>CAVOJS010000001.1:0-477810 GCA_963696335.1 Terriglobia bacterium
CAAATGCCGGTCTTGCGGTTTCCGTTCTGTTTGCGGAGAGGGTCTGATTTGAGCGCCCTACTCGCCAAGCAACGGCTCGGCTTTAGGCTGCACACTTTGTGTGCTCGTTTCGCCGGCATGGTCAGACAGACCGTTACGGCCAATCCAGAGCTCTTCCTGCCGGTATTTTTGCTGTTCGTCTGGCAGATCACGGCGATCGCGGTGAAGCCGCAGACCCTTGGGCTCGCCCTGCTGATGACCTTGCTCTTATTGGTTTATGGCTATCGCGTGCTCGGAAAGACGCCATGGCTTCGTCGTTTAGGCTGGGTGTCCCCGCGTCAAGGGTTCTGGCTCTATAGCGTTCTTGCCGGCCTTGCGTCCAGCGCTGGCGTCTGGTCGATCGCCAGATCGTTTCACGAATCCCTGGGTGGTGTTCCTCCCCCTCATCGAGTCCTCTTGGCCAGCGCATCCGGACCAATGCTGGAGGAAATGCTTTTTCGAGGCCTGCTCTTCTGGCTGGTCTTCGAGCTTCTGAGCCGCTGCCGCGTTTCGAAGCTCGCCGCCGTTAGCGCGACGATTCTCATCATCGCCGTAGGCTTCGCTTTCTCTCACGCTGGCAGGACTGGCCTCAGCCTCTACACGACAATTCTCACTGGGATTGCATTTGGCTGGATGCGGGCACAATCCGAATCCACGGCGGCCGCAGCCCTCATGCACGCCGTCTACAATTTGGTGCTCTCGTATCTTGCGACGTTTTAGCGTGGCGTCCTCCGAAACGATAGCGTTCGTGCGATATCGTCCGGCTTGCCGCTTTCACACTCGTTCAGATCACAATAGGTTGTAGATTGAGGCCTGGACTCTGAAGATCGTCACTTTCAACATCAACAACATCAACAAACGCCTGGACAACCTCGTGGCTTGGCTCGCCAAAACGGAGCCAGACGTCGTTTGCCTCCAGGAGCTCAAGGCCGAGCAGCGGGCATTTCCGGCACATACCCTTCGAACCCTTGGCTATCGTGCAGTCTGGCAAGGCGAGCGTTCCTGGAACGGCGTGGCGATCCTCGCGCGAGACCACGATCCGGTGCTGACTCGATCAAGCCTGCCCGGTAATCCTCAGGATCGCCAGGCGCGCTACATCGAGGCGGCAGTGAATGGAATCTTGATCGCTTCCATCTATCTCCCAAACGGCAATCCTCAGCCCGGTCCGAAGTTCAATTACAAACTGGCCTGGTTCGAGCGTTTAATCGCGCACGCCAGCGAACTCATGACGGCCGGTGTGCCCGTCGTATTGGCCGGCGATTACAACGTTGTGCCAACGGCGCAAGACATCTATCAAACGCGATCTTTAGACAACAACGCATTGGTCCAACCTCAGAGCCGGCAGGCGTTCGCTCGACTGTTGTCTCAAGGCTGGACGGATGCTCTGCGGAGGCTGCACCCCGACGGGCCGCTCTGGACGTTCTGGGATTACGAGCGCGACCGGTGGACTGCAAACAAGGGCATGCGGCTCGATCACTTCCTGCTTTCGCCGACAATGTGCGACCGACTCGTGGATGGCGGTGTAGACCGAGGGGTGCGTGGCGAGGAAAACGCCAGCGACCACGCGCCAGCGTGGATCGTGCTAGATCTTTGACGTTGTCCTCACGCCCTATGCATTCGGAATGCTCGTTCGCGGCAGCGAGACCTGGTCAGGCTGAATAGCCAGAACGAAGGCTTCGGTCAATTCGCAGAGGGAAGCAGCCAAATATGCCTGCGCTAAGTTCAAAGTGTACAGATGACAAAGACTACCGTCGACCAGAGCGAACGGCGCTCCGATTCTCGTCATGAGCATTGCCCTTTCCCGTCTGGTATCCTTGCCGAAACCGACAGGCCCCCCGGTGGCGCAGTTCCTTGCCGCAGGGACATTTGTGGTCGATCCGCTTCCGAACAGCAAACATTTTCTGATACCAGTTGTCGCCGGCGCTCATCGAGATGCCGAGAGCGTCGCACGCCTCCCTAATCGTCTTGCCATCGACGAACACCAGCTGATAAAACGCAGGCTTCTTCGATTGCGTCGGGTGGTTGATTCCTCCCCGGAAGGTCCGATCGATGACGAAGCTTCGCTGGCAATCCGGATTCATGCAGCGCCAGGCTCTTGTACCGGAACTGTTGCGTCCTCGACTCTGTGTTTTCCCTCCACAGAAGATGCATGGGGGATTGGTTACGGCGGCGCCGACACGGTTCCGTGCAAAGATGAGATCGAACAACGCATTCAGCAAGTGCTCCCGGCATTCCTCCGTATCGCGCGCCCAGATGACCAATGTGCCCTGCGCGTCGGGGGCTGTTGCGGAGAATTTGTGGGCGCCTTTATAGGGCCGGTTCAGAGTGTGAACCAGCGAGGTAGCCATCTTGGAGTTGAACTCAAAATTGAAGTAACTCACTCTCGTCTTCCCCTTCTCCGATGGGCTCAACGAGTCCAAACGTGTCCCTCTCGAATAGCGGCAACCGGGCCGAGTACTGACCAACGTCTTCAGGGCGGTACCGCGCTCTTGCATATTCAGCCCACGAGCACTTCAAATCCGCTCGCCGCACAACCCAGCGTTGATAACCGACCAGCTCGGGCGTCCGAACGTAAGGCATCGGATACGGCCGGGCACCGAACTCGCGCAGCCGCTGCCGGCGATAGTCCCTGTCGTCATGCGTTTCGCCCGGCCAGTACCCAATCAGCATGTACACCATGATTTGATCGGGCCTTACGCCAGCCTTCACCAGCAGATCGAGGCCCCGAAATAGCCGTGCCTCGTCCTTGCGGTTGTCCCAAGCGGTATAGATCCGGCGGGTTCGGAACTCGTGATCGTAGTACTGCACACCGGCGACCGCGGCCGCGATCTCTTCATCGATCACGCGAACGTTGATTCCCTGCGTAAAACTTACTTTGAACGTACTTCATGCCTGGCACAATACCGAACATGTTCTTCAAGCTCAGCGTGACCCCTGCCCAATGATGGGTCTTCACTTTGGGCATTGAAACAACGAAGTCGGATTCGAGAACCGCACGCGGCAGCCAGAGCTCGCCTAGACCGCTGTAATTGGCTTTCAGTTTCACTTTTCTGAGCTCGTCCCGGTTGAGATCCACGAACTCGATCTGCCGTTCCGCGAGATGCGGCTTGAGACCTGCCGCCTGCACTACGAGTTCCGTGTCGCGTTGATGTCCAGGGCCCTCGCCAATCACAACCCGCACTGCGCCAAGACGGAGGAAACATCGCGCCGCGGCGCCAATCAGAGTCGAGTTCGTGTTCACGGGACCCGGCAAGTCTTCCACCAAGTTTGGTTTTAGAAGAATGGACCGCCCCAGCACCTGTAGCCGGAACAGCCGCAAACCATCCAGAAGGAGCGCCTCGATCCTCTCTGAGTACTCGTCCGCATTCAGCACCGCTACAGCCGAACGAGGTCTCCGGTACGAGACGGTGTGCTTCGGCCAAACCCATTCGGCCGTCACCCCTGCTGCCGCGGCCACACCTACTGATGAGCCAAGAAATCGTCGCCGATCGAGCTTCATCGCAGCACCACGAAGGGATGAATCATCTCGCCGCACTTCAGCGCGAGAAGCGCGGTGGCGAGAGTTGCATTATTCCGGATGTCGCGGCCGTCTCCGATGATCGTCGCCAATCTGTTCTTCAGCCCTCCAACGGACTCTTGGTACACGAACAAGCTGAGAATGCACCAGGCAAGACTGGAAACAGAATCGACGCTGGCTGCGTTCTGTCGCAGCCATGACAAGCTCTTTTGAATCACTTCAGTTCGCTGTTCGTCCTGGAGAGCCAACAGCGCGATCGCCGTCGCCTCAACATGCGGGCGCAGCGGCACTCCGTAAACAACGCTGTTTCCGGAGTTCCACCCTCCGTCGACGCAGGCACGATCCAGAAGCATCTCGACGCCCAGATGGATTCGTTTCTCCGACGCCTCGGAGCGATTGCAGACCGTGAATTGCTTGATGGCGATGATGCTGAAGGCTGTGGGGATGACCCAGCTTGCGGAGCCCGAAATCCAGGGCCAACCGTACTTGTCGGGATCGAATTGAACGTTGCGATCAGCTGTTTTGAATTTCCATCGCCAGAACCAATGGCCCTCTCGGCCCTTGGTTCTCAGAAGCCAGGATTCACCTCGTTCTCGGGCTTTTGACGGATCGTTGACTGAATTCAATGCGCAGACGGCAAGGGCCGTTGTCCACGAAGATTCCCGGTCACCAACGAAGGATGGCCAACTGCCGTCTGCAAGCTGCACGCCTGACAAAAGCTTGCCCAGCCGCAGCGCCTCAGAAGGCCTCTCCGCCAGCAGGCAGAGGATTGCTAAAGATGTAGCTTCCAAACTGACCTGCCGTGAGCCGAAGAAACTCCACCCTCCGCCGCGCAGTTCCCGACCGCGCAGTTCCTCAAGAAGATCAGAGTTGCTCATGTCGCAATTCTGCCGAAGGGTTCTTTAGCGATCAAACCAACGGCCCCTTCCGGAAGGCCAGAACGGCGGACGTGAGGGAATGAACCTCCAGCTACTTTCGAGATGGATCGAGAAAACGGGTACGAATACTGCCCGTCTTCATTTACGACGATCTTGTCCGTGCTGGGAACTGGGAAGTGATTGCGTCTAAAACGATTGCACTGCTCGGCTTGCATGATCGTGCGGCGCCGTCTCAGGTCTGTTTGAAAAAAATCAGAGTAAGCCATATAAGAGGGTATGAATTCCGAGAGCCTCCCCCTCAAATCGAGCAGCGGGGGCGGACAATCCGCCTTTGCCATTGCTGACGAAATCCCATTGACTGTTCGGCAAGCAGCGGTCTTCCTTGGCGTCAGCCCTCAAACGGTGTATCTTTGGGTTGAGCGAAAGCAGATTCCCCACCTCCGCGTGATGGGTCGCAACATCCGGTTTTTGAAATCGGAACTCGGGCCCTTCCGCGCAACTTTCAGTCACGAGGTGGGCTATGGCAAGACCTAGTAAACATGATGGTGCTGTATTCAAACGCAACGACGGAAAGATTCTTTGGATTACCTACCGAAATCGGGAGGGTAAGCGCATCCGGGAATCGACCTTTACCGAAGACTGGCAGGAAGCTCAGCGCAAACTCCGCGAGCGGCTTCAGGCCAGAGACGACAAGCTTCTCGAGATCGTCCGGAAGGGAGAACAACTTCAATTTTCAACGTGGGTGGATTTTTTCCTGGAAAACTATTCCCAGCCGCCCCTCCGCGCCGAGAAAACACACGAGGCCAATTTGCGCGCCGGTCTGCATTTAAAGAAAGCCTTCGGGGCTCGCAAGCTCGGGGAAGTCTCAGCGGACGACATCGAGTTGTATCTGCTCCGGCGGCTCCAGGATCGAGTCCGGATAAAAACCGGCGCCGGTGTTGTCCTGCGAGAGAAGCTGAAACCAGCCACGGTTCATCAGGAGCTTCGGATCTTACGCCGGGTTCTGAATGTGGCCGTGCGAAAGAAGTTGCTGCCTTCGAATCCGTGTGCCGGGGTCGAGTTCCCGGTCGCGGTGAAGGGTCTTTTCCGGCCGCATTACATGGGCTGGGCCGAGCAGCAGCAGATCGAGTTCCAGGCTCCGGAGTACCTTCGAAATATCATCCGGATCATCACCGAGACCGGCCTTCGGGTCTACAAGGAGTTGATGTCGATGAAGAAGGATCAGGTGAACCTGGAAAACGCGGTCGTGTGGATTCCGGACTCGAAGACTGAAAACGGGGTCGCCGAGGTTCCGCTGACCGAGATCGCCGTCAAGGCGTTTCGGGATCAGTGGGCTCTCGCTGGAAAGAGTCCGTGGTTGTTTCCAAGTGATGAGAACCCGAGCGGACACCAGAAGACTCTGAAGACAGTGTGGCATGCCGCTTTGCGGAGAGCGAAGGTGCCATACTTCCGCATCTACGACCTCCGTTCCACGTACGCGACGCGCCTGAGCGCCGGCGGCGTGGCGGACGAGTGGGTGACTCAACTGCTTCGGCAGGGAGACGCCAAGGTGTTCAAGAAGTACTCACAGATGAAGCTGCAGATGAAACGGGAGGCGCTGCAGAAGCTGAACCGGCAGGCGAATGAGAGCGGCCGGAGTTTTGACACGGAGAGGCCTAACTGATGGGGTTTTGTCACGGTTTTGCCACGGTCGGGCCTGTTTTAGGTAGTTTTTGTCCTCGTCGCGGAGTGCGGCGAGTCAAGAAGTGTTTTAGAATGAAGAGAGCAGCAAATGTCGGGGCGTAGCGCAGCCTGGTAGCGCACCTGCCTTGGGCGCAGGGGGTCGGGCGTTCAAATCGCCCCGCCCCGACCAATAGAATCAGACAGATGCGGCCTCTTTTCAGAGGCCGTAATTCTTAGTTGTAGATGAAATTGAGGATGAGGTGATCTGGCGGCACATTTCATTATTGGAATCGATTCAGTTCGCTTGAAGAGGTTCCGACGCTAGATGACGGATTCGGGAACTTGCGAACTTTGCGGGGAGGATCGAAATTTGATGGGACGATCTTATCTTCGCGGATCACAGCAATGTCGTCACGTAACGCTGTGGGTAACTATGCCTTTTCCAATTCCAAGAAATCGTGCATAGTGTAAGGGCATGAAATGTACGAAGGGAGCGCGTGGTTTCGCGCCGATCGTAGTTTTGGTTATTCTAGGAATCCTGCTGATTGCCGTAGCCGCATTTTGGATTTTTACAACGCGTAACCAAGCTGAAAACGCGAATCCGGCGGCCCCGGTTTCCTCAGCGCCCTCACCCTCGATAGCGAGCACCCCCACAACGGCAACCGATACAAATCGAACCATTCCGAGCACACCAGCAGCAGGAGCCTCCCTACAGCCATCGACCTCGACCGCTAATTGGCTTTTGTATAGCGATGGCAAATATTGGTTCTCCGTGATGTATCCACCCACCTTTGCTATCGCAACCTCAACCGGTGGCTCTAGTGCATTGTTGGATATCTATCAAAACGCCACCGCTTATCAAAACGCGGTGCGCATGACAATCCCATTGCTGCCATTCATTGAAATCTGGAATTTGTCATTCGGTAATGCGACCGATGTCCCCGCCATAGCCGAAAATGTCATCAACGAAAGCGTGTTAACCGATGAATCCGACTTTCCAAACGGTCATGATACGGTCAGCCCAGTCAATATTGCAGATTTTTCCGGAGAAGTGGTGTACAACCAGCTCGGAGTGTACTACGTAGTGTATCGAAGGCTGGACGAACAATACCGTATTTTCTCCATAAACGTTAACTACGAATCGAGCAACCCGTCGATTATCAGCACGGATGAAGAGACAGCCAATACGATCCTCTCGACCTTTAAAGACCTCGGGGGCTGATGCCCGCAGCCAACGCAATTTCTAAGAAGCCATGGAGCCAGACTCTCGTTGCGCTCAACATTCGTCACTTAGCGAGGATCGGTATTGTTGTTAGCGTGCCGTCGCTTGTTGCACGGACTCCTATGACGCTAATACGCCCGCCGGTCGGCGGAACAAACTCGACAGTTCCCCTCTCGCCCACAGTCATCGGATAAACGTCAGGCAACATGAACGACGTATGGCCGAAGGCGGCGACACTCGTCACCGTAGCCTGCAAGAGCGCGCCCGTATCGTCGCGCATGTTGATGGTCACGAGCGCGTTTTGATCGGTCGCTACTGGATATTGTTGATTCAGCATGAAAAAGGCGTGACCGTTGGCCTTCAGAGCAACAGTCGCGGTACCGATCTGCGCGCCAGTGTCGCTTCGGATGATCACCGGGATATTGGCGGCCTCAGCAGCCACATTCGCGACGGCGACGCCCGTCGTAAGCGATCCGGTGTTATCGAACGGTAGAATGTACGAGTTTGCGTTGCGTGTTTCGAGAGGAACCACAGCGTTCCAATTCAATTGCGGAAAATTGAATACGCCAAAGCCACTCACGGCACTGCTACTCGCTAGCAGCTCTCCCCACCCGATCGTCGGGGCTTGACTAACGGAGCCTGAGGTATTGACCATGAAAACGCTGTTTGGATTGATCATTCGATCGAAAGAGGCTGACGTTAGCGAATTGAGCGGTATTTGCGGAAATGTCAATGGGAATGGCAGAGGCGTTCCCGTAGGGTCCGAATAAAAGTTAAGCTGAGCGGCTGCAGGTGTCTGGCCGGTGTTCACCAAAGCGAAAGTCGTGTTCCACCCGCCGGCCGAGGCGATCTGAGCCATTGATCCTAGCGGCGTCGCAGTCGCGAGGAGAGCGCTCACGAGTCCATAGGTCTGGAGACCTGGAGCGGCCGAATTTAACGTCATGGCCGCAAGGACGGGAAACAATGTTTGGCCGGTTTGCGTCGGGAGTGGCTTGGCGTTCCCGTCCAAGATCACCATCACAAACATGTCCGGCACCCCTGCGCTATCTATGTTGGTCGTCGTCGAAATCGTGAATGCCAAGTGGCTACCGGGGTTAAACTGTTGCGTAAAGCCAGTGATCAGCAACGAATCCGTGAGTATAATGCCGGACGACAACGAGCCGCTTGCCGTGCCGAGCTGGGTAATGTTCCCCAAGGCAGTGCCGCCTCCAAAATCAAAACCAGTCAAAGTTACTGTATTGTTGCCATCTCCGAGTTTGCTTCCGTCGTTCAGGTAAAACCCGACCGAAAAGGGACCGCCTGTGCGACCTACAAGCGACGAGGTGTCGACAGTCACAGTCAGGTTCGCGCCCTGCGCGGTTTGGATTTGCATCCCACAAGCAACCAGTGACAGCAGCCCGTAGATCGAAGAGACACTTCTTATTTGTACTGGAAGGTTGACGCTTTTTTTGAGGCATCGAATGAGCATTACGGGATGAACTCCGATCTATTGGGCCGTCAGCGTCACAGTACCGTAGTCGATCCCGGACGCCTGTTGCTCGGCATTGTAGAGAGACTCGATCGCCGAAAAGAATAACCCCCAAGCGCCGCCAAGCTTGTCGAGGATCTGACCCTGGAAGGTGCTCTCGTAGGCGTCGCTGGCAATTGAACCAAGCATAGAAGTAAATGCCGATACCTCTCCCGGGTCTGTAAGAAACAACCCGAGATAATAGACTAGCGCACCGACGTTCGGTGCCGAGATGGCATTCTGAAGGTCGGGCAGTTGGGCAAAGGTTTGCGCGATCGTCCGCGCGTCGTTGATCGTCATTGTCACGACGCCCACCTCATCCCCACCGTTGCCGGGGACTATAGCACCTATGGCGCTAACGAGAATCTGGGTAATGTTCATTGCTCTGGCATAACCGTGCCCAGCTGTCCCGTAAGGATCGACGGAGATTTGGACAGAGGAAAGAGGCTGCGCGAAGGTGACTGGTGAGTACGTGAGGGTGCCATCGGGGGGGAGAAGCAGATATTGAGAATACAAGGTTCCCGCGGCGCCGACAGGTGTTGCAATTACGGCATTCAGGTAAATCGTGTAATCTGTCCAAAATGAATTGGGGTTGGTGATTGTCAGAGTGCCCGTGCACGATGATGCTGGAAATGAGACATCCAACGTTACCATTTGATGCACTCAAGTTGATGCTTACACTCTTGCACTCGCCGGAAGCCGAATTAACGGCAAACATCTGGGTCACCGGGGTAGCTGCGCCGTAACTTGCGTTACCGGCTTGGCTTGCCGAAATCGAACACGTCCCCACCGCGAGGATCGTCACGGTGCTACCGGACACTGTGCAGACCGAGGGCGTCGTCGAAGCGAACGTCACCTGCAAACCAGAACTGGCGGTCGCGACGATCGTGAAAGGAGCGACGCCAAGCGTAAGGTTACTCAACGCGCCGAACGTGATCGCCTGCATCGCTAGATTCGTTACGGTAAAGCTCTGGGCCACTGGTGTAGCTGCGCTGTAACTTGCGTTTCCGGCCTGGCTAGCCGTAATCGTGCAGGTCCCCGCCGCAAGGATCGTCACGGTACCTCCTGACACTGTGCACACTGAAGTTGTGTTCGAATTGAATGTAACCGGCAACCCTGAACTGGCCGTCGCACTGATTGTGAACGGTGTGACGCCAAACGTCACGTTGCTCAACGCGCCGAACGTGATCGTCTGCGAAGCCACGGGTGATTGCATAACCTGTTGGCCTGTAATAGATAATCCTGCGGCAAACCAGTAATCAAGAAACCCGGAAGCCGGAGGATATATTCCTTGGGGAGGACCGTTTAGTTCGTAAGTATATTCAAGGGTTACGCCCTGCCCGGAAGAGACGGTGTATGCACTGGTGGCGACACACCACCCCCCTGCATACCCCCCCGTCGGGGCATACAAACTGAGGAAGTAATTACCCGGCCCTAGGGCTAAACCTACAAAGACCGGCACAAGTGTGTTTGGCGGAGTGCCGGGCGGTATTACGAAACTCGTGTGGGCGATTTCGCCCGCAACAGTTGCTCCGGAAAGGAACGTGCTGGTTAGGAATGCCATGATCGGTGTGCCGTCACCTTGCGAGATAATTCCTACTGGGTTGCTGGAGGTAACTGCTATATTTATGTTGACGTTGGTATAGCCGGTGGTCAGCTGCCAATAGGTTCCGAAGACGAAATTATCGTCCAGAGCTCCTTGGCTGCCACAATTCTCGCTGACGGTAAGGAGGTTGTCCGCCGTGCTCTGTGCCACCGCAGGCTTCGGGATCGCCAGCAGGAAAAAGGACAAGAGTGAGTATGTTCGTAGGTTAGCAACGCGCATGTAGGGCGTCCCGTTCATGTCTGCGGCTTACTCGATCAGCCGGAACGTGTACATCTTTCCGATCGACGCACTGTTAGACGATGTAACTGCTCCGGGCGGTAAGAAGCCATACTCCCCCGCGCCAAGGTTCGGCAACAAAACCTTATAAGTGCGGCTCGCAGTTTTTTTGCCTTCGAACGGGATGACGTCTCTCGTAGCGCCGCCAGCGACATGCAACACTCCGCCAGTAATCGTGCGGAACTCCCGGGAATCCCTTTCATCATGTAGATGCAAAAGCTGGTATTCGGTAATAGCCACTCCTTCCAGCGCGTAAATCAGAACTTCGACCGGGGACGCCACCGAATTTCGACTGTGGGCTCCCGCAATATGCCCGTTTACATCGCCTTTCACAATTCCGGCGGAAGCAATACTCTTAATCACGCCACCCGTCTTCCAATTCACCACTTCAGGAAGCATCTCCTCCCACTTTCCGGCCTTCTTGTAATAGACGCCGATCTCGATATCCGGAGCGATGTCGCTTTCTGCCAGGGTAGCGCTCGCGGTCGCCGTGGCCAGGCTCGATGCCGGACCAGCCGCTCCTCTGCTGAGCATCGCCTCGAGGATTTTCTCGGAAACGCCCTGCTGTTTCAACTTCACCAGATCGTCGGGGGTCAAGGTATACTTTCCGGGTTGACTTTGGATCATGTTGACGATGAGGGTCTCTCCCAATCCTGCTGCTACCATTTTCAGGATCGAATCATTATTCAAAACCTCTTGGGCAGTGGCCAGGAATGCAAAAGCAAATATCCAACGCGCAATTTTCATTGCCCCCTCCTCCATTGCAGTAGTCTGGGCAAAAGGATAGCGATAATGCTACTACAGGGGTCTCAGAAGGGCAACGGAGGGCTGTTCTGGTGACGGCTGTGCTCGCCTGCGTACTCGTCCCTCCCGTCAGCAAGCGGAGAATAGACGACTCGAAATCGGTGAATCATGGAAAGGTGGAACCGTCCGCAAATAGACAACAAGCCCCGGGCTTGTTCATTTTTCGAAGCTCGGGAGTTGGCAGCTACTGCGGTCTGTGTTACTTGGAATTGAGCTCCTTACGCTTCTGGTCAAACGCCTGGTAAGGCAATGCACCTAATATGAGCTGACATCTATGCCGCCAACAGTGCTCCTACCTAAAACGAACCCGTGCGGACGCGGCACGTTCAATTGCAGCGAGCGTTCCTTCGTTAAAATAAAACAGACCTGCAAAAACCCTGGTGACATGAAAGCGGGCTGCACCCGTAATGGCAGGTAGCTTCTGGTCGTCTGTCTTCGTTCGAAACACAATGTACCGCTCCCCGCGCTGCATCAGTGCGTACTGCATGGGTTTGAGGGCACTTTTACCGATAGCTCCCCCGCGATCATTGGCCCAGGCGATGTTCCTTTCAAGGTCTGCACGACCGAAATCACCGCATCGGTTTCAATCCTTCTCTGATTAGGTTGTCGGGATAACAGTGTTGACTGAACCGCACCCACGAGATGGGACAGATTACACAAATCGTAGAGAGGCCCCGGACCCTGGATTCCGCGAGTCAACGACCGGCACATGGGTAAGGACGGCACAGCCTGCCCGTTCGTTCAAGAGGAATGGCTCATCAGGGGAAGAGAGTCAAAACCGCTCTCCACCATCTCGGTGGGCCGGTGCATCAGTGTCTCACTTTTCGTGTTGATAAAATTGGGCAGGACACGCCCTTGCGCCGTGCGGTCTTGCTGTAGTAGCCTCAACAGGCATGCCTGCTCCCGTGCGACGGTTTCCACCTCTTTATTCTCTTTTCGTGCTCATTCTGTTCTGTGGGTCGGCTTTCGGCAGCGAAATTGCGACTGATCGACTGAGCGTTGGGGATGGTTTCAATTCGACCACTGGCGAACCAGGCGGAAATTGCGCAGTCTTCGATCCGGGCCACGAGAAGGACGATCTCTACGTGCCCGGCGGGGTCACCGGTCAAAAAACAGTATACGATTTCTATGAAATTACGAGCCTTGACCAATTGAAGACGGCGCTCAACGTGAGCGCCAGCGCATCGTTTGGCTACGGTATCTTCAGCGCCGACGCATCGTTTAGCTTCATGAAGAGCGGCAGCTACAATTCATATCATAACTACTTATTTGTCCAGATACGGGTAACGAATCCGACGGAGATCCTCAAGAAGAAATCGTTGAGTCCAGCAGCGCTTCAATATGCCGCGACCAATCGGTTTTTCGAAACGTGCGGTAACGAATTTATTTACGCCCGCACGACCGGCGGTGATCTCACTGGCATCATCGAACTCTCATCTTCAAGTGTTGAAGAACATGACAAGCTTTCAGCCGCCATGAACGTTGCCATCAACGGATTTCTCGCCAGTGGAGGCGGGTCGGCAAGTTTCAGCCAAGCCATAGATACGGTTAAAAATGTCGCGCAGACGCGAGTTCATATCATCAGGAATGGGGGCTTAGGCGATATCCCAAATATCGACACTTTGCAGGCCGCAGCCCTCAAGTTCAAGTAGCGTTCAGTTGATCACCGGCCACCCTGTTATTGACGTGCTAATTACCCAGCCGTACACCGTTACGGACAACCTCCCCGGCAACCTTAAGTTCGATTTGGTGAAATTTCAGATGGACACCTTGCCGCGACTAGCATCGTGGCTTGATGAAGCTTACCAGATACGGGGCGATCTCAAGTTTATCCTCGACCACCCGTCGCAGTTCTACGTAAAGACCGCCGATGTGAGTCAGCTTTGGAATTCGAATGAAGACACGATACAGTCACTTTTGAGTCAAGCCGACACGTGTCGCACGAAACCGGCAACCGGTTGTAAGCTTCCACCTCCTCCTTCGTTCGCCGATGTCCAGACGCTGGCAAATCGAGCCTGCGATCTCAACAAGGACGGCGTGATAGACCATACTGATGTTGCTCTTTTACTCGACTACATCATGGGCAAACCGGGCGGGGTAAGGGCGGATTTGAACAACGACGGCAGAATTGATCTTTTAGATCTTCAATCGTTGATAAAGGCGGCTGTCAGCGGAGCATGTCGATTGCGTATGTAAGCCGTCGACCACTGGCGATGGCTCCTGGTCCTAAAGGCGTGCGAATGGGCACTGCACGCGCGCCGTGATCCGGTTCATATTTCTCCTTCGGGGTCCCCGATGATACTTACGGTCGAACCGCAATCGAAACCCGCCTTTTGGGATCTCCCATGCTACGCAAGACGTCAGAGAACTCATGTATCTTCGAGATTAAGGGGTGCGAAGGTACGCATGGGAGGGGCACCACTGTCAAGGTACGCGCTTGAGAGCCTGCCACGTTCATTTTGTGTGTATAGCCGACTTATGCTGATGCCGTCAGCATAATTTTGGTATCGATGGAAGGCATTTTCTCGTCAAGGGCCGATCTGGCTGACCCTCCTTAGGAATCGAACCGCTATTCCCCGGGCCAGCGGCTGTCGGCTCATACTTAGCTTGTCGTGCTAATTCTTCGAGCCTGCGAACAAACGCGTCATCGCTGCGATTCTTGTTGTGCATGACCGCGAGAATGAATAGCATGATCGAAAGCCATAGGACAATCCCGATATCAACCCACCGTTCAGCAAAAGGCCGATTGAACCGGTCGTCGCTACGACGTAACCCGCACACAGCAGGCTTATCGCCTGTGCCAGGCACCGGAGTCCAATGAAGATTGCGAGCGCGATAGTCCAGGGGGCCGCCTTTCCCAGTTTGTCCCGGGTTTTTTCAAGCAATCGCAACTTCTCTTGAGTGTGAAGCGCCGCCAGCGGATAGACGCTCGACCAATTCCCATTGCGATCTCATTCCGCAGTTTTATGGCGTTCTCGCTGACCTGTCGGAGGTATGCTGCTATTGCGAAAACGAGCGTCAAAAGCAAGAATGCGGGCGGATTACTGAGCATCGGGGCAGGAATGTTCGTCATAAGTCTCCTTTTGATGTCCCGCGAAATTATTTCATATGGTCTCAATATCAAAACAAAAAAGGCCTCGCGTTGCAAATGCGAGGCGGCGAAAGGATCGTGGATCATCAATCAATCGCTTGAGAAATGGATGACGAACTTTCCGCGGAGTCCCGCGTTATGGGCTTTCAGATAGGCCTCGCAACGGCGCGCGAGATCCCTGCTGTCTGCTTCCATCTCGAATCCGAGTTTGAGCAGGTTGGTGATCGCGACACCAGTGATGGTAATAGCTTCCAGCACGATAAGAGTGCCACAAAGGTTGCCGATCGCTGGAACGAAGACCCCCAGCAGCAGGAGACCGATGGGAATGCCGGTCAGCCAGAGCATGTTTCTTAAGCACATGGAATGGAGCCTTTCCGAGGGCTCAGCACGAGAGAACAAGAAAGGCGTCAGCCCTTTGTCCTGCCGGGCTGAGACTTCTATGGGTTGGTAAGGAACTACGTCCCCAGTAAAGCATGGGCATACACGATGTGCAAGCTCAACGGAGGATGAATTCGGGGCGATTCATTAATCCGGTTCGAGTTTATCCTCGGGAGTCTACCGATGATGTCTATCTTCGAACCGCGATTGAAGCCTTTCTATTTGTGCCTCCCATGCTACAAATGACCTCGCGGAACTCAGCAATTTCCGAGATTATGCGGTTCGAAGGTACGCATGGGAGGGGCACCCCCGATGAAACATCCCCTACGGATGTGCAAAAAAGACTGACCAGAAGCCCCTTGTCGGCGGTTCGAATCTTTCCGATCACAAAACCGCCCGGAAGGAGGAGACGATCGAACCGCGAGCGGAACGACGGCGCGAGCGCCTTCCAGGTTGCCCGAAGCACGCACAGTGGTTCCGTGATTTGCGCAAGATCGGCTCGCACCTGGGCGATCTCCGCAACTTTCTGCGCCTGGCTCTCTAACGCCATCCGTTGATCGGCGAGTTTTTTCTTTTGCATCATGAATTCTTCAGTCGTAATCAGGTTTTGCGCCCGCATGCGGATCAGCTCATTGATCTCCGTTTCCAATTCCTTGATTCGCGTCGCACGCCACCGCCGCTGCGCTGATTGGTCCCGTTTGCCTTGCTCTGCTATCCTGACGACGCTCGTACCGATTTCATCCAGGAACTCCGGGCGTGGGGTTATCTCGTCGAGAAACGATGTGAATTCGGCATCGACCTCGACCACGGGAAGGCTCTTGCCTCGTCTCGCGCATTCGTGCTGAGAACATAAGTAATACGGGTAGGAACTACTGCGCCCGCGGGAGAATGTGCCCGTCACGCCGTGTCGGCATGAATTGCACCGCGCAAATCCGCGCAAGGGAAACTCTTCCCGATCTTTCTGGTGGGTGACGGATCGGTTCCGCGCAGCTATCACGCGTTGCACCTGAGCGAATTCCTCGCGGGTTACCAATGGTGGATGCTTGCCGGGAAGTTCTTCACCTGACCATGGATCAACAAGGATGCCCGCGTAAAACGGATTGGTGAACAGTTGGTAAAGCGACTGGGGAGCAAATGATTTTCCATGAGCGCCAACGAGGCCCCACGACCCCATGAGGCGGCCCATGTCGGCTTGCGTATGAGCGCCCGTCGCGAATTCCGCGAATGCTCTGCGGATCATTCCGAATGCAGGCTCATCCGGCAGGTCAGGCAGGTTTTTCTTTTCATTGCCCGTCACCGAACTCTTGTAGCCGAACGGCGGTCCCCAAGGAAAGATTCCGTCCTGAAGCTTTCGACGCATACCTTGGACTGAACGCATCGCGCGCACGTTGTTGTCGAATTCGGCGAACCCCGCGAGGATCGTCTCCATGAGTTTTCCTTCAGGATTCGGGTCGATAGGTTCGGTTACGGACACGATACGCACGCCGTACTTGCCGAGCGTGGCCTTGACGCTGAAGTGGTCCGCGACGTTGCGGGCAAAGCGATCAACCTTCCAAACCAAGAGAACATTTACTGATCCCTTGTTTTTCCGGCAGAACTCGACGAGCTCCAGAAGTTGAGTCCGGTCAGCGAACTTCGCAGACTCGCCCTGCTCGACGAACACTTTCAACACCTCGATGTTTTTCGACTGCGCGTACTCGCGGCATGCGGCCTGTTGCGAATCGAGGCTCGTTCCCTCGATCTGCTCTTTGGACGATACGCGGCAGTAAATGAGGCCTTTCATGAGTGGATGAAATTGATTGAAACGACTTGTTGTGGGGTGACGAGAGCGGCTCGAGACATCCTGTTGTGCGGGGCCAGTACGGCGGCAATGGATATTATTTTCAAAACGGCGGTGGCGGGCAGCTTTTTGCCTACACCAGCGACGGCGGAAATTTAGTCGAGACAGCGTCCACCAGCGCAGTTTCCACGGGCTCCTGGTATCACCTCGTGTTTGTTAAGACTGGAAATAGCAGCACGAATGGCCAGTGGTTCGTGAACGGCGTTGCGGTGTCCATGGCTACTCAATACTTCGAGACGCCGGTCTCGGACACGACTGATCCGATGCTGCTCGGGGCTGGGCCCAACGGCGGAACGCTCAGCTTGGCCGAAGTTCGCTTCCAGGCTGTCGCGCTGAGCTCGGCCTGGATCGCTGCGGACTACAACAACCAGTCCGCTCCCAACACGTTCTGGACCGTGGGATCGCTGCACTAGAGTATTTAATGAGAGAAGGAGCAACTCACTTGTTTGCCAAAAGGATGAAGCTCGCGAGAGAGTATAACGCTCGTCAGAACCCCAAAAGTACGTTTCCCGCGCGCCCAAGCGCGATCGTATCACCGACAACAAAAGGACCAACACCGTCAGTTGCACGAGTGCTAGCTAGTGTCGCTATCAGCGCCGCGCTGACGTTTGCTCAAAGCAGCCCAAGTACCACGAATTCGTCCAATGCGAACGGACTGGTTGATCCGGCGGCATTGCCCGATGTTCTATCCGCTGCGCTTATGGCCGCTGGCGCCCGGATGACAACGGCTTCAAACGCGCAGTTGATGCTCGCCGGTACGATTACAGACAGCAACGGAACCCGATCTGCACAAATCGTTGTCCAGGCACCGGGCTACCTGTCCTACAGTGACCAGACAAAGACGCTAACCTTCAACGGATCTATGTTCCAATCCAGCGCCGGACAACTAACATCGAGCGACCAGCGGATTATTGAAAGCCTGTTGGCTCACCTTCCTGATACTGTATTCCTCCAAATCGCGGCTGGCGGCGGAATGCGATCAATCGGCTCCCACTTCCGCACCGACAATGGGAAAACCGCAAACTACAGCGGGCCCTTTTGGACTCTCCTCGCGTTTTCTCCGATAAGCCGCACGGGCCTCACGCCCGGACAGCCGCTACAGGAATCAATGTTCCTCGCTGTGAATGAAAAGACCGGTTTCTTGGACGAAGTCAGGTTGGCGAGCCCACAAAGCGTGACGCAGACGCAATTCATCAATTGGACCCAGCAAACCGGACAATGGGTTCCCACGCAAATTGTGCGGCTGGAAAACGGCCAACAGGTCTTGAGCTTTCAAATCCAGCAGGCGAGTGCGGGACCCGCAACTTTATCGCCGAGTACGTTTCAACCCTAAACCGCGCGAGGCACAGTAAATGCTTACTCAACAGAAACGTAGCATCTCATTTCTCCTCATTGGCATTTGCCTGCTGGGGCCCATTCTGACTGCGGTCGCGCAGGACGTTGTTACTAATCCACCCCTTCTCGCGCCGCCCGATGGGGCTTCGCCGAGCGGATCATACTCGCTCAGCAACATCGAAGCCGTCAATACAATTTACGGAAACGTGACACTTCGATTCCCCCTGGGCGCTTTGCCTTCGGGCCCGGGTGGGTTTTCCGTTGGCGTAAACCTCACCTATAACAGTGGAATAGACGACGCCTTTTCACAGGCCCTTACCACGACCCTTACGGACATGCCGTATCAACCCAGCTCGCATGGGGGAGGCTGGACCTATGGATATAAGTACGTGTTATGGGCGCAACCGCGCGCTACTGCTGCATCAGAGATATTGAACACGATTACCAACTCCGATGCATGTAATTACTTCACCAGTGCAGAATTAACCAATTGGTATCTTAATTTCCTGCGCACACCTGATGGCGCCAATCACGCTCTGTATCTTGTGGGCGCGAGTGGACCTCTTCCAAGTCAAGACACCACTTACGGGTATTCCAGTTTCGATTTCTCGGGCTGGGCCAACCCGGCCGTTGACTGCGGGCATACGGGATTCTACAGTGGTACGCTTGCTTTTGCGACGGGGGACGGCAGTTTCATTCGTGTGGAAACGAATACGGTCACCGAAACTTGGACTGCATTCCTCCCTGATGGCACGACGGTAAGTGGGCCAATCCAGACTGCTCCGGGCACAAGCGGTCTGTATCCATATGGCACCGCCAGCCCGAGCATGACTATCACGGACCGTAACGGCAATTCGGTCACGGATACGCCGCTATGCCAGCCCGGACAGGCATGCACGGACCAGCTTACCGATGCACAAGGCCGCGTCGTTTCGATTGCCTATTCTGGGACTGGAGCTACGTGGTCTGATACGGTTACATCGCAAGGAATCCATGGACCTTTAATGGCGACCGTGAACTGGGCTGCTGGCGCCGCTCCAAATCCAGCAATCAACTTTGTATGTGAGTCACATAGCACGGCGCCGTTTGCAGTTACGAGTCCCCTCTGTACCCTGCAATCATATCCCCCCCAAGTGACTTCGATGGAACTTCCTCCGGCCACTTCCGGCGGTCCGGCGACTAATTTCACTTTTGCCTATACACCGCAAACTACGCCGCAAATTCCTCAGGGTGCTGAAACGAACTGGGGCGAAGTTCACACTATGACGGAATGCATAGGAACCAGTCCATCGAATTGCCAACAGCGATGGAACGTCTACTACGGATATACGTTCGACGCACTACCTTCTACGTCGCGACCGCCTGGGCAGACCGTGAACCCGATTTCGATAAAACAACTTAACTATAGCGACACGCTTGCAGGTACGGTTACTCCCCTGACGGAAACCACCCAGTACTCAATTCAAACCTTCGCATCGCCTTTCGCTTTAACAACTGCGGGCCCGGTCCCAACACCGAATACCATCACTAATCCTGATGGCACCACAACCACAATCTATTTGACATTGCCGTGTTCCTTTCTTACGGCCGCGCGAGAGAATTGTTCTCCGTTAGTTTACAAGGTAAGCGACTCTGACGGCAGTACGACGGAACAGTACTGGGTAGCCAACGCTGGAAACGCCATTTTCAATGCCTATCCGCAGCTGACGGTCAAAGACTCCCGGCGGTACTTAGCGTATCAAAGCAATCCTATATGGTGCGGGATTCTAACGGTAACCCCACGACCCAAACGGAGTACGATTGGGTACCCTCCAACACAGTCGCGTGATCCAATGGCCTCCTCAGTGGCAGCGGCGTCTTGCCCAAGCAATTGCCGATCCGTAGTAGAATCGACGACTGATGATTCGAATGCGAGCCCATATACTACGCTCGGACAAGGGCCCGTTGATCTTCGGGCACCGCACGCTGTTTCGCTCAACGGTTTACTTCCTACTATGTATACTTATGGCAAAAGTACCGAACAACAACAAATGTTACGCAGGTTGTCCAATCCGATTCCGTCCAAGGGAATATAACCAGCACTGCGAGCTACCTATCCAAATGGAATCCTCAGTCGCAAACCGACCCGAACAACGTAACGACGTTGATTTGCTACGACTCAATCAGCCTTTACCCCCTCGCTCGCGTGGTCGCCTCTCAAGTGGGTACGGCGTAGCTGCCCTAGCCCGCTGAAATTCCCGACGGCCAAAAAACCACTTTCACGTATTTTGCCGACAATTTTGGGTAAGCCGACAGGTCTGATTCAGACCGCTACCCATGCCTACAAGCAATCCGATCACCACAACGTACGCATATGATAAACTCGGCCGGCAAACGAGCGCGCAACAGGCGGGTGGAGGGCTGGTGCGGACGACGACCACCACAATTGACGATGTGGACAACCTCGTGACGACGGTTCTCAAAGCGACACGTCGTCGCAGCAGCTCACTTCGACAACGTATTACGATCCATTAGGGCGGGTGCGCAACGTGATCGACGGATTCGGCAACCAAGTGCAGAAGGCCTACCGATACGGAACCAATGGGACTCGCCTACCAACTTACGTCGAATCCGTACGTTTTGACGTCCGATGCGACCAGGGCTGGCACGTTGCAGACTCTGGACGAAGTCAACCAAGCCGTAACCGTGAAGCAGTCCCCGGTTCGTATCCTCCCTGGTGCGTGGGGATCGAACACGACGGCAACCGGAACCACCAAAACCACGGATAACGTGGTCGCGGCCAACGTCTGCGCGTCCCGTGGAGCACGCAAGTGGCGGACGAGGCCGGCAACACTCACATCAACTGTTCGGACGGGCTCGGAAGGCTGACGGCCGTCGCCGAGCCCGATCCCGTCACCGGATGGTGTGGCACGGTCACCAGCTATACCTACGGCACCTATTGAACGACCTGCTTCGGGGTCAGCGTAACCGGTCAGCCCAATAACACCTGCACTTCCGGTGGAGTTGGACAGACGCGCGGTGTTTCACGTACTCATCTTCGGGTCGAATGTTGACGGCGACGAACCCCGAGAGAGTGGCACTGTCACTTACAATCAGTACGATAACAACGGAAACCTCATGCGGCTGACCGATGCACGCGGCACCGTCGCAGCCATGACGGATGACGCGCTCAATCGAGTGACGGCGAGGAGCTATACGCCCGGCGGAAGCACCGTGGCAACTGCCAACATAAATTACAATTACGATCAGGACTTCAGGGGCGCCCTGTCATCCGTATGCGCGCCCGATTGCACATTGGCGTCCACTTCGAAGAGCACCAGTTAATTTCATGACGGCCTCGGACACTAAAATCGAGTGCTCAAATCACGGGCGGTTTTCTTACGGGTTTTCGTACGCGTATTCCCTGACCGATCAGTTCACGCAGATAACCTATCCCTCGGGCCGGACGATAAACTGTGCGCTGGACGCCGCTGACCGCGTAACCACGGTGACAAACGTCGCGACGGGATTCAACTACGCCTCCCTCATCACCTATATCGCGCCGGCGTCGTCGCATCGATGCAGATGGGCAACGAGGTTACGCAGACGCTCTCCTGGAACGACCGGGCGCAGCCTACCCGACTCCAGGTGAACTCCGCGCGAACAACCTATTGGCTCTTCAGTTCTACCCGTGTGCAGGCCAGGCTGTTTCCTGCACGAAGGGCAAGAACGGAAATTTGCAGTCACAGACAATTACTGCGCCTAGCTTCAGCGTGAGCCAGACATATGGCTACGATAAGCTGAATCGATTGACGTGCGCGAGTGAGTCCACGAAATCAACAGCCGTTTCTCCCTGCGGCTCTGGATCCCCCGGATGGGCACAACAGTACGGCTATGATCCCGTCGGGAACCGGTGGGTGTGGAACAACGCCGAACCTGCCAACGTTGTCTTCAGAGACGCCCACCGGAACCAGTTCTACTTCCTCCAGTTGGTACACGAGCTGGACTCCGCCGTCCGGCTGCGCGCCCTGGCAGCCGAACCAAATCAACACTTGGTGTTACGATGCTGCCGGCAATATTCTCGGGGCAGTTCCGATTGTGGGGCAATCGAACCAATGGGCGCGCAACTTCACCTACGATGCAGAAGACCGACAAGTTCCGGCGACGATCAACGGTAATGCTTCCATTTACGCGTATGATGGTCTTGGGCAGCGCGTGGAAAAATCCGCCAAAGCAATCACGACCGTGTTCGTTTACGATGCCTTCGGCTATCTGGCGGCTGAAAAATCCTCGCAGGTCCCGGCGAGCCCTTGCGGAACACCGACGTGTTGCTGGCGTTGAGTATTCGGGAGCACGCGGATGGTCACCAGCCTGAACGGTTCCAGCGACGTTCCTACATTATCTCCGTTCGGCGGGGAGTTGCTGGCGACCACCAATGGGCGCACGACCGGCATGGGCTAATTTGCAAGTCCAGATATGACGAATCCGAAGTTCACCGGCCAGATGCGAGACCAGGAAACCACGCTCGATTCGTTCAACGTCCGGCACATGAGCGGAGCACAGGGAAGGTTCCAGAGCGTCGATCCGGGGAACGCAGGGGCAGATCCGAGCGATCCCCAGACCTGGAACGGGTACGCCTACGTCGGCAACAATCCACTGAGCTATACCGACCCTTCGGGCGAAAGCTGGTGGTCCACGTTTATCGGTGTCGGCCTCGACATTGCGGGCTTTTTCACAGGCGGCACGACTACGATTCTCGGAACCATCCTCACCACGGCAGGAACCATAGCAACAGGTGGTAGTCTGGGTGGCGACATCATCGGCGGCATCAGCGGCGGCGTGAACAGCAGTCAGCCTTGGAATGAGTAAATTCCCGGCCTTGGTGGAGGTTCGCTGAGTACCGGAGGGACTTTCGGCAGCGGCAATACAGACCCGTTCGTTTTTGACTATAACTCGGTCTATCACGCTTACATGACTCTGAGCGCTGGAGGATCTTTTGGATTGGCCGCTGGCGTCGTGGGGGTAGATTTCTGGTCTCACTCCCAAGGCACCGATGCAGCCCATACGCGGTGGCACGCCATGGGTGGAGGATTAGGCGGCGCTGACGCAGTTGGCTTGTACATTGATGGACACCAGAGCTGCGGCCAAGCATATGCCGGTACCGTTGCCGCGCTACGTGACGCAAGAAACCAGCCCTCTCTCGCAGTTCACATCATTCAGGATTCTTACTCGGCCAGTCATGCATACCAGAACTGGTCTGGGAGTTTAACCCTCGCTCACGAACAGGGCGATTTCGCCATCAATGCCGCCTCGGCCAACGCGATTAATGCGACAAGGCGGTATCTCCAGGGACTCAATGGTAAGGCTCCGATGGGGAGTCCTGAATCCGATCTTGCTCCTCGACCAGCAAGCTGTAGATAGGCTTGCCAAATGACTGGACGCCAATGAATGGTAACCAACAGAGCGAAAGAGAAGTCCCGTTTGATCGGAGGCTATTCTTCACAGTTCGAGTTGTTTTGGGCCTGATTGTGTTTCCGTTTGTCACGCTTCTGGTAGCCGCATTGCTATCCGAGCTTCTCAGCGCCGCACAGTTGCCTGAGAATCACGAAAATAGCGGACTTCTTTTCGTCACCATTGCGAGCGCAGTCGTTGGAATCGCCACGTCTGTGCTGGTCGTTTGGAAATCAGGTGGTCAGTTTCGGAGGCTGCTCATCGCAATGCGCTCCAAGCTTCCAGAGCCGGTTCATTCTTGCATCGAATTCGGAGTCCTCGGCGGACTGCTTTTCGGAGGCGTCATGATAGCCGGGATTTTGCTACTGGGCCATACACGGCCGGTTGGATGGGACTTCGATCGTGTCCTGCCTTCTATGGGGCTGGGCTTCGCTCTCTTTCTGCTGGGTGGGTTGCCAGTTGGTATCTGGAGAAAGCGGCGGGGTGGCTCTTCGCTTCGGTAAATGCAAACTGCTCTTCATCTTTTCTCTGGAATGGAGTCTGCTTTTACTGCTCAAAGAGTGATCCGACATCAGCAACACACGGCAGCAGCGCTCCTTCGCTGCACTTCGAGCTTCACAGCGTAGAACGCAGCTTGCAGGAGATGGATGTTGCGGTGGTTGGCGTCGATGACGAGCTTGCCATCGGACCAGTCCGAGTTTTTATCAGCGCCGATGAGAAGGCTCCAGGGCGAAATGTTCGAGAACGTGATCGTAGAAAACCTGGAGATCGTTATCGGAAAGTGGACCGAGGACGGCGCTTGGTTCGGTGATGTCTTGGACGAGAAGTTCGTCGGCGAGTTTGGTGAGCAAAGAGTCCATGATGGTTCCTTCGGGAAGTGAAGATATTTACACTTCTGGGTACGCAAAAGATGGTCCAGGAAGAAGTCGTTCGCTTCGCTCCCGACCCTTCGGGTTTCAAGTGAAGAAGCCAAATCTACAGAAACCATGCGAAGCATGACGGTGCGAAGCAACATCGATCTCGACTGGTCTTAAAGATCATTCCAAGAACCAATCTTTGACTGGTCCTACGGACCTTTCGGGATGCTGATGTTTATGCGGTTGGTTTCGAGCATCGATGCAGGAAAAGAGTCCCATCAGGACTCCGCATCGATGCTTGAAGGTCATGCGTCGTGGCCCTTTTGACCTTCCCCCAATAATCCGCACACTGACGGTCCGATAATCGGACGAAAGGAAGGAGAAGCGGATGAGTAAAAGCAACCACACGGAAGCGCAGATGATTGGCGCGATCAAGCAGGTGGAAGCGGGGCGGAAAGCTGACGAGGTGGCTCGGGAGATCGGGGTGTCGAAGCACACCATCTACGCCTGGAAGCAGAAGTACGGCGGCGTGGATGTGGCCGAGGCACAGGAGCTGAAGCAGCTTCGAGACGAGAATGCGCGGCTGAAAAAGCTGGTGGCCGAGTATGCGCTCGATCGAGAAGCGCTGAAGTCGGTGATCGTAAAAAACGGCTACAGCTCGTAGGCGCAAGGGCGCAACTCAGAGCGGCGCGGAAGGATGTAGAACAGATCCGCGCCGCGTTTCCGATGAGCGAGCGCCATGCCTGCGGGCTGCTGGGGATTGCCCTGTCGAGCTGTCGCTATCGTTCACGCACCGGCGAGCGCGAGCGCGCGTTGCGCACACGGCTGGTGGAGCTGGCGCATGAGAATCCGCGCTACGGCTCGCCGCGGTTGTACGTTTTACTGGGCCGCGAGACGCGCTGCAATCACAAACGCGTCGAGCGAATCTATCGCGAAGCCGGTCTGGGCCTGCGACGAAAGAAGCGCAAGAGGCTGATGCGCGAGCGTGTACCGATGGCGACGGTGTGGGCGCGCCGAACGAAGAGTGGGCGCTCGACTTTGTGGCCGATGCGCTGGCCAGCGCTCGAAGTCTGCGCATCTTGACCGTCGTGGATGCGTTCACGCGCGAGTGTCTGGCGCTGGAGACAGACACTTCGATGGGCAGTCTGCGCGTCGTTCGCGTCCTGGAGCGCCTCATCGCCGAACGCGGCGCGCCACGGCGGATCCGCACCGATAATGGCCCGGAGTTCACCAGTCGCGCTTATCTAGACTGGAGCCTGGAGCGGCGCATTGAGCTCGTGCACATCCGTCCGGGTAAGCCGATCGAGAACGCGCGGGTGGAAAGTTTCAACGGCCGCCTGCGCGAGGAGTGCCTGAACACGAGCTGGTTCCGCAATCTGTTCGACGCCCGCCGCCAGATCGAAGCGTGGCGCGATCACTATAACCGGGTGCGCCCGCACTCGTCTCTCGACTATCGGACTCCGCTGCAATTCGCAGCGCTCCGCGCCGCGGGTCAATCCAGTGCTGGTGTGGGGCAAGGGACCTCAAACGCCGGCCCCTTCCCCCACACCCCCATCCCGGCTCCAACCGGGGACCAAATCACAAAATGTTGTCGTATGCTCGAATGAACGGATTCTGGGGGAAGGTCACTGCCACTGAAGTGAAGACGCCGCGAGCGATGACGTCGCGTTGGATTTTGGCGAACCACAGTTCCACCTGATTGAGCCACGACGAGTAGGTCGGCGTGAAGTGAAAGCGAACTCGCGGATGTTCGGTAAGAAACTGCTCGACGTCCTTGGTCTTATGCGCGGAAAGACTATCGAGCACCACGTGGATTTCGCGGGCATGTTCGGCGCGCTCGACCAGCCCTTTTAAAAACGTGATGAACTCTCGACTGGTGTGCCGGGCGGCGGTCATGCCGTGTACCGCGCCGGTCTTCACATCCAAAGCGGCGTACAGCGACAGTGTGCCGTGACGATAGTATTCAAAGCCGTGGCGCTCGGCGCGTCCAGGCGACAAAGGCAGCCCCGGGTCGAGCCGGTCCAAGGCTTGTATCGCCGTCTTTTCATCGACGCAGAATACAGCGCCATGCTGCGGCGGATTCATGTACAGACCGATGATGTCTGCGGCCTTCTCTTCAAAGCGCGGATCGTCGGATGCCATGTATCGATCCAACCGGTGCGGTTTCAAGCGTGCTTGCGCCCACACGCGCTGCACCGTCGATTTACTCAGCCCCAGCGCCTCCGCCATCTTTCGGCACGACCAATGCGTGGACCCGTCGGAAGGCTTCTGTTGCGTCTTGCGGGCGATGCGAGCCTGCACGGCCGCCGTAGCCACGCGCGGCTGGCTGCCTTTGTGACGAGCGCCCAGACCCGCCATTCCTTGTTCCTCGAAGCGCTGTTTCCAGCGCGAAATGGTGGGCGCCGTCGTCTGCAGCGTCTGCATGATGCTGCTGTAGCTGGCACCGTCCGCCAAGGCGAGAATTAGACGCGCCCGGAAAACGTCACCGGCCGGCGGCGTCCGCGACTGCGCCCACTTGCTCAACTCGCTCCGCTGTTCGTCGGTGATCACCAGCACTGTCTGATTCCGTCTCATAATTATCAGACGGATCAGAAGCAATAACGTTATGACCGGGACATCTTACTAGTACGCTCCTGAATCGGCCAAGAAACCTGCTGCTTTGGGAGCCGCTAGCAATAAGGCGAACCGAGGCGGGCAATTCGCGCCATCGCAGACATAATTGTCGGTCCGGGAACGACCTCCTGAACTGAGAAGAATGCACCATTTCACGCTTATGCATTGAATTTCCTTTTATCACAAGAGCGACTTACCCGAAAACCAATCAAAACTGATGATTTCGGCTACTGGACCGTGCAACTCAAAATCAGCCCCTTCTCAAAGGAGCGACCGGCGATCGAAGTGCCGACGGGCCGACCGTGGGGGTCTGGATTTAAGTCGCCAGCAACAGCCGTGTTGGCGGTATTCCGCATAGTCAGCACGCCCGCGACAACCACCCAGGGACCACGCACGGAATCGAAGAATTGGGCTGCCTCTGCAGTTTGAGTTCTTTCCCATTGATTGTTCTCACTATGGATCGTTATCCCCACTACGCCCGTAGGATCCCCGGCGGTCGCATTTCGACACACAAGCGACTCGAAGTCCGCAGCTCTCTGTCCGAAAAGATTAAACCGATCACCCGAGTCGAGACTAATACATATGGCGATAACTAAGACAATCCGGGGAATACGCATAACAGTTACGCTACACCGTTCGCATTACGATGACAAGCCAATCGCGAGCTGGCGTCGCAAGGGATGGGCAACAAGCGTATCCTCACGTTTTTGAAGGGTTCACATGGCGAGACTCGACAAGGGCGGTCCGGCGTGTTCAGTGACGTTGCCTCTTCCAAAGGAGGATGTCCCATCTGTAGTTGAAGGTTGGTAACGGCGGTGGCGCCGGTTTCGATAGAATCCGGTTGCCAAACACAAATCCTAAGAAGGAGCCAACCGCCGTGAAGAAACCATACCAAATTGTGACCCGTGCCGCCAAGGAATCGGCCGCCGTGGTCGAGCAGTTCTGTCAAAGCAACGGGCAGATCTGTTGCCCATGGTCGAATCTGATCGAAAGCGCCAGCCAGGTGGTGGAGAACGTGATTCACGAAATCCAGATCCACGCATTGGAGACCATTTTCATGCTGAGCGCGGAGCAGATCGCCGGGCAGCGCACGCCAGGCAAGCCGAGCGGCGAGATCCGTTGGCACGGTTCGCAGCCGGGCAAGATCAAACTGGCCGACCGCGAAGTAAAAGTCAAACGCCCGCGTCTGCGCCACAAAAGCGAGGGCGAAGTAAAGATTCCTGTCTACGAGAAACTGCGCCAGGATCGCGGCCTGCAACAGCATATGCTGGGTGCGCTGATGCGCGGTGTTGTCCACGCGCGAATACGACGAAGTGCTGCCGAAAATGGCGGAAACGGTGGGCGTTTCGCGCAGCTCGGTCAGCCGGCAAGCCATCGAGGCCAGCGCCGAGCAACTCAAGACGTTGCGCGAGAAGCGCTGGGAAGCGGTGGAGATTCTGGTGATCTACATCGACGGCCAGCGATTCGGCGCGCATCACATTTTAAGCGCGGTAGGCGTGGACCGCGAGGGCCGCAAACATATCCTGGGCATCGAAGCGGGCGCGACGGAAAACGCTGCCGCGGTCAAGCGCCTGCTCACACATCTGCGCGATCACGGCCTTCCGACAGACCACACCTATCTGTTCGTCATCGACGGCGCGAAGGCCTTGCGTGCGGGCATCGAAGAAGTGTTCGGCACAGCCCAGCACGTGCAGCGTTGCCGCAATCACAAGCTGCGCAACGTGCTCGACGAACTGCCGGAGGAGCAGCAGGGCCAGACACTGAACCTGATGCGGGCCGCCTGGAAAGTGAACACCGCCGAAGAAGGCGAAAAACGCTTGGAGCAACTGGCCCGATTCCTGGAGCGCGACCACGAATCGGCCGCCCGCAGCCTACGCGAAGGAATGGCCGAAATGTTCACCCTGCAGCGCCTCAAGCTTCCGCCGTCGCTGCACAAGTGCCTGGCGACCACTAACCTGATCGAGACTCCGCAGGGCGGTGTCGCACGTCGCACTTCCAATGTCACACGCTGGCGCGATGCCGACATGGTCGAGCGCTGGGTCGCCTCGGCTTGGCTGCTCACAGAAACGCATTTTCGCAAGATCGACGGCCATCGCGATCTCTGGGCCCTCGCCACCATCCTCGGTCGCCACGTCCAAACCCAAACCTCGAAGGAGGCAGTAGCGTAAGATGAATTACCCGCCGTTGCCGACCTTCAACTACGGATGGGACATCCTCCTTCCAAAGTCACAGATCGGACTCCTCCGCCACGACGGTTAGATCAGTGTCGTTGCTATCCCCAACGCTTTGGCGAACAGCGAGGGGGAGAACGATACAACCGGCCGATGCGACTCCCGTTGTGTTGTCACCATGCATCAAGAAGCCATCGCGTTGACAGATATCAGTAGACGGCCCCGGGGTTAACCGCATGGAGTTCATCAGAACGTGACCCGAAGAAGTAGTGTTATCTTGAAGTGGCCCGATGGTCCATGCCCCACGCGGTATAGGTCCTAAATCCTGGTAACATTGCGAATTAGGATCATTCTTATACTCACCGTATCCTGAATAACCGGAGCCCACAAGACTCTTAACAACAGGAGGGCTCGAATGGTAGAGATTTCCTGTCCTTTGAACGTACACCCATCTGCCTCCGGCGGCCCGCGAGGGCAACCCTTTCGACAGTACGCCTACCGCTGCAAAACAAAAACGAAATACAACTCGACGGTTAACAGTCAATATCCTGCTCACATTCGTCTCCTTCCTGAGATGTAGAGACCTGTTGACCTTCCCTCGATTTTCTTAGCCAGGCATAACTGAGGATTTCGGCACTGGAGCGATTCGGCTAGTCTCAAGCCGCGTGTGGCGATTCGCGACGGCGTAGCCTAACATGGACCCTACCTCAAGAGCCTCCTCCGCCACAGGAGCCGGCTGCGAACTTAATCTTCCTTCGATGCGTTTGATAAACGTCAGCAGGTCCTCGGTCTGCAGAGCCTCTAGCCGCAGATCTGAACGCGATAGACGGGTCACAGTCCGGTCGCGCCCAACGGCGGCCGATTCGATGCTCGCGTTTTCGCCATTAATGATCGCAATTCTTCCTTTGCTGCCACTGATCAACTCGCCAAACCCGCGGCGTTGACAGTTCGGCGAAACAGTCACGGAAAAGCGGAGAGCGTCGTCGAGGACGTAGGTTGCGTAGACGAAATTCGGTGTCACGGACGGCGTCTCAATCTGCCCATAAGAGGCCTGTGAGGCCGCGCATTCTATTGGACGTGGAGCGTCGAGGAGGAAACGGAGTGCGTCCGCTCGCAAAAGCAGGCAGCGCTCTGGGATAGATTCGCTTTCCTCCGGTAGGTCGCGCGAATTCCACCATGCCTCGGCGCGTGAGATCTGGCCCACTAAACCACTGCGCAGCCAGGTTCGAACACGCTCGTACAATACGTCGCTCCGGTGGTCCAGGCCATATTGGAAGGCCAGTCTGTTCGCCAAAGCAATGCGCGACAGCTTTTTCAGGCCTTCTGGAAAGTTCAACGCAGCGGGGCGGACATACAAATGCTTGCCAGCTTGCAAGGCGGCTTCCGCTATTTCTGGCCCATCTTCCAGCAGCCTTCCGATCACTACGGCGTCGAAAGCATCATCCCGGAACATTTTGTGCCAGGACCTTCGAATCGCAGGCTGCCGTCCCGACTCCCGCCGGTACAGGGTGACTCGATCACCTTCCGGCTCCAAGATCGCGCTTACACGAACCGATCTTGCCAGAGCCGAATCGTTCAGGCAACTAAAACTCCACGAATTCAGTCCGACCCAGGCTACCCTCACCCGTTGCCCGTGCATCAACGGGGCGGCGCTCACCGACACCGAGGACGCAATAAATCCTCGTCGGCTAATGCCCCGCTGGTTCCGGATGCTTGCCATCGCTTTTTTATCAAGGCTACTCGGAGCTGACAACTCTGTCAAGGAGATATTGATTTCCGGTAGTGGGTCGACCCATAACCGGATTTCCCGGAAATCGAATCAAAACTATGAAAAAAGTATTGACTCGTGGATGCTCCTAGACTAACTTAATCTAAACCTTAGTCCCTCCCTGGAGGCGATATGCCCGACCCTTACGGAGTGCGTTGCGCGAGCTATGGCTCTCCAGCGCGGACGTTCGGATCGAACAGTCCGGCGCGGCAATGCGACTGGGTGGAAATATCCGGGGACGGTCTCACCTGCGTACTCCCTGGTGTAGAGCGGGGCATTAGCGTCGCTCGCAAAGGTAACCAGACTGTCATTAAGGGCGATTTTCCTTGTATTATCCGCAGTGGTGCGCGCACTCTCTTCTCCAGGGCGATTGAAGCGACATTTCCGTTCCAGGTGAAGGTGGGAGCAGGCCAACTCGACGAATTAGTGCTCGGAAATCGCCGGTGGGGCGCGCAGACGCTCGACAAACTCGTCAATATATCCGGCTCTATACAATTTAGCGAGTATTTTGGCACGCCCGCCGCCCTAGCGTTGGGATTGGTCATTGAGGACCGGGACCGTAAACAAAATGTCACCTGCCAATTCCGCCTCGACGCCCAAAGGCATCTCTGGCCTGTGTTCGAGCGGCTATTTCATCCGGTCCGATCCGATCAGGTCCTCCGCCCCCTCCGATTCTTAATCCGCGCCGACCGCTTTGATCGCGCCGGCGAAACGTGGGCTCTTCAGCAGCAGCCGTCGCTCGACCTCCTGGATAAGGGCTGGCAAGGCCTTCAGCCGATGTGGCGACCCAGCTGGATCGTCAGCGTCTCCGACGTTCCCACTCCAGTAGTGGCGCAATCGATCTTGGAGCAAGACACAACCGCGTTCGGCGAGATGGTCCAGGGTTTGGAGGGCAATCAGCCCCTCACGGCTCTCCCCTCTCTCGGGGCTCTCGCGGGAGCACCCCTATGGAAGTTGACAGTCTCTGTCCGCACACGCAGCGGCTGGAGCAGCCGGATTGATTGGCCGGATCTTCAGCTTTCACCGCGTGCGATTTATCCCGATCTGAGCTCCCGTCCCGCCTCCCAACCGGGTAGGCCGGAAACGCCGCCGGCGAATGTGCTGGTTGGTTTTCCGAAAATCAGAACTCACGACGGCAGCCCAGTATCCTTTTGGGGATATTTCACCGGCCCCGTTTCACAGAATCCAGATTTTCTAGCCCGAGCCTATGCGCCCGCTCCGTCATGCCTCGGCTTTGAGATCACGCAGACTAGCGCCCGAGATGGCACGGTCCCGCAGGACGTTCGTATGGGCGCGCTGGATTTTACGGTAGCCACAAACGCGGATAGCACGCCACAGAGGTCCAATTTTAATATCCAGTTTCTGACCCTTCCTGAAAAGCAGCCGACACCGGATCGCTTTCCTGCGGTCGAATTCACAGCTACCGTCACCCTGCCGATCCGCAGCTTTCGCATAGAGGGGCAGGACGACCCGCCCAACGATACGGGGGCGGAAGGTGTGTGCGGCCCGGAAGCTACTTTTGACCCACCCGTCATGATTCCGATGCGATCTCAAAGGCCCGCCCAGCCGATATCCGCCTCACCTGAAATTCCGCTCGTGCTCAAAATCGAAGAGCAAGCCACCCTCGCAACGAAGCACCAGGTCCGGATGCGCCTGGTGCGGAACTCCCTTGGGGAGGGTGCCACGACCTCGGACGTTGTCGTGATCGATCGTTTTCCCTTTCTGTTGGCTCGGGTCGAATTCACAGATTTCATGAACCGCCGCAGTGGCATCACTAATGAGATCGCTATTTGGTCGCGAGACAATTCGGCCGGCGGCTGGAAATATGACTCCACCAGCGGCGCGTCTTTCCATTTGTCTCTCCAGTCCCAGGGCGTTGGCGAGCAAATGCTCAAGCGCATGGAGTTCCTTGACAACCAATTGGCGGACTACCGCCTTGCGCCCCCGGCGATGCTGACATTGACAGCCTCCTCTGAGCGTGCCCGCAACGCTTCCGGAACCTCTTTTGATGAGTTGCCTAGCAATTTGGGGCGCGTGTTGGGATACGTGGGTCAGCGTAATCCCGGCGCCTTTATGTCCAACGCCCGGTTTGAGATGGCCTATGGGATGCAAACCGATGTGACCTGGCCCTTGCGCATCGCCGAACTGGGCTCGCGGTTGGGTGCCATGCCCGACCAGATCGTTTGCACTACGCTCGAAACAGATCAAACCCAGCCGATCTTTAAATATCAGCAGTACTGGAGCGCCCTCTATCGCCGTCACAGGTCCCGCCTGGCTGTGCTTCAAGCGTGGGATCCGCAGCTAAAGGCCGATCCCGCAGATACGGGGAATCCCATTCAAGGCTACTCCGTCGGAGAGCTCACCACGGATCAGGGATTGACTTTTACTCTTCGTAAGTCCGCGGATGTGGCGGACCCATTTGATTCGGGGGCCGCCGGGTTGAACGGGGGCGTCGAGTGGGGCGCCGAGTTCCGCGCCACCTATCAGGCGCTACAGCGGAATCCTGTAACACCAACGGGAGAGCTGCGCGGTCTCTATTTTTCTTCCCTTGGGGCATACGGGTACCAGAAGGCGGCCTTTGCGAACAAAAAGGTAGTGATCTCCACTAATGTGGCGATGGGAGATACGTTTTACTACGCTATCGAGGAGGTCGGTAAAATCGGCTGCTTTTGGAATAAAGCCAAACACGTGGTGGTCTATGAACGGACGGTCTGGCCGACGCTTCAGTTTGCGGGCGAACAAACTAACCACTACCGCCAACCGATTATACGCAAAATCTTAGAGTATTGTGAAATTACGCAGGCTAGGCGGAATTACCCGGATTATTCGGGCGCGGACCATCCGCCGTTTAAACGCGGTTTTTTGCTAAGCTGCGTTTTCCCGCAAGACCGTGATCCGCGTGAACAGCCAGTGGGGCCGCGATATCACGGACAACTCGAAGCCGCCGGACCAGCGTTACTTGGGATTTGAAATCCCTCTGTGGCGCCCCGGCGAAGATGAGATCGTGTACCCGCGCCCAAGCATCCAACTGGAGGTCTCCACCAAGACCGCTCCAACGGTGGTCGACCAGACGACGCCGGCCGGGGCTGCTGGCTCGGCCATTCCTACCCCGCCTGGCTTGCAATCGGCGCAGCCAGACTCGCGCACGCGCGAGATTCAGCATCCCGAAAATGTGTATTTCTATTCGCTGGTCGGGGAAGACTACCTGGACGATAACGTCGATAGTTGGCCGACGGTCGCAGAGTGCGATTATGCGCTTGTCCCGGAGCCGCAAAAGGAAACCCGGGTCGACTCCATACCTGGAGACCGCGACCGGCAGATGCCGGATGCGTCTCCGATCCCTTGGGGCCATAGTCGCTACACCCACGACTTGGTCCCGATCAGTGACCGCACTAATATTATTGCAGGCCGCGCCCCCGATACTTCCTCGCCGAATCCCGAGACAACTTTGGGCGCGTATATCACCAACGTAACGGTAAGCCGCGCCATTCCGCCAGAACAGCAATCGATTGCTCCACTAGGCAAGCAATCGGTCGTCGATATTCGCAACAAAATCAATGTGGATATTCTCAGTGCTCTCCAGCAGGCGGAAAACAATTTGCTTTCTGCCTTTGCAATATTGTGGGCCAATTGCCTGCGACCGGCATTTTTACGACTGATCTTAGCCAAAAATCAAAACCGCCCTCACAAATGCAGAGAACAGAGAGTCGAGGCAGGTTCACGACGCCCTCTACAGCCGGGTCACTCAGTACACCGATATCAAGGATCTGGACCCGACGTCTCTGTGCACGCGCATCGACGACGCCGCGACCAAATTTGCGGCCAACATCGACCGTCTCTCCGGTCAAACCGGGGCCAGCCTCGAAGTCTGGTTCGCGGGCTGGACCTTTCTGCTACCGATTTTCGCGACAAGGCACGCCAAGGCATTGAGCAGCGATTCGCCCCTTGGCGTGCCGCCTCCGGCGACATCGCGCAGTTCGGCTCGCAGATGTCGAAACAATACCGATCCGCGACAATTTCATCTCGGATGCCCAGTCTCAGATATGAACTACGGCCAACTCCGCGGCGGACGTAGCCATGAAGCGAATCAATGCGGAGAAACTGCGGCTGACCGATCTGGCGACGCAGTCCCCTTGAGCGCCGTCAGCAGTGAGATCGCACGAAGCGCGAGAGGCCTCTGCAGCCAACTCGCCCATGATCGTGACGAAATCCTGCCCTGTTCGTGGCATCGACGGTTCGCTTGCTCCGTTTCAGAATTCGCTTTTGTTCAAGGCTGCGGGCGATGTACGCACGGCCATCGGCGACGAGAAAGAAGGTCCACAAGTCTTTCAGGACGCGAATTCCACAGTCCTAGATGCCGCTCAGGCTTGCGACATGGCGATTTCCACGGCCAATTCGGCAGCTCAGGACTCAATGAGTTCGGTGCGAGTTGCTATCAACATGATGTTCTCTCGCCGCCGCCACGGCCGTGATGGGGATTAGTAGCGGATTTACGGATGAAGTCAATGGCATCGCGAAGGTTTTGGTGGATGCAGAAGCCAACTCATCCCCCCCGATCCCACGACGGCCTATCTTACGCCGCTGTTGGCACAGGTTGACCAGGGAATCGATGCCGCCCGCAATGCCATCTCCGGTATCCCGGGACGACACCCTGAGCAAGGCGATGGCGTAACCTATCTCGACTCAATCGTAACTTCAGTCCAGAACGCTGCGATGGACGCCCTCGCGCCGGTGAAAATGTTGGCAGACGGTGCTGCGATGGCCGCCAAAAGTAGCTGCGACGAACTCCTGAAAGATTATGACGAGACTAAACAGGGCTTGGTCCAGCCGTTCTACGCTGCTATCGACACGGCCATCGACGCGCTCAGCAATCAGCTTGACGCGCTCATCGGGATGACGGTTGACACCATCACGGCTAAGCTGAATCAGACACTGGCTGAAGCGCGCCGGCGTCTGGAGCCGCTCGCGAACCAGTTGGTCGAGAACGCCGTTCAGGCCGCGCGTCAAGACGTTGCGCCAGTAATCGCTAAAGTAGATCAAACGGTCAATTCCGGATTTCAGTTGCTCCGGGCTTTCGGCGAGGTTCCTGCGATACCGCAATTGGATTTCAACTGCAAAAACATCGGCTATTATTTTGCGAATTCTGGGGCCGTCGATATTACCCCGATCACCAGCCTCGTGAATCGCGTGGGAGACGGACTAAAGGCCATGGGAATGACCTTACCGACAACCAACCTCCTGAATAACGTCGTTCCAAACCTGTCGAATCTGAATCTCAATTCGGTGCTTCGCCAGCTTGCAGAAGGGCCTGGACGAAGCAGGAAAATCCCAATGCTCCCATCACGAGTAAGTCTAGTCCTTTCATTCACGTCGAGCAGGGCCTCAACCCGCAAACGCGGCGCGGTTGGCTCAAGACCTACGTCAAGGACATGCCCGTGCCCGAAGGGGATCCCGGAGATGACACGCGGCAGACCGGAATTTTCGACTTTGGATTCGTCAAGTACTGAGCTGTCAAAGGGGTTCGCAAATGCGCTTTCGTCGGTGACCAGCGATGGCCGGTCCGCTCAACAAGAGCTTCAGCGCTTCACTGAAGGGGGACTGGAATCTCAACATTGGCGACATTGACATCGTCACATTCACCGATACAACTCTAAGCTATGACGAGAAAGCGCATCTGCACTTCGATATCTCGCCGAACAAGGTCCAGCTGAATCAGGCTCTCAACTTCATCAGCGAAATCATCAAACCATTTACTAATGGCAACTCAGGATTTAGCCTGGAACCCATTAACGCGGGTTCGATCCCCGCCGGTGTAAGGGCACGCTTGGACCTACCCTTGCCGCCGCTGGGCGCTGGCACAACGGGCATTCGCGGACTGTATCTCGGAGCAGCCTTCGAACTCCGATTCCTGCCAGAGTTCAGCCTGAGCACTAGGTTCTTCCTGGGAATGCCCTCCAAGCCGTTCGTCATCACGCTATTCATCCTAGGTGGCAGGCGGATGGTTCGACGCCGGGGTCACATACTATCCACTGAGTGGCGCCCTCTACTACGACATCGATATCGGTCTCGCCTTGAGCGCGAGCTTTTCCATCAGTCTTGCGGGAATTATCAACGGAGGAGTGGGCGTAGCGCTAGACGCCAGCCTCTCAGCGCACCGCGGCCCGGGCAGTGCTGGATCGACATTGAAGTTCGGCGTCTTCATTCAGATTTGGGGCGTGGTGGACGTTCTTGGTTTGATCTCTGCGTACGTGTTTCTGGGATTAGTCGCCACCTACGACAACGAATCCCTCTCTGCGACGGGTACTCTACAAGTTTCGATTAAGATCTGCTGGTGCTTTACGCTGAGCATCAACCAGAGTGTGACGTGGCACGTCGGATCGGGCGCAAGCTCCAGGAACGCAGCGCGCGGCAATGGCGCTCTGGCCAAATTCGGTCCGCGAGGTCCACGCCAGCCCCGCGAGAGCCTCCCCACTCGAACGCACTTCGCCACCGTGGCGTACCAGCAGCCGGTTTCTGAACTCGTGTACTTCCTGATCCGCAGACGCCTGCTGCGCCAGCGGCTCCTGCGCCACCGACCTGGACTCCGCCGTTGGACGCCATCGACTGCGTAACCGCTTACCTAATGCTGCTTGAAGAATGAATCCACACATCGCTCTCATTTGCAATCTCGAACAGATCTGGCCCTACAACGATGCCAGCGGCGACTGGGTTCTTGTGGGAATCAACTGGTCTGTCAGTATCGGCTATGATGCGCCCGACGACCCGGACGATCCCGCCTATCGCCAGATGCTGCCCGCCAATTGGGATCTCACACGCGTGGAGCCTTGGGAATGGAACGGTGAGAGCGGAGTTACCAGCGTCCAAGTATCGGTTAACAAGGGTATGCCCAGCTGTGTTCCGGTAATCTGTCCGCCGGCGCTCTGCGGCGATGTCCACCTCCTTCGCCAACGCCTGGACGAAAAGCTGCGGGCCATGCTTTTGCAGCACGACGACCTCGATCATCTCCGGAACGCTTTCCAATTTAGCCCCAATAACGAGGCATCTCCCACCGACGCCTATCATCTCCATAACGTTCTCGCCGACCTCTCTACGCGACCGGCGGTCATTTCGCAGGGCTTGAATCTCGCCCGATGTTTTTGGATCGAAGCCAGTGAGGGAGATCAAGTGTTCGCGGCTCCACTATTGCCCGCGGACGTTTTTGGAGGACCCCGGCCAGCCGACGGTACACTGGCGTTCATACAGCCAGACAGGCCGGCCGTCGCACTTGCGAATGACGCAGCGACTTTCCGATGGGACTACACCGCAAAGGGTACGGTCCCCGCGCGCGCCTACGTCCGGCCACTGAATATCACGAAGATGATCCCGGAATTGGGGCGAGATGATGGATCCCTCGACGCTTTTTGTACTCAACACCTCCTGGGCTAACTTGCTGGAGGCGGCGGAGCAACGGCTTAGTGCTTCTGCGGATCTTCCTCTTTTATTGATTCAGACAGCCGCCGATCAGCACGCGGGAAGCGCTACTCCGATCGCTGATGACGTCAATTTTCAGAGGCTTGTGCTGAGCCGCTTGCGCGACCTGATCGCTCTTCGCACAGAGACCAGTCCGACGACGCCCAACATGTTGCGCAGCGCAATTGCCCAATCGGTTCCACTGCCGTCTTCGGGAAGCACTGCCATGTTACCCTCGCTCCGGCTATGGCTCCAATCGGCGGTGGAGATCCGAAACCGGTCGGTCAGCTTCGACGATTGGTGTCTGCACTTGCGGGACGCGATCACGGCGTGGTTTCAGAGTCAACCTAAGGTTCAGAACTTTCCAGGATTTGAGTTGTTCCGTAATGTCAAACCGTGGACCCCCGACCAGGCGGAAGCTCTCAGCAGCAGCATGTCCCAGCGTACCCTGCCGTCGTCCACCGCGCTGCTCACCGAGATTTACCAAGCGATGCAAGAGGCCGCAATTCTCCAAATTGTCGCCCGGAGAATCGAGCCGCGCGTTGCAGGATGCGTTCGCGGCTCCCCTCCCGCTCGGTGATCCGTACATAAATAGCTTCTACGCCATATTCACGCCTCCGGCGCAACCTGGTCCCGTTGGCCCGTTGACATATGAGCCTCCCGTTTTGCAGCCATTCACCAAGTTCGCGACTGGGCAGGGCAGATGGATGTCGTCTTTCCCGGGGTGAGCGTGACCCCGGTCCAAGGCCAGAAGTACAGCATCGTGATGCGCTCCGCCGATGCGGCGCTGCGGGATATTACACTCCAAGTGTCTTTTTTTCCGGACGAAACGCCGCCGGTGTTCACCTTGAATTGGCCAGGATTCCCGGTTGAAACGCAGAATTTTCCACTAAACCCGACGGCCCCCGGCGGCCCGGATGGCTTCCGGTTCCTGATTGATCCGGTTGCCGGGACGATTACCGGCGACTACTCAGTCAATGCGTTTTGGTCGTCGATCCGTCCGCTTTCGCTCGGCGCATCAACGCAGTTCGCCGCACCTCGCTACGTGATTGTCGACAGTGACGCGGGTCTTCGGGGCAGCTACACCGCGCCCCAAATCGTGGATCTCAGCGCTTTCCCTAAGGGAACTCTCGACCAGCTAAGCACCGATTGGCGGGCGCAGCTTCTCGCGTTTATGAATCCGGTTTCTCAGAATCTTCCCGGCGTGGCCTACTTCCAATCCGCAAAATACGAGAAAGAGGATATCGAGGGACTCGCGAATGCCTCCTGGATGCTGCTCTGGCGCTGGATCTCCGGATCAAGTAAGAACGACCCTCCCGGTGCAAACAACGCTTACAGGCTAAACCGGAAGGTCAGCGCCGCTCTTGCCGCGTATGTGGACGCGCTCACGAACCCCGTTCACGCAACATTTGCTAGCGGTTTCGCGGATCATGCTCCATACGATTACAACCAACCTTTCTCTTCGAGGTCGAATCAGGCGCTGTCCCTGCGATTGATCAGCAGCCTTACGTATGTGCCTACCCCGAATCCGAGGCCCGATCCAACACCTACACCTCAATCGCTGGTGTTTCAGGTGGACGCGCCGAATAACCCGAATCAGACCGATGATTCTCAGGAATTGTACCGGCACATCAGCGGCTTCGCTGTGCTCTTACGTTCCCAGGGCCGAGGAGCTTGGCGCTGCTTGAATGCCACCCGCATTGTCGATTATGTCGAATGGGCTGTTGCACAGCGGGCGCGGGCGTCGCGGTGTACCCGGGACCGCTATTCCGGGCGACTTGGAATACTCGTCGATTGCCATCATTCCGGCTCGGTTGACGTTCGACGTGCAAGGGAAAAAAGACGTACTGCTCCGTTACGACGCGAATCCGTTAAGTGCGAATGATCCCCTCGCCTGCCTTGCGCAGGCCATGGACTACGGGGAAATCCTGGACTGGTCAATGCAGATCCGTCTGACCCCGTGTTGTTCTACGAGGCCGTCGACCTCATGTCCCCGTCGGCAGCTTGCGCCACCATTCCGGTCGATCTTGCACGACTGCCGGCACTCAAGTGGGGCCGGATTTACGACGCCCTCATATTTGCGATCCCCAATTCCGGCGTGTTACCGAAGGCCATCTCCGTAGCCGCCGGTCACGACACTTCTGCGGTTTGCGTGATCGACGGAAAATGTTACCCCTCTAGCGCGCCGTACAACCCCAAGATCATGAACGGTGGCATCGACATCTCCGACCTACAGGACGTGCAAAACTACCTCATCACCGCCCGGTATTACCGGACAGTGCCGATTGGTCCGCCATCCCTGACAGCAACGCCGGATGGGAAGCCCCGACCGGTCGTTTTCCCGCAGCCACCGGACAATGCCGACGTATTCCCGCTGGAGCGCGAATTGGGCCGAGATGTTCTCGGTGACGGAGGCTACAACTCTTATTTCGCATCGGACAACGTAAACCAGGGATCTCTGAACCTGGGGACGGATGGCTGGTCCTTGAGCATTGAGGGCATCGAACTAGTCTCGAATGCCGCCTTCTGGATCCTACTTGACCCGCGTGCCCAAGGAAGCCAGAAGATCAACGTGATCAGAGATAGTCCCACGCAAGTAACGGTGAAGTACGGCGACATGACCTCGCAGCATTTTCCTGACGTTTCAGGCCCCTTCTTCGATCTCCGAATCGAGTGTTCGTCCACTTCCCAGCCCAATTCGACACAGAATGCCTCAATGAACGTTGCGCTGAGCATTTCTACCCGCCAGTATCTGTTTTCGGGAGGCCACAATTCCGTCAAGCCGTCGAGAAATACCTTGAATTTCTCGATGAACGTGGTGCAAAACGGGTTCCTCCAAATCGGAGCCGATAGCCTGGACGGACGCGCGAACATGCACGTCGACAGCCCCGTAGCGCGATTGACGTATCGCCGTCCTCAGGTGATCCTTGCCGGAGGGCATGCGCCCTCCCAAGCTCAATCTGTTATTCCACTGGCACTGCTGGCTAATCCGATCAAGATGCCGGGCAAGTTAATACGGCAACCTTCACGTTTTTCGTAAACGGCCCCAAACGGACATCAAGACCTGGGACTATTGGCACCGTTGGCCAAATCCGTTAACCGAGGATCGCGTCAAGCTGATCGCTGAGTACCGAGGCCACTACGATGATCGCAAGGCGGAGGATAGGACTCCCATCTCCGACCCAGCCGTCACCGGAATCTACTTCGAGCTGGTTCCCTTGTATCAATTCAATCTCGAAACACCCAATGGGGGCACTACCGTTCAGAGCCAGTTCTTCGTGCAGAGCGCCGATCCCTTTGCCAAGCCGGCAGAGGACAATATTAAGGTAACAATTCAGCTTGGCAGTGAATCGTCGATCAAGACGGCCCTCACTCTTACGGCCAGAACGCCCGCGACTCCCACAACCATCCAAGTGGTTATTCGGGAAGGTGAAATCTGGGAACTGCGCCTGTACTCTTGCGTAGCCGCCCAAAATTTCGGAGAAGTGCTACCCGCATTAGCTCCCGCTGAGAGATGGAAGACCGCGGAACCTCCGTTCGCAGCCAGCTGGAAGACCGATGAAAAGGTTTATTTCAACAACGGGCAGAAATACTATCTGGTTTCTCCAGTGCGCGTGCGAGTCGAAACAGCGATGGGTCTCCCGGATTCTGAGATCGCGAACATGCCCAAAAAGCTTTTGGCGGGACTCATCCCTGCCTTTCCCATGAACGACAGCAACATACAACCCAACGCTGCAGCCGATCGGGACCAGCTACTGTTGTCACTTCAGCGCCTCGACGACAACATCCAAAGGTTCTGGCCACTGGCTGGCAGTGTCGAAACCCAAATTCAGGCGTGGCGTTCGACCGGATACCCGGAATACCCGGATGCGCCTTTCCCGTTCGCTGGATCTCACCCAAGCAGAAAGCTGGAAAGATCCTGCGTTCACAAGCTGGAAGAAGATCGCATTCAATGGACGCGGTGCTGACGATGGGACCGGGTCGATACCGTATCCCTTTACGACAGCGCCCCGGTCCTTTTCAGCGAAGACATTTCGGCGACCGGCGCATGATTTACAATCGGTATGCCCTGCGCGCTTCAGCCGCTACCGGGGCATAACGATCCCACCGAGTTCGGACACCGATCCCCAAGTGGCGCCGCGAACTGGTTCCCTGCCGGCCGCTAAACAGCCGCACCCGCCGGCGATTCGCCTCTTGCTGCCGTTGCTGAGCTCGGAAGACGCGACTTCATCTGCCGACTTGCGGACCCGGAGTGCTCCTGGTGGTGGATCAGCCTTGGTATTCCGAAGCGGGTTCAGCCAAACAGCTTGATGTGGAGATTGTCTTCGTGAGTACCGAGGATCTGCGTGAAGGTGCCGGCAACACGCAGGAAGTCGGGAACGATCGGACACGAACGACCAAGTGTGGAGGTCTCAACAACCCCTGGTGATTGCCCGAAGCGACATCGCTGGACCCATTGGGCACACCGATCAGCCTGAGCTCTCCGATCCACCATTCAAGGCGAGTTCCTTTATGATCCGACTGCCGAATCTGCGGAGCCCGTCTGATCTGGCCCTACGGCAAACTCCGCTTTAAACGCCAAATTGGAGAGCCAGCGCAGGGGCGCCTCCCACTTTGCTGCACTCTGTCTGGACGGCCCCGTATTGGGTTGAATTTGTGCCCGACGGCACCAACTACCCCAAAGAACTCGCCAGCCCAACATTTAATCGGCTCTCGCCGCTTTCGGGGAATGGGCCGATGAGGCACATTGCGCATTGAGGTACTGTCTGGAAAAACTACAGTCACATTTTCTTTGGACGGACGGCGGACGTTCGCGGCCATTGTCACCGAGTTGATTCTGGATGCTTCGGAAAAGTGCAGCAGCGCTACCTCGCAACCTTCCTCGACGGCGACATCGGGCGGAATTCCCAGCAACAGCTTTTTGCAGGACCTGAGGCAGCTAAGTTCAAGACTGGGCATCGCTGGCGATGGGCTGGTAGAAATGCGGACCAAGCCAGGTTACGCGCTTGCTCCAAAAGACCTATGGGACGTGATCTACCCTCGGCAATTCCGGTCCACCTAACGGGCTAGCCCAAGGAAGGGACGCGATGGCCCGGATGGTGAGGGTGTCGCCCGGATTGAGCAAAAGGGGCGGGTGCCTCAACCGCCCCGCAAAATACCGGATCTCAAAAGAAAACCAAAGTAGCCGTCACAGGGAAAGGCCATGCATAAACCATTGGACTCTTCGTTGCGCTCAATCTGGGGGTAGCGTTCGCCGCCAACACTACTGATCAAAAGTTGGATGCTCTGCTTAAGATGGTCCAAATCTGAACGAAGAGGTTCAGCAACTGCAAAACGAAATTCAAGAACTGAAGGGCCGCCCACCCTCGCTTATTCCACCGCCTCAGATTACTCCTACGACGGCCGCGGCGGATCCGCCGTCGACGCCAACGCCGCCGCCCGACCAGAACTCCGATCCCGGAACGGCAGCGGCGGGCAGGCAGCGGAACTGGACCTCAGTTGGCGTCGACGTGGGAGGGGATCTGCAACCAAGGATCTGACGGTCCGCGGCCAGCCCGCTTCTTCAGGCCTTTTGGGTCGATTCCAATACGTCGCTGTCCAGAGCCAAGCCACTTACGACTATCTATCACGACCGTCAAGAGGGTCAATTCGATGCTGGCTTGCTCGGCCGGATCAATCACTTCCAGTTGGGCGGCTTCGCCAGTCTCGAACACGTCCAGGTCAGTACTCTTTCCGCAGGTGGAATCGTCGGCCAGTTCGCGCTGATAGGCGACCTCATATTTAATCGGGTGCGAGTTGGTGGATTTATCACCCAGGCCTTCCTAAATGACCCAGTGCTGAAGACTATCGGCGACCAAAGTATTTTCTTAAGCGTCGCCAATCAACGAGGCATTTCCGCCACAGTCGGTATGCCCGAATGGGAATCAGCTGGCCGCTGGTGGTTCCTGCGCGACGCCTGGATTGACACAAGTCTTTCGTTTCTCCAAAGGAACAATCCCGGTGCGCAGCTTTATAATACATTGGCCCCATACACACAGATGGCTTTCTACGCCGCGGGGCAACGGTCGTTTGGCAACGGATTGTCCGCGCGCCTCACCCTGCCCATGAAGTGGGCTCCGCTGGCACTCACCGTCGAAGGAGGGTACAACGAGACTCTGCTCTCGCCGCAAAATTCTTGGAGAGTTGCGGGCGGACTGAGCCTACTATCTTGGCCGCATCCGCCCAATTATAGTGGCGAGGCTTCCCCCGAACCCGTTGAGATCCCGAGAGTCAAGTATGAAGTTGTCGTCGGGGAATCTAGTGCGGCATCCGGACCGGTCGCGAACGCTGGTCCTTCGCGCACCGGGGTTGCGCCGGGAGTCGTGACTCTTGACGGCTCGGCTTCTCTTCGGGCAACCCGTTATCAATGGACCGAAGTCAGCTCCAATAGCGCGAGCATTAGCAACGCCACTACTGCGATCGCTTCATTTGTGGCGAAAGCATCCACGAATTACACGTTTCAACTCGAGGTTTGGGATGCGCGCGGATTCTCCAACACCGCCCGCCTAACCATCTCCACGGCCGGTCAGCCTACGGTCAGCAGCTTCATCGCGCAGCCATCGAACATCACGGCCGGACAGCAGGCGCTACTGCAATGGCAGACCAGTGGGGCCGAAACCGTCACCCTCCAGTCCTCGGCTGGGTCGGGCTCACTGGTGCTGCTGGGCACAATTGCCACGTCCGGTTGGATGTCCGTTAGCCCGAAGGTCACGACCACATACACTCTGACGGCGACGCTTGGTTCCTCTTCTACGATTGCGTCTGTGACGGTCACCGTCGGGTCGCCAAACAAGTGATCACGGATTTTAGCGCGGAGCCAGGCACTGTTGTGGGGGGAGGTTCGACACAGCTTCGCTGGACGACGCAGAACGCCAAAACCGTGACACTCAATGGGGCTTCTGTGGCAAACGACGGCGACCAGACTGTCTCACCAAAGCTACAACAACATTCACGCTGGTGGCGGGCGACGGCAATCCGGCAGACAACGTTACGGCCACGGTAGCGGTTCAGGTCTCTCAATCCAAGCCGCCGCTCATTTTGCGCTTCGGCGCCTCCGAGCCAGTAATCTTTTCTGGCGATTTAGATCAGCTTTTTTGGGCCGTTGAAGGAGCCGATCTGTCACGATCAGCGGAATAGGGAAGGTGTCCTCAAGCGGCACCAAGCCGATTTCAATCAACGCCACCACCGTTTACACTCTCACTGCGCAGAATGCTGGCGGCACGACTACGGAAACTGTGACGGTTAGGCTACTGTGAAGCCGCTGTGGAATATTTCGGACCTCAGGAGAAACGTAGATGTACCATATTTTGCCCCCTCAGCCCGCCCGTTTCATCGCGGCCGTCGTCTGTATAACTTGCACCGCTGTAGCCCAGGCGCCTGTTGGAAAGCAGATCACGAATGCAAAGCAGACCAACATTGGAAAACGGACCTCGAATGCGAAGCTGACGCAGCCCGCAGAGGCGTCTTGCGCAATGGTTCCGAACTTTACCGATCTTCAGACGCAGCTGTCGGCTGCTGTGTTGGCGGAGAAAAGCGGCCTTAAGAACCAGATGTGGGCAACGATCGTCAACCGCGACGGGGTCGTATGTGCAGTCGCTTTTTCTGGGAACGACAGGTATTCCCAATGGCCAGGAAGTCGCGTGATCTCGGCACAGAAGGCCAATACCGCGAACGCCTTTGGTCTTGACTCGTCCTCTTTCAGCAATGGTTTGGGCCAAGCTAAGGGGCTGGTGTTTTCAACGGCGAACCTTTACAGCGCTATACAACCGGGTGGTAGCCTGTACGGGCTTCAATTCAGTAACCCAGTCGATACCGGAGTCGCATACCGGGGACCTTCGACCAACTACGGCACGCCGACAGATCCGATGGTGGGCAGCAAAATCGGCGGCGTAAATGCTTTCGGAGGAGGGCTTGCTCTATTCAGTTCCGCACAAAAGATGGTGGGTGGTCTGGGAGTCAGCGGCGACACTTCCTGTACCGACCACATGGTTGCGTGGCGGCTCCGGCACAGCCTCCAATTCGACCATCTGACCGGCGTAAACGGCTTCTCGGCCGACCCAAACCGCCCGGACAACATTGTTTACGACATCGGAGCGAACGGCCAGAGTAAAGACGGGTACGCACCCGAAGTGTCCTCTGCTCGGCGACCAGACTAAGCTGCCTAGCGTGATTCCGTAGTGGGTTAGCTCGCTGAAAACCCACATACAGGCGTACACTCGTAGAAAATGCCGGGAGCTGATGCCGCCGATGTAAACTTGCCCTCGTGACCTGATGGTATGGACCCGGCCCGGCGAAGTGGTTCACTGAGGCTGAGGAGGGTACCGATGGGCAAAGCAGTTAAGACGATTGGATTGGATACAGCGAAGCACGTGTTCCAGGTGCACGGTGCGGATGCGAACGGACGCAGAGTATTGACCAAGCGGCTGCGGCGGAATCAGGTTTCTGACTTCTTCGCGAATCTTCCAAAGTGTCTGGTGGGTTTGGAGGCAACACGCGGAGCAAACTATTGGGCTCGGGTGATTGGATCGTTCGGCCACGAGGTTCGAATGACGGCGCCGCAGTTTGTGAGGCCGTTCATCAAGGGCCAGAAGAACGACGCACAGGATGCGGCAGGGATTTGTGAGGCGGTGCAGCCTTGACCTTCCCCCAGAATCCGTTCATTCGAGCATACGACAACATTTTGTGATTTGGTCCCCGGTTGGAGCCGGGATGGGGGTGTGGGGGAAGGGGCCGGCGTTTGAGGTCCCTTGCCCCACACCAGCACTGGATTGACCCGCGGCGCGGAGCGCTGCGAATTGCAGCGGAGTCCGATAGTCGAGAGACGAGTGCGGGCGCACCCGGTTATAGTGATCGCGCCACGCTTCGATCTGGCGGCGGGCGTCGAACAGATTGCGGAACCAGCTCGTGTTCAGGCACTCCTCGCGCAGGCGGCCGGTGAAATTTTCCACCCGCGCGTTCTCGATCGGCTTACCCGGACGGATGTGCACGAGCTCAATGCGCCGCTCCAGGCTCCAGTCTAGATAAGCGCGACTGGTGAACTCCGGGCCATTATCGGTGCGGATCCGCCGTGGCGCGCCGCGTTCGGCGATGAGGCGCTCCAGGACGCGAACGACGCGCAGACTGCCCATCGAAGTGTCTGTCTCCAGCGCCAGACACTCGCGCGTGAACGCATCCACGACGGTCAAGATGCGCAGACTTCGAGCGCTGGCCAGCGCATCGGCCACAAAGTCGAGCGCCCACTCTTCGTTCGGCGCGCCCACACCGTCGCCATCGGTACACGCTCGCGCATCAGCCTCTTGCGCTTCTTTCGTCGCAGGCCCAGACCGGCTTCGCGATAGATTCGCTCGACGCGTTTGTGATTGCAGCGCGTCTCGCGGCCCAGTAAAACGTACAACCGCGGCGAGCCGTAGCGCGGATTCTCATGCGCCAGCTCCACCAGCCGTGTGCGCAACGCGCGCTCGCGCTCGCCGGTGCGTGAACGATAGCGACAGCTCGAACAGGGCAATCCCCAGCAGCCCGCAGGCATGGCGCTCGCTCATCGGAAACGCGGCGCGGATCTGTTCTACATCCTTCCGCGCCGCTCTGGTTGCGCCCTTGCGCCTACGAGCTGTAGCCGTTTTTTACGATCACCGACTTCAGCGCTTCTCGATCGAGCGCAAACTCGGCCACCAGCTTTTTCAGCCGCGCATTCTCGTCTCGAAGCTGCTTCAGCTCCTGTGCCTCGGCCACATCCACGCCGCCGTACTTCTGCTTCCAGGCGTAGATGGTGTGCTTCACACCCCATCTCCCGAGCCACCTCGTCGAGCTTTCCGCCCCGCTTCCACCTGCTTGATCGCGCCAATCATCTGCGCTTCCGTGTGGTTGCTTTTACTCATCCGCTTCTCCTTCCTTTCGTCCGATTATCGGACCGTCAGTGTGCGGATTATTGGGGGAAGGTCAGGTGGAACGCCAATCGAAGTTATCCTCCAGCTGCATCTCCTGGTCAAAGCCCGTTCAACAATGTGCCGTCAGAGCTATGGACGAACGACAAGGCGGTACCTCTTTTGTATTCATTGTCGACAAGGTGGGCGGAATTGTAGGGTTCAAGCTCCTTTCGAAGACGCTGAACGGCGTTTTGGAGGGCGCGAATGCTGTCCAAACCGAGCAGTTGCTGAAGTTCATCGGCCGCTACGAATTCTCCTTTTTGTTCGTATAGCATTCGCGCAAGACGCCGACGGGCTCCGGAAAGAGAAGCTCTTTGCTCGCCCAGGGAGGTTCGGATGACATCCCGACCCCTGTCACTCTCAGACCCTTCGCCCGGGAGGAGATAGACTGACTCAAGGAGAAGCCCGGCAGCAACAGCACCTGGTTCCGCAGGAAGGCACCGGGGATTACGTATTCGCCGGAGTGACCGTCTCGGTAGAGCAAACCTTCTCCTTCGAGGATAGACCTAACATCGACTGGCTCGGGCGGGGTTTCGGTCATTCCACCTCCAAGGGCGATGCCATAGAGTCGCTGGAAACTTCCCCGCTGAAGGGGATCATCAGAGTCTCTCAGCCTTTTAGCGCGCTCCGCAACGCTCGGACCCCCCCAAACTCATCCTCCAAAAATACTCGGATTTGAGCTGACAGAGTCGATGGTCATCTAAGGAATCCCGATCGATAAGGCGCAAGTCAAAGCCATCGTCGATTTGTTTCGCCCTTCGCCTAAAAGCTCTGCAAGACCGTTAACTGCGGGACCAAATAGACTTGGATGTCCACCCGTTAACTCCAAGATCAGCTTTGACCACAGTTGCAGCAGTTCGGATTCCTGAATCGCTCCTCCAATTGAGTTTCGAACTGGCCTGTCCATCGTTCATGCCAATTTGCGCTCCAGGGATCAAGCGCGACACCTGACTTCCGTCAGAAAGTCGGAGGAGCCATACGTCCACTGCCTTCTCGACCGAGGGTCCCCAAGCATTGCGGTAAGACGATTCACAAGGGGGCCGCGGAACGACAAACTGAAGCTCGCAAGAAAGCACCTAACACCGCGCTCTTCAACGGAAGGCCTTAGGCGTAACAAGTCCAGCATCAATTGATGGAGCGACGTCAGGCTATCAGTTGGATCAGCGGTGAGCAGCGTATCAATGTTATCAATCAATGTTGTCTTCGGAAAATTTCCGGAATCAAATCCTTTCTCGGATCTTCATTCGTGCGAGGTCACGGTCCTTGCCATCGATAAGAAATGGATCCTGGAATTCTGCCTTCATCCGATCGAGGAGCGCGGTCTTTTCCATCCCACGCCCACCGTGAATGACTACCGCACTTGTCTTCATCGCACCGCGAAGAGATTCCACGTGATGCTCGTGCCAGAACATTGGTCCGAACTTGCCAGATTGAATCATTGGCCTAGCCTCGTGATCCGAATTGAAGGATATGCTGCGCCAGGGCGGGGGATTCTATCTGCCAAGTCCCCTGAGGTCCGGGTACAATTGATCCACGACAGTAAAGCAAATTGAGGATCCCGCTTAGCATCTCGGGCTGCGCATCCTGTACTCGGCGTTGACTGATCTGAAGCAAGCTATCCACCGACAGGTGACATAGACCTCGACTCGCTTTATCGCCATGCGACAGCTCGTACAAGATGTCCGTGGTCACCCCTGCATGTCTACTGTCTTCGAAAGGGTCGCACGTTCGATCTAAAAAGGCGCGCCTCTGCGCGACGAGCTCCTTGCGCGCCGCTTCAAAGAGTTCCTTGCTATGCCGCCCAGCAAGCGTCCCAGGCAAACGGTACATAGCATCAGCGATTAGATTGCACCAATAAGGATTTCCTTTTACATACCGACATATTCCCCGGGCGAGTCGCGTATCGATTCTAAGTCTGGACCCTCGCCACCGGGCCTTATCGGCTTGCAGGAGACTCTGAACATCTGACCATCCCAAAGGAGACATCTTTACCGGATGTGCTACCCGCCGTAGGACGTAGCTCAATTCCGCCGGTAGATCAAGCGTCGGTGTTTCCGGACCGGCCCAAATGATCATCAGTCGTGGCATCCGCGAAGCCCAATCAGCAAAGCGAATTAGTGCATCACTCTCGCCTGCCCGATGTGTCGCCTGGAACATCCCGACACCTCATCATAAACACCACTAGTAAACGCGTACGATTTGCTAGTAAATGCGTAATGAGAGCTGCAGCGTTTCTGTTGCGTCAGATTCTTTCCGGATGGGGAACGCGTCGTCGCCCGCATACCGCGCGAGTTCTACACTTATCCTTGGCGCAAGCTGAAGCCAAGATTCACAGTATTGAGCAGTTATGCCTGCGGGTAGACACTGATACTCCTTGCGCTTGAGTTCGCGAAAGAAATGCTCAACAAGGAGGTCTTCCCCACCTTGAAGGGTCCGGTCACAAACGCCGAGCCACCTGACCTTGCTTCTGGAAGGGCAAGAGCTTGAAATATTGTTCGGAGTTTTTCCAGCTCTCCCCGTCTCCCATAGAATTGAGCGTCATCCACAACTGGAGGACCACAGACAAACGGAGATGCGTCACCTCGCAGCACATTGCGGGATTCGTTTCGTGGTGGTAGAGGCCCTTCAAGGACAGGCACTACAGGAGCATCTGGGAGGACGACTCGTTCGATGCCGTGAATCGCTCTGAGTTCTTGATCGATCTTAGCCACAGTGTTTTTCGGAACCGACTGGGTATGGACCCGCATAACCGCCCATCCGGGACCAAGGCGCGCAGCGGCGATTTCAATGATATCCACAGCGCGACCGGAGATAACTGACAATACCTGGGAAGCGATACCTTGCCGGTTCCGCATCGAAACGACGAAAGATTGGCCCCGCCAATGGCTTCGCTTCCATTCGATGCGCCTACCGCCGCTTGAGCACGGCCTTCCATCAACATGGACTATGAGCGTACGGGTCGCGAGAATGCCAACCACATTTTGGCCCACCGCGGGCCGGCGCCTCTCGCAAGCGGAGATAGAGTCGAATTGATTTTCCAGCTCGGGATGCACGGAAACAAGTTCGGCGCTCATATAATCGCTCGCCCTGATGCGCTCGCGCACTGCGGCGACGATCGGAATGAGTGTTGCGGCTTCCGTCTCCGTTTTGGATTTGTTTGCGAACTTTCTCAACCATGTTGAAGCTATGTTTCTGCCCAGAGCCTGCTTCCCCAATGCGTCCTGGACAGCGTCTTCCAAAAAATTATCAAGCGACGCCTCATCTAAGTCCTGGACCAGATCGGGCAATTCAAGCATCTGTCGAAGTATTTCTCTGCCTTGCTTAATTTGCTGCGGTCGGTAGGACTGGCGGAAGGCCCGCGAGATGATGGGGATGGTCCTCGCTGGCACACAATCCTGCCATCCAGTGGGCAGCGGTCGCGGCTCAGCGAACAAGCAAGCCAGGCCCAAAATAGCTGGGGCAAGAGGGAGGTCATGCAAATGGCGACTCAGTCCTCCACGAGTGTCGTTAACGGCGGCCCGAGACCGGATACCAATACTTCGTTCGCGGGCGGCTCATCACTGACGACTGCCCAAGTGGCTCCCTATGAAGAGGTTGACGGATCCGCTGCTGTTGCCAAGCCGGAGGGCGCCCTGAGTTTGGCGCTCCCCGGCCAGACCCCGGAGGCCTCAGCCCTTCCGTCGCTCAGTGACTACATCCATTCACAGGGTGACCGCGTTCTTAGATTCTACGTTCGCTTCTCCGCTAACGTAGTCATCGGCACTGCGCCGATTCTGGCAATTTGGTATTACACCTCGGTCATACACTTCGGCAGGGGCCACGGATGGAACCCTTCCATCATCGAGGTATTCGAGAGGCTCCATCAGTGGCAGATCGTGGCTGGGGTTCTCGTCGGGGCAACCGGTAAACGTCTGATTAATAGCGTCTTGCAGAGTTTGATTGCATGGTTTGGCGCGGCGAGAAAGGCGAATCCATCGTCACAGTAATGCCAAAAGAATACACATTTGGCAAAAAAGGGTACCGATCCAATGCGAGTCCGGCATTGCAGGGCTTTCATTCGGAATTGTAGATGATTTTGTAGCTGCCGAAATCCCAAAATCTCAACAAAGGGCAACAGGCTTCAACAAGATCGTGGCAAGGGATTGAAACAGAATGGCTCAAAAATGAGCGATTTCCAAGAAGCTCGAAATCTGCCTTGGGCGCAGGGGGTCGGGCGTTCAAATCGCCCCGCCCCGACCAAACCTCTCTTTGATTACAAAAGAGTTGTTCGATTTGCCCTTCCATCGATTTCGCCTTTCCTTCGCCTCAACCGTGCCAAAACTGTGCCAAAACCCCTTCTAATTGGGCTGCACTGTGCCAAAACCCGGGCCGCTTTCGTTGGCCTGGCGGTTCATTTTGCGTCAGCGCCTCCCGCTTCATCTGCAGCTTCATCTGCGAGTACTTCTTGAACACCTTCGCATCGCCCTGCCGAAGCAACTGCGTCACCCACTCGTCGGCAACGCCACCCGGCACTGAGCCGGGTCGCGTACGTCGAGCGGAGATCGTAGATGCGGAAGTATGGAACCTTTGCCCGCCGCAAAGTCGCATGCCAAACGGTCTTGAACGTCTTCTGATGACCGTCTGGATTCTCGTCGCTCGGGAACAGGTAAGGGCCCGGCCCTGAGATGCGCAAGCTGACGCCGGAAAGCGTCCGCCGCAATGTCCGTCAGCGGAACCTCGGCGATTCCGTTCGGCGTCTTCGAGTCCGGAATCCACACCGTCCGGTTTTCCAGATCAAGCTGATCCTTTTTCATCGGAGTCAGCTCTTTGTAGATCCGAAGTCCGGTCTCGGTGATGATCCGGATGACGTTGCGCAGGTACTCGGGCGCGCTGAACTCGATCTTCTGTTGCTCCGACCAAGTCACATAGTGCGGCCGGAACAGTCCCTCGACCCTCGCTGGAAACTCCACGCCTGCGCATGGATTCGCGAAAAGGAACTTCTTGCGGACGGCCACGTTCAGCATGCGCCGCAGAACCCGCAATTCCTGATGTACTGTCGTTGCCTTCAGCATGCCTTTCTGAACGAATCCAGTCTTCGCCTTCACCTGCACCCGTTGCTTGAGCCGCCGACGAAGATACATCTCGATATCGTCGGCGTTCAGCTCGCGAGTTTGGTGTTTTCGAACATGCCTCTCAGGTGCTTCAGCGCGCGCTGGTTAACTTCGTGTGTCTTCTGCGCGCGGAACGGCGGTCTGGAGAAGTTCTCCAGGTAAAAATCCGCCCATTCCCCAAATGTGAGATCCTGCCCGCGGCGCAGCGCCGGCAGAGTGTTGTTGTCCCTGGCTTGCAATCGCTCTCTGAGGCATTTCTGCGCTTCGCCCCAGTCTTCGGTGAGGGTCGATTCCCGCTGGCGGTTACCGTCCTTGTCGCGGTAACGCATCCACCAGATTTTCGATCCCGTTCGCTTGTACAAGCCGCCATCATGCTTTACTGGTCTTGCCAATTCCACCACCTCCTGTTTGAAAGTTGCGCGGAAGGGCTCCAACTCCGATTTCAGAAATCGGATATTGCGGCCCATCACGCGGAGATGGGGAATCTGCTTTCGCTCAACCCAAAGATACACCGTCTGCGGGCTGACGCCAAGGTATGTGGCGGCATCGCGGACCGTGAGCGGAAGCTCTTCTCTCGCGGCAGTTGAAATGGTTGCTGTGCCCATTGAGATCTCCATTCGTCTGACTGGCGGCTATCGGACGCTGAGTCGGCCAGATGCAAAGCCGAACGACGAAGCGACAGAGAATGGCCGCGAGGGCCATGATGATTAGGTCCCGGTACGCCATCGGTTTCTCAAAGGTCTCCTTGACCTCCTGGACGATCTCCGCTGCTCGAAGGCGCGCAGTATTGATATCGCTCTGGAGTTCCTCCCGCAGCGCAGTCGCGGAACGACGAACTTCCGCCTCGATAGCCGACTCAGCGCGGCTGTGAGCCCACTGCGCGGTCTGCTTGAATTGCGCCAGATCCTCCGCAACAACGGCGCGGATAGCTTCGAGCGACTCTTCGAGGACCAGACGATTCATCGTCACGATGGCGAAGGCCGCATCGTCTGGTTTGAAAAGCAGGCGGTGCTCCGTGGCCACCGCTGCGATCAGGCGTTGCACGTTGAAAGTGACGGGTTTTGCCATGGCTCACTCCATTCCAATCCGGTCGAGCTGATCGAAGAGTTCGCGCCGGATGATCGTCAGGCGCTGCTTCGAGACCAGAGAGAAATCGGCGAGCCGGATGGCCTCCTCGAAGGTAAGTCGCTTCGTCAGCATCTGGCGCATGTCGTCCCCGTAAGTGTTCGGATTGCGTTCCCGAATCACGACGGTCCCCAGGAGCTTGTCGGCCTGCTCCTCGGCAACCCGGAACTCCTCGAACGACTTCCCGTCTCTGGATATCTCGCCGAAGTATTCATTCAGCCAGACGATCACATTCTTCTCAGGTCGTAGTTTCTGCGAGGCGTTTGAAGCCATTGAGAGTGTCGGTCAAGGCTTGTCCGCCTGCGACCACTGAATGAACGAAGACGCGACGGGAACGTGCGGCCAGAAAATTCAGCATGTCGCTTTCGAGAATGTAGTTCCACAACGGAACGAAGGTCGTGGCGCCGGTGTCTACGATACAGACTCCTTCCAAATCGCAGATCTTGCCGAACGAGATCGTCGAACCGCTTATCGTTGATCGCACCGCGACGAAGGACATTGATGTGTTCGGCTGCCAGCGCCTGATACTGAGCGAAGGTCGCGTTGACCGGGTCAGTGTCAAAGCAGTGCGGCGTGATCTTCTGGTGCTGAAAGTACTGGCCGAGAATGGCGGAAATCAGACTCTTTCCGACGCCGCCCTTTCCCTGCAGGACGATATGGACTTGATTGCTTCTGTGTTTTGATTGTTCTGTTGCTGTCATGGTTGTGCTCCTAATCGATTAGCTGCTTTTGGATTGAGAACGGATCGTACGTAAATCCGTCCGATTGTTTTTTCTCCCGCTGCTCCCGGAGGTTGTGGAAGGGATCAGCTGAAGCCGGTGATTGCGGAACCGGAGGAGAGGTTGACTCGGCAGCAGCGCGCGGCGTCAATTCGAGTTCGACCTGGCGTTGGCGCAACCGACGGCTTCGAACACGCGATACGTAGACCCGAAACTGCGGATAGGGGATGTCAAGGCCATCTGCGCGGACAGCGTCCCAGACTTCTCGTAATTTTTTGCCCGTGGCGAGCCCTGCCTCAATCTCAGGCCAGATCCATGCCACTCGCCCGGTACTGGTCGCGGGTTCCACGCCCGGAAGGGCACGCAGATGCGAAAGATCGGATTTCGTTATCTTTCGCGAACGCAAAGTTGGATCTACCGGCGTTGCCAGAATCCGCCCCATACATATAAGGGCTCAGGATCGGCTTTTTGGACAAAAAATCAGTGTCCGCAACCGTCCGCAACGAACTCAAAACGGTCTGCAACAACGGCGCTGACTTCACACGCGTACGCAACCGAATGCAACAGTCTGCAACCCGAATGCAGCCAAAAACACAGCAGAAAACCGGTAGTGGAACATAAAGGGCTTGTCGAACGGGCTGGTGTTTTTTTCACTCGCAACAAGTGCGCGGTAAGCAGGTTCCGTTGTGGGACAAAATTCGCCGTGTGTTCGACCGATGTTCGACGCAGAATTCCGGCGAAGAAAATGTCCAAAAATGCCGTTCTGAGCCCTTATATGTATAGGGCTTGTTATGACACAACGCACGAGGACTTCCCGCAACGCCAGAGTCGCGGTCCGGCTTACCAGAGAAGAGCAACGTCAGGTCGATGAGGCGTCGAAGACCAAAGGTTACGCAAGTCCCAGCGCGTTCATTCGAGCGGCGATCCGAAACGAACTGGACGGGCGAGCCGAACTTACCGGCACAGATGAGCGGATTGGAGCGGGCTTTGATCGCGTTTCGCACGATATCTTCCGCGTTGGCCGGGGGCAGCAAGCGCTGTTTGCCCTGGTGGACGCTTTCGCCAAAGCGGTTCTGACCTGCGTGCCGGAACCGCCGGCCGATGCGAGACCCCAAGCCATCGCCCGCGCCCGAGACCGTTATGACAAGCTCGTCAAGGCCGCCGGTCAGGCGATGTCTGGCGACGCCCGTGCCGCCATGAAGGATCTGGTGGAGCATGGCACGAACTGACGACGAGCGCGAATTCCGGCTCCGGCCGCCAAAGCCTCGTGTCACGCGGAACGAAGGCGCGGCATGGTCGAACGGATTCAAGCTGATCATGCACTACGCCCGCAGCAGCCGAAAGACAGGCAACCGCGCGCCAGGCGGAAAAGGAAAAGCCGCGAGTCCGTACTATCAGCGTTGCGCAGTCCGGGTGACGTACCTGAAAGAACAAGGTCCGGGGGCAATGGAAAGCGCATGGGCGTTACCTCGCGCGCGAAAGCGCCACATTCGAAAGCGATGCCAAGCCAGTGGGATTCAGTCGGGAGAGTAACGGAGTGGATATCGCGGGGGAACTTCAAAGCTGGCAGAGAGCGGGCGACCAACAGTTCTGGAAGCTGATCGTCTCGCCGGAATTTGGGGACCGGGCCGATCTATCACGCCTGACACGCGAACTGATCAAACAGATGGAGAAGGATCTGGGGACGGATCTCGAATGGGTTGCCGCTGAACTCGACCCAGACGCCAAAGATGCGAAGCTCAGACGATTGGCGAGTTACATGCTAAATCTCTCGCCGATCAGGCATGAATCGGCCTAATCGCCTGTCCGGGCAAGCGTCCTCCTCAACGATGTCGGACTAGTCAGGTTTTGTCGCGCCGCCGTGGATCAGGCGTTTAGCCGGCTGGAGAAATCAGGAAAGATCAGACTCGCTCGGGATCTATGCGATATTCCCAAGACACCGCCCTGCTTGGGTGAGTTTCGCAGGACTCAGTTGCGTTGGAGTCCCCTATTGAATGCATCGAAAGCTCTCTCCAAGAAGGGCGTCGCCTCTGCGTATGTGGAAGTTCGAACCATGTCGATAACGAGACGCTCGCGATTACCTTCCTCAGCCAGGACGCACAGGACTTGATGCAGTATCCGGGCATCGCATATTGCCGCGACATCGCGACCGAGAAGTTCCGCGCCCGCCAACCGCATGTCGAATCCCGCAGCTTCCAACAAATCCAACTCCGTGTCGTACAGGCGATCCGTGTTCCCGGCGTCGGCGTAAGAAGTCAGCAATCGGTAGAGATCGGCGGCATCTTTGTTGCTTTCCCGACCTCGGTCCACCCATGCGGCCAGCTTGAGCAAAGTCAGTCCGGCTACCGATGCCACGTGCACCGTCAGATTTGCCTCTATCTCGATGAGCACCGAGGACGTCAGAGCCTCTTCGAAGCCCGCCACGTTCATGACGATATCCCGGCCTGGAGGCCAGGCAATGGTTCCGTCAGCGGAAGCGACTCCGCGGAATGGAATGAGATCGACCGGAATGGAGATCCCCTCATTCGAATCTGTGAAGGTCAGTCGCTGTTGTGCCCGCGACGCCGAGAAATCGTTCGTCGCGAGCAGTCGTTCCTTCAGAAGTTCGAACTGCGCCCAGCTCTCAACGGCGATTCCGAAGTCGATATCGCGAGTGGCACGCCCCGGTCGCAGTCCATGAACGTTCACCAGAATGAGGTCGCGCGCCGTCGCGCCTGCGAGGAAGTATTCGCACTTGGCTGACCGCGCAATCGGGTCGAGCGCACGCAATACCCGCACGATGGACAGATCGACGGCACTATTCAGTGGTATCGAAGGCTGGCTCGATTTGTTGCTCATAGATCATCCGGGCGGCTTCTACATTGCGGCCATCATTTGTTGCCAGAAGGTCGGCATAGACGAGAATTGGCGGAACAAGGTCCGGCGGAACGACATCGGCCTTGTCATTCTTGTCCGCGTGGGCCGCAGGAAAGTTCCAGAACTTCTCCAGTATCTCAACGTTGCCGGCCGCCTCGGCCCGCATCCGGCCCGCCGCGACCAGTCTTGCGATGGGCTCACCTGTATAGATAGTGAAATGCGCGGGTTTGAGATAGCGCGTTAGTTTCTCGGCCGCGGGTTCAGCGCCCCAATACGCGTTGAGTGGTGCAAGGGCGGTGTGCTGAAGCCGCTCGGGATCAGCGCGGAATCGCCCCAGATTGAGCTTTGGGCGCAACGTGATGGGATAGTGGGTCACCCACTCTTCGAGCATCCGTTTCGGGTCAAGCAGTTTGCGTAAGTGGGGGTGCGTTTCGAGATTGAAGAAGCCGCGGGCTTCGAGATCCTTCATGTCGGCGCCCACCGTTCCGAGCGCCACTCCGGCGGCGTTCGCGATATTGCGGTAGTTATCATCAAGCAGCCTGGGACGACACAGCAAAGCGAAGGTCAGCTTCAGCCCGGCAGGGTTCAAAGCGCGGAAGTTACCCTGCCGGGGTTCGACGCGGCGAGCCTGACCCACGACATAGACGAGCAAGCCCGCTGCTTCCAGATACGCATTTCCGGCGGTGTCGATGAACGGCAAGCGGAGTTGACGGCAGTATTCCGCAACTTCGCGCGTAATATATGGTGCAACCAGCAACGGCGGATCGTGCAGGGCTTCGCCCTGAGCTTTTAGCATCGCCGGTGTCGCAAAACGGTCGACTGTCTTGACCTCGGCCCCGAAACGGTGCTTGTATCGGTCCGTCTCGACCTCGATGATCGCGTCGGTTGCGCCATGCCGGCCAACCGTCACCGGATGAACATGGGCGTTTATCCCCGTGGTCCTTCCCAGCTCGACTACAGCGGTATGGAGGATTCGTTCTTGTTGGGCCGTCATGGCAACGCTCCAGTGTTCAATATTGTATATTGTACACGTTGCGTGAACAGATCACAATGGCGAACAGTAATCGCTGGTGGTAGCCACTTTCCGGCACGGCGAAACGGCCATACATAATGGAGGGCGATGGAGGACTTCGAGAGTCTTTCGGAGAAGCTGGCGCGCGTCACCAACGAATGTGAGTTACTCCGCGAGGAAAACTCGCGATTGCGCGAACTCCTGAAGAACCAGCCGATACCGAGGACTGAAGGGTCCATACGCGATTCCAAACCTGCGTCCGCAACCAGCGACCAAAACGCGGCCGCCGATTGCGGAGCTGCGAAGGCTGCCGTCGCAGTTCCGGCCCAAGCCGCACCCGAACTATCGACTGTAGAGAAGATATCGCTCTTCCGAGCGCTTTTTCGTGGGCGCGAGGATGTTTTCGCAGTCAGGTGGAAGTCTGGCGAAAAGGCAGGCTACTCTCCGGCCAGCATTCGCGACTGGACCGCTTTGCGCGGAGTTTCAAAATCCGAGTGGAAGAAGCGAGACAAGGCCACACGACAACTTCTGCCGCTGACCGATCAAGCTATTCACGATCATCTCTCCGGCAAGACCACGATCGGCGTCTATCCTTTGCTGCACAACGAAACCTGCTGGTTCCTCGCGGTGGACTTCGATCAGAAGACATGGAAAGATGACGCCTCTTCATTCGTCGATTCGTGTCGCGAATGGAGTGTTCCAGCGGCACTTGAGCGATCCCGTTCGGGAAAGGGCGCACACGTTTGGGTGTTCTTCTCTGCTCCAGTAGCAGCGACTTTCGCGAGGCGGTTGGGGGCGGCACTGCTCACCAGGACCATGGAGCGCCGTCACCAACTGGGTCTTGGCTCATACGATCGTTTGTTTCCCAATCAGGACACGATGCCGCAGGGCGGGTTCGGAAATCTGATCGCCTTGCCGTTGCAAAAAATCCCGCGGAAGTCAGGCTACAGCGTTTTCCTCGATGATTCGCTGGAACCGATCCGCGACCAGTGGCGTTATCTGGCGAGCATCCCCCGGATGGAACCGTTGGCGGTCGAACGAATCGTTCGCAGCGTCGAGAAAACGGGAAACGTGGTCGGTGTGCGGATGAGTCTGGTCGATGAAGATTCTCTCGAAGACCCATGGCTTCTGCCGCCATCGCGGCGGGCACCAGAGAAACCAATTCCCGGTCCGCTTCCGGCGACGGTTCGGATCGTTCGAAGCAACCTCCTGTTTGTCGACAAGACCGGGCTGCCTGAGGCGATGCTGAATCGCCTTACCAGGCTCGCCGCCTTCCAGAATCCGGAATTCTACAAGGCTCAGGCAATGCGGCTGCCGACCTATGACAAGCCGAGAGTGATTTGCTGCGTCGAAGAATTTCCTCAATTTCTGGCACTGCCCCGGGGCCTTCTTGACGAGGTCCTGCTGTTGCTGAAACAACACCAGATCAAGCCGGACCTTCAGGACGAACGCTACGCCGGCAAGGCGATTGATGTTAAATTCGCTGGGAACCTGCGCGACCATCAGCCGGATGCGGTTGCAAAGATTCTGAAGCATGACGAGGGCATACTGTGCGCCGGAACTGCTTTCGGCAAGACCGTTGCGGCGGCATATCTGATCGCGGCGCGAAAGACGAATACTCTGGTTCTCGTGCATCGCGCCCAGCTGCTCGACCAGTGGCGCGAACGGCTGGCGGCATTCATCGATATCCCCATCGATCAAGTCGGACAGGTTAGTGGAGGAAAGACCCGGCGAACGGGAAACATCGACGTCGCCCTGATCCAAAGCCTCCATCGCAAGGGCGTGACAAAGGACCTGGTGGCCGAGTACGGCCATATCGTAGTAGACGAATGCCACCACCTCTCGGCCGTCACATTTGAGCAGGTGATGAGACAGGTGAAGGCGAAATATGTCTTGGGACTCACGGCCACGCCCATTCGCAAAGACGGACATCATCCGATCATTTATATGCAGTGTGGCCCCATTCGATTCAACCTGCCTGTTCGGTCTCAGGTTGATTCGAGTCCATTCGAGCACCGCGTGAAGCCACAAACGACCAGCGTCAGATGGTCCCGAGAGGAAGCGCCAACTATTCAGGAACTGTACGGTGTCATCGCCGTTGACGACGAACGTAACTCACAAATCGTGCGGGATGTGGCACAGGCGATTGCGAATGGCAGATCGCCACTGGTCCTGTCAGGGAGGACCGATCACGTCGAATGGCTCGGCGCACGGCTGAGGGAACATACAGAGCGAGTGTTCGTGCTGAAAGGAGGCATGGGATCAAAACAGCGTGCAAAGGTGGCACAGGAATTTGCGGAGACCGAGAACCTGCCGCGAGTGATTGTCGCGACCGGCAGTTACATCGGAGAAGGCTTCGACGATTCGCGGCTGGACACTCTCTTTCTGGCAATGCCGATCTCCTGGCGAGGCACCCTGCAACAGTACGTTGGGCGGCTTCATCGGCTCCACGACAGTAAGAAAGTTGTGGAAGTTTACGACTACGTGGATTCCTCCATCCCGATGCTTGCAAGAATGTTCGAGAAGCGTTTGCGGGGGTACAAGGCGCTGGGTTATTCAATAAACCCCGAGGCTGAGACGCTCGTGTCGGGCGAGGTGTAGCTTTTTTTCAGCCAAGCCATCAATCTGAGCCGCCCGCATGAGTCGCCCGCATTTGAACCCTTGTCCGCAACCGGCTACAGTGGCTTTACAGCTTTCACTCACACACAAGCAGGCCCTTATGATGCCCGTCTACACATTTGTCACGCGTTGCGCCTCAGCGGCGATCACGTGATCCGTGTAATCGGTCTGCGCGGCGTGGTTGCTCCGACATTAATCCCTCCTGCTCGGGTTTCCAACCGACCTTACATCGCAGCTAACGAAGCGGTTTCTACTCGAGCGCACTCGCCCTTTGCTTCATGGCGGATCGCTAGCTGCACTTCGCATTGAGGAATCATTTCTATGGTAAATAGCTGGTTTGCGTCCGACTTTCATCTCGGGCATCGCAATATCATTAGCTACTGCAGCCGTCCTTTCGCGTCTGTCGGAGAGATGGACGCGGCGATTCTCGCCAACCTGAACAAGCTTGTCGGCGCAAATGACGTGCTTTACTTTCTGGGAGATTTTTGCCTTGGTGGACTGGATCAAGCCCGCCAGTATCGTGATCGCATCGTCTGCCGAAACATACATGTGGTCGAAGGAAATCACGATGCGGCCCTGAGCAATCTCACCGGCGCTTTCTCCAGCTTGAATCAACTGGTCGAGGTTCGGGTCGGCGGACAGCGAATCGTTCTCTGCCACTACGCAATGCGGGTTTGGCATCACTCCGGGCGCGGTGTCTGGCATCTTTACGGGCACTCCCACGGCAATCTTGCGGATGATCCGGCGTCGCTGTCCATTGATGTGGGGGTGGATTCACATAGTTTTCGACCGTGGCACTTCGACGAAATAAGGACCGCGATGAACGCGAAGCGAAAAGGAAACGAACCATGAACAGCTATGAACTTCTTCGGCCAGATGGCGCCGGAACCGGTATCTGGTCTTGCGGTGAATGCCATAAGCCGCATCTAGTCGCGACCCTGGCAGGCCAACCTGCCTCAGACAGCAACCGGCGGTTCGCCGAAGAATGCTGCGCTCCGCGCAATTGTCGCTACTGTGGGCAAATCACCGACCGGGATTGGAGCGGTCAGTTTCGCCGGGAGCACGAAGAGTGTATCCCCAGGTACGAGCCGGTGCCGCCGCATCCCTCAATGACGAGCCCATACGCACGCCTTCTCTACCAGAAGATGTCCGACATCAGCGAGGACTCGTGGTGCGCCGGTTGGCTCTCGGGCAACGAATATGCGCTGTGGGAAATCCTTCATGGCGATCGCCATGAATACGGCTGGGGGGACGTTCGGTACGAGGATCTGGAAGAATTGCGCATACTTTCCGAACATGCCAGGGGCTGGATCTGGACAGGGCCGGACAAAGAATACACGCCGCAGCTCGTGACGTTTGAGGAGTGGGAGTCGATTCGGGCCGAGTGGGGCAAAGCCCACCCTGAGGGCGTCAGTCTTGGGCTTTTTGACTCGGTGCCCCAACCGGAGGAGAAGAATGAAATTCGAAAGACCGATTAAGCGATCTGTAGTTGCCTGGGCCGACCAAACCGGCTATCCGAACGACTTGGTCTCCGGTTCTCCGGAACACCGTGGCGCTCATGAACAGCTCCTGAGCCTTGCCGTCGAAATGGAGTCCGACTTCGAGCCATGGGGCAAGCGAACTCGCGATGAAGAGCCGTCGGCCGATTGTAGTTGCGGCTGCCGTCATTATGCGATTCTCGCCGGGCCGTTGGGCGCGGACTGGGGCGTCTGCATGAACGAGCGGTCCCCGAGGGCGGGTCTGCTGACGTTTGAACATCAGGGATGTCCACAATTCGAGGATGCCGTGCAAATACAAGTCAATGATGTCGTACCATCTCAAGTACATTCCGCTTCGAGTCGCGCCTCTTACTGAAACGCAGGGGGTTAAAGCAGGGGACTCCGCTGCTTTTCAGCTGTGCCAAAACTGTGTCCAAACCGCATCTGTTGGAGCCGTTTGGGATGCCTTTTGAGCGAAAAGCAGATTCCCCAAATTGCTGTTAACATTTGGAATAGACGAAAAACAATGGAGCCCTTGGAGCCGACTCAGGCCCCTTGGGCGCAGGGGGTCGGGCGTTCAAATCGCCCCGCCCCGACCAATAAAATAAAGCTGATGCGGGCATTTCCGGGATGCCCGCAAAATCCACTGCGTCGCGGAATTGGAATTGGAACGGAAATTGGAGCGGCCGCTTGCGCCCGGCAGGGCGGGCCGGCCGAGAAAGGAACCGGCGATTGCGGCGGCGGCCTGAGTCGTGGAAATCGGGGAATGTTCCGTCTGTCCCGGTTTTCCACAAGACATGGGAGGCGGTTCGAGCGTGTCGCTAAGCATTGACGTGAAGGCCGACATCAAAGCTGCTCAGAAGTTGCGATTACCTTGGTGGGGCGTGTTGATTTTGATGGCCTTCTCCCTGCCAGTTATTGTGGTTTTCGATCATTTTGGACGAATGAATATGGCGTTGCCAACATTGAACTGCGGTTTGGTATTGGGTTTCCTGATCTTTTTAAGGTGGAAGCTCAGACGACACGTCTGGTTTTGGATAGCGATGACCATCATTGCGGCACTTCATGTGCTATTGATTTGGTACGTTCCCTGGGGCACAAAGTGGGTGCCAGCAATCGTGATCGGGGCGATCGATTCGGTGGACTTTTGCATTTTGCTCTGGATTCTCGCCGTTGTCGGGAGATTGGGGAAAACCGGGACAGACGGAACATTTCCCGATTTCGTGAGAGATCGGGGAGCCTCGGAGCACTAACCCGTATGAATGCCTCTTGACCTTTCCCTCGTAATCCGCACACTGACAGTCCGACAAACAGACGAACGAAGGTTAAGGCGCACGGGGGTCCGTGCGGGCTGTAGATGATTTTGTAGCTGCCGAAATCCCAAAATCTCAACAAAGGGCAACAGGCTTCCACAAGATCGCGGCAACCGATTGAAACAGAATGGCCCAAAAATGAGCGATTTCCAAGAATCTCGAAATCTGCCTTGGGGCAGGGGGTCGGGCGTTCAAATCGCCCCGCCCCGACCAAATCTCTTGCTGATTCCACGGGGAATCCGCGAACGGCGTTACCCTTACCCGCGCCCCGTCTTGTACTGGCTGGATTATTGGCGACGGGGAGTTAAAAACGCCGATCAGGAGAACGCGTCCGTCACCTGGGGAAATACCCGCTGATAGGCTTCGCCATACTTCATCTGGGAACGGTTCGAATTCCGCGCGCCCTGGGCCCCACGCTGCAGCGCTACCCGTTCGTAGTAGTTCCATAGATGCTCCTGCGCGGACATAATTTTGAAGGCCGCGAATTTCTTTTCCCATACCGCAGTGATGTCCAGAAGAATTTGCGGTTTCCATTCGCATTGCTCCGGCTGATGCGGCTCGAACAGGAACACGTCGGGCGCGCCGATCACGGGGAGGGCGGGCTCATGCCCGTGCGCCTGCGCGATGATGCGGGCTTCCTGCGCAACGTGCGCGGCAAGCGGGTGATCGGCATTGTACGGGTCTTTCAAAGAATGCGTGAGGATGAACTCGGGCCGCACCTCGCGATACAGTCTCGCCAGTCTGAAGAGAGCCTCGTCGGGGACGCGCAATGGGTAATCGCCCAAATCGAAGAAGATTACTTCCGCGCCCAAAATTTCCGCAGCGCGCTGAGCTTCCTCTTTCCGGCCTTCTTTGACCTTTTCCAAAGTCATTCCCGGCTGACGCCAGAGTTTGGCGGATTCTCCGCGCTCGCCGAAAGAAAGGCAGACGACGACAACTCTCCATCCGGATGCGGCATACAACGCCACCGCTCCGCCCGCGCGCCACACAAAATCCGCGGAATGCGCGCTGATCACCATTGCCGTTTTCTTCTCGTTCATGTTCCTTCCTCCACCGCGAAGCGCCGAATTTGGCGACGAGAAGGGGGAAAAAGGTTTCCGGCGTGGCCTTCCCATTCTGCGACTCCGCCACTGTTCGCGGCGTAAGCTTCCGGTAAAGATTCTGGTACTCCGCAAGAGCGAGCACTTCTGCCGCGGCTTCGAACGGAGGGCCGTCCGCGAGGGCCCGCTTGGCGAGGTGAAGCCTGAACCACAGCCGACTTCGCGATTCCAGCCTGATCCATTGCAGAGATCATCTGCTCCACGCTGACCGGTCTCTCCTTCGACCAATCCGATTTATGGCCGCCGACAGGCGCATTCGGATACCGAACGGAATCCGTGCTGATGACGTGGGGATGGATGTCGATTGTCATGGATCAGATTCGCGCAGCAGCTCTCGGCGTAAACGGCGCGAGCACGGTCGTCCGGCGAGCGGATGAGCTAGTCGAGAAGATATCCAAACTTCTCGCGCGTTCTTTTCCTCACCGCAGGGCTTGGAACGCTGGCGGGCGGGAATTGATCGCGCCAGTGAAACGGCCGGCAGGCGTCGATAATGGCACGCGAGTTGGTAAAATCGCCCGTCGCTCGCTGTTCCGGCGTGAGACGCGGATCAAGGGGTGTACTCCAGGCGCCCCGAATGATGTCAATCGACGTCGCAGGATCGGATCGGGTCAGCATCGCCCAAACCAACTCATCGAGGTCGGAGACATCGATATCTTCGTCGACAACGATCACGTACTTACCCGCATACGCTCCCACGTGGCATTGCGAAGCCACGTGACCGGCCTGCTTGGAGTGCCCCGGATAGCGCTGCTTGATGGAAATTCCCACCAGCATGCGCGCCGTGCCTACCTCGTGCGCCCACACATCTTTCACATCGGGAACGCCGGCTCTCTGCACGCTCTGCTTCAGCAGGGGCGACCGGGTCACGGCGCGATAGCGCGCCAACTCGTCCGGGGGACGCTGCGGCGGGCACCCCAAAAGGATCGGATCGTTACGATGATAAATCGCCTTCACGTGCATGATCGGCTCGGGACGCGTGTCGCTCGCGTAGTAGCCGGTCCATTCGCCGAAAGGGCCCTCCGGCATTTTTTCGTTCGGATCGACGAAGCCTTCAATCGCGATCTCCGCGTCGGCGGGGATCGGCAAGCCGGTGACCTTCCCCTTCACCACGTTCATCGGCGCGCCGCGCATGGCCCCGACCAGATCGTATTCGCAGGTTCCGTAGGGAACCTCGCTTTGCGCCATGAGGAACGTCAGCGGATCGCCGCCCGGTACGAAGACGGCCGGCATCATCTCCCCTCGGGCCGCAAATTTGTCTCGATGAATCCGCCCATGCTTGCCGGGAGAAATGTAGAACCCGACCGTGTTCTTGTTCTGAATCATCACGCGGTAGGTACCCACGTTGATCCAGTTCTCATCGGGGTCACGCGTGACGTTAAAGCTGCCGGTTCCGATGTAGCGGCCGCCATCGCGCTCATGCCAGTGAGGCACCGGGAAGCGCGTGACGTCAATGTCATCGCCGGTCAGAATATTTTCGAAAATCGGCCCGGTCTGGACCTCTTTATAAGGAAGAGTCTTCAGATCCTTGAGATAGGTTTCGACGAACGCATCGCCCAGTTCCATCCGGTTGAGGCCGGCCGGAAATCCCAGGGTCATATTCTTGCGCTTGCCGCCGAAGAAATTGACAAGCACGCGAAAACCTTTGGGGAATCCGGGGATCTCGTCGAAGATCACACAGGGACCGCCCTCGCTGTGTTGCAACATCTCGGTCGCCTGGCCGATATCTTCCTGCCAACTCGCGCCCTTCACCACTTTTACTTCTCCCAGCTTTTCCGCCTCGCGAATCCATTCGCGAAGATCGCCGTATGCGAAGCGCGGTTCCGTCTCGTGGTGGCCGCCGTTCGCCTTCACGGCCTGTGGATTGGGGGCGCCCGTAGCGCCGGTCGGGGTTTTCGTAGTTTCTTTCAATGGAAGCCTTCCTGTCAGCTCTCGAGCCTTAGAGCCCGTGTGAACTCTCTCATCCTCTGATCATCTAGGGCGAACGATCGTAACATCCGCCTGCGCCGGTGGGATCGGATGCGAAGCCGAACCGCGCCCCGGTAACGGCTTTGGCCGGGTCCCCCGACAAATCATGAGCTTTATTATGACAGATGGAAAAAAGCGGCCTTCGGAACCTGCGGTTCATTTGAGAATGGCCGTTCCGGAAGTCCCGAGTGGCCGTCTCGGCCGACGGCTGGCTCTGAGCGGTTCGCTTGATTTCGGTGGATTCATCAGGGCCCTTCGCAGTAGCCTGAAGGTTATGGCGAATTTCCCGGGCGTCGATTATCTTCTGATTGACTCGCAGTTTAGCGAACAGGAGCTGCTGGTTCGGCAATCCGTTCGCCGTTTTGTGGACGACCGCGTTCTCCCCTTGGTGCGCGACTGCTTCCGGGAAGGCCGCTTCCCGTTGGAGCTAATTCCTGAAATCGGCCGCTTAGGCCTTCTGGGCGCAAACCTGGAAGGATACGGATGCGCCGGGATGAGCAACGTTGAGTACGGCCTGGCGATGCAGGAAATTGAGCGCGCGGATTCAGGCCTGCGAAGCTTTGTGAGCGTGCAGGGGGCATTGGTGATGTACCCGATCCTCTCTTACGGCAGCGAAGATCAGAAGGACACGTGGCTCCCGCGCTTGCAATCAGGCGAGGCAATCGGTTGTTTCGGTTTGACCGAGCCGGGCTTCGGCTCGAACCCCGCGGGGATGCTGACCCGCGCAACCAGGGACGGCCAGGGGTGGCTTCTCAACGGCGAGAAGACGTGGATTACCAACGGTAGCGTCGCGGACGTTGCGATCGTGTGGGCGCGGACGGAGGATGGAGTGCGGGGTTTTCTCATCGAAAAAGGAACGCCGGGTTTCGGTACATCAGACATTCACGGGAAGCTCTCGATGCGGGCGTCAGTGACATCCAGCCTGACATTCCGTGATTGCCGCGTGCCCGAAAGCGCACTGCTGCCCAAAGCCGCGGGATTGAAGGCCCCGCTCTCGTGCCTGACACAAGCCCGCTTCGGGATCGGCTGGGGTGTGATCGGAGCGGCGATGGATTGCTACGAGACAGCGAGGGCATATTCGCTGACCCGCAAGCAGTTCGACAACCGACCGATCGCTTCGCATCAAATGGTCCAGGAAAAACTGGCCGCCATGATCACGGAGATTACGAAGGCTCAGTTGCTGGCGCTGCATTGTGGCCGATTGAAGGACAAGGGCAAGCTGGAAGCCGCGCACGTCTCCATGCTGAAACGTAACAACGTCGCCATTGCGCTCGATTGCGCGCGCACCGCGCGGGACCTGCTGGGCGCGAATGGGATTGTCGACGACTACCCGATTATGCGCCATATGTGCAATTTGGAAACCGTGAAGACCTACGAAGGAACCGACCACGTGCACGCGCTCGTGATCGGAGAGAGAGTAACGGGCGTCGCGGCCTATAAATAATGCCCGCGCGCGATCGCTTACGCGTCCACGCAGGACCGCTCGCCACGGTTACTCTTGTCATTTCGTGTTGAAGCGCGGTAATTTCGCCGACTCTTTCAGGTTTGGCCACTTTGCGTCCTTGTCCGAAAGCAGTGGCGTTTTATTGGTCCATGGAATGTCGAGTTCCGGATCGTCCCACCGGACGCCGTACTCGTCACCCGGCACGTAGTAGGCACTGCATTTATACAGAAATTGAGCAGGACCTTGCATCACTTGGAAACCGTGGGCATAACCCGCAGGAACGTAGAGCACGTTGCGGTCCTGTTCGGAGAGAACCACCGTAACGTGTTGCCGGAACGTTGGCGAATCGGGCCGAATGTCCACGACTACGTCAAGCACCGCGCCTTGGACGACGCGGCAGAGCTTCGCCTGAGGATTCAAGAGTTGATAGTGCATCCCGCGCAGCGTTCCCTGGATCGAGTACGAATGATTATCCTGAACGAACGTGTCCGTGATGCCCATTTCCGCGAAGGCTTCGGAACTATACGTCTCCAGGAAGTAGCCGCGGTCATCGGAGAATACTTTAGGGCGCAGTTCGCACACGCCTGGAAGAATGGTTTCAAATTTCTCAAATTTGGCCACAGAAGTGAGGATCCTTGGGAGAGTCGAGGCTTTGTTTTGCTGCTCTTCAGGGTAACAAAACGCGAAAGCCATTCGCGCCGCGGGATGCCGCCAAACACCATCGTTCGAGGACGCTAAGCGGCTTTTCGCGAGAAGATTCTTGCACCGGATGATATTGGATCGGCTATACGCTGAGATGGGCGCGCACGACGTCGTCTGTCAGCTCACCAATGGGACCGGCTGCGACGCGGCGTCCCTTATCGAGGATGCAAAATTCGCTCGCGACGCGCCGGGCGAACGGCAATTTTTGTTCGACCAGCAGGACCGCCAAGCCTTCTTCTTTGTTCAGCCGCAAGACGATATCGCCGATCTCATGGACGATATTCGGTTGAATTCCTTCCGTGGGCTCGTCCAGAATCAGGAGCTTGGGTTCGAGCACCAGAGCGCGGCCGATTGCGAGCTGCTGCTGTTGACCGCCCGAAAGGTCCCCTCCCCGGCGCTTCAGCATCTTTTTAAGCACGGGAAATAGATCAAAGATACGGCTCGGAATCGTCCGCGGGCCGTTCTTTCGCACCCCCAGGCCCACGCGCAAATTCTCCTCCACTGTCAGATGCGAGAAAATCTCGCGTCCTTGCGGTACATACCCGATTCCCAACCTGGCCCGCTGCTCAGCCGGACACTTGAGCAAATCGGTGCCATCGAAGGCCACATCGCCCGAGCTCGCCGGCTGCAGGCCCATGACGCATTTGAGGAGCGTCGTCTTGCCCATTCCATTGCGGCCCATCAGACACATCAGAGAACCTGCGGAGACGCCGAGGTCCACGTCCCATAAGGTGTGGCTGCCCCCGTAGAATTGATTGAGACCCTTGATGGACAACACGCTCAGACTCCTAAATAAACTTCAATGACGCGAGGGTCGTTCTGCACCTTATCCATGTCGCCCTCCGCGATGACGTGCCCTTCGTGGAGCACGACGACGCGGCGAGCGATGGATCGTACGAATGCCATATCGTGCTCGACCACAACCACCGAATGCTCGCCGGCAAGCGATAGTAAGAGTTCCGCCGTGCGCTCGATCTCCTGTGGTGTCATTCCGGCCACGGGCTCGTCCACCAGAAGCAGTTCGGGATTTTGCATCAGCAGCATGCCGATTTCAAGCCACTGCTTCTGGCCGTGCGCGAGAATTCTTCCAAGCGACTCGCGCTGCGCGGATAAGCCGATAATATCGAGGACTTCTTCGATGCGCTTGCGCTCGGCCGGAGAGATCCGAGCTCGCAGCGTTTTCAGGAAAGACCGGCTGCCGGCAAGCGCCAATTCCAGATTCTCGAAAACGCTCAATTGCTCAAACACAGTCGGCTTCTGGAATTTCCGTCCAATCCCGGCGGCGACGATCTCCGGTTCGCGCAGCTCGAGGAGATTGATTTCGCTGCCAAACCATGCGGTTCCCGAATCCGACCGCGTCTTCCCTGTGATTACGTCCATCATGGTGGTTTTGCCCGCGCCATTGGGACCGATGATGCACAGCAACTCCCCGGGCTCTACATAGAGCGTGAGGTTATTGAGAGCCTTAAAGCCGTCAAAGCTTACGGTCAGGTCTTCCAGGTACAGCCGTTTGTCGCGCACGCTCATTTTTTTAACGGCTCCGCTTGATCGGACGGCGTCTCCTGCGGTGCGCTGGCCTTTTTCGCATCACCTTCCTTCTCGTTCCTTGCGGAGAGAAGTCCGATAAAGCCGCGCGGCAAAAACAGGGTCACTAAAACGAATAATGCCCCGAGCGCAAAGAGCCATACTTCGGGGAAGGCGCCCGTGAGGTACGTTTTCGCGTAGTTGACCAGCACCGCTCCTGCGATCGCCCCGTACAGCGTACCGCGGCCGCCGACCGCCACCCAGATGACGGCCTCAATCGAATTGATGGGGGCAAACTCGCTCGGGTTGATGATCCCGATTTGCGGAACATACAAGGCACCGGCGATTCCGGCGATCGCCGCCGAAAAAACAAAGAGCCACAATTTATACCTTTCGACCGGGTACCCCAGAAAGCGAGTGCGGCTCTCCGCATCGCGAATAGCCAGCACCACCCGTCCGGCTCGCGACTCCACGATGGCCCGGCACGCAAGGTAGCTGAGGGCGAGCGCGGCCGCTGTAATCAATAGGAGCACGACACGCGTGCGGTCCGAATGCAGATCGAAACCGAGAATTTCCTTGAAATCCGTGAAGCCGTTATTGCCGCCGAACCCCATGTCGTTGCGGAAGAACGCCAGCATCAGGGCGTAGGTAAGAGCCTGCGTGATGATCGAAAAGTAGACGCCAGTGACGCGCGAGCGGAATGCCAGCCATCCGAATACGAGCGCGAGCAGGGCCGGCACCGCAAGCATCATGACGAAAGCGAAAAGGAAGTGGTTGAATCCGTACCAAAACCAGGGCAGAGATTTGTAATTCAGAAACACCATGAAGTCGGGCAGGATCGGATTCCCGTAGACCCCGCGCGGACCGATTTGCCGCATCAAGTACATCCCCATCGCATAGCCGCCGAGCGAAAAGAACGCTGCGTGCCCCAGGCTGAGGATGCCGCAATAGCCCCAAATCAAATCGACCGCGAGCGCCAGCATTCCGTAACACAGGTATTTGCCGATCAGAGCGATACCATAAGCGGAAAGATGCAACGCCGACGACGCGGGAACACCCTGATTGAGGATGGGAACAGCGACGGCCACTGCGGCGAGCACAGCGAGAAACCAAGTCGCTCCCCGATCCGGCCGTCCGCCACTCTTTCGAACGACCAAAGTCGTCCGCTTCCAGAGTCCAGGCAACTGTTCGTCGCCGTTCACTCCTTGTCCTCCTTGACGGCCTGGGTCGCGGCCCGGCGCACTACTTATCCTCCGCGGCCCGGCCGGTTTGCGGAAATAAACCGCGGGGCCGCCGCTGGATGAAGAGAATGAGCGCGATCAGTACGAAAATTTTGGCGAGGACCGCTCCCGCGTAGGGCTCGAGCAGCTGGTTGACAATCCCCATCGACATGCCGCCGATCAGCGATCCCCAAAGATTTCCCACACCGCCGAACACGACCACCATGAAGGAGTCGATGATGTAAGACTGCCCGAGGTTCGGACCGACATTGGTTAATTGGCTGAGCGCGACGCCCGCCACACCGGCGACACCCGACCCCAGCCCAAACGTCATCGCGTCGACCCACTCCGTGCGGATCCCCATTGCCTTGGCCATCGATCGATTCTGCGAAACGGCCCGGATATCGAGGCCGATGCGCGTGCGCCTGAGCACGATGAGGATCAGAGAAAAGACGATCAAGGTGAAAAGCACGATGTAGAGCCGGTTGTAGGTGATCCCGAGCGCGTCGTTAATACGCAGCGAACCGCTCATCCAATCGGGAGTTACGACCGACCGATTGAGCGCCGAAAAAATCGACCGGACGGTCTGTTGCAGAATGAGACTCACTCCGAAGGTCGCAAGGAGCGTCTCCAAAGGGCGTCCGTAAAGAAATCGGATGATCGTCCGCTCCATCACAACGCCCGTCAGCCCCGAAACGATAAAGGCGGCCGGTATGGCGACCAGAATCGAAATACCGATGTGCGAGGGCATCGCGGTTTGTACCACATAGGTCGTGTACGCCCCGAGCATCATCAACTCGCCGTGCGCCATATTGATTACGCCCATGACGCCGAACGTGATCGCGAGCCCGATGGCGATCAGAACGAGGACGGATCCCAGGCTCAGGCCGAAGAACAATGTCTCGACGCCCCCATAGAACGTGCGCCAACTGTCGATCGTGCGGATGGCGTTCGCGGCGGCATCCCGGACCTTGACATCGCTTTCGACAAAGCTGCCGTCGGGGTTCTTTGCGACCAACAAGGCCAGTCGGTTCCGGACATCCTGGCTGACGCTTTGTCGAAGCGTAGCGATGGCTTCGAGACGGGAATTTTCGGCCGTGCCGTCGAGCCCGGCGAGCGCCAGGGCCGTGGCAATCTGCTTCTTGACACCGGAATTCGTTTCCACGGCGAGCCGCTCGCGCAGGAAAGCGATCGTCGGATTGTCGAGTGACTGTGACATCTCTCGCACTGCGTCCAACCGCACGGCAGGGTCGGGGCTTGATAAGGCAAAATGCGCCACGGTGGTACGCAGCACGCTCCGCAACCCATTATTCGTTCCTATTTTGGTCAGGCTGTCCGCCGGAGCGGATCCGGCGTCCTTTAGCGAAACCGGGTCGATCAAAGTCGCGGGATCGGCATCCGCCGTTTTGATAATAAAGACATGCTGGTCGCTGTTGCGGAAGGAGAGCCGGTCTTCGAGGAGTGCGGTAAGAGCAGCTTGAACACTCGGGTGCCCAGTCTGCGCCAGCCGCTCCGCGATCGCGGCCTTGTCGGTATAGTTCGCCTCGCGCAGTTCTCCGAGGATCGAGAGAAAATTCGCGTCGTTGGGGGCTTGGGCGCGGAGTAAAGCCGGGCCCCAGAAGGCGAGCAGCGGCAACCAGAGCAACCGCCGCGCGCCCATGGGGAGTCGTTTCATTACTTGTAGTTTTGTCCCGAACACTTCTTGGTGATTTTATTGTAGTTCCCGCATTTCAGCGTCACCCAATCCGCTTCGATATCCTTGCTGCCCGGCAGATAGTCGGACCACGCATCACCGGGGACGAGTCCAGGAGATTTCCAAACAACATTAAATTGGCCGTCTGCTTTCACCTCGCCGATAAAGACCGGCTTGGTAATGTGATGGTTGGGCAGAACCTTCGCAACGCCGCCCGTCAGGTTGGGCGTTTCTGTTCCCGGAAGCGCGGCGAGTACCTTCTCGACATCGGTCGATTTAGCTTTCTCCACTGCCTTGACCCAAAGATTGAAGCCGATATAGTGGGCCTCCATCGGATCGTTCGTGGTGCGCTTTGGATTCTTGATGAACGTGTGCCACTCGTCGATGAACGCCTTGTTGGCCGGCGTGTTGATGCTCTCGAAATAATTCCAGGCCGCCAGATGGCCTACCAGCGGTTTGGCATCCAGTCCCGACAGTTCCTCTTCTCCAACCGAAAACGCAATGACCGGAATTTGTTCCGCCGAAATCTTCTGGTTGCCGAGCTCCTTGTAGAAGGGGACATTCGCGTCGCCGTTGATCGTCGACACCACCGCGGTCTTCTTGCCCGCCGAGCCGAACTTCTTAATGGCCGCAACGCGGGTCTGCCAGTCCGAATAACCGAACGGCGTGTAGTTGATCGAGATGTCGGCCGGGGCGACCCCTTTCGCCAGAAGATAGGCCTCCAGGATCTTGTTCGTGGTGCGCGGGTACACGTAGTCCGTCCCTTCGAGCACCCACCGCTTCACACCGACTTCTTTCATCAAGTAATCTACCGCTGGGATTGCCTGCTGATTGGGCGCGGCCCCCGTGTAGATCACGTTCTTGGACGATTCTTCGCCTTCGTACTGAACGGGGTAAAAGAGCAGACCGTCATCCTTTTCGAAAACCGGCAGAACCGATTTTCGCGAAACCGACGTCCAGCACCCGAATACCACCGCGACCTTGTCCTTTTCGAGCAACTGCGCCGCCTTCTCAGCGAACAGCGGCCAGTCCGAGGCGGGATCGACGACCACCGGCACCAGCTTCTTGCCGAGCAAACCGCCTTTTTTGTTCTGGGCGTCGATCATCATCAGGATGGTGTCCTTCAGCGTCGTCTCGCTGATGGCCATCGTTCCCGAGAGCGAATGCAGAATGCCTACCTTGATTACGTCTTGGGCCGCCGCACGCTGGGAGAACACACCCCCCGCGATAAGCAGCCAAGCGCTCAGAAACACTAAATTACGCTTCATAGAGTAACTCCTTCATCTTTTCGTCTTGAAATCAATTCCCATTCGAAGTTCGGCACGGATGCTCACATCTGGATCTGGAGGCCGATACCTGCCTGCCAGAAATTGGGTTCTAGTCTGTTGAATCTCGTGTCTTTATAGAAGGTCATCACGCGAGCATTGAACTGTTTAATGATGTAGTTGAAGTTCACTTCCGTGGTCTTCTGGTCGTAGTTCGGAGTTGCCGCGAGAGTAAAATCCGCTTTTGCGTACTTGCCGAGAACCTCGAACTTGCCATTGAACTTGCCGATCGGAACCACTTTCGGGAAGAGGAAGCTGGCTAGCCCGTACGCGCCCTGGCTCTTCGCGTAGGCCGCCTGGTAGCCGCCTAATCTGTTGTAGTCAGCGTATTCACTTTCGATGGTGAAAGCGCCACCGTTGCCGACCTTCTTCTCCATCAGGAAATCTACGGTGGTGGCAGTGTGGCCGTCTTGAAATTGAGTCGCTCCCCCGATCGCGAGCAGATTCTTGTCGCCGTAGTAGGTGCCGTTCAGATAGTAGCCGTCCTCTTTATCCCAAAAGTCGATCTGAACGCGAGCTGCGCCGATGATGTTCGGTTTGCCGGCTGCCGACCCGCCGTCGAAGCCGCCCACCGAAACCTTTACTTTTGAGAAATCTCCCCAGTACATGATGCCGTTGTCGCGGCCCTGGAACACAAACGGATATCCGTCCTGGATTCCGTCGGAGTAAACCGCCCATTCGTTCGAATAGAAAGGCCCGTACAGATTCGCGCGATCGCTCGGCGGCAGGAAACGGCCCGCCCAGATGTTGAAGTGGGGGTTGATGGCGATTTGTGCCACCGCGTCCAAGATGCCGATCTTGTTCGTAATGCTGTCGTATTCCGTATTGAACATGAACTTGATGTCTTCGTAGACTGGACCGCTCACGTACAGACGGGCATGGTTGAGTGCGAATGTATTGTTGAAATCGCCGCCGGCCGGGTCGGTGCCGGTATAACTGGTTTGTAGTCCTGCGCCCACCGTCAGCGGACCTAGGTTCTGGGCGCGCGATGGTAACGCTATGAGGACAAACCCGCACAGCACCAGCAGACTGCGGTGCAACCGCTGCGCAACGAACCCCTGTTCATTGCAGACACATCGTCTAAGCATCAGTAAAACCCTCTTTTCTTTTTCTTTTAGGCACAGCAGTGCCGGAACGGCTCGCACTTGCGCGACATCCCACTCGCGACGCACGTGCGATGAAACGTGAGCTTCGGTTTTTCGGCGGCCGGGCGATCGCCGAACCCTTTTACGCAAAAAAGGGCCAGGCCGGCATCATCCGATGCGCTACAGATTATCGTTGAAGCGTGTTAAGCAGGTCCGCGAACTGGGCCGACGGTTAAGACGCCAAGTAGCGCTGTCAAACAGGGAGCAGCCAAGTCGAAGTTCAAAGCATTTGCAACTACCGATATACTTGCTGTTTCCAAAGTGTAACATTGGAATCCGCGAGTCACCTATCAGTTATTTTGATTGACGGCCAAAGGAAGATCTATATTCCCGCGAGCCAGTGTTCAGCTTCGGCGAGAGGCGCTCGGAGTGCGACCCACAGCTTCTTCAATGTGAATGGCCGGACGGATGCGTGTGGCCGTCGTGATGATGATGGCCGTCCTCGTGATGAGGATCGTCATGGCTATGCGAGTGAGGAACCACGGGAGGTCGTCCCGATGCGGTCAATCCGCGCGCGCGTTGCTCGTTCAGCCATTCGATCACTCGATCCAATCCCTCACCCGTCTTCAGATTCGTGAACACGAAAGGCAAATCGCCGCGCATTCGCCGGGAGTCGCGATCCATCACTTCGAGCGAGGCGCCCACGAAGGGAGCAAGATCGATCTTATTGATTACCAGCAGACCGCTACGGCGAATTCCCGGACCGCCCTTCCGGGGAATCTTATCGCCTCCGGAGACGTCGATCACGTAAATGGACGTGTCCACCAGTTCCGGACTGAAAGCGGCAGCCAGGTTGTCGCCCCCGCTCTCGACGAAAATCAACTCCATTTCCGCGTGCGCGGCTTCGAGTTCGTCGATCGCGTCCATGTTCATAGACGCATCCTCACGAATGGCGGCGTGCGGACATCCTCCGGTTTCCACTCCAAGAACCCGATCGGCGGGGAGCGTGCCCTGGCGCATCAGGAATTCCGCGTCTTCCTTGGTGTAAATATCGTTGGTGACCACTCCCAGATTCACCGCCGGCCACAGCCGCCGGCTCAATTGATCCACCAGCGCGGTCTTCCCGCTTCCCACTGGTCCGGCAATCCCCACGCGATAGGCTCTCATTGGCGTCTCCTTAAAACAAAAAATAGCGCTGCGCGAGCGGCAGGATTTTGGCCGGCTCACAGGTCAACAGTTCGCCGTCCGCCCGCACTTCGTACGTTTCCGGATCCACGTCAATGCGGGGCATCGCGGCGTTGTGAAGCATGTCTTTCTTTCCGACGGCGCGGCATCCGCGCACGACGCTCGCTTTTTTCCGAAATCGTTCCTGCACGCCGTCGGAGAGTGAAGCTTGTGACACGAACGTCAGGGATGTCGCCGCGATCGCGCCGCCAAACGAGCCGAACATCGGCCGGTACAGCACGGGCTGAGGAGTGGGAATCGATGCATTCGCATCGCCCATCACGCTCCATGCGATGAATCCGCCCTTCACGACCATCTCCGGCTTCACGCCGAACATGGACGGTTTCCACAAGACCAGATCGGCCAGTTTTCCCGGTTCGATGGAACCGACTTCGTGCGCAATCCCGTGTGTGAGTGCCGGGTTTATCGTGTATTTTGCGACGTAACGCTTGACCCGCAGGTTGTCGTTGCGGCCGGAATCCTCAGGGAGTGAACCCCGTTGCAATTTCATCTTGTGGGCGGTCTGCCAGGTCCGAGTCACCACCTCGCCGACGCGGCCCATCGCCTGCGAATCACTCGAGATCATGCTAAAAACGCCGAGATCGTGCAGGATATCTTCGGCGGCAATGGTTTCGGGACGGATCCGGCTTTCCGCAAACGCCACATCCTCAGGCACCAGCGGATTCAGGTGATGGCAGACCATCAACATGTCGAGATGTTCGGCAATTGTGTTTACGGTGTACGGGCGCGTCGGGTTCGTGGACGACGGAAGAACGTTCGAGAGCGCGGCGATGCGAATAATATCGGGAGCATGTCCGCCTCCCGCGCCTTCCGTGTGATACGTGTGAATCGTCCGTCCGGCAATGGCGGCGATCGTATCTTCGACGAACCCCGCCTCGTTAATTGTGTCGGTGTGAATCGCCACTTGAACGTCGAACTCGTCGGCCGCTCGCAGGCAGGTGTCGATCGCGGCCGGCGTGGTTCCCCAATCCTCGTGCAGTTTCAATCCGCATGCCCCCGCGCGAATCTGTTCCACGAGCGGGGCTTCGGTCGAAGCGTTGCCTTTCCCGAGGAAACCGAAGTTCATCGGCCATGCGTCGGCCGCTTCGAGCATCCGGGTTAAGTTCCACGCACCCGGCGAACACGTGGTTGCATTGGTGCCGGTAGCCGGCCCCGTGCCTCCGCCGATCATTGTGGTCATCCCGCCGGAAAGCGCTTCGTAGATCTGCTGGGGAGAAATAAAGTGGATATGGCTGTCGATGCCGCCCGCGGTGACGATCATGTTCTCGCCGGCGATCACTTCCGTCGAGGCGCCCACGACCAGCTCGGAATCGACGCCTTCCATCGTGTCGGGATTGCCCGCTTTCCCGACTTTGACGATGCGCCCGTCCCGGATGCCGATGTCACCCTTTACGATCCCCCAATGATCGATAATCAGCGCGTTGGTGATCACCAGATCCAGAGCGCCTTCCGCGCGGGTCGCGCGCGAACTCTGGCCCATTCCATCGCGAATGACCTTGCCGCCTCCGAACGTGATCTCGTCGCCGTAGACCGCAAAGTCCTTTTCCACTTCGACGATCAAAGCTGTGTCCGCCAGCCGGATGCGATCGCCCGTGGTAGGTCCGTAGAGATCCGCGTAGGTGCGCCGTGGAATGGAAAGGCTCATCGGTTTCCTTTGCCCTGATGTCCCAGGACGACCCGGTGGCCGGCATATTCCACCAGTTCCACTTCTTTTTCTTCTCCGGGCTCGAAGCGCACCGACGTCCCGGCAGCGATGTTCAGGCGCATCCCGAGGGCCGACGCACGCTCGAAAAGCAGGGCATTGTTCACCTCGAAAAAATGATAATGACTGCCGATTTGGACGGGACGATCCCCTGCGTGCCTCACCACAACGCGCGCCGTCCTGCGCCCGGCATTCGCCACCACCGGATGCGGCTCGAGAAAGTATTCACCTGGCTTCATCGGAACGCTCATTGAATCGGGTCGTGCACCGTCACCAGCTTGGTACCGTCCGGAAAGGTGGCTTCCACCTGCACTTCGTGGATCATTTCACCAATGCCGGGCATGACATCTTGGCGCGTCAAGATCTTTGCGCCCAGCGTCATGATTTCAGAAACCGTCTTGCCGTCGCGCGCCCATTCGAGGATTTCCGCCGTAAGCAGAGCAAGCGCCTCGGGATAGTTCAGTTGCAGGCCGCGTGCGCGCCGCCTGCGGGCGACATCGGCTGCGACGAATATGAACAGCCTCTCCTGTTCGCGCGCCGTCAGGTGCATAACCCGATTAGTAGACCTTTCTGGGAAGAACCGCGTCTTCGCCTGTGAGGAACCGCTTGGCAATCTTCCAAACAGCGGCGAGCGTGGCCGGTAGTTCGCGAGCCGAAACGCCTAATCCTCGCACGACAACACCATCCGCAACGAGTGCGCTCGACCCCCATATCATAACTCCCGGCCTCGAATGGGTGCCACAGAAATCGTCCAGGGTGCGCGCGAGATCCTTCCATTTCGCCGCGGGCACTCCCACCGAGCACGCGTAAAAATTGGCGAGGTGCGTATACGGGCCCATCCGGCCCAACGACGTGAGCGGCCGCAGGGCCGGTTCCAACACCAGATTTTCGAGCAGCAGCGGGCGGGACGCCGAACGCAGTTCCGTTTTTATGCGCAGACTCTCGAAGGCGAACATTTCCCCGCTCGCCTGGCGACCGGGCGCGAGAATATCCCATGCGAAGAGCGCGGCCCCGGGATCGAGAACAATGGAAGTGCGCTGGAAATGCCTGGAACCCGCGAATGGAATCAGAAGGTCCGGGAGATATTCGAGGAGCGCTCCTTCCGCGACGTGAATCGTGGTCTGTTGCCACGAATCCGGGGATCCTGCGCAATGCCGATAAAGCCGCGTCGCTCCCGTAGTTGTAACCTGAACGACGCTGCTCCGCCCCACGTCGATATTTAACGTGAGCTGGTCTCCGGAGAGGACGCCCCCGGACACATTGTGCAGGTGGACTAAAGCGCTGCCCCGCTCCCCGGCAAAGGCGCGCACCACTTTCCACGGGGCTTCCTGCTCGTCTACGTGCATGCGCGTGCGGCCGTCCGGGCTTTCGAAGCGAAGGGCGAGACGAGCCGCTAGCTGATGAACAGCCGGGTTTCCAGTGAGCCGTGACGCATCGACGCCAGCTCCGGCAGTGCGGTGAAACACCCGACCTCCCCGTTCTCTGAAGCCCGCGCCGCCGCGCACAGAAACGGCTTCAAATTCCAAAGCATCACGCTCGCCGCCACTTGCCCGACCGGCAGTAAACGTTGACACGCCGATATCAGTCCGGCCGTCGACTGGCGTAAATATGCGAGCACCAGATCATTCTCGGCGATTCCGAGGTGCGCCCCCGCCGCACCGAAAGCTACGGGGAACACCACACGATCGGATAGTACTTCGCGGCCGGTCAGAGCGTTGACCAGCTGCGAGAATCGGCGGCCTATCTTCAGGGCGGCTTCCCGTGACTCCCGCGCCGGCTTCCTCGCGCAGTACTCGTCGCTCAGAACCTGCGCATCCCTGCCACGCCAGGCCTGGCGGACGAAGCTCGCGTCGAGCACTCCGGCCTCGGCAAGGTAATCGCGGAAGAACGACTCGGCCGTATCCGCGCGCAGATACCCCTCTTCGGTGAGCGTCTCCAGTCCGAACGAGTGGGCCGCCGCTCCGATCGGAAGCGCCGAATCCGCCACGTGCAGAAGGTCGAGAAGGACGTCCAAGTTAGAACTCATCATAATACACGGCGAAAAGTAGTTTGCGCCGGTATTAGAAATCGGTGTCGTCCGCGGGCACCGGAGGTGCGTCCGGATCGGAAGGATTTCGAAACCGGTACCCGACCGACGGCTCCGTCAAAATGTATTGCGGCTTACCCGGATCGTCCTCGATTTTCTTGCGCAGCATTCTGATATAGGACCGCAGATATTCGAGCTCATCACCGTAGTCCGGGCCCCACACAGATCGCAGAAGCTTTACGTGCGTGAGCGGGGCGCCCACGTTCTTCATCAAGAACGTAAGGAGCTCAAACTCGGTCGGCGAGAGATGAACCATTTCCCCGCCTCGCGTTAACTGGCGGCGCTCCAGGTCCAGCCTGAGATTGCCGGCCTCCAGGATGGCCGGAGGCTCGGTCGTCGCGTGGACGCGTGTGCGGCGCAGAACCGCGCGCAAACGGGCCGTCAGCTCGCGGAAGCGGAATGGCTTCGTGACATAGTCGTCTGCGCCTGCTTCGAGAGCCCGGACTTTGTCGTCTTCCAACTCGCGGACGGTCACCATCACGATGGCGACGTTGGGCGAAATCTCCCGCAACCGGCGGCAAGCCTCAATGCCGGTGATGCCCGGCATATTGATGTCCAGGAGAATCATATCGAAAGGCGTCCGCTGAACGATGCTCACCGCCTCTTCGCCGTTGCGAGCTTCTTCGACGCTATATCCGCTGGCCGTCAAGGAGCTCCGCAGTGCTTTTCGTAACGACGCTTCATCGTCTACGATCAAAACGCTAGTCTGTTGCGAGTGCATGTTTGATTTCTCCCTGGGCGCTCGGCAACTGCAAGGAAAATGTGACTCCGGCCGCGGCGTCCGCTGTGGGCTCAAGTTCCAGAGAGCCCCCGTGAGCCGCCGCGATTTTTCGGGCCACGTATAACCCCAACCCGGAGCCCGAGGTTGACCGTCGCGCGTCCGTCCCGCGATAGAATCGCTCGAAAATACGCGTCTGCTCGTTGGGATGGATCGAGCTTCCACTGTTCGTCACCCGGAGCGTAACGGCAGCGGCACGCTGCTCCGTCCCCACGCGTACGATGGACCCGGGTTGGGAGTATTTGCAGGCATTCTCGATCAATTGGCCGATGATGAGTTGCAGGAGGTCAGGATCCGCGAAGACCATGGCCGGCTGGTCGGAAACGACCCGAATCTGGCGGTCCGAAGAGCGCGCTGCGTAATTTCCCGCAACCTGCGCCGCCAGTGCCGTGAGATCAACCCACTCCATCCGGGGCTTTATGTCTTCCCGGTCCAGCCGGGCTGTGCGCAGCAGCCGGGAAGTGAGTTTCCCGAGACGCGCGGCCTCGTTCTCAACGGTATCGGCCATCTCGAGCTGGACGCGGGCGAGCGGCCCGGATTCGCGCAATCCCCCGATCGCGGCGAGGATCGTGGAAAGGGGAGTTTTAAATTCATGAGCCAGCGCATCGAGTACGGCGGACCGATAGGTTTCGGTTTGCGCCGCCGCCGCCGCCGCCGCCGCTGTGCGGAATGCCCTGACTCTGGCGAGCAGCGCGGCCGTGAGCGCCGTGAGCGGACCCGCGGTTTCCTCCGGATGACGAAGGCCTTCGAATCCGATCACTTCAAGCAAGCTTCCTCCCACGCGAACGCAACGCACCGCGATGCCTGCCCGCGAATCGTTTAAGTCGCGCCCCTTTATGTAGGCGTCCCGCGTTTTCTCCGCAAGCGCGGAGTGTGAGTCGCCGACGATCCGCAGCTCCGCGGTTTCCACATCGAAAACGCACACCGCGGTGACGCGAAACAGCCGTCGAAAGGGATCCAGAAATTTTTCACTCGCGGCGTCTTCGGGCTCCAGAACCAAGAGTTGTTGCGAAAGCTGGTAAAGACGGTCGAGACGATCCTTTTGCCGGCTTGCCGACCGTGCTTCGGCGCGTACGCGCGTCACCAGGCGCGTGATGACCAGCGCCGTGATCGAAAACGAAAGCAACGCGAGAATCTCGCTCGAGTTGGTCATTCGCAAGGAGAAAGGCGGCTCGGTGAAGAAATAATCGAGCAAGAGGGCGGACAGAGCGGAGATAAGGGCGGAAGAAAGGAAATCGCCGGCGAGCGAATGCACCACCACGATCAGAAGAAATACCGGAATCGAGCCGGACGCGCCGAGATGCAACCGGAAGCACAGAGCAGTAGCGAATACGACGGCGCCCGCTGTCAGCAGCGTGCGCCTGACGCGGTCCCATGCGGCGCCCCTGTCTGGTAACTCCATTTTGAGCCTGGTTCCCTTAATGGTAGCGAAGTGGAGTTAGCGCGGGGATGGGAAGGCGACAGGAGCGAACTGTACTGATTGGTCGAGCGAATGACTCGTAGTGTGGATGGGTTGTCGACGGGACGATTACGAGAGGCTGCCCTTTAGCAGGCCGGCACCCGAAGCCGCCGCGAATCGATAACCGACCCATGCTTCGGTTGAAATATATTCTGGCGTGGCCGGGTCGTCCTCGATTTTTTTGCGGAGCATCCGAATGTAGTTTCTGAGATATTCGACTTCGCCGCCATACTCGGGGCCCCAAACCGTCCGCAGCAGTTTCGCGTGCGTGATCGGAACGCCGTTATTTTGCATCATCAGAGCCAGAAGATCGAACTCCTTTGGCGAAAGGCGAATTTTTTTCTCCCGCTTCATGAGAAAACGGCGGTGGAGGTCGAGTTGTAAATCGCCGACTTGGAGGACTCTGGTTGCCTCCGTAAACCGATGGGTGCGCCGCAGTACCGCACCCAGGCGTGCAACCAACTCCCGCAAGTGGAAGGGCTTCGTAACGTAATCGTCCGCGCCCGCATCGAGACCCCGCACTTTGTCGTCTTCGCCGTCCCGAACCGTGGCCATAATGATGCCCGTCTGCGGCGCGAGATGTCGTATCTGCCGGCACGTATCGACGCTGTTGATGCCGCGCATATTGACGTCCAAGAGCACAATATCGAACTGCTTCTGTCGAATGGCCGCGACGGCCTCGGCGCCGGTTCCGGCTTCTTCGACCGCAAAACCGCTCGCCGTTAAGGCGGCGCGAGTGACCCTGCGCAGAGACGACTCCTCGTCGACGAGCAGGACAGTGAACCTGCTAGCTATTTGCGCTGATGCCATCGCACTCACGACAACGTTCCCTTTCCCAACTCACGCCCGGGCTCCCAAAGCTCTTCGCGGCTGGGCTCGGGAAAAAACCCAATGTTTAGAGATCGAGCTTGTCGAGAAAACGCATTTCCGCGGTGTCGAAAACCTGATTGAGCAGGATGCGGCCGATGCGCGCATCGAACTGAATGTGTTCGTCCTCGGCGGTGATCGCCGCGCTACGCGGAAACAGGAAGAGGACGATGCTTAGCTTGTCGGTCTGAACCGATACGTCCACCCTCACCGGCTTCAGATCCTTCTTTCCTTCGCGCTTCAGCGTCGCCAGCTTCTGCAGATTCCAATTGTTGGACTCGTTGCTCAGGTCCTCCGGGGGAATCGGCACGCCGTATACGGCGATCGCATAATACTCACCCTTCCAATCCGGGGCGCTGTCGTCCTTCGCTTTGAGTTCCGCATTGCTCACAGCCGCGGCGCTCTCCCAACGGACTTGGAGCGAATTGACCGGGATGGCCGTATAACGATTCTTCTTGGGCCCGCTCCCGAGGAGGAATCCCTTGGGATCCAGACCCTGTAGCCCGATACCCCCGCCTCCACCCATCTTTCCGCCTTGCCGGAGCTGGTCTTCGTTCTTCGGAACGTAGGCTTCTACCGTGGTCCACTTCACCCACGGGGAACCGGCCAGGAACTGTTTCGCGTCCTGCTCGGTCCACTTATCGAACGGCTTGCCGCGCCACGACGGGTCCGCGGCCGCCATCAGGGCTGCGACGGAAAAAATGATCAAGGAAGCCTGTCCGGCTTTCAATACTCTCGACGCTTTCGAAATGCGGCACATACTCGGAACCTCCTCGTTAAGGCACGTCCACAAACAATTCACACAAATCGAATCGTGGCAAGGCACCCTCGCGAGCGCCTTGCCACGCTACAGTTTCCTTTACAGCTTCACAAGCAAGGCGATCGTGAACCGCCGTTCCTGCTTCCGCAGATCCGGATTCCACAGCCCGCCATCCGACCCGCAGCCCGTGGTTGAGGCCGTAGGCGTCCCGTCGTTGCAGGTAAAGGACCCCGGATTACCGGTGTTCACATACGCACCGGGAACCGCTTGCGGCGTCACACCGCCGGGACCGGTAAAGTACGGAACGCTCGAGCCGCGCTGCGTGAACTCGAACATCCAGGTGACCCACTGGCTGGGCATATAGCTGAAGTTGACCTGGAAGTCATAGCCTTTGAACGGCAGGCCGGGACCTTCCGGGAAGTAGGGCGTGCCCGTGGTGGCCGTCGCGCCGTTGATCGGCGGAATGAGGACCAGGTAACGACCAGGATTGGTCACTACGCCGCCGCCGAAGTTGAAGGCAAACCTTTCCTTCGTATCGAGCCACATTTTCATGTAGCCCATGATGCCGGCGAAGTTCTGTGCCGGAATGCCCTTCATGTAGTTCTTGCTGGTGCAGGAAACCTGCTGGCCCGCTTGCGCGCTGCCGCCGGTTTCACAACCGAAGTCCTCGGTCATTGTCATCGCCATCCGATGGAATCCCGTCCCGTCCTTCTTCTCGTAGAATTTCCACTCCTGGCTCCAGTCAGCGTGATAACGGGAGCGATTATCGTTGCCCAGGGTGTCGCGGCCCAGCGTGTAAGTGTTCCATACAAAATCCAAATTCCCCGTGGGCCGGTACAGGATCTGACCGCCAACGCCTTCGCGGCCGTTGTATTTGGCGTAGGTCTGCCAGCCGTTGATCAACCATGGCTCGAATTTCAGCTTGTTGGTCGGGAAGAACTGCGCGCGCATTCCGGTGAAGAACCACGGCGTGTTCGACGACACATAAGACGGCTGATAGGTCCAGTTATCAAAGCTGTAATAGCTGAACAGACCGATGAACGACAGGAAGTCGCCGACCTGAATGTTCAGACCATGCTTGTAGTTGATGTGATAGCCCGCGTACATTTCGGTCATGTACCGGTAGGCGTCATTCAGCTGCCACTGGCCCAGACTATAGCTGGCGTCATTGCGTGGGACCGCCGTTGAAACCGCGCCAAACTGCGTCAGGATGCGTCCCTGCATGTTGCCGGCGTGGAAATCGCCGCCCACGTTGACGGCCTGAATCACGAATTCACCCGTGCGCTCGCCTTCGGTGGTTCCACCGAGCGTGTGGTCGATCGGATGGTTCAGATCGTACATGTAGTTCGTGTCGATTCTAAACTCACCCGAATAATACTTGCCGTCGAGCACTTCGTCATGGTTGCGCGGATTCGAAAGCATCCACGTAAAATCCGCAAAGGCGAACGGCGTATCGTTGTCGACAGCCGGAGCAGCCGGAGCAGCGGCCGGTGGCGCGCCCGCCGGCGGCGTGGCCGGAGGCGGAGCCTGTGGATCCGGCACGGGCATAGGAGTGGCGTCGGCCGTAAGCACCGCATCGGGTTTGTCCGCCGATTTACTGCTCGCGGCCGTTACCGGCGTGTCCTGATTCTGAAGAGCAGTTCCTCGTTCCTCGGCCCGCTTCTTGAGCCGCTCGAGTCTTGCATCGGCCGACGCTTGATCGGAAACCGTCTGTTCGGCCGCGGGCTGCTGCGCCCCGACGTTCTGGGCAGCAACGGCCAGGAGCCCCGCTGTGCACAAGCTGGCAGCGAGCACACCTCGGCCTTTCCAACGCATGATGTGGTGCATGAGAATATCCTTCCTTGCCCTCTGCCTGACAGAGTGCGAGCGATAGAACTTTAGGCTATGGATTTCTGGCACTGCCTTCGAAACCTAGTTTCGATAGGGCAGCGATACCTGACCTGGGTAAAGCTGCGAGTGGTGCCAGTAATGTGACGAACCGGAAAACTTTAACCCTGGGCAACCGGAGCGCGAAGCCTGGCTAAATGACAAGGCTTGTTCTCTCTCTGGCTGCTTTGTTGACCCAGTATGAAACCGGGATCATGAAAAAGTCATAAAAAGCGTGAAAGAAGCGTGAAAGGAAATTTTAATCGGCCCCATAAGAAATCTGAGGTTGGATGGCAAATGAATGCAACCCAAAGTAAAAGAAGCTTAAAAATTAAGTCGCCTGAGCATTTCTGCGTGGCGCGAATCTCCGAAATGATTCTGTCTGAAGTGTGGATGGCTTTGAGATCCTTATGACTTTTTTATGCTTTCCCGGTTAAGTTTTCTAGTGACAGCCCCGTCTCCTGTCGCGGCCCTGGTTAGGACGACAGAATGACCTCCCGTCCAGCGGGCGCCTGAAATCTCCCTTAAAGCATCACGAAGAACGCCAGTCCCTGCGAACGCAGGTAAAGGATAGGAGCGAACGTGGCAGAGCTGTCAAAAGTGCGGCTGCATCAACTCTTCCAGCTCGCCCGTCATTTGCTCGTCGAGGAGCCGCATATTGCCGATGGAAACGAACTGCTCCAGCCTTGTAAGGGCATGTTCGGAATCACGGCGATCTGCCTTTTTGATCGCGGCACGGAGACGTTTTATAAGACCGGATCGGTTTCTTCGGACATGGAGAGCCGCGCGCGATCCGCGTGTTTGGACGGAAAAGATGCGGATGACCCGGAATCCGGTATCACCGTGCGCTGTCTGCGCACCGGCAGCCGGCTCACCGGCGCAATCGCCTTTCGCGGGCTGAAAGATCCCGAGCAAACCGCGGAGCCGTTGATCTCGCTGCTGTCCGCTCTTTATGAACGCACGCGCCTGCGCCGCAAACTAGGCGACGAACTCAAGAATGGGCTTACCGCAATCCTCACCGCCGCCGGAGGAATGCGGGAGGCCGGGCCCTTGTCGACAATTCAACTGGAAATGGCGCGCATGGTGGAGGAGGAGGCCTCCCGGCTCGGAACCCTGATCTCGTGGGTGGAACGGATTGGGCGTCTGGATCAAGGTGAGGTTCACCCCAGGGTGGATACCGCGGACCTTACGGCACTGGTGGTCGAGGCAACCGAGAAGGTCGCACGGCACGCTCCGGGCCAACACATTCTCTTCGACAGTGCCGGCGAGACCTTCCGCGTCCTGGCGGACGCCGAACTGATTCTCGCGGCTTTGGAACAGTTACTCGACTATGTGTGTAAACACGCCGCGCGCGATTCCCCGGTCCAGATCGAAATCGCCCCGCGGAGCGCATCGGTCGCCGTCAGCGTCTCCACCGCGGTCGACCCGCACCTGTCTGTGGATCGCGAACAGGCCTTTGGCCGGCCGCATCGCGGTACGCGGGTGCGGGGATCGTCCGCGGAGCCGCTGGCGAGCCTCTATCAAACGCGCGAAATTGCGGTGGCGCACGGCGGGACGCTCGATGTGGATCCGGAACACTCCCGGCCGGGCCGCCTGGCATTCGTGCTTTCGCTGCCGAGAGCGAACGGCCAGTGATAAGCGATAAGTGATATGCGACAAGCGAGCGGGAACCAGATTTCGTTCCGCTGATTACTTGCCTTCGGTCCGAATTCCGCGGGCTTCCTGCACCATCCGCAGAAAGCGTCTCGCCAATTCGCGAATCCAATCCCGCTCGCGATTTTGAATCGCCTGCGGTTGAACCAGGTTCTGCCCAATGCCCAGCGCCACGGCGCCCGCGTGGATGAAATCGGGCGCGCTATTTTGCGTGACCCCGCCCGACGCAATCAGGCGAAGCTCCGGGAACGGCGCCTTGAGGGCTTTAATGTACGCCGGTCCGCCGACTTGTGTACACGGAAAAACTTTTACGAAGTCGCTCCCGGCCTTCCATGCCGAGATGGCTTCCGTGGGCGTGAGCACCCCGGGAAAAACAACCACGCCTTTTTTGCGGGCAAAGGCAACCACTTCCAGATCGAGTCCCGTGCTGGTCAGAAAACTCGCGCCGGCATCGAGGCACCGCTGCGCGGCCATAACATCCAGCACGGTTCCCGCGCCCACGATCATTTGGGGGTGGGCGCGCACCAGTTCGTGGATGACGTTCATCGCGCCGGGAACCGTCATGGTCACTTCCACGATAGGGATGCCGGCGTTTTCGACCGCCTCCGCGGCAAACAGGGCGTCTTCGGCCGACGAGGTGCGAATCGCCGGGATAATGCCGATCTCTTCGATCCGCGCGCGAATCGCGTCGCGAGATTTCGATTCGGTTCCTTTAGCGGTCTTCACGCTTCCCCCTGTTTTCCCGAACGGCGCGGAACAACATGCCCTTTCGCGCGCTCCTCATCTCAAATCGCTTTTCGAATGGTTTTGCTCAAACTCAGCCGTGCTCGTCGAACTCCGCTTCCCTCTCCGGGAGAACATCGTCCTCACCGGCGATCCAGACATACAGCGTGGGAAGCACGAAGATGCTTATGAATAAGGCGCAGATCAGTCCGCCGACGATGACGATGGCGAACGGCCTTTGGGAGTCCGAGCCAATGCCGTGGGAGGTGGCCGCGGGCAGCAATCCAAGCGTCGCGACCAGCATGGTCATCATGATGGGACGCAGCCTCAATACGGCCCCTTCCACTGCCGCATCCGCGATCGCGTGTCCTTGCACGCGAAGCTGATTGATGTATTCGAGCATAATTACGCCCGTCTGCACGGAAACTCCGAACAGCGCGAGAAATCCGACGCCCGACGACACACTGAAATTTGTATGCGAGAGATACAACGCCAGAAGGCCGCCCAAGGGCGCGATCGCCACATTGACCAGAATGAGAAGCCCCCATTTGAAGGAACGGAACATGATGTAGAGGATGATGAAGATCAGAAGAATGGTCAAGGGTACGACGATCATCAGGCGGGCTTCCGCGCGCTTTTCACTTTCATACTCGCCTTCCCAGAGAAGATGATACCCGCGAGGCAGCTTCACCTTTTTGTCCACATTACTGATCGCGTCCTCAACCGCACCGCCCAAATCGCGCCCGCGCACGCTGTATTTGATGGCGATATAGCGCTGGTTCCCTTCGCGATAGATTTCGGACGCGCCATCGCGCTCCTCGATTTTGCATAACTGGGCGAGCGACACCCGTTCCCCCGTAGGCGCCAGGAGGCGGATGTTTTCCAGGGCTTCCTTGGTGTCGCGGAATTGGGGGAGATAGCGCATCACCAGGTCGTAGCGCTGTTCGTCCTGCAGCACCTGAGTGAGAGCATTCCCTCCCGCCGCGGTTTGAATGGCGTCCTGAACGTCGGCGACGTTGATTTGGTAGCGCGCAGCGGCTTGCCGGTCGACAATGAAATTATCGTTGGGCTGGCCGACCACCCGGAACACGCCTAGATCCTCGATGCCTTTCACCTGACGCATGACCCCGACGATCTGATCCGCCGTTTGCTCGAGCGTCCTCAAATCGTCGCCATAAACTTTGGTCGCGAGCTGGCCTTTCACGCCGCTGACCGCTTCCTCCATGTTGTCGGCGATAGGCTGTGAGAAATTCCATAAGGTCCCGGGGATGCGCTCCAGTTCCTTGCTCATGGCGGCGATGACTTCTTCTTTGACCTGGTGAAAACCGGGCCGCCATTCTTCTTTCGGCTTCAAGTCGACGAAGTATTCTGTGTTGAAAAATCCGGTCGTGTCCGTTCCATCGTCCGGACGTCCTACCTGACTCGTGCATTGCTTTACTTCCGGGAAGGAGCACAGCAGAATGCGAGCCTGATTTGCGACGCGGGAACCCTCGGTGTAGCCCGTGCTTGGCGCCAAAGTTCCGCGCACCCATAACGATCCTTCGTCCAGGTGCGGCAGGAACTCGGATCCAATCTGCGTCTTGATGAAAAAGGAGACGAACAGACTGGCCACGCCGAGCCCGATCGTAAGCCAGCGATAGTGGATGGCCGAGCGCAACGCATGACGATACGCTTTAATGAGCCAGCTCATCACCGGGTTGTGCCATTCGCGCGTCCCTTTGGGATAGAGCACGCTCGCGAGCGCGGGCGCGATCAGCATGGAGAAAATGATGGCGCCCAAGAGAGCGAACGCCACGGTCCAGGCCATCGGCTTGAACAGACGTCCTTCCACCCGCTGCAGCGTGAAAATGGGCAGGTACGCGGTAATAATAATGCCGATCGCGAAGAAGACCGGCCGCTGGACCTCGTGCGCGGCGTCGAAGATCTTCTGCTTCGGCGTACGGCTACCATGATCGGGACGCCCCAAATGGCGGACGATATTCTCCACCATCACGACGGCGCCGTCCACCACCATGCCGAAGTCCAGCGCGCCGAGCGATAAAAGATTCGCCGGAATTCCTTTCAGGCTGAGACAAGTCGCCGCAAATAACAACGCGAACGGAATGGTCAGCGCGACGATGATCGCTCCGCGGACGTTCCCGAGCAGCGCAAACAGAACGACCACGACAAGAATGATCCCTTCCGTAAGGTTGTGCAGCACGGTCTCGGTCGTAAAGTGCACCAGATCGCTTCGATCGATGAACGGGACGATCTTGACGCCGGCGGGCAAAATCGTGTTGTTGAGCTCGTCGACCTTTTTGTGAATGCCCTGCAGGGCCGCGTCTCCTTCCGCGCCTTTGCGCAGCAGCACGATGCCGGAGATCACGTCATCGTTATCCACCAGCCTCCCGTCCTCGTGGCGAATCGCGCGCGCGAACTGGCCGAGCCGGATTTTAGGACCCTGCGCGACCACGGCAATATCCTTCACGTAAATAGGAGTCCCGTTTTTGGTCATCAAAACCGTGTTTTCGATGTCGCGCACGGTCTTCACCAGGCCCACCTCGCGAACGTTGATCTGCTGCAGCCCGGCCTCGATAAAACTACCGCCGGCATTCGCGTTGTTATTGGTCAGCTGCTGCTCCACCTGGCCGATGCTCAGACCATAGGAAATGAGCTTGTTGGGATCCACGCGCACCTGATATTCGCGCGTCGGACCACCGAAGCTGGCCACATCGACAATGTTCGGGACCGCCTTGAAATTCTTCTCGATGACCCAGTCCTCGAGCGATTTGAGCTCCATCGGATCGAAGGCGGGATTCGTGCTGTGCAGAGTAAAGAAGTAAATCTGGCCGACCGGGCTCCAGTCGGTTCCCATCTGCGGCACAACGTTCGGAGGCAACGTAACCTGCGAAAGCCGCTCCAGAACCCTCTCCCGGTTCCACGCGTTCTCGGAGTCGTCATCGAAAACCAGCTTCAAGTCGGACAGTCCGAAGATGGAGAAGGAGCGCAGATTAACCACGCCCGGAATTCCATTCATCGCGATTTCGAGCGGAATCGTGACCTGCTGCTCAATTTGTTCCGCCGAAATTCCGGGCCATTGCGTGATCACTTCGACGTAGTTGTTCGCAACGTCGGGATAAGCCTCGACCGGGAGATTGTGAAACGCGACCCCGCCCCAGATAAACAGCAGAATCGCGGCCGCAAAAACCAGGAAGCGGTTCTCCAGGGCGAAATCGACGAGCTTGCGAATCATGAATAACCTCTTCTATTGCTCGACCGTATTCTGGAAGACGAGCGCGTTCGTGACAACCTGAGTGCCGGGCTTCAGTCCGCTGATTACTTCCTGCGTCTTATCGGGCAGCATGTTTCCAGCGACTACTTCGAGACGCCGGAAACGTCCCTGCGTTTCGGTCGGCGTGTAGACCCACTCGCGGTCGTGCAGATGAAGAATAGCCGTGGCGGGCACGGTCGCATGCTTTTCCATCGTTTCGCCATGGAACGTCGCGGTAACGAACATCCCGAGCCGCATGAGTCCGGGATTCTCCACCTCCAGCCTGACCTTCGCGGTGCGAATGGTGGGGTCGACGATGGGCAGAATGTTGCTGATGCGCGCTTTCAGAACCTTGTCCGGATACGCCGCCAGATGGATATCCGCATATTCGCCCAGGTGCACTTGCGCCATATTGTTTTCCCACACGTCACAGATGATCCACACGTGCGACAGATCGGAGATCGTGAAGGGATTGGGAGGGGTCAGCGCCTGCACGCCCGATTGATTCGTAATCTGCTGGTCCGTGATGGTTCCGGAGACGGGAGCCGTCACCTCCACAATTCCCGAAGGATGCTCCGGATCGGACCCCAGCACCTGCAGATGTTCCTTCGAAGTCTCCACGTCGACCTTTGCGTTGTCCACACCGGTTTGCGATCCCACCTCCGCGTTTTGCGCGATCTCCAGAGCGCTCTTGGGAACGGCGCCATTTTCATACAGAAGCTTGGCGCGATCGAGTTGGATCTTCGTGAGCCGTTCGGTATCCATGGCGAGGTCCAGGTTCTTGACCGCCTTGCGATAGTCGGAATACGCGCCGGCGACGTCCGTGCTGCGCACTTTGAAAAGGATTTGGCCCTTCTTGACTTCATCGCCAAGGCGCGCGTTGATATCGACGATGCGTCCTGTGGCGAGCGACGGCACCGGCACTTGCCGGGAGACGTCCGCGCTCACGACGCCGGTCACGTTCAGCTCCGGCGCGGCCACGTGCTCGCCCGCGGCAGCCAGGGGGAATTGCTCCGGGTGCTCCACCTTGAAATTGTTCGTGTCCAGGTCGGGTTCCACCGTGACCGCCAAGGGACCCGTCCCGCCCGGCGCCCCTTCCTTCGCTTTGACCTTCCCTTCGCAGCTCGCAACGAGCAGAGCCAGGCCCGCGCACGCCGCCACTTTGAGAACAGATCGACGATTCATTGGATCACCTCCCGGCCCGCCGCCATGTTCATTTGGGCGCCGGCCGTCAAATACGAGCCAATCAGATTCAGGTAAGCCAGACGCGTGTCGCGATAGGATTTCTCCGCGTCCAGGAAATCGAGGAGCGAGGCGCCCCCGTTTTGATAGGAGAAAGACATGCGGTCCCGCACGTCCAGCGCCAACGGCAGATATTTATTCTTGTAGGGCTTCAGCAGATTTAAGTTTTGGATGATCGTCCAGTAGGCCGAATCCACGTCGCTGAAAACCAGAGCCTCACTCGCATCCCGGAGTCGCTCATTGCGTCCGATATCGATCTGAGTGAGAGCCTTCTGCCCCTGATTCCGATCGAAAATGCGAAGCGGGATGCTGACGCTCCCGCCGATGGTCTCGTTGGCCGAGGAGTTGGCGAACGACGGATTATGCGAATACCACAAGCTCCAGGTCGGATCGGTCGAACCGTTCGCGACCGCCAGTTCGTGCGTAACCTTCGCGAGCTCCACGTTCTGCATGGCCGCCTTCAGATCGGGCCGGTTTTCGAGAGCGATTTTGCGGAAGTCCTCGAGCGGCGCGAGTTCATTCACGAAATCGAAGGGCCCCGCTACATCGAAGCGTTCGATCGGGGTCCTGTCGTTCATCAGCATCAGGAGCTGGATTTTTGCCGTGCGCAGATTCACCATCGCGGTCTCGAAATCGGATTCGAACTGTACGCGCTGCAGTTCCAGCCGGTTTAAGTCCAGTTGCGCAAGATCACCCGCCCGGAACCGGGTGCGGTTCACGTCCAATTCCCGATCCCAGTAAGCCAGATTGTCCGTCGCGTTCTGGAGCACGGCCTTCGCTTGCAGGACCTGTACGAACGCGCTGCGCAGGGTGAACACGAGATTGCGTTCCTGGTCCAGATACGTGGACTCTGAAACCGCCGTCGTGTCCTTCGCCTGGTCGCGCCGCAGTTCCCGTTTATGCTGCCGCTCGTGAAGGTAATCGACGCCGGGAGTCTCCACGACGCCGCTGAGCGGGCGCCAAATTCCGTTGTTCCGTGTGATTTGAAATCCGTCCGCCGAGAGACTGACGTTTGGATTAGGGCGCAGGTAGGCGGTGATCTCCGCGGCCCGCCCTTCATCGATGTTCAGCTGGGCCGCCTTCAACGTGGGATTCGCCGCTGCGAATTTGTCGCGCACTTCCGCCCAGGTCAGCGCGCGCTGCGCGTGCAGGTCGGCGGCGAACACGCCTCCCCACAATAGAAATAGGAGCCCGGCAAATGGAAACTGTCTCTTCATCCAACACCTTCTCAACGCTTTGCGAGCCAGCTAGCTCGCGACGGAAGCTGAAATGGATCTTGAAAATTACAACTCGTGAGCGGCGAAGAGAACAGCGTGCGGCGGGGCGCGGCCGAGCGTGTCCCAGTGAGACGCGCACATGGTGCCGCGTTCTTCGGGCAGGATCACCAGGAGAAAGCACAGAACCAGAACCAGGAGAAATGGGGCAACGGGGCGTATGTGCTCCGTTTCTTCCAGCTGAGAAGCCAGCAAAAAGTTGGGAGCGCCGCTCTTCCGGGCGGAAACATGAGGCTGCGAAACCGTATTTGCGTCCTGCAGACGGGCACGCGCGTAATCGTCCGAAGCGGAGATACAAGGAAACAGCAAAAGTCCCGCCATAAACACCGAGGCGCCGGCCAGAAATCGCGCCCGGCGGCTTCGCGGATGCGGACGCTGCCGCTCGCACCACCAGTTGCGACCCAGTGCCCCAATGCACAGGAACGCCCACGCGAAGTTCAAAAGTGTGTCGACCGTGTTCACTTTTTTACCGGCTGATTCCGCTCGTCGTCCTTATTCTCGACTGCGTAAGCTCCTGAACGTCCAGCTCGCCGCTCTTGTCCTTGTCGAGCCGTTCAAACTCCGCTTCCATGAAGCTCATGAATTCCTGCTTGGAGACCTTTCCGTTCTGGTCCTTGTCCATCAACAGGAGCATTTTCTTGGCTTCCTTCTCGCCCATGGCGAGCTTCTTTTCTTTCTTAGGCGGCGCCGCGGGTGCCTCCTGCGCCCTCACGGCAGCGGTTCCGGCTGCAAAAAGTCCTGCTATGCCGAGCACCATACGCCTCCGCTCACGCCGAATAGACATTCTCCAGTTTATCCCCTTCCTTCGCGCGTTTCACTGCGGCACGAGAGGGGTCTTTTCTTCCCTTCGGCACGGCCAGGAAATCCGTCGCTACATCGGACTCGCGATTCGGCCTCACGGTTCGCCCGGCGGGTCCCTCAACTGGAGCGTAATGATTCATTTGCTCTATGAGTCAGTGTGGGTCTTAGGGCGTGAAAAAGTCATAAAACTCAACGGAAACACGTCCAAGGAAATTTTGATCGGTCTCATAAGTTGGACGCGGCCCTCCTCGATGAGTTAGCCTCCCGCCGTCGGAAACGCCGAGAACAGTCACCTGGCGTCCGGCGCCGGCGCTGCCACACGACTTTGACAGACCGATGGGCTCAGCAATCCCCCCTTAGTCAGGCCTTCCTAGTAAAACCAAATAATATCGGCGGCGAACATGAGCTGGCTGTGACGGTTCGATCCGTCATACGCGGGATTGTCGAAGTTATGCTCCCATCGCACTTCAGGGCGGAAAACAACCGTCGTCCCGATCCAGTGATTCCATGACAGGCCGTATTCGACGTAGCGCCCCTTGATGCCGGTTCGCTGGCCTCTCAAGTCGTCGAAGAATTCATCGCGAAAACTGAGCGAATCGTGACCTCCGAGCTGGCGGTTCGTATAGTTCAGGAAGGCCCACTCCGGCGCGTAGCAGGTAACCTGAGACACTTCCTTGCACCACGCGCCGTTGGAATTCGTCTCGACAAGCGTCTGCCCGATCGGGTTAAAAATATTGGGCGTGTCCCTCATGTACTGGTACCAGGATTCAAAATCGACGTGCCATTTGGGGTTGATCTTGTGATACCAGGTCAGATAATACGCGGCTAGATTATTGTAGGCGTACTTACTGTTGTTGATTGAGTTGGCGCAGGCGTAGATGTCGTCTTTCCCCTCCCGCCACATATACTGCAGGCACGTGTTGCCGGTGAGCCGGGCATCCGCTTTCCAGGGGGCGGTGTCGCATCCCGGTGAAAGGCCTCCCTGCCAGGTCCAGTGATCGCTCAATTTGATGGTCGCGTTGACGCCTTGCTGCGTATAGCAGTCGTAAACGTAGGTCAGCGAATGCGTGTAGGTGTAGTTATTCGGCGCGAGTTGAGCCTCGATATCCGGAAGCGATACGTAGCGGCCCACACGCAGAATCATCCCTTCCGCCACGTGTGGGAAATACAGATCTATGTACGCCATCACGGGATCCCAGCCGTATTGATCCCCCAGGGTTCCATTGGCTTGCGGCGTTAGCAACTGCTGGCTGAAAATGCCCTTGGAAGTCGTGAAGCGGTAATCAAGGCCGTACAAACTGGTGAACCGGAAACCCCAATCGAAGTGATCCGTCTGGACCGTGTCCGGCGTACGCTCGACATACATGACCAACTGATCGAGTTGGATGGAATTCGGTATTTGATTATACGCAGCGGGAGAATTCGCATACTTGCCGCCGACCTGTTCGGTGCTGCTGCTGAAATTCATCCCGGCGTTGGCCCAGCCGTAAATCTGAATGTTCGCTTTCTTCCACCAGTCGCCATGCGGGCCGGTCTGCAGAGCTGTCGTCAACGGATAGGCCGTCGCGTTGTTGTAGCCGATCCACACCGTGCCGCCGATCGGCCACACGCTAAACGGATACGGCGGACTGGGTTCCACCGGAGGATAGCCCCGGTACTTGGATTCGTCGCTCGTTGCCGGCGGATGCCAATCGTCGAGATACGCTTTCGCCAATCGGCTCCAGAATCCACGCTGCACCCCAGCGGGAACCGCGTTCGGCGCGGGTCCGATCGCCGGCGCGGCAACAACCGGGGAAGGAGCGGGTACCACGGCATTCACCTGCGACGCGGGATCGCCCGCATCCGCCGATGCCTCCACAGCACTCGCCAGCTCTGTTCTCGTTGTCGACTCGGAGACCCGGCCGGCGGACGGATCGCTCGGTCCCGCCGTATTCGGCGTGGCCCGCTCTACGGAATCTCCGATCGTCGACGCGGCCGCTTCCTGAGCGGAACCAATCCGCGCGCAGCAGGCCCCCAGCAGGAGGATGGCGAGGAACGCTCGGAAATTATGTTTGTGCCTTTTTGGGTGCACTATTTCCTTCCTAGAATCTTTCTCAGGCGCCGATGCTCAGATCTTCGTCGTGGACTACTCAGCCGCGGCGGACCGGGGTCGGCTGTAAGATCAGGCCCGGCAGGTGTCCGGTTGGACGGAAAACCCGGTTGGACGGAAAGCTTGGTTCGTCCGTGACACGAGCCGTGAGGACTGCTTAGCGTGAAAATCCCATAAACCCACAGAGCCAGTGTGGGTCTTAGATCGTGAAAAAGTCATAAAACCGTGGCGAAAGTGATCAAAGGAAATTTTGATCGAGTCCATAAGTACAGCGGGATGAAATAGGATTGCCCGTTTCGAAATCCGCAATCGCATGCGGGACCGAACATCGTCCAACGAACCGGAAACACAGGTGATGCTGTGCGAAGGAATATAGACTGGCGGCGGCGGCCGCACTCTCCGAACGCATGAATCCGCACCTCCGCCTGCAGCGCGCGGAGGGCAAGCCTGGAACGGATCGCACCCGTTATGAAAAAATAATAAATTTGTCGAAAGTGCTGCTTCGTCGCCTTGTTTTATGCCTTTTTTACGAATCCTGCTCCACACTCGGTGTAGGTCCACGGAGACCGCGAAATGATTTCCGTCGTCTGTCCCGCAAAGCCGGCGTGAGCCGGTTCACGTCTTCCCGCCAAATCGACGCGGGATGGATTAGCCGGCGGCCCGTCGGCGGACGGTGAGGTTGGCTACGCGGCGACGTTAAAATGTTCTTGTTGCGGGTTTCGCATTGGCTGAAAACGGAGCGCGCCGCTCGCGAGCTTGTCAAGGCAAGAATTGAGAAGAGATGTTGACGAATGATTGCGCTGCCGCGGTTCCTTAAGAAGAGCGGGTTGGGGAAGAGCGGCCTCTGGCGATCCGTCAAGTGGTCGGCCGGCGGAGCTGTGGGCGTCCTGGCGCTTACGTTCGTCATGCGCAGTCTCGGGTTGAACCTGGCGACGGCAAGCTTCTGTTTCCTCCTGGAACTGGTGCTCTTGTCGCTCGCCGGAGATTTCGCCTCCGCGGCCGTGGTCTCTTTTCTGGCGGTCGCATCGCTTTCTTACGTGTTTGCGTCCCCGGCGTTTTCTTTTCAGATTGAAAATCCACGTGATCTTGTCGGAATCGTCGCATTCCTGGTGACCGGCCTGATCATTACTCGCTTGGTCACGATGGTTCGCGCCAAAACCGAATCGACCCGCCTTCAGAAAGAACACCTGCAACAGCTTTACGACCTCGCCCAGCAACTGCTGGCGCGTGAGCCGGACATGTCGGGCGGACATGATTTTCTGGACCCCTTCGTGGGTGTTTTCGGCGTGCGAGGCGTATGCTTGTACGATGCGATGAGCTCCGAGGTGCATATGGCCGGCAATGCCAGCCGGTATCTTGAGGAGAGGACCGGCCAGGTTTTCATTCGGGCGGCGGACATGCAGGATCAGGATCTCGGGATTACGGGAAAATGTATTCGCGTCGGGGGCCGCACCATCGGAGCGATCGGCTTCGAAGGGCTTGAGCACCCCGACTTGACGGGTGGCCCGCTCGCGGCGCTCGCCGCGGCCCAGCTTGAACGCACCCACTCGTTCGTAAAAGCGAGCCTCGCCGCCGTCGCGGCCCAAACGGAATCCTATCGAACGGCGATTCTGGACGCGCTCGCGCACGAATTCAAAACTCCCCTCTCGACCATCCTCGCGGCCGCGGGCTCCTTGCGGGAGGCCGGATCGCTCGGACCACATCATCGCGAAATGGCGGAGACCGTTGAATCCGAAGCCGCCCGCTTGGGACGTTTGACGTCGCGGCTTCTGCGCACGGCTCGCCTCGAACGCGAAGCGGTGAAACCGTGGATTGAATTGATCGACGTCTCCTCGGTGGTCTCCGACACGGTCGAGCAGTACCAGAAGCAATCTTCAGATCATCAGATCTCCGTAGTCCGGCAGTGCGAATCGAGCGAAGCGTTGGCCGATCCCGAACTGCTTCGCCTAGCCGTGAGCCAGCTTCTCGATAACGCCTGCAAATACTCCGCTCCGGGCTCGGTGGTCACGCTGCGGATCGAGCGGCAGGCGCATGCGGTGACTCTACGCGTGATCAGTTGCGGAAATCCCATACCCGCCGGCGAGCGCGGCAGGATCTTCGATCGCTTTTATCGCGGTATCGATGCGCGCAATACGCACGGCTCGGGGCTCGGTCTGTTCGTGGCTCGAAAAATAGCTCTGGCACTGGGAGGCACGCTCGATTTGGATCCTGAACGCGGCGTCGCGGAGGGAGCAACGTTTCGCCTGACTCTGCCCGTTCCGGAAAGTGAGTCCCATGATCTCGCCGCCGCCGGTTAGCGTTCTGGTCGTGGACGACGAGCCCGCCCTCCGCAAAGTAATCCGCTCGTCGCTCGCCGCGAGCGGCTTTGCGGTGGAGGAGGCCGGCACCGGCGCCGAGGCGCTGGGCGTCATCCAACAGCGGCCCTTCGACCTGGTGCTCCTCGACGTCAATATGCCCGGCATGAGCGGCGTCGAAGCGTGCCGCCAGATTCGCGCGCTCGCGCCGGATACCGGGATCGTAATGGTGACGGTGCGCGATACCGAAGAGGACAAAGTCCGCGCCCTCGACGCAGGCGCCGATGATTACGTGACCAAGCCGTTTCGCTTCCGCGAGCTGGTCGCGCGCATGGGAGCGGTGCTCCGAAGGACGCAAACGAACGGAGCCGAGCCCGGGATCCTGCGGGCCGGCGATCTCAAGATGGACGTGGAGCGGCGTCTTTTGTGGAAGGGGGATGAAGAGATTCGCCTCTCCCCCAAGGAAATCGATCTACTTACTTTTTTCATGAAGAATCAGAATGCGCCGCTCACCCACGTGCGCCTTCTGCGCGCGGTGTGGGGCGCGGAATATGGCGGCGAGGTGGAATACCTGCGCACCTACGTTCGCATGTTGCGTAAAAAAATCGAGGACGATCCGGCTCGGCCGCAGTATCTTCTGACAGAGGCGTGGGTCGGATACCGTTTCCGCAATCCGTCCGACTTTGAAAGCTCCAGTCTTCCCGGCGAATAAACTCGCATTTATGCCTTTTTCACGGGTTTTGTCGCAAACTGGGCCATGTACGCCGCGAAACCTTTCACGTTTGGTCGTGCGCTGACCTCGGAAGAAAGTCTCGCACAACAACCCAGACAGCCGCGCCACGGGAGGCGCCCGCTCCCTTCGCTCGCCGAGGTCGCGCTGGACAGTCTTCGCGTCGACCAACTGCGCGAGGCCCTCCGGTTGAATTCCATCAGTTTCCCCAGCCAGGTGCCGGTTTTCGATCGCCAGGATCGCCCGGACCTTCAAAGTAAGATCGCTCAACTGTATTTTGTTTTGGGCTGGAGCTGCGGCACAATTGCACTGCGGTATGGAATGGTCCGGCAACGCGTCGGACAAATATTGAACGGGTGGACACACCGCGCCATAGAGCTGGGATATATTCAGCTCATTCCGCCTCCCGAATGCCTCGCGTTACCATCCGTAATGCCGCGCAATCGCTTAGTCGATCCTCCGTCCCAACGGATTCCTGTGCCCGCGCTTCCCGCTTTCGAACATACGTTGTAAATTCCGTCTCCCACGCTGCACCGTTCACCGGATATATGAAACTTAAGCGTATGGAATTCCCGCCGTTCTGCATCTATCAGCATTTTTAATCCGTCATATAACAGATTTCTCTGTGTTCCTTTATGCCTTTTTCAACAACGGCGCTCCATACTGACTGTGGATCAGGGAACACTATCCAGTTCATTTCGAGCAGGGCTTCTAACCAGAGTCGGTGAACCTCCCGGCCTCAACGATAACGTTGACGGCCGCGCGGGCTGAGCCATTCTCTCGCGTATTTTCGCGACGTAGCCCCCGTGCGTCTGAACAAAGGTAGAACAAAAGATTCGATTTTTGGGGTTCACTCTGACGAGGCAGACAACACAAAATGAAAAACGCTTTGCTTTTGCGGTCTAGAGGAAAAGTTTTCGTGACCGGATTCATGACTCTGCTGGCCGCGTTTCCGTGCTCGCAAAACGCTCATGCTCAGTCGACGTTCGCCAGCACGATTGTGGGTACCGTGCGCGACACTTCGGGCGCGGTCGTGCCCGGCGCCGCGCTCGCCATTCAGCGCCTGGATGATCGTTCCGTGCACAATACCGTGGCCGATAACGCGGGAGCCTACGTTGCCATGGACCTGGTTTCCGGCGACTACGAAATCACCGCCACGAAATACGGGTTTACGACGGCGACAACGAAAGTCAGCGTCGATTCCCGCCGGCAGTTGCACATCGATCTGGTGCTCGAACGGGCAGCTTCCGCCGCGAGTGGACCGGCTCCCGCTCCTGCCAAGGGAGAGGCAAAATCCGCGCTGGCGCAGGAGTTGGACGCGATGAGGGAGCGCATCGCGCAGCTGGAAGCGCTTGTCGCAAAGGGCGACGCGCAGGATCAACGGGCGCCCTCCGGACCTTTGCTCGCGACGGCTGCCGCCAATGCAAACTCTATGCCCGCGCTGCCCGGAAGCCTTGGGAAACCGGCCGAGGATAATATTTTGACCGCCGGATTACCCACCACGTCCCGGCCTCGTCCGAACGACTCCGCGTCGGCCGCGGCGCAGGCTCCGGACGCTGCGGCGGCGGCGCCCGCGGCGCCTCCCGCTGTGGATATGGTCACCCCGTTCGCCGACTGGGATTGGACCTGGCTCAACGGAAACTCACGTCAGCATGATTCGCCTCTCGACTCGAAGTATTACAGCGGAGAGTTCCGAGCGGACACCTTCTATGTTTCCGATTTCAACCAACCGATCGATCACACCATGGGCGGTTCGAGCGAGATCTTTCGCAGCAGCGAGGTCCAGCTCGAGGATTTGTCGATCGGCGGGGACTTCCACGCCGGGCAAATGCGCGGCCGCGTCCTCGCTTTGTTCGGCATGTTCGCTGCGACCACCGTGCGCAATGACGCGAGCCCGGGGGTCGGTCAATGGGATGTCCGGGCTGCTTACAAATACGTTTCGGAAGCCTACGGCGGGTATCACTTCAACGTCAATCACGGCCTGAATATTGACGCGGGAATCTTCGTTTCCTACGTCGGTTTGTTCAGCTATCACAACTTCGACAATTGGGCCTATCAACCGTCGTATGTCTCCTCGAATACGCCGTGGTTTTTCAACGGCGTGCGTATCCAGTGGTTTCCCACTCATCACCTGAAGATCGAGCCGTGGTTCATCAACGGATGGCAATCGTACAACCGGTTCAATGGCCACCCCGGCCTGGGAGGGCAGCTGAAATGGACCCCGAAGGAATGGCTGAACGTCATCGCTAACCAGTACGGCGTCGGCAATGATAACATCGGTCTCCCCAACCGCGGCCGTTATCACACCGACAACAGCATTGAGGTCAAATACTACGACAAGGCCGCGCCAGGCAACGGCATCGACAAGATGGCCTTTACGTTCACCGCCGATGCCGGCTGTGAAACGGGTGACGGAGTTACTTGCCACGGAGGACACGGTGCCTATAACCCTGTCACGGGTAATGGCGGTCCCGCCCAGTTCTTCCTGGGATGGATGGCTTACGACCGCACGTGGTGGGCCAAGGACAAGTTGGCGTTGACCGTCGGCGGCGGGTGGATGGATAACCCCGGCCGCTACCTCACGCTCGTGCTTCCGGTCAACGGCGCCGACGCCATCTCCGGAACTCCTTACTTTGCAGCCTATCCGGGAGCGCCGATGAAAGCCTACGACACGACCACGACGCTCGATTGGATGCCCAGCCAGTTCGTGACCTTCCGCTGGGAGTTTGGATACCGGCACTCGAATGTGCCGTACTTCTCCGGACGCCACGGCAGCACGCCTCCCGGAGGGAACAACGGCTCTCCGGCGGACTACGTTTGCAGCAACGGATCGTCGTCCGGACAAACTGCTCTGGGCGCGGCCTACGCGGCCTGCGGTGGACCGGGCACCGTTTGGTTCCCGGATCTGCGCGAGGGTCAAGCAACGCTCAGCATGATGATTATGGTCAAGTTGTAGCGGGTTTCGTTCTCGTCCAACGTACGACATGGAACGTCATCGGCGGCGCTTGGGGTTTGGTGCAACCAGGCGCCGCTTTTTTTCGCGGCCGCACCACTTGGATGAAGTCGAAATTTAGCTACGGAGGTTTTTATGAAAAAGTGGATTTTCGCAACTATCGAGAAGCGGAACATAACCGCCGCGTCCGCGGCCCTCGCGTCCGCAACCCTTGCAATGTTGATGCTGATCGCGATGGCAACCATCGCCGGAGCCTCGGCCCCTCAGAAGGTGGACAAAGCCGTGCCCAAGCAACAAAGGGCGGTCACTCTCGGAGAGAGCGATGTGAAGCAGTTGCTGCTCCTGATGGATACCGACAAAAGCGGCAAAATCTCCCGGAAAGAGTTCATGGACTTCATGGCCGCGGAGTTCGACCGCTTGGACAAGGATAAGAGCGGCGAACTGGATGTAAAGGAACTGACGCAATCGCAATTGCGCGCCAGCCCCCCGCCCGCCGTCGGCAAGTAATCGCCGCTCGCGGGACACCGCCTTCGAGGATTTTCGTGAAGCCATCACTTCGTGAAGCCGTGATAGGATGGCTGTTAGCACTGAAATTCTGATCGGCCCCGCGTAGAGATTGCCGAGCAACAGGAGGCGTGGATACGACGGTGTTTATCATGCAGAGACCGCCGAAATGGGGCTCGAGAGTATTGGGCCTGCTTCCCGTGTTCGCCGTTCTTCTCCTCGCGGCTGACCCTGCTTGGAAAACCAAACCGGCTCCGGCCTGGACCGAAGAAGACGCCCGTCAAATTCTGAAAGCCTCTCCCTGGTCCAAGGTGGTCAGGGCTGGGATCGCACGGCGTGAATCCGAGGATGAGCGCCGCGCCGGCGGCAATATGGGCCAGCCCACCGGCCCCGGCTACGATGGTGTGGACGAACAAAGGCAGAGGCACAAATTGCCGACCAGCCTCCTCACCGGCCCCGGCTACACGCCCCCTCCGGAGCAGTTCCTGAACGTGCAGGTCCGCTGGGAGTCCGCATTGCCCATTCGCCTGGCGGAATTGAAGAGCCAGGTGCTCGAGCCTCCTACCTTGGAAGGAGAAGGCTATCAGGTTGCGGTATATGGCGTCCCCGGAAGTTACTTCAAGGGCGATCCGCTGACGCTCGGGGAACCCCTGAAGAGATTGGCAAAGCTGAAGCGCGATGGCAAACCGGATGTGCTGCCGATCAGAGCGGAAGTTTTCCCCAGGCCCGAAGGCACGGTCGTCGTCTATCTCTTTCCGCTTTCCGCTGAGATCAACAAGAAAGACATGACTGTCGATTTTGAAGCCGCGATCGGCCGGATCATCGTCTCGCAAACTTTCGACGTCCAGGAAATGCAGTTTCAAGGCAAGCTCGAAATGTGACGCGCCGGCAAGCCGCCTGCTTTCGCAAATACCTCCACCCCGACCCCTAAAGCGCTTCGCCGGCCCCCCATTTCTTCGGCGGCAGAATCTAGCGGTGTCTTAAGTGGAACCATCATGCCCTTTGGACCTCAAGTGAATGCGGATCGGCACTTTCGGAGGAGCTCCGCGAAGCGCCTATCCGCCTGATTCTATTCGCGTGTCTTTGTTTATTTTCTGTTTCTGCTGCTTCGTTTTCTTAGGCCCGTTTTGGCCCTGACGTTGCACTCGATCCGGGCGGACACTTGTCCCTCGCAGCATGACGAGCCACCCTGGGTCCGAAATAGAGCCATCTCCCGCGTTCTCCGAGGGCTCGACGCCCACGCGTTCGAGTCCCGGAAATCCCGGGCATAGAAGCGCGGGTGTTGTCGAACAGATCCCGGAGCCCCCCGGCCCCGAGCATCCGACCCTCGGCGTCGGCGTCGTAAGCGGCCCCGATACCCGCACCGGCCCCTGGCGAATTCTTACCGTCCTCACACAACTGGGCATCATGAACATCGCGATCGGCCTCGGCGGCGTGGTGCGGAATAAAGTGATGGCCGTGTACCTGAAGCCCGCGGGATTCGGCGAGTTCACCCAGTTGGCCGGCATCGCGTCCGCGGTGTATGTATTCGTGCAGTTCGGAATGTCGGTAGGACTCAGCCGCCATGCCGCCGCTCAGAGAGAAGAAAAAGAGCGGCAGCGCCAACTCTCGGTCGCCAACGGTCTGACCGTGGGACTCGCCGTCGCCAGCATCGCGCTCCTGATTCCTGCGATTTTCAGCCCCGCGAGCGGCCCCGTGCTGCGCCTTCTCGGTGTCGCGCCCACGCTCGACCATAAGCTCCTGCTGGGCGTTCTATTGGCGGTCGCGCCTGTCGAAGCGCTGCGCAACAACTACTTGTGTTTTTTGCAGGGCATTCTGGATATTCGCGGCATGAGCATTAAGCGAAGCGTCGCGATCATCGTCAGCACGGCCGCCGCGGTTCCCTTGATTGCCCTCTTTCGCGCCTCGGGCGCAGCCGCGCAAATGGCGTTCGGTTCTCTTTTCCTGGCATTGCTGCTGGGCCTTCGGTGCCGGCAGATGGGATACCGCCCGCTCGCCTTCGCGTGGAACAGGAGGATCGCATTTACCCTCGCGGGATGGGGCGGCGCGTCCCTTATCAGTAGCCTTGCGCTGAACTCCACCGATACTCTCATCCGCGGCCATCTGATCGCGACCGCTGGTCTCGCGGCGAACGGGCTGTATCAATCGGCTTCTTTGCTATCGGGGCAGGTGATGACCGTGATTCTCGGAAGTATCGGCGCCTATTCCTTGGCCACTTTGAGTGAAACCAAGGACGCCGCCGTCGCCAAGATGCGAATGACGGATCTGCTGCGGGTGATTCTTCCCGTCACGACGCTCGCGCTCGGGGGGCTCGGCCTTCTGTCCATCCCCCTGCTCTCGATTCTTTTCACGCACTCGTTCGGGCAGGCGTCCACGTTCTTTCCGCTGCAATTGACCGCGAATTACCTGCAGGCCTCCGCCTGGATCGTGGGCGCGCCGTTGCTCGGCTTTGGATTCGTCCGTACGTGGATGTTCATTCAGCTCACAGGCTCCGCCCTGCGCTATGCCGTCACTCTGGCGCTTTCATCATTCATCGGCGTCCACGCGGTGCCGGCGGGACTCGCGATCGCCATCGCCTTCGATCTTGTGGCCGACATCGTCTTCTGCCGCCGCTGCCTCGGAATCCGTTTCGACGCTCCAACCGTGCGCGCATTTCTTCTGGGCGGCGCGGGGATTCTCACGTGCGCCCTGGTCGGAGCTTCTTCACGCCCTCTTCCCGTTCTCCTCGCGGCCGTCGTCTTTCTTGGCCTGGTGATTGCGGCCATGGCGTGGAGAGAAACGCGGCGGGCTTTCCATCTCGCGATTTTGTCCCTTAGGAGGTTGAGCCACAGATGAACATGGGCAAGGTCTCTATCGTGATGCCGTGCTACAACGCGGCGCAGTATCTGGACGACGCCATTCACAGTCTGCAAGCCCAGACATACGACGACTTCGAACTGCTGGCCGTCAACGACGGCTCCACGGACGATACGCAATCGCGTCTTGAAAAACACGCCGCGAGCGATTCCCGCGTGCGCGTCTTCCAGCAGAAAAACGCGGGCCCCTCCGCCGCGAGAAACACCGCTTTACGGCACGTACAAGGCGAATTCTTGGGCTTCCTCGACGCCGACGACGTCTTCCTGCCCGACAAAATCGAGCGTCAATTAAGCTTTCTGCGCCAGCACCCCGACGTGGATCTCGTGTACTCGGACTATTACACCGGCGACGCGCACCTCAATCTGACCGGATTGACGGCGACGAGAATGACCCAAACCGATTTGCTCGAAGCCGTCGCGACGAAGAACAAATTTCCTCCCTTGGTGCCCCTGTTACGGCGTAGATTACTCGACGCCGTCGGTGAATTCGACGAATCGTTGCGCATGTCGGAGGACTGGGACTATTGGATTCGCTGCGCGAAAGTGGGTTCGTTCGCCTATTTGCCCGGGCCCATGGTCATTTACCGCACGCACGAGGCGCAGGCGCATCACCATCTCGATCGTATGTTTCAGGCCGGCAAGAACGTATTGCGCAAACATTTCAAAGCGGACCCCCCGCGTTATCAAAGGGCCCTCGCGGCTTGGTACGCGCTGCACGCGAAAGCGCGTTGGAACGTCGCGCGCCGTTTTAAAACGGCGGAGTTTCTGGCGCTTTCCGCCTTCCACGCGAAATTGGCCGTTATCGCCGCGCGCCTCTACTCCTCGGCTGGGGAGAGGAAGCGGCCCGAAGTTTTGCTGTCACGAGCCGCGTCCAACGAAAGAAACGTGTAGCGCTCAAAGAAAGCGATCCTAAATTTCAGACTTCGCTCAGAATGTGAATTTGAATCCTAGTTGAACATCGCGCGAGCCGCCCGATCCAAGAATTGGGTTGCCGTTAATGATGTCCGGCGTGCCGCATCCGCAGCCGAAGGTGCCGGGATTCGACGGATCGTTCCCGATCGCCGAGTTCACCACACCGCCGTACGGATTGGCAAGGTTCACATGGTTGAAAACGTTGAACACTTCCAGGCGGAATTCAGCGGTCATCCGTTCCTTCCACCGGAAGTCCTTGAACAGGGACATATCCACGTTGCGGAAGCCCGGATCGTAGAAAATGTTCCGGCCCATGGTGCCGTAGGTTCCGGGTGTGGGCGGAACCATCACGGAGTTGCCCTTCACATAGCAGCCGTAGCTGTTCAGCGACACCGCGCTGGGTGCCACAGCCGTACACTGCGCCCACATTGCGCTCGCCTGAGCCGCTGGGAAGAAACTCTGGATGCCGGAGATGCCGCTGGTCACACTGCACTGGCCCGGACCGGTGCAGTAGGGGAGCGAACTGGAGCTGGACTTGAAATCGCTCGGATTGCCGAAAAAATCCCACCGATCGCCGAAGTCGCCGCTTCCGCTGATGTTGTCGCTTTGGTCATTAGCGAGCCACGGCTGACCGGTCGCCACGTTCACAATCCCGTTCAACTTCCAGCCCTCGAGCAACTGGCCGAAACCCTTATGGCTCGGAAGACTGTAGGTGGCCTGGAACGTGAAGCGATGCCGGGTGTCGTAATCGCTGCTCGCATACTCCGCCTGGGGATTCAGGCTGTTTTGCGGCACGCCGCCGAAACGATTCAGCGAGCCGTTGTCCAGGCCGTGACCGTAAGTGTAGCCGGCCGTGAAGTTGACGCCGTGCGAAACGCGCTTGGTCAGCGTGGTCTGCAAGCTATTGTAGTTGGATCGGGCGTCATTCACCGTCTCAAGATCGTAGGCCACATACGGGAACGATGCCGCCAGGGGGCGAACGCAGGATCCGGTATTCGGCACGATGCACTCGTTTTCATCCAGCTTTCCCAGCAGTCTTGCGCCGTGATTGCCGACGTAAGCCACGTCCAGCGAAAAATCCTTGGCGAAGGCGTGCTGGATTCCGAAGTTCCAATTGACGACGTAAGGATTTTTGAGATTCGGATCGATCGACGCGACGTTGCAGGGGTTCGCTGCCGTGCAGGAAATGTTTAGACCGACGGCTGGGTAAACCACGCCATTCCAGTTCAGCGCGGAGCCGGGGATGGTCGCCGTGCCGACCGTGATCGTGCCGCCGAAGGTTTTCGGACAAGTGCCTCCAAACGGCACGGCGACGGTGCAGGCGCCCGTCGGATTGCTGCCGAGGCTGAGGCCGCCCGGTGCGCCTTGAAATCCGGGATTACCCACGAAGGTGGACGCGTTGAAGCTCGAGTACATAAGACTGATCCCGCCTCGGAGCACGGTCGTTCCTTTGCCGGTCAGATCGTAAGCGACGCCGAAGCGCGGCGAGGGGTCCTTACCGTCACCCTTGTACAGAGTGCTGGCTCCCGGGGCGCCCTGTTGAATGAAGCCTCCCACCGATGGCAGGAAGTTGGCGATCTGGTTGGTGGCCTCCTTCATCGGCGTGACGTAGGCGTAACGCAGGCCCATATTGATCATCAGTTTGGGGGTAATGCGCCAATCGTCCTGGAAGAAGCCGGCGGTCGATTTCCATATCATTCTCAGGTCTGGAATGCCCGCGAGGTGGGTTGCATTGGTCGGATCTCCCGCGAAGAAGTCCTCGAGAGGCGTGGAACCGGCGAATGCCACGTTGCCCGCGAACTTGATGACGCCGCGCTGGTCATGGCTGTCGGCATCGCCTTCGAAGTGCGCGAACTCGAAACCGAACCTCATGGAGTGCCTGCCGATCTGATAGGAGACGGCATCCTGGATGTCCCAGTATGGGTTGGGAGTGTTATCGGACGGACGGCCGTTCTGGCTGCCGAGAAGCTGGTGGGCCTGTGCATCAAAACCCGAAATGTTGATCGACGGGAATCCGGCGCTTCCCGTATCGATCGGATAATTGGTGCCATTGGAGATGGTGCCTCTATCCGCGGGATCGATGAGGAAGACGAAGCGGTCGTAGCCAAAGCGGGCTTCGTTTACCGTGTGCGCATTCGGCGTGTAAACCCAGCTGGTGCCCACCGTCCATGTAGATTGAATAAAGTCGTCCAGGAACAGCGCGTTCGTGGCGGCGTGGTCTTCTCCCACGCCCGTATACTCGCCATTCATCACAAAGCCGTTGATGCGGTTTTTATCGTTGATGTTGTAATCCATTTTCCCCAAATAATTCTTGCTGGTATTGACGTTGGGGAAGTTGCTGACGTAGGTGTTGGAAGCGCCCGTGTTCGGGAGGTAGCCGCCGGTGCAGGCTCCCGCCGCGGTGCAGCCGAACGTTTTCAGGCTGACGGGACTCAGCGGGATGCCCTTCGCGTTCAAGGCCGCGATCGCATCCGCCATACTGTTCTTCGGATCTCCGCCCAGCGAGGCCGTCGCGGGAAGACCAACCACGAAGGCGTTGCCGACGGTGGACAGGAGCCCCTCGTAGCCGCCGAAGAAGAACAGTTTGTCCTTGATGATGCGGCCGCCCAGGACGCCGCCGAACTGCTCGAGCGATGTCGGCAGCTTATTGCACTGCGCCGGGACTCCCGGGTTAGGAACGCATACTCCCTGGGGGTTCAGTCCCTCGTTGAAAGCGTTGCGGGCGTCCCAGGAATCGGTCCGGCCAAACGCGTACGCCGACCCGTGAAGTGTGTTCGTTCCGGACCGGATTCCCACGTTCACCTGCGCGCCGGGCTTCCAGCCATATTCCGCCTTCGGACTTTCCATCACGTTAAATTCCTGGATCGCGTCAATCGGCAGGATCGCCGCCATATCGGTTATAGGACTTCCGCTGTTGGCGATGGAACGGCCGTCGTAGGGATTGAAATTGATGATGCCGTCGACCAGCCACACGGTTTCATCGGGACGCACGTTGTTGGTGCTCTGCGTCCAGGGCGAACCGCCGGGTTGCAGCATGACTCCGGGGCGTAGTCCGAGAAGGTTCTGATAATTGCGTCCGTTCAACGGAAGATCGTTCACTTCCGCGTTGCTAACGGCGCCGCCCAGAGTGGCGCTCGTGGGATCCACAAGCGGGATGGCTTCGGTCACGGTTACGGTCTGAGTCTGATCGCCTGGTTGCGGCGTCAAATCGACACGCAGCTCCTGTCCCAGTTCCAACGTGATGCCGGGACGATCCAGCCTCTTGAACCCCTTCACTTCCACGCGAATCGTATAGGTTCCCGGGATCAGCGACGGAGCATTATATTCGCCGGCCGCATCGGTGGTCAGCATTCGCGTGGTGCCGCGTTCCGTGTCGATGACGGAAACCGAAGCGCCCGGCAGGATCGCGCCGGTTTGGTCGGTCACGATTCCGGAAATACGGCCACCGGACTGCGCACAGAGTGTCGCAGGCAAAAGGGAAATTGCAATCATTCCGGCGACGAACCGCGCAGGTCCGATCCGGAGCTTTGTCAACACAGACAATACAGATTTCATAGACCTCTCCCTGAGGGCAAAGAATTCACCAGTTCTTGCGAGGGTACTTTCGATATCAGCTACTTCTGCCGCGATCCGCGCATCGAGTCTGCTACCGTAAGCGAAGTTCAGCCCATGAAATACTGCCGGAGTTCCCGGTTATGAAAATTTTGTAAAAAATGTTCCTGTTTTAAGAGAAATTAAATCGCCCGTCCCCGTTGAAGCCGACAAGTAGCAAAGAAGCGAGTGACCCATCCCACCAATCGCACCCTTCCGGGAAGGAAATATACGCTTGTTCCCTGAGCCTGTCAATACGTTTGGCCGAGAGAATATTTCGATTTAATCGCGTGAATTGTTCCTCAGGAAAACTTCAGGACGAAGCGTGCGTGTCTCACGTTGTTGCTAACTTGCGACTTGTTGACGTCAGGACGAGCGATACAAGTGCCATCCGAATATCATTAATTTTCGCCCTCAGGAGAACTTCAGAATTCAGAAATCTGACCCAGGCGCCGTGGGGCAATAAATTTCGATACGGTCTCGATGGGATATTTCGTGGGTGAGCGAGTGGAACAAGAGATGTCACGTTAGTCAACGCTGCGAAGCGCATGGGAGAAATTCGCCCGGCAGTCGAGAACGCCAGCAGTCGAGAACAATTGTTTGAAAGCTTTCTGCGGACGTTTTGCTCGTAGCTCTGAGAGCCGATCACAGCGCTGCTAAGCTTCCCAGGCGAAGAGGAGCGAATAGAAGCCTGAAGACCATCGCGAGAACGATCAGGTAACGTACTCGGGCTGGTCCGCGGGCTCCGATGGTAACGCACTGGTCTCGGCGGGAGCGCGCGGCGCAAGGTACTCGAGCGCATCCGCAAGGCTGGTCACCAGCTTGTTCGGGCGTCCCGGCTCGAAGCGCTGCAGCGCCCGCTCGTTTTCTCCTGTGAATCCCCACACTCCGGCAATGATCGGGACGCGGGGAAAGCGCGCCCGCAATTGCCGGCTGAGCGTTCGCGCTTGCGAAAACGCGAAGGGTGGAACCGCGGAAATGCACAGAATATCCTGCGCGCCCGGTTCAGCGAACGCGACCATTTCGACCAGGGATTGCCCGGCTGCGAAGGCGACGGCGGAACATTCGCGCTGCTCCAGTAACTGCGCGAGCATGATGGCCGCGATCTCGTCCGCCTCATCACTCGCCGGAAGGCACAACACCCGCTTGCGGGATGCCGCCGCGGACGCCTGCTCAACCGTTGCTTCCGGCCGGGTCGATTCCTCTTCGGCCGGTTCGGCGGCCTTCCCCGCCTTTTCCGAAACATCCACAAGCATTTCCCTCACGGTGAGGAAAAGAAACTCCTCTCGCTCCGATTCAATCGCGCCCTTGTGCCGATCCTGCTCCGCCATCGTAAGCGCCGGGATCATCACGCGATCGTAGAGTTCTACCAGGGAATGTTCGGTGAGGTAAGCGTCGGCTACGCTGCGCGCCTCCATGTCGTCCATGGCGAGCAGCCGCTGATAAATTTGCGCGTCCGCCGCCAGAACCGGCTGATCCCCCAGCAGAATGTGCAGGAACGATAAATGCGGAACGTGGCGGCCGAGGACCACGACGCACACCGTCAGGGGCGTCGAGAGAACCAGCCCCGGGGGTCCCCACAGAGTGGTCCAAAAAACCGTTGTGAGTAATAAGGCCAGGGACGATATGCCGGTATGCACACCGTAGAGCCAGGGCTCGATCAGATTCGCCGTCACCAGCTCGAGCGAGGCGAACAGCGCGAATACCAGGAGCGGCGGCTTCCAGCTATCGAAAACCGCCAGCGAAAGCACCAACGGCAGTAAACCCGCCACCACCGATCCGACATAAGGCACGATGCGCAGCAGCGCCGCGACCGTTCCCCACAACGCGGCATAAGGGACCCCGATCCAGTACAGCCCGATCCCGCAAAGAATGCCGAAGCCCGCATTCACCGCAAACTGGAGCAGCAGGTAGCGGCTCACGCGCCGGGTCGCGTCGTCGAACGCCTGCGTCATCAGGTTCAGGTGATGCAGCCCCGCCAGACGAAAAATCCGATTCCGCAGGTCCGCCTCCTCGATCAAAAGAAACAGGGTGAAAACGAGGACGATTCCAAACATCGCGAGCGGAGCGAAAAACGGTTTGGACACTTCCAGCATGTATTCGAGCGGCGTGTCCGGCTCTTTCACCACCTGGACCGGGAGGGGCGCGCGCTGCTGGGTAGCGGAAGCCTGCGGGACGCCCGAAGCTTGCGAAGTGGCCGAAGTCTTGAGAGATGACGCCTGCGGAGCGCCCAAAGCCTGAGTAGATGACGCCTGACTCCTCGAGCGAAGGCGCGGGGCTTGCGGACGCGCGGCGGAAGGCGGAGGCACGACCGGCTCGGGCGTGGTCACGATCTCCTTGCTGATTTCCTGTACGCTTTGCGCGGCCCGTTGCAGCGCGGCGTTTTTACCCGGCTCGCGAAGCGCGTGAATTTTACGATCAATATTCTCGCGGTACTGGGGTAGATCGTTCACCACCAGAATCAATTGATTGAGAATCACAAAGCCGATGCCGCCCGCTGCGCTCACCGCGACCACCATCACCACGAGCACAGCGGGCACGCGTCCGAAATGCAACTTCCGTAAACCTGTGACCGCCGGCGCGAGGATGAAAGTGAGCGTGACGGCGAACGCCAGAGGAATTAAGATCGCCCGCGCCAGATACAAGACCGCGATGACGCCGACTACAACCGCGGCTGTGTAAACAGCCGGCGCGCCCGCGGGCAGTTGGGGCCTCATGGTGGACGATTTAGGGGAAGAGGCGATCACGTGTCCGAGTGGAGTGCAATTCGCAGACCGATCCAGAAATGAAGCCTATGGAACGCCTTGGCGCGGAAATCCAGTGCCTCGGAAAGCCTCCGAAGCCGGATTTCACCTGATCTCAGCGCGAAATCTTCAGCAGATTCTCGGCGCGCCTGCCATCCATGCCTGCTCGCCGGCCGGACTTGAGTCCTTTTTCATCGGCACGCCCTGGCGAACCTGGATCTTTCCATCGTCCATCCACATGACGAGGTAACAATCCGGGCACAACTGCAAGCTCTCGAGCGTCGGACCGTCCGGAGCATTGTCGATCGGCTCCATTTCGGCGCCGCATTTAGGACACGCCTTCTCGCCGAGCCAAAGCTGCGCGGGATACGTATCGATAATATTTTGGGGCATTCCTTCTCCTCGGCCGCCTATTGAATTCCATGCGTCACGTTCCAGCGCCCGCGCGATCGGTAAATTTCCCGGGATCGGCTGCTCGCACGATCCTTTTTTCTTTCCGGCTGGCGTCCTGGAACTCAGCTGCACGACCATAACCTGCTACTCCCGCAAGGTTTCCGGATTTCTCTCTGGCGGGCACAACTCCGCTCCGCCTGCTCTGTTGCACGGGGACGACCAATCACAACAGGACATCTTTAAGACATCTATAAGGGATGACGTGCCCGCGCGAAAGCCGGGTGCGGCGATTGTGAGGAAACGTGGTTTGCGACCGCCGGACGCGGTGTGGGAACCAGGTGTCAGGGGGCCAGTTGCGGAGCAACGCGGGCGTAAAACAGGGTAATGAGGCCGATGGCGAGCGCCAGGATTACGCTGTGCTTTAAAGTGAAGCGGAAGAGCTTGCCTTCGTCGGCCGGTTTCATGGAGGTCGCCGCCCCGGCGAGGGCGATACTCGCTAAGCTGATCATTTTCCCCATCACCCCGCCCGCCGAGTTTGACGACGCCATTAGTACGGGATTTAATCCCAGCTTGCCTGCCGTCACCACCTGCAGCGTGCCGAAGAGCGCGTTTGCCGACGTATCGCTCCCCGTGAGGAAAACGCCCACCCATCCAAGCAGCGCGCTAAAGACCGGGAACAGAGCTCCGGTGGCCGCGAACGCCAGCCCGAGCGTGCCCGTCGCGCCGCAATAGTTCATCAGAAAAGCGAGCCCCAGCACCGCCGCGTAGGTGAGCTCGGCGAGTAATAGTTGCTTCACCGTCGTAACGAAAACCTTCCCGCATTGCTTCACGCTGAGCCCGCTCACGATCGCCCCCAGAATGGCGGCGATCAAGCACGCCGTCCCGGCGGCCGACAGCCAGTTGAACGTGTACATGGCGCCATAGGGCGAAGCACTGCCCACCACCGGCGGCATTCTCAGAACTAAATTGTGAAGGCCCGGCCACGGGAACGTGATGGTGGCCGCATTGAGATGCGTTTGCAGAGGCTTATAGCCCCACAACAGGATCAGGGCGACGAGCAAGGCATAAGGCGTCCACGCGGAAAGAATGCGTCCCGGGGCGTGGATCGTCACCTCGGTCTTCACGTGATGCTCGCCGAAGACGAACTCGTCGCGCGGAAGCCAGACACGCGTGAGGATCACGAGGGCCAGGATTGCCGCGAGCGACGCCAGAATGTCCGTCAACTGGGGGCCCACGTAATTCGAGATCGCAAACTGAGTGCCGGCGAATGCGATTCCGCAAACGGCTGCTGCCGGAAACACGGCCCGCAGGCTTTTCCAGCCGCCCATCACGACGATAATGTAGGCCGGAATAATTAAGGAGAGCGGCGCGCAGATCCGGCCGACACCCGCGCTCAGGCGCTCAATGGGCAAATTCGTGGTGACCGCGAGCGTAGTGATCGGGATCCCGAGAGATCCGAAGGCCACCGGCGCCGTGTTCGCGAGCAGACACAACGCCGCCGCGTAAAAGGGCGAGAATCCCAGCCCCGCGAGCATCGCCGCCGAAACCGCCACAGGCGTTCCAAATCCCGCCGCTCCTTCAATGAAGGCCCCGAAGGCGAATGCAATCAGTAAAACCTGGAGTCGCGGATCGTTCGTCAGGTGGCCGATCGAATCCTTCAGCACGTCGAACTTTCCGCTTTCGATCGTCACCCGATAGAGCAGGATCGCCGTGAACACCACCCATCCAATCGGGAAAAGTCCGAAGGCCGCTCCATAACTAACCGACGTCGCGATCATGCTGACCGGCATCCGGTATACGGCCCCCGCGACCAGAACGGTGGCCCCCAAACCGGCCAGCGACGCGACCCACGCGGGCTTTCGCTGCACGCCCAGCAAAAACAGAAGCGTAAAAATCGGGATCGCGGCAACCAGCGTGGAAAGCGCGATGCTGTCTGCAACCGGCGTATAGTTCTGTTGCCACATGGTTCGGGTTCAGCCTTTCCACGGAACCGTGAAGCGAGCACTCTCCGCGCGCACGGAAATCCGCTCGTCCTTCCGGACGAAGTTTACATCCCAGAATCGAGCCGGCGCAAAAATCGCGCCGCACGCCGCGCGTTTTCACCCATTCGCGCAGGATGGCACGAGCGGCCTCGGTCTCGGGATCATACCCGCATTCGCGGCAGGAATGCAAGTGACCCGGGAATCAGGTAGTGGTGCCTAGCGGGAAGAGGAACGATGAACGCCAGAGCAGGACGCTCCTGCGGCACGCACTCTCAAATCCCGAGACAATCTCCGGGCCGCGCTCGCGCTACACTTCGCTTATTGAACTTTTGAGACAGCACGGATCTCTTCGCATTACACCGGCGATGGCGGCCGACGTTATCGATCACATTTGGCCGATTGAGGAACTGACGAGGGCTTAATTCGCAATGGGCAAATACGATCCTCTAGAACGCGATCTATCTACCCGTGCAAGGCAGCGTCCCCTCACGATGGATTTTGAGGAGATCGAGAGGCTCATAGGCGACGATCTACCTATGTCGGCCCATAGGCACCGGCAATGGTGGGCTAACGACGCCACGCACATTCACGCCCAGGCGTGGCTGAACGCGGGATGGCGGGTGGAATCGGTCAACACTAATCGCCGCACAGTAATCTTCATATCCTCGCGATGACCCAACTGTCAGGGCTCCGGCCGTTTGGATCATGCTGCGGAGCTGAGGGAGCGAGAAAGGCGCAATCGCTGTTGGGCTGTTTCAAGCCGGACAGAGAACGGGAATGAAACCTCAGCAAACCATTGTGGGTAGGCGTGCGAGTGTCGCCAGGAAAGATGTTCGAGCGACCTACGTCAGGCCGCTTCCGCGAACAGAGAATCGTCCGTGCTGTTGCCGGTGCCTTCGCGATCGGCGCGCTCCTGACACGCGATGCAGCGCGAAGCCCACGGCACGGCCGTCAGCCGTTTGGGATTGATTTCGTCTTCGCAGTCCACGCACACCCCGTAGGTTCCTTCGTCCATGCGGCGGAGCGCGGCGCGTGTGTCGCGCAGGAAAGCCGATTCGCGGCCGAGCGTCTCCAGCGCGAGTTCGCGTTCCACCATGTGCTGGATCTGGTCCAGCGCATCCGCGCTCGTCTCGATGGCGGCCGCCTCCCGGTTCCGGATCAAACCTTCTAATTCGGTCTGCCGGGCAGTGAGTATATTCCTGAAACTTTTTACTTGAGTCTCGGTCATGACTGCGCTCTTTTCCTATTCATGCCCCACCGCCTTGGTAACCACAGGCGGTCGTTGGCGACCAAACGCGGTCGCTAGCGGCGAATTTCCACGGGGCCAATGCCCTCGGGGTTGCCAGTCCCTCTGATCCCCACTTGCACGCCAAGCCCAAACATCACGATCAGGCCAAGCAGGACGCATACCGCCGCTGCAATGGACAGCAGCGGCACAAATAAAAAAAATGCTCCGATGCTACCCACCACCAATAATCCGCTACCGGCGAGCAGAAGACGTAACATCATATCAGTCCCATTACTCTCGTGCAGTTGTAAGGCCAAAGTTCCGAATCGTCGCTCGACGCAACCCGGCCTCGATCGCCTACGCGGAAGGAGCCAAGGGAGCGGCCGTGGACGGAGTCGGCGTGTAAGGATGCTCCTCAACGCTCTCATTCTGGGTCTTCGCGAGAATGCTCCGGCCTTTGCTCGCCTCTTCCGGCGTCCCATGCGCGATCACCACGAATTTGCCCGCTTTGATCTGGGTTTCGTATTTCACGATGCTGTCCTTGGGAATCCCTATGCTGAAGAGCGCCGCACCCAGGGCGCTTAATCCGCCCACTACGACGGCCCCTTCGAGCGCGCCCACGATCCAGGCGACCAGCGGACCCGCGATCAGCATCGGGCCAACGCCGGGTATAAAGAACAGCGCGGAACCGAAAAGCAGCCCCCACAAGCCGCCCCAGAACGCTCCCATCTTGCCCCACGATTTCATGCGCTCGCCCGTATTGTAGTAGCCGACCACATCCTCTTCGGTGTGGTAATCTTTGCCGACAATCGACAATTTCTGCATGTTGAAGCCGGACTTCTGCAGTTCGCGGATCGCCGTTTCCGCTTGATCGTGAGTCGCAAAAACCGCGATGACTGCCGCATTGTCCCCGGTCTGGACGGGCGTTGCCGGAACCACTACCTCGGTTTGCATAAGGTCTCTCCTCTTCTAAATAATCACTACGGTCTGAATTGCGGTCTCGTCTTGCAAGAAATCTCAGCTCGCAAGAAATGTCAGGATGTCAGGTCTGATCGTCCTGCCCCTGGTATTCCAGGGGAACGTCGTCCTCGGGAAATTGTCGCGTATGCACCTCGGACACGTCCGCGTCCGGAGCGTTTTCCACACCCCCGATCGCTTCCGCCTCAAAGGCCTGACCCTCTTCGAGCAACTCCTCCACGCTCTCCGAATCGGCTTCGGCCGTATCGGTCAAACCTTGCGTATCCCCCGATTGTCCTGCCGAATCCGGGCCCAGACCCGATTTCCGTCCTTGGACCGTGCTGTACGGGGAGATTCCTTCGCTGTGTTGGTTTTTCATGGTTGGGTTGCAGCAGGTGGCCTGCCAAAAGTTCCCCAAGTTCGCATTCTTCAAACTTGGGAACTTTTGGCGGATCTCGTGCTTATTACAGTGCGAACGTTAAATCACAGGAGGAAATTCCATGTCCACTCGCTATGACGGCGGTTCGCATTATGAGAATCATCCGGCTGCCGCCGAACTGCACGATCATCCGGAGCATGTGCATCGTGTTGCGGAGCACGAACACGGCAAGCCGGAACACCTCAGCGCGCACGAGCAAACCCGGCAGTCGCTCGAGCATTTACACGGCGCTCATCAAACCACACCGGAACAAGGCGCTTATACGTTCGGGCACGCGGAAATCGCCGCGCTCGCCTATGAACTATGGCAGGCGCGCGGCTGCCCCGAAGGCTCCCCGGAACAGGATTGGCATGAAGCCGCAAAAGAACTCCGGGCGCGCATGCCGGTCCACGGGTCCCTGTCGAAGGCAGCCAAATAGTAACGGCTGCACCCGAAAAAATGTGGTCCCTCTCGTGCACTGGCCCTTACGCGCGCCAACCGCGCGGCAACCGTTCGACGCCGGAGTCGGACGGACGACACAACGAAGAGCCGTAGGCGGCGCAAAAAAGAAACGCAAAGGAGAAACGATGAAAGACAGCACGAAGGACCAGGTCCAGGGCAGCATCGAGGAGATGAAGGGCAAAGTAAAGGAAAAGATCGGCCGCGCAACGAACAATCCGGACAAGGAAGCCGAAGGTCAGGACCAGAAGGTTGCCGGTAAAATCCAGAAGAAGGTCGGACAGATCGAGAAGGTCTTCGAGAAATAGTTTCCCGCTGCGAGAAAGAATCATCTTGGAAAAAACATCCGGAAAAAAGATCCGGAAAAAATAATAAAGGCGAAGGAGATCCAGATGCTGATTCTTATCATTGTTTTAATCCTGCTCCTCGGCGGCGGGGGCGGATATTATGGCCATAGCCGTTGGGGCGCGGGCGGCGGCGCCGGCATCGGCCTGGGGACGGTGTTATTGATTCTGCTCGTCGCCTACCTGTTAGGTTTTTTCCACTAACCGCGGCTCGTAGCGACTCGCTTTAAACATCGGGATGAAGGGCGGGGATTTGTGAAACGGCGTTGCCGTGCGTCCACCGCCCCTTATTCCGCTCTGTCTTAAGATTTATAATCACGCGGCCTGAGATAATGACCCCAGGGATGACGAGTCTGGCCATCGTGAGTCCGGCCATAATCAGTTCGCCGGGCTCTTTTTGCCGGAACAATCGCATTTGATGGCTGCGCCAACCGAGAAAAATCAGCCGCCCCGTCGTCGACCGGAGCAGCATCGCACGCAAAGGACCGGATGGCTGCGAGCTGCCGTGCTGGGCGCAAACGACGGCATTCTTTCCACGTCGAGTCTGCTTCTCGGAGTCGCGGCCGCGCATTCTAGCCACCGGACTATCCTTCTCGCGGGGGTCGCCGGCCTGGCCGCGGGCGCGATGTCCATGGCGTCCGGCGAGTATGTTTCCGTTCACTCTCAAGCCGACACCGAGCAGGCCGATCTGGAGTGCGAAAGCCGCGAACTGCGTGCCGACAGCGCAGGGGAACACGCCGAACTCGCGGCGATCTACGTATCGCGCGGGCTCGACCCGGCGCTCGCAAGTAAAGTCGCAAAACAGCTGATGGACTACGATGCGCTGGGCGCTCATGCGCGCGACGAGCTGGGAATTTCGAACACGCTTCAGGCGCGCCCCGTGCAGGCCGCGCTGTCATCGGCCGCCAGTTTCGCGGTCGGTGCGGCTCTGCCTTTGGCCGTCGCCCTCATCGTGCCTGAATCCGCCCTGATTTATCTCGTCGCGGGGACCTCCCTTGTTTTTCTCGCCGTTCTCGGAGGGTTAGCGGCGCACGCGGGGGGAGCGAATATCTGGGTGGGAGCGGGACGCGTCACGTTTTGGGGCGCACTCGCCATGGCCATCACGTCCGGCGTCGGCGCGCTGTTCCATACTTCCCCTTAAGTTGAGTCAGCCCTGCCGCTCGGGTCGAGCGTCGCCATTATGTTTGCCGCATGTGGCTGCTGGCGTGCTCAACTGGAGTTAGCACACTTCGAAATAGAGGAGACGCCTTATAGGCTGGCGGGATCCCATGAAATCAGCGCGGCTGCTGTTTACGATACTCACGACCGGTTTTTCGGCCACAGGACAATCCGCGCTTCCAGGAAGCCGTCCATCGGAGGATGGCGCCTTCCAAATCTCGGTCGACGTGTCGCTCGTGGTGCTGCAGGCGACCGTACGCGACCGCACCGGTCACGCGGTCATGGACTTGAATCGAGACGATTTCATGGTTTTCGAAGACGGCAAGCCCGAGCCTCTCCGCCTGTTCCGGCACGACGATACGCCTGTCACGGTCGGCCTGGTAATCGATCATAGCGGCAGCATGCGGGAAAAACTGGCGGACGTAACCGCCGCGGCGAAAGCCTTCGTCCAATCGAGCAACCCGAATGACCGCATGTTCGTGGTGAACTTTAACGAGACGGTATCGCAGGGCCTGCCCCGCGATGCCCCCTTCAGCGACAATGCCGAACAACTTGGGTTCGCCATCTGGGGCGCTCCGGCGGTTGGGAAAACGGCTCTCTACGACGCGATCGTCGCGGCGCTCGAACGCCTCCAGCAAAGCGCCCACGACAAAAAAGTTCTGATCGTGATCAGCGACGGGGGCGACAACGCGAGCAGGGCCGGTCTGGAGCGTGTCCTCCGCTTGACCGAAGAGTCCAACGCGATGATCTATACGATCGGCGTCTTTGATTCCGATGATCCGGACAGGAATCCGAAAGTGCTCCGGCGGCTGGCCCAGGAATCCGGCGGCGAAGCGTTCTTCCCTGCGGAGCTCAGCGAGACGGTCGCGATCTGCCAGCGCATTGCGCGCGACATCCGGGATCAGTACACCATTGGATATAACGTCCCGCCCCGCTCCAATAGGATCTATCACCGGGTCCACGTCGACGCCCACGACGCCGGCAATCGCAAATTGTTCGTGCGCACCCGGCTCGGCTATATGGACCAACCGGTCAGCGCACCTGTGAATGACGCTGTAAAGCCATGAAAATCGTCAAGCCATGAAAGTAGCCGTTCCACGCAGCTCGGTCGGCCGTGTTTTGCGCTGGTCTCAGGTTGCGTTGTTTACGCTCGGGATCGCGCTCCTCGGCTACTACGCCTACGTTCAGGCGGACTCCTGGATTTTTCAGAAACGTGCGGGCCTCGCGCTCGATCACGCCGCCCGATCCGCGAATCCGACGCCGGCTTCAGTCACGCCAACCAAAGGCGAGTTGATCGGACGCATCGACGTACCGCGCCTGAAACTCTCTGTGGTGGTTGCCGAAGGAACCGACGAGGCGACTCTCCGCCGGGCCGCCGGGCACATCGAAAATACCGCGTTCCCCGGGCATGTGGGGAACGTCGGCATCGCCGGGCATCGCGACACGTTCTTCCGGCCTCTGCAAAATATACGCCGTGATGACCTGATTCTGGTGACAACTCTGCAGGGGACGTACCGCTATCGCGTCCTTTCGCTGAAGGTCGTGAAGCCCACCGACGTCGCCGTCCTCAATCCCGACGGGAGCGAGGTGTTAACGCTGGTCACCTGCCATCCGTTTTACTTCATCGGTCCGGCCCCCAATCGCTTCATCGTCCGGGCCAAGCGAGTGACGTAGCGTCTCGCGTGTTCGCGGATTCGATCGCTCAAACTCCGCAGCGTCCTGTGGATCTCATCGCGTCATCGCCGTCCGGCACGCAGGCGAGCGAGTCAATTGCCTGCTCTAGAGTGAGCGCGTACTCGACACGCATCGAGGCCAACCGTTCGCGCCGGGCCGCTTCGAGATGCTCCACCAGCAGCTCGCAGAGGTTCGGGCTTTGCGTCCCCTCACCCAGGCCACCGAGCCGTGCAATCAACCCGTCAATTGTTTCCCCGTTCTGATCTTTTTCGATTGGGTTATCTTTTATCGTGTTATCTTTTTCGGTCGCGGTCTCTTGACGCATCTGCGTTCCTCGAGCATTTTCGTTGCACGCCGGTCTCCAGTGCGCCGCCGAAGTGGATTAACGAGGTGCTGAAAAAGGCCCAGATCCTCTTGCTGGCGCGCACGGCTGAGAAACGTTCTCGCGTGTTTGCAAGCACCTGCCGAGCCGCGAGGGAGCGGTAGCATAATGGCCTTTTTCAGAATCCCATTTAAGAGAAGGCGGATAAGAAAAGAAGTTGGATTAGAAAAGAGGGCGGAAAAAAACAGGCGAAACGCCAGTTCAAATAAAAAGTGCGGGCACACGGCCCGCACTCTATCCGAATCGAAGCTACGAGAGGTGCCTGTTAGCGATGGCCGCCTCCGCCACCGTGCATGCCGCCTGCAAATCCGCCTCGCATCCCGCCCGCCGCGCCGAAGCCGCGCCCTTGGAACCCGCCGGCCGCTCCTCCATGGAAGCTACTCGCGTGTCCCGTAGCGCCGAAGCCACGAACGCCGGCCGCGACAGGAGGACGATATCCCGGTCCGAAGTGGTGGAATCCACCGTAGAAGCCGTAGCCGAACGGCGCGCCAAACGCGTACCAGGGTGAATAAAATCCCCACCCGAACGGGTTGAAGAAAATACCTTCTCCGGGAATAAACGTGTACGCGTCAAACCACGGATCCCAGTACCAGCCCGTTCCGGCCCACAGTCCGGGAGCATATCCGGCGCCGCCCGCATACCGGCGCGCCGCGTCCACGTTCGCCTCGGTCAGGTAGGACGACCGCAAGCTGGCCCAGCGATAGAAATCGTCCTGGTAGCTCTTCTTGTCGAACTTGTGTTCTTTGGACTTTCCGTTCACGGCGAGAGCCATGAGCTGATGATCCCCGTTCACCTCGACCGTTTGGCCGTTCGCCTGTATGGACGCCTTGCCGTCGAACACGCGCACGGCTCCATGATCCGCGTCAAAATCGTACAGCCCGGGTCTCAGGATCCGGGTGCTCATGCCATTTTGATTGATCATGATATTGTTTTCAGGCAGGACACTGTCCACCTCCACCAACGCCCGTCCCTTCTGCAGCATCACCACCGTATTTTCGAGACCCGGTGTCACCATCATCACCGCGCTGTTATTCGACATCCTGAAAAAGACGCCGGGCGTCAGCAAAATTTCGGCACGGCCGGCTCCGGTGCTCAGGACTTGCCCCGGCGCAAGGACCGTCATGCCGGAGCTAAGCGAATTCGGCGCAAGAGCCTGCCCGCCGATCAACGCCTGCCCCTCGACGTAATTCACAGTTCCGGCCGGCGGCGGTTGCGGCCTGCGGAACTGCTGCTGCGTCATTTGCGGGGATTGCTGCCCCGGATATGACTGCGCGGGCTGAGTGTCGCCCCATACCGGCGCGCATAACCAGCCGCCCATCGCCACAGCCGCGGCGAAGCCTGAGAAAGTCTTCCATCTTGACCTCTCCATATCTACCTCCCTATCCGCTTTATTGGATGCGAGGGGAAGAAAAAGGGGTGCTCGCTGCGGTACGGTATTCGGGACCGCGCAGGGCTGGTAGCTCGATCCACCCGAGCCCGCAGCCTGTGGAACGCCCGGATGCCGCAAAATGCACACGAAAGCAATCGAGGAGTTGCCTGCAACCCGGGTCGACGGACCGTGTATCGCTCTTTAGACGGCGGCGCCGCCGGTAGCCGGAATCTGCTCGCGAACCTGCCGGTCCCCGCGCTCTTTCCCGTGGACCGCATGAATGCGATCGTCGAAGCGGCCGAAAATCATTTTCCCCGCGGTCGTCTGCAGGACGCTCGTCACTGCGATATCGATCGTCTGCGAAATCATCTTGCGCGCGTTGTCCACCACGACCATCGTTCCGTCGTCCAGATACGCCACGCCCTGATTGAATTCCTTGCCTTCCTTCAAAATAAATACGCGCATCAGCTCACCCGGCAGTACCACCGGCTTCAGCGCATTGGCGAGCTCATTGATATTCAGCACTTCCACGCCATGCAGTTGCGCGACTTTATTCAGGTTGAAATCGTTGGTGACGATCTTGCAATCGTACAGTTTCGCGAGCTCGATCAACTTCATATCGACCTCCTTCACCGCCGGGAAGTCGTCTTCCACGATCTGCACCGTCAATTGCGTCATCTTTTGGATGCGCGCCAGGATGTCCAGGCCGCGCCGTCCGCGGTTGCGCTTCATGGAATCGGAGGAATCCGCCACCAGTTGCAGCTCGCGCAGAACGAACTGCGGGATCACCAGCGCTCCATCAACGAATCCCGTCTCCACGATGTCCGCGATGCGGCCGTCGATAATCACGCTCGTATCGAGAATTTTGAAGGATGTCTTCGAGCTCACTTCGCCGCCGAATAACCCTCCGAGCGCGGCCAGGTTCAGCATTTCGCCTTTCGCCGAACCCACCACTAATCCGCAATACGTCATACACGCGAGCAGAATGATTTGCAGGAACGGCAGCGTGCTGCCCGCCCCCGGCAAAGCCCGATCTAAAACCAGCGAGATCAGATAAGCGCCCAGAATTCCGAGAAGGCTCCCGGCCGCGGCCCCGATCAGCCGTTTCAGACTGATCCTGCGGATGCGATATTCAAAAACAACGATCGCCCCGCCGGCTGCGGCGCCCACCACGGCCGCGAGGGGCGCGTCCAGACGGAGAGGTTGTAGAAAATATGCAGCGCTCGCTACGATCGCTATGAAAAGAATGCGAATAATGAGTAAGTCCATGGCCAAGCTCCCCGTTGCGCACTCCCCTGCGAATGCAAGATCTCGGACAAAACTCCCGGGAGATCATAATCACTTCGAACAATTCTCGCGATAAATCCTGCGATTCTTGCGGTTTAGTATAACACCAGGATTTTTCGGAGTGAAGGGACGAAAAGTTTGGGAATGAAAGACGAAGGTCTGGCAGGGAAGGGGTAAAAGCAAGAGGGCCGGACCGAATTCCCGGGCCAGTCACGTGGCTGGCGCAGCGAGGGGCAATGCCCACTTCGAGACACTTGCCCGGCTTCGCGCTTGCGAAAAGACAAGCGCGAGTGCGTGGAAGTGCGCCGTCGCCCGCGGCGACCGGTCGCTTTTATAAAGCCTTCGCGAGTTCCTCGGCGAAGGCGCTCTGCGCACCGCCGGAACCGGAGCGCTTCACGGCGCTTTTCTTGGTTCGGCGAGGGCGGTCAAACGCGGCTGCCGTTTGTGGCGGCGCTACGCTCGCGCTGCCGCTGAAGCTGGACGCGCCCGCAGTCGGCGTGGATGCCGCGGGCGGCGGACCGCTGGCTCCGGAACGTCCGCCCGGCCCCTGCTGAGACGACGGGGGCGGGCCCTTGGATTTCGGCGGCTGCGCGGGATTGGCGCGAAGCAGGCGGTCTTCCAGGGGGGCGCGATCGAAACGGCGGATGATGGAATGCATCTCCTCCGCATTCGGCGCCTCGATAAACGCGAAGCCCTTGGACTCCTGCGTCTCCGGATTGCGGATAACTTTAATTGCGTCCGCAACCAGGTTTTCGGCGCTCAGCCAGCCCCTGATATCGTCCGCGGTGACCCAAACAGGCAGATTGCCTAGGAATACGGTAAAGCTCATTCGACGGTTTTCTTCAACTCCATTGGTGGGGGTGTTGCTTTCAGGAGGTCCTCCCCGAAGGCAATAACATGCTACCACAAACGCTCAGAAAGTAAACAGGCCCTCTTGTGAACTCCCGGGCAGCGGACGAAGATTTCGATTCCTTGACGTTTTCGGGGTCCGGACCATCAGTACTTTCTCACCATTGGCCTATTCATCGACGTTGTCGCGAGGGAAACGTCCCGATCCGTCCACCCTCCACCGGGCCGAAGGCCAGCCCGCGACAGTCGAAGAGCGCCTGGCCGTGGATTGAGGATGCTTCTAGGTACGTTTCATTCGCGCTCGATGGCGATTCGACGATACGACTGGCGCCCCGCGAATGTAGACTGGAACTGGATTGGATCTAATATTATTCAACGTTGATTTCCTCGGGTGATGAGAGTGCGTCTAAATTCCGGCATTGCGCGAATCTCGGTCCTAGGAGTTTCGATTGGCGTTGTGGCGATTACAGCGCCGGCCCAGGCGCCCATTGGAGACCGTTCCGCAGCCGCCTTCGCTTCGATCGCCGATCGCGAAGTATCGCAGCTCCACGACGCCATCACGCTGGCGCAGTGGATGAATATGCGGGGCAGGCGCGAGCGCTGGGAGACCAAGAAGCCGGAAGTAAACATGTTGTATCCCCGCAAGGAGTGTTTGAGCCTGGCGAAGGCGGACGTCTTACCCTCGGGAGAAAGGGTCAAGCGGGCGCTTTACTTCTATCCTCCGCCCGCGACGCCGACGGTCAACTTCCCAGCCGCGAGCCGCCAACAACTCCTCAACACCTGCATTTTGGGCATGGTCTGGATCGAAGCGGACGCCCCAACTCCGGAGACGGGCCATGCACTCGATCAGGCCGTGCGGAGGAAACTCACGGGCCGGTACGGAGAAAGTATCGGCCACAGGGCGTTCCCTTCCTTTGATTGGGGTGGTTATTACGGAGACGCCGGCGTGTGGGTACACGGCGCAGAGGTCGTCTCCGCGTATAGTTCGCGATCGGGCGGGAGCAATTCTCCCGTTCAGCTCATTGTCGGGCCTGTCGCCGTCGTCCATGCGCGTCTACCCATCGCGAAGCTAGAGTTTGACGCTTCGTTCGCCAACACCGACTATCGGTACCGCCCTATTGAACGGGACCATTTCCATCGCGCCATCAGCATAGCTGGCGTGGACGCCGCTCTGTCCGGACGATTCGAAAAGTTCTTCGAACAAGTCTTCCCAAAAGGAGAACGTCGCGGAGCCCAGGACACCGCATGGCAAGAATCGTTTCTGCCGGTATTGCGGGAATGGCTCGCCGCTCTAAGTTCGGTCTCACCTGCGCGCCGCGCAGCAGGTTTGCTGGCAGCGGATCTCCTGCTCGTGGAAGCGGAGGGCTCGGGTAACATTCCAGGCTGGCCAATCTTGCCTGGAAACCCGAACCAACGCTCGGAACTCCAAGAATTAGGCGCGACTTTCGGTCTGAACGGAATTGCGGGCGTTTACTATTACGCCAGAAACTGGGCGAAGCAAGCCCGGGAACTCGATCCGAACGGCCCAGTCGGACAGATGGCTCTGATCGAATCGTTGGCACGGTATTCTTGCGACAGCGGCTCGGATTCCCCTCCCTTTCGCCAGGTAATCCTCGACGGAGAGGGCCTTCTCAACAAGGGCCTGGACGCGCAGACGGCAGCGCGAGTCCACTTCATGGTCGGGGATGCCTATTCGACCATCGTCGCGATCGCTGGCGGACTTGTGGGTCCTAACGGCGAATACGGTGCCGAACCGGCTGAGGGCGATGCGGATCGCAGCAAAGCGCTCCAGCATTATCGCGCCGGCCTGGCCGTGGACCACACCTCGCAGAACGCCAAAGACGCTTGGAGCCAGGCGTGGCGCATCTCTGCCGGTCTCCTGCCCGAGGAATGGTACGTCTGCTTCGGCGACTAGGTCACGACCACGATCAGACCGTCGGTGTGGACCGATTTTTCAGGCTTGTTCCCCACTCGCTGTGCTACATTGTGACCCGAGGCTCGGATCATGAGCGACACAGCCACGACGCGAGAAGCCGCGGAGGCGACGGAACGAGCGGCGGCAGCCGCGAATCCGGGCGACAAGCGCCTGTTTGCCTGGCTCCTCGATCTCTCTCCGCAGGAACGCAACGTTTTCGCTGCCTGCGCCGGCGGCTGGGGCTTGGACGGCATGGACGTCCAGCTCTATAGCTTCGTTATTCCGGCTCTGATCGCCACCTGGGGCATCACCCGCGCCGAGGCCGGCGTCCTCGGAACCGCCGCGCTTCTGTTTTCTTCTCTCGGAGGATGGCTCGCCGGGTGGCTCGCCGACCGCGTGGGGCGCGTGCGCGTCCTGCAGATCGCCATTCTGTGGTTCGCGGGATTCACGTTTCTCTCGGGTCTGGCCCAAAACTATCAGCAGTTGATGATCGCGCGCGCCATGCTCGGCCTGGGCTTCGGCGGCGAATGGGCCGCGGGATCCGTGCTGCTCGGCGAAGTGATCCGCGCGCGCCATCGCGGCAAAGCGCTGGGACTCATGCAGGCCGGCTGGGCGATCGGCTGGGGCGTTGCGGCGCTCCTGAACGCGCTCGTCTTTTCGCTGCTCCCTCCCGCCTCCGCCTGGCGCGTGCTTTTCATGGTGGGGATTCTGCCGGCGCTGCTGGTATTTTTCGTCCGCAGGTACGTACAGGAGCCGGAGGTCTATCTGCGCTCGAAAGCCCGGCTCGAAGCCGCCGGCGACCGGCCGTCCTTTTTCGAAATCTTCCGGCCGCCGCTGTTGAAAGTGACCATCTTCGGCGGGCTGATGGGGACCGGAGCGCAAGGCGGCTATTTCGCGGTGACCACCTGGCTCCCGACGTTCCTGCGCACGGAGCGGCATTTGTCCGTGCTCGATTCGACCAGCTTTCTTTTCGTGCTGATCGCCGGAGCCTTCTGCGGCTATGTTTCCGGAGGGATCGCCGCGGACCGCCTGGGCCGCCGTCTCGCATTTCTCACCTTCGCCATCGGCGCGGGGCTCGTGATCGTCACCTACACGATGGTCCCCTTCGGCAACACAGCCATGTTATTCCTCGGATTCCCTTTGGGATTTTTCGCCTCGGGAGTTTTCAGCGGCATGGGCGCCTTCTTCACCGAAAACTTTCCGACTCGGGTACGCGGCGTGGGACAGGGTTTCTCGTATAATCTGGGCCGCGCGCTGGGCGCGCTGTTCCCCGCCCTGGTCGGAATTCTTTCGGCGCGCATGCCGCTCGGCGAAGCCATCGGAATCTTCGCCGCCGCGGCCTATGCGACCATGGCGATCTCCGCGTTTCTGCTCCCGGAAACCAAAGGCAAAGTTTTAGCCGCCTGAACACACGGTTGAAAGTCCGGAAACGCACACGCCACAACGGAATGCTCGGGCTCTTTTTGTGCGCGTCACGAGTCGCGCTGCCGCGCATCTCCCATGCTTTGCCATCGCTTGCAGCTTTGACCGGTGCGCCTTTGCAAAAAACCTCCCGTACTGTCGAAGCAAGAAGTCCGGGTGTTCTATCGTCGGAGTACCGGCTCGCTAAAGCGCGGCGTCCTAGGCCACGAAGCGCCATGCAAAATTCTCGACCATGAAAATTGGGCCGGGGAAATGGGCGAAATCGAGTCGATCCGTGAGTATCGAAAGACTCATCGGACGCTGCCTTCCGTGAGTGGCAGCAAGGGGCCCCGAACAAACGCAGGGATCTTAAAAAAGGATCTAAAGAAGAAAAGAGGGATCAAAAAAAAGCTGAGACGAAAACAAAGCGACGGACTTCCCGATGCGAGTGGCGCTTCTAATGGGCTGTCGCAACGAGTTCGTTACCATGCCCTGGTTGTGACGCACGCGCTCATGCGCGCCGCGTCGGCACTCGTGTCGACGCCTGGGCGCTTGCTTTCAATCCCACACCGGGTGTCGAGAAAGTCTCGACACTGCACGCATGAGTGCGTGCGCCACCAACTGTGCTCACGATTTCTCCGCAACAAGACACTAGTCTCGTCAGGAAACTTCGTCCAGAAGCCGGTTCAGATCAGTAGCGCCGCCGGAGCTTCCATCAGGGCCTTCACGGCCTTCAAGACTTCCGCGCCCAACGCTCCATCCACCACGCGGTGATCGCACGTCAGCGTTAGGCTCATCGCGGTGACGAAGACCACCCCGCCTTCTTTAGTTTCCACCGGACGCCGTTCGCCCGCGCCCACGGCGAGAATGGTCGCATGCGGTGGATTGATAATCGCGGTGAATTCCCGAATTCCATGCATGCCGAGATTGGAAACCGCCGATGCCCCGCCCTGGTATTCTTCGGGTTTCAGCTTGCGCACGCGCGCGCGCGCCGCCAGATCCTTCATCTCGTTCGAAATCGCCAGCAGCGACTTCGTATCCGCCTGGCGCACCACCGGCGTCAGCAGGCCGCCCTCGACGGCTACCGCGACGCCTACGTCCGATTGCGTAAAACGTAAAATGCGATCTTCCGCCCACACCGCGTTCGCGGCCGGAACGCGCTGTAGCGCGAGCGCCAGCGCCTTCACGACGAAATCGTTCACCGAAAGCTTGAACGTGGAGTTGCCGTTCTGATCCACGGGCGCGCTGCGGTTAATCTCCTCGCGCAAGGCAAGCAGCCGGTCGATATGAACATCGATCGACAGATAAAACGCGGGGATGCTTTGCGACGCTTCGAGCAGGCGCGTGGCGATCACTTTGCGCATGCCGTCGAGCGGAATTTCCTCATAGGGGACGTTCTTGTAGAGCGCCTTCACCTGCGCGAGCGCCGGACCCGAGGCCATCGAACCCGCGCGGGCGGGCCCGGATTGCAGAGCCGTGATCACGTCCGACGCGACGATGCGTCCCCGCGGACCCGAACCCCGCAGGCGCGTCAGATCGATGTTGCTCTCGCCCGCCAGACGCCGCGCCAGAGGCGTGACGAGAATTCCGTTCGCTAATTGCGCGGGACCGAAATTGCGCTCAGGCGAGCGCACCTCGCGATACGGATCGAGCTTCGCCGGACCGTTCTGCTTCGCTTCCGATAAGGGAGCCATGGGAGTCGTCGGCTCGGATGCCTTCACCGGCTGCGTCTTCACGGGCTGCGCCTTCGCTTGCTGCGTCTTCACCGGTGCGGCCGCGGCGCCCGAGGAAGCCACCGGCTTGGCCGCAACGCCATCGCCACCAACCACCGCGTCGCGAATCAGCGCGACCACCGCGCCCACCGGAGCGATCTCTCCTTCGGGCACCCGGATTTCCGCGATCACGCCCGCCGAAATCGCCGGGACTTCCATGCTCACCTTGTCCGTTTCGATCTCGAAGAGGTTATCGCCGGGCGCGACCTTGTCGCCCACCGTCTTGAACCACGTCTTGATTTTTCCTTCGGCGACCGTCTCGCCGAGCTGCGGCATCAAAACATCCATCGTTCGATCGTCCTTTACTCCGCTTCCGCCGGCATCTTTAAGCGGACAGGGCCTTGCGCACCGTTTCCGTAATGCGATCCACGCTCGGAATCGCCAGGTCTTCCAGAATCTCGGCCGAAGGCAGGGGAATGTGCGGCGTGGTGATCCGCACCGGCGGCCCGTCCAGGTCGTAGAAGCATTCGTCGGCGGCGATCGACACGATCTCCGCCCCCCACCCGCACAGCCGGGGATTTTCCTCCACCGTGAACAGACGATGCGTGCGCGCGAGCGAACCAAGAATCGTGCGCGTGTCCAAGGGCACAAGAGACCGGACGTCGATCACTTCGCAGTTCACACCATGCTCGGCCTGGAGCCGTTCGGCCGCGGCCAGCGCGCGCGGAACCATGAGCGCGAGCGCCACGATGGTGGCATCGGTGCCCGGCCGCACAATTTTCGCGACGCCGAGTTGATCAAGAATTTCGCCATCGGGAACTTCGCCCTTGGTGGCGTAAAGAGATTTATGTTCGAAGAAAACCACCGGATCGGGATCGCGAATCGCGGCGGCCATGAGCCCGACAACATCCCGGGGATTGGACGGAGCGACCACCTTCAGCCCGGGGATCATCATGCACCAGTTCTCCACGCTTTGGCTGTGCTGCGCGCCGAAACGCGCCGAACCTCCGTTGCCCGTGCGCACCACGAGCGGCACCTTCACCTGCCCGTTGGTCATGTAGCGGCTCTTCGGAAATTCGTTGGCGAAATAATCGAAGCACACCGCGATGAAATCGGAGAACATGATTTCGGCCACCGGCTTCAGACCGGTCATGGCCGCGCCCATCGCCGCGCCCAGAATCGCCTGCTCCGAAATCGGCGTGTCGCGCACGCGCTGCGGGCCGAACTGATCGAACAGGCCGACGGTAGCCTTGAACACGCCGCCCGCCTTCCCGATATCCTCGCCGATCAGCACGACGTCGGGATCGCGCGCCATTTCCTGCGCGAGACCGCGCGCCACGGCGTCGCGATACGTTAGTTCCGCCATGCCCAGCCCCCGTCTGCGTAGACGTCGGTCGTCAGAATATCGGCGGGCGGAGGCGGCGCGGCCTTGCACTTCTCGGTGGCCTCGTCCACTTTGCGCCGCGTCTCGCTTTCAATCGACGCCAGCACGTTTTCCCCGATCCCCAGGCCGAGCAGGCGCTGGCGATAAATCTTCACCGGATCGCGCGTGTCGCGCCAGAAATCGAGCTCGCCCGCGGGCCGGTATTTCGCTGGATCCGCGCGCGAATGCCCGCTGTAGCGGTAGGTCTCGAATTCGAGCAGGGACGGTCCCGCGCCCGAGCGCGCCTTGTCGAACGCCGTCTTGGCGATGCGATACACTTCGTCGGCGTCCTGTCCGTCGCCGATGATCTTTTCGAGCCCGTACGCCGAGGCGCGGTCGGCCGCCGGATGCGCCACCGCCGTGACGTCGGCGATGGGCGTATATTCCATGTACCTGTTGTTTTCGCACACGAAAACCACCGGCAGCTTCCAGATCGCAGCGAAGTTCAGGGCCTCATGAAACGCGCCGATGTTGGTGGTGCCGTCGCCGAAAAAGCACACGGAAATATCCCCGTCGCCTTTGTATTGCGCCCTCCAGGCCGCGCCGCACGCGATCGGCAGATGCGCGCCGATGATGGCGTACGATCCCATGACCCCGTGCTCCACCGATGTCAAGTGCATGGATCCGCCCTTGCCGCGCAGCAGACCATTATCCCGCCCCATCAATTCCCCGAGCACTTTTTCGAGAGCGACGCCGCGCGCGAGCGTGTGCGCATGTCCCCGATAGGTGCAAAAGCTGAGATCGCCGGGCTCCATCGCCGCGGCGCAACCGGCGGCGACCGCTTCCTGGCCGAGCGAAAGGTGCACCGTGCCTTTCACCAGGTTCTGGAGGAAGAGATCGTGCGCCCGCTGTTCGGTCTCGCGAATCTCCACGATCGCGCGGTACATGCGTAAACGCGCGTCTTCAGAAAGAGCGGCGCCGGTCGTTTGCCCGGCTTCATCGGTCAGCGTCTGTTTTCTAGCCATACCCAATCTCTCCCTTGCTGCGCGAAAATTTTTCGCGCTCCAGAACCCGCCCAGGCCTCGCGGCCCGTCTGGTTCCGATGAAAATACGCCCACGGGCCGGGCGCTTAAACTTTCGCCGGACGGCCCCACAACTCCGCGGAGGCCAAGCGCGCGCCTTCCGCCATAGCTTCCAGTTTCGCCCACATGATGGACGGATGCACGCGCCGGTTCAATTCCTCCTGCGCAAAACCGCAGTCGGTTCCCGCGATGACGTTCTCCCGGCCCACGCAGGACGCGAAATTCAGGATGCGCTCCGCGACCAGTTCGGGATGCTCCACCACGTTGGTCCCGTGGCTCACCACGCCCGGAACCAGGATCTTTCCCTCCGGCAGCTTCACGTCCTTCCATACTTTCCATTCGTGCGCATGACGCGGATTCGCGGCCTCGATCAGATACGCCCCGGCATTTACTTTCAAAATCAAATCGACGATCTTGCGCAGAGGCACGTCCGAAACGTGCGGTCCCGGCCAGCTCCCCCAACACACGTGATAGCGAATCTTTTCGGGCGGGATGCCTTCGAGCGCATGATTCAACACTTCCACGTGCCGGGCGAGCCAGCGGTAATAATCCTCGAACGACGCCGGAGGCACCATGCGATCGTAGGTGACCGCGGCGCGCGCGTCGTCCACCTGGAGCAGAATTCCCGAATCCGCGATGGCGCGATATTCAACGCGCAAGGCCTCCGCTAAAGCAATCAGAAGTTCCTCGTCGCTTTTGTAATATTCGTTCTTGCGGTCCGGAATGGCGCTCGATGGCGCGGCCACCGGCAGGAACGCTTCTTCCGCGCCCGTTCCCTGCGCGTTTGCAGTTGCCATGGCCGCCTTTAAATTATCGATATCGCGCTGGACTTCCGCGAGACCCGTATATTGAATGGGTCCGACCGCGACGGCATCCTGCACCGTGACGTTGGACCATGCCTTCGTGGCTCGCGCGCCTTCCAGTTCTTCGTAGAAATCCTTGAAGTGGGCCCGATCCGCGCCGCGCGCGAACGCACTCGCTTTCGCCGGACGCATTTCAAATCCACTGAGGCGTTTCAATATGTAGAGCGACCAGCTCGTCGACTTCCCGAATTCTCCATCGTTGATGATATCGACGCCGGCTTCTAGCTGCCGCTTCACGACCTCGGCGACGGATTCGCGCAGGCACTGCTGATACGCGGCCTCTTCGGCAGGTCCTTTCCCGCGGGCTTGAATCGCCTCCACCAGCCGGGGTGGACGAATTAAACTGCCCACGTGCGTGGAAAGAATGCGGTGCGTGCTGCGTTTCATCTGTTGACGGAAACGGGTGTTGACGGAAACGGGACCCAACGTGGTCCCCCGCGGTACGATCTCAAGCGTGCCCGCTGTCCCTTTCTTCCTTAGTCGCCCGCGACGCCTTCCATGCGCGCGCTCGCTTCGATCATCTCGAGAACGTTGCGGCTCGGCTCGGGATCATGCTCGCGCGTGGTCTCCAGCGGCCCCGTCGTAGTGAAGTATTGCGTGCCCGCGACCATCAGCTTCTCGGCCGGGAAGCGCGTCAGCACTTCGTGACCGGTCTCGGTCACCACAATTTCTTCCTCGATGCGCGCGGCCGTGTAGCCGTCCTTCGAGGGCCAGAAGGTTTCGAGCGCGAAGACCATGCCGGGCTTCAATTCATACGAATGCTCCAGCGAGACAAGCCTGCTGATGACCGGCTTCTCCCAGATCGCAAGCCCGATCCCGTGGCCGAATTGTAGTGCGAACGCGGCCTCTTCATTCGGGAATCCAAACTCCTGGGCTTTGGGCCACACGGAGGCGACTTCCGCCGTCGTGCGTCCGGGCTTGATCAGCGCGATCGACGCATCGAGAATATCGCGGCAGCGGCGATACGCATCATTCAGCGCGTGCGAGCCGTAACCGATGGTGAACGTGCGGTAGTAACAAGTACGATATCCCATGTACGAATGCAGGATGTCGAAGTAGATCGGATCGCCGGGGCGCAGCGCGCGGTCGGAAAACACGTGCGGGTGCGGGCTGCAGCGCTCGCCGGAAATCGCATTCACGCCTTCGACGTATTCCGAACCCATGTCGTACAGCACCTTGCTCGCGAGGCCGACGGCTTCGTTTTCCTGGACGCCCGGACGCAGGAAGCGGTACAGCTCTTCGTACGCCGCGTCCACCATGCCGGCGGACATATTGAGCAGCGTCAGCTCGTCCACCGTCTTAATCATCCGGATGTTGGACATCAACTGCTGTCCATCGATCACCTTGATCCCGAGCTTCTGCAGCGCGAAGAGAATGGGAGGCTCGATCACGTCGATGCCCACCGGCTCATGCAGCAGGCCGCGCATCTCGAGCTCGATCTTGATCTTCATCGCCACGTTTTCGGCGCGCCCCATTTCGGGCGACATCGCGCCGCGCAGCAGCGAAATGCCGGGCCGCGAACGCTCCCCGAGCCACGGACAATTCAACTGGTGATGCCGCGCCGCCGACCCGAAATCCCACAGGATCGGTTCGTCGTTTTGCGGCAGCAGCGTAAAGCGGCTGATCTTATCCTGCGCCCACGTGCCGATGTGCGTCGCGGTCAGATAGCGCACGTTGTTCATGTCGAAGCACAACAGCGCGCCCATCTCGGATTTCGCGAGAGCTTCCTTGGCCTTGGCGAGGCGCTCTCTGCGGAGCCGGTCGAAATCGACTCTCTGCTCCCAATCCACCCCCATCGTTCCGTAACTCTTGATCGCCATTTCGAACCCTCCACGCGGCCGGAAACTCCGGCGTCCTTATGCTATCCGAAAACGAAAAAACGCGCTTGCGAAAAACAGCACAAACCGGTCATGATCCGGCACCTACACCAGATCCGTCTTCACGCCCGCCATCCGCGCGAGCGCCTCAAAAATAATCGCGAAATCGAATTTTCCGAGCCCCATCCCGCGCGCCGCCGTCAGCATTTCGTTGGTCGCCGCCGTGGTCGGCATGGGAACGTCCATTTGCCGCCCCAGTTCGAGCGCGAGCAGCATGTCTTTCTGCATCATACTGACATCGAACCACGCCTCTTCCACCATCTTCAGCACGAACGGCCCGCGGTACTGCACCATGGGCGAAGCAATCACGCTGTGCGTCAGAACGTCGACGATCACGTCGCGTTTGATCCCGCTCTTCTCGGCAATCAGCACGCCTTCGGAAAATGCCAGCATCTGCACCGCGAGACTCAGATTGCAAGCGATCTTGGTCACCAGCGCGAGCCCGTTCTCGCCAACATGCGTGACCTTCGGGCCGACATCGCCGAGCACGCCCTTCACCTTCTCGAACGTTTCAGGTGTGCCCCCCACCATCACGGAGAGCTTTCCCTGCTGCAGGGTAATCACGCTGCCCGAAACCGGAGCGTCCACCATGTCGGCGCCTTTTTCGCGCACCCTCTCGGCAAGCTTGCGGCTGATCGCAGGACTCACCGTGCTCATGTCGATCAAGTATTTGCCGGCCGCGAGCCCCGCGAGCATTCCGTTCGGCCCCTCGAAAACCTCGGTGAGGGCCGCGGAATTCGTGACCATCGAAAACGTGATGTCCGAAGCGGCCACCACGGCGCGCGGCGAATCGCCCCATTTCATCCCCTTATCGATCAGCCATTGGGCTTTCGATTTGGTCCGGTTAAAACCGGTCACCGTGTGGCCTTTTTCCAACAGCCGGGCGACCATGTTGCCGCCCATCACCCCTAAACCTACAAATCCTATTTGGGCCATTTTGTGTTTGCGCTCACCCTTCTGGAAGCCCGCCAAAACCTGAAAGATCAGTGTATCAAAGCGATCTCGATCGAGAGCCCCGGGTGAGTTCATTCGCCGAGGCAGGTGGGGCGGCCTTCGGCCTGCGCCGGACCTCGGTCCGGATCTTCCGTTCCGCGAGTGCGGCCCGTTTAAACCTCGGCGACCAGCTCCAGTTCGGGCGATTCTTTCAACGCGCGCGTCAGCGATTCACCGGTCACTTCCTTCTCCCACCGCGCGACCACCAGCGTCGCGACGCCGTTGCCCAACATATTGACGGTCGCGCGCATCATGCTCATGAAACGGTCGATCCCAAGGATCAGCGCCATGCCTGCGACGGGAATCGTGGGGATCACCTGCAGTGTCCCGACGAGGGCGATGAACGCGGCTCCCTGCACGCCGCTCGCGCCTTTCGAAGTCAACACGGCGACGGCAAAAATCGCGAATTCCTGCGAAAGGGTCAGCGGAGTGTGCGTGGCGTGTGCGACGAACAGCGCGGCGAGCGTCATATAGATGCTCGTGCCGTCCGTGTTGAAGGTGTAGCCGGTCGGCACCACCAGACCGACCAGCGCGGGCGAGCAGCCCAGGCGTTCCATCTTTTCCATCAAAGTCGGCAGTGCGGGTTCGGACGAACTGACCGCGAGCGTCAGGATAATCTCTTCCTTGATGTAGGCGAGATATCTCAGGATGCTGAAGCCGGCCAGACGGCAGATGATTCCGAGAATGATCAGCACGAAAAGAATGGAGGTCACATAGAACGTCGTCACCAGCTTCAGCAACGGCTCGAGCGATTTAATGCCGAAGCGTCCCACCGTGAACGCCATCGCCCCGAAAGCTCCGATCGGCGCCGCGCGCATCACCAGATTCACCACGCCGAAGACCCCGTGCGTCAAGGCCTTGATCCAATCGGTCAGAGGCTTGCAGCGCGGGCCCGCCATGGAGAGCGCGAAGCCGAACAGCAGCGCCACAAACACGACTTGCAGAATGTCGCCCTTGGCGAACGCATCCACCACGGTGGTCGGAATAATGTGCAGAACGAAATCGGCAATGCTCTGCGCTTTCGCCTGGCCCGCGTAGGCGGCCACGGCCTTGGCGTCGAGCGCGGCGGGATCCACCGTGAAACTGCCCACCGTATCCACCGAGTGGCCGACGATCATGCCGAGCAGCAACGCGAGCGTCGAGACGACTTCAAAATAGAGCAGCGCTTTTCCGCCGACGCGCCCCACTTTCTTGATGTCCTGCATGCCCGCAATCCCCGAAACCACGGTGCAGAAGATCACGATGGTGATGATCATCGTGATCAGCCGGATAAAGCCGTCGCCGAGCGGCTTCATCGCCGCCGCTTTTTCCGGACTCACGTAGCCGAAAATAATCGCGATCACGATGGCGACCAGAACTTGGGTCGTCAGATCCGTGTACCAGGGCTTCTTGGCGGTCGGAATTCGATGATTCATGAGCGGCCTCTTGTAGTCGAACTATCGTACTGCCGAAGTCAACAATACCGCAAGACGGGCAGCGTGGGGCGCGCTTGAGCGCGTGCCGTTCACTCCGCCTTCTTGAGTGAAGTTTGGGGAGGCCAGCTTTTCTTCAACTCCACGCGAATAATCTCAAGCGGCTGATCGGTCAGATTGCGATCCGCGTGCGGGCCGCTGTCCGCGGGCTCCCAACGCACCGTGTGGGCCGGGTACTTGTTATCTTTCGTGGTGCCGTTGGGAAACGTCTGGCGCGCTTCCTGATCGGTCAGCAGGATGAGCACGGCCCCGTGCGGCGGATGCTGATGCATCGCGACGCGCTCCAGCGGTCCGATATGAACGCGGATCGCGCGCACCAGATCGTTCTCAAATTCGACATGATAATGTTGCGGATCGGAAACGACAGGATCGGGATACGCCGGGGATTCGGCCTTCAGCGGCCGGACAAACGGTTGGAGCTTCGGCTCCACTTCGATGTATTCGTAGGGAGAGTCCATCAGGTTGTCGCCGCGGTGGGTGCGCCCGGCGGCCCAGGTGACGCGCCCGGGCAGGCCGTCCGTCAGGACCTTGACCGCTCCGTCGGGGGTTTCCTGGCGCAGATTCTGCTTGGTGAGCAGTACGACGATCCCTCCAGGATCGGGATGCGTGTGCATCTTCACGCCCTCATGCGGAGGCATGATCTCGTGAATCACGCGGGCCCATGGATTTTCGAACTCCAGCTTGTAATGGTCAGGATCGGCGATCAGCAGATCGGGCGCGACGGGCTTCCCGTTCTGCGCCTGGCACAGGGAGACGAGAGAGAAGCTGGAGGCGATCGCGGCAATCCAGGTGGCGCGCATGGAACTCCTTTGCCGCCAGTATAAATCAGCGGTTCCCTTTGTGGGGCAAGCTTCTTGTGGGGCAAACTTCCGCTTGCACGCTGGCTTTCGCCGGCGAGCTACTCTGTACCCATGAACGGAACGAATGCAACCGTAGCGGGAGTTCTCGGCCTGGGAATCATGGGCGGCGAGTTTGCCGGGCACATCGCCGCGGCGGGTGTTCGAACCATAGGATTCGATACTCTTCCCGAGAAGAGGGCCGCGCTGAAGGTGCGCGGCGGAGAAGCGGCCGATTCACCGCAAGCGGTCGCGGAGCAGGCCGATATTATTCTCACTTCTCTGCCCAGCGTAAAAGCGCTCGAAGATTCGCTGTTCGGCGAGCTCGGCGTCGTCTTTGCCAAGCGCACCGGCATTCTCGTGATCGAGACCAGCACGTTTCCGCTGGAGGCGAAAGAAAACGCGCGGGCGCGGCTCCAGGCGGCGGGAATCGCGATGATGGACGCGCCGGTGAGCGGCACCGGATCGCAGGCGGCGTCGAAGGATATCACGGTGCTCGCAAGCGGCGATCGGCCAGATTACGATCAGGCCGCGGGTCTTCTGCGGCATATCGCGCGCGCCGTGCACTACGTCGGCGCGTTCGGCGCGGGATCGAAAATGAAGTACGTCGCGAATCTGCTCGTGACCATTCACACCCTGGCCGCGGCCGAGGCCATCGCGCTCGCCGAAAAAGCCGGCCTCGATCCCCAGCTGATGGTGGAACTGCTGGCCACGAGCGGCGGCGGCTCGACCATGCTGCAGGTCCGCGGCGCCAGCATGGCCGCCGGAACCTATCAAACGCCGCTCATGAAAATGGACGTGTTTCAGAAGGATCTCGATATCATCGCGAGCTTCGCGCGCCGCGCCGGATGCGCAGTCCCTCTGTTCAGCGCGAGCGTCCCCTATTTCACTTCCGCCCAGGCGCAGGGCATGGCCGGCTACGATATTGGAGCGGTGGTCGCGATCCTGCGCGAAATGGCGGGGCTAACGAAACAATAATTTTGTGGAGCAGCCTTTTGTGGGGAGCAGCCCTTTGTGGAGTAGCCTTTTGTGGGGCGGCCTCTCTTGTGGGGCAACGCCCCACTCTCCAATTGTGGGGCAGCTTCTTAGGCTGCGGCTGGCTCTTAGCCAGCCTCTGCTTCCGCGAGCGGTGAACAACAGCCGGACCGATTGAAGGTGTCCGATCACGAGGTCTGCGCCCCACTCAGTAGAACGCAATCGCGCGCGGTGATTTAGAAGAATGCAATCGCCCGTCCCGCGAAACCCACGCCGAACCACAGCACCAGCGAGACCACGCCCCCGAGCAGCGCCGCGCTCCGCGAAGGTTCCCGCGTGTTCAGACGCCGCTGGAAGGTGAATGTGAAAATCACCGCCAGGATAAACAGGACCATCTTGATGGTGAACGGACCACTATCGTACAGACGATTCGCCTCCGAGACCGCCAGAATGATCCCGGAAAACGCCGACGTCACGAGGCCAATCATGGTGAAGCGCGAAGTGTCCGAGGCGATTTGGGAAACCGATTGATCCCGCAATCCCCCTCCCAGCAGCCGCAAATCCAGCACCGATAACGTTCCGAGCAACAGCGTCAGGCCGAGCAGGTGAATCACTTCCAGAAACGCGAACGCCCAGGTGGAGGCGCGAATGACGTTCGCCAGCGCCGAATGATCCAGCCACAAAAAGATGCCGTGAACCGTCATGCTGCTCTCTCCGCGCACGCCGCCGGATAGCCGCTAGCGCAATCCATACGCCGTCCACCGGCCAAAGCCGATCACCGCCGCCCAGCTGATCAGCGAGAACCAGCCGGCCAGTTTGGCTCCTTGCGGCAGCCCGCTTTTTCCGTCCCATCCATCCATTTTGGGGACGTATTTGACCTCATAATAAAGCGCGTTCAGGCCGGCCGTGAGCAGGAAAAAAAGCTTCCACCGGAAGGTGGGACTGCGGTATAGCTTTTCGGCTTCCGCCCAGAACAACAGCGCGCCCGTAATCACCATGACCGCAAAACCCGTCATGTACCAGGGCTTCAAGCGGCGCATGATCTGTCCCGGCATCACCTGCGGCATTCCGAGCCCGGTCAGACGAAGGTCCAGCAAAACGATCGCGCCCGCCGAAATCGCGAGGCCCAGCACGTGAATCGATTCGACCACGGGAAAAACGATCTGCGACTCACGAATGGCCGTCCCGATTTGCGAATCCTGAATGAACTGACAGATTTCGTATAAGGACATCATGATGTTTACGGAACGCTCCCGCCAAAGGAGGCGATGCAGCCCGGCAAATTAGGACCGAACATTTATCCTAACCTATACGCGGACTCGTCTTCACGTACGCGGGCCCGCCTTCACGGCTTCATCCAAACGCGAACGCGCAAAATAAAAGTCCGCGACCATCCCGGCGCCGGACCTTTGCCCGTCGCGCCGGAACAGCGCGGACTTTTAGAGCTTGTTTTTAGGCGAGAAGCGAACGTCCCGTCTTACTCGAAGCTTCCGCCCCACTTCCAACCATCGGAGGGACGGGTGATGTTGACCATGCGCATGCGGTGATCTTCCGGGTTGCGGCCCGGGTTGCCGACGATGATCACGTGATCGCCCGGCTTCAGCGTGTCGCGCGTTACGCCCTGACGTCCCAACTGCCCGCCCGCGCCCCATTCCACGGCCCAGCGCTGCATCACGCCGTGTTCATCCTCGGCTTCCACCTGGATGAAGGAGTGCGGATTGCGGAACAGGAACTGTACGAGCGTTCCTTCAATCTTCTCGGTTTTATCTTCAAAATAGGTGGCGGCAAAAGAGTGGTGGGCATAGGCCCGTCCACCCGAAACAATCGCTCCAGCGGCGATTACCAAAGCAAGCAATGTACGCTTCATCAACGTTCTCTCCTAAATACAAGCAGTAGATATATCAAACCGACTTTGACACGTTACCATAGCGTCCCCATAGCGTCAAGAACCCCGGGGGCCAATACGATTTAGATTCCCCGGTGCTCCAGCCTTGAGGGAACTGCAGAAACTCAGGTCAGGATTCGGTCTGCCCGCTCGAGCTAGAGAATAGCATGACGCGCGTCAATCGCAACCCGAAGGCGGTCAGATGCGGTCACTGACCGGTCAGTGACGGAAACGCCCCAAATTCTTGAGCATCTTGGCTGGAGCGTTCCGGGAGCGGAGCCATTTCGCCGGGGGCGGAGCCACTTCTTATGTTATCCTTCGTCAGGATTCGCGTCCCGAGGAAGTATTCTTGCCATCCGCCTCACATCCCCCAGCCGGTCCTGGAGCCGCCGCGTCTGAGTCCTTCATGAGCCGGGTAATGACGGTGGTCCGCGTCGCCTGCGGCAACTTCCTTGAAATGTATGACTTCATGGTGTTCGGCTATTACGCGGCGGGCATCGGCCGGGCGTTTTTCCCGGCGCAAAGCGAATACGCGTCCCTGATGCTGTCGTTCATGACCTTCGGGACCGGTTATTTGATGCGTCCGCTCGGTGCGATCATTCTCGGCGCCTACGTCGACCATCAGGGGCGCCGTAAAGGACTGATTCTGACGTTCAGCATGATGGCCTTCGGAACCTTAGCCATTGGCTGCATGCCGGGGTACGAGACGATCGGGATGCTGGCGCCTATTCTGGTGGTCGCCTCGCGCCTGGTGCAGGGATTATCGGCCGGCGTGGAACTGGGAGGCGTGAGCGTCTATCTGGCCGAAATCGCTCCTCCCGGGCGGCGCGGATTTTATACGGCGTGGCAGTCCGGCAGTCAGCAGGTCGCGGTGATGTTCGCGGCTGTTCTGGGTTTGCTTCTCTCCCGAATTCTTCGCCCGGAGCAGATGGCCGGCTGGGGCTGGCGCGTGCCTCTGCTGCTCGGCTCCTTGATGATCCCTTTCGTGCTGATGATGCGCCGCTCGTTGCAGGAAACCGGCGAGTTTCTGGCGCGCAAAGAGCATCCGAAGCCGCGCGAGATCGTGCGCATGGTGGCCGCCAACTGGCGCCTGGTGGTGCTCGGAATGATGCTTTCAACGATGACCACGGTTACCTTTTACGTGATCACGGCGTACATGCCAACCTACGGCACGAGCGTCCTGCGCCTGTCGACGACCACCAGCATGCTGGTGACGCTGATTGTGGGATTTTCGAATTTCATTCTGGTTCCTTCCGGGGGCCTGGCATCGGACTTTTTCGGCCGCCGGCGCATGCTGGCAACGTTTTCTCTCCTCGCGCTGCTGACCTCCTACCCCGCTTTACTGTGGCTGACAAGCGCGCCTTCCTTCGGCCGACTGGTGCTGGTAGCTCTGTGGTTTTCCATGATTTTCGGGGGGTACAACGGCTCCATGGTGGCGCTGCTCACCGAGATCATGCCGGCCAAAATCCGGGCATCCGGATTTTCGCTGGCTTTCAGTCTGGCGGCGGGCATTTTTGGAGGTTTTACGCCGGCTGTGGCTACCTACCTGATCCATGTTACCGGGAACCGGGCCATGCCCGGGGTGTGGGTTTCCTTTGCCGCGCTCCTGGGCCTGACCGCGACCGCTCTGATCTCCCCGCGCCACCAAACCGCATCTTCCGCCGCGTTTGAAACGAATCCGTCTCCCGCCGTCTCATCCTCATGATGGAGCAGGGCCCAGACGTCTTCTCGCGTTTGAGCCTGAGCAGCGGACATCATAGATAATTTCACTTTTCTACGGCGGCAGTTGAGGATAAACGCATGGTAAGGGACGGTCTGGATGAGGGTCGGAGCGTACTGGACGACGCCCGGGGGGTAATGAATAACGCCCGGAGCGTAGTGAGTGGTGAGCAATGTGTAGCGGAAACGGTGCCCGCGATCTCTCGCCCGCGGGTCGCGATTGCCGACGATCACGGAATCCTGCTCGACGGACTGCGGAGGATTCTGGAGCCGCAATTCGAGGTGGTGGCGATGGTCCGCGACGGGCATGCGCTGATCCGCGCGGTCGAATCGCTCCAACCGGAGCTGGTGATCGCCGGAACGATGATGCCGAAGTTAAACGGCATTGAAGCCCTGCGCACGCTTCGCGGCGCCGGGACGACGGCGAAATTTGTATTTCTGACTTCGAGCGCCGATATCGGCCTGGCCACGCAGGCGCTGCGTCTCGGCGCGTCGTGTTACGTGCTGAAAGAATCCACCGCGGACGAGCTGCTCGGCGCGGTGCAGGCCGCGCTCGACGGGCTCACGTATATCGCGCCCCGCATCGCGTCGGCCGTGTTCGAGAATCTGAGGGATCACCGGGAAAAGGACGGAAATCAGAACCTCACCGTGCGCGAGCGCCAGGTGCTGCAGCTTCTCGCCGAAGGCAATACGTTGAAGCAAGCGGCCAAGGTGCTGGGCGTATCGCCCCGTACGGTGGAGTTTCACCGCAACAATATCGCCAACAAAACCGGCTTCCATTCGCTCGCCGAGCTTTCGCGACATGCCGCGGCCCTGGGCCTGGTGCCGCCGGCGCCATAACAGGATGAAAAAGCCATTATGCTATCGCTCCCTCGCGGTCACGGCTCGGTAGGTGCTTGTAAGCACGCGAGCACGTTTCTGAGCCGCGCGCGTCAGCAAGCGTGGGCCTTTTCAGCACTCTGCTAAGAGTTGATCGGCGTAGGAATCGTAGGTAGAGAAGGTAGGACCCGGGGCGGTTCCAACATTCCGCCCCGTTTCCGTGTTGCGCGTTTTGTTTACGGTCCGGTGTAGTTAATCGTCGTCACGGTGCTGGTAGACGTATTGCCGTTCCCATCCACAACAACCAATTCGAGGGAGTAGTTGCCGGGCCCCGCGTTGAAGAACACGGTGGCCTGAGGATTGGTGGGAGACTGCGTGATGACGGGTGTCAGGCCGTTCGCGCCGGGCACCGCAATGAACAGGTACTCCAGGGAACCCGTTGCGCTGGTCGAACCGCTGGCATTCGCGATGATTACATTCTGATTCGTCGTGAGGGCCGGGACGCTCAGAATCGCCTGCGTGACGGGAGCACCGAAGATCGCAATGCAGCCGTTATTCGGACTGGCGCCGCAGAGGGCTCCGTTGGTCGTGACGGCGGTGTAAATCTGACCGGTAACCGGGTCTCCCGCAATCCCTCCGTGAGCGGGACCGGGGATCAACTGATCGAAGCTCGGCGGATCGGAGTCGACGATGCCGAGGCCGCCGCATGCGCCCAGGAAATGACCGTCGCCCGGGTTGTAGTTGACTTCATCGCAGCCCTTCAGCTGAGGGAACTTCGCGATCATTTGGCCGGTTCGGATATCGATAATCTGCGCTCCGGGACTTCCCGCGCCGCTCGAACAACCGAGGAACAGTTCGTAGCCCGGCCCCACCGCGGCGCCGTTCGGGGAGCAACCCTGCAACGGGAAAACATTGACGACCTGGATCGCGGTGGGATCGCCGCGAGGGTCTACCACGGCGACGGCTCCGTTGCCGCCCGTATCGCTCGGACCATTTTGTGGAATGGAAATGTAGAACAGGCCCGTGACGGACGAATAGATGGGCTGTTCGATTCCGCCGACGGCGTTGGGCGTGCCGTTGGTGCCATCGAACGTGATCTTCTTCAAGATCTGATGGTGCTGTCCCGGCGCGACCGGGTTCGAGGAGATGATCGAGATGAACGGCGCCGTTGGTCCTTTGCCGATGGGTTGTTCGGCGGGGTTGGCGATGAGAACCACGTTGTCGACCGGATCCCAGTCGCCCTCGTCTGTACGGAAGCAGCCGCCGAGATTAATGACATCGGTGACGGTTTGATCGATCATGCTGAAGACCTTCACGCCGCTATTGCAATTGTCATTGGCGTAGGCGATCGCCAGGTTGGCGTTTTGCACCAGCGGCCCGGCCAGGCTCGGTGCGTCGCCGACCCAGATTTCCGTGTGATTCACCATAATGAGACCGTTGGGTCCCATGACGTCGTTGAAGTTCGGCGACCCCGCATTCGGGTCCGGGGGCTTGCCCGCCAGCGCGGCCGCACCGGTCGGCTTCATCATCGTGAGGTTGCCTGTGTTCAGATCGATCATGTCGACCGATGCGTTGGTCGCGTCGGAAACGGCGTAGGCCCTCAAGTACTGGTCGACCCTGCCGATGTCGACCGCGCCGAGTTTCGCACCATTCGGTAAGGGCACCGTGCGAATCAGTTGGAAATTGTCGGGCTCCGCGGCGGAAGCAAGGCTTCCGCCGAGCAGGAGTGCGGTGACGAGGGCGGCTCCAACGTATGCTGGTCGCCTGCCTTCGTTTCGAGACGTCACGATTGAAGTTTGCACATTGTCTCTCCTCGAAGAATTTTGGTCCACGCCGGTGTTCGGCGCGGCGGGAAGCATATCACTTCGGCCCGCGGAGCAACAGCGCGGAACCTGAGGAAATCCTCAGACGCGCGACGGGCGCGGAAAGGAGGAAGACGGACTAGTACTGCGTGGTGCGGCCTCGAAAGCAAGGCGGAGCGGCTTCGAAACCAAGGAAGCGTCGCTTCGAAAACCGGGAAAGGATTGCGTAAAAATTGAGAAGCGCGGCGATCCGGGCAAAGAACATCGAGACGGTAAAATGTTGGGACCAAGCGCACGGATTTCGGGGCACCGGTACTAGAATGGAAGTGCGAGCAACCCTCTTCCATCCAGCCCGGGTGGCGAAACTGGCAGACGCAAGGGACTTAAAATCCCTTTTTCCGTAAGGAGAGTGTGGGTTCAAGTCCCACCCCGGGCACCAAACTTCCTTTTGTCCCCGCTTCGAAGCCGAGGCGTCCGAGGGTCACCAAGATCCCGCTTCCGACAATCTGGAACCCAATGGCCCGAGCCTTTCATAAAAACGGAATGTCGCATTGGCGTAGTAGCTGGATGAAGGGCCTCAGCCAACGGTGGTTCGATGCGGGGTCCGTGGCCGTCATTGCGCGGAAGCCAGCTTGCGGACTTGAACGGCAAGAGCCTGATAAAAAGTTTCCTCGAACGGTCCCGCGTGACGCCAAGCGACTTTCCCATTCTGGTCGAGTACGACCAGATAGGCGGAGTCCTCTGCCTCGACCCCAAGCCGCTGCTTCCAAGGCTCCGTTCCGCCGTAAACCGTGATCACGTTCTCGTGATCGGCTTTGGGAGTCCCTCGCCGCATGCCGCTGTCGATGAACCACTTTCCCAAGCGGGCCATGCCGCCGATCATCGGGATTTCGTAGAAGGTGACCTGAGGATTCTTCTCAAAATCTCCGCGAAAACGTTTGGTCCAGGCTTCCACCGCGAATCGCGACTGATAGGTGAAGCCGAACAGCAGCAGTGCCACGCGGCCAGAGGCGTCTTTCGGCAAAATTGCCTTTCGCCCGCTGAGATACTCGCCTCTAAGTTCGGGCATGTTCTCGCCGGCCGTCAACTCACTTGCCGCAGATGATACAGAGGCCATGGCGGTCACCAGTGCAATGGACAGGATGCGGCGAATCATACGCCCACCTTCAGTCGCCGGCCCGTTTCCAGATGGCCCAGCGTCAACTCGGGTGCGGCCAGCACTTCGCTTTCCCCGTTATGCTTCCACGGCTCGCCATAGAGAATCGCGGGGTTGGCGTTCTTGGTGAGCATCAACTGCACGTCACTGATGTGGCGTTCGCGGAAGGCGCCCTCGCAGTAGGCCAGATAGTAGTCCCACATCCGGCAGAATGCTTCGTCGAAGCCCAGGGCGCGAACTTCGTCGATCGATTCGTGGAATCGCCGCCGCCACTCCGCCAGCGTATAGGCGTAGTGCAGCCCGATGTCCTCGACGTTATATAAGGAAAGCCGCGTCGAACGCACCAGTGAGTTGAGAATCTCCCGAATCGAGGCCAACTGTGCGCCCGGGAAAATACGCCGCTGAATCCAGTCGCTCTGCTTCCTGTAAGCATCGAAGCGGTGTTCGTTCATGGTGATGGCCTGCATCACCATGGAGCCGTCCGGGGTCAGCAGGCGGTCGCAGGTCGAGAAGAAAGCGTCGTAGTAATCCAGGCCAACCGCTTCGAACATCTCAATGCTCACCAGCTTGTTGAACGAGCCCTGCAGATTCCGATAGTCCTCCAGCAGCAGGTTGATCCGGGCTCCCGCCTCTCCGGCGCCGGCGAATAGCTGCCGGGCTTCGTCATGCTGCTCGCGGCTGATGGTGGTGGTGGTGACGCGGCACCCGTAGTTCCGTGAAGCGTGCAGCGCAAAGGCGCCCCAGCCGGTACCGATTTCGAGGACGTGATCGCCGGGTCCCAGACGCAATTTACGGCAGATGCGGTCGAGCTTCTCGATCTGGGCTTCTTCGAGCGAATCGCTCGGCGTGCCGGTAGACGGCACTCGAATAGACCATGTTGCGATCCAGGAACAGGCGGAAGAAATCGTTGCTCAAATCATAGTGCGCCTGAATATTGCGGCGGCTGCCCACGACCGTATTGCGATTCATCCGATGCCGCAACCGGTGGAAGAGGCGGTTGGCGAAAGAAAGAAGAGGGTTGCCGCCTTCCAGTTCCGAAAGATTGCGCGCGGCCAGACGCACCACGGCGACTGGGTCCGGCGAAGACCAGTCGCCGTCCACGTAGGAATCTCCGGCGGCATCGTCGCCACCCCACAGCACTCGGGAAAAGAAACGCTCGTCGTGTACGGCGATTGAAGCCCGCAAGCCCGTGCCCGCTTCGCCAAAGAGGTAGGTCCGGGCTTTTTCCGATTCAGCAGCCGGGCAGATCACTTCGAGTGCGCCGTGACGCACGTTCTCCAGCATCCGGAATACAGCTTTCCGCGCAAAACTCATGCTCATGTTCGTTTCGTTGCCTCCTGAACGGGCGGCCGCACTCGGGCCGGATGGGTATACACAGGAACTCGCTTCAAGAAAAGACGCAGCGCCTCCCAGTGAATCGCGCCGATAACCTTGGCCGTCATCCACGGGTGGCGCAGCAGGACGCGGCCAAGATTTCGGCTGGTCCAGGGCTCGCGTTCGAGCGCGAGCGTCGCGTCAAAGAAAGGCTTGGGCGAGTCGAATGCCGGCACCGCGCTCGATGGTATTCATGTGAGCCACGAGCTTCTCACCCGGTTCGGTGAGCACGAATTCGTAATCCAGATTCATGTCCATGAACGGCGACACGTGCATGGTCTTGGGGCAGCGGTAGTGCAGCGCGTTGCGAAGAGCACTGCCGAGTTCTGTTCGGCCACAGCCAGTAGTTGCGGCTCTCTCCGAACGTGCTGTTCACTTCGGCCAGGATCGTATCGAGGCTGCCCGCTGCGGTCATAGCAGAAGTAAAACGAAATCGGATTGAAGCAGTAACCCAGATAGCGCAGGTGCGTCAGCAGAAAGATCGGGCCGTCCGGCAACGGGACTTGTGCGCGCGGGCGTCTTGCGCCACGCGCTCACGCAGGGAGAGCCGCGGGTCGCCAAAGTGATCCCGTTCTTCAAAGCTCGCCCAGTTGAAGCGGTTGTAACTGGTCCATGGTGATTTCGCCATCAGCTCGGGAATCCGGTCGATATCCAGCCACGCCATGAAGAGCTTATAGGTGAACTCATGCTCACGCGGACGGAAGCGCCGGTGCCGTAGCGTGCCCGTGTAGAGGCCGGGTTCGGGGAATCATAGGCAAGAGACTCCCAAAGCTTCAGCCACCCGCATGCCGCTCCGCACGCCGTCCTCGTGGAAGCCGTAAAACCAGTACGCTCCGCAGAAGTGCGTGTGGTTCTTCCCGCTGATGTCGGCCCACCGTTCCTGAGCGTGAATCGCCGCCCGTGTGTACAGCGGATGCTCATAGACCATCCTGCGAAGCGCCCGTCCGGGATTGACGTGGCCGTTCGCATTCAAAGTGACGCAGTAGTCTTCCGCCGTGTTGAGCGACTGCAGCCGGTTCATGTGATAGGTCATGGTGACCTTGCCGGAATCCCCCAACAGATAATTCCAGGAGGCCCTTGCCGCGGCCCGCTTGGGGAGCAGGGCGGAATCGGTGTGCAGACACGTTTCGTTCCGGCTCGTAGTGAAGCAGCTTGAGACTTTACGTTCCGTCTCGGTCGGCTGGGCGAGCAACGGCAGGATCTGATCGCCGTGGCAGGCGAACACGACTTCGTCAAAACTCTCCGCCGGTCGATCATGGAATTGAAGTGTCACGCCGCGTTCCGAACGCACCACCGATTGAATGATGGTGCGTTTTGGCGATCCGCTCGCGGAACGGCGAGGTGAGCGGCGCAATATAGGAATGGCTGCCGCCGCGAATCACTTTCCACTGAGGGTGGGTGTTGATCCCCAGCATGCCGTGATTTTGCATGAAGCGGATCAGCGTCACTGCCGGAAACATCGGCATCACTTCGGGCGCCATGGACCAGACCGCTCCCGCCATCGGAACTCAGATACCGATCCACGAAGACCGGCGAGTACCTCCCTGCGTCGAGAAACTCGCCCAGCGTCATGCCCTCGGCAGCCGGATTGGCGAGAACCTTGGGCGCCTCGCGATTGAAGCGCAGGATCTCCCGCAGCAGCGTGTAATGGTCGCGCGAAAAATAATTGCGTCTCTGCGCGAAAAAGCCGCCCAGGCCGCGGCTCGAATATTCAAAGGCTCCGTCGTGCCCCGTTACCGCGAACGACATGTCGCTCGGCTGCGTCTCAACGCCCAGCTCTTCCATTAAGCCGGCAGAAGTTTGGATAGGTGCGGTCGTTATGAACAATAAAGCCGGTGTCCACCGGGATTGGTCCGCGGTCAGACTCCACCATCACCGTGTGCGTGTGGCCACCCAGACGATTGTCGCGTTCGAACACGTGTACTTCATGCCGGCGGCTCAGATAATACGCTGCCGATAATCCCGAGATGCCGGAGCCGACCACCGCTATGCGCTTCAAATGTTCACCCTCAATTGGCACACCTTCAAACCGCCGCCTTGACGGAGACATCTGGAATCTCTGCGCCCGGCGATATTCGGCGGAACGGCCGCAAGTCTCGCACGATGCCGAACCAGCTAAGAGTCTTGAGCACCAGGTAGGTGATATCGAGTTCCCACCAGCGCTCTCCCTGGCGGCAGCTCCCCGGCGAGAAATGGTGGTTGTTGTGCCAACCTTCCCCGAAGGTGACCAACGCCAGCCAAAAGTTGTTGCGACTTTCGTCCGGAGTATCGAAGCGGCGCGTGCCCCACAAATGGGCCAGCGAATTGATGGCGAAGGTGCAGTGGTAGAGAACGACTGTGGAAACCACATAGCCCCACAGGAATGCCGGCCATCCGCCGATCAGGGCCACGACTGCGCCAAACGTTACCGTCGGGACCCAGTGGTGCCGATCCAGCCACCGGATTTCCGGAAACCGCAGAAATTCACTCACCGACCGCGAATCGTATTCGTCGAAGTCGTTGGAGATCACCCAGCCCACGTGCGCCCACCAGAAACCGCGAAGTGCGGGCGAGTGGACATCCCGATCCCGATCCGACTCCCGATGATGCAGGCGATGATGCGCCGCCCACCACAAGACTCCCTTTTGCGCTGAACTCTGCGCCAGGAACGCCATCACGAACTGCGCGATCCGGCCGAGCTTGTAACTCCGGTGCCCGAAGTAGCGGTGATAGCCCGCCGTGACTCCAAACATGCGGATCGAGTAGGTGGCGGCGAGCCAAGCGAGTAGATGACTTCGTCGGCGGGGTCCAATACACCGCCCCCACGCCGATATGAATCAGCAGGAAGAAGAAGACCGCCCGGAATTGGTATCTCGGCCTGGGCAAGAAGGTCACAACCCAATTATTATCGGAGTCTCATCTTCATGTCAAGTGATTGTCCATGACAACTGATTGACAACACTTCCGGGTCTCGCTATATTGAATACGGATGGAGACCCGCTACCCGATTCGAGCCGTGGCGAAAATTACCGGCCTTAGCCTGGACACGCTACGCGCCTGGGAGCGCCGCTACAAAGCAGTGGTGCCGGAGCGGTCCGAACGGGGACGCCAGTATGGCCCAGAGCACATCGAGCGCCTGCTGTTGCTGAACCAGCTGGTGCAAAAGGGACACGCGATCGGTGGGATCGCGTCGCGATCCGACGAAGACCTGCGAGGTCTTCTGACCCGGCAGCCCAGCCAGCCAGTCTCCGTGCCGACACCACTGGCGGAGATGCTGGCTCCGATTCTGGCGGCGATCGAGAGTTTCGACGCGGTTCGTGCGAGCGACGAACTCAGCCGTTTGGCGGCCGTTCTCAGCCCCCGCGACTTGGTCTACCAGGTGGCGATTCCCCTCATGCGCGAAGTGGGAATCCGCTGGCACAACGGAACGCTGGCCATCGCCCAGGAACATCTGATCTCGCAAATGCTGCGTACCCTCTTGGGAAGCATGATGCGCCTGTTCCGGCCACCGAACCCGGCGATGACGATGGTTCTGTCGACGCCCGCCGGCGAATCGCACGAGTTCGGCATCCTCGCCGCTGCCATGCTGGCTTCGCTGGCGGGAGTGGAACCGGTCTACCTGGGTCCAAACTTGCCGGCACGCGAGATTGCGGATGCCGCGCGGAGGACATCCGCGAAGGTGGTTGCACTGAGCATCACATTCCCGTCCGAGACCACGCAGGAGGAACTCAACGCACTCGCGGCAGCCATGCCGGAGGACACCGAACTGTGGGTCGGCGGCGCGGGCAGTGCCGATCTGGACCTCACCCATCTCGGGCGGAAGACTGTATGGATCAAGGATCTTCCGGCTCTCGAAAACGAGTGCCGCCGCTGGAGAAACTGACTTATGAAGACGGCGCTCAAGCTTCTCTTCGCGGCGATTTTCCTATGGATGACCGTGCTCACCATCCGCACCAGCATGGCCGTCAGCCTTTGGAGCGCTTGGGATTCCTATGCCGCCAATCCCTGGGCCGTCGCGACGCTCTACGACGCCTATTTCGGCTTCATCACCTTCTGGGTATGGGTGGCATATAAAGAGAATACCCTCTGGTCGCGTCTGTTGTGGCTGGTGCTGATCCTTGGCTTGGGCAACATCGCCATGTCGCTCTACGTCCTCATCCAGCTCTTTCGACTGAAACCGGAGCAATCCGTTGAGGCACTGCTCCTGCGCAAGGCGGGGCGATGAATGCACGGGCTCACGCTGGTGCTCATCGGCGCCGCGAGCGTAGCGGTGTTGATGCTGCTGTTGTGGTTGATCCATTTGCGAACCGGCAACGCCGCTATTGTCGACGCTGGTTGGGCGGGAGGACTCGCTCTGCTGGGAGTGCTCTATGCCGTGCTCGGCGGTGGGTACTGGCTTCGCTCCGCGATGATCGGCGACGATGTCGGCAATCTGGGGACTCCGGCTGGCCATTTACCTCCTCACCACGCGCATCATCGGGCATCCGGAGGAAGGACGCTATCAGGAACTGCGACGGCAGTGGAAGACGAATATCCCGTTCAAGTTTCTTTTGTTCTATGAATTCCAGGCGCTGCTATGCGTGGTGCTTGCGGTGCCATTTCTGATGGCCGCGCGCAACCCGGACCCTGGGATTTCTCTGCTCGAAGGGCCGCCGCAGCTCTCTGGACTCTGGCGATGGCGGGAGAAGCCGCTGCCGATGCGCAACTCAACAAGTTCAAATCCGACCCATCCAATAAAGGCCGCACCTGCCAAGCGGGATTGTGGCGATACTCGCGCCACCCGAACTATTTCTTCGAATGGCTGATCTGGGTGGCCTTCGCCATGTTTGCGCTGGGTTCCCCGGGCGGGTTCTGGGGATTGCTCTCCCCCGCGCTCATCTTATACTTCGTGCTTCGCGTCACCGGCATCCCGGCGACGGAAGCTCAGGCGATCCGCACGCGCGGCGAAGAATACCGCCGCTATCAACAGACCACCAGCGCCTTCGTGCCGTGGTTCCCGAAGGCAATTCCGCAGGAGAGGACATAATGGAAGCCTCCACCCTCACAGCCGAACAAAGCCCTTCGGCAACCTAAGGCCGCCTGGTACGAACCGCTGGTCGAGCGCGATCTCGTGCCCGATTGGATTTTGCGGGCCGGAATCCGGCGTCTTGTTGCGCAGCGTCTCCGCGACGAAGACAAGGGCGATCCGGAAAAGCAGCAGGCTCACTTGATGAGCTATGTCGAGCAATTGAAAGCCAGCCCGATTGCCATCCATACGCCCGCGGCAAATCGGCAGCATTACGAGGTTCCGGCGGAGTTCTTCGCCTCAGTTCTGGGAAGCCATCGCAAATACAGTTGCTGCTATTGGCAAGAGGGCGACTCGCTCGATACAGCGGAGCGCCGCATGCTGGACCTCACCGCAGAGCGCGCACAGATCGAAGACGGACATTCCATCCTCGATCTCGGGTGCGGATGGGGCGCGTTCTCGCTGTACGCTGCCGCGCGGTTTCCGAACAGCACCGTCGTGGGCCTGTCGAACTCGCACTCCCAGCGCCAGTACATCGAGAACCAAGCTCTCGAACGTGGTCTTACCAACCTCCGCATCGTCACGGCCGACATCAATCATTCGATCATGGGTTCGAAGCGGGTCAGCGTTTGACCGGATCGTGTCCGTCGAAATGATGGAGCACGTGCGGAACTATGAGCGCCTGCTTCACAAAGTTGCTTCGTGGATGAATCCGGAGGGCTTGTTGTTCGTCCACATATTTACCCATCATCGATTCGCGTACCCCTTCGAGGTCCGGGATTCGAGCGACTGGATGGCGCAGCACTTTTTCACCGGCGGTCAGATGCCCAGCGACGACCTGCTGCTCTATTTCCAGAACGACGTGAAGATCCGCAATCACTGGGTGGTGAACGGCCAACACTACCAGAAGACCGCCGAGGCGTGGCTCGTCAACATGGATCGGCGTCGAGACGAATTGCTGAAATTGTTTTCCGGCGTTTATGGCAGGAACGAGGCGCTGAAGTGGTTCGTCCGCTGGCGCATCTTTTTCATGGCTTGCGCGGAACTGTGGGGCTACCGCGGCGGCGCCGAGTGGATCGTTTCGCACTACCTGTTCGAGAGAGCGCAGGCGTCGGATTGATGCGTCGCACGAAGTGAATGGGAGAGACATTAGACATCCTGATCCTCGGCTGCGGCTACACGGGTCAGCGTGTGGCGAAACGCTTCCTGGCCAGGGGAGCTCGCGTGACGGCGACCACTCGGAATCCTCAGCGGCTGGCCCGTCTGGGGGCTGAGATTATCGGGACGAGCGATCTGCCCGAACACGTTCGTCCGGGGATGCTGGTTCTCCATTCCGTCCCGCCCGGCGGCCCGGCAGACTTGCTCGATCCGCTGAGGAATCGGGCGCGGCGGCTCGTGTATCTTTCTTCCACCGCTGTCTACGGCGCGGCCAGTATCGTGAATGAAACCACGTCCGTAGACGAGAGCACGGAACGGGCGCGAGCACGCCTGGAAGCAGAGCGGGCTATCGCGGAAGGACCTTGGTCTGCGCTGATTCTGCGCCCGGCGGCGATCTATGGACCGGGACGCGGGGTTCAGGAGTCGATCCAGCGCGGAGAGCACAGCCTCAGCGACAGGTTTGTGAGCCGAATCCACGTGGACGATCTCGCGGCGCATGTCGAAGCTGCGCTGCTTTCCACAATCAGCGGAGCCTATCCCGTCGCCGACGAGGAACCCTGTACCTCGCGCGACATAGCGGAGTTTTGCGCACGGCTGCTGAATGTTCCAGTTACGGGCACCGGATACGAGCGGGCGGACCGGATGCCGCGATTTGCAAACAACCGCCGCGTGGATGGCTCCGCGATTCGAAAGGCTCTCGGTATCAAGCTGACTTATCCTTCCTATCGCGTCGGCATACCGGCGGCTCTCTCCAGCGAGACCATTCCAGCCGACGTCAGTGGTCAGCAAATATGAGCGTCAAGTTTCACACACTGCGACGAGAACAGTGGATCCCACGACCCATTGAAGAGGTCTTCGGCTTTTTTGCCGACGCCCGAAATCTGGAGGAGATCACTCCGCCTTGGCTGGGCTTCCGGATTCTCGCAATGGATTCCGGCTCCATTTCGGAAGGTACGGAGATTCGTTACCGTCTGCGATTGCATGGCATACCGATTCACTGGAGGACCGAGATCCGCCAGTGGGCAGCTCCGCACCGCTTCGTCGACGTGCAGAGATCGGGACCGTACAAGTTATGGCACCACACGCACCGCTTTGAAGCGCACGAGGGTGGAACCAAGATGATCGATGTGGTGCGATACACGCTGCCTTTTGGCGTCCTGGGGCGAATGGTTCATGCGTTGAAGGTGCGCGGCGACGTGCGGCGGATCTTCGACTACCGGCGCCAACGCATTCAGTTCGCAGAGTTGTTCGCAGAACATATGTTCGCAAAACATAGGAGAGCTGCAACTTGAAACCACTGATTCTGATTACCGGCGCCACTGGTTACGTGGGTGGAGAGTTACTGAAAGCCCTTTTGGCCGGCGGGATACCCGGTGCGCTGTTTGGCGCGGCGTCCGGAGGTTCTGAGAGCCAAAGGGCTCTCCGGCGTTGAGGTCGTCGCAGGAGATGTTCTCGATGCCGCATCCGTGCGCAGCCGCAATGGCCGGAGTCGACACCGCTTACTATCTGGTGCACTCGATGGGCTCGACCGAATCCTTTGAGGAGCAGGACCGTACAGCGGCACAAAACTTTGCGGCCGCTGCCCGGGAGGCGGGAGTTCGGCGGATCATCTATCTCGGCGGGCTAGGGCACGGCGCGGAAAGAGCTCTCCGCGCATCTGCGTAGCCGCCATGAAGTGGGCGAGGTGCTCAGATCGGCGGGCGTTCCGGTCGTCGAATTCCGCGCGTCGGTGGTGATCGGGTCCGGCAGTCTGTCCTTTGAAATGATCCGTGCGCTTGTGGAGCGACTACCGGTCATGATCGCGCCGCGCTGGGTTTCGGTCGCCGCTCAACCGATCGCCATCGCAGATTTGCTTTCCTACCTGCTCGCGGCCCTGGAGCTGCCGCTCGACGGCAACAGGATCTTCGAAATCGGTGGCTCGGATCAAGTTTCCTACGGCGGCTGATGAAGGAGTACGCAAGGCAACGGGGATTAAAACGTCTGGTGATCTCCGTCCCGTTCCTGACGCCGCGTTTATCCAGCCTTTGGCTTGGTCTGGTCACTCCTCTTTACGTCCGCGTGGGCCGCAAGTTGATCGACAGCATCTGCCACGCCACGATTGTGGAAGATCAGACGGCTCTCACACAGTTTAAGATTCGGCCTTGCGGGTATCGTGAAGCGATCGCGGCAGCCCTCGACATGGTCAAGGGCGATGGACGGCATCTGATGATCGATTCCCGGACGATCCACGTGACCGCTTCGCCGGAAGATGCTTTTGCTCCCATCCGCCGGATCGGCGGCAAGAAAGGCTGGTACTACGCGAACTGGTTGTGGCGGCTTCGCGGGTTGCTGGATAGGCTCTTCGGCGGCGTCGGACTTCGCCGCGGCCGCCGCGATCCGGATTCTCTTCGCGTTGGCGACACCGTGGACTTCTGGCGCGTGGAAGCCATGGAGCCCGATCGCCGTCTGCGTCTGGCTGCGGAGATGAAGCTGCCGGGCCGCGCCTGGCTGGAATTTGAAGTGACGCGCGATGCCACAGGTTCCGTCATCCGGCAAACAGCCACGTTCGATCCCAAAGGGCTGCTGGGCCGCGCATACTGGTACTCCGTTTTTCCCCTGCATCAGTTCGTTTTCGGCGGAATGCTTCAGGGCATCGCGTCCAAGGGCCAAAGCAACGGCTGAGCGCATGCCCACTTTTCTCAAAAGCATCGTCGTCGAAGCGCCGGTGGAAACCGTATTCGGCTTCCATGAACGGGAAGACGCCTTGCGGCTCTTGAGTCCGCGGTTTCCTCCGCTCCGCGTGATTCGAAAGACCGGCGGCATCGAGCCCGGTTCAATCAAAACAGGTTCGAGAGTGGAACTCAAGATTGGACCGTTTCTGTGGACCGCCCTCCACACGGCTTATGAAAAGAACCGCCTCTTTGCCGACGAACAGGTTCAGGGGCCGTTTGCTGAAATGGGTTCACCGCCACGAATTTGAATCGGTGGACCGAGCGACGCGCTTAACCGACCGCGTTGAGTATCGACTGCCTGGAGGCGAATGGATGAACCGTCTGTTTGGATGGGCCGTGCAACTCGGCCTGCATCAGATGTTTCGCCAACGCCATCGGATAACCAAGCGTTATTGTGAGAAAGGACCCAATGAAAACTTCCGTACTTAGCGTTCTTACTGGCCGTGAGCCTTGTTTGCCGCGGACGCCGTACCGCAGGCTGGTCAATCCGCTCCTGATTTCACGCTGCCATCCCAGGATGGGAGCAAGATCAGCCTGCATGATTTCAAGGGAAAGTGGGTCGTGCTCTACTTCTATCCCAAAGACGGAACAACCGGCTGCACGATCGAAGCGCATAATTTCCAGCGTGACCTTGCCAAGTACGAAAAGAATCGCGCGGTGATCGTAGGAGTGAGCGTGGACTCCACGGGCAGCCACCAGGAGTTCTGTGCGAAGCAGGGCCTCACGTTCAAGCTGCTGGCCGATACAGAAAAATCGGTCTCGCGGCAGTACGGCTCATTGACGAATCTTCTTGGTTACAAAATATCAGTCCCGCAATACCTTTCTGGTGAATCCGGAAGGCCGGATCGCCAAAGTGTGGACCGGGGTTGATCCTGGCCGGCATAGCGCGGAAGTACTCGCGGCGCTCGCGCAACTTGCCCGCTGATTTGTCTAAAGTCCCTTTTTCCGTGAGGAGAGTGTAGGGGCAAGTCCCACCCCGGACACCAGCTTCCGGCGCACAAGTGCACGCTCGTGGCGTCCTCGTCTCCGCTGAAAGGCACCACCCCGGTGGGGCGCGGAAGGTGGTGAAGGATCGTCCAGACCCCAATTGCGCAACGTCTAAGACGCGGCGGATTGCTGACCTTCGATCACCTGCTGAGCAACGTCTTTCAGACGCTTTCTGGACTTCCTGCTCAGGAGACGAAGACGAGTATGGGCTTGCTCCTCGGAAACCCGGCAGGTGGCCTGGATGATTTCCTTCGCCTCGGCCACCACCCGTCTCTCCTCGATCTCATCCTGCAGGTCAGACAAGGCTTGTTCGAGGATGCGCCGCGTTTGCGTGGGACGCAAAACACCGTCCACGTGGCGCGCGATGGCATCCGCCAAGCCGGGGTGGGGCTCACCGGTCAATAATCCCTTGGCCCGATCGGCGACTTTTGAATCTATGAGACGGGCCTCTAAATGAGCGACGCGGTCGATCAGAGGCGCATACGGTTCCTTCTGCGCGGCGGCCCAAATGCGCTGGATGCTTGCCGCGATCGCGTCGAGCCGCGGGCAAGCCCGCCGGGCTTCCGCACCACTCAGAAACGCGAAGGCTACTGCCGCGGTGAAATCGCCATCCGTGAACAGCGGATATTCCAACGAGGTGCGCTCCTCGCCCGTCGAGTTCAGCTGCGGGATCACTCCCCCTCCCGCCGACAGCACAATCATATCGCCGGCGCCGGTCTTTTGGAAGAACATGTAGCCCTGCGCCCCGGCTGTATGCAAAGCGACTTGCGCGAGCGCGGCCAGGCTATTTCGAAACGGGTTGGATTCCCAGGTGCGCATATACCAAACCTTGGAGTTCTACGGCGGGCGTCGAACGTTCTTGTTCCGGGAGCGGCCTGTCGAGCAATCTCAGAAATTTGCCCCAGCGCGACCGTCCGCCCGCGCCGCTGATCTCGAACAGCCAAAAGCATTCGAAGTGCCGCCGGGCCATTTCCATCTGGAACATTCCTTGCGATTTGTGTTCGGCGATCACCCAATTCACGACGATGGAGTGATCGAGCATGGGATGACCGCCCAGAGGGGCCCTGCGATCAAATCGCCATGCCGGCTCGCTCGTGGTTACGCGCGTCAGCGGAACGCCCGGGACTCCCTCAAAACGAAATTGCAAATCTTTTTCCTCAGCAGCCGTTCTGACGCCCAAGACCGCCGGACGTTGTTCGGGCGGGAATTCCGCGATCGTCTCCAACAGGACGCTAGCCACCGTTTGATGGTGGCCGTGTGTCTCGGGCACGGGCAGCAGCGTCAGCACCAGATCGTACTCCTCGCTTGCGATCAGCGCCGCGAGCGCTGCCCGCACTTCCTGAATATTCCAATTCCCGAAACCGATCCGGGGATCGAACGTGAATCCGGTGTCCTTCTGATTGAAAAAGTAGGTGTTCCGAATGCCCAGGATTCGACTGGCGCGCAAAACCTCCCGGCGGCGGATCTCCGGCAGGTGCTTGCGCCCGACGTCCTCGCGGGTGAGGGGGAGTTGATAATATTCCTGCGCGGGAGTGGCATGCTGAAAGCCAGCCTCGCCATTCGTAACGATGACCTGGTCCACCGTGCCTTCGAGCTCGCGCGTGATGCGGTAAAGAACGGCGGCGCATTCCGATTCGTCATCCGGGTGCGCGACAACCAGCAGCACTTTCGGCCCGCGTCGGGCGACGTTGTCCGCGTACTCCGGCACCGGAGTAAAGGCGGCCGCTTCCGGCCAAAGCGTACCGCCGGTGGCGAGAGATCGTAGGACCCGATTCTTGAAGGTCATCACGCGGCCTCCGATTGGCGGGCAGCCGGACGCCGAGCCTCCTCAGACAGTGGGGCAAGCCGAAGCGCTACGTGTTCCACCAGCGACTGGATCGAATCGATGGGAGCGCCCCAGGAGCCGATACAAGCGATCAGGACGGCATCCGGACCGAGCGGCGCAGCGTACACACCGCGGAACGGGAACCGGCGCGATTCAATAAAATCCCGCACGGCGGGCTCCGCAAAAATCGATCCGTCCCAAATCGCCGGCCGGACGAGCAAGCGGGTTTCGCCAAACTCCGCGGCGAACAACGCCTGCGCATTCTCGATGGCGTCCTGCTCAAGTACGGACTCGCGAACGATACGATTGATCTCCCGAACAAATTCATTCGTACTCAAAATTCACCTCCCCGACGTCCGCTGCCTGAAATCTGAACTTACGACGAACTTTCAACGACGCAGGTTGAAAGACAACAGCGGCAACGGCGATCAAGAAAACCACAGGGAGATGCCGCCAGCACAGTCATGGTGCATTCTCCGGCGCTTCTTCTGCGCGTCGGCACGAAAAGACCAAACTCACCGGCGAGCGTGCGCATTACTTTTTCTCCGCTCCGGGATTGGATGGAAGAGAGCCGTCGGCAGCCACCACCTGGCCGTGATTGCCGTTGCCCTCCACGCAGACTCGTTCGTAGGCTTCGATAATCGGCTCGTTCGCCCGCGTGCTTGGCCGGGAACGTGAGGTTGTTCCAGTCGTCGGCCGGAGTCTTGTCGGTCACTCTTCGATTGGGAATGGTGATGGTGAACGGCCTCGTCAGCACCGTTGGATCGGTGTAGGTGGCGTTGTAGGTAAACCTGGTCGCCGTTCGGGCTCAAAGATGAAGCGCTCCGCGATCGTGGCATTCTCGCTGACAAACTCCCCGGTGCGGCCGAGCCGGGCCTTCGAATTGTTGTTCGTCGTATCGACCACCAGGGTATTGCCCTCCCAGTGGCCGCGCGAATCGCCATTCCACAACTTAAGATTCTGCGGAAGATGCGGCCTGCCGTCCAGGTAGATCACGCGGTTGCCGGAGTCGAACAGGAATATGACGTAGCCGGGAAACTGGCGGATTTCGTAGCCATGCCACATGAAAGATTTGCTGGGACCGCCGGGAGCGCAGCGCGCGAACGGCTCGACGTACTCCGGCTTGATCGGATTGTTGAGGTACTTCAGAAATTCCTGTTGTTTCGCGCGAGCCCACGGCTGGAACGGCACCTGGCCGTCGGGCGGATCGCTGACGCGGCTGGGAGCGCGCTCACTGCGCGGCTTCGGCTGCCGGGCAGGGCTCTGGCGCGCATTCTGGCGCGGGGCCGCTTCATCATCCGCGCCCAGAGGACCTTGCGGATCCGTCAGGTTGTTGTGATTGCCGATCGTGTTGGACCAGTGGCCGGAGACGTCGGGCTGCCCGTCCGGGAAGACGCGGCCCGTTCCATTCCCCTTCCGGCGTCGGAACAAACGATAGTCTCGCGCCACCCGCGCATCCCCTGTGCCGAGACCATGTTCGGAGCGAACGCAAGCGCGCCCAGTAGAACCGCCGGCGCGCCAGTGATTGGCGCATTCTTGAATGTCGTTTCATGAGTTACTGTTGTCCTCCTGAAGCCGGGACCGGATAGTATTCGTCGAAATCCAGCGTCGCGCAATAATTCTCGATGATCTGAACGTTCGGCTCCAGACGGCGATACAGCAGCACTTCGAGCGTCCACGGTTTGGTATAAATTTCGGGATCCTCGAACGTGGCGCGATAGCGAATCGTGTTGCGATCCACGTAGCTCCAGCGTTCCACCAGGTGGAGCGCGTCGCTATTGAAATTCCCCACGCGATCGAGCCACGTTTCGCCGTTGAAATCGGTCACGTCGACGACGAGCGTGTCGCCTTCCCAGTGGCCGCGCGAATCGCCCAGCCAGAAGTCGATGTGGCCGTCCGGGTGTTCGGTGCCGTTGGTGTTGATGGTGCGAACGGGATGGCCGAACTCGAACAGCAACGTCAGGTCGCGCGGCCGCTGGAAGATCTGAAACGGCTCGTTGCCGTAGATCCCGCGCGGCGTTCCCAGCGTGAAGCATTTGTGCCGCGGGTCGGCAGTGGCGCGCGCCGCGAAATTCTTCGCGCGCTGCGCAAGCGCCTCGGGCCGATAGGGGATCACATTCCCCTCCACCACTCCGATGCCGGGCGGTTCGTCTTTCGTTGCGAGATGCGGCTCAAGCCCGTAATCCGCGCCGCTGAGCGATTGCCAGATGCCGGAGAAGTCGGGCTTTCCGTCGGCGCCGCGCGGGATGTTGGCCCCCGCGGGCGTTGTTTGGGCCACACCGACAGTCCCTCCCGCTGCCAGTGCCAGCCCTAACACCGCGACATAGGACTGCACAGCCGACCGCACGACCGACTGCCGGAACTCATTTCTCCGCTCCCGGGGCGTCCGGGTTCGACGAGCCGGTGAACAGGTTGCGTCCATCGGGGAACGTCACGCTGGTGCCGTTGACGGTGGGCGAGCCGCTCTTGGCGCGGAAGCCCTTGACGATCAGCTCGACGCCGGTCGGGAAATCGGTCTTGCGCAGTCCTCGCCGCAACAGCACGTTCGGCGCACCGAATTCCACGGCCCAGTTGGTTACCTTGCCGTCGTCATCCTTCACGTCGATGTAGATCCAGCCGTGCGGATTGGTCCACTCCACTTTGGTGAGCGTGCCTTTCAGCGTGACCGGCTTGTTGCCGTCGTATTCGGCCGCAAACGAGTGATGAGCGATTGCGGGCAGCGCCGCGAGGGCAACTCCGAAAGCCACGAGAGAGATGAGTTTCGATTTCATGACTGTCCCTTTCCTTAGTGCACGCCAGCCTATTGCTTCTTCGCGTTTGGATTCGGCGGCGGAGGCACGATCTTCGTCAGCGTTCCGCCCTGCGCTTCGTAATCTTCCGCGCCCGCCGCGCCCGCGACTTTGAACCCTGCCTTCGTCAGGATGTCCGCCGCGCGTCCGCCGCGAGCCGCATGATTGGACAGCGCGATCAGGGTGCGGTCCTTGGGAATCCAGGCCAGGCTTTTTTCCAGATCGCCGATCTGGATGCTCAGGTACACGGGAAATCCGCCGTTGGCGGTGATTTCGTCCGGCCGGCGCACATCGATGATCAACACCTGGTCCGGCTTGGCGAGCAGGGCGTCGATTTCGGCGCGCGTTGAGCACATTAGCCTCCGACGCCTTCTTCTTGCCCTGCCTGGCGTTGTCGGCCTGGCCGAAGGCGATCGTTGCCGCCACCAGAATCATCAGAATCAGTTTCTTCATTTTGTTTTTCCTTTTCCGTCTTATAGAAATGTGTGCTGGTTTAGAAAACAATCTTCAGTCCGAGCTGGTTATCCCGCGCCGGGTGCCGGTCGCGGTCGATGTGATCTGGCCGAACAGAGCGTTCCCCAGGACCGTGTTCGGGCTGCCGAGAGTCCGGATGATTCAGGGCGTTGAACGATTCGACGCGAAGCTGCGCGCTGACCCTTTCCGTAGATGCGGAAAGACTTGTGCAGCGCCAGATCGAGATTCACCAATCCAGGCCCAATGATGATGTTGCGGCCGGCGTCGCCGTACGTGTACGGCGCGTTCGCCACAAAGGCCGCGGTGTTGAACCATTCGGCGACGGTGGGATTCGGCAAGCTGCCAATTGCCCACCACGTTCGGCCGGTCGACGCTGCGTGGTCGCCCCGTATTCGACGGGCTGCCGTTGACGGTGACATTCAGAGGCAGTCCCGGTGCTCGCCGTCAAGATCGGAGCGAAGCTCCAGCCGCCCAGAACGGCGTCGGTCGCGCGATTCCAGTGCGAGCCGAATTGCCGGCCTTGGCCAAACGGCAGCTGATAAACCGCGCTGCGCGACCAAGTGCTGCCGCATATCCTGGCTGGAGCTGCCTTGTCGGCCATCCAGTCCAGCTGATTCTGCACGCCCGCCGTGTCGCCCAAGGCGATGCGAATGCGACTAAGCGTAAGACGCGATGAACGTGATGCCATTCGTAGTAGCGCTTTTCGATCTTGGCCTGCAGGGCGTTGTAAGCGCTCCAGCCGTCCTTCTGGATGCGCACGACGTCGGCCAGCGTGATGGTGTCGCCGGTGCCCGGCACCAGCGTGCTGGTGTAGGGCCGGTTCGAGTTGATGTTGCCCGGCTCCGGCGGCGCGGGATTCCCATCGATCTGCCGCCACATGTGGTTCAGCTTGTTGCCGTAGTAGCCGACCTCCAGCCAGAATTCCGCCGGGCAACTGGCGCTGGATGTTGAAGTTCCATTGGTAATCCGTGGGCGTCACGCCTTTGCGTGTCGTAGGAGATCAATTCCACGTTGGACGCGTTGGAGAGGCTGAGCGCGTTCGAGGCAAACCCGTTGCTCAGGATCAGGGTCGGCGGCAGCGCCTTGTTCGTGGTGAAACTGACGCGAACGTTGTTGGGCGGGTTGATTTCCAGCGATTGCATGCCGCCTTCCGTGATCAGGTTGGAGTAGAAAGTCCCGACGCCGGCGCGGATGACCGTCTTGTTGTCGATGCTGTACGCAAGCCCGAAGCGCGGCGCAAACTGCTTGTAGTCGACGTTCTGCAGCGCGCGGTCGGCGATACTGCCGCCGAGCGATCCCGCGGGCTCCAGAACGGATGGCCGGGATCGGAGTCCAGATCGAAGTTCGAAATGGTGTTGTTCTTCTGCACCGCGGGCGGGTCGAACTCATAGCGCAGCCCGAGATTGAGTGGTGAGTTTGGGCGTGACCTTCCAGTCGTCCTGCACGAAGAAATTCGTCCACGGCGAGCGGAGAGCGAGATACGAATAGTTGGAAAGACTGTCGGTGTAGGCCGCGCCGATCAGGAAATCGGCAAGAGCGTTTTCGGTGTATTGGCCGTTGAAGTTGAAAATGCCGCTGCTGCGCTGGGAACTCAGGAAGTTGGTTTGCAGCCAATAAGCCTGCACGCCGAATTTCAAATTGTGCTGGCCCTTGGTCCAGGTGAGGTCGCCTGAGAGCTGGCGGTCCTGCGAAGCGTCCGCGTTGGGCACGTTGGTCACGCCCAGGCTGGGATAGCCGGTAATGACGATATTCGAAAAACCCGGGATTCGCAGTTCAGGACGCCCGGAATGCCGATGCCGGTTAGCGACTGGTTGGGGAAGTAATTCGTCCAAGCCAGATCGTTCCAGCCCGCGCGGATGGAACTCGACGAGCGCTGGGCGTCAGGATATTGTTGTATCCCAGCACGAAGCTCTTGCTGTTGGTGGCCTGCGCGCCGCTCCCGGAGTAATATTCGCCATTATCGGGCGGCAGAGAGGCCGAAACGACGTTGTCGGCCACTTGATCGCTGTAGCGGAAGAAGACATTCTGCATGTCGTTGATGATTTGATCGACGCGCAGATCGTAGCGGTGCGTATCCTGATTGGAGGGGCTCTGATAGTTGTAGTTGCTGGTGGCGGCCCCGGTTTGCGGCAACGGCAGATAGCTCAGAATCTTCAACGAGACGGGATCGAAAGAACCGAGCGGGAATTTGATTTCCGGGGTAAGCGGCGCCGGTGTAGGGGTCGTTGATCGTGCTGGAAAATTGCCCGCCGCGCTGCGCCAGGGTGGGGACGGTGCTGATGGTGGTGGTGTACTGGCGAATATATCCGGCTTCGAAATCGCCAAAGATGAAGGTCTTGTTGCGAATGACGGGACCGCCCGCGGAGGCGCCGAACTGGTTCCGCCGGTAGGGCGGTTTGTAGGTGGCGAAGAAGTTCTTGGCGTCCACCACATCGTTGCGGATGAATTCGAACGCGCTCCCGTGCAGCTGGTTCGATCCGGATTTCAGTGCCACGCTGACCACGCCCGAAGAGGAACGGCCATATTCCGCCGAGTATCCGTTGGTCACCACCTTGAACTCCTGAATGGCGTCGACCGACGGCTTCACAACTTCTTTCTGGCCGGAATGGCCCGTCGAGATCTGCTGGTTGTTGTTGTCCTGTCCGTCCAGCAGGAACGCGACCTGCGTCCCCGCCTGTCCTCCGATCTACGACACCTTGCGTCGCGGGGATCGTGCCGGAGGAAAGGTTCGCGAGCTGCAGATAATCGCGTCCGTTCAGCGGCAGTTCCTCGATCTGTTTGTTGTTGATGACGTCGCCCACGGTCGAATCGGATGCTTGCAGCAGCGGTGCTTCGGCCTGCACGCTCGACAGACTCGGAGGTTTGTCCGATCTCCAAGACCACGTCGACTTTGCGGACATCGCCGATTTCCAGCACGACTCCGGTTTGATTGGATCGCTTGAAGCCGCCGGCCTCTACCGCAACGACGTACTCACCGATCCGTAAGGACGGCGTGCGGTACTGACCATGTTCGTCGGTACGAACTTGCGTGATCGCATTCGTCGACACGTGCGTCAGCTTCACCGTCGCTCCTGAAACCGTAGCGTGGGAAGCGTCAAACACCGTTCCGACAACGATGGCGTCATCGGCCTGCTGCGCGAATACTCCTGGAGCGATGCTCAGCGCGGCAACGGCGAGCAGCGTGCCAAATATCAATGAAGATCTGCGAGACGAATCTCGAACTACCTTTGGATACATTTCTCCCTCGTGCGCGAAATCTACTTACCTGGCCTCGCGAGGCTGCGCCCCACGCGGATCTAAATCGTTTGTTGAGAGTTGTGAAGTGGCTACCGGAAGCAGCAGCAACAACAGCGGTGCGTTGCTGCGCCGGCAATCGCCGAGGGAGCGAAGTTCGTGGGTTGGAATATCGTGATGAACACAGTTTGCTCCTTATGGTTGTTGTGTGTGGGTCGCAGCCTTAGCGACCTAGCCAGCGAAGCAAACCACAAGGTGCCTTTCAGGCGGCTGGCTTAGTATAGTAGCCTACTATCTATATAGAGATTAGGCTAATCCGTGCTTTCTGTCAAGCAAAAACAACGAAAACTATTAAGCGATCCGGACGGAAGTATGCACGGCGCTTTCTGCACGGGCGCGAGGGATCTGGGTCTCGTCGGCCAGAAACTCGCGCACGAACTCGTTGGCCGGATGGTCGCGTACCTCCGACGGCGATCCGACCTGTTCGATCTGACCGTGATTCATGATGGCGACCCGATCCGATACCTCCAGTGCTTCTTCCTGATCGTGGGTCACGAACACGCTGGCAATGTGGAGCTCGTCATGCAGGCGGCGCAGCCAGCGGCGCAGTTCCTTGCGAACCTTGGCGTCCAGCGCGCCAAAGGGCTCGTCGAGCAGCAGGACGCGCGGTTCCACGGCCAGCGCCCGCGCCAGCGCCACGCGCTGCCGTTGCCCTCCCGAGAGCTGATGCGGATAGCGATCTCCCAGCCAGTCCAGTTGAATCAGTTCGAGCAGCTTTTTCACACGGTCGCGGATTTCCCATTCGAGCGGCCGGGTGCTGCTGGGGCGCACCCGCAATCCGAACGCGATATTCTCGAAAACCGTCAGATGCCGGAACAGGGCGTAGTGCTGGAACACGAATCCGACCTGGCGCTCGCGGCGGTTGGTCTGTGTGGCGTCTTCGTCATTGAGACGCATCGTGCCGCTATCGGGCAAGTCCAGCCCGGCGATGATTCGCAGCAGCGTCGTCTTGCCGGATCCGGAGGGGCCCAGCGAGCGCCACCAGTTCGCCCGTCTCGATGCGCAGGCTCACGTCCTTCAAAGCCTCGAAGGAGCCGTAGCGTCTTCCGGATGTGCTGCGACTTCGATGCTCATACCGTCTCCTGTTGCGTCTTCCATTCCAGCACTTCTTCAGAACCAGAGCGACCACGGCGACCACGCTCAGCAGCGAGGCTACCGCGAACGCGCCCGCGTAGTTGTACTCGTTGTAAAGGATCTCCACGTGCAGCGGCAGCGTATTGGTCTCGCCGCGAATGTGGCCGGAGACCACCGACACGGCGCCGAATTCTCCCAGCGACGCGGGCCGTGCACAGCACCACGCCGTACAGCAGTCCCCATTTGATATTCGGCAGCGTGACGCGCCAGAACATCTGCCAGCCGCTCGCGCCCAGCACCAGCGCGGCTTCTTCTTCGTCGGTCCCCTGCGATTCCATCAGCGGGATCAGCTCGCGCGCAACGAAGGGAAACGTCACGAAGGTGGTCGCCAGCACGATACCCGGCACGGCGAAGATGATGTGAATATCGTGGTCGGAAAGCCACGGATCCCAGCCAGCCCTGTGCTCCGAACACCAGGACGTAAATCAGTCCGGCGACCACGGGCGAAACGCCGAAGGGAATGATCGATCAGCGTGAGCAGCGCACTGCGTCCCGTGAACTGAAATTTCGTGACCGCCCAGGCCGCACGCAAGCCGAAGATCAGATTCAGCGGAACCGCGATGGCCGTTACCAGCAGCGAGAGAAAAATCGCCGCGCGTGTGAACGGATCGCGGATGGCCGCCAGATATGCCGCCCAGCCTTTGTCGAACGCCTGCACGAAAACCGCGATCAGCGGCAGAGCGATGAACAATCCGAGTGCCCGAGCGCCAGCGCCGTAAGCAGCCACCGCACCCACGGGGATCGGCGGCCATGCGCTTTTCTTCTTTTGTCACCGCGCTTTCTCCAGGAACTGCGGCGTCCGCCGCTGCAGCACGTTGATTCCGAGCAGCAGGATGAAGGAGACGATCAGCATGACCACAGCGATGGCCGTCGCCCCCGCGTAATCGTACTGCTCGAGCTTGGTGACGATCAGAGCGGAGCGATTTCCGTTTTCATCGGCAAGTTGCCGGAGATGAAAATTACCGAGCCGTACTCGCCCAGCGCGCGCGCAAAGGCCAGCGCGAATCCCGTCAGCAGGGCGGGGCGCGTCATGGGCAAAATCACCTTGTAGAACGTCTGCCAACGGGTTGCGCCCAGGCTGGCCGCCGCTTCTTCCAGTTCCTGGTCGGCGTCGTCCAAGCACCGGCTGCACGCTGCGGACCACGAAAGGCAGGCCGATGAACGTCAGCGCCACGATGATTCCGAGCGGCGTGAAGGCAACCTTGATTCCGAGTGGCGCAAGATACCGCCCGATCCAGCCGCTCTCCGTGTAAAGACTGGTCAGCGCGATGCCGGCCACCGCCGTGGGCAGTGCGAACGGCAGATCCACCAGCGCGTCGGCAATGGACTTGCCCTGAAATTCGTAGCGCACGAGCACCCATGCGATGAGGAATCCGACGAGCGCGCTGATGGCTCCGGCGACCAGCGACGCTCCGAAGCTCAGCTTGTATGCCGCAAGCACCGGGGGCGCCAGAACCGTCCGCGTGAACTGCGCCCAACTCACCGTGAACGACTTCAAGAACACGGCGCTCAGCGGGATCAGCACGATCAGCGTCAAATACAGCGTCGTATAACTGAACGCCGGCCAGAATCCCGGAAGGATGCTCTGCCTTCTGAAGGTCACTGGTTTGGAGGTTTACGCACCCGGAGTGTAGATCTTGTCGAAGAAACCGCCGTCGTCAAAGTGCGCTTTTTGCGCCTTGTGCCAGCCGCCGAACAGTTCGTCGATGGTGAACATGTTCAGCTTGGGGAACTGATCTGCGTACTTGGCGAAAATCTTTTCCGAACGTGGACGATAGAAGTTCTTGGCCGCGATTTCCTGCCCTTCGTCCGTGTACAGATACTCCAGGTAGGCTTTGGCGATTTCCGTGGTCCCGCGCTTCGCGGCGACTTTATCGACCACAGCCACCGGAGGCTCCGCGAGAATGCTGATGGAGGGAGCCACCACTTCGAACTTGTCCTTTCCCAGTTCGTTGACCGCGAGATACGCCTCGTTTTCCCAGGAAAGCAGCACATCGCCGATGCCGCGCTGGACGAACGTCGTGGTTGCTCCGCGCGCGCCCGCGTCCAGTACGGGAACGTTTTTGTAGAGGCGCTTCACGAAATCCTGGGCCTTGGCTTCGTCCAGATTGTTCTTCTTCAAGGCGTAGCCCCAGGCGGCCAGATAGGCCCACCGCGCGCCGCCCGATGTCTTCGGATTGGAAACGACGACGCCCACGCCCGGCCGCACCAGGTCATCCCAATCTTTGATCTTTTTGGGATTGCCTTTGCGCACCAGAAACACGATTGTCGAGGTATACGGAGTGCTGTTGTTAGGCAAACGCGTCTGCCAGTTCTTCGCCAGCAAATTGCCCTTTTCGGCCAGCACGTCGATGTCGTAGGCCAACGCCAACGTCACCACGTCCGCCTGCAAGCCATCGAGCACAGAGCGCGCTTGCGCGCCGGAACCTCCGTGCGATTGCCCGATCTGCACTTCAACGCCGGTCTTGGCTTTCCAGTACTTGGCGAACGCCGCATTGAAATTTTGATACAGCTCTCGCGTGGGATCGTAGGATACGTTCAGCAGCTTTACGGGGCCGGCTGCGGAGGCACCTTGCGTAAAAATTCCTCCGATCAAAGCGAAAGCCGCCAGTGCGGTCCCCAAAAACGTAATGCGTTTCATGGTCTTGTTTCTCCGGTCTTTTTAGGCTTTCCGCGGTATTCGTCTACCGCAGGAAGTTGCATTGAAAACGCGTGATCCGAGCCTTCCCGGCGTCGGCGGATTGGGCTGCTATTGGAATCTCGAGAGCCGTCGGGAGGATCAAGGCGATGGCAGAAGCATTGCTGCCGACTAGCATCATATTATCTACTAGTACAGTATACTATTGTAGAATGTCAAGTATAAATCCGATGGAAATTGTAGTGTATCTTCAAATTGCTGTTTATACGGTACTTCTAATTTCTATCGAGAACATCTCGGATTGCTTTTGGCCCGTTTTCACCTCTTCCACTTCCTGGCAGACCGTCGCTAGCGTTGTGGTGTCAAAAATGCGCGGCGATGGCATCCCGAACCCTCCGCATCACAATTCGGGTACCGCAAGTCTGGACATCGACGCATTCTTCCCACTTCCGGAAACGGTTGGCTGGCGCACGGCAGCGGAGCAAGTGGCCCTATCCGTGGCGCGGGTGACCGAGCCGATGGTGATGTTTTCGGGAGGCTGCGGCCAGCGCATGGCCGCCGCCTTTCCCCTTCTTGCTGGCGACGAAACCGGCCTCCTTGGGTGACACGAGAATCTGCTTCAGGAACTTCCTGGGGATGACCTTTTCTTGTCCCAAGTTCGTGATGAGCACCGGGCCGGCTCCGTATTTTCGCGTCACAAGGGTGGGCTCCTCGCTCCTTGTTCTCCGGCTGAAAAGCACCAGCGCGGTGGACCTCGGCCATGGATAGGCGGGACTTACCCTTTATTTTGAATGATATAGGTGTGGCATTGGATTTGCACTTAACAGGGTGCAAGTCAAGGAGGCATAGTATGAAACTGAAACTCTTGTTGGCGACCCTGCTGCTGGCCACCAGCGCTTTCGCTCAAGTCAGAGTCGGCGTGGGCGTGGGTGTCGGCCCTCGGTTTGGCTACGGCTATCGCGGCGGCTATTATGGCGGTGTCGTGGTCGCGCCACCGGTCGTGGCTCCCTATTATGCCCCTCCCTATGGCTACTACGGCTATGGGTATGGAGCTCCTTATCCGGCGTATGGAGTCGGATTAGGATTCGGCTTTGGATACGGCGGATGGGGCCGTCCGGGATACGGTTACGGTTATCGGGGATTCGTGGGTCCGCGGGTCGGCGCGGGTGTCGGCGCGCGAGGCTTCGTTGGGGGCGGCGGTCGAGCTTTCGGCGGGCGACGCTAATCGTCGCGCGCAGGTCCTCTCCGAAGTGCACGTTACAGTCTGCAGGGCTCACCAAGCTGGTGGGCCCTCGTGGCATTTAGAAGGCATTTTTCCGGAATCGCGCCGCGGCGGCCCCTCTGCCGGAGCGGTTATACTCATCGCAGGCTGAGCGATCGCGTGTCTGCGTCCTATAATCCTTCGACAACTTCCGGAGCGGCCGGGCCGGAGCGCCAACTCAAGCGCGGGTTGGGGCTTTTCGACTCGACGATGCTGGTTGCCGGATCGATGATCGGCTCGGGCATCTTCATTGTCTCCTCCGAGATGTCACGCAACGTGGGCAGTCCCGGGTGGCTTCTGCTCTCCTGGGTCATCACGGGCGTGCTCACGCTGACGGCGGCGCTTTCCTACGGCGAGCTCGCGGCGATGATGCCCCAAGCCGGCGGGCAATACGTATATCTGCGCGAGGCGTTTTCCCCACTGTGGGGATTCCTGTACGGATGGACCCTGTTCATGGTGATCCAGACAGGAACCATCGCCGCGGTGGGCGTGGCGTTCGCGCGCTATCTGGGAATCCTGTGGCCGGCGATTTCCGAGAGCAACTACATTGTTCCTCCGCTGCATGTTTCCACCGGCTACGCGGTTTCGCTTTCCACCGCGCAGCTGCTCGCGATCGTCGTGATCCTGGTTCTGAGCTGGACCAATTCGCGGGGGCTTAAGTACGGCAAGAACGTCCAGAATTTTTTCACGGTGGCGAAAATCGGTTCGCTTCTGGGGTTGATCGCGCTGGGTCTTTTCTTCGGATGGAATCGCGCGGCCGTGCGCGGGAACTTCGGGGATTTATGGACGCCGCGCGGATTCACGCCCGCGGCTCCCGGCCTGACGCCGGAGACGATGTTCGGGCTGTTGGTAGCGCTGTGCGTGGCTCAAACGGGATCGCTGTTTTCGGCCGACGCGTGGAACAATATCACGTTCACGGCGGGAGAAGTCCGCGAGCCGCGTAAGAATGTCCCGTTGTCGCTCGCGTTCGGAACCGGGATCGTGATCGGGCTGTATGTTCTGGCGAACGTGGCGTACCTGGTGGTGCTGCCGCTCGGGAGCATTCAAAACGCCCCGCTCGATCGCGTGGCGAGCGCGATGGTGGGCGCGGTGATCCCATCCGCCGGCGCGCAGATTATGGCCGTCGCCATCATGATTTCGACGTTCGGGTGCATCAACGGAATGGTGCTGGCGGGCGCGCGCGCGTTTTTCGCCATGGCGAAAGATGGTCTGTTTTTTCGCGGAGCGACGGCCATCAACCGCGCGGAAGTGCCCGGGAAGGCGCTGTTCATGCAGGCCGCCTGGACCAGCCTTCTGGTGCTGCCGCGAACCTATAATCCGGCGACGAAGACGTACGGCAATCTATACGGAAATCTTCTCGACTACGTAATCTCCGCGGCTTTAATTTTCTATATTCTGACCATCGCGGGTGTCTTCGTGCTGCGCAAGAAGCGCCCCGAGGCCGAGCGGCCCTACCGGGCTTTCGGATATCCCTTCGTCCCGCTCCTTTATATCGCGGGCGCGACAGTGATCCTCGCGCTGCTGTTCGCCTACCGGCCAGCGACAACGCTCCCGGGTCTGGCCATCGTGCTCATTGGCGTTCCGGTTTTCCTGCTGTTTCAGGCTTCGCAGGATTAGGACGAGCAGAACGCTTATTTCCCCTCGGCCGAAAACGGCTGAGGACGAACTCGCGACCGGGATAACTCGCGGGGATCCAGTTCGCCGTTTTTATTCACATCGAGCCGGTCGAACTCGGCTTGCATGAAGTTCATGAACTCCTGCTTTGAGACCTTTCCATTCCGATCGGTGTCGAGCAGGAGCAGCAACTGTTTCACCTCGTCTTCGCCGAGTACATACTTATCCGGAACGTGCGGAGAAAGGCCGGCATTCTGAGCCGGCATGTTGCCGACCAGCGCACCGAAGACAAACAGGGACAATCCCGCCAACAGAAGTTTGGGTTTGAGAAACGGCTTCAAAAACATGGTCGAACCTCCCGTGAAACGTTCGGAGCAGAGGCCCCGCTATTTTTTGCCCGGAGCTCCGGTGCCCCTCCATTAGATCCACGAACGGGCCCGGTTGTCACCTTCCTCGTCGCCTTATAATCAGGGCCCGTTTGCTAAGCTGGTATCAAAATGACGCTCGACGAATTGGAAAGAGAGTACGTTACGCTCCGCCAGCAGGCTGACGCTGTGCGGAGCTATCTTTGACGCGCCCGCCCGTAAGGCTCAGCTAGCCCGGACCGAAGAACAGATCAACGCACCGGACTTCTGGGCGCAGCCCGAAAAAAGCCAGAAGGTGATGCAGGATCGCAAGCGCCTGCAGGAGCAGGTGGGCCAGGACGAGAAGATCACGGCCATCGCGAGCGATCTCGAAACGCTTTTCGAGCTGGCGCGGGAAGGCGAGAACGTCGCGGGCGATCTGGAGCGCGAACTGAAAGAGCTCGCGGGCTACCTGGAGCGGCTCGAAACCCAGATGCTGCTCGGCGGCGAGAACGACGCGCGCAGCGCCATCGTCACCATTCATCCAGGCGCGGGCGGTACGGAAAGCCAGGATTGGGCCGAGATGCTGCTGCGCATGTACCTGCGGTGGGCCGAGCGCAATCGCATGGAAACCGTGATCACGGACCGGCTGGAGGGCGAAGGCGCGGGCATCAAATCGGTCACCTTCGAGGTGAACGGCGAAAACGCGTATGGGCTCCTGCAAAGCGAAGTGGGCGTGCACCGCCTGGTGCGTATCTCGCCGTTCGATGCCAACGCGCGCCGGCACACGTCGTTTGCTTCGGTGTTCGTCTACCCGCAGATCGACGATGAAATCAATATCGACATCAAGCCGGACGATCTGCGCGTGGATACGTTTCGCGCAGGCGGCGCCGGCGGCCAGCACGTCAACCGCACCGATTCCGCGGTTCGCATGACGCACCTGCCGACCGGGATCGTAGTGCAGTGCCAGAACGAGCGCAGCCAGCACAAGAATCGCGCGAGCGCGATCAAGCAATTGCGCGCCAAGCTGTACGAATTCGAGCTCGCGAAAAAGCGCGTGGAAGAGCGCAAGCTGGAAGATACCAAGCTCGGGATTAATTTCGGCAGCCAGATTCGAAGTTATGTTCTAGCGCCGTACCGCATGATCAAGGATCATCGGACCAAGCTCGCGGTGGGCGACGTGGATCGCGTGCTGGACGGCGATCTCGACGAATTCATCCACGCGTTTCTCGCGTGGCAGAAGACCGGAAAAACGGTGGCCGCGGCGGGCGCGGACAAAGACGATATCGAGTAAGGCGGCGTCCACGCGTGCTGTCGACGGTTGAACAGCAGGTCCCTCGGCTTCGCTCGGGATGACATGAACTTCGCTCGGGATGACGTGAACTTCGCTGGGGATGACGGAACTTCGGTCGGGATGACGGAACTTCGGTCGGGATGACATGAGTTGTGGAGGGCGGTGGATCACTCGTTGCAAGTCCCATGCGCGATCGTTTCGTACGGAGTCGAATGTCCATTTCCCTAAAAGACGCGGCCGCCAGAATCCGCGCTGGTGAGTTGGCCGCGTTCCCCACCGAGACGGTTTACGGCCTGGGCGCGAACGCACTGGACGCCGCGGCGGTCGCGAAGATTTATGCGCTGAAAGGACGGCCGGCGACCAGTCCCCTGATCGTCCACGTGTCGTCGGTCGCAATGGCCGAAACGCTGGTCACCGAATGGCCGCCCGAAGCCGAGGCACTGGCGCAGGCATTTTGGCCGGGCCCCCTCACCCTGGTATTGCCAAAGCAGCCGACTGTTCCCGATATCGTCACCGCCGGACTGCCGACGGTTGGCGTGCGCATGCCGGATCATGCGCTCGCGCTCGCGCTGATCCGCGAGGCCGGCGTCCCCATCGCCGCCCCCAGCGCGAACCGGTTCACAGGGCTTTCGCCGACGACCGCTGGTCACGTGGCCGAGATCTTCGGCGACGCGATTCCGATTCTGGATGGCGGACCGTGCCGCGTGGGAATCGAATCGACGGTGGTGTCGATCGCCGAAGGAAGGATTTCCGTGCTGCGGCCGGGTCACGTTCCCACGAGCGCAATCGCGGAGGTTACGGGCCGAACTCCGGAGGACATCGAGGCGGCTCCGGCTCCTTCCGCGGGAGCGTCGCATGCCGCGCCGGGGATGCACGAGCGCCATTACAGCCCGCGCACGCCGCTGGTGCTGACGAGCAATCCCGATCCGCGCGGGATCTATTTATTCCACACTCGTTCCGCTGACGCTGCACGAGTTGTGCGGATGCCGGCAGATCCCGACGCGTACGCGGCGCGGCTTTACAGCGCGCTGCATGAGCTCGATCGCGAGGGGTTCCCCGTGATCAGCGTGGAACCGCCGCCGGATGCGCGCGAATGGGCCGCGGTACTCGACCGCTTGCGGAGGGCCGCGACCAAATAAGACGGGCCGCTATTTTCGCTGACTCCCTTTCCGCCGGGGCCGCTTCTAAGTGACGCGCCTATTTGCGAGTGAGGCGCCTATTTGCGAGTGACTCCGAAGTGGTCCGCGACCTCGTCGGCGTAGCCCAGCGGCCCCGAGCTGATATCGTTCACGTCCGGCAGCATGGTGGCGTTCCATTCGTCGTAGGATTGCACCAGACGCTTGAAAACGTCGGGCTGGCGATCTTTCAAATTGGCGCGCTCCAGCGGATCGTCGGCAACGTTGAAAAGGAATTCGTTGTCCGCGATCTTCAGGTACTTCATATCGCCGTCGCGAAGTGCGCGCTGCGCATTAAAGTGATAGCGCCAATACAGCCGGCGCGGAACCGGCGCGGCGTTCTGCGTCAACTGCGGAAGCAGGTTGATGCCATCCAGCGGATACATCGGATCGGGCGCGGCGCCCGCGGCGGCGAGGAAGGTTGGCATCCAGTCCATGGTGATGGCGACCTGGGCGGTCGTGCTGCCCGGCGCGAATATGTCCCGGCCACCGCGCGAGCGCCGGAATGCGCAGCCCTCCTTCGAGCAGCTCCGTTTTCTTGCCGCGTGAAGGGCCACGTGTCGGCGAAGCGCTCGCCGCCGTTGTCGCTGGTGAAAACGACGAAGGTGTTATTCGCGATGCTTCGCCGTCGGCCAGCGCTTTCAGTACACGGCCCACCTGCAAATCCATGCGCGTGACCATCTGCGCGTAGGTTTTCATGGAGCCGCCGTCGCGATCGGGCAAAGTTTTGATGCGCTGCGATTCGGCCTGATCGTCCGGCCCTTCCCAAGGCCAGTGCGGAGCGTTGAAGTGCAGGCTCAGCAGAAACGGCTGCTGGGATTTGGCGTAATCGCCGATGACCTTCACCGCGCGGTCGCCCATGAGGTCGGTCAGATAGCCGGCCTGATGGATCTTCACGTCGCCGTCCCATAGGTCTTCGGTGTCGGTGGTGGCGATCCCGTACTTGTGCGTGAAGTAATCGAGCGCGCCCCAGCGGAATCCCCAGAAGTGGTCGTAGCCGCTCTTGAGCGGGCCGAACTCGGGCAGTCCGCCCAGGTGCCATTTGCCGATCAGCGTGGTGCCGTAGCCGGCTTTCTTCAGCAGCGACGGCAAGGTGGGATGCTCGGGAGGCAAGCCGTACTTGCTCATGTACTGGACGGGCTCTTCCAGGCCGACGCGCAAACGATATTGATAGCGGCCCGTAATCAGCGCAGTGCGTGTGGCGGAGCAAACCGCTGAGTTCGCGTAGGCCTGCAGGAACCGCACGCCGCCGGTACCGATCGAATCGATGTTCGTGGTCTTGTACTCACGCCGGCCATAGCAGGAAAGATCGGCATAGCCCATGTCGTCGGCCATGATGTAAACGATATTGGGCTGGCGATTGGTCTGCGCTCGCGAGCGCAACGCGAGAGGCGCGGCCGCGGCGGCGGCCAACACATTGCGGCGAGTGAGAGAGAATTGGGCCAAGGCTTCCTCCTGCGTCGTTCGAATTCTAACGTATCCGGCGCGGGAGCACAGTTAAGAAATTGTAAAGAACGGCGAGAATTGTAAAGCGGATTGTAAGTCCAATTGTAAAGTCAGGAAATGCTAAAGCCTGCACAGGTCGGGCCCCTCCCTTCGAGAAGCGCGGACGCGCCCGTTCGCTGGGATCTCCTCGCATATCCAGCGTTCGTGTTTGCGGCATGGGTCGCGGCGTGGGGGATCGACCTGGGATTGCGAAACGCATTCGCGTGGGGCGGGAACGCCGACACAATTTACTGGATCGCGATGAAGGCCGCACTCTGGGCGGGTCCGGTGATCGTGTTGCTGAAGCGCGAGGGGATTCCCGTGATCGAGTTTACCGGCTTGGTCACGCCTCTCCGGGGAATTGCGATCGGAACCGTGGCGGGCTTAGGTCTCCTCGTATTCTCCTTCGCGATGGATGCGGTGCTCGGAGGCGCATCCTTTAATATCCCGGTTGTGGACGGAGCGCTGGTGAATGCGCTGCTCGCGGCACCGGTGATCGAGGAGTTCGCGATGCGCGGGTATTATCTGACGGCGCTCGAGCGCGCGGGGCTGCCGTTCGGAAAAGCCAACGTGCGCGTAGGGATTTTCTTCGTTGCCATGCATCTTCCGGGCTGGTATTTTCAGGGGCGCCTGAGATCGCCGCTGAGCTTGATTCAGACGGCGCTATTTCTATGGTTGCTTTCGCTGCTGCTTGGCTGGATCAAGAAGACGTCGGGATCGCTGTATGCACCGATGGTGGTGCACATCTTGAATAACGTCTACGCGGCGGCGAGGGGATGACGGGGCCTTCTCGTTGCGCAGCGGAGCCCCATGCGTCAGCTTGAGGCTTAACGGAATCGCTGCTACTATTTCGGAGGCTCGGATTTGCGGCGAGGGATTTGAGCGGGTGGCGCTATCGGGACAACGTTGGAGCGCTCCGGATTCAAAGGTCGAATCGAAAGCTTGTAGTCCGGGTCCCATCTGTGGCGAATTGCCCAGACCGAAAACCACGGGCCGAGGGACTTCTCGAACCCGTAAGTCGTCAGCGCCGCAGGGTCTACTGGCATGCGAACTCGGACCTGCGACTAAAACGGAACGTCGTCGTCGGTGACGCCTTGATTGGAGGGACCCGCGGGTGGGGCTGCGGCGCGGCCTCGCGGGGCCGAGCGCATGGGAGCGGCACCCTCCTGCGAGAAGCCTTCGTCGGGTCCGCTACTGCCGCCTTCGCCGCGACCGCCAAGAAGAATCACTTCGTCGGCGACCACTTCGGTGGTCCAGACCTTCTTGCCGTCCTTATCGTCGTAACTGCGCGTTTGGAGACGTCCCTCGACGTAAATCTGCTTGCCCTTGAGGAGGTAGGGTGCGACGTTTTCGCCGCGCCACAGGACCACGCGGGTCCAATCGGTCTCTTCTTTCCACTCGCCGGATTGCTGGTCCTTCCAGCGGCGGCTGGTGGCTACGGAAAATTTCGTAAGCGCCGTCTGCGACGGCGTGTAGGACGTTTCGGCATCCCGGCCGAGATGCCCGATCAAGATCACTTTATTGACGCTGCGGCTTGCCATGATTCTCAAAGCTACCATAGATTTTCACAACAACCGTATAGGACGCCGCGTTGGATGCCGATGAAACACACGTCCCCATTGCCGCCTCCTACGGGTGTATGATTTGGCAATAGCCACGCGGAGGGATTACACGGATGGCTGTCCGAAGCTGGGCCCCCAGTTTGATCCTCAGGTGCGTAGGAGGAGCGGTCGCGTCTATCGCAATCCCAGGCCTGCTCGTGCCCGCCGCAGCCCAGGCTCCCCTCGGAACGCCGGGTGGTCAGGTTCACTTGGTGGGAAGCGATCAAGCCGTGCTCGAGGCGCAGGATGTGCGCAAGGAGCTGAGCTGCACGGTGACCCCGGTCAAACCCATCCTCGGTTTCGATCTGCGGTATCACGCGGGCTATAGCGTCACGGTTCCTTTGAAGGAACTCGCAGGCTCGCAGAACGTCCTGAATATTTTGTTCCGCGTCACGCCCACGGATCGAACCGGTGAGCCTTCCTACTTCATTCAGCATTTCAAAGTTCCCATGATCGAAGAGGATGCGACCGGCGATGCGCAGCTCGAAGGGACGGTGGACCTGGGTGAAGGGAAGTATCACGTCGATTGGATGATGCGGGATCGCACGGAAAGCGTGTGCTCGTTCTATTGGGATATGGAAGCCGAGCTTCCCTCGAAGGATCGCGAGATGCACCTGGAGGAGCCGGCCGGGAGCGTGCAGCCCGCCCATGAGGAGCAGTTCACCGAAGAGCCGCCCGTGACAAGGGTGCTCGCTCCGTCGCCTCTGAAAATCAAATTGCTGGTGAACTTCGCGCCCCAAAACTACAGCGCGAGTTCGCTCCGCCCGCAGGATACGGTCGCGCTGGTATCGATCCTCAGGAGGATCGCGCGCCAGCCGGAGTTTGGCCGGTTTTCGCTCGTTGCCTTTAACATACAGGAACAAAGGATCTTATATCGCCAGCAGAGCGAGGAATCGATCGATTTTCCGGCCTTGGGCGAAGCCTTGCGATCGATCAAATTGGGAACCGTGGATACGCGGAGGCTACAGCAAAAGCACGGGGACACCGATTTCCTGACTGAATTGATCCAAAACGAGATGATGGACAGCTCCGACACCGGGGACCATCCTGATGCGCTGGTTTTTGCCGGTCCCAAAGTTCTGCTGGATGCATCCGTGCCGGAGGATTCTCTCAAACCATTGAGCGGTATCGATTATCCGGTTTTTTACGTGAATTATGCGCTCAATCCGCAGGCGATTCCGTGGAGGGATTCGATTGGCCGGGCGATCCGGGTTTTCCGAGGGACGGAATACACGATTACGAAACCCCGCGATTTGTGGTTTTCGATGTCCGAAATGGTCTCGCGTATAGTAAGATCGAAACAGGGGCGTGGTTTCGTCGAAACTGCTCATTGATTTTATGCGCTGGCCTATGGTATTCGCCGCTTTGGCCTTAGCTTCGCTCCCGGCCGCCGCGCAAAAGCCCCGTTACGTCAATAAACTGGCCCCGTATGTCACTTCCCCGGTTCGAATCGTGGACCGCATGCTGGAGCTGGCGCATTTGAAGCCCGGCGAGACCCTGTACGATCTGGGTTGCGGCGATGGGCGGATTCTGATTGCGGCTGCGGAAAAATATAAAGTGAAGGCGGTCGGCGTTGAGATTTCTCCGAAGCTCGTGGCGGAGGCGCAAAGCGAACATCGAAAGCGCGGGATTAACCGATCAGGCGAGCGTGATCCGGGGTGACCTGCTCGAGACCGATTTGAGCGACGCGGACGTGGTGACGATCTATCTGGCGACGTCCTCGAATCAGAAGTTGAGGCCCCGCCTCGAACGGTTTCTGAAGGCGGGCGCGCGCGTCATTTCGCACGATTACGCGGTGCCGGGATGGAAACCGTCCCATGTGGAGCGCGCCGACGACCGGCACGTTCATCTGATTTACGTTTATGAAATGCCGCCGGTGAAGGCGGACGATGCGCCTGCGCGGAATTAAAAGCGCTGCGGGCGAGCTTTTGGCTGTGCGCGCCGCGCCCGCCCACTCGGAACCCACTCCCGACCCGGCATGATTCCGCTTCGATCCACAGAAAAGGTTTACTCCCGGTCCATCGCGACAGGCATCCTGATTGCGATCAACATGCTGATCTTTCTGTATCAGGTCAGCCTGCCTGAAGAAAGTCTGCAGGCGTTTATCGAGCATTGGGGAATTATTCCGGACGACATCTCGGGGCACCTGTATACGCTGCTCACATCCATGTTTCTGCATGGAGGATGGATGCACGTGCTGGGGAACATGCTGTTCCTGTGGGTCTTCGGGCGCAACGTGGAGGATCTGATCGGGTCGGGGCGCTTTGTCGTGTTCTATTTGTTGTGCGGCCTGATTGCGGGCGTTACGCAGGTGATTGCGAGTCCTTATTCACGGCTGCCTACGATTGGCGCGAGCGGCGCGATCGCCGGGGTGATGGGGGCGTACCTGATCAAGTTCCCGCGCGCGCGGATTGTCACGCTGATTCCGATCATCGTTTTCTTTACGACGCTCGAAATTCCAGCGGCGCTGATGCTGGTGTGGTGGTTTCTGATTCAGCTTGGCAGCGGCGTGGGGTCGCTCGCGCGCACGGATTACACGGGCGGCGGAGTGGCTTTCTTCGCGCACGTCGGCGGATTTGTGGCGGGGATGTTGCTGATCCGGGCTTTTCCGCGGCAGCAACGGCGGTGGCGGGCGTGGCAGGACGCCGAGTGACCCGCGCATTCGCGCATCCCGCGCCGCGATGATCCGGGCCCGTTAAAATTCTCTGTTGCTAGAATCAAAGATTCCCATGGAAATCGATAAAGTTTACGAACCCCAGCGGTTCGAGCCGCATTGGGCCGAATGGTGGGTGGAGCAGCGATACGTTTCAGGCCGACGCGCGTCCCGGAGAACCCTCCTTTTCTCTCGCGATTCCGCCTCCGAACGTGACCGGCTCGCTGCACATGGGCCATATGTTCGAGCATTCCATCATCGACGCGCAGATCCGCTGGCGCCGCATGAAGAGGACGCCCGGGGGCCAGAGGGTGCACACGCTGTGGCTGCCCGGCACCGATCACGCGGGCATCGCGACGCAGATCATGGTGGAGCGGCAGATCGCCGAAGAGGGGCTCACCAAACGCGACCTGGGGCGCGAGAAATTCGAAGAGCGCGTGTGGAAATGGAAGGAGCAGAACGGCGGACGGATCATCGAACAGATGAAGCGCGCCGGGGACAGTTGCGACTGGTCGCGCGAGCACTTCACGCTGGACGCCAAGCTATCGCGCGCGGTGCGCGAGGCGTTTGTGCGGCTGTACGAAAAAGGCCTTATCTACCAGGGCTTCTACATCGTCAACTGGTGCCCGCGCTGCCAGACGGCGCTTTCGGATCTGGAAGTGGAACACGAGGAAACGGAAGGCAGCCTGTGGCACATCCGGTACCCTGTGGCCGGATCGGACGAGTTCATTGTGGTGGCGACGACGCGGCCGGAAACGATGCTCGGCGATACGGCGGTCGCGATCAATCCGAAAGATCCGCGCGCGGAGCGATTGCACATGAAGGCCGTGCGCCTGCCGCTGACGGATCGCGAGATTCCGATTGTGCTCGACGAAATGGCCGATCCCGAATTCGGGTCGGGGGCGGTGAAGATCACGCCGGCGCACGACCCGAACGATTTCGAGGCGGGCAAGCGCCACGACCTTCCGGTGATCCAGGTGATCGGGGAAGACGCGAAAATGACCGCGGCGGCTGGAATCAAGTATGCCGGTCTCGACCGCTACGCGGCGAGGAAGAAGATCGTCGAGGAGTTAGAGGAGCGACAGCTCCTTCAAAAAATAGAAAAGTACAAGCTGAGCGTCGGCAAATGCCATCGCTGCAAAACGGTTGTGGAGCCGCTGGTTTCCAAGCAATGGTGGATGAAGATGAAGCCGCTCGCCGAGCCGGCGATCAAAGCCGTGGAAGACGGCATCATCACGTTTGTCCCCGCGAACTGGTCGAAGACGTATTTCGAATGGATGTACAACATCCGCGACTGGTGTATTTCGCGGCAGCTATGGTGGGGGCATCGGATCCCGGCGTGGCATTGCGCCGATTGCAAAGCGGTGACGGTGGCGCGCGAGGATCCGGCGTCGTGCTCCAAATGCGGATCGGCGAAGCTCGCGCAGGAAACCGATGTGCTCGACACGTGGTTCAGTTCGGGGCTGTGGCCCTTCTCGACGCTCGGCTGGCCGGATCAGACGGTCGATCTCGCGGCTTTTTATCCGACCTCGTTGCTGGTGACGGGCTTCGACATTATTTTCTTCTGGGCCGCGAGGATGATCATGTTCGGGATCGAGCTGACCGGGCCACCCGGGGCACCTTTAGAACAGAAGATTCCGTTCCGCGAGGTTCACATTCACGGACTGGTGCGCGATGCCGAGCGCCAGAAAATGTCGAAGACCAAGGGAAACGTGATCGATCCCCTGGTGGTGAACGAGAAATACGGCACCGACGCCGTGCGGTTCGGATTGCTGGTGGCGGCCGCGCCGGGCAACGATATCGCGCTGAGCGAGGAAGTGATTCTGCGGGGACGGAATTTCGCAAACAAGATCTGGAATGCGTCGCGGTTGCTGTTTAGTAAAGAGAAAGGCGAATCCAGGCGCGAGTCGCTGGCCGATCGCTGGATCGGATCGCGGCTGAATGTGGCGATTCGGAAGGCGAATGAGGCTTTCGAACATCACCGTTACCACGAGGCCGCCGACGCCTGGTGGACGTTCTTCTGGGATGAGTTCTGCGATTGGTATCTGGAGTTGAAAAAGCAGGATTCCGATTGGGGATTCGCGTATCAGGTGCACGAGAAGGCTCTACTGGCGCTGCATCCTTTGATGCCGTTTTTAACGGAAGAACTGTGGCACCGGCTGGGGTACGAATCATCGATCGCCGTCGAGGCGTATCCGGAGCCGAACCCGTCCGCCGACGACGCGGAGGCCGACCGCGAGATGAAAATGCTGCAGGATGTGGTCACCGATATCCGGAAGCAGCGCGCCGACAACAAGATCGATCGCAAAGAAGTCCTGCGCGGGACGTTATACGGCGAGGCCGCTCCGCCCAAGGCCTTGATCGAGCAGCTTGCGAATATTCAGATCACCACGCATGTAACTGCTGGAGACCGCAAAGTGGTGCTGACGCTTCCCGAACGTAGCGGGCTCTCCGCGGATCAAAAGGAACGCCTGCAGAAGGAAATCGGCCAGCTCGATACGGTGATCGCGAATTCAAAACGGCAGCTTTCGAATGATGCGTTCACCAGCAAGGCTCCCGCGAAGGTGATCGATGGAATGCGGGCGAAGCTCGCGGAATATGAAGCGCAGCTCGCGAAGAATAAGGCGGCGCTGGGAGAATGATGCAGCCGCGAATTGTGGGGCGGGCCTTCAGCCCGCGGCGGCGTCTCACGCCGCCTTTTGCGAGCCGACTACCAAATATCGCGGCGAACAGTGTGGCGAGCGGGGCGGGGCTGAGAGCCCCGCGCAGGCCAAGGCCTGCCCCACACCGGGCCTGCTTCACCACTGGGACTGCCCCACGCACCGGGCCTGCCACCCTCGTGTCAGGCGACTTTCGTAATTTTGACGCATGATCAAATTTGATATCAATCATCCCGACGTACGCCGTGCCGTCGAAATCGCTCTCGAAGAAGATATCCGCACAGGCGATATCACGACCGATTCGACCATCCCCGCGGATTTGCGCGCGGAAGCGCATTTTGTGGCGCAGCAGGAGCTGACGCTCGCCGGGCCGGAACTGCTGGCGCTGCTGTTCGACAACGTCGAGCTCAAGCACGCGAGCGGGGATCGCTTGAAGCCGGGAGATGAGATCGCGGTGGTACGCGGACCGGCGCGCACGCTGTTGACGCGCGAACGCGTGGCTTTAAATTTCATACAGAGGCTTTCCGGAGTCGCGACGCTCGCGGCGAAGTACGTCGCGGCCGTGGAGGGGACCGGTGCGAAAATCCTGGACACGCGCAAGACGACCCCTGGATTGCGATTGCTGGAAAAGATGGCCTCCGCGGCGGGCGGCATTGTGAATCATCGAATGGGGCTGTTCGACGCGGTGCTGATCAAGAACAATCACATTCGCCTTGCCGCGGCCGGAGGAGAAAAAGCCGGGGGCGTGCGAATCGCTTGCGAGCGGGCCATGGAGAAAGCGAGACCGCTGGGAATCGTGGTGCAGGTGGAAGTCCGGTCGCGCGCGGAGATCGAAGAGGCGCTCGCGTGCGGCGTTCCGCTGCTGCTGCTCGACAACATGACGCCGGCCGAGGCCGCGGAAGAAATCAAATTCATCAATAAGCGCGCGAAGGTGGAAATTTCCGGCGGCATAACGCTCGCCACGGTGCGCGCGTACGCGGAGGCTGGCCCCGATTTCATCTCCGCGGGGGCGATCACGCATTCTGCCCCGGCGATGGATATCAACTGCGGGATTTATGCCGTTTGATATCGAGTGGGTGCGCGCGCGGCTCCCAGAACGAAGGATCGAATGGTTTCCGTCGATTGATTCGACGATGACGGCCGCCGCGAAGCTCGCGCGCGAGGGATGCGCGCCGGGGACGATTGTGGGAGCCGACGAACAGACGGCCGGGATCGGACGGCATGGGCACTCGTGGCATTCCGAGCCGGGCGCAGGATTGTACGTATCGCTGGTGCAAAGGCCGCTCCCCAGTGCAACGGATTCGCGGGCGGCAGGGGGCGCGGGGCTTCCACTGATCATGCTGGCGCTCGGGCTCGCCGCGCAGGAGGCCATCGCCCAGGCAAGCGATCTGGCGCCGGACCTGCGCTGGCCGAACGATGTATTGCTCGCGGGAAAAAAATGCGCGGGGATTTTGGCGCACATGGAGGGCGACGCGATCGTCGCGGGAATCGGGATCAACGTGGGCCACAAAGAATTTCCGGAGGATCTGCGCGGAGCCGCCACATCGCTCGCGCTCGAGGGCGCGCGTGTACGGCGTGAGGATCTCCTGGTGAGGCTCGCGAGCGCGGTGGATCAAACCATCGAGATTCTGAAGGCCCAGGGAGCGTCCGCCATCCTCGATATGTTCACGCGCGGTTCGAGCTACGCGGTGGGACGGCGCGTGCGAGTGGAGCAGCCCGGGGCCGTGGTGGAAGGCATTACGTGCGGGCTGGACCCGGCGGGTTTTCTGCGCCTGCGGCAGGATAATGGAATCGAGACCCTGATTCTTGCCGGAGGCGTACGCCCCGCATGAGTATCATAGACACCAGGTCCCTCGACGGAGTTTACCCGCGGCGGCCTCGGGATGACGCTTTTCCATGCTGCTAGCTCTGGACGCGGGCAACACGAATATCACGATCGGCGCTTTTGAAGGCACACGGCTCACCGGCCATTGGCGCCTGCGGACCATTCGCGACCAGACGCCAGACGAGTGGGGCATTCTGCTGCGCAATCTCTTTTCGCTTTCCGCGTTGGATTTGAGCGCGATCGACGGCGTGGTGATCTCGAGCGTCGTGCCGGCGGTGGATCAGCCGCTCACGGCGATGGCGGAACGCTATTTCCATCGCGCTCCGCTGTTTGTGACGCCGGGGATGGACCTGGGGCTCACGGTGCGCTATGACAATCCTCGCGAGGTGGGCGCGGACCGGCTGGTGAATGCGGTCGCCGGATTTCACAAGTACGGAGGCCCGTGCGTGATCGTGGATCTGGGCACAACGATTAACTTCGACGTCGTTTCCCAGGACGCGGAATTTCTGGGAGGCCTGATTGCGCCGGGAATCGGAATGTCGATCAGCGGATTGTTCGCCCGGACGGCGCGTCTGCCGATGGTGGATTTTCGGGAGCCGGAAAAACTGGTCGGCAGCAATACGGTCGGCAGCATTCAGGCGGGTTTGTATTATGGGTTCCTCGGGTTGATCGACGGAATCGTGGAGCGCATCGCCCGCGAACTGGGCGCCGACACGAAAGCGGTGGCAACCGGCGGACAGGGCGAGCTGATCGTGCATGGGTCGCGGTGCGTGAAAATTTACGATGAGAACCTGACGCTCGAGGGGCTGCGGCTGATCTGGGAGCGCCATCACACAAGCGGGAAAGAGACCGCGCGCCCGGTCCGGTCGTAGGCATCGCGCGAGGCGCGTTGGCTCCGGGCCGCACGAAACGAGCGGTCGTCGCTTTCAGCATGAACTACTTCAATTACTTTACGGAGATTGAGGATCACTTCCAGCGTGCGCGGGGCACCGGCCTGTTCCTGGTTTCTCCACTCGACTGGGCGCTGATTGAAGCATGGAAGAATGCGGGAATTCCGCTCGAAGCCGTGCTGCGCGGGATCGATCAGGCGTTCGAGAAATGGCGCAAGCGGCCGGCGAGGGCGCGGATTCAGATGGTCAATTCGCTGGCCTACTGCGCGCAGGCCGTGGCGAGCGAGGCGCAGGCGATGGCGAACGGCGCGGCCGCAAACCGGAACGCTTCCGAGGCGCGGCCCTTTGAAGTCGAGGCCGTGCGGACGTTCGTACAGGCGAACAGCGCGGCCCTTCGCAACGCGGGCCAGGACGATCTGGCCGCGTCGCTCGAGAGCCTGGACCTGGACCTTCTGTACCAGGATCTCGAGCAACTGGAGCAGAGGCTCACGGTGATCGAAGAAAAAATGATCGCGCGGCTGCGGGCCGCGGCGAGCGAGGAGGAGCTTTTTGAAGCGCGGCGGTCTTTCGATGCGGAATTGAAAGCGTATCGCTCCAAGATGAGCGCCGAACAATTGGCAATGCTGGAAAAGCAGTTCCTGGAGAGAAGGGTGCTCAAGGCGTCTGGACTTCCGCGGCTCAGTCTGTTCTATCTGCAGGCGTGACGGGGCGGCTGGTCTCGACCAGGGCGTCGACCTTGTCGTTTAAATGTTCCAGCCGGCGTGCCAGATCCTGGATGCCCACTTCGGCGCGACGATTCACGTCGAAATCCATTTCTCCGCGCAGGCGGTCCTTGGCGTCCTGGCGATTTTGACTCATCATGATGACGGGCGCCTGAATCGCCGCCAGCATGGACAAAAACAGATTCAGCAGGATGAAGGGGTAGGGATCCCACGCGCGCTTGCCGAGTCCGACATTGGCCGCGGTGTAAGCGATTAAGACGACGCCGAAGGAAATAATGAAATACCACGAGCCGCCGAAGCGCGCGACTTCATCGGCGAGGCGCTCGCCAAACGTGGTTTCTTCCTCGATAATCTCGTTGACATTCCGGGTGGCGCGGCTGCGCACGAGTTCCTGGGTCGCGTGAACGTGGCGTCCGAGCACAGTCAGTATGTCGAGACCGGCGTGCGGCTTCACCTGCAACAGCACGGCGATATCGTTGCGATCCACTTCGATGCAGACCGCGGGCTCAACCGCCATGGCCGTGGTTTGGTGCGGCGTTCCTTCGAGCATGGACGCGAGGCCGAAAAGCTCGCCCGCCTCGGGCTCGCTGAGCACGACTTCCCGATGATCCTGATCGATGGTGGTGAGCCGCACCTTACCCGACACCATCACGTAGGCTCTTCCGCCGGGCTCTCCCATCTTATAAATGAGCTGGAGGGGCTCGTATTCTTTGCGTTCCACCTGCGCCGCGAGCACAGCCAGTTCCTCATCATCGAGCAGCTCGAACAGCGCGACATCCTTCAACGCTTCCGGATCACAGGCCATCGCATACCTCACAGAGTCTTTTGGGCATTTTCAATCTCTTAGCATTTCATACGATGTTCCCCCGGACAACGACGCGGAAGCGCACCTTGCAACCAAACTGTCATGCGGGCCTCGGCTAGGCGCAGCGGCGGCATATCGGTTCGGTCGAACCGTGGTGGATCGCGAACTTCCCTGAGAATTTTCCTTCCTCACAGGCACCAACTTGCCGAGGAGCTCCCATGCCATCGCTCGAACGCAGCCGGACGGTTCTGCTGGCCCTTCAGCAAATGGAGAAGCAGTTCGGCAAAGGGGCCGTGGTGCAGCTCGGCTCGAACACGGTTCTGCAAGTGGGCGTGATCCCCACCGGCGCGATCTCCCTGGACGCGGCACTAGGGGTAGGAGGCCTTCCCCGGGGGCGAGTGGTGGAAGTCTTTGGGCCCGAATCCTCGGGCAAGACCACCATAGCGCTGCATGCGATCGCGCAGGCGCAGGCGGCGGGAGGCACGGCGGCCTTCATCGATGCGGAGCATGCGCTCGATCCGCAATACGCGCGGGCGCTTGGCGTGGACACGGACAACCTCATCGTTTCCCAACCGGATTACGGCGAGCAGGCGCTCGAAATCACCAATGCCCTGGTATCCTCGAACGTTGTCGACGTAATCGTGGTGGATTCCGTGGCGGCCCTGGTCCCCAAAGCCGAGCTCGAAGGAGAGATGGGCGATAGCTTCATGGGGCTGCACGCGCGCCTCATGTCGCAAGCCCTGCGCAAGCTGACCGCGGCTCTTTCCCGCGCGAACGCCTGCCTTATTTTCATCAATCAAATCCGGGAAAAGATCGGCGTGGTGTTCGGGAATCCGGAGACTACAACCGGCGGACGCGCGCTGAAATTCTATTCCTCGGTAAGGATTGACGTGCGGCGCACGGCCTCGATCAAGGAGGGTGAGCAGGTCGTGGGCAATCGCACGCGGATCAAAGTGGTGAAGAACAAAGTGGCGGCTCCCTTTCGCGAGGCGGAGGTGGATATTCTGTACGGTCAAGGGATCTCGCGGGAAGGGGATTTGATCGATTTCGGCGCGGATCGCGGAATCGTCGAAAAGAGCGGCTCGTGGTTCAGCTTCGAGGGGGAGCGGCTCGGCCAGGGACGCGACAACGCGCGCACGCATTTGAAGGAAAACCGGGAGATCGCGGATCGTTTAGAGGCGTCTATTCGGGTGAAGATCGGGCTCGCGAAGCCGGAATCGGCGCCGGCAAAGTCAGCGGAAGCGTCCGGGCGAGCGGTGGAAAGTTCGGCCAAACAGCCCGATATTCACACGAACAGGGCTTCGGCGAAATCCGCGTGACGGGGCGAATGTTAATGAAGAGGCTCGTTGCGGGGCGCGAAGGCAAGATTGATCAGTAAAGCGAGGCAGGAGCCTGCTGCGATCACCGAAACCATGGGGATCGACGTTCCATTATCCAGACCGCTCACCAGCATTCCGCCGGCTCCGCCAATGGCAAACTGCAGACAACCGAGTATGGCGGACGCGTTGCCGGACGTTTTTCCGTGGGGAGCCATGGCGAGCGCAGTGGCATTCGGAGAAGCAAAGCCCAGGCAGGCAATGCACAGGAATAGGAGCGCGACCAGCAGAGCAAAGCCCCCGACGTGCGCGAACTGAGTGATGAACAGAGTAAGGCTCGCGGCGGCCGAAATAAACAGGACCACGCGCAAAATGCTGCCCGGATGCGCGCGGCGCACCAGAAATCCGTTGACCTGCGAGGCGCCGATCAGTCCGGCCGCGATGAGGCCGAAGAAAAGACCGAACCGGTCGGGCGAGACGTGATTCAGCTCGATGAAAACCAGGGGCGATCCTTCCAGGTAGGCAAAAAGGCCGGCCATCGCGAGGCTCCCGGAAAGCGCATGGACCAGGAAGGCGCGATCGCGCAGCAGGCTCGCGTACAAACGCGGGACACCCGAGAGGACCAGGGGGTGACGGCGGTCGGGCGGCAGCGATTCCTCGAGGAAAAGGCCGACACTCACCAGGCACGCGACGCCCAGAGCAATGGCGACCCAGAAGGTCGCGCGCCAACTGGCGTGCACCACAAGGTATCCGCCCACGATCGGCGCGACCACCGGCGATACGCCGATGACCAGCATCAGGAAAGAAAAAATGCGCGCGGCCTCCCGGGGAGGAAAGTAATCGCGGACCACGGTGCGCGCGATCAGCATCGAGGCGCAGCCGCCCACCGCTTGAAAAAAGCGCAGGACGGTCAACATCAGGATGCTTGAGGAATAAACGCAGCCGATGGCGCTCGCGATGAAGAGCACCAGGCCAAAGTACAGGGGAGGTTTCCGGCCGTAGCTGTCGGCAAACGGTCCATAGAATAACTGGCCGAGCGAGAGCCCCACGAAATAGATCGCGAGCGTGGCCTCCACGTCGCCCACCGTGGTGTGAAACGATTGGGCAATCGCGGGGAAGGCGGGCAGGTAGGTGTCTATGGAAAACGGTCCCAGGGCGGCAAGCGCGCCGAGAAGGAAGATCAACCAGAACATTTTCCGGGGAGCGTGCTGGGCGCTTGTGGGCGAAGTTTGGACAGTAGGAACGCTCATGGGCGGTGCGACAATTGTCAGTATAGGCCAGCCGCGCGAAGGCTTCCGTACGCGTTAATCGAGGTGGAAAATCAGATTATGAACGACCGCCGCGAAGAACTAGCGCGGGCATTTGTTATGAGCGCGGTCGCCGACGACTGGGAGGATTTGACCATGATCTTTCGAGAAGTTGGCGAGGACGCGGCGAATGCGGGTGTCTCGCTATCGATTGCGGGATCCTTCACGGCCTGTCCGTTCTGATCGACGAAGGGCTTGTGAAAACCGCTCTCCTGTCTCCCACAGATCCACCTAGGGTCATTGCTTCACTCCTGAGCAAATCACCTACGGAGCCGACTTTCTCTATTTCTTTCTAACGGACAAAGGGAAGGATGTTCTCAAACAATTTCCGGACGATCTCTTTGAATCCTCAAAAGCAAGCTAATCCTCTTCGCTGCTGCTCCCGCCACCGACCTTTAACACAGCGAGGAACGCTTCCTGGGGGATCTCCACGCGTCCCACGCGCTTCATGCGGCGCTTGCCCTCTTTTTGTTTTTCGAGCAGCTTGCGTTTGCGGCTGATATCGCCGCCGTAGCATTTGGCGAGGACGTTTTTGCGCATGGCCGAGATGGTCTCGCGCGCGACAATTTTATTTCCAATGGCCGCCTGCAGCGCCACCTCGAACATTTGCCGGGGAATGAGCTTGCGCAGACGCGAGATCAAGTCCTTGCCGCGCTCGTAGGCGAATTCCGTGTGGACGATCATGGAAAGCGCGTCCACGGGCTCGCCGGCGACCAGGACATCCAGCTTCACCATGGGCGAAATGCGGTGCCCGGCCAGGTGATAGTCGAGCGACGCGTAGCCGCGCGAAGCCGATTTCAGGCGGTCGTAAAAATCCAATACGATTTCATTGAGCGGCAGCTCGTACACCAGCAGGACGCGTCCCGTTCCGATGTACTCGAACTTTTTCTGGGTGCCGCGTTTCTCTTCGAGCAGCTTGAGAATCTCGCCGATATATTCTTCCCGCGTGATGACGGTCGCGTCGATGATCGGCTCCTGGATCTGCTTGATGGAAGACGGATCCGGAAAGCGCTGCGGATTGTTGACCTCGAGAACCTCGCCGCCGGTGGTCGTAATGAGATAACGGACGCCGGGCGCGGTGGTGATCAGGTCGATTTGAAATTCGCGCTCCAGGCGCTCCTGAATAATTTCCAGGTGCAGAAGGCCGAGAAATCCGCAGCGGAATCCGAAACCAAGCGCGGCGGAATGCTCCGGCTCGAAGCTGAAGGCGCTGTCATTTAAGCGCAGCTTTTCGAGCGCGTCGCGCAACATGCCGTGCTCGTGCGATTCCACGGGATAAAGACCCGCGAACACCATGGCTTTCAGCGGCTCGAATCCGGGAAGTGGTTCCGCCGGCGGATTTGCGTAGTCGACGATGGTGTCGCCGATCTGGGCGTCGGAGACGGTTTTGATATTCGCGAAGATGAAGCCGACTTCGCCCGCTCCCAGCTCGTCGCACGGAACCGGCTTTGGCGACTGATACCCCAAACCCTCCACTTCATACACGCCGTTGGTCACCCACAAGCGGATGCGCTGCCCTTTATAGATGCGTCCGTCAACGATGCGGGCCAGGATAATCACGCCGCGATACGAGTCGAACCAGGAATCGAAAATCAAAGCGCGTAGAGGGTCGGCGGGCGAGCCCCTGGGCGCCGGCACTTTCTGCACCACGGCTTCGAGAATTTCATCGATCCCGATTCCGTTTTTCGCGCTCGCGAGAATCGCTTCGCTCGCGTCCAGACCGATCACGGTTTCGATCTGCTCCCTCACGCGGTCGGGCTCCGCGGAAGGCAGATCGATCTTGTTAATGACCGGTATGATTTCGAGATTATGGTGCAGCGCGAGATATGTATTGGCCAGCGTTTGGGCTTCCACTCCCTGCGAGGCGTCGACCACCAGCAAAGCGCCTTCGCACGCCTGCAGGCTGCGCGAAACTTCGTAGGTGAAATCCACGTGGCCGGGTGTATCGATCAGATTCAGCTCATACCATTCGCCGTTGCGCGCGCGATAGGCGAGCCGGACAGCGTGGGCCTTGATGGTGATGCCGCGCTCACGCTCCAGATCCATGGAATCGAGAACCTGCGCCATCATTTCGCGCTGGCTCAGCGCGCCGGTGGTCTCGAGCAGGCGATCGGCGAGCGTCGATTTGCCGTGATCGATGTGCGCAATGATGCTGAAATTACGGATGTGCGCGGGGTCCATTAAGGTATGATGAGACTCGGAACTTCGAAGTCTTTCAATTATCCCACGATGTCGGCCGATTCTCTCACCTGGCAAAATCTCGACGCGCGCGGACTCACCTTCGCGATCGTCGTCGCACGCTTCAACGGAACGATTACGGAGAAGCTCCTGGAGGGCGCGCGCGAAGCGTTGCAGAAGGCGGGCGCGGCGAATCCCCAGGTGTTTCACGTTCCCGGAGCCTTCGAGCTCCCGCTCGCGGCCATGAAGCTTGCGCGGCGCGGAGGGTTCAGCGCGATCATCGCACTGGGCGCGGTGATTCGCGGAGAAACGCCGCACTTCGATTACGTCGCGAGCGAAGCGGCGCGCGGTTTACAGCGCGTGGCGCTCGACACGGGCGTCCCGGTGGCCTTCGGCGTTCTGACCACCGATACGCAGGAGCAGGCCGAGGCACGCGCAGGCGGTCCGGCCGGGAACAAAGGCTTCGACGCGGCGATGACCGCGATTGAGATGGCGCGTTTTTAACGGTATGGTGAAGTTCTAGTCATGCCCGCCCGCCATCGTTCCCGCCAGCGCGCCTTGCAGGTGTTGTTTTCCTGGGACCAGAGCGCCACCAGTGTGGACGATTCGATCGCGGCGTTTTACGAGACCCTGGCATCCGAGCAGGAGTCCGACGAAGCCGAAGTTTCCCGAACGCCCCCCGACGAGTTTATGGAAGCGCTGGTTCGGGGAACCACCGCGCAATCGAGCGCGCTCGACAAGCGCATCGGCGCCCAATCCGAAAACTGGCGGCTCGAGCGCATGCCCGCCGTGGATCGCAACATTCTGCGGATGGCCGTTTACGAAATGACGGAAACGCAGACTCCCGCGCCTGTGGTGATCGACGAAGCGCTGGAGCTCGCGCGCCAGTTTTCCACGGACGAATCCGCGGCCTTCGTAAACGGCGTCCTGGACGCGATCCGGCGGCAGCACGAATCCGCCTGAGGAACCGGGCCCATGTCGCAAGCCGAGGGTTCGCGGAGCGGGACGAGGGACGGGCTGCAGATCGTGCTCATTTCCCCGCGCAATCCGTTGAACATAGGAGCTGCGGCGCGGGCCATGAGCAACTTCGGATTTTCCGCGCTCCGGCTGGTGAATCCGTATCAGGTGGCCTTCAAAGAAGCGCGCTCCGCCGTGAAAGCGCATCGGGTGCTGGAGGCCGCGCAGGAGTTCGCGACCGTTGCGGACGCGGTGGCCGATTGCGAGCTGGTCGTGGGGACCACATCGCTGGGACCGCGGGCGCTGGAGCATCCCTTGCGGCGTCTGGAATTCGGGGGCAAGGCGATCGCGCGGAAACTCGCGGCCGGCGAGCAAACCCGCGTGGCGCTGCTCTTCGGCTCGGAGAAATTCGGCCTCTCCAATGAAGACATGAGTCATTGCCACTGGTTGATGAGGATTCCCACGCGGGAAGAGCACGGCTCCATGAACCTCGGCCAGGCGGTCGCGGTGTGTCTGTACGAAATCATCCGTAATCCGGCGGCGGCAAAAACGGCGCCCGAAGTGAAACGCCAGGCGAGCGCCGCGGAGCGCGAGCGAATTGCAGCGCGCCTCGAAGAAGTGCTCGCGCGGTCGGGATATGTTCACACGCGGACCGAGGGATCGACCCGCATGAAGATCCGCAGGTTGATTTACCGCCTCCAACTCAACGCCCACGACGCGGAGGTTTGGATGGGAATGCTGCGGCAGATTTTATGGAAACTGGATCGTGAGACTTAAAGCCGCCCGGGACTTGATATTCTGAGATTTCCGCTATGACAAAAGTTACCTTGCACTTCGACCTGACCCACAAGCTTGGAGATGCGGACCTCGGCAACATCTCCGACGTCCACTCGACCTACGGAATGGCGCGCGTGCAGATCGCCCCCACGCTCGATAAAATCACCGTCGACTACGACGCGTCACGGCTAACAAAGAAGGACGTGGAAGCGGTGCTCGCGCGCTATTCCATCCCGATTCGGACGGCCGCGGCTTAGGAAGCCGGCGGCAGACTGTGAGGAGCTGCCGCGAATTTTGTGAGGCAAGCTTTCGCCAGCGTGCCCCACACGCCCCCGGCGCAGCCCCTATTGCGTGCGGTGAAACATTTGAACGACTTCGGCCGAGGCGAGAATGTGGCCGTCCATGGCCTTTTCGGCGTCGGCGCGCGTCGCATCCGGCCCGAGATCCAGTTTCGTGTCGAGCGCGAAAAGCTGATACGTATAGTGGTGATTCGGTCCGGGAGGCGCGCAGGGCCCGAAGTACGCGGTTGCTCCGCGAATATTCTTGAGTTGTTTCGTGCCGTTCGGAAGTTCGCCGCCCGGGACGTTCTCCGGGAGCTCCGTGGTGTTCGCCGGGATGTTGTAAATGAACCAGTGGGTGATATCGTAGATGCTCTTGCCGGGGTGCGGTTCCGGATCGTGCAGCAGGAGCGCGAAGCTCTGCGTGTTCGGCGGAGTGTTCGACCACTGAATGTGTGGGGACACGCCGGAAGGCGCGTTACTGCAGGAAAACTTGACGGGCAATTCCATGCCGTCCTTCAAATCGGGCATCATCATCATCAGCGGCGGGGGTGGCGGACCTTTCTTGTTGTCCTGGGCGAAAGCGCTGGTCACGGAGACCAGCATCGTTGCGCAAATTAAGTACTTCCTCATGTTCGACGTTGCTCCTCTTTGTGATCGTACTCTAAAAAGCTACGGGGCGCTCATCCACGCCCCACATTCATGTGGTTGAAATACAAGGGAAGGGGAAGGTGCCTGATAGGCAGAACAGCCGAACCCGCGGGACTTACGCCTCAGATGTTTCCAAAAGTGCAAGAGTCTGGGTGTGAGCTCTTGTCCGATTACTCCTAGTACCAATCGTTTAGAGATTGTGCTGCGCTGGCTCGTGAATTGCGATACAAGCAGCATGAAGATTTCCGTAGCCCGTCACGCCCAGGTTCTGCTCGCGCGGCCTGTGTTATCCAGTCCGCTTCGCAAGGGCGTGCTCACCGCCTGGATCGCTGTTGGTTTGATAGCGTTTGGATGCGTTTCGGCTCGTGCCGATATTCTTACGCAAACCGTAACAAAGACTCCGTCGGGCTCGGACAATAACGTTACGAACTCAGACGTGCTCACCGTTTTCAGTGTTACTCCCACCTTCAACGAGTTCAACTCCTCCCTCGGCACCTTGCTATCGGCCACACTGACGTGGTCCGCCAGCGGCAGCCTGACTGTCACGGGCAACAACGAAGGCCAAGTGATTATGTCATATGATACGTCTTCCGATCCGGAAGGTTGGAATATCTTCGGTGGCTCCACTGCCGTGGGTCTCTCGATTAGCGGTACGGATTCCCTCGGCCTGGCCGGCGTGACGGGGACGGGAACCTTCAACGAGGGGCCGTTTTTAGAAACCTATCAGCTCCAACAAGGATACTTTATCCCCGCGGCCACCTTTAGCACGGGTTCGACCAGCGGAACTTTCACGCTGACCTACGATTACACGCCACCGGGTGCGCCGCCTCCTCCGCCACCGTCGGTCCCCGAAATTTCCAGTGTTTCGTCTCTGTCCACCGCGGTCTTGCTCCTGTTCGCAATACAATTCGCGCGGTCGCGACGCAAGGGCGTGGGGCAAGCGTAGCTGCGTCCCTGCGCGCTCGCCCTCGGCACCGGCACGGGCTTCCCGAAGTTTCGAATTGGAGGCAGGGGACGTTCGGTCGCCGTCCATCGGCAGTATGGATTCGCGAGTGAATTCGCATTACTTTGTTCCCGAATCCGGAATCGCTTCGTCCTGAAAATGCCAGCCGTGGGACTTGCCGCTAGCTCATCTGTTCCTCGCGCAACCGGCGCGGCCGCGTGGCAAACGCAAGCGCCAGCAGCAGCAGGAAAGCCTCCGCGCAGAATTCGAGCAGCTTGATATTGCCCTTCGTATGCGGTCCGCCTCCCGGCATATCGCCCACGACCAGCACCGCTTTGCGATGGTTGGCAGGATCAAAACGCACCAGGATCGGCGTGCCCGGCGGATGCGCGGCAACCCATCGTTCGTAAGGTGCGATCTGGTTGGGCGGGTATTGCCAGACGTTCCTCAGAGGAGCATTGCGCGAATAGAGGGTGGTGGACTCCCGCTCAGACCCGACTGCGTAGCTCAAGTGGCAGCGAATGTGGTATTGCTTCCAGTCATTGCCCGGCTCAAAACCGCAATCGTCCACGCGGGCGGTCACTTGGGGCCATTGCTGCTGGTGTTGCTCGTCCACGGCCTGCACCGCCGTCACGATCGCCGTGAATATCGTGCATAGCGCGGAGGTAAGAAGCAGGAACATCACGCCCACGCGTAATTTCGCGATTGTCGACATGACCGTCATCCGGGCTGTTCCATGTTTCACGACGATCTTTTCGAGCCGCATCAAAAGATTGCCGCAACAAATCTTGCTCTTTTGTTCGGAAGAAAATGGGGAAACCATCACGGGACGGAGCGGGTTGTCCGAAGGCCAAGCGTAACTTACTGAAAAATAGATGGCGGAGAGAGAGGGATTCGAACCCTCGTTAGAGTTTCCCCTAAACACGCTTTCCAAGCGTGCGCCTTCAACCACTCGGCCACCTCTCCGCAAGGGCGAACCTCTAGTCTAGCATCGGTGCGCCGCGTTACCAGCGTTGCGTTGTCAATTTCCCTGCTCGATTTTCATCCACAGCGGGGTGACAAAGTAATCGCGGAGCCGCAGATAGAATTCCGGATTCTCAGGGGTACGCGCGTTGCATCCACCCATACGCTTGCGGAGTTCGTCGCGATCCATTGCGGAGAGCCGCGAGGCCAGTGCCAGGTCCTGCAAAGCGTTGCGCATGTGTAATTCCCCTGGGCGGAAAACGTCCGTACGCGAAACATCCAAATGCGGATCATCTGTAGGCTTACGCAGTGCACCGGCCGTTTCCACGTTCGATGACGCCGCCGCGCACAGGGTGCCGCGCAACGCCTGGAACGGGGATTCACCGCCCGACGAACTCGAGCCGATGGGCACCGCATTCGGCACCACGTTTTCGCGGATCCGCATTTCCATGGGATATATAACCCAGTCGCCGTCGACGAAAAGCTGCGGTTCCACTTTGATCCGGCGAACCGGAGCGTCTTTCTCGATCCACACGTCCATCCAAAAAACCTGCGAGGCGTTACCACGAAGGTCGGGGTCCTCGCGCAACCGCCGAAGGCCATTCGCCACCGGTTGGTAAAGGATCACCTTCGCCGCCTTCTCGGGATTCTGGCCGATTCGCAGCTCGTAAGGCGTGCCCGGCGGCACCTGGACGACGATTTGAAAGGAGGTGAAGCCATTGCGGATGAGCGCGGGAGAAATAATTTCGCGAGGCGTCTCCGGCGCGAGCACGTTTCCCTGGGCATCGATCCGCGCGAATTCCGAATACACGGTGAGCGGCTGGCCCGCCGCCGGTGTCACTGCCCATATATTCAGAAACACCGGGACCAGCCCCACGAACGCCCATTTCATGCGATTTTTATTGTATGCGAAGTGTTGCGCGCTGGCGCGCCGCCTGCTCCCGAACGCTCGCGCTGGCTGCACTCTGCGCCCCCTTCGCGTTTGCCGAGGAAGGCAAATGGACGCCCCAGCAGGTGCTGCAGCTCGATCCGCATTGGCTAAAACGCCAGGGCCTCGAACTGCCGGTTTCGCGTCTGTGGGACCCCGCGCGCGGCACCGGACTGCTTTCCGCGGCCATCGCGCTGCCGGGCTGTTCGGCAAGCTTTATCTCCGCGCAAGGTCTGATCCTGACCAATCATCACTGCCTGTTCAGCCTGCTCCAGGAACATTCGACTCCCCAGCGCGACTTGATCACCAATGGATTCCTGGCGCGCACGCGCGCCGAAGAACTGCCCGGCAAGACCGTTCGAGTTACGGTGCCGCGCCGCTTTACCGATGTGACGGCCGCAATTAGGGACACGCTCGCCGCGAGCGGCGATGACGCCGCCCGGTTGAAGGCCATCGGCGCAAAAGAAAAAGAGCTGGTGGCCGCGTGCGAGCGCAAGCCCGGCGCGCGCTGTAGCGTGGCGGCTTTCGAAGGAGGTCTCTCCTACACTCTGATCGAGACCTTGGAGTTGACCGATATCCGGCTGGTGTACGCGCCGCCGCGCGCGATCGGCGAATTCGGCGGGGAACCGGACAACTTTCGCTGGCCCCGCCACACCGGGGACTTCGCCATCGGCCGCGCTTATCAGAACGGCAAACCGTATCAGCCCGAATTCTTCTTTCCGATCTCGGCGGGCGGCGTGAAACCCGGCGATTTCGTCATGGTGCTCGGCTACCCGGGCCGGACGTTCCGGGCGCTGACCGCGGGCGAAATGGAAAACGAAAAGCGGCGCTTCGAACTCGTGCGGGATATTTACGGAACGTGGATCCGCCATCTGGAGGAGGCGGCAAAGGGCAGTGACGAGGGCACCATCGCGATCGCGGCCGCACTGAAGTTTCTCAACAACACCCGCACCAACGCGGAGGGTCAGCTCGCGGGCCTCGCGCGCGGCGGGATAATCGAAAAACAGAAAATGCGAGACGAAGCCGTGCAAGCGTGGGCGGCCCATCGTCCGGATCTCGCGAACTCGCTGGACGCCAAAAAAGTCCTGGATCGGCTGGCCGTTGCCCGCGCGCAAACGCTCGAACGAGATAATGTTTTTGCCTTGATTCCGGCCGGCTCCATCGCGCTCCGGCAAGCTGCGCAATTAGCGCGGCTCGCATCGGAACGCGCGAAGCCCGACGCCGAACGCACGGCCGGATTTCAACAGCGCGATTGGGCACGTTTGCGGGCCGCCCTGGAGCGCGATCAGAAGAGCTTTTTTCGCCCCGCCGATGAGGCGCTGCTCCGGTCGTGGGTCGAGTGGGCGGGGAAGGTGGGCGTCATCACGGAGAAGGTGGATATCGGCAAGCTTTACGATGGCACGCGCGTCACCGAGCTTGCGGAACGGCTCAAGATGTTCGACGAAACTCCCGGGCAGTTGAAGGCGCGTCACGATCCCCTGCTCGATTTCGCGTTCGTCCTGGAGCCGGAGCGCGCGGCGTGGCAAGCCGGTGTGGATTCACGCGATGGCGCAATCGCGCGGGTCCGTCCGGAATGGCGGAGAGCGGTTCTGACGCATGCGGGAAAACCGGTGGCGCCGGACGCGAACGGCACTTTACGCGTCAGTTTCGCGCATGTGAAGGGGTATTCGCCGCGCGATGGCGTTTTCTATACGCCCCAATCGACACTCGCCGGAATGATCGAGAAGAACACCGGCCAGGAACCCTTCGCGGTGCCCCGTTTGATCCTGGAAGCGGCCACCCATGCCAAGCCCGAGCGCATTCCGGTGGATTTTCTGGCCGACGCGGACACCACCGGAGGGAACTCGGGAAGCCCCGTCATCAATGGCCGCGGAGAACTGGTCGGAATCAACTTTGACCGGCCGTGGGAAAACGTGGCCAACGATTTTGGCTACGATCCGGACGTGGCGCGCAACATCAGCGTGGATGTCCGTTTTCTCGAATGGCTGCTCCAGGTGCAAAAGGGAGACAATATTCTCGCGGAATGGGGCATGAAATATTAGACATGAGCGCGCACACCATTGAGGTTTGCGTTCGCAACGACCTTCAGGAGGTTCCGAGAGCCAGCCAGATTCTGATCGATTTCTGGGCCCAACACCGTTTGCCGGGCGAATTCGAAATGGACGCGACGCTCGCGCTTGAGGAGATTCTGAGCAACGTCATCCGGCATGGATGTGAACCCGGCCGCGATTACGATATTCGCGTCCGCATCTCGATCGAGCACGAAGCCTACGAGCTGGAAATTTCCGACGACGCGAGGCCCTACAATCCCCTGCTCCGGCCTGATCCTGATCTGGATCTGCCGATCGAGCAGCGGACGCCGGGCGGGCTCGGAGTTTTTCTCGTGAAGAAATTAGCCGACGATCTCCGTTACGAGTTTCGAAACGGGCGCAATATCCTGACGTTTCGCAAGAATTTGGTGACGTAAGCTCGGCCGGCAAGCCGCTCCTGCAAACTGGCCCTACTTGGCTTGCAAACTATCGATGTAGTTCGCGAGCGTCACGATCCGGTACGTCACCGCCTTGTCATCGCCGATCTGGCGGAAAAAGGTCCCCCACACCGGCATTTCCCTCGATCCATGGGCCGGGGCCGCTGCCGTGCCTTCGATGTAGCCGCGCACTCTTTCGGTCGGGAACCTTCCGCCGTTCTTCTTGGCCAGCAAGGTCAAATCCGTGGGATGCGTCTTCAGATCCGAGGCCGCCGGGCCATCGCCTTTCCCCGCCGTTCCGTGACAGGACGCGCACCAGGTTTTGTACATCTCGCTGCCGGTTAGTGAAAAAGTCACGGGAAGCGGTTTGTCCTCTTTATCCCCGGCCGGACTTTGACCGAGCACGGCGAGCGCGGATGCCGCAAGGACCGCGAGTATCAGACGCATAAATTTGGATCCTTTCTCTCCTATAACCGTTTAGGGTCGAACAGCAGCTTTCCTTGCATTTACCGGTCCGCCTCGGACCCTGGGGAAATGCATGTAATTGAAAGGTCTACGATTCCCGGCCTGCGTTGTTTCCCCCACCAGGGAGCGCTATGCTGGGAGCGTGGACCCCCACCGCCACGAGCGTGTCCGTGAAGTCATCCGCGAAGAGCTCGACGAGCTTATCGGCTATGAACTCGCAGATCCGCGTGTGGGTTCCGCAACCGTCACCGAGGTCCATATATCCCCGGATTATAAGCACGCCCACGTCAGGTTGGCGCTCCACGGCGATGCCGCCGAGCAGCACGGGACGCTGGAAGCCCTTGAGCACGCTAAAGCATACTTAAGAAATCAGTTAACCGAACGCCTGAAGCTTTTCAAGACGCCCGAGCTGCATTTCGACGCCGATATGCCCGCGGACATCGGCGCGAAGGCCCCTCAGCTCCTGAAACGGATTCGCAGGGGCCGGCCCAAGGGATAAACGGGGCAAAGATAAAAAAATCGACCGTGTTACAAGCGGTGTGCTAAGTTGGTTTTAAGAGCTATCCAGCGGGATGGCTCCCTATCCTGGACTACATGCGTCAGGCCGCCTGCGGGAGGCCGCAGTTTCAGGGTAAACCAATCAAAACAATATATGTTGCGTGATGCAGCTCAACGGGAGTGGATGACATGCGCGTGGCTCCGATGAACAGCCGCTTTCTGGATGCTTGCCGCCGCCGGCCGACCGATGTTCGGCCCGTGTGGTTTATGCGGCAGGCTGGCCGTTACATGAAGCAGTACCGGGATATTCGTGGGCGTCACGGGATCCTTGAAATCTGCAAGCGGCCCGATTTGGCGGCCCAGGTCACCTTGCAGCCCGTGGAAATCCTGGATGTGGATGCGGCGATTATTTTCGCGGACCTTCTGCTGCCGGTGGAGCCCATGGGCCTGAAACTCAGCTTCGCGGCGGGGGAAGGACCGGTGATCGCGAACCCGGTTCGCACCACCAACGATATCGATAGTCTGTCCATCTCGAACACCGACGATCTGGGCTACGTCGGAGAGACGATCCAGACCGTGGTGCGCGCGCTCGCGGGACGCGTTCCGGTAATCGGCTTTGTCGGCGCTCCGTTCACCATGGCGAGCTATATGATCGAAGGCGGGCCCTCCCGGCACTTCATCCGGACCAAGGCCATGATGTACCGCGACGAGACGCTGTGGCGCAGGTTAATGGGCAAACTCGTCGACGTGCTCGGCGCGTTCGCGGTGATGCAAGTGGCCGCGGGCGTCCGCATCGTGCAGGTTTTCGATAGCTGGGTGGGGGCGCTTGGACCGGACGATTACGTCCGGTATGTGGCTCCCTACTCACGAGCACTGATCGAGCGCATCCGCGGCGCGGGCGTGCCGGTGATTCACTTCGGCACGGGGGCGGCCGGGTTCTTCCGCGAATTGCACGCGGCGGGCGGCGACGTCATGGGCGTCGATTGGCGGGTAAACATCGACCAGGCCTGGATGGACATCAGCTACCGTTCCGCCGTGCAGGGCAATCTGGATCCGGCGGTGCTGCTTGCCCCGCTTCCGGAGTTGCGGATGCGGGTGCACGAACTGCTCAAGCGCACCGGGTCCCGTCCCGGGCATATTTTCAATCTGGGCCACGGAATCCTGCCCGAAACTCCCGTAGAGAACGTAAAGGCTTGCGTGGACATCGTCCGCGAATTCAAGCTGTAGCCGGATGAGCGTCGCCATTGTCGGCGCGGGGATCTCGGGTCTTGCGGCGGCGTACGATCTGGCGCGCGCAGGTGTTTCCGCGACCGTCTTCGACAAACGGCCGCACGCCGGCGGAGTGATCGATACCAGAATCACGGCAGGCTGTACGCTCGAGTGCGGTCCCGACAGCTTCCTCTCCGCAAAGCCCGAAGCAGTTGCACTGATCGAAGAGCTCGGGTTGGGCGGGGACGTGATCGGCTCGAACGATCATCAGCGCACGACCTATATCGTAAGGCACGGGCGCCTGGTACCGTTGCCCGAAGGCGTCATGATGATCGTGCCTTCGCGCGTGATGCCGATGGTGAGGACGTCGCTCGTTGGCTGGGGCACGAAGGTCCGCATGGGGCTCGAGTATTTTCGGAAGCCCGGGGATGGCGTCGATCGGAGTGTCGCCGATTTCGTGACGGATCATTTTGGCGCGGAGACCCTGGATTACCTGGCCGAACCTCTGCTATCCGGCGTGTACGGAGGCGATCCCGCGCGGCTCAGCGTCGCGAGCGTGTTGCCGCGCTTCGTTGCGTTAGAGAAAAAATATGGAAGCCTGGTGCGAGGCGTTTTGGCATCGCGGAGCTCGAACGCACGACCGGGAAATGCGTCGCCGGCCCTGTTTCAGACCTTAAAGACCGGCCTAGGAGCATTGGTGGACGCGCTCGCGGCACGGATTCAGCAGGGGCCGGTGAAGATCGAATTCGCGGGCGTCGAAACCATCGAACGCGAGGCCTCGGGATTCCGGGTGCGCGCGGACGGAGACTGGATGAAAGCGGATCATGTGGTCTTGGCGTGTCCGGCGTGGGCCGCCGGCCAGCTCATGAAGGGCGTGGACGGTGCGTTGAGCGAACTGCTCGGAGAAATCGGTTACAGCTCCTCGGTAACGGTGTCGTTGATCTATCGCGCCGCCGATTTCGACGGCCGCAAGGCCGGATTCGGTTTTCTGGTCCCGAAGAAAGAGCGCGCGAGGCTGGCCGCTTGCACATTCGTCGGGACGAAGTTCGCCTATCGCGTTCCCGACGACAAAATCGTGTTGCGCTGTTTTTTCGGAGGGATCGGAGATCAGGCAATCCTCAACGAAACCGACGATACGCTGGTCACGCTCGCGAGAGAAGAATTGCAAACGATTCTGGGTCTGCGCGCAGCGCCGGTGACGTACGAGATCGCGCGCTGGCCGCGATCGATGGCCCAGTACACGGTGGGCCACGGACCAAGGATCGCGGAAATTCGCAAACGCGCCGCGGCGCTCGGAGGGATTCATCTCGCGGGCAACGCGTATGAAGGCATCGGGATTTCCGACTGCATCCGCACGGGGCGGGCTGCCGCGAAGGCAATCATCGCGAGCGTTTAGCTGGAGACCCGCGCGGCGAACTTCCGCAGTGCTAAACTCGGGCCGTTGGAGGCAGCCATGAGAGAGACTCGATACGCAACCGAGCTTCGCGAACCCGGAATCGTGCAGCTAGGCGATTCAGAAGGCCGGATTGAACGCATCCTGGTCAAGGAATCTGGACAAGAAGAAATCCGTTTCTCCTGGTGGAAGAACGGAACGATCATCCCGCGCCCGCTTGACCTATCCGAGGAAGAGTTACTAATCCTCTTCCGAGACGCAATCGTCAAGGGCGTGTTCGATGCCGCCTTCAGATCGCGATTGCGAGAGATACTGTAAGATTTATCTACTCACCCGCCGCAGGTGCGCGACGGTCTCCATGTGTTAGGTCTGCGGGAAAAGATCCGCCAGCGGGAGAACGCTCACGGACGGCCCATGACATGAACGTGAGCGTAAGGCGTGCCTCCCCACATGATGTACGCGCCCGTCGGCTTGTGAGTGGTTGGTAATCCTGTGGTTTTTGGGTCGAAGGGCCACAGAATCATCCAGTGAGGTCCGATGCGAATCGGCGGGCTGGTCGTGTCGTAAGGGTCGGAGTCGCTTCGCTGCGTAGCTCCAGCGAGCATATATTCGATGCCGGGAGTCGTTGTGGTGGGCTTGGGCTTGTGATGCGCGAAGTCGTCGTTCCACTGCATCGCCACGGAATCCGCGCACATGGGAGGGTTCCCGACTCCCGTGGGATCTCCCGGCATGCACGTGAAGCCGTTCGTTCCGCGGCGCAGGATGTTCAGCTTTCCCTGGCCGTCCATCTCGGCCACTGTCGCGGTTTTCGCGATCTCAGGTGGGCCGGCCGACAACGCACGAGTGATTTTGGTTTCGGTTGATTCCTTCGCGGCCGCTGAGGACACCGCGGAGTGCATCTGGCCTCTCGCTTCGAAATGCCCGCCGGCGAACACCAGCGCCGCGAGGCTCGCGGTGAAAATGGGCTGCTTCCATTTTGGAGCGAACGTTTTTTTCAGCATGAGTTACACCCTTCTCTTAGGGGTCGTGAGGCTCTACGTCGCGACTTTGCCGCCATCGGCCGCGATCGACGCACCCGTGAGGAAAGATGCCTTATCCGACGCAAGAAACAAAATGACGTCGGCCATTTCTTCAGGCGTCCCCGCACGCTTGAGCGGAATGCCTGAGATCAACCCGGCCTTCCTTTCAGGAGTGCCGGTGAAGCGCGTCAGCATGGGAGTTTCGATGGGACCCGGAGCGATCGCATTGACCCGCACGCCATAGGGCGCCGCTTCGAGCGCCGCCGATTTCGTCAATCCTTCGACGGCGTGCTTGCTGGCGGTATAGACCGACGCTCCCGGTGCGCCGATCCGGCCGACGACCGATGAAATATTGACAATATTCCCGCTTGCTTGAGCCAGCATCACGCGCAGCTCATGCTTCATGCTGAGCAGCGTCCCGAGCACGTTGCTGTCGAAGGTGGCTGCGTAACTCTCGGCGGTTTGCTCTGTCACCGGTCCCGGCGTACCTTCGGTTCCCGCGGCGTTCAGCGCTACGTCCAGCCGCCCAAAGCGGGCGACCGTCTTGTCCACCAGATTGCGCACGTCGTCCTCATGGCGCACATCGGCGCGCACGAATTCCGCTTCGGCTCCCTGGGTGCGAAGCTCAGCAACAAGTTTCTGGCCGGCCTCATCGTTTCGGCCGGAGACCACAACGCGAGCGCCTTCTTTCGCAAATGCGACCGCGCTGGCGCGTCCGATGCCGGTAAGGGCGCCTGTAATCAGAACAACGCTGTTCTTCACTTGAGTTCTCCTTGCGAGGTTTACAAACGTTGCAACACTTGGGAATCACACAGGATCCACCACCCTGCGATCCGGCCGCCGCAGGCAGCCGTACGCCTACACGAGGACTGATGCGCGCCGCCGCGCTGTCGATGCAGCACTTCTTCGTGGACTGAACCGTTCTTGGAGCTTTTTGTCAGCGGCGCCGCAGGTGCGCGACCGTTTCCATGTGATACGTTTGCGGGAAAAGATCCACCAGCGTCAATTTCTCGATCTCGTAATCCTTCAACGTCGCGAGGTCTCGGGCGAGCGTTGCTGGATCGCAGGAGACGATTGCAATCCGCAGCGGCGCGAGATGCGCCAGACGCGCGCTCACCGATTTTCCTAATCCCGCACGCGGGGGATCCGCCACGACGAAATCGAATTCTCCAGGTTGGTGATGTTCCGAAATCAGGAAATCCTCGACCCGGGCATGCGCGGCCCGCACCGTGACTCCGGCGCGTTGTGCGTTAAATTCCAAATCGCGTACGGCACCTGAATTCGCTTCGACAGCGGTGACCTGTCCGAAGCGATTCGCGAGCGGTAAAGCGAATAGCCCCACCCCAGAGAATAAATCGAGGGCGGAGCCGCCGGAAACATCCCCAAGCGCAGCTTCCACCAGCTTTTCGATCAGAAACCGGTTGATCTGAAAAAACGACCGCGGGCCCACGCGAAATTCTCCCAGGCCGGTTGCATATTCCACGGCTTCCACGGATTTGGCCCATTCCGGAAACCATTGGTCGAAAAACCAGCGGGCGACTCGTTTGCCGGATTCGACGACATTCACCTGCACGTCGGTCTCATTCGTGAACAGCTCGATGGACTTCACGAAACTCGGAAACTGAGGATCGCGAACTTTTTCGCGCAGGATGGCGAGCGCCTCATTTAACTTCGGAGACGCAACTGGACAATCCCCTGTGACCGGAATCAGCGTGTGAGAGCGCGCGGCCAGATATCCAAGACGGCCATCGCTCACATGAAATTGCGCACGATTGCGATAGCCGAGCGGAGGCCCACTGACGATTTCGATTTCGCCCGAGTACTCGATCTTGCCGACGCGCTTCAGTTGTTCGCGCAGAATTTCAACTTTGCGCGCCAGTTGAAACTCGTACGGAGCATGCTGATAATGGCATCCCCCGCACTTCTCGAATAGAGGACACGGAGGCGCGACGCGCTCTGGTGACGAAGAAACAACCTCCAACAGTTCCGCGTGAACGTCGTGGCCGACTTTCAACTGCGCGGTTTCACCCGGGAGCACGAAAGGCGCGAACACGACTCGGCCATCCACGCGCGCGAGAGCTTCTCCGCCATACACCCATTTCTCGATGGGAACTAAAATTTTCGAGGCTGGCACTTCGCCTCGAACCCGGCGCTGCACATCGTTTACGATAGTAATTTCCCCCAAATTCCATGAGAGCACGAGTTCTTTCCGGCATTCAGCCCACCGGCAGCCCGCACATCGGTAATTATCTCGGAGCGTTAAAGAACTGGGCCAAAATCCAGTACGACTTCGAGAGCATCTATTGCATCGTCGATCTGCACGCGGTCACGAACTACCAGGACCCCGCCGAGCTGCGTTCGCGCATCCTGGAACTGGCAGGAGTGCTGCTCGCCGTCGGCATCGATCCGAAACATTCCTCACTGGTCGTGCAATCGTCGATCCCCGAGCACGCCGAGCTCGCCTGGATGCTCACCTGCGTGACGCCGGTCGGCTGGCTGGAGCGCATGACGCAGTACAAGGCCAAGACCGAAGCTCAGGAAACCATCAGCGACGGGCTGTTGCAATATCCCGTCCTGATGGCCGCCGACATCTTACTGTATCAGGCCGCCATCGTTCCCGTGGGCGACGATCAGCGCCAGCATCTGGAATTAGCACGCGATATCGCGCAGCGCTTCAATTCGTTGTACGGCGAAACGTTCACCATGCCGGAGACGCGACTGCCCACCGTCGGCGCGCGCGTCATGGGACTCGACGACCCCGAGAAGAAAATGAGCAAATCCGCTGTTGGCCAAGGAGCCGGTTCGGGCCACGCGATCAGCCTGCTCGACCCTCCCGCAACGATTCGCAAGAAGATTATGCGGGCCACCACGGATTCAAACCCGGCCGTGGATTTCGAAACCATGGGCGCGGGCGTCCGCAATCTGCTGGCGATTCATCAAGCCTTCACGGGCTGGAGTGATGACGAGATGAAAGCGCACTTCGCGGGGCTACGTTACGGCGATTTAAAAAAACAGGTTGCCGAAGCCGTAGTCGCGGCGCTCGAGCCGATCCAGCAACGCTATCGTGAGATCACGGCCGACCCCGGCTATCTTGCGCGGGTGCTCCAGGAAGGCGCCGAGCGCGTGTCTCCCATCGCTCGCGATACCGTGGAAATGGTAAAGAGCCGCATGGGTCTGTATACGAGATAGTTCTGTGAGCGTAAAAACCGATGCGCCGTGAACCGGACCATTTCGAGGACGATCAGGAACTGGAATTGATCTTCGTCGCAAAACGGCTGAAAGAAGCGCTGCGGCTCGAAGAAGTGTTCACGCAAGCCGGACTTGATTATCTGGTGGAACCCGATCGCTACAGCGGCGGCGTCATTTTTCGAACGGAGCGCGTGGGGGCTTTCTTCTACGTAACGCCCGCGAGCGCCGAGGAGGCCCGCGCGATCATGAGCACCGCGGGGTTCGAACCCTACCGCTCGCATCCCTGATGGGACGATCTGGGATGGGACGATCGGGACGCGGAGCTACTGGAACGTCAGGGGCGCGCCAATCGGAATCGTCACGATGTTACTGGCGTTAAACGATTGCTGGATGAAGAGCTGCGTAAACGGGTTTGCAGTAAGCGTGCTGGGTAGTTGGACGACGATCTGGTATAGGCCGACGGTTCCCGGGACGATGCCGGTCGATAGGATGGTCGCCGCGCTTCCCGCAACGGTGGCATTGACGGGCTGTTCCGTCACGCTCTCCCACGGTCCGTTGTACGCTATACCGGTGATCAGCGCGTCTTTTGCGGGATCCGGCGAAGAACAGTTTCCGAGACCGTCTGAACTCAGATCCGCCGACGTGCAGACCAGGCCGAGGCCGGTGGCAAGGAAGTAGATTGTCTCGCCCGGCAAGGCCGGGTTCTGGGCGGTAACCGGCCGGTTCACGACGTTCGCGCAGCACGTGACCGAGTTGCCGGCCGTTATCGTTAACAGCGCACCGCTGGTATTCGTCGTGGCCGTGGTTGTGCTGGCGGTCAGTACAATTCCGTTCCCGAGCGGCCCCGGAACCTTCGCCGTCACGAGCAGGGAGTTGCTCAGGGGCACAAGCGAGGCAGTGACGTTCACTTCGGGATCGGCATTAATCAGGTTGGCGAATGCGAGCGCGACCGTGTACAGCGTGTCGGTCGCTTGGACCGTGTACGTGTAGGGGCGATCGCCCACGATAATGGTGCCGGCGTCGCCCGCTTGAATGGTCGCGGAATTAAACGTAAAGATACCTGTCGCGAAACTGGAGCCGTGATACGCCTGGCCGACGCGCGGCTCAATCGCTCCGGTCGTGGCGCTTCCCACCGCGTAGATCCCAGGCGCGCCTGCCAGCAATGGGACGCCGATTGCGTTCGTAATCGTGACGCTGCCGTCGGCGTGCGTGGTGCGCAAATAGACGCTGGTGGAATTCGAGCCCGTCAGCTCCCACGGCACCTGGGCGGTCACCTGATTCGGCGAAACCATAAGGAGAGGCCCGCGGTCGCCATCGAACAGAATCTCCACGCCGCCGAGCGAAAACGGAAGGGTGGGCGCTTGCGTGGCGCCCGGCGCCACGGCCGTCACGTCCGATAAATTCGAGCCGTTGATCGTAATCAGCGTGCCCGCGGCCACATCACCGGCGGTTCCTCCACCGGCCAGCGTCGCGCCGCTGGTGGTTCCGGTAATGGTGGCGTTGGTCGAGACCGCGGTCGAAAGGGAAATATTATCGCCGAGAGGACCCGGGATGCGCGCCACGATTACAACGGTGGCGAGGCCGACCTGATCGTAAACCAGCACGTTCGGATCGCCCGCGCCCGAGTTCGACGCGTTGATGACGGCGACGAGCCCTTGCGCCACCGTATCTATCGTGTCGGTGGAGAGGATCGTATAGGTATATGTCGCGGTGGTCGTAGTGCTTGTCGGGGAGCCGATCGTTACCGAGAGCGTATCCTTGGCGGTAATGGTCCCGCCGACAACGACGGTGGCCTGCGCGAAGATCGCCTGGCTCGCGGAGTTGACAATGCCGGTGATGGGCACGTTCGGCTGCGCCGGGGTAAATACCAGAATTCGATAATCGCTGGGATCGGCGACGTAGAGATTCGTCCCATCCCAGGCGAGCGAGGTCGGCGTGGGCGTGAGATTCGAAGCGGACTGAACCAGCGGAGGGCCGGTGGAAAGGATGGAAGTCGAGCTCGACACCAAATCGCTGAACTCGTCAGGCTCCCCGAGCACCTCATCGGCGGCAGCTCCGTTGGTCGTGGGGATCGTATTAAACACGAGCACCCGATCGTTGCCGCCATCGGCGATGAACAGGCTGGTTCCGTTCGAGAGCGCGAAGCGCGGAAACTGCATCGTGGCTTTGCAGGTGTTCGGATAGGTGGGATTGCCGCTGCTGTCGGTGCCGTTCGATGTGCACAGTTCCGCCGCATCGTTGGGAATCGAATTGGTCATGTTCAACTGACCAACTTCCACGTCCGCCGGCTGCTGATTCTGGGTCGGTATCTTGTTCCAGATCAGGACCCGATTGAATCCCAGATCCGCGACGAACAGATGCGTTCCGTCGCTGGTCACCGAGGTGGGGCTGGCCATCAGCGAGGCAGCTGTGGTCAGCGATAAATTCGTCAGGTCGTACTGCCCGCCGCTCGTGAAATTCGGTTGTCCCAGAACGAGGTTGGCCGGCTGATTGTTGCTGGTGGGGATGGAGGTCCAGATCAGAATGCGATTGTTTCCTGTATCGGCAACGAAGAGCATGCCGTTCTGCACCCACACTCCCTGAGGACCGCGCATGGTCGTCGCCTTGGCTGCGCCGGCGGCGAAGGAGACGAAATCCGGCTGGCCCAGCACCAGATCCGCGGGCTGGCCCATGGACGCCGGGAGCGACTTCCAAATCAGAACCCGGTTATTGTCGGTATCGGCGACGGCCAAAATTGTCCCGTCGGAGGCCACGCCGATCGGCTGCCGCATGCTCGAAGCGGTCGGCGGATTGAGAGCCGTGACCGTGGTGATATCGGGCTGGCCCAGAATGAAACTGGCCTGGCCGCCGCACAACGGACAGCGCGCCGTGTAAGGCGGGATCTCATCGGCGGGTCCCGGGAAAAGCTGTCCGACATTGTCGAAGACCAGAATGCGATTATTGTTGGGAAGCAGGCCGAGCGTATTAGAGTCCACCACGAACAGCGTGTTCGCCGCGTAGGCCAATCCACCCATCGCTCCAAAAACGGAGTTACTTGCGGGGGTCTGAATTCCCGGCAGGACCGTTGGGGCCGAGCCGGACGGCACGGTGGCGACCGAATTCACGCCGCCCGAGTTTTGAGCGGTGAACGTAGGCTGTCCGATCACGGCACGCGCGGCTTGTCCCGTCAGAAATACTTGGGCCGTGGCCACACCTGTAAACAGGCTGGTCCACAGCGATAAAAGGACAAGAGATTTTTGCATTCGCGATGACTAAAAAGCGTAGAGTCTCAGTATAACAAGCTAATCGACGCACGACGGGTCCGCTGCGTTCCGTAGAACCGCGGCGCGCGGTTCTACATTCGGGTCGACCGCATCCGGATGGCCGGAGAGAATAGCCGTACCCGGCGTGGCGAGTGTGCGGGAAGAGAGTGCAATTCTTGCACGGCCTAGCGGAAGAATCCGCGATAAAACAGGTTCGCGCCAAGCAACGCCATGGCTCCCGACAAGCCCATGCGGAGCGGCTTCGACGGCATGTGACCCGCGAGATACGCGCCGCCGATCGCGCCGGGAATCCCTCCCACGAGCAGTTGCACAAGAATCGCCCGGTCGAGCGTGCCCATCGCCGCGTTCACCCCGCCGCCGATCAGGGAAACCACCAGGCCGAACACAAGATCGGTTCCCACCACAGCCGCGGGCGCGAGCTTGGTTAGGCTCAGCAGAGAAAGAGCGCCTAACGCGCCGGCTCCGGCCGAAGAGAATCCCACTTCCGTGCCGATCGGCAGAGCAATCAAAGCAAGCCATTTCGTTTTGTCGCGGCGATGCTCCGGAGAGGGACGCAACAGATTGAAGGCCGCGACGACTACGATCGTCGCTCCGATAACGCCCGTGATCACCTTCCCGTCCACGCCGCGCAAGAGAAATACCCCGATGAGCACGCCCGGAACGCCTCCCGCGAGCATGTAAGAGAGAGTCCGCCAATCCACCTGCCGGCGAGCCATGTAAACGGGCGAAGTGATAATTTTCACCACCGCTCCGAAGATGAGCGAGGTGCCGACCGCGATCCTGGCGGGCACACCGAGAGCCAGAATCAGCAGAGGCGTGGTCAGTGTTCCCGCGCCCACGCCGGTGAGCCCGATCGCGATTGCGATGATGAATCCGAGCGCGTATGCCATGCGATCAAACCCGTTCTATTCGGCTTGAATATGAATTCCGCATTCGAGCTTGGCCTTACCCTGCCACCGTCCCGAGCGCGGATTGTCCGGATCGAAAGGCAGGTTGGTGCAAGGCTGGCAGCCGATGCTCGTGTAGCCTTGATCGTAGAGCGACAACACGGGAATCGCGTGCCGGTCGAGGTAATTCCAAACGTCGCGATTGGTCCAGGCGGCGAGCGGACTCACTTTTTCGAGCACTTCACCGGTGGTCAGCTTGAACGGTTCGACGGTTTGCAGATTCGCGCGCGTGGGAGATTGCTCACGCCGCAGCGCCGTAAACCAAATGTTGTAGCGGGCGAGCCCGGCAAACAGCGGACCCACCTTGCGCAGCGCGCAGCATCGATTGGGATCGGTCTGATTGAGAATCCCGAACTGCGCTTCCTGATCCGCGACGCTCTGCCTGGCCTCGAGGTTCACCAGATTCAACTTCCAGTCGCGGGTAATCTGGTCGCGATACGCAAGCGTCTCCGGAAAGTGATATCCCGTTTCGAGGAACAGCACCGGGATATCCGGCCTTGCTTTCGTCACCATGTGGACCAGCACCACGCATTCGGTCTGGAAGCTGGAGGTCACACAGGGCGCGCCGCTCTTCGACAATTCGGCCGCGATCAAGCCCTCGGCCTCCTGAATTTTTTGGTCCAGATTTTTTTGATCCGGATTTTTTTGATCGATGTCACTCATGGCGCAACAATCCTTTGAAAAGCTCGCGCAACTCGCGGACGGCCGCTTCCTCGTCGTCCGGCAGAGCGATGCGGGCGCGCGCTGGAACCGCCGCTCGCACCAGCCGCACCAGACGATCTGTGGGGCTCTCCCTGCCGGCTTCGACCGCCGAGACGATCATGCCGACAGCCGCGGTCGCGTCCGTCTTCCGGTCGATCAGAACAAACGCACCCACCCCGCGATTCTCGCGATACGGATCGAAAAACAACGGCCGCGCGGCGGTAATCCGGACCACGCCGACTTCATTCATGGCGAGCGAGGTCACGGGCTCGGCATGCAGCGTATTGATATCGACCCGATAGTCGACGGCATCGACGCGCACCGGCACGATCTGCGAGGTGTGCTTCACCAGGTAATCGGCGGCCAGATCGAGCGGCTTCGCGTCGAACCACACCATGGTCGCCTCGAGCGATCGCGCCGAGGCCGGCTCCGGACCGCTCGAAATCATATCGCCGCGGCTGATGTCGATTTCATCGGCGAGCGTCAGCGTCACGGAGAGGGGCGCATGCGCGGCGGGAAGATCGCCATCCCAGGTCACGATCCGTTCCACGCGCGTACGCCGCCCGGAAGGCTGCGCGAGCACCGTATCGCCCGGCCGCACGATGCCGGAAAGAATCTGTCCGGCGTAGCCCCGGAAGTTCATGTCCGGCCGCACCACCCTCTGCACCGCCATGCGAAAGGGGGCGTCGAGGGACGAGGGCGTTGTGTCGACAGTCTCCAGATGATGCAGCAGGCTGTGCCCGTCAAACCACGGCATGCGCGCGCTTTTGTCGACGACGTTATCGCCCTTCAGCGCGCTGAGCGGCAGAAAGTAGGCGTCGTTCACGCCGAGACGCGCGAGAAAGGGGGCAAATTCGGCCCGCAACCGGTGGAACACCGCCTCATCGTACTCCACGAGATCCATTTTATTGACGGCGATGACGAAGTGCGGAATCCCGAGGAGCGATGCGATGTAGGCATGCCGCATCGATTGTGTCGTGATGCCGCGCGAGGCGTCCAGGAGAATGATGGCGAGCTCGGCCGTCGATGCGCCCGTCGCCATGTTGCGGGTGTACTGCTCGTGCCCCGGCGTATCCGCGAGAATGAACTTGCGCTTCGGCGTGGCGAAATAACGGTAGGCCACGTCGATGGTGATGCCTTGTTCGCGCTCGGCGCGCAGCCCGTCGGTAAGCAGCGAAAAATCCATCTCGCCACCACGGATGGCCTGCTTCAACTGATCTTCGTAAGCGCCCTTGGCGTCGTGCAGAAGCCGTCCGATCAGCGTGCTCTTGCCGTCGTCCACGCTGCCCGCCGTGGTGAAACGCAGCAGGTCCTTGGCCTGCTCATTCGCCAGGAACTCCTCAATGTCGAAGTTCTCGTCGTTCACAACCCGCCCGTTGGCGGGTTCGCCCAGGATAGGGGGCAGTTTGGAAGCGGCCGGCATGCTAGAAATAGCCTTCCCGCTTCTTTAATTCCATGGAGCCTTCACGGTCGTGATCGATCACGCGGTTCTCGCGCTCCGATTTCTTCACGGCGACCAGTTCGGCGATGATCTTCGGAATCGTATCGGCGTCGGATTCCACGGCGCCGGTGCACGGGGAGCACCCGAGCGACCGCATGCGGACCTTCATCGTCTGCATCTTTTCGCCGGCGCGCGGCCCCATGAAGCTCTGCTCCGGAATGATGATCGAATTGCCCCGCACCAGCACCTCGCGCTCCTTGGCGTAGTACAGCGGAACGATGGGAATATTTTCCAGATGAATGTACTGCCAGACGTCCATCTCCGTCCAATTGGAAAGCGGAAACACGCGAATGCTCTCGCCCGGCGCAATGCGGCTGTTAAAAAGATTCCACAGCTCGGGCCGCTGATTTTTCGGGTCCCACTGGCCGAGCGAATCGCGGAAAGAGTAAATCCGCTCCTTCGCGCGCGATTTCTCCTCATCGCGCCGCGCACCTCCGAACGCAGCGTCGTAGTTGCCCGCGCGCAAACCGTCGAGCAGCGCTTGCGTTTTCAGGAACCCACAGCAGCGCTCAGTGCCGAGCTTAATGGGATTCGCCCCTTCGTCGATCGCTTTCTGATTCGTGTGAACAAGGAGCTTGACCCCGAGCTCGGCCGTGTAGCGATCCCGGAACTCTATCATTTCCTTGAATTTATACGTCGTATCGATGTGCAGGAGCGGAAATGGAATCGGGGCTGGATAAAAGGCCTTCTGGGCAAGTCTCAGCATTACGGAAGAATCCTTGCCGATCGAATACAGCATCACCGGACGCTGGAATTCGCTGGCAACCTCGCGGATAATGTGGATGCTCTCGGCCTCGAGAACTTGTAAGTGGCTGATTTCCCAAGCCATTTGAATCACTATAGCATCTGATGACGATATTGTCCATCAGGATGTAGGGATTTCTGCCCGGTGATTGTAGCCCGGCACTAGATCAAATGCGCCTCTGCAAGGTTATGCCTCCGCGTGGAACACAGTATATTGTGAATATCCCTTGACAGCGTCTATATGTTGGGGCATGATTGCCAACAGCCCCATCCCCGAGGCTCAAAATTCAGCCTGTGAATCCGAAGCATCAAGAGCGAATACGGATCAGCGCGACGGAGCTGCTGCGCCAGCTTTGGCGCGAGCGTACACGGCTCTGGGCGAACCCTCCAGGGCCTGACGGAATCCTTCCGGTGCCTTTGGAGCCGATTGTGCGGGAGTTACTCGAGCTGTCGCTTGAAGAGCCCAACGAGATTCCATTCTGGAAGGCGAAGGACGGATTCGAAGTCGCCGGATATCTCAACCGGCCGGAGCGGCGAGTTACCGTGGCACAAAAGTTCCGGCCAGAGTACCGGCGGTTTACGCTGGCCCATGAGATCGGACATTGGGTCCTTCACCCTGGCTATGATCACCATCGAGACCGTCCTCTCAATGGAGGCGAGCGAGCGAACGCGCAACGCCCCAGCGTTGAACAGGAAGCCGATCTATTCGCGAGCGAGCTACTAATGCCGGAGAAGCAGCTGCGGCGGAAGTTTAATCAGTTTTTCGGCCTGCAGTTGGACGGCAGCACTCATGAGGCAGCGACGCGCTTCGCAGCGGCCGCGTTGTGCCAAGTGGACGAGATAAAGTTCGCTTCCAGTCTCCGGTTTCGAGCGATGATTGTCGCCGAAGCGCGGACGTACCGCGGCCGGAACTTCACGCCCCTTGCGCAGACTTTTGGCGTCTCGCCGACCGCAATGGCAATTCAACTGGAATTCCTAGGGCTGGTGGTCTAGGCGGCCATATGATCACGAGTCATCGGCAGGAGTCCTGGGGAAGGGTCGTTTACGAACGAGAGCGGGACGAGTTCGAGGCACACGTCCACAGTGGTGGAGGCGCCCCGATAATATCGCGTCCTTTGTCCGCTGGGTGTTTGGTAACAGGCAGATGCAACCTTCGTTGCGAGTTCTGCTATGGGAACCGTGAGGCGCTGTCGACCTCCGAGCTTGGAGCGTCCGGCTGGATGCCGTTGTTTGCTAAGTTGAGCAGCTGGGGTTTGATGCGAGTGGACCTCTCCGGCGGCGAACCCACGCTGCTTCGCGATCTTGACCTAATAGCGAAGGCGGCGGTGGACCTGGGGCTCCAGGTCGTGGTCAGCACGAATGGGACAGTCCTGAGCGACGTGCCCCCAGGTTTCCCCAGCGTGAGATGGCATGTTAGCCTCGACTCCGGTATTCCAGAGGTGCACGAGAGAAGTCGCCTCCTCCCCGTTCTGACTCCGTCGAGGAACTCTTTTAAGCGCTCATCGAGTTTCATCCTTAGATGTCTCGATCGCGGTCTTCCGGTGAGGGTCCTGACCTGTGTGGGGAAACACAACATGGACGTCCTCTTCGCCCTTGGCGAGCACTTGGCGCTCTTGGGAGTCCAGGACTGGAACGTTTCGCGTATCCTCCATGCCGGACGTGCGCAGACCGCTTACGCCGAGCGGTGGGACGTCCCGGATAGCCTACTGATCGATCAGGTCCAGGACCTGAGACATGCGTATCCGTTCATGAATATCCGCTACTCCAACCGAACCGGCGCAAGCGGCTACTTCCTGTTGGTAACTCCAGATGGAAATCTCGCCACGCAATACGCCGACGGAAGAGACAAGGTGATTCTCGGGCGTCTTCGAGATATGACGCTACGGGATCTCCAGAACCGTTCGGAATTTGACCTGCGCGAGCACGGCAGCAAATGGCTTTCAGCATGTCTTGAGGACCAACCTGACTTCGCGCTTGCTGAAGCGCGGCTTGGTGGCTTTGGACGATCTTTAGAACTTAACAATTAGGGGGACCAGGTGGGACAATTAGGCGTAGCTATGAAGAAGTCGAGCGATACAAGAAAGCCGATTCCGGTCGCTGAGCGCGCCGGCGTAGAGTTTAACCGATATTTCACGGCCCATCTGGGCGCGGATAAGACGCCTTATGACGAGGTCCAGTGGGAGCTGCGCACGGCCTCGATCGGCAACGATAAAGGCGCGGTGATCTTCGAGCAGCGCGACGTGGAAGTGCCCGCGGACTGGTCGCAGACGGCCACGAACATCGTCGTTTCGAAGTACTTCTATGGAAAGATCGGGACGCCGGAGCGCGAAGGCAGCGTGCGGCAACTGATCGGCCGGGTGGTCGACACCATCGCCGATTGGGGCCGGGACCAGCGCTATTTCAGGACTCCCGAGGACGCCCAGAACTTCCGCCATGAGCTTGCGCACATCATGCTCACACAGAAGGCCTGCTTCAACTCCCCGGTGTGGTTCAACGTCGGCGTGAAGGAGCCGCGCGGCTACGGCTGGTATTTCGACGAAGCCACCAGCGACATCAAGAAACTGAATACGGGTGAGCTTCGGCCGCAGTGTTCGGCGTGCTTCATCAACTCGGTGGGCGATACGCTCGAATCCATCCTGGACCTGGCGAAAACCGAAGGCATGTTGTTCAAATGGGGCTCGGGCACGGGGACCAACCTCTCGACGCTGCGCGAGGGCGATGGCTTGCTCTCAAGCGGCGGCCGCGCCTCCGGTCCGTTGAGCTTCATGAAGGGCTTTGACGCCTTCGCGGGCGTCATTAAAAGCGGCGGCAAAACGCGCCGGGCCGCGAAGATGGTGATCCTGAACGCGGACCATCCCGATATCGAACAGTTCATCTGGTGCAAGGCGAAAGAGGAGAAGAAGGCGCATACCTTGATCGACGCGGGTTACGATTCCTCGCTCGACGGCGAAGCTTACGGCTCGGTCTTTTTCCAGAACGCCAACAACAGCGTCCGCGTGACCGACGAATTCATGGAAGCGGTGACCAAAGACGGCGACTGGTGGACCAAGTCGCGCCTGGCCAACCAGCCGGTGAAGCGCCTGAAGGCCCGGGATCTGCTGCACGAGATCGCGGAGGCCACCTGGCAATGCGGCGATCCCGGCATGCAGTTCGATACCACCATCAACCGCTGGCACACGTCAAAGAACACGGCCCGCATCAACGCCTCGAATCCGTGCTCGGAATATATGTTCCTGGATGATTCGGCGTGCAATCTGGCGTCCCTGAACCTGATGAAGTTCGTCAAGACCGACGGATCTTTCGACGTGGAGGCCTATCGCCGCGCGATCGACACGGTCATCCTCGCGCAGGAAATTCTGGTCGACAACGCGGCGTATCCCACCGACAAGATCGCCAAAAATTCGCACGATTTCCGGCCGCTCGGTTTGGGCTACGCGAACTTGGGCGCTCTGCTGATGTGGATGGGCATTCCCTACGACAGCGATCATGGCCGCGACTGGGCCGCTGCGCTCACCGCCATCATGAGCGGGCAGGCATACCTGACAAGCGCGCGCATCGCGGAAGGTTCCACGGGTCCCTGCGAGGGCTACGCCATTAACGAAGAGCCGTTCTTGGACGTGATCCGCATGCACCGCGATTCCACTTCGCGCATCGACAGCCGGCGCGTTCCAGCGCACGTATACGAGAACGCCCGCCAGTGCTGGGAGCAGGCTTATGAGCTTGGCCGCGTGGCCGGCTACCGCAACGCGCAGGTCACGGTGATCGCGCCCACGGGCACGATTGGCTTCATGATGGATTGCGACACCACCGGTATCGAGCCGGATCTCGCGCTCGTGAAATATAAAAAGCTGGTCGGCGGCGGCGTCATCAAGATCGTGAACAACACGGTGCCCGCCGCGCTCACCAAGCTCGGCTACAATCCGGATCAGGTCAACGCGATTGTCGATCACATCGATTCGAGCGGGACGATCGAAGGCGCACCGTTCCTGAAGCCGGAGCACCTGGCGGTGTTCGATTGCAGCTTCCGTCCGCAGAACGGCACGCGGTCGATCCACTACATGGGCCACGTGCGGATGATGGCGGCAACGCAGCCGTTTATTTCCGGCGCGATTTCGAAGACCATCAACATGCCGGAGGAGTCGACGGCAGCGGAAATCATGGACGCCTACACCGAGAGCTGGAAGCTCGGGCTGAAGGCGGTCGCGATCTATCGCGATAATTCCAAGCGCGTACAACCGCTGAGCTCGGGGACGTCAAAGGGCGCGAAAGCAGCGAACACCACCGCCTCGCTCGCCGAGCCCGTCGAGAAGGTGGTGGAAAAAGTGGTCTACCGTCCCGTGCGTCGCAAGCTTCCCGACGAACGCAACTCGGTGACGCACAAGTTTTCCATCGGCGGCCATGAAGGCTATCTCACGGTTGGCCTGTACGACGACGGCTCGCCCGGCGAATTATTCATCGCCATGGCGAAGGAAGGCTCGACGATTTCCGGCCTGATGGACAGCTTCGCTACGGCCATCAGCTACGCGCTGCAGTACGGCGTGCCGCTGAAGTTCTTTGTCGATAAGTTCAGCCACGTTCGTTTCGAGCCCAGCGGCTGGACCGGAAACGAACGCGTGCCCTACGCGAAGTCCATCATGGATTACATTTTCCGCTGGCTGGGCGCGAAGTTCCTGGGAGACGAATACGCGGCGGGAGAAGCGGGCGATTCGACGAAGCTCGCAATCACGGAGCCGGAACCACAGCAGAAGCTGGCGTTCACGACGGCGATCAGCGATGCTCCGACGTGCAGCGAATGCGGCGGCCTGATGACGCGTAACGGGAGTTGCTATAAGTGCGAAAACTGCGGCGGAACGAGCGGGTGTAGCTAGGATAGGCGGCAGTAGAACTTCACCGGTCCGGACGGACGACGATTGGAGCCGGCCGCAAGCACGAAAATGAAGCCCGAGCGTAGGCTGGTGACCACGCGAGTCCGATTTGCAACGCTAGCGTCCGTTTTTCGTACGGATCGCGATCAGGAGTTGCACCCACACATCGCGCGGCTCTGCGTTCTATTTGAGGACCTTCGAACCGAGATTGTTGGACTCTCGTCGGACGATTTAGGCCGCCTCAATGAAATGGGCACAAATGCGCGGGTGCTCTATTTCCTCCGAAGGTCGCTGGGTACATTGCATGAGTTTGCAGACGCCCTTCAGTCGACCGACAGCATCGACGGGTTCTGCATTATCCGCAGAGAGCTGGACCGACCTGCCCGCGAACAGTGGCAGAGGGCGATTGAGTTCTTCAAAAAGCATGAGAGTACGATCGCGCGAGCGCGGCACCACGTAGGTGGACATTTCGGGCTACAGGCCGCAAGGCACGCAATAGAAAACTTCGCGCCTTCGGCGAGCGGCTCGATTGAAATCAAGCTCTTTAGTGACCGCAGAGGCGGAGCGAAGCTTGGCTTCGCGAGCGAAATAGCGGCAACGGCGCTGGTGAGAAACGTAGCTGGGAGTGACGTGCAGCGTAGAGTACGCAGGCTTATACGGATTGCCGTGGTTGGGTACAGATACGCCGTGAGAGCCGTCGACTGCATCACCGGGTACTATCTTTGGGACCGGTTCGGGAGGTGACGAGAACCCAAAAAACCCAATGCGGAAATTCGCGATGCACGACCGGCAGAAACCGGCAGAAACCGTCTCGGAAAACGGGACAGCCCGCGCGTTCCCCTCCGAAAATCCGCAGCCAGCAGAACCGTGCCAACCCGCTGGCGTTAAACCGCTCCCTATGGTCGCGGCTCGGGTCGGTTTTTGATCGCGCGTCGGGTTGGTTCTGAGTCGTCGAAGGATTCACCGCGCAAAATCGCCATCGAATCGTCCGTCCGACGCCGAGAATTTTTGTTCCGGCCGCCCACTTGTTTGCGTGGAGCAGTCTCAACCCGACCCGAGCCGCGACCATAGGGAGCGGTCCAACCCACCCGGTCCAAGAGCTCCCCTACCCGGCCCGCCGTCACCGACCGACAGTTCCATCTCAACACCGGCGACCTACCTGATCACCTTTTCCTGTTACGGCACCCATATTCACGGCGACGACTCGTGGTCCATCGACCGGAAACATAATCGCGTCGGCAGCCCGATGCTCGTTCCGAATTTCAACCGTGCGTTCACCGAACGGCGTCTTATGGACCAGCTCCCCTATAGAATGAATCGCCAGCGCCGCGAGGCCGTTCTGGCCGCGATCGTGGAACGTTGTGTTCAACGCGGTTGGACCTTGCTGGCTGCGCACATCCGCTCTAATCACGTCCACATCATCATCGTTTCGCACGCATCCGCGGAACGCACCATGACCGACCTTAAATCCTATGCGAGTCGGCTTCTCAACCAAGCAGGATTCGACGAACCATATCGAAAGCGATGGGCTCGCCACGGTAGCACACGTACTCTCTTCGGACGCCACAACACGGACGCGGCGATCCGATACGTTTTGGAGAAACAAGGATCAACGATGTCAGTTTACGTGGCTCCTGATTCATACTGATAGAGAAGATCGAATTAGAGAAGATCGAATTGGCATCATCAGCGCACGGCTGGCCACGAAGCTTGAGCAGAGACAATATGAAAATCGCTCCGAAAAAACGCACTGAACGGCCGATGCGCAAGGAATACGATTTCCGCGGAGCCGTCGTCGGCAAGTATGCCCGGCAGTATGCCGAAGGCACCAACATGGTCCTGCTGGACCCGGATGTGGCAAGCGCCTTTCCGGATTCCAAGTCCGTTAATGAAGCCCTCCGTTCGCTCGTTCGCATCGCGAAACGCCGAACAGCTTCCGTCAAACGCGCACAATAGGACATGGCGCGGAAAGGCGCGCAGAGGCGAGAGTTCGGCAGGATCCGCCCCTGACATCTCGACTCTAGTCCCGGATGTAAAGGAATGGGAATGAGAAGCCAGTAGGCGAGCGACTCGCGAGGAGGCGGGACCGACGGACCCTTGCCTGAATCCCCGGCCGCCCTCCTTCCACCCCGCACGCAAAAATGGGCTCACGCCGCGCTCTTCGACCTTGACTCCTTCGCCTCCACGGCAAGCCGGAAACCGAGACTCCCCAACAGCACGCCCAAGCTCTGCAAGCTCGGATTCCCGCGTTTCGAAAGCATCTTATAGAGACTTTCGCGATTGAGCGTACTCTTTGCCGCGACTTTAGTAAAACCGCGCGCCTGCGCGACGTTTCGTAGCGCCAGCAGAAACACGCGAGGATCGTCATCCTCCAACGCAGCGTTCAGATATGCTTTCGCGCGCCGCTGATTCTTCAGAGACTCGATCAAAAACTCATCGTACGGTACGCTTCTTGGCATCTTCTCTGCTCCTATAATCCTTCCAGAACGCTTTTGCGGCCGAAATATCGGCGGCTTGGGTCGCCGTGCTGCCGCCACGCAACAAGACCACGAGGGAACGGCCGTCCCGCCCGAAGTACACTCGATAACCTGGGCCGGCGTCCACGCGCATCCTGCTCTACTGTAGCTTATCGACTACACCCTCCACACGGGCCTGAATAGGCGTGGCGCGGCCGAATCACTCGCACGAGATGCGTGTACAATGGTGCTGCTTTTTCTGCACCCGGACGGAGGTCTGCAATGGAAAACAATCTGATCTCGAGACGAACCGCACTGGCCCTGGGCGGATCGCTTGCGCTCGCCGCAGGCACAGGCTTGAAATCTCTGGCGGCGGCCGAAGCAGGGAAACTGATCGACGTGCACCATCATTACTTCGCCCCCGCCTGGATGAAGCGCTTCGAGAAAGAAGTCGCGGCGTCGAATGGCGCTCGCTTCGCCACCTGGACTCCGCAAACCGCGCTCGATGAAATGGACAAGACCGGTTGCTCCACGGCGATCGTCACCTGCGGAGGCCCGGGCACGTGGAACGGCAACGTCGAGGCAAGCCGCGCCGCATCGCGCGACGTCAATGAATTCGGAGCGAAGATGGTGGCCGATCATCGCGGACGTTTCGGCTTCTTCGCCTCCGTGCCGCTGCCCGATACCGAAGGAAGCCTGAAGGAAATCGACTACGCGATGGGCACGTTGAAGGCCGACGGTATCCTGATCTGGTCCAACTACGGGACGCGATTTCTAGGCGACCCCGGATTCGCGCCGGTGCTCGAAGAACTGAATCGTCGCAAGCTCGTCGTCTACGTGCATCCCATGGTGATCAGCGCGCTCAATGATGCCGACGATCCGCTGAAGGCCCTCGGCAGCAACTGGGAGAATACGACGCGGACGATTTCCAGCATGCTGAGCTCCGGCATCCTGATGAAATTGCCCGATGTAAAATTTATTTTTTCGCACGGTGCGGGTTTGCTCCCCACGGTGGCGGTGCGGCTGGCCGGGAAATCGGCGGAAAAGCTGGCGGCGCTCAAGGGGCTGTACATGGATACGGCGCAGACGACGGTGAATCCTGGAGCCTGGGCCGCGCTGAATGCTTTCGCCGAGCCCTCGCATGTGATGTTCGGATCGGACTACCCATACGTGATGGATGGCCTTTCGCTCGGACTCAAGAGCGTGAAATTGAGTCCCGCCGAAGCCACCGCGATCGCGCGCGGCTACGCCGAGAAATTGATTCCGCGGCTTCGCGCCTGAAGCGTTTTTTGGCCCCGGGCCGGACGAGGAACATTTTCCGGGCGGACATTTTTATCCTTTTGTTTAGCTTCCTGCGCTAGTTTATCGCGTGGAATGCTTGCCGTCGTACGAAAATAGCACGGCCCGATCCACAATTATTCGGGCACGGCGAACGAACCGTCCGGCTGCAGGATCATGAGGACGCCCGAATGGATGTCGAACCAGGCGCCGTGCAATAACAGATCTCCAGCCGCGACCCGCTCCGCGATCCACGGGAACGTCAGGAGATTCGCGAGGGACACCTGAACCACGGCATGTTCGCACAGGCGCTGGCGCTCTTCGGGCGGCGCTTCCCGCAATGCGCGCTGCCGCGCCGGCTCCGCGATGGACATCCACGGCGCGATGAATTCGGCGGCGTTTTTTGGCGCGCCTTCGAGCAGCGCGCGTACGCCTCCGCACAACCCGTGCCCCATCACCATGATCTGCGGGATCTCCAGGACTCTTACGCCGAACTCCAGCGCGGCGCTGGTGCTGTGATGAGCCGCATCCGGAGCATACGGCGGCACCAGATTCGCGACGTTGCGCACAGTCAGCACCTCGCCCGGCGCGGTATCGAAAATCATGGCCGGATCCACCCGGCTATCCACGCAGGCCAGGACGAGCGCTTTCGGGGACTGGCCGTTTTTCGCCAGTTTCTCGAAAGCCAGCTTTTGCGCCGGCCAGCCCTTCTCTCGAAAACGATGATAGCCCGCGACCAGAGTCTTCATAATCCAGCCCGCGCGTGTGCTTCGATTTTTCCCGGGAGCATTTGTTGTTTTCAGAATAACGCGCCCGGAAATGCCGGCGCGCCGGTTGGGCGACTTGGTACACTGGCGTGGTTTGCCGATGCAAGGGGGCGCGTCGAATGGGATTCCAATTTTTCAGACTTCGCTGGGCGAGCTTTCCGGCCGCCGTTCTCCTCTCGGTCGCCGCCTCGTCCGTTGCCACTGCGGCTTCGGCCAAGTGCGACCGCGCGTGCTTGGATAAAACGCTCGAACAATATTTGACTAGCGTGCTGAAGCATGACCCTGCGGCCGCGCCGCTCGATTCAACCTTCCGATACACCGAAAACGCGATCGTCGTGAAGCCGGGCGAGGGACTGTGGAAGTCCGCGACCGCGCTCGGCAAGGTGCAACGCCGCTACTTCGATCCGGTCAATGGATCCGCGGCGTACTTCGGGGAAATCGAAGAAGGCGGCGCTGTCGAGATCGCCACACTGCGGATTCGCGTCGTGAAGCGCAAGATCACCGAAGGCGAACTGGTGATCGCGCAGCCCGGAAATGGCATTCTGAGCGTGGACGGATTGACGGCCCATCCCCCACCCCCGGCAGGCGCTCTCACAGGTGTCCGCTCCACGCGCAGGGGCATGGTCGCCGCCGCGAATAGCTACTTCGATGGACTCCAGAGTCACGACGGATCCCATGTGTTGCAGCAAAAGGGCTGCGTTCGCATCGAGAATGGAGTGACCACGGCGGGCCGGCCGGTGGACGCGCCCGGCGCTCCCGTTCCCGCTCCGGTCAAAGGCGCGCCCCCGGTCTCCGAGGATTGCGGCTCAGGGATGGAGGTGTTCAAGGCCACCATCGCGGCCATCGATCACCGGCGCTTCCCGGTGATTGACGAGCAGGCCGGCGTGGTGCTCGGAATGGTCGTCTTCAATCGGCCTCCCGGAGCGAAAAGGCCCGATGGAACTCCGTTTCCTCGCAATTTACTAACGGAAATCTTCGTTATGGACGGCGATCGGATCCGCGGAATTTACGCCGCCATGCACTACCTGATTCCGGATCTTCCGGACGCGCCAGGCTGGTAGCGTCGGGGAAACTACTTCACGATTCCCAGGCGATCGAGCGGCCAATACACGAACACCGCTTTTCCGTAGATGAACTTCCGCGGTACGGTACCCCAGCTGCGGCTGTCGTTCGAAGAACTGCGGTGATCGCCGAGCACGTAAAATTCGTCGGCGGGAACCGTGGAGATCGGCACCGAGACCTGGTCCCGGTACTCGGACGGAACGTAGGGCTCCTCGAGCGGCTGGCCGTTCACGAACACCATGCCCTCCACCACTTGAACCTTGTCGCCGGGCATCCCGACAATGCGCTTGATATACGATTTCGTGGGATCACCGGGATACCAGAACACCACCGTGTCGCCCCGGTTGATCTCCGAAATTCCAAAGCGATAAACAAATTTGTTGATGAAGATGCGTTCCTGATCCACCAGGGAAGGCATCATGCTGGTGCCCTCCACCTTCACCGGCTGGTAAAGGAACAGGATGATCACCACCGCGATCAACACGCTGACGAACAGGTCGCGCGCCCAGGAAATGGCGGCAAGCGCGTAAGACGGCCGGCGGGGCGGCTCCGGAGCTGCGGATACTGGTGCGAGCGGATCGTCCATGGCAGCCTTTCACTCTTGATTATAGACGACGGATCGTGATTATAGACGAGAGATCGCGCCATACGTCGCGAGACGGACTCTCCACTCCGTCATTGACGCGCCGCGACGATGCTCCGCCAAGCCGTTCTGCCGGCCGTATCGGTGGCCACGATCGTGATGGAGTTGGAGCCGGTAATCAGAGGGATGGCCGCCGACCAGGTAAAAGTCGTCCCGGAAGCGGTGCCCGACGCCTTACCCGATTGTCCAAAATTCGTGGACCATGCAACCGACGCGATTCCCACACCGTCGCTCGCCGTACCCGAAACGGTCAGCGCGGCCGCCGAGGTGGACGTGGTCGACGTCGCGGGAGAAACGATGTTTAAGGTCGGAGGGGCGCCGCTTGGGGTAGGTCCCGGACTGGGAGTCGGGCTCGGTGTCGGGGTTGGAGCAGGTGTCGGAGCCGGTGCGGGTGCCGGAGCCGGAGTCGGAGCCGGTGTTGGTGTCGGCACCGTCACCGGCGTCGGATTCGAGGGAGGCGCAGGCGCCGACGCGAGCGTCACCACGGGCGCCGGCGTAGTAGCCGTTGCATAGAGCGTTTGCACCGTGGCGATATCCAGCGCCGAGAGCCCCGTCACCATGTGGTAATAGGGGTACATCACGGCCGCGGGATTGTCAGAGTGCCCGAGTCCCAGTGCGTGGCCGAGTTCGTGCAGCGCCACGCTGAACAGATCGATGTTTGCGCCCACCGCCCAGTGTTCCGAATCGTCGAAGTGCATGTCGCCCGCGATCGGCTCCGGATTGGGCGGCGCGGGATAGAAAGTGTGCGCCAGAACGCCTCCCGGTCCGTCGAAAGGATATCCGTCGCCGTGGGCGTAGGTGGCCCACAGAATATTCACAGTCTGCGGCGCGGTGGGATTGGTTCCTTGCACCCACTTCACCGCGACCGCCTTCGACCACTCTTCCATGGCAGTCTCGATTGCCTCTTCCGCGGCAGCGGGAGCCAACTGCGAGGTCACATGGCTGTAGACGAAACCGACGGTCGCCGAGCCCAGGCCCGGACCATCCCACCCGGGACCATACGTCGGGATCAACTGCGCGACCGGTCCGTTCGTGGTCAGCGCGCCCGCGCACGGATTCGTGGGCGTACCCGTGGTCAACTCCGGCGCGGCGGGAAAGATGTAGGCGGCTTCGTCGAGCCCGGCAATCGCCGTCGCGATCGCGAGCACTTGATCCGGCGCCGCCTGGACCATCAAATGCGTGGGGCCGAGATCGGGATTTTCCTGTAGGGTTATTCCGAGATCGAGAAGCAGCGATCGTGCAGCCGTCAGGTGAACGTCGGCATAAAACTCGACGAGGAGAAATCCGACGGCGGCGGAAGGATCTCCGCTCGTGATGAGCGGACTAATCTTGTCCGCCGGGTCGAGCGGCGCGGCATAGTGGACGTCCAAATCGGAAACGTCGACCGGCTGGCTGACGGCGATCAAGAGTCCGTTCACCGGCGCGTCGCCAAGAATCCGTACCCCTCTCGCGGTCAACACAGTCGTGGTTTGCGTGGGAGGGGCGCCCCGAATTGGACTAAATAGTGAACTCTCCCGCTTCCGGGAGGCACGATTTGGCTCACCACAGCGCTGGAATCCGTTCTAAGAACACGAGTTTTAAGGAAAAGCGGGGTTTCGGCCGAAGCCAGAACCGCCATCAGAAAAATCCCTATAAGAAAACGCCGCGGTAGGAAAGTCATGTATAGCTCATCGCTGCCCTTCAGAAGTTCCTGAGGGTTAGCGAGGCTACGGAACCAGAAAAAGACGAGATACCGCTTCAGATATTACGGGGAATATGTAGTTGACAAAGCATTAGACTTGCGGTAAGCTTAATTCATGAAGCGCCACGGTCTAAGCCTGATAGACGTAGAGAAAGCATTCGGCACGGAAAAGCAATGCTTGGACTACGTGGCGGCCGCCCGCTGGCCGGAAGGCGTCCGGTGCCTCAAGTGCGGATCGGACAAAGTGGCCGGGTTCACGACCAACGAAACGACGCGCGAGCGCAAGAACCGGAAAGGCGAGATCCGCGAGGTACGCGTACCGGCCCGCCATCTCTTTCAATGCAACAACGAAGGTTGCCGCCATCAGTTTTCGGCTATCGCCGGTACGATCTTCACGGACACACACCTTCCGCTCTCGACTTGGTTCAAGGCAATCGCCCTGATGGCGAACGCCAAAAAAGGGATCTCCGCGCTTCAGATCCAGCGCGATCTTGGAATCAAGAACTATCGAACGGCTTGGCACCTGGAACACCGCATCCGTGAGGCCATGCAGAGCGAGGAAGGCCTATTCGGTGGCACCGTAGAGGTAGACGCCACCTTCCACGGCGGGCGCTTCGATCCGCGCCGCAAGCGCGCTGCATACGACAAACAGCCGGTTGCTGGCGTTCTGCAACGCGCCAACGAATCGGGCCATTCCAAAGTGAAGGCGTTCCCCGTGCCCAGCGAAATAGCAAAGGTCATGACGGGCTTCATTCGCGATAATGTCGCCATCGACGCCGAAGTGATGACCGACGAGCACAAGGCTTACGTCATGCTGAACAAGCACGGCTGGCAGCATGACATAGTCGCGCACTCTAAAGACGAATGGGTGCGCGGGAAGATCCACACTCAGGGGATCGAATCGTTCTGGTCGCTATTCAAGCGCGGCGTGATAGGCTCGTTCCATCAAGTCAGCGTGAAGCATCTGCACCGCTACCTGAATGAGTTTTCGTTCCGGTTCAACAACCGCGAAGCCGAAGACATCTTCGCCATGATCGTGCTGCGTCTGGCGATAGGTTCGGCGCTGCGTTACGCGGCACTCACCGCGCCGGTTTCGCCTTCGTCTTCCGAGCCTTCCGTTTCGGAGTAACCGGCTTCGGCGGGGTTGCTATCAGCTTGCCGAGAATGGCGTCGAACTGCTGCTTTTCGACGGTTATGGTTCTAGAAGTATCCTCATTACTTTTTGGAGTCATCATCCTTTGTAAATCCGCGTATTGAGAATAGTACGCCCTGCGCGAGTTCCCCCGTGCGGGCGAGGACTTCTAGTTTGCGATAAATATTTTCTGCGGACTGTGGAGATCGCAACCCCACTCCAACTACAGCGATCGCGAGGAGGTCATCGTCTATTTTATAAACCACACGATAATCCTGCCACGTAAAGCTACGATACCCCGTCAGTTCCCTCTGTAATTCCTTAGAGCATCCCCTGGGATCAATACTCACTTTCTCGATTAATTCCTTCCGCAAGGGACCCCTTAGGTGCTTCGGAATTAGGCTCTTGATGTCCGCTACAGCGTCGTCTGTAAACCTGAGTACGTACAATTAGTCCTCCGCTAAGGCATCCTCCAGCGAGTGGAGCTTGCCCAAGCGAAGATTTTCATCGAGGGTGTCAGCAGCACGCAGGATTTGAGTAAACAGCTTGCGATCCATGGCGATCTCCAATGTTTCAACAACAGCTTCCAAATTCTTTCGCATCTCATCGAAATACTGTCTGTCGACAACAACCTTTTCCTCGCTTTCATCGTTCGATGTGATAAGCAGTACCTTTCGTCCGCGTGCCCGCCTTAGCAGCGCGCTTTGGTTCTGCCGAAGTTCAGATCTGTTGATCGGAATCATCTCCGGTTTCGTCAATACCGTTGCGCTCATTGTACACTCTCCATGTACGGAAAGACAATACATTCCGTACACCACAAGTGTAGTCGCCGCCCTGGATGCACTACAATTGTTTGAGCATAACAATGCTTAGCAGTGTTAAAATTCAAACAATCATCGTATTTTCAATGAGATAAGAGATAGTATGTTATGTTGGTGTAATCTTGTGTTAAGATAAGGCTGCCATGGAAGCAAAGAACCCAATAGTCAAAATGTATTCGCCAAAATCCAAGGATAGGCGTCCTTACGGGACAGCTCCCCTTGATTTGGACTTACCCCAAGCTCTTGAGGTGATGAACAAGATCGCGCAAGAAGGCCGGTCCATGCCGGAATCCAAGCTAGCCCTCATCCTCGGAAACACGATCACTAGCAGCGCTTTTCCTCGGAAGGTCCGGGCATTGGTGGCTTACGGTTTACTTGCTGAACTTTCAGATGCTAACTATGTCCTGAGTGAACTTGCGCTCTCGATCGCGTATCCCCGCTCAGCCGAGGCGCAACTGGAGAGCAAAAAGGCGTCGTTTCTGAGGATCGAACAGTTCGCTTTTCTCTTCAATCAACACAAGGGGAAATTGCTTCCAGCCGACGAGTTCCTGCGAAATATTATTGAGCAGGAGTATAAGATCCCCCGCGATGTCTCGGATGTTTGGATAAGGCAATTTAAGAATGGCGCGAAAGCGGCAGGGTTGTTTCACGGTCGATCCGACGGAAAGATTCAAATTTCAGAATCGCCGATGTCAACGGAGACGGTCGCGGAAGCCGTAGTTGACCTTCAAAAATTCGATCCTAGCCGCGTCGATAACGATCTCAGCTTTACGCCAGCCCCCGCCGCAAGCGAAGCTGTACCAATATATAAAATGGCGGCCTCGGGACACGCGACGAGAATTCAATTGTCGGGCGGCCAATTAGCGGAATTCTCTATTCCCGACAAGCTTAGCTCCAAGGACGCGGACAAATTAAAAAAGGCCCTTCAGGGAATTGCCACTATTATCGATTCCATGGTTTCTGAGCCATAGGCCAAAGGCTTCTGCGGTCCAAACGCAGAAAACCCCGCTACCGCGTCAGGGTCCAAACCGAACGGTAGCGGGGCTCACATCGGAGGGCGTCTAGCTGGCGCTAGGAGCGGTCTTATAAACCGCAAATGTCTCGCAGGCATTGGAGTCCGATCCTCCCGCCCTCCGCCACAATTCCAGTGTAACGCCCAAGTCAAGCGCGGGCTCTCTTGATCCTCCCCAGCTTGATCCGGCTCCGTCCCGGCTTCCGCACCTCCGGCGCTGGCGCTTCCACCTCTATCGGCTCATCCAACGCGTTCGCTATCGCCCAGCGCGTCAGTAACGCCAGATCCCTGAAGCCGAACTTGTCGTAGATATTCTGGATTCGTTTGTTCACCGCGTGCTCGGCTATCCCGAGACGCCGCGCGATCTCCCTCGGCTTCACGCCATTCGTTCGCAGTTCGATCACACGAAGTTCGTTCTCCGTGATGTCCCCAACTACGAACCGCGTCCGTTTCCGCATACGCGGATTGTATTGCAAAAGCACCGGCCTGTCATCTTTTATCTTCGATGGCGCGCAATGCTTTGTCAACTACATATTCCCCGATATTACTGAGGGGTATGTGCAAAGCGAGTATGTGCGCTAGCACCGCGGAATATGGCGATTCACTCAGGAATAGAAAAAAGGAGTAAGGATTGCCTCAGGAAAATCCTGGGAATAGTTGTGCACGCAACCGCGAGGCGCGCGAGGCGAAATCCGCGCTACTCTGCGCGCCAATCGGTAAGGGCCTGAAAACCCGGTTCCTCGCGCCAGTTGGAGCGCACCTTCACGAAGGTTTCGAGGAAGATCTTTTTTCCGAAAGCGCGTTCCATGTCCTGGCGAGCGAGCGTCCCGATCTTCTTCAATAGCGCGCCGCCCGCGCCGATCACGATGGCCTTCTGCCCGGCTTTTTCCACGAATATAGTGGCGGCAATGCGCAGGAGCTTGGGGGCGTCTTCCCAACTTTCAATCGCGACCGCGACGGAGTGCGGAACTTCCTGATCGGTGTGGTGCAGCACCTTTTCGCGGATCATCTCGGCGGCGAGGAAACGCTCGGGCTGATCGGTTAAGTGGTCTTCCGGGAACAGGGCCTTCCCCGCCGGAAGATGCCGGACAATCTCGTCGCACAGCTCCTCAATCCCTTCCCCGCGGCGTGCGGAGACGGGAACGTAGGCTGCGAAATCATGCCATTCGCGGTACTGTTCGATCCGCTTCAGCAATTGCGTCTTGTCTTCGAGCCAGTCCACTTTGTTGAGCACCGCAATCACCGGAGCCCCGGATTTCTTCGCCAGATCGAGCGCCTGCCGGTCTAGGGCGGACGGAACAGCCAGCGCGTCGATCACGAACAAAATCACGTCGGGCGACGCGGCAGCGGCCCGCACCGCGTCCATCATGCGGCGATTCAGCGAAGTATCGGATTTGTGAATCCCGGGCGTATCGAGGAAAATCATCTGCGCGCCCGGGACGGAGCGGACTCCCTGAATCGAGGTGCGCGTGGTTTGCGGCTTGGACGCGATGATGGCGAGCTTCGTCCCCAGCAGCGCGTTCAGCAGCGTGGATTTTCCGGCGTTGGGACGGCCGAGAATGGCCACGAATCCGGTGCGGTACTTTTTCTTCATTGCGCCTGCGCGACGGTTTTTGACACGCGCACCTGATCCACCCGCACCTGATTCGAAGCGAGCACCTGGATGGAGATGCCATCGCGCTCCGTGCGCTCGCCGGCTTTTGGAACGTGTCCCAGCCACTCGGTGACCAGTCCGCCAACGGTGGTCGATTCCGTGTCCTGCTCGGGATGAAAATCCATCAGATCCGCGAGGCGTCCCAAATCGAAGCTGCCGGAGACGACATAGCTCCCGTCGGGATCCTGCCGGAAATCCCGTTCGGGTTCGTGCTCGTCGTGAATTTCGCCGAGAATCTCCTCGACCATATCCTCCATGGTCACGATGCCCGCCGTGGCCCCGTACTCGTCGACCACCACGGATATGTGCGCGCCTTCCTCCTGCATTTCGCGCAGCAGATCATTCACTCTCTTGGTCTCCGGGACGGCTCGGATAGGGCGCATGATCTCGCTCACTTTCTTGGTGGCGCGCTGCTCTTCGTCCATTTCGAACATATCCCGGACGTGGATAAAACCGGCGATCTGATCGATCGAATCTTCGTACACGGGAATGCGTGAATATTGTTCGTTGATGACCAGATTGCGCAGCTCTTCAAGGGTCGCATCGCGCGAGATGGCCACGATGCGCGGGCGCGGCGTCATGACCTCACGCACGGTCTTATCCCCGAACGCCACCACGGACTGGATCAGCTCGCGGTCGCCCTTCTCGATGATGCCTTCTTCTTCTCCCGCGGTAATCAGCGCGTCGATGTGTTCCTCGGGCGTGGGCTCCTGCGCCGAGTGTTGCTTCTCATCCAGATTGAAAAGCGATTGCAGGAAACCGAGCGCCCCGGTCAGAGGCCGCATCACCACGGAGATCAAGCGAAAGAGCGAAACCAGACGCAGAAGTCCGGTCCCGTCGCTTTTCGTGTACACAATCTGCGGGATCAGATAGGTTCCCAGCACGGCGTACAGCATCACCAATAAACACGCGGCCGCCAATCCCTCCCAGCCATCGGCGTTGGGCAAAGTTGCGGCCAGTGTGACCACCCCCACCACCGCCAGACCGATGTGCTTGAACAACGAGAAAAGCAGCGCACCTTTGTCGGTCTCGAGTCCTATCTTGGACTCGAGCGTCGCCTTGAAAAACTCGAGCGAGGGGAGATCGCGCGCGCGGATCCTCTGCGATTCCAGGTACAGCACCTGAATGCACGTGGCCAGCGTAACCAGCGCAGCCACCAGCAAGTCGATGATGACGAGCATCAATTCCATGAATTACTTCTCATCCGCGTTTCGTTCGATGAGCGCCTCGGGCAGGGCCAGCCTCTTCCGCCAGCGGATTTCGGCCTTCGCCATTTCCCCCGCGTCGGTTTCGTGATCCATGCCCGCCAGATGCAGCGCCCCGTGCAGCATGAGAATACGCAGCTCGCTTTCGAGCGAGTGGCCGTGCGCGGCGGCCTGGGCGCGCGCCCGGTCGATCGAAATGGCCAGATCGCCCGCGAAACCGTTGCCGTCGGCCGACGGAAATGACAGAACGTCGGTCGCGTAGTCTTTCCGCCGGTACTGCTTATTCATCCGCCGCAGCTCCGCGTCGTTGGTGATCAGGCAGCAAATGGCGCGGCCCCGCGTCACGCGGCGCGTCAGCTCGGCGAGGAAACCCCGCAGTTGCGTCTTACGCATGCGGGAGGGCGGTGAAAATAGCAGCGGGTTGTCGTCGTCGGAGGACATGGACGCCGCCTAGGCGGCCGGTTGGGAAACAGGTTCGACCGCCGTCGGGTCGGCCGGTTGAGAAGCAGGCATCGCCTGCGGAGAGGCCGGCTGCATGGCCGTCTGAGCAGGCTGCAAAGCCGTTTGAGAAGGCTGCACTGCCGTTTGAGGAGCCTGCAAACTTTGAGAAACCGGGGCCTCGCCAGCCACATCGACCGGGGCATTGGGATCGGTGAGCCTCAGCGAGAGCTGGCGAGTGGCGCCGATGGCTTCGTTGTAGCGTTCGTAAGCGCGCACGATCTTCTGCACCAGGTTGTGACGCACAACGTCGCGGTCGTCGAACTGCACAAAGCTGATTCCTTCCACGCCGCGCAGGACATCGATCACTTCGATCAGCCCGCTGCGCTGACCCATGGGCAGATCGATCTGCGTGACGTCTCCGGTTACAACCATTTTCGAATTGAAGCCCTGGCGCGTCAGGATCATTTTCATCTGCTCGGGCGAAGTGTTTTGGGCCTCGTCCATGATGATGAAGCTGTCGTTCAGGGTACGGCCGCGCATAAAGGCGAGCGGTGCGACTTCAATCGTATTGCGCTCGAACAGCTTCTCGATCTTGTCGCCTTCGATCATTTCGTATAGCGCGTCATAAAGCGGACGCAAGTACGGATCGACCTTTTCCTGTAGCGTTCCAGGTAGAAATCCGAGCCGCTCTCCCGCTTCGACCGCGGGCCGCGTCAGGATGATGCGGCTGACGCGTTTTGAGAGCAGCGCCGCCACGGCCATTGCCACCGCAAGATAGGTCTTGCCGGTCCCGGCCGGCCCAATGCCGAACGCCAGGTCGTGGCGATCGATCGCTTCCATGTAGCGCCGCTGCGTCATGGTCTTCGGCGCGATCACTTTTTTTCCGAAGCTGCGCTGTTTTCCGCTCTCTACCAGCCGCCGCAGCGTGGAGCCCGGATCTTCCGTCACCACGCGCAGATAGCTATTCAAATCCCCGTTATTGAACACGAAACCTTCGCGGATCAGCGCCGCGTAATCCGAGAGAATCGCGGCCGCACGATCCACGGCGGGCGCTTCCCCCTCGATTTCGATCGAGTCGTTGAGCAGACGCGTGCGTACACCCAGACCGTTTTCGATCAGGCGCATGTTTTCGTCGCGTGTCCCGAACAGGGATTCAATGCCGCGGGTGATCTGGACGCTAGACTTCATTCGAGGCAGCAAGAAGGTGTCACAAAAAGGCGGGCTTCGGCGGGACCGGACATCCGCAGGCGCGGAAGCAGGGTTAACATCTGACTCCAGAATATCAGAAAAGCGGGCCGAAAGTCGGGCCTGTAGTGTCCTAGGAAACTACGGTCAGGCTATGGGTCGCCCGTGACATTCTAGGGAAAACCCGCCGTAGCCCACCCCCGAGCCTTCTCAAACTGCGGATTCGAGACGGCCGCCCTGCTGCAGAATTCGCCCTTCGCGGTCCAGTTGCAGCTCTTTCCCGCGCCACATAACCCGGTTTCCGAATAAGCCGGTGATCCACACTGCGAAAGCGAAGAGATCGCGTGCGGGAACCAGCCACCAGAATCTCAAAACATCCCGGCTGCCGAGCACGAACCAGCCTGCCTGAATCGCCATCCACAAGCGCAGCACGAGTACGATCGCCGCGAGCTCCCAGTGGCCGAGAGCCGCGAGAACCGCGCTCCACAGGGTCCCGTTCGTAATCGGGATTCCCGCATAGCCCGCGAATTTCGATACGCGGATCGTGCGCGCCCAGCGGACCTGGTGACGCCATACCGCAAGCCACCCTCCGCCGAGGCTCGTCTCGACGATCGCGTCCGAAAGGACGCACCTCAACCCCAATGCGTGAATCCGATGCCCCAGCTGATAATCGTCGGCCAGATAATCGGCGATCGCGGCGAAGCCGCCGATGCGCTCCAGATCCGTTTTGCGAAAAGCGAGCGTCGATCCCATGGCGAATTCGTCGACACCGACCAAGCGCGCTACCAGCGCCGAAGGCGCGAAGTCGGTGGAAACCCCAAGTCCCTCGAAACGCGCCGCGAAAGTCTCTCCACGGGGCCGATACAGGCACGTTACCAACCCCACCGAGGGGTCGCGCAACGGCGCGATGACGCGCTCGATGTAGTCGGGGTCCACGCGAATATCGGCGTCGTTCACGATCAGCCATGGATACCGGGCCGCGGCGGCAAGATCGGCCAGCACGCCTACTTTCCCGTTGGGCGTACGCGTATGGCTTTCGACGATCTGCACCCGGGAGAACTCGCGCAGGAGAGGGATGGCGGTGTCGTCGGGAGTAGTAACGCCGCACAATAATTCGTATTCACCGGCCAGGATGCCATGCGATCGGATCGCTTCGCGCAGCGCGGGATCGGCTCCGTGAACGGGCTTCAGGATGGAAACCGCCGGTGGATGTGGAACGGCCGGAGAGCTCGCGTCTCTCGAAACTTTCCTGAAAAACAGACACGCCAGAAGGGCCGCGATCTGATAAGCCCCCGCGACGGCTGCAATGGCGGCCGCAATCACTGCGCCAACAGACCCACGCCAAACGCCACGAAAAACACGCCCCACCAGCGCCGCCCATCCACGCGTTCCTTCAGCACGAGCCGCGCGAGAATTGTTTCAAACACGATGCTCAGGGCGGATGCGGGGACGGCGAAGCTCAAATCCGCGGTTTGCACCAGGGTCACAAAGGCGAAAAAAGAAAAGGCCATGAATACGATCGCCAGGATCAGGAATTTCTTGCGCGCCATGGCGCTGAGCGCGCGTCCGATGCCGGAGGGCCCGAGATCGTGGATCTCGCCGTGCCGCTTCATTTCGATGCTGGTCAGAAGATCGCTCATCACCGTGCAACCCACCACCACGCCCAGGAGCAGCCAGTCGCGCGTCATTCGGGAGCTCCCTGTCCAACGCTCTTGCCGATCCCCAGGCTCGCGATTCCGGACTTTTCCATGCTCTCGTCATTTTCGAGCGCCTGAGGCGTGGTGTTCGGATTCCCCAGACCGACCAGCACCATGCCGATCGTGATCAGGACGGTTCCGGCCCAGCGCAGCGGTGTGATTTGTTCATTGAGAAACAGATGCCCCAGGACCGCGCTCAGCACGTAGCCGAGCGAGGTCAGCGGCAGCATGTAACTCAAATCCGCAAAGCTGAGGAACATCATGCGGCTCAGCAGCCAGGTAATTAGCAGGATCACGCCCACGCCCACCCAGGGCGTGAAAAGCGCCACGATGAGGTCCAAAGGCGCGGCCAGCGCGGGGAGGGTCCGCATGCCGCGCGCAATAAAGAAATTGCCGAACGCGTTCGTGAGGATGACGAAGAGGGCGAAAAGGGGAGTTTTCCACTTCGGCCTCGCCGTGCAATGCTGGCTCGACGCCATCGAAGTTACGGGATCAGGCTCGCTCTCCGGCCTGGCTTAAAGCTTCCGCTTTCTTGTCGGCAACGTAAATCTTCCGCTTGGCGCGAAGACTAAGGAATTCCTTCGCCTCTTTGTGCAGACGCTTGCGTTCCTTGCTGTTGAAAATCGCCTTGCGCACAATCCGCCAGGCGGCCTTGGGACGGAAATAGTATTCGCCGTAGAAACGCTCCACCCATTCGACCATTTCGCCTTCGTCGAGGATACCGGGGTAAATCACGTTCGGAAGCTGATGTCCTTCGTGATCCGCCATGTTGATGTTGACCAGAGCGTTCTTTTTGGCGTAGTCGTAGAATTCGGTTCCGGGATACGCGTGCGCGATCGAGACCTGGATGGTCTCCACGTCCAGGCGCTTGGCGAAATCGATGGTATTGCGCAAAGTCTCCCGCGTTTCGCCCGGCAGTCCGACGATAAAGTCGCCATGCACCGTGAGACCCAGTTTGTGGCAGTTCTCGGTGAAGCGCATGGCCATGTCGACCGTCGCGCCCTTCTTGATGTTCTTCAGAATCTGCGCATCGCCCGATTCGTAGCCTACGATCAGAAGCCGCGCACCGGCGTCCTTCATGGCCTTCAGCGTGTCGTAGTCGGTTGTAACGCGCGACGTGCAGGACCACGTGAAATTGAGCTTGCCCAATTCCTTGCACAGCTCCAAAGTGCGTTCTTTTTTGTAGTTGAAAGTGTCGTCGTCGAAGAAAATTTCCTTCAGTCCCGGGAAGTTCTGCAATACGTAACGGCACTCGTTCGCCACATCCGCCGTGGAACGCAGCCTCCACCGATGTCCTGAATGCGTTTGCGGCCACAGGCAGAAGGTGCACATCGCGGGGCAGCCTCGCGAGGTGTACATGGAAATGTAGGGATTCAGCAGAAACGGGACGTTATAGCGCGTGAAATCGAGGTCCCGGTGATACACCTTGCTCACCCACGGAAGCTCGTCCAGATTCTCGATCTGCCCGCCCTCCGGGTTGTGAACATTCTCGCCGTTTTTGCGGAAGCTGACCGAGGGAATCTCCTCGAGCGGGACGCCCTTGGCGTAATTGGCGATCTGATAATCGAATTCGCGGCGCACGACAAAGTCGATGGCTTTCGTGGAGTTCAGCGCTTTGTCGGCTTCAATGGTGACAGGAGGACCGACGAAGGCAACTTCCAGCTTCGGATTCGAATCCTTGAGCATGCCGGCGATCTTGACGTCCACGTTGAAGCCCGGCGACGACGTGTACAGTACCAGGAGCTCGTAGTCCTTTGCGATCGCCGCCGTTTGCTCGATCGAGATCCCGTGCGGAGGAGCGTCGAGAACCCGGCTCCCTTCGAGCATTCCCGCGGGGTAACACAGCCACACGGGATACCAGTACGACTCGATTTCGCGCGTGGACGGCCAGCGCGAACCAGCGCCGCCATCGAATCCCTCAAACGATGGAGGGTTCAGAAAAAGCGTCTTTTTCGGCAAACGATCTCCTTACGGGTTGGCCTCGGCCGATGCGACTTCTTCATCGATCGACTGTGTGAAGTTACTAAAGTTGATTTCCAGTTCCGCCCGGCCCGCGATGCGCGTATCCACCGTGCTTTCGATGTGCGCCGGAATAGAAACGCCGTCTTGTAGCTCGTAATCGCGGACGAAGGCGATTTTCTTGAGAAACACCGACGGGGATTTTACGAACTGTCCGCTTTCGCGCACTGGCATGCCGGTCTCGGCGTCCACCCATAACTCACCCTTAAACAGACCGATGGCTTTCTTGCGCGGCGAGATCTGGAGGATTTCCACCCGCCGGCCTTTACGGTCCATCTCGCCTTTGAGCTTGAACTTATAGTTGGCGGGAGAAATCGCGATCGTACCGTTTTCCCGCCCCTGACTCTCGGCGGCCAGATAGCGGGTGATCACTTCCTGCTTTATGGTGTTGTCGCCTGAAAAACCCAGCGCCTTGTAGGTAATCACGCCCAGCCTGGAAATCTTGCGCAGGGCCAGCAGCCGCCCGTGCTTTTCGAGGCTCGGGATTTTCGCATTGATATCCACTTCCATTTGGACCCCGCGCATGGCTTCTTCTTGGGCATGCGTAGCGTCCACGTACTTATTGACGATGGGCAGATTGTGTTCCTCGGCAAGGTCGGGCGAGTCCGAACAGACCACGGCGCCGGGCAAAGCGAGGAGGGCAAAAAAGGCGGCAGATTTGATCGAAGAGAAATGTAACACGAATTTCCTCGAGCCGTTTCACTCCAGGTCCCCTCCAGTTTAGCAGCATTCCTCCCTCCCCCTGTCAACGGTCTACGGATAGTGCCCAGTCGAAACCGTTCCCTGGCCCGGCGTCCTCCCAAACTTCCTCATCAAACCAAAGACTTAGGCCGTCCGTCCGCACCATGACCAGCCCGTCCAGATCGGTGCGCAGAATCGCGGCGTGGCGCGCGTTCAGACGGGCCAGGACGTCCCGGTGGGGATGCCCGAAAGAGTTCTCAAATCCGGCCGAAATCAGGGCGATGGAGGGCGCGGCGGCATCGAGAAAGTCCTGGCTGGTGGAGGTCTTAGAGCCGTGGTGGCCTACTTTCAGGACGTCCGCGTGGGTAAGTCGTCCATCCGAAAGAATCCGCTGCTCCATCGGCCGCTCCATGTCACCGGTGAGCAGAAACGAGCGGGAACCGTAGGAGATTCGAAACGCCAGGGAATCGTTGTTGCCGGGACGTGCGCCCGAATAGTCGAGGGGAGGGGACAGGGGCTCAATCGTCGCGCCGCCGAAGGAGAAAGCAGGCGCGGCGCGCATGGCCTCGACGGGAATCCGTAAACGTCCAGCGGCATTGAGGAAACTCTGCGGCGGACTCGCCCCCACCCAGATCCGCGCGGGGTGGAAATTCTCGGCCAGGGCCGCCGCCCCGCCCGAGTGGTCTTCATGCGCGTGGGTCACCACGAGCACGTCGATCCGCCGGATTCCCCTGCTCCAAAGATACGGGGAAACCACATCTTCACCGGTATCGAGGTTGGAGCGCCGGCGATAGGTCCCATACGAAAGGACTCCGCCCCCGTCGACGACCATGATTTTGCCGTCCGGAAACACCACCAGCAAACTATCGCCCTGACCTACGTCGATGGCCGTCAATTCAAGCGTTCCGCGCGCGATCTCCGGAGCCCAAGGCTGCCATAACAGGAGCCCGAAGCACGCGAGTACTGCAGTACCGGCAGCCCATCGCCAGATGGGGCGAGCGAGAAGGAATGCGAGGGCGACCAAGGCGGCCACGAATCCGAATGCAAGAGCGAGCGGCGGAGTCGCGATGCGCCAGGAAGGCTCGATATGCGCGTGCCAGTCGGCGGTGCGCGCGGCGATTCCCAGAAGCCACCCGGCCAATGCCGCAATCCAGTGCCAACCCGTTAAAATCGCGATAAATCCGAGCGGGACGACCGCGCTGAGCAGAGGGACGATGATCAAGTTCGCGCTCAGTCCGGTGAACGAAACGCGATGGAAATATTCGGCCATGGGCAAGGCAAGGCCGATCTGGATCACCAGCGAAATGAGCGCCAGTTCGCAGGCAAACAGGACTCCGCGTCCGAGGGCCGCGAGCGCTTGGGAGACCCAGCGGGAAGCGATCCCGGTCCATAGCGCGACCATTTCCGCGAGCAGCCGTATTTCGACACGAAGCTGCGCAACCCGCGGCGCGAGATGGACATCGGCTCCCAAGTCGGCTATGCCGCGCAGCCCCGAGAGATACGGCCCGGTGGTCGCTTCGAGCAACGGCGCGGCCAAGGCGCCGATCGCCGCCACGGAAAGAAAGGAAAGCTGGAAACTGGCGTCAAACAGCTCCGACGGGGCGGCCAAAAAATAAGCGATGGCGACCGCGGCCAGCAAGTTGATCACACGCCCGCGGCGGAAGAAGAAACGGGCAACCAGATAGAACGTGAATCCACCCGCCGCCCGCCCCACCGGAGGCGAGAATCCGGTCATCAGAGCGTATAGCCATGCCATCGCGCATGCCGCGAGCAGAGCAGGAATTTCCGGCATCGCGCACAGCCGGAGAAAGAACAGCAGCACGCCGACAAGCACGGCCACGTGGGCTCCGGAGATCACCAGCGCGTGAAACGTTCCGGTGCGGCGGAAGTTCTCGGTCCAAATCCTTTCGAGCTTGGATGTTTCCCCCAGCAGCACGGCCTCCATCAATCCAGTGGAATATTCGTTGCCGGCGTAGAGTTGATCGATTCGCGCAAGGGCTCGCTGACGCATATCGAAGATCGCGGCCCATATGCGGTTTCCGCAGCGGCCCGGAAGAATTTTGGGCGACGAGCCCCGGGTCATTGTGGCTGTCCAGAAGATTTTCTGCCGCGCGAGATAAGCGGCATAATCAAAGCCGCCCGGATTTCGGAAATTGCGGGGCGGCCGGATGCGCGCCTCGATTTCCACGCGCTGCCCATAGCGAAGCGCTTGGAGGCGCGCAGTGGGAGAAAGGGCTGAAGATGGCGATGAGGGCGAAGACGGAGACGGGTCGTCGATGCCCAGCGTGACGCGTGCCCGGGCGCCGGGGTCGAGTTCGAGCGTGAACTGTTCGCGTGTAGGCGAGAACACCGTGGGCTCGACCACACAGCCGTCGAGCAGAACCGTTTCCCGCGATCCCGCATCGATCTCAGGAATGCTTGTCGGCCGGTGCCATGCGTCGGCCAGAATCCCGGTTGCGAGGCAGGCGAAGACCGCACACGCCGCATGAATCCATCGCCGGTGCTCCGTCCACCGGAGTGCCCAAAACGATGAAGAAGCCGCCCACAGGATGAAAAACGCGGCAACGGGCCATGCCGCAGCCGCCACCGAAAACGGGATCCAGTGATCGAGCAGAATGCCCGCGGCGATCGCCACCATAGGCACGAGCAGCGGATCACGCGTCACACCGGTTCGCCCCATGCGGCTGGCCCATGGAAATATAGTCCCGGGAGGAACCAGAAGTTCTCACCAGTTTTAGATCAAAACCAAAAGGGAAGGAAAGCGAAGGAGTCGATCTGGAGGGCTAAAATAAGGGCCAAAAACAACGACCGCGCCCGAACCACTGAGGTCCAGGCGCGGTGCAAACTCGTTTTAAAAAAACTAGTTTCTCTTGGCAGGGGGCGCGTCCGTGCCCTTCTTCTTGCCCTTCTTCTTGCCTTCCTTCTTGTCCGTGTCGGTCTGGGCGAACGAAACGGTGGCGACGCCCAAAAGCAGGGACAGGCCGAGCATAACACTCATGAGTTTCTTCATCGGGGGTAATTCTCCTTGATATGTTTGGACGACCCTGCGGCCGTCATGGCAATTATCATCGCAATCGCACATGAAGGCACCCTTAAGGGGGCGTTAAAATCGATTAATCTATTCGTTCACATGGGCCCCTCGGCTAGTAACCGTCGATTACTCCGGGGGTTACGCACTTCCCCGAGGCGAGGAAGCAAAACCGCGGGGTACGCTTGATTTGGCGGAAAAAGGTGCGATGAAACGATTCGAAATGAACCGGGAGAATCTGGCAGTGGCGCTCGCGAGGCGAGGCCGGCTGCCGCAGGGGCAAGCGCAGGACGAGGTTGACCGGCTGATTCACGGGATCGTCAGGAGCCTTCGTCGGGGGCACGCGGCGGAAATGCCGGGGGTCGGGAGGCTGACACCGAAACGTTCCTCAAAACAGGAATCCGTAAAAAGCTTTCCTCGCGGGGGCGCGAAGGAATGAAGGCGGCGGGCGCCCGGGACTGCATTGCCGAAATCGTGCGGGAATCGCTTGCCGCCGGTCACTCCGTGGAAATCGAAGGGCTGGGGACGTTCGGGACCTCGCCGGACGGCAGTCCCGAGTTCGCACCGCAGATCGGAGCGCAGGTATTTCTCGCGTACGCGGCGGAGGATCTTCCGCACGCACGGCGTCTGGCCGACGCGCTCTGTAAGGCAGGATGCTCGCCGTGGCTTGACAGGGAAAAGCTGCTGGCGGGGCAAAACTGGCCGCGCGCGATCGAAAGGGCCATCGAAGTCTCCGACGTCTTCGTCGCCTGCTTCTCGCGCCGTTCGGTATCGAAGCGTGGCATGTTCCAGCAGGAGCTGCGTTACGCGCTCGAATGCGCGCGGCGCCGGCCGCTCGATGAACCGTTCGTGATACCGGTGCGGATCGAGGAATGCGAGGTCCCGCGCCGGATCGCCGAACAACTGCAGTATCTGGATCTTTTCCCGGATTGGGAGAAAGGAGTGCGGGGACTTGCTCGCGCGATTCGCAAAGCCGCGCGGCGACGTCCGGTGGCGGGGCTAGCATAAGCCGCCGGCCGGAGGCCTCTGGGCTTACCGGAGAAAAATTCGATATTACAGCTACTGATATGTAGCTACGAATGACCGAGTTCGCCTGGAGTGAGCAGAAAGACATTGCCAACCGGAAAAAGCACGGCATCTCGCTTGAGACCGCGATTCGGGTATTCGAAGATCCGGTGGCAATCCGTTACGTCGAACGCTTCGAAAGCGGCGAGCATCGTTGGCACACCATTGGACTCGCGGGTGCCATTGCGCTCGTATTGGTGGCGCATACCGTGAGGGAAGAAAATGGCAACAAAATCCTCCGCATCATCTCCGCGAGAAAAGCGAATCGCCGCGAGCGAAATCTTTACCAGGCCGCTCACTGACAAGCAGCGCCGGGAACTGAAAGCGCTGGCCCGACGATCTGATTCGGCGATCGACTACGCGGACGCGCCCGCGCGCGGTGATCGTTCGGGAGCGGTGACAGTGGGCAAGTTCTATCGTCCGATTAAGAAACTCGTCAGCTTGCGTATCGACGCCGATGTGCTGGATTGGTTTCGTACTCAGGGAGGGCGCTACCAGACGCGCATAAATTCAGTTCTTCGGCGCGAAATGGACTCTGCCCACCAGCGCTGATTTCAGACTTATTTCTTCGCCTCATTTCTTCAACGCCGCCTGCCAGTTGAGCAGCACATTTAACGTCGGCAGGGCGTCTGTCGCGTAGGCCTTGATCACAAATCGCTGGCCGTCGGGCGAAGGGCTATACATGAATGCGTTGAGTTGCGTAACGAACCCTCCCCCGTCGAACTCGAAGAGCTCCTTCGGCGCACCGATCAGGGGAGCCGCAGCGAGGCCGACCGTCACTGCCAGCAGCTTATGCGTCCGCAGGGAGCCAAGCAAAGTTTCCTTATAGAACAACTCCCTACCGTCGGCACGCCAACGGGGCTCCGTGTCGCGCATTCCGGTCGAGATCTGCCACTTCCCGTCTCCCGCCGGAAACGGACGCATGTACACCTCGTCGGTGCCGGATTCGTTCGAGGTGTACGCGAGCCACTTGCCGTCGGGAGAGATTTGGCCTTGGCTTTCGTTGAACGGCGTGCGCAGGAACGGGGCTGGTTTATGATTCGCCGCCGAAACCAATGGATCGGGCAGAAGCCAGATATCGCCAGCGGTTTTGGGGTCTCTGTCGGTGAAGACCAGCCAGCGTCCGTCTCGGGAAATGTCTGAAGGCATGCCATGGCCACGCTCGAGCTCCGACTCTTGTCCGCCGCCCGCTGCGTCCTTTATATAAATTGCGTCCCCAGCGCCAAATGCCACTCGCTGGCCGTCACGGGACCACACCGGCGAACGCGGAACGAGGGGCGGAGAAGTGAGTCGAGTCTCGGTGTTGCGTTCCAGTTCCCTCAGCCATAGATTGTCCTCGCCAGTCGGCGTGCTTCGGACAAACGCGATTTGTTTTCCGTCCGGGGAGAGCGTTATGCCCGTGAAGTCCCGCGCAGGCTGTCCCACGTTCCCTATTTTCTTGCCGGATCGGTCCACCCAGGTGAGTTGGCTTTCGGGGCGGCCGTTGGCCAGGTACACCACGGTTCCCGTGTCGCTTGCGGACGCCGCAATTTGGGGCGGCGTGTTGCTGAAGGTAACCTGCTGCGCGAGGGCAACGGCATCGCCGGTGAATTGTGCCGAGCCCGCGTCGAAAGGTTGTGCCATCAAGTTGGTTTCGCGCAAGAACAAAAGGCGCTCCTGGTTGCCACCGGGCGCGGAAGGAACAAAGACCGCGCTCGAAACATCCGCAAGCAGCCGCCGTCCGATGGGCGCGTCCAGCGAGGCGACATACAGCCCGCGCGTGGATTCATCGCCGGTGAACGCTCCTTTCGAGTAAAGGAAATGCACGCCGTCTGGAAGAAACGTCGGAATCCGAGCGTCGTCAGCATGTCCCGCCTTCGTCAGCGGGATGCACGTTCCACCTGCGGCGGGGACGCGATAGAGCGCGCCCGCTTCGGTGGCGTACAAGATTGTTCCTTTCGCGTTCCAGGTACCGCCCTCGCCAAGACCCGTATCGCTGCATAGTGTTCGCGAAGGTCCTCCTGCGGCAGGGATCGTTTTCAGCTTACCGTCCGCAAAGAAGCCGATTGTGCGGCTGTCCGCCGACCAAAACGGAATTCTCGACCCGTCGGTGCCGGAGAGCAGCCGGATGTCCGGCGAGTCCATCGAGCGAATCCAAAGTTGCGTGCGGTTGTTGAACACCAACGTGCGTCCGTCCGGCGACAAGGCAAAATGCCCGGGAGTCACCCCCTCCGGGAGTGTGATCGATAGGTGCATCGGCAGAACGGCCGGAGGTCTCTCGCGAAAATGAAGGAAGCCCACCCCCAGCACGGCGAGCGCAAGGACGCCCGCTGCTGCCATCCAACCGACGGGCCTGGCGGTCCGGGAGACCGCCGCAGGCTGGGAGCCTGCCCCACCCGCGGTGCCTGCCGCATGATCGAGTAAGCGCCACGCATCTCCGATATCGCGCAAGCGCTTTTTCGGATCTTTCTCCAGACAGCTTTCGATGAGAGGGCGAACCTTGGCGGGGAGCTTTTCGAAATTCGGCTGATCCTTGATGACCGACGCGAGAATATCGCCGGCGTCCTCGCCATGAAAAGGCCGCTCGCCCGTCAGCATTTCGTACAGCACGACGCCAAAGGCCCAGATATCCGCGCGCTTGTCCACCTGTTTGCCCTTCGCTTGCTCAGGGCTCATATAGGCGGCCGTGCCTAGGATCATCCCCGCTTCTGTCGCGGCGATGGTGAGAGTCGGTGAGTTCGCAGGATCGTTCGCGCTGGACGCTTTCCCGGGATCGCGCTCCTGCTTCGCCAAACCGAAATCGAGCACTTTCACCACGCTGCCCACGGGCCCTTCGGACGTGAGCATCACGTTGCCGGGCTTCAGATCCCGATGCGTGATGTGCTTTTCGTGCGCGGCTTCGAGCGCGTCACCTATCTGCGCTGCGATACGCAGCGCTTCTTCCAGTGGGACGGGCCCCTGACGAATGCGCTCGGTCAGCGTCTGGCCCTCGATCAGCTCCATCACCAGGTAGCCAGCGCCCGACGGGAGCGCTCCCACGTCGTACAGATGACAGATGTTCGGATGGTTTACGGCGGCCACGGCGTGAGCTTCGCGCTCGAAGCGGTCGGTAAATTGCGCCGAACAAATTTTGATGGCGACGTCGCGTCCCAAACGCGTATCGCGCGCGCGGTAGACCGCACCCATCCCGCCCGCTCCGAGCGGGGAAAGTATTTCGTACGGCCCGAGTTTCTCGCCCGCGGCCAGCGCCATGGTGTTTTAGGAATTATAGCGAAGCGGCTGACGCGCTACGCCCGCGCCGGATGATGCCGCGCTTCCGCCATGTTCGGGAGAAACGCGGTCAACAGGCCGAGCATCGGCAGGAACGAACACACCGTGTAAACGAAGCTGATACTGGTGTGATCGGCCAGCGCGCCGAGCAGCGCCGCGGCGATGCCGCCCGTTCCGAACGCTAATCCAAAAAACAATCCCGAGATCATGCCGACCTTGCCCGGCATCAGCTCCTGCGCGAACACCACGATCGCAGGGAAAGCCGAACCCAGAACCAGGCCGACTAATCCAGCGAAGATTCCGGTCCACATCAGATTCACGTAGGGCAGCGCCAAGGTGAAAGGCAGCGCGCCCAGGATCGAAAACCAGATGACGTACTTGCGGCCGACGCGATCCCCGAAGGGACCCCCGAGAATCGTGCCCGCCGCGACGGCGCCGAGGAAGATGAACAGAAACAGCTCCGACGTTTTCACCGAGACGTGGAACTTGTTGATCAGATAAAACGTGAAATAGCTGGTCAGACTGGCCATGTAGATGAACTTGGAGAACATCAACATCACCAGGACGCCGATCGCCAGTGCGACCTTCTTCGGAGGGAGACCGTGACCCTCGCGCTCCTGATGGGAGACCGGCAGCTTGGCTTTGGCCTTGCGATACCGGATCGCCCAATTGCTGATGCGGATCATGAGCAGAATCGCAATCAGCGCCGCAATGGAAAACCACGCTACGCTGCCCTGCCCTCGCTCGGTAACGATGAAGGCGGCCAATAAAGGTCCCGTGGCCGTACCGGCGTTGCCGCCCACCTGGAAGATCGCCTGCGCGAAGCCAGGCTTGGGGCCCGCGGCCATACGCGCCACGCGCGACGATTCGGGATGAAAGACGGACGAACCGACGCCCACGAGCGCGACGGCCACCAGAATCGCGGGGAAACTGGATGCGGTGGAAAGCAGCAGCAAGCCGCTCAAGGAAAATCCCATGCCGACCGGCAGCGAATACGGTTGCGGACGCTTGTCAGTGAATAATCCCACGACCGGCTGCAAAACCGACGCCACAAATTGGGTGGTGAAGGTGATGAGCCCGATCTGCCCGAAGTCCAGATGATAGTTGTTCTTCAGCAGAGGATAGATCGCCGGGAGCAGCGACTGGATCAGGTCGTTCAGAAAATGACAAACGCTGATGGTCCCCAGAACCGGATAAGCGGTGCGCCCTGGCGCAGCGCCCTGGACCGCCGGAATGGTCGTTGCACTCACCTTTTCAGGATATCGTTTCCCGGCAGGGAATCGCGACTGCAATGTGTTGCCAGAATTCGCCGTGATCGAGACTCGCGGATCGAGGCGCGGCCCGATCGAGATTCGTCCTGACGGAGCTACTCGTCTTGACAGAGATACAATGTCTTGTATGCATTACTCACGCGCGGCCCTTCTTCCGGCGGTCCTGGTTTTGGCCGCGCGCCTCTGTCGGGCGCAGGACCCCGCAACCGCGTCGCTCGAAGTCACGGGAGACGTGCAAACCAGACTGACGCTGACGGCCGCGGATCTGGCCAAGCTGCCGCGCGCGACGGTGACGTTAGTGAGCGGCGTCACGAGCGTCTATCAGGGCGTGTGGCTGCACGACGTTCTGGTGAAAGCGGGCGTCCCGCAGGGCGAACGGCTGCGCGGCAAAGCGCTCGCGGGTTACGTGCTCGCCGAAGCCAAAGACGGCTATCAAGTTCTCTTTTCGCTCGGGGAAGTGGATCCGGCATTCACCAAGGGCGATATTCTGATCGCCGATACGCTCGATGGGAAACCGCTCGCGGAGGAACAGGGTCCGTTTCGTTTAGTGGTCGCGAGCGATAAGCCGGGCGCGCGGTCGGTGCGGATGTTGATCCGCTTGAGCGTTGTTCAAGTAAAGAAGTAAGCAGCCCGCGCGAGCACGCTTCTGAGCCGCGCGCGACAGCAAGCGGACTTGGGCCCTTTCAGCATCCTTCAAAAGGAGCCGCTTTCAACCTAAAAGAGTAGTTTCAAGCTCAACTGAATCTGCCGCGACGACGTGGCGGTCGACGTGATGACTCCGGCCGTGGGCGAAACCCCGGACGGGGTAAACGCCACCGGATTGGGGAAGCTGAAATTCGCCCGGTTCAGTATATTAAAGAACTCGGCGCGGAATTGGAGTCTCAGGCCTTCGTGGAGCTGGGTATCCTTCGATGCCGAAAAATCCCAGGTGGCGAGGCCGGGCCCCTCGAGCGTGTCGCGTCCCAGATTTCCGTAGAAACCGCTCGCGCTCGGAAGCGCCACGAAGGCGGCCGGGTTGAACCACTGATTGGGGCTGCCAAGAATCACGGGGCCGCTAAACGCGGGGTTCACGGATGGCCGAACCGGATTCTTGGTGTCTCCATTGTTCGAGGAGTTGTAGCTGAGCTGCGGGGTGAAAGGAAAGCCTCCTTGCAGCGTGACGATCGAGTTGATGGTCCATCCGCTGACCAGAGTTTTTCCGACTCCCGAGGCGTTCTGCAGGAATGCTTTTCCGGGGCCGAACGGCAGAGCATACGACGCGCTGATCGCAGCGGCGTTGCGGACGTCGAAGTTGGCCAATCCTTTATCCGCGGCAAGATCGAAGGGGTTTGATACGAGCGCGGGCTCGCTGCCGGACGTGGTGGAATTCAGGGAATCGCCGTCGTCGATGGTCTTCGACCAGGTGTAGACTCCGCGCAAAACGAGACCTCCGCTGAAGCGGTGGTTCAGATCCACCTGGAGAGCGTTGTAGGAGCTGGAGCCTTCCGAGAAATAAGTCCAGGTGTTGACCAGCGCGGGATTGGCACGGGTCGCGGTGGGAACGTAATACGTGCCGGCGGGTACCGGCGTTCCGGCGATACCGGCGGGAAATGTGGCCGGGTACACGGCCGGGCAGGGCGCGGCGGGGCAGATTACGGGAAAAGGCTCATTCGCGTCCACGCCTACAAGCTCGTGATATCCATGCGAACCTACATACCCAACCGTCAGCGAGGTGTTCGTGGTCAGTTGCTGCTGAAGGCGCAGCGACCAGGAGACCAGCGTCGGGGTTTGCAGATCCGGCTGGACTCCTCCGGGCGACAGTTTGGCGGTCGCGGGCACGGGCGCAAGCGGATTGATGGGGAATCCGGACACGGGCGCGTTCGGAAGGCTGTAGGTCGGATTGAAAGGGGCGTTCTGATCGGTGCGATAGCCCAGGGCATCCTGCAGATCGTTGTACATGCCGAAGCCGGCCCGCAGGACGGTCTTCTGGGAGTTAAACGGGCTCCACGCAAGACCGAGCCTCGGCTCCGGAAGGAATTTTGCGTTGTTCACCGTAAATTCCGATGAACCGATCGTGGGCGTCGACGAAATGATTCCGCCCGGGTAGGTGTAGTTCGCGGCGCGGCCGTGCGCCTCATTCCAGCCGGACGTGAACTCGTCACGGAAGCCGATGGTCAATTTGAGCCTTGAGCCGAGGCGAATGGAATCCTCGGCGTACCAGGCTCCCAGCCAAGTGCGCCAACCCAAAGGAGTGGGCGTGGGATCGTATAGAAACGTGCTGGCGGTTCCCTGCAGGAACGTTTGCAGACTGGTGAAAGTCGCCTGGCCGTATTGGCTCAGCGCAAGATTTTCGTTCGAATCCACGCGCTGGAACCAGACTCCCGCGCTGAACTGGTGGCGCCCCAGCGTGACAGAGACGTGATCGTCATACGTGAAAAGGTTGCGGGCGACCCGAAGATTACTTCCATTGTTGGCGCCCGCCCCGCTCAGCGTCGCCGCTGGATTCGAGGCCGCGCTTCCACCGACAACAGCAGCGCCGATCGGATCTCCTAGCAAGAAGCCGGGGAGGCTTGCGGCCGGACTGCCCGGCGTCGGCTCACCGGTGAAGAACCAGCCCGCCCGCGAATATCCCAGGCGGCCAACGTTCAGCCAGGTGGGAGAAAAAATGTGGGTTTCCTCGGCCGTCAGCACCTGCTCGCGCAGCGTATCGACGTCGGTGTCATAGGCATTGAAGTTGGTGGGCGTGAAGTCGTTGCTGTCGTCCACGGTATAGACCACGTTCAGCGAATTTTTATCCGAAAAAATATGATCGATGCGCGCCGTTCCGAAGTGGTCCCGAATCGTTTGCAGAGGATTGTTGAACGCTTCCGCGACGCCTCCAAAATCGGGAGACCCCGGGGTCGCGGCCGGCCACAGATTGATGAGCGGCGAAACACCGACAAATTGCACGCCGGAGGTGGGGCAAACGGTGGGAGCCGGGGTAATGAGCTTGCAGGGCAGAAATCCGGCCCGCATTTGATCGTCGGGCACCAGGTCGACGCCGGTTTGATGGAGATCCTGGCGAAGTTCCTCGTAATTGAGGAAGAAGAATGTCTTGTCTTTCTGAATCGGCCCGCCGAAGGAGCCCCCGAACTGATTCCGCTCAAAACCCGGAACCGAGTTGCCGTCAAAAAAATTGCGGGCGTCGAACGCGCTGTTGCGCAAGTACTCGTACGCCGATCCATGAAATTGATTGGACCCGCCCCGGGTGACGATCAGGACCTGGGCGCCGGGGCGTTTTCCGTATCCGGCGTCGTACGAATCACGAAGCAGATTAAATTCCTGCACCGCATCGACGCCCAGCAACTGCTGGCTGGTGCCCCCCGGTTGCATGTTATTTTCCGCCGCGCCGGTGAATTCGACGCCGTTGAGGAGGAATAAATTCTGCTGCGGGCGGTTGCCGGACACCACGAAATTGTTTCCCATGGTGGAATTGGACACGCCGATGCCGCCGGTCTTTTCGAATGTGAAATTCACCACGCCCGGATTCAGCGTCAGCAACTCGTCGTAACTGCGCCCGTTGAGCGGGAGATTGGTCACTTGCTGCTCGGAGACCAGGCCAGAGATGTCGGCGGTGGACAGACTGACCGGAGGAGCGTCGCCGCTGACGGTCACCTGATCGCTGACCGATCCCACGCTCAAACGAACATCTACCGTGGCATCCTGCCCGACAACCAGGCGGATGCCCGTGCGCGCGACTCTCGCAAATCCCTGTTTGGCTACGTCGATCTCGTAGCCGCCCACAGGCACGGAAGCGACCTGATACCGGCCGAGCCCATCTGTGGTGGTTGTCCGCACGGCGCCGGTTTCCGTATTCTTCACCGCGACGGTGGCTCCCGAGACAGCCGCCTGAGACGGATCGGTAACGGTTCCCGAAATCGCGGCGTTCACCTGCGCCCGCGCGAGCGGAGCCGCGGAAAGGCAAACCACCAGGAAGGAAAGGAGCTTATTCGCGTTTTGACCCATGCTGCCTAGTATACAAAAATGTTGTCCTGCACAAACGACCACGTTCTTTATACAAGACGACTCCCTGCGCGGCCCGGCAGGATGACCCGGATGACCCGTACTGATCCGCGCCTCGGCCTACCAGGCCGAACCGACCGAATTGCCGAGCCGACTGGATTCGGGAGGGTACACTAGGGAGTTGCGCCGAAAAGGCGATGTTCGTGAGCTCCCTCCCACTTCAAATCGAATCCCTCGAATGTTGGAACCGAAGGCGCGGGAGCCCCGACTGCAGGCGGGGTGGGGCTCGAAACCAGCACAGGACTCTGCGGCTCGCTTTCCTGCTGCTGGCCGGTCTCGTGCCGCCGGCGGTCGCGCACGATTTATATCGCAGCGAATCGCGGCTACAGGTCCGGGGCCGCGAGGTACGGGCGGCCTTCACGTTCAATCTTCTCGATTTTCCAGGCGTCGATCAAAACGGCGATAAGCGCGTATCGCAGGAGGAGTTTGACGCGGCATTCGACCGGGTCTACGCGTCCATCCTGCAACATTATTCTCTCGACAGCTCCGGTCCGCCTTCGCGGATCACGCGGGACCACGATCGATTGTTCGACGAGCACGTTCTGGACCTGGGCCTGACCTACACGTTTCCGCAGGACGTACTGGGTCTGAAGGTGCATTCCACGCTGACCGAGGTGCTCGGCAAGGGCCATATTCACCTGGTGACTTTCATTCTGAACGGGCGCGTGCAGGAAGCGATTCTGACCGACGGGCACGAGGACGCGTTTTTCACGCAGACGAGCGGCTCGAACCTGCAGACATTCGTCCGCTTTCTGTGGTTGGGCGTGCAACACATCGCCACGGGCTACGATCATCTGGCGTTTCTGCTGGGACTACTGATCGCCACATCCTCGCTGCGGTCGCTAATCAAGACGATTACGTCCTTCACCATTGCGCACAGCATCACCCTCGCGCTCGCGACATTCGACATCGTGATTCTGCCCTCGCGTTTTACCGAAAGCATGATCGCGCTCAGTATCCTTTACGTCGCCGTGGAAAATCTGATCCGCAAGCGCACGATCGAACGGTGGCGCATCACGTTCCTGTTCGGTCTGGTGCACGGCTTCGGATTCTCAAATGTACTGCGCGAAATGCAGCTGCCGCGTACGAATCTGGCCCTTTCGCTGTTTTCGTTTAATGTGGGCGTGGAACTCGGGCAAGTGATTTTCGTGGTGCTGCTGTTCCCGGCCCTCGACGATCTGATGAAACGAGGCTGGACTAAGCTGCGGCCGGCGATTTCGGGGGCGATCGCATTGCTCGCTGCCTACTGGTTCGTCGAGCGGGCGTTCTTCGGCTAGAATGTGGGCCTAAATGCCCTGATTGCAGTGGATCGGGGCGTTAACTAGGTGGTTCACTCGATTCCGGGAAAAGGGCAAGCGCTTTAGCATAAGGCGAGAGCACAATTATGCGTAAAAAAGCTGCCGCTATTTGCTTGTTTTGTCCGGCCACATTCTTGTTCGCCGCCCCAGCGCCATTGTTCGGCGCCCCGGCGTCCTGGGACCTGGCTCCCGCGGATGCAAAAATCCTGATTGGGGTGGATGTCAGGGGACTGCGGAATTCGTCGCTGAGCGATGCGTTCCCCCCCGACATGCGTTCGCAGTTGCCGCTCGCTGCGTTCCACATGCCGGGAGCCGAACTGTTCGATGACATCGACAGCGTTTTTCTGGCGTCCACCGGGGAGAACTTAGCAAAGGCTGCCGCCCCGGGCGCGGTGCCAAAACCTGGAGCGACGGCGGTGAAAGCAGGAGCTGTGCCCGCAAAGATCCCCGCGTCTTTCCTTATGGTATTCGAGGGAACGTTTCCAGACGAACACCTGCGTCCCTTTCTAAAAGGCCCGCACCCAAGTTATAAGGGCGTGAACGTGTATCGCGGCTTGAGCGCGGATCCGGCGAGCGTGGCGATTCTGGATGAACATACGGTCCTGTTCGGCGACGACAAGTCGATCTATCGCGCGATCGATCGCAAAACGCTGGGGGTGAAGGCACAAGGAGCATTGCTCGAGCGCGCCCGTGAACTGGCGTCTTCGAACGAGGTCTGGATGGTTTTCGAGGACCCCACCGGGGCTCTGCAACAGAAGGCCGGTCCGGCGGCGCTGTTTGCCGGCGAGATCGAAGGGCTCGACATAGGAGTGGCCGTGCGGGATGGGCTTCATCTGGATTTCGGCCTGAGCACCAAGACCGAAGCCGGTGCGGAAGCGCTGGCGCAACTGCTCGCGACGCAGATGCAGTCCGCCGTAAACGCCAAGCTGGACGGCCAGAAAGCGCAGGAATTTTGGAAGAACGTGAAGATGGGCGCGGCCGGAAAGCGCGTGATGCTGCAGATCTCGATGACCAAGGAAGAGCTGCAGGAAAACATTCGCCTGGCGCGGGAGCAACGAACGTCTCCCGCGGGCGCGAGACCTCCTGTCGCGACGGCAATGACCGGAGCAACCCCGGCCGCAGCCCCCAAACTTGCCCTTCCTCCGCCTCCGCCCAAGCCGAGAAGTGTAAAGATTTACGGACTCGACGACGGCGTCCGGGAGATCAAGCTGGACCAGCAGAAATAGGGGCAGAAATAGGGCAGAAATAGGGTCCCGCTTCGGGGTAACGCTCTGCCGCCTTTGCCCGCTTGACGACTGGCGTAGCATGAAAGCATGATCACTCTTCGCCGGGCCGAAGAACGCGGCCATGGAAATCACGGCTGGCTGAACAGCTTCCACACGTTTTCGTTCGCCAATTATTACGACCCTCAACAAATGGGATTTCGTTCGCTGCGCGTGTTGAACGACGATCGTGTCGCGCCCGGCATGGGCTTCGGGGCGCATGGGCATCGCGATATGGAGATCCTTTCCTACGTTCTCGAAGGCCAGGTCGCGCACAAAGACAGCACCGGCGAAAATGCCGTGCTTGGACCGAATGAAGTGCAGGTGATGTCGGCGGGCACGGGCGTGATTCATTCCGAGTTCAACGGCTCGGCGACCGAACCCGTGCACTTCCTCCAAATCTGGATTGTGCCGAACGAAGAAGATCTGCGCCCTTCCTATCAGCAATTCGCCTATGATCCGGCGTCGAAGCTGCAGAGGCTCCGGCTGATCGCGGGGCCGGACGGCAACCTGGAAGCGGGTGTCGCCAAGGTCCACCAGGATGCAAAAATCTACGCGTGTGTGCTGATGCCGGGCGGGAGCGTGAAGCACGAAATCCCCGAAGGTCGATATGCGTGGATCCACTGCGCGGAAGGCAATATGACCGTGAATGGAGTTTCTTTCAAGGAAGGCGACGGCGCGGCCGTGAGCGACGAAAAAACTCTGACGTTTTACGGTGATGGCGATATGGGCGGAGAGTTTCTGCTCTTCGATCTCGCGTGACCCCACAATGGATCCAATCAACGTCGTTATCGCGTTTTATTCGCGTTATTGCGAGACCGAGAGCCTCGCGCTCAATCTGGGGCTGGGCGTTCTGCAAGCCCGCGCCACGCCGCGTTTTCGCCGGCTCGCGGACCTGACTCCCGTGGAGCAGATCGCAACCGATGAGCGCTGGGCCAAGAACCTCGAGCGCTTCAAGATCGAATATGTCGCTCCGCGCCCCGGCGATCCGAAGCTCGCCGATGTGCTCGTGTTGTTGACGCCGGGGGACGAAACCGCCGAGGTGGAGCAATTCGCGCAAGGGCTCGCCGCCGACGGATCGCTCGCGGGAAAGATCGCCGCCCCCGTGGCCACGCGGAATCAGGAACAGGCGCTCGCTCCGATTTACGCCGCGGTCGCTCGCACCGGGATGATTATGGTTCCACCGTTGCAATCCGACGACCCCAAAGACGCCGCCCGCCGGCACGGAGCTGCGCTTGTGAAAATGGCGCGCGCACTGAAAGCCGTGCAAACCCCTGCGTAGTCCGAGGAACGGCCCGAACACACTCCCCCGCGCACAATTACTCTAAGAAGGTATGCCTGCACTGGTCCGCTACGACCGCCACGGCGAGGTCGCTGTGCTCACGATCGATCATCCGCCGGTAAACGCCCTGAGCTTTCAAGTTTCCGAAGAACTGCTCGCAAGAATACACGAGGCGGAAGCCGACCCGGAGGCGCGGGCAATTGTGTTGATCGGCGCGGGACGCACCTTTATCGCGGGAGCCGACATTCGCGAATTCGGCCGCCCCGACGGGGCTCGCGTGGCCGCGGCGCTCGGCGCGGCTCTCGAGGCGGTGGAGAATTGCTCGAAGCCGGTAGTCGCGGCGATCCACGGCGCGGCGCTCGGTGGAGGCCTGGAGACGGCCATGGCCGCGCATCACCGCATCCTCTCGGCGGCCGCTCAGGTCGGCCAGCCGGAGGTGAAGATCGGCTTGATTCCAGGAGCCGGCGGAACCCAGCGGCTCCCGCGGCTCGCGGGGTTTGCGAAGGCGCTCGAGATGTGCGCGTTCGGTGCATCGGTCCGCGCGAACGACGCCCTCCAGTCCGGGATCGTCGATCGGGTCATCGATGCTACAGATGAGACGGGCGTACTCGCGACAGCCCTTGTCTTTGCGCGCGAAGCAGTGGGCGCGCCGATCCCACGGACGCGCGATCGCACGGAAAAACTGAAGGCGGCCGATCCGCAAAGCTTCAGCGCCGCGCGCGAGCAGGTCCGCAAGAAAATGCGGGGCCAACCCGCGCCACTCGCAGCGATCGATGCGGTAGAGGCAGCGTCGAGCCTCCCGTTTGCGGAGGGGTTGCGATTCGAGGCTCGGCTCTTCGAGCAGTGTCGCGTTTCTTCCGAATCCAGGGCGCTGATCCACGCGTTTTTCGGCGAACGCACCGTGAGCAAGATCCCGGATATCCCGCCATCGACGCCGGTGCGCGCCATCGACCGCGTGGCCGTTGTAGGCGCGGGCACCATGGGCGCGGGCATTGCGATGGTGTTCGCGGATGCGGGCTTTCCGGTGGTTATCCGCGAGACCGGCGCGGCTGCGCTCGAGCGCGGCATGATCGCGATCCGTGCCCAATACGCGCGCTCGGTCAAGAGCGGCCGGCTGACCGAAGAGGCGATGGCGCAACGCCTGGGCCGCATTCGCGGGCAACTCGACGAGGAAGGATTTGAGAATGCCGACCTCATCGTCGAAGCGGTTTTCGAAAATATAGAGGTAAAGAAACAGGTATTTGCCGGCCTCGACCGTATTGCCAAACCCGGCTGCATTCTCGCGACGAACACTTCCTCACTCGATGTGGACGAGATCGCGGCCGCCACATCGCGGCCGGAATCCGTGGTCGGCGTACATTTTTTCAGCCCCGCGCAGGTGATGCGTCTGGTCGAAATCGTGCGCGGAAAAGCAACCGGCGCGGGAGTCCTCGCAACCGTGATGGCGCTCGTGAAGAAACTCGGTAAGATCGGCGTACTATCGGGCAATCGTTTCGGCTTTATCGGAAATCGCATCATGCTGCCGTATACGCGCGAGGCCCAGTTGTTGCTCGAGGAGGGCGCATCGGTGGAGGACGTCAACGCCGCGCTCGTGGATTTCGGTATGGCCATGGGGCCGCTCGCGATGTACGACCAGGTCGGCCTGGACGTCGCGTTGCATGTGGAGATCGAAGCGCGGCGGTTCGAAAAAGAGGCGGCGCGGAGGCCGCTCGTGCTCGAGAAACTGGTCGGCATGGGCCGGCTGGGGCAGAAGAGCGGCGCGGGATTTGCGAAATTCGACGACAACCGAAAGCCCGTTCCCGACCCGGAGGTCTCCGCGCTCATCGAGCAATGCGCCCGCGAGTCCGGGATTCCGCGGCGCTCGATTGCGAAACAGGAAATTGTGGATCGCTGCATTCTGGCGCTAGTCAATGAGGGAGCGCGCGTGCTGGAAGAAGGCGTCGCACTGCGAGCCGTCGATATCGACATCGTTTATTTGACCTGCTACGGTTTTCCTTCCTGGCGGGGCGGGCCTTTGTTTTACGCGGACGATGCGGTGGGCTTGCCGCAGGTGCTGTCCCGCATTCGAGAGTTCGAATCTCAGCACGGCTCCGCCTTGTGGGCGCCGGCGCCGCTGCTCGAGCGCTATGCGGCGGAGGGTCGCCGGTTCAACCCGCCCGGCGAATGACCGGCAGCGCAGCCGCGATTTTCCGCGCGGCTCCGCGCCAAAACGTGACGAGCGCCAAGCCGATCAAAATCAGGCCCGTAGACAAACCGATCCATAATCCTATCGCGCCCATCCCTTCGCGAAAGCACAGAAACGCTCCGAGCGGAAGACCGATGACCCCGTACCCCACGATGTGGCAGAGCATCGGCGTCGCGGTGTCCCCCGCCCCGCGCAGCGCACCGGTGGTGACGACCTGCAGACCGTCGAAGAGCTGGAAGAAAGCCCCGAGACGCAGCAATGGAATCGCCGCGGCAATGATCGCCAGGTCGGGCGTAAAGAGCCGCGCAATCACCCCGGGAAATACCAGGAGCGCGATCGCGCACAGGGACATGACCGCCGCGCCTAAGCCGAGCGCCATCCATCCGGATCTCGCGGCGCCACGAGGGTCTCCGCGTCCGATAGCGTTTCCCACGCGCACGGCGGCCGCGGAACTGATCCCTAATGGAAGCATGAACGTGGTGGAGACCGTCGTCATCGCGATCTGATGACCGGCCAGGCTGTCCGCCGCGAGCCGGCTCGCGAGCACCGTTGCGGCCGTCCACACCAGCATCTCGGCGCCGATCTGCCCCGCGGCCGGGATACCGAGCTTCAGAAGCTCGCCTAAGCGATGCGCGCGTGGACGCCAGGAAAATCGCAACAGTGCAGGTTCCGCGTAGAGGAGAGAAATCGCCACCATCAGGAACATGAGACTGCGCGCCATCACGGTGGACCACGCCGAACCCACCGCTCCCAGGCGCGGAGCTCCCAGGTGCCCGAAAACGAAAATCCAGTTGCCCGCGAGATTCAAAACGTTGGCGGCGATAATGGCGAACGCCACGGCACGCGCCCGGCCGATGGATTGCAGATAACGGCGCAGGCAAAAAAACAGCAATAACGGCGGCGTGCTCCAGTTGAGGGTCCGCATGTAGGGAACCACCTGACGCAGCACCCCCGCGCTTACGCCGAATCCCGCGAGCACCGCGAGCATCGCCCGGACAGCGAACATCACCGCCGGGATCAGTGCGAGCGCCAGCCACACGCCGTTCACCAGCGACCTGTGCCGGTCGTCCGGATCATCGGCACCCATGGCCCGGGAGACCAACGTGTCCAGGCCGAGCATCAGGCTTCCGCCGAGAATCGCGATGGTGTAGAAGATCGTCGTTCCGACGCTGATCGCTCCCATCGCCTCCGCGCCGATGCGGCCGACGAACATGGTGTCCTCAATGCCCATGGCCATCCAGCCGAGCTCCGCCAGCACAATCGGAGCCGCGAGCGCGAGCATCGCCCGGAGTTCGGGGCGATGAATTGTCATCTGCCGTTTTTCATTTTGCCGAAACCGTCATTTGCCGATACAGAAAGTCGAGAAGATGCGGTTCAAGATGTCGTCGGCCGTGGTCGCGCCGGTGATCGCATCGATGGGCCGAAGGGCGGCGTACAGGTCGAGCAGCAACATCTCGTGCGGAATGCCGAGTACGGCGGCGTGATGCGCCTGGTCGAGGGCTTCTCCAGATTCGCGCAGGAGCTGTTCGTGGCGCAGGCTGGTGATGAAGCCGTCCTGTAATTCGAGACGGCCTTGCGGGAAGATAGCGTGGACCAGCGCCGCGCGAAGCGCGTCGAGTCCATTCCCGGTGAGCGCGGAGACCTTCACGACGTTCCCCCACGCGTCTGGGATTGCGGCGTCCGGGGACAGATCGGACTTGTTGCCGGCCACCACGCACTTGCCCTGCGATCGCGCTTTCTCCACAAGTTCTATGTCCTGCGCTTCGAGTGGCGCGGAAAGATCGATCAGCACGAGCGTGACGTCGGCATCCGCCATGGCGCGAAAGCTCCGCTCGATACCGAGTTTTTCCACCACGTCCACGCTGGCGCGAATTCCGGCGGTATCGACGAATTTCACCGGTATCCCTTCGAGCGAGGCGTGCTCGGAAACGAGGTCGCGCGTCGTGCCCGGGATATCTGTCACGATGGCGCGATCCTGCTCGAGCAAACGATTAAACAAGCTGCTCTTGCCGACGTTCGGGCGTCCCACGATGGCGAGCGCGAACCCGTCGTGCACCAGCTTCCCGTAGGCGAACGTGGCCGCAAGCGCGTGCACGGCCTGTTGGATCGGCGCAAGTCGTTTCAGGATCTCTTCGGTGGACGCGATGCTGAGGTCATCTTCAGCGAAATCGATGCCCGCTTCGAGCAAGGCGATCAATTCCAGCAATTGTTCCTTCATGGGCTGAAGCCGCCGCGAAACGGACCCCTCGATCTGTTGCGCGGCGATGCGAGCCTGATACAGCGTCGTAGCCTCGATCAAATCGCGCACGGCCTCGGCGCGCGGAAGGTCGATGCGGCCATTAAGGTACGCGCGCAACGTGAACTCGCCGGGCTCGGCTAAGCGCGCGCCCGCGGCACAGGCTCGCTCGAGAGCGTGCCGCAAGACCACCGGCGATCCATGACAGGAGATCTCGACGATGTCCTCGGCCGTATACGACCTCGGCGCGCCGAAAAACGTCACGACGACGTGATCGATGGTGCAATCGTGAACGTCCAGAAGCTCCGCGAGCGCGGCGTTCCAGGCGATCCACTCGAACCCGGATTTAAATCGGAGAAAGGCCGCGGATATGGCCCGCGCCCGCGCGCCCGAAATCCGCACGATTCCAAGGCCGCCGCGTCCTGGCGGCGTGGAAATAGCGGCAATGGTATCGCGGATATTCACGTGTTCGGGCCGGCGGGGACCTGCGACCGAGCGAAAAGCGGATCACTCGACTTCGCTCGCGATGACACGCGGGAGATTTGTCTCTTAGTGACGAGGACGATCGCCGCGCGGAGGACCGCCGTGTCCGCCCCGATCTCCACCACGTCCGCCGCCCGGTCCGCCTCGTCCACGCGGAGGTCCACCGCGACGGTCGCGCCCACCACCACGTTCTCCGCCGCGGCCGCCGAAACGCGGCCGTCCGGCATCGTCTTCAGGGCGCGGACGCGGAGGAATCACCGGCTCGGGCAAGGTCTTCATGTCGGCCGGCACGATCACAACCTGGCGGATCGGTCCTTCGCCGACGCTCTCGCTGCGCACTTCTTTTTCGTCGCGCAGCGCGAGGTGCAGAATGCGGCGCTCCCGGCTATTCAACGGGCTAAAGTGAAAGGGCGCATGCGTCTTGCGGACGCGTTCAGCCGCGGCTTGCGCGCTCATCCGCAGTTCTTCGATGCGCAGAGCGCGGCGGTCGTTGGCGTCGAAACAAATCTTGGAGTGGTCCTCCGAAGGCATGCGCAGGGCTTCGTGCGTCAACTGCTCGAGCGCAAGCAGCACTTCGGCCTTGTTGGCCAGCAGAAGCTCCACGTCCGGACCCGAAAACTTCACCATGACGTCGGGATTCTCAAAATCGGGATGCGGCGTTTCCCCTTCGGCGACCACGTATTCGACGTCGAAGTCAGCAGCGTCCAATACGGGCTCCAGAAAATCTTCAATCAGGGGGCCGCTTTCGGCAACCGTATATTTCTTGTCGGACAAGTTCAGCTCCTGCTCTTCTTGGGGGAGACCGCCTTCGCGACGACCGGCGGCGGCGAAACGCGATTCAGCGCCCACTGCTGCGCCACCGCGACCACGTTGCCGGTCAACCAGTATAGTACCAATCCCGACGACGCGAAATAGAACATGTACCCGAAGATCAGCGGCATCACCATCATCATTTTTTGCTGCGAGGGGTCCATGCCCGGGCTGGGCGTCATTTTCTGCGTCAGAAATTGGGTGATGATCAGCAGCACCGGGAGCATGTGGATGGCGAGCGATTCGGGCTGCGAAAGATCCGTGACCCACAGCCAGTGCGCCCCGCGCATTTCAATGGACACGGCGAGAACCTTATAGAACGCCCACAAAAAAGGAAGCTGCAACACCATGGGAAGGCAGCCGCCCACGGGGTTGACATCGTTTTTCTTGTAGAGATCCATGATCTCCTGGTTTTTCTCGGCCTGGCGGGGATCGCGGATCGGATAGCCTTTAAACTTTTCGTTGATCGCGTTGATTTGCGGCTGCAGCGACTGCATCTTGCGCGAGGACTTCATGCTGGTGAGACGCAGGGGAAACAGCACCAGGTTGATAATGATGGTGACCAGCACGATCGACCATCCGTAGTTGTGCACCAGATGATCCGTGGTCCAGTTGAGCGCGGTAAACAACGGCTGCGCGAGGAACCAGAACCATCCCCAGTCGACCACCTGTTCCAGTTTCGGATCCACCTTGCGCAAGAGGTCCGTGTCTTTGGGGCCAACAAAAAGCGAGAGTGTATTCGCGCCTTCTCCGCCAACGCCTACGCCGACGCGTTGTTCATCGGCGCCCTTGGCGTCCGGGACGGCGTCCGCGAAGGTCGTCTCCTGCACCGAGGATTTGCTGCCGGGAAGGAAGGCCGCGGCGAAGTAGCTGTCTTCGATTCCGACGAAGGAAAACTGTCCCGTCGCCGAAACCGGACCGCTCTTGGCGTCCTTGGCCGTCTTCACCTGGAGCTTCGAGTTGGGGAGATCGTAGTAAATCGCGTGCTGCACGGTGAGCGGATTGACCACGCCCGCGTCGCCGAACCCGCCCCGCCAGGTGAGCTCGTGCGGCACCAGCACGCCATTCTGCGAGACTTCGCTGGTCACCCGCATCAGATAGCTTTTTTGTTCGAACTGGAACGTTTTCTTGGTGAGAGCCCGCCCGTCGGAGAACTCGAAGTTCAGCGTGAGTCCGCCGTCCGAGCTTTCTTCCTTGAAAATTGCGGTGTTCGGGTCCGTGGGCAGCGTCGTGCCCGGAACGGCCAGGGCGAAGGGAGGCGGGACTTTCAACACCGCGCGTTGATTCACCAGCTCCAGCGGTTTGCCGTTGTGGTCTTTGTAGTCCTTCAAAATCCAACTGCGCACCACCGCGCCGCGGTTGGTGAACACGACGTGGAATAGATTCGTATCCACGTCAAAGGTCTGCTCCGTGTAGCCCTGCACCTGCACGCCGGGCTCGGCTCCACCTGTGGGCGCGGCGAGCGGCGGTGGGGCTTGGGTAGCGGCGGGCGCGACCGGCTGGACGTTCTTCTGGGCGCCGGCTTTGGTCGCCACCGGCGCGGGCGCCGGTTTCGTGAAGTACTGGCTCACCAACAGCACGACCCCCATCAGCAGAAACGCGATGAGGAGCCGGGCCTCCATGGACAATTCTTTTTTCATGCGTGAAGTCGGAACTTGGCCGCCTTATTTTCACCAGACGTTCGCAGGCCGCGCATCAACAGAGTTCGCATGCTGCGCATTGCTAGCGGACCGGATCGAATCCTCCTTCATGAAATGGGTGGCATCGGAGCAGCCGCCCTAATCCCATCCAGATGCCGCGGGCCGCGCCGTATTTTTCCACCGATTGCATCATGTATTCCGAACAGGTCGGATGAAACCGGCACGCAGAGGGCAGATACGGAGAGACCCACCGCTTATAGATACGAAGAACGGCCAGCGTCAAGGTCCGCATTTTTCGATTACCTTACCCAAGGCCCGTTCGATCGCGGCAAAACTTGCGTCGAGAACCGCGCGCCGGGGGTTGAGCACGATATCCCATTGCGGTCCGAATTCCGCCCGGTGCAATCGAAAGGCCGCCCGCAGACGCCTTTTGATCCGGTTCCGGATGACGGCCCCGCCAATGGCGCGCGGAACTGTAAGCCCGAGACGCGCTCCCTCGAAGCGGGTGTTTTCCGGTTCCGCTTCTTCCCGCTTTCTACAGAAGGCGGCAAACAGCGGACCGGAGATTCGAAGGCCATGGTCATAGGTGGCGCGAAACTCAGCGGGGCGCAGGATCCGGGAAGATCTCGGAAATCCTGATCGGGCGCCGGCTGCGCTTCTAGTTGGCGTTTCGGACGGCTCTCTCATCGCTGACCGTCAGCTTATGACGGCCGCGGGCGCGACGCCGCGCGAGCACCGCGCGTCCATTCTTCGTTTTCATGCGTTCCCGGAATCCGTGCGTTTTCGCTCGCTTGCGATTATTGGGCTGGAATGTACGTTTCGGCATCTGCGTTTCCTTCGTTCATTATGCGCGCACAACGCCGCAAGCGGAGGCGCTAGGTCGGAATAGAAGTTTCAGTATAGCAAATGCCCGGCGCGGGTCACCTCAGGCATGGGACAACAAGTCGGGCGGGCTCCAGGCCCCGAGCGAGACCCAGCCGATTGCAGGAAAAGATCCTAGTTCGCAGGCGAGCGCTCCGGATCGCGCTCTTTAAATCCACGCGGTGCATAGTTCGCGTCGGCGGGTTCCTGTGCCGCTCTCTGCGCGACTTCTTCCCGATGCTTCAGGATCTGATCGACAATCAGTCCGCCTGCGCCGCCGATGAGTGCCCCGACGAGAACCCCATTCTGGCTATGCGTCATCGCGCCGATGGCCGCTCCCGCTCCGGCACCGGCGCCGATCGTCTGGGCCGTGCGTTCCAGAGGATGATGCAAGCGCCCGTCCGCACCTTGGACGTGCTCGTCGGCGCCCAGCGATTTGCTCAAATTCATCTTCTCCACCAGGTCATGAAAGGTGGCCGCCGAGCTGAGCATCGCGCCTAAAACCTGTGGAGTCAATTGATTGGCCGCAGGCGCCGGCTTCGCTCCGGGAGCGGAAGCGGTTTGGGCGGCGGCGAAGGTGCTGAAAAGCGTGAGGGTCACGGCCAAAGTGATGCCGGAGAAAAAACGCCTGCCGGACACGGTGCAATACAAGCTCTGCATGATTGATCTCCCATCCATAAAGAAATGCGGGGCAGAAGTACAACAGAAGGTGAGATGTGCGCTCCGGCTGCCGGGTTCCATTCGGATCAGTGAGTCATGGAATAGACGACATAATTGACGCCGATCCGGATGCCCAGCGCCGAATACTTTTCGTCATAGCGCGGCTCGTCGGCCCACTCCCAGGAATCGCCGACGTCGGAATTGAAGCACATGGCCACCATCAAACGGTTGTTATCGTCGTAAATACCCCGCCAGTAAGCCTGATACCCGTCATTGCGATACGTGGTCCCGCGCGCGAGCGCCCACTGTCCCGGAATCTGGTAGCGGTCGTCAAGATCGTAGACCGAATGAAAAATCGCATCGGCATTATCGATTTCGACGATCGGCCGATCCGGAAAGACGGCCTTCATGGTTTCCTCGAAGCGGCCCCACTCCTCGGTGCCCCAAAAATCGTCGAGCATCAGAAAGCCCCCGCGCTGGAGATAATCGCGAAGCCGCTTGACCTGATCGTCGGTAAGCTTCCAATCGCCCATTTCGCCGGCGCACAACCAGGGCCAGTTATAGACGTCGTCGCCGTCGTCGAGATTGACGGGCTGCTCGACCGAACGGGCGTTTACACGCGTCAGCCGGCGCATAGCCTGCGCGAAGTGGCGATCGGCGCGCGGATAGTCCTGCGACCAGCTGCTGCCGCCTTCGCGCCAGTCGATGCCGACTCCAAAGCGATACGGGCGGCTGAAACGGGCGTGCGGATGCGGGGGATACATGAGACGCGCGAAGACCCACTCGCCCGGGACTTTGTAATCTTCCGGGAGCGGGATATTGTCGTAGCCTTCGAGGCTCGTATAGACGCGGAACTCGCGTTGATACGCATGAATGGCGGTGACGCAGGCGATCGCGCCAGTTAGCAGCACGCATGTGCGGGTGCGAACCCTCATACACCTAACTGGAGCATATCACCTGCGCGCAGCGAGGTCCGCCGTCTAGCAAAGCATACGAAAAATAGGCACAGAACCGGTATCGCCTCCACAGTCCTTCCCTCTAGAGATATCGGGACATGAGACACTGACAACTCGTAGCAAAGGAGTGCATTGGCGAGAGTTCAATACGACCCGGAGTCGATTCGAATGCTCTTTGACGATATGGCGTCTACGTACGGCTATGTCAATCTGCTTTCATCTTTTGGCTTCACGGCCCGGTGGCGCCATCAGGTCGTCTCCGGTCTGCCGTTGGCATCGGCAGGATGTGTCGTCGATTTAATGTCCGGGATGGGAGAGCTGTGGCGTTCGCTGGCGAAGGCGCTACCAGCATCGGCGCAAGTCATCGGGGTGGATATCTCCCCTGAGATGGCGCGTCGGACGCGCCGGGAGTGGCATTTTCCCATAGAGGTCCACGTGGCGGACGTGCTAGCTTGGAATCCACAATCCGCGTTCGCTGACGTCGTCGTTTCGTCCTTCGGCTTGAAAACTTTCAACCGCGAACAACAGCGCCATTTGGCCAGAATAGTCGCCCATCTGCTGAAACCCGGCGGGACTTATTCGTTCGTCGAGATCTCCGTACCTTCGTTCATTCCCCTTCGTGCCCTGTACATGTTCTATCTGAAATGGGTGATTCCGGTCGTCGGACGAATGCTGCTGGGCAATCCGGAGTGCTATCGACTGTTGGGAGTGTTCACCCAGGCATTTGAGAATGCCACGCATTTTGCAGGTTGCCTGAGGGACGCCGGGCTCGAGGTCGTGCCGGTTTCATACTTCTTCGGTTGCGCGACGGGCGTGAGAGGCGTCAAGCCTCCCGTAGCTTAGCCACTGGCGTTAGACGGACGGCCACGCACGGATCGCTAAATTAGCGAACTACCTACGGATCGAGCGCTCATCACATTTAGATAGACTGGTGGTGTTGTGCGCGTCTCTTCGTTTCTTACGCTCCTTGCCACAGTGGCCGGAACGCTCGCGGCAGCCTCGCCCGCCGAACTGATGCGCGCGATCCGGGAGGATGCACTCGATCCCGCCGCCTGCTACCGGGTCCGCGATCTCAGCTTCGCGAAAGAAGACGTCCGGGTTTATCTCAACGAAGGCTACCTGATTTTCACCAAACCCGTGGAAGGCAGGAGGACCGCCGCGCTATTTTCGGCCGACGTCGAAGGCGGCGATGGCGAGGTAATCGTGCTTCCGCCGACGCGCAGCGAGCGCGAATCCCTGGCGCGCTTTGCGACGCAGCCGAATTTGGACGAGCATATCCGCTCGGGATTCTTTGTGTTCGCCGACGGCACCGCGGAGAACCTGATGGAACAGATGAGCCGCGAAGGGACCGGCAAGAAGGCCGCGGAAATGGGGGCGTTGCTGGCATCGCAGTGGTCGTCAGCCGCGACCAACATTGAGGCGCCCATGGCGCTGCGCCTGGTGCAGGATGTCCTGGCTCCCGCTCATCCCGGCAGAGGGCTGACGTTTCTTGCCGTCAGCGGTAAGACTCTCGGCAGCTTCGACATTGTGGTGGAACCGCGCAATGGGGCGCGCGTCGAAATCCGGCGCAGGACGATACGCGAAAATAAGACCGTCTACGATGTATGGACCAGTTTCCCCGCACGCAGCGCGCGTATCGCCGCGAGTGCCCCGCCGCGGCCCGAGTTCACGCTGCCGGGCTATCGCATTGAGGCGGCGCTCGACAACGACCTGCACATGAAGGCGAAGACGCAAGCGGTGCTGCGCGTAGGCTCTGAACCGGTTGGCACGCTCCCGCTGATGATCGCGCAGAAGATGCAGATCACGGCGATGCGCCTGGATGGCGCGCCGGTGGAATGGCTGCGCGGCGATGCGGGACCGAGCCTGCTCGACACCGGCGAAGAGGAATCGGCGATTCTTGTTGTGCCTGGTCCATCGCTCGGAGCGGGAACCGAGCATACCCTGGAATTCGAGCACGAAGGCAGCGTTGTGAACGTTGCGGGAGATGGCGTCTTTTTCGTGCAGGACCGCTCCAATTGGTATCCCCATATCGCAACGGGAGGCGCCACGTTCGACGTCACCTTCCGCTATCCGAAACGGCTCACGCTGGTGAACGCCGGGGAATTGGTGAGCGATCGGACGGAGGGAGACTGGCGCACCACGCGACGGCGCATCGATGTGCCCGTGAGCTCCGCGGGGTTCAATCTCGGGGACTACGAAAAGGTATCGGTGCAGGCGAGCGGCGTGTCCATCGACGTGTACGGGAACCGCCATATCGAGGATTCCCTGAAGCCGCCGGCCGAAGTCATGCAGCCTCAGCCGCCGCTCGGCATGCGCCGGGGACGCGGGTCTCAGGTTCCCGGGAGCATGGTGAACGCATCCGCGCAGTTGGCCCCCGATCCCCTGGCGAGGCTAAAAACGGTGGCCGCCGACGTTTCCGCCGCGGTCGACTTTTATTCGGGTCTTTTTGGACCGCCTGCTCTAAAAACGCTGACCGTCGCGCCGATTCCCGGAACGTTCGGACAAGGATTTCCGGGCTTGCTGTATCTTTCGACCTTGGCCTATCTGGATCCCCACGAGCGTCCCGCGGCGATGCGGGGCGCCAATCAGGAAGTGTTTTTCTCCGATCTCCTCGCCGCGCACGAAACCGCGCATCAATGGTGGGGAGCGGTGACGTCGGTGGAACGAAGCGAAGACGCGTGGATCGTGGAGGGTCTGGCCAATTATTCGGCGCTGCTGTGGCTGGAGAAGAAAAAGGGTTTCAAGGCCGCCTTGCCCGTGCTGCAGGGCTACAAAGACGAACTTCTGTATGAAACGGGCGGCAAGACAGCCGAATCGGCGGGTCCCATCGTATGGGGCGACCGGCTCCTCGCATCGGAAACGCCAGGCGCGTGGCGGGCCATCACCTACGGCAAAGGCGTGTGGGTCCTTCATATGCTGCGAAGGCGCATGGGCGACGAAAAATTTCTGGCGATGCTCGCCGAGCTTCGCAAGCGCTACGAATTCCGCGTGGTGACAACGGAGAACCTGCGGGCGCTGGTGCAGGAATTTCGCCCGCGCGGCGTGACGGCCGAGGCCATCGACACATTTTTCGACAACTGGGTATACGCAACCGGCGTGCCCGGCCTGAAATTGGAATACAAAATTACGGGCGCGGCTCCCCCGGTTGCGCTGACCGGAACGCTGGTGCAAACCGGCGTGGAAGAGGACTTTTCAGTCGACGTGCCCGTGGAGGTGCAGTTCGCCAAGGGTCCGCCGCAAACCATTTGGATTCGCAGCTCCACGGGCGAAGAGCCTTTTTCTGAAAAGTTCCGCCAGGTGCCAACCCGAGTCGCATTGCCGGAAGATATTTTATCGAAACGCTAACTTGTTGAAATATTCGCCGGATTGTCATAAGAGAGGGTTCCGAGGGCACGTTCGCTTCTTAGACGGCGGCGCGTCGGATGCGACAATGAAGACAGCAATATGGTGGTTTACGGCATCTATTACGCTCTCGGCTTCGCAGCCGGCGGCGCGGCGGTCACCTGGCTCGTAGGGTGGCCTTACTCGATCCCCTTTTATTTATTAGGGATCTTCTGCCTGAACTTTTTCCGCGATCCCGAGCGCGAGATTCCAGCGGGAGCCGTGGCCGTCTCGCCGGCCGACGGCAAAGTAGTCGGCATTCAGTCCGATGACGCTGGGGGCAGCCGGGTCAGTATTTTTCTCAATGTCTTTGACGTCCATGTGAACCGCACTCCGATTCCCGGCCGCATCACGAACATCGAGTACAAGAAGGGCGAGTTTCTCGTCGCCAGCCGCGAAAGCGCGAGCCACCTGAACGAGCAAAACGTATTCACCGTGGACGGGGAGTTCTTGGGACGCCCGACGCGAGTCGTTTTTTCGCAGATCGCGGGTCTGATTGCGCGGCGAATTATTTGCTACAAGAAGATCGGCGATGTGCTGAAATCCGGCGAGCGCGTAGGAATGATCAAGTTTGGCTCGCGCGTGGACGTTTTTCTCGGTCCCGAATGGGAGATTGTGGTGCGCGCGGGCGAACGCGTGAGCGCGGGATCGAGTGTCGTGGCGCGCTTTCGGGCTGTTTCAGGAGGCCAAGCCGCATGAGCAAGACCTGGAGGGATCGCCTGATCGATCCACATTCCCCCGACCGGCGTCCGCGCCGCGCGGCGTACGCGCTGCCCACGCTCTTCACCGCCGGGAATGTGTTTCTGGGGTTTTACGCAATTATCGAAACGTTCCAGGCCGCCGTGCAGATGCCGTCGGCGGACGGGAGCGCGGTCCATCATTTTCAGATCGCGTCCATGGCGATTGGAGCGGCGGCGTTTCTGGACGGTCTGGATGGACGGATCGCGCGCATGACGAATACGGTGAGCGATTTCGGCCGTGAGCTCGATTCGCTCGCGGACGTCATCGCCTTCGGCATCGCGCCGGCCGTGCTCGCCTTTGTGTGGGGCGTCCGGTTTGTGGATCCGGCGATGGACCGCATGCTGCTCGAATACCTGCACCGCACGGGCTATTTCATCGCTTTTCTGTTCCTGCTGTGCGGCGCGATGCGGCTCGCGCGCTTCAACATTCAGCACAATCCGATTCCATCGAATCCAGGCCGTCCTGGACGCAAATATTTCGTAGGGCTTCCCATCCCGGCGGGCGCGGGGATGGTGGCGGCCGTGGTCTACGCCGCCGAGACGCAGCCGGTGCGCAACTGGATCCTCTCGGTAGCGTGGCTGTGCCTCCTTGGTCTGCTTTCCTTCCTGATGGTGAGTACGTGGCGCTATCCGAGTTTTAAAGATCTGAACCTTACGCAGCCGCGTTCGCCCTTGATCTTCGTACTTCTCGCCTGCCTGATTTTCTTGATTTTAAGTTTCTCGCAGCCGGTCCTTCTGCTGATGGCGAGTTGCTACGTGGGGAGCGGCATTGTGATTCGCGTAGGAGGAGTGCTGCGGCGCAGGCTGCACCGTCCACCGACGCACCCGGAGCATCAAGTTGGCTGAGACGCGCAGCGGCCGGCAACGCATCGCGGTGGTGGGCGGCGATTCCCTGCTGGCCCGCGAGATCCAGGAACTCCTCGAAGATGCGAAGCCGGCTCCGAGCGTGGAGCTGATCTCGTCGTCGAGCGAGACAGCCGCCGTGCTCGGCGGCGATAGCGAAGAAGCCATTCCGCTGAGTCCTCTGACCGCGGCGAGCCTGGCCGGAGCGGACGTGGCGTTTCTGGCCGGGTCGCAGGCCTCGAGCCGCAAAGCCTTGCGCTTAAATCCTCCGGGTGGTCCTGTTCTGGTCGATCTCACGGGCTCGTTGGAAGATCAGGCGCATGCCCGTTTGCGAGCCCCTTCCGCGGAGCCCGCGGACGTGATGAAAGATGCCGTGAAGGATGCCGCGAAGGCCGCGCACGGTTCGATCCAGGTGATCGCCCACCCCGCGGCGATCGGAATCGCGATGTTGCTCACTGCTCTGGCGGAGCGCACGACCATCCGGCGCGCATTGGTCCACGTATTCGAGCCGGCGAGCGAGCGCGGCAAAAAGGGTGTGGACGAGTTGCAGCAGCAGACGGTCGCGGTTCTGAATTTCCAAAAGCTGAAAACCGCCGTGTTCGACGCACAATTGAGCTTCAACATGCTGGCCCGTTACGGGGAGGAAGCGATGGAGCCGCTCGACGGCGTGGAACAGCGCATTGAGAAAAACGTGGCGTCGCTTCTGGCCGCCTATCCCGCGATTCCCATGCCCTCGCTGCGCGTGATCCAGGCGCCGGTCTTCCACGGCCACAGCTTCTCTTTGTGGGTGGAGTTCGCCGAAAATCCGGGCGTCGCGGCGCTGGCCGATGCGTTGCGCGACGCGGGTATCGACGTGCGGCCGGACGAACCTCCGTCGAATGCGAACGTCGCGGGGCAAAGCGGGCTGAGCGTGGGGGCCATCGCCATCGATTCGAATCAGCCGCGCGCGGCGTGGATGTGGGCTGTGGCGGATAATTTCCGGCTGACCGCGGAAAATGCCGTCGCGGTCGCCCAGGAGATATTTATCTGAAGCGGGACATGAAGCGAACGATTCCGACATTCCTCCTCGCGGCCATGCTCGGGTCGTGCGGCTATCACACGGGCGGACGCGCGGATCTGCTGCCGTCGACGATTCAGACCATCGCGATTCCGCCTTTTACGAACGCGAGCACGCGCTATAAAATCACGGACGGGCTGCCCGAGGCGATTACCCGTGAATTCGCGACGCGCACCCGCTATAAGATCGTCGTAAACTCGGACGCGGCCGACGCGGTTCTGCACGGCACGGTCACGAATTATACTTCCGGAGCCACGGTGTTTGATCCGACGACGGGGCGCGCCAGCGCCGTCGATATCCACATCTACTTGCGCCTGACGCTGGAGGAACGGGCCACCGGCAAGATTCTATTCTCGCGGCCATTCATGGATGTTCGCGAGCGCTACCAGGTTTCGGTCGATCCGGCGGCCTTTTTCGAAGAGAGCGACGACGCCATCAAGCGCGCCAGCGAGCAGACGGCGCGCCAGGTGGTTTCGGCGATTCTCGAGAGTTTTTGAACGCCCAGCGGAAGAGCCGATGTCGCCCGATCAATTTCTCGCAACCCTGGAAAAGAACGGCCCCGCGCCCGCATATCTGTTTCTTGGCCAGGAGGCCTATCAGCGGGAGCGATGCCGCAAGGCACTGGTGCGCGCGGTTCTCGGCGACGATCCCGAGGATCGTGAAAACGGCTTTGCGCATCACGATCTGAGCGACACGCCGCTCGCGGCCGCGCTCGCCAATGCGCGTTCCATGTCTCTGTTCGCCTCGCGACGCCTGATTTGGATCGGGAACGCAGAGGCGGCGCTCCCGCGAACGCGAGCCGCGGCGACGGACGAAGACGGCGAAGAAGGCGGCGACAGTTCGGATCTGGCCGCGTACCTTAAGTCGCCATCTCCCGGTACGGTCGTGGTGTTCGAAGCGAGCCGCTATGGTTTTGACGGGGAAGACAAATCCAAAGTCGAGCGAGCGCAGAAGTTTTTCGCGGCGGTGTCGCATCAGGTGGAATTCCGGCCGTACACGCCGGAAGCAGCCCGGTCGCTGGCACAGACGCTCGCGAAGGAATCGGGTCTGGCTCTGGGACTCGCGGAACTCGCTTTGCTGCTCGATGCCACCGGGGGAGAAGCAGCAAGGATCGCTTTAGAAATAGAAAAATTGAGGCTCTTCACGGGAGGATCCCGGAGAGTCACGGCCGAGGACATCGCCTCGCTCGTTGCGAATGCGCAGCAATCGACGATTTTCGCATTGGTGGCCGCGCTCGGCCGGCGCGATCGCCTGCGGGCGCTCGAAATTCTGGATACGCTCGCGCGGGAGGGCGAATACATGCCGCTCGCCCTGACCTTTCTGGCCACTCAATTCCGGACGGCTCTCGCCGCACGAGAGGCAAACTTGCGCAGCGCTCAACAAATTCAGGCGCATTTCACCAGACTGGGCGCGCGGATGTGGCCGGAGCGGGCCCGGCAGATCGAAGAAACCGTCAACGCGTTCTCCCCGAAAAACTGCGCCGCGCTATGGTCGGACTTTTCGAAGCGGACCGGGCCCTGCGCGACGCGCGCCCCGACGACCGCATCGTGATGGAAGAGATGATTCTCGCGCTGACGGCGTAAGTTTTTTTGTAAATCATTCCGCAAAATCGCTTCTGTAAAATTAGAGATGAGGCGCTGGCGATCTTCTCGCTGGTGCGTAAGAAGGAAACGGGAGCGGGGATGCTGAACAACGAAATAGGGCGGATTCTTTCGGCCACGCTCTACGCCGCCGAAAAACATGCGGGGCAGAAGCGCAAGGGAGAAGCCGGAGAGCCGTACGTGAATCATGTGATCGAGGTCGCGCAGGTGGTATCCACGGTCTCCGATGACGTCGACACGATCGTGGCCGCGCTGCTTCACGACGTGGTGGAAGATACCAGCGTCACGGCACAGGACCTCAGTAAAGTTTTTGGGCCCGACGTTGCGGGGCTGGTAATGGAAATGACAGATGACAAGTCGCTTCCCAAGGAAGAACGGAAACGGCTGCAGGTGGAGCATGCTCCCGGTTTATCGGTACGCGCGCAGACCATCAAATTAGCGGACAAGATTTCGAACTTGCGGTCCATCCTCACCAGCCCGCCGGCGAATTGGGATTATGAGCGTAAGAGCCGCTATTTCCGATGGGGAAAACAGGTGGTGGACGCCCTGAGCGCCCCCAACCCGACTCTTAGAGCAGAGTTCGACAAAACGTATGCGCGCTTTGAAAAAGAAGTTCAGCCATAGGCGGAACGCAACCACTGGGAGCCGTACCCCGGCAGTTGAAATCTATGCCGACGCGAGCTTGCGAAGGCGCAGGGTGAGGCGGCTCTTATAACGCGCGGCCGTGTTCTTCTTGATAATGCCCCACTTGGCGGCACGATCGATGAGGGAGAACGTCTTGGGCACAAATTCCGCCGCGCCTTTGGCATCTTTCGCCTCGAGCAGCCGGCGCATTTTGCGAACTCCGTGACGAAGACGCGTCTTACGAGTCTGATTGACCGCCGTGCGGCGCTCGGTGATGCGTACGCGCTTCAGCGCGCTAACAGTATTAGCCATACGAATTATGATCGTAACGCAGGAGGATGGCTCCCGTCAAACGGTCCGCGCCCAGTTTGCAGGCACGTTTGCCGGCGTACGCAGGCGAGGTCGACGAAACCTGTGCGACGGCTTCCGCTCCGCATAGGGATTAGGGGGCAAGCCAGGTTTTGGCAAGGATCGCAGGATCGTCCGTTTTCGGATCGACTATCATGCGCCGGACTTCCTCCCCGTTCAAAAAACAAACGGCTTGGATCCCCTCCGCTTCTGGCGCCAGCTCCATGCGCGCCTCTCCCGCATCGAGTCGAAGCGTATCGCCCAGCCAGGTAAAGCGTACCAGGGTGCGGCGCTCGTGTCCGATGGCACGACAGTGCGTGAGCAAATCCATGGTGAACGCGGAAGTCTTCAGTATCTCCGCATAAGGCGCGCGGAGCAGCGCGGCCTTCTTATCTTCGTCCCTCCGCTCCCGCTCGCGCTGGATCTTTACCGGGTCTCGCTCCTCCCGGTTCTCGAGGGCTTTCAAATCGTTCTCTAGATTATCGAGGAAACCCACTTGTTCTCATCCGTCCTCATCGCGACGTGCGGATCAAAGATCCCTGTCGTCACGAAGCATATCCGTCGTCACTATTTTCCTTCATACGCGGCTTGCAGCACTGGCCGCCTCTTCGGCCTGGTGATTGAACCACGAAAAGGGGGTGATCTTTTCATAAGCTTTGTGGAGATCGGAAGGGCGACGTCTCATCGGGCCGCGTTTTATACCGGGCAGCACGCACTGACAGGTGGTGCTGGAGGTGGGGGTCGAACCCACATGCCCCGAAGGGCGCGGGATTTTGAGTCCCGTGCGTCTGCCAGTTCCGCCACTCCAGCAAGTGGTTTGACTCCTTTGAGCTTACCGCAAATTCACCACTTCGCCACTGTTGTGGTTCTTGGAATCGATGTCTGCGACGTAGAGCGAACGGCACGTTTACCAAGTCACGTTGGCTCGCGGCGACGCCAGAAGCTTCAACCGGCAATACTCATCTGAAACGGTGCCGAGCACGTTCTGAGGCGGCGCGTCGATCCCCGGGGTGGCTCTTCAATGCTTCCGGCGGCGCAGGCGATCTACGATGCGCTCGGCGCCGGCATCGGGTTGGATTTTCAGAGCAGCTTCGATTTGGGATAAGCCTTCCTCGGTGCGACCTGGCATGCGCAGGAGTGCCAGCCCCAGCAGAAAGTGGGGTTTGAATAAGTCGGGCCGGATTCGCACGGCAGCGGCAAACTGCGCCATGGCCTCCGGCAGCCGTCCAGGGATATCGAGCAGAACATTTCCCAGATTCATGCGGATTTCGGCGGAATCGGGCGCGGATTGAACGGCCGCTTCAAAATGGGGGACCGCATCGTTGGTTCGCCCCGCTTGCACCAAAGCAATCCCGAGACTATCGTGGGCGTCGGCTTGAGCCGGATCCAGTTGCAGCGCCCTGCGATATTCAGTGATCGCGTCGGGCATTCGGCCCGGCATTTTCGAGTAGGCGATGCCGAGATTCGCGTGGGCGCCGGCCGAGCCGGGTTGGAGGCGTAGGGCGGTTTGCAGATGACCAACGGCCTCCGGCAGGCGGCCCATTGCAGTGAGCGCGGCGGCCAGATTGCTTTGCGCTTCGGCGGAGTCAGGTTTGGCGCGCAAAGCCGCTTCGTATTCGGACAGGACATCGTTCGCGTGGCCGGGGATTCGCGAGAACGCGATGGCTAAGTTGTTGTGAGCTTCCGCGGAGTTGGGATCGAGCTGCAATGCCCGTTGGTATTCGGAGACAGCCTCAGCCATACGGCCGGGGATGCTGGAAAGCGCGGCTCCCAGATTGGTGTGAGCTTCCGCGAAATCGGGCTGCAGCCTTATGGCTTTCCGCAGATCCGCGAGCCCTTCGGTGCGGCGCTCCGGAAACTTCAGCAAGGCGCTGCCGAGGTTATCGAGAGCCTTGGGAAAATCGGGCTTAAGCTTCAGCGCAGTTTCGAACTCGGCAATGGCTTCCGGAAAATGATCACGCTTCGACCACGCACTGCCCAGGTTATTGTGAGCATCGGCGAAATCGGGATTGAGGCTCACGGCTTTCTGGAGATCCGCGAGCGCTTCGTCGTCGCGCCCTGGAACCTTGAGCAAGGCGACGCCGAGATTATTAAGAGCCAACATGTAATTGGGCTTTAGGCGCAAGGCGGCTTCAAAATGGCCGATCGCTCCGTTGAGCCGTCCCGGCTGGTTCACGAGGAAATCGCCAAGATTGTTGTGGGAGATCCAGGACGCGGGATTCCGTCGCAGGGTTTCGGTGTATAGAGTCTCAACGTCCTTGTACATGCGGGCCTCGCGCCACGTGAGGACCGCAAGAATCGCAACAAGCAAAGCGCTTAGGTATGGACGTCTGGCAGCCGCTACCGCGACCGGGAGGATGACCGCGAGGCTCGCGAGGTACGCAAAATGATCGGCCACGTACGAGTAGACGAACGGGTAGACGTTGAGGAAGCCGAGAACCGGGAAGAGAGTCCCGACGAAGAAGAGCAGTGCTGCCACGGGCCAGCGCCGCGTCCTCGTACTCCAGGGCTTCGTGAGCCAAATCAAGACGGCGGCGAGGGCCAGTAGAGCGAGCGTAAACAGATACTGCCACCACCGGCCGGCGTCGATGTTCCAGTGCGGGTAGAAGAACATGAGGTTCGCGGGGAACGCCAGTTTGCCGAGATAAAAACACACAACGCGGCCCGCGAGCAGAGTGCGATCCAGCCAGCTCAGGGCGAAATCCGGGCCCTGGGCTCCGATGAACGTTCGCTCCACCCACACGGTGAAAAGTCCGGCAGCCGCGCCGATGCCGAACCAGGGCAGAAGCGGCAAAGCGTCGCTCTTCCACTCGAGGCGGCCACGCTTCCACCAGACGACCAGAAGCAAAGTGGCGGGCAGCGTCGCGGTGACGCTCTTCGTCAATAAGGCCATGACGAACAGGAACAGAGCGAGCGCATACTGCGATCGCTCGCGGGTACGGTCGAAGCGCAGGTAAATCAGCGCGGAACCGAGATAGAAAACTCCCGACAATGTACTTTTCTGTTCCGAGATCCAAGCGACGGCTTCCACGCTGATCGGGTGAAGCGCGAAAAGGAATCCTGCCGGCCACGCGGCGGTTTCGAGGCCCAGTCTCCGCGCGATCGCGACCACCAGCAGAGCCGCGATCCCATGCAGCGCTACATTTGCGAGATGGTAGCCAAGCACGGCATCGCCCCACAGGCCGTGCTCGATCCAAAATGCCGTGTGGAGTAAGGGATAGTATTGCTGGGTTGCGCCGAGGTCGAACCATACCCGCCACAGGCCGTGGAGCGAGCGCAGCGCGGGCTTGGTTACGTGAGCATCGTCATCCCACAGGAGCCCGCCGCGCAGCGCCGGGAGGTAGGCGATCAGAGTGAGCGAAAGGAGGGCCGCAGCCAGCAGGAGATCACGCGAGGGCCCGGAGATCTTCGTGGAGGGGCTCGAAATTGCGGGGCTCGGTCGAGCAGCCGTAGGGACCGTTGCAGAACCGTGGTTGCGGCGAACGGCTTCCTTAGCATTTGAACCGCGATGTCTTCGGGAATTCACGAGGATCGGTTATATCCCCACACGGACATGAGCCTGCCGGGACGAACTCCCGCACGGAAGTACAAACCGAAAAGTCGCTGTTGGACACCGACGGAGGTCGTGCAGGACAGCTGCCATACATAAGGGTGGCAATGAAATGACTGTGCTCGAAGGTTGGTTGACACGCGCTGGCGCCGGCAAATCGTTGCCATCGAGGGGAGTTTTTCGCGGGCACGAGGCACAACGATCGATGTGGTGGGTGCTCCTCTTGTGTGGCCGTGGTTCCGGCGAGGACAGTTTCTCCACATCGCGAAGGCGACTGATCTGTTGCGGCGGTCCATACGCAAAACAAGGGGACGATTTGCACCGTCCCCCGGGTTCGACCAATCAGCGAATACGCTAAAAGGTCAAGCGCGCCGTGGCCTGAATGGAGCGAGGACCGCCATTCTCCGTGGTCTGTACGTTGGTGAGACTCGAGAATCCCGCGGTTCCGATCTTCAAATTCGAAGGCACGGCATAGTTCGGATGGTTGAATGCGTTCGAGGCCGAGGCGCCGAACTGGAAGCGAATGCCTTCCCGGATCGCAACGGATTTGAAAATCGAGAGCGATACCGCCTGCGTTCCCGGGCCAACGACCGAGCCGACGGGCGAATCGCCGATGCGGCCGATATTGCTGGTGGGCTTGACGAACGCCGCAGGGTTGATCCAATCGGCGACGCCCTGGTTTGTGGGATAGAGAGGCACGCCCGAAATGATGTCCGCGCGGCCCGCGCCCGACGTGTTATCCGAGTTGTTGCCCGCCGGGTCGGCTCCAGGCGCGATGACTGTCATGAAGGGTCCCGTCTGGAATAGCGCGACGCCGGAGAGTTCCCATCCGCCGACGATGGAGTCGACGAACTTGTTCGATTTGTTCAGGAACATGCCCTTGCGGCCGAAGGGCAGATCGTAGAGGAACGTCGTCTGGAAACGTTCGCGGTGGGTGAAGGAGACGTTGCCGTAATCCAGATTGATGTTGTAGATGTCAGATACGGTGCCGCCGGCCTGCGTGGGGAACGCCGTGGGATTGTAGCCTTGGCCGTTGGAGAGATTCTTTGCAAACGCGTAGCTGGAGTTGAACTGGAGTCCGTTGGACATCCGCTTGTGAAAGGACACCGTGAGCGCGTCGTAGTTGCTACGCGCCCCGTTGGCCTCCTGTGCAATGTAAGACCACGACGGATAAGGTTGGCCCGCCGAAGCTTTGGCAAAGCCGATGGTATTTGGCGCTACTTGATTGAGGTTTTCCGTGTATCCAAGATTCGTGCCGTGGTTTCCGTCGTAGGAGACGCGGACGCCGGTATTGAAGCCCAGATCCTGCTCGATCGTGAAATTCCACTGCTGAACATAAGGATCCACATAATGCACGGCTCCGGAGAGCTCGAAGTTCTGAACTCCGGGCTGCGCGAGGTTGGCGGGGAACGGGCTTGTCGCCATGGAGAGTGTCGGCTGGCCGTTGACGATGGAATTGGTAAACGTTCCGACGTAGCTTGATTGCACGCCCCATCCAGCGCTGGTCAGGGTGCCGAGCATGGCTTCGATAAATTTCCCGTAGCCGCCGCGAATGACGGTCTTGTCGCTCTTGAACGGTCTCCACGCAAAGCCGATGCGCGGAGCAAAGCTGGTCAGATCCGAATAGTGCAACGTATTCGGCAAACCCGCCTGAGTGGGGCTGAGAATCGGGCTTGGCGCAATGGAGGCGGCGAAGGTGGGATCGACGACGGCCCCGGGGGAAACCGCCACAGCTCCGTGAACCGTCTGGCCGTTGATCACTGCATAGTTGTCGGGCAGAAACACGGCGATGTTGTTGAGAAAATCGTGAAAGGGAGGATGGTATTCCCAGCGGAGGCCGTAGTTGACGGTCAGGTGTGAAGTAACTTTCCAATCATCCTGAGCGTACACGCCGTAATGGATGGCGTTCCCATTCGAATCGGGAACATCGACGATTCCTACAGTGGTCGTATCGGGTATACCGAGCATGAAAGCCTGGTAGGGATTCATTCCGGAAATGGACCCGTTGAACGTATACTCACCTTCGCGGTCGGCGGAGAACACGTTACTGAAATAGGCTTCGAGATGGCGAATATCGGCACCGACTTTGTACGTGTGCGCTCCCTTCGTGTAAGTGAGGTTATCAATCAACTGCTTGGTCTGCGCTCTCGATACCGAGGATCCGGTAGAGTTGGTTGGCTGAAAACCGGTGATCGTAAAGAACGGGGTTTGGTTGCCGACGGCTGGATTGGGCAACGCCACGCCAATCTCGGAGGCCAGCAGAGAAGCGTTGGCAGTGTCACTGGTGATGACGCGCGTGGCGGTGATGCCCGCTCGCAGCTCATTGACGAGCGTTGGTGAAATCAGGAAGTTATGCGCGGCCGTGAACGCGTAGTCCATTTCGGGCTGGCTTAGGCCGCCTGCCATCACAGTGCCGGTGGAAACGGGAGGATTAACCACGTCTTTCAGCTTGTAAGTGCCGCGCACGAAGAACGTCTGCTTGGAATTGATGATCTGATCCAAGCGGAGATCGGCCTGGTTACTGGAGATCGGCGTGGGGAAGTTGACCGCGTAATTGTTCGCGATCGCGTTAGGCGCGCCGATATTCGGTAGGGGGAAAAGGTATTGGAGCGCGGCGAGGGCCACGGGTGAAATCTGGCCGACAGGAATCTGCCCGAGGCCGTAAGCGGCCAGATTGCCGCTGCGCAGCTGCAGCGACGGAACACTTTGTTCAATGAACTGCGCGCGGGGCAACCGGAGGCCTTCGTAGCTGGCGAAGAAGAATGTTTTGTCCTTGCCGCTGTAGAGGTGTGGGATCATCAGCGGGCCACCCATGTATACGCCGTAATCGTTCATGTGAATGGGAGTAACCGTGGGGGAAAACGGGTTGCGCGCATTCATATCCGTATTTTGCAGGTTTTCATAGAGACCGCCATGCAGCGAATTGGTCCCGCTTTTGGAAATGGTAGTGATGTCGGCAACGCCTCCGAATTCAGCGGCATTGTTGACTTCGCTGACTCGAATTTCCGAAATGGTGCCGAAGGATGGGAAGAGTTCAGAGATCGGGGCCTCGGTTCTGACATTCATCGTGCTGATGCCGTCGATGGTGATCGAGAGCGAGCTGGTTTTCGTTCCAGCCACCGAGAGATTGCCCGAGTTGTCGGTCTGAACGCCATTTTGTGTGGTGAGCGTGGTGATCGCGCTGGTCGAACCCAGGGCGCGCGAACTGATGGCGATGGGAAGATCCAGAAGCTCCTGACCGCTCTTCGTTTCGGCGATATTGGAAACTTCCGTGGTGATCACGGGTTCACTCGAGGAACTTACGTTTACCGTCTGCGCCTGCCCGACGAGTGAGAGGGCGCCATCCTCGCGAACGGTTTCCCGGGCGGTGAGTAATAGTTCCTTAAACGTCAGCGGCTCAAAACCAGGTGCCTGCATGACGAGTTTATACGTGCCGGGCTCGAGGTTGACAAACTCGTAATTGCCATCTTTGTCGGTCCGGGCCGAGCGCTCGGCGGCGGTTCCCGCGTTCGTGAGTGTCACCACGCAATCGGCGACAACCGCGCCCGATGGATCGTGCACGGTGCCCGTGAATGTGCCATAGGTAGACTGGCCAAAAAACGGTACCGCATTGATGGCCAGGAACAGTATCGTCACGGCCGCAAAGAAGCGATTGGTAAATCCCTTCCTCGATCTTTTTCCGTTGTTTATCACGTTTATGATCTCCTGATTAGAATCAAAAAAGGACGGAGGCGCTCGCGGTGAAAGCCGGGACGCCGCGCGAACGATGGCGGCTTGGCGCAACAGGGATGGCTTACCTGAACAACCATGACCCGAACATGGTCATGACGCGAGCACGAGGAAAAACTCTTGGCTCCAACAGGGAGGGTACTTTACGATTCCCAAAGCTATCATCGGGCCGCATGTAAATTCAAGGCATGGCGCAATCATATGATTGGATGCTATCGATAAACAAAATTCATTGGAGAAACCGTCACTTCCGGGGCCGTCTTCGGGCGTCCGGCGACGGGGCGAAAACTTTGTATAATGACCAAGGAGATTTGGCGCCTTGTTTGCGCGATTTTTGGCATCGTTTTGCCTGCTCTGCTGGAGCATGCCTCTGTCGGCTGACGCTTCCCCCGCGCGGGGTGAGGCATGGCCCTACCTTCACCTTGTGCTTCGCACAGGTTCGCTTCCTTCCACCGCATTGAAAGAGATGGAGAAAGAGCTCGCCGATCGGATGCGGGTGGCGGGTTTCGTCACCGATTGGGAAGACCCGCGGCAATACGAAGCGGTCGATGGATCCTTAGTGATCGTCGATCTCGATGGAGATTGTCGTATACCCTTTCACGCGGACTTGGAGAGCGAAGTTCCGGTGCAGGGCGTTCATATCGGAACGACGGCCACGGCCGCCGGGGATATTCTTCCTTTTGTGAACGTGGATTGCTCGGCGCTTCGGAGCTTGTTGACTCCTCTTGTGACAGACGAACCCGAGGCTTCGCGGGACTACGCTCTCGGGCGCTCGATCGGGCGGGTTTTGGCGCACGAGCTCTATCACTTCCTCACCCAGTCAGAGAATCATCCGGATTCCGGATTGGCGAAATCCCGTTTCAACGGATCGGATCTAATGAAGGGCACGTTCGAGTTCGACCAAACGGCGCTTGCCCGCATGCAGCCCGCGCCGGCGGCGGCTGAATCCGCTCCGGAAGTGGTGGTTGCATCCGATGGCTCTACCGAAACCGGCTTGAAGTAACGGCGTCATCCAAGCCCGAAACAACGTTTTCCTTGGAATTTCCGCTTCCAATTCCCACGTGCGTGGAGTAGAGTGGTGATGTACGACGTAAGGCCCCTGTCGGTCGCGCTTTCGAAGTGCAAACTCTGACGTCCCCTTCAATCTAACTCAAGCTCCATCGCCGCCCCGGCCGCCGCGGTAGCAATTGTTGTGCCCACTCTTGAGTTGTCCTTATTTTCGAAAGAGGAGCGAGGCAATGCTTTTGGCCCATCGCTGTGGGTTCTTGATCGTTGGTGCGGTGTGGATTTCGATGGCGGCGGAAGGTCCTGCCTCCGCGAGTCTTCCCTTTACCTTGGAGGCTGTCGAGAATGTCGCCAGCCAGATGCCGGGAGCTCCGAAATTGCAATCCTTTGCGTGGGCGGAATGGGAAGGCAAGTGGATTTTGATTGGAGGCAGGACCACCGGATATCACGGCGTGGGAGCCGCGGAGGCCGATTTCCCGCGGGCCGGGAGCAATGACAGAATTTGGGTTGTGGATGTAACGTCGAAGGGCCAGGCGAAGACCTACAGTATGCCTGTGGCGCAACTACCGGCAAGTCTGGCCCCGGTAAAAGATCAGTGGATGTCCAGCAATCCGTTGTTCTTTCAAGACAAGTCCACGTTGTATCTGGCTGGCGGTTACGGCGAGAACGAGCAAGGGAAGTGGGTGACGTATCCCATACTCTCGGCTGTCAGTTTGCCCGCGCTGGTGGAAGGTGTGATGCGGGGCGCCGACACCTTTTCGGAAACCATCGCGTGGGCGGACAGTTCTCTCGTGCAATCGGCAGGAGGAGATTTACTCAAGTTGGACGACGGCATGTTTTACCTTGCCGGCGGCCACGTATTCATGGGCAGCTATCGCGATTTTGAGGGGACGAATGAACAGAACAGCCCGCGGGCGTCCCAGGAGTATTTAGGTGAAATTCGAAAACTCAAAGTGGAAAGCGCGGGGAAGGGACGCCTCTCTGTCACGCTGCTGGATCGCTACAAGAATCCGGAATTTGCCCGACGGGACATGAACGCCGGTTTCACAATACTGCCCGACGGACATTCGCTGGCAGCGGCGGTCTATGGCGGCGTATTCACGAAAGATCAATTGAACTTTGAGAAGCCGATCTATTGGGACGGCAAAACGCATCCGTGGGTGGACAATTTTGCGCAAAAGATGAGTTCGTACACCTGCGCCCACATGGAGTTGTTCGATCCGGAATCGAATACGACGTACACGACCTTGTTTGGAGGCATCAGCCGATGGACGTGGGATGACAAGAAGAGAGCATTCGACGAGGCCCCGCTGGTCGGCGATAAGAGCAAGTCCATCTACATGGACGGCATGGAATGGATCGATCGGATTTCGACGCTGGCGCGCGGCGGTCATCAAAGCGTCGAGATGGTTCAACCGGCGAGGATGGCCGGATATGTGGGAGCGAACGCGGCCTTTATCCCGGTGGCGGACTTGCGGAGAATCCGCGACGACGCCAGCGTGTACGATCTGGCTGCGCTCCGCGGCAAACGAACTCTGATTGGGTATGTCTACGGCGGCATCCGGGCCGTTCCAAGGCAGTTTCCTTACCTGGATAGTTCGCCTGCTTATAGTTCGGGCAACGTTCCGACGAAACCCAGCGATTTGATCCTAGCCGTTTATATTACGGTTCCACCGTTGCAACAGGCGGTTCGCTAGTAACGGCGCATTCGGCCGCGAGAGCTTCGTGGATCTGCTCGGCGGAGCAAGACTCGCGAGCGCACAACACGAGCCCGGTCATGTTCGCCACCGCGAAACTGATGCCGCGCAAGTTGCGCTCCTTCGGCATGCCGGGCAACGATCGCGGGTAGCCCGATGCGAAATAGTGGACGCCTCCTTCGTCGCGTGCAACCCGGAAGCGATTTCGGGGGCATTCCCAGTCCAGACCGACACCAATCACGCCCGGCAACACTCCGGGAAGACAAGCCTTCCCGTCCGCTTCGCGCGCGGAAACCAGAATGATTCCGTGCTCCGCAGCGCGCTCGACGGCCTCCTCGAATTGCTTCCTGGAGTCGAAATTCAGCGTGCCCAGACTGAGATTCACAACGTCCACACGTTTCGCAATCGCCCAGTTGATGGCAGCAAGCAAAGAAGGCGTGGTTGTCCGCAAGGAATTATTGAATAGTTTGACGGCGAAATACTCGGCATCGGGCGCTCTCTCCTGAATCGCCGCCATGACGGCCGTGCCGTGGCCGAGTACGTCGGTAAAAGAACCTTCCTCCAGTTCATCGGGGCCAAGAATGGAAACTCCCGCTGACACGCCGGTGATGTGAGGGTGACGCGGATTCACTCCGCTATCGATGACGGCGACGCGCAGACCGCGCCCGGTGCGTCCCGCAAAAAACGGAGACGGGTCCGTCTCAGGACACGACAGTCCAGGCAAGGGCGGTTCAGTTGAGAACTGCGAGGGATTGATCATGAGTTATCTTCGCTCGCGACAATTCGATTTCGATCACGCAGTCGGCGAGGGCGGCCAGCGCGGGCTTATGCGTGATGACGATCAAAGTCGCATCCGGCAAAGCCTGGCGCAGATTGAAAGCCACGAGTCTTTCGGTATCCACATCCAGCGCCGAAGTCGGTTCATCCAGGATCAGCACACGAGGGCGGCGCAGCAATGCGCGGGCCAGGGCAATTCTCTGCCGTTCGCCGACTGATAGGGCGAGGCCGCGCTCGCCGGTTTTGGTTTGGTAGCCTTCGGGGAGACGGCGAATGAGCTCCTCCAGGCCGGCGGCCCGCCCGGCTTCTTCGATTTCAGCAAGCGTCGCGGACGGCCATGCGAAGGAGATATTTTCGCGAATGCTCACGTTGAACAAATAAGGAGACTGATCCACCAGCATGACTTCCCGCCGCAGATCGTCCAGCGAAACTTCGCGCAGATCCTGGCCATCGAGAAGAATACGCCCCGCGTCCGGATCGAGATACCGAACCAATAAATCCGCCAGAGTTGACTTGCCCGCACCGCTCGACCCGAGAATCGCGCAAAACGCTCCGGCGGGTATTTGTAGAGAAACATCCCGCAGCACCGGATTACGGTCATATTTTATGGATACATTCTCAAGCCGGAATTGACCTTTGACCGGACCAAGGGGCAGCGGATGCGGAGTATCGCGTACCTCGGCCTTGGTCTCGAACAGTTCGAAGATTCGGTTCAGAGAGACTCGCGCGGTGGCGAGCCCGGCGCTCATCCCCATCAAATTTTGAATGGGCGAAAGCAGGCGCATGTGATACGCCATGAAGGCGACCATGGTCCCGATCGACATCGCTCCGTTGAAGATCATCCATCCGCCGTAGAGAAACACCGCGGCGGTCGCGGCCGTGAGAATCGTGCCGGGGAGCGCACCGGTCATGAACGAGGCAACCTGCACCTCGAGCATCGTGCCGACGAATGCGTCGTTGCGTTCTTTGAAGCGCGCCGCTTCATACTCGCTCGCGCGCAACGAGACGATCACGCGCATTCCAAGAATCGTGTCCACGAAAAGGCTGCCGAGGTCGGCGCTTCGTTCCCGCAGCGTCTTTGTCAAAACCGTCAAGCGGCGCTGATAGCGCAGAAACGTCAACAGGCACGCAGGCACAAACACAGCGCTGAGAAGAAAAAGACGCCAATTCAGCCACAGCATCATGCATACACTGCCCACCAGAAAGACGACGTTGGAGAGCACGGAGAGCAGCGTGTCCGCCGAGACGCGTTGCACCTCGCCCACATCGTTGTTCAGGCGGGACATCAGGTCGCCGAGACGAAAGCCGGCGTAAAAGCGGGGAGAAAGGGTCTGAAGATGACGAAACAAAGCCACTCGCATGTCGAACAACATCGCCGCGGAGACTTTTACGTAGCGGTAGCTGGAAACGATGTTGAGGGCGAAGCTGAGCACGCTGGCAAAAAACATTAAGCACGCAACTCTAACGAGCGCGTGCATGTCATGCTTCAACAATGCGGTATCGATGAGGAGTTTGGAAATAAACGGCTGGACTAAACTTAAACACGTGGCGGCCAAACTGATCACAAGAATCAGAATGAGCCGCCCCGTGTATGGAATCAGGTATACCCTCACCCTCCGCCAGGCCCGCCATTGATCTGTGCCGCTCACCCGTGCTGCATCGCTGTCCATTGCGCTTAGCTTCCCGACAGGGTGATGAGATTTGTCGTGGTGTCCTTATTCAAATACAGCAATTTCGTGGACTTCAGGGTCTTAGCGTCATAGAACTCAATGGTCGAACCGCCGCCATATACCAGGAGTTTAGATCCGTCGCTCGAGAGAGAGAAACGGAAGTTGACGCGGGCCGGAAGAAATTCGCGTTTAATTACTTTGTGGCTGGCGATGTCCCAGACCCACCATTCGGTGACGCGATTCGCTCCGGTGCTATAAACCATCAGCGAATAGCCCATCTTGCGATCGGGCGAAAGCGCGAATCCAACCATCGGAAACGCCGGCCCGAGCGGCGTGTAATCCACTTTCTTGGTTGCCAGATTGAATTGCGCCATTCCGATGGTTTCCTTGTGCACGGCCGGATCGACCGAAGTGAACACGCTGGTCATCGTCCCCGGGGCATCGTTCGGATCGTCGTTGGCGGCAAGCCGGTACGGCGATGCGCCAGGAAACTCGGGTTTGGCTAAAGCGACGCGATCCACTTGATGGAGATCGCTCAGATCGAAGATCACCACGTCTTCGTCAAACACATAGAGCAATTTGCCGTCGGGCGATATCTTGTAGGTCGCCGCGAAGCCGAAGCCGTCGTCGTAGCCTTTCGGGAAAGGCATGGATTGTACGATTTTCTTATCTTGCAGATCGATCTTGACAAAGAGCGGCGGATCATTGCGATACTGATCCACCTCTTTGACCGTCACTTTCATGGTGGTGTAGAGATAGCGTCCGCCTGGATCCACGGCGATGCCCGAAAAATTACGTCCGCCGGCGCGAATCATGCGCGGAATGCTTTTGCCGTCGGAAAGCGGAAAGCTGCTGATCACCTGGCGATTGGCGAGATCGACGGTTTCCAGTTGCAGTTGCGTCGTGAGGACATACAACTTCATTTGATCCGCCGAAAGTACGGTCGTGCGGGGAATTCCACCCAGCGCGATTTCACCGACGACATCGCCGTTGGCTTCGTTGATGATCATCAATTTCTTGTCGAGCGTGCCGACGTACATTACGCCCTTCATGCTCGGGGGCTTTTCGCCGTAGGCAATGACCGCCAGACCGCCCAGCAAAGCAACGATTCCAAAGAGTAAAGTTCGCCTTGACTTCATTTATATCTCCTTGCCGAAAAGACTGTTCTACGGGAAGACGACATCGACATTGCGCCAATCGTTGACCGCGGCGCTGCACTTGTCCGTCCACGATGGATTGTTGCTGACGTGGTCTGGAACCTGGGCGGGCCACGCACAGCCGAGGTAGCAATCGAAAAGATCGCGCTCGACGGGCTGGCAGAGTCCCGCGGCGCCACCGGATACATCCACTTCCCAGCCTGGGTTGAACGCGATGGTACAGCCAAGCGGGTAATAGACGCGACCCGCCTTATTATCCGGTTGCTGTAAAGCCTGCACGTCGCCTGTCTCTGCGACCCGGCGCTCTTCCATTTTCCGGGCTTTCAAGTTGAATGGCTGCAGTGATTTCATGATTCCCTTTCCTCTGTGTCGCGAACGATTCTGTTAAGAAGTGAAATTGCGTGAAGCGCGCCTCAATCGTTGAAGCGCTCCAAAAACTTGGGATTTTCCATTCCGATTTCCGCGTAGATGTGGAGACAGAGGTCGATCCATCCGCGGATTCGATCGCATTGTGTGAGCAACGAGGCGGACGTGTTGCCGTGATTGATGAAGGATTCGTGGTAGCAACCGCCCGCGCAAACAGGGCGCACCCAGCAACTGTGGCAATCGGGTCGCGCGCCGATGTGGTGATCCTCTAAAAAGTCCCGGCGAGCCTCGTGATCCACGCCGCCCGTCATGACGTTGCCCATCTGCGCTACCGGCGCGTCGACGAAACGATGACACGCGCCAATGTCCCCCGAGGTTCCGACGCCGAGCATCCCCAGGCCGGCTCCGCAAGTGTAAGCTTTGCTGATGCCGTTATGCAGCTCTTTCACGGTGTCGAAGGCATTGGTGAAGTAGTGGCGGCCGTCGCGAAGCGCGTAATCCCGGAATTCCCAAGCCAGTTCCGCGAACTGATCGAGAACTTGGTCCATCTTTTCGCCGCCGATTTTGTACAGACGATCGGTGCTGGCCGTGGCGGGCGAAAAACCGACGCCCGCGAAGCCAAATTCCTGCGTGAGGTGGTCGTAAATTCTGCGCACATGCCGGACGCCGCTGCTGAGCGTCACGCGGGCGCCAATGGAGTTCGTCTTGTGGCGGGCAAGCAGCATCTTGATGCGCGGCGCGATCGTGTCGTAGCTTCCGCGTCCGTTGTGAAAGACGCGCATCTTGTCGTGGAGCTCCCTGTCGCCGTCAATACTGACGGTGACGCCGAAGCGGTGTTCCGCCAGAAAATCGGCGATTTCTTCAGTCAGCAGCGTCGCGTTGGTTGTGAGACTGTAGTCGAGTTTCCGTCCTTCTTCGGCGGCTTTGGCGTCGGTATAAGCAACGGTTGATTGCATCAAGGGGAAGTTCAACAGCGATTCGCCGCCGAAAAACGTGACGTGAAGCGACGGCCGGCCTTTTGATTCGATAAACAGCGTATCAATCGCGGCTTGGGCCACCGGATCCGTCATGTACTTCGGTTTGTCTTTCGTCAGCGCAATTTTGTCTTCGCTGTATTCGTAGCAATAGCCGCAGCTGAGGTTGCACTGATTGGTTACGTTCAGGACCATGCGCTGGAGAGGGAAGTCGGTCGCCGGCATGCTGGGAAATTTTGGTTTTCCGTCGCCGGTGGTCAGAACGTCGTGATACTCCATTTCATCGATCGTGGCTTCCACGTCCGATGGCGCATATCCGCGAGAGGCCAACTTGTCGATCAGTCCCCGGCGATGCACGGGGGAGGGCCCCAGCAGATCGAAGATTTCTTTCGACAAACCGCTGAGGCCGAATACAGCCCCGCTCGGGACCAGATACAGGAACTCTTCGCCCTTCACCGTGAAGCGGTGAGCCTCGGCCTGCCGGTATTCCGCGGTGACTAAAGTCTCCGTAGCGGTCATTCGCCAACCTCCGGTTGATCGTACAAGGTGTAATTCGGAACTGTCACCACGAGATAAGACTTCGCCTTGAAAGTCTCGCCTTCGGGACTCTTGTAGCTGGCAACCACCCACACGTCGCCGTAATTATTTACGCCGAAGTTACTGTTCTGCTTTTTGCGGTTGGGATTGGGACCTTCAAAGCTGGGAGTGAATAGCCCCGCATCGTCCATCTGGCCCACGTACTGAAGATCGTCGTCGTCCGGCGTGGACATAAACTCTTCCATCGACCATTGCGCGGCCACCGGCCCCAAAGGAATATCGTCGGCGGTGTGCGCTTTTCCGTCGGGTCCTGCTGCATAAGCGGTGACGTCGAATTGCGCGAATTCCTTGGGCCACTTAATGCCTCCCAGCTTGGCCATTTGGGCGTTCGGCGTGACCTCCATGTAAGCGATCTTGTCGTACACCGCCAGTGCCTTTACCTTGCTGGCCCGGCCCACCGAAAGGTCGCGCATGCCGACGGGCAATTTCGCGGCGACATCCACTTCAACCGTAGCCATCGAAGCTGTGGACTGAACGACTTTGCTCACGGTGATTCCAGGACCGAAGGCGATATCGGCGGGCTTCAGGGACGTGGGTAAATTCCCCCCGAAAATCTTTACCGCCTGGTGCGAGGGAGACTTCAGCGCGGAAATATCTGTTCCGGTGATGGTCGGCTCGGAGCCCGCTCGCACCAAGTGAACGTCCATTCCCAGCTCACCGAAGCCGCTCCAGAACCAGCGGCCGTCCATGCTGTTTCCGTCCCGAGAAATCATCATCGCTTCACGCCACTCCGTTGGAGTGCTGCTGGCGGTCATGACGACCGCGGTGGGCGCCGTCTTGGGAAGTGCAGACTCCGCACCTGTGGCGGATCGTCCCCGCCAGCTATAGCCGGTGTAAACAATGCTCTTGCCCGTGAGTTTGAGCGTGTTCCCACTGCCGGCGTAAGTGATCTGAGTGGTCGTACTGAAGAGTTCATCGGAAGCGCCGGGCGTGATCGTGACTTGGCCAAAAACCCGGCCTCTTCCAGGTTCATATGCCGAAACAAGCCACGTGCCGGCGATACGCGGCGGGTGCATGGCGGCTTTCCATGCGGTCCATTCGGGAGTGACTAAGGGCTGATTCGTGGCGAGGTAATCGAGGGCGAGTTCACCAGGAGCCTTCGCGGCCGGGGGGGTTGGCGCGCGGGGCGCTTCCGGCGTGATGCCGCCGCCATCATTTGCGGTTAAACGCGCGGGCGCTTCCTCAATCGGCACGGGTTTCGGGCGCGCGGGACGGAAAATGTTTTCCGCTCCCGGGAACATGCCGATGTGCATCGCCAGCAGCTTTTGGTAGTCTTCGCGCGTGCGACGCTGCGCTTGCACCCGTCCGATGCTGTGACAGTTATTGCAGGTTTTCTGCAGAACCGGATTGGGAACGTGGTCGGTCTGATACCCTTGCGTGCGATGCTCGACCTCCCAGAATGCGTCCTGCATTTCGTCTGGAGCAAGTCCGTTGTTATTGCTCAAATAACGGACGATAGCTCCCACTTCCTGTGGCGTTGCTACAAGGCCGTTGAGACGGATCATCCGTTTGATGGCCTGCTCCCAAACCTCGGGAGTAGTCCGCATGTAGGAAATCCGCGTCATCATGCCATCCCCGCCCCGGTGATGGCATCCGCCACACTTAGAGATCGTGAGCTGGTCGTCGATGGGGATACCCACCACTGGAGCGACCTGGGCTTGCGTGGAGACAGCACCGATCGCCAACAACACACCCAAGAAACTTAGTTTTACAAGACCGTTCTTTATTGACATAGCATCCTTTGGGCACTCATCTAGAGACGCCATTCGCCTAAAGCCGTGCGGATTCGCGAAGATAAGGCACTGCATCACCGGCAAGACACGAAGCGCCGCGTTGAAGACGAACTACGGGCCAACCTAGTAATGGATCACTTGCCTAACATTGGCAGCTCAAGCAACTGCGCAGACAGTGTGCAGTGGCGAACAAGGCAACGCGAACGGTTGCGGGTCGGGAACTTCAACCGGAGATTATCACGAGTCGCGAGAGTGTGTCAACAAGAAAGAGCGCCGAACCGTGCTTTTGCTCTGTGGAGCGGCCCAATCTTGCTGTGGAGCGGTTACAATTTTGTTGCGGAACGACCCACTTTTGTTGCGGCGCCGCAATCCTGCTGCGACCGTTTTTTGTCATGCTGTCGCTGTTAGCGGGACATGTGCGGAGTATAAGAAAGAATCCAGAGAAAAGCGTGGCTCACGCAATTGAACTTAGTTGCGTTTCATGATAGCCTGACCTTCCAGTCCATTTTCACCCTCGTCCCTGGTGAAGATCCCCCGCCGCGGAGCGATTCATTCCTTCTTCTCGTGTTGGGTCATTCCCACGCACGAGTGGAAGATTGCTCTCCAAGGAGCCAGGAGCTGAAGTCCATGCACGTGCAATTGAGTTTGCTGGCCGGACAAGCGCAGGGTATGGAACTTGCGCGCCAGACACAAATCGTCGTCGTGAACGGCATAGAGCTTGACACGAAACAACGCCGGATGCGAAAGGACGGTTGTTCGAAGGATCTCACGCGGAAAGAATGCGACCTCCTGCGCGTGCTGATGACTTGCGCGGGCCAGCCCGTATCGAACCGCATTTTGCTGCATGCGGTTTGGCGAGGTCCGGCTGCCCGCAACGTGGGACACGTGCGGACGCTGGTGCGGCAATTGAGAAAAAAAATCGAAGACGTTCCGGCCCAACCCGTCTACGTGCAAACAGTGAGCGAGGTGGGCTACGTTTTTGGCGCCGTGTCTTCCATGCTCGATGCCGGACAGACAAGCGATGTCGAAGACGCAAGAGATGCCGAACAGGCAAGATCTGACAGCTGAAGGAGCGTTCATGCGCGTCCGCTTACTTGCGATACGAAACACAGCTCTGGCCCTCGCCGTAGTGAGTAGCCTCGCGGTGGCACAGCCGGATCCCGCCGTGGCCACCGGGCGAAAAGCACTGGACTATCTGCTTGCGGAGCGCTACACGGACTTGAGCGCGATGTTCAATGAAGCGATGAAGCAAAACCTTACCATGGACGTTTTGCGGGGCCGCGTGCGAGTGGAATTATCAGGTTTCGGAAAGCCGGGAAATATCGGCAGCCCCGCGGTGGCTCACGAAAACGATTTCACACTGGTCAGTTTTCCCGTGGATTTCGCGCTCACAAAGGTCATCGTCGAATTCCGTCTGGAAAAGAGTGGCGAACTCGCGGCGATTCATTTCCGTCCCGCGGACGCGGAGGTCCCGACGTGGCATCATCCGGCTTATAGCAAGTCCGGGGCGTTCGCAGAGCGAGAGGTCACCATCGGAACCGCGCCCTGGAAGTTGGACGGCGCACTCACCGTGCCTTCCGGTAAAGGCCCATTTCCCGCCGTGATTTTGGTGCACGGTCCAGGCCCCAATGATCGTGACGAGACTTTGCGCGCGAACAAGGTGTTCGCCGACATCGCCGAAGGGCTTTCTTCGCGGGGCATCGCGGTGCTGCGCTATGACAAACGAACGAGAGTCTACGGCCGGCAGATGAGTGAAACGGGATTCACACTGCGGGAGGAAACGATTGACGACGCGCTGGCCGCAGCCGCCTTCGTGCGTGCGCAACCGGAGATCAATAGCAGCCGGATTTATTTATTGGGCCATAGCCTCGGAGGCTACGCGGCCCCGCGCATCGCGCGCGAAGATGGAAAACTCGCCGGGTTGATTTTTCTTGCGGCGAATGCGCGGCCGGTACAAGACGTCATCCTGGAACAGACCGAATACATGGGCTCTACCGGCACGGTTCCCGCCGAGGAGATCCAGAAGCGGCTCGATCTACTGAAGGCTGAAACCGCCAAAGTCAAGGCTCTCGCACCCGGCGCGGATAATCCGCCGGTGGTGATGGGGCTGCCCTCGGCGTGGCTGTTGGACGTGAAGGACTATGATCCGGCGGCGCTGGCCGGCGGCCTGCCGATTCCGATTCTCGTCCTGCAGGGAGAGCGAGATTTCCAGGTGAGTATGAAAGATTTTGGTCGATGGAAGGCCGCGCTCGGCGGACGCGCGAACGTCAGCTTCCATACGTATCCGGAATTAAATCATCTCTTCATGGCGGGGACCGGAAAGTCGCTGCCTACGGAGTATCTCGTTCCCGGCAACGTGGCTCCTGCCGTGATCGACGACATTGCCACGTGGATCTCCGCGGCCAAACCCTAAAGGGCGGGGTTGAAAAACTCGACACGGCCCTCTCCATGACGGTCGTGGCTCCCTTAGGCACTGAAAGCGCCAAGCCTCAAGGCGGTCCTTCAATGGCTTGGCAGGGTTGGACGCTTACGCCACGGCTTCCAACTCAAAGCCGTTCAGTCTAAAGCGAAACGCGGGATACTTCGACATTTTTTCGGAGCACCATGTAAGTCCGCGCTCGACGGCATTGTATTCCCCACGCCACCACTCACCGGCTCCGCCGGTGCGATAAAATCCGGCGCATTCGCGCAGATGCCGATGGAAACCCGCCGTCAGGCGCGCGTTGTAGTGCGCGAAAAGATCCGCCCTTGGAGCGCCATCGGCAACCGCTCGAATGACCGCGACAGCCAGAATCGCTTCCCGCACGGCGTACGCGGTTCCATCGCCGCAGAGCGGATCGAAGGCCATGGCGGCTGTTCCGCAAGCCAGCCAGGATTGCTCCCCAGCGCCGCAGAGGGGCGCGACGATACGGGGAAAGGACGGAAACTCGCCGCGATGCTCGCCGATTCGATCGACTTGCGGCGCGATCAGCCGGCTCCGCTCCAGTGGGTTTCGCGTGGAGCCGCCTACGGCCAGCAGCCAACCTTTTCGGTTTCCGCTTCCGATCATGAACAACCAGCCGTCCTCAACCGATTCCGCCCAACAGCTGGGGTGAGCGCCGTTGTTCAGCTCGACGGAAAACGCGCGGGCGGTTCGCGATCCGAATCCATGCTCCACGGATTCCGGCGGCAAGGGGCGCGCTGCGAAAACGCTCCAATCCGACCTGCCCGCGGTCTCCGCCGCGGCGAGCTCGGGCCGAAGCTGGTCCAGCAGCTCTTCTTCGGAGACCACAACCGCGGAATGCGGCAGCGTCATCGCTTCGGCATGCGAGCCCCACAGCACGGAGCGACTTTCGATGCGGGGCCGGTCGAAGAATAAGTCCTTGCGGCCGAACACGTCCGAGATCATGAGGACGGCGGCCTCACTGAGCATGATCGCCGGGACGCGCGTCCGGTTCGGACGATCGATCGCGACGGGAATCCCCGCTCTTTGCAGCAAATGGACACAGCAGTACGCGGCCACGCCATCGCCCCGTACCAGCACCGGTCCCATGCCCACAGCATAACGAAAACCGCATCCACATCAAAAGAAATTTTTGTTTGCTTTTACATGCGATTGTGCAACACACTCGGCGTAATGCCGCCGTTGATATCGCCGTTGATATCAGTCTCTGGAACGGTTCTGCTGTGGATGCTCCTGGTTCCTGTCCTGGCGGCCCAGGCGCCGAACGGCGCCGGACATGAGGCCGCGCTCGAACGGGGAATCCCGGTTGCGGATCCGCTGGTGAAGGCCAAATGCGGAACTTGTCATGCCCCCGACGAGCACGGCAACATGGAGCGGATCTCCTGGCTAAGGACGACGCCCGAGGGCTGGCAGGAAGCGATCAAGAAAATGATTTTGGAGAAGCGGGTCGAGCTTACTCCCGTCGAAGCGCGCTCCATGGTTCAGTATCTGAGTTCGAGCCACGGGCTTGCTCCCGAAGAAGCGAAGCCGGTGATGTATTATCCGGAGCGCCGCGTACACGACGAAATCGGCGCCGCGAGCGATTATCCTCTGGCGACTTGCGCCAAGTGTCATGCCGCGGCTCGTCCGCTGTCGTGGCGGCGTTCCGCCGAGGAATGGAATCGCTTGGCGGATGAGCATTTCACGCAATACAAGGTTGCCCGTAACGAGACCGCGATGGCCGCGATTCGGAAAGCCGCCCCGCTGCATACCGGCGATTGGGCCGCTTGGAGCGCCGGTTCGCACGCATCGGACTTGACCGGACGCTGGCTGGTGACTGCTCATTTGCCGGGCCACGGGCGATACGTCGGCGAAATGGAAGTGAATCGCGGCGCGACGCCCGATGAGTTCAACACCCGAGTCACGCTGCACTCCATCGACGATGGCTCAACGGTGGTTCGAACCGGACAGATTTTGCTCTTCTCAGGCTACGCGTGGCGCGGACGCTCGCACGGCGTCGCGCCGTCGAATTCCGCTTCGAACAGTGCCTCTCCCGATGACCCGGGTCATGATGCCCGCGAAGTCGTGTGGATCTCGCCCGATCAGTCCACGGGCGAGGGCCGCTGGTTCTGGGGGCAGTATCAGGAATTCGGTTTCGACGTGGTATTGCAGCGTGCATCGCCCGGCATCACATTGCTTGCCGTGGATCGCCTCTCGCTCAAGGTGGGCGCGCAACTCGCGCCCCTGAGGCTCCTGGGAGAAAATCTTCCCACCGGCGTGAACGCGAGCGAATTGAACGCGGGGCCCGGCATCACAGTTCGCCGCGTCATTTCCAGCACTTCGCGGGAGATCGTCGCGGAGGTGGATGTCAGCCCGGCCGCTGCTCCCGGGAAACGCGACGTCGCACTTGGCGGCGTTGTGTTACGCGGTGCGCTTGCGGTTTACGATCGCGTCGATTACGTGATAGTGACGCCGGAATCTTCGATGGCCGCATTCGGAGATCAAACGTACGTTCGCGGCTACCAACAGTTTGAGGCCATCGGATACCAGCGCGGTGAGGACGGCAAGCCGCATACGGCGGACGATCTTGAACTCGGCCCCATCGATGTCTCCTGGTCCATGCAGATCTTTTACGCCGTGGATGCGAGCGGCAACGACAAAATCGGGAATGTCAGTCCGGCTGGATTGCTAACGCCCGCGCCTCGAAGCCCCGGCGGCAATTTCGACATTTGGGTTGTCGCGACCGCCGTGAATGAGACCAATCAAAACCGAAAGCCGCTGGTCGGCAAAGGTTACGTGGTCGTGACGATTCCGGCCTATTCATTTGATGGACGGCGCTACGTGAGAGATCTCGATCGATGGATTGAAGAGGGCACCTGGTAGGAGGAATTATGACGAACAGAATCGGCATCGCACTCTTACTGATGCCAGCTTTCGCTCTTGCGCATCACGGCTACGCGGAATTCGATCAGCAAACCAGGGTTGTTCTGCAAGGAACCGTCACCGAGTTTCACTACACGAATCCGCATTGCATCGTGGACTTCGAAGTGAAGAACGACAAGGGCCAGATTGAAAATTGGCAGGGGGAGATGAGCAACCCGCTCCACCTGAAAGGCTGGACCAGAACCTCACTCGAAGCCGGCGACACAATTACGGCGAGCGGGTATCGCGCCAAGAGCGGTGCTTTTTACCTGTGGATCACCGGATTGAAATCGTCCAAAGGCGTGGAGTTGAAGACGAACGGCGCGAATCTGATTCCCCGATAAACGCTCCCGTTCGGTCTGCTCTACCGTTCATCTTCAAAACGCGATTTTCTAGTGCGGCGCATTCGCCAGCGCCAATACGGCATACGCTGTGGCGCCATCGCTCATAAATAGTCCCGGCTCGGACTCCAATGTCCGCTCTTTGTTCAAGGAGGTCGCTGCCCAGCGTCCATCCGTCTGCTGGTTGTGACGCAGCCAGTTCAGCGCATTCTTTAGGGGCGCTTGCGTTTGTGGAGTGTTCAGTTGCTCAAACGTGAAGGCGATCAGACCGGTGGCGTATCCATCGCTCTCCGCGCTGAGGGGCGTGCCGTCTCTCCGTTTCCACGAACCGATCACCGAAGACAAGCTGAACCCGCCGTCTTCTTTCTGCTTGGACAGAATCTCGTCGACAATGCTCTGCTGCTGAGCGGGAGTGAGGAGACCTTTCAATTTTGCAGACGCCCACAGGAGCACGGTTCGATCCAGAATGGTCTGCCCCGGCATTCCCTTGACCAACCACGCGCGCATCTTTTCGATTCCACCCTGAATCGCCGGCTCCGTTTGATAGCCCTCAGGCGCCGTTCCAATGACGACCGCCGCCAGTGACGTGCCGTAGAATTGCGAATCGCCCTCCCAGGGAGCGTTGTGAAACTGCAGCCACGCCCACGATCCGTTCATGTCACCGGATCTGAGTTGCAGCGCCCACATATTGTCCAGGGCGAGCTTCGCGTCCGGACTCAGTTTGCCGGTGGGTGCGTCATTCCACACCAACACCAAAGCATTGAGGATCGACTCCGTGCCGCGCGATTCCGAGGTCTTCGGAAGGCCGCTCGTTTGATCGGCATAAAACGGCAGCACTTCCTGCCACATCTGAACCCGCTTAACGACGTTGTCGCGGAGCTTGCGCTCATTGGCCGATGCAACCGGTTCGGCGAGCACGGTGCGAAGAGCCGGGCGCCCCAGAGCAAAGGGCGCCATGGTGTGGCAGGAGACGCAAAACGTCCCGTGATCGCGCGCTGATTTCGGCCATCCCATCCACCAAGTCGTGCGCTGATCCAGATACGCGGCAGCTTTGGCCGGACTCCACTCCTGCATGCCCGGATTCTGCATGGTCTGTCCGAACGCCGTCCCAAGGCAGAGCAAGATGCCAATTGCCAATGCGGCTGAAGTCAGCGTTTTCGGGGAGATTCGGTTCTGAATCGTGTGCATGGCTCCTCCCGGTTCTGAGATGATGCGATGATTCCCGGCGTCCGTCCGTCGTTGTGCAGAATTCTCGAACGCGGCGGCCACGAGCGCAAAACTTCTTCAGGGCTACGAATCTAACGGGGATGTAAATGGCGCCGCGAAGGTGCGCTATCGACGGGGAGTATCTGATTGAACAGGAATCAGTGGCCTGAGGTTAACACGCTTCTCTGACTTGGTCAATACTCCAGAGGCTGAATCAGCCGCGGCTCGCGCGCACTTCCGCGGTAAACCATCTTTGGCGGATGATATCAGGGGCGGATGATATCAGGCGGATTTCAGTTGACGGCCGCGAGCCGCTCCGCTTCGCCGAAGAGACGATCCAGATCCATTCGCCGCAACAGCTTGCCTCCGATGATGACATCCCTTATCTTTCGTGTATTGCGGATATCTTGTAGCGGGTCCGCTTCGAGGAGTAGAATGTCGGCTCGTCGCCCCGGTTGAATCGCGCCAAAATCGCCAAGTTTTTCGAGAAAAAGGGCGGGCACGAGCGTAGCCGCTCGGAGCGCATCCGCGGGCGTGAGGCCGCACTCCACTAACGCCTCAAGCTCGTCGTGGAGCATGAAACCGGGAATTCGCGGATAAACCGAGACATCGGTCCCAGCCATCAGCGTGACACCGGCCCCATGCATTTGCCGGACTGCGTCGCAGAAGCCGCGAAACACCTCTTTCAACGGCACGTCTATCGGCTCGATGGCGACCTTCCGCTGCGAAGCCGGCACATAGCGGTAATTGGGGTCGGGTGGTGATCCGTCCCGCACCGAGATCTCAGCTTTCCACGGGCTCAAGGTCGGCGTGACCACTGTGTGGTTGGCAACAAATTTCGCAAACAGTTCGCTGCCGTGATCCGCAAGGTATTTGTGAATGGATGCTCCGTTCAAATCAAGGAGCTCGCCATGATTCACCGTGGCTTCGAACATTGTCTCCGTGTGTTCGATGCTTGCCTGGCCGGCATCGGACGCCTCTTCCGTTGTGACCGTCAGGGGAACGTGGCCCACCACTCGGATTCCTTGCTTCTTCGCTTCGTCCATCAGCGCGAAGTAGGAATCGCGCGGAACCCGGCGATGAATCTTGATGAAATCCACCCCTGCCTGCTTTAACGCTCTCACCACTCCACGGGTCTCGTCGGGATTGCCAACAACCAACTGGTACCGGCTAAAGCTTTGGCCATTCAAAATCGGCCCTACACGAATGATCCGGGGACCTTGTCGCACCCCGGCATCGATCTCGGCGCGCCATCGGTCGATCTGGCCCAGCGAGCCGCCCATATCGCGCACGCCGGTCACTCCGTTCGCGAGCAGCAAGGGCAGCGCGCTTTCCGTGGCATAGCTTAGGTGCACGTGCATGTCCCACAATCCGGGGATGGCAAATTGCCCGCGAGCATCGATCAGACGTGCTTTCGCGGGCACCTTAAAATCAGCACTATTTTCAACGCCCGTAATGCGGTCGCCCTGGATGATGATCGTCCTATTGGGAACGAACCGGCCCTCGGCGACATCGACCACGTTCACGTGCGCGATTACAATCGGTTGCCGCACCGCAAGAATCTGCGCGTCGGCTGGACGAACTCCGTACGAAAAGACAATCGCGCAAGCGTGAAATATAGCCAACGCGCTACGCCGGAGCTGACTTCCCGAGCACAACTTTGCCGTCAAAATTTTTAGCGTCACATATTTCGGGCGTCACAAATCCCGGGCCCCCAGGGCCTTGTGCGTCAAAAGTCTTGCGGAGGTCCGCATTCCAACGGGGAAGTAGATTGGCGCCGCGATGGTGCACTATCTGCGGGGGTTGTGAACCAGTGGCCCGAGAGTATCACGCCTCTCGTACTTGGTCAATACCGTGTCGGCCAAGAGTGGCCCAAGTTCCGGCGATGGGCGAAACCAAAAATCAAGTTCATTGATATGCGCCATCTTCATCTTGAATGTGACACTGCTCTGATGCAGCCAAAACCATTATCCTAACCATCCAAACAAATAATTTGATTTCTCATGGGCCGATCACTTATAGTCGATGCACGTCCGTATGACCTTGACGCCATACGTGAATTGCCCGTGCCGGCCGTAGCCGAGTCCGCCCCGCACCCCAGTTCGGTTGCAAATCATCTGGTTCCAAATCCTCCGGTTCCACGTCATCCGGTTCGACATTGTCAGGAGGCGTCAAGTTGGTCCCTTTCGTAAGTCGAAGTGTTCGCAATATTCGTTTCTTCGCCACAGGCCCCCGTTTTTTCTTTCGACGCTCCGTGCGATTGGCAACGGCCTTTCTCGCGATTGCCGTCTTTTGCGGAACGCTGTTCGCGCAAAGGCGGCCGGCGGCGAGTGCCGCTCCGCCCGAAGAGAAACCCGAAGAGGGCATCCCGGTAACTAATCCCCTGGTCCTCGCGAAGTGCGGGACCTGTCACATGCAAGACGCCAAGGGCAATCTTTCCAGGATCTCGTACGAACGCTCCACACCGGAAGGTTGGGAGCAAGCGATCAAGCGCATGGTTCGCCTCAATGGCCTCACGCTGACACCGGAAGAGGCGAAATCGATTCTGAAATACCTCAGCACCTATCACGGTCTGGCGCCGGAGGAAGCGAAGTCGATCCTGTATATGGCGGAGCATCGCGTGCAGGATGAAACCGCGCCGAACGACAGTATCCGGACGACCTGCATGGGGTGTCATCCGCTGGGTCGCGGCCTTTCCTGGCGGCGTTCGGCGGAGGACTGGAAGTATCTTGCCAACATGCACGTCTTTCTTTACGCGCAGGCCGACGTCGCGTTCCGCCGCGGATTCACGGGAGGCGGCAATGCGCCGGCAGTGGCCGAAGCCGCCGACGCCAGGCCGCCGTTGATCGACGAATCTCTGGACTACCTCGCCAAGAACGCTCCCCTGCACACGCCCGAGTGGGCCTCCTGGCGAGCTCGCATGCGGCAACCGAAAATGGAAGGCCGCTGGTTGGTCTCCGCGCACATCGGGGGCAAGGGGCAATATTACGGCGAGATGGTCGTCGAGCCGGGCGCATCCGAGGACGAGTTTTCCACGCGGGTGAAACTCACCTCCGTCAGGGACGGTTCGACGATCACGCGTACCGGGCACAGCATCATCTACGCCGGCTACGAATGGCGCGGCCGATCGCAAGCCGTGGGTGCTCCGCCGAATCCGGCGCCCGGAGAGATCGGTCCCGAAATGCGCGAAGCGATGTTCATGTCCGCCGATCAGACCCAGGGCGAGGGCCGGTGGTTCTGGGGCGCCTACCAGGAATTCGGGGCCGATGTGAAACTGGAGCGAGCCTCCTCCGAACCCCTTCTTTTGGGATTGGATCGCGTCTCGCTCAAAGCCGGGACAAAAGCGCAGCGCGTGCGAATCATCGGCGATAGCTTCCCGAAGGACGTCACCGCGGCGGATCTGGATTTTGGCGCCGGAACGAAAGTATCGAACATTGTCTCTCACACTACGGGCGAAATCATCGCGGAAGTCGACGTCGCGGCCGGCGCGGTTCCGGGCAAACGCGACGTGCTGCTGCGCCGCGCGGTGCTCGAAAACGCCTTGGCGATTTACGATCACATCGACTACATCAAAGTTACGCCGGAAACCGCCTTGTCGCATCTGGGCAGCGACGTCCATCCGAAAGGCTTCCAGCAGTTCGAAGCGGTCGCCTATAACAACGGCGCGGACGGCAAAGCTCACACCGCCGACGATATCAGTCTTGGTCCCGTCGATGTCGCCTGGTCGGTCGAAGAGTTCTATGCGGTCTACGGCGACGACGACAAGGACTTCGTCGGAACCCTCAGCCCCACCGGCTTATTTACGCCGGCGCTCGATGGACCGAATCCCAAACGGAAGTTCAGCCGGAATAATTATGGCGATATTTGGGTGGTCGCCACCGCAAAGAATGAAAAAGACAGAGACGGCAATCCGCTGATCGGAAAATCGTACTTGGTGGTCACCGTTCCTCAATATATCCGCTGGGATCAACCCGAGGTCGCTCCGTGAATTTGCCCTCATCGGCGAACAAACATTGAGGTGAAGAAAGGGTTCCAAATGACTGCTGCCGATACGCGAGTGTACCGCCTGGGCGAGTTTCATAAGTTCAAGGGCGGAGATCGATCGTTTCTCTATCTGGTCCCCGCGGGAGCCATTTTCGAAGTGGACGAAGCCGTGGCGTGGATCCTCGACCGGTTGAACGGCAACGAACTCCCGCACGACCAATTAGTGGACGAGCTGGCCGCGAAGGGGTTACTTCCAGGCGACGCGCAGGAGTTGATCTACGAAATGCGCGAAGCTCACGTCATCGCATCGGGCGAGACCGTGCTGGAGCCGCTGGAGAATCCGCCCGCGGATTTTCCGCTCCAGTCGCTGGTTTTGAATCTGACGAACCAGTGTAATTTGTCCTGTCATTATTGCTACGAGTTTGGCGAGGACAAGGTCGCGACGCCTGCCGGCAAACCCAAATTCATGGACCTGGAAACGGCCCGCGCCTCGGTTGAGTTTCTACTGGAACAATCGGCCGGGCGCCGCGCGGTGCACATTACGTTCTTCGGCGGCGAGACCTTGATGAATTTTCCCCTTCTGAAGGACGTCGTCGCTTATGCCACCGGGCGAGCGGTTGCGCTGGGCAAGTCCATCGATTTCAGCCTGACGACGAATGCCACACTTTTGACCCCCACCATCATTGAGTTTCTCTCCGAGAACCGCATCGGCGTCACCGTCAGCATGGACGGCCCGAAGGAACTGCAGGACAAGCTCCGTGTCTTTTCGAACGGCAAGGGAAGCTACGACGTTATCGAGCCCAAGGTTCGTGCGCTCATTCAGAATCATCGCACCCGCCCCATTACAGCGCGCGTCACGCTCACATCCGGCGTCACCGATGTGATTCGGATTTATCGCCACTTAAAGAACGACCTCGGCTTCCACGAAGTCGGCTTTGCGCCCGTGACGACCTCTCCAAATCGCTTGTACGCCATTAATGAGCGCGGCATGGATTCGGTGCTGGATCAGTTTCACATCTTGGCTCAGGAATGGCTGGAGTTCGCCCTCCGCGGCGAAATGCATGGCTTTTCCAACGTCAGCGATACAGTGGCCGAACTGGTCCAGGGCGTCAACAAATCCCATCCCTGCGGCGCGGCCCTAGGACTGGTCGGCGTGGGCCCCTCCGGCGACATCGCCCCCTGTCATCGATTTGTGGATTCCGACACGCACAGTTTAGGCAACATCTCCACCGGCATCGATCGCGAAAAGCAGCGGGATTTCCTGGGGCGCGGCCATATCAATACGAAGTACGATTGCCATTCGTGTTTCGCGCGTCCGCTGTGCGCGGGTGGCTGTCATCACGAAGCATTCGTGCGCTACGGCGACACCGGCCACGCCAACTTGCATTACTGCGATTGGATCCGCGACTGGACCAACACCTGTTTAGAAATCTATGGCCACGTGAGCGCCGAGAACCCGGAATTTCTCCGAATCTTTGCTGAAAGGAAGGCTGCATGAAACATTTTAGGGCCGCCAATAAGAAGGCTCGCCGTATCGACGACATGATCGTGAGGAGAAAGACGGCGACGCCCGAGGGCGACGTTGTCGCGCTGCAAAATCCCACTCCGCAACCCCGGCCTCATGTGCCCATGGGATGCACCTTGTCCTTTTCGCCGGGTTGGGAAGTGGATTCAGCGGGCGGCACAGCGGGTCTCTGCCAGCCGGTGGAGCGCGATATCTACGATTGCTACGTCACTTGTTTCTGGCCAGCTCAAGTGCCCGATCACCTCAACAACGCCATGGATTGGGCCAACAAGTGTGCTGCCGCCACCAAGGACTGGCGCAATTTAGACCTGGTGTTTCCATAAATTGGTGTTCCCATAGACGACTTGGCAATTTTACCTTTGGTGTTTTCCGTGACCACGTTTGCGTGAAATGAACAGAATGCCCGAACTATCCTTATGAAACGATCTTTTGCGCTTTTTCTGGCCGCCTGTGGCTTCGCCCAAGCTGGAACCCTTTTTCTGGGCGCCTATCCCAACGCCGTCCTGGTCTTCGATGAAGACAAAGGACAGATTGTAGATCGAATTCCGCTTGAAACAGGCTTGCCGACCAGCTTGCGGCTCTCGCACGATCGCAAGAAGATTTACGTGACCACCAACGATCACAGCGGCATCGAGGTAATCGACGTCGCCACGCACAAGGTCCTCAATCATTTCGTGCTCAATACGCCCACGCGCCGCTATCGATTCAACGGCGGGGCTGCGGATCCCGAAGGCAAACTGTTCTATACGATCACCACGCAGATGGATAAGCTGGCCGATCACTACGAAATTGGCAAGCCCAAGTACACGGTCATCGACTTGGAACAGCAAAAGATCGCGCGAACGGTGGATATTCCCACGAAGGATCAAAACGCCAACGCGGGCGGCGGCGGAGGACGGAACGGCGGTTTCGAAATGTCCCCGGATGGAAAGTACTTGTATCAGTTCCGCGATAGCGTCGTGATTCTCGATTCGTCGGATTTTAAGGAGGTCCAACGCATCGAGCTTTCCAAACCCGATCTGCCGGGGATGGAAGCCGTGGGCTTCGGCGGCTTGCTCGATTCGATCAGCGAGCCGGGACGGCGCGTTTCGCTGTTTAATTCGGCCGATCCGATCGTTCACAACCGCATCTTCGGAATTGCGGACTTCGATCTCAACACACGAAAGTTCAGTTTCGCGCCCATAGGCCCCGCCACTGCCGGTATGTCGGGCTTACAGGTGACGCCGGACAAGAAGAACGCATTTACGGTGGTCTCCAACGGTACCCAGGGAAAAAAGCGCTGTGAATTTTGGTCGTTCGACCTGACGACGAATAAGATGAAAGGCACGCAGGAACTTCCGTGCCGCTCGCGGTTCAGTTTCGGCATGTCGGCCAACGGCAAGAAGCTCTATATCTACGGCGCGGGCTTTGAAATCGAAGTTTACGACGCGGCCACCTTCAAATACGAGCGCACCTGGGATCTCAACAACGACATCACCGGCGGCGGCATGATCGTGCTGCAATAACCTTCGATGAGTCTCACGCCTCGCATGCGGCGAAAAATGTACTCCCGACGGTCGACGCTTTTCATGAACTTTTCGACATGCAACAGCGCCGTCTTTTTGTTCTTGTCCCTCGAGGCGCGATAGCATCGATCATGCGGCGAACCCATCTTCACGGCGTTCTTCCTCTTATGAGCGCTTCGCTTATTCTGTCTTCGGCGGCCTTGGCGCAAGCACCGGCCACCGGCTTGAATCCCGTCGTCGAAAAAATGGTTGGCGAAATCTCAGAGCAACGAGTTGCCGCCACGTTACAAAAGCTGGAAAGCTTTGGCACGCGCTATGTGCTCTCCCCGCAGGACGACCCCGCAAAGGGCATTGGCGCAGCCAAACGCTGGCTTCACGATCAATTCCAAAGTTGCAGCCCGCGCCTGGAAGTGAGCTACCAGAGCTTCGTGGTGCGGAAGGGCGCGCGCCAAGGACAGATCATGCGCGACGTGGAACTATCCAATGTTATCGCCGTTCTGCCCGGCACCATTCACAAGGATCGCTATGTTCTCGTGACCGCGCACTACGATTCCGTCGCGCTGATCCGCAAACCCTTCACCGGAGAAGAACAGAGTATCGCGGAACAAGTGCGCCGCGGAATGGACGAAAGCGAAGCGCGTGCCCTACGAAAAGTGCTGCCACCGGAAAACGAGCTGGGACCGTTGGATTTCGAAGCCATCGCCGCCCAACCGATCGCCCCGGGAGTTACGGATGACGGGAGCGGAACTGCTGCCGTGCTCGAGCTGGCGCGCGTGATGAGTCAGTATCAGTTTGACAAATCCATCGTATTTATCGCTTTCGCCGGTGAAGAAATTGGGCTGGCCGGCAGCCAGGCGTACGCGGCGATGGCGAAACAGACAGGCATGCAGATTGAGGCCGTGATCAACAACGACATCATCGGCAGCGAAGTCTCCGGAAACGGACGATCGGCCAGCAACGTTTTGCGCCTGTTCGCCGCCGGACCCGACGATTCGGCGTCCCGCGAACTGGGTCGCTACGTGAAACAGATCGCCGAACGCTTCGTGCCGTCCATGCAAGTGCAGATGGTGTTCCGCCAGGACCGGTTTCTCCGCGGCGGCGATCACACCCCATTCCTGAATCAGGGATTCGGGGCAGTGCGCCTGACCACGGCCAGTGAAAATTACAAGAATCAGCATTCGACCAGCGACACGTTCGCCGAAACGTCCGTCCCATATACAACCCGAGTCGTGCGCATGAACGCCGCGGTCTTGGCCAGCCTGGCGCTGGCGCCGCTTCCGCCCGTGTTGAATTGGACTTACGCCTCCGGACCCAACAAAGGCGGGCGCACGCCGCTGCTGACGCGCGGCGCCTCCGGCTATGATGCGGTTCTGCATTGGTTGCCCAACACAGAACCGGACATCGCGGGTTATTCAGTGCTCATTCGCTCTACCACCTCATCCGTATGGGAGAAGGAAACGTGGGTGGGCAACGTGACGGGCTACAACATGCCCGACCTCTCGATCGATGACATCGTGATCGGCGTGAAAGCCGTGGACAAAGATGGCAACCAGAGCATCATTTCGCCCTATATGGAACCAGTTCTGCCTTCCATGCTCACGCCCTCCCAGGCGCGTTAGGACCAAAGAATCGCGACAACCGCGCGATGCAGACCCCGGGCGCGACTGTGAGTCATGGAGTCTATTCTGATGGAGGGCTGTGGTGGTTATACGGCGAATGCGCGTTATCCTGGCTTGACCACAGCGACTTAAAGCATAGTCGGGGCAAAGTTCTTAGCCTTCGGCGATCCTATGTTTTGGTTTTTGAGTCCCGTGCGGCTGCCGGTTCCGCCACTTCAGCAAGCGGTTAGTTGGTCTGGTTCACCAAAATCTGCGCAGGTCGAAAGTCCCTCAGGCGCGATAAGCAGTTTATTTTATAATGATGGTACGTCGTGGGCTGATTCCTGCTTCACGCGCAGTTCTCACGGATTCGAGTCCTGTCGCACAATCCAGTCACGTTGCGGGAGACCAGCATTTGATCACGGGAGAACAAGACGCAGGCAAAAATGTCCTGCCAGTGCCGAGTGAGACAGCGCCCTCGCTTCCATCACGGCCCGCGAAGCCCCTTCATCTGAAAACCTATCTGCTGATTGCCGTGATGGTGTTTGCGGGTCCGCTCGGCAATGTCCTGCTCGGCAAGGGGATGAAACGTGTTGGTGAACTTCCGGTCTGGCCGCTCCCGGAGTTGCTTCACACCGGGCTGAAAATCTTCGGATCTGGCTCCATCTGGCTGGGGATTGCATCCCTGATCACATTTTTCGTCGCGTATATGCTGGCGCTTTCGCTGGCGGATTACAGCTTCGTGCAGCCTGCCTCTTCCCTTTCTTATGGAGTGGTCGCGCTGCTCGGATATCTGATGCTCGGCGAACGGGTTTCTCCCTTGCGCTCGCTTGGGATAGCGGTCATTTGCTTAGGCGTCTTTCTTGTCGGCCGCACCAATCCACGAACCCCGGAGCGAAAGTAAAATGCCGCACTTCGTTCTGTTCGCACTGATCGTTGTCGCTGGGACGGGCGGCGAACTGTGTGTCTCCCGCGCCATGAAGGCGATCGGAGAAGCCCCGAGTTTTCGTCCGGTTGAGATTGGGAAGTTCATCGTGCGGGCCTTGGGTTCTCCATGGATGTGGCTGGGGCTCGCCATGATGACGACGGCGTTTATGGCGTTGCTGGCGGCACTGTCGATTTACGATGTCAGCTTCGTGGTCCCAGTGACGGCGCTTAGTTACGTGGCGGGCGCGTTCGGGAGCGCGACCTTTCTGCGCGAGTCTGTCAAGGAGCGTTGGTTGGGAGTCGCGCTGGTGACGGCCGGCGTCACGCTGGTGATTTTGGGGAAGAGTTAGGGACGCCACGAATGCCCCGCCGGTCCCTGCCGCTGGATCATGAAGGAGAAGCTAGGCTGTCCCGGTCGGCCTCGCTCATTTGGAATTTCAAGGCGCGCATGTCTTCACGTAGGTGATCGAGTTTTGACGTCCCCACCACCGCGTGAAAATTCGGCGCGGTTTGCAATATGTAATTGAGCGCGATCACCGAAAGCGGAACGCTGTATTTCTGCGCGAGAAAGATGAGCTGGCTTATCCTTCGCTCTTCCTCCGGCCGCTCGTCCTCCAGCTTGCGTTCCGCCAAGGGGTGCTCCGTACATCCCTTCAGGTCGCCGCGTCCCAACGGTGAGTAGGCCAGGAAAGGAAGATCGTTTTCCCGAAGATAGTCCACATATGTCCGGTCGCGGGAAATATTCTGCGCACCCTTCCACCGCTCCCCATCTTTGCCCGGGAGAGCGTTAAATTCATTGCTGACCCACGGCACGACGTTTGCCTCCCGTAAGCAGGCGCGAAACTCCTTGAGCCTGGGAAGAGACACGTTGGAAAATCCGATATTGCGGGCCTTCCCGGACCTTAAGATTTCAAGGCTCCATTCGGCAATCGCCTGCGCAGGAACTTTCGGATCATCATAGTGCAGCAGATGGACGTCGATGTAATCGGTGCCAAGGGCTCGTAACGAATGGTCCAGTTCGCGCAATAACTTTTTTCGCGTCACAGGGCCCGGGTGTCCGCCCTTCGAGATGATCCGAAAAGCGCCGCGACCCAACGGATGCCTCCTGACGAAGCGCCCGACAACCCCCTCGCTCCAGTACATTCTGGCCGTATCGAACGAGTTGATGCCCATCTCAACGGCGCCTTTCAGGATGGCATCCGCGCGCTTGGTGGGAGCGAGATTCCAGGACGCACGATTCGGCACGGCGATCATCCAATCGGTGCCGAGAACGATTCTTGATATTTCGGATTTCATGTCGCTGCGTTAGACGTAGTTTTTGATCAAACGCTCCGCCAAGCGATGCGCGAGCGCCATGATCGTAAGCGTGGGGTGCTTCTCACTGAGAGCCGGTATCACGCTCCCGTCACAGACATAAAGGTTCTTGCTCTTGAAATATTTCAGGTCCTTGTCGACAACGCCATCTTTCCGGTCAGCGGCCATTCGGCAGGTGCCCACGTAATGAATGCCTGATCCCGGAGGAGACGCGACGCCATCCACGACGTAACCGCTGGCTTTCCTCAGCATTCGGCGGGCGAGCGCGGCGAGCCGCCGGCCGTGGTCGCCCTCGATATCTGAAGTTTCGTAATCAATCCGCACTTGCCGTTGTCCGAAATGATCGACCGCATCGGCCAAAACGACCTTATTCTTTCGCTGCGGAACGGCCGGGCTATACAAGATCAACGTCACCGTGCTCTTAAAGACCTGCCGGGAAATCGTTTCCATTAAGAATCGCGGCAACCGGGGCATTTCGGCCAGATAATAGGGAATCTTCAAGAAATCCGACCAGAACTGGCCCACGAATGGAAAGCTTTTCCCTGTCGAATCCTTGAGCTGACCGCCCAGCAACATGTGATCGCCGTAACCGCGATCTTCGTCGGCCCGGCTGAACCACAGTCGAAAGAGACTGGTACCGACGACCGCACGCGGGCTATCCTGCAAAAACTCGCCGACCTGCTCGGCTCTGGCCGGGTTGCCGGCGAAGGAGTTCAGCAGCAGTCGCGGCGATTCGATTGCGCCTGCACAGACGATGACCACGTCCGCTTCAATCTCGACGACGCTCGCGGTGCGCTCGTCGATCGCCACGACATGGGATATCGAGAACCCCTCCGCATTGTCACCGTCGACGGCCGTAAGCCTGATGGCTCTGGTATGTTCGAGCAGGCGAAAGTTCGGCAGCGGTCGTATCTCCGGCAGGAGATGCGTGGAGAATTTATAGACGCTGCCGGAACGGCACCCGCGCCCGCAATTGCCGCATGCCACGCACTTTTGCGCAGAATCCGGCCGCAGGTCGACGGCTTTCCTGTTCTTTAAAAAGTAAAGTTCCGGGCCGAGCGATCGGGCGTTGCTGTCGATGAATACCTGGTCAATTCGCCGGGCGTTGCGGGGCGCGAGGAAGGACCCGTCCGGAAATTGGCGCAAACCGTTGCGCTCGCCAACCACCAAGGCGAGCCGCTCGACCTCGGAATAGTGACCGGCAAGATCGTCCAGAGAAATCGGCCACCGGCAGTCTTCACTGTAGGAGTGGCGGTTCGCAAAATCATCTTCCGAATACCTCAGGCAGATCCCATTCCAGAGGTTCTGCAAGCCATTGACGCGGTGAATTTGGTAGTGACGGAACCCGCCCTCCCGTGGAGAATCCATGGAGCTCCGGCTAGGGGCGTCCGCGAGGAGGGGATGCACGAAATACATTTCCGGCTTGACCGGGAAAGCGGTATGAGGGCCTATTTCAAAATGGCCCTTTTGTTCAGGGCTCAGCTCATTTTGAAATTCGGATTGCGCCGGAATACCGCCCGAGTTGATGACCAGCACATCGGCACCCGCCTTCGCCAGACGATAGGCGAGGATGCCCCCGCCGGCGCCTGTACCGATCACGCAGAACTTCGCGCGAAGCTTCACCAGCATCTCCGGGCCGAGCTCGCAAAAGCATCGCTGGCAAAATACAGGTACTCCAGAAAATCGCAAAGCACCTTAATTTGGCCCGCGGCGAAATATTGCCGCGGCGTCATGTCAGGCGTCGCATTTTGCCGCCACGCCGTCCATAAAGGGCGGAGCTGGTCGTTCCGCACCATGATCTCCGGAATCCGGCCGATGAAGGACTCGATGCGGCTGGCGTATGGCGAGACCTGACACAGTCGCCTGGCCAGCGAGTCGTAGCCGCGCACTATCGTGTCGTCTTCGCCGTCAGGCATGCTTTTATTTATTGTAGGTATTCCGGCTACGAATGGTGCTGCGAGAACAGTTGTTTCGAAGAAAGTGTCCTCGGTGCTGCGAGCGATGAGGGCACGCGTGACTTCGGCGGGTGTTCCGCGCATGGGCGACAGGGGCGAGATTATCAAACTCACAAACAGTGCGGAGATGGCATCAGCCGATGCGACCAGATGAAGCCCCTAACACCGGTTCATCGGGTTCGAGTGATCCCTGATGAGATGGCTGCTTCTGATGTCACGGCCGCAACCAATTAACTGCTCGGCGAGGGCACGTACGCTCCGGTCGGATTTTGAGTCCCGGGCGTCTGCCAGTCCCGCCACTCCAGCGTGCACGACCTGCGCAAAGAAAACGCGCGAAGGAAATGACTGGGATTTTCGACTATATCAAGCCCGGTTGCAAGGCAAGCAACGGCGAGGAGGGGAGCAGCGTCAGGCCAATTGGGGACGGCTGTGGCGAGCGGGCGGAAAGCCGGCGCGTCTCATGACTGCGTCTCCGGCGCAGGCCCCTTTCCCTCCAGCAAGGGTTCGATTTCCTCAGGCGAGAAAAAGAATCGATGGCCGGGTTGGCGGAGCATCCCGAGGTCGCGCCCAGGATCGTCTTCGATCACCACGGCGACGTGCCGCCGTCCCTCGTAGTCCTCTTCCAGGCTCTCCACAAGCGCGACGAGGTCTCGAAGGGCTAGATCAAAAATATCGCCGCCCTGACGAGGGCGCAGGCGGACGTGGCTTCCGGGCCGCACTTTCACGCCCGCGACATCCACGAATTCGAGCGGCATCCGCTCTTCCAGTAAGCGCCAATCCATTTCATTCATGCGTTGACCTTTCTTTGTTCGCGCTCGCTTACATCCTTTTGGATCTCCGTGCTGTCAAAAAGCTCCCCGGGCCTCCCAGTCGCGATCGCGGGATAGTCGTAAAGAAAGATCGGGGATGAAGGGATGGTGCCCTTCTATCCCCGAAGGGGCCGATGAGGACCGGCGTTCCCTGGTTGCCGCATCCGGCGGCCGCTTCGCGCAACCAGGCCGGTCGATCCAGAAGGGAGACGAATTCGCGATCGACGATCCCGACCACGTCGCACGGGGACTGGGGGAGCGAGCAGCCTTCGCGCTCTCGTTCCGCCGCGCCTTGGCAAAACCCGAAAGTAACGGCTCTGACAGGGGTCAGTGGAGCAAAGTCCATCCCGTCGGGGCGTGATTTCACGGAGCCTCGACGCGCATCATTACATTTCACACCTGGAATAGAGCTTTCCTCGCCATCCTGCGTTTCATTTTTATTTGCCACACGCAGGTTCGTGCGGAGGAATCGAGGGAGCCTCCTCGCTCCTCAACTCGGTAAAGTTTTCAGCGCGCCGCCTTTCAAAAGGAACCACGGCTCAAAAAGGACCACGCTAATTCCGAGTTGCTACCATTTCGAGTTGCTACCATTTAAAGATGCGATGCGCGGCATGCCTCCTGTTCTACGCGTCGCTTTCAACCCTGGCGCAGGAACCCGCGCGGTTGGAAGTGGACGCTACAGACGCTCCGCGCCGTCTGATTCACGTACGCCTGGCATTGCCTGTCACGCCCGGAGCTTTGACCCTCCTTTACCCCCAGTGGATTCCCGGTGAACACGGCCCCACGGGCCCGATCGCGGATCTTGTGAATCTGCGTTTCACATCTGATGGCCATGCGGTGGCATGGCGTCGCGATCCGGTAGACCTTTTTGCATTCCATATGACCGTTCCGCCGGGCGGCAAGACACTGAATGCCGCCTTTGATTTTATTTCGCCCCCCGACGCCGGCGGGTTCTCCTCGGGATCATCGATGACTCCGGAGCTCGCGGTGCTGAGCTGGAATCAGTTCGTGCTGTATCCGCAAGGCCCTCCCGCGGACCAGCTGCGGTACCAGGCGCGGCTTCGGCTCCCTTCCGGCTGGCAGTATGGGACGGCGTTGCCGATTGCGCGCGCTCGCGATTCCGAAATTGAATTCCGCCCGGCGTCGCTGGTTACGCTAATCGATTCTCCCGTGATCTCGGGCGTGCATTTCAAGAACATCGATCTCGGGACCGGTGACGGAGCGCCTCACTACCTGCACATCGCCGCCGATGACGACCGGGCCATCGTCATTCCCCCGGAATGGATCGAGCGCCACAAACGCTTAATCGCAGAGGCGGGCGCGCTCTTCGGCGCGCGGCATTACCGCCAGTATCATTTTTTACTGACGCTGAGCGATTACGTCGCGAATTTCGGACTGGAGCATCATGAGTCAAGCGACGACCGTCTGGCGGAACGAACACTGATCGATGAAGGCCTACTGCAATTCAACGCCGACATGCTGTCGCACGAGTTCGTACATTCCTGGAACGGCAAGTACCGCCGTCCGGCAGGGCTGATGACCAGTAACTATAACCAGCCGATGCGCGGCGATTTGTTGTGGGTTTACGAGGGACTGACGGAATACCTGGGCGAGGTACTCGCCACGCGCAGCGGTCTGGGATCCGCGGACCGGTTTCGCGAATGGCTGGCCCGTGATGCCGCGCTTCTCGATCAATCGGCCGGGCGAAAGTGGAGGCCGCTTACCGATACGGCGATCTCGGCGCAAATCCTCTATAACGCGCGCGACGATTACTCGTCGTTGCGGCGAAGCGTCGATTTTTACTCGGAAGGCGCGCTCATCTGGTTCGAAGCCGATACCTTGATCCGCCAGTTGAGCCATGGCACGCGATCCCTGGATGATTTCTGCCGGGTGTTCTTTGGAGAGGCGGCATCAGCGCAAGCCGCGAACGGCGCGGGCGCCGAGCCCGTCGTGAACGCTTACACCCGTGAAACTCTGGTGGCCGCGCTCCAGTCGGTGCAGCCCTACGATTGGGAAGGGTTCTTCACACAACGCGTCGACGCAACCGGAAGCCATACCCCGCGTGCCGGAATCGCCAATGCGGGTTGGAAGCTCGTTTTTGGAAGTACCCGGCCCGCTTTTTGGAGCGCTTCCGAAGAGGATCGCAAAACCGCCGATCTGGATTTTTCGCTCGGAATGATTGTCAAGAACGACGGCATGGTAAAAGACGTCGTGATGGGTGGGCCAGCGCAGAAGGCGGGGCTCGCGCCGGGCGCTACGATCACCTACGTGGCGGGCCACGCGTTTTCTCTCGAAGCATTGCGCGAGGCAATCGATGGCGCGACATCCATCGACGATCCCATCGAGCTCACCACGAAAAATGGCGGCAGCGCAGGTAGCTTCTCTCTCGAATACCACGGCGGCGAGAAATACCCCCGCCTGGAGCGCGACGGGAATAAGCCGGACCTGATCGATGCCATCCTGCGGCCGCGGGCGAAGTAGCGATCAAAGCCCCATAATGTGAAAGCCCGCGTCGACGAACAGCACGTCGCCCGTCACACCGCGGCCTAAATCGCTCGCCAAGAAAACCGCAACATCGCCAACTTCGGCGGGCGTGACGTTGCGGCGCAGGGGCGCGTGCGCTTCTACGTTCTCCAGCACCTTCGAGAAATCTTTGATTCCGCGCGCCGCCGCTGTCTTCACGGGTCCCGCGGAGATGGCGTTCACGCGAATGCTCTGCGATCCAAGTTCGCTCGCGAGGTACCGCACCACCGATTCGAGTGCCGCTTTGGCGACGCCCATCACGTTGTAGTTCTTCACGACGCGGGTCGCACCCAGGTACGTCAACGTCAGGATCGCCCCGCCTTCGGTCATATGCGGAGCCGCCGCGCGAGCAACCGCAATCATCGAATAGGCGCTGACATTCTGCGCCAGCAGGTAGCCGTCCCGCGAGGTTTCGAGAAATGGCCTGCTCAGATCTTCCGCGTTCGCGAAAGCGATGCTGTGGACCACTGCGTCGATCCGCTCCCCGGCCAGAGTCTCGCTCAAACGCGCCAGGTCCGCGTCCTTAGAGACATCGCACTCCACGATTCGCGCCGCGCCGAGGGACGCCCCCAGTTCCTCCACCGTTTTCTTTAACCGCTCGCCCTGATACGTCAGTAGCAGGCGCGCGCCCTCCCGCTGATACGCTTGCGCGATGGCGTAGGCCAGGCTCCAGCGGTTTGCGACGCCCAGGATCAGGGCTGTCTTTCCTTCCATTAATAGAGGCATGAACCCGCATTGTACACTAGGAGCGTCGCCCTGCCTTTTCAAGAACGATCAATTTTTTACGGACGATACTTGCTCGCGGCCGCGAACGCCTTTCTTTAGCCCCGGCTCTTTGCTCTTCACGAAATGGACCTTTCCACTCCACTGATGTACGTCAAGGGCGTCGGCCCGGCGCGCGGCGCTATGCTCGAGGCCAAGGGCCTGCGCACGGTGGAGGACCTGCTCACATACGCACCGTTCCGCTACGAAGACCGCAGGAATGTGAAACCCCTCCGGGACCTGGCGCCCGGCCAGATGGCCACCGTGGTGGCGGAAGTCCGCTCCTCCAAAATGGCGGGGCTCCCGAGGCGGCGGGCCGGGATCTTTCACGTCCGTTTTGGCGACGCGACCGGCGGCGTGCTGACTGGAAAATGGTTTAACGGAGGATATCTGGCCGACATTTTCGCTCCCGGCCAGCGCGTCTCCCTGTTTGGCAAAGTCGAGTTCGATAGCTACACGGGGCACCTCGCGATGATGCATCCCGAGTATGAAATTCTTTCCGGCGCCGACGACGAATGCGACGCAGCGCTGCATACCGGACGCATTGTTCCCATTTATGAAGCGGCCGGCAAGGTGAGCACCCGGGCTCTGCGCACTTTGACGCACCGAATTCTGACAACCATCGCACCGATCACCGACGATCCCCTGCCCGCGGAGATTCGCGCGACGCTGAAGCTGCCCGATGTGTGGAGCGCGATCCGCGATCTTCATTTCCCGCCACCGGATTCCGACCTCCGGCTGCTGAATGCTTTCCGCTCGATGGCGCAATTCCGTTTGATCTTCGAGGAATTCTTTTGGCTGGAATGCGGCCTGGAGCTGAAGCGCACCAAGGCGCGCCGCCAACCCGGCATTGCCTTTGCCCTCACCGATCGGGTGCGGGACCGGATTAAAAAAATGCTGCCGTTTCGCCCTACCGGCGCGCAAAAGCGGGTCCTCGGAGAAATCGCGCAGGAAATGGCGGAGCCGCATCCCATGTATCGCCTGCTGCAAGGCGACGTCGGCAGCGGCAAGACACTGGTGGCCATGGAGGCGGCCGTCATCGCCATCGAAAATGGATATCAGGTCGCCGTACTCGCGCCTACGGAAATTCTGGCGACGCAGCACTACTTCAATTTCAAACGCCTCCTCGGCAAGCTCGACTACGTAACCATTCTGATGACTGGGTCGCTTGGCGCGCGCGAGAAAGCGCAGCTTCGCAAGCTTACCGCCGCCGGGCTCGCGCACGTCGTGGTGGGGACGCATGCCCTGCTCCAGGCCGAGGTCGAATTTCGCCGTCTCGGGCTCGCCATCGTCGACGAGCAGCATCGTTTCGGCGTCGAGCAGAGGCAGGCTCTGATGGAAAAAGGCGTCCATCCCGACGTCCTGGTGATGACGGCCACCCCGATTCCCCGTACCCTCGCGCTCACCATCTACGGGGATCTTGACGTGAGCGTGATCGATGAGATGCCGCCCGGCCGCAAGGCGATCGTCACCCAACATGTGACTGAGGATCACGTCGATCAGGTGTACGCATCGATGAAGGCGCAGATCCGCGAGGGACGCCAGGCCTATGTGGTGTATCCGGTCATCGAAGAATCGGAAACTCAGGCCATGAAAGCCGCCCAGAAAATGTACGAGCACCTGTCGCGCAATGTTTTTCCGGATATCGCCGTCGGCCTGCTCCACGGCAAGCTGGGAACCGCGGAAAAAGAAGCGGCCATGGAGAAATTTCAACGCGGAGAAACGAAAATCCTGGTCTCGACGACGGTCATTGAAGTCGGTGTGGATGTCCCGAACGCCACCGTCATGGTGGTGGAGCAAGCGGAGCGCTTCGGTCTCGCGCAGTTGCATCAGTTGCGCGGCCGCGTGGGTCGCGGAGCGGAACAAAGCTATTGCATTCTTGTAACTGGGAAGCTGAATGACACGGGCCGCGAGCGCATCCGCACCCTGGTTGAATCGAGCGACGGCTTTTACATCGCGGAAATGGATCTGCGTCTGCGCGGGCCAGGGGAGTTCTTCGGTACCCGCCAATCCGGCGTTCCCGCTTTGCGCGTGGGGAACATTCTGCGTGATACCGACATCCTCGAAACCGCCCGCGGTCACGCGCAGAAGTTCGTGGGGCAACCGCGCGACGAAGACGAATTGCGCCGGGCCGTCGCCTACATTCGCGACCACTGGCAGCGCCGCTACGGATTGGTGCAGGTGGGATAGAGTGCCGGCCAAACGTTCCACGCCGGTCGAGGCTAAGGAGAAATTGGGAATGCGAGTGATCGCGGGCGAGTTCCGCAGCCGGCGCCTGGTAGCAGTACCCGGTCATGAGACCCGGCCCACGCCGGATCGCCTCCGCGAAACGTTGTTCGACATTCTCGCTCCTCGCATCGAAGGAGTGGTTTTTGCGGACCTCTACGCGGGCACTGGCGCGGTCGGCATTGAAGCGTTGAGCCGGGGAGCGTCCCGGGTGATCTTTGTCGAGCGCTCACGTGCCGCGCTGGAGGCGATCCGGGAAAACGTCCGCTCTTTAGCGGTCACGGCGCGCGCAGAAATCCGGCAGGGGAAAGCTACGGCTATGATTGATCGGGTCGTCGATCCTATGCAGCCGATGATCGTATTTCTGGACCCGCCGTATGACGCCGAAGAGGAATACGCGGCGTCCTTCGAAAAGCTGTCAAGCGACCCCCCACAACTGGTAATCGCCCAACATTCCACGCGTCTGGTCCTCAAGGAAGCGTACGGTCCCTTGCGCCGTACGCGGACTGTGAAGCAGGGCGATAACGCCCTGAGCTTCTACGAAATCTCCGCCGCCTAGCCTAGTTACACGCGGGATTGGGACTCGCCGGCGACGAGACTGAGGACGTTCCTTTTGAGTTCGTCAGCGTAACCGTCATCGCCACGATGGGATTCGTACTGGACCCTGCGCTCGTCGTAAACGTGAAGGGAACGGTAAGCATGAACTGGCCGCCGTACTGATTCGATTGGGAGCTCTCGAACCAAGCCGCAAAGAGCGGGCCCAGCGGCACGGTCACGCTGCTCGCGGCCAGACTCACGTTGGACGCGCCCGTGAAATTGAATACCGCGTTCGTCATATCGAGCGGACTCGAAAATCCGATGACGCTCGCCGAGTAGGTCGTTCCGTTGCACGATACCGTAAACGCCGAAATAACCGGCGGCGTGCCGGCCACCGAGAAGGTGACGGGCAGCAGGTTCTGCGGGGTAATGTTGTTGCCCAGCGCGTCCTGGAAAGTTGCCGTCAGCGTCCCGAATCCCGCCGCGGTTCCAGCCTTCAGGACGACGGGACCGTTGGTGAACACGGCTTGCGTGGACCCGGCCGCGATCGTGAACGTGACGAATGGAACCCCTTGCCCGGAGCCGTTCGGGATGAAGACCACCTCGCGGCTCGATCCGCCGTCGGCGCTGCGCGAGTAAGCCACGCTCAAGGTCCCGGTGATATTTTCGACCGGAGCCGAGGCAATGGAGAGCGCCACCGCCGGCTGGGTCGACACGGTGAGCGCTCCACTCGGACTGATCGTCACGCCCACGCCCGTAAGGCTGATAAGGGTGATGTTGATATTCCCTTGGGCCGCGGCCTGCAACCCATTCGCGTCGGTCACCTGGATGATGAAAGCGTACTGGTTGGCCGAAGTAGCCGTGCCCGTGATCGCGCCGGTCTGCGAATTTAACGTGAGACCCGCCGGCAGCGTGCCGTTCACGAAAGCATACGTATAGGGGGCCGTGCCTCCGATGGCCGTGAATTGCATCCACGGCGACATCGTTTGACCAACCGAGCCGGAGACCGTGGTGGGGCTCGCGGTAAGGCCAAGCGTCACTGTGATGGTTCCCGTAGCCGACGCCTGGTGGTTTGCGGCGTCCGTCACTTGAACCGTGAACGTGGAGGTGCCGAGCTGGGTTGGTTGCCCGGTCACCGCACCCGTCGTCGCGTTCAACGTCAAACCGGGCGGAAGGGACCCGCTCAGCACCGAATAAGTATAGGGCGTTACGCCGCCGCTCGCCGAGAATTGCATGGTCACCGACTGTCCGGCCTGCCCACTGATATTATTCGGACTGGTCAGGGTCAGCGTCGCGGCGTTGATCGTGATGGTTCCCTGGGCCGTAGCAGTGTGGCTTGCGGAATCCGTCACTTGAACCGTAAACGTGGACGTGCCCACCGCGGTAGCCTGACCGGTAACCACACCAGTCTGCGAATTTAGATTGAGGCCCTGAGGCGGGGTCCCGCTCAAAAGCGAATATGTATAAGGCGAGACGCCCCCGCTCGCCGAGAATTGCATGGTCACCGTCTGCCCGACGTTTCCAGTCACGTTCGAGGGATTCGCCATGGTCAGCGTCGCCGCGTTGATCGTGATGGTTCCGGTCGCCGAAGTGGTCGCATGGGTCGGACTTGTGGAATCGGTCACGAGAACAGTAAACGTGGACGAGCCGATAGCGGTCGCCTGACCCGTGACCAAACCGGTTTGCGAATTTAAGGTGAGCCCCTGCGGCGGGGTGCCACTGAGCAGCGAGTACGTGTACGGCGTAACTCCGCCGCTCGCCGAGAATTGCATCGACACCGTTTGCCCCACGTTTCCCGTCACTGTGGCGGGATTCGACATGGTGAGCGGCGTGACAGAGCCACTGATCGTGATGGTCGCCGTGGCCGATGCCGTCTGGGCAGTGGGAGTTGTGGAATCGGTTACTTGAATCGTGATCGGATACGCGCCCACACCGGTGGCCGTGCCACTGACTAAACCGGTGGCTGCGTTCAGGTTCAAGCCAGGAGGATAGGTTCCGCTCGTCAGCGTGTAAGTATACGGCGTGACGCCGCCGCTTGCGCTGAATTGCATGGACACTGTCTGGCCGACCGTTCCGCTCACATTCGCGGGAGTCGCCATGCTGAGCGCCCCTGCCGTGGCGTTGATGACGATCGTAAGCGTCGGCGATGTCGCGATGGTCGTGCCGTTGCACGGATAGCTGGCCAGAACCTGGAAGGGATAGCTGCCCACCGAGGTCGGCGTGCCCGTGATCGCGCCCGTGCTCGGATTGATGCCCAGGCCGGGAGGAAGAGGTCCGGGAGCTCCGGAGCCGGTCACCACGCTCCACGTGACGCCGCTTCCACCGCTCTGTTGGATCGCCGCCGAGTAAGGAGTGTTGAGAACACCGCTCGGCAAAGAAGTGGTCGTAATCGAAAAGGAGCAACTCGTCCCGCTGATCACCAGCGTGTAGTTCTGCGTGACAGGCGGATCGGGATTGCCCGCGTACGTCGCCGACACCTGGAAAGTGTAGGTCCCCGTCGTGGTGGGGATTCCGGACAACACGCCGGTGTTACTGATGCTGAGCCCCGGCGGAATCGTCGGATTGCCGGTCAACACCCAGATCTGGCTGAAGCCATTCGGGAGCGAGGACGTGAGCGTAACACTGTAACTGATGTTGGCGAACGCGCACGGCGGGGCGTTTGTGGCGGGCGTACAGCCGGCTCCGCTCGGCAAAATGGGCGGCGCGATCTGACCGAAGGAGACGACTGCGAACAACGCGACGAAAGCAATCAGAACGGCTACGCGGCGGATGCTCACTGCTGGCCTCCCTGCGCTCCGGAGTTCACAAGGGGCACAAACCATACGTTTCCTGAACTCGCGTCGTATACCTTTACGGCGCCTTTCGTGAGATTACTGACGCGGAACAGATCTCCTCCCAGTCCCATTAATCCTTCGGGTGTACATCCGCAATGGGCCACGCTCACGGTTCCGCTCGACAGCTGTACCTGGCCGATGCCGCCGTCCGGCTCCACCAGCACAACCCACGCATTGTCCGCGGTCATCGCGAGAGCGATGGGCGATTGCGCGGGAATGGGCGTGTTCGGACTTCCAAACAGCGTGGTGGATGTCGGCGTGCCCGTGATATTTGAAATCTCGACGATCTCCACCGCGGTGGTCGCCGCAAGATCTTCCGTCCCGTGGAAAAAGGCGACGGCCACAACGCCCGCGGGCGTCGGCAGCGGAATCACCTGTCCGCTGGTTCCAATCGCGTAGACCGCGCCGCCGAATACTCCGGCAACCAATTGCGCGTCATCGCTCACCGCGAGCGCCGAGGGCGTTCCCAGATAAGTAACATCCGTCGCGCTGACAATCGATGGGGAGTTCGGCAAGCCGCCGATTACCTGCAGCGCGCCGCCGTTCGAGATCACCGCTGACGTGCCGTTGGGACTCAACTGCAGATTACCGGCCGTCGCGCCCGGAACCGTTGCCGTCTGTAACGTGACCCCGTCGGCCGCCACGGTAAGCACTACCACTTCTCCCGCGCTCGTCGAGGCCAAAGCAAACGAGCCGCTCGAAGAAACCGTGATTTGAGCGAACGCCTGTCCCGCGCTCAACAGCGGACCAATGGACGCCGACGCCGGAATGCCCGTCATCGTCCGCACCGAGCCTTGATCCGGCAGATAGCCCAGCACGGGCACGCTCACCTGAGCCACCGCCGTGCCGGCCAGCGCCGCCGCTAAGAAAATTCGTGTGAAAGCCATAGTCCTCCGCGCCATGCTACAGTACTTACCTACGTTCTCCGGATCCTCTTTTTTGCGAACACCCTGTTTTTTCGCGAACACCCTGAATTACGGAGCGCCCACTGTGGGAGTCCCGGGCGTAATGGTCACAGTCGGGCTCGACGACCCAGACGAAGAGCCGCCTCCTCGCGTGGCTACAATAGCCCCAGCGGCGCCCGCGGCCGCGATCGCCACGACGATCAAAATCTTCGTCCTGGTGCTGAGCCCGCCGCCACCCGAAGAGGAACTGCTGCCCCCCGCCACCACAGGGCCGACGACGTTCGTTTGATTGATGACGCCGCTCGCGGTCTGCCCCCCGTACGAGGCCGCCACGCGGATCTGCATGGGTCCCGGCTGCTGATTGAATTGAGCTCCTCGAGCCGCGGCGCGCCCGCGCTCGTCCGTCGTAGTGGTCAGCGACGAAGTCCCATTCGCGAACACTCCCCCGGGTCCCTGAGCGGGCAGGAAGAATACGACCGCCGCGCCGGCCACGGGCCTGTGATTCTGATCCTCCACGCGCACAATCGGCTCCTTATTCGCGCGGGAACGGACGTTGTTGGTAGCGCCTTCGCCTTCTACCACAACAATATTCAGCGTCGGTCCGGGCGCCTGCTGGCCCCACGCTTGCGTGACAAACAACTGGAACGCGAGTAGTACCGCCAAGCAGACTTGTGGCGCTCTGGCCCTCATTTTTCCTCCAACTTATCCCCGAGTACCTAACTTACCATTACTTCGGTTGGGAAACCAATGAAATGTAGGACGGTGCTACGAAAGTGTTGGGTTGCATTTTTGTTGCGTCAATCGCCCTATTTTCTTCCCATCGCAACCTTACCGCAGCGCGGAAACTCTCGTAAAAAAGGCCGGATAAACCATCGTGGTTCGCGTATCCATGCGTGCCTCGCACTTTGGGAATTTCGTTGGAATGTACCCGCGAATTCCGCGAGAACTTGAGGCGCGAGAACTTGAAGCACGAGAACTTGAAGAATGTACGCGGGGACGGTTCACGTGACACATCCCGCTGGACAACTGACCCGCGAGCGCTATTCCTCTTCTTCCTCTTCGCCCGTTTTCGCGGCCTTCGCCGCGGCGATAATCTTCTCCGCCTGCAATGCGGGAACAAAATCGTAATGATCGAACTCCATGGTGAATGAAGCCCGGCCCTGCGTCATCGAGATGAGATCGTTCTGGTAGTTCAGCATTTCCGCCATGGGGACTTGCGCCCGAATGATCTGCGTGCCCCCTTTGGTATCCATTCCGGAAATCCGCCCCCGGCGTCCGTTCATGTCACCCATGAGATCGCCCGCGTATTCGACGGGCGCCTGCACTTCGACGTTCATGACCGGTTCGAGCAGCGTCGGCTTCGCCGCTTCCATGGCGGCTTTGAAAGCTTTGCGAGCCGCGAGCTTGAATGACATTTCCGACGAATCGACGTCGTGGTAGGAACCGTCGTAGACTGTGACTTTAAAATCCACGACCGGAAATCCGGCCAGATAGCCTTTTTCCGCCGTTTCCACGATGCCCTTCTCAATCGCCGGAATGAAATTCTTGGGGATGGAGCCGCCGAAGACGTCGTTCTCGAATGCGAATTTCTCGCCGCGCGGCAACGGCTCCATACGAATCCAGCAGTCTCCGAATTGCCCGTGGCCGCCCGTTTGCTTCTTGTGCCGCCCTTGCACGTCGGCCTTTCCGCGAATCGTTTCCCGATACGGAATCTTGGGAGCATGCAACTCCACATCGACGTTGTAGCGTTTTTTCAGCCGGCTCACGATCACTTCGACATGCTGCTGGCCGCTGCCCGCGAGCAAAAACTCCTTGGTCTGCGGATCGCGGTAAAAACGCAAAGCGGGATCTTCTTCCAGAATTTTATGCACCGCGTGGCCCATCCGATCCTCGTCGTTGCGGGTCTTTGCGGCGATCGCGTAGGCGATCGAAGGCTCCGGCAGCTTCACCGGCGGATAAGCGATCAGGGATGCTTTATCGTCCAGTGTATCGCCGGTCAGCGTGTCCTTTAGTTTCGCGATGCCCCCGATGTCGCCCGCATGCAGATCCGGAGCCGGCGGAAGCGCCTTGCCGGCGATGGTCCCGAGGTGCGAAAACCGCTCGGTTGTATTCGTGCGGGTGTTGATCAGATTCACGTCGTTCTTTAAAACGCCGGAGACCACTTTGAAATAGGACACGCGTCCCGCGAACGGATCCGCGATCGTCTTAAAGACGAATATCGAAACCGGCTCTGAATCTTTCACGGGACGTTCGGCCGGGGAGCCGTTGACGGATCCGGCCCATGGCCCGCGATCGGGCGGCGCCGGCAGGTTCTCAATGACGAAGTCCAACAGCAGGTCGGCTCCCACATTGTGCAGCGCGGAGGCGCATAACACCGGGAAAATTCTCATCTGGCGCACGGCCTCGCGCAGCCCGTCCTGGATGTGTTCCACCGGGAGCGTTCCAGTATCGAAGAATTCTTCGAGCAGCGCATCGTTGCCTTCGGCCACCATTTCCACCAGCGCTTCATGCGCCGCCTTCGCGGCGTCGGCCATATCGGCGGGAATATCGCTTGCCTTTCCCTTGCCGTCGCCATCGAGTGCGTAGGTGTAGGCCTTCATGCGCACCAAATCGACCACACCCTTGAAATCCTTCTCCGCGCCCATCGGCAGGTGGATCGGTACGGCCGTCCGTCCGAAGAACGATTGCACGCTTTCAAGCGCGCGTTCGAAACTCGATCGTTCGCGGTCCAGCTTGTTGATAACGATCGCCCGCGGCAGCTTGAATTCGTCCGCGAACGACCACACCTTTTCGGTTTGTACCTCGACGCCCGCCACCCCGTCGACCACAATGAGCGCGCCATCCGCGGCCACCATGGATGCCTTCGTATCGTTGAGGAAAATATTGAAACCGGGCGTGTCCAGCAGGTTGATCTTTTTCTTGCTCCATTCGGCGGACGCGACGCCGGTGGAAATCGTGATCTTGCGCTGGATTTCTTCGTCGTCGAAATCCGTGATCGTGTTGCCTTCGTCGACCCGGAGCAGGCGCGGCGTACCTCCGGAGGTGAACAGCAGGCCCGCGGTCAGCGACGTCTTTCCGGAATGACCGTGACCAACCAACGCAACATTCCGGATATCACTCGTTTCGTAAACTTTCACGGGAGCGTAACTCCTTTTTCACGAAATCGCAAAACCTATTTCACAAGATCTGGATCTTATCACAATCGCGCCGGAGGGAGCCCGTAAGAACTCAGGCGTTCTGGGTGCGACGGCGATTTCTACCGCTTCGCGGCCTGAACGGAATGGCTACTTCGTCGCGGCGCCTTTCTTTTTCAGCTCTTCGACAAAGTCTTGCGTCATCTTCTGCATTTCCGGCGCGAGATCGCGGATTTGGGCCTGCCCGATCTGGCTGCTGCGCGCGCTCAGGACCGGCATCTTCGCGAGCATCGCCTCACCCGCCGGGGATTTGTAGAAATCCACGATTCCCTTTAGCTGCTCAACCGTGAAGGTCTCGTCATATAAACTTTCGAAGGCCGGTTTCATGCGTCCCCAAGTAAGGCGCTCGCCAAGAACCCCAACGATGCGGTCTTCGAACTGCACAATATCCGGCTGAAATTTCCCTGGATCCGTGATCCCTTGTTGCCGCAGCCGTGCGGGAAAACCCTCCTCGATATTTTTCCGAACCGCCGCCTTATATTGATCGAGAAACTGATTCACGGTTTGCTCCGAATGGTTCAGCGTAATCATCTCCGCGATGAGCGCGGCTTTGGTCGGATCGATCGGTTTTGGCGCTGGTGCGGCGGCCGGCGCCTGCGCCCGCAAAAACCCGGCACAGAGCGTCACCGCGAATACGGCCCGGAAGAACAACGACATGCCTGGGATCATAACAAACATTGACGAACGCGCCAACCTGATGAGTGCGCCAACCGCGAACGGGACGGGCGTTGATGCTAACCTGCTAAAGAATGTCCAAGCACAGAATCGCCGTCATCCCCGGAGACGGCATCGGCACAGAAGTGGTTCCCGAGGGGCTGCGCGTTCTGGACGCGGCAGCCGCCAGGTTCGGCATCGGCCTCCACTATGATCACTTCGATTTCGCGAGTTGCGATTACTATTTGAAGCACGGCAGAATGATGCCGGACAACTGGAAGGAGTTGATCGGCAGCCACGACGCGATTTTCTTCGGCGCCGTCGGATGGCCCGCCAAGGTTCCCGATCACATCTCTTTGTGGGGTTCGCTGCTGCTGTTCCGCCGTGAATTCGATCAGTACGTCAACCTTCGCCCCGTGCGCCTGATGCCCGGCATCCCCAGCCCCCTGGCCAACCGGAAACCCGGCGAGATCGACTTCTACGTGGTGCGCGAAAATACCGAGGGCGAATACTCTTCGGTCGGCGGCAAAATTTTCCCCGGCACCGAACGCGAAGTCGTGCTGCAGGAGACCGTGTTCTCGCGCATCGGTGTGGATCGCGTAGTGAAATACGCCTTCGAGCTCGCCCAGCGCCGTCCGAAGAAGCACCTGACCTCGGCGACGAAATCCAACGGCATCTTTATTTCCATGCCCTACTGGGACGAGCGGGTCGCAGAGATGTCTAAAAACTATCCCGGCGTAAAAGTCGACAAGTTCCACATCGATATCCTGACGGCCCATTTCGTGCGCAATCCGCACTGGTTCGATGTGGTGGTCGCCTCCAATCTCTTCGGCGACATCCTGTCGGACCTCGGGCCCGCTTGCACCGGAACGGTCGCCATCGCGCCTTCGGGAAATATCAATCCGGAGCGCAGGTTTCCGTCGCTGTTCGAGCCCGTGCACGGCTCCGCGCCGGACATCGCCGGCAAGGGTCTGGCCAATCCGATCGGCCAGATATGGAGCGCCGCAATGATGCTCGATCATCTGGGCTATCCCGCCGCGCACGACGCCATCGTCAAGGCCATCGAACAGGTGACCGAGCATGGCCCGCGCACGCCCGATATGGGCGGCACGGCAACGACCAGCGATCTCGGAAAAGCGGTCGTGCAAGCACTGGTTGGATAAGAAGCGCTCCTTGGAAGAATTAAAATACCTGGTAGGCGCGGCTGGACTCGAACCAGCGACCCTCAGCTTAGAAGGCTGATGCTCTATCCACCTGAGCTACGCGCCCGTACAGTCAATGGTAGCAACCGAAGCTTTCCAGGACGAAATGTTGGAAGGCGGAGGTCCTCCCTGGCCGGCACGAGCGTTAGCGCAGCGCCGAACGGATCAGCGACTCCACCTGATTCCACACCGTGGGATCCGATTCGATCTCAATGTGAGGCTTCATGAAGAGCCGCGCGTACCACGGATATCCGTCCGTCTCGATCTGCCGGCTCCCGTAGTCGAATCGAAAATTTCCCAGAATCCTCGTCTGCAATCGATCCGCCGCTACGATGCGTTTCTGGCCGTGAAGGAAACCGTTGACCTGATAAAAATTAACCGCCTGCGCCACGTTCGCGGGGATCAGCCGATCGTCCTCTCCAAACTTTGAAACGCTATCGACCTGGACCGTCAGTAAGACCGGAATCCCGTCCTTTTCGAGCGCGCGCGCCAGCGTCACGGCTTCCGATGCGCCCCAACTATGTCCATAAAGAACGATGTGTGCCGAGTGTTTCTTCGCGCCCGAGAGCTCCCCGTCGCGCCCAGCGCCCAGCATCTCCAGAACAGCCTGATGAGCCTGCCGCCCATCGTGGTTTCTAAAGATCCTGGCCTGCATGTTCGCGGGATAACTTTCGCGCAAGTGAGTGGCAAGCTTCACCTCCTCGTGCGCCTGGTCGTTGTTGTGAACGAATCCACCGACGAAACCGATCACCACGTCCGCGTCCTTGATGTCTGCGTTCCCGGCAGAAATTGCCACCGGTGCATCGAGTCCCGCCGCGAGGGCCGCGCCAGGAACGGTAACGATCAGGACCCACGGCGCGAGCCGCCGTCCCGCAAAGCGGGAGCCACAAAACATCACGAGAATTCCCCGTTCGCGATGGCGTGACCGGCATCGCCTGCTTATGTCAGGTCTCAAGCTTACCACCGCCGTGGGAGCCAGGCGACTCTGCGCCTCGGTTCACCCCACCCTACGCGCCGCTTCTTCTGGATCGATCTATTTCATTTTTGAAAAATCGAGCGGCGTCGTGAAGATCGATTCGACGTTCGTCACCAGCTTTCCGTTGGCCTCGGTTTCTTTTTGTACTTTCTGCCATTCGGGATCTGCGCGGAATTCATCCCACGATTTCTTGGCGGCTTCGCGGCTCGGGAATTCCAGGATATAAAGCAGCGTGTTCTTCGAGAATGGGTCGTCGCTCGGAGCAAAATATCCCACGCTCTTCATGTTGTGCTTCTTGAAAATCGCGTCGGTGTGATCGCGGAAGCGCGCCTGCAGTTCCCCGAGCTTGCCGGGTTCGGCCGTGTAGCGGCGGAATTCGTAGACATTATTCGTCGACGCGGAAGCGGTGTTGGCGCGGCCGGCCCAATAGCCCGCTACGGCGGCGAGCGAACAGAAAAGGATGGTTTTTTTCATAGGGAAGCTCCTCTATTTCGCAAGCATACACCAACGTTCTCCAGGAATTCCCGCGAGCACGCGAAACGGGGGAACCGCGCCGGGTATTGCGTGCGACCTCGCGGCAAAGCTCAGGGAAGCTCGGGATTTGCGACGTCGCACGGGGTTGTTCCTCCTCTTTTCCTGCTACCCTCAAGATTCACGCATGTCAGAAAAAAAACTCCAGATTATCCCGCTGGGCGGCCTCGGCGAGTTCGGGATGAATTGCATGGCGATTCGCTACGGCGAGGATATTCTCGTCGTCGACGCGGGGATGATGTTCCCTGACGCGGAGCTCTTAGGCGTCGATATCGTGACTCCGGATTTCACGTATCTGGAGCAGCACGCCAAGCATGTACGCGGCCTGGTGCTCACCCACGGCCATGAAGATCACATCGGCGGCGTTCCCTTCCTGCTCGCCACCCTCCAGGTGCCCGTCTATGGCACCGCCTTCACGCTCGCTCTTGTGGAGCGGCGCTTGGAAGAACACGGTCTGCTGGAGGAGGCCGATTTGCAGCCGGTGAAGCCCGGCGAAAAGCTCACGCTCGGGCCGTTCGCCATTGAGTTCATCAACGTGACCCATTCCATCGTGAGTTGCGTCGCGCTGGCCATCACCACGCCCCTCGGCGTCATCATCCACACGGGCGATTACAAGGTCGACCCCACTCCCATCGACAACAATCTGTTCGACCTGCACACGCTCGCCGACTACGGCAAACGCGGAGTCCTTCTGCTGATGTCGGATTCCACCAACGTGGATCGCCCGGGCTACACCGAAAGCGAGCGCGCCGTCGCTCCGCGCCTGGAGGATCTGTTCGTGCGGTCGCCGCGGCGCCTGGTGATTTCCTGTTTCAGCTCGTCGATTCCCAGGCTCCAGCAGATTCTCGATCTGGCCAAAGAATACGGGCGCAAGGTCGCGTTCCTCGGCCGCAGCATGAATAACACAACCGAGATCGCGCATGACTTGGGATTTTTAAGAATCCCGAACGGCATTCTTCTGCGGCCGCAGGATATCATGCAGACCGCGCCCAGCAAGCTTGTTGCGGTCGTCTCCGGGACGCAGGGCGAGCCGATGTCGGCGCTCTCGCGCGTGGCCGTCGACAATCACAAATCGCTGAGCCTCGAGCCCGGCGACACGGTGGCCTTGAGCTCCCGCATTATTCCGGGAAATGAGAAGGCTATTTACCGGATGATTAATCACGTTTCCAAGCGCGGCGCGGACGTCGTGTACGGCTCCATGAATCCTCCCATCCACGTCTCGGGTCACGGCAGCGCGGAAGAATTGCGCCTGGTCCTGAATCTGGTGCGGCCGAAATATTTCGTGCCCGTTCATGGCGAATACCGGCAGCTCGCGCGTCATGCGAAGCTCGCGCAGCATTTGAGCCACGTGGGGCTCAAAGAGTCGTTTGTGCTCGAGAGCGGCGAGACGTTGATCATCGACAGTGAAGGCGCGCACCGGGGCGAACGAGTCACCGTGGGCCGGGTGTGCATCGATTCCGGTTCGCTCGATGAAGTCGTCGAAGACCTGGTGATTCGCGACCGTCGTCATCTGTCCGAGGACGGGTTCGTTCTGCCCATCATCGCCATCAATAAGAACACCGGCAAGGCCGAGGGACTTCCCGAAATCGTCAGCCGCGGCTTCATGTCCATGGAAGAAAGCTCCGAGGTTCTACAGGACGCGCGCCAGATCGTGGTGAAAACTCTCGAAAACTCCACAGCCGAGGAGCGCGGCGATTGGGGCGTGATGCAGGAGAAAATCCGCGCGGATCTAAAGCGGTACATCAGCAAACAGACCTCCCGGCGGCCGCTGATTCTCCCGGTTATCCTGGAATTGTAGCGAGGGGAAATCGTACCATCGAAGGAAACGGCGACCTTTTTCGGGAGCGGCATGTTTGCATAGCGCGTGCCGCGCGACCCGAAAAGAACCGCTCGTCCCCATTTTTCCAGCATTCGAACTGAGGACCAATCAAGTGGACGTAACCGACGCCTCCGGATATCCCGGCCACGCCGATCAGTTGTTTTCACCCGAGACCGAACAGGAAGTGGCCGGCCTCTTGCGCGAGGCTTCCGCGCGGGAAATTCCAGTCACAGCCGCCGGCGCGCTCACGGGATTGGCCGGCGGCGCGGCGCCGCAGGGCGGCTGGGAGATTTCTCTCTCGCGCCTGCGAAAGCTCGAGGTCTCTAAAGGATTCGCGGCGGTCGGTCCCGGCGTTCTCCTGCGCGAGGTGCAGTCGGCGGCCGCGAACTCAGGCCAGTTCTACGCCCCCGATCCCACCGAGAACACTTCTTCGATCGGCGGGAACATCGCCGCCAACGCCAGCGGCTCGCGCAGTTTCCGCTATGGGGCCACGCGCCGTCACGTACGCTCGATTACCGCGGCGTTCATCGATGGCAGCATCCGAACCATTCATCGTGGCGAAAAAGTCGATTTCGATGTTCCCGCGATTTCACTTCCGCACACCACCAAACTTTCCGCCGGTTATCCTCTGCAGCCCGGGATGGATCTGCTCGACCTGATCATCGGCAGCGAAGGCACGCTCGCGCTGGTCACCGGGGCCGAGCTCACGTTGCTTCCCGCGCCTGGCGACCGCCTGGGCGGCGTCGTGTTTTTCTCCTCGGAAGCGGCCGCCCTCGACGCCGTCGATTTATGGCGCCCGACGCCCGGCCTCAATATGATCGAGTACATCGATGAGGCGTCGCTTAGGATGATGGACGTTCCGCACAAGGCCGCGCTCATGATCGAGATTGAGGGCGACGCCGACCTCGATCTCTCGGGGGCTCTCGAATCGGATTCCTGGTTTGCCATGTCGGCCGCCGATCGCGAGCGTTTTCGGGTATTCCGCCACGGCCTCGCCGAAAAAGTAAACGCGCGCATCCGCCGCACAGGCTATACGAAAATCGGCACCGATTATGCCGTGCCGCTCGATAAGAATCGCGAGATGATGGCGGCGTATCGCGCGACGCTCGACCGTGAGATACCTGGAAAGTACGTCATTTACGGCCACATCGGCGATGCGCACGTCCACGTGAACGCGTTTCCCGAATCGCAGGCAGAACATGACCGAGGCAAAGAGATCATGACGGAGCTCGCGCGCGTGGCCGTTTCGCTCGGAGGAACGGTAGGTGCGGAGCATGGCTTAGGAAAACGCAAAACGCACTTGCTCGAAATCCAGTACCCCGCGGATCAGATTGAGGCGATGAAGAACGTCAAGCGTAGATTCGATCCGGATTGGCTGCTGGGACGCGGTACGCTATTCCCGTATGGAGATCATTAGGGGCATCACCCGATTCTCCTGGTTGAGCGCTATCTCGATCGCGGGGCTCTGTTTGCACTTCGTACTGCTGCTCTCTTGTCGACCCAACCAGACCTGCCAGCCGAAGCTCTTCTGCCGATTTTCGTCGCCTGGCGAAGAACAACCCATCCTTCGTGGCTTCACCATATCACGGGGCCCGAACCTGACCTCTGTCCCCTGGCCTCTGTCCTCTAATACAACACCGGCAGCGTCGAAAACGTTGATCCCAGCGATCGCACCCCGATCGCGGCAATGCGCGTCGTTGACGAGCAGTTCAATGTCCCGCTGAGCCCGTACAGCGCGGGGAACGTGAAGCCCGCAAAATGTCCCAGCGGAGAAATCGCGGGAATGATCACCGCGTTCGGAATCACGGTCCCCGCCTGATTGGTCGCGACGCACGTCACGGCGGCGGCATTCACAGGATCCAGATTCCCAATCGCTAATCCCGTATAAAGTTGCGCGCCGGTGGCGGCGAACGTCGTGAAATCGAACGGCATGGAAAACCCCATTCCACCCGAGCTCGAAGGAACGCTCGCTTCATAGAATGTCCCATTGGTGGAATCGCGGAACAGAGCCTGTACGGTGATGGTCGGATCCGCGCTGATCAGGCCCGTTCCTTCAATCAGCGCGAGTTGCGGATTGGACGCCTCCACGTACGTCATGCCGTTGGCGGGAAGCTCGCCCCGGAGCGCGGAAGCGTTCCCACCGGCAATGGGCAGGGTAACGGGATTGCCGAAGTTGTCGTAAAAATTCACCGCGTAGCTCGCCGGATACGCGCCCGTGTTGATCACGTAAAATCCCGTCGTCCAGATATCGCCCGCCGCCAGGTGCGGCAGATCGGCCCACGTTTCGGTGATGACGTCGCGGATGCCGGGAGCATTCGCGATCGTGGTGATCGCGCAATTCGGCGCGCAGACGCCGTTGCCGTTGGATTTGACGGCGATGTCCTCGATCACGCCAGCCGTGGTGGCGACATAAATATCGCCCGTATCGGGATTGACGCTCAAGTTTTCGAGAAACCCCGACGGCGCGACGCTCCCCACCAGTTCCGCGATGGCAGCCGACGGAGATGTGATCGTGAGCGGCGTCGTGAGCGTCAGCGTGTAGATCGCATTGTCGGTGCGGGACGCGAATGCGTAGCCGCCGTTAAAATGCACCAGCGAGCTCCCGGCATTGGACGCGGGCACGCCGGTAAGCGTCACCGTAGTCACGCTTCCGCCGGGCGTAATGGAATAAAGATGAACGCTCCCGCCGTTATCTTCGAGGACGAGATAGTTTCCCGATCCATCGACGGCAACCGCGACAAATTCCGACTCGCTCGTGGAGACGATCGGATAGTTCGCCACTTTCGTCGCCACGCCCGTCACCGGATTGAGCAGCCACACGGCGTGAAACTGATCGTCGCCGAGGATCACGTTCCCCAGCGCGTCGGCCGCGATCGTAACCCACTGCGAGCTGATTCCGCTTTGGCCCGGTGCGGTCGCGATTTGCGTGACCGTTCCAGCGGGCGTCACCTGGACCACCGTCGTACCCGTGCTCACGATGTAGTTTCCCAGAACTTTCGTGGCAACGAGCGCGTTCGGAACAGAGGCGATCGTGCCCATCAAAACCCCGCTCGCCGAATACCGGTGCAGCGTCCGCGGCGTCCCGTCAATCGACATGATATTTCCCGTATTTGACTTCGAGGCGTTGTAGTTGATGGACTGCCCGCCGAGCTCGGCCAAAGCCAGCAGGCCCAGCGCGAGCGCCGGCCGCATTCGTTTTACAATCGGTTTCACGGGAGCGCCCTCCGCGCGCTTGCCACCATCTTAGCCGGGAATTCGAACGATGAAACCTCCACCGCGTCTGAAGCGGGTGTAATGGAAAGGTGTGTCTAGGAGAGGGCGTTGTCCAGCTCTACCGACGCTACTCGTGCATGACGCGTTCGTGGCATTCGGCGCCTGTCTTCGTGTCCGTGCCCGTAAGATCGACGAATTCGCCCACCGGGAACAGGTGCCACCAGTGAGCCTGAACCCGGGCGTCGGTCAATCGCGCGGACTCGCAGTTCCCGATGCTCAGCGTTACGTCGAAAAGATTTGGGAACCCGTCTCCGGTCGGCGTGATGTGCAGCGTCTTCTTTTTCACCGAGACCACGACCATATCGAACGTATCGGGAGCGCTGCCGGGGCGAATGCTGAACCCGTAGCCTTTTATGCGTTCGATCATCGTCAGCGCCTCGCGATGCCCGTCGGTTTGCTTCATGATCCAGTACGCCGTCACGGGCTCTTTCGGATCAACTTTTCCGTTCTTGAGCTTCGCGTCGTACTGCACGTAATTGGACGTAAGATTCCAGTGAATGTTAAAGAGGGGAGCCGACGAGGGGCCGATGATCGCCGCCTCCGCACGTTGTTGACCGCGACCCATCCCGGCCAGGCACAGGAATACCCCCAAGGCTCGAATTCGCCTAGACATGCGATTGTAATGACAGTTTAAAATAACTGCCGGGTTTGGCGCAGCTATCGTACCGGCGGGGACTTCAAGCGGACGCTGACCAGATTGCCGCTTCCGGCGAGCACAGTATGCGGAAGTTGCTCAATACGCTGCCGATAGGTCGTTCTATCGACCACGAAAACACCGAGCGAGCCGGTTCGGAGAGCCTCCTCGAACGTGCTCGGGGTGAGATCGACGGGAGTTTGATTTCCATACCATTCCAACTGATTGGTTTCGTCGTAGCGCGGATCGCCTTTATCGTAAAATCCGACCCGCTCCCCGGGCGCCAGAACCCGGTCGTGCGCCTCCGCAATCCCGCGAATCTCCGTCGCATGCCACCCGGGCGGCCACAGGAGGACGATTGCCACCGACGCCGCGACCGCACAGGGTGGAATCCAATTCATGGCACGATCGACGACGCGGCGCGGAATCCAGCGCATCAGGCCGATGGCCGCAAGAATGGCAAACGCCGGATACGCCGGCAACATATAGCGCAGTACCCGGCTCCGCGCGGCCGCGCATAACAGAAATACAACCGTCGCCCAACCGAGCAGTACGAACAGCGGCCTTCGGCGCTCGCGATAAATCAGGACCATCCCCGCGACGGTTGCGGGAAGCCACGGCCAATAGGATTTGAGAAGCATCCACGCGTACTCCGGGATGCCCGTGTACCGGCGCCAGGGCGGATTTAGCGATCCGAACACTTCCCTGCTCAGCCATCCCCCGTTGGCATCCACGAAGCCGCCCCGAAAACGAAAGAACTGATACCCGTACCAGAGCGTCACCGGCAGAATCGCAATCGCCAGGGCCGGCACAAACCAGCGCGCCTGTCGTTTTTCAAAGTGTTTATCAAAGCGTCTATCAAAGCGTTCGCCGCGCCCCGCGATCACATCGACGGCGAAGATCACCGGAAGCCCAAATCCGATCAATCCGCGGACGGTCAGCGCCATGGCCGTGAATCCGCCCGCGACAAGAAACCAGTACCCTCCCTGCTCACGATCGCCGCGCGACCATGCGTAGATCGCGCACGCAAACAAAAAGGTGGCCGGGACGTCCGTCATCGCGCGGCCCGCATATTTGATGAAATAGGGCGTGGCCAGCATCACGAACATCGCCACAGACGCGGCCAGCGTATCGTTTAAAAGTCTGCGTGCGAGCAGGTAGCACAGCAGAATGGTCCCGATCGCGCAGAGAGCGCTTGGGAGCTTTGCGACCGGGTCCGACACGCCGAGAGCCTTCAGAAAGACGGCTTCCGTCCACACGAACAGGGGCGGATGCTCAAGCGCGGGCCCACCCGCCCGTTTGGGCGTGAGCCATTCACCATCGTGAACAATTCCCTTCGCTTCTAGCGAATACAGCGCGTCATCATATCCGGCGAGATCCCCCAGGCGAATCGCGCCCAGGAACAAGATGGCGGCCGCGAGCGCGAGCAGGAAAAATCGCAAGCGAGCGTTCAGACGGAATCCCACGGCTTGGTTTCCGATTGCTTCCGAAATGTCGGGTGAAACTTCCATCGCGGAATCGCCGGCGCGGAAGGCGCGAGCATTCGTACTTCTTGATTCTAGGCTTGATGATCCCGCGGCGTCGTACGCCGAGTTTCGCCAAAGTGACAGCTTACGCTGTCACTTGCGCGCGGCTACGCTCTTCACCGGAAGGCACCACAGAAACCCGACGGATTTCACCCACACTTCGCCCGCTCCCGATTGACGCAGAATATCCGCGTACCGGCCCGTATACTTTGTGTCGGCGATCATCAGGCGTCCGCCCGGCTTGGTCACCCGCAGAAGCTCGCGCACCGCCTGGTCGCGATCCGGCTCATCGTCGAAAAAATGAAGCGCGCCGCCGGAAAATACCACGTCGAAGTTCTCCGCCGGGTAACCCATTTTGCGCACATCGGCTTCTTCGAAGCGAATGCGGTCGGCGACGCCTTCCTTGCGCGCATTGGATCGCGCGGCATCCGCGGAGTTCCCCGAAAGGGCGCGCGGGTCCCACACGTCGATTCCGATAACGCGGCCCGTCTTCAGCCGTTTCGCAATGCCGACGCTCATCAGACCAAGCCCGCAGCCTGCGTCGAGAACTTTTTCATCGCCGTTCAGCGCCAGCATGCCCACGAGCGTGTCGCGCAATCTCAGTTTGCCCGTGCGGCTGGACCACGTCATGAAATATCCGGCCCACGCAAAAGCGGCGGCGATCAGCGAGAGCGCGAGAAGCAGCGAAGCCGCCGGCCTGGGATACTGTTCCCGATTCATGAACCAGAGGGCGAAGCCGAACGCGAACGTCCAGGCCGCCCGGCCGTACATGTTTTTGACAGTCTGCGGCGCATCCAGACCGTAATCCGGAGTGCCCGAGTCCACCGCGCTGGACTCGGGAGCCTTCGGAACAGCGCGCTGCTTCGCCGCCATTAAACCACGGCCTCAGCCGGCGCCGGCTCCAGCGGTTTTTTGAACTTGCACTCGGCGTTGGGGCATTGCGCCATCGGCCCGGCCTTCAGGAATTTCTCGATCATGTAGCTCGATCCGCACTCCGGACACTTTTCGGGAATCGGCTTGCCCCACGCCACGAAATCGCAGTCCGGATAGCGGCTGCAGCCGAAGAACGTCTTGCCGCGCTTGGAGCGCCGCTCCACCACTTCACCCTCGTTGCAGTTCGGGCATTTCACGCCCACCGTCTTCTGCTTCACGAATTTGCACTTCGGATAATTTCCGCAGGCCACAAACTCGCCAAAGCGCCCGAACTTTTTCACCAGTTTCCCGCCGCATTGCGGGCAATCTTCCTCGAGCGGAACATCCTTGGGCTTTTGCGCCTCCCCGAGCTGCTTGGTGGTCTTGCAGTCGGGATAACCGGAGCAGGCGAGAAACTGCCCGAAGCGGCCTTTCTTCAGGACCATCGGCCGCCCGCAGTTGTCGCAATACGTTGTCTCGTCCTGCTCGGTCGCGCCCTCGGGGGCCAGTTCCCGCGTGTTGGTGCATTCGGGATAACCGGTGCAGGCGATAAACTTGCCGTGGCGGCCCCACTTGATCACCATGGGCTTTTCGCACTTATCGCAGATGAGGTCGGTGGGCTCCTCCATCCGCTTGATGTCGGTCATGTGGAGCGAGGCGTGATCCAGATCCTTCTGGAACTTCTCGTAAAAATCGCTCATGGACAGACGCCAGTCGGTCTTGCCCTCTTCGATATCGTCCAGTTCCGCTTCCATGCGCGCGGTGTAGGTGACGTCGAACAGATCGTTGAAGCTTTCGAGCAGTAGGTCCGTCACCACCATGCCGAGCTCGGTGGGCGCGAATTTGCCCCCGTCTTTGCGAACGTACTCGCGTTCTTGAATCGTCGAGAGAATCGACGCGTAAGTGGAAGGACGGCCCACGCCGTCGGCTTCCAGCTCCTTAACCAGCGTCGCTTCGTTGAAGCGCGGCGGCGGCTCGGTGAAATGCTGTTCCGGCAAAATGGACCGGAACTTCAGCGTCTCGCCTTCGGAGACGGCCGGAAGCCGATGCTTCAACTCCTCGTCGTCTTCATCCTTCTGATCCTTGCCCTCTTCGTAGACCTTCAGGAATCCGTCGAACTTCGGCACACTGCCGGTCGCTCGGAAAAGATACGCAGCTCCGTCCTTGCCTTTGGCGGCGATATCGATGGAAGTCTGGTCGAACACCGCGGGCGTCATCTGGGAGGCCACGAAACGCATCCAGATCAGACGATAAAGTTTCAACTCGTCTTCGGCGAGATGCGCCGCAAGGCTCTCCGGCGTGCGCAAGGCCGAGGTCGGCCGGATGGCTTCGTGCGCGTCCTGCGCGTCCTTCTTGCTCTTGTAAATGTTCGGCGTCGCGGGCCGGTAATCCACGCCGTAGCGTTCCTCGATCATCCCGCGGACCTCGTCGAGCGCGTCGTTCGAAATGCGCGTCGAATCGGTACGCATATAGGTGATCAGACCAACCGCGCCTTCCTCACCCAGCTCCACGCCTTCATACAGCTTTTGCGCCAGCATCATTGTCCGCTTCACGCTGAAACGCAGCTTGCGCGACGCTTCCTGCTGAATGGTGGAGGTGATGAACGGAGGCACCGGGTTGCGCCGCTTCTCCCGCGTGGTGACCGAACGGACCACATAATCGACGCCTTCGAGCGCAGTAACGATTCCGTCGGCGGCTGCTTGATCGCCGATCGTGAGATTGTCGTCGTTCTTTTTGAGCAGCCGCGCCCCGAGTGGCGGCGGCTTTTTCGCGCCCAGGCTAACGTCAATCGTCCAGTATTCCTGCTTCTGGAAGGCCAGGATTTCTTTCTCGCGGTCCACGATCAGCCGCAGAGCCACGGTCTGCACGCGTCCCGCCGATAATCCGCGCCGGACTTTATCCCACAGCAACGGGGAAATCTTGTAGCCCACCAGACGGTCCAGAATCCGGCGCGCCTGTTGTGCGTCCACCAGGTGCAGATTCACGCTTGAGGGTTTCTCGAAGGCCTTTTCGACGGCCTTCTTGGTGATTTCGTTGAACATCACCCGGAAAAACTTCGGGCCGTTCTTTTTTTCCTTCAGCTCCTCCTGCAGATGGAAACAAATGGCTTCGCCTTCGCGATCCGGATCGGCCGCCAGATATACGGCGTCCGAGCCCTTGGCCGCCGTCTTGAGCTCCTGGATAAGCTTCCGTTTCCCTTCGATCACCTCGTAGACCGGTTTGAAGTCGTTGTCGACATCCACCGCCAGGTCTTTCTTGGGCAGATCCTTCACGTGCCCCAGCGACGCTTTCACGACGAACTGCTTCCCCAGATACTTCCCGATGGTTTTCGCCTTCGCCGGAGATTCGACGATGACGAGATTCTTAGCCATAGTAGTGCGCAACAACCTTCCTTATATACAGCCCGCTGATTATATAACGGGGATTACTTCCGTGGGTCGGATGCCGGACCGTGAACAGCGGCCAGCCGCCTCGTCCGCAGACACCGCTCGCTGCGAACTCGCTACCGTAAACAATCGAAATCTTACCACGGAGAACAGAAACGCGTCGTTACTCCGCCCACACCCGGATATAGCTCTTTCCCGGTAACTGGCGAACCAGCCCGCCAAGTTCAAGCTCAAAAAGAGCCGCAATAATTTCGCTGGGGGAGGCCGATTCGACCTGCTCGATCAACAGATCCAAACCCTTCGCCGAATCGTGCTCCAGGAGCCCCAGAATCGACCGGGTTAAGCTGCTTTGTTTCGATGCCGGGCCCCCGGCGTTGGTTTCATAATCCATTATATCTTTTATATTCAATCGCTTGCGTTCCGCGTTGGCCAGTTCGCGCCGCACCTCCGGTTTCAGCTCGACCACCACGTCGTTCCATTCCTGGACCAGTTTCGCGCCCTGCTTGATCAGCAGATTCGGGCCCCAGCTCATCTTCGAAGTGATGTTTCCCGGCACCGCGAAAACTTCCCTTCCCTGCTCCGCCGCGAGCTTCGCGGTGATTGCCGAACCCGAATATTCCCCTCCCTCCACCACGAGTACTCCTAAGCTCATCCCGCTAATGATGCGGTTGCGTATCGGAAAATTCTGGGGGTATGGCGGTGCCCCCATCGGAAACTCGGATAGGATCAATCCTTGTTTCGCGATCTCTACGGCCAGGTTCCGGTTCTCCGCCGGGTAAACCTCATCAACGCCGCAACCGAAAACGGCAACCGTGAGACCCTCGGCATCGAGCACGGCCCGGTGAGCGGCTGTGTCGATCCCTCGCGCCATCCCGCTCGTTACGGTAAGTCCCGCATTCGCCAGGTCGCGCGCGAGACGGGTCGCGGCGGCCCCTCCATACGGCGTGGGGCGCCTGGTTCCTACGATGGCAAGCATCGGAGAATGTAATAGCTCCAGGCGCCCGCGGGCAAACAGGACCGGGGGAGGGTCGAAAATCTCCCGCAGCATGGCCGGATAAAGAGGCGTCCGGAGCGGGATCAAAGTAGCGCCCACCTTGACCATCTTTTCCCGTTGATCCGCCGCGTCTTCGAAGCCGCATCCGCTCGCGACACTCTGCGCGACCGCCGCCGCGAGGCCTGCCGCCCGCAGTTCCGAACGGCTCGCCCGAAAGATAGCCTGCGGAGTCCGGAAAATCTCGAGGAGCTGCCCGGCTTTACGGGTCCCAAGGCCAGGCGTCATGCGGAGCGCGAGCCAATGGATGATCTCGTCCTCGGATAGAAGCGGAGCGGGGGATAGAAGCGGAGCGGGAGGCGGGCTGCTTTCCGGCGTGGCGCGGTCCCCCTCCATGGCGTGGTCCAAAGGATAATCCGGAGATGCGGCGGGTTGCATGAGTATTCTGTGCGTCGGCGGCTCACGAATTCTCAAAGGAGCATCAATTCTCAAGATGCACGAGTTTTAAGAGAAGCTCGCTCCGTAATGGGGTCACCCCGTTATCCCCCTCGCGAACCGGCCGGCCGCTTCCTTGGCCGTGCTCGGACCGTGCTCGAACCGCGGATTGCGGAGCGACCCATGGGGAAGCTGACCAGGAACTTTCCGAACTGTTGACGAGCTCTTACGGGACCGAACAACAAGTACAAGGAGACTCGCGATCATGCGGCCCGACGTTCAGCCGACCGGCAGAGAAACCTTCTTCGCCGAAGATGAAATCATTGTTTCGAAGACCGACCTGAAGGGGATCATCACCTACGCCAACCCGGTCTTCCTCGATATCGCGCATTACCGGGAGGAGGAAGCGCTCGGCCAGGCGCACAATATCATTCGCCATCCGGACATGCCCCGATGCATCTTCGACCTGTTGTGGAAGACCATCGCGTCCGGAGAGGAGATCTTCGCGTATGTCAAGAACATGGCCAAAAACGGCGATCACTACTGGGTCTTCGCGCACGTAACGCCCACCTTCGGTGCGGCCGGACAAATTACCGGCTACCACTCCAACCGGCGAGTTCCGGACCGCGGCGCGGTCGCCACCGCGGACGCGCTCTATCGGAAGTTGCTCGCCGAGGAGCACCGCCATAGCGACTGGCGCGCGGGGATGGAGGCCGCCGCGAGAATGATCGAGACTACCCTGCAGGAAGCCAAAATGTCCTATGAAGAGTTCGCCTTCGCGATTCATTAAATCCATCTTGAAGCTCCCTCGACTGCATTCCGATCGTCAGTGGATCGCACAAGCGGCCGAAGTGTGTGAACGCGCGGCGCGGGGAGATCTTGAAGCGCGTCTTCTCCGTGTCCCGAGGAACGGGGATTTGGGGCGCATGCTCCTGGGGATCAATCACCTGCTCGATATGACCGACGCTTTTGTCCGCGAGTCGCAGGCCTCCATGCAACACGCGGCGCAGGGGAAGTTTTTCCGGCGGGTCGTAGCGCGCGGGATGCTCGGATGTTTTCAGCGGGCCGCAGAGTTCAGCAACACCGCCACCGGGGCGATGGCGCGCCAGGCCGCAGAGATGGCGGACGTCACCGAAACGCTCGCCTCGGCCGCCACCCAGGTTCGGGCCACCGCGGAAAACCTGGCTTCGATGGCGGCGCAAACCACCAGCGAAGCCGCCGTTGCGCAGGCCGCGGCGGAGAAAACCTCGGGGAACCTGGATCTGGTAGCGCATACCAGCGAGCGCATGTCCGCGACCTTCGCGCGCGTCGACAAACAGACCGGAGAATGCGCGGGCCTGGCCCTGGGCGCGGCGCGTCAGGCGCGCGAGGCCGCGCCGGTCATGCGGAACCTCTCGGACGCGTCGGAGAAGGTGGGCGGCGTGGTCACCCTGATCTCGCGCATTGCGGGCCAAACCAATCTGCTGGCCTTGAATGCCTCGATCGAGGCGGCGCGATCCGGGGAAGCCGGGCGGGGCTTCGGCGTGGTGGCGTCGGAGGTGAAGGAACTGGCGCGCCAAACCGCCTCGGCTACGGCGGAGATTACGGGCCAGATCGAGCGAACCCAGAGCGCGACGGAGCAGGTCTCCGGCGCGCTGACCGGGATCACCGGCGAGGTGGATCACATCAACGAGATTTCGAGAGCCATCGCGGACTCGGTGCAGCAGCAGCGCAGCGCGGCCGAAGAGATTCGCTCGAGCACCGCGCGCGTGGCCGAAGGCACGCATGAAATCACGCACAGCATCCAGGCCGTCAACCAGGTTGCCCAGCAGACCAGCGAATGCGCGGCGCAGCTGGTGCAGGCCGCCGACGAACTTTCGCGTTTATCCGAAAAGTTGCGCGCGAGCCTGGCGAGCCGCCGCCAGCAGCAACGATCCCATGACTCTCTGTCCAGTGATTCTCTATCGCGGCCTGCGTTACCCTGAAACGAATGACCCAAGCGACGTATGATGACGCGAACCTGATTCTGAAACTATACGAGCTCCGCCGCGAAGAGAAAATGCGCGAAGCCCGCGCCTGGTTTGTGACGAACTTTAAGCCCAAGTCGGTGGACGAGATGCTCAAGCTGTGCCCTCCCGGCTCCCCGGAGAACGCAAAGATGCGCCAAGTCATCACGTATTGGGACATGGCCGCGTCCTTCGTCGCCTCAGGCGTGCTGAATCCTGATCTGTTCTTCGTCAATAACCGGGAATTTCTGCTGGTGTGGCTGCGCGTGCGGCCGTATCTTTCGGAATTGCGCGAGAGGTATGCGGATGCCCATTACTTCGAGCACATGGAAAAAACCGGCGCGTTGAATATCGAATGGTTAAACAAAACCAGTCCCGGCGCGCTTGAAGCGTTCATCGGGCGCGTGGGCTGAGCGCCTGGCAGGCTGCTTCCCTAGCGATAATTGAACGCCGCCCACACGATCAAGCCGACCGCGATGGGCAAGCTGATCTCCAACCAGTTGCGTTGCAGAAAGGGCATCACGCGAGCGTGGTGCAAGGGAGCATCGCCCGGCTTGGCCGTTTGCGCCGCCGCTGCATTCTTGGGCGTAAGGGAAGACGCCAGACGGCTGCGCAAGGTAGAAGGAAGCCCGTTCAGTGCGCGGATGATTTCTTCGCGACCGCGGCGGTCCGCAATCAGGATCGTCGCGGAGTTGAAACTGTTCGTGGATACTTCGAGTTCCTTGCGCAGCGCCGCGGGAACCTCCGCCACGGAGCGGTACACGCGGGTGCGTCCGCCCTTCGCAATAAAGATCGTCGAGGTCTTAACGGTAACGCGCTGCATGATCTACCTTCTTCCAGCAACCTTCTGACTTCACAAAACAGTCCCTGCAACAGACTTTGACGTTTCCTGCGCCGCCGCGAATCTACCCTTCAATCGGAACGACACGCGACGCCGCGCGCTCCAGACCCGCTCGCTTGGGCGTGGCCACTCCCGCGACCGCGTAGGTTAACGTCACTTCTATGAACCCGAGCGCCGCCTTCGAGAGAGCCTTGTCCTTCCTATAGATTAATCCCATCTGGCGATCCATGGGTTCGGGTCCCAGCGAGCGCGCCACTAGTTTGCCGGCGTCCACTTCCTCCTGGCAATGAGCCGCCGCGACGAACCCCACGCCGAGCTCCGCCATCACGAAACGCTTGATCATTTCCGTCGCGTCGAGCTCCATCGAAATATTCAGGTTTTCATCCACCGGCTCGAGCCACGAATTCAGACGGCTGCGCGTCACGCCGGCCTTCGGAACAAGCAAGGGCACGTCCGACAGATCCGACGGCAGAATGACGGACTTCGCAGCCAGAGGATGCGTGGGGGGAAGAATCGCTTTGATTTCATCCGTATGAATCTTGGCGACCTGAAGCCGCTTTTCGGTCACCGGAAGCTGGACGATCCCGAAATCGGCCTGATTATCGACAACCGCGTCCACCACCCGTGCGCCGAAGGAGCGGTCGACCAGCATTTGCACGTTCGGGAAACGCTTTTTGAATTCGGAAAATACCCGCGGGAGAACGTAAATGCAGGTGGCCTCGTTGGCCGCGATCACCAGTTCGCCGCGGGGCACCCGCTCGAGCTCGTGGATGGAATCCTGCGCGCGGCGCTTCAGCTCTAAGATCTGCTCCGCGTAGTCCGCGAAAATCTGGCCCGCTGGCGTGAGGGCGATTTTCGTTCCCAGACGGTCGAACAGGGTAGCATTCATTTCCTGTTCGAGCTGCCGGACCTGGGCACTGACGGCGGGCTGGGTGCGAAAACACACCTGCGCGGCTTTGGAAAAGCTCTTCAGCCGGACGATCTCCAGAAATGTATGAAGTTGATCGAGATCCATCGCCGCTTGATCATCCGCAAGACCACGGGAACAGAGATACCTATTACAAAGTATGCCACTATCGAAACGTCCCCGGTGTAGGATGTTAGAAGATGGTAACACGCGCAACAGGCGCGATTCCACGCGCGCCAGTCGCCGGTCGTGGCGGCTGTTTGGCGCTTTTTCTGGTTGGCCTCGTGTGCAGCGCCCAGGTACCATCCGGCGATCCCTCCCCGGCCGAGCGAATCCTGCTCGTGGTAAACGATAACTCTCCTGTTTCTAGGACGATCGGCGAGTACTATGCGCGCCGGCGGAGCGTTCCCACCGAGAACATCTGCCACATAAAAGCGCCGGTGACCGAGGAGATTGACCGGCCCGCGTACAATCGTCTGGCCCTGGCCGTCGGCATCTGTCTGCGGAAACGCAGGCTGGTGGAAACGGTGTATTACATCGTGACCACGCTCGGCGACCCGTTGGGAGTCTCAGGCGTCACGGGACTGAGCGGCGACGCCGCTTCCGTGGATAGCGAACTCACGCTTCTCTACCCGGAGCTTCACGGAGGCCCGCCGCACCGGCTCACCGGGTTGATTCCGAATCCCTATTTCGGGAAGGTCAGATCGGAATTCTCGCATCCCGAGTTTCCGATGTACATGGTCACGCGCCTGGCGGCCTACGATTTTGAAGGCGTCAAAGCTATGATCGACCGCGCGATGGAGGCGTCCAATCAGGGCAAGTTCGTGATCGACATGTCGGGCGGCAACGACATGGCCGGGGAAAAATGGCTGCGGACCGCCGCGGAGCGTCTGCCGAAAGACCGCGTGGTGCTGGAGGAAACCTTTCACCCTCTTTACGATCAGAGCGATGTGATCGCCTATGCGAGCTGGGGCTCGAATGACGGAAATCATGACCGCCGTTTCCCGGGTTTCAAATGGCTTCCCGGCGGCATTGCCACCGAATATGTTTCCACCGACGGCCGCACCTTCCGCCGGCCTCCGCAGGACTGGGTTCCCAGTAATAAATGGAAGCAACCCGAGCTGTGGTTCGACGGAAGCCCGCAGTCGCTCACAGCGGATTTTATCGAAGAAGGCGCAACCGGCGCGTCGGGTCACGTCTACGAGCCTTTCTTGCCCTTTACGCCCCATCCCGACATTTTGCTGCCGGCGTATTATCGCGGGACGAATCTGGCGCAGAGTTTTTATCTCGCCATACCCGGCCTCAGCTGGCAGAACATCGTCGTCGGCGACCCCTTGTGCTCGCTCGGCAAGCCGCATTGAGATCGCTCCTTTAGACTGAATACAAGCCACATTCATGTGGCTCCGTTAGACTGAATATTGGATGCGCGAATTCCGTCCCTTCTTCCGTAACGCCGACCTCGCGACCATTGCCGGCAACTTCTGGAAGCGTCCCGAACTCGAGAGCCGCTGGCCCGTGGCCGACGTTTTTATCGAGCCCGAACCCGGCGTTCGCGTGCTGGTTCGCACGCAACATCCGGTGGCAGCGGCGGCGGAGCGCGAGGCCTTGGGCGAAGTGATCCTGGTCCACGGCCTGGAGGGTTCGAGCGAATCGGGATATATGCGGAGCATGGCGTCCGCCGCGCTTGAAAAAGGATTTATCGTCCATCGCTGGAACATGCGCGGCTGCGGCGATTCGCCGTGGCATGCCAAGGCGAATTATCATTCCGGACAGACCGGAGATCTGCTGCTGATGGCTCGCGAGCGCAAGCGCGCCTCGGGTCTGCCGCTTTTCGTGATCGGATATTCACTTGGCGGGAACATGGTGTTGAAATTAGCGGGCGAGTTGGGCGAGGACGGGAGCGCTGTTTTTGCCGGCGTCTGCGCGGTCTCCGCGCCGATCGATCTCGCGGCAAGCGTGGCCTCACTCGGGCGGCCGAAAAACTTCCTGTACCAGCGGCGTTTCGTGAAACGGCTCAAGGAACGCGTGCGCACTCGTCATTCGCTCGCTCCGGAACTCTATCCCCTGGAACCGCTGGCCGGCGTGAGGAGCATTTACGATTTTGACGATCAGTACACCGCCCGGATTTTCGGGTTCGGCACTGCGGACCGCTACTACGAGACGCAATCCTCCCGTCCGTTCCTGGAGCATATCCGCATTCCCACGCTCTTAGTTCAGGCCAAAGACGACCCGCTGGTCCCGTTTGCGAGTTATCAGCACCCCGCTGTGCAGGCGAATCCATGCGTGCGTTTGCTCGCGGTCGAATACGGCGGGCACCTGGGATTTATCGCGCGCGGACCGCAGCGCTTCTGGCTGGATCACTTGCTGACAGATTGGCTTTCGACGCCACGCAACCACGCGTCGCCGTCTTCGCCAGGGTCACCGCCGGCGACTCATGCACGGGCAGCGGTAAAGCGGAGCTAAGCGGTAAAGCGGAGCTAAGCGGTAAAGCAAGCCAACCGCGAAGAGAGCTCGCTAGGTCTGCTCGCGCGCGGCGCGCTGCGCCAGTTCATCGCACCGGTTGTTGTCGTCGTGACTCGCGTGTCCCTTGGTCCAGGTCCAGCGGACCTTGTGATGCTGCACCAGATCGTCCAGCTCGATCCACAAATCCTGGTTCAGCACCGGCTTTTTGGCCGCGGTCTTCCACCCGTTGCGCTTCCAGCCGTGGATCCAGGTGGTGATTCCGTTCTTCAGATACTCGGAGTCGGTCACCACCTCCACCTCACAGCCTTCCTTGAGCGCGCGCAGTCCCTCCATCGCGGCGGTGAGCTCCATACGATTATTCGTGGTCTCGCGCTCCGAGCCGGACATCTCCCGTTTGTGGTCCCCGAAGCGGAGGATATAGGCCCATCCGCCGCGGCCCGGATTGCCCAGGCATGCCCCATCCGTGATCAACCTCACTTGCTTCATATTTCTTCTATCATAAGGTTGATGTTGGATTCGGACGCTCCGGGCGGGACGCCGGAGCTCGAAACGTCCATCGTCATGATCCCGGTTTTAGCCGGGGACGTGGTGCGGCACGCGCGCAGGCGGAGAGCCAAGATTGCGGCGGCCGCGATCGCACTGGCGATCGCCGCGTGGTTTTTCCACCAGCGGATGGCCGACCCGGTGCGCGCGCGGCAGGCCTACACAGACGGCGTTCGCCTGATGCGCGACACTCGCTACGAACAGGCCATCCTGAACTTCGATCGCGCCATCGATCTCAAAGCCAATTTTGCGGACGCTTATAACATGCGCGGCCGCGCGTACGTCTCGCTCGGCGAACCGGATCACGGCATTCCGGATTTCACCAAAGTTTTGACGCTGAAGCCTGACGCGGCCGTGCTCGTGCAACGCGGCTTTGCGTATCTTGACGAAAAAGATTGGACCCTGGCGATCGCCGACGCCTCGCGTGCGCTGGCGCTGGATGGGTCGCTGCCGCGGGCTTACAATCTGCGGGCGATCGCACAACGCTCGGCGGGCGATCCGGAGGCGGCTCTCCGGGATTTATCCCGCGCGGTGGAGCTCGAACCGAATCTGGATAACTATTTTCAGCGCGCTGCCACCTACCAGTTACTGAACGATCATAAGCGCGCCCTGGACGATTTCAACCAGGCACTCCAGGGCTGGCCGGCGGAACCGCACATCTACTTCGCGCGGGCGCAATCGCGAGCCGCGCTCGGCGATAGCCACGGCGCGCAGGAAGATATCCGCACTGCCCGCAAAATCGAGGGATGGTAAGTCTGGACGCCGCCTAACCCGCGAGCGCCGGCTCCGCCGCGAGTTCCCGTTCGAAAAACGCGTCCACCGTGTTCAGGATCGAAGCCGCATCGTGGACGTGATAGATCTCGGCGCGGAGCTTCGCGCCGTTGCGCACGCCATGCGTGAAATAAGTAGCAAACTGCTTCATTTTCCCGACCGCATCGGACGCCCTGTGCTGGTCGAGCATCGTGTAATAGCGCCGCATGATTTCGTAGCGCGCGGATTCCGGCGGCGTGGAATAGCGGCCGGTGGCGGCGTAATCCTGAATCTGCTGGAAAATCCACGGATTCGAAGAGGCCGCGCGGCCGATCATGATCGCATCGCAGGAGGTTTCGCGCACGACCTGAACCGCGTCCTCCGGCGTAACGATGTCCCCGTTGCCGATCACCGGAATCTTGACGGCCGCCTTTACTTCCGCAATGCGAGTCCAATCGGCGCGGCCGCTATACCCTTGTTCGCGCGTGCGCGGATGGAGCGCAATTGCCTGCAGGCCGCAATCCTCGGCGAGCCGCGCCATGCGAACGGCAACCAGTTCCCGGTCGTTCCAGCCGGCCCGGAACTTCATGGTGAGGGGAATGGTGATCGCGGCGCGCACGCTGCGTAAAATCTGTTCGACCAGCGGGAGATCCCGCAGAAGCCCGGACCCGCCGTTGCAGGTCACCACTTTTTTTACCGGACATCCGAAATTGATATCGACCGCATCGAAGCCCTGATCCTGGCAGTGGCGCGCGGCATCGGCCATCACCGCCGGATCGGCGCCGAACAATTGCGCGGTGATGGGATGCTCCTCCGGTTCGAAGTAAAGGTAGCGGAAGGCCCGCGTCGGCTTGCCCCCGCGCAGCGTGGATTTGGCCGTCGCCACCACACCGTGCGAGCTGGTGAACTCCGTCATGATCAGTCCGCACCCGCCCTGATCGCGAATCAGGCGGCGAAACACCGTATCGGTGACGCCCGCCATGGGCGCGAGCACCGTCGCCGGCGAGATCCGCAAAGGGCCAATCCGAAATTCAGCGGGAATCATGAGCGAACTTTTATTTTAACGCGGGTCTATTTTAACGTGGGCCTATTTTGCGTGGGGCTTACGCCGTTACGTACAAGCCCGCGAGCTTTTCCCAATCCTCGGCTTCCCCGAATTTCGAGCCGCCGAGCGCGGGATCGATGTTGCGCAGCAACCCCGTGAGGACGCCGCCTGCCCCCACCTCGATAAAGCGCGTCACGCCGGCCGACGCCATGGATCCGATCGTCTGCGACCACAGCACGGGATTCGGGACCTGCTGATAAAGCCCTTCTCTCGCCTCCACGCCGCTGCGCACTTCACGAGCCTGGCAGTTGTTGATGAGCGGCACGGCCAGATCCCCGAATGAGGTGGCATCGAGCGCGGCCTTCAGCCGCTCCTGCGCGGGCTTCATCAGCGCGCAATGGAACGGAGCGCTCACCGGCAACAGCACCGCGCGTTTCGCACCCGCAGCCTTGGCCAGTTCGACGGCGCGGCCGACGGCCGCCGCGTGCCCCGCGATCACGACCTGATCTGGAGAGTTGAAGTTCGCGGCGCTCACGATTTCGATGGTCCCATCAGGGCCCTGCGCGGCCTGTGTGAGGATCGCCTCGAGCCGTCCCTCCGGAAGCTTCAGCAGAGCCGCCATCGCGCCTACGCCGGCGGGCACGGCTTCCTGCATGTAGCGGCCGCGCTTACGAACCAGACGCAGCGCGTCCCCAAGATCGAGCGATCCGGCGGCGACCAGAGCCGAGTATTCGCCGAGACTGTGTCCCGCGACGTAGTCGCAGGCGACGCCTTTGGCGCGCAGCACCGCCAGAGCCGCGACCGAAACCGCGACCATCGCGGGCTGGGTGTTCTCGGTGAGCCGCAATTCTTCGTCGGGACCTTCGAAACACAAATGGGAAATCGGAAATCCGAGCGCGTCGTCGGCTTGCTCGAAAACCGCCGCGGCCTCCGGATAATTTGCGGCGAGCGTTTTTCCCATTCCGGCAAACTGCGAGCCTTGGCCCGGGAAAAGAAATGCTGTTTTCGACATGATGATGGATTGGTCTTTTGAAATTCTAGCCCATTTCCCGGACTTCGGCTGCGGCGCGGACGACGATTCCGGTCCAAAAAACTACGAAAATTCGCGTTGTGCCAAAGGCGCCGGACCGCGGCGGAAAAGTTTGCGGGCATCAAGAACTTAGCGCTTCAACCTCAAAAAACGGGCGTCTAGGACGAATTGCAAGGAGCCTCCCAGGGGGTCGGGTGCCGAAAACTCCGACGATCGCTCCTAGCGCCTCCTGAGGCGCACGAAACGGCAATCGGGTTTTTCCCCTGAGCTCGCGGCTGGCTTCGGGACGCCTTTTTCAGGCCAGCCACAAACAATGGGAGCGAGCCTGCAGCGTCCGGCTGATTTCAGCGCATTCAAGACGCATTCAAAAAAAGGAGATGACCCGCATGCCGCCTGTCGGGTGGGCGCGACACGTCAGATTCTTAGCCGATGAGCTTTTCGAGCTTTGACCCGGGCCGGATGATGGTCTCATTGCGTTCCGGACCGGTGGAAATGCCGCCGATCTCGACGCCCGTGCGCTCTTCCAGATTTTTCAAATAGGTCTGTGCGCGCGCCGGCAATTTTTCGAAGCACGTCACGCCGCGGGTCGAGGTTTTCCAGCCGGGTAGGGTTTCATAAATCGGCTCAATCGCCTCAAGCGCGCGATACGTCGCGGGCATTTCCGTGACCGTCTTGCCGTTCAGCTTATAGCCCGTGCATACGCCAATCTCCTCCAGGGAGTCCAGCACATCGAGCTTGGTGATCAACAGCGAATCGAAACCGTTGATCATCGCGGTGTAGCGCAACAGCGGCACGTCGAACCATCCGCAGCGGCGGGGCCGTCCGGTCACGGCGCCATATTCATTGCCCTCACGCCGCAAAAGTTCGCCCGTGCCGTCGAAACTTTCGGTCGGAAACGGTCCGGAGCCCACACGCGTGATATAAGCTTTCGAAACACCGATGACTCCGTCGATTTTTGTGGGGGGAACGCCTGCGCCGGTGCAAGCTCCGCCGGCCGTGGCGCTCGAGGAGGTTACGAAAGGGTAGGTTCCATGATCGATGTCCAGCATGGATCCCTGCGCGCCTTCGAAAAGCACGCGCTTCCCTTGCGCCATCGCCTTGGCCAGCAATTCGGACGTGTCGCACACCAGCGGACGGAGGCGTTCCGCGTAGTCTTCGTACTGGCTGCGAATCTGGGCGTAATCGATCGTCTCGTGAATGTTAAACGTTGCGGCCAGAATCTGCTTGTCCTCGGCCAGCGTGTCGTAGAGCGCGCGAAAACTTTCCGGATCGAAAAGGTCGGCGACGCGGATGCCGCGCCGTCCGGTCTTATCCTCATAGCACGGTCCGATGCCTCGAGACGTGGTGCCGATGGGGATGCGATTCTCCCGCGCCTCCGACATTTTCTCCACCAGCCGGTGGAAGGGGAAAATCACGTGGGCGCGGTTGCTGATATGCAAGTGCCCGCGGACGTCGATGCCCGCGGCCTCGAGCATGCTCATCTCGTCGAGCAGCGCCCCGAGATCGACGACCACGCCGTTGCCGATGACAGCCTCCACGCCGGGCCGCAGGATACCGCTCGGAATCAGCTTTAAGACGAACTTTTTCTCTCCGATAAATACCGTGTGGCCGGCATTATGGCCGCCCTGATAGCGCGCGACGACATCGAAGTGCTCCGAAAGCAAGTCCACGACTTTGCCCTTGCCTTCGTCACCCCACTGGGCACCGAGAACGATAATATTTTGCATGCAATCTGGACGCGCGCAGACGGAGGACCCGTCCTGAACGCGCAAACACTTATTGTACCAGCGCGGCGCCGTCTTTCCTCGCGCGGACGCCCTTTCCGGCTGGTCTCCGTTACAATAAACCTGATGCAGCTTTCCGATATTTTTCTCCGGCTGGGTGAAGACACATTCGGGCAACTTTTGCGCACGGTGTCGCTCGGCAGGCTTCGCACCTATCAACTCTTCGACCCCTTCAAGACCCGGCTGCATCTGCACAAGCTGAATTCGGAGACGCTCCGGAAAGCGGCGCCGCGCGTGTGGACCAGGCTCGGAGAGCCCGATTCGACGGACCTGGCGACGGAGATCTCGCAGGCGATCCTGGTTTCGCACATGGACATGATCAAGGCGGTGCTCGACGACCTGGGCGTCCCGCATGAAGACGGTTTTTTCGCAAAAGACGCCGACATCAGCGCGCATCTGACCGAGGGCTGGCAGCAGCGCGTGTGGGAAAAATTCCGCGGGAGCTATCCTCCTCCCGCTTTGCTCTTTTACGTGAATCATCTGGCGTGGGAAGTGGCCAAGTCCGAAGAAGTATTCGCGCCCGTGGGGTAATCGCCGCGCGAAGTGCAACAGCACAAAAGCGCGACGCGAAGACGCAATGGCCGCGAAATCGCCGCACCGGGAAACGGATCTGCGTTGCCGGGATTACCTTGACGTGAACGTAAGAACGTGAACGCAAATAGGATGCAGGAGCTTTATACCGCCGTCCGCTCCGGCGATGCGGCTCAGGTCCAGGCCGTGATCGACGCCGATCCCGGCCTCGCGATCTTCGCGGCCGCCATGCGGGGCGATGCCCCGCGCATCGAAGCGCTGCTTGCGGCGAACCGGTCGCTCGCGTCGGCTTTCAGTCCGGACGGATGGACCGCGCTCCATCTGGCGTGTCATTTTGGGCGGGAAGACGCGGCGCGCGCGCTGGTGAACAAGGGCGCGGACGTCATGGCGCGATCCACCAACGCGATGTCCAACACGCCGCTGCATGCCGCCGCGGCGGGACGCGCCGTGAAAGTCGCGAAGCTCCTGCTCGAGCGCGGGGCGAGCGCCAACGCCCGGCAGAACGGCGGTTGGACGCCTTTGCATGCCGCCGCGCAAAACGGCGACCTGGAATTAGCGGGGGGTTTGATCGAAGCGGGCGCCGACAGCAACGCGCGCGCCGAAAACCAGCAGACTCCGCTCGATCTGGCTCTCACGCGCGGCCATCAGGAAATGGTGGAACTTCTCGAAGCACGCGGTGCGCGGCTCTGAGAAATCACCCGCCCGGTGCACGGCTTAAAAGATCACAAGCCCGTGGCGCAAAAGTTCTAGGTTGAAGTTTTGCCGGCCGCGCTTGTGTCCACCGCGCGTTTCAGGTCGAACGATTCATCGGCAGCCTGCTCCGGGGTGAGTGGAGATCCCGCCGCCAATAATTTCCGCACCGCGATATGATCGCCGAAGCGGTTCACCGAATCCGCGGCCAGGAAGCGGCCCTGTTTGAAATAGAAGGCCGAAAATTTGCGGTTTTCGAAATCGCCGCGCAGCACGGCGTGATCATGGCCGGTGGAGAGTCCAGCCATCTGGAAACGGATGGCGAACTGATCCGTCCAAAACCAGGGCGCGTCGCGATAGGGCGTGCGCTCGCCGGCGATCTGACGTGCCACGCATTTCGCCTGATCCACCGCATTCTGCACGGATTCGAGACGGATGCGCTCGCGGGCGGAAGATCCCGCGTCGGAGGTCGCGCGCGAAAAAACGCTCGGATACTCCGCGCAATCTCCGATCGCGAAAATATCGGGATCGGACGTGCGCAGGAATTCATCCACGGAAATTCCGTTGGCAATCGCCAGTCCTGCGTCCTCGGCGAGCTCAGTATTGGGAATCACTCCGATCCCGGCGAGGACCATATCCGCAGGCCGCTTGCTCCCATCGCGCAGGCGGATGGTCCCGGATTCGATCTCTTCCACCGCATCGGAAAGCAGGATTTCGACGCCTTCCGCGCGATGCACATCGAAAAAGAAATTCGAAAGAAGCGGAGGCACCGCGCGGGCCATCAGGCGTGGCCCGGCTTCGACCACGGTCACCTGCTTCCCCTGCATTCGCGCGGCGGCGGCGATTTCGAGGCCGATAAATCCGCCGCCGATCACGGCCACGCTAGGCGCAGCGGACAGGCGTTCGCGAATCGTATCGGCATCCTGGAGCGTGCGCAGGTAAAGAGCGCGCTCGGATCCTTTCACGGGCAGCGGGCGGTTGCGCGCGCCCACGGCAAGAATCAGATGGTCGTACGGAATCACCGCGCCGGACTTGAGACGCAGGCGCTTCATATGGGGATCGATGGTGATGACGCGCTGGCCCATCAGCAGCCCGATCTTCTGCTTGTCGTAGTACGAATCGGCGCGCAAGGGGAGCCGCGCGGCCTCAAGCTTCCCAAGCAGATACTCCTTGGACAAAGGCGGCCGCTGATAGGGCGCCCTTTGCTCCTCGCCGATCAAAAGAATGGGGGCTTCGTAGCCGAGTACACGCAGCGCCGACGCCGCCTCCGCGCCCGCTTGTCCGCCGCCGACGATAACTACGCCTGACGCCATTCCGTTCCCGCCTCGAAGAAGAGCTTACGTCTGCCGGTCCGGCATGCGCACGATCAGCCCGTCCAACTCCGGAACCGAAGGAATCTGGCAGCTGAGGCGGCTGTTCGGTTTGCGTTCCGCAGCGGTGGCGTTGAGCATTTCCTCCTGCTCCTCGCCGATGGGCGGCAGACGGTCGAGAAAGGCTTCGTCGACGTATACATGACACGTCGCGCACATGCAGGCCCCGCCGCATTCCGCGACGATGCCGTCGATTCCGTTGCGAACCGCTCCTTCCATGACCGAATAGCCGGCCGGCACATCGATGGTGGTGGACTCGCCGGTGGAGGCGATATACGTCACTTTGGGCATCTTGAGAAATTAGTCCTTTTAGGTACGGAAGCGTTCGTCGATTTCCACCTGGTAGCCGCTGACCAGGCGATTGGTTTCGTTGGCCATGCCGACGACGGCCATCAACTCGGCGAACTGCGCATCGCTCATTCCCGCCTTGCGCGCCGCCACGGTGTGCGAGGCGATGCAATACGGGCATTGATTGCTGGCCGAAACTGCGAGATAAATCATTTCCTTGGTGAGCGAATCGAGCGCACCGGGCGCCATGATCTGCTTGATGGATTCCCAGGTGCGGCGCAGCGTCGCCGGATCGTGCGCCAGCGCCTTCCAGAAATTATTGACGTAATCGGTTTTGCGCGTGGCCATGATGTCGTCGTAGACGGCCCGCGCTTCGGGACTTGCGTCCTGGTATTCCACGATCCCCAGCGTCGCCATGAAATGTTTCGTCCTTGTAAACCGCGGGAGTCAGTTGCGGCTTCCCTGAGGGCCGATGCGGCCCGCGAGCGGCTGCACCACGGTTCCGCCGCACACGCCGACGCCCGTGTTAATTAACGCTTTCAGGAAATTGTATAGCACCGAGTAGACCACCTGTTCGGTCACGGCCGCCTTATTCGGCATGCGAAAGAACGCGGGCAGTTCCTTGTTGATCTGCAGCCGCACCGAATTCGGAAGCGCTTTGCCCTGGCGGTCGCGCTGGTTGGCGATCTGGATCGGCGTCTGCAGCACCGCGCCGGAGGAGCCGTCCACATAGAACTGGCAGCGCGAAAACCATCCGAGGTTGGCGGGATCCGCCGCGTCGAAAAGGAGCAGAGGGACCTGGCGCGTGTCGGCGTTCAGATCGAGCACGACACGGCGCGAATGCTCTTCGAACTTCAGTTCGAAGCCGGCCTCTTTCGCGATATTCTCGATGAACTCGCGATCGAGCTCGAGCAACAGCCACTTGTGCGGTCCGGACTGCAAAACCTGCATGCTCCGTTTATTTTAGCAGCCGGGCTATCGTGAAGAGAGAATGCCGCCGCCTCAAGGTGATACAGGGTCCGCCGGCGCAAACCCGGGACTGGTTCTTTTCGATATCGACGGGACGCTGCTCCGGCGTGCGGGAAGCCATCATCGCGAGGCGCTGGTGGAGGCCGTGCGGCGGGCCGCGGGCATGCACACGACCATCGATGGAATTCCCGTCGCGGGAATGCTGGACCGCGACATCGTGGGTTCCATGTTACGGGCGGCCGGCGCGTCCGAGGCCGCCATCCGCCGCGCGATGCCCGCCGTGGTGAAAGAAGCGCAACGCATTTACGTCCGCACGTGTCCCGACCTTCGCCGCAAGGTATGTCCCGGGGCCCGGAGCCTTTTATATAAGCTCGCCCGGCGGCGCATTCCGGCGGCGCTGGTCACCGGCAATCTGACCCGCATCGGATGGACCAAGATGGAGCGCGCGGGTCTGCGCGATTATTTTCGCTTCGGAGCGTTCGCCGAACTCGCGCGCGATCGGGCCGGCCTGGTTCGCATTGCCGTGGCGCACGCGAAACGCGCGGGCTGGATCGGCCGCGACAGCCCGGTGGTCCTGATTGGCGATCATCCCAACGACGTGCGCGCGGCGCGCGCCAATGGAATCCGAGCCATTGCCGTCGGTACCGGGATCGTCGATCAGGCGGAGCTCGCACGCCAGAAGCCGGACGTATACGTACCGGACCTGCGGTCGCTGCGATGGACCGACCTGTTCGGATCGTGAATGCGACCGGCGGATCTAGAAGTCCCGACTTCCGGATTCGCGTTCTTCCAAGTCCCGGACGGCATGCTCCAGACGCCCGGTGAGAACTGAAGGATCGTCGTATTCCGGACCGATGCAACTGCCGACCCGCACCGACAGGAGCCCGGATCGAAACCATTTCCAGTGCTTTGCTTGATTTAAGTGCGTTGCTTTCATTTCACCCGCGCCCCCGAGATAGACAGGCAGCGCGTCCGTACGGACATCCTGCCATAAAATCCCGGAGCCGCCCTGAAAAGCGTGGATGGCCCCGTCGCGTGTGCGCACACCTTCCGGGAAGACCAGAACGTGATACCCATGGTCCATCGCGCGGCCGGCGTGCGCGAAGCTCGCGCGGAAGTTCCCCGCCTGCGGCAGGGGAAAAACGTTGAACAACGCGGTGACCAGCCCATACGCGAGCGGCGCAAAAAAATTGAGGAGCGCATTGCCCTGATTCCGGCTCTTGCGCCAATCGAGGAGCATCTCGGCGGCCATGGCCACGGCCAGCGAGTTTCGCATGCGGCGCGGGAGCGCGAACAAAATGAGCGGCACGTCGAAGAGAGTGACGTGGTTGGCGACGATCAGCACCGGCTGGTCCGGTTCCGTGGTGAGGTCACGGGAGACGCGAGGCTTCGCGAGCCACCACACCAGCGGCCGCGCGATCGCCTCCTGGAAGATGAGACGCACAACGCGCACGGGCCACGTCCAGGGCCATGCCGGATAAATGTGTGGGTCTCGACGGACGGAGCCCGGGGCATCGATATCGGGCTCAATTTCAGGAACCGGGGTCCCACCGCTCGTTTCAGAAGATGTCCGGTCCGCCGCGGGAGGACTCAACAAGCGCTTGAGGTCGCCTAGCGTTTTTACACGTTGAAAATCCGCGTCGTCCAGGGACACGCCGAAGCGCGTTTCAATGGACGAGACTAATTCCACTCGGCCCAGGCTATCGAGATGCAGGTCTTCGGACAGGCGCGCGCCGTCAGATACTCCAGAAACGCTCTCGCCGGTGATCCCGGCGATAAGGCCAGTGAGCGTTCCCTCACTGCGTGGACCGGCGGCTGCGTTTTCGCGAGCTCCGCGTAAACTTTCAGCGACCAACCGGTGCAGAATTTTGCCGGTGGGTCCGCGCGGCAGATCCGGCTCCGGCCACACCATCCAGCGGCGAATCTGTTGATAATCCGCGAGTTCCGCATTGGCCGCGCGCACGGCTTCGGCCGGGTTACCGGCATTGCGCATCACGAGGGCGGCCATGGGCTCGCCGCCCCTGGCGGTTTCGATCTCGATTACGGCCGCGGCCTTCACCTGCGGGCGTCGGAGGAGCGCGTTTTCCAGATCGTCCGGATAAATATTGAGCCCGGAGCCGCCTACGATCACGTCTTTCTTGCGTCCCCGAAAGCGCATGTTGCCGGATTCATCGACCGAAGCGAGATCCCCGGTGGCAAGCCACGGCGATTCGCGGGGCCGCAAGGCGCCTCCCTCCCAGGTGGCTGGAGAAACAATTTCGCCGCGGACCAGAACTTCGCCATCCGCGCCGAGGCGAACCTCGCGGCCGGGGAGAACCTTGCCCACGTAGCCGCCGCTTTCCCCGCTCTCGCGCACGGGATGAAACGGATGGGTCAGGCTGACGAGAGCCGCCGTCTCCGTCATGCCGTACCCTTGCACGACGACGAATCCGAGCGCGCCCCAGAAACGCTCCAGCGATTCGCCGAGCGTCGCACCACCCGAGACCACCGCCCAGAACTTCCAGCCGAGCGTCCGATGCACCTCCCGAAAAGTCCACCAGCGCGCGAGGGCGGAAGCCTTTGCCGCCCGGCTTCGCGCCATGCGCCCGGCGAGGCCCGGAAAGCGCAATTCGAAATCCGAGCGCATGATCTCGAGCACGCGCGGAACGGCGGCGAGCACCGAGATCCGCTCCCGATGGATCGTCTCGACGAGCTCGCCCGCGAGCAAACGCGATTCGAAATGAACCTCCGCCGCGAGCAGCACGGGAATCCAAATGCCCATGAATTGCCCGAAAACGTGGCTCAGCGGCGGCGTGACTAAAAAACGAATCGGATGAAAGGGGCGTTCGTATTTCAAATACTTCCCGATCTCGCGCTCGATCGGCGAGAAGCTCGCAAGAATGTTGTGATGCGTGTGGACCACGCCTTTGGGTTCTCCCGTGGTCCCGGACGTGAAAACGATCTGCAAGACGTCGGCCTCGGTGAGCTCGGGGACGGGCGCGCGCACGGGATCGGGCGGAAGCATCGCGCCGTATTCTTCAAACGCAAGGCTTGGGATGTGCGCGCCGAGGGCTGCCAACTTTTCCCGGCCTCCGGTAATCAGCTTCGGCGAGACTTCGAGGATCACGCGCTCGGCGAAGGCGGCGGAGCCGGAAACGTCGATGGGGACGACAATGACGCCGCGCAGCACGCATCCCCAGAAGGCCGCGAGCCAGGCGCCGCCGTTCTCGCCCCACAAAACGACTCGTTCGCCCTTGTGGATCCCGCGCGCGGCGAGTGCCGCCGCAAACCTCCCGGCCAGATCTGCGAGCTGCGCGTAGGTAAGAACCCGCCGGCGCACACCTTCGCGGCCGACAACGGCGATCTGGGAACCGAAGGCGCGAAAATCCTCGACCAGCGAGGCGAGGTGGGGCCGTTGGTCGCGGGGTTGGGGACGCGCGGACACGCGGGCGCGGTGTCCTCCTTCAAGATCAGAATAGTGTCTCCGCCGTGCGGGTTGCGCGTTTGAAGCGTGTCCGAACTGGTTGAGTTTAGGGCATCGATGTGGTTAAGTTTATGATGACGCGGTGAGCGGAGATGGGCGCAAGCCGATGTGCCACAAACGGCGCCGCTTCGCGAAGGGAAAACACCTGATATGCGGAAAATGTGCCTCGCTATTCTCGCTTTGAGCGCGGGCGGCTTCGCGCTGGCCGCCGCGAACGAAGTCCCTTCGCCGGACTGGACGGGTTTCTATACGCTGGCCCGCGCCCGCGATCTGATGGGAACGGGGCTGAAGGCCGTCAACATGGATCTGGATAAGACCATCGTGGCGCACCTGCAGCCGTGGGCGAAGGCCAAAATGGATGTCACCAACGGCAGCGCCGACGACACCGGCGCGGTATGCCTGCCCGACGGCATTTTTCGCAATCCTCCGTTCGCCGGCCGTTTTCTATGGCTCCCCACGAAGGATCACATCACCATGGTGTTTCATGAGGTCAACACCGCCGGCGTGCGGCGGATCTATTTGAACCGGCCTCATCCGCGAAATCTGCTGCCGACCTGGAACGGCGACGCCATCGGCAAGTGGGAAGGCGACACGCTGGTGGTGGATACGATCGGCTTCAACGATAAATCCTGGCTGATGTCCGCCATGGAGCCGCACACCGAGGAAGCGCATTTGATCGAGCGGATTCGCAGTGTGGCGGGCGGAGGGTTCATCGAAATCGTCAGCGTGGTGGAGGATCGCCACGCGCTTACCTCGGCGTACACGTATACGCGTTATTACAAGAAGCAAAAAGACGAGATCACCGAAAATATTTGCGGCGACGAAATTCAGATCTGGAAGGATTGGCGCAACAAGGCTTTGAAGCCTCAGTTGGATCGCGCCCGTCAAGTGAATTAGGCATGCGGAATCTGCGGCGGTGTTCGATTTCGATCGTGGTGATCCTGGCCGCTTTTAGCGCGGGGGCGAACGCGCAGACTAAGGCGGCCACAAATCCGCCGGATTTGACCGGCGTGTATCAGATTGTCTCCTCAAAGTCTGTGCTCCCCGGGGGTCTGAAGAATAACGGCGCTCCGGCGGATGTGCCGCTGCTGCCGGCGGCCAAGGAGCAGATGAAGAGCATCCAGGTGAAGGACGATCCCGGACGCCATTGCCAGCCTGTTGGTCCTTTCCGTATGATGGCCCGCGAAGAAAATAAGATCGAGCTGATTCCCACGTCGACCGGCACCGTGGTCATGCTTTTCGCGGATCTCTCGCGCGGAGTGATGCGGACCATCTATATGAATCGCGGGCATCGCACGGATCTAGGCGCTTTATGGATGGGCGATTCCATCGGCAAGTGGGAAGGCGACACGCTGGTGGTGGACACCACGAGCTTCAACGATCAGACCTGGCTGAACGAACTGGGCGCGCAGCATAGCGATGCGTTCCATCTGGTGGAGCGCATCCGTCCGATTTCCGGCGGCAAATATCTGGAGTACAAAGTGACCGCGGAGGATCCCAAAACTCTTGCCCGGCCCTACACCTATACGCGCTATTACGAGCGGTCGACCACGGAGATCGCGCAGGACAACTGCGTCGAGGACGGCGAGTAGCGTCTGCGTCTTACTCGTAAAAAGCCGGCGCTTTTTTGAGCTTCTGATTCGCCATATAGTCGTGCTGAATCCACAACTGCGCGCCGGTCTTCTTGAGATAGGCTTCGATCACGGCGCGTGACGCCCTGGTCTGTTCGCGGTCAAACTCCGTATTGGGATAACGATCGAATTTGCGCTCCTCGGGATAATGCCAGAGATCCCCGCTCAACAGGACGGGTCCGGTTTTCGCCAGTTTCAAAAACAGTACCTGATGGTCGGGGGAATGACCGGGCGCGGATTTGAGAACCACGGTCCCGTCCCCGAAGACGTCGTATTCGTCATCCTTCACGATCACGGTTTTGCTGTTTTTCAAAGCCGCGTAGTTCGCCGGAACCGTGCGGTCGGACGGAGGCTGGGCGAACATGATCTCGCGCTCCTTCTGTCGCACCAGCCAGGTGGAACCGGCGAAGAGATTTCCGTTCGCTACATGATCGTAATGGAAGTGCGAGAAGGCCAGATACGTGATGTCCTTGGGCGTGTAACCGATGGCGGCAAGCTGCGGCAGCAGCGGCCTGGTCGCGGTCGCATAGCCGATGGTAACGGGCGCCCCGCCGGGCTTGAAATCGCCGTCGGGGACCACGCCGGTGTCCCACAGCAACGTTCCCCGCGGATGCACGATCAGGAAGCTCTCGCAGGACATAAGATTGGTGGCGAGTTCCTCGCGCTTGAAGTTATAGCGCCCGGTGTCGGGCATGTCGAGCGTGCCGCAATCGAAGATGTAAACGCGCAGCGATTTTACGGGATCCGGACGCTTCTGGGCGCGGGCGAGCGGGAGGGCGAACAGGGAGACGGACAGCACAGCCAAGGCGGTCAGAAAGCGCGTGAAACGAGCGTAAGGATGCGTCATAGATTATTCCCGAACCGATTCCCGGGTCCGATCATAACGCAACTTCGCGGCAACGGAAGCTGTGCCCGGATCGACAATCGAAACGAAGCGCGAAGGTTCAACGCACAAAAAGGAAAGGGCGCGGCTTCGCCAGCAGCGCCCTCGGACGATGTGCAGTTCTTTACGTTTACTGGCCGGTCACAGCGAAACAATACAGCAATCCCGCGCCGCCGGTGCGGACCAAGTTGTCCTGGCTGCAGCCCGCGCTCGGATGGGCCGAGTTCCAGGACGTGTTCGGTCCGCCGGTCCGATCGAAGTGGCCGAGTTGCACGGTTCCGGTGCTATCGCTCGTGTAATTGTTGCAGGTGTGATCCGCGCTATCCGTGTATGCGCGGCCATCGGGCTGCGAGCCGGTCAGGATATCGTGCTGATTCGGCATATCGCCGAATCCTTTAATCGGGTTGCCGTGCTCGTCGAGCACGGTCGCTTTGCTCAGCGTATTGCCGACGCGCGCCTGATCGAGCGTATCGCCGTGCAGATCGGAAAGACTTTTGGCGACGGGTTGTCCTTTGGCGTTGTACCACGGGCCCGTCCCGATGCGGTCGCGGGCATTGACGGCGTTGGGACCCTGCGTGCTCATGTAGGCGTGCCACGTCCCCGCGGCTCCAACGGACGCCGCTTTCATCTGGCAATACTGATCGGCGCCGGCGACGCCGCCGTAGTTTGCGCCATCCCCTTTCGGCGTGCTGGTCACGAAAAACGACATGGGCGGGGGCGGGCCCTTCTTGTCATTGGGTTGCTGCGCGGTGGCCAGCGATGCGGTCAAGCCGAGCAGCGCGGAAGCGCCAAAGATTACTCTGGTTAAACTCATATTTCTCTCCTCAGAAGGTTTGCGTTCGATGTGCGGGTAGGGTTAGCGTATCACAACCGCTGCCGTGGAACCCAGCAACGCGGTAGATCTCCACGGGAGGACTGTACCGGCTTGCACTTGTTGCGGTATCGTCAATGATTGCCATGCCTAAAGTGATCGATTTTCACGCCCACGTCCTGCATCCCGAGGTCTTTCGCCAGACCGTGAAGTACAGCGTATCGACGAATTTCGGCGCCAATCCCATGCCGCTGCCCGATCCGAATTCGCCCGCGTGGCGGCTTTTCGGGGGCATGCTGGATCCCGAAGTGCAGTTGCGCGACATGGACGCCAAGGGCATCGACATGGCGGTGCTTTCGACGGCCACGGTGGTGCAAAGTACCTGGTGGGCGGAGCCGGCGCTCGCCGCGGAACTCGACCGCCGCGCGAACGAAGGCATCGCCGCATGGGTGGAACGCTATCCGCAGCGCTTCGCCGGATCTTTTACGATTCCTCTACAGGACGTGGATGTCGCGCTCCGCGAAATGGAGTACGCGGTCTCGCACCTGAAGCTCAAAGTCGCCAACGTTTCCTCCAACATCGGGGGCGTGTACCTGGGCGATCCGAAAATGCGGCCGTTCTGGGAGGCCGTGCGCGATCTCGGCGTCACGATTTTGATTCATCCTCACGGCGTGACCGATCCGAAGTTTCAAAAGTTCGCGCTATGGAACGGCGTCGGGCAGCCGATTGAGGAAACACTGGTGATCGCATCGCTGATTTATGAGGGGATCTTCGAAAGTTTCCCGGAGGTCAAAGTCGTGATCGTGCATGGGGGCGGCTATCTGCCGCACTATATGGGACGCCTGGACCGCAACGCGACCGCGCATCCGGTCAGCATGCAAAACATCAAGCGTGTTCCGAGCGAGTACGCGCGTTGTCTGTACTACGATAGCTGCGTCTACGCGCCGAGCGTGCTCGAAGCGCTGATCGCGCGAGTGGGCTCCGATCGCGTCCTTTTCGGCACGGATTATCCGTTTGGCGAGCAAGACCCCGTCGGCAACATTCGCCGGACGCCAGGACTTGCGGAAGCCGATTTCGAAGGCATCGTCAGCCGCACGGCGGCGGGGATTCTGGGAATTTAGCGCGATTTATCCAAGCCCCCGGGGCGCTCACTTCCCGGCGCGCGCACCCGCACGATACGATTGCGCCACATCGCGAATGATGGAGTGCAAATCGCGCCGCGGATGATAGCCGATCAGCACATGCGCGCGTTCGAGCGACGGCACGCGCCGCTGCATGTCCTCGAAACCGTCTCCATAAACCGCCTCGTAGGGCACGTGTTCCAGCACGCTGCGGCTGCCGGTGACCTGAATGATGGTCTCGGCGAGCTGGTTGATGGTGATCTCCTGGTCCGTTCCGAGGTTGATCACCTTGCCGAAGCAGGCCTCGTTCTCAAGCACCCGCGACAGGCCTTCGACCACGTCGAGGACATGCGCGAAGCAGCGGGTCTGCAAGCCGTCGCCGTAAACGATCAGCGGCTCGTCGCGGATCGCCGCGGCGACAAAGCGCGGAACCACCATCCCGTACTGGCCGGTCTGGCGCGGCCCCACGGTGTTGAACAGGCGGACGATGGCCACCGGAAGGCCCGACTCCTTCCAATGCGCGAGCGCCAGGAATTCGTCGAGAGCCTTGGCGCAGGCATACGCCCAGCGATGTTTGGAAGTGGCCCCGGAGAGCGTGTCGTCGTCTTCGCGGAAAGGAATGGAAACCCCTTTTCCGTAAACTTCGCTCGTCGACGTGATGACCACCCGCTTCTGCCCGGCCGCGCAATGGCGCAGAACGACGTCGCTGCCGTTGAAGATCGTCTCGATGGTTTTCACCGGCTGTTCCATGATCAGCCGTACGCCCACCGCGCTCGCGAGGTGAAACACGCGGTCGGCGCGCGCGACCATCCGCTGCATGAGAGCTTCGTCGAGCACGGTGCCTTCGACGAGCTCAAAGCGATCGACTGCGGCGAGGTGCGCGACGTTTTCGCGGCTGCCGGTTGAGAAATCGTCCACAGCGGTAACGCGGTGCCCTTCCCGGAGCAGGCGTTCACAAAGGTGGCTGCCGATAAAGCCGGCGCCGCCCGTAACCAGAGAATGAAGCATGACGTGAGAGGTTGAGAAGTCTTTCGGGAATTTAGCGCTTTCGGGTCTGTGATAAACGGGTCTGCAATAAACGAGTCTGCAATAAACGATGATACAAGGCTTCGGTCCGCTCCGCCGTGACTTCTGTGGAAAAACGGCTAGCTTGAATGCGGGCGCGCTCACCCCGCTCGCGCAATGCGTTGGGATCGGAAGCCGCTTGCTCGATCGCCTGCGCAAGAGCCCGCGGATCGCGCGGCGGAATCAGGAATCCGGTGTCGCCGAGGACTTCGGGCAGCCCGCCCACGCGGGAAGCAATCACGGGAACCTCGTGGGCCATCGCATACAAGGCCGAAAGTCCGAGCGCCTCCGCCGTTGAGTTCACCAGGAACAGATCGAGCCCGGCGTAAAATTCGGCATCGGGCTTCAGATACCCGGGAAGGAGTGCCGCGCCTTGTACTTCCCGCACCTTTTCCTGCGTCCGGGGATCTTCCCGCAGGGGGCCGTCGCCCGCAAGCAGCATGCGCATGTTCGGATATTTCGGCAGGAGCAGGAGCAATGCCCCCAGAGCATCTACTTGTCCCTTTTCCGAGGTGAAGGCGGCCACGTGGCCGATGACAAAATCTCCCGAGGAGAATCCCCAGTGGGCGCGCATGCGTTCCCGCGCGCCGCGATCGGCGAGATGCTCGGGAAAATCGATGCCTCCTGTAATCACTTCGATGTGCTCCGCCGGAATGCCGTTGCGGACGAGAGTCGCCTTGACAGCGGTGGATAGAGCTACAACGACGTCGCACGTGTATCTGTATTTCAGGCGGTGGGTGAACAGATTCTTCGGCTCAAAAACTACGAGGCGATTGGCGACGCGGACCACATCGAGTCCGATCGTCGCGAGAAAGGACACGGTCTGCGCGCGCGCGTCGTGCGCCGAGACAAGCTCGTAGGGCTGGGCGCGTAGAAAGCGCCGGATGACGCGCGTGGCGCTCCCGTACGATCGTTCGATGGGCAGCACGGTGAAGCCTTCCGAAATCGCCATCTTCGCAAGCGGACTGTCAGGCGGACATGCGATGGTCTGCTGATGGCCTCTCGAGCGCAAGCCGCGGGCCGTCATCATGAGCAGTTCCTGGCCGCCGCGCATGACCGTGCCGGTGTCGATATGCAGAATGCGCATGCGCTATTTCATGGGAGGAACATAGGGAAGACTGCGCGCGAACAGCCAGCACATGCAGAGGACGATGGGAACGTTGACCACGAATTGCAGCATCGTATAGCCGATTAAATCGCGGGCGCGCAGTTTGAGAATCCCGAGCAGCGGCAGCATCCAAAACGGATTGATCAGATTCGGAAGCGCTTCCGCCAGATTGTAAATCTGCACCACCCAGCCGAGGTGAACCTGATGCGCGATGGCGGCCTGGAGCACGTAAGGCGCTTCAATGACCCACTTGGTGCCGCCGGAGGGGACGAAAAATCCCAGCACCGCCGAATAAATTCCCGCGAGCAGTCCGAACGTTTCATGGGTGCTCAAAGAAATAAAAAGGCCGGCAAGTTTGGCGGAAAGGCCGGTGCCCACGATCATGCCGAAAATCATCGCGTAAAACGGAAACTGAATGAGCACGCCGCCGGTGGCGGGAATCGAATCGGCCACGGCCTTGAGAAATTGACGCGGCCGCCAGTGCAGCAGCAATCCGGCCGTCAGAAAGATCAGGTTATACGTATTCAGATCGAGGGCCGCGAGCGCGCCTTGCGGGGATGTGCGAAAGACATTGGCCAGATACCAGATCGTGATCGCGGACACGCAAATGGTCAGAATCGGGCTGAATTCGAGCCACTCGCCGGGTTTCGAACGGGTGTCGGGCGCAAGTTTCGCGGGGGCGAATTCAATTCCGAAATGTTCGATGGTCCGCGCATGCGCCGCCGATGGCGCCGAGAGGTACGCAATGGTGGTCGAAGTGATGACGATGACCGCCGTCGCAACCAGGCTCTGCCACAGAAGCAGGGTTTGCGTGAGCGGCAGCAGCCCGCTGATCGCGAAGAGCGCCGGAGGCATCGACGATTTCGTCGCCATCAACATGGCGGCTGATGAAGACAATCCCATGGCCCATACCGATCCCGCACCCAGGTACGCCGCAGCGCCCGCGGCGCGATAATCCAGCCCCCGGATGCGGCCCGTCATCTCACGGACCAAAAAGCAGCAGAAGATGGGGCTGAGGCCCCACGAGATCAGCGAGGTGAGCGTCGCGCAGAAGGCGACCATGGCGATGGCGGAGCGCGGCGTCTTGGGCAATCCCGCAAGTTTCCGGATGGCACGGCGCGCGAGAGGAGCCATCGCGACAATATAGCCGCCAATAATCACCATGACCATCTGCATGGTGAAGGGCACGAACGACCAGAAATTCTTGCCCGCTTGAAACGCCAGGTCGGCTGGTTTTTCGCCCGACGCCACGCCGATCCCGAACACCACCACGACGCCGACCAAGGCGAAGATGAAGGGCTCCGGAAACCAGTGCTCGCTCCAGTCCGCGAGCGTAAGACCCAGGCGCGCGATGCGTCCCTCCGAGGAGGGCGCAGCCGGGACTAAGCTCGGGGATGGCTGCATGGTTTGGTCATCATAACATTGGCGTTTGCGCGCGAGGCTGAATTCCGCTCGCGCCGCGATCCGCTCACACGCCGAGTTCGGCAAATACCTCGCGGGCCATTCGAAAGCTATCCACGCCGGCTGGCGCCCCGCAATAAATCATCACCTGAAGCAACACCTCCCGGATCTCATCCTTCGAGACCCCATTGGTGAGGGCTCCGCGTACGTGGGCCTTAAACTCGTGAGGCCGGTTGAGCGCCGCGATCATCGCGAGATTGATAATGCTGCGCGTTTTTCGCTCCAGTCCCGGCCGTCCCCACACTTCCCCCCAGCAGTATTGCGTCATCAATTCCTGCATGGGACGGTTGAAATCGTCGGCTGTGTTCAGCGCCTGGTCGACATACTTGTCGCCCAGCACCTCCCGGCGAATCTTCAGCCCTTTTTCGAACAATTCTTGATTCACGACTTCTCCCTTCAACAGCGTATCCGTCAGCAGCGCCTTGCGGGGCAGGTTTGTACCTGCGCGCGATTTCTAATCGCGCAATGGCTGAAGCCCCGACCCACCACACATCCGCGTTTGCACGATTTTTCAGCGTCTGCTATAGTACCGCGCATGTGCACGGTTTCTTCCCGATTTTTCGCGCTGCCCGCTATTTTCTCGATTTTGACCGCCGCTGCATTCGCCCAGCAGGGCGCCCCGCCGCCGCCCGGGCCTCCGCCGACCATCGTCAAAGTCAAAGACGATCTTTTCATTGTCCAGAATCAGGCGAACACCATGGGCGATCTGATCGCCTACGGTGGAAATGCCACGGCGTATGTAACCGACGCAGGGGTGATCCTGATCGATAGCAAGAGCGATCGCGAGCACGACGATCTGATCGCCAAGCTGAAAACGGTCGCGGACAAACCCATCAAATATGTGGTGCTGACGCACAACCACGGCGATCATACGGGAGGGGCCGCAAAGCTGGCGGCGATGGGCGCGACGGTGGTGATCTCGGCGGCCGATCGCGGCAATATGGTGCGCGCGGGCGATAAGTATGTTCCAGACTTCGGCTACATAGGGCAGGCCCAGTTGACGCTCGGCGGCAAGAGCGCGGAGCTGCGCCAGTTCCGGGGCCATACGCGGGGCGATACGGCGGTTTATCTGCCGGCCGCGCGCACGATCGTTCTCGGCGACCTGCTCACCACGGCGGAGACGATTCCCATGATCGTCAGCTATGCCGACGGCGGGAGCTGGACCGATTGGACGATTTCCATCGATGAGATTCTGCGCATGGATTTCGACAATGTCATTCCGGGGCACGGCCCGATGATCACCAAGCAACAGCTCGCCGATATGCGCGCGAAGTTCGGAACGATGCTGCAGCGCGTCCATACGATGGCGCGTGAAAAGAAGAGTGAAATGGAAATCCAGCAGACGCTGGTGAAGGAATTCAATTGGGGCGCCGGACCATCGGCGGGCAACATCGCGGGGATGATAATGGAGCTGCGATAGTCCCATGCACGCGGGGGCTACAGCACTCTAGTTCCTACCAAGTCGTGGGGAAGGCTCGCGTTTGAGGCAATGTTTTCAGCGCAACGGCAATCCGCGCGCGTAGTACATAAGTACGTCAGGCGATACCGTAGTCAAGATTAAGCACTCTGCCCGATTGGGCGCGATGCGCGGGCCGCCTACAATGCAAGAGAAATGCCCGTCACCCGTCTAACAAAATCTCAGTATTCCGAAGTCGAAGCGGCCGAGGAATTGGGCGTGTCCGTTGACCAGTTGCGCTCCCTGATTCGCAGCCACGTGGTGGAGCGTGATGAGGATTTAACAAACGTCCCCGTCACGACCTTCCAGCCGTCGGACCTGCTTATTTTGCGGTTGCTCTCCGGAAGGGGCTCCCTTCCCAACTCGTTGGGTTAACCAGATTCGGCGGACGTTCGCCCGCCAACGCCGACAACGCGTTTTCCGAAGCCATCACCGTCATCTTCGTGCGCGTCGCGACTGACGCGGAACCGATGTGGGGCGCCAGTACCGCGTTCTCGCAGGCGAGAAGATCGGGATGCACTTGCGGTTCGTGCTCGAACACGTCCAGTCCCGCGGCGGTAATCCACTTCTCGCGGAGCGCCCGCGCCAGGGCCGGCTCGTCGACGATAGGACCGCGGGCGGTGTTCACCAGGATCGCCTCGGGTTTCATCTTACGGAGCTCGCCTTCGCCGATCAGGTGGCGAGTCGCATCGCTCAGGGGAACGTGGATGCTCAGGAAGTCGGATTCCGCGAGCAGCCGGTCGAGCGAAACCCATTCGGCGTTCAGTTCGCGCTCGATTTCCGGGGCAAGCCGCGTGCGATTGGTGTACAGCACACGCATGGAAAAGCCCGCTCCCCGGCGGGCAACAGCCTGTCCGATGCGCCCCATGCCGAGAATCCCGAGCGTTCGGTGATGGACATCGCGGCCGATCATCAGGTCGATGGTCCAGCGCTTCCACTTGCCCGCGTGGACGAAATCGTGAGCTTCGGCGATGCGGCGCGCCGCGGCGAGAATCAGCGCGAAGGCCAGATCGGCGGTCGTATCGGTCAGCACACCGGGCGTGTTGCTCACCAGAATCCCCGCCTCGCTCGCCGCCGCGACGTCGATGTTGTCGAAGCCCACGGCGATCTGGGCGATCATGTGAACGTCGCTGAGCTTCGCGATCACGTCGCGCGAGAGGCGGTCGGTGATCTGGCTTAGGATCACGTCTGTTCCCCGCGCCCGCGCTATCAGTTCCTCGCCGGAAAACCCATCGTCGGTCGGGTTGTAGTCGAGTTCCGCGTGTGGCTCAAGCAGGGCAATGGCTTCGAGAAAGATACGCTTCGTAATCAGGATTCGGGGACGGCGCATAAATAGGGATCGAACAGGAAGCTCGCGGCCTTCCTGTTTTCGCTTCCTCGATTCTCTCATGAGCTAAGATGGCTGCCATGGCACAACTTGGGTTTCTCGGACTGGGAATTATGGGATCGCGTATGGCCCGGCATCTGTTGAAGGCGGGGCATGAGGTCGCGCTGTGGACTCATTCGCAGGCGAAAGCGGTGGAACTTGCGAAAGAGGGCAAAGGAATCGCGTGTTCCACGCCACGCGAAGTTGCCGAGCGCTCGGACTTTCTGTTCTATTGCGTGGGCGACTCCGATATGGCTCGCGCCGTCACACTCGGGCCGGGAGGGATCCTCGAAGGCGCGCGCCAGGGAAGCGTGACGTGCGACTGCAGCACAATTTCGCCCGCGGTCAGCAAACAGATTCACGCCGCCTTCGCGGCCAAAGGAGCCGAATTCCTGGACACGCCGTGTACCGGTTCGACCGGAGGCGCCGACGGCGCGACGCTCACCTTTATGATCGGCGGCTCGCAGGGGGCCTTTGAACGCGCGAAGCCCTACCTGGAGCTGATGGGAAAGCGTTTCTATTTTTGCGGCGCTGCCGGTCAGGGGCTGCACGCGAAGCTGACCCAGAACCTCATCTTGGGAAATCTGATGGAGGCATTCGCCGAGGGGATGGTTCTGGCTACCAAAAACGGAATTTCTCCGGAACTGATGCTGGACATTCTGGACAACAGCGCGGCCAAGAGCAGCTTCATCACGTTCAAGGCGCCTTTCATCCTCTCCCGGAACTTTGGCGCCGCGTTCTCCACCAAATGGCTGCACAAAGATATCAGCTTGGCCCTGGAATCGGCGCAGGCCAGCAACCTGCCCCTTCCGGTCACCGCGATCACCCAACAGATGTTGCGAGTTGCGATCGCAAAAGGCCGGGGAGACGACGATATTTGTTCCACCATCAGGACGCTCGAGGAATGGGCGGGGGTAGAAGTGAAGAAATGAAGGCTCTTGTAATCCAAATTCCATATTCGGGAGGATCCAGGTAGGCCATCTACCCCTCCCAGCAATAGACGTACCCCAAACGTACTGCTTTCCTATCAATGTTATAAGAGTTTCTATGGGGGCCCATTAAAAAAACTTCGTCTTCCAGTTTCAGAAAACTGTTGCTTTTGGTCGGACGATCTACTATTATTGGAATCAAGCCGGGGAGGAAACTCCCACCAAAGCGAGACTAACCTCACTAAAGACCCCTGAAGCACCTCCCCGGCGCCCCTAAAAAAGCTTCAGAGATTCCGAAACACCAAGTTATTGCAGATAGCGGGCAGATCGTCATGAGGCGCCTGCTGCAGGATTTCCCGATGCGGATCCAAGTTTCGAGTGCCCGGATCGACCTCCACTGGATCGACCTCCAGATGTTATGATCGGAGGCGAGTGACCTACCTCACCCTGCTCGGCTCGACCGGTTCCATTGGAACCAGTACGTTGGACGTTGTGCGCCGGTGGAAGGGGCGCTTCGGGATTTTCGCGCTGGTCGCGGGACGCAACGTGGAGTTGCTGGCCACGCAGATCGCGGAATTCCGGCCTCGCATCGCGGTGGTCGCGGACGAAAAAGCCCTGGAGGCTTTGCGCGCTATTCTACGCGTGCGCGGGATCCCTGCTCCCGAACTGGCTGCCGGACCTGCCGCTTGCGTCGCAGCCGCAGTCGCGCCAGAAGCCCAATTCGTGATGTCGGCGATCGTAGGTGTGGACGGACTTCGGGCTACGTTTGAAGCAACTCGCCTGGGGAAGAGGATAGGCCTTGCAAACAAAGAAGTTCTGGTCGCAGGCGGGCGATTAGTGACGCAGGCGATGCGAGCGTCTGGCGCGGAATTGCTGCCGGTCGACAGCGAGCACAATGGAGCGCATCAGTGTTTTCGAGCGGGCCGCCGCAGCGAAGTCTCCAAGTTGATTTTGACCGCGTCGGGCGGACCCTTCCGGGAGACCGCGCCGCACCTGCTGAAAGATGTGACGCCGCAACAGGCGTTAAATCATCCAACGTGGAAGATGGGCCAGCGGATTACGATCGATTCGGCGACGCTGATGAATAAGGGCTTTGAGGTAATTGAGGCCTGTTGGCTTTTCGATCTTGCGCCGAAAGATATAGAAGTGGTGGTTCATCCGCAGTCCAAAGTGCATGCCATGGTGGAGTACCTAGACGGCAGCGTCATGGCACAAGTCTCCGCGACGGATATGCGCATGCCCATTCAATACGCGCTGACCTATCCGGAGAGAGCCGAGGGGCCCGTCCCGCGTCTCGATTGGACGGCGGCGACCCGCTGGACGTTCGATCCTCCGCATTATGAGAAGTTTCCGCTTCTGAAGCTGGCCTACGAAGCCCAGGAAGCAGGCGGCTCGGCGGCGTGTACGCTGAATGCAGCCGATGAGATTGCAGTGGAAGCATTTCTGGCCGGAGCGATTGGATTCACGGACATAGCCGCCACCGTGAGCGAGACCTTGCAAAGCGTGGGGAGCGTTTCGCCGGAGTCGGTGGACGAAGTTCTGGAGATCGACCGGAAGTCGCGTGAGGTAGCGCGCAGCCTGATCCGCGGGGGCAGGCGCAAAAGAGTTACAACCGAAGCGGTGCTGGGCGCGTAGTTATATGTAGGCGGGGTATCGAGAGACAAGCAGGAATATGCTCTTTCTTCAAAATGTTCTTTGGTATTTGATCCTGATCGGGGTGATGATCATGATCCACGAACTGGGCCATTACTGGGCGGCCCGGTTCTTCGACGTACGGGTGGAAACGTTCAGTTTCGGTTTTGGACCGCGACTGTTCGGTTTTAAGCGTGGAGAAACCGACTTCCGCTTTTCCGCGATTCTGTTCGGCGGTTATGTGAAGATGACGGGCGAGCAGACCGGCGAGAGCGCCACCGCGGACGCCCGCAGTCTCAACGCCAAGCCGCGCTGGCAGCGAGCGATCATCGCGTTTGCGGGGCCCGCGATCAACGTGGTTTTGGCGGTGGGATTACTGGCCGGGCTTTACATGTTCCGGTATCCGCATATCCCGAATCCGCCCGCTCCGCGCATCGGGTACCTGGCGCCGGACGGCGCTGCTGCCAAGGCCGGTCTTCGCGTGGGCGATCAGGTGGTGCAGATCGATGATGTGAACGATCCGACCTGGCAGCAGATTCAGATGAAGGAAGTGACCAACGCGCGCCGGAAACTGGATGTATGGGTGAAACGCGACGGCGAGCGGCTGCACATTCCGGTGACGCCCGTACTCGAGGAGAAGCTGGGGATCGGGAACGCGGGCTGGGATCAGGAAATCCATATTCGCATTGCGGGATTCGCGGCGGGGATCGACGCCGCGCGCAAAGCCGGCCTTCTGCCGGGGGACGTGCTGGTGAGCGCCAACGGTCAGCCGATCCGTTCGGCGGGCGGCTTGAACGAGATCATTAGCGCGACGCCCGGACGCCCGGTGGATATCGCGTACCTGCGCAACGGGCAGGAACTGCACAGTGAAGTGACGCCGATGCTGCACCAGCAGGACGGCAAGGACCGCTGGATGATTGGCGTGGAACTGGAACCGCTGGTGGAGATCACGCGGCTCGGGCCGGTGCAGGCGCTTTATGAATCGAGCCGCCAGAACTATCAAAGCGCCCAGATGATTTTTAAATTTCTGGAAGGCATCATCGAGCGCCGTCTTTCGCCGAAATCGCTCGAGGGGCCGATCCGCATTGCGCAGCTTTCGGGCGAATCCGCCCGTGAAGGCGCGATCTCCTACTTCGGCCTGATGGCCGCGGTCAGCCTCAATCTGGCGGTTTTCAACCTGCTCCCGATTCCCATCCTGGATGGCGGCGTCATCCTCATGCTGCTTGTGGAGATGCTGATCCGGCGCGACCTGGATCTGCGGGTGAAGGAAACGGTGGTGAAGGTCGGCTTCGTCTTCCTGATGGTGATTGTGGTCTTCGTGATCTATAACGATCTCTCGAAGATTCTCGCGCCGGGCTAGCCTGTGCTCTCCTGGCAAGCCGGCGGCGAAGTGCCCTTTATCGGTGGGTTCAGGATCCAGCCGCTATACTAAATGCAGGGTGAGTTGGCGGGGTTAAACCCGCTGCCGAATGCGGGCGTTATTTTCCAAATGGAAGCCGAGGTTGTTCGAGGTCCTGCCCGGCTATGGCCGGGCGGATTTCGGCGCTGACCTCATCTCCGGCGTCACGGTTGGGCTGGTCGCCTTGCCTCTGGCGATGGCGTTCGGCATTGCCAGTGGCGTTACTCCTCAAGCGGGCCTGTATACGGCCATTGTTGGCGGATTCCTCGTATCGCTGCTCGGCGGCTCCAGGGTTCAAATCGGTGGCCCAACCGGCGCATTCGTGGTGATCGTCGCCGGAATTATCGCTAAACACGGCATCTCCGGTCTGTACATGGTCACGATGATGGCCGGGGTGATTCTGGTGTTCCTGGGAGTAACCGGCCTGGGGACGGCCGTGCGTTTCATCCCCCGCCCCATTGTGATTGGCTTCACAAACGGCATTGCCCTGCTGATCGCCTCCACGCAGATCAAGGATTTCCTGGGGATGAAAACGCGGGAGAATCCGAGTGAATTCTTCGCGCGCATGAAAGTGATCGCGGAAAACCTGGGGAGCGCGGACGCGTTGTCCGTGGGCCTGGGAGTGACTTCGCTGGCGATGATCCTCCTGATCCCGAGATTCTTCCCGAAGATCCCGGGATCGATTGTCGCGCTCTTTGCGGCGACGGCGGCGGTCGCTGTCTTCAAGCTCCCGGTAGACACCATCGGGACGCGTTTCGGCGGGATCGGGCATGGGCTCCCTACGTTTCAGATCCCGGCCTTTCGCGCCGACCTGATTTTGCCGCTGCTACCCTCCGCAATGACCGTGGCGCTTCTGGCGGCGGTGGAAAGCCTGCTCTCCGCGGTGGTTGCCGACAATATGGCGGGAGACCGCCACAACTCAAGCGCGGAATTGGTGGCGCAAGGCGTCGCCAATCTCGCATCGCCGCTGGTGGGTGGAATTCCCGTTACCGGAGCGATCGCCCGCACGGCAACGAATATACGCTCCGGAGCGCGCAGTCCGGTTTCCGGGATCATTCATGCGCTGACGCTGCTGGTCATCGTACTGGCCCTCGCCCCGCTTGCGAAATTTATTCCCATGGCGACCCTGGCGGCGGTGCTGTTCGTGGTCGCCTACAACATGGGTGAGTGGCGGGAGATTGCGCCGATTCTGCGGCTGAGCAACGCGGACCGCTCCGTGTGGTTGATTACTTTCGTTCTGACGGTAGTCGCGGATCTCACGGTGGCGGTGGAAGTAGGCATGGCGCTCGCTTCGCTCCTCTATATCTATCGAATCGCCCAGACCACAATGGTGGGCGTTTTGACCAGCGAAGATATCGAGAGCGGCCGCGAGCATATGCTGCAGGACAAAGACGTCCCCGAGTACGTGACGATCTTGCGCGTGCACGGGCCGTTCCTGTTCGGCGTGACCGAAAAACTGCTCGAGCAGACGGCCGACCTCTCGGAATTTGCACCGATCGTGATGTTGCGGCTGCGGCACATGACCGCAATCGACGCCACGGGGCTGCATGCTTTCGAGCAGTTGAGCGACAACTGCAAGAGATCCGGGCGAACCCTGCTGCTGTGCGGGGCGCGCGGCCAGCCGGCGGTCATGCTGAAACGCGCCGACGTGGTGGCGCAGATCGGTCCTGACAATATACTTCCCAGTGCGGAAGCGGCCCTCGAGCGGGCCCGCCAGATTCACGACGCGGCGTTGCCGCTAGCCTGACGCGATTCCGAGGGGGGTTCCGTGTTCAAGCCGCCGGCCCCAGACAGCGAAATTGCTCGCCGCGCCTCTTGCTCCAAATGAACGTCTCGCGTCAAATAAACATCTCTTCGTCAGAGGTTGCGCGTGCGGGATTCGGACGGCCGCGCATGAGGAAAAGGATGGCCGTGCGGATCCCCGCGGCCAAGCCCTCTACTTGCCGGACCGGTTTAATGATCCCCGCCTCCACCAGCGCGACAGTCCGCTGCACGCGGCCCATGGTCTCGTCGATCACCATTTCGGCCCGATCCATCTGCAGCTTGGCGCGCCCGGTTGCATCCTCCACCAGATCATCGATCCGGTGCACCTGAACGCGCGCCGTTTCGACGATATCGCTGGCCTTCGAAGCAATATCCGCGATCTGTTTGCGGCCGTCCTCGATGGTGAGCCGGGAGGTTTCGAGAATCGACTCGACTTTGGGCATGAGGCGTTGCACGTTGTCGTTCAGCACCAGAGCTTTCGCGGTGATTTCGGCGACATGCTTCCGGCCTTCGTCGATGGTTTGGCGCGAAGTTTCGAGCGTGGACTCGATTTTGGGCAGGAGGCGCTGAACGTTATCGTTCATGCCGCGGGCCGCTTTATAGATTCCGAACAGGAATCCGGCCTGAATGATCAGCGCAATCGCTGCGATAATCACGAATCCCGTCATGGTGTAGAGCAAAGTCTGCTGGTCCATATTTTTAAGGGAGCGCCACGCGATCTTCAGCGTTCGTTCGCCGCCCGGCGGCGGATGCGGGGCGCGTCCCCCCTCCTTGGCCTGTCTTCCCGGCGAGTGAACCCGCGTTACTCCACCGGGGATTTGCTCGTCGAATCCCGGTACGCCTGGCGGCCGGCTTCCACCGCAGCGGCCAGATTTTCTTTATGGCGCTGGACAGTGGACACGCCGCGATCAAAGGTATCGGAGGCAGCTTCGCGCATTTCCTCGGCCCGGCGCTTGGCCAGATCGGCGCCCTCGTTGGCCTTGGATGCAAGAAATTCGCGGGTTTCAGCGCCTGATTTCGGCGCGAACAGAACACCGGCTACCACGCCGAGTCCGATCCCCAAAAAGAAATATGACAGCTTGTTGTCGTCGTCCATGGTCTCTCCTTCACTTCTTCATTTGCTCGGGCGCTTTCGTCCGCGCTTGCTACCCTCAGCATATCAAGACGTATGGCGGAGGGCGCGAGCGGCGCCGGAAGCGCGTGCGAATTCTTTTTCCATGGCGGTCTCGTCGCGCAAGTCGGCGCGGATTTGCTCGAGGCGCGCAATGAAGCCGGCGAGAGCGGCGTCAATCGACGCTCCGTTGGTGGCGAAAATATCGCGCCAGATATCGTAAGGGCTGAGCGCCAGACGGGTGAGATCGATGGCGGCGGGTCCGGCGATGCGGGCAGTCGCGGGCTCCTCCGAAAAGGCCGAAGCGAGCGCGGTCGAGAGCAATTGGGGAAGGTGCGAGACCAGCCCCACGACGCGGTCGTGGTCGGCGGCGTCCAAGGTGACCAATCGCGCGCCGAATCTCTCGATCCACTGGGCGAGCTCCCCGCCGGGCGAAGTGAGGACCCACGGCCGGCCGCGGAACAGTTCGGCATCGGCCGCTTCCACGCCGCGTGCTTCCTTCCCTGCCATGGGATGGCCGCCGACGAAGCGGCCGCGCTGGATGCTCCGCGCGGCGCGCTCCACAATAACCCGCTTGGTGCTTCCCGCGTCGGTGATTAATGTCCCGGGACGCACGTAGCGATCCACGATTTCGAGCGTTTCCAGAATCTGCTCGATCGGCTGCGCGAGGAACACGACGTCGGATTGCGCCGCGGCTTGTTCGAGCGGGAGGGCTTCGTGGATCACGCCGCGTTCGAGCGCGGCCGCGACGGTGCGCGGAGAACTGACTCCGATGATGCGTCCGGCAAATCCGGCCTTCCGCAGGGCGAGCGCGAACGAGCCGCCAATCAATCCGACGCCCGCGACGGTCACAACACGCCAGGGCCGGCTTACGTTTTCGTCCTCACGCATGGCTTCCGGCGGTCCTCGCCCTCGGCCTTCCCGGGGTCCTCACGCTTCGGTAGCCTCATGATCCCGGGTTTCGCGAATAATGGATTGGAAAATTCTTTCAATCGCGGCCGAGGAAAGAGGTCCCGGATTGGCGGCCATGACACGGCGAAGGACCTGCTCTTCCCGTTGCGGATCGTAAATCGCGCGGCCGAGCACCCGTTTGGCGCGCACCACGTCGCGCGCAATTTCGGCGCGGCGGTTCAACACTTCGCGCAGCTCGAAATCGAGGAGATCAATTTTGCGGCGGCATTCGGCGAGCAACCATTCGGCTTCGGCCTCAGTCATGTATCCATCCCCTGGTCCATCCCTTGACGGAGCGAGCGGGCGAACGCTTCCAGCTCTGCGTCGGTCGCCTCTTTTGCAATGAGCCGCACGAACGCGCTGCCGACGACCACACCCTCTGCCATTTTCGCAACAGCGGAGGCCTGTTCGGGAGTGGAGATGCCGAAACCAAGCGCGAGCGGCAAAGCGGTGACGGCGCGCATGGAAGCGACGAGCGGGGCGGAGGCGGCCGAAAGCGAGGTGCGCTCCCCGGTAACGCCGGTGCGCGAAACGAGGTACACGAAACCGGTGGAATAGCGGGCGACCAGCTGCAAGCGTTCGGGAGTGCTGGTCGGAGCGCCGAGAAACACGGTGTCGAGATCCGCCGCGCGCATGGCGTTCACGTACGGCTCGGCCTCCTCCACGCTGAGGTCGGTGAGGAGGCACCCGTCGACACCCGCTGCTTTCGCATCGCGGGCGAGGGCCTCGAATCCATAACGGAGCGCGGGATTCAGATAGGTGAAAAGGACGAGCGGAATCTGCGACTGCTCGCGGATCCGGCGCGCGACGTCGAGCACCCGGTGCAGCGTGGCGCCGGCTTTCAGGGCGCGCTCCGACGCGGCCTGGATCACCGGACCGTCCGCAATCGGATCGGAGAAGGGTACGCCCAGTTCGATGATGTCCGCGCCCCCGCGTTCGAGCGCGGCGACGATGGCGGGCGTGCGTTCAAGCGAGGGGTCGCCGGCGGTAATATAGGCGATGAGAGCGGCGCGCTGGTGCTCCTTGAGCGCATGAAAGCGGGCTTGAATTCTAGTCGGCATCCAGCTCCGGTAAATTTTCGCGATAAATGTCAGTGTCCTTGTCGCCGCGTCCGGAGACATTGACGACGAACAACTTCCCCTTCCCGGCGGGCGCGCGCTTAATCACTTCCGCGATGGCGTGCGCGGATTCGAGCGCCGGAATAATTCCTTCGGTTCGCGCGAGCGTGACAGCCGCGGCCAGCGCTTCGGCGTCGGTTGCGGAAGTGTACTCAGCACGCTTGCGATCGTGGAGCCACGCGTGTTCGGGCCCGACGGTCGCATAATCGAGCCCCGCGGAAACGGAATGCGTCAGCGCGACCTGGCCGTCGGCGTCCTGCAACAGATAGCTGAAGGTCCCGTGGAGCACCCCCGGCGCGCCCCCGGAAAAGCGCGCGGCGTGCTCGCCCAACGCGGCGCTGCGGCCGCCGGCTTCGACGCCGATGAGTTGGACGCCTTCGTCGCCAATGAACGCGTGAAACATTCCAATGGCGTTGCTTCCGCCTCCCACGCAGGCAAACAGGGCGTCGGGCAGACGGCCTTCGCGTTTCAAAATTTCTTCACGGGTTTCTAAACCAATGACGCGATGGAAATCCCGCACCATGACCGGGTAGGGATGCGCGCCGAGCGCGGAACCCAGCAGGTAATACGTCGAATCGATGTTCGTCACCCAATCGCGCATCGCCTCGCTGATCGCGTCTTTCAGGGTCCGGCTGCCGCTCGACACGCCGACCACTTTCGTCCCCAGCAACCGCATCCGGAAAACGTTCGGACGCTGCCGCCGCATATCCTCCTCGCCCATGTAAACAATGCATTCCAGTCCGAACAGCGCGCACACGGCCGCGGTGGCGACGCCGTGTTGCCCCGCCCCCGTTTCCGCGATGATCCGCTTCTTGCCCATGCGGCGGGCGAGCAGCGCCTGCCCCAGGCAATTATTGATCTTGTGCGCGCCGGTGTGGAGGAGATCCTCGCGCTTCAAATAAATTTTCGCGCCACCGAGAGATTCGCTGAGGCGGCGGGCGTAATAGAGCGGCGTCGGGCGGCCCGCGAAATTATGCAACAGATCGTCAAGTTCCGCGTGAAACTCCAGATCGCTCGCGGCCTTCCGGTAGGCCTGCTCCAGTTCTTCCAGTGGAGCCATTAAAACTTCCGGGACGAATCGCCCGCCGTACGGTCCAAAATGACCCGTGTTATCCGGCTGCGAGGTAATCATGACAACTCCTTTGTTGAATCGAGCGCAACGTGCAAAGCCGACGTGCGCTGCTGCTTGCTTTGCGAAACGAGGCCTTCGTGCGCGGCGGCACGCAGCGACGCCTCTACAAAACAGCGAATCTTCTCGTGATCTTTTACACCCGGCGACGTTTCTAAGCTCGAACTCGCATCCACGCCCCACGGGCGAACCATGCGGATCGCCTCGCCGACGTTGGCCGCCGTCAATCCCCCGGCCACGATCACTCTCGCCGCGGGATGATTTTTTGCCAGATCTCGTGCGACGCACCAATCGAACGTATTCCCGTTGCTGGTTCCATCGAGCAGCACGGCTTCTATGCCGGGATCGTCGCTCCAATGCTTTTCCCACGCTTCGTTCACACGGAACGCTCTCCACACGCGCGCGGCCGGCGGTGCATCGCCCCCATAAATTTGCGCGATGTCCAACCGCGCGGCGCTCATCACCGCAGCGACCATCGCCGCCGGTTCGTTCACGAAGACGCCCACTTTCCACACCGCCAATCCCTCGCCGAGCGCAGCCGCGGCTTCCGGAGCAACGAAGCGTGGACTCTTCGGGTAGAAAATAAATCCAATCGCGGAGGCGCCGGCATCAACCGCGGCGGCCGCGTCTTCCCTGCGTGTGATCCCGCAAATTTTCACGATGAAGTCTGCGGGAGCGGAACCATCACGCGGCGTCATGATCGTAACGCGCGGATCGCGGCCGCGGGATCTCCGGATTTCATTAAGTGCTCGCCGACCAGGAACGCGTGGAAGCCCGCCGTGCGCAGACGTTCGACGTCCGCGTGCGAATGAACGCCGCTTTCGGCAACTTTCACAGCGCTCTCCGGAATCTTTTCCGAGAGCCGTTCGGAAGTCTTCAGGCTTACCTCGAACGTGTGCAAATTACGATTGTTCACGCCCACGATCGACGCTCCGGAATCGAGCGCCAGAGCGAGGTCGGCCTCATCATGAACTTCCACCAGCGCGGCCATTTTCAGGCTTTCGGCGAGTTCCCGGAAGCGCCGCATCTCCAGAGAAGTCAGAATAGCGGCGATCAATAAAATCGCGTCGGCGTCGTGCGCGGCCGCCTCTACGACATGCAGCTCACTGATGGTGAAATCCTTGCGCAGGACCGGCAGGGGGACCGCCGCCCGGGCGCTCTCCAGATCCGCCATACTTCCGCGAAAGAACGCCTCGTCCGTCAGAACGCTGAGAGCCGCGGCGCCGCCTTCGCCGTACAGACGGGCGATCGCCGGAGGATCGAAATCTTCGGTGAACACCCCTTTACTCGGCGAAGCCTTTTTGATTTCGGCGATGATCGCGGGAGGGTGAACGAGTAATGCCGCGCGGAAATCACGGGCGCGGTTCGGGTTCGAGGTACGATCCGCGGCGCGGCGTTCCAGCTCCGACCGGCGCAGGGCCAAAGGCGCGAGCGAGGCGCGTTTTTGCTCTACAATTCGAGCCAAAATGTCGGGAACAACGGCAGCCATGCAGGGGAATCTTCATGGTAACACCAAGTTTCCGAACACCAAGCTTCGGAACACGACGCTTCAGAAGACGGCGGGTTCAGAAGACGCTACGCTTCCCGCAGCGCAGCCTTGCGCTACCACGTTGACGAAGCCACCCGTTCGAGCGACGGAGAGCTGCACGAGCTTTTCGGAAAGAGTACATCCACGCGGACGCCGCCCGGCGCCTCGAAATCGATGCGAAAAGATCCCCCGTGCGCGTCCACAATGCGGCGGGCGCTTTCAATTCCGAGCGCGGCGCCCGCGCCAAGGCATTCTTCCGATCTCTCCGAGCACACGTGCTCCGGAGCTTCCACCTGGAGTTCCAAGCTCACTTCCCGGGGCTCGCCGGGACGGGTCGCGGTACGGATGCGCAGGCTTTGCGCGCCGTCGGCGGCACGCCGCGTCATCGCGAGCAAATTCCCGATCAGCGAACGCGCGCGTCCCGGATCCAGATCCACCAAAGGCAGGTTGCCCGAAAGATCGAGGCGCACGAGACCCTCGGCCTCGGAAGGCTGGGCGGCAACGGTCTGGGTGATGAATTCCTCCAGATCGAGAGGCTGCGGCGCGAGCGGCGAAGTATCGGCCAGTTGCACAGCACACGAAAGAATCCAATTGGCCTGCTCGATCAGGCGCTGCATTCGCAGGGCGTGCTCTTGAGCCCGCTTTTCGCCGCGAGGCAGCACCATGCTCAGATAATAGGCGGTCGACTCGATCGCGCTGAGCGGTTGGCGCAGCTCGTGCGCCAGCGTTTCCATAAATTTCCCGGACTCGGGCACGGCGGGGACTTCAACAGCAGTGTTCATGAGTTTTCGTTACCGGGGGATTTGATGTTTATAACGTGCAGCCGCGGGCGGAGTCAAGCGCGCACGAACGATCGAGACGCGCGTGAAGACGAAGGGTACATCAGAGCGCGCCCTCGCCCCGCTCATCGTTGCGGATGCGCACCGCTTCAACTACATCGAAGACAAAAATCTTGCCGTCGCCTATTTTCCCGGTCCGGGCCGCCACCGCCAGCGCGTTGATCACTTCGTCGCCGCGCACGTCGGGCACCACCATCTCCACTTTTACTTTCGGCAGAAGGTCCACTTGATATTCCATGCCGCGATAGACCTCTTTATGGCCTTTCTGGCGGCCGTGTCCGCGCACTTCGGTGATCGTCATGCCGTCGATGCCGATGTTTTTTAAAGCTTCCTTGACCTCTTCGAGTTTATGCGGCTGGATGATGGCTTCGATCTTTTTCATGTCTTCTCCTAGATCATTTTCTTGATTTTTCGCGGACCGGTTTCCGGCAGCTCGCTATGGGTTTCTGGCGGATCGAACGCACCGTTCGGCTTATGCATCCGGCGGATCCGTTCGGCAAAACCCCCTAGCTGTCCAGATTGTAGCCTTCCTCGCCGTGCATGCTCAGGTCAAGTCCTTCAATTTCTTCCTGCGGCAGGCAACGAATCCCGACGATCGCGTCGGTTATTTTCAGAATAACAAGGGTACCCACAATTCCGAGTCCCCAGGCGATCGCGGCGCCCAGCGTGTTATTCAGAATCTGCGCGGTGTTGCCATCGATGGCGCCGAGGGGCTTGCCGTTCAGTAGATCGTTAATTTCCCGGGTGGCGAATACTCCCGTCAGGATCGCCCCGACGGTTCCGCCGATTCCATGCACGCCGAACGCATCGAGTGCGTCGTCATAGCCGAACTTATTCTTCACAATGCTGACCATCACATAACAGATCAGGGCCGCCGCCGCGCCGATCAGCATCGCGGGCATGGGTTTGACGAACCCTGACGCGGGAGTGATGGCGACCAGTCCGGCGACCGCTCCGGAAATGACGCCGAGCACGCTGGGCTTGCCCGTCCTGATCCATTCCACGATCATCCAGGCGAGCGCGGCCGCGGCCGTCGCAAAATGCGTCGCTACGAATGCGCTGGTGGCAAGCGACGAAGCCGCGAGCGCGCTGCCCGCGTTGAACCCGAACCAGCCGACCCATAAGAGGCACGCACCCACGACGGCAAGCACCAGGTTGTTGGGGCGCAGCGCCTCGGTGCCGAGACCCTGCCGCTTGCCGAGGTAGAGGGCACATACCAGGGCCGAGACGCCCGAAGTAATATGAACCACCGTTCCTCCGGCGAAATCGAAGGTCGGGATCCGGCCGCCGAGCGAGGCGTTCAGCAGCCCTCCCTTGCCCCACACCATATGAGCCATCGGAAAATAAACGCCCAGCGCCCACAGTATGGTGAACAGAAGCATGCCTGAAAATTTGATGCGCTCGGCATAGGCGCCGGAAATCAGGGCCGGCGTGATGATGGCGAACATGAGCTGATAGATCATGAACGTGCCCTGCGGGATGGTGCCCGCATAATCGCCATTGGGCGCGGCGCCGACGCCGTTCAGGAAAAGATATTGGAAGCCTCCGATGAACGGATTGCCTTCGCCGAACGCCAGGCTATAGCCGACGACCGCCCACAGCACGCTGATCACGGCCATGAGAACAAAACTGTGCATCATGGTGCTGAGGATATTCTTGCGGCGCACCAAACCGCCGTAGAACAACGCCAGACCAGGGCCGGTCATCATTAAAACCAGCGCGGCGCTCACCAGCATCCAGGCGTTATCGCCCGAGGATTGAGCGGATTTCGTAGCTTTTTCGAGGTCGGCGAGGCGTTTATCGAGGTCGGCGGTCTGCGCGGCCGCAAAGGTAGAAAAGGTCAGCAATAGCAATGACAACTTAGTCATGGGCGCTCCGGGGCGTCAGGATTTAGCGGTACGGTTTAGTATACGAGATCAGCCTCAAGATCTCGCGCACAAATTTTAAATGAACCCTATCCGTGCTTTCTATTTGTCATGGAACAAGCCGGGTCGAATCTTCCTAGTACAATCGTCGGTGATGCGTGTCATGGAATGCCGTGCCGGCTTGTTGGGGGTTTCCCCGCCCGTCTTTCCGCTGGTCCTCGCATCGTTCGCTGCTATGACGAACCCTATCCCTCTGAAATCCGCCGAGCCCGTGAGAGCGCGTCATGCCATGGTGGTGGCCGAGGAGCCGCACGCCACTGACGTGGGCGTGGCCGTTCTGAAGCGCGGGGGGAACGCGGTGGATGCAGCCGTCGCCGTTGGATTCGCCCTGGCCGTCACGCATCCGTACGCGGGCAATCTCGGTGGAGGCGGTTTCATGCTGATCCGCCTGGCCGACGGGCGGTCGACGTTTATTGATTTTCGGGAGACCGCTCCGGGAAGCGCCTCCCGCAACATGTATCTGGACGCCGCCGGGAATCCGACCGGGGATTCCGTCGACGGGTGGCGCGCGGCGGGCGTGCCGGGCACGGTGCGCGGCCTGGAGCTTGCGCAGTCAAAATATGGCCGCCGCACGTGGGCCGAACTGATCGCGCCCGCTGTGAAGCTCGCGCGGGAGGGCTTTCCCGTGCCCGCGACCATGGTTCGCTCGCTCGAAGTGGAGGGACCGCGGCTCGAGAAGGATCCGGAATCGCGGCGCATATTTTTGCATTCCGGAAAGCCCCCGCATGAAGGAGATGTGCTGGTTCAGCCGGAATTGGCCGAAACCCTTGCGGCGATCGCCAAGGGCGGCGCATCCGCGTTTTATGACGGGCCGATCGCGGAAAAGCTTGCAGCGGAGATGGGCGCGCATGGCGGCCTGGTCACGCTTTCCGACTTGCGGAATTATCGCGCGGTGGAGCGCGTGCCGCTTGCGGGGAGATATCGCGACGTGACAATCTTGACGGCGCCGCCGCCGAGCTCGGGTGGAGTCGGGTTGCTCGCCATGCTCGGGATGCTGGAGGGCAGCGGCTACGAGAAGAGCGGTGCGGGATCAGCTCCTGCGATCCATGAGATGGCCGAAGTCATGCGACGCTTCTTCGCGGATCGCAGCCAATACATGGGCGATGCGGACTTCGTCAAAGTGCCTGTCCGCAGTCTGTTGGACCCGGCATATTTGAAGCAACGGCGGGCTACGATTGATCCGCAGCGCGCGACGCCCAGCGCGGAGGTGGGCGGCGGGCTACCGGCGGGAAACGAAAGCAGCGAGACCACGCATTTTTCGATCGTGGATGCGGAGGGGAACGCCGTGGCCGTCACGTACACTTTAAATAACGGCTACGGTAGCGCGGTCACGGTGCCCGGGCTCGGGTTTCTGCTCAACGACACGATGGACGATTTCACCTCAAAGCCCGGCGTCCCCAACTTGTTCGGACTGATTCAAGGCGAGGCCAACGCAATCGCGCCGCGTAAGCGGCCCCTTTCGGCGATGACGCCGACCATCGCCACGCGGGACGGCAAGCTTTATCTCGTGCTGGGCTCCCCCGGCGGACCTCGCATCATTACCGCCGTGCTCGAGGCGTTTGTCAACGTGGTGGATTTCGGCATGAACATCCAGGAGGCGGTGAACGCTCCGCGCTTCCATCACCAGTGGATGCCGGACCGGCTGTATCTTGAGCAGGACATCGCTCCGCAGGTCGCCGCCGATTTGGAAAAACGGGGGTATCACGTCGAATATTCGCCGGGCGTGGTACTCGCGAAAGTGGAGGCAATCCTGGTCGACAAAAAAGGCGGGAAAGAGGGAGCCGCGGACCGCCGCTTCTCGGGAAAGGCCGCCGGGTACTGATGCCTCCGATATCGCGGCAGGGATGGCTACGCGTATGATCAGGGCTCTTTCGACGCATACGTTTGTGGCGCACCGTTTAACCACCGTGTGGTTGGATCGCGTGTGGGATGCCGGCATTCCGCTGGTGGAGATTTTTTGTGCGCGCCAGCACCTGGATTATCGCAACCGGGCACAGGTCGCCGAACTGGGCTACTGGTTCCGCGATTCGTCCCTAAAATTGCATTCGCTGCACGGGCCTATGTACACGGATGAAGTATGGGGGCGCTCCGGGCCGGACTCCGTTCTCGATATTACGGAGCCGGTGAAGGCGAAACGCCTGAAGGTTGTCGATGAAATCAAGCGGGCCCTGGAAATCGCGGAAGCGATTCCGTTTCGCTATCTGATCCAACACATCGGGGTGAAGGACGCGGAATTCAGCGAGCGCGCCACGGATTCCGCGTTCGCGGCGCTCGAAGAGATCGCGCTGTTCGCGCGGCAGCGCGGGGTGGAAGTGTTGATCGAGAACACGCCCAACGCGCTCTCGAGCGCCGAACGCCTGCTGTTATTTTTCGAAACCACCCATCTGAACCTGAACGTTTGCCTCGACGTGGGTCACGCCCACATGCACGAGGGCGTGGAAACGGCTTACCGTTTACTGAAGTCCCGCATCCGCTCGACGCATGTGCACGACAATAATGGAAAGGAGGACCAGCACCTGTATCCCATGGCCGAGGGCGGAACGATCGATTGGCTCCGCACGATGGAGGCTTTGCGGTCGCAGCCGGATCAATATCCGCTGATGTTGGAGTTAAAAGAGGTGCCTGAGCTCGGCCCTCCCGTGGAAGCGGCGCGCCGCGTGTTCGATCAATTGGAGGCGTTGAAAGTTCCCGATGAATCCTGACCCCACGGTCCCCCGCATTTCGATCGCCGACGCCGCGCGCCACGACGGAGAAAGGGTGGAGCTCGCCGGCTGGCTGTACAATCTGCGCCGCAGCGGCAAGATTTGTTTCCCGCAACTGCGCGACGGCACGGGCGTCCTGCAATGCGTCGCGGTAAAAAGCGTACTGCCGGAAGAGACCTTCGAAGCGCTCAAGAACCTGACGCAGGAATCCTCGTTCATCGTGCGCGGCAGGCTACGAGCTGAGCCCCGGGCTCACGGAGGCTACGAGCTGGATGTGGAAAGCGCGGAGATTCTGCAGCGTGTGTCCGAAGAGGATCCTTATCCGATCACGCCCAAGGAGCACGGAACCGATTTTCTGATGGATCATCGCCACTTGTGGCTGCGGAGCCGCCGGCAGCACGCCGCCTTGCGGGTCCGCCACGAAGTGATCAAGGGAATCCGCGACTACTTCGATTCCCACGGCTTCGTTCTGGTGGATACTCCGATCTTTACTCCCGCCGCTTGCGAAGGCACCACCACCTTGTTCGAAGTCGATTATTTCGACGATGAGAAGGTTTATCTGGCGCAATCCGGCCAGCTTTACAGTGAAGCGACGGCCATGTCGTTCGGGAAGGTGTATTGTTTCGGACCCACCTTCCGCGCGGAGAAATCGAAAACCCGGCGGCATCTGACGGAGTTCTGGATGGTTGAGCCGGAAATGGCGTACGCCGATCTTGAAGACGTCAAACGCGTGGGCGAGGAAATGGTCGTGTTCGTGGTCGGACGGGTGCTTGAAAATCGCCGCGAGGATCTGAACGTCCTGGAGCGGGACGTTTCGAAGCTTGAGGCGATTCTAGCTCCGTTTCCAAGGATGAGCTACGACGACGCTGTTACGAAACTGCAGGCCAAAGGCAGCGAGATCCAGTGGGGTGGGGATTTCGGCAACACCGACGAGACGCTGCTTACGGAGGATGTGGATCGCCCCGTCATCGTGGACCGCTTTCCCGCGAGCATCAAGGCTTTCTATTTCCAGCCGGCTCCCGACCGTCCCGAGGTCGCGCTTGGCGTGGACTTCATCGCACCCGAAGGCTACGGAGAAATTATCGGCGGCGGGCAGCGCATCCACGATCTGAATTTGTTGCTCCAGCGTCTGGACGAGCATCATCTGCCGCGCGAGGCGTTCGGCTGGTACGTGGATCTGCGTAAATACGGATCGGTTCCGCATGCGGGCTTCGGGATGGGCGTGGAGCGCTTCGTCGCCTGGATGTGCGGGCTGGAGCATATCCGCGAAACCATCGCATTTCCGCGAATGTTATATCGCACGCGCCCTTGAGTTTCCGGATGAAGCAATCCCACATTGCCATCATCGGCGCGCCCATGGATTTGGGCGCCGGGCGGCGGGGCGTCGACATGGGTCCTTCGGCGCTGCGCCTGGCCGGGCTCAACGACAAACTGGCAGCGCTCGGCTACGAGGTGCAGGATCTCGGCAATGTTCGAGTGGAGCAGCCGGAAACCGCTCCCGCGGAGCCTGCCGAAGCGCGCTATCTTCCGCAGATCGCCCAGACCTGCGAGCGTCTGGCCGACATGGTGGAGAAGACCGCGGAAAAAGGCAGTGTGCCGCTGGTCCTGGGGGGCGATCATTCGGCGGCCGTTGGAACCGTCTCCGGCATGGCCCGGCATTTGCGGAAACAGCAGCGCAAGATCGGCTTGATCTGGATCGATGCGCATGCCGACATGAACACACCCGCGAGCAGTCCGAGCGGCAATGTCCACGGAATGCCGCTCGCCTGCCTAATCGGACAAGGCCCGCGCGAGTTGACGCACTTATCGGGCTTCTGTCCAGCCGTGGAACCGCAATCGGTCGCGCTGATCGGGCTGCGGAGCGTGGATGAATTCGAGCGATGCAACGTGCGCGGCGCGGGCGTGCATGCCTTCACCATGCGCGACATCGACGAACGAGGGATGGTAGCGGTGATCCGTGAGGCCCTGGAAATCGTGTCGGGCGGAACCGCCGGTTTCCATCTCTCTCTCGACATGGACGCGATCGACCCGCGCGAAGCGCCGGGCGTGGGAACCCCGGTGCGCGGAGGAATTACGTATCGCGAGGCCCACCTGGCGATGGAAATGGTGGGGGACAGCGACGCGATGAGGTCCATGGAAATCGTGGAGGTGAATCCGGTGCTGGATGAGGCGAACCGCACCGCGCTGCTGGCGGTCGAACTGGTGCTAAGCGCCATGGGGAAGCGGATTCTATGAAGCGCCGTGTAGTGGTTTTGTGCGGCGGTCGAAGCGGCGAGCACGAAGTATCGATCCGATCGGCGGAATCGATCGTTGCGGCGCTCGACCCCGCCAAGTATGAGGTCACGCGTGTCCTGATCACGCCTGAAGGCCGTTGGGATCCACGCCCCATCGTCCCCGAGCCGGGCGGCAACCCGAATATCGACGTCGTGTTTCCGATTGTGCACGGGACCTTCGGCGAGGATGGCACGCTGCAAGGTCTGCTCGAAATGGCGGATCTGCCGTACGTCGGCGCGGGCGTGCTCGCTTCGGCGGCATCGATGGACAAGGAGATTCAAAAAAGGTTGTGCGTGGAGCGGGGCTTGCCTGTAGTGGAGTATGTCGTCGCCTTTCGGGGCGAAATTGACGTCGATAAAATCCGCGGGCGTTTTCCGTTTCCCGTGTTCGTGAAGCCCGCGAATTTGGGCTCGTCGGTGGGGATCTCCAAAGCGAAAAACTGTGAGGAGCTCGAGGCAGCGCTCGCGCTCGCCGGCCGATTCGATCGCAAAATCCTGGTGGAGCGTGGCGTCACGGGCCGCGAATTCGAGTGCGCGGTTCTCGGGAACCGGGAGCCCGCCGCCGCCGTGCCGTGCGAGATTCTCCCCTCGCGCGATTTCTACGACTACGAAGACAAATACGTGCTCGGGGAGTCCAAGGCCGTTCTGCCGGCGGACCTCACGCCCGAACAGACACGCGAAATTCAGCGTCTGGCCGTGGAATGTTATCGCGCGGTGGACTGCGAAGGGATGGCCCGCGTCGACTTTTTCCTAGAGACGTCGACGGGAAAATTCCTGATCAACGAAATCAATACCCTGCCCGGATTTACTTCCATCAGCATGTACCCGAAAATGTGGGAAGCGGCGGGGTTGCCGTACCGGGAGCTGCTCGATCGCCTGATCGATCTCGCGGTGGAGCGCCATCGCGACCGGCAGGCGACGTCCTACAAGGTTGTATAAGATGGACGCGGGAACCCGGAAATCGAAGGCCGGAAATCGAAGGATTGACATGCGACGTTGCGCGATCGCCCTGTTCATCACCGCTGTTTTCCTGCGCGCCGACGACGATCCGGCGGCATCGCTCGTCCCGGAAATCCGGAAGCTGACCGATGTGTTCGCAATTGCGGAGAGCGAAGCGGCCGATCCGGTAGCGCCGGAGCACGCGTTTTACGGGGGTGCGATCCCGGGCATGCTGCGAACGCTCGATCCGCATTCCTCGTTTTTCGATCCCGATCAGTTCCAGCAACTGCAGCAAATGCAGCAGAGCGAGGTGAAAGGCTTCGGGACAATCGTCAGCATCGTCCCGGGACGGGTCATCATTCTGCAGACGATGGACGGATCGCCCGCGGCCAAATCAGGCATGGGAGCGGGAGACGAGATCCTGGCGATCAACAACATCCCGCTGGGCTCGCTCGAGCCGGATCAGCTGGTGGAGCTTCTTTCGGAAGCGCGACAGAAAGCGGCCGCGCTCGATATTCGTCACCCGGGGAACGCGCGCATTTTCCGGCTGATTCTGTCGCCCGAGCTGATCGATACGCCCAGCGTGGATCGAAATTTTGAAATCGCTCCGGGAATCGGCTATCTGCGGATTAAAAGTTTCGAGGCGCGCACCGGTTCGCTGGTGAAGGGCATGCTCGAGAAGATGGGCGGCGCGAACCTGAAGGGTCTGATACTGGATCTCCGCGATAATCCGGGCGGGGCGGTACAGGCAGCGGCCGAAATTGCCTCTCTGTTCCTCGCGCCCAAGCAGCTTATCTTTACGATTCGCGGCCGCAATCAGGAAGAGCAGCAGGTGCGCGTGCCCGATACCGCCGCGCCGTATACCTTTCCGATGGCCGTGCTGGTGGACGGGCGCACCGCGAGCGCCGCGGAAATTCTCAGTGGAGCTTTGCAGGATCACGATCGCGCGACCATCCTCGGTGAGCCGACCTACGGGAAGGGCCTGGTCCAGAATGTGTTGCCGCTGAGCCATAACACGGGAATCGCACTGACAGTGGCGTTTTATTACACGCCCAGCGGGCGCTCCATTCAGAAGCCCCTCGCCAGCGGCTCGCTGGATATCAGGGCTGCGGCGACGCCGGGAACTTTCTATACGGAATCGGGCCGCGAAGTCCACGGCGGAGGCGGCATCCAGCCGGACGCGCCGGTCTTTCGGGCCGCCGTAAGCCGCCTCGTGCAGGTGCTCGAGGCCACGGGCGCCATTACAACCTTCGCCGGCGAATATGTGCAGAACCACGAGATCGGCGCGCAATTTGAGGTGACGGCTGCCACGCTCGACCAGCTCCAGGCCTATCTCTCCGAGCGCAACATCCGTCCGGGAGTGGGCGATTGGCTGCGCGATCGGGACGTGATTCAGAGCAAACTAAAACAGGAAATTTACAATCTGAAGTTTGGCGTGGAAAAAGGCGATCAGATCGAGTTGCAGCGCGATCCGGTCGTGCAAAAGGCCGCCGAAATTCTCACCCACCCGCATTAGACGTTTTCCGTAATGGTTTTCGGACGGCGCGACTGAACATAATGGATGATCAGCGGCAGGACACTGACCAGCACGATTCCCAAAACCACCTTTTCGAAATTGCGGCGGATCATGGGAACGCCGCCTAAGTAGTATCCGGCCAGAGTCATCGAGAGCACCCAGCCGATTCCGCCGAATACGTTAAACGACAGAAAGCGGAAGTAACGCATCTTGCCCACGCCGGCCATGAAGGGCGCGAATGTCCGAACGATGGGAACAAACTTGGCGTAGATCAGCGTCTTGCCTCCGTGGCGCTCGTAGAATTTCATGGTTCGCGCGATGTATTCCTGCTTGAACAGCAATGAGTCCTGGCGGGAGAAGACGCGCGGACCCGTCCGGAACCCAAGCAGGAAACCGCTTTGATCGCCAAGCACGGAGGCGGCCGCGAGCAGGAGTGAAATGCTGACGATGTCGAGCTGGCCCGCGCCGGCCACGACGCCAACGGTAAACAGCAGGGAGTCTCCGGGCAGAAAAAGTCCCACGAGCAGCCCCGTTTCCGCAAACACGATCCCGGCGAGCAGGGCGTATCCGAGCCATCCCGTCATGACAGCCGAAAGCAGGTGGATCAGACGGTCCGGATCGGTCAGGCTGCGCCAGACTTCGAGGACGAAAGCCACTCTGTATGCTTCTTTCGTCTATCGGTTCTGGCGGTAGGAGGCGGCGAGTTTTCTCAACGTATCCTGATGAACGACGATTTTCTTGTCCGCGCGCATCTGGGTCATGAGGCTGTCCAGGAGAAGGTCGTAATCGTCCTTGGCCTTCTGCCGTTTGAGATCGTTCAGTTCGGTCTCACGCTCGTTCGCATAGTCCTTGATGTCCGGGATCTGACGGCCCGTGACCTTATAGACGATGTCGCGGCCTTCCACCGGGACTGGGCCCATCACGGTGCCTACGGGTTTCAGGAAAGCGTCAATCACCAAACCAGCCGGCCCGAGTCCTTCCACGGAATCGTTCAGTCCGAATTCGGAGCTCACCACGTCGAGTTTATCGGCCTTGGCCAGCGCTTCAATGTCAGCGCCCGCCTTGGCCTGGTCGGCGAGCTTCTTAGCCGCCGCGCTCGCCAGGTCCCGCGCAGCCCCGTTTATGTAGGCCTCGCGCACCTGATTCTCAACTTCGGTGAACTCAGCGGGCTTCGAAGGAATCCGTTCGTTGAAAACCACAATCGCGATGCGGTCGCCCTTCAGCGTAAGGGGAGCGGAAACGTCCTTGGGCTTCATGGTGGAAAGCGCGCCATCGATCTCTGGCGCGACACCCAGATTCGGAATCGCCTGCCCGGCGCTGGTGGTCGCGGTATAAAGCTCCAGTCCTAACTGTTTGGCGACGTCGGCCGCCGATGCGGGATTCTTTACCAGCGCGGCGTGCGCGTCGTCCGCCAGCTTCTGAATTTTTTCGTTCGAGCCCTGCTTCTTCAGCTCTTCCGCGATCTGGGTCTTTACCTCTTCGAACGGGATCACATGGGCCGGCTGCTTTTCCTGCACCTGGATGATGTGATAGCCGTATTCGGTGGTGATGATGTCGCTGATATCGTTAACCTTGGCGTTGAAAGCGGTCTTTTCGAACTCGGGAACGGTCTGGCCGCGAACGATGTAGCCCAGGTCGCCGCCCTTGGCCGCCGAACCCGGATCCTCCGAATTCTTACGGGCCAGATCCGCGAAATCAGCGCCTCCGCGCAATTGCTTCAAAACGCCCTGCGCCTTGGCCAACTGCGCTTTCTTCACGTCTTCGGACTTGCCTTGGGTCATGAAGAGGATGTGGCGGACCTTTACACGCTCCGGCGTCCGGAAGTTATCCATGGATGCGGCGTAGGCCTGGTGCATTTGCGCATCGGAGACGGTTTCCGCCTGCTGTATTTTGACGGGGTCGACGAGTACAACCTGGAAAGAGCGCTTCTCCGGAATCGCGTAAGCGGCCTTACTCGCTTCATAAAACTTGTGCAATTCCTCGGGCGTGGCCTTTACCTGATCGCGGAATTTCGCGGCCGGGAACGCTACGTAGGAGATCTTGGCCTTCTGGTGCTTCTTGATGATCGATGCATCCACCTGCTCCGGCGTGACCACGACCGTGCTGTAGATCATGTTCTGAATCTTCTTCATCATGATCTGATCGCGCATGGCGTCCACCGCTTCGTCGAGCGTAATCCCATTCGCGCCGAGTTGCTGTTCCAGTTGATCCCGCTGGGTGAGCTTGCCGTTCTGGAAGAACTGCGGATAGGTATCCATCAAGCCGCCCAGGACTTCTTCATCCGTTACTTTCAGGCCCTGGTTTCCGAAAACGTATAAAGCCGCCTTTTGCTGCATGATCTGATCGACAAAACTCGGCAGCATGACGTCGATGGTCGCCGCCGACAACTGGTTGGCGCGGATGCCGCGCTCGATCATCGCCTGGGTGTCCGCCACCGTGATTTTTGACGGGCCGACCTCCGCCAGAACGGTATCGGTATCCGCGCTGGAGGTGAGGCCGGTCTGCGTCAAATACGTGAGCATCGACGCAGCCACCATGAGCAAGAAGACCCCGATCGCATAGCGAGTGAACTTGCTGCGGCTGTGGAAAAGATGAAACATGACGGTGAAAACTCCTAGCCCAAGGCGGAAAAAGCTAGTGTCAATTGTACCGCAAGCCGCAAAAAACGTCTATTCGCGGCTCGAGGTATCTATTTGGCCTCTAACGATATGGACGTAGAAGTCGGGATTAGGAATCGCCGGGTTGAATCACCGCGCTAAACGGGTCATCCTAAGGGAAAGTCGCCGTCGCCCCCAGCATGCAGGAAGTTCAGGCAATCCACGCATCTTATGACACGCGCAAGGCCGCTGCCGTCGCCCTTCTAGTGGCCGGTGCGTTCTTCATGGAGAATCTGGACGGGACCGTCATCGCCACCGCCCTGCCGCAGATGGCGCGATCGTTCGGCGCGAATCCCATCGATCTGAACATGGGCATGACGGTTTACATGCTCACCCTTGCCGTTTTCATCCCAGTGAGCGGCTGGATGGCGGATCGCTTCGGCGCGCGCGTGATCTTTTCGTCGGCAATCGCCTTGTTCACCGGCGCGTCCGTCCTGTGCGGCTTCAGTCAGGGATTGTGGGAATTCACGGCGGCCCGCGTTCTGCAGGGAATCGGCGGAGCCATGATGGTTCCGGTGGGCCGATTGGTGGTCCTGCGCGTGACCGAGAAAAAAGATCTGATGCGCGCCATGGCTTATCTGACTTGGCCGGGCCTGGCAGCGCCCGTGCTCGGACCGCCGCTCGGTGGATTCATCACTACGTATTCATCGTGGCGCTGGATTTTCTTTTTGAACATACCGCTGGGCATAGCGGCCGGCATTCTGGCTCTCCGCTTGGTCCGATCGGAAGCGGGGCACGCGCCGCGACCGCTCGACTGGAAAGGATTTGCCCTGGCGGGAAGCGCCTGCACGGCGCTCCTCTATGGAATGGAACTGGTGGGCCGGCAGGATGGGAACTGGATGACGCCGGTTCTGTTCGTCGCCTACGGATTGACCGCCGGTTTTTTGGCCATCCGTCATTTTCGAGTGGTCGAACATCCCTTGCTCGATCTTTCGGCGCTGCGCATTCACACCTACGCAGTTTCGTTACTGAGCGGTTCTCTCTTCCGCATCGCGGTAAACGTTTCGCCGTTTCTGCTGCCGCTCATGTTCCAGGTCCCCTTCGGAATGAACGCCTTTCACTCCGGATTGCTGCTGCTCGCCCTGTTTTTCGGAAACTTCAGCATGAAATCGGTGACCACGCCGGTGCTGCGAAGGTTTGGATTCCGCACCGTGCTGATCGTCAATGGAATCATCACCGGAACTCTGATCCTGAGCTTCGCGCTTCTCACGCCCCGGACGCCGCTCGCGCTCATCGCCGCGCTTCTGTTCGTGCATGGCCTCTCGCGGTCCATGCAGTTCACCAGCGTCAACACGCTCTCCTACGTGGACGTTCCGAAGCCGCAAATGAGCGGCGCGAATACGCTCGCGTCGGTCTTACAGCAATTGGCGATGGGCATGGGCGTGGCGGTCGGCGCGCTGGCGCTGCGCGCGTCCGGATGGCTGAGAGGGAACCATACCGGTGTGCCGGCGCTGGGGGATTTTCACCTGGCCTTTGCTCTAATCGCCCTGATGGCGTTCTCCGCGGTGCGCGATTGCTTCACGCTCGATCCGCACGCCGGTGCCGAAGTTACGGGCCATCGTCCGGCGCAAGTGCCGGCGACCTGACGGCACGGGACGCCCTTGTAACACGGGACGGCGTTGTAAACTGAAATGCTTCTTCCGAAAGACGGATTCCGCATGAGGACGGCATTACGCATGACCAGCAGGATTTCGAAAAACATCGCGCGCATTGTGGGCTGTGCCTTGGCCTTTTCCCTGGTGCTGGCGGCACAGACAGCTCCAGCATCCGAAAAAGCTCCCGTATTTGAAATCGACCCATCCTGGCCCAAACCCTTGCCGACCGGCTGGATCACGGGGCAATTGGGAGGCGTGTGCGCGGATTCGCACGATCACATCGTGGTCGTCAATCGGCGCGATATCACGGATGAAGAGGCAGAGACCTCACAGCAGGCTCCGCCCATCCTCATGTTCGATGCCGCGGGAAACCTGGTGAGGTCGTGGGGCGATCCGAACGTGGTCCCGAATTCCATTCACGGCTGCGCCTTCGATCGTGAAAACAACGTATGGGTCGGCGCAAACGTCGATGGGATCATCCAAAAATACAGCCATGATGGGAAACTGCTGCTGCAGATCGGCGTCCGCGGGAAGGTCGACAGCACCGACGGCACCCAAAAAGGCAAGCCGCTCAACGCGGCGCATGACCAACTTTTCAACCCCGCCGGCATGGTGGTCGACCCCACGAACGGCGATCTCTACGTCGCCGACGGCTACGGAAACCGCCGCGTAGTCGTATTCGACAAGAACGGAAAGTTTGTGCGGCAGTGGGGTCATCAGGCGACGAAGGAAGAAACCGAAAACGGGGCGGGTGGGGCCTTTGCGCAGGTTGTCCATTGCATCGCGATGAGCAACGCGGGGCTGATCTATGTGTGCGATCGCCAGGGCGACCGCATCCAGGTTTTCGACAAGATGGGGAATTTTCAGCGCAATATCTGGATCCGGACTGGGACTTCCAGTCTTCCCGATCCTCGCGGCACCGTGTGGTGGGTGGAGTTTTCGCGCGACCCGGAGCAGAAGTTTATCTACCTGATGAATGGCCGCAATGAGCAGGTGCACATTCTGGATCACAAAACCGGCAAAATTCTCGCCACCTTTGGACGGCCCGGCCATCAACTCGGCAACTTCACACACGGCCACACCATGGCCGTGGATTCGAAAGGAAATCTCTACGTGGCCGAGACCAACTTCGGCCGCCGGGTGCAGCGTTTCCGCCTGGTCTCGACGCCCTAGCAGGTGCTGAGAAAGGCCATTATGCTACCGCTGCCTCGCGGTCGCGGCTCGGTAAAACACGCGAGCACGCTTCTGAGCCGGGCGCGCGCCAGCAAGCGAATTTGCGCCTTTTTCAGCATCCTGCTAGACGGCGATTAGGTTTTGTTTCCGTTCGCGGTCTTGCCGAGGGGCCTGAGACTCGAAGCGCGCCGGGACATGCTTGCTCTCACGGCAACCCTGCTTGCTCGCGCGTAAACGCTCCGCTCTCGCGTACTTGAGACTGACCTCACAAAACCTTCAGGTAACCCCGCATTGCTTGTAATAAACTACGGTACGGGTAATCCAGATGATGAACGCGAGCAAAATCACATTTCGCGCGAGCGACGTCCGGCGTTGGTCGAAGACAATATGTGCCGCGGCGGTCTTTGTTGCCGCCCTGCAGGCGCAAACCGCGAAAGCTGTAAAAGCCACGCCCGGCACGCCTCCGAGCGGGATCCCTACGTTTTCCACGGCGGATTTGTCCCGCACCGGGATCTTCTATGCCGGCGGTAAGTATGTCGGCGCTCCGGGGAAGGAAGTGATGGAAGGCTCCGCATATGTCGACGTATGGGTGCCTAAGCAAATCAAACATCCCTATCCGATCGTGTATATCCATGGCGCGGGACAAACCGCGACCGATTGGCAGCAAACCCCGGATGGGCGTCCCGGCTGGGCCTACTATTTCGCCAAGCAGGGCTATGTGCAGTACATGGTCGATTCTCCGGCGCGAGGCCGGTCGCCCTACGTGCCGGACTACGACGGGAACCTGAACATCCGCACCGCGCCGAATCTGGAAGCAATCTTCACGGCTTCGGCCAAAAAGGGCGATTTCCCGCGCGCTCATCTGCACACGCAGTTTCCCGGAACGGGCCTGATGGGCGATCCGATTTTCGACGATTTTGCGCGCACCCAGGTACAATTTCTGGGCGGCGGTGGTCCCGCGACGCAGGACGAGTTGAGCCGCGACGCGTTGGTGGCGCTGCTAGACGCGATCAAGACGCCGGTGATTATCTTGTCGCACTCGCAGGGAGGCGCTGCCGGATGGTTGACCGCGGATGCACGTCCCCACCAGGTGAAGGCGATCGTTACGCTCGAGCCCGGCGCTCCGCCGATCAAGAACGTGGACACAGCCAAGGTCGCCTATAGCAACGGCCCGGGTGGGATGTCCTGGGGTGTGACCAGCACGCCGATCACCTACGATCCGCCAGTGAAAAACCCCTCCGAGTTAAATCCGGTTCTGGAAGAAAAATCGGATGCGCCGGGAGACGTGGTCGCCTGCTACGTGCAGAAGGAGCCCGCGCACAAACTGGTCAACCTCACCCAAATTCCCGTGGTGTATCTGTCGGCCGAGGGCGGATATCATCGCGAATCGGATCCGTGTCTCGCGAAATGGCTGAACCAGGCGGGCGTGAAAACGCAGTTCGTGAAGATGGAAGACGTCGGGCTGAGGGGCAACGGGCATGAAATGATGCTCGAAAAGAACAGCGACGAGATCGCCAGGTGGATCAACGGCTGGATGGAGAAGAACGTCCCCTCGAAGGACAAGGCGGCGATGGCGATGCCCACTGCCTCGATTCCTACGTTCCCGGTCGATAACATCGCGCGCCAGGGATTTTTCTACGTCGGCGGAAAATACGTCGGCGAAAAAGGGAAAGAGATTCTGGACGGCTCGATGTACACGGAGGTCTGGGTTCCGAGGCAGAAAAAGCATCCCTATCCATACGTGTTCTTTCATGGCAACGGGCAGACGGGCGCGGTGTGGCGCCAGACTCCCGACAATCGGCCCGGCTGGGCCTATTATCTGGTCGAGCAAGGCTACACGGTCTACATGGTGGATTATCCGGCACGAGGCCGTTCGGCATATGTTCCGGGCGTCGACGGAAAGCTCAGCATTCGCACGGCGCTTGACCTGTCGCAAATCTGGACCGGTCCGATGCTTTCGGGCGGCAATTTCCCGCGCATGGCGAAGTACACGCAATGGCCCAGCGATTCTCCCAAAAAGGGAACCATGGGTGATCCGGTGTTCGATTATTTCGCCAAAGGGCAAATGCAGTTCGTCGCCAATCAGGCGGAGCTCGCGATTCCGGCGGGCATTGCGCTGCTCGACAAGATCGGCAGTAAAGTGATATTGCTCAGCCATTCTCAAGGCGGGGGTTTCGCTTTTAACGTGGCCGATGAGCGTCCGCAATATATCGCCGGGATGGTCGCGATCGAACCGGGAGGTCCGCAGATTGGCACTGTGGACACCGCCAAAGTAGCGTACACGCGCGTCAATCCCGCGTCCTGGGGTCTCACGCCGCAGCCCATGAAGTACGATCCGCCCTTTGCCAGTCCGTCGGATATCAAGACGCATCTGGAGCCCTCGGAGAGGCCCGGCGATGAGGTCGGGTGCTACATGCAGGACGAACCGGTGCACAAGCTCGTAAGCTACAAAGACATGCCGATTCTTTCGGTGTCGGCCGAGGGCACCTATCATCGCGTCTTCGACGTATGCATCCCCAAGTGGCTGAATCAGGCCGGCGCGAAGGATGAATTTGTGCGGCTGGAAGCCGTCGGCATCAAAGGCAACATGCACGAGATGTTTCTCGACCGCAACAGCCAGGATGTGATCAAATTTATTGATGGTTGGGTCGGTAAGAACATCAAATAGACTGGTCAAATCGAATAGCCCGGATACGGGCAATCAAGCCGGCGGAGGTTTCGCATGATTGGTCGAACGTTCGTTGCAATAATGTCCGTTGCAATGTGGTGCGCCGCCGTGTCGGTTTCCGCGCAAGTTCCTTCGGCCCGGACTTCGCCGAAGCCGCCAATCAAGGATTCAGGCTCCGAAGGGAGCCGTACCCGGCAAAAGAAATGGCGCACACCGTGGGGCGATCCCGATCTGCAGGGGACCTGGACGAACGCCACCACGACGCCACTGGAACGGCCCGCGAAATATGAGGGACGGGCGTTTCTTACGCCTGAGGAACGGGCCGAACAAGACAAGACCACCGAGGTGGCAACCGACAAGCGCCATAAGATCGGCACGCCGGAAGACGTGGAAGACGCCTACAACGGCGCGTGGTGGGATCGCGGACGCTCCGACGGCCGCACCTCGCTGATTTACGATCCGGCCGACGGCCGCATTCCGGCGCTGACCCTAGATGCGCAGAAGCGGATCGCGGCAATGCCGAAGCTCGATTCCGCTTTAGAGGGGCACCCTGGGACGGGCAAATATGAAGGCCCGGAATCCGTGGATTTGTACCCGCGTTGCATTATCCGCGCCCCGCTGCCGCGTGTGCCCACGGGCTACGACAACAATTATGAAATTGTCCAATCGCCCGGATTCGTTTCCATTTATCAGGAGCAAATCCACGAAACGCGCGTGATTCCCATCGGGACGGGCGCGCATCTGAATTCGGATGTCCGCCAATGGCTCGGCGATTCGCGGGGGCACTGGGAAGGCGAAACGCTGGTGGTCGAAACCACGAACTTCAGTTCCCAGGCGACGTTCCAGAACGCGACCGAGAACCTGAAACTGATCGAGCGCTGGACGCGCACGTCGGACGGTCACATCGATTACCGTTTCACGGTGAGCGATCCGGCGACCTGGACCAGACCGTGGTCGGCGTCCATTCCCTGGAATAAGACGGGACCCCTTTTTGAGTACGCTTGCCACGAGGATAATTACGGACTCTATGGAATCCTCGCGGGAGCACGCGCGAAAGAAAAGCAGGCCGCGGCGCTCGGTGGCTCGGGACGCTAGGTTCCGCAACACCGGAATTCGCATCGAAGCTTCGCTCCGCGAACCGAATCCTCTGCGGATAAAGATGCATGCGCGACAGCCTCGCGCGGCGGGATTCAGGCGACGTCAGTCCTTGCCGCTCAGGTAGTAATGCACGGCCGGCGTTACGATCAGCGACAGCACCATCGAGGCCACGAGTCCGCCGATCACCGCGATAGCCAGAGGCTGCAGCATCTGCGAACCAGCCCCGAGCGCGAGCGACAGAGGAATCATGCCGGCTACCGTCGCAAGCGCGGTCATCAGAATGGGACGCAAGCGGCGTTCGCCCGCCTCAATCATCGCTTCCTGCGGGGAAAAGCCTTCCTTGCGGAAGCGTTGATCGGCGTCGAGAAGCAGGATTCCATTCTTCGCCACGATCCCGATCACCATAATCAATCCCATGAAGGAGGAAACATTGAAGGATTTGCCCGTGATCAGCAGAGCGAAAAACACGCCGGAAGTCGAAAGCAGCGCGGATGCGAGAATCGCGGTGGGAGCCGCGAAGTTGCGGAATTCGAACAGCAGCACCATGAACACGAGCACGATGGCCAACCCGAGCACGAGTTCAAAATCCGCATATTCCTTCTGCTGTTCCGCGTAAACGCCGCCGTAGACGATGCGAATGGCAGGGGGAACGTTCATCTCCGCGACGGCCTTCTTCACCAGAACCATGCCCGAACCGAGGCTGATGCCCTCGAAGCGGCCCGTAACCGCGATGCGGCGCTGCAGATCTTCGCGCACCACTTCTGTTTGTCCGGCTTGATTGTCGATTGTTGCGAGCGACCCGAGCGTAGCGGTTTTACCCGTCGAACTGCTGGTCAGCATCATGTTCCGAATGGTATCGAGCGAATTCCGCACGCCCTCGGGGAAGCGTACGCGAATAGTGTAGGCGCGGTCGTTCGTTACCACAGGCGTCGTCGCCGGCTCGCCTTGCAACACCGCGCTCGCGTCCAACTCGATCTCCTGAGGCGTGAACCCAGAGCGCGCGGCGACCACAGGATCGACGTTCATCACGATCGCTGAGCCACTAACCGTGTTCTCGATGCCGTCCTTATCGTCGACGACAATCTTCTTGCCGTTGACTTCGATTTTCTTGATCCGCTCGTCGATCTTGGGTCCCCACTGCTTCAGCAGGTTGGGATCCGGCGAGAACAGCTTGATTTCGATCGGATCGGGCGACCCTGTCAGGTCGTTGATCTGGTCTTGCAGCACCTGAATAAAATCCGTGTCAAGACTCGGATATTCATCGTTGACCTTGTCGCGAACGTCGGAAATCACTTCCTCGATGCTGCGCTTGCGATCGCGCTTCAGGCGCACCGAGAAGTCCCCTGTGTTGGCCTCGGTCACGGCCGCCAGGCCAAGCTGCAATCCCGTGCGGCGCGACGTGCTCTCGACTTCCGGAGTCTCTGAAAGAATCTTCTCCACGCCGAGCAGGACAGCGTTCGTATCGTCCAGCGACGACCCTGCCGGCATGATGTAATCGAGAATGAATCCGCCTTCGTCCATTTCCGGGAGCAAGTCGGTCCCGAGCCGGGTGAAGCATAGGTACGACGCGCCGATCAGCACCACGCACGCGCCCGCGAGCACAAAGGAATGCGCCAGGACAAAGCGCAACGTCCGCACGTAGAACCGGTTTACGCGGCCCATGAAACCCTGCGGATCGACGTGACCGTGGATATCGGCGGACTCGGCCCCTCCGCGCCGCTGACGCCGCAGCAGGTAATGACTGAGCGTCGGCGTCCACGTGAGCGCCAGCGCCAGTGAGGTGAGCAGCGCGGTGCCGACCGTCATCGCGAGCGCCCGGAAGAAAGTTCCGTCCACGCCCGTGATGCTGATCAGCGGAAGAAACACGACGATCGGCGTCACCGTCGAGCCGATCAACGGAACGATAATTTCGCGCAGGGCGCTGCGAATCGCCTGCGCGCGGCTCTGCCCCGAATCGCGATGCAGCACGATGTTTTCCACCACGACGATCGCGTCGTCGATCACTAATCCGACCGCGGCAGCCAGTCCTCCGAGCGTCATCAGGTTGAAGCTCTCGCCCAGAATGCGCATGACCAGAAGCGTGATGGCGATCGTCGCGGGAATGACCAGCGCGGCCACGATGGAACTGCCCCAGTCGCGCAGGAACAACACGAGAATGATGGCGGCCAGAATCAGACCGATCAGAATCGCATCGCGCACGCTCGCGATCGAATCGCGGACAAGCTGCGATTGGTCGTAAAACGTCTGCACTTTCACCCCGCCCGGCAGGGTCTTACGAATTTCGGAGAACTCCGCATTGACCGCGTCCGCTACGCTTACGGTGTTGCTCTCAGGCTGGCGGAAGATATTCAGCAGGACGCCGTTTTTTCCATTCGCCGTCACGATCGTGTAGACCGGCATCACCGATGGATGCACGGTCGCCACGTCGCTGATGCGGATCGGCACACCCGCCGGCGTCATACGCACAACGATATTGCCGATCGCTTCGGGATCTTTCGTCTGGCCGGTGACCAGCGTGAGCGAGAGCTCATGATTATTCTCGATCAGTCCCGGAGAGTCCACCATGTTGAATTTCGAAATGGCGTCGAGAATGGCGGGCACGCTCACCTGCGCCTGCAGAAGCTTCGCCGGGTCGGGCTCAATCTGAAACTCCGGCACCCGGCCGCCTTGCTCCACCACCATCGCGACGCCGTTCACGCGATTCAGGCGCGGCTTAATCGTGTAATTCGCCAGCTCCCACAGATCCGTCTGCGACATCGTGTCCGAGGTCAGGCTGAAACCCATGATCGGAAACGCGGCGAAGGTCAGGCGATTGGCCGTAAGCTTGGCGGTCGCCGGAAGACTCGGTTGCACACGCGCGATCCCGGCGTTCACATACTGCAAGGTCTGGAACATATCCACGTTCCAGTTAAAAAACAAATTGATCTCAGCCGATCCACGGCTGGTGGTGGAAAGGACCTTTTCCAGTCCCGGCACGGCGTTCATCGCTTCTTCCACCGGCCGCGTGACGGTCACTTCCATCTGGTCGATCGGCGCCACTCCGTTATCGATGCCGACGACGATGCGCGGAAAATCCGTCGCGGGGAAAACCGCGACAGGAATCGTGAACGCGAGGTACGCTCCGACGACCACCAGAGTGATAATCGTGAAGATAATCGGCCGCGAAAACCGGGCAGTCCAATGCTCCGGTGCTGCGTCGGCGGCGGTTCTCACGGTCTCGTGTTCGATCATTTCAGGCTCGTTTTTGCGACAGCGGCTCGTGCTTATTTATCGTCGTCGTCGTCTTCGTCGTCTTCGCTCTTGGGCGCCTGCACCGTTACCTTGGCCTTGTCTTCCAGGCCCAGGCCGCCGGCGGTCACTACCTGCTCGCCTTCCTCTAAGCCGCTGGTGATCTGAACGCGCGCGCCCTGCCGGATGCCTTCGACCACCTTGCGTTCCTGGGCCACCGCGTTCTTGTCTTTGCCCGTGATGACCATGACTTTCTCGCCGCCCTCGTCGGAATTCAGCAGCGCGGTGGCGGGGACGATAATCGTGTTTTGAATGGTCTCCGCGATGATCGAGACCCGCACGGTCCCTCCCGGCTTCAATTTTTCATCCGGATTGGCGACCTCCACCCACACCTCCACCGTCGTCGTACTGGGATCCACGGCGGGACTCACCACCGTGACCTTACCCGCTAAATCTCCGTCCGGGCCTGCGATGCGCGCGGGCCGTCCGGGCTTGATCGCCACCGCGTCCTTCACGGGGACGTTGGCCCGGGCAATCAGGCGGGAGATGTCCACGATCGAAACCAGCGGCGAACCGGGCTGCGCCATTTCCCCCGCATATACCGAACGATCGGCAACCACTCCCGCGATCGGGCTCTTCACGATCCCGTAGGAAACCTGAATGTTCAGACCGTCGTAATGCGCTTTGGCCGCGTTCACCTGGGCTTCCGCGCCGCGGATCGATTCGCGCTGGCTCACCTGGGTAAGGGCTTCCAAGTGCTTTTGGGCGATGTCGACTTGCGTCTGGGCCTGCACCATGGCCAGCCGGGCGTCATCCACCATTTTTTGGGGCAGCGCGCCTTCCTTCTGCAAAGCTGCGCGGGAATCGTACACTTTCTTGGCCGCGTCGAAATTCTGTTTCGCGATTTGCACGTCGGATTCCGCCTTGGTCTGGTCTTCCCGGACCGTGGCGTTTTTCAATAAATCGTAGGCGGATTGGGCCTGTTCCACCTGATGTTTACTCTCTTCCGCGGCGGCCGCGAGGTCGGCGCTTTCAAGCTCCGCAATCACCTGCCCGGCGCGCACATGATCCCCGCGATTCACCAGGATGCGCTTCACCGGCGCGGCGATCTTCGCCGTTACATTGGCTTGATTGACGGGATACAGAACCGCGTCCGCCACCACCACATGATCGATCGCGCCGCGCAGCACGGGCTCGACGGTCACCGGCGTGGGCGGCTCGGCCTCATCGCCTCCTTCTTTCGCAACTGTCTTCTTTCCGCACGCGGCAAGCAGGAGCGCGGTCGCGAGCCACCCGGCGAGCAGCACACCGCGCGGGCTTCGGAAAATTCTCTTGCGGGGTTCCGTCATAACGATCAACTTTCCGTAAGCAGTGGCGATTTCATGCCGGTCTCATCCAGCGCGGCACAGCGCGTGCGTGCGAAATTCCACATCGCTAGAAAGCGCCCGTTAAAGTTTGCAGCATCATCAGCGCAAGGCGGTAGCGCACCAATCCGTCGTCGTAGGCGTTGCGGGCTTGGGAAAGCGTGGTCTGCGCGTCCACCAGTTCCAGGATGGTCGCCTCGGCAGCCTGATAGCGCAAGCCTGTTAACCGCAAACTTTCGGAGGAGAGATCGACCAGATTGCGCAAGGATTGCATCTGCTCGCGCGCGGTCTGCGCCTCCAGATAGTATCCCTCGAGATTTCGCATGAGCGTGCGCTGGGTTACCGTCAGATCGACGTTGGCCGCCTCGCGCTTTAAACCGGCCTGGCGGACTTTACTCGCACGCGTTCCCCAATCCCAGATGGGCACGTTGAGCGAGACGGTCAGGAAGTAGCCGAGATTGGGCTCCGGTCCCTTTAAAGGGTCGGCCGCCACCGTGCTATGGAGCGCGAGCGCGTTGGCTTCAATGCCATACACGAAGTCCGCGGTCAGCGTGGGGAGATAGCCCTGGCGCGCGATGTCCACGTCGAGCTTGGCGGCGCGCAGCGCGCTGTTGGCCGCCTGCAGATCGGGATTTTCCCGTTCCGCCATGGCCGTGACGTCCTGCATGGTCGGCAGCGCGGCGGGCGTGTCCAGATCGTCTACCACGTTAAAATTCAGATTGAAATCGCGGAACAGCAGCACCGAGACGTCCAGCCGGACCGTATCCATAGCCAGCTTCGATTCGCGAAACGCCTGCTCCTGGGTCGCGTACTGGATCTGGGACTTCACCACGTCGCTGCGAGCCACTTCTCCGCCCCGCTCCATCGTCTGACTGATGTCCAAATACTGCTTGGCCTGATCGAGACTCATCTGCGCCGTGGAATATTTGCGTTGCGACGTAAGCAGCGCATAGTACGCTTTTGCCACGGTTGCCGCCAGGCCCCGCTTGGCGATTTCGGTTTTCGCTTTGGCCAGCGCTTCGGCCTCCGCCGCCCGCCGGACTCCCGTTTTCGTGGCGGACGCCATGAAGTCTTCGTGGACGATGGCCCACTCCCGGTACACGTGCACGCCGTCGTTGGTGACAAAACGGCCGGTTGGAAACGCGCCGCCGTCGCCCTGGGTCCCGAGGTATTCCGAACGGGCGCTGAGGGAGGGCCTCTGACCAGCGCGCGCCTGCTTTAGATCCTCGTGCGCGACGCTTGCGTCGCTGATCGCCGCCAGCACCTGCGGAGCGTTTGCCTCGGCCAGCTTCAGTGCGTCCTTCAACGTCACCGTCAGGGGCGCGGCCGAACCGGGCGCAGGAGCCGCTTGTGAGACTCCCGCGGAACTTCCCCGCGAGGGGGCATCCCCTTGCGCGGCCGCCAACTGTGCCGTTCGTGTCCCGACGTCCAGCGTCGCGAGGGTGGACGAGCGGAGCGGCGTGGCAATCTGTCCCGCGGCGATCTGCCCGATCGCCAGGCCCGCAAGCGCGCAAGCGGGCCCCCAGACATGGATTCTCGTATTCATGGCTTGCTCTTCTATTTAGTCAAACATTTGATTCTGAAGAATCGCTGAACCTCACAAGTGCCACAGTGTCTCACATTTGCGGCTATCGCGGCACGGGAAAAATTCAGCCTACTCTCAGATTCCTTCTTTATTATTATTGGGGCTGTATCATTAGGACTGTTAGGATCAAGCTATGCAGGTACTGGTCGTCGAGGATGAACAACGGATGGCCGACCTGCTGGCGAAGACGCTCACCGAAGAAGGCCATCAGGTCGTCGTGGCGCGTGACGGCCGCGAAGGATTCGAAATCGCCCGGGCTTCGCCCTTCGACGTTATTGTACTCGATGTCATGCTCCCCGGGATGGACGGCGTTGCGATCGCTCGCCGCCTGCGGGAGTCCCGCAATCAGACTCCCGTTCTCATGCTGACGGCCCGCGACCATAGCGCGGATATCGTCAATGGGCTCGATTCGGGAGCGGACGACTATCTCACGAAGCCATTTTCCATCGAGGTCTTGCTGGCCCGTCTTCGAGCGGTCAGCCGCCGGGGCGCGGTCCCGCAAACCGTATATCTTCAAATCGGCGATTTGCGGCTCGACCCCGCCAGCCGCTCCGTCACGCGGGCGGGAGACGTGATCAACCTGACGCCGCGCGAATACAAGTTGCTCGAGCTGCTGATGCGAAATCGCGGACGCGCCGTGAGCCGCGACGCGATTTTCCAATCCGTGTGGGGATTCGACCACGACGTCAGCGAAAACAATCTCGAGGTTTTCATGCGCCAGTTGCGCCTCAAGGTCGACACGCGCGAACCTAAACTGATTCAAACCGTGCGCGGCTTCGGTTATATCCTGCGGGAGCCCTGATATTTTTATGATGCACCGCCAATCCATCCGCTTCCGCCTGACGGTGTGGTACGCTGCGGTTCTTACCGCGGGCCTGGGGCTGTTCGGGGGATTGCTGTGGTTTTCCTTGCGGCACCAGTTGCTGGCCGATATCGATCACGATTTGGCGGGCCGCGCTACGCGGCTCGAGTCATTTTACCGCTCCGAAATGAGCGAAGACGGAGGGCACATCACCCGCCGGCACCTGACGATCGAATTGCAGGAATTCTGTCAGGCTCTGCCTGAAACCAGTTACGTGAACCTGCAAGGCAGCGACGGGTTTTCCTTTTCCTTCCCCGCCAACGCCGTTACCGCCCCGGCGCGCTCCCGGATTTTGCAGCACCAGTTCATGATCGGCAGCGCCACGTTTTTTCTCGAACTGGGCGCACCGACGTCCGATGTCGTGTATGTTCTTGGACTCCTGCGATTATTGCTGTGGAGTCTGGTCCCGGTCGTGGTCGCGATCGCCTGCGTCGGGGGATTCTGGATCAGCCGGCGAGCCCTCAAGCCGGTTCAGGACGTCACCGCGGCCGCCCTCATGATCAGCATCGAAAATTTATCCGGACGGCTGCCCGTTCCGGCCACGGGCGATGAAATAGCGCGCCTCGCGGAAGTGTTGAATTCGATGCTGGGGCGTCTCGAGTCGGCCGTGAAGACGCTCTCTCAGTTCGCCGCCGACGCTTCGCACGAATTGCGGACGCCGCTGGCCGTGATCCGGACCACGGCGGAGTTGGCACTGCGGCGCGGGAGGTCGCCCGAATCCTACCGCGAATCCCTGCAGGCGGTCGTGGGCGAAGCCGAACGCATGACGCAACTGGTGGAGGATCTTCTGACGCTGGCGCGCAGCGACACCGCGGTGGCGGCCATGCCGCGATTGCCGGTGGATTTACGCGAAATTCTGAGAGCGGTGTGTGAAGAGCTGGCGGGCCTCGCCGATCAACGCCAGATTCGCATCCGCCTGACGCTCGGCGCGCGGCCGGCCGTCATCGCGGGCAATCGGCCGGCTCTGCACAGGCTCTTCGTTCTTCTGCTCGACAACGCCTTGAAATATTCGCCCGGCGGAGGGTCCGTGCTGGTGCAGATCAATTCGCTCGAGGTCCCGCCGGCGGAAGCGGAGCAGGCGGAAGGACGCTGGAGTGTCACCGTTCGGGATTTTGGCACGGGCATTCAGGAAGCCGATCTGCCGCACATTTTCGAGCGCTTCTATCGCGCCGACCGGGCTCGCAGCGGCGGAGGCCACGGGTTGGGCCTTCCGCTCGCCGAAAGCATCGCCCGCGCCCACGGCGCTTCCATCGAGGTCCAGAGCACCGAAGGCGAAGGATCTTCGTTCCGTGTGATTTTCCCCTCCCGGGAGCCCGTACCGGACGCGCCGGTCTATCCGTCAACGCCCGAAAGCATTCCCCGCGTGCCCGCGGCGCTCCACGCCGAGCCGGATGCCGCCGACCGAAGCCCGGTCCCATAGCCGCCGACGCTCCGCCTTCAGTGAATCCTCAGGGACAGTGAATTATAGTGTGAGATGGCTGGGATCGCGCTCCTTTTGAAGCGCCTCGGCACGAAAGGAGTTTGCACTCTTGAAACGAATCTCTCTCTTCCTCCTTGCGACCGCGGCCCTGCTGGGCGCGGCGCCGGCCTATAAGGTCGCGAGCAAGATCAAAGTCGGCGGCGCGACGCGCTGGGACTATGTGTTTGTCGATTCCGCCAACCACCGGCTGTACGCATCTCATCAGAACCAGGTGGAGGTAATCGATACGGCCACCGATAAACTGGTCGGCACCATCATGGGCACCACCGGCGTCCACGGCATCGCCATAGCGGGCGATCTGGGCCGCGGTTTCATCAGCGACGGCGGCGATAACGACGTTACCGTGTTCGACCTGAAAACCCTGGCCGTGATCAGCAAGGTGAAGACCGGACAAAACCCGGACGCGATTATCTACGAGCCGGTTTCGCACCGCGTTTTCACGTTTAACGGCCGCAGCGCGGACTCGACCGCGATCGACGCCAAGACCGGCAGCGTAATCGCGGCATCCATTCCCATGGGCGGCAAGCCTGAATTCGCGCAGGTGGACGGCAAGGGACACATCTACGCCAACAACGAAGACAAAAACGAAATTGTCGAAGTGGACGCGCAGAACGCGCTGGTCGCCAAGCGCTATTCCATCGCGCCGTGCGACAGCCCGAGCGGTCTGGTCATCGATCCCAAGGGCCGCCTCTATTCCGTGTGCGAAAACAAACTGATGATTGTCAGCGACCCGGCCGCCGGCAAAGTGCTCGCGTCCCTTCCGATCGGCGCGGGCGCCGATGGCGTCGCGTTTGACGATGGCTACGCGTTCAGCGCCAACGGGGGCGATGGAAACATCACGATGGTGGGCGAGACTTCGCCCGGGAAGTTCGAAGTGGTCGCCACGATCCCGACCCAGCGCAGCGCACGCACCATCGGCTCTGATCGGACAGCGCACAAATTGTACCTCCCGGCGGCCGAGATCGGTGCTCCCGCCGAAGCTAAGGATGGAAAGAAGGGCCGGCCGACCATGGTGCCGGATAGCTTCATGATTCTCGTAGTCGGGCGCTAGGCAAGCGCTGGACCTCGTTCACGCAACCTCAACGAAATTCACGTCCGCAGCAGCCGGGCTCTTCGGGGCCCGGCTTTTCTTTCGCCGAAGGCCTTGCCCGCCAAGGTCCTCGTCACCCCTGATAAAATTCAGGCCGCCGCTTGCCGAACGGCTGCCCGCCCGCACTCGCATCGCCATCCCGTAGGTTGCGCGAGCCTTTCTCCCGAGCGCCTGGCCATCACGACACTTCCTGAGGGATCGCTGAAGGTCGACTGAAGGGTTGCTGAGAAATAAAGGTCTTTTGGACGTTCCTAGCTCGAAATCCGCAATTTCGATTGACACACCTACGAGTTTCGGCTAATTTTCATGGGGGTACTCCCTAACGGGAGCCCGTGTTGCTGAAGGGGCATAAGTTCGGAGACGCGCCCCTTGGGTCTTTGGTCCCCGGGAGGGGGAAATTTTGCTATGACTCGTAAACCCGCCGTGTTCGCGGCTATGTTTTTGACGTGCGTTTCGTTGTTCGGCCAAGGCAGCGCAGGCAGTATTCAGGGCACGATTACCGATCAGAGCGGCGGCGCTTTAGCGGGCGCGATGGTGACGGTAACGGACGTGGATCGCGGCATCAACCGCACCATAACTACCGACGCGTCGGGCGCTTATTCCGCCCCGAATCTTACGCCTGGCAATTATAAGGTCCGTGCCGAATTCAAGGGCTTCAAGGCCATCGAGCGGCAGAACGTCCAGCTCGAAGTCAATCGCGAACTCCGCGTCGATCTGAGCCTGCAGCCCGGCGACCAGACTCAGGTGGTCAACGTCACCGAGGCCATTCCGCTCATCGAAACCACCAACGCGGAGCTCGGTGGAACGCTGCAGAATCAGGTGATCAACGACCTGCCGCTGAACGGCCGCAATTTTGAGAATCTCCTCGACCTGCGCCCCGGAGTCACAAAGTATCCCGGCAACGCCGGCTGGACCCAGGCCACCAATGGTCTTCGTCCGCACGACAATTTCTTCATGGTGGATGGCATCAACAGCAACGACCCGTGGATGGCGCAAAGCATGATGAACGCTGTCATGGCCGCCGGGGACGCCGGAACCATGCTGCCCATCGATGCAATCGACGAATTCAAAACCCAGCAAAATCCCCGCGCCGAATACGGCTGGAAGCCCGGCGCAGTGGTGAACGTCGGCATTAAGTCCGGCAGCAACGCGTTCCATGGCACCGCATACGCCTATGGCCGCGACAGCGCCTGGGACGCCAATAATTTCTTCAGCAATGAAGTTGCTCAGCCCCTTCCGCCTCTTTCGCTCGAGCAGTACGGCGCGAGCGTGGGCGGCCGCATCATCCGCGATAAATTATTCTTCTTCGGCAATTTCGAATCCCAGCAGTACAACGTCGGCAGTCCGTTCGATCACACCGTGCCGTCCACCTCCGCGCTGATTGCAGGCTGCAATGCCGCGCGAACCGCGGGTGCGCTTACGCCGCTGAGCGCCCAACTCGCCGGCTTGAGCACTACTTGCACGCAACTCCCGAACTTCCCCGGACTGTTCCCGCAGAGCGCGACCGGCGACTATCCAACGGCGCTCGCCAGCACCAACACGATCTTCTCGGGCGTCGGCAAGCTCGACTATCACATGAACGATAAGAACTCCTTCAACGGAATGTTCTTCTGGAGCCCCGGCAATGGCACTTTCGTGGACGCGCCCAGCGTCGAAGTGGCCCCGCAGTGGCTCACCACACAGTATGCGCGTTCCAATGTTCAATCCGCCAACTGGGTCTACGTCGCCAGCCCGACCATCGTCAATTCTCTCCGCGCCGGCGATTCCCGATATATCCAGCAGTTCGGCACGCCGGATCAAAATCAGCTTCCTTCGAACTACAGCTACAATGGAGCGACCTACAATTTCTACACCGGCGTGAGCGACCCCTATTTCGGTGGTTTCCCCCGCATACAGATCAGCGGGTTTCCGAGCTTCCAGTTAGGCGGCCCGGTCAGCTGGCCGAAGTCGGTAGGACCCGACAGCGTCTATCAGGTGACCGATACGCTCGCCTGGCAGAAGGGCAACCACTCGATCAAGTTCGGCGGCGAGATGCTGCTGAATCGAAGTGATGACAACGTCACCAGCAACAACAAGGGGCCCGTAGCGTTCCGCAGCCTCACGAACTTCTTTGAAGGCGTCCTTCGGACCGCGAAAATCACCGAAGGCAACACGGCTCGCAGCTTAAGCGATAACGGTTTTGCAGGATTTATCCAGGATGACTGGCGCGTCCGGCCCAGGCTTACGCTCAATCTCGGCTTACGCTACGAAATTACGACGGTACCGACCGCGAATAACAGTCTGCTCGGCAACTTCATTCCCGGCCAGGGCCTGGTGCAGGTCGGCTCGCCGCAGCTTTCCTCGGTCTTCCACGGCGATCACAATAACTTCGCGCCCCGTCTCGGCTTCGCCTATGATCTCAGCGGCAACGGCAAAACGGTGATCCGCGGCGCCGCCGGCATCTATTACGAACAAGCCAGCTTCGACACATTCATGGCCGTCAACAACCTGAACGGGCTGCGCACCATTCCCACCGGCGTTCCTCTCTACGCCAACGGCAGTCTTGTTCCGACGACAGCGGGCGGGACGATTAACGTTTCCACGGTGACCTTCAACGGCGCGTCGCTTTCGGCGTCGGGTACGCCTGGTACCCTGGCTTACAATTGGCTGCACAACGGCCCGTCGACTTCGTTGTTCCCGCAGAGTCCGGCTTGCGGCGATACGACCGTTACGCTCGCGAACGGCGCGACGCCCGGGCCCTGCTCCATCATGGGCGTCGATCCCAACCTGCGCACGCCCTATGTCGAAACCTGGAACCTCGGAATCCAGCGAGCCATCACCAACAATCTATCTCTCGAAGTCACCTACGTCGGCAATCACGCCGTGAAACTCTTCGGATTGACCGACATCAACCAGCCGCAGTTCGTGGGCGGATTCAGCCCGGGCTGGGGCAATCCGGCGACCCCGGGTACGGCAGCCAATCTGTGCCTTGCGAGCGCCTCCAGCGGCTATAATAATTGCGCTCCCGACTCAGCCGCGATCACGGCGGCGCAGCCCTACAACAAGCTCTACCCGTACTTGAACTACATCAACATCCTGTCGAACAACAACACGTCGAGCTATAACTCGCTGCAGACGTCTTTGACACAACGCACACAGTACGGACTTTCGTTCGTGTTAGGCTACACCTACGCGCACGCGCTCTCTGAAAATCCGGACAACTGGAGCTTCTTCAATCCCGTCCAGAATCAGAATCAGCGCTCGATGTACGCTTCCAGCATGTTCGATATCCGCCATCACTTCACCGCCTCGGTGACCTATCTGATTCCGGGTCACAAGACCCGCAGCCAGCTTCTCGAAGGCTGGTCGCTCAACTCGATTCTCTTGATGCAAACAGGTGCGCCCTGGGGCGTGAACGATCTGACGACCGATTTCAGCGGGACCAACGAAATCAATCAATCTGCTTCGGTCGGCGAAACCTGGAATTTCTATGGCAACCCCAGCGACTTCCAGACAAAGCTCTCCCTCAACAACACCAACGGGGGCGCGCTCAACGGTGGCACCGGGATCCCGTATTTTGCCGGGACCACCAACCCGCAATGTCTCGCGCAGGCGCAGGCCAACGGACCGCTCGCGGTTGCATCGCTCACGAATCTGGGATGCTACGCGGTCGGCAAATCGATCCTGATTCCGCCGGCGTTCGGCAGCTACGGCTACTCCGGCTACAACATGTTTCGTGGCGCGCCGTACTATAACTTGGACCTGTCGGTCACCAAACAGTTCCGGTTCCGGGAACGTCTGACCGCGCAATTCCGCGCCGAAGTGTTCAACGTGTTCAACTACGTGAACGTCGCCAACCCGTACGGCGGACCCGGCGGCGGCAACGGCTTCACGGATCCGAGCGGCACCGGCGGCGCGGGCTTCGGCTTCCAGAATTCAACGCCCGACGTGGTCAGCTCAAACGCCGTCCTCGGTTCGGGCGGTCCGCGCGCGATTCAGCTCGGATTGAAGTTCATTTTCTAAATTCAATCGAGCTCGTCCGGAAAACCAAGGGGGCCTGCGGTTCGGGCCCCCTTTTCCATGCGCGGAGCCGAATCGGATTTACGGCCCCTGCAATCGGCAATTCGCGATCGCAGCCTGCCCCAGGCACAGTCCGCCATCATTCGGGGGTACGCGTGCATGGAGAAAAACTTCAAATCCTTCGCGCCGCAATAGATCGGCCGTCGATTCGCAAGAGCCGCCCGTTCAATCTCGGCCCTTCAATCTCAATCGTGACGCCAGTGTCGAATTGAAGACAAATCCGGATAGTCCACGCACGTGGGCCAATTGATAGATCCACGGCCGGAAACCACGCCCTGCGCGATTCCTTGGACGAAAAGTCGACGGCGCGAGCCCTGCGCTAACCGATGCAACGGGCCCGGGCAAGCAAGATATGCGCAATTCGCACGAGGAAACGTCTCACGCCCGGCGAATACGCCCGATAAGTTGAATAGAACAATGCGAGCAGGTGTTGGCGGTCCAAGTGCAGGAGGCCTTGTGGAAGAGAGCTTTTTGCAGGAGGCCTTGGCCTGAGCCTGCGAGGTGAGCAGTATGCATGAGGTGGTCATTGCGAATTCACTGTTGGACACGGTGAGGATGAAAGCTGCGGAATTTCCTCAGTCCCGTCCGGCGCGCGTGGGCGTTCGCGTAGGCGAATGGTCGGGCGTGAACGAGGCAGCCTTGCAGTTTTGCATTGAATCGCTGGCTTCACAATCGGACCTGGACGGCCTGCGGGTGGAAATCGAGACGCTCCAAAACCGGTATGAATGCACGAGTTGCGGGTGGGAATTTCGGGTGGGCTTTCACGCACCCGCGGGCGAAATCCACTGCCCGTATTGCAATAGCCACGGCACGAAGGCCTTGACCGGCGGGACGGAACTCGATGTCAGCTTTGTTGAATGGGAAGAGTAACGCGCGATTCAGAAATGGAATCGGATACCCGCGAAAATTCCCAGGGGCGCACCGGGCGCGTAGAAAGTGGTCGTGCGGATAGGAAAGCTTCCATTCACCGCGGGAAACGGCCGTCCCATAAAGTTCCCCGCATTATCGAACGGTGACGGACCCAGTTGAGCGGCCGTGTAGTAGTGGTGATTGAGAAGATTATCGATCTGTAAAAATAGCTGTGTGCGCTTCTCAATTTGATAATGCGCCCCTAAGTTGATCACCCCGTAGCCCGGCGAAAAGCCTGGACCCAGATAGTAGACGCCGTCCGGTTGGTCCTGATTGTTTTCGTTTCCCCGCGCGAACGATCGCCCAACGGCATCGAAGTCCAGGTCCACGGAGAACTTGGAAGTGATCGCGTACTCGGCGAATGCCTTTAAAATATTGCGCGGGACCTGCGGGATTTGATCGCCTGGCTGCACCGTAATGTTGCCGTCCATGCCAAGCCCTGCATCATTGGTGCTGTTGCTGCCGCCATCGATGATCTGCGAGCTCTGATAGGTGGCGGCCAGAAACGTGTAATTGCCGCCCAGTGTAAGTTTCTTGACGTGGCCATTCAAGCTTGCTTCCGCGCCCTCGCGGCGGGTCTGGCCGAAATTGGTGAAATATCCGAAGCCTGTCTGCTCGGAAGCAACGAAAAGGATGTCGTTGTGATTTTCGCCCCGGAACCATCCCGCGCTCCAGCGCAGGTTGTTCTCGATCGATCCGCGCATTCCGGCCTCAAACGTTCTCGTAACCACTTGTTTCAGCGGAGGATCGCTTACCAGAGCATTCGGCAAATTGCACGGCTCCTCGGGATTCGCGCACCCCAGTTCGATCGCGGTGGGAGCGCGGCTGGCCTGGCTGTAGCTGAAATAGGCGCTGGCAAATTTCGAAGAACCGTACGTGACGCCGACCGCCGGATTCAGACGTCCAAACACGTATTGCCCATTGAGGGAGCCGCGCGATCCGTCGGTCACAGGCGGCAGCCGATCGACATTCTCGATGGACGTTCGGTTGTAGCGCCCCGAAAATGTAAACGCCAACTTCCCGGCCGTGAGCGTGTCGGTCGCATAGAAGCTGAACGTATTGATCAGCCCGTGCAAATTCACGCGCGTGTCCACCGGAACGCCGTCCTCGTTGGTGCTGCCGTCGGCGAATGCGTCGATCGGGGTGATCGTGATCCGATCGGGATTTAAATAACCGAACTGAGAGGCTTGTTGGAACGTCATGCTGCTTCGATCCCAGGCTCCCCCTGCTGTAACGTGATTATGGGAAACCAGCCAGGACGCCTGGCCCGAAAGCCCGTAATTGTTCTGCTTGGTAAAGGTGTTGGTGATAATTCCCGTGCACTTTTCTACCGGCTCACTTTGTTCAAGACCCTGCGCAATGCAGCGCCACATCGGGTATGGCTCGGTGGCCGCATTTCCCGTGGTCGGAAAGCCGGAGTAGCCTGCCGCCGTGAGCGCGGTGATGTCGGCGGCGCTCAAATTATAGAGCGACTCGTCGAACGATTGCGAATTGATATCGCCGTTGGTCGTGTCGGTGCGGATGTAGCGGAAATAAGCGTTTCCTGACAGCGTGAGACGGCTTGTTGCGTTGTGGCGCAGGCTCAAGATCAGCGCAGGCGAGCGATTCCAGGTGATATCGGGAATGCTGTAGACGCTCCTGTAGTCCTGTTCCAAAAATCGGAAGTCCTGCAGGCCGTTCCCGGTGAGCCAGTTGTCCGCATACGAGAAACTCAATCCCATCGTCGTTTTCCCGCGCTGCCAGCCCAGCTTTCCGAACGCCTGGCGGACCTCCGAAGGCGAGTGCTCGCGCCACCCGTCCTCGCGGAATAAATTTCCCGCGAAATACCAGTTCAAGCCTTTGGAATTCGATCCGCCGTGCTCGATTTCACCCGCTCTGCGGCCGAAACTACCTCCGTTCACCGAGATGGAGGTTCCCGGCGCGCGGTTCCCATCCTTGGTTTCAACCGACAGCGCACCCCCGAGTGTGTTCAGCCCAAAGAGCGGATTTGACCCGGGCATCAGCGCGACTTCCGAAATCGCGATCTTTGGGATCAGATCCCAGGCCACGATATCGCCGAAGGGCTGGTTCTGTCGAACCCCATCCACGTACACCGAAATTCCTTCCGGCGTTCCGAGCAGCGGCGAAGCAGTGTAGCCCCGGTAGTTTACGTCGGGTTGAAAAGGATTTTCCTGGTTCTGGTTAATATGAACTCCACTCAGCCGCTGATTCATCAGATCGGAAAGATCCAGCGAGCCGCTCTGCTCCAGATCCCGCGCGCTCAGAGTTTGCACTGGCGCCGGTATCTGATCGAGCGGCAAATCCGTGCCGGGAAGCGGGGTTGCCGCGACCACGTCTACCTGGGTGGCTTGGGTACTGAGGGCCATGGTGACCGCACGCACCACGACCGTTGTGTAACGCACGTCGAGCGAGCTCGAATGCGTCGCAAATCCGGACTTCGAAATCTCCAGCCGGTACGAACCGAAAGCTAAACCTTCGATCGTTGCGATGCCCTGCGCGTCGGTCTGGAAACTACGCGTCACGCCTCCCGCGGCGTTCTCCAGACGTCCTCCCGCTTCCATGGGCGCCCCGGACGGATCGCGCACCTCAACGCGAATCGACCCTGTGGCTTGTTGCGCCGGCAAGGAGGAAGGCCCCCATAAAACCAGAAGGGCGCAAACGACCAGAAATCCCGCTAGGAGATACAGTTCATCCCATAAATTACGGACAACAAGGCCCCCCCGGCGGCAAGAAAGCATATATAGTCTACATTCCGAGCCGGGGCATTCCGTTCAGAGAATGTGAATTCCCGGCACAAGAAAAGTGAACAAACAAAAATGAACAAATCAGGGGAAAGTGGAATAATCAATCGAGAGCGGTGCCGGCCGCGCGGACCTCGCTCCCTGTGCCATGCAGGATTCGTCCTCATCGTCGAACGTTCTACCGGCCATGCAGGCGGTTGCGACCGCACGCGTGCGGGAATCCACCGGCGCGGAGCGGGAAGTAATCGATCTGTTCGATGAATTCCGCGATCGTCTGTTCCGCTACGTGCTGACCTTCGGTCTCCCGGTCGAGGACTGCGAGGAAGTCATTCAGGAAACCTTTCTCGCGCTGTTCCAGCACCTGCGGCGCGGCAAATCGCGCCACAATTTGCGCGGCTGGCTGTTCCGCGTGGCTCATAATCTCGCCTTGAGGGTCCGGCTGCGTTCGCGGAGAGACGCTCCGCTCGCGACCGGACAAGGGACCGCCGAGGAGCAGCGGCCCGTCGACGGCCTGGTGGACCCTTCGCCGAATCCGGAGCATTTAATGGAAAATGCGCAGACGCGGCGGCGGGTGCTGGCGGCTGTTCAATCCTTGCCGGAGCAGGACCGGCGCTGCCTGTCGCTGCGCGCCGCAGGGTTGCGCTACCGGGAGATTGCCGGCGTGCTTGACATGTCGCTGGGGGCCGTTTCGGATTCGCTGGCCCGATCGTTGACCCGCCTGGCGCGCGTGAGAGAAAGATCATGACGCTCCGGCCCCATCGCCACCTTGCTGATTCCGAGCTCCTCCTGGCGATCGATGGGGAGCAATCCGCGCGCGATACAGCACGGGTCGAGGCGCATCTTTCCGAGTGCTGGAGCTGCCGCGTACGCAAGCAGGAGATCGAGGCTTCCATCGCGGCATTCGTCCGTTTTCACGAAGGGGACGGCGCGCCCGCCCTTCCTCCGGCCGCGGGCCCACGCGCGTTACTCAAAGCCCGGATGGCCGCCGATGCGGAGACGTCCAACCGGCGATTCGGAATCGCTTGGCCTCCGGCGGATGCAAACGTGGCGCGGTCCGCCACGGTTCTCGCGGCCTGCTGCGTGTGTCTGTTTTTTGGAATCTTGATGATGGTGGAGCAGGGCCCCAGGGCGAAAACCCCGCCGGTGCTCGTCCCCAACTCGCGTCTGACGCCGGGCGCAACCGTGCTCGCGGGACGCCAGGAAGTGTGTTCCGCCTCGGAACCAAAAGATCGCATGGTTCCCGTTTCGCTGCGGCGGCGGGTCTTCGAGGAGTACGGAGTCCGCAGCGCCGAGGCAAGAGCCTACGAAGTGGACTACCTGATCACGCCCGCGCTCGGCGGCGCGGACGATATTCGCAATCTGTGGCCGCAATCCTACACAGCCGGCGGCTGGAACGCGCGCGTCAAAGACGCGCTCGAAGACCGCCTTCACGACATGGTCTGTGAGGGGCAGCTCGATCTTGCCACCGCGCAGCGCGAAATCTCAACCGATTGGATTGGCGCGTACAAGAAATACTTCCACACCGACCGGCCACTTGAAACCGCCCGCCCCTAGCGGAAAGCGCTAGACCAGAACCCGTTCCTGGAACTCTCCGCGCTCGTTGATCCAGCAGCGATACTTGGTACGGACAATGTTGCGGTTGCGCAGACAGGCATCGGCCTGCAGCATGATCGAAGGAGGCGAGTCCTTGACGATCTGCCGCGCCTTATCCTGTGCCGCGGCGAGCCCGGGACAAAGCACCTCCGCGCTGAAGGCCTTGGTGCTCTCTTTATGTTTCTCCATGGTACGAACGAAATATTGCATCGGCACACTCACGATCTTACTTGCCTTCTATAAGGCGGTTTATAACCACGCCGGCTCGCCCCGGAGCTTCTTTCGATGAGCGCCGTTGCGTCAGCCCGGTCCGGATCAGCAAGCTCTGCGTGGGCGCCGTTGCGGCCGTCCGCTGAAGGGAACGCCGCGTCTTGAAAGCCCTCCGCCACAAAGATCGGCGGCGAAGATGTGCGCAGGTGCTGCATGGTTCAATCCCCAAACGCCGGGGATCTAAAAGATATCACAAGAATGCAATCTGTCAGACGGACTCTCCCCCGTCTGCGTTTCGCTCTTTCCGCAGGAGCGTGCGCGCGCTCCGCGGCAGCTTATCGACTTACCAACGGGATCCGCGGCCGCCTCCGCCGCCGCCACTCCCGCCGCGTCCACCACCGCCTCCGCCTCCGCGCCAACCACCGCCGCCACCGCCCCCGCGGGGACCACCGCCGCCAGCCGGTTTGGGACGAGCTTCGTTGACGTTCATGGCGCGGCCGTTCAGCTCCGCTCCATTCAGTTGGGAAATCGCGGTTTCCGCCTCACGCTTGTCGGTCATCTCGACGAAAGCAAATCCTCGCGGCTGGCCCGTATCGCGGTCGGTTACGATGTTCACTCGTTCCACGGTGCCGTACTGCGCAAACGCAGCGTGCAGCTCTTCCTGCGTAGTACGGAAATTGAGATTTCCGACGAATATATTGGTCATCAGACTTCGCTCCCTTAACTGGCGACTTCATCTTCGAAAAGCAGCGCTGGAACTCGATCCGCGGACCAATACGCGCCTGGTACCTCCCGGATGGGAAGCACGTAACAAAGACCTTACCAGTTTAGCACTTACCGGACCACGTTATCGAACCATGTTGTTGAGCGGTGTTATCGAACGGCCCGCCGCCGTGAAGAAAAACCTCGCGCTGTCACCACTTTGCGCTCATGTCGCTGGAGGTTCCTCCGGCGGCGGGAATATAGCATTTGAGCGTATAGTCCATCACCATGCGGTCGGCATTGAAGCGCCACCCGAGCGTGCGGATCGTGCGCTTCATGCGTTTGATCCAGCCGCGCGGCAAACCGTCGCGATCTCTCTGATAATAAAGCGGTATCACTTCCTCGAGAAGAACGCGGTACAGATCTTCTCCATCCCGCGAGTCGTGGACGTCCATGTTGGAATGCGTGCGCCCGGTTCCGATGGAGAATCCGTTCAGTCCGTCATAGGCCTCCGCCCACCAGCCATCCGGTACGGAGAGATTCAATCCGCCGTTGAGCACGACCTTTTGACCGCTGGTCCCGGACGCCTCGAGCGGACGGCGCGGGTTATTGAGCCATACGTCGACGCCCTGCACCAGATAGCGGCCGACATTGATATCGTAATCCTCGACGAACGCGAAGTGATCTCCAAGCTTCAAATCCCGCATCATCTGCGCGATCTGCTGCAGAACCCGCTTGCCCGGTTCGTCGTGCGGGTGCGCTTTTCCGGCAAATACGAACTGCACCGGACGTTTGGGGTTGTTGACCATGGAGGCCAGGCGCTCCAGATCCGCAAGAATCAGGTTGGCGCGTTTGTAGGTGGCGAAGCGCCGCGCGAAGCCGATGGTCAGCGCGTCGGGGCTCAGGATCCGCGAAAGCCTGCGCAGTTCTTCCGCCGGCTCGGAGCGGCGTTTGGCCTGCTCCACGGCGCGATACCGCACAAATTCGAGCAACTGCGATTTCAGACTGAGGTGGGTTTCCCACAGCTCCCCGTCGTCGACGTTCTCGATGCCCTCCCAGATGCGGGCCTCGCCGCTGTGCGTGTGCCAACCGGCGCCGAGGTGCCGGTCGTACAGGCGAAACATCTGCGGCGCGAGCCAGGAGGGGACATGCACGCCGTTGGTGATATGGCCAATCGGGACCGCGTCCTCCGCGCGGCCCGGATAAAGACCGGTCCACATGGCGCGGGACACTTCGCCGTGGAGGGCCGACACCGCGTTGGCGCGGCGCGAGAGCTTTAACCCCAAAACCGTCATGCAGAAGTCTTCGTACGGATTCCCCGTGTCCACGCGGCCGAGGCCCATGAACCGGTCGGGCGAAATCCCCAGCCTCTCCCGCAAGGGCCCCAGATGCTCTTCAATCAAGCTGTAGGAAAAGCGGTCGTGTCCGGCGGGCACCGGAGTGTGCGTCGTGAAGACCACCTCGCGCGATACGTGCCGCACCGCCTCATCGAAGCCGATGCCTTCCTCTTCCATGCGGCTGCGAATCGCTTCCACCACCGCGAATCCGCTATGGCCTTCATTTAGATGCAGCACGCCCGGAGTGATTCCCATGGCTTTGAGGGCGCGAAATCCGCCCACCCCGAGGAGTAATTCCTGGCGGATCCGGACGCGGCCGTCGCCGCCATAGAGACGCGACGTGAGTTCGCGGTCCTCCGGGGTGTTGCCTTCCACGTTCGAATCGATGAGCAGCAGATCGATCCGCCCCACTTTCACGCGCCAGACTTTGGCGGCAATGGAGGCGCCGCGCGTGTCGATCAGCACCGTGACCGGCTCGCCCTTGGGGCCGATGGCCGGCGACATGGGCAATTGATTCACATCGTTCGGAAGGTAATCCTCGTGCTGCCAGCCGTGTTGATCGAGCCACTGCCGGAAATAACCCTGCTGATAAAAAAGCCCGACGCCGACGAGCGGAATGTCCAGGTCCGAAGCGCTTTTGACGTGATCGCCGGCGAGGACGCCCAGCCCGCCCGAATAAATGGGGAAGGACTCGTGCAAGCCGAACTCGGCCGAAAAATACGCTACCGGCCGCGGCCGCAGGACGCCCGCATGGGTCGCGCCCCAGGTACGATCGGCGTTCAGATACTCCTGATGACGGCGGTAGGCGTAGTTGATGCGGCTGTGCAGCACGAGTTCCGCCGCGCGCTGTTCGAGCTTCGCAAGCGGCAACTCGCTCAGCAGGGTAATCGGATTCTGATTTAACTGCCGCCAGCGCGCCGGTGCGATCTCGTGAAAAACGCTGGTGGAATCATGATCCCAGCTCCACCACAAATTGCGCGCGAGCGACCACAATTTCTCCTGGGTGGGCGCGATAAAGCGGTCGAGCGCGCGGGCCTCACTGATGACCGGCGCCACCTCCGCAGCCGCGGCGGTCAGCATTTCTATCTCGTCCGGCCGGTACGAGCGAGGCGCGGTGTTCTGCAGAACCAGCACTCCTTGCAGAACGCCGTGGTCGATGAGCGGCACGCCCAGGAAGGACTGGTAGGCGTCCTCACCGGCTTCGCTAAAATATTTGAAGCGAGGATGGTTCTTGACCTGATCCACCGCGACCGGTCGAACTTCTTCGGCCACCAATCCCGCCAGTCCCTCGTGCAGCGCCAGGCGCAAGGTTCCGACGCATTCGCGCCGCAATCCGAGCGTGGCGGCAAGCACCAGATTGGCTCGATCCGGCTCCAACAAATAAGCCGAGCACACGTCGCTCTTAAAACGCCGCGCGATCAGGGCCACGACGTGGGTCAACGTTTCGGCGGGCGCGCCGCCTTTCCCGGCAAGGCTGCTGATTTGTTCGAGAGTGAGGACGTTGTTTGCGTCCCTGGATTCGGCTGGCATCATTGTGAGAAATCCTTAACGGAAGAAACTGCGCCAAGGCGTTGGGTGCAACGGCTTGGTCCCAGGCGCGACGCGGCGAGAAGAGGGATCGTCCTCAGTGTAAATCATCGGGCGGAAACACGAAAGGGAAATATCCGGAAATATCGCGTGGGCAGGCGAAATGTCGCGCGCTTCGAGGCGGGAAAGAACATTTCACCTGTCCGCTTCCTATAACGGCTAGTCCTGCATAAGAAGAGCAGGCGCTCGTGAACAGGACATTGCCTGTTGAGAACGCCGCCGTTGAGGAATTGCCGCGAGATGCGGGCATTGCCGTGAGGCACTGGGCAGGCGACGCTCAGCGGGCCAAGCCGAGTTCTCGCTCGGCGAAGAGCCAGTCTTCTTCAGGCGATCCGAAAGGACAGCCGCGCTCCAGCCAATGGAAGTAGGCGCGCTCGGCGATCTGTTCGGCGGTGACGGGACCGTTCACCGCCAAACTGAGATTCAGAATCGAGCGGCCGTTCGTCGGGGTTATTTCCTGTGCGTTACCTCGCCTGGTCCGTGGGGTTTTGGCCTTCGCATGGAGTGTTTTGACCTTCGCCCCAGGCGTTTTCACTTTCTGCACAGGCGCTTTCACTCGCGCTGCGGGTGCTTGCACTCCGGCCGCGGGCGCTTTTGTTTTCTGTTCTTTCATCGGGGCTGCGGAGGGCGGATTCGCGAGGCCGGTGGAAGTCGCGAGCGGGACGGTCCGAGGCTTACTTTGCGCTGCCTGTTTTCTAGGCATGGATTTGGATTTAACTCCTTCAAATCCAAAAAACGGCACGGTTGTTTGGAGGTATGCCTGCTTAGACGATGATATCATCGGCGTCCATTCACGACAATGATTTGATGACCTTAATAAGATCTTTGAATGACTTAGCAAATGGATGTCTGTCAAAATTGACATAAGGCGTAGTATCTTCATAACGCGGAATTCCGCAAACGGACTACCACAATGCAGTTTGGCAATTATCAGACCGACGGCTTCTACGACGAAATATTCGATCCTACGGGGGTCGCGCGGCCGGAAGCGAAGCTGCTGCTCGAAACCGTGGAGTCACTCGAAGACGGCCAGCTCCAGCGGTGCCAGCGCGCCGCCGAACGGCTGCTTCTGCAACTGGGAATCACTTTTAACGTCTACGGGGATTCGGCCGGAACCGAAAGAATTTTTCCGTTCGATTTGATCCCGCGCATTGTGCGGGCCGACGAGTGGGCCCGCATCGAGCGCGGACTCAAGCAGCGCATCCACGCGCTCAACGAGTTCATCGACGACGTCTATCACGATCAGAAGATACTGAAAGACAAGGTCATCCCGGAGGAAGTCATTCGCTCCGCGATCTTTTACCGGCCGCAATGCATCGGCATCAATCCGCCCCGTCGCGTGTGGTGCCATATCACGGGTACCGATCTGGTGCGGCACAGCGACGGGCAGGTGTACGTACTCGAAGACAATTTGCGCGTGCCTTCCGGGGTCTCCTATGTCCTCGAAAATCGGGATCTGATGAAGCGGACGTTCCCGCAGATTTTCGAAGGGCTGCACGTCCGTCCGGTGGACGATTATCCAAGCAAGCTGCTCGAGACGCTCGAGTCGATCGCGCCGCAGGGGGCGTGGCAGAAATCGCAGAAGCCGACGGTGGTGCTGCTGACGCCGGGGATGTACAACTCGGCGTATTTCGAACACAGCTTCCTGGCCCAGAAGATGGGCGTCCAACTGGTGGAAGGGCGCGATCTTGTGGTGCTGGACGGCTTCGTATGGATGCGGACGACCAAGGGCCTGCGCAAGGTGGACGTGATTTACCGGCGCATCGACGACGATTTTCTGGATCCCAAGGCCTTCCGCGCCGATTCCCTGCTGGGGGTTCCCGGGCTGGTGGACGTCTATCGCGCCGGGCACGTGGCTCTCGCCAACGCGCCAGGCAACGGCGTGGCCGACGATAAAGTCGTGTATGCCTATGTTCCCGACATGATCCGCTATTACGAGGGCGAAGATCCGATTCTTCCGAATGTTCCGACGTTTCTGTGCTGGCGGGACCAGGATCGCGCCCATGTTCTGCAGAACCTCGACAAATTGGTCGTGAAAGCGGCCAACGAAGCCGGCGGCTACGGCATGCTGGTAGGGCCGCATTCGACGGCGCAGCAGCGCGAGGATTTCGCCGGTTACATTCAGGCGCGCCCCCGGGACTACATCGCGCAGCCGACTCTAGCCCTTTCGCGGGTGCCGACGCTGATCGATGATCACTTCGAGGGACGGCACGTCGACCTGCGCCCCTATATTCTTTACGGTCAGGACATCAACGTTCTTCCGGGCGGCCTAACGCGCGTGGCCTTGCGGAAGGGGTCGCTGGTGGTGAACTCCTCGCAGGGCGGCGGCAGCAAGGATACGTGGGTGCTTGCGAACGGCGGTTCCGAGGTCTCCGACGGAACGGTCTCCGACGAAACGGACTCCCATGGACCGTCGCAGAGCCAATCCCAGTCGCAAACAGGAACGGTACGATGACGGGCGACACTCCTCTTCTCAGCCGCGTAGCGGATTCCGTGTACTGGATGGCTCGCTACATGGAGCGGGCGGAAAACATCGCGCGCTTCATCGGGGTGAATTTGAATCTGCAGTATGACCTGCAGCTCGATCCGGAAAATTTATGGCAGCCGCTGATCGACACGAGCGGCGACACGGCGGCGTTCAAGAAGCGCTACGGCATTGCGAACCAGAATGACGTGATCGATTTTTTAACCTACGACGCGGAGAATCCGAATTCCATCTACTCCTCGCTTCGCTCGGCGCGCGAGAATGCGCGCTCCGTGCGCGAGACGATTTCCTCGGAAATGTGGGAGCAGGTGAACGGCATGTATCTGCGGCTGCAGGCGAACCGGCAGATGCCGGAGCCCGAATCGCTGCCGGAAGTGTTCCGCTCGATCCGCCTCGGCAGCCATATGTTTCAGGGCATCACGGACGCGACCATGACGCACAGCGAGGCGTGGCATTTCGCCCGGCTGGGCCGCAAGCTGGAGCGCGCCGATAAGACTTCGCGCATCCTCGACGTGAAATATTTCATGCTGCTGCCTTCGCTCAAGGACGTGGGCACGCCGTATGACGACATTCACTGGTCGGCGGTATTGAAGTCGGTAAGCGGCTTCGAGATGTACCGCAAGAAGCACGGGCGGCTGCATCCGCGCGATATCGTGGATTTCCTGGTGCTGGACCGCGAATTCCCGCGCTCCATTCACTACTGCATCCGCAAGGCGGACGAATCGCTGCATGAGGTGACGGGGACGCCGATGGGAGCATTCGCATGGCCCTCGGAGCGCCTGACCGGCCTGCTGCGCGCGGAGCTCGATTTTATGTCGGTGAAGCAGATGCTGCGCGATGGTCTGCATGAGCATCTCGACATGCTGCAGGCCAAGATGAACGCGATCGACAAAGGCCTGAGCGAAGATTTCTTCTCCTGGACGCCCGAGGAGCAGGCGACGGCAAATGCAAAGGTGATGGTCTAATGTCAATCCGCGTCGCGCTCTATCACAAGACCGTGTATCACTACGACCGCCTGGTTTCGCTGGGGCCCCAGGTGGTGCGGCTGCGTCCGGCGCCGCATAGCCGCACGGCCGTCACCAGCTATTCGCTGCGCGTGGAGCCGCGGGATCATTTCATCAACTGGCAGCAGGACCCGCACGGAAATTTCCTGGCGCGTCTGGTGTTTCCGAACCGTACGCGGGATTTCTCGCTCGAAGTGGATCTGGTGGCGGAGATGACCGTCTACAATCCTTTCGATTTTTTCCTGGAGCCCTACGCGGAATCTTTCCCCTTTTGTTACGAGGATTGGCAGGCGAAGGAGCTGTCTCCGTATCTGGAGACCGCACAGGGCGGACCGAAATTCACCGGATTCGTGGACGCCGTCAGCTTGGAGAAGGTCCGCACGATCGACTTTCTTGTAAGCCTGAATGGACAGCTGCAGAAGTTGATCCGGTACGAGATCCGCATGGAGCCGGGCGTGCAAACGCCGGAAGAAACTCTGGAGAAGGCTAGCGGATCGTGCCGCGATACGGCGTGGCTGCTGGTGCAGATCCTGCGGCATCTGGGTCTCGCCGCACGATTCGTCTCGGGTTATCTGATCCAGTTGAAGCCGGATGTGAAGCCGCTCGAGGGCCCCGAGGGTCCGGGTTCGGACTTCACGGATTTGCATGCGTGGGCTGAGGTTTATCTACCGGGCGCCGGGTGGGTAGGGCTCGATCCGACCTCGGGATTGCTGGCCGGAGAAGGACACATTCCGCTCGCGGCGACTCCCGAGCCGCATTCGGCCGCTCCCGTATCGGGCGCCGTGAGCGAGAGCGAAGTGGAGTTTCACCACGAGATGCGCATCACGCGTATCCACGAAGATCCGCGCGTGACCAAGCCCTATACGGACGATCAGTGGCGCGCGATCGGGCACTTGGGCCAGCAAATCGACGAGGAACTCACGGCGAGGGACGTGCGGCTGACGATGGGCGGCGAGCCGACGTTCGTCTCGATCGACGACATGGAAGGCGAAGAATGGAACACCGCCGCGCTCGGTCCGACCAAGAAGCGCCTTTCGGGAGAGCTGCTGTTGCGGTTGCGCGACGAGTTCGCTCCGGGGGGCCTGCTGCATTACGGGCAGGGCAAGTGGTATCCCGGCGAATCCCTGCCGCGCTGGGCGTATACCTGTTACTGGCGCACGGACGGGCTGCCGTTGTGGCACGATCCGCGCTGGATCGCCGATCCCGACCGCGACTACGGATTCGGTGCGGATCAGGCGTGGAGCTTTTCCGAAGAACTCGCGCGGCGGCTCAAGATCAGTCCGGATTTTCTGGTGGCCGCCTATGAAGATCCGCTGGCCTACATCCACAAGGAACGCCAGCTCCCGATTAACGTCGACCCTAAAGACAATAAGTTGGACGATCCCGAGGAGCGCGAGCGGCTTCGCAAGGTATTCGAGCGCGGCCTGAATCGGCCCACCGGTTTCGTACTCCCCGTCGCGCGCAGTCACGGGAAGAATGGACCGGAATGGCAGAGCGGGATGTGGATGTTGCGCGCCCGTCACCTTTTCCTGACGCCGGGAGATTCGCCGATCGGCTTGCGTTTGCCTCTGCAGTCGCTGCCGTGGGAGCCAGCCGATGAAATCCAACAGATGCACACCCTGGATCCGATGGCGCCCGTGGAGAAGCTCCCGGTCCCGCAGCGAACGCTTCCTTCGACGCCCTTGCGCCGCAAAAAGCCGCGCGACAGACCCTGGGAAGCGCCGCCGGCTCCCCTGAAAAACTCGGGGGGCGTGGTTCGCACGGCCTTTGCGATTGAGCCGCGCGAAGGCCGCATCTGCGTATTTCTCCCTCCGGTGAGCTCCGCGGAAGAATATGTGGAACTGATCACGGCAATCGAAGACACCTGCGCGCGCCTGGAAATGCCGGTGGTGATCGAAGGCTATTCGCCGCCGTTCGACGCGCGCCTGCGGCACGTCAAGGTGACGCCCGACCCCGGCGTCATCGAAGTGAATCTGCAACCGGCCGCAAGCTGGAAGGACCTGGTGGAGAACACCACAACCCTGTATGAAGCGGCGCGTCTCAGCCGCCTGGGCACCGAAAAATTCATGGTCGACGGACGCCATACGGGAACGGGCGGAGGCAATCATCTGGTTCTCGGAGCGGCGACGCCGGCCGACAGTCCCTTTTTGCGGCGTCCGGACCTGCTCAAGAGTCTGCTGGGATATTGGCTGAACCATCCCTCGCTCTCGTATCTTTTTTCGAGCGTCTTTATCGGCCCGACGAGCCAGGCGCCGCGCGTGGATGAGACGCGCGCGGATGCGGTCTACGAACTGGAAATCGCGTTCAGTCTGCTGCAGGGCGCGGCGAGCGACTGCCCGCCGTGGCTGGTGGACCGTATTTTCCGCAACCTGCTGGTGGACGTAACGGGCAATACGCACCGCGCGGAATTTTGCATCGACAAGCTCTACTCTCCGGACAGTTCGACGGGACGGCTGGGGCTGCTCGAATTACGCGCCTTCGAGATGCCGCCGCATGCGCGCATGAGCCTGGCGCAACAGCTCCTGGTGCGGGCGCTGATCGCGCGCTTCTGGCGCGAGCCTTTCGAGGAGCCGCCGATCCGCTGGGGTACGCGGTTGCATGACATGTTCCTGCTGCCGCATTTTGTGCGGCGCGATTTCGAACGGGTAATCGAGGAATTGCAGCGCGCGGGCTATCCGCTCGAAGCGGCCTGGTTCGATCCTCACGTGGAGTTCCGGTTCCCGGTTTACGGGCGGGTGTGCTACGAAGGCGTCGAGCTGGAACTGCGGCAGGCCATTGAGCCGTGGTATGTGCTCGGCGAAGAACCAGGCGCGGGCGGGACGGCGCGCTATGTCGACTCGTCCGTGGAGCGGCTGCAGGTGCTGGCGACGGGACTGATTCCCGAGCGGTTCGCGGTTTCCTGTAATGGCCGCCGAGTTCCTTTGCGGCCGACCGGGCGGCATGGAGAATACGTCAGCAGCGTGCGCTACCGGGCGTGGCAGCCGCCGCGCTGCCTGCATCCGACCATTCCGGTGCACGCGCCGTTGATCTTCGATCTGATCGATTTATCGGCCGGGCGCTCCATCGGCGGGTGCAGCTATCATGTCGCGCATCCGGGCGGACGAAGCTACGAGACGTTTCCGGTAAACTCGAATGAAGCGGAATCGCGAAGAAGGGCGCGTTTCCTACCCTTCGGGCACACTCCAGGACCCATGCACATCCCGCCGGTGGAAGAAAATCCGGAGTTCCCGATTACTTTGGATCTACGCCGTGCGGCCCCCGCGCCCGCACGGGCTCAAAGCATGGCGCGCGGCGCTCTCGGCAGGCCGTGAAGGAACCAACCGCAACGTCGCTCAAATCGAAAACCGGATTGTGGCGCTACGTTCCGGAAGAAGGGCACTGGGACGAGGCGCTGACCCCGGCCGGCTTCCCCCGGCGTCATTGGCGCGAATTATTGGTCGCGCTGGGGCGGATGGGAGCGGAGCAGCTCACGCGCCGCTGGCGCACCGGCCAGCACCTGATTCAGGCGAACGGCGTCACCTATAACGTTTACGGCGATCCGCAGGGGAAGGAACGCCCGTGGAAGCTGGACTTGATTCCACTGGTGATCGCCGCCAAGGAATGGGAGCACGTCGAACAATCGATCATCCAGCGCGCCACGCTGTTGAACGCGGTTCTCGCCGATCTGTACGGTCCGCAGAGTCTGATTCACGGACGGCAGCTTCCGGCGGAGATGCTCTTCGCCAATCCTCATTTTCTGCGCCCGTGTTACGGGATCACTCCCGCCGGCGGCGTGTATCTGCACATGTATGGCGCCGACCTGGCGCGCGCGCCGAACGGTCAATGGTGGGTCATTGCGGATCGCACGCAGGCGCCTTCGGGTATCGGCTACGCGCTTGAGAACCGGCTGGTGAGCGCGCAAACGCTGCCCTCGGTGTTTAACCAATGCCGGGTCCGGCAACTGGGTCGGTTCTTCGAGACGGCGCGCGACGCACTGCTGACGCTCGCGCCCAACCGGAGGATCCATCCCCGCGTCGTATTGCTGACGCCGGGCCCGCATAACGAAACGTACTTCGAACATTCGTTTCTGGCCCGCCACTGGGGATTTCCGCTGGTGGAAGGCGCGGACCTGACCGTGCGCGACAATCGGGTCTTCCTGAAAACGCTGGCGGGACTGGAGCCGGTGGACCTGATTTTGCGGCGCACGGACGATAACTTCTGCGATCCTCTGGAGCTGCGCGGCGATTCGCTGCTCGGCGTGCCGGGCCTGGTGCAGGCGGTGCGCAGCGGACACGTCGCGGTGGCCAACGCGCTCGGCTCGGGCCTCACGGAAACGGCGCTGCAAATGGCGTTCCTCCCAGGGCTCAGCCGGGAACTGTTAGGCGAGGAGCTGCGCATGCCTTCGGTCGCGACGTGGTGGTGCGGCGGCAAGGAACCGCGGCGCTACGTGCTGGAGCATCTGGAGGAGCTGGTCATCAAACCGACGTTTCCGCGATTCGGCCAAAAGGCGGAGTTCCCGGGCTGGATGAGCGCAGCGGAACGGCGCGAACTGGCGGATCGCATCGAGGCCCAGCCGGAGCAGTTTTTAGCGCAGGAGCAGGTGGAGCTTTCGACCGCGCCGGTACGGGCCGAACAGGTGATTGCGGCGCGGCACATCGTGATGCGCGTCTATGCGGTATGGGACGGGTCCTCCTATACAGTGATGCCGGGGGGCCTGACGCGAGTTTCGCAGGAAGACCGGTCGCTGGTCGTTTCCATGCAGCTCGGCGGGGGCAGCAAGGACACCTGGGTTCTCGGTGCACAAAAGGAGGAAGCGAGCGCCGGAGCGCACACGAGCGAAGCGGCGGTCACCGCGCCGCGCAGTTCGGCGGAACTGCCGAGCCGCGTGGCGGATAATCTGTTCTGGCTGGGGCGTTACACGGAGCGAGTGGAATCGGGCGTGCGCCTGGTGCGCGTCCTGCTTCCGGGGCTCTCCGGCGAGGCCGACTTCGGCCGGAGCGCTTCGATCGAAACGGTGGTGCATTTGCTGGGAGGCATGGGATTTCTTCCGCCCGAATTCTCGGCCGGTTCCCTTGGATCACAGCGGTGGAATCTGCAGCGGCTGCTCGGAATGATGGTCTTCGACCCGACCCGCACGACGGGCATCGGCTGGAACTTGAAACATATCCGGCGCGTGACGTGGCCTCTCAAGGAGCGCCTTTCGCAGGACACGTGGCGCGTGTTGCAGCAACTTGAAATCGATTTTTCCGCGACGCCGCCGGCCGGAACCGAGCAGCGCTTTGTCGCCGCCATGGGCCTTCTGGACCGGGCTATCGTGACCCTTTCGGCCTTCGCCGGATTGCTGATGGAAAATACGACTCGCGGCTACGGATGGCGATTTCTGGAAATCGGCCGCCGGCTGGAGCGCTCGCTCCAGATGGCCGAGCTCCTGCGAGTTTCCATCGCGCAGGCGCCTTTCGATGTGGAGCCCTACCTGGAAATGCTGCTCCAGATCGCCGACAGCTCGATTACGTATCGCACGCGCTACTTTACCGCGATGCGGACCGAATTCGTGCTGGAGCTGCTGCTGGCCGACGAAACCAATCCGCGGTCGGTCGCGTTTCAGCTTGCGACGCTGCTCGAGCATACGAAAGAGCTGCCGCGGCGGGCGGACATGCTGGGCGAGCCGACGGAGACGACGGTGGCGGCACAATTGCTTACGGCCGTGCGCAGGGCGGACATGGAGGATTTGGCGACACGCGACGCCGACGGGAACACGGGCGCGCTCGAGGATCTGCTGAAGCAGTTGAAGACGGGGTTATACGACATTTCGGACGCGGTTTCGGCGCGCTACTTCAGCCACCTGACTCCGTCGCGCCTGACCTCGTTTTAAGAGATTCGCAGACGTTTTTAGGAGATTCGCAGAGGATGGTTTACCACACGTCTCACATCACCCGGTACATCTACGAGGTTCCGGTGTCGCAATGTCTGAGTGAGACGCGGCTGACTCCCCGGGGGATGCCGAGTCAGCGCCTTCTGGCATCGCGCATTCAAGTGGAGCCCGAGCCGGTGGTCACCGAGGCGCGCAAAGATTATTTCGGGAACGACGTCCATTCCTTCGCCATTTTCCGAAGTCACGAGCGCTTCACGACGACCGCGATCGGAGTGGTGGAAGTGGACGCGCGGACGGCGCCGATGCCGGCGCTCGCGTGGGAGGCGGTCCGGGACCGGGTGGCCGCGCAGGAGGGCGACGAGTGCGTGGCGGCGTATGAATTCGTTTTCGACTCGCCCTACGTGGCGGCGGCGCGGGAACTGGCGGAGTTCGCGCGTCCCACGTTTGCGCCGGGACGTCCCTTTGCGGAAGCAGCGCATGAGCTCTCGCATCGCATCCACGAAGAGTTCACGTACCTGCCGAAATCGACGTCGATCGATATGCCGCTGCTCGAAATTCTGCATAACCGCTGCGGTGTGTGCCAGGATTACTCACACATCATGATTGGAGCACTGCGTTCTCTGCGGCTCCCCGCTCGCTACGTGAGTGGCTACTTGCGCAGCGGGGCGCGCTATCAGGGAGCCGAGGCGTCGCACGCGTGGGTTTCCATATTTGTCCCGGGATCCTCTCCCGAGAATTCCTGGCTCAGCTTCGATCCGACCAACGATATGGTTCCTTCCGATGGTCACGTAACGCTCGCGTGGGGGAGGGATTTTAGCGATGTGACGCCGGTGAAAGGGATCGCGGTCGGCGGAGGCGAGCAGACCGTCGAAGTCGAGGTACGGGTGGTTCCGGTCGACGAGGAGCCGGACGATCCTCCCGCCTGAGGCGACCTTACTGGCAACGGCCGGCTGCCGTTTTTCGCGATATTTGTTGTGGGAATTCGCGCAAGCGGTCGTCATCATGACGCCGGCGGCGTCCAAAAGCGCCGGATCAAAAGGTGAACTTCAGCGCAAGCTGCATCAGCCGCGGCGAAGCCGCATTCACCACCTGGCCAAACAACGGACTGCTAATATTGCCGTTCACGGCCGCCGGTCCGAAAAACTGGGTGTGGTTAAAGAGATTGAACGTCTCCAGGCGAAATTGCAGCGCCTTCGATTCGGAAAGCCGGAAATTTCGAAGCAGCGCAAGATCGGTGTTGAACATCCCAGGGCCATAGAAGGAGCGCCGCGATGCGTCGCCCGGGGTGCCGAGCGCGTTGATCGTGAATGCCGCCGTGTTGAAGTACGGCAGTCCATTGCGGGGGTTCCCGTTCAACTGCAAAGGAGCGCCGTTATAATCCGGCAGATCCAAACTATAGTTGTTCACGCCGTTGGGGATGCTGCCCATCAGCGAATTGTCCCCGTTGCTCTTCAGCGTCACCGGAAAGCCGGTACTTGCGCGGGTGATACCCGTGATGGCCCACCCTCGCGTCAGACTTTTGGCGTGCTTGGAGAGCCGATCGAGCGGGAGTTGATAATCGTAGCTCACCACCAGGTTTTGCGTGAGATCGAACGACGAGAGAGCCCTGGTCGCGCCGAAGTTGAACGGATTGAGGGGATCGGACAGGGAGGATGCCTGATCGATGGATTTACTGTAGGTGTATCCGACCAGGAAGGTCAGTCCCTTGGACGCGTGCCGCAGCGTGACCTGGAGCGAGTTGTAGTTGGAATTTCCGATGCTCGCGTCGTAGTCGTCATTGGCGAAGGCCGGCCCCAGTCCGGAACGCGTGCCCAGAATCGTTTTCCCGGCAGCGGTCGTGTAGACCGTATTCTCTCCTTGTGGCCCGCAAACGGGGGTGCCCGGGGCCACCGCGCTCGGCTGGCTCAAGGCGAGACATAGCGCGGGATTTCCCGGGTTCGCGGAATAGATCACCAGCAGATGGTGCGCCTGGGAGCCGACGTAACTGAGGCTGAGCAGCGTAGAGGCGCCGATTTCCCGCTGGACCGAGAGGAGAAAATTCTCGGCGTACGGATACGTGTTCCACGGCGGCGGCGCGGTCATTCCGGCCACTGGTTCAAAGGGAGCGAAGCTGAGGGTATCCGGGTTGCTGGGGGTATGTCCGCTCAGAGTCGGGAAGGAGAGCGGGAACGGATTGCCCGAAAAGCTACCGTCGACGGCGCTGATGAACGGCGTGGCGAACAACGGCCTTCCGGGACTGGTGTAACTCAATCCATAGGGCGGCTGCGGCTCATCGAACGCCATGACATTTCCCTGAATCACGGAATTGTAAATGCCGTAGCCCGCGCGAATACTCGTTTTCCCTGGCCCTCCCAGAATTTTTCCGAGCAGGCCGTCCTTCTTACTGGGGGACCAGGCGAGGCCAATCCGGGGAGTGAAGCGGTTTTGCGAAGGCACCAGAGTATTCGGAACGCCGGGATCGCCCGGATAAACCAGACCAACGGGGGCGTTCGGGTAAACCTTCGATTGTTCACCCGGCAGGAATGTGGGGATCTGATTGTACTTTTCCGACCAATACTCCATGAGTTCCCAGCGCAGACCGTAATTCAACGTAAGATTCGGCCGCAGGCGCCAACTATCCTGGACATACCCTCCCGCGTATTTGTGCCGGATGTAGTAGGCCTGCGAATCCGCCTGATTGTAGTTGGTGGCGACGCCGATCAGGAAGTCCGCGAAATCCAGACCGGTCTCGGTTCCGGAGAACAGGAAAGATCCGTTGAACGTGGGATCCGGATTGACGTTCACCTGCTCGAAGCTCCCTGAAATGCCCGCCTTCGCTGTGTGGTTTCCAAGGACCTTGGTGAATCCGTCGTTGGCGGAATATGTATTATTCGCCTGCTTCAGATTCGTGATCGGCTCGCCCATGACGAACGAGTTGAAAATGACGTTCTCGACGCCCTCAATCTTCGGCGCGAGCGGAACAATGCCCGGAGTACCGACGCCGGTCACGAAACCTTGCGATGCAAGGCTCGGTCCGACGCCGCCCGCGGGTTGTCCGACATTGTTGGAATCGCGCATGAAGCTGACGTGAACTTCATTCACCGCGTTGGGACCAAATGTCTTGGTATCGCCCAGCGTGATGACCTGACCGCGCCCCAGGGTGAGCGCGTTAAAGCCGGGAACGCTGGCCCCTCCCTGGCCCGTCGGATAAGGGTTGTTCACCGTGAAGTCGTCAAAGAAGTAATAGCCCGTGAGCAGACCCCAGCGGCCTGCGTTGCCGTCGACCCGGAAACTGGTTTTATCATCGCGCACCGTTTCTCCGTCCGCCCCGGTCGAATACGTGGAGGCCCCCACGTTCGGAAGGGGTATATAGTGCAGCAGAGGCTGAGCCGGAGAGGACCACACCGCGGTTGGAATGATCGCATTGGGAAATACGCACTGCGCGCTCGAAACGCATCCGGGCGTGTAGTACGCTTCGCCCTGCGTGACCCCGTAACCGAGTTTTTGCGCAAGCAGGCTCGCAATATAAGGACCGCTCACCGTGCCCGACAACGCACTCGTTTCGCCCTGAAAGTTACCGGCTCTTTCCGCCAGCGTCGGCACTGAAATCAAACCGGTCGCGAGGCCTTGGTTCGTGCGGGTGCCCTGGTAATCAGCAAAAAAGAACACTTTGTCCTTTTTGATGGGCCCTCCCACGGTGCCGCCAAATTGGTTTTGCCGGTAGAAACTACGCTGCGGAGAAAAGAAATTGCGGGCGTCGAGGTCCGTATTTCGGAGGAACTCAAATCCGCTGCCGTGGAAACCATTGGTTCCGGATTTGGTTACGACATTCACGATACCGCCGCTGTAATTTCCGTACTCCGCGTCAAAGTTGCTGGTCAGGATCCGGAACTCGTCAATCGAATCGAGATCGGGAATGATGGACGTTCCGCCGTTCATCAGCTCCTTGACATCGGCTCCGTTGATGAGAAATCCGTTCGCGTCCTCGCGTTGGCCGCTGATCGACTGGTTTCCGGGGTTCAGCGTGCCGGAAGGCGCGATCGCAACCGAGGCTCCGGCCATCACGATCGAATCGGGGGTCTGGGTCGACATCGGCACGATTCCCGGCTGCAAAGCCATCAGGTCGGTGAAACTGCGGCCGTTGAGCGCGACGGCGGACATCGCGGTGCCGGTGACCACCTCGCCCACCTGAGTGCTGGTCGTCTCCACCTGCGTGGCGCTCTCGATGACGGTCACTTGTTCGCTCTTCTCGATCATCTGGACGGTAAGATTTATATCCAGCTTGCTATCGGCGTCCACCGCGATGCCCTGCCTCTTTTGAGGCGTGAAGCCGGGTACGTCGGCGCTCACATCGTAACGGCCTACCGGCAAGATAGGAAAGGTATAGAAGCCCTTCTCGTCGGTAGTCGCCTTGTTCTGGGCGCCGGTCGCGGGATTCACCGCGATGACGGTCGCCGCCGGGATAACCGCTCCGCTCGGATCGGTCAGCACACCGGAAATGCTACCCGTGGTAGCCGCCCACAGACCCGCGCAACAGGCCGAGATTAGGCCGACAAGAACGAATACAGATTTCATTTGGCCTCTCGTTAGGTTTACGTATCGCAAGATAGGCCGGATTTCGGCGGGCAAAGCACACCGCAGGTTCAGCATCCCAAGACCCGGACAATTTGGAGCGTATCACGGGAACCGGCGGAACCGGCAGCCGCTGCTGCGACCGGTGGGTCATCTCGGCGTCAGTGACCGGGTTGTGACGGTCCGTATCCGCCTGCAATCATTGCGCGCACAGACTCGCGTCGCAATCGAGGGGGAATCAATGCGTATCGATAAATCAGTGGGTATCGAGAGTCACCTTGCGGGCGATCGCGGCGTTTGAGCCGTCCCGCGCACGAAAACCGCTCACCGTGATCAGATCCCCTTGTTTGATTGAGTCGACGCGCCAGCCTTGGCTCATCAGCGCGTTCGGACTGTTTAACTCCAGCTGCCAGTTATTGACCGCGCCGCTCTGATCCTTCACGTCGAGGTTGACCTGAACGTGCGGATTAGCCCAGCGCACCTTCGTAACGGTCCCCATCAGGGTCACCGGCTGGCGCTCGTCGTAATGGGCCTGATCGGAATGATGCGCCCACAACGGAGCCCCCGCCGCGATTGCCACAAGAACGCAGGCAAACCCTGCTGAATCCAATATTTGCCGCTTGGTTATCATATCTTCGCCCCCCGCGGTTCGCCGGCAACGGCCGTTCGGCCGCTGCGAAAATTATACTCGTTTTTCCTCCAGGGTTGAAGCCTTTTCATCGGGCGTTCGCCTTATGCTGGCGATACGTTGGCCCATCGCGCCGGCTCATCGCTCGCACCTGAGATTGGGCGGCGTGATGGAGGGAAATCCGTACGGCGAAAATAACTACGCTTCGACGACCAAGTGCTTCATAGCCCAATCTTGCATGACAGGCGCGCGGCGTGGCCGCGGACCGCCGGCATTGAATGCCTGGGTATGGCCGGTTCCTTCGATCATTTCGCGCTTGGCGTTGGTTGCGGCCTGGTACAAGCGATAGGCGCCCGCCGGATCCATAATACGATCGTCCTTGCTATAGCCGATCAGCAAAGCGGATTCAATTCGATTGGCGCGGCCCTCGAGCGTATAGTCGGCGAGCTTCTTCTTGGCGTCGGCGAGATCCCGCGCTCCGATGATCCAGCGCACACGCTCCTGAATCGGCGGGTAGTAATCGAACAAATCGTGCCCCAAGTGGAAGGATCCGCTGCTCATCAAGCCGACTTTGAGTCGCGGCTCGCCGCTCGCGGCGCGCGGCGTCCCATAGCCACCCATGCTGATGCCCTGCATGCCGATGTTCTTCGTGTCCACGTCGGGCCGCGTTTCCAGATAATCGATAATGGCCTTGGCAATGCGCTCCGTATCCGGAGGCAGATGCAGATCGTGAAGCCGCAGCGCCCCGCCCTGGCCCGGAAAATCCATCGCGAAATACGCCATGCCACGCGCGCCATAGGAGCCGGCGTTCATGATGGTGGCTTCCGCCATGGTGTCGGCGCCCTGAAACGCGATCACCACGGGAAAGCGTTTGCCAGCCGGACCATTGGGCTTGCGGAAATAACCGTCCAGCATTTTCCCTTCGAAACTGACTTGTACTTTTTCGAAAGGCGCGCGGGTCTGTTTCCATGCTTTGTCGAAGGTTTCGCGCATTTTTTTGTAGGTCACCATCATGCGCGCATCGGTCACGGGCGCGGGCCAGCATGCCTCGCGGTAAAAGGTGGACGCGCGCAGATAATACTCGTTGGCGGTGACTTTGCGGCCTTCCTTCGCAAGCTGCTCGGCTTCCTCCTCGTTTCTCTCGGCGACGCGTGTCCATTCGGTCATCCAAGAGTCAAGGTTATACGGCTTCATGCGCTGGGCGACTTCAATCTGGTCGGGATCAGCGGTATAGAGGCTCGCGGTGAGGCGGATCTCAAGCTGCCCGCCGCCCGGCAAGTCCTGGCCCGGAAACAGCTCCGTCTCCGCCCGGCCGCCGACGGCGCCTAATTTCCCGCTGTCGGGACCCGCGTCCTGAGCAAGCGCCGGGGACGTGAGCAATTGAGCCAGCGGCGGAACGGCAGCCGCGCCGATGCCCAGCCTCATCAACTTCCGGCGGCTAACCGACAATAATGAGTCCATTTCTTTCGCCTCCTCAAGTGACAGCGAGCATGGCGGTTTAACCGTCCCTCGGTGCGCATTCTCGCCGCGCTCGGGCTTGCCCGCGTCGTCAACCAGATGATATTATACGCCTCGCGGCTCCATTCGATGCGGCTCTATTCTATGCAGCTCTATTCCATGAAAGCCGCGAAGCTGCCCGGCGGTTCCCGAAAAACGCCGGTGACGTTGGGATACGGCCCGGGACTTTGAAGGAATCTGTCAGGGAGGCATTATGCATAAGAAAGTGATTGCCGCGCTTGTGATCGCGGGGGCTGCCGTGGCAGTGCTGAATCATCGCACACGGCCGGTGGAAGCCCAGGGCAAACCGGGCGCCGGTTTCGCCGCCATTCCGGGAGAAAAGGGCGGACAGGATATGTTTGGCGCCTACGAAATCGTGAAGGGCTGGCCGAAGGACATCAGCACGGTTCCCGGAAATGAAAAATGGACTTACGGCGCAGGCCAGGGCGTGTACGCGGAGAACCCGAATCGCGTGTTCATGTTATTCCGCGGCGAGTTGCCGAACATCCCCCGCCCGAAAACCCAACTGCTCCCCGAGTTCGGACCAAGCATTCAATTCCCCATCGGACGGCTCCCCTGGCGCGACGCGACGGTTTCGGCGCTTCCCGGAGCCGGGGGCACGGGCCAGGATCCCGACGACGGACCGAAGCTGTGGAAGGGAACGGTCGGCGTGGACGCGAAGTGGGAAAACTGCATCGTGGTGGCCGATGCCAATGGGAATATCATCGAGCGGTGGACCCAGTGGGACAAGATTTTGAAGCGGCCGCATTACGTGACGATCAATCCGTACGATCCCGAAAAGCACGTGTGGATCCTGGACGATCACATGCATGCGATCTACAAATTCACGCACGATGGCAAAACACTGGTGCAGACCATCGGCACTCCGACCGTCAAAGGCGCGGACGGCACGCACTTCAACCGGCCCACTTATATGACGTGGCTGCCCGACAGCACCATGTTCGTTTCCGACGGTTACAACGGGACGCGCGTAGCGAAGTTCGATAAGGACGGGAAGTTCCTGATGGATTGGGGCATGAAGGGCACACCCCCGAACGACAAACGTCCGGGCTACTTTAACAATGTGCACGGCATCGCACTCGATCCGCAGACACGCCACGTATTCGTGAATGATCGAGGAAACCATCGCGTGCAGGTGTTCGACGAGAACGGCAAATATCTGTATGAATGGAGTCTCGGCGAGGAACCGTCCGATATCCACTTGATCTATATTGGCGCCGACCGCACTCTGTGGGCATTCGATCGCGGTTCTTCGAAAATGCTGAAGTACGATCTGGAAGGTCATTTCCTGTACTCGTGGGGCGTGTGGGGTGATTTCGCGGGCGGCTTCTGGGGCGTCCACGGCTTCAGTGTGGACCAGGACGGGAACTTTTACGTCGCCGAGGTGGACAGCGGCCGCGCTCAGAAGTTCCGGCCGAGGCCAGGTGCGAACCCGGCTTTTCTGGTCAGCAAACCCATCTATTCGGCGTGGAGGTAGACCGGCCAGCGATCACCTCGTCGGGTGGGCGTGAAAGTGAGGCCGAATATCGGTAAGGTTTCGCCAGCGCCAGTTCTAATCATCCTTTGACTCTTTCAGCACGAACGATAAATCTGATGACTGCGTTTCCGGCACATTCACGACGCTGTGATGTGTCTACGCCGGAATGACAACGCGCAAATAGACAGCAGGACAATCGCGCACGCGAACTGGGGCCGTTTGGGGGAAATCCCGCACGTTGACCACGGGCCGCCGCGCGTCACGTCTCGTACTGCGCCAACCGATTGCTTTGACCAGCCGGACCAGGTGGGCACACGTCGTTCCAGGAAGATTTGGTACAGATTGCGCGAATCATAAGATCGCGAAACCCTTTCGTCACGATCCTTGCCGGAGCGTTGGCGTGGCTCTCCGCTTGCTATAGAGCACCAGGAGCCTATAGCGATGACGTTCGCCAAATTCCGGGCGGTGGCGGTCCATATATCTGTGGATAAAAATGCATTCCCACAATAGCCCCACTCACGTTGGGTCGAAAGGCAAAAGGCCGCTGATCACGTGCGCCCTGCGCGTGGTCCTGGCCATCTTCCTATCACCCTCGTTCTCCTACGGCTATACCGTTCTCACCCACGAAGCGATCATAGATTCGGTGTGGGACGCTACCCTTCAGAAGGTGCTTCTCAAGCGATTCCCGGACGCGACTCCGGAGCAACTGGAGCAGGCGCATGCTTACGCCTATGGAGGCTGCATCATTCAAGACCTGGGATATTATCCATTCAGCAGCCATTTTTTCAGCGATCTTACGCATTACGTCCGCAGCGGCGATTTCATCACGGCGCTGATTCGTGAATCCCAGGATCTCAACGAATATGCATTCGCTCTGGGCGCGCTGGCACACTATGCCGCCGATACGCAGGGCCACGGGATTGGCACCAATCGCGCGGTGCCGCTCTTGTATCCCGACCTCCGGCGGAAATACGGAAGTAACGTGACCTATTGGGATAATCCGGTCGCGCATGTCAGAACGGAGTTCGGTTTTGATGTGCTCCAGGTTGCCTCGGGACGATACGCGCCGGACCGGTATAAGAGCTTCATCGGCTTTCAGGTATCCAGGGACGTGCTGGAGCGCGCGTTCCAAGACACGTACGGCGTCGAGATGAAGGACGTGTTCGGAAATGTGACTCTCGCGATCGGATCCTACCGGTACGGGATCCGGTCGATCGTTCCTGGAATGACGCGAGTGGCATGGAGCCTCAAGCAGGATCAACTCAAGAAAGAGATCCCTGGCATCACGCGCAAAAAGTTTCTCTACAATCTTTCGCGCTCAAGCTATGAAAAGGAGTGGGGGACGGACTACCACAGGCCCGGCTTTGGCACAGAGGTCCTGACGTTCTTTTTTCGATGGCTTCCGGGCAAGGGACCTTTCAGCGCTCTCAAGGTTCGCACGCCGACTCCGGAAGTGGAGAAATTGTTCATGGCGAGCTTCAACTCGACCATTGACAGGTACAAGGCAATGCTCGCGACTGTCGACACGGGAGGGCTTACGCTGCCAGACGAGAATCTGGATGCGGGCGGAGCAACCATCGCCGGCAAGTACGAGGGAACCGACGAAGCGTATGCGAAGCTGCTGGGGAAACTGGCGGACCGTCAGTTCGCAGGAATGCAGCCCGACCTTCGCCAGAATATCCTGGCGTACTATAAGGACCTGAATCCGTCCGCTCCCGTGAACTCCACCAAGAAAGAGAAAGCCGAACGGACAAAGCTGCTGGATGAGCTCAATCGGCTAAAAGCGGTTTCGGAGCCCGTCACGGCGTCGTCGGTGCCGTGACGACGTTTTAGCAAGTGGCCAGAAAATGGGAACAATCCAGCGGGCGGCAGGTTATCGAGCGGGCGCTGACTTATTCGGAGATAAAGCGTCCGCAAAGCGGTACGTCCGCCCCTGGCGATCTGGCTATCCCGTAAACACAACGCCGGGGCCTCACCGTATCGGGTCGCTCAGCGAAGCACGTCCTGGGACGATGGTAGCTGCGACGCATTCCATCCGCCGCCCAGCGCCTCGACCAGGGAAACGCTCGCGACCTTGCGTCGGGCGAGAATATCGACCGCGGTTAACTGATTCTGCAGCGTGTTGGTCTGCGCTGTGATCACCTGGAGATAGTTCGTGAGTCCCCCGGTATATTGGTCCGTCGAGATCTGCAGCGACTGCTGCGCGAACTTGACCGCCCGGTCCGTGATCTCCGCTTCTTCGGAGAGGATCCGCAATTGCGCCAAGCTGTCCTCCACCTGCTGAAATGCCGTCAGCACGGTCTGGCGGTAATTCGCGACGGTGGCATCATAGGCCGCTTCCGTCAGCTTGACTTGAGCGCGGCGCTTACCCGCGTCGAAAAGAGTTTCCGCCAACTGCGGTCCCACGGACCAGAAACGGCTTGGCCAGGTAAACAGATCGAGGATAGCCGTGGTTTGCAAACCTGCGCTCGCACCGAAGGCCAAGGTGGGATAGAAAGCAGCCTGTGCGATTCCGATCTGTTCGTTGGCGGCCGCAACCTGCCGTTCGGCGGCGGCGATGTCGGGCCTCCGCTCCAGCAGAGTGGAAGGAAGGCCGATTGCGGAAATGGGCGGCACGGATTGATTCGACACGTCAGGAATGGACAGCTCGGAAGGAGGCTTCCCCGTCAGGACCGCGATTGCATGTTCGAATTGGGCACGCCCAACTCCGATTTCGACCAACTGCGCGCGCGCGGTTTCCAGTTGCGTTTGCGCTAATGCCACGTCGCCCATCGAGGCGACCCCGCCGTCGAATCGATTCTGCGTCAGCTCGACATACTTCTCGTACGAACCCACGGTGGCGGTCAGCAATACGCGCGCTGCGTCGAGCCCCTGAATCTGGAAGTAATCCGTGGCGAGTTCGGCCTGATATAGCAAACGCGCATTCTCCAGTTGCGCGGCCGAAGCCTGTGCGATGGCGGAATTGGACGCGACTCCGCGCCGGATGCTTCCCCAAACATCGAGTTGATAGGTCAAATCAATCGGGATCGTATACAATTGGCCTCCGCCGGAAGGCACGTCCGATCTGGATCGCGAAGCCGAAGGCGCGGTGGTCACCGTGGGGAAAAGAGCGGCCCGTGCGATGCGCACGGCCGCTTTAGCCTGGCGGAACTGAGCCTCGGCAGCCAGTACATTCTGGTTCGAGATGCTCACCTGGTCTTCGAGCGCGTCGAGACGCGGATCGTTATAAACCGTCCACCACTTGCCGCGAAGTGTTCCATCATTGGGTTGCGCTTCCTTCCACCCAACCGGCAAGGCTTCTTTGAAGGCCGGCGACACGGGATAGCCAGGACGCTTGTACTTCGGCCCGATCATGCAGGCGTTCGAAGACAACAGCAACGCGATCGTCCCGGAAACGATCCATGGACGAACGCGGGGGGCTCCTTGGCGGAGAAGATCACTCATACCGAAGCGCCTCAATCGGATTTAGGTACGCGGCTTTGCGTGCCGGATAGTAGCCGAAGAATACTCCCACCAGCGCGGAGAAGAGGAACGAACTCAAGATCGATAGCATACTGACCTGCGTCGACCATTGCGCGAAGTGCGAAATCAGCAGAGATGCCGTAAGCCCGATCACGATCCCGATGATTCCCCCCAGCAGGGAGAGCGTTACCGCCTCCACCAGGAACTGCGAGAGAATATCGCCCCTCTTGGCGCCGACGGCCAACCTCAGACCGATCTCGCGCGTCCTTTCCGTTACGGAGACCAGCATGATATTCATGATCCCGATGCCGCCCACGATGAGCGATACCGAAGCGATCGCGCCGAGGAGAATCGACATCACTTGCGCGGAGGTTTCCTGGGCGGCAAACACCTCCGTGAGATTACGGATCGTGAAGTCGTCCTCCACGCCCGGCAGGATTCTATGGCGTTCGCGCAGCAGCGCCTCGACTTCCTGGATCGCCTGATTCATCGCCTGCGGACTGACGGCCTGCACCATCAAGGAACTGACCGCTTTGGCATTGGCCTTGTTGGCGCCCAGAACCTTTTCCGTGGCGGTAGAGATCGGGAGCAGGATGACGTCGTCCTGGTCCTGACCCGTTGGCGACTGGCCTTTCGGCGTCAGCACACCCGTCACCGTGAACGGCACGTTTTTTATGATGACGACTTGACCCGTAGGATCGCCGTCGCCAAATAGATTCTGTGCGACGGTCTCTCCCAATACCGCCTCTTTGGCGGCCGCATCCACGTCCTGCGTTGTGAAGAACTGGCCGAACAGCATGGTGTAATCGCGGATCGTCATGTAATCCGGAGTCACCCCTTGCGCATTGGTCGCCCAGTTGTTGCTTCCGTAGACCACTTGCACCCCGCCGCGCACCGTAGGAGCGGTGATCGCGACCGACGGGCAATCGGCCGTGATCGCCTTCGCGTCGTCCTGGGTTAACGTTGCCACCGCTCCAGAGCCCAGACGAACTCCGTTTGCGCTGATGCTGCCGGGCAGCACGATGATCAGGTTGCTGCCGATGCTTTGGATCTGCTGCTGTATTCTCGCGGTGGCGCCCGCGCCGACGCCCACCATGGCGATCACCGCCGCTACGCCAATGATGATGCCGAGCATGGTGAGCGCGGAACGTGCGCTGTTCACCCTCAGCGCTCGCAACGCGATCGTGATGCTGGTGGTGAGCTTGTTCATGCCGGAACCTCTTGTTCCACCGGCTCGGCGGGGAGCTGCTCCAGGTCCTTGCGTGCGTCGCGGGGCTTTTCGAGCCGCACATCCCCGTGCAGCTTGCCATCTTTGAACAGCAGGTTGCGGCTGGCGTAACTCGCGATATCCGGATCATGCGTCACCACGATCATGGTGATGCCCTCTTCCCGGTTCAACCGCTGAAAGATCGCCATGATCTCGATGCCGATTCTCGAGTCCAGCGCTCCCGTGGGCTCGTCCGCCAGGATGATGCTTGGATTGTTCACGAGCGACCGCGCGATGGCCACGCGCTGCTGCTGGCCCCCGGAAAGCTGGCTGGGCTGGTGATCCTCGCGTCCGGCCAAGCCCACAGCCAGCAGCGCCTTGGTCGCCCGCTCGTGCCGCTCGCTCGCGGGTGTATCCGAATACAAGAGCGGCAATTCAACGTTTTCGATGGCGCTCGTCCGCGCCAGCAGATTGAACTGTTGGAATACAAACCCGATCTTCTTGTTTCGGATTTCCGCCAGTTGGTCGCTCTTGAGCTCTCCCACGCTGACCCCGTCCAGTTTGTAATTTCCCGACGTAGGCGTATCCAGGCACCCAAGAATGTTCATGAGTGTGGATTTGCCGGATCCGGATGGCCCCATGAGCGAGACGAAGTCGCCATGCTCGATCTCGAACGAGATGTTCTTCAGTACGTGCACGGGAACTGCCCCCAGATGGAAGTCTTTCACCAGGTCCTTGATTTCGATGATGGCTGCCATGCGTCCCGCTAGAATCCCGGTCCTCTGCCGGTCGGTGTGCTGCTCGAGACAGGAGCCGCCGTTTCGAGCGCCGCGACGATCACCTGGTCTCCGTCCTTCAATCCGCCCGAAGTAATCTCCGTGTAGTTGCCATCGGTCTCGCCGGTTGTAACCACGACCCGCTGCGGCTTGTTGTTCGCGTCGAGGGTCCACACAGCCTTTTCCAGCACGCTCTTGCTCGCGCTCTTCCCGGCTGCCTTGCTGCCCGCCGCCGGCGTTCCCGACGCGGAATGATAGCGCAGCGCGGCGTTGGGCACTTTCAGTACATTCTGGCGTTGATTCACGAGAATCTTCACATTCGCCGTCATGCCGGGAAACAAACTCAAGTCCACATTCGAAATGCCGATCACGGCGTCGTATGTGATCACGTTTTGAACATTGATGGGCGCCTTGCGAACCGAGGTCACGTCGCCCGTGAACGTCCGTCCGGGATACGCATCCACGGTGAAAGTTGTGTACTGGCCGACGCCCACGCGTCCCACGTCCGCTTCCGAGACGTTGGTATCCACCTGCATCTTGGTGAGGTCCTGCGCGATTAAAAAGAGGGTGGGGGCCGCCAGACTCGCGGCCACGGTTTGCCCGACGTCGACGTTGCGCGAAACCACCACGCCATCCACCGGCGCCGTGATTTTCGTGTGTTCCAGGTCGATCTGGGTTGATTGCAGTGCAGCGGCGAATTGTTTCACCTGCTGCTGGTTGGCGCTCAAGACTGCATTCGCCACCGTCAACTGCGCCTGCGCAACCTTCAGGTTGTCTTCCACTGCGTGCTGCTGCGCCACCTGCGCGTCATGATCGGCGATCGCCGACTTGTACGTCGTCTGAGCGGTTTCAAGATCTTCTTTGGCGTCCGCACCCTGCTTGACCATGATGACTCGCCGGTCGACCTTGACCTTGTCATCCTCCTGCACGGCCTGCGCCTTCACGACATTTGCCTTGGCGGCTGCGAGCGCGGAGTTCGCGGCCTGAATGCCCGCCAGGGCCTGCTGGACACCAGCTTGGGAATTGGCGACCGCGGCCTGTGCGGCATCCAGGTTGGCTTGCGCTTGATTGACCTTGGCCTGAAAGGGCGCCGGATCGATCTGCGCGATCAGCTCGCCTTTGGTCACTTTGGTGTTGAAATCGGCGGACAAGGTCAAGATGATTCCCGATACCTGTGAGCCAACCTGCACGGTTACGACTGCGTTCGGGTTGCCGGTGGCGGAAATGGTCGCATTGATATCGCCGTGCGCGACACTCGCCGTCTGGTATTGAACGCTGGAGTGATCTCCGAACAACGCCCAAGCCCCCAGCCCCGCGGCCACACACGCCGCAACCACGCCGATGACGACTGTTCTCCTCCGCATATTTTTTGCGCTTTCATCCGGGCGGCAAGGCTACCGCGGCCACGAGATTTTGTAATCTCCAGCCGCGGTAACGCCCGCTTGACCTGAGCGACTCAGGCTACCGCCGTCCGCCGCGAGATCCGCCGCCCGCTGTCGCCTGTCTCTGTTGCACCTGCTGCATCTGCTGCGTGTGTACCTGATGCATCTGCTGCGTCTGCTGCTGGTGTTGCTGCTCCACTTGCTGCATTCTCTCGGGAGCCGCCTTTTGCTTCGTCAGCTGTTGATGTTCCTGGTCCTGCTTCTGCTGGAGTTTCTGGCGATCCTGGTTCTGCTTCGCGACCACTTTTTCCTGCTGCTGCTGGTATTTCTGGTCCAGCTTCGCGTTTCCCGTGTTCGGAGTGGAACGCTGGACGGGTGGCAGCTCATTGGGATGGACGGCCGTGTTGGGCCGGCCAGTCGCCGTCACGGGCGGCGCGCCATGGTTCGCAGAAAACTTTTGCTGTGGATTGTTGTGTGCGGAGTACGCATGTTGCATTTGAGCGGACACAGGCCCAATATGTTTGCCGCGCCCGGCCTCCTCCTCTTGAGCGGTGGCGCGCTCATTGATCCCTCCGTTGCCGCCGTTGTAGCTGACGCGATTATTATTTTCGTTGACTCTCGTGTTGTAGACGTTGCGGATGGAGTTGCCGTCCACGCGATTCACCGCCGTGTTGTAAAAGAAATGCCCATTCTCCCACCGGCCGCCTTCGTAGCCGTGACCGAAGTATCCGAAGCCGTAGTTGATGCCGCCGTAGAAACCCACGTTCAGGCCCCAGTAACCTTCATTGAAGAAGAATCCGCTCCCGCCCCAACCCCAATAACCTGGCGTCCACAGGTACCCGGGCTCGGGAGCCAGCACCCACGTGCCAGGCACCCAGTAATAGTCTCCATCCCAGGCCCAATAACCCGGCGTCCAGATATAACCGTCTCCGGGACAAATAGGTTGCTCGTAGGTGGGCAGCGGAGGGGGCGCGACGCTGACGGACACGCCGACCTGCGCGAAAGATCCCACCGACAGGAATAGCATTGCTCCCGCCAACAATATTGAACGACCAAACCGAATCTTCATTGCTTTTTCCTCTTGCCGATCCCCATCGCGCCCGCGGTAAGTGCCGGGACTCGCGCCGTGGGAATCGAGCCGTCTTCTTTCAAACAACTCTGCGTCCCTGAATCAGCTGGATGACCAGCACGATGACGGCGAGGACGAGCAGGATGTGAACAAACCCACCAAACGTGTACGATGTGACCAGTCCGAGAAACCACAAGACCAGCAGAACTAAAAAAATTGTCCAAAGCATATTTTGGTTTTCCTTTTGAAACCGGGATTACGATTACGACAGCTGCAAGCGCAGGTCCAAACGCGAATTCCAATGCAGATAGCGTCTCAGGATGCTGCAATGCGGGTTGTTTTTCGTCAGCAAAAACGGTGGTCGGCTTTGTCCGAGCCGCTTTATTCCCCGGGAAGCGCGTAAGAGCGCAAACGATGACTCTGCGAAAGCATGTGGACGCCGCCGTAGAAACGATTGCCGGGCACACCGCGTCCCGCTTGGCGAGCAGCTTCATCGATCGTCACGAAATGGCAGGGCTGACTGCGTCGAGCGGGGTGACCGTATTTGGTCAATGGACCGAGCGTCGCCGTTGCGATCAATCTGACGACGCGTTGTATTCCGCTCGATTTCGCACCGCTGAGGGTTTGGTCCGAAAGATGCACTCTTCTTCAATGCAGCCAGCCGTTCTATCTTGCGAACTGCCGTGAGCACGAAATCAAAAGCTTATCTCGTTGGTGGGGGCGTGGGCTCTCTTGCCGCCGCCGCGTTCATGATCCGTGACGGGGGCATTCCGGGCGGAAATATTTCGATTTTCGAAGCGGAACCGACCCTCGGTGGTAGCCTGGACGGCTCGGGGAACGCGGCCCGCGGGTACTCCATGCGAGGCGGCCGCATGTTGACCACCGACAATTACGAATGCACTTGGGATCTGTATAAATCGATTCCCTCGCTGACCCGTCCCGGAAGGACGGTGTTCGACGAAACGGTGGAGTTCAACGAGCTACACAAATCGAATTCCATGGCGAGGCTGGTCGACCGGCGACGGGCGAAGGTTCCCGTGATGTCCATGGGGTTCTCCATGCGGGATCGGCTCGAATTGCTGAAACTCAGCCAAACCGGCGAAGATACCCTGGCCGCCAGTCGCATCACCGACCACCTGTCGCCGGGTTTTTTCGAGACCCCGTTCTGGTACATGTGGTCCACTACATTCGCGTTTCAACCCTGGCATAGCGCCGTTGAATTTAAGCGGTACCTGTTGCGGTTTCTGCTCGAGTTCTCGCGAATTGAAACCCTCGCGGGCGTCAAGAGAACCATCTATAACCAGTACGACTCTCTGGTTGTCCCGCTCGAAAGCTGGCTCGCCGGCCAAGGCGTTCGTTTCGTCATGGATTGCACGGTGACCGGGATCGACCACGAGACCTTTGACGGAATGTTCGTCGTAACAGCGCTGCATTGTTCGCGATCGGGCACGATCGAAGCAATCGTCGTGAACGACGGCGACCTCATGTTTCTGCAAAACGGTTCTATGACCGATGCGTCCAGTCTGGGTTCCATGACGTGTGCGCCCGCCGAGCTGACCAAGGCCGACAGCCGTGCCTGGGCGCTCTGGGAAAAGCTGGCGGAGGGACACCCCGAATTTGGGCGTCCGGCGGTCTTCAGTAACTCGATCGCTCAGTCGTGCTGGGAATCTTTCACGGTCACGTTGAAGAACCCCGCGTTCTTCCACCAGATGACTGAGTTCAGCGGAAACGAAGCCGGCACCGGCGGCCTGGTGACGTTTAAGGATTCGAACTGGCTGATGTCCATCGTCCTGGCTTTTCAGCCGCATTTTGCAAACCAGCCCGCCGGCGTGCAGGTCTTCTGGGGATATTCGCTCTTCCCGGACCGGGTCGGCAACTTCGTTCCGAAACCGATGGCGGAGTGCAATGGCGCGGAGATCCTGCAGGAGCTGTGTGGCCATCTGCGGTTCGATTTCGATATCGTCGATTCGGCGAACTGTATTCCCTGCCGAATGCCTTATATCACGAGCATGTTCATGCCTCGTACGGCGGGCGACCGTCCGCTTCCCGTGCCCGCCGGATCGAAGAACCTTGCCTTCATCAGCCAGTTCGTTGAAATTCCCGACGACGTCGTTTTCACGGTCGAGTATTCGGTGCGAGCCGCTCAGATGGCGGTCTACGAACTTCTGCATATTGACCGCAAAGTCCCACCCGTCACGCCGCACGCCAAATCCCCGCACGCGCAATTCGACGCTTTGATCAAAGCGTTCCAATGACCCGTATGCAGCGCGACGCCAGGAACAAGCCACGAGACGCGTGCAAATCGCTAAAGTCAAAATATGGAATCGACAATGACTCTCGATCCGGAAATGCTCCGCAAGATGGACGCCTACTGGCGCGCCGCGAACTACCTGTCGGTCGGCCAGATTTATCTTTGCGATAATCCGCTGCTCAAAAGGCCGTTGAAGCTCACAGATGTGAAGCACATGCTCTTGGGGCACTGGGGTACCACGCCGGGGCAGAACTTCATCTACGTCCACCTCAACCGAGTGATCAAGAAGTTCGATCTCGACATGATTTACGTGTCCGGCCCCGGGCACGGCGGGCCGGCTGTTGTGGGCAACACCTACCTTGAGGGCACTTACAGCGAAATCTATCCCAATATTAGCCAGGACGAAGCCGGGCTCCAGAAGCTGTTTCTGCAGTTTTCCTTTCCTGGAGGAATTCCCAGCCACGCTTCGCCCGAGTGCCCTGGTTCGATTCACGAGGGCGGCGAATTGGGTTACTCGCTGAGCCATTCCTTTGGAGCCGTATTCGACAATCCCGGGTTCATCGTCGCCTGCGTGGTCGGCGACGGCGAAGCCGAAACAGGACCCCTCGCTACGGCCTGGCACTCCAATAAGTTTCTCGATCCGGTGACCGACGGCGCAGTGTTGCCGATTCTGCATCTCAACGGCTACAAAATCTCCAATCCGACGGTCCTCGCTCGCATTACGCGGGAGGAATTGGATCAGCTGTTCCGAGGCTACGGCTGGACACCTTACTACGTCGAGGGGCACGAGCCGGCTTTGATGCATGAAGCCATGGCCGCGACCCTCGATTTGGCGCTCGAGCAGATTCGGACGATTCAAACCGACGCCCGCGCCCATGGCAAGGCCGTTCGTCCGCGCTGGCCGATGATTATTCTCAATTCGCCCAAAGGTTGGACGGGTCCAAAGATGGTCGACGGCCTGCAGGTGGAAGGCACCTTCCGCGCACACCAGGTGCCGCTCTCGGATCCGGCCACGCATCCCGAACATCTCAAGCTGCTCGAAGACTGGCTGCGGAGCTATCGGCCCGAGGAACTCTTCGACGAACGGGGCCGCTTGTTATCCGAACTGGCGGAACTCGCCCCGAAGGGGCAACGCCGTATGGGAGCGAATCCGCATGCGAACGGCGGCATCCTACTGCGTGATCTGCGGATGCCGGATTTCCGTGATTACGCGGTAGCCGTTCCCTCGCCGGGCGTCCGGGGCATCGGCGATACCCATGTACTGGGGCGTTTCCTGCGCGATGTGGAAAAACAAAATCGCGAGGGGCGAAACTTCCGGGTCTTCGGTCCGGATGAGACGCTGTCGAACGGCTTGGAGGCTCTCTTCGAAGTAACCCAGCGTCAGTGGGACGCCGCGACCGTGCCGAATGACGAGTTTCTTGCGCCGACCGGACGGGTGATGGAGATGCTGAGCGAACATCAGTGCGAAGGCTGGTTGGAAGGGTACCTGCTTACCGGGCGGCACGGACTGTTCAATTGCTACGAAGCGTTCATTCATATTGTCGATTCCATGTTCAACCAGCACGCGAAGTGGCTGAAGGTCACGGCTCATCTTCCGTGGCGGCGGAAGATCGCGTCTCTGAACTACCTGCTGTCGTCCCACGTGTGGCGTCAGGACCATAACGGGTTCACGCACCAGGATCCGGGGTTCATCGGGCAGGTGATCGACAAGAAGGCCGAAGTCGTGCGGGTCTATCTTCCGCCGGACGCAAACTGCCTCCTTTCCGTAACGGATCACTGCCTGCGTAGCCGCCACTACGTGAACGTCGTAGTCGCCGGCAAACATCCCGCGCCACAATGGCTTTCGATGGACGCCGCGGTGAAGCACTGTTCCGAAGGAATCGGGATTTGGCAGTGGGCGAGCAACGATCAGGAAGCGGCTCCCGATGTAGTGATGGCCTGTTGTGGCGACGTACCCACGCTGGAAACGCTCGCCGCCGTTTCGATTATGCGGGAGCATCTGCCCTTTCTCAGGATTCGGGTGGTCAACGTTGTCGATCTGATGAAGCTACAACCGCAAACCGAGCACCCCCACGGGCTGACCGACGTGGGCTTTGACGAGTTGTTCACGAAAGACAAACCGGTGATCTTTGCGTTCCATTCCTACCCGCGAATCATCCACCAGTTGACCTACCGCCGTACGAATGAGGCCAATATCCACGTCCGCGGCTATAAAGAGGAAGGCACCATTACGACACCGTTCGACATGACGGTGCTGAACGACCTGGATCGCTTCCACCTCGTGATGGACACCATCGACCGCTTGCCCCAAACCGGCGACAAGGGCATATACCTGAAGCAGCAACTCGAGGACAAGCTGATCGAGCACAAACAATATATCAGGCGGAATGGACAAGACATGCCGGAGATCCGCAACTGGAAGTGGAGCAGCTTCCAATGAGTTTGCCCGAGCTTTGACGAATATCGGAAACCCCGGCCACATTACGGCTCGCTTCCATCTACACAGTTCATCCAGTTTTCGGCAAGAGGGCGTGCTGAACACCCCCCATGCTGTTCAAGATGCTGTTCGCTTCCCTTGTATTTTTTGCGGCGATAATTTGCGGTGTGCGGACCAATCCGGTTTCACTTGGCGGGTTTCGGCAGTACCCATGAAATCGGAGAGTGTTTGTTGCTCGGATGGTATCTGGACGAGATTCTGATTTTCCTGTCGCGGACGTTGTCCCGCCTTATTCGGGATCGCAACACGAGGACATGGCCAACGGTCGAAAGGGAGATACACACTTCGGGTCAGTCCCACTCCTTTTATCCCCACGATCTCCGTATTGAGCAAACTGTTGTTCGGTCGTTTGAATGTAGGGAGCCCAGACCTGAAGCATTCGTTCTGCGCCGGATAACCAGAATGCCTCCTCGGAAGGGGAGCGGTCCCTGCGATTGAGATCGGCGAGGAAAAAGGATTCGATGTCATCAGTTTGATTTCGAGCAACGTCGAGCGCGTCCAAATTTCCCTTCACGATCTTGGCCTTGAGAGCGTAGATGCGTTGAAGGTGATCGTTCATGCGGGCTCGGATGGCTGCGACACGGGCCTGATCGTGGACCATACTTTCCATGATAATATTTCCTTTTCCTGGAAAACATGGATTGGTACACGAACCCCTGGGTTATCGGCATCCTCGGCAGCATCCCGAGTGGCTTCGTTGTAAATTGGGCTTCCGGGTATTTGCTGGGTAGGCGCGAGAACCGCGAGTACCTGCAAAAGGTAATCGGGGCGAATCGTGAAATCGTTTATGCAATTCGTCCCGGCATTTCCGAAGGCCAGATCCCTTCGGCTGAAGTTCTGACTTCCTTGGTCAATGCGACTGCGCGGCGATATAGTGTCGAGGCAAGCGATCTCTACTCGCCGACGCAGATTTCAGAAGAGCTTGTGAAGGAAGTTATGGACTCTAGCTTCATTTCATCAGTCCAGAAGAAAGAGTATTGCGGACGTCTCGCTGAACTGGGGAACGCTATGAAACAGGAAGAGCCAGATGCGGCAAAGGAAGCGACCCCAAAAACCATCGTGGAGTACCGTCAACGGTTCGTCTCAACAATCAGCATGCTTATGGGGGTCTTAACCGCTACCGTAACGCTGATGTATACGTTTTTGGAATTCATCAGGAAGAAGGATGCGATTGTATCGGACGGCAAACAATTTGATTCGTTCATCCCCTTGATTATTGCCATGGTTAGCATGATAAGCGTCACGCTAGTGATGGTTCTCTATCGCGACTTCATAAGAAGGAAGGATCGAGACGATCCAGCAGAGAGTGTGACGATGAGAATTAGTAAGAAGTCGCCCTCGTCAGCGAAGTCAAAACCTCCCGAGTGATCGTCCTCTGTCTTATGCCCTGGACTTAGCGAGAAGCTTCATCAGGGCGATGGTCTGCGTCGATGGCTTGCGCCGTCCCGGCTCCCAGCGCCAAACCGTGATGCGTCGGTCCTCTCCTGTGAAACCGAGGGCGGCGGCGAATTCATCCCTCGATAAACCAAGACGCGTTCTTACTTGTCGGATGGCGGTTGGGGTCAATGCTTAAATCTGTTTGCCGCCATCTTTCTGGCGGTTTTCCAACTTGTGATCCTCGCGGCTTGCGTTGAACGCGATCTTTGCTGCGACGGCTTCGGCCACTCGGAATCCAAATGCTCCTGCAGTGTCGCAAAGCCGAATTATCGTGTCGGCGATTTCTTCCTCCGCGAAGGAAAAATTAGGAATCTGATCTGAAGGTTTGTTGCCTTTACGAGCTCCTTCCCAGCCTTCGGAGATCTCGCCGTGCGTATTCATCATGCACGCTGCGTATTCCAAAAGACCTTGACGCGTTCGGGGGTCAGTATTCCGGCGTTCGCCAGTCGTAGGATCAATCCACCATCCGGCACGCGATGCCGCCCCGTGACAGCAGTCGATAAGGGATTGAACTGCTTTCTGAATGTCGATCATGGTTTTCCTGTAGGGTTAAGTTGCTATTTGCCCAGTAAGGTAACGGCGGTCGTGGCCACTGGCAACGACAATCAGCGAAACATTGTTGCTATTTTTGTTTGACTGTCATTGTTTCCGAGCTGGCAGTCGGCGGCGACCAAGAACCATAGCCCTAATGTTTTCTTTAGCTTAGGGGCGGCGTATCGACGGCTATATGCGTTCCGTGATAGAATACGCTCTAAAAGCTGTCTTAAATGCTGTGCGGGTCATTTCGACATGCAGCGCAAGTTATTGAAAATGCAAGACAAGCGGGAGTAATTCAGTGGTAGAATGCCAGCTTCCCAAGCTGGACGTCGCCGGTTCGACCCCGGTCTCCCGCTCCAACTTTTCAACGACTTACAAACACCCGGCTTCACTCTGAGCTCCGTTTGAGCTCCGTTTACATCACCAGCAGGCTTTTTTCCAGCTGGTTCACCGCTGTCTAGCCTGCTTTCGACCGGCGATTGCGTATAGACGTTCTGGTTCACATCGAGGCTGTGCCCGAGCTGATCGGCGACCAGCTTCCCATCGACGCCGAGCGCCTTCATCAGGGTTGCATGCGTCCGGCGCATGACCAGAAAATTCGCCCAGCCAAGACCGACCTTCGCCAGCTTCGGATCCATCTACCGCCGCCAGCAATTGTCCTTCGACAGCGGCGTCATCCGTTCCGACGGAAACACCCAGGCATCGTCGCTGGCATCGACCGCCAACGCTCGCCAGCTTCGATCTCGCGCAGCAGCCCTTCGGAGAGCGCCGCCTTGCGAAGCGATTGATCGGTTTTCGGCGTATCGATCAGTCCCGCGATAAACCCGCTGCCGGATATCCGCGTACGTCGCCGTCATCCGCCCCCAGGTGAGCGCCGAAGATTTCGCCCGGCCGCATGCCGGCGATGACGGCGAGTTTGGCGATCAGCCGTTCCCGCTGATCGAGAACGCCGAAACATATTTGCACCTCCTCCATCGTCATCGCGCGGCGAACGGGCTTCGCCGCTTCCTTGGGCGTGAACAGCAGCAGCGGCGGGATTGCGCGTCGATATGCCCTTCGGCCACCGCCATATCGAAAATCTGCTTCAGATCCCACCGCAGATGATCGACGACCGAGAACGAAAGGCCGGCTTTCGCCTTCCGATCGAGCAAATCCTGAAGCTCATCGCGCCGGAAGCTCGGCAAGCTCCCGGTCCTCGAAAGCCGCACACCAGATGAACCGAAACTCTGTTCACGTTGTTCTCCCGCGTCGAAGCCTTCCACTTCCGGCTGTAGTAGGGGAAGTAGACCTCGCTCGACGAATTCGCCGAACTGCCAAATCCGGTTTTGATCTCCGCTTGGCATTGTCCTCGGTCGACGATCCTGTGCGACTCCTTCGCGCGCCTCGGATTTCGTCATGTCCTTGACGAAGCCGAGGACACTGGCTCTTGCGCCTGCCATCGACCCACCACATGCCGACCCAGCGGCCACGCTGTTTCTTGATACCTCCTGTCTGGTGCCGATCTGCGCATTGCATTTCTCCTTATGCGCGTTTCGCGGCACCCCGTTCTGGCGATGCCGGAATCGTAGCAGATCGGCAGCCTGTTCGTTTTTCTCGATCCAGGAGAGCAGGGAGTCGCGGCGGACCAGCTTGCGGCGCCCGAGAGAAACGGCGGGATCGGCGGACAGCCCGGCACCCGGCCGGCGACAGCTTTGCAGACATGCGCCTTGGAGCAATGCAGCAGTCTGGCAACTTCGGAGAGCGTGAGCAGATCAAAATCGGCAAGGCCATTCATAAAGCACCCGCGTGATCCTCACGTGACGGAAGGCTCCTCCGGCCGACATGCGAGGACAAGCTTGCCCTGATGCACGGTTGCACGAAGCTGGTCGTTCCAGTCCTTTTCACAAGGCTCCTCGATGGTGAAACGCAGACTCATCGCGGCCCGAGAGCTTGACCGCGTTGCGAACCAGGTCTGCGAGCTTCGCGCCCTCGGCGTCCGAGTCCATTGCAGAGACTATCTCGGCACCAAGCGGCATACGCACGATCGCCGCCCGGATCAAGTCCAGTTGCAGCGGGCTCGGTTTCCCGCCAATGGACGCGTACCGCGTCTGCTCAGAAGGCTCCAGGATCGCGTAGGAGAGGGCATCGATCGCGCTCTCGCAGAATACCAGCCGGTTATCGGATTCAAGCTCCTGGGACAACCAGAGGCCTTTACACCCTCCAGCGGAGAAACCGGTGAACCCTTGGTTTTTGATTTCATAGCCGCAAAGGCCCTCAGCATCGAAGTGCGGAAATATTGCGTTGCCGTGCGCTGATCGATGCGGACCCGGCCTGCGAAGCGTTCGGATGCGAGTAGCCAGGCGGGGATAGGGCGCGTTCATTCTCAAGATAGGGATGGCGTGTGGCATTGCGCATCTTGGCGAATTCCGTCTCGACGCGGAGGCGATCTTTGGCAGACTTTGCAGTGACGGCAAGGCAGGGAACCGGTACGGGAGGAACGCCGAGCCAGGGCCGTAATTCCTTGCGCACGACGCCCAGGCTGACGCGGTTGCGGTGTTGGATAAAGTCCACGATGCTGCCGTTGTCGTCGTCGCGTCTCACCGAAAAGTAGATGTAGTGACCATCCGACGCCGCGCGTTTGATGATGATCTTGTCGCCATTGTCATGCCGCATCACCGCAGATCCGGCCCAGGATTCTCGCTTATCGAGTTGATAACCCTGCGAAGCGGCGTAAGCCCGCAGATCAATGCGGGATTTGAAGGCCTCGATCTCCTCATCGAACATGATGCTTCTTCCCTTCCTACTGCCCGCCTATCTTCCGTTCGAGAAAATAGTCTCTTGCCTTCGGAAAGCCAAGAGCAGCCAGGTCTACTTCCCCTTCCTGGGAACAAGCGCCTTGCTCTGGGAAGGAAAACCTTCGGCTGATCCCGTACCACCGCCTACCGGCTGGGCAGGAGCCGTGCGGTGTTTGGTTCCCTCTGGCGACACCCACGTGTTGCTCAACACGCCGGAACAGCCGCAGTTTGGACGGCAGCGGAAGAAGTTGTCCTTCGTTTTGCCGAGGCACACGAATGTGTGACAGCCGCCGCATTTAACGGTCGTTAGTCGCCGTCCGTAGGCTTCTTGCGGCGGCGCGCCGCACCATGCGCAGCATTCGGGCGGTCCGTTCGGATCGATCTCGATGTCCTCAAGCTTCACATGCGCGCCGTTCGCGTCCGAATCCTGTAAGTCGCTAACCCTCACGCTGCGCTGATAACGAAACAACCCGTTTGCGCCGCGCTCATAGATTGCGACATAGCTCTTGTCAAACACGGCGCACGCATGCGGTACTTTCACAATCTCCGAAACACCGGAGCGGTCCGCCTCACGTTGCTTTGGCTCGACCAGGCCCAGCTTGGCCAGGGCTTCATCCATTTTGCGGCCAGCTTCGCTGATCGCCGTTACGTTTCTTTTTTCAAGTTCCTTGCTCATGGTTGTTCTCCTTCATTGCGCGAACGTCCGCCCCAAGTGCCACCGCCGAAATTCCCCCCGCTGAAGGGGCTTCGGCCTTCCCGTTCCACCTGCTTTTGGAAATGGTCCGGCGCGCGCTCAATTTGGCGCGGCGGTGCCTGAGCTTTCGCGCTTTCGGCACGCAGGCGGGAGAGGTGTTCTGCCAAATTCTTTTCCATAAAGAGCCTCATTTCAGAGCCAGCCGTTGCAGAAGCGCATTCCATCGCGCCTTCATCCGGCGGTAGATATCGTTGTCCCGCCGCGACACCCAGGAATATTTCCGCTTGAATGCCAGCCACCACCAGCGAACCAGGACCCCCAGTAGGGGAGAGGCCACCAGTGCGCCTCCAATGGCGTTTTTCTGCCATGCGTCGCCGCTGGCAAATTCAAACGCGGGAAGCGGGCTGTGCGAAAACCACAGTTTGGCAATCGGAAAGCCAGCAGCAACCGCCAGCGCCGCCCGCTTCCACTCGCAGGCGCGGCAATAGTTCCCTGGCGCGGGTCGCCCCGCCTGGCGCAGCCGTGCCAATTCCCGTTCGGCTTGGCGGCGGTAGGCTGAAAACTCCTGTTCAAGCCTGTCGCGGGCATCTGCCAGCGCCGCGCCTTGCCGCTCGCGTTGACCGAGAAGCTCCCGCGCTTCCGCCAGTTCGCCTTCCAGATCGGACCCGCGGCCATAGGCTTCGGATGCCGCATCGCAAAAACGCAGATCCGACTGCCCGCACATCGCCATGGCCTTTCGAAATGCGGTTTCGGCTTCGCCGGCATGATTGGAATCGAACCGCGCCACAAGTTTCCTGAACGTCTCTGCATCGAAGCCGGTCCCCGGATTGTTGCGCCACGCGCTCATGATCTACGCTCCGAAAATCGAACTCCAGAACCCGCCGCGCTTACTCTCGGGTTTGCCGATTTCATAAGGGTCGAGATCGAAAACACCCTTGAATTCAGGGCTGAGATAATAGGGCCGGCGACCGGCGCGGATCACGCCCGGAATGCCTTCACCCAGGATCAGGGCCTCATCGTTGCCGATCCAGCGGGCCTCCTGGGGCAGGAGGTATTTGCGGGCCTGCTGGCCATAGCCCAGGTTCACCGACAGACCGCCGCGGCCTTCGCTCATCGACTTCGAGATATTGCGGACTTCGGTGACGCCGCACATGTCGGAGACATAATCTGCCGTCGTCCTGTCGCGTGGCGCGAAATACACCTGAAAACCGCTATTGGCGAGGAATGTTTCGAAGCCTTGCGGCCACAACTCCTTGATTTGACTCAAGTTCTGGAAAACATTGAGGAGCTGGAGGCCGTAACCTGCACTGAGGCCCATCGCGGTTTCGACCACGCTGAGCTTGCCGACTGCGCTCTTAAATTCGTCCAATACACCGAGCACGGGCACGCACCGCGACGCTTCGCGCATGAAGGCGTCCACGGCGGTGCCGACGATCAGGCGAAACCACTTCATGCAATTGCCACCGAGGAACTCGCCCGGCAGGATCAGAAAGCATGTGATCGGTTCGCACTTCATCTGTTCGAAGCTGAACGTCGATCCGCTCAGCGAGTCCGAGATGCACTGGTTGCCTATAAACTGAAGCTGCGTAATCGCGGTCGAGACGATCGAAAGTGTTTCGCGGTTCTCGGATGCGCAGGCAGCCGCGTATCGCGCGAGGCGTTCAACGATGAAATCCCCGCCGCCGTTGCTCGTTGCGTACTGGCAGGCATCTTGCGCAAACAGGAATAGGTCGGGCCCCGAGATGATGCGATAGACCGTCGCCAACGTTTCCTTGGGCCAGCGCGCTTTAAGCGCCATGATCACTCCCGAAGTCAGGCCGCGCGCGCCATACGTCCAATGACTATCGCCGTGGGAATCCGCCGTGATTGAGGCTTCGGAGATGTTATCGCTCTCCGCGCCGAAGCTCCGCGAGGTCGGGTCGAGGTGCGCCAGCGGATCGACCTGGGCGAGTGGCGGGCAGCAACGAACTCCAGGCAATCGCTCCATCAGGTTGAACGGATCGAGGCGATAGACCTTCTGGCGAAGCACCTGGCTTCGAAATCTGCAAGCCACGGCACAGCCCTGGCCCTTGGGATCGACATAGAGGCAGCTGCCTGGGAAGGACCCCAGAATTTGGGCCAGGATCGTGGTAAATTTCCCCGACCGTGCCGGCGCGCACAGAAATCCGTGTGAGCGGCCTGGGAAATATAGCGGTTGCGTGCAGGCGCGGTCTCGATAGGCGAGGCGGATGCGATAGTCTGGCTTCACAGCCAGCCCTCGCGCTCCAGGTCCTCATCGTCAGCGGCTCCCGCGTTGCCCTGCGTCCGGGGGAAGTGAAAGCCGATTTCGGCGGCGAGGCGCTGTTCTTCCTTTCTCGCGCTGCGTTTCATCAACCACAAGATGGCGAGCGCAGCCAGAACAACAGAAAAGCCCGAGCCGTCACCGAAAAACATGGTGAATAGGCCGTCCATGGCGAAAACCGTCAGGACTAACCGCCAGAACCAGCCGCGCTTGATGCCAGGCCGAACCGGGACGCCCCAGGCTTCACCATGCGCGACCCATGACATGATCTCTTCGCGGCTGCCGTAAGCGACGATGCTTCCCCACATCTCGTGCGCCAGCAGCGTGACGCCGCGGCGAATCTCATCGCCGCCCATGAGGACCTGGATTTCATCGTCGGAGATAAGGACCTCGGCACCCTCCCAGGTCCGAACCTTGTACCCGTCCGAAAACCAACGCGAGCGGACGCGCACCCGCTTCCCAAAGTGCTTTTTGATCAAATCTTTCGTAACCGGCTTGTTTCGCCGGAAGGCCCCTTTCTCTCTTCCTACAGCCATCCTTGCTCCTTGAGGAACGCGCGTTCGGCCGGAGTCAGTTCTGCGCTTTGAATTGCCTGACTCAACATCAACTTGAAACTGGCGTTTTGATCTGCGATACGGACGGCAGCGCCGCCGACGATCGTACGCAGGCGATCGAATGTCCGCCATTGATGTCGCTGCTGACGCTTTACTTCCTCTGCGATCTTGGCGCGGAGCGCAAGTTCGCGCTGGCGCAAGGCTTCGAGGCGCGTGCGCCAAGAATCGTCCTTCAAGCCACCATAATTATCTCGCTGTGCCATACCGAGATAATTAATCATGCTCCTGATCAGGGCGCTGTGTCAAGGGGTCGGGGATAATGGTGGGACAAATGCCAGTAGCGACACCGATCAAAGTTCACGTCGTGATCCAAGCTCCGGGGGAGAAGCGAGGTTTTTCCGGCTGGACGATTCAGGCGGACTTCAACCCAACAGCGTGGCTCGACGATCCCGTTGCGCGTGGGGGATATTCAGTCTTCGCCGCCCAGCCTCTTCCAGGGTTTTTGATGCATCCCGACGCGGACGTTCAGCGTGTGGCCTTAATGATTGCCTACAAGGCACCAAACGGCACGCTCTACTACCACCGACTTCCGTCAGAGTTGTATCAAACAATCCGCAGCGGACGAACGGAGGACGTTCGAAAGGTTTTGGAAGGCCTACAAGCGCGGTTTCAGCAACCCCTTGCCCACGAGAAGGTTTACCCCGATAGTCCCTTTTCTGAGGAAACGCATGGCGGAGGCATGGGAAACGCGCAGAACGGACAGACTTGGGTCGATCTTACAAGGTTGCGAGACGACAGCATACTCACAATAGGAGATGAGCGGTATTTCCCTCTACCTCTGGCTGCGTGGGCTGCGCGTGCCAGTGAGGCGAGCATTTCAAAATGGGTTCGGAATCGGACCAAGTTTGATGGCCGGGCAATAAAGGTTCACGTCGGGCCCTTGACTGGTGGGCTTTATGTCAGTGAAACCTCGATTGGGAGAATGGCAAATCGTTTTGTTAAATGGCCATCTAAAGAGCCTGCCGGCACTGTCACTCTCGGAGAGACCAACGCGCTCACAGGATTTCTGGCAATGTCTGAGGCAGGGCAGCTACTCGGCGTCTCAAAGCGGACGGCATGGCTGTGGGCAAGTCAAGGAAAAGCGCCTAGTCAGGAGCCGCTTGACGTGATTCAATGCAAAACGTCTGGGTACTTTTACATCCGAGAGAGAGATGTGCTCCGCCTTAAAGCCTTAGTTCCGCGCACAGGGCTTCAGCGTGGCCGAAGACCCCGGGTTGCGCCGCAGCCTTAGACAACTATCCCACTGTCTCACTCTGCGCTATAATGGTTTTGGCCCTGGTATGCGTGTCTGGCCAATCCCGCCTTGCTCCTCCTGTTTCGAGGACCGCATATTCGCAGCCTTAGCCAATGCAAACCCTAGCGCGTCCGGCGTGCCGATCAAAAGGTGGGTTCTCGTAATCTTGTTGCGTGCTCGCCCTGGCTTCGCCGGGCTTCCTCGCGCAACAAGATTCCTGCGATCCCGCTGCACGCTTTTGACCGTTCCGCCTGTGAAGACGCGCGAGTGGATTTTCATCGGCCGCGATCATGCAGCCCATCAACGAAGGAGAGAGCCACCATGTCTAACACGTTCCAACCCATCGCCAAGCTCAGTCTGTTCCCGGTCACAGCGGCTATATGGCTTAACGAAAAGGACGGCAAGTCTTGGTACTCCACGAAGATCGAGCGGAGATACAAGGACGAGTCCGGCGCGTGGAGAAGCAGCGATACATTCTACGCCAGCGATTTGCTCCTCGTCGCGAAAATTGCCGATCAGGCTCACAGCGAAATCGAAAAACTCAAGGCCGCAGATCGTCAGGGCCAGCGGCCCGAAGAAGAGTAACCGTGCATTCCGCCGCCTGCCGGAACCTCGGTTTCGGCGGGCGGTTTCTCATCCGGCAATCAATCACCCTTATATCTGCCGTTGGTCTGAAAGAACGAGCTGCCGAGCCGGGCACCTCGTTTTTTGCTTCCTACTGCCCTGGGTTCTCAACTGCACGCAAGCTTCGTTCTGGCTGAGTGGAGGCATGAACCGGCTCTGCCTGTTCACGTCTTGCGTCGAGCACTACCGAAAAGCCGGTCGCATAGCGTCCGACTTTTCTGATGTTGCGCCTTCGTATCATTCCGCAGCAGGAACGCAAAGCAGGCTTGCGGTTCGCGTGATTCTCAGATTCAGTCAACAACGGAACGGCCGGAAAGTGCAGGATGACAGGTTGACAAGCTGTGTGTTTGTCCGACCGCGCAGCCAAAGGCTGCCCGGTCGCAAACACGCTTGCAAGGGGGCTCCGCCCCCGTTGACCCCCGGAAGACATCTTTGTTGTGAGGTGAGATTATGAGGCCGAAAGGACAAAAAACACGCAGCGGCAGCGAAAATCGCCAACGTCATCCACGCGTGTATGCGCGTGTGAGTGAAGCCGAACGCGCCAAGATCGAGAGCTATGCCGCCGCGCATGGCATGAGCGTCGGCGCGTATCTGCGCTGGCTTGCCATCGATCATCCGGAAACGCGCGCCGTTCGCCGCCCGCTGGCCGATGTTCAGCTCCTCGCCCAGATCAAGGGCCAGGTGGGCAGGCTCGGCGGCAATCTTCACCAGCTTCTCAGGCTCGCCAATCGCGGCGATATGCCGTGGGTGAAGAGGTCGCCGTCGCCGCCAAAGAAGTTAGCGATTTCCTGGCCGCCGCTCGGGAAGCGCTCAAGAGGGCGCAATAGATGGTCATCAATGGGGCTTCACGCCGCAGCGTAGGGTTCTGGACGCGACATCTGGCGAATGACAAGAAAAACGACCGGGCCGAGCTGAAAGAAATACGCGGCCTTGGTGCCGAGAATTTGAAGGACGCGCTCCTCGAAATGCAGGAGGATGCGCGCTTCACGCGCTGCAAGAATTTCTTCTATCAGGCGAATTTCAATCCATGCGCCCATGAGAGACTTACCGAGGAACAATGGCAAAGGGCTTTCGAGATTTTCGAAAAGCACCGAGGCATTCCCGCAGGTCAGGCCCGCGTCGTCTATGAGCACGAAAAGGAAGGGCGCATACACCGGCATGTCATCTGGAGCCGGATCGATCTTGAAACGATGCGCGCCTGGCCCGACCGCCTCGACGCCAAGATATGCCACGCCGCCTCGCGTGAGATTTCCGAGGAGCTTGGACTTCAGCGCACCCGAGCCCGTTCGATAAGGATCGGGAAGGACCTCGGCCCGCGCGCGCGCCGGAATCATGGGAGATGTTTCGCGGCCTCAAGAGCGGCCTCGATCCGCGAGACATTAAAGCCGAAGTAACAGGGATCTTCCGCGAGAGCACAAACGGAGCTGAGTTTGTGGAGGTCTCCGGGAACACGGCTATCAGGTGGTCCGGGGTGACAAGCGGGACTTCTGCATTCTCGATAATGCAGGGGACGTTCACAGCCTGGCCCGCTGTATCGAAGGGGTTCGAACCAAAGAGTTGCGATCCTTTATGCAAGGCATCGACCGCGCTCCTTGCCCACAGTCGAACAAGCAAAGACACAGTTCCGGGAACGGATGATGGCTGAACGCCAGGCCGATCTGGCCACTGTTCAACGCGAAATCGCATGGGAAGAGGCTCTCGCAAAAGCTGCGATAGAGAAAGAAAAGCTTCAGGGCCGGTTCAAGGAGCCGAAGCCCGAGCGGACACCGGGGCGGGCAGTAGGAAGGGGAACACGCGCAGACGGCGGGCGCGCCTAACGCACCGCGGATCGGTAAACCGGACCGAAGTGTCCAAGCTCCGGCGGCACTTGGGAAAGCGGCGGAGCGCACGATTGGCAAGACTCTCGACTTCATAGGCGGAGCCTTGGAATCGCTTCTTGCCCCGCAACTCACCCCTGAGCAGAAACGCGAAGGAGAGATCACGGCACGCGAGAAGCGAACGGAAGCTGAAGATAAGTGCTGACCTCAACCGGTATTTGGCTGAGCGGGCCCAGGAACGGCGACGACTGGAACAGGAGCGCGAAGCTGGTCGGCAGCGAGAGCGCGATGACCGGGACCGATAACAAGCCGGGGGCCGAGCCCCATCCTCCGGCGAGAACTTGAAGGCGGAAAAAGCGAAAGCAGCCGGGGCCTCGGGGCAGTACTCCGCCACCAATTTCGGGAAGGTAATGAAAGTGCTTACCCGGGAGCGGGCCAGCTCCTAAACCTCGGCCGCGACGCTGGCGCGGGAGCGAAGAAGCAGGCCGGGGATTTCCGAAAGCCGCCAGAAATGTGCTCAGGCGCGCTGTCCGGCTTCCGGCGATGGGACCCGCGATTCAGCTCTTGTGGGGCACCTTGGACTGGCTGAATCCTTGGCACGATCACGACGACGCCCCCACAAACGAAATCGATGAAGGTATTCATTGCACGGAACACAACCACCTTCCCCGCACCCTTAGACCTGCTAAAACGCTTTTATGACTGATGACAGAACACCGACCCACACGGCCTACGCCTTGAGGCGGGAAGGCAAGCGCATGAGCCGCTGGCTTGAGATCGGCAAGGCGCGGCTCAAAGGCGACACGAAAATCATCCACGTCGCGCTCGACCGGACGCCCGTGGGCGGATTCAACAAGGCTATGTGTACCTGTCGCCGATTGGTGTGCAGCCCCCGGAACCGGAGCCACAGCCGGACGGCTGCTCGGCGAGGATTTATAGAGGCGCACAAAGCGTAATTTCAGCATGACAGGAGCACTCGCCGGGGTACACTTCCGGGTTAAGCTAGGAGTGGAGTATGAACGTTACCTAAGCCCGAACAAGAGCGCATCCTTATCGATGCGATTAACTCTGGTCTCGCGCACACGACGGATGAAGCACTAGACAAGGCGTTGGGTACCTTGCGCGATCGCCTGCCTGAGCCGTCGCGAAGGACCGAAGTGCTAAGCAACGAAGAGAAGGCCCGAGCTTTTGAAGACTGGGCGCGCAATCATCCGAAGCGACCACCTTTACCGGACGCGGCGTTTCGGCGGGAGAACATCATCCGGCACGCTGATGAGCGTCTTTATCGATACGAACGTCCTGCTGCGCACCATCGAGGTTTCCGATCCAGTACACCAAGCGGCTGTTCGGTCTAGCCGCATTGATAAAAGCCGGAGAGACGCTCGTCGTCACACCACAAATTGTTGCTGAATTTTGGAACGTGGCCACACGGCCGCGCGAGCGGAATGGCATCGGTTTGACGCCGGACCTTGCAGCTGCGGAACTCTCTCAAATAGAGGGCTTTTTTACTGTCGTGGGGGAATCGACGGATGTGTACAGCACATGGAAGCACCTCGTCGCGCGCCACGGCGTTGGCGGGGTCGAGGTCCACGATGCCGCTTGGTCGCGGCGATGAAGGTCTATGGCATTAGCCGGATTCTGACTTTCAATGCGCGGGACTTCGCGCGCTACTCGGATGTCGAGGTTGTGGACCCGAGAACGGTCGCGGCGTCGTAAGTTCTAGCGGAATTACGCGAGCGTTAGAGCTGTGGTACCTCACACTCCGGCTGACGCAGGGCTCTTTGCGCCCGCACGGGCTTCCACGATGCGCAAAAAGGCGGTTGGCCAACAGAATAATCTCAATCGCTTCCAGCGGATTGTCCACGTCAATGTCACGATGGGAGTGTGGGTTCTTGTACGAGCCGATTGCGCCGGCGAAGAGTTCCATGCGGGCTACCTGTTCACCACGTTCGACGTTCAGGTCAGCGAGCGGTCCTTTTTCCGGTGCAAACGCCTCTCGCATGAGCGACACCCCAATTAGATTGTTCCCTAACCTGCGGCGCCCCTCGCACAGCAACCTCCACCGCCTTCATCGACTGAAACACTGCCACATCGAACTCCTGTCGCATGAAAGCCATCCACACGCTTTCCGCAATTTTCGCGTGCAATGACTCTCGTTGAAGCATTCGCGATACGGCATAGCTTGCGTACTCGGCCTCACTTTCAAAGCGACGCGCACGGCGACTCAGCACTCGCCAGCCGCTGCCAGGGCTTTGATCCGGTGCGGGGACGATTAGCGCTTGGGCCTCCAGCCATGCCCGACCCTCCGCGAAAGCGAGAGCGATTTCTGCACGGCGGTTCCGCGGATAGGTTGGCTGGCGTCGCATTTCCGCTTCCCAGATTTCAGTCTCGAAACTTACGGGTAGAAGATGCCGTTACGCTGCTTCGCTAAGAAAAGTAGTCTTGCCCCCAGTTTTCGGGTTCCAGGGAGAGAAAAACATCCACGTCCGGAATGGCTTGGACGACAGCGCTCATAATCGTATGATAATGTCGCTTTATGATCGAAGCCAAAGTGCAACAAATTCAGCCACGTGATGAGATTAAGAAGATCTGGGTGCGGTGTCACTCCACGAGACGGACGGCGCTGCCCATGACAACGCCTCTCTGGAGCTTTTCATCGAGCCGACTGATTCCTACGAGGAAATTCGGAATAGAGCGATTGCGAAGGCCCAAGCTTTCCTTGCCAAGGGAGCCTTGGAGGTCAAAGGCGAAACAAAGTGAGAAGATTGGATCGTGCCCTGCCGTGATTTTGATCAACTTGAGCAGCGCGTGAAGGATGCTTTTCTGGCAGACACCCGCGCTGTCATGGCGGATGTGAACACACGCCGCTCGATGTCTACGGCCAAATACCTCCAATGGAAGGACGAGGCGAGGCGTGCCCTGAAGCAAGCGGAAGACGCTCAAGAACAGCATATCGACGGCTGCCCCATGTGCCTGGCTGAAGTTTCAAAAAACGCTACGGACCTCCGATATCTCAGACTGAGTACACCGTTTCACAATGGGTAACGTCCCTCATTACACCCGACTGCTGCGGGCTGGATTGTTTTGACACAGCGACCTCTCGGCCTTAGGAGCTTGATGTAGCGGCTGGCTCCGTCATGAGCTGCCTTTCCAAGGTACTCGAACGCGCCTGTGAAGAATAGACAACCATCACTGAAGAACCAGTTTCTTTGCAGGGCGTTCTTTGCTTCATCTGGCGGAGCCAGAATTCGCATAGCGGTCGGGTGGGCGAACTTGGATAACGTCTTGTAGCTGACGTTGAATTGACGCCCGATTCCACTCTCTTTAGCCGCCTCGCTCACTTGGCTTGTACGGCCCGTCGGAGACTCGATCCCCTCTGCGAGGCTGCCCGCTGCGAAAGATCTTGCTTGGAACGCTCAAGTGATTCGAGCCAGTCTGCAGCTTGCCCCGCGGTCGACCCCCATTTCGTGAAGGCGTCGAATACGCCGAGCACATCACGGCCCGCATCCTCGTAGAGACGGCGTGCGTGCTCTTTGCTCTTCGAGCAGTACATAGACCACACCGACAGTTCGAGCAGGTTCCTCGCGCGCCATGCGAGCAGGGGGGCGTCACCCTCGCGTTTCTCCCCATGAGCGCGTTTAAGTGCGAGATATTCCGAGAAAACCTGGAAACATAGCGCGCCGAACAGCTGGACATACCACGCATTGTCCACTCCTGGGTTTGCGGCCAGCTGCTGAAGTCTTGCGTTGACCGCATCCCACCTGCCTGATGTCTTGATACCGGCAGCCATATCAACAAATTCAGAGAATTCTGGGTCCATAGGTTTCAAATCGAAATCCGCTCCACGATATTCCGCGTGACCTTGCGCCGGCGGCGATCGTACATGCGCGTGGTGGTGGGGCTGGAGTGCCCGGCCAGGTATTGCACGTCTTCGAGCGGCACGTTCTGATTGAGCAGATCGGTGACGACGGTGACGCGGAAGCTGTGCGGGGAGAATAAATCCGGCAGCCCGGCATCCTCCAGCCGGCGTTTCATCATCTGGCGCATGAGATGCGGGCCGTAGGGAGCAGGGGTCAGGGCTTTGCGTTTGCCATCGGCCGCGCGGAAGAGGGGAGCCTTGCTTTTGGAATCCTCCGCGATGCCGGCAGCCTGCGATGTATTCGTTAGCCAGGCCGCCAGATCATGGCGCACCGGAATCTCTCTTTCCTTACCGCCCTTTTCCGGAAGCGCAGCGACGCGATGCTCGCCGAGGTTCCGATAGTCGGACAGGCGCAGCTTCGCCACCGCTCCGACGCGGGCGCCGGTATAGGCCAGCACGCCGAGCACGGCGCGATCGCGGAGGCCGACGACGTTGCCGGTGTCGATCGAGTGGAACAGTTTCCGGGCCTGCTCGATGCCGAGCTCGGCCGTCTTGCCTTCGGTGACGCTGTATTTGACGCCGCGGACGGAGGCGAAGGGGTTGAGGGCGACGGCGTGGCGTTGCACCAGGGCGTCGAAAAAATGCCGGAGCGCCGCGAGCGCCTGGTTTTTGGTGGGCGCGGAGCCTTCGAGCTGGCCGACATATTCGCCGGCCAGGCCCGGCGTGATGTTGCGCAGCTCAAGCTTGCGTTCGTCGCACCAGGTCAGGAACCGCCCGACGATCCGGCCATAGGCGCGCCGGGTGTGCTCGTTGCTGATGCTGGCCTTGAAGAATTCGTCGGCGGCGAAGGCGGCGTTCGGGGTCCGCTGCAGGACCGCGATCGCCACGGCCGGCATGGGGAGCGCCGCGGCGATCGCCGGAATCCGTGCCAATTCAGTGCTCATGCCGCCCCCTCTTCTCCGGGTTCCCTTGCCGCCGGATATTAGACGATAACATACTTTATCGTCTAGTAAGACAGGGAATGGTGCGAGGTCTAAAATCGGTTTGCGCGATTCGCAAAATTAAATTTCAGTCGCTCACGGAGGCGATTCGGCGTGAGCCCGTAGGTGGAAGGTCGGGGTCGTCCCTATTGTTCCGAAGCCGGCTTCGTTCTTGCTGGCCGTGAGCGCGGTCCCCAACGCGGTGTATGGGGTCACACTCGATCAAGTGGCCCATCTCACATCAAGGGTTATTGCCGAACCCGTCGCGAGCGGCGGAAGAGATCCATCATTCCGAGGCCCGCACCCAAAAGGACGAAACCGGCTGGTTCGGGAGTTGCCGTAGCGACCGTAATCGGTTGCGAGTTCAGAGAAGCGAGCCCAGCATCGCAACAGCTGGCCGAAGTGTCCGACAAGACGCCCTCCACCGCCGAGCCGCTCGGACCAGACAGAAACCAACCCCATCCGTTGGAGGAATCCACAATCTGGAAATAACCCAGCCCGCCATCATCCGGCGTGTCGAAATTAAACAAAAGTTCGGTCGCGGTCGCTGTGAGCGCAGTTCCAGTGGCCGTGACAGCAGAGTTTCCGCTCGTGAGGTCGAACGAGCCGCCAATTCCATTAGTCACCAGCACGTTCCAGGCGAGGATATCTCCCGTGACCAGCGCCCCGATCGTGCCATCCGTTTCGATCATCCCGGACACGGTCGCATCGTCTATACCAAAAGGCGGTCACATCGGCTATTTGGTAGCGTTATAGGGCCGGCCAAACATACACCGGCACCGGCTCCCAAAGCGAGTACGGCGTGAGCGAGCGTCAAGCTAAAATTTGATTTCATCTGATCACCTCGACTAAGCGGTGATCGAGTATCATAACACAAAACTGCACCTGGCCGCAATTTGGCGGCACTTCCGATAATCCGGTAGCGTTGATCTGGAGTGCTCGGGCGGCAGGATGCCGGGGCGAAAACGGCAAGCGGGGCGCCCGAGCACTTCAGATAAGGCGGCATTGAACTGAGCCGGACCGTCGCTATGTGTTTTGAATCGGTTTCTGGTGGAGATCGAGAGGAATCGGCTTGGGCGAGAGCCCGAAGTTGGGAGCGGGATGTGTTCGACGATTCGCAGTTGCCCGGCGAGGCAGGCCGGACATCGGGGGAGATCGAGGTCGATAGCGGCTCCGGCCGCGACGGTAGGTCGTACTTGCAACAGGCGTCGGCATAGTTCCAGCAAGTTCTTGCGATGGCGGTTGGCCAGAAATCCGAAGTGGCGGATGCGCACAAATCCCTGGGGCAGCACGTGCAGGAGGAAGCGCCGCAGGAACTCGCACGCCGGTAGCGTCATCTTCTTTTTCTTGTTGCCGTGCGCGTAGTCCCTCCAGCGGAAGGTGACGTTGCCGTCCGCAATGTTCAGGATGCGGTGATTGGAGATGGCCACGCGGTGGGTGTAGCGGGACAGATATCGCAGGACCTGTTCGGGTCCTCCGAAGGGCGGCTTGGTGTAGACCACCCACTCGCAACTGTAGGCTTGGCGCAGGAGCGCGTCGAAGGACGACTTCTGCTCGAGTCCGGCAAGGCTGCCATGGAACTGGAGTCGCCCCTTGCGAAAAGCCGTCTGCAGGAAGGCGAGGAACTTGCCGCGGAAAACCCGGCTCAAGACCTTCACGGGGAGCAGGAAGTGGCTGCGGGAAGGAATCCATCGGTATGGTCCGGCGACAGACCGCCGCCGGGCACCACGCAGTGGAGATGTGGATGGTGCTGCAGGTTCTGGCCCCAGGTGTGGAGTACGGCGAGAAACCCGATCTCGGCTCCCAAGTGCTTGGGGTCTGCCGCGACTTCGAGCAGAGTCTCCGATGCGGCCCGAAACAGGATTCCATAGACCACGCGCTTGTTTTGCAGAGCCAGCGGCGCCAACAGATGCGGCAGCGTGAAAACCACGTGGAAGTAGGGCACCGGCAGCAGCTCCGCCGTGCGGTTGGCGAGCCACTTCTCGCGCGCTGCGCCCTGGCACTTGGGGCAATGCCGGTTTAGGCAGGAGTTATAGGAGATGACGCGATGGCGGCACTGATCGCACTCCTCCATGTGACCGCCGAGAACAGCCGTGCGGCAGTTTTCGATGGCATGAAGGACCCGGAGATGGATCAGGTCCAGCAGCCTGCCATAGGCTTCGACAAACTGCTTTCCGTAACGCGCGGATCACATCGGCCACCTCGTAGGGTGGCCGTTTACTCACGGCTCCGTTTGAGCATGGCCGGAAGATGGTCCAGCGGGCTAACGATGTTCGGAAGTGATGTTGCGAGACGTGCAGGTAAATGATAGTGGTTCGCACATCGGAGTGTCCCAGCAACAACTGAATGGTTCTGAGATCGGTGCCGGATTCCAATAGGTGGGTGGCAAAGCTGTGCCGCAGCACGTGTGGGGAAACGGTCTTAGTGATCTTCGCCCTGGCCGCACGCTTTCCGGATCATCAGGAAGACGGACTTGGTCGTGATCGGCCTGCCAGTGCCATAGCCCGGAAACAACCAGCGCTTCGGCCGGCTGCGCTTCCAATACTGCCGCAGTGTCTCCAGCAGCACCGGCGAAAGCATAACATCTCGATCTTTTTGCCCCTTGGCTTGACGAACGTGAATCGACCATCCGGCTGCTGTCGATATCGGCAATGCGTGAGACGGCATGCCTCCGATACTCGCAGACCCGCACCGTACATTGCCATCAGCAGCGCCCGGTGCTTGAGCGATCGGGTGCCGTCGAGCAGCCGGCTCGACTTCCTCCTGACTCAGAACTGTTGGCAGAAGCTTCGGCCGCTTCGGATACGGAATCTGGTCGGCCATGAACGCTCGGCCGAGCGTCTTCACGTACAGGAACCGAAGCGCTGCCATCGCCTGGATGTAGGTCGCCCAGGAGACTTTCTTCTGATGGATCAGATGAAGCTGAAACTGCTTGATCTCTTCGGCGCCCAATAAATCCGGGCTGCGGCCGAAGTGTTGAGCAAACTCGGCACTGGCGAAGATAACAAACAGCGGTGATGTCAGAGTAGTTGCGGCGCTGCAGTTCCTCCTGCATCCGCCTGCGCAAGTGGGGTCATGGAACTGCCTCCGCGATCCACAATAGACCAACGATGGTCGGCCCACAGTTCCGCCGCGCAGCGGCTTAGTTC
>CAVOJS010000002.1:0-1474227 GCA_963696335.1 Terriglobia bacterium
TATATTACGCGAGCACGAATGCGCTTGTCCTGGGCGGAAACGGGCCTGTGAACATACAGCAAGGGTCGACCTTGACCGTCAATGGCGACTTGCAGGATTGGTTCAACCAGATCAACCTGGGCAACGGGGTTAGCGACATCGGCGGCAACCGCTTAAACGTAACGGGGCTGCTGACGATCGGCTTCGGGAACTTCAACGAGGGAGGCCTTACGCTCGCGGGCACCTCGGACCAGGTGACGGCCGGGCAGATCAACAATATCGGCGGGCTGGGGATCAATCTCAACGGGACCAGCGAACTGGTACAGTGCCTCAGGCACATACGGAAACAGTGCGTTCACGTATGTGGAGGGCACCGGGAATACCGTTCGAGTGGACGGACTTTTGACCAATGGCGGCGATATCCAGTTGAGCGGGATCAACGCTACGCTCATCGCGAATGGGGGAGTACAAAACACCGGCGGCATCAACGCCAACAACAACGGCGCCAACATCCAGGTCACCGGGAACTTCTCGAACAGCGGCAACCAGGCGAGCCTGGCGCTCAGTGAGCCGGGAACCACCTCCCACATTTCGGGAAACGCGACCAACAGCGGCAACGCCGGTGTGAGCGTCACGAATAACGCTCTGTTGACCGTCGGTGGGCTGATCACCAACAGCGCATCCGTGACGGGCGGGCGCCGGGAGCACGTTAACGGGCAATAGCGGTTATACCCAGACGGGCTCGTCCGCGACCACCACGGTGAACGGGACGCTCGCGGCACAGTGAACATCACGGGCGGCGCATTGTACGGGACCGGCATGCTGACCGGGACGGTGTCCATCAACGGCGGGGCCATCGTGCAGCCGGGCGGTGCGGGCACAAGCGCGCCGGGAACGTTGGCGTTCGGAAGCTCGCTGAACATTGGAACAGGCAGCGCGGGAACTTTCTCGGAAATCATCAACTCGAACAGCGCCTACGGTGTTTTGAATGTGGGTGCGAATGCGCTGACGCTCGGTTCGAGCAGCATCCTTGATATCACTCTGAATTATGTGCCGACCATCGGCGACACGCTGACGATCGCGGATTTCGGATCAAAGACCGGGACGTTCGGGTCGATCCAGAATGACACCTTCAACGGCGGCTTCTGGAACGTCGTGTACAACGCCAACAATATCGAACTCGTGGCCGATGCCAACGGCGCCACGCTGGTGAATGCGACGTGGAGCACGGGATCGGGGAATTGGACGACGGCGGCGCAGTGGAGCTGTTCGCCGGGTCCTGCGACGTGCGTGCCGAACAACGGGACGCCGGCGAACACCAACTATGCGGCTGCGTTGAACTCGGCCGGGAACACGTTGACGCTGGGGAGCGCGGTGACGGTGAACTCGGTGGATGTGCAGGCCGGGACGCTCGCGCTCACGACGGGCGGAAGCCTGACGGTGACGGGAGCGGCGACGGTCGAAATCGGGGCGAATATCAGCGGGACGGGAACGATCTCGGGCGGCGGGACGGGGACGCTGACCAACAACGGCAATATTTTCGCGGATGGCGGCACGCTCGATCTGAGCGGGATCAGTGTGACGAATCTGTCGGGCGGGACGCTTTCGGGCGGGCTGTGGCAGGCGGGCGTGCTGGGCACGGGCACGATCAAGCTGGCGAGCGCGATCACGACCAACGCGGCGGGCATCTTCCTGCAGAATCCCGGATCGAGCATCACCTACTCGGGCGGCGACGCGCTGGCGAATCTCACCAACAACCAGGGCGGCTTGTCGCTGTTCAACGGGGCGACCGAGACGATTACGCCGAACGGCGGCACGTTTGCGAATACCGGCGTCGTGAACGTGGCATTCGGGAGTTCGACGAACGCCGGCAGTGCGCTGACCGTGGACGGCAACTTCTCGAACACCGCGGGCGCCACAGTCGGCGTGAACGGACTATTCGCCACGGGCACGGCGATCAACGTCACGGGGAACTTCCTGAACAACGGCCCTCCGACACTGGGCGTTTATAGCGTGCAACTTCAAAATGGCGGCGCGATGAACGTGACCGGCACCTTCACGAACGAGAACGGCGGTTTGGTGATCGTTCAGACGGGCAGCTCTCTCAACACGGGTAGCTTTGCGAACCAGGGAGCGGTCCTCACGCAATTCACCGTGGACGGCGCCGGTAGTTCGGCGACCGTAACGGGCACGCTGACGAATTCGGGCCTGGCGTCCGGGGTGTTCGTCTCGGACGGCGGCTTGCTGACCGTCACCGGCGGGGTGAACAACTCCGCGGCCATCACGGTCGGATCCGCGAGTGATACCGGGAACAACAAATTGGCGGTGGGCGGCACGTTCACCAATAACGGCGGCACGCTGACGCTGGCGGCGACCGGCGCGGGTTCGGCGCTGGCGACGGTGGGGTCGTTCGCGAACACGGGCGGCTCGGTGCAGATCCTTTCGGGCGGGACGGTGACGGTCACCGGAGGCGGCGGATATCAGCAGAGCAACGGCGGCTCGGTGACGACTGTGATCGGGACATTGAATGGCGGCACCGGCGGCGTGAGCATCACGGGCGGCACGCTGGATGGAAACGGCGGCACGGTCAACGGGGGGACCACCATCGGCTCCGGAGGCACGATTCTGCCGGGCACCGGCACGTCGATCGCGGGCACTTTGAATTTCGGCAGTTCCTCCCTGATGATCAACGGCACGCTGGACGAAGTGATCAACAGCGCAACGCCGGGGACGGGCTTCGGACTTTTGAACGGGACGGGAGCCCTCACGCTGGGCGCCGGCGCGGTGCTGGATATTTATCAGGCTGCCGGCTACAACCCGACGGTCGGCACCACACTGACGATTGCGACCTTCGGCTCCACGAGCGGAACGTTCTCGCCCATCAATATAGCGAACGACACATTCGACGGCGGCCTGAGGGAATGGAACGTGGTCGATACAGGCACCAGCATCGAGCTGGTTGTGGGGGCTGTTCCGCCGGGTCTGGTGACGGCGACGTGGAACTCATCCTCCACCTCCAACACCTGGAATGGGACCGGCGCCGGGGCAGGAGCGGGCGCGTTCAGTTGCGTGCCGACAACCTCGCCCTGCGCGGCCAACAACGGCACGCCCACGAATACCAACTACGCCGCGGTGCTCAACAACCCGGGCATGACGCTGACCCTCACTTCGCCGAACAGCGTCACGGTGAACACACTGACCTTGACCGCCGGTACCTTGGACATCGCCTCCGGGGCGACCTTGAACCTGGCGAACCAGCCGAACGGTCTGACCGACATCAACGCGAACTCGGCTCTGACCATCGGCGGCACCTTCGAGATCGGCGGGAACGCCGCCGTGTCGGGGATCAGCCAGCTGACCACCGTGGAAGGAACGTTGACTCTGGCCAACGGCGCGACCACGAACGTCACACCCGGCGGCGGGACGCTGACAGCGACGGGCGTGATCAACACCAACGGCGGCAGTCTGGATATTACGGGCGGCCTGGCCATCAACGGCGGCACGCTGGACCTGAAGTCCAGCGGGGACACGGTAACGACAACGAACCTGGCCAACACGGCGGGAATGGTAACGATCGCGAGCGGGGCGGCGTTGGATGTGGCCAGCACGGGTTTCTCGGCGAACACCAATACGGGCACGATCACCATCGCCGGCGCGCTGAGCTTCTCGGACAGCGGCGGTGCGAATGGAGCGTCGATTACGGGCGGCGGCACGATCAATCTTGCGGGCGGGACGTTGATGTCGGCGGCGGATATGTCCTTCAGCACGGACAACGCGATCACGGGCCACGGCACAATTACAGTCGGGACCGTGGGAACGACGCCGTTCGTCTCGACGGGCAGCATCACGCCGACCGGGCTGATCACGATCAACGCCGATCTGAACGGCGACGGTCCGATCACCATCGCGAGCGGCGATACGCTGACGGTCAATGGCGCGGTGGGCATCGGCAACGATAACACCGCGACGGCCACGGTCAACGGCGGCACGCTGAATGCGAATACGTTCATGAACGTGGGCGTCGCACCCGGCACGAGCACGCTGCTGATCGAAAACGGCGGCACCACGAACGTGGGAGCGGGAGGCCTGAACATCGGGCGCTCGGGCTCGACGGGCGTCGTGACGGTGACCGGATCGGGCTCTACGCTCGGCGTGACCGGGAACCTGAATGTGGGCGCGGGCGGCACGGGCACGCTCAACATCATGGCGGGCGGCGTGGCCACCAGCGGAGCGGGCTTCGTGGGCACGGGAGGCTCGACGGGCACGGCCACGATCGACGGAACGGGTTCCAAGTGGACCACCGGCACGCTCGGCATCGGAAGCGGCGGAACGCTGACCGTGCAGAACGGGGGCCTGGTGAGCGCCACGGCGACGACCAACGCGGGCGGCGTAACGGTGGCCACCGGAAGCAATCTGAGCGCGTCTTCTTACAGCCAATCGGCCGGCAGCACGACCGTCGGCGGCACGCTGAGCGTGGGCGGGAACTTCACGCAGACCGCCGGCACGACGGTCATTCAGGCGGGCGGCTCGACGCTCGCGGCCACCTTCATGGTGAACGGCGGCAGCGCGCAGGTGGATGGCGGGCTGAGCTCGGCCGTCACCGTGGGCGCAAGCGGCACGCTGTTCGGCCAGGGAACCATCACCGGCAACGTGACCAACAACGGCACGCTGTACGGCACCGAAAGCATCACCGGCGACGTCACCAACAACGCGAGCTTCACGCCGGGCGCGGCGGGCGCCACCGGAACGGTGAGCGTGACCGGCGACTTCACGCAGACGAGCACCGGAACCTTCGTCGAGAATATCGCGAGCCTCAGCAACTTCGCCCAGCTCATGGTCAGCGGCAACGTGTACCTGAATGGCACGCTCGATATCAATCTGCTCAACGGCTACACGCCGAACGTCGGGGATTCGTTCACCTTCATCGATCCGTCTTCGTTCAACGGCATGTTCGCCAGCATCGATCTGACCGGCGGATCGCTCCCCGGCAACGACTTCTTTGCACTGGTCCCGGGTTCCAACACCCTCGAGCTGTGCCTCGAGGACGGCAACGGCTGCTCCGCCAACAACGGCCCGCCCCCCGCCGTCCCCGAACCCGCGAGCCTCCTCCTGCTCGCCTCCGCTCTCGCCGCCTCCGCTCTGCTCGCCCGCAGCCGCACAAAGGCTCGTAAATCCAGCCGTATGCTATAGATGTATAATTGGCAAGGCTGGGGCTGGTCTTGAGCGCCGATAGTGCCGATACAAGAGCGAAAGGATTTTCTTGAGATGCTAAAGATGCGTTCTTTGGCTGTGCTGACGCTTAGTCTTGCGATTTTATTGGGCGTGGGTTGCGGCCGTGTAGGTGGAAACGTGAGTGCGCCACAATTTGAAACGCCGTATCAGGCGGTTCTTCTGGACACCGGACTCGTGTACTACGGAAAGATCACCGGTCTGGACACTCAATATCCCGTCCTTCACGAGGTTTATTACATCCAGCAAACTACGGATCCGCAGACGAAACAAGTATCGAACGTTTTGATTCGGCGTGGAAATGAATTCCACGGACCATCGGAGACTGTTCTGAACCAGCGCCACATCGTGATGGTGGAACCGGTCGGCGTCAATTCGAAAGTAGCGCAGCTGATCGCCGAACAGCAGTCGAAAAAATAATTCACGCCGGCTGCTGGAATCCGTCGAGTAGCACGAGCACCCGCCTCAAATATTTTTCGCGGTCCCGCCGGAACTCTCCCTCCGGCGGGAAGAAGCATTGCGACGCCTCAGGTTAAAACCGCAAAACAGCGGTGGCTTACGGATTGCCGATTTGCTGTAAGGTATGCCGCCGCAGATACCAGCAGGGCACATAACCGAAATGCGGCATGAGGGCGTCCACGCAAGTCTCCATGACGGGCGTGCCGACAGAGTACTCGATCTCATTAAAGTGGTTCATGGCGGCGTACAAACGCCCCACCTTAATCTGCTCCACGGGTCGTCCGCGATAGCGCGCGAAGAGATCGTCCGCCGCATAGACGATCGCCGCCAGACTCGCGAGCGCGACGCACGCTCGCAACACGATTTTCATCTTCGATGACATCAGAAGGCTCTTTTCGACTATAGCGCAGGCCTTCTCTCACGTGACCTTCTTGCGTCGCCGTCTTGCATCACCGTTGAGAAGCGAGAAGGGCGCGTCATGCTTCACCGCTCTCATTTCCCGGCCGCAGCTCAAGGCGCAAACGCGGTCGGGCTATTACGCCGAGGCCCGTACGCCCCTGAACGCCGGATGCGCGGCGTCAACCAGGACGGCTTTGTGAAGTCCGCGAATCGACGAATGAAAGAATCGAGGCGGGTCTCAGCTCGCGCTCACTTCTTGAGCCTTACTTCTTGAGGCTGCGAACGTATGCGATCACATTGTCCACGCCCGCGCCGGTAACCGACGCCACGGGATGCATCTTGCCCTTGCCCATAGTGATGATCTTCTGCATGTCGGCGTCGCTTGTGGCCTGCACATCCGCCGCCTTCAGATCCTTCATCTCAACTTTCATGGCCTTCGCGATCGCAGCATTGGGCGTGCCGTCGGCTCCATGGCAGCCCTTGCACGACTTGTCGTAAAGCGCCTGACCGGCCTTGGCGTCCGCTGCCCGTAGGGCGCTCGCCGAAAGAACCGCCAAAGCGAGTGTCGCTGTCACTATCGTTCGCACGTCGTGATTCTCCTCTGGTCCCTATTATATGATTCGCCGGCTCAGAATTATAGGATTCGCCGGCTTATCCGTTGAGCACGGCCCGGATTGTCAGCACGAGCAGCACAATTCCGATAAGGATTGCGATGGTACCGCCCACCCGCGCCAGATTGCGCATCCAGATCGGAGGCGCCTCCGCGCGCAGCGATTCCAACGCGCCCTCCGCCTCCAGGCGCTGGTATTCGGCGACATGGCGCTCCTTAAATTCCTCCTGGGTCTGGCGGCCGGTAAAAATCGTGATGTCCATCGGGAAGTTGTGCGGCCGCAGATGTCCATTGAAAAAGTGGATGAGGAAGATGAAGCTGACGGCAAGCAGGGCCTCCTCGCCATGCACGAGAAGCGCGACATTCATCCAGGATCCCGGGATCCAATGCGCGACGAGCGGAGCAAACCACATGGCGTAGCCCGAAATCCCGATAATCGCCATCCCCCAGAAGACCGCCCAGTAGTCGACCTTCTCCCAATACGCGTAGCGTTCGAACCGGGGTCTCTCGCCCAGAAAAAGGAACCATTTCACGTGAGCAAAGAAATCCCGGAAGTCCTTGAGATTGGGAACCATCGAATCCGGCCCCCAGAACATATTCCACTGTTTCTTGGCTGCTGCGCGAACGACGACTTCGAAAAAATGCGCGAGGAACGCCGCTGTCAGCACGACGGCGCACAGCTTGTGAAGAAACAGAACGCCCAGAAATCCGCCCACGGAGCGCGCAAACAGCGTAGCGAAGGAAGCGGTGCTGAAGCGCAGCGTCAGACCGGTCGCCGCCAGGCCCAGGAAGCTGATCATCAGAGTGCTGTGGAGCGCGCGTTGCCGCGGCGTGAAGCGCGTATAGTAACGCGCGTCCGCGGGAAGATTGTTTTCCGCGGGCGTGCTCATGGGGCCTTCCTCCGGCTGTGCGGCCGCTCGGCCAGGGATCGAATAAACCACAGTCCAGTGTGCAGCGCGAAGAAACCGAGCACACCCACGAGCAACACGTTCATGAAGACGGCCGAGGCATGCAGCGCCGGGTAGGCTTTCGCGTTCCGGGGATCCGCGTGGGGTGCGTAGGTTACGAAACTGGCGTTCGCGCCGGAATGACACTTGCCGCAGGTGGCGACCAGGTTCGCTGCGGCGACCGGTGATTTTGGATCGGATTTAGGAAGGATGTTGTGCGACTGATGGCAATCCCAGCAATGGGCGGTCGCCACATAGCCCAATCCCGAGATTTGCGCGTGGAAGGTGTCGCTATACGTTCCGTATCGTCCCTGGTGGCAGGCGCCGCAGGTCGCGCTGGTCTTCATTTGAAAAACAACGTCGCGAACGTTGATGATCCGGTGCGCCGAGTGGCAGTCCGTACATACCGGCGCCTTGGTGTTGCCGGCCTGCACTTGCTTGCCGTGTACACCCTCCGCATATTCCTGCTGAATTCCCGGATGGCAGGCGCCGCACGTTGCGGAGACGTTCAATCGCGAAGCGTGGCTTTTCGGGTTCCGGGGGTCGAGGACGTCATGCCCGCCGTGGCAGCTCACGCACGTCGCGGCGCTGAGCAGACCGTCCTTCACGAGCACGAAGGCGTGCACCGAGTCCATGTACTCCGCGTAAACGTCCGGCTGACGGTGCTCCTGGATGAACTTCTTGTCTCCGTGGCACGCTCCGCAGGTGCGCGGAACGTTTAACGCGTACACCGGAGACTTCGAGTCTTTCACATCTGTAATCGCGTGCGCATCGCCATGGCAGCCTTCGCACGGCTGGGGGCTCGCGCCGGCGTGCACGCTGGTCCCAAGCGTCGCCGCCGCGTCGCTGTGGCAGGCTCCGCACTTCACTTTGGCGACCTGGTCCGGATGCGGGAATCCCTTTATATCCGTATGGCAGCCCGTGCAACCGAGAGCGGTATGGATACTCGCGTGGAAGGGAGCGCCTTTTTCATCGTGACATTGCAGGCACAGCGAATCGGAAGCCGCCTCCGCCGAAGGAGCTCCCCCCATGATGGCAACCGCAATGAAGACCGCCGCAATCGTGGACTTCAGCATGGCTTAGGCGCCATTATCGCGTGAACCTCAGTCCCGTCGTCACAAGATGGGTTCGGAAACCTTCGTATACGATAAAGGACTTCCCCATAACCGTAGTAAGTCCACTCGGTGAACCACGCCAGGTTCTTGCGTACCGGCAAAAATACTTTCACAAAGGGCCGGTAGTAGCTGGTGGGCTGGCTCCCGGAGGAGATAAACAGCGACCCTCCCGCAGTAAACTTCGGCGTGAGCCCGGAATAGCGCGGCAAATTCGCGTTGAACAGGGAGGTGGCCGTATGCGCATTGTCGCGATAAATCGACTGCTGCGGGAATCAGAAACTCCGGGTCGAGATACCCGATATCGGAGTTCATCGTGGACCGGCTATAGGAACCCTGAAAGTCCCAGTTCTTGCCGCCGCTCGGCGCCCACAGAAAAGACAGCGATTCCTGCTGCGACTGATATTTGTAGTTGGTGCCCGCGAGGGGCGTCTGGTTGTCGAGCAGGGTGAAATCCGCGAAAAGGCTAAGCGATTTTGTCGGCCTGATAGCGCGCCTTCGCGCGCAGCTTTTGGTAGTTGTAAAGGCTGGTGCGGAAGTACGCACCGCTGCTCGCGGCCGCTTCCGCGTCCGCCCGATAACCGATAGCTTCTGGCTGGGACGGAAGGTCATGCCGCCGATGCCCACGTTCCGCCTGAGCGTGCCCTGCTCGGCTCCGACCAGGCCGCGGTCGGCAGGATCGCGTCGTTCGCGTCGCCCCACACATAGCGGTATCCGCCGTGAAGCACAAGCTTCGCCGTGGGATCGTAGAAGACATCGATTTCCTGCTGGCTGTAGTTCGTCGCGAGCGAGGAGGCGAGCAGCGCAGCCATCTGCGCGGAAGACGCCCAGGCTCGCCAGCGTCTGATTGGAATTGGCCGAGCCGCTGTCATGCAGCCGATCCGTCATCCAGGACTCCACGATGCGCACGCGCCGGCAGCGGGCGAATCTCCGCGCCGAAGCTTCCCGTGGTGTGCGGCGCCAGCGCCGCCGCCGAAACCAGATACTGCTGGCTGGTGTAGAACAGCAACTGGCTCTCCGAGCACCAGGTTGCCCGTGTCGTACTGCTGATAGTTCACGTTGGTCTTGGGCTGGCTGAAGAGAAACTGGCCGTAGAGATCGAGCCAGGGCGTGACGTTCGCCGTGAACAGACCCTTGCTATAGGTGCTGTGAGCCCGTGATTCCGTAGGCCGCGAGCAGGCTGGTGAGATCCATGGTCTGGCCGAAGAACGGGGTCGAGAGAGTTGCCGTAATTCGGTAGCGCCCGGCGCCTGGTAAAGCGTCTGATTGTTTTGAAACGTAGTGCCGCCCTCTTCGAGCGTCACGTGCAGCCGCTTCAGCCCGATGCGAACTCCGCCCCGATAGAGATTGGTCCGGTCCGACATCGTATTGGGCACCGGAAACTCGTTGGCGTCCGAGACGAATGCGGTCGCTCCCGTTCCCGATCCGGAGTCGCGGTCGAAGGCGAGGTAGGGAGTGATCCAGTTTCCCGGCAGCAGATCCAGAGAAAAACTGCCGAGACGGCGGCGCGTATCGAAGGATTGTTCGTTGAGCGCGATGCCGCGCGTGGCGAGCAGCGGATCGGCGTAGGAAGGCAGAAAGTTGAAGTAGGCGATGTCGCGGTAATCGGCGTTAAACTCGTAAAGTTTCTTTTTCCGCACGCCGACGTGAAGGGTCTCGTACGGCTCGTCTCCCCAGCCGTAGGCCCGCACCTGGATCTGATCGAACAGACGGCTCTTGGGATCGGTAATCGTGAAGTCGGCTCCGAGACAGTTTCGGGCCGGAGCCCAGGTTCACGATGCTGCGGTAGGCGTCGAAGCTTCCGCCGACGCCGGTTTGCCAGCGATAGCCCAGATCGATGGAGCCGGTGAGCCAATCGTCGGTCCGAAGGAACCGGCGAAGCGGACCTCGAGGGGTCGCTCGAGGCGGCCGTCGCGGGAGCTGCCGCGGTCGCGGGCGCTGCGAGGCGGCTGCGGGAGCCGCGGAGGCTGCTGCGCGACGCAGGCTGCATTGCGAACAGCGGCAAGCCGACGGCAAACACGCACAGGCCTTTCATCGCAAGAGGTTCCTGTCCACGTAACTTCCGTGAATCTTCTGGTGGCAGACCGTGCAGTTTTGAAAGCGCGGCGATCGCAGATCGTGGAAGGCGGGCGGCACCACTCCCATCGCCGAATGGGCCGAGGCCGGCGCGACTCGGCAGATTCGCATGGCACTCCAGGCACACAAAGCGCACCTCCTGCCGGGTCAACATGCGCGGATTGGCCGAACCGTGCGGCTCGTGACAGGCCGCGCAGCCCTCGAACCGGACCACGGCATGCTCAAACGTAAAGGGACCGCGCTTGTCCCCATGGCAGTTGAAAGCATCCCGGCTCGTTCGCGCCGAACGATTGCATGCATCGCCGGGCGGATGGACTGCCGTGCGGATTGTGGCAATCGACGCAGGACATGGCGCCTTCGGGCAGCTTATGGTGATTCGGCTGCTGAAACTGCGCCCAGACATTCAGATGGCAACTCGCGCACTGCTGCGTTGACCGCGGAAGCTTGCCGGACCACCAGGCTCATGCCCGCCATTGGCGTGAACCTTGTGACAGGTAGTGCAGGATACCTGGTCCTTCATGTGGCTGCTTGCAAGGCGTCCGACATGCGTCGGCTCGTTCAGATGGCAGGTCAGGCAGATTTTGTCGGCCGCGGCCGCCGCCATTTTCCCGGGATTGCGAATATCGGCGGGCGAAGCCGATTCGACGTGTGCCTGGCCGGGACCGTGGCAGGATTCGCAGGATCGTCCCTCGAATCCGTGCCTTTTCCCGGTCTCCACGCTCTGATGCGGGCTTTTTTGAAAAGCGTTATAAATATCGCCGTGGCAAGCCTGGCACACCTCGGAGCCGGCGTATCCGCTCGGAAGCGCGGGCTGCGCCGCTGCGCTCCCGGCCGCGAGAAACAAGATCGCTATCCACCAACGCGGATCAGTATTGCGCATGGACTTGGTCGACCGCATACGCGGCGCCCGAGCTGTGACAAACCTGGCACGCTTCGCCGAGCGACGAGGTGTTCGAAAGCATGTGAGACGCCGCCGGAATATCCACGTGGCATCCCGAACAGGCCGAGGAAATCGGGCCGTTCGGATTGACCGGTCCTTGCGGATCGACCACCGGATTCAGTCCGAACGGAAGATTCTGTTCGCTCCCGTTGATGTGGCACAACGAGCAGTTCTCGGTGTCCGTGGCTGCGCCGGTCGGGCTCAAGCGCCGGAAAAAGCGTGCTCGAAAAGTCGTTATGGCTGCCTCCGAAACCCACCACCACATACGTCCGTTGGGAGGCCTGCATGTTGATCCCGTAATGGATGCGGTGCACCAGCAAATTGAAATTGATGCCCTGCGGAGGAGCGGCTTTGTCGACAGGATTGGTCGCGCTCCCGCGCGCCGATGCATCGGTGTTCGACGGGTTGTGGCACATGACGCAATACTCCGTGTTGTTGCGCAGCGTGCCGTGCAACTGGAGCGATACGTGGCACTGATTACAATTGCTGAGTTGCACCACCGAGCGCCGGTCGACGATCGGTGAACCGTCCACCGAAAAATACACGACCTTGTTGGGGGCGCCGTACTGAATACTCTGCTGCGCGGGAGTTCCGGTGAGCACTGTCTCCGTGCGGCGCGCCTCGACTCCGATCGCGTACGTTCCGGTGGCTTTTGCCGGAACCGCGTGGACAAACGTGTACGTACAGCTCCCGCTCGCGCTGCACGTGGCGCCCGCGGCGCTCTCGGTCACATAGCCGGGCGTGCTCACGTTACTTCCGAAGCTCGTGTAGCCGTAGTCCGTTGTCGGCCCGGCCATGGTGAACGAGATCGAACCCAAAGCGGATAGAGGAATGCCGGCGCCCGCATTGTTCTGAACGGTAAAGGACACCACCGGCGCATTTCCCGCGGTGCTGTTCGGCGACGCTCACGATATTCACCGCCAGACCCGAAAGCAGCGTCGACGCAGTCGGAGCGACGTGCGCGCCTAAAATAGAGGCGTCGAAATCCGTTGTTCCCTGCGGGACGTGGCAGGTCGAGCACTGGCTGTCGTCGGCTTGCGCGCCGCCCGGATGATTGGCGCCCGTCGTGAAGTTCACGTCGTCGTGGCAGGCTCCGCAGGCGGCCCGGCTCGGGTTGGTCAGAAATGCCGCCTGGGTCGCGCCGGTTTGCGCCTGCACCTCACGGGAAACCGCCTGACGCCACGGGGGCAGACGTCGCGCGTCGGTTTGCACGATGCCCGCATTCGCGGCCGCGCCGGTAGGCACCGTATGGCAAGTCTCGCAACGCCGGGGATCGCCCGGATCGGCCGGAAAGACCACCGCCGAATAATTAAAACTCCCGAACGAATTGACAGCGGGCACATAGGGAGTTCCGGCCTTCACGCTCGGCAGACTGGCTCCCATGTGAATCTTGTGAAAGAAGACCTTGGCGTCCATGCTGGCGCCCGTATTGGGATCGCTGTTTTGAGGCGTGTGACACAGCACGCACATATTCATTCCGCGCCGCGATCCACCGTGCGCCGACAACTGATCGTGACAGGCGTTGCAGCTTGATGTCGGCACAATGTTGTGGGTATTGGTCACCGGCGACCCGTTCGGCACAAAGTCGAACGTCGCGCTCGCGTAATTCGTCGTGAGGCCATAGGCGGTCAGGTTTCGGGATCCGTAAATACCGATGGTGTGCGTGGCGGTCGCATCGAACCCTGTGGGCGCTTTGGTATGAAACACATATTCATACTGGCCCGGCCCCAGAACCGAAGGCTGGTAGACGACGCCCCCCGAATCGGCCCCCGGCTGTTGGATGGTGCCGAGCACGGTGCCTGTCGCGCTGCGCGTGGTATACGTCGTATAGTCTTCCTGACCATTGGGAATCACGCCGGCCACGTAACTCAGGCTGATGGTGCCGGGCGTGGTCACGCCCCCTGAATCGAGCGGCAACCCATTGGGATCGGTCAGCGTGTAGACGACGAGAATCGTCCCGTTCGCCGTGATTGCGGCGGCATTCACCGTAATGTTCAAACCCGGCTTTACGAATTCGACAAGTTGCGGGTCGGCGTAGTATGCCTTCTCGTGGACGGAGTAACCCTTTCGCGGCGCACTGGTGAGACTCATCGCAATGACCGCGACCAATCCGAGGACCCGCCACTGAGGAGAAAGAAGTCTCACAACACGCTCCCTTCGATGTAACGATTTTCCGGCTTAAAACTTCGTGATCGAACGATCAGACCACCGATTCGATCGTTGCTTCTCTAGCACTTCTTCTACGTGGTGGTGGGTGCAACCCGGAAGACCCGACCGCAACAAGGAGCAACTCACAGCGGCTTCGCCGCCTGAGAGAAACAATGAGGGGATTGGCAACCTCATCGTTGCCCCGATCATAGCATGAGTTTTCATCGACTGAAAACAGAAATATCTTAAGCTGTTGTAACCATAGGACGGTTGATAGCTGATTTCGCTGGTTTCGCGCACAAGGCGCGGTGCGAGGCCGATCGCCGGAATGCAGAGGGGGTATATTTGCGGAACGAAGAGACGCGATCCACGATCACGGCCGACTGCCGGATCAGCCGATCTGTAGCGCCGAGACGGGCGTGCGAGGCGCGCCCGTGAGCCGATTCGATTCAGGCGAGAAGCGTTTCCTTCGTTTTTAACCGATCTTCCGCTTTTAACCGATCTTCCGCTTTGAACCAATCTTCCGCGCTAAACCAGTCTTCCTCCGGGGAGCCGTGCGGACAGCCTCTCTGCTGCCATAACGAGTAGGCGAGCACGGCGATCTCTTCGCGTGCCGGATGCGGTTCGAGCGGAGACGCGATCGCTTGGATCATTTCGACTTCCAGGGCTTCTTGGGGTGCCATTGCGAACCTTTCTTTGCTTCTGTTGCTTTTCTTCTGTTGCTTTGCTTCCGCTTGCGTTTTCACGATGATTCTACGCTCGCGCAGATGACATCTTCGTGAATCGGATCGCGCGCCACAGCGGCCTCCCCCTACTTTCACCGGTTCGGAAGCATCCTTCGCCGACCACCTGCCGCGGTTCGCCGACTGGCACTTCGGATCGGATCAGGGGGCGGCTATGATCGCTCAGAAAGGAAATCGCTATGTCACCCTCCACAGCCTCGGCGAATCTGCCTGATCCCGCACAATCGCGCAAAAATGCAAAGCCCTACAAAGGGATGGGAATGGAGGGCGCCGTGGCGAAGTGGTATGCGGCGCTCACCCGCAAATCGCTCCCGGACTTTAAGATTTTGGCGCAGCGCATCGCCCTCCAACTTCCCGCCGAGAGCCGCGTGCTCGAGGTCGCTCCCGGGCCCGGATATTTCGCCATTGAACTGGCGAAGCTCGGCGGCTTTGCAATTACCGGACTGGACATCAGCGAGACGTTTGTCGAGATCGCGCGCGCCAACGCCGCGCAAGCGGCCGTGCCGGTTCATTTTCGCCGGGGGAATGCCGCGGACATGCCGTTTCCGATCGCCACGTTCGACTTTATTTTGTGCCGCGCCGCGTTTAAGAATTTCCGTGATCCTGTCGGCGCGTTGCTCGAGATGCACCGGACCCTCAAGCCGGGAGGACAGGCTCTGATCATCGACCTGCGGAGAGACGCGTCTTATGAATCCATCCGGCGGGCGGTGAAGGCCATGAAGCTCGGCGCGGTGAACAGCTTCATCACCAACCTGACGTTTCGTCACATGCTGCTCAAACGCGCCTACTCCAAGAGTGATTTTGAGGCATTGCTCGCGCTGACGAAATTCCGAGACGTCACCATCCGGGAAAACCTCTTGGAACTGGAAGTATGGCTCACCAAGGACCGGGAACCGGCGGCGTCCTAGTCGCCCGTGATCCATCGCGCACCACGCCGAGGATGACCACTTCCGCGCGGGCTTGCATGCGCTCGTCTTCTCGCATTCTGATGAAGAACGGGCGTTTAAGGGAGAAAGCCTGACCAGGAACGCCTGGTAGTGCATCGCCGTCACCAGTACTGGACCTTACCCGGAAGTAGGCTCAAATCCTACTTACTCCATCGAACATTCCGCACTAATTTCATTTTCCCGGGGTATGTTTGGAGTAACAGCCACGAGGCTAGTCTGAGTTTCAACCAATCAAAAATGAGGCCAAGAAGAAAAGTAACGGAAAGTCAACTCGAGCAGCTTGTGCTGCGCCTGTTGCAGAACAGTCGACCGGAGGCAGATACGCCGGTGATCATTTCAACGGCGGACGGCGACTACCACTCCTCCGTCGGCCGTCTGTTGGAACATAAAGGTGCGCGCGTGTCGGTGCGCGTCGACAGGCCCTTGCAAAGCGATCGTCCCGTCACGGTTTTTCTTCCGGAGAACGCGTATGTCGGGGAGGTTTTAAGTTGTGTGCCTCAAGGTCAGCAGTTCGCCGTCGACCTGATTCTGATTCAGCATCGGGAGGCCAGCGTTTGAGGCGGATTTATTTCGCTTCCACGGAGACCGTTCGTACCTCGATACCCATTTCATGATCTTCCCCCGAATCGGGGACGGCGTGGTCGACCGTGAAGTCGATCGTAAGTCCGCCGGACGTAACGCACTCCCCTGGCACGAAGCGTTTAAAAACATACAATCCCGGTTTGCGGTAAACCTCAACCGGCAAAGCGTGTTCCCGCACGCTGGCCGAAAGAGCTAAGGAACCGAACCGCTGCACCGTGCCCTCGGGAACGTAAATTTCCATGTCCAGCAACGCCCCTTTTTCCGCGAGATCGGCGGTTCCAACTTTTATCGAGAAGGCGCGCTTCGTCCAGCGCCATCCTCTTTCATCGCTGGGATAAAAGCCAGTGACCTGGCGCTCGAATCCAGCTTCCCCGGCGGATATTTGGTTGTACAGGCCCTCCTCGCCCGGCAGAGGGCCCCGGCCGCTGTTTGGCTTGACGTCGATGATCTGCGCATAGGGCGAGCCGTCGCGTTGTACGGCGCTATAGCGCTGCGTGACTGGACGGGCGTCCGAGAGCGCGCGGAGAAAAGCGTTCGTGACCACAGGGAAATGCCGTGTCTCGGGTCCCGTGATCAGGAAGGTTCCGCCCTCGCGAATCTCCTGCGCCCAAGACTTCTGGCCATCGCTGGTCGTGGCGGAGGCGCTCCAATAAAGCTCACCCGAATCGAGCCGCGCATCGGTCAACACGTACGCCTGCTTCTGCAAGCCCCAATCCAGAATCTTGACTTTGCTCCAGAGGGGAACCTGATCCAGAAGCCGGGCGAGGCGCAGCGATCCATCCGACCAGTCCCCGAGGCCGCCCGATTTGGCGAGACCGCGAATCGAAGAAAGGTTCCAATACACGGAGGAGCAACTGTACAGGATTCCCAAGACAACCGTGATCACGGTCGACCATTTGTAACGGGCGTGCAGCGTAAGACACGCGAGGGCGACAACGGCCGCGGCGAAAGGAAGCATCGCGAACAGATGGTGCTCCGAAATCATGAGCCCCGAAAGGAACAGCGCCGCTCCCAGAAAGACCAGCGCGAGAGCGAAGACTCGGGCCAGCGGCAGGCTCCCTCGATTGCTTCCCCGCCCCACCATCAGGCAGATCGCGCACGCGGCCAGGACAACCATCGGAAAGAGCCATAGCTGCCAGTGCGGCAACAGCGCGTCTCCCCACATCCGGCGGTGTTCTCCGTCGGATAGGATCGTATCCGCAAACAGGAAGAGCCGGTAAGGAATCAGTTCCCGCAGCGGAGCGTGCACGGCAAAAGAGGACTGCGCTGTCCATGTGGCTCCATTGGAGCGCCATTGATAGAACAGAAAAGGCGCACCTCCCGCGAGCCCTCCGGCCAAGAGCGCGAGCCAGTGGGAAATCGGGACCAGGATTTTGCGGCGATAGACCAACGCCGTCGCAAGACCGGCCGCGAGGAGCGTCCAAATAAAATTCGCGCGGGCCCACACCGCGAATCCGATGGCCGCTCCCAAGAGAAAGGCGAACCGCGCGCCGCCCCGGCGGAGATAAACGGCCAGACAGGCGCACACCAGCCCGACCCCCGCCATCATGGCGCCCACGGCGTTGTTATCGAAAACCACCATGCTGAGATAGGCGGGATTGATTGCCAAAATCAGAGCAGTTGCCGCCGCCGCCGTTTGACTTGTCTGCTCGCGAATTAATTTGGCGAGTCCCCAAATCCCGACTGCCCCGAGCAACAGCGACACGAAGCGCACCGAAGCTGTTCGCGGGCCGAAAAGATCGAACAACGGAAGCGATAGATATTCTTTTACGGCGCCAACGTAGGTCACCGACATCAGCGGAAAACAATGCTGCCCAAAGCAGGTCCACCCGACCGGATTGAATGGCGTGAAATCCGCGCCCGGATGGCGCATATAGGAGGCGCCCGCGACCAGGATCGCTTCGTCGTATTGAAAGCCGGGCTTCTGCGCAATCAGAAGCGCGCCCCATAGAAAATAAATTCCGAGCGCGATGAGAATCGCTCGCGACTGCATGAGGCGTGTTAGGACTTCTCGAGGACGTTTATCCAAGTTAAACCAGTGGGGTTTCCCGGAGGGACATTGGCAGGCCGGGCCTTGCTAGAGCAGTCGAGAGGCCACCGGAGGCACAGCGAAGAGCGTGTGGACACGCCGCCGATTTGTTCAAATATTTCGTGGTTTCGCGCGGTATGACAACTCTGACAGGCAGTTGATGCATCGCACGCCGAAAAGCGAGGAAGCAATGACGGGTCAGAAAGACACGTCCGTGTGTCGATTGGCCGCAAATCGGGCCGACGCGATACACTACACTCTGAGTGATGCGAAAAGGAGAATAACAATGGAATTCCCTGTTACGGCCGGTCCTATCAAAACTCGGCTGCGCTCGGTCGCGTGTTCCCTGGCTGTCGTTCTGTCAACGTTTACGATTCCGGTCTTCGCGCACGGCGGATTCGATCATGTGATCGGGAATGTTGTGAAGGTCTCGAACAACGTTTTGACGGTCAAGACTTCAACCGGCCTGGTCGAGGTGAAGTTGGATCCGAAGACCGAGATCACGAAGGACAAACAAACGGCGCTGCCGGCCGATCTCGCGCCCGGCGTTCGCGTGGTGGTGGATATTCCGGAAGGCAGCAAGGACAAACTCGCGCACGCTGTAAAAATCGGGACCGCGACGGCCGATCACGACGCCCACAAATAAAAGGGGGCCCTGAGCGCTACCCGGCCGGCGGGACCCCAGATGCAGAACAAGGGAGATGAAAAAAAGGGCACCGCCGGCGCAATGCCGAACGGTGCCCTAGTTTCACAACCCTAATAATTCAATTCCTTCAGGTTCAGCTTTAGACCCCCTTAGTGAAGCGCCGGCGCAGGGAGAGGCCCGCACCGAGGAACGCCGTCGCCAGCAGGAATACCGAGCTCGGCTCGGGAACCGTGTTCGGCGTGTTGATCACAAGGTTGTCGATACCGATCGTCGCCGGCCAATCGATGAAATCGAGTTCCGTCGTGCTGCTGGGCAGCGCGAGGAGACCCGACACGCCGATGTATTGCGGAGCCACCTCGGGCGTATTGTCCGGCGAATTCAGGTTGCTGCCGTCGGTGCCGCCAGGCTGGACGCCATACTGGATGCCGTTGCCATTCGAACCGAAAGCGTTCACAGGCGTGTTGCCCGCGCCGGTCGCGAATTCAAAATCGGGCGTGTTCGGATTGTTGGACAAAGCTTTGCTGGGGTTGTTCCAAGCTCCGCCGCAGTTGTTGTAGCCGAGCGACGGGCAAGACCCATCGGGGAAAATTTCGTAATCGAAGCTCGTGCTGGTCAACGTAAGCCCGTGGAAGGTGATCGTGATCTCATTGGAGATCTGCGAGCTGCTGTCGTTCGTATTCGCGATGAAGGTGTCGGTGGAGCCCGGCGTATTACTGCTGTTGCTGGTCGCTCCGTTGGTATTCCCAAGAGTAACGGAGGTCGTGCTCCGGTTTTGGCCGACTCCCGTGGTCGGTCCCACTACGTTGCCTTCGCCGCTATAGGTCGTATCGGCGACTGCGCCGGTTACTGTGACGCTGCAGCCGACGCATCCGCCGGCGGTGAGAACGCCATCCATATACGTCGCAATCTGGCTAGCAGTACTATACTCTGCCAGCGAATTAAAGCTGAAAGTATAAGTTCCTGCGCTCGCACTTACGCTTAAGCCCAGAAACGTGAGAAGGGTTGTGAAAAGTTTTCCGTGTTTCATGCGAACACTAAGTGCACGCCGGAGGCCAACCAAGAAGTTCTTTTTAATCAATACATTATCATGACTTATATGACTAAATGATGACTCAGATCTCGGGATCTATTCCCATTTTCTGGCGTGGAACTTTGCGCGCGCGATTTCTAGAAAATGAAGACTAATTTCTTGGGATATATTCCCGTTTTGTGGTGCGGCTCGAATCAGCGAGCCGTGCCGAGCAGAGCCATGGCTTCTTTGGCTTCGGGCAGCGAGGGATCGGCCTTCATCGCGGCGAGCAACAGCGTGTACGCCTGATGACGATCTCCCAACTGGTAATAGGTCATCGCCAAATGGCACATCCGTACGGGTGAGTTCGAAGCGCTGGCCTTCTTTAAGTAATCCAACGCCGGATGGAAAAGACCCTTTTTGTAGTACGCCCAGCCAATCGTATCGTCCACCGTCGGGCTGTCGGGTAAGAGCGCCTTGACCTGCTGTGCGAGCTCCAGCGCGCGATCGGGATCTTTGCCCGTATCCGCGAGCAGGTAGGCGAGGTTATTCAATGCCGGCGGATTTTTGGAATTCTCCTGCAGCGCTTTCTCGTAATAAGAAATGGCCTCCGTCCGGCGGCCTGCCCGGTCCTCGATCTGCGCGATCTGAAGAAGAGCCTTGATATTGTGAGGCTCGCGCTTGAGTGTTGCCAGCATTTCGTTGCGGGCGTCATCGTATTTGGCCGCATTGAAGTCCAGCGCAGCCAAGCCAAGTTCGGCGACCGAATCCGGCCTGATCTTTTCCGCCGCCTGAAACGCCGCGCGGGCGCCCGCCGGATCTCCGGTGCGAAATAACCAGGAGCCGAGAAGATCCTGGGCGGGCACCGAATTGGGCGCGCGGGACGTGTATTCCCGGACGACGCGCTGAACCTCGGCCGGCTTCTTCTCAGCCTGATATCCCATCGCCAGGCCGTCTACCGCGCGCCATTCCTGGGGCTGGTTCTTGAGCACCTCCAGGAACGAATTCCGGCTGCCCGCAACGTCTTTCAGCTTCATCCGCAGCAGGCCATCCTCAAGGAGGAGCATCGGATCGCGCGAGACCGCCAGCGCCTTATCGAGAGACTTGCGCATTCCCGCATAATCTTCCAGAGCGTACAGCGCATTGTTTCTTTCCGCGATGAAACTGACCGTCTGTTTATCGCGCTCGGGCGCCTGATCCAGGATCTCAAGCGCGGTCTTCGCCGAACGCTGGGTGGTGAGTACGTGTGCGAGCTGCAGGCGCGCGGCGAGGAATCCGGGACGCAGGTGCAGCGCTTCGGTCAACTCCTGAATCTGCTGGTCGCTCTCTCCGCGCAGCTCGTGCAGCCGGGACATGGCCACGTGCGCGGCCGGCGAATCGGCTTGATACCGGAGAGCCTGCGTCAGATCGCTCTGCGCCTCCTGAAACTTGCCGTCATTCAGCAGCAGATAGCCGCGTTGCAGCCGCGCCTCGGCATCCTCGGCGTTCCGATCGATCGCGGCGCTGAGAATTTTTTCCGCTTCGGCGGTGCGCTGTAATTTTACATAGGCCGAAAGCAAATGATCGCGCGCATCGCGATCGCCCTTGTCGGCGTTATAGTTCTTCTCGAATTCCGCGATCGCGGCGTCGTTCTTTCCGGTGGCGAGCAGAAACGTCGCGTGCAGCGATCGGTATTCCTTTAAATGGGAAGCCTTCTCAAACGTCTTCCCGGCTTCGTCGATTCTGCCGGTCTTAAACAACAGGTTGCCCAAACCAACCAGCGCCGGTCCGTAGGCCGAGTCGATCGAGAGAGCCCGCCGGAACTGCGCCTCCGCCTTGTCGGGCTTCTGCGTGAGCAGATAAAAGCGCGCGAGAACCACGGCATGCTCCGGCGACTTGGGCGCTTCCGCGGCGCTCTTCAGCAAAACCTGCTCCGCGCCCGCGACGTCATTCTTACGCAGCTTCACCATGGCGAGCGTGGTCGCGGAACTGAGGTGCTGCGGGACTTTATCCAGCGCTTCCTGAAGGTGCGCGATGGCATCCGCGGAATCCTCGCCCAGACGGAGTTCCGCGGTAGCGAGGGCTTGCAGAGCGTCCGCATTCCCGGGCTCCGCGGCCAAAACGGCCTGCGCCATCTTTTCCCCTTGCTTGACCACCTCCGGGTTCCGGTTCGCCGCCATCATTTCAGATAATTTCAATTGCGCGCCGACATGCTTGGGATCCGCCTGCAGCGCGCGTCTGAACTCCTCCACGGCGATCTGTCCGTGGCCCGATTCGAGCTCCGCCATACCCAACTGAAAATGCGGTTCCGCATCTTTGGGCATGGCCTGCAAGGCGTTCTTGAAATCGAGAATGGCGCTCTGGTAATCGCGCTTCTGCAGATGAATCTTTCCGGACTCCAGGAACTTTGCTTCCTTTTGTTGGGGCGTTTTCGAACATGCCGCGAGCAGCACGGCGAGCACAACGGCAGAAATACGCGATTTCATGAAAGATCCTTCTCTTTGCGCCAAACAATTTTATCTATGCGCCAAGGAGCGCGGAACCGGACGGCGGAGAACGCGAACCGGAAGCGGCTTTTTCAAATCACCAAGACACCACGCCGGATTTCGCTCCGGGCAACCGGCACCCTTCGATCAGCGCCCTTGCACCCTTAAGCATACCTATCAATCGACACTTGCGCTCCACTTCTGCACCCGCTCCCTCACGGCAATGGGACCGAACCAACTCGTGGAACTATTGAAGAGGCAATTGCTGTGCCATCTGCCTACTTGCATTAAGTTGGCCGCAAAAAATCCCAAAATATCTCCAATTATCCGCGAAGTTATCCGCTGGGTGCAAGGAAAGCACCAAGTTTCCAGAGTTCGATCCACAGGTTCGCTCCATCGTACCGGGCGACTTTTCGTACCAGTCGATGGCAGGGCGTTTGTCAGCTACCATGGTTGGACCCTAGTTATCATGGTTGGACCTCGCTACCATGGTTCCACCAGGGAAGCCAGGGCCGAAAAAAATCAGGGTAGTGGGTCGACCCACTACCAAAATCAGGATATCCGCAGGATGCCTCCGCAAAGCATAGCGACATCCGCAAACGCCCGGGTAGAGCGTTCCGCGCAGCGTCTACACGCACGGTGGGCCATCCCCATCGTTCTCTTGGGTATCGTTGTACTGTTTTATTGGAAGCTGACGCTTACGGACCAGTTCACCTGGCTCGAGGATCCGGACGGCGCGAACCAGGTGCTGCCGTGGCTCCAATTCCAGGCGATCCAGTGGCACGGTCTGCGCATACCCGCGTGGGATCCCAACGCGTGGACCGGCCAACCCCTGTTCGGGCAAGGGCAGCCGGGCTCGGCGTACCCATTGAATTGGCTGTTCTTCCTCGCGCCATGGAGCAAGGGCGTACTGAGTAGCGCGGCGCTGAACTGGTACTTCGTCCTGATCCGGTACATCGGGGTGCTCAACTGCTACGCACTTTGCCGGGAGCTCAAATGTTCGCGTGCGGCCTCGATTCTCGGCGCCTGCATATTTGCTCTGGGAGCTTTTGTCGGCCACACCGGCTGGCCGCAGATGGTGAACGGCGCGGTATGGGCGCCGCTGGTGCTCCTTTTCCTGTTTCGCGTGGACCGGGGCGAGCATCCTCTGGCGAATGCCCTGCTCTCCGGATTTTTTCTGGGTTTTGCGTGGCTTTCCGGCCATCACCAGGCGCCGTTGTTCCTCTCGCTGGCGGTCGTCGCGGTATGGATGCGCATGGCGTGGCGCGATGGGCGCGTGGATGCCCGCGTTCTTCGACTTGCAGCTCTGTCACTCGGGATCGCCGTGATGGCCAGCGCCTTCCAGACCTTCCCCATGGCCGAGTACGGCAGCCGGTCGGTTCGCTGGGTGGGTCCCGGCGACCCGTTTCCTTTCGATCAAACCACGCCCTACTACGTACACGAGAAAAACGCGCTGGCTCCCCTCGGGCTTCTGAGCGTTTTCCTGCCCGTGGCTTCGCTGTGGAACCCTTTCATCGGAATCGCGGCGTTGGCTTTTGCCGGATTGGGCGCGATTTTGACCTTTAATGACAAGCACACACGATGGCTCGCGGCACTCGCCGCGGGCGGCCTGATCTTTGCACTGGGGCCGTATGGCCTGCTCCAAGGGATTGTTTATTCGATTGTTCCCATGCTCGACAAGGCGCGTTCGCCGGGCGCGGCCATCGTTGTCTTTTCTCTCGGAATTGCCCCTTTGGCAGCACTTGGTTTGGACCGCCTGTTGAAGGGAGGTTCCGTATTCGATGCGAATCCACATTCGACCCCCTTCGCGACGAGCGACACCTTGCGCACGTTCGCACGGGTGCTCGCCGGCTTCGGAGCGTTTCTCCTCCTTGGCAGTCTCTTTTTCCCCACGGCTAAAGTCGACGAGATGAGTTTCGTGAATTCGCTGCTGATCTCGGCGGTATCCGCGTTGGCCGCCGCCGGGCTCCTCCTGGCGCTGCGCCGGAACGCCATTTCCGGGCGCGGAGCGGCGCTCACCGCAATTCTGCTCGTGCTTTTCGAGCTCTCGGGCGTATCCCCTATGCGGATTGTAGAGCGTGGTCCGCATTCTGAAGGAACTCCGCTTCTGAACAATTTGGCGAAGCATAAGGACATCGCCAATTTCCTCATGGATCGCCGCGCCGATCACGGACGCATCGAATATCCGACGAGCGCTATTCCTTATAATTTCGGCGACTGGTACGGCCTTGAAACCTTTCCTTCCTACACTGCCAGCGTGACGGCGAACGTCTGGCGGTACCAGATTTTCAAGCCGGAGGTTCGTGATATTTTCAGCATCCGTTATTCCATCGCAAAGCAGCCCGCCCGCCCCGAACAACACCTGGTCTTCACGGGGGCGAGCGGCCTGAATGTTTATGAGAACCCCAGCGCTTATTCGCGCGTATGGGCCGTGCATGAGTCCGTGGATGTTCCCGATTCAGTTGCTGCCAGAGCGTTGCTCGGATCATCCGAGTTCGACGCAAAAAGACAAGTGTTCTTCATCGGATCGGGCGTTCGGCCGGCGCTCGGCGCATGCGGAAATCCTTCGGCGGATTCGACCGAGTTGTCGCTCCACGGAGCCAACCGGGTGACGATCAAAGCCTCGCTCGGTTGTGCCGGTCTCGTGATTCTGAACGACACTTATTATCCCGGATGGAGGGCCACCGTAGATGGAAAACCAGCGTCCATCGTGGAAGCGGACGGTATTTTTCGTGGCGTGGCGGTTCCCGCCGGAGATCATGTCATCGATATGAAGTATCGCCCCGCAACCGTGATCGGCGGAGGCATATTGAGCCTGCTTGCGGGAGGGATCGCGGCCGTGGCATTTCTTCGCCTGCGCTCCTGAACGCACAATCGCCGATGGAAGAAATCGCGTTCCCAAGCACGAGCACATGGAAAAATTAGGCTGGCTGCGCTGGTTGGAAAATCGCGGCCTGCAGCGGCATTTCCACGGCAGCGGAATCGAAATTGGCGCGTTGTGGCGACGCTTTCCTCTTCCGCCAGGTGCCCGAGTCTGGTACTTGGACCGATTAAGCGGCGCGACGCTGGAGGCGCACTATCCGGAATTGAAGGGTAAGATCATCCAGCCCGATCTGGTCGCCGATGCCGCGGAACTGCCCGTAGAACCAGGCAGCCTCGATTTCTTGATCGCAAGCCACGTCTTCGAGCACCTCCACTTTCCTCTGGCTACGCTGCGCGCATGGTACGCCGTGTTAGCGCCCGGCGGAATCCTACTTCTGCGGGTGCCGGATAAGCGCTACACGTTCGACCACAAGCGCCCCCGCACACCGCTCTCACACCTGATCCGCGAGTACGACGATGCGGCCTCCTTTGCACTCCGCGAGCATTACGCGGACTTCGTCACCCACGTGGACGGCAAGCGCCCGGGGACGCCCGAATTCGACGAGACCGTCGACGATCTGGTCCGCCGGAACTACAGCATTCACTTTCACGCCTGGATCGACGAAGACATACGCGAGATCGTTGACTTCACTCGTGCCGCGTGGGGACTCGAATGGGATCAGACCCTATTCCGGCGAGCGCGTTTCTATCGCAAAGAAACCACGATCATGCTGCGGCGAAAACCGTTGTGAGACTCACGTGCGAAGCATCCTGGTTGAAACTAGTTGCAACATAGCGCGGCGCGAGCACATCTAATCAAGCGAGGCCAAGTAAAGGAATGCGGCACGGCAGACGAATTTGCATCTTATTGTTGTTAATAGGCTTACCTCTTTTTTCCGATCCTACCGTGCACGGGATTGGCAACTTCCATCAGGTTGACGGACACGTTTTTCGGGGGGCTCAGCCGACCGGGGAAGGGATCCGCGACCTGGCAAAGAACGGCGTAAAACTGGTGATCGATTTGCGCGAAAGCGGCCGGCGCTCCGCAGCCGAAGAAGCGGCCGTGACGGCAGCCGGCATGCGATACGTAAATATTCCCATGAGTGGTTTGACGCCGCCAACCAATGCGGAAACGGCTCAGATTTTGCAGTTGCTCGAGGACAGCTCGACAGGTCCCGTATTCGTACACTGCCTGCGCGGCGCGGACCGCACAGGGGCAGTCATCGCGGCCTATCGCATTCATCACGATCATTGGGAAAACGCGCGCGCGCTCAGAGAAGCCATCGCCGATGGGATGAGCTTCTTTCAATACCCGCGACAAGCTTATATCCGCAACTTCAAGCCGGATTCCATGGCCATAACCGCCGGAGGCGGAGCGCCGGCGACCCCCACGGCGTCAGGCGATGGCTCCGCTCGAGCGGCCGTCCAATAAGACAGTCGTGAAAGTAGTCTACGCCGCGCTCCTGGTATTCATAGTTGCCGTAGGGCCCTGCCTCGCGGACGAAACCCCGAGTGACACCGGCCCGCTCGGGCCGCCGGGAAAAGCCGTCGCCGCACGCGGCACCCACTTGGCAGCGCCCGATCCGGCGCGCGAAGACGCTCCTCCGGGCACCGCGCTGAAGTACTTTGCCGAGGTAGACAACGGAGTGTACAAAGGAGCGAAGCCGGAAAGCGATGCCGACTACCGCTTCCTTCAGTCTCTCCACGTGAAATATATCGTGGTTTTGCGCGTTCTGCCCTTCACCCACCACTCCGAAGCGAAAAGAGCGAAGAAATACGGCATTACGCTCATTCAGGAAGAGATGAATGCCTCTCCCTTCTCCCCCTCGGAACACCGCATCGACGAGATCCTCGCAGAGCTTCGCGATGCGCGCAATCACCCGGTTTATTTCCACTGCGCTTTTGGACGCGACCGTACCAGCGTGATCGCCGCGTTGTATCAAATGTATTTCAAAGGAATGCCGCTGCCCGAAGCCCTCCAATACCTGGATGCGGCCGGCTACAAAGAATCGTGGATGCGCAGCGGGCTCACAAGATATATCCGGAAGCATCCCACCGCGCCGTCCGGCTTGCTCGAGATGCCCGCTGCTCGCTAGCGCCTCCGGGCGAAAGAATTCAGCGCGAATTTCTCTGGTCAAGAATCACGCTCGCGGTGATTTTCTTGTCCGTGAGCGGCGAGAATCTGTTATCGAACGCGAGAAAATATTGTCCCGGCGGGAGGGCGATATCGAAACCGCCTCTCTGGGTTCTCTCACTCCGGTAAAGGGCCGGCGCGGGGCGGCCATTTTTCCAATTCTCAAAATCGCGGGCGTCGAGGATCACCGCAACAATCATGCTTTCGGCATCCGCGACTCCGTCGTTCACAACGGCCGGGTCGTTTCCATTGGCGGTTTGAAAGCGCCCGAGAACACGGCCATCCTTATAAACGCTGAATGAAAACGAAGAGAGCGACCCCGCTTTGACCGCGAAAACGGACGGGCTCAAGGCTTTCTGCTGGAAGGTCACGCGGTCGTTCAGACGGGAGACGACCACTGCGACCGCGCATACCAGTAGAAAGCCTGCAACCATCCATACCGTGTGCGCGCTCTTTTCCGGTCGGGCCGGCATGCTTGACGATCCTCGACGCCTGTTCAACCCCTCGGCTTGTCTAAAACGTCGCTGACTTTCTGGAGCAGTTCTTCGCGCGAATACGGCTTCGGAAACACTTCGAATCCCTGTAGCGCTTCCCTGTAATGGAGCCTGTCGTCGTCCATTAAACCACCCACCAGCAGCACTCTCATTTTTGGGCTTTTGGAGCGGAGATACATCGCGGCATCGTGGCCCGTCATGCTCTGAATGTAAGTTCGGGTGATCAACAGATCCGGAGTGCACTCCTTCAACCGATCCACCGCTTTGCCCAGGTCGCCGGTGGCCACAACGGTGTAACCCGCGCGGTCCAACGTCTCCTGCATCACAGAACGCACAACCGGATCCGCAACCAGCAGCAGGATCGTCTTCAGGGCCGGATTTGCCACGGTAAATTCCTTTGCCCATACATTATGAACCATGCATCAAGCGATACGCGAAGCACTTGATTTTGAGACGGACTCGATAGGAGCTCCGGCGATTCCGTTGGATCGCGCGCGACCAGGCGAGCGCGGAATAATGTGAGTGGTTACTGCTTCGCGGGGACATAAGGGAAGGGATCACCACAGATGTGGCCGGACACGCGTATTCAAGATTTATTGGGAATCCAATTGCCCATCATTCTCGCGCCGATGGCGGGCGCGGCGCTATCGGAATTAGCGGTCGCGGTGGCGCGCGCCGGAGGACTTGGCTCCATCCCCTGCGCGATGCTGAAGGCCGATCAGATTCGGGCGGAATTCGCCAAATTCCGGCAGCAGACTTCGCATCCCCTCCACGTCAATTTCTTTTGCCATACGCCGCCGGTCCCCGACCAGGAGCGGGTTGGTCGGTGGCAAGAGCGCCTGGCTCCTTACTATCTGGAACTGGGATTGGACCCTCTTGCTCCCCTGCCCGCCGCCAGCCGCCTGCCCTTTGATGCCGCGACGTGCGAATTGATGGAGGAACTCAAGCCCGAGGTCGTCAGCTTTCACTTCGGCCTGCCGGAACCCGCGCTTCTCCATCGTATGAAGGCCGCCGGAGCGAAAATTCTCTCTTCCGCCACCACCGTGGACGAGGCGCGATGGCTGGAACAGAACGGCTGCGACGCGATTATCGCGCAGGGTTCCGAAGCAGGCGGCCACCGCGCAATGTTCCTTACCGAAGACGTCTCCACCCAGGTCGGGAGCATGTCGCTGATCCCCCAGGTCGTCGACGCTGTCAAAGTGCCTGTGATTGCAAGTGGCGGGATCTCCGATGCACGCGGCATCGCCGCGGCTTTCGCTCTAGGGGCTGCGGCCGTGCAGATTGGAACGGCGTATTTGTTCTGTCCCGAGGCCAGGATTCACCCGGTCCACCGCGAGGCGTTGCACCAGGCGAAAGACGATCAGACCGCGATTACCAACGTATTCTCAGGCCGTCCGGCACGCGGCATCGTGAATCGCATTGTCCGCGAGGTTGGTCCTCTTTCGGAGTTCACTCCGCCGTTTCCTCTGGCCGGAGCCGCGATCGCGCCCCTGCGCGCAAAATCGGAGGCAGCCGGATCCGCGGATTTCGCGCAGATGTGGGCCGGCCAATCCGCGCACCTCGGCCGGGACCTTCCGGCCACGGAACTCACCACGCGGCTCGCGGCGGAAACACTGGCGAGGCTCGAAAGTCTGGCGCCCGGCAGATAGCCCGCTTACGCGGTTTCAGCCGTAAGAGTCTTCTTCCCGCGAAGCAACGCGTCCAGACTCCAGGCGCCCGCGCCCGCACCCGCGAAGTACAGAAAAATCAGCGCGTAGGTGAGCGTATCGATCCCGCCGTTGCGAATGGGCCACACGCCGCGAGGCGCCGCCGCATAGATATACGCGAACACGCACTGCAGTGCCAGGAGAATTGCGGCCACTCGCGTAAATAACCCAACCAGGAAAAGCACGCCTAAAATGAGCAGCAAAACTCCGCCGGCCTGTCCCAATGGATCGAGCGGCATGAACGACCCCGGACCTTTGGCTTTGGCCGGAACAATCCCGAAGACTTCACGCAACCCGTGAAGCAGGATCATGTACATCGCGATGAATCTCAGCAGCGCGCGCGCCTGAGGCTCCCAGGAAGCAAGGGTATCTTTCATAGTCCCGCCTGCGGTTCCGCGTGCATCCGGTCGCCCGCCCCTCCGGAAACGGCATCGGATTTTTTGCCCTTCCGGCTTTTCGCGATCAAGGCGTCCAGGCTCCAGGCTCCGCCTCCCGCGGTCACCAGCCACAGGAAAAAGAAACAGTTGAGCACCGCCTCCTCACCGTTGTTCCGCGTCGGGAAAAAGACCGCGTTCGGTTCGGCCCAGCGCAGCCGCGACGAAAAATACGCGACCGCCATTTCGCCCGACAAAATGAATCCGGTAGTGCGCGTAAATAAACCCAGAATCAAAAGAATTCCGCCGATCGTCTCAATGGGTCCCGCCCACGCGTGAAGCTTCGAAAAATCCACGTCGGCCCGGCCGGTGACGAAACCGAACGCGGTGGAAAGTCCGTGCTCCAGGAACAGGAAGCCCACGCCCATTCGAACAAGGCTCAATAATCTGGAAAGCCGGTCTGGCGATGAGGTGTCTGTCATGGTCGCGTGATCCTCCCGATGGCCCTTATGTCATGGCCCTGAAATCGAGTTCAGATCATATCGCAATCAGCGCACAACGGAAAGGGTCTCGCTCGGCCGATTCAAAGTTGCGGACGCGAGCAACGCCACATATGGACTTGCGCGGAGGGGAACGAATATAATTCGCAACTGAGGATGTCCATCTGCGGGTAAGCACTATGAGTGGCCTGGCGCGGCCCGGCGCGGCCCGCAAATCGTGGTTCGGACAACTATGGGTCCAGGTCCTCCTCGCCATGGTCGCGGGAATCGCGCTCGGCGCTTTTCGTCCCGAGCTCGGCGGGCGCATGCAGATCTTCGGCGACGCCTTCATCAAGGCGATCCGCATGCTGATCGCGCCGATCATCTTCTGCACTGTTGTTCACGGGGTCGCCCGCATGGCGGACATGGCCCGCGTCGGCCGTACCGCCCTCAAGGCGCTGATCTACTTTGAAGTCCTCACGACGATCGCTCTGATCGTCGGACTCGCCATGGTCAACCTCCTGCGCCCCGGCGCGGGCATGAATGTGGATCTTTCGCACGTCGACGCCTCCGCGGTTCAGTCGTACGTAAGCTCGGCTCGAGGCCAGACGCCCGTCACCTTCTTGATGAATGTAATTCCGCAAACGGCCGTGGGCGCCTTCGCCGAGGGAAATGTCCTCCAGGTCCTGGTCATTTCCGTTCTGTTCGGATTCGCGCTCATTCGTTTGGGGCCAGTGGGAAAGCCCCTGCTCGATTTCATCGAAGCCGCCTCCACCATGCTCTTCGGCGCGGTGGCCATCGTCATGTACGCGGCTCCGATCGGCGCTTTCGGCGCGATCGCTTTCACGGTTGGAAAATTCGGAGCCGGGTCGCTGGTATCGCTCGGTAAGCTCCTGGCCGTGTTTTACCTCACCTGCCTGATCTTTGTGTTTGGGGTGCTCGGCCCGATTTGTTCCTGGTGCGGCTTTCGCTTGCTTGCATTGCTGCGCTATCTGCGCGAGGAACTGCTGATCGTCCTCGCGACCACCTCCTCCGAGACCGTATTTCCGCGTTTGATCGACAAACTCGAAAGGTTGGGCTGCGCCGAAGGCGTCACCGGACTGGTCGTCCCCATGGGCTACTCGTTCAATCTCGATGGCACGTGTCTATATCTCGCGGCGGCGGCCGTGTTTCTGGCACAGGCAACCAATACGCCCCTCACCCTGGCCCAACAAATCGGCCTGCTCGCGGTGCTGCTGCTTACATCGAAAGGCGCGGCGGGTGTGGCGGGCGCGGCTTTTGTCGTGCTCGCCGCGACCCTGAGCACCGCGGGAACGATTCCGGTTGCGAGCGTCGCCCTGGTCTTGGGGATTCATCGCCTGATGTCGGAAGGCCTCACTCCCACGAATTTGATCGGCAACGCGGTCGCGACGCTCGTGATCGCGAAATGGGAAGGAGCGCTCGACGAAACCCGGCTTCGGAGCGCCCTCAACGGGACGGACGTGACTTCGGCGACGGATTCCACTGTCGCAGCTCAGCCCGTCGGAGCGGAGCAGGTTGGGACGGAATAGTTCAAACGGAGAAACGATGAGCACAGGTTCAACTACCTCAGCAGATAGGCCCTCGCGCGAAACGGCCTGGGAAGCGCTGCAGGGCGCCTACGATATGCAGGTTCACGTGGCGCCGGATGTGATTGCGCGCCGCATAGACGACGTAGACCTGGCGAAAGAGTTTCTGGCGCACGGGCTCGCCGGATTCGTCCTCAAATCGCACTACTTCCCCACCGCCGAACGCGCCCACGTCGTCACCAAGGTGGTGCCTGGAATCCACGCCTATGGCGCGATCGTTCTGAATCACAGCATCGGAGGACTGAACCCCGTGGCGGTGGAACTCGCGGGGCGTTCGGGCTGCAAAATCGTGTGGATGCCAACCGTGGATGCGGCCAATGAGACCGCGGGACGCCCCGGCGGTTCCGCGGCGAATCCGCCGTTTTGGGCGACGATCCAACTGGAGCTCGCAGCCACCGGCGTAAATCCCCCGCCCATGAGTGTTCTCGATGAGGCCGGCGCGTTGCTACCCGTCGTGCGCACCTGCCTGGAGTTGATTCGCAAGTACGACATGATCCTGGCCACGGGACATCTGGGCCGCCGGGAAATTGCCGCCCTGGTGAAGGCCGCCGAGGAGATGAAGCTGCGGAGGGTGCTGGTCACGCATGCCGAATTTCCATCCCAGAATTTATCCGCGGCCGAGCAAGCGGAACTCGCGGCCATGGGGGCATTCATCGAACACTGCTTCACCACGATGCATACCGGGAAGGCGTCCTGGGAAGGCGTGTTCCAGGCAATTCGTGCCACTGGCGCCGAGCGCTGCGTGTTGTCGACGGACTTGGGGCAGACCACCAATCCCGGGGTCGCCGAAGGGTTTGCCATGTTCGCCGAAAAGTTGCTCGACGCGGGCTTCACGCAGGCCGAAATCCGGCGCATGGCAGTCGAGAATCCTCGGCTGCTATTGTCGTAAACGGAAATCATCGTGAATCATAAAATCGTTCGCACTGTCCGTCGAGCCGATCCCGATGTTATTCGTACGCTAGGGGAACTCGGAGTCGCCACCATTCACGAAGCGCAGGGCCGCACCGGTTTGCTGAAGCCGTACCTGCGTCCCATTTATCCGGCCGCACGCGCCGCCGGCAGCGCGATCACCGTATATTCGCAACCCGGCGACAATCTGATGATTCATGCGGCCGTCAGCGTGTGCCAGCCGGGCGATCTGCTGGTCGTCACGACCGCATCGGAATCCACCGACGGCATGTTCGGCGAGCTCCTCGGCGTCTCCTGCCAGGCCCACGGTGTGACCGGTTTAATTATCGACGCGGGCGTACGCGATACGGCGGAACTCACCGAGATCGACTTCCCGGTGTGGGCCAAAGCGATTTCCGCGCAGGGAACCGTGAAATCAACCGCGGGTTCCGTCAATATCCCCGTAGTCTGCGCGGGAGCCGCGGTGCAACCGGGAGACGTCGTGGTGGCCGACGCCGACGGCGTCGTGATTGTCCCCCGTTCGCATGCTGCCGCGGTAGCCGAATTGGGGCGTCAGCGCGTCGCGAAAGAGGAGCAGACGCGCGAGCGTCTCCGTCGCGGGGAACTGGGTGTCGACTTCTACGGCTTGCGCGAAAAGCTCAAACAGCTCGGCGTCGAATACGTCGACGAAGCCTAATGCGCCTACTGACCTGCGCCGGCTAGGGACGCACGACCGGCGGATAATTTTTGTTGCTCAGACTGACCGGACGCGCGTCGCCCCTGTGGCACGAATAGCACGTCACCACCGAGGGGGCCGCGGGATAAACGCCGGTGCCCGGAAATTGAGAATTGATCTGGCGGGTCATCAGGATCATTTGCCGCGCCAGTATCTTCCTGGGGTTGTCTTCTTTCTCCCAGTGACCGGCGCCGCCCCCGTGGCAATACGCGCAATCGACCTGCAGGGCATCGCGGAAATCTTCCATGATCGATCCTTTCCCGTGTACGTCCGTATCAGGCGGCAGGACCTTCAAGTTCGTGGCTTTCTCATTCGCCGGGATGCGTCCCGCCGCGTCCCCACGGTTTAAAAAATGGGGCACGGCCTTGGTCTCGACCGTTGCCTTCCCGCGATGGCACGTGCTGCAATCGACGTCATGGTATCCGCGAGGATAAACCCCGGCCGTCGCGGGAAAATATGGCTCGATCGTCCGGACCAGCGCGATCATTTTGCGGGCGGTCTGTTTACGCGGGTTTGCATCGCTCGAGAAATCTCCAGCTACGTGGCAGTAATCGCACTGGACCCCGAGAGCGTCGTTGAAGGCCCGCATGGTGTCCGCCACATCGGTGTCAGGTTCGAGAATCTGCAAATTTTTTGCGCTCGGCTGGTTGCCAGGGTTATTTGCCCCCTGTTGACCGAGCGCGAGCGCGCTCGAAAACACCACAACGCTTGCAAATACGAGTGTGATCGGTCGTTTATGCGTCATTTTTCCGGACTCCGCCCGTGGACCGTTTCCAATCGTAAACCATTTGGCCCGCGCGAGCGCAAAGCGGAAGCGGCTCGGACCGCCGGGGTAAAATCATGGCGTGCCAAGAGCGGCAAAGACAAATTCGCCAGTGCGCCCGTTCGGTCTGCTCTGCCTGGGACTCATCGTGCTGACGGCGAACGTGTCTGCGCACCACGGCGCGTCCGCATTCGACCCGAGCAAAGAGGTCACGCTCACCGGCATCGTCACACGCCTCGCGTTCAGTAATCCGCACGTGCAGTTATTTTTTGACGTGATCGACGATCAAGGAAAACGGGAAGCTTGGGATGGGGAACTCCCCGCGCCCAATACGCTGATGCGGGCGGGCTGGAGCCCGCGCACTCTTAAGGCCGGGGACCCGGTTACGATTATTGGTTTTCAGGGATGGAAAGGGCAGCGCTCAGTGTGGATTCGCAAAATGGTTTCCCGGGCGCGGCCCCTGCCTGAATGGGGAGAGTGAATCCGGGGAGGGGCCGACGTCTCGCGCTTTTACGCCGCGTGCTTTATACCGCGTGGCGGCGCGCCTGCCGGAAATCTAACGGAGAATCGAACGCCGCGGGTATATAGCTTTCCGCCGGGCTGACGGGCGGCACCGGCATCGCCGCGAAAATCTTGTTGCCAAGCAACACGAGCGGATTCAACAGGTGTTTCGGGCGGAATGCGGCCTCGGACCACTGGCTCTTCGAAGCGAACGCGGCCTCGACAAGGTAACCCAGACCCTTTACGAACTTCCGGGAACTCACCTTTGCTCGAAACTCGCGGTTCCCTGCCTTGAACCACATCGTTGTCCGGAGCGGAACCCGAACATCCATGAGAAAACGGGCCCCCGACGCCCAGATCTCTTCCAAATTGGCCTTCAGTTCACGCTCGCGTCCAGCCCGCTGTTTCCAGTGGAGGTCGACAATTTCGGAACACAGCATGATACTTTTGGCTTGTTTCATATCCATTCGTATTTCTCCTGCAAAAGACTCTTCGCTCAACAAAGTCCAAAACAGTAGCGCATTCGTCTGTTTCTAGAAAACACCCTACACCTAAAAACTTTGCACGTAGGCCGCCAAAAGATAGTACCTCTAGTACTGAGGTTTCGATCGTGGGCCAATCCTGCGCGGCGATCGCTTGAAGGAATCATGTCCTGCATTTTGTGCGCTTTACAACGCATACGACGGGTGACGAACCGGGGGCATGCGCGCACCAGTCCCGCGCGGCGATCGGCAGAACGTAGGACCTTAGGAAAAAAGATGGTGCAGCATCCGCGTACCGTGCAAAGTTTACTTAGCCCGTCGGTTCTACGGTAGCGGAACGATTCCCATCCAGAACAAACCTCCAAATCGCGTATCAACATCATACGTGCGCACGAAGTCAAGCTTCCCGTCGGCCCGCACTCGAAACACCGCGAGGCTCGCGGGAATCGTCTTCGAGCCGGCGAAGACTGCTGTCTGATTCGCAGCGACCAGTACCCGCGCGCTTGGATCGAGCGCGAAAGTTCGAGGCTCCGCACCGTGTGTATCGGCATTCTGCAGACGCGTGGGCTCGCCCGTCATCGGATTGATCGCATAGACCGCGATTGTGTTTTCCCCGCCCCCATCCACGGGCTTCCCCGCCGCGTCCACGGAGGCCGAGCGATTGGCCTGATAGACGAACCGGCCGCTCGGGTGCACGTGAACCGTCCCCGCGTTTTGCCGCGCGGCTTTGCGCCCGCTCGCCACTCGATCGGATGCCAGGCTGTCCTCGGTGAAAAGTGGCAGCGCGCCGAGCGATCCGTTTTCCATCCGGTACACTTGCAGCTTGCATTGGCGTTCGAGCGAGACGAACACCCACGGCTCCGTCGGATGAAAATCCAAATGGCGGGGCTGAAAATCCGTTCCGCCGTTGGGGGCGATCGACGCGCGATTCTTCAGGACGCCGTCTGCATAATCAAACACTTTGATCGCGCCGCAATCTTCGGGCTTGTCCTTGGTGGGGCCGTTGCCGCGCGTCACCAGGATTGCCGTCTTGTTCGAAGGGTCTACCCGGATCTGATGCGCATAAATTCCGGTATCGAGCGCGTTCGGCTGACTCACCGGCGCGCCCAGTGTGCCGTCGGCATTCACTCGATGCACGGTAACTCCGCTCGGATCGTTGTAGGCGACCAGCAAATGCGTGCCCGAAAGATCCACGCTGAGATGAATCGGCCGGGATGCGAGCGACACGGTCGGGCCGATCGAGTGTAGGACGCCCGATTGCGGATCGATACGGAAAGCGCTCACGCCATGCAGCTTGCCGTGAGGAACATCGGCCGCTCCGGGAGCCCCCGCGGCCGCGCCTCCATCGCTCCATGCAACATAGAAGTACTTGCGCGAGGGATGCGCCCACGCGTATTGAACGTTGGCGGGAAGGCGAACGGAATCTCTCCTGACGAGTACCGCATTCTGCGGATCCAGCTCGTAGCGGATCAGCTCGGGGCCCGCCGCCGCATAAAGCACTCCGCGTGCCGGAGCCGTCCGCTTGTGGTCAACAGCCGGCGCCTGGGCGCGCGCCGATAGCAGCGCTACTGCGATCCCGGCCAGCGCCCCGACCCTGGGGTGGTTCTTCATGTGTTCCGTATTCTACACCTCGGCAATTCGTTGAAAGTGCCCAACGCGTCTGGACGCGCGCCGGAGTATACTTCTAATTCATCAATTTCCTCGCCCTAACAAAGGAGATCGTCGTGAGTGATTCGAATTCGCGGGGAAGCTATCCCTCGGCGTGGTGCGCGCTTTGTGTGACGTTCGCGGCGTGTCTCCTCGCAGCGCCGCAGACAGGTGAAGCGCCGCAGACAGGTGTAGTGCCGCAGACCGTCATGGTGGACAGCACCAGCCACATCGCGGAACCCATTCCCGCCTTTTCGGCGCAAGATCTTGCGGCGTTTCCCATGCGAAATTGGCCGAAAGTGGGAGGGGATCTCTTCAATCGAAACCACTCGCCTTTAAAGCAGATCAATCGCGAGAACGTCGCCACACTTAGAGGTCTTTGGCAAACGCACCTGGGGGGCTCGGGGCTCGCCGCGAAGTACTCGGGTGAGGCGCAACCCGTGGTTTACGAAGGGGTCCTCTACATCGTGACCGGCGCCGACGACGTGTTCGCGCTGAGCGTCAAGACCGGCCAGATTCTATGGAAATATCAGGCGAATCTGGACCAATCGATCTCCACCATCTGTTGCGGTTGGACCAGCCGCGGAGTCGCGATCGGCGACGGCAAAGTCTTCGTCGGCCAGTTGGACGGCCGCCTGGTCGCGCTCGACAAAAATTCCGGTACCACGCTATGGTCGACGCAGGCGGAGCGCTGGCAGGACGGATACACGATAACCGCCGCGCCCCTCTATTACGACGGCATGCTGATCGTCGGTTTCGCGGGAGGAGAGCGGGCGGTGAGAGGACGCGTCAAAGCGTTCGACGCGAAAGACGGTCATCTTCTGTGGACTTTTTACACCATTCCCGGCCCCGGTGAAATCGGGCACGAGACCTGGCCCAAGGACAACGATGCCTGGAAATACGGCGGCGGGACCGTATGGCAAACCCCGGCCGTCGATCCGGATCTCGGCCTTGTCTATTTCACCACCGGCAATCCCGGTCCGGATTTCAATGGGAAGATCCGTCGCGGGGACAATCTATTCGCCACGTCCATGGTGGCCCTCGAAGCGAAGACCGGAAAATATCGTTGGCATTTTCAACAGGTGCATCACGATTTATGGGACTACGACGGCCCGAACCCCGTCATGCTCTTCGATGTGAAAGTCGGCGGGCGTGTGCGGAAAGCGGCGGCCGAGGCGAATAAAGCCGGCTGGGTTTATATTCTGGATCGCACGAACGGCAAACCCCTGCTCGGCATCGATGAGAAACCAGTGCCCCAGGAACCTCTGCAATTCACCTCTCCCACCCAGCCCTATCCGCGTGGCGACGCGTTCGTTCCGCAGTCCATCGATATTGCGCCCGAGGGCTACGCGCTCGTGAACCAGGGCCGCATCTTCACACCTTTCTGGTCGGAAGGAGTGGTCGCTAAACCATCCGCGCGAGGCGGTGCCAACTGGCCGCCGAGTTCGTTCGATCCCGCCACTGATTATTACTACGTGTGCGCCACGGACGCACCCAATTTATTCAAAGGCGGTGAGGCCGATCAGAAGTTCCCACAAGCGGGCCAGGGCTATCTGGGCGGAGCCTTCGGCGGAATGCCCCTCCCCGCGGCCGGTATTTTTGCCGCGCTCGATATGAAAACCAATCGTCTGGTGTGGCAGCAGAGATGGAAGGATACCTGTTACAGCGGATCGTTGACCACGGCGGGGGGACTAGTGTTTGTCGGCAGAAACGACGGCCGCCTCACGGCCTTGAATTCGGCGAACGGGCAGCGTCTGTGGGAATTCCCAACCGGCGCCGGTGTGAACGCGCCTCCCGTGGCATTCGAATACGAAGGCGAACAGTTCGTTGCCGTTTATTCCGGAGGAAGTTCGTTTGCCGGCGCCACGCGCGGGGATAGCGTATTTGTCTTCTCGCTCAAAGGAACGCTCACTTCGGGCGCGCAAAGCGCCGTGCAGATTACCGTGGGTTCACCGGCCGAACACCGTTGATGAAAATCAGGCCGATAAAAATCACGCTGACGAAAATCACGGCTTAGGAAATCAGGGAATCGCATAGTGGATATCCGCCATCTGCCGGATCCAGAGGGGCGCCACGGAATACCGGACCGTCCCGCCGGCCGCCGCTGCCGCTCGCGCTACCAGAACGCGAAACTCTTCCACCGTATAGGCCCTGCGGATCGACTGACGCCCGTCGAGCACGTTCACCCGCGGCAAACAGAGCGGCGCGAAGGCGCGGAATAAGGCCAGTGGAACCGGATGCCGCACCAGATCCAGAATCACGAAACGGCGGCATGTTTTTCCGACATTCGCAATCAGCTCGGCGACTTGCTCCTCGCGCAGATGATGCACCATGCACACGCTGACGGCAACGTCGGCTCGCGGCAGGACGTCGCGCACGGCGTCCAGCTTCAAAATCCGCAGACCTTTTTTGCCGGCTTCGGGAGGCTGCAAATCCACGCCCACCACCTCCGCCCCTATTCGCCGCCCGATCTTTTCCATGAGCGCGCCATGCCCGCAGCCGATATCCAGAACCCGGCGTACCGTCCGATCTTCGGATCTCAATGCACGCAAAATCGCTTGATGATTTCCCAGAAGGGTATGCGTTCGCAGCAGTCCGCGATGGGCCCGCTCGACGATGTCGCGCGGCAGCCCGCCTTGATCCAGAATTTCTTCTTCGAAGGAGCGGCGCATCTCTTGTATCATCGCCTCTCTCGCATCATCACACCTCCGTATAATCACAGTCAGGAGGGTCGCATGCCGGCGATCGACATCGTTGGTGGAGGTCCCGCCGGCTCGATGGCTGCGATTACGGCCGCGCGTTACGGTGCGCCGGTGCGAATTTTCGAAAAGTCCGCCTTCCCGCGCCACAAAGTTTGCGGCGAGTTTCTTTCGCCCGCCATTCTGACGCTATTGCGGCGCGCCGGCTGCGAGACGGATTTCCTGAAGCTGGGTCCGTCGCTTCTGCGAGAAATGCGTCTGCACTTCGGCGCGAAAGTCGTCCGGCATATTCTTCCTGAGCCGGCTCATGGTCTCAGCCGGTATGAATTCGACCGGCTTCTGCTGCAACACGCCGTGAAAACCGGTGCGGAGCTGGTCCGTGACCACGGAAGCACCGCAATCCCCGGCCATGCGGCCATCTGGGCCGCCGGACGCAAATCGGTCGCGCCCCCTGCGAGCGAGCGCCTCTTTGGCTTCAAAGCCCACTTCACCGGCCCCGTGAACGATGCAGTAGAGCTTTATTTTTTTGAGAACTGCTACGTGGGCGTCAGCGCGATCGAAAACGGTGCGACGAACGTCTGTGGGCTTGCTCCGGAGCGTACGCTCCGCGCCTGCGGCTTTCATCCCGAGGAACTCCTCGCGCGCTGTCCTGCGCTCGCCGAACGTCTGCGCCCGCTTGCGCCCGTGATGGACTGGCTCATGACGGGTCCTCTCGTGTTCTCCGAACAGATCGGCCAGCCGCTCGACCGGAGGGTTTATCGCGCCGGCGACGCTCTCGGGTTTATCGACCCGTTCACAGGTTCAGGCATGCTGAACGCGATGCTGACGGGCGAGCTCGCCGCTCGTGCCGCCGTGCGTGGCGCGCCGGTCGAGGAATACGTGGGCCAATGCCGCCGCCTGCTACGGCGTCCCTTCCGGATTTCCGCCGCCGTTCGCGCCGCTCTCGCTTGCGGGCTCGCCGACCTCCTTGCGCCGCTCGTCCCCGGACGCCTTCTCTTTTACGCCACTCGTCCCGCCGCCGATCACGCGATCCTGTCAAGCTAAGGCTCGCGCGTCCTGATGCAGTCGTACGATGGCTGTAGCGTGCCACATTCCACGAAACCGCCGAAGTTCGATTCCAGTAAATCGAACTCAGCTCCGCCGATCGAAGATTACGCGATGATCGGCGACTGCCACACCGCGGCGCTCGTTTCGAAACATGGTTCTATTGACTGGCTGTGCCTCCCGGACTTTGATTCCGGCGCGTGCTTCGCGGCTCTGGTAGGCACCCGGGACAACGGCTACTGGTCCATCACTCCGGCAGCGCACATTAAGCGCATTCGACGGCGCTATCGCGAAGGCACCCTGATCCTCGAAACCGAATTTGAGACCGAGTCCGGAACGGTGCTGCTCGTGGATTTTATGCCGCGCGGAAATCACATGCCGGGGGTCGTGCGAATGGTGATCGGCAAGCGGGGACGAGTCCCCATGAAAATGGAATTCGTTATCCGCTTTGACTATGGATCGATCGTCCCGTGGATCGAGCGCGTAAAGGGAGGCCTCTCGGCGATCGGTGGTCCGGAGATGGTCAGGCTCAGAACCGCCGTCGAACTGGTGAACGAGGATTTTCGAACGACCTCGGCATTCACCGTGAAAAAGGGGGAAGAGGTCTCTTTCGATCTCACCTGGTATCCCTCCTATCGCTACGAACCGTCACCGATAAAGATTTCGAAGGCGCTTCATGACACCGAGAAATGGTGGCGTGAATGGTCGGACCGCTCGTCTTATCAGGGAGAGTGGCGCGAAGCCGTCGTTCGATCGTTGATTACGTTGAAGGCGCTTACGTTTGAGCCCACCGGCGGCATCGTTGCCGCACCTACCACTTCTCTCCCGGAAAGCATCGGCGGAGTCAGGAACTGGGATTACCGCTATTGCTGGGTTCGCGACGCGTCGCTCAGTCTGGATGCGCTGCTCAACGCGGGCTATCTCGAGGAGGCCGCAAGCTGGCGCGACTGGCTGTTACGTGCCGTCGCCGGGCATCCGGCGGAGGTCAATATCGCATACGGGCTGCGCGGCGAACGCCGTATCTCCGAAATCGAGCTTCCCTGGCTTGCCGGATACAGAGATTCGAAACCGGTGCGTATCGGAAACGGCGCGTACAACCAATTTCAACTCGATATCTTCGGCGAGGTGATGGATACGCTCTTTCAGTGTCGTGTGGCCGGTCTCCGGTCTCTAAAACACCAGCGTGAAGGCGTCGGCCGGGCGCTGCTCGAATTTCTGGAGACGAATTGGAAGAAACCGGACGACGGCATATGGGAGGTACGTGGGCCGCGCCGCCACTTTACGCACTCCAAAGTGATGGCCTGGGTGGCGATGGATCGCGCCGTGCAATCCATGAAGCGCGGCTGGTTGCCGTATGCCTCGAAATGGGAGGCGTTGCGGGATCAGATCCATAAGGAGGTTTGCGAGCGCGGCTTCAATCCTGAATTGAACTCCTTCGTCCAGTTTTATGGATCAAAGCATCTGGATTCCAGCCTCCTTATGGTGCCGATCGTCGGATTCCTTCCCGCACACGATCCGCGGGTCGTGGGCACGGTGACCGCGATTGAAAAGCGCCTCATGTCGCCCGGCGGCTTCGTCGCGCGCTACACGCAGGATCAAAAAGTCGACGGAATAGCCAACGGCGAAGCGACGTTTCTCGCCTGCAGTTTCTGGATGGCGGACAACTACTTCCTGATGGGACGCCGCGAGGATGCCGTTCGCTTGTTCCGAAGATTGCTGGAAGTTCGCAACGACGTGGGCCTGTTATCGGAAGAATATGATCCGGCGGAAAAGCGGCTCCTCGGCAACTTCCCTCAGGCCTTCTCCCATGTCGGACTCGTAAATACAGCCTTCGCTCTGAGCAAAGACCACAATCGACCGGTCGCGGGCACCCTATCGCGAATCGCCCCTCGCCGCTCTCCCACGTCGACGGCACGGCGGCGCACCTCCGCTCGATCTCCGAAGAAGCCGCGGTAGGCCCCACCCAAATGATGTCGGCCAGCTTCGACTTCGCCCTACGGTAGATCGCCGGGTGGTAGCGAGGAGAACACCGGGAAAGCTTCGGCATTCAGCGACAGGCTGACGATGGGGCTGGTCGAAGTGATCACAATCGAGCCCGTGAAGCTCGCCGAGATCGCGTTGACGTTCGAGGAGCCATGCTGCAACGGCCCGAGCGTGACAATTTTGCTGCCCAACGCGGCGCCTGTCTTGTCGGAGGCCGCGATCGTGATCACCGCCGACTGGGTCGGGGAGGGATTGGCATACGCGACCCCCGTGGAGGCGGACGCCGCCGACTGGGCGAACGTCACGAACTTGCTGGTGGGCGCTGTTTCGGCGTTGACACTGGCCTCGCCCTCCGCGGTTCCCGAACCGTCGAAGTACCGATACAGCAAACTGGCCTCCACCGGGCCGGTGCACATTGCTTGGGCCCATCCTTGCGCGCCCGTCGCCGTGAGATTCGCGTTGGTCTGATCGTGGATGGACCCTCCGGCGGCAATCGTATCCGTTCGCGTGGAGCCCCCAGTCGTGTCGGCGAACGGAACCGGTAACGGGTTTCCGTTGTTGTCATAGAAAGACGTCGTGCAGGTGACCGCGTTCGCGCCGTAATTGATGTAGGTGAGCGTGCTCTGGAAACTTCCCGCGAACGCCACCTGGGAAAAATAATACGTCTGCGCGCCGGTGGGCGGGTTTGCGGAGAGATCGCCGGGCGGTAGTGACGAGAATACCGGGAACGCCTGCGCGTTCAACACTTCCGCATTCAATGACAGGCTGATGATGGGGCTGGTGGAAGTGATCACAATCGAGCCCGTGAAGCTCGCCGAGATCGCATTGACGTTCGAGGAGCCATGCTGCAACGGCCCGAGCGCGACGACTTTGCTGCCCTGCGCGACACCCGCCGCATTATAGGCCGTGATCGTAACCGTCGCCGGCTGCGTCGTGGAGGGATTGGCGTAAGCGACGCCCGTGGAAGCGGCCGCCGACTTAGCGAACGTCACCAACTTGCTGGTGGGTACTGTCTCCGCGTTCACGCTGGCCTCGGCCTCCGCAGTTCCGGAACTGCTGTAGAGGCGATACAGCAAGCTGGCCTCGACCGGGCCGGTGCACGTCGCCTCAGCCCATCCTTGCGTGCCCGTTGCCGCGACACTCGCGTTGGTTTGATCGTGGATGGACGCTCCGGCGGCGATCGTATCCGTTCGCGTGGAGCCGCCGGTCGTGTCGGCGAACGGCACTGCGAGCGAGCTGCCGTTGTCGCCATAGAAAGACGTCGTGCAGGTGACCGGGCTCGCGCCGTAATTGATGTAGGTGAGCGTGGTCTGGTACCCGCCCGCGAAGGCGAGCTGCGAAAAATAATACGTATAGGTCAGCGTCGCGCTGCCGTTGATGGTTCCAGATCCCGTCACCGTGAAGCTAATCGTGTTCCCCGGCTGCTGGGTGTAAAGCACAGTGAAGTTGAAGGAGCCGGTCGCGCCCGCGAACGTTCCGGTTCCACCTATAATCGTGGCCGTGCCTGTGGCCATGCCCCCGGAGCTGACAGCCGTCGATGTGGCGGTCCAGGTGCTCCCGTTTGCAAAGGTGACGGTAAAACTGGTTCCTGAGTTTTGTGTGGTGACGGCGATGGTCGTCGGCCCATAAGGGTTCAGTGTGCCGGAGCCCGTCAGCAGGACGCCGCCGCCGGAGGTTAGCCCGCCTGAGCCGCTAAAGTTAAACGAGATCGGGGTCTGCGCGCTCGCGGTATTCCACTGGTTCGGAACAAGGGCAAAAACTATGATGAGTGCAAAGATCCCAAGTGAGTACTTCATGAAAGCCGCAACCTCTATAATGCGTTGACTATAACAGCAATTCGTCGCTGCGGCAATCTTTTCCTGAATGCGACGCGATGCACTTGGATGGTAACGCGAACGCCGTCAGCGCGTACGTCGTTCAAAGCGGCCAGCAGAACGAAGCGCTCTCAGCCGATGAATTTCAGTTGATTGCGAAACAGTAGAAGAGGCCCGTGCCGCCGGTGCTTTCAAACGCGGCCTGGCTGCACCCTTTTGTGGCGTTCGAAGAATTCCATGACGAGCCATTGCCGATTCGATCGGAATGGCCGACCTGCGCGGAACCGGTTGAGCTGCTGGTCCAGTTGTTGCACGTATGGTCGGCGTTATCCGTGTACGCGCGGCCGTCCCACTTCGATCCCGTCAGAATTTCGTGCTGAATCGGCGGCGTGTCGCCGATGCCGTGAATGACCTCGTCCATGCTCGTTGCGTGTGGACTGTTTGAATAGATTGCTGCCGCGCTGCGCCTGCACCAGCGTGTCTCCGTGAAGTTCGCCAAGGTCCGCCGAAATGATGGCGTTTTGCGGCTCCCCCTGTTGCGCGAACGACCAGTTGAACCAAGGCCCGGTACCGATACGGTCACGCGCGTTCACGGCGGGCTGTCCGGGACGAGCCTGCGTGCTGAGATAGGCGTGCCAGGTGCGAGCGCCCGCGCCGACAGCCGCCGCAAGCCTCTGGCAGTGCGCGTCGGCGCCCGCCAGTCCGCCAAGGTCTCCGCCTTTACCGATCCCGACGCTGGTGACGAAAAAGGTCATGTCGAGCCGGAGCCCGGCTCGGGGTGCCGCGGGGCGGCGCGATGCCCTGGGTATTCGGCGGGCGTTCTGCTGAGCCAGCATGAGGCAACAGGCCAGCATCAAAGCGCACGCCACGACAAGGTAGCATGTGGCTTGGTCATAGGCCCGTCAGTTGATCGAGAAACAATAGAATAGGCCCGATGCCGTGGGTTTTCGGCAAATCCGTCTGGGCGCAGCCGCGGGTTCCATGAGCGGAGTTCCAGGAGCCGCTGCCCCCGCCGTTGCGGTCGGGAAAACCGATCTGGGCGTTCAGCCTGCCATCGGCGGCATTCAGGTTTCCGTTCGGGATTTCGTGGTCCGGGCTTTTGTTGCTGGTCCAGTTGTCGCAGGTGTGATCCTGAACATCGGTGAACGCGGTGCCATCGGTCTGCGTTCCCGTCAGCATTTCGTGGCGCGTCGAAAACCGGGTGATCTTGGCGTAATTCCAGTCGTTGTCGCGTGGATCGGAATAATCATACAAACCCGGCACAATCTGGCCTTTTTCCGTCAACCCGGTGAGCTTATTCAGATTATTTCCCTGATGCGCCAGTTCCATCGTGTCGCCGTGCAGGTGCGCGAGATCCTGCGCGATCATTTCGCCTCTGAAGTTATACCAGGGACCTGTGCCGATGCGGTCGCGCGCGTTCACGGCCGGCTGGCCAGGCCGCGCCTGCGTGCTCAGGTACGCATGCCAAGTGCGATTTCCCGCGCCCGCGGCCGTCGCGAGCATTTGGCAATGTGCGTCGGCGCCGGCGAGCCCACCCAGATTGCCGCCGTCGCCGATGGGTTGGCTCGTCACGAAAAAACTCATCATCGGAGAAGGCTTCTCGCCCCGCGGATACTCGCCGGGCCTTTGGACCTGCGCGAGCAACTGGCAGGACGCCACCGAAACAATGCAGGACAGCAGCAGAGCTGAAGTTTTCATTTTGGTCCCGGAAGCTTTCATTTTGATCCCGGAAGTTTTTATCTTGATCCCGGAAGTTTTTATTTTGATCATGATTCGCTCCGAATGCGAGTCGCAGGATACCACGAATGGCATCGTGCGGCGAAGGCGGCCTCAAGCGGGCGGCCGTTCGCGAATCACAACGTTCGCGAATCACGATGCTACCGCCGCCGGCGGTTCACAGAGCCTCTTGTCTTCCAATACCGCGAGATCTGATAATCTGGCGCCTGTACCCGCGGGGAGGTGACGTATGGCAGGGAACTTTGGATTGGTGCGTTTCGCGGTGGTTGCGGCCCTCGGACTCACGGCGTCGGATGCTCGCGCCCAGAGCGGCGACTGGGTCGCGGCGTGGGGCACCTCGCAGCAGAATTTGGCTCCGGCCAAGATTTCAAACGCGACCGTTCGCCTGATCGCTCGCGTCACCATTCCGGGCGAAGCCGTCCGGTTTCGTCTGGATAACACATACGGGACCGCGCCCGTGACCTTCGGGCGGGCTACCGTCGCGCCGCGCGTGAGAGGCGCGGCCGTTGCGTATGGCCTGGTCCGGCCAATCACCTTCCATGGCAAGGGGACAGTGACGATCCCGGCCGGAACGATCGATGAAAGCGATCCCGTGACGATGCATGTCGACGCCCAAGAGGACCTCGCCGTCAGCCTGTTTGTATCGGGCAACGCGCAACCGAGCCAACACGCGAACGCCGTCGTCACCTCGTATGTCACCGACAACGACGCGGGCGACACCACCGACAATGTCGACGGGAAACCTTTCGGCGGCCATGTCACTGCAATGTACTGGCTGAAAGGAATCGACGTGCGGCCCACGGCCCGCGCGACCGCGATCGTGGCCTTCGGCGATTCCATAACGGACGGCACCTGCACAACCCTCGACGCGCACGATCGCTGGGAAGACATCGTGGCTCAGCGTCTCGCGCTCCAGAACCCGGTCCGATTCGCGATTGTGAACGAAGGCATCGGCGGAAATACGGTGACCAACGCCGCCGGCTATCAGCCCGCCATTAATTCCGCGCCCGCATGGAACGCCTCGAGCGCGACGTCCTGTCGCATGTCGGAGTTTCGCACGTGGTCCTTTTTATGGGCACCAACGACATCCGGCGCGGCGCCTCCGCGGAACTCGTGATTTCCGGCCTGAAGGATATCATCAGCCGCGTCAAGGCGAAGAGCATAAAAATCATCGGGGCCACGATTATTCCGCGGCACGCAATGGTTCCCGGCGTCGCTGACACGGGCTGGGATGATGCCAAGACGAAGATACGGCGCCAGGTGAACGACTGGATTCGCAAGGGCGCAGGCTTTAACGCCGTCCTCGATTTCGACCGCGTGATCGCGAGCAAGGCCGATCCGGATTTGATGGAGCAGGCGTACAATTGCGGCGATGGGGTCCATCCCGCGCCCATCGGCTACTTCCAGATGGGCAAGTACGTGGATCTGGACGTGTTCGGGAAATAGGGAACTGCAGACGCGGCACGGAATAAATCGGCGCACGAATATTTCAGGCTATGCAATGTTCGGGAGCGACGCCAGCCAATCGCCATGAGGTCAGGCTTCGAAATCGGCTAAATCGTGCGACGATTGGAGCGGTGTTCGGATCGTCGGCTGATTCGGAGACTGTCCAGCAAGGCGGAAAAGGAGCGGGTGTTTACCGCCCTCAACGATCCGCGCGCATCTTACTTCTTTTGATGATGTGCGCGGCCCGTGTACTGTGGGGGCAAGGCCCTCCCTTCCAGACCGACGATCCGGTTCCGGTCGATTTACATCACTACGAGTTTTATATCTTCGGGAGCGCGGATGGCACTCCGGCGGAAACTGACTCCTTGGGTCCGGCATTCGAGTTCAACTGGGGCGCCATCCCCAGGGTCCAGCTCCACCTCATCGCTCCGTTTGGCTCCATCAACCCGTCCAATAACCCGATCTACGCTCCGGGCGGCTCTGGTGAACGGGCCTTCGGGTTCACGGATATGGAGCTCGGCGCGAAAATCGCATTTATCACGGAGTCGAAATACATTCCGCAGATCGGCACGTTTACGATGTTCGAAATCCCGACCGGCAATGACGCCAAGGGCCTGGGAGTGGGCAAAGTTTGGTACAAGGTTCCCCTCTGGCTGCAGAAGAATGTTGGACACTGGCTCCTCGATGGTGGCGCCGGCGAGGCGATCGTTCCGCAAACCGGGTACCGCAACTACACCTTCGGGGCATTCTTGCTGAAATACAGCTTCGGCGAGCGCTTCGAACTGGGAGGCGAGCTGTTCTCGCATGGGCGCGAGGGTTTTGCAACCCCGCAGACGCAAGCTTCCGCGATGATTGACATCGGCGGTTCTTATCACTTCAAAGATCATCCCGGCCAGCAGTTTTTGTTTTGCTACGGCCACTCTGTTGCCGGCCAAACGGAGAACTACGCCTACGTCGGCATGTACTGGACGTGGGGAAAAGACAAGACTAAACCCGATACGCCCGATGCCGGATTTCAAAGGCCAATCGGCAGATCGGGCCTATGGTGATCCGCGGTTATAGCCAGCCTGGAGGCAATAATCAGAAGCTGGCACGCAGTTCTCGTAGCGCCATGATGGCCCACGTGAGGCAATCGGCATTCACGATCGGCAGCAGTTCGCCCCGCTCTTCGCCCCAAAGTTCTATATTATTCACAGCAACAAGTTAGAACGGCTGGTGTTCTCATAGTCAGCGTCCGATAGACGTTTAACGGGTCCTCGCAGGCTACGGGGCCGAGGAGGAGACAAAAATGCATTCTGTACAAGGACTTCGGAGGATCGCTTTCGTTTTGAGCGTGGCGATCGTACTGGCCGCGCTTCCCCTGGCGCAAGCTCAGATCGGGATCGGCATTGGAATTTCCGTTCACATCGGACCTCCCGCGCTTCCCGTCTACGTTCAGCCGCCTCTCCCCGCACCCGGCTTTATATGGACACCGGGCTACTGGGCATATGGCGACGCCGGATACTACTGGGTCCCGGGTGTTTGGGTGCGGCCTCCCAGTGTCGGGGTGCTTTGGACCCCTGGTTATTGGGGCTTCGCGGGCGGCGTCTACGGCTGGCATGCCGGCTATTGGGGACCTCACGTCGGCTTCTACGGCGGCGTGAACTATGGCTTCGGTTACGGCGGCGTTGGGTTCGTCGGTGGCGAGTGGCGTGGCGGCGCGTTCGCCTACAACAGCGCGGTTGCGAATTTTGGTGGTGTTCACGTGACGAACGTCTATGAGAACCGCACCATCGTGGAACAAAATACCATCGTCAACAATAACCACGTTTCATTCAATGGCCCGGGCGGTGTTGTCCGTGCGCCCAGTCCTGAAGAGCAGAGATTCGCCGGGGAAAATCATATCCAGCCGACCGCGAACCAGATGCAGCATCAGAACTCGGCCGCCATGGATCGTTCCCAGCTTGCCTCGGTCAACCAAGGTCATCCCACAACCATGGCCGTAGCTCGTCCCGCTGCCTACAACCAAATTGCGCAGCAACATGCCGCATCCCAGCCGATCTCGGCGGCGGATCGCACAACGGGCAAGAGCTATAACCCGAACGTGCGGGAAGCCAACCAGGATCAGCGCATCGCCAACGGGCTTCGCTCGGGTCAGATGACTTCCGGTGAAGCTGCGCAAGCGGAGCGTACCCAGTCTCGCATCGATCAGCAAGTGCACAACGATCGCGTGGCGAACGGCGGAACCCTGACCAATCAGGAAAAACAACAGATCAACGGGGAACAAAACGCGGCGAGCCGCCAGATCTATAACGACAATCACAACGGCAACACGGTCAAGCCCAATGCGATCGATAATCGCGAAGCGAACCAGCAGCAGCGGGTCGCGCAGGGCCTGCGCAACGGTCAGGAAACGTCAGGCGAAGCCGCTCGCTCCAACGCCAATCAGGCGGCCGTCGCCCAGCAGGTTCATAACGAACGCGTCGCCAATGGGGGAGCGCTCAACCAGCAACAGAAGAAGCAGATCAACCGGGAGCAGAACGCCAACAGCCGCCAGATCTACAATCAGAAACACAACAAAGCATCCGTGCCGCCCCCGGGCCGCGAAAAATAATTGGGAACGCCGGCGTTTGATGGAACGCAGGCATCCCGTTCTTCTCGTCCTGGTCCTTTTAAATGGTCTCCGCTGAAATCGCGGCCCTCTTGTCCTCGTGAGGCGCGTTTGTCGTGCGCGTTTCCGGCACGAGCAGCAGAAAAACGCCCGCGGCGAACGAGGCGAGCAACGCAAAAATTAAGAATGTGGCTTTGAATCCAAGGTGCTGAATGAGTAAGCCGGAGGTGAGCGGCCCGGCCACGCCGCCGACGCCCACGGCCATCGCAAATAGTCCGTTCAGGGTATTGAAGTGGCCTTTGCCGCGCGTGAGGTCCGCTGCGATCGCGACAATCGCTACCCCGAAGATACCCGCGCCGATCCCATCGAGACCCTGGAGCCAGACCAGGGCCGCGGGGCTGGTCACCAGCGTATAGGAGAAAATGCGCAGCGGCAGCACAAGAAACGCCACGGCCATTACCGGCTTGCGTCCCCAGCTGTCGCAAAGCTTACCGGACAGGAGAGCGACCGGCACCATGACGATTTGGGCAGTGAGCACCGTCGCGGTCATGAGGTTGTCCGAGCCGCCGAGCTTCTTTACGTAGAGCGCCACGGCGGGAAGTATGCGCGCATTGGCAAGGTGAAACGCGAAAACGGACAGAAACAGGAACAGCACTGTGCGATCACGGAACAATTCCGCCGCCGGGACCTCGGTCCTCTCGTCGCGAGTCAGACCCGTGGCTACGGTCTCGTCGAGATCCTGCTCCCGGATGAGCGCCATGGAGGCAGCAGCAAAAACTGCGCAGACGCCGACCGCGTAAAAGACCGAGTTCAAGCCCAGACTGGATACAAGCGCCATGGCCAGCAGCGCTGCCGCTATGTTCCCGGCGTGGTTCCAACCTTGGTTCTGGCCCATCGTGCGGTTCAGCATCCTGTGGCCCGCGAGACCGAGTGCGAGCGCCCCGAATAGGGGAACGAAAAGCGTCTGGACCCCGCCCGCGACGAACAGCAGGCTATCGACAGAGAAGGCCTTTTGCGGAATGAGCGGCAGGGCGACAAAACAGCCGCCGGTGAGAAGTGAGGCGCCGGCGAACAACATCCGGCGTTGCGAGACCCTATCGGTGACCCAGCCGGAAAGTCCTTGGAACAGCACGCCGCCGAGGCCTGCGACGGCCGTAGCGAATCCCACGGCGTCATAGCGCCAACCTGCCTTCCTCAAAACGACACTGAGAACGGGCAAAATTACGCCAACCATTTCCGCCTGAAAGAAATTGGCTGCGTTCAGCCCGATGAAACTCAGCTTCGCGGTGCTTTTCATTTCTCCTGGGGAGCGGGCCCGATACGCGAAGGGCTTCTTCCGATGCCTCGATCGCCGCCGCGCGGCCTCTTTGTATTCGCCCTTGCAAGGTTAGGGCCGCTTCTGAAGCTTTCTTATGTGAACTGGTGAATCGACCAGCGAGCGAAACACACACAGCTTTGTTTTCTATCCGTACAAGAGGCACGAACTCGGGCGGAAGCCAGACGGATGGTGCGGAATCGGAGGAGCTCAGGCTGCAACCTGGCCCCGAGCTCCTCCATTCATGAACGGACTTCCGATGGAATCAGGCTCGCGTTCGATACGCACGCCGACGGAGCCGCGCGGCCGGCGCGCGGTGACGACCCCGGCTGCTCAGGAGACACGGATTCTATAAAGCAACGGAAGCCAGCGGATGCCGGCCTCCGCCACTAAAATGTGAGCTTCAGACCGAACTGAATCTGCCGCGGTGTGCTGCCGGGGTTCGAGGCTGTGATGACGCCGGCGGCAGCCGTGTTGATCAACCCTGAAGCGCTGAAAATATTGTTGCCCGGGTTTCCGAGGTTCTCGTGGTTGAAGATGTTAAACACCTCCGCACGGAACTGCAGTTTGATTTGTTCGCGAATGACGGTGTCCTTCGAGAGCGAGAGATCCGTATCGAAGAAGGTCGGCCCTCGCAGCGTGTTCCTTCCGGTGTTACCTAAAGTGCCCACGGGCTGCAGCGAGTAGCAATTCGGGTTGTACCACATGGTGGCGTTGCCGATCATCGGATCGTTATTGCAGGCCGGGTAATTGATGCCGTTCACGGTAGCAGCCGGATTGTTCGGCGAGTAGTTCGGGCGCGACGTTTCGCCCGACGTAAATACGGCGCGATCGAAGCCGGCGTTCGCGTTAAACGGAATGCCGTCGTAGGCGCTGAGAATGCCGCTGAGCTGCCAGCCCGAGACGAACCGGTTGCCTTTGAACGGCAGCGCCCATAGCCCGTTGATGCGCAGCACCTGAGGAATATCCTGGGCGCACGCCGCGTGGTCGATCTTTTGATTGAAGGGATTCTCCAGATTTCCTGGAGTGGTGGCCGTGCTGGTGCCGTCGAAACTGGTCACGCCGAATGCTCCGTCGTCCGTGCACCTCGACCAGGTATAGGAAACCTGAGCCTGCACGTTGCGCGTGATCCTTCGATTCACGGAAACTTGCAACGCGTTGTATCGCGACGTGCTGATCGGCCGCAGGACCGGGAAATAGCCCAGGTTCGGATTCTCACGCGGATTCTGCACGCCCGTGGCGCTGGCGAAGTGATACACGCCGTTGGAATCGATCACCGGCGTCGGCGGATTCGACTCAATGCCGGTGAGCAGATGAATGCCATGCGAACCTACGTAGCCCACGCTCAGCAACGTGTTCGCCATTAATTCGCGCTGAATGTTCGCGTTGTACTGAATCATGTACGGCGTGGTGTTAATCGGGTAATACCACGGCACCGTTTGCGACGGAATGGGCGCGTTCGCGAGCGTGGGCGGGAACGGATAGATCGCCGCATTCGTCGCCGGATTTCCGGTCCCGGCGATGGTCGATGCGCCCCACGGCGGCGCGCCGCCGAAGCCGGTTTGATAGGATTGCACCGAGATCGGGTCATGGAACATGCCAAAGCCCGCGCGGATCGACGTCTTGTGATCGGCAAAAGGATCGTAGGCCAGACCAAGGCGGGGCTCCCAATTCTTCAGGGAAGGATTCGATTGGAAGATATTCGGAATCCGCGTATAGCCGGTTGCCGTGGCGAAGTTGGTAATCGCAAAAAGATTGTCGTGCCGCTCGGTCGGATTACTGTAATACTCCCACCGAAGTCCCAGATTCACGGTAAGCTTCGGCGAAACTTTCCAGTCGTCCTGAACGTACGGATCGAAGTCGTACTGGAAGTAATCGCGATGCGCGGTGTTCGTCGGCGCCGGGACCACTCCGCTCTCGAGCGACGCCTGACCGGCTAGGAAGTTGGCAAAGCTGGTGAACGTCCAGACCACGTCTTCATTAATCGGGTTCCAGCTGTTGTTGAGCAGACGATCGCCTGCGAATCCCATGCGGACGGAATGCGCGCCGTGGGTCCACAAAAGATCGTCTCCGATGGCGTAGCGGTTCTCGGCTAACGTGAAGTGTCCCGTCCCGAGGGCCGGTCCCAACGGCGTCAAACCGTATGCCGTGGACACGATAAAACCGTCCTCCACGCCCGCGCCGGTACCGAAAAACTGCAAAGGGGTGGTCCCGTTCGGCGCCGCGGCGGGAGTGAGCTCCGCGGAGCTTTTGGTGGGCCGTGAATAGCTGATCTTCATCAAGTTGACCAGCGTGGGCGAAAGAATGTGCCGCTCCTCGACGGTCGCGTATTGCGATAGGGAATTGTCGCTTCCGGGCCAATAGGGAAGCGGGCCGCCGCCGACGGATTGCGCGGCCCCCGCGAACGGCGATAGTTCGGAAGTTTTGTCCGAGAAATACCGCGCAAAAATGGAATCCTTCTCCGAGAACGTGTAGTCGAACCGGGCCAATACGTAATCTTCGTGAACCGTATTGTTGCCAAACGTCGTCGCCTGGCCCGAGGCGGACGTCGGAGTTTGCAGCACCTGGGGCGCTGGATAAAGGGACAGAGTATTCGCAATGGCCGCCGCGGTCACCGGGTTGGTCGCGGTAATCTGGCACGGTCCGGAAGCGAAGCCGGCCGTACAATTCGGAACCGTCGCGACTCCGAACTGTTGCAGCAGTTGCCGGATGCCTTCGTAATCGACGAAGAAAAACGCCTTGTCTTTCTTCACCGGACCTCCCAGGCTGCCTCCGTATTGATTGCGGCGGAACGGCGGCGGGCTGCTGCGGGTGCGCAGAAAGAAATCGCGGGCGTCCAGATCGCTATTGCGCAGAAAGTCGAACGCGGAGCCGTGGAAAGAATTCGTTCCCGACTTGCTAGCCGCGTTGATGACGGCTCCATTGCCGCCGAACTGCGCGCTGAAGGAGTTGGTCAGCGTCTGAAATTCGGCAATGGCTTCGACGCCGAGCGACGAACCGGAAATCGAGCTGATGCCATTGTTCCAGAAGCTCTGCAGGTTTTCGTCGTCCAGCATAATGGACTGCCCTTCGGGCCGGCTGCCGGCCACCGAGTATTGAGCGGCGCGTCCTTGCATCGCGTTGTTGGCGAACTGCACGGTCGCCACGCCGGGCGCCAGTTGGATGAGCTGCTCGAAGTTGCGGCCGTTCAGCGGCAGTTCGCGCATTTGCTCCTGGGATGTACTGGTGCCGACGGCGGCGTTGGTGGTTTCCACAACCGTCGCCTGTCCTTCCACGGTCACCGTCTGCTGCTGCTGTCCCACGGACAAGGTGATATCGACCACCACCTGCGCGCCGACCGACAGAGTGATGCCTGCGCGAACAACCGTCGAGAAGCCGGTCTTCGAAGCTCTCACTTCGTAATCGCCGAACGCGATATCAGATACGCGATATCGGCCTTGCGCATCCGCGGCAATCGTTTGTGTGGCCCCTGTGCCGACATTCCTGACTTGCACCATCGCGTCCGGAATCGCGGCACCCGAGGCATCCGTCACCGTTCCCAATATCGTCGCCGACGCGCCTTGCGCGTTCAGGCGCGGCATTGCGAAAGGACTCAAGCTCATCACCAGAGTCAGCGCGAACGCGAACGCGGAACCTCTCCCCTTAGAACTCATAGATTCTTTCCCCCACAAGAAATTTTGAGACCCCAACAAGCGCGAGCCAGCATATCATTCGCGAATGCCGGTGACAAGGGACAGCCGGCGACTGTGTCGTTAGCACGTGAGTTGTCCGGTGGAATGAGTTTGTGAGTTGTCCGGTCCAGGCCCGGCAACTCTGGCCTGCGGGAGGCGGGCGCGAGCCTCGGCGCTTGAGCTTTTCGTGATAGAGCTGTCGTAATAAGGCATTCGTTATAAAGCATTCGTGCTAGCATGTCCGCTGATGACACGAACCGTTCCTCCCTTTCGCGGCGATCAAGTGGGCAGTCTGTTGCGGCCGCCGGAACTGAAAAGAGCTCGCGCGGATCGGGCCGAAGGCAAAATCTCCGCAGACGATTTGCGCGCGGTAGAGGACCGCTTGATTCGCCAGGCGATCGCACGCCAGGAAGCCATCGGCCTTCAGGGCGTCACCGACGGCGAGTACCGCCGCGCGTGGTGGCATTTGGATTTCATCGAGGCGCTCGGCGGCATGGAGCCTTACACGGCCGACCACGGAATTCAGTTTCAGGGCGGCGTCACTCCGCCGCGGGCGGTGCGGACGAAAGGCAAGGTGCATTTCGCCGGGCACCCCTTTCTCGATCATTTTAAGTTTGTCCACGCAAACACCACGAAAACCGCAAAGTTTACGATCCCTTCGCCGAGCGTTTTGTACCATCGCGGCGGGCGCAAAGCGGTGCCGGAATCGGTCTATCCGAAGATCGAGGATTTCTTCCACGACATGGGTGAAGCGTACCGGCAAGCGGTGGCCGCGTTCGGCGCCGCTGGGTGCGAATATTTGCAATTGGACGAGGTCAACTTCACGTATTTGTGCGATCCTGCCCAGCGCCAACTGCTGAAGGAGCGCGGGGATGATCCGGACCATTTACTACACGCTTACGCGGGCATGATCAATCAGGCGATTTCGGGACGCACACCCGGGATGCGCATGACGATGCACCTGTGCCGAGGCAATTTCAAATCGATGTGGATCGCGCAGGGCGGCTATGAGCCGGTGGCCGACGTACTGTTCAACAAGATCGGCATCGACGCGTACTTCATGGAATGGGACACGGAACGCGCGGGCGGGTTCGAACCGCTGCGGCTGGTGCCGAAAAATAAGCAAGTGGTGCTAGGCATCGTGACGTCTAAAGTGGGCGCACTGGAGACGAAGGACAGCTTAAAGCGTCGCCTGGAAGAAGCTTCCAAATTTATTGATCTGGAGCAACTTTGTCTGAGCCCGCAATGCGGCTTCGCGAGCACCGAGGAAGGAAATTTGCTGACCGAGGAAGAACAGTGGGCAAAGCTCGGGCTGGTAGTCGAGGTTGCAAAAGAGGTGTGGGGGTGAGGGTCTCGCCGCCGTCCTATGCGATTCGCCCTGCCAAAGAAATTTTGACGCCCCCGTACCGTCCGGTCGCGAATCCGTTAAAATCATTTGAGTTGACGCGCGAACATCGACGAAAGGCGCGATCGCTTTAAGGAGTGCCCCGAAATGGCAAAAGGTTTCGCATGGACTGCAGGTATCGCTGTGGCATTGGTGGTGGCCGTGCCGGCGACGTTCGCACAGGAGAAAGTAGCAAGCATCCCCGGCGTGGCGCCCCACGACATTTCCGGGACGTGGACTCCGGAGAAAGAAGGTTCCGGAATCGCAGGCGCGGGCCCGTACAGCGCGCCTTCGGACGGAAAACATGAGCCTCCGTACACGGCCGCGGCGCGGGAAAAGATGAAGGATTATCGTCCCGGTAACGGCATCTATCAGAACCCTCCCCCGTTGATCAACGATCCGGCCGTCATCTATTGCGATCCGCAGGGCATGCCGCGCGTCGACTTATACGAGTTGCGCGATACGCACATCTTTCACGAGAAGGCGAAGACGTTCATCCTGTATCAATACGAACACCTCTGGCGCGAGGTCTGGACGGACGGGCGCGCACTTCCTAAGGATCCCGAGCCCCGATGGCTCGGCTATTCCGTCGGCAAATGGGACGACGACTATACGTTTGTGACGCAGACGAACGGGGTGGATGGCCGCACCTGGCTGGACAAAACGGGCCGCCCGCACAGCGAAGGAATGCGTGTGGAAGAACGCTTCCATCGCGTGAGCAAAGACCTGCTGGAATTTACGGTGACGATCGACGACCCGACGATGTATACGGCGACATGGAAACCGCTGGATAAGTTCCGCATGAAGCTACTTCCCGAGGACAGCGAGCCTATCGAGATGCTGTGCTCCGTCTCGGAATACATGTTGTATAACCAACAAATGAAATTCGGGAATCCCACGGCGGGCACAGGGGGCCAGCGGCCGCCGAAACAGTAGTCCCCGCTTAACGGAGGCGGCTCGAGGAAGCCTCCGCGCGTCGAAGCGAAGAGCGGGTATAGATGACGGAACCGGGGTGGCCCGGAAGAAGGAGCTAAGAATATGGAACAACGAGAGACGTCGCGCCGTGGATTTCTAGGAGCCGCCGGAATCGCGCTGACCGCCGGAGGGCTTCTCGCTTATCAGCAGAAGCAGCTCTATGCCTATGTCGGCCGGCATACGACCGGAGGCTTCAATGGTCCTCCCGGCAAAGAAGGCGGCATCAACGTGTACCGTGTGAACATGTCCGACGGCTCCTTGACCGAGGTGAGCCGGACGGGTCCTGAAGTGGACGATCTGAATAGCGATGGGATGTGCGTCTCCGCGGATAGTCGCTTGCTATATAGCATCAACGTAACTCCGTCCCTTGGCGGTAAAGCGGGCGCGGGCGGCGGCGTCGCGGCGTTTGCGATCAACCCTGACGGCTCCCTCCGATACTTGAATGCGCAACCCTCGATGGGCGGCAACCCCACCGCGGTGATTATCGACAAGACGAACTCGCGCGTACTCGTGGCAAATCATGGCGCGGTGAACAAAATCGCCCTGATCAAGAAGAAGAACGGCGTGCCCTACATAGAGAGTCCTACGGACGACGGAACCGTGGCGCTCTTTCCGGTAAAGGCGGACGGATCGCTCGAGCCCGCCTGCGATGTTTCGGTTTTTGAGCAGCGGCCTTTATCGGAGCCCGGTCCCGGCGCCGCATGTCATTCCGTGATTTTCGACCGCACGGGGCGTTGGATCATCGCCTCGGACAACGGGTACGATCACATTTACGTTTATCCGTTCGATCCGGCCTCGCGCGAGCTCAAGGGAAAGTCGTTCCAGACGCCTCCCGGAAGAGCCCCGCGGCACTTCGCCGTGCATCCGCGCGCGCCGTATTTCTTTATGACCAACGAGCGCGAAGCCAGCGTATCGTCTTTCTCTTTCGATTCGAGCAACGGCGACGTCCGCCCGGTGCAAACGATCGCGACGGTTCCCGATGGCTATTCCGGGCCGCGCGTGGCGCCTACCGATGTTCGCATCCATCCGAACGCGAAATTCGTGTACAGCCAGAATCGGGGAGACGATAGCACCGCCGTTTTCGCCATCGACGAAGGAACAGGGCGCTTGACCCGAATCGAAGTGGTGAAGACCGGGGGGCAAGGCCCACGCGAAATGAACATTGAACCTTCCGGCAAATTTCTCTTCGTCTGTCATCCGGGGTCGAACGACGTGGTGACATTCGCGTTGGACGGCAACACCGGCAAGATGACTCAGACCGCCAAGATCAGTGTTCCGCGGGCGGCCGTCATCAGCTTCGCTACGCTCTGACGAGCGAGCGGCAATCAGCGCGGCAAGGCGGGAAAGACGTCGCGAACCTCCGAAACGAGGCTAGCACGCGCGGATGCGCTTGCCGCTTTCAATGAGCGGATTCTTCGTTTCGCAGCTTGCTGAGGGCGCGGTGCTCAATCCGGCCGCCGCGCTCGATTCTTAGGCCGTCACATTTCGCTGAGCCGGCCGAATGTGCCCGATTTCGAAGATGAATCAGCGATAGATAATGGTTCCGGAGGTCTACCCAAATGCGCCAACTTTTAAAGATCGGCTTGATTCTCGCGGCAGTGGCGATGTCTGTCGTTGCTCAAGACTGGTATCACGACCGTGAGGAGCGATTTCGCGGAGACCGGTGGCGCCCCCATCTATTCCTGGAAGTGAGAACCGATCTGGAGCATGTTTGGAGCGGGCGGGCTGCCGACCGGGAACGCGCGCGCCTGCAAACGACCGAGCAAGAACTGACCAAAATGCAAGCGGATCTGGACCAGGGACGATGGGACAACGGCATCTTGAACGACGTGATCGATTCGATTCAGAAATCGGCCAACGACGATCGCCTCGCGCCGCGTGACAGGGGCGTTCTGGCGGACGATTTGAAGCGCCTCAAGGAGTTTCAAGACCAGCATAACCACCGGCACTAAGATCGCGTGTTTCTTGCGGAGGCGCCGTCCTCCATGGCCTCTGGTTCCCCTGAATTCGTCTTCGGGAACCCGCACGTTATACTTTCGGTTTCGGACGGGCGGGCAAATCGTGGAGATGCAGGAGCCCGATGCTGAACTCGCGTTCTGTGAGCTTCGGCATTCCGGACACCGTCAAAGGAGAAGATTGCATGAACACGCGACGATCCACGGCGAGACTGTTGGGGCCGGCTATTCTTGTGACCGGTTGGCTTGGAGTGAGCGTCCGCGATGTTTCCGGAGCGCAGCTCCTCTCCTCGGTGCCGACTTTTTCGACCGCCGAGATTGGGCGCCAAGGACACTTCTACGTAGGTGGGCACTATACGGGCGCGCCTGGAAACGAGACCATGGACGGCGCAATGTACGTCGAGGTGTGGGTGCCGAAGAAGATCCGGCATCCGTACCCCGTTGTTTTTATGACCGGAGGCGGCGGCCAGGGGGCTTACGCTTTGATGCAAACACCGGACGGACGTCCGGGCTGGGCTTATGATTTCGTCCGGCAAGGCTATACGGTGTACATGATGGATTATCCGGGCCAGGGACGGTCAGCATACATCCCCGGTGTGGACGGCGGTTTGGCTCCTCCCCGCTCCGGCCCATTGATGGAGGAAGTCTGGTCCGGCGGCCGCCCTCCTTCCACTGCCGCGAGCAGTTGGCCGCAGGCCAAGAAGTATACGCAATGGCCGAGCGACGCGCCGAACAAAGGCAAAATGGGCGATCCCGTGTTCGATTATTTCGCGAAGACCGAACTGCAGGTGGTGACCTATCCAAATCCGCGAACGCCCGCGACCGCGATCACGTTGCAGCAGGAGAAGCGCACGGTGGACGCCGTGGAGCAATTGCTCGATTTGATCGCGCAGCCGGTGATCCTGGTCGTGAACTCGGGCGTTGCCACTTCCGGCTGGGTGGTCGCCGATGAGCGGTCGAAATTAATCCGCGGCATCATCGCCGTCGAGCCGGTCGCTCCTCCCATCGAGAATGCGGAAAGGGGCGCAACGGGTCCCGGGCGTCTGTGGGGCCTGACCAATCTTCCGGTTCGTTACGACCCTCCGATCAAAGATGCGTCCGAGCTGCAGACTGTTCGGCAGGACAAGCCGGATGGACCGGACCTCTTAGCGTGCTGGATTCAAAAGGAACCCGCGCGCAAGCTCGCGAATCTGGCGGCTGTGCCGGTTTTAAACGTATCCGGGGAGGCGAGCTATCACCGTCCGTACGCGCATTGCATCGCCAAATGGCTCAATCAGGCCGGCGTAAAAACCACTTTCGTAAGACTTGAAGATGTCGGACTGCCTGGGAACGGCCATCAGATGATGTCCGAAAAAAACAGTGCGGGTATCGCTAGGTTTTTACAAAGCTGGATCGAAAAGAACGTGCACTGAGCGTCTTGCTTAAAGAGCAGGGCGCTTCGCGACGGGCCCCTGCCATGTTCCGGACGCCGACAATTCCAAGAACGATTTAGAAGAACGCGCGAAATCCCGGGGCGCTAGTAGTCCGTCGCGGAGAAATCGTTAGCGGGGCTCGTGGCGCACGCACTCATGCGTGCCGTGTCGAGACTCTTCTCGACACGTGTTGAGGGATTGAAAAGGAGCGCCCAGGCGTCGGCACGAGTGCCGACGCGGCATGCATGAGTGCGTGCGCCACAACCAGGGCATAGGAACGAACTCGCTGCGACAGGCCACTAGACGATCCCGAGGGCACGGCTTATGTTAATTGCCCGGAGTGGGACGCCGCGCGATTTCGGCCCGGATGCATTCGGACACGACGCCCCACAGCTTGACGTACTTGTCGGTCGGCATCAGGAATGGATTCGGCTCGCCCGGTTTCCGGGTCTTGAGCCTAGCGAGCCGGCCGGGGGTGTCGTCGAAGAGCGCGTGATTCTGAATTTCTGCGTCAACCTTCATTCTCTTCGCGAATTCCAAATAGTGATCGATGGACCCTAAATATTGATTCAAGCCCTCGGTCGTGATCCGCGCCTGGCCGAGGATCGTACCGCCGAACAGGCCGACCGTGTGCGGGGTCCCGTTGTCTTTCACATTGAAAATGAATGCGACCGAGCCGGGCGTGTGGCCGGGGATCTCAATGATGTGCACGGTCTCGTCGCCCAGCGTAATGTCCTGGCCTTCTTTGAGAACCAGATCTCTCCTCGGGCGGCTGAGCTGTTGTTTCCCTGCTTTGTCAGGCCGGTTCGGCGGGTACATTAAATCCCAATCCGCGGCGGTGGTTCCGACTCGCGTGCCGTACTGTTCCTGAAAATAGCCTGCGCCCGCGAAATGATCGCCATGGCCATGCCCCAGGAGAATGTATTTCACCTGCGCGGGATCGAGGCCGACTTTTCGCAACTCCGCGACAATCGCCTGCGTCCGACCCTCCTGCCCGGAGTCGATCATGATGATTCCATCGCTCGTCGTGATGGCCCAGGCCGTGGTCTGCTGGATGGTGCTGCTGGGGATCGCGTAAAGATTGTCGAATACTTTCGTCGCTTCAATCTCCGGCCCGGGTTTGTTGAAATCGGTCACGGTGCAGAAGAAATCCCAGGCTTTCGTCAACACAGGGTCGCCGCCCGCCAGTTTTTTTGCGTTCTCGATGTGCGCGAGGGACTGCGGATTATCGGGCAGCTCGGAACGCGTGGTGCTCGATTGAGGATCCACCCCGCCTCGACCGCGGCCGGCCTCCTGTCCCAAGGCATAAAGCCCGGTGCAGAGCATCACACAAGGAACAACCCAAGCCATGGCTTTCGTTGACATACTTTGCTCTCCTCGGCGCCATGAACGATGTGGACCTCGTCCGCCGCCTCTCCGATTTGTACTGACCGTTACAGAGTATAGCTCAGTGGATATCACTCAGCGGGCAAGGCCGGTTATTCTTTCGCGATCGGAACAGCGGTCCGCGGGCGGCTCTCGAAATTCGCGGCACTTGCTGCGCGCAAGGCTCGCGCGGTAGATTAAACTGATTCGTTGGGGCAGAGGTTAGGGGGGAAATCCGTGCTAATTGACTCTGGAGGATTGATGAGAACGTCCGGAAGGAAACGCGGGTTGATCGCGCTTGCGGCTGCCGTGTCTGCGTGTCTGATTACAATTACGCCCGCGGCCGGCCAGCAGGCGGCTCCGCAGGCAACGACGGTGAAGCCGCAGATGGTGGACGACGTCTTCAAGAACGTCCAGGTCATGAAAGGAATCCCGGTCAGCGAGTTCATGGACACCATGGGCTTTTTCGCCGCCGCGCTGGGGCTGAATTGCACCGGCTGTCACGTGCCGGAGGCCCTTACGGATTGGGGCCGCTTCGCGGATGATGTTCCGCGCAAGAGAATGTCCCGCCTTATGATCCGCATGGTGGACTCGATCAACAAGGAAAAGTTCGGCGGACGGCGCATGATCACGTGCTGGACCTGTCACCGCGGCGGGCAGGCCGTGGATAACATTCCAAGTCTCGCGGCGCAATACACCGTCGCTCCCGAAGATCCGGACGCGATCGAGGTGGTTGCCGACGCGCCGAAGGAGCCGACCGCCGAACAGGTGCTGAATAAATACATTCAGGCATCGGGCAGCGCGCAGCGTCTTGCGGCGCTGACCAGTTGGGTCGCCAAGGGCACCTACGAGGGTTACAACACCTATCACGTGAAAGTTCCGGTCGAGATTTACGCGAAGGCGCCCGCGCAACGCGCCCTGTTTGCGCACACGCAAATCGGGGACAATTCGGAAGTGTTCGATGGCCGCAACGGCTGGAACGCGGGCCTGGATCGTCCGTTGCCGCTGATGCCGATGCTGCCGGGTGCGGAGATCGATGGCGCGAGGCTCGACGCTATGCTCGGGTTCCCGGGAAGCATCAAACAGGCGCTCACCGATTGGAAGACGGGCTTCCCGCCGACCACCATCGACGATAAGCTCGCTAACATCATCCAGGGAACCGGCGCGGGCAAGACGCGCGTGAAGCTGTATTTCGACGCGAAAACCGGACTGCTGGCCCGGCAGGTGCGCTACGCGGATACTCCGATCGGCATGGTTCCCACGCAGGTGGACTACACCGATTACCGCGACGTCGCCGGCGTCCAACTGCCGTATCACATCGTGGTCACCTGGACCGACGGGCAATCCGATATCGTGTTGAGCGAGATTCAGCCCAACGTTCCCATCGATGCGTTGAAGTTCGGGCAACCGGCGCCAGCGGTCGCGAAAAGACAGGGTAAATAGCGGCTCGCAGGCAACGCGGGTTTTTTTCCAGGACGCGCCGCGCCTCCTGAATCAGGAGCGTGCTCGCTTCTTTGGGATCGCTTGGTTTGGAGTTCCTTCGCAGGTAAAATTCTTGGAAACGTGCGGGCTGTCCCCAGTTTTTCAGGTTCAAGTACAATTAAGGCGATGGCAGTGAAGGACAAAAGGACCCGGCGAGCAGTCGCGAAGCGGGGCACCAAGCCGCTCGGGCTTGCGCAGGCCGCGGCATCCTCCGGGCACGGTGGCGGAAGGCGTTCGAGCGCACAACCCACACCTCCATCAAAGGCCAAAACTAGCCCCGCAACGACGGAGTTCGAAAAAAACGTTGCCGCCATTCTCGCGAGAGCATCGAAAGTCTTTGGCGATAAAGACAAGGCTCTTCGGTGGATGGAAAGTCCGGTTGGGGCGTTGGGCCGCACTACACCGTTTGCTATTCTTGACGAGGCCAACGGCCTCGTTCGTGTAAACGATGTTCTGACGCAAATCGAACACGGCGTCTGGTGACCGCTTACCGGATCTGCAGTGCCGAATTTCCGAAGAACGATGGTGACGGCGCGAAGCAGGCGGGTGGTCGATGGAACCATAAGGGAACTGCGATGATTTACTGCGCGGAGAATTCTTCGCTGGCCGCGCTTGAGATCCTCGTTCATGGAACGGAGCTTCCAGCCAACAAAGTGATCATTGAGGCGGAAATTCCTGACGATTTGATTTTGGCGTTGCAGGCTGAAGCTTTGCCAAAAGGTTGGTCTGACTTAGTCGCTCCTGTGGAAACGAAGGCTTTGGGAACAGCATGGGCCGGAAAGGGGACGACCGCCGTTCTATCTGTGCCATCCGTTGTTAACCAGACAGAGCGAAACTTCCTCCTCAATCCCGAGCATCCCGACTTCAAGAAGATCAAGTTTTCAAGGCCGCAGCCGTTCGTCTTTGATCCGCGGCTGAAATAGCTCTGCCTCCTGCGTTCACCAATTTGCATCGACGGGGGAAACGGTAAATCATCGTCCTCATTTGTGGGCCGCTCTCCGCTACGGCGGAACAAAGGAACAAACGGGACAGACGACATTAAAATGTGAATCGCGCTGCGCCGACCCGAAAACGTCGTCTTCGTTTCCCTTTTCTATTCCGGACGGGAGCCCCATGCGTCAGCTTGGGGCCTACACTCTCGAAATCTTGAGCCCCAAGCTGACGCATGGGGCTCCCGCACGGCGGCTCAGAATGAAGCATCCCCTTGTTTCGTTTTGCGACCTTCCTTCTTCTGTCTTCTTGACTCCTGAGTTCTTTATTGGGGCCCCTTCTGCCGTATCGGAGAGCAGCGTCCGGCATGTTTCGCCATGCATGCGACTCGTCGTTCAAGTCCCTCTGCCGAGAGACTTGGCATCGCGCCCGGTGCCTAGGTCGAAGCGCGTTAGCGGGCCGGTCCTCCAGACGATGGGAACACCCGACCACTTATGCTTCGAGATTAGTCGACGAGGCGATGGAGAGACGGCGAGTGAAAGCCGGAAGTCGCGGCGGCAGCGGGAGTAAGAGGGTGAGCCGCATTGGTAACAGGCACGTCGGGGTGCGCGTCCGCTGCGATTCGCTAAAATGTCCCAAACGGAGGCGACTCAAGTGACCTCAACTCCCGCATCTTCCAGCGCTATTGCTGCCCGGCAATTTCAGGCGGACGCCCTGATTAAAAAGGCGCGGGATCTCGCCCCTTCCATTCGCGGCTGCCGGGCAGAAATCGACGCAAACCGGCAGCTCCCGGCAGCCCTGGTTGAGGCCCTTCGAATGGCCGGGATGTTCCGGCTATTCGTACCTGCGAGGTTTGGAGGATACGAATCCGATCCGATCACGTTCGTAAAGGTCATCGAAGAGATCTCCGCCGTGGATGGGTCCGCTGGATGGGTTGTCTCGGTGTGCGCAGTGGGCGGTCTTCTTGCCGGCCACATGGGCGAAGATGCTACGTTCGGTATCTATGGAAACAACCCCGACGCCATCGTCGCGGGCGGCATTAACCCCACGGGAAAGGCTGTCGCGGTCGACGGCGGTTATCAGGTTGGAGGACGGTGGGCCTTTGGGAGCGGGATTCAGCACGCCGACTGGGTTTACGGAAACTGCATCCTCTACGACGGCGACGCAATGCGATTGGATGCGACGGGCAAACCGGAAACACGTTTGATGCTATTCCCAGCTAAGGATTGTGCGATCCACGACACGTGGCATGCCGGAGGTCTCCGCGGTACCGGCAGTCACGACTTCACCGTATCGGATTTATTTGTTCCCAGCGAACGCTCCTTGGTTGCGTTCGGCGGGCACGCGACGCAGGCAGGAACACTGTTTCAGTTTCCCTTCAGCCTCTTTGCAGTTCTCATTGCCGCCGTGCCTCTAGGCATTGCCAGAGGTGCGATTTCCGCCCTGGTTGCACTCGCACAAGCCAAGCAACCGACAGGCGCTACCGTGCTGCTGCGAGAGCGACCGTCGACGCAGATTGCGGTCGCGCGGGCCGAGGCGCTCGTCCGTGCCGGACGCTCTTTTTTATTCGAGGCCCTCGATGAGATGGGCAGTGAAGTCGCCGCGTCTGGGGGGGCCTCGATGCGGCATCGGGCGCAGCTTCGGCTCGCCTGTACCCTGGCTGCTCAGAATGCCGCGCAGGCTGTGGACTTAATGTTCGAAGCCGGAGGCGCCACATCGGTCTACGAATCAAGCCCACTTGAGCGATGCCTCCGCGATGTACGCGCGGCGCTGCAGCACATTGCAATCTCACCGAGTTCCATTGAGCTTTCGGGGCGCGTCCTTTTGGGTTTAGATTGTGGCACGACACGTTTTTGATGGAAAAGGGGAAAGGGACCTACATCAAAATGCGAATCGCGCTACGCCGACCACGAAACACTCGTCGTCGTTTCCCCTTTTCAATTCCGGACGGGAGCCCCATGCGTCAGCTTGGGGCCTACAATCTCGAAATCTTAAGCCCAACGCTTACGCATGGGGCTCCACGCGGCAATGGTTCGATCCAAATTCGGACCTACCGAAACTCCGTAAACGGCCCAAATTCGGTATCTGTGATCCGCGTTCGAGGGTCGGGAAAGATTAGTTTAAAGGTAGTGCCTGACCTCGCCAGGGTGCGATTGCACATAGCCGATGGCTCGTCCGGCGCACAGAATGCAGATCCACAAAAATAAGGAAATGCCGGCGGCTAATTTGGCGCGCGCGGGCGCTCCCGAAGGTCCGTCGAGTTTCGCCGGCTGGTTATAAACAGGTCCGCGAAAAATCAGCGCATGAACGGCCACCAGAAGAAACAACGAGACCTTCATGCGAAAAAACGGGTTGTAGTAGTAATCCTCGGCTTTGGAGCAGAAGAGCAGGAATCCACAGGTTGCGGCCAGCACGAAGCCGATTCGCTTTGGGATCCGCAACTGGTCGACGACAGCCGCGATGGAACTGCGGCGAAAGGCCCACCCGAGCATGCGCAGATCGGTTGCGACGATCATGGCGCCGAACAGAGAAATCGCGCACAGATGCAGCGCCAGGATGGTGGGGAACGTGTAACTGGAACTGCGCAGATAGGCGAAGAACTCGAGATTTTGGATCCAAATCGCCAGAGGGATAAGCATTGTTTTTAGGAGTGCTGAAGAAGCGCGATAAAAATCCCACCGAACACCACGGACATCCAGAGCACCAGCGAGGTCACCGCGACCGCACGGCGCGCCCCCGGCGAGGCGCCCGGCTGGAGTACTTTCCGGTGAATCGTATAGTTAAAAACGATCGCGAGCACCAGGCACACCATCTTGGCGTCAAAGATCCAGTTCAAATAGTACATATCCGGATCGGTGGAAAATATCAGGAATCCGGAAAACACGGCGACGACGAGCCCGCCGAGCATCCACCACAGGCCGCTGCCGGCGACCTCGGCGGGCGTCTCATCCCGCAGACCAAGGCCCAGGAGACGGAAATCGACCAGCGCGGTCATCCCGATGGACAGAGCGAAGCCCGCGATATGAAAGCATTCCAGGATCGGAAACGCCAGTTCACCCGTAATGATCTGACTTTGAATCAGCATGAGAAGAAAAATGCCCGGTGAGAACCGCACCCGGGGTATCCACCGGGATTCATGGTAGCGGAATCGCGGACGGTGGGCAACACGGAACGGGCCAACCCGCGGATCGCGAGTGCCCAGACCAACCGCGGGTTTCACATTTGCAAATCTTAACAATTCCCGCTACGCCCTCGGTTGACATCGAAAACGGCGCGGAGTAAACTTTTGGCCATGCGAAACCACCTCACAAAATCGTTCTTGTTCGTTGCTGGTGTTGCTTTTGGTCTCCGGGTCGCTTTGGGCGCATCACGGTCAGGGTCTCTCCTTCGACACGAACCATATGTGGACCACCTGGGGCACGATTGAAGAATTCGACTATATCAATCCGCATCCCGCGGTGAAGTTCTCGCGGACGGATAAAAACGGCAAGGTCGAGCATTGGGGCGCCGAGGTGTCGAACAATCCGTCGCGGCTCGCGCGCGTCGGCTGGACCAAGAGCCGCTGCCTGGCATCCCTGCGCCGGGAACCCGCGTGAAGCTCTACGTCGGCACGTCGCTCGCCGGCGGCCACCTCGGCATCGTCGAGTTGATGGAGAGCGAGAAGGGCGAACTCCTCTGCAGCGAGAGAGAGCGGCCATCAAGGCCACGGATCTGGACGGCGTTCCCGGACGGCTATCAACCCACGGACGAAGACCGGAAAGCAGACACGGCCCGAGAACAACAACTAAGAGGAGTGAACATGACAAACAATAGTGGTTTGGCGCGAGTCTCGCGGCACGCCGTAAGGGCGCTTGCTCTGACGGCCGTTCCCGCTTTCTTGCTGGTTCAGAGCTCCGTGGCGCAGGAGGGGCGTGCCGTTGCGAGCAAAGTGGTCGGGAATGACGTCAACAAGACGTACGCGCTTTCGGATCATGGATACGCGTCCCTACGATAAGCACGACTTCAACGGGATATGGGCACGCAATCCCGCGGCACAGTTCCACCAGCCCCCTTGCCCGGAATGCCGCGACAACTCACGGCCGTCCTACGGCTACTTCGGCGATATTCCGCCCATGACCGCCGAGGGCCAAAAGCGGTTCGAGGCGAACCATCCCACCAAGGGCTATGTCGCCGGGAGCAAACAGGCTCTGGACCACTCGGATATCCACGTCGCGTATCGCCGGGCCGTTCAGTCGGCCATGTCCAACGATCCGGAAGAGCGCTGCGAGCCGCTGGGATTGATGCGCCTGGTGACGTTCTCCGGCGGCAACCCGCCCATGCAGATCGTGCAGACAGGCGAGATCATCATCGAAAGGTTCGAATGGTTCTGGGATAACCGCGAAATCTGGACCGACGGAAGAGCTCTTCCGAAGGTGGAGGACTACCTGCCGCGCTTTAACGGATACTCAGTCGGCAAGTGGGAAGGCGATACGCTGGTGGTGACCACCGTGGGTCTGGACGACCGTCAATGGGTGGACGCCTACGGTTTTCCGATCAGCGAAAAAGCGGTGCTGGAAGAGCGCTACACGCGCCCGACCCGCAACCGGCTGCGGCTGGACATGACGCTCACCGATCCTGCGACCTACACGCGGCCGTGGCATTCCAGCACCAAGGTGTGGGGATTGATTCCGAAAGAAGCCGCGACGGTCGCCGGATGGGCCGGAATCGTGGAAGACCGCTGCGTCCCGCAGGACAACGCGCACTTCCGCTCGTTCGAGCCCGAGCCTGCTGCCAAGAAATAAAAGATCGCCCGCGTTTTTCCACGGGCCGTCGCACGCAGTTTAAACCAAGCGCTCCGTGTTTTACACACGGGGCGCTTTTTCTATGCGCACAACTCGTTATTGCGTAACAGCCCGAGCAGCTAGCCTTCGGCGACCAACATAAATCCGGATTCGACCGCCTGGTTCGCGCCCATGACGCGGGTCCAAACCACTCTTGCCCGTCCATCGTTGTGCGCGTGGGAATAGTGGACGATCTCGCCCGAAGTCATCGTTGCGCAGCCGTGCGCGGCGCGGAACCCACCGGTACTGATATCGATCAGGCGGCCGACAATCTCCGGGCCGCCTGCGCCTTCACGCGAGATTCGAACCGTTCCGTGGGCGGGTCTTCGGGGCTCTTTTCGCTGGTCTATCTTGCGCGGCTGATCCTGCAATGCGCTGCCTGGAGAAGCCGCGGGTATGCGCGAAATCTCCTCCCGGATCGCGGGCTCGTTCACAGCATCGTGATGGATTTGTCTGGACCGCTTCGAGCTCCGCGCTCCTGGGGGATGCACAATCATGAGGGAGTTCCTACGCGCGTCTCTTCCATCGTTTTCAACTTGCGGGTGAGCGTGCGCCGTGAGATTCCCAACTGCGCGGCTGCCCGCGCCTGATGGCCTCCGGTGGCGACCAGCGCGGCTTGAATGGCGCGCAGTTCCATGCCCATGAGACCCGGCAGGTGCGCGACGCCCGGTGCGTTCTCGTGGCCGTTCGGCGGGGCCGACGCGGGGATAAGATCCCGCGGCTCGATGAAATCCGATTTCGCGAGCAGTGACGCCTGGATCACTACATTCCGCAACTCGCGAATGTTGCCGGGGTACGTCCTGCTTTCGAGCGCCGCCATCGCGCTTTCCGTAAACGAAAGACGCGGATTCTGCTCACTCAGGAAATGACGCGCCAGCGGTGCGATATCCTCCACGCGTTCCCGCAGTGGCGGAACACGCAGAACGAATTGCTGCAAACGATGATACAGATCCGCGCGAAACGTTCCGCCCGAGACCGCCGACTCCAAATTCCGGTTGGTCGCCGCAACCACGCGCGCCTCGACGGGAACTTTGCGGACGCCGCCCAGCCGATAATAGGGAACGCCGTCGAGCACGCGCAGCAGCTTCACCTGCATCCGCGCGTCGAGCTCGCCTATTTCGTCAAGAAAGATCGTTCCGGAGTGGGCCATTTCGAAAAGGCCCGGGCGGGCGGTATCCGCGCCGCTAAACGCGCCTCGCTCGTGGCCGAACAATTCGCTTTCGATCAGGTGCTCCGGTAGCACGGCACAACTCAGGTCCACCCAAGGACGGTGTGCTCGCGGAGAAAGCTCATGCAGCGCCCGCGCAATTAATTCTTTTCCGGTGCCGCTCTCGCCCGTGATGAGAATGGTGGCCTGCGAACGCGCGGCTCTTTCGGCGACCGCCAGCAGCGATCGCATGGCCTCGCTGGCGATGATCGCCGTCATTCCCAGGAAGACGTGTTTTTCGGCGGGCATGGGTCTCGTCAGGTTCCAGCTTCGCCGTTCGGAGCCTGATACACCCTCGGGTATTCGCCTTAGTCCGCATCAGGAAATCGCCTCCTGTGAAGCGCCATTCTGTCGCATGACGGCGCCGGATTGCGCCACAATGTCGCGCGGCGAGTTTCCGCAGACCTGTACAGCGCTGAAACACAATCACTTACAATCCGGCTCGCTGGCCCTTCACCTGCATTTGGACTGCTACTGGATTTGTGTAGCCACACGATCCCAAAAGGGACACGCACTCACATGGGGACACAACAACTGCCGACGAAGGCCCTCGCGTTGATCGCGCTCGTCGTGTTGTTGGGCGCGGCAGCGCTGGGGTTGGCTGTGACCGGCTGGGAATCCCCGGACTTGATCAAATTCGTGGGGTTCCTGACGGTGGCATTATTCACGGTCGGCACGAAAATCGCGATCCCCGGTCCGGCGGGCAATCTTCCGCTGACGTTCGTGTTCGTTCTGATGGGCGTGCTCGATCTGTCGAGTTCTGAAACGGTGGTGCTCGCGGTCATCGTGGCGCTCTTTCAATCCTACTGGCTTCCTTCCCAGAAGCCGCAGCCTGTGCAGGCGGCTTTCAATGTGGCTACCACGGCGCTGGCTGCGAGCGCGGCAGCGGCACTTTACGATACTTCGCTCGGCGGAGCGATGGCCGTCCCTCCGTTGCTCCGCTTCGCGATCGCAACGGCGCTCTTCTGCGTGCTGCACACAGCTCCGGTCGCGGCGGCCGTAGCGTTCAGCGAGGGGCTCTCGTTCTTCGCCACGTGGCGCGATTGCTGTTGGTGGACGGTACCGTATTATTTCGGCGGCGGCCTTGCAGCGCTTTTGTTCAGCTCGGTGAGCCGGCTGGTAGGCTGGCAATCGGTGTTGCTGACGGGTCCGCTGGTGTATCTCGTGTATCGTTCGTACCGTCTGCACGTCTCCCGGCTGGAGAATCAGAAAAAGCACGCCGAGGACGTTTCCGCATTGCACCTGCGGACGATTCAGGCACTGGCGCTCGCCATTGAAGCCAAGGATCACACTACGCACGACCATCTGGCGAGAGTCCAGGTCTACGCCCGCGAAATCGCACGCGCCCTGAATTTGACGGTCGCCGAAAGAGAGGCGCTCCTGGCCGCCTCCGTGCTCCACGATATCGGCAAGCTGGCCGTGCCGGAGCACATCATTTCAAAGCCGGGACGGCTGTCTCCGGAAGAATTCGAAAAGATGAAAATTCATCCGATCGTGGGCGCGGAGATCCTGGAACAGGTTCAGTTTCCCTACCCCGTGGCCCCGATCGTGCGCGCGCATCATGAGCGCTGGGATGGCGCCGGCTATCCAGCCGGACTGAAAGGCGAGGAGATCCCGATCGGCGCGCGGATTCTCGCCGTCGTGGATTGCCTGGACGCGCTTGCGTCGGATCGCCAATACCGCCGGGCCTTGCCGCTCGACGAAGCAATGAAGGTGGTGGAAAAGGATTCAGGGAAAGCGTTCGATCCGAAAGTGGTGGAAGTTTTGAAACGCCGCTACGTAGAGCTCGAACACATGGCCAAGACGGAGGGGGCATCGGACGTCCGGCTCTCGACGGAAGTGAAAGTAGATCGTGGCGACGCGCCCGCGGCCGGATTCGAAGCGCACGCGTCTTCCGCGGGTTCGAACAAAGACGCGCCTGTGGACTATGTCGCGCTGATTGCCGCGGCGCGCCAGGAAGTGCAGACCCTGTTCGAAATTACGCAGGAGCTCGGCACATCGCTCAGCGTGGATGAGACTATGTCCATGCTGGCGGTGCGCCTGCGTCCCATGGTGCCGCATCATTCCATGGCGATCTGGGTCCGGCGCGAAAATACGCTCAGCCCCGCCTTCGTGCTGGGCGACGACTTCCGGCTTTTCTCCTCGCTTGAAATACCGATGGGGCAGGGTCTTTCGGGATGGGTGGCGGAAAATCACAAGTCCATCGTGAACGGAAATCCGTCGGTGGAATCGGGCTATCTAGGAGATCCCACGCGGTTCTCGACTCTGCGCTCCGCCATCGCCGTGCCCCTGGAGGGCCTGGCAGGTGTGAGCGGAGTGCTGGCGCTCTATCACGCCGAACGCGACGCTTTTTCGAAAGAGCATCTCCGCCTGCTGCTTGCCATCAGCGGAAAAATCGGGATCTCGATCGAGAACGCACTGCGCTTCCGCCAGGCCGAATCGACGGCTTCGGTGGATTCGCTCACCGGGATCGCCAACGCACGGGAAGTGTTCGTGCAGTTGGATCGTGAATTGTCTCGCGCCCGGCGGGAAAATCTTCCAGTGACCGCCGTCGTGATGGACCTCGACGGATTCAAACAGATTAACGACCGCTTCGGGCACATCGAGGGAAATCGCGTTCTGCGCGGATTTGCGGCGGGGCTGAAGAGCGTGTGCCGCGAATACGATACGGTGGCGCGCATGGGAGGCGATGAGTTCGCCGTGTTGCTCCCGGGGGCGCGTCCGGAGGAAATCGAAAGCCGCGTTGCGCAATACCGCAGCGTGCTTTCCTCCATTTGCCGCGAACGATTCAACGGCGACCTGCTGACGCTGAGTATCGGCGTCGCGAGCTTCCCGCCGGACGGCGCCGACGCCGAGGCGATTCTGTCGCAGGCCGATCGCCGCATGTATGTGGAAAAGAGCGCCCATCACCGCCAGGCGGAGGTCCTCACCAGCCGCGCCTCCGGCGTCACGATCCAGACGCTCACCGAAGCCATTCACTAAATTCTGAGAGCGGGCCGCCTTTGGGCGCATCCGTAAACGCGATCGTGACGCGCTACCGTAGGGTGTGTCGCGCAATGCGCGGAGAAGGATCGTTTACCTTGCCTGAATGCTGCTCAGATAGCGCGTCAGGTTATCGATGCGCACACGGCCTAAATCGCGGTCATCATCCACTTGGGAAAAGATGGGGCCCCACACCGGCATCGCGCTTGAGCCGTGGCCTGAAGCCGGCTGTTCCTCGCCTGAAATAATGCGCTCCATGAGCTTCATCGGGAAGACGCCTTGATGCCGGGCGGAGATCCGAGTCAGGTCCGTGGGCTTGACTTTCAACGCAGAGACCATAGGTCCATCCCCTCTTGCATCCGCGCCGTGACACGATGCGCAATAAGCGCGGAAAAGAGCAGGACCCTGGATCGAAGTGATCAGGGCTGGGGATGCGTCCCTTGCGTGCCCGCTTTTCAGCTCGGCCTGTTGTCCAGTCGCTTTCTGAACTGCGGCAGCCAAGACGACGAACAGGAGCAGAACTGCGAATGGCGCGATTTTCATAAGGTGTCTCCGCATTCGTAGGGTGCACTCAGGTGGCCACCGCCGCCCGCGGCGGACGTTGTCGTAACGGCCTTCTGCTTGCACCATCGCCCGGCAAAGGAGACAGTTCTCATGCCCGCGCTTAATACCCCTTTAAAACAGCTTGATACCGAAACACTACGAAAATTGGCTCATGTGCAAGGGCCCTGCGTTACTATTCAGATGCCGGACTCGCAACCGGGCGCCTCGGCGGTTCGGCGGACGGCGCTGTTGCGGCAATTGACGCAGCAGGCGATCGAAAGCTTGGGGAATATGAGCCGCACGGCCCGTACGGAGTCTCTTGGAACCGCGCTCGAAGCCTTCGTCGAAACTGTGGATCACGGAGGCGGACCGGGGCTCACGCTTTTTGTAGCTCCCGGACTGGAATCGGTTTTCGTGACGCCTGGCGTGAAGCCGAGCGCTGTCGCCTCACCGCACTTTCACCTGTTGCCGCTTTTGACCGCCGCAGCCGCCCCCAAGGACTTTTTCGCCCTCGGGATAAGCCGCAAAATAATCCGTCTGTGGCGCGTCACGCCGCTGGACTGCGAGGAAGTCGTACTGCCTCATTCCGTTCCCTCAAGCCTTGAGGTCTCGGGCGCGGTCGATCACCCGGACCATAATATTCAAAACCGGTCGACTGTCGGATCTCCGGGCATGAAGCGGGGGAACGGAAAGGTCAATTCGATGCGCTTCGGCACCGTATCCGAATACGATTCCGAAGCAGAGTACCTGCACCACTTCTTCAGCCAGGTGGCGAAGGGTCTACGCGATGTCGTGCAGGAGTTTCCGGTCTTCTTGATTGGGACGCACCCTGATATTTTGGAGTACCGCAAGGCCGCGCATGGCGTCGATCTGTTCAGCTCGGAATGGCACGCGAATCCGGCGCACTGCACCGTGGCCGAGGTTGAAGCGGAAGCCCGTCTGGCCGCGCTGAAAGAAGTCTACGCGAAGGCCGAAGCCGCGATTCGGCAGCTCCCCGAGCTTCGTGAACGGCTCGAGACCGATCCGGCTCTCGTCGCCAAGGCCGCTTCGGAAGGGCGCGTCCACCAGCTGTTCATAGCCGAAGAAGCCCCTATCACGCAGCCGAAAGACGAGGAAATCTCCGGGGCTCCGGTTCGCCAACCAGGCCAGCGGGAGAACATTCTCAACGCCGCCGCAGTGGAAGCCCTACGCACCGGCGCGACGATCATGGTCACGCCCGGAACCACCCTGCCTGCAGGGGCACCCGCCGGGACCACAATCGCGGCCATCCTGCGGTTTTAAATTTCGAGAAGGGTGTTGACAACTTCTCCTTTTCTTCGCTATTATGAAATAGGCGAATACAAAGCGAACACAGCCAAGAGCTGTTAAGCGAGGACCTGTCAGATGTCCAACTCCCTGTATATCGGAACCGCCGGGTGGTCGTACCCTCACTGGAAGGGAGTAGTCTTCCCAAAGTCCGTCCCACCCGGGTCGCACCCGCTTGAGCTATTGGCTCGGACGTTTGACCTCGTCGAAGTCAATAGCTCTTTTTATCAGCCGCTTAAACCAGAAATCGTGCGACTTTGGATGAAGAAGGTCGAACACAATCCACGCTTCCTGTTTACAGCAAAACTTCATCAACAGTTTACGCACCAGAGAACCCTGGAACAAAAAGAAGTGGCCGCCTTTAAGGAGGGTCTGTGGCCGCTCCTGCGGGCACGTAAGCTGGGAGCCCTGCTGATGCAGTTTCCGTGGGCCTTCCGGTTTACCGCGGAGAACCGTGAGTTCCTAATCTCCCTGCGCCGCGCGTTCCATGAATTTCCGCTGGTCGCGGAAATGCGCCATAGCAGCTGGATGGCGGAGGAAGCCGTTGGCACGTTTCTTGACTACCATGTCGGGTTTTGCAACATTGACCAGCCCGAATATACGAGTGCGATGCCGCCGACAGCTTACTTAACAAGCGGGGTTGGGTACGTGCGGCTCCATGGCCGCAATCCAAGGAACGCGATGGGCGGATTCGAGCGGCCTCAGGTCCCGGGACGTCAGGCCGAAACCCGCCTCCGTCAGCATGACTATCTATATTCTGAAGCCGAGCTGGAGGAGTGGCGCAAACGGGTGGACCGGATCCGCAAGTTCGCCGAGGCTACGTTCGTGATTTTCAACAACGACGCCGCAGGCAAGAGTGTTGTGAACGCTTTACAGATGCAATCCCTGATGGGTGGCCGTGCGTCCGCGCCCCGCGAGCTGCGGCGCAAGTACCCAATGCAGCTGGAGGGCTTTGGCTCCTCCCGCTACGAACAGCAGTGCCTGTTCCCGGCGGCTTGACGTTTCGATTCCTCCCCGTTTCGATAGAGTGGAGGAATGAGGATACCTCTCTACCAGCTAGACGCGTTTACCGACCGGCGCTTTCATGGCAATCCCGCCGCCATCTGTCCTTTGGAGCAGTGGCTGCCCGATTCCACGCTGCAGGCGATCGCCGCGGAGAATAATCTCTCGGAAACCGCGTATTACGTTCCTGCGGGCGCGGGCGCCGATGCCGATTTCGAATTGCGCTGGTTTACACCAGGCGTGGAAGTGGATCTCTGCGGACATGCGACGCTCGCAACTGCGGTCGTAGCGCTCGACGTTCGAAGGGAGATCTGCCGCTCCACGGTCCGAATTCAAAACCAAATCCGGAACGTACTCGCGGTGCATCGGGAAGGAGACCGTTATGCGATGGACTTCCCTTCCCGTCCGCCCGCGCCTTGCGCCCGTCTTCCGCGATCGTGGAGGCGTTGGGCGTCGCGCCGTCCGAAATGCTCGCCGCCCGGGATTACCTATGCGTTTATGCAAGCGAAAGCGAAGTGCGCGCGCTCGCCCGGACATGGCGAAGCTCGCGGCCCTGGACCGGTTTGGGATGATCGTGACGGCTCCGGGCTCGGATTGCGATTTCGTATCGCGATTTTTCGCTCCCGCCAAAGGCGTTCCGGAGGATCCGGTGACCGGTTCCTCACATTGCACGCTGATTCCTTATTGGGCGAAGCGCCTCGGTAAGAATTGGTGCATGCGCGACAAGTGTCCGCGCGCGGCGGCGAACTGTGGTGCGAAATGCGTGGCGAGCGGGTTCGCATCTCGGGCCACGCCGTGCTCTATCTCACGGGCGAGATTGAAATCGCATCGGCCGCGGCCGCGCGGTAGTCTCTCAACGCGGCGGCTCGTCGCCGACCACTAATACCGGAGCCGAAACTTCGTGCCGCACGGCATTGATGGTGTTTCCGAAAATCAAGTCCTTCAGCCCGCGATGGCCGTGCGCGCCCATGACGATCAGGTCGGGGGAAATCTCCCGCGCCATGGCGACGATGGCCTGACGCAGGAGAACGGCCGTGTTCGATGGTCGAGTTCGGCGGCGATACCGGCGGCGGCGAGCGTGCGTACGATTCCTTCCAGATATTCCCGGCCCGCTATGGTTTCAGCGCTGGTGGAAAGCGCTCCGAACACCTGGCTGGTGACGTCTTCTTCGACATGCAGCAAATACGAGGGTCGCAGCCGTGAGGAATCGCCATGGCGGACGCGTGCGCGATGGCGGCCCGGTCTCGATTGGAGTGATCGAGCGGGACCAAAATGCGGCGATAAACGGGCGGCAGCCGGGTTCGCCGGGACGGCGGCAGCTCCCGCGCCCGCTTCATCGGTGCGAGGATGCGGTTCGGATTTCGCAATGCTGATCTTCACCAGCAGCGCGGTGACGGCGATCAAGGATCGGACCTATGACCGCGATGCGCCAAGCCGCTCCGAACAACCAAGGCCCAAGCGACACCCAGATCAGCCACACGTTCAGCCCGACGATGACCACCGCGGCGGCCCAGGCCAGCACGCGCACCCATCCGCGATTCGCGAACTCGCCCATGCGCTGTTTATCGTTGGTGAAACGGATCAGAGGGATCACGGCGAACGGCAGCTGCATGCTGAGGATCACCTGGCTCAGGATCAGCAAGCCGTAGGTTCCCTTTTCGCCGACGAACCAGATCGTCAGCGCGGCCGGAATGATGGCGAGCGTGCGCGTGACCAGGCGCCGCAGCCAGGGGCGCATGCGGAGGTCGAGGAAATCCTTCCATCACGATTTGTCCCGCGAAGGTGCCGGTGAGCGTCGAGGAGAGTCCGCTCGCAAGCAGCGCGACGGCGAACAGCACGCTCGCGAAAGCGGTTCCGAGCACGGGCGTCAGCAGCAAGTGCGCCTGATCGATTTGCGTGACAACGATTGCCGCGCGTGAAGAAAACCGTGGCCGCCAGCACCAGAATCGCGGCATTCACGAGCAGCGCTCCGTTCAGCGCGACCACCGAGTCGATCAGATTGAAGCGGCAGGCTTCCGCCTTCTGGCGGAATGCCGGCCCCAAAGCGCCGGGTCTGCACCAGCGCCGAATGCAGATAAAGATTGTGCGGCATGACGGTCGCGCCCAGAATTCCGACGGCGACGTACAAGCTTTCGATTGTTCGACGCCGGCACCAAGCCGCCCGCCAATAGTCCCAGCGCCGGCTTCGCGAACGCCAGCTCGACGACGAAGCATCCCGGCGATGACGCGATCAGGCCCAGCACCAGCGCCTCGATCAAGCGGATGCCGTAGCGCGAAAGCCACAGGACGAAAATCGTATCGAGGCCCGTCAGCAGTACGCCCGGCAGCAGCGGCAATCCGAACAGCAGGCGCAGCGCGATGGCCGCGCCCAACACTTCCGCCAGATCGCAGGCGGCGATCGCGATCTCGCACAGCACCCACAGCGCGTTGCATACGGGGCGCGAATAATATTCGCGGCAGGCTTGCGCGAGATCGCGCCCGTCGACGATGCCCAGCCGCGCCGCCAACGTCTGCAGCAGGATGGCCATCCCGTTCGAGAGCACCAGCACCCACAGCAGTTGGAATCCGAAGCGCGCGCCGCCTTCAAGATCGGTGGCCCAATTGCCCGGATCCATGTAGCCGACGCTCACTAGATACGCGGGTCCGGCGTAGGCGAACAGCCGCCGGATCAGCGTCGGCCGATGGATCGAGACGCTGGAGTGCACTTCCGGCAGAGACGTTGGTGATAGCGCTGGTTTCATCCGATAACTTAACTATAGTTTACTGGAATGCGGGGCAACCGTATGCGGGGGCTTAGGTACAAAAGAAACGGCTGGCCGAGCAACTTCTTCGGAACGAACTCATGCGCTTGGGATCTCTAATATCAGGGAGCTGTCTGTGTGACGAAGGAATTCGTTTTTTCCCGGAACCCGAGCTGATTCGAGCTCGTAGAATGAAACAGGAGCCATCGTGAAATCTGTTTTTTCTGCTGGCATTGCCCGTACTCTTCGGCATGGGAACAGCTCGCGGAGCGCGGTGAGATCCGGCGCTGCTTGCCCTGATGCCGCCGGATGCTTCCTTCCTGTTCGGCATGCAGGCGCAGAAGGTCCTGGCCTCGCCTTTTGGCCAGTATGCGATCAGCCAGCTGCCGGTCAACAACGGGCTAGTGAGCTTCGCGGCCGCTACGGGCTTTGATTACCGCACCGATTTCCAGGAAGTTCTGGGGGCTTCGGACGGCAGAGGGTCGCGCCCGACGCTGGTCGTGGTTCGCGGCACGTTTCAACCCAATAAATTCCTGACGCTGGCGGCCGTGACGGGCGCGACCATTACGAATTATAACGGGACGCAAATTTTCATACCCGCGACCGGAGTCATGTCGGTTGCCTTTCTGGATGCTTCGACGCTGGCCATCGCTCCTCAGGCTTCACTCGAAGCTGCAAGTGACCGCTTCGCGAATCATGTAAAGTTCAGGGGGCCCTTGGCGGACAAAGCGGCCGCGGCGAGCGCGTCCTCGGACGCATGGTTCGCGACCGTGACGCCGGCGAGTCAGTTCTTCACCCCGTCGGGCACGGTGCCCGCCAACGTTTTGCAGCAGGTGCGCGAGATTTCGGCCGGCGTACGCTTCACGGATGCGGGTATGATCGCGGCCGGCGAGTTCACGACGGTTTCCGAGCAGCAGGCGCAAATGCTGCTCGGCGTGCTGCAGTTGATCGCATCCATGGCGCAAGCGAACAAGCTGCCGAATCCGGGAGCCGCGCAGGCCGCGACGCTATTATCGGGCGCCCAGTTCAGTGTGAACGGGACGTCGCTCGACGTTACCATTCCGGTTCCGGAGCAAACGCTCGAACAAATGTATTCCGCCAAGCAAAAACCGGCGCGCAAAGCTTCCCTTCACTAATCTACAAACACGATCACCCCGTTTCGAGGTGAGCTATCATCGTGCAGAATGACCACCGGCGAAGGTCCCGTTCCGCACCTTACCGTTCCGCGCCGCAGCATGGGCCGCACGGGTGTTCAGATCTCCGCGCTGGGCGTGGGAGGCTGGCATCTGGGACAAGCGCCTACCCAGGAAACCTGTACTCGCATCGTGCGGGAGGCCATGGAAGCCGGCGTTAATTTCTTCGACAACGCCTGGGACTACCACGATGGGCTTTCCGAGGAACGGCTGGGATGCGCACTCGAAGGCGTGCGTCAGCAGGTGATCGTGATGACGAAGGCCTGCACGCACGGCCGCGGCAAAGAAGTCGCGATCCGTCAGCTGGAAGAATCACTGCGCCGGCTGAAGACGGATTATCTGGACGTCTGGCAGATCCATGAAGTGATCTACTGGAACGAGCCGGATTTGATCTTCGCCAAAGGTGGTGTGATTGAGGCCGTGGATCAGGCCAAACGGCAGGGCAAGGTGCGGTTCGTGGGCTTCACCGGCCACAAACACCCCGACATTCACCTGCAGGTGATGGCTCATCGGTATCCTTTCGATACCGTTCAGATGCCGCTCAACTGCATGGACGCGCACTTTCACAGCTTCGAGCAGCGTGTGCTCCCGGAAGCCGGGCGCCGTGGGATGGCGGTTTTCGGCATGAAAAGCCTCGGTGGCGGCGGCGAGATCGTAAAGAGCGGATCAGCAACCGCTGAGGAAGCGTTGCGCTACGCGATGAGTCTTCCGGTTGCGACGACCATCAGCGGGATTGATTCGCTCGACGTCCTGCATCAGAATCTGGCGGTCGCGCGCGGGTTTCAGCCGATGAGCGAAGCCGAGATGCAGGTCCTGCGCGAACGCGTAGCCGGTGTGGCCGGCGACGGACGCTATGAGCTGTACAAGACGAGCATCGCCTACGACGGCGCGGAAGCTCGCCGGCAACATGGATTCCCTCCCCTGTCTCAAGTGCCGGCGTAGCGGCGGGGCCCAGAGCTCATGCACGAGATTTTGAGCCAGCTGAAGGCCGGATCGCTGGTTCTCGATCTCGGATGCGATCAGGGCAGTTTCGCGCGCGAGAGCACCGCCGCCGTGGTCGTAAGACTCGATCGGAACGCGCCTCACCGCGGCGACGGCACGTCTTTCGTGCGGGGCGACGCCGGAGAACTGCCCTTCGCCAAGGGCGCATTCGCGGCCGTCATCGCGAATCATAGCCTGGAACATTTCGAAAATCTCGACGCAGCGTTACGTGAACTCCGGTACGTTCTCGCGCCCGGAGGTTGCTTGTTCGTTTCCGTGCCGGATGCTTCGACGCTCACGGATAAGTTTTATCGTTGGCTTGCGGGAGGCGGCGGCCATGTGAATGCGTTCACGTCGGCCCCCGCGCTGGCGAATACAATCGAGCGCGCCACCGGTCTGCCGCATGTGGCTACCAGAACGCTTTACTCGTCCCTTTCGTTTCTCAATCGACGCAACTCCACGGGCCGGGCTCCGCGAAGATTGCTTCTCTTCGGAGGCGGCTCTGAATGGTCGCTGCTTCTGTACACGTGGGCATCGAGGCGCCTCGATCGCATGTTCAACCTGCGAACGAGCATTTACGGTTGGGCGTTTTATTTTGGAAATATCCCGGTGCCGATCGAAACCGCGCCGATGGTGAATGTGTGCATTCGCTGCGGCAGCGGATGCCCTTCCGCCGCCCTGGAACCGCCGCGTTTCATTCGGTCCGCGTGGCTGGCTAAGAGCGTGGGCTTCCGCCTGTTCCGGTGCCCATCCTGCGGCGCTACCAATTTCCGCGGCGATGCCAAAGCGCGGCACACGCGCGGGATGGCGGGCGATCCGCGGAGCTGATCCCTTGGAGTTGCGTACCGTTTCTTCGACGCTCCTGGTTTATCTTGCATAATAGCTCTTGGGCTCTTCCAGACTTTATTTTTCTCCGGAGGTTTCATTGAATATTTCGCGATTTGTTTTGGCGGCTGGAATTCTGTTGTTGGCCGCGGGCGCAATGCCGGCCGCCAATATCCCCATCGCCAACCCCAGCTTCGAAATCGATATTCCTGTGTGCGTTCCCGCGATCTCGACCTGCAGCACAGACGACATGATCACCAGCTGGACCGGATCGCAGCTCACGAACGCTAACTTTGGCGTCTACATTCCGGGAACCGAGTCGTATCCGGGCGGGGTTCCCAACGGCGTGAACGTCGCCTACCTGCAGGAGCTCGGGAACACGGAGACCATCTCACAAACGCTCGCTGCGAAGCTTCAGGCGAACGATACCTACACACTCACGTTTTATGTCGGATTGAGGAAAGATTTTATGGCGCTCCCTCCCGCGCTCGGATGCTACGGCTTCAACGTGACCCTGCTGGCGGGTGGACATATCCTCAATTCGTTTCTCACGGCGAACGGCGGCTCCGATTGCAGCTTCCTCACGCTGGGCTCGTTCACGAAGCTGAGCTTCACTTACAGTTCCGGTGCGAATCCGGTCGGCTTGGGAGCTCCTCTCCAAATTGTCCTCACCGCGCAAGGCACCGGAACGGTCACCGAGCCCGCGGAATTCGACTTCGACGAGATCACCCTCACCGACAGCTCACCGCAATCCTATTATTTTTCTCAACTCGTGGCAGGCGGCGGTTACCAGACCACTCTCACCTATCTCAACTACACCCAACAAGCGATTACCTGCGTAACGAACTTCTATTCCGACAACGGGTCTCCGCTGTTTATTCCATTCAGCGCCGGATCGGTTGCCGCTCGGACCGACGTGTTGCAGCCCGGACAAAGCATCCACGATCAGAGCCTGGCGAATCTTAGTGGATCGGTTAACGAAGGTTGGGCTCAAGCGACATGCAGTGCGCCCCTGCAGGCGAGCATGCTTTTTCGCTACTATCAGGCAGGTTCGCCGGTCGGCGAGGCCAACGTAGCCGCCGAGACCGCGCCGACCAATGCGTTCGTCACATTCGCGCAGACCGCAACCGGGGTTGCTTACGCGAATCCCTCCACGACACAATCGGCAACCGTCACGCTGACTGTGTTGAGCGCAGCAGGAGCAACACTGGGGAGTGCGACCGTCACGCTGGGACCGCTTTCGCATGGATCGGCGAATCTCGGGCAGCTGCTGGGGCTGCCGAGTTTTTCTGGAATGGTCGAGATTACGTCGTCCATCCCCATCGTAAGTATGTCGCTCGACGCCGAGGTCTTCCCGGTGTTCTCTTCGTTGCCCCCGGGGGATCTGCCCGCTTCAACAACACTCGTGCCTTGAGTCGTCTATACGACGCGTAAAGCATCGGTGGTCGGCCGGCTGCAATCGTCCTGATTCAGGCGCCGCGTTTGCGCAGGATCAGCGCGCCGATCAACGCTCCCGCGGCAAATGCGAATGCCAGAGGACGCACATCCGTGAACGGCACGAAGCGGGTGCCCGCATCGGTGATCTCGAGTGCGCCGGCCGGAAATGCGCGGACACCACCGCCGCCTCCTCCGCCTTCTCCATGTCTTGCATGATTTCCGTCGTGGACGCCGTCCTGGTGTCTTTCTTGCGCGCCCGCTTCATGCGATGCGGCCTCATGATCTCCCAAATGTTTCCCGTGTCCGGAACCGAAACCCGCGCCGAAGCCGTAGGCGACCTTGGCGATCGGCACCACAGTCTTTCCGTTCGCGTGTATGGGCTCGCCGTAGACCGTTTTTACCGTCGCCGTGGACCCGAGCCTGTCGCTGATTCTTTCGACCAGATCTGACGCAGTCATATTGAAGATCTCCTTACAAAACCAGCATAGCTGCTGGAGTCATGTGTGTCGAAAAAGGCCGCCGTTGTGTCCGAGATCCCCGGCGCACCCGCTCTCATACCCTGAGCGTATGCGAGCTTCCCGGCCTGCACGGGCCTGCAAGACAATTGTCTTCGTCGTTTCCCGCCTGTCGTGTTGGGAAAATTCCTTTAGCGATCGTACCGGGCACGTGCGGTCTGGCGATTGCTTGAAATTAAACCCGCAAGAATGTTTCGGAACGTGATTTTCAACTTCCCGGTCCGCGCGGATTTTCCACGCACCGCTGCGTGCCGATTGATCCTCTGGGGCGTGCTGGTGGCCGCAAAAGTCCTGGCGCAATCGCCATCGATCACGGAATATCCGATCACTCAAGGTGCAGGGTCTTTCGAAGCGATTACCACCGGGCCCGATGGGGCGCTGTGGCTGGCCGGCAACTCGCTTGCGCGTCTGATGACAAATGGAACGGTTACCTCGTTTGCACTTCCGGGCGCTTCTTGCTGGGGCATCGTCAGTGGGCCGGACGGGGCGCTTTGGTTCACGGACCTGGGCAACAACGCTATCGGACGCATCTCTACAGCGGGTGTCATCACCGAGTACCCTCTGCCTGTGCCCAGCAGCTTCCCCGAAGCGATTGCGGCTGGGCCCGACGGGGCGCTGTGGTTTTCTGAGGCCGCTGGCTTCATTGGGCGCATCACGACCGCCGGAGTGATCACGGTGTATCCCGTGCCGACGCCTAACAGCAGACCCGCAGGGATCACCGCCGGCCCCGACGGAGCGCTATGGTTCACGGAATCCGCGCTCACTGCCAGCCAGATCGGCCGCATCACAACCGCGGGCGCCGTCACGGAGTATCCCGCGCCCACGCCCTACAGCAGCCCTCTGGGAATAACAGTTGGACCAGACGGAGCGTTGTGGTTTACGGAAACGCGGGCCAACAATATCGGCCGCATCACGACCGCCGGGGTCTTCACCGAATATCCAATCCCACTCGAGGGGCAAGCCATCACCGCTGGCCCGGACGGGGCTCTCTGGTTCACCGAGGAGTTTGCAGCCAAAATCGCGCGGATCACTCTCGCGGGAGTTTTTTCGGACTATCCGATCTCCGTGGGATTTTCGCAGAGCATCACGCCAGGTCCCGATGGGGCCTTATGGTTCAGCGGATCCGGCACTGGGCGCGCAGCGATGTTCGTTCCGGGCCTGCCTTTGCGAATCACCACGCCGCCGTCAATTGCTCCGGGTACGGTCAATGTTTCTTACGCTGAACCGCTCGCGGCGAGCGACGGCACGCCGCCTTACACGTGGTCTCTTGTTGCGGGATCGCTTCCTGCGGGCTTGTTGCTCTCGAGCGGTGGGACGATCGCCGGCACACCTTCGGCCTCCGGAACGGCGACGTTTATGGTCCAGGCAACCGACGCGAATTCGGCCACCGTGACTGCCTCCGTGAGCTTGACGGTCAGCCAGCCGATCTGCAATTACTCTTTCAGTAATAACGGATCCGCCATCCAGATGCTTTCCTTTCCCCCCGCCGGCGGAAGCGTCTCCATCAGCGTGAACGTGAATCCCGGCTGTCAGTGGACTGTTTCCCAACAACCCGCCGGGTCGACCGTAAGCACGGCGAGCGGCACAGGCGCCGGATTCATTACCTTCACCTTCGCGCCGAACTATACGGCCAGCGCCGTCAACGGCACGCTGACCATCGCGGGGGTCCCGATTCCCGTTCAGCAGCAGGCTGGTCTCATCGCGAGCAGCGGATTCATGCCGCACCTTGCGGCGGAAGGTGGGTGGAACACAACCTTCACCCTGGTCAACAAAGGCGCCTTCGCGGCCGACACGCAGCTTAGTTTTTTGGACAACAACGGAAATCCTCTACCGCTTCCTCTCAGCTTTCCTCAGGACCCGACGATGGCCGTTGTGACGGAGACCTCGGCCGATCAGACGATCCCGGCCAACGGCCTGTCGGTTATTGAAGCTCTCGGGCCCGCCAATGTTCCTTATTTCGAAGGGTCGGCCCAGGTGACCTCGGCGGGTGCGGTCGACGGGTTCGCTATTTTTCACTATGATCCAACCGCGCAGGAAGCCGTTGTGCCACTCCAGGCAGGAAGCGCGGGGACTCCTCCGCTCGTCTTCGATAACACGAACGGAGTTCTGACGGGCGTGGCCCTGAATCTCATCTCGAGCCCAGGGGGGAACAACGTGGGAGTGACCATCTACGACGACACCGGCGCGCTCGTCGCTGCGGACTCGATCATTGTACCAGTCGAGGGGCACATTTCTTTCGTACTCTCCACGCAATTCCCGGTGACCGCGAATATCCGCGGCATACTGGAGTTTGATCCTCCTATCGCCTTTCAGAACGGCTACCCGCAGGCTGCCGGCCAACTGAGCGTTCTCGGGATTCGCTATACGCCTCCAGGGACGTTGACGACCATTCCCGCGCCGTTCGGTATCTCCGCTGGGGGCGGTTCCATCGCGCACGTCGCGTCAGGAAGCGGGTGGGAGACGACGTTTGTATTGTTCAATAGCAATCCCTATTTCACGGTCCCTATACAGTTGAGCTTTTTCGACGGCAACGGGAATGCCCTCTCCCTGCCGCTTACCTTTCCGCAGACCGGCGCGACATCCGCCGCCTCCTCCGTGACCCAGAGCATTGCGCCAAATGCGTCGCTGTGGATTCAGAGCTCGGGGTCGCTCGCCGACGCGCTTCTCACCGGCTCGGCCCAATTGACGACAACGGGCACCGTTTCGGGCTACGCCATCTTCCGATATCTTCCGAATGGACAGGAAGCCGTTGTTCCGCTCGAGACCCGCAATGCGGGCGCTTATCTTGTGGCCTTCGATAACACGAACGGAACGGTCACCGGGCTCGCGGTGAGCGCGGTTTCGACGCAAGCGACAATCGTTCCCGTCCTTCTCCGCGATGATAGCGGTGCACAGATCGCCGCCGCATCGATTCCGCTCGCCGCGAACGGACATGTTTCGGAAATGATGACCACGCTGTTTCCGGCAGCGGCTGAAATTCGCGGGACGGTTGAATTCGATACGCCGCCCGGCGCGCAGATCGGCGTGATCGGTATCCGCTCGCCTCCCGCGCTGACCTTCACGACATTGCCGGCGCTCGCGAAATAGTACGGCGCCTGAACGATTATTTTTGTTCCAGCGCCGCGACTCCCGGCAGTTCGATGCCCGCCAGAAATTCCAGGGAAGCGCCGCCTCCCGTGGAAACGTGGGAGATCTTATCGGCCACGCCCGCCGACTTGATCGCTTTCTCCGAATCTCCACCACCCACCACGCTGATTGCGCCGGCCACGGACGCAGCCGCCACCGCCTTTGCCAGCGCGACGGTCCCTTTGTCAAAGGGCGGCATCTCGAAAACGCCCATGGGCCCGTTCCAGATGATGGTCTTTGCACCGGCGACGACGGCTTCGTAATTCGCGATCGTTTTCGGACCGATATCCAAACCCATCTTGCCATCGGGTACGCGATCGGAAACTTCATTTTCCGCGCCGGCTTTTAGCTCGGAGGCCACCACGTGATCAACCGGCAGCATCAACTTCCCGCCGGCTTCAGCCAGCAGCTCCTTCGCGAGGTCGATCTTATCTTCCTCGACGAGCGACTTCCCGGTGCTTTCGCCGCGCGCCCTGAGAAACGTGTACGCCATGGCGCCGCCGATCAGCAGCCGATCCACCACCTTCATCAGGTTTTGGATCACCTCGATTTTGTCCGAAACCTTGGCGCCGCCCAGGATCGCCACGCAGGGCCGCGCGGGATTTTTCGTGACCTTGTTGAGATATTCGAGTTCCTTGTCCATCAGTAAGCCGGCGGCGGCCTGCTTCACAAAACGAATCATGCCAACCGTGGAAGCGTGGGCGCGATGCGCGGACCCGAACGCGTCGTTTACGTAGACGTCGCACAACTCGGCGAGCTGTTGAGAAAAGCCCGCGTCGTTCTTTTCCTCCTCCGGGTGAAAACGCAAATTTTCGAGCAACAGAACCTCGCCGGTCTTAGGCAGCATGGCGATCACCTTCGGACCGACGCAATCGGGCGCCATCATCACCGGCCTCCCCAGCAACTTCGCGAGCCGGTCGGCACACGGCGCCAGGCTCATTTCCGGATTGGCCTTTCCCTTGGGACGTCCCAGATGGCTCGCGAGAATCAGGGCGGCGCCGTGATCCAGCGCGTATTGAATGCTGGGCAGCGAGGCCTTAATGCGCTTATCGCTGGTAATCTCTTTTCCGCCGGGTGCGAGCGGAACATTGAAATCCACCCTCATGAAGACGCGCTTCCCCGTAAGGTCGAGGTCGCGGATAGACAGTGCGCTCATGCTCTATTATGCTTCGAATTCGCTCAGAGTTTGTTGAAAAAGGGGACAGACCGCTCTGTCCACGCCCAAACTCGAACGCGAAATCAAAATTTACGGGACGGGACAGAGTTCCGGAACGGACGCCAACAACGCGAGTCTGTCCCCGTTTTCAACATCCTGTTAAAGTTTAATGCCAAATGCCGACCAGTAAGGTTTCGGCAACTTTTGCGGCCGGAAATTAGCTCCGCACCAGACATGCTTGGTGTAGCCGGTGGCGATCCGGCGCCCGGTGGCGGCGTCAGTAATTTGATAATCGAAGCGCGGCATCCGGGGACTGGCGTCGCTGAGTCTGGTCGAAATCACCACCTCGTCGTCGTAGCGCGCGGGCGTCGAATAACGGCAATCCGCCTCGGCCACGACCAAGAAATATCCACCGGCTTCGATATCGCGGTAGCGGAGGCCAGAGGACCGGCAGTACTCCACGCGTCCCACCTCCATCCAGATGAAATAATTGGCGTAGTACACAACACCCATCTGGTCGGTTTCGGCGTAACGCACGCGGAGTCGAGTTTCAACAGCCTGCATCTTGTTAGGGTACAAAATCGGTGCTCCGCCTCCTGAAAAGCCGGAAACCAAACCCACCCGGAATCAGTCTGTTACTATGACCAGAGAACGCACGGGGAAGTTGGCGTTTTCGATGATCCCTATCACGATTCGAATCCATGCCGCCTCCCGATCCCGTCGTGCGAATTGCCTTTAGAGTGCGCATTCGAGTCCTTTTTTTCGGCCTGATTCGCGACGTGGTCGGTCAGCGTGAAGACGCGCTGGACATACCGGACGGCGGCCGCCTGGACCAGGTTTTCGAACACTACGCGGTCCGCTATCCCAAGCTGCGCGCCATGTCGGGGAGTATTGTGTTGGCCTTAAATCAGCAGTTTTCGCCGCCTTCCGCGATGCTCGCCGAAGGCGACGAGGTCGCTCTGCTGCCGCCCGTAAGCGGAGGCTCCGGGCCGTTTACCCACGAGATCGCGGATCCCGCCGGCCACTTTTTCGCACTAACGCGCGAGCCCATTGACGGTACCGCACTGGCGCGCAAGCTGCTGCGCGGCGAAGACGGCGCCTTTGTGAACTTCGAAGGCGTGACTCGCAACAACACCAAGGGCCGCGCTACTCGCTACCTCGATTACGAATGCTATGAGCCGATGGCGGTGAAGATCATGGCCGAAATCGGCCGCGAAATCGCCTCCTCCCACAGCATCAGCCGGATCGCCATGGTTCACCGGTTGGGACGGGTGGAAATCAGCGAAACGAGTGTCGCGATTATCGTGACGGCCCCTCATCGCAAGCCGGCGTTCGATGCCGCGCTCGAAGGGATCAATCGCTTGAAGCGAACAGTGCCTGTGTGGAAGAAAGAGTACTTCGCCGACGGCGAAGTGTGGGTCGACGGCGAATGGGACGAGTCCATCCTGAAGGCGCGTTCCTGACGCGCGCGGTTAAAAATATTCCGTCGATCAAACGCGCAGCCGGAATGTGCCGCGTCCTGCGGCACTCTCTTCTCCAGAAAGCGGCGGCGATTGCTTCTCTTCTTCTGTTGAACGCGGCTCTTGTGGGTCAGGAGCCGCCGATTTATAAGGTCGACGTCCGCCTTGTGCGTTTGCTCGTGACGGTGAAGAACGCCGCGGGCGAGCTGATCGGATCGCTGGATCGCGGATTGTTTCACGTAACCGACAATGGAGTTCCGCAGGAGGTCGCGGTATTCGAGCGGGAGACGGCGCAGCCGCTTTCCGTATCCCTCCTGGTCGACACAAGCGGCTCGACCGGCAAAGATCTGAAGTACGAAACCGCCTCCATGAATAAATTTCTCAGCGCGTTTATCGAAGAAGGAAACCCTCAGGACGCGGCGGCGCTGTACACATTCAACTGGCAGGTTACGCTCGTGAACTCCTTCACGCGGCGCATTGCCCGGGTGGAAGATAATCTCAAGACGTTGCACTCGGAAGGAGGCACGTCGCTCTATGACGCGGTTTACCTGGCTGCTCCCGATCTGCGGAATCGCCAGGGACGGCACGTAATGGTGGTGGTTACCGACGGGGGCGATACCACCAGCATGAAGAGCTATCGCGATGCCGTCGAGTCCGCGCAGCGCGCCGACGCGGTGGTGTACGCGATCGTGGTCGTGCCCATCACCAATCCCGCCGGACGGAACACCGGAGGGGAACACGCGCTCGAAGCCATGGTCGACGCGACCGGAGGCCGTATGTTTTATCCCGCCGTAGGAGCCGAGCTCGACCGCGCTTTCGTGGACATCCTGCGCGATTTGCGGACGCAGTATTTAATCGGATATTATCCGCGCGGCGTAGCGCTCGGAGACCGCAACTTTCATACGGTTCACGTCGGATTGGACAACAAGGATTTGCGGGTTTCGACGCGCACCGGATATTATGGGGATGCTCGCTAAGAAAACGTGGCAGGAAAAATCAGCAACGCGAAGGCTCCGGCGCATACTCTTGCGGAGGGCCGCTATCTGCAGGATCTGATCGATCACCGCACCCGCGTGCGCCTCCACCTTGTGGACGACACGGAGCTCGAAGGAACCGTCGAATTTTACGACGCGCGCTTCCTGCGGCTCACCCGCGAGGCCGAGCCGAATGTTTTCGTCTACAAGCACGAAATCAAATATCTCTACGAGCTCGGCGAGTGAGCGAATTCGTCGAGAAAGCTGCCGCCATCGCGCGCGAGGCGGGCGCGGTCATTTTGAAGCTTGCGGACCGTAATATCGGCTTCGAGCTGAAGGGCGCCTACGACCTGGTGACCGAGGCGGATCGCGCAAGCGAGCATCTCATCCTCGAACGCCTGGGCCAGCATTTTCCCACGCATACCGTAGTCGCGGAGGAAGGCGGCGCGCACCAGGGCGCCTCCGACTATCGCTGGTACGTGGATCCGCTTGACGGAACCACAAATTTTGCCCACGGATTTCCCGTGTACAACGTGACGCTGGGACTCGAGCGCGCGGGCGAGCTGATTGCCGGCGTGGTCTACGATCCCACGCGCGACGAAATGTTCCAGGCTGAAAAAGGATGCGGGGCCTTCCTCAATGGCCGGCGCATTCAGGTCACGAAGACCGCGCGAATCGAAGATGCGCTGTGCGCCACCGGGTTCCCCTCCCGCAAGCGCCATCAGAACATCAACGTGCACTTCTACTATCAGTTTGCGATGCAGTCACACGGCGTGCGGCGCGCCGGCGCGGCCGCAATCGACCTTGCATATGTCGCCTGCGGCAGGCTCGATTTCTTCTGGGAGTTCAATCTGAATCCCTGGGACATGGCCGCCGGCGTTCTGCTGGTACGCGAAGCGGGAGGCGCGTGTACGGACATGCACGGCGCCCCGTTCGATCTGCGGGGTCCTCACGTGCTGGCCGATAACAGATTCCTGCATCAGCCCGTGGTCGAGATGATGCAACGGATCTATCGCGGCGACGGCCCCGTGCCGCTGCCTGAGATCGTTCCCGAGAGCGCGTAGGCGCGTGCGGCGGCGGACCGGGATCGCCGTTCGGCGAAAATTAACCCGGAAGGCCGATGAACTTGAAGCCAGCGCGCGTCAAGCGATCCCGATCCAGCAGGTGGCGTCCGTCGAGCATGATGCGGGAACGCATGCTCTCGCCGACCGTTTCCCAGGGCAGATCCGCGTATTCCGGCCATTCGGTTACGAGCACGAGCGCGTCGGCGTCCTCGGCGACCGCCGCGGCCGAGGAGCAGCAGGTGACCTCCAGATTCGGATTTTCGCGCCGGAAACGCTCCATGGCGACCGGATCGTGTGCGCGCACGCGCGCGCCGCGTTCGATCAGCTTGCGCGCGATATCGAGCGCCGGTGCCTCGCGTAAATCGTCAGTGTGAGGTTTAAAAGCGAGACCCAGCAGGCCGATCGTTCGTCCCTTCAGGATTTTCAATTCGGCGAGTAATTTGTCGACCACGCGTTCGCGCTGCAGGCGATTCACCTCACGCGCAGCCTTCACAATGTGAGCCTCCACGCCGTATTCGGAGGCGGTCGCCACGAGCGCCGCCGTATCCTTACCGAAGCACGATCCACCCCAACCGATTCCGGCCTGCAAAAAACGAGGACCAATGCGCGCATCGAGCCCGATGCCGCGGGCGATCTGCCGGATATCGGCGCCGACTTTTTCCGCCACGTGTCCGATTTCGTTGATATAACTGATCTTCAAGGCCAGAAACGCGTTTGCCGCATATTTGATGAGCTCGGCCGAAGCGAGGTCGGTCGAAATCAGCGGCACGGCCGCCATTCGCTCCGGACGCGGCTCGTAGGCTGGAGCCTGAAACGTCTGGTCGAGAATCGGGCGATACAGCGTGTACAGCACTTCCGCCGTACGCGGTTCGTCCGCGCCCACAACGACTCGATCCGGATACAGGCTGTCGAGAATCGCGGATCCCTCGCGCAGGAACTCAGGATTGGAGGCCACCGCGAAAGCTCCGTTGGCCTTACGTCCCTTGGCTTGCTCGTAGGCGTCGCGCACCAGCGCACCCACCCAGTTGCCGCTGCCGATCGGCACAGTGGATTTATTCACGACCACCGTGAAATGATCCCCCACATGCTGGCCGATACCGCGCGCCGCCGCCTCCAGGTACCGCAAATCCGGAGAACCGTTTTCGCCCGGAGGCGTTCCCACAGCGATAAACACCACGTCGGCCTTGGGGATGGCATTGGCGTAATCCGTCGTGAAACACAGGTTCTGGCGAGCGTCCGCCAGCAGGTCCTCCATGTGCGGCTCGTAGAAGGGAATGTGGCCCGCCTTCAGCACCTGAATCTTGCGCTCGTCCGCATCTACGCACGTCACCTTGTGTCCCAGAAACGCTAAACACGCTCCCGTCGTTAAACCGACATAGCCCGTTCCAATAATCGCGACATTCATAAGTTGGGTTTGACCTTATCTGTAAACTCTATCGTCGTTTACGTTCGATTTCTGTACGTTTCCCGCACCCCTCACAACCGTCCCCGCCCACTTCTGACTGCGGGGAAGATCAGGCAAAGCGGCTGGCCCCGGCTCCACGCCGATCACTGTGTAAAAAAGGAACTCACGGCCCGCCGAATTCTTATGCTCGCACGGCCGTCGCCGTACGGATTGTGGATACGCGCCCGCCGGTCGTATTCCGCCTGGTCGTCGAGCAGCATAGCCGTCTCCTTTACGATCCGATCCGGATCCGTCCCCACCAGCCGCGCCGTTCCTGCGTCGACCGCCTCAGGACGTTCGGTCTTGTCGCGCATGACCAGGACCGGTTTGCCGACCGACGGCCCCTCCTCCTGGATGCCTCCAGAATCCGTCAGCAGGATGTGCGCGCGGCGCATGAGATCGACAAACGGAACATAGGCGAGCGGTTCCACGAGTTGAATTCCGGGAACGCCGCCGAGTTTGGCCTGGACTACGCTGCGGACGTTGGGATTGGGATGCACGGGATAGACGATCTCCACGTCGCCGCGCGCCGCCAACCTTCGCAGGGCTTCGCAGATCCCCTCGAACCCCGGGCCGAAGCTCTCGCGGCGATGCGCCGTGACCAACACCAGTTTTTTGGAGGAGTCCAGAACCGGCAGGCCTTCCGTCTTCAATTGGCCGCTCACCAGGCGATCGCGTATGGAGAGCACCGCGTCGATGCCGGTGTTCCCCGTTACCGTTATACGATCCGACGCAATACCTTCGCGGCGCAGGTGGGCCGCGGAAACGTCCGTCGGGGCAAAATGCAGAGTCGCGAGCCGCGTAGTGAGGACGCGATTCATCTCCTCCGGAAAGGGTTGCCGCAGATCTCCCGTGCGAAGTCCCGCCTCGACGTGGCCCACGGCGATATCCGCATAGAACGCCGCCAAGGCGCCGCAGAAAGTCGTGGTCGTGTCGCCCTGTACCATCACCATGTCCGGACGCTCTTCGGCGAGCACCGGACCGAGCGCGGCGATCATGCGGGATGTCGAGTCATACAGCGTCTGCCCCGGACTCATCACGTTCAGGTCGTGATCCGGCTTGATGGAAAACACGCCGAGCGCCTGGTCCAGCAGGCCCCGATGCTGGCCGGTGACGGCAACGCGCGTCATCAGTGAGAGCGCGGGCGCGTCGTCCTTGGAACAGGAAGGCTCCGGATCGCGAAATGCCGCGATCACCGGTGCGAGCTTAATGGCTTCCGGCCGCGTGCCGAGTATGAATAGGATTTTTTTCAAGCAAGACTGTCCGGTGCGTTCATTTTTTTATGTGTTCGGCCGCCTAAAAACTCATAATCGCAAGGGCGGCCCCAGGAGCTCGACAACTTCCGAGCGCGTTCTTCAGGGCAACTGCGCCACCGTTTCGCGAGTGGCTCCGGCGTGGACGAACAGCCGGTACCACTGATCGAAGACCAGCAATGCATAGATAGGCCCGCTCCGATCGCTCGAAGTATGGGAATCGAGCAGTTTCGCAATCTCAGCGCGGTTCAGGTATTCGGCCGCTGCGCTGTCGGAGGCTAATAAGGTTTCCCTCGCAAAGCCGGCCAGCTCGTTCGCGAACCAGGAGCGGGTCGGCACCGGAAATCCCTTCTTGCTTCGATAAATAATCTCGCGCGGAAGTGACGGCTCCATGTAACGCTTCAATAAATACTTTCCTGTGTTCCAGCGAACTTTCAGCCGCGGAGGAAGCCGCAGTGCGAATTCCACGACCTTGTGATCGAGAAACGGCACGCGCAGCTCCAGTGAGTTCGCCATGCTCATGCGATCGGCCTTCACCAGCAAATCGTCGGCGAGCCAGGTGCGGATATCCACGAAGGCCATGCGATTCAGGACCGGAGCGTTGCGGCACGCCGCGTACGCCTCGGCGATGGCGCTCCCCGCTTCCGTATCGTCCGCCGAAGCCGGAAAGATGCGCGCGATCTGTTCCCGGGAAAATACACGGCTGACGCCGCCGTAGCGGGCTTCGATCGGCTGCCCCAACATCGAGACGTACTTTTTAAATTTCCCGTCTCCCGCGAAAGGAGCGAGGCATCGCCCGGCCAGACCAGCGAAGGGGATTCGATTTAAGCCCTCGTATGCGAGCATCGTCCGGTAGATTGGATACCCGCCAAAGATTTCATCCGAGCCCTCGCCGGATAAAGCAACCGTGACTTTGCGCCGGGCAAATTCAGAAAGGTAATGCAGGGGAATCGAAGCCTCGTCCCCCACCGGCTCGTCCATGCTCCAAACCATTCGCGGCAGAAATTCGCGAAACGCGGTCGGAGTCAGGCGAAGTTCGTAGTGATCGGTTTTGAAATGACGCGCCACGATCTGGGCGTAGCCGAGCTCGCTCTCCGGACTGTCGTAGCCGACCGAGAACGTCTTGATATCGCTGACGCCCATTTTGGACATCATGGCGACGATCGCGCTCGAATCGAGACCGCCGGAAAGAAACGCTCCCAGCGGCACATCCGAGATGAGATGCAGCCGCGTCGTATCTTTGAGCAGCGCGTCCAGCTCTTCTAATTTTCTCTCTCGTCGGCGTCTTCGACGGGGTCGATGGGAATTTCCCAGTATCGGGCGATCGACACGCCGTCCCGATTCACGGTAATCGTGTGAGCGGGAGGAAGCTTGTGAATTCCTTCCAGCATGGTCCGTGGCGCGATCACGTAGCGATGCCGTAGGAACTCGCCGAGAGCGCGCGGGTTCAGATTGCGTGGAATGTGCGGCGCTTCGAGCAGCGCCTTGAGCTCCGACGCGAAGGCGAAGGTGTCGCGATCGGCATGGTAATAGAAAGGTTTGATGCCGAGGCGGTCGCGTGCGCCGAACAGAACCTGTTTCCGCGCGTCCCAGATGATGAACGCGAACATGCCGCGCAGCTTTTCGACGCACTGTTCGCCGAATTCCTCCCAGGCGTTCAGGATGACTTCGGTATCGGAGCGCGTGCGAAAACGGTGGCCGCGCGCGATCAGATCCTGCCGCAACTCCTGAAAGTTGTAAATCTCTCCGTTGAAGACGATCCATGCCGATTCGTCCAGGTTCGCCATGGGCTGATGGCCGCCGGAGAGATCGATGATGCTGAGCCGGTTGAACGCCAGTCCCACGCATCCCGAGACGTATTCGCCGCTGTCGTCGGGGCCGCGGTGACGCATTTGCGCACTCATGCGGCGAACAACGGCCGCGTCCACCGCGTGGCCCGGATCGAAATGAAAGAGTCCGCTAATTCCGCACATGGGGGCTAGACGCCAGATCGGCCGCGGGTTCCTCTTGGCCGTCCCGCGGAATCTTGTAATAATCTCGGTACCATTCGACAAAACGCGCGAGCCCGGTCTCGATGGGCGTTGCGGGCCGGAATCCCACATCGCGGATCAGGTCGTCAACGTTCGCGCACGTCACTTCCATGTCCCCGGGCTGAAGAGGCAGCAGATTCACCCGGGCCTTGCGGCCCAGCAGACTCTCCAGAACCTTTATGAAATCGAGCAGCTCCACCGGCTGGTTGTTCCCGATGTTATAAAGCCGATAAGGCGCGGCGTGACCCTCTCCGGCAACCGGAGCCCGGCGCAACACGCGCACCAGTCCCTCCGTAATATCGTCGACAAACGTGAAATCGCGTTTCATTTTGCCGTAATTGTAGACGTCGATCATGCGGCCTTCGAGTATCGCCTTGGTGAAGGAAAAGTAGGCCATGTCCGGACGTCCCCACGGTCCGTACACGGTGAAGAAACGCAAGCCCGTCGTCGGGATCGCGTACAGATGGCTATACGCGTACGCCATCAATTCATTCGCCTTTTTCGTAGCGGCGTACAGGCTGATGGGGTGGTCCACATTGGCGTCAATCGAAAAAGGCACATCCCGCGACGCTCCATATACGGAGCTCGAAGAGGCGTACACAAGATGCCGCACACCGGCGTGGCGGCAACCTTCGAGCACGTTCAGAAAGCCCATAAGATTACTGTCGGCGTATACGTGCGGATTCTTGAGCGAATACCGTACACCGGCCTGCGCCGCCAGGTTTACGACCGAGTCCGGCTTCAGCTCTGCAAAGAGTCGCGCGACCGCGTCCCGATCCGCCAAGTCCAGCTTGTGGAACGTGAATCCCGGATGCCGCTCCAGCAGGGCCACGCGCGCTAGCTTTAAGGAAACATCGTAATAATCGTTCAGGTTATCGAGACCAGCGACGATATTTCCTTCGTCCAAAAGCTTCTGGCAGACATGCATTCCGATGAAGCCCGCGGCGCCGGTGACGAGAATTTTTTCCATGACAGTTAGTTTAGTGGGCCAACGCTTCGGCCCGTACTTCCCGAAGCTGCTCCAGCACTTCAAGGGCTACCGTATCCCAGGAACGCGTTTGCCCGAAGACCGCAATCCTTTCCCGGTCCCAGTCCTTCTGCGCGGCCTTCAGGAGCGCCTCGTTCAGCCCCGCCTGATCTCCAATGGGCGTCTTCAAACCATACTGCTCCGAAGGAATCATCTCGGGAATGGCACCCACCTCGGTGGAAACGACGGGCGCTCCGCATCCCAGCGCTTCGTTAACCACATTCGGACAGCCTTCAAGATTGCTTGCGAGGCAGAAAATATCGCACCCGCACATTAATTCCGCAAGCTGCGGCGGCGCGACACGCCCGAGGAGCCGAACCCTGTCGGCCAAATTCAATCTCGCGATGAGATCCCGCAAAACTCCGTCATATGCCGGTCCGTCGCGTCCGATCGCGCCCGCGATCCATACTTCGGCGTCTATACCCGCATCCACCAGACTGCGGAGAGCGGTCACGATGAGGTGGTGGCCCTTCCGTTCAACCAGCTCGCCCGCGGAAAGCACGATCTTCTTATTCGCGGGCATCTCGTGCAGGCGACGCATCGCGTCCCGGTCGCGCGGGTGGAAGATGTTGGGGTCGATCCCGTTGGGAATCGTTTTCACCCGATCCGCGCGCGCGCCGAGTTGAATCGCGAAACGGCGCAGCTCTTCCGAAACGCAAACCACTCTCCCGGCGCGTTTCACTGCCCATGCCAGGCACCACCGCCGTAGAGTCTGCTGCCCGAACTTGATCTCGTTGCCGCGAAACGTGATCATGCACGGAGCGCCGATCAGTTGCGCGACAATCGCAGCGGCGGCCCCATCCGGATATCCGAAGTGGGCGTCCACAACCTGATATCGGTACTCCCGGCGGATTTGCCGCGCGAGCCCGAATAAGCGCCCGGCCAGGCACAGCACATTCACCGGGGTGCCGCCGGGCGGGTAAAACCAGCGCGGATGGTAGACCGTCAGCGGGCCGTCCTGGCGCATCGCCGGGATCTCCGGAAGCTTCGATCCTTGCACGCCGCGCTGGTAGTCGAGCATCGGCACAGGTGCGAGCACTCGCACCTTGGCGAGCTTCGCCAGGCCCTGAAGCCGCTCGCGGACGAATACGCCAAGCCCCGGCTCGCGAGGGTTGGGAAATACCGTCGCCATACTCAGAATGGAGAGTTCTTCGCTCGGAATCGAGAGCTCTTCGCCGGGATTTTTCGCGGAGCCGTGTTTACCGGGAACGCCGTCCGTTGCTACAGTATGAGACAAGGTCGAACCTGCCGGAGCCATGGGCGCTACTTTCAAATCGTTAGGCATATCACTGCTGCGCCCTTTGCGCACGCCGGTCACCTGGGCCTGCCAGCGTGGACTGCTCTCGTCCAAGGTACAGAAAGTTCTGCCGTGGCGATGGGCCCTCGAACCCTTTACGATTTATGGACCCGGATGGAAGTGCGGCTGGTTCCCCGCCGAATTCGACGCGGTCGGCCGGCGAGTATTCTGGTCGGGCCTGCGCGAATGGGAGCGGGAAACGGCGCCGGTGATTCTGGATAATATCCGCCGGTCGCGGTGCTTCCTGGACGTGGGCGCGAACTGCGGCATTTACACCATTGTGGGGTGCACCCTCAACCCAGGCGTGCGCGCAGTGGCCATCGAACCAGTCCCCAAAATTTTCGCCGCGCTCGCCAACAACGTCGCGCAGAACCACTTCGGGGCCAGAGTAACCGTCCTCAACATGGCTCTCGGCGATTCGAACGCAACGGTCTCGTTTCACGAAGCCGAGCAGCCCACCATGGGGAGTCTCGCGGTCGAGGGATATCAGGGCCAGCGTGGCAAGATCATTCAGGTTCAGTGCAGAACCCTCGATTCCATCGTCGAGGAGCTGCATCTGCAGCCTGACTTTATTAAGATTGATGTCGAAGGATTTGAAAGCGCGGTGCTGAAGGGCGCAAGCCGCGTGCTCAGTGAGTTCCGGCCGCGCATCGTGCTCGAAGCAAACCCCGGCGATCCGTGTGAAGACGTGACGCGAATTCTCGCGAGCAACGGTTACACATTTCAAATTATCACCGACTACGGCCCCGAGCCGCGGCCCGAAATCATTCCCGTGGACGCCTTCAAAAATTGGTTGTGTCTGCCGCCTTCTTGAGTTCGATCCCGCGACCGGCCGCTCGACGCTCCCTCCCCGTTCCCTCATACCATGCCCGCCGTTGCGGGCTCTTGCACGGCCGGCGAGACCGGTTGGGAATTCGAGTATCGAATCGCGAACCACAGCGTCCAGATGGTGTGGATCAGGTAGGCCGTCAGATAGCTGCCGGCAAGTCCATTGGCTCCCCATCCTTGATGCAGGTAGATCCAGGCCGAAGCGATGAGCACAACCGTCCACACGGAATTCATTGCCATTCCAAACCACATTCGCCCGGATGCCGCGATTAGATTTCCAACGGGCATCTGAATCGCCAAAAGAACCGAGGTGATGCACACCAGGACTAACGTCATTCCGTGATTGGCGAAATCCTTGCCGTAAAGCCGCATGACCCAGTTGCTCAGAAGGCTGAGGACCAGGGCGGCCGGCACGACCACCGCGACGCTGGTCCCGGTAGCCGCGAGCAAGACGCTTCGGGATCCGCGTCTGTTGGACACGGCCACAAGCGAAGAGAGCATCGGCGTCACCACCTGTCCCAGCGTATTCGGCAGGAAGAGGAGAGCGGTGCGCCACTGATTGGCGGCGTTAAAAAGCCCCAACTCCAGGTATCCGGAAGGTTGATGAGCGAGAAAAGCGCTGGCTACCCAGCCGGCCGGCATCGCGGCGAGCGCTCCTAATAGAGATGGAAGCGAAAACTTCCAGAAAATCGTGGTCTCCTCTTTCCAACCCGTGTACGTGATTCCGATTCCGGCGATGCGGCATTCCTGCACGATCGCCCAATGATTCACGATCACTCCCAGGCCCGCGGCCACAATGTATCCGCACACCGCCCCCGGAAGCGCCCAGAAATAGGTGCCCGCCGCGACCACCGGAACCGCAAGAACACCGCGCCAGAAGTTCGTGCGGCTCATGGCGCGAAAGCCTTCGAGTCCGCACATGATCCCGATTTGAGAGGCGTTCAAGGCGTTCAGAGCAAGCAGCAGCGCGCTGAGCCGCAGCGGGTTCACGAGATTCGGGGCATTCAGAACGGTCGGCGCGAGCACCGGGCTGAGCAGGAATAAGAGAGCGGCGATCACCACCGACGAAATCGCGGACCCGGCAATGGACAAGCCGATGATCCTCGCGGCCCGCGGCGGATCGGTCGCCCGGAATTCGGCCACATACTTTACGGCGGTGCTCGATAGCCCCAGACCCGCCACAGTTCCCAGCATGGAAACCGTTCCCTGAATCACTCCCAGCTCGCCAAACCCTCCCCGGCCCAGCATGCGCGCAAGAATGATCGAGAGGGGAAGCGCCAGGGTCTGCGCGATTCCGGCCGCCACCACCGACCAAAGTGCGCCGCTCGCAAAGCGGTCGCGCAAGGAAGTCCCGGCGTGCGGGCGGCTCAATAATGCGCGCACCCAGGGCACTTTAATGGATTCCGCGAGCGACGAGAGAGTCATCCGGTTCAGGCCACCCTTCGCGCCGGCTGGTTCCCCACCAGGCGGTCCATGAGATCGGCGAGTTTCCGCGTCTGATTCCGGGCGTCGAAGGTCTTATGAAACCAATCGCTCACAGGACGGCTTTCGGTCGGCAGGGCGAGCATCCGCAGGAGGGCCTCGTCTACGCGTTCGGGCGGATCCTGTTGGATGTCCACGCACACGTGCGTGACGCCGCTCTGCTCCAATACCTGTTGGGTGGGGGAATGGCGCGGCGTAAACGCCAGAATCGGCCGTCCGGCGCGAAGATAGTCGTAGATTTTGGCCGGCACCTGCAAGCTCGCGCCCAGATCGTTCATGTCGAGCAGCAGAAGAAAATCCGCATCAATCATCTCGAGCCGTGCTTCTTCACCTGGGACCACGCCCGGCGACCGGTACAGGCAGCCGCGCTCCGCGAGCGTCGAGAACGGCGGTCGTCCCGGGTCGCAGCAGGCATCCTCCATCGGCCCGATCAGACGGATCCGCAACTTGGCCGGATCCACGTCCCCGCGCGCTATCACGCGTTCAGCGGCGGAGAGAAACGGCCCCGGCCGGCGCCCTCCGTACAGGGCTCCCACATGCGCGACCACCGTATAAGGCCGCGGCGCAATCGGGCGCGAAGGAAACACATCGTCCGGATCGAACCCGTTCATAATCGTAACGATTTTCGAAGACCAGCGCGGATATCGCGCGCGCCACAGGTCGGCGACGGGCTCCGTATTTGCGACAACCGCATCGGCACGCGCGAAAATCATGCGCTCGATCCGGCTGTCATAGTGCTGCGCGAGACGCCGCGTGCGCCCTGGATTCCCCCACAGAGGATCCTGAAAATCGGCGATCCACTTCACCCGATATCGCTGGTGAATCCACAGGGCAGCCAGATGCGGGGCGACCGGCGGTGAAGTCGAAAGGATAATCGGCGGCGGATCTTCCGATTGCAAAATTCTGGCGCCCGCCGAAACGGCCGCAGGTACCCATGGCAGGCGATCGTTATAAGGAGCCGCGCACCGCTGTACGAGTTGGGCCGCCTTCGCTGCCAAGGCGACCCCGGCGTTCGGCTCCCGCGGATCGGGTACCCGCCAGACACCCTCGGACGGAAGACTGGTGACGTGCGAACTGCTCACGACCGAGGTCCGATACCCGCAGTCAGGCAGATATTTTACAAATTGCCCCGGCCGGGTAGCTCCCGAGGTATTCTCAGGCGGAAAATAATACGCGAACATCAGAAGATGTTTAGAAGTCATCGCGATTTTGCGGCGGCCTAAGCAATCTTTCGGCCGTTTTTACCCAGTGCTTGAGGTGAAGCGCAAAAAGCACCTCCCGAGCGCCGGATTCTCATGCTAGAAACTCCGCGAGCCCCAAACGTTCCGTCACTTCCTTCAGGTCGAAATTCGCGTCCAACTCGTCGCCGATCGGCCGGAAGACCTTCGTATCGGTCAGGAATTTGTAATTTTTATGGTTGATGGCCGTACAGTGGCCTTCCTCAACCTCACCCTGGCTGATATCAATGACTCGTCCGCCGTACTTACGTTTCCAATACATGATGCCCACGCCGCTATCGTAGTTCAGCTTGGCTCTTCGCGCGCGCTCGGCAGGATCGGTGCAGGAAGGATGCGAGGCTATGTTTCGCCACCAACCCGCTCCGCGCTCGAACTGATCCCTGCTCGCACCCCGCGTGGTGCAACTGACCAGCTCCCAATACCTGTGCCGGTTGAAGTCCAGAAGATGCCGCAGACCGCCCAGTTCCGGAACTGCCGCGACTTCGCCGTCTTTCATCTCTTCGAACAGTTTCGCCAGCTCCCTCATTTTCGGCATTCGCAACAGCAGATCGGAATGCCAGAAGGCGACCCGCGGCGTCCACAGAAAGGCAAATTCCAACGGAAAATGAGGCCACATCACGGGGAGCTGGAAATGCCGGTTGAAGTCCATCAGGATCGCGCCCGGGATGACGGAGGCCTGTTGCACGCGCGGATCGACTCCCACGATGGGAGTCCAGCCGACCTCGAGAATGAGCCTCTGCTGAAGCCGGCACCAACGGTCGTTGACGCACCAGCACAGCCACGGCTTTTCTATTCCGGTCAACTGCTCTTTCCATTCCGAGGCGGCCTTCTCGATAAGGGCCATCGGAATCTCGAATTCTCCCCAATCTCCGGTGCCCGCCCGGCCCTTCTGTTTCTCCACTACGTACTTGTTGTGCGTCATGGTTGCCGTCTTCACGTCGTTCTCGCCTCCGCATGATCAAAGTGCGGCACCGCGCGTATTCCCCACAAGACACCGCTATTCTTGCCGACAATGGTCGATGTGATCGCAAATCCCAGATCGCCGAGACGCTCTGTACACCATTGCAGGCCGTCGGGATGATCTGGCGTGACATGCCATTCGAGCACGAGGGCCCCGACGCGCAGGTCTCGGAACCGCGGGTCTTCGATCAATCCGTATTCCCCGCCTTCGATATCGATTTTCAAGAGATCGATTCGTTGCTCGCCGATGGTTTCGAAGAAGTCGACCACCGGGACCTGGATCGTCCCCGGACCGGTCCCCGCGCGCAGCGTCGAACTGGACCCGCCGTCGGTGAGATAAGCCATCCCCGGGCGCGAGCCTACGGCGGCCGCATGGACCTTGACCCGCTTCGAAATTTGGTTCAACTCCAGGTTTCGCTTGATCATTTCGACGTGCACCGGATGCGGCTCAAACGCAATGATTTGGGCGCTGGGAAATTTACGGCTCCAAAACAGGCAGGAATATCCGACATTCGCGCCCACATCCACGATGCAGCGGATGGGAGTCTCGAGCGCCGAGAGCGTATAGGAATCCATGACGAACACTTCGTAGGCAACGCCATAATCGTGACTGGGAGAAGGTCGAACGATGAGGCGGGTCGCATCCCTGAGCGTGACAGTCAACTCACGCTTGCTGCGCAAGATCTTCCACGAAAGGTAGCGCAACTTACTGGACCAGGTGAGGAGGTCGCGGAAGTGTCGCACGGGCGATGGACTGGGAGTTGTCGTCATGCGGCTATCTGTCGGCAATCAGGTTTTGTCGATGAGCCTTTTCGGCCCATTGTAGACAGGCTCTCGAACGCGGGTTAGATGCTCTTCGAACGCCCTCCGCTGGTGCTACGCGCCTTCGGCGGGTCGGCCTTCGGATGATTCTATTAGGACCGCGGAGCAGTCGCCAACGCACCGCCGAGCGGCGGCTGGCAAGCTGACAGGATACCGCGTTCCCAACAGCCCGCTAAGAACCCGCACTGCAGGTGCCTCCGAGCACCGCGTTGACCAAAATCTCAACATCTAGTACGTTCACCACACCATCGCCGTTGAGATCTCCCGACTGCGCGAGCGTCGGAGCAAGCCCCACGGCGGCTGAGATATCAAGCTGAACATCGAGCGCATTCACCGCACCGTCCTCGTTGAGGTCGCAGCGGCTAAAGCTCAGCCCCGTGGTACCACCGCCGCTCACCTGATCGATTTCGATCTCCGTGAAGTTCGTAGTGTTGCTGGTGGCTACCATCGTTCCCCCACTGGTATAGGGTGAGTTGCAGCCATTTGAGCCGTTCAGGGACACCAACTCTCCAGCGTGTATCGAAAGTAGGTTCCCATAGGAATCGGGGAAACTCGCGGTGTATGTTCCGTTGACTTGAGCCCAGGAGTACGTGAAGGTGTTCGAAGTGGGCGTTGAGAGTACTGGCGTAACCGCCGAGGGTGCCTCTCCCCCGTCAACACGATAGACCTGAACCATCTGTCCGACAACCAGTCCGTGCGGTGAGGTAGTTGTTGCCGTGGCGACGTTGTTTGAAACCGCGACTTGAGACAAGGACCCGCCACTTATGCTGAAAACCTTATGGGGCGTCAAGGTGACATTCCAGGTTCCGTTTGCTGCCACGCAGCCGCCAACATTCGACACGGTAATCTGATCACCATTTCTCAGATCCGATCCTGCCAGAATTCCGTACGGACTGGGATTTCCTCCCGTTTGAATTACCGTCTTGCCTGAGATTGTAACGGCATTCACGAGCGGCATCGTTGGACGAATCCCGATCCAAATATGAGGGGCCTCGCTCATGTTCGCGCTGGTCAAGTAAACATCCTGGTCATCGTTCCCCGTACTAGTCGAGGTTCCACTTCCCAAAGCAGTGCCCGTATTGAAACCACTGGTGTGCATCGAGCCAGCCGTCGAGTATTTAACCGTGTAGGTAAGATTAGTCTCGGGTGGCCCTTGCCAGTAAAGCTCATACCGACCCTGCGCGTAGCCGGGAATGGGACCCGAATAGGTCACGCCAAGGTTGGAGACCCACTCATCCGGCTCCTGGTCGATCTCTCCCACGCGAACGTCCGCAACCCAACAGGTGGAGTGTGACCATTTGTCCATCCCATTGATCGGATCGCCTCCTGAATTGAAATACCACCGAGTCAAGCCACTCAGCCACAGGTGTCCGTCGCCGTTCCACAATCCTTCATCGATCGTCGGACGCATCGCCCCCGGCATACTCACCTCATGGTCTTTCTGGTTGTTCATCATTACCCAGCTCCAGCGGTTCGCATAGACATTTAAGTCCATGCTGTCGTAATAATGATTTCCTTGCGTACCGTAAGATCCCGACCCGGATGTTTCATAATTTCCAAGCTGAACATTATCAGCCATAGTTGCATAGCCGCCCTGTGGCACATTCTTGTTGCACATGTAGCGGTAATAGAGGCGATTGTCGGTGGCACTCCAAGTACCGGAAAGAATGTAATCCTTGGTAAACCCCAAGTTCAAACCATTATATGGATCGACGTATGGATATGGGTAAAAATTCCAATACTGCCCGCACCCATGGGCACACGTAGCCTGGAAACCGCCCGAAACGAAATTACAGCCGGTCGAATCGAGTGCTACCTGAAACGTTTGTGAGTTGACCACTGCGCTGATATCAATGACGGTTGCCGCCGCAACGGCCGCGCAGCCCGTACCGATCACGTTCACAAACGACATTTCGGAGCCGAAAGTCTGACCCGATGCTCCCCGAAGCGAAGGTGCGGGAGTGGTTATGTGAATAGTGGTCGGGTTGCCGGGCGTGAGCGTATCGATCACATAAATCGTTCGATCGGTATTGGAGCCCACATTCTTAAAGCATGCGATGTTTTGGCATCCGGTCGGAGAGTTATCCCACGCATACGTCTGATCAGGATCTTCCCCCACAAAAGCCGCCCAAGCATCGGCACCATAAGAATTTTGCCGGAAATTACTTCCCGTCCCAGTCGGCGTAAAATTTTCCAGCTGGTTGAGTTGCGCCTGCGCTGACAGTCGCCACCCTATAAAGAGTAATACGGACAAGAGCGAAATTCTTGCATGATAACGCATATGATTCATGGTAACGGCACCCACTGCTGGAAGCCGCAAAGATCTAGCCCCAATTCCCGACCAGGAACGCCCTAGCTCCCTCGGGGATTCCTATTAGGTACGCTCCTATGCGCGCACTCCAACCTCTGATTCTATTGAGTGCTGCTCGCGTCTCACGCCGCTCTCCCGCGAAGCGTTCGACCAGATTCGAAAGCCGATCATGGTCGCTCCGAGAATCAGGAGCTCCGTAGGGGACCGGTACCGTGCAAGTCCGATTCCGAAGGCGCAGGAAATGACCATCGTGTACCAGATCACAAGCTGACACAGAATATACACGCCGACAGCCGTGTGATCCGTGCGCGTTTCGGAGATTTCGCGAACCCGGCGGTCCAGCAGACCGGGAAAATAAAACAGAGCGGTTCCAGTGAGAGCCAGCGCTTGCAGAAAAAATACACCCACCACGCCAAGCTGAACCGCGGCCCACATCAAGCGGAGCGCCGGGGTAGGGGTCGAAAGGGGCCCGTCTGTCGGCATCCAATATCCCGCGATGGCCTTCAGGCATTCGCCCAGGTAGGACATCGGTTTGTGAATAATTAAATAAACACTCAACCGCTGCATTTCCTGCAGCGCGGCCAGTTGATTTCCGCCATGCCTTTGGACCAACTCGGGAAGGGCCCTATAAATATAGTTTTGGCCGGTATGGTCATACCGCGGATCGATCAGCAATTCATCCCGGCGGCGAACCAGAATCTCGCGGACCGCCGCATACTCCGCGGGCAGATACTCCACCACGCCCACGACCTTGGCGCTGAGCGCGTATGGTGTGAACGTGTTGGTCCCGAAATAACCAAACTTTTTATAGTTGACGGCCGCGTAAGACGCTTGCAATCCCACCGACACCAGCGCCGCGGCGATTCCCAGCATCAGCTGGCGGCGCGACATCGGTAGAATTCCAAACATGTGACATCCCCACACGCCCGCAACGAGAACGACCACGATCGCTTGAAAGGTCGGACGAGTGAAGGCCGCGGCCGTGCCGCACAAGCATGCCAGGACGATCCAGTAAGACCGTCGCGACCGGATCCACGCTACCAGCGAGCTTACCGTTGCGACCACCAGAAATTCGCTCAGCGTCTCGGTCGCGAGATAAGCCGTCCATTCGACAAACGGCGGCAGGCTCGCAGCCACCAGGAAGAGCCGCACGCCCCACACGCCCACGCCGGCGATCTCGAGCACCCAGGCCAGAATCGCCACGGCCGAGAAGTGAAGCGCCAGTGACAAGTAGAAAAAGAGCCGGGTCGGCTGTCGATCGTTATCGGTCAAAACCAGAAGCAGCGGAAAACCGGGAGTCCGCTGATGTGCCTGCGACAAATTCAAATCCCGCACGTCATGCGCTACTTCCACGTAGCTGGGTGTATCAAGGGTCGAATACGGCGCCTGTCTCCAGCTCAGTGCGTAAGCGAGCAGAACCACCAGCAAAAATGTGGCGTTCAGCAGGCGGCCGAACGCCGTTGAACCCGATTGTGAGAATGACATGGACAAGACGACCGTCGCAAATTCCGGTCAGGCCGTGCGAACGAGTTCGCTTCCCGCTGCGGCGTTTTCTTCGGTTTCCGTTTGGCCCGCCCGGAAGCAGAGTCGATACAGGATCACGCTCGAGGCAAGAAACCAATAGGCTGGGTCCGCGTCATGAACGTCATGGAAGAAACCGACCGCGAACCAGCCGACCAGTCCTACTTCGAGGGCCAGCGCATACATGGGTAATCGCGGATCGCCGGTATAAGAACTGCGCCTCACCCGGCGGAAGAGTACGAGCGCCGTACCTACCGCGAAAACCCACGGGATAAAACCAAGCGGCCCCAGATCGCAAGCGATCGCGAAGAACGAATTATGAGCGGAGCGCTTCCCGTTCGTAAGGTAAATTTCATCCAGGTACCGCGGACTCACGAATTGATAGTTCTTGTACCCGACGCCGAAGGGATAATCCTGATACATACGCACGCTCGCGTCTGCGACCACAAACCGGCTGTTTGCCGATGCCTCCTCCGTCGGGTGCTCGATGGACTTGACCCAATCCCAATAGTTCGGCGGCGCCAAGCGCACGACAAACAAGGTGCCCGCGACCACCAGCACAGCCGCCAGGCGCACTCTCGTGCGTCCCTTGAGCAATAAAAGGAGCAGCAGCACCACCACAATCACGCCCACGAAGGCGGCCCGCTGATAGCTCTTCACAATGCTGTTCAGCGCGAACGGAATCGCACACCACGCGATGATCTTTTGCAACCGCGAGCCTTTCATCGCCAGGATGATCAGCAGCGGAAGAAACATCACCATGATGGTAGGCTGATCTTCCGGCAGAACCCCGTTTTCCCGGTCAAGGTCGGGAGCGATATAGCCGAGGCGTGCCCCCACGGTGTGCAAAACACCGGCGTGTAACGTACCGAACGCAAACGCGGTCATTAACGCCGAAATATCGAATTCGCTGCGAATCGCCCACACCAGAGCGCTCGAGGCGATCAGCGTTTTCACCATCTCCCAGGTGAAATCCAGGGTCACATCGGGCCGCACCAGCGCCCACGTGGCGCTCAACGCGCATACGCCCGCGAAAATCCAGGCCCACACCATGACGGCGTTTTCTCGGCCCACCCGGGCGAGCCGCCCCCGCTGGTGAATGAGCAAGCCTATCAGGAACGCGATCGTGGTCCATAGCTGATAGCGGAACCCCCAGTCGTTGCCCGCGAAGGCCTTGGGATTCATCATGTAGGATTCGATACACGTGATGGCCCCGATGAGCGGACTGAAGAGGCTTCCGGCCATCCCCAGTACCGCCAGCGCGATGTACAAAACGGCTTTGATCATTGGGTATTCGTCCGTCGGATGTTCATGCGTGGGATTTTCATGCGCGGATTTTCATGCGTGACCGAGGCCCGCGGCACCGGCCTTTTGTCCGATGAGCCGCTCGCTTCCAAAAACGCTTTCCAGAATCCGGTTGATTCTCGCGTAGCATTCGACGAAATGCTCGACCGATCCTCCGTACGGATCTTCGATCTCCAAAGATGCCGCGGGCTCGAGCGCTCCTAAAAAATGCGTCTTCCCTTTGAGATTAGCAAAACGGCCTTCGAGCGCATCCATCGTCCTGCGATCGAATACGAAGATCAGATCGGCAGATTCGACATCTTCCGGCGTCAATACTTTGGAGCGATGCGACTCAAGGTCGACTCCGAATCGGCGGGCGGCCTCGGCCGCGGCGCTGGGCGAGACGCGCTTCGCTCGCGGATAGTAGCCGGAGCAAGCGGCGGTCACCCCGGGCCGGTTGAGCTTCAGCAGGGCGGCTGCCGCGAAGGGACTGCGGCAGATGTTCCCGTAACACACAAACAGAAAATGATGGCTCTTTCGAATGGCCTGGAGAGCCCTCCGCCGTTCTCCCTTGCGCCACAGTCCTGACCGCTTCGCGATGGCCTGAACTTTGCCCCTCACGAATCCGCCGACGTCCGCGAACGCCGGACGGGGATCGTCCAAAGCGAGCGTATCGCTGCGCTCCCTCAGGCATAAAAGGTTCGAGATTTCCGAAGCGACTGCGAGCGCGGGGACCTTCGGAGTGCCGGGATCATGATCGCGAAAGTTGGAAATTAGCCATTCGAGATCCGAGCTCCAATGGCGTGAAAATACATTTTGACGGTAAATTCGCGGAAACTCGGTCTTGCCGCGGCATGTCATTTCGTACAAGTAGCGCGGGAAGTCCAGCCCTGCCGCGATCGAAAGCGGTAACGATCCCCAGAAGCGGGCGTTAATTTCAATCAGCACCCATGCGCCGGTCTCCTGATTTTGCTTGAATTCGACCATCGCCACGCCGGTGTAGCGCAGGGCCCGCATCAGTTTCTCGGTCGCGTCGAACATCTCGGGGTTCAGCGGCACGCTCTTGCGGTAGGAGCTTCCCCCTCCCCGCCGCGGCTCATGCACCCGCTGGTGCTGGAACGCGGTCAGTATGACCCCGTCCTTACACAATACTTCCACGCCTACTCCGATTCCCTTGGCGCATTGCTGAACAATCAGCTCGCCGTCCGCGAGCATGCTCTCGCCGCAGCTTTCCAGGTCCTCGGCGGAATGAACCAGCCGCACCGCCCGCCGGGCCAGAGGGTTCGCGGCCGACGAGGACGTCTGCGGTTTCAGAATCAGCGTGAAGCCGAACTCCTGCGCCGCGCGCCGGAGATCGTTCATCGAAGAAGCCATCGTCTGGCGCGGCAGCGAAATCCCCAGCTCCTCCGCCAGCCGGTACGTCTCCGCTTTGCTCGAACAGATCCGGTAAACGTCGTCCGGCAGAAGTTGAATCCGCCCGCCGTCTTCGATCTCCCGGCGGTGCAGTTGCAAGGGCAGAATCGTGCCGTCCGTGCAGGGCAGAATCAGTTCGAAACGTTGTTCCTCGAGCAGCGTGTTGAAAGCCTTCAACCAGCTATCGTCATCGGAACGATACTCCGGCAGGTGGTGGACCGATCCTACATATTTCGAGGCCAACGCCGCCGACGTCAATGGGCACCAGGCCACATGAACGTCCAGGCCCGCGCGTCCGAGCGATCGAATCACAGCCAGAAAACTGCGCGTATCTTCGCCCAGCACCAGCACCCGGCCGGTCACACACTCCGACGGCAGGGACTTTGGGGGCATTTCGGGGCTGATCCCAACAAGAGACTGGGTCATAGCGCCTCGGCTGCCGCGATCTCGGGCGGCGGAGTGTTCACGGACCAGGTGAACACCTTCGGCATGCTCACCGAACATGTGAAGCTCGGGTCGAAATGATCGCTCGCCGCGATTCTCCGGATATTGTAGGGACTCGCGTTCCAGCGGTCGTTCCCGCCCGTGCGAAACGAAAACGCTCCCTCGTAGCCGCATTCACGCGCGATGCGCATGGTCTCGGCGCTGAACAACCCGTAGCACCCGGCTGGATAGGCTATCGTCCGAACCCGCGAACCCAGGCGCTCTTCCAGAACCGTTTTCGATTCGGTGAGCTGCGCCCGTTGCGCCGTCTCATCCAAAGTCGTGAGCACGCTATGCGTGTGGGTGTGCGAACCGATAGCGATCCCTGCTCCCGCGGCCTCCCGAATCTGCTCCCAGCTCATGAGCTGATCCGATTGCAGCCCGGCCTCCGGAAGCGCAACCTCGCAGGCCGCCGCAAGCTCGGGGATCAAATTCGCGGTTTCGGCGTGGCTCCGCAGCTTCATGCGGCTATGCAGCTTGTCGATGGTTGCGTGCGCTTCCGCCCCGAATGTCATGGTCTCCCCGGCCACCGATCCATGGGGCCGTTTCGAACTCTTGACCAGATACGCGATCAGATCCCACCACCCGAGCCGCCGCGCATCGATCAACCCGGGACATATAAAAAAAATTCCCGGAACCGAATGACGCCGCAGCACCGGCAACGCGAGCGTGTAATTGTCGCGATAGCCATCGTCGAACGTGATCGCAGCGCAGCGATGTTTGTAGGGCTTCCGCGATCCAACCGCCTCCAGTATCTCCGCTTCCGAGAGCACCTCGAAATTTTGTTTCAGCCACCTTACCTGCTGATCGAAACTTTCCTGCGTGGGTCCGAAAACGCCCTCGTCGAACACCGTCTCGTGTGTGGATTCACTCGCCCGGATCCGATGGTAGGCCAGCACCACCAGCCCCTTGCCCTGCAGCACGGACACATGCCTCAGCAGCCCCAGCCGGACCACCGCGGACGCAAGGAGTTCTTTCTTACTCACGTTTAATCTCTCTGCCGGAACGCCGCGGGCGAATGCACCCGCTCCCGCCGCTCCCCCCGGTCCTCCAGGAGTTCCTCGAACAGCCGTTCATAGGCCACCGTCATGGCCATGATGGAGTTGTGCCGAACCACGTATTCACGCCCGCGCTGGCCCTTCTCGATTCTTTCGGCGGAACCGAGCGCCTGCATCAGAGCGCCCGCGAGCGCCGCCGGCTGCCCCGGAGCGCAAGTCCACCCGCATCCCGACGCCTCAACCAGTTCCGGGATCGCGCCAACCGCGGTCCCCACCACCGGCAATCCAGCGGCCATCGCTTCCAGCACGCTGAGCGGCAGGCCTTCGCTGACCGAACTCAGCACAAAAGCGTCCACCTGACTCAGAAACTTAGGGACGTCGAGACTCGCCCGATGAAACACCACCCGGCTTTCGATCCCGAGCGCGCAGGCTAACTCCTGGAGCGTCGCGTACAGCGGGCCGTCTCCCAGAAGTTCTAACCGGCTCGCCGGCGCCTGCCGCGCGACTTCGGCGAAGGCCTCGAGCAGAGTCTTATGATCCTTCACCGGAACCAGCCGGCCGACCATGCCGAAAACAATTTCGCCCGAGGGCGCGCGCGGCGGGATCTCCACAAAGCGGTCCACCGCGATCCCGTTCGGGATCACGCTCAGCTTCCGTTTCGCGACCGACGTGATATTTCTCAGATGCTGATCGACCGATCCGCAGCACGCGACCACGCGGTCCGAGAAGAGGCAGCTCGTCTCGAAGATCAGTTGCTTCAATCCGAAACCCGTCAAGTTGGCCGGACCATGAAAGGTATTCACCACCACCGGCACGCCTGCACGCCGGCCACCTGCCACGCCGTAATGATGCGTGAGCGGATTGTGCGTATGGACAACGTCCACGCGCCTCTCCACAAGATACCGGCTGAACTTGCCAAGAGCTCGAAGGTCCACCCCCTCGCGCTTGTCGAGAGTCACGACTTCGATGTTCGCGTCCTCGAGACACGCGGACAAAGGTCCGCCATCCCGCAGACACACGACGCTCACCGTATGGCCCTGCTGCTGCAGCCCCAGCGCCAGATCCGCAACCATGCGCTCGGCGCCGCCGATGGTGAGACTATTTACCAGCTCGGTGATGCGCACTTGGTCTCATCGGCCTGGCACGGCATAAACGCCGCCCGAGCGCCGTCTTTTTCAAAATCGGATTCCGTGCAGCCAGGGAGATTTGGACTCAATTCCGTACGCGCTTTGCGCCCTCGGTCTCCCGCTGCTGCGGCGCGCTGCTTGCGGCGTCGGGCGAGGCGGCCGTCGCGGGTCCGGCCGGCGTCTTGATCAGGATATCGTTCGAAAGCGCCGTTTTCACCATCACGTACACGGCGTCGAAGGCGTCTTTTAATCCGATCTTCTTTCCTTCTTCGTACGTCCGCCCGTGATAGCTGATCGGCACTTCGAAAATGCGCGCTTTGCGCCGAGCCAGTTTGATGGTCAGCTCCGGCTCGATGCCGAAGCGGTTGCTGCGAATCGGAATACTTTGCACGAGCTTCGTTTGGAAAGCTTTGTAGCACGTTTCCATATCGGTCAGATTCACATCAGCCAGCATGTTGCAGAAGGTGGTCAGAAGCCCGTTCGCCACCGAATGCCAATAGTACAGAACGCGATGCTCGCGGCCGCCCATAAATCGTGAACCGAAAACCGCATCCGCTTCTCCCGCCAGCAGCGGGCGCAGGATGCGCCGGTACTCGCGCGGATTGTACTCGAGATCCGCGTCCTGGATGATGCTGAACTCCCCTTGCGCATGAGCGATCGCGGTTCGAATCGCCGCCCCTTTGCCCTGGTTGCGCTCATGCCGGATCAGCCGGATCGTCTCGGGGAAAAGGTCCACGAACTCCTGCACAAGCTTCGCGGACTGGTCGCGGGACCCGTCATCCACGACGATGATTTCCCGCGACATGCCCCTTGGAAGCGGAGCCTCCATTACTTTGCGGAGAATCACCTGGATAAATTCTTCTTCGTTGTAGAGCGGAATCAGGATCGAAAGCTTTGAAGTGATCATTGGTTGTTCAGCGTCCTCAGGATTAGCGACCCGCAAGAATGGGTCGGATTTGCGTCCTCATTTAAAAAAGTCGATGCCGCGCCGTGCGTCTCGCCGTGGTTTTCGCCGCGTGTCTCGCCGCGCGATTTGCCATGCGTCTCGTGATGCGTCTTATGATGGATGTCCTGCATTGCATCCAGGCCGCTCGTGGTTCCCCTGTCGTCGCCCGCCGCCTGCGCGAAGCCCGCCCGCGAGGCCCATCGCCACGCGGTTCCGAGGATATTGTCGAGCGAAGAATGCATCGGCTTCCACCCGAGCGTCTGTTCGGCGAGCCCCGCCGCCGCAACTAGGCGTGGCGGATCGCCCGCTCTCCGCGGTCTGCGTTCCACCGGAATCGGACGGCCGATCGTTCGCTCGGCAGCCGCCACAATCTCATTGACGGAGTAGCCTTGCCCGGTTCCGAGATTCATCGCCATATTGGACCCGCCATTTTCCAGATACTGCAGCGCACGCACATGCGCATCGGCGAGATCAGTCACGTGAATATAGTCCCGGATGCAGGTTCCATCGGGCGTCGGATAGTCGGAGCCATAAAGCTCGCAAGCGGGCCGCCTTCCCAGAGCCGCTTCCAGCAGCGAGGGCACGAGCCGGGTTTGCGGAGTGCGTTCCTCTCCGATTTCGCCTTCGGCATCCCCTCCGGCCGCGTTGAAATAGCGCAAAGCGGTCCAGCTGAGTCCGCGGCAGACGCCTTCCCACTCCAGCATTTTCTCCACCATCCACTTCGACTCGCCGTAGGGATTCGTGGGCGCTTTCAGGTGGCCTTCGTCTATGGGAACGATATTCGGATTGCCGTAGACGGAGCAGGTGGAGGAGAACACCAGGCGCCGCACGCCCGCATGCCGCATCGCATCGAGTAAACTCAGCGTGCCCGCGACGTTATTGTGGAAGTACATCTCCGGCCGCTCCATCGATTCACCCACCTGGCAGTGCGCCGCGAAGTGCAGCACCGCCTGCACCTGGTGCTCCACCAGCACCTTGTGAAGCCGCTCCTGGTCGAACAGATCTCCCACTTCGAGCGGACCCCAGCGCACGGCCCAACGGTGTCCCCGGGTCAGATTGTCGTAAACCACGACGCGATAACCGGCGCGAGCGAGCTCCTTCGCCGTGTGAGACCCGATGTAGCCGGCGCCGCCGGTTACTAAAATAGTGGAGGGACGGTTCATGCGCTTTAAGACCGGGGCCGGGCGTCGCGGCGGAGAGAACGTGGAAGCCTACTCATTGACCGCATGATGGTGGTTCCCTCCTGCGCTTGTCCCCGGATCCTCGCCGCTGAAAAGCCACTCCTCTTCGCATCGCAAGGCACTTGCCAGGCGCGTTCTCAACTCGGTATCCGGCACCCGGAATCCGTTCACGATCTTGCTGAGCAGCGTTTCGTGAACACCCACGAGCTGGGCCAGGCGATTCTGCCGGATCCCGACTTTCCACATTTGAATTTTTAGGTTCGGATACATCTGTTTTCAAACTCCACAGCGCAACTCACGCGATTCGCGGGCGTGCCAGCGTCGAAAATCCCAGCGGCTCGATGTCGTTCATGTCTACTTCCGTGGCCACCGACTGGCACAACATGTCGACCGACAACACCAGACGATAACCGTTCTTGATCCGCACCAGCAGTCCTTCCAGATCTTTCAGCGCTCCCCGCCGAATCCGCACCCGGCTGCCTTCCTGCAGAAAAGGATGCGCGAAGCACGGCACCTCAGCGCTGAGCATCCGGCGTATGGATTCCACCTGCTCGTCCGGGACCGCTTCGATATTTTTTCCGGACCCCAAGATCTGCACCACCCCCGAAGCCTTCAGCACGTCGATCCGCCGTGCGTTGGTGTCCGCCATGCGCGCAAAGAAGTAGCCCGGGAAAAGCGGCCGGCGGATTACCTTTTTGCGGTCTTTCCATTGCCGGATCAGCTGGAACGCAGGAAGATAAACTTCAAAACCTTTGCCCGCGACCTCGGCCACCGCCTGTTGTTCGAAGTTGGACCGGGTGTGCACGGCGTACCACGCCGCCTGTTGACCCGCTTCCTCGCGTGAATATATGGACATAGCTTCGCCCTTTCGCTTACAGGAGGTTTTCCTATAAGCGCTGCCAAAAGATCTTCCCTGCCTCGCTTGCGCCAGGCACTCGCCAACAGAACTCTTTTTACCGCTCCGCGCCGTAATAGTAGCCGGAACCTTGCGGCTTCCACAGGAACCAGTCCTCGACGCAGTTCAACACGGTTCCGATCAGTTTGTCCTTTGTTACGCTCTCCAGAGCCTTCACACACGCCTTGCGGCCCGTATGGTCCGGACGAACCACCAGAATCACTCCGTCGCAGGCCACCTCAACCAGCTCGAAGTCCGCGACCGCCGCCACCGGAGTGGCGTCCACAATCACGTACGTGAAGCGCTCGCGGCAGGCTGCCATCAACGCTCCCCAGCGCGACGATTCGAGCAACTCAGCCGGATTCCGCGTCGCCGCGCCGGCCGGCAGCACCCACAGATTCGGAAATTCCTTGAGCTGCAGGACGGCCTGATCGAGCGAACACTTGCCGCTCAACACATCGCCCATGCCGGGCTGCTCCGGCAAACCCATCACCTTGTGCACGTCACGCCGGCGCAGATCGGCGTCCACCAGCAGCACCTGGGCGTCTCGTTTCAAAGCGAGCACGGCCGCCAGATTGATCGCTGTGACGGTCTTCCCGTCGCCCGACGTCGGGCTTGAAACCACGATGATCCGCGGTTCGCTCGCGTGGTGCAGGATCTTGGTTCGAATGATCCGGTATTGCTCGGCGGCCTGCGAATGGAGATCCTCAAACGGGAAAACCGGGGAAACCGCGGATACCTGAAGCGTGCCGACCCTCGACGCGCCCTCGACGTAGTCCGTAGCAGCAATGTGTTGGCGGGCTTCGGCGCGGCCCGGCGCCGGCTCCGGCGCGATCTCGGGCTCGTGCTTCGCGACCAGCGGTTCGGGCTCGCGCATCGTAGCCGGAGCCTCGGGCTCGACCACAAAACGCGCTTCGGGCTCGTTGTCGATCGCCGGAGGCGCGCTCTCCTCGACCAGCACCGCCGTGCTCTCCGCGGCACTGAGGTGTTGTGGGATCGCTTCTTCGAGGCCCGAATCCGTGATCCCCGAATCGCGCAAGCTATTGGCTTTTGTCAGTGCATCAAAAATCTTGCTCATGGTTTATCCCTTTATGAAACGGAGCCGCAACGCCCATCGCGGAGGGCTCGGCGGAGCCGGCATATAGCGCTCCAAAGTCTTGAACGACGTAACCGGGTGCTCGATCTCCATCGCTGGGGCCGGTGGAATCTTGGGAGGCAACACGGGAGGCACGCTCGGAGAAGTTCCACTCGGAACGGCTGCATGCGTTCCATTTTGAGCAACGCCGGACGCCGGAACCACGCCGGGCCGATGCGCCGCGCCATTCACGCCCCCTCCCGCCGCGGTAGCGGCGACACTATTCGGAGCGGCGCTTTTTCCAGTTCCGTTCACGCTCAGCTGGAGGTCCACCACCACCTCGAGAATGTGCTTCTCGTCGATCAGGCGGACTTCGCTTGCGAACGCATTCATCAGCGCGTTGTCGCAGATCGAATTGATCACGCGGGGAATTCCGCGGGAATAGGCCGCAATGGTCCGGATCGCCGCGTTCGAGAACGGCAGAGCGCAGGTTGCTCCCGCATGCGCCCAGCGGCTCGACATGTATTGCACCACCTCGCTGGGAATCAGCGCCTCCACTCCCACGCGGACCGCGATCCGCTGCTTCAGCTGGCGCAGATCTTCCCGGTTGAGTAGCTGCGTCAGCTCCGTTTGTCCCGCGAGAATAATCTGCAACAGCTTCTGTTCGGCTGTTTCGAAATTGGTCAGCAGCCGAATCTCTTCGAGCAGCTCCGGCGTCAGCTTCTGCGCTTCATCGATGATCAGCACCATGGTCCGGCCTTCGCGATGGCCCGTCAGCAGGAACTGGTGCAGCCGCATCAGCCTCTGCGATTTGCTTTCCGGAATATTGTCGAACCCGAAATCGAGCAGCACCATCTCGAGGAACTCCGACGGCGAAAGCGTCGGATTCAGGACGTAGCTGAAGTGCGCACGGTCGTCGGGCATCGAGCGCATCAACCGGCTCAGCAGGGTTGTTTTCCCCGTGCCGGCATCGCCCGTCAGAACCAGGAATCCCTTGCGGCTCGTGACTGCGAACAACAGGCCGGCCAACGCCTCCCGATGCTTTGCCGTCAGGAACAGAAAACCGGGATCCGGCGTCATCGAAAACGGAGTCTTATCCAGACCGAAGTAGGCTTGATACATCTACTTGCGCCCCCAGCTATAGAATGCGGCGCCCACCATGGCGAGTGCCGCGGCGGCCGCCGAGCCGACGGTCTTACCCGTACGGTACCAGGGTACCTCCCTTACGGGCATGCGGATCATCGGAACCCTCCCCAGGACCACCAGATCGGCTGGAAGCTCCCATTCACCCAATAATGTATTTTTCCGGAATTCCAAGGCCAGACCGAAAATCAATCCCAGTCCCACGCTGAAGGCGATTCCAACTCCCGCCATCAACGGACGGTTGGGCTTGGTCGGCTTCTCCGGCACCCGCGCCGGATCGATAATCGTGAAGCGTTCGGCCTGCTGCCGGCGCTCCATGTCCGTGGCCATTCCGGCAGCTAACTTCTTTTCGAGAAGAGATTTATAGTTAGCTTTCGAATTCTCGTAATCGCGCGTCAGAGACGCCATCTGCTGCTCCACCAAAGGCAGGCTTTCGATGCGCGATTGATAGGAGGTCATCAGCTTCGAGAGGCGTTCCTGCTCGCTGCTCTGGAACTTCAACTCATTCTGCACATTGGCGAGCTGCGTTTTGAGCGTCGCCAGGCGCTCCCGTTCCTGCAGAATCTCGCGCGTCACAACCATCACCTTCGGCGCCCCATTCGCGGCGTCCGCCGAGGCATCCTTCGAGCCGTCTTTCTTGGCGTCTTTCTGCGCGTCGGCCGCAGCCGCGGGCGCGCTCGGAGCCGGATCGGCCGCGGCCTGCTGTGCGTCCTCGGCCTGCTCCTGCTGCTTCAGCCGCGCGATTTCCGTTTTCAACGATTGAATCTCGGGATACCGGTCGCTATAGCGCAGACGCAACTGCGCGAGCGCTTCTTCCGCGACCTCGGACCGCTTCTTGGCCCGCGGAGCGCCTGCGTTGGGCGCGATGGCTTGCGCCTGCCCCACTCGCCTTGGCTGCGCGCTTTCCACCAGCAAGCGCTCGGTTGTTTCCGCCGCGGCGATCGCGGTTTCGATCAGGGTCTTGTTTTCCTGCAACCGGTTGGTCGCATCCTGAACCCCCTGCAGCCGCACCTGGATCCCGCTGACCGTCGAGAGCAGCGAATTTTCCTGCTCCGGGAGACTTCCCGAGTGCGCGTGCTTGAACTCCGATACCTGCTTATCCAGCTCCTCGAGCGTCTTCTTCGATTCTTCCATCTGGCTGTCGAGGAAGTCCGCGGTGCCCTCGGCTTGCGATTCGCGCGTTTTCAGATTCTCCTCGACGTATAGGTTCGCGAGCTGGTTCGCAACCCCCGCGACAACCGTCGGCACCGGCCCCTCGTACCCGACCTTAAACGCTCCGGGCCGGCCGCCGGCCCATCCCTTTACGAGGTTAATCGAGATATCTTTGCGCATCTGCTCGATAACTTCTTCCTGCGTCACTTTCTTGCGTTCTTCTTTGTAGAGATCGAAGGTTTCGATGATCTTCATCAGCCGCGAAGTGCTCATAATCTGCTGATTAATCGTGGCTAAACGATCGCCGACATCGGTATTCACCGAGGAGTTCACGTACCGCTCGGGTATCTTTTGGGAATCCACCAGAACCGTGGCCTCGGCGGTGTAGATAGCCGGGAGCTTGTACACAAACAGGGCCGAGGCAGCCAACAGCACAACCCACGTGGCAAGCACCGTCCAACGCTTCTTCCAAAGCATCCGGGCAATGGACAGTGGAGAGAACTCCGGCTTAATGAAATCTGGTCTTTTACTGGGCATGGTTACGACTACCGATCCGGCAGTTTTCCTCCGTCAACATTTTGTTGGCACCTTCTCCCATGCAAGTCATGAGCCACACTCCTAACTCGCTACGAACGAAGCGGTTAGGTCCTAAAAAGGGGAAAGTTGGACAAGTTTTGGGATTAGTTCCCGCGGGCTCTCCAACCCTTCGAAAAAGATTCCGCGGGGCGGGGCCGTGTGCCTCCGGCCGTCCGCCAATGGTGGTCATATTACCCATCAGAACCTTGTCGCGAAAGTCAAGCGAAGCTTCACTTTTTTGACGATTTCCTTTTGTTTAACGCCATTGAAGCGCCCAACTAACGATATACTCACTGATGAGGTTTGTGGGCCGGTTCCCCGTCCATCTAGCGATGGCGGTTCACTTGCAAGCCGGTATTCCAAACCTAAACCTATAACATGGCGACAGCGGCTAACCCTGGGCTCGTTCAAACCGACTTGCAAACCGTGCAGCGTCTCCGCCGATGGGCGGGCGTTGCCTTCGTGGTTTTGCTCCTCGGATTTCTCTATACGCCAACCCTCCTTGATTTAGCGCACGATTGGTGGACGGATGAGGGTGCTTCCTACGGTGTTCTGGTTCCTCCGATCGCCCTTTACATTGCCTGGCTGCGTCGCGGCGACACGCTCTCAAAACCCGTTGCGCCCGAAGGCCGGGGTATCCTTATTGTCGCATTCGGATGTGTAGTTTTCATGATCGGAAGGCTGGGCGCCGAGTACTTCCTGAGCCGGGTCTCTTTCATCATCGTCCTCACCGGTTTGATCTGGACGTTCTGGGGCTACGCACGCCTGCGAACTCTGGCGTTTCCCCTGGTCCTGCTGGTGACCATGGTTCCCCTTCCGAATCTCGTCTTTAATACGGTCGGCATTCCGCTGCAATTGCTCGCGTCGTGGGCTTCGGCGGCCATTATTCAGGGCTTTGGCGGAACCATCTACCGCGAAGGAAATGTACTCCAGCTCCCTGGCATCACCCTCGGGGTTGCCGAGGCTTGTAGTGGCCTCCGTTCCCTGGCCTCGCTCTCGGTAGCCTCCTTACTTGTAGGCTTCCTCAACTGCACCCGCGTCTATTCGCGAGCTCTCTTGTTCCTGCTGGCGATACCGCTGGCGATCGGCGTGAACATCCTGCGCGTCACTGGCACCGCCCTGCTCGCCACCTACCGCCAGGAGTTCGCGATGGGTTTCTACCACTCCTTTTATGGTTGGCTTGTTTTCCTGGTCAGCTTCAGCATCCTATGGTTCCTCGCGAACTTCCTTCACCGGACCATTGAGTAAACGGGGACGCAAACGGCACTCGCGATCACACAAACGATTGGATTGAAATGAGACAGTCCCTGCGCTTTATTCTTACCATCCTGGTGCTTGGCGGAACGATGGCGGCGGCCAAATTCAGCGAGAGCCGGCGTCCCGACGAACTCTCCCAACATCTTGAATCGATCCCTGTGCAGATCGCGGACTGGCATGGAACGCCTCTCTCCGGCCCCTCCGCCGAGGAAGAAACCAAGTTGCTCGAGACCGAGCACCTGTCGCGCGCGTATCGCAGCGGCAATCAGGTCCTCGATCTGTGGATCGCGTATTACGCCGAGCAGAAGGCCGGCGAGAGCATGCACTCTCCGAAGAACTGCCTGCCCGGCGCGGGCTGGGAAGCGGTCGACTACGGCTTCGTGGACGTGCCGGTCGAAGGGCGTCCGCCGGTTACCGTCAACCGGTACCTGGTCGAAAAAGGCGGCGAGAAATTGCAGGTGCTCTACTGGTACCAATCGAAGCAGCGAGTCATCGCTAGCGAATATACCGGCAAGGGATTTCTGGTTTGGGACTCGATCCTGGGCCGCAGCACCGGCGGCACTCTCGTGCGGCTCACCATGCCCGATCGTCCCGGCGCCGTCGATGAGGAAATTCGCTTCGCCTCGAAAGTGTTGCCCACTGTGGATGCCTGTCTGCGGAAAGTCCCGCAATCCTAATCGCAACTGTCGATCATCCTCCGCCGCACGGACGGTGCTCAGACTCAGGACCTAGTTTTGGTTGAGGCGATCCAGCACCAGGGTAATAAACTGCGGGCCGTTGCGGAGCGAGAAGCGCAGTTCAGCGGAAGTCAGCGGCCGCTCCCCAATTCCCATGGCGGTTAAGCTGTATTCAAGTCCTTCCATAGCTGTCAATGAAAAATGGCCGGCTCCATCGAAGCTGGCGTCCATGCCGACAATGCCATATCCTGGCAATTTCAAAATCTGAATTCTCGCGCCCTCGGCCGGTCCACCGTCTGCCAGCAAGACGACACCGCGTACGACCATACTCTTCACTTCTGGCGGCAGCCGAAAGCTATATCTACGTGAGACGACGGCGTCGCTGATTCTGATCTCAGAACCGCCAGACTCCGTAGACGCTGAAGGCCAGTAGATTTCAGGATAAGGAACCGCCGGAGTCGGGAAGCTCCACGCGTGCACCACAACTTTGTATCGCCCCGGTGCGACTCCAAGGAAAGAATATTCGCCTTGCTCGTTCGTCTTCGCCTCTTCATAAAAAATCGGCTCGTACGATTTATTCCTGCCTCTGCCGCGCACCCGAATAAGGTGTAGATCGATTCCTGCCTTGGCGGGCGCTCCATCAGGGCGCGTCAACCGGCCACGGATCGTACCAGGCCAATTCTTGCGCATGGACACATTGGCCACGGCACAGCCGCGAGCCTCTACGCTGGCCTCGACGCCGTCACGCTCGCCGGAAGGCATGCGAAAGCCAGGGTAACTTGCGCTGACTTTGTATGCCGCTGGTTTTAGTCCGCTGAACGAGTAGCGCCCCCCGCCATCTGCCGTCGTCATCCGTGCGTGGTCTTGGCCTTGGAGCATTACTGTCGCGCCCGACATCGGTGAATTGTCGCCGCTGCCCTCTGGCCAAGCCCCGACTTTGCCGAAGATCGTACCGGTTGGAGCTGCTTGGGCGAGACCGTTCAGGTATTCGAAGTCCTCGGCTGCGTATTTCACGTTCCTGCTGCGCGTGCAGCCGCGCGACGGCACGTCGCCATCGCCGGTACGGCGTGTGTACATAAGATACTGTTGGCCAACTTCAAGGTCTGGGCCATCGCACATGCCATCATCAAAAAGTACGAGACTGCTTTCGGATACGCCCTTGTAAACCCTGTCCACCCGCATTCGAGCGCGTGCGATCCTCCCGTCACGGTTAGCGAGGGCGTCTGTAATCGTTCCCATGAAAACCATTGGTGACTGCCAGTATGCCTCGCACGGTGGCGGCGTCGGAAGACATGAGCAGGCCATCGCGCTCTGCAACATGCTGCCGACTTGTAGCGTAACAACTGCGGCCGAGAGTATGCCTCTCCGCCGAACAGTGGGATCCAGCCAAAAATGTCCGATCACAACCTGATTAGACAACAATACTCCACGATTGTTCCAAGACCGTTAGGGCAGACTGAGCGTTTCGGGTTTTGGCGCACCTCAACTCGTGCGCATGGAATCCCCACGCATCCCGACGGGCGTTGCGGTCGAAACGCCGTCGGCTAGGGTGGAATTGCCAAGAGGGCTCCGGACGGGAAGATGTAGGAAACAGCCGGAGCGAGGCCGGGACGTAAAGGGGATAGTCTGAAGCGGGCCCACAAAATACAAAAAAGGGCTACCTTGCGGTAGCCCTTGGTAAATCTACGAACGTTGTTTAGCGATTAGCTATTGACGCTCTTCCGGCGACGGAGAACAACACCGAGACCGAGAAGAACCGTTCCAAACAACATGATCGAGCTCGGTTCGGGAACCGCGTCGATCGTCGAGGTAACGGTGAAGTTCTGGTTCGCACCCGTCGCCGTCAGGACAACCGCATCCTGCAGGTCGAAGGGGCTGCCTGCCGGATTCGCTCCACCACCAGTGGTGGAACCAGTTCCGGAACTGAGGCTTAGCGTTCCGCCAATCTGGCCGCTCGGCGGCGCGCCCAGATCCAGGGCGCCCGTGTAAGCGTAGAACTTCGACGATACCGAAGTCCCTGCGCTATCCAAGCTCGTGGTGAGCGAGGTGGTGAAGCCGGGCTCGGCCGTGAAACCGCTATCGGCGAAGAACGTATCCAGAGTACCCGCACCGCTCGACTGCGTGGTGATATTGGTGTCGGTAGTACACTGCCCACCGGGGCTGCAACTCGGAGAGCCGCTCTTGCCGGAATAAGTGATCGACCATCCGTCAAAGGCGGTGGCGATTAAGTTGATCGTACCAACTGTCGGGTTGTTGTCGCCAAGCACGCCCCATGCTGAGCAGTTCCCGTTGCTGCAAACCGCAGTTCCGTTATCGAGAAGGGTGATCGTGTCCGATCCGTCCTTGAACTCGACCGTGGCAGTCGCGGCGAAAGCCGCGCTGCTGAAAATTGTAGCCGTTGCGAAACCTAACAACAACTTTTTCATTCGCATTAAGTCCTCCATTTTTATCTATCTTGCCCGCGCGCAGTACTAATAGCAATCTGACAGCCACTTCCAAACACAAAACAAACACCTTTGTTTATAATCGAGTACGAGCCAAGGACGGTAGCAAAATCGGCTAAAGTTCCGAAACTTGAGGACTCAGTCATAATTGTTAGGGACGCCGCGCTCTTCACTTCGCCAAGCCTACCACTTCCCGGGCGGCCTTTGCTTCCGGCACATTCGGATTGAGCGTGAGCGCCGCTTCCAACGTCTTCCGCCCCCGGACCTTCTCCCCCGCCTTGGCATATGCCATCGCCAGATGATACTGCCAGATCACGTTGCCCTTGGGCTTGGAAGTCGCTCTTTCCAGATTCTTTACAGCCGAAGCGTACACCCCCTGCTGATACAGGACCCATCCCAACGTGTCGTAGTAATTGGGCTCATCCGGCGCGAGCTCCACCGCCTTTTCCGCGTATTTCAAGGCCTCGCCGGGCTGCTTGCCATATTCGGCCATCAGGTAGGCGACGTTGTTCAGCACCTTCGGATCGCCGGATTCCGCCTCGGCCAGCTTGCGGAACTCCTCAAGCGCGCCGGCGCGATTGCCCTTCGCCAGTTCAATATTCGCGAGCCACGTCCGCGCCATCGTAGGATCCACCCGGTTCGCAGCCAGCAGCGCTCTCAACTTGGTCTCCGCGTCGGCCATCTTTCGTTCCGATAAATCCATCTGAATCAAAGAAATATCAGCCTTGGCAAAGTTAGGATCAGCGTTTTTCGCGGCCATGAAAGCCGCCCGAGCGCCCTCCCGGTCGCCATGGCTGAACATCATCCAGCCCGCAAAATCCTGCACCGCGGCCGACTTCGGCTCCGACGCCGCATACTCCTTGACCTTCTTCAGAACCATCGGAGTCTGCTTCTGCACATCGTAGGTGTGCGCGATCGCGGACATCGGACGCGGATCCAGGGGATTCAATTTCAAAGCCTCTTCCAGGGGTTCGCGCGCCTCGGCGGTTTTCCCCTCTTTCAGCTTCCACAACCCATCCTGAAACAACAGATCCGCCGACCGCTCCCGCGCTAAGCCGGCGTCGATTCCCTTCCGCATGGCCGGCATATCGCCCAAAGCCCACAGCGCCCAGTTCCGCTCCACCACGATCGGCACCGTGTTCTTTTGATCCGCGGGAGCCGCGTCCAGCAGTTCGACCGCGGTTGTTGGACTCTTTCCCTCGATCAGGACGTCGGCTAACTCGGTCCGCACCGCAAGCATTCCGGGGCTCAGCCGCAGAGCCTCGTTCAGTTCCTGCCTGCGCTGCAGCGGTTGCCCGGACACTTCCCAAATTTTCGAAAGCCGGTAGTGCGCCAGCGCATCGTCCGGCTTGGCGCGAAGCACTTCGGTCACGTCGTTCTGCGCCTTGGCGATCTGGCCTTCCCGGAGATAGATTTCGCTGCGCTGCAGCAGTGCGTCCGTATCTTTCTGGTTCTTCTTCAGCGCGTCCGACAAAATGCGCTCGGCCTCGGACGTCTTGCCCGAGGTCAAATAGGCGGCGACCAGACGGGTCCGCGCCTCCCGGTCGTTCGGATCTTTCTTCGCTAAGGCCGTCAGCTCGGCGATCGCCTCGTCCGATTTCCCCTGCTGCCACGCAAAAATCGCGTGCATGAACTTGTATTGCGCGTCCGGAAACTCGGCTACCTTACGAAAGGTCTTCTCGGCCTCGTCTTTTTTCCCGTTGGCGTTCTGCGTTCGTCCAAGCTCCAGAAGCGCGGGAGCGTTGTGCGGATCGAGCTCTGCCGCGTGCCTAAATTGCGCTTCGGCTTCCGGCAAACGCTGGGTGATCACATAGAAGCGCCCCAGGTCGAACCACGGATCGGGCGACTTCGGAGCGGCCTCGGTCGCCTGCTTGAGGATTTTTTCCGCGCCTGCGAAATCTTTGCGCTGCACGTTGAGTGCGGCCAACATCAAGTAACTGCGAGTATTGCCCGGCGCTCTTTGCATCGCCTCGCGAAGATAGGCCTCCGCGTCCACCTGTTTCCCAAGCTCGTATTCGGTGACGGCCAGCATATCGAGCGCCACGGCGTTTGCGGGCGATTGCGCCAGGATCCCCTTCACCCGGCTCTCGGCGTCGTTGAGTAGATCTTTATCGGTTGTCCGCGCCTCGAGCTCCGCGATCTTGAGCTGCGCGCCGACATGGAGGGGATCCAGTTCGTGGGCCTTGCGCAAGTACAGCATGCCGCTTCTCACATCGCCCTGGCTGAGGCTCGTCAGACCAAGCTGATAGTAGGGCTCGGCATCCTTGGGCTTGGCTTGGGCGGCGTTCTTAAACTGAATCGCCGCAGCCGCGTAGTCACGCAAGGCAACCTGCTTTTTGCCACTTTCGAGAAACCGGTCCCGCTTGGCTTCCGGGGTCTCGCGACTGCATGCGCCCGTCAGCGCAAGCAAGGTCGCAAGGGCGAACCATTGCATCCGTCGATTCCATGTCATAAGTTATGACAGTTTCAGGCAATTGGAGTTCCAGTCGCCAAATCCCTGTAACTCACGGATCCAATTGAAAATACGTGTGTGTGAGGCGCGGTCGGACAGGCCGATAGGAAAAAGTCCGAAAGTTTATGACTAATTGATAAATGCGCGCCCTGCTGGACGGACGCACTCGCAGGCAGGTTTCCCAAAGCTTGGCATTGGGCGTCCGACTTTAGTCCAAAGTCTCAGCAGAGAGCAAAACTCCTTCAGGGCTGCGTCGCCCCGGGCCGCAGGGCTTCAACGACGTTTCTCGCGTTCGTGGTCCATGAATAACTGCGTTCCTGGATCGCCGCGGAACAGGCGCGGCCGACGAGAGCGCGAAGGGTTGGGTCGTCCACCAGCTTTTTCATCGCACGCCCCAGATCCTCCGTATTATTCGGCTCGAAGAAAACTGCCTCCGTCTCTCTCAGGACATCGAGTATATTGCCTTGCCGCGGGGCGACAATCGCTTTCCCCAGCGCCATGTACTCGAAGATTTTCATGGGGCAGCAGTATTCGTTGGCCGCGGGCTGCACCGCGATGTCGATCAGGTCCAGATAGCGCGGAACTTTATCGTGCGGAAGAGGGCCGGTGAAGATGACCGATTTCGTCAGGCCGTAGCGTTCCACAACCGCGCGCAGATCTTCCATCGCGGAACCGTCCCCGATTAATAGCAGGGACGCATTTTGCCCCGCCAGACCCGCGTGGTGAAACGCGTCGACCAGCATCTCGAGACCATGCCATTTCCGGAACCAGCCGACGAATCCGATGACCGTCCGGTCCGCGAGGCCAAGCGATTTTTTCAGCTCCTCGGAAGCTACCCCGGATTTGAACAGATCCGTGCGCACGCCGTTGGGCGTCACCATCAGTTTTTCCGGTTTCACGCCCATTTCGATCATGATGTCGCGCAGAGGAGTCGAGACGATGATCACCTTCGTCGCCAGGTTGCAGATCACGCGCTCCGTCCAGCGGGCGAAGCGGAACGCCCGGATTTGTTTGTCGCGCTGCTGCTCGAGCGCAAACGGCGAATTGACTTCAAGCGCGATGGGCTTGCCGAACAGACGCGCGATCAGGACGCCGGTGAAATTAAACAGCGAGTAGCGCTCATACAGCATGTCGGTGTGCTGCGCGAGCACCCGGGCCGCGAGCATCGGCATGCCGACCAGATTGTAGGCCAGCTGCACCAGTTCGTAAGCGTAAGGAATTTTGCGCACCAGCGTCTGCCACCGGGCGTCGCCTGCGTCGCGCGCGGCATTGTCTTTTTCGGTTTCCGTCGACACCAGAGAAACGATTTCCACTTGGTGGCCCAGCTCGGAAAACGCGTTCGCGATTTCGAGAATATGAATGCGCTGCGCGTCGGTCGATCGCGTCCGGTGGTGGTAAATGATGCGCATGCCGTACCGGTGCCGTTGGCCGCGTGGAACCGCGTGCGTGCCTAATCCCTGACCCTGGCGGCGAGCGAGGCGGGAGCGAGCGCCAGCTGATCCATGAAGGCGTAGCAGATCATGTGGCAGACAATGTGATGCGCGTCTTCAATGCGGCCCATGTGCTCCTCCGGCACATGAATCGTCAACTGCGCGAGAGCCGCCAGATTCCCGCCGTTGCGGCCGGTGAGCGCCAGCGTTTTCCCTCCGTGAGCGTTGGCGTACTCCATGGCGCGAACCACGTTCGGCGAATTGCCCGATCCGCTGATCGCCATGTAAAGATCGCCGGGCTCGAAGAAATTGCGCAGCTCTTCGACCAGCGCATCGGCGTAGCTGACGTCGTTCGAATAAGCGGTCAGAGTCGGCAGATTCTGGCTCAGCGCGTGGATCCGGAAGCGCGTGGCTTTGCCGAAGCTCGCGCCCTTCACCATGTCGCAGACAAAGTGCGCGGCGGTCGCGGCGCTGCCTCCGTTTCCGGCTACAAAAATCGTGCGGCCGGCGTCTCTTGCTTCGGCGAGCCAGGCGATGGCCTGCTCCACTTTGGATTCGTCGATCGAGGCGATGGTGGCGAGCAAGCGCTCGCGATAACTGGAAGGATAAGACATTTCTTGCATGAAACGGTTTAGCGTTGCTCCCCGTATTCTACACCACGCGCTCGCAGCCGACGCTCCCATCGCGGGCGCTTACCGGTTGGCCTTGGCCCACAATACAGACTGCGTTCCGGTGAGCCCTTTGATCAACCCGATGCCGGCCGCGATCTGTCCAAACAGAAAGTAGAACGGGGCATCGAAGGCGCGGTGAGATTGTTTCAGCAACATTCTCAACCCAGCCGCCAGGCTCAGCAGCACAAATCCTCCCACCACGATCCTCGACATGATCTGATCCAGGCTCAGCAGCGCGATCCCCAGCGCGAGCGCTCCCACCAGCGGCGAGATCCAGCGCAAAAGCTTGTGCGAGAGAAATACGAACCACGCGCGCGCGGGCGCCTCGCCCGGCCAGCCGTTCCCCCGCGCCAGGCTTTGTGCCGCGCCGGCGCCGATGCGGATCTTCCTGCGAAACTCTTCCTGCAAGCTCGCGGATCCGCGTTCCCAGCCAAGCGCGCTCGGCTCGAACACCACGCGCCTTCCCTGGCGCAGAATCGCCATCGGGATCACGAAATCTTCGATGAGTGTATCCGGCGGCGGCGGCTCGAACAGCTCGCGCCGCATCGCGTACATCGCTCCGTCGGCTCCCACCATGGAATACAACCGGGACGCGTTTTCCTGGAGGGCCCACTCGACAGAATAGTAATCGGTGGTCCCCGCGTTCAAGGGATCGGTCGTTTCGGTCAGGATCACCTTTCCCGATACGCACCCGACCGTTGGGTCTTCAAACCGCTTCACCAGACGCCGGATCGCCTGCCAGTCATACATCACGTTCGCGTCCGACAAAACCACGATGTCCTGTTTCAGCGCGGGGATCACTTCAATCAGGTTCTTCACCTTCCCGCGCCGTTGCGGCTGATCGATCAGGCGGATTCCCGCGGAGCGGTATTTCTCGACAATCGCGGCGGTCCCGTCGGTGGAACCGTCCGAGACCACGATAATCTCCAGCTTGTCCTTCGGGTAATCCAGCGCCAGACAATTCTCGATCTTCGCGCCGATCACGTTCCGCTCGTTGAGCGCACAGATCACTAGCGCCACGGATTCAACCTCCCGTGCAGGCCCGCTGGCTTTCCCATGAAACGCGAGCTTTCGCGCGAGAATGCTCAGGATGGGCGCGTAGAACACGAACGGGTACGCGAACACGAGAAGCAGGATGAGCAGCAGGATCGCCATCGGTCTTTTCTAATTTCTTTTTCTGGATTCCTCTTCCAGTTTCTTCTTTTCTCTTTTGTTCTCTTCTCTACTTTACGGGAACATGCTGATGAGTCTAGGCCCCAGCATCCTGGTCACCGGCATCGGCAATCGCCGCCATACGTTGATCGCCAGATGGAACTTACTGTTCGCCGGGCTGTAGTTCGGCATTTCCTGTTTTCGCACCAGCACGACATTATACGGGAGCTCCCGCATCTCCGTGCCCCAGTGCGTTTTGAATTCGAACGGGCCGGTGCCTTTCTTCGATCGCCCGAATTCAAACGTTTTGTATCCGTTCTGGCCGGCCCATCGCAGGTGATCGAAGTACATAAAGGTGTTCGGCGCCAGGGCGCTGGAGGACTGATCGGCTGCCGCGTAGTACGTGTGCATGGTCCCGCGAAAATAAAAGTTCATGCTGACAGCCATCACCTGATCTTTCAAAAGCACTTCGCGGATATCCACCATCCCTTTGAAGTTCTTGAGGATCTCCCGGAAATGTTCCTTCGGGAAACAGGGAGTTCCCAGGCGGCGGAGCGTCGTGGAATGCAAGGCATTGAAATGCTCAATGTTCTCGGTTTCAATCCTCGTGGTGAACGGCGTCTTGAGCGCCTTGCGCACCATGTTGCGGGTCTTCTTCGGGAGCGACTCGAACAGGCCTTCCTCGGTCTCGCTTGTCACTTTGGTGAACGTCGCATACCGGTCCACATTGGGAGGCGTCGCGGCCTGCTCCGCATATCCGTTGCGGAGCTCGATGTACTCGACTCCCAGCTCCCTCCCGAGCGCGTTCGCATGATCCAAAAGCGCCGTGCGGGCTTCGTCCGAATCCGCCAGAATTCCGCCATAGACCGCGAACGGCGATGAAATCAGAGCCTTTTTGATGACCAAATTCTTTACGAGAAACAGCGGGAGCAGCCCCCGCAGCTGGGCGCCTTCGAAGGCTAGCAGGCAGGTCGATTGGAATCCAAAAGTGTTTTCAATGCAACGCTTCCACGCCGTCAAATGAAACGGAGTCCCGTGGGGATGGCGGTTTACAAACGCGTCCCACGCGGACGCATCTTCGCCCTGGAAGGTCCTGATGAAAATAGGCATTGGTCTTCAGTTTCTCATGTTGAAGCACGTGGTAGACCAAAGCCCTAAACCCATAAGGGTCTAGCTGGGTGCTGAAAAAAGCCCGAATCCGCTTGGCTCAGAAACGTGCTCGCGTGTTGCAAAGGATCTACCGAGCCGCGACCGCGAGGGAGCGTTGTACACGCGAAGGAAAGCTGGCAGAGTTCGAGCGAAAATGCGGGAGGGAACTATACGTGGGCGAGCGCGGAGAGCGCGTAATCGCGTCCTTCGGCTTGCGCCGGGATGCGTGCGGCCGCGGCCGGATGCACCGCACCCATCGTTGAAAACTCGAAATCCTGTAGCAGGCGTCCCAGCTTCTTCTGCATGGTTCTCAACCCGGTGTAGGTGCGAACTCGCGAAAGCAGACCGCTGGTCATACGGGGCTGCGCCGGATCCAGCTCCCAGGGGTGCGTGTAGATGCAGGCGGATTGTTGTTCCGTGTTATTGATCTTGCGCACGCCGGCCGCGGTGTAGCGATACGGAAACATTCTCAGATATCCGCCGCCGCCGACCGGTGCGACGTGACCCGAGGAAAGTTGCACGGTCGCGATCGGAACTTCCACGATCGGGCCCGCTAAGGTCTGAATCGTGTGGGCGAACCTCGGGAAACCAGGAATTCCGTAGCGGTCGTGGACAATCGGATAAATGCTGGAATCGTGGGTAAATCCAAGTCCAGCCAGAACTTCCAGGGCCCAAAAGCTCTTCGCGTCCACCGAGTAAGAGGGCGCGCGATAAACCTTGGGGCTGATCCCGCAGGCCTGTTCGATCGCCTGCATCGCGCGAATCGTATCGTTCCGGAACTCTCCCGGAGTCAGGTTATACACCAGCCGATGAGCGTAGCTGTGGCACCCGATTTCATGCCCCAGATCCGCGATACGGCGGATGAGAGAGGGATACTGCTCCGCTACCCAGCCAAGGACAAAAAACGTGGCATGGGTGTTATGTTCGGCGAGCAGATCCAGAAGAAAATTGGTCCCGATATCGATCCGTGATTTATAATCGCCCCAGGTCGTGATGTCCTTGGCGACTTCCGTCGGATGGAAGTAATCTTCAAGATCGACACTGAATACGTTCAGCACGGGGTCTCAGCTCAGGTATGCGGATTGCGGAACGTTTTCGGGTCGGGGCCGGGTAACCGCGCCGGCTTTGGGCTTCCGCGTGAACTTGAAAACCGCCACGGCGAACTGCAAACCGGTCGAAACGGCCGTCAGGAAAACGTAATCTATGGCCTTTTGAAGCATGCGCACTACCCTATCAGCACTCGAAGTACCACTAACACTTTCCTTATATCCATCAATGTTTTATGAGGAAACTAGGGTGTTTGAGTTGCCAATCCACAGGGAACATTCCCAAGCTTTAGGAACTTGTCAACGGATTCGCAGCTCGCGCCGAGGATTTGGAAACGGATGGGAAGCTTCCGTCAGGGAACGGCCGTTGGGACTTTTCCAGTCCGCGTTTCTCATTGAATCTAAACGAATAATTGGATATGTGAGGGTCTTTGAAGGCAAGCAGCGCGCTCAAGACCAGCAGTGCTGCCGTCGAGGTTTTCGAAGCGGGGAAAAATCCGCGGAAGGGGATTCCGGAGAACGGAGAAGGCCGCTGTAGAAAGCCGATGCTCGGACGCTAAAACTGAGGAAGGACTTCTCGTGCCGCCTTCGGCTCTACGTTCCGGTCGCCCGCTGATCGATGCCCAGTTTCTTCATCCGGTACAGGAGCGTTTTGTACTCCATCTGGAGAAGAACGGCTGCCTTGCGGCGATTCCAACGGGTTGAGTCGAGGACTCGAACGATGAAATCGATCTCCTCCGAATCGCGGCTCCGCCGGAAGGCGGCCAATGCATCGGCGCCCACGGGCACGGAGGAAGTCCGCAGCTCGGAAGGCAGCTCGAACACGTTCGACCGCGTCTCGAGGGGCGCCGGTTGCGGTGCGTATTGCGATGTGGGTTGCGTGATGTGTTGCGCGACGTGCTGCGCTGCGGAATGCAGTGACGAACCAAATTGGGCCGCCGGACTGAATTGGACCGGAGGGGTAAATTGAGGTGACGCGCTGAATTGCCCCGGCCCCACAGCGAGCGACGCCGCAACGCTGCTTTGCGCGGGAGCTAACTCCGCGGCTTGCCGGCGAACTTCGCCGTTCTGTTGGGAGCGTCCGTAGAGATATTCCAGGATCGCATCCGGGTCGCGAAATACGATCAGCCGCTTCACCACGTTTTCGAGCTCGCGGACGTTGCCGGGCCACTCGTAATCGAGAAGAGCCTGGGCCAGATACTCGGGGATCTCCGGCGCTTCTTCGGTGATGCGATGTTTTTCCAGCAAAACTCGCGCGATCGGCAGGATCTCATCCTTGCGGTAGCGCAGCGCCGGAACGTATACGTTGATGACGTCGAGCCGGTAATACAGATCCTCGCGGAAACGGCCAAGGGCGATATCCGCCTTGATGTCCCTGTGCGTGGCGGCGATGATGCGGACGTCGACTTTCTGCACTTCTCGGGCCCCGAGCGGAAGATACTCGCGATCCTGCAGTACCTGTAAAAGTTTGCCCTGGAGCTTGAAATCCATGTCCCCGATTTCGTCCAGAAAAACGGTGCCCTTATCGGCCAACGCGAACTTGCCGGGCGTGGTCTTCATCGCGCCGGTAAAGGCGCCTTTTCGTACCCGAACAGCTCGCTTTCGATCAACTCCGAGGGCAAGGCCGCGCAGTTGATTTTGATGAACGGCATGGAGTTGCGCCGGGAATTCTCGTGAATCCGGCGGGCAACGACCTCCTTACCCGCGCCGGTTTCGCCCTGGATCAGCACCGGCATGTCCGAAGGGGCAATTTGTGCGATGAGCCGGTCGATGTCGCACCGCCAATCCCGTTTTTCGGGAGATTTTTGGGGAATGACCCGAATCTGATTCTCGGACGATGAAAAAATTGGGTGAGTATTCGTGGTCATTGGGACTTCTTCCGAAATCCTAGGATATGCGTTGGAGAAAGAGCTTCCTATAGTTCCCCGGTCTCAAAACTGATCGAACCAAAGTACTGGGGATGTAGGGGCTTTTACCGAGCGTCGCTTAAATCAAAGTAGTTACGGGAGATGCGCCCGAGGAGGAGACCCACAGCCACGCCGCAGAAATCGGCGATCGCGTCGAAAACATCCGGGGTCCGTCCGGGGCTCAGGGCTTGGGCGAATTCCAGCACAACTCCGAGCACCGCCATGGATGCGCCGAGAGCGTAGCCTTGCATGATCCGGCGGCGGGCGAGGACCGGCAAAAACGCGAGAACCAGGTAAGAACAAGCGTGCTGGATCTTGTCGTTGACGTTGAAACCGTCAACGAACTGCATCAGCTTGGTGTTCGCGGGTGCCAGCGATCCGATGATCACCACAACCACACAGATCATCCAGAGGCGCAGGAAAATTTGAGGGTTGACGGCGGGTTTCCCCAGCCGCATCGTCAGCGTCCACCGCCGAAGAGCACGATGCGCACGGTACGGAAGATAATGACCAGGTCGAAAAAGATCGAGAAATTCTTGAGGTAGAAAAGATCGTATTCGAGCTTGCGATACGCATCCTCGGCGCTCGCTCCGTAACGATATTCCACCTGCGCCCATCCGGTGACGCCGGGACGCACGGAGTGGCGCTCGTCGTAGAACGGGATCTGTTCGCGAAGCTGCTGCACGAATACGGGGCGCTCTGGCCGCGGGCCGATCAGACTCATTTCGCCCCGCAGCACGTTCAGAAACTGAGGCAGTTCATCCAGGCGGTATTTCCGCAGGACCCGGCCCACGCGTGTGACGCGCGGATCCGCCTCGATCGCCCACTGCGCGCCCGTGAACTGTTCCGCATCCGTTCGCATGGAACGGAATTTCAAAACCTCGAACAGCGACTCGCCCAGGCCCACACGGGTTTGGTGATACAGCACCGGGCCCTTCGAATCGAGCCGGATGGCGATGGCCACAGCCGCCATGACGGGCGCAAACAGGATCAAACCGACGATGGCGGATGCAATATCGACCGCCCGCTTAATGACAACCGTCCAGGAAGAGCGGCGGAATCCGCCCGAGAAAACAAACCAACTGGGCCGCACCGCACCGAGCCACACTCTGCCGGTAAGCGCGGCCAATGCCGAATGCGCGTCCTCTACCGTAATCCCTTTCACTCTGAGCCGGACCAGTTCGCGGGCCGGCAAAGCGCCGCGAGAATCGTCGAGCGCGACAATGATTCGCGTAACATTCTTATCGACAACGATCTTGGCAAGAGACTCGATCGTTCCGATCGTAGGGCGCTGAACATGCTGCTGGGGACCCTGCTCCCGGCCGATCACGTTTTCCTGCGCAATCATGCCCACGAGCTCAAGCCCGAGATCGGCACGCAGCGCCATCTCATTCGCTACCGTCGAGGCGAGCGTTCCATTTCCCACGATCAACACCTTGCGCTTCGGGATCGTCAGCTGCCACACGCGCTCCAGGCCGACGCGCGTCAGGCCAATACTCGAAGTAATCAGAACCAGTACGATCGACAGCACGCCGCGTCCGCCGGGGGCCGGAAACACCAGATAAACACCGCCGAGAAGAATGCAGCTCGCTCCGATCGCCTGCGCCAGTCGGATCAGCTCATTGGTTCTAGAAACACTTCGCGCTGGATCATATAAATCATTGTAATAGAAGCACATTTCTACTACGATCAAGAGCGCCACAGCCTGAAAAACAAAACTCGAGGATGCCACGTAGGCGATAAACCCGTCGGCGTCACTCCAGAAACGGAGCCGGGCCGCGGTGAGTAAGCACAGGACGATGAGTACGCAGTCCGTCACCATCATCAAAAGCGACTGGAGCGACGTATACCGATTTAGAACTGAGACCATGGGCGAAGTACCGTAGGAAGCAATTCAGAGCCCACGCCCGTTCCGCCCGTAAACCGGCAAGTTCCGTCCCCATCAGAGGACGTTTATCCCAAGTTTCTTCCAAATATCCCGAACAGAGTCACAAAACGCGTTGGGAACTGTCCCACCCCCCGGGGTCGTTCATTCTTCCGCTGGGGTGGTCTCTCATAATGACCACCCCCTCGCCTTATTTGGTTAGCGAGGGCAGCGTCGTAAAAGTAAGCGCCGGAGGAGACCGGATGCCCACCACGCTGATCGCGCCGCCCGAGGGCGCATCGAACTCGACCGTTCCGCGGATCCCCGCGGTCGCCGGAAACAGGGTGGACAGCATGCCCGAATAGTGACCATTGGCCGCGAGCTGAATCGAACCCGTCGCGACCGCGGCTCCGCTATCGTCGCGCACCACGACCGGCACATTTGCCGGCTGCGAGGAAACCGCCTGAGAAGTAACGATGTTGAGCGCAACGCCCGTCGCCGTGCCGTTGGTGTTGTCGAACGCCAGCAGATACCCGTTCGCACCCCTACTCTCCAAGGGCACCACCGCTTCCTGTCCGTTGGGATTGTAGCGGAGGATCACGAAGCCGCTGACGTTGCCCGTTGTGGTGAGTTGCGCCGATCCTTCCTGCAGCGGATCGGTTGGCTGTCCCGTGCTCTGGATGGACAGCAGGGCGCCGGGGGCCACCGTTTCCGTAAGCAGGGAGACCGACTCGGTTTCTCCGGTTTCGGCCACCGAGAGCGGAAGCACCAGCGGGTTTCCGTTATCGTCGTAAAAACTGAGCACGGCCTGCGCGGCGCTCGTTCCTGTATTCACCAGCACGAACGTGGTTTCCCAGCCGCTCGCCGACGCGATGTGCGCCATGGAACCGCCGTTGGTGCCGACGTTCGCGAGTGCCGGAATCGTGGTTATGGTTCCGAGCGGCGTGTAGCGGATGCCGAGGACGCCCATCTGCCCCCCGGAGGGCGTGTCGAGCTCCACGGTGCCGCGAAGGTTCGCCGTCACCGGGAACTGTGTCGCTAAAACAAAGGAGGTGTGTCCGGAGGGCGGAAGCGAGACCGACCCGGTCCCCACCTGGGCTCCGGTGTCGTCGCGTAGGATCACGGGGATCACGGCCGCCGATGTTGAAATGTTTTCCACGGCGACGCCCGTCAAAACGCCGTTGGTGTTGTCGAACGCCAGAATATAGGAGCTCGCGTTGCGCGTTTCAAGCGGCACCGCGGCCTCCTGTTCACTGGGATCGAAATGGAAAATCGCAAATCCGTCCACGCTGCCCGCCGCGGTAATCTGCGCCGAGCCTTCCACAAACGGCGTCGTCGCGGGTCCTGAGGCGTCAACAACAAAGGAAGCGTTCGCTCCGAGCGTCTGGTCGATCATCGCGCTGAAAAGCGTGCCCGCCGCTGGGAATTGAGGAAGCGTGAAGAACAAAAGGAGCGGGCCGCCCGAGTCGCTTAGGAAAGTCGGGAGCGTTTCCACGGGCGAAGAGCTTTTGTTCACCAGGGTGAACGTCGTGGTCCATCCCCCGTCGGCCACCACGTGCGGCATGGAGCCGACCAGGACCATGCCGACTTGCAGAGAAATGGAGGTCAGAACCGTGGCCGCGCCCAGCGTCGCGCTCACGGTCGCCGTCTGCGCGGAAGCGACCGTTCCCGTATGAGCGGAGAAGCTGGCGCCGCTCTGGCCCGCGCCGATGGTCACGAAGCTTGGAACGGAAACCAGCGGATTGTTCGAACCCAGAGTGACCACAGTGGCATTCGCCGCGGCTTGGGTCAAGGAAACCGTGCACGCGCTCGATAGATTGCTGCCCATGGTCGAAGGCGCGCAGGAGAGAGTTGCGAGTCCGCCCGGCGGAGAACCCGTCGACGTCACGCCCGTTGAGCCCGTGGTGGTGATGACGCCGGCCCCTCCACCCGCGGGGATGGATGAGCCTGTCGCCGACGAATCGACCACGGTGTTCAATGCCACCGGAATTCCAGAAGTGGAGGGATTCGCCGAGATCTGGAACATCGCGGTGGCAACCGTCCCGTCCGGAATCACGGTGGAGTTTACGCCATAGACGATACAAACGCTGCCGGAACAATCGATCAGCTTGCCCGCATTCGTGGCGGAAGGCGCGGGGATCACGGTCACCCCCGTGATGTCGGACGAATAGCTGAAGGTCCATTGGAGCGCGGACGTCTGAGCTCCGCCGGAGGACGTTAAAGTGATGGGCACGGAGACCGTGCCGCCGGCCGTTGCCGAGGCAGATCCGATGGAGAGCGTCGCGTTTTGCGCGAGGGCTCCGGCGGCCAAGCCGAAGAGAGCGAATAAAATTGTGGTGAGACGTACGATCGGCTTTGCGCCGGATCCGTTAAGCATCGTTGAGGATTCCGCTGGAGGCGAGTTCTAACATTCCGAAACGCAGGGGCGATGCGCGGGAGACGCGCTCCGATCGGTCCGCAAACAACGAAGAAACGTCGCGGTGCGAAGAGGAATGATCCTGTGATTTTGAAACGGGGGATTCATGCACTGCCGGAGCGGCGTCATTCGTGCGGTACGCACAACGGCCTCCGTTTTGATCAACAGGAAAACAACAAGCGCGGTAAATAATGAAAGTATTTCGAAGTATTTCATAAGAATGATTCCTTCTCCTTAAATCGATAAATCGATATTTCTCGAGACGCACGGAACTGTGATCTAGCGCTACCGGAATGCGTCGCAGTTGGGCGCTGGGGGATGGCGCCTTAGGTTAAAAGAGCGGTCCGATACAGGTAACCGACGATCCACTGGTGTGGATGGTTTACGATTCTCCGGCGGACTTGAAATAACCTGGTTTCCGAACTACAAGCGGCCTGCGTTCGTGCTCCACCCTTAGAGTACGAATCGCCGGCAAAGTGCAAAAACTAAGCTTAGGGCCGAGCTTCGATAGAAGCAAGTACCAATCTGCGGAAAAGGTCAAAATGTTTTTCCAGTACAGGACATTCTCCAAATCCTTAGGGCTATTTTGTGGTGAAACGAAATCTCCACAATCGCTTCGCACCGAAGCACACCGGCGCGAGGATCACGCGCGCACCAGTGCGAGCGTCACAAACGCACACGCCCAATCCACACCAGCTCATCCGCGGCCACGAGTCCGCGAAGAGCGAGGTCCGAGCAATAATAGACAAGGAGAATTGAGTGACCGCACAAGTCAGTGCAATGCAAAGAAAAGTTCCCTTGTTGGATCTGCGCGCCCTGCATCGGCCCATGCGGGAGGAAATCCTCGCGGAGATGACGCGGGTGGTCGACTCCCAGGGTTTCATTCTGGGCGAAGACGTGAAAGCTCTTGAAAATTCAATCGCGGAATACTGCGGAGCGCCGCAGGCCATCGGATGCGCGTCGGGTTCCGATGCCTTGCTGCTCAGCCTGATGGCGGCGGGCGTGAAACCGGGAGACCACGTGGCCACCACGCCGTTTACGTTCTTCGCTACCGCGGGAGCCGTAACGCTTGCAGGCGCAAGGCCCGTATTCGTGGATATTCAACGCGATACGTTTAACATCGATCCGCACGCGCTGCGAGAGGTCCTGAGCAAGCACAATCACGGTGGAATAAAAGCGGTGATTCCGGTCCACCTGTTCGGAGGGTCCGCCGATATGGACCCGATCATGGCGCTCGCACGCGAGTACCAGTGCACGGTGATCGAGGACGCGGCGCAATCGATCGGCGCCGAATATAAAGGGCGCAGGGCGCTAATGGGCGATTTCGGCTGCATCAGTTTTTTTCCAACGAAAAATTTAGGAGCGTTTGGCGACGGAGGCATGGTGCTTGCGAAAGAAGAAACCGCCGCGAAAAAAGTGGCGGCGCTGCGCGTCCATGGAGCCGCGCGCAAATATTTTCATGACGATGTCGGCTTGAACTCGCGCCTCGACTCCTTGCAGGCCGCGGTTCTGCGCGTGAAATTGCGCTATCTCGACGCCGAGACCGCGGGTCGCCAGAAAAATGCCCGCCTGTATCGCGATACGCTCGGCCCCGCGGGCCTGCCGCTGGTCTTGCCCGAGCCCGCCGCATACCAGACGCGCCACGTCTTTAACCAGTTTGTAATCCGCGCTCCGCGGCGCGATGAATTAAAGTCGCACTTGCAGGAACACGGCGTCGGCTGCGAAATTTACTACCCGCTGTCGCTTCATCAGCAGGCCTGTTTCAAAGATCTGGGCTATCGGGACGGCGATTTTCCGGAGAGCGAGGCAGCCGCCCAGGAAGTCCTGGCGCTACCCATTCACTCCGCTCTCACTCCAGAGGACATCGAATACGTGTGCAGCAGAATCGTTTCGTTTTACCGTTGACGGCATCGGGCCGTTGTCAGCGACAGTCCTACAGGGGCGCTTCGCTTTTTCTTGAACGCTCCGCTTCCTACGCGAGCACTTCAGTTCTTACTTGAACGTTCCGCTTCCTACGCGAGCGCTTCACTTCTTACTTGAGCGCTTGGCTCTTACGCGAGCGCTTCGCTTCGACCAAGTTCCGCGGAAAATTCCACCGGCCATTTCGCAGGCTTCCGGTTCACGATGTGGTAATCGCCGATCCGGCACCCGAGACCAAATCCGGAGGTGTCCACGAGTACGCGCATCACCTCGATCTCGGCATCCAGATAAAGCTCCGCCGCGTCGCTCGGCGTCGAGATCGACAGCAGGCATCGCAAACGGTCCCCCGGCGCGAACGGCTCCCTTGTAGAACAGTAGAATCCGTTCTTGCTGATATTCACCGTTTCACTGCGAACGGGATTTTCTGTTTCCCCACCGAATAACAGGACGGGTATTCTTAATTCCAAACGAGCGTCTTTGCGGCGTTCAATTGTCACGGAGGTGGAATCGTCCATTTCCCCGCCGGCACCCAATCTAGGGAAAATAGTACTAAAAGTTGGTTACTTGAGTACTGGGTGGGTTTAGCAGCCATGGCGTTTGCATTTCAAATCAATATATTGCGTCGGGACCGTCCTGCGTGTATGCATTTTTTACACCATCCATCGAGTGATCGGCCGGAGCTTCAAATTCTCGTTACCTGTTTGTCGCTCACGCGATAAGCTCAGGAAACCTTCGCCCGGAGGCCGCCATCCCCGAATCCGAAATAATTTCAAGAACGGCAAAAAATCCCGATTCGTTTTTTCTGACCGGATCGGTCTTCCGTAGTCCGTGGCAGAGGAGGGGATACAAGTTCAGGGTGCGGGTACTGGACAGGGTGGGTCGGAACCCCTCCTGTTTTGAAAGCACTTTTTCTGAGAATCTGTATTCGTTCCCAATTCTGGTCAACTATTGAAGTAGACTAGTGGCCGGGATGCAGAAAAGGCGTCTCAGAATGCAAATTTGTTTGATTTCGAGCGATGATAAGCTGCAGACCCTGGTCGCTCAAGTGGCCGGCCCCAAATTCTGCATCACTCCGCCGGATGTCAAACCACCCGAATCTGAATATTACCTGTGGGATGTGGGTGAGGGGTTTATCCTCAAGCCTCTGGCGCGCGGCCGTCACCTGTTCCTGGTGGACCGGCGGCACCTCGCCGGGCTTGCCGAACAACTGGGGGACCAGTCGGTTGGTATCATCCTGAAACCGATCACTCGCGGAACGCTGGAAGCGTTTCTGGGCGACGCGGGTATCGAAACCCTGCGCTCGGATCGGGATGCCCTGCTCCAGCACGTTCTCCGGGCCAACCTGAAACTTCAGGAATATGACCAGGACCGCACTAATTTTCTGGCCCGCGTCCTGCACGATCTGCGCGCACCGTTAACCGCGCTGCAGGGCTATTGCGGGTTGCTCCTCGACGGTGAACTCGGCGCCGTGAATTCCCAGCAAGCCGAAGTATTGCAGCGGATGCGCAACAGTACCCAACGCATGGCGCTGCTGGTCAACAGCATGTTCGAGCTGAGCGTGGCCGGGCGCGTGGAACGCAAACTAAATCTTGAAGAAGGCGATATCGAAGGCTGCGTGAATCAGGCCCTGCATGACGTAGCCGCCTATCTCCGCGAAAAGGAAATTTCCGTAGACACCCAGCTCGATCCGCCCGAACAAGGGATTCTGATCGACACCAAGCAAATCGAGCAGCTTCTGGTGAATCTTCTTGAAAACGCATGCAAGTTCACGCCCCGGCGCGGCTCGATCGAGATTCGCGGCTATTCCGTGCCTTGGGATCCGCCGGCGTCCGATGCCGACCAGTCCACCTTGATTCCGAACGCGTACCGGCTGGAAATTCACGACTCCGGTCCAGGGATAGACGCGTCGGCGCTGCATTCGATTTTCGAAGAATACACCTCCTGTACCGGAGCGAACGACCGTTCCTCCGGGCTGGGCCTCGCGATTTGTAAGCTGATCGTGAATTCTCACGGCGGCAAAATCTGGGCCGAGTCCACCAAAGGCGCGGCATTCTTTGTGATTTTACCTTTCGAACCAAGACGGACCCTGGAACGTGTAGGCGCAAAAAGAGAGGTCGATCGGTTTGTTGGGGTAGTGGCAGGCTAAGCCTGGGAGTCGGGGGACTTATACATTGTCTGACGTTAAATCGGTTACTACAATTCTTGTCGCGGAGGATGAGCCGGAGGTACGCAATTATCTGGGCGTCGCCTTGCGCTGCCGCGGCTACGAAGTCGAGTTCGCTCAAAATGGCGACGAAGCGCTCCAGAGTGTCCGGGAAGATCAAAACCGCCTCTCCCTTGTCCTGATGGACATCCTGATGCCGGTCAAGGACGGGCTGGAGGCGTTGCGGGAGATGCGCACCGCGCGTCCGGATCTCCCCATCATCATGCTTTCGGGGGCCTCCTCTCCCATGAATATCGTTACCGCCATGCGGGCCGGGGCGGTCGACTTTTTGCCTAAGCCCTTGAGTCATGAAGACCTGCGGAAGGCGATCGAAAAAGCTCTCCCTGTGGCTCCCGCGGAGTCCGTGATCGGCGAGGGCAGCGAGCGCACGCCCGTCATCGGGGCCTGGAGCAAGAAGCTTGAGCTGCTCCTTCGCAAGATTGGACCTTCCGACGCTCCCATCCTTTTGGAAGGCGAGACGGGCGTGGGCAAAGAAATGGTGGCCCACAAACTCCATCGCGGTTCGGCGCGCGCCGGAAAGCCTTTTTTGAAATTGAACTGCGCGGCGCTGCCTTCGGAACTGGTGGAAAGCGAGCTATTCGGCTACGAGCGCGGAGCCTTTACCGGAGCGTTCAAGAATACTCCGGGAAAGTTCGAGCTGGCCAACGGCGGCACGATCCTGCTCGACGAAATCGGCGACATGGACGTGAAGCTTCAGGCCAAGCTACTGCAGGTTCTTCAGAATGGTGAATTTCTGCGGCTGGGATCAAAAGAGGTCACCAGAGTCGACGTCCGGGTGATGGCCGCGACCCATCAGAACCTGGAAAAGGCCATCACCGAAGGCCGCTTCCGCGAAGATCTTTACTACCGCCTGAACGTCATCGACATTCGCATCCCGCCGCTGCGGGAACGCACCGACGAGATTCTCTCGCTCGCGGAGTTCTTCATCTGGACGCACGCAACCCCGAGCGAGCCGGTGCTCGAGATCCCCGGCGCGCTGCAATCCGCTCTGCTCGATCATTCCTGGCCCGGCAACATCCGGGAACTCGAGAACGTCATGCGCAAGTATCTCATTTTGAGAAACGCGGATCTGATGATCCAGGATTTGCGGCGCAGGAGAACCACGCGCTCGAACGGCTCGCTGCGGGAAATCGAGACGGGAGCCGACGACGAACGGCTTCGCGAGAAAGAGAACGCGCCCCGGCCGGCCGTGGCCTATCTTCCTCATCACGACGGAGACGTCCCGTCGGTCCTGCGGAAGGTCGACAGCGCCCACAAGGCGGCCGAGGCGGAAGCGATCCTGGAGGCCTTGAGTTCGTCGCACTGGAACCGCAAGCAGGCGGCGGTTCTGCTCAATATCGATTACAAGGCGCTGCTCTACCGCATGAAGAAACTGGGGATTGGGGAGAAGCCGACAAGCGCCCGGGCTTCGGCCTGAGCACTCCCCGTCACCGACATCCTTGAGAAACGCGGCAGCGTGGCGTTTCTCAAATCCGCAACGCCGGCGGCAGCCCGGTTCGCGACGCCGAACATTTCCCAGGCCTCGGTTTCCTCGTCCCTCTGCCCCTGCTCGTCTCGCGAATTACTTCGCGAGCGCCGGCAAACTGGTGAAGGTCAGGGCCGGAGGACTCCGAATCCCGACCACCGCGATGTGCGCTCCGGGCGGCGTATCGAACTCGATCGTGCCCCGGATGTTCGCCGTCACGCCAAACTGGTCTGACAGGACAAAAGCGGTGTGGCCGTCGGCGGCGAGCGGGATCGTGCCGGTTCCCACCTGCGCACCGGTATCGTCGCGCAGAATCACCTGGACGTTCGTGGATTGCGCGGAGACCGAACTCACCGCGACGCCCGTTGCCGTTCCGTTGGTATTGTCGAACGCCAGCATGTAAGCGTTGGCGTTGCGGGTCTCGAAGGGGACCACCGCTTCCTGGCCGTTCGGAGTGTAGCGCAGCAGCAGGAAGCCGCTGACGTTTCCGGTCGTGACCAGTTGCACCGAGCCCGAGAGCAACGCATCGGTGACCGCTCCGGTGGTTTGCACCCACAGGGAAGCGCCCGGCGCGATGTTCTGCGTCACGGTCGATTCCATCGACGTCGCGTTCGACTGAGGAAACAGAAGCGGCAGCGGCAACGGATTGCCGTTATCGTCCAGGTAGTTCAGGTACGCCTGCGCGGCGTTCAGGCCGGTGTTGACCAGCACGAACGTCGAAACCCATCCGGCGCCCGAGGCGATGTGCGCCACCGTCCCACCCGTGGTGCCGACGTTCGCGAGCGCCGGCGTGGTGGTCAGCGCGCCCGAAGGAGTGTACCGGATTCCCAGCACGCTGATCTGTCCTGCGTTCGGGGAGCCGAAGCCGGGAGTGTCGATCTCGATGGTTCCGCGAATATTGGCCGTCACCGGGAATTGGGTGGACAGCACGAACGAAACATGGCCGTTCCCGTTTAACGGAATGGTTCCGGTGCCGATCTGCGCGCCGGTGTCGTCGCGCAGCACGATGGGAACGGAGACGCTTTGCACCGTGATGTTTTCGATGGCGATGCCGAGCAGATCCGAGTTGGTGTTGTCGAAGGCCAGCAGGTAGGAGCCCGCGTTGCGCGTCTCAAGCGGTACGATGGCTTCCTGCGCGGTCGGATCGTAATGGAAGATAGCGAACCCGTCGATGGTGCCGCTCCCGAAAATCTGCGAGGAGCCTTCCACATAGGACGCGCCCGCGGGCCCGGTCGCCTGCATGATGAACGACGCGTTGGGGGCCAGCGTCTGGTCCACCGTCGCGCCCACCGTCGAGCCAAGCGCCAACTGCGGCTGCGGGAACGCGAGCGGAATCGAAAGAGGATTCCCGTTATCGTCGAACAGGTTGTTGCGCGTCTCCACCGGCGCCGACGTTTTGTTTACGAAGGTAAACGTGGTGTTCCATCCGCCTTCTGCCAGTACGTCCGGCATGGACCCGGCGAAACTCTCCGCGGCTCCGCCGATTGCGAGTTGCGCGCTTTCCGTCAGACCGTTGAGGCTCGCGGTAATCACGGCCGTAACGCCCGTCGCTCCTCCCGAATTGTTCGTGACCGTAAAGGACGCGCTGCGCAGCCCGGAGGTGATCGTGACCTGATTGGGGAAGCTGAGATAGTTGCCGGTCTGCGAGAGCTGCACCGTCACCAGATTGGTCGCGGTATTGGTGATGGCGACAGAACACGTCGTGCTCGCGTTGTTCGCGAGGCTCGCGGACGCGCACGTGAAGCCGCTCAAAAGAGCCCCGGTCGTCACATTGACCGAAGCCGACTTGGTTTGCCCGTTCCAGGTGGCATTGATATTGATCTGAGCGCTGGTTGTGACCGTGGACGTATTCGCGCTGAAGACCGCGATGGCCACGCCGGTCGGGATCGTCACGGTCGAGGGAACCGAGACCGGTCCGCTCCCGGCCGCAATTGAAATCGTGACGGCCGTCACCGCGGGCTGGCTCAAAGAGACCGTGCAGTTGGTGGAGCTGTTGCTCCCGATGGTCGACGGAGAGCAGACCAGCGAGGAAAGCGAAAGCGGTCCGGCGTCGGTCAGATTGAAGCTCTGCGAAACGCTGTTGTAGGTCGCGACGAGCTCGGCGATCTGATTCGAAGTCACGGCCATGACGGAGGCCGTAAACGAGACCGTCGACTGGCCGTAGATGATACTCACGCTGGTCGGCACCGTCACGCTGGGAGTATTGCTCGAGAGGGCGATCACCGCGCCGCCCGCGGGCGCCGGCGCCGACAGGGTCACGGTGCAGTTGGACGATCCGGGCCCGATCACCGAGCCGGGCGAGCAGACGAGCGACGAAGGAATAATCACGCCCGTGAAGCTAACGCTGGTCGACTGCTGCACGCCGTTGAGCGTCGCGGTCACGGTCGCGGCTTGCGTGCTGCCCACGGTTCCGGTGGTAGCCGAGAAGGTCGTGCTGGTTTGACCGAGAGTGATGGTCACGGTCGGCGGAACCGAAAGGACAGTCGAACTGCTGGTGATCGCGACGGCAACCGCGGTAGCCGGTGCGCCGCTGAGCGTCACCGTGCACGTGGTGGATGCGTTGCTGCCCAGGGCCGAGGGCGCGCACGACACCGACGTGAGCTGAACCGCGGCGGTCGCCGAAAGAGTGAAGAGCTGCAAGCCGCCGTTATACGATGCCGAAATCTGGGCCGTCAGATTCGCGCTGATTCCGGCAACCGTCGCCGTGAACGAGACCGAGGTCTGGCCGGAGGTAACCGTCGCCGAGCCGGGTACCGTAACGCTCGGGTTATTGCTCGACAGATTGACCACCGCGCCGCCCGCCGGGGCCGGGCCCGATAAAGTGACAGTGCAATTGGCCGATCCGGGAGCCGCGACCGTGCCCGGCGAACAGCTGAGCGAAGACAGCACCACCGTCGCCGTCAGGTTGACCACGGTCGATTGCTGCTGCCCGTTCAGAGTCGCGGTGACGTTCACGTTTTGGGAACTCGTCACCGTCCCGGTGCTCACCGAAAAATTGGAGCTCGTCTGACCGACGGAGATCGTCACGCTCCCGGGTACGGTCAACGCCTGCGCGCTGCTTGCGAGCGCGACGCTCACCGCGCTCGAGGCCGGACCGCTCAAGGACACGCTGCAACTCGCCGTGCTGTTGCTCCCCAGCGTGGAGGGCGAACAGCTTACCGAGCTGAGCGTCAGCGGCGCGGAGTCCGTCAGGTTGAAGCTCTGCGACGTCCCGTTATAGGACGCGATGAGCTGGGCTAGCTGGTTCGAGGTCACGCTCGCCGCATTCGCCGTGAAGGAGCCGCTCGACTGTCCGAATACGATGCTGACCGTCGAAGGAACCGTCACGCTGCCGTTGTTGCTCGACACATTCACCACCGCTCCGCCGCTTGGCGCCGGGCCGGATAACGTGATCGTGCAATTGGTCGATGCGGGTCCGGTTACGCTCGTCGCGGAGCAGGTCAAGGACGAAGGCACCACCTGAACCGTCACGGTCACGGTGGTCGATTGCTGCACGCCGTTGAGGCTGGCCGTTACGCTCGCGGTCTGGGTGGAGCTCACCGTACCCGTGGTGGCGGAAAACGTCGTGCTGCTCTGGCCGTTCGCGATGGTGACGCTCGAAGGAACCGTCAGGGCCGATACGCTGCTGCCGATCGCGACCGTCATCGACGCGGTTGCCGCCTTATTGAGCGACACCGTGCAGGTGCTCGAAGCGTTGCTGCCCAAGCTCGAGGGCGCGCAGTTGATGGAGGACAATTGCGCCGGAGCCGTCGCGGTAAGAATGAACGATTGCGAAGTGCCGTTATAGGAAGCCGTGATCTGGGCCGTCAAGTTGGAGGTGATGCTCGCCACACTCGCCGTGAAGGTACCGGTCGTCTGACCCTGCGGGACGTTCGCGGTCGCGGGCACCGTCACGTTGCCGTTATTGCTCGAAAGACTGATGGCCGTATTGTTGACCTGCGCGGGCGAAGATAACGTAATCGTGCACGTGGAGGATCCCGGCGCGGCTACCGTCGAGGGCGAGCACGACAGGGACGAGGGCACCACGACAACCTGGAGCGTAACCGTCGTCGATTGCTGCACACCGTTGAGCGTGGCGGTCACGGTGGCGTTTTGTACCGTCGCGAGAGTTCCGGTGGTGGCCGAGAACGTCGTGCTGGTCTGACCCGTGCCCAGGCTGACGCTCGAGGGGACGCTCAGTGCGCCTACGCTGCTGTTGATCGAAACCACTGTGGAAGCGGTCGCGGCCTTATTCAGCGATACGGTACAAGTGCTCGAGGAATTGCTGCCAATCGTCGAAGGGGAGCAGGATATCGACGAGAGTTGCGCGGGAGCGACCAGACTCAAGGTGACCGTCGGCCCGCCCGATCCCGCGGTAATGGTCGCGCTCTGGTTGGAGCTCACCTGTACCGCGGTTGCCGTGAAACCCGCGGAAGTTTGTCCTGAAGTAACCGTTACGCTCGACGGAACACCCAAGCTCCCGTTGTTGCTCGAGAGCGCCACCGGGAATCCGCCCGAAGGCGCGGCCGAACTGATCGTTACCGTGCAGGGCGTCGTCCCCGGCGTATTAATCGTCAGGTTCGTACAGTTGACCGAGCTGATCGTAGGTGTCGCCACCGGTACGGTGATGGTACCCGCCACGCCCGTGGCCGGAACCGACGAACCGCCCGAAGTGGAAGCAACGACCGAGTTTACTTGAATCGGGATCGAGCTCGTGGAGGGGCTCGCCGAAATCTGAAAGGTGGCTTGCGCAACTGGGCCATTCGCAATCGGGGTACTGTCCAGTCCAAATACGAGGCAGATATTTCCGTTGCAGGACACGGATTTGCCGGCAGCCGTCGCTGCGCTTCCGGTCACCACACTCACCAAGGAAACATCTGAGGTATAGCTGAAGGTCCACTGGAGCGCCGCGACCTGCGCGCCGCCGCTCGAGCTTAAATTCACCGGTAGAGTGACCGTCCCTCCCGGCGTGCCCGATGCCGATCCTACTGTAAGAGAAGCACTTTGTCCAAAAGCGAGAACTTGAAGAAGGAACAATCCTAGGAGAAGACGTTTGGTATTTGTTGCCACGTGAGTTTCATCGGCGAATCGGCGTGGCCTCGATAGTGGGACTTGAACCTAGAAGGTTCTGGGGCGTATTCCCAGGAAACTTCCCAAGCAAAGCCCTTACGGTTCAGCGGACTGCGCTTTAGGACTTTGCCGCAGGGGGTCCTAGTCGCATGACCCCAGAGAAATCTTAGTTATATATGGACGAAGGAGTGTCTTCGCGCGGTGGAACACGTGGCGTTGAATCGAGCGGGGCGCGACCGCAAGAACGGAGGGAGCTCGGTGAAAAGAAGGAGGGCGGAGCTCGATGGAAGGAATTGAGGGCGGAGCCCGATGGAAAAAGTGAGAGCGAAGCCGAATTAAGAACAAGCACGCTGGCGAGACTTGGCGCCCGCCTCGGCGACGGTCGGCTTCATCGTGGCTGCCATTCCATACGCCAGGGCGTATTCGATGGCGCGCTTGCGATCCGGAACTCCGAGCTTCGAATAGATGCCGCGCAGGTGCCAGCGGATGGTTTCATGGCTGACGAATAAGGCGCTCGCGATCTCGCGGTTCTTGTAGCCCTTGGCCAGTAACCCGAACACTTCGCGCTCCCGAGGGGTCAACCATTTCGGGCTCGCGTCCGAGAGAAACTCGCGGATCAGCGCCGAGGTCGTTTTTCGCGACGCCCACAGCTCGCCTTGCGCGACCGCACGCAAAGCCCTCTGGAAAACGGCAGCGGAAGCGGATCGCAGAATGACGCCCGCGAAACCGGAGCGTAGCAGGCCCTGACAGAATTTAGGGTCTTCCGCGTCCACCACGATCAGCGTCGTCACGGAGCGGCCGGAATCTGTCGCGATGGCGAACTTGCCAAGATTGATATTGGCAAGAAACGACATGTCCGCCACCAGAACACAGGGTGTCAACTGGTGGCAGATCGAGATGATCTCGCCGGTGATGGCCGGGCAGTGTACCAGGGAAGTCGCGGCATCGGTTGCCAGATGTTTGGCGAGCCCGGGCGTATCCCGCACCGTATCGCCAACCGCAACCACCGTTAACCGAGCTGTTTCCCGTTCCGGATTCTCGGAGAGGACAGAAACTCGGGGCAACGCCATCGACTCTTCCTCCGGTAATCGATTTCGTCTCGAAGTGCACTACATTGTAACACCTATCAGTGCACGGGGAACATCAAATCTTAGCTTCGAAGCATACGAGACCATCCCCGCCTTTCGGGGAACGCTCCGACGGCCGGCCCAGCTACAACTTCAACAGCTTCACCAGATTCCCGCCGAGGATCGCTTCCTTCTGCGCGTCGGGAATCTGTGCGTCGAGGATCGCGTCGATCGTATCCGGCCACACCAGCGGAATATCCGTCCCATAGACCACCTGGCTCGGACCCATCTCGGCCACTAGGTGACGGATGCCTTCCGCGGAGAAAACCATCGAATCGGCCAGGATCTGGTCGTGCAGGTATTCGCGGGGATGCTTCGTATTCACGCACTTGGCGTTCTGACGAACATAGCAGGCGACGTCGGTGCGTCCGAAATAGGAGGGCAGATAGCCGCCCGCATGTGCCGCGCAGATCTTGAGTCCCGGAAAACGATCGAGCGTCCCCTCGAAAATCAGGTGGGTCAGAAACAGGCCCGTCTCCAGGGGATTTCCAATGATGTTGCCAAGATCTCCGGCGCCCGCGAAGGCGCCCGGTTTTGCCACGTTCTCGGCGTTGTTGGGATGCATGAACACGATGACGCCCAGCTCCTGCACTTTTGCCCAGAAGGGATCGTACTTGGGCGCCGATAAAGGCTCGCCCGCAACGTGCCCGCCCACGGCGACGCCGCGCATGCCGAGCTCCTTCACGGCCCGCTCGACCTGCTGCGCGGCCAAATCGGGAAACTGCAGAGCCGGCGACGTGAACGACACAAAACGGTCGGAGTGCGCGGCGCACCACCTGGCCAGTCCGTCGTCGTGCACCTGCACGATCTTCGTGGCGAGCTCGCGATCCGCGTCATACCACCAGAACGTATTGATATCGAGCGCCTGCACATCGATGCCGCGCTTGTCGAGCTCCTGAATGCGATCGGGTCCCAGCGCCCTCCCGCCGCCGCGCGCCGCGCGTTCGAGCGGCGTCCCCCTCACCACGTCGGCTACTTCCGCGATCGCCGCATGCGCGTGCGCGTCGACGACCTTGACTCGTTTGCCCGCGACGCGAACCTCCCGCCGCAAGGGAGCCGAGCCCGCCCCAGGAGCTTGCGCGGCGGCATCCATCAGGCGGCCGGCCGTGAGAAGCGTTCCCGCGGCGACGCCCGCCCCCCTTTTCATAAATTCCCTGCGATTTTGCATTCCCGTCTCCTCTGCGCGCGTGCGCACCTGCGGATCAGTATTTTTTAGAGAAATGTCCCAGGGAAAAATGTACCACTTCGGCGTGTTTCAAAGGCGGCCTCGGACTTCAGGGCCGCGGAGACGATGAATGAACCATACTCGAATGAGCAATCCTCGATTCTGATACACTGGCTCGCCGGGAGATCACCCGTATGACTCGTAACACCTTCGCTTTGGTTTTCACGTTCGTGGCTGGCGCCGTCGTTGGCGAGGTCGCCGGCAAGCTATTTATTCCTTCGACCGGCCTGCCCTTCTCCGCGTCCACCGTGGCCTTCGCCGAGACGCGTCAACCTGTAAAGATGACCCGGCTTTACACCGGACCCGACAACCAGACGCATGCCGAAGAAGTCGAATTACCGTTCAGCCCGGGACGTCCCGCCGAGGTTTCCAAACTCCTTCCGGTCAATGCCGCCGAACTCCATCGCACGGCGGGGGGAAACGTAGAGGACTGGCACCGCGCCCCGCGGCGTCAGTACGTCATCACGCTGAGCGGGCACGGGGAGCTCGAAGTTGCCGGAGGGAAAAAAATCGCCGTCGGGCCGGGCAGTATCGACCTGGTGGAAGATACCACCGGGAAAGGTCACATAACCAAGGTGACAGGCACCGACGATCGCGTGACCATACAACTTCCGCTCGCGGACCAATCCGGGCGATAGGGCTGTCGCGGACAAATCGTTCGCGCAGTTGGTTGCGCACGCACTCATGCGTGCTCTGTCGAGACTCTTCTCGACATCTGTAGGTTCGAAGCGAGCGCCCAGGCGTCGGCACGAGTGCCGACGCGAAACGCATGAGTGCGTACGCCACAACTCGGGCATCGTAACGAACTCGCTGCGACAGGCCACTAGCGTCGCTCTTTTAATGCGTCAGCGCTCTGACGAATACTCGACCGAAACCAGAAACAGTCCCCGCGCGGGAACCGATGGGCCGGGTGGAATGCCGCATCGCGGCCTGAGACGGGCATCGATGTCGGCGCGCGAAAGGTTACCCTTCGCGCCTTCGAGCAGGACCCCAACCATGTTCCGAACCATATGCTTCAGAAACCCCGTGCCGCGCACCCGATAGAGGAGCAGATCGCCGCGACGCTCGGCCGTCGAGCTATAGATGGTACGGACCGTGGAGATTCCGCGCTCATATTTTTCATCCGCCGCGGCGAACGCCGCGAAATCATGCTCGCCCGCGAGCACGGGCGCAAATTCGAGGAAGCGCTCCTCGTCGAGCGGAAAAGGATAGTGATACACGTACAGGCGCTCAAAAGGCGGACAGATCTCCGCGCGCCAGATGCGATATTCGTAGGTCTTGGCGGCAGCGTCGAAGCGCGGATGAAAATCGTCCGCGACGACGCGCAGCTCGGTGACCCGGATGTCACGCGGAAGGAGGCGGTTCAGAGCCTTGCGGAGGTTCGCGGGCGGAATCGGATTGGTGAGGGTGCACGCGGCCACCTGCGCGAGCGCGTGCACGCCGGCGTCGGTTCGTCCGGAGCCGGCCACCTGGACGGAGGCGCCTTCGATCTCCGTAAGCACTGCCTCGAGCGTTCCCTGGATCGTCGGGAGGGTGGGCTGAACCTGCCAGCCGTGGTAGTTCGTGCCGTCGTAGCTCAGCGTGATCCGGATCCGGCGAGTGCGCCCCGCTTCCACAGCTTCGCGCGGGGAAGCATCGGCTTCCGCGGGGTCGGGCGCATTCATGACACCGGATGTCGCGATTCCGTGGGACGCGATCCGGGCTTCACCACCGGCAGACCCTGCTTGCAGAGCGGGCAATCGTCGGGCTGATAAGCAACAACGTCGAGCGTGGCGAGCGCGACGCGCGGAACGCCCAGGTCCGCACGGCCTCCGCTGCGGTCGATGATCGAACCGGCTCCCACCACGCGCGCTCCGGCCGCGCCCAGCAGCGCGATCACCTCCCGCGTGCTTCCGCCGGTTGTGATCACGTCCTCGATCACCAGGGCGGTCTCGCCGGGTTGAACCGAGAAGCCGCGGCGCAGGGTCATCCGGCCTTCGGGGTCGCGCTCGGTGAACAAAAATCGCACGGGTTTTGCTTCCGTTCCCTTGGCGCGCGCGACTTCATGGCCGATGATCAAGCCCCCAACAGCCGGCGAAACTACGAGGTCGCAATCGGGCAGGCGCGAGGCCAGTTCGCGTCCGAAGCGTTCGGCGTGCGCGGGATACTGCAGCACCAGCGCGCATTGCAGATATTCGTTCGAATGGAGACCGCTCGTGAGGCGAAAGTGGCCCTTCAGGTAGGCGCCGGTTTCGCGGAAAGCGTGCAGGACGACTTCAGACACGAGATTCACTATACCAATCCAAGGCCCGCTGCTGTGCATCAAGACCCGCTGCGGTGGACAAGAATGGTTAGCGCGGCACTCGGCCGATTTGAGTCCGAAATCAGATAGAACCGGCCGTCGAGTGGGTTTCGCGCTCAGCCCCGTGCGTGAGCGCGGGGCTTAAGATCTCCATCGTGTGAGCCCCAAGCTGACGCATGGGGCTTAGGATCTCACCGTATAAGCGTCGCCCTGGACCCTGCCGGCGGGAACTCCGGGTAGCGCCCGGTATGTCACGGGGGTGGGAGGCGACCACCCGTGTCGGCATTTGGACCCTTTCCGAGCCCGGATTCCGTAAGTCTTTCCGGTCCGCGTGTAAGGTTTTGCACTTCATGGAAAGCCCGCCGCGAGATGTTACTGAATCTCCAAGGCTAAACGCTTTCGTCTCGGGCACGCGAAGCTTGGCATGCCGATTGCTTTTACGACCGGCGTGAACGAAAGCAAGGCTCAAGGAACCGCTGCGGACCCGCCCAAAAACGCCTCATGAACTGCCCACCTTTTGTTTCCCCTGACCCCTCTTTTAGTACCTCTCACGCAGCGATTTCTTGAGCCTGGTTTCACAAAAGGGCTCATTTCCCGACTTCTTCCATCCGACCCGAAAATTGTCCGTGACCCGGCAAAAGCTTGAGCAGGTTTTTCCTCTAAGGTCCTGACGAAGCTTGTTCTAAAGTCCTGAAGGACTTGGGCCGATACGCAAGTATGCTCCGAAATCCACCTCCTCCCGAAGCGGCTGTAGTAGATGTTCGATTTCAGCTGAGCCTCCTGCGACTGCTGTATCCGGGCACAGTGCTGGCCCCGCAGGTCACCGAGCTGGAACAGCTCCTGAAGGTTCCGGTAGCTCTGGCTCCCGCGCACTAGCTCCCATAAGCGCACAGTTTGTACAGCGGGGCAGGCCCCCGTCCTGCGCCGGACCCCTGGTCCGGCTCTTCCTCGTATCGGAAGCCGGCTGAGTATCGGAGGCGGGCTGAGACCCGGCTGCAGCCTGAGAGGCCGCCCACCAGCGATCAGTGTGGTTTATAATTCAGGTCCTCTGGTTTATAATCATCAACAGTATGAAGCTGAACCGGTTCGCCATTTGCGTTTTGACGATGGCCGTTGTCGGCTACGCGCAGGCTCCCGCTCCGGCCGCGGCCGCGCCCGCGGCACAGTCTAATGCCGCACAGTCGAATGTGAATCAGGCGAATGCCCCCGACCAAAGCACTCCGTCGATCCGTGTGCAGGTGGAAGAGGTCATCGTGCCGGTGACCGTCACGGATTATAAAGGCCGCTTTATTTCGAACCTGGAACAGAAGGATTTCGAAATTCTGGAACAGGGGAAGACCCAGAAAATCGAATATTTCTCGCGCGAGCGCAATCAGCCGGTGGTAGTCGGGTTTCTGCTCGATCTGAGCAACACCAGCCGCGCGCAATGGAAGAACTTTCAAACGGCGGCGACCGAGCTGGTGCTCACTCTGCTGCCCGGAAAACCACAGTATGCGGGCTATCTGATCGGCTACGGGAACAAGGCCGAGCTTATGGTCAACACCACCACCGATCCGGAGGCCATCGTCGCCAAGATTCGCGATCTCAAGCCGGGCGGAGGCGCCGCGCTCTACGACTCCATTTACATCGCCTGCACCAATCGCGCTTTGATCAAAGGCGAACCGATCGAGCCGCGGCGCATTCTGATCGTAATCGGCGACGGGAACGACAACGCGAGCAGCAAGACGCTCGACGAGGTTCTGGAGCTCGCGCAAAAGAACCTGGTGACCATTTACGGCATCAGCACGTCGGCCTACGGCTCGAAGAACGAAGGCGACGAAAATCTGGTGCGGCTCGCCGAGGAAACCGGGGGACGGGTCGAGTATCCGCTCGAAGATATCTATAAAGACGTTCAGGGATTTGCCTCGGTCCCTTCCGATGAGGGAAACTTTGCTTTCAAGGTGGGGACCGGAGGATTCGCGTCGGCTATGTCGTCGGCGATTTTCCGCGCGATCGCCAACGTTGCCGGCGAAGTCACCACGCAGTACATCCTGCGCTATATTCCGGATCGCGCCGAAGCGCCGTCCCGCAATTACCTGGATCTGAACGTCAAAGTCTCTCTGCCGGAAGTGAAAGTGCGCGCCCGTAAGCGTTACTACCCGACGGCTCCCTAAACCGTCCCCACGAATCTTCTGCGAGCGCGACCTCTGGCGTTCGACAGCCGGCACCGGCAATTTTCCGATGCAAGCTCTAGACTGATTCCCTACCCCGTTTCTCCTTAGCTCGGCCGGTTTGCTATGGCATATGCGATAATGGCGTGCTTGTCGGCCGTCCGGCCCGTTTTCTGACGGATTTCAGCGGCCGATAAGGTCAGAGCATGCCTGCCGCGACAATGCGCGTTGCGCGCTACTCCGTGCTGACGGTCAGCCTGCCCGGCGTGAGCGAGGCGGCCGCGGGGATCTTGTTGGAGGATCCGGCCACCGACCAGTTGCGCGTGCGGCTGCGGCGCGACTGGGACGTGATCGCGCCAGAAGAAGCAGACGTGCTGAGCGCCCTGGAGGACGACCTCGCGGTGAAGGCTCGCGAATCGGGCGCGAGCGCGGTGCTCGCCTACCTGGAAGCAACGCTTTCGAACGTCGTCGGTATCAGCGACCGGCGCGAAACCATAGTGGAAGATTTCGAACGGGCGCTCGGACGGCTGTACCGGGAGCATGTTGCCTCGAGCGTTCGCGAATATGTCACGCATGTGCCGCGCTACTCGCTCGCCGTGGCCGCCGGACCGTTTCTCGAAAACGCAATCGTGGAAGCCGAAGGATGGGAGGAGACGCCGGCCGGCCTGCGCCTCACGCGGGACATGTTCGTCGCCCGCATTCAGGGCCGCTCCATGGAGCCGCTGATTCCGGACGGATCGCTGTGCGTGTTCCGGCGCGGCGTCACGGGCTCGCGGGAAGGACGCCTGGTATTGGTGGAGGCGATGGGCGGCGGCTCGAATGACCGCTATACCGTCAAACGCTATCAAAGCGAAAAAATATATTTGCCGGACGGAACGTGGAAACACGGGAACATCCGTCTGGTGCCCCTGAATCCGGAATTCGAAGCCTGGGATCTTGATCCCGATGAGGATCGTTATCGCATTCTCGCGGAGTTCGTGCAGGTTCTCGATTGATTCGAACTTTCCGCTTCGCGGCGACGCCACCATGCCCTGAATTGCATAAAATGAGTGCATGAGCACTCGCTGCGCCCGGATGTTACACGCCCGGATTTTATGGAGAGCCTGCGCCGTCGGGATTGCGTCTTTCGTCGCGTGTTGGGCCCTTCTGGCCGCCGATCGCTACGATGGCCCCCGGCCCCCGAAGCCGGATCTGCTGTACCTGGTGCATGCCGATAATCTGATTCCCACCGAGGCTGTGGAAGCGCACCAGGATAATAAGAAGGACGATACCATCTACACGATTCCCGGAGCCAGTTCTTCGGCCCGCACACCCCTCGCCGAGCCGATTTTCCTGGTGCAGGCCGACGAAGTTCTGCCGGACCGCCTGGAGCTTTATAGGCTCGACGTCAAGAGCGGACATCGCGAGGTGACCACTTCCAAACGCCGGCGTGGAGGTTCCAAGGCCCTGCACCTCAGCGTGACCAAGCTCGACGGGAAGCTGTATCGCATAGAGGCCGACGAGCTGTTGGATGACGGCGAATACGCAATTTCCGGATCGGACTCGAACAAGGCCTTCTGCTTCCAGGTGTACTGATCCAGTGCCGTCTTCGCACTGAGTGTTTCCATGAGCGATCGCAATCGGGCCAATCAGTTTTTCACATCCTGTTAAGATAGATATTCTCTCGAAATCTTCCGATAGGCAGCGTTGGATTCTTGTTTCGCCGGGTCTTCAAAAGTTTTCAATACCGCGATTTCCGTCTGATGTGGACGGGCGCGTGCGTGTCCACCATTGGAACGTGGATGCAATCGACCGCCCAGGCATGGCTAATCTACGACCTGACGCGAAGCTCCTTCTACCTGGGACTGGATGTATTCCTCGCTCAGGTACCGATCATCCTTTTTTCGCTGGTAGGCGGAGTGATTGCGGACCGCATGAACCGGCGCAATCTCCTGCTGATCTCGCAATATGTGCAGATGACCACGGCGTCCATTCTGACGGCGCTGGTGTTTTTCAAGGTCGTCCATGTGTGGGAAATCCTGTGCCTGTCCTTTATCGTCGGCGTGGGGCAATCCTTCGGGGGACCCGCCTATCAGGCGTTGCTTCCCTCTCTGGTGGGCAAGGAAGATATTCAGAACGCCATCGCCATGAACTCGATCCAGTTCAACCTGGCGCGCGTCATCGGCCCGACGCTGGGCGGCCTGGCGCTGGTGACGGTGGGGGCGGCCTGGTGCTTCGGACTGAACGCATTGTCGTTCCTGGCGGTGATCGCCTCGCTGTACATGATCAACGTCGGCTATATCCCCGCGCGCAGCCACGAGCCGATCCTGACGAGCATGCGCGAAGGGATTGGCTTCATCCGCAACAAGCCGGGGATGGATTCGCTGATCGTGCTGGCATTCGGCATGACGCTGCTCGCGATTCCGCTGCTGACGTTTCTGCCGGTGTTCGCGCGCGAGGTCCTGCACGGTGGACCGGGCGCGTTCACCCAATTGCTGGCGTTTTCGGGCGCGGGTTCGGTGTGCGGCGGCTTGGTCGTCGCCTACGCGGGGAAGGTCCAGGGCCAGGGACGCACGGCGCTGATGGTGCTCGTGGGTCTGGGCTGCGTGATTACGGCGTTCTCGCTTTCCACCTCGCTGCCGCTTTCGCTCGGCCTGATTTTCCTCTCGGGAGGCTCCATGATGGTGGCCATGTCCATGGTCAGCTCGCTCGTGCAGCATGTCGCCTCGGACGCCATGCGCGGGCGCGTGATGAGCGTGTATAACGTCGCCTTCCGCGGCGGAATGCCGGTGGGGGCCTTGCTCCTCGGCCGCCTGATCCCCATCTTCACCGCTCCGGTCACCATGGCGGTCACCGGAGGGTTGCTCGCCGTAATGGGCTTGTACTTCCTGCTGGTACAACGCCGCGTGGCCGAGCTCTAGCAGGTGCTGAAAAGGCCATTATGCGATCGCTCCCTCGCGGTCGCGGCTCGGTGAATGCCTGCAAATGCTCGAGCACGTTTCTGAGCCGCGCGCGCCGGCAAGCGGATTTGGGTCTCTTTCAGCATCCTGCCAGCGGCCGCGCGCTATAATCGGGAACACCTATGCCGCCTGAGTCCCCGCTCACGCGCATGCGGAACGCCGTCAAGCCACTTCCCGCAAACGGGACGCCCCGTCCGGCGGCCCTCGCCCAGAAAAGAAAACAACGCAGGCTGATCCGGATCACGGCCGGCGCGCTCGCACTCCTTGCGTGCGGCTGGTTCCTCTACAGCTACCTGGCCAACGCGCCGCAGCGCGCGCGGACGGAGTTCGATCGCGGGATGCTCAAGATGGGCCCGGGCAGCTACCCGCAGGCCATCGCCGTTTTTAGCCGCGCCATCGCCATCTGGCCGGGCTTTGCCGACGCCTATCTGAGCCGCGGCATCGCCGAGCATGGCTTGGGCGATACGGACCACGCCTCCGCGGATCTCGATCACGCGAGCGATCTGAATCCGAACCTGACCCGGGCCTATGATGAGCGCGGCCGCATTTATCTCGAGAAAGGCGATACGCTGCGTGCGATCGCCGAATTCACGAAATCGCTGCGCATCCAGCCCACGACCGACGGCTATTATCAGCGCGGCCTCGCGTACGAGTCGCTGGGAGATCACCGGAAAGCGCTCGCGGATTACGACGATGCGATCGCCGAGCTGCGCGACGCTCCGTACGCCTATCGGGCTCGCGCGCTCGCCAAGGACGCGCTTGGCGACGCCGAAGGCGCGCGCCTGGATCGCGAAACCGCGCAGCGCTTCGAGAGCCAATAACTTCGAGAGCCAACGACTATGTATTCGGTGAGAGTTCATTTGGACGCAGGCGCAGGCGACGACGCGGAGGCCATCTCGGCGGAACTGTGGGAAGCCGGAACAGCCGGCGTCATCGAAGGCGACGGTTATCTCGAAGCGTTCTTCGAGGACTGGGACGCAGCGAAGCGTTTCGGAACGCCCCACGAGTCTCCGGAAATCGACTGGGTACGCGCGACCGAAGATGCCTGGCCGCCGCTGCTCGTAGGCGACAAGTTTTTCGTGGTCGCTCCGTGGCGCACGGAGCCGACTCCCGCCGGCCGCTTCCGCCTCGAAATCAATCCCGGCTTGCAGTGCGGCACGGGGCAGCACCCATGCACGCGCCTGTGCCTGGAAGCCATGGAGAAGTTGATCCAGCCCGGCGATTCCGTCCTGGACGTGGGGACGGGCTCCGGGATTTTATCGCTCGCCGCAAAAATGTTGGGCGCGCGGCGCGTGATCGCCTGCGATATCGATGCCGACGCTGCGCCCGCCCTGGGTACGCACGGCGTGAAGGAGGCCGTCCCGTTCTTCGTCGGCAGCGCCGATGCCGTTCGCGACGGCGCCTTCGACGTGGCCGTCGCCAATATCAGCGAAATTGTTTTAGAGGATTTGCATCCCGAACTCGCCCGCGTCGCCGAGCGTCTTATTCTTTCCGGATTTCAGGACGCGCAGGGGCGATGGACCTGCCGGATCGAGTAGTGACGTGCTTGGCGGGAGAGGGACCGGTTTCGCGAGTCGCGACAATCCGCAGCCAAATCCTCCCAGGTTGGATTTGCCGCTTCAATCAGTTTCATCTTCTTCTCACGACGCCACGCTTGATCTGCTTCTCCCGAGCGATGGCGCTGCGCGGATCATGGAAGGATTCGAAGAACACAAGGCGGCGGACCCGATACTTCCTCGTGAAGTCCCCGTACTCACCCAGCCTGTGCTCGCGCGCCCGCCGTGCCAGATCGTTCGTCACCCCGGCGTATAAAACGCGGGAGCGACTGGCGAGGAAATAAACGTAAAAGGTTCGGTCTTGCGAACAGCAGATCCCTCCCCTGCGCTGGGGATGACATTCGGGGAAATTGCAATCCAAGTGCGTGAAGTTTATTGTCGCTGGCGGCTCGGAAGCTCCATCATTCAGCCGTGATGGCCTCGATGGTCTCAGGCGCGTTTCCCTCGAAGCGATTATTCACGTAGATGAACGCGCTGCGGCGTTCTTCCTTCATGCGGCGGATCAAAGCGCGCAGGGCGTCGCGGCCCTCGGGATTCGGCTCCATCACCTGGCGATACGGCGAAAACATTTCCACCGCTTTTTCGTAAGGGCGTCCCTGCCGCAGAAGCGCGCGGACCACGGTGAAGGGCGCGGTCATCGATCCGGGCAGGGCGATCTGCTCGTGCAGCGGCGGCATGCGGGACCACGCATTGAAAACGTGCGCGATCCCATGCTCGCGCAGACAGTCGAAATACGCAGGGGCCAGGTACAGGCGATTGCGCACCTCGACGGAATATCGGAATGTTTCCGGCAGTGCGGAGAGGAAAGGATCCAGCCCTCCCAGAAATTCCGGAAGCGATGCCGAGCGCGCGCCGAATTCGAAGATCAGCGGTGCCAGCCGCGCGCGATACGGCTCGAGCGGCTCCAGGAACAACGCGCGAAGCGCGTCGCTCGCAAGATACGATTCATTTTTCGTTCCAGCCCGCGCGCCGTACCGGGGATGGTCGGGAAAAAACTCGGCCGTCACTTCCTCGGGAACTTTCAGCGCGAAGCGCAGGTTCGCGGGAGCCGATCCGAACAGTTTGCCCCAATATTCGGGCGTGGGAAATTGATAGAAGGAAAAATCTCCGCAGACCACCGGGAACGTCTCGGCGTACTCGGCCAGACATTCCGCCTCGAAGCGTTTGCGTGAGAACCGGCCGCGCGTTTCATAGCGCTCAGAGCTGTAAATCTGGTTCAGCCAGCCTTCGTACTTCCAGGAGCTCGTGCCGATCCACACCTCGCGGGCCGCGAGTTCGCGCAAGCGCGCGCCCAACCCCGCGCGGTCGAAGGAGGGCGCTGGATCGAAAAGAGGAAGGGTCACCAGGCGTGCGCGGAACGATTGTAGTACGGATCGGCGCCGGCCTCGATGGCGCCTCCGTCCAGAATGCGGATCATGACGGGAGCGGTGCCGTTGGAATAGCGCGACATGAAACTGACCTTGTGGCCGCGCGCGGCCAGATCCGCCGCGACCGCTTGCGGGATGCGCTCATCCAGCTGCAGATCGCCGCGATTCCAGGCGTGATTATCGAAGCTCGAAATCAGGTGGCGCGTGCCGAAACGCGGGGCTTCCACCGCATTCTGCGCGTTGTAGCGATACAGAATGGCGTCGAACAGAACCTGCATCAGTCCCTGCTCCTGCGTGTCTCCGCCGGGCGTCGAAAGAACGCCGTACGGGCGGCCATCAGCGTAGGTCACAAGCGTCGGGCTTAACGTGACGCGCGGACGTTTGCCGGGCGCGAGTTCGTTGGGATTTCCGGGAATCAGCACGAAGCTCTGCGCGCGTTCGCTGAGAGGAATCCCCGTATCGCCCGCGACCACGCTCGGAAGCCATGCGCCGGAGGGCGTCGCCGAGAACATAAGACCATCGTGATCGATGGCGTCGACGCAGGTGGTATCGTGCGCCATCAGCACCGGATCAAGCGGGATGTGCGCCGTGTCTTCTTCCGACGGATGATGGCCCGTTTTTCCGTGAATGGTTCCGGGGATAAATTCCTGGGACGCTTTCTCCCCAATCAACTTGCGGCGCTCGGCGGCGTATTCCTTGGAAAGCAGCACGTCCGCGGGAATATGGCTGAACTTGGGATCGCCGTAATACGTGTCGCGATCCGCGTAGGCCAGCTTCAGCGCTTCGGTCAAACGATGAATGTAGGCCGCCGAATTGAGCGGCTGGCGGTCCTCGAAACCATCCAGAATATTCAGCGTCTGGATCATGGCGGGACCTTGGCTCCAGAATCCGGACTTGTAGATGCGATAGCCGCGGAAGGTGGTGGAAACGGGCTCTTCCAACTGGAGCTTAAAGGCAGCCATGTCCTCGTAGCGCAGCAGACCGTCGTTCGCCTTGCTGAACGCGTCGATCTTGCGCGCGATTTCGCCCCGATAAAACGCGTCGCGCACGGCGTCGATCGCGGCCTGGCGCGACGCTCCCGATACGAGCGCCTTCTTTTCGGCCTCCACCATGTAGCGCAGCGTGTTCGCCAGATCCGGCTGGCGGATAAATCTCGCCCGACCGCAGCGGGTGTCCCGACGGGAGGAAGTGCGCCTTCGATGTCGGCCACACCTGGAAAAACGGCTGGCTGTAGGCGATGGCGTTGGCGCGCATATCGTCGAGCGCGAAGCCGTCGGAGGCGAGCTCGATGAGCGGGCGCGATCACCTGCTCAAAAGAAAGCGTTCCGAACTCACGCAGCGCCAGCAGCGCGGCATCCACCATGCCGGGCACCAGCGCGGGCATCAGGCCGGCGGCCGGAATAATTCCCTTCAGCCCGCCCGGGTCTTTCTCCTGCACTTCGAACGCCTGCAGGCGGCGCGTCCGGAACAATTCCGCGGTCGCGAGCTTCGGCATGGTCCCCACGCCCGCGATGGCGTAAACCTTCCCGTCCTTGGTGCGAATCAGGATGGGCGCCTCGCCGCCCATCCCGTAGTGCGATAGCTCGGTGGTCGCGCCGGCGAACATGGTGGCCACGCCCGCGTCCACCGCGTTGCCGCCCCGATAGTAGGTGCGCATGCCGGCTTCCGTGGCCCATTCGCTGCCCGCGGCGACGGCTCCATGGACGCCGCGCACCGGGAGCCTGAGAGGATGCTCGCTTTGTCCCCAGACAGGCAGCGCGCCTGCCGCCAGTACGATCGGCAACACCCGCGCCAGAAACACCCTGCGTTCGGTGATAATTCTCATGGGGACCTCGGCTGGACTCATTATAATAGTTTCACCGGTTGTGAATTTTGCGTTGCGAAATCTCTTTCTTTCACCCGGCTGAAAAACGAATGACGGAAAAACCAGACACGCGCCCGGCCCCGCAGGAGCCCGCGATCCAGGCTTCCGAGCCGATGCTCTATTGTCCCGTCTGCAGCCTTCGCCTGAACGAGCGCAAATGCAAACTCGTCTGCGAGCGCTGCGGTTATTACATGAGCTGCGCCGATTATTATTGATGCCCCGGTCAACCCTGATACGATTGCCATGATGAGCCAACGAGCTGAACTCTTAGAGCGCTTCCGCCGCGGAGCGGAAATTGTCGCGGTCGCCACCACCGGCGCCGCGGGCTCCGAGCTGGACTACAAGCCTTCTCCCGATCGGTGGAGCGTGCGCGAAATCGTATGCCACCTCGCGGATTCGGAAACCGTCGCGGCCATGCGCTTCCGTCAGGTGATCGCCGAAAAGAATCCGATTTTGCAGCGCTACGATCAGGACGCCTGGGCGGCCAACCTCGATTATTCCCGCCGCAAGATTTCATTGGCGCTCGAAACCTTCCGGCGCGTGCGCAGCGATACGTTCGATCTCCTGAAAGATCTGCCCGAAGAAGCGTATCTCCGGACCGGCAATCATACCGAGCACGGCGAAATTACCTTGCTCGATCTGCTGAAGACGTACGCGGAGCACGCCGAAGGGCATGTCCGCCAGATTCAGGGTGTGCGCGCGGCCTATAAAGAACATCGCGTGAAGCAAGCGGCTTCGTGAGCGCCCGCTTCAGACTCGTGCCGCGAGTTGTCAGGCGCGCCCGCGGCGAGATACTCTCGGATTTAGATCTTCTGGCTCGAAACATGGCCGCAGAGCCGGTAACGGAGGCGTAGGCGATACGTGCCCAGAAATGTCGATGGTGAATTTGAGCTCGTGCTAGGGAACCGCCAGCTCCTCAGCGTGTTCTTCATCGTGGTGGTGCTGCTCGGCGTGTTCTTCACCATGGGCTACATCGTGGGAAGGAATTCCGCTCCCGTGGTGGCTGAAGTTCAAAGGAAATCCGAACCGGCCGCTTCGCTCGATTCCGCGCCACCCTCGGAGCCCGCACCCGCTATTCCCGCCAAGGACGATTCCGCGCCCACGCACACCGCGCAGCAGCTTCCGGCCGACTCGAGCACCGAGCCCGCTGCCGAATCGAAGCCCGTTCCTGAGGCGAAGGCGGAGTCAAAACCGGACACAAAACCTGAAATAAAGAAAGCCGCGAAATCCGAGCCCGAGGCGTCGAAGACCGAGAAAGGCGATGCCGAGGCCGCGCGCATCAAGGCGGAAGAGGCCAAACGGGCGCGCGCCACTTCCGGCGATCAGCCCGCCCCCGGGCAGGCGTATTTGCAGCTCGCCGCGACCTCCAAGCACGAAGCTGACGTGATGGTGGACGTGCTGCGCCAGAAGGGATTCAAAGCGTTGGCCGCGGAAATCGGGGAAAAACCCGGCACGTTTCGCGTGCTTGTCGGACCCGTCGCCGACGGGACCACCAACGGCGTGCGCGCCGATCTGCAGAAATCCGGCTTTCCCGGAAACGCCGCGATTCGCCGCACGTTCTAAAAACCTCGTGATCCACAACCCTTCAGGCCGGACCTTGCTGGTGTGAGCTCACCCCTCAGCCCGCCGCCCGCCGCCTGGATCAACTGGGCTCTTTCGATCGGTTCCGGCCTGCTCCTGATTCTTCTTTTTCCGCCGTTCGGCTATACCGCGCTTGCGCCTCTCGCCCTTGCGCCCATCCTGATCGCGTGCGCCCGTGAACGCGCCTTGCAGCGCCGCGCGCTTCTTGGTTGGGCCGCCGGGTGCGTCTTCTGGGGAGGCATGTGCCCGTGGATTCAATTCGTCCTCGAAGTCCACGGCGGCATGGGACGCTGGGGCGGCTGGGGTTCGTTCCTTTTATTCAGCCTGTACAAAGGCCTTTTGATGGCAGCGTTCGCCGCTCTCGCGGGATTCGTGACCAATCGTGCATGGGGGATTCCCGCCTCCGCGGCCCTGTGGACCGGCATCGAGCGCCTGCACGGATACACCGGCTTCGCCTGGCTCGACTTGGGAAACGCCGGACTCGGTATGCCGCTTCCCTTGCGCCTGGCTCCCATCACCGGAGTCTACGGTCTGAGCTTTGTGTTCGCTCTGTTAGGAGCCGCCGTGGCTGCGGTCGTCATGCGCAGGCCGCGCCGGGAGCTCGCCTGGCTTGTGCCGCTCGCACTGTTGCTCGCGCTGCCCCGTTTGCCGCGCCCCTCCGAGCCGCGCGAGACGGCCCTGATCGTACAGCCTAACTTCGACGCGGAAATGGAGTGGACCTCCGATACTCTGACCCTCGAAGAACAGAAGCTCGCGCTGCTCTCGAAAGCGGGCCCCGCGAGTCTCCTCATCTGGCCGGAGGCCCCCGCGCCGTTCTATCCCTCCGATCCCGACTTCCGCCGCTATATTTCCCGCATCGCGCAAGACGCCCAAGCCTATTTCCTGCTCGGAGTGGTCGGCTACAACCAGCGCAAGGAGCCGTTGAACGCGGCGCTCATGCTCGATCCTTCGGGAGCGCTCGAAGGCGAATACGACAAAATGAATCTGGTGCCGTTCGGCGAGTTCATCCCGCCGCTGTTCGGATGGGTGAATCGCATTACGCGTGAGGCCGGCGATTTTGTCCCGGGCGAGAGCATCGTCGTCTTCAAAGTGGACGGCCACCGCGCCGGCGCGTTCATCTGCTACGAATCCGTGTTCCCGGATTTTGTGCGCCAGTTCGTCGACCAGGGCGCGGAGGTGCTGATCAATATCTCCAACGACGGATACTTCGGCCGCAGCGCCGCGCACGAGCAGCATTTTTGGATCGCCCGCATGCGCGCCGTGGAGAACCGCCGCTGGCTTCTGCGCGCCACCAACGACGGCATCACCGCCGTTGTCGATCCTCTCGGCCGCGTGGTTCAACGCCTTCCCGAATTCAAGCAGACCTCCGCGCGCCTGCCGTTCGATTACATCGCGGATGAAACTCCATACACCCGCTTTGGAGATTGGTTTGCCTGGGGGTGCCTCGCAGCCGGCCTTGCCCTGGCCGCCTTCGAGCGGATCCGCGAACGCTAGGCATTCGACCGAGCCGCGTTCAACCGAGCCGCGACCCCATAGACGTTCTACCGAGCCGCGACCGCCAGGGAGCGAAGCGCGCCCCACAACGTTCCCCTCCGCGATCAGGAGTGCCGGATCACCAGAACATCGCCGTCTTTCACGATGTACTCTTTCCCTTCCAGCCGCAGCAGGCCCTTATCGCGAACCCCCGGGTAGCCGTCGTGATCGAGCAGCGCCTGCCAGTTCACCACCTCTGCGCGGATGAACTTTTTCTCGAAATCGCTGTGAATCGCCCCCGCCGCGTGAACCGCCTTGCTGTGCATCGGAATCGTCCAGGCGCGGACCTCGGTTTCTCCGGCCGTGAGGAACGACATCAGGCCCAGCAACGCGTAGGTCGCCGCGATCAGGCGTTCCATCCCGGATTGTTTCAATCCGTAGCTCGCCAGATATTCCTTGGCTTCCTCCGCGGGAAGCTCCGCCAGTTCGGCTTCCACTTTGCCGCACACCGCCGTCACCCCGGTGTTCGCTTTGCCCGCGAGCGGACCCGTTCGATATTCCTCTTCCACTTCGTGCAGCCGCGCGGCATCCTCTTCCCCCAGGTTCAGCACGAACAGCATGGGCTTTTGAGAAAGAAACTGGAAGCCGCGGATGCGCTTTTCCTCTTCGGGCGTGAAGCTGAGGCCGCGAATCGGACGGTTCGCTTCGAGCTCGGCCTTTAAACGCTCCAGCAGCGCGAACTCCTGGTCCAGCTCCGGCGCCTTGGCTTTTTTGCGATCCTTTTCCAGGCGCTCCATGCGTTTTTCAATCACGACGAGATCGCTGAGAATCAGCTCCACTTCGACGTCTTCGTAATCGCGGATCGGGTCGACGGATCCTTTTTCGTGCGGAACCGTATCGCTCTGAAACACGCGCAACACATGAGCCAGGGCATCCGCCACGCGCAGGCTTGCCAGGTAGCTCGGATCGCGCAGGGCTTCTTTAGAGATGGACGGGAAATCCAGATATTCGACGGTTGCGTAGGTGATTTTGGGAGGATTGTAAAGCTTCGCCAGCGCATCCACGCGTGCGTCGGGCACTCTCGTGATTCCGATGCGCGCTTCCAAAGTTCCCACGCGCGCGGCCTCGTGGACCCCCGTCAAAATCGTGAACAAACTGGTCTTGCCGACCATGGGCAGACCGATAATGGCTGTTTTCATTTATAGATTTGATTGTAGCGGCCGGCTTCGAACTGTCCTAATTTCGGCTATAGCGGAACGTCGACCAGGGTGAGAATTTCTTCCAGAACCTTCTCCGCCGCGCCCGCCGAATTTCCCGAGATCGAGCGAACGTTCAGCGCCACGCGATGCGCGCAGACCGGGACCACCATGCGCTTGACGTCGTCCGGGATCACGTAATCGCGCCCTTCCACGGCCGCCATGGCTTGCGAGGCCCGATACAGTCCCTGCGCCCCGCGCGGGCTGACGCCCATGCTTAGAGCTTCATGCGCGCGCGTGTGCTTCACGATCGCCAGCATGTAATCGAGAAGCGCTTCGTCCACGGAAATATTCGCGACGGCGTCCTGCAATTGGACCAGGTCGCTCGCCGGGATCACCGGCCGGATGTTCTCGGGGCCGGGCCCGGCGCTGTGCCGCAGGATCTCGCGCTCGGCCGCTTCGTCCGGATAGCCGATGCAGATGCGCATCAGGAACCGATCGAGCTGCGATTCGGGAAGCGGATAAGTCCCGTGATGCTCCACCGGATTTTGCGTCGCAATCACCATGAAAGGTCTGGGGACGGGCCACGACCGGCCATCGATCGTCACCTGCTGCTCGTTCATGGCCTCGAGCAGCGCCGACTGCGTCTTGGGCGTCGCGCGGTTAATTTCATCCGCCAGCAGGAAATTCGTGAACACCGGTCCCGGCTTGAATTCGAACTCCTGGGAATGGGCGTTGTAAATGGTCACGCCGAGCACATCGCTCGGAAGCATATCGGAGGTGAACTGCAGCCGGTGAAACCCGGAATCCACGCTGCGCGCGAGCGCCTGGGCGAGCGTGGTTTTCCCCACACCCGGCACGTCCTCAATCAGCAGGTGGCCCCGCGCCAGCAGACAGGCAAGCGACAGCCGCAGCACTTCCGGCTTCCCGCGAATGGCTTCGCCCAGCGCGGTTTCGATGTCTCGCAATTTCGAAATCGCGGCCGGCGGGCTGTCAACCGAATCCCGCATCGTTTTCATGATATCGAAACGGGCACTGCCACAAGAAAGTGCAGGAAAAAAGTGGCGAGAACGAAAAGCACGCATCGAGCGCGGCTTTCTGCGCCGGGCACCGTGTCAGAAAGCAACAGTACAGTTGCCGGACAGCCGCGACAGACGTGTTTCCTCACGCTACAGAAGTGTCGGGCGTGACACCTGAATCCCGTACGTCTTTATTCGAGGCTGGTAGAAAGCACCTGGAACTCGAAACGCTCCGGGGGGAGCGAACTGACCGGAGCGGGACTCAGGCATGCCCACGTGCGGTACGCCGATTCCGCTAGAGGAGAATTCAGATACAACAGGAACTGATCGGAGAAGCAGCTTAAGGGCGGGGGCTGCCGGAACGTCAGCCGCAGTCCAACGGCCTTTTCCACCGCGACGCCGCCGGTCGGCACGGCCTTATCGCCGATCAAAGTAACGAAACTCGAGCGCGCGGCGTGCGGCCATACGTCCGGACGCAACAGCGCGCGAAGTCCGGGACGCAGCTCGAAGGTGGTCTCGCACTGCCGGATCCATTCGAGAATCGCCTCGCCCCACTGCCATTGCTGGACCACCCCGAGATACTGCTCCACAAGATTAATCGCCAGATCCATGCGGCGGCGTTCCAGATCCAGCTCGCTTTCAACCGGCCGGGCCGGGATCAATTCTTCTTGCTCGATCAGCTTTTCGGCCATGGACATCACACGATCCAGCCGCCTTCCGCTCGTGCCGATGCGCACCAACAGAGGCGGAAGCGAATGCGTTTCGCTGCCGGGTATTTCCACGAAATGCCGGTCGCCGAAAATGTCCATTTTAAGAGGACCTACCCATCCTATCGGCCGAAAGGCCGGTTAACTGAATAACCTCACGCCGATGCTCTTGCACGTCAAATACCATGCCTAGTTATTTGACGCGCCGGCCGGGATTTAGACTCATCCAATCGTGAAACGGCGCGCACGGAATCGGGAAACCCATTCACTCAACCCATTTCGTACGCAATGGGACCGAACCCGCAAGATCCTGTAAGCTTAGGGTACCGACAAGCAGCTTAGGGTACTGATAAGCTCCTAGGAGATTCCCATGGCGCTCGCCATTCTGATCGTGGTGTTTCTTTTTGTGATCGCTCTGATTGCGGTCTTTATTTTCCCGCCCCAAAAGTGGGTGGAGTTTTTTTCGAGCCGCGACGACAAAAAGCCCTAGGATCAAAGAATCCTTGACCGCGTGACGAATTTACTTTGACGCCGCGGGCGCATCCGCGGGACTGGCGCCGGGAGCTTCTTCCACCCCCGACAGCCAGTAGTCAGTCCCCTGCACCGATACCTTCGCGTGGATCGTTTCGCCGACCTTCAACTTCTCGAACTCCTGTTTATCTTTGATGGGAAAGTCCATGGTCATGGCTTCCATCCACCCTTCGATTTTGCCGGCCTTGAGCTTCGCCGTCTGCGCGGATGCATCGAGTCCCAGCACCTCGCCCGTCACCCGATACTCGGCGGTCGGCGGAGCGGCCTTCGTGCATCCCGCGAGTCCGGCGACGAGCCCGGAAACGAGAGCCACGGCCAGGAGCAGCATCGGCGTCATCGGAAGTACCGGCGTTTTTGTCATGCGGATATTCGAATTTTACACGACGCGCGCCGGCGTTTGCGGGCAAGTCTTTTTGGGGGAATGCCTTCTTAGCTCAGAAAGGTGCTCACGTGTTTACCGAGCCGCGACCGCCAGGGAGCGATCGCATAGTGGCCTTTTTCATCACGCTGCTGAACATTTGGAATGCGTTTAGAAACCCGCGCGCCGGTTTTCGCTATCATGCTAACGCATGGCTGATTACGCAATCGGAGTGGACCTCGGCGGCACGAACCTGCGCGCCGCGGCGGTAAGCCGCAACGGCGAAATGTTGAAAAAAGTCAGCACCGCGACGCCCGTCTCCGCGGGCCGCGCCGTCGTCATCGCGGATATCGTGCGCTCCATTCAAACCATCCGCGAGGGTTTGCCCGGGCAGTCTCTCGCCGGAGTCGGAGTCGGCATCCCCGGTTACATTCTGATGGACAAAGGAATCGTTTCCGGCGCGCCCAATCTTCCCGATTTCGTGAATTATCCGGTCCGCGATGAGATTGAAAACGGCCTGGGCGCCAAGGTGATTCTGGAGAACGACGCCAACGCCGCCGCGCTCGGCGAAAAATGGATGGGCGCGGGCCGCGGCGTGGACGACCTGATCCTGCTCACGCTCGGCACGGGCATCGGCGGCGGCATTGTGAGCGGTGGCCGTATTCTGCGCGGCCATCTCGGTATGGCGGGCGAGCTCGGGCATGTCACGGTAGTCCCGAACGGCTATCCCTGCGGGTGCGGTAATCACGGCTGCGCGGAGAAGTACGCGTCGGCGACCGCGGTTTCCGCCATGGCCAAACTCCTCAACCTTGGGCCCGACCTCACCTCGGAGCAGGTTTACAAATTGGCACAGGAGGGCGACCACCGTGCCAAGGCAATATTCGAATCCGTGGGCGTCTCGCTCGGAACGCTGCTCGCCGGATTGATTAATATTTTTAACGCTCCGCTGTATCTGCTCGGCGGAGGATTGACCGGAGCCTGGGATTGCTTCGCTCCCATGATGCTCGAGGAAATCTCCCGCCGCTGTTTCACCTACCGCAGCTTCCCGGCACGCATCGAGCGCGCGGCTCTTGGTCCCGACGCCGGCCTCTACGGCGCAGCGTATCTTCCGTTGAACCCATCCTGAATTCGTCCGGGGAAATCGGAGCCGGGAACCCGTGCTCGAGAATATTCTGAAGATGCCGGAGCAAGCCGAGGTACCCTCGGCGTTTCCCGATTTCGATGAGTCGTCCTGCTGCACGATGTGCGGTCTCCCGCCCTGGCCCAGCGGCCTTCGCGGGCGTAATGCGCCGCTCGGCTGAGCCTGAAATCACCTCCTGACGAAAAGCTGTCTCCTCCGATCGAAGGACACGCGTTCGTGGACACTGCCATCGGCTCCATGTCCAGGGTCCCAAGTGAAGTCCCAGCGTCCGGGCGAGGATGGCGGATAGCCGAAAACTTGCTCAACCCATGAAGTGACGGTCCGCCCTCCGCCGTTCAGAGGTGTTTCCACCTCGTATTGGACAGCCCGGTCCATGTGGGGACTATATCCAATAACGGTGGTCAACGAGATTGCACAAGCCTCGTACTCAAAGAGCACAGATTGCCCAGCAACTCCTTCGCCGGTGAGGTCCCGAAGGTTCAGGAGTTTCGGCACGCCTTCCTTTTCGACGTTGACGTCCAGGACTTTTTCAGCCCGGGGAACGTAATAGGAGCCGTTACGGACAAGAAACGGTATTGGGAACCCGTGTTCGGGGTCCCGGGCGCCTTCGTACATTCCTTGGATCTCGATGGTATTGATGATTTTCCGAGTGATCGAATCGAACAGGGAGAGTCGAACGGGGCCGTACCAATGATCCCCGTAGATCCAATCACTGCAGCCACCATCGACCTCCGAGCGCACTACGCGACGCGGATGGAGCATCCACAGAACCAGGGTCCGGCCAGCCCTTCCGCCGCTGTTTACATTTGCTGTCTCGATGACCTTCGCATTCGGCGGCAGAATTTCACTGACCCACGCCGGGGCCGTGAATTGAGCATTTAAATTAGCCACCAGCACCAGCGTCGCGAAGCTGCCCAAGCTGACACCGAAGGTCTGCACCCAACTCCTCCTCGCGTAACCGAGAGCTACTATGAATCTCCCACGAAAAAGGATCCCGCACGCGCTTCAGGAATACAAGTCCGGCTCGCCCTCCGGCCGCGCCTTCCATCTCCGATGAATCCACAGCCATTGATCCGGATATTCGCGGATCGCGCGCTCGATCGCGGCTTGCACGCGCCGCGTGTCCTCCACAATCTCGCCCGTCATCTCGAGCGCTGGATAGAATTTCAGGCGATAGCGCTTCTCCGCTTCACTCCACACCGCGAACCCCGGCACCACGGCTGCGCCCGTATGCGCGGCGATTTTCGCGAAGCTCGTTCCGGTGCGAGCCGGGACACCAAAAAAATCCACGAATACGCCTTGATCCAGCATGTTGTTCTGATCCACCAGCATGCCCGCGTTCTCGCCCGCTTCGAGCGCCTTCAGCAGGGACCGTACGAAATCCTTCTTGCCGATCGTGCGATTCCCGAACAGTTCCCTTCTGCGGCGCACGAACTCGTCGAGCAATGGATTATCCAGAGGCCGGACGACGATGTTCATGGTGTCCCCGCAGAGCAAGGTGTGCGCGTTCACGCTCAGCTCCCAGTTGCCCAGGTGCCCTGTGGCGACCAGCACTCCCTTGCCCCGGCTTTGCGCCTCGCGCAGGTGCTCGAGCCCGTCGTGGGCGATCCATTCGCCGATGTTCGCGCGGGTCAGATCGGGCAGCCGGGCGATCGCAACCAGAACGCGCGCCACGGAGCGAAAAACCCCGTCGGCGATTCGCCGGCGCGCCTCCGATTTCAATTCCGGGAGCGCGAGCTCGAGATTGCGCATGGCGATGCGACGCAGGCGCGGCACCGCCAGGTCCAGGAGCTTTACGTACGCCCGTGCCAGGCGCTCCGCAATCGCGCGCGGCGAATACCGCAGCGTGGCCATCAACGCCATGGCCGCCGTGTATTCGAACCAATTGCGCGTGGCGTTACGGGATGTCGAGCGGACGGCCACAGGATTCATTCTAGCCGCTGCCTGTTGGATTTCCGGCCCGGCGAAACTCAAAATAGCGGAGTGATGCGGCCGCCTGAGGGGTGAGAGCGCGTAGCGTCACGCGCGATAATTTTGTGCCTCAGGTTATAATAACAATGGAGTATCCCTGTGAACCTTCGGCGATTTCTGCGTCTTTCGGCGCACATCCAAATGCTTCCCATCCTCGAAAGCGGCGAGGAGACGACGCTCGTCGGCGGTCAGGCCGTCATCGAGGGAGTCATGATGCGCGCCCCGCACAGCTACTGTGTCGCCGTGCGCCGGGCCGACGGCACGATTGTCACCGAGCAGCAGCCTCTCGAAAAAGTTTCGGACCGGTATCCCTTCTTCAAGCTCCCCATCCTGCGCGGCTTGGGGACGCTCGGGCAGGCGATGACGCTCGGCTACAAGGCGCTGAAGTTTTCCGCGAATGCCGCGCTCGACGAGGGCACGCAGTCCGGCGAAGCGGCCCAGATCAAACCCGCCGAAATCTCCTCCTGGATGATGACCGTGAACCTGATCTTCTCGCTCGGGTTTTTCATTTTCCTCTATAAGTTCGTTCCGCTGTTCCTCGCCACGCGCCTGGGCAAGTCGGTGCCCGCGCTTTCCAGCCGTTTCGCCACCAACATGACCGACGGCGTGATCCGCATGGCGATCTTTCTTACCTTTCTGTTCGCGCTTTCGAAAATGAAGGAAATCCGCCGGGTGTTCGAATACCATGGAGCCGAACACAAAGTGGTGTTTAACTTCGAATCGCGCGAAACCGTGAACGTGGAAAACGCGCAGAAATTCGTCACCTTCCATCCCCGTTGCGGCACCAGTTTCCTGCTGGTGGTGATGGTAATTTCCATGATCGTCTACGCGCTCGTGCCGGTGGACGGCTTCGCCGCGAAGCTCCTGGCCCGCATCGCGCTGCTGCCGCTGATCGCGGGTCTCAGCTATGAACTGATTCGTTTCGCGGCCAAGCGCCAGGGCACGCTGATGGGACTTCTCACCATGCCGGGATTGTGGCTGCAGAGGATCACCACCAAGCCGCCGGACGACTCCGAAGTGAGCGTCGCGATCTACGCCCTTGAAAGCGCCATGGAGCTCGAACAGAAACAAGGCGGAGAGCTGGTCATCGCGTAAGCGAGCGCCCGAGACTGCCGATGCAATACCGCCAAAAACTCGATGAGGTGGAGCGCCGCTTCGCGGAGCTGGAAGCGCAGATGGCGGACCCGTCCGTGATCAGCGATCCTGAAAAGTACCGCAAAATCACCAAGGCGCAAAGCGAACTGAGCGAAATCGTCGCCAAGTACCGGGAATGGAAAGTGGCGAACGGGAATCTGGAGCAGGCCCGCGCCATGCTCCTCGAATCCGATGCCGAGCTGAAGGCCATGGCGCAGGAAGAGATCGCGCAGATCGAACCGGCCCTGGCGCGCTATGAGGAAGAGTTGAAGTTCCTCATGCTGCCGAAGGATCCCAACGACGAAAAAGACGTCGTGCTCGAAATCCGCGCGGGCACGGGCGGCGACGAGGCCACGCTGTTCGCCGACGAAATCTTCCGCATGTACTCGCGCTTCGCCGAAACGCGCCACTGGAAGGTGGAAGTAACCTCCGCGAGCCCCTCCTCGGTCGGCGGCCTGAAGGAAGTGATCGCCCTGATCAGCGGCAACAAAGTCTACAGCCAGATGAAGTATGAGAGCGGCGTTCATCGCGTCCAGCGCGTTCCCGCGACCGAGCAGCAGGGCCGCGTGCATACGTCCGCCGTGACCGTTGCCGTGCTGCCCGAGGCCGATGAAGTGGAGATCAGCGTGGAGGCCAAGGACATCCGCATCGATACGTTCTGCTCCTCCGGTCCCGGCGGGCAAAGCGTCAACACCACTTATTCGGCCGTGCGCATCACCCATCTGCCCACCGGAACCGTGGTCTCCTGCCAGGACGAGAAATCGCAGATCAAGAATCGCGCGAAAGCCATGCGCGTCTTGCGCTCGCGTCTGTACGAAATCGAACTCGAGAAGCAGCAGGAATCGATCGGCGCGGAACGCCGCACCATGGTGGGCAGCGGCGACCGCAGTGAAAAGATCCGTACTTATAATTTTCCGCAGAATCGCGTCACCGACCACCGCATCGGTTTCACGCTGCATCAGCTCGATCAGGTGATGGAAGGCAAACTCGATCCGCTGGTGGATGCTTTGACCAGCTATTATCAGACCGAAAAGCTCAAAGAGCAGACCACCCAGCCGACGGACGCGGCGGCTTAGTTCCAGCCGGCATCGGCCTGGCAACCCCACATGACTGTGCGCACCGCTTTGCAGCAGGGACAACAACTGCTGGAACGCGCGGGAGTGCCCTCTCCACATCTCACCGCCGAAATCCTGCTGATGCACGCGATCTCTCTCGAACAACCGTGCGATCGCGCGTGGCTCTACGCGCATTCGGGCGACGAGCTGCGCGAGCTGTGGTGGATCCATTACGGGCGCTACCTGCACCAGCGCGTGCAGGGCAAGCCCACGCAATACATTACGGGACACCAGGAATTTTACGGCCGCGAGTTTCGCGTCACGCCGGATGTTTTGATTCCCCGCCCCGAAACGGAGGGTCTTGTTGATGCGGCTGTAATGCGCTCGCCGCGTCTGATCGAATACCCTAGAGACCCCAGAGACTTTCGCATTCTCGACATCGGGACCGGCTCCGGCGCGATCGCGGTAACGCTCGCGCTTGAACTCTCGAAGGTTGACGTCTTCGCCTCGGACATCTCCGCCGCAGCTCTTAATGTGGCGAAGGATAACGCGCGACGCCTCGGCGCGACCGTAGAATTCATAGCTTGCGATTTAGGCAGCGCGTTCGCCGGCGCGTCGTTCGACATGGTAGCCTCGAATCCTCCCTACGTTCCGGCGCGCACTCGCGAAAGCCTGCCGCGGGAAGTTCGCGACTTCGAGCCCGCGCTTGCTCTCTACGGTGGGGACGATGGCCTCGACGTTTATCGCCGCTTGATTCCGGAGGCGCTCCGCTTGCTCAGGCCCGGCGGCTGGCTCATCATGGAACTCGGATTCGAGAGCGCCGATGCCGTTCGCGAAATGCTCCGAGACTGGGACGCTGTTGAAGCGATCAGCGACCTGGCGGGAATCACGAGAGTGATTACCGCGAGATCAACATGAAACTCTTCTTCCACCTCGATATGGACGCTTTCTTCGTCTCGGTCGAAGAGCTCTTCGACCCTTCTTTAAAGGGCAAGCCTGTCGTAGTGGGTGGAAAATCGAATGAGCGCGGAGTGGTTTCGGCCGCCTCCTACGCCGCGCGCAAGTTCGGCGTGCATTCGGCCATGCCTCTGCGCACGGCTTACAAACTTTGCCCGCAGGCGATTTTCGTGGAAGGCCATCGCGACCGCTATCTGGATTACTCGCGGCGCGTGTACGCCGTTTTGCAATCCTTCTCTCCGCGCGTGGAAATGGCTTCGATCGACGAAGCGTATCTCGATATGACCGGCACGGAAAAGCTCCATGGCCCTCCGCTTTCGGCCGCGCATGCGCTGCACGGAGCCGTTGGGGAAGCCACGAAATTGAACTGCTCCATCGGCGTCGCGCAATCCCGCATGGTGGCGAAAGTGGCTTCGGACCAGGCCAAGCCCAACGGCGTGTTGTGGATCGTTCCCGGCGCCGAAGCGGCGTTTCTCGCGCCGCTCGACGTGCGCAAGATTCCGGGCGTCGGGAAAGTGACGGAGCGGAATCTGCACTCCTGCGGCATCCGGAAGGTGGGCGATCTCGCGGCGCTCGACGCCCGTTTTCTCGAGGAGCGCTTCGGCCAGTGGGGACTCGCGCTCGCAGGGAAGGCTCGCGGCGAGGACGCGGGCGGTTGGTTCGATGAGGAAATCGGGGAGCGCGCGGAGCCCAAATCCGTCAGCCACGAGCATACGTTTTCGATTGATACCGCCGACGCCGCGGCCCTCGACGCCATCCTGGTCAGGCTCTCGGAAATGGTCGCCCGGCGTCTGCGCGATCATCGCCTGTTTGCACGCACGATTCAAATCAAGCTGCGCTACCAGGATTTTTCGACCTTCACCCGATCGCGCACGCTGGATCACGCGACGCACATCGACACGGAGCTTGCGCGCGTTGCCCGCGCGCTGTTTCATGCCCATTGGACCGGCGGAAAAATCCGCCTGCTCGGCGTCTATGCGCAGCAACTCGAAGCCGCCGAAGGCCAGACGCGCCTGCTCGAAGATCCGGAGACCGAGAAATGGCGCAAGACGTTGGCCGCGGTGGATAAGGTGCGCGAGAAATTCGGAGACGGGACGGTGTCGCTGGCCGCTGGAATGAACGCCGGTTTCCGCGCTCGCGTGCACGACAATCCCGAAAATCTTCCCGGCAAAGAACCGTCTAAAAAAGGAGACTCGGGCGACGTTCCTGGCGGCCTTCCCGGCCCCCTTCCCAGCAAAGCCCCGGACGGGCGCAAAAGCTAGCGGGTTATTTCAGCGCGACCGGGGTCTTATCCGGCCAATAGCCGGGCCGCACGCGAATGATGACGTCGGGGCGCGATGGGACTTTCACTTCGATGCGATGAAATGCGTCGGAGTTATTTTCCGCGGGCACAAAACTCAGAAGGTATTGTCCGTGGAGCTCTTCGCCGGTGCGTGAGATGACGTTTTCCAGGGCGGAGTACAGCGTGAAAGAAAGATGGCGGCCGCCGCTCGCGCGCGCGAACGCATCCGCCGCGTTGGTCTTCCCAAGCCGCGCTAATTCCACGATGGGCGCCGCGAAATCGACGTTATTTCCGTTCGCGTCCGGCATGGATGGATCGTCCTCCGGTTTCACGGTCCACGCCGAAGCTTGCGCTGAATAGGTTCCGAAATACACCGTCACACCGGCGCGCTGCACGCGTTCGATCGCATCCGAGAGCGACGCTTTGCTTCCCCGGTCTCTCGACTCCCCGAGCACCAGCAGCACACGGCGCGAATTCGGCGGACGCGTGGCCAGCATATCGACCCCCTGCAGCACGGCATCCGTCAGGTGCGCGGCTTTCACGCTGTACGGATTGATTTCCTCGATCGCCAATTGAATCTTGTTCGCGTCTCCCGTGAAATCCTGCCGCAAACGAATTTCGCGATCGTAGGAAAGCACCGCGGCGCGCCCCCGGTCTCCGGTGATGATCGGCTTGATCATCGGACCGATGCCGTGAATGCGATTCAATTCGGGAGTCGAGATTCCGCTCGACTGAATCAGGATCACGATCGAAATGGGCGCGAGTACCGTATCGGATGTATCCATGTGAACGGGCCGCGGCTTGCCATCGTCGGTGAGAATAAAATCTTTTTCGCTGAGGCCGTCAATGATGTTTCCCTTGCGATCGGTCACCAGCGCGGGAGCAAGTACCAGCGGGACATTCGCGTGCAGCGTTGGGGATTCCTCGGGCTGCTGTGCAAGCACCGGCTCCCGCCCAAGCAGAGCAACGACGACCGCGACGATGAGCCCGAAGCGCAACACCACTACTAGTTTGGACGATTTGCCGGCGGTTCGCGTTACCCTAGTGTGTTGCTACCTTAAGTCATTTATGTCTGATCGTTTAGAAGAACTGCGCCGCCGCCACGCCGCCGCCGAAGCCGGAGGGGGTCCCGAACGCCGCGCGCGTATGCATCAGGAAGGCAAGCTCACCGCGCGCGAGCGCATCGATCTGCTGCTCGACGAAGGCACGTTCGATGAAATGGACAAGCTGGTTCGCCACCGCTGTCACGATTTCGGCATGGAGGAGCAGACCGTCGACGGCGATGGCTTCGTCACCGGCTGGGGCTTGATTCACGGACGTCCCGCCTACGTGTTTGCCCAGGATTTTACGGTCTTCGGCGGATCGCTCTCGGAGGCGAACGCAAAAAAAATCGTCAAGATCATGGATCTGGCGCTGAAAACCGGCGCGCCCGTGATCGGGCTGAACGATTCGGGCGGCGCGCGGATTCAAGAGGGAGTTCTGTCGCTCGGCGGCTACGCCGATATTTTCCTGAGGAACGTTTGGGCGAGCGGCGTGGTTCCGCAGATTTCCGCGATCATGGGCCCGTGCGCGGGCGGCGCCGTGTACTCCCCCGCGCTGACTGATTTCGTTTTCATGGTGGACCGGACCAGCTACATGTTCGTCACCGGACCCGACGTGATCAAGACCGTGACCCATGAGGACGTGACGAAGGAAGACCTGGGCGGCGCAACGACTCACAACACAAAGAGCGGCGTCGCACATTTTCAGGCTCAGAACGACGCCGAGTGCCTGCGCATGATTCGCGAGCTAATGAGCTACTTGCCGCAGAACAATCGCGATGACGCCCCGCGCGGCGCATCCGGCGATCCCGCCGATCGCGAAGACCCCGCACTCGATTCGCTGATTCCGGCCGCCTCCAACCAGCCTTACGACATGAAGACGGTCATCCGCCGCGTTGCCGACCACGGCGAGTTCTTCGAAGTGCAGGAGCATTGGGCACAGAATCTCGTGATCGGCTTCGCGCGCATGGATGGGCAGACGGTGGGCGTGGTGGCGAATCAGCCGGCGTTTCTCGCGGGATGCCTGGATATCAATTCGTCGGAGAAAGGCGCGCGCTTCGTGCGTTTCTGCGATGCGTTTAACATCCCGATTCTCACTTTTGAAGACGTTCCCGGATTTCTTCCCGGAACGGCCCAGGAATTCGGAGGCATCATCCGCCACGGCGCAAAACTGCTGTACGCCTATTGCGAGGCAACCGTTCCCAAGATCACCGTGATCACGCGCAAAGCCTATGGCGGCGCATATTGCGTGATGGGTTCCAAGCACGTTCGCACGGACGTCAACCTCGCGTGGCCCTCGGCTGAAATCGCCGTGATGGGCGCGGAGGGCGCGGTCAATATCGTGTACCGGCGGGAACTCTCCGCGGCCGAAAAAGAATCTCCCGCCGCGCTCGAAGCCCTGCGCCTCGCCAAGACCGAAGAGTTTCGCGAGCGCTTCGCGAGCCCTTTCGCCGCCGCCGAAAATGGCTTCATCGACGATGTGATCGAGCCGCGCCAGACGCGGCCGCGCGTGATTCGCGCCCTGCGCATGCTCGCCACAAAAGTGGATTCCACGCCCCGGAAGAAGCACGGAAATATTCCTCTTTAACAGATGCTCCCGCGGCCCGTTTGTTGTGCCGTGTGGTGTAGCCTGAAAGAACACTTATGCGATTCGTTTCCTGGAAAAAAGACGGCGCTCAAGGTCTGGCCATGCGCCGGGGCAAAGATTTGGTTTCGATCGAAGGCGACATGCTCGGTCTTCTGCGCGCCGGCCAGAGCGGTCTGGATCGCGCGGCCGCGCAGGCTGCCTCGGCTCCCGTTCTGGACCCCGCGGGACTCGAATATCTGCCGTGCCTGGTGAGCCCTCCGAAGATCGCCTGCGTGGGAATGAACTATCAGGATCACGCCGACGAAAACAAACTTGCTCCCCAAGAATATCCAACGTTTTTCGTCCGCTTCACCAGCAGCCTGCTCGGACACGAGCAGCCCATGGTGCGTCCGCATATTTCCGATACTCTCGATTTCGAAGGAGAGCTCGCGGTGATCATCGGCAAGCCCGGCCGCTACATTCCCAAGGAAAAAGCGCTGGAGCATGTGTGGGGCTACGCTCTGTTCAACGACGGCTCCGTGCGTGAGTTTCAGGGACGCGGGAAACAGTGGACGCTCGGCAAGAATTTCGATCGCACCGGCGGCTTCGGACCCGAACTGATCACCGCCGATGAGCTCCCTGCCGGCGGCCGCGGCCTGCATCTGGAAACGCGCCTGAACGGAACCGTGGTCCAATCCGCGAACACCGCTGATCTGATCTTCGATGTTCCCACGCTGATTTCGCGCCTGAGCGAAGCGGCCTCGCTCGAAATCGGCGACGTGATTGTGACCGGCACACCCGCGGGAATCGGTTTCTTTCGAAAGCCGCCGCTGTATATGAAGCCGGGCGACGTGTGCGAAGTGGAAATCGAAGGCCTGGGGATTCTGCGGAATCCGATTCAGGACGAAGCCTGAGGCCGCCGCGCGTCGCTCGCTTCGTTTCGTTCTCAGGCTAATTGCGTTTGCCGCCCGGTCCGATGGAGCTATCCCAGTGCTCCTGGGCGAGCCCGTTCTGCACACGAACCATTTCGAAATGGTTGAGTTCGTAGGTTTTCGAAGGGTCGTCTTTATCTTTCATCTTGCGCGTGCTCATCATCAGCACGATGTCGCCCTTGGTGATCACCAGCGCCGGCTTGTTCTTCATCTCCGGCTGCAACGGCTCGGGATTCGGAAAACGCTCGCGCAGAAAATCCATCAATGGATCGCGCCCCTGCGGATCAGTGTAGTTGTGTTGAATGTAATCCGCAGCCATGTATTTCGGCGCCAGCTCGAAGTGATGATACCCGAGCACGTCGCGATATAAATTGAGAACCAGCTCCTGGTTCTTGTCCTCCTGCGGCGTATTTTTGAATTGCGCCGCCAGGGTCATACACAACAATCCACAGCCTGCCGTGAAAGCGGCCCGCCGCAGAAGGGTCGTCGCCGATTTCTTTTCGGATGGTCTCTCGTTCCGTGTCTGGTTCATGGCGATTAATTTTTCCCCACGCTATTCCAATGCTCGGCGATCTTGCCGTCGCTCACGCGGACCACGTCGAATACGTTGTACTTGTACATATTGCCCTTGGCGTCCTTGTCGCCAAGCTCCCATACCAGCACCACGTAATCCGCCTTCGTGAACATGCGGTCCGGCTGGGTCGGCAGCGCGGACTTAACGGGCTTCTTCGGCATCTTCCCGTAATAGGCCACGAACTCCGCCTGCCCGCCGTTAATATTCGGATCGTGTTCCACGTAGTTGGCCGCCATATACTTCGGCGCAAGCTCGACATGACCGTTGACGATCACCTCGCGATACCACTCGAGCACCAGCTTCTGATTCTTCGCTTCCTGCGCGCCATCTTGCGCCCGCAACGCCCCGCAGCCGGCCGCGAGGATCACCGCGCAGCCCAGCATCTTGAATCCGCCCCACGTCATGAATCCGCCACGTGTCATATCTGATCCTTTGCTGCTCCTTCCGCTACGCGAATTTCGGAAAAAGACGCGCCGCGTTTCCGCGATCGAGCGCCATCTGCACGTCCGCCGGCAGCGCAGTGTCCCGCAGCGGATTCACGGTCGTCTCGTACGGCCACACCGGGAAATCCGTGCCCCACAAATACTGGGTGGGCGGCGCGAGTTTGGTCAAAGCCGCAAGCGGCGGCGCAAACGTGGCATGCGCCACTTCGTAGTACAACTTCCGCAGCTCCTCGAGCGCGCCCGCCGAGCCGCCCGGAATCGACGCGCCTTGTTTGTTCCGTACCTGATCTTTGATTCGCCCGGAGAGCGCGGGAACGGCCGCGCCCGCGTGATTAATGATGAAGCGAATATCGGGAAGCTGCGCCAGCACGCCATTGTTCAGCAGACTGGTGACCGCGCGCGTCGTATCGAAATCGAACTCCAGCGTGGTGTCGCCGGTCCCGGGAATCAACCCGCGGCAGCACTTGGGAACGCTGGGATGGAAAAATACAGCCGACTTACGGCGATTCAATTCCTCATAAACCGGCCGGAACATCGGATCGCCGGGCCACTTATCGCCGGTGTCGGTGAACATCACGACCCCGTCCGCCTTGAGCGTATCGAACGCATAGACGATTTCCTTCAGGCAGGCATCCTGATCCGGCATGGGCAGCACCGCGAAAAATCCGAACCGCTTGGGATTATCGCTCGCCACCTTCGCTCCGTAATCGTTCATGCGGCGGACCAGCGCCCGCGCCTTCTCGCTGCCGTCATAAAAAAGATCGGCGTACAACGGCGTCAGGCCGGTGACCGAAAGAATCGCTGTCTCGGTTCCGAATTTGTCCATCGCTTCAATCGAGACTTGCGGCGACCAATGCCGGGCGGCCCACAGGTCCATAAAGCCGGGCAGCATATGATGATGCACATCGATGCGGCCCCGCTTCGCCTGGGCGCGAACCGCATTCGCCGGGAACATCGCAGCCGCGGCTCCCACGCTTCCGAGCGTCCGCAACAGATCGCGCCGCGAGAAAGGGCGCTGCTCGGCGACCAGCAAACCGGCTCCCGTGTGATGTTGGCCCATGCAATTCTCCTGTCGCACGATTACATCACAAATTTGGCGTGAAATCGAATGTCGTTTTGAGGCGACGCCGATCTTTCATGGCGAACCCGGCCGCGATAGGGTGCGCTGTGCGCGTTAGCCGCCCGAGGGCAGCAATACGATCTCGGCACCGGAGGGTATCCCCGTGATCGTCGTGCCTTTCGGCAGCACCAGCGGAGACTTCAGCAGGAACGGATGTGCGTAAATCGGTTTGTATGGGAACATCCACAATAACGGCACGACGCGTCCGTCGGGAAACTGCGCGAGGATCTGAAACGATGCGTTCTCCGGAGCCTTGCGCGGCAGCAATCCTTCGAGCGCGAAATCGCTGGTGAGCTGGAAATTCCCACTGACCGCAAGTCCGCCGGTTGTCTCCGTATCGGGGGCCGCGTCCGGGAGCTTCACGGTTTTCGGCAGGTCCTTATCTTCGCCCTCGGGCGCTCCACCGTCCACCCACTCGCCGATCACTTCGAGCTGCTCCGGCGTCAGGCCCTGATCGTTCTTGAATTCGCCAAATCCCTTGACCGCTCCCCACGGAGGCATGCGCCGTTCCAGAACTTCTTCCTGAATCGCCTTCGCCCAGGGCCGGCCTTCGTTATACGTCGCGAGCGAAAAAGCGCTGCCCCCGGGGCGATGACAGGAAAGGCAATGCGCGTCCAGGATGCGGATGATTTCGCGGTTCCAGGTGATTTTGGTGGTGATCACATCGTGCGCGGCGGCAGGCAGTCCGCAGACGAGCGCCGATGCGACGGCGCAGGCCCGAATTCCGTCCGGCATCCTCATACACTACAATCCTACACCCGGCAAAACGGGGTTGCGGAGTCTCGAACGGTGTCGCCTGCTCGCTTAGCAAGATGTGAAAAAGTCCCAAATTGCCTGGCTCAGAAACGCGTCCGCGCGGCTCGCAACCGTGCTCGCGCGTTTGCAGGCATTTATCGAGGCGCGACCGCGAGGGATCAGTAGCATAAATCGCTTGCTGGCGCGCGCGGCTCAGAAACGTGCTCGCTTAGTAAAATGATGGGACCGAACATGGCGCGACACATCGAGAAACCTACCATCGTTGCCCCGGCCGGCAATCTCCCAAAATTGATCGCCGAATTCGTCGGCCGCGTCAACACCGGAACCCAGTCCGTGAGCATCGCCCGCATGAGCAGCCCTTCCGGCTGGCTAGAGCCCGGCCAGACGCCCGATTTCGACGAGTACACGCTGGTGTTATCCGGATCGTTGCGTGTGGAAACGCGGTCCGGAAGCATCGATATCCCCGCGGGCCAGGCCGTCATCGCGCCGCGCGGCGAATGGGTTCGCTACAGCTCGCCGGATCCGGCCGGGGCTGAATACATCGCGGTCTGCGTGCCCGCCTTCTCGCCGGAGACCGTCCATCGCGACGAGTAAACGCCGCGCGGAATTCACGCTCCAGATATCCACGCCAGATGCACCACGGGATTAGATACAGCACGGACGCACTTATTTTGAGGGGCGCCCCCCAGGCCGTTTGATATCGCTCTCGGCTGAGCGTCTGCGTTTCAGGCGAACAGAGCGCCGCCACTATGACCCGCATGGCAGGGGCCGGATTGCGTCCCGGCAAACCCTCATCGCACAAAGGCCCGCTCCCTTTTATCTAGAAAAAAGGATTCTGGCCGGTTGAGCCCTCCGATGAGAGAGCGCATCAAACTCCTTGGCTAAAACATAACGGATGATTTGCGGGAAGCGGGGGAAGAGAAATGCGAAGTGTTTGAGGCGAAGGGCAATTTCGAGCTTCGCCAGATTGGGACCGGGGCGTTGCCGGAAGATTTACTCGCATCGCCCGATGCATTAGCAAGGAGTCACTTCAGGCTCTCCCTTCGTCCGTGCAGGTTCCGTTTTTAACGGACGGTGACATGAAAACGTCTGTGGCCGCGCAAGCGGGGATCGCTTCGTTAGCTTTCGTTCAAAGCCTTTTGTGCGGTAGCGAGCGGTAGAAACAAGGTCCTCGGCTGGCTTTCCAGGGCACGAAATCCGTAACGTCGATAGAAAGCCACAGCGTGATCGTTTTTGGCGTCGACCAAAAGCGTGAAGACGGCGGCATCGGCGTCCATGGCCCGGGTAGCAGCGTCGATGAGCAGCGCAGCTCCCAAACCGCGTCCCTGAAATATTTCATGCACAGCCAGCCGTCCGATCCGGACCGCGGGCAGGGTCGGATAGCGCGGCAGGCGCTTGGATTCATCCGGCGGTAGATCGACAAATGGAATGCTCGCCGCGGAAAGAGTATAGAAGGCCGCGACGTTTCCAGTACCCACTTCGACGGCAACGAAGCAATTTGCCACCCGACGGCGAACGTCCTGTGTCGCTTTCGTCTGAAAATATCGATCGAGCGCCGCTTCGCCGCAATGGAACGCAGCGCGGTCATGCTTGTCCGCTAGACGCTCGATGCGGAAACCCGGGGACGTCACTCCGCGACGATCAATTCGCGGTGTCGGCGCGCGGCTTTCTTCAGCGCCACATTCGGGGCTGGGGGGTTCAGAATCGCGGCGGCAATTTTTCGCTGGTCTTCCGCGGAAAGACGGAAAATCTCGGTCTGCTCGATGGCGCGACACGCGGCTTCATCCGCCGCGGAGACGACGAAATCTGTGAGAGTCCGCCCCTGAATTTCCGCAGCACGCTTGAGGCGCGTCAGAACGTCATCCGGAAGACGTGCCTCAAGACGAGCGGTGGGTTGGGGCTCGCGTTTCATCTACCCACAGGATACGGCATTCTGCCGTACGGATCAAGGACGTGCTGTTGGCTTCTTCAAGGAAGCGAGCTACGCTACCCCGCGGACGCGCATCGCTTCGTCGATCAGCGCCATCAAACGGACGATTTGCGGGAGGCGGGGAAAGAAAAATGCGAAGTGGTTGAGGTGAAGAGTAATTTCGATCGTCGTGCGATTGGGACCGGCGCGGTGCAGAGGATTTTATTCGCGTCGCCCGATGGTAGAGTTGCTCGCGCGATAGTCCTTCTCCTGCCTTCCGCAGCAAATGGGGTGACGTCAAAATCGGAAAAAAAAAGGGGACAGATCAGGCTGACCCCTTTTTCGTACGGTCTCGCATCGCTCGGGCGATGGGCTGCAATGCATCCGGTAGGCGGAGGCGCAGGAAACACTCGCTGACGATTTGACCCGCGCCATCTCCTAATTCACGTAAATTGGCGAACTCGGTGGTTCGGAGATATCAACCACAAATGGCCGGGCAACTCTACTTGGTGCTCCAAAGACAACCTCTCGAGAGTATATGATCTCTCCTTGTCGAATAAGAGTGAGCAAATAGGCTCCTCCGAGAAGTTGATAGATGCGAAATTCACCTGATGCATCAACTGCGACGTCGAAGCTTGGAGATGCTTCAAAAAGCGGGCTGAGACGAATCCACATTGATTCCGGGCCGACGTCGCCTAGGAGGGAGGGCATGTGCTCCACTTTGCCATAGCGGGCAAAGCCCGCTGGACGCGAATCACCGACCGAGCCAAAAACCGAACGGCGTGACACAAGGACAACTAGCTTGTCCGGCAGGGTTACATCGACGCTTCCAACAATCTCCGGTCCCGGCACGGCCGGTGGCCTTTGCCAGATTCGGTATTTATATCTGCCGTAGGGTATGTGCGTTCCGATCAGCCCATCAAAGTGTGAGGTGAGATTCGTCTTGCCGTCGAGACTGACAAAGGCTCCCATTTCGCATTCCGTAATCCTCCCGAGGCCGTCTACGACTCGGAAAGTAATTCTGCCTTCAGACTGTCCCAACGCGGAAGGGGCGACGAGTCCTAGTCCCATCGCTAGGATCGAGAGGAAGCGAAAAATAGCCCATCGCGAAATTACTGCTGCGGAAGCAAGGGGACAGATTGAAGTGACTCGTCCGCGAATTTTGCGAAGTCGAAACACTGTTTCCGTCTCTTTCGCCCAATTATACGCATCGCCCGCGTTGCCGGAAGCTTTCGGAGCGAGACCGCTAATGCCGGCTCAGGGCCGGCCACACCTGCGTCACGAACATGAACACCATCGCCGAAAGGCCCAGGAAGCTGCCAAAGGGGAGCTCATAGGTTGCGGCTTCCTTGCGTGTCGCTCTCAGGTAAATCAATCCGCCGATGGTTCCGGCGAGCGCGGCGAGCATCACCGTCAACAGCGACAACGCGAGCCCCAGAAACGCACCGATCATGGCGATCATCTTCACGTCGCCTAAACCCATACCTTCCTTATGACGAATCTTTTCGTAGAGGATCGCCACCAGCCAGATCGCTCCGCCGCCGACGGCCGCCGCAAACGCGCTCTCCGCGACCCAGTGCCAGCGCGGAGCGTAAGAAGTCGGGATGAGGAACGTCAGAATGTAGGGGTCCATCGGAACGAACAGCGCAAATCCAATCCCCACCAGCGTTCCGCCGAGCGTCAACTCATCCGGCAAGATGCGCGATTCCAGATCCGAAGCCGTGAGCGCGATCAGGATCGCCGAAAGCACGGTGTACTTCGCGCCGGGGGCGGTGAGGCCGAAGGCGGCCGCGCACAATCCGAACGCGATCGTTGTCGCGAGCTCGACCGCCGGGTAACGCCACGGGATAAATTCATGGCAATAACGGCAGCGCCCGCGCAGCAGCGCGTAGCTCAGCAGAGGAATGTTGTCGTACCAGGCGATCCTTTTTTCACACCCGGGACAGAACGACCGCGGACGCACGACCGATAGATCCCTGGGCAAACGGTAGACCACCACGTTCAGAAAGCTGCCGATCAGCAATCCCGCGAGACACGCCACCACGATCAGAGGAATTCCGGTCACGCGCTCTGTCCCATCCTTATCTCCCTCCGCTCATGAAACGCGCTTTGGCGTACTTTACGAAGTTATACAACGCCGCCATGTTGGCAATGGCGAGACCCTCGACGCCATCCAGGAATCCGAGCTTCAACACGTAGGTGGAAAAAAAAGTCCATACCGGCTCGAACACGAGCCGCCCCCAGCTCACCTCGGCGCCGTTGGCGAGGAGCTGTTCCGCCGCGAGCGTCGTGTAACGATCCATGGTCTTCAAATGCTCCGACAGCGAATCGCAAGTGAAGTGCAGCAGGTTCGATTCGAAATGCCCAACCGTGCCCGAGACCTTCACCGATTCATGCACAAACGGCCCCTCCCAGTGCGCCTTGCGCCGATCGTAGAGGCGCACCTTGCGGTCCGGATACCAGCCCGAATGCTTGATCCAGCGCCCCAAATATTGCGCGAGTCGCGGCATCGTATAGGCGTCGCGATCGGGCGTGCGTTTCTTCCATTGCCACAGCTCGGCCTCGAGAGCCTCGCTCAGAGATTCGTCGGCGTCGAGCGAGAGAATCCAGTCGTGGGTCGCCTGCTCCGCCGCGAAATTTTTTTGCTTGGCGTAACCGGGCCACGCGGATTCGACCACCCGCGCGCCAAGCTTCTGCGCGAGCTCCACGGTCCGGTCGGTCGATCCGCTATCCACAACCACTATTTCGTCGGCACAGCGCAGGCTCTCCAGGGCGCGCGGAAGATTTCGTTCCTCGTTGAAGGTGATGATCGTCGCGGAGATCTTCAATTTCGCACCGGAGACGGCGTAAACGAAAGCACCAGGATGAGGAGCGCGACCCAGGCCAGAGAGCGGCGCAGGGCGTCGAGCGGCTGGTTGTCGGGAATGAAGGGATGCCGGCGGGCTACGAAAAACAGCAGCACCGCCCACACAAACCAGCTATACGCGTGAAAAATAAATCCCATCGGGATGAGCAGGGCGATGAAGATGTAGGAAAGCATTTTCGTGCGCTCACCGACGATGGTGTACAGGATGTGGCCGCCGTCGAGCTGCCCGATCGGTAAAAGATTGAGGGCCGTGGCGAGCAATCCCGCCCAGGCGGCGCGCGCGACCGGATGCAGATACAGATTGCTCGGGGAAACGCCAGGGAATCGCAGATATTCGACAGCGCGCAGGAGCAGCGGCGTCCCGTAAATCAAATCTCCGCGGTCGGCAATGCCGGGAATGACTTTGGACATCCACACGCCGATGGCGAGCGGCGCGAGAAGGGTGACAAATCCGGCGATGGGTCCCGCGATTCCTATATCGAACATCGCGCGTTTGGTGGGAACAGCGGAGCGGATGCGGATAAACGCGCCCAGTGTTCCGATCAGCGTCGGGGCCGGCAGGAAGAACGGCAGGGTGACATCCACGCGGTAATGCAGAGCCGCCAGGTAATGTCCCATTTCGTGGGCCGTCAGAATCGCGAGCAGGCATAGGGCGAACGGCAGGCCGGCGAGCAGATAGCCGGGATCGTGCCACATGCGCACGTACCCGTAGAGGCCGGCATCGAAATCCACGGGACGATTGCGTGAAAAATCGGTGGCCAGGCCCGCGCCCACGATCGTGGTGGTCAGAAGGGTGAGGAGAAACAGCAGCGCATGCAGCCAGTACCGATGGCGCGGGCGCGGTTGAAAATACGCGTGCGGTCCATACCACGCGCCGGTCCATACATCGGAACCCGGCTGGTGCGAGGGCGCCGACGGCTGCGAGTAGCCGTTGGAGGACACCTGGGCTCCTGCGTTATTCGAGCGCCTGCAGTTCCTTGCCGGGCTTGAAGCGCACGGCTTTTCCAGGCGGAATGGCAACCTCCGCGCCGGTTCGCGGGTTGCGTCCGATGCCGGTCTTGCGCGGGCGAACGTTGAAAATCCCGAAGCCGCGTAATTCAATGCGTTCGCTGCGGCCAAGGGCGCGCTTCATGCTTTCGAAAACGGTTTCGACGGCCATCTCGGCCTTCGTTTTGGTGATGCCGGTCCGGCTGACTACTTCGTTAATAATGTCGAGTTTGATCAAGTCCGCCTCCTGAGCCGCAAACCCCATGATAGGACTAGGGTTATTGGCGTGTCAAGCGCGTCCCGCACAGAAATGCACCGCTCCCTGAACGCCGCTCTCGTCCAGGATGTGCTTTTTCTCCCGCGAGTTAGCTCGAAATCGTTCAATCGGTTTGCCTGAACCAATAGGGGACGCTCCTGTTTGCGATCCGGAGCCGGTGTCGATACAAGCCATTGAATCGTCTGGCAAGCCATTGAATCATCTGGATTGTCAGGCTGGGTTATTCCTTCGCGGCGGTTGGTGGGATACCCAGGAACCCGGCGCTTGCGAGCCACAGATCTTCCGTCACGTCCGTAAGTTCGTGGCCCGAATCAAACTCGCGCAGGACGACGTTGGCGTGGGAAGCGGCGTAGTCGCGCGACATCTGGACGGGTACGGTTTCATCCTGAGTTCCGTGAAGAATCAGCGCCGGCTGCGGGAACTCGGGTTCCCCTTCGAAGCGCATCGCATCCTCGACGAACTGGTATCCGAGAGCTTCCTGGCGCTTGAAGCCGTAATGATAGAAATCCGCGCGGCCGCGACGTTTCCACGCCTCGAGCTCCTCCGGGCCAAAACGCGCCTTCCAGCGTTTCGCGAACTGCAGAGCGGGAGCGAGCAGAATCAGACGCTCGACGTTTTGAGGAAATCGCGCGGCGTAAAGCGCGGCCACGAAACCGCCAAGGCTGGAGCCCATCAGCACGCAGGTCTCATTCGTCCTATCAACGTGCTCTCCGACGATCCGCAGCATTCCGGAGACCGTCAGCGCTTCAAAGTTGCCCTGTTCGAGCTCCGGAATATCGATCGGGACGCCGAGGGCTTCGAATTTGCGTCTGAAAAACTGCGCCTTGCCTGATTGCGGCGAAGAGGCGAAGCCGTGCAGATAAACCACGCGCATGGAAGAGATGTCCATTTTCAGTGTGCCGCGAGCCGGTGATAATTCTCGTAGTCGAAGGTATTTTCGGCGGTCACCTCGCCCCCATGCAGCTCCTTCTGTTCGATATGAGCGGTGAGCAGGGCGCCGAAGGCGGTGCGATCGTAGTCGACGGTAGCCTCTTCCCGGACTGCGGGCGCATCGCTCGAATCCGGGTTCGGCACGGTGGAGGAGAGGTTGATGCGGAGGGGACCCTGGGGATCGTCGGCGATCCAGACCTCGCCTTCAATGCGTAATTTTTGCGCCTGGCCTGCGAACAAGGTGAGGTTCTCGGCTCCATCGAGCTGTTTGAACTGGTAGGCGCGCGCGGGCGAGGTCCCCAGGAGCCGGGGTCCCGCGAAGGTGAATTCGTAACGTTCGGCGCCGCCGTGCGCGAACACGAGAATCAACGGACCAAAATCGGTGGCTGCGCTTCCGAGGGTGTATTTCTCGAGTTGCTGCAGAGCCTGGAGCTTCCGGCGATCGCCCTTTGCGGTGATCAACCGCACGAGCGTCTCCTGGGCGCGGGCCTCGCCCTGCAGGGCTTTTCCGTCCACGGAGAGGACCTGACGGATTTCATGCAGCGTCTGTCCCACCACCGCGATCCCATAAAGAGAGACGATTTCGCGCTCGCGCCACTCCGGCTGCAGGGCTTTCTTGGCGGCTTCTCCGGTGCGCAAGCGATAGCGGGGAGTTTTCAGCACCCGCTGATGAATGGTCTCCTCGCCGGTGACCTGGTTGGCGAACTTCTCGTAGGCGGCGGCTTCCGTCGCAAGCCGGTCGAGCACCGGCTTGGAACTCGTCTGCGCGATGCCGTTCGATTCCACAGAGATCAGCACTGCGACAAGCAGCGCCGCAGTGATCGCAATTGCTCTCACGGCTCTGGTGGTGGCTCCGGTCTCGATACGCCCGCCCATAATATCGAGCATAGCGGCATCTGGTAGCATGAAAGTCTACCCCCTGCCCACGCAGCGCTCAAACTATGATCCGGTCTCATCGCGGCAAGACGCCCAAGATTGCTGTCTCTGCGTATATCGACCCGAGCGCCGTCGTCATCGGCGACGTCGAAATCGGCGAGCGCGCGAGCGTGTGGCCGAACGTCACCATCCGCGGCGACGTCAACCCGATGCGCATCGGCGCGGATACGAATATTCAGGATAATTCGGTGCTGCATTCCGACGACGGATTCCCGCTTACCATCGGAGATCGGGTGACGGCGGGCCACGCCGTGGTATTGCACGGCTGCAGCATTGAGGACGATGCGGTGATCGGCATCGGGTCCACGATTTTGAACGGCGCGAAGATCGGCCGGGGCGCGGTGGTTGCGGCAGGTTCGGTGGTTCCCGAGGGCGTGGAGATCGCGGCGGGAATGCTGGTGATGGGGATTCCGGCGAAGCCCCGCCGTCCGGTGAACGAGACCGAGCAAAAGCGTTTCCGCGAAGGCTGCCTGCATTACGTGGAGAAGGGGCAGATTTACAAACGGGAAAGCTCGTCGTGATGCGGGCGTCGCGGGCTTAACTCCGCAACGTAATCGACATTGTCATCGCATGATCAAAGCTAGTACGTGATCAAAGCTAATACATGATCAAAGCTATTAAAGGTACTCGCGATATCCTGCCGCCTTCGAGCGCGGTGTGGAACCGCGTGGAATCGGCCGCCCGCGAGGTGTTTCGTACCTTCAATTATCACGAGATCCGTACGCCGATTTTCGAGGAGACGGCGCTGTTTGCGCGCGGCGTGGGCGAGGACACGGATATCGTCGGCAAGGAAATGTACACGTGGGAGGATCGCGACGGAACATCTCTCACGCTGCGTCCGGAAGCGACAGCTTCGGTGATGCGCGCCTACATTGAACATCGCCTCGACCAGATTCCGGGCGTGAAGAAGTATTACTACATAGGACCGATGTTCCGGCGCGAACGCCCGCAAAAAGGCCGCTATCGCCAGTTTTTCCAGATCGGCGCGGAGGCGATCGGGTCCGAATCGCCCATCGTGGATGCGGAAGTGATCGAGCTGGTGGTTGAAATCCTCAAGCGCTGCGGGCTCGATCCGGCCGATGACGCCAACGATGGGTTCCGGTTGCTGATCAATTCCGTGGGCGATCAGAAGTGCCGCCCGGGGTTCATGGCCGCGCTGCGCGAGAAGCTTGCGGCTGTGGCGTCGCAGATGTGCGGCGATTGCCAGCGGCGGGCGGTCACCAATCCCTTGCGCGTGCTCGATTGCAAGGTTCCGGAAGACCAGGCCATCATCGATACCCTGCCTTCCATCCTCGATCATCTGTGCGAGGAGTGCCACGCGCATTTCAAAGTGGTGCAGGCGCACCTGCGTGCGCGAGGGATTCCCTTCGAAGTCCGGCCCAGGCTGGTGCGCGGTCTCGATTACTACATGCGCACGACGTTTGAGATCACGCACGGATCTCTGGGAGCCCAGAACTCCGTTTTGGGTGGCGGGCGTTACGATGGGCTGGCGGAATCGCTCGATTCGAAAGTTCCCGCGCCTGGAATTGGATTTTCGATCGGCGAGGATCGGCTGGTGATGAGCGTCGGCGAGGAGTCCGAGGCTGCGGTCGATGTGTTTTTCGCGCCCATGGGCGAAGCCGCCGACGAGGTTGCGGGCACGCTCGCCGCCGAACTCCGAGCGAGTGGAATTTCCGTGGAGCGATCCGTGGACCGGAAGCTCAAGCGCGCACTCGAAGTGGCGAACAAAATGGGCGCCCGTTTTGCGCTGATCCTCGGAGACAACGAGATCGCCGCCGGGACATACTTATTAAAAGACATGGCGTCGGGCGAGCAGGAATCGCTGGCACGCGAACAACTCGTTCCGCGCATCAGAAGAAACGAAGTTTAGAAAAGGACCAATGTCATCCGTACCTCTTGATTTTCTGGGCAACCTGCGCCGCACTCATAGCTGCGGCCAGCTCCGTCCCTCCGATGCCGGCCGCAAAGCGGTGGTAATGGGCTGGGTGCACCGGCGCCGCGATCTCGGCGGGGTGATCTTCATTCACCTGCGCGACCGGGACGGCGTCACGCAGCTGGTGTTCAACGAAGGGCTCGATCCGCTGGTGCACGCCAAGGCCGAAATGCTGGCCGCCGAATACGTGATTGCGGCCGAGGGCACGGTGAAGCTGCGCACCGCGGAGACCATCAATCCGGCGATTGAGACCGGCGAAGTGGAGATCGCGGTAGAGAAGCTGTGGCTGCTGAACGAATCGAAGACCCCGCCGTTTCCCATGGACGACGCGATCGACGTGAAGGAAGACGTACGCCTGAAGTATCGCTACGTCGACCTGCGCCGACCGCGCATGCAGCGCAACATCATCCTGCGCTCGAAGATCGCGGCCGCGGTGCGCCAGGAACTGACCGGCATGGGTTTTCTTGAAATCGAGACGCCGTTCATGACGCGTTCGACGCCCGAAGGCGCCCGCGACTTTCTGGTGCCCGCGCGCGTGAGTCCAGGCAACTTTTACGCGCTGCCGCAATCGCCGCAAATCTTCAAGCAACTGCTGATGGTTTCCGGCTTCGACAAATATTTCCAGATCGTGCGCTGCTTCCGGGATGAGGACCTGCGCGCGGACCGGCAATACGAATTCACGCAGATCGACCTGGAGATGTCGTTCCCGCAGCAGGAGACCATTTATGAGGTCATCGAGAAGATGCTGCAGCAGGTTTGCAAGGTCGCGAATGTGCATATCGATCTGCCTCTGCCGCGCATGACGCACGCCGAGGCGATGCGTTCTTACGGAATCGACAAGCCCGATCTGCGTCTCCCTCCCTTCCATTGTGTGGAGGATTTATTTCCGCCCAACGAGCTGACCGCCGAAGGCTGGCCGCTGGCGGCCGTGGTGATCCCGAAAACGGGCACGGTGAGCCGCAAGGAGCGCGACGATCTGAAGGCCCTGGGGCCGGAGCGCGGCGTGCGCGTGTATGACGACGTGAAGCGCCTGGAACGCGATTATCCGGGCCCGATGGCGGAGGTTCGCAAGCGCACGGGGGCTACGGAAGAAGACCTGCTGTTTTTGGTCGCGAAGCCGATGGAAGAGGCCGCCGCCGCGGAGGCGGGCGACAGTCCTTTGCCGAAACACGCGGTGCTCGCGGCCGCGGGACAACTGCGGCTCCTCGCCGGCCACAAGTACAACGACAAGCACAAGCTACTCGACCCGAAAGATTTCCGGTTTCTGTGGGTCACCGATTTTCCGATGTTCGAATGGGACGAGGAAGAGCGGCGCTGGAACGCGGCGCACCACCCGTTCACTTCGGTGCACGATGAGGACATCGACAAGCTTACGGCGGATCCCGCGAACTGCCGCGCGAAATCCTACGACATCGTGCTGAACGGCACGGAGCTCGGCTCGGGATCGATTCGTATTCACCGCCAGGACGTGCAGGCAAAAGTGTTCGCGGCGCTAGGGCTGTCGGACGAAGAGGCCCGCCACAAATTCGGATTTTTGTTAGACGCGCTTGAATACGGCGCGCCTCCGCACGGGGGCATCGCGCTCGGTCTGGACCGCCTGGTGATGATCCTCGCGGGCGAGACTTCCATCCGCGACGTGATTCCCTTCCCCAAGACCGCCAAAGGAACCGATCTGATGTGCGAAGCTCCGTCGGATGTTCCGGAAAAGGCGCTGCGGGATTTGGGAATTTCAATTCGCGCGAAAAAGTGATTCGCGCCAAAAATGATTCGTACCAAAAAATGACTCGCGCGAAAAAGTAAGGATCGTTACGCGCTCACCGCGTGCGGCGCTCTCGCGCGTTTAGTGCGCCGCTTTCGCGGCAGGCTGATACGTCCCCGGCTCCGCGCGGAACCCGATCGCGATGCGGTTCCAGGCGTTAATCTGCGTGATCGCGAGCGTGAGCTTGATCAGCGAAACTTCGTCAAACTCCCGGCGGACTTCCTCGTAGACTTCGTCCGGCGCGTGACCTTGCTGGATGTTGGTGAGCGCTTCGGTCCAGGCAAGTGCGGCGCGTTCGCGCGGGGTATAGAACGACGTCTCGCGCCAGGCCGAAAGCGCGTAGATCCGCTGCTCGGTTTCGCCGGCGGCGCGCGCATCTTTCGTGTGCATATCGAGGCAGTAGGCGCAGCCGTTCATCTGCGAGGCGCGAATCTTAATCAGCTCGTAGAGGGAGGGCTCCAGGCCGCTCTCGCGGATGGTCTTCTCCAAATTCAGCATGGCGTGGAGGCCTTCCGGAAATCCTTTGGTGTAGTTCAGCCGTTCGGGCATAGCGATCCTCCTCTTCCGATTGGATCATGCCGCAAGGTTCCAGGTTTCAAGCGAAGCAAAAATCGCCGCCGCGCGGAGTCGAGCTTAGTGCTTGTGCGAACCGCCGTGCGAATGTCCCCCGCCGCCATGTCCCCCTGAACTATGGCCGCCGGAGTGGGACATTTTGGGAGCGGACATTTTGGGAGCGGAGAAATGTTGCGCTTTTGGAGCCGAAAAGTGCTGGGAGCTGGCCCGGGGCTCGGATACACGCTGTTGTGAGAAATGGCTTGCGCCTCCTCCGCCGAATTGATTCTGCGCAAGGGAGCGATTGGGAGACGCGAAGGACGATCCAAATCCGCCCGGCGATGACGGCCCCGATCGAAATCCAGAGGACGCGTATCCACGTTCCCCAAAACCACGATTTGACTCACCAAAGCCGCGATTCGCCGATTCACCAAATCCGGAGCCGGCTCTGAAGTTCGACGCGTAGGTTGATCCCGGCCCTCCGGGCGATCTGCCGTAGGAACCTCCGGGAGAAGAGGAATGCCACGCGCTCGTGCCATTGCCCGCGAAGGAATTGAACCCTCGTGAGCTGGAAAACGCCTGGCTGCCCGGGGCGGCGCCAAAGCCCCTCTCGCCGGCGCCGCCCATCGTCCGCCATCCTCCGGAAGCCGGGCCCCGGGACGCGAATGCTCCCGAGCCGAAATTTTCGTGAGATCCGAAGCCGGCCGCCCGGAAAGTCCCGCCGAACCGGCTGGCGACCGCCGCATTGGAATAAGGAACGCCCAGGCGATGACCGGGATCGTGCACCCAGGCGGATCGCGCGCCGTAGCCGCCGCCATAAAACCCGCCGCCGCCATAGCCGCCGCCATGAAATCCGAGGTGACCGAAGAACAATCCGTTCAGCAGGATGGAGTGAGTAAACCAGTTGAGCGCCCAGCCCCACGGCCCTCCCAGTAATCCAAGGCCGCCTCCCAACAATCCTCCGAAGCCCAAAAAGAATCCGGCCAGATTCACGACCGTTCCGAAGATCTGCCCGAAGGAAGGATAACCGAGCTGAGGATATTCTCCCCGGGCCGGCGGACCCCACACATACTGCGGATCGTAGGACGGCACATACATCATCTGCGGAGAAGCCGGCTGAATCGCAATGGCGTTTTGACCGTCCTGATACTGCGTCTGGACGATCTGCTGCGGACCGCTTTGTAAACGTCCGTTGCTCTGTGCCCGCGCCCGCATTCTTTGAATGGCGGTCATGACGTCGGCTTGCTGCGCGAGAAACGCGTTCCCGAGAGCGGTGGTCCACTGCACATCGCGGGTGAGGAGCGTGAGGACGTCCGGAAACGCGACCAGCGCCTGCACGCTGGGATCCCAGTTTTGCTGCCGTGCGGCATCCATGAGCTGGACGCCCTGCAAGTTCGCGCGCTGGATCCATTGCTGGGCCGCGACCAATTCCAGCGGATAGGTGGATGCGGCGAGAACCTGACCCAGAAGCTGATCCGGATATAAAGTAACAGGTGCGACGATGTTATCTAACTGTTCGGGAGAAAAGACTTGTGCGGGTTGTGAAACTCCGTCCGCAGGCCCGGGCGCGAGCTGTCCCGGAGCCTGCGCCAAGGCCTGGATCGCGCCGGTGGAGGTGAGGACCGCGCACCAGATTCCGATCCCGCGGAGCGATTTCCGATCGAGCATGGCCGCCCTCCCGTTATTCCTTCGAATGCCGTTCCTGAGCTTTGGACGCTCCGCAGGGGACCTGGTTCCGGCTGGGACAATTAAACCCCGTTCATTCGGTTGGGGCTCAATTTCCCACGATCTTGAATTTCTGGATCCGCTTGCCGCGGTTCTCGGCGATATAAACGTTGCCGTGCGAATCGACGGCGATGCCATGGGGCTGATCGAACTGGCCCGGATAATGACCGATTCGTCCGAAGCTCGAAAGGATTTTGCCGGATTCCCGATCGATGATTTCGATCAGGCCGCTGTTCTGATTAATAAGATAGATCAACCGCTGGTCCCGGTCCGGCGAGAAATCGAGCGCGACCGCCGCGCCTCCGCTATCCTTTATTTTTCCATCCGCCGGGGGAGTGTCCGGCTTCCAGGGAACCTCAATATTTTTTAAAAGCTTACCGGTCTTATCGTAAACCTGCACACGAGCATTTTCCCGGTTGCAGACGTACACTTTACCGTCGTGAGCGACGGCCATGCAGTGCACGGTCTGCATCCCTTCGGGCATCCACTGGCGCAGGAAGCTTCCGTTTTTATCCAGCACCGCGACGCGTTTGTTGCCTCCTTTCCCCTCGCCATCGGAAACGAAGACATCTCCGTTCTGAGGATCGAAGGAGATGCTCGAAGGCATGAAGAATCGCGCGGCGTTGGAATTCAGCGGCGTTCCCTTCACTGTGCCGTCGGAGGAATCATAGACTCCCTTTTTTCCGATCTGCAAGAGAAGCTTGCTACCGTCGTGCGAATATTTCTGGACCATGCCGGAAGGCGCGCTTCCGATCCACACGTTGTTGTCGGAGTCGAAGCGGCAGCTATGCAGGCGGGGATCGAGGAGGTTCGCGTCGCCCCAGGAGTTGACCAGGTTCCCGGCGGAATCGAATTCCAGAATCGGCGGCGCGAGCTGGCCCCCGTTCAATTCCCCGTCGAGAATATCCTGGCGGTTGAGCATGAGGACATGATCCTGAGCATCCACGCAGACGCCGCCGAGGCCGCCGAGAATCCAGCGGTCCGGAAGAGGTTTGGGCCACGCGAGGTCCACCTCATATTTAGGCGCGGTCTGGGCAGATACCGGAGGGGCGAATGCGATTCCCAGCGCCAACGCCGCGATCGCGCCCGTCAGGAATCCGATGCACAGTTCTTTTTTCATACCCGTGAGTCTCATACGAGCGACCATGATACCGTCTGGCGGCGGCCGATGCATCCGGCTGCGCGCGGAATTGTAAAAATCCCGTGCAGGCCAGATCCAAAGGCCGCCCGGTTTCCGTATGCAGGCGTGAAGGAGAAATTACATGCGCCTGCCGATACTCATGGCATCCCTCGCGTTTGGACTTGCGGTGATGCCCGCTTTTGCCTCCAGCCACCGCGAAGCACCGATCACCGCTCTGGACCAGAAGGCGGACATTACCGACTGGTACGCTTTCATCGACCCGTCGCACCCGGACCACGTGGTCCTGGTTTTGAACGTCGATCCGTTTCTGGAGCCTTCGAACGGGCCCAATTACTTCCCGTTCGATCCGGGAATTCTGTATGAAATGAAGATCGACAACGACCACGATGGCGTGGCCGATGTGATTTTTCAATTCCGTTTCAAGACCGAGATCCGCGCCCCCGGGGTGTTCACCGGCATGGTGGGTGGGATCCCGGGCATCCCGCCGATCACGGCTCTCGACGGTCCCGGATCGGAGGGATTGAATCTGCGCCAGACCTACAGCATCACCATGGTCACGAGCAAAGGGAGCAAGGATCTTACCGGCGGGCAGACCTTGTACGCGATGCCCACGAATGTGGGACCGCGCACCATGCCCAACTACGGCGCGCTGCGCGCGCAGGCCGTGTATAGCCTGCCGAACACGGTCAGCGTGTTTGCCGGAACGGTCGCCGATCCGTTTTTCATTGACCTGGGGGCGGCTTTCGATTCGCTCAACTTCCGGATGGCCGCGGGCGGCGGTGTACTGCCGTCGGCGATCGACGCGGACGATGCCAACAACTACGCGCCCAACACGCTTGCCGGTTTCAACGTGAATTCCATCGTGCTCGAAGTTCCTCTTTCCATGGTTACGGTGGACGGCGCGATCCACCAGGCGTCCGATAAGAACGCGGTGATCGGGACGTGGGGAACCACCTCGCGGCAAAATATCACGGTGCTGCGTGCCGCTCCGCCGACGAGTGAGACAGAGGATGTAGAAGTGATCCTGAACACACTAGGCTTCGGCGGCTGGGCTCAGGTGCAGCGCCTCGGAAATCCGCTGATCAACGAACTGATCATCGGCACGGGATCGAAAGACACGTTCAGTATGAGCGCGCCGAAAGACGATGCCCAGTTCGCCTCCTTCGTCCTGAATCCCCTGCTCGCGCAGATTTTCGGATCGATCGGGATCCCGGTTGCTCCCGCGCCCCGCACGGATCTGCTGCTGCTGGTGCAGTACCAGGCTCCGATCTGCCCGGGCTGCGCGGCTTCCGACGCCGGTCCCGTGGCGGACCTTCTGCGCTTAAACACGGGCATCCCGCCGACGCCCTTCGCGAGTGCGAAGCGCCTGGGATTCCTGGCCGGCGACACCGCGGGCTTCCCCAACGGACGCCGCCTGAATGACGATGTGGTGGATATCGCGGCGCGCGCCGTCGCGGGCATCCTGGTGAATGGAACGACGTACGGCACGGCGATCGGCGACGGCGTCAATACTCCGGCGGTGCCCATCTCTCCGACGTTTCCCTTCGAAGCTCCGGCCTATAGCGGACGCGATAGCGTGCACCTGGGTCCGGGACAAAGCGGCTGCGCGCCGAGCGGAACCGGAATCTGTCCGACCAACTAACAATCAAACGAACGAACAGCCGGGCAACTAGCAATCGGGATCGATCAAGGAGAATTTCGATGATTCGTGTGAAAACGTTGTGCCTGTTCACGGCCGTTGTCAGCTCCCTCGCCTTGGGCGAGGGAGCCGCTCCGGCCCCCACACCCGCCGAAGCCGGCATTCAAAAGGCGCTGGAGCAAATCGCCAAAAAGCCGGGCCACGTGCCGTACTACGACGCGCTCGCAATGGCCTACGCGCGGCGCGCGCGCGAAACCTCCGACGTGGCGTTTTATCAAAAGGCCGAAGAGACCGTGGCCCAGGCTCTGACCTTGGCGCCCGACGATTTTGAAACGCTCAAAGTGCGCGTCTGGCTGCTGCTCGGCCGTCATGAATTCAAGAAAGCGCTGGAGGCCGCGACGCCGCTGAACCGGAAGACTCCGGACGATGTGACGGTCTACGGTTACCTGGCCGACGCGAATACCGAGCTCGGCAATTACGCCGAGGCTGTGAAGGACATCCAGTGGATGTTGAACATCAAACCCGCGAACATCGCCGGATTGACGCGCGCCGCCTATCAAAGAGAACTGCGCGGCGATATCTCCGGATCCGTCGAACTGATGCAGATGGCCTACGATTCAACTCCCTACCAGGAGTTCGAGGACCGCGCGTGGATCCTGACGCAGATGTCCCACCTGTCTCTGGTCTCGGGCGATCTGGCGAAGGCCGAGCTCTACGCCAAAGGCGCGCTCGGGCTGTTTCCTTCCTATCACTACGCGCTTGCGGCGCTCGCCCAGGTGCGCCTTGCGCAGAATCGTAACGACGAAGCGATCGCGCTGCTGGAAGAGCGGTATAAAGCCGCTCCCCATGCGGAAAATCTGTTCTCGCTGGCTGAAGCTCTCAAGCACGCGGGGCGCGAGCAGCAGGCCGCTCAGGCGTTCGCCAAGTTCGAGACGCTGTCGCTTCAGGAATCGAATATCGGCGACAACTCCAATCATGAGCTGATGGCGTACTACGTGGACGACGCGGCGCAGCCCGCCAAGGCTCTCGAAGTCGCGCGGCGCGAACTGGAACGGCGTCAGGACATTCTCACGTTGGACGGATACGCCTGGGCGCTTGCGGCCACCGGCGACTACACCGAGGCCAATGCGCAAATGAAAAAGGTGCTGGCGCTCGGGACTAAGGACGCCAAAATTCGCGAGCATGCGCGAGTGATCGCAGAGCACGCGCAGTTGCAGGCAGCAGCGCTCACGCCTCGGGATCGCTAGGGCTTTCTCCGGAGAAATCGTTAGCACAGTTGGTGGCGAACACACTCACGCGTGCTGTGTCGAGACTCTTAAGCCCCGAGTTCACGCACGGGCTCACGCGATGAAGATCTTAAGCCATCTTCTCGACACCCGGTGTGGGTTTGAAAGCAAGCGCCCGGGCGTCGGCACGAGTGCCGACGCGGCACGCATGAGTGCGTGCGCCACAACCATGGCAGGCCACTACGGCCTTATGGGGAAGCTCCGTGAGGATTTGCGATTTCGCACGGTGCTCTCTTGCGGGGTTACCGTTGGGGGTCCCTCTTGCGTCTCTTGCGCGCGGCGCCTGATCAAAGAGAGCGCGGCTGGATCGATGAGGAATGCTACTTGCGGGGCTGGACTTCGATGTCCACGTCGGCGGTAGAAAAAAGCGAACCGTCCGTGGCGATCGCGCGCAGCCTGTAAGAGCCGGGCTCGGGAAAAGCGGCGGTCGCCTCGAAATCAAGCGGCTGGCCGTAAACGGCAGGGCTGGTCTCGGGCTCGATGAGGGCCTTCGCGGGACCACGATAGGTGATCCAGCGGATCTGCAAACCTTGCGGCCGTCCGCCGCGAGCGGGAGCGCCGGGCTTAGGAAGTCCATCGTCGGTGGCGCGAGCAGTGAGCGTGGCTTTCGCACCAAGCGCGACGGACGCAGCGGAACGCGCGGTAATTTCCGGAGGCTTGTTGTTCGGGTTCGGCGTGGAATTGGTAATCCGCAGGAACGGATCGGCGGGGCTGTTCTTGGTGATGAGCGCCTGATCGATTTCCCATTCGGGCTGCAGCCAGCCCTTGGAAACGTTCGTCCGACCTTTGCTGGTCAGTGTCCAGGTCAACCGGTCGTTCTGAGTCCAGGTGCGGGGCACCACCTTCTTGAACACGAACCAGCGCCGGCCGGTATAAAAATGGGTCGGCTGTCCCTGGTCCGCCTCGCCATCGAAGTGATTCAGAGGTCCGATCGGAACGTCGATTTCTTCGTCCGAATTTCGATTGTAATAGCCGAAATATAACGTGAAGGAGCCATCGGGATTCGCTTCCCATCCTTCAAATGTGGGACTGACATCCTGTCCCCGGGCATAGTGCACGCCGACGGAATAGGGCGCCTGGGCGTGGACGCTCAAGATCGCCGCTCCCAGAAACAACACCGCCGCGGCACCCGCCATGATCCCGTTTCGACGCCGGCTCATGTCTCAGTTATCGGACGAGCGCGCGCTCATGAGCATTTTCGGATTGGGCTTGCGCGTGGACAATTCCTTCTTGAAGTCCGCCTCGGACATGTAATAGTAGCTGAGCCAGGCCGAGCCCATTTCGTCGATGGTGCGCTGGCCCCAGGTGATCTGCGCATCGGGGTCGGGATTGGATTTGTTCGAATCCGTGTTGTCGTGCCACATGATGGAATGCAGAATCGTGCCGGCCGGCAGGAGCGGCGCTTCATCGTCGCTATACACGTAATTCAGATGCCAGTTAAAAAAGAAGCGGGCGCAACTGAGGGTTTCCGTCTTTCCGTTGGGATAAATCGCCTCCAGGCACTCGGCTTTCCCGCGATTGTGCATGTGCGGCTGAAACGAAAGTAGCCGGGCCGGCCTCGGCAGCGGCATGTATGCGTCGGACCGGATATTGTCGGTATGCGGACGGAGATCGATCTCGCTGACGCCTACCGTGAGCGAGGTAATCACGTGATTCGGCACGTACCCCTTGGGATAAAATTTCAAAGCGAGCTGAACGTTCGCCGGCGTCTCCGTGCCCACCGCATGCAAATGAAACTGGAAGTTCACGCGGCTCCCTGCTTTGATCAGGCGGCCGGAGCCTTCGGGAAACACGTCGCCGCTCTTGCCGATCGCGTATTCATTGAGGAAAACGCCCTGCTCGCCGACGTCGAGGCCGGCATTGGTATCGGTCTGGCCGCTGTGAACGGTCTGATCCTCGGGTTCCACAATCGACGTTCGAATGTGGTGAATGACCGCATGGCCCTTGATGGGAATGATCTGCACGCCGCGCAGATAGCGATCTTCGGTGAGTTTGGCGTCGACCAGAATATCGGGAAATTGATCCGGCGCCTTGGCCTTCACAATCACGTCCTTGGGGAGCGTGACGATCAAATCCGGATCGCCGATCTGCCACGTTTCGGCAGCGAAGGTCCGCGGGGGCGGCAGATCCTTCACGTTGCCGAGCGGCGCGCCGTTGTCCGCCCATTTCGCAATGACCGCGATCTCTTTGTCGGAGAGCGAAGAGTCGTTACTAAAATGTTGCACGCCGATATTCTTGTCGATAAACCACGGCGGCATATCGCGCGCCAGAACTTTTTGACGGATGGAACGCGCCCACGGCCGCGCTTCTTCGTAGGTCAGCAGCGACATGGGAGCAAACGTTCCCGGGCGATGGCACACCTGGCAGTGATCCTGCAGGATCGGCGCGACGTCCTTGGCGAAGGTCGGGGCGAAGACCGGCTGGTCTTCGGCGCGCGCCACGGGAGAAGTGAACGCGACCCACGTCAACACGATCGCGGAAGTAGACGTCAGAAAGCCCGGCGTGATTTTCATCGTGCCTCCATTGGCCGGCACGGTCTCCGGAACGCCACGTGGTTCACAGCGCGCAGCCGGGCGACCGTTTCAACCAGTCGCCATAATACGCTTTTCCGGGCGCGGCGTCGAGGGTCGCAAACAGGATTCGTGAAAGGCGAGTGAGAGTGCGTGGGGCGAGCTTCCGCTAACGGAATTCCCGGGGCTGGCCCGTTGCTTCCAGAACGCTGGTCCACAAATCGCCGGAGGTGTCTACGACGTAGCGCTCGCGCACGGCCATCGGGATCGGGACGTGCACGAAGCGGCCGTTCCATCTCCCCACCACCATTTCGGTCCGGCCGCTCATGGCGGCGTGGACGGCGTTGTGTGCCAGGCGGATGCAGTAGACGCTATCGAACGGGTTGGCGGGAACGCTGCGGATTTCGTAGCTCGGGTCGATGTACTTGAGGTTGCACTCCATGCCGACCGCGGCGAAGTGGTCGACCAGGCGATGCTTCAGATAAACGCCGATGTCGCGCAGCCGGGCGTTGCCGGAGGCGTCGGTGGCATGGTCCTCCGCCGCCATCAGATTCTGTCCCGCTCCTTCGGCGACCACGATGACCGCGTGTCCGCGCCGTTCCAGGCGCTGGCGCAGAACGTTGAGGAAGCCGCCCGCGCCCTCGAGCTCGAAGGGCACTTCCGGGATCAGCACGAAATTCGTGACGCTCATGGCGAGCGATGCGTAGCAGGCGATGAAGCCGGAGTGGCGTCCCATCAGCTTGACGAGGCCAATGCCGTTCGGAGACGCTTGTGCTTCGACGTGCGCCGAGCGGATGGCACGGGTCGCCTCGGCCACGGCCGTCTGGAAGCCGAAGCTCTGGTCGATGAACATGATGTCGTTGTCGATGGTTTTAGGGATGCCCACCACCGCGATCCGTCCGCCACGCGCGGCGATGCATTCGGTGATCCGCTGTGCGCCCTTGAGGGTCCCGTCGCCGCCGATGACGAAGAGCATGTTTACGCTCATCGTCTCCAGGCAATCGACGATTTCCTCGGGGTCCTGCTGGCCGCGGGAAGTGCCGAGAATCGTGCCGCCCTGCTCGTTGATTCCGGCCACGGTGTCGGGCGTAAGGTCCAGCACGGGGCGCTTGAATTTTGCGATGAAGCCCTGGTAGCCGTTGCAAAAGCCGTACACCTTGCGCACGCCGTAACCTTTATACAGCTCCAGCACAAGGCTGCGGATCACGTCGTTGAAGCCCGGGCACAGTCCGCCGCAAGTCACGATGGCGGCGCGCGTCTTCGACGGATCGAAAAAAATCTTGCGCCGCGGACCGGCCGGTTCAAAGGCCGGAAGTTCATTGACCGGCAGATTGCGATCGCTCAAGCCGGAAAGCGTGTCGTCGAAAAGAACCCGGTCTTCCTCGTGGACGTTATGGAAGGTTCGCTTACGCTGTTCGAGCAAGGGCAAAAGCGGAGAATCGATGCGGCACGGGCCCAGGGACTTGACGGCCAGATCGGCGGCTGTGAAAGTTAACGTCATCGGACGACGGTGCTTTGGACTATCTTGCTTTAGAACACGATCTTGTTTAGGACGCGATCTTGCATAGAACACGATGTTGCATAGAACAATGTTGCTCTAAATCCTGTGCGTACGGCGCTTTCGCCGGCGCTTATCAGGATCTACAGAACCGACCGGGGTGGTTGCAGACGGGGCCCGAACGTCAAGTATAGCGCCTGGCGGCTCGAGGGAGCGTGCCTAGGGTGCGTGGCTTCGCCGCAGGAGCAAGAAGGAAGCGGCCGCTCTAAAAGCCAACGAGACTCGGGATCGAACGTCGCATTCCGACGAACGAGTTTACGACCGGGTGCGCCGGCGGCGTAGGAGGGCAGCAGTGAGGATCGATGCGCTGGCAAACAAAACGAGCGAAGCGGGCTCGGGGACCGAGGGCGGCGGATCCACCAGGAATTCCTGCACCTGACCCGTCGCTGTCACCGGACCCACGTTTGTCACCACGTCGAAATCGCTGAAGTTGATGCTGGTGTAGTTTGCCTGGGCCTGCTCCAGCCAGTAATTGGAGCTGGGCTCCGGCGCGTTGCTATCGAAGAGCTGCCAGATGGTGGCCTGAATATCGGCGGTTGCGCCCGGGTCCACGGCATATTGGGTGGTGAGCCACGCGGCTTCCTGATAAAGAGTCAGCGCATTCGGCACATCGAGCGCGCCACCGTAGCGGGTATTGCTCAGGCTGGTGCTGCCGTCGATGGGCGTCAGATTCGCCTGCCACGTCTCGCCCTGGAAAACATCGTTCGCGAAATCTACACAATAGAGCGTAAAAGGATCGCCATTAATAGTTCCGTAATAAGGTCCGACGTAGTAGCCGAACGCAGCCGTCCCACTGTTCCCGTCGAATGTTAGGGTTGCGGGGTCGGCCAGAGCTGACACAGCCCCGGTGAGGAGTACAGCACAACAGATCGCAAGACGCGTAGCCTTCATAGTATTCACTATCCTCACAACCGGTGAGTGCGGCAATGGAACATTCGTTGCATTGGTACCAGAACTCCTATGGTACCGTTATTTTCCTTCTGAAAACAGGGGGGTTCAAACAGGGCGTGTTCCGCGGGCGGGAAGCCTGTGCGAACCGGAGCCAGTGGCAAGATTGAGCCGGCGGGGAGAGGGGCAAGGAAGGGTGCGCGGGAAACCCGGTTGTGTCTACGGAAGTGTTTCCACCCACTCTACTTCGGGCATGACCTCTTCGAGGATTTCCTTCAAGAGTTGGGACAGATCCGAGCCGCCGATCACGCCCTGAACGACTTCGATTCCCGTACGGAAGTAGGAGCGGTCGGGCTCTGCGTAAGCCACGAAACCGACCAGGACGCTATCCTTAATATTCAGGCGAACGGCGCTCCCGCAAGTGAACTGCAGGGGCAAGTAAACGCTGAGGCCGGACTTGGAAAGGTCGATCGCCTGGCCGGAGGCGGACAATTCAGGGTGGGCGACTTCCGTGACGCGAACCTGAAGACCTACGGGATGACGTTCATGAATGCGGCGTTCCACTGATCTTCTCATCGACCGAGTCCCCGTGCGACTTTACGGCGTAGAAGGCGGTCTGGAACGCTAACCCGGTTCGCCCAGGAAGTGCGACCGGCCGTCACGCTCCTTTGAAGATGCCTTTTTTTCCAGCTCCATGGTCATCAGCTTATGCTCGATGGCGCGAATCACCGCGTCCTTGTGTGGCGAATCCGCCGCTTGCTTGATGGCGCTCAGCCGATAAAGTTCCCATTGACGTTCGGTCATATAAGATCCTTGGACGAGAGCGGAACTGCTCGTCCGTGTCCAGGGCCGGGCCGCCAAAACCAGGAACTCCGCTCTCTGGTTGCATCGTAGTCTCCGTGCCGCGTGCCACCAATCCCGCAAGAGTACCGATTTCGCTATGACCTTGGTCCACGGTACCCGGAAGGGCGCGGGAAACTTTAGTTTCAGAGAGCATCCGAATCGCGGCAGACGCGCCGAGCAATTCACGGCCGCACAGATGCGCGTCGATCCGTCCGCGAGCGGTCTGAGGCGTAGCGGCTCATCGGCGCCGGCGGGAACAGGCGGGTGGGAGCGTGCCGCGCAGAAGCGCGGTTTCCACATTCGATGGCTGTTGAAGAAAGGTCTGACGCGGTTCCCGGCGTCAAACCGCGATCTTCAGGACATTCCTTCGGATCCACCGAAGGTTGTTCCAGATACCCAATTGCCTTTGTTTGATGGATTCGGCCGTCCGCTTACGAAAAAATTCGATCAATTCATCGGGAGGAAGGCTCGACCCGCAAGCTTCGCAATGGGGAAGCTCGGCATTCAAAACGCAGTTGCAATCGTGGCAACGCTTTTTCATAAACTTATCCTAGGGCCAGTCGCGTGCTGCCACCATCCATCGTTAGTTCTAAATTGGACTAATCGTTTGTCCTGAACCCAGTTCGACGAAGTGAACTGGAGAAGGGCGCGAGCCGGTCCGCGCGCCCTCGTTTCATGCTTGACTGTGCCGGTCCCAACGGGTACCCGCTATGCAACAGACGTTTGCTTTGTCTCGCTGGTCCGGGCGCGGTCATACCGATCCAGGTTCATGACCTTGTTCCATGCCGCGGCGAAGTCTTTCACGAATTTCTCCTTCGACCCGGCGCACGCGTACACCTCCGCGAAGGCGCGCAGTTGGGAGTGGGAACCGAAGATCAGGTCGACGCGCGTAGCGGTCCATTTACGAGCGCCCGTCTTGCGATCGCTGCCCTCGTAGACACCTTCCCTGCCGTCGGCCGGATGCCATTGCGTACCCATGTCGAGCAGGTTGACGAAGAACTCGTTGGTCAACACTCCCGGCGTCGCGGTAAACACGCCGTGCTTTGAGCCGCCGGCATTCGCGCCGAGCACACGCAGTCCGCCGACCAGGACCGTCATTTCCGGGCCGGTCAGCCGCAGCAGTTGCGCCCGGTCCACCAAGGCTTCCTCCGGTTGCATGAACTGCGGCCTGTCACTTATATAGTTTCGGAAGCCATCGGCCCGCGGTTCGAGAGGAGCAAATGAGGGGACGTCGGTTTGTTCCTGAGATGCATCCGCGCGTCCCGGCGTGAAGGGAATTTTCACGTCGACTCCGGCGTCTTTGGCCGCCTTCTCTATGGCGGCGTCTCCACCCAGAACGATCAGGTCCGCAAGGGAGACCTTCTTGCCGGATTCCTTGCGGATCGCCTCGAGCTTGTCCAGCACCTTTGCGAGTTGCTGGGGCTGGTTCACTTCCCAGTCTTTCTGCGGAGCAAGGCGGATGCGAGCGCCGTTCGCGCCGCCGCGCTTATCGGATCCCCGGAAGGTGGATGCCGAGGCCCACGCGGCCGAAACGAGATCGGAGACGGAGAGGCCCGAGGCAAGGATCTTGGCCTTCAACGCCGCGGCATCTTTTTCATCAATCAGTTTGTGGTCCACCGCGGGAATCGGATCCTGCCAGATCAGAGTCTCTTTCGGCACCAGGGGTCCGAGGTAGCGGGCGATCGGGCCCATGTCGCGGTGCGTGAGTTTGAACCAGGCCCGGGCGAAGGCGTCGGCGAACTGGTCCGGGTGTTCGTAAAACCGCCGGGAGATCTTCTCATAGGCCGGGTCGAAGCGCAGCGACAGGTCGGTTGTCAGCATCGTCGGCACGCGGGTCTTGGTCTTATCGAACGGGTGCGGGATATCTGCCTTGCCGTTCTTGGCCTGCCACTGTTTCGCGCCTGCGGGACTGGCGGTCAACTCCCACTCGTTTTCGAACAGGTTTTTGAAAAACAGATTGCTCCATTTTGTGGGCGTCTGCGACCAAGTGACCTCCGGCCCGCCGGTGGTGGCGTCCGCACCGATTCCGGTACCGAACTTGTTTTTCCATCCAAGTCCCTGATCTTCGAGCGCGCCGCTTTCGGGCTCCGGCCCGACGAGCGACGGGTCACCGGCGCCATGCGTCTTGCCGAACGTATGGCCGCCGGCGATCAGCGCGACGGTTTCTTCATCGTTCATGGCCATGCGGAAGAACGTTTCGCGGATGTCTCTGGCCGCCGCGACCGGGTCGGGGTTGCCGTTCGGACCTTCGGGATTGACGTAGATCAGACCCATTTGAACGGCGCCGAGTGGCTCGGACAACTGCCGCTCGCCGCTATAACGCTCGTCACCGAGCCACGTACCTTCCGGACCCCAGTAAAGTTCCTCCGGTTCCCACACGTCGGCGCGTCCCCCGGCAAAGCCGAAGGTCTTGAAACCCATCGATTCGAGCGCGACGTTGCCGGCGAGAACCATCAGGTCGGCCCACGAGATCTTCTCGCCATATTTCTGCTTGATGGGCCACAGCAGGCGGCGCGCCTTGTCGAGGTTCGCGTTGTCCGGCCAGCTATTGAGCGGCGCGAAGCGCTGCTGTCCCGCGCCCGCCCCTCCCCGTCCGTCGGTGATCCGATAGGTCCCCGCGCTGTGCCATGCCATGCGGATCATCAACCCGCCATAATGGCCGAAATCGGCCGGCCACCAATCCTGGGAGTCCGTCATGAGGGCATGCAGATCCTTGACCACCGCATGGAGATCAAGGCTTGCAAACGCCCGGGCATAGTCGAAGTCCGGCCCCATGGGGTCGGACAGGCTGGAATTGTGGTGAAGCACCGAAATGTCCAGAGCCTCCGGCCACCACTCGCGGTTTCGGCGGCCGCGCGCGCCGTGTGCGACCGGACACTTCGCCGCGTCCTTTCCCGTCTGGCCGTTCTTTGCGGCAGACGCCGTTGCCTCTTTGGTTTCTTTTTCCATCTGTGCATTCTCTCCTTCGAAGTAGAATCTTTAGCGTAAGTTCCGGCGGGGTGCGCAGCTGGCGCAAAATCCGCGCAAAATAAGTTCGCATTCGCGTAACAGGCGCTTGCCGAGGACGCTCGTGGAAGGGCGCGGCACATCATACCAGGCCACATCCTCGACATTCCCGCAGCGGTCGCAAATGAAGTGGTGATGCTGCACGCCTTTCACATCAAAGCGTGCCGCACGCCCCTCCACGGCCACTTCCCGCACCAAACCGGCCTGCACCAGGTCGCGCAGATTGTTGTAGATCGTGGCCCGCGAAGAACGCGGATCCAGGCGGTTGACGGCCTCGAAAATCTCCACGGCCGTGGGATGACCGGCTTGCTTCATCAGGAACGCCATCACGGCATAACGCTGCGGCGTACTACGCAAACCGCCCGCCGCAAGGGACCGTTTGATCGCATGGGGGTCCATGAACAATACTTAGATTATATCTAATATGACAATCAGTCAATCATTTTAGATTGCCAGCCGGGAAAGGGCGACCGTCAGGAATCAAATCGGGTATTCATCTGGGAAAACTCGAAATCTGACCTCCTGCGTGTCGAGCAGGAATCGATCAGACCTGGGCATTGCTTTCGCGCAACTTATCGGTAGCGAGGATTCCGGTCGCCCCTATTGGGGCAGGATTCCGTTGGTGACTTCGAAAGTCTGCAGCGACGTAAAGGTCCCACCGGGATTGATCCTCAGCCCGAGGCCCGTCAGGCCGCCGATCGGCGCGGTTGGGGTAGAGGAGCTTCCGTAGAAGATGTGGACCTCGCCGCGCTGGCCCATGATCGGAGTGCTGCCATAGCGCGTGCTGAATTGGTAGGACTCATGCGCGTGCGGCGCCAGTGTGTGGCTGGAATCGCTGTAAATGAGCTTGCCGGTTGTGTCGAAGAAGTAGATGAACTCCGTCACCGTATCCGTGTCACTCACATTGGCAAGCGCAAAGCCGGTGTCAAACCCGGTCGTTTCGTCGAACGCCATGGCGAAGCCGACGGTCGGATCGATGCCGACCGATGTGGCTTCCGATTCAGGAAGAGGCGAGAGCTGCAGCCGGAAAAGCGCAGTCACGCTTAAATTCGTCACGTTGGTCGCGAGCGCCCAGCCTTCGGTGAGCGGCCCAGTCCCGCCCGGCGTCGAAAGAAACACGCTACTGTGCCCCGGTACGACCACTGTATAACCGGAAGAAGCGGTCGCACCATTCAGCGATAGCTTCAGAAGGGCTCCGGTATCCCCCCAGAAGGTGAGCCTCGAGGAGATCGGATAGCCCGTTGGGTTTGTGAAAATGATGGTGCTGAGGAAGCCGCCGCCGTCGGCGATTTGCGGGAGCACCTTGGTATCATCCGTCAGGAAGGTGGTAGAGACCACGCCTGCGATGGCCGCGGTCCGGAGCGTGCCGGTTGTGGAGCACGTGGTCGACGTACACAGGCCCTCGGCGACGCTCGTAACATTCACTGTTCCGCCCGCGTTGGTAAGTGCGGACGCAAAGCCCGCCGAGAAGAAATTGGTGGTCCCCGCCACGATCGTCGTGGAGGAAACTCCGCTCACCAGGGAGGCCGATCCGGCGGACGGATTGACGTTGAAATAACTGGTCCCAGGCAGCACGCTCGCGGAGCCAACGCCGGCCGTCGTGGTGATCGAGACGCTCGAGTAAGTTCCCGTGTTGGCGTCGTACACGAAAGTTCCGAACGCCTGGGAGCCGTCCGACAAGACCACGCCCTGGAGCTGCCAGCGCTTGGCGGCGCTCGTGGAGATGGCGTTCGCGGTGCCGCCGGTAATGGTTCGTTGGATGGTTCCCGTGGCGCAGGTCGTACTGCCGCACAGGGATTCGGCGCCGGGAGACGCGATGTTGACCGAACCGCCTGCCGCGCTCAGCGGCGGGGAAAAGCCGAAAGAAAGAGACGTCGTGGTGCCGGTAAATACCGGAAAGGTTCCCACCGTGACGAGAGTATTGGACTCCGCGGAATTGGAGTACGGCGCGACCGAAGTATAAAAATTGCCGGTCGTTACGACGCCGCCCGGAGTCGTCGTGATGTTGATGTTCGAATATACGTTCGCGGTTGCGTCGTAGTCGAAGCCGCCGAAGACACGGCCGCCGTCGCTCAGCGTGACGCCATTCAGTTGCCAATGGATCGCTTGTGCGTTCGCAGCGCTGATCACCAGGGAAAGGAGAAATCCAGAGCACAGCAGCTTTTTCATACGCGTAGGATACGGACAATCGGAGATCGAGTCAACCGGTATATCAGGCCTTGTCAGCCAAGTTTAGAAATGTCCAACCGTTCTGGCGATAGAAGGGTAGCGATCATCTTTCGCATCGGGCAGATTGTCGCATAGAGTATCCCAGCCCACTATTCAGGAGGATCGGCAATCACAGTCCGGCGCTTTTCAGCGTTCGGAGGGACCTTCCAGCTCGAGGAAAAAGCCGCTCGGGTCACGAATGAAAACGTTACGGCCGCCGTTGGGACTCGCCGCTGGCTGCCCACCCTCGGAAACGATCGGTGACCCGTTCGCCTTGATCGCGGTAAGGAGGGCATCGATGTTTCGAACGCCCAGGGAGAAGGCCGGCGTCCCGGGGTCGCGGAGCCGCTCGAATGGCGAAGCTGCTTCACGCCGCCTTCCATATTGGATGAATTCGAACGATTCTCCCGCGCCCGGCAATCCGCCGGTCGATCTTCGCCACGCGGCGCGGGGCATGTCCATGAGGCGTTGGGCGAAGGGATCGGAAACGCGAACCGCGGGGGAGAGTTGAAATCCGAGGACGCTGCCGTAGAAAGCCATGATGTCATCCAAACGGCGGACCGTCAACCGCAGACGCGCCGAAAGTATATTTTCCGGCCCAGCAGAATCAGCCGCGTGGGCAGGCTGAAGGAGCTGCACCAGAAATCCATCGACGTCCCGGATCACCACGCTTCGAGAATGGTCCGGCAGATCTACCGGTGCGCCGCCCCTGGTGACGATTCGAGCGCTCCGTTTCTTTAAGGCATTGTAGAGGGGGTCCAAATCCCTGACAATCAGAACCAACACAGTGGCACCCACGTCGCGAGGATTTGCTTCACGGTGAGTCCGGTCGACGTTTCCGAATTCCGTCAGAAGCAAGTTGAAGCCAGCGCCGGGAAGCCTCAAAATCGCCGACGAGAAGACCACTCCGGCTGGCGAGCCGCTCACTTTCGCGACATAGGGGCCTACGATCGTATCGCCTGGACTGCCCCGGCGAACGGAGAGCGCTTCGAGCCCGATGAGATCGCGGTAAAACGCAACGGAAGCTTCCAAGTTGCTTACCGTAAATATCAGGTTGGAATAGCTCGCTACCGGTCCCGAGTTCGATGCAGGACGCGGTTGTGGTTGTGCCTGTCCAGGAAGCGGAGGTGTCGCCCCGAACAACAGGAACGCCGCAATCCATCCTCTTCGTCCGCCACAGAACGTCGCGCCTGCCATTGCAGCTAAGTCTATCCGATGAGTAACGGCTAGTGCTTATGAAGTCACACAATCGATAGAGTGTATTCTATTCCAACGAAGCCTATCGCCGACAAGAAGCGCAGGCGCCTTACGCTGGGAGTCTCTTAGGCGGGAGCCTCTGAGGCATCATTTATTTGCTTGCCGGATTACTTGCCGGCCCGAAGTTCTTGCCGAGGTAATCGACGACTGTATTCAACTCCTGGGGAGTGAGCATCGCGCCGCGTCGAACCATGGAATCCACTTTATCTTTCCAATCCGTGCCGGAAAGGCGGAGCGTAGTAACTTTGTCGAGCACGTGACAGCTACTACAAACTCTTTCAAATGGCTGATTACCGGGACCATCCGGTAGTTCGATCACTGCGGGCGCGGCGCCAAGCTGGCGCAGCAAAGCCACGGTGCTGTTCCATCGAAGGCCCGGATGAATATTACCGGCTCCGCCGTTTGCCGTTTGCCCGAGCACCGCGACATCCCAGGTGGTCAATCCGGCATTATTTTTGATCCTCAGATCAGCGCCGTTGTCGGCCAGCGTGCGAATGATTTCATCGGAGGCCGTATAGGCGGCCGCATGCGCGGCCGTCATGCCAGCGGAGGTTTTCGCGTTGACAGTCATCACCGAGCTGGATCGCTAGCTTCGCCGCTTCGAGCGCCCTCTTCGAATCTTCACCATTTAGCGCGATCCAGTTTTCGCGGCCCATGGTCGCAGCCACCATCAACGGGGTAACATTTTCATCGGTCGCGAGCTTCGGATTGGCGCCCGCGGCGACAAGCGCGCGCATCGTCTCGACATCGAACGTGGCGGTCGCCATCAGGAACGCCGTGGCGCCGGCGGGGCTAACCGAACCTGGCGACGGCTCGTAGGGACGATAAGGGCTTGCTTCCGCCTTATAGAATTCGTTCCCGGCGTTGGCGCGTTTCACCTGCGCATTCGGATTCGCTCCGTGAGCAAGCAGTGTTTTCAATAGATCCTTCATGTCGGGGCGATTTAAAAACGGCGTGTACGGACGTGGTTGGACACGGCTCAGTCGCGTCAAGCCGCGGAAGAGGCAAAAATGCAGAGGGGTAAAGCCGTTTTCGTCCGCCAGATTCGGATCCGCGCCCTTGTCCAGAAGTAAGAGCGCCACCTTTTCGTTCCCATCCAGACTGGCAATCAGCAGCGCGCTCTGACCCGCATATACGCCTTCGCTATTCGTAACATCGTTCAACTTGGCACCTGCGGCAATCAGAGCTGTAGCTGACGCGATCGCCCGTCTGTGCGGCGAACATGAGAGGCGTGAAGCCGCTTTTCGCACGCGCATTGACGTCCGCCCCGCACAGCGGCTACGTCGGGATCCTTCTGCGCCAATGCCCACATCAGAGCCGTGTGGCCCTGGCGGGCATCCTTCAGTTTCACGTCGGCGCCATGGGCAAGAAGAGATTTGACCGTCTGAAGATTACCGGTCCCGGCGCATCGGATCAACGCCGTCTCACCGGTCCATTCGGATGCGAAATTGGGATTCGCTCCCGCCGCCAGCAGCTTGTCGACCATCTGCGCACTTCGATTGCCGCAGGCAAGCAGCAGGGGCGTCACCCCATATTCGTTCGCGGTATTGACCTTGGCGCCAGCCCCAAGGATCAGATCCGCCAGCTCCAGGTTGTCGTTGTAAGAAGCCCACGCAAGCGCGGTCGTGCCGTCCCGTTGAGCGCCATTCACGTCGGCACGTTCTTTCAGCAAAGCGCGCACGCGCTGCGCATCGTTCGGCTTTGCGGCATCCGCCAGGCGCGTATCGGCAGCGATTGCCGACCCCGCAACGAGAGCGAGCAGGAACAGCCCTCTTATGGAGCCCATCGTGATGAACCCTTCGCCAGTCGGTGTGGACACTGAGCAGATCGAGCTTTCCGGTACTGTCGCCAATCTTATCCGCTGTGACGCCGATCCGATCGAGCATCGTTAGATAAAGGTTGGTCATGGGCTTGTTGGGGAGGAGATTGCGAGAGGAACCGGACGAGGCGCAAATTACTCCAGACAGGAGCCGCGGCGCCGCCCCGCTCCGGTCGACCACGACCAGGTAAAGGGCGGCGTTCCTCCGTTCGCTATTACGGCCTGCGAGTAGGGAATCCCAACCGTGTCGCGACCGCAGGATTCCTTCTGCCGTGACCGTCCTAGCGGCGTCCTCCTCCGCCGCCGCGGTACCCCGGCAACGCACGTTCTCCGCCGCCAGCGTGGCTGGGTGCGGCGACCACATGGCCACGTCCGTCACGGGCTTCATTCCCCTGGAAGTGATTGAATTGCTCCGCACCACGCCCGGGCAGCGGACCCTTGTACCCATGATGGGGGTCGAAGCGGTTATCCACGTGGCCATGGAAACCCGCGGGGCCGTGGAACCACGGTCCTACACCGACAAATACGCCGCCAATAAACCAATCCGGCCCGTAGTACCCATACGGAGCACAATCATAGGGCGCGTAGTCGAAATATCCATAGGGACAAACCGGCGCGGCCCCGATATTTACGCCTACAGAGACCTGCGACTGTGCAGGCCTGACCGTAGTGAGCGCCGCGAATACGATGGTAAGCAAAACAACTGACTTCCAGAAGGTCATTGTGTTCTCTCCTCAACACTTCGTCTTTGAAGACGACATGATCTCAGTTTATGCCCGATTCATGTGCGGTGTTAGCATGGCCTCGTCAATCGGGGAAACACGTCAGCAGCGTGGCGCGGGGCGACCTCCTAACCTGGTTCGGGCGGCGGGCGCGGCCGGACTTCACCGAGGAGACTTCCAGCGGCAGGAGAGTATCGTTAGAAGAACGTGAGCTCGGATCGTCATCCATAATTATTGTAATGTCCGCAATTCGAGAGCACGCCGCCGAAGCTACCGACTGTGGAATCCTTGCGTCCGAACTGGCCGCCGCCCTCGCTCGCGTAGAGAGCGCGGGATCCGTCGGCGTTCAATCGGGCAACTGGTTCCCTGCACGCCGAGCTCAATCGCTGCTCCACGCTCTTCTTTTGGCCGCCCTGCTTCTCACTTCGTGCGCACGGCCCGCGGGACCACCCCTCGAGGATCTGCGCGGCGGCGAGAACCTGAGTTCTTACGCGATTTCCGGAATCCGCGGAACGCGCGACGGAGACCGCCTGGACGCCCAAGCCGTATTCTCGAACGGATCATCGGCCTTGACCGTAAATCTGCAGTTCGCCATAGGGGCACCCACGAAGCTTGAGTCAGGCCACTGGGAGTGGAGGCGAACAGACACTCTCACCGGCGGATCGGTCGCGGAGCGTTCGGTTATGTTTCTTGGCGGCCAGGACGGTCCGCCGAGCCTCGGCGGAAAATTCGACTTGCTCAATCCGGCTGGAATCGCCGTTTACAGGATTACGATTCCGACCACGGAACTAAAGAATAAGCTCCCGTAGGAAGGACGGTCTGACGCTTAAGCCCGAGAAAACTTGCCGACCAGACCGGCAAAAAGTGCCGCCTTTGGGTCATGCCCGGCCTGTAGATAAAATCTGGCGAGCGCCCACTACTCAATAACTTATCCGCTGTGGCCTCGGTCGTGCATCGACCGGGCGAGGAACGGCCTGCCATGTACCTTACAGCACGTCTATCCCTCTCCCTGATTTTAAGCGTAGCCGCCGTTTCCTTTGGCTTCGCGTTCATTCAGACGCGGGCTAGCACGCGCGGGTTGCAACGCGACCTGGAGCGCCACGCGTTGGTCCTGGGAGACAGCCTCGCCAAAGCGGCTGAGCCTCTTCTCGAGCAGCATTCCTATCGCGACCTGCAGCGTTTGGTGGATCGTTACAAAGGCCGCCAGCCGCTCACCGGCATCGCCATTTACGGTCTCTCCGGCGAACAACTGGCGATGAGCTCCGGCTTGGTGGGGAGCCTGGTAGGAACCCAGAGCGCCGTTGAAAAAACGGAAAAGGACGGCCTTCCGCATACCGGCTTCGTCACGCTGGACGGCGCGCTCACCCACATCGCGGCCCTCCCCCTGCGGAGCGCCGATACGTCTCTCATTGGCGCCCTTGCTATTTTCCATGACGCCAGCTACATCGACCGGCAGGCGTCCGCTCTATGGCGTCGCGCTTTGCTGGGCGTTGCGGTGCAAACCCTTCTCATCACGTTCATAACCCTGTTGACCCTCCGGCTCGGCCTCGGACGGCCTCTCCACCGGACGGCGCAATGGTTGCGTGCATTGCGCGCCGGAGCTCCCGTCGCCCCGCTCCAGGATTCCGGAAAAACGGAGTTCCAGCCGCTGACGGAGGAAGTCGAACGCCTGGCGTCCAGTCTGGTTGCCGCCCGCGCAGCCGCGCAGGAAGAAGCGCGCCTTCGGGAATCGGGCGAATCCAACTGGACCGCCGAGCGCCTGCGGGTGTTCGTACAAAGCCGTCTGGGCGGGGATCGGCTTTTTGCCGTGTCCAATCGGGAGCCCTACGAGCACGTCCGGCGGAGCGGCGGCATCGAATGCGTGGTGCCGGCGAGCGGTCTGGTTACGGCGCTCGAACCAGTGCTGCGCACCTGCGACGGCACCTGGATCGCGCAAGCCACCGGAAACGCGGACCTCGACGTAGTGGACGATCATGGGCGCCTGCGTGTGCCGCCCGAGCACGGGCAGTACACACTCCGGCGCGTGTGGCTGACAAGGCAGGAGGAACAGGGATTTTATTTCGGATTCGCCAACGAAGGCTTGTGGCCGTTGTGCCACATGGCGCACACCAGGCCGACGTTCCGCATGGAAGACTGGGAAGCTTACAAGCGCGTCAACGAGAAGTTCGCGGACGCTCTGCTCGAAGAAATCGCGGACGAAAAAAGCCCGGTAGTGCTGGTGCAGGATTATCATTTCGCGCTCCTGCCGCGCATCGTGAAGGAACGGCGGCCCGACGCACGGGTCGCCATCTTTTGGCACATCCCCTGGCCCAACTCCGAAGCGTTCGGGATTTGTCCCTGGCAATACGACCTGGTAGACGGATTGTTGGGCGCGGACCTGATTGGCTTCCACATCCAGGCGCATTGCAACAACTTCCTCGAGACCGTGGATCGCACCATGGAATCGCGCGTGGACTGGGAGCATTTTGGGGTTACGCGCGCCGGGCATCACACCCTGGTTCGCCCTTTCCCCGTGAGCGTCTCCCTTGACCCGGACGACGCCCGCGCCACGCATTGGCCGCGGGAAGCGGATGCCGGACTCCCTCATCTGGAGCGGGCGGAGCTGCTCGCGAAAAACGGCGTCCGGGCCCCTTTCATGGGCGTGGGCGTGGATCGCATCGACTACACGAAAGGAATCCCGGAGCGCTTCCGCGCGATCGAGCGATTCCTCGAAAAGTATCCGTCCTACCGCGAGGAATTCACATTCGTACAGATCGGATCGCCCAGCCGCACGACCATCGGGCGCTATCAGGAGCTCATGGATGAAGTGGTGCGCGAGGCCGAACGGATCAACGCGCGTTTCCAGACCAGCGACTGGAAGCCCATCGTGCTATTGACGCGCCAGCACAGCCACGCCGAGATTCTTCCGTACTATCGCACTGCCGATCTGTGCCTGGTCTCTTCCCTGCACGACGGCATGAACCTTGTGGCCAAAGAATTCGTGGCGGCGCGTCCTGACGATCAAGGCGTGCTCATCCTCAGCCGTTTCGCCGGAGCCAGCCATGAACTGGCCGACGCGCTGATCGTGAATCCCTACGACACCGAGGAGATGGCGGACGCCTTGCACCGCGCCCTGGAAATGTCGCCCGAGGAGCGGCGCATCCGCATGCAGCGCATGCGAACCACCGTGAAAGAGCGCAATATCTATCGCTGGGCCGGCTCGTTGATCGGAGAGCTGTGCGACGTCCGCACGACCGCCACGCCCGCGGCCCTTCCGGCGCGCCGCAAAACTCCGCGAAAGCGCGTCCTTGTGGGACACGCGTGAAACCATGCCACACGCCTTCCAATCCTGGAGCCGGATCGCAAGCCGCCTGCGCAGCGCCCCACTCATCGCCCTGTTTCTGGACTTCGATGGGACGCTCGCTCCCCTGCGCCCGCATCCGGAAGATGTCTCCGTCGATGGGGCCGCGCGTCAGGCTCTGGCGGCGCTCACCCATAGCCAGCGATTCCGGGTATGGGTTGTGAGCGGCCGGCGGCGCGCGGATGTGCGCTCCCGGGTGAGTCTTCCGAACGTGCGCTACCTGGGGCTGCACGGCTGGGAAGGCCGCGATGGCGCGGCGCTGCGGGAGGAAACACACCGGTCCCTGGCCTGTCTCTCCTCGTGGATGGGCGCTCTGACGACCGCGGCAAACGGCGTGTGGATCGAAAAAAAGGAGTATGCGCTCACCATCCATTACCGTGGTCTTCCGCCCGAGGATGTCCCCCGGACGCGGCACATCATCGAACGCGTTGTGGAGCCGTTCGCGGACATATTCCGGCTCGAGGCGGGCAAATATATCTGGGAAGTCGTGCCCCGGGAAATCGGGAACAAGGGATCCGCCGTGGCACAGCAACTCGCCGCACTGCCCGGTGGGACGGTGCCGGTCTACGTCGGCGACGATCAGGCCGACGAGGCCGCCTTTGAAGCGCTGCCGCGCGGAATTACGGTGCGCGTCGGCGAAAACGGTCCCACTCGCGCCCAATACCGGCTCGCGGGCGTGCCGCAAGTACGAACGTTTCTTTACAAGTTGAAAGCCGAATTCGCATGAATACGACACCACAAGCCACTCAGCCTTTTCGATTCGTCACAGCGGCGTATCTGACGCGCGTGGATAATCAGCGCGCCCGCACCATCTCCGAATTGCGCGACGGTCTGGAACATGTCAGCGACGCCGCCGTCTTTTATCACACCTTCCAAAGCCTCGGGCGTTATCACTTCCTGACCGAAGGTTTCTCCAACGATTTCGCCCAGTGGGTGCTGGCCGCCTTGAACCAGCCCGCGCTTGCCGAATGCCTGGCCGGAATCGACGTCCGCGATTATCTGTCCATCGCGGAATTGCGCACGGACCTTGGCCGCCTCCTGGCCGATTTCCAGAACCGGCATCCGCTCGAAGCGGAACACACGGCGTTCGAGCCGTTCTACTTTAGCCAGGCGGTGGAAGTCGTGCGCCCGCTCCCGTGGGATGCGCGCACGCTCGCCGGATTTCGCGCCGGCCTGGAGCGGCTGAGCCACGCGTCTTTCTACTATCACTTCATTTCTTCGCGCCTGCGTCTGCAACTGCGCACGAACGACTTCTCGCATTGGTTCGAATCGGAGCTCGGGCTCACCCAGCTCGCAAACCGCACCAACCGCATAGACATTTACACCAATACGCTCGATACGGCGCGCCGTGAACTGATCGATCTGGTGGAAAAGGAGATGGGTGCATGACCACAACTGTCGCTGTCGATTCCACGTCTAACGCCACGCTCGATCAATACATTCCCGTTGTCGGAGCTCCGGAGGTCGACGAGCTGCGTACGTTGGCCGCGGCCCTGGAAGGGTCGACCGTCGAAATGGTGAATTCAACCGCGGTGGGTGGCGGCGTCGCCGAACTGCTCGCGCGCCAGATTCCGCTCATGCGGGAGCTCGGCCTCGATGCGCATTGGCGCGTCATGGAAGGAGGCCTGGACTTCTTTGAGGTTACCAAGGCGTTTCACAACGCCCTGCATGGAAGCGCTTATCAGCCTAAGCCGCGCGATTTCGAAATCTTTCTGGAGTACAACCGGCGCAACCGCGCGCGGCTGGCCCTCGACGGCCGCTTCGTCGTTATTCACGATCCGCAACCGGCGGGATTGATCGACTCCCGCAAAACGGGAAACGGCAGCCACTGGATTTGGCGTTGTCATATCGATCTTTCGCGCCCCGACCCCACCGTATGGGGCTTTCTCGAAAAATTCACGGCCCGCTATGACGCCGCGATCTTTTCGTCGCCTGAGTTCGCGCGCCAGCTCCCGATACCCCAGTACCTGTTTCATCCCTCCATCGATCCGATGGCCGATAAAAACCGCGAATTGGACCCGGAGTTCATCAGCCAGGTTCTCGAAAAGTTCGGTATCGACCGCTCGCGTCCGATTCTCACGCAGATTTCGCGGTTCGACCGGCTGAAGGATCCAATCGGCGTGGTCCGCGCGTATCAGTTGGTCCGGCGCTATCACGATTGCCAGTTAGTCCTCGCCGGGGGCGGCGCGAGCGACGACCCGGAAGGCAGCGCGGTGCTGGCAGAGGTGCAGGAGGCGGCCGCGGGAGATCCCGATATCCACATCTTGGAACTTCCCGCCACCAGCCATTTAGTCATCAACGCCCTGCAAGCCGCATCCACCATCATTATCCAGAAGAGCCTGCGCGAAGGGTTCGGCCTGACGGTCGCCGAGGCTTTGTGGAAGAAAAAGCCGGTTGTCGCCTCCGCGGTGGGCGGCATCCCGCTCCAGGTGATTCACAAACACACCGGGTTGCTCGCGCACTCGGTCGAAGGCTGCGCCTATCAGATCCGCTTCTTGCTTTCTCACCCCGAGATCGCCAGGCACCTGGGCGAGCAAGGACACGAACACGTACGCGAGAACTTTCTGGTCACCGGAAATTTAAAACGATACCTGACCTTGTTCCTCCACGAGTCCGAAAAATAGTTCGCGGCCCGGTGCGCCACTACCAATGATTCCCCGCCCGGTGCGGTACCCCCGATCGCCTGTTCGCTGAACGGGATCGTCGAAAGCGCCGCACCGGCCCCCGAAATCGCCGCTAGCGCTGGGCCAGCTCCGTGGCGAGTTTCTCGAGACTCTGCGACCATCCCGTTTCCATCCCGCTGAGGTACGGAACTGCGTAATCCGCGATCGCCGTACCGCGGGTCCGGAGCGTGAGCTTCGTCTTGCCTTCGTGCTCGGCGAACGTAACCGTCGTCAGTCCGTCGATAATCGAGTTGCCGTCTTTATCGAGCGCGATATTCGTGAAAACCAGGCGCGTGGGCTCGGCCACTTCGCGGTACACGCCGCCGCACGGATGTTCCCGGCCGTCGGGAGCTCGCATGACGATGTGCCACGCCCCGCCCGCTCGCACGTCCGCCGTGCAAACCGGATTGGTGAACCCTTTGGGACCCCACCAGCGTGCCAAATGCTGTGGGTCGGTCCACGCCCGGTAGACGAGCTCGCGCGGCGCGTCGAACACGCGTTCGATCACGATTTCCCGCTCCCGGGGATTCGTCGTCGCGGTGGGCTCTTGCTTCACATACTCTTCCAGCTTGCCGAGAGTTTGATTCCCTCCCTCGATGGCGCCGAACTGGCGAACCACCCGGTCCCGCTCTTCCGCGGAACCAAACACCATGCGAATGGTGACCTGGGTCTTGTTGCCGAGCGCCTCGAACGTCCAGGTCGATTCAAACTGCACGCCGGGATCGCCCGTTTTTTTTCCGCCATGCGAGAAAGAAATGCGCTCCGGCTTCACGACCTCCGTGAACGTACTGTAATTCGGATAATCGCTCCCGTCCGGCCCGTGCATGGTGTGGCTCCATACGCCGCCTACCCTCACGTCCATCATATGAATCGTGGTGGTGAAGCCCTTCGGACCCCACCATTTGACCACTTGCTGGGGATCCGTCCAGGCTTCCCACACGCGTTCGCGCGGAGCGTTAATCACGCGCGTAATCACGATCTCCTGATCGGCGGTCGCGACACCGGAGTCACTTTTTCTTTCGGCCATGCTTGTTCTCCTTTGCTTTTGTTTCGTGTCGTTGCATTGTTTGCTGTTGCATTGTTTGGTGTTGCATTGTTTGCAGATATTCTTCCAGTCGATCCAGGCTCTGCTCCCAGAATTGGCGATACTTTTCCACCCAGTCGGCCACCTCACGCAACGGCTCGGCGTGAAGGCGGCAGGGCCTCGACTGCGCCGCGCGCCCGCGCGCAATCAGCCCCGCCCGCTCCAGCACCTTCAAGTGTTTGGAAACGGCGGGCATGCTCATCTGGAACGGCTCTGCGAGCTCCGTGACCGAGGCCTCCCCCGCCGAAAGCCGCGCCAAAATGGCCCGGCGCGTGGGATCGGCGAGAGCGGCGAAGGTGGCATCAATGGTCGGATGTGGCGTCATCGCAATTAACCTACTGGTTATATAACCACACGGTTAATATAAGACTTCACGCCGGTCCCGTCAAGATGTTTTTTGAAATTTTTCCGGGAAGGTTAACGGACTTTCGCTTCGAGCTCCGCCCAGCGCGTATAGAGCGCGTCGATCTCAAGCTGCGCTGCTTCGATCTCGGCATAGAGTTGCTCGAGCCGCCGCGGATCTTTCATCGCGACTTCCTGTAGGCTCTCGCGCTTGCGGTGCAGAGTCTCTTCGAGAATCACAAGTTTCTCTTCCATGGATTCATACTCGCGGCTTTCCATGTAGGAGAGCTTCTTCTTTTGCGGCGTCGCCGCGGGGGGCGCGATCACGGGCGCTTTGGGTTTCGCCTGTTCCCGCGCGGATTTCTCCGCGGCCCACTGCGAATAATCGGCGAACCGCTCGGCCTTCCCTGCGTCCAAACCCAGAACGATGGTGGAAACGCGATCGAGCAGGTAGCGGTCGTGCGTCACCAGCACCAGCGCGCCCTCGAATTCGAGGAGGCTATCCTCCAGAATTTCGAGCGTGGGGATATCGAGATCGTTGGTGGGTTCGTCAAGCAACAAAAGGTCGGCGGGCTCCAGCATCAGATTCGCGATCAGCACGCGTGCCCCCTCTCCCCCCGATAGCTTGCGGACGGGCTGATCAAGCTGCTCGCTCGAAAATAGAAATCGAGCGGCCCACGAGGCCACGTGGATGACGCGATCGCGATAGATCACCGAATCGCTATCCCGCGCGAGCGCGCGCCGGAGGGTCAGTTCCGGATCGAGCTCCCGGCGCTGATCGAAATAGACGATGCGCAACGCCTCGGCGCGCTCAATCGTTCCCGAGAGCGGCGCGATCTCGCCCCTCAGAAGCCGGAGGAGCGTCGTCTTTCCGCTGCCGTTCGCCCCGACCAACCCGACGCGCATGCCGGACAGAATGGTGAAATCGAGATTTTCAAAAAGACCCTGGCCGCCGTATCCAAACCCGACCCCTTCCAGATGCACCAGGCGCCTGGTTTTTCGCCCGGTTGCCGCGAAGTCGATCCCGGCATTCGCCGTCTGGCTGCGGGACTTGAGATCCGCCAGTTCGGCGATCAGCTCGCCCGCGTTGTCGATGCGCGCTTTGGCTTTCGTGGCACGCGCCTTGGGACCGCGCCGGAGCCATTCGATCTCCGTGCGCGTGCGATTCTCCAGCGAGCTTTGGCGCTTCGCCTGCGCGTGCAGAAATTCCGCCTTCTGCTCCAGAAAACCGCTGTAGTTGCCATTGACCGAAAACAGGCCGTCCGGATAGATCCGGTTCAGCTCCGCCATCTGGGTCGGCACGTTTTCCAGAAAGTAACGATCATGGCTGATGATGACGGAGGCGAAAGGCGCGCCTTGCAATGATTTCTCCAGCCACTCGATGCCGCCCAGATCCAGATGATTGGTCGGCTCGTCGAGCAGCACGATATCGGGCCTTCGCACCAGTGCCTCCGCGATCGAGAGCCGCTTCCGCCAGCCTCCGGAAAGTGTCGCTGCCGGGGCGTCGAAATCGCTGAAGCCGGCGCGGCCCAGCGTTTCCGCTTCGCGGGCGGACCACTCCGATTCAGCAACGCCGGCAGCGGCTAGGGCACGGCGCATGGCTCCGCGAACCGTATCTTCCGGTTCGAAGACAGGATCCTGCGGGACGTACACGAGTTTCGTGCCGCTGCGCACCACAACCTCACCGGAATCGGGCTCGATGCGCCCGGCGAGGATTTGCAGCAGGGTCGATTTGCCCGAACCGTTCGGGCCGATCAAACCCCATCGGTCGCCCGTCTGAATGCTGAGCGAGACGTTGCGAAACAAGGGCGCTACGCCGAAGGATTTCGAGATTTTATTGGTATTGAGTAAGAGCGCCACTTCAGAGTAAGAGAGAAAGAATATCCGCGGGCACGCCGGCTCTCCGCGCCCACTTCATTGCCCCCGTTCACCATTGTCCGCCAGCGTCATGTCCGCAAAGCGAAGCTCACGAAGCGCCGGCTTCGCTTCTCCGCTGGCAAACCGTGATACAAGATGCGCTAGGGCTGCAGCTCGATCGTAGCTTTCCCCGCGGGACCTGCGTAGATCAACTCCACCATACGGATGCTGTCGGCCTTGCCGCGATACGGGAAGTAGATCAGGCCCGCCTCGGGAAGCGCGCGTTCTCCTTCCGCCAGCGACGCTTTTTGAACGCGCTGCTGCATGACACGCTTCAGCTCAATCGGCATTTTGGGCGGTGAGGGCGGGGGTGCTCCTTGATTTCCGCTGCTTCCGAGGCTGGTCTTCGATTTGGACTCGGTCGCAGGCGGCTCCCAATCAGGATCCTTAAGCGACGAGAACAACAAACCGTAGGGTTGCGCCGGCGCGGGCATCTTCCTCCCGTTGACGCGGAGAGAAAAATCTCCGATGGACAGAAGCAACCGAGCATCGGGAGCGCCGAAAAACGCGACCTCGACAACTACATAATCTTCTGTCGAGAAGATGGCCTGGGGTGTCGCCACCGAATGTCCCGTGAACTCGGCGGCAATCGTTATGGCGCCGGCCTGCGCATGAGCCTGATAGTCGGCGGGGGTGGCACGCGGCGGAACACCCGATTTCGCATCCTTTGGTTCGGCGTTCTGCGCCCCCGTCGCGGCGGGGCTCACGGCGTCCTGGGCGCGCACATTCTGACACAGGGTGGCCGCCAAAACGGCGGAGGCCACCCTGAGGAATCCTGCTCGTGATGAAAACGAATACTGCATTTCTCACAATCTAGCATGCCCGCGACGGCGCCAAAAGCCTCGGCTCCATTACACTGATTTTCCAGAAGCCTTCGCAGCCGCCGGCGATCCTCCCGAAAATCGGCGTGAACGGTCGATGTGATCGATCGATGGGGGCCATCGATTTTCCACTTCTCACCGTCACTCTCCTGGTACCATGGATTAACGGGGCGAGATTGGCCGACAGAGAGTGGCCTTTCAGGTGCACGTTGTTGATCTGCGGAAAAATTTGTCCCAATATTTCCGCGCTGGGTCCCAAAAGATCTTTCGGGGTGGGGACCGTGCGGCCACCGGCCGCCGGGAATTAGGAACAACTGGCTGATGTCTTTTCTCACGGTGCGACACTCCACCGTTTACCGGTACAAAGAACCCGTCGGACTGGGCGAGCACCGAATGATGTTCCGCCCCCGGGAAAGTCACGACTTGCGGCTGATCCGCACCAGCCTGGTCATCACACCGGAGCCCTCTCACCTCCGCTGGCTGCACGATCCTTTCGACAACTCCGTCGCTGTCGCGCTCTTCGAGGGAACTACCGCGGAGCTCCGTTTCGAAAGTACCGTGACCCTGGAGCATTTCGAGAACACGGTGCCGGAATACCCGCTCGAGGACTACGCGCGAAGCTATCCGTTCCGTTATTCGGATGAGGATTTTCCCAATCTCATGCGCGCCTTGGCGCATGCCTATCCGGCGGAAGCAGTGTCGAAATGGGCTTTGCAGTTTCTTGATCCGGCGGAATCCACGCCCACGATGAAAATCCTGCGTGCCATGACCCGCGGAATCGGCGAGCAGTTCACGTACTCGCGACGTGTGGAAAAAGGCGTGCAAACGCCTGAGGAGACGCTGCGCAAGAAGCGCGGCAGTTGCCGGGATTTTGCCGTGCTGATGATGGAAGCCAGCCGTTCGCTCGGAATCGCGACGCGATTTGTGAGCGGTTATATTTATGTCCCCCAACGCTCCAACATCGCCGGCGGCGGCGCCACGCACGCCTGGATGCAGGCTTATCTGCCCGGCGCGGGCTGGATCGATTTTGACCCCACCAACAGCATCATCGGCAACCGGAATCTCATTCGCGTCGCCATGGCGTGGGCGCCCGAGCATGCCCTGCCCTTATGGGGCACCTACGACGGCCCCGCCGGCGCGTTTCTCGATATGGACGTTACCGTCAGCGTGACCGAGGCGACGGAAAACGGGCAACTCGGCGCCCGTGATCGACAATCGCGTGCAACGATTTCCGAAGCCGCGCCGGCACGACTAAATTCCCGCGTACCAGGAATAGCCAACCTCGGGTGACGAGGAGCCCAGACCCTTTCCGATGTTCTTCACCGAATCGGTAACCAGGATCCGCGAGAGATATTTCACGCTCTTGTAGCCCAGTTGGCGGGCGACACGCAGCCGGACCGGCGCGCCGTGAGCAGTCGGCAGTTCCTGTCCGTTCATACCGTAGGCGATTAAGGTTTGCGGATGCCACGCATCCGCCATATCCAGGCTCTCCCACGCCTCGTCGAACGGGAAGAAGCCGACGTAGCGGGCCCGGGGAGAAATACCGGTCAGATTCAGAAGATGGGAAACGGGTACGCCCGTCCACTCGGCGATAATCGACCATCCCTCCTCGCACGTGTGTTCCGTTACTTGCGTGCTCGCCGGGAATCCTTTCAAGTCCGCGAGAGAAAAAGAGCGCGGATGCGCGACGAGACCATCCACTCTCAGACGCCAGTCGGCGAACCCTCCGCTTAAGAGCCGCTGGTACTCTTCTTTTTCAGGAGGCGGGCCGTTCACCGGGAAAACTTTCGAGATCTGACTGCGATCGAATTCGCGGGCCAGGGCGTGCTGCGAGGTAAGTGCGCGCTGCGAGGCGTAGGTCAGCGTTTCCCCGAAGCCGTAAATTCCGCCGTGATCGGGCGGAATTAAGCCGTGACGATTCGCCACGCCCGCGAAGGCCAAGCCAGAAGCGCCAGCGGCGGTCGCAAGACCAGCGGTAAGCAATCTGCGCCGGGATAGAGACTCATCCATAAACTTGCTCCTTCCCGGGTCGTCTCGGCTCCGCGAAACCAACGATCATGCCTCGGAGGTTTGAAAGAAAGCCGGTCCGGACAATCATGCCGATATGCACAACTACAAAAAGAACGAGCAACGCAGCTCCGAAAAAGTGAAGCGTGCGCGCGGATTGTTGCCCACCGAGCACGTCCACGAGCGCCGGATACACCGAAGTGATTGCCGGAGACATCGCGAGCCCCGTCCAGATCAAGAACGGAAAAAGAACAAAAACAACCAGCGAGTAAATGAGCCTTTGCGCTAGACCGTAGCCCGGCGAATCCGCCGCGCCCGGAATGCCGTCGGCCTTCGCAGGCAGGAAGTCTCTGCGGAAATGCCGCGTCACCAGGCCGGACGATACGTAGAGCATGCCCGTGAGAACACAAACCCACGCGGATTGGAAGTGGAGCGAGCGTCCCCAGCCGGATTGCCCGGTGAGCACGAAGGGCAGCGGCAGATCGATCAGCGACGGGGTCCCGACGCTTCCCGTCTCGCCCCAATAGAGGCGCGGATGAGCGAGGAGAATGGCAATCCCGCTGATGAGAAGTCCCGCAAAACCGGCGAAATTCACCCAGTGAGTGAGGCGCACCGTGAGCGAATGACGCATGGGTGCCATAAGGAAAGCCCGGAGCAAACGGGTTGCGATGATCGTATCATACGGGTGTCGTGAGCGTAATCCTCTATTTTTGCCGCATCCTTTCGACTCGCGCACGCGTCCAAAACCTGTATTACAGGTAAGGCAAGCGCAAGCATGAGGGTGGGTGTTTTTGACTGGAAATGATCACTTGTTATAATCGAATCAAGCGGATACGAATGCGCCCCTTGGCCTGTTTTTCGCTGCTTCTTTCCTTTTCCGTGCTGCTCCCTGCTTCTCCGGAAGCGAATGAGCGGGCCGCATCGCTTTATCAACAGACCGATTATGCCGCCTCGCTCCGGGTTTTGAATTCCGACACCACCCCCGACGCCGCCACCTTCGAATTGATCGGAAAGAACTATTTCATGCTGGGTAAGTACGACACGGCGACTCAGTTCTTCGAAAAAGCCGTTGGAATGGCCCCTGGCGTTTCCGATTATCAACTCTGGCTCGGCCGCGCCTACGGCCGCCGCGCCGAGACCGAAGCGATCTTATTGGCGCCTGCGCGCGCCTCGAAGGCACGCCAGTGTTTGGAAGCTGCCATCGCTCTGAACCCTTCCAACGCCGAGGCGATGAATGACCTGTTTGAATACTACCTGAACGCACCGGGAGTCCTCGGCGGTGGAACCGACAAGGCGGAAGCCCTCGCCGTGCGAGTCGAGCGCGACCGGCCAGCCGAGTATCACCATGAGCTGTCGCAATTAGCAGATCACAAAAAGCAGTACTCGGAGGCGCTGGCGCACCTGCGCAAGGCCGCGGAGCTCGCTCCCCACGAACTTGGCAGGGTGCTCGACCTTGCCCGTTATCTCGCGAAGCTCGGGCATATGGAAGAGAGCGACGCAGCCTTCGCCCAAGCTTCCAAGCGCTGGCCAAACGATCCGGTCGTCGCGTTCGCGCAAGCCAAGGTTTACGTGGATCATCATATGGACCCCGAGCGCTCACGGCAGCTCCTCGAGCAATATCTGAAGTCGAAAGTTACCCCGGACGATCCGCCCAAGCAGGCCGCCGAGAAACTCCTGCGCCAGATCGCGAGCCGATAATTCTCGTTGCCGATCGTCCGTCGCGGGTGAATGTTTAGCGCTTCACCGCGTCCGGCGTGACCGGGATCAGTTGCCCGTCCCGGATGTAGTAATCGGCTCCGCGCCAGCGAACGCTGCTCTGGCCGAAACTTGCGAGCCACAAGACAAACGCCACCGCATCCCATAGCGGAATCAGCGGGACCTGGCGTAACGAGTGCGGCTGTCGCAAGCCATGAACGCCAATGGTCCAGGTGATCGCCGCCCGCAACGCGAGGTAGCTTCCGAAGTAGGCTGCGGCAACGGCCATCGACGGCTGCAGGATCACGGCTGCCACCGACCAAGCCAAGCCTTGCGTGAACAACAAGCCCAAATGTCCCCAGGGACGCATGTGGCGCATCACCACGATCCAGCGGAGGCGCTTTTGAAAAAGGTCGCGCATCGAATGGTAATCGGAAACCGTCCGCACCGCATAGCGCAGCAGTCTGACTTCGTATCCCTGTTCGGCGATCAGACGTCCCACCAGCAGGTCGTCGGCGGGACGATTCTCAATCGACGCGTAGCCGCCAAACGCCGCGAGCCTGGCGCGAGTGGTGGCGATGGATGGTCCCAACGCGAATTTGATTCCGTCCAACTGCCAGGCGACCAGAATGCCGGCGTAAAAGTCCGAGATCATGCCCGCGGTCTGCAGCCGGTCAATGAAGCTTTTTTGGTCCGCGTGGACGTAGAAGCAGGTGACCGCGCCCACCTTGGGATCGCGGAGCGGCGCGGTCATGACGCGAAGATAATCCGGCTCCACGCGCACGTCGCTGTCGCTGATGACGACGGTCTCATGCCGTGCCTCGGCGACGAGTCGCGCAAGCTTCGCGACTTTATCGTTGGTGGCCCTGCGGCCCGATCCGAAAAGCACCCGGATGCAGCATTGCGGAAAATCGCGCTGCACCTGCTCGACAACCTGCCGGACTTCGTCGTCGTCGGAATCGATGCACAGGATCAATTCGTATTCCGGATAATCCTGCCGGCAGAAACTCGCGAGGTTTTCGTAGGCGTCCGGATCCAATCCCCGAAAAGGCTTAAGAACGCTCACCGCCGGAGTATCCCCGGAACTCCCCCGGGTAGCGGGCTGGCGAAAGAATCGCCACGCGCTGAAGAGAACGATCAAGTAGTAAACAAAAGGGATGGCGGCAATCCCGAGGAAGATGGGGCGCGCCATTATTTGAGATTACTAGACATGGACCGGTCGCCGCTGATCTTGCCTCGCGCGCCTCGGCCGCGAACCTGCGAACGTTCGACTTTTCCTAAGCGCCGCGCGAGCGAGGCGGCGGACGCGCCCATTTAATGCGCTGTTTCCGACAAGGAAATCGTCGCGCCATGGGGGCGCCGTTGATTCCGCGAGTTTCTCCATTCCACCTGCGGAAGGAACAAGGACCGGTCGATGCGGTCCTGATACTTCATGGCAATGTTCATCAGCGAATCCAGCAGCGATTCGGAGAGCGTGTGCGGCCTCAATCCCAGATCCACCAGCTTCGAATGCTTCGCGTTGTAGTAATGCTCTTCGGATTCCACGCGCGGAGTCGGAAGGTGCTCGATCTCCACCGGCAGCCCCATATCCTTGGCCGCCGTCTGCACCATGCGCGCCAGCTCCAGCACGGAGAACTGCTCGGTGAATTGGTTAAAAACACGGCATTCCCCAGGACTTGCGGGGTTCAGGCACGCGAGCTCCAGGCAGCGTACCGTGTCGCGAATGTCCAGAAACCCGCGGGTTTGTCCGCCTTTTCCATAAACCGTAAGCGGATGTCCGGCGGCGGCCTGCACACAAAACCGGTTCAGAACCGTGCCGAAGATCTCGTCGTAATCGAAACGGTTGATGAGAGCTTCGTCCATGGCCACTTCTTCGGTCATGGTGCCGTAAACTACGCCCTGATTCAGATCGGTGGCTCGAAGCCCCCAGATCTTGCAGGCAAACATCATGTTGTGGCTGTCATGGACCTTGGAAAGGTGATAAAACGATCCGGGCTGCTTCGGGAACGGGAGCACATCGCTCCGGCCGTTATGTTCGATCTTGAGGTAGCCTTCCTCGATATCGATGTTCGGTGTACCGTATTCGCCCATGGTTCCGAGTTTGATCACGTGGCAATCTGGCCGCAGTTCGTGGATCGCAAACAGCAGATTGAGGGTTCCGACGACGTTATTCACCTGCGTGAAAACCGCATGCTTGCGGTCGATCATGGAATACGGCGCCGCGCGCTGCTCGGCAAAATGTATCACCGCGTCGGGACGGAAGGACTCGATCGTGGAGGAAAGAAACTCGTAATCGGTGACGTCACCGCAATAAAACTCAATGGTCTCGCCGGTCAGTTCCTGCCACACCCGCAGCCGGTCCGGAAGGGGTTGGATCGGGGTCAGAGTTTGAGCGCCGATTTCGTGGTCCCAGGTGCGGCGTAGAAAGTTGTCCACGATGCTCACCCGATGTCCCTTGCGAGACAAATACAGCGCCGTCGCCCAACCGCAGTAGCCGTCCCCGCCTAAGACACAAATTCTCATGTTATTGAATGCGCTCCTTGAAGTCCTATCACTCGACTTTGAATGGGGGAGAAAACCCGCAGGTCCCGCCACCCCGCGGTCGAGAAAGCGGGCATTGCAATTTGCAGATGCTTCTCATTCATCGTAGGTTACGGTTACTTCATGACAACAGAAACGGGACGCTTTCGGTATACAGCCCCAAGGTGATTGACGAAAGCACCAAGATCTGCGCGAGAATTGGAACTCGAATCCCCCTACGAAGCCGGCTCGGTAAGTCCAGCCGGGCACTCCCAAAGCGCGATCGTGCCGGCGCGTAACATCAATGAAGTTTGATGCGTCAAATGACTGATGTCGAACAGTTTATTTATGTCTAAGAGCGTGACGATGACCCGGCGGCGCGTCCTTCTCGGGTTAGGTCTAAGCGCCGAGCTGTTGCCCTGCGCGATCCGTCTGCTGGGGGCCGACTTCTGGGATCAGAAAGCGCCGGAGGAATGGACCAAAGAAGAAATCGAGCGGCTTCTGACGAAATCGCCCTGGAGTAAGGACGCTTCCATCGTGAATACCGCGCAGACCGGGCCTTTGACCACCACGCGCACCATGAACCGCAGGGGAGGAGTTCCGGTGAACACGACGAGTCAGATTCCGGAGATTACCGGGAAATGGAAGGCCGGCGTGCGTTGGGATTCCGCGCTGCCCGTGCGGGAGGCACTCAAAGTGAAGATGAGCGTCGCGCTATCGGAAAACTATATCATCAATGTTTTCGGAAATGTACCGAGCCCAGCGCCGTCAGATCAAGATAGCATCGACGAACGCAAAACCAAATTCGACATCCTGCAGGAGCGGACAAGGCTTGAGCGCAAAGACGAGCCGATCGAGCTCAAGCGCGTGGACTTGGCGCCCGCGACCCCTTATTCCCCGCCCGGTACGCTCTTCTATTTCTCGCGCGTCTTCCCGCTTACCCTGGAAGATAAGCAAGTAACCTTCGTGACCAAGATCGGCCCGCTCGAGGTGAAATGCAAGTTCACGCTGAGAGAGATGGTCTATCGCGGGAATCTCGAGTTGTGAGGTTTGGCGCTTCGGGCGCAAACGAGAACGGCTCAGCTCCCAGGTACTCGACCGGGATGTTGGTGCCAGTCTGACGTTTTAGGCTAGATATCATTTGACGTCGCGGCTGGAATTCGGGCTGCGCTTCGCCGCTTATTTCCCCACGACCAGAATCGAAAAGGAATCCGGCAGCACCGCGCCCCGGCCTGCGCGCCCACCCGGTTGAGCGGGAGGCGTGGGCGGGCCGAACTCGGCGGCAATAAGAATGATGTGGCCCGTCTTCGTATCAAGCGCACTGGTACGCGCGCCCTGCATGGTCATCAGGGTCTGCTCCAAAACAAAATCCGAGGGGCTGTTTTCCTTGATGATCGAGAGCGTGCCGTCGACCTGCGAGCTGAACGCTTCCATGGTTTTCGGATTGAACGTCACCCCGTCGCTATTCATGCCGATCGGCAGGGTGGTGATGATTTTTCCGTCGGTGGCATTGAGGATCACCATATTCGCCGGCTTCCGGCAGGCGGCAAATAGAACGTGATTCTTCACATCCATGGCCAGGCCCGCGCAGGTGCCCCCTTTGCCCGTGACGTCATAATGCGCCGTGACCTTCAGCGTCTTCTCATCCACAACGGCGATGTTATCCATGTCTTCCACGTCGATATACAGGTGGCCTTTGCCATCGGAGGCGGCCTGCTCCGGCATTCCTCCAATATCGAGCGTCCCGGCTACACTGCCGTCTTTCGTGTCGATGGCGGTCACGTGCGGCGAAGCGTGGCTGAGGATGTACGCCCGCCCGTCCGAGGGATCGAAGAACGATCCGTCCGGGTTGCCCTGCACGTCGATCATCTTCATGATCTCGAGCGTTTTCGTGTCGAACATTGTGATCGGCTTGCTGGTCGCGAACCCGTGATGGGATTTCGGATCGATGGCGGCCCCATGCGCGTTGCTGGTTTTTATTTCGCCGACGGCCGCGAGCGAATCCAGATCGTAGACATTCACGCGCGGAGTGGGACCCGTGCGCGCGATATACAAGCGCCGCGCTTCGACATCAACGTTCACGTAGTCATAGCCGCCGGCGCCGCCGACTTTAGCCGTTTTTAATACCTTATAGGGTCCCGATGCGGGCGCTTGCGTCCACGCGGGTGGCGCGCACAGGAAAAACGCTACGGCAATTCCCGAGAAGAGTCGTGACATGGAGAAATTTCCTCGACTGAGTATACCTCTTGTCTCCGCGGGTTTCTGCTGGTGGCCTAAACAGGATTTCGAAACTGCGGCGGGTTTCTACTCCTGTTCCACGAAGCTCGCTTCGGCGGGCGGAAGCGTTTCGTCGTCCCGCGCGCACCACACGTACAGCGCGGGCAGGGGGTGGATGATCATCATCAAAGCGGTGATCAATCCTCCGACGTTCTCAATGGCAAAGGCCCGTTGGGAATCCGAGCCAATCCCGGCTGAAGTTTCGCGTCGCGATCCACTTTCCGAATCGCCTCTCCCAGATTAAGGAAGCTCGAAAACCCACAGAGTAGCGGAACGGTCCGGCGGGTTCTGAATTTCGGGCACCAGGACGGGGAACGTGATCGCCTGGGCCCCGCCGTTGCCGACGATCACGGCGACGTACTGTTTTCCGTTCGCTCCGAACGTGATGGGCGGAGCGTTCGGAACATCGTTGAGACGCGCTTCCCACAGGACCTTTCCCGTGGAATCGTCGAACGCGCGCATAAAGCGATCGATAGACCCGGCAAAAACCACGCCGCCCGCCGTCGCCAGCGCGCCCGTGCTCATGGGAGCCCTTTGCCTCCCGATCCAGGCGACCTTACGGGTTTCCAGGTTCAGGGCCTCCAGACGGCCGTATTTTCCGTCGCTATCCGGCCTCGGCCGTAGCGTCCAGCGGACGCCCGTAGACAGGCTCGCGCGTTCTCCCTCTTTGATCGGAATCATGTCCATGCAGGATTCCACCAGCGGAACGTAGAGCATTTTGCGGTCAGGATTCAACGAGCCCGGCAGCCAGTTCTTCGCGCCCCCGGGATGCGGGCAAACCGTCTTGATTTCACCGTCGCCCGGGACCGTCTTCATGTCGATCGTCTTCGCGCCGGTTTTCGGATCGATCGCGATCACCGAATTCTGCAGCCCGAGGTCCATCGAGAAAATATATTTGCCGGTGGCTGCATCGAGCACGTCGTAGATCGCCTGTTTGCCGGCCGTGACCACCGCCGGTTTCATCTGCCCATCGACGGGAAGCCGGACCACCTGGCGCTCGAAAGCCCAGTCCAGATCCCATTGATCGTTCGGCTGATGCTGAAAATGCCAGGCCATTTTTCCGGTTTCCGGATTCAACGCAACGGTCGTATCCGTATACAGTCCGTCGTTCGTAACCCCCGGTTTCCCAACCAGATTTCGCAGAGGGCCCGTGTCATAGGTTTGTGCGGGGCCAAAAAACGCCAGGTTTAGCGCGGGATCGTAGCTTCCAGGTGTCCATACCGAAGCTCCGTTGCGCTGCTCGAGCGGGAGTCCGTTCCAGCTTTCGCCGCCCGGCTCACCGGGCCTCGCGATGGTGTAGAACCTCCACGATTCTTCGCCGGTATTCGCATCGAGCGCCACAATGTAATTCCCGCCCGGCGCGCGCCCCGTGGTGCCGATCATTACCTTACCCTTGGCGGCCAGCGTTCCGCCGGTCATGCGGAGTCCGGTCTTCGGATCGCCCACCTCGTGATCCCACGCGACCTTTCCTGTCTTGATATTCAAAGCGACGACGTGAGTGTCTGAGGTGGGAACGAACAGCTTATCGCCATAGAGCGACATCGCGCGCTTCACGCTGGGGGGCGTGTCGGGGCCAAGCGTGCGCGAGTACTGCCACAGCAGATCGCCTGTCGCGGCGCTCAGGGCCTGCACGCGATCTCCAAATCCCTGCACGAAGATCACCCCGTCGTGGACCAACGGCGCGGTCTCGTTCGGGCCGTTCGGCAGCGACCAGCTCCAGGCGAGGCGCAGATTGGCGACGTTGTCCTTCCTGATCTGCTTCAGCGGGCTGAAGCCCAGGTCATCGTAGGTCCTGCGCCACATCAGCCAATCCTCGGCAGGGGGAGCGGCGAGCTGCGCGTCGCTCACCGGCGAAATCTTGTCGAGAGGATTCGCGCGAGAAGGACTCGCGGGAAGTGACACGCCGGGAGCAAGGCCACCGCTCGGTCCCGGATTCGGCGTCTGCGCCGCCAGCGTTCCCGCCAGAACGGCGAACATCGCGAGCCGCCCTACGCGCGCGGATTTTCTCATGAGTGTTCTCCTAAACAGCGTTCTCCTAAACAGCATTCTCCTAAACACCCAGTGTTCTTCCGCCGTCCACTTGCAGGATTGAACCCGTGGTAAACGTGAGCGTCGTAATGACGGCCGCTACCGCCGCCGCAATCTCCTCGGGCGTCGCGAGCCGGCCCATGGGAGTACTTGCGGCCTGCGCATCGTGCCACGCTTTATCGAGCGATTTCACAAACTCCGTGTCGACAAGCGCCGGGGACACCGAAACTACGCGGACCTTCGGCGCAAGCGCGCGTCCGAGCGACTTCGTCATGCAATCGAGCGCGGCCTTCGACGCGCAGTACATCACATTGCTGCCGATCCCGATGTTGCCGGCAGCCGACGATAGATTCACCACCACGCCACCGCCCGGCAGCGTGCTCGCCTCGAGCAGAGATTGGAACGCACGTACCGTAGCGAATGCGCCCCGAACGTTGGTCGCCAGGATCCGGTCGATCAGCTCGTCGTCGAGCGAGGAAAGGTCGGAGTGTTTGACAAAGCGCGTCGTACCCGCGCAATTGACCACCGCGTCGCAACGGCCGTAATCCCGCGCTATGTCCTCGGCCAGGCTCGCGAGCGCGGCCGTTTCCGTCACAGGTGCGCGTCTTGCAGAATGCCCGTCTCCCGGAAGCGACTTTGCGAGCGCTTCCGCACTGGCCGCCGAATTGTTGTATCCAACCACCACGCGCATGCCGGTTTCCGCGAGCTTGCGGCAAATCGGCGATCCGATCCCGCCCGCTCCTCCGAACACGATCGCAACCGGGCGCTCCCGTTCGTTCGCCATCAGTGCCCCGCCTTCGCGCCATAGCGGCGCACGCGCAGATCCGCCTGCTCTTTATGAGCCGCGAAATTCTCGATTTCACACAACCGCGAGCAGTACTCCCCGATTCGCGCCGAAGCTTCGTCCGTGGTCACTTTTTGATACGTGCAGGTCTTGATAAACTTCCCGACCCATAGCCCTCCGGTATAGCGGGCCGCCTTCATCGTGGGCAGCGTGTGATTCGTTCCGATCACTTTATCTCCATACGCGACATTCGTGCGCGCCCCCAGAAATAAGGCCCCGTAGTTGGTCATGTGATTCAGGAAATAATCGGGATCGGCGGTCATCACCTGCACGTGCTCGGAAGCGATGCGGTCGGCTTCCGCCACCATTTCGTCGAGCGTGTCGCACAGAATGATTTCGCCGTTGTTTTCCCACGCCTCCCGCGCGATCGCCGCCGTCGGCAGCCAGCCCAATAACTTTTCGATTTCAGCCGGCGTCCTCTCGGCCAACGACTTGGAATTCGTCAGCAGGACCGCCGGACTTCCGGGACCATGCTCGGCCTGCCCGATCAGATCGACAGCGGCCATTTCCGCGTCGCACGAATCGTCGGCAATGATCAGGGTCTCGGTCGGGCCGGCGAGCAGGTCGATCCCCACGCGTCCGAACAGCTGGCGCTTGGCTTCGGCTACGTAGGCATTTCCCGGACCCACCAGCATGTCGACGGGCGCGATCGTCTCGGTGCCCAAAGCCATCGCCGCGACAGCCTGCACCCCGCCAATCGCAAAGATTTCCGTCGCTCCGCCCAGGTGCATCGCGGCAACGATCGCAGGATGGGGTGCGCCTTCAAAGGGCGGCGCCGCGGCGATGATGCGTCGCACGCCAGCCGCCTTGGCCGTCACCACGCTCATGTGCGCCGACGCCACCATCGGATATCGTCCGCCGGGAACGTAGCATCCGACGCTGTTCACCGGGATGTTTTTGTGGCCCAGCACCACGCCCGGCATGGTCTCCTGCTCCACGTCCCGGAGGGCGGACTTCTGCACCAGCGCAAAATTGCGAATCTGCGTTTGCGCGAATTTGATGTCGTCGAGGACCCTGTGGGGCAAAGCGTTCAGGCAACGCTCGATTTCGCTTTCCGAAAGACGGAACGACTCCGGCGACCACTTATCGAATTTCTCGGAGTACTGCCGCAGCGCTTTCTCGCCGTTGGCCTCGATGTCGGCGAGGATTGCTTCCACCGTGTGGCGAACCTGGGCGCTGTTTTCCGCTTTGCTGGCCGCGGTTTGCCCGCTCTTCAGATACCGGATCATCGAATGAGTGCTCCTATAATTGCATCGGTGAACATAAGTTTCATGATGACATGTGCTTACTCATGGAGTTTTCGGGTGCGGCGGAAGGCCGAAACCAAAGCGTAATGACCGTCACTCGAACCGCTCGGCGAGCGTTGGTCCGCTGCGAACATCTACTTCTTCGCCTGAGGCGGAGGAGGAGGCAGGCTGGACGGCGGAATCACGCCGTTCATGCGGGCGTAGACCACCATCTGCCCGAAGTGATCGAAGCTATGCCAGGTGATCATGGAGGCCGCGGCCAGCCGCTTCATTTTTTCGCTCCCAAACGGCGAGACGTCGTCGAGCAGGTTCTTCTCGGTTAACGTCGCCACCGCTTTATGCGCAAAAGCCAACGAGCTGCGCAAGTACTCCACTAACTGGGCCTTGGTTCGAACCGCGGATGGGCCGCTGTCGTCCTTGCCGATATCCACCGGCGGTTTCTCCCCGAGCACCGCACCCGACAACATATAAATCACGGTGGCCAAGTGTCTGATCTGCTCGGAGAACGTTCTTACGCCTTGGAAGGACCCGGCAGTGGGCGCGAAATCGTATTTATCGGCCGGCATCGCCTGCGCGAGCGGCAGCACGTCGCTTTCGAGAGATTTCACCTGGCTGTCAAAAACCTGCGCCACGCCATCTGCGGCGGAAACAGCAGGAGTCGCTACCGCCGCGAGGGCGAGCGATAAAAATAGAACGCAACGGGGAGTTCGCATGTCCTTCTATTTTAAACGCTTCCCTCGATTACGCGCGATTCCTCCGCGGATACAACTTCGGTCGCATGGGCTCGGAGGAGGCTTCGGCCTATTGCGCGCGGCCACGCGCCCGTTTATACTGCTGTTTTTGGTGCGCGAGTTTGGTGCAGCCATGACAACGCCAGGCAAGGCGATGGAAGAAATCGACCCGCTGGCTCCTCAAAGGGAAGCCGCGCTGTTCTACGGCCTCTTCCTCCGCGGCCACTCCGCCGACGCCCTGCGCCGCGATATCGACGTGCCCCGCAAATTGTTAGATAAGCTGCTTCTGCGACATCGCCATGAGACTCGCATGAAGGCCCGCCTGCAGAGCATCTATCAGTACCGTAAACAGGTGCTCGCGATCTTCGACGAGTTGGTGACGCGCGAACGGATCAAAGAGCGGGTGCATTAGCAAGCGCCTGCATTCGCGGATCGCGTTCGGCTTTTTCTAATGGGATGTTAAAGGTCGAGGCCCGAAAGCCGCTACATGGGCTCCGGCAGTCGCAGTTTCGCCTTGGCGAGTGCGTCGTCAAGCGTCCGGATCGCATCCGGTTCCTTCAATCCTCTGGAGGTGCACAGCTCTGTCATTAACATGTGACGAGCGCGATCCAGCATCTTCTTTTCCCGGAAGGAGAGGGGTTTCTCGGCTTGCAGCAGCAACAGTGTCTTCAGGACTTCGGCTACACCCAGAAGCCCGCCGCTCTGCATCTTTTCGGTGTTTTCGCGAAAGCGGTCTTTCCAATCGCGGCTCCGCCGGCAGCGCCGTTCGCCCAGGTATTCGATCACCTGCGCGATCTCGCTATTGCACGTGACCTTCCGGAGGCCCACGTTTTGGGCATGCGAAAGCGGCACCATGACGGTCAAATTAAGGGTGAGGCGGAGCAGGTAATACCGCTCAAAGTGGCCGGCAAAAGCACGGCTACTGATGTTCTCAATCGTCGCTACCCCGTGGTTGGGGTAAATGACTTTTTCACCGACTCGGAACGTCATCTAGGACCTCAGCGCTAACGGGGGCTCTCCGAACGAAAGAGAATCTTAAGCGGAACGCGACCATCTGTCAACAACAAAAGTAGTCTTTTTGTTTTTTGGCTTACTTACCTGATTTAAAGGCGATTGGTAGATCGGGTACCATGGGTGGATAATCTGATGGAAGCCATCGACCTGAAGAGTACGCTCAACCTGCCCCGTACCGATTTCCCGATGAAGGCGAACCTGGGGCAACTGGAATCGAAGTTGCTCGCCCGCTGGGACGAGTCGGGCATTTACCAGCAGATCCGCTCCGCCCGGAAGGGCCGCCCGACGTATGTGTTGCATGATGGCCCGCCGTATGCGAACGGCAATATTCACCTGGGGCACGCCTTCAATAAAATATTGAAGGATTTTATCGTAAAGATAAGAACCATGGAGGGTTATGATTCTCCATACGTGCCCGGATGGGACTGCCACGGGCTACCGATCGAGATCAAGGTGGACAGCCAGCTCGGCTCCAAAAAGGCCAGTATGGCGCCGGAAGAAATCCGCGCGGCCTGCCGCAAATATGCCGAGAAGTACGTCGACCTGCAACGCAAGGATTTCATGCGGCTCGGGGTCTTCGGCCGGTGGAACGATCCCTACCTGACCATGAGCGCCCAGTACGAGGCGGTCATCGCCGGCGCTTTCGTCGATTTTCTCGATCAGGGCTATGTCTATAAAGGATTGAAGCCGGTGAACTGGTGCATTCACGACCGCACGGCGCTCGCCGAGGCGGAAGTGGAGTATGAGAACCACACCAGCCCTTCCATCTGGGTAAAATTCGCGCTCACCTCAGATCCTGCGTCCATAGACCCCGCGCTCGCCGGCAAAAAAGTCTGGGGCCTCATCTGGACCACCACCCCCTGGACCATACCCGCCAATCTGGCAATCTGCTATCACCCTAGATTCAGCTACGCAGCGGCCGACGTGGAGGACGAAATCTATATCGTCGCCGTGGATCTGCTTCGCGCGACGGCCGAAGCCTGCGGCTGGGGCGAGCCGAAAGTGATCGCGGCGTTTGAAGGTTCGCGCCTGGACGGAACACTGTTCAAGCATCCTTTTCTCGATCGCACCTCGGTCGGCATCCTCGGCGATCACGTGACGCTCGAACAAGGTACAGGCGCGGTGCATACGGCGCCGGGCCACGGGCAGGAGGACTATCAGGTCGGCCTGGCGAATCATCTTTCGGTCTACTGCCCCGTCGATGGAGCCGGACGGTTCTATCATGCCGAGGGAGCTTCCGGCCGCCTGCCGGAAGGATTGATCGGGAAGACCATCTGGCAGGGCAATCCCATCGTCATCGATCTGCTGACGAAAGCCGGCGCGCTCGCGGCGACTCGCAAGATCGAACACAGCTATCCGCATTGCTGGCGCTGTCACAATCCGACCATTTTCCGCGCCACCGAGCAGTGGTTCATCAGCATGGAGCACAACAATCTGCGCCAGCGTGCTCTCGAAGCGATCCAGAACGTGAAGTGGAATCCCGCCTGGGGCCAGGAGCGCATCGGAAACATGATCGCCACGCGCCCGGACTGGTGCATCTCGCGGCAGCGCGCCTGGGGCGTGCCGATCCTGGTGTTCTACTGCGAGGCTTGCCACGAGCCTTTCACCGACCGGCGCGTTCTGGATCGCGTTGTCGCCCTGATCCGGGAGCATACGGCCGACGTATGGTATTCGCGCAGCGCCGCGGAATTAATGGGCGAAGATGGGGTTTGCAAGAAATGCGGCGGGACGGCCTTCCGCAAAGAGCATGACATTCTGGACGTGTGGTTCGATTCCGGCGCCAGTCACCTGGCCGTGTTGACCCCCGAAAATCATCTTCCGTGGCCCGCCGATATGTATCTGGAAGGCGGCGATCAATATCGCGGCTGGTTTCACAGCTCCCTGCTTGTCGCCGTGGGGCTACGCGGCTCGGCTCCTTACCGGGCTACGGCCACCAACGGCTGGACACTCGACGGCGAGGGCCGCGCGCTTTCGAAATCCAAAGGCGCCGAGGAAGTCGAGAAGGTGATCAATAAATATGGCGCCGAACTGTTGCGCCTGTGGACCGCATCGGTCGATTTCACCGAGGACGTCCGCTTTTCCGATACCATTGTCAGCCGCCTGATCGAGGCGTATCGCAAGCTGCGCAATACATTCCGCTACGCTCTGGGGAACCTGGACGATTTCGATCCCCTGTCCGACGCTGTGCCGGCAGAAGGGATGCTCGAAATCGATCGCTGGATTTTAGCGCGGGCGAGCGAACTGATTGCCGATTGCCGCGCGCTGGTACGACGAACACGCATTTCACAAGGTCTATCGCGCCATTTACGATTTCGCCACGACCGACTTGAGCGCGGTCTATTTCGACGTCCTGAAAGATCGCCTCTACACGGCCGCCACCAGGAGCCATGCGCGGCGCAGCGGACAAACGGCGCTGTACAAGATCCACTACGCGCTGACGCGGCTGGCGGCGCCGCTGCTCGCGTTTACCACGGAAGAAGTGTGGAGCCATACGAAGAAGCCGGCCGGCGCGCCGGAGAGTGTCCATCTGGCGATGCTGCCGGAGCCCGGGGAGCTCGCCTCGGGCCTCAGCGCCACGAAGCTCGAAACGTGGGAGCGGCTTTTGAGCACGCGCGATCGTGTTTTGAAAGCGCTGGAAGAGGCGCGTCAGGCGAAGCTGATCGGCACGTCGCTCGAAGCGCGGGTTCGGCTGCGTTTGCCGATCACCGCGTTCGAACTGCACAAGGAGTACGAGCCGGTCCTTCCATCGTTGTTCATCGTTTCCCAAGTGGTGCTGGAACCGCCCAACGACGCGGCAGACGCCGTATTGGAAGTCGCGGTAGAACGCGCCGATGGCGCGAAATGCGAACGATGCTGGAAATATTCGACCAAAATCGGAGTCGACGCCGGATACCCGACTGTTTGCGACTCCTGCGCGGCGGCGCTCCGCGAAATGCTTGGATAAGGGAAATACGCGCATAAACCCGCGTCTGCGCTCGGCTCTGATCGTGCTCCTATTGGTTCTGTTGGATCGGGTGACGAAGGTCGGCATTCAACGTGACCTTTCCTTGTTCGACGCGATCCCGATCATCCCGGGGATTCTGAACATCGTTCACGCCGAGAATCCCGGCGCCGCATTCAGCATGCTAGCCGATGCAGCTCCGGTGATTCGCAAGCTGGTCCTGGTGGGCCTGTCGACCGTGGTGCTCGCGATCGTCGCCGTGCTCTTGTGGCGTCTGCCAAATTCTCAACCCGTCGCCGGGGAGCCTCGATTGTCCCCTGCTCTCACGCGCGCGGGTCTGACTCTGGTCTTCGCCGGGGCTCTTGGGAATCTGATCGATCGCGTCTTCCGGGGGACGGTGACGGATTTTATCCAGGTGTTTATCGGAAGCTACGAGTTCCCTTCCTTCAACGTCGCCGATAGCGCGATCACAATTGGTGCGGCTTTGCTGGTGATGGATTTATTGCGGAGCCGGAAAGCGGCGTAGCGAGGATGAAAGCGCGCACCCAACGCGTGTCATCCCGAGCGAAGTCGAGGGACCTGCTTTTTGTCGTTCGAAAGGCATAACAACAGGTCCCTCGACTTCGCTCGGGATGACGAGGGAGGGGTCTGGTTGGAACAGCGGGGTTCTCAGCCTCAGACCGGTGGGCTAGTTGATGAGGTAGGATGAACGGGCATGACGTCTCGCGTCATACTAGGAATCTTTGCGCTGGGGTGTGGCGCGGCATGTGGTGTGATCTCGGGTTTTACATACATCGAGATGGCCGATAAGGCAAACAACAAGCTACCGGATGACGAAAGGTTCCCAGCACCGGGTTGGTATTGGTCAAGTACCAACGACTCCATCGCGAGTACAGGAGACTGTACCCCGACGGCCGACTTCTCCGGAAAGGCCCGCATGCTTATGGCGGTTATAATCGCCGCCTTAGTCTTAGGTGCTTGGAGCATTGGGTTTTTCGAAGTATGATCGCCTTCGTATACTTGTGATGAATGCGCGGTGGATCTCTAAAACGTAATCTGGCGTACGTTTCGGTGCTCGCCGGATGCTTGATCGCGGGCACCCTCGCCGGGTGGTTTGGGTCGCGCATCGACAATTACGCCTACGACACGCTAACGCGAACGGCGCCTCCGTTTCAGGCCCCTGCACAATCGGTCGTAGTGGCGATCGACGAAGAGACGCTCCGCGCACGGGGCGGCATGCGCAAAATTCGTCCGATTCTTGCAGCCGCACTCGAACAACTGGCAGCCGCGCATCCCAAAAGCGTGGCGCTCGACGTGATCCTGAGCGACAGGGGCGATGACACGGAAGACGCGCGTCTCGCGGCAGCGCTTCGCGACACATCGAATCTCATTCTGCCCTGCGAGCTTGTGGGGGGCGCATGGGAGGATCCCCTGCCCGTTTTTGCGAGCGCCGCAGTCGCGCTCGGACACGTGCACCCGGAGGAAGGGCGAGCAGACGGCGTAAGCCGCGTGCTTTCGCTTGAGGAAACCGGAAAGGGTCCGGGGAACACGGGAATGATTCGCCGTTGGGCGCTCGCGCTCGAAGCGTTTCGCATTTACCAGGGTGCGCCCATTGTCGAATCGCCCGAGGATGTCGAGGTCGGCTCCACGATCATTCCGGCCGCGCGTACCGAGGAGGGCCGTCCCCTGCTGATCCGCTATCTTCCGGCAGGCGTGCCGACAATTTCCGTGCTGAAGATTCCCGAGAGCGCGGAGTGGATCCAGGGCAAGGCCGTATTTTTGGGCGTGACCGCGCTTTCAGCCGCCCGCGACCGGCTGGTGAACCCTTACGGCGAAAACGTTCCTGGCGTCGCGGTGCATGCGCACGCATTCGAGACCATGGCGTCCGGGCGTTTCCTGCAGCCGGCGTCGGATGTGACTGCGCTCGGCGTCTCGCTGGTTTATGCCGCGGCGGCTGGGCTGGCGTTCGCGCTCCTCGCGGGGTGGATGTCGTATGTCGCGGCGGTCACGTTGCTCGTCGCGGCGCATGCGCTCCCGATGATTCTATTTCGCCAGGGAATCGTTTTCCCTTACTTCGGACCAGTCGCGGTCGCGTGGCTGAGCTGCGCGAGCGCGGCAACCTTCCAGGTCTTCTTCGTGCGCCGTCAGCTCAAGCGGTCCGAATCCGAAAAATCCAGGTACCAGCAGGCGATTCATTGGGCCGCGCACGAAATGCGCACACCGCTCACGGCCATCCAGGGTTCGAGCGAAATCATGACAAACTACGCGCTGCCGGCGGCCAAGCAAAAGCAGCTGAGCGAGATGATTAACGCGGAATCGAAACGCCTGGCGCGGCTGATTCAAACCTTCCTCGACGTCGAGCGGCTCGCCGAAGGGCACATGGAGCTGAAGCGCGAGTCATTCCCGGCTGCGGACGTGGTGCATACGTGTCTCGCACGCGTCGCGCCCCTGGCGGAGCGCAAGCGCATCGCGGTCACGCTCGATACAAGCGTCGAGGGCACTCTCGCCGGCGACCGCGAATTGATGGAATATGCGTTCTACAACCTTTTGACCAACGCGGTAAAGTATTCGCCGCCCGACACTCATGTCCGGGTCTCGGCCGAAACGGGGGGCGGATTCCTGCGCCTCTCCGTGCGCGACGAGGGCATTGGCATGGACGCCAAGGAGCTCAAGAACATTTTCAAAAAGTTCTACCGCACAAAAAAGGCGGAGGCTTCCGGCGAAGTCGGCACCGGCATCGGGCTCTCCATCGTGGAACAAATCGTCACCCATCACGGCGGGCACATGGAAGTGACCAGCGAACCCGGCCGCGGATCGTGCTTTACCATAGTAGTGAACGCGCAGGTGATAACGGCCCATGCAGAAGCTGTTGATCGTTGAGGATGACCCATCGGTTCGCAATACGATGGTGACGGTGCTGGAGCTCGAAGGATACGTCCCCGAGGCGGTTTCCTCCACGCGCGAGGCACTGGCGAAACTCTCGACCGAAGTTTACACCATCGTCATTTCCGATATTTATCTGGACGAGCGCACGGGCATCGATGTGCTGCGCGCGGCCCGCGAGCATAATCCCTCTTGCGCGGTCATTCTGATGACCGGCCGAGGCAGCATGGAAACGGTTATGGCCGCCACGGAAAACGGCGCCTTCGAATATCTGGCGAAGCCGTTCGAGATGGCCCATATGATCGAGACCATCCGGCGCGCCGAAAAGGCGCTGGCGGGAACCGCGCTCGAGGACGATGAGGACGCCCCGTCCATCGACGATCTCCCGGATACCGAAATGATCGGCAGTTCGGCCCGTATGGTCGACATCTATAAGACCATTTCGCGCGTCGCACCCACCGACGCCACGGTGCTGATCGAGGGAGAAACCGGGACCGGAAAGGAATTGATCGCGCACATGATCCATCGCAACAGCCGGCGCGCGATTCATCCCTTCGTGCCCGTGGATTGCGGATCGATCGCGCCTTCCCTGCTGGAGAGCGAGCTGTTCGGAGCGTTAAAGGGCGCCTACACGGGGGCCGACCGCGACCGCATGGGCGTGTTTGAAGCGGCCAGCAACGGTACGGTTTTTCTGGATGAGATCGGAGACATCGAACTCGGGTTTCAGCTGCGGCTGCTGCGTTTTTTGCAGGAGCGCGAGATTCGCCCGCTAGGCTCGGCCCGGTCCCGTAAGGTCGACGTGCGCGTGATCGCGGCGACCAATCGTGATGTGCAGAAGATGGTGGAGGACGGGAAGTTCCGCGAAGACCTGTGGTATCGCCTGAACGTGGTGCGGCTCAGTGTTCCGGCTCTGTGCGAGCGTGCCGCCGACATTCCCTTGCTCGCGCACTATTTTCTGAAACGCTATAACGAGCGCTACCATCTTGAAACCAAGCTGACCGAGTCCGGCCTGAAGGCGATGGCCGCCTACAGCTGGCCCGGCAACATCCGCCAGTTGCAGCACATGATGGAGCGGCTGACCATTCTCGCGCCGGGCGGACGGATCGACGCCGCGGCCGTACGGAACGCCATCGAGCAAATGGATTCGCGCGATCACGCGAGCGATTCGCTGGCCGATACCGAAGCCGAGCAGATTCGCCGCGTGATGGCCGCGACCAGCGGCAACAAGAGCCGCGCCGCGAAAGTTTTGGGCATAGAGCGCAAAACGCTGTATCGCAAGCTGGAAAAGATGAACCTAAAGGATGAACCTTCTCATGAGACTCCCTAGGCGCACTGGCTTCCTGATTGGTCCGCGCGCGGCCGCTTGCGCCGCGATTCTGATTTTCTCTGCGGGCGCCGTGCGCGCGGAGCACAAGCTGATGACCTTTCCTGTCGGCGGCGTGGACCGTCAGGCGATTGTGTATGGGCCGGCGTCACAAAAAGCGAAAGCGCCGCTGATTTTTGCGTTTCACGGCCATGGCGATACCGCCGACAACTACATTGGCGTGGACCTGCAAGGCGCGTGGCCGGAAGCGGTCGTCGTCTATATCCAGGGACTGCCGACGCACGGCGCCACCGGGTGGCAGACGGAGCCGGGCCAGGACGGGGATCGCGATCTCAAGCTGGTGGACGTGGCGCTGGCGGCGCTCCATAAAGCCTATCGAATCGACGACGACCGAATTTACGCTACAGGATTTTCCAACGGCGCACACTTCACCTATTTGTTGTGGGCGGAGCGTCCATCCGTTTTTGCCGCCTTTGCTCCCGTCGCCGGCCGCATTCGCGAAGATGCGGTTCCCACCGAGCCCAAACCGTTGCTGCATGTGGGCGGCAGGCAGGATCATCAAGTGGATTTCGCCGACCAGACGCAGGCGATCGAGACAGCTCGCAAGATCGACGGCGTCGCAGCGAATCCCACTTTTTGCGCTACCGTGATGTCGGGAACGCGCTGCACTCTGTACGCATCGTCGAACGGCACGCCGGTCATGACGCTGGTTCATCCCGGCGGCCACGAGTATCCGAACGGAACGTCAGAGGAAATCGTAAAATTCTTCAAGCGCTTCACGCTGGAGCGCGTAAAGTCGGCGGCCCGGTAACACCGCTACGCGGGATTCATATTCGCGAACGCCGTTTTCACCGATTCACCGCCGCCTGCCGCGAACAAGCCCTTCGCATGTCCTACAGCGACCGCGTCGGCTCCAGCGGCTAAACCGTTCATCGCCTCCGCGATAAAGTCGCCGACCGTCATCGAGTTCGGATTCGTGCCGCTGCCGCCTCCGAGAGTTGTGTCCACACGCGGAGGGATCAGTTCGACAAACTTCACACTGGTATCGCGGAATTGATGCCGCATCGTCATGGTGAAGGAATGCACGGCCGCTTTCGTCGCGCAGTAGACCGGGCACCGGGCGTGCGGCACGAAGGCCAGACCCGAAGACAAATGAATCACCGTCGCGCGCTCCTGTTTTCGCAAATGCGGCAGAAACGCCGTCGTGGTGCGAATCAGCCCCAGCAAATTGATCTCGATTTCCTCTTCGATCACGCGATCAGCCGGTAACGTCTCACCGGCGAAGTCGCAGATGCGTTGAACGCCCGCGTTGGCGATCACGCAGTTCAGCTTGGGAAAATCGGCGATTGCCTGCGCCGCTACGGCCTGAATCTGCGAAGGATCGGCGACGTCCAGGGTGTAGTAGCGCATCCCCGGGTGCGCGTCGCACACGGCCTTCAACGGCACTTCGCGGCGGCCGGCGATAAGAACCTGATTCCCCAGTTCATAGAACGCCTCCGCAAGTCCCCGGCCGATTCCATCGCCTCCGCCGGTAATGAAAATCGTGTTCGCGTCCATTCGCATGGCTACTGGAAATTGTCGCATGTCAGGCGGTGCAGTCCGCCCGTTGCGACACTCATTTGCCGCTGCTGCGGCTCAAGACACGCCCTCCCCTCTTTCGCGCGATCAATTCCGCCAGGTTGAAAAGCATCGCCAGCGCCAGCAGCCATGGCCACAACACTTCCGTCACCGCGACCGTCCGTCCACCGGAATCGAACACGCCGGAAGGGTCGGGTTGAAATCGCCCACCCGTGAACTCGGCGATTTGCTTCAAAAGTTCTTCTTTAGAGCCGTAGCCGGAAAGCTCGGCCTCCGGACGATAGAGAGCGGCTTCGGGAAACGCATCGGATTCCTCCACGGGCCGCACGCGGAAAAGCCCTTCCCGCGCCCCGATCGGAACGCGCCCCGAGTACGTCCCGAGCGCGACCTTCTGTGCCGGCATCGCGCGCTGAAAATGATCCGGTCCGATCACGTAGAGTTCGGGAATCGAAGCCGGCTCAACCCCGTAGGCGCCCAACCGGTAGTGCGCCACCAGGTCGCCCGAAGAGGAATCGTATTCGAGCCGCGCATCGTTCGTGTTGGCGTGCGGCAGCAAATCCCGGCACACGTTCACCCAGAATTTATCGAATCCTTTCCAGGAGACCCAGTCGGCGGCCCAGCGCGCCTTGGCGTCCGAAGCAAAAATAGCCGAGCGTCCCAGACCATACTGCCAGCGCGAATAAAGAGGATCGCGTCCATCCAACCGCAGCACGATTTCCGCGTTGGGCTTGGCCTCGAAGCGGACGTATCCTTTCAGCGCAGGAGCCTGCGCGACGGCCACTCCGTCCAATATCTCCGCCTCATGCAGGACCTCGGGGACGAGCGGCTTTTCCACCGCGGTCATTCCCGTATGTTCCTTGACGTCGCTAAGAACGATCTGGTCGAGCCCCGCCGGCTCGCTCAGAAAATAGGCTTTGCCCCCGGCCAGCGCCGCAAGGCGTGTCAAATACGCCCGATTCACGTCGAGGCCAAGGCCCACGGTGGAAATCGTGATCGCCATGGCTTGGGCTTCGCGGGCGAGCGCGAACGAATTGCCCTCATCGGAGAGGCCATCCGTCAGCAGCAGCACGTGCTTGTAAAACGCGTTCGTCTCGAGGATAGACTTGTAAGCTTCGCCGAGCGCGGGCGCGATCCTGGTGCCGCCGTTTGGATTGATCCGCGAAATCAAAGCGTTAATCGCCACGGGATCGTCTGCGAAGCGCATGGGCACCTGCCAGCGGAACGTCGTATCGAAGGCGAGAACGCCCACCTGATCGGTGGGGCGAAGATTCGAGACGACGTTGGCCGCGGCCTGCCGGGTGAGCTCGATCTTTTTGCCTAACATCGAAGTGCTGCGGTCGAGCACCAGCACCACCGCCCTGCCATCCGTCGATCGGGGAACCAGCCTCGCGGGCAGCGCGCGATCCAAGGGATCGTTCCCACTCGTCGCTTCGGCCAGCAAATTCCGCTCGCCGCCAATCACCAGCAGGCCACCTCCCTGACGGACATAGGTTTCGAGCCTGGCCTGATCCGCGGGAAGAACCTTGTCCAAATCCCAATTGTCCAGCACGACGAGCTGATAGCGCGAGAGGTCGCGTGCGCCGAACTCCGCTGCGCGCTCGACTTCAAATTGAGCCGCGGCGAGCGTCGCATTCAAATGCGCGTCCGCATCTTCGGCGTTGCCTGAAAGATGCAGCACCCGCGGACGCCGTACGCTGATGGGCTGCTCGAACGTGACCTCCTCTTCGGGAGCCGGCCGGGCTTCTCGTGGCGAGCCGCCGGAAGGCGTTGCCGATCGCGTCCGCAGCGCGATCGTCACCGGCAGCGCGCCGGACGTATTCAGATTCGCGCGCAGATGCAAATCATTCACACCGGGGGCGAGCGTGAGCCCCGTGGACCCGAGAGAATTTCCTTCGGCCCGTAATTCCAGCTCGGCGGCCGTGGCAGCAGCCGCGGCCACTCGCACCTCGATCGTAAAGGGTTCGCCCGCGAAAACGGTATCCGGCATTTGAATCGATTCGAGCCGCAGCGCACCCCGCCTGCGCCCCGCGAGTACGAAGGTGTCGATGGGGACGCCCAGTTGGCGTGCCTGCCACGCAGCCCGCGCGATACTCCCACGCGTTTCGTGCCCGTCGGTGATCAGCGCAATGCGCGGGATCCTTTCGGCAGGCAGCGCGGCAATCGCTTCGCGAATCGCGGCTTCCAGATCCGTCCCGCGTCCGTCCGCGCCCTCGGAAGTTCGGAACGGAAAGGCGGCTCCCCGTTCGGACGGGCTCAGCGAGCGCGAAGAACGCGCGAAAGGAATCACACGCATCCACTGGCTGCCGCGCGCCGCCGCGATCTTCGAAGTGATCTCCGATGCTTTCGCGAGATCCGCGGTGGGTACGCTGGCCGAAGTATCCACCAACAGCGCCACGGCCACGCGCTCCGGATGCAAGGTGATGCGCGGCGCAGCGAGCGCAGCGAGAATGGCAAGGAACGCGCAGCCCTTCAGGAGCAGCGGCGTCTTCCGCATGGCGTTACGCCAGGCATAGACCATCCACGCGATCGGCAGCACGGCTAGCCACGCGACCCACGGCCGCTCGAAGCTCATCGCGTAAACCTGCTGCCCGGGCGGTTACCGGCTGGCCCGGCGGGCGGCGTCGAAGCTGATTCCGTTGTCATCCAAAATCGATCCTAACGCGCGCTGCATGGCCGCCCGCGCCTTGAGATACGCTCCCTTGGCGGCAAGCTCGGTGGAACGCGCCTGCGCGACGTAACTCTGATATTGGATCACGAAAAAGCTGGTCGACGCGCCCTCCATGAATTTAATCTGTTCCGCTTCGAGCGACTCTTCCTGCAACTGCCGGGTCTGGGTGGCCGCTTCGTAGGAGGCGCGCGCGCGCCGCATGCCGATCAACGCGTCTTCCACTTCGAGCTGCGCCTGGTTGCGCAACTGGCGCTCGCGAATTTGCGTCTGCCGCAGTTGCAGCTCGTCGCGCGCCGCATCCGCCTGCGCTACGCGATTCCGCAGCGGGAGCGTCAGCTGCAGCCCGATCGCAACCGTCGGATTCTTGCCGGTGAAAATCTGATCGAGCGCCGTGCCGTAGCCCCCCACGTAGGCGCCGGCGGGAACGCCCATATTCAGCGCATTCGGATCGCCGGCGAGCGCGTTGCTCTGCGCCGTGCCCACCACATCGAGCTCCGGGCGCAATGCATTCCGGCTGCCTTGGAGGCTGATACGGGTGTTTTCCGTTTGCAGCCCCGCTTGCGCCAGGTCCGGGCGCTGGCGATACGCCTCGCCCAACAAATCCTCGATGGCTCGAGATTCCTCGGTTGCGGCAGGGATTTCCAGCGAGTCGGTGGGAATCACGCGCGCCCTCCGGACGTCGGGATCCTCACTGCCGAGCCGGGTGATCACGTTTTTGAGGATGGCCTCCTGCTCCTCCAGCAGCCCTTGCGAATTGATCAGATCCTGCTGCGTCGCCGAGACCTGCGCACGGGCGCGCGTCAACTCGATCGGCGCTTGTGTTCCCTGGTTCACTTCTTCCTGCGTATTTTGCAGAAGCGTCTGCGCAAACTGATAGGTGTCCTGTTTTACCTTCACGTCCTCGGCGAGCGAAACAAGGTCCGTATACAGCCGCACGACGCCGTAGACCGTGGCGATCAGTTGCTGCCGAAACAGCAGGCTCGTGATCTTTTCTTCATTCGCTGCAATGCGGATGAAGCGGCGATTGACCTCTCGGCCGAATCCCCGCAGCAGGGGCTGCGTAACATTGAGCGCCAGGCCCGAGTTGAGATACGGATTGAACGAATTGCTCAGCGAGTTGCTGGAATCGCGCGTGTTCACGAAACTGGCATTGAGATTCGTGCCCGTGCTGAATCCCTGGTTGAAGCCCGCGTCGGCGGTCTGCAGGCTCCCGGCCAGGTCGCCGTTCTGCGCGAAGGCCGAGGAGAGCTGCGGCGTATTGAAATGCTGCCAGTTGTACTGCCCTGTCAAGACGGGATCGTACAGCGGAATCTGCGATCCGTTCGAGAGCGGAATGGTCCCCTGGATGGAATAGTTGTCCTGCGGCTCGCCGAGCAGGGCTAGCTCGTTGGCATTCGTGGCCACGGAAGTGCCAGGCGTCACGGTCGATGCGGGCGTGGTCACAAGAGGACTATTGGGACCGCCAATTCCGGTCGGGGTTTCGTTCAGCGTATACAGGATGCCTCGCAGCAGGCCGCCGCCTTGCGCGCGCAGAACCTCGCTCTCGGCCATCGGGAAAGCATAGCGCTGGAGTTCGATATCGAGATTGTTTTCGATCGACAACGCCAGCGCGTCCGCGAGCGACAGATAAAGATTCCCCGCGCGCATCAGATCGCGAACGCGGGTCGTATTGGTGAAGTTGACCGGAGCGACTTTCCTTGCAAGATAGGGAATCACGAACGGGTTCGCGATCCCGCGCCATCCCTCCAAGGCGGGCGGCGACGTCACCAGAGGAACGCTATTCGAAGTGCCCGCGCTCGCGGCCGGCGCCCCTGCCGCGGAACCCCCGCCATCCGGAGGCGCGGAGGGATTCTGCGCCCCTATCCGACCCGGCAGAGTGAGCGCAAACAGGCACAGAAATAGACGCGCCACCGGCCCGCGCGCGACGCACCCACGCTCAATACACAGACGTGTAGCTGGGAAACGCTGGAACATGTTTCAATTCTCCGGACCGCTGAATGTTTTAGTCTTTCACAGCCGGGGGCGCCTGCAAGGTTTGAACCTTGACGCCCTCGCGGATCGAGTCGTTGGGATGTAGGATCACATGATCGCCCGCGCGCAGTCCACCGGCAAGTTCCAAGTGGTCGCCGAAGTCCCGGGAGACTTCGATTTTCTGATAGTGCACGGTCTGATCGGGACGCACCAGCGCCACCTGCGTGCCATCGGAGCGCACCACCAGCGCGTCCGCCGGAATCGACATGGGAGGATCCAGGACTGGGATATTCAAGTCGACGTCGGCGTACATGCCGGGCAACAGGTCGCCGGCCGAATTGGGAACCTGGATTTCCGTGAGCAGCGTGCGCGTAGCGGGGTCAAGGGAACTTGCCGTGCGCGCCACGCGTCCCGCAAAGGTGCGGCCGGGAAGATTCGAAACCGTGAGCTTCGCGGTTTGCCCCACCTTCACCGAATCCGCGTCAGCCTGGGGAACATTCACGTACGTGCGCAGCGTATTAATTTGCGCGATGCGGAAAAGAAGCGTGTTGCCGGCGTTGATGAGCGCGCCTACATCGATGTTGCGCACGGTGATCACGCCCTCGAAGGGAGCCTTCACCTGCTTATAAGCCTGCATCTCCTGCAGCCGCCCGAGGTTCGCTTCGGCCGAGGCAACCGCGCTCTTGGCCGCCGCGATCGCCTTCTCGAGCGACGCGAGCTGCGCCTGCTGGGATTGATAGGCGGCCTGATATTGGTCGTTGTCCTGCCGCGAGACCACCCCGCGGGACGCCAGGTTCCCGTAGCGCTGCGCCGTGATCCGCGCCAGATCCAGATTCGCTTTGCCTTGATCGTAATTCGCCGTGGACTGATCGAGGGCGGCCTGCGCCTGTTTCAGCGCCGCCTGCGCCTGCTCCACCTGTTGATCGAGCTCCGGCGCTTCAATCTCGGCGAGCAACTGGCCGGCCTTCACCCGGTCGCCGATGTCGACAAACCGGTTCTTGATGTAGCCGGTGGAACGCGCGAGCAGCGGAGCCTCCGTGAGCGGCTCGATATTGCCGGGTAGCACGAGCTGGTTCCCACCCTTGGTGGGCGCCACGGCCGCCACCATCACGCGCGGCAGCGCTTGCTCCTGCGTGCTCACTTCCGCGGCCACCGTCGCTTCCCGGCGCTCGCGCGGAACATATCCTGCGAAGAAAGCGACCGCGGCGAGCACGACGATCAGCAGCGCCACGGCCCAGATCGCCGTAGTCGACGGACGCCCCGGCTTGAGCGCGGTGTGGGTGCCATTGCGCTCGTCGAGCAGCAACTGGTGCTCGTAAAGCTTCTGGCGCAGCTCCTCCACTTCGCGCCGCAATTGTTGTTCCAGGGAGCTGCCGTCTTCGGTTTCCGTGTCAGGTCTGGTATGTCGCATGTATTACGTTAATGAAATCGTATCGCCTCATGAAATCGCGTCGAAGGTTCCCGAATCGAATCCTGCCGGCCGCCCGGTCGCCTGTTCCTGGCGGATGCGCTGCGGATGATCGACCGGAGGCCTCTTGCGCAACCGGCTGTAGATCACCGGAACGATTACGAGTGTCGTCACCGTGGCGAAAATTAATCCCCCGATCACCGCGCGGCCAAGCGGCGCATTTTGTTCCCCGCCATCGCCCATACCGAGCGCCATCGGCAGCATGCCCAGGATCATCGCCGCGGCCGTCATCAGGACGGGACGCATGCGCGTGAATCCGGCCGCGAGCGCCGCTTCGCGCGCGTTGATTCCATCGCGCCGCAAATCGTTCGCGAAGACCACCAGCAGAATGCTATTGGCCGTCGCCACGCCCACGCACATGATCGCTCCCATCAGCGACGGGACGTTGAAGGTGGTCTGCGTTACAAACAACATCCATATGATTCCCGCCATTGCGCCCGGCAGCGCCGTCAAGATGATGAACGGATCGAGCCAGGACTGGAAATTCACGACCATCAGCAGATAAACCAGCACCACCGCCGCCGCCATCCCGAGGCCCAGGCGGAAAAATGAGTTCTGCATCGTCAGGTATTGCCCGCGCAGGGTGAGCTGCGTCCCGGCGTGCAGCTTGGGGTTCATCTCGGCCATCAGTTTCTGAATGTCCGCGCCCACGCCGCCCAGGTCGCGCCGGTCCACGTTCGCGTACACATCGAACACCGGCGTCACATTATAGTGGCTCACCAGGCCCGGAGCGAGGCCGCGATGCACAGTCACCACGTTCGAGAGCAGTTGTGTCCCGCCGGCGACGGATCCTGGGTTTCCATAAGCGGCCGAGCTGCCATTGGGCGAATTGCCAACCGCGTTCAACCCCTCATTCGCGGTACCCGCCATCGAGTTGTTGGTGTTGAGCGACGCGCCCATCGCGCCGACCGGCGTGCGCAACAGGGCGTCCAGCGTATTGATGGCGTATTGCGGCGTCTGCACGGAAACGGCGTAGTTTACGCCGTTCACCCAGTTCACCCAGTATTGCGGCGAAATCTGCGAACTCGCGCTGAGCGAAATGAGCATGTTGGTGCTTACGTCGCGCTGGGTCATGCCGAGCTGAACGGCCTTCGAGCGATCCACATCGAGCTGGATGACCGGGTAGTCCATCACCTGGTGCACGTGAACGTCGGCCGCTCCCGGTATGCATGCGATCTTCTCGGCGAGCTGCTGTGCGATCGCATAATTTTGCGGATTGCGGCCAATAATCTGTAAGTCGAGCGGCGCCGGCAGCCCGAAGTTTAGAATCTGCCCGGTAATATCAGCAGCCTGAAAGAAAAACGACATGTCCGGGAATCGTTCCGCCAGGCTCTTGCGCAAGCGGCGCTCGTACAGGGCCGTGGACGCGTGATCGTGCTTCAAAGAGATCAGGATTTCACCATCGCTCGAATTCACCGTGGAGGTGTCGGTTAAGGCCAGGTTCCAGCCGCCGTTCGGCAATCCAATGTCGTCAATGATCGAATCGAGCTCACGCGCCGGAATCATCTTGCGGATCTCGTCTTCCACCGCCTGGTAGCGGACTTCCGTCTCTTCGATACGCGTGCCCACCGGCGCGCGTGCATGCAGGCGAAGCATCCCGGCATCCACCTTCGGGAAAAAGTCCTTGCCGATCATGGGTACCAGAGCGAGCGATACCGCCGTACCGAGCGCGAACACCACAATGACCATCCCGCCGTGATCGAGCGACCAATCCAGAAACCCGGAGTACACGCGGCGCATCGACTCGAACCAGCGGTTGAAAGCGTAGTGCGCTCTCCAGATGGGACCTTTCCCGCCCGTCGAATGGTCGCCGCCCTGGTACATCAGGGATTCTTCTCCCAGCAGGAAGTGCACCATGGTGGGCACCAGGGTGCGTGACAGCAGGTACGATGCCCCCATCGCGAGAACCACGGCGAGCGCAAGGGGCGTGAACAGGAATTTCGCGGTTCCCGTCAGCAGCAACACGGGAATGAACACAATGCAAATCGCGAGCGTCGATACAAAGGCCGGCACCGCGATCTGCTGCGCGCCATCCAGGATCGCGTTCACCAGGCCCTTGCCCATGCCCATGTTGCGATGAATATTTTCGATTTCAACGGTGGCGTCGTCGACCAGAATTCCGACCGCCAGCGCAAGACCTCCGAGCGTCATCACGTTGATGGTTTCGCCCGCCAGCGCCATGATCGCCAGCGAGGCAAGGATCGAAAGCGGGATCGACACGCACACGATCAGCGTGCTGCGCCAACTTCCCAGAAACAGCAGGATCATCATTCCGGTCAGACACGCCGCGATAATCGCCTCGCGCACCACGCCGGTCACCGCGCCTTTCACGAACACCGACTGATCGAAAAGCTGGGAGACCTTCAATTCCTTGGGCAGATTGGCCAGAATCTTGGGCAATTCCCTCTTTACACCCTCCACCACGTCGAGCGTGGATGCCTGCCCGTTGCGCATCACCGTGATCAGTGCCCCGCGCGTCCCGTTGGTCCGCACGATGTTGGTCTGCACGGAGTAGCCGTCACGGATTTGTGCGACGTCTTTCATGTATACGGTCGCGCCGTTCACGGTGCGGATCGGCAGGTTGTTGAGCCCTTCAATGGTAGTGGGGCTGCTGTTCACGCGGATCTGGTATTCGGTGTTGGCAAGCTTCGCGGTGCCGGCGGGCACGATCAGGTTTTGCAGACTGAGAGAATTCGAGACGTCCTGCGCGGTCAGTTGCTTGGCCATCAGCTCGCGCGGATTCAGGTCCACCATTACCTGGCGCTGCTTGCCGCCGACGGGATTCAATACCGAAATCCCCTTCACCACGGAAAGCTGCGTGCGCACGAAGTTGTTGCCGAAATCGTAGAGCTGCGCTTCGCTGAGCGCCTCACCCCCCAGGCCGAGCTGAATGATCGGAACCGTGGAGGCGTCGTATTTCAGGATCGAAGGCGGCCCGATCCCCGGCGGCATCCAGCGGACCAGAGTCTCGGACAGCGCCGTCACCTGCGCCACCGCCATGTCGATCCTTACGTTCGGCTGGAAGTAAATCCGCGTGACTTCGATTCCGTTGTAGGACTGCGATTCGATGTGCTCAATGTCGTTAACTGTGGTTGTGAGCGAGCGCTCATACATGTAAACGAGCCGCTTCTCCATCTCCTCCGGCGACAAACCCGCGTATTGCCACACCACCGAAATGACTGGAATGTCAATGTACGGGAAGATGTCCACCGGCATCGTGACAATGGCCGTGCCTCCCAGAATGGCGATAAACAGGGACATGACCACGAACGCGTAGGGATGGGTTAGGGCAACTCGAACGATCCACATAGCTTATCTATCGGTACTCCAGGCCGGTACTCCAGCATCCGGGACTCCGGCGGCGCTCTTAGAAGGCTACATCTATTCTCGCAGATTTCGCTCACGCCCGAATCGGTAAATGCTAAGTAGTAACGATGATTCTCGCGCGGGGAAGGTTGCAGGACGCGCGAAATCTACTCCCGGGAAGTGAGACGTTCTAACTACTGAAGGGTATTGTATTTAGAGTGATTTAAGCGCTACTTCCCGGGCATGTGCGCCCGGTCTTTCTCGTTTTCCAGACAGATGTAGTCGAGGAGGTCGGTGTCAAGGGCCAGCGTCTGCACCAGATGAACGTCCCATGGACGTGTGTAAGCCTTTGTGTCATCGACGGTTAGGTCGATTTCCATGCGCCCGAAGTTGATCCGCCGGAATCGTTCCGTAAGCTTCAAGGCGTCCGTCGCGGGCGTACCCCCACGGTCGAGCCATCCATCTTCCCGGAATCCGTTGGACTGCACCACCAGCGTGTCGCCTTCCCATTTCCCCGTCGAGTATCCGTTCCAGGAAGGCTGGGGCTCCTCGGGCAATGGGCGGCCATCGGTGAAAATCTGGCGGTACATGGCATTGCGCTCGCTCAGGATGAGCAGCAGTCCGGGCACCTGCACCAGCTTTTTCAGCAACGGAGCGGTGTGCGTTTTCATGATCCCGACGGGAAGGCATTGCGTAGCGGGATCGTCAATGCTGTAGCGCGCCTGGCGAGCCTTCTTTAATTCCAGGGCCCAGGACTGGAACGGCAGCCCGCCCTTCACGCTCCAGCCGATGTTGACGAACTCCTGTGGAACCTGAATGTCGTCGCAGCCTTCCGGCGGACATGGTTTATTCTTTTCCGGTTCCCAAGTTCCGGTAAAGTCCGGCTTTCCGTCGATCGTACGGGGAGCGGGGGCACTCAGATCCGGCGACCCGTCGGGCTTTTTGGGAACCCCCGCGGTCGGATAGTGGAGCCATTGCGCGCTGACAAAACTCGACGAAACGCCCAGGGCGAAGAGCACGGCAAATCCGGCTGCGGAGCGCGCGCGCTTTTGCGAACTTTTCATTCCGGAGTAATTTTCCTGCCTCTATTTTCTGGAATCTTTTCCGACAATATGCGGCAAATCCACGTTATTTTCGTCGCAAATATATTCCATTATCTCGGTATTCGCCAATTGCGCCATGTGCCCGTAAACGGTGAACGGCCGCGTGTAAGCGCCGGGATCGTCGATGGTCACGTCCATCGTCAAATGGCCCAGATCGGGCCGGCGGATACGCTCGGTGATATGAAGCTTCTCGGTATGCGGGTGCCCCGCCCCGTCGAACCAGAAAATGTCGTTGAATCCAACGGTATCCACCACCAGGGCGTCGCCATCCCAACGTGCGATCGAATCCCCGTAGTAGGTGGGATCCAGGTCCTTCGGGTGGGCCGCGCGATCCAAAAAAATCTGCCGGTAGCTATGTGTGCCGCCTTCGAACAGGAACACGATCAGCTTGGGCGTCTGCACAATCTTCCATGGATAAGGCGTCATGCGCGGAATGCCCGACGGCCGGCAACGGACATTGGGATCGTCCTTGGACATATGTTCCTTGGACGCTTTGGCGGCCCACTCCTGCAAGGGCAGCGTTTCACCCGGCTTCAGAGCGCTCGAAATATCGTACATGAAATTCTTATCGGGTCCCCACAGTCCCGAAAGATCCACGGTGCCGTCGGCGTTACGCGGCGTGGGCGCCGTGGAGTTCGATTGCAGACGCGTCAGCGCCGTCAACGCCTGTCCCCCGCCTTCTTCGGTCAGCAACTTTTGCCCGTGCGCGATGCACGGAACCAGCATGCAAAGCACGGAAAGCACAAGTCCCGCCGCAATCGGGTTCGGAAGTGCATTTACGCGCGAAAATTTCATCCGTTCATCTCCTGACTCTTCCCATGGCCTGCTCCCAGGTGGAATTGCTGCATGCTTCATTTACTCGCGGGCGCCGCGGATTCATCCGCCGAGGAACCGGCGTTCATCGTGCGCCCATCGGGCAGCGTCACGGAGTTGGCGTTCGCCCACGTCGAATCGTCCTTCGCGCGATGGCCTTTCACTGTCACCACGTCGCCGGGCTTCATCATGTCCCGATTCCAGCCCAGGCGCCGCAGTACGTTGGGGCTCGCAAGCTCGAAGTTCCAGGTGGTCACTTTTCCGCCCGCATCCTTGACGTCCACGTAGAAACGGGCGTGCGGATTGGTCCATTCGAGTTTGGTGACCGTTCCCGTCAAGGTCAGAGGCTTGCCGGCATCGTATTCCGCCTGAAACGAATGATGTGCGAGCGCCGGGAGGGAGAAGGACGAGTACAGAACGACCAGCGGCAACAAGCCCAACTTCGCCGGCTGCAAAATAATCCTCGGGAGCATGAATTCCTCTCTGCGGAAAATATGGACTGAGCAAGAGGCGCGCCGCTACCTCACTTAATGATTTGACTGCATCGCTCGCCCGCGCGCAAGCGCGACGCCGCGATGAGAGCCGGCGGAACGGAAACGGACGACGGGGGCCCAGTGTGCGCGTGTCCGCTACTGTGGGGCGAGGACCGAGAACCGGCTGATGGAATAACCCAGGACGCCGCCCACAAAAACATCCGAGGCAAAATGGGCCGAGAGAGAAAGCCTGGAAAATCCGACGAGCGCCGCGGCTCCATACGCCGCGTAAGGCACCCACCGGTGGTTTCCATAGCGCCGCGCGACCACAGTCGCGACCGAAAAAGCCGCGATGGTGTGACCGGAGGGGAAACTTCCTCCGGTTCCCGAAAATGTTCCCCTCTCAAACCACGAGTCGCTGAAATTTCCGTGGGCCATGAAGCTGGACGGACGGGTGCGCTGGGTGGCGACCTTCAGAACTTCATTCAAGATCTCGGCGTCGGCGACCGCCTCTCCCGCGAGGAGGGCAGTGCGCTGCATCTTCGCGTCTTTGCGTGCAAGCCCTGCCACGTAAAGCGAGGCGGGAACAAGAATGGTGCCGGCAATTGTCACGTTGCTGGTGAAGACGCTATTGAATGTGTGGAACGACGAGGTATTACGGAAGTAAGCCCCTTCGTGAGGGTCCAGTGCGAGGAGCGCCCCGGTTGTCCCGAGGACCGCGATGGTGGGCATCAGGTCTTCCCCGTGTGCCAGTCTGGCCGGAAACGACCAGATGCGCTCCTGATCGCTCATGATGTTGGGGAGCAGCTTTTTCCAGGAGACCGCGCGATCCGCGTCCGCCGGGACCTGCTGCGGAGAGGCCGGCACGGTTTGCGCCGGAGGCGCTGAATCCGCGGGAGGCGGTTGGTCCGGCGCAGCAGCGGGCGCCGCGGCCAAATCCGAACTTCCACACGCGCAGAGGACTGCAAAAACAAGACTGAACTTCACTTTTTTTCTCCACTCACTGATGGCCGATCGCCCAAGGACCGGGCCGCGCCGGCGCGCTCGTGTGGTAGCTATCTCAGTTCTGACTAAATCATCCAAACTAGGTGATCCAATTCCGATTCAATCGTTTCATAGGATGGGTTTCCCACGCGCTACACTGTTTTCTTCATGCCGAGTTCCTCCATCCCGAACTGTGCGCAGCTTTTCCGGAGAACGCCGGTCTGTCTGCTGCTTCTGGCCGCGGGCTGGGCGCGCGCGCAGGGCAATTACGAAGTTCAGGTGTATGGCAGCGAAATGGTTCCTCCGGAGCGCACCATGGTGGAACTGCATTCCAACTTCACCTTCGAGGGATCGAAGACCACCGAGGACGGCGTCCTGCCAGACGAGCACGCGCTGCATGAAACGATCGAGATCACGCAGGGCTTCACCGACTGGTTCGAGACCGGCTTCTATATTTTCATGAGCTACAAAGCGGGCGAAGGTTATCAATGGGTGGGCGATCACATTCGCCCGCGCGTACGCATTCCGGAGAAATGGCATTGGCCGGTGAACGTAAGCCTCTCGACCGAGATCGGCTATCAGCGCCGGTCCTTCGCTCCAGACACCTGGACGTGGGAGATCCGACCCATCGTCGACAAGCAGCTCGACCGGTGGTATCTCGCCGTCAATCCCGCGGTCGATCGCTCCTTTCACGGGCTGAGCGTGAAGAAGGGCGTCACGTTCGCGCCGGATGCGAAGGTGAGCTACGACATCACCAAGAAAATCACGTTCGGCTTTGAATATTACAGCGACCTGGGCTCGATCACGGGATTCGATCCGCTGGGCCAGCAGCTGCAGGCGATTTTTCCGACGTTCGATTTTAATTTCGGCCCCAACTGGGAAGTGAACTTTGGCCCGGGCATCGGAATGACGGCCGGCACCGATCATTTGCTCGTGAAGTTGATTCTCGGACGGCGCTTCAAGTTCGGGAGCAGATAACCGGAGTCGTCCCTCACGGCAACTTCTCCGGTGCTTGGATCTGCCGCCAGCCCTCGCCGCTGAGCGCTTCGAGAAATGCCTTCAGATCCGCCCGCGCGGAGGCATCGAGGAAAAAAGGCGCGATGCGGGAATCAAGGTGGCTGCCGGGCTGTCCCCCTTTGCGGTAAAACTCGAGCACATCGTCCAGCGTCTGATAACGTCCGTCGTGCATGTAAGGACCCGTGTGCTCCACCTCGCGCAGAGTCGGCACCTTGAACTTCCCTTCATCGCGGCGCTTCCCGCTGATGCGAGCGAGGCCCAGGTCCGGTGGTTGCTGTTCCGGGCCAATCCCCAGGCTGGCGAACTTTTCGTTGGTGAAGTTTGCGCCGTTGTGGCACTCCGAGCATTCGCCGGTGCGTTCGAAAATCTGCTCGCCGCGCCGGGCCTGCGCGCTGAGAGCCTTCTTGTCGCCGCTCACAAATCGATCGTAAGGAGAGTTACCGGAAAGAATCGTTCGCTCGAAGGACGCGATGGCTTTCGCGATCCTGTCAAAGTCGATTTGCGGATCGCCGAAGGCGCGCTCGAACAGAGGCGCATAACCGGGAATTTCCGCGATGGCGCGCAAAGCTGCCTGCGGCGTTGTGCCCATTTCATCCGGGTTGGTCACGGGGCCTGAGATCTGCGCCTCAAGCGTCGCGGCGCGTCCATCCAGAAATTGGCTGAGCCCGTAGGCGCGATTGATCAGAGTCGGCGCCCGCCTCGGCAACCTTTTCCCCGTGACACCGCGCGGAGCGGGATCGCCGCCGGCGAACGCGTGGTTCGGCGGATGGCACGTAGCGCAAGCAATTTTCCCGTTGGCTGAAAATCGGGGATCGAAGAACAGATAGCGTCCCAGTTCCACGCGCGCGGCGGAGTAGGGATTGTCGGCGGGCCAAGACACCGGAGGCAGTCCGAGCGGCGGTTTGGGTGGCACTTCCGGCGACGCAGCATGCGCCGGACTGACCAATGCCGCGGCCAGCACGATCGGCACGAATGTGCGGCCAGATGCCATTTACTTGCATGTTGTCAAAGAGCGCTCCCGAGCGCAAATAGACGGCAACAAATCGAGGAAGGCATGTTACGCTGGACAAAATATTATTCACTTCCGTTTCATGAACAGATCCCGTCTTCTAAATTTCACCCGCTTCGCGTGGATTGTCGCCACCTTTAGCGCGACCTCGGCGATTTCCTTCGCCCAGACCGACGAGATTCAGGTCTACGATGCGGAGATCGCCGATCAGGGCAAGATCAATCTCATGATCCACAGCAATTTCACGCCCGACGGCCGCACCACGCCGGCATTTCCGGGCGCGATCATATCGGACCACGCGTTTGTCGGCGTCGCCGAATGGGCTTACGGCGTTGCGCCGTGGTTCGAGCAGGGTCTCTATCTTCCCCTCTACAGCCACTCCACGAACGACGGCATGACTTATAACGGGTTCAAGATTCGCGAGTTGTTCGTGAAGCCGCATGCCGCCGACCAGACGTTCTTCTACGGTGTCAATTTCGAGTTCAGCGTCAACCAGAAGCAATGGGATCCACGGCACTACACCTCCGAAGTTCGCCCCATCATCGGATGGCACATTAAGCCGCCCGAGGGAGCGCACTGGAAGCAGGTGGACATCATCGTCGATCCGATTATGGACACTTCTTACACCGGCGGGCTGAAGAGCCTTGACTTCGCCCCGGCCGTGCGGGTTGCCTACAATCTGAGCGACAAATGGGCGGTTGCCGCGGAACAGTACTCCGACTATGGGCAGTTTCGCAGTATTTACGCGGCCGGCCAGCAATGGCAGCAGATCTGGGCCGTGATGGATCACAAATCCGACAAATGGGTAAGCATTGAAGCCGGCGTGGGATTCGGTCTGACCGGCGCCTCCGATAAAGTCACTCTCAAGCTGATGGTGTCGCGCGACCTCAACTAACTCCGGCGCGCGCTTGATTTTCACCCAATCTTCAGCGCACGAGCGCGCTTGCTCTTCAGCAAATCTTCAGAGAACAAGCCCTGACGTTTGACGAAACGGACTCTCGCGTGTGATCGTCCAACACCCATGTCAACGCCCCGCCTAAAAACGGGGGTGCTTGGGTGGGCACTCCTGTTCGCGGCTCGCGGCTTCTGTCTTGCGCAGACCTCCGATGCGCCAAGCGATTTCGCTTCCGCCAATGGTTCCGACACCCGAATCGATCGCGAGTCCATCACCGCGCCACCAGGGTTCTCAAATAATGCGGCGGCGACATCGCTTGAGCGGGCCCTTGAATTGGCAGTGACGCGCGCGATCGCAGAAGGGTTCCCGACGCCCGATTTTTCCACCGTCGCGGAGGACGCATCGCAGAAAAAGGCGTACTTGTCGAGTACCTCATTCCCGGACGAGATTTTGCTCGCCCAAGTTGATTTCCCGCAAATCGCGCAAGCGTCGCCGAGTCCGGGAGCGCAGCCGGCGAAGCCCAATCCGCAGGAGCCGAATCTGGGCGATCTAGGATTTCCCACGGCGCAGACGCAAGGCAGCGTGCAGGATCAGGCGCGGCTCGACAAGCGCTCGCACATGCTGCGGACCCATCAAATCCTCGGTCTGATCACAACGGTCCCGCTGGCAGCGACTCTGCTCACAAGCGGCCTCGCCGGCGGCCGGAGCACCACTTCGACGGGCCGCGATTTGCACGCCACTCTGGGCTCGATTACCGCCGGTATGTATATCGCCACGGCGTACTATTCGATCTTTGCTCCGAGAATTCCCGGGACGCCCACACGCGGACCAATCCGTCTGCATAAGGCCCTGGCATTTATTCATGGGCCGGGCATGATCCTGACCCCGATCCTGGGAGCGATGGCTTTCGATCAGAAAAACGCGGGAGAGAAAGTGCATGGAATCGCGAGCGCCCACGGGGCCGTGGCGGCGATCACCGGGATTGCGTATGGCCTCGCCATCGTTTCGGTTTCCGTTCATTTCTAGATAAAGGCAATGAATAAACGATTATTGGGCTTGGTTTTCTCCTGCGTTCTTCTGATTTCCAGCCGCGCGAGCGCCAGGGAATGGCTTCTCGATGAAAGCACTTTGTCTTACCACGTTTCGCATCCGTTGCATCAGATTGACGGCGTCAGTCATGCGGCTCGCGGGAAAGGGGTGTGCGATGCCGGGTACTGCGATTTCCTGATCGCGGTTCCGATCAAATCGTTCGATTCGAAAGATAGTAACCGCGATCTCCATATGCTGCAAGTCACGCGCGGTGCGGAATTTCCGCTGGTCACCGTGCGCACGCGTTTACCCGAAAACGCGGCCGACTCCTCCACCGTGCAAGCCGACCTGGAAATTCAGTTTGCCGGGCAGACGGCGCACTATAAACAAATTGCGTTTCAACTGACCCGGCAAGGAAACGGGATCAAGCTATCTGGAACGATTCCGGCGACGGTCATGGATTTCAAAATCACGCCGCCTTCGCTTCTCTCGTTTCCCATTAAGAACGAAATCCCGGTGCGCGTCGAAATGACGTGGCATCCCCAATAGACGTGAACGTCTGCAGAGGATCCGTTCCAGTCTTAATGACGTGGATTTCTCTTAAGGCAGCACGAATACAAACATTGCGTCCGAGTTTCCCGGACAAAACGGACTGAGGAGGGCCGAATTCTGGTTCGGGGCAGAGCCAGGTACGGTTCCCGCCCCAGTACGTTCTGTTTGAAAGAGTAGCGCGATATCGGCCAGTCGAATGTAAAGATTTGTATAGAAACCTGCTGCGTTTTTAAGGCTCCGCGCGATCGCCCTTGACGAAGAACGGCTCCATTTCCTTGTACTCCAGAATCTTCACAGTGGCTTCCTTGGGAGCATTCCCTTGCGCGATCGCGAGAAATGCCTGCTCCGATTGCGCCACCATCGCCCGCGCAAGGTCGTTTTTGTGAATCGAGTGGTACTTGGACGGCATGGCCCAGTCCAGGAGCGGCATGACGTAACCGAGGACGCGAGGCGTGTTGGCGTTGCCGAGAATGACGGAAGGACGGTAGAGTCCGAGGAAGTTAAACTTGACGGACTCGACGGCTTTCTCTTTCTCACCGATCGTCTTTGCATACTTCATTCCAGATTCGGGATCCGCGCCCACCGCGGTCATGACCCCGCATACCCGGGCGCCTCCGGCCTTGGCGGCGCGGCAAAACGCGTGAGGGTAAGCGATTTCGATCTTTCGCACCTCCTCCTCGGGCATCCTCGCGCTTCCCTTTCCCACGCCAAACGCGGCGAGCGCGATGTCAACTCCCCGGGCGTGAGGCGCAACCTCCTCTTCAAGCCGTTCCATGTTGACCACCACCTCGCAGACCTTGGGGCCGGCGAAGGCGCCCGTCTAGCGGCGCGTCACAACCACCAGCTTTTTGCACAGTGGATTCTCGATGAGAAGCTGCGCGCTGCGCCCGCCTACATTCCCCGTCGCGCCTAGCACGATCGCCGCGTACCGCGCGTTCGGGTCGCTCACTGGCATCGCCGCTACTTTGTAATCCAGCGGGTGTCAATTGGCTTGGAAGGATCCGCGGCAATCTCTAAAGCCGCGCAGTGGTGATAGGAATAACCGCCCGGGATGTTGTACGGATGGTCCGCCATGAACTGAATCACTTGTAAAGTGCATTTCGGGCAATTGATGTTCGGTAGCTCGACATCCGTCTCCCATATCATGGGAGCGTTCGGCTCTATTCGCCGGGATGCCGGCTCTCCCATTTTTGGATAATGCGGGAAAAGGCCGTCCGCGATCACCGGCATCTGCGGCGGGCTTTGGATCTGGGCCCACACCGAGAAGGGTCCCTTGGCGGTCCATTTCTCGACAGTGACCGGATCAGGCGGCAAGTCCGCTCGCGAATTGACCGCCAACGCAACGCGATAGTGGCCCGAGTGATAGATGGTTTCCTGAATTTTGAGGTGAAGCTTCGATCCGCCCGTAGCCTTCGTGCTTGCGTTGGTCAGAAGTTTTTCGTTATCTCCACTGGGCTCTCCGCCGCAAGGGCCGAATTTTTGGGGATCGCCCAACTGGTTCGTATTCAGCCACTCCGCCGGCTGCAGGAGCTTGAAATGTGCGGAAACAGCGAACGGCCACAGGGCCAAACCTACGACAATCGCCAAAAAACGCAGCAGATTCTTCACTGAATTTCTCCTTGTCGCGTGATGTGGACCACTCCACTGACCTTGCTCCACTCGCTTCGCGCGACGGCCCTTGCGCGATGGCTGCGGAAATCTATCGTGCCGAGCAGGGCGTGGGGTTCCAGCCCGCTGCATCCGCCTGCCGCTTGAAATTGGTGCTCGTGGTGAAAGGCACATTGAGGTACATCGGATCGTCCACGATGGTTTCGACAATCATCCAGGAGTCTCCGTTCGTTTCATTAGTGCGGTCGTAATATTCCGTCACGATCGCGTTAGCGCTGTAAGGCACCCCGTTCTTGCGCAGGTAGCCGGGCTTCAACTTCGTGGTGACCACCTTGAGGCCGTTGCCCGGAACCGGGCCACGCGCTCCGGCCGCTACGTCCCAAGAGGCGACCGATACGCCCTGCCAATCGCCGCCAGGAAGATTTGTTCCGGTTGCGCCGAAATGGAGTAAGCGCGTCTGCGTGCCGCTGTCCTTTTCCACTTTGAGGGTGTTGTCATCCTGCCACGTAATGTGGACGCGCCCAGGAAGACGCATGATCGCGGGAGCGCCATAGGCTTTGCACTGTTCGCCCGCGGCTTCGTCCTTGGCTGGATCCCACATGTCGGCGAGCTTGCGGCCTTCGGGATTCAGAGGCACGGCCGCGTAGTCACCCTTGGCAGGGGTCACCATGCGATAAAGCCAGTCTTCGGTAACAACGGATACCCAATAGCCGGTGAAATCAGTCGGCGCGCCTGCGCGAGGGGAAGCGGGCGGCTGGACGCCCCGGCCTCCTTGTGCGAATACGGCGGGAGAAAGAGCCGCGAAAAGGAAAACCAGTGAATATGTCCGCATGTCGTTCTACTTTTTCTCCGTGAGGCTCTTATACACCGCTTCGACGAATTGATCCTTCGTTCCGAAGCCGGTAGGGGCCGAATATCGCAGGTCGTAATCCTTCGTAAGACCCGCCGCCTTCACCTGATCGAGCGTCATTCCCTTTTTGATGGACGCCTGGATGCGATCGCGCAGAATCGTGACCATGTCGCGATATTCCAGCAGATCAGGCTTGTCGCAAATGCGCCCGTGCCCCGGGATGATCAGCGTTCCGCCCTCATCCTGATGCGCCGTAACGGCCATATCCAGGATATTGTTGAGCGCGTCGATTTCGCCCTGGATCGATCCGCCGTTTGCGAGGTCGATGAAGGGATAGGTGGTTGTGAGGAAAATGTCTCCGGTGACGATGACGTCCGACCGGCGGAACGTAACAAGGCTATCGCCGTCCGTATGGGCGTTGGGCTGGTAGACCATTTCCACCGCTTCGCCATTGAAGGTGAACTGCTTCCGGCCGCTGAGATAGGTCTCCGTGGGCCAATCGCCAAAGGGCGCGGCGGGTTGCTGGCCGGTAGGCGCACTGAGCCGCTGCAGGACGTTGTCCTGCGCGTAGATGGCAGCGCCGACGCCCGCGTCCGTCAGGTTGCCGGTCACGTTCGCGCCCACCACTTGAGCACCGGCCTTACGAATCGTGTCATTGCCGCCCACGTGATCGGCATGGAAATGCGTATTGAGGATGTAACGGATCGGCTTATCGCTGACCTTGCGAATCGCCGCGAGCACATCGTCGGCGGTGCGCGCAAGACCGGTATCCACCACCAGAATGCCTTCATCGCCTGTCTGGAATATGACGTTGCCTCCTGCTCCCGTAATCAGATAAATGTTGCCCTGGACCTTCAGCGTTTGCAGATTGACTTGCTGGGCGGTTCCAATCAGGGCCGTGGCGGCGAGCGCTGCGGCCATGAGGATAATGCGTTGGCGTGAGCGCGTCATTTACTTCCCGCCTCCATCGCTTTGATTTTCATTTGGTACTCCGGATACGCCGTTTCGGCCCCGCCGAGCGCGGCCGCAACGGGGATTTTGAATTTATCCGCGAATTCGTGTATGAAGGGATTTTCGCCCGGCAAAAAGTGCGGGACGGCGCCGCGCGGGCGCGGAATTTCGACGACCGACTCGCAGGGATACACCCAGGTTTGTCCGTTCTGGACGCGCAGAACGAAATCCTGGCTCTTGATCAACGGCTCGGTGAGCGTCAGAGGATCGGTGAGCAGCATGACGTGGACCAGACGATCGCCATGACGCATGAAGTGTTCGGTGACGGTTGCCTGATCGCTGTGGCGCAGCCCATTGCGGCGGATCCAGCCCTGCTTGATGTGGGTGGTGTAAACCGTCAGCGTGTTGCCTTCATATTTACCGGTGGAAAATCCCATCCACGTGTGCTCCGCGCCCTCCGGAGGATGGGGACGGCCGTCCATCCAGATGTCGCGGGATTGTTCGTAATTGTCGATGTATTGTTTGATGGCGACCAGGCGCTGGGTGAAGGGCTCACGCACTTCGCTGATGCGGAGATTGAGCGGGCCGCGGTACGTGTAGGCCACACCGTGCGCCTCGCATTCGTGCTCGGGCACCGTGAAGCGGGAGGCGTCCCAGGCCAGGGCATAGGCGCGCGCGGCATCGTTGATCGGAAGCCCTGCATAGTTCACCAGCTCCGGACCGGGACCGCGCTCATGCGAATCCTCGTGCATCACGGGACCCCAGTTGCCGGACAGATCGACGCCCTGTCCCGGGGGATTATAACCGCCGGGCCCCTGAGCGAGCAGCGCGACTGCCGAAACGACGAAAAGCATCGGCATACGGCAGAGATTGGATTTTTTCATACGAAAGCCTCGCAGATTTGAATAACGATATGACTTTGACAATGTTTTGATGACCGCGACTTGCGTTTCTCCTGACGGAGAAACGTTTTGAATGGGCTCGTTAGTGAGTATAGCGAAGACTTTTAGCTGAATGCGGTGGTTGTCGGCGATCACGCAGGTGCGCTCGCGGGTTTCGTCGAAATCGCACTGTTCGTCACTCGAGGTCGCGCACGGATCGACGGAGGTCAACGGTGATATACTTCCCACTGCCGGAAGGCCCACGTAGCCTGACCGCAACACGCCATTTTCGGTTACTTTCTATTCGGGAGTCAGCTCAATGAGCACTGGTATTCGAAAATCAACGACGATTTTATTTCTGTCCGCTGTCCTCCTATTCACAGGGGCGGCCGTGGCGCAGAATGCTCCCCATCCTCCGGAGTCCTCCAACATGGAAATGGTCGGGGCCTCGCAGAACCAGGGGCAGACCGACGTAGGGCCCTATTCGAAAATGAGCCCCTGGCCAAACCCCGACGGCCAGTATTTCTATTCGGGATGTTACGATCCCGCGCCGCTCGATCCAAGACCGGAGGCGGCCCAGTGCTTCATGACGATCAGCGTGAAGAATCCGAACAAGCCCGAGCGCGTCGCCACGGTCTATGTTTTTGATCCCGTAGCTTCGCCCGAGCCGCCCGCGTCGCATCCGGTATGGAAGTCCAAGGAGCTCGCGAACCTCCCGGTGAAGGTCCCCTGCGATACGTTCAAGGACCCGGATGTGCTCGCTGGAAAAAAGCGCCCGGCCTGCTGGGATCCCGGCTGGAACACGCATACGCATTACGTCGCGGAAGGCCCTGGTCACATTCTTGCGGTGAATGAGGAGCGCCGGCGCGGCATCGGCACCGACAATCAGGCCAATTATCACGGCGTTAGTTTTTACGATATTTCCAATCCCGCGAAGCCCGTATTTCTCTCCCGCTGGCAAGCTCCGATTTCCGATCCCGTGGACGGCGAGTACCCGGAAGACGCGGATGGCATCCACCACTTCAACTTCCGCAACCAGGGAGAGCCGGGATTTCTGAACGACAACAACAATCGCTACCTCTTCCTCGGTGCGAATTACAAAGGGTATGTCGGGATGATCCTGGTGGTCCTCGACGCGCGCGATCCGCGTCATCCGGTCGAAGCAGCTACCTGGCACATACCCGGACAGAAAACGCCGGAAGAAGACGCCCAGCGGGATTGGGTGCAACAGCGGAACTTCAGCGCCCCGATCCGCAAAGACCCCAAGACGGGAAAGCTGACCAAGCACGTCGCGATGCACTATGCGACGGTTTACGGCAACACCGCCTATCTTTCCTACCGGCAGGGCGGACTCGTGATTCTGGATGTTTCCAACATCAAAAGTCCCAAGCTCCTTTCACGGCTCGATTATCTGGTGCCCGGCTTCGACGATCCGACCATGCCGGATGCCATGAAGAAATTTCCGCTCGATACGACGGCCTATGGCAACTCCCACTCCGCCAAACTCGTCCCGGGCCGGCGGGATCTGCTGTGGCTCACCGATGAATACTTCAGTTGCCCCTATGGGCACCTGCGCATGGTGGACGTCGCGGACCCGACGAAGCCGAAGATCATTTCGCATTTCCTCTATCCGGAGAATACCGATTGCGATCCGGCCAATCCTGGGCGGAGCGCCATTCCTGCGCGATTCCCGAGGCGCGGACCCTCGACCCATATCGGCAACGTCCGCGATGGTGTGCTCTTCCTCGCCTGGTACGGGATGTGCGCGCGCGCCATCGATATCCACGATCCTCTGCACCCGGTTGAGGCCGGACATTTCACGTATCAAATCGATCCCAGCAGGCCGCAATTCGCGGGGTGTGACACCTACGACATTGAGTTGGGACAGAACGGACTGCTTTATGTGTCCGACGGCACGTCAGGACTCCGCGTGCTCAAATACACCGGAGAGGTTTTTAAGACCACTGCAAAAAGATAGTAGTGCGGCACGGCGGAAGTCACACGCGATTCGCTTCTGCCACCAGGATCAGTCCGCGGCGGCGTGAACTTCTATTTGGCGTGGATCTGACGCAAAATCGTCTCGTCCCTGATTGCTTTGTCATTCGCGAGGAGAATCGCCTTGCTCAGAATGACTGCAAGCGTCGAGTCTCCATCAAACGGAAGCGGCACGCTGGCCGCTGAATCGCCCGCGCCCCGCACGATGCAAAGATAGCGGCTGCCGGGCTCCATGAGGACATTCCCGCTGCCAAGATGGATTTTGTATTCGCGTGAGTCGCCGCGGACCACCAGATAACGGTCGGTAAACCGGCAGCGATTCGCGATGGATAGTTGCGGCACCAGGCTTTCGAGAACCGACTTACGATTTTCCGCTGCGGTCGAAAGCTCCGCGTCGGCGAAACGATGCCAGTATTCGGCATGTGCGTTCCCGTGCTCGTTGCCCCAGTTCGGATCCGCTCCGATGCTGGTGACGCCGACGAACAGATCGATGTCTCGCATCACCTCCGAAAAGACGAGCGGTGGAATCTCTGAAAGCCGCAACGCTCGCGCTGGCGCTCTTAGCTCAAAACGCTTACGTTTCGCTTCTATCGGGCGGAAACGAACCTGCTCGGTCGCGATCGTCAGATAGATCATATGACCGGAGACGTCGGCTCCGTCGCTGAAATCCACGTCGAATTCAACGCGCAGACCGTGCCGCGGGATCTCCAGTTGCGGATTATTGTGCGAGTCCCACTCGCCCATCAATTGAAACTGCCAGCCGCGCTCGCGGCAAAGAGCGGCTAACTGATGCTGGCGGACGATGTGCCCGGCAAATCGATTCGAGTAAGTCTCGGTTTCGCGTTCGGCATCGGTCAGGATGTAGACCTCTCGATGCGCCTGTTTGAACGGCTGACGGATGCCACGGTCCTCGAGCCACGCTCGCCAGCTCAAAATCTCCTGCACGCTCGAACGAATCGGATGCCACAGGCGCACGAGCGCGTCGGGTTTTGCATGGACCTCTTGTCCCGCCCAGTCGACCAAACCGCCTTCGTGCCACATCGCCGTTTTAGCGGAACCCGAATCATTGATTTCCCAAATCAGGCGGCGTGCGAACACTGAGGTAACGGGATGGTTTAGATACCAATCTTGCCAGCAATCAAAGCGGCAGGCGCTTTCCCCGAGAAGCTGGCGTTCCAGCCGTAAACGCTGGGTTGAACGAACGGCCTGAAGTTCCTTGTGAACTTTCTTCAGAGCAGCAAGAGACTCGGCGTGATTCTCCTTCACTTCAGCGGGCGGCGACTTCAACGCCTTCCCCTCGCGTGACCAAGTCAGCGTCGCTTCTGAATTTTCGATCGAGAGCCTGGCTTCGCAGCTTCCCAGGACATCGATACGCGCGCCGCCGGCCGTTAGTCCGTAAGTTGGAACAGACATCGCCTCCAGATCATCGCGGCCAACATGGTTTCGTTCGGCGGCTTCTCCAAGCGCCTTCTCGATCAGCCTCTGCGCGACATCATATTTGACGCGCATCGATAAACGGCTCAGTTCCGTCACGGCGTCCAGCCCGGGCATGGCGGCGAGCGCATTTACGCACGCATTCCCGACGCGGTGCGAAACAGCGCCGATTTGTGGAATCTTGCGGAAACAGGCGATGGCAAAATCGGTAAGGGCCGGAGCAATGGAGGCGTCGCCGAGAACGCCAAGCGTCCAGACAAATCCTTTTTGGTATTCTGCTTCCTCTTCCGGAACCTGCTGCGTTGCCGGCATGCCGGGCATTGGGCCAAGGGCCAGCCAGCGCCGCGCTGCTTCGAGAAGCTCCACCCGTCCGATTTCTTCGGCGCACGCGACTGCTTCTTTATGCCACTTACTCGAGGGCGTGCTCTGGGTGAGCGACCTCGCGTGCAAGAACAAATGCCGCCATGCGATTTGCTTCGGCGACTCGTCAATCTCGGAAAACACGTGGCGGCTCCAGCCGGAAATTGCCTCGGCCGTTTTTTCTTTCCTGCCGTGCACCAGGATGTCGATTCGCTCCTGAACCTCGTCCATCCCGTGCCGTTCGCCGACCATCTCTCGCAGGCGCAGAAGAGCTTCGGAGAGCGCCGGCGTCATCATGACATCTTTCAACGCCGAAAGCACCGCTTTATAGGGGAAATAGAAGCGTGATCTCGGAATGGATACAGCTTCAATCACTCGCAGCGCATCGAGACTCGTCAACGGCAGGCCTTTACGCAGAACCTCGGCAACCACTCCCTTCAACGCGATCGACAGAGCAATATCTTTCGGCGTAGCCATACTGGCAAGCGCCTCAAAAACGAAGGCCACCCGCTCCTGATCCGGGGCGGACTTCAGAGCCTCCACCGATTGCTCGAGCGTCTTGACCACCGCACGCTCCTTGTAAACTCTCCGCTTGGAATTGAGCTCCCCGATGATGGCGCGCAGGTGAGGGCCCGCATCGGCCGGGACCTCGGTCCGAAGCGTGATCGCGAGCTGGAAACGCTCAATATCACTCGGCGTCATGGGATTCTTTAACCTCCCACCAGGGGCACAAGTTTCACGAATTGCACCTCGGATTCCGGCTCCAGGCCGATCGGATCATCCAATCCCACGACTTGCCGCCCGTTCACGATCAACAAAAATCCGTTTCGCATAAAGCTCGAACACGCACGCTCGAACTGAACTTCCCACTGCAGAGGCCGGCGCGTCTGCATGCGGAATCCATTGAGAATGCGTTCCGATTCCTCCGGCTGCACCAGCCCCTGGAAGACCTCGGCCGGCGACTCATTGTGCCGCTCCACTTCTTCCCGTATCCGGCATCGGATCAACTCCCGAGCCGTCGTTAAAGCTTGGGGCATGGTGATCGGCCGCGCGTTCGAACGCCCGCCCGGAATCGTTTCATCCGAGATATAAATGTCGATCGGCATGACTTTCTATCGGCAGCCTGGTCGTGCCGATAACCAGGGTGAAGACCCTAGACGAGGGCTGGAGGGACAACCTTTCACAGCTCCTCCGTTCGACGTCGAGGCCGCTGGCCGTCGGTAACAAGCATGAGAAATAAGTGGTACGGGAAAAAGTCAGTTTGCTCCACGCCTCAACCACATGGGCCTCCTCAAGCGGCTTGATATCTCAGTCGCGTAAGACCCCAAGTGCCACTTCATCTCAGGAGTATTTCGTTGGGATGCGATGATGGCCTTATGAGCAAGGCAAACCCGAACCAGCACAGCGAACAAAAAGGTAAGCAGAACGAAGAACCCAAGAAGGGGACCGGCGCACCACCCGCGCACATTGACCACATCAACAAGGTCCCGCAACATCAGCAGGCGACCGGCGAGGAACACGAGGAGAAAGAATCGAAGAAGTAAACTCTGTGGAAAAAATGGTGAGCCGGGCGGGACTCGAACCCGCGACCACCGCATTAAAAGTGCGATGCTCTACCAACTGAGCTACCGGCCCTTGCTTGAATAGCGTTGCTTGATTACATCGGCTCGCGAGCGATTCCGAGGGGGATAGCCCATTGTAGCGCGACCGGGGAAACACGTGCCGCCCATACCGGCGAAATTTCCGGCGCCGATGACGCCTGCATCAAGCGGTGCGCACCGCCGCCAGCAGTTTATGAAACGCGTCCGCGAATTGCTTCACCCCGGCTTCGAGCAGTTCGGCTGTGACGTCCTCCAACGAGATACCGGCCGCGGCCAGATTCTGCATCGTTCCGTGGGCCTGCTCGAGCCCCTGCTCGAGCGAAGCGCGCGGCTCGCCGTGATCGCGAAACGCGTCATAGGTGGCCGGCGGAATGGTATCCACCGTGTCTTTGCCGATCAACTCCTCCACATAAAGCACGTCGCGCAGTTTCGGATTTTTGGTGGACGTGCTGGCCCACAACAGACGCTGCACGCGCGCTCCTTTCGCGGCCAGAGCTTGCCAGCGCGCTCCCGCGAAAATCCGGTGATAGCTCTCGTAGGCGACTTTGGCATTGGCGATCGCAATTTTGCTCCTGCACGATTCGAGCAGGTTTCGCTTCCGATCATCGGCCGAAGGAAGTAGAGCGTCAATGCGCGCGTCCACCGCCGTATCGATGCGGCTCACGAAAAAGCTCGCGACGCCGGCAATCGAAGCCAGGCCCAAGCCTTGCTGAGCGCGCGCTTCGAGCGCCCGCACATAAATCTCCGCCACCTGCTCATACCGTTCGCGGGCAAACAACAGCGTGACATTGACATTGATGCCTTCGGTAAGCAGCGTTTCGATCGCAGGCAGCCCGGCTTCGGTGCCCGGGACTTTAATCATCAGGTTGGGCCGCCCCACCGCGCTCCACAGGCGGCGCGCCTCATCGGTGGTTGCCTGGGTGTCGTTCGCAAGTAGCGGCGATACTTCCAGGCTGACGTAGCCATCTCTGCCGCCGGTCGCGTTATACACGGTACGCAGCGTGTCGGCTGCATCCTGAATGTCGCGAATCGCCAGATGCTCATAGATCGCCTTCGCATCGAGCGAGACGTCTTTACGCAGCTCGTTCAGATAATCGCCGTACTCTTGTCCCTCGGCAATCGCTTTCTCGAAAATGGAAGGATTCGAGGTCATACCGGCCAGTCCATCGTGTTCGATCATTTTCGCGAGGTCGCCGCTGGTCATCAGGCTGCGCCGGATGTAATCCAGCCAGATCGATTGCCCAAACCGGGCCAGTTGCTTCAACGGATTTTCGACGGTAACAGGACTTGTCATAAGAATAAGGTCCTCCCTTCAAGTTTAATGGAAAATTCGCCGCGTTCCTTCACCTGGATTTTCCCGCTGCGTTATACTTTCCCTTCTCATGCCTGATGCCCGACGCGTCTTCCCGGTCCTGCTGATCCTATTTGCCGCGAGCGGCTGTTCCGGCCTGATCTATGAGGTGGCGTGGTATCAACTGCTCCAACTCGCCATCGGCTCGACTGCGGTTTCCATGGGCGTTCTGCTCGCCACCTTCATGGGCGGCCTGTGCATCGGAAGCGTCTTGCTGCCGCGCCTGCGGATTTTCGGTGCGATGCATCCCCTACGCGCGTACGCCTGGCTCGAGGCCGGCATCGCGGCGTTCGGCGTGCTGGTGCTCGTGACGCTGCCCCTGATCAATCGCGTCTACATCGCGGGACTCGCCGGCGGACTTCCCGGAATGCTGCTGCGCGGGTTGCTTGCCGCCGTCTGCATGCTGATCCCCACCATCCTCATGGGCGCTTCCCTCCCCGCCCTCGCGCGCTACATCGACGCGAGCGCGGAGGGCGTCTCCTGGTGGGGCTTGCTTTATGGCGGCAACACCGCGGGCGCGGTCGTCGGATGCCTGCTCGCGGGATTTTATCTCCTGCGCGTACACGATACTTATTTCGCAACCTACGCGGCCGCGGCCCTAAACCTCATCGTATCGGCCGTGAGTTTTCTCCTCGCCTCCCGCCTTCCCGCGAGCGCCGGCCGTGGCGACAGCGGCTCCGATTCATACGCCGAAGCTGAACGCGACGACCCTTCTCACACCGAACCCGGCTATAGCCGCTGGCCGGTTTACGCGACCATCGCCGTTTCGGGAGCCTGCGCCCTCGGAGCCGAGGTCGTGTGGACGCGCCTCATGGGCATGCTCCTCGGAGCGACGGTTTACGCCTTTTCCATTCTCTTGGCCGTCTTCTTGATCGGGCTCGCCGTGGGCAGCGGTGCCGCGGCCGTGTTGTCGCGCTCGCTAAGACCTCGCGTGTGGAAGGCGCGCTCTGCACTCGGCGTAAGCCAAATTCTCGCCGCCTTCGGCATCGCCTGGACGGCCTACATGATCGCCGATTCCCTGCCCTACTGGCCCATCGACGTGATGCTCTCGAAAAATCCGTGGCACATGTTCCAGCTCGATATGGCGCGATCGCTGTGGGCCATCCTTCCCGCCACGCTATTCTGGGGCGCCAGCTTTCCTTTCGCGCTCGCGGCGGCGAAGCGTGATCGCGAGCCCGACCACGGCCGCACCGTTGGTTCCGTCTACGCCGCAAACACGCTCGGCGCGATCGCCGGAGCTCTGGGGGTCAGCCTCGTCCTGGTGCCAGCGATCGGCACGCAGAACACGGAGCGGGCGCTGCTCGCCGCCTCGGCGCTCGCGGCGTTATTCGTGCTCGCTCCTGCGTGGCGATCCCTGGGATCCGCTGCGCTCCTGATCCTCGCGCTTGCGGCCTCGGGTTGGATGGCGTGGAAAATCGATCCCGTCCCAGGCAAACTGATCGCCTATGGCCGCCAGATGCCGCGCTTCAGCAACGATTCGGAAATCATATATATCGCCGAAGGCCGGAATTCCTCGGTCGCCATAGGCCGGTGGAGCAGCGGCGCCGTTGAAATTGACGTGAACGGCCACATTGAAGCCACCACGGAACCCTTCGACATGTCCCTCCAGCGGATGGTCGGGCATCTCCCCGGCATCTTGCATCCGAACCCGAAATCGGTGCTTGGAATCGGCTTCGGCGCGGGCGTGTCGGCCGGCACGTTCACACGCTATCCGGGCATCGAGAAAATCACGGTGTGCGAAATCGAACCCGTCATTCCTCCTATCTCGACGCGCTATTTCGCGCAGCAGAATTACGAGGTGTTCCATAATCCCAAAACCCGCGTGGTGTTCGATGACGCGCGACATTACCTGATGACCACCACCGAAAAGTACGACATCATCGCGTCGGACCCGTTGGACGTGTTCGTCAAAGGCACCGCCGGGCTGTACTCCAAAGAATATTTCGACGCCGTCAAGCGCCATCTGAATCCCGGCGGCTACTTCACGCTGTACGTTCCGTTGTACGAAAGCGATCGCATCACGGTGCAGAGCGAGCTCGCGACTTTCTTCGACGCCTTCCCGAACGCGACCGTGTGGGGCAACACCCGCGACGGCCAGGGCTACGACATGGTATTTCTCGGCAGTCTGGAGCCTTTGCGTATCGATGTCGACGAAATTTATGCGCGGCTGGCGCTGCCGGAATACGCGGCCGTGATGAGCTCTCTGCGCGAGGTCGGGTTCTATGCGCCCGCCACGCTCTTCGCCGCCTACATGGGGCAGAAATCGGATTTGGGCCAGTGGACGGCGGGCGCGCCCATCAATCGCGATCGCGATCTCCGCCTGCAATACCTGGCTGGATGGGGCATCAATTCGCAGATGGCCGACACGCTGTATCGCGAGATGCTGACCTACCGCAAAACGCCCACGAATATTTTTACGGGAACGTCCACGAAAGTGAGCGATCTGCTGGGCGCGATGTCAGGCGGCGGCCGCTAGGTTTCGGCCGCGCCGGTTTCGGTTATTCCCGCAGGGATTTATCTTCGTCGTCGCGCCAGGCCGCGTCGTCGAGTTCCATATTCAGGCTCATCCACCGGTCCGAAATATCGGCCCCCAGCACGGATGCCGATGTGTACACGGACCCGTGGCCTTGCGGGCACATTACTTCCTCGCCCGCGGCCTCCAGCAGCATCTGGCCGGGCACGCCGATGCGCACCGGCTGGCGCATGTGATGCAGGCATACCCGGCAGCGCCCCGGCTGATCGCGGCAGGCCCACACCAGAATGACCACCACCGACGCGAAGGATGCCCACAGAAGAAGCGGCCCTTCACGGCCCGGATCGCCGCCCGTGAGTCCGAGCGCGCTCGCGCCGGTGAGTTCCACGATTGCGAAAAACAGCGCGATCAACGGCAGCGCGGTTTTTAGCGCGAAGAATCCCCAATACCGCGCGGCTCGTTTTGCCGGCGCGCCCAACCTGCGATCCATCGCGAACCGCAGCGCGGCCCACGCGACCAGCGCGCACAGCAAAATCACCAGGTCCGCCGCATACGATCGGAAAGCCCGGTAGATCAGCTCTTCGATGGGCGTCGCCTGCATTTCGTAATTGCGGCGGGCAATCCCGCCTCGTATTTGGATCTCGCGCAGTTCCATGCGAGCTGTGTCGGGCGTGGCGCCGGCGTTCAGACGCGCCACAACGCCCCGGAGATTGGCCCACCAGCGGCGCGCGGGAACCGGCGGCTCGGGCTCCGGATGCGACGTCCATATCGCGATGGGTTCAGAAAGAAACGTGAACCCCCGTGGCAACACACCGGCCAGGCGCATCGGACGCCCGTTGACTGCCATCCATCGCCCCACGCGGTTCGGATCTCCTCGCAGCGCATCGCGCCAGAAATCGTAACTCGCGAAAAATTCATCGTCTCGCAGGCGCTCGGCCGGCACGCGTACGCCGAGCACTTCGAAAAACGTCGGGTCTACGTTAGCCGCTTCCACCAGCCGCCTTTCCCGATCCAACACGAGCGACGCCGTGTGCCAGGAATACGCGGCCACACTCGCAAGGGTTTTTGCTTTTTCGCGAAACAGTGCGGTCTCGGCATCACGAAAGCCAAAACGAATCCCGAACACGGGAGGGCCCTGCGCCAGCACCACAACGTTTCGCGCGTCGCGATAGGGCACGCCCGCCGCCAGATGCCGGGTCACGGAAAACCCGCGGCTTGCGACTCCCACGGAAACGATCATGAGTGCGCCCACGGCGAGACACACTGCGGGGCGGCCGGCCGCCGCGCGCAGCTCTTCGGCGCCTATTTCGCTGTGAAATCGTTCGCGAAGCGCGAGCCGGAATGCGTCGCGCGTGTGCCGGAGCAGAGCCCAGCGCGCATCGGGAGCCCCACGGTTCGCCGCTTGCAGCGTCCATTGCCACAACCCGCCGAGCCATTCGCTGCGCCACTCGGCGCACAACTCGCACGGAACCAGCCTCGCGGCAAGCTGCAAGGCGATGCGACAAGCAGTTGAGACGATCCGGTACATATTTGGCCGTCTGATAGGAGCTTAGCAGGGTAACGGCCCGGCGGCCAGTGGCCATCGCGCACGGCGTCGAATGCCGGATGTTACGAATGCCGGATGTTATACGCTCTTCGTCGCTCCACCGTCCAGATCGATCAGCGCGCCGTGGAAGAAGCGCCCTTCGGGGCCCGCGAGGAACGCTACGAAACCAGCGATATCCTCTGGCTCGCCGAATTGCAGGATCTTGGAATCCTCTAAGAACCGCTGCTCCGCCTGACTCATCTCCACGCCCGTTTGTTTCGCCACGGCTTCCAGTCGCCGCTCGAGCCGCTCCGTGCGAACATATCCGGGCAGGATCGCGTTCACCCGGACCTTGTCGCGGACGCCCGTATCGGCCAGGGATTTCGTCAAACAGTTCATCGCCGCGTTCACCGATCCGCCGATCGAAAACAGCGGCCCGGGCGTGCGCCCTCCCACCCCGGAGATATTCACCACGGAACCGCCCACCGCCATCAGATGCGGCCATGCCGCGCGCGTCACGCGCACCGCGGCGAAAAACTTCAACGCGAATCCGTCCGCCCACTCGGCATCGGTGAGCTCCAGAAAATCGCCGAGCTTGGTGGCCCCTGCGTTATTCACCACCAGATCGATCCGGCCAAACTTCGCCACGGCGAACTCGGCGAGTGTTTTTCCGGATTCCATCGTCCGCAAATCCAGCGCGATGAATTCTGATGCGCCGCCCGCCTTTCGAATTTCCCCGGTGACTTCCGCCAGCGCGCCCGCGTCGCGCGCCGCTAGAACAACGTTCGCGCCGTCACGCGCCAAACGGAGTGCAATGCTCTTGCCGATGCCGCGGCTTGCACCAGTGACGATCGCGGTCTTCCCTTCGAATGGTTTCATCAGCACCAGTTTACGGCCTCGCGCAAACTAGAGGAGCCTGAAACATTCGTCCGCGGCGGGAGCCGTCTGAATATCCCCGAGATCTTTCAATTGGTTGATTAGTGTTTGCCAGCGCTCCCGGCTCATGGAGCCCAGGCCGCTGCGGCGCGCGTCGTCGTTCTCGATCAGCGCCTTCTGCGCTTCGGCCGTCTCCGCGAATCCCTTGAGCGTCATCGAAGGGTTCAGGCGATTCATCTGCTCATCGGCAGGCATCGGATTGTCAAGATACGCCCGCCAGCCCGAACGCATCGCAGCCACCATTTTTTGCGCAATCTCAGGATTCTTGCTGAGATAAGCCCCGCTCGTCGCCACCACGCCGGAATACGGATTGAAGCCGGTGAGCGCAATCGGGAATACCTGGGCGTCGGCGCCCTGCCGCTTCGCAGTGAGATATTCGGAAGTCACAAAAACCTGCTGCACGAAATTAGGATCGCGCAGGAACGCGCTCAAATCGCCGCCTGGCGATGGGACTACCTTCACGTTCGCGAATGAATATTGTTTCTCGAGCAACCGCACATACGGCAACCCCTTTTGGATCGCGAGCGTCGCGCCCTTCTTGAAAATGTCGCCGATCCCCGTGAACTTCCGTGACGCGTGGACCATCAGCGCCAGCGGATTTTGCTGGAAGACTGCGAACAGCGCCACCACGTCGTTGCCCCGCGATCGCGCAATCACCAGTTCGTCCGCCTCCACCAACCCGAATTCGGCGGATCCCGCGCCCACCATCTGCACCGTCGGTGTCCCTGCGCCGCCCGGCAGAATCTCGACGGCCACACCCTGGCTCGAGAACGGTGCGGCGTAAAAACCTCCGAACTCCGGCTCCGGTTTCCAGTTCAACGCGAGGCGAATTTTCTGTGGTGATTTCGAACAGGCGGCCGCAAGCGCGGCTGGAAGAAGAGGAAGGAATTGTCGCCGATGCATTTTCCCTATTGTCGCCCGCCTCCTGATCTGCCCGGTTATTGCTCCGACACATGCCAGCGGCGCAGCGTCCAATAGCTCACCAGATTGATCATCCCGAACAACGCGAGGCCAAGCACGGACGCGAGCAGGACCGCGGCGAAAACTTTATCCACGCGCTGCTGGGTCCGCGCCACGTCCACCACCGAACCGAGCCCCTGGCCGCCGATGAATTCTCCTACGATCGCGCCGATCACCGCGAGTCCAGAAGCCACGCGCAGCCCTGTGAGAATCTGTGGCAGCGCCGCCGGGAAACGCAATTTCACCAGCGTCGTCCACGTGTTCGCGCCGTACAAACGGAACAGATCGCGCAGCGCCGGCTCGGTGGAAAGAATTCCCGTCAGCGTGTTGGCGATCACCGGAAAAATCGAAACCACAAACGCCGACGCCACCACCGTCCGCATTCCGTAGCCGAACCAGATCACCAGCAGCGGAGCGATCGCGATAATCGGAACGGTCTGGAAAAATACCGCGTACGGATAAAACGCCCGTTGTATCGCCCGCGAGGAGGAAAGAAATACGGCGATCGCGATGCCGGCCACGGTGCTCAGCAGAAACCCCAGAAGCGCGCTGGCCGATGTGGTGGCGATCGCGGCCGCCAGCTCGCCGCGGCTGTCGATCATCGCGCGCAATACCATGCTCGGCGCGGGAATCAGGTACGATCGCACCCACCCCTGGCGGACCGCCAGCTCCAGCGATGCGGTCACAACCACAAACGGGATCAGCGCGGGAATCGCCGCCCTCAATCGCCGCATCTTTGACCTCTTTTTCGGGGACCTCTTCTTCCGGGACCTCTTCCTCCGACGCGCATTTTCATTCTTCTTCCATCGCGCTCATTCTTCTTCCATAGCCGAAAGCAGAATCTTCATCTCCGCTCCGTAGCGCGGGTCAAGCCGCAGATCTTCTCCGCGCTCAGGAAGTTCCACCACGCGATCCAGTTTCACGCGTCCGCCACGGCGCGCCAGCACAACGGCCCGATTCGCCAGAAACGCGGCCTCGGAAATCGAATGGGTCACAAAGACCACCGTCAGCCCGCGCTCCTTCCACAACTCCCGCAGCCGCAAATCCAGGTGAAAACGCGTGATCTCGTCGAGCGCCGCAAACGGCTCGTCGAGTAGCAGGAGCCTCGGCTCGGACACCAGCGCACGCGCCAGCGAAACACGCATGCGCATGCCGCCCGAAAGTTGCGCCGGATAACGGTCGGCGGCGTCCGTCAATCCTACTTCGCCCAGCGCCGTAAGAGCCCTAGCTTGACGTTCCGCGCGCCCCACGCCCATCAGTTCCAGTGGTAGGACTGCGTTATCCACCACCGTACGCCACGGAAGCAGATGGGCGTCCTGAAATACAAAAGAGGTTTGAAAACGATCTGTATCTGGTTCGATCGTCACAGTCCCGCGATCGGGCTCAAGCAGACGCGCAATGATCCGCAGCAGTGTCGATTTGCCGCAGCCGGAAGGACCCAGGATCGCGAGGAATTCGCCGGCCGGGACCTTCAGGTCAAAGCGCTCGATTACCGTAAGATTCTGAAACGCTTTGCCGACGCCGCGCAGATCCAAAGCCACGCCGCCGCAGCCGCTCTCGCCCCCGTCGTTCAAGCGCGGGCCGTTCAAACCCCCGTCGTTCAAACGTTCGTCGGGCAGTGCTTCTCGAACGCTTCCACCAGAATTTGCGCGATCTGGTTGGCGTCTCGAGGTTCGATGTCGCGCCGGTGCAGCATGAACACGGGCTTGCCATCCTGAAATAAAGCCATGGAGGGAGAAGACGGAGGATAGTCCTTCAAAATCTGGCGCAGATGCGCCGTCGCCTCTTCGTCGCCTCCCGCGAAAACCGTAGCGACTTTTGCGGGCCGCACCGAGTGCTGCAGCGCCATTCCGATAGCGGGACGAGCCTTCCCCGCGGCGCAGCCGCACACAGAATTCACTACCATCAGGACCGCGCCGCTGCCGGGTGCGAGCACCCGGTCTACATCGGCCGGCGTGCGGGTTTCCTCGACGCCGAATCGCGTCAAGTCTTCACGCATGGGAATCAGAAATCGTTCAGGGTAGGGCACGTCTTGAATGTAGCAGAAGTTCCCCGGCAGAGCGAAAAGGGGGGACGGGGTCGGAGGTTCCCGCCCCCCTCGGCAGCGGCGAGAGCCGCTGCTGCCGCTCGTGGGCGGCACTACTTGTTAGACGCTCCAAACCGGCGCCGGTCACAATATTTCTGAACCCGCTGAAACCATTGAAACAAAAGTCGGGATCTATGGAAGTTGGTCTACGGTCAAAAATGGAACCGGTATTTGATCTCCCCGTAAATCTGCCGGGGATTCACGTAGTGGGTCCCTCCAAACGTATTGCTCGTGTCGAGCAAGTATCGGGTATTCGCAATGTTGACGGCGTTTAGGGACACCGTAAGCTTCTCGCGGAACGTCTTTCCAATCGATAGATCGAAGCTCGAATGAGGCGGCAGATGCGATGGGCCATTCCCGTTGAGGAACCCCGATCCGAATTGATAGGCGGGCGTCGCCCACATATGACCGGGCAGCGTCAGCGAAAGAACCGACGTGAGCGTATTGCGCTGGTCGTGATCCAGCAGAAAATTGCCGGTGGGAGCGTACTCCAGCAGCCCTCCCGTAATCGGTCCGATCCCCTGCCCGATCTGATTCGAATACGCCGCCCGCCACTGCGCGACGTGAAACAGACGGGGCGAGCGCAAACTCACTTCCGTGCCGCTGATAATTGCGCCCAGATCCGTGAGGGGAACGAAGATGCCGGAATTGCCGATCACATCGTGATCCAGAAAATTGCGCGCGCTCGTGTGGAAACTATCCACGTCGACCGACCACGCGCCCACCGGAATGTTCAACCCGACATCGTGCTGAATATCGCGTTCGCCGCGCAGCGGGATAAAACCGAACCCCTGCGTCACTGCGAAATCGAGCGCGGGACCCGCCAGGCTATCGAGCGGCGGAGGCTGATAGTAATACGCATAATAGCCGTGCAGCGTCCAGTTGAGACGCGGAATGCGGATCGCCGCGCCCAGCCGCGGATCCGCGGCGTTTTCACTGACCAGCCCCGCGTAATGCGTGAAGCGAATTCCCAGGTCGAGCGTGACCCAGGAGGTCAGCTTATAACGGTCTTCCAGAAACACCGCGTTCGAGCTCGCCCAGTGCGTTTCGCTCTGGCTCAGGACGCTCCCTCCGGGATTCGCCGTCAGCCCGAAAAACGTGTCATCGTGCTGGCCCCACGCGTCCAGGCCGATGTGCGCGAGATGCTTCTTTTTTTGCGCCTGTAAAACCGCGCGTCCGCCGAAATAGTTGGACCGGGCGTTGTCATTGAGGATGAACGGATTGTCCTCCGGGCCGCCCAGGTAATGGGCGCTGTTGTAGTGGTAATAGGGTGAGAGCGTGAAGGTGAACTCGTCGGAAAAACTGTGGCTCCAGTGAAACCCGACAAGATCGTCCCGTTCCAGGTCCAGATCGCGGATGCCCGCCATCTGATCGTTCTGCACATTCGGAATCTGATAATGATCTTCGCGCACGGACGCGATCCAACGGACTTGATCCTTGGCGCTGGGATTAAAAAGCAGAGAGACAAATCCGCCTATCCCGCTCGTCTGATCGTGCAGGACCTGCGATACCGGCGGAAGCAGGCCCAGCTCCGATCGGCTGCCGTCCACGCTTGCGTAATAGGCGAAGCGCTGGGTATGGCTCGCCACGTTGATCTGATCGTCGGTGGAATAGAAATTTCCGGCGGACGCCGTGAACCCGCCTTCGTTGTTGCTTTCGAAACCCGAGGGCGTGACGACGTTGAAGAATCCATACGTCCGATCGCCATACTCGCTCGAAAATCCGCCGCGCTCGATCTCGAGCTCCTGCACATTTTTCGGATTGAGCACCGGAGCTACGTTCGCGGCGATGTTGGTATTCACCACCGGTATGCCGTCCACGTACCAATTCACCTGATGCCCGCCCCGCATGTGGAGCATATCGTGCACCATCGTCGCGCCCGGCGTGAAATCTGTGATCATCGCCAGGCTGTTGGTCTGATCCGCGCCCGCGGTCTGCGCGATTTCCTGGGGACTCACGCCCGTCTGCACCGTCGAGGTCTGCGCGTTCAACCGGTTCGCAGCTCCCGAGACCTCGACGCTCGAAGTAACCGTCGCCAGCTCTAGTTGAAAGTGCAACACCGGGGCCTTATCGGCGATCACGGAAACCGATTGCTCGAGCGGCTGAAATCCGCTAGCCGAAACCCGCACCGCATAGGTCCCCTCGGCAACGTCTTTGATCTGGAATTCTCCGTTTTCGTCGGACTCGATCGTTGTGCCTGCCGACGCGCCCTGAGAACGAAGGACTACCTGCGCCCCGCGTAGAGGCCGATGCTGCGGATCGTGAACGATGCCGCGTACCGTGCCCGTCCCGGCCGCCAGAATCGCCGGCGCAAGCAACGTCACCCCAACAAGGCTTGCGAACAGCAAGCTTGGGACAAGCCGGCCTGCGAGAAGCAAGCTTCTGAAAAATCCATTCGCGAAAACGCCGGCTCTCGGCCGAATCGGAGGAGATGCCGTCATTTCTTGCTAACAACCTTTATGTCGTACAGCTTGTACTCGTCCTGATACACCGTCGCTTCGATGCGATCCCCGGGCTCCAACTTTTCGAGCTGTTCGGGCTTATCCACGGCATACGCCATGGTCATCGCCGCCATCCAGCCTTCCACCTTCTCGTGATTCACCGTGACTCGCCCGGCTTTGGCGTCCACCCCTTCCACCACGCCGCGTAACGTGAAACTTTTCTTCGCGGCCGTCGCGGCCTGCACGTACGTTGCATGCGCGTTCTGTGAATCGATATTTTGCGCACCTACCAACGGCGCTGCCAACACCACGCAAAAACACATTTTTTTCATGCCTGTCTCCTCTATCACCACATGGACTGTTCGAGCGACAACGTGGTCGTCCGCACAACAATTACCCGCGAAATGAAATGAATCGCCGTCGAACGGCGCGACCCAAGAGCCCCGTCGGACGGCTGAAGGAAAGAAACTAGGCGAGTGAAGGTGGTCCGCGCTTGTGATCCGCGCGGCTTGGGAGCGTGCGCGGGCGGACTTCTGCGTGAGTTCGCGCGCTGGAACCGCTCGCGCTCAACACCTGTCCGGCTGCACCCGGCATCCATCCGCTGGATTTCGCCTGCGGAGGAACCGCATGCGACCCCGGATACATCGGGCATCGCGCAGCTTCGAACGCGGGACCCAATCCGCCGGAGGACATCGTGAGAGCGCAGGCGTGTTTGCCATCGCGCCGGCAGCAAATTGGAAGAGTGGAAGCGGAACCCGCGCTCAGGGACGGACTGATCGCCGCAAAGAGCAACGTGAAGTTGATCCAGGCGAGCGCCACGGCTGCCCAAGCGCGTCTCATCGCCCGATCTTACTCTGAATCGCGATCGTATGTAAAGCGTTTTTGAATGCAAAGCGCCTGTAATAGTGCCGGCCGGTTCACCGCTCGAGCTAACATCGATCGAAAGTTGCTACACTTCCGCCATGAAGAACGTTATTGGACGAGCCATTATTGAGGTCGCCTTCATCGTCTTCCTGTTTTATGCAAATCTTTTGATGGGCGAGTACGAGCGTTCGGGCGCAGCGACCGAAAAGGGGCTGGCCTGGGCGCTCGCGGACATTCTCACGCCTGCCAATTTCTTGATCGCCATCATCGCCGCCGTGATCGGCTATTTCGTTTTTGAATTTCTGCGGGGCAAACTTTAACCCGGGCTCGCCCGACGCGGACCTCTTCGTTTGATGCGACTGGTTTGATCCAGCCGATTCGATCCGGACATCCTAAGTATCCTTCCACGCTACGCTAAGGTTGACCCGCGGGGCGCGCGCATAGCAGAATGAACCGTTGGGACGCGCGCGGCGCGCGATCGCTCCTAAAGCGTCACACCGTTTTCCTCCAGGAGAGATTTCTATGCAGGCTCGTTTCTCGCGGCAGACCGGCTTCTTAAGACGGCACACAAGTTTGTTAAGAAAGACAGCGACAGCCGGCGCGCTGCTGTTGCCCTTCGCCGTACCGGTTTCCTTCGCGCAGACGCTCCAAAGTCCGCCCGCGGCCGGCTCGCTCGCGAGCAACGCGAACTTGCGGAACCCTCCCGCGGTTGGCCTGCCGAATCCGGCCCAAATCGCCGAACTCGTGCTTGCCAATCACATCCTCTCGGCACAGGGGGTGGTCGACGCCTACGGCCACGTCAGCGTTCGCGATGAGCGCAACCCCAATCACTTTCTGCTCGCCCAGCATCTGCCCGCCAGCGTCATCACCGCCGGCGATATTCTCGAATACGATCTCGATACCAAGCCTGTGCGCGACACCGGCGCGGTGGGATATTCCGAGCGCTTCATCCACGGCGAGATCTACAAGGCGCGTCCCGACGTAATGGCCGTGATTCACTTTCACGCGCCCGACATCATTCCGTTCACCGTCACCAACGTTCCTCTGCGGCCCATGATTCACATGGCGGGCTTCCTTCCGCAGGAAATTCCCATCTTCGAAATCCGCAAGTTCGGATTGAAGGATTTGCTGATTCGCGATAACGCCTCGGGTCATGATCTCGCGCAAACGCTGGGCGATAAGCCCACGGCTCTGATGCGCGGGCATGGAGCCGTGGTGGTCGCCGAGTCCCTCCACGTCGTGGTGGGGCGCGCGTATTACATGACCGTCAACGCGAAAACTCAACTGCAGGCCATGGCCATCGGTGGCAAAGACGTCACGTATCTGAACCCGCAGGAGGCCGAAGCGGTCGCCGCTCAGGACGGCTTCGAACGCGCGTGGACCCTTTGGGCGTCCCAGCAAAAAGCGAAATAATAGCGGCGTATGAAAGAGCGGAGCGGGCGTAAGAAACGCTCCCCTCCGCCCGCCGAACTACATCGTGTGGCTTTTCAGGAACGCAATAGTGCGCGCCCACGAATCCGAAGTCGCCGCCGGATTTCCGGCCAGATCCTGGAACTCCAGGAACCCGTGCGTCGCGTGCGGATAAATGTGGTACTCGAAAGGTTTCCCGAGCTCCTTCATCTCCGCCGCCGTCGGTTCGGCCGCCGCCGTCACGCGCGCGTCCTCTTCTCCATAGAACGCGAGCACCGGCGCCTTCAGATTCCGAAGCGCCTCGGTCTTCGGCGTCGCCCCGTAGAAGGAGACCACCGCGCTGATATCGGGCTGCTCCGTGCCGAACCGGAAGCTGTTGCCGCCGCCCATGCAGAAGCCGACGCTCGCGAATTTCCCACTCCACCGCGGCAGCTTCTTGCCCCATTCGAGCGCCGCCCGGTAGCGCGCCTGCTGCTCGTCGGGACTGACCCGCGCCGTCGAGCGCATCACTTCATCCGTGCCTGAGAAGGACTCGTAGTTTCCGCCGTTCGGACCCAACCCCGAGTGCAGGTCCGGCGCGATCGCGATGAAGCCCTGCAACGCAAGCTGATCCGCCAGCGCCCTCTGCCAATCGTCCATGCCCGGCCCGTGCTGCATCACCAGCACGATCGGTGCCTTGCCGTCGCCCTCCGGATATTCCACCCACGTGTGCAGCTTCACCCCGTTCATCGGGATGTCCACGAATTCCTTTTTCAGCTTGGAATTCAAGAGCACCGTGTGGGCATTAAATGTCCCCGCGGGCAGCTCCGGGAGCTTGCCGACCGGATACCCGCGCGGCCCTCCGTTGCCTTTCTTGCCTTGATCGGGAGCCTGCGCAAACGCCATCCCCGCCATATTCATATGCGACATGTCCATGCCCATATGCATCGAATGATCCTCGGGCATGTTGGGATTCGCGCCCGCGATCGGGTGATTGTTGGTCTGCACGGCGAGGAACGTCATGGCCTTCGGCCAGCCCTTCCCATCCAGAGCGAACGATCCCGAGCGGATGCCCGCCACCGGCGCGTCGACCACAGCATGCACGCTCCCATCGACGGGATTTAACTCCACGCTCGCCGTCTGGCCGTTCGCGGCCGGTAACGCGCTCGCGTATTCGCGCGCCGCATTCACCCGTTTTTCGATTTCAGCCGGGTCCATCCGCCCGAGCGCCGCCGCGATCGCCTCCGGGCTCGCGAAGGAATCCGAATCGCCGCCGTTCGGAGCCATTCCGGAAAGCACGTCCGGCACCACCGCGATGTAGCCTTCGAGCGCAAGCTCCAGCGCCTGCCCTCTGCTCCACACGCTGGCGCTCTGCCCTTTGGTGGTCACCACCACGGACGGCGCGAGGTCGGAGCGCCACGGATAGGCCACAAACACCCGCACGCCCGCCGCTCCCACCTGCAGACTGACCCATTCGCGATGCTGCTGCGTGTGATTCAACAACTCTTTCGCGGCGCTCTCGGAAAGCACGGCCGAGTGAACCGCCGATGCTCTCGACGCCGCAATTTTAGACAGGTGCTGCGCCACCGGCTCCGCACCCCAATAGAACGCGCCGCCCGCGACAGCCGCTAATGTAAGCGTCTCGGCAAGAACCCTTACTTTCATGGTAGACCTCCCGGAATTTCTGGAACTCCTCGAAAGAGTATAGCGCTCCCGCGTACCCCGGGCGTCCGCGCCCCGCGCAGGTTGACAGCCCCCCACCCGCGCATTATCTTGGGAAAGCCAAGCGCGCAAACACATTGGCAAAATCAGGAGGGCTTGTGGACCGACGCCGTTTTATTCAGGGAACGAGCGCATTTGGACTCGCGATGAGCGCCCAAGGGCAGACCGCGCGGAAGCCGAGTGACGCCGCGCCTCCCGCGAAAGCCTTCTGGCCCGATGGAGCGCGTATGGTCGTCGCCATCTCTCTCCAGATGGAAGCCGGTGCCCAGCCCGATCGCGGCGCACCCAGCCCCTGGGGCGCTCTCGACGTCAACTATCCCGATCTGCCCGGCGAAAAATGGTACGAGTACGGGATCAAGGAAGGCATTCCGCGCCTGCTCGATATGTACGATCGCCGCAGGATCAAGGTCACCGCGCATATGGTCGGGCAGTCCGTCGAAAAGCATCCGGCGCTCGCCAAGGAGATCGTCCAGCGCGGGCATGAGGCCGCCGCGCACGGCCAGACGTGGGGGCCGTTTTATACACTCTCGCTCTCGGAAGAAAAGGCGTATCACGAAAAGGCTTTCAAGATCGTCGAGACGGCCACCGGTGTTCGTCCCATCGGGTTTAACGCGCCCGGCATGCACGCGACCGCGAACACCTTCGGCATTCTCCAGGACCTCGGTTTCCTCTATCACACCGATGACCTGAGCCGCGACGAACCCTTCATCGTGCCGGTTCGCAAAAAACCATTTGTCGTGGTTCCCTACGCGTTCCAATCGAATGATTATCAAAGCTACGAGAATCGTTGGCACGTGTGCTCGGAATTCGCCAACGATCTGAAAATGGAGTTCGACGCGCTCTACGCCGAAAGCTCCCGCAAGCGCCGGATGATGACCATCACCTGCCACGATCGCGTCAACGGACGCCCTGCGCGCGCCAAGGTGATGGAGGAATTCATCGTCTACGCGCAAAGCCATCCGGGTACCGTCTTCATGCGCAAGGACGACATCGCGAAGTTCGCCCTCGCGAGTCCCCTCACCCCGCGTGACGGCGATTTCGCCTGACCCGGTTCGATCCTGCGTGCGGGACCTATCCCCCAATCGCTTTTTTACGTATCGGACTCCTGAATCCACTGGTCCATCGCCGGCGCGCGATACTCGCGCATCTTCGCGATCAACGCCGCGGGCTCATTCGCGGTGATCACCAGCCCCCTGTACTCCGGTTTCAGAAACCCTTCGGCCACCGAATGATCGAACATCGCAAGCAGCCCGTCGTAATAATGCTCCGTATTCAGAATGCCGCACGGCTTCTGATGCAGCCCCAGTTGCGCCCACGTGAGAATCTCGCAGAATTCGTCGAAGGTCCCCCACCCGCCCGGCATCGCGATGAATCCGTCCGCCAGCTCCGCCATCAGCGCCTTGCGCTCATGCATGGAGCCGACCACGCGCAGGTCGGTAAGGCCCGCGTGTCCCACCTCCTTCGCGAACAGCGCCCGTGGAATCACGCCAATCACCTCGCCGCCCGCGGCCATCGCCGCATCCGCTACAACGCCCATCAACCCGACGTTCCCGCCTCCGTAGACGAGCCCGATGCCGAGCTCCACGAGCGCGTGTGCCAGCGCCACCGCCGCTTCCGCATACGCCGCGCGGACGCCCGGATTCGATCCGCAGAAAATACACACCCGCCTCATGATTTCATTTCCCGCAACCCGAACAACTCCCGTGCCGTTCCCGAATAAATACGCTGCCGCTCAGCTTCCGAAAGCGCCACGCTATCGAGCGCGTCGATGTTGTACTGCGGATCGATCCACGGATGATCGCTCGCCCACATCAACTTATCCACGCCCGCAAAATCCTTCGCGAACTGAATCCCCAGCCCGATGCCCGTCACCGTATCGAACCATACCCTCCGCAACGATTCGTGCGGAGCCCGCTTGATCCTGTCGCCGCCCCGCTTGAGCGCGAGCACCTGATAATCCAGCCTGCCGATCAGATACGGAAGCACGCCGCCCACATGCGGGCACACCAGCTTCAGATCCGGATGCTCCTCGAGAACGCCCGTCAGAATCAGCCGCGTCAGAGCGATCGTCGTATCGAACATCATTCCGAGCGATGCCACCATATCGAAGTCCGGCAGCACTTCGAGCGTCACCGGACGCGCCGGATGCAGAACCACCGGTGTGCCGCGCCTCTCCGCTTCACTGAAAAGCGATCGCATGGGCTGCGCATCGGGAAAACGGCCGTTGAGATTCGAGAACAGCAGGATGCCCTTTATTCCCGGCAGCGCGAGCGCCCGCTCCATTTCGCCCAGCATTTCTTTCTCGGATCCGTAGGGCAGCGCGGCCAGTCCGAAAAAGCGATTTGGGTGTTCCTGCGCAAGGCTCGAAAGATGATCGTTATTCATGCGCGCGATGGCCGCCGCATCCGTCCCGAACAGCTCCGGACCCGGATCGCTCATACTCAGCGCGGCCATCGTGATCCCCGCCCGATCCATATCCTCGAGCTTTAAACGGATGTCCAGAATTTTCGGCAGCACCGGCCTGCGCCAGCCGTTGACGATCAGAGTCCGCACCCCGTTCTGCGTGACCACATGCGGCGGCTCGGCGCGCTTTTCGAGAAACGCGAGAAACTCCGGAGAGAGCACGTGACTTTGCACGTCGATGCGTTCGCGGACCGTGTTCATATTTTGAAAGCAACGCCCTGCCGCCAATGGTAACGAATTCCGGCTAAAATGGGCCAGAAGAATAAAATACGAAGCAGGCCAAAAACCACCCATGACCCCTATATTTCTGCCCGGCGCTTTGCGCATCGCGGCCCTGCTCTTGTTTGCCGGTGCCTGCTTCGCTCAGCAGCCGGTCCCGCGCGCGCAGCCCGAAACGAAAACCGGCAATGCCGAAAACGGAAAGCGCCTCTTCACCGCCTACGCCTGCTACCAATGTCACGGGTATCAGGGACAGGGCGGCAACGCGGGAGCGAGGCTCGCGCCGAAGCCTCTGCCGCTCGCCGCCATGATCGCCTATGTTCGTAAGCCTTCGGGCGTGATGCCGCCGGTAACGGCGAAAGTGGTCACCGACGGCGAGATCGCCGACATTCGCGCGTATCTCGAGACGATCCCCGCCCCGCCCGACGTGAAGACCATCAAGCTGCTCAATCAGTGAAGCTCCCGGCGGGCGGACGCTCCGTCTACGCCGGATCTCGGTCTTGCTCGTTGTGGGGCAGACGCTCCGTCTGCGCCGGACCCTCGGTCCGGCTTCCGGTCGGCTTAACCGAACTCTGACCTCATCGAATCTGATCCCTGCTAACCCGCAATCGACTTCCAGTTCGTCGCCAGATGATCCGCCGTTCTCCACGCGAGCGCTTGAATTGTTTCAGTCGGATTCCGCGCGCCGTGCGTGCACATCACCGATCCGCTGACGATCCCCAGATTCGGAGCTTCGTGGCAAAAGCCCCACGCATCCACCACGCTGGCCGCCGGGTCCTTGCCCATGCGCGTTCCGCCCACTCCGTGCACGCTCAGGTTCGGACCCTCCGCCGGACCCGCGTTCACCGCCACGTCGATCGCCCCTGCCGCGCGCAGCCATTCGGCGGCTTTGGTCGAAGCGTGCAGACTCGCCCGCGGCTCATTCACCTTCTTGCCGCTCGTGATGCGGCACACCGGATCGCCCAGCGGATCCTTCACCTCGGGGTCCAGGTCGAGATACGTGTTTTCGTATGGCAGCGAATTGCACTGCGCGTAGCATCCCACCCATCGACCCGCATTCTCTTTCAGGTACGTTTTGAATTTCGAGCCCCACTGCGGCGCTTTTCCGAAGGTCGGCGCGGTCGCCGAGGCGATCGGATGCACTTCGTGATTCACCGTCAGGCTCGCGCCACCAATGAACCCGAGCCCGGTGTGGTCGAAATTATCGTCGGCCCAGTCGTTCACCACCACGTTCTGCGCCAGCGCTCCGTACCAGATGTTCAAATCGTTCGGAAACAGCGCCGCCGTTTCGCGCGACGCCCAGTGTCCGATGTAATGCTTCCCCACCTGCCCGTGATTATTCGCTAACCCGTTCGGAAACGCTTTCGATTTTGAGAGCAGCAGCAGGCGCACGTTTTCGTAGGTGTAGGATCCCAGCAGCACCGCCTTGGCCGGCTGAAAATATTCCTGGCCGTCGCGCAGGTATTGGACGCCCGTCACCTTGCCGTTGTTGTCTGAAATGATGCGCGTCGCCTGGGCCCTCTCGAAAATCGTCAGATTTTTCGTCTTCATGGCCGCCGGAATCGTCGTCACCATGGTGGAGTTCTTCGCGCTCGCGTGGCACCCTCCCGTGTCGCAGAACCCGTGATACACGCACGCCGAACGCCCCCCGTACGGACGCGAATTGATCGCCGCCGGTCCGCGATGCGGATGCATCCCCGCCTTGCGCGCGCCCGTAATCAGCATGTCGATGAATTCGCTTCCGCGCAGCGGCGGCATTGGATATTCGCGCTGCCGCGGCCCTTCGAAAATATTGCCGTCCGGATCTAACTTGCCCGCCAGATTCCCGGCCTTCCCCGAAACACCCACTTCGTATTCGATCTTTTCGTAGAACGGCTCAAGATCGTCATAGCTCACCGGCCAATCCTCCACCGTGGAGCCTTGGGGAATCGCGCTCGCGCCATAACGCCGGATCGTCTCGGAGCGGACTTTGAAATCCCACGGATGAAAACGCCAGCTATTGCCGTCCCAGTGAATGCTGGTCCCGCCCACGGCATTCATCATTGGAGGGATCGTAAAACGCCGCGCCTTCTGATCCGGACCCGTGCGGAACGTCGGAATCTCGTTCCAGCCCTTGCGGCCGGTGGTCACCATGCGGCGGATATTGTTGTGCACTTCATCCGCCCGGAAATCGCCCGGCTTCATCCAGCTCCCCGCTTCGAGCGCGGCGATTTTCAAACCCGCTCGCGCCAGCGGCAACACCGCTACGCCTCCCGCCGCGCCCAGCCCGATCACCGCCACATCCACCGGCTTCAGATTAGTGGCCATGATTTTCTCCTCCGCCGCTGGCGTACGCCGATTTGTGATTGGGCGCCGCGGGTTTGCTCATTTTCTGATCGTCGGCCGTCACGTTGAGCCGCACTCCCGGATAGCGGATCAGATCCCATCCCGCGAAGTTCTTGTTGCCGCCCCAGTACGGATCGCAGAACATGCCTTCGAGCGTCAGCCGCCGGGCCCGATTGAAAAACGGACGCAGTTCGTCGGCCTGCCCGCTGTCGATCGCCGTGAGGACCGCGTCGCGCTCGCCTGCCGATAGTTCGGCGAAGCTCCGGCCCTGCGACTTTTTCGCGAAAGCATCCACCGCCGTCAGCCCCGCCGTGAACGATTCTTTTTCACCCGCGAGAAACTCCACGAAAGATCGATCGATATATTCGGCCGCGCCGCTCTCCACCGCTCCCGGACCCGTTTCGTCGGTGGGAATAATGCGATCGATAAAAGCTTCCAGGATGCGCCTTTGTTCGGGAAGGAATGCCGCCGCCGCGGGCTTCGCCGCCGCCTGCGGAGCCGCCTGAATCGCCGTCACCGGTACGAAGGCCGCGCCCGCGAGCGTGGCTCCTCCCAGCGCGACCCCTGCGATCATCTCCCGTCTCGTGATGGGCGCGCCGTCCTGGGCCTCTGTGTATTCGTCTTCGCGCGAGCGTCTACTCTTCATGGGCTCTCCTCGCTTGGGTAATCCGATTTGTCTATTGTCTATCAGAACCGGATGCATCAGGGGACCCAAACCGGCCCCGCCCGCCGGGACTCTTTTCCAGGGCTGAGCCTCATGCGATGAGCCCCATGCGTAAGCTTGGCGCTAGCACGCGCAAAGTGAGCCGACGAACAGCGCCTTGGGCCTCCCCGAGAGCACGCCGACCCATACCTCCAGGTCACGTTTCTGGTCAAGACCGTGCGCTTTGTGCAAGCCTCGAAGCGTCCTGATCGCCTACGTTGGGAGAGGCTCCGGTTTGCGCCCGCGCGGCATCCCTGCGTTCCCGCGCTAGAATTTAGGGTGGTCGACCGGGATGGCGCCGGTTGGCCGGTCAGAAGGATTCTTCAAATTTCTATGTCGAGATCTGTTCCAGCGTATTCAGGATTCCTCCTCGCGGTGGCTGCATGTGCTCTGCCGCTCGTCCTTCCGAGCCCCGCGCAGGCGCAAGGCCGCGGCCGTGGGCCCGAACTGATCGGCAAACCCGCCGCCCCCGAGGACCTCACCGGCTACTGGGTCTCCATCGTCACCGAGGACTGGCGCTTCCGCATGCTCACCCCGAAGAAGGGCGATTTCGCAAGCGTCCCGTTGAATCCCGAAGGCCGCAAAGTCGGCGAGGCCTGGGACCCCGCCAAGGATGAAGCCGCGGGCGAGCAGTGCAAGTCCTACGGCGCACCCGCCATCATGCGCGTGCCCGGACGCCTGCACATTGAATGGCAGGACGATCGCACGCTGAAAATCGAGACCGACTCCGGCAAGCAGACTCGTCTCTTCCACTTCGGGCCGCCTCAGTACCCGACCGGACCCGGGACCATTCAGGGCTATTCGGTCGCTACCTGGGAAGCCCCGCCCCTGCCCCAGGGTGCAGCGGCCCCTGCTGCTGCGCAGACCAGCGGGCCCGGCTCGACCATCGACCCTACCTCGCGCGGAGGTTCCATGAAGGTCGTCACCACCCACCTCAAGGCCGGCTATCTCCGCAAGAACGGCGTTCCCTATAGCGAGAACACCGTGCTCACCGAATACTACACCCGTACCAACGAACCAAACGGCGATTCGTGGCTGATCATTACCACCATCGTCGAGGATCCCATGTATCTCGTGCAGCCCTTCCTCACCAGCACCCACTTCAAGAAGGAAGCCGACGGATCGAAGTGGATGCCGTCCGCCTGCACCGCGCGTTAAAGACGCCGGAGCGTGATCAGTCCCGACCCGAGCCGCGACCAAAGGGAGCGGTCATCCGACCGATCCGCGACCGCGAGGGAGCGATACCCTAATCCCCCTTCCCGACCCGAGCCGCGACCAAAGGGAGCGGTCATCCGACCGATCCGCGACCGCGAGAGAGCGATGGCGAACCTCCCTGCCGATCCGCGACCAAAGGGAGCGGTAATCCGACCGAACCACGACGGCAAGGGAGCGTTGCAATGCTCGTAAAAGCAGGTGCACTCCACCGGTATCCGGGCTAGCGCTTCGCGATAAATGCCAGCACCGTGCGATTAAACTGGTCCGGCGTTTCCCACCACACGGAGTGTCCCGCCTCCGGAATCACCACAAAGCGCGAGCCCTTGATCCGATCGGCCATTTTTCGCATCAGCGCCGGTGGAGCATACAAATCCGCATCGCCCGCGATCAGGAGCGTCGGTGTCTTGATGGTTTCCAGCATCGCCAGCGTGACTTTGTTCTTGGTCGGCTGCGCCGGACCGCGCGCGGCTTCCGGCGCGCGATTTTTTTCCTGGAATGCCGCCCAGCGCTCCGCGCCTTCCGGATCGGCCACACGATACGACGGCGAAAGCTCGCGAAACGTTTCCGGCATATTGGCGAAGCCATCGGGAGCCAGCCGCTTCAGGATCGCCCGGTAATCGTCGTCCACCATGCCTCCCTGCGAGCACAGCAAAGTAAAGCTGCGCACGCGCTGCGGATACGAAATTACGAAATCCAGCGCGACGAAGCCGCCGCCCGCCGTGCCGACCAGGTGGAATCGATCGATCTTCAAGTGATCGATCAAGGCGAGAAGATCGTCCGGGCCTGTCGAAGCAGGGCCGTTCGCATCGGCGACGGTGAGGCCGAACCCGCGCCGCTCATAGGCAATGAAGCGGTAGCCCGCGCGCGTAAACGCCGGGATCTGATGCTCCCACACATCCGCGCTTCCCGTGAATGCGTGCAAAAAAATCACCGGCACGCCCCCGCCGCCGGAGTCCTTGTAATGGATCTTCGCTCCCGGGATGTCGACGAATCCGTCCTGCATCGCCGGCTGCCGCGCTTGCCCGAAGGCCATGCAAGTTGCGATCAGCCCGGATACCGCGGTCAAAAATGTGCGCCGCAACGGATCGATTTTCATATCAAACAAGAATAACGGATGTCGGCCGTCCAGATGGACGACCCCAAACTTGTGCGGTAACGCGCCCCATGCGGCCGGAACTCCCCAGTTCCACAAGCACATCGCGTTAAGCCCGGCATCACATTCCTCCAACTCGCGTGTAGCTTCTAGGCAAGAGTCGGGTTCTGCCATCGGAAGCCGGCCGCGAGACGCGAGCGAGTGCTAGCCTCCATCGCGTTCAGCGCACATCAGTCGCCACCGTGCTTCTGGAGCGATGAGCCGAGACGTACCGAGCGTTACAGTGTACCGACAGTCACGAGCGTTAAAGTGAACCCACGCCGTTGCGGGAAAACAAACGGCTGCGCCTGTCGCGTAACAAAACGGCAGTCCGCCCACCGTGCGGATTACCAACCGGAGGAAGCGCGCTTCCGCAGAAACAACGTCAGAGTCGAAACAGAGCCGCGACCGCGAGGGAGCGACAGGCAGTGCCGCGACAGCAATGGGTCGGGCCGTCAGAGCCGCGACCGCGAGGGAGCGAATTTAAATAGACCGGATCACCGCGCTCGGCACAACAAACGCCCGACCGGCCGCAATCGCCCACGCCGATGCGTGGGAAACGTGTCTCTCAATACGCGCTTCGGTCGAACGATTCGTTCGCAACCCTCTGCAGCCGCCGGCTTCCCGGCCACTCCAGCCGCATATCGGAACACACTTCGTCGAGCATCTCCCGCGTGCAAACTTTCTTCTCGCTCGCGAAAGCCGTCAGCAGAAGATTATCGCCAATCGCGTTGATCAATCGGGGAATCCCGCGCGACCGCAGGTGAATGTCCGCGATCAGTTCCTCGGAGAAAACCGTCTGGTTCGGCATGCCCGCCTTGGCGAGCCGCGCCTGAATGTATTCGGCCGCGTCGCGCGGCGTAAACGGTTCAAGCGCGCACCGCAGCACCACCCTCTGCTTCAGTTGGCGCAGATTCGGCGCGTCCAGCTTCCGATCGAATTCCGGCTGCCCGGCCAAAATAATCTGCAGCAGTTTCCCGCCCCGATTCTCCAGGTTCCCCAGCAGCCGGATCTCTTCGAGAACTTCCCATTCCAGGTTGTGCGCCTCGTCCACGATCAGCACCACCGTGCGCCCTTCCTGGGCCTGCTCCACCAGCAGTTGATTCAGCGCGAACAACACTTCCGTCTTCGACGTGCGCGCGCACGGAAGATCCAGATCGTAGGCGATCATTTCGAAAAACTGCTCGGTGTTGATCCGCGAATTGAAAATGAAAGCGAACTCGATGTATTGCGTCTCCAGGTAATCGCGCAGGCATTCGAGCATGGTCGTCTTGCCCGTGCCCACCTCGCCCGTCAGCACGATGAACCCTTTGCGCGCCTGCACCCCGTACACCAGATTCGCCAGCGCTTCTTCATGCTGCTCGCTGCGGTAGAAGAAGGATGGATCCGGACTCAGGTTGAACGGCGCCTCCGAAAAACCAAAAAAGGCATTGTACATAGTTTGCTTATTTACGCCTGTCCATGAACGCCACTGTGGAGAGCTAACGCCCTCTCTTCTCTATAGTTTTCGCGAGCTCCGCACCTCGAATCAGGAAACGCGGGCCACTCCTTCGATGGTACCACGCGCCTAACCGGAAAGAAGAAACCCGCCGGGAACATTTTCACCGCTGCGTGTAGGGAACGGTTCTGAGGCATGAATTCATTCATCGGCTCTAACGGAGTGCTCTTAAGTACGCTGTTACGTAAGGTGTTAAGTACTATTCGGGTCCCGTCGTAAGGAACTTTAGCCGCCGGACTGAGTATCCGGCGCGGAAGGAGCTTGCCCATGGCCGCTTATCTGATCGCGGATGTGGACGTCCACGATCCCGTTGCCTACGAGGAATATAAGGCCGCGATCCCGCCTCTCGTGCGCAAGCACGGTGGCGAAACCCTCGCGCGCGGCGGAGCCATCGAAGTGTTCGAAGGCGATTGGCGTCCCAGCCGCCTGGTTCTGTTCCGTTTCGCCAGCATGGAACGCGCTGCGCGCTTTTCTCGACGATCCCGAATATCGCCCCTGGAAGGAGCTTCGCCAGAGGGCCGCGCGCGGAAACCTCATCGGCGTCGAAGGCGTTTAGGCATTTACCGAGCCGCGACCGCTAGGGAGCGATAGTACAACAGCCCTTTTCAGCATCTACCTCTATGTCCGACCGACCAGGGAGCGATAGCACACTGGCCCTTTCAGCACCCTACCCGACTTCCATCTGCACCCAGCCGGGAAGCGAAGCCGGCCGCCCCTCCTGAAAAATCACCCGGCGCGTTTTCGGCAACGGGAGCCCGCTCTGAATCACCCGGCTGTAATACGGAGTCTGCCGCAGAATCGCTCGATACGCCTCGTCTTCGGTGTTCAGATAGCCCAGTTTCCCCAGCATCCCTCCGCCCCATCCGACCGACAGCAGGCATCCGTTCGCCGACTTTCGAACCTCCGCGAGACGCCCTTCGAGCGCTTCGAGGAACGCCCCCATCTGAGCAAGTCCTGTCAGCGCGGCGTATTTTTTGTGACGCGCGATCTGCTCGGCGGCGTACTTGTTCGCGGCTTCGAACAATGCTTCCCGATCGCCCGCGGCGCGCTCCTGCCACTGGCCTTCGAAAGACGTGCCGGGCGTGGCCATCTCCACGAATAGCGGCGTGCTGTCATCCACGCGCCGGGCGTCCGTCGACCCGCGCGCGGATTTCCAGCCGAGTTCGAAGTTGCCGCCGCCGCGCGCGATCAGCGTCGAAACGCGCAGCAGGTAAACCTTCATGCCCTGATATCCGATATTCGCCGAGTCGGCGACGGCGAACCGCCGCATGCGGTTGCCCGACGGTCCGCCAAGCACGGAATCTTCCGCCTTCACCGCCAGATCCCGCGGAACGCGTCCGTCCTCCACGCGCGCGGCCAGCCGGCGCATGGTCGCCTCAGACCAGCGGTCGAAAACCGCGCCGGTGCGCAGCGCGCCTTTGAGCGCGGTCGCGGGCAGATAGGGCCCTCCCGTCGAAGTCGCGAAGGTCGGGATGAACAGATGCTCCGGATGGGTTTTCTCCCACACCGGCACGATGCTCCCATGCTCGAAAGGAATGCGCCTCCCCGCGAAATTCTGCGCGAATCCGCCCCAGGATGCGAAATCAAGCTTCTCCGCTTTCTTCAACTGCGCGAGATAACCTTCCAGGCGCGGACCCTTCGAGAGCAGTTTGAAAATCCGCCGCTGATCGAGAACGTTGACGTGATCCTTCCACACCATGTAATCGATCGGCGCGAGCTTCTGGCCATCGCCCACCAGCGTCGGCGAAAGGCACGTCACGCGATATCTCATGCCTCGCCTCCCGTCCCGTTTTCAGGAACTGTATTGTCAGAAACCGCATCCCCATCGGGAGCCGTGTTTCCGGTCGGTGCGTCCTGTCGAGCGTCTTCCGAAGCGTTTTCCCGGGTATCTTCCGGAATACTTTCCGAAGCACCCTCCGGAGTGTTCTCCGGCGCGTTTTCAGAAGCAATGTTCGCCGCGGCAGCCGGTTTGCCCGCCGTTTGCGAAGGAGCCTGATTCCACAACACCGATGGATTCCACGGAATCGGCACGCACACCGCGAATCCGCAGCGGTACACGGGATGCGGAAAATCTTCGGGCGCCACGTTCGGAGCGGCGCCCTTCGGCTCCTCCGCCGCAAGCAGCACCGAGCCCTCCGCTACCATCCGGGTCAGCTTCTTCGCTTCGCCCCATCGGGCGGCGCTCTCGATGCGGCCGCCGCGCGTGGTCACCGAATACTGCCCGCGCTGCCAATCCACCGATTCGTTCTCGCCGGGATGAAACAGGGACAACATCCAAAATGCGCGGCCTGTGGGCGCGGCGGTCTCAACTGACCCACCTGCTGCGCCCGGCCCGCTCCGCGCTCTCAGAATCAGCTCCGGCAGCGTTCCATCGTTGAACTCCGGCAATTCAGCGTGACCCCATCCGAGCGACCGCTCTCCGCCGAATCCGGAATCGGCCAGCAAGCGCAGCGCGCCTTCGAGAGGACCGCGCCAGCGCTCCCGTGCACCGTCGGCGAACTCCGCAAGGAACCACAGCCCCGCGCCGCTCGCGAATTCCAGGCAAGCCGAGGAGTGCGGCGCCACCGACTCTCCGGCGCGATCCACACCCGCGCGCGAGCGCACCGCCGTCCGGAACGGACTCACCGGATGGCCCGTCGGAAGCAGGCATTCGCTCGGCCCATCGATCACGAAGGCGTCTTCGTTGAGAGGCTTTCCCGCGAGTAGCGTCTCCACCACGCCGAGCGGCACGAAACGCGCGCCCTTCCAGCGGATTTTCGAGGATGGAGCGGGCGGCCAGATATTCTGCGGCGGCACCACGAACAGTGTGGAGGCCTGGAAGGGGTAACAGGAGCTCAGGCGCACGGCCGGCCCCGCTCCGTTCTCACCCGCGCTCTCGTGAGCGCGCGCCGTCGCCTCAAGCCAGGCATCGCCTTCTCCCAGGCGGAACATCGCCCCGCACACCGCCGCATAGAGAGCGTCGCTATGATACACGCGGTCGACGCGGTCGCGATCTCCCGAATCCGGGCCGATGCGCCACGGTCCCGTGGGCCGCAGGCGAACCAAAACTGCACTCGACATGAGGGCTAACCCGCCAGTTTCTCCGCGAACGCGGCGTCGTTCGCCAGGGCCTGCACCGCCGCGAGATCGGCGCCCGAGGCGAGCTCCGCTTCAGCCGCTCCGGTCGAGTAGAACCCGCGATTCCGCCAGGCCAGCTTCATGTTGGCGAAGCGCACACGCCCGCTGCCGCGCGACCCTCCGCCGCCGAGCGCGTCGTCTTCCAGAAGCCGCAGCCCTTCGAGCACCCGCGCCGCCAGCGCTTTATCCTCCTCGCACAAAACATCCAGCACCAGTCGCACGCGGAAGCGCGCGCCGGCCGGAACGCGTTCAAGCGTCCGTGGATTGGATTGCGAGGTGATCCGGTCGATCGCGTTTTCGCTCTTCACTTCCGTGATTTCGTCGTCGAGGTTATCGCGCATTTGCGCGGTTATGCTGTCGGCGTCGAGCGGCGCGTCGTACACCGTCAGCCGCGCGGGCGTCGCCGAACGGGCCTCGCGAGCTTCCCCTTCCACGCGCTCCATGCGCCCCGGGTTGCGGCCGAAGAGCAAACCGATTTCGTCGTCCGGGCGGTCGCTCTGGTGAATGCGGACTTCCTGGCCTTTGCGCTTCGACAAATACACCAGCTCGGCCGGGGCCGTCAGCCCGAGCGCATGCTCGAGCAGCGAACGGATGCGCCCGCGCAGCGAGCTGCCCGGAATGTACGGCATGCCGAAGGCGTCCTTCACCACCGGATTATCGGCTCCGCCGATTTCGAGAGATCCTTTGCCGGCGCCGATATGCAGGCCGGTTTCACAGTGCAGGTCGCCCGAAAGAATCAGCTTGCCGATCAACTGCAACTGCGTCTGAGCGGTATGTGTGCTCATTGCTTCTCCATATTTTCCAGTACGAAACGCGGACGAAACGTTCGGTCCGCAGCCGGGTTCACACCCCTGTTGTGCGCGAAAGGGACAGACGCCCTCCGGTTCTCCTGTCTCACTCGTTGTACGCCACGATCGCTTCGAACAGATCCTTGAAGCGTTCGTATCCGCGCGCGTCGTTGCGCCGCGTCACCTGCAGCAGGAGCCGCTCGAGCGCGTCCAGACTGCGCAGCGAATGCCGCGCGATCGTATAGGCGAGCCGCGCGCGCAGCATCACGAACTGATGCTGGCGTTCCCCCTCGGGAGCCCGCACCGCGCGGCGAACCGCGTTGTACAGACGCCGCAACTGGCTCTTGGTCCCGGAATCGATATCGCGCATGCGCGCCACCACCGCGTGCGCCTGATTATCCAGATAGAGACTGTCGCTGATCAGCTTCTCGAGCTCGATATCCGCCGCGAAGCCTTCGAACGGCCGCCCTCCCGGACGCCCTTCGCGTCTCTCTCCGCCCCGCTCTCCAACATGCCCGCCGCGATCTCCGCCTGGTCCACGATCACCACCGGGTCCACGGCCGCCGCCGGGACCACGATCTCCACCGGGACCACCACCCGGACCACGTTCTCCACCAGGACCGCCCGGGCCCCGGCGTTCGCGATGACCTTCGCCGCGCGGGCCTCCACCTTCCGGACGCGGCGGACGTTCGCGGCGCGGTCCCTGTGGGCCGCCTTCCCGGCGTCCACCATTCCCTCGCGGAGCTTCGCTCGGCGCAGCGGACGCGGTTTCCTGCGCTTCCGAACTTGCAGCCGCGGGCGCGCTCTCCTTGGCCGGCGGCTCCACATCGGTGCCGCGCACGGCCTTCGCGAGCGCTTCGGCCAGCGTGTTTCTCTCCGGCGCTTCCTTTACAGCAGGAGTCTCGGGAGCCCCGCTCGCCACGTCGTTTTGATTCGATTCCGGTTCGTCCATACCTGTCAATTTCCCTCTGCGATCCGCACCCGTCCACAACCGCGATTCAGAAATCCTCGCCTCATCCGGGCGGGGTCTTCGCGGAACGCGACTGCACTCAAGCTTCGGTCGCCAGCCTCGCCCATTCTAGCGCCACCCGGCCCGCGGGCCGCAACTTCACGGTGACGGCGCTGCGTCCGATCAGATCGGCGATCAGGACCGTTCTCGCCTTTTCGTACTCTCCGCGCTGCCGCGATCCCCCGAGCCGGGCCGCGCGCGAGGCCGAGAGAATGCGCCGGATGCGGCGGTGATAGCGCCACGGCCGCTCGCCTCCCTGACGCCGCGCCTGGCGGCGCGAGACTTTCGATTGCGTCTCCCGGTAAATCCCGCACAGGTCCCGCAGATACTGCGGGGAGCACCCGAAGTCCGCCACCATGCGCATCAGCAGGTCCTTGAGCTCGCTCGCTTCCGCGAATTGCCGCCACTCAAGCGTGCGCCCCAGCAGCCACATGCAATCTTTGTCGGCCGATTTCGCGGCTTCCAGACGCTGCCCCGCTTCCTCGAACACCGACGCGATCGAGGCGTCGAGCGCCGGCGCGAGCGCGAGCGCCATGGTGATGGTCTTGCCCTCGGGACCCGCGAAATCTTTCAGATTCTGCTCCGCGAAACGGCGGAATAAACGCTCAAGCTCGCGCGCCACCGCAAGCAACGCGTCCCACGATCCGTACACCGCGAAATCGTCGCCGCCCGAATAGAGCACCGTCACCCTCTGCCAGAACTCCGGCATGGAGCACAGCACTTCGAGCTCGCCCGCGAAAAACTGTTTGAACATCACCGCGAGCTGAATATGTTCCTCGATGGTCTGCGCGCGGCGCATGCGGATTCCGAAATGATCCACGTCTCCGCGCAAAACTCCCCACGTGGGAAGACCTGTCGAGCGCGCGGCCAGATCGGCCGTCGTGGCCGGGTCCGTTCCCGCTTCGTTCGGCGCGGCGTGGCGCGCGAAGGGCAGCGCGTCCTGAACGCCCCACGTCAGGCTCCAGCTATGCTTTCCCGCTCCCGGGAACACGCGGCCCGGGGTCTCCGGCGACCACCCGACGCTCTCGGCGTCGCGCAGCTTCCAGCCGATCTGATGCGCGAAATACTCCTCCGCGTCCGCCACCGGCTGCATGGGTGCGGCGAAGAATCCCGTCGTGAAAAATCCGGATGCCGCGGGCGTTCCGCGCAGGCGCTCCATGTCCTCCGTGAGGCGCTTGCGCACGTCGCTCCAGTCGCCCAGGTTTTCCGTGACGCTCCACAACAGGCGCACGGCTCCGGCCGTCAGCGCCGTGATGTCGCGGGCTGCGGCTTCCAGAAACTGATCCGCCGCGGCTCGAAATTCCTCCGGCAGCACCAGCAGGAATTGGCCGCCTCCGCTTGTGCCGACCAGGACTTTCGAAAGACCCAGCTCCGCGAGCAGCGCCCGCGGCAGCACCTCGCTTACCAGCGCGGCCCACTGGGAGCGGCCGGTGAAGACCCGGTCATGATCCAGGTTGCTGCCGGCGGATGCGGGGGAGAGCAGGAATTCCTGGATTCCTAAAAGCTTTCCTTGGAGAAAAATCTGGACGGCCATGCGAGACGAACCATCAATGTATCATGTTGGCGTCTAAAGTGGTTAGCTTTGAGACCCATAGGTGGCGGCCCTTCCCGCCGATATAAGAAAGTTGGTGAGCCATGCGGTTCTGGATCACGAAGAACAGCGAACTGCCCATTCACGAGCAGCTGGTCCGTCAGGTCATGCTTGCCATTTTGAGCGACGATTTACCGGCCGGGCGCAAGCTGCCGAGCACGCGCGCGCTGGCGCGGCGTTATAAGATTCACGCCAACACGGTGAGCGCCGCGTATCACGATCTTCTGGATCGCGGCTGGCTGGAGTTGCGGCGCGGAAGCGGTTTGTATGTCCGCGCGCTACAGGCACCGCGCACGGAAGCGAGCGAGTTGGACGTGATGCTCGCCGAGCTGCTGCGCGCAGCCCGCGGCCAGGGCCATGCGCCCGAAGAAGTCCTGCATCGCCTCGAACAATTGATTCTTCCCCGCCGCTGCGAGCGCGTCGCGGTGATCGAGGCGGATCCGCATATGCGCGAAATTCTTCAGGCTGAGTTGGGGGAGCTTCTGGGCGTCCCGATCGATGCTGTGGAGCCCTCGGATCTGGCAGAGGCCTCCACGGCGTATCTGGCGACCGCGCTTCCTACCCGCGCGGTCGCAGTGCGCGAGCAGCTTGCCCGAAGCATTCCGTTCCTGGTGCTCCGCCTTCGGTCCGTGCACGGATCGCTCGAGCGAGAAACGAAGCCGGCATCGGAGGCGATTATTTCCGTGGCTTCGAAGTCGGCCGAATTCCGTGAAGGAGCGCGCGCCATGCTGATTGCCGTCGGACTCGATCCCGAATCTTTGTGCGAAATCGACGCCAATCTCGACGGCTGGCATGAACGCGCGCATGGATCGTCACTGGTGATCGCCGACGTGGTCGCGGCCCGATCTCTGCCGGCCGCGCGCCCGGTCAAAGTGTTCCGCATCATCGCCGATTCGTGCCTGGAGGAGATTCAAGAGCTCTGCGCCAGGCCGGAGAAGACGAAGTAAGAGTTGTGGCACTGCGGGAAAGTGCCACAACCGCGCGGCCCCATCATCCCGGCGAGCCTTATTCTGGGCTCGTTATGAAACCCATCAAAAACGTCACACTGAAATCCGTCCGCGTGATGACGGCCCTCGCCGTCCTCTCCGCGTCGATAACTGCGCGTGCGTCCAGCTTGCCGGATGTCCCGTGGAGCCAGGTTTGTCAAGCCGCGCGCGGCGGCGAAATGATCGCGACTACCGTGAGCGGTGAAACCGTGGAGGGCTACTGCGCCTCTGTAGACGTCAACGAAATCGCGATCAGGACGAAGGACAACCGGGTTGTCAAGGTGGCCCGCACCGCCCTCGCGCGGTTACGCGTCCGCCGTCCCAAGGATCATCCGCTGCGGGAGCTCGGCGAGAGTATGCGCGGCGCTCTATCCTTCAACTTCGGGTCTTTGTCCTCGCCGTGGGCACCGGTCGCACTGGTGATGATCCCGGCGACGCTGGCCTACGGAGCGATCGCGGCTCCTTTCTGCCTGATTGGCGACCTGAAGGCACGAATAACCCACTCATACGAACGCGAGGTCAAGCCTTACTAGAAGGCGACAGAGCGAAACAATCGCGAGTGTCGGACCCAACGTCGCTTTCCTAACCGGTCAGATCATTCCTCAGCACGGTCACTGCGGTCTGCGGCAGACTCATGAGCGCCCCTACCCACATTCGTAGTTCCGGATTGTGCGGCAGAGGAACTAGGAGGGCGACGACGACTTCGTAAACGTCGGAAGCGGTTGATTTTCGGAGTGCGGACCGCGCCCCGGCTCTGTCTCACCGCCCGGAACAGGCGTGATCAAGGCCCGGCGCACCCGTGATCAAGACGGATCGTCGGCAATCCCTCCCTCGCGATCGCGGCTCGCTAAATGCTTCCGAGCACGCGAGCACGTTTCCGAGACGCGCGCGCCAGCAAGCGGTTTTAGGCCTTTTTCAGCGCCCTGCTAACACGCCCGTCATCCCAGCGGCATGTGGGGCGGCCTTCAGGCTGCGGCCGTGCTTCAGCGCGGCCCGGATTTACTGCGTACTCAGGATCGTCCCCGGCAGGCTCATCGCGCTTCCCACCGACATCCGGAGCTCGGGATTATGCGGCAACGGCACCGGCAGCGTGACCACCACCTCGAAGACCCCGGCCGCGCCCGGCAGGATACCGGCGTATCCCACCAAGCTCGGGCTCAGTTGCACTCCGTTGATCCATACCGCGAATCCGGCCGAACTCGGGAGCGGGCTCGCGTAGGGCGGCACGATCCCTGAAAGCTGAGGAGGGTTCGTCTGCCCCAGGCCGCTCGCGAACAGATAGATCGACTCGCCGGGCATGGCGGGAGCCGCCGCCGTGATCAGCGATCCGTCGGCATGCGCGCCCCACACGGAGGTTCCATCGCTCGTCACCACAACCGGCGCCGCAGCGAGCAGATTGATCGCGACCGGCGGCCCCGCGATCCCGTCGAGCTCCAGTTGAACGGTCGCGGGTCCCGCGCTCAAGCCGGCCGGCAGCAGGACATTCACAAACCCCGGCGAAACGTAGACAACGTTGGCCGCAAGACCGTTGACGATCACCACCACGTTCGAGCCCGGAAGAATGGTCGGCAGGATGCCGCCCGCGGTGTTGGACGCCGTCAGCCCGACCGTGCCATAGGCCAGGTTCGTCCCGAAAATCGCGAGGAAGGAGTTGGGAGTAAACCAGTCCGGCGTGTCGGACGCCGTATTCACGATCGAGGCCGCCGAGTACGTGGGCGCGTTGGCGGGCGGCCCGGGCGTCTGGGCCAGAGCCGGCACGAGCCCGGCCACAAGCAACGGAAGAAATCGCATTGCAAGGATCGTGGCACACGCCACCGTCGAGCAATAGGTCAGATTGAACTGATCGGGAGTAGCGACCGGAATATCGGGAGGTGGTAGTACTCCCGCCCCCGGCCCGATCACAATGGATGTGGTGCAGTTGGGCGGATTCCGAGGGAGGGTCGCAGGCTTAGCGCCCTGCTGGATAGCCTAACGGCATGTGAGCCTCAAGACAGTTTTTGAGATCGTGTAGCTACACCTGGCGACTTTCTCCAAAAGCCTTACCTCCTCAATCTTTCCATCCGTATACTTACATCGCACCGTAACGGATCGGCCTTGTTTATAGACGTATGCCAGGTCCCAATACCCTTTTCTTTCCGTCGCCTTGTCTGCCTTCAGCATAGCCTTCTCATCGGGCGTGCCATCGAATATATCTACGTAACGCAACGCATGCCCTTGTGTCACCGGACACACCTCACCGGCATAGAGGGTTCCGAAACATCCAGCCGTGATGCTCAACAGGAAGCCCGCAACGCGCCTATTTAACCACATGGAAATTGTCTCCGTTATTAGAGTTGCCGGGAGCGCCCCATCGCAAAACTCTCGGACCAACGGGTTTGGGGTTAGGCGGCGTGACGTATTGATCGTATACACTGATCCCCGCGGCGGTCTGATCAACATAGATTGCCGCGTGACCTTCGTACTTGCCTCGCTTATTAAAAGTGGCGATAACAGTCCCCGGCTGGATGTCTTTATTACCCTTTACAGGGAGTCCTTTCGTCCAATTGGCCGTTGCTGGCAAGGACGGGCATACTTGCTTGACGAAAGAGACACACTGACCGCAAAGATCGGGGTACTTTGTCTGAGCCCCGGCAGGACTGTCGTCGAACGGCCCGAGTGTCGAATCCGGCGCGCATGTCCATTTACCCACTGGAGCTGCGTCACTCGAAGCGTAGTTGCTTGGATGTAAGGCACCGTCCGCTCCTTCAAAAGGTTCAAATGCGTTATCGCGAGCCGGTCGCAGTCGATCGGCGAAATGAGCGCGCGCCGATTCTTCTGTTCACCAGTCTGCTTGACCCATGCATGGTCAAGCTAAACCCAGAGAGTATCATTGTTCCGCTTCGACGTCTTCACTCGCGCTATCGCCGGATGCAAGGCATCCGTTGCGTACGGAAGGCCGGCCAGCCTTGGGCGAAGGCAATCTGTGAAATGCGTGCCGTCAACGCGCGCACGAACTCGCGCGAACGAAGGTGCGCGCCCAAAACACGCGGAACGGCCGGAACCGGGACAGCAGGAGTGTCCCTTAGTTTGGTCATCGCACCGCGCAATCAACGCGGGGCCGCTCACGGCCTTCCGGACTACTGGCCCTGGTGCTGGGTCCCGGCGTTGCCCACGTTGCCGTCGCGGATCAGGTTGTTGAACTTGAACTCTTCGGAAGGCACGCAATAGATCTGCTCATCCCATTCTTTTCCGGCGTTCTTCATGAGCTTCCAGATTTTGTGATCGCTCTTGAAGGGTTTGGAATAATACATGGGATCGATGATGGTCTCGTCCATCTCGAGCGTGTCCGCGTCCTTTTTGTGATAGCGCTCCTCGAGCTGCATCTGCTCGGTGTGAGGATAGCCGTTGTGGTCAAGCCAGGTGCGCTCGTCGAAGCCGACCGACTTCACCACGAACGTGTCGCCTTCCCACGCGCCCACCGAATAGCCGTTCCACTTGGGCTCGACTTCGTCCATTTTGGGGAGCTTGCGGCCGTCGGTGTAGACGATGCGGTATTCGTGATGCCACGCCGAGAACATAAACGTGCGGCCCGGCGTAACCAGGATCTCGAGCGTCGAATGCGGTCCCGCGACCTGCCCGTTCAGCATGCGCGGCACACCCCAGGGATCGCACATACCTTGCGGATCGTTGCCCACGCGCGGAGCCGTGATGCGGCGTCCATAGGACGGAATGTTCTTGTCGAAGGCGGCCTGTCCGGCGGGCGTAAAGGGCGCTTCTTCGGTAGGCTGGTCGAGCTTACGGGGAGCGGGCGCCTGGCCGAGGATGAAGGCCTGCAGCTCATTCGCGCCGCCGGGGACGTTGCTATAGGTCTGGAACGGACTCTCGCGATGATAAACGCCGGTCAGATCCTTGGGATCGAACGGCTTCGCGGGCGCGGCCTTGGCGGGGGCTTTCGGCGCGGGCGTCTGGGCCGGCGCGAGAAGCGCCAGCGCGGAAGAGGTAACAAAAATTGCGATCAGGCGCATGTTCAAATGCCTTTCTATGGTAACGGCGCGTCGTCGAGCTTCGGAAAGGCTATTCTTCCTTCTTATTGTTGCCGCCGCCGCCGAGCTTCATTTTGGTGCCGTTGACCGTCAGCTCCTTCAGCAGGCAGGCCTTGGCCCCGGCAACCTTGTGGGGATTGCAGACGATGTCCACATGATCGCCGGGCTTGACGGATTCGCGCGTCCAGCCGATGTTCAGATTCTTCAGCATTAACGGCGTGGGACCCCATTCCGTGCCCCAGTGCTCAATCGTTCCATCCGCGGCCTTTACGTCCAGATACAGCTGCGGGTGGGGATACGAAAAAGAGAACTCCGTCACGGTACCCGAAATCGTGATGGTTTTATCGGTCTGGTAGGTAACCGACGTGCCGTGGTGCGCGAACATCGGAACACAAATCACAAATACGCCCAGGATAAGGGCGCTCAGCAGTCTTATTTTCATCGAAACCTCACGTAAGCGTAGAATTGCGGGGCGCAGCTTTATCGGTAGGAGGTATGCTGCGTTCCATGCAAATTCTAACATCTCAATAAGATGGCCGCAAGTAAAGTTATGTTAAGTCTATGCGAGGCGATCGCGAGTTGTGGCAGGCGAAAGAACGCGAACCCGATTCTAATCCGCGCAGAAGATCTCGAGTAGTTGAAATCGTTGCAAAGTTCATTGGCGATCCGCACCAACCGTCTTGGAGGGACACTCATGAATTGCCGACTTCTTTTCACGCCGGCATACCGGCCCGCGACAAGCAGAAACGCGGCACCGGCCGCTAGATGAGTACGCCGATCTGCTCCCGTGTATTCATGCGCCGATGCTGACAGATGAAAATAACAGCGTCAAGTGGCGGATGCTCGTCCGCACGGCGAGATTGCTCCTATAATTGAGGTGTGGCAACCGCGAAAGAAGAAATTCGCCGTTTCGTTGAGGCCCTTCCGGATGACGCGACCTGGGAGGATGTGCAACACTCCATCTACGTTCGCGAACGCATCGAACGTGGCCGGCGCGAGCTTGCGGAAGGCAAGGTCCTGGATCAGGACGAAGCCGAACGCCGGATGCAGAAGTGGCTCGAGGAATAGTTTGGACCGAGTCGGCTTGGCGTGAACTGGAAGTTGCGGCCACTTACATAGCCCGGGATTCTCCTCGCTATGCCGCGGCCCTAGTCGACGAGTCCCGCCACGCTTCCCGATCCCTCCGCAATTCTCCGCGACGGGGAGGATCGTCCCTGAAATCGGCGATCCCGCCGTGCGCGAAATTTTCATCAAGAGTTACCGATTGATTTACGAAGCTCAGGACGAGGGCGTGACCATCTTGGCGTTTGTCCACGGCGCCCGCGATCTGCGCGCTGCGCTGGATCTACCGCCGCAATAGAAAAGCCCCGGATCGCTCCGGGGCCTCTTCATTCCATGATGTCGCCGTTCAAGCCCAGCCGAAACCGTGCCTTGCGAGAGGCAGCGAACGGAAGCGCTTGCCGGTCACGTCGAAAATTGCGTTCGCGACGGCCGGCGCGACCGGCGGCATGGCGGGCTCGCCAAGTCCCGTGACGGGACTGTTGGTTTTCACGAAGTGCACTTCGATTTCGGGAGGCGCCTGGGCCATGCGGACCGGCGGGTATTTGTCGAAGTTCGAAACCATGGAGCGGCCGTTTTCGATGGGGATCTCCCACGACATGGCGTGCGCCAGACCCTCGATCACCGCGCCTTGCGCCATGTTTTCGGCCGACGTTGGATTCACAATCTGCGGTCCAATATCGCCCGCCACGTACACTTTGTGCACCTTGACCTTGTTCTTTTCGTCCACGCTGAGATCCACCACGTGCGCGAAATAGCCGCGATGGCTGAACTGGAACGCCATGCCCGTGCCCCGGCCCTTCTGGTGAGCGGCGCGCAGTTTGGTCCAGCCGGAGACGTCGCGAATGGTTTCGAGCACTCCGATCATGCGCGCGGCGTCGAAATCGAAACCGTTGGCAACAGGGCTCGGTTTATTGTTGACCACGCGCTGGTTCTTGAGAAGCTGCAGACGGAATTCGATAGGGTCCTTGCCGGCCGCGACCGCCAGTTCATCAAGGAAGGATTGGAACACGAAGCAAAATGCGTTGGAGCGCGGCGCGCGCATGGCGAAGGTCGGCACGCCGAGCGGCATGGTGGTCGCCTGGAAGGAAAAGTTCGCGAGGAAGGTGGACGGAAATTCGTTGGGCGCGATTTCCGCAGCCGAGGAAAATTTGGTTCCTTCTCCGAAGCTGACGAAATGGTTGTGCCACGCCGTAATGTTGCCGGCGTTGTCCACGCCGCCCTTGAGGAAATGGAACCCGGCGGGACGATAATGATCGTGCTGCATGTCGTCTTCGCGCGTCCACAGGAGCTTCACGGGAACGCCCGCGGTCTTGGCGATAAAGGCCGCCTCGAGCGCGTAATCGTTGGTGAGACGGCGTCCGAAGCCTCCGCCCGTGCGCATCAGATGCCAGGTGATGTCGTCCTCGGCGAGACCCAAAGTCTGGGCCACCTGCGCGCGTCCGGCCGCGGGCGTCTGGCTGGGAGCCCACAGTTCGAGCTTGCCGTTGTCAAACTTCGCCAGGCAATTCTCCGGCTCGAGCGGCGCGTGCGAGAGGAACGGATAGGAATACGCCGCTTCCACGACCTTCGCCGAGCTCTTCAGCGCGGCCTGGGCGTCGCCATCGACGCGAATATCGAAGGCCGGCGTTTGCTTCGAAATTTCGTCGGCGCGGGACTGGAAGAGCGCGCTCGATTGCTTCGCGGTGGCGCCTTCGTCCCAGGTCACTCTCAATTTTCCGCGCGCGACCTTGGCCTGATACCAGCTATCGGCAAGAATCGCGACGCCGCTATGCAGACCGGTGAGCACCTTGGTGCCTTCGACGATAAAGGCCTGGCGGACGCCGGGCATGGCCTTGATCTCGTCGAGGTTCGCGCTGAGGGCCTTGCCCGCGAAGACCGGGCATTTTTCGAAAACCGCCCACAACATCCCGGGGATGGTGAAATCGATCGAGTAAACCGGTTTGCCGGTGAGAATCGCCGGATTGTCGTAGCCGCGGATCGGCTTGCCGATGATTTTATAATCCTTGGGGTCCTTGGGCCGAACCGTTTTCGGATCGGGCGGGGTCATGGTCGCGACCTTGGCGGCCAACTGGCCGTAGGTGACGGTGCGGCCCGAAGACGCATGCATCACTTTTCCCGACGCTGTGGTGAGCTCCGTGGCGGGAACGTTCAGATTTTCGGCGGCCGCCTGGATAAACATCATGCGCCCGGCCGCGCCCACCTGGCGCAGAGGATCCCAATTGGTGGGCATGGCGGTGGATCCGCCGGCGTTCTGACGGCCGTACTTCTTTTCATCCAGATCGGCCTGCACGAGGCGGACGTCTTTCCAATCGACGTCGAGCTCGTCGGCGATGATCATGGGCAGCGAGGTCTTAATGCCCTGCCCGATTTCGGGGTTCTTGGCGGTGATGGTGACAATGCCGTCGCTACTCACCTTAATGAACGCATGCGGCGAAAGGGCCGGTTGCGCCGCCGCGGGAGCTTGCGCGAGCGAGGCTTGCGGCTTGAAATACAGCGCGAACATCACGCCCCCGCCGGCGAGCGAGGAGATCTTCAAAAAGGAGCGGCGATTCAGAGTCCGGCGTTCTTTGGCGGCCATGTTGGTTTCGAGGGATTTTTCGAGGGTCTTCATGATTGGCCTCCTTATCTAGATACGTTCTGCGCGGCCTCGACCGGCTGCGGCTTGGAGCTTTGCGAAGTCATGATGACCGAGGCGCGGTGAATGGCCCTGCGGATGCGGAGATAGGTGCCGCACCGGCAGATATTGCCGTTCATGGCGCTATCGATATCGGCGTCGGTGGGCTTACTGTTTTTGGCGAGCAGGGCCGAAGCCGTCATCATCTGGCCGGCCTGGCAGTAGCCGCATTGCGGGACGTCGATTTCGAGCCAAGCTTGTTGCACAGGATGCGACCCGTCGGCGGAGAGACCTTCGACCGTGGTAATCGCTTTATTCGCGACGGCCGAAACCGGCGTCTGGCAGGAGCGCACCGCGCGTCCGTCGAGATGCACGGTGCAAGCGCCGCACAGACCCGCGCCGCAGCCGAACTTGGTCCCCTTCATGTTCAAGACGTCGCGGAGGGCCCACAGTAAAGGCATGTCCGCGGGAACATCGACGGTGGTTGATTTGCCGTTGACAGTAAGCTTAAAAGCCATGGCGTTCGCTCCTGATTGAAAAGTTTACACCATCGATCCAGGCGGAAGAAGCCTTCGGCGCGCAGGCATTTTCGGGGAAAAAATGGCCTAAATCCCCGCAAAAACAGGCTCTGTCTCGCATAGAGGACAGAGCCATCTAAACAGGTCGAGGCGGGTGCAAAAAAAGCCGGGGGCGACGTGGAAACGGCCGCGCGGTGGGAGGACTCATATGAGCGAGAGAGTAGTGCCGTGAATCATAAGTCCCTTGTTAATAGCAAACCTATCGTGAATCGTAAATCCATCCTGAATCGCAAACGCATCCTGATTGAAACACCGGCGACGTTCGATGCCGGAGCGCGCACGCAGCCGGTCTCGCCCGCTTGCGTGGTGCAGGGGACGCCGGTGATGCGGACGTGGAACGTGGTGCGGAGCCATGATCTTACTTCGGATGTAGTGGTGTGGGAATGCTTGGCGGGGACGTTCGAGTGCCACTACCGGCAGGACGAGGTCGTGATGGTGGTGGACGGCGAGGTTTTCATCACCGATGAAACGGGCGTCGAGAGGCGCCTGGCAGCAGGCGGTCTGGGGTTCTTCCCGGCCGGGACGTCGGCGGTGTGGAGGGTCCCGGAACGCGTACGCAAAATCGCGGTGCTGCGCGAAACCATGGCGCGGCCGATGGGCTTCGGGCTGAAGGTATGGAAGCGGGTCAGGCGGATCGCGGAGGTCCCGCTCGGGAAGCTCGGGGGCCGGAGAAGGCCCGCGTCAGTGGTCGGCTAGCAGGGTGACGAAAAGGCCGTTATGCTAGCGCTCCCTCGCGGTCGCGGCTCGGTAGATGCTCGCAAGCACGCGAGCACGTTTCTGAGCCGCGCGCGACTCTTCAGCCCCGCGCTCACGCACGGGGCTCACACGATGGAGATCTTCAGCCCCGCGCTCACGCACGGGGCTCACGCGATGAAGACCTGGGATTGAAAGCAAGCGCCCGGGCGTCGGCACGAGTGCCGACGCGGCACGCATGAGTGCGTGCGCTACGACCGGAGCATATAGTAACGAAGTCGGTGCCAGACTAGACGCCTTTGACTTTAATCCGCGGCTGCGCCCTGGCGGCGTTCCCGTTCGGCGCGGCCGGTGGGGGCGAAGCGGCTGGCGAACGCCTCGATGTCTTCCACGGTGCGATAAATCGCACTGGCCTGGCGCTGGTTATATTCGAGCGATTCGAGCTCGCTCCAGAACGTGTCGTTGAAACGGTTGGCCATGTTGAACAGCCCGACGGCCATGGAGATTTCGACAATCTCGGTGTTGGTGAACAGGCGCTTCATGTCGTCCCAGTGCTTGCCGTTCTTCTTCGCCGTATTGTTGGTCATGGCCTCGGCCCAGGCGATGGTGGCCTTTTCGCGCTCATTGAACAAGGGACTGGATTGATAGTCGCCCTGCATGGCCTCGAACTCTTCGGTTTTGAGACCGAGGGCCGCGCCATAGATCGAAGTATGCGCGGTGCAGTAGGTGCATTCGTTGACGAGCGATGTCTTGATGCAGGCGAGGCTCCTGAGGCGCACATCGGTCGACGCGCCCAGGTTGGGCTGGCGGACGGCGGCGGTGAAACCCAGATACCAGCGCGCGAGGAACGGGCTATGCATGGAGAGGATTCGCACCAGATTCGCGGTTCGTCCCAGGAGAATGTCGGAGGAGTCCAGGATTTCTTTGGCCAGGCCGGTAGCGTCTTCGTGGGAAACGCCGGGGAGGCGTTGGAGAGATTCAGTTTGGCTCATGCTGACCATAATCTCACCGTCACGGCCTGGGTGGGCGGGACGCCTTTATCTCGGCAGTATCCCCGCACTTCAGATCGAGACTATTCTCCACATTGGTTGGAATACGGAACAATCCGACTCACGGATTTAAGAGAGGATCGGTTCCATCGCGGGACCTAGTTTCAAAGCGAGACGTGTGAGATTCGCTTGGGAACGAGGACTATGCGACAACGGCGGTTCGCGCTAACTATTTTGGGATTCGCGCTCGGTGCGATTCCCGCTTCGGCTACGATCAGCTATACGTACTGCACGAGCGGGTGCAGCAGTACAGGCGGCAGCTACGCCGCCTGGCAGACGGCGCCGGGAGCAACGGGGCTCGCATTCAGCAGTCCGGGCACGTTTGTATCGGCGGGACTTGCGGGAAGCGGGATTTATACCGACTGGAGCACCGGGACGATGTTCACCAACTACACGAGCGGGGGCAGTGTCGACACGCTAACGAGCGTCAGCAACGGGTACCTGGTCCAGGGCAATTACGGAACGAACACGGGGTTCGAGATCGACCTTCCGGCCAATACTTACGCGTTCGCCATGTTCGTCGCGGGGTGCAACTCCACCTGCACCGGTTTTCCGTTTGGGCTCGCCACGGTGGGACTGGGGACGCACGGCTCCTACGGAAGCAGCTACAATCTGACGCTTCCGGCGGCCGGGCCGGCGCAATTCTTCGGGATTGTGAGCACCACGCCGATCACCTCGATTTTTCTGGCATCCGCCTACAACAATGCTTATCTCGGGCTTTCCAGTTTCGAGATCGGCGAGGGCTCCGAAATGACGTCCGCGCCGGAGGTTTCCACGTTCATCACGATGGGCGCGGGACTCCTCGGATTGTATTTTCTGCGACGCCGGACGCTGTTTGTACGGCCGGTCGCGCAGATTCTGCGCGGGCATCTTTAAAATCGATTCACGCTCACAGAACGCTCATCACTTTGAATAAGCCCCAGGCTCACGCCGAGGGCTGGCGTTTGAATAAGCCCACCGGGAGCCTTCGCGTAGTGATCGAAGGCCCCGGCTTTTTTGCCGGAACCCTCCTCGCCCGGCTTTCCCTGCTACGATTGGATTTCCTGCCTGTTTCCCGATTCGAGTTGAACGCCTTCTATGCCCACCGACGCACCCAAGAAGATCCTCGCGATTTTGCAGGATCTGTTTTTCACCGTAAAGATCCACGACGCGGCGCAGCGGGCGGGGCTGCCGGTGGAGTTCGTGAAGAGTGAAAAAGACGCGCTGGATAGGGCGGCGGCCGAACAGCCGGTCCTGGTGATCCTGGATTTGAATTTCGCGGACGTGGATGTTCTGCATCTGATCCGGGCGCTGAAGTCCGGAGAGGCGACGAAAAAGATCGGCCTGATCGGGTATGTCTCGCACGTGCAGGGGGAGTTGAAACACCAGGCGCAAGAGGCCGGCTGCGATACGGTGCTGGCGCGTTCGGCGTTCTCGCAAAATCTGCAGCAGATTCTGAAGCGCCACGCGGGATCGTAAAACACGGCGAGCGCAAGGAAACCATCCACACGCGCACGTTGAAGGTCTGGCAGGGTGATGAAAAAGGCCTTATGCTAAACGCTCCCTCGCGGTCGCGGCTCGGTAAAGATGGCAGCGAACACCACTTAAGTAAGCCCGAGGACTTAAGATGGATTCGATGCAGTTTTATCAGAAGCCGGCCTGCTCGACGTGCCGCAAGGCCAAAAAGTGGCTGGCCGAAAACGGCGTGAAGACCGAAGATCGCGATTTGAACCAGGGCCTGAGCGAAGGCGAGCTCGACGCGCTGATCGGGGAGCGGGATTACCTGAAATTTCTGAACTTCCGCAACGAGCTGTATCGCGAAAAAAAGATGAAGGCGAATCCGCCGACGCGCGCCGAGGCGCTCCGTTTAATGGCGCGGCATCCCAATCTGATCCGGCGTCCGATCCTGGTGCGGGGATCGAAAATCGCTCTGGGATTCGACGCGGAGGAGTATCAGGCGATGACGGGCCGGTGAAGACCGAACAGATTCCCATGTGGCTTGCTGCTGCTGCGGCCGCGGCCACGGTGATCTCGATCGCCGGGTTCGAAATCCTGCTGGGCGCCGCGCTGGTCGCGGCCTTGCTCGACAAGGCCGTTCGAAAGGACTGGCGCTGGCCTCCGGTCCTGTTGCCGCTATCGATATGGTTCGCGCTGACGCTGGTATCGGCGGCGGCCTCGGGCGATGCGCGCGCGGCCTTCCCGCAGTTCAAGAAATTCTACGTCTATCTGATGCTGTTCCTGGTGTACTCGCTCCTGCGGACGATCGCGCAAGTGAGCGGGCTGGTGCTCGCGTGGATCGCGGGCGCGGCGCTGTCGTCGCTGTGGGCTTTCGTGCAGCTGGCGCACAAGGTTCGCGCGGCGCGGGCGGCGCATCAAAACTTTTATTACGCGTATATCGACTCGCGGATCACGGGATTCATGGGTCATTGGATGACCTTCAGCGGGCAGATGATGATCGCGCTGATGCTTGCGGGCGCGCTATATTTTTTCTCGCCGCGGCCGCGCGGATCCGGATGGATGCAATGGCTGCCTGCGGCCGGGATAGTGATTGCGGCCGCGCTGATCGCGGCGTTTACGCGCAGCATGTGGCTGGGAACAGTGGCGGGGGGCGCGTACGTGCTGTGGATGTGGCGGCGGGCGATGGTGCTGTCGATTCCGGTGCTGATCGGCGTGGTGCTGCTGATCAATCCTTTCGCGGTGCGGGAGCGCGCGGTGAGCGTATTCGCGCCGCACGGCGATACGGATTCGAACGAGCATCGCGTGGTGACGCGCAAGATCGGATGGGAGATGATCAAGGCTCATCCCTGGCTCGGGGTTGGTCCCGAAGAGGTTTTCAAACAGTACAAGAATTACATTCCGGCGAGCGTCCCGCGCCCACTGCCCACCGGCTATTACGGGCATCTGCATAACATTTACATCCATTACGCGGCGGAGCGCGGCGTGCCGGCGATGCTCGCGCTGATGTGGATGCTGGGACAAGCGTTGTTCGATTTCGCACGGGGCTTGCGGGGGCTCGCGGGCGGAGGGCGCGGACGTTCGGAAAAAGGCTGGGTGCTGCAGGGTGCGATCGGCGCGCTGATCGCTGTTCTGGTGAGCGGATGGTATGAGCTTAATCTGGGCGACAGCGAAGTGCTCGGGATGGTGCTCGCGGTGATCGCGTGCGGATACGTGGCGCTGAAGGACGGCTCGAAGCCTGCGCCTGATTTGTCGCCCGCGAAGTGAAAAGTCGAGCCCGCCTGTTCCTCCTAACTCCTGAACTTCCTCTCAACTCACGAACTTCCTCTCAACTCCTGATCGGGGGCCGATAAGGCGGACGTGGAGCACGGCTCGAAGCAGTATCTGACGTTCCGGCTATCGCGCAAGGATCTGGCCGTGGACGCCGCGCGCGTGCGTGCGATCGTTCCGATCGCCGAACTGATTCCAGTGCGGAGCAGCCGGCCGGGGGTGGTGGGCGTAGTGGCTCTCACATGCGGAAGCGCGGTGGTGGTGGATCTGGGAGCGCGGCTGCATGTTCCCGCGGGAGCGCCGGCTCCGCAGCGCCAGGTGATCGTGGTGGAAGCGGCCGAAGGGCGCCTGGCGGGATTCGTGGCGGATCGCGTCAGCGCGGTAATCCGCTATCGCTCGCGGGATCTGCGCAACGGAGTGCTGCATGGTACGGGACGCGCGCGGCGCGTGGTGGACGTGGATCAGGTGGTGAGCGAGGACGACCTGGTCCGCTCCTGGGCGGTCACGTTCGGACCCGCCGCGTAGCGGGAGTTTGGAGGCGTAACGATCGTTTGGACGCGGGACGCTCGTGGCGTACGCACTCGTGCGTGCTGTGTCGAGACTCTTCTCGACACCTGTTGTGGGATTGCAAACAGGAGCCCGGGCGTCGGCAGGAGTGCCGACGCGGCACGCATGAGTGCGTGCGCCACAAACTGGCTAATGATTTCTCCGCGACAAGCTGCTAGCCGTGCAGACCATCGAAGGCCTGCTCGATTTCTTTTTTTGCTTCGGGACCGATGGCGGTGAGCGGCAATCTGGGCGGACCGCCGTAATAGCCGTTGAGGTCCATGGCGTACTTCAGGCCAGGGACGCCGTACTTCGTGGTGACAAGCTGCGCGGCGCGCAGGATGCGCTTCTGCCAATCCATGGCGGCGTCGAATTCACGCGTGCGATGCGCCTCCCAGATGGTGACGACCGTTTGGGGCACGGCGTTGGCGAACGCGAGCACGCCGCCGGCGCATCCGATGGCGAGCGAAGGCGCGAGGATGGGCGCCGATCCGGTGAGCACCTGAAAGCCGGGCTTGACGTCCTTCAGCATCTGGATGCATTTTTCCAAATTGCCGGAGCTTTCCTTGATGGCGAAGATATTCGGATGTTCGGAGAGCGCGACCACGGCTTCGACCGGGATATCGACGCCGGTGGCCTGCGGCCAGTTGTAGATCAGGATGGGGATCTTGACCTGGTCGGCCACGGAACGAAAGTACAGCACCTGCGCGTCGGCGCGGTTCAGCAGATTTTTGTAATAGTGCGGGGTGCGCACCATGGCGGCTTTATAGCCGCGCTCGGCCGCGAGGTTGGTGAGCGCGACGGTCTCGCGCACGCTTTCGACGCCGGTTCCGGCGAGCAGGATTTTTTCGGGAGACGCGTATTCGGCGACCCACTCCCACAGTTGCAGCTTTTCCTCGGTGGTGAGATAAACGCTCTCGCCGGTGGACCCGCACACGACGTAACCGCCGAGTCCGGTACGATTCCATTTTTCGACGTTATGTTGCACCTTGACTTTGTAGAGCTCGCCGCGGTGATCGAAGGGAGTGGCGATGGGAGGAAAGATGCCGTGCAGTTTCATGAAGTGTGGGGCCCAAGGAAAAAGGGCGGGCGCGATGGCCCGCCCCGGTTTAAAACAGCTAAAAGCAGCTCACAAGAACGAGTCGAACGTTCCCGGCTAGCCCTTCAGAACAATGGCGAGCGCGTAGATGGTCAGGGTTTCGATAAACACCAGACCGAGAATCAGGGCGAAACGAATGCCCGCGGACGCGGCTGGATTGCGGGCCATGGCCTCGGCTGCGCCGGCGACGGCTTTGCCCTGCCCTAATCCGCACAAACCTCCGACCAGACCGAGTCCCAGCATGCCGCCGAGGAATTTGATTTCGCCCGGGGCCATGCCGGAAGCTCCCGGCGTCTGCGCGAAGATCGGGCAGGCCACCAGGAAAAACAACGCGGCGATCATCAGGATCATTCTCTTCTTTTGCATTTTACGTGTGTACCTTTCGTGTATAAATTTGCGCCGAGGAGGTGGTTCCGGTCCGATCCGGGGGGAACGGCGGCTCACGCTCGAACGCGATCATGCCGGATGAAAAACGATTGATTCGGGGGCGCTGCGCGGCGGCCGCGGTCTAGTGCTCCTCCGCCGAAGTTCCGATGCTCACATAAATCATGGTAAGCAGGGTGAAAACGTAAGCTTGCAGGAACGACACAAACACGTGCAGGCCCATGAAAAGCGCGGGCGCGACCAGATAGGTCAGGGTGATAAAGACGTTGGTGATCTGCTCGCCCGCCGACATGTTTCCGTATAGACGAACGGTGAGCGAGAGCATGCGCGCCACGTGGCCGATCACTTCAATGACGAACATGAGCGGCGCGAGGGCGAGAATGGGTCCGCCGAAATGCTTGAGATAAGCCCACAGGCCGACTTCCCGGATTCCAACGACGTGGTAGTAGACCCACGCGCTCACGGCGAGTGCGGCGGGAACATACACGTACATGGTGGGCGATTCAAACGCGGGAATAATGCCAATCAAATTCATCGAGAGGATGAAGATAAACAGCGTCCCGAAGAAATTGACGTATTTTTCCGGATGGTGGATGCCGACCTCGGAAGCCTGGGTGTTGAGAAATCCGAACAGCATTTCGAAAATGTGCTGGATTTTACCGGGCTTGTCGGTGGAAAGCGCGGGCTTCACGATCGCGACCAGAACCATCAGGATCACGACCACCAGAATTTCCATCACGAGCCACGTTTCCCAGGGATGCGCCGGATCGGCGGCCTTCTGGTTGACCAGCGCCAAAAGTCCGTTGGCGGCGCCCGCAAGATGGGTATTAAAGAAGGCTGTAAGCCAGTTTTCTTCCATAGTAATGAAGGACAGATTGAAAGACTAACGAATCCGAAAAATGAGCTCGTAGAGAATTTCGAGGATCACGGCCCCGAACGCGGCAAGCAGTCCGGACAGCACGGCCACGGCCTTGAAACCCAGAAACACGATCATAACATAGATCGCGCAGGCGATCACCACGTAGCGCAGCGCGATCCACAGGGCGGCGAGGGCCGCGGGCTTCGACGCTCCGCCGAGCACGTTGGCGAGCGTCGCGATCCCATAAAAATTCAGGGTGGAAAGCGCCGCGCCCAGCAGAAATCCGGCGGCCGTGCGAGCATTTTGCAGAATGAGAATCGCGAGCGCACCGGCGACGCCGACGGCGGCCGTCAGAATCCGGATGCGGCGCAAGGCCCGATCGTAAAAACCGGCGCTCACGGACGGAGCCCATGGCGGCTGGGTCAACTCGCGATCGGAAGAATCGGTGTTCATCATGTCTCCCGATTCAGGAGCCGCAACAACTGGACGATGCCCGCGACCACGCCGAGAACCAGGAACACGAAGCGCAGGAACGTCGTGGAGAAGAGCGCGTCGAGGCCATAGCCGATCAAATATCCGGCGGCGGCGCTGGCCGGCATCAAGCCAAGCGCGGGAGCATAGCGCACCATCAGGCTCCAGAAGTCGTCGGGCGCCGGGGGCCCGGAGCGCGGATCGTCGGGAGTCTTTGTCACTGGATTTTCGTCACTGCTTCGATTGTAGGATTGCGGCGGCTCGCGAGGCGATTTCGTTCATCATAATTCCCATCTTCGGATGGGAGGGCTCGAAATCGACGGCGATCTGCATCTCGCGCAGAGTTTCCGACGTCGTGGGACCGATGGAGGCGACCACCGCGCGGCCAAGGCCCTGGCGCAGGGCGTCGGTCAAACCAAGCTCCTCGGCGACGCGCAACAAGTGATCCACCTGGATGGCGGCGGTGAACATAGCGACATCGATCTCGCCCGCCGCAAGCCGGCGTACGGCTGCGCGCAAAGGCTCGACGTCCTCCGGGAGGGCCCAGCGGTAGACGGGAACCAGGATCACGGCGGCGCCGCGCGCGGCGAGCCCACGCAGGAGCTCCTCGCTGGTTCGTCCATGTTCCTGCACGGCGATGGCGCGCTCCGGGCGGCCCTCGGTGGCACGGAGAATCTCGCGCCAGGTGTTGGGTTCCGGGACGGTGACGGCAATCGGCACGCCCCACTCGCGCATCACCGCCGCGGGCTTCGGACCGCGCACCACGACCGTCACTTTACGGAGCGCATCGGCGAACGATCCGGCGGGCCAGCGCGTTTCAATGATCTGATTCAGCAGGCGCGCCCCCACGCCCGTGAGCAGAATCACCATGTCGAACGCTCCCGCAAACAGGCGCGCGGCGAAATCGAAAGCGGCGGGATTCTGTTCGAGCGGGACCTCCCGGACGGACGGCGCCACGATCGGGATTCCGCCCTGATTGCGGATGAGACGTTCGATTTCCGTGGCCCGGCGGCTTTCGAGCGAGAGCACGCGCAGCCCGTCAAACGCCATATGCATTGATTGTAACGGGCGGCTGAGTACGGATGACGGGCGAGGGTCTAATAGCCGCCTGTTCTTTTTCCGCTTTGCTTTCCCCAGTTCCGCCTTTTTTCCCGATGCCATCGATAAATCATCTACGCTGCGGGGCTCTTTTTTATTCCGGGACCCGGACTTGTTCCAAGACCCCGACCTGTTATGCTGGCCGGAATGGTTCCCAGCGATCGCCGCTCGCAAGGGCCGAGTGCGGCCGCGCTCATCTTTCTGGTGGCCGTGATCGTTCGCGTGGGGCTCGCCGTGGCGGCGAAAGCCTACACCGCGCCGGCTTATGGCGAGGCCGTCATGGTGGCAAGGTCGATTGCCCGCGGTGGAGGATTCGCCAATCCGTACGCGACGCCGACCGGAGCAACGGCGCATGTCGCACCGGCCTATACGTACCTGCTCGCGGCAATTCTGCACTGGATTCCGTGGGGTCCGCAGTTTCGGCTGGTGACGCTTGCGCTGGGGATCTTGGGGTCGTCGGTGGCGTGGGCTCTGTTGCCGTGGTGCGCGCAGGTCTTGGCGCTGGAGCGGCGGACGGGAATCCTGGCGGGGCTCTACGGCGCGATCGATCCGCTGCGGCGCGGCGTGGAGCTGGACGGCGCCTGGGAGGCCTCGTTTGCGGCGGTAGCTCTGATAGGGGCGATAGCGCTGACGTTCCGATGGAGGCAGCGGTTCTACCAGCCGCGGGTCGCGCTCGGCGTGGGCTGCGCGTGGGGATTAGCGCTGCTGCTGCAGCCGGCGTTTCTCATGACGTTCGTGGCGGTGCTGGCCGTGCTCGTGGTGGAAACGGGGCGCGCGGCCATCGCGTCCGTGGCGTGGGCGCTTGCGGCCATGCTGGTGGTGATCGCGCCGTGGCTCGTCCGCAACGATGTGGCGCTCGGCGGCCCTATTTTCCTGCGGAGCAATTTCGGGCTGGAATTGGACTTATCGAACAACGACCGGGCGGCTCCGGATATCGGCGACAACCTGCATCGCAACCTCGGTTCCACCCATCCGGACGTGAACCTTGACGAGGCGCGGAAGATGGCCGCGGAGGGAGAGCGAATTTACTACGGCGAGCGAATGAGACGTGCGCTCGCGTGGATCACAGGTCATCGTGCGCGCTTTGGCCAGCTAACGGCGTGGCGCTTTGCCGACTACTGGGTGCCTATGCGCCGCAACCTCTGGCTGCGCGGCATGGAAGCAATCGCGACGCTGGCCGCCTTTGCCGGATTATGGCTCATGTTCCGGGACCGGCGCCCAGCCACGCCGTACGTGGCGGCAATTTGGATCGCAGAGCCGCTCGTTTACTATCTGGTTCAGGCGGACGAAAGATATCGCTATCCGATGGAGTGGACCGTAGCGCTGTGCGCGGCGTACTTTGTGTTGCGGGTAACCGGCCGCTCCACAACCGTGAAAGTTGCTGCCGGAAAATTGCTGCGTGATCCGCAGGACGACCCGCGGAACGGACCTCGGCACAGCGGGAAAATGCGAACGCGCGGACTGGCCGCCCCTATCCTATACAGATGAGCACGAGAAGGTACAGATGAGCACGGGAAGGCTTCTGAGCTTCGGGGTGTTGCTTCTATTTTCGGTGAATGCCTCAGGGCAGGCTGTCGACAAGGAGCCGGGAAATGGCGCCCCGGAGAATTTCGCGGTCGTCGAGCTCGGCGGGGCTTCCGGTTGGAGCATCAGCGATGGATTAGCGAGCTTCGGTCCGTCAGCCGCCGTGGAAGTGGAGCCGATCGAGAAGTGGCTGGAGCTGGAAATGGGCATCACGCCGCTGTTTGCGCGGCATTCGACGGAATGGAGCGCCGATCTGCTGTTCAAAAAGCCATGGACGCTCTCGAAGAAGGTGGAGTTCATGTGCGGCGTGGGGCCCGAGTGGGTTCACAGCAGGCAAAATGGCCTCACGAGAAATTCGGCAGCCGGCGAAGCGGTTCTGGATTTCATGTTTTGGCCGTCCGACAAGCGCAGATTCGGCTGGTATGTGGAACCCGGCTACGAATACGATTTTGGACGCGGGCACGAGAAGTCGGTGGGCGTCAGCTTTGGCTTGCTGATCGCGATTCCGCGGCGGTAGAAGAGAAAAAGGGCCAGCTATGCGGACTGCGCCTATGGGCGCGCCCTCGCGGACCGGCCTCCGGGGTGGCGGGGATGGCTGAAATCCGGGCGAAGCGAGCGTTATTGCGCGGGCGGCGCCGGAGCGGCCATGACCGGCATGACCTCGCCGCGATGGCAGGTGTAGCAGCTCACGTGCATTTTCCCGTCGCCGAACTTGGCGTTGATGTCGCCCACCATGCTGATCATCATGAGCGCGGTTGCCTTGTCCGGTTTGCTGTCGTCGGCCCATTTGCCGGCCACATGGCACAACGTGCAGGCCTGGCCGAGGCCGGTGCGGGCGGCCATCATGACCGGCTGCACCTGCTCCGGTTTCAGAACTTTCAGGTTCGTAAAAGGTCCGGCGAAGGGGTTGGGTCCTTTTTTCCCCTCTTTTTCCTGGGCCGAAATGCTGAAGGCGAGCGTGACGGCAAGCAATGACGCGAGAGACCACACGGGTAGGCGCATGAAGGGAGTATACGCCGGTCAGGCCTTCCGGGACAAGCCGGAAGTGACGATGCGAGCGATTCCGAAGCCGCCCTGCTTCGCGAGCATCTGCGAAAACTGTTCGGCGGCCAGGTCGAAAAGGGTCGAGCTCTGAGAGTCCTCGTCGTCCCCATCCAGGCGCCCGGGGCTGGCTTCATGCGCCGAACGCAACATGGAAGCGATGAGCAGGCCCTCAAACTGGGTAGCCGCTTCTCTCGCGTTCTTCGGTCTGGGCTGAGAGGATCCTGCGCCCACCGCGGCGAGTCCACCTGAAGCAAAGGCTCCGCCTGTGGCAAGACTTCCGGGCGTGGCGGATATAACGGACGCGTTAAGACCGACGGGCATCAGATTCCCTCGATATCCGCATCGAGCGCCCCGGCGGCGCGCATGCTCTGGAGGATGGTAATGATGTCGCGCGGGGAGGAGCCGATGGCCTGGAGCGCGCGCAAGAGTTCTTCGACCGTCGCGCCTTTCTGCAAGACGAGATTCTGGGTCTTGGCCTCGGTCGCGGTCACCACGGTTTCCGGGACGACCGCTGTTTTTCCCTGGGAGAGCGGCGCGGGCTGCGAGACTTCGAGAATCGTGCGGATCTCCACGCTCAGCGAGCCGTGCACGATGGCCACCGGAGTAATGCGGATTTCCTTGCCCAGCACGATGGTTCCGGTGCGCTCATTGACCACGATGCGCAGACGGTGCTCAGGCTCAATGGTAAGGTTTTCCATCTCCGAGACGAATTCGACCGGGCGCGCGGAGTAGCCCGCCGGAATATCCACCGACACGGCCGCGGCGCTCTCCGCCTTGGCGACCGCCAGACCGTTGGCGGCGAAGCGCCGGTTGATGGCCTCCACCATGCGCGTCGCGGTGGTGAAATCGGCTTCGTGCAATTGGAGGATCAGGTGCGCGGTAGGCGGGATCGAGGGGGGCGCGCGCTCGACGATCGCGCCGGCGGGGACGCGTCCAACAGTGGGGTGATTTACGGTCTGCGTGTTTCCACCGCGGCCTGCGACAAAGCCCATGGTCATCACTGGTCCCTGGCCGAGCGCATACACCTGCCCGTCGGCGCCCTTGAGCGGCGTCATCACGAGCGTTCCTCCCTGCAGATTGCTCGCGTCGCCGATGGCCGACGCCGTGATGTCTATCTTGGTGCCCGGCTCGGCGAAGGGAGGAAGATCGCCGGTGGCGAGCACCGCCGCGATATTGCGCACCTGAATGAGCGTGGGATTCACCGACACGCCCATGCGCTGCAGCATATTGGTGAGCGTCTGGATCGAAAAAATAGTTTGCGGCTTGTCGCCGGTGCCGCGCAAACCAACGACCAGGCCGTAGCCGATCAGATGATTCTCCCGTACTCCTTGAATCGAGGCGACCTCCTTGAGCCGCGTTCCGGCCGACCGCGCGGCGGGCGCGACGAGCAGGGCCAGGGTCCAGGCGGCGAAAATTCGGGAGAGCGTCATGTGTTCCAAGCAACCTAAAAAGGAAGCAGTCCCAAGAGCAACCGGTACAGGAAAAACGGCCGCTTGATGGCGTCGTTCACCACGCCTTTGCCGTTCACGTGCACCTCCAGATTCGCCACCTGGTTCGACAGCACAGTATTCGTAGTCGTCAGATCGGTGGGGCGCACCAGGCCGCGCACCAGGATGGACTGGTGTTCGGAGTTCACCGCGAGATCCTTGGTGCCCTCGACCACCAGCGTCCCGTTGGCAAGCACATCGACCACGCGTACGGAAATGGTGGTGGTGAGAGTAGACACGCGGGTGGTCTGGCCGGTGCCCGCCAGGCTCTGCGCGTTCGAAGAAGTCAAAAGATTCGTGAGAGCGCTGGTCGCCGGGAGTGTGCCGGCAAGACCCGTGATAGACCCTGCGGCCGTCGACTTGCGCGACGTACTGGTGACGCCCGAGGAAACCGCCGAGGTGCTCTCGTTGACGATGATGGTCACCACATCGTCGCGGCCGCTCGCGCGCACGTCGCGTCCCATGTCGGCGAGGCTCCCGGAGGCCGAATATAAGGATCCGGGCGAGGCGCCGAGGGAGGCGGTCTGAGCCCACACCGGCGATTGAGCGCACAGCGCCGCCCACAGCCACGCGCCGCGGCTTCGCTCGAAAAACCTCCGCTTCATGCCTGGGCCCTCATTTTTTCACCACCTTTTGTTTGGCATCCTCATGCTGTGCCGGTCTCATCGCTTCACCAGCCTATGATTTCCTTTGCGTCATCGCTTCACGAGTGTCATCGCTTCACGAGTGTCATCGTTTCACGAGCGTCATCGTTTGACGAGAACCTTGCCTTTGCTCTCCACCCGTGCCTGAAACAGACTTCCGGTCTCCGGGTTGCGGATCAGCACGGAGTCGCCCTTGCGCCCCGAGGATTCGGCGTCGGCCTCGAACCGTAAAAGCGCTCCGCCGCTGGTGACCTCGACCGCGACCTTCTCGCCCCTCTGCACCTCGGGACTGGCGGGCGCGGGGCGCTCCGCAGTCAGCGCCGCGCGCATGAAGCAGGCGCCTCCTGAAGGACCATCCGCCGCGACGCCCCACTTCCGCGCGAGCGCGGCGACTTCCGCGGCCGAAAAATAGCGGGTCACCCCCGGGCGGGGCGCAAATCCGATCTCGGCGGCGCCGTCGACCGAGGCGAATTCCGCGCGCACCGCTGTCAGATCCTTCGCCAGAATGCGGTCGGCGTCCACGGTGACGCATGCTCCGACAGGAAGGGCCAACACCAGACAAAAGACCGGTGCGGGCACGGCTCGCGCGACATACTTGTAGACGCGTTTCATGGGTGGGCAGGCTCCTTCTTGAGTGCGTTCCTCAGGACGTGAGGTTGTTGACGTCCTGATACATTTCGTCGGCGGCCTTGACGACTTTGGTGTCGGCCTCATAGGCGCGCTGGCTGCTGATCATATTGATGAACTCCTCGACCACGCTGACGTTGGAGTTTTCGATGAAACCCTGCTGCAGCGTTCCCATGCCGGTCTGGCCTCCGGGAGCGTCGGTGATCGGATCGCCGCTTGCGTCGGTCGGCAGGAACAGGCCGTTGCCGATATGGTTCAGACCGCCGGGATTGGCGAAATTCGCGAGCTGAATCTGCCCCGAGACCTGGGCGGCCGACTGGCCGGGAAGCGTGTAGCTCACCGTCCCATCCTGCGCGATGGAGATGGATTGGGCGGGCGCCGGAATGTTGATGGCGGGCTCGAGCGCGTCGCCCGTCACCGTCACCACATTGCCGTTGCGGTCGAGCTGAAAGCTCCCGTCGCGGGTATACGCGATCGAGCCGTCGGCGCGCCGGATCTGAAAAAATCCCTTGCCCTGGATCACCACGTCCAGGGAGTTATTGGTCAACTGGAAGCTGCCTTGCGACAGATCCACGGTGTTCGCCGAGGGACGCGTGCCGAGCCCCAGTTGTAACCCGGCCGGGACCACGGTCTGCGTTCCGGCCGAAGCGCCCGGCTGCAAATAGCTCTGATATAGCAGATCGGCAAACTCGGTTCGCTGCGCCTTGAAGCCGGTGGTGTTAGCGTTGGCCAGGTTGTTCGCAATGGTGTCGATGCTCATCTGCTGGGCATTCATGCCGCTGCCGGCGCTGTAGAGTGCGCGAATCATGTTTATCCTTCTGCCTGCTTTTGTCCTTGTGCCTGCTTGTTCCGCCTTAAACTTGTCTCTTTGCCTGCTTATTCCTTCGCTTTAACTTGGCTTGGCCACGTCCTCGATCGCTTCACGGTCCATCTGCGCTCCCAGATTCATGGCTTTCTGGAGCATGTCGAACTGGCGCATAATCCCGATCAGCCGCACGGCGGAATCGGCGACCGGGACGTTCGATTCTTCAATAAATCCCTGCTGCACTTCGAAGCTCGCGGATAAAGGTGTGGCGGCCGGTGCGGCCGCTGGTGTAGCTGCCTGGGCGGCGGTGAGTGTGGCGGGCGGCGTGGCCGCGGGCGTTTGTGGTGCGCGCACCGCAAAATACATGTTGCCGAGCTTCGCGGTGGCGTCCGGCACCGCGGGAAGCTGGTCGATCTGAATCTGTGCGATCGCCTGCCCGCCCTGCACCACCGAGCCGCTCTTCTCCACCACAATCGGCTGCTCCGGGTCGACGACGATCGGGCGTCCCTGGTTCATAATGTCCCGCAACGGGTAGCCGTCGGGCGAGATGAGCTGATTGGTTTTTGAAATCCGAAAGTGGCCGCTGCGCGAATACACGATCCCGGTCGGCGTCGTCAGCGCGAAAAATCCGGGACCCGCGAGCGCCAGATCGAGCGGGTTCGAAGTCGAGGTCAAAACGCCTTGGGAGAAATCCGTCCAATGCGTTTCGACCAGCGGGAGCTGCTCGTGATACAGGCTGTAAAATTCGCCGTCCGCCTTGAACCCCGACGTCCCCGTGTTCGCGAGATTATTCGCCAGCATATCGAGCGACTCCATGCGCGCCTTCATTCCGCTCGCCGCCGAAATCATGAGAAGGTCCATAGTGGTTCGCGCTGGTGAGGTGCAATTCGACGCCCTTTCTCAAATTGCTGTGCGCGTTGCCGATGAGCATCGGTAGCGCCCAAAACGGGCCCGCAAATCTGTTTCGTTTTGGTCCGCGTCCCGTTTTCACACGGCGCTTCTCCGCGTGATCCCCTGTCCTTGCAATCGCGGGAACCGGCACACCGCGGAAATCCGATTGGGCCGGCGCGTGCATTTCACCAGCCCGTGAACGTTACGGCAGCAGCAGGCGGAAGCGGGCTGGAGTACGCGGGCGCGGTACCACTTTATAAAGCGCACCTGATTCCGGGGCGCCCGAGTGCCGCGCCCTACGATTCCGCACGGCCCGATGCCGGCCATATTTCAGAAGCCGCGCATACAGAGGCCTCTTATAGATTGACCTCGTATAGAGACGATGCCGCGCCCACAGAGACCTCGCATAGAGACGACGCCGTGCATACACCCGAGGTCGTGCATACACGCGAAGCGGCTTCGCCTGAAGTTCCGCCGACATTCCCTTCGCTCCTCGGTTTGCTGACGCGGCCGGAGGGAGACGGGTCTACTCAGGCAGCTCGCTACGCTGCGGGGCCGGCGACGGCGTCTGCGGATAAAATCGCGGACGCGGTGATCCGTGCGATGCTCGGCGGAGACCCTTCGTCGCCGGTGGCGCCGGCATCCGTTTCGTCTCTCGCGCGAGGCCCGTGGTCTCAGACTTACCCGGCGCAGACTACGTCCGAGGCTTTGCCTGGAGGAGCGCACGCTGGCGATCCGGCTGCGGTCGCCGACCGCGCCGCACTTGCAATGACCGCATCTGCAATAACCATGGGCCTGGCGGGTTCCGCCGCGGCAAGCGAAGAAGGCGTGACGGCGTTGCCTGAGACAGGCGACGCTTTGGGCGATGCGAGTTCACGCAAGCGCAAGGGCGAGGGCGTTGCGACGGGCGCGGCCGGCGCGGTCTTCAGTACAGCGGCCGATCCACGGCCCGCCGGGGTTGCGTCCGCCACGTTTTCAGCCTCGTCCATGTTGTCTTCGGCGGACGTACTCTCCTCGGCGGCGATGCTCACGGCGTCAAAAGACGCCGCGGCGACTACGGGGGTGTCCTCATCAAACGCCGCGAGCGGCCGGGCGGCCGCGAATCCGGGATCTTCTTCAAGCGGGCCCGACGCCGGGTCTGGGCGGAATGCGGGCACCGGGGGGAATGGCGGGTCCGGGGGGAATACGGAATTTGGTCCGTCTCCGTTGCCCACGCAGAGCGCCGCCGAACCCGGAGGCCCAGGTTCCCGGGCGCTGGCCTTTGGAGTCATTCTCACGCAGAAATCCGGCGCGCAAACAGACGCAGCACAAAGCGCGACCGCAGGCGAGAACGCGGGAGAGGCGAGCTCCGAGGAGCCCTCGGTCCGCTCTGAAAAAGCGGCGGGCGGTCTCGCGGCACAGCCAGGCTCGTCGTTTGATGCTGCGCAGGGACTCACGGGTGGCGCGACAGCACCCGGGGCAACGCCCGCAGCGGGCGCATACGCGGTGGCGACGTCGGCGATGGTCCTGGCGAGTCCGCTCGAGGGAAACCTGCGCGCGACAGCATTGGGCACGACATCGGGCACGACGTCTGGAGCCAGCTCAAACTCAGGCGCAGCCACGGATCTTTCGCCCGGGCGGATTGCGAGCGCGGCTGAGGCTCCCGCGCCTCTCACGGCCGCACCGCAAGCCATGCTACTGCGCCTCGCGCCGGGATCCGAGGCCAATGGAAACGCCCCGAGCGCGGGTGTGGATATACGCGTGACGCAGCGCGCCGGAGACGTGCTGGTCAGCGTACACACGCCGGACGTGGCGTTGCAGACCAGCTTACGCCAGGACCTGCCGGAGCTGGTGAACGCACTCGACCGCGCGGGCTTCGACGGCCAGACGTTTTTCCCGCGCGCGGCCGCTCTCGCCGAGTCCTCCTTGGAGGCGGGCACGGGCGGGAGTTCCGCGGATTCGCGGGGAGCGACGCCCGACTCCCGATCCGGAAACGCGAATTCCGGAACATTTTCCCAGCCGTCGTTCTCCCAGCAACACGAATCCCGGGACCGGCAGGCTCAACGCTGGCTCGATCAGATAGAGGAGTAAATCGTATGTCCACCATCCTGACCAATCCACTCGCCGTCCCGCCCGATACGGGAGCGGCGATTGACAGCGCGGCTGCAAACGCCGCGGCGAGCGCCACCGCGAGCGCCAATAGCGGCTCGGCAAGCGGCAGCACGTCCGCCGATACGCTTTCGACGGAATTTCTGCAGCTCCTGATTGCCCAGCTCCAGAATCAGGATCCCGAAAACCCCGCCGACGGAACCACCTTCGTGACGCAGCTCGCGCAGTTCACCTCGGTCGGCCAGGAAGCGCAGTCGGCAACCGACCTCGGCTCCATTCTGAGTCTGCTGCAGCAGTCAACGGCTCCCGCCGCGAGCGTGCCGGGAAGCACCCCCACGACTCCCGCGTCAAGCGGATCGGGAAACACCCCGGCGGCTTCCAGTTGATGATTTTTGTCCTCGCTCGCGTTTTCATAAGACAGTTTCATAAGGAGGAAGTATGCTGACGGCATTCTCGACGGCGCTCTCGGCGCTCTCGGCCGACACCACGGCAATTGACGTGGTCGGTAACAATTTGGCGAACCTGAACACCACGGGTTTCAAGGACACCACGGTATCGTTCAACGATCTGGTCACCCAGTCGATCGGCGCGGTCACCGGATCGACCCAGGTGGGCGTGGGCGTGGGAGTACCGATTACGACCACCGAATTCTCGCAGGGCGCGATCACCTCGACCGGCGGTCCTTTGGACGCGGCCATTCAGGGGAACGGGTTTTTCATCCTCACCACGCCGGCGGGAGCCACCGAATACTCCCGGGCCGGGAACTTTCAAGTAAATGAGAACGGCAATCTGGTCACGCCCACCGGCGAGCTGGTGCAAGGGTGGACGGCGAGCGGCTCGGTCCTGACCACGAGCGCGCCCATCGGCCCCATCACTGTGCCGGCCGGGGCGCTGGCCGCGCCGATTCCCACGCAGAACACTTCCGTCAGCTTGAATCTGGACGCCTCGGCTGCCACGGGCGCGACCTTCGCGACCTCCGTCCAGGTTTACGATTCGCTCGGCGCGGCGCACACCGTGACCTTCACGTTCACCCAGTCCGGGACGCCCAATCAGTGGAACTATTCGGTGGGCATCCCCCCGGGCGACACGACCCCGGCGGGAACGCCGGCCACCGGGACGCTGACGTTTAACGGAAGCGGCCAGCTCATTTCGCCCGCCGCGAACGCACCGGTGGCGCTCGCGAGCGCCGGTCTCAACGACGGTGCGGCCAATCTGAACATCAATTGGAATCTGTACACCAGCGGGTCGGCGGATATCACCCAGTTCGCGCAGACCTCGGCCACCTCCGCCCAGTCGCAGGATGGGGCCGCGGCCGCCGCGCTCGTGAGCGTGGGGCTCGGCGACGGCGGGCAGATTCTGGCGCGCTATTCGAACGGACAACAGGTGGTGGCCGCGCAGCTCGCCATGGCCGCCATCAGCAATCCGATTTCACTCGTCGACGTGGGCGATAACTCCTACCAGACCACCGCCCAAACGGCGCTCCCTTCGATCGGTTTGCCGGGCACGGGAGGCCGGGGAACCATCGTGGGCGGATCGCTTGAGAACTCGACCGTAGACATGGCGACGGAATTCACCAACCTGATCGTGTACCAGCGCGGCTACGAGGCGAACGCGCACGTGGTGACGACCGTGGACCAGCTGACCCAGGACACGATCGCCTTGAAGCAATAAGAGCGCAATCAAAGCGCAGGCGCGCCGCGCCCGCGCGGGAGCCGGTGAGCGGGTGACGCCCAGCAAGAGTATGACCGCACTCGAAGAAATCGCGCACCTGAGCAACGTGCCCATGGAGCTCGAGGTCGAACTCGATCGCCGCCCGATGACGATGCGCCAGATCCTGGAGCTCGAACGCGGAAGCGTTGTGAAGATGACCCGCTCGGCGGGAGAAAACATCGATCTGCTGATCGGCGGCACGCTGGTCGGCTCGGGCGAGATCGTGATCATAGAAGAAGCCTTCGGGGTGCGCATCACGGATTTCGTCGAAGAAGACTAGGACCGGGGGATTCGCGCGAGGTTGCACAAAGAGGATGGCACGGGAGAGGAACATATTGCCTGAGAGGGACGTATTGGCGGAAAGGGACGGGGCCAGCGCATGGAAATCTGGCGCCTGACGGCCGGGCTCGTGGTGGTTTTCGTGCTGCTCGGCGCGGCGCTGTGGGCCTGGGGCGAGCGGCCCGGAGGCGCACGAGCGCGCGGATCGAAATCCAGATCCCTGACGGCGAGCGAGCGCGTCGCGCTAACGCCGCAGCATGTCCTGCACCTGGTGCGGACATCGACGCGCGAGCTCGTGGTGGCCACGCATCCGCGGGGCTGTAGCGTGCTGCTCGACGAGCCCTGGCCAGGCGCGTGTGCCGATTCGCCCGGATCGCGAACGGCGCAAGGCCCCGGGCCCCCTGTCTCCACGGACGCCGGTCCACGCGCGGGGCAAGTCCACGCATCGCGAGAGAAGCCGGCATGAAACGAGTGCTGTTTCGAACCGTGTTCGCGGCGGTGTTCGCGCCCGCGTTCGCACCGGTGTTGCGCGCGGCGCCCGGAGACTCGCTCCTGGGAATCACGCTCGTTCAGAACAAAAGCGGGGCTTCCCTGAGCCTTCCGATGCAGATCGTTCTTCTGCTGACGGTGCTTGCGCTCCTGCCCGCCATCCTGATGGCGGTGACGCCGTTCCTGCGCATTACCGTGGTGCTGCATTTTCTGCGGCAGGCGCTCGGGACGCAAACCGCGCCGTCCAATCAGGTGCTGGTGGGCCTCGCGCTGTTCCTCACGCTGGTGGTGGTGCAACCGGTCGCGCGCCAGCTCTACGACGGAAGCTGGGCGCCGCTCGAACAGGGAAAGATAAATCCCTCCGAAGCGTGGGAGGCGGCCTCGGGCCCGATCAAGACGTTTCTGCTGCGCTTCGCGCGCGAAAAAGATCTGCAGCTTTTCATGGAACTTTCGCACTCCCCGGCGCCCGCGCGGCCCGCCGACGTTCCGCTGAGCGCGATCGTCCCGGCCTATGTGCTGAGCGAATTGAAGGCCTCCTTTCAGATCGGCGCGGTGCTCTATCTCCCGTTTCTGGTGATCGATCTGGTGGTCGCCTCCGTAACGCTCTCGGTGGGCATGGTGCAGTTGCCGCCGGTCATGGTCTCGGCGCCCTTCAAAATTCTGCTGTTCGTATTAGTGGACGGCTGGAACCTGGTGGTCGGGTCGCTGGTACGCAGCTTTTCTTGAAAAAGCTTTTCTTGAAAAAGCGTGTCTTGAAAATGCGTGGCGTAAAAAGACGCGTCTTGAAAATGCGCAGGGAGGGTGAATTGACATGACCGTCGCCTCGGTCGTAAGCCTGATGCACAACGCGTTCCTGACCACGTTCTGGCTGTGCCTTCCGATCCTCGGAATCGCCTTCGTGGTCGGCATCGCGATCAGTCTCGCGCAGATTCTCACCTCGATCCAGGATTCGAGTTTCAGCGCGGTGCCCCGGCTCAGCGCGTTTCTCGCGGGCATACTTTTGTCCATGCCCTGGATGCTGACCAAGCTGATGGTCTACACCACCACGCTGTTGGGCGACCTGGGACGCTTCGCCCGTTAGAGTATGAACCCTGTGTGGTGTGAATCTTTGGCTGGCGTGAATCCTGTCTGGTATAAATCCTGGTCCGGTATAAATCTCGGTCTGGTATGAATCTTGGTCTGCCGCTCAGCACTCTCTATGCGTTTCTCGTGGTGCTCGCGCGCGTCTCGGGATTGGTCGCGTTTCTTCCGGTCCCGGGCGTCCGCGACGTGATTGCGCCGGTCCGGGTAGTTTTTGCCGTGGCGGTGACGGTGGCCCTGTTTCCGGTATGGCCGTCCCTGCCGAACGAGCTCGCGAGCATGGGACAGCTGTGCCGGTGGATCTTCGGCGAAGCCGGATTCGGGCTCGCAGCGGGTCTCGCGGTGGCCTTCCTGAATGAAACCTTCCAGCTCACCATGCAATTTCTGGGACTGCAAGTGGGCTACGGCTATGCGCTGACCATCGATCCCACCAGCCAGGCCGATGCGGGAGTTCTGCAGGTGGTCACCGGGCTGATCACGAGCATGCTGTTTTTCGCCTTCGGGATCGACCGCGAGATCCTGCGCGTGCTCGCGGCGAGCTTCGAGAGATTCCCGGCGGGCTCGTGGGCGCCGGCCGCGGCCAGTCTCGAAGGCGTGATTCGTCTGGGGAGCGGGATGTTCTCGCTCGGCCTGCGTCTCGCGATGCCGGTCATCGGACTGCTCTTTGTGATTGACCTCGCGCTCGCCCTGCTCGGACGGATGCAGCAGCAGTTGCAGCTTTTATCGCTCTCGTTTCCGATCAAGATGCTGGCGGGGCTCGCAATGTTAATGATTCTCGCGCCGGCGCTCGCGCGCGTGTTCGAGAGCGCGGCCCAGCGCACGACGGCCGCCCTGTGGCAAACTCTGGCGCGTTAGGACCTCCAGCGCGGCTTCGTCACGATGCCCCATGAGCAAACCGAGAAACCGACTCAGAAGCGGCTCGACAAGGCCCGCGAGGAAGGCAATCTTCCGTCGAGCCGGGAGTTTGTCTCGGCCACGCAGTTCGTGGCGTTCGTGGCGCTTGCCTCGGGCTCCAGCGGAGCGTGGTTTTTCGGGCTGCTCGGCCTGATGCGCGGGCTGCTGCGCTCGGCCTTCGCCGGTGATTCCAACCGGACGCTCACGGTGGACGCCCTGGTCGCGGTGGTGCGCTACGTGATGTTGCCGCCGCTGATTCCGCTGTTTGAAGCGGGCGCGGGGCTGGTGGCGATCGTGGTCGGGGTGCAGCTTGCGAGCACGCGCTTTGGCCTCGCGCCGGCGAAACTGATTCCGGATTTCAAGCGGCTTTCGATTTTCAACCGGATCAAGAATCTGCCGGCGCAGAACGTTCCGGTGCTGTTGCAGGCCATGGCTCTGCTGCCGCTGGTTGCCTTGGTTGTGTACTACGAAGTCAAGGAAAACCTGGGACCCCTCCTGGGCTTGCCGTGGGTTAACGCGGCGGGCGGCATTCTGGTCATCGCGACCATCGTGAAAGCCTTGCTGTGGCGCGCGGCGGGCCTGTTTGTGGTGGCCGGGTTGTTCGATCTGTGGTGGCAGCATTCGCGCTATCAGCGCCAGCTGCGCATGAGCAAGCAGGAGATCCGCGACGAAAACAAGGAGCAGCAGGGCAACCCGCAAATGAAGATGCGCATCCGCCGGATCCAGCGCGACATGGCCCGGCGGAGGATGCTGCAGGAGGTCCCCAAAGCGACCGCCGTCATCGTCAACCCCACGCATTACGCCGTGGCGATCCGCTACTCGCTCGGCTCGGGCGGCGCGCCCAAAGTGGTGGCCAAGGGCAAGAATTACCTGGCCAAGCGCATCCGCAAAATCGCGCTCGAAAATCAGGTCCCGATCGTCGAAAATCCGCCGCTCGCGCAGGCGCTTTACGCCGCGGTCGAGCCCGGCCAGGAGATCCCGTCGAGCCTGTATCGCGCGGTCGCCGAAATTCTGGCCTATATTTACAAGTTGATGGGCGGGCGGCTGCCCGGATAGGCATCTTTGGGACACGGGGCTCGAGCAAAAATCGGGCTTCCGCAAGCGAATCCGAAATGACCGGCCCCCCGGCGGTCTCTTATATAAGGAGGCTGGTTTTATAGGGAGGCCGGGTTTCGCCCGGATCCAATTTATATGCGTGCCACGCCGCACTGCGATACGGATGTGCTGATTGCGGGCGCAGGGCCAACCGGCCTGGTGCTCGCCCTGTGGCTCACGCGGATGGGCGTGCGCGTAAGGATCGTCGACAAGACGGCCGAGCCCGGCACTACTTCGCGCGCGCTCGGGGTGCAGGCGCGAACGCTCGAATTTTACCGTCAGATGGGCCTCGCCGAAGAGGTGGTGGAACGCGGGCACAGGGTGGAAGCAATCAATGTATGGGTGGCGGGGAAACACAAGGCGCATGCTGCTTTCGGAGCGCCGGGAGCGGGGATCAGCCCGTTTCCCTTCGCCCTGATTTATCCCCAGGACGAGCACGAACGCATGTTGATCGGCCATCTGACAGCGGCCGGCGTGCGCATCGAGCGAGGCACCGAGCTCCTAGGCTTCGAGCAGACGAGAGATCGCGTACGCGCGCGGCTTCAAAGCGCCACCGGACCCGAGCAGATTATCGAGGCCTCCTATCTCGCCGGCTGCGACGGCGCGCATTCCACCGTGCGTGAGACCCTGAAGATCGATTTTCCGGGCGGCCAGTACGAGCACCTGTTTTATGTCGCCGACGTGGAAGCCGGCGGCGAGGCGCTGAACGGCGAGCTGCACGTGGCCCTGGATCGGACCGATTTTCTCGCGGTCTTTCCGTTGCGCGACCCGGGGCGCGCGCGGCTCGTCGGGACCGTGCGCGGAGGCGGCCAACAGGCGGGCGACGGGAACGATCTCTCCCGGAATAATCTCTCATGGAACGACGTCAGCAAGCGCGTGATCGAATGGATGCGCATCGACGTGCGGCGCGTGAACTGGTTCTCCACCTATCGCGTGCATCATCGCGTGGCCGATCACTTCGCGAAGGGCCGGGCGTTTCTCTTGGGCGACGCCGCTCACGTCCACAGCCCGGTGGGCGCGCAGGGCATGAACACCGGGATCGGCGACGCGGTGAACCTCGCCTGGAAACTCGCGGCCGTACTCCAGGGGCGCGCCAATCCGGCGCTGGTTACAAGCTACGAGCCGGAACGGATCGCGTTCGCACGGCGTCTGGTCGCGACCACGGATCGGGCCTTCGTCGGGGTCACCAGCCACGGGGCGGCCGCACGCTTTTTCCGGCTCACGCTGGTTCCCGCCGTATTGCCCCTCGTTTTGTCGCTTCCCGGAATGCGGCGCTTCCTCTTCCGCACCATGTCGCAGACCGCCATCCACTATCGCGACAGCTTCCTGAGCGACGGCCGCGCCGGAGCGGTGCACGCCGGCGACCGTCTGCCGTGGGTCGCGGGGCAGGATAACTTCGCCGCTCTCGATTCGCTCGACTGGCAGGTGCACGTATACGGCGAAGCTCCGGGCGAGATCCGCTCGCTTTGTGAAACGCGCAGAATCCCACTGCACGTGTTTGCCTGGAACGCGGAAACGGGCCGGTGCGGCCTGCATCGCAACGCTGTCTATCTGATCCGGCCGGACGGGTACGTGGGTTTTGCCGACGTGGAAGGCCGGGCTTCCCTACTGACGTCGTATCTCGACGCCCGCAAGCTCGCTCCCAGGGTCGCGGAAGCCGTGCTTAAGTCTTGATTCCGAACACGCGTTCGGCGTTGCGATAGTAAAATTTTTCGCGGTCTTCCTTCGAGAGCGGCGCTTTGTCGATCACATCCACGGCGGGCTGATGCTCCTCCTGCGGATAATCGACGGCGAACATCACCTTATCGATGCCCATCACCTCGATGGTCATTTTAAGCTGCGGCCAGTAGTTCATGCCGCTGGTGGTCAGATGGAAATTCTCGCGCAGGTATTCGCTCGGCAGGCGCTTCATGGGACGCGGCTTTCCCGAAGAATTAAATTCCCACAGGTACCGGTTATCCAGCCGGTCGATCCAGAACGGCAGCGCTTCGCCCATGTGGCCGATCACCATCCGCAGTTTCGGAAAACGGTCGAACACGCCGCCCGCCATCAGGCGGATCACGTGAATGCTCGCCTCCGTCGCGTAGCCCCAGCCGACCGTAAACCCGGGAACCTTCATCGCGGCCGGCACGCCCGGATGCATGTCGCGCGGATGCAGATAGAGCGGCGCGTCGTGCTGGACAAGAACTTCAAAAATGGGGGTATATTTCGGATCGTCCAAATATTCGCCGTTGGTATGCGAGGCGATGAAGGCCCCATTCAGTTTCAGTTGGCCGAGCGCGCGATCGATTTCCTTGGCCGCGGCCACGGGATCCTGCGGCGCAACGCCCGCGAGACCGGCAAAGCGGGTTGGATGCTTGCGGATCGCCTCCGCCATGCGGTCGTTAAACTGGACCGAGAGCTTGTGCCCCAGATCGGCCGGCAGGTCCTGCAGGGAGGAGCCGTTGCTCGACAACACCTGCATCGAAATTCCGTATTGGTCCATGATTTTCAAACGGCCCGCGTCGATATCGAGAAGCCGGTCGTTGATGATCTTGCGGTAAGGCGTGACGGTGCCTCCGATCGAGCCTCCTCCGCTTCGCGCCGCCGCGATTTCGGGCGTTGTGAATGCTTCCTCGGTCGTGATGCGGCGATAGGGCTTCGGCTTCCAGCCGGCCGGATCGGGCGGGCCCTGCGCCGCGGCGCGATCGGAGACGGCTTCGGCCGCGGCCATCGCGGCGGTGCCCTGCAGCAGCGTACTCTTGAGAAATTCCCTGCGATCCTGCGTCATGATCTCCGTGTTTCCCTTCGATTCACAAAAACGTCTCCGGTCCGGTGACAACGATTCAGGTTACCCGAGTTGCCGGGACATCGCCAGCGGCGGAAAAAGAGATCGCCCGGCCGCCGATGGCGACGCCACTAAAAATCCGAAAGACGGCGTTCGTCATGCCCGTTGACGGCGTGCCGTCGTGTGACTAAGGTGAAAGTATGCGTGTCCAACCTCGAATTCTGGCAACGTTCCTGCTGGCGGCCGCTCCGCTGTTCCCGGCCGGCGCACCCGAGCCATCTTCGTCGCAGATTGACGACATGGTGCAGAAGTTCGCGGCCAAGGAAACCGATTTTTCCAAGGCGCGCGAAAACTACACCTATCGCCAGACCGCGCGCATCCAGGAACTGGACGACTCGGGCAACGTGACGGGACGGTGGGAAACCATCTCGGATATCGTTTTTTCCACAGACGGCCGGCGCACCGAGCGCGTGGTTCGCTCGCCTGTGCCCACTCTCCACAACATCACCCTCACGCCCGAAGACATGCAGGATATGCAGAATGTCCAACCCTTCGTGCTGACCTCGGCTGACGTTCCCAAGTATCTGATCCGCTACCTGGGCCATCAGAACGTGGACGAGATCGGCTGCTATGTGTTCGCGGTGAAGCCCAAAAAACTGGAAGCCGGGCAGCGCTACTTCTCGGGCGAGGTATGGGTGGACGATCGCGATATGCAAATCGTGAAATCCTACGGACGCGGCTTGGGCACCACCAGCCGGAAAGGCGACAACCAGTTCCCCAAGTTCGAAACCTACCGCGAGCAGATCGACGGGAAATACTGGTTCCCCACTTATACGGTTGCCAACGACACTCTGCATTTCCAGACCGGCGACCAGCGCATCCGTCAAACCATTCGTTATGAGGATTACAAGCAGTTCAAGTCGGACGTCAAGATCACCTTCGGCGACGAGGTGAAGGACGAGCCGAAGCCCGGAAGGTGATTCTTGGATATTCCACAAGGACCAAAGAGCTAAGGAAATTCCCTAAACTTGGGCTCAGGTACAACCGATGTACTGAGTGAATGTCCGCGTCGCAGACATCCTCGACCAGTCCGGCTGCTCCCGAGCCGGTTCCGGGAGCACTTCCGGATAAACCTCCCAATGGTCTGACGCGCAACAGTTTAGAACGTCTGCAGGGGATCTTTCTCGCCACCCTGAATCACGAGATACGGACGCCTCTTTCCGGGCTCCTCGGCATGACCGAGCTCCTGCTCGAGACAAATCTGGACGAAGATCAGAAGGAATACGCGAGCACGGCGCGCCTATGCGCGGAGGATCTGCTGCGGATTTTGAGCGCGGCTCTCCAATATTCGGCGCTTGCCTCGGGACAGGTGAAGCTCGAGGAATCGGAATTCAATCTCCGGGAACTGGTCGAAGGAATCGTTGCCGAGCATGCCCCGGCAGCCGGCGCGAAAGGTCTGCGCCTTTTTTCCACGCTCGACGCAGGCCTTCCCCCGGCGGTCGCGGCGGATGGTTTACACATCAAGGAAGTCCTTGGTTATCTGATCAGTAACGCGATTAAATTCACCCAACACGGGAGCATCGAACTAGCGGCCTCTTACGCGAGCGGAATGCTCACGTTGGCGGTGCGTGATACGGGGATTGGGATTCCGATCGAACGGCAGGGCCAGATTTTCGAATCCTTCCGGCAGCTCGACGAGGGGCTCTCCCGCGAGTACAACGGAATCGGATTGGGCCTGACGCTCGCGGATCAACTGCTCAAGCTCATGCAGGGGCGGATGAGCATCGTCAGCAAACCGGCCGAAGGGTCCACTTTCACGATCCAGATCCCAGTGCGCGGCCCGGAAGCCGCAATGGCACAAAAGCCGGGCGCACAAGCCGCGGTGTCCGGGATTCCCAGCGGTCCGCTGGTGCTCGCGGTTGAAGATAATCCCATCGGCGCAACGGTGATTCGCCACGCTTTAAAGCGTTATCCGGTCGAGCTGCATTCGGCGGCGAGCGGCGAAGAAGCGGTTGCCTCGGCCTCCAACCGCCAATACGCTCTCATCCTGATGGACCTGCAGATGCCCGGCATGAACGGTCTGGAGGCGACGGCGGCCATCCGCAAGCTTCCCGGCTATCAAAATACACCCATCTTCGCCCTTACCGCGGACATGAGCGATGAAGTACGACGCCTTTGTTATCAGAGTGGTATGTGTGGATATCTCACCAAACCAATTCAGTCGGCGCCGTTGTGGGCCGCGATCCGCCAGGAATTGAAGCTCGAGGGTTAGCCGCGTCTCTCCTTCGCACGTCTTGCTTGTAACTTTACGCTCTGCTCCGTCGTTTCACTTCCTGCTCTGCGCCTTCTAGGATTTTCCTCAACCGCACCATTGCGGACCTCCGCATGCCTTTGGTCGTGGCATGTTCGACGCCGTCACCCAAAGTCTCGAACGTTACATGGACCTGCTGAGCACGCGTCAGAAGCTCGGGGCGGACAACATCGCCAACGCGGACACGCCCGGCTATAAGACGCAAGACATTGATTTTCAATTCGAATTCATAACCATCGCGCAGGGCGAGCAGCCGCAGACGGTTCTCGCCGAGGGGCTCGCCGAGAAGCCCGACGGCAACAACGTGGATCTCGACCGGGAGTCCCGCATGTTGAGCGAAAACGCCATGCGTTTCAATGTGGCATCCACGTTGGTACGCGGGCAGCTCAAGACCATCCAAGAGGCCATCACCGGAGCGGGTTCATGAGCCTGTTTTCCGCAATCCAGGTCAGCGCCTCGGGAATGTCTGCGCAGCGTGTGCGCGCGGGCGTGCTGGTCGAGAACATGGCGAACGCGGAGACAACACGTACGCCCGAGGGTGGGCCCTATCACCGCAAAGACGTGGTCTTCAGCACCGAAATCCAGTCGTCTCCGTTTTCCGCCGCGTTTCAGAGCGAGCTCGGGGTGGGAGTAAGGGTAGCCGACGTGATCGCCGATACGCGAGAGCCCGAAAAACGGTTCGTGCCGGGGCATCCCGACGCCGATGAGAATGGCTACGTGGCGTTTCCACGGATGAATCCGGCCGAGGAGATGGTCGACTTATTGAGCGCTTCCCGCTCATTCGAGGCGAACGTATCGGCCATGACCGCGGTCAAAGACATGATCACGAATTCCATCGCGATTATGAAGTGAGCGGGATAGAGCGCCATGCCAGGTCCAATCATAGCGTTGCAAGCGGCGGTTCCGGCGCTGACCGGGAGCCTCGCGGGCGCAGCAACAACGGCCATTCCGCTTGCGTCAGGAAGCCCGAAAGCGGGGGACCCGTTTTCTTCCATTTTCAATCAAGCAGTGCAACAAGTGGAGACTTTTCAGAACAATAGCTCTGAAAGCGTCAACCGTTTTCTGAGCGGCGAAGGGGAGGAAATTCACAAAGTAGCCGTGGCCAGCCAGGAAGCGGACTTGTCGTTCCAGCTCTTCCTCGCCGTTCGCAACAAGGTGGTGGCCGCCTACCAGCAGATTATGCAAATGCAGGTTTAAAGCGGGCGGCCCTGGGCGGACGTCCCCCAAAGGAAAGGTCCGGCCTGTGAATGTGCTGCTTCTTGTGCGGATGCCCGGAAAAGCCTTCGTAAAGTGACTCGGCTTACCTTCACAGATTGGCTCGCCTTCAAAGGAAAACTCGCCTTAAAAAAAAGGGCGGGCTCAAAAGGCCTCGAGAAAAGCTTACGAGCTGCTTACGAAAGCGCCTGACACGATAACCAGACAAAATAAATGGACCCGCTGAAACGAATCTGGGACAAGCTCACCTGGCCGCAGCGGGTGTGGATTCTGGTCGCCGTGTTGGCCGTAGGAGGAGGGCTGGTTGCGCTTTCGCGGTGGAACGACGAGCGCGACTACAAGCCTCTGTATACGAATCTGGCGGCGGAAGACGCGGGCGGGCTGGTCGCCAAACTGAAGGAAGGCGGCTTCGACTACCGGCTGGGGGACAACGGAGCGACGGTCTTGGTCTCCTCCGCGCGGCTCGCGGAGGCGCGCCTGGCGATGGCGGTCCTGGGCCTCCCGAAATCCGGGCGGATCGGCTACGAGCTGTTCGATAAGGCCAATTTCGGCGCGAGCGATTTCGCCGAACAGGTGAACTATCACCGGGCGATTGAGGGCGAACTCGAACGCTCCGTCATGTCGATTCGCGAGGTGGAGCAGGCGCGGGTGCACATCACGATGGCCAAGGATTCGCTGTACACGGAGTCCCGGCAGCCGGCGAAGGCCAGCATTCTGGTGAAGCTGCGGGCGGGGGCGCGGCTTTCGCCCCAGAATATCGCGGCGATCTGCCAGCTCGCGGCGAGCGCGGTCCCGGAGCTCGCGCCCGAGCAGGTGTCGCTGGTAGACACGAGCGGCAACCTGTTGAACCGGGCGCGCCGCGCGGCTTCGTCCGATGAAGATAGCGAAGCGGCGCTCGACTACCGCAAGGGCATCGAGAAAGACCTGCAGACAAAGATCGCCGCGACGCTCGAGCCGCTGGTGGGCGCGGATCATTTTCGCGCGGGCGTTTCGGCCGAAGTGGATCTCACGAGCGCGCGAGCAGAGCGAGGAAAACTACGACCCGCAAAAATCGGCGATCCTGAGCTCGCAAACGAGCGAGGACGGTCCGGCGCTTCCGGCGGCATCGGGCGTGCCGGGCACGGCGTCAAATCTTCCGCGCCCCACTTCGACGCCATCGACGGGTCTCGCCAATTTCGCGCGCAAGACCTCGAGCACCACCTACCAGCCGAGCCGCGTGGTCAAGCATATCAAGCTGCCGCAAGGAACGCTGAAGCGCATGTCGCTCGCGGTGCTGGTGGATCACACGGTGCGCTTCGAAGGAGCAAAGCGCGTCGTCGAAGCTCCCTCGGCCGAAAAATTGAAAGTGGTGCGCGATCTGGTGGCGGCCGTCGGTCGGGTTCTCGACGCCGACCGCGGCGACCAACTGGTGGTGGAGGCGTTTCCCTTCGAAGCGACGCTGCACGGCGGAGCCCCCGACGATGGGCGGCGCCGGGCGCGACGCCGAACCCTCTCGGGTCCCTGCCGCCGTGGCTGCAAAAACTGATGGGGGCGAAGAATTTCGCGCTGATCGCGGCGGTGGGAGCGGGTGCGGTGATGCGTGCTGGTGGGCGGACTGGGTTTCCTGATTGTGAGAAGCCGCTGCAAGAAGCACCGCGCTTCGGCGCAGGTTGCCGCGGCGGCGCTGCCGCAGGGCGCCGCGAAAACGCTGGGCCACAGTGCGGAAGAGATGCAGCGGAAGATGGAGGCAAAACTGGCGGAGCATGCCGCGCAGCAGGCCGAAACTTCAGGCCGAGGAGCTGATGAAGCTGCGCTGCCGGTGGTCGCGACCAAGAAGACCGAGGTGCTTGAGCAAACACATTGCGGCCGAGACGAAGAAGGACCCGTTGGCGATGGCGCAGGTAGTGAGGACTTGGCTCAGTGGTGAAAACCAGCGATAAGCCCGAGATCGAACAGCTTTCGGGCCTGCGCAAGGCGGCCGTGCTGATGATCATGATCGGGGATGAGGCCTCGAGCGACATTCTGCAAGCGAGCTCGACGAAGACGAAGTGCAGGAGATCAGCCGCGAGATCGCGCGCGTGCAGACGCTCACCTCCGAGCAGGCCGAGGGCGTGCTCGAAGAGTTTTATCAGATGGCCATCGCCCACGACTACGTGGTCAAAGGCGGCATCGATTACGCACGCAAGATTCTGATCAACGCCTTCGGGCCCGAGGCGGCCAAGAAGATGCTGGACCGGCTGATGAAATCGCTGGGCAACGAGACGCTCAGCTTCGACGCGCTGCAGAAGACCGACCCGCAGCAGCTCGCCAAGTTCATTCACAGCGAGCATCCCCAGACCATCGCCCTGATCCTCTCGCATCTGAATCCGTCGCAGGCCGCGGGGCTGTTGTTTTCGCTGCCGGCCGAGATCCGCGCGGACGTGGCGCTGCGCATGGCCATCCTCGATCAGATCTCGCCGGAGATCATTTCGAAAATCGCGGGCGTGATCGGATCGAAGCTGAAGTCGCTCGGCGAGCTGAGCCGCGAGGCTTACGGCGGCGTGCATGCGGTGGCGGAAATGTTCAACCGCCTGGACTCGAACACGAGCAAGGAAATTCTCGACAACATCGAGCAAAGCAACCCGAGCCTGGTCGAAACCATCCGCCACCTGATGTTCGTCTTCGAGGACATTCTGCTGCTGGACATCAACGCGGTCAAGGAGGTGCTGGCGAAAGTGGATCGCAAGATCCTGACGGTGGCGCTCAAGGGCACCAGCGAACAGATGAAGAACCACATGCTGCAGGCCATGAGCCAGCGCGGCGCCGAAATGCTGCGCGAGGACATGGACGCGCTCGGGCCGATCAAGATCAAGGAAGTGGAGGCGGCCCAGCAGCAGATCATCGCCGTGGTGCGGCAACTGGAAGGCGAAGGCGTCATCAGCCTGAAGGGCACGGCCGGCGAGCAGTATGTCGTCTAGAGTGTTCCGGCCGGGCGATCCGCTCGACGCCGTGGCGGTCCAGTGGCCGCACGCCGGCGTGGTCCCGCAGCAGGCTCCGGCGGGCGGCGGCCACGCCGCGGGGCAAGGGGGTCACACGCCCACGCCCGATCCGAGCGTGGAGATCGAGCGCCAGGTGCAGGCCCGCGTTTCCGCGGCTCGCGAGCAGGGACGCATGGCCGCCGAGCAGGCTGCCGAACAACGCGCCGTGGCGCGGCAGGCTCCGGTGCTGGCTGCTTTTCAGACGCTGATGGAAGATCTGGCCGGGCAGCGCCGGCGTTTGCGGATCGAAGCCGAGCAGGACGCCGTGAAGCTGGCGCTCGCGATCGCGCGGCGGATTCTGCATCGCGAGCTCGCGGTGGACCCCGAAGCGATTCTCGGGCTGGTGAAGGCGGCGTTCGCGAAACTCGACGCGCGCGAGACGCACCGCCTGCGCGTTTCACCGGCCGACGCGGCGCTGCTCGAACAGTACCGCGCGGAGCTGGACCTGCCGGCCGCGGTGGAGATTGCCGCCGATGCAATCGCTGCGGGCGGGCAGCGCGATTTTCGAGACCTCGCGCGGAGAGCTGGACGCGGCGATCGATACGCAACTCGGCGAGATCGAACGCGGCCTCGCCGACGTGGTCCGCAGGAGCATCCGATGAGCACGCGAGCCGAGGGCCTCCCCAGCATTGCCGATTACCTGGACGCGGTGGCCTCGATCGATCCGATGCTGCGCACCGGACGGGTACGGGAGGTGGCGGGACTGCTGATCGCCTCCGAGGGCCCGGCGGCCGCGGTTCGGCGATTTCTGCGAGATTCTGACCGCCGGCGGGCCGGCGCGTCCGCGCGCAGGTGGTCGGATTTCGCGACGGCCGCGTGCTGCTGATGCCGCTCGAGGAGATCACCGGGCTGCAGGCGGGCGACACCGTGGTGGCGCGTCCGGAAGCCGCGCGCGTGGAGGTCTCGCCGGGCTTGCTGGGCCGCGTGCTCGACGGCTTCGGCAAGCCCATGGATGGCGGGCCCGGCGATCGACGCCGACGCGCTCTACGACCTGTACGCCGCGCCGCCGGGCCCGCTGGAGCGCGAGCACATCACCGAGCCGCTGGTCACCGGCGTGCGCGCCATCGATAGCCTGCTTCCGTTCGGCAAAGGCCAGCGCATCGGAATTTTCGGCGGCTCGGGCGTGGGCAAGAGCACCCTGCTCGGCGCGATGGCGCGGCACAATTCTGCCGACGTCAGCGTGATCGCGCTGATCGGCGAGCGCAACCGCGAAGTGCGCGAGTTCATCGAAAAAGAGCTGAGCGCGGAGGGCCTGCGCCGGAGCGTGGTGGTGGTGCGCGACCTCCGACATGCCCGCGCCGCTGCGCATCCGCGCCGGCTTCGTGGCGCTGGCGGTCGCCGAATATTTTCGCGACCAGGGGCAAGAGCGTGCTGCTGGTGATGGATTCGGTCACGCGGCTGGCCATGGCGCAGCGCGAGATCGGGCTCGCGGCGGGCGAGCCGCCGGGCCAGAAAGGTTATACGCCGAGCGTGTTCAACCTGCTGCCGAAGATCTTCGAGCGCGCCGGGAATTTCGCGAAGCGGGTCGATCACGGGCTTCTTCACGGTGCTGGTGGAAGGCGACGATTTCAACGAGCCGATCTGCGACGCGGTGCGCGCCATTCTCGACGGCCACATTATTCTGTCGCGGCAATTGGCGTCGATGGGCCACTATCCGGCGATCGACGTATCTGAATTCCGTCAGCCGTCTCGGCGGGCGCGTCGCTACGCCCGCGCAGCGCGAGGCCGCGCGCAAAATTCGCGAGGCGCTGGCGGCCTATCAGCAATCGGAGGATCTGATCAACCTGGGCGCCTACGCGGCCGGCTCGAACACGGCGCTCGACGCGGCGATCCGCCTGCGGCCGAAACTGCTCGAATTTCTGCGGCAGACGCCCGAGGAGACGACGCCCGGAGAAATCACTTCGGCGCGGCTCCTGGAGCTCGCGGGGCAATCGTGAAACGGTTCGCGTTTTCCCTCGAACGCGTGCTCGCGTGGCGCCGGATCGAGGCCCGCATCGAGCGCGTTCGCTGGGAGCAGATTCGCGCGGAGCGGAAAGCGATCGAGGACGCGCGCGAGAATTTGCGGTTCGAAGCCGCGCGCTCGGCGGAGGGAGTGCGGGCGGCGCGCTCGGCGACCGGCGCGGAACTCGAGGCGCTCGACCGGTTCCGGGTGTTCGTGGAGGCCGAACAGCAGCGGCTGGGACACCAGTCGGCCGAATGCGAAAAAAGGGGTGCGGCGCAGGCCGCCATCGCGCGGGCCAAGGAGCGCGACGTGAAAGTGCTCGAGCACCTGCGCGAGCGCCAGCTCGACACCTGGTCCAAGGCCGAAGCGCGCGAGACCGAGCAAGCGGCCGCGGAGTCCTATCTGGCGCGGTGGCGTCCCCCGAACTTGTCACGGTAAACCCCGGAACGCTTAAAATAGTTCATGGCAACTCGACGGATCGGCATACTGACGGGCGGCGGCGATGTTCCTGGTCTGAACTCGGTCATCAAGAGCGTGACCTATCGCAGCGTGGCTCAGAAGATCGAAGTTCTGGGAATCCGGCTCGGCTGGGAAGGGCTTACCCACCTTGACCTGGACGACCCCGAGAGCAAGCGGCGTTATATTCTGCCGCTCACCGAACAGAACACCCGGGATATCGAGCATCAGGGCGGCACGATGCTGCATTCGAGCCGCACGAGTCCCTCGAAGATGAAGGCGCTCCCGGAATTTCTGAAGGGCGCGAGCATCCCGACCGACGGCAAGACCTGGGACTTGACCGATCGGGTGGTCGCGAATCTGGAGAAGTTGGGGATCGACGCGCTGATTGTGATCGGCGGCGATGATACGCTGAGCTTCGCGGCTAGACTGCATGCGCGGGGCGTGCGGGTGGTGGGCGTTCCGAAAACCATGGATAACGACGTCCAGGGGACGGAATACTGTATCGGCTTTTCCACGGCCATCACGCGCGCCATGGACGCGATCGAACGGCAGCGCACCACCGTCGAATCGCACGAACGCATCGGAGTATTCCGGGTGTTCGGCCGCGACGCCGGGTATACCGCGCTCTATACCGCGTTCGTCACCTCGATCCGCTGCGTGATTCCGGAATTCAAGGTGAATCTGGACCGGCTGATCGATCTGCTGATGAGCGACAAACGCTCCGATCCGAACAACTACGCACTGGTTGTGCTTTCCGAAGGCGCGTCGTGGGAGGGCTACGAGGTGCAGCACTACGGACAGGCCGACGCCTACGGTCATCAGAAGAAAGCGAGCGTGGCCGAAGCCCTGGCCGGCGAGATCAGCAAACGCACGGGAGCCGAGACCATCGCGAGCGACCTGACCTACGATCTGCGCAGCGGATCGCCGGATTTTATCGACAAGCTGATCGCCAACGTGATGGGGACGATGGCCTTCGAGACGATTGTCGAAGGACGGAGCGGGGTGATGGCGGCCGTGCAGGAGGGGCGCTACGCGATGGTGCCGATTCCCGATCCGAAACTTGGACCTCGCAAGGTGGACCTCGCAACCATGTACAACACGGAACGGTGCCGGCCGAAATACGAACACAAGTTGGGTCTCCCGGTTTTTCTCACCAAGGTATAGATTCACCGAGGCGCGAGCGGGCACGAGCCGGGTGGGACTCTTTTCGAGATTCAAAAAAACCGACCGTCCACAGGCCGCTCCGGCGAGCGCGACGAAGCTTGCCGAAATCCGGGCGTTTTTCAACGAGGCCGCGCAGGACGAAGAGCATTTTCCCTCGAACATCGATCCGCGGATCTACCACGTGAAGCTGATCCTGGAGCATTTGGGCGACGCGCGCGGAAAACGGATCGCGGATCTGGGATGCGGCAAGGGACGCTTCGCGCGGGTGGTACGGGAGCGGAATCCGTCCGCCATGGTGGTTGCGCTCGATCTATCCGAAGCGATGCTTGCGCACGTTCCGGCGGAAATGGATCGCGCCGCGGCGACGCTCACGGCGCTGCCGCTCTTAACGGCGTCCTGCGACGGCGCTTACGCGACGGAATCGCTCGAACACGCGGTGGATATTGAGGCGGCGGTTGCGGAGCTGTGCCGCATCGTAAAACCGGGTGGAAAAATCGCCATCATCGACAAGAATGCCGAGGCGTGGGGACGCCTCCAAACTCCGGAATGGGAACGCTGGTTCGGGCGCAAGGAAATGGAAGCGCTCCTGCGGCGGCATTGCCGGCAGGTCTCGAGCCGGCCGATTTCCTACTGGGAGGACGTTGCGCCGGACGGGCTCTTCCTGGCGTGGCTTGCGGTGAAATGAGACGTTGGTTTTCAGGTGTTAAGCTGGTGCGGGCGCCGGGCGCACATCACGGGATACGGCATAGAGAATGAGAATCGACACGGACAATGAGGCCGGCACTAAGGAGGGCAATCATGAATGAGGATTCCGCGGCTCCGGCGGCACGGCGCCGGTTCGTCACCCGCACGGGCCTTGCATCCTTTGGAGCTTTGGGCGGGGCGCTGGGCATCGCCCTCGGGAAGCCGAAAGCGGCGGCGGCGCGCTGGGAGGCGGCGCGTCATGAGAAGGACGACTGGCTCGACAAGCTCCCCGGCGTTCATCGCCTGGTGTTCGACACGACCACGCCCGACAAGATCGGCGAAGCGATGCTGTTCGCCAACAATTTCATGATCGTGAACGCACAGGATTACGGTCTGAAAAGCGGCGATCTGGCGGTGGTGATTGTGGCGCGCCATTTTTCCACTCCGTTCGGGTATAACGACGCGATGTGGGCGAAGTACGGCACGCAGCTCGCGGCGATCACCAAAGCGGAAGATCCAAAAACGAAGCAAGCGCCAAAGGTAAATTACTACAACGCCGCGGGTCCCGGAGGCGCGTCGATCGATACGCTCGGGAAGCTCGGCGTGCAGATCGCGGTATGCGCCTTCGCAACCCGCTTCTTCGCCGGATTGATCGCCCAGCAGACGGGAGGCGACGCCAAGGCGGTCTTCGAGGAGTTGACGGCCAACCTGCTCGCGAACGCGCGGATGGTGCCGGCGGGTATCGTCGCCGTGAATCGGGCGCAGGAGCGGGGCTACGCGCTTGTGAGCTGCTAAAGCGGCCGCGGAGCTTTCCGGTTGAAGGCCTCTCGAAACCTTCCCGGCGAACTTATTTAAAAGCCTTGAAAAGCTTTCCGAGGGGATCGTAGAACTCATCGACGACGCGCTCCTTGAGCGGAATAATGGCGTTGTCGGTGATATGGATGTCCTCCGGGCAGACCTTGGTGCAGCACTTGGTGATGTTGCAATAGCCGATGCCGAAGTCGTCCTTGAGCGCCTTGAGGCGGTTGCCCTCGTCGATCGGATTCATTTCCAGGTTCGCGGTATAGACGAAGAAGCGCGGTCCGATGAATTCCTTGTGCAGGTGATGATCGCGCAGCACGTGGCACACGTCCTGGCACAGGAAACACTCGATGCATTTGCGGAATTCCTGCGGGCGATCGACGTCGGATTGCTGGACGCGCCAGGAACCGTCGGCGGCATCCGGTTTGCGCGCCCTGAACCGGAGGATTTTCTTCTTCACCTCGAAGTTCCAGGAGACGTCGGTCACCAGATCCTTCACATGCGGGAAGGTCTGCATGGGCTCGATGGTAACCGGTTTGGTGAGATCGAGCTGATTGAGCCGCGTCATGCACATGAGCCGCGGCTTTCCATTGATCTCGGCCGAGCAGGAACCGCACTTGCCGGCCTTGCAGTTCCAGCGCACCGCCATGTCGTTCGCGACAGTGGCCTGCACGCGATGCACGGCGTCGAGCACCACCATGCCGGAGGAGATTTCGGTATTGTAATCCACGAATGCACCGGCGCCGCGGTCGCCGCGCCAGATGCGAAATACTGCCGTATCGGCCATCGTTGTCCTTTTCTTCCCGCGCACAACGCATTCGCTGTGCGCCGTCCTATTTTTTCCGCGCACAACGCATTCGCTGTGCGCTATTTGTTCTCCTCGATCACCTGCTTCATTTCGTCGGTCAGCGGAACGATGGGGACGCGCTCCACATCAGGATGCCCGTCGGCGCCCCGGGTGACCCGCAGATTCCATTTGCCCCATTCCTCGCTCTTCGCCGGATAATCGTCGCGGAAGTGACCACCGCGGCTTTCCTTGCGCTCCAGGCCTGACAAGGTGATGATCTCGGAAATCGCCAGCATGTTTTCCAGATCGAGGGCCGTATGCCATCCCGTGTTGTATTCGATATTGCCGGTGATTCCGGCGCGCGCGGCGCGCTCGCGGAGCTTGGCAATTTTTACGAGCGCCTCCTGCATTTCGCTCTCGACGCGCACGATCCCGACCAGGTCCTGCATAAACTCCTGCAGCTCCGCTTGAATGGTGAACGGATTTTCGCCGGCCGCGCCGCGCTGGAACGGCTCGAGCGCTTCTTTGGCGCTGGCCTCGAGTTCGCCGCGATGGAGGCTCGGGACGGTGTTCGATTTCGCGTATTTGGCGGCATATTCGCCGGCGCGTTTGCCGAAGACCAGAAGATCGGAGAGCGAATTTCCGCCCAGGCGATTGGCTCCATGCAGGCCCGCGGCGCATTCTCCCGCGGCGAACAGGCCGGGGACCGTGGTCATCTGCGAGTGGGCATCTACCTGAATCCCGCCCATGATGTAGTGGGTGGTGGGTCCCACTTCCATGGGCTCCTTGGTGATGTCCAGATCGGCGAGCTGCTTGAACTGGTGATACATGCTCGGCAGCTTTTTCTTGATGTGCTCGGCGGCGTTCGGGATCTTCTCCTTGATCCAGGCGATATCGAGATACACGCCGCCATGCGGACTTCCCCGCCCCGCTTTGACCTCGCGATTGATGCAGCGGGCGACGTGATCGCGGGTCAGCAGCTCCGGAGGACGCCGCGCACTCTTGTCTCCTTGCGTGTAACGCCAGCCCTCTTCCGGATTGTCGGCCGTGGAGCTGCGGTAGTTCTCCGGAATATCGTCGAACATGAAGCGCTTGCCGTCTTTGTTGCGCAGCACGCCGCCTTCGCCGCGGACGCCTTCAGTGACCAGAATGCCTTTGACGCTCGGAGGCCACACCATCCCGGTGGGATGGAACTGCACAAATTCCATGTCGAGCAGCGCCGCGCCTACGTGATAGGCCAGGGCTTGCCCATCGGCCGTGTATTCCCAGCTATTGCTTGTGACCTTGAACGACCGGCCCACGCCGCCCGTCGCGAGCACCACGGCTTTGGCATGAAACGCCATGAAGCGCCCGCGTTCACGATCGTAAGCGAAGGCTCCGGCGCAGCGATTTCCGTCCATCATCAGTTTGATGACCGTGGTCTCGCCATACACATCGATACCCTGGTGAATGCCGTGATCCTGCAGCGTGCGGATCATTTCAAGACCGGTGCGATCGCCGACGTGGGCGAGACGCGGATAGCGATGGCCGCCGAAGTTGCGCTGCAGAATGCGCCCGTCTTTGGTGCGATCGAAAATGGCGCCCAGGCCTCGAGCTCATGCACTCGCGCGGGCGCTTCCTTGGCGTGGATCTCGGCCATGTACGGATTGTTCAAATACTGACCGCCGCGCATGGTATCGGCGAAGTGTACGCGCCAGTTATCGCGATCGTCCACGTGGCCCATGGCGGCCGCCATGCCGCCCTCGGCCATCACCGTGTGGGCCTTGCCGAGGAGCGATTTCGTGACGACGGCCGTCTTGCATCCGGCGGCAGACGATTCGATGGCCGCGCGCAAACCCGCGCCTCCCGCGCCGATCACCAAAACGTCGTATTCATGAATCGGATAGTCCGCCATGTTTACAGAATTCTCCAATCGTGAATGACGCCCATGGCGCACAGGCGGATGTACAAATCGACAAACGCGACGTAGAACATGCTGATCCACGCCCATTTCATATGACTGCGATTCAAGTGGGACACGCAGTCATAGCATTTTTTCTGCAGCGACGCGCCCGCCATCACGTCTTTGCGTCCGGCCACTAAGTGGCGGAACGAGTGACAGCCGAAGGTGTAGAGCGCCAGCAGAATCGGATTCAGGATGATGATCAGCGAACCCAATCCGATGCCGAAAGTTTTCGGACCGTTCGGGTTATCGGCGGGCGGAAACCACAGCGAATCCCATCCATCCCAAGCGAGGAGAAAGATGAAGAGAATCGCCAGGTACAGGAAATAGCGGTGGACATTTTGCAGGATCAGCGGGAATTTCTTTTCTCCGCGATAGGTGTTGCGAGGCTCGCCGACCGCGCAGTTGGGAGGGTCCATCCACCAACCTTTGTAATACGCTCCGCGATAGTAGTAGCAGGTGAAACGGAATCCGGCGGGCGCCCACAGGATCAGCATCGCCGCCGAGAACGGAATGAATCCAGGCCACCACGCGGGCGCGGAGGTGAACAGCAACGGCGAGTACATCGGCGAAAGATAGGAGGTGCCGGGCACCTGGTAGCACGGCTGAGGCGTCCCCTGCGCGGTAACACCGCAATTGGGCACGAAAACAGCGTAATTCGCGTAAATGATGAAAGCCAGATATCCGAGAAAAATGAGCAGCGGCTGGACCCACCAGGCGTCGGTACGGCGCGTCTCGCCGAACCCCCCTTTTTTCAAGGGGACATCAATGGAGGACATTCTGTTTCAGAGCTCCTGCTGAGGATTGTGAGGTAACTGTAAAGGATAGCGCCTTGCTTTTAGTTTATCAAGCTTGGCGCGCCGTAAAAAGACCCTTTCTTGAGACGCGGATAGACTTTAGCGATGTGCATCCCCGCCTCCTTTGACGAACTCCATCGTGCATCGAACCGGCACCGGCCGTCCGTTTTTAAGGCCCGGTTAAATCGCCACTCTCGCACGACGCTGATTACTTCGTTCTCCAGTGCGTGGTTCGAGGATTCTTCGATGTGAAGGTTAGCCGTCAGGCCGTTTTCATCAACGTCGAAAGAAATAGTGATGGAACCATCCTGCACGATGGACTTAAATGCCGGCGGGTACGGGGCAGCCATTAGAACTGGTCTGCTCGTGCCTTCCGCAGGGGCGAAGAGCGCGCCGGAGAGAGCCCATTCGCCGTGCCTCAAAGGGAGCTGGAAGTTCATCTCGGCACCCATGGCGACCGCGACCGGCAGGCCATCCTTCAACCCGGGGTTAAACCGCCATGAGCTTACCGCCTCAATCGCCTTCTCCTCCAGACCTAAACCCAGCGATGTGACGGGGCGCACGTCGCGCACGGCTCCATCCTCTCCGACGATAAAGGAAATGGTGAATGTTCCGGTCAGTCTCCCGATCCTTGCCTCTTCGGAGTATTCCGGTTCGGTGTGGCTGACCAGTTTCGGCAAGGTCACCCCGTTGCCGGGCCGATAAACTCCCTCGGGCAACGGCCTCTGAGCCTGCTGCGAGAATGCATTTCCGCAGGCGAGGATGAGCGCCAGTAGAAACGACATATTCAGAGCGTATCAGCACTGGCGAGCCACTCTGCGCATGATCTCGGAGAAACCTAAATCACGTCGTTTCGTCGTGTTGCGAAAGGGACTCTTTCTGAAAGACTGCCGGGGCTTTACCGTCTCAGCGCAAGCTCGAAATGGACGCCCTCCGTTTTCTGCAGCGCGGTCGAGGATGCTGGAAAGATTCGCGGCCGAGGGGCTGCCCTTTGGTCCCAGCATACGCATCAAGCTCCTAGCCGGGATGTGCGTCCGCTTTTCAAGGTCTGGAACCCAACGGTTGCGTTGACGTAGTCGCGCAAGGCGGCTTTGCCGGTTCAAGATCGCCATTTGATGATGCACTCGACGGCCTCCCGCAGAAGCGCCTGACGAAACTCGGCGTCATTTTGCGCGCGTGCTCGGATGGTTTCCTTGAAGTCATGTGTGAGAGGAATTATTGGTGAGAGGCAGTCCTCCCAAGCATGGGATATCGACTTTGGCCCTGCGGCCAAAAAGCAGGTCCCTCGACTTCGCTCGGGATGACACACCGGAGCTCGGGGTGACACGATGGGGAGGTGGCCTCTCCCGAAATTATTTTATCAAGCGCGAACGCTGCTGGTACAGACGAGTCCCGCGCCGGCGAAATGCGATTTGTGATTTGCGTGATCCCGGCGGCGCTCAAATGCGCGAGACTAGAAGGAGAACTTATGGAAATCCGCCTTTCACCGGATCAAGAGGCTCGCCTTCGAAAGGTTGCCGCTCGCACCGGCAGGAATGAATCACAACTTGTAGAGGAAGCCGTGGACCGGATGCTGGAGTACGACGTGCGGTTTGTTGAAGCCGTGGAAACGGGTCGCGACGCCGCGCGCCGCGGTGAGCTGCTCGAGCACGAGGAAGTCGTCGAGCGCATTGAGCAGATGTTCCGCGAATAATGCGCGTACGATGGACGGCTCCGGCCGCCAACGATCTTGCTCGCATCGTCGAGTATATCCGCAAAGATGACCCGGCTGCCGCGCGGCGCGTTGCGCAAAGAATTTACAAGGGCGTAGCAATGCTACAGGCATCTCCCCGGCGCGGACGCGCTGGATTGGTTGAAATACGCGCGAGCTCGTGTTTTCGCCGTGGCCCTATGTCGCCGTGTACGAAGTCGTCGAGGATTATGTGCTGGTTCTTCGCGTTCGGCACACGGCTCAGGACTGGCCGTAAATTCGAAGTTAGCCGCCCAGCTGCGCCACGGATGGCCCGCAGGGGGTCAGACAGGCCATCCCGCCCGGACGCTATCCCATTGTGCACAAAGGAGTTCCATCTCAGCACCATTCAATCCCGAAAAGTACCATCCGATGCACGTAACGCCCTTTCGCTTCAAGGAGGTAGCCCTTGGTACGAAAGTAACTTAAATTGGTCGAAGGTAATCCCATTACCGAACAGGAGAATCACATCTTGACGAAGCCCATCAAGCACGTCGAAAAAGCGATAGCGGTGGCGGCGAACGTAGCCTGGCATGTTTATGACACGCTGAACTCCATCAAGCCGAACCCGTCGTTTACGCCGAAGTGGTCCGAGAAGCCTTTGCTCAAGAGTTGGGAGAAGCAGAAGCCAACGCTCGGTTGGCCGCGCGAGACCGATTCGCTGTGTCCCAAATGTATTCCGGAGATTCGCCAGCAGATTCTCGACGGGAAGCTGCCCGTGGAGATTCTGAAGAACGAAAAGGTGGGCGAGATCAAGGCGCGCATCATCGAAAAAGACGGCAAGATCGTCATGGAGAAGGAATGCGCCATCCATGGCAAGTTCGAAGATCTGATGTCGATCGATCCGGCGTTCTCCAAGCACCTCGAGGACGTGTTCCCGGGCCGCGACATTCGCGCGCATAACGACGAAAAGCTCCACGATCATGGTTCGAGCACCATTACGCATGGGCGCGGCAGCGTGCTGACGATCGATCTGACGAACCGCTGCAACATGATGTGCGATCCGTGTTTCATGGACGCAAACCAGGTCGGCTTCGTACATGAGCTGACGTGGGAAGATATCAAAACGCTGCTCGACAACGCGATCTCGATCAAGCCGCGCCGGCAGTTGTCGGTGCAGTTTTCGGGCGGCGAGCCGACGCTTTCTCCGTACTTTCTCGACGCCATCCGCTATTGCCGCAAGCTCGGCTACCAGAGCGTGCAGGCCGCGACGAACGGCATCGAGTTCGCCAAGCGTCCGGATTTCGCGAAGGCTGCGGGCGAAGCCGGTTTGCGCTACGCGTATCTGCAGTTCGACGGCATCGGCAACGAGGCGAACTCGCACCGCGCCGTCGGCAACCTGTTCGACGTGAAGCTGCGCGCGATCGAGAATCTGCATAGCGCGGGCGTCGACATCGTCCCGGTGATCACGCTGATCAACGGCGTGAACAACGAGCAGGTGGGCGCGGTGGTGCGCTTCGCGCTCGACAATCCGAAGAAGATCCCGTTTCTCAGCTTCCAGCCGGTGTCCTTTACGGGTCGTGACGAGGCCGTCACACCGGAGCGCCGCGCGGCGCAGCGCTACACGCTCGCGAACCTGGCGCACGACGTAAAGAACCAGACGGGTCTGGGCGAACCGGTGCGCGACTGGTTCCCGATCAGCTTCATGAGCACGTTCTCCGATTTCGCGGATCTGGTGCACGGGCCGAGCGCGGAATGGGGACAGCTCTCCTGCGGATGCCATCCGAACTGCGGCATCGGCATGGCGGTGATGTGCGACAAGGAAACCAAGGAGTATCGTCCGGTGACGGCGTTCCTGAATGCCGACCGCCTGGCGCGGGATGTCGCGAAGATCAACGACGGCGCGCGCAGCAAGAAGATGTCGGTGTTCGGCGTGTCGCTCGCGCTGCTGCGCAACTACAATCCTTACGAAGCTCCCACGCACTTCCGCCTCAGCGACCTGATCGCCAAGTTCGATAAATGCTTCGGCATGACCGGCAAAAAGTACGGCAAAGTGACGGGCGATCGCACCATGGCCGACATCGAACAGCGCCGCCGGGATCGCTGGAACTTCCTGTTCATCGCGGGCATGTGGTTCCAGGATCTGTTCAACTACGATTTCCGCCGCACCGAGCAGTGCATCATTCCCTACGCCACGCAGGAGGGCGAGATTTCCTTCTGCGCGTATAACACCGGCGTGGGCTGGCGCAACATTATCGAGAAGATGCACATGACCGCGACGCTCACCAAATGGTACGAGGAGAAGGGGCGGCACGAGATCATTGCCGGAGGCAAGAGCGTCAACCTGCCTTCGAAAGAGCATACGATGGTCCTGCGCGCCGACGACGTGAACCGCGAGCGCCAGCACGATCTGGACGACAAGGGCATCGCGAAGACCGCGCGAGAAGAGAAGATGCGCGAGCGCGATTCCAAGCTAAATGAAGCCAAGCTCCGGGAAGCCAAAATGAAGGAAGCTGCCGAGAACGCCCGCATGATGGCAGCCTACAACGAGCACGTGCTCGGAGTGAAGCCGGTGGAAGGCGGCATCGTTCCGATTTCCGCGATTGCTCCCGCGGCCCCAATTTCCAATGCGGCCCCCAATCCCGCGGAGAAACAGGAAGAAGTCGGCAGCTTCGGCGATTAGTTTTTACTGTCAGGTTAGTCTCAAAAGGAAAAGGCTGCTCGCGACGCGGGCGGCCTTTTTTATTCCGGGGCTTACCACGTGCGAAAGAGACATTCCCTTCGCGCGACGGTCCGGATCAAGCTGTCCTCCGAACCGAAAAGGGAGTAGGCGTTAATGTTCATCAGGTCGAGCTTCTTCAATGCCTCAATTCGCTCTCCTACTGGAACGGTTATCTTGAATAACTCTCCCTCGGGCCCGGCAGCACCAGCTAGGCCGCTCGTGTGCGGCACGAACTGGTAATCGGTCGGATTCGTCTCCAATCCAGCGCACATTGAGTACCAACACTGCTGCAGGATGTGGCGGCGATGTGCCCGCATGTAAGGCCCGACTACAAAGAGGTGCGCCTCGCCGCTCCCGCTGTGAATCGCGTCACGCATGAACCCGAACACACTCACATGAGTGGCGTCTGTCGGAGGGGCATCGAAGGCGAAAAAAGCCGCGACGTACGGGGAAGCTGTCCAGTCTAAGAGCGGCGAGGGGAAGCCGTGATGCCGGAGATATACAAGGTACTCATAGATGCCAACGTGCTCCATGAAGACTGCGTCCAGCCACCTTGGGGGCTCCAATAGCTTCTTGAAGTCGGGAAATGCTAGGACGCCCTCCCATCTGCGTTCGGAGAACGTCTCAACCATGGGCTGCGCGGCTGTCGCCTTCCTGTAATATTGGAGCAAACTTGGCGTGTTGTCGCTTCGTTCATTCGGGAACGATCGCTCGAGCGTCGTCTCAAGTCCCCACTTGGAACTCCCTGTCCCCCGAAACAGAAGTTCACCAAATTTTCGACCGGTTCTTCGTTCTCTCCGACTTTTTTCATCGCGGACGCTCGTCAAAGCCGCCTCAAATTCTGCCCAAGTGCTAATTGGTATTTCTTTCATTTGAATTCAGGCCGCCCGCACCACGATCTTCCCTGTCCGCCGAGAGCGAGGTTTGTCGCGAATCACGATCTCCACATCCTGATCGAGCGCGGTCAGAAAATGCATGAGACGCTCCGCCGAGAAGCCTTCCAGCCGGTAGCTTAGAAGCGCCGAGACTTTCGGCTGGTTGATCCCGAGCCGCCGCGCCGTTTCCACCTGCGTCCAACCGAGGCGCTCGATGATGGAGCACAGTGCGGCCGCGAGGCGGACTTTGGTCTGCCTCTCTTCGGCGTCCTTGAATCCGAGATCGGCAAAGACATTCCCCGAGCCCTCGACCACTTGCGCCTTAGGTTTAGTCACTCTTTGAGCCATAGCGTTCCTCGTAATCCTGCTGTGCCAGCCTGAGACGCTGCCCGATCAGGTCAATGTCTCGTTGCGCAGTCCGGCGCCCCTTGGTCGACTTCTTCTGAAACGCGTGCAGGACGTAGCAAGCTTCCCGAAAGCGAACCGTGTAAACCGCGCGATAGGTGTCGCCCCTGTAGTCGTCAACAACTTCAAACACGCCAGCGCCTTCGCCTTTCCACGGCTTCGCGGCAGGATGCTTCCCGCCGAATTGAGCGACGCTGAGCGCCGACCCGATACTGTCCTTGACCGATTCAGGAAATTGCAAAAGATCTTCCCGTGACGATCCAACCCATAACAGGGGCTTCTCGCCGGCCGCAAGGGGGCGGGTCATCCTATCCTAGTTTTAGGATATATCATTCCTTTGGTCTATGGCAGTAACGTCAATGCTCGATTCGATCGCGTACGATAGACTCGAAAATCGCGCTGATCCAAAGTGAAAATCGTATCGATCTTCTCTCGCTGCGCCAGATGGACCAGAGCGGCATCCGCTAACTGAGGCTTGAGTTTACGGTAGCGCTTCATCACGGCGGCGATGGCCACGGCGTCCGCTGCGTCCAAATTCAGGACAACCAGTAGTCCGCCCTGAATGCTTGCGAGCATGCCTTCCACCACCGGCGGACGCGCACGCAGGAGCCAAGCTGCTTCGGTAAGGACTGGCCAACAAGTGTAGAGCGGCGGCTCGATCGCGTTCCACACTTCGACGCAATCCGCATGACGGGAGTCGAATGCCGAAAAGAGGGCCACAAGAGGCCCCGTGTCCAGCAGAACGCCCCTCACCACTATGTTCCGAAACCGTCAAAATGGTCCGGGTTCGTGCTGAGATCCGGCGGCGCGTCTTTGACGCAGCCGACCAGGCCCAGCCGCCCTGCAAGCTGGTACGCGGATTCCGGCACGGAGGTTTGGGCGATGTGCGCCTCCACCGCTTCGCGCACAACCTCCGATTCGGTCTTCCCCGCAAGCTTGGCGCGCCGCTCCAGCCGCGACTGCAATGCGGATGGCAACCGGACCGAAATTCGCTTCGCCTTGAGTGTCCGACCCATGGACTAAGAATAACATGTCCGACACTGGATCATGATGTCAGACGAGATCTGCACGTGGCCAGTGGGCCTAGCTCATTCCTCGTCCTCGCAGATATTCTCTTCGATCTCCGCGTTCAGCTTCTCGAAATAGCGTGTGTAAGTGTACGGCTTCGCGAGCGTCATCGGATCTTCGGCCGTCATCTTATATTCCAGATATTGGCCGCGTTGAATCGGGCGAATGCGCTCGATCAGGTGGAGCGCGTCGCTGTGCTGGGCGCCCGCGTCGTTCAGCCAGGTGCGGGTATTGAAGCCCGTGGAATCGATCACGAGCGTGGATTTCTCCCCTTCTCCTTCCCAATGCGCGACCTGATCGCCAAACCAGGTTCCTTTCGACGCTTCGATGTTCGGGTCGGGCGCGGCGACCGGGCCGTCGATGTGCGCGCGGTTGAGGTAAACGGTCCGCATCAGGCCGTGGGCCACGTCTTCGTAAAGAATGACGAGCATGCCCTTCACCGGGGCAAGCTCGATCTTGGTCCCTTCGCGCGCCATCATCCGAAACTGCCCGACCGGCTGGCAGGCCCTCCAGGGGTCGTCTTTGGGACTGATCGTTTTCGCCTGCGCGGCGGCTTTTGGTACGAGCAGAATTTCCGCGGGAGAACCCGCATTTTTGAATCCGCCGGGAAGAGTCACGCCGCTGGGGATGGATCGATAGACGCCGGCAAGATTCGGGGCAGTAGCAGTGTTTTGCGCAGCGGCGGTGGGCAGAAAGGAGGCAAGCGCCGCGATGAGAAAAAGAACGCCGGCACTGCGCGTCGCCATTCGTCCGGTTCCCCTCATTTCACTTCGCTCGCACGCTGGTTCAGGATTTTGAGCTCGTCGTTTCGCCATTGTTTCCACATGGCGATGTCGTCCGCGCAGATGTGCTCGGGGATCTCCTGTTTCTGTTGTTTGTAATAGCGCGTATACGTGTAAGCGGAGGTGAGCGCGAAGCGATCTTCCACGATGCCGACGAGCTCGATGTACGGGGTGCCGTTGTGGTCGATCTGGCGCATACGCTCCTTGAGATGGGTTTCTTCGGTGTGCGGCGTCATATCGCCGCTCAGCCAGGATTTGTCGTTGAATCCGATGGTGTCGATGACCAGCGTTTCGCCTTCCCAATGACCCACCGAATCTCCATTCCAACTCACTACCAGATGCTTGGGATGCGCGCGATTCAAATAAATCCGGCGCACGCGCGACGTATTGGCCTCCCAAAAGGCCATGATCACTTTGTCGGCCTGAGGCAGAAAAAGAAAATTGCCGGAGAAGGGGGTCCCAGGCGCGCGCAGGATTCCGGAAGGAAGGCACACGGCGCCTGTGTCGTCCGCGATACCGTCGGTGGCCTCCATCTTCAACTTGGCCCAGGGCTGCAGGTGCTCTTTGACGGTCTTATTCAGATCGGGGTTGACCACGGTCAATCCCGTGAGGTCCCGTCCGCGGGCGAGCATGTAGTAGCCGGTCCAATCCGGGGGCGATCCGTTTTCCCCATAAGCGGCCGTGGCCAGCGCGAACAGCACGACGAAACAGATCTTGACCATGCATGCTCCTTCCCGGAAACTCCTTCCCGGGATCTCGCACCATTTTACTTCGGGACGGCGGATTGAGCGATGGGAGGGGACGGACCGTTCGAGAGGACGGACCGGTTACTCCTCGCCGGTTTCCTTCGGCGGCGCGGGCTTGATATCCACGAAATGACTGCGGACCTGGTTTACGCTCGTGAGGTACGCGCGGGCATCGCCGTAAGCGAAAAAATGAGAATACCGCGAGTGCGGATGGGTGACGCGCACGTGGTGCTTAATGGGACAGAAGTGCTGTTCGGTGCGCGCGGTGATTTCAACCACGTAGGCGAGCAGGCCGTTGGCGTAGGAGCAGTAATAGCAGCCGAGTTTTTCAATCACATTCAGATACGGCAGGCGGGCGCGATCGTAGATCAGATAGTCGCTCCGCCGCACTTTGGGGATTCCATTCGTGGGAAAGCACACGGCCTGGTAGACCGTGACGAACAGGTCGAGCATCCAGAAAAAGATGATCCCGGAATAGATCAGCGGCGACGTCAAGAAGACCATCGGCCGTGAATGCACCATGTGCAGCCAGGCGCTTTTGGCCCGCAGGATTTCGGGGTTGAGATCGGGTTGCTTGTCCATGCCCTCAACTATAGTTGTAGTCGCGCTGTGCGCGCTCAGAGAACAGTGGACGCAGGCGGCGCCGCGCCGAGCCTATTGTTTCGCCCGGATGTTGTTCTTCCCCGATAATTCCACACAGTTATAGGGCACGTAAGGCTCATCGGAAAGCGCCATGACGTCCTGGCCTGTGTAGGGACCCTTCAAATACAGCGGGTCTTCGGCGTGATAAACGCGGGTGAGGGTTCTCGCGTTGGGATCGAAGGTGAAGCGTTCCACGATGTGCATCTGATTGCTGTACATAACGCCGATGATCGGGATGAGCACGCCGGGAGAAAAGCCGACGGTATCCACCACCAGGACATCGCCGTCCCATTTGCCGATCGAATGGCCGCCGCGGGAAGGCGTGATGTTCTTGGGATGCTCGGACAGATTCATGTGCACGGTGCGCACGAAATCCATGTAGCCATATTTGAAGATAATTTCGTCGTCTTTTTGAATAATGTCGTTGACGTGGCGGTCATGCACCCATCCGAACAGGATGTTCGCCGGATCGCACTTGATGGCGGGGTCGTCGAAAGGCTGATCGTAATTCTTCGCGGCGAGCGCGCCGGCGGCCGTTTCTTCGGGACGGGGAGGGCCTCCGCGTCCAGGACCCCGGCCGGGAGGGCCCTTCTTCCCGTCGGCGCCCGGACCTCCGATGCCGCGATTGAGCGGTCCCCGGCCATCGGGACCACCGATGCCGACCCAGGGTCCCTGCAGATTCGGATGTCCGTTCGGGAGGCGCGCCGGCCGCGCGGTATTGCGGGCGAGCGTGGCGAGAGGATTCGCGCCGGACTTCGTGAGATCCTCAGCGCGGCTGATTTCCTGTCCGTTTTCGCGGATGAACGAATTCATGTAACAGACGTTATCTTCGTTGCGGCCCGGGGAGCCCTTGATCGTAATTTTTTCGCCGGGGACCAGCGTCTTGGCCGTCCAGCCGACGCGCAAAAGCGCCGTGACGGCGGGCAATTCGCAGCGTCCTGCAATCTGTTTCCCGCTCGGGTCCTGCATGGTGAAGAACACGTAGGCGTGCGGGTTGACGAACTGGAATTGAGTGACGGTGACTTTCCACTCCATCGATTTGCTCAAGTCATAGGCGCTTGAGGAATGATGGGCGCTCGCCGTGGCCGCGAATCCCGCGAGCAGCGCGATCGGCAGAGCCTTCGTCCATCGTGTGTGCGCGGCCGTCTTTGTCACAACCGTCGTCACAACCGTCAGCAGCCTGTTTCCCGCTCGCGTCATGGCCATCAGATCCTTTCGGAAACCGACCATACGCATCCGGCTTGGGGCCGCGGCGGCTTCCTTCGTCCTCCTCAGTCTAGCCAGGACTTGTAAAGAGTCCGTTGGACCAATGAAGAGAATTGTTAAGGAAGTGTAAAACCAGGGAATCAGGAACGACAGGCCGAAGGAGCGGACGAATCAGCGGGAGCAGGGACCGCCGCATCATGGCAAATACGTGTGGCAAGAAAATACGGGCCACGAGGAGTCGGACAGAACGGACGGCGTCCGATTTTGTGTCTGGCCTACTTGCGAGAGCTACTTGCGAGCGCCGCGAACAGTGCCTTTCAGCTTCGACTGGCGGCGCTTGTTAGCTTTGCGCTTGGGTTTGCTGATGATGAACGTGCCGCTGCCGATGTACTGGGCCGAGTAAAGTTTGTCGTCTGCCATGTGAGTTTTCAGTATAGCGGCGAGGCCGGGACTCGTCTTCCTGGTATGGACAGTCCTGCCCTCGCGGGCTCGCATGTTACCCTAAACACCAAAGTGCCCGGCCGCCTCCTGTTCGCGTTGCTTCTTGGCGTTCCCCTCTTCGCGCAGCCGCGAACGACGGTATTCAATGACGTGGACGGCATCGTGCAGACTCTCTCGGGGATCACCGGATGGCCGGTGCGCCGCAAGGTCCCCTCCGAGATCGTCACGAAAGAATCGTTCCGGAAATACGTGGAAGGACACACGAAGGGGCGCTCGGCGGAAAAGGAAATCCGCGCCGAGGAGATCGCGTTAAAGCTCTTCGGTCTGGTTCCCAAGGATTTCAGCCTGGCGCGCGAAACGGTGGACCTTCTCGACGAACAGGCCGCCGCTTATTACGACTATAAAAAGAAACGTCTGTTTATTCTGGATTCGACGCCTCCCGGTGAGGAGCAGCGTATGGCGCTGGTGCATGAGTTAGCGCACGCGCTCGCGGACCAACAACATCCGCTCGGCAAGTATCTGAACCACGGCTCGCCCGATAGCGATGAATCGACGGCGCGGGAAGCGGTGATGGAAGGACAAGCGACCTGGCTCACGTGGGCGTACGAATCGAAGATCGGCGGCGGCGCGGCCGACGTTCCGGATCGCCTGCTTCGGGAACTGACCGCCGACCCGCAGGACGGCCCCGACTTTCCGGTGCTGAACGCGGCGCCGCTCTATGTGCGCGAGTCTCTGCTGTTCCCTTACAACGAAGGCGCGCGCTTCCAGGACGCCGTGTTTCATCGCCTGGGCGTGAAAGGATTCGGCGAGATTTTTGAGCGCGGGCCGGCCAGCACGCAACAAATCATGCATCCGGTGGATTATTTCGATCACGTTGAGCCGAAAGATCCGAACCTTCCCACGCTCTCGGCGGAAATCGGGAAACAGGCCCACCTGTACCGCCTGCTGATCGGCGGATCGCTCGGTGAATTCGATCACGACGTTTTGCTGCGGCAGTTCACGGACCGGCCAACGGCGGAAGCGGCGGCGGTCCATTGGCGCGGCGGCGAATTCCGTGTGTATGACCAGAAAAGCGGCGGCGCTCCGCTGCTCGTGTACGCCTCCGAATGGGATTCACCCGAGGCCGCGAAAACGTTTTTCGGCCTGTATGAGCGCGTTTTGCGGGGGAAATGGATGAATATGCAGGTGGATTCCCGCACCCCAACCGAAATCAAGGGCACGGGAGACAGCGGCGGGTTCACGGTTCGGATCGCGGGGAACCGGGTGCAATCGGTGGAAGGACTGCCGTCCAATCCCGGGAAAGACTGAAGTAGAATAAATAAGCTGAGGTAAATTATCCCTATGCGACTCATCGCTTCCGCCGCTCTTTTGGCGCTCGCCGTCACGTCCCTGACCGCGGCTCCGCCGCCCCTGCCGCGCAAATCGCCGGAGTTCACGATCACGGACCCTTCGGGGAAACAGATTTTGATCTCGAGCTATAAGGGCAAGGTCCTGGTGCTGCCGTTCATGTTCACCACCTGCCCGCACTGCCAGCATGAGGCGCAGATGCTGACCAAGCTGCAGAAGGATTACGGCCCTCGCGGCCTGCAGGTTCTGGGCACGGTGTTTAACGACGCCAACGGCCCCATGGCCGCGCAGTTCGTGAGCGAGTTCGGGATCGGGTTCCCGGTGGGTTACGCGACGCGCGACTCCGTGATCAGCTACATGAGCATTCCGATCATGGACCGGTGGGTGGTTCCGCAGGTCGCCGTCGTCGACCGCAAAGGGAATCTGGTGGCGCAGAGCGCTTCCACGGGTACGCCGGAGCTGCAGGACGAGACCTTCATGCGCGCGTTGGTCGAAAAGTTGTTGAAGGAGCCCGCGACCACGACCAGCGCGGCTCCCAAGAAAACCGTCGCCAAGGCTAATTAAGGACGCGTCCGGCTCAAGAATCGAATCGCCCTTACGGGCCAAGCGCGGCCTGAATCGCTTCCGCGATGATTTTGCCGTGGAAGCGTCCGTTTTCAATAAAGATTTCGTTGGTGTGCATCCCCGCCACCAGCACTCCCGCGAGATAAATCCCTTTGCGGCCGCTCTCGAGCGTATTTTTATCGGTATGCGGACGTCCCGTTTCAGCGTCGATCACGATTCCGTGCGCCGCTAAAAAGTCGACGTCCGGACGGTAGCCGACCATCGCGAAAACGAAATCGTTGGGAATCCACTTGTCCCCTTCGGGCGTGATCAGGCGCACGGCGTCGGCGCGGATTTCCGCCACGCGGGAGTTGAAATAGGCGGGAATTTCGTGATTCTTGATGCGATTCTCGATGTTCGGCTTGATCCAGTATTTGACGTTCGCGTGAATCCCCTCGCCCCGGTGCACCATGGTGACGCGCGCGCCGGTCCACCACAGTTCCAGAGCCGCGATGGCTGCTGAATTCTTTGCGCCCACGACCAGGACATCGTGGTTATAGTAAGGATGCGCCTCTTTGTAGTAGTGAATCACCTTCGGCAGATCCTCGCCCGGGACGTTCAACATGTTGGGAACGTCGTAGTAACCCATGGCGAAGATGACTTTTTTCGACTGATAATTCTGGCGGCAGCCGCGCATATCCACGGCATGAGTTTCGAAATTTCCGTCACCTCCCGAAATACGCTCCACCCGCTGGTACTGGCGGATATCGAGGTCGTAATGATCCGCGACGCGCCGGTAGTATTTCAAGGCTTCTCCACGCACGGGCTTTTCGTTCAGCGAAGTCATCGGGATATCGCCAATTTCGAGCAACTCCGGCGTGGTGAAGAACACCATCTGCGTCGGATAGTGGTACAGCGAATTGACCACGCAGCCTTTGTCGATCAGGACGGCGTTCACGCCGCGGCGCTTCAGTTCGATGCCGCAGGCGAGGCCCGTGGGTCCCGCGCCGACGATGACCACATCAAAGGATTCCATAGCGGGCACCGGAACTAAAGCATTCCTTCGACGGCCGCGTAAACGTCGGTCAGCGCCGCGGGCAGCGCGGCGGGATCTTTTCCACCGGCTTCCGCCATATCGGGACGGCCGCCGCCCTTGCCGCCTACCGCCTGCGCCACCATACCCGCCAATTTTCCGGCATGAACCTTGGATGTGAGATCCTTGGTGACCGCGGAGACGATGGAGACGTTCCCGTCTTCGGACGACGCGAGGACGACCACGGCGCTCTTCCATTTGTTGCGGAGCGCGTCCGCCAAGGTCCGCAACTGGGCCCGATCAAATCCATCGAGCCTGGCGGCCAACACCTTCGCTCCTTTTATATCCCGCGCCTTCGATTCCAGATCGCCGGCTTCGGCCTGGGCCATCTTCGTCTTGAGCTGCTGGATCTCCTGCTCCTGGGCTCTTTCCTTAGCCAGAAGCTTCTCGATCTGCTCGGCGAGATCGCCTTCGGAGCTGCGGACGATCCCGGCGACCCGCGCCAATTGCGCCTGCGCTTCCTGAAAACGTTTCAGCGCGCCTTCCCCCGTGATCGCTTCGATCCGCCGCACTCCGGCTGAAATCGAGCCTTCGTAGACGATCTTGCAAACACCGATATCGCCGGTGCGCGCCACGTGCGTTCCGCCGCACAGCTCTTTACTGAAAATGTGGCCGCTCGAATCGGGTATGGAGACAACCCGCACCTGCTCGCCGTACTTTTCACCGAACAAAGCCATGGCCCCGGTTTTCAGCGCCTGGTCCAGAGCCATTACGTCGGTGTGAACTTCCTGGTTCGCCAGAATCTCTTCGTTCATCAAGCGCTCGACTTCGGCCAGCTCGTCAGCATCCAGAGCGGCGTAATGCGTGAAGTCGAAACGCAGGCGCGAGGGTTCAACCACGCTTCCCGCCTGCTTCACATGGGTGCCCAGCACTTTTCGCAGCGCCGCATGCAACAGGTGCGTGCCGGTGTGATTGCGCATGGTGGAGTGACGTGAGGTCGCGTCCACCCGGGCGATGACTGAATCGTTTTGGGCAATCGGCCTGAGGGCGCGAACAACCAGCATCGGCACCCCGAGGATCTTGCGGGAGGACAACACATCAGCGATTCTTTCCCCCGAGTCAAACGCAACAAGCTCGCCTCTGTCGCCGACCTGTCCGCCCGACTCCGGATAAAACGGCGTCTCGTTGACATGCAGAACGATCTCCCCAGTCTCCCCCGGGGCGAGTGCCTGACCCCACATCGGCCCCTCGAGAAAGATGCGCTCGACAAAGGTCTGGGGAGTTTCCATTGATTTACGAGTGAAATCCTTTTTGCTGAGCCTCTCCAAAGCTGCTCCATAAGCTTCGTCGAGCCTACCTCTTTCCGCTCCCTTCCAACTCGCCCGTGCGCGGGTGCGCTGCTTGTCCATCTCCATCTCGAAGCCCAGCAGATCGACGCCCATGCCGCGTTCGTTTGCCATGTCCTGCTGTTCTTCAAGCGCCAGGCCATAGGTGTCGTAGAGCTTGAAGGCGACGTCGCCTGGCAGAAGTTTATCCTTTACCCGAGCGGCTTCGTCGTAGAAAACTTTTTCGGCGACCTGGAACGTAGTCGCGTAACGCTTTTCTTCGTCTCGCACCACGCGGGCGACACGCTGCACGCTCTCCAGCATTTCCGGATAGGCATCGGCCATGTGCTCGGCGACGAAACCGGTCAGCTTATAAAGATAGGGGTCGGTTGTCCCGGTCATGCGGGCATTCCGCATCGCGCGCCGCATGATCTTGCGCAGCACATAGCCGCGTCCTTCGTTCGAAGGAAGCACGCCATCGTGAATCAGGAACGCGGCCGCCCGTGCGTGATCCGCATTGATCCGCAAAACGGTATCCACGCGCTGATCCTGTTCGCCGGTTCCCGCCTGATACGTTTTCCCGAGCAGATCGCCAGCCTTCAAAATGATCGGCTTCAACAGGTCCGTGTCGTAATTCGAAAGCACGCCTTGCATCACGGCGGCGATCCGTTCGAGACCCATGCCGGTGTCGATCGAGGGACGCGGAAGCGGGTGGAATACGCCGCTCGCGTCGCGATCGAATTGCATGAAAACCAGGTTCCAGATTTCTACGAAGCGTCCGCCGCCATCGAGCGGGAACCGCTCATCCTCACGTCCCGGCGCGGCGGCTTCCGGCCCCAGGTCGTAATGGATCTCCGAACACGGCCCGCAGGGGCCCGTCTCGCCCATCTGCCAGAAATTGTCCTTTTCATCAAGGCGGAAGATGCGGTCCTTCGGCACGCCGGCGACCGTCTGCCACAACTCCTCGGCGTCGTCGTCCTCGCGAAATACGGTGATGTAAAGGCGATCTTTCGGAAGCCCGTATTCCCTGGTGAGCAGTTCCCAGGCGTACGCAATGGCTTCCTTCTTGAAATAATCGCCGAAGGAGAAATTGCCGAGCATTTCAAAAAACGTATGGTGACGGCGCGTATACCCGACGTTATCCAGATCGTTGTGTTTGCCGCCGGCGCGCACGCACTTCTGTGAAGTGGTGGCGCGCGAATACTCGCGCTTCTCCTGGCCAAGGAACACGTCCTTGAACTGGTTCATCCCGGCGTTGGTGAACAGGAGCGTCGGGTCATTCGCGGGCACCAGCGACGAACTGCGCACCACGCGATGACCGTGGGCGGCAAAATAGTCGAGGAATTTCTGACGGACTTGGGAACCAGTCATTGGATTGTTCTATTTTCCCACGCGAACATCTACTTAAGCCCGAGCACGTCGAACCCAGCCACACGAAAATGCCGATCAAAGGTGAAGGCCGTCTTAATCCGATAGCGGCGCATCAGCGCAAAAGAGATGCAATCGGTGAAGCTTACGCGCTGATCAGCGTATTTTCGCATCCATTTCAACGCTTCGATCTCGTCTTCACGAACCGATGTCAGTACGTCGATCACGCTCGAGGCATAAAGATCGGCCACTCGATCGGTAGCGAAGCGATACCCCGCAATTCTGCTCAATCCAGTCGCAAACTCATCGACGACGTGGTTGCTCGTAAGCACCGGTCGATCGAGTGTGGGCCAGAGGCGCACGGCCTGTGCATGATATTGGTCGGTGTCGTGGTACAAACCGAGGAACGCGCCGGTATCGACGAAAATCACGGCTATTCGCCGTATAAGTAATCGTCGTGCCGCTCGGCCATATCCGTGGGACCGCCAGAAAACGTCCTAAGGTTATCCCAAAACGGATCACCTGTCTTCCGCGAACCCGTTTTCCAAGGCACCTTCGAGCTTTTCTTCGACGGAGACAGTTGCTTGTCCACCGCGCGGCGAACGAACTCCCCGAATGAGATACCTTCCGCTCGCGCCCGAAGGACCGCGCGCTTCTTCAATTCCGGGGGGAAAACTACAGTCGTCCGCTCAGGCATAATTATGTATACATAATAACATAACTGCCATCACCAGCCGACCGGCTTGCCCTTATTCTGCTCGTCGAGCCATTTTTTCAAGGGCGCGAAATAATCGAGAATGGCGGTGGCATCCACCTGCCTTTGCCCGGTGATTTCATACATCGCGTCCTGCCACGGCTTGCTTTCGCCCATCTCGAGCATCGCGTTCAGCTTCTTGCCGGCGTCCTTATTGTTGTAAATCGAACAGCGGTTGAGCGGCGTCGAAGTGGCTCCCGGGCATCCGGCCGCAGCGGCCAGCGCGCGATGAAACTGGAATTGCATGATGAACGAGAGGAAGTAGCGCGTATAGGGAACATTCGCCGCCACATGATACTTGGCGCCCGGATCGAAATCTGTTTCCGGACGAGCCATGGGCGGCGCGACGCCCTGATATTTGAGGCGCAGAGCCCACCAGGCCTGATTGTATTGCTCCGGCGTGATCTCTCCCGAAAACACCTTCCAGCGCCATTGATCGATCATCAGGCCGAACGGCAGAAACGCGATCTTTTCGAGCGCGCGTGAGAGGAGCAGGCCGATGTCCTTCGAGGCATCCGGAGCCTGATCGAGCAGCCCGATTTTGACCAGATATTCCGGGGTGACCGAAAGCGCGATGGTGTCGCCGATCGCCTCGTGGAAGCCGTCGTTCGCGCTGTCCCGGAAAATGAACGGCTGCTTTTCATAAGCGCGCTGATAAAAGTTATGGCCCAGCTCGTGATGGATGGTAATGAAATCCTCGGCCGTGGTATCGATGCACAGCTTCACGCGCAAATCGTCCAGGCTGTCGATGTCCCAGGCGCTCGCATGACAGACGACGTCGCGGTCGCGCGGCTTGGTGAACTGGGATCTCTGCCAGAACGTGGGAGGCAGCGGCGCGAACCCGAGCGAGGTGAAAAAACTTTCGCCATAGTGAACCATGTCGAGCGGCTGGGTGTTGCGCGATTTCAGAATCTGCGTGAGGTCATAGCCCGGATCGGCATCCGCGGGCGCCACGAGCTTATAAACGTTCGACCAGTCCTGCGCCCAAATATTTCCCAGCAAGTGCGCCGGAATCGGGCCGTTCGCCGGCACCACATCGGGTCCATATTTCTCGCGAAGCTTGGTGCGCACGTAGGCGTGCAACGAAAGATAAAGCGGACGCACCTGATCCCACAGGCGGTCGACTTCCTTGGCGAAATCGTCGGCCGGCATGTCGTATTTCGATCGCCACATCGCGCCGGTATCTTTGAACCCGAGTTCGCGCGCGCCTTTGTTCGACAGTTCGACGAAGCGTTGGAAGTCCTTGCGCATGGGAGGCGAAATCGTGTGCCAGCCGCGCCAGGCGTCGAGCAGCTCCGCCGGATTCTGGCTGTTGGCCATCACTCGCGTGACGGCTTCGATATCCATGCACGGCCGGCCTCCTTCGGGGCAATATTTCCCCTTGCCGTAGGTCCCTTCGAGCGAGGCGGCGAGGCGCGTCACCTCGGCGCTTTCCGCGGCGTTCGCGGGAGCGGCCAGCACCAGTCCCACTTTCAGAAGATGCATCTGGCGGGCCACGTCGGGAGGCAGTTTCAGGCCATCGAAGCGCACGGCTCCTTTGGCGAGACGGACACTTTCGGCAATCGCCCGCTCATTCGCGCGAGCGGCGATCGCCTCGGTATCGTCGGTGATATAGGTTGAATGGACCCATTCGGCCTGATTCGCATCGAGACTCAGGTCGAACAGCTTTTTGTCGGCATCGGCCAGAAACTTTCTGGCTTCCTGGACGGTGGGCGGCGTGGCCCCCGGCAAAAGCCCCACAAATAGAAACGGCGCGGCAATGTAAGGAAGCGTCCTCATGACGCCATCTTACACGCTGCGCCGAATCCTCAGCTCGGGCGAGCCTGACTTAAGCGGCTTTCGCGGGCGCCGCGAGAAGGTCCGGGAGCATGACGCGGAGGACGTCTTCGACGCGATCGGCGAACACGAACTCCATTTCATTGCGGACCTCCTCGGGGAGATCGCGCAGGTCCTTCTGGTTCGCACGCGGCAGGATCACGCGTTTGATTCCCGCGCGCCGCGCCGCCAGAACCTTTTCCTTGACGCCTCCGATCGGAAGCACCAGGCCGGTGAGCGTAACTTCTCCGGTCATCGCCGTGTCGCTGCGCGCCGGAATCCCCGAATAGAGCGAGGCCAGAGCCGTGGTCATCGTGACGCCGGCCGAAGGTCCATCCTTGGGGATGGCGCCCGCCGGAACGTGCACGTGCACGCCCGCATCCGTGAATTGATCCACCTTGAACCCGAAATCTGATGCATGGCTCCACAGATAGCTGCGGGCGATGCGCGCGGATTCCTGCATGACCGCGCCTAACTGTCCGGTCATGGTCAGATCCTTACTGCCGCGCTGCAACGCCGCCTCGATGTACAGAACATCGCCGCCGCTTTCGGTCCACGCGAGTCCCGTCACCACGCCCGCGGGCATTTCACGCCGCGCGGATTCCTGAGTAAACGGCTCCGGTCCCAGCATCTCCACTACTTCCTCAGCCGTCACCTCGAAGGGTCCCGAGGCCCCTTCGGCGAATTTCAGCGCGATCTTGCGCACCACCCGCCCGATTGCCTGCTCCAGACGCCGCACGCCGGCTTCGCGCGTATAGGCGGAAATGACTTTCTTCAAACCCGCTTCGGTGATGATCACCTGCTCCGCCGTCAGCCCGGTTTGCTTCAACTGACGCGGAATCAGATAGCGCGTGGCGATCTGTGCCTTCTCCTCTTCGCTGTAGCCCGAGAGCCGCAGGATCTCCATGCGGTCGAGCAGCGGAGCCGGAATCGTATCGAGCGTGTTCGCCGTGGTAACGAACATTACCTTCGACAGATCGAAGGGCAGATCCAGATAGTTATCCCGGAAGGTTTTGTTCTGCTCGGGATCCAGCACTTCCAGCAGTGCCGCCGCCGGATCGCCGCGGAAATCACGTCCCAGCTTGTCCACTTCGTCGAGCATGAGCACGGGGTTCGCAAATCCGGCCCGGCGCATCGCCTGAATCAGGCGGCCCGGCAAAGCGCCGATGTACGTCCGGCGATGTCCGCGCAGTTCGGCTTCATCGTGCAGGCCGCCCAGGCTCATCCGTTCGAATTTTCGCCCCAGCGCCCGCGCAATGGATTGTCCGAGCGATGTTTTGCCGACGCCCGGCGCTCCCACGAAGCACAGGATCGGCGCCTTCGCCTCCGGATTCAGCTTCAGCACGGCCAGGTGTTCTAAGATGCGCTCTTTCACCTTGGCGATGCCGAAATGATCCTCATCGAGCACCTGCCGCGCCCGCGTGAGATCGAGATGATCCTCGCTCCTCTTATTCCAGGGGAGTTCGATCACGTACTCGAGCCAGGTGCGGATGATGTTGTACTCGGGCTGCGCCGAGGACATTTTTTCCAAACGGCCCAGCTCCCGTTCCGCTTCCTTGCGGACGTCGGCGGGAATATCGGCCTCGGCCAGGCGCTTGCGGAGATCCTCGGCTTCGGCCTGATCGCCGCCTTTTTCACCGAGCTCCTGCTCGATGGCCTTCTTCTGCTGGCGCAGAATGTATTCTTTCTGCTCGCGCGAAATTTCCCCGCGCGCCTCTTCGGCAATCTTGTTGCGAAGATCGAAAACCTCCACTTCGTGCGAAAGCCATCCATGCGTCAGGCGTAACGCTTCGAGACGCGAGGGCGCTTCCAGTAAAGACTGCGCTTTCACGGCGTCCAGACTCAGCAGCGACGCCACCAGATAGGCCAGGCGCAGAGGATCTTCATGTGACGTGAACAGGCGCGCCAGATCCTGAGGCGTTCCGGCATGCGCCTGCATGAACGCCGCGAACTTTGAGCCCAGCTCTACGATCGAGAGCGTGAGCGCTTCCGTTTCGCGGCTGGAATCGTCCGGAGCAGGCAGGGTTTTCGCGCGCGCCACCAGATAACCACCGTGCTCATCCACCTTCACGATGACCACTCGCTCCAGGCCGACCACCATTACTTCCAGATGATCCGCTTTGGAGCGGTGGGCCCGCCGAACGGCCGCGCGCGTGCCAATCGTAAAAAGACCCGCGGCGTTCGGGGTCTCGTCGTTGGTATCGCGCTGGGCCACGACGATGATTTCTTTATCCTCGGTGGCGAGGGCGGCCTCCACGGCCGCGATCGACCCCGGTCGGCCCACCGACAGCGGCATGAACAACCCGGGAAAGAGCACCGAGTTCTTCAGCGGCAGCAAGGGCAGCGTGCGGATCTCCGCGTTCAGGATTTCCCCCATGACAATCTCCTTTTCTTCTCTTTCCTAAGATGCGTCGGCATGCGCGGACGATTCTTTGTTCGCGGTCTTGTCCGTTTTTTGGGCCCGATCGATCTCGAACACGAGCTCGCCGCGGCGTTCATCGAGATGCACTTTCTGGCCGTCGTGGATCTCGCCCGTTACCAGACGCCGGGCCAGCGGCGTCTCCACTTCTTTTTGAATCGCGCGCTTCAGCGGCCGCGCGCCGTAGGCCGGATCGTACCCAACTCGCACCAGGAAGTCGCGGGCGGCGTCGGACAGCGTGAGCTCGATGTGCCGCTCCGCAAGCCGCGCCTCCAGGCCGGCCAGTTGAATGGTGACGATCTGCTTCAGGTCGCCTTCCGTCAGGCTGTGGAACGTAATGATTTCGTCCACCCGGTTCAGAAATTCGGGACGGAACAGCCGCGGCAGTTCATCCTTGGGCGCATTGGAGGTCATGATGACGATGGTGTTTTTGAAATCCACCGTGCGCCCCTGCCCGTCGGTCAGGCGTCCATCGTCCAGGACCTGGAGCAGCACGTGAAAAACGTCGGAGTGCGCTTTCTCGATTTCATCCAGCAGGACCACCGAATACGGCCTGCGCCGGACGGCCTCGGTCAATTGCCCGCCCTCGTCGTAGCCGATGTATCCGGGAGGCGCGCCCACCAGGCGCGAAACCGTGTGCTTCTCCTGATATTCCGACATGTCGATTCGGATCATCGCGTGTTCGTCGTCGAACAGGAAGCTCGCGAGCGCGCGTGCCAGTTCCGTTTTCCCGACGCCGGTCGGCCCCAGGAAAAGGAAGCTCCCGATGGGACGCTTGGGGTCTTTCAACCCGCCGCGCGCCCGGATCACGGCGTCGGCAACGGCTTCCACGGCCTCGTCCTGTCCGACGACGCGTTTGTGCAGTTCTTCGGGAAGATGCGTCAGCTTCTGGATCTCCCCTTCGAGGAGCTTGTTGAGCGGAATGCCGGTCCAGCGGCTCACCACCTGCGCGATGTCCTGTTCGTCGACCTCTTCCTTGAGGAGCGTGGTTTCGCGCCTCCCCGCCTCGATCCGTTTTTCGAGCGAGGTCAGCTTCCCATACTTCAACTCCGCGGCTTTGTTGAGATCGTAGGCCCGTTCGGCCTGCTCGATATCGAGCTTTACCTGCTCCATCTGTGCCCGCAATTCGCGCTGCTTCTTCAGCTGCTGCTGATCGGCCTGCCATTGAGCGCGCAGACCGGCGCTTTGCGTTTTAATGTCGGCCAACTCTTTTTCGAGCTTCGCCAGCCGCTCCTTCGAAGCTTTATCCGATTCCTTCTTCAATGCTTCGCGCTCGATTTCGAGCTGCATCTGACGGCGGGTCGCCTCGTCGAGCTCGGCCGGCATCGAATCGATTTCGGTGCGGAGCTTGGCAGCCGCCTCGTCCATCAGATCGATGGCTTTGTCGGGCAGGAACCGGTCGGAGATATAACGATTGCTCAACACCGCGGCCGCCACGATGGCCGAATCCTTGATCCGGACTCCGTGGTGCAGTTCGTAGCGCTCGCGCAGTCCGCGCAGAATCGAGATGGTGTCTTCCACGGTGGGCTGATCCACCAGCACGGTCTGGAAACGGCGCTCGAGCGCGGCGTCTTTTTCGATGTTCTTGCGATATTCGTCGAGCGTGGTCGCTCCGATGCAGTGCAGCTCGCCACGCGCGAGCATGGGTTTCAACAGGTTCCCGGCGTCCATCGCGCCTTCGGCTTTCCCCGCCCCCACCACCGTGTGCAGTTCGTCGATGAAGAGAATGATATTGCCTTCCGCCGATTGCACTTCCTTCAGCACGGCCTTCAGACGCTCTTCGAACTCGCCGCGAAACTTCGCGCCGGCAATCAGCGCGCCCATGTCGAGCGAGACGACTCTCTTATTCTTCAGACCCTCGGGCACGTCGCCGCGGACGATCCGCTGCGCCAGACCTTCGACGATGGCCGTCTTCCCCACGCCCGGCTCGCCGATGAGCACGGGGTTGTTCTTGGTGCGCCGCGAAAGCACCTGGATTACGCGGCGAATTTCCTCATCACGCCCGATCACCGGATCGAGCTTGCCCTGCTCGGCGAGCTTGGTCAGGTCGCGCCCGTATTTTTCCAGCGCTTCGTAGGTGGCTTCGGGATTCTGAGTCGTCACTCTCTGCGATCCGCGCACTTCCTGCAGTGTCTTCAGCAGACGCGCCCGGGTGATATCGAACTCTTTGAAGATTTTTTCGTCGGCGGCGGCGAGCATCACGTGCTCCACCGAGACATACTCGTCCTTCAGCCGCTTGGCTTCGTCCTCGGCCTTCGTCAGAAGCTGCTGCAGCCGGGACGTGACATAAATCTGGTCGGCCGCCCCGCTGCCTGAAACCTTCGGGAGCTTGTCCAGCTCCTGCTTCAGGCGCGCGTGCAGCGCTTCCAGCTTGACGCCGGCCTTGAGAAGAATCGATGCGGCTAGGCCACCCTCCTGCTCGATTAAGGCGAGGAGAAGATGTTCAACATCTACCTGCTGCTGTCCACGCCGGATCGCCTCCGACTGCGCGGCTCGAACGCCTTCTTGAAGCTTTTCCGTGAAACGGTTGAAATCCATATAAGCACCCGACTCTAACTCAAGCCTATCACACATTAGCGTGAGGCAGTACAATTATCTTAGCGTACGATTGTTAGATTCACGAGGAGTGCAGGCGGATTCATGAAATTTAGCTCCATAAACCATTGTCCATCAATCATTTGAAGGCTGGCCTGCAACCCCAGTGACTCATGAAGGCCGCTCCTCCGCTTTCAGCTTGAACGCGCGGCCCCATGGCGAACTTCGGTCGCCGGGCACGGGTATCCGGTCGGGTCCGGCTTTCGGATTAGCCCGATCCCGAGTCACAAAGTGACTTTTGGGGATTGCGTGCTGGAGGCCTGGAGTCCAAATCGCGAACGCGAGGCATCCAACCGAGCCGCGACCGCGAGGGAGCGAAGCAGGCCACGTCGCACAACGCGCGACCTATGACGCTGGCTTGGAGACCAAACTTTGACTGTTCCGCTGTCCGGAACTGATTAAAGGCTACAATCGCAGTTTGTGCGTATTCTCGACGTCGGCTGCGGCATCCACAAGCTTCCGGGCTCCATAGGAATCGATCGCAACCCGAATACCCGGGCGGACGTGCTGGTCGACGTCGATCAAATCCCCTATCCTTTCCGCGATTCTTCGTTCGATAAGCTGCAAGCCGTGCACGTCATCGAGCACGTCTCCGACGTGATCCGGACCATGGAGGAATGGCATCGCCTGGTTCGTCCCGGCGGCGAGGTCTTCATCGTGACGCCGCACTATACCGACTTCAGCTCCTTCTGCGACCCGACGCACAAGTGGCATCTGAATACCTTCTCCCTGCGCTACTTCGGCGACGACAACGCCGGCTTCGGCTACTATTCGAAGGCTCGATTTGAGGAGCTTTCGGTGCGCGTGAAGCTGCTCGCGTTCTGGAGATGGTTAGGATTCGAGTGGGCCGTGAATCACTCCAAGCGCTTTCGCCGATTCTGGGAATATTATTTGTGCTATGTCGTGCGCGGGAAAGTGATCGAGTGGCGGCTAGAGGTTATTAAAGGACACCCAGACCGCAAGGTGGCGGAGGCCATCGGCTACATCGAAAATTTCTTGGCTGGCACTGGGCGCCCATTGGACTGGGACGCGTTTACACAGATGCCCAGCGGGGACGCTCGCATGGATGCCGTGCGGGATGAGTGCTCCACCCTCTCGGTGGTCTTTCCGTCCGGGAAGGCGAACCAATACTGCAACGAAGCCGGCTTCGAAAGACTTCGCGAAATCCTTCGTGAGCTAAAGCAGATGCAGGGTTAGGCGGCCACTTCGACGTAATCGACCGACGAACTCGGCTCCGGGATCGGGTCGCCGGTCTCGCGCATGAGCTCGAAGTGAACGGCCAGAGCCTCGCGAAAGTTCTGGCGTGTTTCCTCTTCGGTGTCGCCCGCCGACGCGCAGCCGGGAACATCGGGAGAGTAGGCGGAAAAGCCGGTGCTCGTTCGCTCGATCACGATCGGGTAACGTCGTTCCTTCATTTCAGGCCTGCCTTCTCGAGTGTAACGTAAGCCCCTGTGGCGCACGCTCTCAGCGTGCTGTATCGACACCCTGTCGATACCTCCAGAACTTTGCGAGACCCGCGGAAGGCGTCGAGAGGGTCTCCACGCGGCACGCAAGAGTGCGCGCGCCACATCATGGGCGCGAATTCACCTGAGAAAGCAACGCATGGAAGACCACTAATCCTAAGACTCTCATGATCGGCACCTTCTTCGACTATCTTCGCCACCGCGCTCGCCGGAGCCGCTGGAGCCCCGACCTCGCGCTTGGCCGGCGCGGGGAGGATTTGGCCCACCGGTATCTGCGACGCCAGGGATTTACGATCGTCGCGCGCAATTATCGCCTCCCTTCCGGCGATGCCGAAGCAGACGTCGTCGGCTGGCATGGCGAGGAACTGGTTTTCGTCGAAGTTAAAACGCGCCGTAGCGGAGAGCACGGCCCTCCCGAGCGGGCCGTGGGAGAGGAGAAGCGGCAGCATTTACGACGGGTTGCCCGCGAATACGCACGACGGAGCAACACGCCGCTCGAACGGCTTCGCTTCGACTTGGTAAGCGTGGTTCTGGCAAATCCGCCTGACCTCGAATGGCTGCCAGGAGCGTTTAAACTATGACGCTGTCAAAGGATGACCTCAGGGCGGAACCGATAAAATCGAGATTCTACTTCGCCGGCGGAGCCCACAACTTGCTCAGATCGAAGTTGAAGCCAAAGTACGTGCGCACGCTGTCCGATCCCGGCCCGAAATCGGCATCGACAGTCATTTCGAAATACGGAGTGATGCCATAGGTGCTCATCCATTGATTCAAATCCCAGGTCAGATAGCCGTCCACCTTAAATCGGCGGCCGGGATTCGTTCGAAATAAATCGTTCTTTCCCCAACCTGCCTCCAGAAAGCTGTGCTTAAATTTTCCCGTTGTAACGAGCGTCCCGAGCGCGATCTTCTGGTCGGATTCGATGACGGCACCGGCGCCGGTCACGCTCAGAAATCCCAGCTCGCTTTTGGCGTACAGTTTCGCGGCATCCGCGCTTTTTGCTTGCAGCGTCAGGAACTCCCAGCGCAGGCCGGCATCTGCCTCGAGCGCCGTGGCATTGCGAAACACCGAGTAAAAAGGATTTTGGACGCTGGTGGGAGCCGTCGCCGCGAGAAGCGGGCATAAGGTTGAGGCCGCGGCCTGGGTGCAAACCACGTCGCCACTCACTTCGCTATGCACGGTTTCACCATAAACCCACAGCTGCGATCCTTTGAAAGGACGGACGTCCGTTGGGCTCCCCATCAGGCGATAGGCGAAATCGATCCCCGCGAGATAACTGCTCTTGGGACCCGCCGCGCTTCCGGGATAGATCAGCGCATTCGATTCCTGCGCCGCAAAACTATCGATCACCACGCCCATGTAAGCTGCCGCTTCGAAGTTCGCACGCTGGTCGGCGGACGCGGCCTGGACCGGAGCGCCCGCGAGCGGCGTGGTTTGCGCCGCATTGCCCGGCGCCGGCGTCTGGGCGCTGCAAGGAAGCGTGGCACTTAGATAAAGGCTCGAATCCAGCACGACGGCCAAGTGATAAAGCGCGAGAAACGATTTCTTCATCCCATAATCTCCGTATTTGAGGCTCGTGACGGTTTGCGTGATTCCATTTCTTGGCCGCGGCCGGGCCAAGACCATTGGCTAAAGACCCGTTCATGTGCTTTGACGGTATCGGAGCGAGCCGCGCTGGCGATCCGGTTGGTACCGCTATTTCAAAGGAAACGCGGTATTTTCTCCGGCAAACCGGCTTGTGACTGGCAAGTGCGGCGCCGGGCGATTGGCCGGAATCGGGACCTCGCCGCGAATCCTTTTATGGAGAGCGCTATTCTTGAAGAACTGCGGAGAAAATGCCGATTCTCAACCAAGCCGATTCTCAACCAGGGAGATAAGCAAGCCTTGAGGCGATTGCGAGGCTCGACCTAAGCCCGGAAAAAATAAACTCGTGAATCCAACAACATCTTCCCCGCCCCCCGTCGCACCCTCCATTAGCGCAAAGCGCGTCAGTACACCGGCGCAAAAGCGCAAAGCGTTGTGGATGGTGGTGGCGTTCACGGTGCTCGCGTCGATCGCACAAGTTTTGATCAAAACCGGCGCGAACGCGTTAAACCAGATTCCTCCCGGCACCGTTGCGGACGTGGTTCTCGGTTCCGCGCATTTCCAGGTCAGCGCGGTGCTGGTGGCCGCCGTTACCAGCGCATCGCTGATTGCCGGTCTGATTCTGTACGGTGTGGGCGCTCTCATGATGGTCCTGGCGCTGCAGCACGGGGAGCTCTCCGTGCTCTATCCGGTGATCTCTTTAAGCTACGTGTGGGTCGCCATTCTCTCCGTGCTGGTTTTTCATGAGCACATGAACGTGTTCCGGCTGGCCGGAATTTCCGTGATCATTCTGGGCGTCGCGATTCTCGGACGGAGCGGCAGCCGATGACCACGCCTCTTTCTTCGATCGCCTGGGTGATGGTTGCGTCTTTCATCGGCAGCCTGGGAGCCGTTGGACTGAAGGCGGGAGCGCATCATCTGAAGCTCACCATTCCGGCGCTCGCCACAAACTGGCGTCTGCAGGCGGGCGTCGCCGGATATTTAATCTCCTGGGTATTTTTTGTAATCGGCCTGAAAAAAGGAGACCTGAGCGTCCTTTATCCCATGGTCTCGCTGAGCTACATTTTTACGCTCTTCTGGTCGAAGCTATTTTTCGGCGAGCCGCTGACGCGTGCGAAATTCGTCGCGCTCGCGCTTATCCTCATTGGTGTCGGGCTGCTCGGATTGGGGACGCGCTGATTTCAGTCGCGTCCGGTCCGCGTCCTGCGGAGCATTACCCTAACGGGGCGATGAAAAGGGCCAGCATGCTAGCGCTCCCTCGCGGTCGTGGCTCGGTAGATGCCTAAAAACACGCGAGCACGTTTCTGAGCCGCGCGCGCCAGCAAGCGGATTTGAGTCCTTTTCAGCATCCCGCTAAAGAACCGTGCACTAAATCCGGGCCAGATCTTCGGTGGGCATGTTCCCGCCGCACAAAACCAGCACGACGTGGCGTTCGGGCGAAAACTGATCGCGCAAACGGTCGGCCGCCGCGAGCGTACAGGAAGCCGCTGCCTCGGTCAAAATCTTGAGCCGTTCCAGAATAAAGCGGAGCGCGGCCAGCGCCTCCGCATCCGAGACGACGGTGACGCTTTCGAGCAGATCGCGGGCGAGGGCCATGGTGCGCTCGGAAGGGGCGGGCGCGCCGAGCGTGCGGGCGACCGACGTGATGGCCTCAAGCGTTACGATTTCGCCGGCCGCAAGCGATTTCGACATGCAATCGGCGCCTTCGGTCTCAACGCCCCAGATGCGCACGGCGGGCTTCAGCGATTTGACCGCCAGACCGATTCCCCCGATCAAGCCTCCGCCCCCGATGCTTGCGACGATATCGGTCACCTGGGGAACGTCGTCCAGAATCTCGAGCCCGACCGTGCCCTGCCCGGCCATGACATCGGGATCGTCGAAAGGATGGATGTAGGCCCAGCCGAGGCGCTCATATTCGGCCACTTCGGCGAAGGCCGCGCGGACATCGGACGCGAATTTAATTTCCGCCCCGTAGGCACGGGTCGCTTCCACGTAATTTCGCGGCGTGGTGGCGGGCATCAGGATGACCGCCTGCAATCCCAGCGTGCGCGCGGCGTAGGCGACGGCTTGGGCATGATTACCCCCGCTCACGGCAACGACGCCGCGGCCGCGCTCTTCGGACTTCAGGCTGAGAATTTTATTGAAGGCCCCGCGAACTTTGAAGGATCCGGTCTTCTGAAAGACCTCCAGCTTCACGTAGACGTTGGTTTTGAGCCTCTCGCTCAAGGCGGCGCTCGCGGTCAACGGGGTGCGTTTCACGCATGGGGTGATCCTCTGCCGTGCTCTTTGAATTTGCGACGGCGTCGGCGCGTCCGTCATGAAGACTTCAGTGTAACCTGAGCTATGGGAGCGAGCATGAGCGAAACGTCCACCGAACGGCTCACGGTGGTTGAAGATGCCGGGGATGAATTCCTGAAGGTGACCTTTCCCAGCGGGAACAGCCAAATGGTCGACGTTAAGAGCGGACGCCGCGCCGCGGCCGGGCCGCTCGAACTGTTGATCGCAGGCGTGGCGAGCTGCACCGCGGCGGACGTGATCGCGATCCTGCATAAGAAGCGGGAACACGTCACCGGCTACCACGTCGAGGTCCGCACCACGCGCCGCCCGGAGCATCCTCGCGCCTTCACGCGCATCGAACTCAAGCACATCGTGCGCGGCACCCGCGTATCGCCCGAATCCGTGGCCCGCGCCATAGATCTTTCCACGAATAAATATTGCAGCGCGATCGCGACGGTTCGTCCCACGGCCGAGGTGGTGACCAGCTTCGAGATCGTGGAAGCATAGTGCCCCCGCCCGCCGAAATTTGTACTACCGTGTTGTTGTGTATTCCTTCAAGACGGTTCCGGTGCTGGTTACCGGTGCAGGACGAGGCATCGGGAAACGTTTGGCGATCGGGTTCGCGACACGCGGCGCGCGCGTCGGCCTGCTCGCGCGCAGCAAACCGGAGCTCGACCTTTGTCATCTGGAGATCGAGCATGCCGGAGGAAACGCTCTCCGCATCCGCGCCGATGTAGCCGACTACGAGCAGGTGGCCGCGGCCGTCGAGCGCATGCGCGTGCAGTTCGGCGGCACCGCGCAGGTGCTGGTGTGCGCGGCGGCGACGCTCGGCTCCATCGGACCGTTCGCCGAATCGAGCCCGCGGAGCTGGACCGAGTCGATCCAAACCAACCTGATCGGCGTCTTGAACGCGTGCCGCGCCGTGTTGCCGCACATGATTCAGCATCGCAAAGGGAAGATCATCGTCCTGACGGGCGGACAGGGGTCGCAGGCCCGTCCCAATTTTGCGCTGTATGCGGCCACTAAAGCAGCCGTCGTGAGTCTGGTCGAAAGTCTGGCCGAGGAGTTGCGCGACCACAACGTGCAGATCAACTGCATGTCGCCCGGCTCGAGCTACACGCACATGACGGATCAGATTGTCGCGGCGGGGGAACGCGCAGGGTGGCGCGAGCTGGAAGAAGCCCAGCAGGTGCGGTTGACCGGAGGCGTCACGGCCGATAAGCAAATCGATCTTGCTTTGTTTTTGGGATCCGAGGAATCGAATCACATCAGCGGAAGGCTGATCCACGTGCTCGACGATTGGAAGCGTCTGCGCGAGGCGGCCGTGAAACCCGAGCTTTACACGCTGCGGCGCGTGCAGAAAATTTAAAGCCTTACTGCTTACCCAAGTGCTCGACATCCTTTTCGTTCTCCGTACAAACGAACTCGATGATGTCGGAATCGGGAATCAGATTCAGCGTCGTCTTGTTGGTAAACGGACGCGTGTAATATTTCGGATCCTCGTAGCGGATTTCCAGATCGATATGGCCGAAGTCGCGGCGGCGAAGACGCTCGGTGATCAGCATCGCCGGGGAGCGCGGATGGCCCACATTATCGAGCCAGCCTTCCTCCTTGAATCCGCTCGTCTGGATGACGAGAGTGTCGCCCTCCCACTTGCCCGTTGAATAACCCATCCACGTGGGATCGGGGTCTTTCGGCAACCCGCGCCCGTCGAGGTAGATCTGCCGCGGAGGGTCCTCCGCCTCGCCCAGCATGATAAGCTCGCGCGGCGTTTGAATCATCTTGAACGCGTACATGGTCATGATGCCGGGCACGCCCACCGGGAGACAGCGCACCTGGGGCGGCTGCTGCTTCTGGCGCTTCGCGATAACGGCGAGCGCCTCAGGCTTCAGCGGCTCTTCGTCGCGCTTCATTCCAAAAAAGACGTTGCGATGAATGTCGGCGACGTCCGACGAATCGATCTGCAAGCCGAACGGATCGGCCGCGCTCCCGCCGAGGTAGGAAGCGCCGGCTTCGGTTTTGGGGCGTTCGGCCTGCCAAACGCCTGAGAGGTCCGGTCTGCCGTTCAAACGCGGCGCGGGCGCTGTAAGGTTCGGCTTGCCGTCGTGAGTCCGGGGCGTGCGCGGATCGGGTTGCGACCACTGCGCGGACGCAGGCGCCAGGAATCCCACGTAACCGGCGAAAACGGCGATCCGTAGTATGTTCGCCCGCATCTTCGTCACCAATTAATCACAAAGAGTATCAGAAGCACGGGAAAAAGGGGGACAGACCGCTCTTTCCACGCTCAGGCTCCAGGGTGAAATCACGTTTGCGGGACGGGACAGAGCTATCCCTTTTTCCTTTTTCACCTTTTTAGACATGCTCCTAGTGTTCCTTGCTAGTGCTGCTTGCCGTACATCTGCTCGCCGGCCGTCACCGCCAGCGTCAGGCGATTCTGCGGCGGCGGCAAGGGGCATGTGGCGTAGGGCGTGAAAACGCAGGGCGGATTTTCGGCCTGATTGAAATCGATCACCACCGGGCCGGCCTGCTTTAATCCATTCTTCGGCAGGTCGGCATAGAGAAAACGGGATGCCGCATAGGTGCTCTTCCCGCTCGTCGAGTCGCGCATGACAAACCACAGGTCTGTGTCTTCCACAACGGCGTCCATGCGGTAGTGCTTTCCATCGCGCTCGAACTGCACGTAGCCGGGACTTTGGTCATGTTCCTTCAGGCCGACCAGAGTCTCGAAGGTGAGTTCGCGCGGCTTGTCGAAGGGAATATATTGAGCGGTGATCCGCCAGGACGGGTCGACCGGGTACCATTTCAGGCCGCTAAACTCGCGGCGCTGCGCGCTGTCGTTGTCTTTGATCCGTACGCCGAATTTCGCTTGCCCGCCGGCCTTATCCTCGCGCTGGATGATGAAGAATTTTACGCGTCCCACGACGACGCGCGTGCAGGCCGCATCGAGGTCGGGCCTGAGCTCCATTTCGCGGGCGGGCTGGTTATTGATCAGGATCGCGCCCGGAGCCAGACCCGCGGCCGGCTTGAAGCGTACCTTGTTATTGGCTAGCGTCAGCGTTCCCGCGCGGGCAGGAGCGGATTTCGGCAGCACCACGGTCGAGGAGGGATCCGAGCCGATCGTATTCTCGCCATTCTTGATCCACTCGAGCCCGACGACCGTGAGCCATCCATCGTCGGCTTTCAGCGCCGCTTCCCTCTGCGCGCGCCATTCGGTGACGGTTTTCACGTACGAAGCGGCCGCGGAGGGATTGGAAGCGCCGGAAGAAGCATCGGCCGCGGGCAGGATCGCAGGGGTCAGCAGAAGAGCCAGAATCAATGTGCGCATGGCGGCAGCCTCTTGGCTAATAGGATATCGAGATCGGAGACCACCGGGGTTCCGGACGAGTCCGGGAATTCCACGGGACGATTGGACGGCGTCCGCCGCGCGCGGTCGACCGAGCGACGGATCGATCAATGAAGTGTTGGCTGAGACCAGTGGAGCACTTCTCCGCCCAACAGCGGAAGGTCCAGGATGCCGGCATCGGCGCGGCTGAACGCAACCGGCGTCAACCGGCCTAAATACAATCTTTCGATACGCAGGGACGCCAAAATATTTCCAGGCTGTTTCACGCCTGCTGATCCGAGTACGTCGCGCAGGGTTCCGCGTCCTTCCACAGCCATAGCAACTCCGTTGACCTGAACCACAGGCAGGCCGGCAAGCGCCACGTCGTGAGGAACCTCGATGCAGCCGCCCGAAGCGGCGAGAATCGGGCATTGAGAAGGGTCCGCTTCCAGAATCTCTGTCTGACGTTCGAGTTCTTGCGGCGTCGAGGCGCCCAGCACCAACACATCATGATCGGATTGAGAAAGCCGGGTGATCGTAAAGAGACGGTAGTACGCGGCATCGGGGGCAAAATGAAGATCATTCAGACTCGGACGATCGGGGTGAGTGATCATCGCGCCCACGCGGTCTTCCGCCGATAAAAAGAGAACCTGCGCTCCGGGCCGATTCTTGTTAGCTTCGATCGTGTACCATGCTGTTTCAACGCCCACGAGATCCGCTGTACTGCTCACCGTCAACGTCCCGTCAACCATGCGTGCGGAATCAATGGTTCGGGCTTCGGGTTTTGCTCCGGCCCTAAAGATCGGTCCAATGGCTTTCAGCCTGGTGCCGGCGCCGAGATCAACGTAATCTCTCTCCGGGGGACGTAACAAGCTCAGGGCTATGCGAGGTTCCAGAGGCGCGACTTCGGCAATTTGAGCCGCAAGCCCGGTGCTGTCTCCAATCGGAATGCAACCGCGTTTTTCGAGTGATGTTGCCCAGTTCTCGAGCCATCCGGCTGGCTCCGCACGCAACACTCCCAACTTTACGGTCACGCGAACCTGCCGGCCAACCGGCCTGAGCACGACGGCCTCTGACTCCGCAGGACACTCGACCGTCCGAGGAAGCGTGACGGTTCGCTCTGAGATTTCTGCTTTTTTGACGCCGGGCGGAATCAGTACGCGATCGGCGTAGCGGTACACGCCGGGACCGCTGCACCCGGTGATCAGAACCAGCGTTAAAAAAAACGCGCTAATCCGTTTCATACAATTGCGTTCTCCGGCGCTTACGGAATGCACGAGGTCCACTAATGGACGGTGTAGCGGGCTTTCAAAGCAAAGGGGGCGATCTCGATATCGAATTTCTGACCGTTGGTGCGGACCATGCCGTAGCTGCCGCGCATGACTCCGATGGGAGTGGTGAGCGGACACCAGGACGAGTATTGGAAGGACTGCTCGGGCGCGAGCACCGGCTGCTCGCCCACCACGCCGGGGCCTTCCACTTCGCGGATCTCGCCCCCGCCGTCGGTGATGATCCAGTGCCGGCTCAGCAGTTGAATCGTTTCCGTGCCCAGGTTCGTGATGCGTACCGTGTATTCAAAAACCCATTCGCCATGCGCCGGGCGTGAATTCTCCTTAGAATATTGCGACATAACCTCAACCTTCACGTTGTTCGTGAGGGCCTGGGAGAGGGGAGCGAGATCGGGGCGCGCTTCTGGCATAGAGGAATGCTCATCATACCAACCCGGCGGCAGCCGCTTCTTCGAAGCGACCTATTCGAATAATGCGGCCACCGGCAGTTCCCAATCCTTGAGCAGGTAGGGGGCAGTCAGCTTGTCGCCCACGCGCAACGTGATCGAAGTCCCATCGGGTGAGTGCACCATCACAGATCGGAATTCCGGGTAGACCACCCACACTGCGCGACTACCGCCATCGAGGAGCAGATTCACTTTCCGCTGGAGATGCCGCGCTTTTTCAGACGGGGAAATGACCTCGACCGCAAGGTCTGGCGCCTTCGAGAAATATTGGCCGTCGTTGGTAGCCAACGCCCGATCGTTCGCCAGAAAAGAAACATCCGGCTGGATCCACGTCGCTGGTTGATCGGAGAGCTTGTACCCCGCCTCGGCAAAAACTTGGCCCGATGCAGCTTCCTCGATCTCGAGCAACAGCTTAAAGATTCTCTTCGCCACTTTGGCGTGGCCGGATTTCGCGGGAGGCAAGGTCTGCAACTCTCCTTCGAGAATTTCGCGGTGCAGCCCGTCGCCATCCGGGAGCCCTTCAAAGGCCTCCCACGTCATGAGTGGAGTGCTGGTGGTCATCAGTGCGCCGTCGTCGCCATCGATTCGCGCGTAGTCTCAGGCTACGCTTGGCGTGGTCTTTGCGCAATCCCCCGTATTCGCCGGTAGCGGGGTCTTAGCGCGAAGATGGGCGCTTCTTAGCTTTCGGCCCGAATCCGAGCACTGGCCTGAGTGAAAGAAGATATAGCAGCAAGACTCCGCTCCAGATTTTGAAAGCGATGGTTTCCGGCCAGTAGGCATTGATAAGCACCCAAATGAGACCCGTGGCCAGAAAGCCGAGCATGTAATAGATCAACCACGGCCTTGCTGGTCCCATAGCCCAGGCCTTCAACGGGGCAATCCAATTAGATCGTCTCAATCCCATATGCGATCAGCGAATCGGCGGACGGAGCCCGCGGAACTAGAATCATGTCCGGTGTCCGGGAAGTAGCGCCAGCGCCGTTGTAAAATTTTCCCATTTTCGACAGCGCGTTTGTGAGACGCATGGCGCGCTGGCACCTTGGGCGCATGGCCAGTTGCGCAATCCCCCGTTCTTTGTTACCCTGGAGTTTCGTTATCACTTTGGGAGGCCGTGCTGTCGTTACGCACGGCCGTTTGGACCAGCCAAAACATGAGCAATAAAATCGGAAAACAGTATACCGCCGCGTTGAATCAAGTGGAGCGCAAGCCGTACGCCTTGGAAGAGGCCGTGCCGCTGGTTAAAAAAATCAAGTTTGCCAAGTTCGACGAAACCGTGGAGCTGCACATGCGCCTCGGCGTGGATCCCAAGCATGCCGACCAAATGGTCCGCGGGACCGTGGTGCTTCCGAACGGCCTGGGCAAATCGAAAACCGTGCTGGTGATCGCCTCCGGCGACAAGCAGCGCGAAGCCACCGAGGCAGGCGCGGATTTCGTGGGCGGCGACGAAATGGTCGCCAAGATCCAGAACGAAAACTGGACCGCCTATGATGCGGTGATCGCGACGCCCGATATGATGCGCAGCGTCGGGCGGCTCGGCAAGGTTCTGGGACCCCGCGGCCTGATGCCCAACCCGAAAACCGGTACCGTCACCAACGACATCGCCCAGGCGGTGAAGGAAGTGAAGGCCGGCAAAGTGGAATTTCGCGTGGATAAAACAGGCGTGATCCATGTTCCCGTGGGCAAGGTGAGCTTCGAGGCGGGAAAACTGGTGGAAAATGCGTCGACTTTGCTGAATGCGGTAGTTCGGGCAAAGCCGGCGGCGGCGAAAGGCAAGTACGTGAAAAGCGCCACGGTGTGCTCGACCATGGGACCGGGCGTGCCGCTGGACGTCACTCCCTACAACCTGAAGGCTACCGCATAAGCTAAGGATCGCGCGGCGTTCCAAGGATTTTTGCATGAAGAAAAAACCGGAAAAACAGAAGGACCTCGATCAGCTGCGCGAGAAGCTCGCCGACAACGGCACGGTGTTCCTCGCAGGCTACGAAAAGATGACCGTGCAGCAGGATTTCGAGCTGCGCAAGACTGTTCGCGAGGCCGGCGGCAATTACAAAGTGGTGAAGAACCGCATTGCCGAGAAAGCGGCCGAGGGTTCGGGCGCGGGCGACCTGCTGAAGGATTTGAAGGGGATGTGCTCGATCGCGTTTACGTCGGGCGATCCGGTGGCGCTTGCGAAGGCGCTCAGTACGTACGCGAAGGCGAACCCGGCGTTCACCTTCAAAGCGGGGCTCGTCGAAGGCCGCGTGGTGGACGTTACGGGCATCACGGCGCTCGCGACCATGCCTCCGAAGGAAGAGATTTACGCGAAGCTCCTGTATTTGATACAGGCTCCGGCCCAACGGCTGGTGACGGCGATGAACGGCGTGGGACGGAATCTGGCCGTCGTGGTGGATCAAGGCGTCAAAGAGAACAAGTTCAGCGCGTAAGGGCGATTTTGAGTTGAGCGAATTTTAGAAGAGGGTTAGGGAAAAAACATGGCAGATATCAATTCGATTGCGGAACAGATTCAGGGCCTGACGCTGCTCGAAGCGTCACAGCTCGTGAAGCTCCTCGAGGAAAAGCTGGGCGTTTCGGCTGCTGCGGCGGCCGTGGCGGCGGCTCCGGCGGCGGGCGGTGCGGCGGCGGCGGCTCCGGCCGAAGAGAAGACCGAATTCACCGTGGTCCTGACGGCGGCGGGCGCCAATAAGATCAATGTCATCAAAGCGGTCCGCGAGGTCACCAGCCTCGGTCTGAAGGAAGCCAAAGACCTGGTCGACGGCGCTCCGAAGACCGTTAAAGAAGGCATCAACAAGGAAGAAGCCGAAACCATCAAGAAGAAATTCACCGACGCGGGCGCGACGGTCGAAGTTAAATAGCCTGAGCCCCGGCCTCCTGAAATCGGACTTCGGTCTAAGGTTTCTCGGGCCCGGGTGAGGTGGGGAAAAGGGCCGTTTGCACAAGCAGACGGCTCTTGTTATGATTTAGTTACCAGCCAAGCGCGCCGTGGATCGCCGTGCGTGGCTTGTGCTTTTGAGTGAGCCCGTCAGGCTAAGGTGAATTTGGACCTCCGCGTTCTGCTCGGCAGTTCGTCAGAACTACCGCTTGGCTTTGCCCTGCGAAAAAATCATTCGCCCGCAGTGTATCTCATGAATCCCGGCGCCCCGCGCGTGGATTCCGGCGTCGGCCGCGAGACGCTTCGGGCTTTTTCTGTCTCCGGCGGCGCACTCTTCCGCGCCGGCCGTTTCATCGAATCGAGGATTGAATAATGGAAAATTCCGCGAATGGCGTGACTCTCCGTGAGCGAGTCGATTTCTCCAAGATCAAGACGTCGATCCCGATCCCGAATCTCATCGAGATTCAAAAGAAATCGTACGAGCGCTTTCTGCAAATGGACCTGCTGCCGAGCGAGCGCGACGAGACGGGACTCGAGAGCGTTTTCAAGAGCGTGTTCCCCATTTCCGATTTCCGCGGCCTGAGCCAGCTGGAATTCGTCGACTACGCGATCGGGAACTGGGAATGCAAGTGCGGCAACCTGAAGGGCCTGCATCACCTGCGTTCCACCTGCCGCAATCCGGCGTGCGGCGCGACCATTAAGACCGATCCGTTTCATCTGGGCGACGTGCTGTGCCATCGCTGCGGCACCTTCAACAAGAACATCGTGACGTTCTGCAACCGCTGCGGCGATCCCGTGGATCTGCAGTTGAAATACGACGTTCCCGAGTGCGAAGAGCGCGGCATGACGTACGCGGCTCCGCTGAAGGTGACCATTCGCCTCACGGTGTTCGACAAGGACCCGGAGACCGGCGTCAAGACGGTCCGGGACATCAAGGAACAGGAAGTTTTCTTCGGCGAAATTCCGCTGATGACCGATAACGGGACGTTCATCATCAACGGAACCGAACGCGTCATCGTTTCGCAGTTGCACCGCTCGCCGGGCGTGTTTTTCGAGCGCCAGCAGGCGCAGGGCTACTACCTCGGCAAGATCATTCCCTATCGCGGGAGCTGGGTGGAGTTCGAGTACGACAACAAGAATCTGCTGTACGTCCGTATCGACCGCAAGCGCAAATTTTACGGTACCGTTTTTCTGCGCGCGCTTGGTCTCAAAACCGACGCGGATATTCTGCGCGCCTTTTACAAGTGCAGCGACATCGTTATCAAAGACAAGAAGCTGTATTGGAAAGTCTCCGACGGCCTAGTGGGGCATAAGCTTTCCTTCGCCGTGACCACCAAGGGCGGCGACGCGGTAGTGCCGCAGGGCCGCAAGATCACCAACAACGTCTACAAAGAAATCCTGAAGGCGCGTCTCGAGCAGGTGGAGATCGCCTCGAACGATCTCGAAGGCGCCTACGTGGCCGCCGACGTCATCGACATGGAGACGGGCGAGGTGCTGATCGAGGCCAATCACGAGCTGACGCCGGCCGTCGCCGGGAAGCTTATCGAAGCCGGGATCAAGACCTTCGATATCTTCTTCCCGGAGCTCGACGACGCGGGCAACGTGATTTCCGCGACCCTGCGCAAGGATCCGGTGAAGCAGCAGAACGACGCGCTGCTTGAAATCTACCGCAAGCTGCGTCCCGGCGATCCGCCGACCGTGGACACCGCCACGCAGTTGTTCCAGGGGATGTTCTTCGACCCGCGCAAGTACGATTTCTCGCGCGTGGGCCGCATGAAGTTCAACATCAAGATCCACGACCGCGCGGATTACGCTCCGGAGCAGTGGCTCCAGGACCCGGCCAATAAGAACCGCGGCCCCCTGGACCGCAAGATCCTGGACCACGGCGATTTCATTCACACCATCAGCTACCTGCTGAAGCTGCGCCGCGGCATCGGGTCGGTGGATGACATCGATCACCTGGGCAACCGCCGCGTACGCGCGGTGGGCGAACTGCTCGAAAACCAGTTCCGCATCGGTCTCGTGCGCATGGAGCGCGCGATCAAGGAAAAGATGAGCGTGTATCAGGAAATGTCGACGGCCATGCCGCACGACCTGGTCAACGCCAAGCCGGTGATGGCGGCCATCCGCGAATTCTTCGGCTCCTCGCAGCTTTCGCAGTTCATGGATCAGACCAACCCGCTGAGCGAGATCACGCATAAGCGGCGTCTCTCGGCCCTCGGACCGGGAGGCCTTTCGCGGGAGCGCGCCGGATTCGAAGTCCGCGATGTGCACCCCACGCATTACGGCCGGATCTGCCCGATCGAAACGCCGGAAGGCCCGAACATCGGGTTGATCAGTTCGCTTTCGTGCTTCGCCCGGATCAACGATTACGGATTCATCGAGAGCCCCTACCGGCGGGTGAAGGAAGGCGTCCTGGTGGACGAAATTCGCGTCACCAATCCGGGCGATACCGAATTCAAGGTAGGCCAGGTGATCACGCGGCCGGAGATTGAAAAGGCCAACAAGGCCGCCAAGAACAAGCCCGCCGAATACGAAGCGCATTGCGATTACCTCTCGGCGTGGGAAGAAGACAAGTACATCATTGCCCAGGCGAACGTGGCGGTGGACGAGAAGGGCCGCATCACCGCGGAGCTGGTCAACGCCCGGAAAGCCGGCAATTTTGTGCTGGAGCGCGTCGCCGAGATTCAGTACATGGACGTCAGTCCGAAGCAGCTCGTCTCGGTGGCGGCGAGCCTGATTCCCTTCCTCGAGAACGACGACGCCAACCGTGCGCTGATGGGATCGAACATGCAGCGCCAGGCGGTGCCGCTCCTGCGCGCCGATTCGCCGTACGTAGGCACCGGCATGGAACGCGTGACGGCACGCGATTCGGGCGCGGTGGTGATCTGCAAGCGCGCGGGCATCGTGGACTCGGTCGATAGCGAACGCATTATTGTTCGTGTCGACGGCGGGGTGCACGAAGGGCAGCTCTCGCGCGAAGTGGGCGCCGATATTTACACGCTCACCAAGTTCAAGCGCTCGAATCAAAATACCTGCATCAACCAGAAACCCATCGTGCGCCAGGGCCAGAGAGTGGCCAAGGGCGCGGTGCTGGCCGATGGCCCTTGCACCGATCTCGGCGAGCTGGCGCTCGGGCGCAACGTCCTGGTCGCGTTCATGCCGTGGCGCGGCTATAACTTCGAAGACGCCATCGTGGTCAGCGAAAAGCTGGTCAAGGAAGACTACTACACTTCGATCCACATCGAGGAGTTCGAAGTGGACGCCCGCGACACCAAGCTCGGGCCGGAGGAAATCACGCGCGATATTCCGAATATCGCCGAAGGCTTCCTGCGCAACCTGGACGAAAGCGGGATCATTCGCGTCGGCGCGACCGTGAAGCCGGGCGATATTCTAGTCGGGAAGGTGACGCCCAAGGGCGAAACGCAGCTTACGCCGGAAGAAAAACTTCTGCGGGCAATTTTCGGCGAAAAGGCCGGCGACGTAAAAGATGCCTCGCTTTACTGTCCTCCTGGAATTGAAGGCACGGTGGTCGATTGCAAGGTGTTTTCGCGCAAGGGCGCCGAGCTCGATGAGCGCTCTAAGCTGATTCTCGAAAGCAGCGAGGAGCGCCTCCGCCGGAACCTCGAAGACGAGAAGCGCATTCTCAGTGACGAGCGCACCAAGCGCCTCGCGGCGATCCTCGCCGGCAAGGAAATCCTGGTCGACCTGCACGACGAGAAAACCAACAAGAAACTTCTCGCCAAAGGCACCGACCTCACCGCGGACATGATCGAGAAGCTCCGGGCGCGCGATCTGAAGCGCCTGCGGTTGAAGGACAAAGATCCGCGCGTCAACGAGCAGATCGACGAAATCGAGGAGATGACCTCGCGCCAGATCGCGGTGCTCGAAAAAATCACCGACGAAAAAATCGGGAAGCTCCGCAAAGGCGACGAACTGCCTCCCGGCGTGATCAAACAGGTGAAGTGCTACATCGCCATGAAGCGCAAGCTCTCGGTGGGCGATAAGATGGCCGGCCGCCACGGCAACAAGGGTGTGATCGCGCGCATTGTTCCCGAAGAGGATATGCCGTATCTGCCGGACGGAACTCCGGTGGAGATCGTGCTCAATCCGCTCGGCGTCCCCAGCCGCATGAACGTCGGCCAGATTCTCGAAACCCACTTGGGGTGGGCCGCGCACGCCCTGGGCGTTCGCTTCGCCACGCCGGTTTTCGACGGCGCGACCGAGAAGGACATCAAAACGCAGCTGCACGACGCCGGACTTCCGAGCTCGGGCAAAATGCGGCTCTTCGACGGGATCAGCGGGCAGTTGTTTGAGCAGCCCGTGACCGTCGGATACATTTACATGCTGAAGCTGAGCCACCTGGTGGACGACAAGATCCACGCGCGCTCCATCGGACCGTATTCGTTGATCACGCAGCAGCCTCTGGGCGGAAAAGCTCAGTTCGGCGGCCAGCGCTTCGGCGAAATGGAAGTATGGGCGCTTGAAGCTTACGGCGCAGCGTATGTGCTGCAGGAACTGCTGACCGCGAAGTCCGACGACGTTTACGGCCGCGCCAAGATTTACGAGGCCATCGTCAAAGGCGAGGCGGCGGCGGAGCCTGGCGTTCCGGAAAGCTTCAACGTGCTGATCCGCGAGCTGCAATCTCTGTGCCTGGACGTGGAACTGATGAAGAAGCAGATCGACGTCGCCGACACCGCTCTGGCTGCGGATTAGCCAGGAAATGCGAACTAAGGAAACGAGGAGCTAACTATGTACCGGTCTTCCCCTTACGATCGAGCCAACGTCATCGCCGATTTCGATTCGATTCGCATTTCGCTCGCCTCTCCGGAAAAAATCCGGAGCTGGTCGCTGGGCGAAGTGACCAAGCCCGAAACCATCAACTACCGGACGTTCAAGCCGGAGCGCGACGGGCTTTTTTGCGCGCGTATTTTCGGTCCCATCGCGGATTGGGAATGCCTGTGCGGCAAATATAAGCGCATGAAACATCGCGGCGTCATCTGCGATAAGTGCGGCGTCGAAGTGACGCTGTCGCGCGTGCGCCGCGAACGCCTGGGCCACATCGAACTGGCGAGCCCCTGCTCGCACGTGTGGTTCTTCAAGGGCCTGCCGAGCCGCATCGGCTACCTGCTCGACATCACCCTGCGCGAGCTCGAGCGCGTTCTGTACTTCGAAGCGTTCGTGATCGTCGATCCGGGCGAAGTGGCCGACCTCAAGCGCGCCGAAGTGATCAGCGACGAACGCAAACGCGCGCTCGATCAGGAGTATCCCGGCAAGTTCGTCGCCATGATGGGCGCCGAAGGCATCAAGGAACTTCTCAAGAAAGTGGATTGCGAAGCGCTGAGCCTCGAAATCCGCGAGAAGATGAAGACCGAGGTTTCCCAGCAGAAGAAGCTGAAATACGCCAAGCGCCTGCGCGTCGCCGAGAGCTTCCGGAAATCCGGCAACAAGCCCGAGTGGATGATTCTGGACGTCATTCCGGTGATTCCGCCGGAGCTGCGTCCCCTGGTGCCGCTCGATGGCGGCCGCTTTGCGACTTCCGATCTGAACGATCTGTACCGGCGCGTGATCAATCGCAACAACCGGCTGAAGAAGCTGATCGATCTGCATGCTCCCGACGTGATCGTGCGCAATGAAAAGCGCATGCTGCAGGAAGCGGTGGACGCGTTGTTCGACAACGGACGCCGCGGACGCGTACTGCGCGGGGCCAATAACCGCCCGCTCAAGTCGCTGTCCGATACCCTCAAAGGCAAGCAGGGGCGCTTCCGCCAGAACCTGCTCGGAAAGCGCGTCGACTATTCGGGACGTTCGGTGATCGTCGTCGGTCCCGAATTGAAGCTCCATCAGTGCGGTCTTCCGAAGAAGATGGCGCTCGAGCTGTTCAAGCCCTTCATTTATCATCGCCTCGAGCAACGCGGCCATTGCACCACCATCAAGCAGGCCAAGGAACTGGTCGAGCAGCAGGATCCGGTGGTGTGGGACATCCTTGAGGAAGTGATTAAGGATCACCCGATTCTTTTGAATCGCGCTCCCACGCTGCACCGTTTGGGCATTCAGGCCTTCCAGCCGGTGCTGGTCGAAGGAAAAGCCATTAAGCTTCACCCGCTGACGTGCACGGCGTTCAACGCGGATTTCGACGGCGACCAGATGGCGGTTCACATTCCGCTGTCGCCCGAGGCGCAGATCGAAGCTTCCACGCTGATGCTTTCGGCGAACAATATCCTTTCGCCCGCGCATGGCGCTCCCATCGCCGTTCCCACGCAGGACATGGTGCTGGGTCTGTATTACCTGACCAAGTCCCGGCCCGGCTCGAAGGGCGAGGGACGCACGTTCGCCTCGATGGACGACGTTCTCATCGCGCTCGAAATGGGCGAAGTGGAGACGCTCACGCCCATTAAGCTCCGCTACACCGGCAAAGTCATCGATCTGGTGAAGGCGTTCGACAACCAGAACCTGATGCACACCGAGCCGATCGAGTTCGTGAAGCAGTACATGGAAACCACCGTCGGCCGCGTCATCTTCAACGATACCCTGCCCGACGAAATGCCCTACATCAACGGCCTGCTGAAGAAGAAGGGCCTCTCGCAGCTGGTGCACTACTGTTATCTGAAAAACGGCCGCGCCATCACCGTCCGCATGCTGGACGACGTGAAGAGCCTGGGCTTCAACTACGCCACGCGCGCCGGAATCTCCATCGGCATCGACGACATGATCGTCCCCGGCGAGAAGGCCGGTCTCGTGAAAGACGCCGAGAAGGCCGTCATCGAGGTGCAGTCGCAGTATCAGGAAGGCGCCATCACCCAGGGCGAACGCTATAACAAAATCATCGAAATCTGGTCCAAGGTCACGGAACGCGTTTCCGAAGAAATGTTCAAGACCATGGAAGAGGACGACCGCACCGGCCGTTATCTCAACCCGATTTACATCATGGCCGACTCCGGAGCGCGCGGTTCGAAACAGCAGATCCGCCAGCTTTCCGGTATGCGTGGCCTGATGGCCAAACCGTCCGGGGAAATCATTGAAACCCCCATCACGGCGAACTTCCGCGAAGGCCTGAACGTGCTGCAGTACTTCATCTCCACGCACGGCGCCCGCAAGGGCCTGGCCGACACCGCGCTTAAGACCGCCGATTCCGGCTACCTGACGCGCCGTCTGTGCGACGTGGCCCAGGACGTGATCGTCACCGAAGACGATTGTGGAACGAGCGACGGGATCTACGTCGAGCCCATCATCGAATCGGGCGAAATCATCGAGCCTCTTCGCGACCGCATCGTGGGCCGCGTCGCTCTCGAAGATCAGGTCGACTACGAAGGCAACATCATCGTGGAGGTCAACCACGAAATCACCGAGGATCTGGCGGCCGCCATCCAGGCGGCCGGCATCGAGCGCGTCAAAATCCGCTCCGTGCTCACCTGCGAATCGAAGCGCGGCGTGTGCCAATTGTGTTACGGACGCAACCTCGCCACGGGCCGGTTGGTGGAACGCGGCGAAGCCGTCGGCATCATCTCCGCGCAGTCCATCGGCGAACCTGGCACGCAGCTGACCATGCGTACGTTCCACATCGGCGGAACGGCCAGCGGATCTCCGGAGCAATCGAAGCAGGACGCCAAGTCCAATGGCTTCGTGAAATTCCACGGCGTGCAAACCGTGCGCAATGCCAAAGGCGAACTGATCGCCATGAATCGCAATGGCATCATCGCCATTCTCGACGACAAGGGCCGCGAAAAAGAACGTTACCCGGTCGTCTACGGCGCGAAGATCTATTTCGAGGACGGCGCCAAGGTCAAAGCCAACGCCGATCTGCTCGAATGGGATCCCTACACGTTCTCGATTCTCACCGAAGTGAGCGGCGTGGTGCACTTCCGCGATCTGCAGGAAGGCGTCACGATGCAGGAGCAGGTGGACGAAATCACCGGCCGCTCGCAGTGGGTGGTGACCGATTCGCCGGACGAAAAGCGCGTTCCCGCGCTGGTGGTTCGTCCGCAGGGCGGCGGCAAGCATGACGAAAAGCGTTACCTCATGCCGATGCATGCCCACCTGACGGTGGCCGACGGCGATGAAGTTCACGCCGGCGACGTGCTCGCCAAGATTCCGCGCGCCAGCACCAAGACCAAGGACATCACCGGCGGTCTGCCGCGCGTCGTGGAACTGTTCGAAGCGCGCAAGCCGCGCGAAACGGCGGTCATCAGCGAAATCGATGGCACCGTGAAATACGGCGAAATCAGCAAAGGCGTTCGCAAGCTGTACATCTCCGGCGATGACGGCGAGCAGCGCGAATACGCCCTTCCCCGCGGCGTGCACATCAACGTCCAGGAAGGCGAGCGCGTCCGCGCCGGCGATCCGCTGATGGATGGCCCGCGCAACCCGCACGACATCATGGCCGTGCTTGGCGAAAAAGAACTGCAGAGCTACCTGGTCAATGAAATCCAGGAAGTCTACCGTCTGCAGGGCGTCAACATCAACGATAAGCATCTCGAAGTCATCGCGCGCCAGATGATGCGCTGGGTGAAGATCGAGGACATCGGCGACAGCGAATTCCTCCCCGAGGAGGTCGTCGACAAATTCAAGTTCCGCGAGGAGAACGCTCGCGTGGTGGCCGCCGAAGGCCGTCCGGCGACGGGGAAAACCGTGCTGCTCGGCATCACCAAGGCGTCGCTCTCCACGGATTCGTTTATCTCCGCGGCAAGCTTCCAGGAAACCACGCGCGTACTTACCGAAGCCGCCATCAACGGCAAGGTCGATTATCTGCGCGGTTTGAAGGAAAACGTCATCATGGGCCGCCTGATTCCGGCCGGCACCGGCATGGAATACTATCGGACCGTGAAGATCGCGGGCGAGGACGTCGAGGAAGAGATGGCGGCGGAGCAGGAAGCGCCGATCGATGTCATCCCGGGATACGACGAAGAAACCCGCGCGTTGTATGCAGGCGGGCTTTCCGAAGCCGAACTGCCGGGCGAAGAAACGCTGGCCGAATAATCATCGGCTAGATCGCGTGAACCTCGTTCTCGCGGCGTTCGAAAGAAGTGGGAAAAAGCGGCGGCCTTCGGGTCGCCGTTTTTTACTTCCACGCCCCTCCGGCACCCCCTCCACCGCGCGTCATCCCGAGCGGAGTCGAGGGGTGAACTCAGGGAGGGCCTGCTTTTCAGAATCAGACGGCCCAAGCCCCATGCGTCAGCTTGGGGCTATTGCACTCGCGTCACCAGTCGCGACTGCGGGCGTACAATACAATCGTTTTAGTAATGCTATGAATTTGAGACGCGCAGTTCTTTTTACGTTCTTGCCCGCCGCCTTCGCATGCGCCCAGGAATCCACATTTCGCGTGCCCACCTCGGCTATGGAACCTACGCTTCTGGCGGGCGATCGCGTTTCGGTGCAGCCCGCCAGCGAGTTTCACCGCGGCGATATCGTCGTCTTCCATGCCACGCTCGATGGAACAGACGTGACGCTGATCAAGCGTTTGGTCGGCTTGCCCAGCGATCATCTGAAATTCTCAGATAAAATCTTGATCCTAAACTCGCGTTCTGTGAGCGAAAAATACGTCGTGCACCGAGGTCCTGATAATCTCGGCGATGAATTTTACTTTTTCCGCAATTTTCCCGCTGGTGCCGGGAAGCTACCTGCAACGATGCCGATCAGCGCCTCCGGCCGGGAGATGCTCCAAAAATACGTGCATGACGGAGAGTTGGTAGTTCCCCCCGGCCAGTACTTTTTGCTCGGAGATAATCGCGATTATTCGATGGACAGCCGGATGCAAGGGCTCATTCCCGCATCGGCGATTATCGGTGTAGCGCGGGAAATCGTGTCTTCGGAAGATCCTCGAACGGAGCGCCCTCGACCCGGACGCACGCATATTCCCATTGACCGCGTCACCTTTCAGTAGCCCGTCTATCTGATTCGCGGCCTGATTCGCGGCCTGATTGGTGTTCCCGTTTTTTATGCCTGCACGGCGCTCGCAGTCGCGATCGGCTCGCGAACTTCGTCTGGCACGGTCCATGCCTCAATCACGCTGGGCAGCGAAATCACAAACACAGCGAGCAACGCGATCAGCACTGGAGTATCGGTCAACATTTCTCTCGCGACTCCGGCGGGCACGAACCAATACAAGATCCAGTAGAGCGCGACGAACCACGCGAGAGCCCGGGTCAGAAACCGGAATGCGGAACTTTCCACTTGCGGGCGCGATGGACGCCGGCGTCCTTCGGAAAGACCATCCAGGGGAGAAGCAAACATGCGATAGCGTGAGAGCAATTCCTTCTGCGCGCTATCCGAGAGCTGGTCGAAGTTGGTCCCATATTCAACCTGCGCCCGATCGTCGAGGCTCCGGATCAAGATATACGGGTCGTTTCGCAAGCCCCTCGATACCGCCAGGCTCATCGCGATCAGGACGGGCGCGGCCGCGAATACCAAACCGCGGTAGGCGCCGTGGTCGGCGCCAAGAGTCATCAGCAAGCAGACCAACGCCGAAGCATAAAAGCCCAGAACCCGCCGACGGCGCGCCTTCTGGGTCCGATGCTTTAACGCCTTTCGCAGAACCCAATTCGCCTTTGCATTGCCCATGAACAACATTTTGAGCAAAGTGGGATCAAAGAGTAAATCGCGTCCTGCCATGAGGATACAGAAGGACGAAGACGCCGGCCTCGCAGGCAAGCGGTTCCCTCGTGTTACACGATCTTCGTGTTACACTAGGTTCGTGTTAAAGAACGTGACCATCACGCTGGATGAAGAGGACCTGCGCTGGGTGCGCCATCAGGCCGCTGAAAAGGGCGTCTCCGTCGCGAAGTGGTTTAGTCAAGTTGTCGCCGAGAAGCGCGACCGGCGCGGCCCCGAATATTGGGCGGCATTTGAGCGGTGGAAGAAGCTCAGTACCCAAGGCCTGGATATAGACGCCGCTAACCGCCCAAGCCGTGAAGAGCTGCATGAGCGGCGCAGATAGCGTTTTCGTCGACACGAACGTATTGCTTTACGCAGTGGATCGCCGATCGGGCATCAAGCACGAGAGGGCGGCGGCTTGGATCGAGGAATTGTGGAATCGGGATGCCGGCTGCCTCAGTTGGCAGGTGCTTCACGAGTTTTATGCGAACGCCCTGCGCAAAGCGAATGTGCCCACCGACCGTGCGCGCGCGATCGTGAAATCTTTCGAGAATTGGGAGCCTGAATCGCCCGGTTTCCGTTCAATCGGGCGGGCCTGGTATTGGTGCGATCATGCGCAGATCAATTTCTGGGATGCGCTCATCGTTGCCTCCGCCGAACAAGCAGGATGCCGCTACCTCTTGAGCGAGGATTTCCAGGCGGGCCGGCGCTTCGGCGCCCTGACCGTCGTCAATCCATTCGAACGCTCACCTGGCGAACTTCGCGTCCTCATAGAATAGAAAGATGGAAATGCGACGCCTCGGATTGGACGGCCCCGAAGTTTCCGCCCTTGGACTCGGCTGCATGGGCATGAGCGAGTTTTATTCCGGACGCGATGACCGCGAATCGCTCGCTACTCTCGATCGTGCGCTGGAGCTTGGCATTAATTTCTTCGACACGGCCGACGTCTATGGCCCGCATACCAACGAAGAGCTGATCGGCGGCTGGCTCGGGAGATTGAGCCCGGCGAAGCGCCAAAACGTTTTTGTCGCCACCAAGTTCGGCTTCGTGCGCCACGGCGGAGCAATCTCCGGAGTCAATGGACGCCCGGAATACGTCCGCTCCGCCTGCGACGCGAGTCTGAAACGTCTCGGCGTCGACCGGATCGATCTGTACTATCTGCACCGCGTCGATCCGAATACGCCCATCGAGGAAACGGTCGGAGCCATGGCGGAACTCGTTCGGACCGGCAAAGTTCGCTACCTGGGGCTCTCGGAAGCCTCGGCTGCGACGCTCGAACGGGCGTACAAAGTTTATCCGATCACGGCGCTGCAGAGCGAATATTCTCTATGGACCCGCGACATTGAGACGCATGGAAATCTGGCGATGGCCCGGCATTTGAGGGTCGCTCTGGTGGCCTACAGTCCACTCGGCCGCGGATTTCTAACCGGATCGTTCGCCAGCCTGGAAGACATTCCCGCGGACGACTATCGACGGAACTCGCCCCGTTTTCAGGGCGACAATTTCGCGCGCAATCGCAATCTGGTCGCGGTTGTGACGAAACTGGCCGGCGACCGGGGAGTGCTACCGGCGCAAATCGCACTCGCGTGGGTGCTCACACAGGGTGATGATATCATTCCGATCCCCGGGACCAAGCGGCGCAAGTATCTCGAAGAGAACGTGGGAGCCGTGGATATTGAACTCACGCCCGGCGAGCTCGACGCGCTGAACGAGGCGTTTCCTCCCGACGTCGCGGCAGGAACCCGTTATCCGGTGGCGCAAATGCCGCGGGTGAATCGCTAGCGGCAATTTCGAACGCCATCCGCGGTACCGCTTACGCGACGTGAGATTCGCGCATCACACGCGTGGCTTTCTCCCGAATCTTCGTTGCGACTTCAAACGGATCGCCCTGCTGAAATTCAGGAAGGAACAGTTCGACCGAAAGCGGTCCGGAGTATCCCTTTTCCACGAGTTTTTTCAGAATCTTGGCGATCGGCGTGATGCCGTCCCCAGGGATCAGGCGCGTGGTGTTATCGAGCAGCTCGCGCGGCATGTCCGGGACATCCTGAAAATGAACATGCGCAACGTCGCCCGTCTGCAGCAAATCCATATCCTCAAATTTACTGGGACCCGACCAGAAATGGTAGAAATCGAAAAGCACTTTCACGTTCGGATGCGCCGCCGCGCGGATCTGATTCGCGCACGTTCTGAGATTCGAAATATAGGCCGACGCGCGCGTGAATTCAATCGCGGCGACCATTCCAAAGTGCTGCGCGATCTCTCCCGTTTCGCGAATGATATCGAGCCCGCCTTTATAATCGTCTCGCGTGATCTTGGTCGTAGTATTCGCCGGATTATAAATCTTCTTGATTCCGAAGGTCGCGTACTGCTCGCAGCGCCGTTTCAGGGTTTCCATGTTTGCCGCATGCGCCGGGCTTGGATTCCAGAAATCCGTCAAACCCGGCGAGCACGATACCGCCGTCAGTCCCAGATCCGTCACCACTTTTCGGGCCGCGGCGAGGTCTTCGGTTTTCAAAAACTCGTCGAGCATCGACGATACGATCTCGACTTCTTTAATCCCCGCGCGCGCCCAGCCTTCGAGCGACTTCCGGTATCCCGCGCCGAGTGAAGTGTTCTGGTGCAGACAGAGCGTCATCTTACCCGCCGCTTTCTTGTCCGCGCCCTTCAAAACGGATGCCGCCGCCTGAGCCAAAGGAGCCATGAGAACTATTCTACGTGTGGGCATGGCATCCACTATATATCGAGCAGTGCCGCCCTGCCGCAGGCGCGTTCTAAGAGGACGCTGAAAATCCGCTTGCTGGCGCGCGCGGCTCAGAAACGTGCGAGCGTGTTTGCAAGCATCTACCGAGCCGCGACCGCGAGGGAGCGTAGCATAATCGCCTTTTTTGCACCCTGCTACACCGCGCCACGCGCGCGAAGCGTGAGAAGAATCGCGGCAAGCACCCCTAATGCCGCGAAGATTACCAGGATCAGCCCGATCCACAGAGTGGCTGGATTGGCAGCGGCCGGGATCAATTCCACTGGGCCTTCGTCCATCTCGCGCGAGGAGCTTTCGGGAAGCTGCGCTTCCTCACGGATCGCCTTCAGGAAACCGTCGACATCATCCGGACTAAATACCGTGGTCTTCGACGCGCCGATCGCGACGATCAGATTCTTGCGATTGGTGGCGTACCACGTGCATCGCCCGAGCTTGGAAGTTCGGAACAAGCCGTAGTAACCGAATAATCCTCCGCTGCCCCACAGGCGGACGGTCCCTCGAAGATCATCCTGAGTCACCCGCCGCACCGCGCGGAGATTCTCGAGCGGGACGCGGACATCACCGATGAGCCGTTTCACGGTAATCGCGCTCTCCGAGATCTCGTATCCTCGCGGTGCGTACGCGAAGGAGAGCGCAAGCACGACAACCAGGATTCCTACGGCGATCAGGTTATGGATCACCACCGCCAGGATCACGGCGAGCGCACAAGTAACTGCGGAGATGCTCTTCGTCGCCGCGTCATAGGCGGCTGAGAAATGATCCGCTGGCATGGCGTTGGCGCGGATTCGCTAGGTTCAGACGGCCACGTTCGCGTAGACGGAGCGTTCGAAATCGCCGAGCATTCCGACCGCTTCTTTATCCACGAACGGGAGGAACTGCATCATGATCACGGCGCTGACGCCGCGGTGCGGGTCGATCCAATAGAACGTGTTGTCGATTCCCGCCCAGGCCAGACTCCCAGCCGACCGTCCGCCTTCGTAGGCCACCGTGTTAATCAGAAACCCCAGACCCCATTTATCCTCGGCTCCCGGATGCAGATTTACATCCGCCGACCGGTCCGGACGAAAACTCTTCAGGCGTCCCGCGCTCAGAGATCCGATTTGATTCCGGCTCATCTGCGCAACGGTATCCGGCTTCAGAATGCGCACGGCCTTCCCGTTCTTCAGGCGCAGACTTCCCTTACCCAGAATCATTTGGGTGAAGCGAATATAATCCGGCGCGGTCGAGTACAGTCCGCCGCCGCCCGTGGGATGCGCCGGCGGGGCCGGGAGCACGCGGGGATTTTCGTGCAACTCGCCGTTCGGCTGGCGTTGATACAACGCGACGCGGCGATCGAATTTTTCCGCGGTGAGGAGGAAGCTGGTGTCTTTCATCCCGAGCGGCTGAAGAATGTTCTCCTGGAAATAAGACTCGAGCGATTTTCCGCTGACCGCTTCCACCATCGTGGACGTCCAATCCAGGCTGGTCCCGTACTGCCACGCCGTGCCCGGCTCGAAAGCGAGAGGAGACGGAGGATCGGTGATAGCCGGCGGGTCGAGCGCGCCGGTCTTCTGCGCATAGCGGAACAGCGTCTCGTTCCACGTATCGTAGGCAAACCCGGATGTATGCGTCAGCAGGTGGCGCAACGTAACGGGCTTCGCGACCGGCCGCAGCATGGGCTCGCCGGACGCGTCAAATCCCGCGATCACTTTCAATTTCCCGAGTTCCGGCAGATGGCGCGCCGCCGGCTCGTCGAGCTTCAGCTTCCCTTGCTCCACCAGTTGCAGCGCCGCCGTCGTCGTGATCGCCTTGGTCATCGACGCAATGGAAAAAATCGAATTCACGCTGACCGGAATCTTCGACGCGGTGTCCCGCAATCCAAAGGCGCCCGAGTACAGAACCGAGCGGCCGTTCGCCACCATGGCGACAACCACGGGAATTCCGTGGCGCTGGATGCCCGAACGCAAAGTCTCGTCGATGGCTTGCGAGCCTCCCGATCCCGCGCGAAGTTTCCCGAGCCCCCCTGCGACGGCGGTCAGGGCGAGGCCCTCGAACTCCCGGCGACTGATCCTCAACCGCATGTTACTTGGATAACACAGAAACGCCCGGGAGCGGCGCACGCTTGACTCGTCTCAACCACATCTCTTATGATTCAGCGCAGGTGCCGTGCTCCGTGCTCCCGGCGCCGCTGCCGAGGAGGTTCCAACGCCGTGTCGTGTCCCATGCCGAGTGCTGTGCGCAGCCGTCGATCGCAATCCATAACCGGTCCAGTTGTCTTCGCTTTCGCAGCGGCGCTCTGGTGCGCGAGCGCGGCTCAAGGCAAGGTGATTCACATCACGATCGCCTCCCGGACTCCCGCGCTGAAGGGCCAATCCTTCGGCCCGGCCGGCCCTTACGAACTGGTGCGCGGCACCGCGACGGGCGAGCTCGATCCTTCCGATCGCCGCAACGCACCGATCACCGATATTCGACTTGCGCCGCGGAATTCCAACGGCAAAGTTTCGTACACGACCACGTTCACGATTCTCAAGCCCGCGGACCCCGCGAAATCGAACGGGACCCTGATCTACGATGTGGTCAATCGCGGGAATGTGCGCTTCGCCGCGCGCTTCACAAAATTCGTTCTCGCGGCCGCGACTCCCGATCCCGATGTGACGGACGCTGGAGATGGTTCGATTTACAAAGCCGGATATATTGTGCTCGCGAGCGGCTGGCAGGGGGATATGCCGATCGCGTCGGTAACCGGCGGGCGTGAAGGAATCGACGTGCCGATCGCGAAAAACGCGGACGGCTCTCCGGTCACCGGACCCGTCACCGTGCGCTTTGCGGCCGATGTTCCCGGCTACGAGCAGGTTAATTTTTCGGCGAATATGAACACCGCTTCGCTCCCCGGCCCCGGCCGCACTCCGCACAGCCTGGATACGTCGAAGGCTACGCTGACTTCCATGGCGTCGGTGACGAACACGGGCAAAAGCAGCGGCGTCGCGACGATCCCGTCCGCCGACTGGGCTTTCGCCGATTGCCGCACCACCCCCTTTCCCGGCAAGCCGGACCCCACGCGCGTCTGTCTCAAGAACGGATTCGACACCGCGAGCGTCTATCAACTCGTGTATACCGCGAAAGATCCCTTCGTGCTTGGGGTCGGTCTCGCGGCCCTGCGCGACGTTGTGTCGTTTTTCCGCAATGAAACGGCGGACGGAGCGGGTACGGCGAATCCGCTCGCCGGTGCGGTGCGCAAAGTCATCGGCTTCGGCGTTTCGCAGCCTGCCCGCATGATGCGCGATTTTATCAACCTCGGCTTCAATGAGGACGAAGCGGGACGCCGCGTGTGGGACGGCGCGTTTCTCGACGCCTCGGCGGCCGCGGGCGCCTTCAACATTCGCTTCGCGCAGCCCGGGAACATCGCCGGCCTGTACGATCCGATCGCGGAAGGCTCCTCCTGGTGGGAGGATTACACGGATAAGGTTCGCGGACGCCCCGCCTGGGGTTTGCTGCATCGCTGCCGCGTCACGGACACCTGCCCTTCCATCATGGAAGTCGAAGGCGGAGCGGATTTCTTTTTCGTGAAGGGATCGCTCGGCATCGCGGGCACGACCGGCAAGGACGATATTCCGCTTCCCGCGAACGTCCGGCGCTATTACATGAGCAGCACCAATCACACCGGCGGCACGGACAATTTCAATTACGATCAGCCTTCCGTCGCCGGATGCATGCTGCCCGCGAATCCCCTGCCTTGGTTTGAGACCGAGCGCGCCCTGCTGGTCGCGATGCAGGGTTGGATTACGAAAGGGACTCTTCCGCCCGCGAGCGCCTATCCGCGCGTCAGCGATGGAACGCTCGTTCCAGCCACGGCCGCCGCCATCGGCTGGCCGAAAATTCCCGGCGTGCCGTCACCCGACGGCGTGCTGAATCCGGTACTCGATTACGATTTTGGCCCGCGTTTCCTCTATAACGATCACTCCGGCATCATCGACAACGCGCCTCCGATCGTCAAGCAGGTGATTCCGACGCTTGCCGCCAAGGTGGACGCCGATGGCAACGAAATCGCGGGCGTGCACGCTCTTTTGCTGCAGGTGCCTCTCGGAACGTACACCGGCTGGAATCCGATCGCGAGCGGTCCGCTGAAGGGTCAGGAATGCCAGCTGCAAGCCTCGACGATTCCTTTCGCCAAAACCAAAGCCGAGCGACTTGCCAAGGGCGACCCGCGCCCGTCCCTGGAGGAACGTTACGGCGATCTGGGGAACTATTATTCGATGGCCGAAAAAGCGGCGAGGAAAGCCGTCGCAGACCGGCTGCTGCTCCCCGAAGACGCGGAGCGCGAGCTCAAGATCCTGCGCAACGACATGCACAAGAGCGGCGTTCTGCCCTGCCGGGCGGATGGTTGTGCCGGTGGTCCGGATGCTTTGTAGACCGTATCTTTAGAGCTTGTAAATCGCGATGCCCGTCAAAAGCTTCGGATAAAAATCCGTCGACTTCTGCGGCATCACGCCGCCCGCGAACGCAATCCGCGCCATGTCGTCGATGGGCGTCGGCTCCAGCAGAAACGCGATCTGCGCCCCTCGCTCGCGCACTTCCGCGACGGCCGCATCGATGCCGCGCACGTAGTGGATGAATTTTTCATCGCGCACCGCTTCTTCGCTGATGCCCAGCCACCCGCCGATAATCTCGCTGATGCAGCACCGGCACATCCATTTCGTCCTTGTGCCGGGGGCGCTCCAAAAGGCACATGTGATCCGCCGTGACCACGCCCGATCCGCACCGTCGTCGGGTCTTGGCGTTTCGAGTTTGCGCTTTAACTCCGCGAGCGAATCGAACGCGTGCACGCCCCATCCGTCATCCGCGTGCGCCATCAGTTCGTCAAACCCAAAGGTCTTAAGGCCGTTCAGCACGCGATGCGTCGCCAGAATTCTGCAGGCCCGGCGAATACATGTTGACGAAGGTCATCATCACGTATTGCGCGGCTGGATCGCCGGGGTGTTGATCGCTGTAGTTCAAGGACGTCTCATAGCGATGATGCCCGTCGGCGATCAGGAGCTTCATCGGAGCCATCAGCCTTTGAATCCTCGCGACGCGCGCCGGATCGGTAATGGGGTAAAGAGTATGCCGCGCCCCGTATTCATCGATGACGTCTGATCGAAGGAGCGCCCTTCCCCGCGGCATCGAGCTCCCGATCCACGGCGCCCTCGCGATCCGGATACAGCATGAAAATCTGGCCGAAGTGCGCCCGCGTGTGCGTCAGCACCTGCAGCCGGTCTTTCTTGGGACCCGCCAGCGTCTTCTCGTGGCGGAAAACCACGTTCGCCGAGTAGTCTTCCACCTTGCCCAGCCCGATGAATCCCTTGCGCGTAAGGCGCTCGCCGGAATCGGGAACTTCAAATTCCTGAAAGTAGGCGTAGAAACCGGGCGCGGCATCCTGCGCCAGAATCCCTTTCGCGATCCACTCCTCGAAGTATTTCGCTCCGCGCGTGTAAACGTTATCCGCTTCGGTGTCGGTATCCCGGCGCTCGCCCAGAATCACGCGCACCAGATTGTGGGGACTCGCGGCCAGATATTTCGCCTGCATCGCGGGACTGATCTTGTCGTAGGGTTGCGTCAGCAGCTTCGCCGGGATCGCCGGCTTGGGAAGAGTAATGGAAGGATGGGAAGGGTTTTACGGTAGCCAACTCACAGGATAGCAGGCGGTTTTAGATCAGCGTGAACTGACCGTTTCGCGGTACGCCATGGGCGCGGAAATCATCACCGGATGCGGATTGACGAAGGCCTGCCCCAGCCACGGAGAGAGGAAGTGATAGCGATAGTTGACGACTGCGACGCTCAGCGTTTCGTCGTCGGGACGCGCGGGAGTCGCCGGTTGGTAGCGCACTTGCACGTTCGCGCGCGTCAAACCCAGATATCCTTCGGTCGCCGTCCGCGGCTCGTCGGGCTGATTGTAGAGCACCAGGCTCGCGATCTGATCGCCAGTTCCATCCCACGATCGAACCACGCCCCAGCGCACGGCCGCGCGCACTCTCTCCACCAGCGCCTGATGCGCCACCAGCACCTGTCCGCAGTCCACTACGCTGAACAGGATCGAGAAAAACGCGAGCATCACCAGAGTGCTTTCCACCAGCGTCTGTCCGCGTTCACCGTGCATCGCGCGCGCGCCGGAACACATGTGCGCATGGCGTCGGGAATTCGGCGCGCTGTGGTTCGCCGCTGACGCTTCCTTCATGGCTCCCTCTCTCCGGGCGCGAAGCGTCCGATGAAGGGAAACTCAACGAACGGCTTATGGTCGAACGTGTACCCTTTGAAAATCGCGTGGACCGTGAAGTCGCGAAGGGACACGTCCACGGCTTCGGGACTTCCCCCGCGCGGCACAATCCACTCCACTTCCACTTGTTCCGGCTTCAAACCGGCGATTACCGGAAGCGCGTCCGTCGCAGGTTGCGCGTCGCCATACACCACCATGTTACGGATGGCTGCCTTTCCGCGTTCGATATCGTCGGGCGTCGCGGCGCGATAGGTGCGTTGCGCGGCATAGCGGGCGCCATTGCCCACCGCGCCGATCAACTGGTTGTAAACGTAAAATGTATATCCGAACTGAAACGTTCCGGCGAGACACGTCATAAGAACACCCGCCGAAACCGCGAGTTCGAGCATCGCATGGCCCTTTTGCGCGCGGCCTCTTGTCTTGTCCAGCGCGAGTCTCATTCGGCGAGCCTCACCGGATTCGTCTGCGCGACCGCGCGCGCGGGAACCGTAAAGCTTTCCGGCCCACCCACTGCCCTGAGGAACACAATGGCGACATGATTTTCGGGAGCGGTCACCCGGGCCAGGCGTAAGACAGACGGGTCCTTCGGATTCAGTTCCCAGTGCTCGCTGTCCGCGCTGAATTCCACCTGCACGCCACGAAAGTCTTCGGTGCCCAGATTCCAGCGATCCGGCAGGCGCTCGACCGCGGCGCGAGCGCGATCCAAACCCGCGCTGGTTCCGTCCATCTGGCGCGCAGCGGCAAGCGAGGCGGCATCAGTGAAGATCTGCGCCTCGTTGCGCGCAATGTAGACGCGGCCCAGATCGAAGGCCAGTCCGATCACCGCAAGCAGCAGGAACATGCAGGCGGACATCACGATCAGGACAAAGCCCCGCTCGCTTCGCAAGGCACACGCCGGCCTATGGATGGCACTCACTACTCAATCTAACGGCCGGAAAGGCCTGCTTCTTTAGCTTGCTTTGAAGGTTGCTCTAAGCGTGTCCCGCCTTAGCAGGATGCTGAAAAAGGCCATTATGCTAACGCTCCCTCGCGGTCGCGGCTCGGTAGATGCGTGGAAACGCGTGAGCACCTTGTGAAAACCCGCGAGCCCGTTTTCTGAGCCGCGCACGCCAGCAAGCGAATTTTTCAGCTTCCCGACTTAGTGGGCGGGCGAGGGGACGATTTTGGACGCTGCCGAGGGCGTCCACAACAGGTACGCACCGGCCAGGGCCAGCCCGATCGCGATCCATTGGGTGATCGAGAAAGGCAGTCCGAACGGGAGGGCCTGCTCGTGGAAGCGGGTGAATTCGATCAGGAAGCGCATGACCGAGCTGATCACCAGGTATAGGCCGATGATCGCGCCGGGCTTATGCGGTTTTCCAAAGCGCCACCACAGAAATCCGAAAAGGATCGCTTCGCTTGCGAGCTCATAAAGTTGCGACGGATGCAGCGACACACGCAAAGGGACCCCGGTCAGAGCGTTGGCGTCGGGATTGCGGAACGTCACGGCCCACGGCAGATCGCATTCCTTACCCCAGCAGCAGCCGGCCGCGAAGCACCCCATCCTTCCGATCGCGTGTCCCAGCGCTACGCCCGGGGCGAACATGTCAAACGTCGGCAGCCACGCCATTTTATGGTGATGCAAATAGAGGAAGGCCGTGGCGATCGCGAGGATCAGACCGCCTTGATAAACGCCCGCGGCCTGGAGCGTGGAAAACGAAAATATATCGCCGGGATTCGCCCTGTAATGGTCCCAGTCGAAGATAATCATGAGGAGCTTGGCCCCCAGCATCCCCGAGAGAGCCGCGTAAACCACCAGGTTTGTCACCAGCTCCGTATTGACGCCCGTACGCCGCGCCAGCTTCAGCGTCACCCACAAACCGGCCAGGAAAGCGAGCGCAACCAGGACGCCGTAAGTCGGCAGAAAGAAACTGCCATATTGGAAAAGCTTCGGATACATCGCGCACGACCATTATATCGCGATCGTTTGTGCGGCGATCGTTCGCGATGAGATCCGGATCGTTGGCGGTCCTTGATTCGTTTGCGCGACGCTTCTCCGCAGCCGCGATTATTTGTTCAGTCGCAGAATCTGCGAGGAGATCGCCAGAAACGCCTGCGCCAGCTCGTTGGAGGTCGGTGCGAAAACGTATTTTCCCTGGAGCTGACCGCTCGAAGCGGGGTACGTGATGCACCCGGTCTCCGTCGCGCACGCCGGATACTGGGCGGGGTTGTTGAACGTGTCGCCTTCGGGATCGTTCGCCAGCCGCTGCATCAGAATCGGATCGGGGGGCGCGCCGGCCGAATTGTTTCCGAGACCGAGCGCGAACACGTAGGTCTGATACGTGGCGTTGGTACGCGCCGTGTAGGCGGCGTTATCGGTGGCGTTCAAAACGGCGTTGTGATAATTGGTCCAGTTCGCCGGGTTCGCGCCGCTTTGCTGAAGCCGCGTGATCCCGCTGAAGTTTTGGGTGGTAACCGACTTATAAGCGTTTGTCGGATTAAAGCTGTTGCCGTACACGTCGGTCATCGGCCACCAGGCGAAGTCCGATGGATTGTTTGTATTCGTCAGGCTGCCATTGAAGCTGCATCCATTAGCCGTGTTCATGGCGGCGTTGGTATTGTATTCGTCCGATGCATTGCCGACCGACTGGGTGGCTTGAGGACCTCCGGCATTCGTCCACTGATTCATCATGATGTCGAACTGGGTGCCGGTGCCCGGATCGTCGGAGTAAACCGCCCCGACCATCCCCAACGGCGTATTGGGGAAAGGGGCTGCGGCGGTGCCAAAGGGCGCGGCCGCTAAATTCAACGAGAAAGAATTCCAGTGCGGTATTACCGCCGCAGTCGTAAATCCGCCGTTGGACATTGTCAAATTTGTGGGCGAGCTTGTGTCCTTGCAATTGCTGCCCGCGCTGAGGGCCACTTTGTTGTTGACGGAATCGTAGTAATTCATCGTCGCCGTATTGGGCAGCCCGTCCGTTTCGATCAGCAGGATGTTGAGCGCCCCGGGGAGCCCGGCCTGCGTCAGCAGGGTGAAACCCTGTGCGATCGCTTGCGGCGTGCCCGTGCCGCCCATGCATTCGATACTGTCGATCGCTCCGGTGCCAGTGCCGAAGTTATTGGTGTAACCGAGGGTCGTCTGGAAGCTGGTATCAGGAACCCCGCTCGTTTTTCCCGAAGGGACGATGATGTACGTGTTCGAGCTGAAAGTAATCATCCCGATGTAGTCCCGGCCCTCGGCGAATTGTCCCGTAAACTGCTTTGCCGCGTTGATCATGGCCTGGCAGGCGGAACCCGAGCTGGTCTTCCCGCAAGGCTGCGGCTTTGCGACCCCGTTCACCGCGCACATGGACCCGGATCGATCCATCACCATCATCACCACCGCGGCTCTTCGCGTCGCATAGGAAACCACGTTGAGAGTGGTATATTGAACGCCAAACCACCTCATAAAGAATGTCGGCACCTGCGTGGAAGCTGTGACGTCCACGTGGTCCAATTGGGGATTGCTCGAATCGGGATAGATGTGAACGCTCTGGCCCGTCGAACCAAAGCCGGACCCGCTGTTCACTTCACCGGTCGTACTCATCACGGTGTTACTGCTGGCCCACGTCCCGGGCGGAAAGTTTGCGTAAAACCAGTTCACGGCATTCTGCGCTGCGTTCGCCTGTTGAGACTGCAGTGTCGCGCCCATATTCAACGCGCGCGCGGCCCCCAGCGCCGATCCATCCACCGCCGCCTGCAGCCGGGCTTTGGACGCATAGAGAAAGCTCGCGTCGATGGTCAGACCCATCAGCGGGATGATGAACACCAGCGACAGTCCACCCACGAAGAATGAGTTGCCGCTTTCACCGCGCTTCGGCGTAACGGGAGAGATCATGGAACGTTTCAAGCAACACCTCCTAAAAAATCGGCTCCTGAAAGGTAAAAGGCTCTTAAAAGAAATACCGGGCATACACTCCGGAACTGTTGAAGTTATAGGAAAGCGCCGAGTTGATCCCGTAGTTCCCAAAGTTCAACTGCGGCGTCTGAAAGAAGCACTCGACGACGTAGACCACCTGTCCGTCGATCAAACTGGTCTGCCCGTTCGACGTGGTCAGCCACAAGTTCGTCATAGCCGCCTCCGGCGTAGCCCCTAGCGCCGCGTGAGCATCGGTGATCGGATTGGAAACCACGCCGGAGCTGCTGAGCGTCGCGCCGGTTGGACTTCCCATGGTCGTGTTCTTCTGGCTCGTCAGGTTGGAGTTTCCGAAGATGATCTGCTGCGTGTAGACGAAGCTGTTCGCATTGGTGCACGTAGCGGGCAGAATGGACTGGCACAGATTGTCGGTGGTCGCGCCTACGTACATGATCTGCGTGACCCACACCAGGCCGTTCCCGGAGCTGCCCGTATTCGTCGCCGCGTTGTTGCCGGTTCCGATATTCGGGAATTGCAGGCTTAATCCGCCGGCAATCGTCTGCGCGAGGAGCTGCCCGTTATACGACGAGAAGTCCGTGCCGTGGATGTACATGTTGTCCATGTCTCGCGCGAGCGTATTGGCTTGAATGCTGAAAATCAGGTTCATGCCGATCACGAACATAAACAGGAACAGCGGAAGGTAGATGAACAGGGTCAGAAGTCCGAAGGAAATCATTTCGGATTGACCCTTTTGGCGGAGAGCGCGGCGCGCGGCTATTTGGGCTCTTCGGATCATAGTTTTCCCCGGCTATTCCGGTACGCTCGAGACTCCCACCGGATAGCCTCCCAGGATGTCCGAGGCGGATACGTTGATCGTAAAGGGGGTGTTGGTTTTCGCGGCATAAGTCCCGGACAAAGGCGCGATCCAGGTGAAAGGCTTGCTGATCGACACCGTAACCAAGTTCCCTGGGACGTTTCCACCGCTCGAGATTACTAACAAAGTGGTGGGGCTGTAATAGGCGACCGTCACGTCGGAGGTCGTTACGAAACCCATCCCGAAAGCCACGACGTCGTCCTTGATCGATGTGTCCTGGTGTCCCGACGAATCCGTCTGAAAGGTCACCGCGTACCGCGTGCCTTCCCGAACGGCATTCTGGAGCGTCGTCCACTTGAAAATCATGAAGCCGAAGTCGGTGATTCCCAACATCATCGCGAAGAGCGGAAGAAACGTGAAGGCGGTCTCGACCAATGTCTGGCCGCTGGACCTCCGGCGTCGCGCAGAGCTTATAGGTATTCGATTTTGCATAAACTTACGCGGTAACTAGCCCTCCACCTTATCCGTCTCCGTAATAGAGTCCAGTCCCGTTTACATGTTATCGGCTGGTTCTTGCCCGGACTATAAGACAAGTGGGTCATTTGGCCTAGGAAACCGCAGTAGTTCTCTCGTACTGTCCGCCTTATGGCGCGTGCGGATCGGCTCTGCGATTTTCGCGAAAACCGCCCGGTTTGCTGTGTTAAAATGGGTTCGGTAATCGCATGAAATCCCGGCGCCGGCAATCGTGCGCGAAGTTGTGCATCAGAGTCTTTCGCGGCCTGGGGCCTTTAATGGGGCTTCTGACCCTGGGTGCGCCCGTTTTCGCCCAGCCTTTAGCCCACCGGAACTGGACTTCGAGCAACACCGCGGAACATCGCTTGACCATCGATGCGGCAAGCTTCTTCCATCCGCTGATGGCGCTGCTCGGCCTGGCCGCCGCCGGCGCGGACTCGACCGCCCGGGTCCATGCTCATCCCGGCACGCTCCTCGGGTGGGACGCCCTGCGCGGCACTCCTCTCGCCGGATCCATCTGGATGGTCCGGGATCGCTGGATGGCCGGCCATGATGCTCGCGGTCCCCTTACCGCCCTCCCTTCCCTGCTCCGCTGCTGATTCATCCTCCTCTCTTTTAGAATCGTTCTCTCAAAACCTGTAAAGAGTTAAAAGCTGGAGGTTAAGCATGTTCGAGAATGTGCTCGCCAAGGTATTTGGCACCAAGCACGACCGCGAAGTGAAGGCTCTGCGCCCGCTCGTGGCCGCCATCAATGAGATGGAACCGGAAATCCAGAAGCTGACGGACGCCGAGCTCACCGGACAAACGATCAAATTCAAAGAGCAACTGGCGCAGGGCGCCTCGCTCGACGATCTTCTGATTCCCGCCTTCGCGACCGTGCGCGAAGCCGGACGCCGTTACCTGAACATGCGCCACTTCGATGTGCAGCTGATCGGCGGCATCGTTTTACATCGCGGCAAAATCGCGGAAATGAAGACGGGCGAAGGCAAGACGCTGGTGGCGACGCTCGCGGTCTATCTGAACGCTCTTGAAGGCAAGGGCGTGCACGTCGTCACGGTCAACGATTATCTGGCCAAGCGCGATTCCGAATGGATGGGCCGGATCTATAAGGCCCTCGGCATGACGGTCGGCAACATCGTGCACGAGCTGAGCGATCAGGAACGCTACGATAGCTATCACTGCGACATCACCTACGGGACCAACAACGAGTTTGGATTCGACTACCTGCGCGACAACATGAAGTTCCGTCTCGCGGAGTGCGTACAGCGCGAACATCAGTTCGCCATCGTCGATGAAGTCGACTCGATTCTGATCGACGAAGCCCGCACCCCGCTGATTATTTCCGGCCCGAGCGAAGAATCCACCGACAAGTACTACCGCATTAATCGCATCATCCCCAACCTCATACGCGGCGAAGTAATCGAGGGGAAAGAGGCGGGCGTGAAGTGGACCACGGGAGATTACACCGTGGAAGAGCGCACCCGCACCGTGGCGCTTACCGAGGAAGGCGTGCTGAAAGTGGAGAGGCTCCTCAACCTCAGCAATCTTTATGACGCCGTCAACATGGATATGAATCATCACGTGCAGCAGGCACTGAAGGCCAACGTGATGTTCCAGCGCGACCGCGATTACGTGGTCAAGGACGACGAAGTGATCATCGTCGACGAATTCACCGGCCGCCTGATGCCCGGGCGCCGCTGGAGCGACGGCCTCCATCAGGCCGTCGAGGCCAAGGAAGGCGTCAAGATCCAGCGCGAAAATCAGACGCTCGCGACCATTACGTTCCAGAACTACTTCCGCATGTACAAAAAGCTCGCCGGCATGACCGGCACGGCCGACACGGAAGCCGCCGAGTTCAATAAGATTTACAAACTCGACGTGGTCGCCATCCCCACCAACAAGCCGCTCCGGCGTCTGGAGCTCGACGACATCGTCTATCGGACCGAGGAAGAGAAATTCCGCAACGCCGCCAAGGAAATCATGGAGCACCATGAGAAAGGCCAGCCGGTCCTGGTGGGAACCGTCTCCGTGGAAAAATCCGAGAAACTCTCCGGAATCCTGAAAAAGATGGGCGTCCGCCACGAAGTCCTGAACGCCAAAAACCACGAGCGCGAAGCGTTTCTCATCGCCCAGGCGGGACGCAAGGGCGTGGTCACGGTCTCCACCAACATGGCCGGCCGCGGCACCGACATTTTGCTCGGCGGCAATCCGGAATTCATGACCAAGGAGTATTTCCGGAAGGAAAGCAAGGATCCGGATGCCCTCCAGACCGCGGCCGTGGGGACCCCCGAACGCGAGGACTGGGACCGCGTTTATTCACGATTCAAGAACGAAACGTCGAGCGAACACGACGAAGTCGTAAATCTCGGCGGGATTCACATCGTCGGCACCGAACGCCACGAATCGCGCCGCATCGATAATCAGCTGCGCGGGCGCTCCGGCCGCCAGGGCGATCCTGGAAGCGCGCGCTTCTTTCTTTCCCTGCAGGATGATTTGATGCGCATCTTCGGCGGCCACAAGATGCAGAACCTGATGCTGCGCCTGGGCATGGAAGAAGACGTGCCGATTGAAAGCAAGCTGATCAGCCGGCGCATCCGCACCGCGCAGGAGGCCGTCGAAGCCCAGCATTTCGCCTCGCGCAAACACATCCTCGAATACGACGACGTCATGAACAAGCAGCGCCAGGCCGTCTATAGCATGCGCCGCGCCCTGCTCGAAGGCCAGGATCAGAAGGAGCGCATCGAGGAAATCATCCAGGGCATCCTCAGCAGCTTCGTCGATCTGCGGTGTCCCGAAAAAACGCATCCCTCCCAATACGATTGGAACGGCCTCGAATCCGACATCCTCAATCAATTCGGGGTGCGCATTCACATCGACCAGCTCCGCGAGCTCGACCGGCGTCAAATGGAGGAGCACATTTACGAGCAGCTCCTCACGAAATATCGCGAGAAAGAAGAAATGCTCAGCACAGAGCTGCTGCGCGAAACCGAGCGCATGATCATGCTCAACGTCATCGACAACCAGTGGAAGGATCACTTGCTGTCGATGGACCACTTGAAGGAAGGCATCCAGCTTCGCGGCTACGGTCAGAAGGATCCTCTGATCGAGTACAAAAAAGAATCCTTCACCCTGTTCCAGGACATGATGGATCGCATTGAAGATGAGTCGGTCCGCTTCCTGTTCTTCCTGCAGCGCGGTCCGGACGAGATCGGCGGCGTTCCGCAGAACGTTCCGCATCCCGAACTGTGGGAGGATGAGCCCGACGAGGACGAAGCCCAACCGGTCGGAGTCGCGAGCACCGGCCCGAGCGAAGCCGAGCGCGCCGTCGCTCAGAAAGCCGCGCAGAATTCGGTTCTCGATCTGACCCGCAACATCCAGCGCAAGAAGGAAAAAGAACTCTCCGCGCTGCAGTTCGTGGGCGGCGAAGCTCCCACCGCCGCAAAACCGGTCATCGCCCAGCAGAAGGCCGGCCGCAACGATCCCTGCCCGTGCGGCAGCGGAAAGAAATACAAAAAATGCTGCGGGGCGTAAGCGAGGGGCCAGAGGCGAGGGGGCAGGGGCCAGTTCACGAGAGGCCGGCACTGAGCGGAGGAAAGCGTGTTCCCTTGCGCTCGCAGAGCTGCGGCTATTCTCCGGCCGGGTGTGGAAATTCCCATGAACGCAATGGCAATCCAAAATCGGGAAATTCCTCTGCTCTGGCCTCTGGCCCCTGGCCCCCGTCTGGCTCACGGCGTCTGACCCCTGGCCTCTGGCCCCTTCTGCTCTTCTGCATACCGGCCGCCCTTTTCGCCCAGGCTCCCATTTTCCCCGACCAGATCGGTCCGTACGAGAAGCAGGCCCCTACCACGCTTTCGGCCCCCGACCGGGCGCTTTATGAGGAATACGGCCTGGAGGCCAGCGAGCAGGCGATCTATACCGCTCCGGACAAGAAGCGGTTCACGGCTACGGCATGGCGTATGCGCGATTCCACGGGCGCCATGGCGCTGTTTCAGGCCCGGAGACCCTCTGGCGCCACCCCGGCGTCCTTCGCCCCTCTGGCGGTCACCACGTCCGACGGCGTCATCTTCGAGTACGGGAATTATGTAATCCAGTTTACGGGTGGTCAGCCGGATAATGCCGACCTTCCGGCCTTCTACAACCAGCTCCCCAAATTCGAGAACTCGCCGCTTCCGGCGCTCAGTAAGGCTCTTCCGAGCGACGGCATGGTCCCTAACTCGGAGCGCTATCTCCTCGGTCCGGTGTCTTTGCAGCGATTCCTGCCTGCGGTCCCGCCTTCGGTCGCGGCCTTTCACCTGGGGGCCGAGGCGCAACTTGCTGAATACAATACGCCTAAGGGCGTCATGACGTTGGCAATCTTCGATTACCCCACGCCCAGCATGGCGCGCGATCAGGCCGCTGAGCTTCAAAAGCGCGGGGGAAGCTTCGTCAAGCGCACAGGGCCGCTGGTTGCCGTTATCCCCGCGCCCCCCGATCCGGACGCCGCCGAGCGGCTGCTCGGGAAAATCAACTATAACGCCCAGGTGACCCTCAACGAGAATGTGCCCGGCACCGAAGTGAAGAGCTTCGCCAGGGACCTGATCAACATTTTCGTTTTAGCCGGAGTCGTAATTGTTTTGTGTATCTTGGCCGGATTGGCGTATGCCGGCTTCCGGCTCCTGCGGCGGAAAATTTCGAAGCGCCAGGACCCCGACGCGATGATCGTGCTCAATATCGATCGGTAACGGGCGGTGCCGATCCGGAGCGGCGGCGATAAGTAGTAAACCCCAGAAATCCGCGCTGTTAGACCTAAAAACCGGGTGCTCGGACAGGCCGCGTGATCCATTTTGGAACTGGGGCCGCGCGAAGGGGCAACAGCGCAAGCGCCCACCCATCAGACAGTTAACGGGTATTTTGAAGCTCCAAGTTTTTCGCTTGACTTCGCTGGCCGCAAACCCTAATATCCAATCACTAACGGTTTTTGACGGTTGCGTTCCGTCGAAACTGATTCTCCCATGTACATCCCCTGTCCAAAAACAGGGAAATCGAAATGCTCACCTTCGGGTGAGCATTTTCGTTTGGCGGCTCTGTATTCCACTGGCTGATTCGAGGGCCAAACCGGTCGCCGACTCGATTTTTTACCCTTCCCGAAAGCCCTCGCGCTCGAGCGCGCCAGGATGCAAAATCCGCCGATGTTTGTGCTAACATCCGAACAGTACCAAAGCACCTCGCGGAGAGGTGGCTGAGTGGTCGAAAGCAGCGGTTTGCTAAACCGTCGTAGGGTCAAAAGCTCTACCGGGGGTTCGAATCCCCCCCTCTCCGCCATTCCGTGAGCTCACCCGCCTGATCCGACTTCGCCCGATTCTTTCGCTCTACCATTCGCCCTTAAAACGCGAAAACGGGTTGAGCGCGATACCCCCGCATCGCCTCAACCCGTGTCCAGTTTCCGCGCTGTCTTCTCTTCTCTCCTACGATTTCGGACAGCTTTCGGATCGCGTCACATCAATCCAAGGCAAAAAGCACCGTTAGCGGCGGAAGCCATGTTCGAAGCCGCCGCGGACGGGGAACGCCGGGCGTCCAAAGCTTCGCCCACCCCAATACCCTGCGACGAAGCGGCCGCCGACGAATCTAGGGCCAACCCAGAAGGCGCCAGGAGCGGGCGGCAGCGACCAGTAGCCGGCCACAAAGCCGGTGGGACCGTTAAAGCCGTCGATCCATACATAGCCGGGTCCCGGCATCGGCGGACGAGCCACAACCACCGGAGCGGGGGCATAAAATCCCGGCGCGCCGATATTCACTCCCACACCAAACCGAACAGCTCCGAAAGCCGACGTCGCGGTCAACATCGTCAGCCCCAACATTCCAGCGAGCAGTGTCTTTTTCATTTTCTTGTCCTCCTAACCACGCCCTCTTAAAAGCATCTGCTGTGCCAAATTTAAGTCATTTAAAATAAGCCGGATATGTCCTCATCAATGGCCGATCTCCACCGTGCGTGGTGGTATTCGGCCAAAGGCCGCCGAGGGGCCGACGCAAGGGTAGAAAAGAGCCAGATGGATGACGTTTCGCCGGCGGTCGATTAAAGAAAGCCCGTTACCGCAACACGCGTTTGCCCGAGTGGTTTTCACGCTTCGCTATACTCGCATACGTGCGTGAGGTTGCTTACGAATTCGCTGGATGATCCGAACAAGACGGGCGTTGCAGCGGGCGTCACAGTGCATGACGACCGCGCGAGCGCTGCGGTCAACCGGCCGGCTCAGGTATTGTTCGCGAGTCTGATCGGCACCACCATCGAATTTTTCGACTTCTATATTTACGCGACCGCGGCCGTGCTGGTCTTCCCCAAGCTCTTCTTCCCGGCCTCGGATCCAACGTCTGCCACGCTGGCCTCGCTCGCCACATTCGCGATTGCGTTCCTTGCGCGGCCGTTCGGCTCGGCGCTGTTCGGTCACTTCGGCGATCGCGTCGGGCGCAAGACCACACTCGTCGCGGCGCTGCTCACGATGGGGCTCTCCACCGTGGCGATCGGCGCCTTGCCAACCTACGCGGCCATCGGGGTGGCTGCGCCGCTGCTTCTCGCGCTGTGCCGCTTCGGCCAGGGGCTCGGGCTGGGGGGCGAATGGGGCGGGGCGGTGTTGCTCGCGATTGAAAATGCTCCGCCCGGAAAACGGGCCTGGTACGGCATGTTTCCCCAGCTCGGAGCGCCGGCCGGCTTTCTTCTGTCAGGCGGAGTTTTCCTGGCGCTTTCCAAAGAGCTTACCAACGAGCAGTTCTTCGCGTTTGGCTGGCGCATCCCGTTTCTCGCGAGCGCCGTACTGGTGCTGGTCGGCCTCTACGTGCGTCTGACGATTACCGAGACGCCCGTGTTTCGCGAAGCTCTCACCCGCAAGGCGCGCGTGAAGGTGCCGATTCTCGTGGTGTTCCGCAAGCATGGCCGCGAGCTGCTGGTGGGAACGCTGGTAGCGCTCGCGACCTTCGTGCTGTTCTACCTGATGACGGTTTTCGCGCTCTCCTGGGGCACGACGGCGCTCGGCTATAACCGCGACAAATTTCTGGTGATGCAACTCTTCGGCATCCTGTTTCTTGCGGTGGGCATCCCGATCGGGGGAGCGCTTGCCGAGTTGGGGCGGCGCAGAACGCTGCTGTGGGTGACGGCCGCCATCGGCGGCTTCGGGCTGATCATGGGACCGCTGCTTCTCGCAGGGGCGTTCGGGGTGGCGATGACGATGGCCGTTGGCCTGTTCCTGATGGGCCTGACGTACGGCCCTCTGGGCACCGTGCTCTCCGAACTTTTTCCGACGCCGGTGCGTTATACCGGCAGCTCACTCACGTTCAACTTCGCGGGAATTTTTGGCGCGTCGATCGCGCCGTATCTCGCCACCTGGCTCGCGAAGAATTACGGGCTTCCGTCGGTCGGATACTATCTTTCCGCAGCGGCCGGGCTGACGTTCGCTGGACTGCTCGCGGCCCGCGAGACCAAGGACGACAATCTCTAACCGCGTTCCCTATGGCGATCGGGAGCGATCCAATTCGTGACGCGAACGACGGCTGCCGGTGGGCTTTGAGAAACACGGGGCCGGAGCGTAGAATTGAGCGAAAGGGACAGACCAGCGTGTCCACTTCATCAAATTCTCGAAGGAGTCATTTCAGGCTGTCCCCTTCGTCCGCGCACAAGGTATTCATCGCGTTGGGAGCCCTTTTTGCGGCAATCTGCGCAGCGCAGCAAGAGCCGGGCGGCAGACCAGACGTGAACGAACTGCTAGGGCAGCTTCACCATGCCCGATGGACGGACAGGGCGACCGCGTATGAAAAACTTAGCTCCGATTCAAAGATCCTAGGCGACCGGCGCGTGCAGGGCGAGCTCCTGAATTTACTGGGCCGGGAGACTGGTTTCATTCGCCCGAAAGTAGGAGACAGCCCGCCCGATAATATTCCCGGCGGAGAGGAAGAGGCGTATGTCGAATATCTCGGAGCCTTGGGCGGCACAGTCGACGCATTTGCCGATTGGAGCGATCCGCAACAAGTATGCATTTTCGTTCATGAGGGTTATAATCCAGGCTCGCGTCTTGCGGCCGAGATTGCCGCGCACGGGAAGACTGCCCTTCCATGCCTTATGGAGATGTTCCAGAGTAATGTCGGACTGGATCGGGCTCAGGTCGCACCGGTGATTGTCCAGGCGCTCGCGAAAACGGCCGGTCTGGACGAAAGAACCATCCAAACGGCAAAAGGGCTGATTTTGAAGGCCCTCCACGATCCAGAGGAAGCCGATCGGATCAATACAATTGATGCGCTGAAGAGCTTCGGAGGGGAGGACATGATTCCGGCGCTTAGACAGGTCGCTGTAAGCGATCCCGCGCCGGAGGTCAATCGCTATTCGATACGGAAGTGGGCTGCGGAGGCGATCGCTGAGATCGAGAAACGGGCTTCCCATTAGGGTCGGTAGGTAGGAACGAAGGGGGACGAAGGGGACAGCCTGATGGGAAAAAAGGGGGGAAAGGAAGGGGGAAAAGGGGGAAAAGGGGTCAGCCTGATCTGTCCCCTTTTTTCCAGCCAAAGCGGGCTCAGTAGATTGCCCAAGCACAAAAAAGCGGGCTGAGAGCGACGCAATCCGTGCGTCACGCCCAACCCGCAGTCAGTCTGCGCCTTCCGCCGCGCAGACCAGATTCATCTAACGATGGCCGCCGCCGTGCCCGCCTCCGCCGTGAAAGCCGCCGCCCGCGCTGCCTCGCGCCGCGCCGGCGTTGCCATGGAAGCCTCCGCCCGTCGCGCCGTGGAAGCTGTTGGAGCCGCCACGAAAGCTCGGAGCCGCGCCCTGCGCACGGAAATTATTCGCGCCTCGAAAACCGTTCGATGCAGCGGCCGGTGCGCGGAACCCACCTGCGACTCCGCCGCGGAATCCAGCGGCCCCGCCGTAGCCGCCGCGAAAGCCGTAGTTAGCGCCGTACCCGCCGCGGAAACCGAATCCAACTCCGAAGCCCGGACCGCGTCCCCAATAGCCCGCTCTCCAAACACCGCCGAAGAATCCGGGCGCGACCCAATACGCTCCGGCGTAGGGCGGCACCGCGCAATAGCCGCTGACGGGGTAGCCGCTCTGATCCGTGTAGCCATCAACCCAAACGGATCCTGGACCGCATACCGGAGGAGCGGAGTAGGCACCCACAGGATAACCACCTTGAGGATAACCAGCCTGAGGATATCCGTTTTGCGGATATCCGCCTTGGGGATACGCACCGTCCGGCGCTCCGTATTGAGCTTGAACGTCCGGTGACCCGTACGTGGCCTGCGCATCCGGCGCTCCGTACTGCGGCTGGCCATACTGAGCCTGCGCGCCCGGCGCTCCGTATTGAGCCTGCGCGAAGGCCGTGCTCCCGGCCGCCAGTGTGATTCCGAACATCCCGGCGAGCAGTTTCGTTTTCATCTTCCTACCTCCCTAACCGTTCTCCGTAAAGGCACGTCGGAAGCCAACCGCAAGCCATTGATTCTGAAAAGGATGTAGGTTCTTTAATGGCTCGATTGAGCCGCCTCCGGTGCTAATGGGCCAGGGCAGCCGTGGCGCGGGAAGAACTGCACGGGATTCAGACTACTTCGTCATTCGCTCCGGGTGCAGAATGAACTTCTGCGTCCGCCAGTTGATGAATTCCGCCGTGTAAATCACGTTCTCACTGGGGCAGGCGAGCCCGTGGATGCCGCTGATCTGGCCCGGAAGCTTCCCGGCTTTCCCAAACACCCCGAGCACCTTGCCATCGAGCGTGAGCTTATAAATCCGGGCGGGATACAAATCGCCGACGTACATGACGTCGCTGTGTCCGGGCGGAATGCAGATCGCGGCGGGAGCTCCGGGGCGATAGGTCAGGATGGAACCCGGAGGCGCATTGGCAGGAGGCGGGTTCTGATACCCGAGCATGGGCTTCGCGCCCGCAGGCGCGGGAACGTTGATCGCGATCTCCTTGAGAAAATTCCCGTCGGTGTCGAACACCTGGATCCGGCCGTTGGCGCGGTCGGCAACGTAGACGCGGTTGCGGTCGTCGATCGCGATGTTATGGGGGATGTTGAATTCGCCGGGGCCGTAGCCGCGCTTGCCCCACGACTTCACCCACATGCCGGAGGCATCGTACTTGGCGACGCGGGAGTTCACGTAGCCATCGCTGATAAACATATTGCCCGCAGAATCCCAGGCGATGTCGGTTGGCTGATTGAACATTCCATCCACTTGCACGGAGGCTTTCGAGCGGTCCGGATAAACATGCTCGTCGGTGGCCTCCTCCTTGCGCCCCAGCACCAGGACGACGTGGCCGGTCTGGTTAAACTTCATCACCATGTTCGAGCCCTTATCCACCACCCAGATGTTGTCGTCCTTATCGATGCGCACGCCGTGACCGAAGGCAAAGCCGTACACGCCGCGGCCGATCTCGCGAACGTAGCGTCCGCTCTCGTCGAATTCGAACAATTGCGTCGCGGCGCCGCCGAAGACGTTGCCGGTGTTGTTGGACCGCGAAAGCACGAAGACGTGCCCCTTGGAGTTCACCGCAACGGCAGTGATCTCGCCGAAATTCACATCCGCCGGATACTGGAAATAGTCGGCGGGCGCGTCAAAAGGGATCTCTGGAACATTCGTCTGGGCGAAGGCGGCCACACAGGCGGCCGACAAAAAAAGGGCGAGACATTTCATGGACGCAGCTCCTGAAAATTCATGAGATGGACTCTCCAACAATACCGTCCCCCGCGGCAAGGAAACAATGGGAGGAAACGATCGGTAATGGGTTAAGGCTCGCTACCAAACAATCGCGAGCGGCGCGGAGCATCGATCAGGTGTTTTGCGGTTGCCGTTCGGAGCGCAGATTTAAAATTTTGACGCGGGCGATGCGGTTGCGGTCCATGCGGTCCACGATAAAGGTCCGGCCGTCGTAGTTGAGCGATTCGCCGGGAGCCGGAATATAACCCAGCCGCTGGAGCAGAAAACCGGCGAGCGTTTCGAAGCCCGCGTCGCCCGGAAGCTCGATCGAATACTGGGCGGCAAGCTCGCGGATGTTGGTGCTCCCGTCGAGCTCGATGACCGGCGCGCCGGCCACAGGGACCGGGCGGCTGACGTCGTGCTCATCGGAGATGTCGCCGAAAATCTGCTCCAGCACGTCTTCGAGCGTGACCAAACCCGTGAAGGTGCCGAATTCATCCACCACCATGGCGAGGTGGGTGTGCCGGCCGCGAAATTCATCGATGAGTTGGTTCAGCGGTTTGGTCTCGGGAACCACCAGAGGCTCGCGCAAAAAAGGGCGCAGCCGGAACGGACGCTGCGGAAGGTTGCGGTCGCTGGCGGCCTTGCGCTGCTGCCAGGCGCGCATCAGATCCTTGAAATGCAGGATGCCGACAATGTGCTCCGGGCTCGATTCGTAGACCGGCAGGCGTGAATATTTGTGCTGCAGCGTGATGCGCAGCAGATCGTTCAGCGTGGCGTCGAGCGGCACGGAAACGATTCCGATGCGGGGCGTCATAATCTCGCGCGCATTGATGTTGCGCAGCTCGAGGAGCTTGTTGATGGCGGCCTCTTCGAACCCCTCGAGATGCCCTTCGCGGCGGCTCGAGGCGATCACGAACTTAAGTTCCTCGGCGGAATGGCCACCGGACTCCGGCAGACCATGGAGACCGATGGCGCGCGAAACAGCGGTGGTGGATTTCTCGATCACATAAACGAACGGGGCCGTGATCCGCCGGAACGCGAGCAGCGGCGGAGCTACAAGAAGCGCCAGTTGATCCGCGCGCTCCAGAGCGAGATTCTTCGGCACCACTTCGCCGATGACGACGTGCACCAGACTGATCAGCAGGAACGCGACGGCGAAACTCGCTCCATCGAGCCACGCCGTCTGAGAAACCGACATCCTGTCCACGTAGGGAAACGCACCGCGCAGAAGGCTCACGAGAAGCTGATAGACCGTATCCTCGCCGGCCCATCCGAGGCCCAGGCTGGCAACCGTGACGCCGACTTGCGTGGCGCTCAACAGGTGGCTCGGATGTTCCAGCAGCCCGAGCGCGGCGCGCGCCGAAGCCTTGCCCTGGCCGGCAAGTTCCTTCAGGCGGGACGGCCGGACGGATACCAGCGCGACTTCGGCGGCGGCGAAAAAGCCGTTCAGGCCGACGATGGCGGCGAGCAGGATCAGTCGCAGCGGCATACGTTCAGTGTAGTGCGAGTAGTGTAGTGCGAGCGTGGTTTCGTATTTCGCGCGCGCCGGCCCCGCGGGCCCTGGAAAAACGCCGGCTCGAGGCAGAATGGTTCGTGAAACCCGGAACGATTCGATACACTCGAAACAGTGTCCGAAAAAATCCTCCTCCGTGCCGTGAACGCGGTCATTGGCATGTTGCTAGTTGCGTTCGCCGTGGCGGTGTATTGGTATGCATGGCGGCCGCTCGGAGAAACATCGGGCGCAGTCACGCTCGGGGTGAGCGGTCCCGCCACAATTTCCCGCGACGCGCGGGGCGTGCCGCACATTCGCGCCGCGAGCGTGGAAGACGCCCTGTTCCTGGAAGGCTATGCGATGGCTCAGGACCGCCTCTGGCAGATGGACGGCTTGCGGCGGCGTGCGGCCGGCGAATTGGCGGAGATCGCGGGCGCGGCGGCCGTGGAGAGCGATCGCGAATCCCGGCGCTTCCGGATGCGCCGCATCGCCGAGGAGCAGGAAAGCTCGCTGTCACCGCCCGATCGCAAAGAGATCGCGGCGTTTGCGCGCGGCGTCAACGAATATCGCGACACCCATCGCACGCGCCTGCCGCTCGAATTCGCGCTCCTGCGCTACGATCCGCGGCCCTGGACCATCGCCGATACGATTCTGGCGGGCCTGGAGATGTATCGCGAGCTGACGCCCGGCTGGCGCGCGGAGATCAACAAGCTGCACATGCTGGAAGCCGGGGATCGCGCCAAGGTCGAATTCCTGTTTCCCGCAGCCGCGGCGAGCGCCCCGCAGCCGGGCTCGAACGCATGGGCCGATATCGGGCGCGCACTCGGCGACCGGGAAGCCGATTCTCGCTAACGATCCGCATCTGGACTTCGCGATTCCCTCGCCCTGGTATTTAGTGCACCTCTCCGCACCTGGCGGCTTCAATGTGACGGGCGCGACAATTATCGGAGTCCCGGGCGTGGTCACCGGACATAACGAACGCATCGCGTGGGGCGTGACGAATCTGGAGTTCGACGTCCAGGATCTTTACCGGGAGCAGATCGATTTGGGCTCGGGGCGCTATCTTTTCCAGGGCCGCCAGGAGCAGGCCCGCCTGGAACGCGACGTGATCGCGGTCAAGGGCGCGCCGCCGGTCTCTCTCGCCATGTGGGTCACGCGGCACGGCCCGGTTTTCGTGAGCGATGCGGGACGCCAATACGCGATTCGCTGGACCGCGGCCGAGCCCGGCGGAATCACGTTCCCGTTCGTGGATGTGGATCGCGCGCGGAACTGGAGCGAGTTCGTCGCGGCGCTTGGACGCTACGCGCGGTCCGGCGCAGAATTTCGTGTACGCGGATGTCGACGGCAATATCGGGTATCACGCCACGGGCCGTCTCCCGCTTCGCCGGAAGTGCGCGGGCGATGTCCCGTCGGAGGGCCCTTCGGGCGATTGCGAATGGGACGGCTACCTTCCTTTCGATCAATTGCCGCAGGCATTCAATCCCCCGTCGGGCATCATTGCGACCGCGAACCAGAATCCTTTTCCCGCTGCCGGAGAAGATGCCGGCAAGAATGCGTCCCCGTATTCTAGTGAACGGAAATTTCGCCCCGCCTTATCGGGTCCGGCAGATTCGCGCGCTGCTCGAATCCCGCCCGGCGTGGCAGCCCGAGGAAATGCTGCGCGTGCAGACGGACGTGTACTCGGCATTCCATCGTATTCCTCGCGAAGCAGATCGTGGCGGCGTGGGATCGCAAGAAGGGCACAGGTTCGGGGCCGTCGAATGCGCCGATGGATGCGATTACCGAGCTGCGCCGGTGGAACGGCCAGATGAACAAGGAATCGGCCGCCGCCACCGTCGTGACTCTCGCCTACAACCAACTGCGCAAGGCTATCGGCGAGCGCGCGGCGCCGAAATCCGCCTACGAACCGATCGGCGCGACCTGGACGATCGAGCGTCTGCTGACGGAGCGTCCCGCGGATTGGTTTCCCGATTACGACGCGGTGCTCGTCTCCTCGCTCGAGAAAGGGGTTCAGGACGGTGTGCAACGCCAGGGGTCGAAAATCTCGCGCTGGGAACTGGGGAAATATCAACTGCTGACGATCGATAATCCGGTGGAGGGGCGGCTGCAGGTGGTCGGGAAATATTTCGACATCGGGCCGCTGCCCTTCGGCGGATCGCCGGTCAGCGTGCTGCAATACACCGGACGCGTGGGACCTTCGATGCGCATCGTCAGCAATCTGGCCGACCTGGATCATTCTTTCGCGAATCTGGTGACCGGCGAATCGGCCCAGCGGCTCTCGGGTCACTATAACGATCAATGGGACGCCTACTACGCGGGCCGCGGCCTGCCGATGGAGTTCGGCAAAGTGGACGCGAAAGCTGTTCTGACGGTGCGCCCCCGCTGAGCTGAAAAAAGTTCACGTCATTATTACGATCGCGGCCGCGCCGCCCGGTTAGGGGCTGACCAGGCTCTGTAACGATCGCGGCCCGGCAGGCCTGGGCGTCGTCGGTTGCGGTGTAGAGGGCGGAGGCCTCGGCGGCGGCGGCGTCGGCTTAGGCATCGGCGGCCAGCTTTTCTCCAGACGGTCCGGTTTAGCCACCGTGATCTGTCAAATGATACATGGCGAAAACATGTTGCTGCCACTGGCCCAATCGCTGTTGATCGTTAGGCGCTTCCTGCGTGGCCAGTTCGGAAGGCTCCCGCTCCCTGTCGATGATCAGCTCGAGGTTCTGCTCGGCATCATCGGAAGTTGTATGGTTCCACAGGCGATCGTAATCCGCGGCGATTTGCGACCATGCCGAATGCAGTTTCGCCATTGTGGATATCTGCCGATCAAGGTTGATCGCCATAGAATAGGCATTCGTCACGGCGACGGCCGCAGCCAGGACGATGGGAACCCAATTTGGCGCCTTGCCGATGAGTGCAGCCGCAGCGCCGGAGGAGAGGAAGAATGACGCCCCTGTGATCCATTGCTTCCGACGCGTGTAACTGGAGGTTAAGTCGCCAAAGTAAAGAGCCCGCGCTTCTGCCGCCAGCATGTTTTCCCATACCCGACCGATCTGGAAATCATTCAGCATAGGCCCTTCTTTGCATGTTCATTATAAAATAGAAGCAGACACTCCCGGATGATCCAACTCCAAGGGGCCGGAAAACGTTTCGGCCACAAGCTTCTCTTCGAAGGCTGCGATTGGCTGATTACGCCGCGCGAGCGGACCGGCCTGGTCGGCGGCAACGGGACCGGAAAATCCACGCTGCTCAAGATCCTGTGCGGCAAGGAATCGCTCGACTACGGGACCATTTCCTTCACCAAGGGCATGACGATCGGATACCTGCCGCAGGACGGTCTGGCGCTTTCCGGCCGGACCGTGCTCGAGGAGACGATGTCGGTTTTCGACGGTCTCCGCGCCATGGAGAAGGAACTCGAGGACCTGCATCACAAGATGGCCGTGCTCGATCCGGCGGATCCCGAGTGGTCGGCGGCGGCGGAGCGCGCGCATCAGATCGACAGCGAGTTTCGCAATCGCGACGGCTATTCGATCGAGGCGCAGGCCGGCACCGTGCTCGACGGCCTGGGATTTCGCAAGGAAGATTGGGGACGGCGCACCGAAGAGTTCTCGGGAGGCTGGCAGATGCGGCTGGCGCTTGCGAAGCTGCTGCTGGAACGTCCCAATCTGCTGCTGCTGGACGAGCCGACCAATCACCTGGATCTGGAAGCCCGCAACTGGCTCGAGACCTATCTGGAGAATTATCCGGGCGCCTACGTACTGATCTCGCACGACCGCTATTTCCTGGACGTCACGGTGAAAAAGACGGTGGAAGTATGGAACAAGCACGTTCATTTTTATAGCGGCAACTACGACAAGTACATCGCGCAGAAGACCGAGCGGCGCGATCAGCTGATGGCCGCCTATCGCAACCAGCGCGAGCGCATCGAGCAGCTGGAAGCGTTCATCAACCGCTTCCGCTACCAGGCGACCAAGGCCAAGCAGGTGCAATCCCGGATTAAAGAGCTGGACAAGATCGACCGCATCGAAGTCCCTCCCGACGAGCAGACCATTCACTTCAAGTTTCCGCAACCCAAGCCGAGCGGACGGATCGTCGCGGAGTTCAAGGATGTGAGCAAGAGCTACGGCGAAAAGTTTGTCTTCGGCGGCGCGGACTTTGTGATCGAGCGCGGCGACCGCGTCGCGCTGGTGGGCGTGAATGGAGCTGGAAAATCGACCCTGATCAAGCTGCTCGCGGGAACCGAGCCGCTCTCCACCGGATCGTACACGCTGGGATACAACACCACGCCGGATTACTTCGCGCAGGATCAGTACAAGGAGCTTGACCCGGACGCGCGGATGCTCGACGACATCGCCCAGGCCGCGCCGCGCTCCACACAGACCGAACTCCGCAGTCTGCTCGGATGCTTTTTGTTCAGTGAAGACGATGTCTTCAAGCGCATCGGCGTACTGTCGGGCGGCGAGCGCAACCGCTATGCGCTGGCGAAAATGCTGCTTGCTCCTTCGAACTTTCTGCTGCTCGACGAACCGACGAATCACCTGGATATGCGCGCAAAAGACGTTTTGCTCGACGCATTAAAGGAGTATAACGGCACGGTCGTGTTCGTCTCGCACGATCGCTACTTCATCGATAACCTGGCATTGCGGATCTTCGAAATCGAAGAAGGTCACGTGCACGTGTATCCGGGAAATTACGAAGATTATCTGTGGCGCAAATCGGGTGGGCCGGAAGCGATGGCCGCGGCCCAGGCGCCTCCCAAGCCATCCCTGGTCGCGGCGGCGCCGCCCGCTGAACCCGAGGCGAAAAAAGAAAAATCCCGGGTGAATCCCATGAAGGCGCAGAAAATGCGTGGGCGTTTGAAAGAGGTAGAGGAACAGATCGCCGCGCTCGAATCGGAGATCCGCCAGCACGAAGGCGCGCTCGCGGATTTCAAGAGCGCGGACGAATCGGCCCGCGTCAGCGCATTACTCGATCACTGCCGCAAGGATTTGGAAGCGCGCGTGGAGGAATGGGAAGGGCTCACGTCGGAGCTCGAGGCGAGCGCGTAACCCGAGGGGCGGACGGTTCCGGCCACGGGAGCGGCGTGAGGCTCGCCGAAGTATCCCGCAGCGGCCAGATTCCGATACACGTTGCCCGCCACGCCCGACGCCGTGGGACCGCTGACGCCGCTCGCGCCGGTCAACAGAACCACCACTGCGACTTTGCCGCGCTCGGTTTCCGTGAACGACGCAAACCACCCGAGGTGCGTGGGAGTTCGGGCATCCGTACAGGTGCCCGTTTTGCCGAAAACCGGCTCATCGGATTCGGCCGACACACGCCGTGCCGTGCCATATTCCACCGCGCCCGCGAGCCCCGGCTTGATCTCCGGAATCAGCGGCTGAATGTCCAGACGGCGCTTGACGCGCGGCTCGATTGCCGCGGCTTCCTCAAGCGTCTTCGGATACTGCATGTAGTAAAGCGTTCCGCCGTTGGCGACCGCGCCGATCAACGCGGCGAGCTCCAGAGGCGTCACCGAGATGCCGTCGCCAAAGCTGGTCATCATGCCGATGCCGTTGTGCGGCGTGCTGCGCGGGAGCAATCCAGCCTGTTCCCCATCAATGTTGTACCCGGCCTTCTCGCCGAGGCCGAACAGCCGCGCGTAATAGCTGACGCGCTCGAATCCCAACTTTTGCCCCAGGGTCGCAAAATATTGGTTGTTCGATTTCGCCAGGGCTTCCGTCAGGCCGACCGACGTCCGTCCATAAAGATGAAGGAGCGTATTGCGTTCCACGATCGACTCGCTCAGCGCGGCAAGCGCCACGGGAACCTTCACCGTGGAGCAGGGCTGGAAGCCGTCGCGCAGCGCAAGCTTCTGGTTCACCATAGTCAGAACCAGTCCGGTTTCCGGATGCGTCACGACGACAGTGCCGTTTAATCCGCCGAGCGCCTCAACCGCCGCACGGCGCACGACGATATCCTCACCCTCGAAATGATCGCCTTCGGTGGAGTCCGCATAAGTCGGGACGCGCCAAGGTCCGCGCAGGATGCGGGCGAGTCCTTTCCGTTTCACGGGAGACAATGCAGCGGGGGGCGGGGTTTTACGGGAGGTTTTTTTCGGCGTGACGGCGAGCGTAGCACTCGCGCCCGCGACCAGCAGGGACGCGACGGCGACTGCATGCACCACGATCCGTCGCGGGCCCAAGGATAAAAGACAGGACAATACACCCTCCCGCCTAAAGCTAGGCAAATCAACTGTAAAGAAACATTGTGCGGGAGAAATGACGTAAGGTCAAGCTTTCTCCCGCGCGGACTCTACCCTAGCCCGATGCGGCATTCACTTTATCTCATTCACTTTAACTATCGGCGGTTACGCGCCTGCCAAGAGAGCCGCTATCGGTCCGCGACCAGGTTTCGCCAGCCGGACAATCTTTCACCCCGCGGAGCGCGGTTTCGCCCAGCGCTGGGATGGTTTGGCCGCGCCGGGCCATTGTTTCGCCGCGAGGGTTTCGCAATGATACTCTAAATCCGTGGCATCCAATCCGCAAATGGCTATGAAAATTCCCACGGAACTCATCGTCCGCGACGCGGAAGAGAAGGCGATCACGGTGCCCTTGAACCGGGATCGTTTTACGGTGGGCCGCTCGAGCGCCTGTGAACTCGCCTATCCGGACGACTCCGGCCTTTCGCGCCAGCACGTGGCGCTGACGCGGAACGGGGATCGATGGGAAGTGCAGGACCTCGGCAGTAAGAACGGCACCCTGCTGAACGGAAAGCGCCTCGAAGGGACCGAGCCCTTCGGCGTAGGGGATCGGATTTCCGCCGGACACCTCACCATCGAATTCGCGGGAGGAGAAGCCGCGGTTGCGCGCGACAAGGTGGTCTTCGTCGAGGCCGAGAGCGCGGCGAAGTCGACCACCACGGTAGCCGTCGGTCTGGATTCCCTGATCGGAGCCTCCGGCATCGACGAGATGAACAAGACGTCGATTATCCAGACCAACCCGCAGATGCAGGCCCTGATCCGCGCGGGACGCGAACTGGTCGGATACCGCCCTCTCAACGAGCTCTTCGAGGTCATTATGGACCTGGCGATGGAGGCCGTGATGGCGGCGCGCGGCGTGCTGATGACGCTCGAAAACGGAGAGCTCGTGGTGCGGGCGGCGCGCGGCGCGGGCTTCAAAATTTCCACCACCGTGCGCGATCGGGTCCTGCGCGACAAGACATCGCTTCTGGTGCGCGACACCCAGCTCGATCAGGCCCTGCGCGCGCAGATGAGCATCGTGCAGAACAAAGTGCGCAGCATGATCGCGGTGCCGCTGCAAACCAACGATCGCGTCATCGGGCTGATCTATGTGGATACTCCGGACCTGATTCGCGAGTTCACGCGCGAAGATCTCGGCCTGCTGACGGTCATGGCCAATGTCGCCGCCATCCGGATCGAACACGCCAGGCTCAGCGAAATCGAAGCCGTGGAACGCGCCATGGCCAAGGAACTGGAACAGGCCGCGCACATCCAGATGGGCCTTCTCCCATCCAAGTCCCCGGAAGTCCGGGGGATGGACATCGCGGGCGGAACGCTTCCCTGCCGCACCGTCGGCGGGGATTATTACGATTACCTCGAATTCCCCGACGGCCGCGTGGCCGTGCTGATTGGAGACGTCGCCGGAAAGGGCATGCCCGCTTCCCTGCTGATGTCCAGTTTGCAGGCTCGGGTCAAGGTGCTTTTCGAAGACGGCGACGAACTCGCGCAGAAAATTAACCGGCTAAATAAGCACACGACGGCGAGCTGCCCGGACAATCGCTTCATTACCTTTTTTATGACCGTCGTGGATCCGGCCACGGGAGAACTGGTCTACACCAACGCCGGGCACAATCCTCCGTTACTCGTTCGCAAGAACGGAAAGGTGGAAGAGTTGAAAGGCGGCGGCGTCATCCTAGGTATTCTCGGAATGGCCAAATACCAGGATTTTCGCGCGCAGATGAATCCGGGCGACACGCTGGTGCTTTACTCGGATGGCGTGACCGAGGCGGTCAATACGACCGACGTGGATTTCGGCGAGGATCGTCTGGGGAAACTGGTCGCCTCGCTCCATGGTCACCCGGCTTCCGAAATAGTGATGGCGATCCAGAGCGAAGTCGCGCAGTTCGCCGTGGGCGCGCCACAAGCCGACGACATCACGGTTGTCGTGATGCGCCGGCTGTAGCGTTCGATCGCTCGCAGTGTGACCCGCGCTTTACGCCTTGGCGCGGCGCTTCAAAATAAGGCAGCTCAAAGCAAGACAGGTGGCGAGCAGCAGCCACGAGGATGGCTCAGGCGTGGCGACCAGTTCTCCGAAGATTCCGCCCGTATCATTATTGATGCCTTCCGTGAAATACAGTGCGTCCGTATTGACGTTCGTTCCCCCGGTGCGAAAATCGAGGGCCCACAAATCCTGAAAGACGAGCGGCTGGCCGTTGGCGCCGTCCAGGGTCTCGACGAACGCTCCGTTGGTCGCGTTGAAGGCATTGATCAAGCCATCTCCGTTATTGCTGATCAAGAGATCCCCACCCAAATCTCCAAACCCGGCCGGAGCCACGGCAAAGCCCCACGGCGCATTCAACGCGCCGCCAGTGGCAAAACGGCTTATAAAGTTGCCGCTTGTGTCGAAAATGTCAACATACCCTCCCGGCTGCGAGGACCCATCCGGATTGAGAAGCGCATAAGCCACGTACAGATCCGAGCCGATGAGCTGGATGTTGAACGGCACATAGCCAGGGATCTCGTTTGGGTCGGTGAAGTTTCCAGGGAGCGTAACCGGCTGGAAGGAAGAATTGAAAACCCGGATTTGTCCCGTTAAATAGGTTGAATCGGCGGCATAGAGATAATTGTTGCCGCCACTGCTGGCTAACGCGAGGCCGGTGTAGGTCGCACCCGGCGTAGTGACCTCGGTCACAGCGGTCGCTCCGGAATTCCACGCGGAAATGCTTCCATTTAAGTTCGCGAAAATAAAATGAGCCGGGGTGCCATTCACATCGAATCCGGTGGTGCTGTTGTTCACCTGGCCCGTCGGACCCGCGGTGCCCGAAAATCCGCCCGGAATGGTGATCGCGGGGTTGCCGCCGACTTCCACCAAGTTGCCCGCGCCGTCATAAAGGGTCGTGGTGCCGGTGTTCTGGTTCGAAATCCAAAAAGGCGACGTCGCCGAAAAGGACACACCCCACGGATTGACCAGGTTGGCATCCGTATGGGCCGCCAGTCCGGAAACGCTCGAGACAAGATCGATCTGATCGAACGTCTCCGCCGGGAGCATGCTTGGCGATAGGAATAAAGCAAGAACGCAGGCGCCCCCTACGAGGCCGCTTCGGCGCTGTTTTACAGGCATAAATCGACTCCTTTCACGCGCGCAAACGAGTTTTTCTCGTATACGTGTGTCGAGTTTATCGTAAGCATTAGAGAGCCGTTTGCCGGTTTTGTAAAATCTTCGTAAAATCGAGGCCTTTCCGGGGATTAGTACCAGATCGTCGTTCCATTACCCTGGGGTTGGTCATAGGTACCCGGCCCAGGGTCCCCGGAGCACCAACAATAGACGGAGTTCCGGTTCCTGAGTTTCTAGAGGCCGGAAGATTTCGTACGATGATCGAGCTTGACCTTGATCGGCAGGAGAGCACGCAGAGTGAACACATTGAGGGCGCACAGGAGAATGGCGATGCTGTAGTGCCCCATGGCGCTGGCCGCGCCCATTACGCATGCGTTCCACACGCTCGCCGCCGTAGCCGTTCCGCGCACCGTCAGTCCGTCCTTCAAGATCGCGCCGCCGCCGATAAATCCGATCCCGGTGATCAAGCCTTGGAGCACGCGCGATTGCGCCGCTACGTCCGGATGCGGGCCGAGAATCAGCAGATACCCGCAGCTGGCCATGCCGACGATCGGAAACGCGCGAATGCCGGTGTTGTGCTCCTCCTCCTCGCGCTGCCATCCGACGACGGCGGTCAGCACGAAGGTAAGACCCAACTGACCGCTGATCTTGATGATCAGGTCCCATTGGATTTCCCGCCACTGCGTCATGAGCCAGTCGAACATGCTGGGCGCGCTCCCGTCGCCGAATGATATTCAATCGTAATCGATTCTTCCGGCCGCGGTGCGCGCCACCGTCCGCACTACTTTCCACCCCGTCGCGGAAGCGAGCGCGAGGGCGGGTAGTTATGATATCTTCGATTGTGCCGCACCGAATTCTTGGGGTTATTCCCGCACGGTACGCATCCTCCCGATTTCCCGGCAAAGCCCTCGTCTCTATCGCCGGAAAGCCCATGCTCCAGCATGTCTGGGAGCGAGCCTCGCAGGCGCGCTACCTCACCGACATCGTCGTAGCCACCGACGATGCCCGCATCGTCGAGGCCGCCGCGGAAGATTTCGGAGCCAGAGTCGTATCTGACGCGCGACGACCACCCCTCCGGCACGGATCGCGTGGCCGAAGCCGCCTCGGCTTCCCAGGCGACCGTGATCGTCAACATTCAGGGCGACGAGCCCATGATCGATCCCTTCGCCATCGACGCCGCCGTGCTCGGCATGTTGCACGATGAAAACATTCCCATGGGTACGCTCAAGAAGCGGATCGAGCAGCCCCACGAAATCAACGATCCGGGCGTCGTCAAGGTGGTGACCGATCATCTCGGGCAACGCGATCTATTTTTCACGCGCGCCGATTCCCTATCACCGCGACGGGAACGCGGAAGTAACCGCGTACTATAAACACATCGGCTTGTACGTATATCGCCGCGATTTTCTGCTCGCATATCCCGATCTTCCGGTCGGCCCCCTGGAACAGGCCGAGCGTCTCGAGCAATTGCGCGCCCTGGAAAACGGGTTCGCGATTCGCGTGGTGGAAACGGAATATGAATCTCTCGGCGTCGATACGCCCGAGGATTGGCGCACGGTGGCGGCGCTGTTCGAGAAATCTTTTTCCACCAAGACGCTCGTTCCGAAATAAAATATGGTCAAACTCTAAATAATGGCAAAGTATATATTCGTCACCGGAGGCGTGGTTTCTTCCCTCGGCAAAGGGATCGCCGCGGCCAGCATCGGATGTCTGCTCGAGAGCCGCGGGCTGAAGGTCACGCTGCAGAAGTTCGATCCGTATCTCAACGTCGATCCGGGCACCATGAGCCCCTTTCAGCACGGCGAGGTTTTCGTCACCGACGACGGCGCGGAGACCGATCTCGATCTGGGCCATTACGAGCGCTTCACCCACTCGCCTTTGAGCCAGGCGAACAATCTGACCAGCGGCCGCATCTACGAACAGATCATCTCGCGCGAACGGCGCGGCGATTATCTCGGAAAGACCGTGCAGGTGATTCCGCACGTCACCAACGAAATCAAAGCCGCTGCGCGGCGCGTGGCCACGGCCGCCGACGGCACCGCCGCCGACGTGGTCATCGTCGAAATCGGCGGCACGGTGGGCGATATCGAATCGCTTCCGTTTCTCGAAGCCATCCGCCAGATGCGCCACGAAATCGGCCGTGAGAATTCGCTGTTCGTCCACGTCACGCTGGTGCCGTGGATCGCCGCCGCCCAGGAACTGAAGACCAAACCCACGCAGCATAGCGTGAAAGAGCTGCGCGCCATCGGTATTCAGCCCGATATTCTCCTGTGCCGCAGCGAGCGTCCCTTGCCTGACGACGTGAAAGATAAGATCGCGCTGTTTTGCGACGTGGATCCGCAAGCCGTCATCACCGCGAAAGACGTCGATAGCGTGTATGAATGCCCGCTGGTTTTCGCCGAACAGGGCGTCGACGAAATCGTGCTGCGGTTGCTCGCTCTGGATGCCCCGCAACGGGAGCTGGGGCAGTGGCGCGATATGGTCGCGCGAATGAAGCACCCGCAACGGCAGGTGTCGATCGGCCTGGTCGGCAAGTACGTCGAATATGAAGATTCTTATAAGAGCTTGAAGGAAGCCCTGTTGCACGGAGGCCTGGCGCATGACGCGCGGGTCAATATCACCTGGATCGAAGCGGAGCGCCTGGAGTGGCCGCAGGCCATCGCGGAGCTCGAAAGCTTCGATGGCATCCTGGTACCGGGCGGTTTCGGGAAGCGCGGAATCGAAGGCATGCTGGTTGCCATTCGCTATGCGCGCGAAGCCAAGGTCCCCTATTTCGGCATCTGTCTGGGCATGCAGACGCTGGTCATCGAGTTCGCGCGCAACGTATGCGGCCTGGCGCAGGCCAATTCCACCGAATTCGATCCGGCCACGCCCGATCGCGTGATTTACAAGCTGCGCGAACTGAAGGGCGTCGACGAGCTCGGCGGCACCATGCGGCTGGGCGCGTATCCCTGCAAGCTCCTCGAAGGGAGCTTCGCGCGGGAAGCCTACGGCGAGGCCGAAATCAGCGAACGCCACCGCCATCGCTACGAATTCAATCGCGAGTACGAAACGATTTTCAAGGAGCAGGGCCTGCGGCTGGCCGGGGAAACGCCCGACGGCGTTTACGTGGAAATTTGCGAGCTGCCGGATCATCCCTGGTATCTGGGCTGCCAGTTCCATCCCGAATTCAAATCGCGGCCGCTCGAGCCCCATCCTTTGTTCCAATCGTTCGTCGGCGCCGCGCTCGCGCACCGCAAGCGCCGGACAGAGGCGCCGCGCGAATCGCTGCGCCCAAGCTAGGCCCGCCCGAAGGCGGACCAGGCGCGGATCAGCAAGACGCCGATCAAAGAGACGCGCGCCGGGCGATTTCCCTAGCCTCGAACTCGTGATCCAGGTCAACGACGAAATCTCGATCGGCGACGGCCGCCCGCTCGCACTCATTGCCGGCCCGTGCGTCATCGAAAGCGAGGAGCACGTCCATTTTCTGGCGCGTGAAATCCGTCAGATCGCGGGACCTTTTATTTTCAAAGCTTCCTTCGATAAAGCGAACCGCTCGAGCGTCACATCCTATCGCGGACCCGGACTGAAGGAAGGCTTGCGCATCCTGAAGAGCGTGCGCGACGCCGGATATCCGGTGCTGACCGATATTCACGAGCCGTCGCAGGCCGCGCTTGCCGCCGAAGTCGCCGACGTGCTGCAGATCCCGGCATTTCTGTGCCGCCAAACCGATCTCCTCGTCGAGGCCGGGCGCACCGGCCGCATCGTGAACATCAAGAAAGGCCAGTTCGTCGCGCCGCACGACATGCGCAACGCCGCCGAAAAGGTCGCTTCCACCGGCAATCGGCGGATTCTGATTACGGAGCGCGGATCGAGCTTCGGCTATCACAATCTGGTGGTGGACATGCGCGGCATCGCCATCATGCGCGCCATGGGATGGCCGGTTGTGTTCGACGCGACGCACAGCGTCCAATTGCCGGGCGCGGCGGGTACGGCGTCCGGAGGCGAGCCCCAGTTCATCGCTCCGCTCGCGAAAGCGGCGGTCGCGGCCGGAGCCGACGCTGTGTTCGTCGAAGTGCACGAGGCACCGGAGCGGGCGCTATCGGACGGCGCGAACGCATTGCGGCTGGATCTGCTCGGACCTCTATGGAGAACGCTGTTGCGGATTCGGGAAGCGGCGGGAGATTAAAGCCGGGCAGTGGGGTCATTACGGGGAGATGGATTTGAAGCCCTCCTGGCGCGCCGTAACTCCCAGCAAAATCCGATCGCGAACACTGCGACCGCAACTGGAAATTTGATAGGCGAGCCGAAGTTTATGAGGGTGCGTGGATCGCGGGAAGCAACCCGGTGGAACCTAAACAACGTGGAGTTGACTAGCACAACGGTTTCCAAAAATAGCACCGCTGCGACGAAGACGGCGATGACTCCGGCTAGCACGCTCTTGACGTAGGCCATAGGCTATTGGACTGAGATCAGACGCGAAAGTTCCCACACCCGCCAAACTCCGGAAGGAGGCGCTTCATCAGGGGATTCGAGTGGCATAAAAAGCCGTGCCAAACCCGACCATAACGGCGTGCACGCTTTGCGGCTTTGGGACGTCTACAATATAGGTGATTGTGGCTAGAAATAGATGACTACAACTATGCGTGACCGCCGACGCCGTGGATTTTCGCTCATTGAACTTCTGATCGTAATCTCGATCATTCTGATCATCGCAGCCATCGCCATACCGAAAATGAACAATCAGTTGATGGCCGCGCATGAGATGGCCGCCATCCGCCAGATGACCACCATCCATCAGGCCGAGACCCAGTATTATTCGCAGTTCGGGAAATATGCGGATTCGCTGGTAGAGCTTGGCCCTCCGGCGAGCGGCGCTGCGGGACCGGCGGCCGCCGACCTGATTCCCAAGATTTTGGCCGACGGCAAGAACAGCGGTTATGTTTTCACTGTGGCGGCATCGCCCACCGGTTATTCCGTCACGGCCGTCCCCGAGACGTTCAACAGCTCCGGACGCCGTACGTTTTTCTCCGATCAGACGCTGGTAATCCGCAACAACTGGACCCAGGAAGTCGCAACGGCACAGAGCCCCGAAATCAGGTAGGTCCGGGTCACCCGAACAAGGCTCAACGGGATCAAAAGGTCTTGCGGAGCGGCGATTCCGCGACGCTCGCGGTTGCGGAACGCGGTTCTATTTGCTCGTCGTCTTGCTTTTTTTCTTGATGCTCGTCGCCGGCTTCGGCAAGGCTTCCGCGAGAGCCGGTTCCGGAAGCGATTCAAGATCGAGCGGCGGCGGTAGCGCGGCCTGCCGATCCGCTACTTCCTGCTCCAGTTGCTGCTGCAACATCGCGATCTTTTCGCGCAGGTAACTGGCCTCTCCTTTTTTGCGAAACTGATCGAGAAGCTCCGCGCGCCGTTCCATGTTGCGGATCAGCTCCGGCGTCCGTTCCGGACGCATGCCTTCCCAAACTTTTCCCGCCAGCACGAATTCTTTTACCGCATCGTTATAGCGGCCCGAGCATTCCTCTACGTGCCCCAGGGTTTCATAGGTCACCGCCAGTCGCACGCCGCCCTTGCGGCGGAAAGTCCCGGCGGCTTCATAGAGGAGCTCGCGCGCGCGCGAATAATGCTGCCAGTTGATGTGCAGATTGGCGAGGCCGAATTGCAGCTCTGCCAGATCGTCCAGATTGGCGCCGATGGTGCGGAGCTTATAGGTCAGTGCGGACTCGTACTGTTGCGCCGCGCCCTCAAGGTCGCCCGCATCTTCGAGTGATCCCGCTAGATGATGTAGCGAGGCGATCGAACCCGGCGAATCGAAGCCGTGCTTCCCGCTGATGGATGCGCATCGCGCGCCGCAGGCAGTTCTGCGCCGCCTCGTGGCGGCCGGCGGCACGATAGGCCGCGCCTAGTTCGTTCAACTGGCGTCCGGTCTCGGGATGCTCCTTGCCGAAGGTCGCTTCGTGCATCGCGACCGCTTGTTCCAGGATCGGAATCGCGTCTTCCGAGCGCCCCATGCGATGGCGCGCAACACCCATCCGCACCGTCCGGCGCGCCATGCGCAAAGGATCGGGATGCGGGAGAGCCGATTCGATGCGGATGGCCTCCTGCATCACTTTCTCCACCGCGTCGAAACGTCCTTGATCGGTGAAGATTTCGGCCAGCGCGTCCAGGCACTGGACGTAGAGATCGCGTTCGGAGCTATCGGCCGCCAGCTCAATCGCCGCGCGCACGGTCTGCTCGGCCGCAATCAGCTTCCCGACGTTGGGCTCCTCGGCGTTCGCGCGAAACTGCTGGCGCTGCGCTTCGGCGAGCTGCAGGCGCAGCGAGATGCGCTGGGGAGCGGAACGCTTGCGCTTTTCCGCTTCTTCAATGGCGCGCGCCAGGGAGGTTTCCGCCGCCGGATAATTTTTCGCTTTGAGAAGCTGCTCTCCCTCGGTGCGATCCCAATTGCGGTCCAGAGTCCATTTCTCAACGTTGGACGCGGAACTCGCGCCGGACTCCGCCGACCATCGGAAAAGATGCAAATTGGCAAACATGGGCCGTCGTCAGGTCTATCGGGCGGCTAAGGTCGTAACTTTAGTTCACCTGAGCGGAAAGGTTCGCTTACCTAAAGATCCTTACCGAAAACCCTGGCCGACTAAGGTTCACACGAGCGCGAGCGCTAACTGGCCTCCGCCCACCGGGTCGCGGTTTCATTGGCGATTCGTAAGCGCAGGAACGCGGCATCCTCGGTTCTGTGCAGACGATCGAGGATATGGGCCTGGTCCTCCAGATTTCGCACCAGCTCCCGCCCGTATTGCGGCTGCAGACTCCCCCACACGACGCTCGCGCACTCGAGTTGGGTCAGCGCGTCCTGGAGATGCCCGCCCTTTTCGTCCACCACCGCCAGCGCCTCGTAGGCCACGGCCAGCCGCGAGTCCTTGCGGCGCTTGAACGTTCCGATCGCCTCCATCCACAGCTCGCGTGCGCGCGAGTAGTTTCCCCAGCGCGTATGCAATTGAGCGAGATCGGATTGCGCGGCTGCGATGTCTTCCAGATCGGCGCCCACCGCGCGCAGCTGCAAGCCGAGAACTCTTTCGTGCTCGGCCTCGGCGCGATCCAGTTGCCCGCAGGATTCGTAGGATCCGGTGAGCAGATTCAGATCGTGCATGGCTTCCGTCGAGCCCAGGCCGCACTCGCGCTCATGAATGCGCAGCGCGCGCAGCAGGTGCTTCTGCGCGATTTCGTGCTGCCCGAGAAAACGGTACGTGTCTCCGACTTCGGTCAGCAAGTCCGCCGTTTCCTGATGATCGGGGCCGCGCAGACGCTCGATCGTGGCCAGCGCCTGCTCGAGCGGCTTGAGTGCGTCGCTTAAGTGGCCCGCTTGCCGCCGCAGTGTCGCCAAGCGCCGCAAGCGCCGCGCGATCACCATGGCATCCGGCCGCGGGAGATGCTCCTCCACCTGAATAATTTCGCGCACCAGTTCATCTACGCTCTCAAGGTCGCCCCGTTCGGCGAGCACCTGCGAGAGCGCGTCCAGGCATTGCACCAGAAGATCCTTGTCGCGATGCCGGCGCGCCAGATCCAGAGCGGAGCGGGCCGTCTCCTCCGATGCGCGCAGCTTGTCGGGCTGCGGCGGCCCCTGCTCCGGCCGGAATTGACGCTCCAGCGCCAACGCCAGCTCTAAACGGATCTGAATGCGTACGTCGTTCGGCAAACGCCGCTGTTCACTGTCCAGCAGCGCTTTGGCCAGGCTTAACTCCGCCCCGGCGTAGTCCCCCGCATCGAGCAAACGCTCGCCTTCGACTTGATCCGGGCTGCGTACGGAGGTCAACGCCTGGAGATGCTGTTTCAGGCCGCCCAAACGCAGTTGTTTCAAACCGGTCAGCATAAAGATTCATCTCCATATCGGCAACTCCCGGCGAGTACTTTAGTCCATGCGCGTCAAAGGTAATGGCCCGAGCGGGAGCCGCGTCCTATGACCGGATATGCCGCGGAGATACTCTGGCCTAGTTGATAGCCTTATCCGGTGTTGACGATTGCACGCGATGTCTCTAAAATTATGAGACAGTAGGATTAGCGGTCAGAGAGGAAACAGAGTAAGGCATAAATGGTTCCGCGAACCCGCGAGCTTCTGCATGAAATTGTCGAGGCATTTATCGAGACCGGCGAGCCTGTCGCCTCGCGCACCATCGCGCGCCGCCGTAGCGATCGTTTAAGCGCGCCTTCGATCCGCAATATCATGGCGGATCTCGATGAAGCCGGATACCTCTGCCAGCCGCACACCTCGGCCGGCCGCATCCCCACCGAAAAGGCCTTTCGCAGCTACGTGCAATCGCTGACCTTGCGCCGCATGGCCGCCGCCGAGCTGGAGCGCCTGCGCAACGAAATCGGACGGCTCGAAACGATCGAGCAACGCGTCGAGTTTACCTCGCGCGCCCTGATGGGCATGACGCGCGGGCTGGGCATCGCCGCCGCGATTCCCGAAGCGAGCCCTTCTCTCAAACAGATCGAGCTCGTGGCACTCCCCGACCGGCGTGTTCTGATGGTGGTGGTCACCCAGGACCACGAGGTCCGCAATCGCGTGGTGACGCTCGATGAGCTGGTTTCGGCCGACGATCTGGCCTCCATTCGCAACTACGTGAATCGCAACTTCGCCGGCTGGACGCTCGAAGACGTGCGCCGCGAATTATCCTCGCGGCTCGATCAGGCGAGCGCGGCCTACGATGAAATTCTCCGCAAGCTGACGCTTCTGTACTCCAAAGGCCTGCTCGATATCGATGCCCGCCCGGAGGTCCACGCCGAGGGCGCGAGCAACCTGGTGGGACTCGATCTGCATTTGACCAAAGAAAAAATGCGCGAGCTGTTGCGTGCCCTGGAAGAAAAGAAACTGGTCCTCGAGCTGGTCGACCGGTTCCTGTCGCAGCCGGCCGGGGAGCTTGCGGTACACGTGGGTCTAGAGGAAATGCATCCCGCCATGCGGGAGCTGTCGCTGATCGGCGTTCCCGTGCGGCTCGAAGGCGGATTATCCGCGGTGATTGCCGTGCTCGGCCCCATGCGCATGAACTACGGACGCGTCATGTCCGCGGTGCAGCACGTAGGCGAAGCGTTTTTGACGGCTTGACGCGGTTTTGACGCGCACACCGCCCCGCTCGCCTGCATTTTGCAGGGATGTTAATCTGAAGGTGTGAGCAGCCACCATAAGAAATCGACCGACGAAACGGCGGCCCATGAGCCCAATGCGGCCGCGGAACGCGGCGCGGACGAGGCCGTCTTGAACGACCCTCCCGAGGCCCTGCGCGCCGTCCTCAGCGAACGCGATCAGCTTGCCGCCGATAAGGCCGAGTTGCAGGACCGCGTGGTCCGCCTGCAGGCTGAGTTTCAGAATTCCCGCAAGCGCGCCGAGCGCGACCGGGCCGAGTTCGCGGAGTATGCGAGCACCGAAGCGGTGCGCGCTTTGCTCCCCATCCTGGATGATTTCGAGCGTGCGCTGAAGACGGAATCCGCGGGCAAGGAATTCGCCAAAGGAATGGAACTGATTTACCAGCGCCTATTCGAATCGTTGCGGAAGCTTGGGCTCGAGCCGCTTTCAGCCGCTGGATCGGCCTTCGATCCGCATATTCACCACGCCGTGGAGATGGTAGAATCCGAAGAAACTGCCGATAACACCGTTATTGACGAGTACCAGAAGGGCTATAACTTCAAGGGACGCCTGCTGCGCCCGGCCATGGTACGGGTCGCGGTGGAACCGGCCTCCCGGAAAGCCTAGCCGGATCGAATTCCGGACCACGCGGCGCAGAGTATCGGATCTTGAGACCTTGGGCATAACCCCTAGAGCATGAGCATAACCAAGCGCGATTACTACGAAGTGCTCGGCATCGCCCGCGATGCCGGCGAGCCCGTTCTGAAAAGCGCCTACCGCAAGCTCGCGCTGCAGTTCCATCCCGATCGCAATCCGGGCAATCATGAGGCGGAAGAAAAATTCAAGGAAGCGGCCGAGGCCTACGGCATTCTGAGCGATCCGCAGAAGCGCGCGGCCTACGACCGCTTCGGGCATCAGGGCGTGCAGGGCGCGGCCGGCAACGGCTTCGATCCTTCGGCGGGATTTCCGGACCTGGCCGATATTCTCAGCGATGTGTTCGGGTTCGGGGACGCGTTCGGAGGCGGCGGCCGCCAGCGCAGCCGCACGCGCGCGCAGCGCGGCGAGGATGTGCGTTACGACCTGGAACTCAGCTTCGAGGATTCCATGCGCGGCCTGACCATCGATATTCAGGTCCCGCGTCTCGAAGAATGCGGACGCTGCCATGGCAAGGGCGCGGAGCCTGAAGACGGCCTCACCACTTGCCCCACCTGCCGCGGACGCGGCGAGGTCATTTACCAGCAGGCATTTCTTTCCGTGCGGCGAACCTGCTCCCAGTGCAGCGGACGCGGACAGATTATCCGGCGTCCGTGCAAGGAATGCAAAGGCGAGGGATACCTGCGGCGCGAGCGCAAGTTGAAGGTCAATATTCCCGCCGGAGTGGACGATAGTACGCAGATGCGCCTTTCGCAGGAGGGCCAGCCGGGCGCCAACGGCGGACCGCCGGGCGACCTGTACGTGGTTTTAAAGGTGAAGGCGCATCCGATCTTCCAGCGCAATCAGGACGACCTGCACTGCGTCGTACCGGTCAACGTCGCGCAGGCCGCGCTGGGGGCTTCCATCGATATTCTGACCTTCGACGGATTGCAGACCGTGAAGGTTCCCGAGGGCTCGCAGCCCAACAGCCGACTGCGCCTTAAGGGACTCGGCGTGCCGCACGTGAACGCCAGCGGCCGCGGCGATCTGTTCGTGCACCTCGACGTGCGCATTCCTCCGAAAATGACGCGCGATCAACGCAAGCTTTTCGAGCAACTGAAGGAACTCCTGCCGGCTGAAAACGAGCCCACCGAAAAAGGCCTGCTCGATAAAGTAAAAAACTACTTCCTCTAGGGCGCTCTCACCCTGAGCACGGCCCGCGCCGCCGTTCGCGCTATAAAAATCGCGAAGATCGCGCAACCTTATTCGTACTCGGGTGTTCACACCTATTTGAAGGCCGCTCTCGCGATGCTACACTGCGGAGCATAAACATCCGCGGCGCTGGGGAGCGCCCGGATGGTCGGAGATTCGCCGCGCCTCGTCTGGAGGCCGGTTGGGTGAGCAGGAGGAAAGCAAATGGGGATACGTGTACTGCGGCTCGCGCTGCTCGCGGCGGCCGCTTTCGCATCGGCACAGGCGCAAGGGACGATTACGATTACTCCCACCACCGCGAACGTGCATCTGAGCACTTATCTTAATTTTTCGGATCATGTCACGGGCATTACGCCCACTACCGTCGCCTGGACCATAGCTCTGCCGGCCGGAGCAACCGGTTCGGCGGGAACCATCACCACCGGCGGGCAATATACGGCCCCGGCGGTCATGCCGAGTTCGGGTACGGTGACAGTCACCGTGACCAGCGTCGCGAACCCGACCGTGTCGGCGAGCGCCGTCGTCACTCTACAGAACCCTTACCCGAACGTGGCCTCGGTGATTCCGGCGAACCTCACCGCCACCGGGCCCTTCACCATCACCGTCAACGGAAGCGGATTTGTTCCCGGAGCGGTCGTGATGCTCGCGGGAGCGATTCCTTTGACCACCACGTACGTATCCGCCACGCGCCTGACCGCGACCGGAACGGCGTCTTCAGGCGAAATGGGACTGAGTTACTACATCACGGTGGTCAACCCCGCGCCCGGTTCCGAAACCTCCGCCGACGTCGTGACCCTGGGCTTCGGATTGACCAACGGATCTCCCGTCGTCTCCTACGCAGCCGCCGCGCGCTTCCTCGACCAGGCCGCCTGGGGAGGGGATGCCGCGACCATCGCGCACGTGCAGAGCATCGGATTCATTAACTACCTGGGCGAACAATTCAACGCTCCCATTTCGCCTTATCCCGACCCGGGCGCCACCGGCTCGTCCAATACCCAGGTTCAGGCCCGGTTCTTCACGAACGCGGTGGAGGGAACGGATCAATTGCGCCAGCGCGTGGCCTTTGCTCTGAGCGAACAGTTCGTGGCTTCGGGCATCGAGGAAAATACTCCTTCGCAGCTCGTGCCGTACCTGCGCGTTTTTCAGCAGGATGCCTTCGGGAACTTCCGGCAGCTCATGCAGGACATTACGCTGAACGTCGCCATGGGCGAGTATCTCAACATGTTGAACAACGACAAGGCCAATCCGGCGACGGATACGAACGCGAACGAGAACTATGCTCGCGAGCTGATGCAGCTGTTCACCATCGGCCTGTCGGCGCTCAACCCGGATGGAAGCCTGCAGCTCGATTCGTCGGGCAACCCGATCCCCAACTACAACGAGACCACCATTCAGAATTTCGCGAAGGTTTATACCGGCTGGACCTATCCGACCAAACCGGGCGCCACCCTGCAGAAGCACAACCCGGCTTATTACGTGGGGCCCATGGTTCCGGATGAAGCCAATCACGATATGACCGCGAAGACTTTGTTGAATGGGGTTCAGTTGCCTGCCGGTCAAACCGCCGAGCAGGATCTGACCGCCGCGCTCGACAACATTTTCGCCCACCCGAACGTCGCTCCTTTCGTCAGCAAGCAGTTGATTGAGCACCTGGTGACCAGCAATCCTTCGCCAGGTTACGTGGCGCGCGTGGCTGGGATCTTTAATAACGACGGAACCGGGACGAAAGGGAATATGGCGGCCGTGATCATGGCGATCCTGCTCGATCAGGAAGCACGCGAGGCCGACAATAATCCCTCCGAACCCGCCGATCCCACGGTCAACGGCCGGGGTCCGGGCGCGGGCAAACTGCGCGAGCCCGTGTTCTACATCGCATCCATGATGCGCGGCCTGGGAGCCGCCGTAAACGACACCAACACCCTCACCGGCTTGGCCACGAACCTAGGGCAGACGCTTTTTTATCCGCCCTCGGTATTCAGCTACTTCGCTCCCGGTTACGAGCTCCCGCAGACCATCACGGGAGGCGCGGCGATTCAGGGACCGGAGTTCCAGCTGCAGACGCCTTCGAGCGCGGTCGCCCGCTATAACACCGTGAACTCGATCATTTACGGCAACCTGGGTGCAGGCGCGGTGATCGATCTGACGCCATTCTCGAGTTTGGGGAACACGCCGGCTGCTCTTTTCACGGCCGTGGGCAATGCGTTCTTCTACGGCCAGATTCCGGCCACTGTCCAGACTCAGATGCAAAGCGCAACAACGGCGATCACGGGCACCTCAGCCGCCGTGGAAAAAGCGCGCGCGCAAGCGGCCCTGTACCTCGCCATTTCGTCGGGTTATTTCAACGTGGAGCACTAGAATGAACTTTTCCAATACAAGAAGAAACTTTTTGAAGATCGGGCTCCGCGCGCTCTCGGCCATCGGCGGCGCAAGCGTCGTCGGCAGGTTGAGCCAGGTGAATGCGCTCGCGCAAAGCTCCTGTCCCACCGACTATAAGGCGCTGGTGTGCGTTTTCCTGTTCGGCGGGAACGACGGCAATAATACGCTGATCCCCATCAGCACTCCCAAATCGAACGCGTACAATTCCTACGCCAACTACTCCACCGTGCGCGCGGGTCTCGCGCTGCCGCAGGCGAATCTGAATCAGATCAACACCTCGCAGGGCGATTCCTACGGTCTGCATCCCAGCCTGACCGAGCTCGCGACGCTCTATAACAGCGGAAAAGTTGCCGCGCTCGCAAACGTCGGCACGCTCGTCACGCCTCTCAGCCAGTCCGATTACCTGCATCAGGCCAAAGCGATTCCGTTGAACCTGTTCTCGCATCTGGATCAGCAAACTGAATGGCAGACGTCGCTCGCCCAGGGCTTCGCCACCACCGGCTGGGGAGGGCGTCTCGCGGATGCCATGCAGGGCTGTAACACCTCGAACTTTCCCATGATTCTCTCGGTCGGCGGCAACGCGCTCTTCAATACCGGGGCTACCACCAACCCGGCGACCGTGACGCCCGGCCAGGTGCTCGGATTACAGGGTTTCAGCAGCAGCGCGGCGAACGTCGCGCGCTTCGATGCGCTCGCGAATCTTTTGAACTTCAACAACGGCTATACGCTGGTGAATTCCGGAAATTACGTCAGCTTCAACGGAATCAATCAGGCTGGCATGCTCAACTCGGCCCTTGCCGGCGCAACCCCCCTCCAGACCGTGTTCCCGAAAACGTCTCTCGGCTCGCAGATGCAGCAGATCGCGCAGATCATCAGCGTGCGGAGCGCGCTCGGCGTGAACCGTCAAATTTTCTTCGCGTTCCTCGGGGGCTTCGATACCCATGACGCGGAGCTCACCAACCAGGCCCTATTCCTCGGACAGGTGAGCCAGGCTTTGAACGCCTTCTACAATTCCACGCTCGAGCTCGGCGTCAGCCAGAACGTCGTGACGTTTACCGAATCCGACTTCAACCGTACGTTCCAGCCGAGCGGCGGCGCGACGCTCGGCACCGATCACGCCTGGGGAAGTCATCATTTCATCATGGGCGATGCGGTCAAAGGCGGCGATGTATACGGCACCTTCCCGACCCAGGAGCTCAGCGGGCCCGACGACGCCAACAATCGAGGGATCTGGATTCCCACGACTTCGCTCGACCAGTACGGCGCGACCCTCGCGACCTGGTTCGGCGTCAGCCCGGCGTCGCTCCCGACTGTTTTTCCGAATCTGCCGAATTTCACGACGGGACTTCCGGCGTTTCTGTAAGCTTCGAGGCGCCTTTAAAAATTACGCGGCGCTGTTTGGCTTTGGCCTCCGGCCGCTGCGCTCGACCAACTCCCGGAATCGCTCCGCCAGCGGCCCGAGCTCTTCCACGGTCCCGTTCCATTTGCGGCGCCAGTTCGGATACTGCCACGTGCTTCCGGGCAAATTCTGCTGTTCGGTTTCACCCGAAAGATCCTCGTAATTGACCAGCGCGAGCAGGCACGGCGTCGCCAGAATGTATCCCAGCGGATCGCCCGCGAATCCGGCGTACTCGAGCGCGCCGTCCAGTCTGCGGATTTCGTCTTCCCGCGCCGCCTTCTGCTGGTGGTAGGCGGCGTCATCGATCAGCCCGGCCGCTTTCCGCGCTTCAATATCGCGCGCCAGTCTGAATCCGCTGAGCGTCGACAGATCGTTGGTGGTCGCCGAAGCGAGCGCCTGCGCGGGATAATGATCCGGCGGCTTAAAATATCCCGCCTGATCTTTTTCGAACCACAGCAGCCGGTAGCCGAGCACGCCCGCCTCGCCCAGCGCGTGCCGCACCTCGCCCGTCACCGTTCCCAGATCCTCGCCCACCACGATGAAATTCCCGCGCGCGCTTTCAAGCGCCAGCACACCCATCAGATCCTGTGCATAATCCCGCACGTACGTTCCCTGACTCGCTTCGAAAGCCTGCGGAATCCAGTACAAACGGAAGAAGCGCATCACGTGATCGATGCGCAACGCTCCGCCCGCTTCCGCCGCCCGACGGATCGATTGCGCGAACAGCCTATAGCCGTCACTCCTATGCCGGTCCCGGTCCGGCGGCGGGAAACCCCAGTCCTGGCCCTGCGGCGCGAGATCGTCGGGCGGCGCGCCCACACGGCATCCGAGCGCATAAAACGGACCGTGCGCCCACAGGTCGCATCCGTAGCGATCGGTAGCAAGCGCCAGGTCGTGATACAAACCGATCTCCATCCCCCGCGCCCGCGCGTACGCCTGCGTCTCGGCCGCCTGCAGGCTCAGGTGCCATTGCAGAAACTGAAAAAAACGCACGCGATTCCGGTGGACGCGGGCGAACTCGGACACCGCGGGTGAACGGGGATCGCGATACTCCTCGGGCCATTCCGTCCACAGCCAGATTTTCGGATACAGCTCGCGCATGTGCTCATAGAGCGCGCAGTACACGCCATAATCCGCGAGCGGCTGGCCCTGCCCGGCGACAAATTCGTCGAACTCGGGAGAGCCCGGAAAGCCGGCGAAAATCTCCGTCAGGACCGCAAGCTTTAACTGCGCCACCCGTTCATATTCGACCAGCAGACTGGCGCGCAGGCTCTCGATTTCGTGGCGCTGCGCGTCATTGAGCATTGCGGCTACGTTTGTTCCCACCCGTTCGACATCCAGATAAATAAAATTGCGGTAAAACGCGCACTCGGGAAGATACGGGCTGGTGTTATAAGGCTGGCGATTGGCGATCGCATGCAGCGGGTTCAATCCGAGGAAGGCCGCGCCCGCCGGCGCGAAAACGTTGATAATCGCATGCAGGTCCGTGAAATCGCCGCAGCCCCAGTTGCGCGCGGACCGCACGCCGTAGAGACTGACTCCGAAACCCGCGCGCCGCTCGGCGACGCTCTTCGTGCGCGGGGGACACACGATCAGGCGAGCCTCGGCCAGGGTCGCAAGCGCCGGCGCCTCCATTCGGTAAACGCGCAGGCGATGATAACCCAGCCGCAGCTTGGGTAACGGCAGCCGTTTCGCGACGTGACTCGCGTCGCTCTCGCCCGCACCCTCCCACTTCGCAAGCTCCGGCGCCCAATGCCAGTGATGTTCAAGCTCGCCGTTCTCCCATTCGATTTCGAGCTTGACGGACGCGCCGCTCAGGGCCTGGGGAAGGCGCAGCTCGATCGCCGCCGCATCCTCGCGCACCACCATCACCGGATCGATCACGCGCGCGGATCGGGCCGCACGCTGCTCCTCTTCAAATCGCTCGATCCCGGCATCCGTCGCGCCCGGAACGCCCAGGGCTTCGAGCAACGCGCGTGTTACATCGTCGGCGGCATGATGGACGTGGCCGAAAACGTCGGTATATTCCAGCTCGATGCCGTACGCCTCGGCGGCACGATCCAGCGGCTTTCCGTCCGATCCCATCTACCTAGTGTAGTCACCCCCGGGGCGCGAGGACGGGCCTCTCCCGCGTGTGATAATGGTTCCGTGGAAGCGGAACCGAAATTTCATCTGAGCCAGCCCCCGGAATTATTCGCACGGATCGATCAGGAACCCGACGTCGACCCTTTTGGCGAAAATCTGATCCTGACCACCATCGATAAGGCCGTCAACTGGGGACGCAAGAACGCCATTTGGCCCATGAGCTTCGGCCTCGCCTGCTGCGCCATCGAGATGATGTCCATGATCGGCTCGCGCTTCGACATCTCGCGCTTCGGCGCCGAGGTGATGCGCGGCTCCCCACGCCAGTCCGATCTGATGATCATCGCCGGCCGCGTCTCGAACAAAATGGCTCCCGTGATTCGCCGCCTCTACGAGCAGATGCCCGAGCCTAAATGGGTAATTTCCATGGGCGCCTGCGCGACTTCAACCGGCGTCTTCTCAAACTATGCGCTGGTGCCCGTGAACCAGGTCATTCCCGTCGACGTGTACGTTCCCGGCTGCCCTCCGCGGCCCGAACAGCTGATCTATTCGATCACCATGCTGCAGAAGAAAATCGAGCAGGATAAACACGTTGGCGCGAAGCTCCTGAATCTTTCCTGAGCCGCGCGCCCTAAGCGGGCGTTCCTCAGAGTACGAACCTCAAGGCCAATTTCTAAACGCCCCTCGCTCCGATCCGGAGGCGTCCTGACTCGTGCTCAGGCACCCGCTTAGACCGAAAGTCTCATACTTTCCCCTATCTGGCCGAAGAGAATTCTGACCGAGAAACTCATCTTACCGAGCGCGTGACGATATGGACACTTCGTCAATCAGCAATCTCGCAGCGACAGCCACGGTGGCCGCCTCGACCCAGCCGCCTCCCGTAACCCCCGATCAGCGTGCGCTGATTCAAGCCGTGAAATCCGTCGACTCGACGGCCCTTTTCGGGTCGGAGAACGAAGTGACCTTTGTCCGGGACCGCGCCACGAATCTCGCTGCCGTTCGCATCGTCAACAAAGTCACCGGCGATATCGTTGCGCAACTCCCGCCTGAAATCGTCCTTCAAATGGCCGAAGAGTTAAAAGGAACACAAGCATAATCCATCATGAATCCCACTTACAACCGTTATCTCGAAGAAGAAGTCCTCAACGCGGACCCTCTGAAACTCGTACAGATGCTCTACCGGGGCGCGGTCGACGCGGTCGCCGCGGCACGCCACCACGTAGCCTTAAAAAACATACGGGCGCGCTCGAACGCCATCACCCGCGCCATGGAAATCATCAACTACCTGATGTTTACCCTCAATCACGCGGGCGGAGGAGAAATCAGCCGGAACCTGGGCTCCCTCTACGCCTACATGCAGACCAAGCTCCTCGAGGCGAATTCCCGGCAGTCCGAGCAGCCCCTGATCGAAGTGGACCGCCTTCTTTCTACCCTCCTCGAAGGATGGAATACGGTAACCCCGTCCACTGCCGCGGTCGCTCCCGCCAATGAATACCAACCCGTGAGCCAGACCTATTGAGAAACCGCTCCCGCGTGTAGCGCCTGAAGCTGCATCGATCGGGACGGCTCATGGCAAACAGCCCGGATAAACAGCTCAGGCGTTTCTCGCTCTCGGGTCTAAGGTGAATTTCGGAAGCCCCCGGGCGACGGCCGGGCCGCTTCCCGTTACCATGGTTAAATGGCGGAGCCAGCGGCAATCGATATTCGCGACCTCCGCAAAATCTATGGCGATAAAGCCGCCGTCGATGGTTTAACCCTGTGCGTCCCCCAGGGATGCTTTTTCGGATTCCTCGGCCCCAACGGCGCGGGCAAAACAACCACCATTAAAATGCTGATGGGACTCGCCCGCCCCACTTCGGGCTCCATCGAGCTGTTGGGACGTCCCATGCCCGAAGACGCCCTGGAGATCAAGAAACAAATCGGACTCGTGCCCGACGAATCCCTCCTGTTCGACCACCTGACCGGCGGCGAATTTATCGAATTCGCGGCCCGCATCTACGGGCTCGACCGGACCAAGGCGCGCTCCCGTGCCGCGGAGCTCCTCGCCCTGTTCGAATTGGACGACGCGCCGCGGAAACTGATCGCCGAGTACTCCAAGGGCATGCGCAAGCGCGTGGCCATGGCGGCGGCTCTCATTCATCGCCCGAAACTGTTCCTCATGGACGAACCCTTCGAAGGGGTCGACGCCGTCGGCGCGCGCCTGATGAAAGATATTCTGCTCGACCAGGTGCGCCACGGCGCCACCATCTTCCTCACGTCCCATGTCCTCGAAGTCGTCGAGCGGCTGTGCGACCGGGTAGCCATCATTCACGACGGCCACCTCGTCACCGAAAGCACCATGGAGGATCTTCGCGCCGGCTCCGAATCGCTCGAAGACGCGTTCGTGCGCGCCGTCGGCGCAGGCCGCTTCGATACGCTCGAATGGTTGTCGAAATGAGGAAATTGCTGCGCCAGGAAAACGATCGGGACGCCGGGCACGGAGGCGCGCTCTAAGCATTCGCATGCCGGTCGCTGCCGCCATTCTATGGGCTCAGTGGAGAACCATGCGGAACCGCCGCGGGCGGGGCGGAGGCGGGTTCTGGACCGCCGTCGTGAGCGTGACCTGGTATGGAATCTGGGTTCTCGCCGCCGCCGCGCTCGGCCGCGTGATCAGCGAGAGCGGCAACGTTACGCTTATTCACAGCGCCCTGCCTGCCGGATTGCTGATGGTCCTGCTCTACTGGCAAGTGATTCCGCTCTTGCTTGCGACCACGGGTGCCGCGCTCGAATTACGCAAACTGCGCGCCTATCCCATCCCGGAGCCGCAGCTTTTCTGGATTGAAGCCATGCTGCGCGCCACGGCCGGCGTCGAAATGATCCTCTTGCTCGCCGGAATCTCGATCGGCGCGCTTTTTAATCCCAATCTGCCTCGCTGGGCCGCGCTCGCGGTCGTGGCGTATATTCTGTTTAATCTGCTGCTCGCCGTAGGCCTGCGCGATCTCATGGCGCGGCTCCTCGCGCACAAAAGAGTCCGCGAGATTACCTTCCTCGTCTTCGTGATGTGCGCCGCTCTCCCGCAGTTGTTGCTCGCGCGGCGTCTGCCCGGGGGATTCCGTCTGCTCGCCGCATTGGGGGGCGAATCCTCCGCCTTGTGGCCGTGGACCGCGGCTGCGAGCCTGATGCAGAACCTGCATCCCGCCTCGGCCGCGCTCGTGCTCGCCTCGTGGATCGCCGGGGCCGCGCTCTTCAGCCGCTGGCAATTCGCACGCGCTCTGGCCTTCGACGCCGATGCGTCCGCCGCGGGCAGCGATCCCACATCGCCCCGGAGAGGATTGATGGAGCGTTTTTACCGCCTGCCCTCCCTCGTGCTTCCGGATCCGCTGGGCATTCTAGTGGAAAAGGAATTCCGCTTTCTGCTGCGGTCCTCGCGTTTCCGCCTGGTGTTCCTTATGGGTTTCACCTTCGGGCTGCTGATCTGGCTGCCCATGGCGTTGGGCTTCGGCGACTCTCGCCCCGGCGCGATGCACCGGATGGGAGGCGTTCCGTTTCTGGCGGGCAATTACCTGATGGTGGTCAGCGTATACTCGCTCCTGTTGTTGAGCGAGACGTGTTTCTGGAATGTGTTCGGGTTCGATCGCTCCGCTGCCCAGTTTTATTTTCTGGCGCCCGTTTCCTTCACCCGCGTGCTCATCGCAAAGAATCTGGCTTCCACCTTCTTCGTCGTAGCCGAAATCTCCGCGGTCACGCTGGTGTGCGCGGCGCTCGGACTGCCGATGAGTTTCGTAAAACTCGCGGAAGCCTTCTCCGTCGCCGCCATCATGAGCCTGTTCCTGCTGAGCGCGGGCAATCTGCAATCGGTGCGCCACGCGCGCGGCGTGAACCCGGCAAACGCATTCCGCTCGAGCGCCGCCGGACGCGTCCAGGCCACCTTGTTTCTGGTGTATCCCCTGATGTTCTCGCCCATCGCCCTCGCCTACCTCGCCCGCTATGCGTTTGATAGCGAGGCCGCCCTCTTCCTCATGCTGGCAGCCGACGCGGTCCTCGGAGCCCTGATTTACCGCTTCGCGCTGCAGGCGGCCGTGGAGTCGGCGGAAAACCGGAAAGAGGACATGATTTCCGCGCTCTCCGCCGCGGACGGCCCAATCGCCGCTTAGGGGAGCCGGTATTTTTCTCAGGATGCTTTGGTCGACCACGTGCTCCTCAAAGGGAGTCATGAAGCACTCTACCGACAGGCATGAATCTATCGACGAACGAAAGAAAGTCCGCGAAATTTTAGAGGGATTCTCCACCGCCATGTTGATTTCGCTGGACTCCGCGAGCCGTCCCGCGGCCCGGCCCATGCATATTGCGGAGATTGCGGAGGACGGCGGCGAGGTCTCGTTCCTCACCGGACAGCAGGGCAAACTGGCCGCTGAACTTCAGCGCGAAGCCCTGGTCCTTCTCACTTTCCAGAAAGATAGCTCCGCCTACCTTTCGGCGCGGGGAACCGCTCGAGTCGACAACAACCGGGCGAAGATCAAGGCGCTGTGGAAAGAACCGTACAAGGTCTGGTTCCCGGGCGGTCCCGAAGATCCCGAGATCGCCCTGGTGCGCGTCGAGCTTGTGGATGCGGAGTATTGGGACAACCGCGGCATGAATAAACTGCAGTACCTGTTCAAAGCTGCCAAGGCTTACGTGAAGGGTGAGCAGCCGGACCTCACCGATGCCGACCAGCACGCCAAAGTGACCCTCTAGGAGGATGCCGAAAAAAGCCCCAAATGCTTGCTGACGCGCGCGGTTCAAAGACGTGCTCGCGCGTTTGCAGGCATGTACCGAGCCGCGACCGCGAGGCAGCGATAGCATAATGCCTTTTTCAGCGCCCTGCCAGGGCTTCTCAGCCGCCTGCCGCGCTATTTCGCGGCCGCGATCGAATCCACTCGAATCGTCCTGGTCTTGGCGTCCAGCGTGCCGCTGACCGTCACTTTTTTTCCAGCGAACATCTCGGGCTTTTTCTGATCGCTCAGCACGTACACGGATTTTCCATCCCACAGGACGAACTGCGCGCCGTGCTCCATCACGCAGGCCAGCGTGCACGCGGCGTCGGTCGGTCCCATGCCCATGCGGGAATGATCGCCTCGTTCGCACATATCGTCCGTGATCACGCCGGTGAACGTCTGCTTTTCGCCCGCCGCCATAAGCACCACGGCCGTCAGCGACGCGATTAAGAGAAGACCCGAGATCAAGATTTTCATGCCGCTGCCCCTCTCGCCTGAAGGAATAAATGAACGCCACTGCGTAAGTGCGAGACCAAATACAAACGAGCGAACCGCGCCCTCGCAGCTCGCTCGCAATGCTTACACGAATCGATGGTCGCGGTCTTATTCGCCCGGCGTCATCAGGTGCGCGGTCGACGTACCCGCGTTCATGATCCACACGCCGCCGGATTTGTTGTCGCTCGGCAGTCCGATCGACGCCGTCGTCGCGCCCGGAACCGCGATCGTCATGTGCGTGCGGGCGTGCTCCTGATCCGCCCCCATCACGTGATACCACACCGACCCGAACTCGGGCTTCACCCTGGTTCCGTTTTTCTCGGCCGCCTCGAACGCCGCCGCCACAGCGGCTTTATCGCCCGTCGCCTCGATCTTCATGTTCTGCGCGGCGCGCGGCAGGTTTCCTTCGCTCGTGCACTCCACGATGAAGGGCGGCTGGTTTGGCTTTCCGGACTTGTCGTAGCACACCAGTTTGCTGGTGCCCTTCCTGAGCGTGTCGTAGGTGCCGTCGGCCTTCCACTGGATCACGGTAGCCGTCATTTTCAAATTACCAGGGGCGGCCAGCAGCGCCTTGTCAATCGCGGCCTGGTCTTGCGCGAACGCGCCGGCCGCAACGGCCAGCACACCAAATGCGATCGAGATGATGCGTGTCATACGATTCCCTCCACCTTTTCTTCCTAAAGCCTCTTAGCGAAACCTCTCCCCATTCGCAAGCGGACCTACGCCAATGACGCGCCGTCCACGAACAGGATTTTCGGCAACTGGATTCAGTATATCGCGGCCCGGCCTGTTTCCGCGCATCGCACTTAACCGGAAACTCCTAAAATAACAAACATTTGCAAACACGCCCGTTCGCAATCCACCGCTATTCGATAGCCTGCGGCTATTACGGTTCCCGGGCCCTCAGCTCCGCACCGCCGGACGCTCATGCAGTAGCATCCAGGACGTGCCGAATTTGTCCCGTAGCATCGCGAAACGGGAGGCGAAAAAAGTCTCCTCCATCTTCATGTAGATCTGACCTCCGTCGGTAAGCAGTGCGTACACGCGCTCCGCTTCTTCCACGCTGTCGAGTGTCAACGTCAGATAGGCGCTGCGCATCGGCTGAAATCGGTCCGGCGGAATGTCCGCACCGAGAAGATCCGTCCCTCCCAGCTCGATGCGCGCGTGCAGGACTTTGTCTTTCCATTCTGGAGGGATCGGACTCGGAGCCGGGTTCTGGCCATGCGTCTGCATCATCGTGATTTTTCCGCCGAGATGCTGCTCGTAGAAACTAAAGGCCTCGGCGCAATTTCCGCCATAGTTCAAGTAGGTAAAAAGTTTCATATGTTCAGCGATGTCATTCGCGATGTTATCGACGTTGTTATCGGCGTTGTTATGAGGAATGTCCAGCCGCCATCCCACCCGCGCGGACCTTTCTCTCCAACTCGACCAGGGTTTCCTTCACCGGCAACCCTCCTCCGAACCCGACCAGTTTTCCCGTCGCTCCAATCACGCGATGACAGGGCACGATAATCGCGAGCGGATTCTTTCCGTTCGCCGCGCCCACCGCGCGCGATGCGTTGGGGTTGCCCACGCGTCTGGCCAGTTCGCCGTAGGAGATCGTCGCACCGTAGGGGATCTCCTCCAAGCGGCGCCACACCGATTTCTGAAACTCGGTCCCCTCCGGCGCGAGCGGCACATCGAAAGCCTGGCGCACTCCTCGGAAATATTCGCCGAGCTGCCGCATCGCCTCGCCAACCGCTCCCTGCGCTGACTCCGTCCACTGTGCCTCCGGCCGCGCGGGTTCGCCGTCCTTGGGAAACGCGATGCGGGTCAATCCCCGCGTATCGCCCGCAATCAGCAGCGGCCCGATCGGGGATTCGAAGTAGGCGTAGTTCATCGCGACTACCAATGTAGCGAACGGAATCGCTAGCGGGATTCGCTGGCGAAGCTTTTCGATCTAAAAATCGACGGATGGAATCCCGGGCGAAGTCGAGGGATGCGTTCTTCGCCGAAGTTGTTTCAATTTCCGTGCGTCGGCGGGGACTGCCTTCGAACCACACCATCCACCACCGAGATGAGGGCGTTCATGCGCTCGTCAATGTGCTTTTGTGAGTCCTTGAGTTCGCGGACCGCAGTATCGAGCGTTTGCGCCAGTTTGTCCACGCGATCCGTGAGGACAACCTGCGCTATGAGAAGCTGCTTGTGTTCATCCACGATCTTGACATGGTCGTCGATGAGCAGCTCCATAAGCCGCTCCAGACGGTCCATACGTCCGCTGCCGTTTTGTGCATCTCCAGGCATCCTGATCAAATTATCCCATGTTCTCGCGCTGACGCTTCCAACAGAGGAATCTGGCGTTTTGTGTGGACGACATAGCTGCAACGACCATGCCATTGTCAAAACCTGGAAGCCTTTGCAGTGCCGCCAGCATCTGCTCCTCGCCGGTCGCTCCCCCCGGAACGAGGATGCGTGGCACGTCCGAACCATCGTGCAGACCCCATATTACGTCGACACCGAAAGGACCGGAGTCATTTGTGCGAATGTAGACCGACGCAAGGTCCTCCCACGTGATCGTGCTTGGCTCTCCTTCAGGAGGAGCGCACGTGACGCCCTCCTCAGTGACGGTCACTACGAAGAGCGATTCCGGCAAAGCGCGGCGATTTGTAGGGCCTTTATTGAAAAACGCTACCCAGCGCCGGGGCCAGAGCGGGATCGTCAATACGGCAAACGCGTACAAACCCTTCCACGCCGCCCACAGTAGGAGGACGATCAGCACTACCACCAGGATCCAAGTCAAAACCGTCTCGATCAAGATGGACATTGGTAAAGACGAAACCTCAGTCCGCGCTACTCGCGCGCAGTAAACGAAAAAGCCCGGCGATTTCTCGCCGGGCCTCTTTGTTGCTTTTTTTCCGTTACGCTTTCGCTTCCACCTTCAGCTTCTCCCGCTGTTCCTTCAATACCGATCGGCGGCTGAGCTTGATTTTGTTTCCTTCGAGCGCCAGCACCTTCACCAGGATCTGATCGCCCTCGTTCAACTCATCGCGCACCTGCTTGATGCGGTTTTCCGAGATTTCCGAGATGTGCAGCAGGCCGTCCGTGCCCGGGAAAATTTCCACGAACGCGCCGAAATCCACGATCCGCACGACCTTCCCCAGATAGGTTTTCCCGATCTCCGCAACCGCGCAGATATCGGTGACCATCTGGATACAGCGATCCGCCGCGATGCCGTCGGTCGAGTAAATCTTCACCGATCCATCGTCCTCGACGTCGATCTTGCAGCCCGTCGCTTCCACGATGCCGCGGATCACTTTGCCGCCCGGTCCGATCAGCTCGCGGATCTTGTCGGTGGGAATCTGGAGCGTGAAAATCCGCGGGGCGTACGGCGACATCTTCTCGCGCGCCGTCGCAATCACCGCGTTCATTTTGTCGAGCAGGAACAGACGTCCCTTGCGCGCCTGCTCCAGGGCTTCGGTCAGGATCGCGTGCGTCACATTGGGAACTTTGATGTCCATCTGCAACGCGGTGATGCCTTCCTTGGTTCCCGTGACCTTGAAGTCCATATCGCCGTAATGATCTTCGGCGCCGGCGATGTCCGTCAGCACCGCGTAATCCTTGCCTTCGAGCACCAGACCCATCGCGATGCCCGCCACCGGAGCCGCGATCGGCACGCCCGCGTCCATCAGCGCCAGGCTCCCGCCGCACACCGAGGCCATCGAGCTCGAACCGTTCGATTCCAGAATGTCGCTCACCAGACGCATCGTGTACGGGAAGGCCTTGTCATCCGGCACTACCGCGCTCAGCGCGCGCTCGGCCAGCGCCCCGTGTCCGATTTCGCGCCGCCCCGCCCCGCGCATGAACCCTACTTCGCCCACGCTGAACGGCGGAAAGTTGTAATGCAGCATGAAGCGCTTGGAAGTTTCGGTCGGATCGAGCAGCTCAATGCGCTGCTCGTCGTCCTTGGTCCCGAGCGTCGCCGTGACCAGCGCCTGCGTCTCCCCGCGCGTGAACAGCGCCGAGCCGTGCGTGCGCGGCAGCACGCCCACTTCGATGTCGATCTTGCGGATCTCGTCGAACTTGCGGCCGTCCGGACGCCGGCGTTCCTTCAGCATTTCATCGCGGAAGATGCGCTCTTTCAAACGATCGAAAAGCGCTTTGCCCTCCGTCTTTTGTTCTTCGGGAAGTCCTTCCATCGCCTTTTTCTTCGCGGCGTCCACGCGCGCGTAGCTCTCGAGCTTCTCGTACTTCTGCGTGTTCATCGCGTCTTTCAAATCGGCCGCCGCCGTCGCCGCGATCTGCGCGTACAGCTCTTCGTTGACCGGCGCGGGCGTGTACACACGCTTCGGCTTGCCGCACTTTTTCACCAGCTCGCGGATTCCCGCCGCCAGTTTCTTGCAGCTCGCGTGGCCGAACTCGATCGCCGCCAGCATCTCCGCTTCGGTCGCATGCTGCGCGCCCGATTCCACCATCACCACGCCCTCTTCGGTCGCCGCCACGGTCAGATTGATCTTCGAGGCCTTGGCCTCTTCATACGACGGATTCGGAATCAGCTTCCCGTCCACCATCCCCACCCGGACTCCGCCCAGTACGTGATCGAAGGGGATGTCGGAGATCGCAAGCGCCGCGCCCGCGCCCAGAATCGCCAGGGGCGCCGGGTCCCGCAGCGGATCGGCCGAAAGGACGAACGCGATGACCTGCGTTTCGTTGGTGTACCCTTCCGCGAACAGCGGACGGATGGGCCGGTCGATCATGCGGCTGGTGAGCGTTTCCTTCTCGCTCATCCGCCCTTCCCGCTTGATGAAACCGCCCGGAAAACGTCCGGCGGAATACGTGTACTCGCGGTAATCCACCGTCAAAGGGAAAAAGTTGGCGCCCACCTTCGGCTCGACGTTCGAGCAGGCCGTCACCAGCACCACCGACTCGCCCGAGCGGACAATCACCGCTCCATTGGCTTGCTTGGCCATTTTCCCGGATTCAAGAGACACGATCCGGCCATTGCCGAGATCGACTTCAACGGAATGCAACATGTCTGAGAGACTTCCTTTAATCAAGACCGGCGCGGGCGCCGTGAAGCGCGGGCGCGGCCTGCTTTGATCAAAGAAGATTTGGAGGGGGTTCGCGTTGCGCCGGTTACGTTACCGGCTCTTCGAGATCGACCACCCGAATTTAACGGCGAATGCCTAAGCTGGCGATCAGCGTCTTGTAACGCTCCGGGCTCCGGCTTCGCAGATAATCCAACAACCGGCGGCGACGTGCGACCAACTGCAGCAGACCTCTGCGCGAGTGGTGGTCTTTCTTGTGAGTCTTGAAATGCTCGGTCAACTCCAAGATTCGCCGGCTGAGAATGGCTACCTGCACTTCGGGCGAGCCGGTGTCCGTCTTATGGACCCGAAACTTTGCAATTACATTAATCTTTTCCGCGCTCGCCAGTGCCATTCGAGAATCGATACTCCTCGTCTATCCTTAATCGTTTTGTTTCAGTTTGTAGAATAGCACAGGTCGCCCCGTGGATGAAGCAAGCTCACGACGGCGTCTCGACTAAACCCGCTGTCCCCCCGCGAACGGCCTGCCAGGGAAGGGAGCGATCCAGGCTTACCAGCGTTGCCTTGCGGCGCGCGGCGAGACCCAGAAGGTACGCGTCCGTCACGATCTTCGAGCCGGTGATGAATTGAGGAAGAAACAGTGACTCATCCGTCAGCGAAATCTCATCAGGCCAGAACCTATGGCTTTTTGAGAAAGCCATTTTCAGAGAACGAAGGACTTCGATCACCTCTGCCGGCGATCGCCGGCCGCTCGGATAGGCGGGTTGGGACAGGATTCGAATCATTCCGTTTTCGGTCACGGGACAGGTGGCCCACCCCTTATTGGCATGTTGAGCGAACCACCGATGCACCAAATCATGACCCACATGGTCCGCGTCCACCAAGGCAATCAGCGCGTTTACGTCGAGCAGAGACGCCATCGCTCGTTCAATCTTCCCGCTCCAGAAGCTCCTTGACCATCTGCGACGTGACGGGCTTGGCGCCGGGCAGACGGGGCAGCAGAGGGACGCCGTTTCGCGTGGCCCGGGCCGCTCTGCGCGGCTCGAGTCCCCGCCGGGCAAGATCGGAGAGGACCCGCCCCAAACTCTGCGCACGTTCTTCCGCCAAATCTTTAGCGGCACGAAGGACGTCTTCGTCGAGATCTACCGTGGTTCGCACGATGCAAGGGTATCGGATTTGATGCGGTGATGTCAAAGTGCGATCGCATCAGCCGGAAAACGCTGCCGGCTCATCGGCAGCGAGCACCGTGGAATGCGAGCTCCACGTTGCGTGGGTGGCTATGCCGCCGGGTGGACTTCCACCTCACCCGCAAAACTCGAAGGCGGAGGAACCGGCAAACCTTCTTCACGCAGCCCTTCCAGATGCAGCTCGATGGCTTCTCGGATCAAATGTGCGACCTCTTCGCGGCTGTCGCCGACGGAAATCACCCCGGGCAGGTCAGGAACATAGGCGCCCCAGGAGGTCGGCCCCTGTTCGTAAATAACTGTGTACCTCAAGCGCCCTCCTCAAGCTCAGCCGATTTAAGAATAGCTCGTAATGTTCCTGACGGAACATCTTTGCCGAGCTGACCTGGAACCGTGACGACCATCCTTTTGCGTGGATGTTTGAACTGCCGATGGCTTCCGCGCACCGTCTTCAATCGCCATCCGTCCGACTCCAGCAGCCGGATCAAATCGCGAACTTTCACTTGATTTCACCATACCGCACAAGGCGGCGCCGCACTCACCGCTTCAGGAACAGCGAAATCGCCATCGCGAACCCCACCAGCACCACGATCTTCCGCACCGTCGGCTGCGCGAGCCTCTGCGCGAACCGCGCTCCCGCGAACCCTCCCCCGATCGAGCCAACCGCCATCAGCCCGACGTAGGGCCAGTGGACCATCCGGTGCGCGATGAAATAAATCGCGGCGATGGCGTTGATCGCTCCGCCCAAAATGTTCTTCAGCGCGTTCATCTGGTGAATATCCGTCATCTCCAGAATGCCGAATACCGCGAGCATCGTGATCCCGATGCCCGCCCCGAAATAGCCTCCATACACACCCACGAACAGCTGAAATACCAATGCGCTCATGAACCAATGCATGGATTCATGCGCATGCGGACGGGAGGTCTTCAGCAGGCGCTGAATCGGCTCCTGCGCCATGAAAAGCAGCGTGGCGAAAAGGATCAGATACGGCACCAGCCGGTCGAACTCGGCGACCGGCGTCCGCCGCAGCAGCGCCGCTCCCAGAAACCCTCCGATCGCACCCGGTAGGATCAAAAGATGCATGCGCCGCTCCACCTGCCGCGTTTCCCGCCAGTATCCGATCCCCGCCCCAATGTTGAAGGGCCACAGCGCCACCGTGCTGGTCGCGTTGGCCGCCACCGAATCTAACCCCAGCCAGATCAGCGTGGGGAAGGTGATCAGGGTGCCGCCTCCCGCGAGTGAATTGATCGCCCCCGCTCCAAAAGCCACAGCAAACGCGACGGCTCCCCGGGTGAAGCCGAGCGGCGGCAGGACCGCGAGTGCAGGCAGGAAATCCATGCCGAAACCCTTCACCCTAGCACACCCGGTACCGGCCACCATTGCGCAAGCGGCTGGATCCACGACCCGCGCGTCGAATTGCGTAAACGCAAGAGCGCGCAACCGCGTCTCACCTGCATGTTGACACGACGCGACTGGATTCGTCTGGGGATCGGTGCGCCCGCAAGCCTCGCCGCCATGCCCGGCCTGGCCTTTGCCACCAAGGATTTCTGGGAAGCGAAGCCTTCCACCGAGTGGAGCTCCTCCGAAGTGGAGCGCATGCTCAGTAAGTCTCCGTGGGCTAAGGAAGTCGTCATCTCGACCGCGGGCCGCTATTCCAACGGCGGGAATCGCCGCGGCGGGGGCGGAGGATACCCCGGCGGCGGAGGAATCGGTTTCCCGGGTGGAGGAATCGGATTTCCTGGTGGAGGGGGTCTCGGTTACCCCGGAGGCGGCCGTTATCCGAACGGCGGCGGGTATCCCGGAGGCGGTCCGAACGGCGGAAATTATCCCAACGACGGCCCTCGCACGTACCACCTAACGCTGCGCTGGGAATCCGCACAGCCCATTCAGGACGCCCTGCGCATCGGCGCGGAAGACAAGCCCAATCCGGATTTCGCGAAATATTACGTGCTCAGCCTGATCGGCGATCTGCCGGACCCCTCCACCCGGCCGGGCGGCTACGATGACGATCGCCCTCCCACCACCACCTGCAATAACTGCGGCAACGACGATGACCGCTCCCGCGACGACCAGGACGCCGACACGCGCGCGAAACGCCGTCTCGCCATGCTCCGCGACAATACGAAGCTTGAACGCAAGGACGGCTTCATCAAGCTCGAAAAAGTGGAGGAAGGCTCGCGCTTCGGCTCAAGCAGTCCGGGAACGGCGTTCTACTTTTCGCGTCTCGATAACATCACCCTCGAGGACAAACTGATTTCGTTCTACTCGAAGATCGGGCAAGCCGAAATCCGCGCGAAATTCACGCTGAAGGAAATGATGTACCAGGGCAAGCTCGCCGTTTAGCCCCCGTCAGGTCATCCCGAGCCCGCCGCGGGTAAACTCCGTCGAAAGACCTGCTCTTCTTGCGCGTGTTCGCATTGTCATCCCGAGCGAAGTCGAGGGATCCGCTGTTGCTTCGCTCGCGCCCCACCAAACTGCGTCAGCGTGCGGACGCCGGTGCCGGGAGCTTGAACTCCACGTTGCGCTGGTCGTTCAGTTGAATCGAAAGATCGCGATCCACCTGCGCCATCGGAACGCGCTTCACGGTTGTATCCACGGTCACGTAATTCAACGTGTCCTTGTCAACCCAGTAGGCGATCACCGGATAAATGGTGTGATCCTTCATCGCGATCAGGAATATAGTCGGTTGATCGTCCCGCAGCGGAGCTTGTCCCAGCACTTGCACGGGTGGAGGAGCGCCCGTCGGCCCCGTTCCATTCTGCGTGGCACCCGAAGGCGGCAGCGGTGTGTTGCTGTAATCGTGCAGCATGGGATGCACGGCGTCGGGCTGAAAATTCTGGTTGATGACTACTCCCGGCGGTTGCGCGCCGTAGGCGTTCGGATCGTAGCCGTAGCCTGAACCATAACCCTGCGGACCAAAACCCTGCGGACCATAACCCGGGCCGTAATAGTTCGCATCGTAGCCATATCCCGATCCGTATCCCGAGTAAAACGGATCGAAAGGAACTCCGTACGGGATGTAGATCGTTCCGCCACGATAAGGAGTTGCGCCGCCCGGACGCGGACGCGCCCGCGGAGGACCCGACAGAGGGACGCCCGGATGCAGAATGCTCCCCTGCCCGGCCGGATTCAGGCTGTGCTGCCCAAACGCGCAGCCCGCGATGGCGAGAAAAACAAGAATGCGCATCGCACCCTCCCTCTCAAAGTGTAGACGGTTTGAAGCCGTGCGAGGTTGCCCGAACGCCCACTTTCCGACCTTAGATAATCCCGTAGAAGTCCTGAACCTTTAGTACTTCTTGATCCCCAGCAAACACGTCATCCCGTCCAAAATACAAACACGTCATCCCGAGCGCAGTCGAGGGACCTGCTTTGCCTCGTCCCAAGCAAACACGCCATCCCGTCCAAAACAAACACGTCATCCCGAGCGCCAGCCGAGGGACCTGCTTTGCCTCGTCCAAACAAACACGCCATCCCGTCCAAAACAAACACGTCATCCCGAGCGCAGTCGAGGGACCTGCTTTGCCTCGTCCCAAGCAAACACGCCATCCCGTCCAAAACAAACACGTCATCCCGAGCGCCAGCCGAGGGACCTGCTTTGCCTCGTCCAAACAAACACGCCATCCCGTCCAAAACAAACACGTCATCCCGAGCGCAGTCGAGGGACCTGCTTTGCCTCAAAGAAGCAAGGATCAGAACTGATACAGCATCAGATAAACCACCACGCCCGTGACGCTGACGTACAGCCAGATCGGCAGCGTCCACACCGCGATTCGCTTGTGCCTCGCGAACATTCCCTTTAACCCGCGCCGCAGCGTGATGATCGCGAGCACCGGCACCGCCGCCGCCAGCACCGTGTGCGTGAACAGGATGGTGTAATACACCGTCCGGATCGCGCCCGTGCGTGGGTATCGCGTCACGCCCACCTGAAAATGGTAGGTGAGGTAGGAAATCAGAAAGATCGTGGAGACCGCGAAGGCCGTCAGCATCACCCTCTTGTGCGCCTCGCGCCGTCCCTGTTTGATCAGGATCAGCGCGATCACCAGCAGCACCGCCGCCGTCCCGTTCAGAACGGCGTTCAACGCCGGTAGATCGTGAAGGCTCACGCGGATTTTCTCACTATGACCCCGCCTTTAAAAGCCGCTTCGCATCCGCGATCAGCTGCGGCACCGCGTCCTCGCCGGAGCTCGCGTAAAACCCGCGAATGCGCGACTCCCGGTCCACCAGCGCGAAGCGCGTCGAATGCTCCAGCGTCCCGTCCACGCTGTTGAGCTTGAATACGTCGTGGCTCAAATGATTCAGCGTCGCCGTCGAGCCAGTCAAAAAATACCATTTCGCCGGATCCGCCTCGAAATGCCGCGCGTAAGCCGTCAGCGCCACCGGCGTGTCGCGCGCCGGATCCACCGTGAACGATACAAAACGGATGCCGTCGTTGCCAGCGAGCGCCTTTTGCACCTCGTGCATCTGCGAGCTCATACGCGGGCAGGGGCCCGGACAATTGGTGAAAATAAAATCCGCGATCCACACGTGCTTGTCGAGCGCGCCGCTCGAAAAACCCGCGCCCGTCTGATCGGTCAATGTGAAATCGGGGACCACCCCATAGGAGGGCAACGGTGGTTCCGTCGAACAGCCAGCGAGCAGCACCGCGCTAAGAGCGGGTACCGTCCAGAACCAGGAGGCCATAAAGCACCGGAAGATAGACCACGCTTGCCAGCAACACCTGCCGCGCCCGCACCACCGTGCGATCGCCGACAATCCGCACGCAGGAGAACAGAAAATACAATCCCAGCGCCAGCGCGCCCGCCAGATAAAAGTTCCCCGCCATATTCAGATATTTCGGCAGCAGGCTGATCGGCACCAGCGCGAGGCTGAACAGCAGCATCCTGCGCGCGGTCGATTCGTTCGACGGTTCCACCACCGGCAGCATGCGAATGCCTGCCTGCGCGTAGTCGTCGCGATACATCCACGCGATCGCGTAAAAATGCGGGAACTGCCACAGGAACAGGATTGCGTACAGCACCCACGCGCCCCACGTCAGCGTCCCGCACGCGGCCGCATACCCGATCAGCGGAGGCATCGCTCCCGGAATCGCTCCGATCGTCGTCGAATGCGGCGACCTCTGCTTCAGCGGCGTATAAACCAGCAGGTAGCTGAGCTCCGTAAATAATCCAAGCAGGCTCGTCAGCAGATTCGCGCCCAGCCACAACTCCACGAATCCCACGATCGAGAGCGCGATCCCAAACTCCAGCGCATGCGCCGGGCTGATGCGGCCCGAGGGAATCGGGCGCTTCTTGGTGCGCGCCATTTTTCCGTCGGCTACCCGTTCGTACCATTGATTCAGCGCCGCCGTGCCGCTTGCGATCAACGCCGTGCCGATCACCGCGTGCACCATCGCCGCCCACGTCCACGCCGGATTCACGTGCGCGCCGCACAGGAATCCGATCGCCGCGCTCATAAGAATGAAACACGTGATGCGGGGCTTGGTCAGTTCAATGTAGCTGCGTACGGACGGCATGGTTCGGGGATGTCTCGGCGTTGCGCCTTTTCCAGTGTACCTCGAAATGATTTTTCGCGCGCTACTGTGGCCGGAATGGTTACATTTAAAATCGAATCGATCTAGCCGTTGGGGTACCTGGCCGCATCGCGTAAACTATTGAGAATGACGACCATACTGCCGGACTGGCTGACCGACGCGAATCTCCAGTTCGGGCACAAATTCCCCGGCGAATCGGGCGAGCGCCAGCCCGTGCACGCGGTCTACGGCGGCGCGCACCTGTTCAAATTCGATACCTGCCGTAAGTTTGGCACGCTCGCCGAAAAAGCTGTAAACGAATACGCCCCCGATAGAGCGGCCTTCGCCGAAATGTTCGGCATCGCGCCGGAGCTCGCCGGAACCGTCCGCGAGCGCGTCGTCGAAAAACTGCGCCGCGAGCCAGTCGAGGATTATCGCGTCGATTTCGAAGACGGCTACGGCGCCCGCCCCGACGCCGAGGAAGACGCCGCCGCGCTTGCAGCCGCAGGCGAGCTCGCCAAGGCGCTCGAAGAGGAAACGCTGCCGCCCTTTACCGGCATTCGCGTGAAGTCCTTCGGCGAGGAGACCAAAGCCCGCGCCGCCCGCACGCTCGATCGTTTCCTGAACGCGTTTCTCGAGCGCACCGGCGGGCTCCTGCCCCCGCGCTTCGTCGTGACTCTTCCGAAAATCACGGTCCCCGCACAGGTCCGCGCAATGGCTTTCGCGCTCGCCCCGCACCCTTCGATCGGAATCGAAATCATGGTCGAGACGCCGCAGATTCTTTTTCACCTCGACCGCCTGATCGACGCGGGCGGCGGGCGCATCGTGGCCGCCTCGCTCGGCCCCTACGATTACACCTCCAGCCTCGGCATCTCCTCCACCCAGCAGAATCTTCTGCACCCGGCCTGCGAGTTCGCCCGCTCCATCATGCAAGTTTCATTTGCCGGAACCGGCGTGCGCCTCGCCGACGGTCCCACCACGATTCTGCCGATTCCGCGCCATCGCGGCGCCGACGTCTCGGCCGCGCAAAAAATCGAAAATCGCGAAATCGTGCAGCGTGCCTGGACGCTGCACGTGCGCCATGTCCGCCACGCGTTGCACCACGGATTTTTTCTCGGCTGGGATCTGCATCCCGCGCAGCTCCCCGCGCGCTACGCGGCTCTCTATTCGTTCTTCCTCGAAGGCCTCGCCTCGGCTTCCGAGCGCCTGAAGAACTTCATCGCATCCGCCGCGCAAGCGACCCGTGTCGGCGATGTTTTCGACGACGCCGCCACCGGCCAGGGCCTGCTCAATTATTTTCTGCGCGCCGTAAGCTGCGGAGCGATTCCGGAAAGCGACGTGCCCGCGCTCACCGGCCTCACGCACGAGCAGCTCCGCACGGGCTCCTTCGCGCAAATCCTGAAGACCCTGTAAAAGTGACCCTCTAAGCGAGACCCTCTAAATGTCACGCGCGGCCGAGCCGTATTCGAACGACCCGTTACTCCCCAGCCCCGCTCGCCTTCGCCAGCGCCTTCACCAGACTCGCGGAGCGCAGCGGCTTCCCGAGCACCGCGTCCACCAGCTTTTCTTCCGGACGCCCATGCAGATCCGTCGCGAGCCCCGCGAGCACAATCATGCGAATCTCCGGCCCCCGCGCCCGGAACTCGCGAATCAGCGCCAGGCCGTCTTCCACGTGGGGCATGCGCAGATCCAGCACGATAATCTCCGGCGCATTCTCCGCGAAAGCCCTCCGCGCACCCTCGCAGCTCCCCTCCGCCACCACCTGGTAGCCCGCCCGCTCGAAAATTAAACGGCGGATCTCCAGGCCGTGGCGATCGTCGTCCACCAGCAATAATCGAAGCATGCGGCTCCGCGGAATTCGTCTCGGATTTGCGAATCAGGAAAACTTGACGCCCGCGATCACCAGTTGCGGCATCGCCTGGTTCCAGCTTTCGGGCAATTCGTCAAAAGGCAGCCGGAAGGATTTTGTCTCTCCCGGTTTCAACCCGCCCATGCGCGGGCTGACGATCGGCAGGCGCTTGCGCAAAACCAGCTGGCCGTAAGCGTCGTGAAAAATGCAGTAAATCTCCACCGTATCGAGCGGACGCACACCCGCGTTCGCGATCGTCCCCTCGATCTCCACCACCGTCTGTCCGATGTAGCTGCCCGTCGCCGTCATCGTCACGTCGTCGAGCTTCAGGCTTCGCGCGTAGGCCTTCGCTTCGGGCGTCAGCGCCAGATCCTGGCCCGTGCTGCGCGGTGACCATTGCAGATACCCATAGACCGCCCCGCCCAGCAGCGCGATCGCCACGGCCGGGTACAGGAGCGGCGAAGTCGCTTGCCCCGCGCGGTTTTGGACGGCCACCCTGTCACTGGCCACTAATCATCATCTCCCGGATCAGAATCGTGGGCGCGGCGATCGACCCGCGAAATTCCAGGTCCGCCCCGATCTCCGCAATATCCAGCAGCATCTGCTGCAGGTTTCCTGCGATCGTGATCTCCGAAACAGGATACGCCAATTTCCCGTTCTCGATCCACATTCCCGCCGCGCCCGACGAGTAATCGCCCGTCACCGTGTTCCCGCCGCCGCCGATCAGCTCCGTAACGTAGAGACCGCTCTCGATCCCGGCAAGGATCTCCCCGGCTCCCGACGTCCCCGCTTCCAGGAAAAAATTTCCCGGACCCACGCCCGCGTTTCCCGTGATCCCGCGCGATGCGTTGCCGGTCGTATGCAGGCCCAGTTTGCGCGCCGTGTAAGTATTCAGCAGGTAATTGGAGAGGACGCCTTTTTCGATCACCATCGTGCGTCGCGATGCCACGCCTTCGTCGTCGAACGGACACGTCCCGAATAAACCCGGAATCGTGGCGTCGTCTACGATCGTCACCGTCTCGGCCGCGATCTTTTCCCCCAGCTTCCCCGCAAGAAAAGACGCGTGCCGGTAGATCGACGATCCGTTCACCGCGTCGAAAATATCCCCGAGCAGCGAACGCGCCGTCCTAGGCTCGAATAAAATCGGGACCTTCTGCGTCGGCACCTTGCGTGGATGCAACCGCCGGATCGCGCGCTCCGCCGCAGTGCGTCCCACAAGCTCGGGGCTCTCGAGCTCCGCAAGCGAGCGCGCCGCCGTGTACCAGTAATCGCGCTCCATCGACGCGTCCTGCTTCGCGATCGGAGAAACCGAAAGCCCGCAGCTCGTCGTCCGATAGCTGCCCACGAATCCGCGCGAGTTCGCGAACACCCTTCGCGAGTGGGAGGTCGAAAATCCCGCGCCTTCCGAATTCTGAATCCGCGGATCGAAATCGAGCGCCGCTCGCTCGGCGCGCTTTGCCAGTTCGATCTTCGCCGGCGTTTCCAGCTGCTCGATCGCCGGATCGTACATGCGGAGATCGCCCGCCAGTTTCCCCAGCGCCGCGCGCTCCGGGAGTCCCGCGTGCGGATCCTCGCTCGTAATCTTCGCGAGCGACAGCGCCGCCGCCACCATCGACGCGATGCCGCCCGGGCTCAGATCGGACGTGTAGGAGGACCCCGTGCGCTGGCCCACCAGCACGCGCACGCCCGCCCCGCGCGAGCCCGCCTCTTTTACGCTCTCCACTTCGCGCATGCGCACGCTGACGCTGAACTCCTCGCCTTCGGAAAGCGTGAACTCCGCATCCGTCGCGCCCAGCCGCAACGCCGCGTCGACCGCATCCGCCGCCACTTGTTCCAGGTCCCGCACCGCCGCGGCCCCGCCCGCAAGCGTCGCGCTCATGCGGCCGTCCCTCCCACCGTCATGCGATCGATCCGCACCGTCGGAATGCCCACGCCCACCGGCACGCTCTGCCCTTCCTTGCCGCATACCCCGATGCCTTCGTCGAGCTTCAGATCGTTGCCCACCATGCTCACGTACTTCAGCGCCTCCGGCCCGTTGCCGATCAGCGACGCGCCCCGCAGCGGACGCGTAAGCTTGCCGTTTTCGATCAGGTAACTTTCCGTCGCCGAGAACACGAAGTTGCCGCTCGTGATGTCCACCTGCCCCCCTGAAAACGTCGTGCAGTAAATTCCCTTCTCCACGGACCGCACGATTTCCTCCGGATCGCTCTCGCCCGCCAGCATGAACGTATTCGTCATGCGCGGCATGGGGATGTGCTGGTAGCTTTCCCGCCGCCCGTTGCCCGTCGGCCGCTCGCCCATCAAACGGCTCGAAAGCTTGTCCTGCAGATACCCGCGCAGGATGCCCTTCTCGATCAGGACGTTCTTTTGCGTGGGCGCGCCTTCATCGTCCACGTTCAACGATCCGCGCCGGCTGCTGATCGTCCCGTCGTCGATCACCGTGCACAGCTCGCTCGCCACTTTTTCCCCAATGCGCCCGCTGAACGCCGAAGTTCCCTTGCGGTTGAAATCGGCCTCCAGCCCATGTCCCACCGCTTCATGCAGCAGGATGCCCGGCCATCCCGACCCCAGCACCACCGTCGTTTCCCCCGCCGGAGCCTCCGCCGCGCCCAGTTGCACGATGGCTTGCCGCGCGGCTTCTTTGGCGAATTCCTCGGGCGTTTTCTCAGTCAGAAAAAAATCCAGCGTCACGCGTCCGCCCCCTCCCGCGTAGCCGTGCTGCGGCGCGCCGTCCTTTTCCCGCGCCAGAGCGAAAATACTCATCCGCGCCATGGGCTGCCGATCGTAGCTCAGGCGCCCGTCGCTCGTTGCGACCATCACGTAACGGAGGCTGTCGGCGTAGGTCGCCTGCACCTGAAACACGCGTGGATCGTAGGCCCGCGCTGCATGATCGGCGCGGCGCACCAGCTCCGCCCGCTCCTCCAGGCCCATCTCGTGCGGAGCGTGAATCATCGCGTATAAATTGTGTTTTTGCGAGGTCTCGAATCCCGAGCGCACCACCGTCGCCGGTCCCTTCGCGATCATCGCCGCCACGCGCGCGGCTTTGCGGATCTTCTCGGGGCTGAGCTCGTCGCTATAGGCATAGCCCGTGCGCTCTCCCGAAAGCACCCGCACGCCCACACCCAGCGTGACCCCTTCGGTAGCGCTCTTGATGATCCCTTCGTCGATCCCGATCGAGCTCGTTGCCAGGTACTCGAAATACAGATCGGCATAGTCGCCGCCCGCGCTCAGAGCTTCGCTGAGATACGACTCCAGATCGTTCTCCGTAATATTGAATCGTTCCGAAAAAAACAACTCGGACATTGCCATGCCTTAAGCGTATCAGGGCCGCCCGGAACCGGCTATAGACCGCCGGCCCTCGTAGTTTGCTAAACAGTCTGCCGGCTAATTCTCGCCCGGCTTTTCCACGTGATCGATCACGATCACGTCCACCTGTGCTTTCGTCGATTCCAGCTTCAGCCCCAGTTGCTCCTGAATCGCAGCGAAAAGATCCGGGGGCGCATCGGGATCGTCAGGCGCGGTGCCCGCGGCTCCGTTCGTCGCGGGCGCGTCCGGACTCCACTTCAAAATAAAGTCGTACCTCTTCGAACCCAAACCTGTCCGATCCATCACCGGCCGATCCGGTACTCTCCCCTGCAGATCGCTCGCGAATTCCGCCATCGTTGCATTCTTGACGTTCCTTCCTGCCCGCCCGCCGGCGCCCAAAAACGTAGGGAGCCCGTTCGAATCCGCGGTGCTCTCGGTGAGCTTCGGCCCGCCTTTCGCCACGGTCAGCGTGTACGCCGGGAGCTCCCGTTTTTCGTGACGGAGGGAGAGCTTCAGCCGGTCCTCGAGCAGCTTTCCCAACATTGCCCTCACTTGATCCACGCTGGGAGTGCCTTCCAGATCGGGTTTTCCAGCGACGTCGAATCGTTCGCTTTCGAGCCACGATGGCCCGCCGGAAATCTGCCGGCGAGGGACGTTCGAAGCAAACTGGATCAGAACCATCATCGGGAAGTTCGTCAGGTTGACCACGCCGCCCGGGCTGACCCGTAAGGTCCCGCCCAGTTCGCCGGACCGGCTCGGTTTGATCGTGGCGACCTCAAACGCGGGCCTCGCATCGGCCCTCATCATCTTCGGAGGAGCGCTCGTCTCCTGGGCGATCAACACGCTTCCCAGCGTCGTGGCCGCAATCACAAAGAGGGACACCGCGCGCTTCACTATGATGGATTCTACCGCCTGGCGGCCTGCCGTTCGCGCGCTAGATTCCGTCGAGGAACCTGCCGTTAGAAATCTCAGTGTCATCCCGAGCGACAAGCCGACGGACCTGCTGTTAAAAATCCCAGTCATCCCGAGCGACAAGCCCACGGACCTGCTGTTAAAAATCCCAGTCATCCCGAGCGACAAGTCGAGGGACCTGCTGTTTCTTGTGGGGCAAGCTTCAGCTCGCGGCGCGCTTCAGCGCGCCACGTTAACGTGGCCTTACACACCATGCGCAGCACTTCTGACTTTCCCCCAGCGTCATCCCGAAGGGACGAGTGAACTCCGTCGAGGGACCTGCTGCTAAAAATCCCCGTCATCCCGAGCGACAAGTCGAGGGACCTGCTGTTTCTTGTGGGGCAAGCTTCAGCTTGCGGCGCGCTTCAGCGCGCCACGTTAACGTGGCCTTACACACCATGCGCAGCACTTCTGACTTTCCCCCAGCGTCATCCCGAAGGGACGAGTGAACTCCGTCGAGGGACCTGCTGCTAAAAATCCCCGTCATCCCGAGCGACAAGTCGAGGGACCTGCTGTTTCTTGTGGGGCAAGCTTCAGCTTGCGGCGCGCTTCAGCGCGCCACGTTAGCGTGGCCTTACACACCATCCGCAGTACTTCTGACTTTCCCCCAGCGTCATCCCGAAGGGACGGGTGAACTCCGTCGAGGGACCTGCTGCTAAAAATCCCCGTCATCCCGAGCGACAAGTCGAGGGACCTGCTGTTTCTTGTGGGGCAAGCTTCAGCTTGCGGCGCGCTTCAGCGCGCCACGTAGCATCGGAGACGAACGCCAATATCAGCGCCTACGATTCAATCGGAGCAGCCCTTCGCCCCAGGCGTTTCTTTCCCGCCGCCAGGCCCACGGCCGCGATCGCCGTCAACAGCAAAAGCAGCGAGTGCGGTTCGGGAACCGTGGTGCCGGCCGGCGTCATCGTAAACTCGGTCTCCAAGCCGTACGCCGTCCCGGAGCAATCGACGTTGTAATCGGCGACGGCTGCGCCATTCCCGCCGACATTAAAGACGCGCTCCGTAACCGCGGAGCAACCCGCGGCGAGAGAATTGCCGGTAAACGAGTTAGCCGTAACTACGGACACGTCGAGGAGCAGGTTCCCCTGGGACGGGTCGTACAGAAACGGTCCTCCCGTGAAAGTCAAAACGTCGCTCACCGCGCCGCTGAAAAACTGGGCGTTGTTCGCGCCGATGTTATTGGCGTAGGTGCCGCTGAGGGTGCCGACACCGGCGCTGGTTGTGGAAAGGTCAATCGTGTAATCGCCGCTGATAGTTGTCGAGGGAGTGCCCACATACGGAAAGAACGTAATCGCGGTGATTTCTTCAGGTCCTGAAAACTGGGAAGCACTGTAGACCTGCTGGTATTCGCCAGCGTAGCTGGAGTCGTTAAAGGGATACACATTGCCGTCGACGTCCCCAGCTCCAATCGTGACAGTATCCGCAAAGGCCAAACCGGCAGGCGCGAGCACAAGAGCAAAGCTTAGAAGAAAACGGCGCATTCAGGACCTCCCTTTAAGGTTCCGCCGGGCGGAATATTTCAGTTACGGTCGGAATCCCTGCGCAATACAAATACCAAAGCGCAAGTGATAGATCGTGCAGAACAAATGTCCGAATCGAAAAGGGGAAAGATCGTATGAACCGAAAGAAGATGGCACGAAGTGAAAAAATCTCGAAAAGTTTCCCCTGATGTCGGGTGGTCTCACAAGTGCCTGTCCCACCATCCGAAAGAACGATATCCCACCCCCCTGCAACAACCTGCCTCTTCCGTTCCGAGCCCTTCCGGTATCGCCGGGCATATACCGTAAGCAAGAGTTCCGGGTTCTGCCATCGGAAACCGGGCCACGAAACGCGCACGAGTACTCGAGTCTCCGTCGCGTTCAGCGTCAAACAGATCGCCTTGTGCCCTGCGTGCGATGAGCCGAGACGTACCGAGCGTTACAGTGTACCGACAGTCATGAGCGTCAAAGTGAACCCACGCCGTTGCGGGAAAACAAACGGCTGCGCCTGTCGCGTAACAAAACGGCAGCTCGCCTACCGTGCGGGTTAATAACCGGAGAAAGCGCGCTTTCAAATACCAAGCCGCGGCAGCAACCGAGCCGCGACCGCAAGGGAGCGAAAGTAATCACACAACCGAGCCGCGACCGCAAGGGGGCGAAACCAATCACGCGACAGAGCCGCGACCGCTCACGCCTAAGGGAGAAGTGTTTCTAGCGAGAAGTGTCTCTAGGAACAGGCACCGTCAGCGGCATGCTACGCAGCAGCCCTACCCGGTCTTCACCGCGACGATCCGCAGCCGCCGATAGTCCAGCGTCCACGCGCCATCCGCATAAAAACGGTCTCGCAGCCGCTCCGCCACGGCTTTGAAAACCGCGTTCGCCCGCGCAGCATCCATCCCCGCCACCACGCCGCGCGTAAAAACCCCCAGCCAATGCTCCATCCCGTCTTCCGCTTCGACGCGCGTCGGCCGGTCGAACAACCACGCCTGCCGGACCTCCATGCCATGCCTTTCGAGAATCGACGCATATTCGCCGATCGACGGATAGAACCACGGAAACTTCGCCTCGTCCCCGATCTCCGCGCGGAACGCCGCGAGGATCGTTCGAATGTTGCCGCGCCCGCCCAGCTCCGCGACGAAACGCCCGTTCGGCCGGAGCGCGCGCTCGACGCTCGCCGCCACGCCCTCGGCATTCTTTACCCAATGCAGCGCCGCGTTCGAAAAAATCGCGTCGACCGGCTCGGCGAGCGTGAAGTCCGCGGCGTTCCCTTCCACAAACTCGATATGCGGATAATGCGCGCGTGCCTCCTCCAGCATTTCGCGCGACAGATCGAGTCCCGTGACCCGCGCGCCGGCTTCGGCGATCGCCGCCGAAAGCTGCCCGGTGCCGCAGCCTAAATCGAGAATGCGCTCGCCCGGCTGCGCCGCGAGCAGGCCCAGCAGATCTTCGCCGAATTTGAACACGTACGCGTGGCGGTCTTGATATTCGCGCGGATTCCAGGAAGGCGTCATGACTTGAGAAACCTCGCGCTCACGGAGTCTTGGCGCAGCGGAAACCGATATCCGCGGCGGAATAGCGCTCGGGAATCGGCATTCCCCGGTACGCCACGGCCGAGGAAAGTGGAGTCTGGAACGATCCCCCTCGAATTTCGATCCACTTCTCCGCGGCCCCCGGCGGCGGGCTGAGAAGCTTCGCGAATCGCGCGGAAGCCTGCGCGTCCGGAGAAATTTCTCCCTCCACCATCTCCCATACGTTTCCCGCCATCTGATACGCGGGCAGCGCCGCAAATGATTTCACGGGCATACGCGCGTGCGCCGCGAGCTTCGGATTATCCGCCACGTTCGCCTTCGTCGGATCCTCGTCGTTGCCCCACGGATACCGGTTCCCGTCGACGCCGCGCGCGATTTTCTCCCATTCGAGCGCGGTCGGCAGGCGCTTGCCTTTCCATCGTGCGAACGCGCGCGCTTCGGCCACCGTGACGTTCACCACCGGCAGATCGCTCGCGGACTCGCCGCAGGCCGCCGCGCTTGCCGAGGTCTCGCGGCAGAACTCCGCGAACTCCGCATTCGTCACCTCCGTCGCGTCGATGAAAAACGCATTCAACTGCGTGGACTTCTTATTCGGACCCGCCAGAAATGTACCTTCGGGCACGTACAGCATCCCGGGCTGCGCCGCGATTCTGCCGCGCCATACGTACACCATCACGGCCGCCGTGATCCCTATAATCACCGCGACGAACAGGATCACGAACAGGCGGTTGGAAGACCCGCGCAGTTCGATCGTATCGGGCGCGGGCGTCGGTGTGCGATCCGGCATTCTCAAACAAGCTTCGCAGAAACTTCGTTTCGGATAAACTTATATTTTTCCCGCGGACGTCGCGCAGCGACCGGTTCCGCGTGCCGCATGATCTATTCCCGCTCCGCCGAATATGCCATCCGCGCCCTGATTCCGCTTGCCGGGCTCGCTCCCGGCGAATTCGCGCTGGTCAAGGACGTGGCCGCCGATACCGGCATCCCCGCGCAATTTCTCGCCAAGCTCCTCCAGGATCTCGGCCGCCTCGGCCTGCTGAAATCCACCAAGGGCCCCCACGGCGGGTTCCGCCTGAATCTTCCGCCCGAGGAGATTTCCATGCTCCGCATCGTCGAGGCCATCGATGGCGCGGGGCGCTTCGATCGCTGTCTCGGGGGCGCCTCCGAATGCAGCGAGAAAGTCGCCTGCGGAATGCACGATGGATGGATGGCCCTGCGGTCGCGTATCATGGATTACTTGGGAGGGACTTCCATCGCCGATCTGGCGAAAGCCCTCGGCGAGAAGCGCAGTCTGCTCGCCCGATCGCGCCGGCGAAGAGCGCCAAAGTCAGCGGGACGCGGCTGAAGTCAGGGTTGTTAGTGGTTGCCGGGGAGCACCCGGATCTAAGGAGAGCAAGCGATGCAGAATTCCGTGCTGGTGCCGATGGTGGTCGAACAGACGTCGCGCGGCGAACGCGCCTTCGACATTTATTCGCGCCTGTTGAAAGAAAATATTATTTTTTTGGGCACGCCGATCGATGACAACGTGGCGAACCTCGTCATCGCCCAGATGCTGTTCCTGGCCGCCGAGGACCCTGAAAAGGACATCTCGCTGTACATCAATTCGCCCGGCGGTTCCATTACCGCGGGCCTCGCGATTCTCGACACCATGCGCCTGGTCGAGCCCAACATCGTCACTTACTGCGTGGGGCAGGCCGCGTCCATGGCCGCCGTCCTGCTCGCGTGCGGGAACAAAGGCAAGCGCTATAGCCTCCCGCACTCGCGCATTCTGATCCACCAGCCCTCCATGAGCGGCCTCGCCGGACAGGCCACCGATATCGATATTTACGCGCGCGAGATCCTGCGCATGCGCGAAACCCTGAACCAGATCCTCGCCGACGCCACCGGCCAGGATGTGGAGCGCATCTCCCGCGACGTGGACCGCGACTACATCATGGAGCCGTCCCAGGCCGTGCAGTACGGTCTGATCGATCACATCATTTCCAGCCGCGCCCTGCAGCCCGTCGCGAAATAACCTTGTCATCCCGAGCGAAGTCGAGGGATCTGCTGTTGGTTTTCAATCCGCATCGCAAGCGGATCCCTCAACTTTCGCTCCGGATCAAGGAATGAGTAAGGTATGGAATGAAGAATGGAACTCGCGATTCAAATTCACGTTGAAGAATTGCCGGAGGGTGTCTATCTTGCCACCTCTGAAGAGTTGCCGGGACTCGTGGCCCAGGGCCGCACCGTCGCGGAGGCTCTAGAAATCGCCCGTGACGTGGCTCGAAAATTGATCGAGGCCCGCCGCGAACGCGACGGCATGCCTGTGTTACGAACCACGGCGGAGCATCGGGACTTCACCATCGTAGTTGCCGCCTAGATGGGCCGCCTTGCGGGATTCCGCTATCGAGAGATCGTGCGGAAGCTAAAAGCTAACGGGTTCGAGTTCGACCGGCAAGCCGCAGGGAGCCACGAAATCTGGTTCAACCAGAGTTCGAAACGCTATACAACAGTTCCGAATCATTCCGGCGATATGCCCGAGGGCACGTTACGAGCAATCCTAAAGCAGGCCGCGATCGACGTGGATACGTTTCTTTCCGCGTAAAGTTCACCGATTGCCGATCTGGGAAAGCCGAAGCGGAACTTCGCGAATAACCCGGCAGCCACGTGCAGGCCAGCAACGTGACCAACGTGCTGGAAAGTTTCAAATCCGATCCTTCAAATCCTTAGCACTCCCGCGTCATCGCGGCCCAGAAGATCCACAGCGCCGTGCAGATTCCGATGGCCGCCAGCGGATAAAACGGAGCGACGATCGTGGCAGTCAGGTACAGCGGCGGACCCACCCAGTAGCCCCGGCTCAGCCTCCGCACCGTGGCCGGAGGAGCGTCCGGCGAGAGCACCGCGGGACGAACCGCGGACTTTCGCAGAAGCTGAAAGCACACGCTGATGCCCACAAAGAAACCGGCGTAGACGGTACACGCCGCGGGCGCGGCCGGCGTGCCCAGATACTCGGCCACCACCGCGGTCGGAAACGGAACCACGCTGACGAACAACAGAAGCAGTCCGTTGATAAACAGCAGCCGGACATCGGCGCGTTGCACCAGGCGGAACATAAGGTGATGATGCACCCACATGATCAGCACGGTGAAGAAGCTGGTCACCAGCGCGAGATACGCGGGCCATTCCCGCAGAAGCGCGCCGGCGAGCGCGGCCGAAGCGGGCGCTCCCTCTAAATGCGGGACCTTGATTTCGAGGACCAGAAGGGTGATGGCGATCGCAAACACGCCGTCGCTGAAAGCTTCAAGACGCGACGTCTCGCGCTCTGTGTTAGGTTCTTGCCTCCTTTCGGGCTCTGGCGTCATCGCTGTGTCGATTATAAACGGCGAGGCTGCGTGATTCGGCAGCCGTTGCGGATTCGACCGCTTCCTTCGGGCGCGGCTCGGGTGGGCTCGGCCCCGTTTGATCGCGAATTGGTCTCATTGGCGGCTCCGTCTGGCCGGGCTCGAATTGACGGTCGCCGTTCCGATTGACGATCGCCGTTCTGAAGGCCGCCCATTTGGTACGAACGATGCCGACCCGAGCCGCGACCAAAGGGAGCGGTCAAGCTCGGCAAGGTCGGATAGGACCCTTCGTGCGACGAAGCCGGCCAAGCAGGCTCTCCGTACTCACAACTGCCGCTTAGTGTCCTCCGCGCCGGGGGGCCCGGCCGGTGACTTTCTTCATCAGGAACGCCGCGGGCGTCATCAGCGCCAGCACGCAGGCGAATACGAAGATCGCGTCGATGTAGCCGAGCATCGCAGCCTGCCTCTGCACGTCGGCGTAAATCATGCCGTAGGCGCGCTGCATGGCCTGCGCCCGGTCGATGCCGAGCGACACGAAGTTGTGCGTCATGGCCGCCACGCGGTCCCGGAGAATGGAACTGGAGCCCGTGAGGTTCGACACGAGCACCTGCTGATGAAACTGCGAGCGCCGCGAAAGAATGATGGAGATGGACGCGATGCCCAGACTTCCGCCCAGATTGCGCGCGAGGTTGGTCATGCCCGAAACGTTGTTGTTCTTCTCCGGAGGAACGCCTTCGTAGCACAGCGTCGAAATCGGAACCCACAGGAATCCCAGGCCCACGCACTGATAAATGCGCATCAACATGGGCGTATAAAAATCCACGTCCAGGTTGAGCGTGGTCATGTGAAAGAGCGAAATGGAGGTCGCGGCGAACCCGAAGGCGATCATCCAGCGGGCGTCCACGCGCGAAACCATGCGCCCGACAAGCGGCATGGTGATGATGATCAGCACGCTTCCGGGTGAGAGCACCAGTCCGGCCTGCAGCGCCGTGTAGCCCATGAGAGTCTGCAGGAATTGCGGAATCAGCACCGTGGCGCCGTACAATCCCGCGCCCAGCATGAACATCATCAGGCAGGCCACCGAAAAATTACGCGCCTTAAACAGCCGGATATCGAGCACGGGATTGGCCTGATAGTATTCCCAAATAATCGCAACCACCAGACACACCGCGGCGATGATCGCGAAGGTCACGATGAAGGGCGACCCGAACCAGTCCTCGCGCTCGCCTTTGTCGAGCGTCACCTGCAGCGCGCCGATGCCGATCGCGAGCAGTGCGAGCCCGACGTAATCCACCTTGAGAATCTTCTTGCGCAGGTCGGCGAGAAACGGCGGATCTTCCAGCACCCGCGCGCTGAGGAACAGCGACAACAGCGCCACCGGCACGTTGATCAAAAACAGCCAGCGCCAATTGTAGTTATCGGTAATGTAGCCGCCGAGCGTCGGCCCGATCACCGGCGCCGCGATCACCGCCATGCCATAAACGGAAAACGCCTGCCCTCGTTTTTCGGGAGCGAACGTATCGGCAAGAATCGCCTGTTCGGTGGGAGCGAGTCCCCCGCCTCCCAACCCCTGCAGCACGCGGAACAAAACCAGAACCGGCAGATTGGGTGCGAGACCGCACATCAGCGAACTGACGCCGAAGATGGTCACGCAGGTCATGTAAAAGCGCTTGCGGCCGAACTTGGTGGAGAGCCACGCGCTGATCGGCAGAATGATGGCGTTCGCCACCAGATAAGACGTCAGGACCCAGGTCGCTTCATCCTCGCTGATCGACAGATTTCCGGCGATGTGCGGCAGCGCTACGTTGGCAATGCTGGTGTCCAGCACCTCCATGAACGTAGCCATGGTGACGACCATGGCGATGGTCCACGGATTGTGCGACGGTTTCCACGGCGCGGCCGGAGCCGCGGGCGCGGCGGGACTGGACGATCCGCCGGGCGTTTCCAGGGTCGTACTCATATCGTCGTACTCATATCGTTGCGTTCATCTCGTTCACTTCAACTCGTCGAACTCACGCCGTGCGCGGCCTTTCTCCAGGCGCTACCGGATGGCCACCTCAGGCGTGACCGACATGCCCGGGCGCAGATCATGATCCTGATTCTGGCCCGCGTCGAGTGCGATCCGCACGGGGATGCGCTGCACCACTTTCACGTAATTTCCCGTCGCGTTTTCAGGCGGCAGCAAACTCATGCGCGCGCCGCTCGCGCCCGCGACGTTCTCCACGTGTCCTTTATATTCGCGGCCGTTGGCGTCCACCTTGATCGTCACCTTCTGCCCGTACTTCAAATTACGAAGCTGGTTCTCCTTGAAGTTCGCGGTCACCCACAGATCATCCAGGGGAATCAGCGACATCATCTGCTGTCCGGCCTCCACGTTCTGGCCCGGATTCACGCCGGACCGGCCGATGACGCCATCGGCGGGCGCGGTCACGGTGGCGTAGGAAAGATTCAGCTCGGCTTGTTCGAGCGCGGCCCTTTGCTGCTCCACTTTGGCCTCGGCCGTCTGCACGCGCGAACGGGTCATGGAGATCTGTTCGGGTCCGGTCATGGCGGCTTCCACGTTCGCATCGGCCTGGGCGAGCTTGGCCTGCGCCTGCTGCACCGCCACTTCGGCGGCCTGCACGCTCTGCTGCGCTTCGACGACGCCGGCTTTTTGCGCATCGATCGTCGCGCGCGAAGCGGCCAGCGTAGTCTCGGCCTGATCGTATTGCTGCCGCGAAATTTCATCCTTCGCGACCAGCGACTTGTACCGGTTCACGTCCTGCTCATTACGGAGCGAGTTCGCTTCGGCCACTTTGACGTTGGCCTGCGCGGAGACGAGCTTGGCCTGCGCGACGGCCAACTGGCGCTGCGCATACGCAACGGCCGCGGCTGCGTCCTGACGGGCCGATTTCGCTCCGCTGAGCGTACTGCTCGTCGTCATGGTGGTGAGCGGAACATCCGTGCGGGAGGTCTCGAGCGACGCGGACGCATCCTGCAGGTCGGCGCGCGCCTTGGCAACCGCGACTTCAAAATCCTTCGGATCGAGCCGCACCAGCACATCCCCTTTTTTCACGACCTGTTCGTCTTCCACCAGGACCTCAAGCACGTGCCCGGACACGCGCGGGCTGATGGCGACAATGTGCCCGTCGATCTGCGCGTCGTCGGTGGATTCCACCTTCTGGAGCTCGGTCCAATAGTAGTAGCCTCCGGCGGCGAGCAGGACCACGACGACGGCGGCGATGATCTTTTTGCCGGCGTTGCCTTGGGTTTTTCCGGTGACGTTGGGTTCGGCCACGTTATTTGCCTCCGATAAACTGCTTCAAATTCATTTCGGTCATTCCGATGGAGCGCGCGAGCGCGACCTTCGCGAGGTTGTGTGCGTAGAGCGCGGCGATCAGATTATCCTCGGAGCCGGCGAGCGCGTCCTGCGCCTGCACCACTTCAATGTTGTCGGTGATGCCCGCGGCAAAACGGTCGCGCGCCTGCACCAGCGTCTGATCGGCGAGTTGCCGGTTGCTCTGGGCGACCGATACCTGGTCGGCGGCCGACTGCAGATCGAGCAGCGCGGAGCGGATATCGGTATCGATGCGGCGCTCAAGATCCGCCATCTCGTCCTTGCGCTGCTGGATAACGGCGTCCGATTGCAGGACGTCCGCTTTGATGCGGCCGCCGTCGAAGACGTTCACCTTGACTTGCCCCGCGAACTGCCAGGTCTCGCGCGCCTGCGCCGGGGCAACGCCGTCGTAGCCGAAGTTGCCGCTCAAGGCAAGCACCGGATAGCGAGCGCCAAGCGCGGCTTCGCGCGAGAGCCGCGCGGATTCGAGCTGGATTTTCAAGCTCTGATAATCGGCCCGCGAGCCCCGCGCGCGCTCGTTCAACTCTTCGGGCGTCAGATTCGCAAGCGGCGAAAAGGGCGCGGTATCGGTCAGCTCGATGGCCTGCGAACCGGGCAATCCGATGGCCTGTTCGAGAGACAGCTTGTCCTTGGCGAGCCGGTTCTGAACGGCCAGCAGCTGCTGCTGGCGCGATTTCAGTTCCACCTCCGCGCGCAGCTCATCGATCGCCGGAGTGACGCCGGCCGCGTGCTGATCGCGCGCGCGTTCGTAGAGAGCCTGCGCGGTGGCCACCTGGGCGCGCGTGGATTCGACGCTCGCGGCATCCGCAATAATCGTCAGATAGGCGTCGGCCACGGCCTGCACGACCAGATCCCGGGCGTCCTGCAAGCTGAGCTCGGAGGCCTGCAGATTTTTCGCCGCGGCCTGCCAGTTTTTGCGCGCCTTCTGATCGAACAGATTCACGTCAGCCTGCGCGCGCACGTCGGAGTATCCGAACGGACCGATGATCTGGGGGATGCCCGGAAAGCGGAAGCCGAACACGGCGATATTATTTTTCTGCACGTTTTCGGCAAGGTAGCCGCTCGCCTCCGGGAGCAGACCGCTCAAGGCGCGGATGCGGTCGGCGCGCACCTGGCGGTCCGATGATACACGCTCCAGAACGCTCAGGTTGTTTTTCAACCCTCTCTGAATCGCGTCGTCAAGCGAAAGGGGGAGCGGCGCAGGGGCAGAGGCGGAAGTTTGGACGCCGGGCGTCTGGGCGAGGGCGTTATCCACCAGTGCCAGAAAGCCGGACGCCAGGCACGCGATAAGAACGCTCGACGTACGGAGGGTTCGATACATACTTTAAAGTGATTGCCTCCTACCTAAGATGAGAAATCGCGTCAAAAGCACCAAGCTTTATTGAAGGAATAACTATTGTATTATCAAATAGTTGTATCTTGCAACGAGACGATATATCGGCACTAGCCGACATATCGGCTATCGCGGCGGATTCCCAGCTTTTCCATGCGGGATTGGAGGGTGCTGCGCTTCAAACCGAGCAAATTCGCGGCACCTTGCGGTCCGCCGACCACCCATTTCGCGGCGTGGAGCGCCTCGAGAATATGGCGTTTTTCCGCGTCCGCCATGGGAACTACGCCCGCGAGGTTGCGCGACTCGAGCGAGTAGAGGGCGTCGTGAGGAATGGTGAGGCGTTTGCCGTCCGTGACGATGACGGAGCGCTCGACGACGTTGCGGAGTTCGCGGACATTGCCCGGCCAGGAATAATTCACGAGCGATTGCATGGTATCGGCGGGGATGGCGTCGATTTGCTTGCGCATGCGCGCGGCGAAATCCTGCACGAAGAAGCGCACCAGAGGAGGAATGTCCTGGCGGCGTTCGCGAAGAGGGGGAACCGTGATGGGAAAAACGTTCAAGCGATAAAACAGGTCGGAACGAAACTCCTGGCGTTGCACCATGGCCCGCAGATCGCGATTGGTGGCGGCGACGAGCCGGAAATCCGCGGTGATCGTGCGCGCGCCGCCGACTCGTTCGAATTGCTTGTCCTGGAGAACGCTGAGCAGTTTGGGCTGGAGCTCGAGCGGCAAATCAGCGACTTCATCGAGGAAAAGCGTCCCGCGCTGCGCGAGTTCGACGCGGCCCAGGCGCTGGCTGACAGCTCCGGTGAAGGCGCCTTTTTCGTGGCCGAACATTTCGCTTTCAACGAGGCCCGCGGGGACGGCCGAGCAGTTCAGCTTCACGAAGGTGGAGTGGGCGCGGAGACTGAGGCGATGAACGGCGCGCGCGATGAGCTCCTTGCCGGTGCCGGTTTCTCCTTCGATCAGGACGGCGGCGTCGGTGGGCGCGGCGGTTTCCACCTGTTGGAGGACGTGCTTCAAGGCGGCGCTGCGTCCGACGATGTCGTCGAAGCGGAACTCGCTGCGGATTTCTTCCTCGAGATAGACTTTCTCTTCCTCGATCTTCTGACGCAGCTCGTTGATCTCTTCGAAGGCCAGGGCGTTATCGACGGCGATGGCCACCTGGCGGGCCACGTGATGGAGGAACTCGCGCTCCCCGGCGCTGTAAGGATCGGTGTGGCGCGAAGCGAAAATCATGCTGCCAAGTTTATGGCGCGCCGTGGTCAGAGGGACCCAGAAGCCGCTTCTCGCTTCATTGCTGCGCATCTGGGCAATGATGTCCGGGCGGAAGCGCGTTTCGGTTTCGATATCGGGAAGGTACAAGGCCTGCTGCGTTTCCCAGGCGAGCTCGGAGGGCGAACCGCGAAGAGGCATTTCGAGCCCGACCATTTCGCTCCCAGCGAGAGGGCCGCGCACCACGTCGCCGGCGATGGTCTCGATGCGATAGCTGCGGGTCTGCTCATTGATGAGCACGAGCACGACCCAGTCGAAGCGGATCAACTGTTTCAAGGTTTGCCACAGACTGCGGAAGACGGCGTCCAGATCGCGGCAGCCGAGAAACGCTTCGGAGATTTCGGTCAAGGCACGGTATTTGAGAGCGCTCGCGTCGGCGGACATGCGGGAAGATTTCTCTATTTTAAAATACGGCGCGATTTTAAAGTACGGCGATTTTACGATGCGGCGCGCGTGATTGACACGCGCAAGCATCGCTCCCTCGCGGTCGCGGCTCGGAAGTCGCGGCTCGGTCGAATCGAACGCGCCGGCGACGAGAAACCGCTTACCCGAGATCCTTTCCCGAGGCGGTTGCGGTGAGCCGGCCGTGCTTAACGCCCTTGGTAGCGATCAGAGCGCTGGCGAGTTTGTGAATGACGGAGGCCTTGCCGCGCACGAGAATCACTTCGAGGCAGTTGTCGTGATCGAGATGGACGTGCAGGCTCGAAATGATGGACGAGTGGTAGTGGTGCTGGAGCTCGGTGAGTTTCTCGGTGAGCATCCTGACGTGGTGGTCGTAGGCGAGGGTCACGGTGCCGAAGACTTCCTTTTCCGAATTGGCCCAGGTTTCCTCGACCAGCTCCTTGCGAATGAGGTCGCGGAAGGCTTCCGAACGGTTGGTGTAGCCGCGTTGGGAGATGAGCTGATCGAACTGCGCCAACAGGTCGCTTTCAATCGCTACGCCGATTCGAGACAGGTCGCTCATAGGTTCTCACTGCACCATATTTCGGCAGGCCCGGCAACGGCGCGGTTGCCCGCAAGACGTTATCCGCCGGTGAGCGATTTCCAGTGCCGGTACACGAGCGACACCGGCAGTCCGACGACGTTGAAATAGCAGCCGTCGATGCGCTCCACAAATTTCGAGGCAAGTCCCTGGATGGCGTAGGCGCCGGCCTTGTCCATGGGTTCGCCGCTGGCGACGCAGGCGTCGATTTCCGCGCGCGTCATTTCTGCGAAGCGCACGGAGGTGATGGCATGATCGACAATGGCGCCAGAGGCGTGGCGCAGACAGATGCCGGTGATGACGAAGTGTTCGCGTCCGGACAGCATTTCGAGCATGGCGCGGGCGTGGTCTTCGCCGGAGGGTTTTTCGAGGACGATATCGTCCACCACAACGATGGTGTCGGCGCCGAGGACGATGTCGTCAAGGCGTTCCCAAGCGGCGTGCGCTTTTTCCCGCGCGAGGCGGCGCGCGTAGTCGATGGGAGCTTCGCCCGCACGGCGCGTTTCTTCGATCGGGCGCGCGCGCACGATGAAGTCAAAACCCGCGCGCTCGAGCAGTTCTTTGCGGCGCGGGGATTGGGAGGCGAGGATCAGATGCGGACCGGCGAGCGCCACGTGACAGGTATACCATTAGTTTTCTTTTTTCGAAAACGAGTGAAAAGCAGGTCCCTCGGCTGGCGCTCGGGATGACTGGTGGGGAATAGTGGGAGCGGCAAAAGCAAGTCCCTCGACGGAGTTTACCCGCGGTGGGCTCGGGGGAGCGGCGTTAGTGCTTGGATGGTGATGTTCTGTTTGAAGCCCCAGGCTTACGCCAGGGGCTCGGGACGACGGTTCGCGAAAGTCAGAAGCACTGCGGATGTTGTGTAAGGCCACGCGGACGTGGCGCGCTGAAGCGCGCTGCAAGCTGAAGCTTGCCCCACATGAAACAGCAGGTCCCTCGGCTGGCGCTCGGGATGACGGGTGGGGAATAGTGGGGCGACAAACGCAGGTCCCTCGGCTGGCGCCCGGGATGACTGGTGGGGAATAGTGGGAGCGGCAAAAGCAAGTCCCTCGACGGAGTTTACCCGCGGTGGGCTCGGGGGAGCGGCGTTAGTGCTTGGATGGTGATGTTCTGTTTGAAGCCCCAGGCTTACGCCAGGGGCTCGGGACGACGGTTCGCGAAAGTCAGAAGCACTGCGGATGTTGTGTAAGGCCATGCTGCCGCGGCGCGCTGAAGCGCGCTGCAAGCTGAAGCTTGCCCACATGAAACAGCAGGTCCCTCGGCTGGCGCTCGGGATGACGGGTGGAATAGTGGAGGCGGCGAAAGCAGGTCCCTCGACTGGCGCTCGGAATGACGGGTGGAATAGTGGAGGCGGCGAAAGCAGGTCCCTCGACGGAGTTTACCCGCGGCGGGCTCGGGATGACTGGGATTTTTGACGGCAGGTCCGTCGACGGAGCTTTCCCGGAGCGGGCTCGGATTGCTTTCACGTGGACGGAGGTTTTTGCGAAAAACGAAAGCCGCGCGTGGTAGAATCGGACTTCCCCCGCACATGAAATATGGAACGCGCCGGCCAACTTATTGGCAAGCTCAAGATGTCCCGCGACCCTGCACAGGCGGAAGCCCGGGCCATTGCCGCATGGCGGGTAGCCGCCGGGAAGAAGATCGCCGAGCACACGCGCGCGACGGCCGTGGTGCGGGGCTCGCTGATCGTGGAAGTGGAAGACGTGGTGTGGCAACGGCAGCTCAATACGCTGCGCCATTTTCTGATCCGCAATTTGATGGGAGTGCTGGGAGAGGCGATCGTCACGGAGATCGATTTCCGGCCGATGCCTGCGCGGCGGCAGATGCAGCGAGCCGTTACACCGCGGGCCGGCCAGATTGCCGATCCGGTGCTTGATCTGCTGTACAGACAATCGCGAAACAGGAACAGTGCGTGAGAATTAGCGAACAGGACGTGGAGCGCGTGGCGGAATTGGCCAATCTGGCGCTGAGCGCGGAAGAGGTCGCCCGCATGGCGCGCGATCTGGACGGGATTCTGAGCCACATCGAAAAGTTAAACGAGCTGGATACGGAAAGCGTGGAGCCGATGGCTCAGGTGCTGTTCGACGCCGCGAGCGACACGGCGACGCTGCGCGCCGATGTGGTGCGCCCGCCGCTCGGGAACGCGGAGGCGCTCGCGAACGCTCCGTCGGCCGGAGCGGGATATTTCAAAGTGCCGAAAGTGATCGAGCGATGAGCGCGGATCCGCTCGCGTCGCATTCGATCGCCTCGATTCGCGCAGGGCTCGGTGCGAAGGAGTTCAGCGCGGAGGAGCTGGCGCGGCAGGCGCTCGCCTACGCTGAAGCCGAAAATCCGAAGACCAACGCGTATCTGACGTTTTCGCCGGAACGGGCGCTGGCCGCTGCGCGCGCGGTGGACGCAAAAATCGCGCGGGGCGAGGAGCCGGGCGCGCTTGCGGGCGTACCGATCGCGGTCAAAGACGTGATCGTCACGCGCGGGGTGCGTACGACGTGCGCCTCGAAAATGCTCGCGCACTACGTTCCGCCGTACGACGCGACGGCGATCGTGCGCCTGGAACAGGCGGGCGGGGTGATTCTGGGCAAGACCAATTGCGACGAGTTCGCGATGGGCTCCTCGAATGAAAATTCGGCGTTCGGGCCGGTGCGCAATCCGGTGGCGCTCGATCGGGTGCCCGGGGGATCGAGCGGCGGATCGGCGGCGGTGGTGGCGCAGGGGACGGCGGTCCTCTCGCTGGGATCGGATACGGGGGGATCGATTCGCCAGCCCGCATCGTTCTGCGGGGTGACGGGCGTTACGCCGACGTACGGCCGGGTTTCGCGGTATGGGCTGACGGCATTTGCAAGCTCACTCGATCACATTGGTCCGTTCGCGCGATCGGTGGAGGATGCGGCGGCGCTGCTCGCGGTCATCGCTGGGCGCGACGAGATGGATGCGACGTCGGCGTTCGCGCCGGTGGCGGATTACGCAAGGGCCATGAAGGAAAGCCCGCGCGGGCTGAAAATCGGCTTGCCGCGCGAATATTTCGATGGGCTTGCCAGCGAGACGGGCGATTGCATCCAGGCGGCCGTGGAGAAGCTTCGTACGCTCGGATGCGAGGTGCGCGAGATCGAGCTTCCGCACACGCCCTACGCGGTAGCGTGCTATTACATCATCGCGACGGCCGAGGCGAGCGCGAATCTCGCGCGCTATGACGGCGTCCGTTATACGGAGCGGGCGGCGGACGCACAAACGCTTTCCGATATGTACCGCATGACGCGCGAAGAAGGATTCGGCGCCGAGGTAAAGCGCCGCATTATGCTCGGCACTTATGTTTTGAGCGCGGGCTATTATGACGCGTACTATTTGAAAGCCCAGAAAGTACGCACGCTGGTGGCGCGCGATTTCTCGCGGGCGTTCGAGCAGGTGGACGCGATCGTCGCGCCGGTGTCGCCCTTCCCGGCATTCAGGCTCGGCGAAAAAGTCGCCGATCCGATCGCGATGTACCTGTCCGATATCTACACAATTACGGGCTCGCTCGCAGGAATTCCGTGCATGAGCGTTCCGTGCGGCCGGACGCCGGAGGGGCTGCCGGTGGGACTGCAGATTATGGCGAAACATTTTGACGAAAGCACCATGTTTCGTGTAGCGGCGGGCTATCAAAGCGCCTCTCATAAATGATCCCGCCGGCTGAGGGGAGATTCCGAGTTACCTTAAACGTAGGAGAGAACCAATGGCATTTACCTTACCTGCATTGCCTTATGCGACGGACGCGCTTGAGCCGCACATCGACAAAATGACCATGGAGATTCATCACGGCAAGCACCATAACGCGTACGTGACGAATCTGAACAAGGCGCTCGAATCGGCGCCGGAGCTGGGTTCGAAGACGATCGAGGAGTTGCTCGCCAACAATTGCGCCATTGTGCCGGATGCCATTAAGACGGCCGTGCGCAACAACGGCGGAGGCCACATCAACCACTCGATGTTCTGGAAGATCCTGGGACCGGGGATCGAAGCGAAGCCGGTGGGCAATCTGGCCGCGGCGATCCAATCCACGTTCGGGAGCTTCGATACGTTCAAGGAGAAGTTCAACGCGGCGGCGACGACGCGCTTCGGGTCGGGGTGGGCGTGGCTGATCAAGACCGGGTCCGGACTCGAGATTTCCTCCTCGGCCAATCAGGATTCGCCGGTGATGGAAGGCAAGTTCCCGGTGATCGGGTTGGACGTGTGGGAACACGCGTATTACCTGAAGTATCAGAACCGGCGGCCGGATTACATCACGGCGTGGTGGCACGTGGTGAATTGGCCGGAAGCGGAGAATCGCTTCAACTCGGGCAAGTAAATAGATCCCTCCGGTGGCGGGCTGCGGTTCTCAGTACGCGGCCCGTCATTTTTTGATCCTCGCCTCCGGCGACTTTTTATCGTCGCAACGCCGATCCTTTCCCATTCGCAACTAAACGAGTCCCGTGACTGGTGTTGAATCGGGTTTTCAAGAAACGAAGCCACCCGTCAAGTAAGTCGGTTCCCGGACGGACCGCTTCCTTTGGGCGCGGCTCGGGTGGGGACTGTCGCAATTCGTAGTTTCGACGTTCTGCCTGTTCATAAAATCTCCCACCGGAGCCGCGATTGGAAGGAGCGGTCCGGCCGCCATCGTCCCCTATGCCCCGATAGCACGTAACAGTCCCGCGTGCGGTAGGTGGCGGACGGCCGGTTCCTAAGTATTTTCCCTGAGGGCGATCCCGGGTGCGAGTGCCGATACATTCAGTAGGACCTTATGTCAGCACCGCTCGCAGGTAAATTCAACGATCACTACGCGATTCTCGGGGTGGACCCCAGCGCGGAGAAGAGCGTCATCGAACGCGCGTACGCCCGGATGGTGGAAAAATACGGGGCCGAGAACATAGACACGCGGGATGACGAAAAGCTGGCGCTGATCAACGCGGCCTACGAGACGCTGTCGAATCCCGATCTTCGCAAGGCCTTTGATGCGGTGAAGGGCGTATCGAGAGATCATGGACGCCCCATGTTCCCAGGCCTCGATTTCTTTGACGTTCTGGGACGGGAGATCGGCTTGCGCACCGCGCTGCTATGCATTCTCTACGACCGGCGGCGGACCAGTTCGAGCCGTCCGGCGCTCTCCATGCGCCACATCGAAGCGATGCTGGAGGCGCCGCTCGAAGCTCTGACGTTCGCGCTGTGGTACGCAAAGCAGCGCGGCTACGTAGCAAACGACGATAAGAGCAACATGCAGATCACGGTAGAAGGGATCGACTATTTGGAATCGAGCCGCCCCCGGCCCGAGGACGTGATGCCCTTCATCAAGCCCACGGCGATTTCAGGACGGCAGATGGCTCCGAAGGCGACGGTAACCGCGGAGACTCCGGCCGTTGAAGCTCTGGACATTGACTCGTTGAAGGGACTGGCGGCGAATACGGCCGCGAACGGAGCGGGGCCGCTCGAAACATCTAAACTCGAAACTCCTAAAATCGAAACGCTCGAACTTGAAGCGGTGACCGCTCAGCGAGGGGCCGAGGCCACGTAGGCCGCGAGGTTCAGGATGTCGTCGTCGTCGAGTTTTTCGACGACCGCCTTCATCAACTGATCCAAGCCGCCGTTCGCTCCGCCGTTTTTGAAGTTATACAGCTGGCGAACGATGTAGATGGGATGCAAGCCCGCGATGCCTGGGACGTCGCCGATGCCGTGCAGGCCGACGCCGTGGCAGATGGCGCATTGAATCGTCTTGCCCTTCACGTTTTTGGCCAGCGCCTCGCCCTTTTTGAGACTCCCCTTGGGGACGTAGGCGATGAAGCCGGTATGCGGATCGCGCTCCTCGATGCGATCGTCGTCGACCGGCAACGTGATGATGCGGTTGCCGAGCGGTTCCATCTCGCTGCCTTCGGCCTTGAGACGCATGCGCGTGCGCATGACGCGGCTCTTCGGAACGCTCTCGGCCTCGACGACTTTGGTCCACAGGATCGGCTTCAGCGCGGAGAAATAATCGGCGGCCTGATGAATTTCCTCATCGGTCACCTGTTTCGCGATGCCGTTCATGCGGGCCGGGTCCTTGCGCGCGCCGCTTTTGAAATATTCCATCTGGCGGACGATGTAGGCCGCGGGCAAGCCCGCGAGTCCCGCCGATTCCGGATGGCCTTCGCCGGACATCAAGTGGCAGGAGCCGCAGGCGAGCGCGTTCGGCGGCGTGCCGTGCACCACGATTTTGGGCGGCGCGGGATGTTCGTTGGGATACCAGTCCGGGGGATTCAACAGATCGTCGATCTGCGGCGCGGTGAGCGAGAGCGAGCTGCCGGGAAGCTGGTGGAGCTTGGCCGTATCCACGGTGGGCTGGACTTTATCGGCCACGGGAAACGCCCACGAGACGTCCTTCCCCTGGGGCGCCTGGGCGTTGATCGCCCATGCTCCCGCAAGCGCGATGGCCAGAACGGGAAGAGTTCGTACAATCAGATTTCGCTTCATCGTGGAGCCTCCTGGGACTCGGAACAACGCCCGCCCGCGCGCGAATAGGTGCGAGGAAATTCCGGCGGGCGGACTTCATAATATACATCAAAATGACATTCCGAGTCCCGCGCGATCCAGTTATAATCGGCACGCGATGACGAATGCGCCGCTGACCGGCTCCTTTCAGATTCTGTTCCTGTACGACGTGTGCGAGGAAATCGACACCGGCAAGCTCCGGAAGCTGCTCGGGCTGGGGGAGGGAGCGGAGCGGCGGAGGGATCCGGCGTTTCATCATCCCGCGCCCGAATATGTCCGTTTTGAGCGTCCGCCGGTGGTGCAGCGGCTGGGGCCGATGATTTTCAAAACCGGATGCTTTCACGGCGAGGTCAACTATTACGAATACGGATCGGTGAGCGTAAAGCTCGGTCTGCCGTTCGAGCTCGATTGGCCCGAGCTGGTGGAGCTGTCGTCGAAATGGATCGACGATCCGGAGCTGGAAGCCGAAGCCATGCAGATTGTGCGCGGGTGCCTGGAAAAAGCGCGGCCCGCGATGGTGCGGCCGAGCCGCGAGTGGCTGAGCGAGGACTACTACATCATCCACTTGAACAACGCTCCCAGAGAGGACGGCGCGCGGCGTTTCCTGGGATCCGATTTGATTGCGGAGCACGGGCGCGATATCGCGCGCATCGTTCGCGGCGAAAGGGCCGACCTTTCCGACGAAGAGCGCCGTGAAATTCTGAGCTCGCGGATGTCCTACTATCCGGAGGACCTGATGGTGGTGGGCTGGATTGCGGCCTTCGTCTGCGACACGGCGGAAGGCGCGGTGCCGACGGTGCAATTGCTGGAATACGCGAACACGCAGCTGGTGGAATTCCGGTACTACGATGGTGCGCTGAGCCGGGTATTGGAACGGGTTTACGATTCGCTCGATCAGCGCGGGGGCCTGTTCGCGCGCTGGAAGCTGGCTAGAGAGGCGGAGAAGCTCAACAAGATCCGCCTGGAGGTCCGCGAGCTCACCGAACGTATCGACACGTCCATCAAGTTCCTGAGCGATATGTTCTCGGCGCGGCAGTATCGCATGGCGGCCGCGAAGATCGGGGTGGACGATTACCGGCGTTTAGTGGAGAGCAAGCTGAATACGGCCGGAGAGCTGTACACGTTCATGATGGATCAGTTCCACGCGAGCCGCGGCTTCGTGCTCGAGGTGATGGTGGTGGTGATCCTGGTGATCGAACTGGTTTTCGTATTCCGCGGCAAGCCGTAGGGGAAGGGGAAATCGCGCGAGGGCATGGGGAATCGTCCGCAGGTTGGTCTGGAGCGAAGAGGAAAGCGGAGGGTTTCGCGTTGGCCCTTGGAATGCTTCAAGAGCTCCCATGATGTCTGCATTTCGCGCTGAGGAATTTCTGGAAAAGCTGAAACGCGGGGAGTTCGAAGGGCGGATCGAGGAAGCGTTTGGAAACCTTTCCGCGCTCCAGGTGGAACAGGTTACCGCGCTGAGCTTACGGCGTTCCCAGGAAATTACCGCCCGGCGACAGTCATCTATATCTATATCTATGTCCGCGACGATGTCCGCGACGGCGAACGCGGGAATTTAGATGGCCCCGGAAATCAACTGTCCTCGGCGTGAAGAACTGACGGCGGAAGTGGAAGCCGCGCTGCAGAAAATTATCGAGGCTTCGAAAAGCGCGCAGGAGGCGATCCGCGGCGACAATGAGCCAGATCTCATGCGATTCGATCGCGAGCTGGAATCGGCGGTGGGCCGAAACGAACGCGCGCTCGGAGCGCTCGAGGAGCATAAGCGCGAGCACGGGTGTTAAGGAAGCTGCGGGGGGTTCGCGAAAAGCTGCGATCTCCGAAAAGCAGGTCCCTCGGCTGGCGCTCGGGATGACGGTGAGGCGTGCGCGGGAAAAGCAGGTCCCTCGGCTGGCGCTCGGGATGACGGTGAGGCGTGCGCGGGAAAAGCAGGTCCCTCGGCTAGCGCTCGGGATGACGGTGAGGTGTGTCGCGGGAAAAGCAGGTCCTCGGCTAGCGCTCGGGATGACGGTGAGGTGTGTCGCGGGAAAAGCAGGTCCCTCGGCTAGCGCTCGGGATGACGGTGAGGCGTGCGCGGGAAAAGCAGGTCCCTCGGCTAGCGCTCGGGATGACGTGAGGCGTGTCGCGGGAAAAGCAGGTCCCTCGGCGAGCGCTCGGGATGACGGATGAGGCGTGCGTGGAAAAAGCAGGCTGTAAGATCGTCCGCGGACGGCAAGTCTTCTAATTCAGCAGATCGGTGGGCAGCAGGAACAGACCGAAGTGCGCGAGCATGCGACCCATGATACTGTCGCGCTCCGAGATGCTGACCCAGGAAAGCTGCTGCTGGTCGTCGCGGTCGGCGAAGAAGCCGATGCCGCCGCGGGTCAGGCGCCGGTCGCTCCAGGAGCTGATCACCTGGCCGTTCAGATAGGTCACAAAGCGGTCGTCCTGCACGGTGACGCGGACGCGATAGTCGCTGCCGCGCTCGAGCGTGACCGGGAGAGGGAGCTGAATGCGATCCCACTCATGGCCGTTCAACATGACGTAGTGCACCAGATCGGCGTTGGGCTGCGGGCCGGGACGCGTAATCTGAATCTTGGCTGCGTAATAATTCCCGGCATTGGTGGCGCGGAAGGCCCAGCTCAGGCTCTTGCGCTCGATTTGCCCCTGGAATTCCATCTGGTAATTGCGCAGCAGCGTGGAACGCGACCACAGGCGCAGGCTTCCCGGTTCGACGATCGACGGTGACGTGGGCGTTTTCCAATCGTGCGGATCGTCCACGTTACTGGCGTTATTCAGAGCGACGGTGACCCACTCGCCGAGTCCGCTGTGAAAGTCGTGATGCAGAGTGACGGGCGCACGATCGCGCACAAAATTTCCGATGGTGTCCGAAGTCCTGCTCAGAAATCCCTGATCGGCAGCGGGACTCGAGGTGGGTGGGAAAGCCGTGCCCTGAGCGCTTTTATTCCCGGGGAGCATCACCATGGCCACGAGCAAAGCTCCGAGCGTGATAAAAGCGACGGCCGACGCCTGATTCGAAGTACCGAGGGGCCGGGCTTGTTGTTTCTGGCGGTTCTTCGAAACAGCCCACAACTCCTGCTCGTCCTCCTCCTCGCGGAGAACCTGCGCGGATGCCAGGCGCGCCTCGCGGCGATGATCGGCACAGCAATACTGCTGATCCACCATGGACCGCAGCCAGCCGATCTCGTTACCGCACATGAAACACTGCATCAAAAATATCGCTCTACCTTTAGCAACCCGATTTTATCAGCCAGTACGCGGTTTCCGACCAGTCTAGGTGAAGAAATGCTAGAGGCATGCCACCACCTACTCGGTGGTTCTAAGGCATATCCTTTAGATGGAAACTACAGTAGACAGAAACCATCCGCGTCCGGTTCCCGGACAGGGCTGCCAGGTGCCATGACCGAAGATTCTGAACCTCCTTGCGAAAAACCCGCCTCGGGCGAGTCGTCTATGGAATTCGCCGGCACTGACTTCGCCGGAAATCTTGAGCCTCCGGCCGAGTTTGACCCCCAGGATGAATTTCCCGGCGGGACGCCCGTCGAAATTCCCATAACAGATGTTCTCGACCTCCACACCGTTTCACCTCGCGACGCGCAGGCGGTCGTCGAAGAATATCTCCAGGAATGCTATCGGCTGGAACTGACTGCAATCCGCATTATTCACGGCCGGGGCATGGGTGTCCAGCGGGCCATGGTGCGCAAAGTGCTGGAGCGCACGGAGTTTGTGGCGTCTTTCGGGGACGCGCCGATGGAGGCGGGAGGTTGGGGCGCGACGGTCGCGACGCTGCGGCGCAAGCCGCGGGTGTGAGTTTGAAAGTCAGCGGAACACGCGAAACGCCGTCCTGCTAGAATCGAAGCTCTCCCCCTGCGAGGCAAGATCAGATCCCCATGTTCGCGAAAGTATTAGTTGCAAATCGCGGCGAGATCGCCGTGCGGGTGATCCGCGGGCTGCGCGAAGCCGGAATATCGAGCGTGGCCGTATATTCGGATGTGGACCGGGCGTCGCTTGCGGTGCAAATGGCGGACGAGGCGATCGCGATTGGCCCGGCCGCGGCCACCGAGAGCTATCTGGCGATTGAGAAGATCATCGACGCGGGTCGCCGTTCGGGCGCCGAGGCGATTCATCCCGGATACGGATTTCTCAGCGAAAACCCTGAATTCGCGGATGCGTGCGCCGGGGCTGGAATCGTGTTCATCGGTCCCTCGGCGGCGGCGATTCGCGCTCTCGGGTCGAAAACCGCGGCCCGGCGTCTGGCGATGGCAGCCGGCGCGCCGGTGGTTCCAGGGACGGAAACAGCCGTGGAGACGTTCGCGGATGCACGAGGCATTGCATCGCAACTGGGATATCCGGTCCTGTTGAAGGCGGCGGCCGGCGGCGGGGGAAAAGGGATGCGCCGCGTGGATCGCGAGGCGGATCTGGAAGCTGCGCTGCGCGACGCCTCGAGCGAGGCGCTGCGGTCGTTCGGCAACGCCGAGGTATATCTCGAGAAACTCGTCGTGGAGCCGCGGCACATCGAGATCCAGGTGCTGGGAGACCAGCACGGCAACCTGGTGCATTTGGGCGAGCGCGAATGCTCGCTTCAGAGAAGGCATCAGAAGGTGGTCGAGGAATGCCCTTCTCCGCTGATGCGCGAAGATCCGGCGCTGCGCGAAAGAATGGGCGCGGCGGCTTTGAAGATCGCTCGATCGGCCGGCTATTCGAACGCGGGGACCATGGAATTCCTGGTGGATCGCGAGCGGAATTTCTATTTCCTGGAAGCCAATACGCGGCTGCAGGTGGAGCATCCGGTAACGGAACTGGTGACCGGGCTCGATCTGGTGCAGTGGCAGTTGAAGATCGCGGCGGGGGAGCGGCTGACGTTCGACCAGAGCGATGTGAAGTGGTCGGGATCGGCGATCGAGTGCCGTATTTACGCCGAAGATCCGGAACGCGGATACATGCCGTCCCCCGGAAAGATCACGCGCTGGAAGGAGCCAGGAGGGCCCGGCGTGCGTCTCGACGCCGGGGTGTACGAGGGCTGGAACGTGCCGATGGAGTACGATCCGCTGCTGGCGAAGCTGATCGCATGGGCTCCCTCGCGCGAGCTCGCGATCGCGCGTCTGAAGCGGGCGCTCGAGGAGTGCGTGATCGGGGGGATTCGCACGAATCGCGAGTTTTTCGCGGGTATTCTGGAAGACGATGCGTTTCGCGCAGGCGAGCTGACGACCGCGTTCCTCGAAGGATTCTTCGCGCGGCGGAGGACGCCGGAAATCGATCTGGAGATGGAAGCGGTCGCGGCGCTTGCGGCGGCGCTCGCGGAGGCACAGCAAGTCCAACGGCCGGCGCAGGGAGCATCGCAACAATCGCGGTGGCTCGAGTCAGGAAGGATCGCGCAGCTCCGATGACGTACGAAGTGACAGTGAACGACGTGACGGCGCGTGACAAGCACGGCGCGGGCCCGGCGAGACTCGAGCTCCAGAAGGACACGGTTGAGAAAGACGCCGTGAGAAAATCCTTCACCTACACGCGCGCGGACGGCGCGAGCGTGACGCGGAGCTATTCGATCGAACCGGCGGGCGAGGGGATCCAATCTGTATTGATCGAAGCTGTATTCAACGGCGGGCGCAGCTATCAAGTCGCGGTGCTTGCGGAAAGCAATGGAAGCCGCGAGATCGTGGTCAACGGGCGGACGCTCGTGGTGCGCGTAGAAGATCCGAGAAAGCTGCGGGGACGGGGCGCGGCGGAAAAGGGCGGCGGGCGGCTGACGATCCAGTCCCCCATGCCGGGCCGCGTGATCCGGTTACTCGTGGAAGCGGGCCAGCAGGTGGAGGCGGAGCAGGGTTTGATTGTCGTCGAAGCAATGAAGATGCAGAATGAGATGAAAGCGCCCAGGGCGGGAAAACTTCTGGAGATCCGCACGGCGGCGGGAGCGGCGGTCGCGGGCGGCGATGCGTTGCTCGTGATGGAATAACGCTCGTGATGGAATGACGGACGAACAGGCGGTGAGCACCATGGAAAACTGTCCGAAGTGCGGGGGAACGGGCTGGATCATCGTCGAGAAAGCCGGATTATCGGGCGCCGCGCGCTGCAGTTGCGCGGCGGCCTTGCGCACGAGTTCGCTCAAGCAGAGCGCGAATATTCCACCGAACTATCGCGCGGCGACGCTCGAGAATTTCGAGATTCCCCAGGACAATCCAACCGCGCGGCAGGGGCTGGGTACGGTGCTGATGCAGACGCGCAGCTTCGTGCGCGAATTCCCCATGGGAGAAAAGTCGGGGCTGCTGCTGGTTGGAAATTCGGGATCCGGGAAAACTCATTTGGCCGTGGCGGCGATGAAGGTGTTGCTCGAGCGCGGTCACGAATGCATCTTTTTCGATTATCAGAATCTGTTGGACCGGATCCGCTCGGGCTACAATGCGGCGTCCGGCGCGGCGGATCGGGAAGCGTACCGCTCGGCGCTCGATGCGGAGGTTCTGGTGCTCGACGATCTGGGCGCGCACCGCGTGACGGAGTGGGTGGAGGACACGGTCACGGCGATCATCACCTACCGGTGCAATCACAAAAAGCCGTTGATCGCCACGACGAATCTTCCCGACGACGACGTGACCGGACGCGCGGTGGAATACACCAGCGCGGGCGGACAACCGGTGTATAAAAAAACACTCAGCGAGACGATCGGCACACGCGCGAGATCCAGATTATTTGAAATGTGCAAAGTGGTGAACATGCCGGCGGTGGTCGACTATCGTGTGCAGATGGGACGCGGCCGTGCGCGGTAGAAGGAACGCTGTTGTGTCACGATCGACAGCTTCAAAAATTCAACGCGAGGCAGGACGTTCTACTAAGGTTAATCACCTAAACACGCGCGTATAAATCTTGCAAGAGTGTTAAAGAAGCTCGCAAAAGTGCTAAGATTGAGGGAGAGAATGGGTGTTCCCGCGCAGTTGTAACCTCCCTTTAAAAAACATTCTTTTTGATTTTTGTGCGGTCGAGCTGCAACCTTTTCGGGCCTTCGAGCGTCTAATGAGCAGAGGGCAACGAAGCGCCCTGAACGATTGCAATCTGCGCTGCAAGCAGCCAGCACTCCGTAGTCGCAATCCTTAACAAATAAATAAAAATCAAGGAGCTACCTTTAAAGATGAAGTTCACCAAAATGACCCTGGGTATCGCTGTATTCGCAGTTGGAATCGCCAGCGCGGCGTCCAGCTACAGCTTGAAGTTGTACGATTCCGTGACGATCGGCGGCACGCAATTGAAAGCCGGCGATTACAAAGTGGAAATGCAGGGCGACAAAGCGGTGTTCAAAAGCGGCAAGAATGCAGTTGAGATTCCGGCCACTTTCGGTACCAACGACAAGAAGTACTCCTCGACGTCGTTCGTTTCGGAGAACTCGAAGGTTCTCGAAATTGATCTGGGCGGCACGACGACGAAGATCCTGTTCGGCGCGGCCGGCTCGGCGCAGAACGCCGGCGGAAGCAAGTAATATCACAAGTAGCAGGCAAGTAACAACACACGTTACAACAATGGGGGCGGCGTCCGGCGCTGCCCCTTTCCTTTTTAGTAGCCCCTCGTAAAATCCCCAATCACCGCTGCGTTTCGAGATTTGCGTTTCGAGGTTTGTCCCGGGGTCTGATTCTAGGGCGGTCCTTCGCCGAGGCCATCGAGCACGAACGTTCCGTTATAAGCACGGAAGTTGAGCGAGTACTCGTTGCCTCTGGCTTTCCACACCAGCAGATAATTGCCGTTCGGAAGTTTTTCGGGTTTGCCGGCCGCGATGTTTTTCATGATCTCCGGCGTGAAAAATAATGCGAAGTTCGCGGCCAGATCGGATTCGCCGGTGATGGCGCGAATCTCGGAGTTGACTTCCCATTCCATGGGATACTCGACGCCCTTGTCGATCGTCCGTACGTCGCGGCGCATCACCGCAACTTGAAATTTCTGCCACCACTTGGCGAACGCCGGATCCATTTTGTCGGCGGCGGAGGCGGCGGGCGCGAACCAAGCGAGCACCAGCGACGCAAGAACCAGAAGCGGCGTGAGCTTTCCGGCGATCTGTGCGAGTTGCTTCATAGGCGTAGTCTTTATTTTAACCGCTCACGCGATGCTTGTGACCAAACGGCTTCAAGGGGCTTCGGCCAAAAGCCTCCGACAAGCGCCGGCCGCCAAGCCGTGATTAAAGATTACGATGAAGGGAGGGGCGTGTAATCATGGCGAAGCTTCAAACGGCTACGGATATTGACTGGATGGCGTGCGAATTGATCGAGCAGATCCCCGGCAAGGTGTCGGGGCGGCCCATCGTGCGCGGTACGCGTATTCTGCCCGACGCCATTGTGGATAGCTATGATCTTGGGGAAACTCTAGAGGAACTGCGTGAGGGCTTCCCTTCGCTGTCCGTCGCCCAGATTCAACGCTTGATCGAGTTTGCCCATGCCCACCGGGGCCAGCCTAACCCGTGAGGGTGTTGCTGGACGAGAATCTTGACCACGCCTCGCGGAACCGGGCTGCTGAATGCGGCCGAGGCCGCAGGGTTCGAGGTGCTGGTTACGACAGACAAAAATCTCCGCTCTCAGCAGAACCTGGCGCCCGCAATATTGCGATTGTCGTCTTGGGGCAAGGGCGCTGGAGCACTCTCAGGCGGCATGTCGCGTAGATCGTCGCCACCGTGAACGCAGCCACACCCGGCAGCTTCACAGAGTGGAAATTCCGTACGAGTAAATACCCGCCCGTGTTTCTCGCGGCGAAGCCGCCAACAACGTTCTGCGGCAGTGACCGGTTCTTAAAAGTGGCGGCAGTGGCAGCCCGCCGATACCATGGGCCATATGCCAGCCAACCGGCAACGGCGCACTTTTCGTTAGGGGCTGAATTTTGCCGCTTGCGTCGATCGCTATGATTGTCCAGTCGCCATCCGGCAACGATGCGGGGCTGCTTGTTCTGTAATACGTTGCTTGCGGGTCGAGAACGACTACGAGAGAGGCGTCGTACCCGTCTCTCTGCTCAGCTTTCAAAATGGGAGCCCTCGCCGTCTTTGTTCCTACCCGTATGACGGCGGTTTGGTCTCTGATTTGAACTTCAGTGATACCGCCGACCGTCAAGCCAGAGAATAGCCGCCAATTCCGAATGGTGTAATTGCAGCACTCTCGTTTGCAGTACGAACCAATGATCCATTGGCCGCCCTGCGTTTGAAACTTCTGTTAGAGCTGCTCGCTCGAAAGGCTTATCGGTCTTGTCACCAGCCCATACCGTTAGCCCGTTCAACATCAAGAAGGCGATGTGGAGAGATCGTAGTTTTGGGCGAGACATCGACTTAAAACCGTAGCATACAGGGGCGATGCCTATTCGCTCACCGACGGCGTATCTTCTTTCGCTTTAGATTATTCCAGTCGGGGTATTTTGGCAGCTCGCGCCGCTCCGGTGGGACTATGATCCATTTCGGTTGCGCATCGAGCCCGTTGAAATAACCGATTGCGCTTCGGTAGTAGTAGGGCGGAGCGGCCTCGAATGAGATTTCGCCCCAGACAAACCCGCAGCCGCAACGCCATATCGTGTAGCCCTTGCCCGTGAGATTCTCCCAAATGTCGGGCGGCGCGTCGATTTCCTCGCGCGTGGTTACTTTCACCGCGCTTAGGTCTTTGGCGCATCCTTGCGGGCAGGCGTTGGGCACTTTAAATTCATTTTATCAGGCTTGGACTGATCTAGACGGAAGTTTGGCGTCTCGGAAGGGGTCCTTTATGACCCGCACGCGGGCGGAGCGATCGAATTGCCGGGTTCAGCCTCGCGTTTCCTTCCCAAGAACGTCTCTAAACCAGGGGCGCGTCTCGGTCAAATCGAACCCGCTTGCTGGCGCGCGCGGCTCGGCAAAGTCGTTGCGTAGCGGAGCCCGACCGTCACAGAGCGGTAACGGAATCGCCGAGACAGCTCACTAGGACGCTTCGCGCGTTAAACTCAAGCTATGCGAATCCTCGTTGTCGAGGACGAAAAACGGATTGCCGATTTCCTGTCGCGGGGTCTCGAGAGCGGGGGCTACGCGGTGGACGTGGCCAATACGGGCGGCGCGGCGGCCGACATGGTGCACGCGACCGAGTACGACCTGATCATTCTGGATCTCGGCCTGCCCGACATGGACGGGCTCGAGGTGTTGAAGAAGATCCGCAATCGCAAGGTTTCGCCGCCGGTCCTGATTCTGAGCGCGCGCGATGCGGTGGACGATCGCGTGAAGGGGCTCGAAGGCGGGGCGGACGATTATCTGGTAAAACCGTTCGCCTTCGTGGAGCTGCTCGCGCGGGTGCGGGTGCTGCTGCGCCGCGGGCAGCCGCTGCCGGAGCGCTTACAGGTGGGCGATCTCGCGCTCGACTGCATTCGCCGCAAGGTGACGCGCGCGGGCGGGAATATCGAACTCGCCCCCAAGGAATTCAGCATTCTCGAATACCTGATGCGCAACCGGGGCGGCCGTTGAGCCGCACCATGATCGTGGAGCACGTGTGGGACATGGACTACGACGGGCTCACCAACATTGTCGACGTGTACATCCGGCATTTGCGCAGCAAGATCGATGACCGCTTTCCCGAAAAAATGATCCAGACGGTGCGCGGGATCGGCTACATGCTGGATACGCCCGAACGTCTTGCGGAGCGCACGAACTGATGCCGGACGAAAAGGACCACCGGAGCTGACGCCATGCCGGCTCGCGCCCCCGCAATTACGCCCCTGCTCGAGCGCGTCACGCGCGTGGTGCGCGGCCTGCGCTTTCGCCTCACGCTAAGCTACGTTCTGTTTTTCACGGTGCTGCTGATCGCGATCGGGGTGCTGTTTCGCCAGGCTCTGCGCTCTGAGATGAACGGCGATGTGCAGGCGCTGCTCGAGGAAGAGTGGGGCGCGGCGAAAGGCTACCTACGCATTGAAAATCAACGGCCGATCTGGGTGGAGGATTCCACCGATCCCGAAGAATCCTATATTGTGGAGCGCTTGCGCCACGTGTATCTGCTTTCCGATTCCAACGGATATCTGCTCGAGCACACGCCCACGTACGACGCGATCGGGATCGATTCCCCGCAGGAGATCGCGCGCATTTTGAAACTGCCCAAGGCGGAGATTCACGTGCGCCGCGATAAGAACGGCGTGCCTTACCTGATCAAGGCGGGCGCCGTCCCGGACGAGCGCGGCCAGCCGTACTTTTTCGCGCTGGGCCGGTCGCTCGAAGAGAACGAGCGGACCGTGGATGGCTTCACGCGCATGTATTTCCTGCTGCTGCCGGCCATGATCGCGCTGACCGGCCTCGCAGGATGGGTGCTGGCGGGAAGGGCGATCCAACCGCTCAACTCGGTGGCGCGCGCGGCGCAGGAACTGACGGGTGCGAATCTCTCGACCCAGATTCCGGGACGCGGCGCGGGCGACGAACTCGATCACCTGATCGACAGCTTTAATCACATGACCCGGCGATTGAGCCAGTCCTTCGAGCAGATCCGGCAATTTTCAACGGACGTTTCACATGAGCTGCGGACTCCGCTGACCGCGATCCGCGGGCAACTGGAGGTCGCGCTGTTCACGGCGGATACGACCGAGCAATACCGCGACGCCATGGTGTATGCGCTCGAGGATGTGGAGAAGCTTTCGAGCATTGTGCGCGCTCTGTTGCTGCTTTCGCAGGCCGAATCCGGTCAACTGGTGTTGCAGCGCACGCCGCTCGATCTGGGCGAGCTCGCCGCGGAGGTGGTGGATCAGTTTCAAATCCCCGCGGAAGAGAAAGGCATTTCCCTGACGGCGCTGTTCGATGAAGGCACCAGCGCGCCGGTGGATCGGACGCAGATGGAGCGCCTGCTTTCGAACCTGCTTTCGAACGCTCTTAAATATACGCCGAAGGGCGGCCAGGTAAACGTACGGATCGGAAAGGATCCGGAGCATCCCGGGTGGGCCCGGCTGGTGGTGGAAGACACGGGCGTAGGTATCGCGTCCGAGGATCTACCGCATATTTTCGATCGCTTTTACCGGGTGCGGAACGCGCAGACGAACAAGATCGAAGGGCTCGGCCTGGGGCTGAGCTTTGTGTCGTGGATTGTCTCGGCGCATGGCGGCGAGCTCCACGTGGAGAGCACGCCCGGCAAGGGTACCCGCTTTGAAATCCGCCTGCCCGGTGCGATCCCGGCCGGGCCCTCACCCCATTTGGAAGCTGCCGCGGAATCGGTTCCGTCGCAACTTGCTTAGTCGCGACTGGCGTAGTCGCGGGTTCCTAAACGCCTTGCGCGGGCTCCGGGATCAGGCGCGATAGATCGACCTGCATCGCCTCGATCATGCGGAGTAGAGGGGCCACGTCGACAGTTCCCACTCCGCAGGAGAGCAGGAGAAGGCGACCTTCGAGCGCCAGACGTGCGCGCCAGAACGCGGCTTGCTGACGCACCAGCGTGGCTGCGAGTTCCGGCGATTCGGAGCCCGATGCGACCATAAGAGCCCGCGCGCGCGCGTGGAGCGCATGAAAATCCCGCGTTAATTGACACAAATAGAGGCGGAAAATACGGAGGCTATCGCGTTTCCACCGCTTTCCATCGGCGGGCGTAAAGCCTTTTTGAGTCGAAAGAAACTGCGCATCGCGAGAGGAAAGCAGCCGTTCCATAACCTGATAGCGAGCGGGCGAAAAGGCGGACTGGGAGATGCCGGCGCGATCTCCCTCGAGTCCGGACCCTTGCATTCGGGGACTTCCGGTGCGTCTTCGGCGTGGAGCGAAGTACATCCATCCGAGTACTGCCGCTAATCCGGCCACGGAGCCGACCGTGACCGTCCACGCGAATAAGATCCAGGGATTCATCCGCCGCTCTGACTCCCAGCCAGAGTAATCTATATTTCCGGTAAATGCAAAGGAATTTACTGGACTTTTTTGAGCATCACCGCCGCCCTAGACGGACTAATACCGAATTGATCGCGTCGAGCTGACGGCCTACGCGGTCCAGGGCGAGCGGATCCCAGGCGTGTCCCGGCACGAAGCCCGGGCTCAAGCGCTCCTCTCGCAACGCCGCGGCCCAGGCTATCAGGATGGCGAACGAGATCCCAAGAAGCACGTTATCCATGAAGGCGAAGCGAGCGGCGGGAAGCAGGTTCACCGCGAGCAGGCCCGCGGCGCGCGTAAAATAAAACACCAGAAATCCGCCGATCGATATCGCGGTATTGCGGGATAGCTGAATGGGGAACCAGGTCATAAATATTGTCATTAACAGCAGAAAAACAAGAATAATCAGATCAAGGGTTCGCTCCAAAGTGAAGAATCGATGGAGGGCGGTGGACTGGCCCGAAAGAATATCCTTATCGAGGAGAGTGTCCACCGCGGCGATCAAGCTCGCGAAGACAATCACGGTCACGAGGCTCGCGCGGCCAAACCTCGCAAGTCCGGGCTGCGACGCCAAAGCCACGCGATAGATTTCGAGCACGACTGCGATCGCGGCGATGTGGGTAACACCGGTATATGCCATGTAGCCATAGGCATACGAATTCGTATGAACGGGAAACTGGGTCAGGATCACGCTTGCGGAAAGTTCGATCAGGAAATAAGCAAAGAGATAGCGATAGATCTTTTGCAACTGCGTGGTGGCAAGACGAACCACCAAAATCGCAAGAGCGGCCGCGTTTGCGAACCAGAGCGACTGGCCGACGGGACCCATAGGGAGAGTCTAGCATCTGGTCTTAGTGCTTTGGGCTGAATGCTTAACACGGCGACCTGGCGGTCGCGTGGGCTTCGAACGGAGGCAGGCGCCGGGACCCAAGCAGCGGATCGGCATCGCGCCGCGTGAGTCCCGAAAATTTCAAAGAGTCGCTTCTCGCCTGGTCTTAATTGCCACCGCCGTTGCAGGGGAGGCAGGGGGGAAGAGGAACCTGCGGAAAGGACGCTGCTCCGATCGTCGAAACGACCGAAAAAGCCAAGGCTGCGAGGAGTACGATTTTCTTGATCATTGTTCTGGATTTCCCTTCAGGTTTTTTGAGAGATTGGAAACTCTCTGCGGAAAAGCTTAGGGGCATATGCCGAGACATATGCCGACATATGCCAAGGTTTTCCAGAATCAGAACAAAGCTCGCGGGCGTAGGGATTTTTGGCGAGTAACGAAGATTTTCCGCTGCTCGGGGGATGGTTGCGGTCTAGAATGTTGGCAAGATGCCGCGCTTTAGAATGAAAGGTGTGCTGGAGCGAACCGCCCTTGCGGATATTTGGAAACACACCCTCTCGGCGATCCCGACGGGTTACGGCCGGCTTGCGTATCTGGCGTCTCTACGCGACCAGTACTCGGGCGTGTATCGACATCATGGATTGGCGGCCGCTTTCGGGCGGGAGGAGAGCGTGCGCGCGCTGCGCGAGAGTCACGAACGCTGTTTCCTGGATTGGCTGGCGATGGACCTGGAAGCGAAGACCGCGGACCTGGGCGAGTTTATACGGGGGTTGGACGATCCGGCGGATGTGGTTCTGAAATATCTAGCGGCGACGGCCCGCAGTGAATATCAGTTGCCGGACAGCGCCCTGGCGATGGAGAGAGAGCTCTTTCACCGGGACTTCGAAACGGCGGCGGCGCTGGTCAGCCGCGATTTAGGCGAGGACCTGGACGGTCGAGAATCATCGCAACCCGCGTGACCTGGCCTACCACCTCGATTTCCTCGGGATAGGCGTAGACTTCGGGATCAATTTGAGAGCTGGGATGAGGCTGCACGGTGATCTGTCCGTCCTTCGACGAGCACCAGCCGCAGCGGTAGCCATCGTGATGTTCTAAGAAGTAGATGGGGCGCTCGAATTCATTGCTCCAGCCGGTGGTGGCGATACGCCGCCGGGATTCGTCGACAACCACCAGCGATCCAGGCGGGATAAGCGGGTACATGAACCGGTCCTCGGTCCCGATCAAGCCATACCGGTACATCCGTAAGTCCATATTGTTCAGAAGAATCAGCGGCAAAGTGCCCCATCGCTGAATCATTCTGCTGAGAAACACGGTGCGGCTCAGATCGAGACCGGGATCGAGTGCAAAGGGCACCTGGACCTCGCCTTCTTCCGGACGGAAACCGATTAAATGGGTGCGTTCATGCTCGATGAGCGATGCATCGGCGGGTAGGGACGCGAGGGAAATTCCATACCAGGAGAGCACATCGGAAAGGTCCAGCCGGTAGATGGCGCAGAGGGAATAAAGCTTGAAGATGGAAGGGACGGTCGCTTTGTTCTCGATATCCGCCAGGCGGCTGAGCGCGATAATAAACTCGCCGTTGTTGCGTCGCGCGGCAATTTTGACGCTGGCTTCCTCCACATCCCGGAAACGTAAATTCAATCGTTCCCGGACGCGTTTCAATTTCTGGCCTGCCTCGTCCGTCGGAAGACCGCGAGGCGTCGAATTACTTTGCCGTTGGGGCCCGGACTCCATTTAGAAAGTGCTGGATATTATGAGTATAGCGTTTCGTCGAGTTAGAGTATAACGGCTGGGTTTCGGGAGAGCAAGGATATTCGGGGCGAAATCGTTCCGAAATCGGAACAAAGGTTTCAGCTTCCAGTATTTCCCAATGTTACAGAGTAGTAAACGTCGCGAGCGCTACGGCGCACGCCCATGCGGCGAAGGATTATCATTGGAGAAACATGAGTACCGGTGGTATTGATTTCAGTGGTCTTTCTCTCGACGGTCGCGCGCCGGGGGAGTTCCCGCTCGCGGGCGCTTTCTAATCTATGACGGTTTCCCGGCGGAGCGGCCCGCGAGCTGAGCAAAAGCTGAAGATTGACGCTGCGCGTTTCCGTGTTGCATTCCAGGGCGAGCTCGGCGCCTTCAGCCAGCAGGCGATCCGGCAATTTTTTGGCGAGCGGGCCGACCCGATTCCCTGCCCCCGTTTCGACGATATTTTCAACGCTTTAAAAAGTGGATCGGTGGACGCAGCGGCGGTTCCGATTGAGAACACGCTGGCCGGATCGGTGCATGAAAACTACGACCTGTTGCTGAAGTATCCTTTCGAGATCACCGCGGAAACCAATGTTCGCGTGGTGCACAATCTGATCGCGCCGCCGGGAACAGCGTTCGAGGCGATCCGCAAGGTTTATTCGCACCCCGTGGCGCTGAACCAGTGCCTGGATTTTTTCGCCGCGAATCCGAAGATCGAGCGCATCCCTTTTTATGACACCGCGGGAAGCGTCAAGATGTTGATGGAGAAGCGTCCCGCCCGGTCCGCCGCGATTGCTTCGGAACTCGCGGCGCGGATCTATAAGGCACGAATTCTCAAGCGCGGCATCGAGGACGACCGCCAGAATTTCACGCGATTCTTTCTGTTGGAGCCGGCCGGAGCCAAACCCCGCGTCCTGCCGGGCGACGCCGATGAGCGCGCCCCGGGCTCGCGAAGAGCGAAGACAAAAGGAAGCACCGGAAAAGCGCCGCTTCCGCGTACTCCCGGCGCCGCGCGGGCACGTCCTTGGAAGACGTCGCTGGTATTTTCCACGAAGAATGTTCCGGGAGCTTTGTTCCGGGCATTGAGCGCGCTGGCGCTGCGGGACTTGAACCTTGTGAAAATCGAGTCGCGGCCGCTCCGCGGAAAACCATGGGAGTATTTGTTTTATCTGGACCTGCTGGGACATCGCGGAGCAAAAAACGTGCAGAACGCCATCGCGCATCTGGAAGAAGTCGCCGACTTTCTTCGCGTTCTGGGAAGCTATCGTTCGGCGTGACGGAATTGGAACTAACGGATTTTCGGCGATGGACTCGGAGCTTTTTCTTCCTTCTATGGATCGCAACCTCCTACGGCGCGGTGGTGGACGCCGAACTCATGCGAGCCCGCAACGCGCAGGACCAGGGCGCGCTGGAGCGGATCGCATCGCAGGCGGCGGCGCGCGCGGATAAGGCGGTGAGCGATGACGCGGCGCAGTACCGTGCTGCTTTCGCCGAATCGACGCTCGCCGAGGTGGCGATGGAAGTCCGCGACAAAAATCTGGCGCACGCTTCGACCGATGCGGGTATGCGAGCAGCGGAACGGGCCGTCGCGCTGAAGCCGGAAAACGCGGAATATCACCGCATTTACGGGACGTTGTGCGGGCAGGCCGCGGCCACCGTGGGCGGACTCGGCGCGTTGAAGTTCGGACACTGCGCGCTCGACGAAGTCAACAAGGCGATGCAGTTGGACTCCAAATCGCCGCTGAATTATTTGAGCCGGGGGATCGGGAATTACTATCTTCCGGCGGCGCTCGGCGGCGGCGTGGAACTCGCGATCAAGGATTTCGAGAAAGCCGCGGAGCTCGATCGCAAGCTCGCCGAGGCACACTTGTGGCTCGGGGTGGCCCTGCGCAAATTGAACCGGAATGCGGAAGCCCGCAAAGAATTTCAAAAAGGCGTGGAACTCGATCCTTCGCGGGTGTGGGCCAAACAGCAACTGGAGAAGACACCCGCGCAATAGCCCGGCGCGTGTCTCCAGAGCATTGCCGACCTTTTGCGGTGCGAGGCTACTCCGGCTTGTGGAACGTCGGCAGATCCGGTTGCAGTCCCAGAAACTCGGGTCCATCGAACCGCGGCCCATCCAAGACTTCCAGGGGCGCTTCCGTGCTTTCCCCTTCGCCGGTTTTGCGTTCCGCGCGCCGGGCCATTTTTTGCTGCTGCTTCTCTTTGCGCTGCTGCTCTTTTTGCCGTTTTTGAAACGTCGGTGCTCCGCGACCCGCCATAATAGAACCCTCCCGTTATGATTCCGCCACTCGACAAGGCAAACTCGTCACCGGGCGACGCCTGGGTCCGCGCAGAATGGCAGGAGCGCCCCTGCTCTTGGGCAAACTCACTTACCGGCCGCGCAACCTCAGCGACGTCGCAGCTCCGAGATCACACCCGGGCGGCTTAACTTTCCGCCCGCGCGCTGCGCTCGCCTCAGGCGAATGCCTAATCGTGGCCGATCCACGAACCGATGGAGCGCCTTGCGCGGCGTGATGCCGGATCTCCGTTCCTATTGTAACTCAGCGAGTGCTTTTCGTCACTCTGGAAGGGAGAGAGCGAGCTTTATTGGGGTGATGAAAAAGTCCACTATGGTATCGCTCCCTCGCGGTCGCTGCTCGGTAAATGCCTGTAAACACGCGAGCACGTTTCTGAGCCACGCGCGTCAGCAAGCAGATTTGGCCTTTTTCAGCATCCTGTTAGGGCTATATGGGGGAAGCCAATTTCTAGCGGCGCGGCACGCGGCACTCGGTAGGGAACGTTGGTCGCGGGGCCATCGCTCCCTCGCTGTCGCGGCTCCGTCCGCGCGGCGTTACTTCTTCGAGGGCATGACGATATTGGAGACTGTGATCGTATCGCCCGCCATATTGCCGGTGAGCAGGACGGTGTGCCCGGCGTGCGTGGGGAGAAGCGCAAGATCCTGGTTCTCGATCTTGTAGACGGTTCCGTTGGTGACGAAAACGTATTTGCCGCCGTTCTTAATGCAGCCTTGCACGCAGGCCCGATCGGTCATACCGGGATGCGCGCTGGTCATGTGGGCGTGGCTCGCGCCGCACATGCTATCGCTGATCTGACCGGTCCACGTTTGGTCGGCGGACGAGGCTACGGTGACCATGCCCACCAGCAAAGCGACAAAGCACGCAATTTTGACCACCTTCATCGGAATTCTCCTTCCTATGTCAGAGCACAAGGACGGACTCTTCGTTTCAGCCCGGGTGAACTTATTCCGGTGGTGACAGGGCGTCGGGTCATTTTCCCCATGATTTCGCAGCCGGACAACTTTCCGCGAAGTCCGGCGTGGCATAATCGGAGGCAGGAATCGAGCCCGCGTTGGAACTCCACGAAAAATCGCACGGAGCGTCGCACGGAACACCCCACGACTCGCTTGAGGCGCTGTTGGACGCTGCGCGGCGTCGCACGTGGCGGCAACTGCTGATCCGGGAGCTTGTGCTTGCGGCGGCGGTTGGCCTGGGGGTCGCGGCGATCATACTGCTCGCGGGAAGCGGGCGTATCGGCTGGAGCGTAATTCCGCTCGTAGCGTTGGGCACGCTGATCGTCCGGATGGCGATCGAAAATCGCAAGCGGGCGTCGACGTATGCGTTGGCCCAAAAGATCGATCGGGAGTTGAAGCTGTTCGACACGCTCTCGACGGCCGATTACTTTTCCGGTGACGCTGCGAGTTTGCGCGCCGATCCCGACGTCCGCACCATGCAAAGAGCGCGTGCGGAGCAAGCCGCGCGCTCGGTGGATTTGGGCACCGCACTGCCCATGCGCCGCCCTCCGGCGCTCTATCCCGGTGTGATTCTCGCTTTGGCGGTCGCTGGAATTTTCCTGTTGCGCGTGGCAGCGACCGGATCGTTCGATACGCGTGCGTCGCTGGTGGAAGGTCCTCTGCAGGCCCTGCTGCAACCGGCACAGAAACAGGCGAAGGCCGAAAAGAAACCGGGACCCGGAGAAGAACCGGGTAACGGAGACCAGACATCCAAGCAACTGGATAAGAATCGCGATTACGCGGGCGAGCCCGAAGCGCAACAGGAGGCCGAGGCGGAGACGCCGGAGAAGCCCGAAGCCCAGAAGAACGAGCAGCAGAAGGGTGAGGGGAAAGGCGAGCCCTCCGCCGCCGAAGCGCAGACGCCGCAGAATCCGCCCAACCTCGAGAACGCTTCCGAGCAGGGGAAGGAACAGGACGGCCAGCAGCAGGAGTCCCTGCTCGACAAGCTGAAGGATGCGGTCTCCGACATGATGAACAAAGTCAAACCATCGTCGGGGAAACAGCAGAAGAGCAGCCAGAACGGCAAGAAGAGCGAGAAGCAGCAGGGCGACAGCCAGGAAAAATCGAGCGATATGGACGACAAGAATCCGGGTGACAACGCGGATTCCGAGAATCACAACAAAGGCAACGAAATGGACGCGAGCGGTCTGAGCGCCGAAGGCGAGAAGGACGACAACGAGCACAGCGGCATCGGCTCGCAGGAAGGCGACAAGTCGGCCCGCCAGGCGGAAGCGCTGAAAGCCATGGGCAAGATCACGGAGCTGTTCGGGAAGCGCGCCGAAAACGTCACCGGCGCGGTGATGATTGAGGTCGGGTCGACGCGCCAGCAATTAAAGACGCCGCTCGCGCAACGCGACGCAACTCATGCCGAAGCCGGGAGCGAGATCCATCGCGACGAGGTTCCCCTAGAGTACGAGCAGTACGTGCAGCGTTATTTCGATCAAATTCGCCGTACGACGCCTACCCAAGGCACATCCAAGTAGCTTCCCTTCAGCAATTTACGAACAGAATAAGAGACCTTCCCCGGGCGTCAGCCGGGCTCTAGTACTAGGATTGCCTTCTTCCTAGTAACTTGCTACTATTCCACATCCCTCTGCGGGCGAGCGTGAATCAGCCCTCGCCAGCCAAAAACGGCGCCGACCGTATACAGCAAAAAGCACTTCCGTACGAAATACATACTAGGAGTCCTTAGTACCATGAGTTTTGCTCTCATCCCCCGGTGGGCAGTCGGCGCGGTCGCAGTTTTGATGATTGGAGGCGTGGTTGCATCGGCGCAAACGGTGGACGGCACGCTCACCGGACAGGTCCTCGATCCGAGCGGAGCCGCGGTGCCTGAGGCGGCCGTGAGCGCCGCTAATCAATCGACGGGCGTGCGCTACTCGGCAGTCACAACGGCGCAGGGCGAGTATCGCCTGGAGCATGTGCCGGTTGGCTTGTATGATATCAAGGCGGAAAAAGACGGCTTCGCGCCGCTGCCGGTCTCGAAAGTTGTCGTGGAACTGAATCGCACGACGACGGTGAACCTGGCGCTGGCGCTCGCGAGCGCGGCGGCGGTGGTCACGGTTGAGGCGACCACGCCGATCGACGAAGCCACGTCGCAGTTGCAGACCAATTACGAGACGGCAAGCCTGATCGAGATTCCCGTCGCGGCCACGGGAAGCGGATTCAACAATCTGAGTCTGCTGGGCGCGGGCGTCGGGTCTTCGGGCGGCCTCGGGAACGGCACGGGACCGAGCGTGGGCGGCCAACGCCCCACCAGCAATCGTTTTTTCATTGAAGGCACGGACAACAACTACTATTTTTCGCCGGCGCCGCTGGGCTTCGTCTCGAACGAAGCGATCTCCGAATTTACGCTGCTCCAGAATAATTTCGGTCCGGAATTCGGCGGTGGTCCCGGAGGCATTTTCAACGCGGTGGTGAAGACCGGCGGGAATGAGCTGCACGGGTCGCTCTACGAATACAATCAGAATCGCGACCTGAATGCGCTCGACGCGGTGTACGTACGCCAGAAGCTGACTTCCCCGCCCCGCTTTGACAGCAACCGCATGGGGGCGACGATCGGCGGTCCGATCCTGAAGGACAAGCTCTTTTATTTTGGTAATTTCGAATACAATCCGGTCGGTAACGCGTACGCGGCCCAGCAGACCATTTCATCTCCCACGGCGGCCGGCTACGCGACGCTCAACAGCTTGGGTGGTCTGAGCAAGACCAACCTCGGAGTTATCGAGCAGTACCTTCCGGCCGCGCCGCAGCAAACGGGCAGCATCACGGTGGCGGGCACTTCGATTCCCGTGGGGACCTTGCCGATCACCGCGCCGGTCTACTCCAATGCGTATCGCGGCGTCGGCAGTATGGACTGGGACGCGAGCGGCACGGATCGCTTCCGCGGCCGGTACATATACAGCGGATTCTCCGGGATCGACACCAGTTCGGCGACTCTGCCTTTATTCTTCGTCACCCGGCCGAGCGATACGCACCTGGTATCGCTTTCGGAGTATCATTCGTTTTCACCCACCACCCAGAACGAGCTGCGCATCGGCTACAGCCACGCCAATACGCGGGAAACGGCCAGCGACCTAAAGTTTCCGGGGCTCGCCTCCTTTCCGACGATTATCGTCGAGGACATCGGCGGGCTCACGGTCGGGCCGAGTCCCACGGTGCCGAACGGTACGCTGCAGGACGAGTTTCAGGCCTCCGACGTGATTACGCGTCTCATTGGAAAGCACGCGTTGAAGGCCGGCTACGACTTCCGCGACATCATCCAGACCACTTCGTTTGTGTCGTACGCGGGAGGAGAGTACGTATACTCGACGCTCGGCACTTTTCTTCAGGATTCGAGCCCGGACCTGTTCGGGGAGCGGTTCCTCGGCACCACGGGATCGGTACTCGCCGGGATGCCCGCCGGATTCCTGCAGAACGCGGCCTATTTCAATGATGATTATCGAGTGCGCCCGAATCTTACGTTGAATCTGGGCGTACGCTACGAGTACATCACCGTGCCGATTCTTTCGCGGATGCAGGATCTGAGCGCCCTGGCGAGCGTGCCGGGTGTGATCACTTTTAATGAGCCGCAGCCGACGAAGGACAATTGGTCGCCGCGCCTGGGCTTCGCTTATTCGCCGGGATCGAGCGGCGTGTGGTCGATTCGCGGAGGGTTCAGCCGCGCCTTCGACATGCCTTTCACGAATATCGCCGCCAACACGGCGCCGGAATTCTATGGGTCGGCCGTCATTCAGCCGTTGAACGTGTCCACTCCGAATTTCCTTGCCAACGGCGGCATCACGGGCGCTTCGGCTTTACTCTCCTCGGCCGCGAGCGCGCGCGCGGGGATCTCAGCGTACACGCAGGAGCAGCAACTCCCTTACGCGGTCAACACGACTCTCTCGGTGCAGCGGCGAATCGGGCAGGACTACCTGCTTGAAGCGCGCTTTCTCAGCTCGCGCGGAGACCATCTGCTGGTGCAGACGCAGTTGAATCGGAACTCCATCGTGACGCCGACGCAGTATATCCCGACGTTTCTCTCCATGCCGACGGCCGCGCAGTTATCCGCGCTCACGCTCACTACCGCCAAGCTGGAGGCGATGTCGAACAATCCTTGGGCTCCCTATGGACTGAATAATGCGATCACCGACTACGCGCCGCGCGGCAATTCCGACTATAACGGCCTGGCGCTTCAGGTTACGCGCCGCTATTCGCGGAACCTCTCCTTCATTGCGGCCTATACGTGGAGCCATACGATGGACGATTCGACCGCGACGGTCAATACCACGCTGCTGACGCCGCGCCGGCCGCAGGATTTCAATAATATTGCAGCGGAGTGGGCGAATTCGATGCTAGACCGCAGGCAACGCCTGACGATCTCCCCGGTTTACGACATCACGCCGTTCAAGACGGGATCCTGGGCGCTGCGCAATCTGGTGGGTAACTGGACGATGTCGCTCACCTATACCTACGAATCGCCAGAATACGCGACCGTGCAGAGCGGCGTGGATTCCAATCTCAACGGCGACGCGTTTTCGGACCGGGCGATCGTGAACCCGGCGGGAAGCGCAAACGTCGGGAGCGGCGTGACAGGCATCAACGCGAGCGGCGCGCCGGTCTCCTCGAGTTCAGGCGCGATCGTCGCCTATGTCGCGAATAACCCCAACGCACGCTATATCGTGGCCGGTCTAGGGGCGCTCTCGAACGGAGGCCGCAATACATTTCCACTGGCTCCGATCGACAACATCGATGCCTCCCTTCGGAAGCGGCTGGCGATCACCGAGCGGGTCAAGCTCGAAATCGGGGTCGAGTTCTTCAACTTATTGAACCATCCGCAGTTTACCGGCGGCTATGTCAACGACATCAGCCAGGAGCAGAATGCGAATCGGAATTTCCTGATTCCAAGCAACGCCTCATTCGGACAATATCAGCAGTTTTTCCCCAGTAATTCCCGTTACGGTCAGTTGCTTGCGCGTATAACTTTTTAGAGCGCCGCGCCCGCCAGGAAGCATCAAGCGACCGGAAATATGCCGCGAAGGGCTTGTCGGCTGACCAGAGTACGAGTTGACAAGACCCTTAATGTCCGGTATAGTTCTGAAATACTTGAGCTTTTAGTGTTTTTGTCGAGGATTCGACAATGGCTGCGGCAGACGAAAAAGACCCGGGATTCCCTTCCTTACCTGAAGAAGAGGATTACGAGCACCTCATTGAGGACTACAGCCATCTGGCTCCTCCCTCCGAGGGAGAGGTGCTGCAGGGTCACGTCGTCAAGGTAACTCCAACAGAAGCGATCGTCGATGTCGGACTGAAGCTCGAGGGCGTTGTTCCGATCGATCAACTCCGGCAGCCCGACGGTTCGGTTGCGGTAAAGCCGGGCGATACCATCGACGTGGTGATGGACCGGCACGGCCATCAGCCCGAAGGTTACATTCTACTCTCCTTCTCGCGGGCGAGCCGTTTACGGATCTGGGACACGCTCGATCAGGCCATGCGCGATCAGTTGCTGGTATCCGGGCGGGTACTGGAACGGACCAAGGGCGGCCTGACGGTGGATGTTGGGGTGACGGCGTTCATGCCGGGGTCCCAGGTGGACGTGAGACCGATTCACGATCTGGATCAGTTCGTAGGGCAGGACATCCCGGTAAAGATTATCAAGTTAAATCGCCGCCGCGGCAACGTGGTGGTATCGCGCAAGCTGGCGGTGGAGGATGAAGTGAAAACGCGGCGCCAGAGCCGCTCTGGAGAATCTGTTCGAAGGCGCGGTGGTCAGCGGGACGGTCAAGAATCTTACCGAATACGGCGCCTTTGTCGATTTGGGCGGCATCGACGGATTGCTGCACATCAGCGATATTTCGCACGGGCGTATTTCGCATCCTTCCGAAGTACTACATTCGGGCGATGAGGTCACGGTCAAGATTCTGAAGTTCGATCGCGAGCGCGGAGCGCATTTCGCTCGGCATGCGGCAGTTGAATCCGGACCCGTGGGAATCTCTGATGGACCGCTATCCTCCGCAAAGCCGCGTGATCGGCAGGGTGATGAGCATCACCGATTACGGTGCGTTCGTCGAGATCGAGCCCGGCGTCGAAGGGTTGATCCACATTTCCGAGATGACCTGGAGCCGGCGGATGAAGCATCCCGAACAAGGTGGTGAAGGTGGGCGACCAGGTGGAGGCCGTGGTGCTCGAGGTGAAGTCGCGGGAGCGGCGGGTTTCGCTCGGCATCAAGCAGTTGGAGGCCGATCCCTGGACGACGGTGGGGCAGCGGTATAGCATCGGCTCGGTGGTCGAGGGCCGGGTGCGCAAGCTCTCGGATTTCGGGGCGTTTCTCGAGATCGAAGAGGGCGTCGATGGATTGGTGCATGTTTCGGATCTCTCCTGGACCAAGCACGTGAAGCATCCTTCGGAAGTGCTGAAGAAGGGGCAGGTGCTGCAGGCCGTGATCCTCAACATCGACGCGCCCAACCGGCGTCTGTCGCTGGGCATCAAGCAGTTGCAGCCCGATTCCTGGGAGAGTTTTTTCCGCACGCACGAAGTCAACGACATGGTGCGCGGGAGGGTCTGCCGGACGGCGCCCTTCGGGGTGTTCGTGGAACTGGCGCCGGGCGTGGAAGCGCCTGTGCCATAAATCGGAGATTCCCCCTATGCCCGAGCATTCCGAGGAAGCGCTGCTTCCCCTGGGCGAGGAATACGACTTCAAGATTATTAAAATGAATGAGGCCGAGAAGAAAATCGGGCTCAGCCTCCGCGCCGTAGCCGACGATGAAGAACGTACCCGGCTGGAAGATTACCAGCGGCAAGCGGCAGCGGCTACCATGACAATAGAAGAGGCCATGAACATGCGCGGAAAAGGAGACGACCGGTAAATGACGAAAGCCGAACTGATCGAGGAAGTTTCGCGTGTCGTGGAGATGACTCGGAAGGACTCCGAGGTGATCGTGGAAGCAATCTTCGATAGCGTTGTCCGCTCTTTGCGGAACAGCGACAAAATCGAAATCCGCGGCTTCGGGAGCTTCCGAACGCGCCAGCGCCAGCCACGCGTGGGCCGGAATCCGAAAACCGGCGCGCGTGTGGACGTGCCGGCCAAGCGAATCCCCTACTTCAAGCCCAGCAAAGAGCTGAAGGACCTGGTGAATCGCGATGGGGAAAGCGCCGCGCCGGCTCCTCCGGCGGGCGAGTAGGCTGCGGAGCGGAAACCGCTCGCGTTTCGCGCCTCTCTTAAGCCCCGCGCTCACGCACTGGGGCTCACACGATGGAGATCTTAAGCCCGCGCCTGTTGCGGGCTGCGAGAAGCGCGCGCACCCCGACGTCATCGTGACGAACACGCGATCATAAGGAATGGACTATCTGTGGAGTCCGTGGCGCTACCAGTACGTCACCTCAGGCGCTCAGGAACCGGAAAGCGGTGAACCGTGTCTGTTCTGCCGCGTAGCCGCCCAAAGCGACGATCGAGGGAACCTGATAGTCCTGCGAGGGGAACGGAACTTCATCCTCCTGAATCGCTACCCGTACTCGAGCGGTCATCTGATGATCGCGCCCTATGAGCATGTCGCCACCCTGGAGCAGGCGCGGGTGGAGACGCTCGAGGAATTGATCCGGCTTGCGCAGCGCGCCGAGGCGGCTTTGCGACGGGTGTATAACGCGGCGGGCTTCAACCTGGGATTCAACATTGGACAATGCGCGGGAGCGGGCATCGCGGGCCACATCCACATGCACGTTTTGCCGCGCTGGCCGGGGGACACGAGCTTCATCACGACGACCGGAGAAACACGCGTCCTTCCCGAGGATCTCGAATCCACCTGGGCCAAGGTTTCCGCCGCTCTGCGCCCAGAGAGCGGGCCGTCGGGGTCATAACCGATCATTCTGCCGAAGAAATAGGTAACATCCGAGCCCGGGATCTTCTCTCACATCCGATATCATGGTTGTGCCGACGAGCCGATAAGTAACTGATTTTAAGTCACGGTGTTGCCGAGCTGTCATCGTAAGCGGTTTTTTTGTGATTCGCCTTTTTCAAGTTTCGATTCCGAGCAGCGTTCTGGCGCTCCTCCTCTCCGAGGCGGCGTTGGTTTTCGCCTGCTACCTGGTGGCGGCCTACTGGACGCTGGAATTCTCGGCCGATGTTTTTTTGATGGAGGCGGGTGGTCTGTGGCGGGTCGCTCTGGTGGCAACTTTGATTGTCATGGGTTTATATTTCAGCGACCTGTACGAGCGGTTTAAGATCCGTTCAAGGATCGCGCTCCTGCAGCAATACTGCCTGGTGCTGGGGGTCGCGTTTTTGATTCAGGCGCTTCTGAGCTATGCGCGGTGGGACGTGGTTCTGCCGAAATGGATGATGGTCTACGGCAGCATCGGCGTCCTGCTGCTGGTGCCCGCCTGGAGAATCTTCTTCGCTTCGGCCATGGGGAGGGCGCTGGGAGCGCAGCGTCTGTTGTTCCTGGGGGCCTCGCCTTCGGCGGACGAGATCATTGAGCTGATGGCGGAGCGCCCGGAGCTTGGTCTGGTTCCGGTGGGGTATCTTGCCGAGGAAGATCCCGGCGCCGCGGATCTAAAGGGCGTGGAACGGCTGGGCGGGCTTCGGGATTTATCGCGAACGGTTGCCGAGCAGCAGCCGGACCGGGTGGTGGTGGCTTTGCGCGATCGCCGGGACACGCTACCGATCGATCAACTTCTGGAGCTGAAGTTCAGAGGCATACAGGTGGTGGACGCCGCGGCGCTCTACGAAACGGTTTTTCGACGCGTGTCGGCGAGCGACATGCGCCCCTCGGAGCTGCTCTTCACGGGCGACTCGGGGCCTCGGGTGGGCAGCGTGATCTTCCGCTCGATTTACTCCTGGATCATCGGAGTGATCGGGATTCTTCTCGCGTGGCCCCTGATGCTGCTGGTGTCCCTGGCCGTGCGGCTCTCCTCTCCCGGTCCGGTGCTCTACCGGCAGACGCGCGTGGGCCGCAACGGCGCGCTGTTCACGCTGTACAAATTCCGTTCAATGTATCAGGATGCGGAAGCGCAGACCGGGGCTGTCTGGGCGTCGAAAGACGATCCACGGGTGACGCCCGTGGGCCGCTGGCTGCGCCGGATGCGGCTCGACGAAATGCCGCAATTGTTCAACGTGGTGCGCGGCGATATGTGCGTCGTGGGTCCCAGGCCGGAGCGTCCGGAGTTCGTACAGATGCTCGAAAAGAAAGTCCCGTACTACCGGCAGCGCCTGTGCGTAAAGCCGGGGGTAACGGGCTGGGCGCAGATCAACTACAAGTACGGCGACACGATCGAGGACATGATGACGAAGCTCGAATACGATTTGTATTACATCAAAAATTCAGCCACGTCGCTCGATCTGTTCATCATTTTTCACACGATCAAGACCGTGCTGCTGGGCCGCGGAGCACAATAACGCGGCCCGGCCGCTTGCTCACCGCCGCGCCGGCGGGAGCGGGAGCTCATTAGGCTCCGTAGGTTTTCACGGCTTGCGCGATCGAGGGACCGGCCTTCATGAGATCTTCCGGTGTCATGGCGGGCTGGCAGTCGATGCTGGCGTTCAAGGCGAGGAACCAGGGTTCGGCGATCGAAGGAAGCTGCGACATGTCGGTCATGCTTTTGAACATAAACGCCGTGCGCCGGCCGTTGTCGGTGGCAAAGTAGACGGCCTCGGGCTTCTGTTCACCGAGGATCTTCTGAATCGCTTCGAATCCTTTTTTCGACTGGGCGTTGCCGCTTTCAACGGGCATGGAAATTTTGAACAGGAAAAGCATGCAGTTACGGGCTCCTTTGGGTGATGCGCGCCGAAGTGCGACACGTCAGCGCAGAATAACACATTGAAGGCGCAGCGCTCACAAAGGTGTTCGGGGAAGCCTCGCATTAAATTGACGGAACGTTTCTCGGTGCCATTCGAACGGCTCGTCAGCGTGTAAAATGAGAAGGAGGGCGGGAGTAACTCAATGGTAGAGTCACAGCCTTCCAAGCTGTTGGTTGCGAGTTCGATTCTCGTCTCCCGCTCCAAAAAACCAATCCCATACAGAACCACTCGCTGAAATAGGCCGCGCTATTTTGTGCGCGGCCGGGCAATCGTAGACTAAAAAGATGCTACGCGCGGCGCTCGGCCTGAGTCTTTTGCTGGCGCAAGTTCCGTTTCAAATCCGGGCGCAAGCTCCGCAGCCAAAGACGAACCCCGCGGGCACGGCGGGCGAAGTGGTCACAATTGAGCGTCTTACCGCGAAGGGGACGCGCCTGGAAACCGTTTCGGTGGAATTCCTCACCGGGCTGCGTCCGGGAATGAAGGTAAACGAGGCGGGAGTTCGGAAAGCGGCCGAGCGAATAGCGGATTCTGGGCTGGTGCAGAACGTGGGCTACGAGTATCAATCCTTGAGCAGCGAGCGATCGGTCGAACTGGAGTTCACCATCACCGACGAACTTCCGCTGTTGCCCGCGAGGATCGAAATTCCGGACGTGGAGGCCGAGGACGTGTGGACGTATCTGAAGGGCATCGATCCGGTGTTCACACGCGAGCTGCCGCGCACGCAGAAAGCGATCGCGTTCTATACACGATACATCGAGCGCTATCTCGCCTCTCAGAAGGGGACGCTCCGGACGCTGAAGATCGCCGCCGTGATCACGGCGGACGCCGAGGGAAATGCCGGTGGAATCGTGTTCGTGCCGACTTCGCTGCTCGGCACTCCGCAGTTCAATAAAGGGAAGCGTCCAACGGCAGGCGGTAAAGAATAGAGCGCCCTTGTAAGATTCCCGTGGCGTTGCCTCTCGGCGTCGTTCGTTTTCCCGCGATCAACGACAGCGTATTACGGGCAGGCGTATGACGGGCATAGGAAGCCTCCGTCGCTTTTTAATACCGCTCTCTTGTTTCATACCGCGGGCGATTTATTCATTTCCATTTGTCACTTGCGTTGATACACTGGGGCCAATCCATTTGCCGGAGGTTTCATGTTGCCGATCGATTGGAACGTTGCCATCAAGTACGCGAAGCTGGTGCAGCTCGCCGAAAACATCCCGCCAGCCGGCGACGACGATCAATTGAAGCTCGCACTCACGAACGCGGGCTATACGTATCTGGAGACGCTGTACGCGAACGAACTCTCCACCGATATCGACCCGCACCTGGGCGAGATCGTCTCCTTCGGGTTTCTGGCGTTGTCGCCCACGAATGAGCTGGTGGCTTCCATTCGGGGCACGGACACGATCTGGGAGTGGATTCACGATGCATCCTTCCTGATGGTGACTTCCCCGATCCCCGGCCTGATGGGATTTACAGAAGACGGCTTCACAGCCATTTATAGGAGTTTGCGCACGGACAAAACTGCCGGGTCGACGTCCGCCGTGGCGGCGATCCGCAATCATCTGGCGGCAGGTCCCGCGAAAACCGTGACAGTATGCGGCCACAGCCTGGGAGGCGCGCTCGCGACGCTGCTGACGGTGGACGTGGCGTTGAATACGCCGTGCAAGAGTCCGGTGAGCTACACCTACGCGAGCCCGCGCACGGGCGATCATCTTTTCGCCTCTTCATACAACGCGTCGATCTCGTACAGCTACCGCGTGGTAAACCGCCAGGATCTGGTGCCACAACTGCCATCGATCCTGCCGCTGCCTTACGAGCACGTAAATACGAAATACGAACTAAACCCGCCGGCCGGGAAGATCAAGCAGAATCTGGCCTGCATGCATCATCTGGCGACATACATCTGGCTGCTGGAACAGCTCGGCGGAACGGGTACGGATCCGCTGCCCGCGGAATGCGTGGGGCCTTAATCGACTTCTCGCGAGCGAAGTGAGTTTCGCTCTGGCGTTCGCTCGAATCGTATTACTTAGCGGGCGGAGTGCCCGCAGGCTGAGCCGGCTGCTCCTTGGTCTGATCTTCGGGAAGCGCGTCCGGGATATCAAATTTGATTTCGCTCTCCGTGCCGAACTTGTTGTACAGGCGGAATTCGGTTTCGTTCTTCACCAGATAGCGGCCGTCCCGGGAGTGCAATTCGGACTTCAACGGAAGCAGGAATTCCGCTCCCGAAATGGTGGTGTAGTCGTAGTTGAGATCCAGACCCATATCCTGAACGGGGAAATCCGGTGGGATATTATCCGCGGTCATGGTCAGCCGCATGACTCGATTGGTGTCGCGGTCGGCATAGATGAGCCCATGATAGCCGACGATAATGGTGCGTTTCACGGCTTCCGCGTAGATGGTGTACTGGGAGGTCTCTTGCGGAACGCGGTAATTGTAAACGTACATGCGCTTGCCCCGCAGTGTGGCCCAGCGTTCCCATTCGAAGTCGGTCTGCGAACTCGGGGAAAAAATCTCTTTCAGCATGCTTCCGAATTCGCCTGACGATGAAGCGCCTCCCATCTGCTCGTGCTTCATGCCGGTGACCGGCACGCCGTTTCTCGAGACGACCTTATAGTCTTCCTTTTGCTCGAAGTAGCTGAGGCGTTCGGCGATGGTATCCATGAGCGCGAAGTTGCCTTTTCCGGCCTGATCGGTATAGCGGCGCGTCACCTGCAGGCAGATGAAGTTCGGCAGATTTTCGCTATAGTTCAGGGCGGCGTCGGTGATGTCCGCGAGAATTTTCTTCTGCTCCACGGAGCTGGGGGGCGGCGGTCCCACGTACACCGGTTTCGGCCGAGGCGGAGCGGCCGCGGGGAGAGCGGAAGATTCCGTCATCAGCCCTTTGAGCGCGAGCACCGTGCGCGGACCCGCGCCCATACCTTGCAGGTTTTCGACGGTACGGGCGTCGAGCTTGTCCTCCAGCTTAATTCTCTTGACGTACTCGGCCACCTTGACGTCGTCGTGTTTGAGCTTGATCGACGACTGGATGAAGGTGACCAAGTCCGCCACGGTAATCTTCATTTGGGCGTGGGCGACCATGGCCATCACAACGGCGAGCGTGGCCGCCAAACAGAAACGGCGGAGAAAGCGTGTCATATCGCTACGACCTTTGGTTCCAACAATAACTTGAATCGCGGAAAACGTCTTCGCGCCACGGTCCTATGAACCTGACGCGCCATCCTCATTTAATGATAGACGGGAAAAGGCGCTTCTTAGGTTTCGGCGCCTCCGAGGGCGGGACAAATATTTTTTCAATCGCAGCGGAGGCCAACGGCGCCATGGCCCGATAGCCCATGGCGTTCGGATGCAGCCCATCGTCGCCCCATTCGGCTTTCAACTGCCCGTTTCCGTCGACCAGGGCCGAATAATAGTCGATATACGAATATCCTTGGCGGGAACAATATGCCTGAAGCCATTCGTTGAGCTCCCGGATGCGCGCGGGCGGACGGCCGGGGGTCCGTTCATTGGCGGGATTCTGATCCTTGTGATAGTCGCTGACGGGGGTGACCGAGGCGAAAAGGACCTTCATCTTAGCGGCGCCGGCCAGGGTAGCGATCGCCTGGTAGTTATTTTCGATGGCCGCGACCGGGACCCCGCGAGCCAGATCGTTGGTTCCCGCGAGAATCAGAACGGCCTGGGGATGTAAATTGACAACGTCCGCTTGGAAGCGCTGCAGCATTTCTCCGGTGGTTTGCCCGGCGATGCCGCGATTCAGGTAATCGTGATCCGGAAAGTACTCGTTCAGGCGCCAGAAATCGGTGATGGAATCCCCGAAGAAAACGACCCGCGGCCGGGCGGGATCGGGAGCGGGAAGCCTGCCGTTGGCCTCGGAATACCGGGCGAGGTTCGCCGGGTCCGGATTGGTCAGGCGGGCGTCGAGAGCTTGAGCGAGGGCGCGATAGTGGGAATCGAGGCGCGTGAAATCGTTGCGCAGCTCGGTGAACTGGCGCTCGGCCTCCTCGGGAAACGGGAAGGGCTTGGGAAGAGCGTCCGCGAGCGCGAGGAAGGCGCGGAGATTCTCGAGCAGAGTGTAGGTGTGAGTGGCGCGGCCGGGTTGGATTTGCAGCTGAATGCAATTCTGCCGGGTGGCCTCGATCACGGGCGCGGCCGCACGCTGCAGATCCGCGATCGCCAGACCCTCGGCGTCCATCAACTCCGTAAGGCGTCCGCAGAGTTGGTTCACCTGGGCGGTAGGAAGCAAGGCGGTGGGGGCGGATTGCGCCGCGACGAGGCGAGCAAAACAGAGCAGGGCTGGAAACAGGAAACGGGCGGATTTCACGGATGCTCCGGTTTTTCGAGGTCGAGCGTTACCGTTCCAATGGGAAACGGGAGCCGCAGCTTGATTTCGACGGGCGTCCTGTCGGCGTCGTCCGTGGTCCAGATAAAGGCCCGTCCTTTGCGCATGTAAATCACGCCGTTAAAGATGTCGGCCTCATAGCGGATGGTCTTAAACATTCCGGCGGGCGTCATGATTTCCTCGCGATCCTGCGCTTCGAGTTTCACCACGCCTGTCCGGCGGCCGTCGCTCAGAGTGACCTGCGTGGATTGGCCGGGCTCCAGACGATTCCCGCGGATCAGCAGCAAGCCGGCAAGCATGTCGTGTGCGCATTCCGGAATCTCCGTCTGGCCGCTGCGCATGGTCGAATTGCTGACAAGATCGCGCTGCACGTAGGTGGCGCGGTGCTGAGCGCGATCGTAAGTGACGACGGTCTGGCGATGGCGCTTGCCTTCGACGGAATCGAAAATGCTGTTGACCGCGCAAAAGTTGCCGTCGTAGTGGACCTTGTAGGTGTCCTCCACCTTGAACAGCGCCGAAAGCAATCCGCCCGATTCGAGGTGTACAAGTCCTTCCGAGGAGCCAGGTTCGATGACGACCGTTCCGGAGCGGACCAGGCGCCACTCGACACCGTAGGTGAGCTTGTCCCAGCCAAAAAGTCCGGCTGCTGAGCCCGATAGGGGGAGAACGGCAAGAACGCCGATCAGGGCAAGGACATCACGCACATGAATCAGTTTACACTCTTATTCGTGAACCGCATTCCTGGACGGCTTTTCCTGCGTAACCTTGTCGAGCGGCGGGCGCTGCTCGCGCAACTGGTACGGCGCGACTTTCAGCAGCGCTATGTAGGATCGGCGGCGGGCTGGTTGTGGGGCGTGGTGCATCCGCTGGTGTTGTTGGTGAGCTACATCTTCGTATTCCAGGTCTGCCTGAAGGTGAAGCTTCCCCCCGGAGCAGCCACACAGAACTACACGATGTACCTGTTCTGCGGGGTGCTTCCGTGGCTGTTGTTCAGCGAAACCGTGACGCGCTCGGCATCGAGCATGGTGGAAAATTCGAATCTAATTACGAAGACCGTGTTCCCGGCCGAGGTAGTGCCGGTTTCCATTTTTCTTTCCTCCCTCATGCAGCACGTGATCGCCCTGGTACTGATGATCGGCGCGACGGCCATCACGCTGAAGACGGTCAGCCCCATGATTTTGCTTCTGCCCTTGTACATGCTGTTTATCGGACTTCTGGGCGTGGGCGTCGGGTGGATCGCAGCGAGTCTGCACGTCTATATACGCGACACGGCGCAGGTACTGGCGGTCGCGATGACGCTGTGGTTCTGGCTGACGCCGATCATGATCAACGAGCAGCAGGTCCCGGCGCGCTTCCGCGCGGTGATTCTGTGGAACCCGATGTCGTGGATCGTGCGCGCGTATCGCGACCGGCTCTTCCTGGCAACCTGGCCCACGTGGCACGAATTGGGCGTGCTGACGGCGTACTCGGTAACCGTGTTCGTGCTGGGCGGATTATTTTTCCGGCACCTGAAGCGCGGATTTGCCGACGTGCTCTAAGGCTCAGGCTCTAAGGCTCAGTTCAGGGAGCCCGCGATTTAAATATTCAAAGACTCGTGTCGCCCGCCGATAAAGTGACCGGAGGGTTGTGCACTATGGTCGCGGGCCACGATGTGGAGTTAGCGGGACAGATCAAGGAAGCAATCGGCGCGCATGGCCTATGGAAACAGAGGCTGAAGACAGCGATCCACAGCGGGACGAGCGAAATCCGCCTGGAAGACGCGCGTCGCGACGACAAGTGCGAATTCGGCAAGTGGCTGAACGGCACGGCCGCGCTGCACGCATCGAGTCACTATGCGGGCATAAAAGAGCTTCACCGGAAATTTCATGAGGAGGTCGGACATGCGCTCGAAGCGGCTCTCGTGGGAAATCGGGCCAAAGCGGAGGCGATGGTGGAGACGGGGAGCGCGTTTGCCAAAGCATCGATTGCACTGACGGCGGCCATGGTGGATTGGTCGCACGACCCGACTTAAGCGAGGCTTTGCGCTATTTGAAACCTGGGCACTATTTGAAACCCAGAACCGGATGCGGCCGGTAGGGCTCCTCTAACGAGGCAATTTCTTCGGGTGTGAGACGCACGGACACGGCCGCGGCGGCATCGGCGAGATGTGCAGGCTTGGTTGCGCCGACGATCGGCGAGGTAATCGCGGATTTACTGAACATCCAGCCCAAGGCAACCTGCGCGCGCGGGATGCCGCGTTGTTCGGCGATTTTTCCAACACGCTCGATGACGGCGCGGTCCATATCTTCCGTTTGGGCGTATAGCCCCTTGCCGAACTGGTCGGTCTCGTAGCGCTTCGTGGATTCGGTTTGCCAGGGCCGCGCCAGACGCCCCCGGGCCAGAGGACTCCAGGGAATGATCCCGATGCCTTCGGATTGGCACAAAGGAATCATCTCGCGCTCCTCTTCGCGATAAATCAGGTTGTAATGATTTTGCATGGAAACGAACCGGGTCCAGCCGTGCAGGTCGGCGAGATAAAGAGCCTTGGTGAACTGCCACGCATGCATGGAAGACGCGCCTATATAGCGAACCTTGCCGGATTTCACGACGTCGTGCAGGGCCTCCAGGGTTTCCTCGATGGGCGTTTCGTAATCCCAACGGTGAATCTGGTAAAGGTCCACGTAGTCGGTGCGCAGGCGGCGAAGGCTCTCGTCGAGCTCGAAGAAAATCGCCTTGCGGGAGAGCCCTTTTCCATTCGGTTCGTCACGCATGGCGCCGTTGAGTTTAGTGGCGATGACGACGGCCTCGCGGCGGGTATTGGCTTTCAGAAAACGGCCGACCACGTTTTCACTCTCGCCGCCTGAATACACATTGGCGGTGTCGAAGAAATTGATCCCAAGATCGAGTGCCTGCCGCAGGAAAGGCCGGCTTTCTTCGTCGCCGAGCGCCCAGGCGTGGCTGCCCGGGGTGAGCGCACCGGTGGCCGGAGCCCCGTAGGACATGCAGCCAAGACAGACGCGAGAAACTTTGAGGCCCGTCTTGCCAAGATTGACGTAGTCCATAAATTTAGATGAGCTCCCGGATTAGAGTAAGCCCGCCCGCACGAGCAGCGCGCTCGGATCGGGATCGCGGCCCATGAAAGAGCGGTACAAAACGGCGGGATCTTCGCTGTCGCCACGCGCCAGAATCTTCTCGCGATAGTCACGGCCGGTGTCGGCGTTAAAGACGCCTTCCTTACGGAACCGCGTGAAGGCATCCGCATCCAGCACTTCCGCCCATTTGTAGGAGTAGTAACCCGCGCCATAGCCGACCGGGCTGGAGAACAGATGGGTGAATCCGGCGATCATCGCGTAATCGGGAGGGAGCGGGGTCGCCGTGAACGGAGCCAGGGTTTCGCGCGCGTATTGCAGCACGTTCTCCGAGGGGTCCCACAGGCGATGCAGGCCGAGGTCGACGCTGCCGAAGCCCAACTGGCGCATCTGTGTGTTGGCGGCGCGAAACGTTTTCGCACGCTTCATTTTCTGGAAAAGATCCTCGGGGATCGGCTCCCCGGTCTCCCAGTGGCGCGCGAGCAGATCGAGGGATGGGCGCTCCCAGCACCAGTTCTCCATGATCTGCGAGGGCAACTCCACAAAATCCCAGGCGACGCTCGTTCCGGCGAGCGACCGCACTTCTACGCGGCTCAGCAAGTGATGCAACAGATGTCCGAACTCGTGAAAGATGGTTTCCGCTTCCCGGTGCGTCAATAGAGCGGGCTTGCCGTCGACGGGCGGCGTGAGATTGCCGCAAATAAAACCGAGATGCGGTTTCTTCCGCGCCGGATCGCCGGTGATGAGCGCGTCCATCCACGCTCCTCCGCGCTTGTTTTCGCGGGGATACCAGTCGGTGTAAAAGGAGCCGAGATGCTGGTTGGAATTCGCGTCGTAGACGCCATAGGAGCGCACGGCCGGGTCCCAGGCCGGAACATTTTTCTCTTCCTCCACCCGGATGCCGAACAGGCGGCCGAAAATATCGAACATCCCGCTGGTGACGCGCTCGAGCGAAAGGTAGGGACGGAGAGCTTCTTCGTCGAAATCGTAAAGCGCGGCGCGCTGCTTCTCGGCCCAGTAGGCGACGTCCCAAGGCGCGAGCTCCAGGCGCGGGGCGCCGGTGACGCTGCGGGCAAACGCCTCGAGTTCGGCATTCTCTTCGCGGAAACGAGGCTCGGTCTTCGTGCGCAGGGCATCCAGGAAGGCTTGGGCCGCCGCGCCGGTATGCGCCATGCGGTCTTCGAGAACCAGGTCGGCGAAATCCCGAAAGCCCAGCAAGCGGGCTTTTTCGCGGCGCAGCTCGAGAATCTTCACGATCAGGGGCGCGTTATCGTAGGGGGCGGCCGCGGCGCGGACGGCGTAGGCGCGCCACATCCGCTCGCGAATCGCCGGATCGTCAAGATACGTCATGACCGCGATGTAGCTGGGGCCCTGGAGCGTGAAGCGCCAGCCCCCGGTGGGCGCGGCTTCCCCGCCCTCACCCTTCCCGCTCGTATTGTTCTCGTCCGCGCTTTTCGCGTCCGCGCTTTTTTCCTTCGATGCGGCGGTTTTATTTTTCGACTCGAACGACGCGCGGGCCGCGGCGATCGCGGCTGGCGGAAGACCGGCAAGCTGCTTTTCGTCGGTAAGAATCAACTCCCATGCGTTGGTTGCGTCGAGAACATTTTCCGAAAATTTCGTGGTCCTCTCGGTCAGCGCGACATCGATCTGCTTGAGCCTCTCCTTACCGGCCGCATCCAGATCGGCGCCGTGGCGTTTGAAGGAATCCATGGTCTTGGTCAGGAAGCGCCGACGGGTCGCGTCGAGCGCCTTCGCGGCGGGCGTTTCCGCATAGCGCTTCAGTGCCTTCCACAAGCCTTCGTGCAGAGGAATCGCCGAATAAAAGGCGCTGGCCTTGGGCTGCACGGCGTTGTGCGCGACGCGCCACTCCGGTGTGGTGGCCACGCTTTCCAGGTGCCGGACGACGCTCATGGCGAAGTCCAGTTTTTCGGTCATCACGTCGAGCGCACTCAGCGGGTCAGGGCTCTGGACGGCTTGCTCCAGGGCACGGGTTGCTTCGGCGAGGAGCTCATCAATCGCCGGCTCGATATCGGCGGGCGTGACCTTATCGAACGGGAAGCGGAATTGGATTTCGAGTAAAGGGTTCATTTTGGGGGATGATCGGCGGTCAGAAATTTCAGCGTAGCAGCGTTGGCGATCATTCCGGCAGCGAGCGGTAATCCCGCCCATACCAGCCAGGCGTTTTCCACCAGACCGACCAAAATCAGCACGGCGGCCAATCCATCGATCGCCGCGATCAGGCGCAGATACCAGCTCCGGGAGCGCAGGGTGAGCAGGCCGAGTACGGCAATGGCCGCGGCAGCGAATCCCCACTTGACCACGCTCATGAGATGGAGATGCATGATCATTGCGGCCGTTACGCGGTCGAGCGGTGTGTCCACAATGCGCAGGATGTCGAGGTTCTCGAGCACGTCGTGAATCGCCGCCAGAACGCCGAAGATTCCGACCAATACAGCCCATCGGGTCATGCGAAAGAGAGCCCAGCCTAGCGCGACGAAGAGCGCGGCGTAGCTCGCGATGAAGGCGAAATCGATGTACTGTTTCATGCGCATCACTTCACGGTCCGGACTGGGCGCTTCCCCGAGAATCGCGTCCACTTCCCGGACGCTGCGGACCATTTGCAGCGCGACCTGTGGATCCCGGATGCCGCGCGGCGGATAGGAAGAGGTGGTGAAGTACGGCCGGCCCTGCTCGAGGACGAGAAGGACCAGGCACAGGACGGCCAGAGCGAGCGCCGCCCGTTCAGGCAAGCGCACGCGCGGCGTCCTTCGAGAAATACGTCAGGATGATGTCGGCCCCGGCGCGGCGGATGGCGGTGAGCGTTTCCATCATGGCGCGATCGCGATCGATCCAGCCGTTGGCGGAGGCGGCCATGATCATCGCGAATTCGCCGGACACCTGATAGGCGCCAATGGGCACGGGGAAGCGCTCGCGAGCGGCGCGGATAATGTCCAGATAGGGACCGGCCGGCTTGACCATCAACATGTCCGCGCCTTCCTCGAAATCCAGATCCATTTCGTGGATCGCTTCGCGCAGATTCCCGGACTCCATCTGATAGCTGCGGCGGTCGCCAAACTGCGGGGTGGATTCGGCGGCTTCGCGAAAAGGTCCATAAAAGACCGACGCGAATTTCGCGGCGTAGGAAAAAATCGGCTTATTGGAAAATCCGGCGGCGTCGAGGGCCGCGCGGATCACGCCGACGCGGCCGTCCATCATGTCGGAAGGCGCGATCATGTCCGCTCCGGCGCGGGCATGCGATACCGCGGTCTTGGTCAGCCATTCGAAGGTACGATCGTTGTCCACCTCGTCGCCCACCACCACGCCACAGTGCCCGTGGCTGGTGTACTCGCAATTACAAACGTCGGTCATGACGATCAGGTCCCGCGTGGCCGCCTTCACCGCGCGTACGGCCTGCTGGGTGATGCCGTCGTCGGCGTAGGCCCCGGAGGCGTGCTCATCCTTCGCTTCCGGAATGCCGAACAGCATCACGCCGCCGATGCCGAGCGACTGCACCTCCTCGCATTCCTGAACGAGCTGATCGACGGAAAGCTGCGCATTCCCGGGCATCGATCCGATGGGGCGGCGGATGCCCTCGCCCGGGCAGACGAAAAGCGGAAGCACGAACTGCGACGGTTCGAGATGGGTCTCGCGAACCAGGCGGCGCATCGCTTCTGACACGCGAAGCCGACGCTTGCGGTGGGCCGGAAAAGGCATACGTTTCATTATGCGATATGGCGCCCGCAAAGTGTCCTTTCAGCCGGCATATCAGCCGGCACGCGTCAGCGGACATGACGCTGTAAGTGTTTGTCCTACGAACGAATGAGCGGAAGCTCCAGTTCACAGGAGATATTTCCTGGCCGTATTCTGACGTATTACCCGACGGTCAGGAGGTCAAATGCATCCGAAGGGAACTCGGTCCGGCACAGTTGCCTTGAGCGCCAAAAATGAGGCTGCTTTGCGGGTATCGGGAGAGGACCAGCCTTTACAGCGAGTAAATATCCCTGGTCCCGGTCTGTTTTGCGATACAGGCGAGCTTGTAGCTCGGATCCGGAATGGAGAAAGCAAGAGTGTTGAGCTGTTGTGTTCGATGCTGCGCGTGCTCGCGTACTATCAGCTCGTACGGGGCGTTGACCGGCAGTGGGTGGACGACAGATTTCACGACATCATCGTGATCGTGCTCGAAGCGATCCTGAAGGGCACGCTCAAACGGCCCGAGCGGCTGACCGGTTTCGTCAACACCGTCGCGCAAAGGGGGATTACGGCCCATATTCGGGCCGAGATCAAGCGGCGCCGATACAGCTTGTTCGAGGAGTGCGGTTTTGTAGTCTCCGGCGTGATGTCTCCGGAGGAGACGATCGAAAAATCTGAAAAGCGGATGTATGCGATATCGCTGCTCAGTGTTTTGTGCGCACGGGATCGGGATCTTTTGACCCGCTTTTATCTCCAGGAACAAGCCCCGGCGCAGATTTGCCTGGAAATGCACTTAACGGCGACGCAGTTTCGGCTTTATAAATCCAGGGCATTGGCGAAGTGCGCGGCGAAGGGGCCCGGTGCGCGCGGCGTCTCATCCCGCGCAGCCTGAACCGGGGGGTTCAGTTCAGTCGACCAATCCGTTGCGAATCGCGTAGCGAGTAAATTCGGCGTTGTTGCGCATGTGCATTTTTTCGAGCCCCCGGGCGCGGTACGTGCTGATGGTTTTGACGCTGAGCGAAAGATCACTTGCAATCTCCGAAACGGTTTTCCCGCGGGCGATGGCACGGAGCACCTCAAATTCACGGTTGGAGAGGGCCTCATGGCCCCCGCCGGGGAGTCCGTTGACGAGGGTGCTTGCGAGCACTTCGGCGACGGCCGGATCTATATAGCGCCCGCCACCCGCCACCTGCCGGATCGCGCGAACCAGCAGGCCAGGTGCGGACGCCTTGGTCAAATACCCGTTCGCCCCGGCTTTCAAAGCCCTTAGCGCGAATTGTTTTTCAGAATACGCGGTCAAAATCAGCACCGGCAAATCGGGGAAATTCCGCCGTATTTCGAGTAATGTTTCGAGTCCGCTGCGGCCCGGTAAGCCGAGGTCCAGGACCACCACGTCGCAGCCGCCTTGCGCGATCTTCTGGAGGGCCTCCCAGTTATCGGAGGCGTCATCAGGAGGGGCGAAATCATGTTCCTGGCAGAGCACTTGGCGAATCCCGCTGCGTGTGAAGGGATGGTCCTCAACCGCCAGCACCTGGATCATGGGTCGCGTCATTTTCGGAGAAGGCGGGTTCACAACGCCGCCGTCTGACTTTTTCAATTGTGTTCTATTTATATTTAATTCGCCACAGTTTTATTCGTGAAAGTGAAATAATTGCGCCAGAAGCCAGCGCCGATCCTACAGCCGGGACGGTATGGCTCCACGTCGTTGGCGGGTTCGGCGGGTTTCCCCGCGCGAGTACGAACAGGCAGGCGGTCGCGGGCCGGGGAATGGGGGCTTTCCCCCAAAAGCGCTGCAAAAAGATCGTATAATGTTTTAAGCAGGTTTTGCCCATGGCATGCGAACACGTGCGGCGCGCCCACCGAGCCGTGCGTTTTTATCGAGCCGACGGCAACGCCAAAAGTGCGCGGGCTGACAGGGCCGAACAGGACCCACGGAAATCTGGGAGAACCAAAAAAACCATGAAAACGACAATTTACATCGCCGCCGCGGCAGCGCTGAGTCTGGCGAGCGCCGGTTGCGCCACCAAGAAATACGTTGCCAAGACGATCGCGCCGGTGGAACAGCGCGTTTCCTCCACGGAAGCCAAGAATACGGAGCAGGATCAGAAGCTCACGACCCAAGCGGGGCAGCTCGAGGCCGTGGACCGGGACCTTTCGCGCACCAAGGAGCGGCTGGCGGATACCGATGCGAAAGCCACCGCGGCCGGGACGGCTGCCCGTCAGGCGAATGATGCCGCCGCACAGGCCGACAGCAAGGCGCAGGCCGCTCAGCGGTCGGCCGATGGAGCGAAAATGGCGGCCGAACAAGGCCTGGACCGGCTGGGCCGCGGGGTCGACGGCATGGTGAAATTTAAAGTCGCTAACTCCGGCGTCGCGCTTTTCGCCGTAGGCCAAAAGACGCTCGATAAGGATGCCAAATCGGCGCTCGACGACTTCGCGAAAGCCGCCGACGGACAAGCCCGCTTCGTCATCGAAGTGCAGGGGTTTGCGGACAAGACGGGGAACGCCGCAACCAACGACGTGCTGAGTCAGGAGCGTGCGGAAGCCGTGGCTCGGTACCTGGCGAACGAGCATATGATCCCGCTGCATAACATCACACTGCTCGGAACCGGCGTGGCTACGGGCGAGCAGAAGACCAGGGAAGAGCGCAAACAGAGCCGCAAGGTGGAATTCCGGTTGTTATTGCCGGAAGTGGCGAGCGTGGCGTCGGCTCGTAACTAAAGATATCCTTCGCAAACGAAGGCCGGGGATACTCCGAAACCGCGCGTTTCAGGGAGTCACTCTTCGGCCTTTTTCATTTGCATCCGATCCGGCAGCCGGTTGCGCTCGATTCAGCAGCCGGTCGCGTCCGATTCAGCGTCCGGCAGGCAGGCGCCCGGCCAGGTCCTGCGCGAGAAGATCGGCCCGGCGGGCCAGGCTGACGGCGGTTACCAGATCCTGCTCGCGAGCCTGCTCCGCCTGCATCACAAACGTTCTGATCCGGATGATGAGGCGATCCTGATCGGCGGTGAGGCGGCGGTTGGCGGCAGCCGCGAGGACCGTCCGCACGCGCGTGAGGCTCTCATCCAAAGAGCGGTTGTAATCCCGTGCTTGATCCGCCGTGAAGATCTGTCCGAGACGGGGGCTCGGGACCGGTTCGGAGGGCGCGGGGGGTGGAACGGTTTTGGGCGTCGCGACGACGGGCGGGCGCCGGGGCGGCGGCGCCGGCGGCGGCGGGAGCACCGGGAGCGTTGAATCGAACTCCGGCGGCAAAGGCGCCTCCAAATCCGCTTCGAGACTCGGCGGATCCGGCAATTGCGGTTGCGCGGGCGGCACGAAAGGCGGGCGGGGCCGGGCAGGCGGCGGAACGAAAGCCCGCACATGGCGGCGCGAACACGATTCCGACGTCAGCAAAACCGCTCCCATGAGAACGCCGGCCAGGAGCAGCGCGCCGGGCATACGCGCGCCCGCGCCCGTCCAAACCATGGGGGCAGGACCGCCGCATCGAGTTCTCGCCACGGACCCGGTCATTATTTGTTACGCCTGACGAAGCACGACCGCGGGGAACCGCAGCCGGAAGGTTGTTCCGCGACCGCTTTCGCTCACGAAATCCACAGTACCATTGTGCAATTGAACAGCTCTGTAAGTCATGGCCAGGCCGATGCCGGAGCCCTTTTCCTTGGTCGTGAAATAGAGCTGAAAAACCTTGTCCCGCAGTTCCGGCGGGATGCCCGGACCGTTGTCGGCGACGACGAGCTCGACAAAATCCGAGTTTGCGGCTCCGTTTGCCGCGCCGCCCGCGACCGAAATCCGCAACTGGCCGCCCCCGCCTTTCATGGCTTCGAACGCATTGGTCACCAGATTCAGGATCGCCTGTTTTATCATGTCGGGATCGCCGCGTACCTGAGCGGGGGTTCCAGGCCCCTCGCAGGTGAGTTCGACACCGGCCCGCTCGGCCTGAGGCGTCAGCAGGTGCGCGACTTCAGCGGCCAGCGCCGCCAGGTCCAAATCTTCAAAGTGGACATCGACGGGGCGCGAAAAATCAAGAAAGGTTTTGACCACGCGGTCGAGGCGCCGCACTTCGCGCGAAAGCACATCGATTTCCGGAATCAGCTCCTCTTCAGGAGCGCCAGAGCTCGCGCGGGCCCGCAGGAGGTCGAGGCGCAGCGATATGGCGTTGAGCGGATTTTTGATTTCGTGCGCGACGCCGCCGGTGATACGGCTAATCGCCGCCAGACGCGAGGCGACATCGAGCTGGTTGGCCATGCGTTCGATCATCTCGTCGACGCTATGCTTCAGATTTTTCGCGTCGCGCTGCGCACCGGTGTATTGCTGGCCCAATAGATTCAACTTATTCTCGAGCGCGGCGAATTCCCGGGGACCCTGCGCCGCGCCGGTTTCGGTGGTGTGAAACTGGCCTTGCGAGATGCGATCGATGGTGCGTTCAATGCGGCGCAATGGGCGCAGGACACGGCTGGTGGCAAGCACGGTGATCGCGAGGGAAACGAGGAGCGCGGTTCCCGAGACCGCGGCGAGCGTCTGGACTTCCGGCAACACGGCGCCGCGCAACAGGACGCTGGAGGCAACGACCTGGATCATGAACAGCGGCTTGGCCTGCCCGGCGATCCCGAGCGGAACCTCCACCTGATAATCGCGGGCCCGCGCCATCAAGTCCACCAGGCGGCGATAGAAGGGTAGCGTTTCCCAATTGGCGAGCTTCTCGAGGCCCGCCGCGGTCGCACCAATGCGCGACGGATTGGATGACGTGAGAACCGCTCCGCCGGCATCCGTCACGTTGATTTCGACCAGCGCGGGCGAGAGCGCCATCGTCCTCTCCAGCATGGCGGCGATATCTTTGTCGCTCGCGACCGTTGCGGTCCACACCGCCTCCGCGCGCTCGGTGTCCGGAAGAGGCGGCGTCGCGCCGTTGGCGCCGGCGCTATTGATGCGATCGATAATGAACGCGTTCACCTGCTGGCTGGCCAACACGCTTCTCTCGTAAGCGTCGGCGGAAAGAGAATTGACCAGGCGATCGAGATACAACGTCGAGAGCGCGGCGGAGACCAGGGTAACGACCAGTACGATCAGAATGACCAGCCGGACCCGCAGAGACATTAGGCCGCCGTTCCGTCTTGTGCCCCGTACTCTTTCAGCTTATTGAAGAGCGTCTTTTGGCTGATGCCAAGAATTTCAGCCGCGCGCGTCTTGTTGTTCTTGGTATGTTCGAGTGTCAGTTCGATGAGGCCGCGTTCGGCCTGCTCGATCGTGGTGCCGACCGAGACGCGCAGCTCCCCTCCCTCGGAGGATGCGGCGGCCGCGGGACGCGCCGGAGGAGCGCCGGCTCCGGCGAAACCGGCCGGTAGATGTTCGGGCCGGATGGCACCTTCACCGGCGAGAATGGCCGCACGCTCCACCACGTTGCGAAGCTCGCGGACGTTGCCGGGCCAGCTATGCGCCATGAGGCGGTCGATCGCCTCCGGCGTGGCGTCTGCAACGCGAGTACCGTGTTTGCGGTTGATCACCTCCAACAGTGCGGTGAGCAACACCGGAATATCCTCCTTGCGATCGCGCAGAGCGGGCATGGGAATCGGGAAAACGTTCAGGCGGTAAAACAAATCCTCCCGAAAACGTCCTTCGCGCATGGCGGCCTCAAGCGGAGCGTTGGTGGAGGCGATCACGCGGACGTCGAGCTGGATTTCGCTCTTACCGCCCAGACGCCGCACACGCTGATCCTCCAGCACGCGCAGCAGCTTGGCCTGAGTGGCGGCGGGCATGTCTCCGATTTCGTCGAGCAGCACGGTTCCATTCTGCGCGAGCTCGAAACATCCGATGCGGCGCTCCACTGCGCCGGTGAATGCCCCCTTCTCGTGACCGAAAAGCTCGCTCTCAATCAGCGTGTCAGGCATGGCCGCGCAGTTGATCGCGACAAAGGGGGACGAAGCGCGCGGGCTCAAGGAATGGATGGCGCGCGCGGCGAGTTCCTTGCCGGTTCCGCTTTCTCCGGTGATCAGTACGGCCGCGCGGCTCGGCGCAACCTGCTGGATCAACGTGAAGACCTCCTGCATTTTTTTGGATTGGCCGGTGATCTCCCCGAGCACGCCGTGGTAGCTCAGCTCGCGCTGCAGGCGCTCGGCGTGTTCGGTCAAGTGGCTCTGGACCGCGCCGCGCTCAATGAGCAGACGCAACGCTTCCGATTGAACCGGCTTTTCGAGAAACCAGAAAGCCCCCAGATCGTGGATGGTCGCGACCGCGGTTTCGAGGTTACCGAACGCCGTCTGCACGATCGCGGCCGCCGGATTCCCCTCGTCCTTAAGCCGCCGCAAAAATTCCTGCCCGCTCATGCGGGGCATCATCAAATCCGTTACGATCACGTGGGCCGGAAACGAAGCGAGTTTTTCAAGCGCATCCTGACCATCGGCCGCGGTCTCGACCGAATATCCCCACAAAGCGATCATCCCCGCCAGCGCGGTCCGCTGGCTCTCCTCGTCATCGACGACTAACACCCGAATCACCGCACGCTCTGTATGCATTTGTTCTTTCCTATTGTGACAACAACTTAAAGGGGGGAGGCGGAGGGCGGGCAAATCGTTACAGGAGTGCGGGGCGGAACGCCGATTGGCAACCTTCGTGCTTACGACACCGGCGTCTCATAATAATATTCTCTGAGCTTACCTTGATCGAGGGTGAAACGATAGGATGATTGCATGCCTACACTTGGGAAACCGTTCGTGTGGTTGGCGCTCGCGAGCCTGCCGTGCGCGGCGCAGTCGATTGGCCGGGTTACGGAAAGACAGGCCGTTCTGACCGGTGGTCCGGTTAACGGCGCGGGAAAATGCACGATCGAAGTCATGGTGGACGTGCGCGCGGAAGTCGAACTCGAGGGCGACAGCGCGCTCCTCAGGACCCAGGCGGGCAAGCCCGCGCAATGGACCAAACTCCAGTGCTCCGCGGCCATGCCCCCGGAGCCGATGGGCCTGCGCATCACCAAACTCAATGGCCGGGGCCGCATCAAGCTTACGTTCAATCCCGTCCATGGAGGTCCGGCGGTCGTTCAGATCGACGATCCTCAGGAGGGATCGGACAGCTACGCGTTCGAACTATCGTGGGGCGGGTTCAAAGAAGATAAAGCGCTGGCGAATCTGGAAACGGATCGCGCGGCGAAGATCGAGAAGGATCCGGAATTCGATCGCCAGAAGAAGCCCGAACCGAGCCGCGGATTCGTCCGTCCCTTCGAGCCGGAGGAAGCCCAGCGAGCGTGCGAAGACGCAGCGATCGACCGGGCGATCGAACGCATTCACTCGCAGGCCGTTGCGATTCGCAAATCGGCGTTCGATACCGCGCCGGAACGCAACGAGTGGGTCATCGGAACACTCGAAACCCGGCGGGGCAAGGACTGGGACGTCTACGGCTTCGCCTGCTCGGTGGATTTCCGGGCGCGAAAAACGCGGTCGGTGGATTTGACTCCGATGGGAGCGAGGAAATAGGCGGCGGAAATGAGAATCCCTCGCAGTCGCGGGGATGCCCCGCCGCGACGCCGGGGCGATGTTAGGATCAAAATGTATGTCAGCCACACCATCCACGATGCTTGAATTGGGCACTGCGGCGCCCGCATTTTCGCTGCCCGCAGTGACCACGGGCCGCAGCGTTTCGCTGAACGATTTTCGCGAGAAGGAAGTCCTGGTGGTGATGTTTATCTGCCACCATTGCCCCTTTGTGAAGCATGTCAAAGACGAGCTCGCACGGTTAGGTCGCGATTATTCGGCCAAGAACGTGGGCATCGTGGCGATCTCCGCGAACGATCCCGCCGTCTCCTCCGACGATTCGCCCGAGGGACTGAAGCGCATGGCGGGTGAATGGGGCCTGACTTTTCCCGTGCTCTACGACGAATCACAGGCGGTGGCGCAAGCCTATGCCGCGGCGTGTACCCCGGATTTCTTTGTCTTCGACCGCGCGCGCAAGCTCGCGTATCGCGGGCAGCTTGACGACAGCCGCCCGAGCAACGGCAAACCGGTGAACGGAGCCGACCTCCGCGCCGCGATCGACGCGCTTCTCGCCGGCCGGACAGTGAATACGGATCAGAAGGCGAGCATCGGCTGCAATATCAAGTGGCGCAGAGGCAACGAACCGTCGTACTTCGTGACTAAGGGCGCCTAAGCGTTCCTCACTCGCAAATGATTCCTGTCGGCGGCTTAATGCCTTTCGCGCTGTACGAACCTCGCAGCTTCCTTCCGTCCTTGAATTCGACCGCAAATTTGCCGGAGATGGCCTTGATGGCATTTTCTCTATAAGAAACCCGCAGGATCTGAACCTCGCTCTTCGCGATATCGCCGCAGAAGCGACGCGGCGTGACGCACGCCGCGGAAGTCTCCATCCAGTCCTTCTGCTCAAAAATCTCAGGGTTCCCGAATAGGCTAAAGACGAGGGTTTCCTCGGAGTTCAACCCTCGAACGTGCGCCAGGGTGAGACGGAAACGCTCGGCAATTGAGCAGGTCCAACCCAGGGCTCCGGTCGCATCGCTCCCATACGCCGGCAGAGCCGCGAGTAGCATCCAGATGATGTTCCTCAGCACGAGATTCGAGCGCGCCCTTCGGCGCTTACGCTAGATTCGCGTTGCGAATCGGCAGCGACCGCAGCCGCTTCCCGGTCAGCCGGAAGATCGCATTCGCGACCGCCGGAGCCGTACCGGGAGTGCTCGCCTCACCCATGCCGCCGGGAGCTTCCGTGCTCGGCACGATATAGACTTCGAACTCCGGCATTTCGTCCATGCGCAGCACGTCGTAATTGTTGAAATTCGATTGCTGCACGCGGCCTTTGTCAATCGTGATGCTGCCCTTCAGCGCGGCCGCGAGGCCATACACCGAGCCGCCGATCGCCTGCGTCTGAATGATCGCCGGATTGACCACGTGTCCGCAGTCGGTCGCGATCACGATCTTGTGCACCTTCAGTTTGCCGTTGGTGACGGAAACCTCGGCGACCTGCGCGGTAAAGCTCCCGATATTATTCGTGATCGCGAAGCCTTGCGCACGGCCTTTCGGCAGCGCCTTGCCCCACCCGGCCTTTTCAGCCGCCAGATTCAGAACGCCCAGCATGCGCGGCGATTTCGCGAGCAGCTTGCGCCGCATTTCCACCGGGTCTTGACCGCTGGCCGCGGCCATTTCATCGATGAAGCTCTCGAAGAAGAACGTGTTCTGCGACCAGCCCACGGAGCGCCAGAAGCTGACCGGCACGTGCGTATCGGCGCGATGATAGTCCACCGTGTAGTTGGGAATGTCGTACAAGGACTGCTCGAAGTGCTCGACGGCCGTGCTCGAAACGCCGTTTCGACCCACGTTCGGGAACGAAGGGCAGGCCACGTCCACGGTGCACGCCGAAGGCATCCCGGAAGCATCGAGCGAGGCGGACAGCTTCACATAAGAAGCCGGGCGATAGTAATCCTGCTGCATATCGTCCTCGCGCGACCACACGACTTTCACCGGCGTCCCCGGCATCGTCTTCGCGACTTCCACAGCATCGTTCACGTAGTCCGTGCGGCCGCGGCGTCCGAATCCGCCGCCCATGAACATGGAGTTGATCTTGACCTTTTCGGGAGCGAGCCCCAGGATCTGCGCAGCGCCCGCGCGCGCGGGCGTCTGCATCTGGGTGGGAGCCCACACTTCGCAGCTATCCGCGTTCACCACCGCCGTGCAATTCATCGGCTCCATGGGCGCGTGCGCCAGAAACGGAGCTTGATAGACCGCGTCGAGACGCTTCGCGCCAGCCGTCAGCGCGGCCGCGGCGTCGCCTTCTTTACGGGCATTCGCGCCGGGCATTTGCGTCTTTTCCTCGAACATCCTGCTGATGCTCGCGGTGCTGACCGATCCGTTTGCGCCTTCATCCCAGGTGATTTCAAGCTGCTTGCGTCCCTGCAAAGCGGTCCACGTGCTATCGGCAATAACGGCCACGCCGCCGGAGACCTGCACCACGTCCTTTACTCCCGGAACAGCCTTCGTCTTCGCCGCGTTCAGGGTGGCCACCTTACTTCCGAATACGGGAGGCCGCTCGATCACTGCGTAGACCATCCCGGGAAGCCGCGTATCCAGACCGAATTTGGTTCGCCCCATGGACTTGTCCCGCGTGTCGAGGCGTTTGACGTTGGTCCCCAGGATGCGGAAATTCTTGGGATCCTTCACCGTCACATTCGTGGGAACGGGCAACTGCGAGGCCGCCTCTGCCACGCTTCCATAGCTGATACGCGCGTTAGTCGCCGTATTGATCAGGAATCCGCTCTCGGTTCGAACCTGCGCGGGGGCAACGCCCCACTTCTGCGCGGCCGCTTCCACCAGCATGGCCCTGCCGGTCGCCCCGATTGTGCGCATCGGCGTCCACAGAGTTCGTATGCTCTGGCTGCCCACCACGCTTTGCAGAGCCCCGTAAACGGAGGGATCCACGGGCGCGAAGACGCCGCTCACGTTCTTCCAGTCGCAATCGAGCTCCTCGGCGAGGATCATCGAAAGCGAGGTCAACGGACCTTGTCCCATCTCCGCCTTGATGATCGTGAACGTGACCTTGTCGTCCGCGCCGATGTGAATATACGCGTTCGGCTTATTGGTCGCCGGACCCGCGCCCGCGCCGAACTGCGCTTCCGATTCCTCCGGCATTCCGAAGACCAGCGCGAGACCGGCCGCTCCGGCAAGCGTCTTAAAGAACCCACGCCGACTGACATTGGTGATCAGATTTTCCGTAGTCGATGTCATGACTTTCACCTCGGGCTTATCGAGAGTAGGGGAGCTCACGCGCGTGCTCCTTTCGCCTTGATCTCCGCGGCCAGGTGCACCGCTTTGCGAATACTCTGATACGTCCCGCAGCGGCAGATGTTGCCGCGCATCACTTCGTCGATATCGGCATCGGAAGGCTTCGCATTTTTCGCGAGTAGCGCCGAAGCCGTCATAATCTGTCCGGATTGGCAATAGCCGCACTGCGGGACATCCAGCTCGATCCAGGCCTGCTGCACCGGATGGCTCGCGTCCGCCGACAGGCCTTCAATCGTCGTGACGTTCTTTCCGGCAACCCGCTCGATCGCGGTCTGGCAGGAACGGATCGCGTTGCCTTCCATATGAACCGTGCACGCCCCGCACAACGCCATGCCGCAGCCGTACTTCGTGCCCGTCATGCCAAGCACGTCGCGCAAGACCCACAGCAGAGGCATATCCGGCGATGCGTCTACTGTCTGTGATTTGCCGTTTAAAGTGAATTTGATGGACGCCATGCGCTACCCTCCTAATGACGGTGAATGCTCAATCAGGATACCTCTTTTCCGTGCCGCTGAGAAGCGTGAACCGCAGTATTCAGTGGGTCGGTTTGGCCCTCTAATATCCTGTATTAAAGACACTTTCGTGTATTCAAGACACGGGCATTCAGGACGGACGAATTCAAGACACATGTACTCAAGACACGTGGATTCCAGACAGGGGATCGAATGAACGATTGGGAGGCGCGTTATCGCGCGGCGCGCGCCGCGTCCGATGCCTCGCGGCAGGACCGGCCGGATCCGCTCTTAGAGCAGGTGTGGGACAAAATCCTTCACGATCCGGAGGCCGCGCCGGGGCATGGAACCAAGCGGGCTCTCGATCTCGCCTGCGGGGCCGGAGGAAATGCGCTGTGGCTCGCCGAGCGCGGCTGGGACGTTACAGCGGTGGACCGGTCCCCAACAGCCCTGGAACTGATACGAATCGGCGCGTCAAAGAACGGCGTGGAAATCGCCTGTCGGATCGCGGACCTGGAGGCTCACGAGTTCGAAATCGCGCCGGGCGCCTGGGATTTGATCCTGATGTGCCGCTATCTGCAGCGAGATCTGTTCGAGCCTGCCAGGCTTGGCCTCGCCCCGGGCGGAGTGCTGATCGTAATCACTTTGCTTGCGAGCGAAGGTCCGTGCGAACAACGCTTCCGCGTGCAGCCCGGAGAGCTCGCGAGGCATTTCGCGGGAGGCGAAGGTTTCACCGTGATCCACGCGCGAGAGGGCGCGACGCGGGATCATCATCGCGCCGAAATCGTGATCCGGCGCGATGCCTGATTCCGGTTAGAATAAAAGCTGCCGGATCGCGATCGCGCGAGGACGGTTGGGGCGCTGGCGTAGCTCAGTAGGTAGAGCATCTGATTTGTAATCAGAGGGTCGGGGGTTCAATTCCCTCCGCCAGCTCCAAAAATGACCGGCGAATGATTACTGTCCCACACAAACACCGCGCGGATGTTACTCTGTTAGCTTGAACTCCTTTCACAGATTTGAGGTGATTTTCGTTGGCTGAAGTTCATTTACATGACGGCGAGAGCCTGGAGAGCGCGCTCAAGCGCTTTAAGCGCAAGGTCCTGCAAGAAGACATTATTAAGGACATCAAAAGCCACGCGTTCTACCTGAAGCCCGGCCAGAAGAAGCGGGTGAAATCGGCGCTGGCACGCAAGCGCGCGCGCAAAAAGCGCTCCCGCGATAGCGCCCCTGATCAGGGCCGCTCCTAGATCCTTTTCAAACGCCCACAAGAGGCTCATCCGGCGGAAATCGTGTATGTTCACGGTTACCGCCGGATTTCTCATTTCAGCGCTCAGACTCTTCGTGCGTGCTCCCGGCATTCGTACCTGTGCTGGGTCAAATCACTCAGTAAGTCGCTAACCTGCAATAAGATACGAATTCCTTGACATGTCTCGCCCGGATGCTCATACTATATATAAGACCGAAGTGGTCGTGGAAGACTGTTTCGGTCGTAGATGGCCGGTTTCGATCCCGGGCTTAGATTAAAGATGCTGAAGCTGACCAAAAAAGCGGACTACGGGTTGATCGCGCTGCGGCATCTGGCCCTCGTGGCGAATCGAGATAACGGGCACGGGCTCAGAGGAAGTGCGCCCGCGAAGGACATCGCCGAGGCATACGGCATCCCCTTGCCGCTGCTTTCCAAGGTCCTGCAGAAGCTGGCGCGGGCGGGATTGCTGGCCTCCGAACAGGGGACCAACGGCGGCTATCGGCTGGCGCGCGACGCGGAAGAGATTTCGGCGCTGGAAGCGATCCGGACGATCGACGGCCCGATCATCCTGACGCAGTGCTTCACCGAACATACGCGGTTGCGATCAAAGCCAACTGTGCCCGGTTCGCGAGCCTTTGCGCAAGGTTCATGAAGGAATCCTGGGGCTGCTCGCAAACATCAGCATTAGCGGACTTATCGCAGCGACGACATGCCCGTTCCACGGCCGTTGCTCGCGACGATTCAATTGACAAATCAGATCACGAGGCCTGCGAGTTCTTAAACATGAAACTGCCGATTTACATGGATAATCACGCGACCACGCCGGTGGATCCGCGCGTGTTTCGAGGCGATGACGCCGTATTTCACGAAGATTTTCGGCAACTCGGCCAGCCGCAACCACAGCTTCGGCTGGGAAGCCGAAGAGGCGGTGGAGAAGGCGCGCAAAGCAGATCGCCGATCTGATCGGCGCCACTCCGAAGGAGATCGTTTTCACCAGCGGCGCGACGGAATCCAACAACCTGGCGCTCAAGGGCGTGGCCGAGATGTATGCCGAAAAGGGCAACCACATCATCACGGCCGCCACCGAGCATAAGGCCATGCTCGATACCTGCAAGCGGCTCGAAAAGGACGGCATGCCGCGTCACCTATCTGCCGGTGCAGCAGAACGGTCTGATCGATCTGGATCAGCTTGAAGGACGCGATCACGGACAAGACCATCCTGATCACGCATCATGTACGCCAACAACGAAATCGGCGTGCTGCAGCCGGTGCGCGAGATCGGAAAGATCGCGCACGAACGCGGCGTTCTGTTCCACACCGATGGGACGCAGGCCGTGGGCAAGGTTCCGGTGAACGTGATCAAGGACAACATCGATCTTGATGTCGATCAGCGCGCACAAGATGTACGGACCGAAAGGCGTGGGCGCGCTGTACGTACGCCGCCGCAATCCGCGCGTGTCAGCTGACGGCGCAGATGGACGGCGGCGGTCACGAGCGCGGCATGCGCTCGGGGACGCTGAACGTTCCCGGCATCGTGGGACTGGGCGAGGCGTGCGCGATCGCGAAAGCGGAGATGGCCGAGGAAGCCAAGCGCCTCGGGTTCCTGCGCGACAAGATTGAAAGACCGGCTGCTGGCCGCGCTCGATGAAGTTTATATCAACGGCACGATGGAGCATCGGCTGCCGAACAATCTGAACATCAGCTTCGCCTACGTGGAAGGCGAATCGCTGCTGATGGGCATCAACGATATCGCGGTATCGAGCGGCTCGGCGTGCACGTCGGCGACGCTCGAGCCGAGCTACGTGTTGAAGGCTCTGGGCGCGGGCGACGATCTGGCGCACTCCTCGATCCGCTTCGGCCTGGGCCGCTTCAACACCGAGGAAGAAGTGGATTACGTGGCCGCCAAGGTGATCGACGTGGTGCAGAAGCTGCGCGAGCTTTCGCCGCTGTATGAGATGTTCAAAGAGGGAATCGATTTAACCAAGGTCCAGTGGACGGCGCACTAATTTTGATCGCGCACAACGGCAAGGCGCCTGTGCGCTCGGGAGATTTGATCGCGCACAACGGCAAGGCGCCTGTGCGCTCGGGAGCTTGAAAGTCCTAATCTTGCAAGGAGTCTGAAGAATGTATTCGAACAAAGTTATCGATCACTACAATAATCCGCGCAACGTCGGATCGCTGGATAAGAACGATCCGAACGTGGGCACCGGCATGGTGGGCGCGCCGGAATGCGGCGACGTGATGAAGCTGCAGGTGAAGGTGAATCCCGGAGACCGGGGTCATCGAGGACGCGAAGTTCAAGACGTTCGGCTGCGGCAGCGCGATCGCCAGTTCGTCGCTGGCGACGGAATGGCTGCGCGGCAAGACCGTCGACGAAGCTCTGGCAATCAAGAACACCGACATCGTCAATGAGTTGAGCCTGCCGCCGGTGAAGATCCATTGCTCGGTGCTCGCCGAAGACGCCATCAAGGCCGCGATCGAGAACTATAAGAGCAAAACGCCGAGCCGCGTGCCGGCGCAGGCCCACGCGTAAACACGAATATGGTCACGGTCACTCCCAAGGCGGTACAGAAAATCCGCGAGGCGTTCGCCAAGCAAGGCGTCAAGGGAGGGCTGCGCCTGGGCGTGCTGGGCGGCGGATGCTCCGGGTCTGAGCTATCAGTTCAAGTTCGATCCGAAGCCGCGCGCTACGGATCAGGTTTTGACGTTTGTCGAGGACGCGGAGCCGGTGCAGGTCTTCATCGATCCCAAGAGCATGGTTTTTCTGGACGGCATGACGCTCGATTGGAAGGATTCGCTGATCCACTCCGGCTTTGTCTTCGACAATCCGAACGCCAAGAAGAGCTGCGGCTGCGGCACGTCGTTCTCGGCTTGATTCCGCGACCCGCTCGCCGACTCTGAGTTCACATCTCGTCATGTCATTGGAATATTATGAAGCGCTGGGGCTTGCTCCGAAGCTTTCGCTCGACGCCGAGGATCTCAAAAGCGTTTTTACGAGCGCAGCCGGGAATGGCATCCGGACCGGTTCGCGCGGCGCTGGTCGCCGAACAGCAGAAAATGGCCATGGACATGACGGCGGCTCTTAACGACGCGATTTCGAACGCTGCGCGATCCGGTGAGCCGCGCTGAATATTTTCTGGAGCAGCAGGGAATCGAGCCATCGACAAAGACGCCTCCGCCGGAGTTGCTCGAAGAAGTCTTCGAGTTGAACATGGCGCTGGAAGAGATGCGCGGCGGCGACGACGTCGCGCGCGGCCGCAACTGGACGATGCCCGCGAAGCGGTTTCGCGGGATGCGTGCCGAAATCGACCGGAGACTGGCGGGACTCTTCGCGCGCTACGACGCGTCCAAGGAGGCCGAAGGGATGGATCAAATTCGCGCCACCGGCGGTTTATAGAAGCGCCTCTCCTGGGCGATATTCGCGCGGCGCTCGACCGGCGGCGTTACATCTCGAACTTGTTGCGCGAAGTGGAAAAGGAGCTGCGCGGCGGCGCGACCGAAGAACGCGGCACGGAGACTCGATAAATGTCCAGATTTCAAATCGATTTTGGCGAGGGACAACCGGGACGGGAGCCGTCGAAAATCGTAGGGATCGATCTCGGCACCACCAACAGCCTGGTCGCGGTGATGGATCTGACCGGCCCGCGCATCTCTCGCGGGATCGTCCCGAGCGTGGTTTCGGTGACCCCGGAGGGCGAAGTGATCGCGGGCGCGCGCGGCCGCGATATGCTGTCACGCAGCCGGAGCGCACCGTTTATTCCGTAAAGCGGCTGATGGGCCGCGGGATCGCGGATGTCGACGACGAGCTGAGGCTGTTTCCCTTTCATTAGCCTCGGGCAGCGAGCGGCAGGAAGCGATTCCGTCCTGCGCCTGCAACTCGGCGAGAAGCGTCATGACGCCGCCCGAAGTATCGGCGCACATTCTGCGCAAGCTCAAAGAGGACGCCGAAGCCGCGCTGGGAACCCCGGTGAGGCAAGCCGTGATCACGGTTCCCGCTTATTTCAACGACGCGCAGCGGCAGGCGACGAAGGACGCTGGGCGAATCGCGGGTCTGGACGTTCTGCGCCTGGTGAATGAACCGACGGCGGCCGCGCTGGCCTATGGCCTGGATAAGCGCAAGGAGGGGGTCATCGCGGTTTACGATTTCGGCGGGGGCACGTTCGACATTTCGATCCTGCGTCTGCAGGACGGCATTTTCGAAGTGCTGGCCACCAACGGCGACACCCATTTGGGCGGCGACGATATCGACAATCTGCTGCTCACAATCGCGCTCGAAGATATTCAAACCGAGTGGGGCGAAGATCTTTCGCTCGACAGCACCGCCGTGCAGCTCCTGCGCCGGGCCGTGATTCAGGCAAAGGAAGAGCTGTCCTTCGTTCCCTCAGCCACCATCGATTTGGAATACAAAGCGAAGCGCTACGAACGCGAGATCAAACATCGCTTTGTTCGATAGGTTGATCGGACCGATCGTGGAACGAACGCTCGCGCCGTGCCGGGCGTGCATGCAGGACGCGGGCGTCACGGTCGAGCAGATCGACGAGGTGGTGATGGTCGGCGGCTCGACGCGGATTCCGCTCGTCCGGGCCGAGGTGGAAAAGCTGTTCCGCAGACGTCCGCACACGGAGTTAAATCCGGACGAAGTGGTCGCGCTGGGGGCTGCGGTGCAGGCGGGGATCCTGAGCGGCGAGGTTGAGGATCAATTGCTGCTGGACGTCACCCCGTTGTCGCTGGGGATCGAGACCATGGGCGGGCTTGTCTCGAAACTGATCCATCGCAATTCCACGATCCCGGCGTCCGCGACCGAAGTCTTTACCACGGCCGTCGACGGGCAGAAGAACGTTCTGATCCACGTAGTGCAGGGCGAGCGCGAACTGATCAAGGATTGCCGGAGCCTGGCGCGTTTCGATCTGAAAGACATTCCTCCGCAACCCGCCGGCATGGCCCGGATCGAAGTGCGGTTCCTGATCGACGCCAACGGCATCCTCAACGTGACGGCCCACGACTTGCGCGGCGGTCGCGAGCAGAGCGTAGAAGTAAAGCCATCCTACGGCCTGACCGACGATCAGGTGGAAGCGATGATTCTCGAATCGTTCGCAAAAGCGGAAGACGATTTTAGAGAGCGGCAGGTGCGGGAAGCGCGGGTGGAAGCGGATACCGTCCTGGCCGCCACCGAGAAGGCTCGCCAGAACGAGGCCTATCGCGAGCTGGACGAGGATTCACGCGCCGCGATCGATCGCGCCATCAACGAAGTCCTGGTGGTGTACCATGGCGATGATCACTTGCTGATTCGCGCCAAGATCGAACAATTGGATGAAGCGACACGGCCTTTGGCCGAGACCATTATGAATACGGCGGTGCGCGGCGTTCTCAAAGGAACGCAACTGTAGGACGGCGGCGTATCGCCGGAGGAAATTTTTATGCCCGATCTGACCTGGACCGACCTCGAAGACATCGCGCTCGCGCTCTCCGAGAAATATCCCGACCAGGATCCTTCCTTTATCCGCTTCACGGACCTTCACAAGTGGATCACGGAGCTCGACAATTTTTCGGACGACCCCAAAAAATCGAACGAATCCAAACTGGAAGCCATCCAGATGGCATGGATCGACGAGTACCAGGACAGGTAGTGCGCTGGTCCACAGTTGTCTCGTGCGTCCCCGCGATTGCGGCGCTCTGCGCGGCTTTGTTCTCCGGGGTCCCGGCGTCTCCTCAGCAACGGGCGAGGTCGAAGAGCGCCGCTCGCGCGGGAAGTAATGCCGCGCCGGAGTCCGCCGGTATCACTCCGGAAATGCGCATTGTCGCGGATCACATCAGCGCCAATGCTCTACGCGCGGATGTCTCCTTTCTGGCTTCGGATTTATTGGAAGGCAGGAACACGCCCTCGCGGGGCCTCGACATTGCCGCCGAATATATTGCGTCGTCTTTCCGGCGCGTGGGTTTGGAGCCCGTGACCGGCGACAGTTTCTATCAGGCCGTGCCCATTGCTTTGAAAGACGGCAAGCGGCGCGCCGCGAAGGGCGCCGCGAATGGCGATGCAAGCGCCGATGGGGGCCGTGATGAGAACACGACCAGCGATTCAGGCGCAGGGATGGCCAATAACGTCGCCGGGATTTTGCGCGGATCCGACCCCGAGCTTAAGAATACCTACGTCATTCTGAGCGCGCATTATGATCACGTGGGCCTCGCTTCCGAGGGAACGGATCGGGTTTTCAACGGCGCGAATGACGATGCCAGCGGAACGGCCTCCGTGCTGGAGATTGCCAACGCACTGGCGTCCTTGCATCCCCGTCCGAAGCGAAGCGTGCTCGTGATCCTGTTCTGCGGGGAAGAAAAAGGCCTAGTCGGCTCGCGGTACTACGCAAGCCATCCGCTCGTCCCGCTTGCCGAAACCGTCGCTCAGATCAACATGGAACAGATGGGACGCACCGATACAACCGAAGGATCGCATCTGAAGATGATGAACGTCACAGGATTCGATTACTCGACGATCCCTTCCCTGCTTGTGGATTCGGGAAAACGCGTTCAGATATCCGTGATCAAAGACGCGCAGGCGAGCGACGCCTATTTCCGGCGCTCCGACAACGGGCCTCTCGCGGATGCCGGGGTACCCGCGCACACCGTGAGCGTGGCTTACGAATTCCCGGATTATCACGCGGTGGGCGATGAATGGCAGAAGCTCGATTACGACAACATGGCGCGCGTTGACCGAGCTGTGGGGATCGCGATGCTGCGGCTCGCCTCGGCGATCCCGCCGCCGAAGTGGAACGCTCAAACCGCTACCGATCGTTACGTAGATGCGGCTAAGAAGCTGCGCCCATAAGGACAGCGCGCGTCAGGCTTTCGCCAATTCCTTCACAATTTCGCCGACAAACCCTTTGGCGTCGCCGAACAGCATCAACGTACGGTCCATATAATACAGCTCGTTGTCGATGCCCGCAAAGCCCGGATTCATGCTGCGCTTGATCACCATGACCGTATGCGCCTTATCGACGTCGAGAATGGGCATGCCGTAGATCGGGCTGGTCTTATCGTGACGCGCCGCCGGGTTCACGACGTCATTCGCGCCGATGACGAGCGCAACGTCGCATTCCGCGAAGTCCTGGTTGATGTCTTCCATCTCATGCATGCGGTCGTAGGGAATATCGGCTTCGGCGAGCAGCACGTTCATGTGGCCGGGCATACGACCGGCGACCGGATGAATCGCGAAGTCCACCTGCACGCCTTTCTTGGTCAGCATATCGGTGAGTTCGCGCAGTTTGTGCTGAGCCTGGGCCACGGCCATCCCGTAACCGGGCACGACGATCACGCGACGCGCGCCCGCGAGGATAGAAGCGGCGTCCTCGGGCGTCGCGGATTTTACCGGCTTCGCAGAGGCCTGGGCGGCGGCGCCGGGTTGGGCTTGTCCAAAGGCTCCGAACAGAACATTCGTAAAGGAGCGGTTCATCGCGTTGCACATGATCACCGATAGAATGAAGCCCGAAGCGGCGTTGACCGCGCCCGCAATGATGAGCAGGCGGTTCTCAAGCGCGAATCCCATCGCCGCGCAGGCGGCGCCCGCGTAGGAATTCAAAAGCGCGATCACCGTAGGCATGTCGCCTCCGCCGATGGGCAGAATCAGCAGAACGCCAAACAGCAGAGAGAGCGCGATAAACGTCGGAAACACCCATACCGGCGCGGGCGTTACGATCATCCACACGCCCAGGGCGGCGGCGAAGGCGAAGAGAGCCAGGTTGATCACATTCTGGCCTTTGTACGTCATCGGACGAGTCGGAATGATCTCCTGAAGTTTCCCGAACGCCAGCACGCTCGCCGTCACCGTCAGGTATCCGAGCAGGCTTTCGATAACAATCGCAACCATCTTGAATCCGACGGTCGGATGACCCTCCGCCAGATCCTTGTAAAATTCGGCCGTGCCGACGAGCGCGGCAGCCAGGGCTCCAAAGGCGTGCGACAGGGCGGTGAGCTGCGGCACGGAGGTCATCGGCATCAGATAGGCGAGAGGCGCACCGATCGCCGCGCCAATGACCATGGCAATCAAAATCCACTGAATGTTCACGGCGCCGATGCGCAACAGCGTGCCGATCACCGCCAGAAGCATTCCCAGTTCGCCCGCGAAGACGCCGCGCCGCGCGGTGACCGGCGAGCTGAGCCATTTGATCGCCAGCACGACACATAAAGCAGCGACGATATAGGCGGTTTGCCAGAAGGCTTGGGTTACTTCGGTCACTTGCCGCCTTCCTTCTTCTTGAACATCTTGAGCATGCGGTCCGTGATCAGAAATCCAGCCACGATGTTGATGGTGGCGAACGCCACCGCGATGATCCCCAGCACCTCGCTGAGCAAGGGAGACCCCTTCGTTCCCACCACCAGGATCGCGCCCACGACCGAGATCGCCGAGATCGCGTTGGTGAGCGACATCAAAGGCGTATGCAGAAGCGGCGACACGCGCCGCACCAGTTCGAGACCGAGCGGCACGGCCAGCACAAGCACATATAGACTGACTTCAATTTCCGTACTCATAATCTTGAGGCATTCCCTTTACGCTTACGACTTAACCGCCGTGCCGAGCAGCGCTTGCACACGAGGATTCACCACTTCGCCGTCCCGAACCACCAGCGACTCACGCGTGATTTCGTCCGAGGTATCGATATTCAGCTCGCCCTGCTTGGTCAGCATATTTTTGAGCAGCGTGACGATATTGCGCGCGTACATCTGGCTCGCATGGCCGGGAACCGTGGCCGGAAGATTGACCGGGCCGACGATCGCGATGCCGTTCACCATGACGGTTTCGCCCGCCTGCGTCAGCTCGCAATTTCCGCCCCGCTCGGCGGCAATATCCACGATGACCGAACCTGGGCTCATGCCGAGCGCCATTTCGCTCGTCACCAGGATGGGCGCTTTCCGGCCAGGAACCGCGGCCGTCGTGATCACCACGTCCTGCTCCTGGATTACCTTGGCCATTTGCTCGCGCTGGCTGCGGATCTCATCCTCGGTCAGAGCACGGGCATATCCTCCCTGCCCTTCCCCCGCCGCTCCGATGTCGATATTCACGAATTTCGCGCCGAGGCTCTCGATCTGTTCCTTCACCGCGGAACGCACGTCGTAGGCGCTGACCACGGCTCCCAAACGGCGCGCCGTCGCGATCGCCTGTAATCCGGCGACGCCCGCGCCGAGCACCAGTACGCGCGCCGGAGGAATCGTGCCCGCCGCGGTTGTCATCATCGGGAAAAGGCGCGGCAGGGTGACCGCGGCCAGGAGTACGGCTTTATATCCCGCAATCGAGGCCATGGAAGAAAGCGCGTCCATGCTCTGCGCGCGCGTGATGCGCGGCACCAGTTCCATGGAAATCAACGTGAGTCCCGCCGCGGCGTACCGCGCCGCGACATCGGGCTCGCTCAGGGGATCGCAAAAGCCGATGACGATCTGCCCTTTTTTCAGGCCTTCCGGCTGCGGCGCGCGCACCGTGAGCAGGACGCTCGCCTGAGCGCGGACGTCGGCGAGCGGGGCTACCTTGGCGCCTCGCGCTGCGTATTCCTCGTCGGGAAAGCCGGATTCGACCCCGGCTCCTCCCTCGATCCACACCTCAGCGCCGACTTTGGTGAGCATCTCGATCACCTTCGGCGTCAAGGCAACCCGGCGCTCACCGGGTAGGGTTTCCTTGACAACTCCGACTGAAAGCCCCAATTTGAACCGCTCCTGTTATTAACGCAATGGATTCGCGAACGTATCCAGCGAAATGTACTTAACGAAAATCTTCCTGAAGCTCATCGAGCGCCGCCGATCCGGGGCACAGTTTCTCGAAAGCCATACGAGCCAGCGGCGTGGCGGGCGTGTTATTCATCTCGTGCATGTCGGGGACGCTTTCGTCGAGGTAGAGAAGACCCGTGGGGACTTCCCCGGAACGTCCCTGCAAGTATTGATAGACCTTCTGGCGGTCGCGCGGATCGTAATCAGCGGGGACCGAGGTAAAGTTCACCACGCTGCCATCGTGCATGGTCACGGCGGTAGTGCCGCTCGGCGTGATATTGGCGAGGATCTCCTGCGCGGGCGGGACAAAATTCGCCTCCGTCGCGCGATGCGTGTGTTTGCGCGTATAAAGATAGCTCTTCGTCGATCCGTTGTGATCGTTGAAGGTCACGCACGGCGAGATTACATCGACCAGCGCAAAGCCGCGGTGCGCGATTGCGGCCTTCAGGATCGGCACCAGCTGCTCCTTATCGCCCGAGAAGCTGCGCGCTACGAAGGTCGCGCCGATGCTGAGAGCAAGCATCGCCGGATCGATGGGCGCCATGCGGTTGGCTTCGCCGCGCTTGCTCTTGGAGCCGACGTCGGCCGAAGCCGAGAACTGGCCTTTGGTAAGACCGTATACGCCGTTATTCTCGATCACATACAGCATCTTAAGATTGCGGCGGATGGCGTGGCACATGTGGCCGAGGCCGATCGAGAGGGAATCGCCGTCGCCCGAGACGCCGATATAGGTAAGCTCCGGATTCGCAGCGCTCGCGCCGGTCGCAATTGCGGCCATCCGACCGTGCGCGGAGTTGAATCCGTGCGCGCCGTTGACAAAATAGGTGGGCGTCTTCGAAGAACAGCCGATGCCGCTGAGTTTGGCGATCATGTGCGGAGCGATGGAAAGCTCCCACAGCGCCCGGGTAATCGCCGCGGTGATGGAATCGTGTCCGCATCCGGCGCACAGCGTGGACATCGCGCCTTCGTAATCGCGCAGGGTCAAGCCGATATTGTTGCGATGCAGGCTAGGATGCGTAGCAATGGGTTTTGTAATGGACGGCATGGTCTATTCCTCCCACGATCCGGACTCGACGACGACTTCTTTCGGCATTTCGCTGCGATTTCTCAGTTGGCGAATCACTTCATCCACGACATGCTTGGCGCTCATGGGGAATCCGCCGTAAACCAGCACCGAACGCAAGTCCTCTTTGGGAACTTTGGTTTCCAGCAGCAGCATGGAGCGCAGTTGCGCGTCGCGGTTCTGCTCCACAATAAAGCACAGGTCGTGGGTCAGCAGAAACTTCTCGACCGTCCCGTCAAACGGGAATCCGCGAATCCGCATATAATCGGTCTCCACGCCGCGGGCGGCGAGCAAATCCGACGCCTCACGCACACCGGCGTCGCAGCCGCCGATCGTCACCAGACCAATTTTCGCGCCGGAGCGCCGCTTGATGACGGGAGCGGGAATGAAGCGCGCGGCGGCTTTATGCTTTAGCAGGAGCCGGTCCACCACCTCCTGATATTCGTCGGGGATTTCCGTGTAGCCGCCGAATTTATTGTGACCCGACCCGCGGGTAAAAAACGCGCCCTTCGAATGCATGCCGGGCACAGTCCGCGCGGCGACATGATTTTCATCCTCCGGGTAGTAGCGCTGAAACTTGGGGATCTTTTCCAGATCCTCGGCGTTCAGCACCCGGCCGCGGTCGGGGCGGTATTGTTCATCCCAGGTAAGCCGGGGAACCACCCAGTCGTTCATGCCGATATCCAAATCCGACAGCATGAGCACGGGCGTCTGGAATCGCTCAGCGAGATCGAACGCGTTGCGCGCGAAATCAAAGCACTCCCCGGGATTCGCCGGAAACAGCAGAATGTGTTTGGTGTCGCCGTGCGAGGCATACGCGGCTTCAAACAGGTCACCTTGCTGGGTGCGGGTCGGCATCCCGGTCGAAGGACCGACGCGCTGGACGTCGACCACCACCGTCGGAATCTCCGCGTAGTAGGCGAGCCCCAGCAATTCATTCATCAACGAAATTCCGGGGCCGGAGGTGGAAGTAAACGCCCGCGCGCCGTTCCAGGACGCGCCGATCACCATGCCGATGGCCGCGAGCTCATCTTCGGCCTGCACGATGCAGAAGTTATTCTTACCTGTCTCGGGATCCTTGCGGTACTGTTCGCAGAATTCCTTGAACGCATCCATCACCGAGGTGGAAGGCGTAATGGGATACCAGGCCGCCACCGTCGCGCCCGCATAAACGCAGCCGAGCGCGGTCGCGGTGTTGCCGTCGATTAAAATCTTGTCGCCGTTCTCGTTCATCTTTTCAAGATGAAACGGAAGGGGGCACATGAAGTGGGATTTGGCGTAATCGTACCCCAGCTTCAGCGCCTTGGTATTCGAATCGCGCAACGCCGGCTTGGCCGCGAATTTTTCTTCGAGAAGCTGGGCGACGACGCCCATGTCGATGTCCAGGATCGCCACCAGCGTTCCGGTGTAGGCGATGTTTTTCATGAGGATGCGCTCGCGAGGGTTGGCGAACGCCTCGTTACACAAGCGCGAAAGCGGAACGCCCAAAAACGTAATATCGTCGCGGCGAAGGCTCGGATCGAGCGGCCAGGTGGAATCGTACAGCAGGTAACCGCCCTCGCGCACTTCGCGCACGTCGCGCGCATAGGTTTGCGAGTTCATTGCCACCATCAGGTCGTAGTCGAGTGAACGCGCGACATAGCCGTCCTTGCTCACGCGAATTTCGTACCAAGTGGGAAGGCCCTGAATATTCGATGGAAACAGGTTCTTTCCGGAGACCGGAATGCCCATGCGGAAAATCGCCTGCATCAGCAGGCTGTTGGCGCTGGCCGACCCTGTGCCGTTTACATTGGCCAGCTTAAAAGCAAAATCGTTTACGCGGGTACCGTGCTGCACGCTTCTCTCCCTGCATAGTTAATAAGGAGCTCGAATTTCTCCATGTCCCAGGCCGCGGTCGGACAGCGTTCCGCACACAAGCCGCAGTGCACGCATAGATCCTCGTCCTTCAACATCAGGCGTCCGGTCTGCGGCAAGGGCGCCGAGGCGAACAGCGCCTGCTCGGGATTGACTGCCGGAGCCGACAGTCGCTGCTTGATCTCCTCTTCGTCCCCGTCGCGCGCAATCGTGAGACACAACATCGGACAGATATCGATACAGGCGTCGCACTCGATACACAGCTTCGGCGTGAACACGGTCTCGACATCGCAATTCAGGCAGCGCTGCACCTCGCGGGCAGTCTGTTCCGGGTTGAAGCCCAGCTCAACCTCGATGCTGATCTCCTCAAAGCGCCGCGTCAGATCGACATGCTTCATCTTCTGCCGCGGCGACGGGTTGTAATCGTTGTGGTACGCCCATTCGCTCAGCCCCATCTTGGTCGTCACCAGATTGGCCGCGTCCGGCGGACGATCGGTTACCGGAACACCCTGGCAGTGGTTATGAATCGAGATGGCCGCCGCGTGCGCGTGCGCCACCGCCCAGATGATGTTCTTCGGCCCAAAGGCTGCGTCGCCGCCGAAGAAAACTCCCGGACGCGTGCATTGCAGCGTCTTCTCATCGACCACGGGCAGTCCCCATTTATCGAACTCGATTCCGAGATCGCGTTCGATCCACGGGAAGGCGTTTTCCTGGCCGATGGCCAAAATCACGTCGTCCGCGGGGAAAAATACTGTCTCCATGACCTTCGACTTTTTCGCCTCGCCGTCCCATTCCAGACGCTCGAACTCCATGCCCTTCAGGACGCCGTTTTCAAGGACGAAGCGCTTGGGGGCATGGTTGATCACGATCTCGATGCCCTCTTCCTCGGCATCTTCGAGTTCCCAAGGAGAAGCTTTAAAGTATCCGCGCGGACGCCGCGCCATGACCTTGATATCCTTGCCGCCGAGGCGCGCCGAGGAACGGCAGCAATCCATCGCCGTGTTGCCGACGCCGATAATCAGAACTTTTTCGCCGATCGAATCGGTGTGACCAAAGGTGATCGACTCAAGCCAATCGATCCCGAGATGAATGCGGTCCGTATCATGCCGGCCGGGGATCTCCAGATCCTTGCCGCGCGGGGCGCCGCTGCCCACGAACACGGCATCGAAATTCCTGTCGAGCAGTTCCCGCATACTGTCGATCGGCGACCCATAGCGGATATCCACCCCCATGTCGAGGATCGTATTGATCTCGCTATCGAGCACCGTCGCCGGGAGCCGGAAAGAGGGGATATTCGTGCGGGTCAATCCGCCGGGCTTCTCGAACTTCTCGAACATCACGACTTCGTAGCCGAGCGGCATCAGGTCGTTCGCCACCGCGAGCGATGCCGGTCCGGCTCCCACGCAGGCCACGCGCTTTCCGTTCTTCTTTGTTGGAATTTTCGGCAGCAGGTCGCCGATTTCGCCCTTCAGATCGGCCGCGACGCGCTTCAGGCGGCAAATCGCCACCGGCTTTCCGTCGACCCGCGTGCGACGGCAGGCAGGTTCACAGGGACGGTCGCACGTCCGTCCCAGAATCCCGGGAAACACATTCGATTCCCGGTTGACCATGTAAGCATCGGTATACCGCCCTTGCGCGATGAGCCGGATATATTCCGGAACGTTGGTGTGAGCCGGGCAAGCCCATTGGCAATCGACGACCTTGTGGTAGTAACTCGGATCGTCAGTATTCGTCCGTTGCAAACGTCCTCCTGGGATTCACAGGTGAGTGGTTCGATTTATCGAAAGACCATTGTAACTCTATCAATGCCAAGAACAAAAGTGAGTCTTTACGTCTGTCCTGACGTACGTCCTTTACCGGGCGCGAAATCCGCGGTCCGGTCTGCGTGCTTAAGACCGCGGCCGGCGGGATCGGACGCACGCTGCCGTTTCTCATTCACGATTTTCAGCTTGCCGCAACCGTCGCAGGAGGTGTCGCATGAATCCGAGTTGGGTGTGATCAGCGCCATCCGGCATCGTTATCTGAACGCTCCTTGGCTCTCGGCGACTGTGCAGGTCATGCTCGTGACGAGCCCTCGTTTTCCTCGCTGTCATTCTGATCGGGAGCGCATAGGCCACGCTCCTCAAGGCTTACGAATCTTCTCGACCTTCTCGATGCCCGGAGCCGATTTCCCTCACAAAATCGAGCCCCGCGCCGTTAAGGGATCAGAGACCCGAATACGCAAGGGCGATGCTTTTGTGTTCGCAAGGCACGGGCGCCGTTCGTGAGGCATTCGCCACTCGAGGAGGAATGATCGTATGGCCGTCGCTTCGAGCGCGCAGGTTGACTCCGCGGCAACCGATGCCCGCGCCGGCAAATATCTGGTGTTCCATCTGGACCAGGAGGAGTTCGCCATCCAGGTTCAGAACGTTCGCGAGATCATGGGCGTGCAGGAGATCACCCATGTGCCGCAGACGCCCGTGCACGTGAAAGGCGTCATTAACCTCCGCGGCAAGGTGATTCCGGTCGTAGATCTGCGGCTGAAATTCGGCATGGAACCTGCCGAATATACCCATCGAACCTGTATCGTCGTCGTCCAGGTTACGGGTCCCCGCGGCAGCGTGCTCATGGGTGTGGTCGTCGATGGCGTCGCCGAAGTTCTGCAAGTGACCGCCGCGGACGTGGAGGATACGCCGAGCTTCGGCGAAGGCGTCACCATTCCCTACGTCATGGGTCTCGCCAAGCTCAAGGGGAAGGTCAAAATCCTGCTGGACATCGACCAGGTGATGACCACTCGTGATCTCGCGAGCCTCGATCTCGCCATCGTCCAGTCCTAGATGAGCACGAGGTGACGCACGAGATGGTCCCGGAGACGCGATGAACGAACAGTGGCTCGCCTGGATCGAAGATCTGAGCCTGAAAATGGTGATCGGCGGCGCGGACGTGGCCCAAACGCTGGCCGCCCTCTCGGCGATCGAGAAGCAGGCCCGGCAGGCGGGCACCGCTCCGGTCGCCGATTGCGCCCAAAACCTTGCCCGGCAGACCGCGGATGCCCCGAGCGCCGAAGTGGAGAAGATCCTGGGAGAAGGCCTCGAGCACCTGCGTCGCGTCATCGAATGCGCGCAAGGCGCGCCGATAGGCGAAGACGCGCAGCGCCGCGAAGGCCCGCGGGTCGGCGATGCCGCTCCGGCTGCGCCCTCCCGCTCGCTGGGCGAAGACCCGGAACTGATTCGCGAGTTCGTGAACGAAGCCGCGGAACATCTCACGTCGATCGAAGCGGCGGTGCTCGCGCTCGAACGTGACCCCACGGCGGCCGATCCGTTGCACGCCACGTTTCGAAGTTTCCATACCATTAAAGGACTCGCTGGATTTCTCGAGCTCCCGGATATCCGCGCCGTCTCGCATGAAGTGGAGACGCTGCTCGACCACGCGCGCAACGGGAAGCTCGCCGTCACTCCTTCGATCATCGACATCGTGCTCGAAAGCGCCGATTATCTGAAGCGCGCGATCTCCTGGGTAGGCGCCGGGCTCGGCGGCCACGCCGGCGAGCCGCCCGAATTCGCCACTCTGCTAAGGAAAGTCCATGCGGCTTCTGAAACTGTTGCGGCCGAGGACAAAAACTCGGCCGGAGAAGTCCCTCCCCCGCGGATTGGTGCTCGAGACCAACGCGAACCCGTCGCGACGTCCAGGGACGCGGCTACGGAACGAAGCGGTGAAATTGAAACGCTCACCGTGCGTGTGGACGCCGCCAAGCTGGACTACATGATGGACATGGTGGGCGAGCTCGTGATCGCCCAGTCTTTACTCGCACACGCTCCCGAGCTCGCGCATACCGACGGCGCCCTGCAGCGCAACCTGCAGCAGCTCGGCAGGATCACCGGCGAAGTTCAGCGCATGGCCATGAGCCTGCGCATGATGCCCGTCCGGCAATCGTATACGCGGATGACACGCGTGGTACGCGATCTGGCGCGCAAGAGCGGCAAACGCGTTCGCCTGGAGTTGGCCGGCGAAGAAACCGAGCTCGATAAAACCATTCTCGAAAAGCTCGGCGATCCGCTCCTGCACATGGTGCGCAACTCCCTCGATCATGGCCTCGAGCCTCCCGAAGAGCGCGTGGCCAAGGGCAAACCGGCCGAAGGCGTCCTGCGCCTGGCCGCCTCGCATCAGGCCGGGCACATCGTCATTGAAGTCTCCGATGACGGACGCGGCCTTAACACGGAGAAAATACTGCGGAAGGCTCGCGAAAAGGGGCTGGTGCCCGAAGGCAACACCCCGAGCGAGACCGAGATTTTTCATCTGATCTTCGAGCCCGGATTTTCCACTGCGGATCAGGTTTCCGACGTCAGCGGCCGCGGCGTCGGCATGGACGTCGTACGCAAGCAGATCCAAGGCCTGCGGGGCCACATCGAGATCCGCTCGGCGCCGGGTCGCGGGAGCACGTTCCTTCTGAAGTTGCCGTTGACCCTCGCCATCATCGACGGCCTGATCGTGCAAGTCGGGGCCGAACGCTACGTCATGCCGATCTCATCGGTGCGCGAAATGCTCCGCCCCGCTCCGGAAATGCTCTTTACCATCGAAAACCAGGCGGAAATGGCGATGATCCGCGGACAACTCATTCCTATTCTGCGCCTCGATCGCCGCTTCCAGATCTCGGGCGCGGTGCAGAATCCGTGCGACGGACTCTTTATCGTCGCCGAGAGCCGGGGCCGGTGCTTCTGCCTCCTGGTTGATTCCATGCTCGGGAAACAGGAGGTCGTGATCAAAAACCTGGGCGAGACGTTCGGGCAGGTGGCCGGCATCTCGGGTGGAGCGATTCTCGGCGACGGCCGCGTCGCGCTGATCCTCGACGTGAACGGCGTCCTGCGGGAAGCTGCGGCTGCCTGATGCCCCCAAGGTCCGCAGTGAGGCCTGGACGAGCATGTTTGACCATGTTTGACCTAGAGGCGCGGGACGAGAATGCTTGACAAAAAGACGGCCGGCACAAAACCCCAAACGATGTCGGGACCGGCTGCGCCGCCGGCCCTCCACGAGCGGGAATTCGAGCAGTTCCGCAAGCTCGCCTACGACAAGTTCGGACTCAATCTGAGCAGCGCCAAACACGAGCTCGTATCCGCGCGCCTCGGCAAGAAGCTGCGCGAACTGAAACTCCCGAGCTATCGGGCTTACTACGATCTGATCGTGGCGGATAAGACCGGCGAGTCGCTGATCGCGCTGATCGATTCGCTCTCCACGAATCACACTTTTTTCCTGCGCGAACCCGCGCACTTTACATATCTTCGCGAACGGCTGCTCCCGGCTTTACGCAAACGCTCGCGCATTGACGTGTGGAGCGCGCCCTGCTCCACCGGCGAGGAGCCCTACTCCATCGCCATGGTCCTTTGTGACGAACTGGGAATGCCGCCGCGCCCGCCGGTCGCCATTCGGGCCGTCGACATCTCCACGAAGGCGCTCAGCACGGCGCGAGCGGGAATTTATCCGGCCGGGCGTCTCACAGGACTCTCCGCATCATGGATCAAACGTTATTTTCGCCAGACCGGGCCCGACGGCTTCACCATCGCCCCGGAGCTCCGCAGCGCGGTCGAATTTGAACGCGCCAACCTGATCGAGCCTATCGAGGATCAGCACCATTATCCGCTCATTTTCTGCCGCAATATGATGATCTACTTCGATAAAGCGACCCAGGAAAAGCTGGTCCAGCAACTGGCGCGGCGCCTGGAACCGGGCGGACATCTTTTTATCGGTCATTCCGAGAGCCTCATGGGCGCCGCCCATCCGCTCGAATATGTGCAGCCGGCCATTTACCGGCTCCCGGCGGGCGGTGCGTGAGCTCGCTGGTCATCGGTATCGGAGAGTGCCGGGCGTCCAACGACCCGGGCGCCAGCCTGGTAACCTACGCGCTCGGGTCCTGCGTCGGGCTCGCCGTGTTCGATCCGCTCACATCGGTGGGCGGGCTGCTGCATATCCTGCTCCCCGATTCCGCGATGGATCCGGCGAAGGCCGGCCGCAACCCGTGCCTCTTCGCCGATACCGGTTTGCCTCTGCTGCTCGATCGCTGCCGCGTTCTGGGAGCGGCTTCTTCGCGCCTGCGGCTGTGGCTCGCCGGGGGCTCCGCAGTCATGGACGACCGCGGCGTTTTTAATATCGGCAAGCGCAACCAGCTCGCCATGCGCAAGGCTTTGTGGAAGGCCGGCCTCATGGTCCATGCCGAGGACGTCGGAGGCAATGGGTCGCGCACGGTCCGCCTCGAACTGGCAACCGGTACCTTCTGGATTCGCGCCGCCGGCGGGCTCGAACAGGAGCTTAAAACGCACGTGCCACGCGCTCAAGGAGACACAGTATGCCGCTGAATCTTTTAATTGTCGACGACTCGCCGGCCATGCGAGCGTTCGTGCGGCGTGTCATTCAGATCAGCGGCCTGGGAATCGACAATTATTTCGAGGCGGCCAATGGCGCAGAAGCCCTCGCCGTTGCCGACCTCCAGCGTCTGGACGCAATTCTCACCGACATAAATATGCCGGTCATGGACGGCGAGGAGTTTGTGCGCCGTCTTCGCTCCGGTCCCCACTCCCGTATTCCCGTGATCGTCGTCTCGACCGACGCCACCACCCAGCGCATTCACAATATGTTGCAGCTTGGCGCGACCGGCTATCTGCAGAAGCCCTTCGGGCCGGAGCAGCTCCGCAATGAAGTCGAGCGTGTTTTATTCGCGTCCGAGGAGGTTCCACATGCTCCCCATTCCTGACACGCAAGACGCCGACGTTCTCGTCGGCGCGCTCCTCGATTCCTGCTGTTGCCAGGTGCTCGAGACCATGTTTTTCAGCCCGGTTCTGGAATATGCCGACCCCAATGACGGCGTGGGCCGTGAACGCCTGGCCACGCTGCTCCATTTCGATGGCCGGCCGCAAGGCGATCTGCAGATCGATCTCGATCCGGAGGCCGCGCGCCTGCTCGCCGCAAGCTTTCTCGGCATGGAAGCGGGCGCGGTCTCAGAAGTTCAGGTGGAAGAGGTCATCGGAGAATTCGCCAATATGACGTGCGGCTCCGCGCTTTCGAGCCTCGGCCGCGTCGAGTACTTTCACCTCAAAACGCCGCTGACCTCGCGCCCGCTCGTGTATGAACATGCGATTCCAGGGGTGCGGCGCGGATTTCAAATCGAGGGAGGAACCCTCTCGGTCTGTCTGCGCGTCGATTTCGGCGCAGAGGGATGACCGCCCGCGGCAAAATCGGCGTTCTCATCGTCGACGATTCGGCCATCGTCCGCAGGATTCTATCGGAAACGCTCAGCTCGGCAAACGACATAGAGGTCGTCGGCACGGCTCCCGATCCGATTGTCGCGATGGAAAAAATCAAGCGCCTGAAGCCGGATGTGCTCACGCTCGATATCGAAATGCCTCGCATGGACGGGCTGACGTTTCTGAAAACGCTCATGCAAACCGCGCCCATGCCGGTCATCATGGTCAGTTCGCTCGCCCAAGCTTCCTGCAACAAAGCCCTCGAAGCGCTGCGCTATGGAGCCGTCGACGTGCTGGCCAAACCTGACGGTCCGTACTCGGTCGGGGAGCTGCGCGCGGAAATCTGCGTACGCATCCGCGCCGCGGCACGCGCCAAACTGAGCCGATCCCCCGGCCCCTCCGCGGCACTGCCCGTTCACCAGGCCGCGCCCGAGTTTGACGCCGAAACGGTCATCGCCATCGGCGCCTCTACCGGCGGAACGGAAGCGATCGCCGCGATCCTTCCCCGGCTCCCGGCGGGAATGCCGCCCCTTTTGATTACGCAGCATATTCCTCCGGTCTTCTCTGCCGCTTTTGCCGAGCGGCTGAAGCGCATCTCGAAACTCGACGTGCGCGAGGCGAGGGACAACGACGCGCTCCGCGCAGGTCTCGTGCTGGTTGCGCCCGGCGGCCTGCACATGGTGCTCGAGCGCTCCGGCGGAGCCTATCGGGCCCGCGTCAGAAACGGTCCGCTCGTTCAATACCAGCGGCCTTCCGTGGATGTCCTGTTCGCCTCGGTCGCCGCCGCCGCGGGAGCTCACGCCGTGGGTGTGATCCTCACCGGCATGGGACGCGACGGCGCCGAGGGCCTGCTCAAGATGAGGCAAAGCGGCGCGCATACCATCGCACAGGACGAAGCGACCGCGGTCGTCTTCGGCATGCCGCGCGAGGCGATCCGCGCGGGAGCGGCCCAATACGTACTGCCGCTCGAGAGCATCGCCAGCGCGATTCTTAGCGCTCTGCCGGCGCCTTCGCGGCCCAGGGGTCTTTCCACAGTAGCTCCGCGTCCGATCGCCTGACGTAGTTCGCGTCCATAGCAACGGGATCCACGGGCGTTCCGCGCCGCAGTCGATCGAGCGCGATCCTGCCGATCGCAGCGGCGAGCGTGCGCGATACCTCGAGCACCGGCGCGCCGGGATGCGCTTCCTTCAGCGCTTCCGCCACCGCGCGGCTATTGGTGACGAACTCCACTCCTTGCGGCATCCGCGCGAGCCACGCGTCGAGCTTCATCACCACCTCTTCGTGCACAGCTTGGAGCGCGGAATCGTACACCGCGCCATAAATCTCCCCGCGCCGCGCATCAATGACCACCGCGCGCAGCGGTCGTGTGCCGAAGCAGGCGAGCGCCTGCAGATTCGAAACGGCCACCGCGGGGCGTCCTGTCCCTTCCGCCAACCCCTTCACCGCCGTCAATCCGATCCGAACTCCCGTGAAGGATCCAGGCCCCGACGCGGAGGCGAAGGCGGAGATTTCCTCAACGGCGATTCCCGCCCGCGCCAGCAACGCCTCGATCGCCCCGAACAACACATCCGCGAACGCTCCGGGAGCGCCCAGATCCACTTCCTCGAGGACGTTTTCTTCGGAGAGCAGCGCGATACTTCCAGGATCGCCCGTTGTATCGACGGCCAAAATCAGGGTGCTCACGGAATCAGCCGGTACACTTTGTCGAGCGTGTACGCCTTACCCAGCGCGTTGAGGACATTTGCGCGTACGCTGACCACCCCGGTGGTCTTGTCCAAAATCGTGCGGGGCACCGAAAACATCCCCTCCCGGCCCGTCCCCACGACTCTATATCCTTCCGATCCTCCAGGCTGCTCCAGCGTCCACTCCACCAACAGCGATTTCGTGGCCTTGGTCTCGCGCTTCAGCTTTAACCCGAATTTCACCGGACGCGACAACGAGATTTCCTCACCTTCCGGCGCGGCGATCTCGAACGGAATCTTCGCGGGCGCGATCTCCACCTCTTGCACCGGCACCGGGCGCGATTCGAACTTGTAGGATTTCAGCATGCCCTCTTTATGGCCTTCCCGCGAAACGCGCAGCACCCAGTCGTGCGAGGCGTCCGGAGGGTCGCCCGTGAACAAGGCGCCCTTATACTCCTTCTTTTCTTTTACAATTTCCCCGGTCGCCGGATTCATCCACACCACGTCGTAGCCGTGATTCTCCACTTTTAAAGTAACCGTCCCGGCCTTCTCCACATACACCAGGTATTCGACGTCCTCGAGAGCCACGGCTCTTCCGCCCTCCACATCAAAGTACGGCTCGAGCTCCCAGTAACGGCTGGCGGAAAGAAAATCGAACCAGACTTTCATGTACGGCCCATCGCCGGAACCCGGATACTGCCCGTTCATCGTGGCGTTCCATAGATCCGCGCGAGATCTGATTCCCGCGTTCACTCCCGGCAGAGCGTAGAACTGATGCTCCACCGCGCCGACGTCCGCATTCGGCGTTCCATAGGCCAGCAGCGTCGCCCAACCGTCGCCCGCCACAGGTCCCGCCGTCTCGGCCGCAAGCGTCGTACGGGGATGCGCGTACGGATCCAGCTTCTGGATCGCCGCGCCAGCGTCCCTAAGCATAGAGCGCCCCTGCGGCGTGTGATCGAAATCCGATAAGCCGGCCCAGGTTATGTTGAACGCCGAAAATCGCGCCACCACGTCCGCGACGTAACGCGCGCGCGCTCCTGCCTCGGTGGGTAATGACCCGAACGCCACGTCCGCCACCAGACCGCGGACGTTGATCACACGGATCCGGTCGGCGGCTTCGCCCAGATTCGCTCCCGCCGGGAGGGTTACCTGCAGGTGCGTGTAATGATCTGTCGCCCGCTGCTCCACCAGCTTGTCGAAATCGCCGCGGGGCATCGTATCAAATTGCTCAAGCCGCGATCCCATCCACAGATGCGGTTTCGGCGTCTCGTCCGTGGGACGCTCGGTGGCGAAATGATGGACGTTCGCGATCCGAACGAAGCCGGGTGAGTTTGAACCCGCGGCGGTAATCTGTCCCGTTTGCCCATCCAGTTTGGCCACGTTTCCGATCAGACGGTAATTCCACGTACCGGCCTCGGTCGGAGCAAATCGCAGAACCAACCGCGACCCCTCATGAAACGCGTGGATCAAGATCGTCTTGTAATGCGGCGAGCGAAACTCCGCGCTCAATGCCGCCTGCGGCGTGTTTTCCTGCGCACCGAGATCGAAAGCCAGATCGCATGCGGACCAGGCAGCTACCTGGCTGCAGGAAGAATTCGCGGCAGCTACCTGCGCGCTCGCGAGTGTGGTGAATCCCGCGACGGCGGCAAGCGCCGCGACGGCCATCGCGAATCGAAATCCGCATCGCATCCATTCACAAATATATCTGACAAAGATATCTTGTGTTCCGCTCAGCGGCTTTGTATGACCGGCGCGGCTTGCGCCCGGCAGCCACTTTCCCGCACGACGCGTCAATTCCGTCGGCGACTTGGCGCATAATATTGCTTATATGAAGATTTCAAATGTAGCTCTTTGTTTCGCGCTGACGATCCCCGTCTTCGCCGCGAAGCCCTCCGAGGAATTCAAAACCAAATCAGGCACCCTGAAGATCACCCCGATCCAGCACGCCAGTCTCACCATCGAAGCCGGCGGCCAGGTGATTCAGGTCGACCCCGCCATGGGCGACTTCAGCGGCGCCCCCAAGGCCGACATCATCTTGATCACCGACATTCACGGCGATCACCTCGACGCCGGCGACATCGCCAAAGTGAAAAAATCCGGAACCATGATCATCATCCCCGGGGCCGCTCAAAAAGACGTTCCCGACGGCGTCGTGATGAAAAACGGAGAAACCAAAACTGTGGGCCCGTGGAGCTTCGAGGCGGTGCCCATGTACAACCTGAAACGTGGACCCTCCGAAGGCAAGTTTTTTCACGACAAAGGACGCGGCAATGGCTACATCGTCACCTACGGCGGCCTGCGGATTTACATTTCAGGAGACACCGAGAACATCCCGGAAATGCGCGCCTTGAAAAATATCGACGTCGCCTTCGTGTGCATGAACCTGCCCTACACCATGACCCCCGAGGAAGCCGCCGAGGCCGTCAAGGCATTCAAGCCGAAGGTGGTCTATCCGTATCACTACGGAATGTCCGATCTGAAGCCATTCGAAGCCGCCTTGAAGGGCACTGGCACCGAGGTCCGGATTCGCAACTGGTATTAAGCAAGACCGTCCTATTGAGCAAGACCGGTTCTACTAAAGAGACCGGTTCAAAATTCCTGAGCCACAAGAAGGACGGACGCGGAGGTGCCCGTCCTTTCCGCTTTTCGATCAGTTTGGAGCGTCACCTTCGGAACCACGTCCATACCGTCTTTTCCCACTCCATAAGAAAGGTTTTCTGCCCTTCGCGGTTATGCCACCAGTCCTGCGGCCTGTAGAATTCGTCCGGAGCGGCAATGGTAATAATCGAAAGCTCCGGAGCGGCGCGCCGAAAAATAGCGCCCGCCCGGCGCGTGTGATAGTTACTCGTCACGAGCAGTACCTTATGCACGCCCCTGCGGCGGAGCTCGGGCACGATCGCCGCAGCTTCCTGCTCCGTGGATCGGGCTTCATTTTCGAAATGCGCGAAGTCCGATGCCTTGAACCCGCGATTGACCGCGAACGGGATGGCAAGATCGCATTCGTGAAAACCGAATTCGCCGCCGGGGCCGCTCACGAGCGCGACCGGAACATAGCCCCTCTCCACCAGACCGCCTCCCGCAATGATGCGATGGCCGAAAGGATCGCCCGCGAGCACCACCGCTATGTCGGCCTTCTCGGGCGGCGAGTCGCTGACCAGATAACCTCCGAGGCCCCTCAGGATGCGATCCCGCGCGAGCCACGCGCCCGATGCGAGCAGCGCTACGAGAACCCACACGGCCCTGCGCCGGGATTTCACGCCAGGAAACTCCGCGGGAGTGCGCTCACAGCAGGACGGGAATCCTTCTCTGGGTGCTTATTTCTCGTCGGCGGAACGGGAATCGATGTGCCCCACGGTTCGCAACCGCTGGAGCATGCGCTCGATTTCTTCTTCTTCCTCGGGTGGAAGCACCGGATATTTCTGCACGGTTTCGCGTACGCTCTTGGATGGCGCTGGAGGCTCGCCCCAAAATTGGCGATAAGGAACGCCGTCGAGCAACGCGCTCCGCGAAAAACGCCGGATGTGACGCAGCAGGCTGCCGCATCCATCCAGGTCGCCCGGATAAAGGACCAGCAAGCGCTCCCCGTGCTCAAGCGTCAGATAAATCGCGAGCGGAGCGTTCCAGCCCGTCTGGTCCACGCGCCGGATCTCCCCCCACGGAATCTCGCGGCGTCCAATCGCCAAATGAGTTTCGTAAATCGCAAGAACCGGCCGCAACGCGACGAGCGCGAGCGCCACAGCCGAAGCAGTGAATAGCCCCGCCGCGATCCAACTGGGTGTCCAGCGCTGCCCCATCCAGGCGCTCAAGATCGCTCCCACCAAAGCGAACAATGTTAGCGAGGCGTAACGCCGGGAAGGAATGTATCGGGCCAAGGCGCGGCTCACAAATTAAGCCTACCATCGCGGACGCCGCGCCGGAAACCGGGCGTTGCACTTAGTCGCCTCGGCCGACTCTTACGCCCGCCCGATTCGATGATTGGAATAACCTAGAGCCTTGGAATCCAAGCGTCCTCTTTTGATCCTCAGGCGGAAAGTTCTCACAACGGAATAGTTCGCACGCGCCGGCGGGGAAACGCGGGTTTTCTGAGAGCCTCGATTAGGGAGCCAAGCGCTTGATAAGGGTGGAGAGTGACCAGAGAGGACTCTCCATCAGGGAGCAGACTCGTGCGAGGAATCCGAAGGGATACGCCGGAGCCCGGGAAGTATTGATGAATCGATTGCTTAACCCGGCGTCGGGAAAGTCTTCGAAATGTGATCGTGCCAGGTCAGATTTTCTTCATCCACAAACGCCCACAGCAGCCCGACCCCGGCCGACAGCGCGCTCAGAACGTAGGCGGCCTGCCGCACGCCGCGCTGTTCGCGATCGGCCGCGCGTCCGTCGAAGTTCACCACGCGCAAGCCCGCGAAGCGCATCCCCGGAGTGTCTCCGTCCGCCAGGCACCACAGCATGTGATAGACGATCCACAGCACTCCGACCATGGCGGCAAACAACGGCACCACCTGTTTGTTGAAAACCAGGTGTCCACCCGAAAGCAGGAAAACGCCCAGGAAAAGTCCCAACGCGATCACGATCATGCTGGCATCCACTGCCGCGGCGATGAAGCGATGCATTGGCAGCGCCACCGGAGCGTCGCAGTAAATGACCGCCTGCACCTGCATGTCGAGCGCGGCAGCCGAGCTCGAGGCGTCCGAAAAATCCAAGGAATGCTGCATGCCCGCATGCGCATCGCGATGGCCGCCTCGCGGAACCCCGGGCCGCGGCGTGTGCCGCTTGGGCATACCAGGCTGGCGCGCGGGCGTCAGCGTCGGAAGCGGAACGATCTTGAGCCCTTGCTGGGGATCTCGAAACAGCGATGGTTGATAGGCGGGCTGCGCTTGTTCACGGCCCGGCGCCTGCGGCGGATAAACCGGTTGCGGCTTTGCGGGATAAGCAGGCTGCGCCTGTGCGGGATGAGCCGGATGAGCATGATGAGCATGTTGAGCGGGATGCGCGTGCGCGCCCGGGTACGGGCGTGCGTCGGGAACTTCCTGCAGCCTGCGTCCCGGCAGCGCTTCAGGCGAGGGCTGCGCGAGCGGCTCGTAGGCGGGCGCGGTCGCCGTCATGAGCGGATACGTATCGGCGGCCGGTCGCGGAGCAGCCGCGTGCAGCCGCCGGCCACAACGCGCGCACCTGCGCTCGTCTTCCTCGTTCCACGCTCTGCAAAATCGGCATTCCATGATCGCAATCCCGCGCGCTATCCTTGACGCGCTCAATTCCCCTCTGCTACGGTTCTCGTTTAGTGCCTAATCTGTACCGCCAACCCAACTGCACACCCAACCAGAGTACTAGGCCGCTCTACCTACCTAACATAACTTGGGACATTTGTCACGCTTTTTGTTTGATTCTGTTCTGGTTGACCGTTCTCCACAGGCTTCCCATCCCGGCTCTCGCCCAGGATTTTCGTCCGTCCCTGCCCCCGCCACCCGCGCCCGCTGGACTGGTCAGTACCAACCCCAACGTCCCCGTCCACGTCCCCAGCCCGAATGCCCCCGATGCCGAGCACGTCTTCATCGAATCCGTCACCCAGGAAGCCGACGGACCCATTCGTCATCTCCGCGGTATGGTCCGCATCGAAACCACCGACATGCTGATGCGCGCCGACGAACTCGACTACAACGCCGACACCGGAGATGTGCAAGCCCGTGGACACGTCTATTTTGAAAACTTTCAGCGCGGCGAAAAAATCAACTGTGACCGCGCCGACTATAACATCGACAGTGAGACCGGAAAGTTTTATGCTGTCACCGGCACTTCTGTGCCCGTAATCCACACTCGCCCGGGCCTCCTTACGACCACGAATCCCTTTTATTTTGAAGCCCAATGGGCTGAAAAGATGAAGGATCGCTATATCCTGCACGACGGCTTCCTCACCGATTGCCTCCTGCCCCGGCCGTGGTGGCGTCTGCGCTCCCCTGTATTCGATATCATCCCGGGCGATCGCGCCATCGCCCACCATGCGTGGTTCTACCTGGTCCGCTTCCCCATTTTCTACGCGCCCATATTTTATAAATCCCTGGAAAAAGAACCGCGTAGGAGCGGAATCCTCATCCCCAGCATTGGCAACAGTTCGATACGCGGGCCCGAGCTCAGCTACGGATATTACTGGGCGATCAATCGCAGCTACGACCTTCTGTACCGCGGCCAATACTATATGAAGGCGGGAGCCGCCCAGCATTTGGATATTCGTGGCGATGTCAGCCCCACTACCAATTTCAATCTCCGCATCGACGGAGTGGATGACACGCGCAATCTGACTCCCTCGGTTTCGGGCTTCGAGATCATGGCTCGCGCGAAGACCATCCTGGGCGATGGATGGGAGGCACGCGGAGAACTAAATTATTTGAGCTCGCTCGCTTTCGTTCAAAATTACAGCGAATCCTTTAATGAGGCCGTGTTTGGCGAAACCCATTCGGTCGGCTACGTGGACAAGCATTTTGAGGACTTCTCGGTTTATATCGAGGCGCAGGAGAACGTCAGCTTCCAGAGCACGACCCCCGGCGACGTCATCACCATTCGCAAGCTTCCGGAAGTCCAGTTTCAGGAGCGCGATCATGAGTTCCAGCTCGGTGGCCAGCCCTTCTGGTTCTCGTTTCAATCCTCTGCTGGCTTTGAAAGCCGCAGTCAGCCTATGAATCCAGCCATCTCCCTGGTTCAGGCAGCACCGCTAGTCCAGACCGGCCTCTTTGTCCCCCGCACGGACTTCGCCCCCGAAATTAACACCGCGTTTCATTGGATCAATATCAACCTCGTCCCCAGCTTCGGGATTCGCGAGACGACCTATGGAGCGAGCGTCACACCCGCGGGGGCCTTCGACGGCGGAAGTCTGCTGCGTAACTCCCGGGAGTTTAAGCTCGACGTGCTACTGCCCTCGCTCCAGCGGATTTTCAACGCGCCTTCCTGGATCGGAGAGAAGGTGAAGCACGTGATCGAGCCGCGCATCACCTATACCGATGTCGCCGGAATCGGCGATTTTCAAAAAATCATCCGCTTCGACGATACCGATATTCTCTCGGACACCAATCAGGTCGAATTCTCGCTCACCAATCGCCTGCTGGCCAAGGACAAAAACGGGACCCTCACCGATTTCCTGAGCTGGGAGCTGGCCTACGAGCGCTATTTCGATCCAACCTTCGGGGGCGCACTGCAACCCGGCGTGCGCAACGCCGTCCAGAGCGTTCTCGATCTCACCGGCTACAGCTTCCTCGACGGCATCCGCCATTCTTCACCCGTAATCAGCGTGCTGCGCCTGCAGCAGGGCCGCCTGGGCCTCGAATGGCGGGCCGATTACGACCCCGTGGAGCACCGCATCATCAACAGCAGCGCTTCCGTGAACTGGCGCGTTAACCAGTACTTTTTCAACCTCGGGCATACCGATCTTCAGACCAACACGATCCTCGCGCCCACGGCGGACCAGATCAACGGAAGCATCGGCTACGGACAAGCGAACCGGCGCGGGCTGGGCGCGGCCGTCGGCGTGTATTACGACCTGCTCAAGGGGGCCATGGAATTCGCACAGCTCCAGGTCACCTACAATACCGATTGCTGCGGCCTCAGCATCCAGTATCTGCGCGTGAATCTGGGAACCCGCGACGAAAGTATATATAGGTTCGCCTTTTCGATCTCGAATATCGGAACGTTCGGCAGCTTGAACCGCCAGGAACGCATGTTCTAGAAAAGGTCGCACGTCCATCCCGGTCCTGGTTTCCGATCCGATTCCTGCGCCACAATAGATTTATGGCGCTTCAATTCTCGACCTCCTGCCTCGAAGACACTCTGAGTCTTTTCCGCCAATATCAACGGCTCTCCGAAAAAGCCATGGAACAGGTCACCGATGAACAACTCCTCCGCGCGCTCGACCCCGAATCGAATTCCATCTCGCTGATCGTGAAACATCTCGCCGGCAACCTGCGCTCCCGCTGGACTGATTTCCTGACCACCGATGGAGAAAAACCCGATCGCGACCGGGATGGCGAATTTCTGGACCCTCCCGCCACGCGCGAAGCCCTTCTCCAGGTCTGGAACCAGGGCTGGGATTGTCTGTACTTCGCCTGCGGTCAGCTGACCGAGGCGGATCTCTCGCGCACCATTTATATTCGCGGAGAAGCGCATTCGGTCATGCAGGCCATTCATCGGGCCATGGGCCACTGCGCTTATCATTGCGGGCAAATCGTGATGCTCGCCAAGCATTTTCAAGGCGAGCACTGGAAATCCATCAGCGTCCCCCGCGGAAAATCGAAGGAGTTCGCGCAACAGGTCGCCCGCGGCGAGAAATCCCAACGCTAGGCCCCGTTCAACCAATTTTGACGAGCCCTCCCGCTGCGAAACTTGCCCTTCGCGGAACCCCGCAGCCGATCGTTATACTAAGCCAAAGGACAAAAACAGGAGGCCGTTCACGATGAAGTCGAGGAGCACGAGGGAATACGTGCGTCGCATCGGGTATGCATTTTCCCTTGCCATGTTGTTACACGCGGCGCAAGCGAATGCCCAGTCGTCCAAGCCGACCACGGGAAATGTCATTATTTCGAATGGCGCCAATTGCACCACGATTGTCCCCACCACCGACGAGACCGGCGACATCCTCACCGGCGCCTCCACTACCTCGAGCCCCTGCCTGGCCAACAACGGCGAGTATGTTTTTCAGACCTTCCCCTCCGGGCAGATCCCGAAAGTGGTAACGTACATCCCTCACGTCGTCGATGGCGGCGTCTGGAAGACCACCATCGTCATCGCCAACCTTACCGCGAGCGCCGCCACCGCGAGCCTCACCTGTTATCAGGAAATCGCGGGCGGCAGTGGAGTCGCCGGCGGTAGCGGGGCTACCCAGCTCTGGAACGTCCCCTTCCTTGAAAATGTGAACGTGCAAAGCATCGCCCTCACCGCGGGCGGCACTATTTTTCTCGATACTCCTGGAACCAATGCGACGCTCTCGCAAGGCTGGTGCGCGGTTTCCGCTTCCGACGGCGTGCAGTCCCACGCGGTTTTCTCCCTCGGGCTCAACAACAGTCAAGGCACGGCTCCCGCTGTGATCACCTGGAGCGATATCCTGATTCCCGTCGACAATACCAACGGCAGTTTAACGGCCATCGCCGTCGCCAACCCGACCGCCAACAGCCAGATCGTCTCCGTATCGTTTCAGAACAACACCGCGACCGCGCCCATCAGCCTGACCGGCGCGAATCTCCCCGGGACCTTTACCCTTCCCGCCAACGGCCACACGGCCCTGCTTTTATCGAACCTGCTGCCGCAAAGCGCCGGCCAGCGCGGGCTCGCCGAAGTGATCGTCAGTGGAACCGTCTCACTGATCGCGCTCCAATTTAATCCCACGCTGAACTTCACCACGGCTCCCGCCTATCCGATCAGCAACGGACCGGTCATTGGCGCGAGGGACCCCGTCACTTGCCTCGAAAATCCCTCCCAAACCGGCTGCCCCGACCCTGCCATTTTCCTGCTGACTCTCAGTGCGAACTTCACCATCGCGAGCGGCTCGGCTTTCCCCGTCGTCATCAGCATCACGCCGGGTCCCACCGGTTACAGCGCCGCCGTGAGCGGCACCGTCAACGGCCAAACCGTCAACGGATCGTTTATCGGAGGCACTCTCACCGGCTCTGGAAATCAGCTTGTCTGGGCCTTCCAGACGCCCAACCAAGGCTCGAGCTTCCTCGGCGGCTCGCTGAACTTCACCATGACGCAGACCGACTTCGATGGCAAGATCGGCGAAGGAGTTGGGACCGCCACCGGCCAGCTCGTCCTCACCCAGCCACTCGTCGGCGGTGGAACCATCAACGGCATCTTCACGGAGATCACGCCCATTTGGGCGTTTCTCTGGCTGGTCGATATTCAATAGGACATCCGGTCGGCATTTAACAGGATCTGGTCGACATTTAATAAGAAATGTCGAGGAACTGCCATTGTGGGGCAAGCTTCAGCTTGCAGCGCGCTTTAGCGCGCCCAGGCCACCAAGCGGATACCGAGGCGCAGCGGGACGGCGAGGCCTCGGCCCGCGGTATGTGAGAAATATCCGTCTGTCCGAGTTTTCCAGTTTCCCCTAAAGCCGATTTTTTAGAACTTAACAGCTAGGGGCGTGCGAAGCGGGCGGCCCGCCCCCTGGTTTTCTACCCGTCCTGCAGGTAGGTGGGATTTCGAATATAATTTGATTCGAAATACTTTCCCGTCATGGAGTCTCGTGACCGTTCGCAAAGAGACCGCGCGCTCGCTGCCGGCGTACCTCGAAATTATCGAGAAGATCCAGGTTGATAGAACCCAGTCGCTGTGGTACCGGGGATGCGGAAGTGAGAAGGACGAACTCCTGCCCACGCTCTACCGGCACAAACAAAAGAAGACCGCGGAGGAGCTTTCCACTCTCGAACGGGATCTCATGACTCGATTTAGGCAGCGGAGCATCCCGTATCACTCCCGATCCTTTGCTGATGATTGGGAGACCCTCTTTTTTATGCAGCACTATGGAGTGCCTACGCGTATGCTCGATTGGACGGAGAATCCTCTAATCGCACTTCATTTCGCACTTATGAGGGCCGTAAAGGACGCAACAACCGCACAGCGACTGGCGCAGAATCGCTCGAAAAGACTTTCGTTCCCCGCGGCAGCCGCGGTGTGGGTGCTGAATCCAGGGGCTTGGAATCGACATGCTCTAAAGCATGTAAGCTTCGAAGGCTCCGTCTTGACTCCGGACGACGACGCCCTAAAAGGCTATAAGCCCGTGCCAAAATTTGCGGGCATGCACAATCAACCGGTTGGCCTCTATGGAGCGCACAATAGCGGGCGTATCGTTGCTCAGCAGGGGGTGTTTACGATCTTTGGCCGAGACACTACACCGATGGAGAAAGTTTTCGTGCAAGGAGGGTTCCCTAAGCAATCGCTGATAAAGATTTTGATACCTAAATCGGCCATCGCGCCCCTTAGGGCTGCGCTCTTGGGCCACGGGGTTACCGAATCGGTTGTGTTCCCAGATCTAGAAGGTCTGGCCCGCGAGACGCGGCGCGTCTTCGGATTCGAGCCTTAAAGGCCCTTATGATAGGCACCGCAGTGGTTTTCAAGGTTAGTCAGTTCGAAGCTAGGACCCTTTCCTGGTGGCGAGCACGCCGAAAAAAAATAGATATGAATCCTACGTATCAACGGCGCGGAAGGCTCTGGTCACCGACAGATAAAGGGTATCTAATTGATTCAATTTTGAACGGGTTCGATGTCCCGAAACTCTATGTGGCGGACTTCACATGGGCAGACTCCGCTCTGAATGAGAAGCGTCTTCCGTACGCTATTATCGACGGCAAGCAGCGGTTTGAGGCAATTTTCGATTTTTACGACGGCCGAATCACCCTGAACGACGACTTCGTCTACTACGAGAACCCAGCATTAAAGCTCGCGGGACTAGGGTATCAAGACCTCGTAAAAAACCATAGCGAGATAGCGGAGGCATTTGATACTTACAATCTCTCCGTAATGAACGTGATGTCGTCGGACATAGCGCCGATCAACGAGCTCTTCGTTCGTCTCAACCGGAGTAAACCGCTTACGGGCGCCGAGGTGCGAAACGCAATGGCAGGTCCCGCGCCGGAGTTATTCCGAAATGTCGCAATGCATGAATTCTTCACGAGCTATATCGCATTCACTGTGCAACGTGGCCAGGACCTGAACGCGGCCGCAAAATTGATCATGTTCGAGTATGAGGGAAAGCTCTCTGAGACGAAGAAACGAAACATGGATCAATTCACGACTCAGTTCACCAACGACGCCGCCCGGCCGGATAGGGCAAAACTTGAGTTGTCAGCGCGCAGAGTAATCGACACGATTGGGTTGATGACAGAGATCTTCTTGCCGCACGATCGCCTGCTGGCGTCCGCTGGAACAGTGCCAGTTTATTATTGGTTCGTTAGATCAGCGGCGGTTAAGTCACAACAATTGATCCGTCAGTTTCTTATCGAGTTCGAGATGCGCCGTAAAGAGAATCGAGAGCTGAACAATGAAGATCCCGGCAGCCGTTCAATCGATCACAAACTAATTGAATTCGATAATTTTAACCGTAGTACAAACGATCAAGCCAGTCACGTGGGTCGATATGAAATACTTCGCGCAAAGTTTTCGGAATACATCGCACGAAACAGGCAGCGAAGTCTTCTTTAGCGAGGAAGCCATGCGAGCCGATTGCAAAGCGAAAAGGCGAAAACGGGCGAAAACGGCGAAAACGGCGAAAACGAGTCGGCCTGATCTTTCCCCTTTTCTGATTTTCAATATAGCGGAAAACGGAAAACGGGTCAGCCTGATCTTCTCCCTTTTCTGATTCGCAATATGGAGGCAGGGCGCTCTGGCCCCCTTTATTCGCAAGATCCCTAAAATCAGCAATCTCCAGACCGCCTTTGAAGAAAGCAAAAAAGGAGGCAGAGCAGCTTGCCTCCTTTTTAACGATCGACGTCAGCGCTTCCGTTATGCTTGACGTAAGACATCAAAAAAGGAGCACCATGCCGCAGACCCCCATTCACCCAGGCGCGCATCTCGCCGAAGAACTGCAAGAGCTCGGCATGAGCGCGGCGGCTTTCGCCCGCCAGCTCCAAGTGCCCACCAACAGAATTACGGGAATCTTGAACGGCCAGCGCTCGATCACCGGAGATACCGCTTTGCGCCTGGCGCATTTCTTCGGCACCAGCGCGGCGTTTTGGCTCAATCTCCAGAGCCTTTACGATCTACAGGTCGCCGAGAATAAAATCGGCAAATCCATCCGTTCGCTTCCCACCCTGAAGCAGAGCACACGCGCGCACGCCCCGGCTTAGCTGTCCGCGATCGCCCGAAAATCAAAAAGCCCCACGCTTACGGATCGGGCCTTCTTTTTAATCGGGCAACTTCCACGAGCGCACAGCCCGCTTCGGGCGTCGTGCGCGTTTCAAGAAATGTTCCACACACTCGCGCGTGCAGCACATCCAGAAGCAAGAAGCCCCACGCTTACACAATGGGGGCTTCCTTTTAATCGGCAACTTCCATCAGCGCACAGGCCAGCAGGCCGTTGTGCGCGATTCAATGTGTTCCACGCACTTGCGCGTGCAGTACCATCGAGCCGCCCCTCCCGTATTTCCAGCATGCCCTCATAAAACCAAAACCCCCGGACCTTTCGGCCGGGGGCTTCGTTTTTAATCGGGCAACTTCCTACTCTCCCACACACTCGCGCGTGCAGTACCATCGGGGCTGGGAGGCTTAACTTCCGTGTTCGGGATGGGAACGGGTGGGACCCTCTCGCTATAATCACCCAAAAGTCGTATTTGATTTCGTCCGCGCAGACTGCGCGAAGTACTTTCCTCGAAAGAGCCGGCTCACTTGGGAGCTCAGGCTCTTTGAGATTGAATATTGACGGGGTTCATTTCTGAACGCTCACTTCCGTGAGCTATGCCACAAAAATTGCTTGACTCACTGCGCCGGACTCAGTTCCATCCGCCAGAGTTTCAGCTTTCGCTGTCCTCTGACCTCTGTCCCCTGTCCTCTATTCTGTATCCACAGTAAAATTTTATGGTCAAGCCGAACGGGCTATTAGTAACGGTCAGCTCCACACATTACTGTGCTTCCACATCCGTCCTATCGACGTGGTCGTCTTCCACGGCCCTTCTTAGCTTTCGCTTGGGAGATCTCATCTCAGGGAAGGTTTCGCGCTTATATGCATTCAGCGCTTATCCCGACCAGACTTCGCTACCCAGCTCTGCCACTGGCGTGACAACTGGATCACAAGAGGTCTGTTCAACCCGGTCCTCTCGTACTAGGGTCAACCCCCTTCAAATCTCCTGCGCCCACCACAGATAGGGACCGAACTGTCTCGCGACGTTCTGAACCCAGTTCACGTACCGCTTTAATAGGCGAACAGCCTAACCCTTGGGAGCTTCTACACCCCCAGGATGCGATGAACCGACATCGAGGTGCCAAACCGGAGCGTCGATGTGAACTCTTGACTCCGATCAGCCTGTTATCCCCGGCGTACCTTTTATCCGTTGAGCGATGGCCCTTCCATACAGAACCACCGGATCACTATGTCCTACTTTCGTACCTGCTTGACTCGTTGGTCTCGCAGTCAACCTGGTTTATGTCATTGCACTCAAAGGAGGATTTCCAAACCTCCTGAACCAAGCTTCGAGCGCCTCCGTTACAATTTAGGAGGCGACCGCCCCAGTCAAACTACCCGCCTACCAATGTCCTTCATCCCGATCAGGGACGTAAGTTAGAATCACAGAATGCTCAGGGTGGTATCTCACTGGTGGCTCCCTCGAACCCAAGAGTCCGAGCTCAAAGCCTCCCACCTATGCTGCGCAGAGCACCCCATAATTCATTGATAGGGTATAGTAAAGGTGCACGGGGTCTTTCCGTCTTGTGGCGGGCATCCGGCGTCTTCACCGGAACCACAAATTCGCCGGGCGGCCTGTTAAGACAGTCATCAGATCGTTACGCCATTCGTGCAGGTCGGAACTTACCCGACAAGGAATTTCGCTACCTTAGGACCGTTATAGTTACGGCCGCCGTTCACTGGGGCTTCAGTTCAAAGCTTCGCCTTGCGACTAACCTCTCCCTTTAACCTTCCAGCACCGGGCAGGCGTCAGCCCCTATACGTCGTTTTCGACTTTGCAGAGACCTGTGTTTTTGTTAAACAGTCGCCTGATGCGCTTCACTGCGACCCCCCGAAAGGGGTACTCCTTATCCCGAAGTTACGGAGTCAATTTGCCTAGTTCCTGAACAGACCATCACCCGAGCGCCTGAGAATACTCTTCTCGTCCACCTGTGTCGGTTTGTGGTACGGATACCAACGTCCTCCTTAGCGGATTTTCCTGGCAGACAGTCGGGCGGATTTCCCCTTCCCAACCTCACTTCGCTCCGGATTGAAACCATTGCGCACCGGAACTTACGTGCTGCGTCCCCGCATCGGTCTTGATCGAACGTTCGTAGTCACGGAATGTTAACCGTGTGTCCATCAGCTACGCCTTTCGGCCTCACCTTAGGCTCCGACTAACCCTGAGCGGATTAACCTTTCTCAGGAAACCTTAGACTTACGGCGACCAGGGTTCTCACCTGGTTTTTCGCTACTTATGCTGGCAGAGTCTCTTCCTAACGATCCAGCACTCCTTACGGTATGCCTTCACATCGGTTAAGAATGCTCTCCTACCACACGCTAGGTAAACCTAGCGCATCCATAACTTCGGTATCATGCTTTAGCCCCGTTGGATTGTCGGCGCCGAGCCACTCGACCAGTGAGCTATTACGCTTTCTTTAAAGGATGGCTGCTTCTAAGCCAACCTCCTGGCTGTCTGAGCGTCTCGACTTCCTTTCCCACTTAGCATGAATTTAGGGACCTTAGTTGATGGTCTGGGCTCTTCCCCTTTTGACGACGAAGCTTAGCCCCCGCCGTCTGACTCCTGCGCTACTCGTGTACGGCATTCGAAGTTTGATTGAATTCGGTAACCTGGGAAGGCCCCTAGTTCATTCAGTTCTCTACCACCGCGACGGACCACGCAAGGCTAGCCCTAAAGCTATTTCGGAGAGAACGAGCTATCACGGAATTTGATTAGCCTTTCACCCCTAGACTCAAGTCATCCGAGCTGTTTTCAACCAACACCGGTTCGGACCTCCATCCGCTGTTACACGGATTTCATCCTGCTCAAGCCTAGATCATCCCGCTTCGCGTCTTATCCCAGCGACTGAACGCCCTATTCAGACTCGCTTTCGCTTCGGCTCGCTTACGCTTAACCTTGCCACTGAGATAAACTAGCCAGCTCATTATTCAATAGGCACGAGGTCAGGCTTTGCCTTACGGCCATAGCCCTCCCACTGCTTGTAGGCATGCGGTTTCAGGTACTATTTCACTCCCCTCGCAGGGGTACTTTTCACCTTTCCCTCACGGTACTAGTTCACTATCGGTCGCAAGTGAGTATTTAGCCTTACCGGATGGTCCCGGTAGATTCCCGCAGGGTTCCACGTGTCCCGCGGTACTTAGGAGCCACTGGAAGGAGGATTGCATTTTCATATACGGGGCTGTCACCCTCTATGGCCGGCCTTTCCAGACCGTTCTATTAACACTTTCCTATCCCTCTTTTTAACCATTTCCCGCAGCCCCCAAACATCTGAGGGACCTCGCCGCCAGTCCCGCTAAGGTCTGGCTTTAAGAGCCTCCCAGAGGGAGGCTTCAAGAAATGATTATTGTGGTCCTGCAACCCCGAGCTCTCCTTTCGAATCGCTCGGTTTAGGCTGATCCGCTTTCGCTCGCCACTACTAGCGGAATCACGGTTGTTTTCTTCTCCTAGGGGTACTGAGATGGTTCACTTCCCCCCGTTCGCTCTCTACGACTATGTATTCATCGTAGAGTAACCAGTGTTCGCACTGGCTGGGTTCCCCCATTCGGAAATCCCCGGATCACAGATTGCTTGCATCTCCCCGAGGCTTATCGCAGCTGGCCACGTCCTTCATCGCCTACTTGCGCCAAGGCATCCACACGCATGCCCTTAGTAGCTTGACCATAAAATTTACTCTAAACACAGAATAGATCGTGACACACCCCCTGCCATCCATGGCCTACAAAACCACGAATACGGCGGCTGCCACTTTGCGCTACCGGCCACCAGATAATTGGCGCTTGATCCACCCTAAACTACAGGTTTCAACAAGACTCCTGGTGACCTAATGCAACTTTTGTAGTTGCCCGTCAATATTCAATTTTCAAAGAACTTACTATTCTCTCGGAAGAGAACAGAAGTCAGCTCGTCTATAAAACGACCTCACTTCTACTCTCTTCAACACTCAATCGGCTGCCGGCCGCGTCGGACACCTCATACAGCAACGTCAGAGCGGCATTTAGTTGGTGGGCCTGGATAGACTCGAACTATCGACCTCGCCCTTATCAGGGGCGCGCTCTAGCCACCTGAGCTACAGGCCCAAACTACAGGGGCCAGGCGTCAGGCGTCAGCAACACACCACCGATCCGCTAACAGCCGCCTGCTGCATCGCGTCGGCCGCTTTACAGGCCGGAGCGACATCAACTTGGTGGAGCTGGTCGGGATCGAACCGGCGACCTCCTGAATGCAAATCAGGCGCTCTCCCAGCTGAGCTACAGCCCCGTTATTGCCTCAACCGCTGTCACTTGACCGCGCACAACGCCCGACGGCTGCACGCTCAAGCCGCAGCCAGGGCCAGACGTCGAAAGCCAGTTTAAAATTTGCTGACGCCGGACGCCTATCCCCTGACCTCTTAATTTTGTTATCGAGGCCGATTGGACGCGGGGCTCGAGACCAGCTCGAAAACCCACAGAAAGTTCGCAGACTTATCGGATCAAGAGATTCTGAAGCGGTGTTCCGCAGTTACCTGCGGAACGTATGGAATGGAACGACTACCACTTACTTTTGCCGTTGCCGGCATTTCTGTGATTCCATCCACGTTCTCTCTTAGAAAGGAGGTGATCCAGCCGCAGGTTCTCCTACGGCTACCTTGTTACGACTTCACCCCAATCATGAATCATACCTTGGGCCTGTTTGATTAGGACTTCTAGTACAATCCACTTTCGTGATGTGACGGGCGGTGTGTACAAGGCCCGGGAACGTATTCACGCCGTCGTTCTGATACGCCATTACTAGCGATTCCAGCTTCACGCAGGCGAGTTGCAGCCTGCGATCCGAACTGAGAACGGTTTTTTCCGATTAGCTCTCCCTCGCGGGTTTGCAGCGGTTTGTACCGTCCATTGTAGCACGTGTGTAGCCCTGGACATAAAGGCCATGATGACTTGACATCATCCCCACCTTCCTCCAACTTATCGCTGGCGGTCTCCCGAGAGTGCCCAACTTAATGATGGCAACACAGGACAAGGGTTGCGCTCGTTGCGGGACTTAACCCAACATCTCACGACACGAGCTGACGACAGCCATGCAGCACCTCGACTCCAGTCCTTTTAAGGGGAAGATCGTGTTTCCACGACTGTCTGAAGCCGTTCGAGCCCAGGTAAGGTTCTTCGCGTTGCGTCGAATTGAACCACATGCTCCACCGCTTGTGCGGGCCCCCGTCAATTCCTTTGAGTTTCAGCCTTGCGACCGTACTCCCCAGGCGGCATACTTAACGCGTTAGCTCCGGCACGAACGAAATGAATCGCTCACACCAAGTATGCATCGTTTAGGGCGTGGACTACCAGGGTATCTAATCCTGTTTGCTACCCACGCTTTCGTGTCTCAGCGTCAGAAATGGTCCAGAAAGCTGTCTACACCACGGGTGTTCCTCCTGATATCTACGCATTTCACCGCTACACCAGGAATTCCGCTTTCCTCTCCCATCCTCAAGCATTCCAGTTTCCGCCGCACCCTCCCAGTTAAGCCGGGAGATTTCACAACAGACTTGGAACACCGCCTACACACTCTTTACGCCCAGTAATTCCGAACAACGCTTGCTGCCTACGTATTACCGCGGCTGCTGGCACGTAGTTAGCCGCAGCTTCTTCTCCGGGTACCGTCATTATCGTTCCCGTCGAAAGAGCTTTACACCCCGAAGGGCTTCATCGCTCACGCGGCGTCGCTGCATCAGAGTTTCCTCCATTGTGCAAGATTCCCCACTGCTGCCTCCCGTAGGAGTCTGGCCCGTGTTTCAGTGCCAGTGTGGCCGTGTGCCCTCTCAGGCCGGCTACCGATCTTCGCCTTGGTGGGCCGTTACCTCACCAACTAGCTAATCAGCCGCGGACTCCTCTTTCAGCGCATCGTTTTTAAGCGCGCTTTCCTCTTACGAGCTTATGCGGTATTATCTCCGGTTTCCCAGAGGTATTCCCCACTAAAAGGTAGATGATCCACGTGTTACTCACCCGTGCGCCACTTTACTCAGGATTGCCCCTTTCTCGTGCGACTTGCATGTGTTAAGCGCGCCGCCAGCGTTGATTCTGAGCCGGGATCAAACTCTCGTTTGAACCGTTTGGCAACCGGATCGAAATCCAGGCTACCGAATTGTTTGAGTTTTCGCTTCAGTTAATGAACTCAGATAAACTGACGAACTTCTGCTTGGCAGAGATGCTCTTCTCGTATCCCGCTCCATTGCTGAAGCGACTCCGTTAAAAGAAACAGTCTCTGTTTCGCGTCCAACCAGATTTTCAAAGATCTGCGCGGTTGGGATCAGCGATCTTGCGAAAGCGACCCGCCGCCGGCCTCGAAAGCCGTTCGGATAACAAACTACCCGGCAAATTACACCGGCAAAGGATATACCGCTATCCAGAAATCGTTTGGGAGCCTGAAAGAACCTTCAAAAAACGTACACAACGCATTTGCTGTGCCGCTTCTTTTCAGCTGGAGGCTATCGGGACTTCAGTGAAGAACTTCTTTAAAGAAGATCCAAAACCGCGTCTTGCTGCCTACCCACCCTGCACTCGACCTTAGTACGTACCAAGTGCACATCGTCTACCTTATCAAACCGTGGACCATTCCGCAAGAGGGTAGGCGAACTTTTTTGCTCGACCCAAAGTCACTCTTGCGAATTTCGCCTTCTGGGGCCTTTCTCAGGGCCTCCGGAAGGAAACGGTCGCGGCGACGACAAAGGAAGAATAGCAGGTGCGGAAGGCCGGGCGCAAGAGGATTTCAAAAATAGTCAGTAAACGACTCGAGCTTAACGAGTTTTGCATTTTGCTGCCCGCGCGGGCTGTCAGACGTTTGTGTTTCAACGCGGGTTTGTATGATATTCTGCGACAAACCTTTTACGGAAACGGCGGTTCCTGTGGGGAACACGCATCCTTGACAACGGAGGTCGGCACGCGTGCGGAAATATTCCTGGCTTTCACGAGTTCTCCTGTTGGGTGTTCCGCTCGCGAGCTTGCTCGCTCAAACGCAGACACTGCAGATGAATATCGTTTATCAATGCCCCGCGGTGCGGGCGACGATGATCGTGTACTCTTGCGCGGGACCAGCGGCCGGGGATTGGTGCGACGTCCAGACCGCGCCGGCGGGTCGGCCCGCCATGCGAAGGAAGTCGACGCGGGCGCAGATCAATGGGCTGCTCGCTATCTGTCATGCACAAACTCCGGCGGAGGCCAAGGCGATGGCGACCGGAGGACCTGCTCCCGGGGCTCCGGGTGCGAATCAGGCGGCCGGCGCGGTAGGACCGGGAGGGTTTAAGGTCGGCGACACCGTTCGTATTCTGGCCGACGGCTGGCAGGACGCGAAGGTTTTGCAGGTGCGCGGAAATTCGTATTTCGTGCAGCTGACCAACGGCGTGCAGGTGTCGAAGATCTGGCCGATGGAGGTGCGTCGCGAAGGGAAACTCACGGCCGAGGATCACGCAGCCGGGCAATACGATCGCGACGATCGTGTGCAGGTGCTGGTGAACGGCCGGTGGATGGAGGGCAACGTTCGCGGGCAAAATCTCAACATGTATCAAATTAAAGTTCAGGGCGTGGATACGGGATTCGGCTCGGACATCGTGGATACCACGCCCGAGAATATTCGCATGTCGACGACGCCCGCGCCTGCGGCTCCCGCCAGGCGTGCAGTGGGACAGCCTCCCAAGGCGGGGCTCGCGAGCTGCGCCGGCAAATACGAAGGCCGATGGGAGAGCACGACGGGGATGGCGGGAAATCGCTTCGTGTTCCGGTCGGGGAAGGTGGCGGTGACCGAAGGCCTCAGCAACCCGATCGAGTACGAGTGCTTCATGGGCGGCGGACAGGTGGTTCTGTTCGAAGCGGGATCGTTCAAGCCGGCCGAGTCGCTCGAAATCAATAATGACGGAACGCTGCAGACGGAGCTCGGAGCGATTAAGAAGATGGGGAATTGAAGAACGGGAATTGAAGAACGGGAATTGAAGAAGGATTAATCGCGTGGATGAAAGCCGCGCGGAACGTGCAGGCCGCCCTCCCAATTGACGCCGCTCCGTCGAACGTTAATCCGTTTTAGGCGAACCGCCTTTTCCCGCGAGGAAGTTCGATAAGCTCCCGGCGATATGGACGAACTCGGCGGGCATCATGATGACCGTGGTGCTGTTGTTCTCCGCGCCGACTTCGGCGACCATCTGCATGCGGCGCAGTTCGAGCGCGGCGGGATTTCCCACCATGAGTTGCGCGGCGTCGGCCAGCTTCTTCGAGGCTTCGAGTTCCGCTTCGGCCTTGATGATGCGGGCGCGCTTTTCGCGGCTGGCCTCGGCCTCCATGGCCATGACGCGCTGCATGTCCTGAGGGATTTCGACGTCCTTCATCTCCAATAGTTCGACGTGAACGCCCCACGGCTTGGTCGTCTCGGTGACATTTTTCTGTAAAAGAGTGTTTATTTTGTCGCGTTCTTTCAGCACTTCATCGAGATCGTGCTGGCCAATGACGTTGCGCAGGCTGGTGAGCGCCACCTGCTGCACGGCGGCGCGGAAGTTTTCGACCGTGAGCACCGCCTTTTGCGGATCCTCGACGCGAAACCAGAGGACCGCGTTGACCTTCACGGTGACGCTGTCGCGGGTGATGGTTTCCTGCTGCTCGATGGGATTGGTGACGATGCGCAGATCGACGCGGGTTTCGTTTTCCACTCCGAGCGGAATCAGCCAGAAGAGACCTGGTCCGCGCAGGCCGGTGTAGCGGCCGAGGCGGAATACGACGCCGCGCTCATACTCGCGGGCGATGCGGAATCCGGAGAGGACGACGAGTGCCAGCAACACCGCGAACGCGAGAGAGGCAAAGGACATGCCGCTAGGGTACTACGCGCCGGGTTCGGCGGCTAGCGTAGAATCATAGGCATGGCCACGGCTCCCGCCGAAGTTCAATTTCACACTTCGGGATTGGTGCGTCTCACCAAGCCGCAGCTGGTTGGGACGCTGCTGGGGCTGATGCTGACGATGCTGCTCGCGGCGCTTGACCAGACCATCGTCGGGACGGCGGAGCCGCGCATTATTGCGAGCCTGTCGGGGTTCGACCGTTATCCATGGGTGGCGACCACCTATATGTTGACCTCCACGATGTCCATTCCGATCGGCGCGAGGCTCTCGGATCTGTACGGCCGCAAGTGGTTTTTTCTGGGCGGCGCGGCGCTGTTCGTGGCGGCTTCGGCGCTGTGCGGCGCCGCCGGCAACCTGAATTTCACGGGCCTCGACGGAATGAATCAACTGATCGTGTTCCGCGGGATTCAGGGGATCGGCGCGGGCGTGATCATGGCGCTGGTGTTCACCATCGTGGCGGATGTGTTCGCACCGGCCGAGCGCGGCCGCTATCAGGGATTTTTTTCGGGAGTTTGGGGCGCGGCGGCGATTTTCGGACCGACGCTCGGCGGATGGTTGACGGATCACGTTTCCTGGAGAGCGACGTTTTACGTAAATCTCCCCGTTGGGCTCATTGCCTTGGGCGTGACGTATTTCCTGTTTCCGGACATCCGGGTGCAGCACAAGACCAAGCGCGTGGTGGATTGGTGGGGCATTCTGACGCTGACGGCCTCCATCGTGCCGCTGTTGCTTGCGCTGACGTGGGTGACCGAATACGGCTGGACGTCGGCGCGCGTCGAGGGCCTGCTCGTGTGGGCGATCGCGCTGCTGGGCGTTTTTCTATACGTGGAAACCAAGGCGAGCGAACCGCTGATTCCGCTGACACTGTTTCACGAGCCGGTGATCAGCACCTGCTCGATTTGTATTTTCGTCCTGGGCATGGGAATGTTCGGCGTGATCATTTACTTTCCTCTGTTCATGCAGGGGGTCTTGAACGTTTCGGCGACACAATCGGGGACGCTGCTGACGCCGATGATGCTCGGCACGGTGTGCGGGACATTCCTCGGAGGCCAGGCGACGTACCGTCTAAAGGGATATAAGATTCCGGGCGTTCTCGGCTCGACGCTCGTGGCGGTGGGGATGATCGCGTTCGCGCGCATGACGCCGACCACGCCGCATGCCTACGTGGAGATCGGGATGGTGCTTTCCGGGCTGGGGATGGGATTGCTGATGCCTGTGTACACGGTGGCCGTGCAGAACGTAGCGCCGCGGCACCAGATGGGCGCGGCCACCGCCTCGACCACGTTTTTCCGCTCGATCGGCAGCACCGTGGGGGTTGCGGTTTTCGGCAGCATTTTGCTGACGAATTATAATCGCGATTTCGCGCAGGCGGCGCCCGCGGGATTGGGGGCCGACGAGCTGCGGTTTTTTTCCAATCCTCTGATGCTGACGCAGAGCCTTCCGCAGATGGAAGCGGCGTTCGCGCGGACGGCGGGTGGGCTCCAGACGATGGAGCGCCTGATGGGCGTGGTCCGGCTCGCGCTGGTGCATGGACTGCATCTGATTTTTCTGACCAGTTCGATCATGATGATCTGCGCTTTGGTGCTCAACATTTTCCTGAAAAGCGTGCCACTGCGGTCGCATCACGAAGCCCCGGCAGCCGAGCCTCCAGCGCACTAACTTGCTCCTGCGACGGCGCTCCCTCGAACCGCGCTCACCGCAACCCTCGATCTCGACACGCGATCTCCACAAAAGATTGATCGCTCTATACGATGGCGTCCATAAAAGGCGGCGCCAGAGGGCACGTTTTCGGCGGGCAGGCTCCTACAGGATTTCCTCTCCTCAGACGATAAGCCAACTGTAAGCCGGGCTAAAGCGCCCGACTCCCTTCTACTCATGTTCGCCATTATCGGTATTGTTGTCGTGCTGGGAGCCGTCGTTGGCGGCTACCTGATGGAGCACGGACAGATTGCCGTGCTGCTGCAGCCGGCGGAGCTGATTATCATCGGCGGAGCGGCGCATGGGCACGCTGCTGATCGCCAACCCTTTGCCGGTGGTGATGCAGATCGTCAAGGGTATTCTTGGGCGTCCTGAAGGGAAGTCCGTACACGAAGGCCGGGTATCTCGAAACGCTCAAGATGTTGAACGACCTGTTCATGCAGGCGCGCAAGAGCGGCATGGTGAAGCTGGAAGAGGACATCGAGAATCCGGAAAAGAGCCAGGTATTTTCCAAGTATCCGGAGTTTCTGGCGAATCATCATGCGGTCGCATTTCGTTTGCGACACCTTGCGCATGGCGATCAGCGGAGGCGTGCCGGCCTTCGACCTCGACCAGATGATGGAGATGGACATGGACGTTCACCATCATGAGCTGTCGGTTCCGGTGGGCGCGTTATCACGGTGGCGGATGCGCTGCCCGGGTCTGGGCATCGTCGCCGCGGTGCTGGGCGTGGTGATCACCATGGGGGCGCTCGGAGGGCCTCCGGAGGAGATCGGCCACAAGGTGGCCGCGGCGCTGGTGGGAACGTTTCTGGGAATTCTGATGTGCTACGGATTCCTGGGCCCGCTCGCATCTATCATGGCGAAGATGAACGACGCCGAAGCCGATTACCTGCGCTGCCTGCGCCAGGGCGTCATCGCGTTCGTAAAAGGCTCGGCGCCCGTCGCTGGCGGTGGAGTTCGCGCGCCGCAGTATCCCCGGCGAAGTGCGGCCCTCAGCTTCCAGGAAACGGAGGCCGCCTGCAAGGGCGGAGGCGCGCGCCGAGGCCACCTCTCAGGCTGCCTGACCATTGGTAATTCCTGAGGCCATGGGCACGGAGTAATGAACACGAAGTCACGATCATGAATTCAACGCAGGGTCCGCCCATCATCATCATTCGCAAAAAGGTCGCCCACGGCGGCCATCACGGCGGAGCGTGGAAGGTAGCCTACGCGGATTTCGTCACCGCGATGATGGCGCTGTTCATCGTGCTGTGGCTGCTGAATTCCAGCGTGCAGGTCCGCAAGGCCATCAGCGCCTACTTTCGCGATCCTTCCGGCACCGGGAAATTTTCCGGCAGCGCCAGCGCGGGCACCGGAGAAGCCGTCTCGGTCGGGCAAGGACAACATGACCAGTCTGAAGGACAAGCTGGAGCAGGCGGTGAAGAAAAGCCCGAATTCGCCAAGCTCAAGGACTATGTCCAATGAGCGTCACTGGTGAAGGCCTGCGCGTAGAACTGCTCGAAAGCGAAAAAGGCATCTTCTTCGATTCGGGAAGCGGCAATCCGAGCGAAGTAGGCGAGGAACTGATCGCGAAACTGGCCGAGCAGCTGGTGAAGCTCCCGAACCAGCTTTTGATTGAAGGCCACACCGATGCGCGTCCGTTCAATAAGCGTAAGGATTACACCAATTGGGAACTTTCGGTGGATCGCGCGAACGCTGCGCGGCGTATCATCGAAGCGCACGGAGCGCGGCCCGATCAGATCGTGCAGGTGCGAGGCTTCGCGGATCAAAATCTGAGAAATCGCGACAATCCGGAGGACGCGTCGAATCGTCGGATCTCGGTGATCGTACGCTACCAGAACGCGACCGCCGTGGAGGAACCGCCCGACCCGTCAGAGCCGGTAAAAACGGACGGAAAAACTCCGGGGAAAGACTCAGGGAAAGCCGCGTCCTCTCCACCCGCACCGGCTTCAGGGAAAGCTCCCGAGACGCCCGCAAAAGCGCCCGAAACGCAGGCGAAGCCAGCGAAATAAATTCACTCACCCGTTCTCGGCGCGAAACTCTCAGACATTCGGAAATCTTCCGTCCGTCCCCAATCCCCCCCAATTCCCCCCAATTTCCCCGAATTTCCCCAATTCCCGGAAATACGTATGTATCGCTTTTCTCCCTTCCCATACTTCGCGTTTATGTTGCCAGAGGGTCCGGCTACTTGACCCTGACCTTGTCCTTGCTTAGGAAGAACGTGCTCATGAGGTACGTCTGACCATTTTCTGTCACCGTACCCATTCCGATTCTTGCCCTTTCAGGAAGGAAGAGTAGAGACCAGTTATTGTCTTCAGGTCCTGGCGTGTCACTCTGTTCGACGCCAAGCAGCATCCGGGTACCTGTTTCGTCGTCCATCAACAAAGACGACTTCCCATACGGTGTGACGTACAGCCTGACTCGAGGTTTCCCGTCCGGTCCCCTCATTCTAAGCACCGGCTCATCCGCACTTGCCAGCCCAATAGAAATTAGTTGATTATCCGGGTTTGTGATGCCGCCGGGCGCATCGTGCCCCGACGATCCGGCGAGACCCCGACCTCGACTTCCGAACGCGAGCGTTGCGGTCTGACCGATATTATCAATTCCCCAAAATGAGATCGCCTCACCTGCGTCGTTTAGAAGCTCGAAACTATGAGCTCGGACAATGGATCGTTCCCGTGCGCCGTCCACTCGAGAACCGATGATGCCTCCCAAGAAGCCGGCGAAGAGCGCTATTACGATCGTAAGGATTTGCCTCATATTTACATCTTCCTCCAGCGTTCGGCAGCCATTTTCTCAGATCCAATGCGACGCTACGTACGCTGAAACCTGCGCTCCATGCGCTTCGACGAACTCCGCTCGACGAACCCCTCGTCACCGAACGGCCGGCCAGAATGCCTACAGCGCCGAAGGAGCCATTGTTATGGTTCAGGAAGGGCGAAATCAGCCGCGGCCAATGAACGGCATCTTCGTCGCCATGACCGTGAGATATTGCACGTTCGCCTCAAGCGGCAGATTCGCCATGTAAACGACCGCATCGGCCACCGGCTTCAGATCGATGCGCGCCTCGGGGCGGATCGATCCGTCGGGTTGCAGAATTCCCGCACCCATACGCTCGGTGCCCTGCGTGATCGCGTTGCCGATGTCGATCTGTCCGCAGGCAATGTCGTAGGCGCGTCCGTCGAGCGAAAGGCTCTTGGTAAGTCCGAGAACCGCATGTTTCGTGGACGTGTACGGAGCCGAGTTCGGACGCGGCGCATGCGCGGCGATCGAGCCGTTGTTAATGATGCGGCCTCCCCGCGGCGTCTGCGACTTCATCAGCCGGAACGCCTCCTGCGCACACAGAAACACCCCGGTCAGATTCACCGCGACGACCTCGCTCCACTGGTCGTAGGACAGATCTTCGAAGGGAACCGGAGGCCCGAAAACACCGGCGTTGTTGAAGAGAAGATCCAGCCGCCCGAAGACTTCGTTTACCTGCGCAAACAGCGCGCGGACCGATGCCGGATCGCGCACGTCGCAGGCGACGCACAGCATGGGAGGGCCATCGACGCCCAGCGCGGCCGTGCCCTGGAGTTCGGCTTCGCGCCGTCCGGCGACCGCCACGGCGTAGCCCGCCTGCTGCAACCCGAGCGCGACCGCGCGTCCGATGCCGGACCCGCCTCCGGTGACCACGGCGAATTTTTGCGTAAGGGACACGGTGGTTGCCTTCCTTTGAAAAAGTATTTTCGGCTAAAACTTATTTTCCAAACGCCGTGAGCCGTGCGGGCAGCGCGGCGACGGAATCGAGCACGGCGTCCGGTGGTTCTTTGTCCAATGGTCCTCCGCCTTCGAGATCCTTTGGCCGGAACTTACCGGTCTTCACCAGAGCGCCCATAAACCCGGCCCGCTGCGCGCCCCGGACGTCGACCTCAATATCGTCGCCGATCATCAAAATATGCGCCGGCGCGAGGTTCAATCTCTCCGCCGCGGCTTGAAAAAACAGCGGAGAAGGCTTGCCAAACACCATGGCCCGCTTGCCGCTCGCGCATTCGAGGGCTGCAACAAAAGGTCCAACATCGAGCTGCAGGCCGTCCCGCGTTTGCCAGAATCGGGTCATTCCTAGCGCGATGAGCTGCGCCTCGGGCTCGGAATGCAGCAGGCGGAAGGCCCGGTTGATGGTACGGAAATCCCAGGCATCGGCCAGATCCCCGATCACCACATAACGTGCTCCCGCTTCCACGTCCGCAGGAAGTGCCTCGATGCCGGTAAATTCGGACTTCGCTTTGTCCCGAATGAAAAGGGCGACTGGCCCCGCGGCATGCGCGCGCAGCCAATCGCCGGCAGCAGCGGGAGGCGAAAGGATACTGTCCTCCGTCGCCGCGATCCCGAATGCGACGAGCTTTTCCGCGAGATACGCGCGCGAGCGCGAACTCGTATTCGTGACGAACAAGTGCGGAATCTTCTTCTCCCGCACCCAGGCGAGAGCTTCGCGCGCGCCTGCGATGGGGATCGTGTCGTTGTAGAGGACGCCGTCCATGTCGAAAAGCAGTCCGCGAACTTGGGCCAGGGTGTCGGGAGCCACGGCTTCGGCGCAAAACGGACGATGCCGCCTAGCGCGCCCCCTGATTAATCATGAACGTAGACATGTGGTCGAAGAAGGCGCGGAGCGGCTGCATGGCTTCGGCAGGCAGAGCGGCTTCGAGCAGAGCCCGGTCCATCAGCAGCATCCAGCGATCGCGTGCGGCGGGCGTGATCGCAAACGGCATGTGACGGCCCCGAAGACGCGGATGCCCGCGCTCCTCGATGTACTTCTGAGGACCTCCGAAGCGATAAATCAGATAATCGCGGAGGCGCTGTTCGGCGCCCTCGAGATCCTCGGCGGGATACATGGGGCCCAGCACGTCGTCGCTCGGAACCTGACGGTAGAATGCGGCGATCAAGCGCTGAAACCCTTCGTCGCCGACATGGGAATAAACTTCGGATTCGTCCACTTTATCGATGCTAGCAAGAGCGGACTAATCGTCGCTCGAAGGAGTGGATCGGGCAACCTTGCGGGCCATCAATGAAAATCATGCGACATGCGAACGTCCGAGTCCAGTTTGAGCGGCAGGAAGCGCTCGGCCTTCACGGAAACCGCTCCTCTTTGGTTCTGCAGAATTCCCTCCACCAAAAGAAACGCCTGCTCGACGATGGTCAGCTTCTGAGTTTCGAATAAATCCGGCAGAACGATGGCGTTGGAGATACCGGTTTCATCCTCCAGGCTCAGGAACACGAAACCATTGGCCGTGCCGGGACGCTGGCGGCAGATGACGGCGCCGGCGATGCGCACGCGACGGCCGTGGGGGAGAGAGGCGAGATCGGCTGCGGGAATGACGCGCAGGCGATTCATTTCTTCGCGGTGCAGGCGCATGGGATGCGCGCCGATCGTCAAGCCGGTGATGCGATAGTCGGCGGACAGGCGCTCCAGGGGATTCATGGGCGCAAGCGGCGAGGTTTCGCCGTCGGGTTCCTGGGGCGCGGATTCGATCAGCTCGCCCACGGGGCGCACGGCCAGTTCCGCGCGCCATAAAGCATCGCGGCGATGAACCGGGATTTTGCCATCGGGATCGATCTCGCGATGATCGATCTCGCAATGGATGAAATTCAGCGCGCCGGCCTCGGCCAGCGAATCGAGCTCCTCCTTGCGCATGGTGGGAACGCGCCGCACCAGATCGCGGATGTTCGCGAACGGCGTTTTCGCGCGCGCTTCCACTATGCATTCCGCCGTTTCGCGCCGCAGGCCTTTTAGATAGTTGAATCCGAGACGGAGAAGCCACTGGCCATTGGCCCCTGGCCCCTGCCCCCTTTCGAGCGTGCACGGCCACGCGCTGCGCGTGACATCCACTGGCTGGAAGTGCAATCCGTGCCGCTGGGCGTCTTTGACCAAAGTCGCGGGATGATAAAACCCCATGGGCTGATTGTTCAGAATCGCGGCGGTAAAGGCCGCCAGATACCGGCACTTCAAATATGCGCTCGCATAGGCGATCAGCGCGAAGCTCGCGGCATGCGATTCGGGGAATCCATACGCCGCGAACGATCCGATGGAGCGCACGATCAGATCCTGCATTTCCTCGGCGATGCCGTTGCGCGTCATTCCTTCGCGCAACCGGGTTTCAATATCCCGCATGCGCTTTTCGGAGCGCTTGAAACCCATGGCGCGGCGCAGTTCTTCGGCCTGCCCTCCGGTGAATCCGGCGACGATCATCGCCATGCGCAGCAATTGCTCCTGAAACAGGGGGACCCCGAGCGTGCGCGCGAGCACGGGTTCGAGCGCCGGATGCGGGTACGTCACGGCTTCCAGTCCCCGGCGGCGCCGCAAATAAGGATGCAGCATTTTGCCCACGATAGGACCGGGACGGATGATGGCGACCTGCACCACGATGTCGTAAAACGTATCCGGACGCATGGCCGGCAGGAACGACATCTGCGCGCGGCTTTCCACCTGGAACATGCCGACCGTATCGGCCTGCTGTAAAGCCGCGTATACTTGCGGATCGCCGGCTGGAAGATGCGCCAGGTCCACATCCTCATGGTAGTGTTCGCGAATCAGCCCCAGCGATTCCTGAATCACGGCCATCATGCCGAGGCCGAGCAGGTCCACTTTAACGATTCCCATATCGGCGCAGTCTTCCTTGTCCCACTGGATGACGAAGCGTCCCGGCATGGTGGCCGGCTGGAGAGGCACGATGGAATCCAGGTGCCCGGCGCAAATCACCATGCCGCCGGAATGCTGGCCCAGGTGACGCGGCAGATCCTGCACGCGCTCGTACAGGGAAAGAAATTTCCGCACCATGGGTTGATTCAAATCCACGCCCGCTTGGGCGAACTGGCGCTCGGCCGTATCGCTTTGGTCTTTGAAACCCCAATAAGGAACCACCTTCGACAAACGGTCGAGCGTTCCGGTTTCAAATCCCAGCACTTTGCCGATATCGCGCGCGGCGGAGCGCCCGCGATAGGTGATGATGTTGGCGGTCATGGCCGCGCCGAGTTTTCCGTAGCGCTCGTAAACATATTGAATGGCGCGCTCGCGTTCGTCGCCGCTCGCAAGATCGAGATCGATGTCGGGCCATTCGCCGCGTTCCTCTGATAAAAAACGCTCGAACAGCAGATCCATGCCGACCGGATCGACGGCCGTGATTTTCAACGCATAACAGACCGCGCTGTTCGCGGCGGAACCGCGCCCTTGGATCAGCAGACCGTGCTCGCGCGCGAAGCGCACGATGTCCCAGACGATCAGGAAATAGCCCGCGAGATCGAGCTTTTCGATCATCGCGAGCTCGCGCTCGATCTGCCGCTGGGCTTTTTCGTGATACGGACGGTAGCGTTCGCGCGCGCCCGCATCGGCCAACTGGCGCAAATAGGAGTTCATGGTTTCGCCGGGCGGCACGGGATATTCCGGAAATTTGTATCCCAGATCCCCCAGCGTGAAGCCCAGGCGCGCGAAGAGATGACGGGTGTTCGCGATGGCTTCCGGAACATCGGAAAACAGCGCTTCCATCTGCGCGGCGTGTTTGATATGACGCTCCGCGTTGCGCGCGAGCAGGCGGCCGGCCTCATGAATCGTAGTTTTGTGATGCACGCAGGTGAGCGCGTCGAGCAGATCCCGATCCTGTTCGAAGGCATGCGAGACGCCGTTGGTGGCCACCACCGGAAGTTGCAACTGACGCGCGATGGAGAGCGCGGCTTGGTTGCGGGACTCCTCGGCGCGATCGTAGTGACGCTGTAGCTCGACGAATACGTTGCGGGCGCCGAACAGGGCGGTCAGCTGCCGGATCTGATCGAGCGCGGTGACCGACGCCCCGCTCCCGGACCCGGCATGCAGCGCAAAGGCCAGCGGACCTTCGTCTCCGCCGGTGAGGCACACGAGCCCCTCCGCGTGTTCGGCCAGATCGGCGGGCAGCGCCACCGCTTTCTCCTGTTCGCCATGCGCCGTGCGCAGTTTCATTTTCGTGATCAGGCGGCACAGGTTCTGATACCCCTTCTGCGATTCGGCGAGCAGGGCGTACCGGAAGCCTTGCGCGGCGGCGATTTCAGCGCCGATGATCGCGCGCACGCCGGTCTTTTTCGCCTGCTGATGGAACCGCACCGCGCCCGAGACGCTGTTGCGATCGAGCAGGGCGACCCCGGGGATTTCGAACTGAGCACAGCACGCGATCAGATCTTCGGGCACGGAAGCACCTTCCAGAAAGCTAAAAGCCGAGCGCGCGTGAAGTTCGACGTAGGTCATAAGGAATACCGCTGCGCGAGTGGGGCAGGATCTCATCCTGCTGCCGCTTCTCAACCAGCCTTTGCCATCAACAACAGCGACGGTTCACAACCGTCGCGCACCTTAACAAGCTGCCCCACACTGAATCTGCCTCTGGCTTCAGTCATACACGCCCTCCAAAAACCATTCGCGCGAAGTGCGGAAGACACGATAAAGGCCGCCATCGCTCAACTCGACGTCCCACTCCTCGCGATCCCACGGCGAGGCGGTCCACCACTCGCCGGACGCGCGCCAAGGACCCGCCGAGGCCAGCACTTGCCGCTTCTCCGGATAGGTTTGCAGAGAGCTTTGAAATTGAACTGTGACCGGCCGCTCGGCTTCCAGGCGTACGGCGGCGCGGGGTGCGGGGCGGGCATAGCGAAAGGCGAAGCGGAAAGATCCGCCAGGCTGCGGGAAAGCGGGACAGACAGCCACACGAGGATGGGGAGTCTGCGAAGGATGGTGGTCTGTGGCTTTTTCCGATGAAAATACTTGCATGCGGAAAGAGTCCGGCCGGTGCATGTCGAGCAATTCCGGCGATCCCGCATTGCCTTCGCCCACCAGCGCCGTCAGACGGGCCAAGGTCAGCGATAATTTTTCAGGCGCGGGCGCCTGCGGGAGGAACAGACCGTGCTGCAGAGAACGGGGCTCAACCGGATTCAGATGCACTGCGACGCCGAGAATCGCGGCTTGCGGAGGATGCGCCTCCAGATCGAACTGCAGTTGCTTCAGCAGCACCTGAGGATCGCGTATGGGAACCGGAAATTCCAGCGTACGCTCGTGCGGAGCGTGCTTCACCAGGCGCAATCCGAGCCTCACCCGGTTGGTCGCGAGCCCCTGCCGCGCGAGGGCCTCCATCAGCTCCTGCAGCATGGAAGAAAGAAGGAACAGGAGCGGCTCGAGCAGTGCGAGCGGATGTTCAAGCTCCGCGCGCCGCTCATAGGTTTCCGGAGCCGGGCGCACCCGCAGAGTTCGCTGCGTTTCTCCGCGTGCCAGGCGCAGCAAACGCTCGCCTGATTCGCCAAAACGCGCCAGGAAACCAAGTTCGGGAAGCGCCGCCAGTTCTCCCAGCGTCTTGATCCCCCAGCGATCCAGCGTGTCGAGAATCCGCAGGCTGTCATCCGCGATAAACTCGCCGAGCACGTGAAGAGGCAGCGTGCCGAGGCGCTCCGCTTCCCTGCCCGGCGGAATGATATGCAATCCGCCGCCTTTATAGCGCGCCGCGATGAAGGCCGTATCGGGATCGGCGGAGATCGCGAGATTCGCCTGGATGCGCGCCTCGGCGCCCATACGCGCAATCACGGAGGCGATCTGATCCACGGTGCCGATCAGCTTGGAAAGTCCGACGATCGAAAAGACGACAACGCCCGGCGCGGTGTCCTCCACCAACGGAGAAAACGACGAAGCCAGGGCCAGGAGGGCCGGCTGTGAAGCCGGCTGAAAAAGCGGTGAAGTCGGCTGAGAAAGCGGTGAAGCCGGCTGAGAAAGCTGTGAAGACGGCAGCGAAACAAGACAGGCAAACATGAGAAAAGCTCGAATCCGTCCAACGCATTGATCCAATGTCTGGCCACAACGCGCTTCAGCCTGCCATGCGGGCAGGCAAAGGGAAAGCATGCTGCTTGCGGGAGTGGATGGCGAATTGGATTCCGTCGAATAAAAAGGAAGCGGAGCGCGCCGTCTGCCCGTTTCCCGTCGGCGTTTTTCCCGTCTCTTTTTTCCCCAACTCTCTTTTTCCCAACCATGCCACGCTTTCGCGCCGCGTTTCGAGCGGCAGGCGCGCGCAGGATTTCGCGAGCGGCACATGGCTCACCACCACCAGCTTCCCGGGCGTATTCTCCACCGCTCTGCGAAACCGGTACCAATAAGAAAGCGGGACGCGGTTGAGATCCCGCACGGAAGCCTCGCATAAATCGAGCACGATGACGCCGAAGCCGCCGCTATGCAGAATCAGGTCCGCCGCCTTGAATGCGGCTTCCAGCCGCCCGTTCGCGCGCACCCATAAAAGATGCGGCAAATCCACACCGGCCTGCGCCGCCGACCAGGGATCGAACGCGCCGGCTCCGTCCACCAGAGCGCAGAACTCGCCCGCCGTGGTGGCCCTCGCCAGAATCCCGTGGGTCAGCGTGGTGCGCCCTGAAGAAAGTGCGCCGGAAATTTCCGTGATGGTGCCGCTCGGAGGAGATGGCAACGTGGCGCCCGTAAGCCCGTCAAGCGGCACAATCGCCGCCCCATGCTTCGAAGAGGGGAACGAGCCAGTGAGAGAGGAGAGAGAAGAGAGAGATGAAAGAGAAGAAAGATCCGCTACCATATTCGCCTTTTGTTCGCCTTATTATTGTGCGGATATCAGCGGCGGAAGTCAATACTTTCCGGGCGACTTCCCGGAGGGGGAGCCGGGGGCGGGCTATTGGCCGAGCTCTGAAGGGCCGATAACTGTAACATTACAGTGCCCACTAGCGAAACAGTACAGCGTCGCCGCGCCACCCGCACGAAAAGTGCAACTCAAGTCATCCGACTCCAGATTACGGACCGCATGGGGAACCCCAAGTGGCTGACGGCTGATCTTTTAAACGATGGCGAAGGCGGAATCGGGATTTCTCTGCTCGCGCCCCTGCCGCTTGGCTCCAAGATCGTGGTGCGCGGCAAAATCGGCGGCGATCAGAATACCGGGGCCATTCCGGCCACCGTAAAGTGGTGCACGGAAAAGATCAACGGTCATTTCCATGTGGGCCTGGAGCTCCATGACGGCACAGGGCACACCGGGGAGGACACGCTTCCGGCGCAAGAGACGGGGGACCTGGATTGCTACGAAATCCTGCAGTTGAGCCCCAACGCCGACTCCGATACGATCAATCGCGTGTACCGCCTTCTGGCGCAACGCTATCATCCGGATTCGCCGGGAACCGGCAATCAGGAGATCTTTCTGAAGCTGTGCGAAGCCCATCAAATTCTCAGCAATCCTGAAAGACGGGCGAAGTACGACGTCCGCTATCGCGAAGCAAAACAGGTCCAGTGGAAGATCTTCGACCGCGTCGAAGCCCTCAAAGGGCCTGAAGGCGAAAAGCGCAAGCGCCAGGGCATTTTGGAAATGCTCTATGCCAAAACCCTCCATGATCCGGAACGGGCTTCCATGTCGGTCATCGAATTCGAACAGATGCTCGCCTGCCCGCGCGAGCACCTGGAAGCAGCCCTGTGGTATTTGAAGGGGAAAAGCTTTGTGAAGCGCGCCGATAATGGACGATTCACCATCACGGTCGCGGGCTTTGACGAAGTGGAAAAAAACGGGATCGAGCAGCGGGATCTGTCGGACGTGAAGCTCCTCGAGCCCGGCAAAGACGCCTCAAATTGATTTACCTGATGTAACCCGGCGGGACCTGCTGCTTCTTTCCGTTGTCATCCCGAGCCCGCCGCCGGTAAACTCCGTCGAGGGCCCTGAAAGTCCTCCGCGAACGTCATCGCGAACTCCGCCTCTGCTTGACCCGCAACAGCTGACGTCCTAACCTGGACTCAGCTATGGCCATTACATTTAAGGTCAACGGAGAGAACCACACGGTCGACGTGGATCCCGCCACTCCCCTGCTCTATGTTTTCAGCGATGAGCTGGGCCTGCGCGGGCCGAAGTTCGGCTGCGGACTGGGCCAGTGCGGCTCCTGCACGGCGATTGTCAACGGCGCGGCCATCCGCAGCTGCGTGACGCCCGTGAGCAGCGTGGCCGGGAAAGAGTGCATCACGCTCGAAGGACTGGGAACGCCCGAGAAACCGCATCCCCTGCAGCAGGCGTTCATCGACGAGCAGGCCGCGCAATGCGGGTTCTGCGTAAACGGCGTGATCCTGACGGCGAAGGCTTTCCTCGACAAAAATCCCAAGGCCGGCGAGAAGGATATCCAGCAGGCGCTGGCGGGGGTTTTGTGCCGGTGCTTTACCCACGTGAGAATGCACAAGGCGATCGCAAAATATGCGGCCTTGAATTCGAAGAGTTCTCTCAAAAACGGCGCGGCTTCCGTCAACAAAGAGACCGCTGCGGCCGGCTCGCCGGCCTCGGGAGCGGCACGATGATGAAGAACACGGGTCTTCTGTTTCGTCGCGACGCGCGCCAGGCGCTGCGGCAGGCCGGCCTGCTCGACGCTCCGGATAAAAGAGATCGTGTTCCTTCAGCGCACACCCGCCGCGATTTTTTCAAGACTTCGGGCGCGCTGATCGTTGGATTCTCGCTGGCGGGAACGCAAAGCGCACGTGCTCAGGGCGCCTTCGAGGGCGCAGCCCCCGGAGCGCCGCCGGCCAATCAAGTGGATTCGTGGATCGCCATCGCGGCGGACGGCCGCGTGATCGGCTACACCGGTAAAGAAGAGCTCGGCCAGGGAATCGTCACCGCACAGACCCAATTAGTGGCCGAGGAGCTATCGGTTCCGCTCGAGCGCGTCACGCTGATTTATTGCGACACCTCGATGACGCCGGATCAGGGTGTGACCTCAGGCAGCCAGTCGCATCCCGCGAATTTCAACAAACAGAATCTGGCCCAGGCGGCTGCGACCGCGCGCGAGGCGCTGGTGCAAATGGCGGCGCAGAAGCTGGGTGCGCCGGTGGATCAACTCACGGCGTCGGACGGCGTGATTCGGATGAACAACGGCTCGGCGAAAAGCGTCACCTACGCGGAACTCTTGGGCGGCAGGAAATTTACCCTGGCGGTGAATCCGCAAGCCAAGCGCAAGCCGGTGAGCGAATGGAAAGTGATGGGCACCTCCGTTCATCGCGTGGACTTTCCGGAAGTGATGACCGGGCGGTTCGAATATATCCACTCCCTGCGCCTCCCGGGGATGCTCCACGGCCGGGTGGTGCGTCCGCCGGTGGTGGGCGCCAAGGTGATCAGCGTCGATGAAAGCTCGGTGAAGGATATTCCGGGCCTGGTGAAAGTGGTCGTCAAAAAGGATTTCGTGGGCGTGGTCGCGGAAAAGCAGATGCATGCGGCGCAGGCCGCGGCGAAGCTGAAGGTCAATTGGAGCGCGGGCACGGGCCTTCCCTCACAGGCGGGATTTTACGAGTGGATGAAGAAGCAGCCTTCCCGTGACGCGCTGATGGTGGATTCGAAAGACACCGCCCAGGCGCTTTCCGGGGGCGCGACGACGGTGAGCGCCACGTATCATCATCCCTATCAAATGCACGCGTCGATCGGAGCGTCCTGTGCCGTGGCGGACGTGCAGGGCGACAAGGCGACGCTCTATTCGCCAACGCAAGGCGTATGGCATCAGCGCAGTTCGGCGGCGATGCTCCTGGGTCTCAAGCCCGAGAACGTGCGCGTCATCTTCAAGCGCGGCGCGGGCTGTTATGGATTGAACAACGCCGACGCGGTCACCTTCGATGCCGCGATTCTTTCCCAGGCGGCCGGAAAACCGGTGCGCGTACAGCTGACGCGCAAGGACGAGATGGCGTGGGAGAATTACGGCTTCGCGTTCGTCCTGGAACAGCGCGCGGCTCTGGATGCCGCGGGAAAGATCGTCGCGTGGGAACACGAATCCTGGTCGCCTACGCGAGGCGCGCGTCCGCTGTATGCGTTTCCAGGCAACGTGGTCACGGGCTCGCTCGCGGGCTTCGCGCCGCAGGAATTCAAGCCGGCTCCCGCGGCGGAGCCTCGCCGGTACAACAATAATCTGAACGGCATCCCTTCCTACGTCGCCGGGCGCGTCGGAGGCAAGGACCAGGGCACCGGCACGATCAAGAGCGAAAAAGTTCTGACGCACGTGGTCGAGTCCCCGTTCTGGACCGGACCTCTGCGCTCGCCCTCGCGCCTGCAAAATACCTTCGCGCACGAAAGCTTCATGGATGAGCTTGCTGCGAAAGCGCAAGCCGATCCGGTCGAGTTTCGGCTGCGCCACCTGCGCGACGAGCGGGTCATCGACGTCCTGAAAGGAGCGGCCAAGCTCGCAAATTGGGAAACGCGTCCTTCTCCGCGCCGCGGGAACAAGAAAACCGGTATCGTCACGGGACGCGGCGTCGCGTGCGTGGCCTACGAAGGCGATAACGGCTACACCGGAATCGTGGTGGAAGCCGACGTCAATCAGGATACCGGCAAAGTCTCGGTGAGGCGCATCTGGGTGGCGATCGACGCTGGACCGATTTCGAATCCCGACGGGCTGCGCAATCAGGCCGAAGGGGGAGCGCTTCAGGGCATGAGCCGCGCGCTCGGCGAAGAAGTGACCTGGGACAACGAGAAGGTCACGTCGGTGGACTGGCGGACCTTCCATTCCCTGCCCCTGGGATTCGACATTCCGAAGATGGAATGCGCCCTAATCAACCGGCCGGAGGAAGAAGCGACCGGCGCGGGAGAAACCGCCATCACCGTGATGGCCGGGGCGATCGCCAACGCGATCTTCGATGCGACCGGCGTGCGCATTCGCGAAATCCCTCTGAATGCCGAACGGGTGAAGGCCGCGCTGAACGCCAGAGGCTGAGCCCGGCCGCGCGGGTGACATCAGCGAGTGACGCCAAGAACCTGCGCTTCGGGATCGTGAACGGCTGTTTACAGGAAGCCGTGCTAGCGGCTGCTTATAGGCAATCGCACTAACGGCTGGCGGCTGCGACTTCGGCGTGCTTGAAGCGCAGGGTTTCCGTTTTACCGGCAGGTGAGATCGGCATGGATTCCACCTCCAACTCGCCGGCGTCGGACGCTAAACCGAAGCGCCACTTGACCACCGTATCTCCGTGCGTTTCGAGCATCACGAGGCGCGGGCCGTTGAAGTAGAGGGTTACTTTCGCGGCGTGTCCGTCCATGCGAACCGAGCATTCCTTGCCGGTTGTGTTGCAGTTAAAATCCGCCAGCTTTTCGGTGCCCCGCGTGTAGATCAGGTGGACGCCGGCGTCAGTTTCCTGGAGCGTCCAGGCGGCCGCTCCGCTGCCATCATTCAGATTCCAGGTGCCGGCCAGCTTGGCGCGATCCGCGGCATCGTCCGCAAGGCAGACGACGCTGGCCAGTGAAAGCATGGCAACCATCAGGCGAATATCCATAGGTCCTCCTGTCCGTTTCCTATGAGACGGTAAATGGAAGGCCCGCGCCATCGCCCCGATGCCGTAGTCCGGCCAAGTTCAGGCAATGTTCAGGCCGTGCGCATGGTATCCGACTTGTCGCCGGTAATGGCCGCCTGCGCCGCCGCGAGGCGCGCGATCGGAACGCGATAGGGAGAGCACGACACGTAGTTCATGCCCACGCGGTAGCAGAACTCGACCGAGCTCGGATCGCCGCCGTGCTCGCCGCAAATCCCGATTTCGAGATCCGGGCGCGTTCTGCGGCCCAGTTCGATGGCGATCTTGATCAGTTTGCCGACGCCCTCCTGATCGATCGAGGCGAATGGATCGGTCTTGAAGATCTTCAGGTTCTCGTATTCCTTCGAAAACTTCGTGTAGTCGTCGCGCGACAAGCCCATGGCGGTCTGCGTCAGATCGTTGGTGCCGAAGCTGAAAAACTCGGCGAACTTCGCGATCTCGTCGGCCGTCAGCGCCGCGCGCGGGATCTCGATCATGGTGCCGATCATGTAATGCAGTTTGCTTCCGGCTTTTTCGAGCACCTCCTTGGCGACGCGTTCCACGATGGCTTTCTGATTCTCCAGTTCCTTGGCGTTGCCGACGAGGGGAATCATGACCTCCGGGATCACGCGAATGCCTTTTTTCGCGGTCTGTACGGCGGCTTCAAAAATAGCGCGCGCCTGCATTTCCGTGATTTCCGGATAGGTGATGCCCAGACGGCAGCCACGATGGCCCAGCATGGGATTGAATTCGTGGAGCTCTTCGACGCGCTTCAAAAGCTCCGGAAGCGCTTTTTTCAGTTGTCCGGCGGGGATGTTGTATTTCGCCGACATCTCCTTCTTCATGGGCGCGCCGGCGTGCGGAAGGCGCGCGAGATCCACCATCAGATCCTCGCGCTTCGGCAGAAATTCGTGCAGCGGCGGATCGAGCGTGCGGATCACCACCGGAAATCCATCCATGGCCGTGAACAATCCGGCGAAATCCTTGCGCTGCATCGGCAGGAGCTTCAGCAGGGCTTTCCTGCGCGTTTTTTCGTCGCGCGCCAGAATCATGGCCTGCATGTGCGGGATGCGATCCTCGGCAAAGAACATATGCTCGGTACGGCACAGTCCAATGCCTTCGGCTCCAAAGCGGCGCGCGGCCTTGGCGTCGCGCGGGATATCGGCATTCGCGCGCACACCGAAGCCGCCGCGGAACTCGTCGGCCCATTTCATCAGCTCACCGAAATACGAGGAGTTCGGATCGGGCTCGAGCGTATCGGCCTTCCCCACGTAGACATTGGCGCTCGTGCCGTCGATAGAAACCCATTCGCCGTGCTTGACCACTACGGTCTTGCCGTTCACGTGCACCGTGAGCTGGCGCTGGTGCTCGTGAATGTCCAGGGTTCCCGCACCGACCACGCACGGGCGTCCCATGCCGCGCGCGACCACGGCCGCGTGGCTCGATTTGCCGCCCACCGCCGTAAGAATTCCTTTGGCGGCGTCCATGCCATGAATATCGTCGGGGGTGGTTTCCTTGCGGACGAGAATCACGGGACCGTTGGCACTCAACTCGACCGCGTCCTCGGCGGTGAACGCCGCGCGACCCACGGCCGCCCCTGGAGACGCGGCGATGCCGTTGGCAATCAGCGTTAATTTTTGGAGCGAAACCGCATCGAAGAGAGGGTGCAGCAGTTGATCGAGCTGCTGGGGCTGCACGCGCAGCACTGCTTCGCGCTTGTCGATTAAACCTTCGTGCACCATATCCACGGCCGCGCGCACCGCCGCCGGGCCCGTACGTTTGCCGTTCCGCGTCTGCAGCATGTACAGCTTGGTGTCTTCGATGGTGAATTCGAAGTCCTGCATGTCGCGGTAATGATGTTCCAGGCTGCTCGTGATCTCGCGGAGCTGCGCGTAGGCCGCGGGCATCACCTGCTCCAGTTCCTGGATCGGCTGCGGAGTGCGAATGCCGGCCACCACGTCTTCGCCCTGCGCATTGATCAGAAATTCGCCGTAGAATACCTTCTCGCCAGTTCCCGGATCGCGCGTGAATCCCACTCCGGTCGCCGAAGTATCTCCCAGATTCCCGAATACCATCGCCTGGACACTGGCCGCCGTGCCGATTTCATCCGGAATCTTTTCCATCTTGCGGTAATAGGCGGCCTTCGGATTCCACCAGGAACGAAACACGGCGTCGCGCGACATGGCGAGCTGGACCTGCGGGTCCTGGGGGAACGGCTTCTTTGTTTCTTTCTCCACCAGCTTGAGGTAATCGGCGATGATCGCCTTCATGTCCGCGGCGCTCAATTCGGTATCGAGCTTCACCTTGGCGCGAGCCTTGCGCGCGTCGAAGATGTGGTCGAACTTTTCCATGTTGATGTCGAGCGCCACTTCGCCGAACATCTGGATAAAGCGCCGGTAGGAATCGTAGGCGAAGCGCGGATTCCCGGTGCGCTCGGCGAGCCCTTCCACGGTTTTATTGTTCAAGCCCAGGTTGAGAATCGTGTTCATCATGCCCGGCATGGAAAACTTCGCGCCGCTGCGCACGCTGACCAGCAGAGGATTCGAGGGATCGCCCAGCTTCTTGCCGATCTGTGCTTCGAGCCTGGCGAGCGCTTTCTTCACCTGCTCGTTGATCTCCTGCGGGACGTTGTTGCCGTTCTGAAAATAGATATTGCAAACTTCCGTGGAGATGGTGAAGCCGGGTGGCACCGGCACGCCGGCCCTGCTCATCTCGGCGAGTCCCGCTCCCTTGCCGCCGAGGACGTCTTTCATCGTTCCATCGCCATCGGCCTTGCCGCCGCCGAAGCCGTACACGTAGTTCTTCATGTTGTTCCTCTACTTTTTGAGGTCGCCCTCTGTCACAATCTGCGAGAAATCGGCAATCGTCGAAAACTCGGTCAGGATGGCGTTCAAAAACGCCAGCCGGTTGGAACGCACCCGTTCGTCCTTGGCATTGACCAGCACGTGATCGAAAAAGGCGTCGACTTTGGGACGCATCGAGGCGATCGCTTCAAGCGCCTGCGCGTAGCTGCGGCCCGTCGCCTCGCGCTTCACGCGGATAAAGTCGTCATAGAAATCCCGCTCCGGCCCGGCCTCGAGCAATTGCACATCGAGCAGCCAGCTTTCCGGATCGAACGCCGCCTGAATCAGGATGTTACGGATGCGCTTGAAACTGGCGGCCAGGGGCTCGAAGTTCTCCGTGGGCCGCACCGCGGCGAGCGCCGTCAGGCGCGCTTCTACATCGGCCAGCGTGCCTATCCGAGAAGCCAGCACCGCGTTGACTTCATCATATTTAAAGCCACGGACCTCGCGGAAATAATGTTGGATGCGCTCGCTCAAAAAGGCGCGCAAATCTCCCTCGGCCAGCTCTTCGAACTCGAAATGGAGCTTCCCCTCCACCAGAATCTTAACCACCCCTTGCGCCGCGCGGCGGAGCGCGAACGGGTCCTTCGATCCGGTGGGCACAAGGCCGATGCGGAAGCACTGTTGCAACGTATCGAGCTTATCGGCCAATGCAACAATCTGTCCATCGAGTGTTGCCGGTATCGAATCCTCCATGCTGACCGGCTTGTAATGATCGTAGATGGCGCGCCATACCGCTTCCGGCTCTCCCTGCGCCCGCGCGTACAGTCCTCCCACGATGCCCTGCAAATCGGTAAACTCCTTCACCATATCGGTGGGCAGGTCGGCCTTCGAGAGGAGCGCCGCGCGCTGCGCGTTTTCGTCGCCCTTGAGCTTGATCACCCGCTCCACGACGCGCTGGGTTTTTTCGAGGTAGCTCCCGAGCTTCGCGTGAAACGTGACATGCGATAAATCCTGGACGCGGTCGGCCAAGGACTTGTGCTGGTCCACGTTCCAGAAGAACCGCGCGTCGTTGAAACGGGCCTTCAGCACGCGCTCGTTGCCTTTTTTGACCAGACCGTCCGGGTCGCCGCTGGTGTTCATAACCGCGACAAAATGGGGGGCGAGCTTGGTTTGAAAGCCTCCTCCGGAGGCGCCTGGTCCAGAGACGCCTGACGATGCCTCGACCGAAAAGTATTTCTGATGATGCCGCATGACGGTAGTCAGAACTTCCGCCGGAAGTTCCAAATACGCCGGATCGAAATCTCCGCGAATGGCCGTGGGATATTCCGTGATGAAGGTGAGCGTCTCGAGCAGTCCGGGGTCGGGCTTTGCTCCGAGCGCGGCGGTTTCGGTCGCAATCTTTCGGCGCCTTTCCGCAGAGGAGAGGATCACGTAGTTGCGTCTTAATTCGCTCTCGTAGTTCGCGGACGTCACCGGAATCGAAGAGGAACCAAGTTTCCGATGGCCCCGGGTGACGTTTCCGCTTTTGACGCCGGCGATCTCGAACGGGATCACCGCATCGCCCAGAAGAGCCACGATCCAACGGATCGGCCGGATGAAGCGCACCCCGCTCGGCTCCCAGTACATCGTCTTCGGCCACTGCAACGCGAGCACCGCGGCGGGCAAGGATTCGGCGAGGAGCTCGTGAACCGCGCGGCCCGGAATGACCTTGGTCAGTTCCCAGTAATCTCCGGCCTTGGCTAGAGCGGAAAGCTCGACGCCCTGCTTCCGCGCGAACCCAGCGGCGGCCTTTTCCCCGGCGCTCAGCGGAGGACCCTTCACGATCTGTGTCTGATCCGGTGTGCGCTCCGCAACGCCATTCGCCCGAACCACGAGCCTACGGGGTGTCGCGTCCACTTGAGGAACCGCACCAAACAAATCCAGCTTCTGGAGTTGCGCGAGCGCCCCAGGAATCATCCAATCCGGGATCTCTTCCGTCCCGATCTCGAAAAGAAAGTCCAGACCGGCGCTCACGCGATCACCTCGGGAGCGGGATTGACGATGGTTTGCTGGTCTGCCCACGCCTTGGCCGTTCCCACCGCCAGATCGCGTACGCGCTTAATGATGCCGACGCGCTCAGTGACGGAGATCGCCCCGCGGGCGTCGAGCAAATTGAATAAGTGCGAGCACTTCAGAACCTGATCGTAGGCCGCAAGGACGGGAAACCGAGCTTTCTCCTCGGTATCGACATACTTGGCCAGAAGTTCCTTGCACTCGCTTTCATGTTCGGCGAAGAGCCGCCATAAGCGATCCACATTCGCCATTTCAAAGTTATACACGGAGAACTGGAGCTCATCGGCAAGGCGCACCTGACCGTACTTCACGTCTCTACTCCACTGAATGTCGTAAACGCTCTCGACCCCTTGCAGGAACGCGACCAGGCGCTCCAATCCATAGGTGATCTCGGCGGGGACCAGATCGAGATCGATGCCGCCGCATTGCTGGAAATACGTGAACTGCGTGATCTCCAGGCCGTCGAGCATCACCTGCCATCCCACGCCCCACGCACCGAGCGTCGGCGCTTCCCAGTTATCCTCCTCGAACTTGATATCGTGCTTGGCCAGATCGATCCCGATCGCTTCGAGGCTGCCCAGATATTGATCCAGAATGTCATCCGGCGACGGCTTCAAAATCACCTGCAGCTGCTGGTGTTTATACAGCCGATTGGGATTCTCGCCGTAGCGCCCGTCGGCCGGACGGCGGCTGGGCTGGACGTAGGCGACCTTATAAGGATCCGGTCCGAGCACGCGCAGAAATGTTTCCGGGCACATGGTTCCGGCGCCGACTTCGACATCGTAGGGTTCCGTGATGATGGCCCCGCGCTCGTCCCAGTAACGCTTCAATTTGAAGAGAGTCTGTTGAAAGGTATCCATTATTTGGTTCGGATCTCAAGAGCCATGAGCGTATTTTCGGACGGGTCAGAGATGAACCGCTTGCTGCGCGCGCGGCTCGTGTGGGCGCTTTCTGAAAGCTCGCACCGGAGCCGCGACCAAAGGGAGCGGTTAACCCTCGCAGCTTTTGCCAGCATTCCTAAAGGGCCTCCAACAAAGGTACCGTCATGAATTTGCGTTCCGCGTGCTGTTCCATGGTCCGCTCGAGCATTTTGCGCAGATCCGCGGCCGTGGCCTTGGTCCATACGCGCGGGGTGAGACTGGCGATCGGAGTGGTGAAGACTTCCTCGGCGATCTCCACCGATTCATGGCTGACGCGAAGCTCCGGCCAGACGCCCGCAAGCCGCACGGCCCAGATACTGACGTAAGTGACGGCGGTCCACATGCGCGCCGCTCGTTCGGCCTCGGTCGCCGCGCGCAGATAGGCGAGCGCGGAGGCCAGCAAGCGAAAGAAGCGCTCGTTCGGCTCGTGCGGCGGCAGAAGCTGTTCGGTGACCTCGGTAAAATAGTCCAGCGCCATGCTCGACGCGTAGTCGGATTGCAACGCGAACTGCGATTCGATCAGTTCGCAGCCCGAGAGGCTCGCCAACTCGGCGTTCTCTTTTTGAAAATAGGCCATCCGAACCTGGGACAGCCGTTCCAGCCCCGAACCGAACGCGCTTTTCGGCCGACGGGCCCGGCGCGCTATGCCTCGTAGCTTCCCAAGATCGCGGGTAAAGAAACTGACGACGAGATCCGCTTCCCGGAAAGGGTACGTGCGCAGGACGAAGGACTCGCTTACCCGCGCTGGCATAGGGTCAGGCGTTAAAACCTCAGAGTAACATGAAGCGCCCGCGAGCGTCCCCCGTTCGCAAGTGAAGATCGAGGTAAAATCGATCCTAACCACGGCGTGCGCATTTTGAGGAAACATGAATCGTAGAGACTTTCTTCTCGCGGCCGGTGCGGTTGCCACCGGCGCGGGCCGCGAACTCATCCTGCCGGCGCGTCTCGACGCGGCGTCGAAGGCGGATCACGTCATCCACATTGCTCCGGTGTCGTTTGAAATTGCGCCGGGCAAGACCATCCAGACCACCGGCTATAACGGAAAGGTTCCGGGACCGCTGCTGCGCATGAAGGAAGGCAAGCCCGTGACCGTCGATATCTTCAATGACACTGGCACTCCCGAATTCCTGCACTGGCACGGCATGTCCATTTCGGCCAAGGCCGATGGCGCCGAGGAAGAAGGCAGCCCGGTCGTCCCGCCCCACGGTCATCTGCGCGTCAGCTTTACGCCGAAACCCGCGGGCACCCGTTGGTATCACACGCACTCCATGGCCATGGACGATGTGACTAAGGGCGCATACTCGGGCCAGTTCGGATTCCTGTACGTGGAGCCGCCGAGCGATCCGGGGCACTACGATCAGGAAATCTTTCTCGCCAGCCGTCATTGGGAGCCAAAGATCATCCATCGCGGCGATCCAAACAACGACTGGAATCTGGATTACGGCAGCGCCACGCTGAGCGACCGGTGCCTGGGTCAGGGCGAGCCGATCCGCGTGAAGAAGGGCCAGCGCGTGCTGTTCCGCTTTCTCAACGCGGATGCGACGCGCGACCTTAACCTGGCGCTGCCGGGACATCAATTCCGCGTGATCGCGCTCGACGGGAATCCGGTGCCGAATCCGGCCAGTGTCGAGGTGCTGCAGCTCGTCGTCGCCGAGCGGATCGATGCCATTGTCGAAATGAATAATCCCGGCGTGTGGATTTTGGGGTCGCCCAGGGATCAGGACCGCATGATCGGACTCGGCGTCGTGATCGAATACGAAAACGAAAAAGGCGCGCCGCAATGGAAAACCCCTCCGAACACGCCGTGGGACTACACGATGTTCGGCAATCAAAATGTGGCTCAAGCGAACCAGCGGCCCGTCGACGGCAACTTCGATCTGATGTTCCACATGCTGCCGGACGAAGGCAAGCCGTTCAACAAATGGGTGATCAACGACAAGGCATGGCCCAACGTGGATCCGTTAATGGTGAAGGCCGGCAAGCGCTACCGCATCGCGATGCATAGCGGCCATGAAGACAGCCATCCGTTACACCTGCACCGGCACAGCTTCGAGATCGTGAAGGTGGGAGATAAGCCTACGTCCGGAATTTTTAAGGACGTGGTGCGCGTGCAACGCGATAATTCGGCTGAAATCGAATTCGTGGCCGATAATCCCGGAGCGTCGCTCCTGCACTGCCATATGCAGCAACATATGGACTACGGGTTCAAGACGATCGTAAAGTACGCATAACCGGTTACGGTTTTACTTCTTCGTTCAGACGTTCGTCATAAGGGCTGCCGAGCCACGGGTGGAGCTTCTCGCGGAATGCCCGGGTGTGATCCTTACTGATATGCGCATCGTAGGCGGCGTGCGATTCCCACACTTCAATCAGCGTGAAGTGATTCGGGCGGCCGGCTTCCACCAGCACGTCCACGCGCACGGCCCCCGCGTCTTTGCGGCTCTCCACCGCGTAAGCTAAGAGCGCCTTCGCCGTCTCCTCGGAAAATTTAGGGATCACGTCGACGTGAGCCACCACGTGAAGCCGTCCTCCGGGAGCCTGTGCCATCGCGAGAGGGGCCGCGCCCATGAACAGCCCGGCATAGAGAAACCCGAAGAAGATTCCCGCGGCCGTTAGACGGCGAATGCGAAGGTGTGCCGAGCCGAGCCCGGAATGATTGCGGTAGTTCAGGCTGAGGTAGGAAGTCATTGGTCTATATCATACAGCGGTCTATATCATACAGCGGTCTCCTTGCAGCGGTCTCACTGCGGGAGGTTTCATAAGCTCCAGGGATATAGAATACAGATGCTCCATTCGGGGCTCTCCCTGTTATGGGCGTGTTACGATTCTTATAGATGAACGTCGAACAAATCCTTTCTCTGCTGATTGCGGAGCGTGACAGACTCAACGGAGCGATCGCCGCTCTCCAGGGACCCGCGCGCCGCGGTGGCGCCTCGCAGACTTCCTCCCCTTCTCCCGAGCGGTCCGCCGTCGAAGCAAAGCCCGCTCCCAGACGCCGCAAGTTCACCGCTGCGCAAAGAAAGAAGCACGCGGATCGTATGAAGGCATATTGGGCAGCGAAGAAGGCGCAAGCAGGTTCAAAGCCCACGGCCGCTTCGAAGAAAAAATCGGCGTAAGCGCCGGGCACTTTTTCTCCGTCCATAGTTTTCACGGTCTAAATTCCGGCGTGTACTCGAGGCGTGTACTCGAGCGCGGTCGCCGACGCAGAGCCGCGTCCTGACCCTCAGCGGAATTTTTACGACGTGCGGACTTTGGGTGCTCGTCTCAAGAAAATCGCTGCCCTTCCTCGCTCACTCCGCGCAGTATTTGACGGGTGTATACTGTCCCTGGCGATGATGCATCGGCTTTAAGAGCGGCTTTTTCCGGGCCATATTTCGAAAGTTCGACCCGGGCCGCTATCCAAACGAGCGCGTGAAAAGGAGCGTCAGCATGACCAGCAAATGTCTAAAATATCTCGGCCTTGGGATCGTCACGGCGATCGGTCTGGCCGCTTGGATGGGCCGAACGAATGCGCAATCCGGGACAGCCGTAAAGGCGGATGAAATCGGTGGCGTGGTCGCCAGCAGCAAGGGTCCCGAGGCCGGTGTGTGGGTGATTGCCGAGACCACCGACCTGCCCACTCGCCTCATCAAAGAGGTTGTCACCGACGACAAGGGACGCTATCTGATACCCGCCCTTCCGAAGGCCAACTATACGGTGTGGGCTCGCGGTTACGGCCTGGTCGATTCACCGAAAGTGCAGACAGCCACGGGCAAAACGGTGGACCTGAAGCCGACGCCCGCGCCGGACGCGAAGACCGCCGCGAAATTGTATCCGTCCAATTACTGGTATGCCATGTTGAAGATTCCGGCGCAGAGCGATTTCCCCGGAACCGGGCCGAAGGGGAACGGCATTTCGCCCGGCGTGAAGAGCCAGGCGCAATGGATTCACATGGTGAAGACCGACACCTGCGAAACCTGCCACCAGTTAGGCAGCGAATATACGCGCACGATTCCGGCCATGTTCAAGGATCTCGATTCCCCGGCCAAAGCCTGGGAACGCCGCATCAAATCCGGACAAGCCGGCTCCATGATGATGAACGGCCTGACGCAACTCGGCGACCGCGCCGCCGCGGAATTCGGGAACTGGAGCGACCGCATTCAACATGGTGAAATTCCCAGCGAAGCGCCGCCGCGTCCGCAAGGAATCGAGCGCAACGTGGTGATCACGCAGTGGGACTGGGCGGATCCGAAAGCGTACCTGCACGACGAAATCTCGACCGACAAGCGGAATCCCTCGCTGAACGCCAACGGCCTGATCTATGGCTCGCCGGAAGAGAGCCGCGACTCGCTGCCGGTGCTCGACCCCGTGCATAACACGACGAGCTGGGTGAAGGTGCCCTATCGCGACGCGGATACGCCGGGCCAGCCGAAACCTCTGGCGGCATCGCCGTTCTGGGGCGAAGAATCCATCTGGGACACGCATGTCACCGTGCACAATCCGATGTTCGGCAACGACGGACGCCTGTGGTTCACTTCGCGTTTGCGCGGTCCGGACGATCCGGCATAGTGCAAGGAAGGTTCGAGTCTGCCCTCCGCGAAAATGACTCCGGTGTCGCGCTCGGGCCGTCAACTGGCGGTGTACGATCCGAAGACGAAGAAGGTGGATCTGATCGATACGTGCTACGCGACTCATCATCTCCTCTTCGCCGAAGACGCAAACAATACGCTGTGGACGAGCAGCGGCGGAGGCGGAGGCGTGGTCGGCTGGCTGAATACGAAGGTGTGGGATCAGACGCATGACGCGGCAGAAGGCGCAGGGCTGGACGGCGCTGGTGCTCGACACCAACGGCAACGGCAAGCGCGACGCCTACGAGGAAGTGGATCAGAACGTGGCCACGCTCGCCAACGGCGAAAGCACCGGTAATTCGATGGCGCTGCCGCACATCGCAAGCGACCCGAAGAAGGACACGCGCCTGAACGCCGCATTTTACGGGCTCGCGATCGGCACCGATGGCTCGGTATGGGGGACGGTTCTTGGATTCCCCGGCGGCATCGTTCGTCTGAATCCCGGCTCGAATCCGCCGGAGACGGCGCTTGCCGAATACTACGAAGTTCCGTGGAACAATCCGAAAGCGAAGATGGAAGGATTTTCGCCGCGCGGTATGGACATCGACCGCAACAACGTCGCGTGGGTCGTGCTCGCGAGCGGCCATCTTGCCAGTTTCGATCGCGGCAAGTGCAAAGGGCCTCTGAACGGTCCGAAAGCCACGGGCCAGCATTGTCCCGAAGGCTGGACGCTTTATCCCTCGCCCGGTCCGAACTTCAAGAACGTCAAGTCTTCGGGCAGCGCGGATTCGCACTATTACGATTGGGTGGATCAGTGGGACACGCTCGGCCTCGGCAAGAATACGCCGATCGCCACTGGCAACGGCAGCGATTCGTTGCTCGCGCTGCAGAACGGCAAATGGGTTGTCATGCGCGTTCCTTATCCGCTCGGTTTCTTCGCCAAGGGTATGGACGGCCGCATCGACGATCCCAAGGCTGGTTGGAAAGGCAAGGGCGTTTATACCACGTGGGGAACGCGCACGCCGTTCCACTCGGAAACCGGCAAGGGCACTATGGCGAAAGTCGTACACTTCCAGGTCCGTCCGGACCCACTTGCGGATTGACCGGCGGATGGATCGGATCCGATTTTGGCTTTCACCGCCAAGCCTGATTTCGTAAGCAGCACGGGGAGTGACGTGTGACGGCGAACGAAATCAGGCACGTGCTTGTTTGGTGCACGGCGCTGAATTACGCGATCCTTTTAGCTTGGTCCGGCACGTTTATCTTCGCGCACGACTGGATGTACCGTTTCCATATCCGGTGGTTTCAGCTTTCAAGGGAAACCTTTGACGGCTTTAATTACGTAGCCATTGCCGTTTATAAGATTGGCATCCTGCTGCTGAACGTCACGCCGCTGGTCGCGCTGTACTTGATTTCCTAAGGCGCGGCCGCCTTCTGGATCTGGCGCGCGGGACCACCCGCGCGACCGCTTTCCTAGTAGACTCAATCTCATGCGAATTGTAAAACGTTACTCGACCACGTTCGCTCTGGCCGCTTGCGCAATTCTCTGTGAAATGGCCGCGACCGGCGCCGTGGCGCCCAATCAGCAGGCCGATGAAGTCCAGACTTCCAAGGGACTCCTGCGCCTGCGGCCTCTGTATCACGGAAGCGTCATGCTCGAGTTCGGCGGAAGAGTGATTTACGCAGATCCATGGGGCCAGGCCGATTTCACGGGACTGCCGCAGGCCGATATGATTCTGATTTCGCATACGCACGCCGATCACATGGACCCGGCTCTGCTCAAGACGCTGCGGAAAGATTCGACCATCATCGTGACCTCGGAAGCCGTGAATGACACGCTGAACGGTTGCTGCGGCATCCCCGAAACCCTGCGCAACGGCGAAAAGAAAATGTTCCTGGGGATCGAAATAGAAGCGGTTCCCATGTACAACCTGGTGTTCGGTCCCACGCCGGGCAAACCGTGGCATCACCGGGGGATCGGCAACGGCTATATTCTCAATTTCGGCGACACGCGCGTTTACTTTTCCGGAGACACCGAATGTACGCCGGAGATGAAAGCTCTCAAAAACATCTCGATCGGGTTCATCGCCATGAATCCGCCGCGCACGATGCCGGTGGCCGAGGCCGCCGCGTGCGTCAAAGAATTCCATCCGAAGGTCGTCTATCCCTATCACTACCGCGGCCAGAACACTCAGGAGTTCGCGGACGCTCTAAAAGGGACCGGAATCGAAGTTCGGCTGCGGAAATTGGAAGGCGAGCCGTAACATGACGGATCGTTCATGTGGTCGAAAAATTCGATTTCCGTTTCTTGGGGCCTGGGAGGCGCAAGGTGCGATCGCCGGACTTTTCGGCACCCGAGGGTTCAAACGATGCCTTCCGATTCGTTAAATAAAGCCGTTTTTACAGGCTTAAAGCCTAACTATCTGAACTTCGCGGATTTGTGAGAGATCGCCGCGCGATTTCCGCACATCGCGATTTTTGCGCTTTTTTTGAACTTCTTTTCGAGTTTTCGGTCTCGCGCGCGATTATTTTTGGATCTGCAGCGCGGTGAGCGTCGGACCGGAAATTCCGGTCACGGGTTTCAGCAGGCTTGGACCGGAGCGCTTGAACATCTGATCCGGATTGTCGCTCAAGTTCATCGTCAGGCCGATAAAGCAATTGCTCATCTCTTCCCAGTTCTGGAAGCCCCAGCGAACTTCCTTATTGGGATCGGGATTGAACGGATTATTCGGCGAATTGTCGAAGTGCGAAACGACAACCAGGCGCGTGCCCTTGGGCAGCGCGATCGGTTCCTTGAAATCGAATCCCTGCTGCCAGTTGAAATCCCACTTCGAGCGCATCAGAATTTCGGTCTCGCCGTTCGGATAGATCGCACGGATGTCCATGTCCTTGCCGCGCAGATGCATGTGCGGCTGCGCGTAGACCAGCTTCACGTTGTCGAGCGCGACGGTCAGTTCACTGACCACTTCCGCATTGCCGTCGCCCGCGCCGATTACGAGATTGCCGGCGGAAGGACCAGTCGCGAAATAATAACGCCGCTGCGGAGGATTCTTCGCGAGCACCAGGCCCACCTTCGAAATATCCGAAGTGGGTGTGCCGTTGGCGGTGTAGTGCATCTCGAAAACCAGGTCGGAGCCCTTCGGGACGAATTTCGCCGAATTGTCGACCGTAAATTCCTGGGCGCCCAAACCGGGATTGAATTTGCCGACGATATCGTTGCCATCGGCGCCCATGTTGCGGCCGATCACGTCGCGCTGCGTTTCCTGCTCATACGCCTCGCCGGGAACCGCTTTTTCCATCCAATGCGATCCGGGAGGCCGCACCCATACCTTTCCGTGATGCACAACCTTCGGATTGCCCGGACGCATTTCGGCGGCTTCCACCCACATATCCTGCGGGAAATTGGTCTTCACCAGGATGAACTTGTAATTGATGGTGCCTTTAGCGGGAAGTTCGAACGCCTTCGGCATTTCGACAACGAGGTCGGGCTTGATCTCCCATCCCTCCGGGAACTTCAGCGGCGCGGGACGATCTTTCGGGTTGCCCTCCACGGCCCCGCCGTCCACCCATGCAACCAAAGTACTGATGTCAGCCTCGCTCAGCGTTTTGTCGTTGGCGAAGTGGCCGTACTTGGGGTCGGCAAACCATGGCGGCATCTTTTTCGAGACGACGGCAGCCTTGATCGCTTTGGCCCAGGGACGCGCGCTATCGTAATCGAGCAGCGACATGGGGGCGAGTTCGCCCGGCCGATGACACTCCTGGCAGTTCTTCTGCAGCACCGGCAGAACATCCTTATTAAAGGTCACCGGGGTATTCGAAGCGGCGAACGCGGCTGCTCCCATCAGGCAACCGAATATCGAAACAGGGATGATCTTCACAGCGCGTGCCTCCTTGGCGATCGTTCGTATCATATCGGACGCATGCCACGGCGGCAACCGGAGGAGCGGTTCCCAACGCTCCGACAGCACGGAAGAAGCGGAAGAGGCGGAGGCGCGGCGCTTAACGCGTCTCGGCGAGGATTCCGTCGAAGCTCAGCATGAACTGCAGCTGGCCCCACTTGTAGTCGTTCTTCAGCACCGCCGTAATCTCGTCACGACTCTTCTTCTGCGCCTGCATGTCATGAACTTTATTGCGTAGCGCGAGCGTCGTGTTGCGGAAAGCCAGCATGTCCGCCTTCTTCGCCAGATCGCCGTGGCCCGGAACCACCCGATCGAAATCGAGCTTCAGCGCTCCGTCGAGCGTGGTGGTCCATTCCTTGGCGCTGCCGCCGCCCGAATAGTCGATCAACTGGGGCGTCGCGTCGCCGAAGGTGAAGATATCGCCGGCTGACAGGACGCGGTCTTGGGGAAACAAAATCACGATGTCGCCGTTGGTGTGCGCGCGCCCGAAGTAATAAATCTCGGCCGTCTTGCCGCCCAGGGTCACCGTCGCGCGATGCTCCACGGCGATGTCGGGCGCTCCGGGCTGCTTGGCGTCGAGCATATTTTGACGGGCCTGTTCGGAGGCGATCACCTTCACGTCCATCTTCTGCATGGCGGGATTGCCGCCGGTGTGGTCGGCATGATGATGCGTGCTGATGACGTACTTGATGGGCTTGGTACTGATCTTCTTCACCTCGGCGATCAGGTTGTCGTGATCCACGGCGAATTTGTCGTCGACCAGGAGAATGCCATCATCGGTCACCAGGACCGTCGTATTGCCCGGCACGATGTCGTTATGGATCATGTACAGGTCGTTCGAGATCTTGACCGTGCTCAGCTTGGCGGGCGTCTGGCCCATCTGACTGTAAGCCACCCAGCAGGCGCCGCCGAGTACGATCAACAATCCCAGCCGGACGAGGGAACTTTTGCGCATGGTCGCGAGTATACCAGGGGACAGGGGTCAGAGGACAGAGGCCCGGCGTCAGAAGAGTTGACCCCGGAAGATCATGAACGTTACGTTGGTTGCCATGGAAACGCTCAGTCCGGCGGAAGTGCGCGTAGTGGGAGCGCTGCTCGAAAAAGATATGACGACGCCGGAATATTATCCCCTGACGCTGAATGCGCTCCAGGCGGCCTGCAATCAAAAGTCGAGCCGCGATCCGGTGGTGAGCTACGACGAGGATACGATCGCCCGGGCGCTCGAAGCGGCGCGAGACAAAGGGCTGGTCGTGCGGGTTTCAGGGGCCGGCCATCGCGTGGATAAATTCGGTCACCGCCTGGGGGAGAAGCTGAATTTGGGCCGGCGCGAACTGGCGCTGCTGTGCGTCCTGATGTTGCGCGGGCCGCAGACCGTGGGTGAAATGCGCGGGCGCACGGAACGGATGCACGATTTCGCCGATCTGGATGAAGTGGAACATTGTCTGGAAGCGCTGGCGGGCGAGCCTCACGCCCTGGTTACGCGCCTGCCGCGCGGGCGCTGGGCGCAATCACTCGGCGGAGCGGTGGTGGAAGAAGAACGGAGGCCGATGGGCGAATCGAGCGTCGAAGCCGCGAGCGAAACCGGGGGCGGAATGGCCGCGCGTGTGGAAGCCCTGGAACGGGAAATCGCCATACTGAAACAACAATTCGAAGACTTCCGGCGGCAGTTTCAGTAGTTTGGGATTCCGCGCTAGAGCTCGGCGAGAGCCTGATGCACCAGTTGAATACTGATCGCGCCTTCGCCCACAGCCGACGCAACCCGTTTCACGCTGCCCGCGCGCGCGTCGCCAACCGCAAACACGCCGGGAAGACTGGTTTCCAGCATCTGGGGAGCGCGCACCAGGGGCCATCGCGGTCCCGCATTGGCCGCGGCGGCCAGCACCTGCAAGCCGGAGGTCGCGCCGTGCGCTGCGGCCGCGGCGGATAAGCCAGCGGCATTCAGATCGCGCCCGGTGAGAACGAATCCCTTGTCATCAAGCGCCAGGCAGCCGCGCAGCCACTCGGTGCGAGGCGACGCTCCGGTCATGACGAACACATGTTGAATCGGCTGGGTGGCGCTCTCGCCGCTGACGCGATTGCGCCACTCTACGGACTGCAATCGCTCGCCGCCTTCGAGAGCGATAATCTCGGTGCTGAGGTGCAGTTCGATGCGGGGATTTTCCGTGAGCCTCTGGATCAGGTAGCGCGACATGGTACTCGACAACTCGGCCGCACGGACGAGCATATATACTTTGCGCGCGGTCTGCGAGAGAAACACCGCGGCCTGACCGGCGGAGTTGCCCCCGCCCACCACCGCGACGAAATCATCTCCGCACAACTGCGATTCAATGTAAGTCGCGCCGTAATAAATTCCGTTGCCTTCGAACTTTTCAAGATTTTCCAGGTTCGGTTTGTTGTATTGCGCTCCGGTGGCGATCACGATGGAACGGGCCGGGAGTGTTTCTCCGCTATCGAGCACCACCGCGTACGGACGCCGGTCGCAATGCAGGCGCACCACGCTGCGCGCAATCATCATGTGCGCGCCGAATTTCTGCGCCTGGGTGGTGGCGCGCGCGGCCAGTTCCTGGCCGGAAACGCCGGTGGGGAATCCCAGATAATTTTCGATTTTCGAACTCGAGCCCGCCTGTCCGCCGGGAGCGCTGGTCTCAATCACAAGGACATCGAGGCCTTCGGAAGCCGCATAGACAGCGGCAGCGAGACCCGCGGGACCGGAACCCACGATCACCAGATCGCGCACATGCGCATCGTGCACGTTGAGATTGAAATCCAGGCAATTCGCGACTTCCTGGTTGGACGGATTCCGCAGCACGCTCTTTCCATTACAAATGACAACCGGGATTTCCTCGGCCTTTACATGGAAGCGATCGAGCAACTCCTGCGCGCCGCGGTCCGTATCGAGATCGACATAAGTGTACGGATGCCCGTTGCGGCCGAGGAACTCGCGCAGGCGGAGGGTCGGCGCGGAGTGACGCGAGCCCATCAGGATCACGTTACCGTAGCCCCGGCTGATGAGCTCGAGACGGCGCAGGATGAAGGCGCGCAGAATAATCTCGCTCAGCTCTGCGTCTTTGGCCACGAGCGCGCGGAGAGCGTCCCCGCCGAGCTCCAAAAATTCGCCCGCTTCGGTGACGCGTGCGCGCACCAGGCTTCGCTGGCCGGAGATCATGGTCATCTCGCCGGTAAATTCTCCGGGTCCATGCGCGGCGACCGTCCGCTCTCCGTCGAGCGTGGGCTGCACGATTTCCATACGGCCGGAGAGCAGCACGAAAAACGGAACGTTCGCGGCGCTCGGTTCAAAGAGGACTTCGCCGGCTGCGACGGAACGTGTGTGCGCCGACGCACGGACACGTGCAATCTGGGCCTCCGTCAGCACCGGGAAGGACTGGGTGCGGGCGTCTAGAACGCTCGGCGCGGGCCAAGACGACATGGCTTATTATCCCATGTCCATTCCTTGGCAGAGAGACTCAACGCGTAATCCGAGTTCCCGTAGTTCCAGGCGAGGTGCGCATAAGCCTGAACCCTGGTCGGCAGCAGATTTAACGGTATTGGGAGTCGATCTTTCGACACCGCGACGAAGCTCTGACACTGTACGCATCTTGAGGACCGAGCGCGCGGCGGCGCTCTAAAGTATTTTTCATACCTGGTCGAACACCTTATTGAATGCTTTCCGGTATCGAATGCATGCCGGTACTGAATGCTTTCCGGTGGCCCAGCCAGGGAGCAAACACCGTCGCAGCCGGGTGCGGGCGGCGCCGAAACCGAAGTGCGGTTCCGCGCGATGTTTTGAGAATGACGCGACGCTTCGAAAGAAAGGTTATATTCGATGAACTTTCCAGGTTTTTCCTCCGTGCAAACCAGCACGACCGTTGATCCGACTTTGAGTGCGAGCGCGACTCCCAAGCTGAGCAACGCGGACGCCGACACATTCGCTGAAATCGCCCTGGGTTTGATCAATGCACCCACGGCTTCGACGACTTCTCCCGCGGGCGTCAAGCTTGCGAACAATCTTGTGAACGATAACGTCGCGGCGGCTTCGGGAACGGCGGCTTCGGGAACGGCGGCTTCGGGAACGGCGGCTTCGGGAACGGCGGCTTCGGGAACGGCGGCTTCGGGAACGGCGGCCCCAGCGGCTTCGACCGTGACGCCCGCCGCGAGCAACCTGGAACAGAATTCGGCTGCCGGCGGGGCGACGAGCGGAAGCACGAACACGGGCAGCACGCCGACCACCACCGCCACTCCCCCCGCGCCGGTCGTCCTGACGCAGGGCCAGACGGATACGATCTTCGGCTCGGTGCTGACGCCGGCGCAGTATCTGAACAACATCATGGCGAGAATTCAGACCGGTTCCCCGGTTCCCGGGAACACGCCTTTGACGGTGAGCCAGACTCTCACGCTGGCTCTTAACGAGAGCTACAGCACGCCGGAAAGTCCTTATCTGGAGTGTTCCGACCCCACGGCCGCGGCCCAGTTGGTCGCGCGAATCGCGGGCCCGAATGCGAACGTCATGGTTCCGAATGTGGCCGGGATGAGCCAGCCTCCGTCGGCTCCCGCCGGTTGGGTGGGCGACTATACGATCGGCTACACCACGCAGTCGTCCGGGTTCAACGATTCCGCGGAAACATTCACGAGCTAACGTTCGCGAGTTAAAAAATCTGCGGCGTTCGCGCGGTCTTCAGTTGGCGTGCACGGACGTAATGCGCGCGCGCGATTCGCCGCGCAGCCACACGTAAAGAGCAGCTCCGGGAGCGGGTGGAGGCGCCAGACGAACCTGCAGTTTCTGTCGGGCGCCATCCTGAGAGAGAGGTTGCGGCAATTCCGCGAGGGGCGTTCCCTGGTCCGATGTCCAGCCAACTTTCTCGATGGACTCGAGACTTCCGCCCATCAGGATCGCGTTGACTTCCCCGTCCACGCCGCCGGGGCTTACCGTGAAATCGTCGATCGCAGGTACGTCGACGATGCGCCCCATGGGATGGGGCGGCGAATCGCCCAGACCGCTGGTAACGGTCGCCTGCACGGCGCAACCGTTGACCCACTCAGCGGTGCCGAACGTCAGAAACAACTGATCCCCACTCAACTGCTCCAGTTTCGCTCCCCCGGCTTGCTGCCCCGGATGCAAAGTGATGGCGCCGGACGCCGTCTGTTGGCATTCGAGCCGGACGCCACCGTCCGCCGGAAGATGCGCGACGCGCATCATGGCGCTCACAACCAGTCCACCTGGCAACTCGCCGGAATCCAACTGCACGGCCTGGGCCGGGAGCGGTGATAGCGACACGCCGGAGATGACGGGCCTGGGCCCCACGATTCGCAGAGCGTTGGCGAATGTAACCGGATTGCTCCGCTCGGCGACAATTGCCTGGAGGACGATCTGAGTGCCGGCAGCGGTCTGTGGCGGGAGGGTGAAAACGACGCCGCGCTGGGTTCCGTCATTGGAGGGCGCGCCGAGCGTAGCTTTTCCCCGCGATAGCTCCATCCGCTCGAGGAGATCGAGCCGCTCTCCCTTCAAATCGACGCTTACCGATAGTTGATCCTGGTTCATTGTGATCGGAAGATCGCGAATGACGGGCAGCGCGGGCAACACCCGTAGGGGCACGTCCTGCATCTTGCCATTCGTCTGCGCGACGATCAGCTTATACCGCCCGGGCGGCAATCCGTCCGAATCAACCTGAATGTCCATGCGATCCTGCGCGCCTGTTCGGAGGCCCTCCGGGAGCATATATGGGACAACGCTGGCCGTCGCGAACTCGTCGTCCAGCTTTTTCATCTCCACCCGAGTGACGAATTCGAAGTCCGCACCCTCGAGCGTGAGCGGCAGCTTACCCGTACCGGTGACAAAGCGGTCCTGGGCGGCGGGCGTCAGCTTCGCGGATGCGAAATCGGCGAACGGCTGCACGGAGAAGTCCCCGCCAACCTGGAACGAGTCCCAATCCCAATTCGCCGTTAAATAATAGCGGCCGGGGTGAATATCCTTTCCCAGATCGAGCTCGATGCTTTTGGTGTTGGCAAGCACTTGAACCTTGACCGGAAGCGGTTTGCCGCGCTCCGGGTGCACCATCCAGTTGCGCGCGCGATCCAGATATTTCCATTCCTCCTCGGAGCCCGCGAGCGGCAATGGCGATTTGGCTCCGGCCGGAAGCGAATTGGCCATACCCACGGTCAGACGCGGCAGCGCGGCGTTCGGAACTCGCGTGGACCAGAGATAGGCGATGCGGGTGTGCACGGCCGCGGCATTCACTTTGCCGCACAACCCGAGCGCCTCGTCCGGCATGGGTTGCGAAAAGGCGGAGCGGAACTCGGAGCGCGGAAAAGCGAGAGCGCCGAGGTTGAGAAGCATAGCGGTTCCTCCGGCGGCCAGGCCAATCGGGCTGCCGAAGAACATCTCGGCGACCGAGGTCGCGAGTCCGGCGGTCTGTCCGATCGGCTGGGCTCCCTGTCCGGCAAGTGGATCGTAGGCGGCGATCGTCGGATCGATCGTACGGAACACGGAGGTCGCCTGCTGGCCGAGCGGCGCGTTGCGGGTAAGCTGCGCGCTCGCTCCGAACTTCGAGGAAAAACCCTGCAAAGCCGCGTTGACGGTCTCGCCCGACGTGTCGGGCGATTCGAGCGCGACGATCAGCGCTTCGGCCTTCGCGGTTTTGTCTGCGTAATCGGCTAGTTCGCCCACCAACTGGTCATCGCGATCGAGAAAGTCCTCGACCTTTTTCACACTCAGTCCCGTGGGACCATACACGAACGCCGCGAGCGAGGCACGCCAGGGAACGATCCATTGCTGGGGCTTCCCGGCGTCGCGGGGATCGAACACCAGCAATTTGTCACGTCCCGCGGCTTTCGGATTCGCCGGAACCAGCACCATGGTGACGTCGCCCTTGCGCCGCTCCTCGGGGCGGAGCACCGGGCGGTAGCGGATGGTGTCGCCTTCCTCGAGACGGCTTATGGTGCGCAAGGGCAGAGCTTCGTTCGAGCTTCGCAAGGAGGGAGAAAAGACGCGCAGGTCGACAGTGGCGATGGGTCCGCCCGACGCGCAGACTAAGGGCGGCACGGATGCCGCGAGAAGCCCCCGGCAAAACAAGAGAGCACACGCAAAAGATCGCACGGCTGATTTCCATAATCTGACGCAATCGGGAGGGCGGTGTCAAGACGGCAGCTCGATTGCATCCGAATGACGCGTGGCCTTCGGGCGAATCCCTTAGACATCGGGATCGAGTTCGCGATTCTGGGTACTTTTTGGTGCCTTCACGGGATATACCTGACGGCTGAAATGACGTCTTATGAATGTAGTTCCTAACAGGACGGAGGGATTTGACCATGAAGCAACAGATTGGAATGGCCGTTGGCCTCGCAGCGATTCTTTCCATTTCCGCATGCCACAAAGCGGTTCCGGTGGCTGCCCGGCCGGCGGCTCCTGCGCCGGTAGCCTCCACACCCGCGCCGGCGCCCACGCGCGCCCCGGCGGCGACGGCTAATCGACAGACCGCGAGCACTCCGGCTCAGACGAGCGCGACTCGCTCGACGACGATGCCGGCAGCGGAACGGGCGACGCTCAACGAGCGTCTGGCTCGCCTCGAAGACGCGTTGTTTGACTACGACAAGGCCACCATCCGCGCCGACGCCACGACCAGCTTGAGAGAAGACGTCGGAGTGATCCGCGAAATTTTGGCCAGCTATCCCAGCCAAAAGCTCGTCATTCAGGGCAATGCCGATGAGAGGGGTTCGGAAGAATATAACCTCGCGCTCGGCGACAAGCGCGCCCGCGCCGCCGAGGATTTCCTGAGCACCATGGGCATCCCGATGGCCCAGCTGACCATCATCAGCTACGGCAAAGACAAGCCCGTCTGCACCGAAGAAACGGAAGCGTGCTGGCAGAGGAATCGCCGGGCGCACATCACCGCCGCGCCGTAGTTCGATCCGCTTTCGGCTTGCCTCTCTCCGGACTTCAGCAGGGGCCGGAGGGAGGCTTTTTTGCTACTGTTTTGAGTCCGCCGAGCAGTTTCAGAGTGAGCCCGCGAACGCCGCTACTTTCACTAAAATGGCTATGAAGTCATCCATGCAGGTTCGCAAGTCCATCCTTTTGGCTGTGGCATTCGCCGGACTGCTGCTTGTCATCGGCGGCTCTGCTTTCGCCATCTGGCAGAACGCCACGGCTGCGCAGGCTCGCGTGAACGCGCTTCACAACGCTCATATGGAAGCCGGAAACGCGCTGGCATCGATCCGGGCGAACGTCTACCTGACTGGAATTCTGACTCGCGATTATCTGCTCGATCCCGACGCGGGACACGCCCGGCAATACGCCGACCAGTTCCTCAATATCCGCCGGAGCACGGAGGAGAGTTTTCGCATCCTGGCCGCATCCGCGCAGGGAGCCGAGGAGAAGACCGCGCTGCTGCGCTTGCAGCGCGAAGAGGATCTGTACCTGGATCCGACGCGTATCCTGCTCGACTGGACCCAGGAAGAGAAGAACGCCCGGCGGATGTCTTTTTTGCAGGAACGGCTGCGCCGGCGCGAAGAGATCGTCGCGCTGACAACTCAGGTAGAACGGATGATGACCGCGAACTTCTCGGCGGAACGAGAACACGTGACCAGGGCGGATCAGGATTTCCGATTCTCACTCGCGTGGACCACCGGGATCGCGCTCCTGCTGGGCTTGGGGATCGCGGGTGTGACGTTCGCGCGCATGACCGCTCTCGAGCGGCATTCGCAGGTAGCGGAGACGGAGCTGCGGCGGCTCTCCGCTCAGGTCCGCACGGCGCAGGAACGGGAGCGCACGCACTTGTCGCGCGAACTGCACGATGAAGTCGGGCAAATGCTCACGGGTCTGCGCATGGAGCTCTCGGCCATGAGCCGGATGAGGATGACGAGCGGAGACGCCGAGAGCGAGCTCTCGGCCCGCATCACGCACGCGAAAGGGATCGTGGAGAATACGCTCGGCATCGTGCGGAATATCGCGATGCTGCTCAGGCCTTCCATGCTGGACGATCTGGGGCTCACGCCCGCGCTCGCATGGCTGATCAAAGAGACCTCACGCTCGAGCGGCATGGAGTTCGATACCAACGTGGATCCGGCGCTGAATCTGCTCCCCGACGCTCATCGAACCTGCCTGTATCGGGTGGCCCAGGAAGCGCTGACCAATATCTCCAAGCACGCGGGCGCGCACCGGGTCGAGGTGTCGCTGAAAATCCTTGGGGGATGGGCGGTAGGAACCATCGCCGACGATGGCTGCGGCTTCGAGGCAAAGACGATCGCGCGCGAGGGGCTGGGCCTCGCGGGAATGGACGAGCGGCTGCGGGAACTGGGCGGACACCTGCGAGTGATTTCCGCGCCCGGCGAGGGGACGCGGCTGGAATTCCGGCTACCCGTGCCCAAGACGGCGGACGGCTCCACGGCGGAGGATCTCGCGGGGGAGATGATAAAGCATGATTCGCATCCTGATCGCGGACGATCACGGCATCGTCCGGACGGGCTTGAAACTCCTGCTTCAGCGGGTAGCTGACATCGAAGTGGTGGGGGAAGCCGCGAACGGCCGCGAGGCGGTGAGGCTGGCCGCGCTCCTGCAACCCTCGATCGTGATCATGGATATCGGGATGCCGCTGCTCAACGGCCTGGAGGCCGGGGCCCAGGTAATCCGGGAAAATCCGCGCACGGGTGTGATCTTCCTGAGCATGCACACCGATGAGAGCTACATCGTGAAGGCGCTCGACGCCGGAGCACGGGGATATTTGCTCAAGGACACGGCGGACGAATATTTCGAGCGCGCGATTCGCTCGGTGGCGGCGGGTAAACCGTTCTTTTCTCCCTCGATTGCGCAGTCGCTGGCGGAAGACGAAGTACGGGTGCTGCGAAAACGGGGCGTGCAGGATTCCTACGATCTTCTCTCGGAACGGGAGCGCGAAGTGTTGCAGCTGCTGGCGGAAGGAAAGTCAAATAAGGAGGCCGCTGCGGTGCTCCATTTGAGTCCTTATACGGTGGAAACTCATCGCGGGAATTTAATGCAAAAGGCGGGCCTCCACAATACCGCCGACATTGTGCTCTACGCCGTTCGCAAAGGCATTATTTCGCCGTAAAGAGCGGCCAATCTGCGGACTGTCCCCTTTTCCGCGGATGAACGGAACGCGCAAGGCCGTTCGCGCGTCCCAGTCATTAGGAATCCCCGGCTACGCCTGCGCGATTTCCAGGGTGCATGACGAACAATCGATGTCAGCTGCCCTGCTCCGTTTTTCACCAGAATGGCAGGGCTCGATCCGCGCGAGCCCGCGTGAGAGATTTGCGTTGAACCCGAACGAAATTATCCGGGCGTGGGGCAAGATCCTTAAGGGAGAACGGCCTTCCTTATCGATCGAGATCACGCGTGAATGCCCGCTCCGCTGCCCCGGATGTTATGCCTATGACGACGCGCACCTCGGCGGCGGCGCGACCTTGCGCAGCCTGCACGATCGCAAAGGCCAGGAGCTGGTGGACGGAGTGCTGGAAATCGTCGACCGCATACGGCCGCTGCATCTGTCGCTGGTGGGCGGCGATCCCCTGGTTCGTTACCGTGAGCTCGAGTCCATGATCCCGCTTCTGCTGGACCGCGGAATCCACGTGCAGGTAGTCACCAGCGCCTTCCGTGCTCCCTCGGCCAGTTGGGCGTCGCTCGATCGTTTAAACCTGGTCGTGTCGATCGACGGCCTGCAACCCGACCACGATGTCCGCAGAGCACCGGCTACCTACGAACGGATTCTGAAAAACATCGCGGGCCAGAAAATCACGATTCACTGTACGATTACCGGACAAATGATGAAGCGGCCGGGCTATTTACGCGAGTTTCTGGAATTCTGGACTCCACGCAAAGAGATCCGCAAAATCTGGTTCAGCTTTTTCACTCCGCAGCGGGGAGATACGCTACCGGAGATGCTAACGCCCGAAGAGCGAGCTCGCGCGATCGCGGATTTGATGGTGTTGAGGACGAAGTATCGGAAGCTCGACATGCCGGAAGAAATGCTTCGGCAATTTGCCTCGCCGCCGCAAACGCCCCAGGAGTGCGTATTCGCTCTGACCACGCAAACTTTGTCGGCGGATCTCAAGACCAGGATCGTTCCCTGCCAATTCGGCGGAAATCCAGATTGCAGTTCGTGCGGCTGTGCCGCGTCCATGGGCCTCGCCGCGATCGCCGCGCACAAATTGGCAGGCGTCATTCCGGTGGGAGCCATTTTCAAAGCGTCGCTGAAGATCGGACAGATGCGGACCAAGCGCGCGCCAACGGCTGGCCTCGCCGACGACCCCTTGCGCGTCTTGTCTCGTTGAAGCCGTTCAGAAGACGCGGCTCTTGAGCCGCGCGACGCTGAACTTCGCGGTCTCCGCCACAGCCATCACGGTCATCACGCCGGCTTGTAAAGGATCCGTCACCACCAGGTCCGCTGCCTGAGGGACGCTCCCCGCCATGTTCAAGCTCACCACGAGGATTCCCTGCGCGCGGACCTCGCGAACGGCCTGTGCGATGTCGCCACCCATGAGCGAGCCGGCCAGCACGACGGCCTTCAATCGCGGCAGCCGTGCACACGCCCGCACCGCGTCCGCGAGCGCCTGCTCGCCCACCAGAGGAATCGTATCCACGGAGATGTGTTCGCCACGGATGTTGTGCCGGTCCGCCTCCGAAATTGCTCCCGTGGCGACTTGTCCCACTTGCGCTCCGCCGCCGATGATGATGATCCGCTTTCCGAAAACAGTCTGGAAGGTTTTCACCTGCGAGACCTTCCGGACGATGGAGAGCTTGGATAAATCGTCAAGAACCGCCAAACCGTCCGTCACATCCATTTCAAAATAGGTCTGTCGCGGCTCGACGATATCAACGGAGGTGATATCCGCGCCGTGCCGCGCGATCACGCCAGTCAACTGGTGCAGGATTCCGGGCCCCGGATCGGCTTCCACCAAAACACCAATAGTCTCTTTCATAATTTCACCAGGAACGGCAGTCGCGACCGCTCTCTGTCTGCATGATACGCAATGTCAGGGGATATCAAACGACGCGGGAGATTCCGTGGAGCTAGTGTGGGGGCAATGGACGGACTTCAACATCGCCAAAAATCGCTTCTCCATAGCTCTTCTTGTCGCTCAGAATCACTCGCACAGCGAGCCTATGTTTGCCCGCGGCGAGCGCCCCGGGCGGGATCTCCACTTCAAACCCCGAGTGCAGGCATGCCTGGCACCGGAGAGCATCCGTCACATCCTGTCTGGGATATCCATACGCCGCGGGCAATACGACGTTATCGATCGCGACTTCCACACCGCTCGCGGCCGCGGAGGCCGTCGGGTCCACGGCCCATCCCTTAAGAGTGGTTCGCCGTCCCGAAAAGATCACGGGATCTTTCCCGGGAGGCCGGTCGCTAATGGTGTCCAGGTAAAAACGCGGCACGGCCGCGGTCCGCATCAAGTCTGGCGTGGCGGGCTCGGCAGGAGGATCCAGAGCTATATTCTCCAGTTCCCGTTCCACTCGCTCTTCCAAAACCACGTCCGGCTGCTCGATTTCCACGAGTCTGCGCATGGTTTCGTCGCCCGGATAAATTCCGCAGAAGTACGAACGGCTGAAATGAGCCGCCAATGGCTGATCCTCCGGAGCGACGATTCCATTCCAGAAGAAAGAATCGTGGAACGCGAGCAATCGCCGGTCCGCTCCGGAATTCGCTAAGACGTAGGCGGCGACGCCGGGCGGAAGTGGATCAAGTTCGGCGGGCCATTCCGCCGCCTCGCGGCGAATCCGGAACACATTTAAGCGCGCGAGGAGCGGATCGCTTCGCGGGACACGGGGCTGGCCAAGCATGGACCTCAGGTCCTGAAATGCAGTTCCCGAGACGGTCTTCAACTCATAATCGCGCCCGAGCTCTTGGGGTTTCCACTCAGGGAAAGAGGTCTGAAGATCCGTGAAGATTTCCCGATAGCCCGCGAAAAAACCGCGGCCATTCCAATGCGTATCGTATGGATAGTACACATATCCATCCGTTTTCGCTTTTCGGAGACTGTCACGCAGATCGAGGATGCGGACCGGCGATCCGGTGGTTCGCAGATATTGGATCAGTTGATCCGTTCGAGTCATGCTGGGGCCCTGACTCCGCATGTAATCCGGAAGAAGCTCCGGGTAAATCGCGCTCTTTTCCGGAACAATGACGAAGCGATAGAGGATCTTACGCTCGGCAAGCCACGCGGTTCGGCGCTCCAGACGCTGCTTCCATGCTTCCAACTGGACGTCGCTCAGAGGCCGCAATCCGAAGCGGTCTTCGAGAATTCCTCTGGCCGAATAAAAAAGCCACGGAGGATCGCCAGGAACAGGAGACTTCCCGACGACCACCATGCGCCGCGATGAGAGAGGAATCCAGGGCGCAACCAGGGCGGCAATTCGTACAAGACTATTTCGAAAACCGACGTGATCGTTATAATACGCATCAATTTTGTTCGGTAACTCGCGCAGGGAATCGCGACGAAAATCGGGCGCGGGTGCCAGGTTCCGATTTTCCTCCAGTTGTGCGTCTGGTTTAAGAATCAGCCAGCGGCCAAACGGGAGTGCCAGGAACGCGGCGAACAAAACTATGAGCGCCCGGCTGCCTCCGGCCGGCATCCATGGGCAGGAGCTCGGGATGGCGGGGCGCGCGCGGTCCTCGCGTCGGCTCGGAGCGTCGGAGGTTGAGGCCGTGTGATTCATGAAGTCGTCCGCACGAGCTCAGAACCGAAAGTAGATGAACGGATTATAGGTCCCAGAAACAATCAGGATCGAGCTGACCGCCAACACCACGGCGAGACCTGCGACCTGTAATGCCGGGACCGCGGGAATCCAGCGGTTCCGGCTCGCGCCTCCCCGCCGGAATTCCTCGGACATCCATGCCGCGGCCCATGGAGCCACCGGCGCCGAAAACAGGATTCCGGCGAAAATCGCGGCCACCGTGCCGGGATAGAGGAACCATTGAATCGGGTAGGGGCTCGGTTGCGCGAGGCCCGCCATGGCTTTCAGAAATGCGCGGGCTTGCGAAAATGTTTCAGCCCGAAACAAAACCCACCCCACAGCCACCACGCCGAGCGTATAGAAATGCCCGAACCATTTGTGGCGGGACAAAAACCCGCCGATCGTCCCGTTTCGCTCGATGGCCAAAAACAATCCATGGTAGAGGCCCCAGACGACGAAGGTCCAGGCCGCGCCATGCCACAGTCCGCACAGGAAAAAAACGATGATCAGATTGCGGGCCGCCATCCACGAAGATCCGCGCGATCCGCCGAGCGGGATGTACAAATAGTCGCGAAACCAGGTGGAGAGCGTAATATGCCAGCGGCGCCAAAACTCGCGAATGGAAGTGGCGATGTAGGGGTAATTGAAATTGATGGGCAGCTCAAAACCGAACATCCTTCCCAGGCCGATCGCCATATCCGAATAACCCGAAAAATCGAAATAGATTTGAATCGTATAAGCCAGCACTCCCAACCACGCGAGAGGAGCATCCAGCCGCGCGGGATCCATCGCAAAGATCCGGTCGGCGGTGTCGCCCACCATATTCGCAATCAGGACCTTCTTGCCCAAGCCAACGACGAACCGGCTGACCCCGGATGCGAAGTATGGAAGTGTGATGCTCCGCTTTGTCAGCGCGTCCGCCACATAACGGAAGCGCACGATGGGCCCGGCCACCAACTGCGGAAACATCAACACGTAACACGCGTAATCGACAAAGCGGCGGGTCGGGGCAATTTGACCGCGGTACACGTCGATCGTATAGCTCATCGAATGGAATATGAAAAAACTAATCCCAAGCGGGAGCGCCAAATGATACACCGGCCCGGCATAACCCGCGTGCCGCAGCATTCCATTCGCGGCGGTTAAGCCAAAGTCGGAGTATTTGAAAACGGCGAGAATCGAAAGGTTCACGCCGACGGCCAATCCGAGGATCCATTTCTGCCGCGCGGTCCGATGTCCACCCGGCTCGAGCGCCGCCGGGTTGTCGCCCAAGAGCGCGCCCGCGATCAGAAGCGCCGCCAGAAAATCGACGGCAGTGGTGCCGAGAAACAGCAGGACTAAATATCCCTCTCCCCAAAAATAGAAAAGAATGCTGACCAGCAACAAAAACAGATTGCTTAGTCGAAACCAGATCGGAGAGGGACGGCCCAGATGAATGGGAAGAAAAAAAATGCCGTGGTACAGCAGCAACACGGTCGGCAGGAATAGAAACAGGAATGTGACCGAGCTAAAAACCAAGGTTTAGAATACCATCCGAGGCACGCGCGCACTGTCGCCAGGACGTGGCGGCTCGGTATACTAACGCAGAAGCCACGGATCGGAGGGTGCGTCCGATTTCGGCTGGCCGGAGCCCTCCCAAAGTCACTCTATGCGCCGGTTCACTGTTGACTCCCGGGAAGCGGATCCTCTGTGGCAAGGTCCCGCGGTTTCGCTGACGGGCGCTCTCTTCCTGGCGGGAACGGTGGCGTGGATTGTCTATCGTGTGTGGCCCGCGCTCTTTCTTCCGTGGTGGTTCAATACCGACGAGATCGTTTCCTACTACGAGGTGATCCGGCAGTTGCGCCTGGATCCAAGCCAGACATTCTTTGACATTCCCGGTACGCCCTACATCACTCTCACAAGCATGACGACGGCGCTGTGGTGGGCGGTCGACCACATTCCCGGCTTCGCGACGGGAATGAATCCCAGCGACTTTGCGTTTGCCCACATTCAAGGAGTGATCCTATTGATGCGGTGCGTCACGCTGACGCTTTATGTAGGTTCGGTCGCACTTCTTTATGACATCGTCCGGCGCTCCTCCGGCGCGATCACCGCGGTGATGACGGCTGTGGCTTTCGCGACTCTTCCGGTTCACGTGCAATATAGTTTCTTCGCTCGAACCGAATCGCTCGGGAACGTTTTATGTCTCGGCGCGATCTGGATCGTGCTTTTCTCGCGGCGGCGTTCGTCGCCGCGAGGCTACGGGATCGCCGGGCTTTTGGCGGGAGCCGCGGCGGCTGCGCGCTACCACTTTGCTCTGGCCGGCCTTCCCGTGCTGATCGCACTCGTCTTCCTGAAAGATCGCGCCCCCTCCACCCTCTCTGACGAAACGGAAACCACGGGCTACCGGGTCCTGTATCGAATCGCGGGGCTCGGATGCGCGCTCGCCATGGGAGGCGCACTGGTCGCGCTTCTCGTCAAGGCGAACCCCGCGCGAGGTGGAAACTGGTTGACCGACGCAATGTTGCTCACGACTCGCGCGGGGCCTGGACAATACGCGGGCGCGAAAGAGACCATGGCACGGCTTTGGATTCTACTCGGGATCGCGGGCGGCGCGGCGCTGACATTTTTTCGATTCCGCCGACGCTGGGCCTGGGCCAGAGGCCTGTTTCAGCCGTCGTTTGTTTTTCTGCTACTGGGGTTCGCCCTGGGTTTTCTGCTCACGCATCCTGAATTTCTGTGGCGCGGCGAATACCAGCTTCGCAGCATGCAATTTTATGCCGACTGGATCGATCCGAATCTGCTCGGTCTCACGGTGATGGGGCGCTGGTGGGCCGTTGTGAACTTCTACTTTTCGACCGCTCTGCCTGGGATCGCCCGGATCGCGTTCGCGGGAGGCGTGGTATTTATTCTTTGGAAGCGGCAGGCCGTTCCCCTCGCATTTCTGGCCGGATCCTGTGTTTTCTTTTTCGCGCATCCCCTGACCATGAAGATGTGGCAGCATCATGTGATTCCATGGCTGCCCTATTTGTGCTTCGTGCCCGTCGCACCGGCAACCTGGATCGCGGAAGTGGCGGCTTCACGCCTTACCGGCGCGCGTCTCGAGCGTTCGACGGTCGCAGCGAGCCTGACGGTCTGCGCTTCGATCCTGATGGTCCTGCTCGCGACTGTCCGCTTGCCGGAGGAAGACCATTACTATCGAATCTCGCGCGACCGGACGGACCAGCTCAGCGCCAAGGACCGCTGGATGGCGCAGCATATTCCCGCCGGCAGCTATCGCCTGGAGTCGTATTACTCGTTGAGCGGCGATGGATTCTATCGCTGGATCGAGGACGTCGGCGTGCGTGTGCCCGCGTTCGTCGACCGTCGCCGCGACTTAAAAATCTGGTGGCTCGGTCGCGGCGATGTGGAGGGCCGGGCAGGATACGTTTGCATTTCCCGCGCGGATATCTCAGTATTTCGCGCCGATTTCGAACGCGTTCATCCGGGCTCGACACTCAATCCGTTTGAGGACGCCCGCTTCCATTCAGTCGCACGCTTCGGCGAAGGATTCTACGAGCTGCAAATATTCCAATTTGACTTGCGCGGAAACGGCTCTCACGACGCTATTCCATGAAGGCTGTGTCGTTCTCTTTCGAAATCTAAATTGCGCGCCGGCGCTCTGAACGAGCAACCGTTGACGCACTTGTTTCCGACCAGTAAACTGGCAAAGCGGTATTGGTGGCGACACGGAGGAGCGTTCTGAAAATGTTCATACGGTATAAGGGAAATGCGCTCATGGCGGTCATGGCGATCGCGGTGTGCCTGACGCAGGGGTCGGCCATCGCGCAAACGGCGCCGCCGCAATACGGAACCGAATACGGCTACGGAATCTTGCAGCAGCAATGCATGAGCTGTCACGGCCGGGTGACCATGCCACAGGTCTCCACAATCGCGGCGTTGATGGAAAAAGAAAATACGCCGGAGAAGAACTACTCGAGTCTAAAAACTCTTCCGGTCCACAAAGACCTGAAGCTGACGGACGACCAACTGATTCACGCCGCCGAATCGCTGAGCGGCCGAATGATGGGCACGTCGGTCGACGGCGATGCGAAAAAGATGATGAACCAGTGCAAGGCGAATCCCCCCATCTCCGATCCGGCAGCGGCCCCCTCCTGGAACGGCTGGGGCAACGACGGCGCCAACACGCGCTTTCAACCGGCGAAAAACGCGGGACTCACGGCTGACGCCGTGCCGCGCCTGAAGGTCAAATGGGCGTTCGGTTTTCCGCATGCCACCGCGGCTTCGGCCCAACCGGCCATCATCGCGGGTCGTGTGTTCGTCGGTTCGAACGCCGGGTGGGTATATTCGCTTGACGCAGCCACCGGCTGCGTGTACTGGTCTTACAAGCTCAAGGCCATGACGCGCGACGCCTTCAGTTTCGGGCCGGTGAAGGGTCATGGAGCGACGACCTATGGAGTTTTCATCGGAGATTTGCGGGGATTCGCCTACGGCCTGGATGCGCAAACCGGACAGGAGCTGTGGGTCGCGCGCGCGGACAATCATTTCACGTCCCGGATCACGGGAGCGCCTACGCTATACGACGGGAAGCTCTTCGTTCCGATTGCGTCGTGGGAAGGTTTTAACGCCAAACAGCCGGAGTATCCGTGCTGTACTTCGCGCGGAAGTGTGGTGGCCCTGGACGCGAACACAGGGAAACAGTTATGGAAGTTCTACACAATGGCCGATCCTCCCAAACCGATCGGCAAGAACTCCATGGGCACCCCGTTATTCGGGCCTTCCGGAGTTTCCGTGTGGAATGCTCCCACCATCGATCCGAAACATAACGCCGTTTATTTCGGGACCGGCGAGGCGGCCGTCGGGCCGGTGCCGAAGACCAGCGACGCGATCGTTGCGGTCGACATCGCGACGGGGAAACTGCTGTGGAGCTACCAGACTCAGTCGAATGACGTGTATCTGGTCAACTGCCCAACGGTGAACAAACCCGAAAACTGTCCCGAGAACGGCGGTCCCGATTGGGACATCGGCAATTCGCCGATTTTGAAAACCCTGGCCAACGGGAAGCGGGCGCTGATCGCGGGAACCAAAAACGGCAACGTTTTCGCGGTGGATCCCGATCAGAAAGGGGCTTTGTTATGGAACGTGAACGTGCGCCCGGGGACAGGCGGCTATGTGTGGGGCGGCGCGGCCGATGACAGGAACGTGTACTACGGATCCACTTCGGGAGGAGTGGCTGCGATCCAGATCGCGACTGGAGAACGAACCTGGATCAATCCGCTGCCTCCGCCGCCCGATCGCAATCGCAGTGGCAACAGCGCCGCTGTGACCGCGATCCCGGGTGTCGTTTTCTCCGGATCCGTCAACGGAATCCTGTATGGACTCTCCACAACCGATGGCCACACGTTGTGGGAGTTCGACACGAACAAAGACTTCAACACCGTCAACGGCGTGCCTGCGAGCGGCAATATGATGTCATCAAGCGGGCCGGTGGTCTCGGGCGGGATGTTGTTTGTCGGCTCGGGGTATAGCTTTGGATCGGCCCTTGGCAGAGGCAACGTGTTGCTTGCGCTCTCTCCCGAATAGCGCTCGACTCGCCCGGGCTCTCATCGTTCGTCCACCCGCGTCCAGGATGGATCGGGATCGTAGCGCGTGATCGGGGCCGCTACGCCCTGCGGGGGCCCGGCGTCTTTCTGAAAAATCACGCCATCCTGATTCACCATGAATGTGTGGATACCGGTGACCCCGTATTCAGCGGGCCAGGCGATAAGTCCGAAGCCGCCCACGAGTTTATTCTTCACAAGATAGGTGTGGGCTCCTTGCGGCGCGTGCGGGCCTTGCCCGTCCAGGATGCGGAAAAAGTAGCCATGATACGGCTTCGCGCTTTTATTCGGACCGTCCCAGGTCGCCTCTGCGAACCCGCGCGGCACCAGAGCGTCCGAAGAGCCTTCCTTGTAGAGTGCGTCGCGGCCATCCGGGCCGCCCATCATGTGCGTCGCGTATTTCAGAACCCCGTCATGATCGCGATCCTCAGAGGCGTACTTTCGCTGCGCTTCCACATACCCTGCGCAAATTTCGATGGCGTCCAGTTCGTGCGCCCCAATGCGCCGGGCCTGCATTTCCACCTGCCCTTGCGATGCGTCGAATCTCCACTTGCCGTTTGCGCGGACCACAGGAACCGGGAAGGGCCACTCCGCTTGACCTAGCGACAAAATCATGCGGCCCGGGTCTCTCGGATCGGCGACCAGTTGATATTTTGCGCGAGCGAGGTCTGAAAACTGGGTCTGCTCCGCTCGATCCTGGTCAGGATTCCCGGATGTCAGGATCGCGTTCCCCTGTGGCCCGAAGATAGCGGCCAGGCGCGCCGTGTCGTGTTTCTCGGTAGCGTCGAGTAAGGCCTGCACGGCGGCTTCGGCCGAGTCAAAGCGCTGCTGCGCAAAGCATGGCGCCGCGAGCGCGAGCACCAGAACAACGTATGAGCTGAGAATCTGGTTTTTCATTATCGCCTCCCGCCACCGCCGCCGTGGAATCCGCCACCGCCGCCGCGGAACCCACCGCCGCCGAAGGTACGGCCCGCGCCCATGCTCGAAAATCCATGGTCGCTCTGCATGCGCGTCATCCCGCCGTCATGGTAGCCGCCGAAGGCGCTATGGTTGCCTGTATAACCGCGCTGCTCGAATCCCGCGGATCCGAAACGCTCCTGGCCTCCGAAAGATTGCCGGGCGCCAGATACGCCATTCGGATTTCTAGCGCCTTCGAAACCGCGTTGCGCGCCGAAACGCGCGGCGACGTCACGGTTTCCATAGGGCACGCCCAAGCGATGGCCCGGGTCATGACTCCACGCGGAATTCCCGAACGGTTCCCCATGAAAATGGTTGAATCCGTAGCGGTGGAAAAAGGAGTGATTGAGCCAGATCCCACCGCCAAACCAATTCGGCGACCATCCCCAGCCGCCCCAACCCCAGCCGCCCCAACCCCCAAAATACAAGCCAAGATCGATCCCGGGTCCCCAGCCCCAGCCGATGTCAATTCCGGGGTAGAGGAGCGGCGGATAATAGCCATAAACCGGCGGTCCCCAAATATATGCGGGATTGTACTCCGGGACATACCAGACGTCCGGGTTCCCCGGCTCGATGTTGATTGCGGTCTGCCCGTTCTGATTCGCCGTGGTGACAGTCTCTTGCGGCGTCGACCGCAGTGTGCCGCGCGCCTGAGCCTGAGCCCGCATGCGCTGCACCGCCTGCATCACATCGGCCTGTTGCGCCAAAAACGCGTTTCCGAGCGCCGTGGTCCAACCCGTGTTCTGAGTCAGGCGCGCCAGGACCTGGGGAAACGCCACAAGCCCCTGCACACTTGAATCCCAGGGTTGTTTTTTGGCCTCATCCATCATCTTGGAAGGTTTCCACTTGGGATGATCCCGGACCCATTGCTCCGCCTCGGCAATCTCCAACGGATATGTGGACGCGGCGAGCAGTTCGCCGAGAAGTGGATCCGGATAGAGTGCCACCGGGGCTACCAAATCATCCAGTTGCTGCGAGGTGAGGGGCTGCGAGGGTGGGATGCCCGCGGGAATTGGATTCTGCACCGCAGGGCTCTGCGCCGTGATCGCGTGCGCGAGGAATAGAGCGGCGAGCGCCGCTATGCCTGCTCCGAGTTTCTGATTTGCCAGCATGTTGACACCGTCCATGGCCGAGGTGGGCGCGTTGAGAAATTCACACCGGCTCCAGTTTACGAGTGGGGCACGCGAGGCACCATACCAACCCGTTGCGAGTTTTTGACCGGCCGGGGCGGTAGAAATTCAGACGGGAACCCTTCTGATCCGCGGCTTTCAGACTCTTACGGCTCCGGTCGTTTCCGATCGGGCGACCTTGACCCAATTCGAAAGAGACTGTGCGCCCGTCGTCACCCCGTGACCAAATGCCGACAGCGAGCGGTTCGTTCCGGCAACGCAATTGCTCGCCGAATCGCTGGTCGTGGCCTTATTCGGCCGCGCCCCGAAGAGGAGCGGAGAGAAGAGGAGTGAATAAATGAACAGCCCATCCGCGCGCCACCGGCAGCGTCGCGTCCAAAAGCAGGTAAGCGCGGCCGACCGCCGGCGGCCCAAAGAAAAGCCGGATGAACCGATGCAGGCGGGCGCGCGCGAGTACCCTGCTCCGCCGTTTCCGAAGCAGCACCAGAGCAAGCCCGGCCAGGAATGGCGCCTGGATCCCGCACCGATGTACGACGCTCCGTTTTACCGCGGCTCCGGAAAGCTCCAGGACAAGGTCGCGCTCATCACCGGGGGCGATTCCGGAATCGGGCGGGCCGTCGCCGTTCTCTTTGCGAGGGAAGGCGCCCATGTCGCCATCGTTTATGTGAAGGGTGAGGAGGACGACGCGCAGATTACCAGGAAAGGCGTCGAGGCCGAAGGCCGGAAATGCACGCTGATTGCGGGCGACGTCTCCCGGCAGGCCTTCTGCGAGAAAGCCGTCGCGCGAACGGTTAAGGCTCTGGGCTCGCTGGACGTTCTTGTCAACAATGCCGCTTTCCAGGTGCATACGTCGCGTTTCGAGGACCTCACGGCTGAACACTTCGACGAGACGCTGAAAACCAACCTGTACGGCTATTTCTACATGGCCCAGGCAGCGGTGAAGCGGATGAAGCCGGGGTCGGCCGTTATCAATACCGGCTCCGTAACCGGTCTGCTGGGAAATGAAACTCTGCTCGACTATTCGATGACGAAGGGCGGCATCCATGCGTTTACGCGCTCGCTTGCCACGCATCTGGTCCCGCGCGGCATCCGCGTCAACGCGGTAGCTCCTGGCCCGGTATGGACGCCCCTCAACCCGTCGGACAAAGAAGCCGGCGACGTGAGTGAATTCGGCGGCAAAACGCCGATGAAGCGCCCGGCGCAGCCGGAGGAGGTTGCGCCGGCATATGTATTTCTTGCTTCGCCGCAGTGCTCGAGCTACATTACCGGCGAGATTTTGCCGATCATCGGAGGCTATCACGGCGCGTAATTCTCGATGCGCGAAGGCGGCCGCCGAAGATTCGCCCTGGAATAACGATAGGCAAGCGTTCGCTCAATGCGCGGGCGCGTCAAGTTTTAGCGGGCGAGCGGATCGGGACGGAGTTGCACCTTATAAATTTTCGGCCGCGCGGAAGTGCCGCCCTCGTTATGAAAAACAGTCCGGGTGCCGGTGGTCGTCCACAGGCCTTTTCCCTTCCATCCTGCGCTGGGATCGTCCACGCGGCCGTCTACGTTCTTGCTGAAGAAGCCCATCGGATAAGGGACGTGAATGTTCACGAATTTCCCGTTCACGAGCGCGAGCAGCGACTCGTTGCCATTCGATTCCGCGATCGGCACGTTCGCGCCCAATCCGAGCGTGTTATAGCGGTCCACCCACACGAAGTACGCATGATCCGCGCTGCCGGAAGCGGATACGCCTTGGAATTGAGGCCCCGGGAATTTGTACAGGGTCCAGCCTTCGGGGCACTGTTTGCCTGTCGCGGCGGCCGGCCCGTTCAACGGCCCTTTACAGCGTCTCCGGTCGAAACTCGCTAGCTGTCCGCTCGAGAGCACCGTCCACGCCACGCCGTTTAAATCCAAATCGACGCCGCGAGGTCCGAACGCGCCGTCGGGAGGCAGATAAATTTCCGCCAGTGCCGTCTCTGCTGGATTCGATCCCGGCACCAAACGAATCACGTATCCCGGTTGATCCATGCGCGAAAAGCCGATGTCCATCGACTGGCCCCATACCGAATCGTCCACGGGACTCGGCTGCACACCGTAGAAGGCCGCCATGATGCGCTTGTCTTTTTTCGGATCGAGCGGCTGATTGGCTTCCACGTAGGCATCGCGCTTGCCGTTACCATTCGTGTCTATAATCAGCGGCGTCCAACCCTGCGACCGTTTCGCGTCGCCGGTCTCCAAATACATCTTCGTGTTCAGCCACCCGACCACGCCGCTATCAGGCCCTCCGGCGCTGGTCCACAGCGTGTTGTTCGCATCGTGGCCGAAATATAAATGCTGCGTGCTGAAACACGTGTCGATCAGCGAAAACTTCTGCGTCTTTGGATCGTACACGGAAAGCTGCCGGTCCGACCGCTCGAGCGGCGCGACCTTTGCCGAGGGCAGGTCCGAGCCCGCTTTGCAATAATCCGGATTTTTAGGAGCTCGAATACGCGCGGTGAACCACACGCGTCCATTCTGATCGAACAGCGGATTGTGAATCGTGGTGTGACTATCCCAGATCTGCTCGTCCCCCCAGTAGATGGAGTGCCCGTGCGGATAATCTAGCGAAGACGGGGTGTTCGCATCGCGGTAGGGATGCTTGATCTGCCACGCTTCGTTGGTGACCGGATTCAGCACCGGAACCATATCCGTGCTTTCTTCGGGCGATCCGTAAATCAAGCCATTGGCGTTGACGCGCGGATTGCGCTTGTCGGTGGAGATTGCATCATGCAGGTACGCTTTCGGCGTGGCCCACTCCCACATGCTGATCACGAAATTGCGCTCCACTCCCTGAGGGCGCGCCGGCTTCGTCGCCGGAAGCTCGCCCTTCGCGATCCGGTCGGTCCAATCGGCGAAGAGCGCCAGAGCCTCTTTCGGGCCCAGCCGCCCTAGGGTAACCGCCATATTGGAACTGGCTTGACCGGCCTGGAGCCGTTTGGTCCACGCTTGAACTCCGTTTTCGAAATGTCCCCATGCAGGCGAAATCGTGCGGACCCCTTTTGAGCCGAGCGCGTGGCAGGATTGGCAGGAGTTCTTCACTGTGTCGATCCAGGCATGCTGGTCTTTCATGACGGGGTTGATTCCGTTGCCGTTCGGCCCGGTGCCGGGAAACTGGCTCGCATCCGGGATCTTGAGCATCGAATACCAATAGACGCCCGGATAATATTCGGCGGCCGCGGCAGGTGTCGGAGCGGGGACGGAAGTCAGATTCAACTGCCTGCCGCGCGATGTTTTCACTTTCGGTGAATCCACCAGACCGTAGCCGCGCACCCACACGTCATACGTCGCGGCGTTGGGCAGGTCGGGGATCAGGTAGCGCCCGCGATCGTCGGTGACCACCATCTTGGCAAACTTCGTCGGAAGATCGGCCGTCTCGGCGATCACCCACACGCCGGCTTCCGGTCCATTGGCTCCCGTGACCAGGCCGCCCAGATCAGCGCCCCCGATGGCGACTGCGGCAGCCGAACCCTGTTGGGCTTTCAAAAGCGCGGAAGCGCCCGCGACACATAGGGCCGCGCCGATCAGAGCGGCCATCCATCCTCGATTCATGCTCCCCCCTGAAGTTCGTTTTTGCGGAGCACGCTCGATCAAGCCTCTCGGCGCAGGTGTTTGCCAATCGGCCTGGATCCCGAAGCCGCTGCTCCGCGTCGACCCGGGTTTAATTAGTAAAAGCAAGCCGATGCCCAGTGCCTGAATCAGGACCGTTGATCGGGTGGTAAATCGTTGCCCACGAGCGAAGTCTACCAAAATCCGGCAACGCTGGCGCTCCCGGCTGTTACCGGCGTAGGTAGAAAGAGTGGCTCGACCCAACTCGACCATTTCGGCCTACGACAATCCAAAGCGTCCGTCCGGCTCGTAAGACCTTTTGATGATCCGCTTTTGACGATCTGCGCGAACAGCAGCACCCTTTGAAAGTCTGTCAAACCGCTCAAAAAGAGCTTATGCCCCGACGTCTGGCCGTCGCCACTTCGATTCTGTTCGCAACAGTGTGGCATGCCTGGGCGGCGGATGGTGATGTATCGGGAACTGTGGTCGATTCTTCCGGCGCTGCGGTAGCCGGGGCGGGCGTGGAGCTTCAAGGCTCGAATCGTGCCGTACTCCGATCGATCGAATCGGATATGAATGGCTCCTTCACGATTTCCGGACTCTCGTCAGGCAATTATCGACTCGTGGTTTCCCATACCGATTTCGAAACCAAGGAAATTCCGATCACGAAAGGAGCCGAGGCGCCCGCTCCATTCCGCATATCTCTGGCTTTAGAACCGGTGAGTACGTCTGTAGACGTCCAGGGCCGTGAGGATGACCTCACAGGAGTCGCGCAGTCCGCCACCGAGGGGACGGTGGGTCAAAAGGAACTGGAGGACCGTCCCATCCTCCGTTCGGGAGAGGTCCTGGAGACCGTTCCAGGGGTCATCATCACGCAGCACGCCGGCGGCGGCAAGGCGAACCAATATTTTCTTCGCGGCTTCAATCTGGACCACGGCACGGATTTCGCCATTTCACTCGACGGGATGCCGCTGAACCTTCCATCGAACGCGCACGGCGAAGGGTACGCGGACATGAACATCGTCATCCCGGAGTTGGTGCAACGGGTGAATTACGAGAAAGGTCCCTATTACGCCGACGTCGGCGACTTCGGCTCCGCCGGTGCGGCGCATCTGGAGTTCTACAAGACTCTGCCCGAGAACTTCTTTCAGGTGGGGGGCGGAATGTACGGTTATGAGCGCTCTGTCTTCGGGATTTCAGAGAAAGTCGGCTCGGGCAATCTGCTCTTTGGCGGAGAGTTCTCTCACGACGACGGCCCCTGGACGCATCCGGATGATTATTCCAAATACAATGGTCTTCTCACCTACAGCCACGGCGACGATGCCAATGGTTTCAGCATTACGGCTCGCGCTTACCACGGAAATTGGAATTCGAGCGACCAGAATCCCGTCACCGCGGTTCCGCTTGTTGGTTTGTTCGGCACGCTCAATCCAACCGACGGCGGCAATTCACAGCGTGAAAGCTTGCAGGCTGAGTGGCATCGCCAGGACGATCATTCGAAGACGCAAGTCATGGCGTACGGGTTCTATTATTACCTCAATCTATTTTCCGATTTCACTTACTATTTGAACGATCCCGCGAAGGGCGATCAGTTCGAACAGCAGGACAGCCGCTTTGTGCTTGGGATGGACGCGCGCCACACGCTTTTCAACAATTGGTTCGGGCGCAGAGTGGAAAATACATTCGGACTTCAGATCCGCAACGATTGGGTCCACAACGGTCTCTATCGCACGGAAGATCGCGTGCGCATCGACAAAACCGATATCAACGCGTGCAACGACGAACCCATCGGCGCATGCTTTGCCGATCCGAACCTGGCAGCGGTCCTGCCCGCGGACACGGACGTGAATCGATTTACCGAGACGATGTTCGGCTTTTATGTGGAAAACAAGATCCAGTGGGCGGAGAAATTCCGCACCGTGGTGGCCCTGCGCGGCGACGAGGTAGTGGATAACGTCACCAGTCTCACTCCCAGCTATACGGCTGGCGAATTGCCGGGCGCTCCGGTGGTCAACTTTGCGGCCGCGAATTCGGGAACGGTCGCCGAGTTCATGCCCCAACCAAAAACGAGCTTGATTTTCGGACCGTGGTCCAGGACGGAGTTCTACGTACAGGGTGGATTCGGTTTTCACAGCAACGACGCGCGTGGCGCAACGCAAAGAGAGGAACCGATTTCGCCGAGCAATCCGTTTCCCACGGCCACGTCGAGAATCCCGGCCCTGATCCAAACCAAGGGATCGGAAGTCGGCATGCGAACCACCGCCGCGCCGCATCTGCAAAGTACGTTTTCGCTGTGGTATCTGCACAGTGCGTCAGAACTGCTGCAGGACGGCGACACCGGCGGCACCATTCCATCCCTTTCGCCGAGCAACCGCTATGGTGTCGAATGGGCCAATTATTACACGCCGCTCGAACATTGGACTTTCGACTTCGACCTGGCGGATTCCAGAGCTTTTTTTACTCAAATCGATCCGGATGACGCTGCGCCGAACAGTCCCGGCGGCAAGCGCGTTCCAGAAGCGGTCGGGTCAGTGGCCTCCGCCGGCGCAACGATGCACGATTACAAACGCTTTTCGGCGAGTCTGCGCCTGCGAGCCTTTGGCCCGCGCGATCTGACGTCGGACGGGCTTTATCGTTCCGCCTCGACGGTTCTCGTCAATGCGGAAGTTCGTTATCGGATTGCCAAAAAATGGAGCTTCGTTGTCGAAGCGTTGAACCTGCTGAATCACAAGGATCATGACATCGACTACGCCTATACTTCCCGGATCACGCCAACGGCCGATCCGACGTTTACGGACGTTTTTCACCCTGTTGAACCATTTCAGCTGCGATTTGGGTTACGGAGAACGTTTTGAAAGACGCAGCGGCTGTCATGGACGAACGGTTTCCGCTACGGCCCAACGACAGTTCGACAGACATGCCTACTTTCTGCGTCTGCGAAATATAACGAAACCGCGTCCGCTCAAAGCGGATCCCCAACAGCGGCCGAGCCTTCGATTGGAAGAAAGCGTGCCAACATATGGACAGAATGCATGGCTCTGCAAACGATGAAAACGGAAAATAGTAGAGGCTCGCGATGACCAATCAGCAGAAGGTCCGGGATCAAGAGATCCGTGCGGCGCTGGATCAGCACTGGGCGGCATCGGATGCCAACGATTCGGAGACCGAGCATTGCATCTATCATGAGGACGCCGTGCTGGACTACCCGCAGTCAGGCGAGCGAACCCGCGGTCGACGCCACATACAGAACCAGCGCGCGAGTCAGCCGAGCAAAAAGCGGTTTGTTGTACGAAGGATCATCGGCGGCGGCGATTTGTGGGTCACCGAACTGGTCATAGAGTATGACGATAAGCCGTCATACACCGTGAGCATCATGGAGTTCAGGGACGACAAGGTCGCGCGCGAGACACAATACTTTGCGGATCCATTCGAGGCTCCCGCATGGCGGGCGCAATGGGTCGAGCGGATGGACACGTAAGCGCGAGGCGCGAAATTCGGGGGGACGAGAGATGGATGGGAAGCAATTGGTCCGGTTTGCGCTGCTGGGCAGCAGCGACTTCGAACAATACGCCATCCTGCTGGTACGCGTTTCGATCGGGCTGTTCTTCGCCATCTCCGGAGCAAACAAACTATTTTCCGCAGGGGGCATGAAGCTTATTTACGGGACGCTCGTGAAGGCCCAAATCCCGTTTCCCCAACAGACCGCGTATTTCGTTTCGGGTGTCGAGTTGGTTGCCGGAGCCTTTTTGGCCGTGGGATTCCTTTCAACGCCGTCCTGCGTGGCGTTGATGATCGATATGATCATCGCCATCCTGACCGTTACGCTTTCCACCATCCCTGAGGGACTTTCCCCCCTAAGCTGGCTCGACGATTTCCTCTACCTCCCGGAAGTATTGTACGTGCTCCTTTTCATTTGGCTGATCGGCTCCGGTCCGGGAAGGTTCAGTGTCGATTACTGGGTTGCCAGCAAATTGCTGAAGTGACCGTCATTGTTGCGGTCCGGATCACTTGCCGACCATATGCGGGGTGTCGACATTACCCTCCTCGCAGATGAATTCGCGCACGGTTTCCCCGGGGGCGAGGTCGGATACTTGCTTCATCGTATAGGGCTTCGCGAGAACGCCAGGATCTTCGATCGTGATTTCGGTCTCGAGATGACCTAAATCCGGCCGGCGATAGCGCTCGACAATGTGCAGCTTATCGGTGTGCGGATGATTTCCATTATCCAGCCACACTTCTTCGATGAAATTCACGCGGTCGACGACCAGCGTGTCGCCGTCCCACCGTCCGACGGAGTCGCCGTACCACAGCGGATCGGGGTCTTTCGGGTGGTTCCGCCCGTCCAAATAGATCTGATGGAATCCGGGATTGTCATCGTCGGAGATTTCGATCAAAACGGATTTGGTCTGCGCGAATTCGTACAGTGGTCCCAGAAATAGCAAGGGCGAAGGCAGGCATTTTCCCTTAGGAGCATCTTTGCGATTATTCTCCGCTCTTTCTCTCGCGATCTTTTGAGCCGCCGGTAGCCACTCCGGCTTGCCCGGGTCCACTACGCTCGGCCGCCACCAGACGCCGCTCAAGTCGGGCTTGCCGTCGGGCATACGCGGCGTCGGTCCGGAAGGCTGCCCGTGTAGTTTTGCGTCGGCCTCGATCGCTGAGCGGTCTTCCCCAAGAGTGCTCAGCTGTGTCCCTTCCTGCAGGCGAACGTCGACCGGGGAAACCTTCGCGGCCTCCACGCGAACGCCCTTCTTCTCGTACGGCAGGACTCCCGGAACATTGACGGTTACATCATAGGTCCCAGCGGGTAAATCGGCGAGGGAGTATTTTCCCGCCGCCATAGTCGTGGTCTTGTGCATCGCGCCCGTAGCGACGTCCTTCGCCTGAACAACGGCTCTTTCCGCCGCATCGCCGAATGGATCGACAACGGTCCCCGCGATTGAGCCTCGATCATTTTGCGCAAACAACGCCATTCCCGACAAATAGCAGCAAATCAAAATCTTTTTGCCCATAGCCGGAAGTATACAACGCACCGGTCACGAAGCGGCTGAGTGCAAGCGTCAAGCGTTGCACCCGAGGCAGCGCAACTCGCAGGCCATCGAGTCGCGGACGAACACGATTCGAACCGCATCGTGTCTGCGCCTGTCGCGCGCACTGTCTATGGCATACGCGCAATAGAGGAAAGATGGCCTCACCGACAAATACAGCCTGGTGGAAACAGTTCGGACACAAGCGGGCTCGGACGGACCGAATTCTAGAATGGAGGTGCTAGCAATCAGAGTAGTTTTCTAAATCATTTCCTAAAACGGCCACTCCTCTAACGCCTCGATCGGCTATCAGCGTTGCGCGCGGGCCGCGATCCGCCTCTTTCTCTCCTGGCGATCCTCGGTCGAGTGACCATGCGCGGTCAGAACCACGCCCTCCCATCAGTACTCGATGAGCTCGCGCGCCTCTGTAAAGATGGGCTGTTTTACGAGCATACAAATGCGAGCTCGCGTGGCGGCTGGGGTGCATCGATAACACATCGACAGGAGTCCATCATGATGAAGTCCGTGAACGTAAGGAGTCGGGCGGCGGGCTGGTTCGTGGCGATGTTAACAGCCACCTTATTTGCGACGGCGTTCGTAGGAATGACTTACGCGCAACACGAAGGCGGAAAAGAGGAACAAGGCGGGCAACAGGCTAAACCTCAAGCGCATCCGGCGCAGCAGACCGCCCGGCCGGCCCAACAGGAGGCTCGTCCAGCCCCGCAACAGGCTCGTCCGGCGCAGCAAGCTGCCCACCCAGCTCAACAGGAAGTTCGTCCGGCGCAACAGGCCGCTCGTCCTGCGCAGCAGGCCCCGCCGCAGAAGCGTGCCGAGCAAACTCAGCCGCAACAGCATGCTCCCCAAGCACAACAGTCGCCGCAAGGCCAGCAGGCGCCACGGCAAGCCCAGCAGCCTCCGCGGCAAATCCAGCAGCCGCCCCACGCGCAGCAAGTGCCTCAAAGGGCGGAACCCACACACCAGCAGGCGACGCAGCAACCGGCGCAGCGCGCTTCCTCCGTAACGCAAGCGCGTGGACCACAGCAGCCGCAGCGCACCCAGCAACAGGCGCAAACTTGGCAGCAACAGAAAGGATGGACCGGCGGCGGCGCTTCACAAGGACACGCAACCTTCGCCCAGGATCGCTCGCAAAACTGGTCCTCCGAGCATCGCACCTGGGCACAGCGCGGCGGGTATGGAGGCTATTACATCCCGCAGGACCGCTTCGGTCTGTACTTCGGCAGCAACCACTTCTTCCGCATGGGTCTGCCCGTGATGGATCAAGGATTCCCGCGCTTTCAGTACGGCGGATTTTCATTCCTACTTCTGGATCCATACCCTGCAAATTGGGCCGCCACCTGGTATAACTCCGACGATTTCTACATCGTTTACGACAACGGGTATTACCTCTATGATCGTAACTATCCGCAGGTGGGACTCGCCATCATGGTGCAGTTATAACAATCGCTGTAATCGCCCGGGCTGGCGGGCGTTTACAGATCGCTGCGAGAGATACCGAGCTTCTTCATCATCGCGTTTAAGGTGGTTCGCGGCATTCCGAGCCGGTTTGCCGCGGCGCTGATCACACCGCCGGTCTCCCGGAAAATACGCAGGATGTGGTCGCGCTCCACCTCTTCCAGGGTGGAGTTGCCGCCGGCCTCCGGTGAATCCGCGCGTAACTCCGCGATCGGGGCGCGCAAGTTGGGTCCGCGCGAGAGGATCACCGAACGTTCGATAAAGTTTTCAAGCTCGCGCACGTTGCCGGGCCACGACCATGCGGTCAAAGCCTTCATGGTTTCCGCGGGAATTTTGTCGATCACGCGATCCATTTTCGCGGCGTACTTCTTGGTGAAATGACGGGCCAGCGCCGGGATGTCCTCCGGATGATCGCGCAAAGGCGGCGTGACGATGGGGAACACTTTCAGCCGGTAATACAGATCGCTCCGGAAAAGCTTATCGCCCATCATCTGCGTGAGATTCCGGTTGGTGGCCGCGACCAGCCGCACGTCGATGGGAATGGTGCGCGTGCCGCCCAATCGCTCGAACGATTTCTCCTGCAGCGCGCGCAGGAGCTTGGGCTGCAGATCGAGCGGAATATCGCCGACCTCGTCGAGAAACAAGGTCCCGCGATGGGCCATCTCGAAGCGGCCTATTTTTTGCGCCAGAGCGCCGGTAAAAGCTCCGCGCTCATACCCGAACAGTTCGCTCTCGAGCAGTCCAGTCGGGATTGCCGCGCAATTCAAGCTGATGAACGGGAGATGTTTGCGCGGGCTCAAGCGGTGAATGGCGCGTGCGATCAATTCCTTTCCCGTGCCGGTTTCCCCCAGCACAAGGACTGTCGCGTCGGTCGGCGCAACCACTTCCACTTGGGCTGTCATCCTCTTCAGAACAGGACTGCTGCCAATGATCTCCACGAAGTCCTGCTGACCTTCGGCGGCTTCTTGCTCAACGTTCTCCTGACGGTCGCGCTCCCGCAGATCGGTGATGAACGTAATCCACCGGAACGGCGACAACTTTAAAACGGCGGTCGTCACCAGCACCGGGACCCGCGTTCCGTCTTTGCGGATCAATTCCTTCTCGAAGGGCGTACAGGCACCGAAGCGGAGTCCTTCTTCGTGAGCCAATTCGTCAAGCGGCGCGTATTCTTTGGGCGTAAGATCGGGCCACACCAGGCGTCCGGCGGTCAGATCATCGCGAGTGTAGCCGACGAGTTCCAGAAAAGCATCGTTGGCCTCGGGGATGCGATCGTACTCACCCGACACGAGCCCTGCAATGGCAGATTCCGTAGGAACCGGGCGACGGCGCGCGCGACTGAGCCGCAGCTTTTCGTCTCGTTCGTGGCGATCGCTAAAGTCGCGCACCACTTCGGCGAATCCTTGCAGATTGCCCCGCTCGTCCTTCAGCGCCATCAAGACGATATTGGCCCAGAATCGCGATCCGTCCTGCTTCCGTCGCCAACCCTCGCTCCCGTAATGGCCATCGGCGGCTGCTCGCTTCAACTCTTCCTGCATCTTCTTGAGAGCGAGATCTTCCTCGGGATACAGCATCGAGAGCGGGCGCCCGATAATCGCCGCACTTTTGTACCCGAAGATGCGCTCCGCGCCACCGTACCAGGATGCGAATTGTCCCTCCGGACTCAGCAGGAAAAGCGCATAGTCCCGCGGCGGCGATGACCCGATCTTGCCGGCGGGCTCTTGATCCGCCTCCGCGCCGGTGCTCCTGTCGCGCAATACCAGGAGATGGCGCACCGGCAGCACATTCACCTTCGCGGTGTACTCGACCTCCTTGGGAACGCCCCCCGCGTCGACGAGTTGCAGTGTGCCTTCTTGCTCGCCCTCTTCGAGAAATTCCTGCCAGCGCTCGGGAAGAACCGGCTTCATTTCCGGCGCGGCGAAATCGTCCAGACTCTTGCCGATAATCTTCTCCCGGGGAAGGCCGAGAAGTCTGCCGGCCCCAATGCTAGCTTCCTGGTAGTGGCGATCGTTGTCAGCGATCAAAATGGGCGCGGAGGGCTGGAAGACGATCGCGCGGAATAGGGATTCAAGTTCCCGCGGGCCATGTTCGGCGAGCCATGTTGTCGCGGCCGCACGAGAGGACACGGTGTTCAAGACGGCCTCTCTCCTTGTGTCGCGGCCCCTGGAGGAATTGAGCGTGGCGAACGCGGGTTCCGCCGAAAGAGCGATTTCCGATCGGCAGGCAACTCCAGTTTACCACTAGAAGCCCTTACGAGGTCCGGAAAAGCATGAGGCGGGCGAGGCGGCCATACTTCATTGCGCCTCTCAACGGGCCGCTGACCTCCCGCAGTCATCTGACTCGGCGCGGTCAAAAATCGAATCGTATGCTTCGATTCATGCGGCCGCAAGTTGCGCCTTTTCAATGCAAGCTCTCACCGAGGCGCTTGGATTGACGATTGCCTTCGTCCATTACGAAGGAGTGCACAATATGCCTATCGTAAATATCGTCATTGCGCTGATCGTCGTCGGGATGGCGATTGTGGCTGATCAATCGCTTCATCCCCATGGCCTCCGGAATCAAAGCGATTTTGAATGTCGTCGTCGTGGTCGCCGTCGCCGTCTGGGTCCTGCAGGGAACCGGATTATGGGGACCCATCAGCAGCTACCGGCTGAGCAAATGACACTCGCCAAACTGAAACCCGCGACGTTGAACACGACGAAGCTCGTGGGGCTCTTGCTTGTTGCCATTGGAATCGTGGCGTTTGCTTTCGAAGGCATTGGCCCGATCGCGTCGACACGTCTTCGGTGATGCGGCAGTCCGTGCAGATCCGCTGTGGCCTTACGCCGGCCGGGACGAAAGCGCGGATCACGAATTTAAGAGCGCCGAAGCATAAAGAGGCGAATTAAAGAGAAGGAGCAAATGGTGAAACCAAGTACACAGGACCAAATCAGCGGAGTAATCGACCAATTGAAGGGCCAAGTGAAGGAGACTGCCGGTCAGTTGACCAACAATCCCGACCTTGAGACGGAAGGCCAGACTCAAAAGCTCGCCGGCAAGATTCAAGAGAAGGTCGGACAGATCGAGAAAGTATTCGAGAAATAAGAACCATCGGGGCCTTGCTGCGATGTCGAGGTGCGGCGAACCGCACCGGCAGAAAGAGCAAACATGTTGATCTTGATTATCGTTCTGATTTTGATTTTCGGAGGTGGCGGCGGATATTATGGCCACAGCCGTTGGGGCGCGGGCGGCGGCGCGGGAATAGGATTAGGAACGATACTCCTGATTCTGCTGGTCGCCTACCTGCTGGGGATCTTCCACTAAATTCGCAGCACCAAATGAAAAACGGCTTGCGAGAGTTCGATACCCACACTCGCGCAGGCCGAAGACGGTTGCTGATGCACGCTCGCCGCAAGCAATCCCGATGCCGTTCCTGAAGTCCTCGCTAAAGATGGTCCTCGCCCTCGCACCCGCTTCTCTCGCAACGCTATTCCGCACCTCTGATCACGCCTGGTGGTTCTACGTCCCTTGTGATTCCCGCCCTCGCTGGGCTCTTGGCCGGCCTTGAGCCTAAACGTGGATGAAAGAAATTGGCTCGACGCCAGACGGTCATCTGACCCCGCGCGGTCAGTCGGCGTGCGATTCCGCCCCGCTTCTGCAATTCCTGATTCGCCTCCGTCGGATCGCAAACGTCTTCCTGCTCCGATTGGCGGGCTTTTCAACTGGCGACGGAATGTAAATCGGCGACCGGCCCTGCGTGCCCTAGTGAGCGTGCGTCACCCAGTAAATCGGGATCGCAGAGTTTAGGGAAACACCAAAGGAAACCAATGACATTTTTCAAAGCAGTACCGTTCGTGCTTTCCGTGGCATTTCTGGGCGTAGCATTTTCGTCCAGCGCCAAGGCCGACGCGTGGGACAAGAAAACCACCATCACGTTCAGCGGGCCCGTGGAAATTCCGGGCGTCCATCTTAAAGGCTACGGCGTTCTGCCCGCCGGAACGTACGTCTTCAAGGTTCTCGATTCGGGCTCCGACCGCCACATCGTGCAGATCTCCAGCAAGGACGAAAAGACCGTCTACGCAACGATTCTCGCCATCCCGAACGTTCGCCTCAAGGCGACCGATAAAACCGTAATGACGTTCCGCGAACGTCCGGCCGGCGAGCCCGAAGCTCTCCGCGCATGGTTCTATCCGGGCAAAGAGTGGGGCGAAGAATTCGTTTATCCGAAGGCCCGCGCCATCATCCTGGCGAAGGAAACCAATACGCCGGTGCTGTTCGTTCCGGACACCGTCACTCCTGAAGTGGCCGAGGTGGTCACGCCGTCTCATCCCGTCGTTGATCGAACTGCGGCAGGCGCCCGTGATGGCGCTGCAGCCGTCCGGCGACACCGTCGAGATCGCCCAGGTTGTGACTCGCGCCCGTGCTCGTCGCACAGAACGATCCCGCCGGCTCTTCCGGCGACCGGCAGCGATCTGCCGCTGGTCGCGCTGTTCGGGATGCTCGCTCTGGCCGGCGCACTGGCCATGGGCTTCGCGCGGAAACAGACGCTCTAGTCTTTATCGACCCGGCGCGCTCGTTGTGGCGCGCCGCCGAGGACGGCGAAGATGGTTCGTAAAGGAGTTGCCAGGATGCAACAAAAAGTGATTCCCTTATTGGTCCGCCTTTGCGGAAAGCCCGTCCGGAAGGGACGGCGACGTATCGACACGACAAAGCGCGGATTGGCCGTGCTCACCACGCCGCTTCTCAATAAAGGATCGGCCTTTACCGCCGAAGAACGGGAGGCGCTTGGCCTCCACGGCCTGTTGCCGCCCGTCATCGGCACGTTGGAATCCCAAGTCGCCTCGGCTTACGCGCAATATCAGCGATTGCCGGACGCGCTCGGGAAGAATATTTACCTGACGGCGCTGCATGATCGCAACGAGGTCCTCTTCTTCCGTCTGCTCTCGGAGCACCTGCGGGAGATGATCCCGATCGTCAACGATCGCACGGTCGGGCTGGCGATGGAGCAGTATCATCACGAATGCCGCCGCCCGCGCGGCGTTTATCTTTCGATCAACGATCCGGACGGGATCGAGGCCGCATTCAATAACCTCGGCGCTTCGCCCGACGACATCGATCTGATTCTGGCCACCGACGCCGAACAGATTTTCGGGATCGGCGATTGGGGCGTGGGCGGAATCGAGATCGCGATCGGCAAACTCGCGATCTACACGGCGGCGGGCGGAATCGATCCGGCGCGCGTGATTCCCGTCATGCTCGATGTCGGCACGAATCGGGAAAGCCTGCGCGACGATCCGATGTATCCGGGCAACCGGCACGAGCGCGTGCGCGGCGAGCGCTACGACGCCTTTATAGAGGCTTATATGGAGACCGTCTCCCGATTGTTTCCGCACGCCCTGCTGCAGTTGGAGGATTTCGCACTCGGTAACGCGCGGCGCATTCTGACGGCATATCGCGGTCAAAACCGTGTTTTCAGCGACGATTTGCAGGGCACCGGCGCCATCACGCTCGCGGCGGCGGTTTCGGCCATGCGCGTTTGCGGCACGCCCCTGCGGCATCAGCGGATCGTGATTTTCGGCGCGGGCACCGCCGGGATTGGCATCGCCGACCTCATTCGCGACGTCCTGATCCGGAAGGCTTATCTTCGGAAGCCGCCAGCCGCCGGTTCTGGTGCGTCGACGTCAACGGTCTTGATCACGGACGACATGGACGAGCTGCCCGATTACTATCAGAAGCTACGCGCGCCCGGCCGCCGAGGTAAAAGGATGGACGCGAGGAATCGCCGGCAAAGGAAAGCTGACCGATCCGAACGACGCCCATGCAGACCGCGTCGCAGACTAAGGCCGCTCCACAAAAATCGTCGATGGCCGCGACAATGAACGTCATCACTGGTCTGGCGGAAGTGGTGCACGAAGTACGGCCCACCATGCTGATCGGAACCTCCGGCGTGGGCGGCGCGTTCACCGAGGCGATCGTGCGGGAAATGGCTTGGCACACCGAGCGGCCCATCATTTTTCCGCTCTCGAGCCCCTCTCCGCTGTCCGAAGCCGATCCCGGCCGATTTGATCGCCTGGACCGATGGGCGCGCCCTCATCGCCACCGGCAGTTCCTTCACGCCCGGTCACGCATAAGGGGATCACGCACGTCATCGGACAGTTGGACAACGCGATGCTGTATCCCGGCGTGGGCTTAGGCACGATCGTTTCCCGCGCAAAGTATGTCAGCGTCGGCATGCTGGCCGCGGCGGCCAACGCGCTTGTCGAGCCTGGTGGCCGTGCGTCTTGCAGGGGCGACGCTGCTCCCGCACATCGAGGATTTGCGCGCGGTGACGGTTACCGTGGCGATCGCGGTGGCGGAAGCGGCCGTGCAGGAGAATTTGGCCGGCGGCAAACTTCCCGGACATCGTCCAGCAAGTGCAAGACGCCATGTGGCAGCCGGAATACCGCCATATCGAGGCATCTTGAAGGGTGCTGCCGCTCATGACGAAACGTCGTGCGGCCCGCCCTATTCTGCGCGGTCGCATGCCTCGCGGCAGCGGCACAAGGCCCGCCCTGAACGAACGCGACGGTTCGCGACCCTTATTTAATTTCAGTCGACGTATCTCTCGTTGTATCTGCAAGCGACGGTGCGCGACCACTCTGGTCATACCGTGATGGAGCTGAGGCGCGATGATTTCACGGTCTTCGAAGACGGAAAGCCGCAGGCGATCCGTCTGTTCCGCCACGAAGACACGCCTGTCACGGTCGGATTGGTCATCGATCACAGCAGCAGTATGAGCGCGAAGCTGGCCAGAGGTGACGGCCGCGGCCCAGGCGTTCGTCAAGTCCAGCAACCCGGACGACCGCATGTTCGTCGTGAATTTCAACGAGCGTGTTTCTCAGGGCTTGCCGAAGGGCACGGAGTTCAGCGATAACGCCGAACAGCTGGGAAGGCGATCTGGGACGCGCCCGCGATCGGGACAACCGCGCTTTATGACGCGATCGACGGAGGCGTTGAAGCGCTTGCAGCGAACCACGCACGACAAGAAGGTTTTGATCGTGATCAGCGACGGCGGCGACAACGCCAGCAAGGCAACGCTACAGAGCGTCCTGCAACGGACCGAGCAGTCGAACGCCGATGATTTACACCATTGGCATTTTCGAGCTCCGACGATCCCGACAAGAATCCAGGCGTGCTCAAGCACCTGGCTCAGGAATCGGGAGGCGAGGCGTTCTTTCCCGGCCAGCTCAGCGAGACGGTCGCCATTTGCGAGCGGATCGCACGCGATATCCGGGATCAGTACACGATCGGATATTCATCGGCGAACGTATCGCCGGATGGTTCCTATCACAAGGTGAAACTCACGGCGCGTGAAAAGGGCGCCGACAAGTTGTTTGTGCGCACGCGTACCGGATATAGGAACCGCACTCCACCGGCACTCGATAAAGTGAGCCAGTGAGAGTCGCCGTGCAACGGAAATCCGTAACGCGCAGATTGCGATCCTCGCAATTCTCGTTTTTCGCCGTTGCCGTCGCGGTGCTGGGATATTGTGGGTTCACCGCGCAGGGCTGGCCGGGCAACCCGGCTTTCAGCGCCTGCGCGACGATTGATCTGGCGGGTTAGCGGATATTGATCTTCAACAGCGCGTCCGAATGCTCGTGACGCCAGCCCCAGTACGCCTGCTGATCGTTTTCATTGATCTGGACAAACGGAGCGTACTTGCGGTGATTCTGTTTGACGTAGATGCGATAAGCCCGATCTTCGTGATCGTTCCACTGATGATCGTCGTTGTGCTCTTTGTCGTGATACGTACGTCCCTCGACTTTATGGTCCTCGGCTCGCAATGCAACCGGCGCAACGGTGACGGGGATGATCAGAGCGGCGCTCAGCAGCGCCGCGTTCCACAAGTTAGACATATTCGGTGGTTCTCCTGGCCAAGATAAGGCATGCCGGGTGCCAGGCGACCGTCTAGGAGCAGCGAGGCAAACAAAGGGAGGAAATAATCGGCCAACGGCTGATCAGAGACAGCCCTTCGCGAAACGACGACGGGCGGTCAATTACCCGTTCGACGAGTTTGGCCGAATCGGCGTTCCCGTGCCCCAGAGCACGGGCGGCGACACGTGGCGCAAGCACCGTCCATCGCCGCCGAGATGAATCAATTCCCGCGGCCTTTCTGATAACCGGCTTCGTACGCTTTCTGGTCATCGTCCTTTTTAAACCCTCTTTTCTTGGAATGATCCTTGTGGTGAGCCTGATCATCCTTGCCGTCGCGCGTACCTTGCTGATAGTTCTTGTTTTTCGAGTAGTCGGGGCCCTGGTCATCGTAAGGAGCAGCGATGACACGTACGGACCCTCCGCCCACTCCCGCCGCAATCGCCAAAGCCAAAACGCAGTGCTTCACATTCGTTCTCATAAGAAGTTTTCCTTTTCCACCGCACATCAGAATGCGATCGGTTCCGATGAATCGCCACCGGAGTCCGGATCGCCACGTATCTACACCCCAGTGAATGGCACGCGGATGGCCGTTGGACTTTACATATGTTGAAGCCGAAGGAGCACAAGCTCCTGACAGGGATGGCAACGCGCGGTCACCTCGACCGTATTTGGTTACGCGCAACTTTTCCTTGCGAGCGCGAGCGTTTAGATGCTGTATCCGGTATGGAGTCGAGGTTGCGACTAGCGATGCATGATATGCCCTCCGCCGGATGCCGTTCACGGCAAGATCTCCAGCCGCTCGCGGACCGGTTCCGTGCTGGCTCGCATTTTGCTCCTCGCATTCGGGGGGACGGCCTCGTTTGCGGTTGGTCAGCAATTCGCGCGGGACGTAGTGAGCGAACCCGTCGCGCCGAGCCCCGTTATTCCGGACGATACGCAACCCTCCGGTATACACAAACGAGTTCTTGGAATCATCCCGAATTACCGCACGTGGCCCAGCCTGGCGAATTACAAGCCGCTATCGGCGAAGGAAAAGTTTGAGATTGCCCGGCAGGACTCCTTCGATCGAGGAACGGGTGTGCTTGCCGCCGCTCTTGGTGGCTACAGTCAGTTCAAGAACTCGGACCCGTCGTTCGGCCAAGGAATCGTGGGATACGCGCATTATTCCGCCACCGCGTATGGGGATCTCGTCATCGGCAACTACATGTCGGAGGCGGTCTTCCCGGCCCTGTTGCACCAGGATCCGCGCTATTTCCGGCGCGGCGTCGGCAGTTTCCCATCGCGGCTTGCGTACTCGGTGGGACGAACCTTTTGGACCCGCATCGACTCCGGCGGCACTCGATTCAACTATTCGGAGATCCTGGGCAATGCGACGGCGGTCGCGATTTCCAACGCCTATTATCCCGACAACCGGAGCGTCTCCGATTCCGGCACGAAACTTGGCATACAGCTTGGCGTCGACATGGTGTCGAACATTCTGAAGGAATTCTGGCCGAACGTAAGCCGCCGTTTCGCCAGGAAGCATCCTGCGCAGGCGGCGCGAATTTGAAATCAGTACCAGAAAATAAGTCTTCCATGTCCCCTCAACATTACGATGCTGCTTTCCCCGAACAGACTACCGGAGCGGTCGATGTCGTCACCGAGATCCGGCGCGCCGCAGCGCTGCTGAAGACGGGAGCGCTGCAAAATGCGATTTTGAACAGCGCCAATTTCTCGAGCATCGCCACGGACGAAAAAGGCGTCATTCAACTCTTCAACGTGGGCGCCGAATGCATGCTCGGTTACACGGCCGCCGAGGTCGTGGATAAGATCACACCCGCCGATATTTCCGATCCGCAGGAAGTCATCGCGCGCGCGAAGGCATTGAGCCTGGAACTCGCGACGCCGATCACACCGGGCTTCGAGGCGCTGGTATTCAAGGCCTCGCGCGGCATCGAAGACATTTATGAGCTGACCTATATCCGCAAAGACGGCAGCCGCTTTCCAGCGGTCGTGTCCGTGACGGCATTGCGCGACGATCCCGGCGGAATCATCGGTTATTTGTTGATCGGCACGGACAACACGGCGCGCAAGCAAGTGGAAGCCGAGCAAAGGCTGCTCGATCAACGCCTGCGCGATCAGCAGTTCTACACGCGGTCCCTGATCGAATCCAACATCGACGCCCTGATGACCACCGATCCCGCCGGCATCATAACCGACGTCAACAAACAGATGGAGGCGCTCACCGGCTGCACCCGCGACGAGCTCATCGGCGCGCCGTTTAAGAACTATTTCACCGATCCCGAGCGGGCCGAGGCAGGCATCAAGCGCGTGCTGAGCGGCAATAAGGTGACGGATTACGAATTGACCGCGCGCGCCAGGGACGGCAAGGAAACGGTGGTCTCCTATAATGCGACCACGTTCTACGATCGCGACCGCAAACTCCAGGGAGTGTTCGCCGCCGCACGCGACGTTACGGAGCGCAAACGTTTTGAGCGGACGCTTCAGGAAAATAACGTCGAGCTTGAACGAGCGAGAGCCGCGGCGGAAAAGGCGAATCTCGCGAAATCGGACTTTCTTTCCAGCATGAGCCACGAGTTGCGCTCGCCTTTGAATGCGATTCTTGGGTTCGCGCAGCTCATGATTTCCGAAACGCCGCCGCCCACGCCGTCGCAGGTCGCGAGCATCGATCCCATTCTGCGCGCCGGTTGGTATCTGCTGGAACTGATCAATGAGATTCTGGACCTCGCGCAGATCGAATCCGGGAAGCTGGCGCTTTCGCTCGAGCCGACTTCGCTTGCCGAAGTGCTGCTCGAATGCCAGGACATGATCGAGCCGCAAGGACAAAAGCGCGGCATCACGATGACGTTTCCGAGCTTCGACGTGCCTTGCTTCGTCGAAGCCGACCGGACGCGCTTGAAACAGGTCATCATCAATCTGCTTTCGAACGCGATCAAATACAACCGGCCCCAGGGAACCGTCCGCGTGGAGTGCACGGCAACCGCACCCGATCGCATCCGGATCAGCGTCCGCGATACGGGCGCGGGCCTGCCTTCCGAGATGCTGATACAACTTTTTCAGTCGTTCAATCGCCTGGGACGGGAAACCAGCGCGGAAGAAGGTACGGGCATCGGACTCGTGATGAGCAAGCGGTTGGTGGAAATGATGGGAGGCACGATTGCAGTGGAAAGCACGGTCGGGGTAGGAAGCGTGTTCTCGTTTGAACTTCGGGCGGCCGTTGCGCCGGGCCTTCTCATCGAACCTGCCGAATCCATGCTGGTGGCGCACACGCAGGTCCCACACGGCGCTCCGACGCGGACGCTGCTTTACGTGGAGGATAACCCCGCAAACTTGCAGTTGGTGGAGCAGCTCATCGGACGCCGCTCGGATTTGCGCTTGTTGAGCGCGCGCGATGGAATTGTGGGAATTCAACTGGCACGCGACCATCGCCCGGAAGTCATTCTGATGGACATCAATCTCCCCGGCATCAGCGGCATTGAAGCGCTGAAAATCCTCCGTGAAGATCCCGCTACGGCGCACATACCCGTAGTGGCCCTTAGTGCCAACGCCATGCCGCGCGATATCGAAAAAGGCATGCACGCGGGCTTTTTCCGCTATCTCACCAAACCCATCAAAATCGCAGAATTCATGCACACGCTCGATCTCGCTTTGGAATTCGCGGAACACGCCGCCGAATCGCTGGATCGGGTTCAAGCTCGTGGTTAGCGCGAGCGAGATTCTCGCGGCAAAAATCCTGGTCGTGGACGACCAGGAAGCGAACGTACGTTTATTGGAAGGCATGTTGCGCGTGGCCGGCTACACGTCGGTTGAGTCCACGATGGATCCGGCCGCGGTCTGCGAGTTGTATCGCCGCAACCGCTACAGTTTGATCCTGCTCGATCTCCAAATGCCCGTGATGGATGGCTTCCAGGTGATGGAATGCCTGAAAACGATAGAAGGAGGGGAGGGTTATCTTCCCGTCCTCGTGATCACCGCCCAACCCGGCCATAAATTGCGCGCGCTCGAGGCCGGCGCAAAGGATTTTGTCGGCAAACCGTTCGATATGGCGGAACTGAGGGCACGCGTTCACAATGTGCTGGAGGTCCGGCTCCTCAATCAGAAAGCGAGGAATTACAGCCGGGCCTTGGAGGAAACGGTACGGGAGTTGGAGTCGAGCCGCGAAGTGATCCGCGTGAAGACGCTCGCGGAACAAAAGCGCAACGAAGCGGAGCTACGCCTAGCGCAAAAGACCCAGGAAAGCCTGCTTCCGCCCACGTTACCGCTGTTCGAGAATTTCAATATCCATGCGTTCAACAGCCCCACACACTATGTCGGCGGCGACTTCTACGACTTTCTCTCTTCGCAATCAGGGAATTGGGCCGGCGTGCTGGCGGACGTTTCCGGCAAAGGGATTTCCGCGGCGCTTCTAAGCTCCCTGGTGCTGGGCTCGTTGAATACGGAATTGCGCGCAGGCACCGAGCCGCACGAGGCTTTGAACCGCTTGAATCGGCTCCTGTGCGAAAAATCTCTTCCCGGCCAATACGTTACCCTGTTTCTTTTTCAACTGAACCCCAAGGGTGACGGGCAGTTTATCAGCGCGGCGCACAACATCGCATTCTTGTTCCGTGCCGCGACCAGGCAGATCGAGTGGCTGATTCCCGATGCGTTTGCGGTCGGCATGTTCGCTTCCGCCACCTATGAATCGCGTCCGCTGCACCTGGACGATGGAGACATCCTGGTGGTTTACTCCGACGGTCTCACGGACGCGGAAAACCCGAACAACGAAATGTTCGGCGAGGAGCGATTGTTGAAAATCATCCGGGAAACGGCGCCCTGCGGATCCCACCTGCTGGAGCAGAAACTCTTACGGGCGATTGAAGATTTTACGCAGGGTACGCCACAAACGGACGACATTACTTTGTTGGTGGTCGGCAAGCCGGCGACGGCCCAGTCGATTGCCTAGACTCCGCAAGCTGGCGATACGCTATTTGCGTTCGAAGGCCAGTTCTACAGCCTTACGCCCTGGCCGAACGACGTTGACTTTCATGCCGCCGTCCGCGGATAGAGCATAGCTTTCAACGGTCACGGCGCCGTCCAGCGTCGTCGTCACCCTTAGAACATCGTGATCCCATTTCGTCTTGCTTTTCAGATCCTTGCCGGTATGAATCGTCGCGCCCCCATTGGCGTCGGAGAGATCGCTATAGAAGTACGTCTCGGCGATTCCTTCATATTTGAAATTGCGCTCGACGATGATCACGCGGTCTTCGGATTTGATCGTGACGGTTCCGGTTTGCACGACCGACTGGCCGGCGAAATCGCTTCTCGCGGGAACCAGAATCCACGTGCCGTTGAAGGCGGCGTGATCGCGCGCCGCGAGCGGCAAAGCGAAAAGAACCGTCGTCAAAACTGCCTGCGAAATTTTCAGCGTTGCATGGTTTTTCATTGTTTCTCCTGAATACGAGCATGAAAGGACAGGAATCTACGTGAAAAGGGCGCCGGTGCGATCACCAGCGCCCCAAAATTCACTCACGACCTTGACCTGACGCGCCGTTAGCGGCGTTCCGCGGAGTCGCGATACAGAGAATGTTCCAGCTTCTCGGCTGCCGCGGGAGCTTTGAAGTCGCCTTCCAGGATCTCGTGGTTCGTGGAGTCATGGCCGTAAAGCTCGCGATTGGTCTCGCCGTCGGGACGAAGCGTCGCGCCTGTCACCGAAAGACCGGCGAACAACCCGCGCGAACGCGAGTAAGCCAGCATTTCCGCATTCAACATGACATCGGTCTGCGCGCTCGCGTCACGGCCAATCGGTCCTGCCGCCACGGATGCGTCTCCGCCCAATGTGAATTTATCGGACAAAAGGTGCCGCATACCGCCGTCGTTCATCACGAGCAGCACGATATCCGTTTCCGAAGCCCCGATTTGAAAACCAAAGCTTCCGCCTTCCATCCGCATCGCGGCCGGTGCGCTCCAACCGCCCTTATGACGGCAAACCGCGAATCCGCGGCCGTATTCCGCGCCGAAAATAAATCCGGCTTTCTTCATCCCGGGGATCACAACCACGCAGTGCGCCTTATCGAGCAGGTCTTGGGGAATGCCTTTATCGGCGGCCCGCATGGAATCTTTCAGCGCGTCGGCCGAAGCATCCAGCCTGTCGTCGACTTTAATCTCTCTATCGGCCGCGAACGCGGTCGCGCTCATGGAACCAGCAATCGCCAGAATCGCCAAATGTCTTTTCAGCATCGTAGGTGCTCCTCTTCGGCTTCTGTAAAGAGCATTGCGACACCCATCGCTCCGCATCCATTTTGAGAGCCCCGTGGTTTTTCCAGTCTGGCTGTCGGTGCTTTCGCGAAACAGAGAGGAGTCGGACCCTTTCAGTCCGGACCACAACGCAAGTAACCGGATCGACGGCACAATCGTCTCTCCGCGACCTCACTGGGACGACGACTCAAATCCGTCGGGCCGACGGTTTCGCAGCAATCGAAGTGATTCAAAGTTCAAAACAGCCGTGATTTAGAAGAATCGGCGATTGGATTTGCTGACCATATCGCGCCATGCCGACTTCCCGCGGTCAGTTCTATTCGGTCGCCGAGAGATTTCGGCTTAAGTTTCGATGAGGTGATGCGCCAGACGGCTCGTGCTCTAACTGGAAAGACGCGTTGAATACCGCTTGAGCACCCCCAACCATTCGCTGGATCCTCAGGATGAAGGGGATATTCCCAGGAGGTATGAAATGCACAAAACATGCAAACTGTGGCGGATCGGGCGAAGTTCTTAGCAGTCCACAGCCAAAAGGCTCAGACCGTTGAGCCGCGAAAGGTGCGCCGGCCCACGTCCTACGATTCGCCCCATCCGGCAACTCGGCGGCCATCGAAAAAACTTCGCGAAGCACCGATGAGTTTCCACGCTTTCGGCGGTTATACAGGTGAGACGGCTTGCGAAATACCCAAAAACAGGTCGTTGTTGGAAAAACATCAAAGGAGAAACGCTATGAACATTCAGAACAAGACAGTCTTGATCACCGGAGCCAATCGCGGCATCGGCCGTGCGCTTGTAACTGAGGCGCTCAAACGAGGAGCGAAGAGGGTGTAAAGAGCCCAGCCAACGATCCAGATCAAGGAGAGCGAAAGAACACCACAGTGATTCGTCCCGAACGAGTAACCGGCCAACGCCAAAGGCACCACGCGGCAATGAACCGCGTTGTAAGTGGTCGCTCCGAGACGAACCTTGACGACGTACCTACTTCTTTCCGGCCTGTTTCCTCTTCTCAGCCCAGTACGCCCTCATTCTCTCGCCCTGCTTCTTTCTCTGGGCGGCGGTAAAGGTGCGTTTCCTCCTGGTCGGTTTTCTCGCCGAAGCGGGTTTCGCCCAATCCGGAATCGTGGGGCCATTAGCGGCGGCAACGCGCTAACGATCGCCGGCGGCTTAGGGATCACCGTTTCCAAACTGCTTTCTGAAATCGAACAGCACGTCGGCGTTACGAAGGCTTGAACTCTTTCCGACGTGTGCGAGGGCCACGCTCGCAAGATCCGTCGCCAAACGAGATGGGCAGCCAAGTGAATCGCCGATTACCCGAGCTGCGAAGCGTTAGAACGCCCGGTACCAGAAAGCCGCTTATTAGCTCCATCGGCAACGAGCACCGGCCGTTGAAAAGGCATACAGTCAAAACCTCACTTGACGTGCTGCCTGAATTGCTGGTTCTCATTGCATTCGAATTCGATGAGGTCCTGGTCGACGATGAGCCGCTGATCGACTCGAACAGTCCACGGCTTCGTATATGCCTTGGGATCGTCCACCGTCATGTCGATTTGCAGGTGGTCGTATGTGGGGCGGCGGATTTTCTCGGTGAACTTTGCCTCCTCCGAGTACGGACTGCCGTTAACGTCAAGCCAGCCGTCAAACTTGCTGTCTTCGGCGCCCCGGAGGTTATTCGTTTCAACGATCAGCGTGTCGCCGTCCCAATGGCCGACTGAGTAGCCATACCACCATGGCGTCGGCTCGCCCTGCCGCGGAAGTTTGCGCCCGTCCATATAAATATGGCGCAGGCCGTTATTCGCTTCGTACTCGATCAAGATCATTTTCGGATCAGCAACGTTCATGATCCTGCGTGGCTGGGGCTGTTGGTGAAATTGCAGAAAGCCCATCGGCAGACAATTGGCGTCGGGGTTGTCACGGGCCTGCAGATCATCCAGCCGCTTCTTCCTGATGTCCCTGGCCCACGGAGTGTAGGGCAGCCCACCTTCCATGTTCGCGTCAGCCTCGAAGAAGGTGGCCACCGGAGGGCCATTCGGATCGAAGGGGAACGGCAGGACGGTCAGATCAACTGGACCGCCACCAGGGGTCGTCCCTGCAGGCGCCCCACCCTGCCGGCCACGCCCCCCGCCGCCCGGTGGCCCGCTGTTGGCGTGCATCCAGAGCCCGGAAAAGTCGGGCTTCCCGTCCGCCGTTCGTGGAGTCTGCGCATCCCCACGTAGTTTGCCCTTGGCATCGCGAGGGGCGTTCCGATCCGGGACCGTCGGCCATTGCGCAGCGATGGCCAGGGCGCCCAACATTAGGACGCCGAACAGAAGAACCATTATGCCTATACTCTTGATCATCATTAGTTTTAGTGTCCTCTGCCCGCTTAGCCGGCGTTCCGTACAACTCAAACGAGGCAACATTCACATAGCCTCCAGAGAGCCGTGGCCGCTTCCCGGAATCAATCGACAAAGCCTACCTCCTCGACTTTGCTGATGACCATCGGTTTTAGCCCAAATTATCGGCTAAGCCCTGTATCACGCGCAACCCGTAGACAACTTTCAAATTGACGACTTTGGGGCAGCCTCGAGTCTTCCGGGTGGCATCGCGAGGTGCCAGTCGAAACGTCGGCAGAGGCATCAGCGGGCGAGTGCTGCTTTTCTTGAAGCTGTAAGTGATCGTGCCGATCTGTGCGCTGGGAATTTTGAATTTGGCGTGGCGAGCAATTTCTGCGGATTTACGATCGCCGCAGCGAGCTACATGGCAAGCGCGATTTTCCCAAAATCTCGTCGAGTTGGGTCCATCGGCTAAGTTCCTTTCTCGCTGTCGTTTCTTCAGGGCAACGCAAAGGCGACGTAAGTCCCACCGGAGGGATCTTCCTTACGCCTGCCTCCCGTGGCGTAAATGACGACGTACTGGCGTCCGCCGACTTCGTACGTGATGGGCGTCGCATTCCCCGCCATCGGAAGCGTGGTCTCCCACAGAAGCTTGCCGGTCTTTTTATCGAAGGCGCGAAACTTGCGGTCAAAATTGGTGGCGCCGATGAAGACGAGTCCGCCTGCCGTCACGATCGGCCCGCCATAGTTTTCGGTTCCAGTAGCTTTTACGCCCTGGGCGGCAAGTTCAGGATATTCTCCCAAAGGGATTTTCCATGCGTACTCGCCGGTGTTCAAGTCGATCGCATTGAGCGTGCCCCAGGGAGGCGCCACCGCCGGATATCCGTCGGGATCCAGCCATTTGTGGTAGCCCGTGAAGCGATACCGCGGCGCGAGGGGCGAAGGCTCGGCAGTCTGCAGTTCCTTATTTTCGCCGCTGAGAATGTAGTCCGCGATGGCGAAGGTCTCGCCGGCGCCCAGACTCGGAAACGATGGCATGCGCCCGCCGCCCTGCTGGATCATGGCGGCGATCTGTTGCGGGGTTCGCTTGCCACGAAGATCGACGAGCGAGGGAATGGCAGGTGGAGTACCCTGCAGATCGTCGCGATGGCATCCCGCGCAATTGGTCAGATAGGATTGTTGGGCCGAGCGTCCTACGTCGTTCTGCCGCAGGCTGGACGTCCAGGCAACATCGTTGGCATTGACGTACAGAAGTCCGGTTTCGGGATCGAATGCGGATCCTCCCCATTCGGCTCCGCCATCGAAGCCCGGGAACACGACGACTTCACGGTCCGTGCCGAGTGGTGTGAACTGTCCCTCACTGCGAAAGGTCTTAAATTGAGCGAGAGCCCATTGGTGAATCGCTGGCGTGCGCTGGGAAAGCATCTCCGCCGTGAGGAGCTGACGCGCGAAAGGCGCCGGTTTCGTGGGCAGGACCTGCGTCTCGGCGGAGTGTTCACCGGGGACAACACTTGCCGGATAGGAGCGAAAATCGAGTGGAAAGAGAGGATGGCCGCTGGTCCGGTCGAATAAAAACACCCATCCCTGTTTTGTGGTTTGCGCGACCGCGTCGACGAGCTTTCCATCGTGGCGGACAGTGACAAGCGTCGGCGGCGACGGAAAATCACGATCCCAAAGGTCGTGCTTGACGCCTTGGAAATGCCAGATCCGTTCGCCCGTGGCCGCGTTGAGTGCGAGCAGCGAATTGGCGAACAAGTTGTCGCCGGCGCGGTCGGCTCCATAGAAATCGGTGGCGGCCGATCCTGTGGGGACGAAGACGATGCCGCGCTTGTCATCCACCGCCATCCCCGGCCAACTGTTCGCCGCGCCCGAGGTCATCCACGCGTCTTTCGGCCACGTTTCGTAACCAAATTCAGCGGGATGAGGAATCGTGTGAAATGCCCAGCGCAGCTTGCCCGTGCGAACGTCGTAGGCCCGAATGTCGCCAGGAGGCGCGGGCAGAGCTTCCGGGGTGCGATCTCCCACAATCAAGAGATCTTTGTAAATGACGCCGGGACTGGTCATGACCAAGGACTGCTTCTCCGGATCCCGCCCGAGATCTTCCCGCAGATCGATGCGGCCGTTATTTCCGAAGTCGCGAATGGGTTGACCGGTCTTGGCGTCCAGCGCATAGACGAAACTCTGAACCGTCGAGAAAATGCGCGCGTCGGAGCCGGACGACCAATAGGTCACACCGCGATTGGGGCCGCGTCCTGCGATGCCGGAATCGAATCTCCAGATCAGTTTTCCGGTCGCCGCGTTAAGTGCGATCGTCTTGTGCGTCGGTGTAACGCCGTACAACACTCCGTTCACAACGAGCGGATGCGTTTGCGAAGCGTTCGGGCCGTCATTCGTATCGAAATTCCACGCGACTCTGAGCTTCGCTACATTCGATCGATTGATTTGCTTCAGCGAGGAATAGCGCGTTTGCCCCGTCCCTCCATAAATGGGCCAATCCTGCTGTCCGTTCTGATTCCGTGCGGGATCATCCGCCAGGAGCAATCCGCAAGCTGCTCCCCACACCGCGAATGTAACGCAGAGTCGCATTGCCAGGCTATTTCGACCTAGCGCTTCACTTCGGAGCCTTCGGAGGGTCGATCAGAAATCGTGTCGGCGCGCCGGCCATGGGGTCGCACAGCCATTCTTTAGCCGTGGTCGACGATGGAAGTTTCTCGTACATGAACGCGGATGTGTGAGGCTTCGTGAACATCGTATCGTCGATCCAGGTAAAGGTCAACTGAGGTTTACGGGCTTCGGCGGAAAGCTTGTATTGTTCGATTAAATGCGAATTGTCGTTGCCCATGCCGCCGCCGGAATTGCGTTCAGCCCGCCATTGTTGAAGCCGATCGTGTCCACCACCAACGCATCTCCACTCCAACGGCCGATGGAGTTGCCCAGAGTTGTCGGGTCGAATGTATCGATCGAGGGATGCTGGCGGCCGTCCATGTAGATATGCCGCACCGGCAAATTCGATTGCGACGCGATCGCGATTTCCTTCGCGCTCTGCCGAATGTCGATGGGAGCGCCGTCGTCCATCATGAAAGGCACGCCCACGTGATTGCACCAACGGATCGCGTGAAACTCTTTTTCGGCCTGCGCCTGCCGATCGGATTTCGCGGCAGCCGGCGTGAGCGGCGCCTTCGGAATTTTGCGACTCCAATAGCGTAGCTCCCAGAAGCCCGAAATATCGGGAGAAGCGTCTGCGCGTTTGACCTGGCAGCAAACATCATGACGTTCAGTCCGTCACGATCGACGGCAAATTCTTAAAGGAGGTCCTTCTCGATAGAGACACCAAAGAAATAGAAACGAGGATCCGATCGGTGGCCTCCGGCCCGTGGATCAGGCGGCCGACGAACTACATCTTCCGCTCGGCGCTAGTACTTAAACGTGACGATCAGATATCTCGTGTTTGACGCGGCGGCACCGGGAGTCGCAACCGTGACTCGATAGGTGCCAACATTCTGCAAGCGCTCGCTGGGGATTGCGGCTTCCAGTTCGGACTCGCTGATGAAACGGGTCTTCAGTTCATCGTCTGCAAATCTGACAACCGAGCCCGAGGTGAAGCGGTGGCCGCTTACTCGAACTTTGCATTCGCCGGAACTCCCGGCCACAACCGTGCCCGGAGTAATGCCCGTGATCTCAGGACCATCTGGCGGCCCGTTCAACTGCCCATTCAGAGTCGTGCGGGGAATCGGATTCTTGAACGTCGGATCGTAAGTGCGGTCCATCACTTCGCCGTTCTTCATTAGGAAGGTCACGTTTCTGACGGCAGCAATGTCTTTGAGTGGGTCCCCGTCGACAACCACGAGGTCCGCAAGCTTACCCGGACTGATCGTTCCTAATTCCTGTTCTTTATACGCCACGGCTGCGGCATTTTTAGTCGCCGCTACGATCGCCTGCATCGGCGTGGCACCCGCGTCTACCAACGCTTGCATCTCCAGGCTAATCGCGAGCCCCTGCAAACCAACCGATCCGATGGAGTCGGTTCCGACGAGAAGCTTTCCGCCACTTTTAGCGTAATCACGGATAAAGTCTTGCACTCTCGTGAGTCCCTTAGATGCCTGTGGAGCCGGGCTTGACTCCTCAAACGCGGTCATCCATCTCCCGCGGACAGCGTCGGGCACAAATTCGACTCCCGGCTCGTTTGCGGCCTGCTTGGCCAACATCGCCCATTCCCGCGCTCGCGGATTCACAGTCTGCCACTGCATCGCCAAAGTCGGGTTGATGAAAACACCCGCTTTCACCATGAGCTGTAAAACCGGGGGGAAGAACGACGGGTTCATAGCAGCTTCTGCACCCGGGAATTCGACCTCCGTCCAGTTGAATTGTTCGAGAGCTCTTAAGTCCTCGGCCGCGATCACCGAATGGGCGATGGGAACGGTATGCTCCGCATACCTTAAACCGGAGGAAACCGCATCACGAACATCGCGGGAATGCCCCAGTACCGGTAACTTGTATCGCCGTGTCTCGTCAACTACGGCTTTGAGCAAAGAAGGGGTGAGGGATTCTTCTACGTGAATGATGTCGACGCCGGCAGTTGCGTGCGCCTTGACGGCGGCTCTGGCCTCGGCAGCATTCGTTACATGAACAATGGTTCCGTTTTGCTCTGCTGTGCCATTGAGGCGGCTCAACTCGCGCGGTCCGCCTATACCAGTCGCCGTAACGTAGAGTCTTGGACCTTTTATTTTTCCGTGCCGTAGCATCTCGCGCTGCGCGACGATCCAATCGGTGGGGCTCAGAGTATCGTATGCGCTCGTGACCCCGTAGTGCAGGAACATTTGGGGATCCCAGCCCTGAAAGTGAACGCTTATGTCGATTAAGCCAGGCAATATGAACTTTCCAGCCTGTTTGATCACTCGCGCCGATGGTGGATAGACAACCTGTCCAATCCTTCCAACGCTTACGATTCGATTTCCGCGGATCACAATCGCGGCATTTTTTAGAGGCGGACCACCTTGCCCGTCGATGAGTGTTCCACCCTCAATGACAAGAGGTAAAGTTTGGGATCGGAGGCCTATCGCTCCCAAAAAAAGAGTCGCCCCAAAAACGGCGCTGGCTAGAAACTTCAGAGATCCAAAAGCCGTTCGCGGCATTAACATTGATGGTTCCTCTCAGAATGCATCCTCTCCCTCGAGATGATCTGCCTTTTCGAACCGGAAAAAACGAGAATTCCGTCAATCCCGTGGCCGTAAGCGTCGCTTAACGAAGATCAATAGCTGTTATCGGATCACAGCCAGGAAGTCATCTACTGGATGCAAATCGGGTTCGTGGTCCCCTGGGTAAGGCCACGTCAGAACGCCTCATCTTCTTTACCTGCACAACCTACTTAACTTGCTTTCCGTGTCTGATGACAGCTACCGGGTCGCGCAAAACATCCATGTGACGCAATGGATCACCGTGGACCACGATCATGTCCGCAAATTTACCTTTGCTGACCGTTCCATAGTTGTTTTGGACGCCCATGTATTCCGCAGGTAGAGACGTTGCTCGCCTAATCGTCTCCATCGGCGGCACACCAAATTCTCTAACCCACGCGTCCATCTCCAACCATACGCCCTGCGAGTGTGACGCAACAGCGTTTGCTCCGCCGTCCGTTCCAACCATCATCTCGACACCAGCATCCCTTAGTTGCTGAAATTTGTGCTTCAGCGCTGCCATATCGAGCCGCGGCTGCCGCGCAAGCGCGAGTTTGTAGGGTTTGTATGCCTGCTCAATATCAGTCACAAGCACAGACGGCAATCCGCGTTTCCAGGAAGGGTCATCAAGAAGCTCAGCGTTGTCGTGGAGATAATCTTCGTTGACTAGGTATCCCACCGTTACTGTCCAACCAAGCGGCCTCTTTTTTACCCGTTGGCGGATCGCTTCGATCAGATCCGGGGGATATTCACCCGCCGGGCCCATGTGCTGGAAATCGTCGACGTCTGCCGCAAGGCACTTCCGAATCTCATCGTCAGCACGCCCATGCGCGGCTACTTTCAAGCCACGGGCATGAGCCGTCGCTACTGCCGATCGAGCATCCTCAACCGGCATGTCGGGGACGCAATTCATCATGATGAGGTCGACTTTTTTATCGGCCAACTCGTTGATCTTAGCTCTTGCGTCAGCCTCGCCCGAAATGGTGATCCGCCACTTTGAAGCCCAGTCTCGCGGAGCGTGTTCAATATACGCGCCTGACGTATAGTACGTCGGACCCGCGATTTCGCCAGTGGCAATCTGCCCACGAATTCTCAGACTAGCGTCCGTGGGTGCCAGCGGATCGCGGACGCTCGTGACGCCCGCCATCAAGTATTGCTCGGCGCTAGCACGCATGATGGAATCTTCCAGACCCATCTCCGAAAGGTATTTGCGTTCGTAGCCCATTACATTCGGATGGACCGACATCATTAGGTTTCCATGCATGTCCCATAGTCCCGGAAGTACCGTCATGCCTTCGGTTGAGATGACTCGGTAGTTCGATGGAACCGGAAGTGAATCAATGGTACCCACCGCTTCTATACGTTCACCCTTCACCAGAACAACACTATCAGGGATTGTCTTCGCACCCGAGCCGTCGATGAGTGTGCCACCGACTAGTGCAACTCTGTTGACACTTTGTGCGTGGAGGACACTGCTTAAGAGTAGGGAGGTAACGGCAAGACAGACCCGATGTGACATAAACGATTTCCTTTTCGTACGCACGATTGTAAATGTAGATTAAGTACCTGTCAATCGAGGTTTAGCATTCTGTTCGATTAGTGTAGTCTTCATCGATCCGATAGATGAGACAGCTTGCGTAAGCATGCCCTGCTGTACTCGGGCACCGCTCAAACCTATATACTGGCCGAAGCAAGCTACGCTCGCCAGTCAAGCTCAAGGCCGCCGGACCGACGAGTCCCAATGCTCCTGGATCAGCCCGTCTGCCATCCTGAACATCTCCAACCAGCTCCACTTATAGGTTTTAGATGGATCGCGGGGGTCCGGCCCTTCCCGTTCTTGAATAAGGATGACCATGTCGTCTTTGGTAAATGTCATCACGGTAGTGGCCCTGGTCCGTGAACTGTTAGCCGGGAGCGGTCGGCCGAACGCCTTCATGAATGAGTCGCGCCCATTCTGCATATTCGGATTGTGATCCAAGTAGTTCTCGGATATGTACTTAGGGGCCAAAGCAACCTTTCGGTCCTCCCAAATGTCTTTCCAAAAACTCATCACGATCTCCAGGTTCTTCTGTTCCTGGTTTTGTTGAATCTTGAGCTTGAGGAGCGGTGCGCTGTCCTGGGATTGTCCGACGAGCGGTAGCACCCTTATTGCGAATACTAAAGGCAGGAAAATCGATCTCGTTCCAGATCTCATTGGGAGTGAACCCTTTCTGTTTGATGTGCACTGCAGCCTCGAGTAGAGACATTGAAGGCACCACAACTTTACAACAATCGAAGATATGATTCAAGATCGACTACTATAAAGCTAATCGATTCCTATTGACAAAGCCGATCTTTGTATGATTCTATCTTGAAGGGGCTTTCGCCCGAAATCCGTGCTATGGCGACAGGAGGAATGCAATTTCTCAGTTTGGCGCCCAGTGCCCTGTGATCTAAATTAGACGCATCGTCGAGGTTGCCGCTATCCATAAACGTTCTTCCCACGATACGGCCATTGTTCATAAGCAGGGACATCGATACAAGAAGACTGAGGGGCGTTCAAGTCGCGGTAAACAAACACTCAAAGGAGAAACATCATGAAGCTGGCCTCGCTACTGCTAATCGGGACGTTCATGGCCGTTGGATCGGCGTATGCTCATCACTCATTCGCAGCAACCTATTTCGAAGATAAAACGGTGAAGGTCGAAGGGAATTTGGTACAGTTCCTCTTCCGCAACCCTCATTCATTTATACAGGTTGAAGCGGAGGACGAGCACGGCGTTATGCAGCGCTGGGCGGTAGAGTGGGGTGCTGGCGGGCAGCTAGGGCGTCAGGGGGTCACGCGCGACACTCTGAAGCCTGGTGATCATGTCATCGTTGTCGGAAACCCGGGGCGCAATCCGGAAGACCATCGGATGCGCATGGTCAACATTACTCGTCCTTCGGACGGCTGGAAGTGGGGTGGGTCGTTCGATTAGTCCAATCGCGCGTTTTCTCAGGTCTCACTTTTTGGCTCCTGCATCTGTGGGCGCAGGAGCCCGCCGCATGGCGGCGCTAACGTCTCCCGCGGGCAGCCCTGAAGACTCGAGAGTTCCGCATTTGTAGACATGGGGATCTGCGGTCTCTACGATCGTTCCATTGGCTTGAATGCACCTATTTCTAACGCTTGTATTCGAGACACCATTTATAAGCTATGAACGATCGTGACTGTGTAATTGTCGCAGCCTGTCGAACTCCCATTGGGACATTCATGGGAGGTTTCGGCGAGATAAATTCCCTCGACCTGGGAAAAATCGTCGTCGCCGAAGCGGTCAGACGAGGCGGCATCGCTCCAGGGCTAGTCGAGGAAGTAATCGTCGGTTCGGTTCTAACTGGGGGAAGTGGCCAGGGCTTCGGTCGTCAAGTCGCGATTCTAGCAGGTTTGCCGGCATCAACATCGGCATACAGCATCAACAAAGTATGCGGATCTGGCCTGAAGGCCGTTTGGCTGGGAGCTCAAGCGATCCATTGCCGGGATGCTGAGGTTATCGTGGCATGTGGAGTGGAGAGCATGTCGGCAGCCCCTCACGTAATGAGCGGAATCCGCAAGGGAATTCGTATGGGACACGCCGAGGTTATCGACACAATCCTGTCGGACGGGCTTACCGATGCATTTGAGAACATTCACATGGGTGTCACGGCTGAAAACATCGCTCAGCGCTACCGTCTCTCTCGCCTGGATCAAGATCGTTTTGCGTGTTGGAGCCAGGCGAAGGCGGCGGCAGCGATTCAGTCAGATCGTTTCTCCGCCGAAATTGTTCCGGTAGATGTGCCTGGGAGAAAGGGCGTCTCTAAACGTATCGTTCGCGATGAACACCCACGGCCCGGTACAACCATCGAGAGTCTCGCGAGCCTCAAGCCTGCTTTTAAGATCGATGGCTCGGTTACTGCCGGCAATTCGTCGGGCATTAACGATGGTGCCGCGGCGCTTCTGTTGATGAGTAGACAAAGTGCGAAGGATCTCGGCGTCAAGCCAATCGGCTCTGTCCGCAGCTGCGCGTCCGCCGGCGTTGAGCCGTCGCTGATGGGCTTGGGGCCCATACCCGCAACCGAGAAGGCCCTCGCGAAAGCGCGAGTTGCGATGAGTGATATTGGCCTAATCGAGGCGAATGAGGCATTTGCTGCTCAAAGTCTGGCGGTCGCGCGAGATCTTCATTTCCCAGACGACAGGGTCAATGTGAATGGGGGAGCCATCGCCCTCGGACACCCGATTGGAGCATCTGGCGCACGAATCCTCGTTACGCTACTTTTTGAAATGCAGAAGCGGGATATCGAGCTGGGGCTCGCGACTCTTTGCGTTGGCGGCGGAATGGGAATCTCGATGATCATTGAGCGGGCCTAAACCTTCAGGAGACGCATGAATAAAGAAGTGGCGACCGCCGCTGAAGCGGTGGCGGACATTTTCGATGGTGCGACGGTGATGCTCGGGGGTTTTGGACTTTGTGGTATCCCAGAAAATCTAATTGCGGCGCTAGCGCAACTTGGTGTGAGGCGATTGCGCACGATCAGCAATAATATGGGCGTCGACGGCTTTGGAATGGGAGTGCTACTCGAAGCCGGAATGATCGAATCTCACGTCGGCAGCTACGTGGGAGAGAACAAGCTACTTGAGGCCAAAGTGATCGCAGGGAGCCTTGACATGACCTTTGTGCCTCAGGGTACCCTCGCGGAGCGAATTCGTGCTGGCGGGGCTGGTATTCCTGCCTTCTACACTCCTGCAGGTGTCGGCACAGAAGTGGCAGAGGGGAAAGAGATACGCGACTTTGATGGTCGAACTTACCTACTCGAACGCGCTTTGACGGCAGATTTCGCCTTGATCAAGGCGTGGAAGGCCGATAGAATGGGCAACCTCGTTTACCGCAAGACAGCTCGTAATTTTAATCCCATGATGGCGACGGCTGCCAGAATAACGATTGCCGAGGTGGAAGAAATCGTTGAGCCCGGCAAGATTGATCCTGATCATGTGGTGACGGCTGGCGTGTATGTGAACCGCGTTGTCAAAGGCGAAAAGTACGAGAAGCGTATCGAGCGGCGCACACTACGCGCGGCACCTTAAAGCGGAGACACATGAAACCGATGGCTGCCGACGAGCTTGGCTTGAGCAGGTACACCGACAAGCGTGATCGAATTGTGAAGCGCGCTGTGCGGGAACTGCGCGACGGGTTTTATGTGAACTTAGGCATAGGCATGCCCACTTTGGTGGCAAACTACGTCCCGCCCTTCGTGAATGTTGTTTTGCAATCGGAAAATGGAATGCTTGGTGTCGGCGAGTATCCGGCGGATGGCGACGAGGACAGTGATCTGATCAACGCCGGCAAAGAGACTGTTACGGAAGTCGCCGGTTGCGCCTATTTCTCGAGCGTCGACTCCTTCGCGATGATAAGGGGAGGCCACATCGATCTGAGTATTCTGGGAGCTATGGAGGTTGATGAGAAGGGCGACTTAGCAAACTGGATGGTTCCCGGAAAGGTTGTGAAGGGTATGGGCGGTGCGATGGACCTAGTCTCTGGCGCACAACGAGTCATTGTCGTGATGGAACACAGCACAAAGAGTGGCGCCTCGAAAATCCTCCGAAAGTGCACTCTGCCTCTGACTGGCGTGGGGGTCGTGGACACCATCATCACAGAGCTTGGGGTTATGCGCATCACACCTGAAGCGATTATCCTTGACGAGATCGCACCCGGGGTCTCAGTGGATGAAGTTCAAAATGCGACGGAAGCGTCCCTGCTCGTGAATCCCCGTCTTCGAGTCATGGGCATCTGATTCGCCACAGACCACGCCCTACCGCAAGTTAGCTCACCTGGGCCGCTTCCGCCGTGATGCCCGGTTCTTGGTAAATGAGATCGGTGGTATGTGTCAAGTGCTTTCGCATGAGACTTTCGGCCGTCGTCGCATCTCTTGCGATCGCCGCACGGAGGATCGCCTCGTGTTCGCTTGCTACATCCCGGGTTGCACCGGTACGAACGGAAAGACGCCTATATCGCGCCGCGCGTTCGAAAAGCGTGCCGCAAAAACACATCAGCCAAGGCGACCCACAAGCCTCGCGCAAAGCTGTGTGGAAAGCTTGGTGGCGGACTTCCCACTCTGGGTCTAGGGTGTTGTCTCCGATTAGCATCGGGCGCTTGGAAAGTTCGTGAAAGCGCGCGAGTAGATTCGCCTCCCATCGATCATCACCTCGCTCGATCGCCTTCCGCATAGCGATAGCTTCCAACTCGCAACGAGTATTTGTCAGATCCACCATTTCCTCATGCGACACTGGCGCCACACGGAAACCTCTCCGATCCTCCAGAATCACGAGGCCATCCGCAACAAGGCGCATTAAGGCTTCGCGCAACGGACTCAATCCACAAGAGTAGCGTTGACGAATGTCTTTCAACCGCAGCCGCGTGCCCGGAAGCAGACCGCAGGTGAGGATTTCGGACTGGAGCCGCTCGAAGACATCAAGCATTCGAGTTCGGCGTGGACGCGCTCTTTTAGGCCGTTCTGTAGTTGATTTTGGCACGAACTCAAACGGACTATGAGCCACTGTGTTCATAATTCCCATTAACGCACGAATCTGATCAAAAATCTAGCAACGAAGTCTATGGGCAGCTTGGATCGATTCCTCTTGTAAAAATCGGTGGAAGCCATTAAAATGGCGCATTCAACCATCCGGCGCGAAGGGTCCAAAACGGACTCTGGGCCTGACGTGTTGGAGCAGTGGACACGATAATCAACGAACTTGCGTCAATGGGGCTATTCCTTGCGGGACCCGCCCTGAACGCAAAACTACGTGTGCCACTATGATCCGCAGCGACTAAACTTCGTCGAAGCGATATTTGACTCCGGTCACGATTTTGATTCGCGCCTAGCCGATTAAGAAGCCGATCGTTTCGTACACCCAACGCTTCATCCAGATCGAGCTAAATGTGCACTTTACGCTGCCAACTGACTCGCGTCTGTGCGCCAGCCTTCGTCCCAGACAGACCTTCGGATGCGCTCTCAACGAGCCGCTAACGCATCTCCTGAATCATGCCGGGCAACGTGTTGGATGCTGGAAGTCCCCATTGGAATTCTGTCCTAAGAAGGTCTTTGATTTCGGTCTCACTCTTGCCCTCCCGCACGAGTTCCCGAACACGCTCGCGAAGTCTTACATACTTGTCCTTTAGATCGACAAGGCCCTGCTTAGAAATATACGGACCGTGACCCGGGATTGCGTACTCGAAATCCAACGCCAGCACTTCATTCATGGCCTTCTCCCAATCTATCCAGCTCCCTCCGTCGCCATAATTAACCATCCACGGGATTTCCGGCAACGAAGTGATAAGGTCACCAAGAGAAACGATGTGCTCCGCCGGAAAGTACACTATCGTGTCTCCCCTCGTGTGGCCGCGCAACTCGCGCAGCTGAATCTCCCTTTCGCCCAGGAAAATCTGGGCGAAATGCGTATAGGTCAACTTGGGCAGCCATTTCTGATTGCGTTGCCGCGACATGTTCTCCCGGTCTTCGGCGGAGATAATTACCGTCGCACCGGACGCTTCCATTTTTTCCGCACCTTCTGCATGGTCGCCGTGATTGTGCGTAAGAACCAGGTACTTGACTGGCTTGTTCGTCACTGCTTTCACCATGGCCATTACGTCATCGTGGTTCTTGTCGAACTTACAATCGACCAGGAGAACGCCGTCATTCGTGACATACACGGTGACGTCGCCTCCAAAGCTGCGTAGGCCTTCAAGTGGGGGACCAACGTTGTCGATTACGTAGAGGTTGTCTCTGAGCCCTGTAGTCCTCATACTCGCGGTCTGCCCAACCATGACAGACGTAAGCGGTAAAGTCAGTAGGAGCAAAATCACTATCTTCGGCATTTTTCGATTCCCAGTTGCTCAATCAACTGATACGGTACTCCTCAATCTTTCCGCACTTTGCGTCATTCCTATCGCGGAAGGCGGATGGATTTTCAGGACGGCTCGCGCAAACCACTTAAGCTCATCCGGAGTAAGGGCCGGGCCTCAGATTAGCGGGCCGTACAAGGCGTCGGATCCCAGCCCGACGCGTCCGCTTGTTTCTTGAAATTGGTGCTCGTGATGAACTTCTGATTAAGATAGGCCGGATCCTCAACAATTGTCTGAATGATGAGCCATGAGTCGCCGTTAGATTCCTCGACTCGATCGTAAAACTCAGTTAACTTCGCGTTAGCGCTGTAGGGAACGCCGTTCTTCCTCAAATAACCCGCGCGAATTCCAGAAGTGACTACGCGCAGGGAACCATGGCGTTCCTGTGAACCACGTCCTCCGCGTTCTTGAGGGAGCAAGTCCCAGGAAGCCGTAGAGATTCCTTGCCAACCCCCAGGCTGATTTTTAGGCGCGCTGAAATTGAAAATCCGAGTTTGTGTGCCCGCGTCGGTTTCGATTTTGAGAGTTTGATCGTCCTGCCAACTAACATGAATCCGTCCCGGAATTCGCATAAGGGCCGGCGCTCCGTAGCTTCTGCATTGCTCGCCACTCGCCTCATCCTTGCCTGGGTCCCAAGTGCCTGCGATTCTTTTACCTTCAGCGTTCAGTGGGACGCTTGCATAGTCCCCTTTGGCTGGGGTCACCATGCGGAAACGCCAATCTTCGGTGACGATGGATACCCAATAGCCCGTGGGATCGAAAGGGGCCTCGGCTCTGGGGGTTTTAGTTTCCTGAGGCGGATTCTGAGCTTGGACGACGCTCGGAGCCCACAAAACTCCTAGGAAGAGACCGCTCAATACGGTTTGAATTCTTAAGCGCATCGTTTGACCTATCTGCTTGGAACTTGCACGCTGACCAAGAATAAAGGCGATTACCGAACATGTCAAGAATAAAATCGATCTTACATAAGATGATCGATCCTTAGCTAGAAAACATGATTTTGGGGTTGACACGGATCGATCCATTTCCATATAATCGATCCCTGTAAGGCTCTGCTTGATCTCTTTATGATGAAGATCTCAAAATCACAACGCGTGTGAATTATGACTATAGGACGTGTGCCGAAGACCATTCTCCTCGCGCTAATGACTGTAATGCCTTGGGGCTCTGTTTTCGCCCAGATGGATCTGGCGGGTGAGTGGGGTGGCAAGATTCACGAAGACCAGCCTTGGCGAGGCACTGGACCCGATATAGGGGAATACCAAGGTCTCCCCATCAATGCGGCGGCTCGCATGAAGGCGGAAAGCTGGAACCCCTCAGTGTATTCACTCTTGGAGCGGCAGTGTATTCCTTTCGCTGCTGATTTTGAGACCTATATTGGCAACATGCGAATTTGGAAGGAAGTGGATGAGACCACTCAAGATGTGATCGCGTGGCACACCCGCGTGTCTTTTCTCAACCAGGAGAGGACATTTTGGATGGATGGCCGAGCGGCGCCCTCTCAATTTGAACCGCATACCTGGCAGGGCTTCTCCACTGGGAAATGGGAGGGAAACGTCCTCACAGTCACGACTACGCATCTGAAGATGGCGCAAATCGAAAGAAATGGCGTTCCCCGGAGTGACAAGGCCACTTCTGGTCGAACACTATATTCGGCACGGTGAGTTCTTAACCGTCGTGGTAATCGTTCAGGATCCTCTGTATCTTACTGAGCCACTCATCCGAAGCAGAGATTACGTGCGGGATCCCGTGCAGCAGCTTGGAGGATATTCTTGCCGACCGACCGTTGAGTTGGAGACAAACAAGGGCAGAGACTACGTCCCGCACTATTTACCGGGCAACAACGCTTCGCTCCACCACGCGGCCGAGCGATATGGAATTCCGTTCGAATCGATGTTGGGCGGTGCGGACACAATGTACCCGAGTACGCGTCGCACCTAAAGGCGCTATCTGCCTCAAAGGTTTCCAAGTAGATGAGGGCAGCAGAGCGATGAGAAACAAGCCGCTGACCCGTGCCGCGCGCTACGCAAGTCTCTTGCTCCTCGGAGTTGCTCCTCATTGTGCACAAGCCCAGCGTCGTTACGATGGAGTCAGGCGCATTTCAGAGTCGAACGGGGTGGAAACGTTCCACGTCCAGGGAAATGTGTACATGATCGCCGGCGCAGGTGGGAATATCTCTGTGCAGGTCGGGGACGATTCTTTGTTGGTCGTCGACACCGGCCTGGCTCCTATGAGCCAGAAAGTTCTCGCGGCCATCCATTCGATTTCGGATATACCAATTCGCTATATCGTCAACACTCACTTCGATGTGGACCACACCGGCGGAAACATAGAACTTGCCAAGGCGGGAAAATCTATAAGTGGATTTAATGGGACTGGCTCCGCTGTCATTGGCGACGACGCCCTCAAAACGGCTGCGATCATCGCCCACGATAATGTCCTCAAGAGGATGGGCCAATCGACTGGCAAACGTCAGCCGTTACCATTTGCAGCGTGGCCGACGGAAGTTTTCCTCAGCCCGGTGCTGGAATTTTTCAGCGGTGAGGCCATTCAAGTGTTCCACGAACCGAATGCGCACACCGATGGGGACAGCATCGTATTTTTCCGTCGCTCTGATGTAATCAGCACGGGTGACATATTTTCGACCATCAGCTATCCGGTCGTAGAGAGAGAAAATGGCGGCAGCATTAAGGGAATCATAGATGCGCTGGACCACATTCTGGATCTTGCGATACCTAAGGCAGCGGAGGAAGGCGGCACGTACATCATTCCCGGCCATGGACGGATTTGTGACGAAGCGGACGTCGTCGAGTATAGGGACATGCTAGTAATCGTCCGCGATCGGATGCGCGATCTGATAAAACAGGGGAAATCGCTCACTCAGATTCGCGACGTCCAGCCGACTCTCGACTACGATGGACGGTACGGGTCGGAGGATGGGCCATGGACCACCAGTATGTTCATTGAAGCGATCTATCGAGAGCTCGTCTCAGAACAATGAAAATGGGATGGGGGAGCCTGAGGGAAGTCGGAAGCGCGGGTCTACAATGATTCTGCACATTGTGTTGTTTCGCTGGAAGGAGGGAATTTCCAGCGATCAGGTTGACGCGCTCAGCAGAGAGATGGCTCGCTTACCCGACGTTATCCCGGAGCTGAAATATCTACAATGCGGTCCTGATATCCATCTTCAAACGCGGAATCCAGGCTTTGACTACGGCATTGTCGCGCATTTTATCGACGAATCTGCATGGCACTTGTACTTCGACCACCCAGCCCATAAGGCTGTTGTTCTTCAGTTCGCCAATCCCATCGTGGAGCAGAGAGCGAGTGTGCAGATCCATTTACCGGACGCGTAAAAAGCCGATCTCGACGGCTTACAACAATCTCGTCTCCTAACAGGAACTTTCAAATGGTTTCTGGGACATTGAACTTGTCCAAAGGCAGCAAGATGCCCGCCTACAAGTTCGATCCCGAGCAAATGGACGGCATCTGCAACTATCTGTTGCAGATGCTCTAAGGGGTCATTATGACTTCTCTGAAAAGAAGCACGCTTCACTCGCGCTCGGAGCAGCGCAGCCAGCGAAAGACTATACAAAGAGAAGCGCGGTACGTGCGGGAAAATCCCGCGCGCTTGGACTTATCTTTTGGAAAACTACACCACAAAAACGACTAGAACGCGCGCATTCAGGCCGTAGTCTTCGCGAATGTTTCTCGGGGTGCGTCAGCCAGAGGTCAAAAATGAACTGATTCCCACGTCGATTTCGTACTCCTCTCCCATCGCACGTCACGACCCTAAATTAATTGCACGATGCGCTTGAGAAGGCACCCGACGTTGAGCGTCCGCGACAGCGCTATTTTTTAGCCGTACTAGACTGAGCCTTCAGTTTCATCTGATATTCGGGATACATGGTTTCCGCCCCCCCCGCGCGTCGTCTGTTCGGGTAAATTGTATTTCTTGGCGAATTCCGTAATCATTTGATTTTCACCAGGAAGGTGATGGGGAACGTAGGAATCTCCTCGAGCGTTCACTTCATCTGCGTATTCGCAGGGGAAGGTCCAGACGCCGTCCCAGTGCAAGTCCAATTCGAAATCCTGACTCTTGATCAAGGGCTCCGTCAGATAAATCGGATCCGTGACAATCACGACGTGCGTTAAGGTGGTTCCGTGCCGGATAATATGCTCGCTAGAGGTAGCCATATCGCTCTCCGGCAGACCATTTCGCCTGACCCACCCTTGTTTAATATGAGTCGTGTTGATCGTTAATATGTGGCCGTCCCACTTCCCAGTGGAGAAGCCGAGGAACGTGTGCCTCGCATATTCTGGTGGGTGCGCCCGGCCATCCATCCAAATCGTTCGATTGGTCTCCCCGTAAGAATGGTAGATCTTGATAGCGATAACCTCTTGTGTATCCGGATTTTTCTGCTCCCAAATGCGCATCGCAAACGGATCGCGATGAACATAGGGAGAGATATGCGGCATACATTGATGCTCTTTTAAGGTGAGTCGAGAAGCGTCCCAACTGTCGGCAAATAGTCGCGCCGCATCATTCACTGGCAACCCCAGGTAGTCGCCAAGAGGCGGCCCAGGACCGCGTTCGGGCGCGTCCTCATGCAATCTCGGAGCCCAATCACCAGATAAGTCCGTTTGTGCGAACAAAAACGTTGTGCCGGACGTTATCAGTGTCACACAGCAAATCGCCGCTCTTAGTAGATTTCCCATTCACTTGATCCCCGTCTTTCTTGGGTTCGGCGACCGCGACCGGCATCTCGCGACTCCGTCTGCCAACTCCCCGATGACGCTTCGCTTCTTGCGCGTCAAACTTTTGTAGGCAGCCTCTAAAAGCATCTCAGTTGTATAGCTAGGCACGGAATAGCGTCGATCGAAATCCATCGAAGGCTTGGCCGCCTGAACTTGCTCGGCCGTCATACCTTTTTTGATCAAACTTTGCATTCGGTCTCGGATTATCGTGAGCATATCACGGTACTCGACGACTTCTGACTCGTCACACAGGCATTAGTGACCAGGGACAATCAATGTGCCATCCTCCTCATATTTCCTGGGATGGCGATTTTTAGAATCTGGTTGAGCCCGTCAATGATTCCTTCGAACGATCCACCGCCTTGAATATCAATCTTCGGATAACTCACAGTGCTAAAGATATCTCCCGTGCTCACCACATCCGCCCTTCGAAAATAGACGATGCTGTCGCCATCCGTATGAGCGGCCGGGAGGTGGATTATATCTATCGAGTCATCGTTTAAAAACAGCTCCTTCGATTCACCGTCATAGGTGTCTTCTGGCCAGGAATGCGGGGACGAAGCCGGCCTGCCCGGGGGACGGCATGCTCAGGCGCTGAGAACGTTTAAATGGGCAATAACCGACGCGGGCTGCGGACGCCCTCCTGCGAAATCATTACCTCCGATTTCGGAATGACCTGACTGAGAGAGTAACTCGTTTCCGCCGATGTGATCCGCGTCGATATTGGTGTCCACGATGAAGCGAATTGGCTTGGTGCTCAACTTACGAATCTGATCAAGTAATTTCGGCGCCAGCGCCGTGAGGCCGGTGTCGACCACGACTACTCCTTGATCGCCGACTTGTACGGTTACGTTTCCTCCGTCGCCGATGATCACGTGCACGTTCCCTGGAACGTGGGTTGCGTGCAAATCACTATCAGCGGGCTTCTGGTTCTGTTGAGCATTGGCCTGCTGCGTTGGGCCCGTGGACCCCAGTAGTACAAGGACAGCCGTGGCTAGCACTCCGATAGCAAACGACCTGTTCGTCACTGTATGCATCCCAATGCTCCCTATCCTTTTCAGCTATGGACCACGCATACAGCTCGATCAATTTTAGGCGACCTTCCCGCATCGTCATTGCGCCTCGATACCTAAAAGATGAACTACGACCCAAATTGGATTTGCCGAGGAACTATCGCCTGGAATTACAGTGGTCCTGATGAGTCCGGCGGTCGGGGAAATCGTCCATTCCCGGCGAAGACGCCCGCAACGGGAAGAGCGAAATTTGGGTGATTCGTGATATTGAAGACTTCGGCTCGGAATTGCACATCAAATGTCTCAGAACTTTTGCGAATCCGAGTATCTTTCATTACGGCAAAGTCCAAATTGAACAACCCAGGCCCAATCAAGGTATCGCGGCCAAGGTTACCCAAGGTCCCCTTGGCGGGCAACGAAAAAGACGCAGGATTAAACCATTGGAGTGGGTTGCCTTCAATCGGGTTTTCGCTGGCACCGGGGACTAGATTCGGACGCTGAGAACCACCTCCAGATTGTGCTAATCCCGCCTCATCGATGCCCACGAGGGCGCTGAAGGGGGGGCCCGAAACGGCACTCAAAATTCCACTGAGCTGCCATCCCTCCACGAATTTGTTCGCATGGAAGGGAACAGTATACACTCCGCTCACTCTGAGGGCTTGGGTATGGTCGAAGATAGACTTTGCGTAATCCTGGTTCATATCGAACGGATTCATGACTATGGAACTGCCCTCGAGCCCGAAACTGCCCGAAGCATCGTCCATCGACTTGGAGAGGGTATACGCGATCTCGGTCTGCCAGTGGGCCGAGAGTCGATGGTTCACACTCGCCTGAAAGGCGTTATATCTTGAACTTCCGATCGTCTTGCCCGTCGCCAGGCTTGAAAAAGCAGGGCTCGGATTGAGCCGCTGGCTACCAGTTACCGTCCACACGCCATTGATGTCAGCTATCGGAAATGGATTTCGCTCAATGTTGGAATTGAAGTGGACACCGCGCGACCCGACGTATGCCAAAGTCAGGATCGAGCCGCTGCCGATGTCTCGCTGGATATTCATGTTGTACTGCATCATGTAGGGCGTGTTCGTTGTGTTATAGTCGATCCCGACGACCGTGCTCAAAGCACCTGCGGCTGCGCCATTTACCGCAGGAAATGAGGGAGTCGCATTTAGACCAAGGACGTAAGGAGTGATGAGCCAGAAGCCATGCGCGTAGGATCGGGCAGTTAGGTGATCGTGGAAGATGCCGAATCCGCCGCGGATGGAGGTCTTGTGGTCAGCGAATGCGTCGTACGCGAATCCCACGCGTGGGTTCCAATTTTTGGTGTTCGGATTAGAGGCGAAGGGATGTTCCACGAGCGTCACGCCGGTGCTTGTGAGGGCGTTCGTAATCGTATACAGCGGGTGCCGCTCACCTTCGGGGTTCGCGCCCCATTCATACACGGAGCCCTAAATTGATGACCAACTTCGAGGTGGCTCGCCACTCATCTTGAATGTACGGAGTCGGCCAGAGTTCTCGAAAGTCCCTCGTATTGTCCTGACTGCCCGCCAGGGGACCCGCGAAAAGCGACGCCTTGCCCTGTAACAACTGCACAAGGCCGTTAAACGTCCAAGCTCCCCCATTATCGAGTGGCCCGGCCGAATCCTGATCAACCCTTTCGGCCGAAAAGCCGAACTTTAAGTTATGGCTACCGTGAGTTAAGTAGGCATAGTCGGCAAGCTGATAATGGGTCGGGTACAGGAAAGATGGAAGATTGGTATTTGCTCCGATCGTCGAAAGGCCGGTAACAGTAATCGCCCCATTCTGCACACCAGGCTGATAAAACTGTAATGCCGGGGTGGATCCTGAGGTGGTTCCGGTGTCGATGGGCCGCATGAGACTGGCCCTCATCAGGTTGACTAAGTTGGATGAAATAATGCATTTCTCTTCGATCGTGGCATCGTTGTGACTGCTCGTGTCTTGCTGCGGCGACAAGGGAACTTGCGCCGCGGAACTGTTGTAGGGATTCGTGAACCCCGCCCGATCAAGCACGTAGCGAACGAATAAAGAGTCCTTGTCGGAAATCAGAAAGTCCCCGCGCGCGACCAGATAATTTTCGTGCCCGAGTTGGTTCCCAATCTCATTGACGGTCGCGGTGCCCGTAGTAAGATTCACTGCATTCGTGGCTGGATAGACACTCAGGACGGACGCGATTGCCGGGCTTACGCCAACGTTTGCGAGGCCGCCAGAGCAGGCGGGAGTTGGGGCCAGCGCGCACGGCACCAGACCCTGTCTTGCGTTTGTGTCTGGCACAGTAGCCGGCTCCGTTACGCCCCGCGCTTGCTGCAGCCCTTCATAGTTCACAAAAAAGAACACCTTGTCCTTTTTGATTGGCCCCCCCAGGCTCCCTCCGAATTGGTTTCGGCGGAACGAAGGAACGTGCGCACCGTCGAAAAAGTTACGCGCTTCCAAAGCGCTGTTGCGGATGAACTCATAAGCGGAGCCGTGCACGGCATTTGTGCCTGATTTCGTAACAGCATTGACGATGGACCGTTGCCGCCAAATTGTGCGCTGAAAGTATTTGTCAATACCTGAAATTCTGCGATCGCCTCAATCCCCAGTGAACTGCCGAGTGCCGCAGCGCCCGCACTATGATTCCAGAAATTCGCAATATCAGTATTGTCGATTAGGAACGCCTGACCCTCGGGCCGACTTCCCGCAACGGAGTAATTCTGGCCACCGCCGTAAAACGTAGACCCCGCCGCCACCTGCTGTACGCCTGGGGCAAGAGTTAGGAGTTGCTCGAAATTCCGGCCATTCAGCGGAAGCTCCCTCATCTGGGTCGGCTCAATTAGGCTGGCGACAGCAGCCGAAGTCGTCTCCACCTGGGAAACCTGACCCTCTACCGTGATGGTTTGCTGCTGTTGCCCCACCTGCAGTGAAAAATCGACAACCACGTCGGCACCCACGCTCAGGGTTATGCCTTTGCGAACGACGGTTTGAAATCCGGCCTGCGTCGCATCCACCTCGTAATCGCTAATTGCCAAATTGGGCACAGTAAACCTGCCCTGAGCATCAGTGGTTACATGCTGCGTCAGTCCGGTTCCAACGTTTTTGATATCTATCTTGGCCCCTGGTACCGCAGCTCCGGTCGTGTCGGTTACGGTCCCGGAAATAGTTGCAGTGGGTCCTTGTCCATACATATGTCCGAACATCAGCAGGCCTAGCACAGCGACTACGGCAGTCCTTCTTCCTATACTCATAACCTCTCGCCCCCATAGAAGATCGTTAATTGGATCGAACGTCGGCACTGATTATACCGATCATCTTATTTCATGTCAATCGATTCTTTATAAGATGATCGCTTACACATTGAAAAATCGATTTGTCAATATAAAATCCGCTAGTTTTGGAATGGTGTCATTCAGTCCTAGTTGGTGAGTGGCGCTGATGTCACGAACGCCGCCAAAAGCAACTGAAATCCTCAGTCACGAATGGCTGAGAAAATCGAGGCAGGTCAGAATGAGTCGCGAATTTGGCGGCAACATGTCACGCCTGCGCAGATTGAGTGCGGGGGCCGGCAACTTCTCGACTCCGTTTTAGAGGTCATGGACGCGGCATCCCCTGCGCTGCCTTGAATCTGGTTGCCTATGCTAAAAACCAAATGCGCCCCGGAAGACATCAACGCCAGGTAGATGTAGGTGACGCCGTTATTTGCTTGCGTTGTCGTCGACCGAAAGCGCACAAGCCACTAGCGGACTGGGCCTACTTACCGTTTAGCCTTTTTCGTTAGACTCTTGTAAACGGTCTCAATAAATTCATTAGAAGGCCCGTAGCGCGGATCATATTCAAACGCAAGCTTGGCGTCCTTCACCTGGGCGAGGTTCTTTCCTTCGTTTATTGCGTTCTGGACGCGATCACGGATGATGGCGAGCATATCCCGATACTCGGTTACGTCCGACTGGTCGCCGATACGTCCTTCGCCCGGAATTACGTACGTTCCCATTTGGGACTGTCCTTTGAAGATACAGAGCTCAATTATTTGCGTCAGGCCGTCTATAACGCCGTTGATACTGCCACCTCGGTTGAGGTCAATGTGCGGATAGTGAACCGTCGAAAAAAGGTCACCTGCACTAATCACGTCAGAACTCCGAAAGAATACGAATGCGTCACCATCAGTGATAGCGGCCGCAACGTGAAATATTTGGATGCCTTCCCCGTTATAAAGCTTGGTGCTCGTCCGGAACGTCTCAAAGGGTATCCCATCTGGGCGCGGCTTGTCGTCGCCTAGCCCCCCGCTCATCCGGAGCATAGCGTTCTCCTGCGAGATAATGGGCGCCTCTTCGAGATTCCTGGCGAGCGATCGCCGCCTGTCCCCGAAAATCAGTGTTCGGTTCTCCGGCCGCCGACAAAGTCGAATTTCCACCCGTATTTTCTTCCCGCGAGTTTGTGTCGAATCACCCACCGTATCGCATGAGGAGATATTTGCTTGACTGCAGCAATCACACTGGTGCTCGCCGCGCGCGTGCCGGTGTTGACGATCGCCACAGATTCGCCGCTCGCCTGTACGGTTATGTTTGGTCCGGCTCCGACCAACATAAACACGTTTCCTCGCACCTTTCGATACGAGAGCTTGGGATCTCCATGAACAAAGTGGGGTTGGAAATCTTGTGCGCCGGCCGGCAAGAGCGCTAAGGCTAACAACGCAAACAAGCTGCCGATCGTCCAAGTCAGATAGGACTGCCTTGCTTTTTGGGAAGCCATAAGGATTCGTCATGAAGAATTACCCCTGCTTACTTTTTGGGCTGCTTGACTGGCGGTGGTAGTTTCTGCAACTTGATCATATATTCTGGATAGATTGTCTCCGCCCCGCCGCTCAAAGCCTCGACTGGAACGCCAAGCTTCGCTGCTGTTTCATCAAGGAATGGATTCTTACCAGGCAGAAAGCTCAGCACCATTCCAGGTTTCCACTCTGCAACCTCGTCTTGAGCTCGACATGTGTAACCCATCATGTGTGCTTCAGGATTCTGCATGAACGTCCAGCTTTTAACATAGGGTTCCGCGAGCCAAACCGGATCGTAAACCACGATAAGATCCGTCAGATAATGGCCATGCCGAATCCAATGCTCAACGATTGTGGCTTGATCACTCCGGTCCGTACCGTTCCGGATTATCTGCGCTTCCTTAAGGTGCGTAGTCGTAACCGTCAGGCTGTTCCCTTCCCATTCGGCGGTCGAATATCCCTGGAAGGTGTGAGGCGAGTATTGATCCGGATGCGGACGGCCATCCATCCAGTACGTCTGTTCACTGCTTTGAAAATTGTGACGGACCCGCCAATCGACGATCTTATTGGAAAACGGATCGACATCTTTGGTGATCTGCGCGATCGCGTTCGGTTCGGAAAAAATAAGCTCCGGTCCGTAGATCATGCACATCCGCTCCGGAGCGCCTATCATCGCCGGATCCCACGACTGGACCTTCAATTTACCTGCCGCGTTATAGGGAACACCCAACGACTGGCCGGCCGCGCTCCAGGCTGGCCCCGATAATAAAGGTCTTCAATTTGTCTGGATTGCCAATTACCAGAGAGATCGACCTGGGCTATTACCAATCTCGACGCCCACGAGTTGCACACCAGAAGCAGCAAAACGCGAGTCCTTCGTTCGGTCCAAAAGGCAGTTTTCAATTTGAGATCTCCTGACTGTAAGGCAACAACACTCACGGGACTGTGCACGGAGTTGGATTCCAGCCTGCTGCATCCGCTTGCCTTTTGAACTGCGCGCTTGCCATCATCGTTCTATCGAGATACGCAGGATCTGCCAAAATTTCAGTGACAACTAGATATTGGACACCGTTTGCTTCGCGAGTGATGTCGTAAAATTCGGTCATCACTGCATTCCCGCTATACGGGGGCCCATTCCGTCTTAGGTAGCCCGGCTTCATGTTCGTGGTGACCACTTTAAGTCCGCCTCCAGGTACCGATACACTTCCTGGTCCACCAACGAGGTCCCAGGATGCGAATGATTGTCCTTGCCAGCTAGGAGCCCCGGATGATCTTTCGGGGTGAGCCCCAAAAACGAATCTGCGCGTTTGACTTCCATAGTCGGTATCCAGTTTCAAGACGTTGTCGCCTTCCCAGGCGATATGCAGCCGCGTTGGTAGGCGCATGATCCCGGCTGCACCATACGCTTTGCATTGCTCGCCTGCACGTTCGTCGGCCGCGGGGTCCCATGAATCCGCAAGTTTTTTACCTTGAGCATTGAGCGGAATGCCCTCATAGTCCCCTTTGGGCCCAGGGAGCATCCTGAATCGCCAGTCGGCTGTGATGTTGCCGACCCAGTAGCCCGTCATTTCAATGGGCGCCAACTGCTTCGGACTCTTCGCAACCGGCGTCTGTCGTTCAGGCATTTGTGCAAGCGCGCTGCCTAAGAATCCTACTGATAACAGCATGGTCACGATTGGCCGAGTCATAGCGCTCGTCATATGGTTGGCTTCTTTCCACTCCAGTTCGATACTCTACCCTCTTGATTTCAAGAGGAAAGGGCATAGTTACGGCGAACGCGATTAAATCGGCGCGAAAATCGTCCCGGTATCACGATTCTTTCAACCAAGGGCCGTAGACCAATCTTCTTCCTCGAAGCATCGTAAACCGAGTTATATGTATTTGTCAATTGATAATCGATTGTTTTGTGAATCGTCGATTTCTTTGCTTTGAGTTTTCGACCGCGAAATCAGTGCGACATCCCAACCCTGCCGTTGAAAACGTCCCTTTACGCTCGGGAATGATTGGGCGGTCCTCTCGCTTGCAACCCGAGAGCTACGGTCGTTTCAAAGCCCCGGAGGGCCCACCTCAATTCCGGTCCCGGTAGGGCTAACGCAGCGTAGCTACACCTCTTGCGCTTTGTTCGCACCATTCTTAGACCGCGAATCGAGGTGGTACCTTTGGGGCCTTCAGTACCACGCTTAGCTTGATGAGGCGGTGAATCCCTCAAATGAACCGAAAGGGAATCGAGAGAGGCGGCGCACATTGATAGCCTTGGCGAAATAGGCTTAGGGGTGCGCGGTTAGAGAAAGCCCTCCGGGTTTTGAACTTGAGAGTGAGAACATGGTCATCTGCGCGAAGAGCCCACGGCCACCGTGAGCCCGCGTACGAGCGAATGGAGATTTCTCGGATGAGCTAGCGGCACCGAAGTCGCTCTCGGTCTGGCGAGTCGGAGCACGCCCGAACTAAGGACGATAGATCGTTGGTTTGATCCGAGCCGAACCTCGCCGATGCCACCCGTCGTGCGCGGCGCGAGCCCTAATTGTAACGATATCTCGCACCATTGAGCGACGAAGAAAGGTGAGGGAAACGAATAGACCCGAATCGAAATTGTGGCCACAGTGATGAAGCACCAGCCAGAAAGAGCGTTACCCGGAGATAAGCCCCGCGACTGATTCTATATCTACCGTGTCTCGCACCTTCAGGTACTGGGTCGTTAAACTGACGTCTGGTGCCGTTTGGACCCTTTTCGCGGAACCGTGCGACTCGTCAAAGGAACACTTCATAAAATGAGTACGCAGGCTTTCGCGGGACTATTGGCCACGTCCGGGACCAGCGCCGCGACCGGCATTGGGCGGGACAGCCGTGGCAAGTTGTACGAAGACGTTATCCGGTCCTTGCATCATGAACCAACATCCGCGATCGTTCTCACAAACGTTCCCCACTGTCCCATTGGCGTAGGGTTTGCGGGAAATTGACACGATCTTCGTTCCCAAAGCTTTCAGTTTTTCCGAAAGCTCAACGATCCCACGGACGCGCATCCGAAGAACGAGTGTGCCGGGATCGGTGATTTGCCTCTCCAGGGGGGGCTTGCGGTCCAGTCCCTTGAACTCGACCAACCGAATTTCAGACATTGTGGCCGGCGTGCGTAGGACCGCCGTGCGGTACTCTCCGCCGTGAAGACCGAACGCTGCAAGCAGTTCCTTGCTGGACACGAACTCCGTCATTTCTCGAACCTGAAATCCCAGCTCATCTCGATAGAACCTTACAGTCTTCTCGAGGTCCTCGACGGTGAAACCGGCATCTCCGGCGACATAATAGTTCGGTGCAGGAGCAAATTCCGCGTCCTGCCCCGGCGCTGGGAGAGGATCTGGCTGTACCAATTCCACAAAAAAACCGTTGGGCTCTCTTAGCCAAACGATTCGATTCATGCCATTCGCGCCGGCAACCCTTATGGGCTTGCCACCAGACGTAAGTACCTTGACCCCGAGCTTTGCGCCCACACCGTTAATCCTCTCCATGACGGCGTCAATGTTCCGTGTGCCGAGAATCAAGTGGGCAGCTCCCGGATCCTGGATTCTTGTCGAAGCCACTCTCGTATTGGTATTGCTCCACTGGACGGGTTCTACTCCCATCTCCGTACCAGGGATCCGCAATTCAAAATTCCTCAGCTTCGCCTTCGTCAGATACATCTCGGTTAGAAATGGTCTCACCTCATACCAGGTCAGCCTCATTTTGGGATCGCCCGCAGCCGGCTCCAGTCCCATAAGCGCATGCCAAAACTGCTCCGCCTTACTGAGATCCGAAACAGAATTAAACCATTGAACGACGCTGACGACTTCTCCTTTCGACCCAGGCAGCGGCTCTTGCTGCTGGGCAAGCATCATGCGTGCTCCTCCCATCATCGCGAAGAATAGCCCCGCCAGTGTACGATTGATAGCCCCTCCTCGTGTTGGCCGTTGAGTTTAAGCTCAGATCCGCCCGGATTTATTAAGGGGCGACTATTGAACTGCAGTACACTATCACACGTTATACTATTTGTAAAGATATAATCGGCGATCTTATATAAAATCGGTTATCATTGACATTGTATACCTAACTTAGTAAACATTCAGCATTGTTCGTGTAGCTTGACATCTGGAGCGATTGGCAATAGTATCGATGAGACTGAATATTTTCGATCCTAGAGGATGAATAGTTGCGTTAACATTCGATCTTATTTTTATCGGATTCGGCTTTTGATAACCAGGGCGACCGCGATTGGTTCTCTTGCGAGCCATCTTCTCATTCAAAAGGACCCGAGGGCTACAACGACATGCGATTTGTATCGTGGAAAAGGAACGGAATCGGAGGGCTCGGCGCCTGGCGAGGCTCGGAGTTGGTGGAACTCAAGAGCTTAGACCTGATGTCTATTCTCCGTTTTAATCGAAAGGAACTCGACGAAGTTCGGACACTTAGCGAGGACGCGCCAGCACTCGATTTGGCTGGGCTGCAGTATCTTCCCCCGATTTCTAATCCACCAAAGATCTTTTGCGTTGGGATGAACTATCAGGACCACGCGGCTGAAAATAAACTCCCGCCCCAGGCTCATCCGACTTTTTTCGTTCGCGTTGCAAGCAGCCTCATTGGGCACGAACAGCCGATCGTCCGTCCCCTTGTGTCAGAACAACTCGATTACGAAGGCGAATTAGCTGCGATCATCGGCACGTCGGGCAGACATATCCGGCGGGAAATGGCTCTGGACCATGTCGCTGGTTACACGGTTTTCAATGAGTCTTCCATTCGCGACTATCAGCTAAGCCGCGGGCAGCAGTGGACGCTGGGAAAGAACTTCGATGGGACGGGAGCCTTCGGTCCGACTTTTGTAACCGCAGATGAGCTGCCTCGCGGAGCGAAAGGACTCCGGTTAGAAACCAGGCTGAACGGTACTCCCGTCCAGTCCGCCAATACAGATCAAATGATCTTCGATGTAGCGACCTTGATTTCGAGACTAAGCGAGGCGGTCACGCTCGAGGTCGGCGACGTGATAGTTACGGGAACTCCTGCAGGCATCGGTTTGTTTCGTGAGCCGCAGTTGTGGATGAAGCCGGGAGATGTTTGCGAGGTCGAGATCGAAAATATCGGTACTCTGCGGAATCCGGTTGTAGATGAAATCGTGCGCACGGAGAACGATGACTCTCGCCGGCGGAACTTAACGTACGAGGCCCTGACGTAATAAGAGGAGGCACAGTGACACAAATTGGTAGTTTCATTCCTCCAATCCGCAAACCCGGCGAACTCGGCGTACATTCCGTTGATCATTTCAGCCTTAACGTTCCAGACCTCGCGGAGGCAGAGCATTTCTATCGCAGTTTTGGGATGGACGTGGAAGATGAATCGGCAAAGCTTGTCTTACGGACGCCTGGGAAGGATCACAAGTGGGTTGTAATTCATGAAGCTGCCCAGAAAAGTTTGCGGTACATTTCTTTTGGTGCATTCCAAGAGGATTTTCCGAGATTCGAGCAGAGGCTTGATCAATTGGGCATAAAGCGTCTGGACCCACCGCCAGGTTACGAATCGAGCGGCATATGGTTTCGCGATCACGACCAAAACCTGATTGAGATTAAAGTATGCGAAAAGACGTCTCCGAATGAGAAGTCTGCTTTTGTCAGCGTTTCGGTACCGGGCGGTCAACGCGGCACCCCAGGCAGAGCGGAGGTTCCCGCTATCCGTCCTAAGCGTATGTGCCACGTGCTTCTATTCACAACAGACGTCGAGCGCGCGATTCAGTTCTACACGCAGGTGATCGGCCTGCGCCTAACCGACCGCGGCGGCGATGCAATTGCTTTCATGCATGGCATCCACGGCAGCGATCATCACATTCTTGCGCTCGCTCTGTCTTCCGCCCCCGGATTTCACCACGCGAGCTGGGGTGTTGATTCGATCAACGAGGTGGGCTTGGGGGCTATGCAGATGGCTGATCGCGGCTACAACGCTGGATGGGGTTTACTCCGGCACGTGTTGGGATCGAACTTCTCGCACTATGTTCGCGACCCTTGGGGAAGCTATTTCGAATACACCTGTGACATTGACTATATCCCGGCAAATGTTGACTGGAAGACGGGATACCACAAACCTGAAGACTCGATCTATCTCTGGGGACCGTCGCTGCCAGACGATTTCATTGTGAATCATGAAGCAAAGCCTGAACTAGATCACAGCTCCAAGGGCTAGCGGTTTTGCATTTGGATGATCGGTACGTCCGCCTGTGATCCGCAATTATTCAGTCCTCGATCATGCGACCTCCTCCAGCAAATATTCGTGGTGAAGGCCGCCAAGAATCGGAGCTGATGTAGCACGATAACCGTCGGGCGACTCGTGTCAAGGGCGGAGTAAAAATAGACCACTGAGGCGGAGGGAAACTAGACCACTTCGTAGTCAGTTGAGGGTTTGGTTTGAGGGATTTGCGGGGGCGGCTGGAGCGTAGGCCTTCGGCGCCCAAAGGCGACGCGTTTAGGCCGGAGCGGAAGCCGGCCCTGCAAAATCGAAACCGCAGATGGGCCGGAGCGGCTTCCAGAATGTGGACGTGATGGGTGAGGCGGTCCAGCAAGGCTCCCGTCAGCCGCTCGGATCCGAAGGCCTCGGTCCATTCGTTGAACGGGAGATTGCTCGTCACCAGCGTGGCCGTGTGGTAAAAATATTCATGCGTCACGCCGATAGTATTTGAGCAGGCCGCCGAGTCGCTGACGACATTCGACGGACTCGCGCGATGGGCTTCGCTTTCCGCTCACATCCGGGAACAGCAGACGGTCGCCTTTCCCCTGATGGTTTCTTTCGTGGTGATAGTGCCGACTGTACTCGGATAGCACTCGTGACAGCGGACCCTCGCCAAAAAGGGTCACCTTGGACACTTCGCGGTGGAATGGTTTACTCACAATATTAGATCGGTTGTTAGGAGCACGTTTGACACACTGCCAGTTTAAAGGACGGGCCTAGGGCTGGCAATGAGGCGATGGTACGGAGGTGGTCGCGTCGCCGCGTCTTGCTTTATACTGGCCCCGACGCTCGGCAACTGCGGCCATTAAATAACGGGGTGCCCAAATCGCGAGAACGGAGAATGGGCGCATTTCTGGGCCGAATCTGCCATGGCTTAGGCCAGACACGACGGATCGGAGACGCAACACTCTTGCACCAACGCCCGAATTGGCGGGCATTTCAACGAACGGAGCCCCATTTGCGGTGAACTAACGGGGACGGAGATTCCGAACCAGAATATCTGGCTCCCCGGCATGGATTCGAACCACATGGTTGACCGGTTTTGAAGATATTGTAATTAGTTGATTCCACAACGCATTGAAGTCGTCAAAAGCGCCAAAAGCAAGCACTTGGTACAAAATCGGTACAACGTCTTTCCTCCACAAAACGGGAGACCGGCTAAGGTCGGACGCTCCAATAGACCTCTGTCGCTTGATCGCAGAAGAAGCCCTCAAAATGGTATACGTCCTGAATAGCGTTGAAATTCCGTTCTGACGAACAGAGAAAAGAGAAATGGCTGTCCCAGTGAGTCGTCCACAGAAGCGCTTTGTCAGATGTGAAGACGTAGTGGCCTACAGTCGGCCCGGACTCCTGACTCTTTAAATCGTCGATCCAGTAAAGCTTCCGCTCTGTTCCGAACTCATCTCCGATCCACACCCACTCGAAGCCGAGCGACTGGATTGAAGAGAGCACTCGGTCATGAAGCAGGTCTGAGAAGCTACCCTCCGGGGGTGGAAGGATCTTGCTTGATTCGATCAGCGATTCGATCTTGGCGGCATAATCTAGATTCGAGAACTCCGGTTTCAGCCCTAGAATGTGCGTCCGAAGACCAACGTCAACAGCCGCGAGAGACGGCAGTCCGGTTCTTTCAATGATCTCGGCCCACGACACTGCCCTACAATTCTTCGCGATAACCTGCCGGTCAGGATATGTTCCCGGCTTGAATCGTTCTGTTCCGATGTCCGCCGCATCGATAAATGGATGAAGCATGACGTAAACCGCCTCAAAGGTGCCTGCGTAATGTGAGAGTATGCTGGCGTCCTCTGGAGGCGCTGTGGCGAAGGTATCCGGTTCGGGGAGTATTCGTTCGGCCATGTCGGCGAGGTTCTCAGAACATCACGATAGCGCAGAGCGGGAGCCCTGCAGAGATTTCGATGACGTGATCAAACACCATTCGATAGAAGCGCGGCGAATGCCACGAAGGCGAGCACGAGGCCGCTAACCGCTAGCAGGAGTCTCGAGCGGCCCCGTCCGAAGATAGCCAAGCCGATAGTTAAGAAAGCGGTGAAAAGGCCGGCGTCGAAGAGCATGCTGTTTCGGATATTGGAGTAGCCACCGTGTCCATCTGGAAGGAGGGAGAAAGGATTGGACCAGGAACTGAAGACCATGAAGGAGCAAATGATGCTCATCACGAGTCCACATCGGAAGAGAATCAGTCTGATGTTCGAAAGAGGAGGAATCAACCGCTGTTGGGATCGCCACGCCGGGAACGTCAATGCCAGAGGAAAGAGCGACAGGAAGAGTTCAAACGGCATGGGACTCCCTAACCGAGCCAATTTTCATTGGCAGGCAGCATCGCTCTTTGAATCCACTCGGCCGCATTTGCGTATGCCTGAAACCGGGGCAGCGGTGCCTTCTCAGTGTGGCGGCTCAATGTGAGATGCACTTGGAAAATCCGTCCGTCGTCCGCCTCAAAAATCGCATCGTCGGATGCGCCTGAATGTCCGACGGGATGGAGTTGCATGCTGTACAGAGGATGTTCGGGCGCTAACTCGTTCTTCAGCTCGCGCAAGAAGGCGTCGGCTTGACCAGGGACGAAATCGCACCACGGTTCCAGAAAATCGATACTGGTCTTGGCCACAAGCAATATTGTAATCGCCGTGGTTGATGGTGCGGTAGCAGCCATCGCCCCGCGCGTTCGAATCTATGCACGGATGCACGAAGCATGGATTCGATTTTCAAATCCATGCCCTGTGAACTACTCTCTGCGAATGAATAAGTTGCAGTTGGACGCCCCGGTACAAAACTCGTACGTAGGCATTTCAATTCTCTTGTAACTTATTGAAGCTAAAAGGTTGGCTCCCCGGCATGGATTCGAACCACGATTCACGGCTCCAAAGGCCGCTGTCCTACCATTAGACGACCGGGGAAAAAGGAAGGAGAAAAACTCAACGCCAGTTTAGCATGTCCGCAATTCAACCGGTCTGCCGGAGCGAGCACGGAACGCAATCCGGCGGTCGCCCCCCCAGTCTCACCATTCCGAATACATGGTTCCTTCGAGGCTCTTTTTATCCGATCCGCTGCGCACATCGTAAATTCCCGGCGCGGTTTGGTCCACGGAAGTGATCGCATCTTCCATGATCACCCGCCAGCTCTGGTTATTGCCGGTCATTGGATCGAGCGGAACGTTTCGCAAATAGCCCTGGTCCACCAGATCTTGCAGCGTCTGCGGAGCCTTCTGCTTGTCGAAGGTATATTCGTCGATCACCGTTCGCATGGTGAACAGGTTGTTCTTGAGCAGGCTCTCGCGCGTACGCGTGAGGGACTTCTGATACATCGGGACGGCAATCGCGACGAGCACCGAGATAATGGCCATCACGATGATCATCTCGATCAGCGTATAGCCTTTCCTCGCCGCGCCGAACGCCCCGCCCCGCCGGGCCGGCACCGCGCTCAACCCCTTGCCGGGCGGACCGTCGCAACCCTGCGGCCGTGCTGAAATCTCCGTCTTCACAACGCAACGGCAATGTACGGGCAAAGCGGGGCTCATGAGATCACCACTCCGCGTAGAGCGTCCCATCGGCCGCCCTCTCGGTGCTCTTGGTGTAAACGTCGAACACATTCTGCCGTCCCCAGCTTTGCGAGGCCGGATCGTCCTGCTCGCTGCGCAAGCCCCAATCCCGCGTGTTGGTCATCGGATCGAGCGGGATACGTCGCAGGAACTTGATCTTCTTCCCTTCCGCGCTCTGGAGAAGCTTCACGCCCTGCACCAGTTGATCGAGCGTCTCGGGATAGCCATCGGTGCCGAGCTTGATTTCGATCTTTCCCGCGAGCGACGCGTCTTTGTAATCATCAATCGCTTTACGGACCTCGCGCAGCGCATAACGCAATTCCCGTTCCTTGTCGCGCCGCACTTTGTATCGCGCCAGCGGCACGGCCATGGTGGTGAGCAACGCCATGATGGTGAAGGCGACGATCAACTCCACGAGCGTAAGCCCGCGTTCTCCCTTCCTCGAAACGGTGTTGCGCCGGACGACGGAAGCCATGCTTCTCCCCGTTTATGGAAGCGCCGCCGGTTGTACGGTAACCGGCAGTGCTCCGAGCGAGGCGGTGACGGCCGCGCCCCGCGCGTCTGCAATATTCAGCTCGGAAATTTCCACCGGGCTCGAACCCGGCGCGAGCGCGGTGAAGGTCAATCCTGCAATCGCTCCCGTTCCCGATACTCCCGCCGCCCCGTCGGGACGCGCAATGCTGATCACGGCCTCGCCGCGCTCATTGCTGATTTCCTTGACCGTATTCACGCGCGCGCCGTCCCTTGCGAGTAGAGCTCCCGGAGAAATGTCGTTCAACTGCAGTTGCGACGGGTTGTAGCGGACGCGCAGTGTACCCACCGCCGCCACATTCGTCGCGCCTTGCAATTCCACATTTACGACTACGGAGCCGCCAACGGGCGCAACTACATTCGCCGGCAGGAAACTCACCTGCGCGTCCGTAGCCTGGCCGGACCCCGTCGGGGGCGTACTCACCCCCGGCGTTCCGGCTGTCAGCGTTACAGCTGTCGGTGTCACGACTGTCGGCGTGACCGCTGTGAGAGCCGCGACGGCCGACGAATTCGCCGCGGCCTCTCCGGGGTTCGGACCGAGACTCGCTGCCGGCACGGGAGATGCCGGTGCGACAGGTGCACCCGGAGATGCGGGACCAACCGGCGCGGCCGGAGCAACCGGAACCGGCGCCGGTGATCCAAATCCCGGAACACCCGGGAGCGCGGGACGCGTCGTGCCTTGTGGCGTAACCGGCGTCGACACGCCGCGCGGAGCGGTGTTGTCGCCGGGCTTGGGCGCGTAGTTGATCTTGACCACCTGATCGGTCCCGACATAAATACCGCGCATGTTTTCGACCGTGTAATCGGGCGTCCGCACGATGTGCGGGATCAGTGCAATGAGAAGATCGCTGCGGAGCTTATCGGTGTGGTCGTTCCCGAAGAGAAACTTCCCGAGCACCGGAATATTGACCAGGCCGGGGATTCCATTGGAGCTGGCCGTGTCCTGGGTCTGGTTCAACCCGCCCAAAATATTGACTTCGCCTTCCCGCAGACGGATGTCGGCGATATTCGCCTGTTGCCCGATGACCGGCTGTGAAATGCTGCCGATGGTGACATACTGCTGGACGCTTGAGACGGTCACTTCAATGTGAAGCGTGACCTCATCGGCGGAATGAACCTGCGGCGTCATATCGATGTTCACGCCCACGTCGGCATAGTTGAACTGGGTGGAAACCAGCGCCGCCGCCGTATTGGTCTGGAAACTACCCGTCGCGTACGGAATCCGGTTGCCGATCTTGAGCGTCACTTTCTGTCCGTCCGAGGCGCGCACCTGCGGTTTATTCAGCACCTTTGTATTGGTATCCGCCAGCATCGCCTGGAGCAGGCCGCCCGGAAGCGACGCCGTAAATTGATTGGAGGACAGCTTCGCCAGTCCGCTCAGTGCGACGGTTCCCGCCGAAGCGGTCGTCGGTGTGCCCGTCGTCGTCGTGCCTGAGGTTGTCGTCGTGGCGGTCCCGTTAAAGGTGATGGGCACGTTGATGCCGGCCGTTCCACCGGATGCGATTGTCGCGGCCAGATCGCGCGTGCGTTCGCTGTTCGCCGACATCACGATCACGTCCACAACCACCTCGGCCTTCGGCTTGTCCAGATCCTGCACCAGCTTTTCCGCGAGCGCGACCTTATCGACGGTGTCGCGGACGATCATGGCGCGCTGGGCGTTATAGGTGAACACCCGCCGGATCTCGGCCACCGTGCGAATCGCCGTCGCGATTTCCTGAAATTCCTGCACCGAGGTCGCGTTCTTCACGTAAAACACCTTGACCACGTCGTCCTCGAAATCCCGGCGCTTCATAACGTTATCCTCCGCGACGAATATGGTGCTGGCATTCAGCGGCTTCCAAAACGTACGCGTGAGCGTCGCGAGATAGTCGAAAGCCTGGTCCATTGTCACGTTGTTCAGGTCCACGTTGAAATTCCGGCTCGGCGCGGTGTACTGCGAATCGAAAATCACGTTGATGCCGGCGAGCTTCCCCACCGTGTCGTACAGTACTTTGGGAGGCTGATTATTCATCTTCAGCATCGGGATGACGCTGTTCGTCGGCTTCAGTTGCGGGGGAGGAAGCATCGAATCAACGCGCTCCTCCTGCTCTTTTTTGGCGCGTTCGGCCACCGTCAGCCCTGCCTCGTCGGGGGGTACGGCGCTCGTCGTGGCCCGCCTCATGCGCTCGGTCTGACGGATATCTTCAATCGCGATCGAGGATGCCGGATCGGCAATCAGCGCCTTCTCAAATTCACGGAGCGCGTCGTCGTACCTGCCGGCGGCGCGCGCTTTCTCCCCCAGATCCACGTGCTTCTGCCCTGCCTCGAAGCGCGCCTTGCGCATCGCGATCATATAGGCGGTATTACCGGGATCTTCCGCGAACGCCCGCTCGTAGAAATCCAGCGCCGTATCCCAATCGCCGCGGTCTTCGGCGATGCGCCCTTGTTGCAGCAGCTTTTCAGCTTTGCGCGGCTTGGCGGAAACGTCGCCGGTGACCACGAAAAACGCGAGCGTCATTGCGCATACGGAGGCCAAATAACGTTTTTTCAACATTTTACAGATCCAGCGACACCCAGACAGGGGACCAAGATTTCGGCATCACTACATCTGACGATTCGCGGAGCCCGCACGTGGAGGCTAAAAATGGACACCCAGGAATAGGAGATCGAGTGCCTCTTAAAAAAATTGAGCGGCTTCAAGACCCGGCGGCTTCACGGACAGACCTGGGGCATCGCAAGTTCGGCGGCTTGCGCGTTGCTAATCCAAGTGGCGAACCCATTTACGGCACCAACTTTTCGATCGCATCCAGATACTCGTTTTCCAAGCGCCGGTTCGTGTCCCAACCAACCGGGCCCTCGTCGACCGGAATGATCAGAAACACCTCGTACCCAAAGGCGCCATATGAATTCTCAAGGCTAATCCGGCAGCCTTCCGCTGTCGGTGTTGACGAGAGCACCGCTCGGCGCTCAATTCGCCCGTGAGGAAGCCATACTCCAAGGACCGCAAAGGTGAAAGGCCGGGGTCGGTTGTTGTATGTGTAAGCGTGTACGAGTCGATCGTCAGCGATATGCTTGCCCTGCGCGTCGAGAATACTCCAACTACTGAATGCCCTGCACTCGGCAGGCTGCGCACCGTCCATGGTCGGCCGGCAGGGCTCGGAAACCTTGACTTGGCTCCAGCCATGATGCTCCAGATACTGTTGCGAAACATCCGAAGCTTTTTTGCAGTCGACGGAGAACGTCCGCGTAGGTGCCGGCGTCACTGGAGGGGGAGCGGGCTCGCCAGGCTTCCACGCCGAGGGCCCTAGGTCAACGAGAGGGCGTTCCGTAAAAGTTTCCTCTCGGTAAGCGACGTTGAAGTGAATGTCGCTCTTGTTCGCGCTCGTGAACCGGATTTCGTTTTCCGGCGGCCGGCCGGGGTGTCCCATGGAAATACCAGAAGGAACCATGATTCCGTCGACCTGATGATAGTTAGGCAACCTATAGTGCGCCGCAATCTGAATCGGATGCATCTCGTACTCGACAACCTCGATGGGCAGATGCGTCCGTTTGTCCACGTAGAAGTCCGCGCGATAAAACGTACCGTCCAACCTGGTCTCCACGACGTCGACACTTTCGGGCAGGGCCTTCTCGTGGACAATGCGAAGAGGGTCGGGGCGAAGCCACGCCGTTTCGTTGAGCCAAAGCAGTTGGTCGCTCTGCAGAGCTCGCGGACAGCCTGAATTCTGCATGTCCGTATTCGTGGAGTGCCAAAAATTGAGGCGCGAAAACTGGCTGATCCCTGCAGCAACGTTGCAGACCGACAAGCTAAACGGCCTTGACGGGCTCCCCAGCCATTTCCAGGAGCGGTCGGGGAAGACGTCAATCGTCTCGCCATCGAATTCTCCGAATAGGTCACGTCCAGTGAGTTCCATCGACCGGACTGCCATCAGACGCTCCCGACCTCCCTTAGCCGCAAGCATTTGCTCCCAAATCGCCCTGGCCGCGACGCGATCGGGATTGTCCGGCGCCTGTGCCCACGCCCCGCCCAAGAACAAGGTCAGTAACAGAATTGTTTTCACACCGCTCATACGGACCTACTCGCTAACATACTGCTTTTGGCTTGGAATAAGGTAATCCCAGCGCCGACAGACGAGGTGCCAATCGAGTGCCGTTGCGTTCGTTGGCGTCCACTTGGAGGAAAAGTCGGCGTCTCGCGGAAGTGCTCGTCTGCGCTCGCAAACGGACGAACCGCCAAAAATGGACCCATCCGCGGGAACGCTCTACACTGAAATCGGGAAGGACGTGGTTCGTGGCCGTGGCCGACAAATCAACAGAGGCGATCAAAATCCTGAGCGATAACCGGACCGCGCGCCACAACTATACTCTGGCCGAACGCATGGAAGCCGGATTGGTCCTTTCGGGCACCGAAGTGAAGGCCGCGCGCGACGGCAAGATCCAGCTCAAGGATGCCTTCGGCGAAGTCTCAGGCAATGAAGCATGGCTGTGCAACGCCCACATCGGGCAGTATTCGCACGGCAACATCATGAACCATGAGCCTGTCCGGAAACGGAAGCTGCTGCTGCATCGGCAGGAAATCTCGAAAATCCAGAAAGCCACGCGCGAAAAGGGACTTACCCTGGTGCCGACCAAGTTATATTTGAAACACGGGCTGATCAAAGTCGAGCTGGCGATAGGACGAGGCAAGAAGGTCCACGACAAGCGTGAAAGCGAGCGCGAGCGCGAAATGCAGGACGAGGCTCGCGCCGGCCTGCGGCGAAGAAATAAAGAATGACGCCCGGCGCCCGGCGCCTTCGAAGAGAAGCCTTTGAAGAGAAGTAGAAGCGCGGTCTGCGATTCAGGCGAAATAGAATGACTCAAGAGCCATGCGGCTGGACGATAGAAACCCGAAAGTTTTAACAAAGAGATTGAAGACCAAGCTTGATTAACGACAAGCTTGATTAACGACGAGACTGATGAAAGACTACGACTGACTAAAGATCAACGAATGGACACGAAACTTATCTACGAACCCCTGGACCGCGTCGCGGCCGATGCCCTCGCCATCCTGCTTTTTGAAGATCTGGAAGATAGCCCCGCGCTCGCCTCCGTCCCCGAAGCGATTCGGACGTGGCTTTCGGAGATGCGGAGCTCCGGGGAATTTACCGCGAAAGCCGCCGAAATCACGGCGCTGTACAATCCTTCCGGCTGGGCGGCCCGGCGTTTGATCCTGGTAGGCGCGGGAAAGCACGATAAGTTCAACGGCGCTGCGCTGCGGCGTGTCGTGGGAGCCACGGTGCGGATATGGAAACAAAAAGGCGTGAAGACGCTCGCCTGGAGTTTAGCCTCCACGCAGGGCGCCTCGGCCGATCTGTCGGGAGCTCACGTAGCAGCGGCCGCCGTCGAGGGAGCGATCCTCGGCAACTACGAACCGGACGTCCATAAAACCGAAAAGGATTCGAAATCCCTCGACACTTTTATCCTCGTCGCCCCGCCGGGCGCCTCCGGACTCCAATCCGCCTTCGAACGCGCCAGGATTCTTGCGGAGGCGCAGAATTTCACGCGCGATCTGGGCAACGAACCCGCGAATCGCATGACGCCTACGGCCCTTGCCGATCACGCGCGCGCGATGGCTTCCGCCTATGGCCTGCCGTGCGAAGTCCTGGATCAGGATCGCATGGCGCAGCTTGGAATGGGAGCGCTGCTCGGCGTGGCGCAGGGCTCCATCGAACCGCCTGCCCTGATCCTCGTTCGTTACACTCCCGAGAACGCGCCCGCGACGGGGGACCATCTCGCGTTGGTGGGCAAAGGCGTGACGTTCGACAGCGGCGGCATTTCGATCAAGCCTGCCGAGGGCATGGAAAAGATGAAGTACGACATGTGCGGCGGGGCGGCCGTGCTTGGCGCCATGCGCGCGATCGCGCAGCTCAAGCCCGCTATCCCCGTTACTGCGATCGTGCCCGCCGTGGAAAATATGGTGAGCGGCCGTGCACAGCGGCCCGGGGATATCGTGAAATCCCTCGACGGAAAAACGGTGGAGGTGCTGAATACCGATGCCGAAGGGCGTCTGATTCTGATCGACGCCATCACCTACGCCCGTCGCCTAGGCTGCACGCACCTGGTGGACGCCGCGACTCTGACTGGCGCCATCGTGGTGGCCCTCGGTCACGTCCACACCGGCGCCTTCACCAACAACGAAGCCTTCATGGAGCGCGTCATGGCCGCATCCCGCGAAGAAGGCGAAAAAATGTGGCCCATGCCGATGGACGACGATTACAAGGAACTACTGAAGAGCGCCTTCGCCGACCTCGCCAATATCGGCGGCCGCTGGGGAGGCGCTATCAGCGCCGCATGGTTCATCCGCGATTTTGCCGATCCCGTTCCGTGGGTGCATCTCGACATCGCCGGGACCGCCTGGCTCGACGACGCGAAACCGCATATGGCCAAGGGGCCGACCGGCATCTGCGTGCGCACCTTCGTCAAGCTGGCCGAGGACTGGGGCAGCTCCGGGAAATCCTGACGCGGGGCGCGGGTTCGAAGCTATGAACGTCCTGGCGATTGGCGCGCATCCCGACGACATCGAATTCGGCTGCGCCCACGTTCTCATCCAGGAAGTTCGGCGCGGAAATCGGGTCAAGCTCCTGGTGTTGTCGCGCGGCGAGGCGTCAAGCCACGGAACTCCCGAATCCCGTGAGCAGGAAGCGCGCGCCGCGGCAGGAATCGTGGGAGCGGAGATCGATTTTCTTTCCATCGGCGGCGACTGTCACATCGCGCCGACGCACGAGAACGCTTTCGCGATCGCCGCACAGATTCGCGAGTTTCAACCCGCTATCGTGATTGCTCCGCACACGGGCGGGAATCAGCATCCGGATCACACCGTCGTGGGAAACCTCGCAAGAGATGCCTGCCGCTACGCGCGCTACGGCGGACTCGACGCCCTGAAGGGGCTCGCCCCGCACGCCGTGACCGCTTTGTATTACTACACCATCACGCAAACACTTCCCGATCCGGACCTCGTCGTCGATATCAGCGACGTCGTCGCCGCATGGGAAGCCGCCATGCAGTGTCACACGAGCCAGATGCAAACGCGCAGCTACGCCGATCTGCGGCTTTCGGCGGCGAGAAATCTGGGACTGTCCATCGGCGTCGAATACGCGGCGGGATTTTACCGTAACGATCCGGTGCGCGTCGCCGCGCTATCGGAAATCACACTCTCTTCACGGCATTTCTAGCGCCGCTTGGTCTTGATCACGATCGGCGTTCCCTGAAAATCGAACCGTTCGCGCAACCGGTTCATCAGGTACCGTTCGGCCGAGAAGTGCAGGTTTCCGTGCTTGCCCGTAAAAACGATAAACATGGGAGGCCGGATGCCCGCCTGCGTCATATAGTGGATCTTCATGTCGTATTCCCAATCCAGAGTTTCCACGAACCGGTTCAGCTCGCCCGTCGTGATCCTCCGCGAGGCCGATTCGTAAGCTTTCCGGATCAGCGGAAACAGAGCGTTCGTACCGGCGCGCTTTTGCGCCGAAATATACACGATTTGGGCGTAATCCAGGAATTTCAAATGATCGCGGATCTCTTCGCTAAACTTGCGCTTGTCCGGCTTCGCAATCGCATCCCACTTGTTCACGCACAAGATGACGGCACGGCCTTCCTCATGGGCATAGCCCGCGATGGTCGCATCGAGCGCCAGCATGCCTTCGGTCGCATCGAGCACCAGCACCGCGACGTTCGCCATCCGCAGATGCCTGCGCGCCATCACGACGCTCAGCTTCTCGGCCATCAGCTTCGTTTTGCCCTTCCGCCGGATCCCGGCGGTATCCATGAAAAGATATTCCACTCCATCGTGCGTCACGCCTTCGTCCACCGCGTCGCGCGTCGTCCCCGCCACCGGCGAAACAATAGCGCGCTCGCTGCCAGTCAGCGCGTTCAGCAACGTCGATTTGCCCACGTTCGGCCGCCCGATAATCGCGACCTTGATGGGAAGCTCCGCGGCCGGCGCTTCCTCCTCGGCCTCCGGCTCCTCAATGCGGCTTGCCCGGGACCCGCCGCGGCCTTTCTTATTGGTCTTCGCCCCCGGCGCCGCGGGAAAGCCGCTGGTGACGTGTTCGAGCAGATCGTCGAACCCCAGGCGATGTTCCGCGGAAACGGGGAACATGTGCTCGAATCCCAGCGAATGAAACTCGTGCGTCAAATCCTCGCGCTTGGGAGTGTCGATCTTATTAATCGCGAGCGACACCGGTTTTCCGAGCTTGCGCAGAAGCTTCGCCAGATCCCGGTCCGTGCCCGTGATCTCCGAACGCCCGTCCACCAGGAAGATGATGTGCGCGGCATCTTCCAGAGCTACTCGGGCCTGCTTCAGAATCTCGCTAGGGATCATCTCTTCGTCGTTGGGAATGATTCCGCCCGTGTCCACCAGCTCGAACGGTCTGCCGCGATAGTCGGCTTTTCCGTAGATGCGATCCCGCGTGATTCCGGGCTCATCGCCCACAATCGAGCGGCGCTGGCCGGTGATGGCGTTAAACAAGGTGGATTTGCCGACGTTTGGCCGGCCTACGATAACGACGGACGGAATAGAGGACACGTCCCTCCATCATCGCGCAGCCGGAAGGCCGGGAAACCAATCCGTCACAAAGGAGGCTCGGCCTCTCCTGTGGATTCGTCTTCCCCTCCTCTCCGGCGCGCATTTGCGACGAGGCGCGGCCTGTAACGTGCGACAATAAAGATTCCCCTCCGCATGTCCAATCAAGCTATTCGCAACATCGCCATTATTGCGCACGTCGATCACGGCAAGACCACGCTGGTCGACGCCATGCTCCGCCAGAGCGGCATTTTTCGTGAAAACGAGGAAGTCGCCGAGCGCGCCATGGATTCCAACGACCTCGAACGCGAGCGCGGCATCACGATTCTCGCCAAGGCCACCGGAATCCACTATGGCGATATCAAGATCAACATTATCGATACCCCCGGCCACAGCGATTTCGGCGGTGAAGTCGAGCGCGCACTGAAAATTGTCGACGGCGTCATGCTGCTCGTCGATGCGAGCGAAGGCCCTCTGCCGCAAACCCGCTACGTTCTTTCGAAAGCTCTCGAAGCGCGGCTCCCGCAGATCGTCGTCATCAATAAGATCGATCGTCCCGACGCGCGAATCCAGGAAGTGCTGAACGAGGTTTACGATCTATTCATCGATCTCGATGCCGTTGAGGATCAGCTCGGTTTCCCGGTGATTTATACCAACGGCAAAGCGGGCATCGCGAAACTCCAGATGGAGGACGAGAGCGCCAACCTGAAGCCTCTGTTCGAGGCCATTATCAAGCACATTCCCCCTCCCGCGGGCGACCCCGAAGACGTCCTGCAAATGCTCGTGGCGAACCTGGATTACAGCGATTATCTCGGCCGTCTCGCCATCGGCCGCGTTTTCAACGGTACCCTCCGTTACGGCGATGAAGTCGCCATCGCCAAGCTCGATGGCTCGCTGCATAAGACCAAGATCACGAAATTGTACTCGTTTGAAGGCTTGAAGCGCGTCGATGAAACCGTCGGCCGTACCGGCGACATTCTGGCGATCGCCGGAGTCGAAGGCATCACCATCGGCGAGACCGTCACCAGCGCAGAAACACCCAAGCCGCTCGCGCATATTCAGATCGATGAGCCTACCATCGCGATGACCTTCACCATCAACACGTCGCCGTTTTCGGGCCGCGAAGGCCAGTTCGTGACGTCCCGAAACGTGCGCGACCGCCTGGATAAGGAACTCCTCACCAACGTGTCCATCAGAGTGGAAGAAGCGGGCGGACCGGACGTATTCAAGGTCATGGGCCGCGGTGAGCTGCAGCTCGCCATCCTGATCGAGATGATGCGGCGCGAGGGTTTTGAGCTCGGCGTCGGGAAACCTGAAATTCTGACCAAGACCATCGACGGGAAACTCTCCGAGCCGCAGGAGCTGCTGGTCATCGATTGCCCGGAAACGTTCGTCGGCGTAGTCATCGAGAAGCTGGGCGGGCGTAAAGGGAAGATGGAAAAGATGGTCAATCACGGTTCCGGCCGCGTGCGCCTCGAATTCCTGATTCCCTCGCGCGGGCTCATCGGTTTGCGCAGCGAGATGATGACCGACACCAAGGGAACGGCGATCATGAACTCGCTGTTTCATGGATATATCGAATGGCAGGGCGACATCCCTTCGCGGCCCACGGGCTCGCTCGTAGCGGATCGTCCCGGCAAGACCACAGGATACGCGCTGTTTAATCTGCAGGAGCGCGGCGATATGTTCGTCGGGCCGGGCCTCGAAGTTTACGAAGGGATGATCGTGGGCGAAAACGCGCGCGACGCTGATCTCGACGTCAACATCGTCAAGGAAAAAAAGCTCACCAACATGCGCGCCTCGAGCGCCGACGAGGCCATCCGCCTGGTGCCTCCGAAGCTCCTGAACCTGGAACAGGCCATCGAATTCATTCGCGACGATGAATTAGTCGAAGTGACGCCGAAATCCATTCGCCTGCGCAAGAAAATCCTCAAGGGCAACCAGCGATAAGCCAGATCCGCACCACGCCTCACTGCTTGTTCGCGTGTTCCGCGAACCAACGCAACACGCGCTCGCGGAACATCTCCGGATGGGTCGAATAAGCGCTTACGTGTTCCGCGCCCGGCACCAGCCACAGCACGGCGCGCGGATTCCGGTTCGCCAATTCTCTGGACTCGCTGGGCGGCGTTCGCGAGTCGGCCAAGCCATGGATCAAGAGAATCGGAGTCTTCGTTCGGGCGATCGCTGTGATCGGCGACGCCTCTTCCATGTTGACTCCGTAGCGCAGTTTCGCGTACTCGATTGCGGTTTTTGCCGCTAATATCGCCAGCGGTTTCGCCAGGGAAGGGATCGGGATCAACTTCGCCACCCGATAATCCGCAACAGACTCGAGATCCGAATAAGAACATTCCGCGACGATCGCGTCGAGACCCGAAGTCACCGCCGCTGCCTGAATCAAAACTGCTCCGCCGAGCGACTCTCCCAAGCCAAAAACATGCCGGCATCCCTCGCTCCGCAACCAGGCAATCCACGACGCGGCGTCGAACTTCTCCCGGATTCCGTAGGTCACCAGATTTCCGCCGCTGGCCCCGTGCCCGCGGCTATCCGGGAGCAGAACGTTGTAGCCCGCACCGAGGAAGAGCGAGGCGTATCCGGCGCTTCCCTCGCGCGAATCCCGGATGCCATGGATCACCATCACGCAGACGTCGGAATGTCGCGTGGGCTGTGCGAACCACGCCACCAGCGGAACGCCGTCGCTGGCAGTGAGGTGAACGTCCCGCCACTCGCCAACACGATTGGCCGGCAGAACTTCGCGGCTGCCATGCGGAACGAAGAGAGTCGCTTCGCACAATACGACCGCTCCCGCGATCCAGGCCGTTGCCGCGGCTCCAAGAATAACTGAGAGCGGAAAGGCGATCTTTCTCATTGTTCCAGATCTACGCAAATAGTGATACGCACAACCGGACACGAAGTTCCGAAGCGCGTGTGAACCTGGCCGTCAAAGAGCGTGTGGCACCATGTAGACTCAAAATTTATGCAAACTTTTGTTAATTTACGAAGTCCTTGCGAATCAATCTTTTAACTTGGATTAAGCCACGGATTCCTTTTCAAAACTTGCTTCTCTGTGCAATACTAACGAACGCACATGACCCTGGCGACCGAGGCGATCGCCCGTTACCACAAGTTAATCGAGAGTGAACCCTACATTGAACTGGGTTGGGCGGCCGCGCTTCAGGAGCGCCTGCGAGCCGCGAAGCTTACCAACCATCCGATGTCGCCGGTTCTGCGTCCTCACTTTCTCAGCAGCCGCGATCATGCGTCCCTCGAGAAGGCCTCCAGCACCATCCTCTCGGCAATCCGCCGCGCCGAGGAGCTGGTTCTCGCGACGCCCGCGTTGCTCACGCGCCTGCAATTGCTCCCCGCCGAGCGCATGCTCGCCGCTGTCGAGCCCGGTTTTTCTCCGCTCACCATGACCAGCGTGCTCGATGCCAGCCTGCACAACGGCTCCATACGGTTCCTGGGACATCGCGAAACATCGCCTTCGAGCGTGATCTACAGCGATCTGCTGGCGGACGTTTACTACGAAGCTCCACCGATTAAGGAATTTCGCAAGAAGTATAAGCTCACCAAGCTCGCCGGCGGCAAGCATCTGCTGCAGGGTATTTTGAAGGCGTACAAGGAATGCGGTGGAAAGCAGAAAAAACCATCCATCGCCATCATCGAATCGCGTCCGCCTTTCCAGCCCGCCGAGGCGAGCGAGAATGCGCTGCTGATCGATTTTTTCCGGCAGGAAGGTTATTCCGCCGAGCTGATTGCGCCCGAACACGTCGAATACCGCGGCGGCGTCCTGCGGCACGGCGAACATTCCATCGACATCCTGTATCGCGCCTTGCGGCTGCAGGAGTTCCTGGTCCGCTTCGACCTGAATCATCCTATCGTGCGCGCTTATAAGGATCGCGCCGTCTGCATGGTCAACAGCTTCCGCAGCGAGGCCATGAGCAAGCGCGCGCTGTTCGACATCCTGACCGACGATACGGTCACCGCGAAATTCCCCGCCGCCGAGCGCAAAGCGATCAAGGATTTCATCCCCTGGACGCGAATCGTGCAAGCGGCCAAGACCACACATCGGGGCCACGTCATCGATCTTCCCGAGTTCGCCATGAAGCACCGGGCCAAACTGGTGATGAAGCCCAACAGCGATTCCACGGATCTGCAAACCTTTCGCGGCGCCGATACCGACGACCTCGGCTGGGAAAAAGCTCTGCGCCAGGCCATGCGGAGTCCCTACGTCATTCAGGAAGCCGCGGAAAGCGGCCGCGCCGTCTTCCCGCTCTTGCAGTACGGGAGCCTCGTGATGAAGGATATGCACGTGGAAATGCATCCGCACCTGCAGGCCGGTAAAATTCACGGGCTCTCTACGTGGCTGAGCGTCGCGGGCACCACCGGTTTCACCACGCTTTCAGGCCTCGCGCCTTCGTTCCTGCTGGAAAACAAGTAGCAAGTAGTTGATACGTTCTTCCCTGCTGTCGCAACTCGACTGGCTCGACCACGGCTTCGGGACGCGCTCCGCACCGACCTCGCAAGACGGCATGGCGAGGCTGACCCAAGTTCATTCCGCCCGCGTCCTCGCCGCGAGCGCTCCGGGTCTTGCCGGGGAAGGCGATGCCCTGGTCACCGGTAAACCCGGTCTGAGCATCTCGGTGCGCACCGCCGATTGCTATCCAATTTTACTGGTCGATGTGGAAACCCGCGCGATTGCCGCCGTCCATGCCGGGTGGCGTGGCACGGCTGCGGGAATTGTGGGCGAGGCGCTCCGTCAGATGGAGCTCTTACGGCAGGCGGGGGCGCCAGGCAACCGTTCGAGGGATCGCATCCTCGCCGCGATCGGCCCCGGCATCGGCGGCTGCTGTTACGAGGTCGGGGAGGAAGTCGCTCAACGCTTCGGACAACATGCCGGCCGGCTCGATCTCGCACAAGCCAATCGCCAACAGTTGCTCGATGCGGGTCTTCCGGCTCGGAACATCGAGGTGCTGCAGCACTGCACGTTTTGTGACGCGCAGCAGTTTCATTCTTACCGGCGCGATAAAGACCAGGCCGGGCGCCTGATCTCCTACGTCGCGGTCACCACCCGGCATCCGCTCTCCTGAATAGCGGCCGTCTCCGGAAGTGCACGACGACCGTTCCACGTTTCGAGCTGTCGCGCAGAATCCCGCCGCCCAAAAACACGCAGGGCGCGGAGCATCACATCGTTGTGACGTCCGCGCCCGCGCGAAACGGATGGACAGAGGAGACGATCGGCGATCTTACGCCGCGGAAACCAACAGTTCCTCGAGGCTCTCCGACCCGTCGCCGTTCTGACTGCGGTCCGCGATTTCCTGACACTGAATGCAGAACGGTGTCCACGGCACAGCCACAACCCGTTTCGGGCTGATGTCTTCTTCGCAGTGCAGGCACACGCCAAACGTGCCATCTTCAATGCGTCTCAGCGCCGCGCGTACGTTGCGAAGCAACTGCGATTCGCGGTCCAGATTGCGAATTGCAAGTTCGCGCTCGGCCGCGTGCTGTACTTCATCCAACGCATCGGGGCTCTTCTCAATGGCAATGCCTTCACGGTTCCGGACAAACTGCTCCAGCTCGGCCTGCTTTGCCTCCAGGGTTTCCTTAAATTTCTTCAACTCGCTTTTTGTCATTTTTTATTTGTCTCCAGTTTCGTCTCTGCGTCCGTCTTTCGTCTCTTTCACTCACGCCGTTTCTCGGCGCGTTTTTTTTTGACGTTGGATCTCGGCTTGCGTCTTACGGATTAGACGCGCCGATTTCCAAAAAGGTTCAACTTCTAAATCACTAATCCTCTGCTTGGGGGACTCGTTCGAGCTGGTTTGTCGAACGATAATCGCCGCAGCAAATCCCGGCTGCGGGTCTCGGACTACGGTTTTCAAAAATCTTAGCACAGCCGACTGCTTACCGCAAGCAATCTAAGTACCAATGCTAGAGCCGGTTCTTACCCACCCCCAAAAGCCACCGAGTTCCCCATATCGGCATCCTCCGGCCAAATCCTTATATCCTTGTCAAATTCCCACTAAAGCCGGCGCTGAGTTCGCGGCGGGGCCTGCCGTATACTGTTGGCTAACGTGGTAAAAACTCTCAACAGACTGCGCAACTTCGTCCAGAATCCTACCACACGATTTTCCGTTCTGGGACCGCTCCTCGTGCTCTGCGTGACCTTTGTGGCAGTAGGACTCCTTTTGATCCCCCACGCTGGAATTCAGAACGACGAGGCCCTCTTCACGAGCCCTATCTATCAGCATTATTTGGAGTTCGGCGTCAGACTGTACCATCACGCGATCCCTTTGATGCTGATGAGCTACGTCGGCACTTTGAAAACGCTTTTGTACGTTCCGATCCTCTCTTTTTTCCCCGCGGGACCTTATTCCGTACGCCTCCCCGTACTTCTCATAGGAGCTGTAACTATATTCTTTTTCTTTTTCTTAGCGGATCGTCTCTGCGGGCGCACAGCCGCTTTCGTGGCGACGCTTCTGCTCGCCACCGACCCTACTTTCCTTCTCACCGACACCTTCGACTGGGGACCGGTCGCAATCGAGCATCTTTTGCTTGTGACTGCATGTCTCGCATTGGTCAAATACCACCAGGAGCGTGCTCAAAACAGCCACCCGGCCGAGCGCTGGCTGGCGCTCGGGTTCCTGTGCATCGGACTCGCCCTATGGAACAAAGCGGTGTTTTTGTGGGCGTTGACCGGTTTGACCATCGCAACGGTCGCGGTGTGCCGAAAAGAACTGCTCGGACTGTTGAAAATTCGTCAGGCGGGGATCGCGATCGCGTTCTTCATTTTGGGAGCAAGTCCCTTTCTAGCCTATAACCTACGGCACAGAAACGCGACTCTCAAAACCTCCGCCAACCTGGAAATCCCGGACTGGGGCGTCAAGTTCCACCAGCTGCGGATGGCGCTCCAGGGCACATCGATGTTCAGCTATATGGTCTCTGAAGAATCCCGGGAGCTTCCGAAGCCTCATCTGTCGTCCCTTGGACACTTCACGTCGTCCGTTCGCGACCGCCTGGGCTCGCATCACTCGACCCTGACGGATTACGCGGCGCTCCTTTGCTTATTGGCCGTCCCTCTCTGGTGGAAGTCCCGGCCGGCGTGGTTTGCGCTGGTGTTCTCGACCGTCACATGGCTCCTGATGGCGGTGACCAGAGGCGCCGGTGCAAGCGCCCATCATGCTGTCCTGTTGTGGCCATTTCCCCAACTCTTTATCGCGATCGTGCTCGCGGCGATTCCCTGGCGCGCCGTGACGTGGCTTGCGGCGGCTCTGCTCGGGATCACAAATCTCCTTGTTTTGAATCAATATGTTCTTCAGATGGAGCAGGATGGAGCCGCCCCGCTGTTCACCGACGCGGTGTACGCCTTGGACCGCGCGCTGAGCGCGCATACGTCGGAAACGATTTACGTGACGGACTGGGGAATCCAGAACGTGGTCGCGCTTCTCGAAAAAGGACGCCTGAAACTGGAGAATGCCGAAGGGGATTTTGAAGGGCCAGAAATCACCGACGGCATACGAGCCCATATAACCAACATGGCCGCCGATCAGAACTCGATTTTCATCGGCCACGTGGCCGGTCAGGAAGTTTTCGAGGGCAGCCGGGAGAGAGTGGCGCGCGCGGCCGAGAGCGCCGGTTTGCACAAGCAGATTCTTCAGATAATACCCGATTCCAACGGCCGGCCGATGTTCGAGATCTTCCGGTGGGCGAAGGCCGGCTCCGATACCCTGCCGTAAATGGCCGCGAAACGTGGTGTGGTGTCTTGTCTCAACCGCGTGTCCAAGCTCCACAGTCCGGGCCTGCTCCCTCGTAGTAAGCTCCTCCGAATCAATGCGATAAATTGGGTCCCAGCGTGCTTGTTTAGGGACGGCATTTCAATGAGCGGAAAGTGGTTCAGGATTTTACTGTTGATCGGCGCGCCGGCTGGCGCGACCACGCTTCAACAGCTCCCTCTGCCTGAAATGGCCCAGCAATCGACGGCCATCGTGCGTGCCCGGGTCACGGCGTCGGCGGGTGTTTTGCGGGGCCGCGACGTCTTCACGACCTACCGGTTGTCCGCGCTCGAAGTGTGGAAGGCGCCGGCATCCGGCGCGCCCAAGGAAGTAAATGTGCCGGGCGGCGTGGCGGGCGGTTTGCGCCAGCCGGTGGATGGAGCTCCCCTGCTGACCGTAGGGCGCGAATACGTTCTTTTCCTGTGGACCGGGCGCAATGGCGTGACGCAGTTAATCGGCCTTTCGCAGGGGTTGTTCGACGTCACGGAAAAGGCTCCGGCCGGCGATGCGGCGGCGGGAGTGCCCGCGGTCTTTCGTTCCGCGGCGAGCGAACGGATGCTTGATGCCGAGGGACGTCCCGTGCGGGATCAGGCAATTTCGATGAGTCTGGCGGATTTGAAAACGCGTGTGGCGCGCGCGTTGGCGGGAGAGCGGTAACCCATGCGCCAGAGAGTGCGTTCGCTTGGGAGAGTGGCGGCTGTGGCCGCGGGCCTCGCGCTCACGTCTCCCTTTGCGTCGGCGTATTATCACTGGATCTTTTTTCCCTCGTCGACGGCTCCTTTCGCGCCCATCAACGCGCGCTTCGACCTTACCGCGCTGACCGATAACACGGTCAACTATTTCATTTCGAGCCAGGGTCCCTCGACGCTGATGCCGGGGGACAGCCTGACGTCAATTTATAGCCAGATCCACGGGGCGGCTGCAGTTTGGAACGGCGTGTCGAGTTCGTCGTTACGGCTGCATTTCGGAGGAGTCGCCCCGATCGGAGGGCCGCAGGCCGCGCCGGGAATCGACGTGGTGTTCGACGACAATATGCCGCCCGGCATTCTCGCCCAGACGCGCCCGACGTTCCCAGCGAACTTGAGCTTCGTCGCCGCGCCGGGCACTGCGTTTGTCCCGCTGCTGCGCTCGACAGTGCAACTGCGCAGTAACCTGGCGGCGGCAGGCGTGCAACAGATCAGCTACACCGATAGTTTTTTCCTCACCGTGGTTCATGAATTCGGTCACGCGATTGGGCTGCAGCACTCGATGACTTCGGCCACCATGTCCACGGCCGTGACACGAGCCACGATGAAGGGCGCGGCGCTCACGGCTGACGACATCGCTTCGGTGTCGCTCTTGTATCCATCCGCGTCGTTCGCGGCGACGACCGGGAGCATCACGGGCTTTGTGGCGCTCGGCGGCTCCGCCGTGAACATGGCGAGCGTAGTCGCGCTCTCGGCTTCGGGCGTCGCGATCGGTTCGATGACCAATCCGGACGGCACCTATCGCATTGACGGCGTGCCTCCGGGCCAGTATTACGTGTACGTTCATCCGCTGCCCCCGCCGCAGGAGGGCGAGGCTTCCCCGGCGAACATCGTCGCGCCCACGGATGCGGCGGGGAACGTGTATCCGGCCTTCACAGGATTCGATACGAGCTTCTTCCCGGGCACGAAGGACTGGACCAAGGCTCCTCAGATCGCGGTGCCCGCGGGCCAGGCGGTTGGTCCGGTGAATTTCGTCGTCCAGTCGCGGCCCGGCGCCGTGATCTACGGCATGGAGACCTACGGCTACCTGAATGGCGCGGCCGTTGCCGAACCGCCGTTGACGGGCGGGGTGACCGGCAATCCAATTGTGTTTTACGCGCCCGGAACAACGGTCAATAATCAAACCGCGATGACGCCGGGCCTGAACGTCAGCGTGATCGGCGGCGCGGCGGCCATCGAAGCCGGGACGCTGCAATATTACACCGAGGGTTTTTTGCTGATGTACGTGGACACGGCGAGTGTGACCGCTCCGACGCCCGCCGCGCTCGCGGTTACCCTGGGCAACGATCTCTATGTGCTGCCGCAGGCGTTCACGGTGGAGGCGGTGAATCCGCCCGCGATCACGACGGTCACGCCGGGGACCGCCGCGGATGGGAGCGCCTTCGCCACGGTGGCCGGATCCAACCTCAGCGCGGCTTCGAAGATCGAGTTCGACGGCGCACCGGGTGTGATTCAGTCGGTCAACCCGGATGGATCTCTCGTCGTGATTCCGCCGCCCGCGCCGAGCGCCTTTACCGCGGTGGTCGAGGCCGTCAATCCGGAGGGGCAGACTTCGCTGCAATCGCTCGGCACCGCGGCCGTTCCCGTGTATCCGTACGGCGTAAGCAATGTTCCCGGGATCAGCTTGCAGCCCGCGGCTCTTACGGCCGGAACCGACCAGATGGTGACGATATCCGGCGCGAACACTCACTTCGCCGACGGTCAGACCTCGGTGGGCTTCGGCACGAGCGACATCACGGTGCGGCGCGTATGGGTCGTGAACTCCCAGCTTCTTGTGCTGAACGTGACGGCAGGCGCGGGCGCGAGCCCGGGGCCGTTCAATGTGACGGTGAAGACCGGACTTGAAATCGTGACGTTGCCCGCCGCGGTTTCGGTCGGAGCCGCGAGCTCTTCGCAAACCAGCCTGCGCGCACCGGTAGTCAATACGGTGACGGATCTCGCGGGCGTTCCGATCGGCGGATTGCTGGCGCTCGCCACGAGCGGCTTGCCCCTCAATCTGGCGGGCTGGACGTTGACCATCGGAGGCGTATCCGTTCCTTATGGGGTGACTCCGGCCGGGACGATGACGGCGATTGTACCGGCCGGCATTGCCCTTGGCCCGGAAGTACTTCAGTTGACCGCGCCGGGAGGCGGAGGCCCGGCGCCGATACTGATGCAGGTGGATGCGCCTCCTCCGGTGATTATCGCGAGCTACGATGATTCGGGACCGGCCGGCACGAGCTTTGCGGTCGGCCCGGCTGCGCCTGCCAGCGGCGGTGATGTGATCACACTCATCGTGTGGGATCTGGCGGGGGCCGCCCCGTCCCTGCCCACTCCCGATATGATTTGGATCACCGCCGGAAGCTCCGTGGTGAGCGCTCTTTCGGCCGTGCCGATCGACGCGAACACCTCACGGATCCAATTTTCCCTGCCCGCGTTCATCGCGTCGGATCCCGCGGTCGCCGGCAAGACGGTTCCGATCAGTGTCGGGACGGGCACGCGCCTCTCGTCCGCCTACTCCCTTAACATAAACATTCCGCCGGCCCCGGCCTCAACCGGCAACTGATTTCATTTCCCAATTCCGCGCTTTCCCGATTCCGCGCTCCCTCCGGTTCCGCACTTCTTCCCCGATTTCACGCGTCCGTCCGACTCTCAGTCTTCTCGGGGTGATCTCTTTCTCGCCTGGTCTTATCTGGTTCGCGTAAATGCGTCCGATAAGGGATCTTTACGGGCCGCCGGCCCCTGAACTTTACCGGCTGCAGAGAGCCGGTGCGTCCGCCTGAGGAGCGGCAGCAAGGGCACAACGGCAGCGGGGGCACGACGAGCAGCAGCGAGGGCACGACGAAGGGCGTAAGGGCGGGCATTCGCATTCGGACGGCCGTGAGGACGGGTATGACGGGTAAAGAAAACAGAAAGGATCATCAATGCCGTTGGATGTGATGATTGTCGATGATTCCGCAGCCATCAGAAAAATCCTGCACCGGGTGCTCGTGCAGGCGGAGATTCCCCTCGGAAAAGTCGTTGAGGCGAGCGATGGCGTGGATGCCCTGGAGAAATTGAAGGTCGAAAAAGTGGGCCTGATCCTTTCCGACATCAATATGCCGAACATGGACGGGATCGAGTTTTTGGGGAGGCTGAAGGCCGATGACGCGCTCAAGCTTGTTCCGATCGTCATGGTCACGACCGAAGGGAGCCAAGCCAAGGTGTTGCAGGCGCTGCAACTGGGCGCGGTCGGGTATGTGCGGAAGCCGTTTACGGCGGAACAAATCAAAGAAAAACTGGCGGGGATCATATGAGCGAACAAGTTTCGTCTGAAGCGATTTCGTCGGCGGTGCGGTCGGCGGCCCAGGAGGTCTTCTCCACGATGCTGCAGCTGCCGCTCGACGCGGGTACCGCGCACGAGCAGCCCGAGGGCGGCGACAGCTTCGATGGAGTGGTGGCGCTGGTGGGCATCGCGGGCTCCTGGAGCGGCACGGGCCGGATCGCCTGTTCCCGGCAGTTCGCCTGCCGCCTGGCAGGCGCGTTGCTGATGCAGCCCTACGAATCGGTGGACGAGGAGGTTCTCGACGCGGTCGCCGAAGTGGCCAACATGATCGTGGGCAACATCAAGACGATTTTCGAAGAAAAGCTCGGTCCCCTGGGACTAAGCATTCCGACCGTGATTTTCGGCCGCAACTACCGTACCCACTCGGCCGGCATCCCCAACTGGACGATCGTGCCGTTCCACACGGAAGGCGAGGCCTGGGAAATTTGCTTCTGCCTGATTCCCACGAAAATGCACGCCCATCCCGGCGCGCGGACGGACGGGGCTACGCTTCCGAGCCTCGCGTAAGAATCGGACTTGGCAGGATTCTGAAAAAGGCCCGCGCGGCTCAGAAACGTGCTCGCGCGTTTGCAGGAATTTACCGAGCCGCGAGCCGCGACCCGCGAGGGAGCGGTAACATGCCCTTTTTTCAGCACCCTGCTAGATCAAAAACAGGACTTAGATGCGAGCCTCGGCGTGGTGGCGCACGTCGACGCCCTTGACCAGGAACATCACATCCTCGGCGATGTTGGTCGAATGATCCGCGATGCGCTCCAGGTTGCGTGTGACTGAAAGCAGCGACAACGCCTCCTGAATATTGTGCGGGTCCTGCTCCATATAACTGATCAGCTCGTGATAGCAGGCCGTGCGCAGGCTATCGACGGCGTCATCGGAGGCGAGCACGCTGCGCGCGAGATCCGCATCGCGCGCCACGAACGCGTCCAAAGCCTTGCGCACCATCGACTGCACGAGGCCAGCAATATGCGGAATATCGATCATGGGCTTGATCGGCGGTCCCTCCATGAGTGCGAGCGCCCGCTGCGCGATATTTTCGGCGAGATCGCCCATGCGCTCGAGATCGGTATTAATTTTGAGAGCCGCGACGATGAGCCTCAAATCGGCCGCCATGGGCTGCTGCAAGGCCAATAACCGTACCGCGAAGTCGTCGATTTCGACTTCGATCGCATTGATGCGCGCTTCGTTGCGGAAGACTTCCGCCGCCGCGTCGCGATCCTTCTGGGTGACCGCCAGAATGCTGCGCTGGATGGACGACTCGACCAACGATCCCATCTCCAGGAGTTTGGTCTTCAGTTGCTCAAGTTCTTCGACAAAATGCCGCACGGCGTTGGTTTCCTCTCTTCTCGATCGATCGGATGGCAGTGGATCAACCGAAGCGGCCGGTCACGTAATCCTCGGTTTCCTTCTTGGCGGGATTCTTAAAGATCACGGTGGTATCGTCGAATTCGATCATCCGCCCCAGCAAAAAGAAGCCCGTGAAATCCGCCACGCGCGCCGCCTGCTGCATGCTGTGCGTGACGATCACGATGGTGCAGCTGTCCTTCAGTTGAAAGATAAGGTCCTCGATTTTCGCGGTCGCGATCGGATCGAGAGCCGAACACGGTTCGTCGAGCAGCAAAACTTCGGGATTCACGGCCAGCGCGCGCGCGATGCACAGGCGCTGCTGCTGCCCGCCGGAGAGCCCGTAGGCGGACTGGTTCAGTTTGTCCTTCACTTCGTCCCACAGGGCGGCGCGGCGCAGGCTGCTTTCGACGCCGTCGCGCAATTGGCTGCGGCTCGCGGCCATGCCGTTGATGCGCAGGCCGTAGGCCACGTTATCGAAAATCGATTTGGGAAACGGATTGGATCTTTGAAACACCATCCCCACGCGGCGCCGCAACCCGGATACTTCGAGCTCGAATATGTTTTCGCCGTCGAGCAGAATGCGGCCTTCGACGCGCGTCGCGCGCACGGTCTCATTCATCCGGTTCAAGGTGCGCAGGAAGGTGGATTTTCCGCAGCCCGAGGGACCGATAAAGGCGGTCACCTTGCGCTCATAGATTTCCATGGAAATCCCGTGCAGGGCCTGGAAGCTGCCGTAGTGAAAATTCAGGTCGGTAGCGCTGATCTTGGCGGTCGCGGCCTTCGGACCGGATGGCGCGGAGGCAAGCGGATCACCGGGAAGCGGCATCTGGACCTCGGAAGTGGTTTGTTGACTGGGACTCATGGGATCACCTGGCGACGTGCTGATTTCTCGAGAGAATCAAGCGTGCGAACACATTCACGCCCAGCACCAGCGTGAGGAGAACGAAGCCGGCGGACCACGCCTGCTGGTGCCAGTCTTCATACGGAGCGACCGCATAGGTGTAGATCATGACCGGCAGCGAAGCGGTCGGCTGGTTCAGACCCTCGCTCCAATAACGATTGCTGAAGCTGGTGAACAGGAGCGGCGCGGTTTCGCCCGAAACGCGGGCGATGTTCAGCATGACACCGGTGAGGATGCCGTTCTTCGCCGCCGGAATCACAACCGTGAAGATCGCTTTGGCGCGGGACGCGCCCAATGCCACGGCGCCTTCGCGCAGCGATTTGGGCACTGCTCTCAGAAATTCCTCCGAACTGCGCACCGCGATCGGAATCATCATGACCCCGAGCGCCATACCGCCGGCCCACGTCGAGAAATGTTTCTGCGGCAGCACGATCACCGAATAGGCGAAGATTCCCATCACGATCGAGGGCACGCCGTTGAGCAGGTCCGTCACGTAGCGCACGAAAAAGGCAAATGCGCCGTCGCCGAACTCCGATAAGTAGACCCCCGCTAAGAAACCCACGGGAATGCCGACGAGAGAGGCGATCAACAGCAACTTCGCGCTGCCCACAATGGCGTTGGCCATTCCGCCACCGGTTTCACCCACCGGAGTCGGCAGCTTCGTGAAGAAATTCCAGGTGAGGCTGGTGGCGCCGTGGACGAACAGGTATCCCAGAATGTAGACGAGCACGCCCGCCGCGATCACCGTGCAGATGCCGGTAATGGTGAGCATCACAAAGTTGACCGATTTGCGGCGCCACAACAACAGCGATCCCGTCATGCGTTACCTCGCTCCGCGCAAAAACCGCGGATCATACTTTGCCCCGTTCGGAGGCCGCGATCATCAGGCGCGCCATGCCGTTGATGACGATGGTCAAAGCAAACAAGACCAGTCCAAGTTCGATCAACGACTGGGTGTAAAGCTCCCCGGTGGCCTCGGTGAACTCGTTGGCGATCACCGCCGCGATGGAATAGCCGGGGGCGAGCAGCGAGGCCTTGATCTTCGGATCGTTGCCGATCACCATGGTGACCGCCATGGTCTCGCCGAGCGAGCGCGCGAGCGCGAGGAAGATGGATCCCGCGATCCCTTTGCTCGCAAACGGCAGGACCGCGTCCCACACCGTTTCCCAGCGCGTGGCGCCGAGCGCCAGGGCCGCTTCCCGTTGATCGTTCGGCACCGCGCGAATCACTTCGCGCGAAATCGAAATAATAAAGGGAACGATCATGACCGAGAGCACGACGCCAGCGGAAAAGAGGCTCACGCCGTAAAAGGGCCCGCTGAACAGCGGAGTCCAGCCGAGCGCGGACTTCAAGTACGGCTCAATGACGCGCAGAGCCGGAACCAGAATGAAAATTCCCAGCAGCCCGTAGATGACACTCGGAACCGCCGCCAGGAGTTCGATCAGAAAAGCGAGGCCATCGGAGAGCGCGGGCGGGGCGAGCTCGGCGAGAAAAATCGCGGAGCCCACTCCCAGGGGCACGGCAATGACCAGCGCGAGCGCCGAGGTCACCAGCGTGCCGTAGACAAACGGCAGCGCGCCGAAGTTCCCGGCGACCGGGTCCCAGGTTTGCGTGATAAGGAAAGACCATCCGAACTGGTGCCGGGGCGCGGCCGAATTAATCCACAGCTCCCAGACAATGTAGGCCGTAATCGCAAGGATCGAGAAAGCCGAGAGGAACGTCACGCCCAGGGCGATCTCGTCGCCCATGCGAATGCGCTGCCATACAGACGGCTGCGCGGATCCCGAAGGACCCGCGCTCGTCGTCGATCTTACGGCTGAAGTGGTTGTCGCCATCCGGGACTACTGAATTTTCGCGATCGCTTTCAACTCTTTCGTGACGACCGGCTTCGGCAAAGGAGCATAGTCCAAAGCCATGGCCATCCCCTGGCCGTCGGTTAACATCCATTTGACGAAATCCGCAATGGCCTTCTTCTTCACGGGGTCTTGAATCTTGGTGGGAATCAGCAGCCAGGTGAAGCTCGAGATCGGATAAGAATCCTTGCCGGGAGCATTGGTGATGGAAACCCGGAAATCGTCGGGCATTTCTTTCACCGCGCCCGCCGCGGCAGCCGTGACGCCCGCGAGACTCCCTTCCACAAAATTTCCCGCGGCGTTCTTCACCTTCCCGAAGGTCATCTTGTTTTGCCGGGCAAAGATCAGTTCAACGTAGCCGATGGAGTTGGGCGTCTGCTTCACTTGCCCCGACACGCCCTCATTGCCTTTCCCGCCGAGCCCCACCGGCCAATTGACAGATGTGCCGCGGCCCACTTTCATTTCCCATTCCTTGCTGACCTTGCAGAGATAGTCCACAAAGATGAAGGTCGTGCCGCTGCCATCGGACCGGTGCACCACAACGATGTCGCTCCCCGGAAGCTTGATGCCGGGATTCGCCGCGGCGATCGCCGGATCGTTCCATTTGGTGATCTTTCCGAGAAAGATCCCCGCCAGCGCCTCGCCCGAGAAGTTCAGTTCTGTGGTCACGCCTGGGATGTTATAGACCGGAACATCGGCGCCCATCACCGTTGGGAAATGCAGCACCGGGACCGCCGCGCTTGGTCTCGAAGTCCTTTAATTGCATGTCGTTCATGGGCCCGTCGGTCGCGCCAAAATCGACCGTGCCCTGAGTCACCTGTTGGATCCCGCCGCCGGACCCAATCGATTGATAATTGAACTGGAGATTCGAAAATTTCTTGTGGTACTCGTCAAACCATTTAGAATACATGGGATACGGGAATGTAGCGCCCGCTCCATTGATCAAGACATTCTGCGCGGAACCTATCCCGACCGCCATGGTGACGGCCAACAGCGCGCACTTCCAGAATCGTGACATTCTATCCCCTCCCATTTAACCAATCTCCCGTTACAAAACGATTACAGGCAGGCGGCCTCCCGATTGACCCAGTCGGAGACCGCCCTTGAACGCTCTGTCGAGCTAGAAGCGCGGCATTCCGCCGGGCAGTGTGTACCGGACGTTGAAGTAGATGGTGTTGTCGTGGGTCTGCATTCCACCGGCTTGCGTCGCCGTCGCAAACCACGGCTCGCGCAGGATGTACTCGTATTGACCCATGTAGTTGATGGCGCCGTAGCGCGGGCTCGCCCAGATGGTCTGGTTGAATCCGAAGGTCAGCTCCTGGATGGAACGGTTTTGGCTGTTGGCCGAGCCCGTGTATCCGTAGCCGATCAAGCTGGTACCGTTCGCGTCGAGGGCGACGTTCTTTCCGATATAGATGCCGCCGTAGTAAGCGTAGAACAACGTATTCTTCACTCTGGCTTCGAAGCCATCCACCGTGCCCGCCGCGTGGATCGGGCTAATACTCCCGTCGGAGCGAATCACCAAATCCGGCGCCTGCCCGAAGAGGTAACGGCCGATGCCATCGCCCCAGGAGTTCGTAGTAATCAGGCGGAATCCCTTGAAGATCTCCGCATTCGCGCCGGCCAGGACGCCGCCGCCCACTTTGGTGGAATACTGTCCCGCGCCGAGCGCCGTCCCCGTGTTCGGGTTCCAGTCCTTGAAGGTGCGCTCCATGCCACCCACTTCGAAGTGAAAACGCGAGCTGGGATCGAAAGCCGCTTTCGCGATGAAATCGGGATTCACCTGGGGCTCGGCGAGAACTCCGGCGGCCGTGCTGATATTCGCGGCATTATCGAACTGCGAACCACCCAAGGCGGTGAGGGCGGCCGGGAAAGTGATGGAGGAACCACCGGCTGACCCGCCGACGTACTGGTTCGGATTTTCAGCCGAGAAACCGAATGTCATCTTATCGTTCGGGTGAAAGAGAACGCGCATGCCGGGCTGGCGGGTCCAGGTCAAACCGGCCATGTAATTCACGTCGATGACCTGCGAGTAGAACAGATCGCCCGGTAAAGCCGAGATGCCTGAGCGGTTGGGAGTAAACATGCTCCAGCTCTGCCCCGCGAGGAACTCGATCTTGCCCTTGCGAGCGTCCACCCAGAACAGGCGGAGACGAGGAACAAAGGCTCCGTTGGTGACGGCTAGAGAACTCGATCCGCTGGTGCCGAGGAAATCAAACTCGTTGTAGCCGATGAAGTGCGCGCCCTTCCAATCGCCATCGATCCGGAAGCCGATGCGCGAGTTCTGCGGTGAGAAGTGGAATTCTGAATTCTTGGCGGTCGCCGCGCTGTTATAGGGAACGCTGCCGAAGCTCGAACCAATGCCCGAGCCAGCGGCCTTGTCGCGCCACACGGCCGTCAAATCCATAAATCCGATCGGCTGGATGCACACGCTGCCGAGCCTCAGGTACGTCGGAACGGCGTTCCCGTCCGGTGCGGCATCGCAGGGATTCGCGGGGTTTGTCTTAGCGGCGGTCTGGTCCTTCTGCGGACGCGCCGCCGGCAGACTCGCCGAACGCGGGATTACCGCAGCCGTACTGGCCACTTGACCGAGGTTCGGATAGGCGCTCGCGGGCGCTTCGCTTGCAGGCACCGAAGCGTTGGAAGGCGTCCCCACAACCGGGGTCGCCGCGACGACGGGCGTAACCCGCTCATCGCCTTTGTTCTGTTGCTGCTGTGCGGAATTTTGTTGCGTGATCAGCCGTTTCAGCTCGTCGATCTGCCTTTGTTGTTCGATCAGCATGCGCTTCAGCTGTTCCATCTCGGACACGCTACTGTTGGCCGCGGTGGGCGCCGGGTCTCCCGCAGCGACTGCCGGCTCGGCCGCCCAGGCAGGCATCACGGCGATCAACATGGATGCGATAAGAGCTCGCGCACCGTTCTGGTGAAATCTGTTCATTCCGTTCACTCCTCGTTTTTCTTTGATTTACAGCCCTGACTCAATCCTGATCGGACACTTCAGTCACACTGTTATGTCCTATGGAGACCTACCGAAATTCCTGCGTAGTAAGACCCAAGGAGTAATGCACGAGTCGGAAGAGCGATAGTACGTGCGCCGGATTAGATTGTCATGAACGTGTCATTACAATGCCGTTACTGCTCGGGACAATGACGTTACGGCCGGCGCACGTTCGGATCTACTTTGATGTTTTGGAGATGTGAGCTTCCGCGGTTTCTACCGTATCGAAGGTGGGAAGGAGAGTGGAGACGTGCGTTACATCGAAGAGCGTTTGCAGACGGCTGCTCAGCCCGCAAACAGCAAAGCCGAAACCGCGGTTCTGGCAGGATGTGAAGACACTGACCACACATCCCAGCCCCGCCGAATCCATGTAAGGAACGTCTGCGAGGTCGATGATCACGGGCTTGGTCGTGGCCTGCCGCGAAATAACCTGGAAGTCAAACAGAGTTCGGATGGTCAAGGGACCATGGAGCCGGAGGATCCGGACGCCCGCCGTGCTCTCGACGGCATCAACCGTAAATGATTCCTGGGATGGGTTCACAAGAGATCCAGTGTAATACGCCGCGCCTCACACTTCATGTCAAACATGTGACATTTCGGTTACACGGCCGCCGCGCGGCGCGCCGCGGGAAGCCGGATGGTAAACGTAGTGCCGCGGCCGAGCTGGCTTTCGACCACCACCGTACCCTTCATTCTCTCGACCACATGCTTGACGATGGACAGGCCGAGCCCGGTCCCACCTACTTGACGGGAACGTGCTTTATCCACGCGATAGAAGCGTTCGAAGATACGCGGCAGATCCTGATAAGGGATGCCCACGCCGGTGTCCGCCACGGTAATCGCCACCTCTCCCGACGCCTCGCGCTTCGCGCCCACCAGGACTTCCCCGCCCGGACGGTTGAATTTGATGGCGTTCGCCACCAGATTCAGAACGGCCTGCTCCAGCCGCAGGCGGCTTCCGGCGACGTCCAGATCTTCGATGGAATCGCGACGCAGGGCGACGTTGCGCTCGCGCGCCTCCGCTTCGACGGTGAGCAGCACGGATTCAATGACGCCGCGCACGCCGATCGTCTCCTGCTCCGAGGGCTCAGCGCCGGATTCGAGCTCGGAGAGCACCAGCAAGTCGGCGGCGATACTACCGAGGCGGACGGCGTTCGCGCGAATAATTTCGACAAACTGCTGGCGATTGGCGGTATCGTCCAAAGCTCCGTCGAGAAGCGTCTCGGCATAGCCGATAATTCCCGCGAGCGGGGTACGCAGCTCATGCGAAACGTTGGCCACGAAATCCTTGCGGACCTGTTCGAGCCGTTCCAGATCGGTAATATCGTGGAAAATGACGATCGCGCCGTGCCCGGCCGCCATGGCGATGGCGGTCGCCTGCACGTCGAACACGCGGGTGGTAGCCGGCGAGAGCTTCATCCGGAGCTTCCCCGGCTCGCCGGTCGAAACAACGCGCCGCACCAGATCGTGAAGCTCGGGGTCGCGGACCACTTCGAGAAGGGAAAGCCCTTCGAAATTATCCCCGCGATGCTGCACGGCGCGGAGGAACGCCTGGTTGCCGAAGGTGACTCTCAGGTCGGGATCGACGGCGAGCACGCCTTCCGCCATGTTGGACAGGATGGCCTGACGCCGGGCGGACTCGAAGCGGAGACTATCCACTAACGTATGGAGTTCCTGCGCGACGGTCGTGAGCGAGCGCTCGAGCGAGCTCAGATCGTCTCCCGGGTCGTAGCGGGAAATCGGCTCGGGTGCGGTCCCCGCCAGACCGTCGGCGATGCGTTTCAGCCGGCGAACTTTCCCCGTCAGGGAACGCGACACGAGGAAGGCGACCGCGAGCGCCAGCGCCGCGGCCGACGCCGAGACTTCCAGCACGCGCTCGCGTACGAGCACGTCTACCGGCGAGCCCGCATGCTCACTCGCATACGAGGTGAGAGTATATTCGATCGCGCCCAGGGTGACGATCAGCAGGAATGCTGCCGCTGTCGTTAACTTGGCGAACGGGGAACGGAACATCTATAGGACGGGACTTTGGCCCGACGTCGTATTCAAGACTACCAATTCGGAGAGAAGACCGGGAGTTTTAGCGCGAGATAAATGGCGGCCCGTTTAACGGGATCGCGCCCTGGGAATCGTCTGAGAGATTACCTCTCCATTGCGCACTATCCTATATGATCGCGGTTTTGCCGGCCCCTGGCAGTGCGCTGAGAAAGGCCCAAATTCGCTTGCTGGCGCGCGCGGCTCAGAAACGCGCTCGCGTGTTTGCAGGCATCTGCCGAGCCGCGACCGCGAGGGAGCGTTAGCATAAATGGCCTTTTTCAGCACCCTGCTAGCCCTTTTCATCGCGGCCCATCCTTCCGCCGCGTGGGCGCTCGACGGGAAAGCTCCGGCCGCAAAACCGGTTCCCTCTCAGGGCACGAACTCGCAGGACGATAAGGCGATTGAGGCCGCAATCCGCGCGAAGCTTGCCAAATCGAAGATCGGCAAAGATGGATTCACGGCGCGCGTGCAGGGAGGCGTGGCGTACTGGGAAGGCTCCACCAGCGTGGTGCAACACAAGGGCGCGGCCACGCGCATGGCCAAGACGGCGGGAGCCAAACGCGTCGTCAACAACATTAAAATCAGCGACGACGCCAAAGCGAAGGCCGCGGATAATCTGGAGCAGGGTCGCCGCCGCGCACAGGTCAAGAGAAGCGACACACGCGACGATGGCCGTTCTCCCAGCCAGTCGACGACCACGCATTAGCGGGTTCGGCTGCGCGTTACTGGCGCCACTCAGTCGATTCCACGACGCTCACTTCATTCCGCGGATACACGGTCAGCCTGAAATGCACGTCGTTGGTGGAATTGTGATAAGTAAGCGTGCCATTTTGGAGCTGCGCGGCATCCAGATCGACGGGTTTGGTGACGCCGTTCTCTTCGATCTCGAGCACGCCTCGCCGCGAGGCCCGGATGGCGGGCGCCGCGCGATCCCAGTGGACGCTCAGATTCTGACCGGCTTTCGACACCACAAGCGATAACGCAAACTCCGAGGCGGGGTTCGACGCATGCGAACCAGCGTTGAGCAACGCGGCCTCATAGCCCAATCCCCCACCGAGCAGCAGAAATAAAAACGACATGGGGATCCACACCCAGCCGCTCCCCGCGCGGGATCGCACCGGCGGGTCGGGGATATAGGCGTCCGCGGGCCAAACTTCAGCGGGCGATGCGGAATGCTTCTCTGCTTCGACCGGACCTCGCGAAAAGGGCCGAGCGGGTGCAAGACCGCGCGCGGAGGAATCCCGCGTGGCGGATTCTTGTTTCGCGGAATCTTGCGTGGCTGAATCTTGCGTGGCCGAACTTTGTGTAGAGGGCAACGCGGCGGAAGCCACGTCCGCGTCGCCGTTTTTCGGGCTTAGGGATGGGCTCGCGCTACTGGCCTCGGTTCGATTTGCGTCGGTATCCGCCGGCAATGCCGAACGGCGCGAACGTCGCTCCGTGAGAGGCCGCCGGATCGGCTCCTGGCCGCTCAACTCCCGCCGGCGAAACGGAAACTCGAGGGGCGTCGCCGCGGGAAAGGTTCCATTCTCCCGGACGAAAAAGCCCGCAACGCTCGCGGTGGTCGCGTACGGCCTTACCAGCAGCGCGACGGTGCTGGGGCCGGGGAAAAAATAATCAAGAAGCTCGACGTCTTCGACGGCAAGCGCCAGGCCCTCCCGCGTGTGGCTGCGAAAATAGCCGACGGCATCGGACCGCGCGCCGGTTTTCTCGAAGGGCTCGCAATCGTCCTCGGTGAAGACGTACGATGGCCCGCGACGATACTGACACGGCACCATGACGAAATCCTGGACGCGCACGATCGCCGGCGGGCCAGGCTCGATGCTGCCGATCAGCACGCCGCCGATCTCGGCGTTGCGCTTCGGATTGGCCCCGTAGCCGCGCATGATTTCAGACGCGAGCCGGTCGACAAGTGCCAGGGAAATATGGACCGCGGTGGAGCTTCCAGGAGGGTTCCAAACATACGTTCCGGCTCCCTCCGGCGGCGCGCCTTGCGGCGAGACTTGGGGCCGGACGGGGGGCGGCGGCGAATCTTGCGATGACAAACCTTGGGGCGCACTTTGTGAGTGACCTTGTGCGTCAGGGTTCATTTCGGTTACCGTTTCATCGTACTACGATGACCGGCAAACTATACATTATCGCCACGCCGATCGGGAACCTGGAGGACATCACCTTGCGCGCGCTGCGGCTGCTCCGCGAATGCGCCGTGATCGCATGCGAGGACACGCGCCAGACCCGCAAGCTGCTTGAACATTTCGGCATCGCGACGCCCATGATCAGCTATCACGACCACAACGAGGCGGAACGCGCGGCCGAACTCGTGTCCAGGATGCAAACCGGCGCGAACATAGCTTTGGTTTCCGACGCCGGAACCCCTTTGGTTTCCGATCCCGGCTATCGCCTGGTACGCGGGGCCATTAAGGCCGCGATTCCCGTGATTCCTGTTCCAGGAGCGTCGGCCGCGCTGGGGGCCTTAAGCGCGGCGGGGCTGCCTTCGGATGCCTTCCGGTTTTGCGGCTTTTTGCCGCCGAAGTCTTCGCAGCGCCGAAAGATTCTCGAAGAGTGGAAAAACGAAACAGCTACGTTGATCTTCTATGAAACTCCGCACCGGATTCTGGACGCGCTCGAGGACGTGGCCGCCGTCATGGGCTCGCGTCCACTTGCCGTGGCGCGCGAGCTGACCAAGATCCACGAGGAATTTCTGCGAGGCACAGCCGCCGAAGTTCGCGCGATTCTCGCTGCGCGGCCGTCGGTGAAAGGCGAGATCACGTTGCTGATCGGCAAGGCCGAGCCGGCTTTCGAATCCTCCGCGGATCAGCCCTCGCTCGCCGAAGCCGTGCGCGCCGCGGAGCTCGGCGGCTTGTCGCACATGGAAGCGGTGAAGCGCGTGGCTCGCGAAAGAGGATTGGGGAAGCGCGAGGTCTACCGCGAGGTGCCCGGAGCTGGCGCGGGGACGAAAGAAGACACGCGCTGAGTTTGTAGTACTTTGGGAGAGCTCAATCGGTCGTGGTAAAACAGCGCCGATAGGAGGGTAGACATGAAAAGAATCGCTGCAGTGGCCGTTCTGATTTCAGCCTCGGCCGGCCTGACGTTTGCGCAAGCGGGACCGCCCGCGGACGTGAAGCTCCCGATGATCCTCAACGTCCTGCCGGTGATGGGCAATCTGGATCGCGCCGAGGAATTCTATCATCATCTTCTCGGCCTTGAGTCCGCGATCGGCGATCCGCGGGCGCGGCTCGCCTGGTATCCCGAAGCTCCCTTTCTCGAAGACATGTATGCGGTGAAGGGCAATACTCGCAATTTCTTTTTGCGCGCGCCGGGGTCCGAGCTGACCTTCGAAATTGAATCGTTTGACGGCGCTAAGGGCAAGCGCCTGGATACGCACATCCAGGACCCGGGAGCGGTGCAATTTATTTTCAATACGCGCGACATCGATCAATTGTCCGCGTGGCTGACCAAGGGCGGAGCGAAGGTGCACACGATTGGCGGGAAGCCGGAAGCTTACATGGACGAATCCGGCGGGGCGCGCGCGATTGAGTTCGACGACTTCAACGGGTTCTTCGTCAGGCTGGTGCAGCGCGATGGCTTGACGAAGCCCGAAGGCGCTCCAACGCCCTTCATTAACGGCGTCACCATCGGCACGACGATTGAAGACACCGACAAGACCGCGCGCTTCTATCAGGACATTCTCGGCGTGGACGTCAAGAAGGGATCGTTTTCATCCGACGCGAAGCTCGCCGAATCCTTCGGATTGAAAGGCGCCGAGGTGCGCGAAAGCGCGGTCGTGTTCCCGGACAAAACTCCGCCGCTTCATTTTTTCGAATTTAAGGGCGTCGACCGCAAACCGCTGCGTCCCGCCACGGCCGATCCAAATTCCGTTCTGCTGCGCATCGCGGTTCACGATCTCGAAGGGATTCTGGCGAAGGTGAAGGCGAATGGAGCGCAGATCATGAACGCATCGGGCGGCATCACGGTGAATGGCCGCGCGCATTGGCTGGTGGTGAAAGACCCGAACGGAATCCATCTGCAGCTGCTCGAACGGATGTAAGTCAGCGGCCGATGGGGATCGCGTTAGCGCGGCCGCGGTGTCGGCGCGCAACAGCCGGGACAGAGATCCGGTTCCTGCTCCGCTAATTCCGCGATCATGTGGATCATCGCGGGATGCGTCTCCACGGTGGCCGCGCGCACCATGCGCACGCCCATTTCGTCACACACCGCGCGCACTTCCACATCGAGATCATAGATGACCTCCATGTGATCGGAAAGAAATCCGATCGGCACGATGACGACGTCGGATTTGAGCGCGCGCAAAAATGCGGAGATATCGGGCTCCAGCCACGGCTGCGAGGGCGGACCGCTGCGGCTTTGATACACAAGGTCCCACGTGGATGCGCCGACCGCTTCCGCGACGCACTTCGACGCTGCTTCGAGCTCCTGCACGTAAGGACTCGCCTGCGCCATGGCGATGGGAATACTATGCGCGGTGAACACCAGGCGCGCGTGCGGAAGTTGCGCGAGCGCATCGCGCACACGATCGGTCATCGCGCGCAGGAATAACGGATGCTTCGAGAACGGACGGATCTTCGCGATTTCAGGAACGCTTCTGGAAGGATCTTCCGCGGCGATCAGCGCGCGCGCGTTTGCGATATTTTCCTGATACTGACGGCAGCTTGAGTACGAGCCGAATGCGGACGTCGCGAACGCGACGGCGCGCCGGATTCCGTCGTCGCGCATTCGCCGAATGGTGTCGGGGAGCAACGGGTGCCAGTTTCGATTGCCCCAATAAATCGGCATAGGAACGACGTCGCGCAATTCCGCAATCAGCGCGCGATTTTGATCATTAATAGGACTGCGGCCATCGAAATGATAATAATGTTCGGCCACCTGGAGAAGCCGCTCGTGCGGCACATTGCGCCCGCGTAACACGTTCTCCAGAAAGGGAATAACATCTTGGTGTTTTTCCGGCCCGCCGAATGAAATTAAAAGTAACGCATCAAACCGAGACACATCTATATTTTAGCCGCGACGAGCCGAGAATACACGCGGGCGTGCGGTATAATTCAAGGACAGCACCCCGTAGTCCTTGCATTTATTCATTCCCGTCATTATGCTAGCCCTGACGTTTGCAACCACAGTCCATATCGGGGTGCTCGGATCGTTTCATCCGGTGCAGCTCGAGGTGCGGCCCGCCCATCAGGCGGTCCTGGTCGTTGAAGAACCGGAACATACTCGCGTAATCCAGACGCCCGAGGTCGTGCGTTTGGATGGACCCGCGAAAATTGCTGGGCCCAAGGGATCTTTCACCCGGTTTACGATTTGTCTGCCGAACGGCATCGAAAGGGAGTACTACGGACGGCTAGAAGTACGCCGTCACTTTTATGAATTGCAACTGATCGTGGAGATGGACCGCGAAGTCGCGGTCGCTTCCATTCTAGCGGCGGAGGGCGCGTACGGATTGCCTCCGGAAGCGTTACGCGCGCAGGCGATCGCCGCGCGATCGTATATGCTCGCCGTCGCGGGCCGCCACGATGGCTTCGACATGTGCGATACCACGCACTGCCAGCGCTTGGAGAGTCCGCCGAGCCTCAACAACGTTGTGACCAAAGCGGCGCAAGCAACGCGCGCCGAAGTGTTGACCTATCAAAATAGAATTGTGCCGGCGATGTACTCGGCGAATTGCGGCGGCCACACCAAGAAGTTCGGAGCCGCGGGCCTCGCGAGCGGGGACTATCCTTTCTCCGCGGTGCAATGTTCGCGGCAAGGGCATGCGTCCGGACACGGCGTGGGGCTGTGTCAGTTGGGCGCCATGGATATGGCGGCCGCGGGCGCGAGCGCATCGGAGATCCTCGCGCATTATTTCCCGGGCACTGAGATTTCCGTGATCGACACGAACGCGCGGCAATTGCTCCCGCTCCGGCACGTGCTTCCCTACGATCGAGCGAGCGCCTACGAGAGACATCTGCGCTCCCTGCAAACCCTGGGAGGACCCACGGCCATGCTGCACGATGGCTCGGCCAGCCTGCACGCGAGGCTCGCACCGTAAAGGGCCACGGATTTTTTCGCGGTTCTAGCTTTTTGCGGCTGTAAGATTGTTTCTCGTCTCTAACGTGGATACGGATGCCCGCGCAGCGTGGTCCATGCGCGGTAAATCTGTTCCGCGAGAATCACCCGCGCAAGCTCATGCGGCAATGTGAGCGGCGTTAATCCGAGCAACACATCCGCGCGCGGCTTCCATTCTGGAGGCAGTCCATCCGAGCCTCCGATGATGAACACGAGGTCGTGCGCGTCCCGTTCGGCCTTGTCAACGAACGCGATGAAGCCTGGCGAATCGAGCAAGCGCCCGGCGGGATCGAGCAGAATTTTTTTCGCATCGGGATGTTTCGCCCACGGATCGAAACGGCGCGGCTGAATCTCGCGCATTTCGCATTTCGCAAACCGCTGGTGCGCTTGATGTACTCCTCCGCCATGGCGTTGGCATGCGCGTCGCGCGCTTTGCCGACGTAGTAGAGGTATAGCTTCACGCTTTGCGAAAGAACGGAATGCCGCCGCGCTCTTCGAGAAAATTCACGTGATCGCCAATGCTCACGCGCTCGCCCTCCACGCGGCCGGTCAAGCGCTTCCCGTCTTCCAGGGTTACGATGGCGAGCTGATACGGCGCATCGGCGACAAATTGCTCGGGCGCCGCGTGAACCACGGTTTCCGTGTAGATGATGCCCGCTCCAGGATTCATATTCGTGTTCTCCTCACGCCGCGGTGAGAATGGTCACCACGGCCGTCGCTCCGGAGCCGCCCAGGTTTTGCGCGAGGCCAAGCGAATGGCGGCTCAACTGCAGCTCCCCGGCCTCTCCCCGAATCTGCTGCACCACGTCGCAGATCTGCCCCGTGCCGGTCGCGCCCACCGGATGTCCTTTGGATTTTAGACCGCCGCTCGCGTTGATGGGCCGGGCGCCGTTCAGACGCGTGCATCCGGCGAGAGCATAGGGCCCGCCTTCGCCCTTCTTCACGAACCCCAGATCCTCGGTGGCCATGATTTCGGCGATGGTGAAACAATCATGCACTTCGGCGAATTCGATATCGTTCGCGGTGACGCCGGCCATTTTGTAGGCCTTGCGCGCGGCCTTCACCACCGCCTCGAGCGTCGTGATATCTTCCTTCTGATCGAGCGCCACTTGATCCGAAGTCTGGGCGATACCGAGCACCTTCACCGGTTTCGCCGTGAACTCATGCGCGCGATCGAGCGGCGCGATCAAAACCGCGGCCGCCCCGTCGCTGATCAGCGAGCAATCGTACACGGTCAGGGGTTCGGAGATCGGCTTGCCTTTGAGCGCCTGCTCCATGGTGATTACTTTACGCATGTGCGCAAGGGGATTTTTCGCGCCGTTCTCGTGATTCTTCACGGCGACCGCGGCCATCTGCTCGCGTGTGGTGCCGTACTGGTACATGTGACGCCGCGCGATCATCGCGAACAACGCCGGGAACGTCGCGCCCGCGCGCACTTCCCCGCACGTGTCGCCTGCTCCGGCCAAAATTTCGGTGACTTTTGGCGTGGTCTGCGAGGTCATTTTTTCAACCCCCGTAATCAGGACGATATCGTTCAGGCCCGCGGCGACGCTCAAGACGGCATGATAGAAGGCCGCGCCGCTCGACGCGCAGGCCGCTTCAAAACGGGTGCACGGAACGCCGAGGATTCCCATCGCGCCCGCAATATAAGGGGCCAGATGGTTCTGCCCGACGAAACGACGGCCCGGCAAAATTACCCAGGAAGAATTCCTCCACCTGAGAGGGTTTCACATGAGCGTCGGCCAGGCATTTCTCGCCCGCCTCGACGGCAAGCGACCTTAGATCGCGGTCGGCGAACGCTCCAAAAGCCGTTTTTCCGATTCCCATGACGGCTACTTCCCGCATGGACCGACTCTCATCATATGGCGCGCCCTCATATATCATTAGGATAGCTGCTGTACAAAGTTTTGGGAATCCGTGCCATAAAACGCAGGAAAGACTGCACGTTTGCGGCACGGGGAAGCGTCATGGACTGGTAGGAACGCGAACGATCCCACGAACCATGATCCTGTCAGCGGCGTTGGACATAAAGGCGTCGGATAGAAACGAGATGAGCGATACGCCGGGCTCGACCCGCTACGATGCGCCGCAGTTGTCGTCGGAGGCGCAATCGCGCTTCGTTGCCGACAACATGCGCCGCGTGTTTCTGCTGATCTATCGCATCGTGGGCAACGTTCCAGATGCACAGGATCTGACCCAGGAAGCCTTCATCAAGGCGCTCCAGCGGCAGGATCAGTTGAAAGACCTGGATAAGGCGGCGCACTGGTTATCGCGCATCGCCACCAATACCGCCATCGATTTCCTGCGCCGCGCGGACCGCATGAGTTTTTCCGATATTGAGGACCTGCCGGAGCCCGTCGCCGCGAGCGGCGGCGAGAGTCCCGAACAAATCGTGTTGCGGGCGGAAGCGCCGCGACCGGCTGACGGCCAGTTTGGACATCCTGACGGAACGGGAAAGCGCATGGCGTTGCTGCTTCGCGACGTCGAAGATATGCCGGCCGAAGATGTGGCCGAACACTTGAGTTGCTCGAAGGCGACCGTGCGATCGCACATCGCCAACGCACGCGCGAAGCTGCGCAGGCATTTCGAACGGCTGGAACGCCGGGGACTGTGAAATGAGACATCACATCGCAGGCGGATCTGGCGTTGTATAGCGCGGGCGATCTCGCGTGGTGGCGGCGTCCGGGGATCGGGCTGCACGTGAGCGGCTGCCGGGAATGCCGGCAACACATGGAGTCCTACCGGGCCGTCCGCAGGCAACTTCGGGCCATGGGAGATGAGTTGCCCTCCGGCGTCAACTGGGATCGTTTGTCGGCGGAAATGGCCGCGAATATCCGCGTCGGTCTGGCGGCCGGCGAATGCGTGGCGCCGCGCGCTCCCCGGTTCGCGATTCCCGCGGGCTGGAGGATTACGGGAGCCGTCGCGGGGTTGTGCGCGGTCGTGGTCCTCGCGTGGTGGCTGAATACGCCGGCGGCGCAAACCGCTTCCTTGGGGCGCGCGATGAAGGCCCTTGCGCATGGCCGGGAATGGCAAGTGCGGCAGATGCTGCTCGACGAAGGCGCATCCCTGGTGCAGGCGTCGGCCGACGGGATCGAGGTGCGCGAGAACGGTTCCGCGCTGACGCTCTCCCAGAAGGGCGCGCGGCCGGTGAGCGTTTCGCTGAACACGCAGGGCTCGGCGCGGGCCCGTTATATCGATTCCGATACCGGGCAAGTAACCATCACGAGCGTTTATGCGCAGTAGCCGCATATTCGCGCGGCTGGCTCTTTCGGCGGCTTTGTCGGCGGCCGCGGTGGAGGCGCAGGGTTTCGGACCTCCGCCGGGGCAACCCTCGCTTTCACACCGCATCGATCTTTCGGGCGACGCGCCGGTGTCGCTGGTGGCCGATGAATGGGGCGGATCGGGCGCGACGATCCGCGGCAGCGCGTATCAGATGGATGTGCGCGTGTCGTTGTCCTTGCGGAACGCGAGCCCGCGGCGCATTCGCAGCATCACGCTGACGGTGACCGCGCAGGAAGCCGCGCCCGGCGGAAAGGGCTCCATTTCCGTTCCCAGCCTGGACGTTGGACCCGGGGAAACGTTTCCGGTGCGCGGAGACCTGCACCTGCTGCGGCCCATCGGCGCGGGGTCGGGTCCCATGGTGGAAGTGAGCCTGGATGGCGTCCTGTTCGACGATCTGACTTTTTACGGCCCCGACAAGCTGCATTCGCGGCGCAGCATGCTGGTGTGGGAGCTGGAAGCGCGGCGCGACCGGCAATATTTCCGCACGGTGCTCGAGCAGGGCGGGCGTGAGGGATTGCAAAAAGAGATGCTCGCGAGCCTGGGCCGGGAAGCGGATCGCCCGCAGTATGGCGTGCAGGCGGTGCGCGGCCGGACGATCGATTCGACGGGCGAGCAAAATCTTAAGTTCGCGTTCCTGCGTTTTCCGGATGCGCCCGTGGAGCCCATGGACGGGCTCGCGCGCATCGCCGGGAATGAAGCGCGCGCACCGGAAGTGGTGGTGCACAATCGCTCCCCGAGGATCGTGAAGTATCTGGAGATCGGGTGGATCGTGAAGGATCAGCAAGGCCGTGAGTTTCTGGCGGCCACGGTGCCCGCCGAACTGCGCGTGCCCTCGCGTAGTTCGAGCCAGATTCTGGACGATACCGCGCTGCGCTTCGATCCCCGTACCAGTATTCAGTCCATGACCGGTTTTATTTCGCACGTCGAGTTCACCGACGGCACGATGTGGATTCCGAGCCACGCCGAATTGGACGATCCGGTTCTGCGCCGCGTGGTCGCTCCTTCGCCCGAAGAACAGCGGCTGGTGCAGATTTATCGCCGGCGCGGCGTGGCTGCCGTGATGGACGAACTGAAGAAATTCCAGGACAAGCCGGTAACTCTCGCGCCCTAAGCGCCGCTCCCGGCGCCGGTCCAGGCGCGGACGGCCCATCCCTCTTCCGCATCACGTTGGCCCTGCAATTGCAATGCCCTACAATGAAGTTGCTCTATGAAAAAACTCGACGCAAAGAAAATCCAGAAACTTCAGCGGAGACAGCAGGCGCCGCTGATCACACCCACCGACTTGAAACCCGCGGCAACGAAGGATATCGCGGGGGCCATGAATGCCATCCTGGCCGACGTCTTCGCGTTGTATCTGAAGACCAAGAATTTCCACTGGCACATGAGCGGGCCGCATTTTCGCGACTATCATCTGTTGCTCGATGAACACGCGGACCAGATTTTCGCGATGACCGACGCCATTGCGGAGCGCGTCCGCAAGGTGGGCGGGACGACGCTCCGCTCGATCGGCGACATCTCGCGGACACAGCGCGTGCTCGACAACGACGCCGAATATGTTGAGCCCAGCGACATGCTCGCCGAGTTATGCGAGGACAACAAAACGCTCGCCGCACGCTTGCGCGAGGCTCACGATGTGTGTGACGAACATCACGATATCGCGACCGCGAGCCTGATCGAGGTGTGGATCGACGAGACCGAACGGCGCACGTGGTTCCTGTTCGAAGCCGGCCGCAAAGGGGACTCGAGCGGACACTGACCAGGTGACGGCAACGACGCGTTCAGGAAACTGGTTCGGCAAAAGGCTCGATTCAGTTTTTCGCGCTCGTTCGCCGCACTTTATCCACGTCGATCGCCAATTGGCGCGTGATCTTGTCGGCGACGTCGGCGCTCGCGCCGCGGAATTTCGCGCCGTTGCTTTCCTGCGTGGTGGACCAGATCACGTCGCCGTCCTTGTTCACGATGCGGACGGTGGCGAGCGCCTCATGCTTGCGCTCCTTGATATTGGAAGATTCGTTCTCGCCGATGCCCACATTCATGGTCCGGCCCGCGCTGCGGCTGGCTCCGCCTCCCGCGCCGTTGAAGCGCGTACTGGTGCTCTCGCTTCCGTTGTCGCCGCCGCCGATGCGCGCGTTGATGCCCTCCGAGCTTTGGAAGGCGTCCGTGTAGATCAAGTCCTCCGCCGCGCCTCGAAGAAATGCGTCGGCGCGGTCGGCATTTTCGGTCAGAATGAAGAGCCTTGCACCCTGCAAACTGCTGATGACCAGATCGCGCATCTGTGCCGCCGTTTCTCCGCCCGTCAAACGGTCCACAAAGATGCGCCGGATGTTCAAAAGCTGCCCGGGAAGCTCGTCCGGGAATTGCGCCGGCAAAACGGAGGAAGGCGCAGACCCGAGCGACGCGGCATGGGGCTGGGAGGGAAGCGTGTTTCCGGTTTGGGCGAGCGCGGCACTCGCCGAGGCGATTATGAGCAGCAACGCGATCGGCGTTTTCATCCCTTCCCTGCCCTACGTGCCTCTTCGTCCTGATACTGGACTTTCAGCCCCGTGCGCGCCTCCAGGCTGACCAGCGTGGTGCGTATCGCATTCTTGTCAACGCGGAACAACATCACTTCGTGGTTGCCGTCCTCGTCTTTATAACCGACGGTGAGAAAATGCTTGTGTTGCTTGCTGAGCAGGAACATGGGCGACAGGGCGATCGCGAGCAGCAGCCGCCGATCCACTTTCTGGCCGTATTCAAGGAGCTCGATCCGGTCGTAAGCGACGCGAACCTGCGCGTTTTTCGTGTAGTAGGCGAGGTAATGCTCGTCGGTCAATTCGAGCGACCCTCCCTCTCCCGCCGTAAGGGTCGCGACCGTTCCCCCGATATAATCCGCCCGGTTGGGGCCTCCCGCGAAGGCCGGCGATCCGAGACTTAGCCCGCTGAGCATTACTCCGTTGATCATGAAGTGGATCGCCGAACGCAGCTGCACGTCGAGATAGTGGGGATAAGCCAAAGGATTTCTCTTAGGATAAATCGGGGCCAGATCCCCGAACGAATGGGTGCGATCCCGACTTTAGCCGGCAACTCGGCTGTAAATTGAAAGCATGCAGGAACTCCAGACCGCTCGAAAGCCCCCGCAGTCCGATCCGGAGCCGAACTCGCCGGAACCGTCACCCCGGGATCCGCCACCGTCCGAACCGCCTCAAAACGAACCGCCTCAGAGTGACCCACCGCGCGATCCTCCCCGCGGCGATCCGCCGACTGGAGATCCTCCTCGCGGCGATCCGGGGGACACGTCGCTGGCCGGGAATTTCGCGCCGGGCGAGTCTCACACACCCCGAAGCCTTGCAGAACCGCTTCCTGAACCCTGGATGCGCGGACCGATTCCCGGCGTAAATCCGTTGCTCGGACCGATTCTGTATTCCTTCGAACAAGCTCGCGAGGATCTCACGCGCTGGACGCAAGGATTATCGGATGCCGACCTGTGGGTGCGGCCGCACGGATTTGGATCGGTGGGGTTTCATCTGCGCCACATTGCGGGCTCGACAAACCGGTTGATGACGTATTTGACCGGCGGACAGCTTACCGCGGAGCAGCTCGCGTTCCTGAAAGCGGAACACGATCCGGGAGCGTCGCGTGAGGAACTGCTCGGCGCGCTCGATCGGGCTTTTCGGGATGCGGAAGCGGTCGTCCGTTCGCTCGATCCCGCAACGCTGACCGAAGTCCGTAGCGTGGGACGCAAGCGCCTGCCCACCACCGTGATCGGCCTCCTGGTGCACATCGCCGAACATACGCAAAGGCATGTGGGGCAAGCCATCAGCGCGGCGAAATGGGCGCGCGTGGCAAATCCGTGATCCGCAGAATTATTCCTTCTTAGCGGGCCTCGGCTCCGAAGCCGGCGGGACGATGTTCTTCATCCGCAGGTAGCTCACCATGCTGCCGTAGATTTCGTTGTTGTGCCCGTAGTTGAGGATCAGCAGGCCCATGCGCAGGTTTTTCGTCTGCCTTCCGTTTTCCTGCGTGATATCGATCACCTCCGCTCCCGACGCATCCGTCAGCGAATTGTACACTTCATCGCAGTACGCAAACGCATCGGTCAGCGCTTTGATCAACTCCGCCTTGGTGGCGAGTTTCTCCAGGTCCGTGCCCGCCATGGGATTCTTTTCGCCCTTCGACTGCGAGCACCACAAAAAGTTATATCTGGCGAGATGGCCGACCTGCTGGCCAAAGGTTCGGACTTCCTGCTGCGCGCCGGGACGCATGCCGTAGTTCTCCTCGGGCATTTTCTCGGCCGTGCGCAACAGGTTGTTCTTGTTGCCGGTATAGACGTTCCGCAGAAATGTCGCGAGCGGATTGGCGGCGGGTTGCTGCGCGGACGCGGGCAACGCCAGGCCGAGGAGTGCGATGCCTGCGAGTGCACCGCCGGCGAACAATTTCCGAATGAAGCAAGAACTTTCGAATCGAGCCATGGATTCCTTTTCCCTCGTGGACGGCCTGTTGACCAGCGGCCGCTAGAAGAAGTTTATCGCACGGCGAAATCTCACCGTGGTCTGTTTTTCAGAACGCCAGAGCAAGCGCCTGTGAACTAATCGTGCGCCGAAGCGTCCAGAAACGCGCGCAGACGATGGCTGCGGCTCGGGTGGCGCAGCTTGCGCAAAGCTTTGGCCTCAATCTGCCGGATGCGCTCACGCGTCACCGCGAAATGCTGGCCGACCTCTTCGAGCGTATGCTCGCTGCCGTCCTGCAGGCCGAAACGCATCTTGATGATCTTCTCCTCACGCGGGCTGAGCGTCTTCAGGACCTCGGCGGTCTGCTCGCGCAGGTTTAAATTGATGACGGCCTCCGAAGGCGAGACGACGCGGCGATCGATGATGAAATCGCCAAGGTGCGATTCTTCCTCTTCGCCGACCGGAGTTTCCAGCGAAATGGGCTCTTGCGCGATGCGCAGCACTTTGCGCACCTTGCCGACGGGCAGTTCCATCTTGACGGCAAGTTCTTCGGTGGAAGGCTCACGGCCCAGATCCTGCTGGAGCATCCTTTGCATGCGCACCAGTTTGTTGATCGTCTCGATCATGTGGACCGGGATGCGGATGGTGCGGGCCTGATCGGCAATCGCGCGCGTGATGGCCTGCCGCACCCACCAGGTCGCGTAGGTGGAAAATTTGTAGCCGCGCAGATAATCGAATTTGTCGACGGCCTTCATCAGGCCGATATTGCCTTCCTGGATCAAGTCCAGGAATTGCAGACCGCGATTGGTGTAGCGCTTCGCGATGGAGACGACCAGCCGGAGATTGGCCTCGATCAACTGCTTCTTGGCGGTGTCGGCTTCCTGTTCGCCGCGCTCGACGATTTGCAGCGTGCGGCGCAGTTCGGCGGAGGTGGCTCCGGATTCCTCCTCCATCTCCTGCATCTGCTGTCCGTAGACGCGCATTTCCTTACGGAGCGTGGCGGCCTGCCCGTGCGCGCCGCCCTGCGCGGTTTCAAGCTTGCGCTGGATCCGCGCGATTTCCTTCTCCACCGGCCGCAGCGCGTCAACGGCTTTGCGCAGGCTGCCGGCAAGAGCCCGGCGCGTGATCGATGCGAACGCGATGGTACGGATGAGCCGCGAGATCGCCACCATGGTCCGCGACAAACCCCAGCGGAGCGAACGGTGCATCTTGGGCTTCATGCCGCGCGAGACGGCCTGCAGCTTCTGGCGGAATTGCTGGGCCTTTTTGTAATGCTTCTCGATTTCCGCGACCGTCGCGATCAGCTCCTCCACCTGCACGACCACTTCTTCGTCGGTGACCACCAGATCCGGCATGATCAGGATGTCGCGGATGGCGCCCGGGTCCCCCCGCAAGGTCTCCGGAAGCGCCAGGATTTCGCGGATCACGAGAGGAGATCGGGAGAGTGCCTTGCGCACCGCGGTCTGCCCGCGCTCGATGCGCTTGGCGAGCTCCACTTCCCCTTCGCGCGTCAGCAGCGGGACCGAACCCATCTCGCGCAGATACATCCGCACGGGATCGTTGGTCTTGTCACTGAAATCCTGACCGAGATCGATTTCGCCGAGCTCTTCGGTCTCTTCTGATTTCTTATCGAATTCGACTTTGGGCTCTTCGAGAATCTCGACGCCGGCGGTATCGAGCTCGGTGAGCAGGTCGTCGAGCTCGCGTCCGCCCGGATAGTCCTCGGCCAGAAGGTCGTTGACTTCCTCGTAGAGCACGTAGCCTTTCTCCTTGCCCGTGCTCATGAGCTGCTTAAACCGGCCGACTTTTTCGTTGCCCGCCACGCTTTAACGACCCCTTACATGCCCCATATCAAAATTCCGGCCCCGTCACCATTCATTTACAATACCGCGATTGTTCACCGTGATTTTCGGTCAGGGCAGCGACGTCCCGTCATGGCCGCTTGCTTCCCGCTCCAATCTGTGAAGCTCCGCCATCCATCCCAGCGCCTCCTCCACATTCCCTGCGCGCTCGGCGGTCTTGACACGGGCCTTCACCTCCGCGACTTGGCGGCGACGGAAATCCTCGTCCAGACGACGCAGACAACTCTCCGCTTGCACGAGGCAGGCCTCGTCGTCACCTATCTCATCGGCTGCCACAATCTCGTGCAGTAGGGTCCGGCTGGTCTCGCCCAGCCGGGAATCGAGCAGCGCGAACGTAATCTCCTGCCGGCCCTCCGATAAAAGCCGCAGCGCATCGAAAATTTCGTGCGTTACAAAATGCCCGGCGAGAGACTCGTGGAGGCGCGGCAGGACTTCGCGGCGCGCAGTACCGCTCGCGAGCACCGCGTTCAAAAGAATACGCTCCAGCGGCGGAATTTCCGGACGCGCTTTTGCCCCAGCGGAAGCGGTGTGACCCGGTCCGGCGGAGCCCGTGTAATTGTGTCCCGCGGCATTCGTCGTTCGCCGTTCGCCCGCCTGGGCACGCCCCGGCTGCGAATGTCTTTCAATCGACGCACGCTTGAATTCATCGAGCACCAGGCCGGGCTCGACGCCCAGGTATCCGGCGACGTCGTTCGCCACGGCCGCGCGCTCGAGCTTATCGGGAATGCGCTGCACCGCGGGCAGCAAAAACTTGAAAGCGTCCATGCGTCCGTCGGAGGATCGCAGATCGAAACGGGCGCGCGCGCGATCGGCCAGCCAGTGGAAATATCCGGGCGCGCTGTCGAGCTTCGCGCGATACGCCTCCGCACCGTTCTTTTTGACGTACTCGTCGGGATCCAATCCCGCGTCGAGCGCCAGAACTTTTACGTGCAGGCTCTCGTCGAGCAGCAGCGGAAGGGCCCGTTCCGCCGCGTTGGCGCCGGCTTCATCGGGATCGAAACATACGACCACCGTATCCGCGTGGCGATGCATGGCGCGCACCTGCGGGTTGGTCAGGGCGGTGCCGCAGCTCGCGACCACCTCGCGGACACCGGCGGCGTACACGCCGATCACGTCCATGTACCCTTCGACCAGGATCGCGCGGTTCGATTTGCGCATACCGTCGCGAGCGCGGTGCAGATTGTAGAGCGTCGACGTTTTCTTATAGACCGGGGTCTCGGGCGAATTCAAATATTTCGGCTGATCTTCCTCGCCGAGAGCGCGTCCGCCGAACGCGATCACTTTTCCGGATTCGTTGTGGATCGGGAACATCAGCCTTCCGCGAAATGCGTCGTAGAATCCCTGCCCTTCGTGGCGGCGTCGCACCAGACCCGAGGCTTCCCATTGTTCGGGAGTAAAGGAGCCCTGCAGGCGCCGCACCAGCGCCTGGCCGCTGGGATCGGAATAACCGAGCTCGAAGGTGCGGATCAACTCTTCGCTCAGACCGCGACGCTCTAAATAGGCGCGAGCCTCGCTCCCCTGCGGCGAAGCCAGCGCGGATTGATACAGCTTCGCGGCGATCTCATGCATGTCGAGCAGCGCGGCGCGCAGCTTCGACTCGGCATCGCCATATTCGGTGCGCTTCGGCATGGGAATGCCGTTGCGTTCGGCCAAGAACTGCAACGCTTCCCAGAAGCTCATGCCTTCGATGTCTTCGACAAAACGGAAGACATCGCCTCCGGCCCCGCAGCCAAAACACTTGAAGAACTGCTGCGTCTGGTTGACGTTAAAGGAGGGTGTTTTTTCCTGATGGAAAGGGCACAGGCCCAGGTAGCGCCCGGTCGCCCCGATGCGGCGCAGACGGACGTAATCCCCGGCCACCTTGACGATGTCGACGGAAGATTTTACCTGCTCTTTAAAATCCATGCGCCCTGTATCCCCAAAGTATGGCACGCACCTAAAAAACAATTTGGTGCTAAAATGCTTTTGTGCCGATCGTCGCCGCGCAGCGATCTCCGGAAGAGCGCATCGAGGAATTCAAGCGGGCGACGTTAGGCAAGCTGAGCGGCTTACGCTGTCCCCGCCATCGCCAGCCTCCGCAAGTACGCTTCGAGGGCGCTACCCTCCAGACCGTCACCATCCGCATGAGCGGCTGCTGCGACGCGCTGATCGCGCTCGCGAATAAACAAATCGCGGGACGCGAGTAGTCAAGCCTCGTAAGAGTTGAGTGATTTGAGCGCCACGCGATGATAAACTACGTCGCATGCCACGTATGCTGCCCGTATCTCTCGGCTGTGCATTTTTTTGCGGCGCGAGCCTGCTCTCCGCCGCCGTCACCAAGGTGGAGATCACGGAGCGCTCCGATCTGCCGGTGGCCGGCGCGGAGCGGATCGCGGGCAAGGTGCACTTCGCCATCGATCCCAAAAATCCGGCGAATAAAGCCATCGTCGACGCGGATCGTGCGCCGCGCAACGCCCAGGGTCTCGTGGAATTCTCCGCCGATCTGCGCATCGTGCGCCCCAAAGACGCGGCCAAACGCAACGGCACCATGATCATGGAAGTCGTGAATCGCGGACATAGCTCGCTGTTGCAGTTGGGTACCGGCACAAGTTCGAACCCCATGCGCACGGCCAAGGATCTGGGCGACCCCTGGCTGCTGGAACGCGGCTTCACGCTGGTCTGGGTTGGGTGGGAATTCGACCTGAGCGCCGACCCCGAGTTGATCAAGCTTCTGGACGTCCCCGTGATCCGCGGCATCACCGGACCTGTGCGGTCTCAGATCCAGGTGGATAAGACCACCACGACCTCCTCGCTCGCGGACCGCGGTCTGGCCGCCTACGTGGTGGCCGATCCCTCGTCTGGACGCATGACCGTGCGCGACGGATTCGACGGCGAGCGCCAGCCGGTGCCGAACGCGGATTGGCGCTTCACGGCGGACGGAAAATCGGTGGAATATCCCAAGGGCTTCGAACCCGGCCGGATTTATGAAATCGTGTACACCGGAAAAGATCCCGTTGTAGCCGGTGTCGGCGACGCAGCCCTGCGCGACTACGCCGCCTACGCGAAGCACCAGGGCGACGTGAAATCCGCCATCATTTTCGGCGTGTCTCAGGACGGGCGCTTCCTGCGCAACTTCGTGCGCGACGGATTTAACGGCGACGAGCAGGGAAAGAAGGCGTTCGACGGCGTATGGGCTCACATCGGCGGCGGAGGCGGCGGCAGCTTCAACGTGCGCTTTGCGCAGCCCTCGCGCACGCGCTGGGATTATCCGACGGATCTGCCGCCGTTCACGCCCGACGGCCTGCTCGCAAAATCGCGCGCGGCTGGCGTTGCACCGAAGCTGATTCTGTCGAACAATTCGAACGAATATTGGAATTCGGCCGGGTCGCTGGTGCATGCCACGACCGACGGGAAGCGCGATATTCCTCCTCCAGCCGACGCTCGCGTCTATTACGTCGCCGGCATGCAGCACGAAAGCGCGAGCGCCCCGCCCGCTGCCGCTGTGCAATATCCCTACAACGACCTTCAGATCAAATTTTTCATGAACGGCATGATGGTCGCCATGAACGAGTGGATCACGAAAGGCATCGAGCCGCCGCCGTCGCGGTATCCAAGTGTGACTCGCGGCGAACTCACGGACCTGGCGGGCTTGAGATTTCCCAAGCTCGCGGGCGTGCATCCTCCGGCGAAAATTTATCGCCCCCGCACGCTCGATTTCGGGCCGGATTTTCTCACCATGGGGATTGTCTCGATCGAGCCTCCGAAGGAAGGCGAATTTCTGACCGCGCTCGTGCCGCAAGTGGATGCCGACGGCAATGAGATCGCGGGCGTGCACCTGCCGCAATTGAGCGTTCCGCTGGGGACTTATACGGGATGGAATCTGCGCCAGCCAAAGATCGGCGCCTCCGACGCCACCTACGTCAATATCGGCTCGATGTTTCCCTTCGCGCTCACGAAGGCCGACCGTAGCGCATCGGGCGATCCGCGTCCTTCCATTGAGGAGCGTTATCCGGGCGGCGAGAAGGAATTTCTTACGAAGACGGAGGCCGCCGCGCGAGAGCTTGTAAAGCAGCGCTACGTGCTGGAGCGCGACGTTCCGCATATTCTGGATCTCGCGCGGGATCGGTGGCGCGCGCTTGAGAATCCGGTACAGGCCAAGAAGTAGGCAACCAGATAGCGGTTTTCGGCGGAGTCGGTAAGCGGTGCGCCATGCAACGCGACGCATGGCAATTGTCTTCTTCCTAGATTACGCAGCGGGCGCGTACTCCAGCACGACGGCGGTGATGTCGTCGCGCATCGCCCCACCCTCGGTAAACACATCGAGGCGCGCAAGAATCGCCGCGTGGAGGCCCACGGCATCCAACCGCGCGTTATCCCGCAGGCATTCGCGCAAGCGCTCGGTGTCAAAGAATTTCCCGTCGGGACCTTCGGCTTCGGTCAAGCCGTCGCTGTAAATGATGAGTTTGTCGCCCCGCTCCATGGTGATCTGGACCGTTTCGAACTCGGAGTTTTCGAGCATCCCGACCGGCATTGAGGTCGTGTGCAGGCTGCGCATCTGGCCCTCGCGCGTGAGCAGGAACGGCGCGCAGTGCCCGGCGTTCGAATACGTGAGCGTGCCGTCGGATTCGAGCAACGAATAAAATACCGTCGCGTATTTCTCGCCGCGCGTGCGCTCCAGCAAAAACTCGTTCAACCGCGCCATGCGAGGCGCAATGTGCGCTTTGTCACCGGAGGCCATCAGGAACGTGCCTTGCAACAGACTCGCGAGCAAGGCCGAGCTCACGCCTTTGCCGGATACGTCGGCGACAACGGCGACGAAGGCATCGGGCGAGATCTGGTGCACGTCGAAATAATCGCCTCCCACCTGCGTCGAAGGAATGCTGGAACCGGCAGCGCGGAACCATCCGGTGGTGGGCAGCGCGGTGGGTTGCAATCCCTGCTGGATCTCACGAGCGATTTTGAGCTCGTCCTCCATGCGGACCTTGGTGCGTTCCTCCTCAAGAAGGCGGGCGTTCTCGAGTATCGTGGACGCCTCGATCGCGAGGGTCTGCAGCAGTTCGCGATTGCCCGCGGAAAGATCCGCCGGCGCCGTGCGCGAATCCATATAGATGATCCCGACCGTATCTTCGGCCGCGGAGATCGCGCGCGTCTCACTTCCGGTGCTCGCATGCACGCGAATCAGCGGCAGACATACGACGCTCCGGAGTTCCAGCATGGCGATGGTCGCTTCGGGCTGAAGGCGCTGCTGCTCGAGCGGATCGAACGTCATGCTCAGCAGGTCGCGCCGCGACGTGAGCGCCCGCCGAATCACCGAAGTTGGCACGCGTAAATCGGACGGATCGAGGACGCGGCCGTTCTTGTCGCGCGCCGTGGCGACCTCGAGCTCCCCGCCTTTGCGCAGGAGCAGGAATCCGCGTTCGCATCCGGTGACCGAAAGAGCCGCATCGACCACGGCGGTGAGCACCTCACCCGTCGACAGCGAATTCTGCAAAGCGCGGGCCACCTCCACCAGCGACCGCAGCTTCATGAGCTCGCCGGCTCCTCCGGCGGACGCCACACCCGCGGCATCCGGCTTCGCCGATGCCAGATGATCGAGCAAACGGTGGATCTCGGCCTTATCAAGGGTGAAGGTGAGCTGATAGGAATCCCGGACGCCGAACTCGATGCGATCCGAATTGCGCAGAATGCGGCGTGCGACCCGCTCGCCGTTGACCCACGTGCCGTGGCGGCTGTTCAGATCCTCCACCTGATAGGCGCCGTTTTCATACACGATTTTCGCGTGGTGGCGGGAAGCGCGATTATCGCGCAACACCAGGTTGTTATCGGGCTGCCGGCCGATCGAATACGGAAGAGTGTCCAGTTCGGCGCGGCTGCGCTGCCCGGAGGGCGCCAATACGTGGAGCGCGGCCCCGGGCCGGTCGATTGAGCCCCCAGCGGGGCTTCCGGCGGGCCGTTCCCGGGAAGGAGGAGAAACGGGATCGGATGATGGCATTATCCCTCGCGAGCCAGACCTCGTCCGGGCGCCTCGGAGGTTGGGAGAGACTGGCAATCGGCACAGTATCCGCCCATTTCCGTGCGGGCAGTCGCGATGCGGAATCCGAGGTTCGCCTCCACCTGGCGGCGCATGCTTTGCAGCGACTCGCCGAAAAACTCTTCGACTTTGCCGCACCGCAGACACACGATGTGCGCATGCTCCTGCTTCTGGCGCGTCTCGTAGTAATGCTGCTCGCCCGCGAAATGCATCAGATCGAGCTCATCGATGAGACCGCCCTGTTTCAGGAGCTTCAGCGTACGATAAACCGTGACGCGATTGAGCTTCGGGTCCTTTTCCTTGGCCAGTTGATAAAGGCTTTCCGCATCCAGATGGCGGCCGGAGCGATCGAGTAGTTCGAGCAGAATCAGGCGCTGGCGAGTGAGGCGTACGCCGCGCAACTTGAGGGAATTCTGGATGCCTGAGCCCGTACTGACCGATCCGCTGCTCATCCTGATTACGAGGGTAGCAGATCGGCGGATCACAAGCGTTCCGGCGGGCGGATGTCACAGAGCCGGCGGGACTTAACAAACTTTCAGCGCCGCGGGCTTTGCGCGCGCGGATTACAATCGGGCAGGATTCGTTTTATGACAACGCATAAATTTCGGTTGTACTGGCGGAGAGAGACGGGCTGCGACGCGGGAACTCCGGTCAGCCTGGAGGATTTGGACGTGGCGATCCGTCCGCGGATCCTGGAACTCATGAACGGGGAAAGCGCGAACAAAATTGCGGGCGAGGCGGAGACGATTACCGTTCGACTTCCTTTCCTCGACCGGCGGGAGTGGAGGCGGCGTTCGGAATCGCTGCGCGCGACGAAGCTCGAGCGGGAAGGTTCGGTAATTTACTGCGTGCCGCCCTCCGCCACGGCGGCCCTGCGCGAGCAGGCCGCGGAGACCATCGCTACACATCCGGCGTGGCTCGCGGCGCCGCCGGAGCGCGCCCGGAGCTATTTTCGGGTGTGGCAAAGCGTTTCGGTGGCGCTCCAGGAATATTTGCGCAGGGCTACTGTGGAGTTTTATTTTCGCGATCCAGCGCGTTTTGAAGATCGGAAACGAGCGTGGCCGCTTCTGGTGTACGCGGCCATGCGGCCGTTTCGCGGAGTGGCGCGGACGGAGTTTACGTATGATATCGCCCATGCGGGAACGCTCGAAGCGGCGCTGAGCATGATTCACCGGCCTTTTCAGGACATCCTCGCGCGGACGCAACAGCACATCGAGGCTTCCGGGCGCGAGGAACTTTCGCGCCGCTATGCGCCGTTATGGTGCGAGGATATCCTGCGGGCGGTCGAGGAAGACCCGCGGCGGCTGCTCGCAGTGCTCGGCGACGAAGCGGCTCTGGTGGACGCAGTCATTACGCTGGGAGCCTCGCGCAATCTGAGCATGGTGAAACCGTTCGCGCGGCAAGTGATGACGACGCTGCGTTCGTTTTATGACGCCGACATGCGGGGACTGGCCGCGCCGCTCCTCTCCGCGGCGACGGAGGGGCTGGAACGCGCGCTGTTGCAGCGGTCGACACTGGAACAGAAAAGGCTGGAACAAAAAAGGCAGGAATGCGGACTAGCGCGCGGGGAACCGATGGAAACCATTCCCGGGCGCGTTACTTCACGATCTCCACGGGGAGCGATATGTCGAGCGTTCGCGGCGCAAGGCACATCCGGTCATTGCACGCCTGAAAGCGCAGCTTACCGGTGACGACGCTCTGTCCGGGCGCGGCCCCCGCGGCGGCCTTGAAGATCGTGACCACATCGAAGTTGCCGGTGAAGATGGACACCGGTTTTTCCGAAAAGGCGAGTTTTTCCATGTGAGCCGCGGGGAAAACGACGCTCACGACTTCCACGGACCCGGGGTTCCAGGTGAGCCGCAGCGGAATGAGATAGGGATCCGCCGGCAGGTTGCTGTTGACGTGGTAGCCTTCGCGCAACTGCAAAGCTACGGTTGCGGTTGCAACGCCCTTCAAAGGAATCGCGACTTTATGCAGAGGCGCGACGTCAAGGACGTTGACCTGGGCGAAGCACGAGAGCGATGCGAGGAGCAGTAGCGTCGTCCTCGCGGCGATCGAGCCCGGCCTTGGGATCGTCCAACAGTTTGAGAATTTCATCTTGGTAATCGCGTTTATCCACCAGCCCGACGTGCGTCGCGGCGATGCGACCGGAGCGGTCGATGATGAAGGAAGTGGGCAGTGAGTCGACGCCGCCATAAACCTGCGACAACTGGTCCGAACCGATCATGATCCGGTAATTGATCTTGTGCGCGGCCATGTAGGGGCGCACCGAAATCCAGCCATCGTCGTCGAAAGAAACGCCCAGAACCGCAAAATTCCGATCTTTGTATTTCTGCTCGAACTCCACGAACCAGGGAATCTCAACCTGGCAGGGGCCGCACCACGTCGCCCAGAAATTCAACAGGACCACTTTGCCTTTGTAATCGGCGAGCGTCACCTGGGCGCCGCTCGAATCGCGCAGCGTGAAGGCCGGGGCGACTTTACGGTCCGACGAGCCGCTGATCTTGGGCGAGGGGCGCGAGCAACTCGCAATGAGCAACGCCAGCATGGCGGCGAAGGCAAGCCGGTGGATCAGTTTCAGCATCCGGCTCTATTATACAAATTCACACCGGCAGCAGGCCGTTCGCCGGGAATTGCCGCCGGAACCACCCGCGGCGCCGGTTCTGGCCGCGCTTCCCGAGGGTAAATTCATCGTGAACGCGAATCCCCGCGAACACCCACGCACCGGTATCGCAAAAACTCTCGCATGCATAACGCCGCCAGCGCGGATCGCGGCGTCGCGGGCTGGAACGGAAAAGAGCATTCTTGCGCCATTCGGCGCTCCAGCCCAGTTCGCCCGCAGTCCCGGCCGTGATTTCCGCGCGCAACAGGTCCTCCCACTCGCGCCGCCGCACATTCGATAGACGGAGCCACACAAAATGGAACACTTCATGAAGGAGAATACGCTCAAACTCGCCGCGCCGGACGAACACGCCAGAATCAAGAAAAACGACGCGGCGCCGAATCGACGACGAGGCATGATAGGGGCCGAGCGAGCGGTGCACGGAAACGCGAATCGGATCTCCCGCGAGCTTGGGGAGCACGCCTACCGTACGGGAGGCGGCGCTTGTAAGGTGGGCACCGGCGCTTGCTGTGTGAAAAATTCGGGATTTTCCACGGACGGCTGGAAACGGCGCGTCACGTCGTCAAACCAGGCCTTGAGCTGCACCTTGCGCAGGTCCTGCATGATCGCAGCCGCGGCCTGTTCCCGGGACTGTTGCGTCCTTTCCTCCAGACGCACGATCAGGTAGGCGTTCGCAATCCTGATCGGAGCGGAGATTTCGCCGGGCTTGAGTTTCGCGACCGCTTGTTTGATTTCAGCGACGTGTTTACTGGCGGCATCGACCGTCCCGAAATCGCCGCCCTTCGCTCTGGAAGCCGGGTCGTCCGAATCATCGATCACGAGTTTGCCGAAATCCGCGCCGTTCTTCAGCTTTTCAGAGAGGTCGGCAGCAAGCGCCCGCGTTTCGTCCTCGGTACGGTGCACGTTGTAAATCTGGTTTTCGAGATCCGCTTTCGCGCGTTCCTCCACCGAGGCCTTGGGATCGATGACGGCCTTAAAGCGCAGCACGATAGCCTTGATCTTGGACTCTTCATATTGCGCTTTGTGTTCGTCGTAATACTTTTGAACGGATTCATCGGAAACCGCGATGTGATCCTGCTGATACCCGAGCAGGGCGGAGGCCAGCACGTTGGCCCGCTCCGCCGCCAACTGTTCTTTGTAAGGGCTGTTGTCGCCGAGCTTGAGCTTCTCCGCCTCCTCCGCCAGGTAGCGCATCATGAAAAGCTGTTGCAGCGCGTATTTGGGATTCTGGTTGTACATCTGGACGAACTGGGGAGGCATGGCGGTCAAAGCAGAGTAAATATCTCCCGCGGTCACGTCCTTTCCGTCGACCTTCGCGACAACTTTGTCGGCCGGGACTTTGGGAGGGAGGGAGGATTGGGCAAACGCGGCCCATGCGCATACGACCAACAAATACCAATGTTTCATGCCAGTTTCTCCAATTTAACATGCAGCGTCGCGCTGAACATGCATCCGTGCCACGCGCGCCTGCCGGCCGCACTCCGCGTAATGTGGTCAGACGAACGAATTTCGTTATAGTAACGGACGATGCGGGAGAGGATGACAGATTCTTGCTGCCCTTGGGCGCGGCCGGTGACCGCGCTCGCTGGCGTGCTTCTGCTTGCCTCGTGTTCCGGCTACGGCGATCCGGATTTTTATTCACCGCCGGAGCAGCGCCCCCAATTTGAGGATCCCGCGCGCTGGGAGCGGATCGTTCATATGACAGACGTGGACGCTCCAGATCATTTCGTGTCGGACATCGTTGATCCGCTGGCTGCGAACTGGCGGTGGACCAGCCGCGAGCCAACCATCCACTTGGGCGTTCCTCCGCGAGCGCGGCTGAAGTATCACATCGAGTTCGTGATCCCGCAGCAGACGATTTCATCCACAGGGCCCGTGACTCTGACGTTCCTTGTGGATGGACGTGCCCTGTACGTGAAGCGTTACGAGGCGGCTGGCGCTTATCGATTCGAACAAAACATCCCCCCCGATTGGATTGTGAAGGGCGGCGAGACCCGGATCGGCGCAAAGATCGACAAACTTTTTAACGCGAACGGACGCAGCTATGGCTTTCTTCTCATCTCAATCGGGCTGACGAGGAGTTGATGGCGGCCTGGGCGCCCTTGATCGGCGCGCTTTTTACAATTGCGGCCTGTTATTCGCTCGGATCGTTTTTCCTGGCAAGAATGCGGGTGACGCTCGCGCGCCGGGAAAAAGCCCCGCTGGCGTTCACACTTGGCGCGGCGCTTCTGCACCTGGCGATCTTCGCGATTCTGGCGCTCCACATCGCCTACACGCCGGTGCTGGTTGCGTTGCAGGCGGCGATGATCGGTGCGGTTTTGTGGACAGGCGACTGGCGATTGCCCGCCGCGAAGCCCGGGACCCGAACCGCGGGGTTCCGGGGCGTCACCCGCTGCCTTCTTTTCGCCGCGGCCGTCGCATTCACCGTCGTATACTTCGCGAATGCGTGGGCGCCGGAAATCAGCCCCGATGGCTCCGGCTATCATCTACCGATCATCGCGCGCTACCTGCGGGTTCACGGATTTCAAGCGGTCCCAACGAACTTGTATGCGGATTTGAGTCAAGGCGTGGAGATGGTTTTCTTGCCGGCGTTCGCGATTGGAAACGCCCTGTCCGGGACGGCTCTCTCCGGAGGAGGCTCCGCCGCGGCCCTGGTTCATTTCGGCTTTCTGATCGCGCTCGCTCTCGCCGTCCGCGCGTACGGACATCGAACCGGACACGCGCTCGCGGGCGATGCAGCGGCGCTGCTCGTGTACATAAGCCCGGTCGCCGGATATACGGGAACAACAGCGTACGTGGACGTGGCAACGGCAGCGATCGTCTTCAGCGCTTTTTATTGGACGCAACTGTGGGACGACGATCGTCGAAACGCGCTTCTGATATGCGTGGGATTGATGGCCGGCTATTGTTATGCGGCGAAATACACAGCGGCGGTGATGGCAATTTATGGCGCAGGCTTCATCCTATGGCGATCGCGCAGCGTACGAGGCGCTGGGCTGGCGACGGCATGCGCGATCCTCATGGCGGGGCCGTGGCTCGTCAAAAATTGGATCTACGTGCACAATCCGCTTGCGCCCTTTGCCAATCGTATCTTCCGCAATCCGTACATCCGGCCCGATTTCGAGCGGCGATGGACGGCGTTCCTCAAGGACTATGGCGTCGAAGACCGGCGAAAACTTCCGTGGATGGTCATCGTCGATGGAGGCGTAGCGCAAACACCCTTAGGCGTGGTGTTTCTAATTCTGCCGATCGGGCTTCTTGCGCTGCGCAAAAAGACCGGACGCCGGGTGCTGGCGCCTGCGGCAATGCTGCTTTCGACGTACTTCGCCAACATCGGAACGCGCTTTCTCCTGCCGAGCCTGCCCTTCCTGTCGCTCGCAATCGCCATTGCATGTGAGGAAGTGCCGGCTGTTCTCGTGATCATTCTCTGCGTTCACGCAGTCGCTTCGTGGCCTGAGGTTTTGCGGCGCTACGCCACCGCGGACGCATTGATCCTGCGGCGCACACCGTTTCGTGCCGCGCTCCGGAAGCGAAGTGAGCAGAGTTTCTTGGGCGAATCGCGGAGTTATCGTGCAGCGAGGTTCATCGAGCGCGTGGTTCCCTCTGGCGGAAAGGTATTTGCGATGGCAGGCGTGGCGGAAGCCTACACCTCACGCGACGTTCTGGTGGATTACGCGGGCGCGACGAACGAACAGCTGTCCGATATTCTTTCCGCGGCATGGGATGAAATCGTGAAGCCCTCGCGTGCGCTGGTCTTCCGTTTTCAGGAGCACGCACTGCGGCGCATCCGCGTGGTCCAAACAGCGGCGGTTAGCAAATCCGACGAGCAGTGGAGCGTGCACGAGTTTCGAATTTACCGCGCGGGCGTGGAAGTTCCGCGCTCCTCCCGGTGGCATCTGCGCGCGTTCCCCAGCCCATGGGATGTGCCGTACGCTTTCGACAATTCCGAAGTGACGCGCTGGCGAAGCTGGGAAACGGCTTCGCCCGGGATGTATATCGATGTCGATTTCTCAGGAGAACTCCGCGCGGACGAAATAAGAATCGAGACGTCGATGGATGATCCCGACGTGCGGCTGCGTCTTGAAGAATGGACCGGTGCGGGATGGAAAGTGCTCGTGCCGGCGCCCGAAGCATTTACCTTCACACCCGAGGCTTCGCTGCGCCGGGCGGCGGCTTACGAGTTGCGATCCGCGGGAATCCGCTATCTCTTTGTTCGCGACGACGACCCCGGCGCGAAGGAGTACGCGCAAGATCCGGAGAGTTGGAATTTCACGCGGCTCGCCCGATCCGAGGGTGCGACCCTTTACCGGATCGGCATGTAGCCCTACTCGGCGACCAAAGCAGCTTTGACCCGTTCGGCTGTAAAAGGAACCCTCCGCAGCCGGATGCCGGTGGCGTCGAACACGGCGTTTCCAAGGGCCGCCGCAACCGTTGCTCCTGCCGCTTCGCCCGCGCCAAGCAGAGGAAGATCGGGCCGGTCGATCAGCGCGACTTCCACCGCGGGTACTTCCGGGAAACGCAGGATCGGATAACTCATCCAATCGACGCTGGTGACGCGCGAGCGGTCGAACCGTACTTCTTCATGCAGCGTGCGGCTGAGCGTTTGCACGACCAGGCCTTCCACCTGATTGCGCAGAGCGTCCGGATTCACGATCAATCCGCAGTCGTGCGCGACGGTGACCCGCCGCACGGTGATCTGGCCGGTAGCGCGATCGACCGCCGCTTCCATCGCCATGGCAACGTAGTTTTCCGCCTGTTTATACCGCGCGTAGGCGAAGCCGCGGCCGACGGCGATCCGCCCGTCCGAAGCGCGCGCGGCCGGCGACGGACGCGCGCGCCATCCAAACATATCTCTCGCTTTGGTGATGACCGCAATCGCCCGGGTATCCTGCAGGCGATCGAGACGATACGCCACCGGATCGATGCCCGCCGACGCGGCGATCTCGTCGGTGAAGCTCTCCACGGCGAAAACATTGCCGATCTTCCCGGGAACGCGCAGGTTCGAAGGACGCAGCGGCGTTTCCCGCGTGAGATGCGCGACGACGCTGACGCTCCCCGCGGCGTAAGGGGGATCGCAATTCTGCGTAAGCAAACCCGCGCCCTGACCATGATCCTGCGCGAGGCCCGCGGCGTCGGCGGCGAGCAGAGGCCGTGCGCCCGGAATCGACGTGGGCACCCAAATCTCCGTTTCCCATGCCGCGATATTGCCGTGCTCGTCGGTGCCCGCCCGTAAATCGAGAAGCTGCTGCGGCCCTTTCGGATCCCATCCGTGCTCCTCCTGCCGCATCCATTGAACCCGCACCGGCGCGCCCACGGTTTTCGAAAGCAGGCATGCGTCGGCGGCCGCGTCGTCGTTGCCGTTGCCGCCATAGCAGCCCGCGCCGTCCAGATAAATGATGCGGACTTTACCCTGCGGGAGACCGAACACCTTGGTAAAGCTATCGCGCATATTGTGGGTGGCTTGGGACGAGGTCCAGATCGTTGCGCCATCCGCGCGGACGTCCGCAATCGCGCAGGAGGGCCCAAGCGAAGCATGGCTCTGGTTCGGCCAGTAGAAGGTCCCCGCGAATTTTTTCGCCGCTCCCGCGAGCGAAGCCGTGGTTGATCCACGCGTCACCACCGTTTGATCCTTATCCAAAACGGCGGTCCTCACGCTGCGTTCGAGCGCATTGTCGCCGACCAGCCCTTGCCAGTCGCTCCAGGAAACTTTCAATTCGCGCGCGGCCCGTACCGCGGCCCATTCGTCCTTCGCCACAACCGCCACGAAATTTTCCAGGCGCACGACCCGGACGTCAGGAATCGCGCGTATAGAGTTTTCGTCGATGCCCATCACCTTCGCGCCGATCGAGGGAGGACGAACCACGCGCCCGTGCAGCATTCCGGGGATCGAGAAATCCTGAATGTAGGTGTGTTTCGCCGTGCACTTCGCAGGAATGTCGGGACGCGGCACGGGCTTCCCGACCACGGCGTACTCGCGAGGCGACTTAAGAGGAGCGCTCGCATCCACCGAAAGAGAGAAGCGCTTCCCGCCCACTAAATCGCCGATGCCGACGCCCGCGCCTCCCGAAGCGGGACGGACCCGGCCTTCTTCGAGCAGGAGCTCCGTAACCGGGAGATTCAGACGATCCGCGCCCAGCTTCAACAACGCCTGGCGGGCGGTGGCCGCGGCCTGCCGCACTTCGACGCCTCCGCGGGTAAGACCGGTGCTGCCGCCGGTCGCTCCCTGATCGGGCGTAAGCGCGGTGTCGCCTTCGACGAGATCCACGCGCGCGACGGCCACGCCGAGCTCTTCGGCAGCCATCTGGCCAATGGCCACACGCAGTCCCGTTCCAAGGTCCACCTTGCCGGTGTAAACCGTGACCGAGCCGTCGGCGTGCACGGCAAGAAACGTGTCGACCTGTTTCGGATCGACCGGCTTGCCAAGATCGACGCCGGAGACGGCAGTCTGTGCGATGCCCCGCACTGCGAATGAAGGGAACGCAAAGCTCACGACAAGAGCGCTACCGCTTCGGAGAAGATCGCGACGGGAGAGAGCAGTTTGGGGGATCATCGTTTCTCTCCTAAGCCTTGGCCGCGCGCATCACGGCGCGGAGGATGCGCGTATGGGTCCCGCAGCGGCAGAGATTCGCCGCCATGCCTTGCTTGACCTGGTCGAGCGTAGGCTTGGGATTTTGCGCCAACAATGATTTCGCCGTCATGATCATGCCGTTGGTGCAATAGCCGCACTGCGCGGCCTCTTCGGCGATGAAGGCGGCCTGCACGGGGTCAGGCATTTCCGGCGCACCGAGCCCTTCGAGCGTCGTGACGGCGCGGCTGTCCGCCTGGCGGATCGGCGTCACGCAGGAACGCACGGCTTTGCCATCCAACAGTACCGTGCATGCGCCGCATTGCGCGAGACCACACCCGAATTTCGCGCCATGCAGCCCGAGCTGATTGCGCAGCACGTACAAAAGCGGCTGGGCGGGATCCCATGATTCCACGGTGACCGCGCGGCCGTTGACCTGGAGCTTGAAGGTCGCCATAGCCTTCCTCCTGAGCTTTAGGATAGCCGAGGCGCCCGGTTCAAGTGCCGGACGCGAGTGCAAGCAGGGGAGTGTTACCTGCGCGCGAAAACGGGCGTCTTATTGTGATATCTTCAGTCGAACACTTCGAAACATCGCGCGTGTGGAGTCGTTCGGCAATTCACAGGGGCGCACGGTGATCGAACTTTGACCCATGAGGAATCACTGTCAGGCATGCCCTGTCAGGGAAGGCCTATAAGGAGGCACGATGAAGGACCAGACAATGAGCCCGGAAGGGCTTCGCCGCCGGGATGCTTTGAAGACGTTCGGCGCGGGCGCGGCCCTCGCCGCAGGTTCCAGCCGCGAGCTCTTCGGACAGTTCGTCAACAAATCGGCGTCCAAAGCGGGGCGCATCGACGTCCATCATCATCATGTGCCGCCGGCTCTGGCTGCCCAGCCCGGAGCGGCCGGAGGATTGGGAAATGCCGGCGCGCCTCCTGGCGGTGGTCGTGGAGGCGCAGGCGCCGCGGGCGCGAACGCCTTCGGCCGCGGCTGGACACCGGAGCGAACGCTAGAACAGATGGACAAGTACGATATCTCTGTCGCCGTTCTTTCCATGACGCAGATGGGCCCGCTGCTTTACGACAACACCGAAAAGGGCCGCAAGGCTGTTCGGACCGGCAATGAGTACGGCGCAACGCTCATGCAGAAATGGCCCAAGCGTTTCGGGCTTTTCACGGGCGTGCCGCTGCCGGATATCGACGGCGTGATGAAAGAAATCGAGTACGGCTTCGATACGCTGAAGGCCGATGGCGTTGGCATTTACACCAACGATAATCAAACGCACTGGCCCGGCGATCCCTACTTCACCCCAATGTGGGAAGAGCTGAACCGGCGCAACGCCATCGTCTACATGCATCCGCTCGCGCCCCCGTGCTGCACGAATCTCAACGACAGCGTCGGGACCGCGATGAACGAGTTTGATTTCGACATCACGCGCGGATGCACCAGCATTCTGGCGAACGGAATTTTCCACCGGTTCCCGAACGTGAAGGTCATCATCCCTCACTCCGGCGGGACCATGCCGATGATCGCGGGTCGCATTAAGGATCGCTATCCCAAAGACCCGAAGCACATGGAATACATCCCGAACGGAGTGATCGCGGAGCTGCAGAAGTTTTACTTCGATATCGCGCACGCCAGCTATCCGTGGCCCATGGCCGCGATGACGAAGTTCGCGAAGCCGGATCACATTTTATTCGGAACTGATTATCCCTTCGAGCCGATCGAATCGACCGTGGATGAAATTCCGGGGCTCGGCTTTTCGGCGGATTTCTGGCGGGCCGTGGATCGCGAGAACGCGGAAAAAATTCTGCCGCGGTTCAAGGCGTAGCCTCCGAACACAGCATCACTGCGTTGGCATAAAGGAGCTCTCCGAAATAATGGTCTGCTCCTTGTGCCTTTGTACGCAAGCCGATTCTCACCAGTGAAATCGACGATCTTCTTGATATATCGTTGATATATCCGATTATTCGGAATTCTGCTGATATCATGTGCAATCAGAAGCCCTGGGCAAGATTCATCTCGCGGTCGCTCTGCGTCCCGATCGCGTTGCAACTTGGGATCTCGGCGCGGGCGCAGACTGGAACTGCGCAACCGTTTCATTTCACCCCCGCGGACGAGAGCCTTCTTGAAGTTGTGAATGCCATTGACCGGCAATTGGAACACAAGGGACTGATTTACACGGATCCAAGAATGGATGCATACGTGACCGGCCTTGCGTCCACCCTCCTCGCCGGCGTTACGGCGCCGGAAAGGGTGACGTTCAAGTTTCACGTCGTGCGCGATCCGACCGTTAACGCCCTGTCCTTTCCCAATGGGTCTATCTACATCAATGGAGGCTTAGTTGCGGCCTTGGCAGACGAAGTGCAGCTGGCTAGCGTGATGGCGCACGAAATTTCTCATGTTGTGACGCGAGATGCTTACCTGCACAATCGCACGCTTCGAGAGAAGGCGGCGGAGCGGCACACTTTGGCGATAGGGGCGGCTGTCGGGGGTGCTTTCCTTTTTGGCGCGGGTTCGGTACTGTTCGACGGCCCGATGCAGTCCTTTGCGGACAAAAGTCCGACGCTGTTTGCGGCCGCAACCAGCGGCTACCCTGACGACATGGAATGGAAGGCCGACCGTTATGCTTTGAGCCGGCTGATCGCCGCTGGCTACGGAAGCACCGAATTTCTTCGAACCCTGGACCGCCTAAGCCAACAGCCGCCAGACGATTCGGAGGCGGCTTTTTGGACGACGCGCGAGAAGCTCCAGCGCCGGTTGGCCGCGATCAAAAATCCGGTCGACACCGGACTCTTGGGTCGCTCGCAGGCAGTTCTCGAAAACGATTACCTTTCTGCGAGTTATGCAATCATCGTCGACACGGCAACGGCCGACTTTGACGTCCGGCGTGCGCAAACTGGGGTGGGCTTGGCGCAGCGTCTGGTCGACTGGCATTCTCAAGACGCCCCGGCTATCACGCTTCTGGCTGACGGGTACCGGGCCTTGGGCGCGCTTGCATCGAACGGTCAGCCGGCGAGTCGAAGGCGGGAACGCGTTCTAACCGAACAAGAGGAACAGAAACAACTGCTGAGCACTACGGAAGGTAGAGAAGCCCTGGCCTCCAATCGTTCCAAAGCGGAGTCACTATACTTCGCGGCTATCGCAGCAAACCCCAACTCGGCTGATCCGCACCGCGGGCTCGGCATGCTCTATCAGGAAGAGGCACGGCTGACCGACGCGGAGCGTGAGTACCGAGAATATCTGAGGTTAACGTCGCCGAAGGCTCTCGATCGCCTGCGGATCGAACGCAGGCCCGAAGACGTGACGGAACGCCCCGCGGGCGGGAGTCAATGATCGTTCTTCGCCTCGGCGTCCTTGCTTGGGTCTTTACGACGACGGCGCTCGCCGCAAACCCCACTGTCACGACTATCTTTAATTCGCACGCGAAGGCGCTGCCTCGTATCTGCGTGCTGCCGGCAGAGGTAGAACTGAGCCGCGCTAGCTTCCACGGCGCTAGTCCACTCCCCGAAGAGTCGGACGAGCTGACAGATAAGATCAACGTTGCGCTCGAACACCTCTTCGCCGGGGCGGGTGCACCTAACACTGGAAGCTTTTCACGACTGGCGGCCGGCGGGAACCGAGATCTCGCCGAGGCGCTTTTCAGAATTGAGCGACGATACAAGGCTGCCGCCGTCCAGATGCAGATTAAGCCCGAAGAAATCGCTACGCGCCGATACACGCTCGGCGATGACGTCGCGGTGCTCCCTTGTGCGGCGCAGTCGGATGCGATCGTCTTTGTACATGCCAATGGGAGCCTGACCCTTTATCGCACCCGCGTAGCAGCCGCCGACATAGACCTCACGTTGTGCTTCGTCGACGCACGAACTGGCGAAGTGATTGGCTTGGTCCACGCCGTGTCAAATCACGTTGATGTTCTTCGTAATCCTGAAAAAGCCTATCAGGCAGCTCTCCAAGACGCCTTCGCGAAACTAAGAGTGGGCCATTTCATCGAATACAGAAGTACCGTCAAATAGCGCGCGGGCCAAGCAAGAACTTAACGTTAAAGCCCGCTCAACAGCGGAATATCTTTTACGGCCTTCGGCGGCGGAATCGACTTGATATACGCGTACACGTCTGCGAGCTCCTGATCCGACATAACCTTCGCCCGGAACTGCGGCATGCTGCTCGGTGGGGGATTGCGGACGAAGCCTATAAATCCGGCCTGGGAAAGTTTGGTCTGCATCAGGCGCGCGCCCGCGATCGTTCCCTGCCCCAGATAACCATGGCATTGATAACAGCCGTTCTTCACGAAAATCGCGCGGCCTTTTTCGACGTCGCCCGAGACTCCTCCCGCGCTTTCCTTGGTCTGCGCAATGCCAGCGGCCGCGAACAGCGTCATCAGCGCCAGCGAAAAAAATGTGTTCTTCATATGGATTCCCGGCTGAATGCGATTAGCGAGGCTGCGTGATCACGTCGATCAGCGCGGGTTCGCCTTTTTTCACGCGCTCGATGCCGCGGCGAATCGCCGGTCCAAGCTCCTTCGGGTCGCTGATCGGGCCCTCGGCATACAGGCCATAGCCTTTCGCGATCGTCGCGTAATTGATATTCGGATTGATCAACGCCGTGCCGATATTGGAACGGTCCACGCCGCGGTTGTACTTGGCCCCGTACAACTGAATGTACATGCGCTCCTCATGATAGGCGCGGTTGTTGTGCATGATGCTGAGGATGCGGGATGCTGTGATGCGCGGCGGTCCAGAAGCACGGCCGGCGCGTAGTTGAAATCGCCATCGTCCTGAATGCTGACGGTCAGGCGTCCATGCTTGCGGTTGGCGAGCGCCGCGCCCACCGAGGCGGGCGCGTCGTATCCGACGCCTCCGCCGCCCTGCGCGCCGATGAACTGATAATGTTTCGTGAAGTTCCACAGGCGCGTGGGCCAGCAGCTCGAATGGCGATCGTTCGATACCAGCGACCAATCCTCGTTCTTGATCTGCGCCCATAGCTCGGCGGCCACGCGCGCGGTGCTGACCGGGCTGGCGTCGAAGGCGAGCGTCGCGCCTTCGAGATCGCGCTGATGCGCGATCCGATTCTCCTCGGCAATCTTTTTGCCACGCGCTTCGAAAGCGATCCTGCGATCGGAGGTGATCAACTTCTTCACGGCTTCGATCAAATCGGGCAGGGTAGCTTCCGGGTCGCCGGCCACGGCGATGTCGGCTTCGACGTAGCGGCCGAAGTCCTGATAGTTGGATTTGTGATTCAGCTCGATCGCGGAAATGGTGATGATCTTCGCGCCCGGGCTTGGTCACCGGACGCGTCTCCATGCCGAAACGGTTGATCGGAGTCGAACGGTGGATGACTGCCCCACAGATCCTCGGCTTCGAGCGCGAGAATCGCATCGGCATCCGAAATATTGGGCGTCGCGCGTGCCGCGCCCGGGACGGCCCGAGAGCGGATGATCGGTGGGAAAATTCATGCGCAGGCGCTGATCGTAGACGCGGGCTTGCAGCGTGTTCGGCGAGTTCCACCAGGAGATCGATTCCCTTGGGCGTGCGCGCGACGCGTCCGGCCACGATCACAGGATTTTCCGCGTTCACCAGAATGCGCGCGGCGTCCTTGACCGAAGCCGGAATCGCCCTGCGGCGGCGCGCTCAGCACCAGCTTGGGGATGCGCAGCTTTCTCGCGCGATCGGTTCTTCCTGCAGCTCGCCGTCGGCGACGATCACGACCGGCTCCATGGGAACGGTGGTCGCGATCTTATAGGCGCGCACCGCGGATTCGGCGAAGTGCGTCAGCGTGACCGGCGTGTCGTCCCACTTCACGTAGTCGCGCACCATGGCGGCGGCGTCCTGCACGCTGTGCGCCCACTCGGCGCTTCCGCGGCGATAATTCACGTCGAGGATATTGCCGAGAATGATGTACATCGGCACGCGGTCGGCATAGCAGTTGTAGATCGCCATCGAGGCATGCTGCAGGCCGACGGTGCCATGCGCCATGATCATCATCGGCTTGCCTTCGATCTTGGCGTAGCCGTGCGCCATGGCGGCCGACGATTCCTCGTGGCAGCAGGTGAGCAGCTCCGGCATGCTGTTGCCGCCGTAGTTGATCATCGATTCGTGCAGCCCGCGGAAGCTGGAGCCCGGATTCGCGGCGCAGTATTCGATGCCCAGCGTCTTGATGACGTCGATCATGAAATCGGAGCCCGGCTTCTCGTTGCCGGTAACCTCGGCAGGCGCGCCGGTCTCCGCCGGACTGCTCCGGGCGCCTTCCTGCGGCTTCGCCAGAACCTGCTGCGGCTTTGCTAAGGGAGCCTGCGCGGCGAGCGCCGCGGCGCCGGCCGCACCTCGCAAAAATCCGCGACGATCGGTTTTGGATTTCGACATATGATATATCTCCGGTGGACCAAAATTATTATGTCATGGTGGACACCGCACGGCGTGCTAGCTGGAATTCAGGCGGGAGGCTGGATGATGGCAATGAAAGCAGTTTGGGAGAGTCAAGACGGGGGCGTGCTTCACGAGTTTCAGGTCGACGCGCCCGCAAGGACGATGGACCTGCGGCCGAACAGAAGGCTCAGTACGGTGGGAACGCGCTCGACGCGCCGCCAACCGTTCACCTGGCCCTTAGTCGGGTCGAGAACGATGTCGCCTTCTATCGCGAGAAATAGTTAGCGGGTGTCGAGACGAGTCTCGACACGGCACGCAAGAGTGCGTGCGCCACAAAAACAAAAAGGCCGACCGCTTCCGCGATCGGCCTCTAGCTGAACTATTGATGACGCCTGACGCCTGTCCCCTGACGTCTTACCGCGCTACTTCCAGGCCGAATAGATCGGCTTGGACACCAGGAAGTCGGGATTCGCGCCCTTCCGGGGCGCAAACTTCTGCACGCGGCCGGCATCCACTTCGGCCACGTAAAGATTGCCTTCCTGATCCACGCTGATTCCGTGCACGCCCCACAGGCCGCCCGGGAACATGCCCATCGTGCCCCAGCTATAAAGCAAATGTCCTTCGAGATCGTACTCCACCATCTTGTTGGTGTCACGATCGAAGGTCCAGATGGTGTGGCCCGCGCCGATGTACAGCAGGTGGAGGCTTGAGGGTTCGGCGTTGATGTGCCACTCGCGCAGGTATTTTCCGTTTTCCGTGAAAACCTGGATGCGGTGGTTGTTGCGATCGTTGACAAACACGTTGTGCGTCTTCGGATCCACGGCCACGCCGTGCACGTTGCTGAAATAGCCCGGACGCGTCTCGTAGTTGGTGTCCTGATTGTTGCGCGGTCCGCCCTTTGTGCCCCACTGCATCAGGAATTTTCCGTTCTTATCGAACTTCGCGACGCGCGTGCCGGTGTAGCCGTCGGAAACGAAGAAGGTCCCGTCAGGCAGCCAGTCAAGATACGTTGGGCGGTTGAAGTGAGTCGCATCGGCGCCTTCCTGCTCGGGCGTGCCGATGGTCTGGAGGAGCTGCTTGCCATCGTGCGTGAAGATATAGATGGCCTGCATATTGTCGTCCACCACCCATACGCGCTTCTCCGGATCGTAGGGGCTGATATAGACGCTGTGCGGGCGGCGGAACAACTTGTCCCACTGGCTCCAGACCTCGAGGATTTTGCCTTCCCGATTGACCACCACCAGACAGTTTTTCCATTCAGCGTCCTTGCCGAGCTCGCGGTAAGGAGGCCCTTTCATGCCGAGCTTGGCCGACTTCCCTTCCCATGCCGTCAGCCATTCCGACATCGGATTGTCGGTGCCGCCGGTTCCGGGAAGCGACGCGGTCGTGGCATCGCGCCAGAAGCCCGCGACCGGGAAACTGATGCTCGGGCCAACTTCGGGGAGCAGGCGCGCCCGAGGCGGCGCCATCTTCGGCAACTCGCCGCGGAACAACATATAGATACGATCGGGACTCTCGGCAAAGACGCTCTCGCCCGCGCCGTAAGTCCATTTTTCGTTGCCCGGCAGCGTGCTGACATCCTGCGGCCAATTCTTGACCACGTCGTAAGGACCGGACACGTCTTGCGCGCCCAGGCCTCCCGGCACCGCTGCGAATCCCTCTCCCGCGGGGCCCTTGGCATGGACCGGCGCGAGCTTACTCGAAATCCCCAGTCCGATGGCGATGCCGACCGCCACCAGCAACAGCATGAGGCTGAATTTACGCATACACAAACTCCCTCCTGAATCGGCGGCCGAGCGCTCCATTCGTTCGGAAAGCCGAAGTAGCGGCCGCTCGCAAGACTGTATCACAGTCAAGCGCGAGGCACCTGAGGCGCGCCTCAGTTAGACGCGCCTCACTTTAGATGTGGGGAACGCGAGTCGGAGGCGGATTGAGGCGGATTGTGCCGGATCTCAAAAAGCACCTCGGGATCCGTTCTCCTTCTTGAGTTGATCTTGAGCCGATTTCCGGTCTTCCCTTCTTCGACTTTCGGGTTTCGAAGTCGGGCGGGTCAGGGCCGCAGCTCGCGTGGCGGCCCAGCCGCGGCATCCGTACGCGTTAGATAGAGGACGAACGGGGTGATCTCGAACGGCATTTTTTCGCGCGGGGAGAGCAGCGAGAGCGGACGGGTCTTGATCAGGTCCAGATGGTTGTCCCAGGGATTCAGCTTGACCCGTGAACCGAGCGGAAGCGCCGCAATCTGTTCGAGTTTGTTCTCCTCGAGTGTGGGCGCGGCGGCGGTGAACTGCTGGAGCCGCGCGAGCGCCTGTGCGTCGGCGATCTGGTCGCCGAGATTGGGATGCAGAAGATTCGGCAGAGCGTTCGTCCGCGCGTCTAATGCCTTGAGAAAGAGTCCTGCGTTCGCGGTGTCGGCGTAGGGCGAGGCGCGCATTATGTCAACGGTTTTCTTGCCCGCTTCGAGCATTTCGCCGGGGGTGCGCTCGAAACGGAGCCGTTGGAGTACTTCCGGATCGCTCACCATGGTCTGATTGGTGAAGGCGAACAGCGTCGGCGTGCGATGCCCGAGCGCAATGTGAGCGAGTTGGTCGGCCAGCACGACCGCAAGGCTCGCTTCGTCGGGAAGCACGTCGATCAGACCTCGGCTGACGACAATCGTGCGGCCTATGGCAAAGGTCTCAAGGGGAGTCGTCAGCAAGACCCGGCAATGGACTTCGACGCCCAGCCGCCCAGCAACCACGAGATTGCTCGCGACCGTGTTCAGGACCGCATCCACCGGTCCAGCCGGTGCAATGAGGCCTCCTTTTTCGAGGCGCGCCAGAAGATTCGCCTCGGCTTGCCGCTCCCACGACCGCTGGCTTTCAAGCGGGGACGCGTCTCTCGTAACGTCGTCATCCTTGACAGTGGACGCGTTCTCGATAAGCATGCTCGTGAGCTCGGCCAGGGTCGCACCCGGCATCGCGGCGTAGTCCCAGATGCGGGACTGCGCCTTAAAGCGCGTCGCGCCGGTCCCGGCCCCGGAGCCTTCTTCTTCCACGTAAATTTGCGCCGGCACCCACAGGCCTTCGCGCGCGTGCACGCGCCAGCTATCGAAATGGAAGTACAGCTCGGGCACAGCGCCTTTCGGCGTGACCAGGGGAATGTAGGTTCCGTTGAAGCGCACAATGGCGTCGTCGCGCTCCTCCACCCAGATGCGCCCGATGAACCGGCCGGGCTCCGAACGGCTGACCGGTTCGACATCGAAGACGAAGCAACGCACCTCGCCCAGAAATTCGCGGCGAACATATTCGAAGCGATATACCTGGCGATTGAAGTCTTGCAAATCGGGGACAGCCATCTGCGCGAAGCCGCGGGGCAGGAACGTTAAAAGAGCGCCGCGCGCCGGCGGACGGCGGTTCAGCCCGGCACGGATCGAAATACGCGAGGGCGGTTTCACCGCCGCATCCGTGTGCGCGACCAGCGCTTCATAGCCCACCGCGCCCGCCAGACGGAAACGGCCCAAGAAATAGTGGTCCTTCGTGGGGCGCTCGCCGCCCGGGGTCTCCTGGACATAGGTTTCGATCAGAGGCATGCGTTCGCTGAGCGCCTGGATCATGGAATGCTCGCGCTCGACGATGCGATCCAGAAGCTGTCCGATCACAGAATTGGTCGCGGGGTTGATCGCGGGACTCGACGGGGGGCGTCCTGATCTCCCTCGCGTTGCTCTGCGGGCGGCTGAGCGGCGCTCCGGGCGGGAAAGAAAAGGAGGTTACCAGCCGTGACCAACACGGTGAAAGCGGCGGTCGACAGGAGAAGAGTTTTCATGAAGGAGAGCTTTCGTAGTTGCGCGCTTCCGGGTGATTGCCGTTTGAGAGGCAATCGTGCGCCCATCTAGCGAGCAATCTAAGGTTCGGCGGAAGCTATATTTCTCGCGCTGCGATTTCAATAGGCGATTTGAAACACCACGTGCACGATCGCATTCGAATCAATGGCCTGCCCGGCGAGCCGGCTGGGCCGGAAACGGATCGCCTCAACCGCCTCCATCGCGCTTTCATCCAGCCCGTGCCCGAGGCCCCGCAAAACGCGTAGCGCCCGCGCAGGCCCCAAGGCGGGGAACAGTGTGTCGACGAGAACCTCCCCTTCAAGATGCAGGCGGCGCGCTTCATCCGAATAGCGTGGACGCGGCTTTTCGAGAATCTCGATGGGTATCGCGGGCGCAGGTTTCGCCCCGGCCCTGGTCGCGAATCCGTTTCCGGCCGGTGCCGACACGCTCGCGTCACCGAAGCCGGCCCGAGCGGCGAGACTCGGATCGGGCGATGCCGCCTTTTGCGGGGCCATCGGTTGTAACGTGGCGGTCGCAAATCCCGCGATTGTCGGCGGAGGAGCGAGATGAGGGTGCGCTTGACCGGACCCGAGGGCATCGGCTGCGGGCGGCTCGATCGATCCGTTGCCGGGAATTTTGGCTGTGAGCGCAGGCGCGAAATTGTCGATCTTGAGCGGGGGTGCCGGCAAGACTGCCAAATGTGTTGGACTCGCCACCCAGGAGGGGCTCCGCGGAGCGTCGAGCGCCAAGGAGGGAAGCTCCACAAGCGTGGCGGCGCTGGCCTTCGGCACCGCCCGTGGCGGCGGCTCGAAGGGGCGAATGTTTCGGGAGGGACCCGGCGCGACCACCGGCATCCGGGGCCGCTTCGCCGCCGGAATGTGCGCTCCCTCCGCCCGCCTCAACGGTCGCGTAGCGGGCGTCAGCAAAATCAAGGTCTCTCTCCGGGGGAACGCGAGGACCGTTCGAGGCCGCACGTCCACTTGCAGAAAGGCGACTAGACCCACCAGATGCAAGGTGAGACTTGCGATGAATGGCCCGCGGGTGATACTTCGCGCGGGTGCATTTCGAGAAAACACGGGAGCGATCTTCCGATAGCCGGACGCGGTGTGCATCACGAAAAAGGCAGGAACCGCGTAAACGCGAACCACAGCAGCGCGACCGAGGCCACAATGCCGGTGAGCAACACCACGAGCGAAGCCGTCGGGTTCGCACGCGGATCCCTGTTTCCAAGCGGAATTTGCGACGGCCCGAACCATGCTTGCCGCGCGCAACAATCGTGACACCGGCACGTCACCCCTCCAAACGACGAGAGTATGCGCTCGAGCGGTCCCCTGCAGCGCGAGCGGTGAACGCGCAGGGAACCGCATTTGGGACAACGCCGCACGGTCTCCGTGTTGGGTTTCATAAATCTGTTTTCATAAAGGCGCATCCATTTTGCACGTGTTCATAAGGTTGTGCGTGCTCATCAGCACGAGTGCGTTTTCATAGGAACGCAAGAGCGAACTCGTGAAGGCTTGTCACGGACTTTCCTTGTTACAGAACTCGTTTGTTACAGAACCTCCTTGTTACAGAACCTCCTTTGTTACAGAACCTCCTTTGTTACAGAACCTCGAGAGAGACGTGCCGGATGCGAAACACTCCCCGGGCGCGCGCGGTTCCAAGGGCACGCCGGTACACCAATCGGAGGGACGCCATCCCCTCTGCGCCGTCGAAATCCCAGCGTACGCTGCGCCATTCCGGAGCGGGATTGGTCAACGAAACCTCGGCCCTCCATTTCCCGGAGTTGCATTCCCACAGAATGCCGGGGGGCGAGGGCAGCCCCTCGGCCTCGTACTCGAACCGCAGGCGATACCGGCGCGATGCAAGCGGGACCCATTCCTCGGCTAGCTCGCCTTGCTCGGCCTCGTCCCCTGTGAAGTGGACGGCAAGCTCGGACGGGGTCCACCGCAACTCGAAACCGTCGGACGATGAACCCGCGGACGACGAGCGTGCGGACGACGAAAGTGAGGAAGACGAACGGGCGCGGGTGGCAGCCGGTCCTTCCAAACCGGGCCCATGCGACTCCGGTCCCAGGCGCCAGTCGAAGCCTGTGTTTGTCGGTTCGCGCGCGAAATCTCCATTGGTGAGAGAGATCCCGTGGTCGGGATCGAGAGCGCGGAGACCCGAAAACCCATTCCACAAGTTCACGGCAGCCCGTACGCGCCCCGCGGCAATCAAGCGGTCGACGATATTTTCCAAAAGAGCGCGGTCGGCCGCCTGCCGGCGCGAAGCGTCGGGTTCCCGGCAGGGGATGCGCGAGGAACGGACGAAATCAGAGGAAATCCGCACAGCCACTTCGGCGGCGTCCTCCCACCGACCCTTCACGACGAGGTAGTCGAGGTAGGCCCTCGCGAGCGGCCCCGCGACCGAATCCGGCGTCGCATAAGGTCTCGTGTAAGGATTTGCGGAGCAAGTCGCCGCCGACGGCCCGAACCCCGGGGAAAATGGTCTCGTGGAAAGAAGGCTAAATACAGGAAGGAAGCCACCCCGCAAAGACGTCTCCGGCATGATTCCGTTTTCCGCTTCCGAAACCGGAATTTCTTGGTCCGACCCCACTGCTGTAAGGCGGTCCAGTGCCGTGGCCGCGGATGGAGCCATGCGGCTCACAAGATCAAACAGAGGACCAAAATCCGTCAGACTGGCGAAACCCTCTGTGGTCGCCGCGGCCCAGGCAGGATGACGGGCGAACGCGCGTGACGCCGCTCGCCAGAAACACCGCTCGTCTCCGCGACGGAAGCAGAAATTGGCAAGCGCCCAGGCGGGACCGTATTGGCGGTCTATACGGAAGGCGGTTTCGAACGCTTCGCGCGCGGCATGAAAATCATCGGAGCGACTTCCATCCGCGATCTCCCGAGGCCAAGGATGATCACCCTCTTCGGCCGGCGCCGTGCGTCTTTGCTTTTCCCCCGGGCTCGTCTCCCGCAACCACTTCTCGACCCGCCGCTCCTCCCCGAGTCCCCAGGCAATCCACAAGGGAGCAGCCAGCGGGTCTGCGCGCAAGGCGTCTTGCAGAACGTCCCCAGCCCGGTCCGATTCGAGCTCCACGAGTCGCTCGGAATAGCGGCTATTCCCGAGCGCGGCGGCGTGCCTCACGGAGGCAGGAAGATCGCTGCAAAACTCCACTTCCGCCGCAGCGAGAGCGATGACGCCGCACGATCCAGAGACAAACAACATGAGCCGAAGCAGCGCGAGCAAAAGCCGCGGAAAGCGCAGGGCCCGCCCGGGGCAAACGTTCGCGGGAAGTAGTGTCCGTGTTCTTTCCAATTGCGAATCCCTCTGCAAGCGTCTTTTTCTAGTTCTCGTCGTACTCTTCTTCCCGCACTTCTTTTCCCGCTCTTCCTTCCCTGGTTTCCGTTACTTCACTTCGGTTCACCCGCCTCCGCCACGTTGTCCACATGAAGGTCGATGGCAGCGGGTCCTACACAAAGTTAGCGGCTCACGGTTGCCGCCGATCCCGAAAAAGTTCCCGTGGCGGCCAGACCTCCGACCACGGCCGCCGCCGCGACGCCCCCAATAATGGCGATCATCGTTCCCGAAATGGCGAGGCCGCTCAGGCCCCCGCCGCCCCCCGCACCGGCCGCAGCCGTGCCCGCGGGCAGCCGAGTGATGTTGGTTACGCGGACGACCTGGGTCGCGTCGCTGACGGGCGTGGCAGTGGGATCCAGAAATCCCGTGACCTCTACTCGGCTGCCTTCCATTTTTTTCAAACCTGCGCCGGTTATCTCCACAGTGATGTTGGTGGTTTCATCCGTCAAAAGATAATGTCCGCCTTTGTTTAACAGACGTCCGCTCACGCGCGTGGTGCCCGCCCCGCCGCCCGTTTGGGGCGCAAAGGCAAGCGGGGCGCCCGGAAGCACTTTGGCCACGAGCATCCGCTGGGCGTTCAGCACCCGAAGGGAGCCGGTCAGTGCCGCGACCTGCACTCCTCCGCCGCTCTCGAGCGCGACCCGTCCGGTGGAGGCGCCGGTCTCAGGCTGGACGGTAAGCTGCCGTGCTTCGAAGAAATATCCGGTAGCGCGGTCGAGACGCCCTTGCCCCCGCTCGAGCACCATGTGATCGCCGTAGAACCGGCCTTTTGATTCCGGCAAAAGCGTCACGCGCGCCCCGTTGCGGAGTTCCTGGGAACTCTGTCCCACGCCGGTTTCGATCGTCGCTCCTTCGAACAACGTGGCATTGCCCGAAACCACCGCACGGTCCAGGCGGAAGGCGCTCGCGGCCTCGACGACTCCAATCGCAGGCATCCCGGCAACAGGGGCTGCTCCGACAAAGCTCAGGTTAGCGGCGACGAGCGCCGCCAGAATAGATTGCAAACGAGCCCTGCTCACGTTCATGTTCTCCTCATCGTCCGATCCGGCCGGGGCTGTTCTCTAGTGGATCCCGGCCGGCACTTTTCTCATTTCGTCCGCACCCAGGGCTCCTATGAGCGCCATGGTCCACGCGCTCACCCCGAAGCGGGCAAAGGGATAGTCCACAAGCGCATGGAGAAATATAGCGATCACTCCCAAGCCCCATATCGAGCGCGTCGCCGGCTTTACCACGGTCAACGCAATCGCAACCCACGCGAGTCCGTACGGCAAGCCACCTTCGGCGGTCCACTCGAGCCAGTCGTTGTGGGCGTGTTCGACCACGGCTCCCGCATCGAAAAGCGCGTACGCCGGATAAACGCGCGCGAACGTTCCCAGCCCGAAACCGCCGAGGGGACGCGTGGCAATCATCGCGATCGCCGAACGATCGATTTCCCTGCGGTAGCGCCAGGCGTCGGGTGCTCGCCATCTTCCGAACAGCGTCCCTGCCCCGACCAAAGCCACGAACACTACCGCGGCGCTCGCAAACTTGACGGCTGGTCCAAGTCGCGCCTTCCAACCCAAAATGATGACGGCTTCGAAGGCGAGTAGGGCGGATCCGGCGCGAGAGGCCGAGGCCACCCCTGCCGCCAGGATCCAGGCGGCGATGCCTAGGTACAGTGCCATCGAAGCGCGCGGCCATGTTCCTGTTACGGCCTCGCGAAACCGCGAGGGACTGTCGCGAGCAGCCGTGAGCGGGCGTCCCCCACCCTGCACCCGACCCGCTCGCCGGTCCCCCAGGGCGAGCCACAAAGCCACGGGTAAGGCCAATTCAAGGAATGCCGCGAAATCGTTGCGGCTCAGAAAAGGACCCCAGGTATCGGGATACGGACTGGGGAAGATCCACAAGATCCTTCCCGGTGACGTGAAAAAGGTAAGAACGGACACCCCGCTCACCACCGTCGCAAACCATACAAACGCTCCTAAGAAGCGCCGGCGAAGCGCTTCGCTCCGAAGCGCGCCGCGGACCACGAACGTGGCGGCGATCAGCGCTATCGCGCGCGTCGAGGCATCGAGCGTGGCGTAGCGATACACCGTTTTGCCCGTGATCCATTGAATCGCTCCGGCTCCGGCAACGAAGATCATTGCGCTCTCTCGCAAGATCACGCGGGCCGGTGTGCTTCGCTCGGCGTCCACGAAGTAACGGAAATCGCAGTTCCACCAGCAGGCTCCCGCAAGCACGACCAGCGCGTATGCCCACGCGGCCAGCGGACTACGAACGGATACAGTTAAGGTCGCCGCGGCACCCGCAATAAAAATGCCGGTCGCGGCTAAGCGCTCCCGCCTAGAGGCGCAGGCCCCCGTACTATCGTTCCACATGGTACTGAAACCTCTTCGATTGAAGGGTTTTCGGGCTAGGGGTACTCTCATTACGAAGAAGAAATATGCAACCGAACCCCGAAGGAAAATCCCCAATGAAGAAACGCTTCCGAACCGCCCTGATTGCCTTTGCCGCCTTGTTATTGATTCCTGAGTTATTTATTCCTGAGGCCTATGGGGCTAATCCCATCTCCTCACCAGATGATGCATCTTTAACCGCTCGCACGCTTGAGGGACCCCCTCCCAATCCGGCAAACCTAGGGTTTTTACCGGTCTTGCACACCGTAGAGCAGGCCGCCCGGGAAGTGGGCGAGGAGCGACAGTCGGCAGCCCGCCGCGCATGGCACAGACGGTGGCTGATCAGCCTCGCGCCGCTTACCGCCAGTCAGTCGCTCGATGCGGCCAGTTCCTGGGGGTTGCGCGAGTTGAACCCGGTTCTGGCGGGACCGGAGGGACGCTTCGGCGTGAAAGCGGCGTCGGTCAAGTTTGGAGTCGTCGGCGCACTCGTGTGCGCTGAGTTTCTGCTGGTGAAGAAGTTTCCCGCCTCCGCGAAGTTCTTTACGGCCGTCAATTACGCGACCACTGGCGTGACCACAGGGCTCGCCGCGCATAACTACGCTCTGCCGGGACGGTAACCGTTGTGGGCAGCCGGTCACCGCGTTCGCAAGCGGGAGGTCTATGCCAGGACTCCGGAGACGGCGCCCGCCGCAGCCGTTTTTACCGCTTCCTCGGCGAGCGCGCGGCGCAGCAGCAGGCCGCTCGGATTATATTCGGGAAGCAGTTCTTTCAGGCACAACACGGCGCGGCCTACATCGCGCGCCTGCGCCGCCCGGCGAAGTCCCGCGAGACCATTTTCGAGAGCGCGAACCGCGGCGCCAGAGCCCGTGAAGACGCGGATCTGAGGATGGCGCGTGGGAAGGGTCTGCTCGCCGTGGGCCTGCAGCTCTTCGTTCAATTTTTCTCCGGGACGGGCACCGCAGAAAGCGATGCGGATATCGGTCTCGGGCTGGTACCCGCTGAGCAAAATCATCTTCCGCGCCAAATCGACGATGCGCACCGGCTCGCCCATCTCGAGCACAAAAATTTCGCCGCCCGAACCGATTGCGCCGGCTTCGAGAACCAACTGGGCGGCCTCGGGAATCGTCATGAAATAGCGCCGCATATCAGGATGCGTCACCGTGACCGGGCCTCCGCGGGCAATCTGCTGGCGAAAGCGCGGGATGACGCTGCCGTTGGAGCCGAGCACATTTCCGAAGCGGACGGCGATAAAGCTTGTGCCCGCGTTTTTCGCCTCGGCCGCCGCCTGGCACACCAGTTCGGCGATTCGTTTGGTCGCGCCCATCACGTTGGCGGGACGCACGGCTTTATCGGAGCTGATGAGCACAAAGGTCTCGACCTGGTGGCGCGCGGCTTCCCGCACAAGAACGTGGGTGCCGAAGACATTGTTTTCGAGCGCCTCGAAAAGGTGTGCCTCCATCAGAGGGACGTGCTTATAAGCAGCCGCGTGAAACACAATCGCTGGCCGGTGCTGCGCAAAAATTTCGGCGATACGGCGGCCGTTCTGCACGTTCGCGATCTCCGGGCGAAAGCGCACGGAAGGGAAATGATCTCCGAGTTCCTGCTCGATTTCATAGAGCGCGGTTTCCGCGTGATCGAGGCCCACGAGCCCACCAGGCTCGAAGCGCGCGATCTGCCGGCACAGCTCGCCTCCGATCGACCCGCCCGCCCCGGTCACGAGAATCACGCGGCCGCGCAGCCATGTGGACAACAACTCCTGGTCGAGTTCGACCGGCGAGCGGCCCAGCAAATCTTCGAGGCGAATCGGCCGTGCCTGATCGAGCAACACGCGGTTTTCGATCCATTCGGCAAGCGGCGGGATCTTCCGCGTGGTGACGCGCGCGGTGAGACAGGCATCGAGGATCGCGCCGATCTCGCAGGCGGAGGCCCGCGGCGTGACGAGCAAAACCTCGTCGATCTTCTCGCGCGCAAGCGTCTCTCTGAGCACCGCCCTGCCGCCGAAGACGCGGGCGCCGTGTACGCGCGTCCCGGCCTTGTGAGGATCGTCGTCCAGAAATCCGGCGGCGCGGCAACCCAGTTCCGGATGGGCGCGAATTTCCTCGAAGACCATGAGGCCGGCGTCTCCCGCTCCGTAAATCAAAATGTTTTTGGGTGGCCTTCCGCCCGTTGGGAGCCGGCGGCCCATCTCGCGCAGCATCCGGGCGGCGGCATGCGCCGCGGTGAGAAAGACCACGCACATGACGAAATCGAGAACGTAGAGGGAGCGTGGAAGGGCGCTTCCGATCGCGCTGTAAAGCGCCACCGCCGTCAGCAACGAAGCCGCCCCGTTCGCCGCGTTGAGCCGGCCGAGGTCGGCGAAACCAATGTAGCGCCACGCTAAATCGCGCAAACCGAACGCGCGAAACAGGACCAGCTTGATCGCCAAGGCGGCCGGGATCGCGAGCGCCATCGGCCGCCGCGCCGAAGCCGGCGGCGCGAACCCGAAGCGCAAGAGAAAACTCACGGCCAGAGCCGCCGCTGCAAGCACGGCATGCGCAAGTTCCGCGCACTCGCGCCGGTAACGGGCCCACAGCGTCTTCATAAGCACGAAGCTTCCTCCCGGCTGCCCGCATCCTGCCCGGATCGCCCGCCCGGCTGCCGGTCGTGTGCCCGCGCGAGAACCTCGGGCGCCTTGGCATCGGCGCCCGATTCCCGCAAGTCGCCTTTCGCGACCACTCGAGCGGCTCCCGGCGGCGGAGCGGCCAGGAGGGGATCGCGCCGCCGGGCGATCTCCGACAGCGTTCCGCTCGAGCCCCAAGCCTCCAAAAGCTGCGCGAGAAGATCCAGAGCCCGGCGCCGTGCGACGAGGGCGAGCAGGGTCAAACCGATCACGCGCAGGTCGAGGCGGAGCCGCCTGAGTTCCCCGTCGAGTTGCCCACGGTGATCCAGGTAGGCAAGAGACAGCCGGGATTTCCAGGGGCGGATGATCCGGTGATAGAGCAGGTCCGGATCGGCGCTGCCGGCCAGGATGTCTCCTTCGTCGGCGAACACGATGGAGGCGGGATCGGTGATGCCGGGCCGGGCGTTCAGCAGGCGCCGCTCTTCGGCGGTGAACAACGCCGCGTCGGCGAGTACTTGGGGTCGCGGTCCGACCAGGCTCATGTCCCCGGTGAGCACGTTCCAGAGCTGCGGCAGCTCGTCGAGCTTCGAGCGCCGCAAAAGACGCCCGAGAGGGGTAAGACGCCGGTCGTCGGCCGCGGTCGCATTCACGCGGGATTTCCAGGCGTCCGGGCGCATGCTGCGAAGCTTCAGCATGCGAAACGCTCCACCCCCCCGGGCCGCGCGCAAGCCGCGAAAAAAGGGAGAAGCGCCATCCGTGAGCCACACCGCCACGGCGGCTGCCGCAACGAGCGGCGCGACCAGCGCGAGCCCGGCGAGCGCGACGGCGATGTCCAGTGCACGCCTCAAGCGACCACTCCTTGTGCACGTGAGCCCTCGCCGGCCCTCGCGGCGCCGGTTGGTTCGGGCAAACCTCCGCCGCAGAGGGATTGGCCGTGGAGGGATCGAATCATCTGCGCGATTCTGTCCACGGTCTCCTCGGGAAGCGATTCATAGATCGGAAGGCTCAGGACTTCCTCCGCGATCCTCTCGGTCTGCGGCAGGAAGGCGCGAGGCTGGCCGGCCTTCGGCGCGAACAGTTTCTGTTGGTGTAGCGCGGGCGAAAAATATTTCCGCGTTTCAATGTGGAGAGCCCGCAAGGCTTCGGCTACGTCATCCCGGCTCATGCCGAATTCCGTTCGCGAAATAAGGATAGAAAAATCTTTATAGCCCGAGCGGTTGCCCTCGGGAATGTTCTGAAGCCCAAGGCCGGGCGTACCAGCCAAAATCTCTGTGTAACGGCTCGCGATGTGATTGTGACGGTCGAGCTTGGGTGCCGTCCGGTCTAAACCGGCAAGCGCCATGGCCGCGTTGAACTCGGTCATGCGCGCATTCAGCCCCAGGAGCTCCGGATCGTAGTTCCCGCTGTCCCCGTAGTTTCTGGCCGCGCGCATGCGCCGTGCGAGCGTGGCGTCATGCGTGCAGACCAAGCCCCCTTCCCCCGCGACCAGGAGTTTCGTGGGAGAGAGCGAGAACACCTCGGCATCGCCGAACCCTCCGAGCAGGGATCCGCGATAGCTGCTGCCGAAGGCGTGGGCCGCATCGAAAATCAGCTTGACTCCGCGCCTTCTGGCGAGATCTTCGAGTTCCGCGATGGGCGCGGCGTTTCCGTACAGATGCACGCCGAGAATAGCGCCTGTCCGGTCGGTCATCTTTGCCTCGACGTCGGCCGCGTCGAGGGTCCAGGCCGACGGGTCGCAGTCGGCGAATACGGGCGTGAGTCCGCACCACAGGACGGCATGGCCGGTGGCGAAAAAGGTGAAGCTCGGGAGTATGACCTCGCCCGTCACGCCGAGCGCCTTCAGCACCAGGATCAAACCCGCCGTGCAGCTCGCGACCGCCACGCAGTGCGCGACGCCGAGGCGTTCGGCCACCTCCTGTTCGAGGCGTAGGACCGCGCCTGAGTTGGTGAGCATGGCGCTCTCGAAGGAGGGACCGTAGTGCCGCAAAATTTCATCGAGCGGTGGGAGCGTGGGCCTGGTGAAACGCACGGGAAGGTCGATGGGGATGGGATTCGGGTTGGTCATAGGCGAGGCAGGTCCGCGAGTCGTAAAAACGGAAAGGAGCTAGGAACGCGATTTTGAACGTGTCAAGCGCACGGCGCCGAAGGGGCCCAGCGCGGCTGCCATCTTGAGCAGACCCCACAGACTTCCGAAGCCGTAGGCCAGGTGCAGGGAAAGGAACACGAGAGGCATGCGTCCGAGGTACTCTGTTTTTTTCTGACGGCGGGCCACGTCCACGGATGCCGCCAGATTCGCGCCGGCATAGAGCCCCGCGATCGCCGCGAGCGGCCACAAGCTCCACGCCCCGGCCGATACGCTCGCACTGAGCAGCAACACAAACACGAGGGGGGTCAGGTGGCGCGCCGTCACCGGCATAATCGGACTGTGAAGGATTGCTTCGACGGCCCATTGCCCGTTGGCGAAATTGTGACGCCAGAAAGGGCCCATCCGGCTGCGCGCATAGTAATCGCTCATGATCTCGGGGTCGAGCAGGGTGCGGCCGCCGAGCGCTTTCAGGCGCAGGCTGAACTCCAGGTCCTGACCCCGGCGCAGGGACGGATTGAAACGCCCAACACGCTCGAACACCACGCGCTTCCAGCACCCGCCGAAAACCGTGTCCACCGAGCGCGGCCCGCTCGCGCCGACCCGGAAATAGGAATTGCCCACCCCGAAGCGATGACTGAGCGCCGCGACAACCGCTCCGGCGAAGCGTCCCGGATCCCGCGGAAGCGTGCGCATCACGCCGCCCACGTTATCGGCCCCCGAGGACAGCAAGCGCTCGACGCAACGCCGGAAATATTCCGGAGCGACGGCGGCGTGCGCATCCACGCGCGCGATGATTTCGCCGCGGGCGGCCTCGAGGCCCCGGTTCAGAGCGCACGGCGTCGTAAGGTCGGGGTTGTCGAGGACCCGCACGCGGGAAACCCGGCCCGTCCGAGGCGCGCCCTCCCGCGCCTGATAGTTCAAGGCGCACGCTCGCGTGCCGTCGGTGCTCGCCCCGTCGATGACCAGCACTTCCATGCGCTCGGGGGGATAGTCGTTGGCCAGAATCGAATCGAGACAACGCGCGAGGAAAGGGGCTTCGTTCCGGCAGGGGACAAGAACGGAAAGGAACGGCATCATCCCGACGCCTCCTGCGGCTCGTGTGGCCTCCCCGCCAGCGGCGGCCGGGGACCACGCAGTTCGGCCGAACCTCCGGGCGTGACCCGCACGCCGGCGCGCCGCGCGAGAGCACCCGCGCGTGGTACAAGGGGTCGCCTGTATGGGGGTTGAAGAGAGGGAGACCCGCGGGATGCGAGCGCCATTCGCCGCAGAGCGGTTTCCCGGGTGCGGCGTTTCTCACGGCAGGCGATGGCGAGCGGGACGACCGGGATCAGCAAACCTTCAATGAGAAAACCCTTGTAGGCTTCCGGCCCGGCCCGCACCATGGGAGGGATGCTCGCGACGAACGTCCAGGGAGCCACGATGGCGAACACGCGCAACAAGAGAGACCGCCGCCCTCCCCATCGCCGGCGGGCGTTGAGGCATCCGGCCCACACGAGCCCCATGACCAGCCCGCCGAGCAGCACGCCGGCATATCCGAAGTTCAAATACCATCCCGTCGCGTGATGCAGCGCATAGCCCTGGTCCTGAATGGTTCCCACGCTTTCGCTGTAGTAGAGGTAGATGTCGCGCGGCCGGTCGGGCCACAAAACGCGGGGCACGAGCGAGCATGCGAGGCTATAAAAGCTGTACGCAAAATTCACGGGCGTACGCGCGGCGAGCACACCGTAGAGCGAAAAGTGCGCCGCGAAGGCTTCATTGTTCGAGGAAACATAAGTCCCGAGATCGCCCGCCCGGCTCAGCCTTTCGGCGACCGCCGCCCCGAGTCCCGAAAGCGGCGTGCCCCGGAACATGTCAATGATCGAAAGAAACCAGACCCCTATGCCGATGACGATTCCCGCCCGCGTCCAGGAAGGGCGCTCGGTCAACGCCACGTACGCGAGGAAACCGACGATCAGAGCCGTGAAGTTCTCGTTCTTGTTGCCAAGAATAAACGTGAACGTGCACATTCCTCCGAGCAATACGGCATAAGCAGGCCAGGTATGCACGCGCCGCACGCTCGTAAAGAAGCGTCCTCGTTCGCCGGCTGCCAGCGAGGCGACCCCGATGGCGGGCGGAATCAGCGCCACGCGGTTCAGGACCTGATGCAAGGTGAACCAGGGACCCGGGTCCCTGCGCGTATAGAGGTACACCGAGACGTTCGTGGCCCAAGCCGTTCCTAATTCTTTTCGCATGATCAGAACGCTGGCCAAGCCGGCGGCAAAACCCAGCAAAAGAATGGGCTCGTGGCGGAGCTTCAGGCGGGGAAACGGGCGCATGGGCCGCGTCGTAACGGCAACCAGCAGGGTAAGTTCCACGGTAATAATGAAGGCCGCGTACAAAGCGATAGTAAGGAGATAGTTGTCGTCGAGCGCGATCGCGAACATCTTAAATTCGAGGTAGTGGTAGAATTTTCCGCTCCATCCGCCGCTCTTATCGATGACCACCCACCACGCGCCGTACAGCGACCAGTAATAGAGCGCCGCAATTCCGACCAGGATTCCCACGTCACGGCGGGTTTGGTAAAGCACCGCCGCAAGCACCGCGATGATCGCGGTCGCGACCGTAAGAAGTTCGTAGTATTCCATTACGCCGCTGGCTCCTTGCCGCGCCGTCCGCCCTGAAAAAGGCGCACGCGCGGACGGTTTCGCTTCTTGCCCGGAGCTTCCGCCAATCGCCGGTAGACGCGGCACAGATCCGCGGCCACCCGGGGCGCCGAGAACTCGTGTAGCTTCGCTCGCCCGTCGCTGCGGGACGGGATACGCAAGAGTTCGATCAAGGCATCCGCCAGAGCCCGCGGTTCCCGGGCCGCCACACGCGCACCCCGCACGCCGCGCAGCCGCTCCGCCACATCCCCCACGTCTACACTCACAACCGGCAGATTGCAGGCGAGCGCTTCCTTTACCACCATGGGGGAGCCCTCGGTGTCGCTCGTCAGCAGCAAGCAGTCGGCTGCGTTCATGAACGCGGGAATGCGATCGGGAGGACAGCGGCCGTCCAGAACCTCCAGGCGCAGTGCGGGGATGGCCCGGCGTGCAACCGCAACGGTCGCCTGGGCCACATCAAGACGCTTTGTCCGGGGATGGTAGCCGGCGTTGAAAAGGACCACCGGTTCTTCGCCGCTCCAGCCGAGTTCACGCCGTGCGTGGGCGCGCGGGCGTGGATAGAAGACCTCCGGATCAACGCCGCTCGGCAGCACGACCGCCCGGTCACGCCTCCACAACAGCCGCTCCTTGAGCGGTGCACTGACGCACACGATGTGGCGGGCGGCGAGCGCGGCAAGCTGCGAGAAACCACGCGCGAGGCGGGCCCGCAGACGCGCGGCGGCGCCGCCGGGGGCCGCGTTCAGATCGCTTCCCCGATAGGTGATCACGAGCGGAATCCCCGCGGCCCCGAGCGCGGCGAACAGCGCCGTCACCGTCCCGTACTGGGCATGGACCACTTGGGGACGCACGTTTTCGAGCTCCCGGCGAAAGCGCCTGAATTCGCCGAGCAGGAGCCGCGGAGAGGTGCGCGAGCTCAGGTAAAACGGATACACATCCACTCCATGCGCGGCAACAGCGCGCACTTCGCGGCGGGCGAAGATCATGGAGCAGCCGCATTCCTCTCCGGGGATGACGAACAGCACGCGCGGCGGCGATGCGCCCGCGCCGGGAACGGAAAATGGATTACCCGGTTCGCCCCTCATGAGACTCTCCCGCGAAAGCAGCGGCGGCGCATGACCGGCGTCGTCACAAAGGCAAACCAGCGCAAAAGTTTTCCCCACGCGAGAAGGCTCGCGGGATCCAGCCGCAGCAGCAAGGCATAGCTACTCACGGCGCCCTTGTAGTCGCCTGCCAGCAGGCGGTGGTCGGCCTGCCGGAGGCGCGCATGAAACAGCTCGGGACCGCTGTGGAGCCGGCCGTGCTGCGAATCGGCCGCCTTCAGCGCCTCCGCGATTTCGGTATCCCCGGCAGGGCGCCCGCGGTGGCGCGCCCGGGCCAGCATTTGCGTCGCATGATGCACGCGGTTCTGTTCCGCCGCGCGTTGCGCGCTGATGCCCCCCCGGCGGAAGCGGTAGTGGTAGAGCGGGGCGGCCAGATTGGCGCCGCCTCCGGCATCGCACAGGCGCCACAGGAAATCGTAATCATGGGCGCAGGCGAACTGGCCGCAGTAGCCTCCCATCGCGCGCGCCGCCTCCGCCCGGAATATGGTGGCGCCGTGCACAAACGGATTTGCACTCGTGAGCGCCAAACGAATTTCGCCGGGTTGCTCGGCGAGGTGCGTGCTCCACAATTTCGTGCCATCCTCCCGATGCAGCCACGCGTTCGAGCCGCAAACCACCACCTCCGGATGGCCGTCTAAATATGCAACCTGGCGGGCGAGGCGCTCGGGCTCGCTCCAGTCGTCGGCGTCATGACGCGCGATGTAGCGTCCGCGCGAGAGCGCGAGTCCGCGGTTGAGCGTCCGCGGCAGGTTCAGAGCCGGTTCCCGGTACAGACGGACGCGTGCGTCGCTCCGGGCCAGGTCCGCGAGCGCCTGGAGGACGGGCTCCTCGCGGGTGCCGTTGTCGAAAATCAGAAACTCAAAGTCGCTGAACGTTTGTGCGAGCACCGACCGCGCCGCCTGCTCGAGCATCGCGCCCGAGCCATCGCGCACGCTCATCAAAACCGTGACGGCGGGAGTTGTCCGCGCCGTGCTGTCAATCGCAGGCTCAAATTGCAGATTCATAGAGCGTGTATTCCGGGCGACGCAGGCGTGCCGCGTGGCACTCCGCACAGCTTCGCCGTCTGTGAGTTTTGATTCCGCGGGATCCCTTCACCAAGTGGCCCCCCAATGCCTGGCCCACAGCGAGAACATCCACAGCGCCCAGCGCCGTTGGCCGGTCGCGCCACTCTGGGCCGAAGACGCAAACCACGGGCAGGGGAGAGAACGGCACGCGAGCCTCCCAAGAGGCCCCGCGAGCCAGCGCTCGACGGGCGCTCCGAACCCGTGCTTCTGGCGACCCAGTACCTCCGCGGGCAGCTCTCCGGCATAAGCGGCGCGCAGCAGGACCTTCTTTTGCCGGCCGCGCACCAGTTCACGCGGCGGGAGGGTGTGGGCCCATTCGAGCACCGCGTGATCGAGCAGAGGGGCCCGGCCTTCAAGCGAGAACGCGGCGAGCGCGATGTCCATTTTGTAGGTGAGTCCACTCGCGAGCGCGAGCTCCCGGTCAATATGGAGGGCCCGGTGCAGGGCGCCTGTTCCGGGCGCGGGAACGACCAGGTCTTCGAGCGCTTCTTTCGTCCAGGAAGGAACGGCGGGCGGACGAGGCAGAAAATTCCACACGCGTTTCCCCGACCTCCTACCTGGGGCAGTGTTCCACTCCGGGGCCGCCGGCCCAAGCAACGCCCGCCGCTCCTCCGCGCGGAAGACGTTTTTCGAATGGACGTACACTCCCTGCCGGCCGCCGCCCGCCCCATCGCACCAGCCGGCGGCGGCAGCCGCAGCCTTCAGCCCTTGCTTGAGAGCGATGTATTCGTAATGGCGGTACCCGCCAAAGGCCTCGTCGCCGCCCTCCCCGTCGAGCAGAACCCGGAACCGACCTCCGACGGCTTCACCGAGCGCAAAACAGGCAAGCGCGGAGCTGTCGGCGAAGGGTTCGTCGTAATGGAATGCAATGTCCTCCAGGCGTTCCGCCAGAGCGGCAGGCGAAGCCGCGAGGACATGGTGCTCGAGTCCCAGGCGTTTAGCCACCAGGCGGGCGTACGGGAGATCGGTCTCATCGTCATCGAAGCGGACCGTAAACGCCTCCGGCCGCGCTCCCTGACGCACACATTCGGCGGCGATGACCGAGGAATCTACGCCGCCGCTGAGCGACAGCGCGATGGGGACGTCGGAGCGCAGGCGCAGACGCACGGCTTCCCCCACCCGGAAGCGCAATTCGCCCATCAGGTTAGTCCGGGAACGATCGCGAGCGGGAGTTCCTTCGGCGAACCACCAGCGTCGCGGCCGCAGCGCCGGCTCTCCCGGCGAGAACGGGCACGGATCGGCCGAAGCGCAGTCGCGCGCCGGAAACAGGCAGCCAGCGCCCGACCGGTCCTCTGCACAGAAACGAATCAGATGCCCCGCCGGGAGCTTCCGGCAGCCTGCGAAAATCGCGAGCGGCGCGGGCACAAACCCGAGCGCCAGATAGGAATCCACAGCGGACGGGTCGAGCCGCCGGCCGTGAAAATCTGCGAGCGCTTTGAGTTCGCTCGCGAACGCCAGCGTCGCGCCATCCCAGAAATAGACCAGCGGTTTTTCGCCCGCGTGGTCGCGCGCGAGCGTGAGCTCGCGCCGCGCGCCATCCCACAACGCGAACCCAAACATCCCGTGCACCCGTGTGAGCGCGCGCTCGACGCCCCAGGCGGCACAAGCCTCGAGCAGTACTTCCGTATCGGTCGCGGTCTTAAAGAAGCCGCCTGTTCTATCCGGCCGTTCGCCGCTGAGCTCGTCCCGGAGTTCGCGGTAGTTGAAGATTTCTCCATTGAATACGATGGTCCACCGGCCGTCCCGCGAATGCATCGGCTGGCGTCCGGCCTCGCTCAGGTCGAGAATCGCCAGGCGCCGGTGGCCTAAGACCAGATCGCCCGACGCCCACGTCGAAGCCGGCCCCGGCCCGCGGTGCTTCTGGATCTCGAGCATGTGAGCCACCCGCTCGACCGAGCTCTCGCTGCTCGCGAACGGAGCGGCTCCCGGCCGCGAGTCGCTTCGTGTTGCCGTCCACACTCCCGCAATGGCACACATGGAAAAGACCGATCTCTAGAGCGGGCTAACGCCAGGACTTCCCACAGCTCCGGTGGCGCGGGCCGCCCTCCGGCGCAGCCACGTCTCTCCCGCGCGAACGTACCAGGCAGCGGAGGCGCCCTGCGGAGCGGACGCCGGTGGCCGCCGTGAAGCCGGTTGGGAAAAGACCGCGCGCCAGGCCGCGCAGGCGGCGTCGCCGTGGCCCGTCCGCACTCGCGCGCGGATCGTCAGCAGCAGATGCAGACGGACGGTTGCACGCCACACGCCCCTCCACAGGGTCCGTTTCACGCGCCGGGCGCCGTACACCCCGTCGAGCGCCTTCTCGACAATCTCAAGAAGCTCCTGCTGCATGCGCGCGCTCCCCATGCGATTGCTCCAATTCCCCGCATGGCGGCGGTTGTTCACGCCATAGCGGGCGAGCAGGGCCACGGGAAACCGCAGCGCCGCGCGCACGAACCAGTCGCTATCGGCGAGTTCGTAGGCGGGATCGAAGGGTCCCGTTTGCTCCCAGACCTCGCGCCGCATCACGATTGTCGAGGGGTGAAACGGCCAGTTGTAGTAGCGCACCAGATAGCGGAACAGATTTTTCCGATCGACGACCAAGGGACCGCGGGCCCGCAGAGGCCGGTAGGCGATCCTGCGCGAGCCATCCTGTTCCAGGCAGTCGACGAAGGCCGAGTGAACCAGTCCCACCTCCGGGTGCGCCGCAAGATAGGCGGCCGAAGCCTCCAGGTGCCCCGGCCGGTACCAGTCGTCGTCCGAACACCATGCGATCAGGTCGCCGCTCGTGGCCTCGATCGCAGAGTTCCAGTTCCTCACTCCCCCCGAGTTCGTGGCGCGCCGCAGCAGTTTTACTCGTCCGTCGGCGCTTGCGAGTCTGGCAACGACGTGCAGCGTGTCGTCGGAGGAGGCATCGTCGGAGACGACTACCTCGGCCGGCGGCCGCGATTGCCCCAAGGCGCATTCAATCGCCCGCCGCACCATGGCCGCGCGGTTGAACGTCGCAATCGCAACGGAGATGGCTGGTATCCGCGGGCCACGGTTTGATCGGCCGCGGTTGGATCGGCCGGAGTCTAGTCGGGTGAAGTATGATCGGCCGGGGAGATGCAACACCTGTGGATCCGCGTCTTTCGGGACATTTCCCGAAAGCCCCGGTCATGCGCCAGGGCTCGAAGTGTAATCCGTAAACTCTTCCGCGGATCCCGTGGTTGCCGCGCGGAAGCCTACAGCACGTTCCGCCGGGGCGGCGGCGTCAATCGCCGTTCGCCGAAACAACGTTCGCGGCGGGCCGCTTCTGACCCTGATCGCTTTGCGCCGGGCGTTTTTGAACCGGATATTTTTGAGCCGGAGATTTGTGAGCCGCGCCCTGTCGGGCCACGGCGCTCTGGCCTGTCCCTGCCTGGCTGCGGACGATTGGGTCTTGGCTGCGGGCGATCAAGGCGATGTATTCCTCGGGATCGCGAATGTAATCGTCCTCGCGGTAGATCTCGGACGCGAGCACGAGCAGGACCCCGTCCTCGGAATACTTATACTCCGTGGTCCACACCATCGGCGGGACATGCAACCCGAGGTCGGGCCGGTCGAGGGCCACTTCTTCGCTGTGCGCGCCGTCGAACAGGCGTACCGAGCAACTCCCGTGGACCGCGATCAGAAACTGGTGCAGTGTGCGGTGCGCGTGTTCGCCGCGTACCTCGCGGCTCGGCACCCCGAACACGACAAAATAGCGGGCCGCTGGGAAGGGCAGTGATTGTTCGAGTTCCCCAAAACTAAGGTTGCCGCGGGCATCGCTGATGCGCGGCAGTTGGTACAGGGAGCCCCCGCCGACCATCGGCGTGGCCGTTACGCTCTGCCCCGGACGAAGACGCCGCGAGAGCACGGGTCGCGGCCGCAGGCGGGCCTCTCCTCCGCGCGCGCGCCGGTCGACGTAGCCCACAACCACCGCCGGATTGCCCACGACGATCGCAAGCGGCGGCACATCGCGCGTGACCACAGCGCCTGCGCCCACCATGGCGCGTTTGCCGATGGTCAGACCCGGCAAAATCGTGGCGTTCGCGCCTACCGAAGCGCCTTTTCGGACCACAGTGCGCGCATATTTCGCGGGAGGCCGGCGGCTACGCGGAAACGGATCGTTGGTGAAGGTCGCGTTCGGACCGATGAACACGTCGTCTTCAAGCGTGACGCCATCCCACAACTGAACGCCGCATTTCAGGGTGACGCGGTCGCCCACCACTGCACCGCCCTCGACGAAGGTGTGATCGCAAATGTTACAGTCGGCGCCGACGCGGGCCCCGGCAAGAACGTGCGCAAAGGCCCATATTCTTGTGCCCTCCCCAATCGCGGTCGTCTCGACGCGTGCATCCGGGTGCGCGCCCGGCGCGGTGTAAGGGAACGCCGCACTCCGAGGTTCAGGCGTGTCCTTCGCGTTCCGACCGGGCCTCCCGGATACCGTTTCGGCCGCGGTGCCAAGTGCAATGATGCTCATTGGTTCCCTCTCCATACTGGGTTCGGCGCGGGGCGCCCCACTGGGTTCGGCGTTGGGTGAGTCGCCGGGTCCGGCCGCCCGCACGGGAGCGTCGCACAACTCTGTCCACTTCCCCCGCGCGCACTAGGCCCCCTAGGCGCAGCCGCGAGCGAGATGCGTTGGGGAGCGCGAGCGCCAACGATTTTCTCCGCAGACCGGTCGCACGGCCCGAGTGGATTGGCCCGTGCCGCCGTCATCCCTTTTCGACCCACCAGTTGCCGAGCGCCATGGCAGAAAGACCGCTTCTGAGAAAAACGTCGAGCGCATCGCGCGCCCCGCACACGATGGGCTCGCCGTGCAGGTTGAAAGACGTGTTCAGCAGGATCCCCTCTCCGGTCCGCTCCTCGAAGTGTTTGAGCAAGCGATAGTACTCGGGATTGTGCCGTTCAAGGACTTCCTGCGGGCGCGCCGTGAAGTCGTAGGGGTGCTGCGCGGCCGCGAACCGCCCGCGCGACTCGGGACGCGTGCGGAAGGCTATCATCATATGGGGAGATGCAACGGGCTTGGGTTTCACGTAGTATTCGCTCGCCCTCTCGGCGAGCACGGACGGAGCGAAGGGCATCCAGAAGTCGCGGTTCTTAATGCTCTCGTTGAGCTCGCGAACCGCCGACGGCCGGTCCGCCCGCGCCAGGATGGAACGATTCCCGAGCGCCCGCGCCCCAAATTCCATCGGCCCTTTCGCCCGCGCGATGATCTTGCCTTCGGCGAGCCGCGCGGCAGTCCATTCTTCGATGTCCGCAACATAGCGCGTACGCAAACGGTGGTCGCGTCCGGCCGCCGTGAGCGCCTCATCGGCCTCCGTATCGCTCACCGCATCTCCGAAATACAGTCCCCCGAGCGGTTCGATCCGATCCCCGTTCCGCGCGGCCGCATGACAGGCGGCTCCAATACTGTTCGATTCGTCACCGCAGGAAGGGAAGATATAGAGATCCTCGACTTCGTCGAGTTCGAGCAGCGCGAGATTGGCCTTCACATTCATGAATACGCCGCCGGCACAGGCGAGTTTGTGAATTCCGGTCTCGAGAACCGCCCGCCGGGCCCAGGCGACCAGCATCTGTTCGAGGAACCGTTGGACCCCTGCGGCAATGACATCAAAGCGCTCGCCGGCGGTCAGACGGCGGGTAAATTCATAGGCCGCGTACATCGAAGGGACTCCCGGCTTGCGGCGCCAAACCAACGAGTCGCGCGGGAATTCGAACAGATCCCGAAAGAGCCTGGCCCCTCGCTCGACCCGGCCGCCGTCGGCTACGTAGGGGGCGAGTCCCATCACCTTGTATTCGTGTTCGAGCGGCGCCATGCCGAGAAGCGCCGTCACCACCGCGTACAGACGCCCGATCGAAGCATGCTCGTCGACCTGGGCGATGCGGCGAAGTCCGCCCTTTTCGCCAACGCTCACCGTCGCCGAAAGGCGATCGCCCGAGCCGTCACAGGTCAGAACGAGCACTTTTTCGTTGGGCCACGGGCATGTATGATAGGCCGCCGCAGCGTGGGCCGTGTGATGCTCGACGAGCTCGATTTGCCCTGCACCGAATCCCACCCTGTCCATTTCCCGCTGCCGCCGCCGCGCATGGTCCGCTTGATACCAACTATCCACCCAGGTGGCCTTGAGCGGCTGCCGCAGCCGGCGGAGGAGGGTCGAAGAGTGCCGGTACTCGGCTTCTATTTTTGGACGGGACCATTGGCCGTAGTTCATATAGTTGCCGCCCAGAGCTATATGAACCGGGCCGCCACTGCCATCGACCTGCTCCTTGGCCTTGCGGGCGGCGCGGAATGGAAGGTCACCTTGATTTTTGACGCGCGTCAGCCGCTCCTCCTGGAGCGCGAATTCGAGACGGCCGTCCCGCACAATCGCGGCCGATGCGTTGTGCCCGTCGTGGATGCCGATGACGGTGCTCACGAGCCGACCTCCGGGAGGGCGTGATAGTAGGAACGGTAGTAACCGTAGTAGTAGTAACTGTCACTCAGTTCCTTATGGACCTCGTTGAGCACGACGCCCACGACCTTCACTCGCAGGCGGGTCAGGAGCGTGAGGACCATGCCAACCGCTTTCCGCGTGGTCTGCCCGGCGCGGGCCACGATCACCACTCCGTCGACCGCCGTCGCCATCTGCAGCGGTTCGGCAAATCCGAGCAAAGGCGGAGCATCCACAATTACCAGATCGAATTCCCCGGATGCTTCTTCGATGAGTTCGCTCAGGCTGCGGCCGATCAGATCGGAGGCGCGCCGCGTGGGCGGGCCAGCCGCGAGGATGCTCAGGTTCGGTATTTCCTCGACCCCAAGGAGCGCCTCCCGCCAGGGAATTTCTCCCATGAGGACATTGAAAAGGCCGACGACGCCCGGCAGGTTGAAATTCCGGTGAATGCTGGGGCGGCGCAAATCACCGTCGATGAGCAGCGTCCGCTTGCCTTGCCCCGCATGGACCGCCGCGAGATTCGCCGCCGTTGTGGTCTTGCCTTCGCCCGGAGCGGCGCTCGTCACCATCAGCGAGCGGTAGCGCCGTTCAAAATTGGCGAGCAGAATGGAGTTGCGCAGCGTACGGACCGATTCGTTGAAACCCGACAAATCGGCCTCGGCGTGCGGACCCGCGCTCTCCGCCAGAGCCCGCAAAGCGGCCGGCGGGCGACGCTTCAGCAAGGGCAGGCTGCCAATCACTTCGGTGTGCAGCGTGCGCGCGACTTGTTCCGGATCGCGCACGGTTTTGTCGAGGATGTCGCTTCCGACTGCCGCGCCCGCGGCCACGAGCGTCGCAAAGAGAACCGCCAGAAGGACGTTCAGCAGCGTATTGGGATACACCGGCTTCAGCGTAGGGCGGGCGGGGTCGGCGATGCGCACGGCATTGCTCTGAAAACCCGCGTTGATGCCCGCCTCCTTTATCTTCCGGACCAGCTGCTCGTACAGCGTACGGTCACCCTCGGCTTCGCGCTTGAGAGCCTGGTAGTCGAAAGCACGCTCGTTCACCCGGTCAAACTCGGCTTTGGCGCCGGTGACGGCCTCGCTCACCATGCGCTCGTGACGCTGGCTCTCGGCGTATTCGATCGCGACCCGCTCAACCACCTGCCGGCGCGTCGCTTCGAGGTCTCCTTCCACGGCGGCGAGTTGCGCCTGCGCCTTCCGGTACTCCGGGTGATTGGCGCCGTAGTGCGACCCGACTTCTGCGAAGCGTTCGCGGGCCTCGTGAAGACGTTCCGCAAGACGCCGCAGTTCGTCTCCCTGGGGCGCCGCGAGCGCGGCTTCCAGACTGCCGCCGGCCACCGATTCGTACGCCGCTTCCTCGCGCAAACGGGCCCCTTCGTCCGTGGTTAATTCTGTATTCAGTTGCAGCAGACGAGCCGCCTGCATGTTGGTTTTTTCCTCAGGGTTGATGACGTTGAGTTCCCGTTCGAAAACCGCGAGAGCCTGGCCCGAGCGTTCCATCTTCACCTTGAGTTCCTCGATCTGCTTTTCCATGAAACTCGCGACGCCGGCCGCGCTGCGCATGCGGATCTCGAAACTCTGTTCCAAATAAGACTGGCCGATCGCATTGGCCGCGTCGGCGGCGAGTTGAGGATCGGCCGAACGGTAACTGATCAGCATCAGATAGGTGTTGGGAGGGCGCGTCACACGCAACTGCCGCAAGGTGACCGGGGCCTGCTCGCCGCCCGGAGTCAGCGCGGATTTCTGCCCTTCGGCGCGGCGCAACTCGAACCTCTGATCCACCGGGCGGAGCACGCTGTCGGATTCGACCAGCTTCATCTGCGTCGCCAGGAACTGATCGGAATCATTCAAGGAGCTGCGTGCCGCGTCTTCGCCCACCACTCCCGGCGGCAGCTGGCGATCGACGTCGATCACCGCGGTCGCCTCATAGATCGGAGTCAGCCGGGCCGTCCCGATCCAGGTGATGACCGCCACCGAAGCGACGAAGGCCGCGATGCGGCGGCGGTGTCTTTTCAAAATCCATAAATATTGGAACAGCGTCCGTTTGTTTTCCTCGTGCTCCTCTTCCTGCGCGAAGAAGGCTGGCTCGAAGCACGTGGGAGCGCGCTCGGTCTCTAGGACAGCCGGTATGGGTATGCTTTCCTGCGGGTTCACGTGGTTGGTTCCCCTAGCGCAAACCGAGGATCATAATTCCCGAAGCCGTGCCCACTGCGAAGCCGACCGCTCGTTCGACCGCCGTCATGGTCGTTCGCCGCGAGCGGTCGTCCGGGATATAGAGGATGTCATTGCCCCGCAGCGGGACATCTTCGGATTTGCGGTCCATGATCTTGCGCAACTCGACCGGTATTTCCTCGGGCGTGCCATCGTTGCGGCGGTATATATATGCGCGTTTCGCCGCGTACGGGGTAAGTCCCTGCGCGAGCGCCATGGCTTTGAGAACACTCGCTCCCTCGTCCAGCCGGAATCCGCCGGGATGCATCACGTTGCCCGCAACGAAGACCCGCCCCACGGTCGGGACCCGCACCTCTTCCCCGCCTTCCAGGCGCAGGTTTAAATTCGGATCCGCGGCATCGATCAGCCCCCGCACTGGGACGCGCTCGGTGACCGGCGAAGCATCGTCGCCCCCGGCTTGCCCGGAAGCCGCCTTGGTTCTCCGGGTCACCAGGATTTCCGATCCCGCATCGTCCGCTAAACCTTGCGCGCGCGCCAGCGCCTCGACCAGCGTCGTCGGGCCAACGGCCTGGAACGTCAGGGGCGCCTTCACCGCGCCGATCACGCTGATCGGGTGGCTGTGATATTCCGCAATCGAAACCGTCACCGCGGGATCGACCAGGATCTGCGCATCCTCCAGCTCCTGCGCGAGCCGCGTTTCGAGTTCAGCCGGCATCATTCCCAAAACGGCAATTGTGCCGTGCAACATGGGCAAACGAATCCGCCCTTCTTCGCTCACCCGCACTGTCCGCGAAAATTCGGGGGCGCCATAAACCGAAAGGGATAGCAAGTCGTTGGCACCAATCGGCTGGGCAGGCAGATTGGGCCCGTTTTCGACGGGAGCAGCGGGTGTCACGAATTGCGCCGAAAGCGTCGCCGTCGCGAGCGTGATCGAGAAAATGGCCGCCGCGACGCTTCGGCCCCCTCGGGTGCGCAGGAAGATCGAGAAGCGGAGGCGTGGGAATGGCACGGAAACGGGCGTCATCATAGACCTTCTAAATCCTTTCGCCGAAAAATGGTGAGAACATCGTGCGGTCCGCGTGCATCGAAGTTTCCGTCGGCACGAACCGGCTTGTCGTTCAAGAGGCAATGCAAGGTCTTCCGGCGAAACGCACGGGGTCTTGAGGGACCACGGCCGTCGCGTCCAGGCGGACGGCCACGGAACGCTGCAGAATTTCGACGCTCACGATCAGTTCGAGGGCGTCCTTTTCCTTGAGTAATACGCCCACAACACCGCGCAGCGGGCCGCGCTCGATGCGCACCGGATCCCCCGGCTTAAGATGCGGCCATGGGCGCACCGGAAGCCGCGAGGCTACGATGGCCCGGATCGCGTCGATCTCCGCTTCCGGGACCTCGGCCGGCGATGCGCCGAATTGCACCACGCAGGCGACGGCCGGTGTTTTCAAAACCACGCTCCTCGCTTGCGCGGGAAAGCGGCAGAAAACGTAACCCGCAAACAGCGGCCGTTCGATGTCTTTGGTCCGGTCGGACCATTGCCGCCGGTCGCGATACATCGGCGCAAACGCTTCAAACCCTTTCCAGGCGAGCGCCGATTCGATCGCCCGTTCATGCTGGTGCTTCACGGTGAGGGCTTGCCAGGGCACTCTCGGACTTGTCGATTCGTCCGGCCCGATACCCGCCGGGAGGGAATCGCTGATCCGCGATCCGGCGATTGGCCCGTCTAAAGAAAGCTCGCGCGTTGTGAGTCCCATTGGGTTTCTCGATTTGCGCCTCAAGGTGCAAGGCTCAATCCGTCTCGCTAGAGTTGTGCCGGGCAGAGGGCGATCGTCTCAGGGGTGCGCCGCAGAATCGGAAACAGCGGTCAGTTCAAGATTGGACCCGGGACGAAAACGGGAATCGGGAAAACCGCTCAGGATTTTCCTAGCGCCAGAGCTGATACCATCGACGCGCGGGCGCGGCAGCGTCTCGGTCCGGCCTCTCGATGGAGTCGCCGGTCAGCGTCGCCCGAGGATTGCTCACGCACAGCGCCTCGGCGACCGCCGCTCCCTGATTTGCTTCGAGCCATGCGTAGGCGGCGTCCATCGTCGGGGGCCGGTGTTCGACATGATGACCGTCGCTCGCGACGAAATGCACCAGGCCACGGTCGAGTAGTACGCGTGAAAAATCCTGCGCCGATCTGCCGAAGCGGCCAATTAAGCTCTGCGCGGTAATTTGGAGATAAGCGCCCGCCTCGCACCAAGCCGCCAGATCGTCGATGCGCTGCCGCAAAAGAGCATTGCGTTCGGGATGAGTCACGATCGGAGACATCCCGGCCTCACGCAGCCGCGCGAAAATATCGGGCGTGTTGTGGAAGATCAGCAGGTCTGAAAATTCCACCAGAAGATAGCGATTTTGATTGATCGTGTATTTGCGCGGATGTTCGAGCGCGTCCTGAATATTGTCGTAGCTGAGGTGAAAGTCGCAGCCCGAATACAGACGAACGATGCCGCCCGTCGCAGCTTGCACCGCGCGCAGCCGCTCCTGCACGACTTCGAACTCGAAAGGATAGTGCGGGCTCGCATGCGGAGTCCCGACCAGATCGGTGGTGCCGGCAGCCGCCGCCATCTTCACGAGCGCGATCGAATCTTCTAGAGTTTGCGCGCCGTCGTCCATGCCGAACAGCACGTGACTATGAATATCAACCAAATTTCAATTTATCGCAGTGGCACGGAACTTTGATGCGTTCCGCCGGATTTATTCACACTTAGCCCGGTCGTACCAAGACCTTCGTTCTGAGGCTTTCGTTTTTCCAAAGGCCGGCCGCGGCCCGGATCGAACCCGCTTTCTCGACGACAATAAAGATGATCGTGAACCTTCTTCTTCCCCCTCCTCTCGAGTGCATGCTCCACGCTTTGCGCGACTCGGGCCTTCGAGCCTTCGTCGTCGGAGGCGCGGTGCGCGACGCTCTTCTGGGGCTGCCCGTAAAGGATTTCGATATCGAGGTTTACGGCGCCTCCTATGAACAGCTCGCGCAATTCCTGGCGAGCTACGGACGAGTGGATCTGGTCGGCAGAAGCTTCGGAGTTGTGAAATTTACGGCGTCCGATGAAAAAATCTGGGACTTCAGCATTCCCCGGCGGGAAAATAAAACCGGAAGCGGCCATCGCGATTTCGAAACCCGGTTCGACCCCGCGATCACCCCGCGCGAAGCCGCCGCGCGCAGGGATTTCACGATCAATGCGATGGCATATGACCCCTTCACCGCGGAAATCCTCGACTTCTTCGCCGGGCGCGACGATCTGGCGCATGGCCTCCTGCGCGCCACAAGCGACGCCTTCGCCGAAGATCCTCTCCGCGTGCTGCGCGGAATGCAGTTCGCCTGCCGCTTCAATTTGACCCTTGAGGAAGGGACGGCCGCCCGCTCGCGCGCCATCGCCTCCGAATATTCCACGCTCGCCCGGGAACGCGTCGCGGAGGAGTTCATGAAGTGGGCCGTCAAGGGCGCCTATCCCGGACGCATCGCGGATTATCTCGCAAGTTCCGGCTGGCTCGTCTGTTTCCCGGAGATTGCGGCCATGGCCGGAGTCCCGCAAGATCCCGAATGGCACCCCGAAGGCGACGTGAGCGTGCACACCATGCACGTGCTGAACGCGGCCGCGAAGATCGCCGAACGCGACGGCCTCGCCGGTGATGACCGCGCCGTCCTCCTGTTTGCGGCCCTCGCGCACGACTTCGGCAAACCAGCTACCACGGAATTGCGCCCGCGCGAAGGCCGCGAGCGGTGGACGTCGTGGGGACACGAACCGCTCGGCGGTCCCATTACACGGCAATTTTTGACGCGCATCGGAATCAAATCCGTGATCGCCGATCAGGTGGTCCCGCTCGTGGAAAATCATCTCGCCCATCGCAGCATCGGGATGAGCGCGAGCGGTGAGATCACGCCGCGCGCGGTCCGCCGCCTGGCCCTGCGTCTGGCGCCCGCAAGCATTGAACAACTGATCCGCCTGATCGAAGCCGACGCCTCCGGACGTCCTCCCAAAGATCCTGCGCTGCCTCCCGAAGCCGCGCGGATTCTGACCGCCGCACGCGAAGAATCGGTTGCCGAGAAGCCGCAGCCCCCTCTGATTCTGGGACGTCACGTGTTGCCCTATTTCAACGATCGCCCCGGGGTTCACATCGGCGAGGTTACGCATGCGGCGTATGAGGCGCAGGCCGACGGGAAATTTTCGACCGAGGCGGAGGCCCTCGCGTGGCTCGAAGATTACATCGCTCAACGGCGCGAAATCCGTGAATGAGTCCGACCCGAAATCAGCGAACGACCCCGGCGCGCCATTAGGAACAGCGGCAGGATCGCGGCCCCGACCCTCCGCCGCGTACACGACCCGCTAAAATAGTCCCAGATGCGTTCTTCCCTGCACTTGGCCTGCGCCGCCTTGGCGCTGGTCCCCTTCGTATCCGCGCAGAAGCGGCCGTTCGATGTGGAAACGCTGCTCAAAATCCAGCGCATCGGCGATCCCGCGCTTTCTCCCGACGGAAAACAAGTGGCCTTCACGGTCACCTCCGTCGACTTCGACAAGAACACCAAGCCCAGCCAGATCTACGTTGTCCCCGTGAGCGGCGGCCTTCCCCGGCAGCTCACGCGCGAAGGCTCGACCAACGAAGGTCCGCGATGGTCTCCCGATTCGAAGCAGATCTATTTCATTTCCGATCGCCCGGCCTTTCCGCTCGTCGGATCGCTGTCAGTGGGATCGCCGTCTAGTGCAAGCGCGCCGCCCGCGGCCCCGCAAGGCGGCTCCTCACAGATCTGGGTGATGGATGCCGACGGCCGCAACCCGCGGCAGATCACGAGACTGTCGACGGAAGCTTCGGGCGCGCTGCTTTCCCCCGACGGCCAGAAGCTGGTCTTCCTCTCGAATGTTTATCCCGAATGCAAAACGCCTCTGAATTCCTTCGATGACGCCTGCAACCGGCGCAATCTGGACGCCGATGCGAAAAGCCTGGTCAAAGCCCGCGTCTATACGTCCTTGCTCTACCGCCATTGGAATCAGTGGAGCGGCCGGCGCCGGCAACACCTTCTGACCGTCGATACCAACGGCGGAAGCCTGAAGGATCTTACCCCGGTTCCTTACGATGTCCCTCCGTTTTCGCTCGGCGGTCCCATGGGCTATGCCATTTCGCCGGACTCCATGGAACTGGCTTACGTCGCCAACACCGATACGGACCCCGCCACCAGCACGAACTCCGATATCTACGCGGTTCCGCTCTCCGGGGGGGATTCGAAAAAGATCACGCTGAATCCGGGCGCGGACGTGGGCCCGGTGTATTCGCCGGACGGCAAGTATCTCGCGTTTTTGTCGCAGTTCCGCGCGGGCTACGAATCGGATCGCTGGCGGCTGCAGGTGCTCGATCGCGCGACCGGAAAAACCACGAATCTCACGGAAACGCTCGATCGCTGGGTGGATAGCTTCACCTGGTCGCCCGATTCCACGCGGCTGTTTTTCACGGTCGAAGACCGCGGACGCATGGAATTGCAGATGATCGCGGCCACGGGCGGCGGAGTGCGCAGCATCATCAGCGGAGCGTCCAGCCTCGGGGACATGCAGTTTACCGCGGACGGCCGCACGATGATTTATTCTGAGCAGACCGGGTCGCGCCCCACGGAACTCTTTCGCGCGACCTCCGGCGGCGGCACGGGCGTCGCGCTCACGCACCTCAACGACGCTCTTCTCGCACCCGTCAGTCTCTCTCCGCTCGAGGAGATGTGGGTGGATAGCGACGATAAATCGCGCGTCCATTCCTTCATCATCAAGCCTCCCGATTTTTCGGCGGCGCGCAAATATCCGGTCGTGTTCCTGATCCATGGCGGACCCGAAGGCTCGTGGGGCGAATCCTGGACCTATCGCTGGAACGCGCAGGTTTTCGCCTCCGCCGGCTACGTCGTCATTGAGCCCAATCCGCGCGGGTCCACCGGCTACGGCCAAAAGTTCATCGACGAAATCAATGGCGATTGGGGCGGACGCGCCTATGACGACATCATGGCCGTGACCGACGCCGTCTCCGTGCTTCCGTATGTGGACGCGAATCGAATGGCCGCGGCCGGTGGCTCCTACGGCGGGTATATGATCGACTGGCTCCTCGGCCACACCACGCGCTTTAAAGCTTTCGTTTCGCACGACGGCGTATTCGATCTGGCAAGCGAAACAAGGGAAACCGAGGAACTGTGGTTTCCTCTATGGGAATTCCGCGGCATGCCGAATGATAATCCGGAGCTCTATGCGAAATGGTCGCCGAGCAGCTTCGTCAAGGATTTCAAAACGCCTACTCTCGTCATCCACGGCGAGCTCGACTATCGCGTGCCCATCGGCCAGGGGCTGCAGCTTTTCACGTCGCTGCAAATGCAGAAGGTGCCGTCCAAGCTGCTCGTGTTCCCCGATGAAGGCCACTGGGTTTTGAAGCCGCAGAACAGCGCGCTGTGGTATCACACGGTGCTCGACTGGATCGGCGAGTATACGAAACCGCAGTGACCAAAAGCGACACGATCGACATCGCGGAAGCAAGAGATATCGCGCTGGTTCGGGCACAAACAGGAATGCTTCACGTCTCCGATCCGGACGCGCTCGCGGCATTCACCGACGGGCGTGGCGTTTTTGACGTGGATCCGCATTGCAGGAAGTTGGACGCCTTTGTCGCGAAACACAGATGGGACGCGCTTATCGATTCCGAGGAGCTACTGCCCGGCGTCGATGCCGGAACCGGAAAGCGCCCGGTTTATTACGGTAGGGCGCGCTGGATGAAGCGTCGGCGCGGCATTTCTCCGGTCGCCTGAGGTCCTTGGATTTCCTGTGGATTTCCTGAGGATTTCTTGCTTGACGTGTACAGTGTTAACAGTGTACGTTCGAGATGGAATTGCCCGCCTGACCGAACTGTGGCCTTTATGGTCTGCGTTCCCCGAGAGGGATAGGTCGGCGGGCTTATTTTTTAATTCGGCCAAATCTGGACGAACTTTTCTTGCCGCTCTATCAGCTTCCTAAATTTGTTGTCGCGCGATCCGTATGACCGGTTTACCGCCCCGGAGATCATATCAGCCAATTGGATAAGGTTGTTGGAATGAGAAGTTTCCATCGTGACTTTTCTTATGAGGCAACTCCCGTCAGATTGCGTCATTTGGGTTTTCAGGGACTTTTGTAGTTGCTGCTTGAATGACCGATCTCCATTCTTGTCGATGACAATTTTGGATTCTTTCAGCAGCGGGCGAATCTGCTCACACACCAAACTAACGGCGTATTGATAGACATCTCGAGGTTCGGTGAAACGTTCCGCGAATAATTTTTTCTTATCCAAGATGAAACCCGCATACCTAAAATCATCCTTGGAAACTTCAGACAGGAACGCGCGGCGCACCCTGTCGGAGCCATGGGAAAAGTGAAACTCAAAAGAACGCGGCTGGCCTAGCTGAAGCCGTAATGCGTCAATCGATCGATCGCAGGCATCGGCGGAAAAAGCATCCGAGAACACCACGGCCACGCAGGTAAAAAAATCGGACGATCCTCGCCCGAACTTCAACCCGAAATCCCCGGATTCATCAATGAATACAAGCACGATTTACTGTCAGGTCATGTTGACGATGCGCGTGTGCGTTATCCTGCGCAGCATCGGGAGATCTACGTTGTCACGCAGTAGCCGGCGCTCATGCCGACCCGCCCTTCGCGCGCCATCTTCTTGCGAGCGCTGGAATGATCGCCCCTCCCAGATTCGCCAGATTGAGATCCGGGAAAGGAGCGCGCTCCGCCCGCGGATCGAGCGAGCGCACCCACGCCGCTCCGAAGCGCCTCGCGGCGCGCAGCTTTTCGCGGAAGGAGTAGTGCATGGGACCGGCGCTTGGGCGCACCACCAGCACGGTGACGTCGTCGTCCGATAAATTCTTAGGATACCGCCCGGCGATTTCCGCGAGCAGCGCTTCAATGAGACGATCCGGTTCCACTTCGCCGATCAGACGCAGAATGCGCAGCACGCCCGCTTCGCCAAGCATCTCCCCATCCGCGTCGTACGATTCCATCAGGGCGTCGGTGTAGGTCACCAGGCAATCGCCGGGCTCCAGCTCCACATCGAAGTGTTCATATTGGGTGATGCTCAAAATCCCCAGCGGCAAATTCATGGGACCGGGACGCGACGCGCCCTCCTGGCCGAGACAGTTCCATTGCCCGGTCGCCGCGCGATACAAAATAGGACGGGGATGGCCCGCGTTGCACAGCTCCATTCTGCGGCTGGGAGCGAAAAATGTGGTGACGATCGCGGTCGCGAAGGAGCCCGCTTTCGACATCGCCCCGAACTGCTCGTTCAGCAGGCGCACGAACTCCGCCTGATCCAGACGATTGACGAACCGCCGCATCAGCGCCTTAAGATCGGCGGCGGCCGAAGCCACCGCGGTTCCGTGGCCCGCCACATCCGCCAGGAGAAGACGGCTGATGCGTCCCGTCGCGCAGCTCGACGCGTAATACACGTCGCCGCCACGCTGCGCGCCATCGTACGGCTTGCTGTACACCCACGCGTCCAATCCTCCGAAGGCGACGCGCTGCGAAGTGAGGTGGCTCCCGCCCCACACCTCCATGCACTGTAGCCGCTCTTCCGGTAAATCTCCCATGGCGGCATTATACGCATACGCCGTCGCGCGGTAAATTTGCGAGTGGCTGGACCCAGTGCCTGAAATTTGAGACGCGCGTGATTTTGGACGCGTGATTTTAGACACGCATGATTTTAGAAATGACCCGGCCTAAGGTCTTTCCCTCGCGGATTCTCGAACCATCTCCCAGGCCAACCGAGTTAACGTATCCTGGTGTGTAAATGTCCATTGACTTTCGGGGTGTCACGGCGGGACCGCTGAAAGACTTCACTGCCTCGGCTCCCGCGGGTGCGATTATCGGATTGATCGGCGGCAAGCAGTCGGGCGTGTCGGAACTCCTCAAGGTCGCAGGCGGAGTTCTCGAACCCACGGCCGGCGAGGTCCGGGCGGATGGAGCCCGGCGCTATGTGGCGTTGGGCGAGCCTCTGAATCTGGCTCCCGCCGCCGTGCTCGCGCTCGATCAGGTGCTCGCCACGCAGGACGCCTTGGTGCGCGCCCGCACGCTTCCCGGACTCGATCGTCTGCGCCGCTCCGGTTCCACCGTGCTGCTCGCTTCGCACGAGATCCATCTGCTAGAACTTCTATGCGACGAAGTGTGGTGGCTAGAGGCGGGTGAACTCGCCGCCAAAGGCGACCCCCGGGAAACCTTGACGCGCTACCGGCGAGCGGTCGCCGAACAGGTTCGCGCCTGGGGTGAAACCATCCCCGCGCGTCTGGCTCCTTCTTTCCGCCGCGGCGATGGGCGCGCTGAAGTGATCGCGCTCGAAATCCTGGGCGCGAACGGCCAGCCGACCATCGTGTGGAAGAGCGGCGAGTACGTAAGCGTGCGCGTCACGGTGCGCTTCCACGAAGACGTTGCCGAGCCCGTGATCGGAATGATTATCCGCACCCAGATCGGATTCGAGGTTTACGGAACCAGCACCGGGGCCGAAGGCGTGGGCGTCGGCCCGCGCAAGGCCGGCCAATCCGCCACCGTGGTCTTCGCTTTCCTGTGCGATTTGTGCCCGCAGGCTTACACGCTGACGGTGTTCTCGCAGGACCCCGACGGCACCGCGCAGGATTGGATCGATGACGCGGTTGCCTTTACCGTTACCGACGAGCGTTCCACGCTCGGCGTCGCCAATCTGCGCGCGAAAGTGACTCTGGAAGAGCAAGCCGCGACCTAGCGCGCCCACTTCCGCCGGTATTCAGACGGCCGGCGCCGCTTCCACCGGAACCACTTCGCGCGACGTTTGCCCTTGCTGGAAATTCAGAGACATCTTGAACAAATCCGTTGCGATCGAATGTGCGGAGCCGGCCGAGTACTTGAGAGCCTCGAAACAGGCGCCGTCGAGCGCTCGTGGCGCGTCCCTCTGCATAATTTCCAGAACGGTCTCGAGCGGAAGAGCATCCCGGTAAGGCCGCTTCGCCGCCAGCGCATCGTAAATATCCGAGATCACCAGAATGCGCGCGGGCAGGGAGAGTTGCTCCGCGGTCACCCCTCGAAAATAACCCGAACCATCGAGCTTTTCATGATGCGACGCGGCAATCTCGCTGAGGTCCGCAAAGTTGGGAACGCGCTTGAGAATCTCGTAGGAATACCGGGGATGCTTGCGAACCACTTCCCACTCGCCGTCGGTGAGTTTCGCGGGCTTGTCCAGAATCGTATTCGACACGCTCAATTTCCCGATGTCATGGAGCAATGCCGCGCGGCGCAGAAGCGTGATCTCGGATTCCGCGAGCGCCATCGTTTTTCCGATCGCCACCGCCGCGCCCGCGACGCCCGTCGAATGCCGGTAGGTGAACGGGGATTTTGCGTCAATCACATCGGCGAACGCCAGGCAAATGTTATCGAGCGTCGTCTCGTTCGCCTCGAGCACCGCTTCGCGCGGCTCCAGCTCCAGAACTTTCGTGCTCGCGTTTTCGAGATCCGTCCACACCGATTCTTTCTTCGCCAGGAAACCGAACGCGCGCACCAGGTCCGGATCAAACCACCGGCCGCTCCGCTCGCGAGCGGTCTTGACCGCGGCGCCGCGGCCGTAGGCCGTATAAAAGATGTCCATGGTCTGCGCCAGATTCATGATCCGCGCGAGCCTGGGAATCTGTTCGCCTTTCAGACCGTCCGGATGACCGGCCCCGTTCCATAGTTCATCCAGGCTGTGAATCGCCCTTGCCGTGCCCTCCGATAGACCAATCCTGCGGGCGATGGACGCGCCCCGCTCGCAGCGGATCTGCACCATCTCGCGGGCGTTTCTCTCGTGATGGCGCGCGAGATCGAACAAGGCCCGCACCCGGTCCAGAAACGGCGCGCCAGTGCGCACATGGGAGAGCGCATATTCCACCGATTCCCATCCGATGCGGGTCCAATCCGTGGTCTTTACATCCCGCTTGGCTTTGATGTCGTCCGTGCCCAGGATTTGAAACATCCGCGACGCGTTCGTGCTGCAGCCCGCGTCTTTCATCAGAAGCGCGTAGTAAAGATCCCCCTGCTCCTCGACCGGAAGTCCGATCTCCTGGGCGATGCGCATCCCCAGGACGCACGTCCGCACCGCATGTCCCGGGGGTTGCCCTTCCGTGAGATCCAGCGCGAAGGACAAGGACGAGATGACTTCCGAGACGCGGATCGGCCGCGCCGAAGTCTCGGCGGCCGGCGGGGTTTTACTTGCTGGAACGATGACGGCGACCACTGGGCCCGACCTCCGATGCAGGCTCGCGACGCTGTCTCCACCGTGATCGATTTGGCGCGGCGAAACAATAGATCCGGCGTACCGCTTTCTAAGGCGAATCGCCCGGACGGCGCGTCGTTAGTTCACCTTAGATTTTGGAAATGCCGGGATGAAAACGGGACGTGAATGAAGCCTGTCGTGAATCGAACCTGTCGTGAATTGAGCTTGGAAGAAAAGAGATCTTCGCGCCTATTGCGCCGGCCGGCCGAGCGACTCGCGCAGCAGCCTTTGTTCTTCGGGCGAGTATTTCTGCTGGAATTCAGGGCTCTCCAGTTGCGCGCGGCGTTGCGCCGGAGGCATCTTCCGCAGCGACTGCAATTCCGAGCGGACCGCCGCCTGCCGGTCGCGCGGCAGCCCTTGAAACTCGTCATACCGCTGCAACAATTTGGCCCTTTGCTCGGGAGAAAGCTGGCCGATCCGGTTCAACTGCTCTTCGATCCGCGTGCGCCGCTCCGGAGGCAGCCTGGAAAGCACCCTCTCGCGCTGCTCCGGCGTCATGTTCGCGAGCTTCTGCAGCGCCGGACCCGCCAAAGCCGGAGGACGTGCGCCCGGTTTCGCTTGCGCTTGGGGCCTGGCAGGCGCCGGTCTCGGCTGCGCCGGCTTCGTTTGACTAAAGGCCGGAGACAGTTGGCCGCAGGCCACGACGCCGATCGCCGAGAACACGGCCGAAAAAGTCGCGGAACAAATCGCGGAGTGCCCCGCTCCGGATCTTTCCGCCTTTACCCTCTTGGCCTCAAACGTACGCAAACCTTTCACAGGATCACATCTTACCGGCGGAAGGCTTTCCGGCCGAAGCCGAAGGAGGCGTCAGCATTTCCAGATCCTGGAGCGTGACCTCCAGTTGTTCCACGTCCACGGAATCGGGACGAACCTGCGCGGCGGAATCCTGCGCATGCGGCGCGTGCACCAGCAGGCCAATCGCCAGCACCGCCGCTCCCGCCACGCCCACCAGCGCCGGCTTCCACGATCCCGCCATGAAATCGCTCAGGACAATGCGGTCATACAGCGCGCGCCACGCGGAGGGAGCCTTTTCCCGGTTGAGCCGGGCATACAGCCGGGCATCGAAATCCGCCGAAATTTCCGGCGCTTCCAGCTGGTCGAGCGCAGTCCATAGATTCGTCTGCGCGGCCAGCAGAGCGCGGCAATCCCCGCATTCCCGGGCATGCTTCTCGAGCGCTTCGGCCTGCTCCGCGGCGAGCCTTCCAGCGCAATAATCCAACAGGGTCTCCATGCCCCGCTTGTGTGTATGGATGCAAGTCATCTTCTTCCCTCAAAATCGCTCACGCCATATGAGCCAGGCGCGCGCGCAAAGTTTCATACGCCCTAAACAAAAGCGACTTCAGTGCCGATCCCGAAATCCCCAACGCCGATGCGATCTGGTCGTAATCGAGCTCGTGGTATTTATGCATCACCACCGCCGCGCGCTGCTTGGCCGGAAGAGCATCCACCGCCCTCCGCACCTCGTCGAGCTTCGCGTCGCTTACCATCCGATGCTCGATCGTCGGCCGCCGGTCCGGTATCTGCCGCCCTACGCCTTCGATCACTTCTTCTTCGAGGCTCTCGTGGCCCCGTTCATGCTTCCCGTCCCGGATATGATTCAACGCCACGTGCGTGGCGATCCGGAACAGCCACGTCGTGAATTTCGCCGTCGGCTCATACGAAGCCCGGCTCCGGTAGACCCGTAGAAACACTTCCTGCGCCAGCTCCTCCGATATGGCCTGGTTTTGGACCATCCGGAACAGAAAATGCACTACCGGCCGCCGATGCTGGTTCAGAAGGAGGGCAAAACTGTGGTCATCGCCTTCGCGAACGCGAAGCATCAACTGGGCGTCGCGTTCCAGAGCCGCTACTCCCTCCATATCTTTCCTAACACAAGGACGAGACGAAGGTTGCTGTGGATGACCGGAAAACATCTTATTCGCTTTTCAGACTCCGGTCCATCAGGTAGCGCAGCGCATCGCGGGGAACTTTGCCGCGGTGCAGGACCTCGTGCATCTGCTGAATGATCGGCAGATCGACCCCGAACTTCGCCCCCAGCGCTACCGCCGAGCCGCACGTTTCCACGCCTTCGGCGACCATCGGCGTCGACGCGCAGATCTCCGCCAGCCCCCGCCCATGAGCCAATTCGACCCCTACCCGGCGGTTGCGGCTTAGATCTCCGGTACACGTAAGTACTAGATCCCCCAGACCCGCGAGGCCCGCAAGCGTCTGAGGCGTCCCTCCCATGGCGACCGCCAGCCGGGTGATTTCCGCAAGGCCCCGGGTGATCAGCGCGGCCAGCGTGTTGCTGCCGAGTCCCAGCCCCTCGACGGCGCCCGCCGCGATCGCAATGACATTCTTGAGAGCCCCGCCGAGCTCCACCCCCACCGGATCGGCGCTCGTATACAGTCGCAACTGGGGGCCCGAAAATGCTTTCTGAACGAAAACCGCGGTTTCGGGAACGGTGGAGGCGACCACCACCGCCGCGGGCTCGCCTCGCGCGATTTCCCGCGCGAAGGTCGGACCGGAAAGAACCGCAATGCGTCGGGAATCCGGATCTCGCGGAAGGCTTTCGCCGGATGTCTCGCCCCATACCTCCGAGACAACCTCGGACATGCGCAGAAGCGTCGCGGCTTCAATGCCCTTTGTCGCGCTGACGAATGTCGTCCCGGGCGCAAGCGACGGGAGCGCCTTCTGCCACAACCCGCGCGCGAACTTGGACGGCACCACGCCGATCGCGATTTCAGCGGCCTCCAGTGCCGACGGGAGGTCGGTCGTGACCTCGACCGTCTCCGGCAGGAGCAATCCCGGAAGATAGACGTCGTTTTCCCGCGTCGTGCGCATGCGCGCGGCCAGATCCTGCTCGTACACCCACAGCCTGGTCCGCTCGAAACGCTCCGCCAGCACCACCGCGAGCGCCGTCCCCCAGCTTCCTCCGCCCAGTATGCTCAGCTTCACGATCTTTTCCAGGTGAACACGTTCTCGGTGCCCGCCCGCAGCCGTTCAATATTCGACGCGTGGCGATACACGATGAAGGCCCCCGCGAGGAACGCGCTGACGGTAATCTCGTAGGGCGGATGCAGGATCATCCACACGCCAAAAGGGAACGTGCCCGCTGCCAGGATCGAACCCGCCGAAATATGACGCGTCCGGGCAACCGCGATCACGAACAACAGCAGCGCGATCGCCAGCGGGAGCGGGGTCAGATATAAAAAAGCTCCGATGAAACTCGCGACCGCCTTCCCTCCCTTGAAGCGCAGGAAGACCGGGAACGCATGGCCGGCCATCACGGCGAGGGCGGCCAGGCTGGTCCATAGAGGCGCGTCGCCGGTGAGTTTGGCGACCAGCCACACCGCCACATACCCCTTCGCGATATCGAGCACCAGCGTGGCGACCCCTTCCTTCTTCCCAGCCGTGCGCAGGACGTTCGTCGCTCCAATGTTGCCGCTGCCGGACGCGCGCACATCGGCGCCTCTGGTGAACTTCACCAGCAGAAAACCGAAAGGGATCGCGCCCAGAAGGTAGGCGATGACAATACCAAGGAGTCCGAGCATGATTTAGACGAGAACGGGCATCATTTAAAGGGAGAATCCGGCAAGTCGCGTGTATTTCCCGCCGGCTGAAAGATAGAGAAAAAATTCTGTGACCCGGAACGCACCGATGTCCGCGCCCGCCGTTGGCTTTTGTTCCACGTGTTTTGCCACGGCCGACCGCAAAGCGTCGAGGGATGTGGCTTCCCGGACACGGGCTAATGTCAGGTGCGGAGCGTACGGCCGTTCCTCCGCCGCGACGCCCACCGCGCTCACCGCCTGTTCGGTCGCGCGAGCCAGAGCCGCGAGCGCTTCCCCGCCCTCGATCCCCGCCCATAGAACGCGCGGATGGCGTTCGTTGGGAAACCATCCGAATCCCCGGATGGCGATCTCGAAAGCGCCCGGGCGCCGAATCCCCTCGATCGCCCGCTTCATTTCTTCCAGCCGGGCCTCCGGCCACTCCCCGATAAATTTCGTTGTGATGTGCAGATTGGCGACGGGACTCCAGTGAATTTTGGCGAGTGGCTTCCACTGCTCGACGAGAGCGCGGAGCCGCTCACGCACTTCTTCCGGAATGTCGATCGCGGTAAACAAACGCATCGTGGGCCGAGGAAAACGTCCTCGCGCAAAAAGAGATCAGAGAGTCGAGATCAGAAAGTCTGGATACCAGTGTACTGAATGAGAGCCACCATGGATTCTCAATTCGCATTCGCCCGGTCTTGTGACCGGCTTTTGTGAAATGATAATTGTGCGCCGCTCGAGCGCAGACGGACTCTCGGATTTTGAACTATGCCCGCCTTGCCGCGTTCCTTCTATGCGCGCCCCGCAATTGAAGTCGCACGAGCGCTGCTGGGCAAAATTGTGGTGCATCGCCCCGCTTCTGACGACACCCACCAGCACGAGCGTGCCGGACGCATCGTCGAAACCGAGGCGTACCTTGGAACCGACGACCCCGCCGCGCATGCCTTTCGCGGAGTCACCCCCCGGACCCGTCTGCTCTTTGGCCCTCCCGGTCATGCCTACGTGTACTTAATCTACGGGATGTACTACTGCCTGAACGCGGTCGCGGACTCCGAAGGGTCGGCCGGATGCGTGCTCATCCGCGCCATCGAGCCGATCGCTCCGCTCGCGGAATCCGGCAGCGGTCCCGGCCGCTTGACCCGCGCCCTGGGAATCACGCTGAAGCAGAACGGGGCGGATCTCACGCGCGAATCTCACGGAACCCACGGATCGCTCACCATCCGCGAACCTGGGCTCGAAACCGGGAAAGCGCGGTTCTTCGAAACCGCGGTATCGCCCCGCATCGGAATCCGCCAGGCGGCCGATTGGCCCCTGCGCTTCTATATTCGCGGAAACCCGCACGTCAGCCGCTCGCCCCGGAAAATGGGATGATTTCCACGAAAAGCGGTGCCACAATGGCGCCTTTCCGGAGGAAAGGCTAATCCAGGAGATCGGTGTTCGATGAACTGCGCGAGGGGTACGCAGCTGGTTCGCGAAGTTTCGCGCCCTTTAGCAAGGTGAAAAGGGACTCAAACCCGCTTGGCTCAGAAACGTGTCCGCGCGGCTCAGAAACGTGCTCGCGTGTTTGCAGGCATCTACCGAGCCGCGACCGCGAGGGAGCGGTAGCAGAACGGCCTCTTTCAGCGCCGTCTAGCTCGCGACCGGTACGGCTTTCTTGCGCGTACTACGGCGCTTCTCCACGGGAGGCGTACGATCGCTTTTCTTCAGATTCGGAAGGACAATCGACAAAACGAATTTCTTCTCGCCGTGGTCGTCGAACTTAATCACAATGTACTCTTCCGTGCAGGAGAGCACGCTGCCCAAGCCAAACTTGGGATGCTCGACTTGTGCGCTCTGGGCGAAGGCGGGTTTTGTGGCCATGCTACCTGGGGTCCTTTGGGGAGCGGGACGCTCCGTAATCTATTCTAACAAAAGAGGGAATCGTCTGCAGAGGGGTGCCGCGGCCAGGGCCTCCAACGGTCCTGAAACCCCGAAACGCACATCCGGATCAGTGCGGCGATCCCGGCGACAAGGAGATTCATTCCGCGATCGTTACGAAAACGGAAACTTCAAAGGAACCGTGGACGCCCACCCGGTGTCTATTCTTACAGCTAGGGTGTTCCATTCTGGTCGCGGTACACTGAGGGCGGAGCCATTATGGCGGATACAGCAATCAGTTTCTCTTTAGGCGCAAGTGACCTCCTGGCCGGCGCGGATGACGATCAAGCCCACCAGGATCAGTTGCTGGTTCGCAGGTTATGCGCCGCCGAAGAAGCCGCCTACGAAGAGTTGTTGCAGCGTTACGAACATCCCATTTATAACCTGATATGCCGGCTGACGGATCACCCCGAAGACGCGGCCGATGTCACGCAGGAGGTCTTCCTCAAGGTATTTCGCGGCATTAGCTCCTTCCGCGGGAAGAGTTCGCTGAAGACCTGGATTTACCGGATTGCCGTGAATGAGGCCCGTAACCACCGGCGTTCCTTTTTACGTCATCGCAAGCAGGAGGTTCGGCTCGACCACGAACCTGGGGAGCCCATGACGTGCGCGGACTGGGTCGCTGATCCCGGACCGTCTCCGTTTGAGATCGCTCTCGATCATGAAGCGGTGCACTTAATCGGTGCGGCGCTTGCGGAAGTAAATCCGAATTTTCGTGCGGCGCTCATCCTCCGCGACGTCGAAGGCATGCCGTACGAAGAAATTTCCGAGATTCTCGAAATCTCATTAGGGACCGTGAAGTCCAGAATTTTGCGAGGCCGCGAAGCTCTCAAGGAACGATTAGCTGCTCGTCTGGAGCCGGGGCCGCATCCATTTAACCGGACTGAAGGACTGGTGGCCAGATGACACGGTATCAGGAACGTCTGTTGCATTCGTTGCCGAAGCTCTCCGGGCAGCCCTTGCCGCCGGAGTTGAGTGTCCGGTTGCGGGTGCTCGCATCGCGCCAATGCCAGCGGCAGGCCGCGCGCAGAAACTTCGCGGCGCGTGTTCAGCATTTTCGGGATTGGGCGGAGCGCTTCTGCGATGAGATCGTGTGGCCGCTCGCGCTGCCTTTCACCGGAGGCTTGTCGGCCGCCATCATTCTCTTCAGCATGTGCGTGGTTCCCGCCTACCCTCTGCGGCAGGTGGCCACCTCCGTTGCATCCGCCGATGTCCCCACCATGCTTTATACGGCCGTTGCGGTCAAAGGCACGTCACCGTTCCTGACCAGTTCGGATGAAGTGGTGGTCGACGTGTGGGTGGATGGCGAGGGCCGCATGTTCGACTACGCGATCGTCGCCGGAGCGAGCGTGCTCGCCAACAGCAGTCTGCGCCGCCGTCTGGAAAATATGCTGCTGTTCACCGAATTTACTCCGGCCACCGAATTCGGCCGCCCCATGTCCTCCAAGGTGCGCTTGCGCTTCGGTTCGAGCCGCGTCGACGTGCGAGGGTAAGCTGGGCCGGCGGCTGGGGCAGCATTTCCTCGCCCGCACCTCCATTCTTCGCCGCATCGCGGAATCCGCGTGTCCCGCGCGCGGCACACAGAACTCCCGCTGCATCGTCGAAATCGGTCCCGGAAAAGGCGCCTTAACCGCGGAATTGCTGGCCTGTTCCGATCAACCCGGCGACCGCGTGATGGCCATCGAGATCGATCCCATTCTGGTGCATTATCTGCAACAGAAATTCGCCGAGCCGATCGGGACCGGAAAACTCACCGTCCTTGAAGGCGATATTCTGCAGGCCCCCCTCAGCTCGCTCGACGCCCGTCCCATCCTTGCCGGAAACCTTCCCTACTACATCACGTCCCCGATTCTCGAGAAAATTTTCGCGCTGCGCGGAGAATGGGAGCGCGCGGTCTTTCTGGTGCAGGCGGAAGTCGCCGCGCGGCTCGCCGCCTCACCCGGAACCCGCGATTTCGGATATCTTTCCGTGCTCGCTCAGATTCAGGCTCGCGTCGAGCGGCTTTTCGACGTTCCTCCGGACGCCTTCCGTCCTCCGCCGAAAGTTGAGAGCGCGGTGGTGCGGCTCACTCCGCGCGCCGTCGCGGTCGCAGATCTCGAAGGATTTTTGCAGTTCGCGCAACTGTGTTTCCGGCATAAACGTAAAACCCTGCGCAATAACCTCGCTCCCGCCTACGGCAAGGACGCGATCGATGCACTCGCCGAAGCCGGACTGCGCGCCGAACAGATCGGCGTGGAACGACTCGCGCTGCTCTACGAGAAGCTTTCCACTGCCGAAAAGCGCCCGTCCTCGAACGCTCTCGCATGAAACCCTCCCCGAATGCGGCGAATGCGGAAGCCCTGCGCATCCTCAACGCCGAGATTGTTTCCTGCGAGCGCTGCCCGCGCCTCCGCCGCTATGACGAAGAAGTCGCGCGCATCAAACGCCGCGCCTATCGCGATGAAGAATATTGGGGCAAACCGGTTCCCTCCTTCGGCGATCCGCGAGCGCGCGTGCTGATCGTGGGCCTCGCGCCCGGAGCGCATGGTGCGAATCGAACCGGCCGCATGTTCACCGGTGATCGCTCCGGAGATTTTCTCTATCGCGCGCTCTACGAAAACGGCTTCGCGTCACAGCCCGAAAGCCGCGCGATCGGCGACGGGCTGACGCTGCACGACGTCTACATTGCCGCCGCGGTCCATTGCGCGCCGCCGGATAATAAACCGGCGCCCGACGAATTCGCCCGGTGCGCGCCGTATCTCGAAAAGGAACTGGATCTTCTCACCCGCGTCCGCGTCGTCGTCGCTCTGGGAAAACTGGCCGCCGACGCATATCTCGGCGTGCTCAAAAAGCGCGGGATCATTCGCAGCCGGGCGGCCTATCCGTTCGGGCACGCGCGCGAGTATGCCATCCAGTCCGGCCACGGCGCAGCGAGTTCCGCCGCGAGTCCAACATCTGGTGCGATTCTGCTCTGCTGCTACCATCCGAGCCAGCAGAACACGTCCACCGGAAAGCTCACGCACGAGATGCTATTTCAGATTTTCGCGCGGGCGCGCGTTTTGGCGCTCCAGGAGCATGCGCCATAATGCATCCATGATCCCTCGCCTGGAGCGGTATTTCGAGTTCGCGCGCCTCGGCACGAACTGGAAAACGGAAATGCTCGCGGGCGTCACGACCTTCGTCACCATGGCGTACATCGTGTTCGTGAATCCCTCGATTCTGCATGAGACCGGCATGCCGTTTCAGGCCGTGGTCGCCGCAACCTGCCTGTGCGCGGCCTTCGGAAGCATCCTGATGGGAGCGGTGGCGCGCTACCCGATCGCGCTCGCCCCCGGCATGGGATTGAACGCGTACTTCACCTACACGGTCGTGAAGGGCATGGGCATCCCCTGGCAGACGGCGCTTGGAGCCGTCTTCATTTCGGGCGTCGCGTTTCTCCTGCTGACGCTCGCGGGCGTGCGCCAGTTGATCGTGAAAGCGATCCCGCGGGAACTCTACGCGGCCGTCGCGGCGGGAATCGGTCTGTTCATCGCCTTGATCGGACTGCGCAACGCCGGCATCATTGTCGCGAGCCCGGCCACGCTCGTCACTCTCGGCAACATGCGCGACAGGAACACGCTGCTCGCGCTGTTCGGGCTCCTCGTGATCGCGGCGCTCTCCGCCTGGCGCGTGAAATCGGCCATGCTGATCGGCATTCTGGCCACCACACTGCTCGGCGCGGCGATGGGCCTGGTGCATTGGACGCCCCAGGTCTACCGTTTCTCCGATCTCGCCGCCACCGCCGGGAAGCTCGATGTCCGCGGCGCGTGGAGGCTGGGTCTTGCCGGGATCGTGTTCGTGTTTCTGTTCGTGGATTTATTCGATAACGTCGGCACGCTGGTGGGCGTCGGAACGGGCGCGGGTCTTTTTGACCCGGCCTCCGGCGACATTCCCCGCATGCGCGAAATCCTGCTGTGCGACGCCACCGCCACCATCGCCGGATCCATGGTGGGGACTTCCACGGTGACCAGTTATATCGAGAGCGCGGCCGGCGTCGCCGCGGGAGGACGCAGCGGAGTGACCTCCATCGTCACCGGAATTCTATTTTTGGCCGCCATGTTTCTAGCGCCCCTGATCGGCGCGGTGCCCTCCGCCGCCACGGCGCCGGCGTTGATCGTCGTCGGCTCGCTCATGCTCGCGCATCTCGGAGAGATCGCCTGGAGCGATCCCGGCAGCGCGATTCCCGCCTTCCTGACGCTGATCACCATTCCCCTGACGTTCAGCATCGCCAACGGTCTTGGCTTCGGCTTCACCAGCTACGCTCTGCTCAAGATCGCGCGCGGTGAATTTCGCCGGACCCATTGGCTGGTTTACTTGCTGGCGGCGCTGTTTATCGCCCGGTTCGTGTATTTGGGCGCGGCCTGAGCATTTGCGCCCAAAACCTGCTTTGCGCCAAGGATTGGATTCGCACCCAATATTGGATTTGCGCCCAGAATCGCCGTGTGCGTCCCACGCGGCAGCACCAGCGCGCGTCCCCACAACTCCACCGGCGCGGATTTCCCGTCGATTTCTAAAGACCCGGGAGCCGGATCCACGATCGCCAGCGCCCGCGATCCACTTTCATAGCGAATCTCTACGCCCCCGTCCGGGAGAACCGCCGCGTCGCGAAGATCCGCATTGAAATCGAGCACCCTCACGGCCGCCGCGGGCCATCCCGGCGGGGGAGTTCCCGCTTCCACCGTGTGCGTTCCCGCGGGCATCCACACCCGTACACTGTCCTCCACCGGCCACGGCTTCCCATCGACCAGCACGTTCCTGTTCCCGCCGGCATTCTTCCACGCCACTCCGACCCCTCGTTTGGATTGCACGATCAACGGCCCGATCCCCTCGATCACCCGATCCACGGTCGCGGACGCCGGGGCCAGCAGCGGCAGATCCACGCGCGCAATCGAGCTTTCAAAATAGAGCGCCACGCGCGGAAACGCGGTCGAGGCCGCGTGGATCGTTTCGAGCAGCTCCGCGCCCGCCAGCGCCTTGGTGGGATACACATCCTGATAGCGATCCACCACGTTGATATCGATCGCCAGCTTTTCCTGCGCCGGCGTCAACGGCGCGTAGCGCGCGGCAATCTGCGGATAGCGGTGCGGTCCCTGATTCCAGATGGTCGCGGGATCTTCGATGACGAATGTAAAATCATGCTGCTCGAGCAACGGCAGCACGCGCGACGTATCCGCGCCCAGCTTTTCGCGCATGCTGGAATCGAAGCGGTCGTCAATGTGCGTGAGCGCAAGATCCAGATTCGGCCTTGTCTCGCGAATCGCCTCCACCTCGCCGATCCACGCCGCCTGTTGCCGCCGCGCGAGCTCCGCCCGATAATCCAGAAAGCGCGCGAGCCCCGCGCTGTTTTTAGTCCAGTGTCGTGGGGACGCGGTCTGAAACAGTTCGAGCGGATCGAAGCCTGCGGCGCGCTCGAATTCAGCGCGCACGTCGTCGTTCATAGGCGTGAACCGCGCCGGATTATCGTGGCCCTCCAGCGATTCGAAGTACAGTTCGGCCAGATTCACGCCGTCCCAGTCGAACTGTGTCAGCACCTCGCGCATCCCCCGCGCGACCGCCGCATGGGCCTCCGGGTTCGAGAGATTCATCAGCTTGCGCCAGTCGAGCTGCGCGTCCTGCAAAAGCGCCGTCTTCTCCCGCCACTCCGGATGGTCCGCCCACAATTTTTCGCTGACGTGCGGCAATTCAAACCACGCATACACCAGGATCGCGTTGCGATGACACGCCTCGATCAGCTGCCGCAGGTATGCATCGTTCGCCGGATCGCGCTCCCAGAAATGCCACACCGCGACGTGCAGGGCGCTGATCCCCGCGGCCCTCCAGCGCGGAGCGAAGTAATCGAGATCGACCCGCGATCGATACGCGGAATCGAAAAATGCCCACAGACGCCGCGCCTCGAAGGGAGGCTCCAGCCCTACATCGGAGAGCGCGTGCAAGAAGTAAGGAAACCGGTCAAACCCGCGCGCACCCGGCGATGCCGCGACCCATAACACCGCCCCCGCGCCGCTCCGGTAACCTGCTATCAGAGGAGCCTTGGTCCAGCGCTCCCGCGTAAACACGCGAGCCTCGCGAGGGATCTCGAAAACCGGAACATCCAGCGCCTTTTCCCAAATGATCCGCACCTTGGGAGCCCGCAGATCCTCCACACTGCGCACCGAAACGGGAGGCGCGGAAGAAGCTTGAAAGCCGAAGGCCGCAGCCAGTGGGGATGCCCCTTCCAGCACCAGGATCACGCCGTGCTCCACGCGCGTCTTCCATTCGGCGGCGGCGGACGCCGTAAAATCCGCGCCCTCGGACGCGATCACCACTCCCGCCCGCGCCGGTTCGCCGCGCGTCAATCCGATCGAAGAAAGCAATTCCGTCCAGGAGGACGCATCGCCGCCGCCCAGAATGTCGAACGTGAATCGCGTTCCCGCCGCCCGGCTTGTCGATCCAGCGGAGGACATCGGCTTCTCGCGCGTCGGCTTATTCGAAGCCGTCTTGGCAGACGTCATAGGAGACGAGGAAGCCGCGTCTGACGTGGACGAGACGGCTTGCGGTGCGCCGTATAGAAGTCCGACGTCGACGAGCAGCGCGCACCCGACAATCTTAATGCGTGAACGCATACCAGACCCCTACCCGAAAATCGTTGAAAACGGGCGGATGCGGATTGCCCGCGTTGATCAGATAAACCCCGCGCAGAGCATTGATCGAAACCAGCATGGCCGGAGGAATCCAGCGCAGGTGAAAGCGCACGCCCGGCCCTGTCTCCACGAAGTTGGCCCAATATTCGCGCTTCACGTCGACCGTGGCGTTCCAGTTCCAGTACAGCTCGGTGGGGACGTGAATCCCCGGAAGGTCGTGTCCAAAACGATTCTGCGAGTACGCCAGCGTGTCGTTGTCGAAACGGTGGACGTAGACCAGATCGTCGTTGGTCTCCGCGAACCAATGCCTTCGCGTAAGGCCGTGGACATACGCGACCCCGCCGCGATAATCCGGCGCCGCCAGGCTCGTGTCGAGCGGAGCCGGCCGCATGTGGAAGCTTTCGCCGGCTTCAAACCATCCGTTCATCCCGTGCCACGGTTCGGTCGCGACGCCCGCCGCGATAATGACGCTCTGCTCCGAAAGATATTCCGGCGCCCACCCCGCGGCGAAAATCTCGGACTGATGCGTATCGCCCACGAAGCGCACCGAGCCATACGGATGCAGCCAGCGCAGGCTCGGCAGGCGAAGCTCGGTCTTGGCTTGTGCGTAGGCGAACAGATCGTGCCAGCGCGTCGAGAAAACCGGAAAAACCCACACGGTGGTCCGGAAGATTTCCGTCCCGGGCTCCAGATTGCGATACGCTTTCGAAGCTTCCTGCGCCATCTGCGGATCGGGACTTCGCCGCGCGAGCGCGAACCATTTCACCGCTTCGCGATCGTTTTTCAAAATATTATTGGTCCAGCCGAGCTTCAACATCACCTCGAAATCCTCGGGATTATTTTCGTGGGCCACCGAGAAATACCGGAGCGCGTCTTTCAAATAGCCCTTTTCAAAACTCTTCGCGCCCAGCTCCTTCGCTTCATCCGCGCCTCCGCGAGAATCCCCCTCCGCGAGCTTCTGCGGAAGCAGCGCCTCGCCGCCTTGCTCAAAGCGCAGCAGCCGGAGCTGCGCGGTCGATAACGCATCCTGCGGCGAGGTCTCCACCGCGCGCTGAAATTGCTGCTCGGCTTCCGCCTTTTGACCCATCGCCATGTGCAGGTACGCGAGCTCGCGCCGCACTTCCGTGTTCGTCGGATCGAGTTCCAGCGCTTTTTCGAACTCGTAAACGTACGGATACCGGGAAGGCAGCAGCTCACGGGCCTGTTCGGCTACGCGCGGCTCTGCCCCGCGCGAGGCCGCGAGCCATGCTGCATCGGCATCCTCCGAGCGCCCCAGTGCCTTCCATGCCCGTCCCAGGTCGAGCAATAATTCCCGCCGGTCCGGCCGCAGCCGCCACGCTTTTTCATAATGCTCGGCCGCGAGCGCCGTCTCATCGCGCTTCTCCGCGAGCCTCGCCAGTTCTTCGTGGCCGCTGTAATCGTTCGGATTGGCCGCCACCGCCTGCTGCCATCGCGCAATTCCCTCACGCAGAGGCCGGTCGATATTCTCGAAGGCTTCCGCGGCCGTCGCGTCGGTCACCCGCAAACGCTCGAACGTCCGGCGCGCCGCGATCGGCTCGCCCGTTTCGTAACACAGGAAGGCGTATTCCAGGGCGATCTGCCGGTCGCTCGGATCAAGACCCATCGCCTTCGAAAAATGTACCCGCGCGCGAACGTTTTCCCCTACCTTCAGGAGCGCGTACCCCGCGTCCTTGTGGATCGATGCCCGCTCCGGCGCAAGCGTCAGCGCTTCCTCGAAATTTGCAATGGCCGCATCGTAATCCTTCGTCCGCAAGGCCTGATACGCACGATCAAGCAACGCATAGGCCCGATCGACGTCTTGGGTATTTGCGACTTGTGGATTGTCGATCAGCGAATTCCCCATCGCCGGCCTCGCGACTTGTGGATTCGCGACATCTGGATTCGCGGCCTGCGGATTCGCGAGCTGGGCAACCGCGAGCCCCGCGGCTAGCACGAACATCGTGGCACGCAACCCGCGTGGTATTAAGCCGATTCTGGGCACCTTAATTCCCTGGGGAGGGATATCACATAGTGCCCGGCGCCCGAAATTGTTCTCTCAAATGAAAACGTGCGTTTTCAGTCATCCCGAGCGCAAGCCGAGGGACCCGCTGTTTCCCGTGGGGCAAGCTTCAGCTTGCGGCGCGCTTCAGCGCGCTCCGCTCCGCTACAGTTTCAGAAGTCTCTCCGCGTTCCGGTGCGTGAGCTTCTCCATATCCTCCGGACCGATCGCGAGCTTCTCCAGAAACGCGCGTCCCACCGTGTTCGGGCTGAACGGATAATCGATCGAAAACAGGATCCGGTCTATCCCCGCCACCTGCTGCATGCACAAAAAAGGAGGCGTGGTGAAATATCCGCTGGTGGTCAGGTGGAAATGCTCGTGGAAATATTCGGCCACCCGACGTTTCAGATGCGTAGCGGCGCGCCCTAAAACCATGTCCGACCGGGCAATCGAATACGGCAGATCCTCGCCCATGTGCCCGATGATCATTTTCAGCTTGGGCAGCCGGTCGAACAGGCCGCTCAGGATCAGGCGCAGGCTATGCATGCCCGCTTCCGCGTGCCACCCCCAGCCGGCCGTCGAAAGAAAGTATCCGACGCCGCCCGGAAGACCGCCATAATATGCGTCCATCACCGCTTTCGGCGGAGGCGCGGGATGCAGATACACCGGAACGTCCAGGGACTGGGCGACCTCGAAGATCGGCGTGAACCGCGCATGATCCATAAATTGACCCTGCGCCGTTCCGTTCAGCATGACGCCCTTAAATCCCAATTTCTGGATGCATCGCTCGAATTCCACGGCCGCATGCTCCGGCTCCTGCAGCGCGAGCGTCGCAAACGCGGCGAAACGGTCGGGATGCGCCCGCACCGCGTCCGCCATCCGGTCATTGGCGTCGCGCGCCAGATCCTCGGCCGTCGCGGCGTCGAGCTTGTCTACGCTGTTCGCCGCCACCGAAAGCACCTGCATATCGATCCCCGCCGCGTCCATGTCCGCGATCCGCCCCTCGCCCATATCGAGCAGCTTCGCTTGAATCGATTGCAGGAAGGCCGGCGCGTTCACCGCCATCGGCGCGACCTCCGCGATCCCCGGCGTGGTGACGTGCTCCTCGAGCGTGATGATGCGCATTCCGCCATCATACACTCCCGCCCTGAAGGCCTTATTTGCCGCCCACTCCCGACGCCGGATTCCCGAGCTTTTTATTGTATTGCGCGGTCTCCGACGGCGAACATTCCATCTCGTTGATGTCGAACCCCGCCGGCTGCAAGCGCAACGGCATCTTATCGAGCGCTACCCAGGGCCGCGTATACATGATGGGATCGTCGATCGTAACCGACATCTCCACATGATCGCGGTCCACCCGCTGGTAGCGTTCTTCCACCCGCAGCGCGCTGCTGTGCGGACGGCCCGCGTTATCCAGCCACGTGCGGTCGTCGATTCCGGTGGTCTCGGCGACAAACGTGTGATCGTCCACCCATTTGCCTACCGAATATCCCCACCACCGCGGCTCCGGATCCTTGGGCAGCGCGCGGCCGTCGGTCCAGATCACCCGCCACTTCTTGTTGAACTCGTAAAGAATTAGAATCTGGTTCGCCGTCTGCACAATCTGGCTGGATCTGAAATTATGCAGCAGGATGCGCGGAAATCCCTGCGGGTCGCAGATGTCGACCGGATCGTTCACGAAAGCCGTTGGAACCGCCGTCGCTCCAAAGCCGGGTTTGTGAGCTTTAAAAGCTGCCTCGCCCGCGGGCGTGAACGGCAGGGTGTGATTCGCCTTGCCATCGGACGGCATGGCTTTCGCCCCGTTCGCTTGAATCGCGTCGCCCGGCCCCTTCGCCGGCTCCCAGATGCCCGCCAGATCGTGCGGCGGCGCGGGCGCCGGCTTCTCGCCTTTCACGTCGAAATCGTAAACCGCGCCCGGCAGCCTCGCGGGTTGATCCTGCGCCGTCGCGGACGCGAGCGCGCACAGGAAAATGGCCGCCAGCGGGATATCTTTGAACGTGCTGGCGGTGAACCTGCTGGTGGTGAAGATGTCGGTGAACACGCGCATGGACATCGGCGAAGGCCCTCCTTCAAGACCGGCTCTGCGATCTTACTACGGACGCTCCTCCCTTTACGCCAGTGGTTCTTGGTCGCTCCCGCCCCGCTCCGAACCCGCCGGGTTAAACTCATGAAAAGCGAACAACATGTCGTTGTTCTCAACGCCCATCGCGTTTCGAACGTAACGGAGGAAATATGTTGCGAAACTTCTTGCTCATTTTCTGCGCGGCCGCATGCGTGCACCCCACCGCTGCCCGCGCCTCGGATTGGACCTATCCCGGCGGCGGCGTGTTCGCGCAGCTCATGGATCGCGGCGGCTCTCACACCACCTTCACCCTGGTGAATCTCGACACCGTCCCCGCTCCCTATACCCTCAACTTCTTCGACGATAACGGTAATCCCCTCGCCCTCAACACCACCGCCGGAAACGGAGTCAGTCTGTCGGGTACGCTCCCTGTGAACGGTTCCACCACCTTTCAGACGAATGGATCCGCCTCCGCGCCGCTGGTCCAGGGCTACGCCGTACTGGTCACGCAGAATACCATCGCCGGCTCGCTGGTTTTCGCGCTGCCTCTCGGAAGTCTGCTCCCGGAATCCACGTGTCCGCTCGATACCGGCACGGATTATATCTTCGGCGTGCCGTTCGATCACACCACGCCGGGAACCGTCGTGGGCGTTGCGCTGGCCAACGACTACGGCTACGCGCCGCTCACCATCAGCGTCGTCGCCTACGACGAAACCGGCCACCAGCTCGCCTCGAGCACCATCCCGATTCTCGCCAACGCCCACACCGCGTTCCTGCTGACCACCGAATTTCCGGCTCTCGCCAACACTAAAGGCACCATCTGGTTCAACGGAACCGATAGCGCCGGAAATCCCGCTTACTTCAACCTCCTCGGCGTGCGCGCCACCGCCACCACGTTCACTTCGATTGTTCCGATTGTTCCTGCGGATTTCTAGCCGGCGCTTTCGATGGCTACCTGAGTACAGAGAACGACACGGAGAACATGATCAAAACGGAGTGCATAAGAATGACCCGGTCCTTCGCGTCCCCCTTCACGATCTTTACTTGCGCGATTTCGCTCGCGCCCGTGCTGGCCGCCGCGCCTCCCGCGCGGCTTGCAGCCGCCCCTGCCGGAATTGTTCTCGCGCCAAATCGCCTGGATTTCCGCGTCGAAAACATGGGCAAAACAGGTCCCGCGCTCCCCGTACGCCTGTGGAATAACGGCTCCCAGAGCCTCTCGATCGCGGGCATCGCCGCCTCCGGCGATTTCGCCCAGACCAACAATTGTCCCGCCTCTCTCGCGGCGCACGCCGTGTGCACCATCCAGATCACCTTCACGCCGACCGCCACCGGCGTACGCAACGGCACGCTGACCGTGACAGACAACGCGTCCTCCGGTTCGCAAATCGCCAGCCTCACCGGAACCGGCGGCGCGCCCATCCTGTTCGTCTCGCCCGCAGGCAACGATTCGTGGACCGGAACCCTCCCCGTCCCCGACGCGGCAGGCACCGACGGTCCCCTTGCTTCCCTCGATCGAGCCCGCGCCGTAGTCCGATCGTTCAACCTCCACGGCGTCGCCCGCGTCGACGTTCAGATTCGCGGCGGAACGTACTATCTTCCCGCTACCGTCCAATTCGCGGCGGCCGACTCCGGAACCGCAACCACCGAAATCGTGTACGAAAACTATCGCGGCGAGCAGCCCGTCTTCAGCGGCGGCGTGCGCCTGACGAACTGGACCAATGCCGGCGGCAATACCTGGAAGACCACGCTCCCGCCCTCCACCCAGTATTTCGAGAATCTGTTTTACAACGGCGTGCGCCGCTTGCGCCCGCGCCTGGGCGGTTCGCTCGGCGCGTATTACCGCATCGCGAACACCATCTATCTCGGCGCCAGCGCCACCAACTGCACCGTCTTTATCAGCGGAAGCGGCTGGGAGTGCTTCGATCGGTTTCAATACAATCCCTCCGATCCCATCGCCAATATGTGGAAAAATCTCGCGCCCGCCGCGAATAACCCCTGCGGCCAGCCCGCCGGAAATCCAGCCGTCGCGGGCGACATAGAGCTCATGGTCTGGGAGCAGTTCAGCACCTCGAAGCTCCGCATCAGTTGCGTCGATACCTCCGCCCACATCGTGTATTTGACCGGGCCCACCGGCATTTCCCAAGTCAACGCCAGCGAGGAAGGCTTCATCGCCGGCAATCGCTATCTGATCGAAAACGTCCAGGACGCGCTCACCCAGCCGGGGCAATGGTTTTTGGATCGCTCCACATCCCCTTGGACGCTCACCTATCTGGCCAATCCCGGCGAGAATCCCAATACCGATACCGTCGTCATCCCGCAGCTTCCGCAGGTGCTGGTCGCATCGAACCTGCAATATGTCACCTTCCGGGGCTTGACCTTCGAGCACGACAACTACACCCTGCCCTCCACCGGACACGTCTCGATGGAGCTCGAACCCGACGTCAGCGCGGCCGTTTCCTTTCAGAATTCGCAGCACATCACCTTCGATTCCGGAACCGTCACGCAAACCGCCGGTTCAGGTCTGGAGTTTATTCCATGCTTGAACTCCACCTCGCCCGCCTACTGCGTCGCCACCACGATCAACGCGGTCGTCACCGGCAACGTGATCGAAAACAGCGCGTTTTATGACATCGGCTCGGAAGGAATCCGCATCGGCAATCCCTTTCAGCCGGCCGATACCGACGCGAACGTTCCCCAATCCACCACCGTGCGGAACAACGTCGTCGAAGGCTACGGCCGCGTGATCCCCGCCGCCTTCGGCATTGGCCAGGGGATGGGACACGATAATCTGTACACCCACAACGATGTCTACGACGGTTACCATTGCGCCATCTCCACTTCCCAGAGCATCGGCTATAACACCCTCCCGAGCGGCATCGGCAACGCCAACAACGTCATCTCCTTCAATCACGTCTATAACCTGTTGCAGGGAGTGATGAACGACGGCGGGTCCATCCGGATCGACGGCGGAAATGGGGCCTTCACCGCCGCCGGCAACAAAATCTTGAACAATAAAATTCACGACGTCACCGACGCCTCCGTCATCGATTCGAACGGCTATGGCGGCCACGGCATTTACATGGACGACTCAACCGGTCTGGTCGACGTCGAAAATAATCTTGTCTATCGCGTCTCCGATTCCGCCATTTACACCCCTCACGGTCCCCAGGCGCACCAACCAGGCCAATATTATTAAGAACAATATTCTGGCGTTTGCCCGTTTGGGCATGATCGAGAACAGCTTTCCCTACCCGAGCGGCGTTCCCGCATCCGCCAATCAGGTTTTCATCGTGTCTAATAACCTGATGTATTTCGATCGCTCCAATTCCTCAGCACCGCCCTTCCGTGCGCAGGCCGGATGCATCTATAGCGGCGGCTTCCCCTACATTGCATTTCAGGACTTCACCAGCAACCTGTACTGGCGCACCGACGGCGCCTTCGCCTCCGATCCTCTCGCTTTCCGCGTGCAAGCCAATTCCGGTCCCGGTCCGAACGCTCCCTGTTCCGACGTGAAGAACACGTGGACCTTCTACACCTTCGCGCAATGGCAGGCGACCTTCGGCGAAGACGTGCATAGCGTGGTGCAAAACCCGGGCTTCGCCAATCCCTCTTACCCCGCCGACGATTATTCCCTGCCCAACGGATCGCCCGGCGTGGGATTCGTTCCCTTCGATCCAAGCCTCGCCGGACGGAGAGACCCGGTCCTCAATCCGCCCGCGATTCCCGCGACCTTTCCAACGCAGTCATTCAATCCCGCGACGGATTACTAGCGACGTATTCCAGCGCGTCTGGCGCCCATAGTCAGACTGATCGTGAAAATCCGGCGAAACATCTGGACGCGCCCGGATACTCGTGGTATCCTGCGATTTCCGCGATGCGAACGCGGTCATCCCGTTCCCGGAGATCTTCGCCGGATCGCCGGTCGTTCGCCCGGTTCCGTCCTCCCAGCGTCCATGCCCAAGGCCCCGATCCGCAGTCCTCGCATCGATCCGCAGCTCGCCTGCTTTGAGCTCGTCATCCGCCCTTCCAAAATTCATCGCTACGGCGTGTACGCGGGCGAGAATATTCCTGCGCGCCGCAAAGTGATCGAATACACCGGCGAGCGCCTGAACCGCAAACAGGCCAAGGATCGCGATCGCGGCAATTTTACCTATTTATTCGCCGTCGACGATTACTGGACCCTCGATGGCGCGGTAGGCGGCAGCGGCGCCGAAATCATCAATCATAGTTGCGAGCCGAATCTGGTCGCGCGCATCGTCAAGGGTCATATCCTCTATACCAGCCTGCGCCTCATCCGCCGCGGCGAGGAACTCCTCATCGATTATCATTTCGCGAAAAACGGCGACCGGACCAAGTGCCTGTGCGGCGCGAAAACCTGCCGCGGCATCATAGAAAAATAACGTCAAAGGCCCGCGCTTCTCGCGTGGGCCTTCGTTCCTCCGAACCGGATGTTTGTGGTTCCGGACGCTCTATGCTTGCGATGTTCTACGGTTGCGGCTGCTCTACGGTTGAGGAAAGTTCTGGAAGTTGAGCTGGAAGCGCGTGATCAGAGACTGCTCCGAGGGACGATTTCCAACCGGCGCGCCTCCTTCAAAGTTCGTCACCGCGTAATCCGCCGAAATGCGAACCATGCGATTCAGATACCAGTTGATCCCGCCCACCCACTCCCGGGCGAGACGCGCCGAGGTCGCCTGCGTGGCAAAGCCGTAATTGTAAAGTCCGTGGTCCGCGCTGAACTCACCGGTGCGCGCCGCGATCTCTACCGCTCCCCAGGTGTGATTGCGCGGGTCGAAATTCTTCCGTGGGATTAGATTCCCGAATACTTTCCTGTCGCCCGTTAAAATGTAGGAGACCGCAACCTGCCACGCGCGAAACGCGATCTCGTGCCGCGCCGTGCCCTTCTGGAAGCCCTCTTCCGTGACTCCATATTCGGTGAATACCCCGAACGGGCCGAGATAATAATAGGCGCCGGGAGCCAGACGATCGCGGTGACCATCCGAAGCCACGCCCGAGGCGAACGTGATGAACGAATTCTGACCGAAGGTTTTGTAGGCGGGCAGCGTCAGGTTATCCACGCTTCCGCTCGACGCGCCCAACCCGAAGCCGAGCCCGCGCAGGAAATTATTTTGATCCGGCGCAAACGGCGTCACAAACAGCCGCGCCGCCACGTCGCGATGGTCGCTCACCGCCGCGTCGCTCAAGCTGTTATCCGGTACGCCGTTGAAGATGCCCACCGCGTAGTTCAACCGCTGGGTGATAATGTCGCCCGAAAGCTGAAAACCAATGTCCCGGCTCGGGACCAGGAGCGTCGGGAAGCCGCGCTCGACAAAGGTCGTGTTGTCGTCCTCCTGCAAACGTTCCAACCCGATCGGCGGCTTGAACTTTCCGGCGCGTATTTTGAAACGCTGGAAATGGTTGTATTGCAGGTAGGCGTCGTAAATGACCGTGGTCCCCTGGCCGAAGTCCGGCCGGAAGTAAAAGTAGAAATCCTTGTACAGCGTCGCCGAAAAGACCGGCCGGGCGCGCCGCAGAAGAATTCCGTCCGGGAGCGTCGTGAGCGCCGTTCCGTAGAAGGCGCGATTATCCACCTGTAAATCGGCGCCGATCTTGAACCAAAAGTCGCCGTCGTTCGACCGGAACGCGAAACCCTCCGTGTCGGCCGTCACGTGCGCGCCGGTTTTCGCGTCCTCCCGCGCCTTCGCCGCGTCGGCCTCGGCTTTCAATTCCGTCTGGCGCTCGGCTACCTTTTGCGCCTGGTCCAGTTGCTCGATCTTTTCCTCTAAGGCTTTCACCTGATTCTTCAGCTCGGTGATCGACGGCGTTGCTGACTGCGCATCCGCCGCTTGCGCCTCCAGCCTTACTCCAGCCATCCCCATCGCAACCAGTACAGCAAGGACCGGTCCCTTCAATTGAAAACCCAATTGGTTCACTCCTTAAAGCGATTAGACTACTATCTCTGTAGAATTAATACTATTTGATCTCCTTCTCACCTGTCAACCGGAATTCTTTCTCTTGCGCGAAAATCCTCAGAAAATTCGCGTTCCGTGAGGGAAAGCCCTGAAATCCACGCTCCTTTGGATGCGCAAAATTCTATCTAACGTACTGAATGCACAACACATGTAAACTTTTAACCCCCGGGCCCTCGAAGTGCGTAAAACGATCCTCGAGAGTGGAGTTCAAGCGCAGCATCTGGGAAAGCAAACCCAGTTCGGGAGGTTCGGGAGAGAAAAGATGAATGAACTTTATCAAGCGATGGAGAACACCGGGTTCGCTACCTGGATCCGGGAGTCCGGATCCATCTGGGCCTACCCCATCGTTCTGACCCTGCATTCCATCGGCATGGGGATGTTGGTTGGCTTTAATTGGGCGATCGATCTGCGTTTGTTGGGCGTAGCCCCGCAGGTGCCCCTGACCAGCATGGAGCGATATTTACCGTGGGCCTGGTGGGGCTTCTGGATCAACGCGGTTTCGGGCGTGATTCTGACCTTCGCCGACGCCACCACGAAGATGACCAGTTGGGTGTTCGGCGTCAAAATGAGCCTGATCGTATGCGCCGTCCTCGTGCTGATCGAAATCAAGAAGCGGGTTTTTGTGAAGCACTTATCCAATGGCAAAGTGCTCGCCGCGCTCTCGCTCGCCCTGTGGGCCTGTGCGATTACGGCCGGACGGCTCATGGCCTACATCGGGCCGGTGAGCGGATTGAAAGACGTTTCGAATTAAAGGAGCTTGGCAATGTGGCATCTCATCGGTGAATTTTCTAAATGGCTTATGACCACCCAGCTCTCGCACGACATGGCGGGCGGCTGGAAGTGGGGTTGGGCGACCTGCGAGACCCTGCACTTCATCGGGCTCTCCCTGCTGCTCGGCTCCATCGGCGTGCTCGACCTCCGCATGCTCGGCTTCGCCAAACACATCCCGCCCAAGGCGATCCACTCGATGGTGCCGTGGGGCGTCGCGGGCTTCGTGATTAATCTGATCACCGGCGCGTTCTTCTTCATCGGCGCGCCGTTTCAGTACGTCAAGAACGTCGCCTTCCTGTTCAAGATGATTTTTATTCTGATCGCGGGCTTCAATATTCTGTACTTCTACCTGGGCGGTGTGCGCAAGCAGATCGAGAATCTGGGACCCGACGATAATCCGCCGCTCTCGGCGAAAGTCGTCTCCTGGGTCTCCATCGTCGCCTGGTTCGGAGTGATCTATTGGGGCCGCATGCTGCCCTTCGTCGGCAACGCGTTCTAGCGGCTTCGACGCGAGACGGCAGGGAGACCACCCCATGTCCTTTATCTATCCGTTTTTCGACTGGTGCCAGAACGGTCCTTTGGGGAGATTCGTGGCGAGCCGGGAAATCTTCTTCCCGGGTCTCGAAACCGTGCATCTGTTCGGATTGACCTTGCTGCTCGGAACCGTGACGCTGTTAAGCCTGCGCCTGCTCGGCGTCATCCTGGTGCGGCAGCCGGTTTCCGAGCTCGCGGGCGACCTCGCCCCGTACACCTCGAGCGGACTGTTTCTGATCCTGTTCTCGGGCCTCTTCCTGTTCATCGGAGTCGCCATCAAATGCTACGGCGCGACATCCTTTTGGATCAAAATGGGGCTGCTCGCCACCGGCCTCGTTTTTCATTTCAGCTATTTTCGCAAGGCCGTCCGCCGCGACGATCTTTCGCCGCGCGCCGCTAAATTCGCGGGCTGGTCGGCTCTCATTTTATGGTTCGGCGTGGCCACGGCCGGCCGGTCCATCGGTTTCTTCGGCTGACCGGCTTCTTCGGCTGACCGGCTGGGGATTGTTCGCGCGCATATTGAAAAATCGAATTCGCTTCGGCTCAGGGCGGCGACCACGTTCCGTTGATCCTCCCTGGGCCCGTGCGGAGCCCCGCTCCGGCGAGGGGTGCTTTCCTCCGAAGCGCCCCTCGTTTCTGAATCCTTTGCGCCCCCGCCTCTTCCCTTCAACCGCCCTCCTTTACAAAATCGTCCCCAACTTTTACACCAGCCTTACTCGCTCTTGCTATTCTGAACAGCGGCCGGCGCGCGGCTGGATGGCACACCGCCTTGGTCGCGCCCGATCCATGACTCATGCGAAAATGGCGTGACAGGGTCGACGGGGGTAGGTTTTTCGCCGGGGACGAAGGCTCGTCCTCGCGCGGTTCGCGTCCGCACAGGTGTGCTCGCGTGACGAGAGAGTGGCTCGGCGTGGGCTTGTGTGGATCCAGCAGTTCGAGATGCTATACGGGAAATTTTATTTTAAGGACAGTTGCGGATGACCTTGGCGCACGTACACATTCTGCTGAATCATTTTCCAACCATAGGCATGATCGTCGCCATGGGCCTTTTCGGACTTTCGCTGATCTGGAAAAGCGACGACGTGAAGCGCGCGAGCCTCGCGATTTTGTTCGGACTCGACGTTCTTTCGATCGCCGTTTACATTAGCGGCAACGCCGCTTTGCAGGAGATCGCGGCTCTGCCGGGGATCTCCAAGGCGGCTGTTCTCGCGCATCAGGACGGCGCGCTCCTGGCGTTCGCGGTGATGCAGCTTACGGGCATGGCGGCATGGCTCGGATTGTGGCAGTACCGGCGCATCGGGCGGATCGCCAAGGGAATTCAGGGCACGGTTCTGGTGCTCGGTCTGGTGACGCTTTTATTGATGAGTAACGCCGCGAATATCGGCGGCGAAATCCGCCATCCGGAAATCCTCACCCAGGCGGATATCGCCGCGCGCAATGGGGCTGGCCCCGCCCGCGGCATGATCAATACCCCCGCCATCGGAGCGTTCGTAACGGGCGAGCCGTGGATGTGGCCGACCTGCGAGACGCTGCACTTCGTGGGGCTCAGCCTGCTCCTCGGCGTGGTGCTGGCCGTCGATTTGCGGCTGCTGGGCGTGATGAAAAACGTTTCCTTTATGACCCTGCATCGCCTGTTGCCCTGGGGCATTCTCGGTTTCGGCATCAACGTCCTCACCGGAATGCTGTTCTTTGTCGGCGCGCCGGACCAGTACACCATGAACAATACGTTTAAATGGAAAATCGTCCTGGTGATGGTGGCCGCCGCGAACGCGCTCTACTTCACCGTGATCGAAGAAACGTGGGTGCTCGGTCCGGGCGATGAAGCGCCGCTGACGGCGAAGTTCATGGCCGCTTCCGCCATGCTCCTGTGGGTCGCGGTGATGTTCTGCGGAAGCATGTTGCCGTTTCTGGGGAACTCGTTCTAAAAGCCGGAGGCGCGGCTGCCGGTCCGACGCTTCCTGGCGCAGTCTCCGATGCTTCCGGCGCAGGTGTGGTGTTCACGATTTTTTCCGAGGTGCAGAATGTTGGGTCTCATAGTCCTGGGCTTGGTGCTGGCCGTCACGCTGCTGTTCGCGCTCGCGGCGTATCTGATCGACCGCGGCGAGGAACGCCTGGAGGACCAGGAGCTCGGGCAGAAGAGCATCGAATCGATCGCCGGCGACGCGCGCCGCACGGAGTAGCGCGGCCCGAACGGGCGCATGGGCGAATAGTTGACAGGGCGGAATCGATCTTATTTAAGGTGGCCGTGAAATTATGATGCAGTTTCTAATGTCCCTCGAAAACATGCAGTTCAGCGTGTGGGTGCGCGAATCCGGCTCCATCTGGGCGTTCCCCATGTTTCTTTTCCTGCACACGCTCGGCATGTCGATCGTCGCGGGCGGCGCCGGGATCACTTCGCTCGCGCTCCTCGGCTTCTGGCCGAAGACCTCGCTCAAGCCCATGGAGAAAATGATTCCCATGATGTGGGCGGCCTTCTGGCTGAATGCGGTCACGGGCACCGTGCTGCTGGTTGCCGACGCCACCACCAAGCTGACCAATCCCGATTTCGGCGTGAAGATGATCTTCGTCTTCGCGGGAACGTTCTTCTTCTACCGCATGCGCAACGACGTCTTCGGCGATCCGCTGCTCGATAAAGGACCGGTTCCGGCCAAAGCAAAAACACTCGCGTGGGCCTCGCTCGCCTGCTGGTTCGGCGCGATCGTCGCGGGACGCCTTCTCGCCTACGTCGGCCCGGTGTCGGGTCTGAACCCTCCCGGATTCAAATAAAATAGCGCCACGGTGGAAGACGAAACGTGCTTGCGTGTTGCAAGCAGCTACCGAGCCGCGACCGCGAGGGAGCGAAATCAAACCGGCCTATTCAGCACCCGCTAGAGCTCGGAAAGCTCGAAGCGGTATTCGACTTTCTTGAACGGCACCGGCATTCCCCAGTGCCGGGCGGCCTCTCCCGATCGGCACTCCGGCAGCGCGATCACCAGCGACGAACGCACGCCGAAGGCGACGTCGTTATCGATGTGTTCATCGCCCTCTGGAAAAAGCTCCGTCACCAGCGTCCGGTAACCTTCGGCCGCGATGCGGAAATGAAAATGTGCCGGCCTCCAGATATTGCGCCGCGTCGCCATCAGCATCTGTCCTCCGGGGCCATCCATGGGAGCCGTGTATCCCAGCGGACGGATGGTCTTCAACACGAACTGCCCATCGGGCCCGGTCCGCAAACGGCAGCGCAGGCGATGCGCGCCCTCGAGCTCCGGCCTCTGCAAATCGTAGAGTCCGTCCACGTCGGTTTGCCACGCGTCCACGAACGCGCCTGCAACAGGGCTCCCGCCGCCCGTTACCACGGAGCCTAGAAACAGCACCGGATCTCCCGGCAAATCCCCGTCCGGACCGCTGCGCAGATCCACCACCGGCGACGGCGCGAGCGGCAGCCCCGCTTCGAAAAACGGTCCGAGCTGGCTGAACGCCGTTGCTCCTTTGCCCCCGGCTCCATTCATCATGTCGACCACCGCGGAGAGACCGAGAACGTCGGAAAACATGATGAATTCGCTGCGCCGCGCGTCGGAAACCTGGCCCGCCCGCAGCAGCGCGTCCATCGCGAAGGACCATTCCTCCGGCGTGAGCCGCACCTCGCGCGCGTAATCGTGAAGATACCGCACGAGCGTCGCGAGGAGTTCCTTCAGCCGTGGATCGGGCGTTTCGTCGAAAACGCGCGTCAAGGCTTCGGTGACGTTAGCGGGCGAAAGGTCGCGCATCTTCCTTTATATCCCGAGCCTTCAGCTCCCGATTACTACGGTTTCCAGTTGGGAGGAGCCGGCATCTGAATCGCGGTGCGGCTCGCAAGAATCGGAGTCACCAGATTCTGCACGATCGCCTGATGCTCGGGATGCACCTGATACGCCTGCCAATCCGCCTGATTGGCGAAGATCGCAACCAGGGCCCAGTCCGCGTTCCCTTCCCGGAAACGCACGTCCGAGCCCCAGTGCAGCGCCTTCAACTGCGGAATGGCGGCCGGCAGTTTCGCCATGGCCGCATCGACCGCGTCCACCTGCTCCTTCTTCACGCCGTCTTTCCACTTGAACAATACGATATGCAGAATCATGCCGCGGACTTTTTCCTCACGATGAATTTAGGAAGCGAAGCTCCGTCAAACGACGGCTCTCCTTAGTGTAATCAGTCGGGCGGCCGCGTGGGATAATCAACCCATGCGGAAACTGCTGTTAGCGGGGCTGCTTGCGCTGCCCCTTTTCGCCGGGGATGTAACCAAGCTAAAGATTGTGGTGACCAATACGGAGGGCAAGCCCGTGGACCGCGCGAACGTCGTCGTGAAGTTCGCGGGCGGCCGTTCCATCGCCAAGCTCGGCCGGAAGGTGCGTACCAGCTGGGAAGTGCACACCACGCAGCAAGGCGAGGCCGAGGTTCCCGAAATTCCCAAGGGCAAGATTCTGATTCAGATTATCGCCAAAAATTATCAGACCTTCGGGCAGACCTACGACGTGAGCGAGGACGAAAAAACCCTGGAGATCGCGCTCAACCCGCCGCAGCAGCAATACACGGCACATTAGCGCGGTCTGTCCGCTTTTTCATTCTGGTTTGTTCGTTCCTGTGCGCTACTTCTGATAACGGCGCGCGAACGTGCTCAGGTCGATCGCGTCCACTTCGGCTTGGGCGCGCTTGAAATCCGCCTGCGTGGCGAACGGCCCGATCAGCACACGAAAGATTTTTTCCTTCGGACCCGGCGCGACAATGGAATTAAAGCCGTGACGGCGCAGCCCTTCGGCAAGCACCACGGCGATTCCTTTATCCACCGCGCCCATCTGTAAATAGAGCGCGCCCGGCTGCGGGTCGGCGAACAGCGGAGGCTCGTTGGCGGCTGCCTGGGCCGCCGGATCCGCTCTTGCCGCGGGAGAATTCACACCCGGCGGATTCGCGATCTGCCCCGGAAGCACGATGGTCGCCTCCGGAGCGGTTGCCATCGGGGCGGTCGGCGTCGAAGATGCCGTGGTCGCGGAAGCCGGTGCGACAGCCGGGGCAGCCGGCGCAACATATGACTCGCTCTTTCCATCCAGGTCGGCGAACGGATTCGGCGCGGACATCCGGCCCACATAATAGGAAGCCGTGGAAAACGTCGCGAGCACCACGATCCCGGCAAAGGCCCAGATCGCGATCTGGCGGCGTCCCAGCACGTATTCGTATTCGTCCACGCCGGCTTCGTAGGTGCTGAGCTCGGGTTTGTCAGAGCTGTGCTCAGAGTGTCCGGGTTCCGATTCTCTTTGAGCCGCGATCACCGGCTCCTCAGGGATGTTCACCGGCTCGGAGACAGGGACCTCCATGCTGCGGGGCCGCGCCGGTTTCTGGCCGGCATCCGAAGGACTCGCGCCCGAGGGACCGGCATTTAGAGGAAGTGTCTCTGAAGAAGTTGCCGTGGACTTCTGCTCCGAATCCGTAACGGTCCGAGCGCGAATCGCGCCGGAGGGGCTCGCTGATTTTTGGTCCGGCAACGGACCCAGGTCGAGGATACACAACATCCCTCGTTCTATCGGCGGCTTTAGGCTCGACCGATAGTACCCGCGCCTGCGCGGGTCCACTGGGCGCTGGAATCCTGATTGCGGGAACCGGAATCTCAGGGTTATACCCGATTCCAAGCCTCTCCGATCCCACGCAAAATTGAGCCATGCGAATCCATGCGCTCGCTCTGGGTTTTCTGTGTACGGCCGGTCTATGGGGTCAAGGCATGAACTGGCAAAACTATTGTTTCGATCACCCGAAGGCGGCGCCGTGCCCGAATCGTGAATTTTCGGGCAAGCGCAATGCCGGGCAGTCGGATCCCGCGCCCTCGAGCAACGGCGTGACCAAGCAGATGTGGGCGCCCATTCCGAAGACTCCCGGTGGCCGGTACACCGGCGGTGGTCAGGAGTCAACGGAATCGGGGCTTCTCGCCTTTGGAGACGTGAACTGGCAGTTCGCCGAACCCGCCAGCGACGCGCTCGCCGGATTTCATGTCAGCCGTCTGGCGGCATCGCCTCTGGCCCGCAGCGTGATCGTCGCGCTCGGCGCCGAGCGCGGATTGAGCGGCGCGGCGATGCAGAAAATCCTGGATCAAATCGCGAACGTGGATGAGGCCGGAGTTTCGGTGAAAGACAATCGCATCGTGGCGGCCGTGACCGGCCCGGTGAACGAATCGTTGGTCGTCTCGGGCGACCTCAAGGCCATGCCCATTTCCAAGCGCCTCGGATTGATCGGCCAGCCCGATGCCGTGGATCAGGCGACGCAGCGCATCGCGTTCAACGGGCCTTCCACCGATTGGACGCGGATGGCCGAAAAATGGCAATCCGGAAGCGATTTCTGGGTGGTCGGCTCGGGCGAAATTTTGGGGCTCGAAGCCGCGGCTACCGGACTGCGGCAGTTTTCGGTCACGGTGTGGGCCGGCGAACAGCTTTCCGTCGATATGGTTTTCGACTTCAGCGCGCCGCTCAGTGCGGAGGCCCTCGCAAAATGGCAAGCCGCGCTCGGCCCCGTGGAGCCGGAAGGAAATACGATCCACTTCCGCACCTCCGTCGGAGCGGATGAATTGAACGCGAAGCTCGCGCGATTCACCGAAAGTCCCCTCGGCCAGCCGCTCGCGTCGCTGGTGCAGGCGGCGCAAGTTCTACCGGTACGCGAATCGGCCAAGCCGCGTCCCACGAAGCCCGTCATTTACGGTCTGGATAACGGACCGCGGACGGTGGGCGAGACATCTCATTAACTGGCGCACTGACCGGCCGCGAGCGCGCTACAGATTCCGTTTGAGATAACTGCAGATGTGGTAGCCGTCGAGAAATTTAAACGGCGTTTTTCCCACGGTGTAGTGTCCGCACGGCAGCGCCACGGCCTTGTGATCCATGCCGAGTTCGCGCGCCTTCGCCACCACCTGTTCGGAAAAGTGAAGCGGGAACGTCGTATCGTAGCGCGCGTAAATGAACAGCGTCTTCTTATTGAAGGACGCGTAGCGCTCGATGTAGTGCGGCGGACTGATGGCGCCCCAGGCCTCGCGAAGCTGGTCCAGCGTGACGTTGCCGTCGAAGCTCTGGCGAATGTGGCGCGACGACAAACCCTCCCACACCACGTCGGCGAAGTACGTGGAGCAGTGATTAAAAACATTGACGCGCAGGCGCGGGTCGTGTGCGCTCGCGAGGAACGCATAGCAGGACCCGAGACTCGTGCCCACGATTCCGACGCTCTCAAAGCCCTCTTGTTCGAGCCAATCGACCACGCAGCGCGTGTCGATCACTGCCTGGCGCGTGGCGTCGATGGTGCGCGCGACGTTCGAGGACACCGCGTAATCGGCGCGGGTTAACTCTCCCGGCATGCGGAAGTCGTGATAAGGAAGGCTGAGGCGCAGCGCGGAAATTCCCAGCTTTGCGAGTCCCGAGCAGAGCGCGTTATGCTGCGTCTTCTGCGCGTTCCAGTGCGGCAGCACCACCGCCGCCACGCGCCGCGCGCCCGGCTTGTGCTTCGCCGGAAACCACTGGCCGTGGACGCGATTATTTTCGTGATGTGGCGTCTCCACCGGGCTGGTGAAGCGCAGCAGGTTCCCGGCAAGATGAAAATCGGACGGGACGGTGTAGGAAAAAAACTGGTCGCTCGAGGCGAGGACGGCGCGATTCAACAGCCCCAGATAGGAAGCCGCGTCGTGGCCGTTCTGCGGATTCTCCAGCGCCACCGGCCATTTGTCGGTCCACTCCAGGCCCCAGTCGAACGGACGCACCACGCGATCCGTCGAAACCATGCACAGCCGGGTTTCCCAATCGTTCATCCACTTCGCGTAAAGCTTGCCCATGGGGGAGAACTACCAAGTTAGCGGGTGCTGGGGAGCCGGGTCAATGCGTGGGCGCCGGATGAATATTTATTCGACCGCCCAACGCGCCGGCTTGGGCTCTCTCACGCAGCCGCCTCCCGGCCGGCCTCCCGGGAGAAATCTTCAGACGGTAACGGCCTTGGTTCCCCCGCATAGATCGAAAATCTCGCAGGCCAATTGCTCCATCATGCTCAACTCCGACGGCTTCGCGCGGAAAATAGCGCCGAGCTCCTCGACTTCGCCCACCTGACGCGGACTCGCGAGGCCGGTCAGCACCACCACGTGAACATGCGCCAGTCTCGGAGCCGTGCGGATCGCCGCCAGCACTTCGGTGCCGCTGTGCTTGGGTAAATGCAGGTCCAGCAGGATCACGCAGGGCTCGGGCTTGCGTGCGCCCTCGCGAAATTCGCGAATATAGCGCAAGGCCGCTTCGCCATCCATCAGGAGTTCAAAACGATACGGCTTGCCAAGCCGGTCCAGGCAGGTACGCAGCAAAAAAATATCCGCAACACTATCCTCGATCAGGAGGATGGTTGGCATACTCATGGAAAAATCGCCTCCACTCGCAACGATGCGATTTCCAGAGTAACATTCGCGCGGTGGGTTGGCTACTTGGGGAACGAAGGTTTGTTGGCTTCGATGCTTGCCATTCATCGCCGGGGATCGCCTAGAGAGACCGATCAGTTGACACCCCGTGAGGGGAACCGTACGATGCAGTTATGGACTCGGTTTCGGAAACTTGGCGTTACATCGCGCGCGCGCCGGGCGTGCGGAACGGGAACCCGATCGTGCAGAACACCCGGATCGCGGTTCACGACGTGATCGGCCTCCTTCAGAACGGCGAAACGATTGAAACGGTGAGGACGAATTGTTTCCCGCAATTGACGAGGTCTCAGGTTTACGAGTGCCTCGCCTATTATGAGGACCACCGCGGAGAGATCGACTTGCTGGTTGCCAGGCAGACGGCGCCCGCTTCGGAGTGAAGTTCCTGCTCGATCACGACGTCCCCGACGACCTCAGCTACCTGCTAGAACAGCTCGGCAACGAGATTGCTCCTGCGCAAGGGCCTTCCGGGCGAATCCTCCGAGCAGGCTGTTCTTCAGTTCGCCCTGAATGCCGGTTGTGTGCTTTTGACCTGTAATCGGGACGACTTCCTCCGTCTCGCCGCGACGACTGCGCATCGTGGTGTCGTCATTGTCATCCGCCGCCGAACCCGTGGCGAAGAACGCGCGGCGTTGCTGCGGCTTCTGGAGCGTGCGGGAGAGAACGGTCTACGAAACAACGTCAACTTCGCCTGATCGCCGGCAACTCGCGATCTATGATGCGTTTCGATTGTTGTAGGCGTAAGCGGATGCGCTTGATGTGGACCGAGGGATCACGTTCAATGGCCGAAGAGGGCGCTTTTCAGCCTTGAGGCCCCGCAAAATCGATAGCGGGAAGTGTTAGTCGATAACATACGTTATCGTCTAATAAAAAGAGCTTCACGCAGGTTATTGAGAAAATGTGTCGACTATGCCGCAATCGCAGGACAGACGCTGACCGTGGCAGTTCGGGCATTCTTCGACGTCGCAACCTGGGACATGATACTGTCCCTTCGCAACGGCGCAGTCGTGACACGGCACCTTGTCTGCATGCCAATCGTCACTCTCGTCGCCGTAACGAATTCGCGAAAGCATCTGTTCCCCGAGAAGGTAGTGGAAGAACGTTTGCGCTCGTTCTATTTTTGCGGGCCACTCTGGAAGCATTTCGATTCGGGATTCGAACTCGTTCCGGCCTTTCAAGCGTATCACTCGCGAGAAGTCGCGCTTTGTTGAGCGAACGCCGATAACCCGGCGTTACCCCTACTTCCCCTTGCCGACCACTGGAACAAACTTCTGAATCCGTTTCCCGTCCTCCACTTCACCGGTATAAACATTGCCCTTCGAATCCACGGCGATCGCGTCGATCCAGTGCAGCATTCCCGCGTAGCGCCCGTTGCCTCCGAACGATCCCACGAGCTTGCCGTCTTTGCGATTCAAAATCCACACCGTGTTATTCGTGCCGTCGGCGACGAAAATGTAGCGCTGCTCCGGATCGGTGGAAAGCGCCATGTTGTAGATCGTTCCGCAGGGGGGATCGGTGGTCGCCCAGATGCCTCCGCAGTGCGGCCCGCGGGATTGCGTCTGGGGATGAATCCAGTAGCTCGTCACGAATTTTCCGGCCTTGGTGAAGACTTGAATACGATCGCTGCCGCGCTCGCACACATAGACGAAGCCGTCCTTCGAGGGATGCGCGCAGTGCAGGGCCGGAGCGAACTGTTTCTGATCGGGAGGCGGACCCGAGATATCGTAATCCGGCGTGGGATCGTTATCGATCTCGCTCAACGGAATCCCGTGGCCGCCCCAGCCGCGCTTGTACGCCCCGGTGTCCATGTCGTAAACCAGGATGCGTTTGTTCAGAAATCCGTCGGAGATGTAAATCTCGTGCGCGTCTTCATCGAAGTCGAACGCGCCGATGCCGGGAGGAAAAATATCGGTCTGCTGATTGTTCTGCTTGACATCCTTCGCAGGAATCTTCGGCCCGCGATGCCCGAAATCGGAAAGAAAATGTCCGTCGCTGTCGTATTTGGCGATGGTGTCGCCGGGAGTTGTCCCTGACACATAAATATTCAACTTGCGATCCACACCCAGCGTCTGCAGCCGTCCCGGCCATCCGGGAGTCCCTTTGCCGTCCCACGCCTTCAAAACGTTGCCGGCTTGATCGAACTCGATAATTTCCGGTCCCGGCACACAGCATTCGATATGGTGATTGGTCGCCGCGCCGGTCTCATCCGGACGCGCGTCGGTCTGGCGATTGATGATCCAGATGTGGTCGTCCTTGTCGATATAGATATCGACAATCTGCTGCATGCTCCATTTATTGGGAAGCGGCTTCGGCCAGAAGGGGTCGACCTTGTACCGGGGCCCGTTGGTGGGCACCTGGTCGGGCCATTTTTGGGTGCTCTGTGCCCGCATCGCCGGCATCGCGCAGAGAATCGTCAAACCGCCGAGTAATATCTTTCGCATGCGTCTCCCAAAACTGCCCGCTAGAATCCCGTCTCCGATTCCAACTCCGACCACCACAACAAGTCATCCCGAGCGAAGTCGAGGAACCTGCTTTTATTTGTTTCTGCAAGAGAGACCGACCAGCAGATCCCGTTACTTCAAATTCAAATCAGAAACCACTTCCCGTCATCCCGAGCGAAGTCGAGGGACCTGCTTTTATTTGTTTCTGCGAGAGAGACCGACCAGCAGATCCCTCGACTTCGCTCGGGATGACCCACGCGTGATGTTAGGAAAGGCCCGCGATGTTTGCACGTTTTCGCAATCCAAAAATCTACAACCCCAGCACGACCACCGTGGGCGCGCCGTGCGTATCCATAATCCGATCTTCCATGCCGGTCGCCACCGCGACCCTCTGTTTGCCCCCGGCGCGATAGGTGATGACGCCGCCTCCGCTGGGCTGTCCTAATTTAATCCGCTGCAGGATCTTGCCGCTCGCGGCGTCGAACGCCAGAAAATCCGACGCCATATCGGCGGTCAGCACCAGGCCGCTGGCGGTCACGGCGATGCCGGCCACCATCGGGGCAGTCGCGTGATACTTCCAGCGAACCGCGCCGCTATCGGCGTCAATCGCGGTCACCCAGCCGGAAACGTCTTTGGCTTTTTCGCCGAACGCGTTGGCCGAGCCGATCAGGTTCTTCTTTCCGTCGTAGTCCGGATCGGACTTCACGGTGGAGCACCAATCCACCGCGTTGACGTAGACCAGATTGGTGGCCGGCGAGAACGCCGGTCCGTTCCACTGGACGCCGCCGGCGGTGCCCGGGCAGAAGCGCGTGCCCGCGGGAGTCAGCGGAGCTTCAATATTATCGATGGTCGTGACCGGCGTCTTCCAGGTCACTTTCTGCGCCTTCGGATCGATCGAAATCAGGAATCCATCTTTGCCCGCGACCATGACGCGGTGCTGTGCGGTCTTGGTGATCAGCACGACCGGCGCGGCGGTCAGGTCCCAATCGTGATAATCGTGCGCGACCACCTGATAGTAATTCCGGAGCTTGCCGGACTTCGCGTCCAGCACCAGCACGGAATCGCTATAGAGGTTCGCGCCCGGCCGGTATTCGCCCGCGAAATCGTATCCCGGATTTCCGGTCGAAACGTACAGCGAGGAGGTTTCGGGATCGATGGTAAAACTGGTCCACATGGATGCCCCGCCGGGTTTCACTCCCGCGGGCCACGTCTCGGCGCCGGGCGTTCCCTGCCCCGGAACGGTGTTGAAAGTCCACTTCACCTTTCCTGTATCGGCATCCAGCGCGGTCACGAAGCACGCGCAATTGTTCTCGCCGCCCGACGTGGCGATGATCAGCATGCCATCCCATTCGACCGGCGACGCGGCGATCGTGGCCACGCGTCCATCGGGCGCGGTTAGCTTCGTGGACCACACCTGCTCGCCGTTAGAAATATCGTAGGCGATGACCGCGCCGTCGCGGAATCCACGGAACACGCGCCTGCCCGCGACCGCCACGCCGCGCACCGTCCCTCCGCCCTGCATCTCATGCTTTTCCGTCCATTTCAATTTGCAATTGGTGGCGTCGATGGCATAGGTGGCCGTGCCGGTCGTGAAATATAGGGTTCCGCCGATTTCCACCAGACTGCTTTGAAACGTGGACATTTCGGGCAGCGCGTAGGAGCAGATCTGCTTCAGGCCGGTCACGTTTTTGGGCGTGATCTCGGTGAGCGGCGAAAAACGCGTGGAGGTGTAATCGTGCGCGTACATCGGCCAATCGGCCGCGTCGGGAGTGGGATTCACGGGCGAGGCGGCGGGGATCTGCGCACCCGCGAGCCCCGCGATACAGGCCATCACGGGAATGAAAATCTGGAAACGAAGCGTCTTCAGCACGGCGCAAATATATCACACGCCGTACGCAGTCCGGAACACACGCCGGGCAAGCCCGATGCCGCCGCATGGTCGAACGAGTGCAGTCGAATGAGTATAATTGTGGGCTGTCGGGAGGGCTCACTATGCGGCTGGGGATAGGTTGCTTCGTGAAAGCGGGCGTGCGCGTAGTAAAAATGGGCGTCATCGCCGCGGTGCTTTTCAGCGCGCGCTCGAACGCGCAAGGCCTGGTCACCGAGCGGAGCCTGTCGCTCGGCATGGCAAAGACCATCGCCGAAGCCGCACAGGCCGAGTGCAAGGCCAAGGGTTATCACACGACCGTCGCGGTGGTGGATCGCGCCGGTCAGCTTCTGGTGCTGCTGCGCGATGAGCAGGCCGGCCCGCACACCGTGGAGATGGCGCGCCGCAAGGCCTACACGGCCCGCGTGTTCCGGACCACCACCGCGGAATTTCAGAAGCGCACCATGCCCGATTCGCCGACCTCCGGACAGCGCGACCTGACGGATATCCTGGCGCTGAGCGGAGGCGTCCCGATCAAGCTGGGGGATGAGACGATCGGAGCGGTTGCCAGCGCCGGTTCGAGCCTCGAAAGCGATGACGCGTGCGCCAAGGCGGGGATCGCGAAGGTCGCGGATTTCTTGCGGTGACGCCGTCGGCGCAGGGTGACGGAGCGTGGATGGTGTGCGGAAGATCCCGCTGAAATCGGAGGAAGCGGTCGCTGTCCCGGATTCCCGCCGGTCGGAAGGCCGAGACGGGTCCCGGACGGGAGATCCGATCAGCTTGCATTTACAAATGGTGTTTGAGTGTACTGTCCCGAATTCCGAATTCTCAGGCTGTCCCCTCTGTCCCTGTCCCCTCTGTCCCTCTTCAGGATGTCCCCTCAGCCCCCTCAGCCCCCCTCAGCCCCATCGGTCAGCGACGAGGTCGCGACACGGTCACGTTAATCGAGTACGTTCCAAATACGACAAGTTTTGTTGAACCTTCTGATAAACCCTCGAGCGAGATGCCGTCTTGGGTCACGCGCGCGATCGAGGGATTCTGGGAGGTGAATCTAGCCATCGTCGACCCGTTCATTTCTACCTTCGTTCCGTCGTCATAGGTACCCAGGTCTCAAATGTGTACCCGCACTGCGAATCATCTGTAAGGCGAAGGCATTGGCCTACTTGGAGCGAAATCGTCGGCGGGTCGAAACTGATCTTGGGTAGAGGGTCTGGTTCGACATCCAAGTTTATGGGTTCCGAGGTTACCATCACGTTAGGCGCTATGACCGCAATCGCCGCAATATCCGTAATGCCTGGAGCAGTATCGTACGGGATGACAACCGGTATTGTCCACGGAGGATCGCCAACGGGCGAATTGACCATACCCCGTCCTACTTCGCCGAGTACGCCAACGACTGTATACTTACCCGGATTCGCCACTACCTTCACCATCACTGTCTGCCCAGGTCTGACAATCGCGCCGTCCAAAGGAGAACTGATCCGAAGGTTTGCATTTCGATCCTGAGCTACCAGCGCGGCGGTGATCAGCGCGAGAGCGCACGCTACGACGGCGGCACGGGGACGAAGGGGGGACGAAGGGGACAGCCTGAAGTGACTCCTGGGTGAAAATCGGCAAAGTGGCAGACGGGAGTGTCCCTTTGGAGAGTTTTGGGGTTGCGAGCACACTTTTACAAGTAGAATACCTCGCAATGCCCGATGCGTGGAGGCCGGCGGCGCAGGGTAAAATGTGGACGGTGTACGGAAGATCCCGCTGGAATCGGAGGAAGCGGCGCTGTCCCGGATTCCTCATTCAAGCAGCTTCCGTAAGGATTTGTGCATGTCGCGCCCTTTGCATTTGCTTTTCTGTTTCACATTAATTGCGGTACCACCGGGTCTGTTCGCTCAGGCGACTCTCCGGATCATGTTCCCAACCGACGGAACGGTGCTGAATCCTGGTCAGACGACGCAGGTGAACGTATCCGCGACCGGTCAGGCATTGGCCGCCGTCGTCGTTATTGGCCAGGACCCGATCGGGGCCAGCCAAATTCTGAACTCCCCACCCTATCAATTTGCAATCACGGTACCAACGACAGCTACTCCGGGTCTCTACAAATTGACCGTTCGCGGCGTGAGTAACGGGTCAGGAGTGTCTTCCAATCCTGTCTACATCGATGTCGAACGTCCAGACTCCCCTGTGAGCATTTCGACCAATTTGTCTCAGTTGGAAATGTCACTTGGTGGAGGCCGGGCAGTGATTCTTGTCACAGGTAAGTACCCCGATGGCTCCACTGTCGATTTGAGTAGATCCACCCGAACCAAGTATGGCGCCATGCCCAGGGGCATTGTTTCTGTCTCGATGGACGGATACGTATCCGCCTTGGCGGCGGGTTCGGCAACGATTCTCGTGGAGCATCAACAACAGAAGACTGCCGTGAGAGTCGTGGTGACTCCGAGTGTGAAATGAGGAAAAAAGGAAATCGGTGCAACGACCGCTTCCTCCAGGTCGAACCCGGTGACAGACCGAATATTTCCCGATTCGATAGCGGCTTACTTGTAGGCCTCGCTGCGATGGCGGACGCGCAGGACCCCGATGGTGTGTTCATCGATGCGGAGAAACAGGACGCGGTAGTCACCGGAGCGCGAGCGGTCGCGGGAATTCTCGCCGCTGCGCTCTTGCGTCGGGCCTTTTCGGCGAGAGCGTCGGCGAGCCAGCAGGTTCCGGGCGACGCGGACAATGCCGACGTTTGAGGACGGCTACCAGGAGCATGGATGATGTTAGGCGCATCGCGCTGGAATCGGAGGAAGCGGTCGCCGTCCTGGATTCCAGTCCTGGATTCCATCGAAACTGCAGTTAGGAAATTTGCAGGCGCAACGCGATTGGGGGCATGCGTCAGAGTGTGTTTGGGCGCGACGAATCGGGCTGATGTATATTCGTATACGCATATTGGCTTAGCGATCATCCCTAGGAGTTCTAACTTGGAAAACTTGCAATTGCAATCCACCGCTCTTGTTCCGTTGGCCATTGTCCGCTCCGCCGCCACATCACATAAGGATTATCAGGGCTCAGGCGAGCTCAACAGACCCGCCGTTATGAGCTCGAGAAAAGGCAGTTTTGGCCCCCGGACTCGTGGGTACTTCCTGCTAAAACAAGTTCTGCCGGACTCGGACCTGCGATTTAGCGAAATCGCGAATAGCGTCGATTTGATCGTTCTCAAGCTTGACGCCCAGGGAAACGTTTCTTTCTGTAACGACTTCTTACTGAATCTAATTGGATGGAAAAAAGAGGAGCTCCTCGGCAGAAATTGGTGCGACCAGTGCGTTCCCCGGGATCAGTACGCAGCTCAGGTATTCAAGTCGCAAATGGACTCTGGCTCCGTACCATCGACCCATGAGAACCACATCATCACTCGTTACGCGACGCGGCGCTTGATTGCGTGGGAGAACCAGACGTTATTCGACTTCTCGGGAGCGCCTATCGGAGTGGCGAGCATAGGTGATGATATAACCGACATAGCGCTATTCGGCGCCGAGACTTTTGCACCAAAAATCGAACCTCATAGCGATCCAAATGACCTCGATCGGACTATCCACGCCCACGACGATGACCTCGAACTATACGTGAAAGGCCGATTGGAGCCGGGACGTGCTTCCAGCCTCGAGTTCCACTTGGGTCAATGCGAATCCTGTCGTGAGCGCCTTTCCAACTCCATTGGGCTGGCGATGGTATTTAGCCAACCGGACACGGGCAATCGTCGGGTCGAGCCGCGGTTCGAAACTGGGGACGCGGCCACCCTACGAGAACTCAGTCCGCTTTCCTTGACGCGGGAGAAGGTTACGATCGTCGATGTATCAAAGAGCGGCATGGGCATCGTAAGCCGCCGTCCTTTGCTGCCGGGATCGATCGTGCAGCTTCGGGTGAAAGACAGTTTTGAGCTAGCCGAGGTGCGGTACTGCATCGAATGGTCCAACAATCAGTACCGCATCGGACTACGTTTGCCGGCCGATTAGGAAACCGGGACAGGAAACCGGCAAAGGAAACCGGGACAACGACCGCTTCCTCCAGGTCGAACCCGGTGACAGACCGAACATTTCCCGATTCGATAGCGGCTCACTTATAGGCCTCGCTGCGATGGCGGACGCGCAGAACCTCGACAGCGTGTTCATCGATGCGGAGAAACAGGACGCGGTAGTCGCTGTGGCGCACGCACTCTTGTGTGCCGTGTCGAGACTCGTCTCGACACTTCGCCTGCGCCCGCATAGGCGTCGGCAGAGTGCCGACGCGGCACGCAAGAGTGCGTGCGCCACGAATCGATTACTAATATTCTCTATGCGGCACGCCGCTAGATTTTCGCCTTCGGATGCCTCGTACGCTTCAAATCTTTGCTTTCGGATACCGCGCCCTCATCCACGCGACGAACTTTTCGGGCGCGGGCATGGTCGACAAACGGCCCTGGCGGACCAGCGCCCAATCCTCGAATTTCCCGGATTGTTTGATTTCGGCCAGCGTCGTCGGGGGTTCCAGACGCTCGGTGAACTCCAGGTCGACCACCGCCGATTTCGGATTTTTAGGGTCGGTTCGAGCTTCCGAGCGCACCGTTGCAAGACCCACCACGGCCGAGTTCCCGCCGCTGTGATATAGGAAGACGCGATCGCCGGGTTTCATTTCCCGGATGGCGCGCACCGCCTGCGGGTTGGTGACGCCATCCCAGGAGGTTCTTTTTTCGCGCTCCAGGTCGTCGATCGAGTAGGTTTCGGGGTCGGTTTTCGCCAGAAAATAATTCATTCGGTCTCCTTTTAGAGGGGTGGGCCTTATTACTACCGGGCCCGGATTTTGGCCTCTCCGGAACCGGTACTTCTTTGCCTTCTAGAAGATCTGCAAATTATTGTCGCACTGAGGGTAAGGTCCCGGACGAAACGGAAGTAAAGCCGCGGACGTAATGGAAGTAAAGGAAGTTACCGATTAAGGTGGGAGGGAATCGTGCCGGACACAGATGATATAATTCGGAAGTTGCATCGATTCACAGGGATCGAAAGCATCGGAAGGAGCCAGCGACACGTGGTACTGAAAAGCGTACTCCTGATACTGGGTATCGTGAGTGTGCCGTTGGCGGCGCAGGATCGTAACGATCGCAACGCGCTGCCGCCCGCCCCGGTCAAAAACGAAGCGCCCAAGGCGCTGCCCAATGCGACCGCGGAAACGACTTCGGCGGGTGTGGACCCGCGCGTCTATGTGATTGGTCCGGAGGATGTCCTCTACGTGCGGGTGTGGCGCGAGATGGATTTCACCGGCTCCTTCATCGTGCGGCCGGACGGAAAAATCACCATTCCGCTGGTGGGCGACGTGCAAGCCGCCGGTCTGACGCCGGAGCGGCTGGGAGAGCAGTTGAAGCAGGCGCTTTCCGATTTCATCAACGCGCCCGACGTCAGCGTGACCATTACGCAGGTGAACAGCAAGAAGTTTTTCATCACCGGCCAGGTGAATCCATCCGGGCGAGTTTCCGCTCGTTGCTTCCGACGCGCATCTTCGACGCGTTGTCGAACGCCGGCGGGTTCCGGGACTTCGCCAACAAAAAGAAGATCGTGATCATCCGCGGCGCCGAGCGAATCCGCTTCAACTATTCCGATATGCTGAAGGGGAAGAATCCGGAGCAGAACATATTTCTGGAGAACGGCGATACCATCATCGTCCCGTAGCGTTGGCTTGCGATGCGCAGGAGTATGCGGGCCAGGGCCCGGTTTGTTTGGATGAGCCGATTTTTTCCGACCACGGAGGCAAGGCATGCAGCAGAGCGACGGCTATAGCGTCCCGCGCCGCGCGCTGGACGTAGAAGATTACATCGACCTGGCGCGCCGCCATAAAGGCTGGATTTTCGGGCCCTTTCTGTTCACGCTGGTGGCGAGCGTGGTGGGCGTCTACATCTGGCCGGACAGTTACATTTCAGAAGCGGTGGTCAAGATCGTGCCGCAGCAGGTGCCCGCTCACCATGGTGCAGTCGGCGATCAATCAGCAGATGAGCGACCGAATCAATTCCATGGCGCAGACCATTCTGAGCCGCACGACGCTCACCACCATCATCAACACCTTCGCCCTCTATCCGCGCGAGCGCAGCCGCATGCCGATCGAGGACGTCATCGAATTGATGAAGAAGAAGATTGAGATTCTGCCGGTGGTCTCCGGCACGGCCGGCGGCAGCGGTGGAGAAAGGGTTCCGGCGTTCGCGGTGCGCTTCTCCTACGAAAACCGGTTCCTCGCGCAGCGCGTGGTGCAGGACGTGGTGAGCCGCTTCATCGACGAAAACATCCGCAACCGTTCGAACGCGACGTTTCAGACCACCACGTTCATTCGCGATGAGCTCGATTCCGCAAAGAAGGAACTGGACGCGGCGGAAAACAAAGTGGCGGCGTTCCGCATGCAGAACAACGGGCGGCTGCCGGATCAGATGGACGCCAACATGCGGTCGCTGACGGCGCTGCAGGCGCAGGTGAGCTATCTCGATTCGCAGGTCAGCCGCGCGCAGCAGGACAAGCTGCAGATCGAATCGAACCTGCGGATCATGAAAGATCAGTTAGCGGGTTTGACCAAGGATTCGAGCGGCCCGGCGTCGGCAGCCGCGGTGGTGCAGGCGCAGAGGAACTCCCGTCTGGCCGATCAGGACCGCGAGATTCAGGGCCTTGAAAAGGATCTGAACCTGCTTCGCCAGCATTACAAGGACACGTATCCGGACGTGCAGGCGGCGGTGGTGCGTCTGGCAAGCGCGCGCAAACGGCGCGATGAAATGGAGGCGGAGGAAGCGCAGGCCGCGCAGGCTCCGGCGGCCCCCGAGGCGCCGGTCGCGAAAACGCTGCCGCCGGCCGCGCAGCGCGAAGCACGCGACATGGACGCGAATATCCGCCGCATGCAGGCGAGCCTGGAAGCCAAGGATCTGGAAATTCAGACCGCGCAAAAAGAGATGAAGCGTGTGGCCGATGCGGTGCGCAACTACCAGGGTCGCATTGAAACCGTGCCGCTCGGCGAAAAACAGTATGCCGACATGCTGCGCGATCGCGATCTGGCCAAGGAGAAAGTGGTCGATCTCACCGGGAAGCTGGATCACGCGCAGATCGCGCAGGAGATGGAAGGCCGCAAGCAGGGCGAGACGCTCGAGCTGCTCGATCCCGGCTTCGCTCCCGACCACGCCCGCCGAACCGAAGCGCCCGATCGTGATTACGGTGGGCGCGGGGCTCGGTCTGATGCTGGGCCTGGTGATCGCCGCGGCGCGCGAGATGAAGGACACTTCGCTCAAGAATCTGAAGGACGTGCGGGCCTACACCAAGCTGGGAATTCTGGGCAGCGTACCGCTGCTGGAGAACGACTTCGTGGTGCGCCGCCGGCGGCGTCTCGGATGGCTCGGGTGGACCACGGCGTGTCTGGCGGCCGCGGTCGTAATGTCGGGATCGGTGGTTTATTATTACGTGACGAGAGCTTGAATTTGGCGCTTTCCGTCGCCCCAATTCAGCCGGAGGAAGCTGCATGAGTCGAGTCCACGATGCGCTACGGCGCGCGGAGCAGAGCGGAGCGGTGACCCCGCCCGCGCCCCGGCCGAATCCCGGGGATACGGGCGCCGGAGCCGCGGTCGCCGTCGGCGAAGCGGACGTCAAGAATCTGCTCGATCAGGTCCAGGAAGTGCCCTTCCGGGTGGCTACCGATTCGCTGCTGATCGACGTGACGCGCCCGCATGAGGCGCCCATGGAAGAGTTCCGCATGCTGCGGACCCGGCTGAATCACATGAAGAGCCTGCAGCCGATTCACTCGGTGGTGGTGACCAGCGCTTCTCCGGCCGAGGGCAAGTCGCTGACGGCCGCGAATCTGGCGCTCGCGCAGGCGCATCTGGCGGGCAACATGACGCTGCTCGCGGATTTCGATTTTCGCCGGCCCATCGTGCACACTTTATTCGGGATCGACCGCACGCCGGGGATCACGGATTATTTGTTGGGAAAAATTCCGCTGCATCAGGCCCTGCGGCGCGTGGCGGGAACGAATCTCTATCTGATGCCGGCGGGCGAGGCCGTGATCAATCCGCTCGAGCTGCTGAATCTGCGCGAAGTAAAACAACTGATCGACCGGATGCCGCAGCTTTTCAACTGGATGATTCTGGACAGCCCTCCCCTGCTGTTCGCCGCCGACGCGAGTCTTCTGTCGACGCTGTGCCACGGGACGCTGCTCGTGGTGCGCATCGGACACACGACCATCGATTCGGTCACGCGCGCCATGCAGTCCCTGTGCAACAACAACGTGCTCGGGATCGTGGTCAATGGGGCGCGGCGCGGCGAGCTGTACAGCAAGTACACGTATTATCACTCCTACTACACGCCCAAGGAGCGTGGAGGCGAAGGCGAGGAAGACCTCCCGCTGGACGATGAGGAGAACGACGGCGACGCCTAAATCGCGTGGCGTGTTCACGCACTCGTCGAAAGCACGTTTGAAAATGCCGGAGCTATGGAAATACCCGAGCTTTGGAAAAACCGATACCCCGCATTTCAAAAACTGGATCTCATACGCTGGATCTCATAAACCGCGGAACGCGCGGGCTGACGAAAACTTTCTCCCCTGACGTGCGGTAGAATAACGGGTTCAACCCGTGGTGCGGTTTCGGCGGAATGGCCCCCTAAACGTCATTGCATGAAATGGCGGGGAACGGGGGTGGGGCGGGAGGTTCCCTGAAACCGGCGCCAGCGAGGAAGCGTCTGTTGGAAGGCGCGACGTTAGAAAGGAATCCGGATTCGAATGAGGTTTGCCAGGCTGCTTGGCCTGCGTGAGTGGATGGGATTGTGCCTGCTCTGCGTCGTGGTATGCGCCATGGATGCGCGGGGGCAGCAGACCGTGCCCGCCGCTGGGTCCGTTCCCGGCGCGGAGTCCTCTGCGGCCGCGGCGAGTTCTCCGCCGGCGGCAGAACACCGGGCTGCAGAGAACGATTCGCTGATCGCGCAAAATCAGGCCCCTCAAAATCCGCCCGCGCCCGCCCCGCAACCACCCAAAGCGAATCCCTTCGAGACCATCCCGCAATCGGCGCAGCCGCAAACGCCGAATCGTCCGCCTCCCTCGCCGGCGATTGAAACCGTGAAGCCGACCGAGGCGCCTTCGCTTGGATTTGAAGACGTCATCGAAAACATCGAATTCCGGGGCGTCCGCAGAGTTCCGGCGGACACGCTGCGGGCCATGATTTTCAGCAAACGCGGCGACAAATACGATCCCGACTCCCTGCACCGCGATTTCATGGCGCTGTGGAACACGGGGCGCTTCGACGATATCCGCATGGAGCGCGAGCAGGGCAAAACCGGATGGATCATCCGCTTCGTGATGGTGGAACGGCGCGTGATCCGCTCGATTAAATACGACGGCAACAAGTCGGTGAGCACGTCCGAAATTCTCGATCGCTTCAAGGAACGCAAGGTGGGCTTGTCGGTCGAGTCGCAATACGATCCCAACAAGATCCAGCGCGCCAAGAACGTGCTGCAGGAGTATCTGGCTGAGCGCGGGCGCCAGTTCGCCACCGTGGACCCGGAACTGCATCAGGTGCCCCCGTCCTCGCTCGAAGTGGTCTTCAAGGTGAACGAAGGGCCGAAGGTGAAGGTGGGGACGATTACCTTCGAGGGCAACAAGGTCTTCAGCGCCGCTGGTGATCCGGCGCGCGATGAAGAACCTGCACCCCATCGGCATTCCGTACTCCATCTTTTTCGAAAACATTTTCTCGAAGTCCTACGATTCGACCAAGCTCGAGGAGGACATGGAGCGCGTGGAGCTGTTCTACCGCGATAACGGATATTTCAACGCGCGCACGACCGATCATAAGGTGGAGATCGTCGACGTGGGCGGCGGCAAATTCAAGCTGCCGCTGATCAAGCCCAACAAGCCCGGCAAGGACGCCAACATCGAAATCACCATCGATGAAGGGCGCCTGTATCACCTGAACAACATCACGTTTGTGGGCGTGAAGTTGTTCCGCACGCCGGAAACGCTGATGCGCCCGGTGTTCCAGATGCAGCAGGGCGACGTTTTCTCCACCGCGAAACTCCGCAAGGGGTTCGAGGATCTGCGCAAATTGTACGGCCAGTTCGGCTACATCGATTTCGTCGCCGAGCCCAACATCGAGCCCGAGCCCGGCACCGATAAGATCGATTTGACGCTGAACTTCGACGAAGGCAAGCAGTTCTTCGTGCGGCGCATCGACTTCACGGGAAATACGACCACGCGCGATAAAGTGATCCGCCGCCAGTTGCTGGTGGACGAGGGCGATGTGTTCAACACGCGCCTGTGGGAGCTGAGCATTCTGCGGCTGAATCAGCTCGGCTATTTCGAAGCGCTGAAGGAGGCCGACGCCGCCGATATCAAGCGCGACACCAAGACCGACACCGTGGACATCACCCTGAAGGTGAAGGAGCGCGGCAAAAACACGATGCAGTTGAACGGCGGCGTATCGGGCATCGCCGGCAGCTTCCTGGGTTTCGGCTATGCGACCAACAACCTTCTGGGCCTGGGAGAAACGCTCAGCCTGAACGCCACGCTCGGCACCGTGCAGCGCGACGTGACGCTGGGCTTCACGGAGCCCTACCTGTTCGACATGCCGCTGCAGGCCGGCTTCACGGTGTTCATGCAGCGCTACGACTATAACCAGGCGCGCCAGGCCTCGATTCTCGCGGGAACCAACCTGACCTCGCTCTACCAGCAACTCGGCCAGCAGAACCTGCTGAACTACGTGTCGAACTCGCGCGGCTTCACGGTGTTCGCCAACTATCCGCTGCGGCGCAGCTTTGCGCGTTTGGGAATCGCCTACGGATTCACCGATCAGAACGTCGACACGCTGACCAACGCGGCCACGGCCTACTACACCTACCTGAACTTCCTGCGCATCAACGGGCCCAACGTGCTCGACGGCATCAAGACCTCGAGCCTCACGCCGAGCTTCACGTACAACACGGTGAATCATCCCATCTACGCCGACGGCCGGCAAATCGCTCTCCGTCTCGCTGAAGTTCGCGGGCAGCGTGCTGGGCGGAACGGTGAACGAGATCGAGCCGGTGATCGACGCCAAGTATTTCCATAAGAGTCCCATCAACGCCAAGCACGTCATCGGCCTGCATCTCTTGGCCAAGCACGTGACCGGCTACGGCGGCAAGACGGCGCCGCCCTTCGACCGCTTCTTCATGGGCGGCGAGAACGACGTGCGCGGCTTCAACATCTGGGGCATCAGCCCGATCGCCTTCGTGCCGATCGAGGGCGCGGTCAATCTGCTGAACAACGACGGCAGCCCGCGCCAGCAGAAGGTGCTCGACCCCAACGGCAATCCGTATCTGGTCAACGCCACGGCGTCGATCCCGTCGTATCAGCTGGTGACGCCCGGCGGCGACACGGCGGTGGTGGCGAACTTCGAGTACCGCATTCCGATTTTCGGTCCGGTGACGCTGGCCTACTTTTTCGACGCCGGCATGAACCGGCTCCTCGACACGAGCCAGCTCAATCTGAATCCGTCGCGCATCACGCAGTTGAACGGAGAATATCCGGAAGCGAACTTCGCTCCGAATGCGATCGTCGCGCCGGGGACGCAGAAGATCCGGGGCTCGACGGGCCTGGAGCTGCAGATCTTGATGCCCGTGGTCAACGCGCCGTTCCGCGTGTATTGGGCCTATAATCCCTGGGTGGACGAGCAAAACATCCAGGCGCCGATTCTGACCGACCGCAGTTTCTTCCCGAACCAGGCATCGTTCGTCAATGCGCTCGCGACCGTCGGCACGCTGTATCCGTATTCCGAGAGGCGGTCGCTGTTCCGGTTCTCGGTGGGCAGGACATTCTAGGGAACAGCGCGCGTACGCCGCACGCAGCGTGGATGGTGCCGTTCGAGGACGGCACGCCGAGTGAAGGCCGGCCTGTTCGAGGACCGCGGGCCGCGCGGAGCTGGCTCAGGACACATGATAAGCTTGAAGAAAATAAGGAATCAGGAGTTCGCCGTGAAACAGAATTTAATCGCCGTGGCATTGGCCGCCGTAGCGTTGAGCAGCATGGCCGCCGCGCAGACTGCCGGCCCAAACAAGGTCGGCGTCATTCAGGTGCAGAGCGCGCTCGTGGCCACGAGAGACGGCCAGAAGGCCGCGAAAGAGCTCGAGGACCGCATGGCTCCGCGCAAGAAGGAGCTGGACGCCAAACAGGCCGAGATCCGGGACCTGCAGGAGCGCCTGCAGAAGGGCGGCAACACGCTCTCCGATAGCGCCAAGGAAGACCTGACGCGGAACATCGACCAGAAGACCAAGAGCTTCAATCGTCAGGTGGAAGACGCGCAGGCCGAGCTCGAGCACGAACAACAGAAAGTGCTGCAGCAACTGGGACAGAAGATGATGCAGGTGATCGACAAATACGCCCAGGAGAAAGGGTTCTCCGTCATTCTCGACGTGAGCAGCCAGAACACTCCGGTGTTGTACGCCTCGAACACCGTCGACATCACGAAGGACATTATCGACCTGTACGACAAGGCTAATCCTCTCGCGGGTTCCGCGGCTCCAGCAGCTCCCGCGGCGGCCGCTGCTCCGAGGCCGGCCGCTCCGAAGCCCGCTGGTACGGCCCCGGCTGCCGCGCCGAAGCCCTAACAGGGCGCTGAAGAAAGGCCCAAATCCGCTTGCTGGCGCGCGCGGCTCAGAAACATGCGAGCGTGTTTGCAAGCATCTACCGAGCCGCGACCGCGAGGGAGCGGTAGCATCATGGCCTTTTTCAACACCCTGCTCAGCTCGGATTTCCGTCAGGTTGATCTTCGGCCGCGCCGGTTCCGTAGGGTGCATTTCGAACTATATTTTCAGACCGGGCCATGCGCCATTTGCCGGGCTTTTCTCCTGACCAGCGGGGCAATCGGGTTGCTAGAATAAAAGCCAACCCTCATGACCATTCAGAATTCCTTTGGCGCCGCGGGCGAGCTAACGGCAGGCGGCCAAACCTACAAGATTTTCCGTCTCTCGGCGCTCGAAAAAGCGGGCTTCGATTTGAAGCGGATTCCGTTTTCCATCAAAATTCTGCTCGAGAACCTGCTGCGTTTCGAAGACGGCACGACGGTGAAGCGCGCCGATATCGAGTACGTCGCCCGGTGGGACGTGAAGGCCGCGCCGACGGAGATCAATTTCAGGCCGGCTCGCGTGGTGCTGCAGGATTTCACGGGGGTGCCGTGCGTGGTGGATCTCGCGGCCATGCGGGACGCGCTGGCGAAGCTGGGCGCGGATCCGAAGAAGGCCAATCCGCTGGTGCCGGTGGATCTGGTGATCGATCACTCCGTGCAGGTGGATCGTTACGGATCGAAGGACGCGTTTCAATTTAACGCCTTGCTCGAGTTTGAGCGCAACCAGGAGCGCTACTCGTTTCTGCGGTGGGGACAATCGGCGTTCCGGAATTTCCGCGCGGTGCCGCCGGATACGGGCATCGTGCATCAGGTGAACCTGGAATATCTGGCTCCGGTGGTGATGACGTCCGGAGGGACAGGCGTATCCGGATACGGTGGTGGGCACGGATTCGCACACCACGATGATCAACGGGCTGGGCGTGGTGGGCTGGGGCGTCGGCGGGATCGAGGCCGAGGCCTGCATGCTGGGACAGCCCGCGACCATGCTGCTGCCGGAGGTGATCGGCTTCAAGCTGAGCGGGAAGCTCCCGGAGGGCGCGACGGCCACGGACCTGGTGCTGATGGTCACGCAGATGCTGCGCAAGAAGGGCGTGGTGGGAAAGTTCGTCGAGTTCTATGGAGACGGACTGGATCATCTGAGCCTGGCGGATCGCGCGACAATCGCGAACATGGCGCCGGAATACGGCGCGACGATCGGCGTGTTTCCGATCGACCATCAGGCGCTCGAGTATCTGCGCATGACCAACCGCGCGGAGGCGCAGGTCGCGCTGGTGGAAGCCTACGCGCGCGAGCAGGGATTGTTCCGGTTGAAGGGAGCTCCCGAGCCGGTTTACAGCGACACGCTGGGGCTCGATCTGGCGAGCGTGGTTCCTTCGATGGCCGGCCCCAAGCGCCCGCAGGATCGCATCAACCTTCCGGACGTGAAAAAGAATTTCCTGGACGGCCTGGGCGCCGCGCCGAAGAGCGTGGAGATCTCCGCGCCCAAGGAGGTGAGCGACGGCCACAAGGTCCAGCTTCAGGACGGCAGCGTGGTGATCGCCGCGATTACCAGCTGCACGAATACGTCGAATCCATCGGTGCTGATCGCCGCCGGGCTGCTGGCGAAAAAGGCCGTGGCAAAAGGTCTGCGCGCGAAGCCGTGGGTGAAGACCAGCCTCGCGCCGGGATCGAAAGTGGTGATGGATTATCTGATCGACGCGGGACTGCTCGAGCCGCTCGAAACGCTGAAGTTCCATCTGGCGGGTTTCGGCTGCACCACGTGCATCGGCAACAGCGGTCCCCTGCCCGAGGAAGTCGCGGCGGGGGTGAACTCAGGGAAGCTGACGGTGGCGGCGGTGCTCTCGGGCAATCGCAATTTCGAAGGCCGCGTGAATCCGCTGGTGAAGGCGAATTATCTGGCCTCGCCGCCGCTGGTGGTGGCGTATGCGCTCGCCGGGCGCGTCGATATGGATCTGACGCGCGAACCGCTGGGCCAAAACGACGCGGGCGAGGATGTGTATCTGCGCGACGTGTGGCCGTCGGATGAAGAGATCCAGACGGTGGTGAAAAAGAGCGTGCGCCGGGAGATGTTCCAGAAGCAATATTCGGAAGTGTTCCACGGCGACGCGCAGTGGAACGCGATCAAGGTTCCGCTGGGCGACTTGTACGCGTGGGACGATTCGTCGACGTACATCAAGAAAGCTCCGTACTTCGACGACATGGCGGATCCGGCGACGTTCGTGAAGGATTTCGCTGGATTGCGGGTGCTTGCGCTGCTCGGCGATTCGGTGACCACCGATCATATTTCGCCGGCCGGCAATATCGCCAAGGATTCCCCGGCCGCTTCGTACTTAATGGCGCAGGGTGTGAAGCCCGTGGATTTCAACTCCTACGGAGCGCGCCGCGGCAATCATGAGGTGATGGTGCGCGGGACTTTCGCCAACATCCGCCTGCGCAATCAGATGGCGCCGGGCACCGAAGGCGGGTGGACGCGCTACGTGCCTTCGGGCGAGCAGATGTCGATTTACGATGCCTCGGTGCGGTATCAAAAAGAAGGCACGGGGCTCCTGGTGATCGCGGGCAAGGAATACGGGACGGGGTCCTCGCGCGATTGGGCCGCCAAGGGCACGCTGCTGCTGGGGGCCAAAGCGGTGATCGCGGAAAGCTTCGAGCGGATTCATCGCGCGAACCTGGTTGGGATGGGCGTGCTGCCGCTGCAGTTCGTCGACGGACAGACGCGCGAGTCGCTCGGCCTGACGGGACAGGAATCGTACCTGATCGAGGGCATCCCCGCGGCGGTGAATTCGGCGGGCAAGACGCGCGCGAAGGTCACGGCGGTGCATGACGGCACCTGCAAATCGTTCGAGGTGCAGGTTCGGGTGGATACGCCTGTGGAAGCCGATTACTATCGCAACGGCGGAATCCTTCCGTACGTGTTACGGCAGCTCGCGGCGAAATAAATCTTTCGCAAGATCTTGCGCGAAGGCCCGCTGGCGTCACGGATCGGCAATGGGAAGTGAACGATTTGGTCGCTATGCTGGAAGCCGACGAACGGGCGTTAGAGAGAGCGGCGTGATGACTGATTCACCGCGCCGCTCTTGGGAGTTTTGGAAGTTCCCTCGTATCTACTTGACCTTCGTCTGTGGCGGCGTTCTTATCCTAGGCGTCATCTCGATATTTACCAGCGCAGTGGATTTTGTTGCGGGGCCATTCTTCTGGCTCGCGTGCATACTGATCCTGCGTTTGGTATGGTCTAACGACCTAACTTGGACGCAAATTTTTCGGCGTCCTGTTTTCTGGATTGGTCTTGCGCTCATTGTTGCGGGAAATGTCGTATATGCGATGCGACACTAAATTTTAAACTTGACCACTACCTGAGATGCCCACTGCTTGACTGCGCCCGCCGATCCCCGCCGCGCTTGGTCGCCGGAGCATACTGATCGCTTATTGCTTCGGCGGATTAACCGGCAGAACTGGTCCGGGCCTGACCTCCTCGGTTTTTCCGAGAGGATTCCAGGCCACGTCAGCGGAACTCTCAAATCGCCTTCCCCTTAAGTCGGAGTATTCGACACGGATTGGACCAAGAACGATCTGTTTCGTATTCATATGGCCTGCAACTTCGCTGAGCATCGCGGCAACCGAAGATATGTCCCCCGGGTCGGACTTCGGCCCTGGAAACTCGGCCGTCCACATATCTAGTGCAAATTCGTTCGATGCATCCTCACCATGCGTCCGTCGGCCATTATCGCGGTGTTCAATGTGGACGACCAGCGCGGTTTTGAACGTTAAGTCATGTTGTAGATGTTGAATCGTGTCCGAGGTCAGGGTGTAGTTCGTGCTCTGAACTGGGATTAAGCGTACGCCTATGGCGTCAGAAGAACCTCTACTGATTACGTAGAAGCCTCGGCCTGGCGTCGCTAAACTGTGCCCGAGCACAATTTGCGGCGCGGCAACCTCCAATTCGTCTCTCTGCTGAGTTAGGTTAATGTCTCTCCCGGCGGCGTAGGCCGTCGTTGAGCCGTGAGCGATAGCGCCCTGGTTTTCCCGTCCTCGTATCTGGCTGGTCATCGGCTTTTCCCTAACCGGCTCTTCAGAGCCATTGAAGCGCAGGTAGACGCTCTTAAACCACCTGGAAGTCAGGATCGAGAACAGGAGAGCCAGCGAACCAGCGGCCCATAGCCACGGGATCAGAAAGGCGTGATCCTTGGCCCACTGATTGTCGCTTGATAGAAGGGCTACGGCGGACGCCCACAAAAACAATGCGACGGTCAGCAAGCTAGCAGCCATGCGCACACCATATCAAATGCCATGGCGCTGGCGCTTAGACGTTTCTGCCTCAACTGCGCCGGGGCCTGTAGCTCAGTCGCTCCACACTTCGTGAGGCTCTTCGGCGCGGGCGACGTGGAAAAACTCCAGGAACTTACGCTGCTTGGCGGTTTCCTTGGGGCGCAGATGGGGCGCGAGCGATTGCGCGAGATTCAAAATGCTCTGCCCCAGGGGCGACTCGCGCGCGACCGGTCCGGCCTTGAGGATGGACTCGCCGACGCCTTCATAGTCGTTCGAAAAGGTAATCTCGACGGGCATGCCGACAAGGCGGGCCACTTCCTTTTCATCCACTCCGCCTCTGTGTCCGGTCTTGCGGTTCAGCAGGAGACCGACCCGTTCGTCGAGACCCAGTTTTTTGAGAGAACGCACTCGCTCGGCGGCGAAGTGGAGCGGGACGACTTCGGGCGTGGTCACCACGAAAATCCGGCGCGACTCGCGCATCACGGAAACCGTGAAGTCGTCGAGGTTGCTCGGAAGGTCCGCGCAGATGACTTCGTACTGCGCGCGGGCGATGGAGAGAACGGATTGCAAGCTGAGCAGATCGGTCACCGGGGGCGGCAGGAGGTCGCCTACGTGCAGCACCGCGAGCTTATCCCATTTGCCGATCATGTGGGACCAGATGTCTTCGTCCAGATTGGGGGCGTGCGCGAGAGCATCGCGCAGCGAGGAAGTGTTTCCCATCTTGAGAAGAAACCGGATGGGGCCGGCGGCAAAATCGCAATCGATCAACAGAGTGCGGGCGCCGAGATCGTCGGCAAGCGCGCAACTGGTGCTGACGGCGAGCGTGGAGCAGCCCACGCCGGGTTTCGCGGGCAGGAACGAATAGAGATCGCCGAGCCCCGCGAGCCGCAGCGGATGTTTGTGGATCTGGCGCTGGATGGAATCAAGGACTTCGCCGACGCGGGCATGTTCGATGGGCGAGCTCAGATACTCGCGGATGCCGAGGTGCATGAGCTTCGGCAGCTCGCCGGGCTGCAGATTGCGGCCGATCGCGACGATGGGAAAATTGGGCATGAGCTCATCCAGTTGAGCCGCGAGGTCCTCCAGCTGAGAAAGCGTTCCGACCGAGAAGAACATAAAGTCGGGTTTGCGGACGCGGAGGGTTCGCAGCAGCTCATCGAGGACCGGGTAGTCGGAGAAAATCCGCACCACTTCCACATCCGGAAACTGGGCGAGGGCGCTCGTCAGTTCTTGATTGAGCAGCGGATCGGGACTTATCAAAATTGCACGGAGCATGCTTATTTATCGTCAACTTAGAGGAAAACCGATAGGGTAAAAACCTGATCGGAGACGAAGCGGGATTCGGAAGGCTCAGCAAGCGGCAGCGGGGAGATCCCCACGGTCGCGATGCACCGGCAGGCCAATGCATAGGTACACTTCAGCAAATAGAAACACGAATTGCGGGGGCGCCCCACGTGCCGTTTGATATCTCTCTCGGCTGAGAGTCCGTGTTTTACTCGAACGAAGCGAGGCCGTCGATAACCCGCGGGGCCGGGGCTGGACGTGTACCAGCAACGTTCATCGCGCAAAGGCCCGCCCCGGTTTATCTAGAAAACCGTACTTGGCCGGTTGAGCCCTCCGATGACAGAGCGCGTCAACTCCTTGCTTAGAAGATAAGGGGTGAAGTGCGTGTCGACGGTGAAATGCATGCGCGAAGTGATTGAGGGAGATCCGTATGGAGGCGGCCACCGGGCAGTGACCGCACTTCAGATCGTTAAAAGCAGGTCCCTCGGCTTTCGCTCGGGATGACACGCAGGGGGACTTGGGGTGAAAGGCAAACAGCAGGTACCTCGACAGAGTTTACCCGTAGCGGGCGCGGGATGACTGGTGGGGGAAAGTCAGAAGCCCCGCGGATGTTGTGTGAGCTCGTGCTCACGCAGGGGGCTGGGTCACCTTTATGTGACGCGCTGAAGCGCGCCGCAAGCTGAAGCTTGCCCCACAAGAAACAGCAGGTCCCTCGGCTTTCGCTCGGGATGACAACGTCGGCTTTTCGCTCGGGATATCCACGTCGGCTTCGCTCGGGATGACGGCGGCCGCGGGCTTTCGCTCGGATGACGGCGTCGGGGTTCGGCGGAAGAGCCGAGATGGGATTGAGAAGTCGCGGGAAATCGGCCAACCCGAGGGAGTCGACCGCGTAATGGCTGCTTCCTGGTTTCCGCAACATTGACTCGCTTTCGGGCCTTGTTATAGTATTTTTCCCAAACCCTGTTCCCCAAGGAGAGGCCCATGAAACTGCACGCATCTTCTGCTGTGGTTCTTTTGGCGGCCGCGCTTCCGGCGCTGTCCGCACCGACCTGCCCCGCTCCGGATGTCGTGATGGGAAATAATTGCGCGTTCTCAACGTCGCTCGGCTGGATCGCGGCAGGAGATGGGACGGCCAGCATCCTCACTATCTATGTGCCGCCCAATGCGAGCGGCCCCGTGGATTTCGAAATCACGGCGCTCACCTCGAGCCTGGGAAGCTCCTACACGGGCTATTTCGGATTCATGTTCGGACAACCCGGGGTTTCGGGGACCGTGATCGTTACCCTGTCCGACATCATCGCGGGAGCACCCTACGCGATCGGCCCCATAAGTCCGGGCCAACTCACGCAGGCCGAATTGCTGAAAGTGTGCTGGGATCCGACATGCACCGCGGCCGCTCCCGCCGGCGCGGTACCGAACATGATGAGCCTGCAGTTGGTCGCGCTGACGCCCAACTCCAGCGACATTGCGATTACTCCGAATCCCGCGATCGTTACCCAGTTCCTGAACGGAACGCAGGTGACGTTCGAGGCGCAGGTGCCCGCGCAGAGGGCCGACTCGCTATACACGATTTTCCCGGGCATCAACCTGGGAGCAACCCCCGCCGTACGCTACGTATACAACGGCGCCGCGGTGACCTCTCCGTTCGATGCGATTTCGATTTCGAATCTAAACAACACGAACCCGATCACGGGAACGGCGACGTTGCAGGACGTAAACGGAAATACGGTGGCGACGGCGCCCATTCCATCGATCGCGCCCGGCGGCGCGGCAGGGTATCTGGTGATCGGCAGGACGCCCGGCGATTCGCTCGGATTATTTCCGTCGACCACGGTGCTTCCGGCGGGCACCGACGGCGTATTTCACGGGAGTCTGATCATCGGCATGAACGGACAAATCGCGACCGGGCAGTGCATCATTCTAGGGCAGGAATACAACGGCAATGCGATGCTCAACCTGACGGCGGTGCACTCGTCATTGCCCTAGCAGGATGCTGAAAAAACGCTCCCTCGCGTCGCGGCTCGGTAAATGCCCGCAAATGCGCGAGCACGTTCGCTCCCTCGCGGTCGCGGCTCGGTAAATGCATTCTGCCAGGGTTCGCGCGCACGCCGGACAAGGAGCGATTTCAAATCAGATCAGGCCGGGGCGCGGGCGGCGGCACGGGCGTCGATCGCTTCAAGCAGACGGTCGAGATCGGCGGCGAGCAGGGGACGGGCGAGGAGAAAGCCTCCGCTATCCTCGAGGCTTCGTGCGAGGTCGCGGTCGAAGCCGTCGCTGAGCAGCACGAAGGAAGGAACCGTGGGGCGGATACGCTCCTGCTGATCGCTCCACTTGGGGCCGGAGGAGCGGACGGCCCAGAAGATGGCGTCGAAACGCATGCGCGGGGCGAGATCGGCGGCCTGTTCGGCGGGGACGGGGATGACGCGATGGCCGCGCACGGCGAGCATTCCGAATAACTGACGGCGGGCGGCGAGGTCGGAGTCGACGAGCAGGAGAGTGAGAGGTCGAAGGGCGCGCGGAGGATTTTTCGGAGTGCCGGGTTGAGTAAGACTGGGTTGGGCTGCGCTGGGTTGAGCCGGATTGTGTTGAGCCGCGCTGGGAATCGCCGCTGAAGTTTCCGCTTCCGGAAATACCCCATGGGTGGGCTCGGGAGGCGCGGGGTTTTGGATCGCGCGTTGTCGAACTGCTCCTGACTTGTTTTCCCGAGTCGCTGCCAATGAGTCTCCTTCGACCGCTCCTTGCGGGTTTCCTTGAACCGCTCCTTGCGGGTTTCCTTGAACCGCTCCTTGCGGGTTTCCTTGAACGGCTCCTTGCGGGTTTGCTTGAATCGCTCCTTGCGGGTTTCCTTGAATCGCTCCTTGCGGAGCTCGTTCTTGCCCCGCTTCCGGGTGCGCCGCGGGCGTGGCCATCTGGCTTTCGGGCATGAGCGGGAGATCGACTTCGAATCCCGCCCAGGAGCTGCGGCTGACGACGCGAATTTCTCCACCATGGGCGGCGGCGATGCCGCGGCAGACGTCGAGGCCGAGAGCGTCGCCCGCTTCGAGGAGCGATTCGCGAGGGGCGTCGCTCGTGTAATGAATTTCGACGATGATCCTGCCGCCAAGACGGCTGCTGGCGAGCGAGAGAGTGCGGGCGGGGGCATGCGAGGCGCATTGTTCGGCGTGGACGAGCAGATTCAAAAAAAGCTGCTCCAGCTGCCCGCGCGCCGCGACCGCGAAAGCCGGATCGGGCGCGAGACGATTCTGCACGCGCAGCCCGCGGGCTTTCCATCCGGGCTCGCGGAACTGGACTAATCCGGCGACCAGGGCGCTGACGTCGACGGCCTGCGCGAGGGCGCCGCCGGGACGGGCGAAGGACACGAGGCGCGCCAGAATTTCCGAAGCGCGGCGCGATTCCGAGGCGATCAAGCGGGTTTCGGCCAGGAGTGCGGCATCGAGCTGCGCCGAGTCTTCGCGCCTCGCGTTGCCGTTCGAGGCAATCATCGAGAGCAGCGTCCCAGCCAGATATTGAATTTGCTCGAGAGGCTCGCTCAATTCGGCGGCGACGGCGGAGATCAACTGCGCGGTAGCGGCGAGCTTTTCGCTGCGCTGGAGCTGTTCGCGGACGGAGCGCTGCTCCTGGAGTTTCAGCGAAGAGGCGACCTGATTCGAGAGATGCTGGACGGCGGCCTGATCCTCCTTCGAAAAATATCCGATGCGCGTGAGGCGCGCGACCTCGAGGACGCCGAGGCGATCGTGCTGCGCGAGCAGAGGTACGAACATGGCGGAGCGGGCCACGCCCGGCTGCCATCCGGCGCTAACGAGCGGATGGCGGCGCACGTCCGGAATATGAACCGTGGCACGCGTGGTGAAGCACTTGACCAGCGCCTGGGCGAGGCCCTCGGGAGGGGCTTCGACGACGATCGCCATGGGGTCGGGATCTTCGCGGGTGGGCACGAGTTCGAGAGATTTGGTTGTGGGATTGTGCAGATAGAGGCGCACGCTCGAGGCCTCGGAGGCCGAGGGCAACTGGTCCGCGAGGTTCTGGGCGATTTCCGGGGCGGACGCCGTGGCGGTGACGCTTTCACTGAGCGCGTTCAGAATCCGATTGGCTTCGCGCTCCGCGCGCCGGTGGCGTTCGCGCGCGAGGAGCGCACCGCCCAAGGCCGCCAGCATACCGAGAAGCAGAGCCGCGAGCCAGGCGGGCGTACTTTCCGTGATGGGTGCGAACATGCTCATCTCAGGCTGCGCGGCGTCAGGCCGGTCTCTGGCAAGAGAGCCAGCGCCCGAGGCGCGGGTCGCGGAAATCCGGAACGGAGAAGTCCACTCCGGCAAGCGCGGTCTCGTGCGTCAGCAGCCCGACCACGCGCGCTCCCGCGGCACGGGCGGCGGCGACGCCCACCGGGGAATCCTCGAAAACGATGCAATCGGAGGGCGCGATCGCGAGCTCGCGCGCGGCGAGCAGGTACACGTCCGGGGCGGGCTTGGGATGCTCGACTTGAGAGCCGTCGACAATGACCTCGAAAAACGGACGCAGGCCGGCGCCGTCGAGCACGAAATCGATGTTGGGGCGCTCGGCGTTGCTCGCGACACCGAGAGGCGTTTTCCAAACACCGAGAGGCGTTTTCGCAACGCCCAGGGGCGTATTCGCGATGTCAAAACGCGTATTCGCAACGTGTTCCAGAAACGGACGCACGCCCGGAACGATGTGGTTTTCGAGACGGTCGCGCATCAGCTCGCGGTACAAACGTTCCTTGGCCGAACCATGCTCCCGCACCCTCTCTTCATCGGCAGCCGGGCCCAAAAAGTCCATAACGATCTGGTCGTTGCGGCGTCCGTGCATACGCCTGAGGAGGGCCTCGTCGCGGATGCCGAGCGAGGCGAGGTAGCTCCGCCACGCGATCTCGTGGACCGGCATGGAGTCGACCAGGACGCCGTCGAGATCGAAGATCAGGGCGAGCCCCGGGGAAATCGAGAAGGGCGCGGTTGCGCTTCTCATGATCCAACCGGCAAGAACGGGAAAAAATGCGCCGCGCAAAATTTCGCGGGCGGGGGCTGAGGGAAATCCCGCATTTGGTCGAATCATAACAAACATCTTCTGGAGCGGGTTAAAACTGGGTAAACTCCGTCGAGGGACCTGCCGTTCAGCGTTGGCGTCATGCGAAGAAAAAGCAGGTTCCTCGAATTCGCTCGGAATGACGAGGCATGGGACCGGGTCAATTCGCTCGGAAATGTTTATCCCGGGACGCAGTACAATGGCCGAGGATGGCGACGCGCACGGCCCGGCGATACTTTGTTATGGGCCGGGTGCAAGGGGTTGGATACCGAAGTTTTGCGGCGAGCGCGGCGCGACGAACGAACGTGTGGGGATGGGTGAGGAACCTGGACGATGGACGGGTGGAAGTACATGCCTGTGGAACGGCGGAGCAACTGGATGAGTTCGAGGGGTGGCTGCGGAACGGGCCGAGGGGCGGCGAGGTTACGGGTTTCGCAGTGATCGAAGCGGCGCTGTTCGAAGGCTCGGGGTTCCACATTCGCTAGAGGCGAATGATCGCGACCGGACTTCCGGGCACGCGGTACGGAAGACGGGATTTTTTCGGGAGTCTTTTTTCAGGAGTTTTTCAGGAGGCGGGCGATGCTGAAATTTCCGATGATCACGACGATCCAGCAGCACGTGCTGCAGCAGCAGGAAGAGTTATTTCCGGAAGCGCGGGGAATTTTCTCGTCGCTGGTTTCGGGAATCTCGCTCGCGACCAAAGCGATTCAGGCTCAGGTGCGGCGCGCGGGGCTGGGCGATCAATTAGGCGCGGTGGGCGAGACCAACGTGCAGGGCGAGGAGCAGCAGAAGCTGGACGTGTACGCGAATCAGATGCTGCTGCATTGCCTGGGACGCCGGGACGCGGTCGCCATGCTGGTTTCCGAGGAAAACGAAGAGCCGGTGACGTTCGATCGCGATCATGACGGGCGCTACATCGTGGTTTTCGATCCGCTCGACGGGTCCTCCAATATCGACGTGAACGCGCCGGTGGGAACGATTTTTTCGATTTTCCGGCGGCCTACCACGGAGGAAGATCCGACGCTCGCGGTGCTGCAGCCGGGCAGCCGCCAGGTGGCGGCCGGATATGTGGTGTACGGGTCCTCCACGATTTTCGTATACACGGCCGGACGGGGAGTGTTCGGGTTCACGCTCGATCCAAGCGTAGGGGCGTTCGTGCTGGCTTTCGAAAATATGAAGATGCCGAAGCAGGGCTCTTATTATTCGGTGAACGAGGCCAATGCGGACGCGTTTCCGGCGGGCTACCGCGAATATCTGCGCCGCCTCCGCGGGGGCGAGCTGGGGCGCGAATATAGCTCGCGCTACGTGGGGTCGCTGGTGGCGGATTTCCATCGCACGCTGCTGAAGGGCGGCGTATTCCTGTACCCTCCGACGGCGCTGCACACGCACGGCAAGCTGCGCTTGATGTATGAAGCAAATCCGCTGGCATTCATCGCCGAGCAGGCCGGCGGCATGGCCACCGATGGAGTGCGGAGAATTACCGATATCCAGCCGGAGACGATCCACCAGCGCACGGCGCTCGCGATCGGCAGCACGGTCGAGATGCAGGCTTTCAGCCGGTGCATGGAGGAGATGGAGACGCCCGCCGGCGCGGGACGCTGACCTTCCGGAAATTTTTCGAAGAAGCCGGTATAAGAACGAAAGAACCGGCACACAAGTTATAGATCAAACTTATGGATCAAACCGCGTCCGCTAAAATCGTCAACCCGTTGCAGCGCCTTGTGCGGGAGGTGCCGGATTTCCCGAAGCCCGGCATCCTGTTCTATGACATCACCACGTTGTTGCAGGATCCCCTCGGGCTGAAGGCGGTGATCGACGGGCTGAGCTCGCGCTTCGCGGGCGAAAAGATCGACAAAGTGGCGGGAATCGAAGCCCGCGGATTCATCTTCGCGCCCGCCGTCGCTTATGCGCTCGGCGCCGGGTTTGTTCCGGTGCGCAAACCGGGCAAGCTGCCGGCGGCGCGCAAGCGCATCGAGTATCAGCTGGAGTACGGAACCGACGCTCTCGAGATCCATGTGGACGCGGCGAAGCCGGGCGAAAGGGTCTTGATTGTCGACGACGTGCTGGCAACCGGGGGAACGGCGCGGGCGGCGGCGGATCTGGTGGCGAGCCTCGGCGCGGAGGTTGCGGGGCTCGGATTCGTGCTGGAACTGGATTTTTTGTCGGGGCGGGCGAAGCTCCCGGAGTACGCAATCCACTCCCTGGTTCACTACGCGAGTTAGCACGTAAAAAAAGGCGGCTCGCGGAGAAAGGCTAACGAGCCGCCCGGGGCACGCTGAGAATTTAAAATCCCACGCCCAAAAAAAGACGCCGCAGATTCTAGCAGATGACGTCTGGCTGAAGACTGCTCACTGAAGACTGCCGGCCGAAGACTCCTAACAGGATGTTGAAAAAGGGGACAGACCGCTCTGTCCACGCTCAAACTCGAACGTGAAATCATAAATTTACGGAACGGGACAGAGTAGTCTGTCCCCTTTTTCAATGAGAATAAAAAATCCCACCCCGAAAAGGGACGCCGAAGATTCTTAACGGACTTCGACGCGCAGGTCGTTGGTCACCGAGAACACGCCCGGCACCTGATTGGCGGCCATGTAGGCGAGCTGACGATCCATGGCGGTGCGCACCACGCCATCGAGGGTCACATGACCGTTCTTGACCACGATGTGGATGGACGGCTGGGTGCCCAGAAAGTAACGGTAGAGCGGAGAGGTGCGGTTCAAGGCGCGGAACGTGCGCGCCCGGATCTGATCATCAAAGGGCGACAACGGAAGAACTTCGATCTGATCCTGAATGGCGACCACGCCCGGCACGCGCTCGACCGCGCGTTGGGCATAGTCCTTGACAACGGGCTGGGTCACGACGCCCGATAGCGTCACGATGCCGTTGTCGACGCGATACGACAAATCGTCGAACACCGAAAGAAACGGGATTGTCACCAAGGCTTTGCGAACGGTTTCCGCGAGCGGCGCGGGACCCGAGGGTGCGGGCGCGGCCCATACGGAGGCCGTGCACAATAAGCCCGAAAAAATGAACCCGGTAAACGCGCGCGCAGTGGTTCTCATATTACTTCTTCCTTCCTTACCTATTCCTGTCTGATTGGACGAACGAGGGCGTAAGTTGGTTGCTGGCCAAGGGGACAGTCACGCAGAGGAAGCCCGGCCACGCCAATGAAGCCCAGCCTTATCACCACACGGAGATGAAGCGGGAATAATCCTGGTGGGCAGGCGGCGTCCCCGGTGCGCTGAATGCAGGGTATTTCCGCACCATGGCGTCTCCTCCTCAGATCGCGCCCGCGGCCCCGTCGGGGGTGGGAAAGCCGGGGGGTGGAGGAGCGCGGCCAACGGGCGCGCGCAGAGGGAAAACGGGACGCACGGAGCCCGCGGCCCCTGCTCCGGCAGCGTCGAAACCGGCGGGGCGTTCTTTGGCCGACATGGCCGTCCCGCTCGGGGTTCTGGGCATCGTGATGGCGATGATCGCGCCGATGCCGGCGTTCCTGCTGGACCTTCTGATCAGCACGAACATCACGATCTCGGTGGTGGTGCTGATGGTTTCGATGTACATCACGAAACCTGTGGAGTTCAACGTATTTCCCACCTCGCTCCTGCTGATGACCTTGTTCCGGTTGGCGCTGAACATCTCTTCTTCGCGCCTGATTCTGGTGCAGGGCAATTCAGGCACGCGCGCGGCGGGCCAGGTGATTGAGGCCTTCGGGAACTTCGTGGTGGGCGGCAACTACGTGATCGGCGTGGTGATCTTCCTGGTGCTGATCGCCATTCAATACGTGGTGATCAACCATGGCGCGGTGCGCATCTCGGAGGTGACGGCGCGCTTCACGCTGGACGCCCTGCCCGGCAAGCAGATGTCCATCGACGCGGACCTGAACGCGGGGCTGATCGACGAGAACGAAGCCCGCGCGCGGCGCAAACAGCTGGCCGCGGAAGCCGAATTTTACGGGGCCATGGACGGGGCCTCCCGCTTTACCCAGCGCGACGCGGTGGCGAGCCTGATCATCACCGCGATCAACATCATCGCCGGATTTCTGATCGGCGTATTCCAGCACGATATGGATCTGCAGCGCGCGCTGCAGACCTATACGGTCCTGACCATCGGCGACGGCCTGGTGACGGTGATTCCCGCGCTGATGGTTTCCGTCTGCGGCGGTCTGATTGTGACGCGCGCGAGCTCCGACAATCAGCTCGGCACGGAGATGCGCCGGCAGATTTTCAGCAACTCGCAGCCGCTGCTGCTCGCCGGAGGCGTGCTGATCACGATGGCGCTGCTGCCGGGACTGCCGACGGTGCCGTTTCTGCTGCTCGGCTCAGGCGTCGGATTTATCGGATGGCGCCTGCGGCAGGCCGAGGGTGCCAAACGCGCCTCGCCGCCCGTGACGCCGCCCGCGAGCGCCAAGGAAAGTCTCGATTCGGTTCTCAAAGTGGAACCGCTCGCGCTCGAAGTGGGACTGGGTCTCGTGAAGCTGGTCGAGGGCGGGCAGAACTCGCCGCTCCTGCGGCGCATCGCGGGCATCCGCAAGCAAATGGCGGCGGAGGCGGGCTTCGTAGTGCCTCCCGTACGGGTAACGGACAACCTGCAACTGAAGGCCGGGGAATACGTAGTGCTGCTCCGTGGGGCCGAAATAGCCCGCTACGAACTTGCGGCTAACTGCGAGCTCGCGATTCATGTGGGGACAACTCCCGGGGGCGGCGCGCCGGCCTTGGAAGGGGTCGCTACGCGCGAGCCGGCCTTCGGTATTCCGGCGCAGTGGATTCCCGCGGAGAAAGCCGACGAAGCACGGGCCAAGGGCTTCACGGTAGTAGACCCGGTGGGCGTATTAGGTACGCATTTGGCTGAGCTGATCCGGCGGCACGCGCATGAGCTCCTCTCGCGGCAAGATACCAAGAACATTCTGGACCGCGTAGCCGATGAGAACCCCAGAGTTATCGAAGATCTGGTGCCGAAATTGCTTTCGTTGGCGGTAGTGCAAAAAGTCTTCCAGAACCTGCTGCGCGAGCGCGTCCCGATCCGCGACGCGAGCAGCATCACCGAAGCGTTGAGCGAGGCGGCCGCGATGACGAAAAATCCGGTACTGCTGACGGAGTACGTGCGGCAGGCAATGCGCAGGGCATTGGTGAAACCGTATCTGAATGCCTCGGGGGAAGTCGCGGCATTTTTTCTCGACCAGGCGCTGGAGCATGTGATCGAAGGCGCGGTCGAGCACGGTGAGCATGCGAGCCATCTGAATCTGGCGCCGCAGCGCTTGCGCGAAATCATGGAGCGGGTGACGCGCGCGGTGGGCGCGGTGGAAACGCCGATGGCGGTGCTGACGAGCTCGGCGGCGCGTTTCTTCCTACGCCAGATCGTGGAGGGGACGCTGCCGAATCTGGCGGCGCTTGCGCACAACGAGATTCCCGCAGGCACGCGAGTCGTCTCGATCGGGGTCATCCAATGAACATCATCCAATGAAGATCGGGCACTCAACGACGGGCCCATGAACACCGGGCCCATGAACCCCGGGAAATGACCCTCGCGGAGCTTGCGCAGTAAAGCTTCGAACATCGACGGATGGAACAGGAACGGTTTGAGCAAGGAGAGTTTGAACATCGACGGATGGAACAGCGAGGGTTTGGATGGCGACGGATGGAGCATCGACGGATGGGACGGCGAAGGTTGTGAGAGCGCATGAGGCTGAAAAGTTATTTTTCGGGCACGGTAGAGGCGGCCATGGAACGGGCGCGCCGTGAACTGGGCGACACCGCGCTGCTGGTGAACGCCCGCCCTTCGACGCCCGACACGCGTCCGCTCGGCGAATTCGAGGTGGTTTTCGGTGTGATCGACGAAAAGCGCGAAAGCCCGGAAGGCGAAGGGGCGCTCGCGGGTTCGCGACCGAACGCCCGAAGCTCGGGACAGGCTCTCGAGACAGCGTCTTCGTCCGCCGGGTCTTTGTCTGCAGGGTCTTCGTCCGCGGGGTCTTTGTCTGCAGGGTCTTCGTCTTCGAGCTCCGCGTGCTCCCCGGCCGGGGACCGCCCGGCGGAGGAGCGCCTGATGCAGGAAGTCGCGGAGGAGGTAGCCGGGCTCAGGCGCGAGCTCGAGCGTTTCGGACGCGCGCTCGGCCGCCCGCGCCTGCTTCCTGCAAACGGCAGCGAGGCTGCGGGGATCTATGCGCGGCTGGTCGAAGCGGAATTCGAACCGGCGCTCGCCGAGCGCGCCGCGCAGGGAACTCCTCTCGAGGATCTGTTCGAAGTGGACGCGACGCTCGGGAGGAGGCGGGCGAACCCGGATCCGGGGGCGGCGCCGGGCGAAGACCGCGCGGTGGTCGCCTTGATCGGGCCGCCGGGCGCGGGCAAAACGACCACGCTTGTGAAGCTCGCGGCGCGCTACGGGCTGGCCGCGCGCAGGCCCGCGCAGATTCTCACCATCGATGTATGCCGCATTGCCGCGGCGGATCAATTACGCACCTTCGCCGCGATTCTGGGTATTGGGTTTGCGGCGGTGGAGACGCCGACGGCGCTTGCGCAGGCGATCGAGGAGTACGCCCACAAGGATTTCATCTTTATCGACACGCCGGGCTACGGGAGCGCGGAGAGGGAGGAAGCGCGCGAGCTCGCCCGGTTGTTCGCGGCGCACCCGCTGATCGACACGCACCTAGTGGTTGCGGCGTCGATGAAGCCCGCTGATCTCCGACGCACGCTCGATCGCTACGAGATGTTTTCGCCGCACAAGCTCATTTTTACGCGGATGGACGAGACCGAAACGTGCGGCGCGCTGCTCAGCGAATCCGCACGGCGGGGCTGGCCGGTTTCGTTTGTGGCGGACGGGCAGAACATTCCGGACGACCTCGAGCCCGCGACGAAAACGGATCTCGCGGCGCGCCTCTCGGGGCCGCGAGCGCACAGCGCGGGAGCGGCGGCGTGAGCCAGACGAAACAAGGGAATCCGTACCACGAAGAAGCGCACGCGAGCGCGGCGCTCGGGGCGGAACAGCGCGAGCAGCTCATCCTGGACCACCTAGTGCAGGTGCGCTTAATCGCCCGGCGGATTCACGAGCGGCTGCCTGAGAGTGTGAGCCTCGACGACCTGATTTCGACGGGGGTCGTCGGGCTGATTTCGGCCATCGACCGTTTCGACGCCTCCCACAACGTAAAGCTGAAGACCTACGCGGAGTATAAGATTCGCGGGGCGATCCTTGACAGCCTGCGCGGCCTCGACTGGGCTCCGCGCCAGCAGCGCAAGCGCTCGAAGCAGATCGAGGCGGCCATCTCCTCGGCCGAGCAGCGGTTGCACCGCTCGCCGAGCGAGGAGGAAATCGCCCAACAGCTGGGTCTCCAGATCGGCGAGTATCACGAGTGGCTGGTGGAGATCCGGGGCTTGAACCTGGGAAGCCTCGAGAACGCCGCGCCCGAAGAAGAGGGGCGCGATCTGCTGCGCTACGTTTCTGCGGACGAGGAGAACTGGCCGTCGAAGGTGCTCGAGCGCAGCGAGCTGAAAAAGCTCCTGGCCGAAGCCATCGAGAGAATGCCGGACATCGAAAAAACGGTGCTCAGCTTCTACTATCACGAGGAGATGACGCTGCGCGAAATTTCCAAGATTCTACACTTGCATGAGTCGCGCATTTCGCAACTGAAGTCTCAGGCGATCCTGCGGTTGAGGGCGTACATGGAAAAACGCTGGCCGATGCCGCGAGGGGTATAGCCGGTGCCCTCCTCGCGCGCCGCGAACCTCGCGTGGCTCCTGCAGGAATTTTCAGACCGTCTGGCGGGCGTGTTCGAAAGCATGGCCGGGGAGCGGCCAGCGGTGCAACAGACGCCGTCCGCCAACCCGCCCGAAGGCGGACTGCTGTGGCGGCAGACGTTCCGCGGGATTGCGGGAACCCTGTGGATCGGCGCCTCGGAGGCGGCCTGGACCTCCGCCGCCGAACGGATTCTCCGCGCCGCGGGCCTCGAAGATCCGGACCGCGAGACGCTGGAATCGACTTATCGGGAGACCCTCGGGCAGGCGCTCGGAGGGTTGGCGCAGGCGATCTCCGCACGCCTCGGCAAAGAGGTCACGCCGGAAACGGGCGAACCGGCCACGGCGCCTGAGGGCGAAGTTGGGTCGGGCAAAGCCGGGTGGGGCGAGGTCGGGTGGGTCGGGCTCGAGCTGGCTTTTCGCGAAGGCTCCGCCACGCTCTACGCCGGCGCCGAAAGCATCTTGATCGAGGCGCTTGCGGCGGCCGAGGAAACGGCGGTGGTAGCAGCGGGAGAGGCGGAGGAGGCGGAAGGCGAGTCCGAACCGGCGGGTCCCGCCAAGACTTTCGATCTGCTGCTCGACGTGGAAATGCCGGTCAGCGTTTCCTTCGGCCGCGCGAGAGTGCCGTTGAAGGATGTGCTGAAGCTGACGACCGGGTCGATCGTGGAACTGAACCGGTCGCTGACGGAGCCGGTGGAGGTGATCGTCAACAACTGCGTGATCGCGCGCGGCGAGGTGGTGGTGGTGGAGGGAAACTTCGGGGTACGCATTCAACAGGTGGTCAGCCGGCGCGAGCGCCTGCGGACGCTGAACTAAGGGGCTTTCACGATGGCGGCGATGTTCCGGGCGAACTTTTTTCTGATCCAGGATCTTTTGCTGGTGGCCGGGTTGCTCGCGAGCTGCTGTCTGTTTCTCGCCCTGAAGCGGGAGATCCAAAGGCACGGCCGGCGCTATCAGGCGGCCCTGCGGGAGATCGAAGAGCTGCTCCCGAAGCTGCGCGCCGCGGCGCTTGAGCGGGCAGAGTGGAAGGAGCGTCCGGGAGATGCGATGATCCCGGCGCCCGCTTCCGCGGTCGTGCGCTCCGGCTTGAATGTGCAGACCCGGGTGCAGGCCGTGAGGATGCTGCGCCGCGGCGAGGACGTGGCCCACGTGTCGGCGGCCTTGGGCGTTGCCCGGGGTGAGATCGAGCTGCTGATTCGGGTGCATCGACTAAGCGCGGGCCGGGTGGCGAGCGCGGGGCGGGCCGCGAGCGCGGGGCAAAGTTAGGGCCGCCGTCAGGTTTTGGATTTCTGGTTCCGGCCCGCTACTCAGGTTCCGCTTCCCTGCCCCTGCGTACCGGCCGTGTCTTATAAACCGGCCGTGTCTTATATAATTGATCCCAGCTCATTGAGGCTTATTGATCCCACGCAGCGGGCAGGAGATACCACATGAATCGACGGACTTTTTTGAACAGTAGCGCGCTCGGAGCAGCCACCGTCCTCGGAGGTGGATTGCCGATCGCAAAGGCCGCCAAGGTAACGGGCGGAGCGAGCCCCATCGTCGAGACGACCGGCGGAAAAGTCCGCGGCGTGCAAAGCGGCAAAGTTTTCTCCTTCAAAGGCGTGCACTACGGCGCCATCACCACCGGGAAGATGCGCTTCATGCCTCCGGCGAAGGTCGAGCCGTGGGCGGGAGTGAAAGACGCGCTCGATATCGGGCAGCGCGCGCCGCAGTTGCCTGGAAACCTGGTGCCCGAATATTCGGTGATGGAGCGCACGGAGCCCATGGGCGGCGATTGCCTGTGCGTGAACGTGTTCACGACGGGGATCAAGGACGGGCGCAAGCGTCCGGTCATGTTCTGGCTGCATGGCGGCGGTTTTTCGGCGGGCTCGGGCGGCGGCAACGTTCTGTACGACGGCAGCAACCTCGCGCTGAAGCACGACATGGTGGTGGTCACGGTCAATCACCGGCTGAACGTATTCGGATTCCTGTATCTCGCCGATCTTGGCGGCGAGCGATTCGCGCAGGCAAGCAACGCGGGGATGCTGGACGTGGTGCTCGCGCTCGAGTGGGTCCGCGATAACGCCGCGACTTTCGGGGGCGATCCCGGAAACGTGACCATCTTCGGGCAATCGGGCGGCGGCAGCAAGGTGAGCACGCTGCTTGGCATGCCCTCTGCAAAGGGTCTGTTCCATCACGCCATCGCCATGAGCGGATCGGAAGTGACGGGGATTCCGCGCGAGGAAGCGACCAAAGCCGCCGCGGCCGTCATCAAGAAGCTGGATCTGAAAGAAGCCGCGGATCTGCAAACCGTCCCCATGCTGAAGCTGCTGGCTCTGACGCGGCCGGGCGCGATCGGGATGCCGTGGCGGCTGGGACCGGTGGTGGATGGGCGGACACTTCCGGCCGATCCGTTCGCACCGCAGGCGACGACGATTTCCGAGGATATTCCGCTGATGATCGGGTCGACCGAAACCGAGGTCACCTGGAACGCGCAGCAACAGTACGATCCGATGGATGACGCCGCGTTGCGAGCGAATTTGATGGAGGCGCTGAAGGTGAACGCGGCCGGCGCGGATAAAGTCATCGCGGTTTACAAGAAGAATCGGCCGATGGCGAGCAATCTGGACGTTTATCTTCTGGCGGATACCGACGCCTCGAATTTCCGCACGGGCACGGACACGGAAGCGCTGCGCAAGGCGGAGCTCGGGAAAGCGGCGGTCTATAAGTATTATTTCCAGAAGTATTCGCCGGTGCGCGATGGCATGCTGCGCTGCATGCACACGATGGATATTCCCTACGTGTTCGACAACGTGGAGGTGGCGAAGACGGAAATCGGCGCGGGCCCCGAGCGCCAGCCGCTCGCCGACAAGATGTCCTCGGCGTGGGTCGCCTTCGCGCGCACGGGAAATCCCAATCACAAGGGCATTCCCAACTGGTCGCCGTATACGCCGGCGCAGAGGGCGACCATGGTGTGGAACGTCGAGTGTAAGGTGGTCAACGATCCGTATCGCGAGGAGAAAGACGCGATCGCGGAAGCGCAGGCGGCTTCGAAGAAGGGATAGCAGCGACGAATATGCGTGAGTCCGGGCCGGCTGGAAGCCGGCCGCACGCCGAGCGCCTGCCCCACGTCGTCCAAAAAGAGATTCTTCTCGAGGGCTGTGCTCAGCCCGCGCGCAAAAGCGTCAGAGAACCGCCGGAGGCGGCGAAACTATGACGCACTCGCGTAGAGAGCCCGCTTTCGATTCAATACCTTAAAATTGGCCACTTTCCTGCCTTGCGAAAGGGGAGCGGTTTCCGAACGCCTGCCGAGCAGACCGATGGGACAGGGCCGCGAGGAGGCGCCTCATGACCACGTCCGAGTTCACTCCGCGCTTTTTCACGGAGTTCTTTCAAAGCATTCATGCGAACCAGTCGAATAACTGGGACGAGCGGCGCTTCGGTCCCGAAAACCGCAGCTTCAATGTGGACGCGGCGGCGTTCCAGATGCGCTTCGCGCTCGCCAACTTCGATCACTACGCCTGGGTGTACGAGCAACTCTCCGACGCGGCTTCACGGGACTACCTGATCCGGTTCATTCTGTACAAGGTCCTGGGTCATACGCACGTCCGATTCCCGCAAATCACGCCGGAGTTCCGGGAGTTATACAACAGCGTGGAATCGTATCTGGTGAGCCGCGCGCCTGGCCCGTTCCCGTTTCAATGGCTCCCGGTGCCGATTTACGTGAACCGTTACCAATTGCCCTTTTGCGGCAACACGCTCAAAGTGAACACGAGCGATGTGTCCCTGCTCGAGACGCTTTTGTTCGATCAGTACCGTTATCAGCAGGGGGGAATCGACATTGCGGTGCAGCCGGGCGATATCGTGCTGGATGCGGGCGCGTGTTGGGGGGATACGTCTCTCGCGTTTGCGGCGCGCGCAGGAAAACACGGCCGGGTTTTCGCGTTTGAAATGATCGCGGAGAATCTGGCCGTGCTGAAGAGCAACCTGGCGGAGAACCCGGAGTTAGCGGAAACCGTGGAAATTATCGAAGCTCCGTTGTCGACGCATTCGGGGAAGCGCTATTGGGTGCGCGCAAACGGGGCTGCGTCCACTCTCGAGGAAACGCCTGGAGCAGGCAAGCCCGTGATCAGCGTTTCGATCGACGATTTCGTGGAAAGCAGAAATCTCAAGACCGTGAATTTTATCAAGTTCGATATTGAAGGCGCCGAAAAAGACGCGCTTCTAGGGGCCAAGGAAACGATCCGGCGGCACCGCCCGACGCTCGCTGTTTCCGTGTATCACAAGAACGAGGACATCATCGAGCTACCACGGGTGATCAAGGCGTTGGACCCGAGCTACAGCCTCTATCTGCACGGGGTCTGTTTGAATTACGGGGAGACGGTATTGTTCGCGCGCGCGGCGTAAGAGACATTCGCCGCGAAGGCCGGCTGAGAGCCGGCCGCAGGCCGAGGGCCTACCCCACCTTGCCCGAAAGATATTTTTACTCGGGGACAGCCGTTTGACGTTATGGCCTCACCAGCGCCGTGAGCGTCCGCACGTCGCGGGCTAGGCGACGCCCTGCAACTCAACATAGGCTACCGCGGTGTGGGGCTCGGGGATGGGCTCGCCGTCTTCCCGCATTCCTTCCAGATGCAGTTCGATGGCCTCGCGGATGTTGCGTTCGATCTCTTCCACCGTACGCCCTGTAGAAACGCACCCGGGGAGATCCGGGACGTAGGCGGAAAGATTATTTTCGCCTCGCTCGATCACGATTGCGTACTTCCTCATCGTTCGCCTCGTAGTCCAGCCTGCGTCAGAACACTCTTCAGGCGGATCAGGGTGTACGTCGTCTCCGAAGTGCCCCGGTACCGTTAACTCGCCCCTTCTTTACTTCGTGCTTGTACTTGGCGGTGACTTCCACGAGTGCTCACCAGCCTCCAGCCGTCGCTCTCGATCCGTTTGATCAGGTCCCGCACCTTCACTTGGATTCCACTTCACGCCCTCACGAGCTCCGTGAGCGTCCGCACGTCGCGGATTTCCTCGAACTTCCGCACCGTTGCGATGATGGCTCTGATTTTTTCGGCGGGCCACTTCGCGAAGCTTGCGCAATCCTCGAATTTTTCGGCGACGTCGTCGAAGCTCATGGGATACATCGGGCTGCCCTTGCCGAAATCCGCGCGGCCGTGCAGGGTGCGCCCGTCTTTTAAACGCAGATCGAGGATGGTGGTCATCTTGTTGTAGCCCGCGGCCTCCGCGATTGGGTTCACGCCGAAGTGAACGCGCGGGATCATGGCCTGAATTTCGGGACTTCGAACCACTTCATCGCGGAACTGATTCAATCCCGCTTTCCCGTACACGAGCAGCGAGGCCATGCAGAACTCCATGCTGAACTTCGCCTGCAGCGCATCGGTGGGGCGGTGATGGATCAGCGCCGTGGGCATGTACTGATTCGTGCCGACCTCCAGACTTTCCACCATTGCGGGTGTGATTTGATTCGCGCGCAGGATTTTTTCGAGCTCGGTCATACCGGGATGGGTCAGCGAGCCCGAAGGAAAGGGCTTGATGGAAACGCCCGGATTCGCGAACGTCCACGGCTTTCCTAGCGTGAGGGCCGAGGCGTCGTAGCCTCCGCCGGCGGCGCGGAAGAATCCGCTGGGCGCTTCGAGAATGCGTTCGCTGACGGTCCATCCGCGCGTGACCAGTTCGGCCGCGACAACGCCCGATTCAGCGGCGCGCCCCGCGTGGAAGGGCTTGGTCATGGTGCCGAAGTTCTCGCGCAGGCCGGCGGCCTGGCTCGCGGCAAGACCGAGCGCGCGGGCCATGGCGTGCTCGTCCGCGCCATTCAGCTTCATCACGGCCGAAGCCGCGCCGAACGTTCCGACCGTTCCGGTGGAATGGAAGCCCTCCTCATAGTGGCGGGGAAAAATCGCCTCCGATATTTTCGTCTCCACCTCGACGCCGACCTGATAGGCGAGCATCAAATCGCGTCCGGATAAGCCTTTGCTTTCGGCGACGGCGAGCGCGGCCGAAAAGCAGGGAGCGGTGGGATGGGTCAACAATCCATAAACGCGATCGGGCGCAACAGCGAGCTGGGTGTCGTCGTAATCCTCGGCGTGGATGGCGATGCCGTTGGCGAAGGCCGCGAACCGGGCGGGCATGCGTAGCGAGGTTCCGATGACCGTGGATTCGTGGTTCCCGCACTGCAGGGACTCCAAATAACTTTTGACGATCTTGCCGGATTCGTCGACGGGGCCGACGAGCGCGAGGCCGAGCGCGTCGAGGATCGATTTCTTACCGAGTTCGAGGACCTCCGCGGGAATGTCCTGGTAGCGCGTGCGCACGGCGAATTCGGCCACGTGCCGCGTAACGCCTTCGGTTCCGGTCATGCCGCCGGAGGTGGGGGAAGGAGCTTGCTTCGCGACTTGTGTCGCGCCTTGATTTGCCGTTTGAGCTGTAGCTTGTTTCGGGGCTTCGCCCGCGGGTGCGGAGCCGGCCGAATTCTGGCCCGCGGCGAACGCAGGGGCCGTGCCCGCGCCGAGCGCGGCGAGTCGAGCGATCTGTCTGCGCGTCAGCTTCGTCGTCATCAACTGTAGTTTGCCACGACCGGTGCGCTAGAATCGGGGTTAACTGTGCCGGCGCTCACCGCATCCGCCGTTTCGCTTGCCGCTCAGCCGGCCGTGCGCTCGTGTCTCGACTGGTTCCGGCGCGAACGGGCGTGGATCAACGAGCAGCATTTGAAGCTGTGCCGCATTCCTTCGGCCACGTTTTTCGAACAGAAGCGCGGGGAATGGATGGCGGAACGGTTCCGCGCGCTCGGATGGGAATCGAAAATCGATCGCGGCGGCAATACCATCGCGTATTTAAAGGGAAGCGCGGAGGGACCGCACGTGGCGGTGACGGCGCACCTGGATACGGTTTTCGCGCCGCGCTCGCCCGACGATATCAAAGTGGTCGAAGGAAGGTTTACAGGACCCGGCGTATCGGACAACGGCGCAGGGCTCGCCGCGTTGCTGGCCCTGGCGGCGGCCTGGTCGGCTGCGCCTCCTCTGAGTTCTCCCGGCGGGTGGCCGCTGCTGGTAGCGAATGTCGGCGAAGAGGGTGAAGGCAATCTGAATGGGATGCGCTATTTTTGCCGGAACGCCAACGCAGCCAAGCTCCGGGGGCTGCTGGTGCTGGATGGCCCCGACGCCGAACACATCACTTCGCGGGCGCTCGCGAGCCGGCGCTTCGAGGTGACGATTACCGGTCCGGGCGGCCATAGCTGGCGGGACTTTGGAACCGCCAATCCGGTGCACGCGATCAGCCGCGCGATCACGACCTTCACCGACAAGGCCATCGAGCAGACGCTGAAGGAGCCGCGCACCAGCTTCAACTTCGGCATCGTCGAAGGCGGATCGAGCATCAATTCCATTCCGAGCGAGGCCCGCACTAAAATCGACCTGCGTTCGGAGGACAACGCGCGGATCGATCGGCTTGTCGAGCAACTGACGGCCGCTGTGGAGCGCGCGATCGAGATCGAAAACAGCATGAGCTCCGGGGGCCGGGCGAGCGCGCGGATCCGGGAGATCGGATCGCGCCCGAGCGGGGCGCTTCCCGACGACGCTCCGCTGCTCGAGTGCGTCCGCGCGGTGGACGCGCACCTGGGGATCCGCAGTTACCTCGATTGTTCCTCGACCGACGCGAACGTGCCGTTATCAATGGGATTGCCCGCGTTATCGATCGGCGCCGGGGGATCGGGCGGCGGCGCTCACACGAGCGGCGAATGGTATTCGCCCGAGAGCCGCGAGCTCGGCCTGCAAAGGATTCTGCTGATCCTGTGCATGCTGCTGGCGGGTGAGTGATTCCAGCCGGGCTTGCGCGTGCCGCCGGCGCAACCCGTCTGTAACTTTTGGCGTCTGAACGTATAATGAAAATGGATTCCGTTGTCCCGGACGAGGCCGGATTATGAAGTTGCTAGAAAAGATGCGCCAGCAAAAACTGCTCTCCACCACTCTGCTCTTGCTGACCCTGTCGATCGGCATTGTGATTGGGACGTTGATCAACACGGGGGTGCATGCGCAGCGCCAGAATGCCGCGCCCGACGCCACGCCCTTGACGATTCCCAAAGCCGTCGCTCTGGGCAACGAAATCACCAAGCTTGCAAAGACGCTCGAACCGAGCGTGGTCAACATCACGGCGGATTTCACTCCCAAGGTCGCGACCAAGGGCAAGCGCGACCCGGACGACGACCAATCCGAGGATCCGAGCGATCTGTTCCGGCGCTTCTTCGGCGGGCAGGGCGGCGGGGATGCCGCGCCTCCCAATCAGCGGCGGGAGCAATCGGGCAGCGGCTTTATTGTCGATAAAAACGGCTACATCGTGACCAACAATCACGTGGTGGACGGAGTGGATCGCATCCGTGTGAAGCTGAACGGCGACGAGACGGAATACCGCGCGAAGCTGATCGGCACGGACCGCGAGACGGACATCGCGGTCATCAAGATTGACGCGCGCCATCCGCTGGTGCCCGTGATCATCGCCAATTCGGATGCGGTGCAAGTGGGCGAAGCGGCGGTGGCGATCGGGTCTCCGTTCGGCCTGGAGGCGACGGTCACGGAAGGCATCGTCAGCGCGACGGGCCGCGACATCGGCGCGCAGCAGTTCCAGCGATTCATCCAGACCGACGCGGCCATTAATCCCGGCAACAGCGGCGGACCGTTGCTGAATATCCGCGGAGAGGTGATCGGCGTGAATACCATGATCGCCACGCAGAGCGGCGGGTATCAGGGCGTGGGATTCGCGCTCCCCATCAACATGGTGGTGCGGGTGTATAACGACATCATCAAGGAAGGCCGCGTGACGCGCGGGTCGATCGGCGTTTCGTGGGATAAGAACACGAAGTCCGAAACGCTGCGGGCTTTGGGCGTGGATCACGGCGTACTGGTGGGAGATGTTCGCAAGGACGGCCCCGCCGATAAAGCGGGAATCAAGCCCACCGACATTATTCTTTCGATCAACGGGCAAAACGTGAAAGACGGGGACGACCTGGTGGCGCGCGTCGCGGACATGCCGGTGGGCACGCAGGCCGCGCTGACCGTGGACCGCAACGGCAAGAAGATGGATTTCAAGCTCACCATTCAGGATCGGACCAAGGTGTTCTCCGACGATCCGCGGGTGGTGGGTGAGAACGGTCTTCCGAACTCCGGGGGCGACAAGCCGGAATCCTCGCAAGTACGCTTCGGCATCAGCATCCGGCCGTCGAGCGACGAAGAAAAGGATGCGGCTCCGGATAAGCGCGGCGGCGTAGTGGTCACGCACGTGGAGCCGGGTTCTTTCGCCGAGGACATCGGGATGATGGAGCACGACATGATCATCGCCATCAACCGGGATACGATCGCGTCGGTAGACGATATCCGCAAGATCCAGCAAAACCTAAAGGCCGGCGATCCGGTGGCGTTCCGCGTGGTGCGCACGCCGCAGGGCGCGCGCGGCCGCAACAGCGGGACAGGACCGCGTAGCGTCACGCTGTTCCTCAGCGGCACGCTGCCGAACTAGGGAGCCTGCCAGCGGGTGCGGGGGATTTCAATTTTCGCGGCGGCGCTCGCGTGGGCGTCGCTCGGAAACGCGCAAACGGGTTCCGCTAGTTCTCCTGCCGCGCACGGGACGGCGGATAAAACCGCGTCTAAAAAATCAGCGTCCGCAAAATCGCCAGTCGAAGCCACAAAGAGTGCGGCATCCTCGGCCAAGGGAAAATCGGGCACGGCTTCCAGCAGGCCTGTTGTTTCTTCCCCCAAACAGGCGATCGCGAAGTCGCCGGGGGCGAAGGCGGTTTCCACAAAATCCGCGGCTGTGAAGTCGGGCGGCACCAAGACCGTTTCCGCGGCGAGCTCCAAAACCGCGACCGCGTCCCGTACGGCTCCTCATACAAGCACGAGCACCCATACAAGCACCAGCGCCCATATCACGACGAGTCCCCACACGACTGCGACCGCGAAAACGGCACCAAAACGGGTTGCGACGCACGTGACACCGCGCTCCTGGGTCCAGCAGCAACCAACGCCCGACCGGTATCGCGAGATCCAGCAGGCGCTCACCGACAAGGGCTATTTTCATGGACCCGTGGATGGGACGTGGGGAGCGGATTCGATGGACGCGCTGAAGCGTTTTCAAACCGATCAGAACGTGGACGCGGACGGGAAGATCAGCGCGTTGTCGCTGATCGCGCTTGGATTGGGGCCAAGACGGGAGAACGCCGCGGCGCGACCGGTTCCGGCAGCCCCCGCGCCGGCATCGGATTCCCCGCCCGATCCTTCCTCAGAGCCCGCGACTCCCGCTCCGGAAGGCGCTCGCTAAAGAGAGCCGCTCGGGCTCGCGCCCGCTCTAGAGCTATAAGCGGCTTCCAACTACGATTTCGCAAAATACAGCGATGCGGCGCGCTCCAGCTCCGCTTTCGTCATTAACGGCGGCCGATTTTCATAGCGGCCGATGGAATTCAAAATATTGCAAATGTCGGCGGGATAGCAGGCGCGCAGTTCGGTGCGGCCCTCGCGCAGGCAGAGCTTGCGCAGATATTCGGCGCTGTCGGGTTCGACCGGCATGTTTTTCCCCTTCACCACGCGATCGAAGATCTGGTCGAAGGTATGCGAATCGACTGCCTCCACATAGATCTTGTTATGGATGCGCCGCAGGAAGGCTTCATCGGCCAGATCGGACGGCTCCAGGTTGGTGGAAAAAACGACCATGGTTTCAAACGGAATTTGAAACTTCACGCCGTAGCGCAGCGTAAGGTAATCCACGCGGCGGTCGAGCGGCACGATCCAGCGGTTCAGGAGATCGCGCGGCGACATCAACTGGCGTCCGAAGTCGTCGATGATCAGGATGCCGTTGGTGGCCTTCATCTGCAGCGGAGCCGCGTAGATGCCGGAAGATTCGTCGAGGCGCAGCTCCAGCATGCTGGGAATCAGCTCGCCACCGACCACGATGCAGGGACGCTTGCAGACGATCCAGCGAGGATCCATATCCGGATCGTCGTGATCGAGCGGCTGGTGCACCACGGGGTCGTACAGACTGATGATCTGGTTGTCGACTTCGACCGCATAGGGGATGAGCACTGCATCGCGATAGACGCGGAGCATACGCTCGGCGAGGCTGGTTTTTCCGTTGCCCGTGGGACCGTAGACGAAGATAGAACTTTGCGAGATGATGGCCGGCCCGAGCGAATCGAGCATGCGGTCCGTCACGATCAGATCGGAAAAAGCTTCGCGCAAAGACTGGCGATCGACGTTCACCTTGGCGGCCTGGGCTTTCACGGCAGCCTGGTAATCCTTCAAGGAAACCGGGCAGGCGCCCGCGTATTGCGATACCTGAAAACGCTCGCCCGCCAGCTGCTTTCCGGCAGCCGAGAGCCCGAAATTATAATCGTTGCCGGTCATCCCCTTGACGTCGACCAGTTGCTGGGAGCGCATATGCTTAAAGGCCCGGTCGATGATCGGCACGGACATGCGCAGCGCGCGGCTGAGGGTGGCCAGATTGCTGTACCCTTCGATCACCATCCGGCGCAACACCAGGTCGAGGACCAGGGATTCTGGAATGCCGAGATCGGCGACGTTTTGCGGAATCGGCGGAGCGAAAGCCGTCTGGGTAGGAGCGTAGGTGGTCATGGGCGCAAGGAGATTCCCTTCCACACGACCTATCGGCGGATAAAGTCCGGGAGTTTAACCCGCCGGAACTAAGCTGCTTTCAGCAAGAAAACGCTCAGACGAGTTCTTCTTCCCGCCACAGATGAAGCGCCTGCTGCACAGGGCGGTCCGAAGCACTAAAGAGGATGGCCTGTTCGGAAGCTTGATGGGCAACCGGGGTCCAGGAGGGGACCACGAAGATGTCGCGCGGGCCCCAGGCGAATACCTGATCCCCAATTTTGCTCTCGCCGTGGCCTTCCATGGCGCAATAAATCGTCGCATCGGTGGAGCGATAGGGGGCTCCCTTGAATTTCGCGGGCAAAACCTGAAGCCAGGTCCCGATGGTGGTCATGGGAGAGCCCCCGTTGGCCGGATTGATATAGCGCATTTTGGTGCCGTGGCAGGGGTGGGGCTCGGCTCCGCGCGCGACATCCAGAAGCGCTTTGCGGCTGCGTTCGTAAGGATAGCAATGCACTGGAGAATCGCCGCCCGAGGAAGAGTAGCCCTCCGGAAACAGTCCGGCCCCGAAGCGCGCGAGCGAATCGCCCTCGGGCCGCGTGACGGGCTGGGTTTCTCCGGGATGATGCTCCGCGAATCCCACCGCCATGTGGTTGATCATGGGCAGATCGAGCACATCCATCCACACAATGGGACTCTCCGAGTCGTTCCCATGGTCGTGATACGTCCACGACGGCGTGACGATAAAATCGCCCGGGCGCATCACGATCTTCTCGCCGTCCACGGCCGTATATCCGCCTTCGCTCTCGAGAACGAAACGTAAGGCCGAAGGTGTGTGCCGGTGACTGGGCGCCACCTCGCCGGGCAGAACAAGCTGCAAACCGGCGTACAAGGTTCCGGTAATCTGCGATTGTCCGGCCAAGCCCGGATTCTCCAGAATCAGCACGCGGCGCTCGGCTTCCTGCGCGCTGATCAGGCCGCCCGCCTCCATAAGGAGCATCCGCAACTCGTCATATCGCCACAGAGCCGGAACGCCGACCGGCTTCGGCTTCACCGTGACAATATCGGCGAGCACTTCCCACAGAGGCGCGGCGGATTTCTTGCGGAGCCGTTGATAAAATTCCTGGCGCTGCGCAGTGACTTGCGGCTTCTCGTCCAAAGCGGAACCGGCCATTGTAGAAATCCTCCTCTGTAAGAATCCGGGCGAATCACTCACATCATACTGCAATCTTGCATATCAGTCTTGACATATGCGTTCATGTGCGCACGATCCCTGCGATTTGCCCGCGAGAGGCCCTTTGGCCGTGAAAACGACAAGCAAAACGTGACATATCACTCCTTGACTCGGTTTCAAGGACTATGCAAGAATGGCTCCGCCGCGTAGGGCCGTAAGGAGTCGTGGATTTATGGATCTCAAAAAGTCTATCCGTGAAATGGATCGCCGCTCCTTTATCGGAGGTTCGGTCGCGGCAGGTCTTGCGGCGAGCGGCGCGTTCTCTATTCTCCAGGGAGCGGGGAAAAACAGTTCGGCCAATCCGGCGATCGAGACGACCTCGGGAAAAATTCGCGGCGCTGCCTCCGGCAAGACGATCGCCTTCAAGGGTGTGCCCTACGGCGCGTCCACCGAGGGCGCGCGATTCCTGCCACCGGCGATGCCCCAGCCGTGGAGCGGTGTGCGCGATGCACTGGAGCTCGCACCCGCGTCGCCGCAGGTACCCTCCACTTTGATTCCGGAATCGATGGCGCAACAGCCCGCGAGCGACGCCAACGGCAGCGAAGATTGCCTGCATCTGAACGTGTGGACGCTGGGACCGAACGGAAAGCGTCCCGTGATGGTGTGGTTCCATGGCGGCGGCTATTCGGCGGCGTCGGCGAACTGGAAGATGTACGACGGCACGAACCTCGCGTCGAAACACGACGTGGTGGTGGTGACGGTCAATCACCGCCTCAACGTGTTCGGATATTTGTATCTGGCGGATCTGGGCGGCGAGAAGTTCGCGAACGCCAGCAACGTGGGGATGCTCGATTGCATTCAGGCGCTCGAATGGGTGCGCGACAATATTGCCAATTTCGGCGGCGATCCCAAGAATGTGACGATTTTCGGGCAATCCGGCGGCGGCGGTAAAGTTTCAACGCTGATGGGCATGCCCGGGGCGAAGGGCTTATTTCATCGGGCCATCGCGGAGAGCGGCTCGAACGTCATGGGACAGCCGAGGGACCGCGCGACGAAGGGCGCGGAAGCGTTGCTCGCGACGCTCGGATTGAAGTCCGCCGAAAACCTGCAGACGATTCCCGTGCCGGACCTGTTGAAGGCCATGCGGGCCACGCGCGGATTGAACCTGAGTCCGGTGGTGGACGGCAAGACTCTGCCGGCTGGTCCGTTCGACCCCGTCTCGAGCCCGTTTTCGGCGAGTGTCCCGTTTATGGTGGGATCGACGGAGACCGAGATCACCTGGAACGCGAACTATAAGGGCGAGGAGATCGACGACGCCGCGCTCCATCAGCGCGTGAAGGATGCCGCAAAAATCGGCGACGAGGCCGCCGATCAGCTCATTGCGGTGTATCGCAAGAATCGTCCGAAGGCGAGCCCGCTGGATCTTGCGCTCATCATTGGTACCGACGTTTCGAACTTCCGCACCGGCACCGATGCAGAAGCGGAGCGCCGCGCCATGGCTCCGGGGCAGGCTCCGGTCTACAAATATTATTTCCAGTGGTACTCGCCGGTGCGCGGCGGAGTGCTGCGGTCCTATCACACGCTGGAAATCCCCTTCGTTTGGGAGAACATCGATATCACGGTTTCGATGAACGGCAGCGGGCCGGAACGCCAGCCCCTGGCGGATAAAATGAGCAACGCATGGGTGAATTTCGCGCGCACCGGAAATCCCAATCACAAGCTGCTTCCCAAATGGGAGCCGTTCACCCTGGATCAGCGCGCCACCATGATTTTCAATAACGAATGTAAGGCCGTGAACGACCCCTGGAAGGAAGAACGTCTGCTGCGGCAATCCTTGAAGATCGCGTCTACCGTCGCGTGAGACGGCTCTATCCTTTTGAACCGCGTGGAACTGGCCCGCAAATCGGCCGCCGGCTGAAACAAAACCTCACGCCACGGGATCAACCCTCAAGCGGGAGCATTCCCGAGACCGCCCTTGATCCATTGCTCTCGCCACTTCGGCAGGAACGCGCCTTCAGAACCGTAACCTCATGAAAACGATTGCCCCGGACCAGACTTACATCGATTATTGGCAGGATTACGGCACCGGCCGGAAGAGCCACTATGGGGTTCGAGTCTGGAAGGATCGGGCATGCGCATTGACCAACGTGGGATCGGCAAATCCGACGGTTCTGGGCGAGATGCATGATCTTCCCGTCGACCTGTCGGATATCGCGCCCAAGAACAGCTTGACGAATGTCACAGGCGAACATATGTATCATCATCCGGAATCGGACCTCGCCCAGGTTCTCTCGGGGCGGAAATCCTTTCGCGACGCGGTGCACCCGGCGGACTCCTCGGCAAAAGAGCACGCGCGCAAACCCTGATTCGAGAAAATGTCGCGCGTCCTGAGGCGCTCAATGGAGCATCGGGAACGGGGTTCAAGTCAGGCCGCAAGAAGGACCACAAGAATGGGCCGCAAAAAGGAACGACCGGTGAGCGTTCTCTGATAAACTGATGCATGTTGGTTGACGGCCGAAGCCTCGTTCGCGAGGAGTAGTTTGGCCGTCATGAATACGCGCCCGTAGCTCAGTCTGGATAGAGCGTTTGCCTCCGGAGCAAAAGGTCAGAGGTTCGAATCCTCTCGGGCGTACCACCGCATTCCGCAGGGAAAAGCGTCAAGGGCGAAAATCTACCGCGCTCTTCTCCTCATCCCGAGGTACCCATCCCAGTTCCGCCAGCTGCTGTTCCAGATATTCGAGGCCGGCGGTCAGGACAGCTTGATGCCGGCCCTTCCGGGATTTGTCGAGATCGCGAAGCACTCGCGTGCGCTGCAGCAGGAGGCTATCAACCTTACTCTGCTTCTCGATTTCGTCGGGAGTTAGCCGGGGCGCCGATTGCTTGCGATTTTGGGCGGCCTCGATTTGATCCTCTACCGATTTGCTTTCCCAACCTCGCGCCACGACTTCAGTATACAAGCCGAGTCCTGAGTTATTGTGTTTTCGCGCTGTCGCCCTGCGCCAAGGCCAGCGTGTTCAGAAGTTCGTTCGAGACCACGCGAATCTCCGCTTCCATATCCGCCGACGTGCGGACGAGATAATTCCGCGACCACGTGGCAACAATCGCCACGAGCAGCGCGTATGCCATCGGCACCAACGTTTCCGTGAACCCTCCGATAAGCCACGCAAAGCCCGAAGATCTCGATTCGCCGATACCCTTGAACGAATTCACGAATCCAACCAGCACTCCAAACATCCCCACCATAGGCGCCACTACTGAGATGCTCGTAAGCATCGGAATCTTTCGTCGCAACTGCTGCGACACGCCGCGTGCGCTCCGCTCCATCGCGCGCTCGGCGGACGCAAACCGGCTCTCCCGGTACGGCTTCGCTTGTTGAGCTGAAAACCTGTCCGCAAAACAAAACCGCACCGTGGTTGCCAATCCGATCACCGCGGCCTGCATTTCGCCGCGCAGCTCGTCCTGCCGCCGCCGGAGATATCGATAGCCCACGTAGCTCACTACGCCAATCAGCAGTCCGGCTGCCGTGAACCAAAGGGAGTGGGAGATGCCAAGCTCTACGTACCGACGCCACGTGTACCTACTGCCGCCCCCGCCCCGAAACGAAGTGACAATCCAATACAAGGTCCCGAACACACCGACAAACGGGGCGGTCGCCGCAATCGTCGCCAACAGCGTTAGCCCCCGCCCGTGTTGTTGATCGGCGCGCTCGGCAGCCCGAGTCGCCGCCAGCGTCACCGCCGCAACCGAGTTCGCGCGTGTAAGGCCCACCATAGGTCCTCCTTGCCCTCGCTCACGAGGTACAAAATATCGCAGCAGTATCTTACGCCCGATTTTTGGGGAAGACAATAGCCCATCGCATATCGTTTTTGTCGTACTGGGGAGGCCGACGCGCGCGTTACGCTACGTGCTCATTGTGCGAAATGGAGCGGATCCCTATAGTTTTGGAGCTCCCGATAGTAGTAGAGGGGCTGAGGCCGCTTTCCCCGGAATGTCAGCGTCTTGAGGAATTCGATCTCTTCCTCACTCGCATCACCGCTGAGCGACTTATCGCTGAGAAACTTTTCGAAGCCCGGCTCCACAGCAAACGATCGTTGCGGTTCCTGTTCTACAAATTCAAATCGCTTCCGGCTATGCGGAGCGAGCCTGCGGTTCAGCACAACTTCCATGGCAAAGGTCTTCAGGTCGATATCCCAGGAGTCGATCATCGGTTCGAGAAAAGAGGCGCAACTTTCGTCCGAAATATGGAAAACGTCCGTGTCCACGAACTCGAGAACGGCGGCGCGCATCTGCTCATCAGTCCTACGGCTGAGTTGAGCCATCAGGTGTAGCCACTCCTCGCTGCGCAGTTCCTCCTTGGCAATGCCCTGGGTCACCTCGAGAAGTTTCTGTGTGACCAGGCGTTCCAGTTCGCCGAATGGCTCTTTTTCGAAGAATCTGGCCACCTCCTTTTTTCTATCGGGCTCGCACTTGCGGAGGATCGAATCACGGCACGCCTTGAAAAGAGGCCCCGGAATCTCCGCCACGCGTTTTCTGAGTTCTTCCCGCCGTTGAACATCCGCCAGTCTCGACAGCTCCCCCGCGGGGAGCTTGAGGAACTCGCCGATCTTGTCGTAAATGTCGGTACGGCCGGGCGCGGGAGGGGATTTCCTTCGGGTCAAAAGCTGGGAAATATAGGACTCCGTGACCTGGGTTGCGGCCGCCAGGTCCTTTTGACCAAGGCCAAGTTCGTTCAGACGCTGTTTGATCACTAATGAGACGTCCAAGAAGTCCTCCTGCGATATTAACCAACTGGGGTAAATATCCGATCCAATTATTTCATGTAAAAACTGTGCCCTGCAACCGAAATTCACCTATACTGGTAATGCAAGTTGAGGAAATAGCGCTGCCCGGGACCTGAGCGCTAACAGCCTTAACAGCGTTCAGGGCATCCTGAACTATATAAGGAAGCGCCATGTTCACCACGTCTTGTCCTCATTGTAAGTCTATCGACTTCAGAGCCGTAGGCGTTCGAAACACCATCGAGCGAGTCTTCCATTGGCTTCTTCTGCCCTATCGATGTTCCCTTTGCGGCCGCCACTTTTTTCTGCTTCGCGGACTCGCATCGGCGACTGAAGGCGGCTCCTAGGACTGGTGCCTCCAGCATAGTTAACTTGTTACGGTAACATAACGAGTCGCGTCCGTGGTCGATCGACTTGACTGTGGGACACCATTAACTGATAATAGTAAATGTCTGAGCGCTTCTGCCCACTCGCAGATCGACTGAGCTAAGTCAGCCGATTTGATTCCTCTTCCTTAGGCCCATCCCGACAACCGAGGAGGTTCCTGTGTTTGATGCTCAGATGAAGTCTACCGGCCGTGAGTACACCACAACGTTCACCTGGCTTGCGATGGCCGGCATATTTATTCCGGCCGGGACGTTCTTTGTGCGCCCGGGCCACCTCGGTCTGTTGCTGGCCGGGATTGGCGTCATAGCCTGCGTCGGCCTGGCTTGGATCAGCTGGAAATCCTCGCGGCTCACCATCCCTTCGATCGCGAAATCGCAAGGCGGCTCCGATGAATAAGGTTGGCTCTTTCTCTATCCTGCTTGGTTCCGCGCTGTTTGCTCCGCTGCTTTCGGCCGTTCCATTGGATGTTTATCGCGGCTTTCAGCTCGGCATGAGTGTCTCCGGGGCAGCGGAACACGCCGGAATGAAAACCACAGACGCCATCTCCGTTCACCAGCAGCCCGCATTGATCCAGTTGCTCACTTTCCACCCCAGCGTGTTTCATAGTCCGGAGGCGCAGGATGACCCTGTTTCTCAGATCTCGCTCAGCTTCTACAATGGCGCACTCGCCCGGATCGCCGTGCTCTACGACCGGTACAAAGTGAACGGGATGACGCCCGAAGACATGATTCAAGCGCTTTCCGCCGTCTACGGAACTGCTTCCATGCCGGCTGAGGAAATCGCCTATCACACCTACTATGCCGAAGCCGTGCCCGTTCTCGCGCGCTGGGAAAATGCACAATACTCCTACAATCTGATTCGGCTGGAGGATCGGTCCAGTTTCGCCCTGGTCCTTTTTTCGAAACGCCTGGATGCTTTGATGCAGCCGGCGATCGTGGAGGGCGCCCGGCTGGACGCATTGGCTGCTCCCGCAAAGGAAGAGGAACGCGTCCGAAAAGTTGCGGAGGACACTCGTGTGGAGCAGGAAAAGGCTCGCTTGGCAAACAAATCGGGTTTTCGCCCGTGAAGGAGCCATGGGCTGCTACGGATCGATGGAAGCAGTTTTCAGAAATGAACCACTGGACGTCCAGCACGGCGCCCTTGATCTTCGGAAAGGACCACAATCATGCAGTTCATCATCACAGGCTTCAAGCAAGACCGGGAATTCCGGGTGTTCGCGTTTGAAGGGATTGCGCCGAGTCGAGCTCGCGAAGAGTTCACGGTCAGGGCAGACCTCGCTCTGAGCCGGCGCTATGGCATTCGCCAGCAGGAGCTGCCGCTGATGTGCCGCGCTGTTTTGGAGGGACGGGAAGACGGCGATCCAGAAAACGCGATGACGTTCGGTGAGGAGGCGATGCGCCTCCACGCGGCCAATTGCATTGCGGCGCGAGCCCTGGCGGTACAGAGAAAAAAAACGCCCCGCAAGCCTGTCGGCGAAACCGTCGGAGTCGGCTGGCGTTCGCCGCAGGCGTAAAGCATTCCGCGAACACGCGCTGCATGGGCTATGACGCAGCCCTGGGACAATCCAGCTCTCGCCCGTGAATTCTTGGCCGACGCTGGTGCAGTGTTTTTTCAGATCGGAGCCGAGAGCGGCTTTGCATTCGCACGATGAAGCCAGCCCGAAACATCCTTCAATAAAAAGTCAGGATGTCTTTTTTAGCGTCTAGCTTTGCGGGATCGATACCGGGCACCTTTTTCAAATCTGAAATCGATTTGAAGTTGCCGTGTTCATTTCGATATTTTATGAGGGCGGCCGATTCGGAACGCCTCAGGCTTAGCCGGCTCTCAAAATCGATGGCACGCGCCGTGTTCACGCTCAGCGGCGGCATGATGTCCGCCGGAAAGCTCGCCGCCAGATAATCGACGACGAGCGCGAAATCAGCTTCCGAAACGTCCGCTCCCAGGCCAATCATTTTGTTGACAGTCCCTTTCCATGCGTCGCGGTCCTGGCGCAAGGAGAAAGATCGCTCGAGTTCGTGGCAACCGGAGCAAACGCGTTGGGTTGCCTCCCGCGCGGCGCTGGAAGGCGATTGCCCCCATGCCGCGGGCACGGATAGCGCGAGCAACGAAACGATCTTAATGTTCAACGAGGAAACCGAAGGCATAAAGTTTTTGGTCGTAGGTGGTCAAATAAATTTGGCCGGCTTCACCGGAAATTCTGCCGCTATGCACGAATGAGGTAATGCTTTTGCCGCTGTTCCAGAGCGACGTGCCATTCGTACCGTCGAGCGCGTAGATGACGGCAGGCGACGAACTCTGCACCCGTTGCGCCGCGGTAGTTTTCGAATCTTCGGAACGATACTCTCCGCTCGACACCGCGAACACCACTCCGTTGAGGATCATCGGCGGCAAAGGTGAAATGAGATCGCGCGAGAGCCACGCGGCGTCCACTGTGATCGAGTCGCCTTGCCCGGAAACCTTCCAGGCGGCCACAGCGCCGTTCGGGGTTGCACCGTTCGCATGTGCGAAACCGGAGCCATTCGCCGGCGCGCCCGTCACAGGAGCCAGCAGCCATCGCGACCCATCGGGGGATTGCCACGTAGAGAGCGCGGTGGGAGCAAAGTTCGTGGAGTAGGGCTGGGACCGCGCCGGAGCCGATTTGAGCGAAGCCGCGTCCACAACGTAGATGCGCCCATCCCTCGCCGCGGCCGCGACCAGATTGCGGTCCTGATATCGGAAGATAACCGGCGACGAGGTAAACGCATTGCCTCCCGTTTGAAACGTGTCCTTGATCACGAGCGTTGCCGGATCGAGTGCGGCCAGGTCCCCAGCCGTGGTCGTCACGTAGACCGTCCCATCGGGTCCGAACGCCATGCCTTCGCTTCCGGCGATCGCGCCGCTCGGCGGTTTCCAACTGGTCACTTGCCTGGTCGCGAGGTCGAGGGCCCAGATGGCGCTCGGCGCACCGTTACAGTTTTGCGTGGCCGCATACGCGATATTGCCGACCACGATGAATCCCTGCACATTGGCGTTCGCCGGAAGGAAGGGGATCGGATCCACAGCTTCGGTACCGTTTGATATGTAGACGGTGCGCAGCGTGCCATCGCCTGCTGCGACGTAGACGAGCACGGGTCCGCGAAGTCGCGGAGGACGCGGCGGCGGAGCTCCGGGAGCAGATGCCGCGGCCACCGCGGCAAGCGCGGCTGGAATGGTTACGGCCCCTTGATTCGCGGCCCCAACGCCGCTGCGAGCGGAACCGCCACGCCCTGCCAGCCCTCCTCCGACAGGGGCCGGGTTCGGGTATTCAGCAGTCGTTGCACGGGCGATCGCAGCGGTCAATCCCCCAGGACAGGCGAGTGTTCCCGCCACGGGAGCGGGACCCGATAATTTTGTCTGCCACTCGATTCGGTTCAAGTCCGTGTCGACGGCGAACAATTTGTTCGAACTCCCCGCCACAAACGCAAGCGAACGAAATCCCCGATACCCGATATAGCGATCCACGAGAACACCCGGCATGAGGGAGTTCAGTTGCACCGGTTCATTATTGAGGGTCACCTTCCACAGAAACTGAAAGCCGGGTTTCTGGAGACTCTCGCGCGATATTTTGGTGTCGGCGGGAATCCATTGCGAGCGTTGGGCGTCCGCTCCATCCACCACCCATTCGGCCCCGGCTCGTACGGGCTGCGCGCTGGACGCCGCGGAGCAAGCGAGAAACGCGATTCCACACGCCGCCATCCTTCGGATTGCGATCTTCATCATTGAATCTCTAACCATCGCGCGATCATTTCTTTTTCAGCGCCTCCGCTACGGCTTTCTCCGCGAGCCGCGCCATCACTTTATAACCCTCGTCGTTCGGGATCACGCCGTCTTTGGTGAGCTCTTTCCTGAAATCATCGTCGTCCGCGAGAGACGCATAGTAGTCGAGATAGGTGGCTCCCGTTTTCGCGCAGTATTTCCTGATCAACTCGTTGAGTTCCGAAATCCGCTCCTGCCAGCGCTGGCGGGGCGCGCCTTTCGTGAAGCAATCGCACACGGGGAGGACGGAAGCGAGAACCACCTGAATCCCGTTGGTGCGCGCAAGCTCGGCCATGGACGTAAGATTATCCATCACCGTTTCTTCGCTCGAAACCCCGTGCACTCCCGCAACATCGTTCAGTCCGCCTTGAATGACGACCACTTTCGCCTGCAGCGCGATCACGTCCTGCCGGAACCGGATCAGCATTTGATCCGTCGTCTGCCCGGCAACGCCGCGATTCAACCAAGGTTTTGCCGCGAAAAATGGCTGCTCGCCGCGGCGCCAATACTCCGTGATCTGGTCGCCGAAAAAGATGACCCGGTCCTCGCCTTTCGCGGGCGGCGGTAGTTCGGAATTATCACTGCCGTAGTGGATTAAACCGCCCCAATCCCGGATCAGCCGCTGTTGCTGCGCCACCTGGCGTTCCGGCGTCTGGACATGATCGGGGTCCTGCGCCGAGGCGCAAGCGCAGCCGGCCAACAGCAAAAAGACCACGCAACTATTTCTGGATGCCAAAGCAATAGAGGATGCCGTCATACGTGCCGATATAAACGCGGCCATTCGCAACCGTGATTCCGCTCCAATGATTCCAGGACGCGATTTGATTTCCGCTCGACCACAGCTCCTTGCCGGTCTCGGCATCGAGTGCGTAAAGCGTCGCGTGAGTGGAACCGGGAATGCGCCGGTCCGAGGTGTCCGCAAGTCCGACGTCGGGATACGCCTGATCGGTATCTTCGCCGCTGCCGTACGCGAAGACGATGCCGTTCGCGATCACCGGAGGCTCGGCGCGATTCATGTCGCGCGAGATCCATACAGGCGCAAGCTGTAACTTCCCGCTGCGCTCCTCCACCTTAAATGCCGCGATCGCGCCATGCGTCACTTCGCCATTTTCACCAGGCGATTTGAAGGCGGAATGCTTCGGCCCCCAGAACGGCGTATAAATCCAGCGCGTGCCCTTCGCGTCCTCCCAACTTGCCATGGATCCCCAAATGCCGTTGGACGCGAAGTTCACGTCTTCATTGCAAAGGAGCGGCGTGCGATATAACGGTGTGCGATGATCGTCGCCGCCGATGGCATCGGTGTCCAGCAGGTAAACGCGGCACTCCTTCCCGGCGTTCACCATCAATTCCCTGCCCTTGTACTTGAAAATGACGGGCGTCACCTGCATATCCAGGTCGCGCTTCCATAGCCAGGCCGCGTTCGATGGACCGTAGTAATCAACCAGCTCGGCCTCTTTTGTTTCGGGATTCTGCTTGATTCCGACGATACCGTTCCCGAAGCTCCCGATTTCCGGATTAAAATTGCCGTCGCCCGTTCCCGTGTACATGACGCCACTCGAACTGATCGCAGGGCCCTGACGTCCCCACATACCGCCGCCGGAGGGTCCCCAGCTTCCTACCTTGCCCGTAGCCAGGTCGAAGGTGTAAACAATGTTCGGATTCCCTCCGCACCCCTGCGAGGTGTGCGTATAAATCACGCCGTTGAACAAATTCAGCCCGTACGGTTTGCCGTTCGGAGGCATAAACTTCGTGGGCGGGACCCGGTCCTCGCCGTCGGCCACGTTCAGCCGATGCAGCGATCCGTCCCATGAGGCGACGTACAGCGTGTAGTTGCCGGGAGCGTTGCCGGGTCCGATCACGGGGGTCGCGGTGATTCCTCCGGGGCACAGAATGCCTCCGGACCGTGCGTTCGGAGGAGGCGTGTAGGAGCTCGAAAAATGCTTCTGCCAAAGGAGGCTGCCCGTTTCGACATCGATCGCGTAAATGTTGTCCGAGACGCCGGTTTCAATTGCGATTTGACGCGAGCCCGAGGCCGTGTTCACTTTTTCCACAATCAGCGTGGGAAAAAGCGAATGCATTTCACGCGTCTTGTTATCGAGCTGAAGCTTCCACAGCAGCTTGATATCTTTCGCATTGGTGGTTGTGAAGATCTTCTCGTCTTTTTGCCAATTGGTGCGCTGCGAATCCTTGCCGTCGGTGAGCCAGTCCGAACCCAGGGCGGCGCAGCAGCTAAGCGCGATCATCGGCATCAAACGTCGCATCATCAGTCGTCGCATGCTTTCGTTGCCTACAGCTTCTTCAACCAGATATTCCGGATGCCGATCTTGCCCGTGCCTTCGATCTCGAATCCGATGAGTCCGCTCTTGCGAAACTTGCTCGCGTCATCGTCGATCAGGATGGACATCACGTGTCCGTTCACGATGTGGGTCATCGTATTTCCACGCGCGATCAGATGCAGCTGATTCCAGCCCTCGATGTGAACGTAGCCCGCGAGTTCGTCCTTATCGCCGAGCGTCGCCACGAGCCGCGGCTTCTTGCCTTGCTCGGTGTGCACCACCTGGCCGCGCCAGGCGATGATACCGCGTCCGGTAGCTTGCTCGTAAAATTGACCCGTGAAATTATTTCGGCCGTCGAAATCGAATTGCGCGCCCAGCATATCCCATTTGGCCTGGCTCGCGAACGGAGGCGGAGCTCCCCGCGGTGCGCCGCTCGGGCAATTTCCCGAAGCCGGCCGCGGAGGATTGCGCGGGCGATTGGGGTCCGTGATCGCGCCGCGATACTGAACCCCGCTGTTGACGGCTGCTCCTTCTCCTTTCATCTCCAGCTTCATTTCGAAATCCGCCGGCTCACCGCCCTGCCAGATGAGATAAATCGTGCCGGTCGGCTTCTCGCACGTCGATTCGGCAGTGATCGCGCCGTCCTCCACGCGCCAGAAGCTCTTGTCGCCATCCCAGCCGGCGAGTGTTTTTCCATCGAACATCGACGTCCATCCATTGTGCTCTTCGAAGTCGATCGGCTCGGGCTGCGTAAATCCGCCGCCCCGTCCCGGCGGAGGCGCTTGCGGGGTAGCAGGCATTGTAAGGTAGGTCGCCGTGATCGCGGCGGGAAGGGCAAGAGTAATAGCGAGTCGCCGTCGGTTCATCATCGTTTCTAGTCTCGAAAACCTTTTTGCGTGGGCTCCCGCCATTAACACACTTTGTTCGGCCGTTTTCAAGGGATATCTGGGGCCTGGGAGCTGTTGCGCAACGCGAAACGCACTCATCGGAGCGCGACCCTCTGATCGATTCGGCCTATGCGTAGCCTGTGGTCTGTGCACGATTCCTCGCGGATCGATCTTTGGTAATGCGCTCCAGGTATCCGCTCTCGCGCAACGCTTCCATCGGGTCCGGCGGCAGATGTTTCGCCAGGCGCCATTCGCGGATCAAGGGCCGCACATCGGTGGCGAATGCATCTTGCAGCAGCGATTCCGCCCGCACCAAATCCGGCTGCGCCTGCGCCGCGGCGAGCGCCGCGAGATCCACGGCGGCGGCCTTGGCGAAAAGCTGTTGCGCCATGGAAACCGTCTGGATCGTAGCTTCGATCTTTCCTTTGAGGTTATGGCTTTGATCGATCGTGTAGCCGATGTCCGCGGCCGTGCCCCTTTCCCATTCGTAAAAACGGATTTCATGGAAAATGCGAAACACCTGGTAGGGATCGATGGAACCAAGCGTAAGATCGTCGTCCGCGTAGCGCCGGTCGTTGAAGTGGAATCCTCCCAGCATGTTCTCCGATAGCAGCCACGCTACAATCTGTTCGATATTCTGCGAGGCGTAGTGATGGCCGGTATCCACCAGAACCCTGGCTTTCGTCCCCGCGGTTCGCGCAAAATGCAGCGCCATGCCCCAATCGGCGATGTCCGTGTGATAGAAGGCCGGCTCGAACGGCTTATATTCCACCAGCAGCCGCTGATCGCCATCGAGCTTCGCGTGCAGCGCGGCAAGGTTCTCCTCAAACCACTTTTTGCGCTGGCGAATGTTGGCCGTTCCCGGATAGTTGGAGCCGTCGGCGAACCATAACGAAATGTCGCGCGAACCGGTCTTGCGCGCAATCGCTATGCTGTCGAGACAGTGTTCCAAAGCCTTCGCGCGGATCTTCTCGTCCGGATTCCCGAAGGATCCGTACTTATACTCCTGGTCCTGAAATAAATTGGGATTGATCGTTCCGATCCACACGCCATGGTTCGCGGCGATCTTCATCACGGATTCGGCCTTGCGAGCGCCGTCCGGAAAATCCCACAGAACGTGCACCGCAACACGCGGACATGCTCCCGTCAGCGCGTGAACCTGACCCGCGTCGCTCAGCTTTTCTTCGAGGGTCGTGGCCGCCGCAGCCTGGAGAAACTTGCCGAAGCGCGTTCCTGTATTGGCGAAGCCCCAGGAAGGCAACTCGATCGCAAAATGATCGAGTGCGTCGCGGATCTGATCTTCAACGGTGGATTTCATCGCAACAGATTTCTCATCGCAACATAAAGTGTAGAACCGCACCGCACCGGAAGTCGAAATTATATTGCACAGCGAAACAAAGACTTTGCGCGCGATCCTGGGACACTCGGCATTCGGCTTTTTCAAATCATGTGCCTCAGCCTGGAATCAGAAGCTTACGCGACAGCTTCCTAGTTTGAAGATTCAAAACACCGGGCCCCGCGGAAAAATGCTTCGAATCGGGCTTGGGCAATCGCTATAATACCCACTGCCTTTCGAGCTCGGCGGGCCGCTCGAAGCGCGCTTAGAAACATTAGGAAGGCACTCTTCAAAACAATGGTTGATCGATCACGCGTCCGGGAAGCCATCGGCGCCGGCGGAGGAATTGTGCGGCTGGTGCCCTGCTGGGTCCCGCGTTCTTTCATGATTCCAGGGCGCCGGCTGCGTCTGCATCCGGAAGATCTGTACGCATTCGGAGCCCAGCGCGGCGGCATCAATGAGCGCTGGTTCTCATCGACGACAAAGGCCGCAAACGGTCCCCTCACGACGGAGTTCGAAGGTTTAAGTTTTGTCCACGAATCGGCGGGAAAAAAGTTTTTGCTGAAAGATGCCATGGAGGCCGCGGGCGACGACTTGCTCGGCTCTGCCGTCATGGAGCGCGAGGGCGGCTGGAACGTCCTCTGCAAGTTCTTCGACAACATGGGGCCGATTCCGCATCACATGCACCAGAGTGACGAGTTCGCGAAACGTGTCGGCCAGAAGGGCAAGCCCGAAGCCTACTATTTTCCGCCGCAATACAACCAGATCGACAATAATTTCCCCTACACCTTCATGGGGCTGGAACCGGGCACGACCAAAGCGGATATGTGCCGCTGCCTCGAGAACTGGAACAAGGGCGACAACGGAATTCTGAATCACTCGCGCGCCTACCGGCTGGAAGTGGGCGCCGGGTGGCAGATCAATCCCGGGATTCTGCACGCGCCCGGATCGCTGGTGACTTACGAGCCGCAGGTGAATAGCGACGTCTTCGCGATGTTCCAATCGCTGGTGGAAGGGCGCATCGTCGATTGGAGCCTGATGATCAAAGACGTGCCTGCCCGAACATCATCACGATCAGGAGTACCTGATCAGCATGCTGGATTGGGACGCGAACGTGAATCCCGAGTTTGCGAAATCGAACAAAGTATTCCCGAAGCCCGTCGCTCCGGTCGCGCAGATGGAGGCCGCCGGATATCGCGAAAGTTGGATGACCTACGGCACACGATATTATTCGGCGAAGGAATTGACGGTGCTGCCCGGACGATCCGTCACGATAAAAGATGGGGCTGCGTACGGACTGATCGTTACGCAGGGTCACGGGATGTTCGGCAAGCACCCGATCTCCGCGCCTACGATGATCCGCTTCGGCCAGATGACCGAGGATGAACTGTTCGTCACGGCGAATGCGGCTGCCGAGGGCGTGCGGATCCAGAACCCGAGCGCGACCGATCCGCTGGTGATCCTGAAACATTTCGGCCCCGGCAATCCGGACGCGGAACCTCTGCGGAAATCGAGATAGAATCCGATGAGCCAATTTCAGTACCCCAAACTGCATAATGCGATGTGGCCGGGGATCGTCGGAAAGGGCCCGGATTCGGAGCCGCCCATCGATCTCGACACCATGCTGAGTTTGACGCAGGCCGCCGAAGTCGACGGCGTCAAATTCGACGGCGTCGATTTGTTTCTCGCTTCGCCCCACACCGATATCGATTCTTCGCCGGACCAGATCAAGCGGCTGGCCGAAAAGATCGGCACGCGAGGCCTGGTGGCGGTTCGCTCGTCGCGCCGGTGTGGCCGCCCACCGGCGGCGGCTCGGCGATGGGCTCTGCCGAAGACCGCGCGAAATTCTTCACCCAGGTGCGCAAAGCGTGCGCCATCGGCAAACAGCTCCGCGAGCTCGGGATTCGCAAGTACGGGATCATGCGCATCGATTCGGCGTGCAGCCCGGCCGAGTGGGCCAAGGATCCGAAAGGCAATTCCAAACGGATCGCGGAGACATTTCGCGAAGCGTGCAACGTCGCGGAAAGATTCGGCGAGCGACTGGCGGCGGAAGGCGAAATCTGCTGGGGCGGAATGCATAGCTGGAAGCACATGGCGGAGCTACTGGAAATGGTCGGCGATCCGAAGACGCTGGGCTTTCAGGCGGACATGGCGCATACTTTGCTCTACACCCTCGGCTTCAACGCGCCCGAGGATCGCATCTTGCCTGCAGATTACGATTGGTCCGACCAAGAAGTCCTCTACGATGCGCTCGCGAAGATGACTGCGGCGCTCCGGCCGTGGACGATCGATTTCCACGTCGCGCAGAACGACGCAACGGTAAAAGGCTCGGGCTCGCATGATAAGACCGGCCGTCACTGTCTGCCCGGCGATCCCAACGGCAAACTGGATATCGTGCGGGCCGCCGGAGCGTGGCTGCGCGACAGCCACGGCCACCTGGTGAAGGCCGTCAACCACATTTGCTGGGACGGCTGCATGTTCTCCAACGACACGATGAGGAAGCCGGAAACGTGGCGAAGATTCTTGGCGCGATGATTGCGGTCCGCGATGCTCACGGCTGGAATTGAGCAAATTCCATGTCGAAAAAAACACTGAACGTCGGGATGGTCGGGTACGGGTTCATGGGCCGCACCCACTCGAACGCTTTCCTGCAGGCCGGGCGTTTCTTCGATCTCGAGTACACGCCGGTTCTGAAAGCCGTCTGCGCACGCAACCAGGAACGCGCGAAGCAGTTCGCGGACAACTGGGGCTACGAATCGATAGAGTCCGACTGGCGAAAGCTGGTCGATCGCAAGGATATCGACCTGATCGATATCGCAAGTCCGAACGACACGCACCGCGAGATCGCCATCGCCGCGGCCAAGGCCGGCAAGATGGTGCTGTGCGAGAAGCCGCTCGGGCGGAACGCGCAAGAGGGCGCGGCCATGGTGCAGGCCGTGGAATCAGCGAAGGTCGCGAACATGGTCTGGTACAACTATCGCCGCGTTCCCGCCGTCGTCCTGCTCAAGAATCTGATCGACGAAGGCCGCCTCGGCAGGATTTTTCATTACCGCGCGAAATTTCTGCAGGATTGGACCATTTCTCAGGATCTTCCGCAGGGCGGCGAGGGGTTGTGGCGCCTGGATGCCGCGGTCGCGGGAAGCGGCGTCACCGGCGATCTGCTGTCGCACAACATCGATACGGCGCTCTGGCTGAATGGTCCCATTGCTTCGCTTACGGCGATGACGGAAACGTTTATCAAACAGCGCAAGCATACCCTGACCGGCAAGATGGAAGCCGTCGGAATCGACGACGCCGCTTTGTTCCTCGGCCGCTTCGAGAACGGCTCTCTGGCCACTTTCGAAGCGACCCGCTATGCGCGCGGACACAAAGCTCTCTACACGCTCGAAATCAACGGCGAACACGGCTCCGCCATCTGGGATCTGCATGATCTGCACCGCCTGCAATGGTTCGATCATCGCGACGAAGGCCGATTGCGCGGCTGGCGCAGCATCCACATCACGGATAGCGATCATCCCTACATGAAGCGCTGGTGGGTTCCCGGCCTGCAAATCGGATACGAACACACGTTCATGCATCAGGTCGCGGATTTCCTGGAGGCGCTCGCGCAGGGCACGTCCGCGTCACCGTCGTTTCGGGACGCGCTTGCGACCGACACCGTCACCGACGCGATTCTAAAATCGGCGCGAACCGGCCAGTGGGAAAAAGTGGCCCGTTGATCGATCCCCGCGTGGCCGCCTGCGCACTACAAAGTGCAGGCTTGGCTGGCTAGATCGACCACGCGACGGCGCGCGATTGGCTCGGACCGGTCTGCATCAGGCTGTCGTTCGGGTAAAAGTGATCGACATTTTCCGCCGTGATGAGCTGGTGTTTCACGAACACCGCCGGTGGAACAGCGCGGCGATTCAATATTTCCAGTCCGACGCGGATCAGGTCCTCGCCGTATCTTTCCGGAAAGTAGGCCACCGATCCCACGAAACGGGTGCGCGGCTCGCGCAGTTCCATGCGGCCTTCGGGCGATGCGTTCTGCCCCATCACCACGCAGCACTCGCTGCGCCCGGCTTCTTGAAACGCCCGCAATGCACCCAGGGCGCTGGTGTCGTTGATCGCGCCTACAATGATGCGGCGCGATGTCGTCGTCCGCAGATGTTTGCGAACGGCCTCCAGGCTCTCCTGAAAGCAGCCGTCGCCGTCCAGAGCCGTCAGACGGGCGTTGCTCAGCCCCGGCAGGATCTCCTTCATGCCCACCAGCATTCCCGTCAATCGCATGCGCGGCAAATTACCGGCGCGATGCAGCTCCAGCATGATGATCTCATCGGCTTCGGCTTCCCACCGGCGCTTCACCCACCGCCCCAGATGCCGCCCTCCGATGAGGCCGGCTTCATAATTATTCGCGCCGTAATAAGTGGCGCCCGGATGAGGAATTTCGATCGCGACCAGCGGAATGTTGGCACTGCGATACTTCGCGGCGACGATGGGCGCCACCTCTTCATCGGTCTGAAACTCGATGACCAGATCCACCTTCTCGCGCACCAGCAGATCCGCATTGCGCTGCGCGATTTTCGCGTTGTACTGATTGTCCAGAACGATCAGCTCGATCCCTTCGGCCGCCGCCGCGCGCTGCAAACTGGCCGAGACCTCTTTTGAAAACCCGTATTCGGTTCCCTGCGCGGCATAGCCGAACCGGAAAAGTTTCTGCTTCAAAGGCCGCAGGGCGGATTGATACAAATTCTCGCCGACCTTCTCAACCATGCTGCATTTTTCGAGCGTGTACAGCAGACGAAACGCCATGCTCTTGGGCAATCCGCTGCGCTTTGCGATTTCCCGCAGCGGCAAGGCTTCACCGGCCGTGCGGAAGGCGCTCAAAAGCTGCGAGGCATGCACCACGGACTTTACTAAATAAGGATCCCGAAGCGGCGAATTCTCAGCCATAAGGCATCCTAGAGTATATATTCAGATGTTGTGGACAGCAATATTTATTTTGGGCCCAACGAGTGTGATCACAGTTGGGGAAATTAGCACAAGCCCTTAGTTATCAGTGCTTCAACGGACTCAAACTGCTCTCAAGACATCTTGCTGTGCGATATAAGATGTCAGCATTCAACCGCGGTCGCCCGGGAAACCGCAGACATATTAGAGTGAATGTTGCCGACCAAAGCACAAAAGAAGAGACCGCGCCCGTAGTCGCATGAACTTGCCGCAAGCGCATATCGCCGTGGATCTCGGAGCGGAAAGCGGGCGCGTTTTTATCGGCCGTCGGGAGCGCGATATCCTTTGCGTGCGCGAATTGCACCGCTTCGCAAATCACCCCGTCACTCACGGCGCCGCCACGCACTGGGATGTTTGCGGTCTGTGGGCTGAGGTCTGCAAGCCACTTCGATCTCCTGACTTGCCGCCGGTTGCAAGTATCGGCGTGGATGCGTGGGGAGTGGATTACGCGCTCATCGGAAAAACGGGCGAGCTGTTACAAAACCCTCGTCATTATCGTGATCCCCGCAACGTCTCCGCGATGAAGGCCGTTTTGGAGCGGCTCACCAAAGCCGAGATTTATGGCGAGACCGGCGCGCAGTTCCTGCCGATCAACACCCTTTATCAGTTGTTCGCGGCTCACCGCGACACGCCCGGGCTTGTGGAGGCGGCCGATCGGCTCCTCATGATTCCGGATCTTTTTCACTACTGGTTATCCGGCCGCGCGGCTTGCGAATACACCGCCGCCAGCACCACACAGTTTGCGAATCCGCGGACGCGCCAATGGTCTCAGAGGCTGTTGCGGGCCCTCGATCTAAATGCGAACCTTCCCGCGGAGATCGTGGAACCCGGGACGCCGCTGGGCTGTGTGAAGCCGCATCTGTTCGGCCATGGATCGGAACAGGTCCGCGTAATCGCGCCGGCATCGCATGACACCGCTTCGGCCGTCGCGGCGATCGCGGCAAACGGAGACACCGCGTTTTTGAGTTCGGGAACGTGGTCCTTGCTGGGAACGGAGCTGGATGCACCTCTGATTACTGATCAGGCTCTCCAACTGAATTTCACGAACGAAGGCGGCGTTCGGGGAACGACACGGCTTCTGAAAAACGTGATGGGTCTGTGGATGCTGCAGTGCTGTCGCAGGGACTGGATCGCGGCCGGCCGCAAGTATAACTACGCTGAACTCATGGAGGCCGCGCGCCGTGCTCCTGCATTCGCCCATCTTGTGGATCCTGACGACGCGGGCTTCTTAAATCCTCCTCACATGGTCTCGGCTATTGACGATTTCTGCCGCCGGACCCACCAGCCGGTTCCCGCATCCCCGGCCGCGTATACGCGCGGGATTCTGGAAAGCCTGGCGCTCAAATATAAGCTGGTTCTGCGCAGTCTCGAAAGCCTTATTGGACGGCCGATTCATCGGCTTCGCGTCATCGGCGGCGGATCCAAAAACAATCTTTTGAATCAATTCACGGCGGACGCCACCGGAAAGACGGTCGTCGCGGGGCCCGTGGAAGCCGCCGTCCTCGGGAACCTCGCCGTCCAGATGGTCGCCTCGGGCGAAGCCGCCTGCCTTGACGAAGTCCGCGCGCTGATTGACCATTCTTTCAAGACGGAGATTTACGAACCCCGGAATGCGGACGCGTGGAACACCCATGCGCACCGGTTCCAGCAGTATTGCGAATTGAGCTATGCCTGAAATACTCGACATCACACTTTTGAAAGATCTTTGGGACCCCAAGACGGCGGACGCGCTCGCCTCCAATGAGCTTGCGCTGCTTCGCTACCGCTCGAATCTTCTGGGAGCCGATCTGCGCATCACCAATTTTGGAGGCGGCAATACCAGCTCCAAAATCAAGCTGCCCGATCCCTTCACAGGAAAGCCCGCGCGCGTCCTCGCGGTAAAAGGCAGCGGCGGCGATCTTGGTTCGATCAAAGAATCGGGGTTCGCGCTGCTGTATCTCGATCGCCTGGAACAGCTCAAGGAAATTTACAAAGGTGAAGCGCACGAGGATGAGATGGTGGGCTACTACCCGCTCTCGGCCTTCGGCGAAAATCGCGTCGCCGCTTCGATCGACACGCCGCTGCACGCGTTTCTCCCGTTCGATCACGTCGATCATCTGCATCCCGATTGGGCCATCGCTCTGGCAGCCAGCGCCAATGGGAAGCACAAGACGGAGGAGTTTAACCGCACCTTCGCCCGCAACATCGCCTGGCTTCCGTGGCAGCGTCCGGGATTCGAGCTTGCCCTGATGCTGGAGAAGGCGGCGAAAGACAATCCCGGTTGCGACGGCCTGATTCTCGCGAGCCACGGCCTGTTTACCTGGGGCAAAACGCAACGCGAATGCTATGAGAACAGCGTCCGCACCATCGATCAGATGGGCGACTTTATCGCGCAGCATCAGAAGAAGAAGGGAGCCATCTTCGGCGGGCTCCTGCATCAGCCGCGTGCCGACCGGAAAGAGATTGCCGTAAAAGTTCTGCCCGCCTTGCGCGGAGCCATGTCTTCCAATCGCCGCGTGATCGCCCACTATGCCGACGACGCCGACGCGCTGGCCTTTGCAGGTTCTCAGTGGTCGGCGCGACTCGCCCAGCTCGGTACCAGTTGCCCGGATCATTTTCTGCGCACTCGCATCTGCCCGCTTTTTGTCGAATGGAATCCGGCATCCGAGGACCTTGCCCAGCTCAAATTGCAGATTCAGGAACAGACCGTTTCCTATCGGGCTGGCTACCAGAAATACTACGAGGCATTCGCGACTCCGCAATCGCCCAAGCTGCGGGATTCGAATCCTTCGGTCGTGCTGATTCCCGGGGTCGGTCTTTTTGGATTCGGAAAGAATAAGAAAGAGGCGAGGATCACCACCGAGTTCTTTATCAACGCCATTCACGTGATGGCCGGAGCGAACGCGCTCGAAGACGGCGATGTCGCTCACCCTCTTCCTCACGCGCGCCGCCCGGAAGAATCCAAGGGTTTCGAGCATTTTCACAACTACGTCGCGCTGCCGCGTAGTGAAGCATTCCGCATCGAATACTGGGCGCTCGAAGAAGCCAAACTGCAGCGCATGCCCGCCGAGGCCGAATTCAGCCGCAAGATCGCGCTGGTCGTGGGCGGAGGGAGCGGGGTCGGCCGGGAGGTCGCGCAGATTCTGGCCCAGCGCGGCGCACACGTCGTCGTCGCCGATCTGGATGCCGATGCCGCGAAAAGCACGGCAGAGGCCGCACGGAAGCTTTCCTCGTCCGACGCCGTGATTTACGCCTCCGCCGATCTCGGATCAACCGCAAGCCTCGCTCAGGTGATGGAACGCACCATTCTCGAATACGGCGGGATCGATATTGTAGTCAACACCGCCGCCATTTACCCCGTGCCGGGTTCGGACGGCAAACTGACCGACGCGCAGTGGGCCAAAACGTTCCAGATCAACGTGACCGGTAATTTTCTGCTCGCCCAGGAGGCCGAGCCGGTGTTCCGCGATCAGAAGCTCGGCGGCAGTCTGGTGCTGACAAGCTCTGCGAATGCTCTGGTTCCGAAAAGAGGAACGGAAGCGTACGATACCAGCAAAACGGCGCTCAATCACCTGGTGCGTGAACTCGCCGTCGGCTTGAGTCCGGACGTTCGCGTAAACGCAATCGCTCCCGCCACGGTGGTCGCCGGATCCACGATGTTCCCACGCGACCGAGTGATGCACTCTCTCCAAAAATACAAGATCGAGTTCACCGAATCGGAATCGACCGAGGAGCTGCGCTCGAAGCTTGCAGGCTATTACGCACAGCGGACGCTGACCCGCCGGCCCATCCTGCCTCAGGATTGCGCAAACGCGATTGTGTGGCTCTCGGGCGATCAAAGCGCCAAGACGACAGGACACATCATTCCGGTGGACGGCGGCCTGCAGGAAGCTTTCTTCCGCTAAAGGCGCGCCAGCAATATGCCCGAGCTTCTACTGGACGCTAAAAATATTTGCAAATCCTATGCGGGCGTCCAGGCCTTGCAGGACGTTTCCTTCGAGCTCCGCGCGGGCGAAGTTCACGCGCTGGTCGGTGAAAACGGCGCGGGAAAATCCACGCTCATCAAAATTCTGACGGGCGCTGTCGAACCCGGCGAGGGGTCCCTTACCGTGGGCGGACAGGCGGTTGAGCACCACTCTCCTATGCTCGCGCGATCCCTCGGCATCGCCGCCATTTACCAGCAGCCGGCGCTGTTTCCCGATCTGAGCGTCGCCGAAAACATCGCGCTTGCTGCGGAAGGCGTCGAGCTCTCGCGCATGGTTCACTGGAAGGCTCGCCGGAACCGTGCAGCCGCATTGTTGGAGCGAATGGGAGCCAGGATCGATCCCGATCGGCGCGTGAGCACGCTCAGCATGGCGGAGCAGCAGATCGTCGAAATCGCGAAAGCTCTCGGGCGCGAGGCCAGGATTCTGATCATGGATGAGCCCACCGCTTCGTTGACGGATCAGGAAGTCTCGCGTCTGTTCGGTTTGGTGCAAACGCTGCGGAGGGAAGGGGCGGGCATCCTCTATATTTCCCATCGCCTCGAAGAAATCGCTGCGATCGCCGACCGGATCACAGTGCTGCGCGACGGCGAGAATATCGGCACATGGCAAAACGGCGAGCTTCCCGGTGCCGCACTGATCGAGAAAATGGCCGGACGAGCCGTCAGCGCCGTGTTTCCGAAGCGCCCCGTTCCCCCCGGCGACGTTGCGCTGGAACTGCGCGGTGTTTCGAACCGGGAAGCAGGCGTCCGCAATATCTCGCTCTCCCTTCGCCGCGGCGAAATCCTCGGCTTGGCGGGATTAGTGGGCTCGGGCCGCACCGAACTCGCCCAGACGATCTTCGGCCTTACGCCGGCGGATGCCGGTGAAATCCTTCTGAGTGGACGCCCCGTGCGCATTCGCTCGCCGCGCGAAGCGATTGAGCGGCGAATCGCCTACGTGCCCGAAGACCGGCGCGCCCATGGCGTGGTGCTCGAAATGCCACTCTACGCGAACACAAGCCTCGCGATCCTCAAGAGCGTTTCGCGTTTCGGCATGCTTCACGGCCGCGAAGAACGCGAGCTTGCGGATCATTTCATCGGCCGGTTGCGAATCAAAACGCCATCGGCGGACGCCGAGGCCGGTTCGCTCTCGGGGGGAAATCAACAAAAGGTGGCCCTGGCGCGGTGGCTCGCCGCGAAGCCCGATATTCTGATTCTCGACGAGCCGACGCAAGGCGTCGACGTCGCATCCAAGGCCGAGATTCATGCGCTCATCACCGATCTTGCCGCGCAGGGGATGGCGATCCTGATGATCTCCTCCGAACTGCCCGAAATCCTCGGCATGTGCGGCCGCATCGCCGTCATGCGCGGGGGCGAAATCGCAGGCGTTCTTTCGCGCGCCGAAGCGACCCAACCCAAAATCCTTTCCTTGGCCTTGGGCCACCCGATTTCCGAGGAACCGGCGATAATTTCCCAAGGGAGTAACGAGCCCAATTGAATCGACGCCGCGAACGATCCGTGGCCGCAGCCATCGCGGCGCTGTTCCTCGTGCTGGCAATGGCCGCTCCGCAATATTTTACGCGAGCCAATCTGGCCGATATCTTCCTCACCAACGTTCCGGTCCTGATCGTCTCGCTCGGGATGACGGTAGTCATTCTGACCGGTGAAATCGATATCTCGGTCGGCTCGCTCTTCGCCGTGGCGAGCGTCGCCTCCGGCGTGGTCGCGAAAGCCGGAGCGCCGGCCGTGCTGGCCGCGCTCGCTGCGTGCATGTGCGGTCTTTTCTTGGGAGCGATCAACGGCTTCCTCGTAACGCGCCTTCGCGTTCCTTCCATCGTCGCTACACTCGCCGCGATGATCGCCTGGCGCGACACGCTTCGCTGGGCCACGCAGGGCGCCTGGATCGAAGATCTGCCCGCGAACTTTCAGTGGATGGGATTATCGCAGGCGTCCTATCCCGCCGTTGCATTTGCACTGGCGGCCCTGGTGACCGCGGGCCTGGGATGGAGTCTGCGGAACTTGGCGCTCGGCCGCGCGGTTTACGCGACCGGCTCAAATGCGGAAGCCGCTCGGCTGGCTGGGATTCCTGTAGCCCGAATCAAATTTTTCGCATTCGCTTTTCTGGGCGCGCTTACCGGACTCGCCGCCGCGCTCAATTCCGTTCGCTTCAATCAAATTCCCAGCAACACGGGCCTGGGGCTTGAAATGAAAGTGATCGCCGCCGTCGTGGTCGGGGGAACCGCGGTCACCGGAGGCTCCGGCACGATGTTGGGCACGCTGCTTGGCGTCGTGCTCCTGGGAGCCATCGGGCCGGCCCTCACCTTTCTCGGTGTCAGCGCGTATTGGGAAAAAGCGATGCAAGGCGCGATCATTCTGGCGGCGATTATCATCGACGCACTTCGCGCGCACTCAACCCGGACAGGGAAAACAAGGAAGCATGCAGGAAGCGCTACGTCACCCGCTCACGCTTAGCCGCGGTCATCGCCGTCTGAGCGCCGGTGGCCCGTGGACGCTCCTACTCGGGCTCGTTCTCGAAGTCGTCGTATTCGCTGTCTTTGCTCCGAACTTTCTCACCTCTCAAAACCTGTTTGAAATTGCGCGGTTCAGTGTGGAACTCGGTCTGCTCGCCACGGCTTTAACTCCGATCATCATCACAGGGGGCATCGATCTTTCCGTCGGCTCCATGATGGGCCTCGCAGCCGTCATATTCGGGGCGCTTTCCGAAAGCCTTCACGTTCCGCTCGTCCTCGCCGCGATCGCCGCGCTGCTTGTCGGATTAGCCGGAGGACTCTTAAACGGTTCGCTGATCGCCGGCCTTAATATTCCGCCGCTCGTCGTCACGCTCGGTTCGTATTCGCTGTTCCGCGGAATTGCCGAGGGCATCACGCAGGGAGCCGTGAGCTACTCCGGTTTCCCGCGAGACTTCCTCTATTGGGGGCAAGGCTATATCGGTGGGAAAATCCCTGCGCAGCTTCCGTTGTTCGTTGCCGTGATTGCCGGATATTATGTCCTGCTACATCGTTCCGTCATTGGGCGAGCGCTGTACGCGATCGGATTCACGGCGCCCGGAGCTCGCTATGCCGGCATTCCGGTCGCCCGGCGCATTGGTCTGGTCTATCTGCTTTCGGGGTTCGTTTCAAGCCTCGCCGGAATTGTATACATCGCGCACCTCGGACAGGCGCGCGCGGACACGGGAACCGGCTATGAACTGGACGCGATCACGGCCGTGGTTTTGGGCGGCACTTCGATCTTCGGAGGGAGAGGCTCACTGTGGGGAACGCTCCTTGGATTGCTCTTCCTGTCGGTCTTGCAGAACGGGCTCCACCTTGCCGCGCTCCCATCGGAATTGACGGGCCTTCTCACCGGAGTTCTGCTCGTGGGGATTATCGGCCTCGATCGCGTGCGCAGAGATGGCGCGATGCACATGGCGGTTCGCGTTGGGCAAGAGACTCGCGTTTGGGAAAAGACCCGCTTTGGGGAACAGAAAGGAAGCGATGTGAAAAATAGCCAGGTTGCAATCCTGTGCGCCGCCGTCCTTTTGGGAGCTCTGATCGTCGCCGGAACCAACGTCTGGCTGGTACGGTCCCTGCACGCGCCCTCCGGAAGCGTAGCGCCGACGCCGTCATCCGCTCGCCGGCTGACGATTGCCGTCATGCCGAAGTCCAAAGGCGATCCTTATTTTGTTAGCGTGCGCGCGGGGGCCGAAGAAGCGGCCAAAGAGCTGGGAGCCGATCTCATTTGGGACGGACCCACTAATCTGGATGCCGCGCGCCAGAACGAACTCATTGAAAGCTGGATCACCCGCCGCGTGGACGCCATCGCCGTAGCCGTCGAGAACAAAGGCGGAATTTCTAGCGTTCTGCGGAAGGCCCGCGAGCGCGGCATCAAAGTGTTGACCTGGGACGCCGACGCCGAACCCGACGCGCGTGATTTCTTCGTGAACCAGGCAACTCCGGAAGGAATCGCGAATACGCTCACGTCGGAAGCCGCGCGGCTGATGGGAGGCGTGGGCGAATTCGCCATCATCACCGGCGCGCTCAGCGCGGAGAACCAGAACCAGTGGATCGCGGCCATCAGGAAGCGCATCGCGGAAAAATATCCGGGGCTCTCCCTGGCCGCCATCCGGCCGAGCGATGACGATCGCGACAAAGCATTCGCCGAAACGCAGACGATCTGGAACGTTTTTCCCAAGGTGAAGCTCATCATGGCGATTTCGGCTCCCGCCGTTCCCGGCGCCGGGGAGGCCATCCGCCAAGCCGCGCGCAAGGATATCTTCGTCATCGGGCTCTCTCTTCCCAGCATCACGCGATCCTACATTCACGACGGGTCGGTGCAGACGGTTGTCCTGTGGAGCACACGCGACCTCGGCTACCTCGCCACGTATGCAAGCGCGCTGGCAGTGCAAGATAAGCTGCACGCGGGTGCGACATTCATCGAGGCGGGCCGCCTGCGCAAGCTTCAGGTCCGGGGCGGCGAAATCATCCTGGGCGATCCGTTGATCATCAATAAGGCCAACGTCGATCAACTCGATTTCTGATCGTCCTCGAGACGTTACTTCCGCCCCTAAACTTAAGTGGTGAACCATCCCCCGGCGGAAATCGGTCTGTGCCGCGATTGCCGGCATTCGAAGACCGTCGTCTCCGACCGCGCGTCCGTTTTCTACCGCTGCCAGCTCGCCGACTCTGACTCGCGTTTCCCGAAGTATCCGCGCCTCCCCGTCGTGCATTGTTCAGGATATGAGCGAAAGCCGGAGCAAGACTCCGAGCTACACTAAAGGCATGAGTGTTGAGGTCGTTCTTCGGGATTTCGACGGTTCAAGGACCATTTTTCCCACCGAGCTGCCGTTGCGGCCGATTCTCCAGAACACCGAGACCGACCTCGGCGTCGCAGAGGGAAAACTGTACGTGAAGACCGACGAAACCGACGACCACGGCAGGGCCGTTTACGTCGAACAACGATGAGCGAGCCCGTGGACTTCACGCCCGACGATGTCCTCGGCTTCGAGTTCGACACCGATCCGGTGAGCGGTCAAAACACCGGAGCTCTCACTGTGATGTTCAAAGACGGAACCGAGCGGAAATTCCGGGACGCCGACGCCGAGCGCGTGCGCCGTATCCTGCAGGACTACTCCCCGCCCAGCGCCTGAGAGGAAGGAGCCGGTTCGGAAGAGTGCGATCCCGTCTCCCCTGCGACGAGGGCGCGGTCACGCGTACGCGCGGTTCTTGCCGATATCAGCGAATGTCGATTCCGAAGACCGTCATGACGATGTGCCGGTACGTGTCGGCTCTCTGAAACTCGATGTCTCGTAACTCCGCGTTGTGTTCCCGCTGATGCTTTTCGAGCTTGATCTGATCCTCAATTAAACCGACGATGCGGTCGTAAACGGCAAGCTTGGTCGCGTCAGTCATGGAGTCAATTGTAACCACCTGATTCGTGTATCCACGCCGGGTTCCCTGTCCCTTCCTCTTCGACCAAAACCATTTAGTTCCCCTCTCTTCCTGGAAGTATTACGGGAATCGTCCCATCCATCAGTTGTTCCTATTAGAAAGCCTCCGCGTTCCGATAGCGTCCATAGCGGCCGGTGGACATCTGCGTTCAGGGGAGCCCTGCGCTGATTCGTTTTCCGTGAAGAGGAAGGCTCGGGTGGAAGGTGCCGGCGGAACGTGCCGCTAGAACCTGGCGGGTGGAACTGGAACGACATGAGTTGGCTCACATGCTGGACATCGAAGCGTACCCCGCGGTCGGATGGACGCAGCGCATCGGCGACATTGCCGCGCGGCCTGGTCCTCATCTCCATTTTGGCGGCCTGCATGCCGGCCTGGTCTCAACCCGCTCCTGCTGCGCCCCGCGATCTCACCGAGGTAAGCCTGGAAGATCTGATGAATCTTCAGGTTACGTCTGTGTCGAAAAAGGAGCAGATGCTCGCCAAGACGGGCGCGTCGGTTTCCGTGATCACGCAGGAAGACATTCACCGTTCGGGCGCCACGAACATTCCGGACCTGCTCCGCCTGGTGCCGGGCGTGGAAGTCGCGCAGATCGATGCCAACCGCTGGACCGTCACGATTCGAGGATTCGCGAACATCTACGCGAACAAGGTTCTGGTGCTGATTGACGGCCGATCGATCTACACCAACGTCGGGTCCAATGTCTTTTGGGACGACAACACGGTGCCGCTCGAGCAAATCGACCGCATCGAGGTGATTCGGGGGCCGGGCGGCACGGTATGGGGCGCCAACGCCGTGAACGGTGTGATCAACATCATCACCAAAAACTCGAAGGCCACGCAAGGCGGATTGGTGACGGCGGGTGGAGGGTCCCGTCAGACGGAGGGACTCGTTCAATACGGCGGAACCGTTGGCCAGGCGGGCACCTACCGCGCCTTCGGGCAGTACTCCAATATCGACAATTCCGTCGCTCCCGGAGGCCAGAAGGCCGCCGACGGCTGGCACAGCTCGCAAGGAGGATTTCGTTCCGATTGGGATCTTTCCTCCCACGACACCTTGACCGTCGAGGGCAGCGCGATGGAAACCGCGGGCGGACAGACGGTCACCGCGGTTTTCGCGAATGCGCTCCCGCTTCAGGCAACCATTGACGATCGTCAGATCAATACCGCGGGCAACGTGCTCGGCCACTGGGTCCATACGTTCGACAACGGTTCCGGCACGTCGCTCCAAATTTCCTCGGACTACGAGCACCGCCGGTCTCAGTTTGAAGTCGATGCGGTGCGCGAAATGACGGATGTGGATTTCAATTACCATCTTTCGCTCGGAAGCAGAAACGACGTGGTATGGGGCCTCGGCTACCGCTTCGAAAACGATGACCTCCGGCCGGGCCTCGCGGTTCAGATTCTGCCTCTCCACAGCAGCGACAACCTGTTCAGCTCCTTCTTTCAGGACGAGATCAGGCTCGCGGGCCCGCTCACCTTGACGGTCGGCTCAAAACTGGAACACAACGCCTTCACGGGCCTCGAATACGAGCCGAGTGTGCAATTGGTATGGACTCCGTCGGAGAATCACACCTTGTGGGCGTCCGCCGCGCGGGCCGTGCGGCAGCCTTCCCTGGTGGATTTCGGGCTGCAAAACGATCTGTCCATTGTCGCGCTTCCGAACGGCTCCTTCGCGATCCCTACTCTGTTCGGCAATCCGAAGACGCGGAACGAGGAGCTGCGGGATTACGAAGCCGGCTATCGTACCTCTCTCAGCAAACATGTCTCGTTGGATGTGACGGGATTCTGGAGTTTTTATCTCGGGGTGGTGACTCGGGAGCCGGGAATTCCATTCCTCGCCACAAGCCCGGGGCCTCCTCACCTGGTCCTGCCGCTCGTGTGGGCGAATGAAGGTCATGCTTTCGATTCCGGCGCGGAGTTTTCCGCCACCTGGGACGCGACCAGCCGCTGGAGGCTGCGCTCCGGCTATTCGTTTCTCAACATGTCGGTCGCCGGCGATCCTTCAAGTCATGACACCACGATTGCGGGAACCGGCGGCGATTCTCCCAAGCATCAATTTCAGGTGAGCTCCTGGTGGAAGGTGCACAAAAACGTGGACTGGGACACCACCTTAATGTTCGTGTCCGATCTCCCAACCCTCCATGTACCCGCGTACACGCGGCTCGACACCAGAATCGGATGGCGGATTGGAGAATTCGTGGAGCTGAGCGTTGCCGGGCAGAACCTGCTGCGGCCCGGGCATATGGAGTTCTATGACCCGGCGCTCCACGCGACCGACGTGCAGCGGAGCGTGTTCGGGAAAATCACGTGGAGATTTTGAGACCGAATGGGCTCTGTGCATACCCTCCGATCCATTCTCTTCTGCGCCCTGCTGAGCGCCGCGGGCCTCGCCGCTCAGGGAGTGGAGGAGTACCAGGTGAAGGCCGCGTTCCTCTTTAATTTTGCGAAGTTCGTCGAGTGGCCGCCGGAGGCTTTCCCCAGCGCGGACGGGCCCATCCGGATTTGCATCTACGGCCAGAATCCATTCGGATCGGTGCTTGAGGATACGGTGCGCGGGAAAGTGGTGGCGAACCGGAGTCTCGTGGTGCATCAAATTTCGAAGGCCCAGGAAGCCATCAAGTGCCACATCGTATTTGTGAGCGGCACCGACGGAAAGCAATCCAGCATGTTTCTGGAGGAGCTAAGGAACAAGCAGGTCCTTACGGTATGTGAGAGCGACGGGGTGAGCGCGGCCGGAGCCGTGATTGATCTGCGGGTGAAGAACGGCCGCGTCCACATTGAGATCGATCTGGCGGCGGCGGAACGGGCGCGGCTGCGGATCAGCTCGAAATTGCTCAGCCTGGCGGAAATCAAGAAATAGCGGAGGGCGGCCCATGAGCCTCGCGGCGAGATATCAGAACATCCCGGTCAACTATAAGCTGCAGCTGACCAATATCCTGACGGTGAGCGCGGCATTCACTCTGGCGTGTGCGGCGCTGCTCGCCTATGACCAGTATTCCGCGCGCGATTCGATGCGTAAAGATCTGGGGGTATTGGCGGATATCTTCAGCGCCAACAGCACCGCGGCCCTGAGCTTCAAGGATCCGGTGGCCGCAAACGAATTGCTCGCGACCCTGGCGGCACGACGGCATATCGTGTCCGCGCGCATTTATTCGGCCGACGGCACATCGTTCGCGCATTACGATCGCGCCGGCGAAGGGATCGCCGGGAAAACGATCGGCGGGGAAACCGGGCGAGCGACGCCCCTTCCCCCGGGGAACGACGGAAGTCTATTCGCGGGAGACCGTTTGATTCTCTATCGAGGCATCTTCCTCGGAGGCCAAAGAATCGGCACGGTCTATCTGGAGTCGGATTTGGAGGAACTCCGCACCCGCTTGGTGCGCTTTGCGGGAATCGTGCTCGCGATCCTGCTCGGAGCCGCGTGGCTGGCCTTGATTCTTTCCTCCCGGCTGCAGGGCAAGATCCTGAAGCCGATCGCGCACCTGGCCCAGGTTGCCGAGACGGTTTCGCGCGGGAAGAATTACGCCATGCGGGCGGTGAAATCGGCCGACGACGACTTGGGCCGGTTGACCGACACCTTCAACGATATGCTCTCGGAGATCGAACGCCGGGATCTGAAACTGGTGGACCATCGAGACCGCCTGGAGGAGAAAGTTGCCCGGCGCACGGCCGAGCTCGTCCAGTCGAACGCCGAACTGCTCGACGCCAAGGACAAAGCCGAAGCGGGCAGCCGCGCGAAAAGCGAGTTCCTGGCCAATATGAGCCATGAGATCCGCACTCCGATGAACGGGGTGCTGGGCATGACCGAGCTGCTGCTCGACACCGAGCTCTCGATCGAGCAGCGCGAGTTTCTCGATGTCGTCAAGGCCTCCGGCGATTCCATGCTGTCCCTCATCAACGACATCCTCGACTTTTCAAAGATCGAAGCGGGCCGGCTCGAGCTCGACCCGGCTTCCTTTAACGTCCGCGACCACGTCGAGGAGACGCTCCTCACCCTGGCGCTGAAAGCGCATGAGAAAAACCTGGAGCTTGTCTCGGAGGTCAGTCCGGAAGTGCCCGAGTATGCGGTCGGCGACGGGACCCGCCTGCGCCAGATTCTGGTGAATCTGCTCGGCAATGCGATTAAGTTCACCAAGCAGGGCGAGGTTCAGCTCGTGGTGAAGCTCGATTCGAGCGAGGACGATCAACTGCTCCTGCACTACATGGTCAGGGACACCGGGATCGGGGTTCCTCCGGAAAAGCAGAAGATCATTTTCGAAGCTTTCTCGCAAGCCGATGGCTCGACCACCCGCGAGTTCGGCGGCACCGGATTGGGATTGACGATCTCCTCCCGGCTGGTGCAGGCGATGCACGGTGACATCTGGGTGGAGAGCGCGGCCGGCCAGGGCAGCCGGTTCCATTTCACGGCAGCGCTGCGTCCTTCCCATGATCCCCTGGGCCGCACGGCGGAAAATGTACCGCTCACCGGAATGCGGGTCCTGGTGGTGGATGACAACGTCACCAATCGGCGGATTCTGGTGAACATATTATCGAGTTGGGGCGTGACCGCCGCCGCGGCGGCCAGCGGAAGGGACGCACTCGCTCAGATGCGGCGAGGCGTCGAAAACGCAACTCCTTTCCGGCTCGTGTTGAGCGACGTTCACATGCCGGAGATGGACGGATTCCAACTCGCCGAGGAGATTCGCGCCTCGCGGAATCTCACGCACTCGGTGATCCTGCTGCTGACATCCGGAGAAAAATTCGGCGATCTGGCGCGCTGCCGGGAAATGGGAATTTCGGCGTACCTGAAAAAGCCCGTTCGGCGCGCCGAACTACGGACAGCCGTGGCCGCCGCGCTCTCCGGGCGTGGCGCGGACCCGGGCGCCGCGCGTCCCGCCGCGATCCGCGCCCCTGGACCGGTCCGCGACCAACAGGCCGGATCGCGGATTCTTCTTGCGGAAGATAACTTCGCGAACCAACTCGTCGCCTGCGCGATTCTCGAGAAAGCAGGGCACAAGGTGACGGTTGCCGATACCGGGAGCGCCGCGGTCGCGCTTTTCGATCAGCAGTCCTTCGATGTGATTCTGATGGACGTGCAAATGCCGGATATGGACGGTTTCGAAGCGACTGCCGTAATCCGTGAGAAGGACGGACGCGCCGGCACCCACACGCCCATCATCGCCATGACGGCCCACGCGCTGTCGGGGGACCGGGAACGATGTCTCCAGGCAGGCATGGATTATTACATTTCAAAGCCGATTCAAGCTGCGCTGCTGCTCGAACTGGTGCAGGAGTGCCAGGCGAATCCTCGGGGCGCCTCGGGCAGCGTACTGGCCTGAGATCTTCGCAGAATCACAAGGATTGCCAGGCTTTCAGGCTCAACGGGACCATCGCTTTCCACGGGCCCCATCGCCTGCAACGGGGTCGCAACGCCTTTTCTTTCTCTTCACTCCCCTCTCCTTCAAAACTTCGGTTGTCTTTAGAGCAATTCGGGGAACAAATTCGGGTCTCCGCCCGTCTATAATTCTAAATTTCGTCCCTAGGAGCTTGTTGAAAAAGGGGACAGACCGCTGTGTCCACGCTCAAACTCGAAGGTGAAATCATAAATTTACAGGACGGGACAGAGTAGTCTGTCCCCTTTTTCAGCACTAAATTTCGTCTTATCGAGGTGAATCGCGTCTATAGCGCTCAAGGCCTGTAGCGTTCAAGAATGATCCCGTGACCCCCGCTGACTGCGGCGGCAGCCGGTCCGGGCGTTGCGTTTGCGTCAAAGAGCTTGCAGTTTCCTGATTGCCGGTCGGATTGCAAGCCGAAATTGCGAAGCCGGGAGGTTGCTATGACGATTCGTGCGGCCGCGTACGCCGTGATCGTTTTTGCGCTGTCGGGGGCTGCGGCCATGCGGGCCGGGGATCTTCCGCCCGCATTTGACCTTGCCGATGTGCACGCAAGCCCCCACACCACCAACCCGAATCCGTTTATGAGCGGTGGCGTCCTTCGCGGCGGCCGCTATGATCTGCGGAACGCGACCATGGTGGATTTGATCAAAACCGCCTGGGACGTGGATGCCGACGCGGTCCTCGGCGGTCCGAACTGGCTTGAGACGGACCGGTTTGATGTGATCGCGAAGGTCGCGCCCAATACGCCGCCCGACGCTCTGCGTCTGATGCTGCAGGATTTGCTTGCGAAGCGCTTCAAACTCGTACTCCATAAAGACATGAAGCCCATGCCGGCGTTCGCGCTCACGCTGGGCAAAGGGAAATCGAAAATGAAAGCCTCGGAAGAGCCCGGCGGCCCCGGCTGCCAGCCCGTGGCACAGCCCTCCGAGCCGGTTACGGTTCCCTACGTGGTGGTGAAATGCCACAACATGACCATGGACGAATTCGCCCGAACCATCCGGCTGATGGCGAGCGCCTATGTGAACAAAGTGGTGGTGAACCAAACCGGGCTCGTGGGGTCCTGGGATTTTGAAATCAAGTGGACCGGCCGCGTGCAGCTCGCGCAGGCGGGAGCGGATGGCATCACGATCTTCGACGCGCTCGATAAACAGCTCGGTCTGAAACTCGAACCACAAAGAATTCCGGCCACCGTTCTGGTGGTTGACAGCGTGAACGAAAAGCCCATCGCGAATCCACCGGAGGTGACGCGCGACCTGCCTCCTCCCCCGCCCGCCGAATTTGAGGTCGCGGTGGTGAAGCCGAGTCTGCCCGACACCCGGCCGATGGGCCGCTTCCTGCCCGGGGGCAGAGTTGAATTGCAGGCGATCACGCTCAAAGCGCTCATCCAGGTTGCCTGGAGCATCGATTTCAACGCGAACGATCTGATCGTGGGAGCGCCCAAATTCGTGGATACGGCCCGCTTCGATCTCACGGCGAAGGCCTACGCGGGAACGGGCACAGGGCCGGCCATTCTCCCTCAGGTCGATATCGACGACGTCCGGCTGATGCTGCGCGCGCTGCTCGAGGACCGCTTCAAGCTCGCCGCGCACATGGAAGACCGGCCCGTCACCGCGTTTAATCTGGTCTCCCTAAAGCCCAAACTCGCCAAAGCGAATCCCGAAAATCGCACGGGATGGAAGGAGGGCGCCGCGCCCGACGGCAAGGATCCGAGGGACACGAATCCGGCAATTTCCAGAGTCATCACGTTCCAGAACGCAAACATGGCGTTCTTCGCCGACGTGCTGCAAAAGATTGCCCCGGGGTATATCCACGTCCCGGTTCTGGATGCGACCGGTCTCGACGGCGCTTACGACTTCACGTTGAGTTTCAGTTCCCCTGAAGTTTTACGGGGCCCCGCGGGCCGCGGCGGAGATGCGGGCCAGCGGCCGGGAGCGAGCGTACCCTCGGCGTCGCTCCCCAGCGGTGCCCTATCTATTTTTGACGCCGTCAGAAATCAACTCGGTCTGCGGCTCGAGGAAGTAAAGCGGCCGGTACCGGTGCTGGTGATCGATCACGTGGAAGAGAAGCCCACGGAGAACTGACAGCGCGCTCGCGATGCTGCGATTTTGCCGACCCTTCGTGTTCGTCCTGTGGCTCGTGAGCGCCCGTTTCGCGGCCGCTTCCCAATCACAGGGGGATGTGAGCTTTGGAGGATTGCCGGTTCCGGGTGCCACCGTAACGGCAACGCGGGGCAGTCAGAAATTCACTGCCGTTACCGATCCGAAGGGCGCTTATTCTTTCCCCGACCTTCCGGACGGCGTGTGGACGATCGACATCGCCATGCCCGGGTTCGCGCCGGTTCATGCGGAAATCAACGTTGGGCTGGATGCGAAGCCGTCGCAGTGGGTCCTGACGATTCTACCTTTCGCGGAAATCACGAAGAACCTCGCCGCGGCCGCGGCTCCGGAAGCGCAAGCCACTGCCCCCGCGCCGGCCGAAAAAAGTCCGGGCGCATCCGCCAAGCCGACCCGTGCGCCATCAAAATCGGCGGGATTTCAGCGGGCCGACGTAAATGCCAGTGCGCCAGCTACGCCAGGGCCGACGGCGTCGGCGGCGGATGCTGTTCCTCCCAACGTTAACGACGCTGATCTCGCCGAGCGCGCCTCCGACGGTCTTCTCATCAACGGCAGCGCGAACAACGGCGCCGCTTCGACCTTTTCGCAGGCCAGCGCCTTCGGCAACAACCGCCGTGGAACGGGAGGAGTCTACAACGGGAGTTTAGGATTCATTTTCGATAACTCCACGTTCGATGCCCGTCCCTTTTCGCTGACCGGGCAGGACACTCCCAAGCCCGCCTACGATCAGGCAAGAGGCGTCTTTACGCTCGGCGGACCCTTGAACATACCGGGCCTGATCAAGAACGGTCCCGTGTTTTTCGTCGGCTATCAATGGACGCGCAATCGCAACGACAGCACACAGTCCGCGCTCGTGCCCACGCTCGCCCAGCGCGAGGGAGACGCCGGCGGGGGCGTCGTGATTCCGCAGAACCTGATCAATCCGCAAGCTCTCGCGCTCCTCAACTACTACCCGCTGCCGAACTTCAGCGGGAGCAACGTGTATAACTACCAGGTTCCGCTGGTCTCGAACACTCATATAGACGCCATGCAGTCGCGGGTTTCGAAGGGATTGAACGCGCTTACGCAGATCGACGGAAGTTTGAATTTCCAGCGCATCGCCACGTCGAGCACCAGCCTTTTCGGATTTCTGGATACTAGCGGGACGCTGGGGATGAATGCGGCAATCAATGTGAGGCGCCGCGTCGGCCCGCGCTGGTTCAACCATTTTCAGTTTCAATACAGCTATCAGTCCGTTCGCACGACGCCTTACTTCGCAAATCGCGAAGATGTTTCCGGCAGCGCGGGGATCACGGGTAACGATCAGAGCCCGGAAAATTGGGGACCGCCCACGCTCTCGTTTTCGAACGGTATCGCATCGCTGACCGATTCGATCGATTCTTTCAATCGCAATCAGACCGCCGCGTGGTCCTACGACGGCCTGTGGATCCGTGGACGCCACAACGTGGCCTACGGCGCCGATTTCCGCCGCCAGCAATTCAATTATCTGGGGCAGCAGAATCCGCGTGGGACGTTTACGTTCACCGGCGCGGATACCGGCTCGGCGTTCGGAGACTTCCTCAGCGGAGTCCCCGATACCAGTCAAATCGCCTTCGGCAACGCGGACAAGTATTTTCGTCAAAATGTGGCCGACGCATTCGCAACGGACGACTGGCGCATCGCTCCCTCGCTCACGATCAACGCGGGGATGCGCTGGGAATACGGCGGGCCGATCAGCGAACTTTACGGCCGGCTGGTGAATCTCGACATCGGCCCCGGATTCTCAACCGCCACGCCGGTCGTGGGGAATTCTCTGCTGCGTCCGGACCGGCGCGGCGTCGAGCCGCGCGTCGGTCTCGCGTGGCGCCCCTTCCCAGCGAACTCCACGGTAATTCGCGCCGGATATGGCGTGTATTACAATACGTCGGTCTATCAATCGATCGCGACGCAGATGGCGCAACAGGCCCCGCTCTCGCACAGCCTGAGCGTTCAAAACAGCGCCGCCGATCCGCTCACGCTCGCGAGCGGATTTAACGCCTCGCCCTCGATCACTCCGCAAACCTTCGCGGTCGATCCCGATTTTCGCGTGGGATACACACAGAATTGGCAGGCTTCCATTCAGCGCGACCTGCCGGGATCGCTCGTCGCAACCGCGACGTACCTGGGAATTAAAGGCACGCGCGGCATGCAGGAGTTTTTGCCCAACACGTATCCCTCCGGCGCGGCGAATCCGTGTCCCGCCTGCCCGGCCGGATTCATTTATCTGACTTCGAACGGCGACTCGACCCGCGAATCCGGGTCCTTGCAGCTGCGCCGCCGGCTTCGCAACGGATTTACCGCGAGTCTCCAGTACACCTTTTCGAAATCCATAGACGATTCGGCTTTGGGCGGACGCGGCCAGGCTACCTACGTCATCGCGCAGAACTGGCTCGATCTGGGCGCGGAACGTGCTCTTTCCACATTCGACCAGCGCCATCTTCTGAACCTTCAGCTGCAATATACGACCGGTATGGGCTTGGGAGGCGGTTCGCTTCTGAGCGGATGGCGAGGGACGCTTTTCAAGGAGTGGACATTTCTGACGACGATCACGGCAGGCAGCGGTCTTCCGCTCACGCCGATCGAGCTGACTGCCGTCGGAGCAACCGGCGTGACAGGTCCCGTTCGCCCGGATTATATTGGCGGTTTCAATCTGGACCCGGCGTCCTACTCGGCTCCGCTTCCGGGCCAATGGGGAACGGCGGGACGGGATTCGGTCACCGGACCGTCTCAGTTCACACTCAACGCATCTCTCGACCGCGTGTTCCGGCTCCGCGACCGCCTGAATCTGGAAGTGCGCATCGATTCCACGAACACGCTGAATCATGTAACGTGGACTACGTGGAACATGATCACCGGCAATCCTCAATTCGGCCTGCCGGCGGGTGCGAACGCCATGCGCGACATCCAGACCACCGTGCGCTTGAGGTTCTAATGCGGCTCACGTTTCTCACCTTCCTCACCGCAGCATTGGCCTTGGGCCAACAGTCCTCACCGGCCGGCTCAACCGCTCAAGGCGCGAATGGTCAAATCGCAAACGGTGCAGCAACTTTCAGCAGCACCACGCAACTGGTGGTCGAAACCGTCGTGGTGAAGGACAAGTCCGGAAAACCGATCGAAAACCTCAGCGCCCCGGACTTCTCGATCACCGAAGATGGCGCCCCGCAGAGCATTCGTTTTTTCGAGTTCCAGCGGCTTCCTGAGATCCCCGATACGAGTCCTCTTCCCGACGTGGCCCAGCGTCCAGCGCCCTTCCAACGCATCACCCGGACGCAGATCGCGCCCGAAACCCCGGGCAATCCCCGTTATCGCGATCGGCGTCTTCTGGCGCTGTACTTCGATATGACGTCCATGCCGCCCGCGGACCAGCTTCGGGCCATTCAAGCCGCGGAGCAATTCGTCCGCAGCCAATTCACGTCCTCCGATCTTGCGGCCATCATGACGTTCACGGGTGGCGCGGTGCAGGTGCTGAGCGATTTCACGGGCGATCGCGAACGGCTGATGCGCATGCTCGAAACGCTGGTGGTGGGGGAAGACCAGGACTTCAACCAGACCGACGATGACGCGAGCGCCTCCGATACGGGAACCGCTTTCGGCCAGGACGACAGCGAATTCAATATTTTCAATACGGACCGTCAGCTCTCCGCGCTGCAAACCGCCGCTACCATGCTGGGCCAGCTCAGCGAGAAAAAATCGCTGTTATATTTCGCGAGCGGTCTGCGGCTGAACGGCGTGGATAATCAGGCCCAGCTCCACGCGACCGTCAACGCCGCCATTCGCGCCGGCGTTTCGTTCTGGCCGATTGACGCGCGCGGTCTGGTCGCGCAGGCTCCGCTCGGCGATGCGACCAAGGGCTCCGCCGGCGGGACCGGAATGTACACGGGCGCTTCGGCGCTGGCTGTTTCCAGCAATTTCCAGCAGTCCCAGGACACGCTCTTCGCGCTCGCGGGCGATACCGGCGGCAAGGCTTTTCTCGATAGCAACGATCTCGCAGCCGGCATCGTGCAGGCGCAAAAATCCGTGAGCAGTTACTACATCCTCGGCTACTACACGACCAATGCGGCCCTCGATGGGAAATTCCGGCGCATCAAGGTTTCGCTGAAAACCGCGACCGCCGCCACGCTCGATTTTCGCCAGGGTTATTTCAGCGGGAAGCAATTCAACAAATTTACGGCCGCGGACAAGGAACGGCAACTGGAAGACGCGCTGATGCTGGGGGACCCGGTCACCGAGCTTACCATCTCCATGGAGCTCAATTTTTTTCAACTTAATCGCGCCGAATATTTCGTTCCCCTCACCGTCAAGATTCCCGGCCGGGAACTCGCGCTCGCGCGGAAAGGCGGCGCCGAACGTACGCTCATCGATTTTGTCGGTGAGGTGAAAGACGAGTTCGGCACGACGATTACAAACGTCCGCGATAAAGTCGACATCAAGCTCAGTGGCGAAACGGCCGCCGAACTGGCGAAGCGGCCCATCGAATACGACACCGGCTTCACGCTGCTCCCCGGCAAGTACGTCGTCAAATTCCTCGCGCGGGACAACGAGACGGGCCGCATCGGCACTTACCAGAGCGCCTTCGTCATCCCCAATTTAAATAAGGAAGAGAAGCGGATCCCCATCAGCTCGGTGGTATTGAGCAGCCAGCGAGCCGATATGCGTGACGCCTTGTTTAACGCCGCAAAAGACAAGGGAAAGGCCGACAACGTCAACCCGCTGATCGAGGATGGCCAGAAACTAATCCCCAGCGTGACCCGCGTTTTCAGCCGCACTCGCGACATGTACGTCTATCTGCAGGCCTACGAGCGCGCCGCCGAAACGACCCAGCCGCTCGTCGCCTTCGTCGCGTTTTATCAGGGCCCGGTGAAGGTATTCGAGACCTCGCCGCTGCCGATCGTGGAGGGGCTCAACCTAAAAACGAAAGCGGTGCCCCTGAGGTTCAGCCTGCCGCTCGCGAAACTTGCCGCGGGCGCCTATACCTGCCAGGTGACGGTCCTGGATCCGGCAGGCCAGAAAGCCGCGTTCTGGCAGGCGCCCATCATGCTGGTGCCGTGACGGCGGAGGAGATGTCTTTTCGCCGCGAGCCTATTGCCAGCCCCCGCCGAGCGCGCGATACAACTGCACGACGGATTGAAGCTCCTGCAATCGAAGCTCGGCGAGCGTAAGCTGGCCGCCGAAAAGATTTCGCTCCGCGTCGAGAACCTGCAGATAGCTATCGAGGCCGCCGCGGTATCGAAGAGTGGAGAGCCGCACGCTTTCGGTCAGCGCCGCCACAAGCTTCTCTTCCTCGGCTCTTTGCTCGTACGTCCGGTCATGGGCGACGATCGCGTCGGAGACCTCGCGAAGCGCCCCGTAAATCGTTTTTTGATAGCCGATCAGCGCTTCACGCTGCTGCGCTTCCGTGAGGTCGACGCCGGCGCGGAGACCGGCATGGAAGATGGGAGCGAGCATGGATGGCCCAATGCTCGCTACGCGCGCGGGCGCCGAGAGCAGGCCGGTGAGCGCCTGGCTCTCTCCTCCCAGAAATCCGGTCAGCGTAATTTGCGGGAAAAACAAAGCTCGTGCCGCGCCGATTTGCGCATTCGCCGCGATCAGATTCTGCTCGGCCTGGCGGACATCGGGACGGCGCTCGAGCAGCGTCGCCGGAATCCCCACGGGAAGCTGCGCCGGAGGCGTGATCTGCTCCAGCTCCTTTCCGCGAGGCACTTCCGCGGGGGATTGCCCCAGCAGAAGATTGAGCGCGTCTCCGGTCTCTCCGATCGATCGTTTCACGCTCGCAATCTGCGCCGTCGCCGTATACAGGAACTGTTCCGCCTGGTGCACATCCAGGCCGTTTGCGGCGCCGCGGTCGTGACGAAGATGAATCAGCCGCAAGTTATCGTTCGCAATGTCGCTGGTCCTCTGGCTGATTTCCAGTTCCAGATCCTGCTCCCGCAACGCGAAATAATTCGTTATCACGTCGGAGATCAGCGAAATGGTCACGCCGTGCCGGGCTTCCTCGGTCGCCAGATACTGCGCGCGCGCGGCTTCGTCCAGGCGTCGCAGGCGGCCCCACAGATCGATCTCCCAATTCAGCGAGAAGCCGGCTTCGGTGACGCTGGCCGCGAGCGGCACGCCGGGTGGGAACGGAAAGGCTCCTCTGGCCGAACTATGCTGCGAGGTGAAGGAGGCCGGAAGGTCCACAGTCGGGAACAGACTGGCGCGGGTAATCCGATATTGCGAGCGCGCCTCGAGTACGTGCTCGGCGGCAATGCGGATATCGAAGTTTTGGGCGAGCGCCGTGGTGACGAGTTTCTTCAGAGCGTCGTCCCCGAATAAGTCGAACCATTTCGTGTCGGCGATCGATGCGGTCCCGCTCGCGGGCGCGTCCGTGAGTTGCGACGGCGTGAACGCGGGAGGCACCGCGACCAGCGGACGTTTGTAATTTGGCCCCGAGAGACAGGCGGCCAGCAAGACGGAGAGGAAAATGACGGGGAGCAGACGCCGCACGATTATTTCACCAGCTCCGGTTTATCGAGCTCGGATGGATCGAGCGGCCGGCCCGCGGCGCGCTTCTGCGATTTATTGCGCCGCCGTTCCACCAGACTCTCGATCACGAAATACTGCACCGGCACAAAGAACACCGCAAGAATGGTGGCCGCATTCATTCCACCGAACACCGCCGTTCCCAGGGAGCGCCGCGACGCCGAGCTCGCGCCCTCGGCGAGAAACAGCGGCAGCACGCCCAAAATAAACGCGAACGAGGTCATCAGAATCGGACGAAGCCGGAGGCGCGCGGCATGCATGGCCGCCTCCAAAACTCGCCATGCCCTCTTTTTCACGGCTATCCTTGGCGAACTCCACGATCAGAATCGCGTTTTTCGCCGCCAGGCCGATCAGCGTCACAATGCCGATCTGCGTATAGATGTCGTAGGGATAATTCCGCCAGATACACCGCGAGCAGCGCGCCGAAAAATCCCGAGCGGCAGCGCGAGCAGGACAGCGAACGGAATGGACCAGCTTTCATACAGCGCGGCCAGGCAAAGGAACACGAGAACCGCGGCGAATCCGAAGATGACGCCCTCGTGTCCCTGCGCTTCCTTTTGCTGATACGTGGTTCCGGTCCATTCGTATCCGTAGCCGGTGGGAAGCGCTTCCTTCGCGACCTGCTCCATCACATCCACCGCGGTTCCGGTGCTGGTGCCTTGCGAGGGACCGCCTAAAATCTGGATCGCGCGAAAACGGTTATAGCGATACACCACGTCGGGGCCGGCGGTCGGCGTGATCGACGCAAGCGTTCCCAGCGGAACCATATTCCCGTCGCCCGTCCGCACGAAAAATCGATCGATGTCCGATGGGCGCGTCGCGAAATTCGGGCTCGGCCTGAACCAGGACCTGCCAGGTGTGGCCGAATACGTTGAAATCGTTCACGTACAGGCCGCCGAGAAAGCTTTGCGAGCGTGTTATAGGCGTCGGTGACCGGGATGCCCAGCGTTTGCAGCTTATCCAGGTCCATGTTGATGTTGTAGGCGGGAACGTTTCCGCGAAACGTGCTGATCATGTTCGCGAGCTCCGGCCGCTTTCGGGCCGCGTCCACAAGCGAGTCCGCCGACTTGCGCCAATTGCGCGGTGCCGCCGCCGGTGTGATCTTCCAGCATGAACTGGAATCCGCCGGTGTTGCTCAGTCCGAGAATCGGCGGCAGACCGAAGGCGAAGGTGAACGCCTCCGGAATCTGGACGAATGCGCGCTGGGCCGCTGGCCATGATTGTGTCGAGCTGCAACTCCTTCGACTTGCGCTCGTCCCACGGATTCAGAATGGCGATGATCGTCGCCACGTTGGAGCTCGCCGTCCCGGTGGCGATGTCCGTGCCGCCGAAGACGAAAGGTTTTCGCGACGCCGGGAATTTTCTGGACCGCGTCCTCGATTTTTTGCGTTGCGGCGTCGGTGCGGTCCATGGAGGCGCCGTCCGGCAAACGAACCGAAATGAAGAACGCGCCCTGGTCTTCATCGGGCAGAAATCCGGCGGGCAGCTTTTGAAATAACCATGCGCCCGCGACACCCAGAACCCGGCGAGCGCGACCAGCGCAAGCACCGAACGCCGGATCATGAGGCCCACGCCAGCCAGATACCGGTTCGTGGTCCAGAGAAAAGCGCGGTTGAAAGGTGTGAACAGAAACTGCAGCACGCTTTGCTTCGGTCCATGCGGCTTCAAAAGCATGGCGCTCAGCGCCGGACTCAGCGACAGCGCGCTAAACGCGGAAATCAGAACCGAGGCCGCGATGGTAAGGGCGAACTGCCGGTAAATCTGGCCGCTGATGCCGCCGAGAAACGCTACGGGAATAAACACGGCCGCCAGAATAAACGCGATCGCCACCACCGGCGCCGAAACCTGCTCCATCGCTCGAATGGTGGCCTCGCGCGGAGTCGATGCCCATCATCGATCTGGCGCTGCACGGCCTCCACGACCACGATCGCGTCGTCCACCACGATGCCGATCGCGAGCACCAGCCCGAACATGCTGGTGATATTGATGGTGAAGCCCAACAGCGGAAACAGCGCGAACGTCCCCATGACGGCCACCGGAACCGTCAGCAGCGGAATCAGCGTCGCGCGCCAGTTCTGCAGGAAGATGAAGACCACCAGAATCACCAGGCCGAGGGCTTCGAGCAGAGTCACGACGACGTCTGAAATCGCGGCCCGCACGAAGAGCGTCGAATCGTAGGGCACCGCGTAATCGATGCCCGGCGGAAAATTCTTCTTGGCGTTTTCCATGAACGCCTTTACGCGATTGGCCGCTTCCAGGGCATTCGCGCCGGGAGAGAGAAACAGGATTACGTTCGCCGACGGCTTCCCGTTGAAGCGGCTGAATCCGGTATAGGTCTGGGCGCCCAGCTCCACGCGTCCGATGTCGCGGATGCGCAGCAGAGAAGCGTCGGGCAGAGCCCGAATCACAATGTCCTCGAATTGCCGCGGATCGGTGAGACGGCCCGGCGCGTTCACGGAATATTGAAAGTCGGTCCCCGCCGGCGCGGGCGATTGTCCCACCGAACCCGCGGGATTCTGCCGATTCTGCCCGTTTATTGCGTTGCTCAAATCGGTGGCCGTCAAGCCGAGCTTCGCCATCTTGTCGGGATCCACCCACACCCGCATCGAATACACTTGCGCCGAGGTGAGGCGCGTATCGCCGATCCCGGGCAGGCTTCCCAGCTGGTTCAGCAGGTTGAGCTGCGCGTAATTGGTAAGAAATAGCGAGTCGTAACGGCCGTCTGTGGAGATCAGCGAAACGCCCTGAACGAAGGCCGTCGAAACCTTCTTCACCACCACGCCCTGGCGTTGCACCTCGGGAGGCAGGCGCGGCAAAGCGACGTTCACTTTATTCTGCGTCTGCACGGTGGCGGTGTCCGGGTTCGTGCCGAGCTTGAACGTCACCACAATCGTGATCGAGCCGTTGTTGGCGCTGGTGGAAAGGAAATAGAGCATTCCATCCAGCCCCGCCAATTGCTCCTCGATCGGTTCGGCAACGGTTTTTTCCAGATCGAGCGCGTTGCTGCCCAGATAGTTCGCGGTGATCTGCACCGACGGCGGCACAACTTCCGGAAACGTCGCCACGGGAAGGTTGGGGATCGCGACCGAGCCGAGGATGACGATGATGATCGCGATGACGATCGCGAAAATCGGCCGGTCAATGAAAAACTTGGCCATCCCGAATCAGTTCCTCGCCGGACCGCCGCTTGGTTTATAGGGCAACGGATTCACCGTCATTCCCGCGCGCACGCGGAGCTGTCCCTCCACGATGACGCGATCGCCCGGCATTAAGCCTTCCGTGACAATCCAGGCGTCCCCCACTCGCTCGGCGGTCATGATCGCGCGCGATTGAACCTGATTGTTCGGTCCCACCGTGAAAACTCCCTGCGTGCTCTGCAGCTGCTGGACCGCCCGCTGCGGTACGAGCACAACGCCCTTGCGGGTTTCCGTCTGCAGACGGACCTTGCCGAATTGCCCCGGCAGAAGCGTATGTTGAGGATTCGGAAAACGTGCCTGCAATTCCAGCGTCCCGGTTTTCGGATCCACCTGATTGACCGTGTTCTCCACGCGTCCCTTTTGCGGGAATTCGGAATTATCGGCAAGCGCCAGGGTCAGCGGCGACTGGGTCAGAATTCCGCGTTTTCGCAGCGCCAGATATTCCGCCTCGCTCACTTTAAAGCGAACCCAGATCGGATCGAGCGGAACGATCGTGGTCAACGGTTGCGCCGAATTCGCGGTGACCAGGCCCCCCACCGGCACCAGCGTGTCGCCGATCAGCCCGCTGATGGGCGCGCGAATGGTCGCGTATTCCAGGTTGAGCTGCGCTGTTTTCACGGCGCCGCGCAGAGCTTCCACCTTTCCCTGCGTGGAGGCGATCTGCGTGCGCGTCGAAAGCCGGGTCTGGTCCAGATTGGCTTGGACGGCATTCACCGTGGCGTTTCCCGCACCCACCGCGGCAACGGCCGCGTCCAGCTCCTGTTTCGCGGCTGCGTCGTCCTTGACGAGCGGAGCGATGCGGTCCAGATCCTGCTGCGCCTTCAGACGGTTCGCCTGAGCGACCGCGAGGTTGGCCTCGGCTTGCGCGACGGCGACCTGCTTGCGCGCGAATTCCAGGTCCGCTTCGCTTTGCGCCAGATTGCCCTCCGCCTGCTCGAGCGCGGCTTGGTAAGGACGAAGATCCAGAACGTAGAGCGCATCCCCGGCGTGCACTTCCTGCCCGGGCGTAAAGAGCCACTTGTCGATATACCCATCCACCCGGCCCCGCACTTCCACGGTATTGCGGGCGTACATCTGCGCCGGATACTCGGAGTAAATAGGTACGTCGGCCGCGCTGACGGTCGTAACCATGACCGGCTGCGGCGGCGGGGCTGCGGCCGGACCTTGCGCGGCGGACTGGCAACTCCACGTCCCCAGAGAAACAACTGTTATGAAAACAAATCCAAAGGCAATACGCATCAAATCGGCCAGCGACCCACGCCTCCGCCTCACCACGCATTCTTTGATGCAGCCAGGGTGAAAAAGGGCCCGGCTTTCACAAGAAAGACGTGGGAAACTTCCATTCTATCAGCCCGGCTAAGGATGGACAGCGTTCGAGGCCGCGTCATTGAGGGAAAAGTACGGGCGGGAATAAGTACCGTGTGCACGAAAGCGGTAGGATATATGACGCGCGGCTCAAGAGCGCGTGTGGCGAGAACATGATCGAAGTCTTCAGGCGCAGTTTCTGGCGCGGCGTAAAGACGACTTTCGACGAAGCCCGGGCGGGTTCGCCGCCCGCGGACGCCGTAGCCGCCGATTCCGTAGCCCCCGTTTCCGTAAACAGTTTCGAAGAATCGCCGCCGCGTCCCGAATCGAGCGGCCCGAAGGACGAAGCCGGCTCGACTCTGTCCGGAAGCGAGCCGCGGGACGAAGTCGGGGGGGCTGCGCCCACAAGTGACCCGCCGCAAAGTTGATACCCGGTCACGGCGCTCGTCACGTGAGCAAGAGGCCGTGACGTCGAAAGAGGCCGTAAGGCCGTAAGGTCGAAAGAGGCCGTTGAAGTCGAAAGAGAAAGGGGCCTTGCAATGAATCCACTGCTTCGAACTTTCGTGGTTTCAAGACGCGGCCTGGCGATCGCGATCGCCATCGCGCCCTGGATTCCCGTCAGCTATGCTCAGACACCCCCGGCCCATGCTCAAGCGCCGGCCACGGTGCAGAAATGGACTCCGCCTCGAACCCCCGACGGTCATCCCGACCTTCAGGGAATCTGGTCGAACGCGATCATCACGCCGCTCGAACGTCCCGCCGACCTGAGCGGAAAGGAATTCCTTACGCCGCAGGAAGCGGCTGAATATGAGAAGCGCGTCGTGGAACGCAACGACGTGGATCGCCGCAACTCCGTGGGGACCGACGCCGACGTCGCGCTCGCCTACAACGAATCCTGGTATGATCGCGGAACCAAAACCGCGAAGACCCGCCGCACCTCGCTGATCATTGATCCGCCCGATGGCCGGATTCCCCCGCTCACGGACGCGGCCCGCCGGCGAGCAGCCGAGAAAGCCGAAGCGCGGCGGCTCCATCCCGCCGACGGTCCCGAGGACCGGGCCTTAAACGAGCGCTGTCTCCTGATGAACAACGAAGGACCGCCCATGCTCCCGGGTCCTTACAACAACAACTATCAGATCGTGCAGACTCCGGGCGCGGTGTTGATTCTCAACGAAATGATTCACGACGCGCGCTCCATCCCGCTCGACGGACGTCCTCATCTTCCGCCCTCCGTGCGCCAGTGGAGAGGGGATTCGGTGGGCCACTGGGATCGCGACACGCTGGTGGTCGATACGACGAATTTCAATGACCGGACGAATTTCCGGGGATCGGGCGAGAACCTGCATCTCACCGAACGCTTCCGGCTGGCGGACGCGGATACTTTACTTTATGAATTCACCGTGGACGATCCGGAATCCTTCACCCGGCCGTGGACCGCTGCGATTCCCAGCACAAGAATTGACGGGCCGATCTTTGAATACGCATGCCACGAAGGCAACTACGGCATGGCGGGCATCCTTTCCGCGGCTCGAGCCGCGGAACAGAAGGCGGCCGAAGACGGCGGAAAAAAGGGGACCCAATAGGCTGAACATTTTAAACCGGGCCGCTTGATTGCGCGGCCCTGTCCGAAGCTGCTTTTTCAGCAAGAAACGTCGCGCGATCGTCCTGTTTTATGCGGCTTTTCGAGCGTGACGCCGATTTTTTGTGCTCCGATCCGGGCTTCCGCGGACGTGATATGGTCTAGGGGTGCTGCCAGCGTATGGTAAGCCGAATTACGCAAAAGGAGTCTCCGTATGGCCTCTGTCATGTCTACCCCCACAGAAAATCGGGTTCCGATTTCCGCGACTAAACTCCTGATCAATAATCGCTGGATCCCCAGTCAATCCGGCAAAACCTTTGCAACGATCAATCCGGCCACCGGCGAGGAAATCTGCCAGGTCGCCGAAGCCGACGCGGCCGATGTTGAGACGGCGGTGCGTGCGGCGCGCGCGGCGTTCGACAAAGGACCCTGGCGCAAGACGATGGCCTCCGAACGCGGGCGTCTGCTCCTTCGTCTCGCGGATCTGATCGAGGCCAAAGCCGATGAACTCGCGCGCCTGGAGTCCCTGGATAACGGGAAACCGTTTGCGGTCGCCAAGGCGGTCGACGTCGCGGCCACGGCCGGCTGCTACCGCTATTTCGCGGGGTGGGCGGACAAAGTGCAAGGCAAGACCATCCCCATCGACGGGAATTATTTCTGCTACACGCGCCTTGAACCGGTGGGCGTGGTCGGTCAGATCATCCCCTGGAATTTCCCGCTGCTGATGCAGGCCTGGAAGCTCGCGCCCGCGCTCGCTACGGGGAACACGGTGGTGATGAAGCCCGCCGAGCAAACCCCTCTTTCGGCGCTGCGCATCGGCGAGCTCATTGTCGAAGCCGGATTTCCGGAAGGAGTCGTCAACATTTTGCCGGGATTCGGCCCGACGGCCGGCGCAGCCATTGCCCGCCACATGGACGTCGACAAAGTCGCGTTCACCGGATCGACCGAAGTCGGTCATCTGATCATGGAGGCGGCGGCGAAGTCGAATTTGAAGCGCGTGACGCTGGAGCTCGGCGGCAAGAGCCCCAATATCGTGTTCGCCGACACGGACCTCGACGACGCCGTAGAGGGCGCGCATTTCGGATTGTTCTTCAATCATGGGCAATGCTGTTGCGCGGGATCGAGGGTGTTCGTCGAAGAAAAAATCTACGATCAGTTTGTCGAAAAGAGCGGCGTGCGCGCCCGGAATCGCACCGTGGGCGATCCCTTCGATCCGCACACCGAGCAGGGCCCGCAAGTCGATGAAGCCCAGTTCGACAAGGTGATGGGATACATCGAGTCCGGGAGAGAAGACGGCGCCAAGCTGGTGTGCGGCGGAAGCCGGGTGGGCGATCGCGGCTACTTCATCCAACCCACCGTGTTCGCCGACGTGCAGGATGAGATGAAGATCGCGCGCGAGGAAATTTTCGGCCCGGTGATGAGCATTATCCCTTTCAAAAGCATCGACGAGGTGGTGGAGCGCGCGAACCACACCACCTACGGACTGGCGGCGGCCGTGTGGACCAGGGATATCAAGAAAGCGCACGCCATAGCCAATTCCGTGCGGGCCGGCACGGTGTGGGTGAACTGCTATAACGTCCTCGACACGCGCGCTCCCTTCGGCGGATTCAAGCAATCCGGAATCGGGCGGGAACTCGGCGAATACGGACTGCAGCAGTACACCGAAGTGAAGACCGTCACCGTCAAACTCTAGCGGCTTCGCGTTCGGGCGCGCCTGGCTTGGGCGGTCTAGTTTGGACGATGAAACAGTCCGACGTAGGCCGCCTTGCCCAGGATATGGCCGTTCAGCGCTTTGATCACGTCGGCTCGGGACGTTTCGGGCGACAGATCGAGCTTCGTGTCGATCGCGAACAGCTCGAGCGTATAGTGGTGCTTGGGCGCCGTCGCCGGCGCACCCGGCCCGCGGTATCCCACGGTGTCGCCGCTATTTTTGCCCTGAACCGTTCCGTCCGGGAGCGCGGTTTGCGCCGGAACATTTTCGGGCAATCCCGTTGCGGTGCCTGGGATGTTCCAGATGATCCAGTGCGTCTGGTCGTCTATCATCCGATTGCGCGAAACATCCGGATCATGCATCAGCAAGACGAATGTTTGCGTGCCGGCGGGCGTATTGGCCCACTCGATCTTCGGCGAGATCACCCTGTCGCCCACGGCCTGCGTGTACTTCGGAGGAATATCGGTACCATCGGCCCACGCCGGGCTCGACAGTTGAAGTGGGGGCGGAGGAGCCGCTTTCCCTCCCTTATCCTGGGAAAGCGCTGTGCCGGCCGCGACGGTCAACGAAAGCGTGCAAATGGCAATCAGTCTCACGATTCTCCTTCTCCTCGATCAGTTCAGCATATTCATTCCAGAACTTTCAACCGCTGCGGAACTCTCAACCGCCGGACTCGCCAGAATCACCCGCGCTCCTCGCGCCGGCATGAGACCTTAGGTATCAGGAAATGATCGCGGGCGGAATCATTTTGTGCGGCGGAAAATCCGCCCGTATGGGAACGTCCAAGGCGGCGCTTCCCTTCGGTCCCGAAACGATGCTCCAGCGTGTGGTGCGGTTGCTCGGCGCGGCCGTCTCTCCGGTGGTCGTCGTTGCCGCGCGCGATCAGGCGCTGCCGGCGCTGCCCGAGCGAATCCTCGTCACTCGCGACGAACATGACGAACGCGGCCCGCTCGAAGGCTTATGCGCCGGGCTGAAAGCGCTCCCCGATTCCGTGGGCGTCGCGTATGTGACCGGTTGCGACGTGCCTCTGCTCGTCCCCGATTTCGTGACACGCATGCTCGAACTGCTCGGAGATTTCGATATCGCCGTTCCTGAAGCCGATGGCTTCCCGCACCCTCTCTCGGCGGTTTATCGCCGCGCCGTCTTGCCGCAGATCGAATTGCTCCTCGCGGAGAACCGCTTGCGGACGGCGTTCTTGTTCGATGCCGTGCGCACACGCCGCGTCCAGTCCACCGAACTCCTTGCCGTCGACCCCGAGCTCCGCACGCTGCGCAATCTCAACACCCCGGCTGAATACCATCGCGCGCTCGCGGAAGCGGGCTTCCTTTAAGAGACCGGATCCGAACCGTGACGAGGGTATACGCCGTCAGTTTGTCCAGCCCGCGGTGCCTCTATTTCACTTTTCGCAGCCGATGCTCCCGCGCGGGCGCGGCTGCGGGAGAATGCAGCAGTTTGAGCAGGCTTTTCAGCGATTCGGCGGAGGTCGCGGTATCGAAGAAGGCTTCCGCCTGCGGCGATCGCGGCTCGAGGTGAGGCAACACGATGCCCACGGAAGGCTGCGGGCCTGACTTCGACACGCCTGACTTCAATAAGGGAATCGCCTCCAGCTCTTTATCGCCGGCAATCATGATGCGCACCGGTCGCGGCAGGACGGACGCCCATTGGCCGCTCCGCACGTGATCCATCACCAGCCAGATCGCGCTGCTGACAATGTGCGGCGTTTTGGTGAGCGCCTCATTGAGGATCTCCGACTCCTCGGCGCCAAAAATCCGCGTGTCCGGAATCAGCAGGCACAGCGGCAGCTCCTTGACGGCATCCCACGGCAGAGACGATTTTCCGGAGAAACGCGTTCCCCGCCGGATCAGGAGCTCGTATTCTTCCGTGTACAGAACGTGCGAACGGCTGTAATGCCGGGAATTCTTGTCGAGATACGTAATCCCGACATCGAGCGAGCATTCCTCGATGGCGTGCTGAATTTCGAAGGCGTCGTGCATCGTCACGCGCAAATTCATGTTGGGATAACGCTGCTGGAACGGCACCGTGAAAATCCGCATCAGCGGAATCGTCGAAGGCAGCACGCCGATGCGCAGCGTTCCCGCAAAACTCCCCCGCTGCTCGGCGAGCTTCTCGCGAAGGCGCGCCGATTCGTTGGTCATGCGGTGGGCCCACGCCAAAACCAGCTCGCCGGCATCCGTAAAACCCTCGAAGCGGCGTCCGCGCTTGACAATCTGCACACCCAGCTCGATTTCGAGCTGTTGCATCGCGGCCGAAAGGGTCGGCTGAGAAACGTGACAGGCCGCCGCGGCGCGCGCGAAATGCCGCTCCTTCGCCAGCGCGACCAGGTATTCGAGTTTCCTGACGATCACCATAGATTCGTGATGCGGTCCATGCGTGGACGCGGGACGAGGGACGTTTTCCGAAACCGTGGAAACACCCGTTCCCGGTGGAGCGTCAGGGCGCGGCCGCTACGCCCTTCCAGTGTTCGACGATCTTGCGGTCCTTGATGCGATAGGCTTCCATCAGGAACCGCTCCACCGTTTTCGATTTGTCCTTAGGATCGGGGACATTTTCTTTGAACAGCCAGGTCACCAGGTCCCCTTGCGCCACGATATAGGCGGGAGGGTTCCGTAACGTCGAGCTGATGTCATCGCTCGCAGCCGGCCCCAGGGATTTCAGCATTTTCGCGACGCCGTCGGCGCCTTTCTGATCCGCCGCATCGTGGTCCACAAAATCCGGGGCCACGTAGAGCTCAATCAGATCCGCGTTGCGCGGTTCCACCACGAGACGGTAAAAATCGAAAACCACCTTCTTATTGCTTTCGATCGCGCTCAAATAGCCCTGGCCGAAAAGAGGCGCGGCCGCGAGCATCGCCCAGGCGATTGCGGCTCGCCCAGTCGAGCGGGATAAACGCGCACTTTTCACGGTGCTTTTCATGGACGCTCCTTTCCTTGAAGCCAGCGAATCTGCCGCGACGAAAGCGCGGGTCGGTCATCCGGGGAGCCCGCGCCTTCGCCTTAACAAGACGTTCATCCAGTGTTTGCTGGACCTATATTTGCCAGGCCTACGCGGCCGCCTTCTTAACCGACCCGTGCGGGTCGATGACGAATTTCTTCGCCGCTCCTTTATCGAAGTCCTGGTAACCCTTGGGCGCTTCGTCGAGCGAGATCACATTGACGTTGCACGCCTTGGCGATCTGCACCTTGCCATACAGAATCGCCTGCATCAGTTGGCGGTTGTAGCGCAGCACCGGGCACTGCCCCGTGTGGAAAGAATGCGATTTCGCCCATCCCAGGCCAATCCGGATACTGAGCGACCCGACCTTCGCCGCCGCGTCGACGCCGCCCGGATCGCCCGTCACGTAGAGTCCGGGAATCCCGAGCGACCCGCCCGCGCGCGTGATCTCCATGATCGAATTCAGCACGGTTGCCGGCCGTTCCACGCTCGCGTCGTGCCCGTGGCCGCGGGCCTCGAAACCCACGCAGTCCACCGCGGCATCCACCACGGGTTCGCCCACCATCTCCGCGATATGTTCCGCAAGCGACCCTTCCTTCCGCAGATCGATCGTTTCGCATCCGAAGCTTTTGGCCTGCGCGAGGCGTTCCGGAATCATGTCGCCCACGATCACCACCGCGGCGCCCAACAGATGGCACGACGCCGCGCACGCGAGCCCAACCGGGCCGGCGCCCGCCACGTACACGATGCTTCCCGTGGTCACGCCCGCGGTGACCGCGCCGTGATAGCCGGTGGGGAAAATGTCCGAGAGCAGAGTCAGGTCCCGGATCTTCGCCATCGCCCGATCCTTCTGCGGGAATTTGATCAGGTTGAAATCCGCATACGGAACCATGACATATTCGGCTTGTCCTCCGACCCAGCCGCCCATGTCCACGTAGCCGTACGCCGCTCCCGGACGCGCGGGATTTACCGTAAGGCAGATTCCGGTCTTCCCTTCGCGGCAGTTGCGGCACCGCCCGCAGGCGATGTTGAACGGAACGGTGACCAGATCTCCGACCTTCAACATCTCCACATCCGCGCCTGTTTCGACCACCTCGCCGGTGATCTCATGCCCCAGAATCAGCCCCTGCGGCGCGGTGGTTCTGCCCCGCACCATGTGCTGATCCGAGCCGCAGATGTTGGTGGTGACGATCTTCAGAATCACGCCGTGCGGAGCGTCTTTCCCGCCGAAGGGATCGCTCTCGCTTTTCGGCATGCGCAGCTTCGGATAGGGAATGGACTGGACCTCCACCACTCCCGGCTTGATGTAGGCGACTCCTCGATTCGTAGCCATGGTATGGGTACCTGCTTTCTACGTGGATTTTCGTCCCGAAGATCTTCTTGGATGAATCGACGGCCCAGATCGACGCCCAACCACCGCGATCAACATAGATCAACATCGACCGTCGACCGGCGGCTCGGACGATCCGGGCCGGCGTTTTAGAAGGCGGCCGCTCCGGCTTCCGCCACCGCGTGATCCTGATCGCCGGATCCGCCGCTCACGCCGATCGCTCCCACCACTTTGCCGTCCTTCTTCAGCGGAATGCCGCCGGCAAAAATCATGATCTTTCCGTCGTTGGACGCATGAATCCCGAAAAACTGACCGCCCGATTGGGAGTGCGTGGCCAGATCCTTCGTGGCGATATCGAAGGCGCGCGAAGTGTAGGCCTTCTTTTGCGAAATATCGATGCTTCCAATCCAGGCCCCATCCATGCGGACGTGGGCGACGATGTTGCCGCCGCCGTCGGCCACCGCGATATTCATGGGCTGCCCGATCTCGGCGGCTTTCTTTTCCGCGGCCGCGATCACTCTGCGCGCATCTGCCAAATTCACCATTAGACCCTCCAGGGATGATGCGGCGTCCGCGATTCCGCGGTCCGCCGGTGTGAGCAACCCAGTGTGCTCCGTCCGCGGGACGGGAGTCAAATTAATACTTTCTAACAGCTGATAGAAATTCTCTATCAGGAGGCCGCCGGACGACGCGAGGACCCCGTCTTGCGCCGCCGCCGCGGGATTTTCGCCGGGAGCGCGAGGGCAACAAGTTCCTCCGCAGCAGGCCGTCGCCCGCTTGGTATGCGACGAACCGATGGGTATTCATGGGGAGTTTTATGCTGTTTTCTATGCCGATGTCGCCGCCCGAGGACGACGTCTCGCGAGGCCTTTTGTATACTTGATGACGGTATGAAATCAGCTTTCTTCAGGCGAGCCGCCGCGATGGGCCTGTTGTGGGCCGCCGCCACGGCGGTTCCCGTCTTCGGACAGATCGACCTAACGGGCGTGTGGCGCCCGCAGTTTCACGAAGACCAACCCGAGCGCATTCCCGGTCCCGAGCTGGGCGACTACGCCGGCCTGCCCATCTCGGATGAGGCTCGCCATTGGGCCGACAGTTGGGACGCCTCCCGCGTCACTCTCCAGGAACATCAGTGCCAGGTGCACGTGGCTCCCTACATTTTCCGTGGCCCCCTGGCCTTGCGCGTGTGGGAAGAGCGCGACCCGGAATCGCAAAAGCTGATCGCGATCCATCAATATATTCAGAACTACGAGCAGTACCGCACCATCTGGATGGATGGCCGCCCGCATCCGCCCGACTACGCTCTGCACTCCTGGATGGGCTTTTCCACCGGCAAATTCGAAGGCAATATTCTTACCGTCAACACCACCCATATCAAGCAGGGATGGATTCGCCGCAACGGGCTGCCCGAGAGCGATCGCGCCACGCTGACCGAACACTTCATCCGCTACAACGAAGTGCTGACCCACGTCAGCATCGTGACCGATCCGGTGTACCTGACCGAGCCGCTCATTAAGACCCAGGATTTCGTTCTGGACACGAAGTTCGCCGGCAACTGGCTGTATCCCTGCGACTACGTCGAGGAAATCACCGGGCGCGCGGCGGATGAAGTCCCCAATCACCTGCCCGGCGAAAATCCGTTCGTCTACGAATGGGCCGATAAGCATGCGGTTCCGCACGTCGCGGCGCGCGGCGGCGCCGAAACCATGTATCCGGAGTTCCGTTTGAAAATGAATGCCGCGGGGACGAAGTAGCCGCACGGGGTGCCGGAAACCATGAGACATGCAAAGGTTTTAGCTGGCGGTTTGCGCGTGGCCCTGGCGATCGCGCTCGGCGCGCTCGTGGGCGGAGGCGTGAAGGTCGCGTTTTCACAATCGGCCAGGGATGGCGAAGTTCATGTTCTGCCTGTGCAGGGGAACATTTATATGCTGGTGGGCGCCGGCGGCAACATCACGGCGCAGGTCGGAAAACAGGGAGTTCTTTTGGTGGACGCCGGGCGTGCGGAGGCTTCCGCCAAGGTCCTTGCGGCGATCCAGCAGATTACCCCGAAACCCGTCCGCTACATCGTGAATACGCGCTACGCCGACGATCATACGGGCGGCAACGACAATCTGCGCAAGGCCGGCGTGACCATCACCGGTGCGAACGTGGCGGGAAACCTGACGGACGCGACGCAGGGAGCGGCGATTCTGTCACACGATCAGGTCCTCAGCCGGATGAGCGCGCCGACCGGCCAGCAATCTCCCACGCCTCCGGGCGCCTGGCCGACGCTCACCTACGTGGGAAGCGAAAAGGAATTGTATTTTAACGACGAGGCCGTCCAGATCATTCACGCCACTGGCAACAGCGACGGCGATTCGCTGGTATTTTTCCGGCGCTCCGACGTGGTCAGCACGGGCGACCTGTTCAACACCAACGTCTATCCGGAGATCGACGTAGCCAAGGGCGGAAGCATTCAGGGCGTGGTCGAAGGACTGAACGTGATCCTGCATCTGATGGTGCCGGCTCACGAGCAGGAAGGCGGAACGCTCGCGATTCCCGGTCACGGGCGCCTGTGCGATGAAGCGGACGTGGTCGAATACCGCGACATGATCGCCATTGTCCGCGATCGCATCCGGGCGATGATCAAGAAGGGCATGACACTCGATCAGGTAAAGGCCGCGCGGCCGACCTATGAATACGATCCGCTCTACGGCGCGAAATCCGGCGCGTGGACCACGGACATGTTCGTCGAGGCGGCCTACAAGAGCCTGGCCGCGCCCACGCAACCGAAAAAGTAGATCATGAAAACCAGCACGGACCGGATTCTGACCACGCACGTCGGCAGTCTGCCCAGGCCTCAGGATGTCGTGGACCTTTTATTCGCCCAGGATCGCGGAGACGCCGTCGACGCGGGGGAGTTCGAGCGCGTGGTGACGCGGGCCGTCGACGACGCCGTGGCGCGCCAAACCGCCGCCGGCATCGATATCGCGAGCGACGGCGAAATGAGCAAGATCAGTTACGCGACGTATATCCGTCATCGCCTGACCGGCTTTGAAGGCGATTCGGCGCGGCCTACGCCGAAGGACCTGGAGGATTTCCCCGAATATCGCGACCGGCTGGTGAAGGCCGGCCACTCCGCCACCTACAAACGTCCGGTATGCCGCGGTCCGGTGAAGGTCAGGGATTTGTCGCCGGTACAGCACGACATCGCGCGCATGAAATCCGCGCTGGCGAAGGCCGGCTCCCCGGAAGGCTCGTTGGGATCCGTGGAAGGTTTCTTGAATTCCGTTTCGCCGGGCACCATTGCCGTATTCCAGCCGAACGAATACTATCCTTCGCACGAAACGTATCTCGCCGCGCTCGCCGATGCGATGCGCGAAGAGTATGAGCTGATCGTAAACTCCGGCTTGCTCCTGCAGCTCGATTGCCCGGATTTAGCGATGGGACGGCACACCCGTTTCAAGAACCTGAGCGACGAACAATTTTTGCGCAACGCGGAGCTTCAGGTGGAGGCGCTGAATCATGCGCTCGCGCGACGTGCCGGCCGATCGCGTGCGGCTGCACGTGTGCTGGGGAAATTACGAAGGCTCGCACGTGCACGATATGGATTGCCGCAAAATTTTCCCGATCGTCTGCAAGGTCAAGCCCCGGGCGCTGCTGGTGGAGGGCGCGAATCCGCGCCACGAGCACGAGTGGGAGGCGTGGAAAACCATCCCTCTGCCGGACGACAAGGTGCTGATCCCCGGCGTCATCGGCTCCAACACGAATTATGTCGAGCATCCGGAAGTGGTCGCGCAGAGGATCGAGCGCTACGCGAGCGTCGTGGGGCGGGAACGCGTCATGGCCGGGATCGGATTGCGGATTCGGCACTTTCGCGGGCTTCGGCGCGGTTTTCCCGGCGTTCTGCTGGATGAAAATGGAAGCCCTTTCCGAGGGCGCGCGCATCGCATCCGCCCGGCTGTGGGGAAAAGCCGGGTCAGCGTCGTAAAGAGTCAGCGTCCCTAACAGGACGCTGAAAAGGCGAAACCCGCTTGCCGGCGCGCGCGGCTCGGAAACGTGCTTGCGTGCTTCCAGGCATTTACCGAGCCGCGACCGCGAGGGAGCGGTAGCTAGTAGCATTTTTCATCACCCTGCTCAGACCGGCCGTTCGGTTCGTTGTGTTCAGGTCTTTGTCTTCAGTTCTTGCCGGCCGGTATAAATTCCGCAGACGTGCGGCGCGAAAGCGTCTGGCCGGGCGAGGTGAGCGTCGCCGCGTGATATTCCGGCAACTGAATCGGCTCCAGCATCTTCACGATTTCCGCGCGCCGGTTCTCAAACCACGGCGGCAGGAGCAGCGTGGAGCCGAGCTGGTCGAACGGCTCGTCGCGGGCGAAACCGCCGGGAGCCGTCGAGGCGCACTCCACCAGAATTCCTCCCGGGCAGCGGCAATAAATGGAATGGAAATAGTAGCGATCTTTAATTTCGGAGCAATCGGTGTAGCCGAGCTCGTCGTAATAGTCCTTCTGGCGCTGCAGGTCCGCGTCGGTAGGGACCTCGAGAGCGATGTGATGCGGCGTGCCCGCTCCGAAGATCCAGCTTCCCTGCGGCCGATCCGGTTCGTGCAGCAGCGTCACCGTGCGGGCCGCCCCGCCTTTACCGACTTCCAGGCGATGATAGGCGCCGTCCACGCCGGTCTCGCGGAAGCCTAAAGCGTCGACAAAAAAACGGATGGTCTCGCCCACTTCGCGGACCGACAGCACCGCGCCATGGAAACCGCGCGTCGCCACGTCCGCGCTGATCTCTTCGGTGGTCCAGCCCACGCGCTTGTCCTGCTCTTCGATCACTTCAAACTGCAGGCCGGAAGGATGCCGGAAGTGGACGAAGGACTGCCCGAAACGCTCCTTGATGCCGGAATTCTCCACGCCGTGGCGCTTCAAGTGATCCGCCCAGAACTTGACCGTCCCCTTCGGAATCGTATAACCGGTGGACGAAATCTGCCCCGATCCGGGGCGTCCGGGAACGCGATTGTACGGGAACGTGGTGGTCACCGAACCGGTTTCGGCGTTGGCGTTCGAATAATACAGATGATAGTGCGCGTAGCGGCCATCAAACAGAACCGTCTGCTTGATCAGTCGCTGCCCCACGACCTGGGTGAGAAAGTCGATGTCCTCCTGCGCGCCGCCCGCGCATAACGTGATGTGATGAATGCCGATGACCGGATAATCCATAAATCCTCCTGGGCTGGATCATTGTAACAAGCACCGGCCGATCCGGCGCAACCAGATTCCGTACGATTGTATGCAGCTTTATGACTCTCGGCAGGCGACGAATCGCCCGGGAGACTTTCGCTAGCCTTGTTTCCGGTATACCGCGGGCGACACGCCAACCACGCGGACGAACCAGTTCGAAAGGTGGCTCTGCGAGGAGAAGCCACAGGCCAGCGCGACGTCGACCACGGGTTCGCTGGTGTTGCGCAGCAGGCTCTTGGCGTGTTCGATGCGGCGGGAGAGCACGTACTGGTGGGGGGATTGTCCAAAGGCGCTCTTGAACGCCCGCGGCAGATACAGAGCGCTGATATCCACCTCCGCCGCCATCTTCTCCAGGCTTAGGTCATTCTCCAGATTGGCCTCGATATATTCCATCAGGCGGCGCATTTTCCAGCTCGGAAGACTGGCGGCGGCCTGCGGCATGGCGCCGCGCGAAGCCCGCGTGGAGTGCGTGGAGGCCAGGTGAACGGCCATCATCTGTGCGAGCGAATCGATATACAGACCGTCTTCCCGGCGCTCGCGCAGAGCGGTCGCGGTGGCGATCGCCATCTGCTCTAAAAAAGGATCGATCATGGCGAATCGCGGTAAAACCACGGCCCCGGAGGCTTCGCATCCATACAGCTCATTCACCGCGGCTTCGTAAACGGACTGGCGCAGGTATACCTGTAGGATTTCCGGGTGACCGGAATGCTTCCAGCGCGTCGAGGCCTCGCCCGGCGTCAGGCACATGCGGCGCGGGCCGATCAGGACCTGTTCCTTCCGCGACCCCTCCACCTGGCGCATGACTTCCGTGGGACGGCTCAAATGATAAATAAAGGAAGGATGTTCGATGGGAGACTCTTCCACGTCGAGGGGGCTCTCGTCGAGAATCGCCGCATACAGGGACCGCCAGCCAAGCTCCTCAGAGTGCGAGACGACTCGATTGACCGGGCGGCCGGCGCGGCCGTGCGTTTCGCGCATCCGGAAGATCGGACTCTTGCCCAGCATCACAACGGCAATCCCTCTTGCGGCCCCTCACTTGGGAGCTTCACACTCACTTAAGAGCTTCGATGACCCGTCTCAGCCAATGTAATCCAATGTTTATCCGGGCGCAACTGTATTGATCTTTTAGAAAAAATGAGACCAGGAACGTTTTGGGCGAGCGCCGGCGCTCCCGGCCCCGGGGCTTTTCCATCGAGGAAGTCACGTGCCGATAAAGATACGGACTAGAATAAATGTGAATGCGGTGGTTCCTCGCGCTGTCGATTTCGTCGGTAATAATGCTTCCGCTCGCCGCGGAAACCCCTCCCGACGCCGCGAACACCCCGGTATTTTACAAGGACGTTCTTCCGATCTTTCAGAGACGCTGCCAGGTCTGTCACCGCCCCGGGGAGATCGGCACCATGCCGCTGATCGATTACGCGGGCACGCGGCCCTGGGCCAAGGCGATTAAACAAGCCGTGACGACGCGTACCATGCCCCCCTGGTTCGCCGATCCGCAATTCGGGCACTTTCGCGGCGAACGCCGACTGAACGATGCCGAAATCCGCACGATTGTCGCGTGGGTGGACGGCGGGTCGCCGGAAGGGAACGTTCAGGATAAGCCCGCTCCCCTGCCCTGGCGCGAAGGATGGAACATTCGCGCGGACGAAGTTTTCCAGATGCCCACGCCATATATGGTTCCCGCGAAGAATGCCACCAGCTATGTGTACGTGGTGATCCCGACCGGCTTCACGCGCGACACCTGGGTGACGGCCGCCGAAATCCGGCCGGGAGCGCGCGCCGTGGTGCATCACGCGCTGGCGGTGGTCCGGCCGCCCGGCTCCACCTGGATGAAAAGTGCGAAACCGTTCGAGCCTTATATTCCTCCGGAAGAAGCTAAGGACGGCAGCGCGGATCCGGTTCCCGATGCGAGCGACCCGCTGACCGATCCCGCAAGCTTCAGCTACGAGCTGTTGACCGCCTACGCGCCGGGCGCGGAAGTGCAACGCTTCGATGGCGATCATTCCGCCAAGCTCATTCCGGCGGGCTCCGACATCGTTCTGCAATTGCACTACACGGCGAACGGCAAAACCGAGGTGCCGGATCAGACGCGTCTGGGGATCGAAGTAATCGGAGAAGCTCCGCCGAAACGCTTCATGTCCGCGGTGCTGAACGCCTGGAAGTGGGAAATCCCGCCCGGGGATCCGAACTACGAGGGTCACGGACGGCTGACCTTCGGCGAACCGGTCGAGCTCGTGTTCGTCGAGCCGCACATGCATTATCGGGGCAAAGACATGACCGTTCGGGTGGTGTATCCGGACGGACCATCCGGCGCGGGCAAGACCGAAACGCTCCTGAGCGTCCCGCGTTACGATTTCAACTGGCAGATCATTTACTATCTGCGCGAGCCGATCGCATTGCCCGCGGGCACCAGAATCGAAGTGACCGCTCACTGGGATAATTCCGCGAATAATCGGAACAATCCGGACCCCACGAAAACCGTGCGCTGGGGAAATCAGAGCTGGGACGAGATGCTGAGCGTTCCCATGGGCGTGATTATCGATCGTTAGCGGGCTTGGCAGGGCGCGGAAAAAGGCGCTTCGCGACCGCAAACGCCGCAGCGAGTAGTAGAATGGTTGCGACCCCACAATCTATGAAAATCCTACTCGCGCTTGATTTATCGGCGGGCAGCCAAGTCGCGGTAAGTGAAGTGGTGATGCGGCCGTGGCCCGCGGGAACGTCGGTGCACGTCGTCGGCGTCGCGGACACGGAGAAGCTTCCCTTCGCCCCGGACGTGGTGGAAGAAATTCTGGCGCGCACCCATGCGACGGTCAACGGCGCCGTCGATAAGCTGAAGCACGCGGGCCTGACCGCCACGCCGCGCGTGGTTTCGGGCGATCCGCGCAACATGATCATTGAGCATGCCCGGGAGATCGGCGCGGACCTGATCGTGGTCGGAGCGCATAGCGCGGTGGGCCTCGCGGGATTCCTTTTGGGAAGCGTCTCGAAGGCAGTGGTCCGCCTGGCGCACTGCTCGGTGGAAGTGGCGCGCCACTCGCACCGCGTCGCCGAACGCCAGGGTATGCGCGTTCTGCTCGCCATGGACGAATCCGATTTTTCGATCGCCGCGGCGCGCGCGATCGCCGCCCGGCCGTGGCCGCAGGACACCGAAGTACGCGTGATGAGCTCGGTGGATCTGGCGCCCTCCTTTCTGCAGTCGGCCTTCGAGCCGCCCTTCGTGGATACCAAAGGAATGGAGGAGCTGCGGGAGCAGGCCATCGAGCGCGCCGAAACCTGCATCACGGAAGCGCGCGAAATTCTCAGCGACAAGGGCGTAAAGACTTCGGAACATCTCTCGGTTCTGCTCGAGGATGCCAAAAAGGCGATCCTCGATGAAGCGAAGGAATGGGGCGCGGATCTGATCGTGCTCGGCTCGCACGGCAGGCGCGGATTCCAGCGCTTCATGCTGGGCAGCGTTTCCGAGGCCGTCGCCATGCACGCCACCTGCACCGTGGAAATTGTGCGGTCCGCCTGATTCGCCTGCGCGCGATACAATAAAGCTTGCCTTTACGATTGCGTACCCTGAGCTGGCTTCCGCCGGTCATGATTCTGACGGGCGCGGCGCTCCTCGTTGGAACAAAACCCGCCGCAGCCAATCCGGATTGGACCAAGAAGGAACACAAGCAGTGCACCTACTGCCACGTGGGACCTTGGGATTCGCACAAGTACACCGAGGCCGGGCAATATTACAAGGATCACGGATATTCGTTCAAAGGTTACGTGCCCAAGCCGGCCGATTCCACTAAGTCCGCGAATCCAGATACCAAGCACTAACGCGCTCGAGATCAACCCACCCGAACCGCAAGCATGGAGATCGCACCTCCCGCGACCCCTTCCACCGGAAAGCTGATTCGATCCTGCGAGCTCCCCGCCCCGAGCGTATAGAGCAACGGATAATAATGCTCCGGCGTCGGCACGGCAAACGCGGCTTCCGGTCCCAGCGATTCGTAATGAATCAGCGGTGCGTGGTCGCCCGCGGCGAGGCATTCTTTCACTCGCGCGTCGAAGACTTCGGCGGAATCCCCGAGTTCCCCACCCTGACGTCCCCAGATGAACGCGTTGAGATTGTGAACGACGTTGCCGGAGCCGAGAATCAGCACGCCTTCCTCGCGCAGGGCCGCAAGCCGGCGTCCAATTTCATAGTGGTAGACCGCGTCCTTGGTTCCATCGATACTCAACTCGACCACAGGAATATCGGCCTCGGGATACATGTGCTTCAAAACGGACCATGCTCCGTGATCGAGGCCCCAGCTTTCGTCGAGCGCCGCCGGCAACGGCGCAAGCAGCTGTTGCACGCGCCGGGCAAGCACGGGATCACCCGGCGCGGGATATTGCACCAGAAACAGATCTCTCGGGAAACCGCCGAAGTCGTGGATGGTGCGGGGCGCGGTCGAAATCGTGAGCGCGGTTCCCTCGACGAACCAATGCGCCGAAATGCACAGAATCGCGCGGGGACGAGGAACGGCGGCTCCCAGGTCGGACCATGCGCGGGTGTACGGGTTATCCGCCAGAGCGTTCATCGGGCTTCCGTGGCCGAGAAACACGGATGGCATGAGAATCGACATGATTTTTGCAGCCCGTAATCTCGCCGCCGGACAATTCTTGCGCCGGGACGGATCGCAGGCACCTATCCGATGCGGCCGCGGCCTGAAACGATTCCCGTTACGTCACTGCTTGGGCGTAAGCTGCTGCCATCCGGCCCCGGGCGACAGATCGGAGTTGATCACGTTGCCTTTGCCGTCCGCCCAATAACCGCTTTTCGAGCCGGTCCACACGTTGCGAGGATTGCCGAGCGGATCGACGGTGGGCGTAATTCCGGTCAGAATATTGCCCCAGCCTTCCACTTGGGCCCCCTGCCTGGCCTGGCCACGTTCGAAGTTCGCTACCTGCCCTTGCATCGCCTGCATCTGCATTTCAAACTGCGCCACCTGCTGCGCAAGGGCGCGCCGGCGATTCTGCTGCCGGGCCTGCTGATAGACCAGCGCATCCTGATCGAGCTTTTTCTGATATTGAATCCACGCATCCGCCAGCTTGAAGGATCGGACCCCATGCTCCACGACTTCGCGCGCCACAGCGACCTGCTCCTGCGGAGCAACGAAGCTCGCGAGTTGATGGACCTGCCAGAACGCCTGATAGAGCGCGGTCCTGGCGAAAACGTAGGCCGTGCGAGTGCCGTCGCAGGAATAGGCGGCGTCGCCGAAATCGCTTCGCGTCACCGCCGCTTCTTCGGGAGCAAGGGGAACCGGCGGAGCTCCGCTCGCGGGTAAAGGCGTCCGCGAAGCGCACACGCCGCGGAACCGCACCATCGCATAAATGGCCGCGTAGTCTTGCCCCGGGTGATAGCGAGCAACGGTCATTTGCGCCTGGGCTCCCAGATCGACCACACTGCCTTCCTGCGAATGGTTCGGAGCGGGCAGGGCGTAAGTGGGAATGCTGACGTCTCCCAGGCGGACGTTGATTTTTCCGTCAGGCGAGGTCATATCCGCCATGGGACGATAGTCGGAATATCCAAGGCGAAACATGCCGCCCTTCACCATCCAGCCTTTCGGGACCTCCATGGTGAACGCTCGTTCGATAGGATCCTGGAAGGCGACCCAGTCCGCGGCGGCCGCGGTAGGAATGGTCGAGGCGGCGAGCACCGCAAAAACGAGAAGCGCGAACTTCGAGGGCATGGTGATCCTTTCGCGATTCAAATTGCCCCATGGCGGATGAGGCCAGTATACCCTCAAGCGGTCATTTTTAAGCCGCGTTTCGGGCGCCCTGGCGGGTCGCGTAAACGCCGTCAAATCGGTGTATTCTGAGTAGGGCCGATGGTTCAGACGGCCAACTCTTGCCCGGGAGGTCAACGCATGGCGTCCATCAAATTCACGTTAAACGGCAAGTCACAGACAGTCGACGCATCGCCGGATATGCCTCTGCTGTGGGTCTTGCGCGACGTGCTCGGCATGACGGGCACGAAGTACGGCTGCGGCTTGGCGTTGTGCGGGGCCTGCACGGTTCACATGGAAGGCAACGCGATCCGCTCCTGCCAGACGGCGATCGAACGGGTTGCGGGAAAGAACGTCACGACGATTGAAGGCCTGTCGGCGGACGCGAGCCATCCGGTGCAGCAGGCCTGGATCGAACTGGATGTCCCGCAGTGCGGCTATTGCCAGTCCGGACAGATTATGACGGCTTCGGCGCTGCTCGCGAAAAATGCGAAGCCTTCCGACGCCGATATCGATGAAGTGATGCGCGGCAACATCTGCCGATGCGGGACGTATCAAAGTATCCGCAAAGCGGTGCATCTGGCCGCGGAGATCAAGGCGAAAGGAGCACGCGCATGAGCACGCCCACCATGAGCACTCCCAAGATGACAAGGCCTGCGCCTAAAACCGAGAATCGGATCACGAGCGTCAGCCGGCGTGGATTTCTCGGCGCCGCGGGCGGTTTGATTCTGGGTTTCGTGCTGCCGGAGAAGAGCCCGGCACAGCAGATCGGCAACCCTCCCGCCACGATTTTTGCGCCGCCGCCGACCGGCAAGCCGATGTCCTATATTCACATCGCGCCGGACGATTCGATTACGTTCTGGATTACCAAGAGCGAAATGGGTCAGGGACCGACCACGGCGTGCTCGCAGATGCTCGCCGAGGAGCTTGAATGCAACTGGGCGAACGTGCGCGCGGTGATCGCCCCGGTCGATCCGTCCTCGTTCGGCCATCAGACCACTGTGGGCAGCATGGCGGTTCGAACAACGTGGGTTCCGCTGCGAACCGCGGGGGCCCAGGCGCGCGAGATGCTGATTCAGGCGGCCGCGCAGCGCTGGAGCGTGAACGCCTCTCAGTGCCGCGCCGAAAATGGCTTCGTGATCAACACCTCGACGAATGCAAAGTTGAGCTACGGGGCGCTGGCCGAGGACGCGGGGAAGCTGCCGGTGCCGGCGAACGTCAAATTGAAGGACGCCAAGGATTACAAAATTATCGGCAAGCCGCTGAAGCGTCTGGATACGCGCGCCAAAGTCACGGGCCAGGCCATGTTCGGCATGGACGCGCGGCCCGAGGGGCTGCTGTATGCGTCGATCGCTCATTGCCCGGTGTTCGGAGGAAAGCTCGCGAGCTTCGATGCATCGAAAGCCAAGGCCGTTCCCGGCGTGAAGGACGTGGTGCAGACGTCGCGCGGCGTGGCAGTGATCGCCGACAGCACGTGGTCCGCGATGCAGGGGAGCAAGGCGCTGACCGTGCAGTGGGACGAAGGCGCGGGCGCGAACGTATCGAGCGCAACCATCCGGCAATTGTTCGTCGATCGCACGAAGGAACCGGGCGGGGTGGCTCGCAAGGAAGGCGATGCGTCCGCCGGGCTCGCGAAGGCCGCGAAGAAGATCGATGCGGTGTATGAAGTTCCGTATATGGCGCACGCGCCGATGGAGCCGATGAATTGCACGGTGCACATGAAGGGCGATTCGGCGGAAGCGTGGATTCCCACACAGAGCCCGACGACGTCGCGCGCGGTGATCGCACAGGCGCTGGGGTTGCCTCCGGAAAAGGTGAACGTCCACGTGATGTTCATCGGGGGCGGGTTCGGGCGGCGCGGCGAAGGCGAGCTCGATTTCGTGCTGGATGCCGCGGAGATCGCGAAGCAAATGAAGGTGCCCGTCAAAGCGACGTGGACCCGCGAAGAAGATATGCAGCACGATTATTACCGCCCGGCCTCCTACGTCGAGTTTTCGGGCGGCGTGGACGCGGAAGGCTGGCCGTCGGTGCTGCAGGCGAAGATGGCGTGCCCGTCGTTCTCCTTCATTCGCGATGGCGTGGATGGGACCGCGGTGGGGGGCCTGGCGAATGTGGCCTACGACATCCCGGATATTTACGTGGACTGGCGCGAGGCCAAGACCACCGTTCCGGTTTCCTACTGGCGCGCGCCGGGAGCGAACAATAATACGTACTTTCTCGAATGCTTCTTCGACGAGCTGTGCACGCTGGGCGGCAAGGACCCGGTGGAGGCGCGCAGGCGCCTGCTGAGCAAAAATCCCAAGAATGCGCGCCTGCTCAACGTCCTGAACGTGGCGGCCGAAAAAGCGGACTGGGGCAAGAAACTACCCGGGGGACATTTCCAGGGAATCGCGATCGGGGCGAACTCCGGGAGCTTCAACGCGCAGATCGCGGAGGTGTCCGTCACCAAAGGGAAAGTGAAAGTGCATCGCGTGGTGGTGGCCTTCGATTGCGGACAGGTCATCAATCCGGGCATTGTGACGCAACAGATCGAGGGCGGCGTCATCTTTGGAATGGCCTCGGCGATGAAGGGCGAGATCACGCTGGAGAGAGGCCGCGTGGTGCAGACGAACTTCAACAATTTCGACGTGACGCGCATGGATGAATCGCCGAAGATCGATATCTTTCTGGTGCCGAGCAGCGAATCGCCGAGCGGCGCGGGCGAGGCGACCAATCCCACGATTCTTCCGGCGGTGGTCAACGCGATTCATGCGGCCACGAAAAAACGCATCCGGAAACTGCCGATCCGGACGATGAATCTGGCCTGAGAAGTTCCGGTCGCAGGGCGCTGGTCGAAAGAAGAGAGAGAAAATTGTGATGCGGACCGGCTGGGCGTGGCTCGCGGCGCTGACTGTCACGGCCGGGCTCAGCGCGTCCGATCAACAACTGGATCGCGAGAGCTTGCGATCGCTCGACGGCGTCCGCGTCTCGGTGGAAGATCTGCCGGCCGGCGCACCGCCGCAATTAAATAAAGATCTTTTGCGCAAGGCCGTGGAGGCGAAGCTCGAAGCGGCTCATATTACGGTGCTCAATCAGGGCGAGTTCCCCGTGGGCGATCCGTTTCTGCGTGTAAAAATCAAGACGACCGCGGAAGCCGGCGCCCTGACGGGATATCACGTGGAAGTGGATTTCGTGCAGATCGTGTTCGTGCGGCGCAATCCCATGCTGACGTTTAATCGCGCGCAGACGTGGGCCGCCGATGCGCGCATGGGTCTGGTAGCGCGCGAGAAACTGGCGGATCAAATCCGGAAAGATCTGGCGGATGAAGTAGATCAATTCATCGCGGCCTATAAATCGGTAAATTCGCCCTAGAAGGGCGCTGAAAAGGCCATTATGCTAGCGCTCCCTCGCGGTCGCGGCTCGGCAGATGCCTTTCGTCTCCCATTTTTCTTTTCGTTCGGGGCCCCTTGCTGCCACTCACGGAAGGCAGCGTCCGATGAGTCTTTCGATACTCACGGATCGACTCGATTTCGCCCATTTCCCCGATCCAATTTTCATGGACCAAGAATTTTGCATGGCGCTTCGTGGCCTAGGACGCCGCGCTTTAGCGAGCCGGTACTCCGACGATAGAACACCCGGACTTCTTGATTCGAGAATAGGGGATGCTCTGCGCGAAACCACGGCGGCCGAAACTGCAAACCTTGGAATCGACGGCGGATCTGGTTGTGCGAACGCGCGTGATTCTCACGTGCAAGCGCGTTATTTAGCGGCTTTCTTCTGCGCTTTGTAATACGCTTCGATGGGAGCAAACGGTCCATAGCGGTGCTGATTCAGAGGGAAGGAATCGGCAAACGGACCGTAGCCATTATCCACAGGCTTGGTTTTGCGATCCGGATAGTCCGCATTCAGATTGGGCATTTCGGGACGCGGCTGGGAGTTGATGAACGCGGCAACGTCGAAGGCCTGATCGTCGTCGAGATCGGCCAGCCCGAGCGGCATGCGAGCCTTGATAAACTTCGCGGCCGTGAGCACACGGTGCATGCCGGCGCCGTCGTTGAAGCTGTCTGCGCCCCACAGCGGAGGAAATACGTACCCGCGTTTGGGATCGGCGCTCGCGCGCAGCCCCAGTCCGTCGGCGCCGTGGCAGGCGGCGCAATGCTCGTCGAACACCTTCTTTCCGGCATCGAGGTTCGCGGCGCGCTGAGGAGTCTTGAACGCATCCGGCTCATGCGCTTTCCGCTGGGACGCGCCCATGGCCTGGTTAAAACCGCCGAGCGTGCGGATATAAGCAGCCATGGCGATCATCTCCGGACTGTTACGCGCGAGGGGCTTCCCGTTCATACTGCGCGTCATGCATTCGTTGACGCGATCTTCCACATCGGTCTTCGCTCCGACGCGCGCCGAAAAACGAGGATAGTGCTCGGTGGTCAGCATCAGGGTCAGCGTGCCGGGCTCGGTTCCAGCGCCCAGATGACACGAAGCGCAATTGAGTCGGCTGCCCGAGATGCGCATACCCGGATCCGCGACGTCGGGACCCAGAAGCTCCGAAGTCTGCATGATCAGACGCCGCCCGTATTCTTCGGTGGCGATGGAAGGAACCGCTGGCCGCGCCGTGCCTCGGAGCGACAGGGGCTGGTGCGAAAGAGTGAGCGTCGCGCCGACGGTCAGCGCTCCGAGAGCGCAGCAGCTCAGGACGACGGCCGTCATTCCGCCGCGTTCGTTCGACATGCTCACGCTCCTTTCTCCACAGGCGGCTTCCGCCCCGCTTTCGATCCGGACGGAATGCCCGATCGAGCGGCGGCCTTCTGCACCTGATCATAGCTTTGCACATTGGCCTGAAAACGATTCTTCGGCCTTTCGATCCACGCCCGCAGATCCGGGCGCGCCCACCAGGCGACGCAAAAGACGGCCAGGAGCAGTAGCGAACCGAAAACGATGAGATCGACCATGATGCCGTGCGCTCCTATTCCCGCTGCTTCTATTCCCGCCTCTGGATGTCGAGAAATCCGCGAATATAGTACGCGACGGCGGATAGTTCGGCCTCGCTCAATCGGCCCACTCCGTTTGGGCTGAGGCCCCACGGCGCCATATCGGTCCCTTCGACGCCGTTGCGAAGGACACGCAGAGTTTCGGCGAGGGTGGGTCGTTGATATCGCAGATCGGGGGGCGCGACGCGCAGCTCGCCGACCGCGGTCCCCTTCCCGCTACCGTCGGTCGCGTGGCATTGCACGCAATTCGCAGTGTAGATGCGCGCGCCCAGCTCCAGAACCTCCTGAGGAATTTTCGGTTCGGGCTGGGGGGTATAAAAACTGCGCACGGCCTGCGCGAGCGCGGAAATATCGTAGACCGGAAAATCGCGCCAGGCCGGCATGGCGGTGCCGGCGACGCCGTTGTTCAGCACGAAACTGAGACGCGGCAGGAAATAGTAGCGCTCGGCGAGATTGGTGGGCGCGGGATGTAAGCCGGCCGCGCCGGGACCATCGCCCTGCCCCCTGGTCCCGTGACAACTGGCGCAATCCTGGGCATAGAGTTCGAGCCCGCGCGCGAGCGATCCGCTGGTGAGGGGAGGCACGGGTCCGCTGCGGCTCGCCTTGCGGGGGTTGGCGTTCAGCTCGTCGGAATGAAATGCCATTTGCGCCATTTCGTCGCGGGGACACGCACAGTTGGCCTGAGCGCGCTCGTCCCCCTCCGGCCCCGCGAGCTCCCGCGCGCGTCCGAGCGTTTCCAGATAGGCGACTACATCGCGAGCTTCCTGGCGGGGGCGATCGGGCGAACCGTCAAACATCATCTTGTATGCGGGCATCACCGAGTCCGAGACTACGGCGCGCGGAGAAAAAAGATGCGCGAGCTGCCAGTCCGCCGGATGCGATCCGCTCTCGCGGGCAAGGTCGGGCCCGATGCGCCGGGTGCCCCACAGATGCGGATAATCCAACTGCGTTTCCCAGGCGAGCGTGGGCGCTCCGAAGCGCGTCATGTCGGATTCGACATAGCGCACCTGCTGCGTGTGGCAATACGCGCAGCCCTCGGAGCTATAAATCTCCCGGCCCCGCTGTTCGCTCGCCGTGAGTTTTAAAAGATGCTCCGGCGACATCCGGCGCGTCTGTTGTTCCAGAACTTTTCCCGGCCATACGCCGAGAAGCAGGACGGACATGACGAAGAAGCCGACTCCCGCGATGCTCGCGACCAGATACGACATGCGCAGAAGGCGGGGAGTCCGGGAGGGGGGTGCGCTCATACGAGGGTCTCCGGCTCCAAGCCGCTTGCGGACGCGCCGGCGGGCGCCAGACGCGGAGCGATCGCATCCACGGTTTCGAAGGCGGCCCCATTTTCGAGAGACGCGAGCCCCGCTCCTTTTTCTCCCGTGGTCAGTCCCAACAGGAATGCGATAAAGCCGAGGGCGATGGGGAAAGCCGCGTGGGTTCGCACGATCCAGTACGGGCGGGCCGCGCGTACGGAGTCGAGCCAGGGAGCCGCCGATTGCCACAGGCGCGCTTCCACAACTCCCGCGAGGGTGAGATCGAGCACCATGATCGCGACGCCTGCAAAGAGCAGCCAATACGCCCAGGCCATGGCGCGCGGATTATAGCGAGCCCACGGAATCCTCTGCCACACGTGCGCGATGCCGCCGGCGGCGGCGAAGGTGGCGAATCCCAGCATGGCGAGATGCGAGTGGCCGATCACCCAGTCCGAAAAATGCACGGCCCGGTTCACCGACATTTGCGCCTGCACCGATCCTTGCACGCTGACGATCAGGTAATACACCGTGCCTGTGCCCACAAAGCGCAGGGGAAGATCGCGCGGGAACCATCCGGTGCCGCGCAACGAGAGCAGCAGATTCGCGACGACCAGAATCACGTCGACTCCGAGCAGCGCCGAGGCGGTGATGGCGCCGATCTGCGCGTTCATGGGGATGACGGAAAAAACATAGTGGTGCGTGCCGTTCAGAGGATACAGAAAGAACAGCATCCAGAACCCGAGCATCGAGAGGAAATGGCTATAAATCGGGCGGCCGGTGGCCGCGGGAATCACATAATAAATAATGGCGAGCGCGAGCGGCGTGACGAACAAGCCGACGGCGTCGTGAATCCACAGGCCGCTGAAAGCCGCACCGCGCGCTCCCGGAACCAGCTCCGGAACGAAGTTTCCCATCGGATAGGCGAGCACGGTGAAAATGAGCGCTCCGATGATGTACCAACTGGAGACGTACAGATCCTCGATGCCGCGCGCGAAAAACGGAGGCACGAACTGGACGATGGCGAGGAGCAGCGCGAGGACCACGAAGGCATCGATCACCAGCGGAAATTCCGCCCATTCGAGCGGCTGGCTGAAACCGGCCAGAACCAGGAGCCAGCCCGGAACCACAATGACGAAGTTCCACAGACCGAAGAGCCATTGGCCCAGCCGGGCGCTGGTCACGGGACGTCCGGTCAGCACCGGAACGGCGTGGTAGAGGAATGCAAGAAACGCATTTCCAAGCCAGCCGAACAAAATTCCCTGCGTATGGTCGTACCGGAGGCGTCCCCAACTCAGCCAGGAAACGCCGCCGCTGAGGTCCGGCAGCAGAAGTTCGATGGAGGCGACGATGCCGAAGGAAATCGAAATGAACAGCATGACCACGGCGGCAATCCCATGCGCGTAGACCATGCGCGAATCGACGATGGACGCGGGTGGGCCGGATGTGGCTTGACGGGAAGTCACGGAAGACACAATCAAGATCCTAGCATCTCCTTTTTTAGCGCAAACGAGCTACTGCCGGCGTAGCTCATGCTGGCGCGAAACGAGGCTACTGTGTGTCTTCAACCTGTTGTATGCTCAACCTGAGGAAGAAGGAAAATATGAAGACCCGCCTTGCACTTCTCGCCACCGTAGGGGCAGTTCTGGTGACGGCTGCGCTGACCACGGCCGTTGTCGCGCATGCGCAAAGCGCCGCGCCCGCCAAGCACAAGGTCGTCTTTCAGATGAATATGCCGTCGGAGTCCTGGAATCAACTCCTGGGCAACGTCGGAAATATCCAGAAATCGTTTGGAGCCGAAGGCGTGCAGATCGAGGTCGTATTTTACGGCAAGGGCCTGACGGCGCTGTTGAAGACCAACAAAGAATACGAGGAGCGGCTGAAGAAACTGGCCGAGCAGGGAGTGATTCTGGGGGCCTGTCAGAACTCGATGCGCATTCAGAAGGTGACCAGCGCCGATATCTTTCCGTTCTCAACTGAGGTCGATTCGGGCGTCGCGGAGCTGGTGCGCAAACAGGAGGCCGGCTGGACGTATATTCGCGCGGGTGAATAAACCGCGCAAAAGGCAGGAGACTACATGACTACAAGATCTTTGGCTTGCTATCTGGCGCTGAGCGTCAGCGTTGTATGTTCCGGCGCGCCCGCCGCGCGCAAGGATATGCTGGTGACCGGCGACTGGCTGGCCCAGCATTTGAACGACGCGAACGTGGTCGTGCTGCACGTATCGGCGAATCGGACGGCCTACGACGCGGGTCACATCCCCAACGCCCGATTCGTAGGATTACCGGAGCTGGTGGTGACGCGCAACGGCGTGCCCAACGAGCTGCCGGAGGTTACCGCGCTGAAGAAAGTTTTCGAGGCTGCCGGCGTGTCCGATCGTTCGCGCGTCATTCTTTACGGCGATGCGTCCGTACTTCCGGCGACGCGCGCGTATTTTACGCTCGATTACCTGGGACACGGAGACCAGGCGGCGCTGCTCGACGGCGGGCTCGAAAAATGGCGTGCGGAGGGGCGCACACTGACCAAGGACGCACCGGTTGTCGCGCAAGGGAATCTGACGCCGCACCTGAAGCCCGAAATCGTGATGCAGATGGATACGGTGAAGGAGATCGCCGGCAAACGCGGAGAGCCCGGAACGCCGGTGCTGCTCGACGTTCGTCCCGCGGCCGATTATAGCGGGGAAAAGGGAGCGCATATCCCCACCGCGCAGAATCTGAATTGGATGGACAGCCAGGTGAGCCGGGAGGATCAGACGCTGAAATCGGAACCGGCCCTGCGGGCGCTTTATGAATCCGCCGGCATCAAGGGAGATCGTCCGGTGGTGACGTATTGCAACAGCGGCATGCAGGCGAGCCAGTCTTACTTCGCGCTGAAGTACCTGGGCTACGACGTAAAAATGTACGACGGGTCCATGTCCGAGTGGAACGCCAAGGGCGCCCCCACCGAGAAATAGCGGACCTTTACCGGTGCGCGAGCTCCGGCGCGAGTGTTCCCTTGGCCTCCGGGACGGGTCCCCCATAGGTGACGCTCGCCTGGGTAGGCAGCGCGAGAGCGGTTCCGGCCGCTTCCACCGCATCTAAAATCATCAGCAGCAGATCCTGCTGGATCTTGAGAAATTCGTCGCCGTCCTGAGTGAGGATGTAGACGAAAATCTCGACGTCCAGGGAGTATTTCCCGACGCCAATAAACCGTACCGCGAGCGGCCCGCTCTCCACCTTGCGGTGTTCCTTCAAAACGCGGCTGATGGAGGCGAGCAGGGTGCGCACCTGGTCGGGAGTGGTGTCGCGGCGAAGGTTGAGTGTGAAGTTGAGGAGCAGCTTATCGCGCCGGGACAGGTTTTCGAGGGTCATGGACGAAAACTGGCCATTGGGAACCGTGACCACGGTGCGATCGGCCGTGCGGATTTTCGTCGACCGCAATCCGATGTCCTCGATCGTCCCGACCTTGTCGCCGAACCGGCAGGTATCGCCTACGACAACCGGACGGTCGCTGATCACGGAGACGCCGCCGAAAAGATTTTCCACGGTTTTTTGGGCCGCGAGAGCGATCGCCAATCCGCCGACGCCGAGCCCCGCGAGAATCGTACTGGTGTTGTAGCCCCAATCGCTGAGGATCGTGGTAACGGCGAACACCAGGATTGTGATTTTTGCGACGCGGGAGGCCAGCGGCAGCACGGAATACGAAAAGGTTTGATGCCGCGATCGTAGGGCCACGCGGATGCGCCCCACGGCAATATCCACGATCGCCGCGCCCAGCCACGCAAGACCCAGGAAGAACGCGAGCGTGGCGGTTCGCTCGATGAACAGGCGGGCGCGCGCGGCGGGTTCTACCCATTCCATGCCGGCGCGGAAAACGGCGACGGCGAGCAACAACTGGAACGGGCCGATGAAGGCTCCGAGAGTTTCGCGGTTCGTTTCCGGCCGGAAGCGCTTCAGGATTGCTTCCGCGAGCAGCAGAACCAGCTTCGAAAGCAGACGCGAGAGAGCCGCGGCGGCCGCGAGCAGCAGCAACAAACCGATCCACCGCCAGATGGCCGTATCGAGCAGTTTGATGGTCACGAGCGGACTGGGCAGCACGCGCTCAATGGGCGAGTCGCTTCCCAGTTGCGCGATGCGCGGGATCGCGGCCACGGTTTCGGGCGAGAAGACCCATATAGCGAGTCCGGATTTCAGGGTGACGCGTTCCATATCAATTGCTAAAGTCTTGCCGTTGTCCGAGAAAGAATCGATTCGTTCGCGATCTCCCGGGAGTCCATCCTTTTGGTCGCCCTCCGGATGGCGGTCGACCGCGGCGGGATCGAATTGCGGGTCCTGCTCCAGAATCTGATCCAGTTGCCGCGCCAATTGCGGTCCGCCGTTCAACCGCGCCTCTCCGGTCAGCCTGCGCAGGTCCAGATACTTGCGCGCGGTCTCGTAATTTTTCGAGTGGCAGGCGTTCAGGAACGCGATCACCGCGCTTTGGGGAGACTCCCGGTCAAGAGGGTCCGCCTGCTTGCCCGCTTCTTTTGCGGGCAGGTTACTCGCCGGCGCAGGAGCGGGAGAATTGGCTGCGGGAGCAGAGGGAGCGTTGGCCGCTGGAGAGATAGCCGCTGTTTTACTCTGACCGCTCGCTACGGGACCACTCACGACGGGCTGGGTTTGCCCGAAGGAGACCGCGACAAGACCGCCGAAAACGAGCGACGTGGCAAATTTAGAAAGAATAGTCATGGCTAAAAAAAGAGAAGGCGCTTAGACGGACCCGGAGAAGGAGAGAATTGCTGAGCATTGCAGATTCTCGCCCGGATCGTCACCGCGCCTTCCCATTGGCCATCGGGTTCACAAGTGGCCCGATGGGTCTTACAGATCGTTCTACTAAACTTACTGGACGCCGCCGGTCGCAGCGGAAGTGGTCACGCCCTCGGCTTCGGGAACCCACAGGCGGACTTCCACCCGGCGATTCATCTTGCGGCCGTCGCGCGATTTGTCATCCGCCACGGGCGAGGCATAACCGGAGCCGAGCACGGAAATGGTGCGCACCGGAATCTGATAATTGTTCGCCAGGTAACGGGCCACCGCCTGGGCGCGGCGTTCGCTCAATTCCTCGTTATAGGTGACCGATCCGCTCTTGTCAGTGAAGCCCTGCACTTCGATCGCGTAGCGGTTCATGTTCTTGGCCTGGTTGCCGATTTCATCCAGCTGCGATTTCGCGTCGGCCGTCAGGGTGTCCTGATTGAAGTTGAAGAGAACAGCCTCGGACTTCGCCATCTGGAACTTGTTCATCGAATCCACGGTCCGTCCCAGGTGATCGATGCCCTGCTCGGCAAAGGTCTTCGCTCCATCGGCGGCCTGCTTCGCGCCGTCGGCGGATTGCTGGGCTGCCGCAGCCTTCTGATCCGCCATCTTTGCGGCGTCACCGGCCTGGGTCGCCTTCGCGTCCGTATCGTTCAGCTTCTCTTTCGTCCGCGACAGGTCGCGATCCAGTCCCTCGATCTGCGTTCCCTGCGAGGCAAGCGTCTTATCCTGTTCGGCGTTCTTGGTCTCGGTGCCACCCACCCGCTGCTCCACCGGAGCTACCGTTTTAGCGACGTATTTCTTTGTGGCGCAGCCCGTACCGACTAGGCTGAGGCCAAGACCGATTGCCATCATTCCCGTGAGTTTCATATCGTTTTTCCTTTCTCCATCGAGTTGCAGCCGGTAGATTCTTCCGGAAGAGAGGCGCAAAGCTGATGCCCAACTCCCAACCTACTGATCCCATGAAGCCGTCGTAGCCGCACGCTCCTTAAAAAGCATTTGGCGTGCCAAGTGGTTCGGGGAGCCCGGGGACGCCTGGATATGAGGCTGAATTACAACGCTAACGTACTGAAATTAAACGTTTATTTTTGTTTATCCGGGGTGGGCGAAGAGCCGGGCGAGGGACCAGGGCTCGTAGCGCGACGGGCCGCCCCTTTACGAGGTTACCGGGCGTTATTTCCGCCGGCAGTATTTATTCCAGTCCCCGGCTCCCCGCGGGCAGGGTTCCATAAGTACTAGGGAGCGGGCGCCTTATTCTATTCGAGCTTAAGGGACACGTAGCCCAGGGTCCCGTCGCTTTCGACCAGCAGCACCACAGGATCGCCGATCTTCAAAGGGGCCAGGGCGGCGCGCAGATCTTCGAGCGAACCGACCTTGGAGTTGTTCAATGAGTAGATGACGTCGCCGGCTTTGAGTCCGGGATTTAAGGCGGCATACTCCGCCGGGATCGCCGCGACCACTACGCCGTCCAGGCGGCGCGTCTCCCGGAGACTGGGTGTTACCTTCTCATCCAAAGTGAGTGCGAGAATGCCGAGTTCCTTCACCAGGTTCGCCTGGCTGTTGACGAGATCGGCCAGTGCCAGGGGCGAGTTCGGGCGCTCCACAATGGCGACACTCTTCCGCATTTTTTCTCCGCGCCTCTGGATGTCCAAAGTGAGCTTGTCGCCAATGGCGCGCTGCAGCATCTCCGCCTGCAGTTGACGAGCCTCCGTCACGTTGTGACCGTCGATCGCCAGCACCACATCGCCCGGCTCAAGCCCGGCCGCGTCAGCCGAACCGTGCGGCACGATGTCGGAAAGGATCACGCCGGGATGGCGGTTCAAACCGAGCCCCTGCGACATGACGGGACTAATGTCCTGGGCCACAACCCCGATGGTCCCGCGGTGAATGTGACCTTCCTTGCGAAGCTGGTCATACACGCGCTGCGCGACATTGGAGGGAATCGCGAAACCGATCCCCTCGCTGCCGCCGGATTGGGAAAGAATCATGGTGTTGATCCCGATGATTTTGCCGTCGATATCGAGCAACGGCCCACCGCTGTTGCCCGGATTGATGGGAGCGTCGGTTTGGATATAGGCCATGGGTTGGTCGGCCTTCAGTTGACGGGCCGAGGCGCTGATATATCCGACGGTGAGCGTGTTTTCGAGGCCCAGGGGACTTCCCAGCGCGAACACGATTTCGCCCTGCTTCAGCTTTTCCGAATCGCGGAAGCTCAACGTGGGCAGATGGTCCGCGGCGATCTTCAAGACGGCGAGATCGGTCTCCTTGTCGATGCCGACCACGGTTCCCGTGTAGTGCTTATGCGAGTCTTTCCGCTCCGGATCGGACGAGTCTGAAACGCTCACGTCGATCTCTCTGGAACCCTCGACCACATGCGCGTTCGTCAGGATGTAGCCGGATGCGTCCACAATTACACCAGAGCCGCTCGCGCGCTCATTCGCGACGAACCCTGTGCGCCGGCCGTCCTCATTTTCGACGGGTGCGCGCAACCGTACTTCGATCTGCACAACCGAGGGACTCACGGAGTCGCACAACTCCTGAACGGCGGCGCTGAACTCGGCGAGTGCGTTCGCGTGCTTGCGAACGGTCTGCGCCTCCATCGCCGGAAGCAAAAGGCCGAAGGCCGCGACAGAGAGCGTCAGCAGCGAGCGGAACCGAGCACAACGCAGTGTAAACGTGTCGCGCGGCGCAAGGGAACTGGGCCGGTGACTTCTCGAGCGTGGGATGGGTGATAGGGGCATGAAAAAGCCTCGAACGTGCCTTTAGTTTAGACGCAATGTACGCGGGAAGGCGTCCCCGGAGAGCGGTAATTCCGGGCCGCATCCGCAAGGAGAGTTTTTACTCGTCCGCAGGTAGATTCCTCACGCCTTGGCCCAGTAGCGTTCCCGGGCCTGAACAACCAGGCCTTTTTGCCTGGTGGACACCTTCAGAGTGCGGAACTCGGAGATTTCGTTGGGCTGGTCCGAAATAAATCCCAGGTTATATTGGCTGCGAAGTTCTTCTTCAATGCCGCCGTAGATCTGTTCGATCCCCTGCCTTTTGGAAACTTCAAAGAAAGAGGCGCCGGTATCCTTGGAAAGCGTCATCAGGACCCTTTTGCCATCCGGTCCTCCAAAAGAAGGGAAGGTTTCATCGGAAAACAGAATCGAATAGATCAGCGTATCGGCGCGCTGGGCCGCTTCCACAGCGTCGTTCAGCGAGGCGCTGCTGCCGAAATCGACGCCATCCGACAGAATAATCATAGCCTTGCGGAAGCCCTGCGCCTTGAGAACGGTATTCGACGCCTGCACGACAGCGTCATAGAGCAGCGTTCCGCCACCGGTTTGCATGCTGAGTTCGCGGCGCGTGGGAGTATCGACGTAGGGCAGGGTCTCCTCGAGCTGCCGGCGCGAGGACGTCAGAGGCTGCCGCAAGAGCACCGCTAAATCGAACTGCATCACGAACAATTTATCTTTGGACTCGCGCAGCACCTGATCGAGAAAACGAAAGCTCGCCGAGCGCTCGGATTCAAGAACGCGCGCCTGGCTCATGCTCGTGTCGATCATGAGGCCGACAGTCAGCGGAAGATCCGTTTCCCGCGAGAAATAGCGAATGGTCTGCGGGCGCCCGTTTTCGAGAAGCACGAAATCATCTTTCGTCAAATCTTTGATGATTTCCTTTTTGTTGTTGCGCACGGAGGCCAGGACATTCACGACTTTCACGTCCGCCGAGAACGTCGCATCCTGGGCGCGCGCCGGGCGTCCGGCGGTGAGCCCCGCATAAAACAACGACGCGGCTGACATCAGGAAATGCCGGCGGCCGGTCGGCGCGCCAGCCTCGTGGGTGAGAATCTGCGTTTCGCCCTGCATCCCTTACAATTCTAACGATGTCGCGGTTGCCCGCGCGGTTTCAGAGAACCATCGGCCCTGGCCGCGTATGTCGTTTGTGGTGCGCAGATCCCATACGGGATAAATGGTTACTGGCCAAAGTCGAGCTTGGTTTTGGACCCGCCGAGCTCGATGGCGGTGATCTTTTCGCCACCAGCCTGCTTTATCGTGTCCATTTCTGTCAGCGAGTACTTCTTGTCGGAGTTTTCGACCTTGACCGGCACCGTAAACTCCTTCCTCGTGCGGGCATCGGTAAAGACCGCGCTCGAGCCTGCGAGCTTTAGGCTGTAATGCCCGGGTTCCAGCTGCGTGGCGCCCGCCATCGCCGTCTCATCGAGAATCAGATCATACGTTTTTGGACCTGCCACGGCAACCGCCGAAAGCAGTACGGTAGCCAGCCCCAGCGCGGCCTTGTTGATCGCCTTGTTGGTTATGGTCATTGTGGTTCCTTTCCAGCTTGCGTTCACACTTAGAGGACGGCTTTGCGGCGCTAAGGTCACATCCCGTCGGAAGGGCAGAGCGAGCGCCGGGAAGAGTTCCGAGAAAGAGTGCTCGGATTGCAAGGACTTTCGCATGCGAACCTTATCCGCCGTAACCCCGAACGGCCTCCGCCGCGTCTGTTTGTGTGTGAGTCGAAAGGGGATGGCGTGTGCCTTGTCTGCGGCTCTGCTGATCGCCACGGGCCCGGCGTGGCGGAGCGAGGCCGGCCAGGCTCAACCCGCGGCCAGTCCGGCGAATACGGATTCCCAAAAAGCCGAGTTCTCTAAACGCGAGTCAGAGCCGGCAAAGCCAGACGCAGACCCGGCAAAGCTCGAGCCGGCCAAGACCGATGCCGCGGGGAGTACTTGGAAAGACAAGCAGATTCCAGACTGGACCGAAGCCGACGCGAAGCAGCTATTGGCCGATTCGCCGTGGACGAAGACGCTGACCCCGGCCGTCGATAAGCCGGCGGAGACCAAGAAATCCGATACCAGCAAACCCAGCCGCTTCAAACTGGGAGGGTTCGGACTGGGGCGGCGGAACACGAGCGACGCGTCCAGTTCCGGCAGCTCAGCCAGCACCGCGCCGCCTCCCGACGCAAATTCGAGCTCGAGTTCCCCGGCGCCGGCAAGCAGCGATCAACCGCCGACGCTCAAACTTCGCTGGGCGAGCGCCCTACCCGTCCGGGAAGCCGAGCTCAAATCGCGGGACACGGGCGCTCCCGCGGTGGACGAAGCTCACTACGCAATCGCGGTGTACGGAGTGCCGAACAAAGTGGTGAAGGATGACTCCGAAAGAACCGCAAATCAACTCAAGGCCGATGCTGCGATCAAGCGCGAAGCCAAGGAGGACATAAGGCCTTCTGGCGTCCAGATCTTTCTGCACGACGACGGCGCGATGATCCTGTACCTTTTCCCTCGGACGGAGGAAATCACGTGGAGGGACCACGTGCTCGAATTCGACGCCCAGATAGGACATTTGAAGCTGAAACAGACTTTTGCCTCCGATGATATGAGGTTTCGCGGCACGCTCGAGCTGTGATGGGCCGCAAAAAGCGGCGGTATTTTGGGATAGGGCAACTTATCGCGAGGGCGCGTGTTTTTAGGGGCGGTAGCGCGTTCGTACGGGGAAGTCAACTCATTCAGGGCTAAAGACTTCGGAAATTCAGCGTGAAACGTCCCGCACCCGGCTTGCGTCACTCATTCAACGGGCTTTCAGGAAAACGCACGTAAATTTGGTTCAATTTAGGAAGAGGAAAATTTCGGATATGAGAAAAATTTGGTTGTGCCTGCCTGTGATGTTCTGTGTTCCCTTTGCCCACGCGCAAAGTGCGATTGATTTCGCCGTCGGCGGGGGTACGGCGACGGATACGTCCAATCACGCGGGAATCGATAACGCGAACTCCGTCAATGCTTTTGGCTCTTGCGCCCCGAATACCGGCGATCCTTATTGTCAGTCGACGCCCGGGATGGGCGGGTTCTTCCTGGGATTTAGCGGAGATATCATGTTCAAGGAGCATTTTGGAGGCGGCATGGAATTCAATTTCCAGCCCTCGCATCTGAATTACGGGCCGCTCCAATACCGCGAATCGTTTCTTGACGTGAACGGAATTTATGAGCCCATCATCAAGAAGCGTGCCATCATCCAGATTCAAGGCGGAATCGGCGACGCGCACACGGGATTCCAGTTCTCGCAAAGTTCCTGCGTCGGGACCGCCGTGTGCTCGACCGGCACGCAAGCCGTGGGCACGGCCACTCATTTTCAGGTTCACGTAGGGGTGGGTGTACAGATCGCGATCACCGACCATCTTTTCCTCCGTCCTCAAGTGGATCTGCACTACGTTCCGAACCTGACCGATCAGTTCGGACGCAACGCGGTGCCCGAGTACACGGTGTGGCTCGGGTATCACTTCGGCGAGAAATAGCGGAGTCTTCAGAGCGGTGTCTGCCGTGGCGCCCGGCAATCGTGCAGGGCCCACGGCTTTTTGCGAAAGGTGAGGCGCCAGGAATTTCGCGTCTCACGGCGGTCCGAATGTTTGCTGGAAGCCGGTTTTTTCTAAGGTATTTTCTGTTCTCCAACCGTGTTTGAAGATGGAAACGGTGAACTGCCACTTTGCGTCAGCAATGTTTTGGCGCCGAGGCTGCGACCGTATCCTCCCTGCCGGCAGTTCTTTGGAAGTGTCTATATTTTCTATGCAATTTTTGAGGGTCAAAGTATGATCAGGCAAGTTTTCGCATTCAGTTCGTTATCCGCCGCGTTGCTCGTCAGCGCGTTGCCGGGATTCGGCGCATTGGGCGGCGGAGAAGATTCGATCGCGGCGGACCAGACGAAGTTCCAGGCGGAGCGGCGCGTGGTGACCGAGCGGAACTACAACGTGCATGAGCTGAATCGCGCGGATGGGACCGTAATACGGGAGTACGTGTCGCCCGCGGGCACGGTCTTTGGGGTTTCCTGGAAGGGGCCGGCGATTCCGGACTTATCGCAATTGCTGGGATCGAATTTCGCGGAATTTAAAAATAACGTGCATCCCGCGGCCGGACGCCGGCGAGTGGCCGTGGTCCACGCGGGTGATCTGGTCGTGGAGAGCACAGGACATCAGCGAGCCTTTTATGGCCGCGCGTATCTGAGCTCCGCGCTGCCGAGCGGTGTGACAGCGGAGACGGTGCAATGAGGGACGCTGCCATGAGAGGTGACCGCGAGCACAAGATGAGCGTAGCGATGCATAACCCAAAAACCTTCTTTGGCCCTCACGCGGGGCGGCGTACTCTTCCTTATCGCCTCCACCAGTCCCGGCTCTGGATTCTCGCCTCAGCTTCGGTTCTGATGGCGGCCTGCCTGGTCTCCTGCGATAACTCAGGCGGCACCAGCAGTTCCTTCCTTGCCTCGGGATCGGGAACGACGACTACGGTCAACAACACGCAGCCGATTGTCATCGACGGAGGACCGGTGGTCGCCGGGCAAACGGTGGGAGACGAAGACATCGTGTTCACCACCGTGACCATCTGCGTTCCGGGAACGACCACGTGCCAGTCGATCGACCACGTGCAGGTGGACACGGGATCGACGGGGCTTCGCATCCTGGCATCGGCCTTGACCTTGCAATTGAATATTACAAATATTAGCGGCGAGCCGATCGGGAATTGCGTTCAATACGCCGACAATACGTACCAATGGGGACCCCTGGCGACGGCGGACGTGAAAATGGCGGGTGAAATCGCCTCCTCCGTTCCGATCCAGGTGGTGGGAGATATTAATTTCCCGATCGCGCCCATCGCTTGCTCCGCGGGCGGCACTCCTGTGCAGACGGTTTCGGACCTGGGCGCGAACGGCATTCTGGGCGTGGGCCTGTATCGCCAGGATTGCGGTTCGGCATGCGTTACCACTCTGGGAGCTCCGCCGGTGTACTATGGCTGCACCTCTTCAGGCTGCGTCCCCGCGGCCGTGAGCCTGGCAGCCCAGTTGCAAAATCCCGTGTGGCTGTTTCCGCAGGATAACAACGGTCTCGCGATCGTCCTTCCGCAAATCACGGCGACCGGGGCAACCACGGTGGCCGGTTCCATGATCTTCGGGATTGGAACGCAATCCGACAATGCACCGGGCGCGGCCCGCGCCCAGGCGGTCGACGAAAACGGCAACTTTACGACAACGTATAACGGCGTTGCCTACACTTCCAGTTTCATCGATTCGGGATCGAATGGTTATTTCTTTCTCGACTCATCCACCACCGGCATCCCCGAATGCTCCTCCATCCAAGCCCCTGGATTTTACTGCCCAAACTCTACGCTGAATCTGACGGCCATCACGAGCGGTCCGAACCCAAGCGGCTTAGGAGCTCCGGTCTCCGCGAATATCGCTTTCTCGGTGGCGAATGCGATCACGCTATTCAATTCCCCGAATACGGCCTTCAATAACGTCGCCGGGACCAACTCCGGCACCTTCGATTGGGGCGTTCCGTTCTTTTTCGGGCGAACCGTATTTATCGGAATTGAAGGGCAAGCGTCGGGCGCGAACATTGGTCCTTATTGGGCCTACTAGTGGCATGTCGCCGAGAAATCGTTAACACCGCTCGTGGCGCACGCACTCATGCGTGCTGTGCCCGAGACTCTTCTCGACACCTGTTGGGGAGATTGAAAACAGGAGCCCAGGCTTCGGCACGAGTGCCGACGCGGCACGCATGAGTGCGTGCGCCACAATTCGGGCATAGTAACGAATTCGCTGCGACAGGCCTGATCGGACGTTAGTGGGCCCTCTCACGTCCGCACCGCTAGATAAACTCGTCTCCGTCCCGAAGTCGTGATGCGCGACGTCCTGATCGCGGTTGGTTCGGGCGGGTCGGCAGCTGATCAGGATTGTTACGCACAAGCGAAGAAAGAGCCGGTCCCTCGACGGGCTCGGGATGACACACGCAGGGAACGCCGCTTTTTACGGCGTGAGCATCGTGCCAGAACGGACGGTTGCGGACTGTGCACAAACGCAATGCCGGAAGCACGACATCCAAAAACACAACAGCCGCTTGATCGACCTCCTTGAGATCGACGAAGCGGCTGAGTGTTCTTCCCTTTTTCCGAGTTGTTACGGGATCTGGAAATCCACCTGACGATCCCGATTAATTTGCTTGCTGAACCCCACGTCAACCGTTGACAAAGGAGCTTGCTTTTCCTGGCCCTCGCGGGTGATCCAATGGAACTGGTCCCCGTCGACTTTGTACGCGGTCGCAGCCTGAATCGTGTGGTCGTTAAAGGCGATCAGGTAAATGCCCTGTCCCTGGCTGGCGGCAGGAGCGGATTGAGGCTGGTACTGAGGCTGCTGAGGCTGGGTCTGCTGAGGCGGATAACCCTGCTGTGGATACGGCGCTTGAGGATAGCTCTGTTGGTAGTTGGGCTGGTAGTTGGGTGGAGGCGCCTGCGTGGTGTCATACCCGTAGGAATTTGGGTCGTAATAATAGGGATCGTACCCATAAGCCCCGTAGTAGGGATAACCGTAAGCATAGGGATATCCGTAACCGAAGCCCCAGTAGGGACCCCAGCCGCCGTAATAACCTCCTCGGAATCCTCCGTAATATCCGCCGCGGAATCCACCATACCCGTATCCGCCGCGGAACCCTCCCCCGCCTACCGCGCCGCCGCGGAATCCACCGCCGCCGCCGCTGGAGCGACCGACGCCACCGCCGCCACCAGCATGACCACCGCCGCCACCCCGCTGGGCGTAGACCGGAGTCAACAGAAACGGCGAAAGTAACGCCGCAAAGAGTGCCAATTTCGGGAATCTCATTTCGAGTCCCTCCTGTTCACGAGCTTGTTACGACTCCTCGCATCCGGGAGCCTTCATCTCTATTATTTGGATGTGCGCCAGCCAAGTTCGGTTGCCATTGGGTGATGCATATGCTTGCAATATCGGACAGAGATGTGGGTTGACGTAAAAAAGCCGCGAGAGAGGTGAATCTCTCGCGGCTCGAAATCTGGCGGAAACAGAGAATACCCGAGCGTTACCGGCGCCCGTGTTCTTCTCGACCCCGGGGACCTCCCCTGGGACCTGCGCGTTCGGCGGGACTTCGCTGGATTAGCTCGTGGTGCTCGATCCCCGGGCGACCAACCGGTCCGTTAAACCGGCGAACCTCAGGGAACGGATGGACATAAGCGCCCCGGTTGTACCAGGTGCGGCCCCACGGCGCGGCGCCGATGAACAGCCGGTGCCCGCCCCAGTCCCAACGGCTGACTCCCCAGCCCCACGGGCGGAAGAAACCACCGATGGTGACGCCAAAGCCGAAATTAATGGCTCCGCCGACGAAGAAGCCAGGGCGAGGGGGGTAGAAAACGATGCCCGGGTCGTAGTAAGGCACGACCATGTAGCCTGGGTCAATCGGATTGATGCCGATGTACGGTCCGGTCGTCACGGCGACCTGCGGAGTACTGCGCAGGTAGCCGAAGCGCGCGGCCTGTTGGCGCATGCGCTGGACGGAGTCCATGACGGCCTGCTGGGAAGCGAGGAATGCGTTGCCCAACTGGCTGGTCCAATTCATGTCCGAGGCCATCATCTCAAGGACGGAGGGAAAAGGAAGCAGCGACTGCACGCTCGGATCCCACGGCAGTTGGTCACCCTGGATCGCCGAGGCGAGCGCGGCGCCGGTCAGATAATGGTGCTGATCCGCCCACGAGGCTGCCGGCTGAATCTGATCCGGGAACGTGGCGGCGGCGAGTGTCTGCGCCAATAGAGGATCCGGGTAAAGCGCGATGCGAGCCACTAGTTGGTCCAATTGCTGGGGCGCGAAGGAAGGCGGCGGCCCGGCGGGATAGCCTTGCGGAGGTGCTCCGCCCGGATAAGGCTGCTGCTGGCCTGGATAGGGCTGCTGGCCCGGGTAGGGCTGCTGGCCTGGAGGATAGCCCGGCTGGGCTCCCGGCGGGTAAGAACCCGGAGGCGGCGGTTGCTGTGCAAAAACGGGCGCCACGGACGCGGCCGCGAACGCGATCAAAACTGCTGGGACTGCCAATGCGATGCTTCTACGAATCGACTGCATGTGAGTTCTCCCGTTTACTAGACGTTTGGCGAGGCGCGTCCTGTTTCTAGATGTAGCAATTGTAATTGTGGCACGCAAAGCGTTGCCCGCGAAGAGGCAACGTGAAGAATTTGTAACCCATTCGGCGAGTTCATGCGTCTTCGTTGAAAGGATGGTCGATCCTAACGTAGTTTGTGTGTCCCGCCGTGGTTTCCTCGGAATAACGGCTGGTTTTGCTATCGGCATAGGAGCCTGCGAGCGCCTTTCGGCTTGGCAGCAGCAACCACCGCAGGCCGACGCGAAATTTTCCACCGGAGTGAACGTCGTCAACGTTCTGGTCAGCGTACACGACAAGGACGGCCAGAGCGTGCATGGCCTGACGGTGAATGACTTCAAGTTAGACGAAGATGGACATCCGCAGGTCCTCCGCTATTTCGCGCAGCAATCCGATCTTCCGCTGACGCTCGGGCTTTTGATCGACACGAGCGGCAGCCAGCGGCGCGTGCTCGACGAGGAACGCCGGGCGAGTTACCAGTTTTTTGAGCGGGTTTTACGGGAGAAGGACCAGGCGTTCGTGATCCACTTCGATCGCGAGGTGGAGTTGCTCCAGGACCTGACTTCCTCCCGCAAGGACCTGGAGTCGGCGCTCCAGGACGTCGACTCGCCGCGCCCCCAACTGAACCGGCGCTTTCAGGGAACGAATTTCGATCCGCAAGGCGGCGGTTATCCGCAAGGGGGCGGCTATCCCCAGGGCGGCCGGCGCTCGGCCGGAGGAACGGCGCTGTACGATGCCGTGCTGCTCGCCTCCGATGAGCTGATGAAAAAGCAGCAGGGCCGCAAATCCCTTATTCTGCTTTCCGACGGCGTCGACAACGGCAGCAAGGTCTCGCTCACCAGCGCCATCGAATCCGCGCAGCGCGCCGACACCTTGGTGTACTCGATCCGTTTCGCCGATGAGGACGCGTACAGCCAGTTTCAGAACTCGCCCTTCGGGGGCATGGGACGCCGGGGCGGAATGGGGCGCGGCCGGATGCCGCACGCAGAATCGCCCGGACGGGAAAAAGATTCTGCAACAGATTTCGCACGAGACCGGCGGTGAATATTTCGACGTCACCAAGAAAATGCCGCTGGAAAAAATTTACGATCGCATCGAAGAGGATCTGCGCAATCAGTACAGCCTGGGCTATACGTCGGATCAGACGGGCGGCGGCTACTATCGTAAGATCCACGTGACGACGACGCAGAAGAACGCGATCGTGCAGACGCGGGACGGCTATTATCCGGCCGACAGCCGGCCCTGAACCGGCTTCCGGGCGGCGGATTCGTCTTCCCCCGGCTCTCAATCGTCCGCTGTCAATCCAAAGGCCGCGAGCTTCGCGCGTGTGGAACCGGCATCCGTGTGGAGAATACTGCGAAGTCCGAGCTCTTCGGCAACCTCGACGTACATGGGAGTATTTTCGATGTACAGAACCTGCTCCACCGGCACGGCGGCGATATCAAGAGCAAGTCGAAAGATCTGGGGATCAGGCTTCCGAAGGCTGACGTAACAGGAAGAAATGAAAAAATCCACAAATCGATTCAGCCCGAAGGTCCGAATTCGATGCGCGTTCAGCTCGCGCCCCTCGTTGCTGACCACGGCGACTTTCAACCCATAGCGGGCTTTGATCCGCGTGATCAGATCGATCATGTCGGGATACGGGCTCGATTGCGCGTACATGAAGTTCCGGAACTGAGCGCGTGTAAAGGGACGCCTTTCGACGAAGACCACGCGATTCAGATATTCATCGAGCGGGATTTTTCCATTCTCGTAGGCATCGAAGGCGAGCCGGTGCCGTTCCTCCATCTGCTTCCAGTCGAGCTTAAAATGCGTCGCGGCGCGCTTACGCTCCCGATGGTCCCACCCGTTGGTGAGCAACACGCCCCCGATATCCACGAACAAACAGGTAACGTCCGCCGCGCGCTTCATCCTTTTTTCCCGGCGGCCAGCAACTCCTTGGCAACTTGGACGACGTGCTCCGGTTCGAAGCCGAATTTCTTTTGCAGCTCCTTGAGCGGCGCGGAAGCTCCGAAGGTATTCATGGCGATGACGCGTCCCCACGGGCCGATGTACTGCGACCACCCGAAGGCCGAAGCCTGTTCCACCGCGACGCGCGCATGCACGTCGGGCGTGAAGTACGCTATCGCGATACTCCTGGGATTGCTGCTCGAAAATATTCCAGGAAGGCATGGAAACCACGCGCGAGCGAATTCCGGAAGCGAGCATAGTCTCATGGGCTTCGAGCACGAGGCTCACTTCGCTTCCGGATGCCATCAGGATCACTTCAGGATTTCCTCCAGGAGAATCGGCGATGACGTAGGCGCCGCGAGCGAGGCCCGCAGCGCTCGCGTACTTTGTCCGGTCGAAGGTCGGCAGGGGCTGCCGCGAAAGCACGAGCGCCGCGGGCTCATGCCGCAACTGCAGGACGTAGCGGTACGCCTCCACGACCTCGTTCGCATCGGCGGGACGGATGGTGACGAGCCCGGGAACCGCGCGCATCGAAGCGAGCTGCTCGACGGGCTGATGAGTCGGCCCATCTTCGCCATCGCCCATGGCATCGTGCGTGAACACGAAAATCGTGGGCAGCTCCATCATGGCGGCGAGCCGGATGGAAGGCCGGGCGTAGTCGCTGAAGATAAAAAACGTAGAGCCGAAGGCCCGCAGTTTCGAAAGCGCAAGTCCGTTGACGATCGCCATCATGGCGTGCTCGCGAATGCCGAAATGCAGGTTCCTAGCGTCCCGGGTCGCCGCCTGGAAATCGCCTGCGCCAGGAAAGGTGAGGAGCGTTTTCGTCGAGGGCGCGAGGTCGGCCGAGCCGCCGAGCATCCACGGGATATTTTTCGCCAGAACGTTCAGAACTTTTCCCGATGCGTCCCTCCCGGCAATCCCTTTCGAATCGGGCGGAAACACGGGGAGATCCCGATCCCAGCCGTCGGGAAGCTCGCGCCGTTGCATCTTGTCGATCTCGCCGGCGAGCTCAGGATAGCCGGTTCGATACGCACCGAATAAGTCCGTCCATTGGCGATGCAAATCGGCCCCGCGCGCACCGACCCCGCTGGCGAAGTGTTCGTACACGCCGGCAGGCACCAGGAACTTAGCATCCGGCGGCCAGCCGTAGTTTATTTTTGTGAGGCGAACCTCCTCCTCGCCCAACGCCTCGCCATGCGCGGCGGCGGTATCGTGCTTGTGCGGCGAGCCGTATCCGATGTGGCTGTGGACCATGATGATTGTGGGCCGGCCGGTGGTCGCGCGAAACGCCGCGAGCGCCTGCTGGATGCGGCCGGTGTCGTTCGCGTCGTCAACATGCAGGACATTCCAGCCGTACGCGGCAAAACGCGCCGCCACATCTTCGGTGAACGCGAGCTGGGTGCTTCCCTCGATGGTGATGTGATTGTTGTCATACATCCAGCACAGGTTGTCGAGCGCGAGATGCCCGGCAAGCGAGGCCGCCTCCGCCCCCACGCCCTCCATCAGATCTCCGTCGCCGCAGACGGCGTAGATGCGGTAGTCGAAAACGTCGAACCCGGGCCGGTTGTAGTGCGCGGCGAGCCACTTCTGGGCAATCGCCATTCCAACGCTGTTCGCGATGCCCTGCCCGAGCGGGCCTGTGGTCGCTTCGACTCCGGAGACGAGATGGTATTCCGGATGACCGGGCGCCTTGCTGCCGATCTGGCGAAAGTGGCGAATATCATCGAGGGTCACCGAGGGCTTACCGACCATTTCGTATTCGGCGTTGACCGCCTGCGTGCGCGTGAGATGGAGGATCGACCATAGCAGCATGGAGGCGTGGCCGTTCGAGAGCACGAAACGGTCCCGATTGGGCCAGACGGGATCGGCCGGATCAAATTGCAACACGCGATTCCACAGCGTATAGACGAGAGGCGCGAGCGCCATCGGCGCGCCCGGGTGCCCGGAATTCGCCTGCTGCACGGCATCGATCGAAAGAGTGCGAATGGTGTTGATGCATAGCTGATCAATGTCGACTTGCGCTGGGGACGGTGTCAAATTCGTAATGCTCATATTTCAACTCCTCGACTTTTTTGGCGAAAACCCGAATTCATTTGCCGGAAGCATAGGCTTCGAGCGAGGCTACCTTCGCCAAGCGTCTGAGATGCCGCTCGGCGTGACTAAACTCGGCCGCGAGGAACGCGTCGATCAACTCACGGGCGGCCGCCGCCCCGATGGTTCTTCCTCCGATGCAAAGGATGTTCATGTGGTCGTCCTCGACGCCCTGATGAGCCGAGTAATGATCGGAAATCAATCCCGCGCGGGCTCCCGCGATTTTGTTCGCGCACACGGAAGCGCCGACGCCGCTGCCGCAGATGGCCACGCCACGCTCGACTGCGCCCGAAACGACTGCTCGCGCGAGCGGAATCACAAAGTCCGGATAATCATCGTCCGGGGTCAGGCTGTGCGCGCCGAAATCCACGACTTCGTGTCCGCTTTCGCGGATATGCGCGGCCATCTCGTCCTTCAACACATAGCCGCCGTGATCGGTGGCGATTCCGACGCGCATCTCAGGCTCCCTTCTCTGATCCGGCGATCTGTTTGGACGCGGCTTCGTCCGCGACGATCCACGCAAAGTCGCGGCGAACGCGGGCCGCCGGAATCGATTCGTCGTCGTTCTCGAGCCGCTGCAACATCTCTGCTTTTTCGCTCCCGGTAACCACCCACAGCACGCGCCGGGAGCGGTTCAGGATCGGATAGGTCAGGGTCATGCGGCGCCTTCCCTGGTAAACCGCCGTGGCGGCTACGTCCGCGCCCGCCACCAGAACCGGATCGCCGGGCACGAGCGACGCGGTGTGGCCGTCCGGTCCGAGCCCCAAATGCACCAGATCGAGCACCGCGGGCGTACCCGCGATTCGCTCGATGGTCGCGGCATACCGCGCCGACGCCGCCTCGAGATCCGCCGATTCCACCGGCATGGTGTGAATCTGCTCCGGCGCGAGCGGAACATGATCCAGAAAACTTTCGCGCAGATGCGTCAGATTGCGATCCGGGTCTCCCTCGGGAGCGACGCGTTCGTCCACCTGAAACAGATGCAGCGCGGACCACGGAACGCCGGGCGCGCCGGCGAGCGCGCGCAGCATGAGCCACGGCGTATGTCCTCCGCTGACGGCCAGAACGAACCGGCCTCGCGCCGCCGCGGCGGTCCGGGCGTCCATGGCGATGATTTCGGCGGCCCGCTCGGCCGCCAGATCCGCATTGGGAAGAGCTTCGATCTTCATATCGCCTTCTCGAAATTCCTCTCTTCGAAATCTTCAGGTTTTCTCGAGCGCCTGCTGGCCGATCACGCCAGTCTCCTTGGCGATGATCGGATTGGCCCAGCCTCCGGGCGGCGTGACCTGCGCGACCTCGGACGGCCCCCATGTTTTTTGCGCATAGGGATGGACGGGCGTGGGCTGAGCCAATACGGGATCGACAATGCGCCAGGCCTCCTCCACATAATCCTGGCGCGCGAACAAGGTAGGATCCCCGTCCATGGCGGCCCCGAGGAGCCGCTCGTAGGCGTCCATCTCGTCCGGCGTGGGATCGTGGGTCGCGAGCATTTCGGCCGACTCGCCGATCATGCTGTCGCGCGGCCCCATGATCGTCATTCCCATGGCGATCGTTACATCGGGATTGATGCGCAGGCGCAGATGATTTTCGAGCAAAGCGTTCTCGGGTACAATCGACGGCGGTTTCCGGAACCGTCCGACAACCTCCGTACTTGTGACGGGCAAATTCTTTCCCGCACGAATGTAAAACGGAACGCCCTTCCAGCGCCATGAATTGATTTCCAGTTTCAAAGCCGCGAACGTCTCCACGGTGGACGCTTTCGCAACTCCCGGCTCATCGCGATAGCCGGCGAACTGGCCCCGCACCACGTCCATCTCCCGGACCGGAGGAATCGCTTTCAGCACTTTGACCTTTTCATCCCGCAAGCTCTCAGCGTCGGATCTCACGGGCGGTTCCATCGCGACGTTCGACAAAATTTGAAACAGGTGATTCTGAATCACGTCGCGAATAGCGCCGACCTGTTCGTAGAAGACGCCCCGGCCCTCCACCCCGAAGCTTTCCGCCATGGTGATCTGCACGCTCTCCACGTGCGCGCGGTTCCAGAACGATTCGACGAAGGTGTTGGCGAAGCGAAACACCAGCATGTTGTTCACCGGACGCTTGCCGAGGTAATGATCGATGCGATAGATCGCGGACTCGTCGAACGTCTTGTGAAGGGTTGCATTCAGCTCTTTCGCGGAGGCGAGATCGCGACCGAAGGGTTTTTCGAGGATGACGCGGGGCTGCCCGTTGGCGCATCCCGAGGACGAAAGGTGGCCGACGACGGTTTCGAACAGAACAGGCGGAATCGCCAGATAATATGCGGGACATCCCGAGCCGTCCAGTTCCTTTCGCAGCGCGGTCCAGGTTGCCGGATCCTGATAATCGCCGTCCACGTAACGCAGCAAGGAGGTCAATTTGGCGAAGGCCGTGGGATCCACGCCGCCGTGCTTCTCCAAACTATCCTGCGCGCGCTTCTTGAACTGCTCCAGGTTCCATCCGGCTTTGGCAACGCCGATCACGGGAACGTTTAGATTTCCGCGCTTCACCATCGCCTGGAGCGCAGGAAAAATCTTCTTGTAGGCCAGATCCCCCGTGGCGCCAAAGAATACCAGAGCGTCCGATTTCGAGTTGCTCATGAATTTCCTTCGCTTTTTTTCTCCAAGTGCCCGCCGAATTCGTAGCGCATGGCGGAGAGCAACTTGTTCGCAAAGTCCGCCTCGCCGCGCGAGCTGAAGCGTTCATAGAGAGCGGCGGTGAGAACGTTCGCGGGCACACCTTCATCGATCGCGGCCTTAATCGTCCAGCGTCCTTCGCCCGAATCCGATACGCGGCCGGCGAAGTTGGAAAGCGCCGGATCGTGCGCGAGGGCCGTCGCCGTCAGATCCAGCAGCCAGGATGCGATGACGCTTCCACGCCGCCACACTTCCGTGACGTCGCGCAGATCGAAATTGTACTGATAGTGCTCGGGATCGCGCAGGGGCGCGGTTTCGGCGTCGATGCCGGCTTTCGTCAGGCCGATATTGGCGGCCCGCAAAATCCCCAGCCCCTCCGCGTAAGCGGCCATGATCCCGTACTCGATTCCGTTGTGCACCATTTTTACGAAATGGCCCGCGCCGCTCGGCCCGCAGTGCAAATATCCTTTTTCCGCCGTCCCTCCCAGCTTTTCGCGGCCGGGAGTGCGCGGAATATCGCCGGGGCCCGGAGCGAGAGTCGCGAAAATCGGATCGAGATGCTGGACCACGCCAGCTTCGCCGCCGATCATCATGCAGTAGCCCCGATCGAGACCCCACACGCCGCCGCTCGTTCCCACGTCCACGTATTGAATGCTTTTGGGCGCAAGCTCCCGGGCGCGCCGAATGTCGTCGATGTAGTAGGAGTTGCCGCCGTCGATCAGGATATCGCCCGCTTCCAGATTCGGCAGGAGCTGTGAAATCGTGCCGTCCACCGCGCCGGCCGGAATCATCAGCCATATGGCTCGCGGCTTCTTGAGCTTCTTGGCAAGATCCGCGAGGGTCGACGCACCGACCGCGTGCGCTTTGACCAACTCTTCGACGGGAGCGGGGTTGCGGTTAAAGACGACACACTCGTGCCCGCCCTGCAAAATACGCCGCGCCATATTGGCGCCCATCCGGCCAAGCCCTACGATTGCGATTTGCATCGGTTCTCCCGTACGTACGTTCAACGCCAGCGTCTAGTGACCACGCTTCCATTCACGATACCGCCCGATCAGATTATTCGTGGAAGTATCGTGGCGCAGCGCTGGCTGGTCCGCGCTCTCAAGCTCCGGCACGATTCGCTGGGCCAGAACCTTGCCGAGTTCCACACCCCATTGATCGAACGAATCGATATTCCAGATCACGCCCTGCGTGAACACGCTGTGCTCATAGAGCGCGATCAGTTTCCCCAGAGTCTCGGGCGTGAGGCGCGGCGCGAGGAGCGTATTCGAAGGGCGATTGCCCTCAAACACTCTGTGCGGCACAAGCCAATCGGGCGTGCCTTCCTTCTTCACTTCGCGCGGAGTTTTTCCAAACGCGAGCGCTTCGGCCTGCGCGAAAACATTCGCCACCAGAATGTCGTGATGGCGTCCCAGCGCATGAAGAGGCTGGGCGAAGGCAATAAAATCGCACGGGATCAGGCGCGTTCCCTGATGGATCAACTGATAGAAGGAGTGCTGCCCGTTGGTGCCTGGCTCGCCCCAAAAAATAGGGCTCGTATCGCAGGATACCGTTTTGCCGTCGAGCGTAACGTGCTTTCCGTTGCTCTCCATGGTCAACTGCTGCAGATAGGCCGGGAATCGCTTCAGATATTGTTCATAGGGCAGAACAGCGACGGTCTGCGCGCCAAAGAAATCGGTGTACCAGACGGTCAGAACCGCGAGCAAAACCGGCAGGTTGCGTTCGAAAGGAGTCGAGCGGAAGTGCTCGTCCATCTGATGGAAACCGTCGAGCATGGAACGGAAGTGATCGGGACCGATGGCGATCATGGTCGAGAGGCCGATCGCGGAATCCATCGAATAGCGGCCGCCCACCCAGTCCCAGAACTCGAACATATTCGCGGGATCGATTCCGAACTTCGCGACCGCCGCGGCGTTGGTGGAAACCGCGACAAAATGCTTCGCCACAGATGCTTCATCGCCGTTGAATCCGGCAAGCGACCAGGCGCGAGCGGTGTGCGCGTTGGTCATCGTTTCGAGGGTGGTGAACGTTTTTGAAGAAATAATAAACAGCGTCTCCGCCGGGTTCAGATCCTGAACGGCTTCGGCGAAATCCGTGCCGTCCACGTTCGAGACAAACCGGAACACCATATCGCGCTGGCTATAGTTGCGCAGAGCTTCGTACGCCATGACCGGCCCCAGATCGGACCCGCCGATGCCCACGTTGATCACGTTGCGGATGCGCTTGCCGGTGTATCCCAGCCATTCCCCGCTGCGCAATTTATTCGATAAGGCCGCCATTTTGTCGAGCACGGCGTGAACCGCGGGCACCACGTTTTCTCCGTCCACGACAATGGTGGAATCCCGGGGAGCCCGCAGTGCGACGTGCAGAACCGCGCGATTTTCCGTGACATTGATCTTGTCGCCCCGGAACATGGCGTCGATCTTCGCCCGCAATCCCGACTCCGCGGCCAAATCGAGAAGCAGTCTGAGGGTTTCATCGGTGATGCGATTCTTCGAATAATCGAGGAACAGATCCAACGCTTCCGCCGTGAGCCGCGTACCGCGGCCGGGGTCCTCCGCGAACAACTTCTTCAGATGCACCCGCCGGACCTTCTTGTGATGAGCTTGCAGAGCTTTCCATGCCGGGCGTTCCGTAGCGGGCGGGACCGCCGGGAGATGTTCCGATGTAGTTTCGGGTGTGGTGCCCCGTGCTGTGTCCGATGTCGTCGTCATAATGGTTCCTCAGGCGTCCGCGATCTGCGCGGCCATTCAAGCCTCGCTCAAAGCGTTATCCACGATCTGCTGAGCTTCTTTCAGGATGGTATTCAAATGAGCTTCGTCTCGAAAACTCTCAGCGTAGATCTTGTAGAGATTTTCGGTACCGGACGGACGCGCGGCGAACCACCCGGTCGCGGTGGTCACTTTAAGGCCGCCGACGGGCGCGTTGTTGCCGGGAGCCCGGGTCAGCCGGGCTGTGATCGGCTCGCCGCCGAGTTCGGTGCTCTTCACCGCCTCCGGTGCAAGCTTCAGCAGCTTGGCTTTCTGCGCAGGCGTGGCTGGCGCGTCGACACGCGTGTAATAGGGCGTTCCGAACTCCTCCGTCAATTCGCGGTAATGCTCACCCGGGTCCTTTCCGGTGCGCGCCGTAATCTCGGCCGCCAGCAGGTCCATGATGAGCCCGTCCTTGTCGGTAGTCCACACCGAGCCATCAAGCCGCAGGTAGCTCGCTCCCGCGCTCTCCTCCCCACCAAAACAATACGACCCATCGAAGAGCCCGCCCGCGAACCATTTAAACCCGACCGGCACTTCGCTCAATTTGCGCCCCAACTTGTGGACCACGCGGTCAATCATGCTGCTGCTCACGAGGGTCTTGCCGACTGCGGACTCTACGCCCCACAGCGGACGATCCGTGAGCAGGTATCGAATCGCGACGGCCAGATACTGATTCGGGTTCATGAGCCCGGCCGACGGAGTCACGATCCCGTGTCGATCGGCATCCGGGTCATTGGCGAAGGCGACCTGATACTGATCCTTCAAACCTACGAGACGGGCCATGGCATACGGGCTCGAACAATCCATGCGTATCTTTCCGTCATGATCTACCGTCATAAACGAAAAAGTCGGGTCCAGCACCGGATTCACCACGGTGAGGTTCAATTTGTAAAGGGATTTGATCGGCTCCCAGTAGGGCAGCGAGGAGCCGCCAAGCGGATCCACGCCGAGCTTGAGATTGGCTCCGCGGATCGCATCCATATCGACGATGTTTTTCAAGTCATGAACGTAGGGCGTGACAAAATCTTCCTGGTGCGTCGTGGCCGCTTGCATGGCCGAGCCGTAGGGCATCCGCTTCACATCACGGTTTCCGTCTTTCAGAAGTTGATCGGCGCGGTCCTGAATCCAGTTCGTCACATCCGTGTCGGCCGGGCCGCCGTTGGTCGGGTTGTATTTGAAACCGCCGTCGGCGGGAGGATTGTGGGACGGCGTGATCACAATTCCGTCGGCCAGGTGATCCTTGCGGCCGCGATTATAAGTGAGGATCAGCCAGGAGATGACCGGCGTCGGCGTCACGCCGTCCGCGCGATGCAGGATCGTTTCCACGCCATTGGCGGCAAGAACTTCGAGCGCCGTTCGCTGCGCGGGAGAAGACAGGGCGTGGGTATCCTTACCCATGTAGAGCGGGCCGCTGGTCCCGGCGTTACGCCGGTACTCGCAAATCGCCTGAGAAATCGCAAGAATATGAGCTTCCGTGAAGCTTGCGTCGAGCGAGGTGCCCCGATGGCCGCTGGTCCCGAAGCTGACTCTCTGGGCCGGGTCGTTCATATCCGGACGGCGGTCGAAATAGGCGCGCTCAAGGGCCGCCACGTCGATCAGCATTCCTTTGGGCGCGGGAAGACCGGCGAGCGGCGACACTCCTGCGGGGGCGGGGGCGGTTATTGGATTGGACATGGCGTCAGGTTCCAGATTCCGTTGGCATATTCTGTGATGGTCCGGTCGCTTGAGAATTTTCCCGAGGCAGCCACGTTCAAGATCGTCTTGCGCGTCCATTCGTCCGGCTCGGCATAGAGATCCGTCAGGCGCTGATCGGCGGCCAGATAAGAACGCAAATCCGCCAGGTGCATGAAACTGTCTCCGTTTTTCAAGAGTTCATCGTAGAGCGGAGTAAAAACGCCGGGTTCGTTGCGGCTGAAAAAGTTCGACGCGATCAGATCCAGGGCGGCACGCGTTTCCGGCTCATTCGTATAGTGCCAGTAGGGGTTGTACCAGGCGCGTGTCGAGGCGACCTGCGCCGCGGTGAGACCGAACAGGAAAAAGTTTTCCTCCCCGGCCTCCTCGGCCATCTCGATGGTAGCTCCATCGCGGGTGCCGATTGTGAGCGCCGCGTTCATCATGAATTTCATGTTGCTCGTTCCGCTCGCCTCATAACCGGCGGTCGAAATCTGGTTGGAGACGTCACTCGCGGGAATCAGTTTTTCCGCAAGCGATGCGTCGTACTCCGGCAGAAAGATCACCCTGAGCCGGCCGCGCACGGCCGGATCTCCATCAATGGTACCAGCCACATTATTGATGAACTTGATAACCAGTTTGGCGAAGCGATACGCCGGCGCGGCCTTCCCCGCGAAAAAGAAAGTGCGCGGATGCATCGCCAGGCCCGGATTCTCCCGCACGCGGTTGTAGAGCACGATAATGCGCAGCAGATTCAGAAGCTGCCTTTTGTATTCATGGATCCTCTTGATCTGGCAATCAAAGATCGTATCCGGATCGGCCACCAGGCCCAGAGTCGCCTGCAGCCATTCGCCGAAATGGACCTTCGAATCGCGCTTGGCCCGCACACAGGCAGCGCGAAATTGCGGATCTTCGGCGAGCGGTTTGAGCTTGGAAAGCTCGCTTAGATCGGTGATCCATCCCTCGCCGATCGCTCCGGTAATGGCGCGGGAGAGTTCGGGATTCGAGAGCAGCAGCCAGCGCCGGGGCGTGACGCCGTTGGTTTTGTTACTGAATCGCTCCGGGAAAAGCTCCGCCAGTTCCTTGACGGTAGTGGTGCGCAAGAGTTCGGTATGAATTTTGGACACGCCATTGGTGCTGTGGCTTCCGACGATCGCCAAATTGGCCATACGGATCTTGCGCTCAGGACCCTCTTCGACAATGCTGACGCGCTCGACGCGCTCTTCGTCGGCGGGATAACGGACGCGCACACGATCGAGCAACCGCCGGTTGATTTCAAAAATAATTTCAAGCTGCCTCGGGAGCATCGACTGGAACCAGGCAACCGGCCATTTTTCCAGGGCCTCGGGAAGCAGCGTGTGGTTGGTGTAGCCGAGCGCTTTCCGCGTGATGTCCCAGGCCTGATCCCAGCCGAGACCGGCGTCGTCCAATAGAATTCTCATCAGCTCCGGAACCGACATCGTCGGGTGGGTGTCGTTCAACTGGATGGCGATTTTTTCGGGGAAAGTGTTCCAGTCGGTGTTGCTCCGGCGGAATCTGCGCACCAGATCGGCCAGGGAGCATGCCACCAGAAAATATTCCTGCAGAAAGCGGAGACCCTGCCCCATGCTGGTGGAGTCATCCGGATAGAGAACGCGCGTAAGCGATTCGGCTCCCAGCGTCTCGGCCACGGCGCCCACGAATTCGCCGTGACTGAAGACCTGAAAATCGAAGTAATCCGGCGCGGCCGCCGCCCACAGCCGCAGCGTGTTCACGGTTTCGCCTCCGTAGCCCACAATGGGGCGATCGTACGGGATGCCGATCAGAGTGCTGGGCCGTCCCGGAAGCACGCACAGCTCTCCCGCGCGCGCGGCGAAGGAGCAGTTCAGTTTAATTTCGACCTTTTCCTCCAGTCGCGGAACCTCCCAGGGATCGGGGAGCCGGAGCCAGTTATCGGGTTTCTCCAGTTGCCAGCCGTCCTGAATGGACTGCTTGAACATCCCGTACTCGTAGCGCAGCCCGTATCCGATCGCCGGATATTGCAGGGTCGCGAGCGAGTCCAGAAAGCAGGCGGCCAGCCGTCCCAGCCCGCCATTTCCCAAGCCCGCATCGGGCTCCTGCTCGAGCAGATCGAACCATTTCAGATTCTCCTGGCGAACCGCGTCTTTCACCACGGGATCGAGCAAAAGATTCATCACGTTGTTGGCCAGCGACCGGCCAATCAGAAATTCCATGGACAAGTAATGCACGCGTTTCGGGTTTCGGCGATCGTAGGTATTCTGCGTCAGCACCCAGCGCTGCGAGAGCACATCACGGACCGAACGCGCGAAGGCCTCAAAACGGTCCCGCGTGTTGGTATCCGCCAGGTCGGCCACTTTGTCGAAAAAAAGATGACGCTCGTAGAGCGCGCTATCCAGCCCAAAGAACGGCGTGGAAACATAGCCGTATTGATCAAAGGGACCGTCTTCCAGAATCAAGGGCGTTTTCTTCTGCGCATCGGCCATGTCTCGTTTGCCTTTCTATCGTGTTCCAGCAGTTGGTCTTGAGTTCAGTTTCTCGCGAATCCGGCCGGGGTGGCGTGCCGTTTTCGGACAAATCTCCTCGCGGCGCGACGGGATTGACGAACACGGGGAGCTCAAAACCGCCAGAACCTGCCAAATGGCCCGTTTCCAATCCCGGGTGATTTTTTCCAATAATAATCGGTCTGTGTAAAAAACCCGTGACAGCGCTTCGTCGGTGGGCCGTCCCGAATGTCGAACAAGTGTCATGGCCCCGGTCGCTGCTCACTCGGCGTGAACCATGTTGTGCTGGCTGACGTTGTCCCCGTCGCCGCTCTTCAGCTCACGGAAGATGAGCGTGGAGAGAACCGTCAGCGCGCCGAGGACCAGAAACGCCTCGTGAATTCCGTGAATCATCTGCGGGCCGCTGGAGTGAAAACGGTCCGGAATGAAAATCGCGGTGACGAGCGAGGCTGTGGCCACACCGAAGCTGATCGACATTTGCTGCAAGGTACTGGCGATGGTGCTCGCCGGGCTGGTCTCGTCGCCGGTCACATCCGCGTAAACCAGGGTGTTCATGCTGGTGTACTGAAGGGAAGTGAAGAACCCGTAGCAAAACGCCTGCAGTGCGATCAGCCAGACAGGCGTTCCTGGGCCGATGGTCGCGAATAAAACGATCAGCAGCCCGATGATGACCGTGTTCGAAATGAGCACGCCGCGATAGCCGATGCGCGCCAGAATTTTCGGCATGGTCATCTTCAGACTGATGGCCGCAATGGCCTGGGGCATCAGCAGCAGGCCGGATTGAATGGGAGTAAAACCGAGTCCCACCTGATAGAGCAGCGGGAAAAGAAACGGCATCCCCCCGATTCCGAGGCGCGTGAAAAAGCTCCCGCTCACCGCCGCGCGGAACGTGCGGGTTCGAAACAAGCCCAGGCGCAGCAACGGATATCTCGTCCGCGTCGCGCGCCATCCATACGCCGCGAGCAGCGCCGCGGAAACCGCGAGCAGCGCCACGACCGCGCGAGTGTCGAGAGTATGTTCTCCAAACACCTCAAGGACGTAGGAGAGTAGCCCGATGCCTGAGCCAAATAAAATTAGACCCCAGCGATCCAAAGGATGCGTCTTATCCTGGCGGTAGTCAGGCAAGTGCCGGTACACCAGATACAACCCGGTAAGTCCGATCGGGATATTCACGAAGAAGATGACGCGCCAGTGGAAATAGCCGACGATCAGGCCGCCCGCGATGGGCCCGAGCATGGGCCCGATCAGGGCCGGGATCGCGACGAAGCTCATGGTTCGCACCAGATCGGATTTCGCGAACGTATTCACCAGCGTGAGCCGTCCCACGGGAACCATCATGGCCCCGCCGCAGCCCTGCAGAATGCGGCAGGCGACCAGAATATGGATGCTCGTCGAGATCCCGCAGAGGAACGATCCGAGCGTGAACAGACCGATGGCGGAGGCAAACACCTTCCGCGTTCCAAATCGATCGGCCATCCAGCCGCTGACGGGAATGAACACCGCCAGACTCAACGCATAGCTCGCGAGCACCGACTTCATGCTGAGAGGAGCCACGTGCAGCGCGTCCGCAATGGCCGGCACGGCGGTATTGAGAATCGTGGTATCCAGCGATTCCATGAAAAACGCGACCGCGACCAACCAGGGCAACAGCCGCTTCTCGGAATTCGGGGGAACAAAAGAGGCGGGAAGATCGGCCATCAGGCGTTTGCGGCGCCTGCGCGGGATGCGAGGCCTGCACTCCTAGAATAGGGCCTGGGAGCCTTCGCTGGGGAATCTTCGCTGAGAGTTTTTGCTAGGCAGAGTTTTACTAAGCAAAGTTTTGGCTGAGCAAAGTTCTTGCGAAGCAATCTCCGCCGCGGAAACTATTCCTTCGCGCGGGCAACGTTTTGCGCGTTTTTCGGATCGGCGAAGACCGTCGTACGCATCTGGTCGCCGGAGGGTAAGTCCGATGCGTCCCAACCGCCGCCCAGCGCCTTGACCAGATCCACGGCCGCGCTCATGCGCCGCTGCAGAATGGTGATCGGCGGTCTGCTGGTCGCTCAATGCGATGGTCTGCGTGGTGATGACGTTCAGATAGGAATCCGTTCCCGCCTTATAGCGGTCGATTTCGAGACTCGAGCGCCTCCTGGGCGGCGGCCACGGCTTCCTGCTGCTGCACGGCTTCTTCCGCCAGATAGCGCAGAGTCGCCAGATCGTCCTCCACTTCCTGAAACGCGGCGAGAACCGTCTGCCGGTAGGCGGCGACGGTCGCGTCGTAGGCGGCCTGGGCGCTCTCGCAACTGCGGCTCCGCGGCGGCCGAAATCGAACAGGGTCTGCGAGAGCGACGGGCCCGGCGGACCAGGTGCGGCTCGCATAGGTAAACAGATTCGCCAGATTCGTGGTCGAAGAAAACCGGCGCTGGCGGAAAGCGTCAGCGTGGGATAGTAAGCGGTCTGGGCAATGCCGATGTTGGCGTTGGCGGCGGCCACCTGGCGCTCGTTCGCCGCGATATCGGGACGCCGCTCGAGAAGCTGCGAGGGAACAGCGCGATCGGAATGGGCGGCGGCGGCGCCGGCGATCTTGCGTCGCGCCAATCTCGAGCGAAGCTGGCGCCTGGCCGGTCAGCATGGCGATGGCGTGCTCGTCCTGCGCGCGCGCGATATGCAGATCGGTGCTCTGCGCCTGCGCGCCCGCAAGCTGGGTCTGCGCCAGGGTAATATCGACTCTGCGACGCGACGCCGCCGTTGAAGCGGTTGATGGTGAGCTGCAGGTTCTTCTCGTAGGCTTCGATCGTGTCGCTGCAGCACCGCCTGCTGCATGTCCTGCGCCGCCAGCAAAAAGTAATCGGTGGCCAGCAGCGCCTGCTGCGCTCAGCCGGACATTTTCGAGATCGGCCGCGCTCACCTGCGCGTTGTCCACGGCATTCTCCACCGACAGGCGAACGCGGCCCCACAGATCCGGCTCCCAGGTCGCCGTGACCGGCAAGCGAAAAGCTCTGGCTGGTTCCGCCAGGCCTCTGCCGGCGTTCTTCCCGGTGTCGCTTTGCGTGATCGCCGGAGCGGATCCGATGGTGGGATAGTAGTTGGCGTGATTGGCGGACGATCAGCGCGCGCGCCTGCGCGGAACTGGGCTTCCGCCTGCTTCACGTTCTGGTTGTTGACGTTGACCAGCTCTTCCAGCTGGTTCAGTTGCGGATCGCCGAAAATCTCCCACCACTTGCCTTTGATCAGGCCGTCGCTGGGAGTCGCCATCTTCCACTGGTCGTTGCCGGCCAGTTCCTTGAGAGCCGGCGGCGTCTGCGCGACGGGCCGCTGGTATTTCGGGCCGATCATGCAACCGGAACAGAAGAGCGCAGCGCAAGCGCCGCGAGTTTTCCAAGGTCGCGTCATCAATCGCCACTCTCCGCGAGCCCGCCGGGAATCAGGAAAACCGGGACGGTTCTGGTAGCTCGGCTGCCGCCGGGCGAAACGCTTGCGAAGCCGGTCAAGATAGAGATAAATCACGGGCGTAGTAAACAAAGTCAGCATCTGGCTGACCACCAGGCCGCCGACGATGGCAATTCCGAGCGGCTTGCGCAATTCGGCGCCCGCGCCCCAGCCGAGCGCCAGCGGCATCCCGCCCAGCAGCGCGCACATGGTGGTCATCATGATGGGCCGGAACCGCAGCAGACAGGCCTGGTAAATGGCGTCGCGCGAATTCAGCCCTTCGTTGCGCTCGGCCGCCAGCGCGAAATCGATCATCATGATGGCGTTCTTCTTCACGATGCCGATCAGCAGGATGATTCCGATCATGCCGATGATGTCCAGATCGCTCTTGAACAGGACCATGGCCATCAGCGCGCCCACGCCGGCCGAAGGCAGCGTCGAAATGATGGTCAGCGGATGGATCAGGCTCTCGTACAGCATTCCCAGCACGATATAAACGGCGAGCAGCGCCGTCCCGATCAGGATGGGCTGATTGCTGCAGCGAATCCTGATAAGCCTGCGCCGTGCCGGCGAACTTGCCCGTGATGTTGGCGGGCAGGCCCATCTCCACTTCCGCCCTGTTGATGGCAGTCACGGCGTCGCTCAGCGCGACGCCCTCCGGCAGGTTGAACGAAAGCGTGGTGGCCGGGAACTGTCCCTGGTGCGGCAGCGAAATGGGCGTGATGCCCTGCGTTGAAGTGCGTGAACGTCGAAAGCGGAACGTCGGTGCCCTTGGGCGTCTGCACGTAAATCGTTTTCAGGAAGTCCGGGCTCTCCCACCATTGCTGCTCGCAGCGCCAGAACCACGTGATACTGATTGATCGACTTGTACATCACCGAGACCTGGCGCTGGCCAAAAGCGTCGTAGAGCGCGGAGTCGACGGCCTGCGCCGTCAGGCCCAGCCGCGACGCGGTATCGCGGTCGATGACCACATTCGACGACAAGCCCGGAATTCTGCTGATCGGAGCTGACGTCGGCAATCTCCGGAAGCGTGCGAGAGCCGGTCCAGCACTTTCGGCCCCCATCTCCGCCAGCGTGGCGAAATCGGGCGCCTGCAGCGTGTACTGATACTGCGCGTTGCCCTGCCGGCCGCCGATGCGCACGTCCTGGCGAGTTCTGCAGGAACATGGTCGCGCCGGGCATGCCCGAGGTCTTGCGGCGCAGCCGGGCGATCACCTGGTCGGAGGTGGACTTGCGAACGCCCACCGGCTTCAGCTGAACGTTGATATTGCGCGCTGTTCCCGCCGAATCCGCCGCCGCTGGTGCCGGCCACCATGGTGACGGTTTCGACATCCGGATCGTTGCGAACCTGCTCCTCGAACCATTTCGCCTTCTCCACCAGCGCCTGGTAGGAGATGTGCTGCTCGCCGACGATGTTGCCCTGCAGGCGCCCGGTATCCTGCTGCGGGAAAAATCCCTTGGGAACCTTGATGTAGAGATAAACGTTGACGCCCATGGTGAGCACCACGATCACCAGGATCGGAGGCGGGATGATCCAGCACCACGTCGAGCGCCGACGCGTAGGTGGAAATAATCCACTGATAGAATTTTTCGGTCTGGTTATAGAGATATCCGTGGCTGCGCTCTTCCTTGAGCAGCCACGCGCACATCATGGGCGTCGCCGTGAGCGAGACCACCATGGAGATCGCGATGGCGACCGAGAGAACCACGGCGAATTCGCGGAACAGGCGTCCCACGATGCCGCTCATCATCAGAATGGGAATGAAGACGGCAATCAGCGAGATGCTCATCGACAGAACGGTGAAGCCGATCTCCTCGGCGCCCCTGCAGCGCCGCCTGCATCGGCTTCATGCCGTTTTCGATGTGGCGCGTGATGTTTTCGATCACCACAATGGCGTCGTCCACCACGAATCCCGTGGCAATGGTCAAGCGCCATCAGCGAAAGATTGTCGAGGGTGTAGCCGATCAGATACATCGCGCCGAACGTGGCGATGAGCGAAACCGGCACCGAGATGCTGGGAATAAACGTCGACCAGCCGCTGCGCAGGAAGATGAACACCACCAGAATCACCAGCGCCGATGGAGATCGACCATGTTGCGCTGGGCATCGTGCAGCGAATCGCGGGTCGTGATCGTGCGGTCGCTGGCGATCTGGAAACGAACCGTGGGCGGAAGCTGCGCCTGGAACTGCGGCATCAGCGCTTTGATCCGCGCGACGGTGTCGATGATGTTGGCATTCGGCTGGCGGTTGATCTGGATCTGCACCATCGGATTGCCGTTGACGATGCCGAGGTTGCGGACATCTTCGTTGCCGTCGATCACGCGGCCCAGATCCGACAGGCGGACCGGCGCGCCGTTGCGGTAGACCACCACCAGATCCTTGTATTCTTTGGCCTGAAAAAGCTGGTCGCGTGGCATAGAGCGGAACCTGGACGTCCGTCGTTGGCAAGCGCGCCTTTCGGCCGGTTGGCGTTGGCGCTCTGCAGGAACGTGCCGATCTGATCGAGACCCACGTTGTACTTGGAAAGCGGCTGCGGATTCACTTCCACGCGCACCGCGGGCAGCGAGCTTCCGCCCACCTGTACCTGGCCGACGCCGTTCACCTGCGAAAGCTTCTGCGCGAACACCGAGGAGGCGATGTCGTACAGCTGCGGCCGCGGCACCACATCCGATTCGAGCGTCATCAACAGGATCGGCTGATCGGCCGGATTGATCTTCCGGTAGCGCGGGAGCGTGGGAAGATTCGCGGGCAGGAATCCGGCCGCGGCGTTGATGGCCGCCTGCACGTCGCGCGCCGCCGCATTGATGTCGCGGCTCAGATCGAACTGCAGGGTGACGCCGGCGCTGCCCGACCGTGCTGCGCGAAGTCATTTCCGTGACGCCGGCGATGCGCGTGAACTGCTTTTCGAGCGGAGTCGCGACCGACGCGGCCATCACTTCGGGACTCGCTCCCGGGCAGATTGCGCGAACACGTAGATGGTCGGGAAATCGACTTCGCGGCAGCGCCGAGACAGGCAGCAGTGTGTAGGCGATCGCGCCCGCCATGGTCACGGCGATCAGGAGCAGCGTGGTGGCCACCGGTCGTTGGATAAAGGGCGTGCGAAATGCTCATGGACTCTCGCCTCAGCTCATCGAAGGCACGGAATGAAGTTCGTCGTGCTCCTCGGAAGATCGGGTTCGCCCAACCCACGCGGCGATTCGTCCCGAAGAACAAATAAATGACCGGCGTGGTGAACAGGGTCAGCACCTGGCTGACCAGCAATCCGCCGATGATGCAGATGCCGAGCGGCTTGCGCAGTTCCGAACCGACGCCGCTGCCGAAGGCCAGCGGCACCGCGCCCAGCAGCGCCGCCATGGTGGTCATCATGATGGGCCGGAAGCGCAGCAGGCAGGCCTGGTAGATCGCCTCCTCCGGCGACTTGCCTTCGTTGCGCTCGGCTTCGAGCGCGAAATCGATCATCATGATGGCGTTCTTCTTCACGATTCCGATCAGCAGAATGATGCCGATCAGCGCGATGACATCCAGATCCATATTGAACAGGACCAGCGCCAGAATCGCGCCGACGCCCGCCGAGGGCAGCGTCGAAAGAATGGTGATGGGATGAATGAAGCTTTCGTACAACACGCCCAGCACAATGTAGACCGTGACGATCGCCGCGAGAATCAGGATCGATTCGTTCGCGAGCGATAATTCGAACGCGCGCGCGGTGCCCTGGAAGCTCGGCTCGATGCTGGCCGGCATGCCCACGTCGCGCGTCGCCTGCTTGATGTGATCTACCGCCGTTCCGAGCGATGATCCGGGAGCCAGATTGAAGGAGAGCGTGACGACCGGAAACTGGCTTTGATGGTTGATCGTAATGGGCGATGGAATCATCGAGGCGGTCATCAGAGACCGCAATGGTGCGGGCGGAAGCGCCGCCGCGCCGGTCAGCGCGGTGTTCGTCCCGGCGAGCGCGATCGTGGAGGCCAGATTCGCCGATGCCGATCCGATCGGCACATACATGATCCTTGAGCGCGCTCGCATCCTGACGGTATTGCGGCGCAACCTCGAGAATCACGTGGAACTGGTTGGTCTGGGTGTAGATGGTCGACACCTGCCGCTGGCCGAAGGAATCGTAGAGCGCGTCGTCGATGTTCTGCGGCGTGATCCCCAGTCTTCCCGCCGTGTCGCGATCGATATTCACGAGCAGTCCCAGACCGTTGTTCTGCTGGTCGCTCGCCACGTCGCGCAGCTCGGGAATTTGTTTCATCTTGTCCACCAGACGCGGAACCCACTGGTCGAGCAACGCCTTATCCGGGGCGTCGAGCGAATACTGATATTGGGTGCGGCTGATGCGGTCTTCCACCGTCAGGTCCTGAATCGGCTGCAGGAACAGCTGGATGCCGGTAACCTGCTCCAGTTTCGGCTGCAGGCGCCGGATCACGTTCACCGCGGAAACGCCGGCGCGCTGTTCGAGCGGCTTCAGCGTGATCTGAATGCGTCCGCTATTCATGGTCGTATTCACGCCGTCAGCCCCGATAAACGAGGTCAAATTCTCCACGGCCGGATCCTGGAGAACCACCTCTACCAGGCGCTGCTGCAATTTGGACATCGCCGGGAAGGAAACCGTCTCGGGCGCCTGCGAGATGCCCAGAATGGCGCCGGTATCCTGCACCGGGAAGAATCCCTTGGGAACGATCTGGTAGAGGTAAATGGTGAGCCCCAGCGTCGCGAGCGCCACGAGCAGCGTCAGCGGCTGGTGCCGCAGGACCACCTGCACCATGCGCCCATAATATTCGATGGTCTTTACGAACATCCACTCCGACCAGTGATACAACTTTCCTTGCTCGGATTCCGGCTTGTGTTTCAAAATGCGGGCCGCCATCATCGGCGTCAAGGTCAGCGAGACGAACGCCGAGAAAATGATGGTGACCGCGAGCGTCACGGCGAACTCGCGGAACAGACGCCCCACGATATCCGCCATGAACAGCAGCGGAATCAGCACGGCGATCAGCGAGACCGTCAGCGACACAATGGTGAAGCCGATCTCGGCCGAGCCTTTGAGCGCCGCCTCCATGGCGGACTCGCCCATTTCCATATAGCGCGTGATATTTTCAATCATCACGATGGCGTCGTCCACCACGAAACCGGTCGAGATCGTCAGCGCCATCAGCGACAGATTATCCAGGCTGTAGCCGAGCAGATACATCACGGCGAACGTGCCCACCAGCGAAAGCGGCACGGCGACGCCGGGAATAATCGTGGCCGACGCGCTGCGCAGGAACAAAAAGATGACCATGACAACCAGCGCCGTGGTCAAAATCAACTCGAATTCGACGTCCTCGACCGAGGCGCGGATCGTCGTGGTGCGGTCGCTGATAATCCGGACGCCGATTCCCGGCGGCAGCGAGGCTTCAATCTGGGGCAACAGCGCCTGCACCGTGTCGACCACGCTGATGATATTGGTCCCCGGCTGGCGCTGAATGTTCAGCACGATGGCGGGGTCGGTATTCACCCACGCGGCAAGCTTGGTATTTTCGGCGCCGTCGATCACCCTCGCGACGTCCGACACGCGCACGGGCGCGCCATTGCGATAGGCGATGATGATCGGGCCGTATTGAGCCCCACCCTGCAACTGGTCGTTGTCGTTAATCGTCCAGGCCTGATCGGGTCCATCGAAGTTGCCCTTGGCCTGGTTCACATTGGCGCTGCCCGAGGGCCGTGCGCAACGACTCCATGCTCAAACCGTAGGAGGCGAGCGCCGTCGGATTCGCCTGCACCCGCACCGCCGGGCGCTGGCCGCCGCTGATACTCACCAGTCCCACGCCTTTAAGCTGCGAAATTCTTTGCGCCATGCGCGTCTCGGCCAGTTCCTCGACCTTGGGCAAGGGCACGGTCGAGGAGGTAATGGCGAGCGTCAGAATGGGCGCATCGGCGGGATTCGTCTTGCTGTAAACCGGAGGAACCGGAAGGTTGGTGGGAAGAAAATTGGTTGCGGCGTTGATGGCCGCCTGCACTTCCTGCTCGGCGACGTCGATGCTCAGATCGAGCGAAAACTGCAGCGTGATCAGAGAGCTCCCGAACGAGCTGATCGAGGTCATCTGCGTCAGCCCGGGCACCTGCCCGAACTGCTTTTCGAGCGGCGCCGTGATCGAAGACGTCACCACCTCCGGGCTCGCGCCAGGGTAGAACGTCTGGATCTGCATGGTCGGATAGTCGACCTGCGGCAGCGCCGAAACCGGCAGCTGCCGGAACGCCACGAACCCGACCAGCACCACGCCGGCCATCATCAGCGACGTGGCCACCGGCCGGAGAATAAAGATCCGGGACGGACTCACTGACTCACGCCTCCGCTCGCGGGGCCGGTGCTTCCGCTTTGACTATTATTGAAGCCGCCATCACCCTTCTTGAACTTACCTTTGCCCTTACCCTTGCCGCCGCCTTTGTTTCCGTTGCCGTTGCCGTTGCCGTTCACGTCCGTGGGGTTGTCCAACTCTCCGGCTTTGCGGACGCGCACCTGCGCACCCTCCACCAGACGGTCGGTGCCGTCGACCACCACCCGATCTCCGTCCGTCAGACCGCTGAGGATATCGGAAATCGTCTCCGTCGTGACGCCGACCTTTACGGTCTTCAGGTGCACCTTGGAATCGTCGTCCACCACGTATACGAACGTTCCCTGCTGGCCGTTCTGGATCGCCACGTTGGGAACCACGAGCTGATTACTGAGCGTGTCGACCAGCAGCCGGATGTTGACGAATTGCTGCGGGAAGAGGGCGTTATCTTTGTTATCGAAAACCGCCTTCAACTCCGCGGTGCCGGTCGTATTGTTGATCTGGTTATCGAGCGTGATCAGGGACCCGGACGCGAGCTTTTTGGAATTGTCGCGGTTAAACGCATCCACGGGAAGATGCATGCCCTGCCGCAGCTTTTGGACCACCTGCGGCAGGCTGTCCTCCGGAATGGTGAATAGTACCGCGATCGGCTGAAGTTGGGTGATGACGATCATGCCGTTGGCGTCGGCGGCGTGAACGATATTGCCGGGATCCACCAGACGCAAGCCCACCACGCCGGTGATCGGGGCCGTGATCTTCGAATACGTCAGGTTCAGCTTGGCGCTTTCCACGTTCGCCGCGTCCTGCTTGAGCGTGGCGGTCGTACTGCGCGACCAGGGCGACCTGCGTGTCCAATTGTTGTTTCGGAATCGCGTCGTTGGCGATAGCGCCTTTATAACGTTCCAGATCGAGCTTGGCGTTGTCGAGCAGAGCCTGATCGCGCGCGAGCGTGGCTTCGGCAAGATCCAGTGCGGCCTGATAGGGGCGCGGGTCGATTTCGAGAAGCACCTGACCCTCTTTGACCAGATCCCCTTCGTTGAAATCCACCTTCATTAATTGGCCGTCAACTCGCGACTTCACCGTAACCGTATAAAAAGGCGATACGTTTCCTAATCCGTTTAAATAAACCGGGACACTCGCGCGAGAGACCTTATTTACCACCACCGGCACCGGACCCAGGCCGCCGAAGTTTTTACCGCCGCCCTTTCCCTTACCTTTGCCCTGGCCTTGTTGAACCGCGGGCTGGCTCGCACGCCACACCGCGTAACCCGCCACGCACGCCACCGCCACCAGAAAAAACAGCCAGATCAGGCCGCGCGCCTTTGATTTTCTACGAGTTGGCGGTACACGCTCGTGCTGCCCGGGAATTTCAACATCGGGCAGCGATTCGGGAGGGGTCATTTTTGTCGACATTCAACGGCCTATTCTATAAATGACTGACTCGAGAGCCTCCGGGTAACATCTCCGGCGCCGCCGAGCAGAGGAATTTTCTCGAGCCAAAGTTCCAGGCGTGGTCTAAGGCAAACTGCGTTCGACCGCGAAGGCGCCCGCCAAACAGGAGCACGCGCCTGTGCGCAACACGGGTACAGCAAAGATGGTAGCAAAGCCGCGCACCTGCTTGCTTGGGGCAATTGACCAGTCCATCCCCAAGCGTCGCAGAGATCGTGCGCCGCCCACGCTTTTCCGTCCATCCGTTCTCCATAGACCGCCGGAGTTCAATAGATTGAACCACTTCGCCGAGGTGGCCGTTCCGAAAGACCGGAACACATCCCCACCCCGCAGGGCGATGTTTCAACCCGGGCGATCACGTTTTGCCGGGCAATCCAATCAAACACAACTGAGTGCGCAAACAAAACCTTAGTGCGACGTCGCCTTCACCGCGTCCCGGCAACGCTTATCGTTACTGAAGACGTCCGACGAGTAATTCTGTAAGAGCCTCACCTCTTTGCCGGCCTTAAAAAGGACATGCAGCGGACCGCCTTCGGTCGCGCCCGGAAGCGGCTCCGGCCGGGCAACCCAGATGTGCTTGGAATCGTAGCTGATCGGCACGGTTTCACCGGGCGCGGCCCACACGCTCCAAGCCGGGTGCGCCTTCGTCAAATAGTTTTTCGATTTGTCGTCCCAGTTCATTACCGGGATCCTCTGACGCCCGATCAGGATCTTATTATCGGCCTCGAAACAATAGTAATAGTCGCTCGGCCCGAAAAAGCAGTTATCGCACAGCAACTCCGCGCGATCGAGCAATTTCGCCTGTGCCTGCTGCCGGACGGGGGCGGCGGCGAAGGAGAACGGCGCGGCCAGAACGGCGGATGTCCACAGCGCCCTCCGAACGAGACTGCGAAATTGCGGATACAAAGTCATTTTTCCAAGTTTACTCCAACGCCGCGTCCGCCGACGGACGCACCCGGCGCTTTGAAACGACGCAACGGTACCCAATCCGACAATCGGGGCTTAATAAAAAGACTTACCGAGACGGCGAAAAGTAACGCGAACCTGAAATGAGCGCCGGAAATGGGCGCCCGGGGGTCATCGGTGAATATCAAGCATGGATGAAGATCCCGCGTGGTGGTTTTCGGATAGACTGCGAAGGACAGGTAGTTTCAGGATGCGTGTTCCGCCTCTATCGCTGTTTCTCGTGTGGCCTGTGCTCGCGGGCCTAACCTTCGGACTCCCCATACGCGCGGCGGAACGCGCCGTTTACGACAGCAACGGACGCATCGTGGGTCTGGTCTCGCCGGGCGAGGATCTCGCCGTCGCCTCGAGCGTCGTCGCCGTGCTGCCCAGCGGGAAAAAAATTCCTTTACAGGTTCGGAGCCCCTCCGCGGGCGCGGTGCGGGATGGAGACGCACTCTCCTGGTCGGCACCCTTCGCGCTGCCGGACGGATCCAGGGGCCGTGTGCGCATTCGTGGTGTCGAAGATAACTCCTCGGTAAGTTATTCGGTCGCCGTCACGGCGGAAACGAATTTGGATGTGGAAGCCGTTGATCTGGTCCTCGACCTTCCGCGCCCGGACTTTCTCGAGGGACAAGTTATGGTCTCCCGGGATCAGGCTGGTGCCATTGAGCCCATCGCGCTCCGGAAGACCACACCGCGCGACTCGGCTTTTTTTCGGGGTGCGGCGACCGCGTTTCACGTGCAGGATGCGACCGCGGCCCGATCGCTTGATATTTCCTTCGATCACGCCCGGGACGTCGCGCTTCTCGATCGCTGGGATACGGCCGGCCGATCGTTTCAAGTTCGCATTCCCTTGCGGCGCGGCCCGTGGGCCGCTGGGGATCAGGAGGAAGTGGCGCCCGTCTTGCGCCTGACCGAGAAGCCGGCCCCTGCTCCGGTCGCACATCTGCGGATCGACCCGGCGCAGGCACGCTACGCCTTTCAGGGCTTTGGCGGGAACTATTGCTGGGATAACCGCTCGCCCGTCGCCGCATATACGCTGGAGCATCTGAAAATAGCCTGGGCGCGCACGGCCATGAAGCTCGTCGACTGGGACAGACGGCGGGAGCGCGACAAACTGGCCGGAGCCCCGCAGAGCAACGACCCTGGTCCGGAGCTTCGCGCCGATTTCGAAGTCATGCAGCGTCTGCAGAAGATGGGTGTTCCGTTCGTCATCAGTATCTGGACCCTCCCGGAGCGTTTTTATACCGACCCCAACGAGAAGCCCCCAACCGCTTCCTTTCGCTCGATCGACCCCGATAAATGGGACGAGTTGACCAACCTGATCGGCGACTATCTCCTTTTCGCAAAGCGCATGTATTCGGTCGAGCCGGATCTTTTTTCGTTCAACGAGGCCAATATCGGAATCAATATCGGCCAGTCTCCGGAAGCCCACGCCCGGGCCATCGCCCGGCTCGGGGCATATTTTCAGAAAATCGGATTGAAAACCAAATTGCTGTTGGGCGACACGGGCGGGCCTCGCGACACGCATACTTTCGCCCTCGCGGCCGCCTCCGACCCCGCTGCCCGGGAGTTCATCGGTGCGGTCGCCTTTCATTCCTGGGGCGGAGCGAGCGCCGAACAGTACTCCACTTGGGGGGATCTGGCCGAATGGCTCAACCTTCCGCTGCTCGTCACCGAAGTCGGCGTCGACCCTTCCGCGTATTTCACTCACGCCTGGGATAGCTTTGATTACGGCCTGCGGGAAGCGCGCATGATGCAGCAGCTTCTCACTTCCGCGCGCCCCCAGGCGCTGCTATTTTGGCAGTACACTGACGACTACGGGCTGGCCCGCGTGCTCCCAGGCGGCGGCGTCGAACCGAGCGCGCGTTTCTGGTTGATGAAGCAATTCACCGATCTCACCCCGCAGCCGAGCGACGCGCTTGCGGCGGTTTCCGATCAGGCGAATGTGCTGGTCACCGCTTTCCGCGGCGGTCAGGATTACACGCTACATGTGTTAAATCTCGGCGCGGCGCGCGCGGTGGAACTGAGCGGCGTGCCGGACATGGAGTGGCAGGTGACGGCGACCACCGAAGAAGCCCCGTACTCGTCAAAGCCCGCGATTCGATCTTCCGCGCACAGCGCAATGCTGAATCTTCCGGGTCGCGCGCTGGTGACGCTGCGGGGGCACGCACCCTAGCTAAGGCCGCGAGAACCCACCCGACGGCCCCGTAGACCGGTGGGAGTTTAACCTTCGGATTTTTCCTTTATCGCCTGATGAATTAGTTCACGAAAAAGGTCTTCGTGCTGTGTAAGATCGCTATTTCGAAGGCGTACAAGACAAGTTCCATCCTTCAACTCGGTCTCAACGCCAGCCTCGCTCAGGCGCTTGAACCATGCTTCTGGATCAGTTACACGAAACCGAATGCGAATGAAGTTCTTCTTGGGCCAGAACGCCAGCAAATTGAAGAAGCTGCCCGGAACGCTTAGCGCAACTCGGTACTTCTTGTACTTCAACTCCAATTTGGGATCAGCAACTTCGTTCGCGATCTGAGCGATACGATCGCATACTTTCATCATGTTCGACCCGACCTGGGCCTCCCAAGTCGATCGATCTGCATCAGGCTCGACAGCTCCACCGCCTTCGGCCGTATCATCTTCTCGTAGTTGGCGTTGATCGATGACCTTCACGAAATCAAGCACAACTAAATTGTTAACTTTTAGCGCATTTAGTTGGATCGCGATAATCGGAATGCTGCCAGATAATAGAGAAATTACGTTCAGGAAACGCGCGGTCACCTGTTCTGCGACGAGGACCGCAATATGGTCATAAGCCGGATAACGGCGACGCTCGATGTCCCAGTATTCGATGGTACGGATGATATGACCGGGATCCGTCGGGCCGAGCATTATTTCCACCTCGTACCGGGTCGGACTTTCGGCGTCGGCGTCGGTCAATAGCATATCGAGCCGTCCGGCACCGAGTTGGATTCGTTCGCGCTCAATGACGGTTAGCTCGCCGAGACCAAGGAGTGAGGGGTCATGTGAGATTTGGTCATGCAGCCATACCTCACTGAAATCTGGGTGGCCCTTCAGAGGAATCGGCTCGGCCTTTACGTATTCAAGCTTCATCGTGGTTGAACTCATCGGATGCCCGATTTCTGTTTATCCGGAGGATCGTCCTCACGGGTCAACATGATAACACTATCTCTAACTCGATTTAATCGCGGGTAAATGGACTTCGTCGTAGCCCTATTGGCGCTTAAGCATGGGCCGGGACTGACATTTCCCCAAAATCCGCTCATTCACGCAGCGACAGCTTTCGTCGGTCGGCTCCAGCGGGAATGGAAGCGTGAGGAAGGCGGCGGGCGTTTGAGGCGCGTTCCCTCGCCTCAGCGCTGATTTGAACCGCGGCGCCCAGCGCGGCGAGCCAGCAGCACCGCCGTTGCAGTACAAGACCTTTCTGGCCAAACCCGCTTTTTTCGTCGTCCCATCGCCGTGATTAATAGACGATCAGAACATTCCCCGGGTCAACTCCTCGCTGGCTTTCCGCCACGCACCCTAGCGAACGGGGGTCACCAAACTTTGCACTGCTCGCGGCGAACCATCGGCTGCCCTTCGCGGCACCCGAACGCCGCGCCAAACTCCGGCAGGTTGGCCACCACGCCATTGATACGAAACGCATCCGGGGAATGCGGATTGGTGATCGCGTGCATGCGCTTGTTCTCGGCGCGCTCGTCGCCGCAGGCCCATTGCGCCATGCCGATGAAGAATCGCTGATCCGGCGTCAACCCATCGATCGGCTTCAGATCCTGCCCCTTTGTGACGTTCTTCCATGCGATGTACGCGAGCAGCGTCCCTCCCAGGTCGGCCACATCCTCGCCCAGCGTCAATTTTCCGTTGATCTTGATGTCGTCGATGATGGTGAACCCGGAATACTCGTCGGAAACGCATTTGGCGCGCTCTTCGAACTGCTGTGCGTCTTTCTTAGTCCACCAGTCCTTCAGGTTGCCTTTCGCGTCGAACTGGCGCCCTTCGTCGTCAAAGCCATGTGTCAGTTCATGACCGATGGTGGCGCCGGTGTCGCCGTAGTTCGGAGCGTCATCCGATTTCGGATCGAACAGCGGCGGCTGCAGGACGCCCGCCGGAAAATTAATATCGTTCATTTGCGGATCGTAATAGGCGTTCACCGTCGGAGGCGTCATCTGCCACTCATTCCGGTCCACTGGCTTGCCGATCTTCGCGAGCTGGCGCGCGGACTCGAACTCCGCGGCCCTTTCGACATTTCCATAAAAATCGTCCCGCGCAATTTTGATGGAGCTGTAATCGCGCCATTTGTCGGGATACCCGATTTTGTTCTTCACGGAACGGAGCTTTTCGAGCGCCCTTTTCTTGGTCGCATCGGTCATCCATGGAAGCTGCCGGATCTCACTCTCCATCGCCGACTCGACTTCCCGCGTCATCAACTGGGCCCGCGCTTTGGTATCCGCTCCGAATGTTTTCTGGACGAATACCTGTCCCAGCGCTTCCCCCAACTGGTTATCCACCTGGCGCACGCAGCGCTTCCAGCGGGGCGGCATTTCCTGGATGCCGCGCAGCGTGCGGCTGTAGAAATCGAAATTCGCCGTCGCGAACGCATCCGAAAGGTACGGCGCCTTGCCGTGCACCAGATGCCAGCGCAAATAGATCTTCCAATCGTCCAGACTGCGCGTTTTGAGCAGCGCCTCGAGCTCCTTGAAAAATGCCGGCTCGGTTACGTTCACGACGGAAATGCCTCCGATGTTGAGCTCGGATAAATAAGCCTTCCAGGAGAACCCCGGCGTGAGCGCCTGCACTTGCGACGGACTCATTTTATGAAACAGCTTGTAGGGATCGCGCTGGTCGACGCGCGTGAGTGAAGCCATGGCCAGAGCGGTTTCGATCTCCATGACCGTGCGGGCCTGGCTGCTCGCCGACGCGGAGCTTTCGCCGAGAAGCTCCAGCATTTTTTGAACGTGCTCGACATACTTCCGGCGCGTCTCTACAGAGGAGGCGTCCGTCTTGGTGTAGTAATCGCGATCGGGAAGTCCGAGCCCACCGGCGCTCGCGAAAGCGATGACGCGCGAGGAGTCCGCATAGTCCTGATTGGAATCGAACCCGAAGAGGACCTGATTTCCGTACACCGCGCGCTGCAGGCGGGCGAGCAACGCCGGCAGGTCATCAAGCGATCGCAGCCCCGCGATCTGGTCGAGGATCGCCTGTAACGGCTGCGCGCCCTTCCGCGCGATCGCGTCTTCGTCCATGCAGGCGTTGAAAAAATCGCCGATTTCCGTCTCCACCGGGTTGCGCGTAGCAACCGGCTTCGAAGCTTCCTGCAGCAATCCCCACAGAAACCGCTGGTTGTCTTCTTCGAGCTTGGAATACACGTTCCATTGCGCCTGATCCGGCGGAATGGGATTGTTCACGATCCATCCGCCGCACGCATACCGGTAAAAATCCGTGCACGGATCCACCGTTCGATCCATCGACGACACGTCCATCGCCGGACTGTAGGGCAATCGGCCGAGCGGCGATTCGCGGCTGCCGGACGGGACCGGCGCCGACTGTCCCGCAAGCGCTGCCGCACTCAGGAAAAACGCTGCAAGCCGACCGTTTCGCGTCACATTGACATCATAATCGAGGCGCTGGGTGTCGCACGGACTGATCGGAGGACACCGGCATCGGGACGGCCTGTCGTGCTATCTCCCGCCGCGAGGTCCGCCGTGCTATTTGTGCAGGAACCCTGCCGCCGGAACGCGTAAAACGTTCCGGAGCGTGCGGGCGCGACTTCAAATATAAAGGCCGCTGCCAGTGGTCCCTTGCGTGCTTTCGGGATAGCGGCGCGGATCAGTCGTATCGTATTCGCGTACAGAGAGGTTTCACATGTCGTTTCTTGCGTGGATCATCCTGGGCTTGATCGCCGGGTTTGTCGGAAGCAAATTGGTCAACAACCAGGGAGAAGGCGTTTTCATGGACATCCTGCTCGGTATCGTGGGGGCCATCCTTGGCGGCTGGCTCTTTAACAACTTTGGCGCAGCGGGAGTCACCGGGCTAAATGTATACAGCCTTATGGTTGCGGTGGTGGGCTCGGTCGTCTTTCTCGTGCTCTATCACGCGATTCGGCGGGTCGGCCATCGGCCCTGACCGGTTCTACGCTCTGCCAGGAGGCGTTACGTCCTTCATTTTGCTCGCTCGCGCAAACGTAACGCCTCCCTCCTCCCGCCGCCCGCCACACTCCTACTGGACTTAAGACCGGAATTATGGTTCTTTGAGGACAAGCGACCCCGAGCGAATTCAGTCCTTCGAAATCGCGGTCCGGGAAGAGCACCAGTCCGGGAAAAGTGATGATTCGAGCGCCTAGCCGTACCGACCGCGCAAAGAAAGCTAGCTGGAAGACGGGCGTTCCACCGGGCGACGTGCTCACCCTTTTTCACGCACCCGTCCGGGAATGGTTCAATGCCGTTTTTCCCGCACCCACGAGGCCCCAACTCCTGGGCTGGCCCCCCATCGCCAGAGGCGAATCCACGCTTCTTCTCGCTCCCACGGGAACGGGGAAAACCCTGGCGGCCTTTCTGTGGTGCCTGGATCGCATGATGTTTGCCCCGGCGCCGGAAGCGGCACGAAGGTGCAGAGTCCTTTATATTTCCCCCATTAAGGCGCTCGCCGTTGACGTGGAGCGCAATCTGCGATCCCCGCTCGTCGGCATCACGCAAATGGCGCGCAAGACCGGCGTCGCGATTCACGAGCCTTCCGTCGCGATTCGTACAGGCGATACTCCCGCGTCCGAGCGTGCGCGTTTCGCGCGCAGGCCGTCCGATATTCTCATTACCACGCCGGAGTCTTTATATCTGCTGCTCACCTCGAACGCCCGCGAAGCCTTGCGCTCGATCGAAACCGTGGTGCTCGACGAAATTCATGCGCTGGTTCCAACCAAGCGCGGCTCCCATCTGGCGCTGTCGCTCGAACGCTTGGAAACCCTATGCGGCCGCAGGCTCCAACGGATCGGCCTCTCCGCGACGCAGCGGCCGCTCGAGGAGGTCGCGCGCTTTTTGGGAGGCGCGAGTGAGACCATCGCCGATCGCGGTTTAGAAGCGATGGAAGCCGCGAACATCGAAGCCGCGGGCGAGGCGATATCGACCGAATTCGAAGCTCCCGCGACACCCAAATATCGTCCCATCGCCATCGTGGACGCCTCCGAAGCCAAGCGCCTGGATCTTCGCGTCGAAGTTCCCATCGAAGACATGACGCGGCTCGACGAGCTGGAAATGCTGCCCAGCGGTCCCGCCTCGCAAGGTCCCGTTCGGCCTTCGATCTGGAGCGCGCTGCATCCCGTCCTGCTGGAACTGGTGCGGAAACATCGCTCCACCTTGATCTTCGTCAACAGCCGGCGCCTGGCGGAGCGGATCTCGGGCGCGATTAACGACCTGGCGGGAGAAACGCTGGTGCGGGCTCACCATGGCAGCGTGGCCGCCGCGCAACGCCAGGAGATCGAGGATCGCCTGAAACTCGGCGCGCTCCGGGGCCTGGTGGCGACTTCCTCGCTCGAGTTGGGGATCGATATGGGAGCCATCGATCTGGTGATTCAGATCGAGGCGCCGCCTTCCATCGCCAGCGGCATGCAGCGGGTGGGGCGGGCCAATCATCACGTCGGCGGGACCAGCGCGGCCATCATGTTTCCGAAATACCGCGGCGACCTGGCGGCGTGCGCTGCCATTACGCGCGCCATGTATGAGGGCCAGGTGGAGTCGAGCGCCTATCCCCGCAACGCGCTCGACGTGCTCGCGCAGCAGATCGTCGCGATGGTCGCCATGGACGCCTGGAACGTGGACGATCTTTTTACGGTCATCCGCAAAGCGGCTCCCTACGCTTCGCTCACGCGGCCGATTTTTGAGAGCGTGCTCGACATGCTGGCGGGCCGTTATCCTTCCGATGAATTCGCGGAGCTGCGCCCGCGCCTGACATGGGATCGGACCGGCCACAAACTCACCACGCGCAGGGGAGCGCGCCACGTAGCGGTGGCAAACGCCGGGACCATTCCCGATCGGGGATTATTTGGAGTTTTCCTGGCGGGCGCGGCAAAAGGCTCGCGCGTCGGCGAACTGGACGAGGAGATGGTATTTGAGAGCCGCACCGGCGACACGATTATCCTCGGCGCAAGCACGTGGCGCATCGATGAGATCACGCATGATCGCGTCGTCGTGACACCCGCGCCGGGCGAGCCCGGCAAGATGCCGTTCTGGCATGGCGATACCGCCGGACGTCCCGCGGAATTCGGACGCCGCATCGGGCAAATGAACCGGGAGCTTCTCGCTCTTCCCCGCCCCGCCGCGATCGCGCTGTTGAGCGGAGAGCACAGCCTGGACGCCAACGCCGCCGAAAATCTGATGCGGTATCTGGAGGAGCAGGCCGCGGCCACGCGGCGCGTTCCGAGCGATCGCGACATCGTGATCGAATCCTGCCGCGATGAGCTCGGCGATTGGCGCGTGTGCGTGCTCACTCCCTTCGGAAGCCGGGTTCATGCGCCGTGGTGCATGGCCGCCTCAGCGAAGCTGCGCGCCGAGCGCGGGATTGAAGCCGAAACCATGTGGACGGACGACGGCTTCGTCATCCGCCTGCCCGACACGGAGAGTGAATTTCCCGGGTCGCCCGTGGACTCCGCGGCGCTGCTGCCTTCGCCCGAGGAACTGAAGGATCTGGTCCTCAGCCAGTTGGGGAGCACTTCCTTATTCGCGTCCAAATTCCGCGAAGCCGCCGCGCGAGCGCTTCTGCTTCCCCGGCGCCGTCCCGGCGTGCGCGCCGCGCTGTGGCAGCAACGCAAACGCGCCGCCGATCTTCTGGCCGTCGCCGCGCGTTTTTCTTCTTTCCCGATTCTTCTTGAAACCTATCGCGAATGCCTGCGCGACGTGCTCGACGTGGCCTCCGCCGTCGAGGTCCTGCGCGGGATTCGTCAGGGAAAAATTCGCGTCCACTCCGTCACTTCCGAAAAACCTTCTCCGTTCGCCTCGACGCTGCTGTTTTCCTATATCGCCAACTATATTTACGAAGGTGACGCCCCGCTTGCGGAGCGCCGGGCGCAGGCGCTAGCGATCGATCAATCGCAACTCGAAGAACTGTTGGGCAGCACCGATTTTAGGGAGCTCCTCGACCCCGGTGTTCTCGAGGAAGTGGAGGCGCAGCTCCAATCTCTTGACCTCGAATACCACGCGAAGCATACCGACGGCGTGCATGACTTGCTGCTGAAGCTGGGCGATCTTTCGCTCGTTGAAGTCGAAGCGCGCTCGGCCCATGGCGTGGCAGCGCCCGGTATCCAAGAACTCCTCGCCGCTCGCCGCGCCCTTTTGCTGCGCATCGCGGGCGAGCCCCGTTACGTAGCCGTGGAGCATGCGGCCCGCTATCGCGACGCGCTGGGCGTCCCTCTGCCGCCGGGCCTCGCGGATGTATTTCTGGCGCCCGTCGATCAGCCGCTGCGGGAGATTCTTCGGCGTTATGCGCGAACCCACGGGCCTTTTACGCTTGCGGAAGTGTCTTCGCGCTTCGGTCTCGCACCCGCGCCAATCGAATCCGCGCTGAAGAACCTGCACACCGAGGGAAAACTTCTGGAAGGCGAGTTCCGCCCGAAGGGAGTTCATGGGGAGTGGTGCGACCCCGACGTCCTGCAGCAAATCCGCCGCCGGACTCTGGCCCGCCTGCGCCGCGAAGTGGAGCCCGCCGCGCAGAAAACATTCGCCCGGCTCCTGTGCCGCTGGCACGGCGTCACGGTTCCGCGCCGCGGTGCCGACGCGCTGCTCGACACGATCGAAGTCCTGCAGGGCTGCTCGCTGATCGCCTCCGACCTGGAGCGCGACATTCTTCCGGCGCGCGTCCGCGATTACCAGCCGGGCGATCTCGATGCCTTGATCTCCGCCGGGCTCGTCGTGTGGGTGGGTCGCGAGCCTCTTGGCGATCGCGATGGCCGGATCGCTCTCTATCTTGCCGAATCGCTCCCGCGGCTGCTCGCGCCGGGCACGGGTACGCAGAGCGATACTCTTTCTCCGCGGGCTCTCACCATCGTCGAGACCCTCGAACAGAGGGGCGCTCTTTTTTTCGGGGGCTTGCATGAGGCGGCCGGGGGCGGATATCGCGGCGATACCTTGGACGCGTTATGGGAGCTCGTGTGGAGCGGTCAGATCACCAACGATACGCTCCAGCCGATCCGCAACAAACTCTATTCCCGGGAAGCACGGCAGCGGGGCGATGCTCCAGGCTCGCCGGAATTTCTACGCCGCGTGCGTGCTACAGGGGGCCAGCGGGATCCCGTTGAAGGACGGTGGTCGCTCCTGCGCCAGCGGATACAAAACTCAGTGACCCTCACCGAGTGGAGCGCGGCGATGGCCCAGCAGTTACTGCTGCGCCACGCGATTGTCATGCGCGAGACAGCCAGCGCAGAGGAGATCCCCGGAGGCTATCCGGCCATTTATCCGGCGCTCAAAACGCTGGAGGAAAGCGGCCGCATCCGGCGAGGGATGTTCGTTGCGGGCCTCGGCGCGGCCCAGTTCGCCATGCCCTCGGCGATCGATATGTTGCGTGGTCTCCGCGCTGAACCGGAGCGTCCCGAGGTGATTCATCTCGCGGCGTCCGATCCCGCGAATCCCTACGGAAGCCTCCTGCCGTGGCCCCGTGTTGCGGACGAAAGCTACCAGAGTGCGGAGCGTGAGACTCCTTCGCCTGACTCTCATGCGCCTTACACGCATTCGCCTCACATCCATTCGCCTCACTCACATTCAATGTCGCGCGCCTCTGGCGCAAGCGTAATCCTGGTCAACGGCGAGCTCGCAGGATTTCTGCGCCGGCGCAATCCTTCGATCCGCGCTTTCCTTCCCGAAAACGATCCTGAGCGCACGCACGTCGCACGGTCTTTGGCGGAGAAACTGGCGGAAATCGCCCGGCGCTGGCAAAGCCGCCGGGGAGGCCTGCTGATCTCGAACGTGAACGACCAGCCGGCCAAGCGCCACGTCCTCGGAAGTTTTTTGGAAGCCGCGGGGTTCGTCGACACCGCGAACGGATATCAGATGCGCCGCCTGGGGCCCGCCGCCGGGATCGAGCCAGACTCCGAAGACGATCCCGTGGACGAGCTGCCCGAGCCGATTTGAGATGCCTGAAGGCGACACCATCGTTCGCGCGGCGCGAACGCTCGAACGCGCGCTGGCCGGCCAGCCGATCGTCCGCTTCGAAACCGTGCTTCCTCAATTGGCGCGGGTCAATGAAGATCGCCCGCTTGCCGGGCGCATCGTGGAATCCGTGGAAGCGGCCGGGAAGTGGCTCGTCATGCGCTTTTCCGGCGATCTGATTCTGCTCACCCATATGTTGATGAGCGGGAGCTGGCACATCTATCGCCCGGGCGAGACGTGGCAGCGCGGAAGAAGTCATATGCGCATCGTGATCGCGACGGCCCAGATGCTCGCGGTGGCCTTCGATGTTCCCATCGCCGAGTTCCATACGGCACGGTCTCTCGCTCGCCGCGCGGGCTTCAGTCGGCTTGGGCCCGTGGTTCTCGCCGCGGATTTCGACGCGGGGCGCGCCGTAGCCAACTTGCAATCGCGTCCAGATTTGGGGATCGGAGCGGCGCTTCTGAATCAATCGATTCTTGCCGGTGTCGGGAATGTTTTCAAATCGGAAGTCTGTTTTGTGTGCGGCGTCCATCCTTTTCGACTCGCCGGATCGCTCGCGCAGACGGAGCTCGAAGCACTCGTGCTCGCCGCACGAAAGCTGATGCTTGAGAATGTTGCGGAAGAATCCGGACCACCCGTCGCGTCCGTGCCGGGACGGCGTCAAACCACGCGGCGGGCCGATCCCGATCAGAATTTGTGGGTTTATAAGAGGCGCGGCCAGCCCTGCCGGCGATGCGGTGTGGCCATTGAATCAGAAAAAGACCGCTATGACGCTCGCGTAACCTTCTGGTGTCCCTCTTGCCAGCCTCCCGGTAACGCACGGGTGGAGTCGTCAGTCTCATGAACGCAGGCAGGAAGGAGGCTGAACCGACCGCGGAATGGGCCTTTTAGAAATCACAGAACGAGGGCTGTACTGCCCGTCCGGGGACTTCTACATCGATCCGTGGGCCGACGTCGAGCGCGCCGTCATCACGCACGCGCACTCCGACCACGCCCGCGCCGGCTCCGCAACGTATCTAACGGCCCAGCCCGGAGAACGTCTGTTGCGCGCGCGTCTGGGGGAAACGTGCAGCATTCAAGCCGTGCCGTACGGGGAACGAATCGCGATCGGCCAGACGGTGATCTCGCTGCATCCCGCGGGACATATTTTAGGGTCCGCGCAAGTCCGCATCGAATCACGGGGCGAAGTGTGGGTGATTTCGGGAGATTACAAGACGCAGACCGATCCCACTTGCGCGCCCTTCGAGCTTGTTCGCTGCCATGGCTTCGTCACCGAAGCCACCTTCGGCCTTCCGATTTATCGCTGGGATCCTCCCGCGGACGTCTTCACCGAAATCAATTCCTGGTGGAAGCAGAATCGGGATCAGGGAAAGGCCAGCATTCTGTACGCGTACCCTCTCGGCAAAGCCCAGCGCATTCTGGCTTCAATTGACTCGAGCATCGGACCGATCCTCACGCACGGCTCCGTCGAGCGCCTGACTGCGGAATATCGCGCCTCCGGTATCGCCTTGCCGCCTACGCGGCATGCCTTGACCGCCGCACGCCAGCAATTCGCCGAGGCCTTGATTCTCGCGCCTCCCATGTCGAACGGAAATCGATGGCTGCGGCGTTTTGGAGAGCAGGCGAGCGCCATGGCCTCCGGCTGGATGCGGGTGCGCGGGGCTCGGCGCCGCCGGTCTCTCGATCGCGGCTTCGTTTTATCGGATCACGCGGATTGGCCCACACTGCTCTCGACGATCGCGGCCACGGAAGCGGAAACCATCTGGGTCACGCACGGCCATACAGCGCCGCTGGTCCGCTGGCTTCAGGAAGCCGGGCGCGACGCACTCGCTGTCGCGACGCGCTTCGAGGGGGACGCGCCCGAAAATAGTACGGAGACTGCCGAAGACTCCCTTGAGATCGGCGGGCTTTCGTCCGGTGCGGAAGGAACTGAAGCGGAAGAAGCCAGAGCGGAAGGGACTGGAGCGGAAAAAGGATGAAGCGCTTCGCTCGCCTCTACGCGCTGCTCGACGCCACCACCAGCATTAACGTCAAGGTGGCGGCCATGGCGGACTACTTCCGTTCGTCGCCAGCGGAGGATGCAGCCTGGGCCGTCTTCTTTTTGAGCGGCGGCAAATTGCGAGCCCCCTTCACGAGCCGCCTGTTCCGATCCTGGGCGGCCGAAGCGGCGGGCGTCGCCGAATGGATGTTCGACGAGTGTTACGGCGCGGTGGGCGATTTGGCGGAGACGGCCGCGTTGTTGTTTCCCGATTCGTCCGACTCCGCGCAACCGGAAATGTCCCTGGCCGAACTGGTGCGGTCTCGCTTGCTCCCTCTGCGCATGATGAACGAAGAAGCCCAGCGGGAATGCATGCGCGAGACGTGGCGCGCCATGGATGCGCAGCAGCGTTTCGTGTGGAACAAGTTGATCACCGGAGCATTTCGTGTGGGCGTTTCACAGACGCTGGTCATTCGCGCGATCGCCGCGGTCAGCCAGGTACCCGAGAGCGTGATCGCGCATCGGATCATGGGCGAGTGGGCGCCTTCGGCCGCGGCCTGGGATGCTCTCGTCGCACACGACGCCGCCGAAACGGGCGGCAGCCGGCCCTATCCTTTTTATTTGGCCTTTCCACTCGCGGACCCGCCGGACGGCCTGGGCGACGCCGCCGCATGGCTCGCGGAGTGGAAGTGGGACGGCATTCGTGCGCAGGTGATCCGGCGCGGCGGCGCGGTTTACGTATGGTCGCGCGGCGGCGAATTGATCACCGCTCGTTTTCCGGAAATCCAGGTGCTCGGTTCCCATCTGCCCGAAGGTACGGTTCTCGACGGCGAACTGGTCGGCTGGAGCGGCGATCGCGTGCTGCCCTTTGCCGATCTGCAGCAGAGAATCGGCCGGAAAAATTTGGGCAAAAACATTCTCGCGAAGGTGCCCGTGACGCTCTTGGCCTTCGATGTCCTCGAATGGGAGGGTGTGGATATTCGCCCTCGGCCGCTTAGCGAGCGGCGGGCGGTTCTCGAAGACCTCGGCGGCAAAATCGCGGACCTCCACATTTCGCCGCGCGTCGAAGGAACATCCTGGGACGCGATCCGCAGCGAGCGCGATCGCGCTCGGGAACGGGGAGCCGAGGGCCTGATGCTCAAGCGTCTCGATTCGCCCTACGGCGTCGGGCGCGAGAAGGGCGCGTGGTGGAAATGGAAAGTGGATCCGTATCACGTGGACGCCGTGCTCATTTACGCGCAGCTCGGCAACGGCAAGCGAGCCGGCCTCTATACCGATTACACGTTTGGAATCTGGGACGGCCCATCCCTGGTGCCTTTCGCCAAAGCCTACTCCGGGCTGACGGACGCCGAAATCCGCTCGGTAGACGCGTTCATCCGGCGCAATACGACTGCGAAGTTCGGGCCCGTGTGCACGGTGAAACCGGAGCTGGTATTTGAAATCGCATTCGAGGGAATCCAGAAATCAAGCCGCCATAAGTCCGGCGTGGCCGTGCGATTTCCTCGCATGGCCCGCTGGCGAACCGACAAGCAACCCGCGGACGCCGACTCGCTCGAGACGGTGCAGGCGCTGATCAAAAGCGTCTAAGCACGGGATAACGCGTCCGGGGACCATAACGCGCGCCACACTGAATTGAAGTGCCTTAATTCAGCGGCACTCGGATTTCAAGGCTTGCTCCCTGCCCCGGCCGCGATTCGAGCAGCAGATCGCCGCCCAGCATTCTCACGCGCCGCTTGATACTGACCGGACCCATCCGCATGAGCTCCAGCTCTTCCAGCGTGAAGGAGCCGCTGAACGGAAACCCGCCTCCATTGTCGGCGGCCTTGAGCTCGAGCTTGCGGCCCTTCTGGCCGACGGACACCGCAACGCGCGAAGCGCCTGAATGCTTGTGAATGTTGTTCAGCGTCTCGCGGACGATCTGCAGCAGTTCGAGCGAAACCTCGGTCTGCGAAGGATCGTGCATTTCCCCCGTGGAGAACGTCGCCGTGATTCCAGTGTCCCGCTGGAACTGTTCCACCATGCGGCTGAGCGAGGATCCGAGGCTCGCGCCTTCGTCCACCGGACGCATGCTGCGCACGAAGCCGCGCAATTCCGTGACCTGGGTGCGGCAGAGTTCCTGGAGCTGGCTCAGTTCTTCGGATGCCGCGGCCACATCCCGCGTCAGGAGCTTTTTGATCACTTCGAGCCGCATCTGAAAGCTGATGAAGTTTTGGAGAGGACCATCGTGGAAGTCGGCGGCCACGCGCTCCCGTTCGGCTTCCCGCGCGCCTTCCGCCTCCGAGCGTACGATCACGTTGTAGCGCAGCACGCGCGACATGCGGCGGTCGAGCGAATCCTTATGCAGAGCGAAGGCGGACGCAAGGATGGCCGCCGGCAGAGATACCCATAGGAACGCTCCCGGGCCCGTCCGCAGAAGAATCAGCAGAACCGCTCCCGCTCCCACCGCAATCACGCGAGTATAAGGATGCAGCATCGCCGCCGTGGCCAGCAGATATCCGAAGGCCAGCGCCGGAGCCCATATTGCCGGGAGAAGCCACAGGCAGTACGCAAAGAACGCGGCATCGATGGTCAGCGAAATTAACGCCCGGGGCTGGGCGTCGAAGCGGGTTTCGTACAAAGTTCCCGCGGCGAAAATCGCATAGGCCACCAAAAACGCGAGCGACGCGGAAATGCGCGAGCCTTCGAGGAACGGATAGGCCCCCAGCGTCGCGAAGGCCAGAAACACCCGCGATGCGCGCAACGCCATCCGCCCGCGATAAGGAACCATAATTCAGCGCTTGTACAGAAAAAGACGATGGCTGCGCCCTTCGCCGTCGTCGTCGATGTCCATAATTTTGACGGGCGTCCACTGGAAGAACTCAAAATCGTGCGCCACCACGCGCGCGCCCTTCTTGAGCTGCTTTTCGAGAATGGGAGTTACTTTCGAAATGGCCACCGGTAACAGATAAATCGTCACGACGTCGGCCGAAGAATAGTCCTGTTGCAGCAAATCGCCCTGGATAATGTGCGCGGTGGCCGTCAGGCCCAGCGTGCGAATCCGTTCGGTGCTCAGCTTCACCAGCGACTCGTCGAGTTCCACGCCATAGGCGTCGGCCTTGTACTTGCGCGCGGCCTGAATGACGATGCGTCCGTCTCCCGAACCGAGGTCGTACACTTTTTCGCCCGCTTTCACCCCGGCGAGCTGCAGCATTTTCTCGACGATCGTGGCGGGCGTGGGAAGATACGGCGCGAGCTTGGGATCGGAATTCTCAGCAGCGGATTTGGCGGGTTCCTGCGCTGCGGCAACTGCGGCCATTCCTGCAAAGACGAAGGCGCAAAGAAACGCGCGGAGGGCGAAAAGAAGCGAGCGGCGCGCGGCCTTCATGGTTGGCATTCGATCCTGATGTGATCCGAGTATAGGATGCGATCCGAGCTATGGCTCAATATACACGCGAACCCGGTTGCTGGTCGCGCCCCCCACATCAATATATAGTTCCGCGGGTCCGTAGTTGGCGATCTTGGGTACGGTGATCTCCACCAGATAAAGTCCGACGTATCCGGGAGCGAGAACCGCGCGCGTCACCTCCACCGGCGCGCGATCGAGAAACGCCTGAACGTCGCCCGCGACGCGCGGAGGATTCTCAGCCGGCGCGGCCAGACCCGCGGGCCAATCCGGCGTTACCCGTCCCAAACCCGTGGCGAGAATCTGCACGCGTCCGCCTCTGTGCGCCGTATTCATGGCGTCGAGCATCACTCCGCTATCGCCGTCGAGCAGCATGGGTGTCGCATCCGGTCCCACGAAGATCGCGGGAGCCGCGGCCGTAACTGGGACGGGCGCGAGCGCGAGACCCGCGGTTCCCGTGGACGCCTCCCATCGCGTTCCCGCCAGCGACAGCGAGGTCCCACGAATGTCGAAGGGCACTTGCAGCTGCGAGGCCGATGCGGTCGCGCTCAATACGGGAATCGTGACATCGCCCGCGCGCATGAACGCAACCTGCGCGCCCAATATACTGATCAAGGACCCGGGAGCCACGGCGCGCGAAACCAGGTCGGCCGCGCTCACCACTTTCGGGTCCAGATACCGGTGGGGCGCGAGCGTCGCGTAAACGCCGAAGCCTTCGATCGCCGCCCACAACTGATTTCCCTGGGCGTCGAGCATCACGTCCTTCGCGGGCGCCGCGGGTAATCCCGCGAGCGCAGTCCAGTTCGGCGCGCTGCCAAGCGTGCCCAGGTCGGCATATCCCGCGAAAACGCCGGCTTCCGTCGCAACGTAAATCGCTCCGCTCGCGCGATCGGCGGTTACTCCGTACGCAGCCCCATCGGGCAGATTGGCCGTGAGGTTATCCCAAACCGCGCCGCCATTGATAGTATGCAGGACGTGCGCTCGCTGATCGAGAACCGTCGCGCCGGCGGGCGTTGCGCCTAAAACCGCCAGCGCTATACGCGCGTCCGAAGGGTCCACCCACAGGCGCTCCACTTTACCTGAACCGGTCGCGGCGTAGCTCTGCCAGGTTTGCCCGCGATCCGAGGAAACCCGCAACTGCCCATCGCTCGTGCCGGTGTAAACCATATCGCCCGAGACCGCAACCGCTGTGACCGTGGCTCCCCGAAGCGTCGCGCTCGCGAACGACCCGAGAGCCGCGCGCAGCCGGCTTTCGGTCTCTACGTCGCGGGCATCGGACGGAAGCCAGGCTTGCTTTTCACCCGGTGGCCATTCCGCGGCGCGATCCCCGCCGATCTGGATGCGAACGCCGTGGTCTCCCGCGGGCAGATCGAGGAGCCGCGTGACCGGAAGGTTCGGCAGGCCGTCATTTAAACTGCTCCAGGATTTCGCGCCGTCCACCGAACGGAACACGCCCTGGTCGGTCGCAACGGTAAGCTCATCAGGATTCGCCGGAGACGCCGCCAGGTCCCGCATCGCACCCGGAACGTCCGCGGATCCTTGCGCTAGACCCAGCGCCCGATTCGCGGATACACTCGGTGGGCCCACCTCCGAGCTGCGCCAATTTTCCAGGTCCGAGGTCTGGTACGTACGCCCGGAAGACGTTCGGGCATAAAGGGTAGAGCCGTCGCCCGAGTACCACACCCGGTCCACGGGTCCGGCGACGCTGCCGGCGAGCGCGCCCTCGCCTGCGGGATTCAAAGAGTAGCTCCCGATCCGCCTCCAATCGGGCACACTCTGACCGAAGCCTGCCGGCAGGAAAGCGGCCGCCAGCACGCTGAATCGGGCAAACTTTCGTACTGTGGACTTCCTACACACGCAACGAGTCCATTGTATACTTATCCATCGGCATTCCTGGTCAGAAGTTGCTGATTCTCGACGAAAAAGCGCCCTAATCGATGCGGTTAGAGGCTTGCATTCGCAAGTTTGGTGATACACTAGCCGAAAGACGAAGATGAAACCAGCGTCCAGGGTGTACGGGGTGAAGCTGTCGCTTCTTGCGGCAGCCACCGTACTCGTGTGCTCGGCCCAGTTTCCTCCTTCCGACTCAGGCAATTACGCCGCAAAAGTCATTACGCAAAGCGGTCAGGTTTCGGTTCTCAAGGATTCGCAACCCTGGGCCCTGGTCGTCGGCGACGCCGTGCAGGTGAAAGATCTGATCTTGACCGGGCCGGATGGACACGCGGTCCTCCAGGTCTCCGACGGCAGTACGTTCGAGGTATACCCTAACTCCCGGGTTGTATTCCGCAAGAATCCCCCTAACTGGAAGGATTTCATCGACGTTCTCGTGGGACGCGTACGTATCCATATCGAGCATTACGGCAACGTTCCGAATCCCAATAGGGTGCTCACGCCCACGGCCGTCATTTCCGTTCGCGGCACAACGTTCGATGTCTCGGTCGCCGACGACGATGAGACCACGCTGGTCGAAGTGGAAGACGGCGTCGTCGAAGTGCAGCACGCGCTGCTCCCCCGTGGCGACGCGAAAGTGTTGAATGCGGGAGACACTCTGAAGGTTTACCGGAATGAGCCGCTTGACGCTCATCTGATCGATCGCAGCACGGTGGCTCATCAAGTGATACGCGCCATGGTGGACGCTGTTACAACGGTCGTAACGCGGATGCCCCGCGGTCTTGGAGCAAGCGGCGGCGTACTCGGCACCGGCGGCGCGGTGGGAGATACCCAGAAAGTTCCGCCTCCGCCCCCGCCCCCTCCCGCTCCTCCGGCTCCGCCTGCGCCGCCGTCCAAGCCGTAAACCGGCTCGAGCTTTCGGACCCACGGGAGGTTAATCGTGAGAAACTATGCGTGTAGGTGTGTATGCGCATCTGTCTCTCTCTGGCTTTCCCTGTGACTCTGCTGATCGCGATGCCGGCCTTGACCCGCGCCCAGGGAGTTTCGGCGCCGTGGGATGCCTCCCAGGCCGCCAAGGATTTATCGGCGCAAGCCGAGCGGCTGAAACCGCTGCTCGATCAGCTCACCCCGCAGCAGTGGCAGGCCAAAGGCGCGCCCGCCGCCTACGTCGCGCAGTTGCGGAACGCGCAGGACGAGCTGGGCTATATGGTGCGAGCCGCGGCTAACTTAAGCCGCCAGCCGGAGAAGCTTCCGGTTGCGCTCGAGACCTACTTCCGCTTGCAATCGGTGGAAAGTCAGGTAACGTCGCTCGTCGAAGGCGTCCGCCGTTATCAGAATCCGGCGGTGGGAGATCTTATCGTCAGCGTGATGGGAGCAAATACCGCCAATCGCGACCAGTTGCGCCAATATATTACGGATCTGGCGCAAACCCGCGAACAGGAATTCCAAATCGCGGACAAGGAAGCGCAACGCTGCCGCGGCGTGCTGCTCCGCCAGCCTCCGCGCACTACGGCTCCGCCCAAACCGACCGCCGCTCCTGCAGCGCCGGAGAATCAGGCCAAATAGGAACTTATGAGCGAAGTAGCTACTTTCCTTTGCAGCATCTGCAACGAACCATCCTCGGACATTTGCGTCCATTGCACAAAAGACTGTTGCGCCAACCACCGGTGCGAGCGCTGCGGACGCTGCAGCGATTGCTGCCAGTGCGAGTTTCGCCGGAACGAGGATTGAGATCCGTTCGCCCGGCGGTCGTCTCCGTTACTCTCCGATCAGCTTTACCAGTACGCGCTTCTTTCTCCGGCCATCGAACTCTCCGTAGAAGATCTGTTCCCACGGCCCGAAGTCGAGCTTGCCCTTCGTAATCGCAACCACCACTTCCCGCCCCATGATCTGTCGCTTCATGTGCGCGTCGGCGTTATCCTCGCCGGTTCGATTATGCAGGTATTGCGAGACCGGTTCATGGGGAGCTAAAGCCTCGAGCCATTTTTCATAGTCCTGGTGTAGACCACTCTCGTCATCGTTGATAAAGACGGACGCTGTGATGTGCATGGCGTTCACCAGCGCCAGGCCCTCCTGAATGCCGCTTTCCACGAGGCAAGTTTCCACCTGGGAGGTAATGTTCACGAGAGCTCTCCGCGTGGGAACGTTAAACCACAGCTCTTTCCGGTAGGATTTCATATTATTAGCCTAACTAATAGTCTCCCCGACGGGGTGTCCGTTGAGGGTTCATGAATCTGTTACCCTTTCTAAGAATGCCGACAAAACAGGCTCGGGTACGGCTGTTGAGCGTTGCATTTTTTTCGCTCGGCACGGCCGCATGTCTGACCAGCTGCGCGACAATCGATGCGCCTGGCCGCCAGTTCCGGACGTTCTTCGTTCCGCCCCATCCGGCGCCCGCGGAGCCTGCAACGATCGATCCGCCCGAGATATCCTCCGGCCCTCTGGTCGCGGCGTTTTATGCCAATGAAGTTCCGCATCTGACAAATTCGGTTCCCGTGGTTCCCCGCCCCTCCGACGCCGAATTCCTGATCGCGCGGGCCGACGAGTCCTTTGCCGCCGGCAAGCGCGCGTTTCAGGGAGACCGCATGGAGGAAGCGCGCCGCGATTTCGACCATGCGCTCGAGATTCTTCTGACCGCTCCGGAGAATACGATCGATCGCACCCGCGTGGAACGCCGCGCCGAGCAGCTTATCGAAGCGATCTATCCCTACGACGTGGACCGCTCGGCGGGCCCGGACACCGAGGCGGACGTCACCTACGAGCAATCGCCCATCGACGACCTGCTCAATATGACCTTCCCGGTCGACCCCGGTTTGCGCGATAAGGTTCAGGAGCAGATCCGGGCAACCTCCTCGCAGCTTCCTTTGCAGGAGAACGACGCGGTCGTCAGCTTCATCAATTTCTTTTCCTCTACCCGCGGCAAGAAGATCATGGCGTTCGGCATGCAGCATTCCGGCCGCTACCGCCCCATGATCCAGAGAATCCTGTCCGAGGAAGGCGTGCCGCAGGAGTTGATCTATCTGGCGCAAGCCGAATCCGGCTTTTCTCCGCGGGCCATTTCGCGGGCCCTGTGCGTCGGCGTGTGGCAATTTCTGAAATCGCGCGGGCGCGAGTATGGGCTGAACCAGACCGCCACCACCGACGATCGCATGGACCCCGAACTCGCCACGCGCGCCGCCGCCAAGCATTTGCGCGATCTCTACACGCACTTCGGCGACTGGTATTTGGCCATGGCGGCGTACAACTGCGGCCCGATGTGCATCGACAAAGCGATCCAGCGCACCGGATATGCCGATTTCTGGGAATTGCGGCGCCTGAATGTTTTGCCCAAGGAAACCGCCAACTATGTTCCGGCCATTCTGGCGATGACCATCATCGCCAAGAACTCCAAAGACTACGGTCTGGACAACGTGGAATTCGAGAGTCCCGTGGAATACGACACGATCGAGATCGAGTCGCCCACGCAGCTCGCCCTGATCGCCGAAGCGGCGGATCGGCCGCTGAGCGAAGTTCGCGAGCTCAACCCCAGCGTTCTGCGCAGCATCGCCCCGGCCGGGCACGCCGTTCACGTTCCGAAAGGGACGCAGACCCAGGTGACGGCGGCGCTGCAAGTAATCCCAGTGGCGCGCCGCGATTCCTGGCGCGTGCATCATCTCGAAGGCAGCGAAACGGTTGCCGATCTGGCCCGGCGCTTCAACACAACACCGGCGGCGATCCTGGCCGCCAATCGCGACGATATGCCGGAAGCCGGCGAATGGGTCGCGATCCCGGTTTCGTATCCTGGCGATCGGGTTCCGGTGAAACCCGTCCACGCGACGGCCGCCCGCAAGCCGGCAGGCGCAAAAGTAGCCGCGCACACGGCCCCGGCCGTACATCCCCAGGCCGCGCATCCCCCCGTTTCCGCCCACCAGGCCCCCGCCAAGGCCGCCAACAAGAGCATCAGCAAGGGCCCGCAGCATCCGGCCGCGCGCAGCTAGTCGCCTGAAGACCAGCGCCGGCGCGGGTTTCCATCGCCTCGTCCCTCGTTAAGCCAGCGTCAGATTCGCGTCCGCCTGCAGCGACCAATCGGCGAATTCTCCGCCCAGGAGCTTTGGAAACGCCGCGGCGGCGATCATCGCCGCGTTATCCGTGGATAAGCCCGCCTCCGGGAAGAACACCGGATAGCCCAGCTTCTCCGTATGCGCGGCCATCCGCAATCCCGCATTGCACGCCACGCCGCCCGAAATGATCACGCCGCGCGCTCCGATTTCGTCGGCCGAGGAAATCGCACGCCGCAACAATTCCTCGATCACAGTGCTCTGAAAAGAGGCGAGCAAATCGAGCGTGGCCTGCGGAGTGGACTCGAGCCATTGTTCTCGCGTGGGATGTTGGACCCCCGCCACAAGTCTGTGCCGCGCCGCGATCTCGGCATCCAGATCGTGCGCCTGCACCCAGCGCAGCACCGCCGTCTTGAGGCCGCTGAAGCTGAAGTCGAGCGTGTTGCCTTTCATCTTGGCGAGCGTGAACCGCACGCCCTCCGGATTCCCATAAGGCGCCAGTGCATCGATGACCGGGCCACCCGGATATCCGAAGCCGAGGAGCTTCGCGACCTTGTCGAACGCCTCGCCCGCCGCGTCGTCCCGCGTGCGCCCCAACAGACGGTAACGAAACCCTTCGAGGACTTCGTAGAGATGCGTGTGCCCGCCGCTCACCACCAGCGCCAGCGCCGGATATTCCACCGGCGTCGCTCCCGCTGCATTCTGGCTGATGACGGCATGAATGTGGCCTTCAATATGGTTCACTGCGATCAACGGCAATTTGTGGACGAAAGCCAACGCCTTGGCGTATGTGATTCCGACGAGAAGCGAACCGACGAGGCCGGGCCCCTGCGTCACCGCGATGGCGTTCGCGTTTTCGAGCTTCATATCCGCCTGCTCAAGCGCGAGGCGAACCGCGGGCACGATGGCGCGCAGATGTTCCCGCGAGGCGAGCTCCGGAACCACGCCTCCGTACTTGGCATGCGTCGCGATTTGCGAGGAAACCACGGACGAGAGAATCCGGGAGCCGTCCTCGACCACGGCCGCGGCGGTCTCGTCGCAGGAGGACTCGATCCCAAGAATGCGTAAAGCCGGAATTGAAAATTTTCCTGAATTATCCAAGGCGAGTAGAGGCGCGAAGCGCGGGCGCGATTCCCTCGCGCGGGCCAGCGGACCTGAACTCAGTATACCCACGCTTCCGCGTGAGCCGAGGTTTCGTGCTGGCGCGCCGCACGCGCTAAAATCGCTACTTCCGCTCTTTCCGGCATGCTCCTTTCCGATTTCGATTTTCATCTGCCCGAAGACCTCATCGCCCAGGAGCCGCTCGCGGACCGCGCGGCGTCCCGGATGCTGTTAGTCGACCGTAAAAGCGGTACGTGGCAGGATCGCCTGTTCCGCGATTTCCCTTCCTATCTTGGTCCCGGGGATTGCCTGGTCCTGAACGATTCGCGGGTTTTCCCATCGCGTCTCTACGGCCATCGCGAAGGAGGCGCGGGCGGCCAGGTCGAGGTGTTTCTCACGAAGCCTCTGGCCGGCGATGGCCTCACCTGGACGGCGCTCGTGTGGCCCGGAAAAAAAATGCGCACTGGCGAGCGAGTCGTCGTCAGCGACGAACTGCGAATCGATATTCTGGGACGCGGCGAATATGGCGAGCGCACTGTGCGCCTGCATCCGGACGGAGACTTGTTCGAGATTCTCGATCGTGCCGGACACGTGCCCTTGCCGCCTTATATCCGCCGTCCCGACTCGCCTTCCGACCGGGAACGCTATCAGACCGTATTCGCGCGGGAACGCGGATCCGTCGCCGCCCCCACCGCCGGACTGCATTTCACGCCGGCCGTCCTCGACGCCTGCCGCGAAGCCGGTGCGGCCGTCCGCTACGTCACGCTGCACGTGGGCCTGGGAACCTTTCAACCCTTGCGAACCGAGGTGGTGGAGGAGGTAAAGCTGCATTCGGAAAACTTTCTTGTCCCGCCCGAAACGGAGCGGGCAATGCAAGCCGCACGCCGCGTGGTCGCGGTGGGGACGACTGCGGTGCGCGCGATCGAAAGCGCGGCCCTGAGTAGGAAAGGCGAAACGGACCTCTTCATCTCTCCCGGTTTCGCCTTTCGCCGCACGGGGGCGATGCTGACGAATTTTCATCTGCCCAAATCGAGCCTGCTGGTGCTGGTCGCGGCCTTCGCCGGACGCGAATTCATTCTGGAGGCGTACCGTCACGCGGTCCGCGAACATTACCGCTTTTTCTCCTACGGCGATTGCATGCTGGTGGTATGAGGACGGCCGCTGCAGCGCGGTTGCCTGATTGCTTACACTCGAAAAGTGAGTGCTGAGACTTCGGAAGCGCGCAAACATCTGCTGGCGACGATCGGGCAGGACGCGGAGTTCGTCCGCGGTTCGCCACTGCCCCTGGGAGCGACTCCTCTGCGCGGGGGCGTGAATTTCTCCGTGTTCTCGCGGCATAGCACCGACGTTACGCTCGCAATCTTTCTTTCCGGTTTTTCCGAGCCCGTTCTGGAGTTCCCGCTCGATCCGAAGTTTCACAAAACCGGAAACGTGTGGCATTGTTTTCTGGCAGGCCTGGATCCGGGAGTGAATTACGCGTATCGGATCGATGGGAAGCTGCTGCTCGATCCTTATGGGAAAGCGGTGGCAGGGCGTCCGGAGTGGGGCCGGGACCCGGACGCGCGGCTGCGCTCGGTGGTCGTGGAGGATCGCTACGCCTGGAAGCACGATCAGCCTCTCGGCGTTCCGCTCGCCGATTCCATCATTTATGAGCTGCACGTACGCGGCTACACCCGCGCCGGTTCCTCCGGCGTCGCCGCGCCGGGAACCTTCCTTGGCCTGTGCGAAAAGATTCCCTATTTGCAGGCGCTCGGCATCACGGCGGTGGAGTTGCTCCCGGTCACCGAGTTCAACGAGACCGATAATCCGCGGCGCAATCCGGTTACCGGCGAGAAGCTTCTGGATTATTGGGGGTACAATCCGCTTTCCTTTTTCTCCCCGAAGCTATCCTACAGCGGAGCCGCGGACGCGCTCGCGGCCGTCGCCGAATTTAAGACCATGGTCCAGGCCTTTCACGCGGCCGGCATCGAGGTAATTCTGGACGTGGTGTTCAATCACACCGGCGAAGGCGGACAGGGAGGCCACACGATTTCCTGGCGTGGAATCGACGACGAAACCTACTACATCGTCGATCCGATCACGGGCCGCTATCTGGATTTTTCCGGCTGCGGCAACACGCTCAATTGCAATCACCCGGTCGTCCGGAGTCAAATCGTCGATTGCCTGCACTACTGGGTGACCGAAATGCACGTGGACGGATTCCGTTTCGACCTGGCGTCGATTCTGGGGCGCGGCCGCGACGGAACCGTGCTGAAGAGTCCTCCGCTGCTCGAGCGGATCGCCGGAGATCCGATTCTCGCCGGAACCAAGCTGATCGCCGAGGCGTGGGATGCGGCCGGGCTGTATCAGGTCGGCTCATTCCCGGCGTGGGGACGCTGGGCGGAGTGGAACGGCCGGTTCCGTGACGATATCCGCCGTTTCGTGAAGGGCGACGCCGGCATGGTCCCGGCCCTTGCCGATCGCGTCTCCGGCAGCGCCGACCTGTATCGCGAAAGCGGACGCGAGCCGTATCACTCCATCAACTTTGTCACCTGTCACGACGGCTTCACGCTGGCCGATCTGGTGTCCTACAACGACAAGCACAACCTGGCGAACGGCGAAGGGAATCGCGACGGCGCGAACGATAACGCGAGCTGGAATTGCGGTGTGGAGGGCCCCACGCGCGATCCCTCGATTCAAGCTCTTCGCGACCGGCAGGCGCGCAATCTGGCGGCGCTGCTCCTGCTGGCTCACGGAACGCCGATGATCCTGGCGGGCGACGAGATCGGACGATCGCAGAAGGGCAACAACAACGGCTATTGCCAGGACAACGAACTGAGCTGGATTCCCTGGGAGCTCGAAGAATCCAACGACAGCCTCCTGCGGTTTTTCCGGAACTTAATCGCCTTCCGCCGGTCCCACGCAATTTTGCGGCGCAGTTCCTATGTGCGCGACCAAACGCGCCGCGATGTGGAAACGGTATGGCACGGCGTGGAACTCCACAAACCGGATTGGAACTTCGAATCGCGATTGCTCGCATGGCACATGTTCGAAGCGCCCGAGACGCGGCCGGGCGAACAGATCTACGTCATCGCCAACGCGCATTGGGAGGCTCACCGGTGCGCGCTTCCGCCCGTGTGTTGGGGCACGTGGCGGCGCTTTATCGATACCTCCCGCCCGGCTCCGACCGACATCGCGGACCCGGAGGGCGCGCTGCAGAAAATCCGCCAGGAGAGCTACCTGGCGGGACCGCGCTCCGTGGTCGTGCTGGTCGCGCGTTAGTCGCGGAAAATCAAATCCCCGCGCGAAGCCCTAGGTGAGCCGTCTCCACACTTCATTGATAATCGCAGCCAGGACGCCCGCACCCGCAGCGAACGCCAAGCCCTTCACGCGCTTGCGAGAGTTCGCCGGACGCTCATCGCCAGGCTGGAACCGGTATCCACAGGCTTCGCAATAAGGAGCGCCGGGCAGATTGACGGACCGGCATTCTTTGCATTCTCGGTTCACGCCAAGAATATGCCAAAAAATGGGCCCGATCAATAAGGATCTACGGTACTGATGAGTACTAACCCATGCCGCGGTTTAGTTTCACCCGGCCCCGCTTACTTCTGCGGGGCTTTCAGGCTGTTGTACACGGCCTCGACGAACATCTGGGTGGTCCAGGGTCCCGTGTTTTTTCCGAAGCGCGTATCGTAGTCGGCGGTGGGGCGGAAGGCTTCGACCTGCGCCAGAGTCCAGCCCTTTTTGATCATGTCGACAACGCGATCGCGAATAATGACCATCATGTCGCGATACTCGAGAACCTCGTGCTCGTTGCACAGATACCCGTGACCCGGAACCACCATGGTGCCGCCGTCCTCCTCATGCTCGTACACGGTGCGATTGAGAATATCGTTCAGGGCCTTGATTTCGCCCTGCACGCTGCCGCCGGCCTTCAGATCGATAAACGGATACTGCGTCGTATTAAAGATGTCGCCGGTCGCGATCACATCGGCGCGGCGCAATTGCACGATGCTGTCGCCGTCGGTAACGGCGTTCGGCTCCCAGAACATTTCCATGGAATCGCCGTTATGAAACTTCCGCCGCCGATCTTCGAGGAACGTGTCGGAAGGGATCGCATCCGGCGGCATTTTCAGTTCCTGCATCCGGATCTGCACGTTGTTATGCGCGATCAGCGTCGCGTGTGTGGAGGGGTCCACCTCCTGGCCCGTTGCCCTGGCCGGAGACTGCAGCCCGAAGAACGAGCCGGGAAGACTTAAATCCGCGCCCGCCGCTCCCAGCTTCAGATTCCCGCCGGTATGATCGGGCCGGTAACTGGTGTTGACGATGAACTGGATCTTCCGCGGGGTGAGCTCGCGGATCGCCGCGATGACTTTGTCGGAAAGCTTCCCCTCGCCCGTGTCGATCACCAGCGCGCCTTCGTCGCCGGTCTGCACGGTGATGTTCCCGCCGTCGCCCATCAGCATATACACGTCGCCGCGAATCGGCAGAACATGGATCTCGCCATCGTGCGGCTCCGGATCCACGGCTTTGCTGGTCTCGTTCGGCTTGCCCACTTCGGGCGCGAGCTTGGCCTTAAATTCCGCCTCCGTCGAAGTCTTGAGTTTCGCCAGGAATTCCGGATAGATGGACTCCGCGCCGCCCAAACCCGCGATGAGCGGTAACTTGTAGCGCTTGGCGTATTCGTCCGCATACGGCTGCTGGCCGAGAAGATAATTCGGAACCTTGTCGGGAGCGCGGCCGGTGATCTGCTCACCGTCGTCGCAGGCGTACAACCACGCGTGGTGATCCACCGGCTGGCGGAAATAATCGTTGCTGCGCACTTCCGGTTCAGAGAGAAAGACGGGGTCCGTGATAATGGTCGTGTCGGTGAGGTGATCGCCGTGCAAAGCGATAAATTCCTTCACCGTGGCCTGGTCGCTTTCCGGCGTGCCGTTGCGGCGCAGCCAGCCCTGCTTCATATGCGTGGTCTCAATGTACAGCGCGTTGCCCAAAAAGCGTCCCGTCGAGAATCCGCGGAAGGTGTGCGGAGCCCAGGCCGGGGGATGCGGGCGGCCATCCATCCATACCACGCGATGTCCTTCCGTAGTCTGCGCCCAGATGTGAATGGCGATCAACTGCATGGTATGCGGATCGCGCTCTTCCCAGATCCGGAAATTTCCCACGGCGCGCATCTGATACGGCGCCACGTAGGCGTCGCATTGATGATGCTTTAGCGTGACGCGGGAGACGTCATAAGAAAGCGCCCACAAACGGCCTGCTTCGTTCAAGGCAAAACCGGCGTAGTCGCCGAGCTCCGAACCGCCTCCGCGTTCGAGCGCATCCTCGTGCAACGGCGGCGTCCAATAGCCGCTCAGATCCACGCCGGGCGAGGGCTCGGCCTTTTCCGTGGCCTTCGGCGGAGGGGGCGGACCAAACTGCGCGGAGAGCGTTGTCGCCGCCAAGGAGAGTGCCACTGCCATTACGGCTGCGTTCGTGAATTTCATTTTTTTCAGATCCCGGCGTTTCGGCTCCCGGCCTTGAGTCATATTGATCATGGATTGTGTTCTCATGTTCCGGTTACCTTGCCGAACAAGGGGTGGGATTCCAGCCCGTTGCGTCATTCAGTTTTTTGTAATGCGTGCTGGTCCAGAAGGGCGACAGCATATACTGCGGATCGTCGACCTCGGCGGAAACCACCATCAAAGTATCGCCGCCCGGAACGTCGAAACGATCGTAATATTCGGTGAGCACGGCGTTCGCGCTATACGGCACGCCGTTTCTGCGCAGGTAACCGGGCTTCATCTTGGTGGTGACCACCTTCAGTCCTCCGCCCCAATCGCCTTGCGGAGCGAAAAACCCGATGGCCATGCGGCTCTTGGGACGATCCCAGATCGCCTGAGAAACTCCTTGCCAGTCGCCGCCCGCTCCTTGCGCGGGGTTGAACGGAAAGATGCGGGTCTGCGTGCCCGCGTCCACTTCCATCTTGAGAGTGTTGTCGTCCTGCCAGGTGATGTGCAGACGCTCCGGCATGCGCATGATCGCGGCCGCGCCGTAGGCCCTGCATTGCAATCCCGCCGCTTCGTCTTTTGCCGGATCCCAAGCAGCGGCAAGAGCTTTCCCCGCGGGGTTCAGAGGCACTCCATCGGTGTCCCCTTTGGGAGCGAGCGTCATCCGGTAGCGCCAGTCCTCGGTCACGAGCGAAACCCAGTATCCCGTCAGATCGACCGGCGCTGAATTCTTGGCGGTCGGCGGAGGTCCCGCGGGACCGCGTCCGCCAGGGCCCTGCGCAGCGAGGGGCGCGTTTAGCGCAAGCGTCAGCAGGCCGGCGCAAATCGCCGGCGCGATGTGTCTCAATCTCAAGATGCCATACCTCCAGGAACCGCCTAGTTTTATGCAGCCGGGGGCGTCTTCTCCACGGCGGAAAAGACAAATCCCGTTTGGTTGGACTAGATCAGTTACATTCTAGCTCAACAATCTCCAGGAACGAACTGCCGGTACGTTAAGATTTGTATCCGAAGTCACTCCAAAATCATGAACGCGACTCATGAGCGCAATTCTGTGGCCATAACGCCCCTTATTCGACGACGCAGAAGGCTCCTGGTTTGGTCGCCGGGAAGCGTCTCACTCGCCAGGGGCAGGCGCTCAGGATATTCTCCTGAATTTCAAGTGGCCCACGGATGTTTGCTCACGCGCACGCCCCGGTGCTACGATCCGGGAGTTCCTTGCGACGCGAAATTCTGCACTAAAAAAGAGGCCCTCTTGCCCACCATGAAAGCGATTCAAGTGCGCGCTCCCGGCGCCGATTTTGAGCTGGTTCATCGGGAGATCCCCGAGCCCAAAGAACACGAAGTTCTGATTCAGGTGGAAGCCTGCGGCATTTGTCACGGCGACGCTCTGGTGACCGAGGGGAGGTTTCCCGGCCTCTCCTATCCGCGCGTGCCCGGACATGAAGTGGTCGGAACCATCCAGAAATTAGGATCTGCCGTGACCACCTGGAAGACCGGCCAGCGCGTCGGCGTGGGATGGCATGGCGGGCACTGCTGCTATTGCCGCGCCTGCCGGAAGGGCGATTTCGGAGCCTGCGCGGACTCGCTGACGACGGGACTTTCCATGGACGGGGGCTACGCCGAATACATGATCGGCCACGCCGAGGCAATGGTCGCCATCCCCGATGAGCTGCGTTCGGTGGACGCCGCGCCTCTGCTGTGCGCGGGCGCAACGGTTCTGGGAGGTCTGCGGCACGCGCGAGCCGGGGGCGGAGACCTGGTGGCCATCCAGGGGCTGGGCGGACTCGGCCATCTGGGGGTCCAGTTCGCCGGAAAGCTCGGGTGCAACGTCGTGGTTGTGTCGCGGGGGAAGGACAAAGAAGCTCTCGCCCATACGCTCGGCGCGCGTGCGTACATCGATTCCACGGCAGGCAATGTCGCGAAGGAGCTGCAGTCGATGGGCGGCGCAAACGCAATCGTGTGCACGGCGCCCAATGGGAAAGCGATGGGCGAGCTGGTCGGCGGACTCGCCGGCGGCGGACGAATGGTGATCGTGGCCGCGAGCGCGGAGCCTATCATGGTCTCGCCGTTCCAGCTTCTGGCAAAGAAATCCATCAGCGGATGGGTCGGAGGCGACATGGGCGAAACCATGCGCTTCGCCCTGCAAACCAGCGTGTCGCCCATGATCCAGACCTTTCCGCTCGAGGAGGCTCGGGCCGCGTTCGACAGCATGATGACCGCGCAAGTCCGCTTCCGCGCGGTCTTGACGATGAGCGCGTAGAATGCACCGGATCGAAAATCGCGCTGTCACGCTCGCTCCTCGACACTCTCGGACGTCTTTTGACACGCGCTCCTCGACACTCGCGGACACTTTGATACGCGCTCCTCGACACTCGCGCTCGAACGCAATACAATGTTCGGACGGTTCCGCATGATGACTTTCTCGCTTTGCCGGATCGGAGACTTTGGGTGGAAGGAAGGGTCATGAGGCAGCAGGAAATGGCGAACCATAGCAATCCCTTTTCGCGCCGCGATGTGCTCCGGGGGCTTGGCGCGGCGGGCGCGGCCGCGCTGTCCATGAATTCCCTGGCGGGGCAGGGCTCGCGCGACGGCGACGGCGTCCCGATCGACAAGCGGCCGGTTGCTCCCTTGACCGCGAAAGGCGGAGCGATCGACGTCCATCATCATTTCGTTCCTCCGATTCCGGGAGCGGTGGGAAATAAAAACTGGACGCCGCAGATGTCGCTGGACTCCATGGACAAGTTCAACATCGCCGCAGCCCTGCTGTCGCTGACCATGCAGCGCGAGCAGTTCTACGACGGCACCGAAAAGGGCCGCGACCTGATTCGAACCTGCAACGAGTTTGGCGCGAAGTGCGTGCAGAAGAATCCCAAGCGGCTGGGGCTGCTGGCGGGACTTCCCTTCGCGAACGTGGACCACAGCCTGAAAGAGATCGAGTACGCCTACGACACGCTCAAATGCGACGGCATCGGAATCTACTCGAGCACCGGCGATAAGTGGCCGGGCGATCCGTTCTTCGAGCCCATCATGGCGGAGCTCAACCGGCGCAAGGCTCCCGTACTGATACACGCGGCCGTGCCAAATTGTTGCAACCGGACCTTTCCGCCCGGAATTTCCACCGGCGAACTCGATTTCGACGAGACGCGCTGCGCGCAGAGCCTGCTGGTGAACGGCACGCTGATCAAATATCCCGATATTAAATTCATCATTTTCCACGCGGGCGGCGTGCTCCCGGTGATGGCCGGGCGCATTCAGGATCGCTTCCCAAAGAGCGCGGCGCAGTGGGCCCCGAATGGAGTTTGGACCGAACTTCGCAAACTTTATTACGAGATCGCGCACGGCACCTGGCGCCAGAACCTGCTGGCGCTCAAGGAATTTGTACCCATGTCGCAGATGCTGTTCGGCACCGATTACACGCCGGAGCCGATTGAGACCACCGTGCGCGAACTGCCCAACTCGCCCTTCTCGCAAGCCGAGCTGCAGCAGATCGAACGCACCAACGCCGAAAAAATGTTTCCGAGGTTCAAAGTCTAGGCTCGGGAAAGAGACCGTCTCGCAGAATGACGCGAGGAACTCTAAAATCCAGTGCGGCGATCGCACTTCTGCTCGCTGCTCTTTGAGCGACGTGGGGCAGGCCTTCGACCTGCGGCCGGCTTGCGGCCGGCCTAGCCGATTTTCATCAATTCGCGATTCTTGCCACCCAGGAGGCGCGTGGTGCAATCGCCGCCGTTTCCGGCACCCTCCCTATCACTCGGCGGCTTGCGATTCGTCTAATCGCGCCGGTTTTTTGGCGAAATCGCCACTTCCTCGCTTTTCGCGTTGGCTTATGGATCTGATTCCCGAATGCTTATCAGAAAGCGTTTTGAGGTTTTGGCACCCAAAAATTCCTTCTTTATTCAGCCTGTCGGCGGCGGCTAAATCGCGCCTCAAAACTGGAGACCCAGACACCCGTTGACACCCGCGCGCATGTTCGAGATACCACCGGGCCATGAGCCGACACTCAGGGATCTTCGAAAACGGCGGTGTTTCGCGCCGGGAATGGCTCGCGGGAATCGCGGCGCTCGGCGTTTAGGCGGGTTGCGGCTCGTAAGGTCTGACTTTTATCTCGTCCTGATGACGCCGGGCCTGCGCCAGATCGTAGGCCACTTGCACTCGCAGCCAGTGGTCCGCGTTCGACCATCCGGCCTTCTCCAGCCGGATTGCCATTTCAGGCGATATCCCGGCTTGGCCGTTGACGACACGGGACAGAGTGTGGCGGGCTACACCCAAAACTTTCGCGCCGTCGGTTACGCTGAGGCCCAAAGGATCGAGGCAGGCGTCCTTGATGGAGTGGCCGGGATGCGGCGGGTTTTTCATGGGCATGCTCAGTTCCCTTCTAGTGGTAATCTGTCAAATCGACATCGAACGCGTCGCCGTCCACGAAGCGGAAAACAATCCGCCAGTTACCCGAAATCGTAATACTCCACACGCCCTTCCGGTCTCCCTTGAGGGCGTGAAGGCGGTAGCCCGTCGAGGTCCGACGGGTGCCGCGCCCTATCCAAGTGAGCGAGAACATCCGCGATCCGGCGCGCCTGATCCGCACGGATCTTGCTCGGGTCACCTTGGTAGAAGAGTTTCAAACCCCGGTGCCGGAACGTCCGTATCACTAGAATACCGTACCTTGTATCGGTACACATATCAAGCGGAAAGCCCACCCGGAAATCGGAAAAGCCGGTTCCCTAAGCACGACTGGCACCATTGACATCCAGAAACACGTCGGAGATACTACCGGGCCATGGGGCACACTTTTTCCAACGGACAAACCAGCGGATTTTCGCGCCGGGAATGGCTCGCGGGAATCGCGGCGCTCGGCGCCGGAGCCCTGGCACAAAGGCAGTTGCACGCGCAGGAACGTGCGGCTCAGGACCATCCGCGCCGGGTGATCGACGTGCATCATCACATTGTTCCTCCTCAGTTCATGGCGGCGCATCGCGACGACATGGTGCGCGGCGGAGCGGGACAGCCGTATGTGCAGGCGTGGACGCCGCAGGTGTCACTCGAGCAAATGGACGCGCAAGGCGTGGCTACTTCCATCCTCTCGCTGTCGACGCCGGGCACATGGTTCGGAAGCGTTCGGGACGGACGCAAAATGTCGCGCCTGGTGAATGACTACGCCGCGCAGATGGCGCGCGATCATCCGGGACGCTTCGGCCTTTTCGCGGCAATCCCGGTTCCCGATATCGACGGAACGCTGAAGGAGATCGAATATGCGTTCGATACTCTAAAGGCGGACGGGGTCGGTATCATGACGAGCTACGATACGATTCCCACGGGAGATAAATCGTTCTGGCCGGTCTTCGAGGAGTTGAACCGGCGCAAGGCCGTCGTGTTCATGCATCGCACGGCCGCCACCTGCTGCCTGAACCTGCGTCAGGATCCCGCCAATCAGGAGTTCATCGTGGACGATGTTCGCGCGTTGAATAGTTTTCTGGTGGGAGGGACGCTGGCGCGATTCCCCGACGTCCGTCTGATCCATTCGCATGGCGATAAAGTCATGGCCTGGGTGGCCAAGCTCAACGGCGCACCCATCAACGGGCCGCAGCGAGGCCCGAATCCCGCGTGGGCGCCGGAGGGGATTCAGGCACAACTGCGAAAGGTGTACGTGGATTCGGCGGGCAACAACAAATTCAGCATGGACGAACTGCGCGCGCTGGGGATGCTGAGCACCCGGGTCATGTTCGGCACCGACGTTCCGTGGGGCAACGTGAAGAACAATCTGGATGGGCTTCGGCAGCGGATGGGGTGCAGCCCGGCCGAAGTGGAAGCGGTGGAATATAAAACCGCGCGGCAGCTCTTCCCCAAATACAGCGTATAACCGGACGCGAAACCTCCCATGATCGACTCACGCAAGATCGATTCACACATGATCCATTCACGCAGAAATTTTCTGACCGGCCTCGGGACGCTGGGGGCCGCGGCTCTGGGCTATTCGATCGCCGGGACGCGCAGCTCCGCGCAGACCTCGCAGGCCGCGAAGCTCGCACAGCCGCGCCGCATCATCGACGTGCATCATCACATCATGCCGCCGTTCTATATCCATGAGCACCGGCGGGATCAGATGAAGGTCGGCCCCGGCATTACGCAGATTTTCGAATGGACGCCGCAGCAGGCGATCGAGCGCATGGACGCGAGCGGCGTTGCGACCTCCATGCTGTCGATCTCCACTCCCGGGCCGTGGTTCGGCCAGGTGCAGGAGGGGCGGAAGCTCTCGCGGCAGATCAACGAATACGCCGCGAAAATGTGCCAGGATTACCCGGGACGCTTCGGATTGTTCGCGGCCATTCCGCTGCCCGATACCGAGGGAAGCATGAAGGAGATCGAATACGCGTTCGACACCCTGAAGGCCGATGGCGTCGGGCTGATGACCAGCTACGACAGCCTGCCCGTGGGTTCGAAAGAATTCGCAACGGTGTTCGACGAGCTGAACCGCCGCAAGGCCGTGGTGTTTCTGCACCGGACGGTCGCGAGCTGTTGCATGAACCTGCGCGGGCTGCCCGGCGATAAGGAGTTCATCATCGACGATCTGCGCGCGCTGAACAGTCTGCTGACCGGCGGTACGCTCGCGCGCTGTCCCGACATGCGTCTGATTCATGCGCACGGCGATAAGACGCTGCCGTGGGTGGCGCATCACATTGGAGGAGGCGGCGGCGGGGGAGAAGGCCGGGCTGGGGAAGGTGGAGGAGGACAGGGCCGGGCTGGCGGACGCGGCAATCCCGCCTACGCGCCCCAAGGCGTGCTGCACGAGCTCCAAAAAATCTTCGTGGATACGGCTGGCAATACCGAGGACACCATGGAGGATTTACGCGAGCTCGGAATGATGAACCAGATCATGTTCGGCACTGACAATCCCTACGGTGGACAGGACGCGGTCAAGGAAAACTTGAATCGGCTCATGAGCTTTCAACTCACCCAGGCTGAGCTTGACCGGATCGGACGCGAAACCGCGGCAAAGCTTCTTCCTAAGTACGCATAGTCCCGATACCGGCTCCTCGTTTTTTCCGTCGCGCGGTGCACTCCATAGGTACGGGATCTTCCGCTTTCCCGCATGCCGAATATAAAACAAAAAAAATCGTGTTACGTTCGTCGCGATTCCATGCTCTAAGTCTTTTGTTCGGGTGCCGTCTTTGAGCGTTCATCGGGCATGAGCAGCCTGAGGGCGCGTCCGGGGCGGGTTTGATTCTCCGCAAACCCTTTGTAATGAACAGGAACACGCACGTCTTGATTTTGGAAGATAACGAGCCGGACTTGGTCATGCTTGGATTCTCGATTCGCGAGGCCGGAGTGAGCTGTGACATCACGCCTTTTTCAGACGGTTCTGAAGCCCTGCGCTACGTCGACGACCCTTCGTCGCGGCTCGCGGACCTGATGATTCTTGACTTCAATGTCCCGGGAGCGGACGGCACGGTGGTTTTGAGTCAGGTCCGGAGCAACCCGCGATGGGCGGAGGTGGGTGTTTTTATGTTCACCGCCTTCCGGGATCCGGTGGAAATCGCCCGGGTGGAGAAACTGGGGGCGAATCGCTGTCTGAACAAGCCCATGGATCTGGCCGGATTCGCCAGGATCGGAGACGCGGTCCGGGACTGGCTGGCGGAAAGAGCCGCGCCGACGGAGGCAGGCAGGGAATGACCTCCCGCGGGGTGATGCCAGGCAGGAATCCGCGGGTCACACGAGTCGCGATCGAGCGCGAGAGGGGCGTTCAGAAGCGCGTTATTCACGAGCGCGGAGTTCACGCGCGCGGTATTGAGAAGCCGCGTTGTGGCCTGGCGCTCCCGGCGCTCGCCGCGCTGCTCGCGCTCACGACGTCCATCCGCGCCGACAATCCGCCCGCGGACACGCCCGGTTCGCAGAATCTCAAAAATCTGAGCCTCGAAGATCTGTCGCAGATTGAGGTCACCACGCCCTCGAAAGAACCGGTCACGGCGATGAAAACGCCGGCCGCCATTTACGTTCTCACGGGAGAAGATATTCGCCGGTTCGGAGCGCAAAGCATCCCGGAAGCGTTGCGCCTGATCCCCGGAGTGGAGGTCGCCCGCGTCGACGGAAGCACCTGGTCTGTGGGAATTCGCGGTTTTGGAAGCAACCTGACCCGCTCCGTGCTGGTCCTCATTGACGGACGGACCGTCTATACCCCGCTTTTCGCCGGCACGAACTGGGACGCGCAGAACGTTCTGGTGGAAGACATCGACCGGATCGAGGTCATCCGTGGACCCGGCGGCACGATCTGGGGACCGAACGCCGTGAACGGTGTCATCAACGTCATTACCAAGAGTTCCAAGGATACCCAGGGTGGATTGATCGCGGCGGGCGGAGGCAGCGTAACCCACGGCTTCGCCGATCTGCGATACGGGGGCGGCAACGGGAGCGACTTCACGTATCGGGTTTATGGCATGGGCTACAACCGCGGTCCGCAAGAGCATCTCACGGGACCGAATTTCGACGGTTCGTGGGATGGTCAGGCTGGCTTTCGCATGGACTGGGCGGAAAAGCGGGACACCTTCACCTTGCAAGGCGACACCTACTACGGCGAGGCGGGCAAAAGTGTGGGGGAAACAAGCTACACGCCGCCCTATTCGCAAACCGTGGACGCGAACGCCGTGCTCTCCGGGGAGAATATCCTGGGCCGCTGGCAACGGGTCCTGAGCGACGGAAACGATATTCAAGTGCAGGTTTACTTCGATCGCGTGGACCGGCGGACGCCGAACTATACGGAGCTGCGCGATACCTACGACGTCGATTTCCAGGACCGCTTTCGCTTACCGTGGAGGCAGGAAATCACCTGGGGTCTTGGGGCGCGCGTCGACCCGGTTTACGATCCGGTCGTCGTTTCGGGGCTGCAATTTGTTCCCAACCGGCGCACGGACTATCTGGCAACCGCGTTCCTGCAGGACGAAATCGGGCTGATCGATCAGCGCCTGTCGCTGACCCTCGGAACGAAATTCCTCCGTACTAATTTCACGGGGATCTCCCTGGAACCAAGCGCGCGGCTGATGTGGACGCCGAGCGACCGGCAAACCTTCTGGACAGCCTTCACGCACGCGCTGCGGACCCCCTCCGACTCCGAGGAAAACTTCGACCTGCTCGGATTCGTGGGATACGGGCCCAACGGAGTTCCTTTTTTCGCCCGCTTCAACGCCAATCCGAACTTCGCCCCGGAGCAGTTGAATGGATACGAAGCTGGTTACCGCCGCATCTTCAGTCACAATATTTATGTGGATCTGACCGGGTTTTACAACCACTACCACGATCTTTTCAGCGAGGATCTCGCAGGTGCGGTTTACCTCGAAGACACGCCTCTACCGCCGCATTTGTTGCTCCCCGCGCAGTTTCGCAACGGACTGCTCGGCTATACGAAGGGAGTGGAAATCGCTCCGGAATGGCGCGCGACCACCTTTCTGCGGCTGCGAGGTTCTTATTCGTTCCTGCACATGAATCTGGGAAGGGCGCCCAATTCCGGTGACGTGGGCACCGCCCCGATCATCGACGGATCGAGTCCGGAGCACGAGGGCACCGTTCAAGCCGCGTTCGACCTGACAAAGAAACTGCAATTGGATCTCACCTACCGTTATGTGAGCGCGCTGCCGGGCCAAATGGTTGCCGCCTATTCGACCGGGGATGCCCGCATCGGATGGCGCTTTAATGCTCAATGGGAGCTGTCTTTCATCGGGCGAAATCTCTTTCAGCCATGGCATTACGAGTACGGAGGCGACCCCACCGGCCTGGTCGGGATTGACCGGTCGATCTTCGCAAAAGTCACATGGAGCAGGTGAGCCGCGCGCCTTTCCGTGGATCGAAGTTGAAGCTCGGGCGGTCGTTAGGGCGGGTCGCCGCCGGGACCGCGGCGATCGGGGCCCTGAGTTTCCTGCTCGCGTTCCCCTGCCGGGCCGCGGATGACTCTTTGGAATACCGGGTCAAAGCCGCATTTCTTTTGAACTTCGTTAAGTTTACCGAGTGGCCATCCACGGCCTTTGAAGACGCAACTTCTCCCCTTGCGATTTGCGTATTGGGAGACGATCCATTTGGGCGATCTCTGGATCAAACCGTGGAAGGCGAAGTGGTGGGCGGGCGAAAAATAATTGCGCCGAGGATCAAGCGCGCTCCGGCGCCCAAAACATGTCAGGTACTTTTCGTGAGCAAGGCGGGAAAGGATACCGCGGGCGTGCTTTCCACGCTCGGTCCCGGTGTTCTCGCCGTGGGGGAGGGAGAAGGTTTTTTACGGGAGGGCGGGATGATCGCGTTCGTGATCGAAGACCGCCGGGTCCGGTTCCGGGCGAATCAGGCCGCGGCGGAAAGTGCCGGTCTGAAGCTCAGTTCTAAATTGTTGAGTGTGGCCAAATCTGATAAGGAATAGGAGGGAGCCGCAGGGCTTCTAAGCTTTGTCGTTTTCCCGGAAAATGCGGAAGTTCGGCGACATACCGATCAAGCAGAAGCTGGTGATCGCGATCATGCTGACGACGGTCGCCGCCTTATTGCTGACCGGAACCGGAATCGTGCTTGCGGACACGGTTCTGGTCCGCCGTGATTTGCAGAACGGCCTGGTTGCTCTTTCCGGGATCATCGCGGACAACAGCACCGCGGCGCTCGCCTTTGACGATCCGATGGCCGCGCGCGAGACCCTGGGTGCTTTACGAGCCCGCACGCATCTGATAAGCGCGTGCATTTTCCGGCCGGACGGAACCGTTTTTGCCCAATACGCGCGGGAAGGAAGGGCGGGCACCTGCGCGGCGGGTCCGGGCGGGGATGAAGTTCGTTTCGGCTCCGATGACCTGCGGGTATCCCATGCCATTGTTTTGAATGGCCGCCGGACAGGAACCCTGGTGCTGCGGTCCGATCTGGGCGAGGTTACCGAGCGCATGCGGCTCGATTTCTTCCTCCTGATCGGCGTTCTGATGGTTTCGATTCTCATCGCGTTCCTGATCTCGGAGAGGATGGGCGCGGTAATCGCGAATCCGATCTCACGGCTGGTGGGCGCAACAACGCTGGTTGCCGAGACGGGCGACTACGGCATTCGGGTCCACAAGGTATCGGGCGACGAGCTCGGGCTTCTTGTGGAAAGATTCAATGAGATGCTGCAGGGAATCCAGACCCGCGACGATAGTCTGAATCAGGCGCTGCGCGACCGGGAAGAGGCGCTGCGCGACGCCGAGAAAGCGCGGGAACGGTTTCGTTTCATGGCCGAATCGATGCCTCAGAAAATCTTCACGGCTACGCCCGAGGGCGAGATCGATTATTTGAACCGGCAGTGGGTGGAATTCGCGGGACTGCCGGCCGAGCAGATCAGCCAACGGGGCTGGTCCAGAATCGTTCATCCGGATGATTACGAGCCGAATAGCCTGGTGTGGCGGCAATCGCTCGCGAGCGGCGAACCCATGGTCTTCCAGAGCCGGCTTCGCCGCGCCGATGGCGAGTACCGCTGGCACCTCACAAGGGTTCTGGCGATGCGGGACGAAGCCGGCCGGATTTCCATGTGGATCGGCTCCAACACGGACATCCACGAGCAGAAAGAGACGGAGGAGGATTTGCGGCGGGCCAACGAGGACCTGCAGCAGTTCGCCTATTCCGCCAGTCACGATCTACAGGAGCCGGTCCGGAACGTGGCGGTTTACAGCGAAATCGTGGCGAAGCGTTACGACTCGCTGCTGGACGCGGACGGACGGCAGTTTCTTGGATTCCTGACGGAAGGCGGGCGCCGTCTCGCCACCCTGATCAATGACCTGCTTGCCTATACGCGGGCGGGCGTTATGGATGCGGCCCCGGCGAAATCCGCTTCCACGGAAGTGCTGGAGCGGGTTGTGGCAAGTCTGGCGGAAGCCATCCGCGAAAGCGGAGCGACGATTACTCACGATCCCCTGCCGGATGTGTACATGGCGGAAACGCATCTTCAACAGGTCTTCCAGAATCTAATCGGTAACGCGCTCAAATACCGCACGGAAGACCCGCCCCGGATTCACATTTCCGCCGCTCAACAGGGCGCGGCGGTGCGCTATTCCGTACGAGACAACGGGATCGGCATCGATCCTCAGTACAAGGAGAAAATCTTTGGCGTATTCAAACGGCTCCATCGCGACCAGAAGTACAGCGGCACCGGAATCGGTCTGGCAATTTGCCAGCGGGTGGTCGAACGCTACGGCGGACGAATCTGGGTCGAATCGGCCCCAGGGAAAGGAGCCACCTTCCACTTCACGGTTCCCGAATTTGTCGCCTCAGGCCGCTCGACGTCCGCTGATTCTGCTGCTCGCGGAAGATAATCTGCCGGATGCCATGCTGGTCCGCGAGGCGATCAAGGCGGAAGGTCTGCAGATTGAGGTGCACATTGTGCCCGACGGCGAGCAGGCCATCGATTTCATCGCGCACGCCGAGCAGGATCCGGAGGCGCTTTCCCCGGACGTGGCGTTGCTCGATCTCAATCTTCCCAGAGTGGATGGCTTCGAGGTGCTGCGCCGGCTCCGCAATTCGAAAAAGTATGAAAATATCCCTGTCCTGATCGTCACCTCGTCCGATTCCGCGGCGGATCGCGAGCAAGCGGCTAGCCTGAATGCGGGGTATTTTCGCAAGCCCGTCACATACGGGGAATTTTTAGGGATTGGACGATTCCTGAAGCAATTTCTCGAGACGAGCGGCCTCTTCTGATCGCAGAGCGATCTTCCAGCCTGACCGCGTAGCGGCGGCGGAACTAAGTCTTCTTTTCAGGCGGACCGCCCTGAATCGTATCCTTGGGGTGGTCGTCGTCGATCAGAGCGTCGTCCACGTCGATTTCCAAATCGCCCGATTTTTTCGCGGTGTCCCCTGATTTTTCGGGGGCCTTCTTCGGAGCCTGCGGCGCTACGGGCTGCTTCGGAACCGAAGCAGGCCTCTGTTTTTCGGGCATAGTAGTCGCTCTTTCCACTCCCGGCTGCCGGTTTATTTTCCCGCCGTTTCCACCTGCAGGTCGTTCGTCACCATGAAAACGTTGGGCACTCCGTTGACTTCCACGTTAATCAGATTCTTGTCGCTTTGATTCGCAACCACGCCTTCGAGGGTGACGCGGCCGTTTTTCACCAGAATATGGATGGAAGGAACGGCTCGGGTACCGTAGCGCGTATCGATGCCGGGAAGACTATAAATCTTCCGGAAGACCGCCATCCGGATCTGATCGTCCATCGGAGAAAGAGGCAGGACCTCAATCTTATTCACCACCTGGGTCACGCCCTTCACCCGCTTCACCGTTTTTTCCGCGTCGTCCTTCAGAACGGGCTGGGTGACCGCACCAAGCAAGGTGACGGTCCCGCCATTCACGTTGAAGGCGAGATCGTCAAACACGCCGTAGTAGGGAAGCAAAACCAACTGGTGCCGGACTTCCCGTGCGATGTCATTCTCGGAAGCGTTTCCGGGAATGAAGGCGTCGTTGTGATCTTTGTCATTTTTCGCGGGCGCCGCTCCCGCGGGCGTTCCGACGCACAAGAGAACGCTCATCACGGTTATCCCGAGCCCGGTCATCCTCCCCGGTATTCCGTTTCCGAACGACTTCTGACCACTCTGCCTTTTTTTGAAGCAACCCATGCTTTTGAAGCAATTCATGCAACTCACCTTTTTCCTGAGCACCTTTCGGTTTTCAGGAATCCTTTTCTCTTTCTCCGCCGCCGCTCAGCAAGCACGAACTTCTCACGGCGAGTTCCGTACTTAAGATGGCGCGAAACCGCCTAAACGTTTCATCTGAATCAGGATCCAGGCGCGTGCCCAGAAGTATGGTGCGTCACCGCATCTGCAATTCCCGGGCCTCGGGCTCTTCGAGGGCGCCGGAAAGCGATAATACCTCGACGAGTTGGCCGACTTTCAGATCCTGCAGGCGGATCTGCGCGCCGTTGTAGAAGCGCAAGGCGTCGCGATAGGTATTGCCTTCGGCGCTGGTCTGGACGAAGATGGCGCCCTCTTCCTTCCGCAGTCCGTAGGTCTGCTGCGTGTATCCGGGAATACCCTTCAAGATCAGCTGGCTCCCCGGGGGGATGCAAACGGCGGGGACGGGCACGCTGTCGAGGGACTCCTGAAAATAGCGTTTGACGCGCTGCCACAAGGTACCTTTGGAAGCCTCCCGCCGCGCACACTCCTCGCGCTCCACGTCGCCGATGGATGCCAACCCGAGCGATCCCGTATGGAAGCGGCGCACCACTAACTGTTCGCCATCCCTGGCGAGCCGATTCGGTACCGTGTAAAGAGAGTAGTCGCACATAAAATCACCTGTTTCCCTTCGCGTCGCACATGGAGCAGGTCTTATTCCAATGCGCGGGCTCGCGGCGCGCGATGAGGCCAGGACGCCTGGGCAGGCGTAGGGCGAAGCAACACAATCGATTGCCGTTCGTGGAATTTGCCGTAAGTCATCGCAGGTCAGGGCGCGAGGCAACGCTCAAGAAATTGGCGCCCTGTCGACGTTGGCTCGCGTCGCCGGGCCGACAACCGTCCCGCCCGCTGACGTCGCATAATTTGCCGACGCGCAGAATTTTCTGTAACGGAGCAGCACAATAGCGCCGGGCCGGGCTACTTAGAGGCCGTGCTGCACGGGCAACCAGTTGCGGCTGATGTAATCGCTGAGGATAAAGATCATTAAAATCGCAAACCAAAAGAAGCCGCCCCCGACGAACAGCTTCGTCATCGAACTGGAGCGCCGCAAATCCATGAAAAAAGAAGCGACAAGCGCTCCTTTGGCGACGGCGATGGTCATGGCCGCGATGAAGTTGAAGCGGCCCAGATCGAGCCGTGAAACGGCAACCGTGGTCGCCGTCAGAGCTAAGAGCACGAGCCAGACGGTTACGTAGACACGAACCGAGTTGATCTGTGGATGGTTCATGAGGGGTGTCCAATCAGGTAGAGCAGCGGGAACAGGAAGATCCAAACGATATCCACGAAGTGCCAGTACAGCCCGATGGTCTCGACGGGGGTGTACCAGGAAGGGCTGAAACGATCCCGCAGAGCCATGACGATCAACGTGGTGATCAGACCGGCGCCGACAATCATGTGAAGCGCGTGCATCCCGGTCATGGCGAAGTACAGAAAGAACAGGATCTGCGCCTGGTGAAAATACGCTGGCTCCGCATAGCGGAACCCGGGACCCGGAATATGATGATCCACCCATTTTTCGTAATATTCAACGTACTTCAGCGCCAGGAAGACGCACCCCAGAACGAGGGTGGCCACCAGGAACCCAACCAGGGCGATCTTGCGGCCCAACTGCGCTGAGCGAACCGCGAGAACCATGGTCAAGCTGCTGCAGATCAGCACGCCGGTATTGATGGTGCCGATCACGAGGTTCATCGTCTCACTGGCCGAGGCAAAAGCCTTCGGATAAAGATTTCGATAGACCGCGTAGGAGACGAACATTCCGCCGAAGAACATGAGCTCGGTAAGCAGAAACAGCCACATCCCGAGAGTGGAGGAGTCGAACTGCTGGGCGGAATCGTCAAACTGATGCCGCAGCTCCGGCGCGTGGGCGGAAGCGGTGGTCTCACTTGTGGCCAATGCTCACCTCCTCGACGTCCCCTGAATAGTTGTAGGCGGGTTCGTTGACGACGGGCGGTACGTCGAAGTTGAATTTCGGAGGCGGCGTCGGCGATTGCTCCCATTCCAGCCCCTTGGCATTCCACGGATTTTGCGGCGAAATGGGGCCTTTTCGCCACGCCCACGCCAGGTACACGATGGGCATCACGTAGCCAATCGCCAGGATCGAAGCTCCCAGGCTCGACATGACGTGCAAAACCTGGAATTCGGGCGCATAGGTCGCGTAGCGGCGCGGCATTCCAAGGTAACCGAGTATGAATTGCGGAAAGAAAGTCAGATTGAAGCCGATGAACACGATGACCGCCGCGACCCGCCCCCAATTTTCCGGATAGAGACGGCCGGTGATCTTGGGAAACCAAAAGTGGATCCCGCCTAAATACGCCATGACCATGCCACCCACCATGACGTAATGGAAGTGGGCAATTACGAAATAGGTATCCGTCACGTGAACGTCGATCGCCATGGTCGCGAGAAACAATCCGGTGAGGCCGCCGATGGTAAACAGGCCGATGAAGCCGAACGCGTAGAGCATCGGGGTTTCAAAGCTCACGGAGCCTTTGTACATCGTGGCCGTCCAGTTAAAGACTTTGATCGCCGAAGGAACCGCGACCATGAAGCTGAGCAGCGAAAAGGCCATGCTCGCGTACATGGACTGTCCCGCCACAAAGAGGTGATGCCCCCACACGAAGAACCCAAGGACCGCAATCGCGACGCTGGAGAACGCGACGAAGCTATATCCAAACACGGCCTTTCGAGAGAAGCACGCGACCACTTCACTGATCACGGCCATGCCCGGCAGGATCATGATGTAGACGGCGGGGTGCGAATAAAACCAGAACAGGTGCTGGAACAAGATGGGGTCGCCGCCCAAGGCGGGATCGAAGATGCCCGCGTGCAATAGCCGCTCGAGCCCCAGCAGCACCAGCGTGATTGCGATCACCGGGGTTCCCAGCACTTGAATCAGGCTGGTGGCGTAATGGCCCCACACGAACAGAGGCAGCCGCGACCAGGTCATCCCCGGCGCACGCATCTTGTGGATCGTGATAATAAAATTCAAACCCGTGAGGATGGAAGAAAACCCGGATACGAAGACGCCCATGGCGGCGAGAATGACATGCGTGTTCGAGTAGGTGGTGCTGAACGGCGCGTAAAACGTCCACCCCGTATCCACACCGCCCTCGACCACGGCGGTGAGCGCGATGATGCCGCCCACCATGTAGATATACCAGCTGAGCAAATTGATGCGCGGAAACGCGAGATCGCGGGCTCCGATCATGATCGGGATCAGAAAATTTCCGAGCGTGGCCGGAATGGAAGGGACCAGGAAAAAGAACACCATGATGATGCCGTGCATGGTGAACAGCTTGTTATAGGTATCCCTGGAAAATACGCCCTCCGGCGAAAGCAAGTGGATTCGCATGGCAACGGCGAACGCGCCGCCCACGAAGAAGAAGGCCGTGATGGAAAACAGATAGAGCAGCGCGATCCGTTTATGGTCGGTAGTAAACAGCCAGGATTTCCAACCATAGTCGTCGTTCAGGTAATTCGCGCGCTTCCCGGCGGGAAACAGTTCGAGTGTGGTGGGATTCATGGAACGTTTCCCTTCTCTCGTGAAGAAGATCCGGGCGAGGCGGGACTAGGCGAAGGTGTTCCGGCCTGCGTTGCCGCGGACGCCGGCGGAGCGGCCAGACTCTTGATGTAGGCGATCAATTGGATCAGGCCTTCCTCGTTGATCTGTCCTTCAAACACCGGCATCACGTCGCGTTTGTATCCCTTCACGACTTTCGCATTGGGATTCAAAATCGACTCCCGGAGGTAATCTTCGTCGGCCACCACGGTGCGATTGTCGTCGAGCATCACGGTTTTCCCGTATACGCCCACGAGCGATGGACAGCGCCCCTGCTGATTCGCGACGTGACAGGAAACGCAGCCGTACCTTTCAAAAAGACGCTCGCCCTGTTCCGGGAGGGTGCCGCCTCCGGTTCCATTGGTAAGCCAGTTTTCGTAGGCAGCGGGCTCCATGACGGTAACCCATCCGGTCATTTTCGAATGATTCGTGCCGCAGTACTCGGCGCAGAAAATATGAAAGCGTCCGGCCTGTGTCGCCTCCACCCAGAAGTATTGGTAGCTTCCGGGCACCACGTCGTGTTTCAGCCGAAAGGCCGGAATATAGAAGCTGTGAATCACGTCCTCACTCGCAAGGGTGAGCTTTACGGGGCGTCCCACGGGGATATGCAGCTCATTTATTTCGCGCTGTCCGCCGGGATATTGGACTTTCCACATCCACTGTTTTCCGACCACGTAAATATCCAGCGCGTTCGGCGGGGGCAACGTGTATTGACGGAAATACAGTTCGGTTCCCCACACGAACATCACCAGCATGAGCAGAAATGGGATCACGCTCCAGGCAATTTCAAGAGGAATGGACCCGTGGATGGCGCGGGGACGATCGTCGGGGCTTCTGCGGCGATAGCGAATCGCGAAGTAGGCGACGAAAAAGAAAATCAGCACCGTCATGACCGTGGCGACCAGCAACAGGTAGCCGTACAAAGCGTCCACTTCAGCGGCGTTGGTCGAGATACGCGGCGGGAATAGGGAGAAGCGTCCCATCAGATGATCCTCGGGCGCCGGGCGCCGGCTCTAAAATCACGGCGAAGATTAAACATCACAAAGCCGATCAGCGCGGCGAGTGTCAGCAGTCCGCCGAGACGCAGCACGTTCATAATGACGAGCCCGTACTTCCCCGTGGCAGGATCGTAATGGAAGCAGTACAACAGCACCTGATCCACTGGGGTCCCGATCGAGTCGTGCGACGCTTCAATCAAACCAAGGCGCAGGTCCCTCGGCTGATAATCGATCCCGTAGAAATAGCGCGAGACGCGGCCCTCCGGGGTCAAGATCATCACCGCGGCCGGATGCGCGTATTGATTCGTGACGGAGTCATAGATGTAGCGAAAACCCACGGTTTTCGCCAACAATTTCGATGCTTCCTGATCGGCCGTGAGAAAATGCCATCCCTCGGATGGTTCCGCGGAGGCCTGGCGGCGAGATCCGGCCAGTTCCTGCATATATCCGCGTTTTTTCGCGCCTGCCATCTCCGGCGTTTCGCGCGGATCGAAACTTACGGCGACTACGTTGTAGTCGACGCCCGGGCTCAACGCCAAATCTTTTACTCCGCGAACAATTCCGTTCAAAACCAGATTGCACAGCGAGGGGCATTGATAATAGACCAGCGCGAGAATGACAGGCTTTCCCAGGTATCGGCGCAGCGTGACGGGGCTTCCGGATTCGTCAACGAAAGAGAGGTCCAGCGGCGTCTGCGCGCCCATTTTCTGGTCAATGCCCACGTTGCGAAGAATCGCCGGGCGGCCCAGGCTGAGACTCGGGTCCTGGGCGTGAGCGGAGGGCCCAAGAAAAAGCGCCAGGCCAAGCAGCGAGGCCGAGCGCTCGATTGCCGGTGGTTTCATTGTCTGGTCTCCTTGGCGGCCGACTTGCGAACGGGGAATCCGCGCTGTAACTGCAGTTCCATGGCACGCTCGATCGGAATCCGCACAATGCCCTTGGTCCGGTCCACCCAGCCGTAGGTGGAGAGGAGATGATCTTCTTCGGCGCGCAATTGCTGGAGCTCGATTTGAGGGTGCTCCTCGACGCGGGGCTCCGGAGGCAGCTGTTGTTGGCTGGTTTCCGCGAGCGGGTTCTGCGTCCCGGCGTTCACCGGTCTCGATTCGAGATAACGCAGCATTCCGTAAACGGTCAAACCCACCAATCCAGCGAGCACCGCCAGCGCGATTCCGGTGATCACGATGGGGTGGATGCTGGCGTCCTTGACCTCATGGCCGGCCGCAACCGCCGCCGAAGTGGGATGTCCAAGGTTCACGAGTCTCTTCCTCAGAAGGTTTCAAAAAGCCACGGTTTCGCGGGGAGCGCCCCGCAGACGCGGATCGCCGAGCGGCACGAGCGGTCTCGATTTGAGCTGCCAGAAAAACGCACTCATCCACAGTCCTCCGATTGCGACGAGGAGCACGGCATCGAGCCAATGAATCCGGACATGCTGCTCGAAAAATGCCGGCTCCACGACCCAATAAACGTCCACCAGGCGGATCGCCAGGATAAGAATGCAGACCTTCAGCAAACGCTCGGCATGACGCTTTACGCCGCGCATCAAAAGGAGGGCGAAAGGCGCCGCAAAATTGAAGAAGACGATGGCGAGCGCCACCCAACCCCAGCCTCCGTTCAGCCTGCGAAGATACCAGGGGATCTCGTCCGGCAAATCGCCCGCCCAGGTGATCAGAAATTGCGAGAACGATAGATACGCCCACAGCACCATGAAGGCAAACATCATGTTTCCCAAGTCGTGCAGGTGCTGCGGTGTGAGATATTCCGAGATCGGCATGCGCCTGGAAAGCACAATGACGAGCGCGATCAGCAGCCCGAACGCACCGAGCATCTGGCCGATCAAAAACATGGCGCCGTATATTGTCGAGAACCAGCGCGGCTCGAGCGACATGATCCAGTCTATGAATGCAAACGTCGTCACGAACGTGAACAGCACCAGACCGGGCGCGCTTACGCCGCGCATTCTGCCAATCAGCCGATCGTCGGCCGTGCGGTCCTGTTCGAGGGACAATTCACTGAGCCACCAGGCATAGAAGGTCCACACCACGAAGTAGAGCACCGCGCGGATCAGGAAAAACGGAATATTCAGAAACAAATGCTTGCTCCGGATATTTGCATCCGTCATGCCGGCCGGTCCCGCCCAAACGTACAGCGAGGGAAGGTTCACGAGAATCGGGACCAGCAGCACGAGCATGAACGGCACGGTGCGTGCGCCGGCTTCGGCCATGCGGCGAATCATCATGCCCCACTTGCCGCCGACGGTGTGATGCATGAGTAGGATTCCAAGACAGCCGATTCCCATGCCGATCCAGAAGAGAAACGCATAGAGATAGGAGCGCAGAAATTGTTGCGGATCGAGAAATAAGCCGATCGCCCCGAGCACGAGACCGGCAGCCGCGGCGATGAGGGCCCGCCTCTGCCATCCGGCGATTTCCAAGTACGCGGGATCGAATGGGTTCATTGCGCTGTCTCCAACAAACCTGCCTGATCCGCGGGGACGTCGCTCATGCGGGCGTTCTGGCTGAGCTGAAGCACGCGAATATAAGCGGCAATGCGCCACCGGTCGTCGGGATCGACGCGCGAAGCGTAACTCGGCATGGCTCCGTAGCCGTTGCTGATGACGTCAAAAAAGTGCCCCACCGGAGCATCTAATAATCGCTGCGTGTGATAGTCGCCCGCTTTCACAAATCCTCGCCGGACGATCATTCCGTTTCCGTCGCCTACGCGGCTGTGGCAGGGAGAGCAATAAATATCGAACCGTTCCCGGCCCCGCAGCAGATCGGCCCGCGTAATGGGGAACGGAAATTCGGTGACATCATCTCCGGCGGTCTTGCCGGTGTATCGTGCAGCGTCCGTGCGCAGATGACCGCGAGCCACCGTGCCTTCGACGACCGGACGGGCAGAGCGGCCGTCGCCAAAAAAATCGGTACCGGCAAGCGGTTTGTAGCGAGGCTGGTTATGCATATCCTGCCGGCATGCCGTCAGGGAACCCAGCGCGAGGAGGGCGGCGGCCAGAGCGGGAGATGGAACGGATTTACAAAGCGACATCTTACAAAGCGACATCCATCACCTCATCAGGATGCAGCTCCTCGAGAAACTTACGGGTGGCATCGGGGTCGAACTGAGGATCGGTCGCTTCGATACACAGGAAGAATCGATCGCAGGATGCGCGTGCGAATTCAGGAACGTTGAATACGGGATGGTAAGGTTGCGGCAGACCGTTGAGCGCGAGCATGCCGATCACCGCGGACAGGCAGGCGACCAGCACCATGCCTTCAAACGTAATCGGGATGTAGGCGGGCCAGGAATTTAAAGGCCTTCCCGCTACGACGTGAGGATACGCGACTACGCTCATCCACCAGCACAGAAAAAAACCTCCGGCCGCCCCCAATAGCCCGAAGCACAGCACGATCCGCGACACGCTATTGCTTCGAAACCCGATAGCTTCGGCGAGGCCCTCTACAGGCATGGGCGTGTAGGCGTCCATATCGCGGTACCCCGCGGCATGGGCCCGCCGGGCGGCGTCGAGGAGAGGCTCGGGGCGTTCGAATTCCGCCATCAGGCCGTAATATTGAACGTCGCCCGTGGCCTTACTCTCCGTGAGCATGCGCCCCCTCCTGCTCATGGACGACTTCGCGCATTTCGAAAATCGAGATTGCGGGCAGCACGCGTACAAACAGGAACATCAAGGTGAGGAAGAGACCGATCGTGCCGAGGAACGTGCTCCAGTCCCAAATGGTCGGGTAATACATGCCCCAGGAGGACGGCACGAAATCGCGCGTCAGGCTGGTGACGACGATCACAAAACGTTCCAGCCACATACCCACGTTTACGATGAGGGCGATCCCGAACACCGCGGCAATGCGCATGCGGATTTTCCGCGACCACAGCAGTTGGGGGATCAGAATGTTGCACAAAATGAGCAGCCAGTAAGTCCACCAATAGTTTCCGGCCCACATGCGGTTATAAAACGCGTAGCGTTCATATTGATTCCCGCTGTACCAGGCCATAAACGCCTCCATGCCATAGCCATAGGCGACGATCAATCCAGTGCCAAGCATTACTTTGGACATGCACTCGATATGTCGCATGGTGATCAAATCTTCAAGGTGATACCAACGGCGCACCGGAATGGCGAGCGTCAGAACCATGGCGAAGCCCGAATAAATCGCGCCCGCGACGAAGTAAGGGGGAAAGATCGTCGTGTGCCAGCCGGGCAGAATACTGATGGCGAAATCGAAGCTGACCACCGAGTGCACGGAGACCACTAAGGGCGTGGAAAGTCCGGCCAGCAACAGATACGCCTTCTGATAGCGCGCCCAATGCCGGGCGGAATTGCGCCAGCCGAGTGCGAGGACCCCGAAAAGTTTCTGCGTGAATGGGCCGTGCGCCTTGTCCCGCATCGTCGCGAGATCCGGAATCAGGCCGGTAAACCAAAAGATGAGAGAAACGGTCGCATAGGTGGAGACCGCAAATACGTCCCAGATCAGAGGACTGCGCGGCTGCGGCCACAGCCACATGGTGTTCGGATAAGGAAGGAGCCAGTACGCAAGCCACGGCCGGCCCAGGTGAAGAATGGGAAACAACCCGGCGCAGGCCACAGCGAACAGCGTCATCGCCTCCGAAAACCGGTTGATGGACGTTCGCCAATCCTGCTTGAGCAGCAAGAGAATCGCTGAAATTAAGGTTCCCGCGTGGCCGATTCCGATCCACCAGACGAAGTTGACGATCGCAAATCCCCAGGCAACGGGGATGTCCACGCCCCACACTCCCACACCACGCACAAACAGCCAGGTGACCGCGACGAGCAGCACATTCACCAGCAGGAATCCGCACGCGAGGCCGATGAACAATTGGCGCGGCGTGCGCTTGAACGGCATAAAAACCACGCCGCTAATCTCATCGGTTACGGTCGCGAAGGTATGTCCCGGCCCAATTACTTTCTCGGGGCCGGGATCGAGCGTAGCCACGTTCGAGCCAGACCCGGAGATGAGAGTGTTGCCTTCCTCGTTCACGCGGCTAGCCTTTTTCGATCTCGGTGTTGGGGTTCCGCAAGCGGGCCAGATAGGTGGTTCTCGGACGCGTGTTCAGGTCCTCGAGCAAGGAATAATCCCGCTGCTGGCGCTTTAGCCGCGCCACGCGGCTCGCTGGATCGTTGAGATCGCCGAACACGATCGCCTCGGTGGGGCACGCCTGCTGGCACGCGGTGATGATTTCACCGTCGTGGAGGGACCGATTTTCCTTTTCGGCGGTGATCTTCGCTGCGTTGATGCGCTGCACGCAGTACGTGCATTTTTCCATGACCCCGCGACTGCGCACCGTCACGTCAGGATTGCGGACGCCGAAAAGACTCTCGGTATTCCAGTCTGAAAAAAGCAAAAAGTTGAAGCGCCGTACTTTGTAGGGGCAATTGTTCGAACAGTAGCGGGTCCCCACGCAGCGGTTGTAGACCATTTCATTGAGACCCTCGGTGCTATGCACGGTCGCCGCCACGGGGCAAACCAATTCACAGGGCGCGTTCTCGCATTGCATGCAGGGAACGGGCTGGAAATAATAATCGGGATTATCGGGAGGGCCGTGATAATACCGATCCACGCGCAGCCAATTCATGTGCCGGCCTTTTTCCACCTGTTCTTTGCCCACCACCGCGATGTTGTTTTCCGCCTGGCAAGCCACGGTGCAGGCCTGGCAGCCGACACACGCGGTCAGATCGATCGTCATTCCCCATTTGTGCTGGTTGTAGGGCCACAGCGGAAATAAGGACGTCGTGTCCGAAACTTGCTCTTGCGGGGGATTCGCGAAGGCGGGATTGTGATGATACTCGGCGAGCGACGCCACGCGGAAGGGGTCGCGCTCCTCCATGGTCTGCGTGTGCTGCGTCGTCGCGAACGCGTAGCCGCGGGAAGTGCGCACGAAGCCGACCCCCATGCCGCGCCAGAGAGCATCGCTCGTGCGCAGGGCGTAGGCGTCGAACCCCACTCCATTCGCGACGTGGCCCGCGCGGGTACGCCCGTAGCCGAAGTGAATGGTAATCGATTCGTCCGCGTGGCCGGGCATGATCCACACCGGCGCGCGCAGATGGTCCCCGCGATAGTTAATCTCAATGCGGTCGCCCGTCTCCACGCCATACCGCGCGGCGCTTTCGGGCGAGATCCACGCCGCATTGTCCCAGGTCATCTTGTTTTGAGGCTTCGGCGTTTCCTGAAGCCACGCATTGTTGGACAGAGCGCCGTCGCCGATGATCGGATCCGGGCGGAAGACGATCTCGAGCGCCTCCGCCGCCGGGCCATCCGACGGAGGAACGCGCACAGGCGGGGCGGATTTTTCGGGAAACGCACTCCCGGCTATGGTTCCATCATGCAGGGAGATCTGCCAGAAATCGTCGAAATCGTTTCCCTTGTGCTGCGACCTCCAATAATCGCGCACTGTTTCATGCGCGGAGCGCTCCGCCCGATTCAACAAAACGTTCAGCACTTCGAGAGCGGTTTTCCCGCGGTAAATCGGGGCGATGAGAGGTTGGATGATGCCGGCGGTTCCGTCGTAGGCGCGCGCATCGCTCCACGATTCGAGGTAGTGCGCTTCCGGAATGTGCCAATGGCACCACGCCGCGGTCTCATTCGCGTACAAACCCAAATGCGTGCGCAGCGGGACCTTCTGCAGCGCTTGCAGAAATTGCAGATCGGCCGGCGCATCGTAGACGGGATTGCCGCCAAGGATGATCAAATCCTCAACCTTTCCGTCACGCATGTCCGCGGTCAGCTCGCGGATGGATCCGATCTGGTCCACCGGATCGGCCTCGACCGGGTCTATCTGGAAGACCGTCTTGCCTGTGTTCCCGTACGCCTGATTCAAGGCATGCGCGATCGCGTGCACGCGCGGCGTTTGGAATTCACCCGCAAGCACGATACCCGCTCCGCGATTCGCGGCAAGATCATTCGCAACCGCCGAGAGGACGGAGGCATCGGCCGCGGGCCCGTCGATTGCGCGCACAGCGGCCTCTCCGGAAGCGCGCGCGAGTCCGACGGCAAAGCTTTCCACGTCACCGGTCCGCATACGGAAGCGATGTTCGGCCATGCCGCCGGTGAGTGACGGAGTGCCTTCGGCAACGTAAAGCCGGGGCGCGGCCACGTGCGCATTTTCGGCGGCCGCACGGCGCCGCGACGCGTAATCGTGCGCATAACGAAGGTTTCCGGGCATGGACGAAGAAAGAAAATCCGCGTCCAGGGAGACGATGACGTTCGCGCGATCGAACCGGTAAATTGTGTCGAGCGGTTTGCCGAATGCCGCCATCGCGCCGTCCCGCGCGGCATGACGTCCGCAAGGTTCCCATCGATGCCACTTGGCTTCCGGATACATATTCCGCAGGTCGTGAATTTGCGCGGCGAGCGCGGGCGAGGTGGTCGTTCCGCTCAGAATGCGCATTCCAGCGCCTTTGTTCCGGCTCATGCGCCCACGCACTTCGGCCATCGCGTCGATGAATTGGCCCCACTCGCTGATATATCCGTTGCGGGTGACGGCCTTTGAGCGGTCGGGATCGTAAAGGGTCAGGACGCTGGCCTGCATGGCGGCGTCGGTGGCGCCGAGGCTCGCCGGATGCTGGGGATTACCTTCTATTTTCGTGGGGCGGCCCAGGTGACTTTCGGCGAGAACGCCGGTGGCAATTCCGGCCACGCTCATCGCGGTCGCATAGAAGAGCGGCTGGCCGGGGATCACGTCTTCGGGCTGGCGCACGTAGGGAACGATGACTTCCTTGGGCTGCTTGGTGCAGCCGCCGAGGCCACCGGCGAGCGCGACGGAGGCTCCCATCAGCGTGAGAAAGCGGCGCCGGGATCCCGCATCGTTCCAGTCGGGCGTGCGGTTCGGAAATTCATCGTCCACGAATCTCCGAAACTCTTCGGTGTTCGCAAGTTCCCCTAGGCTGCGCCAATACGGTTCGGTGTTCATCGATGACACGTCACACAGTCAGTTAGTTTTTGGATTTTGTATTCCGCGACTAGACGTGGTCCAATTGCGGCTTGATCCGGCGCCGGTGTTTCGTAGGCGATATTGAATACTTCCGCCCGGGGCCGTACTTGTCTCTCCGGGTTCCGGTGGCATTCGATGCACCATTGCATATACAGAGTGTTTACTTTGTAGGTCAGCGCCATTCGGTCCACGCGGCCATGGCAGGTGGAACAGCCGATGCCTTTATTCACGTGAATGCTGTGGTTGAAATAAACGAAATCCGGAAGATCGTGAATGCGAGTCCACGCGAGAGATCGATTGGTGCGGTAGCTCTCCCGCACCGGCTCCAGGATCTGTGCGTTCGTCCAGATCTGCGAGTGGCAGGTCATGCAGGTTTCGGTGGGAGGAAGGCCGGCAAAGGCGGAGGTTTCGACCGACGTGTGGCAGTAGCGGCAATCCAGTCCGTCGTCACCGACGTGATGTTTGTGGCTGAACGGAACCGGCTGATCCTTGGCCACGCGTACGTCTGTGATGAATGTGCCGGCGTTGATCTCATAAGCGGCCCACACCAGAACGCACACCGCAAGGAGCAGCGACACGATACTGATTCTCGCCAGACTGTTCGCGCTGCGATCGAAAATCTGAGCCATGCGCACACCCGCGGGAAACCGGCTGAGGCTTTCGCGACGGGAACGACCCCGTTAGCGACTGGATCTTCGTCGATGAGATCGTTCCGCGGCTTCTCCTGTTACGAGAGATTTTCCGCGCGCGCCGTAATGGAATTCGAAGCTGTGAAAAGCAAAAGTTAAAAAAAACGGGGTCCCGTCCAGACAGGACCCCGGAGCTAAAGACTCACGCGCACTATTCCCAATAGGGACGGGCGTCGTAATACGTGTAAATTTGAGCGCCCCAATTTCGATCGGTCATGTCCGGCCAATCGTTTTTGTCGAAGCCTGGGGCTTTCTCGAGGGTCGCGCGGTTCACATTCAGCACGAAGACCTTACGCTGCTCGTCGAGGGATAAGCGGCTCCAGGGAATCGCGAACAGCTTATCTCCCATACCGAGAAATCCACCGAAGGAGAGGACGGCATACGCGATGCGACCCGTCGGCGTGTCGATCATGATCTCATCGATTTTTCCGAGATCTTCGCCCGCCAGGTTCACCACGTCGTCGCCAATGAGGGTCGTCGCGCCCATTACGCGCCGATAGGGCCGCGACGTTCTTTCATCGAGAAGTGTGGATTCGTATTTCGCCATATCTGCTCCCTCCTTCCGCGCAGCGCGGCTATTTATTGTGCGGAGTGCCTTTGCTCTGTTCGTGCTTCGCTTGATCAGACCTTCCCTGTTCGTGCTGCGAGCCAGACTGATTCGACCCGCCCTGGTGACCGGTCTTGCCTTGATCTTTCTGCTGATGCTGGCTTCCCTTTTCCTGTTCCTGGTCAACGGTGCCAGTCCCGTGCTTGTGCTGGTTAGCTGTTTTGTCAGCCATGTCGATACTCCTTATGTCGGTTGGCGGAACAACTTCGCGTGTCCGCCCACGTGGTAGATCAACCAGGAACCCCGCTTGTCACATTGTTTTTGGATGTCGTCACATTGCGAATGTCCAGCCGGAATGCGCAGGCTCGTCCGACACGAGCCTTCACGGCAGCGGGGAGCGACTCGCGGCCGATGGCGGGGCATTCTGCGCGAGCGAATCTTCCCGATCCTCGATCTTGCGCATGAGCATCTTTACCTTTCGGGCATAGCGGGGATCTGGATTATAGGTGTGAACTTTCTCCTCCAGCGTTTTACTCCTGTAAAAATGGCCCAGGGCGAGTTGCGACGCGATATAGCGCAGGCCTTCGGCAACCGAGCCGAACGCTCTGCGTCCCGAGTCCCAGCCCCACCGGTTATTCTGACGCTGGTACAGGCCGCACGTGCTTTCCACCACCGAAATGGCGGGAAGCAAACGATAGTCGATCGAGTACGTATCGGCGGCGGTTACGTATTCTTTCACGTAATAGGGCGCCGGGCATCCGAAGGACTGAAAGAATGTTTTCAACTTGTCGTAGCGAGCATCCTGGTGAAGGACCGAGTCCTCGCGGGCGGTGTCGCCATGCGCAACGCCCACGGACGCGAACGATCCCAACCAGCACACCGCGCTTGTGAGCAGTTTGGTCAGTTTCGACTTGTTAACAGTACTCATACAGCTTGACGTCATTTACGCTCCCTGTTAGACCGGCGAACAGCTTTGTTCAACGCTCACGGGATCGTCATGGCCTCCGCCCAGTTGGATCGCTTCGCGAGGGCGGCCGTTCCGCGATAAATCGTCTGCGCGTAAGGTTTACCGGAAATGATCCGATTTATGCAGGTTCTTCCCATGGTTCCGGGTACTTTTTTCGCTAACGCACTCGGCTTGCAAGCCGCGCGTTGGCATCCATCGTGCCTGTAATTCCTGTTGTGGAATTCGCTAATGATGAGGGCGCTTTACATGGGTCAACTTTCGAAATTATTCAAAGATTCCGCCACCAGGATGGGACTCTTCTATCCGGCACATTATGTGATCGGCTCCTTCCGTACCTTCGAAACCGCACGTCAGGTGTGTCAGCGCTTACGCGACGCGGGATTTGCCGACGAGGACGCGTTCGCGCTGGCCGGGCAGGAGTTGATCGAGCTCGAAAACGACGAATCGGGTTTGGGAAGCCTCGTGATGCAGGAACTTTCGCGCTTCTTCGCCACGGAGCAGATCACCACGGACGAGGATCTCGCGAAGGCCCGGCATGGGGCCGCCTTCGTGGCTGCTTACTGTCCGAGCGAAGACACAAAAGCGCGAGCCATAAAAATAATGGAGGCAGGCGCGCCCTTGGCAGCGCGCTACTACGGCGGAGCCGGAATTGAACATCTGGCCGGGGATCCCGTTACCAATTGAGTTGCGCCTCACGCCGCGGCGCCCATTCGCGCATGATTCCGGTTGCCTGGTTCGATTGAATCCGGCGGCATTGCCCTTATGTCGGACCTGACAAACCTTCCCCACAACCTTGACGAAAATCAGCGGCGCTGCAACGCCATCATCGAAACACCGCGCGGGTGCCGCAACAAATACGACTACGACGAGGCTTCCGGCCTTTTCGCGCTAGGCGGCCTGCTGCCCGAAGGGATGATGTTTCCGTTCGATTTCGGATTCGTGCCGTCGACGCTCGGCGCCGACGGCGATCCGCTGGACGTCATGGTTCTGCTGGATGCTGCGACGCATGTCGGTTGTCTTCTCGAGGTGCGGATTATCGGGATGATCAAGGCGCGCCAAACGGAGCACGGAGAGACGGAGAGCAACGACCGCCTTCTCGGCGTGGCTGTTCATTCCTACTCTCACGAAAATCTTAAATCCATCGATGACGTCAGCAAAACGTTGTTGGCGCAGATCGAGGAATTTTTCGTCTCCTATAACAAGCAGCGCGGAAAAAAATTCGAAATCACAGAATTAGTGGGGCCGAAACGCGCAGTCAAGTTTCTCAAGGCAGGCATCGCGGCGCGGAAACGGGCGAAAACAGCGGCTGGCAAAAAGTGAACGCGCGAAAGACCGCGTTCGCACAATTTCGCGTCATTCCAACCAATGCCAGTTCGTTGCCGGAACCGGGAACGCACGATCGCAGAACGGGTCTTCTAAGTGCAGCTGCACTTCAAATCTTCGGGAACGATGACGGGAGTCACGAGAAATCGCGATTACCGCTTCCCGGGCGCGACGCTGTAAATTCCGTCGCGAAGAAACGGGCCGGCATAGGATCGGATCTCAGGGTATGGCACAAAACCGTAAATCATTTTGACGGGAGGTCTTCTATGACGCTGAGCGATCACGACGGTAAATCCCAAAGCGCGTCCGCGGTGGACGTGGAACATTATCCGAATCCGGCCGAGCAAGCTCCCGCCGCTTTTTCTGTTACGCATGAGGAAATCGCGGCGAGAGCGTACGAACTCTGGCTGAAAGACGGTAAGCGGCCGGGTTCAGCAGAGCGAAATTGGCTGGAAGCGGAAAGACAGCTGAAGTCGGCGCTCAATTCTCAGAGCGTGGATCACGCTCTAGTCGACCAGGTCTATCATCGCTCGGGTTCGGTCCAGCCGTAACTACGCAAGGGAGTCGAAGCTTCTGCCGCAGGCGCGCGCTAAGGCTTAGGCAGGGTTTGCGCCGCCTGCAGGTGCGCGCGGAGCGTGGGCAGAGTATTCATCGCGAAGTTCCTGACATCCGGATCCACTCCGGAGTTGATCTCCTTCTCGAACGCGGCGATATCCTTTTGATGATCCTCCACCGCGACGCGCCCGAACTCCCGGTCAAACTCCGCGCCGCTTTTCGATGCGAGCGGCATGGAGTTAATCATCTTTGCGTCATCGCCCGGCAGCGTCACGCCTTTGCGGCTCGCGAGCGCCTCCAATTTGCGATTGGCCTCGGTATGGTCGCTCACCAGACGCTGTCCGAGACTCTTCACCGACTGGCTTTGCCCGCGCTCTGTCGCAAGCATTCCCATATGAACTTCCTGCATGCCGCCTTTGGCCGCATCCAGAATAAAGTTGCGGTCTTGTGAGCTCAAACCCTGAGCCCCCACAAGGCCCGCGGCAAACACCGCGACGGCCGCGAACGATCGGAAAATAAAATGTACTCGCATGGAACTCCTCCGTGGGTTAGATCAGCCCGATGGAGACGCGTTTCCGAACGCGCATGATCCGAAAAGCTGCGTGTAGCGTGGTCAAAGGAAAACGCCGGCTGAGCGGATACCACTGCAGCCGGCGCGTCGAATTCTACTTATTAACTTTGATCGTCGCCGGCGTTAGTGCCGGTCGTGAGCTTTGTCAGGATACATCGCGAGGAAGGAAGTCAGATCCCGTCCCGCCGGAGTGGGAGTTACGTTTCCACGAATCACTTCGCGGGTGTTCATATCCATTCCATAAAGGTGTTCGTTTTCGAGGCGATCCGCCTTCAACGTGGCGCCCTTGAGCGCAACGCCGGCGAAAACACCACGCGAACGCGACCAGGATAAGATCTCCGCAGTCAGCCGCGCGTCGGTATCCGCGCTCACGTTACGGCCCACCGGACCCGCCGCGATTTCGCCTTCGCCGCCCAGAGTGAACTGATCACCCATCAGCCGGTCGGCTCCGCGCGGACTCATCACGAGCATCACGACATCCGTTTCGGAACCGCCGATTTGAAAGCCAAAGCTTCCGCCTACCACCGTAATGGCAGCCGGCGCCGACCATCCGCCGTCTTTCCGGCAACTCATGAATCCTTTTCCGTACTCGCCGCCGACGAGAAACGCGCCTTTCTTCAAGCCGGGAACAACCACGGCGCATTGCGCGCGCTCCAGAAGATCCCTCGGGATTCCTCTGTCGCCCGCGTTCATAATTTCAGACAGGACCGCCGCCGAGTTCCTCAGCCGGTCGGCATCCTCACGCTTTTCCTTTTCCGACGTCGCGCCGAACAGGCACGCCGTCATTGCCAAGAACCCTAGTGTTTTACGCATTTCGCAAGTCTCCTCCTCGCGAGTTGAACTTTGCAATTCTTCTGCCGCGGCGGCTAAGCCCCTTGGCCTCAACATTTGGATTGAGAAGGCGGAACCTTCATCGGAACAATATTCCGAAAGGCGCACCTTTTGTACTGTCCCCGAATGCGTTATTTTCCGAGAGATGGTGCAGATATCGCCCTCGGCGGATATCGCTCGCGCCTTTCCCTGCCCGGAGAAATGGAGCTTGAACTAGGGAGCGGAAAGAAAACTGGTCAAGCTCACGGGTTGCGCGAGCGACGCGATGCGAAGCTTGTGATGGGCAGCCAGAGCGGCCAGATCGACACTATCGAGCGAGTCCGCGCAATCCATATCGAGGCTATACATGAGAGACCGGATGTTGGGATTGTGACGCAAACCCAGCATGTGCCCGAACTCATGAACCGAGATCCGATAGAGCTCCGTTTTGCTGAGCGCCACGGCCGGGTTAAACGCGATCCAGCCCTGAAACGCGAGGCGGTCGGGAAATTGGGAACGCGCCGCCATGTTTTCGGGCTCCGGTTCGAACAGGTCGCGCGCCCCGTCGCCGACCTCAACCGCACAATTCTCGCTATTGTCCTCGTACCAGGAGAGATCGAGGACCTTGCTCCAGAAGTTCAACGCCGCCCGGAACTCCTGCGCCAGAATCGGATTCGCGGTCGTAAACCGCACCCCCAGATTCATCGGTCCGCTTCGCAGCAACTCACCGTGATGATGGCAGGGCGCGAACTTCGCGGTCCAATTCCGAAGGGGCTCAGCCCCTGCGACGCCGGAATATACGAACAGCAAGACGCAAAGAAGGCGCATCGGCGGCTACTCCGATGCGCCTAGCCGAGTTTAGAAGCAAGCCGAATCGGATCTTGCTCCACACTACTCCGCGGACGGCACGAATGCAATTCAGGAAAGCGCCCGCCTCCGGCTGAAAACTTACCCTACTGTTAGTTGGAAGTGGCCTTCTGGTCCTTCACCTGGACCTCGTTGACGACTTGAGCGACGTTCGGAACTCCCGCCGCGACTTTCGCCGCTTCGGCGCGTCTGGCCTGAGAGTCAACCTCGCCCTTCAGCGTGACCACGCGGTTTTTCACGTCATAGCTCACATGCTTGAGCCGGTTTGAAACCAAGGCCGCATCCAGATTCTTTTCGATCGCCTTGTCGAGGTCCGAATTGACGGTCTTCGCGATTTTCGCGTCGTCAGGCGGGATTACGGCGATTTCGTCGGCGACAACCTGCCCGCCGGCCGCGGCCTTGGCAATGTTCTCCGCTTGATTCTTGGTATCGTCGCTCGCCACGTGGCCTTTGAGCGTGACCACGCCCTTGTCACGATCCTGGCTCACCGAGACGTCCTTGAATTCAGCCTGGTCCAACGACTGACGGACGGCGCCCACGACGTCCGGAGATTTATCGGCCCGCGAACAGCCGGTCAGGCCATACAGCGCAAAAGATAAACCGATCACCGGGACTAGCCCTGCAAACTTCATCATGTTTCTCAGCCTCCGTAGGTAACACTGCAATTCGAGGACCGCGGCGGGGATTCGAACCGACCAGCTCGCAATTCGAAGGCAGCGCCCAACTTGCCCGCTTTCGGGTCCTCTCGAATGGAATCGCTATGCTGCTCCCTACGCAGTTTCGCCGGAGAGCGTGCGAGCCCTCCGGCGAGAATCTGAACGAAAAAGCAGACCGAGCTTGAGCGTTTACTGCCGGGCGAGCGACGGCAGTGTCGTGAAGGTGAGCGCAGGTGGAGAACGAAGCCCGAGCACTCCGATCGAAGCGCCGGAAGGTGTGTCGAACTCGAGGGTCCCCTGGATATTGGCGGTCGCGGAAAATTGTTGCGCCAGAGTAAACGCGCTGTGGCCGTTCGCGGCGAGCGCGATGGAACTGGTTCCGACCTGATTCCCCGAGCTGTCGCGAATGATGACCGGAATATTCACCGGCACGCCGGAAGCGTTGTTCACCGCGATCCCGGTTACCGTATTCGCAGTGTTGTCAAAGGCGATGATGAAGGCGCTCGGGTTCCGGTTTTCGAGCGGCACCACGGCTTCCTGCCCGTTGGGTTGGTAGCGGAAGATCACGTAGCCGCTGACTGCGCCGTTGGTCGTCAACTGCGCCGAGCCGATCTGCACCGGCGACGAGGCGCTCCCGGCCGTTTGGACCACGACTGTGGAACCCGTCGTTACCGTCGAGGTGAACGTAGTCGTGGGTCCGCTGGTCGTGTTCGTCTGGGGCGAGTAAAGGGGGAGCGAGACGGGCGTTCCATTGTCCGCGAAGAAGGAAAGGTTCGCGGTCGCATCGGAAGTCCCGGCGTTGACCAGCACGAAGGTCGTGAGCCAACCGCCTCCTGAGGCGATCTGAGCGATCGATCCGCCGCTGGTGCCGACATTCGCCAGAACCGGAATGGTGGTGATGGTTCCGGGTGGGGTGTAACGAATGCCCAGAACGCTGATCTGACCGCCGAGCGGCGTATCGAATTCGGCGGTTCCGCGGATATTCGCGGTGAAAGAATACTGCTGGGAGAGAACGAAAGAGGTATGGCCGTTGGCGGGCAGACTGATCGACCCCGTTCCGATGGTCGCGCCGGAATCGTTGCGGAAGATCACATTCACGTTGGCAGCCTGGGTGGAGATGTTTTCGATGGCCACGCCCGTGACGACGCTGTTCGTGTCGTCGAAGGCCAGCAGATAGGAACTGGCATTGCGCATCTCCATGGGAACCACGGCTTCCTGCGACGACGAATTGATATGGAAAATAGCAAAGCCGTCCAGCGCGCCCGTTCCCGTCAGTTGCGCTCCGCCGACCAGCAGCGGGGACGTGGTGGGGCCGGTGGTCTGCACAATCAGGGAGGCGTTGGCCGCAAGAGTCTGGTTTACCAACGATCCCGTCGAGATAGCGGAGGTTTGCAGCATATCCAGGGGCAACACGAGAGCCTGTCCGCTGTCGGCGAACATACTCAAATCCACTTGCGACGAAGCCGCTCCTTTATTCACCAGGGTGAACGTTGTGGTCCAATCGTCCTGCGATGCGACCTGGGGCATGGACCCTACGTAGGGAAGGCCACTGCTGGTGGTGCCCGCGCCGATTTCGAACCACTGCAGGGTGCTGTTGCCGCCGGGCACCATCTGCGCCCAGTCGATGGTGATCGAATGAGTTCCGGCCGCGAGTTGGAATGTGCCGTGGCTCATCAGCGGATCGTTCCAGCAGGCCGCCGGATCGGCGCCGATGCCGGTGGGGTCGTTGGCGCAACTGTGATTGGAATCGATCGGCGTGGGCGAAGTCTGGCCCAGTTCGACGCCGTTATCGTATACGGCAAATACGTCTCCCTGATGCCCGCCATCCACGACGCGTAGCGTTGTGGGACCCGTTGTCGTGATGACCCACGGCGGATTCCCGGCATTCGCGTAGTAATTCTGGAACGAAGAACCAGCGGTGGGCGATCCGGTCGGGGTTCCGTTTTGTATCAGATAAAAGTTGTACCAGGTGCAGCCGCCCGTCGAAGGAGGATCGACACTCGGATTACAGTTGGCGTCCGGGGCTCCGAGGCCCTGGGCAAAACTCGGCGCGGAGGCCAGAGCCATCAAGGTTGCTAGTAGCAGCTTCGACATTCGTTACACACACCCTTTCTCGTCACACATTTCACCGGGGCGCCATCGCGGCACCGGCGACGATGGCAACTTTTGCACGTGCTCTGCCACGGAAAATCAAACTCCCGGGAATCCGCCGAAACAGTTGAAGCCACGAAGTTTTAAGTCATTGCCGCGGACGCCATGGAACCCGGAAGCGTTCCGCGCGGAGGTGTTCCCGTGGCGTATTTGTGGAACTGCAATGCACTCGGAGCAGGGATGTACGCGCGCTGGGTGGATCGGCTCCGGCTCCGCGAGAGATCGTGCTTGGCGCACAAGTTACAATGACAAAGTGAAAATCATCATCGACACAGCCACGCGGAAACTGACCCGCGTGACCGGTGAAGCGGAACAATCCTGCGATCTGTATTCGCGGGAGGCGTTCGAGACCATATCGCTTCAATGGCTTCGAGTAGGGTGGAGTCTGGAATATTATTTAAGCTTTCGTTGGATGGGTCTTCCGGTGCTGCAGCTTCCCGGCGATTTGGTCCGTTTGCAGGAAGTAATCTACGAAATCCGCCCGGACGTGATCGTCGAAACCGGTGTGTTCCGGGGAGGTTCGCTCCTGTTCCATGCAGCCCTGTGCAAGGCCCTGGGAGCAGGCAGGGTGATCGGAATCGACAGCCACATCGGCCCCGAAGTACGGGAGGCCATCGGGAAACATTTTCTGGCGCCCCAGATCACGCTGGTCGAGGGCGATTCCACCTCGCGCGAGGTTGTCGATGCGGTCGCGCGCATGATTCATCCCGGCGAGAAAGTGCTCGTGATCCTGGACTCCTGTCACACCCGCGATCACGTGGCGCGCGAACTGGAATGCTATGCGCGATTCGTAACGCCCGGGTCGTACATGATCGCGGGGGACGGCATTATGCGCGACCTAGCGGACGTTCCCGGCGGAAGCGTTGAATGGGTTACTGATAATCCCTTCACTGCCGCGCGGGACTTCGCCACCGGGCATCCTGAATTCCGGCAACAGGAGCGCCATGACGTCGCCGCCGCGGTGACCTACTGGCCGGGCGCGTGGCTCGAGAGGGTGGCCTGATGGCGGCCACACGGGCGGATCTTCACGAGCGCGTTGCAGCGCTCGGCCCCTGGTTCTATGAATTCGATTTAGGCGAGTACGGCCGCACCACTTCCGTGCTGCCGCCCGCGATCCTTCCGATACATCAGACGCGCCTCGAAATGGTGAATCGGGCAGTGGATGAATATTTCGGAAATCGGCTCAGCCAGATCCGCTGCATCGACGTGGGCTGTCACGAAGGTTACTATTCCATCGCCATGGCGCGCAAAGGAGTGCGCGAGGTTCGCGGCGTGGACGTACGAGCTTTGAATATCGAGAAAGCGCGTCTGGTGGCGGGCGTCATGGGGCTTCGGAACGTCACCTACGAGCAAAAAAACTGCGAGGATCTGAGCGCGTCCGACGGGCGCTATGAACTCTGCCTTTTCCTCGGTCTTTTATATCACCTGGAAAATCCGATGTTGTGCCTGCGCAACATCAGCCGCGTGACCGGCGAGCTGTGTGTGATCGAGACGCAAGTGGTGGACGAGGTGGAAGGCGAAACGGAATGGGGCGGACGTGACTGGACGCGCCCCTATCATGGCGTTCTTGCACTGATCGACGAGGCGGGCGAATTCTACAACGATGTCGGCGAGACCGGCGCCTCACCCCTGGCGACCTGCCCTTCCGTCGAAGCCTTGCATTTCATGCTGAAACAGGCGGGCTTCCGAAAATCCGAAATCCTCGTGCCGCCGCCGGGCGCCTATGAGCAGCACGCGCGCGGCAAGCGCGTGGTCTGCGTGGCCTACAAATGAGCAACACACACTCCGCGGCTGATCTTCCTGGACCGTCGGCGGCCGGAGAATCTATCGCCGTGGAATCGATTGCCGGAAAATTTATTCAAGACGTCGAGGAATTTAAGCGCCGCGCGGCGGGCGCCGGCTATCCCGATATCGAAAACTACTACTGGTATCACACGGTCGAGCTGCCGGGAGGGTTGATCACGCCGGGTCTCTATGATCTCCGCCCATCTTTGCCGAACTTCCGTTTCCCCGACGATATGCGTGGCATGCACGTGCTCGACGTGGGCACGGCCACCGGCTTCTTCGCCTTCGAATTCGCCAAACGGGGCGCTCACGTGACGGCTGTGGATCTTCCGTCGCTTTACGCGCTCGATCGCTTCCCCGGGCAGGACATCGAACAAACGCTCGAAAAGATCGGGCAAATGATTGTTCCGAAATCCCTCGACCGGGTTCGCGGCTATGTCCGGAAATACACCGCCGAGCAGCTCTATTACTATTTGCTCGAAGGCCCGTTTACCTTTTGCCGCAAGATGCTGGATCTTCCGGTCGCGCGGCACTTGTCCACGATTTACGATCTTTCCGAGGCCACGCTGGGCCGCACCTTCGACCTGGTCTTTCTGGGCGATATCCTCTTGCACACCTTGTACCCCTTGCGGGCGCTCGCGGCGGTTGCCCCGCTCTGCACCGGAACATTGGTGCTCTCGCAGATGATGCCGGCTGAACCCGGGGAGCCGTGCATGCTGTACGTGGGCGGAGAGAGCGCCGAATCCGACGAGGTTTCGTGGTGGCTTCCGAACCAGGCCTGCATGGTCCAACTGCTGAAGAAGTTCGGTTTCCGGACGGTAGCCGAGATCGGGCGCAACACCGGAGTTCTGCGCCCTTCCGGCTATGCGTACGATCGCGTGATTCTGCGCGCGGAGCGATAGGCGGGCCCGCTAATCGCGGGAATCGAGTTTTCTTTGCTGCCGCCGGAACTCTTCCGCGCGCGCTCCCAGCTCCGACCATAACCGCGGGTCTACCTGCTGGGGACCAGGATGAAGGTCGCCGTCCTTTTTCCCGTAACGGGGAAAAACCAGTTTGTCGTAGACCACTTTGCCCAGGTATCGCTCTGGAGCGGCGATGAGAACGTGGGAGTGCGGGCGGGCAATCACCCGCAGACCTGCGGTCCGCATCATCGCCGGAAGAGCCGCGTGGTTGGGAAGCCACCAATTGGTCGGATCGCCGTTGTAGCGCTCTTCGATAAACGCCATTTTGGGGAACCCGGGGTCGAGCAACAAATCATCGTCGGTGAGCTTTTCGTAGTCGTGTTTCACCGGACCTTCGACTTCCGGTCCGATGACCGCGGTCGCCACGTAGATCCGCTCTTTGGTCATTTCCGCAGCTCGGTCCAGCACCAGCGCGGGATATTTCAGGTGATAGAGCAAGCCGAGGAGAAGCACATAATCGAAACGCTCCTCCGTCGTAAGGCAGTACGTGTGAGCATCCTCGCAGACGGTCTCGAGCTCGACTGCGAACTGGCGCGCGGCGAACTCAGCCTGGCTCAAAAACTGCCCGAAAGGATCCACCAGAACGCATCGGGCCGCGCCGCGTAGCTTCATTCGAATCGAGAAATATCCGGCATTTCCTCCGAGATCGAGCACCGTTTTTCCCGTGAGGTCCGCGGGCAGATACGGCTCGATCATTTCCCACCGGCGCTCCGGCAAGTACGCGGGCTCACGACCATCGCCAGTCCATAGGCCGTTTGGTAGCTGGAAATGCTGATACCACCAGCCTAGGGAATCGAGTTCGTCCAGCACCGCCTGATCCATACGCGCCATTATAGCCAAGGGCGCCGATCGGCGTGAAAAAACCCGCTCGAACGTTCCTCCTAAATGACTGATTCGTAAACAGATGAAAGCCATTTTGCGCGGCTTGAAAGACGTCCGGACGGCTTGCCCACGCTTTCCCTCGTAGGGCTAATAGGAGATCCGGGTAAGGTCCGTTCCGAATAGGCGAAAACCTCTCCGATCCCTAAGATGGCTGAGTGACGTAGAAAGCAGTTTGGTAGTCGCTGTTCCCTTCAAGGTAGTTCTGCAGTAGGCAGTCCCGCTGATAAGCCTCAAGCGTTGTACCTTTAAAGTTTTTTTCCGGTAGTAGATACTCCATCCCTACCCATTTCGAGCGACCGCCATCTCGCGAGCCAACAACGGAGGTGTGGTTTTGAATTTCAGAGCTTCAAGAATGCCGGTCGGCAGATGTGTGCGCGGGCCTCGTTTCCTCGCGCTACCGGTGCTTCTATCGATCGCTTTTGTGCCGCTCGCCGGCCGATTGAGCGCCGCCACTTACTACGTATCCACGAACGGCAACGACGGCAATCCGGGCACGGACGTCGCGGCGTTCCGCACCCTTCAACAGGCGGTGAATCACGCATTCGCTGGAGATACAATCGTCGTCTTTGACGGAACGTACGGTCCCGAGGGAGCCGTGACCGGTGGTGACGGATCTTCCGGCGAGGCAACGCCGGTGACTCTTTACAATTCCGGAACTTCGGGAGCGCCCATCACCATTACGGCCGCCAATCAATGGGGAGCGGTGCTCGACTGCCAGATGACGTGCGATGCGTACCTCAATCTTTACAACGCCTCCTACGTTGTCATTCGGAATTTCGTGATCACCGGGGGCTACAAGGAGGGCATTCATAGCAACGACAGCGCCCATCACATCATCCTCCAGGGCAATCGGATCGAATACATCGCGAACCGCTCCTCATCGGCCACCACCGGATTGGACGGCATCTACGTCAACCCGAATTGCCACGACTTCACCATAGACGGCAACATCTTTCACGACATCGGGCGAACCAACGTAAACCAACTCGACCACGGCCTGTACCTGCACGGGTATAACTTCACCGTGACCAACAACGTTTTCTACAATATTCCGCACGGGTGGGCGATCCAGGCGGCCGACGGGCTGAGCAACGTCTTGATCGCGAACAATACCTTCGCCTTCCAGGAAGGCGGAGGACAATCCGGTCAGATTATGTTGTGGAACACGCAATCCAACCTCACCATTGAGAACAATATTTTCTACAATCCGATCAACTTCGCCGTCAATCGATTTGCTTCCACGCTCAATGGGTGCACGATCAGCAACAACATCGTGTTTGGGGCGTACGACGTCGTGTCGGATCAAAGCGGATGCGCGGTGAACGCCACCGAGAACGCAGATCCCGTCTTCGTGAACGCCGCATCGGCGCCCCTCGATTTTCACTTGCAGGCGGATTCGCCGGCGATCGGCGCGGGCATCGGATTGGGTGCGGTTTCCGCCGATTTCAACGGACTGGCTCGCCCGCAAAACGACATTGGCGCCTATGAATACTCGGCCGCGCCTTATATGGCGATCGGGAACACGTCGACGGGAAACAATTCGACCTGGACAGTGGGAGAGGGATGGGCGATCGGCATCGTCGGAGGCATCCCTCGCGCGCAGGTGATGGTCTCGGTCGGGCAATGGTCCGGCGTTGTCGGATATACCGACGACACCGGCAGTTTCGCGACCGCCGGCACCGCGAATGGAGCAAATCTCGGCACCACGAACGAAGTCTGGACAGTAGGCGGGGCGACCGTAAATCCCCGGTCTATCACCGTCACCGTGATCCGATAGGTTCGCGAGTACCAGTACCCTGCCCCCGCTCCGGACGCCGGTCCAGGGACCCGAGCAATTCCAGGTTCATTCCTTCAACCGATTCGGTGATTGCGGCATATTTTGTAACCTATTCCTCCCTGGAAGCCTCTATTGAGGGTTCAGGGCGTGTTGCCAAAACGTTGAAGAAATTGAGGAAACGGGAGATCAGAATGCCAGCGACGCACAACGGGAAGACCACCGTAAAAGTTTCGAAGCCGGAAAAAAGTCAGGAAACGGGGCTCCTCGAGACCTTGGTAGCTTTCAAGGGCGGCAATTTTTCAGTCCGCATGCCGGTAAACCTGGTCGGCATGGACGGCAAGATTGCGGACGCCCTGAACGACATCCTTGAGCTCAACGAGAGGATGACAACGGCCCTCGACGCGATCAGCCGTTCGGTCGGCAAAGAGGGGAAAATCGCGCAGCGCGCCTCCATCGGGTCCGCGACCGGAGGGTGGGCGGCCTGCATCGACTCGGTCAATAGCCTGATCGGGGACCTGGTGCAGCCATCGACGGAGGTCGCGCGCGTCATTGGCGCGGTTGCCAAAGGAGATCTCTCCCAAACGATGTCGCTCGATGTCGACGGGCGTCCGTTGCGCGGGGAGTTTCTGCACACGGCGCGCGTGGTGAACACCATGGTCGATCAGCTCAATTCCTTTGCCTCGGAAGCGACGCGCGTGGCCCGCGAAGTGGGGACGGAAGGGAAACTGGGCGGACAAGCGGTGGTGACCGGCGTGGCCGGAACGTGGAAAGATCTGACCGAAAGCGTGAACTCCATGGCGAGCAACCTGACCAATCAGGTTCGCAACATCGCGGGAGTCACCACCGCCGTCGCCAAAGGCGACCTGACAACCCGCATCACGGTCGATGCGCGCGGAGAAATTCTGGAGCTCAAGAACACGATCAATACCATGGTCGATCAGCTCAGCTCCTTCGCCGCGGAAGTGACGCGCGTTGCGCGCGAGGTCGGCACCGACGGACGTCTTGGCGGGCAGGCGGAGGTGAGAGGTGTCGCGGGCGTGTGGAAAGATCTGACGGACTCCGTCAATTCGATGGCCGGTAATTTGACCAATCAGGTCCGCAACATCGCGGAAGTCACCACGGCCGTGGCCAAGGGCGATCTCTCAACGCGCATCACGGTCGACGCGCGCGGTGAAATTCTCCAGCTCAAGAACACGATCAACACCATGGTGGACCAGCTCAGCTCGTTCGCGGCGGAAGTCACGCGCGTGGCGCGCGAAGTCGGAACCGAAGGGCTGCTCGGCGGCGAAGCGGACGTTCCCGGAGTCGGCGGAACCTGGAAAGATTTGACCGACTCGGTCAACTCGATGGCCGGAAACCTGACGGCTCAGGTTCGTAACATCGCTGAGGTCACAACAGCCGTCGCCAAAGGCGACCTTTCTCGCAAGATCACGGTGACGGTTCGCGGCGAAATTCTGGAGCTGAAAAACACCATCAACACCATGGTGGATCAGCTCAGTTCGTTCGCCTCCGAAGTAACGCGCGTGGCGCGTGAAGTCGGCACGGAAGGCAAACTTGGTGGACAGGCGAAGGTCGAAGGCGTTGCCGGAACGTGGCGCGATCTTACGGACAGCGTCAATTTCATGGCGGGCAACCTTACTTCTCAGGTCCGTAACATCGCCCAGGTGACCACGGGCGTGGCCAAGGGCGATTTGTCGACCAAGATTACCGTGGACGCGCGCGGCGAAATTCTGGAGCTGAAAAACACCATCAACACCATGGTGGATCAGCTCAATTCCTTCGCGAGCGAAGTGACGCGCGTTGCGCGCGAAGTGGGAACGGAGGGCAAACTCGGCGGGCAGGCCCAGGTAAAGGGCGTCGGCGGCGTGTGGAAAGATCTGACCGACTCGGTCAATTCCATGGCCGGCAATCTCACCAACCAGGTTCGCAACATCGCCGAAGTCACGACGGCCGTGGCGCAGGGCGATCTCTCGACGAAAATTACCGTCGACGTGCAAGGCGAGATTCTCGCGCTGAAGAACACCATCAACACGATGGTGGATCAGCTCAATTCCTTCGCCAGCGAAGTCACGCGCGTCGCGCGCGAAGTCGGCACCGACGGGAAGCTCGGCGGGCAGGCGCAAGTGAAGGGCGTCGGCGGCGTGTGGAAGGATCTGACGGATTCCGTGAACTCGATGGCCGGAAACCTCACGGCGCAGGTTCGCAACATCGCCGAAGTCACCACCGCCGTCGCAACCGGCGATTTGTCGCGCAAAATCACGGTCGACGTGCGCGGCGAAATTCTGGAGTTGAAAAACACCATCAACACGATGGTGGATCAGCTCAACGCGTTCGCGGGAGAAGTCACGCGCGTGGCGCGCGAGGTCGGAACCGAGGGCAAGCTCGGCGGTCAGGCCGAGGTGAAGGGTGTCGGCGGCGTGTGGAAAGATCTCACCGACAGCGTGAACTTCATGGCTGGCAATCTGACCTCCCAGGTCCGCAACATCGCGCAGGTGACGACGGCCGTGGCGAAAGGCGATCTCTCCACGAAGATCACCGTCGACGCGCGCGGCGAAATTCTGGAGCTGAAAAATACGATCAACACCATGGTCGACCAGCTCAACGCGTTCGCCGGCGAAGTCACGCGCGTGGCGCGCGAAGTCGGCACCGAAGGCAAACTCGGCGGCCAGGCGGACGTCCACGACGTGGCAGGAACATGGAAGGATCTGACTGATTCCGTCAATTCCATGGCCAGCAACCTGACGAGCCAGGTCCGCAACATCGCCGAGGTCACCACGGCGGTCGCGAAAGGAGATCTATCGCGCAAGATCACGGTAGACGTGCGCGGCGAAATTCTGGAGCTGAAGAATACGATCAACACCATGGTCGATCAGCTCAACGCGTTCGCGGGCGAAGTCACGCGCGTGGCGCGCGAGGTGGGAACCGAGGGCAAGCTCGGCGGTCAGGCCGAGGTGAAGGGCGTCGGCGGCGTGTGGAAGGATCTTACCGACAGCGTCAACTTCATGGCCGGGAACCTCACGTCGCAGGTCCGCAACATCGCGCAGGTGACCACCGGCGTGGCGAAAGGCGATCTTTCGACCAAAATCACCGTCGACGCGCGCGGCGAAATTCTGGAGCTGAAGAACACCATCAACACCATGGTGGATCAGCTCAACGCGTTCGCCAGCGAAGTGACGCGCGTGGCGCGCGAGGTGGGCACCGAAGGAAAGCTGGGCGGACAGGCCGATGTGCGCGGCGTGGCCGGCACCTGGAAGGATCTGACCGATAGCGTCAATTACATGGCGAGCAACCTGACCAATCAGGTCCGCAACATCGCGGGCGTCACCACGGCCGTGGCGCGCGGCGATTTAACCACGAAGATCACGGTCGACGCGCGCGGCGAAATTCTGGAGCTGAAGAACACCATCAATACGATGGTGGATCAGCTCAGCTCGTTCGCTTCCGAAGTCACGCGCGTGGCGCGCGAGGTCGGTACCGAAGGCAAGCTCGGCGGCCAGGCGGAAGTGAAGGGCGTCGCGGGGACCTGGAAGGATCTCACGGACAACGTGAACTTCATGGCCGGCAACCTGACCAACCAGGTCCGCAACATCGCCGAAGTCACCACGGCGGTGGCGCAGCGGCGACCTGTCGCGCAAGATCACGGTGGACGTGCGCGGCGAAATTCTGGAGCTGAAGAACACCATCAATACGATGGTGGATCAGCTCAGCTCCTTCGCGTCGGAAGTGACACGCGTGGCGCGCGAAGTCGGCACCGAAGGCAAGCTCGGCGGGCAGGCCGACGTACGCGGCGTGGCTGGCACGTGGAAAGATCTGACCGACAGCGTGAACTCCATGGCCGGAAATCTGACCGCGCAGGTCCGTAACATCGCGCAGGTGACCACGGCCGTCGCCAATGGAAATCTTTCGCGCAAAATCACCGTCGATGTGCAAGGCGAAATTCTGGAGCTGAAGGACACCATCAATACGATGGTGGATCAGTTGAATTCCTTCGCGAGCGAAGTGACGCGCGTGGCTCGCGAAGTCGGCACCGACGGCAAGCTGGGCGGCCAGGCGGAAGTGAAGGGCGTCGCCGGAACCTGGAAAGATCTGACCGACAACGTGAACTTCATGGCCGCGAACCTCACCACGCAGGTGCGCGGCATCGCCAAGGTAGTGACCGCGGTGGCCAACGGCGATTTGAAGCGCAAACTGATTCTGGAAACGAAAGGCGAAATCGCGGAGCTGGCCGATACGATCAACGGCATGATCGACACGCTCGCCACGTTTGCCGATCAGGTGACGACCGTGGCCCGCGAAGTCGGCATCGAAGGAAAACTCGGCGGCCAGGCGCGCGTTCCCGGCGCGGCCGGTATCTGGCGCGATTTGACGGACAACGTGAATCAGCTCGCGGCCAATCTTACGACGCAGGTTCGCGCGATCGCAGAAGTCGCCACGGCCGTTACCAAAGGCGATCTGACGCGCTCGATCGCCGTCGAAGCGCAGGGCGAGGTCGCGGCGCTGAAGGACAACATCAACGAGATGATCGTCAATCTCGCTGCCACCACGCGCAAGAACAACGAACAGGACTGGCTGAAGACCAACATCGCGAAGTTCACCGGGATGATGCAAGGCCAGCGCGATCTGCTCACCGTCGCGCAGCTGCTGCTTTCCGAGCTGACGCCGCTGATCGGCGCGCAGCACGGAACGTTTTATATCGCCGACACCGTGGATGAAACTCCGGTGCTATCGCTCCTGACCGGGTACGCGATCGGCAAGGAAGACGATGTGCCGAAGCGTTTCCGGTTCGGCCAGGGACTGGTCGGCCAGTGCGCCAAAGAGAAGGAGCGCATCCTGGTCACGGATGTGCCTGGGCGATTACGTACAAATCAACTCCAGCCTCGGGGGCAGCACTCCGGTGAGCATCGTGGTGCTGCCGGTGCTGTTCGAAGGCGACGTGAAGGCCGCCATTGAACTCGCCTCCTTCGGCCACTTCAGCGACGTCCACCTCGCTTTCCTCGACCAGCTGACGCAGTCGATCGGCATCGTGCTGAACACCATCGCCGCGACCATGCGGACGGAGCAACTCCTGCAACAAAGCCAGGCCCTGGCGGAGGAGCTCCAGCAGCCAGCAGTTGCAGCTTCAGCACCACCAACGCCGAGTTGCAGGAGAAAGCGCAACTGCTCGCCGAACAGAAGACCGAGGTGGAAACCAAGAACCAGGAAGTGGAGCAGGCCAAGAAGGCACTCGAAGAAAAGGCCGAGCAGCTGTCGCTCACCTCGAAGTACAAGAGCGAGTTTCTGGCCAACATGAGCCACGAACTGCGCACGCCGCTGAACAATCTGCTGATTCTCGCGCGCATGCTGTCGGAGAACTCGGATCAAGAATCTGACGACCAAGCAGGTGAAATTCGCGGAAACGATTCACACCTCCGGGACTGACCTGCTGGCCCTGATCAGCGACATTCTGGACCTCAGCAAGATCGAGTCGGGGAAGATGGATCGTCGATATCGGAGGCGTGCGCTTCACCGAACTGCAGGACTACTGCTCGAAGACGTTCCGCCATGTGGCCGAGGGCAAAGGACTCGATTTCGATATCGAGCTCGGCGGGTCGGTGGTGAACGAGATCATGCACACCGACGCAAAGCGCCTCCAGCAGGTGCTGAAGAATCTGCTCTCGAACGCGTTGAAGTTCACCGAGCACGGCTCGGTGCGGCTCACCATCGACAAAGCGAATGGCGGATGGAGTCTGGGACACGCGATTCTTTCCCGTGCGAAATCGGTCATCGCGTTCTCCGTGATCGATAGCGGAATCGGCATTCAAGCCGACAAGCAACGCATCATCTTCGAAGCGTTCCAGCAGGCCGACGGCACCACCAGCCGTAAATACGGCGGCACGGGGCTCGGTCTTTCGATCAGCCGCGAATTGGCGCGGCTGCTGGGCGGTGAGATCCGCTTGCAGAGCGCACCCGGCGTGGGCAGCACGTTCACTCTGTATTTGCCGCAGGCCTACGTCACGCCCGCGCAGATGCCCAAGAGCGAAGCTCTGAAAATTACTCCCGTGCAGCTGGACCGGGAGGCCGGCGAGCCGCAGGCCGACGAAGTGGACCTGATCCTGTCCTCGCCCCTGGAGCATCAGGAGCTCACCGAGGAGCTGGTCCTCGACGACGATCGCAATCTGATCCAGCCGGGCGATTCGGTGCTGCTCATCGTTGAAGACGACATCACCTTCGCACGGATTCTGGTGGATCTGGCGCACGACCACCAGTCTGAAGGCGCTGGTGGCATTGCGCGGCAGCAGCGCCATGTCGCTGGCACGCGAGTTCCAGCCGGGCGCGATTACGCTGGATATCACGCTTCCCGATGTGGCCGGCTGGACCATTCTCGATCGCCTGAAGCACGATCCCGCTTACGCGCCACATTCCCGTGCACATCATTTCCGGGGATGAAAATCGCCGCCGGGGACTCGCCCTGGGCGCGATGAGCTATCTGGAAAAAGCGGTCGCGAAGGACTCGCTTGTCGAAGCGTTCGGAGCGATCGAAAAGTCCACGCAGAAGCGCAAGAAGAAGCTATTGATCGTTTGTCCCGACCCTATGGAGCGGTACAATCTGGCCTCGCTGATCGCCGGACCGGACATGGAGCTGATCGAAGTGCAGACCGCCGGCGAAGCGCTTGCCGTGGTCAAGCAGCAATACCTGGACGGGATCGTGATCGATCTGAGAATGGAGGATATCGGCGCGCTGCAACTGGTCGAGGAAATCCAAAGCCATCTGAGTCCGCACGTGCCGCCCATCATTCTGCGCACGGCGCGCCTGCTCGGGCCCGAGGAGTCGCAGGATCTGGCGCACGCGACCCGCGTCAGCGTCGTGAAGTGCGCGCATTCCCAGGAGCAGGTTCTCGACGATACCGTGTTACTGCTGCATCGCGCCGAAAGCGATCTCACTCCGGAACAGTGCGAGCTGCTCGAACAACTGCGCCGCGCCGATCCCACGCTCGTCGGAAAAACCATCCTGGTGGTGGACGACGATGTGCGGAATATTTTCGCGCTCACCAGCTTGCTCGAAGAGCATAATATCCGCGTGGCCCACGCGGAAAACGGACGCGCCGGAATCGAGCTCCTGCAAAGCCGCCCGGACATCGACCTGGTCCTGATGGACATCATGATGCCGGAAATGGACGGCTACGATACGATGGCCGCCATCCGGCGCATTCCCCAGTTCCGCACGCTTCCCATCGTCGCGCTCACCGCCAAGGCGATGAAGGGAGATCGCGCCAAGTGCCTGGAGGCCGGCGCGTCCGACTACATCACAAAGCCCGTCGACGTGGAGCAGCTGTTCTCCGTTCTGCGCGTCTCGATGGGTAAGGACCACTACGAAAGCCATATGGCCGCGCCGAGCGTGTGACCGGCAAGCGTAATAAAATGGTGGATGTTTCAGTGCCAACGGACAGTCCAGCGATTCCGGGACAACACGCCCCGGAGAGAGCCAAGATCCTTCTCGTAGACGATACGCCGGAGAATCTTATCTCGCTCGAAGCGGCGCTCGAAGGCCTGGGACAGGATCTGGTGCTGGCCCACTCCGGGATGCAGGCGCTGCGCCACCTTCTCGAAGACGACTTCGCGGCCGTCCTTCTGGATGTGAAGATGCCGGACATGGATGGTTTTCAGACGGCGGAATTGATCCGCTCGCGCAAGCGCTCCCGTCACACTCCCATTCTGTTTCTCACCGGCTATAAGAGCGACGAGCAGCTTTTCCGCGGATACGATCTGGGAGCGGTGGATTTTTTGTTCAAACCGATTGTTCCCGAGATCCTCCGCTCCAAGGTTCGCGTTTTCGTCGAACTGAGCCGGAACACGGCTTTGCTCCAACGGCAGGCCGAGGTCCTGGGCAGGGCGGAACTGAAATTCCGCTCCCTTCTTGAGGCCGCCCCGGACGCGATGGCGGTCGTCGACGGCGCGGGAAACATCGTTCTGGTGAATGCGCAGGTGGAGAAGGTTTTTGGCTACCGGCGCCAGGAATTGCTCGGTAAGTCGATGAGCCTCCTGGTCCCGGATTCCCTGCGCGAGGGTCATTTCGGGAACGGTTCGTTTCCGGCCCCCAGAAGCCGCGCGATCGGAACCGGACTGGAATTGCACGGGACGCGCAAGGATGGGACCGAATTCCCGGTTGAGATCAGCCTGAGCCCGCTGGACACGGATGAAGGCTTGCTCGTCACGGCCGCAATCCGCGATGTGACCGCTCGTAAAAAGGCGGATCAGGAGATTCGGGAATTGAACGCGAGTCTCGAACAGCGCGTCTCGGCGCGCACCGCGGAGCTCGTGCGGTCCAACGAGGCGTTGCGGAAATCCAACGATGACCTGAACCAGTTCGCCTACGCGGCCAGCCACGATTTGCAGGAGCCGTTGCGGGTGGTCGCCCTCTACAGCCAGATCCTCCAGAAAAAATACGGCGGCAACCTCGACGCGCAGGCCGATCAATACATTTCTTATGTGGTGAGCGGCGCGCACCGGATGGAGTCGCTGTTGATGGATCTGCTCGCGTACTCGCAGGTCGGCTCCGCGGGCGAGGGTCCGGCCGGCGCGGTCGTTTTTTCCGACGCGCTGCGGAAAGCTCTGCTGAACCTTAAGGCGAGCATCGATCAGAACGCCGCCCTGGTGACCTGGACCGGTCTTCCCACGGTTCACGCCCACGAAATCCGCCTGGTTCAGCTCCTCCAGAACCTGATTGGCAACGCGCTCAAGTATCGCCGCGACGAATCGCCGCGCGTCCATGTGAGCGCGGAGCGCCGGGCGCACGAATGGCTCTTCTCGGTGCGCGACAATGGAATCGGCATCAAGCCCGAATACACGCAGCAGATTTTCGGTATTTTCAAGCGCCTCCAGGGCAGCGAGTTTCCGGGAACGGGAATCGGCCTCGCCATTTGTGAGCGGATTGTAAAAAGCTATGGCGGCCAGATCTGGGTGGAATCGGCTCCCGGCGAAGGATCCACCTTCTATTTCACAATTCCCGACGCTCACGAAGCGGGATTGTCCACGGCCGCGGAAGGATAGCGCGCGAAAGCTCCTTAACTCTCGAACGGAGTTGTTTTTTTCTCTATGAAGACCAACGGACAAGGCGTCGCCCCTCAGACAGCTTCGGAAAATGAATGGATCCGGGATTTTATTGCCATGGCCGTCCACGACCTCCGGGAGCCGCTGCGTTCCATCCGTCTCGGGGCGCAATTGTTGACCGGTGACGGCGCGGGAGCCGAGGACGACGATAGCGAGGCCGCCCGGGGCGCACGGTACGTCGAGGACGGCCTGAATCGGATGGAAGGGCTGATTCGCGATCTTTCGGAGTTCTGCTATGCCGCGGTCGATGATTTACATCTCCACGAGACGGACGCGGAAAGCGTTCTGACCGAGGTACAGAAGGAATTTTTCAGCGAATTGAGCACCGGCGGGGCATTGTTGACGCACGACCCGCTGCCCACGATCGTCACCGACGCCGTCGCGCTCGCGGCCGTTTTTCGCGCATTAATCGCAAATGCGTGCAAATTCCGCAGCGAGCGGCCGCTCCGCATTCACGTGGGGGTCGCTCGCGAGGCACCGGAATGGGTCTTTTCAGTACAGGATAACGGGCAGGGCTTTGATCCGGTTTATAAAGAACGGATTTTCCGGCACTTTGAGCGCCTGCACGGCAAACGGTATCCCGGCAGCGGGCTCGGATTGCCTCTCGCACGGACCGTTGTGGAACAATTAGGTGGAAAAATCTGGGCCGAGTCAAGCGCGGGCGAGGGGACCACCTTGCGTTTCACTTTGCCCGGTTAACAGATTCCGAATATAGGGCCCAAGCTTCATGAACTCATCCAGGCGCGAAGGCTTGCGAAAATAGCCGGTCGCATTCAACTGCGCTGCCTGGGCCTTATCCCGATGCGAATCGGATGAAGTCAAAATGACCACGGGAATCTGCCCGCAGGTAGGACTTTGCCGGACTCTCTCGAGGATTTGACCGCCGGTTTTCTTAGGCAGGTTGAGATCCAGCAGAAACAGGTGCGGGCGGGCTCGCGAAGAGTCCCGATCCATGCTATCGACGAAGTCGACTCCTTGTTCGCCGTCGTCAAAGACCAAGAGCTCAAAATCAAGGCCCGATTGTTCCAGGGCCTCGCGGACCAAGAGTACATCCGGCTCCGCGTCTTCGACCAGAATAATGTTAAACGGTACCCCGTTCATACCGATCCTTCCTGCACCCGTATCACCACCCTGCATCAGCTTTCCGTACCGGCCGTGGACGCGGCGCGCGCGCCGGACACCTTGCCGTCCGCCTTCGCGATTTCCGCGAGTCTTTTATACAAAGTTCTAAGGCTAATTCCTAGGATTTCTGCCGTTCGGATCCGATTATTATTTGTATGGCTTAGCGTGAGCCGGATATAAGCTTCTTCCATTTCATGGAGCGGCTTTCCGGGCTCGAACGTAAGCGACGGCGGACCGGGAGGCGGGGCGGCCATCGCCGTAGGCGGCCTCTTCGGAAGATTGAAACCGGGCGGAAAATGACGCCCGAAAAGCGCGCCTTCTCGCGCAATAATTACGGCCCGCTCCAAAACGTTCCGCAGTTCGCGAATATTGCCGGGCCAGGGATAGCTCATGAGCATCCCCAGCGCCTCCGCATCGAGGTGCGTCACGCGGCAATCGTTGCGCTGGTTCAGAACACGGATTAAAGCTTCCGAGATAGCGGGAATATCTTCCTTCCGGTGACGCAAAGGGGGCAAGAGTATGTTGAAAACGTTCAGCCGATAGTACAAATCTTCTCGCAATTGTTTCTTCTCGAGAGCCTCATCCAGCGGACGGTTGGTGGCCGCGAGAACTCTCACGTCCACTGGGATCTCGCCGTGGCCGCCGAGCCGGCGCACCTTGGACTCCTCGAGTACCCGCAGGAGCTTCGCTTGCATGGGCATCGGCATCTCCGCGATCTCGTCGAGAAACAATGTGCCGCCGTTCGCGTGTTCAAAGCAGCCCGATTGGCGGCCGATCGCCCCGGTGAAGGCTCCTTTTTCGTGGCCGAACAACTCGCTTTCGATCAGGCTTTCAGGAATGGCCGCGCAGTTGATCGCGATGAAGGGCCCGCCCGCTCTCGGGCTCAACCGGTGAATGGCGTTGGCCGCTCTCTCCTTCCCCGTGCCGCTCTCGCCGCTGATCAGAACCGACGCCGTCTTGGGCGCGACCTGATGAATCAGGGAGAAAACGTGCATCATGGCTTCCGAGGTCCCGACCATGTCCGCCATGCAGCCCTGGAGACTCAACTGGCGCTGGAGCCGCTCGGTCTCCGCCATAAGCTTCTTCTGCCGGATGGCCCGCTCCAGTAAGGGCGCAAGCACGGCCTTCTGAGCCGGCTTCTCAAGGAACCAAAAAGCCCGCAAATCGTGCACGATCGCCATCGCTTCGCGGATACTGCCGAGACCCGTCAATACCACCGCGGGTGTAAGATCGCCCCGCGCGAGCAGGGTCTTCAGAAGCGTATAGCCGTCCATCCGCGGCATCATCAAATCTGTTACGATCGCGTCAACGGGCGCCGCTCCCAGCTTTTCGAGCGCTTCTTCCCCGTCCTGGGCCATCTCGGCCACGTAGCCCAGGCTCGAAAGGATCTTCGCAAGGTCCTGGCGCTCCCGGGGGTCATCGTCCACCACGAGCACGCGCGCCGCTGTCGAGGCGACGGAGACCGGCTCGCGCTGCGTATCCCCGATCTGATAAGACGCGGGCTGGAACATAGGTACCGTAGGCGGCGTCAAAACGCACCTCGGGAAAGCCCAGGTGTCATCCCTAACTTAGCAAATCTCAACATGCCAAATCTCCCGCGAAACTCCTTTGCGGGGGCGGGCTTCAGCATGATGTGCTGTCCGCGCAGAGCCCACATGTTACTGCATATTGTGCAGTGCACTGTAAGAACTTCCTCCTTTTCTTGCATTCGTCCGGGTCACAGTCGCGGCCAGCTCGCGGTGAAAGCGACTCTTCCGTTGCGCCCGGTGTGAGGTACCGACCGGATTTGCGACTGATCACTGGTTCGAGATCTGGGTGTTGCTAAAGCTGCGAAATACTGGGTTTGCGAAAAACCGGTGGTGCGGACCACAACACTGCGAAGAACTGATGTTGCGAACTTGTGGTTGCGAGAAAAAACGTACCGTCTGGCTTCATCCCGCAGCCACAGCCGTCTTCTGCTGCTGCCACAACGTCATCCACTCGTTCGCCGCGCCGGTCTCCGAAAGCGTTGAAACGACGCGACGTGGATCTCCCAAATCGCTCCACCCCACGTCTCCCAGACACCACACGCCCAGCCGTTCGGGGTTGCCCGACAACACAGCGTGCGAGAAATCCGCCGACGGAAGTCCCTCATAAACCGCGTTCAAATCAGACTGATTCCACTCGCGGCCGCCCTCATTGCCGGTGAACGGCGCAAACGCCTGATACGCGTCCGGAGCGCTCGATTGAATCAGTTCCAAGAACGCCCGCGCCCCGCCGATCATCACGAATGTATTCCATACACAGCCTCTTTCAAGCAAATCCTCGGCCATTAACGGGGTAGGCTTCTCCCAGAACCGTTTTACGCCTAGGATTCCGCCGGAGGCAAGCGCCGAAGTCGCAAGCGCGGGTTCAGCTTCGATCCAGCCATAATCGGTTTCCGCGTGTCTGGCGGCTACGCCAAGGAGGATAACCCGGTCCGGATTATTCGCCGCCGCGGCAAAGGCTAATTCGGTGCCAGCGATGAACTTACCCTCGTCGGCGTAGTAGTGATCGGAGGGGAAAAATCCGACGACCGCATTCGGGTCCTCGCGAATGATGGTGACCAAACTTGCCAGAATCGCGGGGAGGGTCCCCCGGTTCGCGGGCTGAATCAGCAGGCGGGCGGAGGATACCTTCTGTAATTCCCTGCTAAAAAAGCGCTCATGCGAGTTCAGGAGTACGTACACCGTGCGATCCCCTGCAATGCGGCGCGCGATTCGCTGGCGCGTGTGCGCGAGCAGCGTCTGCCCTCCGAGTAAGGGACAAAACTGCTTAGGCGTATCCTCTCCCGAGACGAAGCGCGTCAAGGTTCTCAGACGTGCCCCTTCACCTCCCGCTAAAATCACACCCCAGTGGTGCCTCTGGTCAAAGCCTAAGTGCATTTCATTCCTCCATTTACAATTCCGCTTGCGAAGAGCGGACGGCTATTTGGTGCTGAGAGTACGGAACAAGAGCTTGCGGGCACGGTGGTGCCGGGTTTTCACGGTGGCCACCGTCAAAGACAAAGAGCGGGCCGTTGCGGCGATGCTAAGTTCTTGCAAATCGCGCAATTGGACAATCACTCGATACTTTTCGGGCAGACGCACCAAGGCTCGATGTAAACGGTCCACCTCTTGTCTCCGCTGAAGGAGCATATCGGGCGTCCGGGAAGGATCCGCTAGTTTTTCCACACAGGTTTGGTGCAGAGGTGCCACCGCCGCGGACGCTTTCCCGCGGCGCATGTGGATCACTTCATGGAAGGCGATCCGGCTCAACCAGGTTTTGAAGCTAGCCTCACGCCGGAACTGGGGAAGCGCGCAAAAAGCGTGCAGGACCGCCTGCTGCACGGCGTCTTCCGCCTCCGAGGCGTTGCGCAGCCGCATGCACGCAAAGCGTGTCAAGGAATTGAGGTGCGGCGTCACGAGTTCGGCGAACGCCTGGCTTTCACCCCCCAGGGCGGAGGCGATCAGGCTTTCGTCTTCTCGCGGAGGCGTTGGATACACCCCCATCCAGGCTGGGGTGGGCCCGTTCACACAGGGAGTGCGGGTCCCGCCTGAGGGATATGTGGATGGATGCATTGGACGAGGCTGTTGCATGTCATGTTCCAAAACTTTCGCGGCCGACGACCACGAATATTTACCGCGGTTTTCAGGAGGTCCGCATTTTTTTCCTAAGCGCCAGGCCGCGGGACGTTCCGTTTTTTGGCTGCGGGAAGTGCTGAAACGCTTTCCTGAACCTCGGATCTAAAAGGCGTCCGCAATCAAACTGGAAAGAGGTATTTCATGACGGAGACAATGCAGGAGACGATGCAGGAACTTCTCGTAAAGGAGATGCAGGATCTGTACGACGCCGAGAAGCAACTGGTAAAAGCGCTTCCCAAAATGGTGAAGGCGGCCGCAAGCGAGGAACTCAGTCAGGCGTTCGGCGAGCACCTGGAGCAGACCAAGGGTCACGTCGAGAGGATGGAACGAGCCTTCGAGATGCTCAAGCAGAAGCCTAAAGCCAAGTCCTGCGCGGCCATGAAAGGCCTCATCAGTGAGGCTCAGGAGCGCATCGACGCGAAGGAAGAGAGTGCGCTCGCCGATTCCGCCATCATTTGCGCCGCGCAAAAAGTGGAGCACTACGAGATCGCCGGGTACGGAACCTTGAAAACCTGGGCGGAGGAATTGGGCCTTGAGGATGTGGCGGCGCTGCTCGAGGAAACTCTGGAAGAAGAAAAAGAAGCCGACCAGAAACTCACCGAGATCGCGAGCAAGGTAATGGCGGAATCTTCGAGCGAAGAGGAGGAATCCGAATCCACGCCGAATACGCGGGGTCCCCGTTCAAGCCGTTGAGGGGAGATCGCCCGAATGGGAACAGGCGGCACCCTGGATCGACTGTCGCCGTTCCCATTTCGAAAGAAACGAGCTAGTGGCCGAAGCTCGCGGTGCTGGTGTCCCGACCGGAATTGCCGACTGTGATTTGCTCGGCAAGAGGAGCGAGGTGATCGTAACAGCGGAAACAATTCAGAATCATTTCACGGGTAACCGGTTTCACCACATACGCGATGCGCCGGATTCCGAATTTCTTTTTAAGCTTGTCCCTCTCCATGGCTGAGCCTGTGAGGATGCAGATCGGGAACCGCCGGAAAGGGGGAAGCGCTTCGAGGACCTCGACGCCCGATAGTTTAGGCAGATTGAGGTCCAGGAAAATTAAATCCGGGTTGAACGCCTTCGAGAACTCGCCCCGCTTCAGAAGAAAGCTCACAGCGCTTTCCCCATCACCCAGCACGGACATCGAATAAATTACACCCATGCGGTCCAGCACCAACTTCAAATAATAAGTGTCGGCGTCGTTGTCTTCTACCACCAAGATTTTAACTGGCCGCATATGAGTATAGACGCCGCCCTTTGGTACCTTGGGAGCAATTGAAGTGCCAGGATTTTAGCGGTTACCTACAGCCTTCAGCTTACCGACACCAGACTGGTTTCGAGAATCCGGCGATCGGCATCCGTGGGCTCGGTGCGGCGGCTGATCGCGACGTCCCCTAGAAAAAGATATTCGATCCCGGTTGCCAAAAACGTGTAGAGGGCCTCGCGGGGAGTATTTACGATCGGCTGCCCCTTCACGTTGAAGCTGGTGTTCAACACCATTTCGCGGCCGGTTTCGCGTCCAACTGCCTGCAATAGGGAATGGAATTCCGGGTCATCGGCCTCCGAAACCGTCTGGACGCGGGCCGAACGGTTGACGTGCGTAATGGCGGGAAGCAGGTCCGCGAACTCCCTTCGCACGTCGACAATCATCGTCATGTACGGAAGCTCGGTCCGCGGAGGCACGTCGAACCACAGATCGACCTGCTCGAGCGAGACGGCCGGAGCAAACGGCCGGAAGCCCTCGCGAAGCTTCACCATGGCATTGATGCGGTCGCGCATCTCGGGCCGCCCGGGGTCGGCCAGGATGCTGCGATGTCCAAGGGCGCGGGGACCGTATTCCATGGCGCCGCGATACCACGCGATCACGTGTCCTTTCGCGATCAGATTTGCGGCGAGCTCGCGGGTGGCGGCGAAGTCTCTCTGCGGTGTGAACTCTATGCGATCCTTGAACTCCTCCAGTGCTTCCGCCATGTCGCCGGCCGAATAAGCCGGGCCAAGATAGGGAGTGACAAATCGCTGGTTGCGGATATCCCCGTTTTCCGCCGCGCGTTGCAGCGCGGCTCCCAGGGCCGATCCATCGTCTCCGGCCGCCGGCTGAATGTAAATCTCGTCGAATAAGCCCGACTTCAGCAGCTTGCCGTTCGCCGTACAGTTCAGCGCAACCCCGCCCGCCATCGCCAGATGGCGCAGGTTCGTTGCGCGTGCGAAATGCCCGCACACATGCAGCATGACGTTGTCGAGACACTCCTGCAGGGCCGCGGCCACGTCGCGATGTTCATCGAGGATTTCGTCGTGGGGATCGCGGGCGGCGACCAGATGCTCGCCCAGGTAACGGCGCGAACCGGCGTAGGTCTCACGCTCTTCACGCGTCCGGTCGCTGGTCAACAGGCGGACGCCGATGGTCCCATTCGGTCGCAGCTCGATAATGTCGTCGAAGAAGGCGCGGAATCGTTGAGGATCTCCATAAGGCGCGAGCCCCATGATCTTGTATTCGTCGGAATTGAAATCGAAGCCGAGGTGAAAGGTGACCAGGGAATAAAGAATCCCGATGGAGTCCAAGGCGGATATTTTCGCCAGCCGCTCGAGACGCCCCTCGGAGCCGCGATACACGGATACTCCGTGCGCCTCGCCCATGCCGTCCGCCACCACCACCAGGCAGCGGTCCCATCCCGAGGTGTAATATGCGCTTGCGGCGTGTGTCAGATGATGATTCACCTGGTGAACGCGCTCCTCCGGGAATTCAGGAAATTCGCGCTTCAGAGACGCGAGGAGAGCTTGTTTGGAATAGACCTCGCGATAGGCCTGCGCGCCCGCCGGATCGAGCGAAAATAATTTCTGATAGGGGGAATAATCAAACGAGTGCGCGATTTCGTCGACGTCGCCGATGGAGATTCCCGCTTGCTCCAGGCAGAAGCGCAGGGCGTTCACGGGGAAGTTCGCGCTGTGTTTCTGCCGGTTGAAACGCTCCTCGGCGGCGGCAGCTACGATCGCGCCATCCACCACGAGCGCGGCGGCGGAGTCCTGCCCTTGCGACATCCGGTATTCGCGCTCGGACAAATGAGGCCAATGTTCCTTTTTGAAGCGGATGGCGTTTTCCAGGCCGCTAATTCCTACAATGTTCATGATTGACCTGCGCTGCCCCGGAGCACGGGCGCGATATAGGCCGGAACGGCGCGCCTCCTCTCATCGATTGCATTGTTCTCCGGGTCATTCGCCTTTCCTGGCTTCTCATCCGCCTGCAGGGCTGCGCGGCTTTGGACCAGCCGGGCAATCGAGCTGAGCGTCCGGAAATCGTCGATCTCCAATTCCTCGAGGGGGATCGTCACGCCGAAGCGGGACTCCAAGTCGAGCAATAGCTGGACCAACGTCAGGGAGTCGAGGACACCTGACGCAAGCAAATCCTGCTCAGACGAAGTCACGTCCGTCAAAAGCTTTTCCCGGATCAAGCCTGAAATCTCCTTGATCAACTGCTGCAGCGACTGTCGTTCCATTGTGTTCACCCTGATTCACTTTATTTCCACTCCCGCAACATCCATTTACGGCGTCTGAAGTTCGCTAGTGGACTACGAAGAGCCGTTCCTGTTCTTCGCCGCGCGATTCGGCGGCCTTTTTCCGGCCGTTCCACGCCTCTCTCTCCGCCTGTTCCCGGAACAGTTGCTTGAGGCGCACGCGATCGGTTTTTCCATTCGCGTTCCGGGGCAGATCGTCCAAGACCGACCAGCGCTGCGGCAGCATATAGAGCGGCAGAGTTTGGGTTAGCCTCGCGCGCACCGCGAGCGTGGAGACCTCGAGCTCCGGCGTGGGCGCGTAGGCGCAGCAGATCCATTTCTCGTCGGCGTCCAGGGAATCGAGCGCCACCACCGCCGCATCCCGCACGCCCGGGACGGCATGCACCGCGGCTTCGATCTCGCCCAATTCAATGCGGTACCCGCGGCTCTTGATCTGCGAGTCCGACCGGCCCACGAGATAAACCATTCCGTCCGGCCCGATGCGCGCGAGATCGCCCGTCTTATAAATTCTGTCCGAGGGATTCGAACTGTAAGGGTTCTGGCGGAACACTTCCTCGCTTTTCGCCGCGTCCCTCCAATAGCCCGGACTCAGCCCCACACCGCCGATATAGAGATCCCCTGTTTCACCCGGCCGGACGGGACGGAGCAGCTCGTCCAAAACCAGCAGCAACTCGCCGCGGCAAGGCGAGCCGATGGGGATTTCCGCCGTCAGATCGTCCGGACAGCGGGGAACGCGATAGTAACTGCTCGCGATCGTAGCCTCGGTGGGACCGTAGAGATTATCGAAGGTGACATGCGGGAGGCGTTGCATCCAGTGCACCAGAGCGGGCGTTGGCAACTTCTCGCCGCACCACAACAGGCGCTTGAGCGAAGGGAAATCGTTTTGACGGATGGCATTGAATTTCGCCATCTGATGCAGCACCCAGGGGACGGAGAACCACTGGGTCAATTCGTTGTCGCGAATGAATTCCGCGAGCTTGTGCGGAAGAAGGCTGAGTTCGGGGGGTAACAGATGAATTTGAGCCCCGCTCGCCACCGTGCCGTACACGTCGAAGGTGGAGAGATCGAAGTGCAGCGGCGGGTGTCCCGAGATCCGGTCGGCGGAGGTCATTCCAAAATAGGCCGTGGCCCAGCGAACAAAGTGAATGACGTTCGCATGCGTGATGACGACCCCTTTGGGCATCCCCGTCGAGCCCGAGGTGAACAGAATATGCGCCGGTTCGTTCGAAGTAACCTTGGAATCCACAGCGTCCGCGGAAAAGGATTCCACGTCGCTCGCACAAAAATCCGCGCCCGCCCCAGCCTCCAGCGAAGCGCCCTCGTCGACCCACCCGAGCCGCGCGGATTCCGGGAACGCGTGCAGCTTGACGAGCTCGTTTAACAAACCCGCGGTCGAGCGCTCCGCGAGCACCAAACGGCATTCGCATTGTTGCAGGATCCTTTGAATCCGGGACACCGGGCTGGTCGTGTCGATGGGGATATAGATACAGTCGGCCTTCAACGACGCGAACATCGCCACGATTGCCCGCGTGGACTTCGGCAGCAAAAGGGCAATGCGGTCTCCGTGCGAACATCCGACGGAGTGAAACGCGCGTGCAAGCCGATTGCTCCTTTGCTCCAGTTCGGCATAGGTAGAAGGCGATCCTCGAAATACTATCGCCGGAGCTTCGGGCCGGCGGGACGCCTGCGCGGCCAGAAGATCGTGGAGGCGCTGCTTCACAGAGCCTCCTTGCGGGCTGCGCCAAACACCGCGGCCGCGTGGTCGAGTTCCTCTTCGGCGGGAGGGATGTCCAGGATAAACGTCCGGAATCCGCTCTTTATGTATTTGCTGAGCTCCTCGGCGACGCTCGCGTAGCTGCCGACCAGGTAGGGACAGTTGGTGTGATAATTTTCGAACGGGTGCAGCCAGTAGGTTCCCCGCGGTGACGGATCTTTGCCGATTTCGGCGAGCTGTTTATGCCACTGGGAATCGGAAACCTTGGTCGCGAGCTGCCGGGTGAGTTGTCCTTTGCGATCGGCCGGAAAACGATCACGCGCCACAGCCCATGCCTCCTCTTCGCTCGGTCGCGCGATGATTCCGATCCGGATGCCAGATCCGTTGTTCTCGCGCTCTGCGATCGAGGCGACCGGGCCGAGCGGCTCGGGATACTTCACCGGAATCGCGCCCATTTCCTGGGCAGCCGCAAGGCCGGCTTCCGAGGAGCCGGATACCAGGATGCCGGGGCGCAGCTCGGGCGGCAGAGGAGAATTCAGTTTCAAGCCGCTGACTTTATAAAACTGCCCTTCGAACGTGACCGGATTCTGCCCTCCCAAAAGCTGCTGAATGATGACCGTATATTCAACCAGGCGCTGATACCGGCTATCGTGCGGCGTCGTGTCGCCGAGCGCGACCAGGTCGTTCTTGAAACCGCCCGCGACCATGTTCAAGAACATCCGGCGGCCATACAGCACGCCCGCGCTCCACACCATCTTGGCAACCGAATAGGGGTGCATATAGACGGGTTGCACGGCGACCAGCGGGCACAGAGAGCGGGTTTCCTGAAGGATGATCTGCGAAACCATCCACGGATCGACCAGCGTGTTGTCGGTATAGACCAGTATCCCGGCGCACCCGGCATGTTCGCTCCAACGGGCCACCGTCCCGATCCGTTCCCGATAGTTCTCCGGCGAGACGAGAGAAGAAGGGCACGTCGAAAACAACTGGAGCTCGACGGCCGGTTTCTTTTCCGGTAAGGATGGGTTTTTCAGGGCCGTGTTTGAGGGTGCCGTGCCTAGAGCGGAAGTAGTATTCATGCTGATCCGTGCGGAGTCCGTCTTGTATCGACGAATCACCGGCTGGCGAGCCGCTGGGAGATTTGCACGGTTCGTGCCAAAACTGCAATTCACGCAATCGTTAGCGGATAGTGAGCGGATCTTACGAAAGGCGGGCGGGCCGGGGTGCAGACGGATTCCACTAAAGCGAATCAGGAGCGTACGCGGGGTCGCGAGGTCGCTAGGCCTCGACCAGGCCCTTCCGGATCGCGTAACGAATCAATTCGCTTCGATCGTGAAGATCGAGCTTCCGCATCAGGTTGACTTTATGGGCGTCCACGGTTTTCACACTCAAATTCAGCCGGGTGGCAATATCCTTCAGCGACTGTCCTTCCGCCAAAAAGATTAAGATCTCACGTTCGCGATCGCTAAGCAGCTCGTAACCTACTTTGAACTCGGCAGGTTGCGCAAGATATTGGCGGACCAGGCCGGTGAGAACGCGGGGGCTCATGTACTGCTCGCCGCGGTACACGGCTTCGACCGCGTATACGAGTTGCAGCGGAGGAGAATCCTTCAAAACGTAGCCGGACGCGCCGGCGTCCAGGCACCGTGCGACCATGTCCTCGTCATCATAGACCGTCAGAATGAGAACTTTAATATCCGGCCGCGCTTTCTTGATGCGGCGCGTCGCGTCGAAGCCCTTCAGAATGGGCATGGATACATCCATCAGAACGATATCCGGATAGAGCCGGATCGCCTGCTCGACTCCCTCCTTTCCATCCGATGCTTCTCCGACGACCTCGATTCCGGGTTGTGAATTGAGGATTGTTTTGACGCCCTCTCGAAAAAGGGCATGGTCGTCGCACACGACAACGCGTATGGGTTTCTTGCGAAGCTCGTCGTTCATGAGGCGCCACCCGGGAGCGGAAGGTCTACTTCTATGCGGGTGCCACGAAGCTTACTCATGGAACCCGCGGGCACGGATTGTATGTGGATTCGGCCGCCCAATACTTCCACTCTCTCGCGCATCGCGGTTAATCCGAACGAGGCGCTGCCGGGCTTTATTCCGGTATCGAAGCCGACTCCGTCATCCTGTATTACCAGAATTAGCACGGAATCCCTCATGCATCCTAACGACACCTTCACGCTGGTCGCGCGCGCGTGTTTGAGCACGTTCGAAAGCGCACCCTGCAATAAGCGGTACAGGGCGACCTGGTGGCTCATCGGAATGTTTTCAGGCAAGTATCCCTCACGCAGGCTCACGCTGATTTTCGTGCGAGCCGAGAACTGGCTCGCATAGGTTCGCACGGCGGGGAGGAAGCCGAGATCATCGAATATGGCGGGTCCCAGGTCGAGCACCAGGCGCCGCACGGAATCGATGGCGTGCGAGACGATGGCGATTGCCTCGTTCAGCCGCGGCCGAATGCTTTCGAGCTCCTTGTGGGAATCGAGCGCAATCATCTCGAGATACAGCTTGATGAGAACCAGGTCGTGCCCCACTTCGTCGTGGAGGTCTCGCGACAGGCGCTTGCGCTCTTCCTCATAGACTTTGGTGACATACACGGAAGCGTCGTGGCGGCGGCCAGCGAAGGGCGTTCCGCTTCCCCGCCCCGCCGGCTCCTGCTCAAAGGAGCGATGTCCCAAGTACCCGGAAACGATGCATACGGTCATAAGGGACTGAAGGCGTGAGAGCGCGAGCGCCTCAGCGGCCTGCGCCGCTCGTTCCCGCGGCAGACGGGGGCGCGACAAATAGGGAATGCAAATTTCGAATAGGTTATGGATCGCAGCCGTGACATGTTCGAGACGGACGCCGCATTGCGCGAGCCTTGCACCGATTTCCTCGACGTTGCGGCGGAAGCCCGGCAGCGAGCTCGAGCACAAGGCCTTCCCGAGTTGCTCGAAATCGATCGAAAACTGTTCGAGAACGTCTTCCATGCCGAAGTCGCGGATCTCGCGATTCCATTGGGCCAGTATTTTTTTCGCCTGCGGAGCGAGACTCTCCAGCGCTCGCGCGGAAGGGCCCCGTACCGTCGAGTTGAATTTTCGGTGTGCGGCTCCGCCCATAAGTGGACGCGGCAAACGAAAACCGTTTCCTGAGGGGACGCTGCACATCACGTGCCAGTCCCGGGACGCTCGGGCACGCCTAGACCCGCAGACATGATCGCTCACGATAAGTCCCTTTCAAAAGATGGAATTCAGGTGCCATATTCTGTGCGCTCCTTTCCACCCGCTCCCGGTCTTCCACTTCGAAGCGACCCAGACCCGAGCTCGTAAATGCAGCAGGAGTTCGAGATAGACGCCGAGATTCGGCGCATCCGCACATGGCAGCCGAGGTGCATCCTGTCCCGAACGAAGCTTCGGCCTGCGGTAGGTGGATCGTAGCTCCAAGTCTTATGACGCATGAGCCGCGGCATTTGAGTGCACGAGGGAAGGAAGAAATCGGTCTTCGCCCGGTAAAGCTTCCCGGTCCGGAAGAGGGCGTTTTCGCGAAAGTACGCGAGCCCGGAAAATATGAACCCAAGAGCGATGAGAATCCACGCCGGAAGGGACCACCAAAAACGCCATGAAACGTTTTGACGTCATAGGAGCGGCCGTTCCCAACAGAGCCAAGAAGCACGGCCACGAAAGTGGCTGGTCGAGTGGCTGGGATGTGGCGGGCGCTCTCGCAGCGTTGATCGTACTCTCGCCCCTGTTCCTGATCGTGAGCTGCCTGATCCTATTTGAAGACGGGCGACCGATCTTTTTCCGCCAGCAGCGCGTCGGCCGCAACGGCAATCTTTTTACCGTTCTAAAATTCCGGACGATGCGGGACGCGGGAGCGGGAGCGCGGATTACAACCGCGGGCGACCCGCGGATCACGCCTCTTGGCGCGAGGCTTCGCCGATTGAAGCTCGACGAATTGCCCCAGTTCCTCTGCGTTGTTCAGGGCCACATGAGCCTGATCGGGCCGCGCCCGGAGGTGCCCGAATACGTCGAGCCCAGCGACGAGTTGTGGCAGGCCGCGCTGCAGATGAAACCCGGAATTACCGATCTTGCGACCCTGGCGTTTCGCAACGAAGAGGATCTCCTCGCTCCCGTCAAAGACAAGGATTATTATTACCGCTCGGCGGTCCTTCCTGAAAAGCTCCGCCTCAACATCGAGTATCAGCGGTCTCGATCGCTCCTGCGCGATTTCAAATTGTTGTGGATGACGGCGCGCTATAGCATCTGTCCACGGGGTTTCGACCGCGATCGCATTGTGAGGTCGTTCGGAGTATGACGCCGTTCACACGTCCATCATCTTTCAAAAATCAATGAGTACAGAAAGCATGAATACCCGTCCCTTCATCCCCTTTCACCGGCCTTCGGTCGGCCCGGAAGAAGTCGCCGAAGTGAATGCGACCCTGCAGTCGGGCTGGCTTACGACCGGACCACGCACGGCGCAATTCGAAAGAGACTTCGCGGGATATGTGGGTTCGCCGCACGCCCTGGCGCTCAGTTCGTGCACAGCCGGCCTGCACGTGGCGCTCGCCGGGTTGGGCGTCGGCGAAGGCGACGAAGTCATCACCACCCCGATGACATTTTGCTCCACCGTGCATACCATTCTTCATACCGGGGCGAAGCCTGTTCTCGCGGATATCGGTTTGGACGGAAACATCGATCCCGCGGCGATTGAACGGGCCATCACTCCGAGGACGCGCGCGATTGTTCCGGTGCATCTGGCCGGACTTCCGTGCGACATGAATTCCATCTGGGACATCGCCCGGCGAAACGGCCTTTTTGTCGTCGAGGACGCAGCCCATGCGGCCGGCGCGAGATACGCAGGGCGTCCGATCGGCGCGGGCATCGGGGAGCATGGAGAACCGGCGAGCGACGCGACCGCGTTCAGCTTCTACGCCACGAAAAATATGACCACCGGCGAAGGCGGAATGGCCACGACGCCCCACGATTCGCTGGCGGCCCGAATGCGCATGCTGTCGCTGCACGGAATGAACCGGGACGCCTGGAACCGTTATTCCGAACGCGGCAACTGGTACTACGAAGTATCCGAGCCCGGCTTCAAGTACAACTTGACGGATATCCAATCCGCGTTGGGTATTCACCAGTTGCGCAAGCTGGACGGTTTTATCGAAACACGGCAGCGCTATGCCCAGATCTACCATCAGGAACTGGCCGACGTGGAGGAGGTGCAACTGCCCTTCGACCGGCCCGGTGTTCGTCACGCCTGGCACCTCTACATTCTGCGGCTCAACCTGGACCTCCTGAATATCGATCGCCAGCAGTTCGTGCGGGAACTGGCAGGCAAAGGCGTGGGCGCAAGCGTCCACTTTATTCCCATCCAACTGCACCCCTACTTCGCGAGCCTGAACCTGGGAGGGCATCGCTGCCATTGCGCGCTGGAACTGTACCCTCGTATTGTCTCGCTGCCGCTGTATCCGGCGATGGAGGAGGAAGAGGTTTATTACGTCGCCCGCTGCGTGAAGGAAATCCTGCACGCCCACCGCAGCATGCCGCCGGTGCACTTATCAAAAGCCGGCTGATAATAAAATCTGGAGCCGCTGACCATCAAACTCCGGATGACGAGGCCGCAGATTTAGGACTCGTTCTTGCGCTGGCCGCCTTTCATGCTTTCGGGCCGCAGGATCTCATACCCTAACAGGCGCTCGGCTTCTTCAATGCCGCCCTGCAGGTCTCCCACTGTCTTCATCCTGGTCAAATCCACTCCGATCGTTACCAGGGTGTGGGCGATTTCGGAAGAAAGCCCGGTCACGATTACGGTCGCGCCCATCAGACGGGACGCATCCACCGTTTGAACCAGATGATTCGCCACGGTCGAGTCGACCGCCGGCACGCCGGTGATGTCGATCACCACGACCTTGGCCCGGTTCGAACGGATCGCCCGCAGCAACTGCTCGGTCAACTGGCGCGCTCTTTGCGGATCGATGACGCCGATAATCGGCAGGATCAGCAGCCGTTCGCGCACCTGCAGAACCGGAGTGGAAAGTTCGCGGATCGCTTCCTGCTGTTCACGGATAATGCGCTCGCGTTCCTGGACAAAGCTGACCCCGACGGTGTTCGCGATGCGATTGGCGGCCGGTTCATAGGCGTCCAGCACCCGGTTCAGCATGCCGAATTCATGCTGATATTTCTCAAACAGGGAGCGCGCAAGCACGTCGCGCAGCAAGAGCACGATACCCAAAACCTCGTGCGTCTCGACGCCCCGCGGAATGATGCGCTCGGACAGATCCCGCGCATATTCCTGGAGGGCTTCGACGGCGCCGGTCTCAAGCACCGCCACATAGTTGTCATACACAGCAGTCGCCTCGGCGAAGATTTCCTCCTGGGTCATCGCGGTCAACAGCCGGGAGGCGGTAATCCGGCGGGCCCATTCTTCCCTCAGTTGCGTGCGGCCCCGCCGCAGATGCGCCACCAGTTCGGTCAAAAGATCCTGAGGGCCGGTCTCATCCACAATTCGGGGGGCTGACGCGGTCACGGGAAACGAGGTTCGTTGCAGCTTGGCTTTCATCACGCATTGCTCCTGGCAGGCTGTGCTCCTGGCGGTCTGGACTCCTTGGAGTTTGGATGGATGAGGCAGCGATGATTAAGAAAACGGCGCAGTACGCAGCTTGTTCGCATGATCTTCCGCCGGGCGTGCATTTGTCACGACCGCCACTTTCTCATGGTCACGGTTGTCCCCAGCCCGAGCGCGGATTCCACAAAAAATTCGTCCATCAACCGACGCGAGCCCGGAAGCCCGAGACCCAGGCTTCCCGAACCGGAATAACCGTCCTGCATGGCCAGCGGGACGTTCGCGATTCCGGGCCCCTGATCGCGCGCGACGACTTGAACACCCCAGCGGCAGTGGTCCTGGATCACCGACAGAATCACCTCTCCTCGCCCGGCGTACTCTACAATGTTGCGCGCAATCTCGGAGACCGCGGTCGCAATCAGGACCTGGTCGGTTCCCGTGAATCCCACGCGCGTGGCCAGTTCGCGGGCCGCTGCGCGGGCCTCCACAACGTTGACATCCTTGGCGATCACGAAGGACCCTCCATCGAACGATTTGTTATGTCCTTCCATTGCGCAAAAGCTCCAGAGCCTCTTCCAAATCCAGCGCCGTCGCGACATCTCCCAGTTCCAGGCCCAGCTGCACCATGGCAAAGGCAACTTCCGGCTGGATTCCGACGATGACGGTTCGCGCGCCGCGCAAGCGAACCATCTGGGCCAGATCGCGAACGGTACGCGTTGCGAAGGAGTCCATTACGTCTAATACCGTCACGTCCACGATCACGCCTTTCGAGCGGTATCTTCCTACGTGCGACGCAAGACCGTCCCGCAATTGAAGCAGGTCGTCATCGGACAACGCGGACTGAATCGAGGCGATCACGTAGTCGCCTTGTTTCAGGATCGGAACTCGCATGGCATCTACCTCCACTAGCACCTCGAGTGCCAAGAATGGTACGGCCGGACCTTGGGGAATTCGCAAACCGTGGGCGAATCGGCAAAACTCATCGGCGAATCGGCAAACCGAGGGCGAATTGGCAAAACTCATCGGCGAATCGGCAAAACTCGCATATCCCGTGCAGCCGTGTGCCGATATTCGCGTGTAGAATTTTCTTTCCCGCAGGCAGAGTTTGCACGGGGGCTGGCCGCCCCAGGCTCGCGTCCGCGACCGGCGAAAATTCTTGAGGGGCCGCCAAATTGCGCCCTTTCATTGAACTATTGCGGCTTCGGGAGGTGCCGCGCGCCTGGTGCCGGCTCGCTCGCCAAGCGTTCCGACCACTTAGGTCAAAGAAGTGCTTTTCGGGAGCACGTGCGGAGTGATAAGCAAAACGTGTGGGTGGCTGACGATGAAGCGGCCGTGCGATCTTTTCTCGCCGAGTTTCTCTCGTCACGCGGGTATAGCGTTCTGTGTCTGGACTCCGGGGAGCACGTAGTCGCGCGGCTTCAGCCGGCAAACGCGCCCTCGCTTCTTCTTCTCGATATACGGATGCCGCGGCTCGGGGGCCTCGAAGTGATGGCCGAACTCGGAAACCGGGGGCTGAAAATTCCAACGATTGTTCTTTCCGGCATGGATCAGGCCGCGACGGTAGTGAAGGCGATGCGCCTCGGCGCGCTGGATTATCTGGTCAAACCTCTCGATGAAAACGATTTGGAAATGGCCGTCGAGAAGGTGTTTCAAGATCAGGAGGCCGCGAGCGAACCCGCCCAACCGGTGGCCGGCTACTCCACGACGAATAAGCGGATGCTGCAAATTCGCGCCATTTCCGACCAGGTCGCAAATGCCGATGTCCCGATCCTGATTCTGGGAGAGTCCGGTGTGGGGAAGGATGTCCTGGCCCGTTACATTCATCAAAAGTCGGGGAGGCCGGGTCCTTTCGTGCGGGTGAATTGTGCGGCGCTTCCGGCCGATCTTCTGGAGTCCGAGCTGTTTGGTCATGAGCGCGGCGCGTTCACGGGAGCTCAACGTGACAAGCCGGGTAAATTTGAGCTGGCGGGGAACGGAACCATTCTGCTCGATGAAATCGGGGAGATGAGCACGGCTCTACAGGCCAAGCTCCTGCACGTCCTGCAGGACGGCGAGTACTGCCGGGTGGGAGGGACGCGCACTCTGACATCAGAGGCGCGTATTCTGGCGGCAACGAACAAAAATCCTGAGAAGCTGGTTTCGACGGGCGGCTTTCGGGAAGATCTGCTGTTCAGGCTCAACGTAATTACCGTCGAGGTTCCGCCGCTGCGTGAGCGCCCGGAGGATATCGTTCCGCTCTGTAACGCATTCGTGGAGCAATATCGGGCCAAATATAAAAGCTCCGTGGGAGCGCTCCCGCCGGAGCTTTTGCAGGCGTTTTCCCGATATTCCTGGCCCGGCAATATTCGCCAGCTCGAAAACAATATCAAGCGTTTCTTGATCCTCCCCGATGTTCGCATGGCCCTGCTCGAACTGCAGCGCGGAAAGCTTTTGCCGGAAAGCGGGCAGCAGCCAAACCGCCCCTCAGGATCGTTGAAGGAACAATCGGCCAGCGCGGCGGAGAGCGCTGAAAAAGAGATGATCCTGCGCACGTTAAACGAAGTGAACTGGAATCGGAAACTCGCGGCGCGCCGGCTGGATATCTGTTATAAGTCGCTGCTCAACAAGCTGCACCGCTGGGAAGTCCGAGGACAGTTAGGATCGCCCCTCCCCGACGCCGACGAAACACCGGATTTGCGCCGGGCTGCGATGTAGTGGCAGCATTCATCGGTATAAATCGCCGTTCCTTTTTGCATGCCTGCGCGACGGCGGCATCCTCGTTCGCACCGCGCGATCTTCGGCGCCGTTCAAACCGCCGTGAGAGCGGAATCCTGTTTCCACTTGTGACGCGGCCGAAGGGATTAACGGAAAGCAGCTTCTCAGTGACAACTTTTGGAATTCACAATCCCGCGCATTTGCCGATATTTGCGCTAAATCGGCGCATTGGCAGTTGCTTTGCTGGGGTAAGACTTGTTCGGAAGGGAGCGGCGGAAATCCGCTTCGGAATTTGAGGTTCGATGGCGCTATGAAATATCGACATGCGACCGGTGGGATTTTTACCAGCGCGAAGTTATCTGGGGCACTCTTATTGAGCTTGGTGTGCGGAGGCGCTGCGCAGCTTTTTGGTCAGCAGCTGAGCGCCTCGAAAAACGGCGAGGCGGTGACGGCGAGTCAACCAATTAGTCTCGAGACTCTGGCATCGTATCCTCTCGGCCCAAGTGATCAGCTAAAGATTTGGGTCCTCGGAATGGAGCAGGAGATTGGCGACAAGCCCATTCGGGTCGACCCGGCTGGAGACATCGATCTGCCCTTGATTGGCAGAGTTCACGCCGGCGGCTTAACCACCGATCAACTCAAGGCCGACCTAGTGATGCGCTACGCGAAGGATCTGCGCAATCCGCAGATTTCGGTCGAATTACTCGATTTCGGCAGCGAACCCGTGTCCGTGATGGGCGCCGTCAATCGGCCCGGCGTTCGCCAACTCGAGGGTCATAAGACGCTGGTGGAAGCGATCTCGCTCGCGGAAGGCCTTCGGCCCGACGCAGGCCCGCGGGTCAACATCAGCCGTCAAATTCGATACGGCCAAATTCCTTTGCCGGGCGCAAGCTCGACGAAACCGGGCAGTACAGCGTGGCGGACCTTGGAGTGAAGGACTTGATGGCGGGCACGCATCCGGCCCAAAACATCGTCGTTTTCCCGAACGATGTGATCACCATTCCCGTCGCCGAGACAATTTTCGTGATTGGCGATGTGAAGAAGCCAGGCGAAGATAATTATTAAGGGCGACGGGGTCAGCGTGCTGCAGGCCTTGTCGTACGCCCAAGGATTCGGAGATCAGCCGTCGCCTGGAAGCGCGAAGATCGTGCGCGTGGTGGCCGGAACTACGGAGCGCAAGGACATCCCCGTGAATTTGGGAGACATCATCGCCGGCAAGGCTGAAGATTTTCAAATGCGGCCGAACGATATTTTAGTCGTTCCATCCAGCCGTCTCAAGAAGGCGGGGGCACGCGCGCTGGAGGCGGCAATCAGTGCAGCCGTAGGTGTGGTCGTATTCGGTCACCTGTAGTGAGTTGCCGCTCGTGACAGGGTGCTATGAAAACTGAGGCGCAGGGGCCGTTCACCGGTTTTAGATCGCGATCCGCCCGTCGCGCCGAGTGCGAAATTATTTTGCCGATGCCGACCCCGGGAGAGGAACAAGAGAATGCCGCGTGAAATTACAAGCCGAGAACCAGTGGAACTGGAACGTCCGCCGGTGGAACCGCCCCGCCCGCAGACTCTCCACTATATACGCGATGAGCACCCGGCTGCGCCGGGAGATAGCGTCTCGCTCGGGGCCTTGGCCACGCCACTGTGGAGGAGGAAGGGCGTCATTTTGTTTGCGGCCGCGCTGGGAATCGCGGCGGGCGCTGTCTCCAGCATGCTGATGACTCCGATCTACCGGGCACGGACGGCAATTCAACTACAAGGGTTCAATAACGATCAAGTCACGCCGATTGCGAGCGGCGTTCCGAATGCCACCGCGGAAAACTATCTTCAAAATCAAGTGAAGGTTCTGGAAAGCGACACACTGGCAAAGCGCGTCGCCGACGCCTTGGATCGTTTGCCGAAAAGCTCCGGACCCGCGAAAGAACCCGGATTGGGCGATCGTCTCGGACAAACGTTCAATCGCCTCACGAGCATGAATTGGCTTCCCTGGGTTCACCCCTTGCCGATGAGCGAAGAGGAGCAGCGCGTGGGCAAAATCCGCAAGGCGCTCAGCGTCCGGACCTCCCTCCAATCGCAGGTGATCGAGCTTTTCTTCGACTCGCCGGACCCCGCGACAGCGGCCGCGGGAGCGAATGCCGCCCGAACGGCCTTCGTGAATTTAAATCGAGAGGCCCGGGAACAGCTGGTCCTCGATACGACGGAGTGGCTGAACAAGCAGGCGGCCGACCTGAAGGCGTCCGTCGAAGCCTCGAACCGGCATCTTCAGGCTTTCGCGCAATCCACAGGGCTGATCATCGCGGGTAATGAAGGTACGATCGCGCAGGAGCGAACCCGGCAGACGCAGGATGCCCTGGACCGCGCGGAAGCCGAGCGTGCCGCGAAACAATCGCGATTCGAAACGGCGAGTCAGGGAAGCGATCTTTTCGCCGACGCGCTGGCCACCGGTCCGTTTCATCAATATCAAATCGATCTTGCGACGATGCGCAAGGAATTGGCCGAGTTGAACACAATTTACACTCCCACCAACTACAAAGTGGAACGTCTTCAGGCCCAGATCGCAGAGACCGAGCGAGCCATGGAGGAAGAGCGCAAAGCCACCATCGCACGGATGGGGAACGAATATGCGGCCGCGAGCCGTCTGGAAACCCTGCTTGCCGATGCTCATGCGCGCCAACTGAAGACAGCTGCGGAGGAAATGGCGAACGACCGGCAATACAACATGCTGAAGAGCGAGATCGATACGACCCAGAAGCTTTACGAGACGGTTCTCGAGAAAGCCAAAGAGGCGGGCGCCGCGTCCGCGCTCAGAGCGACGAATATCAGGGTTATCGATCCCGCTGCGCCGCCGACCTTCCCCTACAGCCCGCGAACCGGGCTCAATATCGCGCTGGGTCTTTTCCTCGGCACCCTCGGTGGGATCGGATTTGTGCTGGTGACGGAGCGCTCCGACAAGGTCCGGCAGCCGGGCGAGATCCGAATCCTGGATATCCCAGAGCTCGGCGTCATTCCATCGGCGACGGTGGCGCACGCGCTCGACTATCACGGAGACGCTCTGGTCAAGGCTCGACCCGGGAACGAGGTGGGACTGGTCACGCGAGACCACAGCACCTCCATTCTAAGCGAGGCGTTTCGAGGAGCTTTAACATCGATTCTCTTTGGAGTCGACCATCGAAGGGATGCGCGACCGCACGCATCGCGGGCGAGCGGACGCGTCCTGGTGGTGACGAGCGTCGACATGATGGAGGGGAAGACCACAATTCTTACCAACTTGGGCGTGGTGGCGGCCGAGCGAAGACAGCGCGTATTACTGATTGACGCCGATCTCCGAAGGCCCCGGCTTCACGACATCTTCAAGATTCCTAACGAGCGCGGTTTGACGGACATTCTCTTACGGAGCCATGCTCCCGGCGCTGCCGATAATTTGCCGATCGAGGCGTTTGTCCGTCCGACGGCAACCTTCGGGTTGTCGATCCTGCCGAGCGGCCCGGTGGACGCCGCCTCGACGACGCTGCTTCATTCTTCGGATCTGCACGCATTACTGCAGCGCTGCCGAAAGGACTTCGATCTGGTTCTGATCGATACACCTCCGCTGATGCTGTACGCCGATGGGCGCATTCTGGGCCGTTTGTCGGATGGAGTCGTCATGGTGGTCCGCGCCAACACCCGCAGCCATGATGAGGTGAAAACGGCGTGCGAACGGCTCCGTCAGGATCAGATTCCCGTGCTGGGAAGCATCCTGAACGATTGGAGGATGGGTCCGCAGCACACCCGTGCCTATGGCCGGTATCGGGACCATTACCAACGCCATGCGTAGTCCCCTCTCTGAGGCCGCGGGGCTTCGCGCGAACGGCATGAGCATTGGCGATCGCCTGAAAGCGGATTTTAGCTGGATGCTTTCCGGCAACGTCCTCTATTCCGCGTGCCAGTGGTTCATCGTCGTGGTTCTCGCGAAATTAGGCACGGCCGAGCAGGTGGGGGAGTACGCGTTGGGCCTGGCTATTTCCGGCCCGATTATCCTCTTCGCGAACCTTCAGTTGCGGTCCCTGGTGGCGTCCGACGTCGCGGACCGTTTTAGTTTTAAACAATATTTTACGTTTCGGATTGTTTCGCTGAGCGCGGCGCTCCTTTGCGTCGCCTTGGTGGGCGGTATTTCCACGGGTGCGGCCCGGCTGGCGGGAATCGTGGTGCTCGTCGGAGCGGTTCAGGCTTTGGAGTTCGTGAGCGAGACGTACTACGGCCGGATGCAGAAGTGTGGCCAGATGGATCGCGTCTCCCGTTCCATGATTTATAGAGGCGCGCTTTCGCTTGCCGCGTTGTGGATCGCCATGTATTTCACTCGGAACCTGGTGTGGGCGCTCGTTGCTCTCGGGCTGGGCCGGCTGATTGTGCTGCTCGCGTGGGATGCGAAAATCACCGGGCCACAGGATGCTTTTTCCGCGGCCTCGAGCGTTGTTCCGCGCACCGGATGGAACGTGGATCGCGAGGACATGCTGCTGCTCTTGCGGACGGCGTTGCCTTTAGGCGTCATCTCCTTGCTGGCCTCGTTGAACGCAAACATCCCCCGGTATTTCGTGCAAGCGTATCGCGGGACCGCCGAGCTGGGAGTGTATTCCGCCATAGCGTCCCTGCTGAGTGCGGGCACGCTGGTGGTTTCAGCCTGCGGGCAGGCAATGTTCGTCCCCGTAGCACAAGCCTTTTCAAGCTGCGATCGCTCGGAATATCGCAAATACGTATCGATCGCCGTTACGCTCGGCGTCATGCTGGGGGGATCTGCGATCGTCCTCTCGGCCGTCTTTGGGAAGACGATTCTCAGCCACCTGTTTCGTCCCGGATACGCGCAGCACGCCGCAGTGCTGGTGCGCCTGATGATCGCGGGAACGGTGACGTTCGTCGCTCTGGGACTTGGATTTGTGATGACGGCGGGGCGGATTCTTGGCGCGCAAATCCCGCTGCTCGTGGTGACCGGAATCGCGGCTGCCGGGGCCTGCGCGATTCTGATCCCAAGAGACGGGCTTATCGGCGCCGCGAATGCGGTTGTTCTCGCGGCCGTCGTGCAGTTGGCCGGGACCGGCCTGATTCTTTTACGAGCGGACCGACGCTTTCCCCACGGCCGAGAGGCGTCGTCCCTGTCGGTCGGCCAGGTTCACAGCGAAGCTCTATGAGACTTTCACGACGCAGCAAGAGGTTGTGCACTAAAACATCGCAATGAAGGTTATATTTGTTACGGCAAATCTGCCGCATGGCACGGATGAGGCGTTCATTGTTCCCGAGATTGAGGAGTTGCTGCGGTCCGGCCACGAAGTAATTCTTGTTCCGCGCTCTCCGAAAGGCCCGGTGATTCACGGCCGCGCTCTGACCAGGCATTACCGGCGGGAATCCCTATGCTCGGCGGCGGTGGTGATGAAGGCGATGAAAAGCGTGCGCACGGCGCCATCGCGAACGGCCCAGACGGTTGCGTCCGCGCTTTTCCGAAGCAGAACGATTGGAATCGCCGCGAAAAATCTCGCGGTCGTGCCGAAGGCTTTGTGGCTCGCGAGCGTGGCCAAGGAATGGGGCGCGGAGCACATCCATTCGCATTGGGCGGGTACGACGGCCACCATGGCGATGATCGCCGGGAAGATCTCAGGGATTCCGTGGAGCTTTACCGCGCACCGCTGGGACGTCGTGGAAAATAATCTACTTGCAGAAAAGGTCCGAAATGCGCACGTCGCCCGCTTTATCTCAGAAGACGGATTGAGGATGGCGAAAGAAATCGGAATTGGTCCCGCGGGGAACGCTCGTGTACTGGTCATGGGCGTCGCTCTTCCTGCTCCGGTGGAGCGGCGCGGCGGACCGTGGCCGATCGTGGTGTGCCCGGCCCGACTCGTCGAAGTGAAAGGGCATCGTTTTCTTCTGGAGGCCTGGCGGCTGCTGCGCGCGCGAGGCGTGCACGGCGAATTATGGCTGGCAGGCGACGGAGAGCTCAGACCGCAGTTGGAAGCTTATATAAGAGCATTCGGGCTGGTAAACTCCGTCAAACTTCTCGGGACTGTGGCGCACGAGGAATTGTTGCGCATTTATCGAGAACTTCCTGTCTCCGCCGTTGTCCTGGCAAGTACCGACTTAGGCAATGGAGTGCATGAAGGCATACCGGTGGCGCTGATGGAGGCCATGGGCTACGGGATTCCCGTGATTGCGACAAAGACCGGAGGTACGCCGGAGCTGATTAAGCCGGGGACCGGGCTGCTTGTTCCGGGAGGGGACGCGGCGTCGCTCGCCGACGCGCTGCAGACTCTGCTTCAAGATAAGAGGCTCTTACGACAAGTGGGTGATTCGGCGCGCCAACACGTTGTCAAGAACCACGACATTGTAACGATCACATCCGAGTTGGCGAAGGCACTGGCAGGGCAAACGGCCGCGCCGCGGGATGCCACCGTCGTGGTATGAGCAGCGCTTTATCGAGGGAGTTTTCTCAAAATATGTCGAACGCCATGCACCGCATCGCACGAATGATTCCGATCCTTGGAGCGGTCATTCTGGCCTATATCTGCGCGCTTCTGCTGCGTTTCGACTTCGTACTTCCTCAACAGGACCGCTGGACCTTTCAAATCGGGTTGTGCGTTGTGCTTCTGGTGAAGCTCACCGTCTTTTGGGCAAGCCGGCTGCACATGGGCGCCTGGAAGACGGCCAGCTTATTCGATTTACACCGGATCGCGCTGGCAAATATCACGAGCTCTGGGATCGTCACACTGCTCATCGCAGTTCTGGTGGGACCGGCTTTCCCCCGGTCGGTATATGTACTGGATGCGGTGCTTTGTTTCGTTTTCACCGCGGGAGTCATCTTTAGCGTTCGGATGTATTGGGAAATCCTGCTGCTCACGCCAAGCGAAAGGGAGATGAAACGTGTCTTGATCTATGGCGCAGGGGTGGCCGGCGCGATGCTTGGCCGGGAGATCCACTCGACACCGCGCCTGAAGACAATCGTCGCCGGCTTTCTGGACGATGACGAAGAGAAACAGCACAGTTCCTTGTTGGGGGCCCAAATTCTCGGACGCGGCATCGACGCCAAGCGAGTGGTAGCCGGTTTCGCGCGGATGCGCCAGCCCATCGCCGAAATCATTATCGCCATGCCTTCCGCGTCGGGACGCCAGATGAGAGTGGTAACCAGCTATTGCCGTGATGCCGGTCTGCCGTTCCGGACGCTTCCGAGCGTAGCGGAGCTACTGGATGGAACAATGAGCCGTCAGATTCGGGAAGTTTCGGCAAATGATCTTCTCGGCCGCGAGCCGGTGCACATTGACGAAAGCACAATTGCCGCGGCAATTGCCGGCGAGTCGGTACTGGTGACGGGGGGATGCGGGTCAATTGGGTCCGAGCTCTGCCGGCAGGTGGCTCAATACGGGCCTAAGAAACTGGTGATTTTCGATCAGGCGGAGAGCGAAATGTTCATGCTCGCGATGGATCTTCGGAGACGCCACCCGCAATTGAACCTGATCACGGAAATCGGGGACATTTATCGCGCGGGCCGGGTTCATCAGGTTATGGCGCGGCACGGGGTTAAGGCCGTATTTCACGCAGCGGCTTACAAACATGTGCCTTTGATGGAAGAAAACATCACCGAGGCGGTGGAGAACAACGTGATCGGAACGTACAACGTGGCACGCGCCGCCCACAATAACGGCGTGAAGAACTTTGTTCTCATTTCGTCGGACAAGGCCGTCAATCCGACCAGCATCATGGGATTGACGAAACGAATTGCGGAGCTCATCGTTTCGGCAGTACCGCTCGACGGAAACAGGCCCTCAGGAGCCTTCCTTTCCGTGCGCTTCGGCAACGTTCTCGGAAGCTCGGGGAGCGTGATTCCGATCTTCCAGCGTCAAATCGCGGCAGGGGGGCCGGTGACGGTAACACATCCCGACATGCGGCGTTATTTCATGAGCATCTCGGAAGCTGTCCAGCTTGTTTTGCAGGCGTCCACTATGGGCGAGGGCTCGGAAGTGTTCGTTCTCGACATGGGCGAGCCGGTTCCAATTATGACGCTGGCACGCAATATGATCCGTCTTGCGGGCCTGGTGGAAGGCGAGGACGTCGAGATCCTGCTTACGGGTCTGCGCCCGGGTGAAAAGCTGTTTGAGGAAATTCATCTCGAGGGAGAAAATCTACTCCCCACCTATCACGAGAAGATCCGGCGTTTTCGCGGTCCGATCCCCGATCCCTTGTTCTTAAAAGATTGGCTGGAACAGCTTCGGCTGTTGCTGGCAGCCGATAATACGCGAGCCGTGAAGGCACACCTGGCTCGTTTAGTTCCCGAATATCAAGGTCACGTATCCGGCGGCGACGATGTTCAACCACGAGAAAGGGAGGCGCTGGTTCACAGCCATTGAAGAGTGTTAGGGGGAAACGCGGAGGCCCGTCTATGGCAGCTCTTTTCAGGCGATTGAAATCACGAATGACGAGAGGGTTCGTGTTAGCGTTTCATGACATTGAACCGGATCGTTTAGCGCAACTGGTCGAGTCCATCCAGCCGGCGGAGGCGGTTTCACTGACCGAGCTGGTGGATCGTAGCAAGCGCGGCAAATCCACGTCCGGTCTCTTTGCGATCACCGTCGATGACGGCGTCGGCGAAACCGTTCGTAATCTCTCGCGGCTGTTTTGCGCCCGTGGTTGGCCCGCCACATTTTACATTTGCACCGGGTATGTGGATTCGCCACAGGGAATGTGTTTCCAATGGTGGCGGAAAATCATGCCGTTGCTTCCGGCCGAGACAATCGAGCTGGCGGGCGTCCGCGTGGACCTGACGCGTCGGGGTGCGATTGAAACGATGGCCAAGCGCATGGAGGTGATGTGGCACACCAGGCGGCCTGAGGAGTACTTTCCTCTTACGCTCGAGTTGGCGGACATCGTCGTCCGCGAACGAGGCGTGACCATGGACTCGATCCAACCGCCGAAGGCGATCACCTGGTCCGAAATTGAACAACTGAGTCGAAATGAGATACTGAGCTTTGAAAGTCACGGGGTCACCCACACCGCGGTGTCCGCGCTTACCGACGAAGAACTGGCTTTCGAGATGCAACATAGCCGCGAGTTGGTATCGGCACATACGGGCCGGACCTGCCGGCATTTTGCGTATCCTTTCGGAAGCGTGCACAGTATCGGTACACGGGCGGCTGGGGTCGCTAAGCTGTTCTACGAGTCGGCGTCGACCATGACGCTGGGAAGCGTTGATTCGGCCAATCCGTGGCTTTTGCCCAGAGTTCCGTTATACCCGGAGAATTCGAGCTTGCACGCAAATCTGAAGCTTCTGCTCACGTGCAGCCGCCTGAGTGCGCATTTTATTTCAGATGCCAAGCGTCAACCAGCGGAGGCGAAGTGGCCGCGCCTTCAAGGCGAGACGAGACCGGCGAGGGTTCCGGCGCCGACAGGCGAGCGGCCTCGAGAGATTGGCAGACATGCGTAATGCAGGCCACGCAATGAAGATATCGGTGGTCACTCCGTGCCGAAACGAAAAGCATTATATTTGCCAATTTCTCGACTCTGTTATAAGCCAGGATCGTGATCCCGCCTGGGAGTTAGAGGTTCTGGTTGCTGACGGCTTGAGTGACGACGGCACACGAGAAATCCTCCGGCAGTACATCGAGCATGCTCCGAATGTTCGCATGATCGACAATCCGGGCCGGATTGTTTCCACTGGTCTCAACGCCGCAATCGGCGTGTCCACGGGAGATTTCATTATTCGAATGGACGCGCACACGGTATACGCGCCTGATTATATCCGCCGGTGCGTCGAGGTTTTGCAGGAATCCGGCGCAGACAACGTAGGCGGACCCTGGATCGCGCGTGGGCATGGGCATCTGGGGCGGGCCATTGCGGCGGCGTTCCAGTCGCCCTTTTGCGCAGGCGGAGGGAGATCTCACAATCCGGACTATGAAGGAGAAGTGGATACGGTATATCTCGGGTGCTGGCGCCGATCGACGTTCGAACGATTCGGGCTCTTTGATCCCGAGCTGGTTCGTAATCAGGACGATGAATTCAATTTTCGCCTGCGTCGACAGGGCGGACGACTGTTTCAATCACCGCGAATCCGCTCCACGTATGCTCCGCGGTCCAGCATCACCTCGCTGTTCCGCCAGTACGTTCAGTATGGCTTTTGGAAAGTGGCAGTCATCCGCAAGCACGGTGCGATTGCGTCCTGGCGGCACCTGATCCCCGCGCTCTTTGTGGGTTCGATTCTGACGGCGCTCGCGGCCGCGGCGGTTTTCATCGCGGGCGGCAAGACCGCCCTCGCGATCGCCGCTTGCGGTTTTCTAACGGCGGAACTGGTGTTGTATGGATTGGCCTGCATAGGGGCGACGTTGCCATTCGCGCGGTCGTTAGAGTGGCCGGCTTTTCTGGCGCTGCCCGGGGTGATTGCAACGTACCATTTTTCCTACGGACTCGGTTTTTTGATCGGAGTGCTTCGGCACGGGCCGTCCAGATCGGGCAAAGCTGCGTCCGGCGATTTCTTTACGGGGTTGACGCGTTGAATCAAAGAGACCCATGGTGAGTCCCAACAAACAGCCGCGGTCGAAGACGCAAACCCCCGAGCGGAGCACGCGGCGGGGGCCGTTTGTTCGCGTCGCACGGTTTGAGGATTATGAGGAGATTGCGGCGGTGGAGGCGCGCCATGGGCTCACCGTGAAATCTCGCGATCAATGGCTGGACCTGTGGCTCGCAAACCCGGCTTACCTCGAAATGGATGACTGGCCGATCGGCTGGCTGATCGAGGACGGGAAAGGACGTGTCGTCGGGTCGCTTGGGAATATCCCGTCCTTCTGTCATTTCGGCGGCCGGCAATTTGTTTGCGCGTCGGGGCGCGGGTGGGCCGTTGATGTTCCCTATCGCGCGTACTCGGTGGCGCTGCTGGCTCACCAGGTGAGGCAAAACAATAGCGATGTGAATGTAATTGCGACTCCCAGCGCGACGACGGCCGCGTTGTGCACGCAACTCGGGTGGTCCCGCGTACCGGTCGGAACGTGGAATCGCTCAGAATTCTGGATCACCGATTATCGCGAGGTCCTCCGTGCGTACCTAAAGGCGAAGGCGCCTACCGTTGTGTACGGCCTGGCGCGCGCGATGGTCGCTTCTTCTTCGCAGCCACGAGATGTCCGTAAGCAGTCCGCATCTGACCTCACAAGTCGATATCAATTAGATTGGTGTTCGGCCTTCGACGAACGCTTTGACGATTTCTGGGACAAGTTGAAGGAAGCTCGACCAGAGCTTCTCCTCTCCACGCGGGACACGAAAACCCTGCGATGGCATTTCAAACATAGCCTTCAACAAGGCCACATCTGGATTCTGACGGCCGATCTGGGAGGGAGCCTGGCGGCGTACGCGATCCTGGAGCAGCGCGAGATCCGCTCTCTCAATCTGGCCCGAGTCCTGTTCGTGGACTTTCAGACGATTTCACAGGACTCCGCTCTGGCTTCGGCCATGATCCAGTTTGCCGGCGAGCGGTGCCGGCGGGAAGGCATTCATATCCTGGAGAATGCCGGGTGCTGGCTGAAAGCGCTGCAACCGGTGCCTGCCCCACCCTATCACCGGAGCTTGGGAGCGTGGTGCTATCTGTATCGCACGACCAATCCGGAACTCGAAAAACAACTCCGTTCCCGCAGCTCCTGGTATCCGACTCAGTACGACGGAGACGCAAGTCTGTAATCGCCTAAACGCGGTGTAACAGGCCGGTGAACGGCTTCCCCTTTTTCGAACCTTGCGATGGAGGCGCTCGCCCAAAGGGCCGGCGCGGTGGGATACAATTCCCCAATGGCACGGGTTCCTGTCGTCATGCTCGCCTGCGCGATCGTGTCCTTCGTTCCCCCGATCAGTCGCGCCCAAGAACCGGAAGCGCAGGTTTCGCTGATCCCCAGATTCAGCTCTGAACGGCGAGCGCCGGCGGCAGTAGATTTCGCGGTTCCCCATCTGCGTGTCGATACGTCTCTCGTGCTGGTTCCTGTTCATGCTACGTCCGCGACAGGCGCGTCGATAACGAGCCTTTCTCCTGAGAACTTCCGCGTTTTGGAAGATGGCGTGGAGCAAAAGATCGCAACATTTTCAAATGAGGATGCCCCGCTATCCGTCGGCCTGGTCTTCGATTCAAGCGCCAGCATGAGCAATAAAATGCGGACCTCCATGCAAGCTGCGGAAGCGTTTTTCAGGACCGCCAACGAACAGGATGAATTTTTCCTGGTTGAGTTCGGCGATAAGCCCAAGGTCTCCATGCCGTTCACGCTGGACGCGGAACTGATCTCCAAAAAGATTCATCACATCAGGCCGTTCGGAAGGACTTCGCTGATCGATGCGATTCATTTGGCGTTGCTGCAGATGAGAAATGCGCGCAACTCACGCAAGGCCTTGATCATTCTTTCGGATGGCGGTGATAACCGCAGCCGGCTCACGCGCCGCGAGCTGAAAGGGGCGCTGCTTGAATCGGACGTGCAGCTCTACGCCATGGGGATTTTCGACGAGGACGTACCGAAGCGGTCTGAGGAAGAGGCAAACGGCCCCCAGTTGCTCACAGAACTCGCTGAGCCAACGGGAGGCCGTTCCTTTCCGGTCGAACATCTGGAGGACTTAGTTCCGATCAGCACGACAATCGGGAAAGCCCTGCGTAACGAGTATTTGATTGGATACGAATCGACCAATCAATCGCGCGACGGGAAGTACCGCCATATCACGGTTAAACTTCTAGAGCAGCCGACCTCCGCGACCGTCTCCTTCCGGCACGGTTACTTCGCACCCGCCGAGTAAGTTGCTTACCAGCGGAACCCGAATGTCACAGGGACGTAGTCGGTGTGGGTGGAAGAATTGATGAAGATATGGTCCCATCGCGCTTCCGCGAAGAACTTTCCGTGCCATCGGGTACCCATCGCGATTCCCGCTCCGATGTCGGTGCCCGGTTTGTTTACGCTATAGGACGCAAGCAGCACGTTCGTGGGGACGACCGCCCGGTAGAAACCAAAGAAGGGATCGTACCCAGCTACCGTCGCGGAACTAGGTGCGGTGAAGTCCTGGACCTGGTGAAAGAAGCCACCGCCCCCAATCACGTAGACGTCGAAATGGCTTCTCGGTGTCAGGTGGATAATCGGATCGAGTGTCGCGGAAAACTCATTGACGTCTCCTCCGGGAAATCCAATGTTGTTTAATGTCGCGGCATTGATCCCCATTCGGTTGTAGTTTGCATCGACCATGATGCCGACCCACTGCGAGAAGTTGAATCCAACGCCCGCCCCGACATTCCAACCAAGATCCAGGTTGCGGCCTGTGGCGCCCACCGGATTGGTAAATCCAGCGCCCAGATCGAAGGCAAAACGAGGCACCTCCTGGGCGTTCATGACAGCCACGCCCGCGAAACAAAGACCGAAGCTTAAAATTGATAACCTCATTGAGATTTTCATAATCACTCCCTCAACAGTAAGAGCCCCTGTCGCACCAGTGTGTTTCGGAAGGACTCCCTGAATGTACGAGCTACACCCTTCGCCCGATGCCAGTCACTTTTGAAAGCAAAAATAGCGTCAAAAAAATAATGCAAATTGCTTTCGCGATGCCCGCCGCAGCGAGCGCGACGCCGGTAAAACCCAAGAGAGCCCCCAGAAGGGCCACAATTACGAAGATAAGTCCCCAGTTCAACATGGTTCTCCTCTAAAATATTCCGCGAATCCCCCGCCAATCCGGCCGCATCGAATTTGTTCCGCAATCATGCAGCAATTCGACATTCCGGGAGAGCTCGCGGCCGTCCGCCCCGGGCTGGCAGATCGCGTTCTTTGATCCTCGATTGGACAGAACGCCTGGCTCGCAGCAACCTGATTCGCACGGCGGTGTAACTGATTCCCTGCTTCCGCGCGATTTCCTCGATGGGATAGCCTTGCAAGTAATCCTCAAAGAGCTGCCGATCCGTCGGGCGGCACCATGCCAGGAATCGTTCCAAATCAATCGCGCCCAAGTTGATGTCCGACGCCGCGGGTATTTCCGTCAGCGGCAACTGATGATTTTCGCTTCGCATGACCCGCCGGTAGCAGTTCAACGCGATGGTATTCACCCAAGTGGTTACCACACTTTCATTTCGAAGCTGGTCGATCCGCTCCCACCCCTTCGCCCAAGCCGCCTGTGCGGCTTCGCGCGCGCATTCGCTCCGCGCACCTCGTGAAAGCAATAGTCGAATCGTGCGGTCGAATCCATGTTGGTAAGCTTTTCCGTAGGCTTCGCCTGTCATTGCTACTGATACTCCTCTGCCGCATCACGTTGCACTTCGAAGTCCACAGGTTTCTTGGGGTTCTTGGGGATTGCTCGGCCCCTGCTGCTGAAAGATTTACTATTGGCGATGCAATCGCGGTAGAACCTGCACCGGAGGGCGGACTGTATATGGAGAGTCTTCTTGCGGCCAGATGTCTGAGCCCTATGAAGGGCAGTTCCTTCAGAAATGCGGCTACTGGCGTGCTTTAGGACTGGTGGAGAGGGTGCATGAAATTACCGGTGGGATTGGGTCTCATGATTTTAGGAGTGATTGGAATCGCCCGGGGGGCCGCGATTGAAGCGGGACACCAGGCAAGCACGCTTGCGCGCGCGCCGCATCTCGCTCCGATGCTCGGAACGTTCCTGTTCGTCGGAGGCTTGATGCTCGTTGCTAAAAGGGATTCGTTCGGGATCGATAAGGGCGACCGCACACAGGATCCCGAAAAATAACTCCGGGTTTTATCAGCTGAATGCCTGGCGCTCTTCCGCCTTCTCTTTGTGCCCCCGGCTCTCGCGTATCTCAATGATCCGATTATGCAGGGTTCGCAGGCTGATACCGAGCATCGCGGCGGCACGCTTCCGATTCTGATTTACGTATCCGAGCGTGAGTTCGATAAACGCCGATTCGACGGTCGATAGCGGTATGCCGGGGCGGAGAGTTATGCTTTCCGCCCCAGCGGGACTCGGGGCGGCCTTCGTCTGCGGGAGCGCGGCAGGGACGGCCGAACTGATTTGCACGTGCTGCGCGTCGATCAAGTCAGTGCCGGCAAGGATCGCGGCGCGCTCAATCACATTTCTGAGTTCACGAACGTTTCCCGGCCATCGGTATTCGCGAAAGCGTTCCAGCACGACCGGCGTAATGGAAGTGATATTGGTACCGTGTTTCTCATTCAACAGCGGGATCATGGAATCAACAAGCAAGGGGACGTCCTCGATGCGATCGCGTAACGGCGGCAGTTCGATCTGGAACACGTTCAGACGATAGTAAAGATCGCCGCGCAGGGTTTTGTCTCGCATGGCTTCTTCCGGAGACCGATTTGTGGCGGCAATGAGGCGCACATCAACCGGAATTTCCGCCTTCCCGCCCACCCTGCGGATGCTTCGCTCTTCGAGCGCCCGAAGGAGCTTCGATTGCGTCGCCAGTGGCATTTCGGTAACTTCATCCAGAAATAATGTTCCGCCGTGCGCCTGTTCAAAGCATCCCTGACGCCGTTCAAACGCCCCCGTGAAGGCGCCCTTTTCATGACCGAACAGCTCGCTCTCAATCAGCGTCTCCGGGAGCGCGGCGCAGTTGACGGCGACGAAAGGCTGATTCGAGCGCTGGCTCGAATTATGTATTTCGCGGGCCGCAAGTTCTTTGCCCGTTCCGCTTTCTCCCACGAGCAGGATGGAGACGGAACGGGGAGCCGCTTGACGAATCAGCGAGAAGACTCCCTGCATCGCCCGAGAGCGCCCGGCAAGGCGGCCGAACGCCCCCCGCAAGACCAGGTCTCGTCTGAGCGTTTCCGTCTCGCGAAGGAGCCGGCTATGCTGGAGCGCCCGCTTCAGCAACGATTCAAGAGCGCTGAGTTTCACCGGCTTTTCCAAGAACCAGAACGCTTCTAAGTCCCGGATGATGGCCAGTGCCTTCTCAAGACTGCCGAAACCGGTGAGCACGATGGCGGGCGCAATGAATCCTCTTTCGCGAAGCGTGCGCAGGAGCTCAAAGCCGTCCATGCGCGGCATCATCAGATCCGTGACGATCACGTCCGGAACCCAGCATTCGAGCTTGTCCAGAGCTTCCTGGCCATCCGCAGCGGTTGCCGTTTCGAATCCTCTCTGGGATAGCACCTCGCCGAGTTCGCCGCGCAACTCCGGGTCGTCGTCAACGATCAAGAGCCTGCCCTGGACGGATGCAGAAAATCCAGGGCCGGCGATTCTCTCGGCTTCATTGGGGCTGCTGGTAGTGTTCATACCAAGCCGCCGTCGCTTAGGTCCATCGCCCCTGGCTGACGTAGTTATCGATCGCCTGGTCGAGAACCTGGACCCGCACGTTCAAGTCTCGAATCGTCTCGAGTAAAACTCGCTTGTCTGCGGGAGTGCCCGATTCGAGCTTTTCGGAAACGTGCTGCTCAATTGTGCGGATACCGACGAGCTCGCTCGCTATCCAGGAGATCGTTCCAAAGATCATCGGTGGGTTCCTTTGGGGTTCAGCATGTTTGATCGGAGCAATCATGCGAATTTCCTTTGCATCTGAAGATCCGTTTCCATGACACCAACGCTATCGGGCGGATTCGGCGATTCCGGCCGGTGAAAGATGCATCTTTTGCACGATCAGCGCTGTCAGTTTTGCCGGATAACGAGGACAGCACCGCTTATGTGCAATGCTAGTAAGGGGCTGTGAAGCTGGCAACGAAGTTGCCTGAGAGCAAGAGTAACGGTTTGCCCCGCGCGCTGCCGCGCCGACTTTTGCCGGGGCCTACCAACAAAATCGGCCCCCGCAAGGTGGGTAGGAGAGAAATATACATGCTTGGATGGTTGACGGTTTTTGCAGTCCTGGCTCTCTGTAGTCCTTTGGTGGTCCTACTTGGGACAGAGGCGACAATCCCGGCCATTACCGCAGGCGCCTTGTTTGCGTTTCTCTTCGGTATTTGCCTTCTTAGCCGGGTAGTTCGCGGTCGGGCCTAAGCGCCCCCTACATGGCAGACGCGTCGAGAAGAATAGTTTTCGCGCTCTATTCTTCGAGCGAAGAGGCCCAAGGGGCATGTCGGGCATTGCGGCCACATGCCAAACGGGCGCAGAGCTTCGTATCAACACCGGAGCATCGAACAGGAGCGGCGTCCCCGCTCCATCACTACGCATCGTTTCTCCTCGATGGTGAGAGCGCAGTTATAGTGGCCGCGCCTTCCAACGAGATTGAATCGATCGTCAAGGAACTGCGCAATGCGGGCGAACCCTCGCTCTTCATCCTGGCGGAGCATATTCAGGATGCGCGCGAGACGCCTCCGCCGCTGGTTGCCATGTCCATCGCGGAGATGGCGCGGAGAAGCGCTGGACGGCGGACCCTGGCCCCTTTGCTGAAGAGTCGGATCCTGGAGCGTGTGCGTGGTTGTGAGAGTCGCCTCGAAAGCGTACGACAGAGTCTGAGCGAATCCGCGCGCCTGGATCATACGCTGACGGTTTCGTCCGAATGGCTGCTCGACAACGCCTACCTGATCCGGACGAACCTGGCAGAGGTCCGCCGATCCTTGCCGAGAAGCCACGTCCGGGTACACGGTCGCCAATACGGGTACTTGTTTGTATCCGAATTGGCGGATGAGCTGGTCCGGTATTCCGGCCACGCTCTCGACGAAAATAATATCGCGGAAGCGCTGACCGAATATCAACGATGGATTCCGCTATCTTTTGCGGAATTGTGGTCCTTCCCGCTGCTTCTGCGTTTGTCCCTCATCGAATCGCTCGCTTCGCTGGTGGAGCGCGTGGATCGGGCCCAACAGCTCCGGGAGACGGCCTACTTTTGGGCGAATCGGCTTGCCACGAGTGCGCGGCGCGATCCCGAGACGTTAGAGCGAACCTTGCACCTGCTCGAAGCGGAGTCTTTCGCCGCAGAGCCTTACTTCGCAACGTGTCTGATCGAGCAACTTCAGGACGAAGACCGCGCGCTGCCGCCTACGCAGCAATGGATTGAAGGGCGCCTGGGGAAGCCGCTCGCCGAAGTGGTTCGGAGCGAACACAATCTGGAGGCGGCTGAGCGGGTATCGATTGCGAATGCGTTTGGAAGTCTGCGTACGCTAGCGCGGCTCGATTTCACGAAGACCTTCGAAGCGACCAGTCTGGTTGAGGCGGAACTCCGTACGGATCAGACGCACGCCCACAGCGATTTCGCCACGCGCGACCGGTCGCGGAAGGTAATCGAGGAGATCGCTGGTCACAGCGGCGCCATTGAGCTGGAGGTGGCGCGCCGCGCCGTAGCGCTTTCCAAACAGTCCCAGGCCGGAGACGGCGCACCGCTGTCGTATTTTCTGCTGGGAGATGGAGTTACCGAGCTGGAGCGGCAGACGGGCGCGCGCGTATCGCCCCGGATCCGCTTTTTGCGAGGTTTGCGTCGTCGAGCGACCGCTGTGTATCTGGGGAGCACGATTGGGCTGACCGCATGGATCCTCGCACTCGCGATCGCGATCGCTTGGGCGGTGGGTGTTCATCACTTAGGAACGCTTGTTGTTCTCGGTATCCTCGCGTTGTTTCCGCTGAGCGAGCTGGCCGTGCAGGTGGTCAATGCGCTCATTATTTCTCTGCTCCGCCCGAACCCCTTCCCAAGATGGACTTCAAGGAAGGAATCCCGGACGATCACGCGACGCTCGTGGTGATTCCCATGCTCCTGTCGAGCGCGGAAGTCGTCCAGCAGGAAGTCGAAAAGCTGGAGGTTCGCTTTCTGGCGAATCACGAGCCGAATCTGTTTTTTAGTCTCTTTTCAGACTTCACCGACAGTTCAGAAGTGGACGCGTTCGGGGATGTGGAAGTTCTCGCGGCGGCCCGCCAGGGCGTCGAAACGCTGAACCAGCGCTATCCCGGAGGCCGCTTTCTGCTGTTCCACCGGCCGCGTTTGTGGTCAGAGAGCGAACAGCGTTGGATCGGAAGTGAACGTAAGCGCGGCAAGCTCGAGGAGCTGAATGCATTTTTGTGCGGCCGAGGCGATTCATCCATCGTCATCGTGGGCCGGCTACCGCTTCCCATTCCCCATGTGATCACGCTGGATGCGGATACCCAGCTGCCCCCGGGCACGGCTCGGCGAATGATCGAGACCATCGCGCATCCGTTAAACCGGGTCGTTCTCGACCCTGTCACCCGAGTTCGAAAGCGCGGTTTCACGATTATTCAACCCCGTGTCAGCATTTCCCTCCCGGGAGCGATGGCGACGCGCTTTACGCGAGTATTTGCCGACACCTCGGGCACGGACCCATATTGCCAAAGTGTTTCCGACGCGCAGCAGGATCTTTTCGGAGAAGCCATTTTTCATGGCAAAGCGATCTACGACGTGCGATCGTTCTACGACAGCGTTGGCAACCGATTTCCCCCGGAAACCCTGTTGAGCCACGACCTGATCGAGGGCACCTACACGGGTGTCGCGCTCGCCAGCGATATTGAATTGTTTGAAAACATTCCGTACGATTACGCGAGCTACAGCAAGCGTGAGCATCGATGGATTCGTGGAGATTGGCAGATCGCTCCCTGGGTGCTACGAACCGTCCCCACCGCACAGGGCCGCGAGCGGAACCCGCTCAGCGCGATGAACCGGTGGCGAATTTTCGACAATCTGCGCCGGAGTCTCGTTCCCAGCGCCTCCATGCTGCTGCTCTTATTTGGATGGTTTACTTCGAAGGCTCCCGGTGTTTGGAGTCTCGTGGTAGGCCTGGCCGTAGCCATTCCCGCCGTCGCGCCGTTGTTCGACCGCTTTGCGAGACTTTTGCAAGGGTCCGTGCGGGGATGGCGGGGAGCCTTCGACGAAGTTACTCGAGCGGCGGTCATGCTGGCGTTCCTGCCGTATCAGGCGTGGCTCTCCCTTGACGCCATCGGCCGTACTGCTTATCGCCGGCATTTTAGCCACCGTCATTTGCTGGAGTGGCAAACGGCGGAAAACGCTTCGCGCTCACGTCATCATTTCACGTCCACGATGCGCCATATGCTCGTGGTCTCCGGTTTGTCCGTTGTGCTCATGATCGTGACGCGCATAGAGCGCGTGTTCGCTCCCACTGCGTTTTTCCTGGCGCTGTGGGCGCTTTCACCGGCGCTGATGCATTGGCTGTCGCGCCCCAGCCGCAGTCTGACCCGGCGCCGCTTCCAGAAGGAGAACGCTCCCTATTTACGAATTGTGGCCCGGCGCACGTGGCGCTATTTCGACGACCTCGTAAGCCCCGAAACGAACTGGCTGCCTCCCGATAACTCGCAGCTCCGTCTGCGCGTTGAAGTTGCGCCGCGGACTTCGCCGACGAATATCGGATTATGGCTCACATCGGCTTTGGCCGCGCGGGATTTTGGATACCTTACGCCGGACGATTTGTGGCGGCGCTGCTCCCAAACGATGGCGACGCTCGAGCGCTTAGAGCATTACGAAGGTCACTTACTCAACTGGTACGATACGCAGACGCTAAAACCATTGTCGCCGCGCTATGTTTCCACGGCCGACAGCGGCAATCTGCTCGCGTGTCTGTGGGTGCTGGAACAAGGTTGCCGGGATACGATCCAAGCCCCCTTGCTCGGGCAGCAATGCCTGCGGGGACTTTCCGACACCCTCGCAATCCTGCATGAAGCCTGCGGAACCGATCCGCTTGCAGTCGTGCCGCTCGAGGCTCTACGGCAGCTACTGCGCGGCAAAGCGGAAGGACATGGACTGATCGGCCGGCTGCGCCTCGTGACTGCGCCCCTTCAGCAGTTACATGAAATGCAACGAGGCGGAGAGATTTCTTACTGGGCTTCCCGGCTCGCGTACGAAGTGAAATCGTGGACGGAGACCGTGGACCTCTACCTCAAGTGGATGGAGACTCTCATGCGGCCTCCAGAGGCGAGCCTGCAAATCTTAGGCGATCACGTGGGCCGTCTCCGGCGACAGGCGGTTCGTCTCGTTCCCTCTCTCCACGCTCTGGCCGCGGGGCACTCCGGACCCGTCGACGAAATTCTGACTCGACGCCTTGACCCGGGTCTGCCCTCGGAGATTTCGGGCTGGCTCAGCCAGCTGTCTTCGGAATATCAAGAGGCACGCACGAATGCGGCGCGGGCTGTGGCTAATTTGGAGCATCTGGCACGGAGCGCAGGGAGCATGGCCGACGGCATGGACATGCGATTTCTCTATGACCAGCAGCGACGCCTGTTCGGCATCGGTTACGCCCTGGGCGGTTCCACGGAGTATACGAGCCACTACGATTTATTGGCGAGCGAAGCACGAATGGCAAGCCTCGTCGCTATGGCGAAAGGCGACGTGCCCGTCGAGCATTGGTTCGCCTTGGGTCGCCCCCGCGCGGCCTCTCCAGCGGGACAAGTGTTGCTTTCCTGGAGCGGAACGGCGTTTGAATACCTGATGCCAGCGTTATTCACTCGCCTCTATTCGAATTCCCTTCTGCAAGACGCGTGCATGAAAGCGATCGCCTGTCAAATAGATTTCGGAGAGCAAATGAACATCCCCTGGGGCATCTCCGAATCCGCGTTTAGCGCGTTGGATGCCAATCAGACGTATCAGTATAAGGCCTTCGGAATTCCGCAACTCTCCCTGCGACCCGGGCTCGAGGACGAAGGACCGGTGACCTCGCCCTATTCAACCATGCTCGCGCTTCCCTTCCAGCCGGCTGTGGCAATTGCAAACCTGAGGCGGCTCGAAGCGCTGGGCCTCGGCGGCCCCATGGGCTTCTATGAAGCGATCGACTTCACGCGGACGGCCAAACCCCAGGGCAAGCCCGGGGTGGTGATTTACAATTACATGGCTCATCACCAGGGCATGAGTTTGGTCGCATTGGATAACACACTGCACCGGTTTGTGATGCAGCGCCGCTTTCATGCGAATCTCCGCGTGCGAGCGGTGGAATCCGTCTTGTACGAGCGTATTCCTCTGACACGCACATCCCTGGACAAACGATCGGCCGTCAGACCGCCGGTGCGCACCGCGACCCCCGAGGAGACTCCGGAGCGCGTCTGGAAAGAAACCACCACGATCCCGCGAGTGCAGTTCTTCAGTAACGGACGCTATACGCTCATGATGACGAATTCCGGGGGCGGCTACAGCCGATGGAACGATGTGGATGTGTCGCGCTGGCGTGCCGACACGACGCTCGATCCGTGGGGGAGCTACCTGTACATCCGGGACACGCGATCGAACGCGCTATGGGCCGCGGCGTCCAAGCCGGCCGGAGGGCAACTCGGCTCCAGCACGGCGCGATTTTCCGCGGATCACGCCGAATTTCACCGGAATGTATTCGGGGTCGAGACCGTGATGGAGGTTACGGTGTCTCCCGAGGATGACGTCGAGTTGCGACGCGTCTCGGTGACGAATCGCTCCTCTCGAACGCGGACCTTGGAATTCACGAGTTATTGCGAGCTGGCCCTGGCCCCGCACGAAGCCGACAAGGCGCATCCGGTGTTCGCCAAGATGTTCATCGAAACCGAGCGAACGGCGGATGACGTTCTGATCGCCCGGAGGCGGCCACGCTCGCCCCAGGATCCACCGGTATGGGCGGGTCATTTCGTCCTGGGGGCGGCCGGGAAGCCGCAATATGAAACGGATCGGGCGAAGTTTATCGGACGGGCAAACACCGTGGAGTCCGCCGAAGCGCTCCGGCGCCCGCTTTCCGGTTCGACAGGCATCGTTTTGGACCCGGTCTTCAGCATGCGTTGCGTGGCGACGCTCGAACCGCGAGAACAATTGGAATTGGTATTCTTCACACTCGTCGCCGAGTCGAGGGAAAAAATAGTGGAACTCGCCGGCAAGTATCGCCGCCACGGAGCCGTGAATCGAGCGTTCGAGATGGCCTGGACGCGGAGCCAATTAGAGTTTCGCTATTTGGGCATAGGTCCCGCGAAAGCGCATCGGTTCCAGGAACTCGCGAGTCATCTCGTCTACCCCAATCCTAATCTGCGGGTCCCGAGTGTTCGGCTGCTCCGAAACCGCCTGGGGCAATCCGCGCTGTGGGGCTACGGGATCTCCGGGGACTTGCCGATGCTGACGGTGATCATCGCCGATCCCCGCAATTTACCGCTGGTTCGGGAACTCCTGCTCGCGCACACGTACTGGCGCATGCGCGGCTTCGCCGCGGACCTGGTCATTCTGAATCAGGAGAGCCCCAGTTACGAGCAGCCCCTGCATCGTCAGCTGCAGAGCCACATTGACGCACATTCCGTGACCAACACGCTCCCGCAAAGGGGGAGCGTTTTCTTGCGTGATTGGAGCGCCATACCAGAGGCGCATCGGGACCTATTACTGGCTGCCTCTCGCGCAGTTCTGAACGGCAATCGAGGTTCGCTCCAGCAACAACTGGCACCCGCCGGATCCATACCGGACCAGCCCGTCTTTGTTCGTTCGGGCAGCGGCGCCGAAGAGCCTTCCACGCCGTTACCCTTCCTCGAACTGCCGTATTTTAATGGGATCGGCGGTTTCACGCCGGCCGGCCGGGAATACGCGATCTATCTGAGCCCTTCCGCCAACACGCCCGCGCCGTGGGCGAACGTTCTGGCAAATTCGAATTTCGGTGCGTTGGTGAGCGAGAGCGGTCTCGGCTTTACGTGGCACGGCAACAGCCAGGCCAATCGGCTGACGCCATGGCACAACGATCCAGTCACGGATCCACAGTCGGAGCTCATTTATCTGCGCGATGACGAGAGTGGCGCTTGCTGGACGCCCACTCCGAGAACGATTCGTGAAAATGACGCCTATCGGGCGATCCACGGGCAAGGGTATACGGTATTCGAGCACAACAGCCATGCCATTGGTCAAGAGCTTACTGTTTTTGTGCCCTTAAAGGATGACGGGACCGGCGATCCCGTCAAGGTGTGCCGTCTGCGTCTTCGCAACGATTCTTCGCGGCGCCGGCGCTTGACAGTTCTGTACTTCGCGGAGTGGGTCCTGGGATCGACTCGTGAAGATCAGCAACCACATGTTCAGACGAACTTCGACCAGGCGTCCGGAGCAATCTTCGCGCATCAGTCATGGCGCGGAAGCGACGTTAATCAGGTGGCGTTCGCGGCATGCAATCCACCCGCAACGTCGTACTCGGGCGATCGGACCGCGGTCTTGGGGCGCAACCGCTCCGTATCCACACCAATTTCGCTCGAGCGATCGCGATTGGACAATCGCACCGGTGCGGGACTGGATCCCGCCGCAGCGCTGCAACTTGAAGTTTCGCTCGAGAAGGGGGCCCAGGCCGAGGTGGCTTTCCTGTTGGGGGAAACCGCGACCGAGGAAGAAGCGCGGGCGATTATCCAGCGTTTCCAAAAAGCGGAACATGTGGACCAGGCGCTCGCCGAAACCAAACAATCCTGGGATGCTACGCTCGGCGTTCTGCAGGTGCAGACGCCTGTCCTATCCACCGATTTTCTCCTGAACCGCTGGTTGCCGTATCAAACCCTTGCGTGCAGGTTTTGGGGGCGTTCCGCTTTTTATCAATCGAGCGGTGCCTTTGGCTTTCGCGATCAGCTGCAAGATTCGCTCGCGTTCGTCTATGCCCGGCCGGAGATCACGCGGGCGCACATCCTCCGTTCGGCTGCGCGGCAATTCGTCGAAGGCGATGTTCAGCATTGGTGGCACGCGGAAACCGGAATGGGCGTGCGAACACTATGCTCCGACGACCTCTTGTGGCTGCCTTACGTTGTAGGACACTATGTTGCGATTACCGGAGATACCGGGATCCTTGACGAAAACGTTCCCTTCCTGCAAGGCGAGACCCTGAAGCCGGACGAGCACGAGCGGCTTTTCGTTCCTGCGATCTCTGGCGATACGGCTCCCCTCTGGGAGCATTGCCGTCGCGCGATCGAATATGGGTGGAGGCTGGGGGCGCATGGGCTTCCTTTATTTGGCTCCGGCGATTGGAACGACGGCATGAATCTCGTGGGCATGGGAGGCCGGGGAGAATCCGTATGGCTAGCCTGGTTTCTGTGCGCTGTCGTGGACGCGTTCGGTCCCCTTATCAGTGCGAAGAAGAACGGAGTGGCAACGGAGTGGCGCAGCCGGGTGGAGACTCTGAAAAAGGCGGCCGAGTCCTGCTGTTGGGATGGCGATTGGTACCTGCGTGGGTTTTTTGATGACGGCACTCCTCTGGGATCACACGCGAACGCGGAGGCTCGCATTGATTCCATCGCACAATCCTGGGCAGTGATTGCAAAAGCCCCTCTAGCACATACGCGCCGCGCGATGGACTCCGCAACTCAAATTCTGGTTGACGCGCCGAACCGGATTGTACGATTGTTCACGCCGCCCTTTGATCATTCGACTCCGCATCCAGGCTACATCATGGGCTATCCTCCGGGGCTGCGCGAAAACGGCGGTCAATATACTCACGGCGCGCTGTGGATGGCGATGGCCTGGGCTCGCCTCGGGGACGGGGACGCAGCCGTTCGGCTGCTCACCATGTTGAATCCTGTCGAGCATGGCCGCGACTCGTCCTCCATCACCCGATATCGGGGTGAACCCTATATCGTAGCGGCCGATGTTTCCGCCGCGGTTGGAAGAGTCGGGCAATGTGGATGGACGTGGTACACAGGCTCGGCAGGCTGGATGTATCGCCTATGGATCGAAGAAATACTGGGGTTCCAATTGCGCGGCGACAAGCTTGCGATTCATCCGGTTCTTCCCGATGATTGGCCGGGTTTTCAGATCCGCTATCGACACCGCTCTACGACGTATGAAATCGTCGTCAAGAAGGATCGCTCGGTTGCGGTCCCCGTTATGACATGGGAAGCCCCGCACGGCACACCGGGGGTTGAGCCGATTGCGGGCGATTTTATTCAGCTTGTGGATGATGGCAAGCTCCACGTTGTGACGGTTCGCATCCCATGGGCGGGAAGAAATTCTCGAAATGCGCAAAATCAGGCGCGTGAGCTTCCCGCAGACGAAGTAACGATGCCGGGTTCTCAAGAACTTGTGAATCGGCCACTGGTCGTTTAACTGCCATAGGAGCATCGTCGCCTGACATCAGGCGACCTGAAGAAAGGATCACTTCTATGAATTGGGACCAAATCGAAGGCAAATGGAAACAATTCCAAGGCTCCGCAAAACAGCAGTGGGGAAAACTTACCGACGACGATATTACTTACATTAAGGGATCACGAGATAAGTTAGTAGGCAAACTGCAAGAGCGATACGGGATTAAGAAGGAAGACGCTCAGAAACGGGCCAATGACTGGTTGGATACCATTCCTGAGGAGACAACCGCTCCTCGCTAAGTCCTTTGGAGGCCGGGAAGTTATGATCTCTGCCTCCTTTTCCCCGCGCAGTTGACCCCCTGCCCAGTCCGCAGACAGCGGCAAACTCCCCGCACTTTTCGTTGACGCTTAAAAATTTTCGATCTCCGAATTATCCAATTAAAAGCGTCCGTGGCCCTCCAGTTGCGCTTGTCAATTTGGTTGCGTTTGAGGAGATATAACAAAGGAGATTTTATGAATAGTCATTTGAAAGCGTTTGCGTTTGTTGCGATCGCAGTGGCAAGTTCGGTTGGCATCGTCAAGGCAGGCGAATGGGACAAAAAGACGGTGATCACAATCAACGAGCCGCTCCGGGTTCCGCACGCAGTTCTTGCGCCGGGAACCTACGTCATAAGATTGGCGGACGCGGACTCCGATCGCCACGTGGTTCAGTTCTTCGATAAAGATGAAAGTCACCTGATCACGACCATACTAGCGATTCCAAACGAACGGCTCCAGCCGACGGGAAAGAGTGTTTTTGCCTTCTGGGAAACACCTGCTGGTGAGCCTCAGGCCTTGCGAGCGTGGTTCTATCCGGGGGATAACTTTGGTCAAGAGTTTGCGTATCCGAAAAACGAAGCGGCTCGCATTACCGCTAATAACAAGGGCGCGACCGTTCCGATCAGTGACGAAAAGACGAGCGGCTCCAGCCAGGCTGCGAGCAGCGCGACACCGGTAAATCCGCCGGCGGCTGAAGACCCGGCGCCGGCGACCCAGGCAAATGCGGAAACTCAGCCGCAGACTGCCCCAGAGCCTGTAAATCCTCAGCCCGCACAGGAACCTGCTCGTGTTGCCGCCGCGCCTCAGCAAACTGCTCCTGCCGCCGCGAACGACCAGCCTGCAGCTCCGGTCAACAGTGCAGCAAGTACCACCGACGATGCACAACGTGTGGCCCAAACAAGTACCCCCGAGACCTTGCCCAAAACGTCGTCCAACATCGCACTCTTCGGCTTGCTTGGCCTGCTGTCAATATTGGGTGGAACTGCGCTGACGATCGCGTACCGTCGAAGCTAACTCGCGTTTATAAAGAAGGCGGAGTATACTTCGCCTTCTTTCCCCGTCAGTGCAAATCTTGCATCACAAGCTGCAGCTTCTGACCCGGCGTGTCCGCTGACTCCGTTTCGGGACGGACCTTCGACTGACGAGTTTGCCCCCGGGTAGGAATGTCGACGACCCATTCCGTCGCTTCGTCCAGCGCAGAGCAATGTAGCTCGAAGACATTCCTGATCTTTTGCGCGATCACGTCGACTGTATAAGTTCTACGGGCGCCGGGAGTTGCCAAATGTGGCGCACTGGTGTTCGTAGCCAGGATCGCGTGTGCCGCCAGGTAAGAAGCTCGCTCTAGTTGCTTTGCGTTCATGGATATTCCCTCCTCTGCAGGGTCCAACCCAAGTGCAGGAGCACTTGTTGTGCCAGATCCTGGTGCCAGAATCCGAAAGCTGGCGCCGCTTGCGTGGGCCAACGAGACCACCCGCTGACGAGGATTTGGTTGCACAAAGCATTGAAAGAAGGGCCCGGAACAAAACGCGCCGGGAGAAACCGCGCGAAACAAACGCCAAACAGACGCGCGAAACAAACAACGGAAGGGCGGACTCTAATGGCCGGAACCAAGAAACCCGCGCTGCTCATGGTTCGCGTTTTTTCCTGGAGGAGGCTTAGATGAAGATTTCACTTGCAGTATGGGCCGTCGCACTCGGTACGGGATGTGTGGGTGTGTATGCGCAAGCTCCCGACAACACGAGTGTCAACAAACAGGACCGAGGCTCTGGGGAGATCACCGCTGATCAGCAGAAGAACAATCGCGGCGATGTCGATCTGACAAAAACAATTCGCCGCTCGATCGTGCAAGATAAGTCACTCTCCAGCTACGCCCACAATGTCAAGATCATCGCTCAGAACGGCACTGTGACCCTTAAAGGTCCGGTGAAAACTGAAGACGAAAAGAAGAACATTCTTGCGAAGGCGGAATCTGTCGTAGGCGACAACAGCAAAGTCATCGATCAGATGTCCGTCAAGCAATAACCACTTACTACAAAAGGAGCACTGCATGGCAGGTGATAATACGGCGGTATTTGGAATTTACAAGACGTCCTTGGCCGCGGAACGGGCCGTGGATCGGATCATAGCAGCTGGTTTTTCGAACAACGATATCTCAGTGCTATTGCCCGATAGCCAAAGCTCTAAGGAATTCGCGCACGAAAAGAACACCAAGACACCTGAAGGCACGACGACTGGCGTCGCGGCCGGTGGAGTAATCGGTGGCACGCTGGGGCTCTTAGCGGGCATTGGAGCGATCGCAATTCCCGGATTGGGACCCTTCATCGCAGCGGGGCCGATCATGGGAGCTCTAGCCGGCCTTGGGGCGGGCGGCGCGGTCGGCGGGGTCATTGGCGCTCTCGTTGGCATGGGCATCCCTGAGTACGAAGCTAAGCGTTACGAGGGTCACATTAAAAACGGTGGCGTTCTGCTTTCCGTACATTGTGCGACCTCGGATCGTGTCTCCCAGGCGAAGGATCTCCTGAAGCAAACGGGAGCCGAGGATATTTCCTCTGCGGGAGAGAAAGCGGCTAGCACGCACGGTATTGAGACGGATCGAGAAGTTCCCGCTCGCCGCTAAAGGTTGGGAATATTTACCGAGGGGTGTCGCTAGACGCCCCTCGACAATCCCTTGAGACAAGAAAAACCCCTGCATCTACCCGATGCAGGGGCTTACGTTTTGGGAATTCGCGCCGGATGACGTCAGACTGTGCGCCGATTGAAAAACAACAAGATCAGCGCCACGACTAAAACCAGTCCCAGTCCGCCCGACGGATAATACCCCCAACCCGTGCTGTAAGGCCACGTTGGCAAACTTCCGATTAAGAGCAACACCAGAATAATCATCAGTATCGTACTCATCGAATTGCACTCCTATGGGGAAAACCCACCGTCCGTTAGAGCGGGGCCGGTCGCGATTGTTTCACAAAGCGTCCGCTGTTGCACGGCGCGCGAATGGGCATCGCCTTGCTCCATCGGGCTCGCATGCCTTGCCGGCCATTTATGAGAAACTTTCGGGCCCTCCTATCTTTCGGATTTTCGCTGCTGCTGTGCTCAACCCCGGCATTCGGCTATTCCGTTTTATCGCACGAAGCAATCGTGGATGCGGTGTGGGATGTCTCTTTACAAAAGCTTCTTAAGACCCGCTTTCCGAGGCCACAAGCGCAGATCTGGAAAAAGCACATGCGTATGCATACGGAGGCTGCATTATACAGGACATGGGGTATTATCCGTTCGGCAGTCACTTATTTAGTGACCTGACGCACTACGTCCGAAGTGGAGATTTTGTCCTCGCCCTTCTCGATGAATCCCAGGATGTCGACGAATACGCCTTCGCGCTGGGGGCTCTGGCACACTATATCGCCGACGACAGCGGCCATCCTCTCGCTACGAATCTGTCCGTGCCCATTCTCTATCCCAAGCTAGAAAGGGAGTTCGGGCGCACCGTAACATATTGGGAGGACCCGACCGCGCATTTGAGAACCGAATTCGGGTTCGATGTGCTGCAGGTCGGTGCCGGGCGCTATGCTCCAGATCAATATCATAAATTCATCGGGTTTGAAGTGGCCACACCGGTGCTTGAGCGAGCATTCGAAGACACGTACGGCATTGGAATAAACGATGTGTTCAAGGACCTCGGTCTTTCGTTGGGAACGTATCGGTATAGCGTACGCTCCGTAATCCCAGGAATGACCCGCGTTGCGTGGGGCCTCAAAAAGAACCAATTGCTTAAGGAAATCCCAGGGATAACGCGTCGGAAGTTCCTCTACAACATTTCGAGATCGAGCTATGAGAAGGATTGGGGGAATGATTACGAGCGGCCAGGGATCGGGGTTCGCTTCCTCACGTGGATCATAAAGGTCGTGCCGAAGATTGGTCCTTTCAAAACACTGGCGTTTCGCGAGCCAACCCCCGAGGTTGAAAAAATGTTCATGGTTAGCTTCAACACCGCCATAGACCGTTATAAGACGGCGCTCGTCGATTTGGAGAACGGTCGTTTGCGGCTCGCCAACCGAAATCTGGACGTCGGGGACGTAACCCGGCTCGGCACGTACCAGGGCGCTGATGACGCGTATGCCACGCTAGTAGCGAAACTAGCGGAACGCGATTTTGCGGAAACACGCGAGGATCTTCGCACTAATATCCTGAGCTACTATGCGGGCGCGACCGAACCACGACACGCCAAGTCCGCCAAAGCCGCGAAGAAGGAAAAAGCTAATTGGGAAAAGCTGATGGGCGAATTGAAGCAACTACAAGCCGTCTCGTCCGTAAAGCGTGAAGTCGCTGAGCAGTAAACGAACGGAGCACGGTTCACGCTGGAACCAACTGTAACGCTTTGTGGCGATCTCCTCTCTTCCGAAAGAGCGTGATATGTTTAGCCTCGACCCTAAGCTGCCGGCACCCGATCCCGATCCAGAACCTCGGTTACCGCCTTTACCCCAACCCGATGAACCGGATCCGGACGTGATCGATCCGAATCCGGAACCTCTTCCGGCTTAGATTGTGAAGCGGGTTGCGGCTTTGCATGGGGAGGTGATGGAGGATTCATGATTCGAAAACTGAAATCAGGAGAATACCGGCTCTATTCCCGGAAACTCGACTCCAAGACCGGGAAGCGCAAGAACCTCGGCACCTTTTCGACTCGCGAGGCCGCCGAGAAACACGAACGTGAGGTTCAGTACTTTAAGCGCCACTAGCTTTGGGCTTATACGCCCCGGCGAATCACCTTTTCGATCAACTAACTTAGGCGGGCTCCCGCAGACCCTTCGGCTATTCAATCCCCATCTGGGTAAGCCGATACCGCAAAGCGTTGCGCGTTAAGCCCAGGAGCCGCGCTGCGTGGCTCTTATTTCCGCTTGCCCGCTTTAGAGCTTCCCGAATGAGAGATTGCTCATATTGGTCGAGGGTCATCCCTTCCGGCAGAAATCCGTCGGTGGCGGGTGCGGCCCGGGCGCGCCCGATGCCCATATCGATGCGAACGTCTTCAGCTTCGACGCGCGGTCCGCTGGATAGCAGGATGCTGCGCTCGACTACGTTTTCCAGTTCCCGCACATTTCCAGGCCAGTGATGCGCCATCAACCGTTCCATGGCGCCTTCGCTGATCTCTCCGCCAAACTTCTTCGCGAAATGCTCCACCAGGTACGGGATGTCTTCCTTGCGTTCGCGGAGTGGGGGGATATTGATCGGCACGACGTTGAGACGATAATATAAATCCTCGCGAAAGGTTCCCTGCTCGAGCGCGGCTCGAAGATCGACATTGGTCGCCGCGATCACGCGCACATCCGTGTGCATCGTCTTATTGCTGCCCAATCGTTCGAATTCGCGTTCCTGCAGAACGCGGAGCAGCTTCACCTGAATCGCGCCCGGAACGTCGCCGATCTCGTCGAGAAACACTGTGCCCCCATCGGCCTGCTCGAACTTGCCCGGCTTCGAGATGTTCGCCCCGGTAAAAGCGCCTTTTTCGTACCCAAACAACTCGCTTTCCATCAGGTTTTCAGGAATCGCCGTGCAGTTGATCTTCACGTAGGGATGGTTTTTTCGGGGCGAATGCTGGTGGATCGCGCGCCCGATCATATCCTTACCGACACCACTCTCCCCGGCCAGCAGCACGGTGGCACGGGTCGGCGCCACGCGCATCACGGTAGCGAAAATCTCCTGCATCGCGGGGCTTCGCCCGATGATGTTCTCGAATTGATATTTTTCGCCGAGCGCCTCGCGCAGCTCGCGATTTTCATCCCGTAGCTGGCGTACAGCTATCGCCTTTTCAATCACCACGCTCAAGTGGTCCAGCGAAAAGGGCTTTGGTAGAAAATCGACGGCGCCGTGCCTCATTGCTTCCACGGCATTCTCGATGGTTCCGAATGCGGACATAACCACGACAGGCGTGTGCGAATTCTGCTGTTTCACTTTTTCGAGCAGCTCGAGGCCATCCATACCGGGCAGCTTGAGGTCCGTCAGCACAAGATCCGCCTGATCCGCGAGCTTCCATCCTTCCTCGCCCGTTCCCACGGCCTTCACATCGTAACCGGCAGAAGCCAGGTGCAAGCCTACCACGCGTCTGAGTTTTTCTTCGTCCTCGATCACCAAAACGGTTTTCTTGGCCATGTTTAATTTTTCTCTACCGGCTCGCCCGATGGATTCGCACTTTCTAAGGGTAACTGCACCCGGAATACGCTGCCCTCGCCGGGCGTGCTTTCAACGTCGATATGTCCGCCGTGCTCGTCAACGATCTTGGCGACAATCGCCAGACCGAATCCCACGCCATCCGATTTGGTGGTGAAGAAGGGATTGAATATATTTTCCAGATTTTTGGTTTCGATGCCGGAGCCACGGTCGATGACGGCAATTTCGGCCGATCTTCCATCGCTGGTCAATTGCGTCTTGACCGTCACGACACTATTTGGCGGGCTGGCCTGCGCGGCGTTGGTCAACAGATTGACCATCACCCGCTCCATCAGTTCGGCGTCGAAGGCTACCGGCGGAACATCGAGCGAATCGTTCCTGAATACCGTAATGCCCGCGCGTCCGGCATTTTCGCGCTCAAACCTGGCGATGGCGCGGTCGAGCATTGCTGAAAGATCGCCACGCTGCATTTTTAAATGCTGCGGACGGGCGAAATCGAGGAAGCGAGTGATGAGCGAATTCGTTCGATCCACTTCCTCCACGATGTAGCCGGCCATTTCACGAGCAACTGCATTTTCCGCTGCCACCTGCCGCGCGAGCAACTGGGCCGAGGTCTTCATCGTTCCCATCGGATTGCGCAACTCATGCGCGAGGCCCGCGGTGAGTTGGCCCAATGCCGCGATGCGCTCGGCACGCCGCACCTGCGCTTCGGCCTCCTTCAGATGGCGATTCACGAGCGCCAACTCCTCGGCAACCGCCTGCGCCTTTTGCGCCTCCCGGCGATTCGCTTGCGCGAGTTCGTGAGTCAGGTAACCCACCACGGGCAAAAAGATCGAACGCAGCACGAGTTCCAGCTTCTGGTCTTCCGGTATGTATTGGTCCTCTCCGAGGAACACCAAAAAAGACAGGTATACGCCACAGGCGGCGAGCGACACCAGAGCAGTGCCCCCCAGTCCGAACGCTGTGGAACCGGAGATCACCGGCATTAACAAAATCAGATAGAAACTGCTGGTGACCCCACCGCTGTAACCGATCAGCACGTAGCACAGTGCCAGCTTGAGGAGGACCGACGCCAAAGGTCCGATCCGCGGCTCCAGTACCTGAACGACCCCGAGCGCGGCCAACAGAGACGCAACAATCGCGCTGCGATCGGGGCTGAACATCGCCAGCGCCGAGAAGAGCAGCAGCCAAACAAAGTCCTCAGGTCGGAAGAAGCGGCGCCACGCGGTCGGCACTGGTTTAGTTTAACGCGCCCGCAGTCGGGTCGCGAAAGCTTCGCGCATTCGAACGCGAGGAGATCCAGTTGGCCCGGCGGATTGCGTTACCCTTAATATTCATGCCTTTGCTCGAAGTAATTGTGCTTGGTCTTGTCCAGGGCCTCACCGAATTTCTTCCTGTCTCCAGCACCGCTCACCTTGCCCTCGTGCCCTGGTTGTTCGGTTGGCCGGACCCCGGCCTGGGATTCGACATCGCGTTGCACGTCGGAACCCTTGCGGCGATCCTCATATACTTCTACCGCGATTGGGCGCAGATCGTCGCCCAGGGCTTCGGGCTGCGGATGGAAGGCGACCCCGCGCTGAAGCGGAATCGGATGCTGCTGTGGCTGATTGCGGCCGCGACCATACCGGTGGGGCTATTCGGCTATATCTTTAAGACACAAGCGGAGACAACGTGGCGAAATCCGAACGTGATCGCCGCCATGATGATCGGCGTCGGCGTCATTTTGTGGATCTGCGATCACGCTGGCAACCATCGAAAGGACCTCGGGCATTTGAGCCCGCTCGACGCTCTCTTCATTGGCTTGGCGCAGGCACTTTCCATCGTACCGGGGACCTCGCGGAGCGGCATTACGATCTCTGCCGGGTTATTGCGTAATCTCGACAGGCCTACGGCCGCCCGGTTCTCTTTCCTGCTTTCCACCCCCGCTATCGCCGCCGCCGCACTCAAGGATTTTTACGATCTCAACAAGCACGAAGGGGGCATCCCGCATGACATGCGAATGCCGTTTCTGGTCGGCATTCTCATAAGCGGCGTGACCGGTCTGTTCGTGATCCACTTCTTCCTGGAGTTTCTCCGCCAGCGCTCGCTCAATATCTTCGTCGCGTACCGCATCATTTTTGGCATAATAATAATTGCTCTGGCTCACTTCTTCCGCTTCAACGGGGGATGAGATATTTAGGACCTACCTCAAGCGCGCGGCTGAATGAAGCCTGCGCCGTAGTGTTTCTATTCGCGGGATTGTTTCTGCTCGTAGGGCTGGCATCATACCAGCCTTTTGATTTCTCGCTCAATACGGTCTCCGCGACGGTCAGACCCGCAAACTTAACTGGCCGGGCCGGAGCCGTTCTGGCGGACTTTTTCCTGCAAACGTTTGGCTTGGCCGCCTATGCAATCCCCGCCTTGATCCTGCTGCTCGGCTGGAAGTGGGTTCAATCAGCGCCGATCCACGCTCCCATCGCGCGAATGCTCGGCGCCAGCGCCATGATGGCCTCGACATGCGCCCTGTTCGGATTCGCGTCGCATTGGCATCCGATCGCCGGCATCATACCGGGAGGCGGACTCGTGGGTCTGGTGCTCGCTGAAGAACTGATCGCTTCGATGAATCTCACCGGCGCGGTGATGTTCGCTGTCACCTGCTGGATCGTCGGACTTTACCTCGTCTCGAAATTCGAGGTCGCACTGCTCGAACGATGGATCGCCTGGCCCCTTGCACGGCTCCAACTCGTCTTCCGCGGCATGGCCGCGAAGTGGAGCGCTTGGCGGGAGAAACGCGCTCTCGCCGCGAAGACTCGTGCCGAAAAGCGTGAACTCCTCAGAGTGATGAAGACCCAGGAGCAAGAGGTCGCTCGTCAGACGAGCGCGGCCGCCTCAATCGCCGACTCCGAACCGCGTCCGTTCATTTGGGGAAAGGCCAGCGCCGCAAAGGCCGCGGCCTCTTCCGGTCAACCTGCAAAGGGCCCATCTTCGCCCATGGTTTCCGACGTACCTCCCTTCGATCCGACGAGCTCGGATGCGGTACAGTCGTCCGGAGCACCGCCTATCGAAGACATTCCGATTCGGATGCTGGAATACCCGGGACCAGACGCTAGCCCAGTGGAAAGGCCTGCGGCGGAGGCCGTTCAGGCTCCGGCGCCACCCGAGGCTGCGGATCGTGCTCCGCGCAGGCGCAGCAGTGCGTTCCGGCTGCCGCCCACGGAGCTGTTGACCGAAGCCCCTGCGCGCTCCCAGTTCGACACTGATGAGTTGCGCGATACGGCTGCGCAAATCAAAGCCAAATTTGAGGAGTTTAACGTCCGCGGGTCGGTGACGCAGATCAATCCCGGCCCCGTCGTTACGACCTTCGAGTTCAAGCCTGAGGCCGGCGTGAAGTATTCGCGCATCACGACGCTCACTGAAGATTTGTGCCTCGGCCTGCAAGCCGAGTCCATCCTGATTGAACGCATCCCCGGAAAGCCTACCGTCGGTATCGAAGTTCCGAATTCGCGCCGCGAGGTCATCAGCCTGCGCCAGATCCTCGAATCCGAGGAATTTACGGGTTCCGCATCTCCGCTCACGGTCGCGCTCGGGAAAGACATCAACGGCCGTATCAAAGTGGCGGCGCTTGATAGTATGCCCCACTTGCTGATCGCGGGTTCCACAGGCTCGGGCAAAAGCGTAATGCTCAACTCGTTGATCATGTCCATTCTGTACAAGGCCACTCCGCAGCAGGTTCGCATGATCATGGTCGACCCCAAGCGCCTGGAATTTGGCCTCTACGAAGGCATCCCCCACCTTCTCACGCCGGTGATCACGGATCCCAAAAAAGCCACCAACGCCCTGCGCAACGCGGTACTTGAAATGGAGCGCCGGCTGAAACTGTTAGCCTCGCAGGGCGTCCGCAATATCGAGCAGTACAACAAGAAAGTCCGTCTCCTTCGGGCCGAGCCGCGGAGCCTGTTCGAGGAAGACGACCCTAACGAGGATCCGCTGGAGCCGATCCCGTACGTGCTGATCATCATCGATGAGCTCGCCGACCTCATGATGCTGGAGCGCGCGAACGTTGAAGAATCCGTCACGCGGCTGGCGCAAATGGCCCGCGCCGTGGGCATGCACCTGGTTCTCGCCACCCAGCGTCCGAGCGTCGACGTCATCACCGGCCTTATCAAAGCCAACTTTCCGTCGCGCATCAGCTTCCGCGTGGCAACGCGCGTCGATTCCCGCACTGTGCTGGACGTCATGGGCGCGGAGCATCTGCTGGGCAAGGGCGACATGCTGTTTTTGCCTCCCGGGTCCTCGCGTCTCGTGCGCGTGCATGGCTCTTACGTAAGCGAATCCGAGACCAATGCGGTGGTGGATTTCTGGAAGCAGCAGGCGGAGCCCGAATACGATCAGAGCTTCCTCATCGCGCCGCCTTCCGACGACGAACTGGAAGCGGAGGAATACGACGGCCCGGCGGACCTTATGTATCAGGATGCCGTGCGCGTCGTCTGCGAAATGGGTAAGGCTTCCACCTCCACGCTGCAGCGCCGCTTGCGCCTCGGCTATGGACGCGCCGCGCGCATCCTGGACATGATGCAGCGGGACGGAATCATCGGACCGCCGGACGGAAGTCGCCCGCGCGAAGTCCTGAAGCGCCCCGACTGGCTGGAAGAAATCGAAAATCAACTGAATTGAGAATCGACGAAAAGAGATTCGACTAAACTGGTTCTTATGCGGTTCCTCACTTTGTTTCTTCTTGCCGGTCTTGGCGCGCTTGCGCATGCCGAAGTCAGCGCCCCTTTCCCGTTGGCCGATATTCCGATCCCGATCCCGGCCGCACAGAAGCCGCTCCTTCCCAAACCCGGCGAGAAGTTCGACCCGCAGAAACTGGTCCGAAAAGACGACAAAAAGATCGATTTAAAGCAGTACCGCGGCAAGGCGCTTGTGTTGGTCATGATCTCCACAAGTTGCGAACATTGCATCACGGCGGTGCGATATCTGACGAGCTTACAACAGCAGTATGGACCGCAAGGATTACAGGTGGTCGGCCTAGCCGGCGACCCGAATGCGCCCGACGCCGTGCCCGCTTTTGTGGAACAATATCATCCGAATTTCCCGTTCGGTTACTTGCAAAAAGATCCTTTTCTCAAGCTCGCGCATCTTCCGCCCGATGGCCGGCCGTTCGTGCCCGTGGTCCTGTTTGTGGATCCGAAGGGCATGGTCAGAAATCGATTGTTCGGCAACGACAAGGAAATGAAAAATACCGAAGCCGGTCTTCTTCAGGGCGTCAAAGACTTGCTTGCCCAATCGGGGCCGATCTTCAAGAAGTAGTCGTCAACGCGCCAGGAGCCCAAAACCTTCGGGACCCGTGGTGAACTCGAAGCCCGCGGCCCTGGCTGCAACGTGAATCCGTTCGACCAGAGCCGATTGAAAAACGGGTTCATGCCACGCGGTGTAACCACGGTTTTCACTGACGCGAAGCGCGGCTTCTCTGGTAGTCGCTCCACGCGGTTTTACCCCGCGTACGTGCAGCGGGTCCCCGATCAAATCGCGGCCGCTGGCGGCAATCGCGATGCGCGCCAGATCCTCCGGATCACAGGGGAGCACCGGCGCGAGGGTCGCATACGTCTCAATTCCCGCTTCCCTTAGCCTGCGAATTGCCGCTAATCTCTCCTCGATCGGCGCACACAACGGCTCGTACAGTTTTCGCACGCTCTCCCGGTTCGTCGTGATCGAGAAACTGACGCGAAGCGTGGTGCGTCTCCCGAGCTCCTGCAGCTGCGGCATATCGCGAAGCGCCAACGGCCCACGCGTCTGCAGTACGAATACTTTCGGGGGCGATTCAATCAGAGCGGCGAGAATTTCAGGCATGAGCCGCACCTCCGCTTCGGCTGGCTGGTAGGGATCCACAAGGGGAGAGCAGTAAATCCTTTGGTCCGCGCGGAGCTCGCTCCGGAGAAGTTCAGCTGCGTTGGATTTGAAAGTCGTGAACTGGCCCCATCGGAGCCAATCTTCAGGGCGCAGTCCGCCCTGCACCCGCATCGTCGGAACGTAGCAATAGGTGCAGCCGAAGGTGCAGTTGCGCGCGGGCGTAAGTGAGTGCGTGAATCCAGCTTGGGCGATAAACCCAGAGGTTCCGGTCAGGATTGTCCGGCTGAGGCAGCTCCTCACCGCGCCTCGGTTCTCAGACGAACTCAACTCGGGAAGCATCGCTTGATCCTAAGAGAACGGCTTTAAATTCGGATGCCTGCGGAATGTGCTCGTGTGCCGGCGCTATTCCACAACCGACTTCGTTTCGACGAGCTGCTTCACGTCGTCGATAAACTGCTCGAGCGGTTTTGCCCCCAGATCGCCATGTTTGCGATGCCGCACCGCGACTGCGCCCGACTCGGCTTCCCGATCGCCAACCACTAGCATGTACGGAACCTTCTGCATCTGCGCGTCACGAATCTTCAGATTGACCTTCTCCTTGCGGTCGTCCAGATGCGACCGAAGCCCGGCGTCTTCGAGCTTTCGATGCACGAGACTCGCGTACTCCGATTGCCTGTCCGTGATGGGCATCACCACCATTTGCACCGGCGCAAGCCAGACCGGAAACGCGCCGCCATAATGCTCGACCAAAATCCCGAAGAAGCGTTCGACACTGCCGTATAACGCGCGGTGCACCATCAAAGGCTGATGCCGTTTCCCGTCCTCTGCGACGTACTCCATCTCGAAGCGTTGCGGCAGATTGAAATCGAACTGGACCGTTGAAAGCTGCCACTTGCGGCCCAAAGCGTCCACCAGCTTCATATCGATCTTTGGTCCGTAGAAAGCGGCCTCGTCCGGAATCACGGGGGCCTTTATGCCAAGCCGGTCCACCGCCCGGCTCAGGGCCTTTTCCGCAAGCGCCCACTGGTCGGCGGTCCCAAGATATTTCTCGCTTTTTCCGCCGTCCCAGGTGGAAAGCTCGGCCTCGTACTGCTCGAAGCCGTACGTTTTCAGAACGTCGATTGCGAACTCCAGGCAATTTACGACTTCGTCTTCGATCTGCTCCGGCGTGCAAAAAATGTGAGCATCGTCCTGCGTAAATCCGCGGACACGCAACAATCCATGCATGGTGCCGCTGCGTTCGTAACGATAGACCGTGCCGAGCTCGCCCAGTCGCACCGGAAGCTCGCGATAACTGCGCAGTTTGTCGCGATAAATCAAGATGTGCCCGGGGCAGTTCATCGGCTTCAGCCGGTATTCGGCGTCATCCAGCTCCATGCCGGCGAACATATTTTCCGCGTAATTCTTTAAGTGGCCTGACGTCCGCCACAGGTCCGCACGCATCACGTGCGGCGTATAGACCAGCGAGTAGCCGCGCTTGAGATACTGATCGCGCATCCAGTCCTCGATCAACTTCCGCACAATCCCGCCCTTGGGGTGAAAGAAAATGAGCCCCGGCCCCGCCAGCTCCTGAATGCTGAACAAATCAAGTTCCTGGCCCAGCTTGCGGTGGTCGCGCTTTTTGGCTTCTTCCAGTCGCGCCAAGTACTCATCCTGCTCTTTCTTGGAGAACCAGGCCGTACCATAAATGCGCTGCAATTGCGCGTTGTGCTCGTCGCCTTTCCAGTACGCTCCCGCGATGGAGAGCAACTTGAACGCCTTGATTTTTTTGGTCGACGTTACGTGCGGCCCGCGGCAGAAGTCGATAAAATGCGGCCCCAGGGTGTATTCGGAAAAGACGTCCCCGGCCCGCTCCGTGATCAGCTCGATTTTCATGGGCTGATCCTGATAGAGCCTTAACCCTTCTTCTTTCGCCGTATACTTGCGCTCGTATGGGAGATCGCGCGCCTGAATCTCCCACATCTTTTTTTCGATCTTTTCCAGATCCTCCGGCGCGAATGCGGAAGGTCGCTGGAAGTCGTAATAAAATCCGTTTTCGATGGGCGGCCCGATACCGAGCTTCGTTTCCGGGAACAGTTCGAGAACGGCGGCTGCCAGCAGGTGCGCGGTGGAATGGCGGTAGACCTCGAGTGCCTCCGGATTCTTGGTAGTCAAAATCTGAAGCGAGACATTTCCTTCGAGAGGCCTCGACAAATCCCAGAAAGCTCCGTCCACTTTGGCGACGATCGCGTCGTCGGCCAACCGCGTGCTGATGGATTTCGCGATATCGAGCGGCGCCGTACCCTGCGGAACGCTCTTGATGCTCCCGTCCGGAAGCGTGACCTGGATCTCACTCATGTGTAATCTCAGGTTACCAAAGTGCCTTTCCGTTGCCCTCCCAGGTTGTTATTTCCGAATCCACGTTCGCCCCTCCGGCATCGTATATATTTGTTAAAGAGACTCGTTCTGTGACACCCTCCTCGAATCCCCAAATGGCCAATCCGCCGGCGCCCGCGCCGTCGGATGAGGGAACACTGGTTGCGCAGGCGCAGGCTGGCGATGCGCAGGCCTTCGCCGAACTGGTAAAGCGCTACGAGCGCAAGATTTATCGGCTCGCGAAAAACATCACCCAGAACGACGAGGACGCCGAAGACGTTCTCCAGGACGCCTTCCTCAAGGCGTACGAGCACCTGGGTGGGTTTCAGGGCCAATCCAAGTTCTATACCTGGATAGTACGCATCGCCGTCAATGAGGCTTTGATGAAGCTCCGGAAGCGCAAAGGCGATCGCTTCGTTTCTCTCGACGAGCCTATCGACACAGGCGAAGAAGAGGTGAAACGCGAGGTCGCCGTATGGGAGGGCAATCCGGAGCAACAATATTCTCAGGAAGAATTGCAGCGCATCCTGAATGAAGCAGTGGAAGAACTGAAGCCTGATTTTCGCACCGTTTTTACGTTGCGCGACATCGAAGAATTGAGCACGGAAGAGACTGCGGAGACGCTGGGAATATCCATTCCGGCGGTGAAGAGCAGGTTGTTGCGTGCCCGTCTGGCGTTACGAGAAAAACTGACCCGCCAGTTTAAGCGGAAAGGGGAAGACGTTTTTGCTTACCTGTAAACAATTCCTGACCGAGCTCAACGACTACCTCGATCCCAACGTTGACCCCGTGACCAAGGTCCACCTCGAAGCGCACGTCTGTGAGTGTCCCAACTGTTTCGTGATCGTCGATACAACTCGCAAGACACTTCAGGTTTATCGAGGCGTCGAGCCGCAGGAAATTCCAGAGGCTGTGAAGTCGAGACTCTGGAAGGCGCTCGAACGAAAGATGGCCGCAGAAAAGTAGAGTCGCCCTCCCACTTCCCTTTCGCCGCGAACCCTCTTAGCAACCCTCCTGCACCCACCTCAGCCGCGATTCGATATCCCAAAAATCCCAACTCCAAAAATCGAGCTAATTTTCGAGCTTCTTCGCGGCCGGCCCCTAGAAAAGAAGTTTCATGGATAGCTGAATGATGCGCGGATCCATTGCGTTCGTAACCTTGCCGAACGTCGCTGCGGTCACGAGACTCTGACCAATGAAGGCGACACCGGCGCAGGTCGTCGAGCCCGCGGGGCATCCGGGTCTAAACGAATTAGGCACATTGAATGCTTCCCCGCGGATATCCAGTCTAAGTCGTTCGCGAATGGCGAATGTCCGGGAAAGGGCCAGATCAATCTCGGTAAATCCGGGGGAGATAACGCTGCCGGGACTCATATTGCCGAACGTCCCGGTCGCCGGTTGCGCGAATGCGGCCGGATTCAGATATTGCAGGCCCGAGTTCTGGTAAACGTTCCCCGCCAACTGATTGGGGCGCTCGATGCAGCCGGTGATCGGACCGTTGCATTGGCCGGTCAGGGAGTCGTCGACGCCGGTCGTAATGGCCAGAGGCAGGCCCGAGGCAGCTCGGAAAATGCCGGCCAATTGCCACCCGGAAACGGTCGTACGCAACGCGGAATTGGCGAACTTCGGAACCTGATACACGGCTGTCGCGTTAAAGATCTGCCGTCGGTCGAAGGTGCAGTTACCCTTATCGAAGGCAGCATCGTTCGGCAGCAGGAGCCCGTTGCCCACATTGGGCGTTCCTCCGCCGTAGTTTTGCCGATCGGTGCTGAGACAATGGGACCACGTGTAATTCGCTTGCGCGGTGAAACCTTTGGTAAAGCGGCGTTGCACGGATGCCGTCAGGCCGTTATAGCTGGAAGTCAAGCCGGTGTCGTAATAATCCAGCGGCCCGATGTACTGGCCCGCGGCGGGATTCAGACTGGTGAATAACCGGCGCGCCAGGTAGTTCGCAGTCGCGGTGCTCGAACACGGACCGGCAGCAGTAAGCCCATACTGACCTGCGGAACAAGTTCCCGGTATGTACTGCACGGGGTTTCCGGTGATCAGTTCCCATAAGTGCGCCGCTTCGTTTCCGATATAACTCGCCGAAAGCAGCCAGGAGGATCCCAACTGTTTTTGAACCGTCAGGTTCCACGAGTTCACCGACGTATTTTTCTCGTTCGGAGTATTAATCAGGAACGAACCGCCGGTTGCAAATACGATGTTCTTATTCAAAGTGAACGGGAACGGACTGCCGCCCGGGAAGGTCGCCCAGGGGTTATCGAATGAGTACAGCGATCCCGCCGCCGGCGTGACCGTCGTCTGCTGGCCGAAAGGCGGAGCGATCGACGTATTGATGTTGAACTGGCCGTTCACGAAATCGTAAGCCATCCCCCACGAGGCGCGAATCGTCATGCGGCCGTCGCCTTTAGGATCCCAGGCTAATCCAACGCGCGGAGCGAAGTTTCCCCAGCTCGCAGTGGCGCCGGAGTTTCCGCTGAAACCCGGATCGCCGGGGTAGCTGAATCCCGGGGGCGCATTCACATACACGCTGCTCTTCACGTTATTGAGGAAGTTGGCGAAGCTAAACCCGTATACGTAGCCGTTGCGAATGTCCTGCGGAATGTAGGGCTCCCAGCGGACACCGTAATTCAGCGTCAGGCGCGGCGCGATTTTCCAGGTGTCCTGCGCGTAGGCCCCCGTATACCATTCGCTCATGATCAGAGTGTTGGGCGCCGCTTGGAGCAGGGACCCTAAATCACCCATAAGGAAGTCGCTCAGGCCGAGGCCGGTACCGGTCGTTCCGAACGTATATTGCCCAGGCGACCGCACCTGCGCGTAGCCGTTCGAGCGCCACATCGCCAGGTCCCAGCCAAAAACGAAGGAGTGCCCACCGCGAATCCAACTATAATCGTCGGTCAATTGATACTCCGACGTGCGGAACTTGGCCACATTTTCTGTGCCGCCGCCGATCGAGAACAGCCCTGTGTCGGTCAACAGCATGTAATTGGGCTGATAGCTGTAAACACCCTGGATGCCGATATTCGACGGCCCGAAATCGGGGACATTGGTTCGTTGCACCGCGGTACGGTTGAAAGCCAGGCGCAAGGAGTTCACCTGGGTGGAGCTCACGATATAGGTGTCGCCAAGCGTGATGGATTGGGCCAAGTCATCGCGGCCGCCGGTCGCGGTTACGAGGATATTGGACGGATCGAGTGAGAACGGAACCGCCTGAGTGAAGCTGGTCGCCAGATAGCGACCAAACAGCATCTGCTTCTCGCTCAATTGATAATCGGTGCGCTCCACGACTTGGAACTCATTCTGATTGATCGGCACATTGTAGTTCACCTGGCCGCATCCGTTGCTGGGCGTTGGCAAGAGCTTGGACACCGCCACGGCCGGGCCGTCGAGCGGTTGATTGGCGATATTACTTGTGAAGGGTCCTTTCAAAGTCTTCGCGACGCCATTCTGGCAGGCCGCCGACGCGTACTGCGTGAAGTCCCCCGCCAGCATCTGCGCCGTGGGAACAAACGCCGCGGCAGCGGGCAAGGAATTGCGGATGCGGGTTCCCTGATAAGCGCCGAAGAAAAACAACTTGTCCTTCCTAATGGGTCCGCCGATTGTGCCACCGAATTGATTGCGCTTCAGGACGTCGGGAGTGGTGGAGAAAAAGTTGCGCCCGTTCAGGCTGCCGTTGCGCAGGAACTCGAATAGATCGCCGTGAAATTCGTTCGTGCCGCCTTTGGTCACCATATTGACCGCACCGCCCGAATGGATGCCATTCTGAGCCGTCAGGGAACTGGTCTCAACCTTGAATTCCTGCAACGCATCCGGAAAAGGCAGCGGCAAATTCAGGTTGTCGAAGGAATTATTGTGCAGCGTGCCGTCCAGAAGATAGGTCGTCGACCACGGCTGCCCTCCGGCCACGGCGATGGATTCCCCGCCATCTGACCCTTGAAAAGAGCGACTGCTCGACACGCCCGTGAGCACCGACCCGGTCGTCAGCTGGACCAAATCCGCCGTATTGCGCCCGTTCAGCGGCAACTCGAGCACGCGCTGGTTTTCCATCACCTGTCCGATACCGGTGGCCTGCGTTTCCACGAGTGCCGCGTTGGCCTCCACCTGTACCGATTCGTTCACTGCGCCGACCTTGAGTGCGATATCAATCGTCGGACTGGTGGCTACCTGCAGTTCGATGCCGGTCTGCACGTATTTGGTAAAACCCTGCTTGGTAACCTCCAGCGTGTAAGGGCCAGTCGGCAAATTCGATAAAACGTAATTGCCGTCGCTTGCACTGGTCGCAGTTCGCACGGCGCCCGTCGCCGTTTGCGTTGCTTTTACATCCGCGCCCGGAACCGCGGCACCGGTCGAATCCTGGACGGTTCCTTGAATCTGCGAAACCGCCTGGGCCCACGCGCACGTGGCGAAAGCGAGGCACAAGCCCACCTTCGCGATGGTCCCCACATTCCTCATGAATGCACCCCTTTGGTAAATTGCCGACTATCGACGTCTGACAACCGCTTCGCGGATTATATTCTGCTATTTCAGTTAAAGTCAAGACGGATTTGCCGCGTCGATTCGACTTTTGCAGCGCTCCCGGCGGATGTCCTGCGAGCCGGATCCCACGGCTTCTGCGTGCTCGCAGCAGGGGGCGTGCAACAACGGGAAGCTTTATTTCGATAGACCAGCCTGGTAGGCGGTGAGTTAGTGGACCGCGGCCTGCTGGCGCAAAACGGAAGGCTCGGGTTCAGGGAGCTTCATCACGAAGCGAAGTGAATACGTGACCAGAGCGGAGACAAAAGCCGGCACTGCGGCTGCGTAAAAAAGTTCGCGGTTGCTCCAGTGCAGGGCCATGAACTGTCCCCCGACGAAGGGACCGACAATCGCGCCAATCCGTCCGATGCCCAATCCCCAGCCGATCCCCGTCGAGCGCAGATAGGTCGGATAATAGATCGCTGCCAGTGAATTGATCCCCGGCTGTCCGCCCACCACACACCACCCGGCCATAAATATCGCGGCAAACAGCATGGCAAGCGACAACCCCGGTTGGCCGATCGCGGCGATACTGAGGCTCGCGCAAAAAAACGAAACCGTCAGTGTCCGGACGAACCCGAAGCGGTTGATGCACCAGCCGGTAACAAACGGTCCGACGGTTCCTCCAACCTGCACCATGGTACCCGCGAGCACCGCGATGCGGGTCGTGTAACCGGCGTCGCGCACCACGGTCGGAATCCAGCTCGAGAGGAAGTACAAATTCAGCAGGTTCATGAAATTGACCACCCACAGCAACACTGTGGTGGCGCCCCGCCGTTCGCGAAACAAGTGCGCGACGGGCGCTCCAGAGAGTTTCGCTTCATGCACTGAATATTCTGCCGATAGGGGAGGCGGCGTGGCGCCGGGATTCATTTTCATCAGCCAGTGGCGAACGGCTTCCTTACTCTTTCCATGCAGGACCAGATACTGCAGCGACTCCGGCAAATATTTGACCATCAGGATGCCGATCGCGAGCGGAATCAGGCCGCCGAAATAAAACACGGCACGCCAGCCGAAAGCGGGAATGAGCCACGCCGCCACCAGCCCTCCCAAAGCAGCGCCCGCCGTAAAGCCCGTGGAGATGATCATCATGATCACCACACGGCTCTTCTTGGGGCTGTACTCGCCGACCAGGGCCATTGCGTTCGGCATCATGCCGCCAAGGCCGAGTCCCGCGAGGAAGCGGATGGCCAGCATCTGATCGATCGTCTGCGCCTGCGCCGTGGCGAGAGTCAGCGCCGCGAAATACAGCGACCCTGCGATCAAGAGGGGACGCCGTCCAAACCGGTCCGCCAGCATACTGCAACCAAGCGATCCAAACAGCACGCCGACGAGCGCCGCGCTGAACACCGGCCCGAGCGCCGAATTCGGAACGTGCCACTCCCGGATGAGAACTGGCGCGACGTAGCCCATCGCCTGCACGTCGAAACCGTCCATGATCAGGCACAGGCTGGAGAGGACGATCAGCCCCCAGTGAAACGGATTCAGTTCGGCTTCGTCGACGATTCTGGAGACGTTGATTTTTTCCGGCAACTCGGCCTCCCCAAAAAGACAGTCTCCATCATACGCGAGTTGGAAGACCGAACAACCTCTCGGCGTTCGTTCGACCGATCTTGATCCGATCGGTTTCCGAGATGCTCGCCTGATCAAACCACTCACAGCCTTGCGCGATATCCTCGAACGGCCAATCGACGCTGAACAAGATACGGTCGGCACCGACCTCGCCCATGGCGCCGAGGAGCGTCTGCGTGCGGAAATTTCCGCTCGTGGTCAGGTAGATGTTGTTCCGCAAATATTCGCCGAGAGGCTTGCTCGCAGGAATCCCGCGCGGTGTCTTCCGCAACCGGTGGTCGGTGCGCCAAATGTTATAGGGAATGCCTTCACCCAGGTGCCCCAGGATGACCGTAAGTTTTGGATAACGGTCGAAAACCCCGGAAGCCATAAGGCGCAGCGCGTGGATCGCTGTTTCGACACCGAACGACCAGGCCGATCCCAGAAACCAGGGATGCCCTTCGTAATGCTGGGAGCGACTCGGCAGCGGTTCGCGCGGATGGAGGTAGAACGGCACGCCAAGCCGCTCTACTTCGGCCCAAAACGGATCATATTGAGGCCGCAGATCGAAGTACACCGCCGAATCCTCGGTGTCCTTCTGTGTAAATCCATTGACCAGCGCGCCTTTGAATCCCAGATCTTTCACGCAGCGGTCGAGCTCTTTCGCAGCGGCCGAAGGATCCTGCATGGGCAGCGCCGCGAAGCCCTGAAAGCGTTTGGGATTCTTCGCGATTTGCTCGGCCAGATAATCGTTTGCCTTGCGCGCCAACTGGACCGCCTGCCGGGTATCCCATAGAGCCTGGATCGCGACGGCGTTCAGGGAGAGAAACATGATGTCAATGCCATGTTTGTCCATTTCGGCGAGCCGCGTTTCGTGAATATCCACTAGCCGGTGCCTCATCGTCGGCCAAATATCCGGCGTGAAATAACGCTCGGAGTGGTCGATCGTGTCGGGCAGAGCGAAGTGTTCCTCGAGAACGATTTTTCCGGTCATTCAGTGCGTTTCTGGGAGGGATCAACTCTCGTGATAGGCGCCTTCGATCGCGCGACCTGCCAACCAATCGCGGCCGTAGCTATACAGCGCTTCCACCTCCGGCCCGGTCAATCCCGGCATGTTCCTCTTGATCTTGAAACCGATGGTCGCCTGCACATAAGCGAGATGACGATAGCCGGCAGGGAAAGTGGACAGAAGTCCAGGATCGAGCGCAGGCTTCGCCGCGGGATCCACGGGATCCAGCCGGTCTTTTTCGTAAATAGGACGCCGTAGGACTACGCCCCAGCGTCCGCTGCGCTTCTCCACAAAATCAAAAAAGCGGCCGGTGCATACGACGTCGCATAAGACGCCGTGGACGTCTGCGCGCTGTGAAATCGTCATTTTGGTTTGCGAAACACCTCGCGTGCCGGACACTTCCACCGTCTGGCCGCCGAGAAAGTGCAGGATGCTGACGCCGTTTTCGAAACCGCGTCTGCTCGCGGCAATGAACTCGTCGGCCGAACCCTGGAACCACGTCGCGTACATCTTGCCGTCGTCGTGCCACACGGTGCGGAAGCGCTCCCAGTCGCCGGCGTCGCGCCATAACGCCCAGTTTTCGATGAGCTCGCGGATCGCGATGCGGTCTAGCAGAGTTGGATCGTCCACCTTATCTCCTTGAGGAGCGTACCGGAACGGAATAGCATCACCGATTTCTCGTCCGGGCATGCCTCAGGAATTCTACTGTTCGGAATGGGCGTGCGTCAATGCCGGAATCAAGCGTGGGTCCGACTTTACGACGGACGCGAATCGCTCGGGCCGAGCGTCATCGGCAGGGGCACGGCAGCCGAGCGCGAATAGGTCTGCGTCTGGCGCTCGGCGAGCTTAAAATACGGCTCCAAACGTTCCAGCGCCCATTCCTTGCTGATGCGCAGATGTGCGCGCATGGCCTCGGCGGCGGCGTCCGGATCGCCTTTTACGAGAATCTCGACCAGATCCCGATGCTTCGTGCGCGCACGCATTCCCGAAAAAGCGCTGCCTGAGCACAGCCATGTCGAGGAAAGCGCTCGCGTCTTTTCGATCGCTTCGCTCAACGCCGGGCACGCCGCGCACTCGGCGATCCTCCGGTGCAATTTTTCGTGCGCGCTCGAATACACGAAGCGGTCGGGTTGCGCCGCCAGGGTATCCACGCTCGCGGCCAGCTCGAGCAGCTCCGCGCGGGCTTCGTGCGTGGCTCGCTCCGCAAAAAGACGCGCGGCTTGTACTTCCAGCCCTTCGCGAACCACATAGTGCCCTTCGACATCCGCCTTGTTCGGAATCCGTACTCGGGTCCCCGCGCGCGGACGGCTTTCGAGTAATCCTTCAAACTCCAGACGCAGGAACGCTTCCGATACCGGCAGAAAGCTCATCCCCAGTTCGATCGCGATCTTCCGGCGCGAAATCACTTGGCCAATAGCGATGTCTCCCCGCTGGATGCGCTCCCGGATATACACGTATGCCTCGGCTGCAAGGCTCGACGCGGGCGAAACGATTTTCATTGTCAAGCTCTCCCGATGAAGCTGCTCCAGCTATCTCGACCTACCGTGAATGCAAATCGCATCGCAATAGCCACGCTTAACAATTCTCGCATTCTGAAGCGGCAATCGCTCACCGGTCAGCCCGGACCGCCAACGTTGGATTTGCGGTAGAAGTCTGACCTTCCGTCGGCCCATCTCGACGGCCGTTTTCACGCCTGGCCTTAAGGCTTTTGCGGAACCGCGGCTCCAGACTCTTCAAAACCTGCGGCGGCGCCAACCTTCACCGACATTGTGCCGATTTTCTCTACGTAAGCGACCAGTGTGTCGCCGGGCTCAATGGGCCCCACTCCCTCCGGTGTTCCTGTGATGATCACGTCGCCGGGGTAGAGGGTATAAAAAAGCGACGCCATCTCGATCAGCTCGGCCACGCCCAAGATCAGGTATTTCGTGTTGGAGCTCTGCCTGGTCACGCCGTTCACCGTGATCCATAAATCGAGCTCACCCGGAGTCGGAATTTCGTCGGCGGTCACCAGCCACGGACCCAATACAGTATAACTATCCGCCGATTTCCGGAAGCTGCGATCCTCGGAACCACGAATCGAAATATCCAGCCCGATCGAATAGCCCGCCACGTATGCAAGCGCGTGTTCTTTCGAGATTTTATTGCAGCGCTTGCCGATTACGACAGCGAGTTCGACTTCATGGTCGTTGCGCCGCGAGAGATGCCGGAGCGCAATTCCTTCGCCCGCTCCCACCAGACTGCTGTTCGCCTTTAGAAATAAACCGGCCTTGTGGATCGTGAGCGTGTGTGCCGGATTGTTCGAATGAATCTGCACATCGGCTTTCGCTTCCTCCAGATGTTTTTGATAGTTGACCGGCGCTGCAATGATTTTGCCGGGGTTGGCCACTGGGCTCAGAAGCTTTAAACCGTCAAGCGGAACAGTTCCGGCAGAAGGTGCAATTTCGCGAATTCGAGCCGATACCCGATCGAGGTTCGCGATCAAAACGTCGTAGGTCGGCAAAGGATAGTGATACCCGGGCAGTGCGTCGAGCGCTGCGGTTACGTCTCTCACGCGCGTCCCTTCCACCAAACCCAGTCGCCCTTCCGCAAATCGGCAAAGCTTCACGAAGCCGCCCTCCTCAAACAGTTCACGCCTGGTTCTTCCGCGCGTTCGCGCGGTGGCGTTCGTCAGCCATCTTACTATCAATTGACTGGACGTTTCACTCTGATATATTACTTTTTGGTGCGAGTCCGATGAAGAAGACCACCCGCGGCGAGACGCTTTCGCTTTTCGAACCGCGAGGGAGGACCGATTGGGGGTAGCAAAAATGAAGTTTCGCAGGGCTGGCTGGCTGGCGTTTTGTGCAGGAATGATGGCGTTCCCGGCGCTGGCGCAGGTGGATTTTTCCGGTGAATGGGCGCCGCGTTTCTTTGAGGATCAATTGGAGCGCGTTCCCGGACCTGAACTCGGAGATTACCTGGGCATCCCCATTAACGATGCCGACCGCATGCGAGGGGATACCTGGAGCGCTTCGTTACTCACCCTGCCGGAGTGGCAGTGCCGCCCGCATTCGGCCGATTATATCTGGCGCGGGCCCTCCAATCTGCGCATCTGGAAGGAAGTGGATCCCGTCACGCGTCAGATTACGGCGTTCCATGCGGAATGGCTCCGCTCGATCGATCGCCCGGTCTATCTCGATGGCCGTCCCCACCCGCCGGAATATGCCGCACGCACTTGGGCCGGCTTCTCCACGGGAAAGTGGGACGGCGACGTTCTCACGGTTACTGTAACGCACGTCAAGGAAGGCTATGTGCGCCGGAATGGTTTGGCGCGCAGCGAGAAAGCGAAGCTCACCGAACACTGGATCCGCCACGGCGATTGGCTCACCGTGGTCACCTACGTGGATGACCCCGTCTATCTTACCGAGCCGTTCGTTCGGAGCACGGACTACGAACTCGATGTGCACCAGCAAATCCCGCCCTATCCGTGCGAAGTCGTGCGCGAAGTGGAGCGCCCCAAAGGTTCCGTGCCTAATCTGTTGCCGGGAACCAATGAGTTCGTCAAGGAGTTCAGCGAGCGATATGGAGTTCCCTACGAAGCGACCCGCGGCGGAGCGGCCACCATGTATCCCGAATATCGCAAAAAGCTCTCGGGAGCGACCTCTAAGAAACCGGGGGTGCCCGAGTTTCGCGACTAGCCTCGGCTACCGGGCAAATAACCCATGACGAAAAATATCCTGAACAAACGCGCTCTCTTGCGCGCGAGCTTTGCCTCGGTAGCGGCCCTCGCCGCGCTCATCGTTTTTAACGACTCCGCGATAGCCCAACAGAATCGCGCCCAGAGCCCTCCCCCTTCTTCGACGAATAACGGAAACGTGGAAATAGGCGTTCTTCCGATCCGCGGCAACATTTATATGCTCGTCGGAGCAGGCGGAAATATCACCGCGTCCATCGGGTCGGAGGGTGTGCTGCTCGTGGACACCGGGCTCGAAAATATGGCCCCCAAGGTCCTGGCGACGGTGAACAAACTGGGTTTGGAAATCTCCACCAAGGGATTGCCCAACGTGAACGTCGGGCCTTCCAAGCCGATCCGCATCATTGTGAACACGCATGTGCATCCCGATCACGTCGGGGGCAATGAGCTGCTGGCCAAGTCCGGCCGTACCTTCACCGGCGGAAACGTTGCGGGAAATCTGGCCGACGCCTCCGAACAAGCGGCGGTTTACGCCTACGAAGAGGTCCTCAACCGTATGTCCCAGCCCGGCCCGAACGAGCCGAAGTTTGCCTTCGGCGCGTTTCCCACCGACACGTATCACACCGAAAGCATGAATCTCAGTCACTTCTTTAACGGCGAGGGTGTCCAGCTCATTCACGAGCCCAATGCGCACACCGATGGAGACACGATGGTCTACTTCCGTTACTCCGATGTGCTCGCGACCGGGGATATTTTTCTCACGGGCAGCTATCCGATTATCGATCTGGACCGCGGCGGCAGCCTGCAGGGCATCATCGATGCGCTCAACCACATCCTGGATATCGCCATTCCCGAGTTCCGCCTGGAAGGTGGAACCATGATCGTTCCCGGGCACGGGCATCTGTGCGACATCGCCGACGTCGCCTACTATCGCGACATGGCCACCATCATTCGTGACCGCTTACAGAATGCGATTAAAAAAGGAATGACGCTCGATCAGATCAAATCTGCCAAGCTCACCTACGATTACGACGGCGTCTACGGGGCTACTACGGGTTTCTGGACCACCGACAAGTTCGTGGAAGCTTCCTATAAAAGCCTGACGCAGAAAAAGGCGGATTCCAAGTGAAAATCGGGCACCATTCAATCAGATCCTCCGCGAGCCTCGCGACCGGGCTCCTCTTTGTGGCCGTGCTGCCATTGAGGATTTTCGGGCAAGGAGGTGTGCCTGCGGGCACATTTCCGCAAGCCGGACGCGGTCAAGCGAATGTCACGGCGAAAGCAGTCGCGCCGATCGATCTTACGGGCTATTATGTTTCGCTCGTCACCGAGGACTGGCGCTACCGCATGATGACGCCCGCCAAGGGCGACTATCCGAGCGTGCCGCTGAATCCGGCGGGCCGCGCCCTGGCGAACGCATGGGACCCGGCCAAGGACGAGGCCGATGGCAACCAGTGCAGAGGCTACGGCGCTGTCAACGTCATCCGTATGCCCGGACGTTTGCATATCACCTGGCAGGACGACAACACTTTAAAAATTGAAACCGACACCGGAATGCAGACCCGCCTGTTCCACTTCCGGGGCTCGCCGATTCCGGCGGGTGACGCCACATGGCAGGGCGATTCCGTTGCCAACTGGGAGTTCGCCGGCGGCCGCGCTCCCCGCGATGGCGCGGGCCACGGCGGAGCACTCGCAGCGGTTACCACGCACATGAAGTCCGGCTACATTCAGAAGAACGGCGTTCCCTATAGCGCCAATACCGCGCTCACCGAGCATTTCGATCTGACCCATGAGCCCGACGGCAAAACCCTGTTGATCGTGACGGAGATGGTCGAAGATCCCATGTATCTTGCGCGTCGTTTTCAGCGTTCGACGCATTTCCGCAAGCAGGATGACGCGTCGGGCTGGGATCCCATGCCCTGTTCGGCAAAGTAAGGGAAGACTCGGGATAACTTAAACCGTTCGGTTCATCGGCCCAAGAGCGCACCCGCTTATTCGAAGCGGAGTGCGCTCTCGTTTCCACTTTCGGTCGTGGGCGATCGCGCCTCCGCTTCCTGCGACCGGGCCGTTAGAGAAACGCCGGCGTATACTGGCCCGGGAACGCAGGCTTCACGCCGAGAGCTTTCGCGGCGTGCAACGCGAAGTAGGGGTCACGCAGCAGCTCTCGCGCGAGCGTCACCGCATCCGCCTTGCCGCTCTCGATGATCTGATTGGCTTGCTCCGCTTGCGTGATCAACCCGACCGCCGCCGTCAATATCCCCGATTCCTTCCGCACCTTTTCCGAGAACGGTACATTGAACCCCGGTTTGAATACCACTTTCTGATGCGCCACCAGGTTGCCGGAGGAGCACGTGATCAAATCGACACCCGCCGCCTTCGCCGCAATCGCGAGCTGCACGGAATCCTCGATCGAGCACCCGCCCTCGGCCCAATCGATGGCCGAAATCTTCATCATGAGGGGCATTTCAGCAGGGATCACGCCGCGGACCGCTTTGATGGTCTCGACCGTAATGCGAAGCCGTTTCTCGAGCGTCCCCCCATAGGAATCCGTGCGGTGGTTCGAAAGGGGAGACATGAACTCGTTCAGCAGATACCCGTGCGCCGCGTGAATTTCGATCACCTTAAAACCGGCTTTCACCGCGCGTTGCGCGGCTTTGGCATGCGCTTCGGTCACCTCCGCGATCTCCTCCACGGTCATCTCGTGCGGCACGCCGTCGGTGGGACGGAAAGGGATCGGCGACGGCCCTATGATTCGCCATCCGCCTTCGGACTCCGGAATAAACCCGCCCCCGTCCTTCGGAGGCCTGGTGCTCGCCTTGCGTCCCGCGTGCGCGATCTGGATCGCCGGCACCCCGCCGCGCGATTCGACGAATTTCGTGATCTGCGAAAGCTTCGCGATATGCTCGTCCTTGTAGATGCCCAGGCAGGCCGGCGTAATGCGGCCTTCGGGGGTAATGCCCGTCGCTTCCACCGTGATCAGAGCGGCGCCGCCCACGGCCCGCGATCCGAGGTGCACCAGGTGCCAATCCGTCGCGAAGCCGTCTTCAGAGGAATACTGGCACATGGGCGACATGAAGACCCGATTCCGCAGCGTGACGCCGCGGATCGTGAGCGGCTCAAATAAAGCGACCGTTTTTTCAGAGACAGTTGGATTGCTGGTTGCCATGACGATAAATTTCCTTTTCCTTTAAAATCTGTGGCGTCCAAACTTGCAAAAAACCCGATTGGTTCTTCCGGTCGGTTTCTTCGGTCGAAGTTCAGTTGCCGTCCACTGAGAACGCGAGGAACACGTTCCCGGCCATCACCGGATTACGCGAATAGCCGGAGTTCGAGTAAACCATCCCGCCCGCGACCACCGGACCCGTGCCGTTCATCGAGCCTCCGCGCGCCTTCACGCCGTTGACGGTCTGGAAATCGCGCAGGGTATCGTAATCCCAGATGATCTTTCCGTCCGTCGTGTCGTACGCGCGCAGATGCCCATCGAGCGACGTCGCAAACACCGCGCCCGGAATTAACGCCACCGCGCCGGGCTGTCCCGCGCTGCATCCCTTGGTTCCCAGGCACGCCGGTTTCGGCGCGGGTGTCTGCCATACGATCTTCCCTGTGGCGATTTCAAGCGCCACCACGCCGCCGCCCGCTTCCGGATGCATGGGATCCCAATCCGAAATGGAATAGTAAACGTTCTTGTCATCCGCCGCGCTGCCCCAGATCAGGCCGCCCTGCAGGCCTCCCTTGGAGACTCTCGTCTGCCATACAATTTTGCCCTGCTTGTCGGGATCCACTCCGTATACCAGGCCGTTTTTCTGCCCGAACACCAGGATGCGTCCCTTGCCGAGCGGCTTGAGAATCGGGGAAACGCCGATGTCCTGATTGAATCCGATCTTCTTCGGACAGTTCGATTTCTGCTCCACCAGGCAACCGAAATTGTACAGATCGTTCTGCAAGTACTGGCGCGACCATTCGATCTTGCCGGTCTTCATATCCATCGCCACCAGGGAATCGCTCGTCTTCGTGATCGGTTCGCGATAATTCACGCCCGTGCCGAAATACAGCACCGATTTCCCAGCGTCGACAGTCGGCGTCGACCACGGCGACGAGCCTGACGGGCCCCACATCTCCGTCCCAATCGAGGTGTGCCCCAGCAATTTCGGCGCATCCGGAATAATGTACGTCTTCCACAACTGCTCCCCGTTTTTCGAATCCAGCGCCACCATGCTGCCCCGCAGCGTGCAGCATTTGTATTTCGGATCGCCCGCCGTAACTTCTTCCTCGCCGCCCGATACTGCGACGTACAGCGTTCCGTCGACCAGCTTGGGCGTCCCCGTGATGATGGCCAGCGGATGATCGTCCAGCTTCTTCTTCCAGATCAATTCGCCCGTTTCGGTTTTCAGGGCATACACGAACGCGTGCAAATCGGCGAGATACGTAGTGTCGCCGTCGGGGCTGACAGTGAGTCCGGCTCGGACGCCTTCCGCCGCCTTGAAATTCCAGCGGATGCATCCGCTTTTCGCGTCGAGCGAATACACATTCCCGTCGGCGCTTCCCACCATTACCCGCCCGCCATAAACTGTCGGCGTTCCAAACGAAGTCGTCACGCCCGGAAATCCGAAGGCCCACTTCAGCTTCAATTTCGGCACATCGCTGGGCGTGAGCCCCGCCGCATCAGCCGACTGGAAACGCGAATTGCTGAGATCGATGCCATAGGCGTTCCAACTCGGAGCGTTTTTCACCAACGGAGACGGCGTCGAGCAGGTGGCGCTCTGCGACATGCCTTCCGCGCCTTCCGTGCCCAGAAATTTCGCAACCGCCAGCCGCTGCGTGTCGCTCAATCCGGCCGCGATCGTCTTCATCTTGCCGTCCTGGAGCGCCGTGAGAATCGCCTGCCAGGGCATCTTGCGGAGCACTTCGGGCAACGGCGCCTGCGTGGGCGAGCCATCCTTATGGCAGTTCACGCACAGCTTATTGAATACCTGCGCGCCTTCTTGCGCGTACATGGCGGGCGCCGCAACAGATAGCAAAACGGCGGGAAAGAGAAGCATCCGCAATGGATGACAGATGACAGACTTGGTCTTCACGGGAAACCGGCTCCTATTCCTGGTAAAACGGGAAATCGCTTAATTATACGACTTAACATAGGTTTCCCGCCTCCCCGGACGCGGGCTGGTCTCAACGACGGGACCCCGTCATCTTGAGCCCGCTGCGGGTAACTCCGTCGAGGAACCCGCTGTTTCTTGTGGGGCGAGCTTCAGCTTGCGGCGCGCTTCAGCGCGCCACACAAAAGGCAATGTTAGGATGGTTCCCATGCATTATTACGGTCATTCGAAGGACGCCCCGTCCGCGATCCCCGCCGCGTACCGCAATCACAGCCACGGCTACACGTTGGCGCCTCTGATCGATCACACGTCCGGCTCCGTTCACACCGGAACCAGTATGAATCATCTGGCCGCGGGCGGCTTCATCGCGCCGCACGCGCATTCCTATGAGGAAGGGTTTTACCTTCTCGACGGCAACGCGATCCTCACGGTCAACGGTCATTCGTATGAACTTCGCCCCGGCGATTTCGGCGCGCTCAAGGTCGGAACCCCGCACGCCTGGCACAACGAAGGATCGTCTCCTCTGCGCTGGATGCAAATGGCCGCACCGCAGCCGAAGCCTGAAGGAAAGGAGCGCGACACGTTTTTCTATAAGGGCGGCATCAATGCGCCCGGTCTCTTCAACCGCGCCGGGCGAGCGCTTTCCGAAGGCATTGAGGAGGGCGATCTCCTCGGGCACTTCGACGTCGGCGAAATCCCTCCCATGGATCAGCGACAGTCGGCGATCGCCGCAGCCCCCGGCGTGTTCCTGAAATGGATGGTCGACGAGAAGTTCGGCGCGCGCCACCACCGCCTTCTATTCATCGAATATCAGCCGACGATCGGCATTCCCCTGCACGATCACACGTTCGAGGAGTCTTATTTCATCCTCAGCGGCGAAGTGGAAGCGATCATGGACGGCAAACGCTATCTTGCGCGTCCGGGCGACGTGCTCTGGACCAGCGTCGGCTGCGTCCACTCCTTCACGAATATCGGCAAGGAGCCTGTGCGCTGGCTCGAAACCTTCGCCCCGCAGCCTCCCGCTGAAAACGTTTTCCGTTTCATGGCGGAGTGGGACAAGAAATCCGCGGAGATTGAAGGATAGGGCTGACAGAGGTCAGAGGTACCGCACGACGGATCCGATTTTCCTGACCCCTGTCCTCTGTCCGCTCACGTCTTCTTCGCGTGTCCGCTGACCTCTATTCGTGTCCCCTGACCTCTATTTCAGGTGCTGCACGTCCTTTTCGTTCTCCGAACAGAACGATTCGATTAAGTCCGTATCGGGTAGCAGGTAAAACCCGAGCTTAACCGTGAACGGCTTGGTGTAGGACCGAGGATCGTCGATGCCGATTTGCAATTCCATATGGCCAAAATCGACGCGCCGGAAGCGCTCCGTGAGCCTTAAAGCCTCGCTGTGCGGATGGCCGACGGCGTCGAGCGGCGCGCGATCGTTATACCCGGAGCTCTCCACAACGAACGTGTCACCCTCCCACCGTCCGACCGAGTAGCCGAGCCAGGTCGGCTGCGGATCGGCCGTATGCTTGCGGCCATCCGTGAAAATCTCCCGGTGGCTCATGTTTTCTTCGTAGAGGATGTAGGTGACGCCGGGCGTTTGTACAATCTTATACGGCGAAGGCAGCGTATCCACCATCGGCATGCCCCACGGCTGGCAGCGCGTGGCCGTGCCGATATCCGTGCTGCGGGCTCGCCGGACGGCTTCCGCGGCCGGGGTCATCGCGACGTCGCTCGGCTTGAATTCCTCAAGAACATTCAGGAAAGGAAGATCGGGATCGTCCTCGCCGAGGCCGTTAATTCCGTCTTTGAAATAGCGCACGACTTTCTCCCGGGGCGCCGCTGCCGGATGCCAGATGCCGGAGAGATCGGGGTGCCCGTCGCGCGCGCGCGGAGCCTTCGCCGATAAATTGGGCTTGCCGTCGCGCGTGCGGGGGATGGACGGGTCGTGATACGTCAACCATTGCGCGGAGGCGCAAAAAGGGATGACGAATGCCGCGGCAGCAAACGTGGTCAGCGTACGGATCGATCGATTGTTCATAGTGGCCTCGGAACGGACTGGCTAAGGAGGACCCGTTTGAAACTGATCTTATAACGGTTTGGGGGCGCTGCGTAGGGAGCTGTCGATTACATGGGACGGCCGTCGATTTCCCGAGCTCCGTGCAGAATGCGAAGTATGCGGACGGTATGTTTGGCTTGTCGATAGTAGATCACGTGTTTGGCGACGGCTAGGCTGCGGAGGTCCGGCAGCAGATCGTTCCTACGGCGTCCGATGCCGGGTTGGCGGGCAATTGTCAGCAATGCTTTGTGAAGTTGTGAATGAACCCGGCGGGCGGCCTCAAGATTGTCTTAAGCGATATACAAGAACACTTCGACAAGGTCTTGCTGCGCTCCCGGCGAGATGCTGAGTCTGGCCAGTCGGATCGCCTATCTTTTAGCGGTTCTCTGTTTTAGCAACTGAAGCGCACTCGCTTCGGTGTCATGGAAGAGCTGTCGTAACGTTTGTTCGTCGTATTCCGAGCCTTCGCCCCGCGAGATTTGATCGTCTGCAGCAAGCAATCCTTCACGAATGACGGCCGAATTCAGCCACGTGGCAAGCGTCAGCTTTTCGTCGTTCGGAAGCAGTGCGATGGCCTTCTTGAGATCCTCGATGATCGGAGCACTCATGCCTTTACGGTAACGATTTTCGACGTTCGGGGCAAACGCCAGCGGGATGTGGCGCACGCGCCTACGCGTGCCGCGTCGAGGCTCGTCTCGACGCCTATTCTGGCTTCGGGAGGTATCGGCAGAAGTGTCGATACGGCTCGCAAGCCCGGAACGGATCCTGCGGAAGTGCGTGCGCCACAAGAAGAGTCGAGACGCGCGGGTTGTGCGCCCTGCGGAACTCTCGACCCAGCAGAGCTGGCGCCCCGCGCCACGTCGCTCATGCGCAGCCGGATCCGCGCCTATGCGGTCGCACGGTCAACGTTCAGGAGGGTCGCCTCTGGCTCCGGGAGCTTTACGTCGTAACGAATCTTCATTTCTTCGCGCAACCGCTCCTTGTTAATCTCGAACTCGCCTCGCATTCCGACGAGAATGTGGTCAAGATGCAGGCGGCTTTCGTAGTCTTCGAAAAACGTCCGTTCCATCGTGAAACAAGTTAATAACATGGAGAACAGAGACGTCGCCCAATGGCGCGGCTCTGCGCCGCTGTAGATAAGCGTCCACGCCTGCCCTCCGTCCTCTCGGTGGGTGATTTGGAACCGGTCGCATATCGCCATCAGAGTAGCGTGGGAACCGGACTCTGAGAGCTTGCGCCACGTTTGATGCAGTTCATCGAGCCCCTTAAAAAGGCGTTCCTTCTTGTGGTGCTCGAAAGCACTCTTAAACGCTTGCTCTTCCTCGGCTTTACTGATCCATACCTTCTGAAGCTCCGGATCGCGAAGCATCTGGTGGCCGTGCGCGACAAACTCGACCGCATCGCGCAAAATTGAACGTGCCTCCGCTAGACAGCCAGAGAGCGCGAGTTCGATGCTGACTCGCATCTTCGCGTGTGCGTTTATATAGAGCATTAGTGGAAACAGCTGCTTCAGATCGCCTGGAGGTTTAAGATCGCCGATCTCGCGAAGCCAGATGTGGTCAAGGGCGAGGTAATATTTCCACATTCCAGCGTGGCGCTGGATACTAGCGAAGAAGTTGTTTCGCTTGGTCTTGTAATATTCTTTGTAATCCTCGGGGATGTTCTGGGACTCGAAAGGAACGAGCAGTTCACTTTCGAGCGGCACCCTCGGGCTGGCGCTTGGTTCGCTCATCATGTCCTCTCCAGCTTGCGTGGGCAATCAAAAAGGCCGCCCCTTTCGGAGCGGCCCTCCTTGGATTGCAAACGAACTTTCTAAGCAGATCGGAAGCGCACAGCCGCCTTGCGGCGTTGTGCGCGATCCAATTTTAGAAGTCCATCCCGCCGCCGTGATCGTGGCCGCCCGGCATCGGAGCCGGCGACTTCTTCTCGGGGATCTCGCAGATCATCGCTTCCGTCGTCAGCATCAGTGCGCTGATCGAAGCGGCGTTCTGCAAGGCCGAGCGCGTGACTTTCGCGGGATCGATGACGCCCGCCTTGACCAGGTCTTCGTACTGGCCGCTGGCCGCGTTGAAGCCGAAGTTGGCGTCGTTGTTCGCGAGGATCTTCTCCATCACGATCGCGCCTTCCCAGCCGCCGTTCGCGACGATCTGACGAATCGGCTCTTCGCAGGCGCGGCGCACGATGTTCACGCCGATCCGCTCATCGCCTTCCGCCTTTACGTTCTTGAGAACCGCCGAAGCGCGTAGCAGAGCCACGCCGCCGCCGGGGACGATGCCCTCCTCGACCGCCGCGCGCGTGGCATGCAGAGCATCTTCCACGCGAGCTTTCTTTTCCTTCATTTCGGTCTCGGTGGCCGCGCCGACCTTGATCACCGCAACGCCGCCCGCGAGCTTCGCCAGCCGTTCCTGGAGCTTCTCGCGATCGTAGTCCGACGTGGTCTCTTCGATCTGCGCGCGAATCTGCTTGATGCGTCCTTCAATCTGCTTGGACGCTCCCGCACCGTCGATGATGGTGGTGTTTTCCTTGTCCACCGTGATGCGCTTGGCTCTGCCCAGATCCTCGAGGCGAACGCCTTCGAGCTTGATCCCGGTCTCTTCCATCAGCGCCTTGCCGCCGGTCAGGATGGCGATATCGTCCAACATCGCTTTGCGGCGATCCCCGAAGCCCGGAGCCTTGACGGCGCAGGCGTTCAGCGTGCCGCGAAGCTTGTTGACCACCAGGGTCGCGAGCGCCTCGCCTTCCACTTCCTCGGCGATGACCAGCAGCGGCTTGCCCGAGCGCGCGATCTGCTCGAGCACCGGCAGCAGGTCCTTCATGTTCGAGATTTTCTTCTCGTGGATCAGGATGTACGGATCTTCGAGCACGCACTCCATGCGCTCGGGATCGGAGACGAAATAAGGCGAGAGATAGCCGCGATCGAACTGCATGCCTTCCACCGTCTGCAGCTCGGTGAGCATGGTCTTCGACTCTTCCACCGTGATGACGCCGTCCTTGCCAACCTTCTTCATGGCGTCGGCAATCGTATTGCCGATCGTATGGTCGCCATTGGCCGAGATCGTCCCAACCTGAGCGATCTGCTCGTTGGTCTTGGTCTCGATCCCCATTTTCTTCACTTCGGCCACCACCGCTTCAACCGCGCGCTCGATGCCGCTCTTGAGCTCCATCGGGTTGGCGCCGGCCGCGACAGCCTTCACGCCTTCGCGGAAAATCGCTTGCGCGAGCACGGTCGCCGTCGTGGTGCCGTCGCCGGCCACATCGGAAGTCTTCGAGGCGACTTCGCGAACCATCGACGCGCCCATATTCTCAAGCGGATCCTTCAGCTCCACTTCCTTCGCCACCGTGACGCCGTCCTTGGTGATCGTCGGCCCGCCGAATTTCTTCTCGAGAACCACGTTGCGGCCCTTCGGCCCGAGCGTTACTTTTACCGCATCGGCCAGTTGGTTGACGCCCCGCAGGATCGCCTGACGCGAATTCTCGCTATATACAATCTGTTTTGCTGCCATGGTTGCAATCTCCTCTTAAGCCTTCGCCTTTTTGCCCGCGCCTTCGAGAACGCCCAACACCTCGTCCTCACGCATGATCATGAACTCTTCGCCATCCATCTTGATGTCGGAGCCCGAATACTTGCCGAACAAAATCCGGTCACCCGCCTTCACATCGAGCGGAATCAGTTTGCCGTCTTCGGCGCGCTTGCCCTGGCCTACGGCGATCACTTCGCCTTCCTGCGGCTTTTCCTTGGCCGAGTCGGGGATGAACAATCCACCGGCCGTCTTCTCGACTTCATCAGTTATCCGTTTGACCACGATCCGGTCGTAGAGCGGACGAATCTTCATTGCTGCTACCTCCTGGGTTTAAAATCTCTTGGCTGGTTTATTGCCTTGATAACCGGACGCCGTCAGAGGACGGCACCCAAGCAATATTATTAGCACACTCAAACGATGAGTGACAATATTTTTATATAACATTAACATAACAAAGGAAAAATAAATTAATAACCAATCCCGGAAGGCAGGATGAGTGACAAAGAAAGGCAGACAATCTTAGTGCGTTTCGCTAATATGTCGCGGCACTTTTGAAGGCGCGCTCGCCGCGTTCTTATTGTGGAAGCCCGAATACGCGGATATGGCGAGAATCTGGCGACGCGGGATCGGGTTCGAGATGGATGCGAATAGTGCCCTCAGGCAGCAGTTCCGGAAAACGCTCGCCCCATTCGAGAAGCACAATCGCATCACGATCGAAAATGTCGTCGAGCCCCAGGGAGGCAACCTCGGCGGCGCTTTCCAGGCGATAAAGATCCACGTGATAAACGGAGACCTCGCGAGCCCCGTTTTTCGCGTTTCCGGCCGCGGGCCCAAATTCAGTTGGGGCCGCAGGCGGCCCGTACTCGTGGATCAGCGTGAATGTCGGGCTCGCAACGTCGTGCGGCTCCGCCACGCCAAGCCCGCTGATGATGCCTTTGGCGAGCGTGGTTTTCCCCGCCCCCAGGTTTCCGATCAACAGCACGGCGGCGCGTCGCGGCAGCAGGCGCGCGAGCTTCCGCCCCAGACCGATGGTCTCCTCGTCACTGATGGTTTGAAACTCGAGGGTTTTGGGAAGTTCGGGCAATCCACACGGATCGTAGCACGCGGGAAGCCGGATCGTCGCACGCGACAAGGATGTAACGGGATGATCAGCACCCTGCGTCTAGATGTAGAATGTTATTCGGAATGACGCGTGTAATTTCAATGTTCCTCGCCGCCCTGCTTGCGGTCCCACTGCTGGTAGCGCAAGCGAGCAAAACCGACGACCGGATCTATAACGAATTGCGCGCCAAACTGGCGGATGATCCGGATATCAAGGGTGCGGCCATCGAAGTGATCGTCAAGGATGGCGCTGTAACGCTCAAGGGCCGCGTCGGAGATGCGATGGCGCGCGAGAAAGCAGCCAAGGTCGCAAAGAAAGCCAAAGGCGTGACCATGGTGGACAATCAGCTAAAGCTGTTCAGCGAAACTTGAGCGACATCCGACGCGACAACGCGGCACGCATCCCAGGGCAATTGTCCCCAGGTGTCGCCTGTTTTCGCGAAGACCATCCAGGAGTACCCGCCACACACCCAGCCGCACCAGGAAGAAAGTCCCGTGAGCGCCAACGTTCGCTTCGGATTGAAATATACGCCGATCAGCCCGAAGAGATCCGTCGAGGATCGGAAGCGCGGTGGCCGCTCCTCTTTCCGCCCCGGATAAGGCTCCCGGGACCTTTCGAATTCGGCGCTCTCCGTATCGTTCAGAATGAGGTAGTTTTTGGAGACCTTTAACCTGTATTCGAGGCCAACGACTTCGGTTTCCCGCGCGTAATAGTCGGCGAGTACCTCCGCGAAGTCGTTTTGTAAAGGCGATCCTCGCGGCGGCGCGACACACGGAACGCGCGGCCTGCCGGGCACCGTTTTGTCGCGGATGAGCAGAATATCATTTCCGCCCGGACCATGACTCGTCACCGGATTTTCCATCACCCGTGAGTAAATCGCGTACATGTCCGTCTTGCGATCTGCCTCGGCGGCGCTATCCTTCGTCGCCTGAAACGCACGCGCCGTCGCTCCCGCGGCCAGTAAAACGAATCCACGCCGGTGCATACCTGCGCACAATCCTAACCGGTTTGCTCGAGCAGCGCTAGTGCCGAAAGTGGCGGATGCCCGTGAATACCATCGCGAGGCCCAGGCGATCCGCGGCCGCGATGACGTCTTTATCGTTTACCGATCCACCGGGCTGAATTGCAGCCGTGATGCCGTGCTTCGCGGCTTCCTCCAACCCGTCCGGAAACGGAAAGAAAGCGTCCGAGGCGAGCACCGATCCGGCAAGCGGCAGCACGGCTTTCATCGCCCCAAAGCGCGCCGAATCCACGCGGCTCATCTGACCGGCGCCCGCCGAAATCGATTGGCCCAGCCCGTCGAGCGTGCGCGCGTAAACAATCGCGTTGCTCTTCACGTGCTTGCAGACCTTCCATCCGAATTGGAGCGCCACCCATTCCGCTTCGCTCGGCGTGCGTGCAGTCATCACTGTCGTCGCGTCGCGCGTTAGGCGATGCACGTCGGGCGTCTGTGCGAGGAATCCGCCGCTGATGGATTTCACCACCAGCGACTCCGGCGCGGCGACGACCTTCAACAAGCGCAGATTCTTTTTCGCCGTCAGGATCGCCAGCGCTTCGGCATCGTAGTCCGGTGCGGCGATGGCCTCGATAAACGTCTTTCCGATCTCGCGCGCGGTATCGGCGTCCAGAGTCCGATTGAACGCGAGAACCCCGCCGAACGCCGAAACCGGATCCGCCTCAAAAGCCCGCCGGTAGCTTTCGGCGAGCGTCGGGCCTTCCGCGCAGCCGCACGGATTCGTGTGCTTGATGATCGCCGAGGCCGGCTCGTCGAATTCTGCGATCAGCTGCCACGCCGCGTCGAGATCGACCAGGTTGTTATAGGAAAGCTCCCTGCCATGCAGTTGCATCGCGCCTGCGATTCCCGCGGCTCCCGACGCGTAGAGAGCAGCGGACTGATGCGGATTTTCGCCGTAGCGCAGGGCAAGCGAACGCGGAGCGCGAATATCGAGGATCGCGGGAAGCGTATCCGCCGCAACCGTCGTATCGCCGGAGGGCGGAATTTCGGCTAAACGTGCGCTGACCGCACGATCGTAAGCCGCTGTCGCCGAGAACGCCTTCTGCGCCAGACGCCAGTGAGTTTCTTTCGAGAGCGACCCATTGTAGGAGCGGAGTTCGTTGGCGATCGCGTCGTAATCGGCGGGCGACGTCACCACCGCGACGTCCTGCCAGTTCTTGGCCGCCGCGCGAATCATCGTGGGACCGCCGATATCGATGTTCTCGATCAGTTCTTCGAGCGGCGCGTCCTTTTTCGCCGCGATCTTCTCGAATTCATACAGATTGACGCAGACGAGATCAATCGGCGGAATCCCGTGCTCGGCGATCGCGTTCATGTGCTCCGGTCTCGAACGCATCGCGAGAATTCCTCCGGCAACCCGGGGATGCAGCGTCTTGACGCGGCCGTCCAACATCTCGGGAAACCCCGTGACCTCGGCTACTTCGCGCAGAGGAGCGATCCCCGCCTCCGCGAGAGCTTTGTACGTTCCTCCCGTTGAAAGAATCTCTATGCCGAGGGAAGAGAGAGCGCGGGCAAAATCGGCAATGCCCGACTTATTGGTGACGCTGATAAGAGCGCGCTGGATGCGTGACATGAACTACCCATTTTGACAGGCGCCGGGCGTCACGCGCCAGCATAAAAAACAGTCCAAACAGACACCGGCGATCTCCCGGCCGGATGCGAGACTTCTTCGTTTGCTTCGTCGAAGGACGTTCCGTCGACGTCTATGCCCCGCTCGCAACGAAGCGAGTGGAGATGATCTTCTTCGGATCGGCGTCCTTATCCACCACCACTCCGAAAAACGGGAACATCATTTCTTCCCAGGTCATCTCGCCGTAATACACCGTGCGGTTGGGATTGGGATTGAACTTGTTATTCGGCGAATTATCGAAGTGAGCCTCCACGTGGAGCTTGGTTCCTTTCGGGACCTTGATCGACGTCTCATAGCCCATCTGCCAATTGAAATCGTAGTGCGGCACGTTGAGGACGATCTCTTTGCGCCCGTCCGGGTACTCGAGCGTGTACGTCATATCTTTTCCGCGCACGTGCATGTGCGGCATCAGGTACACCAGCTCCACGTCGCGGTTGAAAACCACGTCCGCGGGCGGACTCTTCCAGTTGGGGTCGTTCGGCGGAATGGCGAACACCTTCGGGCTCATGGGAGCGCTGCTGCTCAGAGAAATATAGCGGCGCGCGGGCGGCTCTTTCGCGATGGTCAAACCGACCCGGACGTGATCGGTAATCGCCGTTCCGTTCGGCGTGTAGTGCAGGTTCAGCGTAAGGTCGCTGCCTGCGGGAACCAGTTTCGCCGCGCCGAAGTCGCGATAATCGGCGGCGACGTTGCCCGGAAGATAGCAATCCTCCGCCATGCTCCGGCCGGGGCCCGCCGATCGCGGTCCAAACGTCGGCCCCTCGTCGGGAAGCGCCGCGCCTTCCGCGTCCCGCGGCTTGTCCATCCATATCGCTTGAAAATATTTGATGTCCGGCGTATGCGGATTGAAACCCGAACATATATGATGCGCTACCTCCGGATGCTCCGGCTTGATCTGGATGGAGGTCACCCACGTGTCCTTGGTGAAACCGGTCGGCACCGTCACCGACATCCATTCGATGACGTTCTTGGCCGGCTTCGCCGGGACATCCGTCACCGGACCGTCGATAATCACGTCGGGCTGAATCGCCCAGCCGTCGGGCCATTGTTTCGGCGCGGGCGCGTCTTTCGCTTCGCCCTCCGGCGCTCCGGAATCCGCCCATTTCGCGATCAACTCGATCTCGGCCTGCGCGAGCGAATGGTCGTTGCTGAAGTGCCCATACGCGGGATCGGCGAACCACGGCGGCATCTTGCGCGCAAGGGTTGCGGCCTTCATGGCCTTGGCCCACGGACGGACGCTCTGATAGTTCAGGAACGACATCGGCGCAATCTGCCCGGGACGATGGCAGGATTGGCAATTCCTCTGGAGAATCGGCTCAATGTCCTTATGAAACGTGACCGCCGGTGAATCGGCGGCCATCGCGGCGCCCGCGGCGAGTAGCGCGGCAAAGCACAATCGTCGAACCATCGTTGCTCGTCCTCCAGTGGGCAGGTGCCCTCTCAGAATTCTGCGCCTTTCGATTCCAGGCGTCAAATAGGACAGACGAGGCGCATGATAGAAATGTTCTATTGGCCGCGAACAGTGGCAAGATCTTTGCTTCACGGTCGCGGTCAGTCGAACACTCAGGATCAGGCGCGTTCCCGCGCGCAGCCCGTGGATTTCGAATCACTCATCTTCGCAGGGATCGTCGATCACTTCGGTATCGAGTTTTTTGAAATACCGCGTGTACGTGTACGCTTTCGCGAGCGCCTCGGGATCTTCCGCCGTCATGCGATATTCCAGATAGCGTCCCGCGAGCACGGGACGGATTCGCTCGCGCAGATGCAAGGCCCCGCTGTGCGGTGCGCCCGCCGCGTTCAGCCAGGTTTGATCGTTGAACCCAATCGTGTCGATCGCAAGCGTGTCCCCTTCCCAGCGTCCCACCGAATCCCCCAGCCACGTGGGCTCCACGTTCGCCGGGTGCCCGCGCGTCATTAATATGCTCCGCCGCATGCCGTGAGACAGATCCTCGAACAGGATCACGACCATGGCTTTTACCGGAACCAACTCGATTTTCACCTGTTCAGCGGCCATCATGCGGAAAGGGCCCACCGGCTGGCACAGCTTCCAGGGATCTTTCTTCAAATCGGCGGATTTCGCCCGCTCGGCGGCCGAGGCAAGCAGCGGGACAGCGGAAGGCGATCCCTCGTTCTTCAAGCCTCCCGGAAGCGTTACGTTGTCGGCGATCGATTGGTACACGCCCTGTAAATCGGGCGGGCTCCCCGCGCCCGCTTGCGCCTGCTGTGCGAAAGCCGCCGGCATCGCGAGCGCCGCAAGCGCCGCCAGCTTCCGGAATCTTTTCGGAAATGCCCGCGCCGCGCGACGGCGGTTCACTTTACCTGCCTCGCGCGATCCAGGTGCTTTTGCAGGGCGTCGTTGCGAAATTGCTTCCATGTTTCCGCGTCCTCATTGCACACGTTCTCCGGCATCTCGCCGTCCGGCTCCTTCCTGTAATACCGTTTGAAGCGATACGCCGAAGTCAGCGCGTGCCGGTCCTCAACCGTATTCGTGATTTCGAGAAAGCCCCCGCCCCCCACCAGGCGCACGTGTTCGATCAGGTGAGCCTCTTCGGTATGCGGTTCCATCCCCCCGAACAGCCACGATTTGTCGTTGAAGCCGATCGTGTCCACCACCAGCGTCTCGCCCTCCCAGCGGCCGATCGAATGACCGTTCCAGGACGGCGCGGGGTGCTTCGGATGCGGCTGATCCATGTAGATGCGCTGAACCCCGGCCGTGTTGATAATGCCAAACACCAGCACGATCCGCCCGCGCTCCTGGAGCCACAGAAACCGGCCCGCCATACTCGGATAGCGAAAAATTCCGTCGGGCAGACACACCTGTCCAGTATCGTCCGCCACGCCGTCGGTCGCCTCCATGCGCGCCTTCGCCCACGGTTGCAGATGCGGAATGATCAGCTTGTTCAGCTCTTCGCCGGGAGCGTCTTGTTTAAACCCGCTTCCGGCAAGCTGCCGATTCGTCGCAAGTGTGTAGGAGCCGGTCCAGTCCGGATGCGGGCCGCCGCTTTGCGCTTGCGCCTGGCGCGCACTCATCGTGAGCACCGCCAGGACCGCCACAAACCCAAGGAAAAACGTGTTCCTCAAAATGCCCTCCGGTCCGAAAACGAAGCGCCCGGGGTCCCTCGACCCTCTCGGCTCCGGTTAGTATACACCGCACAAAATCGCTAAACTATGGTCGCGGAGGCGGCAATGGCGGGGACCGAAAAACGCAATGGAACCGATCAGGATAAGGCGGTGCGCGCCCACATCCTCTATTTGCTCAAGGGCGGCGGCGCACACGTAACTTTCGACAAGGCCATCGCGGGACTCCCCGTCGCGCTGCGCGGCGAACGCCCCGCCGGCCTCGAACATTCTGCCTGGGAAATCCTCGAGCACCTGCGGCTCGCCCAGTGGGATATCCTCGAGTTCAGCCGCAATCCCAAACACACCTCGCCCCCATGGCCTTCCGGCTACTGGCCGCCAACGCAGGCCCCGCCCACGAACGCCGCGTGGCGGAAGAGTGTGAAAGCGTTTCAAGCCGATCTCGAGGCCATGTGCCGGCTCGTCGCCCGGAAAGCAACGGACTTGTACGCGACGATTCCGCACGGCGACGGTCAGACGATCCTGCGCGAAGCGTTGCTCGTCGCGGATCATAACGCCTACCACCTGGGTCAACTTGTGCTGGTGCGGCGCTTGCTCGGCGCTTGGAAGTAATCGCGGCGCGCCGGATTAACGGAACGAAAAATACGGCGTCAGTTTCCCCGGCTCCAGCCGCGAAGCAAGCGTGACCGGTGTGGGAGCGTCAGGATCCGCCTGTTTGCGATGCTCGATCGCCGTCACCATGTACCGCACGCCTTCGTAGGCCCTCCAATACAGGCTGTGGCGAATCAGATCGCTGCGCGTCGTCAGGATCTCCCGGCGCAAGACCAGCTGCCACGTCCTGCCGTGGGCGGGCAGCTCGCTCGTCCCGGCAAAGGGCCGCGGATCGTCGCACGCATTTAACTGAACAATGCCGAGCCGTCCATCGGTTTCCATCCCGTCGCCGGTCGCGTTTCTCACGAAGTGCGGAACGCCGGGGCGATCCCACCAGTCCTCGGTTGCCGCGCAGGAAGTGTAGGCAATGTCGCGCATGATCTTGTCACGCTCGTTATCCACGCGCCGCGCCACTTTGTGAGAAATCCATTTTCCCGGACGGAAGTACGCATAATCGATGTCCCGCGTGGCCGCGCCGATCCACACTTCTTCCCCGTTCCAGGTCGTCGCTTGTTTCCATAAACGCACGTGATGGCGCTTGGAGATGTCGTTGAACCCTTTTTCCCAGGCCATATCCGCCGGCGCGTCGTTGAGCAGCAGCGACGACATCGGCGCGTTCGGAATGCCGTGCCCTTCCACAAACGCGTACGCTCCGGCCATATTCGACCGGAACGTCGATCGGCTCCGCGGTTGGGACCAGCCGGCGGCCCGGAATGCTGTGGCGATCTCCTCGCGCGATCCGACGAACATAAGATTCACCAGATCCGAAGGCTTGTCCCCCATCGGGCGCCTCCGTGCGGGTCGGCATCGCTTCGATCAGCGGCTCGAGACTCGCCCGTTCCTCCGCCGTCAGCGCGGGCGCATCGTCCTCGCCGCCGGGCACGGCATTGGCTCGCACGGAGCTGGTCAGCGCAAGCGTCAGTTCGGCCCCCGGCGGTAAATAAATCTCCGGTTCGCTCACCTGCGTCACCACGGATTTCACCGCCCACAGCGCGATCTGCGCATGCACATCCCACAGAAGCGCGGCCTGCATGAGATGAGCGGCGTGATTTCCCAGGCTCCCCGTCGTGCGGACTTCCTGAATCGCCCCCGCCGGCGACACTTCTTCACGGCCATTGTCCACCGCGGTCAGCCGCAGCGGCAGAGTGGTGCTCTCTCCACCCGGGGTCGAAAGCGAGGTGAACTCGATGGTCAGCGCCGCCGTCTCATGCACCACGCCCAGACCCACGCGCCGCACGGATTTGACGAAGCCCCGCACCGTGCTGCCCATCGGAAAGAATGTGATTCCCCCGATTTTTACCGGCGCGATCAGAACGGCCTCCACAGGCGCTCCCGGTCGGCTCGCATACGAACCCACCGCGTCCACCAGACGCAGGTGGAGCAGCGTGCCTTTCGGCACCTCCACGCTGCTTAGCGATTGCATCGCCAAGAGCAGCGATAAGAGCAATGGCATAAACAAGGTACTATACCAGATTTTCTTGATAGAACCGGGGGACGGCCGGGACCATTCAGCGGCGCGCCCGGGAGCGTATGCGAACGCAGGGGCGCAGCCGAACGCCGGCCGGCAAAAAGGGACAGACCTCGCTGCTGGGCCGGAAGCGCAAACAGCGCCGGCCTCATGCGAGATGACACTCGATACGCAGAGAGGCCTGTCCCTCCCTCCTCTTACCCTCTTACTGATTCTTCTTCCTTGGCCGCGCGGCGGTTAGGCCGTGCGCCCCAACGGCTGCGGAAATCGCAGGTGCTCGGGCACGTCCTCGAACGGACCCCGGCTGGGCGAACGCGCCGGCCCGATTCTCGAAGGTCCATGGAAATATTCGTCGAGTGGATACAAGGGGTACGGCTCCACCTCCCGAAACGTGCGTCCCAGTTTCTGTTCGATGCGATACACCGCGTGATAGAAGTTCCCCCGGTCGATGCCCAGACGCCGCGCGCAGAGCTTCCAGTCCGCTCCCAGCAAAAAGTGAAAACGAAACAGCTGGTGCTCGAAATCATCAAGGGTTCGCCGCGAAACGAGACAAAAATCCGCAATATATTCTTCGTCTTTTCGTCCCCAGGTGGAAGGCCGTTGGCGTCCTAAATCAGGCTCCATCGTCACCTTGCTTAAGTGGCGCTCCTGCCGGACGCACCGAACAAACCGGTCGTAACAGATCCGGAAAATAGCCCGCAGCACGCAATTGCAAGGTGCGACGTCCATCTTTTTACCGAGCCGAAGTCCCGATCCTCTGCATTGCGCGCACCGATGCGACGCGAGAGCTAAGGTCTGGGATCTATTCCATTCAATCACCGTGTGACCTCCGTCTACTGCTGCGGCCCCGGCCGACCTCTGCCTGGTACCGCGTAGGTATAGTACTGCCACAACCGCGGTGTGTCAAATTTTATTTCCTATTTACCTCTTAATGTTGGATTTATTCTGCGCCGTTTCCATATAAATGGCCAGGCTTTCTCGCGCGGTTGTCTCCCAATGAAACCGTTCCACCTGACCGAGCCCGGCCTCCACCAGCCAGCGCCGCCGTTCTTCGTTCAGAAGAACCTCGCGCATCCCCCGGGCGATGTCGAAAACGTTATCGGGATTCACCAGCTCGGCGGCGTCGCCAACCGCTTCGACGAGCGACGGAACGTTCGAGGCGACCACCGGCGTTCCGCACACCATGGCCTCTAGCGGCGCCAGGCCAAAACCCTCGTATAACGATGGAAAAGCGAACAATTCCGCGGCGCGGTAAAACACCCGCAGCGTGTCCACCGGAACAAAACCCAAAAACCGCACCGCCGCCGCAACGCGCGAATGCGCCACCGCCTGGCGCACCGCCGGGTTCTTCGAAAGCTCATCTCCGATGATCACCAGCCGCAAATCCCGGTATCGCGGATGGTTTTCCAGTTCGTGCCGCAGGACCGCGAACGCCTCGATCAGGCGCGGGATATTCTTGCGCGTGCGAATGGTCCCGGCGTAAAGGATGTAAGGAAATGATATGGAATATCGCTCCAATATCTGCTGCTCCTGCGGCCCGTCGGCGTCCGAGGCGAACATCGGATCCGGAGCGCTATAGATGGTGGTGATCCGTTCGGGCGGCACGTGCAGGATGGACTCGATGTCGCGGCGGGTTGCGTTTGAAACCGCGATGATCCGCGACGCTCGCGCCGCGCCCGCGCCGGTAACGCTCTTCGTGCAGCATATTGCGAAGATTCTTGTGCCCCGCGAACAACAACGTGCTCATGTCGTGAATGGTCAGCACGTACGGCCGCGGCATCATCCACGCCACCGCGTTCAGCGGAATATGATACAAATGCGCTTTGATCGAAGAGAAAAACTGCGGCATCAGCAGGTTATGCTGGAAACCGCGATCCGTGCGGTCGCACGCCTTCAGTTGAAAATTCGGCCCGAGCCTAGTGAACTCGCCGAAATCCGCGGAAGCGCGCCACCAGCGTGTACCGGTTTTCCCGATCCAGCCGGGAAAGCGCGTGCGTCAGGTTCCGGATGTACGTCCCGATGCCGAAATCGCGAACGCGCCGCACATCGATCGCGATATGCAGCATGGCGCTCCTCCGCTACCGGCTGCTCGCCGCCGCCGTGAGCTTCCAGGGATATAGCGGGAAACGCGCGGTGAGCCCATGCACCCGCTCGCGGACCTCCGCCTGAACTTTGTCGTCGCCCGCGTTCTCCAGCACCCTGGTGATCAGCGCGGCGACCTCGCGCATCTCCGGCTCGTCGAAACCGCGCGTCGTCACGGCCGGACTGCCGAACCGCATCCCGCTCGGATTCAGCGGCGGATTCACGTCGAACGGAATCGCGTTCTTATTCGCCGTAATATAGGCCCGATCGAGCGCCAATTCCGCGTCTTTTCCGCGCACGCCTTTGGCGAAAACATCCACCAGCATTAGGTGTGTGTCGGTCCCTCCCGAGACCACCCGGAACCCCGCCGCGGCCAGACCCGCCGCGAGCGTTTGCGCGTTCGCCACCACCTGCTTGGAATAGGCCACGAATTCAGGCGTCATCGCTTCCCTGAAACAAACCGCTTTCGCCGCGACCACGTGCACTAGCGGCCCGCCCTGCACCCCCGGAAACACAGTCTTATCGATCGCCGGCCCAAATTTTTCGCGCGCCAGAATCAGACCGCTGCGGGGCCCGCGCAGCGTTTTGTGCGTGGTCGAAGTGACAATGTCCGCGTGCTCGCAGGGGTTCGGATGCACACCGGCCGCTACCAGACCCGAAAAATGCGCCATATCGACCAACAGGAGCGCACCCACGGCGTCGGCGATTTCCCGGAAGCGCGCGAAATCGATGATCCTCGGATAGGCGCTCCCGCCGGCCACAATCAACTTCGGTTTGTGCTCCACAGCCAGACGCGCAAGCTCTTCATAATCGATCCGTTCGTCCTCGCGCCGCACTCCATACGGCACAATCTGATACAACTTGCCCGAAAAATTCAGCGGATGGCCGTGCGTCAAGTGGCCGCCGTGGGCCAGATTCATCCCGAGAATCGTATCGCCCGGCTTCAGCACGCTGCCGTACGCCGCTTCGTTCGCCTGGGAGCCGGAATGCGGCTGCACGTTGGCGTACTCCGCGCGGAACAGCTTCTTTGCGCGGTCGCGTGCCAGGTTCTCCACCACGTCCACGTATTCGCAGCCGCCGTAATAACGCTTGCCCGGGTAGCCTTCCGCGTACTTATTCGTGAAAATGCTGCCGGTCGCCTCGAGAATCGCCTCGGAGGTGAAGTTCTCGCTCGCGATCAACTCGAGCCGCGAATTCTGCCGCTCGGTCTCCCGCACCACCATCTCGTAAATTTCGGGATCGCTCTCGGCGAGCGGCCGCGCCATTCGTTGTAGTTCGTTCATTTCCGTTCCAATTGCGAGATTTTTTGAACGCGGCGCTCATGCCTGCCGCCTTCGAATCCGGTTTCGAGGAAAACGCGCACGAGTTCTTCCGCCTCGTCATCCGAAATAAAGCGCGCCCCCAGCGTAAGGACGTTGGCGTTGTTGTGCTGGCGGGAAAGAGCAACTTCTTCGGGATTCACTCCCATCGCCGCTCGCACGCCGTTAATCTTGTTCGCCGCAATCGCCATTCCCACGCCGCTTCCACACACCAGAATGCCACGCTCGGCCATCCCACCCGCGATGTCACGGCCCACGGCCGCCGCGTAATCCGGATAATCCGTGGATTCCGTGCTGTTCGTCCCCTGATCGAATACCTCGTGGCCGGCTTTGACGAGCGATCCGCGAAGGTGTTCCTTAAGGACGAAACCCGCGTGATCGGCGCCGATGGAGATTTTCATGGGAACCTCGATTTTACCACCGCCGTCGAGCACTCCCACTTTCGCTCGGGCGCCGCACACTCTCTGAACAACTCAACTCTCTGAACAACTCAACTCTCTGAACAACTCAACGGGCGACCACTTCCAGAAACGCCTGCGCCGCGTGGCTCAGCGCTCTGCGTGCGGGATAAACCAGCCGGATCTTCCGGTCCACGGTCATCTCCCGCACCTTCACTTCGCGCAACACTCCTTGCCGAATCTCATCCGCCACGCACATATGCGGTAGGAACGCCACGCCCTCGTTGCGCTGCACCATCTTGCGAATCGCCTCGATGGTCGGCATCTCCAGGTCCATCTTGAGCGGCACGCGGTGGCGCTGAAACTCGCGCAGCACCACGGCGCGATAGGGCGAAACCACGTTGTGCGCGATAAAATTCTCCTCGGCCAGCTCCGTAATGGAAATTTCATCGCGCTCGGCTAGCTTATGCCCGGGCGAAAGGATGAACGCCAGGTGATCGGTGTAGATCACCTGCGAAATCAGCCGCTCGTCCTCGGGATCGTAGCTCAAAATACCCAACTCCAGTTCCCCGTCGATCAGCTCCGTCGGAATTCTGCTTGAAAGGCTCCGCCGGATCTGGACCTTCACTTTCGGATAGGTCTGGCGAAATCGTTCGATATGATCCAACAGATAAAGCGTCGACGACTCGTTCGCGCCAATCGCCAGCCTCCCCGACGATTTATCCCGCAGCTCCGCGAGCGAATTCTCCAGTTCGCCCTGAAGGCTATCGAAGCGCTTGGCGTACTCCAGAACCGTCTTCCCGGCGTCGGTCAGGAGCAGATCCTTGGCCGACCGGTCAATTAACTTCTCCCCTAGCTCTGCCTCTAAACGTTGAATCGTCAATGAGATAGCAGGCTGGGTCCGCAGCAGCTTTTCCGCCGCGCGGGAGAAACTCTTCTCGTTCGCCACCGTCAGAAATACGCGAAGCGAGTGGAGCTCCATAATTTTCGATTATACAACATGCGAACGTTATCAATTTGCCAAATCCAAATGTCGTGGTCGATAATCGGGGAAGAGGGAATTACATGGCTGATCGAGTCTACATCTTCGACACGACCCTGCGTGATGGCGAACAGTCGCCGGGCTGCAGCATGACGGTTCCCGAAAAGCTTCGCATGGCGGCAAAACTGGTGGAACTCGGCGCGGATATTCTGGAAGCCGGCTTTCCCATCGCCTCTGAAGGTGACTTCGAAGCGGTGGAAGCCGTGGCCCGCGAGTTCCCCTGGGTCCAGGTGGCCGCGCTCGGCCGCGCCAATCGCCTGGATATCGAGCGCGCTGCCCAGTCACTCAAAGGCGCACGCCGCCCGCGCATCCACACCTTCATCGCCACCAGCGACATCCATCTGAAGTACAAGTTGAAAAAATCCCAGCAGCAGGTGCTCGACGAAGCGGTCGCGGCCGTGACGCTCGCGCGGGAGTATTGCGACGACGTCGAATTTTCGGCCGAGGACGCCACGCGCACCGATTGGGATTATCTGGAGAAAATTTCGCGAGCCGTGGTGGCGGCCGGGGCGCGCACCGTCAATCTTCCCGATACCGTCGGCTTACTCGGTTCCCGAAGAATACGGCGCGATGATCGGGCGGATGGCCAAGGCGCTCGGCGATTCGGCTGTGGTCAGCGTCCACTGCCATGACGATCTGGGCCTCGCCGTCGCGAATTCGCTGGCCGCCGTGCAGAGCGGGCGCCCGCCAGGTGGAATGCACCATCAACGGCATCGGCGAGCGGGCCGGCAACGCCGCGCTCGAAGAGGTCGTCATGGCGATCAACACGCGCCCGCGATCGCTATCCCTTCGAGACGCGCATCGTCACCGAGCATCTGTATGCCGCGAGCCAGCTGCTCACGTCCATCATCACGTTCGGTCCGCAGCCCAACAAGGCCATCGTCGGCGAAAACGCTTTCGCGCACGAAGCGGGCATCCATCAGGACGGATTTTTGAAGGAGCGCACCACCTACGAAATCATGGATCCGCACAGCGTGGGCGTGCCCGAAAGCAAGCTGGTGCTCGGCAAACATAGCGGCCGTCACGCGCTCGCCAAGCGCTGCGAGGATCTTGGTTTCGCGATGAACAAGGAACAGCTGGACGTCATGTACCACCGCTTTACCGCGCTCGCGGATCGCAAAAAGGGTTTGCGCAACGACGAAATCGAGAAGCTGGCGCGCGAGGTCGCGGAAGGCGCGGCCGTCGCCGCCCAAAAATAGTTGCGCCGCCGAATCGCGCGATATCGGGAACGGATTGTTTGGATTAAACTGAAAGTACACCTGCAGCTTGCGCCCTCCGCCGTCCCTTCACTGGTGACGTGGAGCGCGCGTGAAGTCCGCAAGATCAGTAGAAGAAACGATGAATCTGAAAATTCTGTTATTGCCCGGCGACGGAATCGGCGCCGAAGTGACCAGTGCGGCCGTGGAAGTCCTGAACGCCGCGGCCAAGAAATTTGGCCATACGGTGGAGTACACCGAAGGCCTGCATCGGCGGCATCGCCATCCACAAAACCGGCTAGCCTCTTCCCGAAGATACGCTCAAAAAAGCGCTGGCGGCCGACGCCACGCTGATGGGCGCGGTCGGCCTGCCGGAATTCGATAACACGCCGCCCTCCCAGCGTCCCGAGCGCGGATTGCTCGGCCTGCGCGGCGGCATGGAAGTGTTCGCGAATCTGCGGCCCGTGAGGGCATGGCCTGCGCTGATCGATTCTTCGCCGCTGAAAAATCATCTGGTCGAAGGCATCGACATGTCTGATCGTTCGCGAGCTGACCGGCGGCCTGTATTACGGCACGCCGCGCGGCATCGTGTGGGACACCGAACACGGCGGCGCGGCGACCGCGCGTATAACACCATGAATTATTCGCGCGCTGAAATCGCCCGCGTCGCGCACATGGCCTTCAAATTCGCGCGCAAGCGCCGCAAGAAGCTGACCAGCGTCGATAAGCCCAACGTTCTCGAATGCTCGCAGTTGTGGCGCAAGGTGGTCACCGAAATCGGCGCGCAGTATCCCGACGTGGAACTCGATCACATGCTGGTGGACACCTGCGCCATGCAGCTCGTGCTGAATCCCAAGCGGTTCGACGTGATTCTCACCGAGAACATGTTCGGCGATATTTTGAGCGACGAAGGCGCGGTGCTCGCCGGCTCCATCGGCATGCTGCCCTCGGCCTCGCTCGGCGAAAAGAAAGGCTTGTACGAGCCGGTGCACGGCTCCGCGCCCGACATCGCCGGCCAGAACAAAGCCAATCCGCTGGGCGCGATCGGCTCGTGCGGCGGCCATGCTCGAATATACGTTCGGCCTGGTGAAGGAAGCCGCGGCGATCAACGCGGCTGTCGAAAAGGTTCTGAACGCGGGCCAGGTCACTGCGGATTTGAGACCCAAAGGAAAGCCGCTCACCACCGACCAAGTGGGCCAAGCAGTGAGCGAGGCATTATGAATAAAAGACCGATGAGCGAGGCATTATGACACAAACGGATCGGCGGCGAAGCCGCGCACCATCGTCGAAAAGATTTGGGACAGCCACGTCGTCTCCCAGCAGCCTGACGCGCCCGCGCTGATCTTCATCGATCTGCACCTGTGCCATGAAGTCACCTCGCCGCAGGCTTTCTCGACGCTGCGCGAGCGCGGCCTGAAGGTCCGCCGTCCCGATCTCACCATCGCGACCATGGATCACTCCACGCCCACCACCTCGCGCGACCTGCCCATCGTCGATCCCATCGGCGCCGCGCAGATCGCGCAGATGGAAACGAATTGCAAGGAATTCGGCGTGCGCCTATACAACCGCATGAGCGATCATCAGGGCATCGTCCACGTCATCGGACCGGAACAGGGCCTGACGCAGCCCGGCATGACCATCGTCTGCGGCGATAGCCATACGGCCACGCACGGCGCGTTCGGCGCGCTCGCGTTCGGCATCGGCACCAGCCAGGTGGGCCACGTGCTCGCCTCGCAGTGTCTGCTGCAGACGCCGTCGAAGCCCTACGAAATCCGCGTGGACGGCCAATTGCGCCCGGGCGTTTCGGCAAAGGACATCATTCTTGCCGTGATCGCGAAGATCGGCATCGGCGGCGGCACCGGCTGCGTGTTCGAATATACGGGCTCGGCGATTCGCGCGCTTGTCGATGGAAGAACGCATGACCATCTGCAACATGTCGATCGAAGGCGGCGCGCGCGCTGGATTGGTCGCGCCTGACGACACGACGTATCAATACCTGGCAGGCCGCGAGTTCGCGCCCAAGGGCAGCGGAGTGGGACGCCGCTGTTACCCGCTGGAAGCAATTGCCCACGGACGAAGGCGCGACGTACGCGCGTCAATTGATCATCGACGCCAACACGCTCGAACCGATGGTGACGTTCGGAACCAATCCCGGCATGGGCATCGCGATTTCCGGCATCGATTCCCACGCCCTCTTCCGTCACCGATCCAATCGAACGTTCCGATCTTGAAAAGGCTCTGAAGTATATGGCCCTTGAGCCCGGCAAGCCTCTCATGGGGCATCCCGTGGACGTCGTGTTCATCGGTAGCTGCACGAACTCGCGCATTTCCGATCTGCGCGCCGCCGCCGCCGTGATGAAGGGGCACAAGGTGAATCCGAAGGTTCGCATGCTGGTGGTTCCCGGATCGCAGCAGGTGCGCAAGCAGGCCGTCGAGGAAGGGCTCGACGAGATTTTCCGCGCCGCCGGCGCGGAATTCCGCGAGGCCGGCTGCTCCATGTGCCTTGCCATGAACGGCGATCAGCTGGAGCCCGGCCAGTACAGCGTCTCCACCAGCAATCGCAATTTCGAAGGACGCCAGGGTAAAGGCGGACGAACTTTCCTGGCCAGTCCGTTGACGGCCGCCGCGTCTGCGATCGCGGGCGCCGTCGCCGACCCGAGGACCTTGTCGTAGAACGGCAGCGTGAAACCATATGAAGATTCAAACCATCGAAAGCAAGACCGTCGTCATTCCGATCGAGAACATCGACACGGATCAGATCATTCCCGCGCGCTACCTGAAGACCACTTCGATGGAGGGCCTCGGCGATGCGCTCTTCTTCGACTGGCGCTACAACCCCGACGGATCGCCGAAGCCGGACTTCCCGCTCAATCAGCCCGGCGCGGCGGGCGCGCAGATTCTGGTCGCCGGCGATAACTTCGGCTGCGGCAGTTCGCGCGAGCACGCCCCCTGGGCGCTCACGCAATTCGGCATTCGCGCCGTGATCAGCACCTCGTTCGCGGATATTTTTCGCGGAAACTCGCTGAAGAATGGTTTGCTCCCCGTGGTTGTTCCGACGGATGTCCACGCGGAATTGCTGCGTTGGCCCGGCATCGCGGTGAAAATCGATCTGGCCACGCAAACCGTTACGCTTCCCGGCGGCCGCACCGTCGAATTTCCCATCGATCCTTTCTCCAGGAGCTGCCTGTTGAACGGCGTCGACGAACTCGGCTACATGCTGCAGCAGGAGCCCGCAATTGCGGCCTACGAAGCCCGCCGCGTCGGGTCGGTCAATACGCTGGCCGGGCGCCACGCGGGCCTGATTGCAAGGTGCATTGACGCCGCGCACGGAAGTTTTTTCTCTCGTGGTTTAAACAACCTGCGTTTGGATTTCGCGTGCATCGCGGCGGCCCCGTGCGATCCAAAGGGCATGAAGAAGCTCATTCGTCAAATTCTGAACGACCTGAACCCCAAACCGCAGCCTCCGCTGCCCCAAGATCTCGATAACCAGATTCTGTCCAAGGATCCCGCCGAACGCGTACGCCAGCTCGATCAACAGGCCCAGGAAAACGAACAACTCTCGAGTTAAGAAGCGGGCGTACTTTTCCCCAGCACCCGCGCACTCCTCGCGCCCGTCACCGCAGGAAGGTTCGCGGGGCGGCCATGAGCCGATTCATAGGCAAGCACGGCGAACGCGATCGCTTCCTTGGCGTCGGGATCAATGCCGTAATCCGCGGCCGTGGAGATCCTGACGCCGGGAAGCAAATCCGCCAGCCGCCGCATCAGATGGCGATTGTGAACCCCGCCCCCCGCTGCGATCACTTCCTGCGCGCCGCGCGCGTGACGCGAGATAAGCACCGCCGTATACTCCGTCGCAGTAGCGATGAGCACGGGGAGAGGAAGTCCAGTCGCTACGAGATCGGCGACGAATTTGCGTCCGTATTGTTCGCGTCCCAGCGACCGTTTCGCACGCGGAGCTCGCGAACGCTCGAGCAATTTTACAAGCAGTCTCTGATCCACGCTCGCACGGCCCGCGATAGCACCGCCTCGATCGAAGCGCTGCTTTCCGGCCGTGTGGAGTTCAACCAAAGCGTCGATGATCATATTTCCTGGACCGACGTCGAAAGCGATCACGGGTTGGGGCGATGATCGCGGCGGCAGAATAGTCATATTGGCGATGCCGCCGATGTTCAGCGCGATACGAGTGTGGCGGCGATCGCGGAACAACAGCTCGTCGACGAAAGGCACGAGCGGCGCTCCCTGGCCGCCCGCGGCGACGTCGCGCTCACGAAAATTCGAGATCACGCGAATCCCGGTTCGCTCGGCAACCACCGCGGCTTCGCCGATCTGAAAGGTGGTCGCGACCGGCCGTCCCAGGAACTTCGCGGGCTCGCCCTGGTGGTATATGGTCTGGCCGTGCATTCCGATCAACTCGATGGAATCGAGCTTTGTGCGAGCGCGCCGTGCCGTGTCGATCACGGCTTCCGCATACAGCTCCCCGAGCAGGAAGTGGAGACGCGAAACGGTAGCTATATGCGTTTGCGCGTCCGAGACCGAAAGGAGCGCGTCGCGCACGGCTTTCGAATAAGGAGTGCAATGGAATGCGATCGTCTGGATGCGGCGGGCGCGAACGTCGACGATCGCCACGTCGATGCCGTCGAGCGACGTTCCGCTCATGACGCCCACCACTCTCACCTGAGTTCCTTTTGTAATTCGGCGAGCAGTTGCAACGCTTCAATCGGTCGCAGTTCGTCGAGCTTCAACTTGCGTATCCGTTCCGCAATCTGCCCGTTCACGGGTTCGAATAGTTGAATCTGCACCGCTCCCGGAACCGCGCCCGCGAGCTCTTCGGTAACCGTGTGCTCGGCCGTTTCGTGAGTCGCCAGAATCTGCCGCGCACGTTCGATCACGCCGGCCGGCAGCGCGGCAAGCCGCGCCACTTCGATGCCGTAGCTGCGGTCGGCCGCTCCCGGCTCCACGCGCCGCAGAAACAGGATCTGGTCGCCCGCTTCCTTCACCGAAACATGCAGATTGCGGACGCCGTCCAATTGCGCTGCCAGCTCGGTGAGCTCGTGATAGTGCGTGGCGAATAATGTCTTGGCCCGGATCTTACTCTGAATGTGTTCCACCACGGCCCAGGCGAGCGCCAGACCGTCGTAGGTGGAAGTGCCCCGCCCGATTTCGTCGAGGATAATTAAACTCCGGGACGTGGCGGTATTCAAAATCACGGCGGTCTCGGTCATCTCCACCATAAACGTGGAGCGACCGCGCGCCAGATTATCGGAAGCGCCGATGCGGGTAAAAACCCGGTCGACGATCGGAAGCAGCGCCGAGTCCGCGGGAACGAACGACCCCGCCTGCGCGAGAATCACCAGCAGCGCGGCCTGCCTGAGGTAGGTCGATTTGCCGCCCATGTTCGGCCCCGTGATCACGGCGATAAATTCAGTCTCCGGATGGAAGTAAAGATCGTTGGCGATGAAGCGCTGGGCGTCGCGTTCGGCGAGCTTTTCAATCACCGGATGACGCCCGCCGGCGACCCGCAGTTCGCCCGAATCCGAGAAGCACGGCCGCGTGTAGCGGTTCTCGGCCGCCGCCTCGGCGAGCGCTGTCGTCACGTCCAGCTCGGCAATGGCCGCGGCGGTCGCCTTGATGCGCGCCGCATGCGCGGCGGTGTGCACGCGAAGCTGCTCGAACAGCTCGCGCTCCAGAGTCAGAATCTTATCCTCGGCTTCCAGAATCTTGCCTTCGAGTTCCTTCAGCTCTGGCGTGGTGAAGCGCTCCGCGTTCACAAGCGTCTGTTTGCGCAGGTAATCGGGCGGCGCCAGATGCTGGTTCGCCTTGGAAATTTCAATGTAATATCCAAAAACGTTGTTGAAGCGGATTTTGAGAGACGCGATTCCGGTGCGCGTGCGCTCGCGCTGTTCAATCTGCGCGAGATAGACCTTACTGTTGCGGGAAATGTCGCGCAGCTCATCGAGCCGCGGATCGATTCCATCACGAATCACATTCCCGTCCGCGATATTCACCGGTGGTTCCGCAGCCAGCGTGCCGAGCACGCGGTCGCGAACCTCCGCGACTTCGTCCAGGCGCTGATCGATCTCGCATAACCTCTGCGTCTTCGCCTGCGCGAGCCTTTCCTTCAGCGCGGGCACGACCGCCAGCGATCGCGCAAGAGCCGCCACATCACGGGGCCCCGCGCTCGCGAGACTGATGCGCGCGAGCAGCCGCTCCAGGTCGAGAATGGCCGCCAGGTCTTTCCCCAGCTCCGCACGCGTAATGGTCGCCGCGTGCAGCTCCGCGATCGCATCCAGGCGAGCGTCGATCTCAGCAATGTGGATCGATGGCGCGAGCAGACGCCGCCGCAGGAGACGTCCGCCCATCCCCGTGCGTGTGCGGTCCAGCACCGCGAGCAGCGTGGAATCCCGCGATTCACCGGCAAACAGCGGATCGAATAATTCCAGATTCCGCACGGTCGTCGCGTCCAGCACCAGCGCGTCGGAGCGATCGTAAAAGGCCGGTCGTTCCAGATGCTCCACCGAGGCACGCTGCGTTTCCCGCACATAATGCAGCAGGGCTGCGGCCGCGCCGATCGCGAGCGGACGCCCTTCGAGCCCGCACCCGTCGAGCGAGAGCAGGCGGAAATGATCGCACAGGCTGCGCGCCGCGTAATCCGCGCCGAAAATCCAGTCTTCCACGTCCGTCCGCAGGCAGGAAAACTTGTGGGACGCGGCGCCCGGCAGCAACACTTCGCGCACATGAAATGTCTCGAGAGCCGCCGCGACGTCGGCAAAGTCCATTTCGGTGGCGCGGAACTCGCCGGTCGTGACGTCGGCGTACGCGAAACCCGCGCGTTCGGAGCCGGGGCCGGGCATCACGGCCGCCAGGAAATTATTCTCGCGCGGACGCAGCACGGCCGCGTTCATCGTGGTGCCCGGCGTCACGACGCGCGTGACCCCCCGCTTCACCAGCTTCGTCGCGGCGCTGGGCGTCTCCATCTGATCGCAGATCGCGACGCGATAACCCTTTTGCGTCAGGCGCGCGATGTAGCCCTCCGCGGAGTGATAAGGCACCCCGCACATGGGAATCGGCTGGCCTTTTTCCTTGTTGCGTGCGGTGAGCGTGATCTCCAGCTCGCGCGCGGCCGTGACCGCGTCCTCATAAAACAGCTCGTAGAAATCTCCCAGCCGGAACATCAATAGCGCGTCCGGGACCTGTTGCTTGATGCCGTGATACTGACGCATCAAGGGCGTGGACGGCTGCGTGGAGATCTCGGAGGACATGAGAAACGTCCTATTATCTCGCAGCGCGCCGCCAGGCCTCTCGGGATACGTTTGGCTGGAGAGCCGCGAATCGCCGGGGTGCGGGCGCTTTACGCGTAAATTCCCCGGAGCTTGATCGCGAACGCCACGCGATCGAGCGCCAGCATGTACGCGGCCGTGCGATTGTCCACTTCGTGCTTTTCCGCGTAGGCAACCACATCGTTGAAGCTGTTGATCATGATTTCTTCCAGGCGATCGTTCACCAACTGCTCGTTCCAGAAGTAGCCCTGGCGGTCCTGCACCCACTCGAAATAGGACACCGTGACGCCGCCCGCGTTGGCCAGAATATCGGGGATCACGAAAATTCCTTTATCGCGCAGAATCGGATCGGCGGCCGAAGTGGTCGGCCCATTCGCGCCTTCGCATAGAATTTTGGCGCGGATTTTCCCCGCGTTCTGCGACGTGATCACGTTCTCTTTGGCGGCCGGCAGAAGCACATCGGTCTCCATGAAGAAGGCTTCTTCGCGATCCATGTTCTCGCCGCCCGGAAAATCGAGAATCGAGCCGGTTTCTTTCCGGTGCTTCGCCAGCGCCCGGATGTCGAGGCCCTGCTCGTTGTGCACCGCGCCATCCCATTCCACGAGCGCGATGATTTTGAATCCGGCGTTGCGCCATCAGATTCGCGGCCATGCCGCCCACGTTTCCGAAGCCCTGAATCACCACGCGCGCGGACTTGCGGTCCAGCCCGAAGCGCTGCAGCGCCTGTTCGGTGACGATCATGCAGCCGCGCCCGGTGGCCTCCGTGCGTCCGCGCGACCCACCCAGATCGATCGGCTTGCCCGTGACCACCGCGGTTTGCGTGTGGCCGGAGCGCATGGAATAGGTGTCCATGATCCACGCCATGGTCTGCTCGTTCGTGTTCATGTCCGGCGCGGGCACGTCGATTTCAGGCCCGATGAATTCGTAGATCTGCGCCGTGTAGCGCCGCGTCATGCGTTCCAGCTCGCCCGGCGAAAGCAGCGCGGGATCGCAGATAATTCCGCCCTTGCCGCCGCCGAACGGAACGTTGGTGACCGCGCATTTCCACGTCATCCAGGAAGCCAGCGCGCGCACTTCGTCGAGCGTCACGTCGGCCGCGTAACGGATGCCGCCTTTGGCCGGGCCGCGCGCGATCGAATGCTGCACGCGGTAGCCCGTGAACACTTCGATTCGCCCGTCGTCGAGCAGCACCGGAATGTGCACCGTCACTTCGCGCGAGGAGGAGCGCAGCACCTTGCGCATGCCGTCGTCGAGCCCCAGCAGCCGCGCGGCGGTATCGAATCGCGCTTCCGCCGAAAGCAGCGGATTGAGTTCCTCATCATGAAGATATGGCTGGATCGGAGGGCTTTCTACAAGCATGGTATTGGATCTCCGTTCTCAATTATGGCGAAACCCAGCCCCGCGAGGGGAGGACTGTTTTTTATCCGACGAGTCCGGCGGCGTGAGCGGCATCAAACGCGAGCGAGATGAATCGCGAGCGGGATTAAAATGGAGGTCGTGGGACGGACGCTCATTCTCCTGGGAATCGTGTTGATCGCCGCGGGCCTGTTCGTCACCTTCGGGGAAAAACTGCCGTTGAGAATCGGCCGCTTCCCGGCGACATCGTGATCCGTGGAAAAAATAGCGTCTTCTATTTCCCGATCGTGACGAGCCTATTGTTGAGTGCGATCCTGACGCTGGTGATGTGGCTGCTCAACCGGCGCTAGACCATTTGCCAAGTTTCCTTAAACCGGAAGTTGAGTCAAGCGGGTCGCGTTGAGACCCATGCGTGAGCTTGGGGCTTAGGCTCTGGACATGTAAGCCCCAAGCTGACGCATAGGGCTCCGGGTCCGCAAAAAAAAAAAGGGCGACTCTTGCGAGCCGCCCGATCCGAACGATTTGATGACGAGCTGCGCCGTTATTCCTCCGGCGCTTCGCCCTCGTGCTGACCCTGCCGGATCTGATTCAGCCGCTCCTCGCGACGCTTGGCGCGTTCCGCCGCGCGTTTCACGAGCTCGGATCCGACCAGTTCCAGCATGGCCTGCTCCGCGCCATCGCCCTTGCGCCAGCCGAGCTTCACGACGCGCGTGTAGCCGCCCGCGCGCTGGCCGAAACGCGTACCGAGCTTATCGAAAAGCTTCTTGACCGACGCCGGCGTTTCGAGAAACGCCGCCGCCTGACGCCGCGCGTGCAGCGTATCGCGCTTGGCGAGCGTGATCATTTTATCCACCAGCGGCTTCGCGGCCTTGGCTTTGATGACCGTGGTGATGATGCGCTCCTGCTCGATCACGCTGGTGACCAGATTCTTGAGCAGCGAGTTGCGCGCCCCTACGTCGCGCTTGAGTTTATAACCGGATCGCTTGTGTCGCATTGATAGTGTCTCGCGTCGAAAGCTACAGCTGAGCGCCGGTCTCCTCTTCGCCTTCGATACGTCGTCGTCGCCGCCGCTCAGATCGGGCGTGATCGGCGTGCCGATCATGGCCGGGGCTCCGCTCGGAGAAACCAGGCGGCCCTGGCACGTCGAACTTCATGCCGAACGTCAGTCCGAGGCCCGCCAGAATTTCCTTGATCTCGTTCAGCGATTTGCGTCCGAAATTCTTGGTTCGCAGCATCTCGGCTTCGGTCTTCTGCACCAGATCGCCGATGGTCTGAATGTTGGCGTTCTTCAGGCAGTTATACGAACGCACGCTGAGCTCGAGTTCCTCGACCGACCGGCCCAGCACTTCGTTCATCTGGCTGAGCGCGCGCTCGGCCGGCTCCTCGGTCTGCTCCGGCACTTCCTCGAAGTTGATGAAGATGGCCATGTGGTCCTTCACCAGCTTGGCCGCCTGTCCGATGGCGTCGGCCGGCGAGATGGCTCCGTTGGTCCACACCTCGATCGTGAGCTTGTCGTAGTCGGTCATCTGGCCGAGACGCGCCGATTCCACCGAGAAGTTCACTTTACGCACCGGCGAGTGCACCGAATCGATGGGGATGTAGCCCACCGGCAGATCCTCGTCCGTATTGCGTTCCGCCGAAACATACCCGCGCCCGCTCTTCAGGCGCATTTCAATGTTGAGCTTCCCGCCTTCGCCGATGGTCGCGATATGCATGTTGCGATCCAGCACTTCGATGTCGTGATCGGTCTCGATCTGGCCGCTCAGCACTTCGCCCGGGGCATCCGCTTTCAAACGCACCGTGCGCATGCCCTCCTCGCTCATCATGAAGGGGACCTGCTTCAGGTTGAGGATGATGTCGGTGGCATCCTCCACCACGCCCGGAATGGGGCTGAACTCGTGCGCCACGCCTTCGATGCGCACCGCCGTGATGGCGGCGCCTTCAATCGAGCTGAGCAGCACGCGGCGGAGACTCGTTCCGATGGTGGACCCGAATCCGCGCTCGAACGGTTGCGCCGTGAACATGCCATAGCGATCCGTGAGCGTTTCCGTATTGGCAACCAGACGCTTGGGTTTCTGGAATCCTTTAAACATATTGATGGACTCCTTGGCGAAGAGACTACTTCGAATACAGCTCGACGATGAGCTGTTCGTTCAACTGGATCTGGACGAGATCCTCGCGTTTGGCCTGATGCACAACCCGCGCTTTTAGATTTTCGCGGTCCACCTCGAGCCAGTTGGGACTCGGCGAGTGCGCGGTCGCCTCGAGCGCGTGCCGGATGGTGGGATTCTCCTTGCTGCCGGCCGACACTTCGATCACGTCGTTGGGCTTCACCAGGAACGAAGGGATGTCCACGCGGTGGCCGTTCACGAAGATGTGTCCATGCCGCACGATCTGGCGGGCCTGCGCCCGCGACGTTCCGAAGCCGATGCGGTACACCGTGTTATCCAGGCGCCGCTCCAGCATGTTGAGCAGGTTGTCGCCGGTAATGCCCTTCATGGCGCTGGCTTTTTCGAACAGGTTGCGGAACTGCCCTTCGAGCAGTTGATAATAGCGGCGCGCCTTCTGCTTTTCGCGCAGCTGCAGGCCGTAGCCCACCAGCTTCGGCTTGCGATCCTTGCCGTGCTGACCGGGCGCGAAGTTGCGCTTCTCAATCGCGCATTTCTCGGTGTGGCAGCGCTCGCCCTTCAAAAACAACTTCATGCCCTCGCGCCGGCATTGCCGGCAAACGGGGCCAATATATCGAGCCAAATCAAACCTCCCTAGTTCAGGGGTCAGAGGCCAGGGGCCAGTGACCGGTAGTCAGGTGCAGTTTACGATCCGAAGATCTTCGTCCTGCTTAAAGTTAGGGCCAGCGGCCAGGGGCCGGAGGCCAGTGAATCGGTGCAGTCAAAAGTCCAAGGATCTTCTTCCTGCTTAAAAACTTCGTCTCAAATTTCAAACAACTCGGGGTTGCTCTGTTCGTCCTGACCCCTGGCCCCTGGCCCCTGCATCAAACTCTGCGCTTCTTGGGCGGCCGGCAACCATTATGCGGAATCGGCGTGCGATCCCGGATGGTTCGTACCTCCAGGCCCGCCGTCGAGAGCGCGCGCACGGCCGATTCGCGCCCCGCGCCCGGACCGCTGACCGCGACGTTTACCGTCCGCAATCCGGATTCCTTGGCTTTATTGGCAGCCGTCAGCGACGCCTGCTGCGCGGCGAACGGCGTGCCTTTCCGCGACCCGCGGAATCCCAGAGAACCCGAACTGGACCACGCGATGACGTTGCCCATCGGATCGGCGATGGTGATGATGGTGTTGTTGAACGAAGCCTGCACGTGGACGATCCCCACCGGCACGTTGCGCTTTTCTTTTTTCTTGAACGCTTTTTTCTTGCCGGCTTTGGCCGGCGCTTTAGTTGCCATGAATAATCCGTCCCGTTCTTAGGTCTTCGCCGACGCCTTCTTCTTGTTGGCCACCGTGCCGCGCCGCGGACCCTTGCGGGTGCGCGCGTTGGTATGCGTCCGCTGCCCGCGCACGGGAAGCCCGCGCCGGTGCCGCAGCCCGCGGTAGGAACCCATTTCGATGAGGCGCTTGATGTTCATCGAAATTTCCTTGCGCAGGTCGCCTTCGACGGACCCTTCGGCCTCGAGCAGCAAGCGGATGCGATTGATCTCATCCTCGGTCAAGTCCGCGATCTTCTTATCGGGATTGACGTCGGCGCGATAGCACAGCGACTTGCTGCGCGTCCGTCCGATGCCATAAATGTACGTGAGACCGATTTCGGTCCGCTTCTTCGCCGGTAAATCGACGCCTGCCAGTCGTGCCATGTTTCGCTTTGTCCTCTTCCGCCCGGGCGCGCGCGAACGCGGCTAGCCCTGCCTCTGCTTATGCTTCGGATTCGTGCAGATCACCCGCACCACGCCTTCGCGGTGAATCACCTTGCACTTGTCGCACATCTTTTTTACGGACGCTCGCACTTTCATAAAACCTTCCTTCGAACCTTCTCAGCAACCCTCGCGGCCACCTTGCTACCGCAGCAACTCCACGATCCGGCCCCTGGTCCGGTCATGCGGGGAGAGTTCCACCCGCACCCGCTCGCCGGGACGCAACCGCTCAAAATTCCGGACGCCCGCGCCGGCCGCGTGCGCAATCACCAGGTCCTCGTTCGCGAGCTTCAGCCGATAGGCCGCGCTCGGCAACAAATCGATCACCGTCGCCTCTTCACCGCCGCCTGCCCCTTGGCCCTTACCTTCTTCCTGACCTCCGACCCCTGACCTCTGACCTCTGGTCATGGCCGCGTCAGAACCCACGGACCGTTCGCCGTCACCGCCACGGTGTGCTCGAAGTGCGCCGAATACCGGCCGTCTTCGGTCACCGCCGTCCACTGGTCCGCCTTTACGCGGCTGCCCGGCTTCCCGGCATTCACCATGGGCTCGATCGCCAGCACCATGCCTTCCTTCAACCGCGGATTCTCATTTCTGCGATCCACGTAATTCGGAATCTGGGGCTCCTCGTGCATCTGCGTGCCGATGCCGTGTCCCACAAACTCCCGCACCACCGAAAATCCGTTCGACGTCACGTGGCGCTCCACCGTCCCGCAAATATCGAACAGCCGGTTTCCCGGCCGCGCCCGGTCGATTGCCAGTTCCAGCGATTCGCGCGTCACCTCGATCAGCTTCCGCGCCTCGGCGGAAATTTCGCCCACCGGAACGGTGATCGCCGAATCGCCGTAATAGCCGTGAAACTGGACGCCGGTGTCGATCGAAACAATATCGCCCGGCTTCAGAATCCGCTTCTCCGACGGCATCCCGTGCACGATCTCCTCGTTCACCGACGTGCACAGCACGTACGGAAACTTGGATCCCGCAGCCGCGCTCGCGTAGCCTTTAAACGCCGGCCTCGCCCCCGCGTCGGTGATCATCTTCTCGGCCGTCACTTCCAACTCGTAGGTCGAAACGCCTTCCGCGACCATTTCGCGCAGCGCCTCCAGAACCTGATAAACCAGCAATCCCGCCGCCCGCATCTTTTCCAGCTCGGAGGGACTCTTGCGCACGATCATGCGCCCTCAACCCTCGTTCCGAACCGGGCCATATACTCCCGCACGGACGCTTGGATGCCGTGGGAAATCGCTTCCGGCCCGCCCGTTGAATCGCCGTCCACATCCAGGCGGTCGTAGCCGGCTTCCTCGAAAAACGCGAGCACCGGCGCGGTCTGGCGGTCGTAATTCAGCAGCCGCTTCCGCACCACCTCGGGACGGTCGTCGTCCCGCACCACCAGTTTCGCCCCGTCCAGCCCGCACACCGTCGGCTTTTCGGTCTCTCCGGGCTTCACGCCCGAAACCGCTCCACAGATAGGACAAAGCCGCCTGGCCGCAAGCCTATCCACAATAACATTGTAATCGACTTTCAGGTGGATCACCAGCGCGCGCACTCCGCGCTCCACCAGCATCCGGTCGACGATCCGCGCCTGATTCACGGTCCGCGGATACCCGTCCAGGATGAATCCGCACTTGCTATCCTTGCGCGCCGTGCGTTCGGCCACCAGCGCGTTCACGATCTCGTCGGGAACCAAAGATCCGGAAGCCAAGATCGACTGCACCTCGTGGCCCAGGTCGTCGCCCCGTTCCACGCTCTCGCGCAACATGTCGCCCGTCGAGATATGCGGCAGAGACAACGCCTTGGTCAGCAGCTTCGCCTGTGTGCCCTTCCCCGATCCTGGCGCTCCGAACAAAATCAGACAGAGCTGGCTCATCTCCTCCGGCTTCCTCGCATCACACGCTGGAGCGGCGTCCGCGAATGCGGCCGGCCCGTGGCGTAAATCCTTCGTAATGGCGCATGATCAACTGCGCTTCAATCTGGTTTACCGTGTCCATGGCGACGCCCACCACAATCAAGAGGCTGGTGCCGCCGAAATAGAAGTTAACGCCGAGCCCGTCGAGCAGCCAGCGCGGAAACGTCGCGTCAATCCAGTTCCCGATTCCCGGCAGCCTTTGCAGCTTGATGCCGGAAATCATGATCTGCGGCAGCAGCGATAAAATCGCCAGATACAATCCCCCGACCACCGTAATCCGGGTCAGGATCGTGTTCATGTAATCCGCCGTATTTTTTCCCGGCCGGATGCCCGGGATAAATCCGCCATACTTGCGCATATTGTCGGCGGCCTCGTTCGGATTGAAAATGATCGAAACGTAAAAGAAACAGAAGAAGATGATCAGGACCGTGTAAAGCAGGTAATAAAGAGGCTGCGCCCCGCCGATCGCTCCCAGCATGTTGCTGAGCACCGGCGAATCCTTCACGAACTGAACCTGCGTCAGGGTCTGCGGAAAGGCCAGCAGCGAGCTCGCGAAAATCACCGGGATCACTCCGCCCGCGTTCACTTTGAGCGGCAGGTGCGTGGATTGCCCGCCCATCATCCGCCTTCCGATCACACGCTTGGCGTACTGCACGGGAATTCTGCGTTCGCCGCGCTCCACCAATACGATGAATCCAACCACGCACACCATCATGATCAGAATGATGATCACCTGCAGCAGGTTCCAGTCGCCCGTCTGCACCTTGGTCACCAGTTCGATAGATCGCATTCGGCAGGTTGACCACGATGCCCGTAAAGATGATCAGCGACATCCCGTTGCCGATGCCGCGCTCGGTAATCTGCTCGCCGAGCCACATGATGAAGGCCGTCCCGGTGGTCAAACTGAGCATGGTCATCAGAATGAACCCGATGCCCGGATTGGTGACGAAGCCCTGCTGGGCTCCCTGCAGCGCCGTCGCGATGCCGAAGGATTGAATCAGCGCCAGGATCACCGTCAGATAGCGCGTCCATTGCGTGATCTTGCGGCGTCCGAGCTCGCCTTCTTTCTGCAATTTCTCGAGCGTGGGAACCACCACCGTCAGCAACTGCAAAATAATGGACGACGTGATGTAGGGCATGATGCCCAGCGCGAAAATCGTCAGCCTCCGGAAAGTCCCGCCGCTGAACAGATCGAGGAATCCAAATAGAGTGCCCTGAGTTCTGCCGGAAAAACTCTTCGAGCCGGTTGGTGTCGATGCCCGGCGTGGGGATGTGGCCGCCCAGACGGTACACCGCGAGCAGCGCGAGCGCAAACATCAGACGCTTGCGCAGGTCCGGGACACGAAACACGTTCGCTACGGCTTCGAGGAACTTCATGGCCTTTTACTCCCCACAGGGAATCCTACTCCCGATCACTGACTTCTCTTCGCGGCTCTTCGTAGAGTCCGCCTACTTCCCGATCACTTCCGCCGTGCCGCCCGCGGCTTGAATCTTTTCGAGCGCCGACTTGGTGAAGTGGTGCGCCCGCACCGTCAGTTTGCGCTTCAGCTCTCCGCTGCCCAAAATCTTCAACCCGTCCTTGAGCTTGTGAATCACGCCCGCCTCAAGCAGCGATTCGGGCGAGAACGCATCACCCTGGAGCGCCTCGAGCGCGCCCACGTTCACGATGGCGAATTCCTTGCGGAAAATATTGGTGAATCCGCGCTTCGGCAGGCGCCGGTGCAGCGGCATCTGGCCGCCTTCAAATCCGCGCATGCGCGAATAACCCGAAACCGATTTCGCACCCTTCGCGCCGCGGCCCGAGTATTTGCCGCGCCCGGTGCCCATGCCCTGTCCCACGCGCTGCTGCTTTTGCTTCTGCCCGCGCGGCGGTTTTAATTGGCTTAAATTCATGATCCAGTTTCCCCGTTATTCCTTGACGATTTCCAGAAGGTGCGGCACCTTCGCCACCATCCCGCGAAAGGCCGGCGTGTCGGGACGCTCCACCATGCGATTGAGCTTCTTCAGCCCAAGCGCGCGCACGATCACTTTATGTTTGTCCGGCGTGCAGATGGTGCTGCGGATCAGCTTGATTTTGATGGTTCCCGGCATACAATCTTCCTTATCTCACTCGATCCAGAGGAATGCCGCGCAACTCCGCGGTCTCGGCGCGGTCGCGCAACTTTTCGAGCGCGTCGATGGTCGCCTTCACCACGTTATGCGGGTTGTGCGAGCCGATCGATTTCGTGAGCACGTTGGGAATTCCAACCGCTTGGATGACGGCGCGCACCGGGCCGCCCGCGATCACGCCCGTTCCGGCCGGAGCCGGCTTCAGGAGCACCCGTCCGGCGCCGAAGACGCCCAGCACGGGATGCTGGATCGTGGTCGCCAGCACATGCACCCGGCGCAGATTTTTCTTCGCCGCCTCGATGCCCTTCTTGATGGCCGAAGGCACTTCCTTGGCCTTGCCCGTGCCGAAGCCCACGATCTTCGCGCCCGGGTCGCCCACCACCACCAGGGCCGAAAAGCTCATGTTCTTGCCGCCCTTGACGACCTTGGTCACGCGGTTGATCGACACCACCTGTTCCTTCAGGTTCAGGCTCTGGGCATCGATGCGTTTCGCTATTGTTGTCGACATAGTTTCCTTATTGCGGCCTCAAAAAACCCGTTCTAAAACTCGAGGCCCGCCTCGCGAGCCGCCTCGGCCAGCGCCTTCACGCGGCCATGATAATGATACCCGCCGCGATCGAATACCACGGATTTGACGCCTTTGTCCTGCGCGCGTTCCGCCACCAGCTTCCCGATCGCCTTGGCCCCGGCCACGTTGCCGCCGTTCGCCCCGTTCTTTTCGAGCGAGCCCGCCGCGGCGATGGTCTGACCCTGGCTATCGTCGATAAGCTGCGCGTAGATGTGCTTCACGCTGCGGAACACCGCCAGGCGCGGACGCTCCGTGGTCCCTTTGACGCGCCGGCGGATGCGCGTATGAATGCGCTGCCGGATCTGATCTTTCGAAGTCTTTGCCATATGCCTGCCCTCTCGCGTCCTTTTACTTCGCGCTCGCTCCCGACTTTCCAACCTTCTTGCGCAGCGCCTCGCCCGCGTAGCGCACGCCCTTGTTCTTGTACGGATCGGGCGGACGCAGACCGCGCATCTTCGCGGCCACCTGCCCGAGCAGCTGCTTGTCGCTGCCCGTGAGAATCAAGGGAATCAGGTTGTTCACGGGCTTGTCGACCTTCATGTCGATGCCTTCCGGCAGATACACCTCGATCGGATGCGAATAGCCCAGCGTGAACGTGGCGATGCGCCCCTTCACGTCCACCTTGTAGCCCACGCCGAACAGTTGCAGCTCCCGCGTGAAGCCCGTCGAGACCCCTTGCACCGCGTTCGCCGCGAGCGCGCGCGTCAGCCCATGGAGCGCCGCTTTATCGTCGCCGTCGCGCTGGATCTCCATCACGCCGTCCTTCTGCGTAATAGTGATGCCGGCGGGCATCGGAACCGACTGCTTGCCCTTCGGACCCTCCACCGTCAACTCTTCACCGATGGTGAGCTTGACGCCTTTCGGAAGCGGAATCGGCTTTTTTCCTACTCGTGACATAATCTCTCGCTCCTGCTATTCCCTATCGCGCGCCTGTTCGGAACTGGCCTCTGTCCCCTGCCTACCAAACATGACACAGCACTTCGCCGCCAATGCCTTCCTTACGCGCCGTCGATCCCGTCATCACGCCGCGCGGCGTGGTCAGGATATTGATCCCGAGCCCGCCCAACACGCGCGGCACTTCCTTCGAGCCCACATACACCCGGCTCCCCGGCCGCGAGACCCGCTCGATGCGCGTGATCACCGGCACATTGCCGGGGGTGTATTTGAGATAAATGCGGATCGATCTCTTCGTCCCGTCCTCGGTCAGCTTGAAGTTGGCGATGTAACCCTCATCCTTCAGAATCTTGGCGAGGTCCGTTTTCAGCCGCGATGCGGGCACGTCCACCTTGGGATGGCGCGCGCTCTGCGCATTCCGGATGCGCGTCAGCATATCGGCGATCGGATCGGATGTCGTCATTCTTTGTCTTCCTCCTGCGGCATGCGCATGACTCCCCTTCGCGGAGCCTCTACCAACTGGCCTTCACCACTCCGGGAACCTCTCCCGCGAGCGCCAGATTGCGGAAGCAGATACGGCACAGCTTGAATTTACCGATGAAGCCGCGCGGGCGGCCGCACCGGAAGCAGCGGTTACGATGACGCCCGGCAAGCTTCGGCGTCTTGGCCGCCTTGGCCAGGGCCAGTTTTTCATCGCGGGCGATTTTTGCGGTGGTTGCCATGAATTCGATGTTCCTCTTACTTGCTGAACGGCATCCCCAGATGCTTCAGCAGAGCCATTCCTTCGGCGTCGGTCTTGGCCGTCGTCGTGATGCACACGTTCATTCCCTTGGTTTTCTCGACCTTGTTGTAGTCGATCTCCGGGAAAATCAACTGATCCTTCAACCCCAGCGTGTAATTCCCGCGCCCGTCGAAGGATTTCGAGGACACCCCGCGGAAATCGCGCACGCGCGGCAGCGCCACGTTCACCAGCCGGTCCAGAAATTCGTACATGCGGTCCCCGCGCAGGGTCACCGCGCAGCCGATCGGCATGTTCTCGCGCAGCTTGAACGCCGCGATCGATTTGCGGGCCTTGGTCACCACCGGCTTCTGTCCGGCAATGGCCGTGAGTTCGGCAACCGCGCCCTCAATGAGCTTGGCGTTCTGCGTCGCCTCGCCCATGCCGACGTTCAGCGAAATCTTCTCGATCTTCGGCACCGCCATGGGATTCGCGTAACCGAACTCCTGGGTGAGCGCCGGAACCACCTGCTTTAAATAAGTTTCCTTGAGCCGTGCCGCCATATAGTTCCTATTTCCCGTCCGCTTCGCGCGTTTGCGTCCCTGCGCGTCTTTCGGTGATCGCCGCCGTGATACGCATACCCTACTTCTTGTCCAGAATCTCGCCGCCCTTTTTGGCGACGCGCACCTGCCGGTTGCCTTCCGTGCGGTAGCCCACCCGCGTGGCCACCCCGCCCGAGGTCATCACCATCACGTTCGAAATGGCGATCGAGCTCTCGCGCTCCGCGATGCCGCCCTTGATCTGGCGCGACGGATTGGGACGCGTGTGGCGCTTCACCAGGCTGACGCCTTCGACCAGCACCCGGCCCCGCACCGTATCGATGTCGAGCACCCGTCCGGTCTTGCCCTTGTCGCGCCCGGCGATCACCTTCACGGTATCGTCCTTCTTGAGCTTCACTTTGATCCGCGGGCGCGGATCGTTCTGCGCTCTCCGGTAAATCTTCGTGGCCATCGGACTAAATCACCTCCGGAGCAAGCGACACAATTTTCATGAAGCGCTTCTCGCGCAGCTCGCGCGCCACCGGCCCGAAGACACGCGTCCCGATGGGCTCGCCGATTTCGCTGATCAGCACGGCCGCGTTGGTATCGAAGCGGATGTAGGTGCCGTCCTTGCGGCGCGTTTCCTTGCGCATCCGCACCACCACGCAGCGCACCACCTTGCCCTTTTTGATCGCCGAATCCGGAGCCGCTTCCTTCACGCTCGCCGTGATAATGTCGCCGAGACCCGCCCGCAGGCCCAGGTCGCCGCCGCGTGGCAGGATGCAGGCGAGCCTGCGAGCGCCGCTGTTGTCGGCAACCTCGAGAATTGTCCGCATTCCAATCATATTCGTGTCTCCTTCGAAGACGCCCGCTGTGAACCGTTCACCTTAGCGCGCTCCCGGCCTCTTTTTCTTGTTCGTGACCCGCTTTTCCGGACCCGTCTCGATCCCGATCGAGCTCAGGTCGGTGGCCACCTGCACGGCCTTGCGCAGAATCTCGCCGAGCTGCCAGCGCTTCAGCCGGCTCATGGGACGGCATTCGACAATGCGCACCACGTCGCCCACCTTCGCCTGATTCTCTTCGTCGTGCGCGTAGAACTTGCGGCGCTTGGTGATCACCCGCTTATAGAGCGGATGCGGCACGCGCCGCAGCACCTCGACCACGATGGTTTTCGCCATCTTGTTGGCCACCACCGCGCCGATCTTCTGGTTCTTGATGCCGGCCGCTTTCGCGGGTGTCGTTTTCGCTTCCGTCATGGCCGCCTACTTTTTCACCTTCGCGCTTTTCTTGACCGCAGCCGCCGGTTTCTCCACCTTCGGAGACTTCGCCGCTTTCGGAGATTTCGCCGCCGCCTTGGGAGCCGCGGCCTTCGGTGTCGCGGCCGCTTTCGCCTTCGCGGCCTTTCCCTTGACCGGCGCCGCGGGCGCTTCCGACTGGCCCAACTCCCGCTCCCGCTGGACCGTTAAAAGCCGGGCTCGCTCCTTGCGCAGGACGCGCAGCTTCTTGAGACCGTCGGCCTGCCCCATGCGCAGCTGGAAACGCAGCCGGAAAATCTGCTCGGGCCCCTCGCGCAGTTGTTTTGCGAGCTCAGCCGCGTCGAGCGCACGTGCCTTATCCGCGTTCTCCTTCATATCGCCTCCGCTCCCGGGCCGTCGCGCACCACCATCTTGGTGGGCAGCGGGAGCTTGGCCGCCGCCAGACGCAACGCCGCCGCCGCGATCTCCTTGCTCACGCCTTCCATCTCAAACAGGATCTTGCCGGGCCGCACCACGCACACCCACTGGTCCGGAGCGCCCTTGCCTTTTCCCATACGTGTTTCAGCCGGCTTCTTGGTGATCGGCTTGTCCGGGAACAGGCGGATCCATACCTTGCCGCCGCGCTTGATCGAACGGGTCATCGCGACGCGCGCCGCCTCGATCTGGCGGTCCGTGATCCAGCCGCACACCATCACCTTCAACCCGAAATCGCCGAAGGCGAGCGTGGAGCCGCGCCACGCCTTTCCGGTCATCCGTCCGCGCTGCTGCTTGCGGAACTTTACCTTCTTGGGCATCAACATAAACTACTCATTGCCCCCTGGTTCTTCCGTCTTGGGAGTGTCCACGCGAGGCGTTTCCACGCGCTGCGCTTCGCCCGCCTCGGTCTTTGGTTCCTGTTTCCAGCTCGGCGCCGTGGGCGAGGCCATCGGCGGCAGAATCGGAGCCGTGCGCATTTCGCCCGGCGCGCCCTGCGTCACCGGACCCGACTCGGGAGGCGTCATCGCCGGACGCGGTCCCCGGTCCCGGTCCCGATCGCGATCCCGGTCGCGCCGGTCGCGCTGCGGGGGACGCCGCGGCTCGGGCTCGCTGCGCAGACTGCGGCGCTGGCCCGGCAGAATCTCGCCTTTATAAACCCAGCATTTCACGCCGATCACGCCATAGGTGGTCTGCGCTTCACTGAAACCGTAATCGATATCGGCGCGCAGCGTGTGCAGAGGAAGCTGCCCCTGCAGGTACCACTCCGTGCGCGCGATTTCCGCGCCGTTCAAGCGGCCCGATACCCGAACTTTGATTCCCTTGCAGCCGAAGCGCAGCGCCGAATCCACGGCCTTGCGCATGGCGCGCCGGAATGCGACCCGCTTTTCGAGCTGCAGCGCGATCGACTCCGATACCAGTTGCGCGTCGAGCTCCGGTTTGTGAACTTCCTGGATATCGATGAACACGTCGCGCTTGGTCTTCTTCGCGAGGTCGCTCTTGAGCTTCTCGATCTCCGCGCCCTTGCGCCCGATGATGATGCCCGGACGGGACGTTTGAATCGTGATGCGGAGCTTGTTGCCCGGACGGTCCACCTCGATCGCGCTGATGCCGGCGGCCTTCAGGCGGTCGCGCAGGGCTTCCTTCAGCTCCAGATCTTCGCGCAGCAGCTTCGCGTAGTCCTGCTTGGCGAACCAGCGCGAACGCCACGTTTTCGTGACCCCCAGCCGGAACCCGTAAGGATGTGTTTTCTGGCCCATGTTATTTGCTTTCTCCGGCGTTCAGATCGCCCACTTTGACGATGATGTGCGCCATCCGGCGCTGATAACGATAAGCCCGCCCCATCGGCGCGGGGCGCACCCGCTTCATGCGCGGCCCTTCGTTCACGTACGCCTCCGTGACGATCAGCTTGTCCACGTCCACGTCGTTATGGCGGTTCTCGGCGTTGGCGATCGCCGAGCGCAGCACCTTTTCAATCGACGGCGCGATGCGCTTGTTGGTGGTGCGCAGAATATTGATCGCGTCGCCGGCCTTCTGGCCGCGGATCAGATCGATCACCAGCCGAGCCTTCTGCGGCGACGTTCGTAGATAGCGTGCTTCTGCTCTCGCTTGCATATCGTTTCCCTACTGGGTCCTCATTCCTAGGACGCCGGCTTGGCGGTCTTTTCGGGCGCGGCCTTGGCCGCGTGCCCCTTGAACACGCGCGTTGGCGAAAACTCGCCGAGCTTGTGCCCCACCATGTTTTCGGTCACGTAAACCGGGATAAACTTCTTGCCGTTGTGGACGCCGAGCGTATGCCCGATGAACTCCGGCAGAATGGTGGACCGGCGCGACCAGGTCCGCACCACCTTCTTCTCGTTCTTGGCGTTCATCGCGTCCATCTTTTTCATCAGATGGTCGTCGACAAACGGTCCTTTGTGCAGTGAGCGTCCCATGGTGTCCTATCTCTTCTTCTGCTTCCGCGTCACAATCCACTTATCCGTGCGCTTGTTGTTGCGCGTCTTGAAGCCGCGCGTGGGCTGGCCCCAGGGAGTCACCGGATGACGGCCGCCGCTGGTTTTGCCCTCGCCGCCGCCGTGCGGGTGATCCACAGGGTTCATGGTCACGCCGCGATTATGCGGCCGCTTCCCGAGCCAGCGCGTGCGCCCCGCCTTGCCGCTGCTGACGTTCTCATGCTCCACGTTGCCCACTTGCCCGACCGTCGCCGCGCAGTCCGCGGGCACCTTGCGGATCTCGCCCGAGGGCAGCTTCAGGAGTGCGAGCTCGCCTTCCTTTGAAACCAGCTGCACCTGCGCGCCCGCCGAGCGCGCCATCTGCCCGCCCTTGCCGGGCTTCAACTCCACGTTGTGAACCACCGTGCCGGCCGGGATATTTTTCAGCGGAAGCGAGTTGCCCACCAGGATATCGGCCGCGGGACCCGACATGATCTTGCGTCCCACTTCGATGCCCACCGGCGCGAGGATGTAGCGCTTCTCGCCGTCGACGTAGTGCAGGAGAGCGATGCGCGCGCTGCGGTTGGGATCGTATTCGATGGAGGCGACCACCGCCGGAACGTGCTTGTCGCGTTTGAAATCGATGATCCGGTAGGCCTGCTTATGCCCTCCGCCGATGAAGCGCGAGGAAACACGCCCCGTGCTCGATCGTCCGCCGGTCTTGCGCTTGCCTTCGAGCAGGCTCTTCTCCGGCTTCTTCTTGGTAAGGTCGTCGCGCAGCAGCACCGTGGTGAAGCGGCGCGTCGGCGTCGTGGGTTTGAAACTTTTAACCGGCATAATGTTCGCCTAAAACCTGCTCCTAGATCTCCGCGTATTCCGGCATCTTCTCGCCGGCCTTCAGGCGCACATACGCCTTTTTCCAATCCGAACGGTATCCCGTGAAACGGCCCCGCCGCCGGAGCTTCCCGGCGTTGGTCGCGGTGCGGACCTCTTCCACCTTCACCTTGAAGGCGGCCTCCACGGCGTGCCGGATCTCGGTCTTGTTGGCGCCGAGCGCCACTTCGAAACACATGGTCCGCTCGCCGTCTTTCTTGGTCTGGCCCTTTTCGGTGACCAGCGGCTTTTTAATGACATCGAATGCGTTCATATCAGGCTAAAGCCTCCGACAGTTTCTGCGCCGCCGCCTGGCTGATCAGCACCTGCGCGTGGCCGAGCAGATCGTACACGTTCACCTCGCGGCTGGCGACCAGCTTCACGCCCGCCAGATTCCGGCTCGAGAGCGCGAGATTGCGGTTTTCGCCGTTATCCACCACGAGCACCGTCCGCTCCACCTTCATTCCGTCGAGCGCCTGGCGCATGAGCTTCGATTTCGGCTCGCGGATCGCGAACTCGCTCACCACGCGCAGCTCGCCGTCGCGCAGTTTCGCCGAAAGCGCGCTCTTCAAGGCGCCGATCTGCATCTTGCGCGGCAGGTGATAGGAATAATCGCGCGGCTGCGGTCCGTGCACCGTGCCGCCGTGACGCCACAGAGGACTGCGGATCGAACCCATGCGAGCGCGCCCCGTGCCCTTCTGCTTCCACAGCTTCTTGCCGGAGCCGGCCACTTCATGGCGCGTCTTGGTGGACGCCGTCCCGCGCCGCGTCCCCGCCAGATGATGGCGCACGGCCTCGTACAACAGATTCTCGTTGACCGGAACTCCAAACACCTCGTCGGCGAGTTGGATGGTGCCGACCACCGCGTTGTTCACATCGATGACGTCTACGCTCGGCATGGCTTACCTCTTCGCTCTCCTCAAAATGACGTAGCCGCCGTTGGGGCCCGGCACCGCGCCCTTCACCAGGATCACATTGTCCTCGGCGTCCACCTCGATGATTTCGAGATTGCGCACGGTCACGCGCGTGGTGCCCATCTGTCCGCCCATGCGCATGCCCGGGAAAACGCGCGACGGGAAGCTCGACGCGCCGATCGATCCGGGCGCGCGGTGAAACATGGAGCCGTGCGTGGCATCGCTGCCCCGGAAATGATGGCGCTTGACAACTCCCGCAAAGCCTTTGCCCTTGCTCACGCCGATGACGTCGACTTTTTCCTTGGGCTTGAATTCGTCGGCCAGCACGCGGTCGCCCGCTTTCAGGTCGCCCTCGGTGCCCTCGGCGAGCAGAAATTCCCGCAGGAACTTCACGCCCTCGGCGCCGGATTTCTTCATGTGCCCCGTGAGCGGCTTGTTGACGCCGGACTTCTTCGCGTACTCCATCAGCCCGAGCTGCACGGCGTCGTAGCCGTCGGTCGCCGGCGTCTTGCGCTGCACCACCACGCACGGCCCGGCCTTCACCACCGTCACCGGAACCACCTGTCCGTCGGCGCGAAACACCTGCGTCATCCCGATCTTCTTCCCTAAAATTCCTGGGCTCATAATTCACTCCAGGTCCCGGGACCGCGCCAGCTTCCAGACTTTCGCCTGGCCTCCGGCCTCTGGCCCCCGGCCCCTATTTGCCTTTACCGAACGCCTTGATTTCCACGTCCACGCCGGCCGGAAGATCCAGCTTCATCAACGCATCCACCGTGTCCTGAGTCGGCTCCAGAATATCCAGAAGCCGCTTGTGCGTGCGGATTTCAAACTGCTCCCGGCTCTTCTTGTCCACATGCGGCGAGCGCAGCACCGTATAGGTGTTCCGCACGGTCGGCAGCGGGATGGGACCGGCCACGGTCGCGCCGGTGCGCTTGGCCGTGTCCACGATCTCCGTGGTCGATTGATCGAGCACGCGGTGATCGTAGGCCTTCAGTCGAATTCGAATGCGTTCTCTTAAGCTGCTCATTTTTTGAACCGCGCACAACGCATTCGCTGTGCGCTCCTTCTTTTTGAACCGCGCACAACGCCCTCGCCGCGCGCTCCTACTTTTCCGAACCGCGCACAACGCATTCGCTGTGCGCCCCTTCCCTTTGAACCGCGCACAACGCATTCGCTGTGCGCTTTTTGCGTTCGCCGGGCTGGCCCCTGGCCTCTGACCCCTGTCCCCTTATTCGATAATCTCGCTGACCGTGCCCGCGCCCACCGTGCGTCCGCCCTCGCGAATCGCAAACCGCAGACCTTTATCCATGGCGATCGGCGTAATCAGATCGATCACCAGCTGCACGTTATCGCCCGGCATCACCATCTCCATGCCTTCCGGGAGCTCCGCGACGCCCGTCACGTCCGTGGTCCGGAAATAAAACTGCGGACGATAGCCCTTGAAAAACGGCGTGTGACGCCCGCCTTCATCCTTGCTCAACACGTACACTTCGCCCTTAAACTTCTTGTGCGGCTTGATCGACCCCGGCTTCGCGATCACCTGCCCGCGCTCCACGTCGTTTTTTTCAATTCCGCGCAGCAGCAGGCCGACGTTATCGCCCGCCTCGCCCGTGTCGAGCAGCTTCTTGAACATCTCAACGCCGGTAACAACCGTCTTGCGCGTATCGCGGAACCCGACGATTTCCATTTCCTCGCCGACCTTGCACACGCCCTGTTCGATACGGCCCGTCACCACCGTGCCGCGGCCCTGAATCGAGAAAATATCTTCGATCGGCATCAGGAACGGCTTGTCTTTTTCGCGCTTCGGCTGCGGAACATACTTGTCCACCGCCTCCATCAGCTCTTCCACCGACTTTTCCCACTTCTCTTCTTTGTTCAGAGCGCCGAGCGCGGAAACCTTCACCACCGGAAGATCGTTGCCCGGGAAGCCGTAGCTGGTCAACAGCTCGCGAACTTCGAGCTCGACGAGCTCGAGCAGCTCCGGATCGTCCACCATATCGACCTTGTTCAGCGCGACGACAATGTACGGCACGCCGACCTGGCGGGCCAGCAGAATATGCTCGCGCGTCTGCGGCATCGGGCCGTCGGTCGCGGCCACGACAAGGATTGCCCCATCCATCTGCGCCGCGCCCGTGATCATGTTCTTGATGTAATCCGCGTGACCCGGGCAATCCACGTGCGCGTAGTGCCGGTTCTTGGTCTCGTATTCGACGTGCGCCGCCGCGATCGTGATTCCACGAGCCTTTTCTTCCGGCGCGTTGTCGATCGAATCGAAGCTCCGGAACTGCACCTTCGGATTGTTCTTCGCCAGCGTCTGCGTGATCGCCGCCGTCAACGTCGTCTTCCCGTGATCGATGTGCCCGATCGTCCCTACGTTGCAGTGCGGCTTGCTGCGATCAAATTTTTCCTTCGCCATCTCTGTCTCCCTCTCGCGATCTCAAAAATCACCGGACGGGTCTGATCCCGCCCTAAGAAACCACTTTCCCCTGCGCCTTGCTCACGATCTCCTCGGCAATGCTCCGCGGCACTTCCTCGTACTGCCCGAAGTGCATGGTGAAGGCCCCGCGGCCCTGCGTGCGCGACCGCAGCTCCGTCGCATAACCGAACATCTCCGACAGCGGCACCATGGACTTGACGATGTGCGTCGAACCCAGAATCTCGGTGCCTTCCAAACGCCCGCGGCGGGAAATCAGATCGCCGTTCACCGAACCCATGTACTCGTCCGGCACCACGACTTCCACGCGCATCACCGGCTCGAGCAGCACCGGCTTCGCCTTGCGCGCGGCTTCCTTCACGCAAATCGAGCTGCAGATCTTGAACGCCATTTCCGACGAATCGACGTCGTGATAGGCTCCATCGAACACCGTAACTTTGATATCCGACATCGGATACCCGGCGAGAATGCCGTGCTCGAGCGCCTCGACCACGCCTTTTTCCACGGCCGAAATGAATTCCTTCGGGATGTTGCCGCCCGTGACGTCGTTCTCGAATTCGAATTCCTTGCCCGGGTTTGGCTCGACGCGCAGCTTCACGCGCGCGTACTGGCCGCTGCCGCCGGTCTGCTTCTTATGGGTGTAATCGTATTCCGCGGTTTGCCGGATGGTCTCGCGATACGCCACCTGCGGCTTGCCGACGTTCGCGCCCACGCTGAACTCGCGCTGCATGCGGTCGACAATGATTTCGAGATGCAGCTCGCCCATGCCGGCGAGAATCGTCTGCCCGGTATCGGGATCGGTCGAAACCTTGAGCGTCGGGTCTTCCTGCACCAGCTTGGCGATCGCCATGCCGAGCTTTTCCTGATCCGCTTTGGTCTTGGGCTCGATCGCGAGCTGAATCACCGGCGCCGGGAAATCGATCGACTCGAGCACGACCGGGTTCTTTTCATCGCAGATCGTGTCGCCCGTGATCACCGACTTCAGTCCAACCGCCGCGCAGATATCGCCCGCCAAAACTTCCGTGATGTCCTCGCGCTTGTTGGCGTGCATCTTGACCAGGCGGCCGATGCGCTCACGCCGTCCGCGCGCGATGTTGTAAATCGACTCGCCCGAACCGAGCCTGCCGGAGTACACGCGAATGAAGGCGAGCTGACCGACAAACGGATCGGTCATGATCTTGAAAACCAGCGCCGAAAACGGCTCGCTGTCGCTGGCTTTGCGAACCAGAACCTCGTCCTTATTGTCGGGGCTCGTACCCTGAATCGAAGGCACATCGAGCGGCGAAGGCAGATAATCCACCACCGCGTCGAGCAGCGGCTGCACGCCCTTGTTCTTGAACGCCGTCCCGCAAATGACCGGGAAAATCTTCTGCGCGATGGTCGCCTTGCGGATTCCCGCGCGCAGTTCGTCTTCGGTGATGGCCTGACCGTTCACGAACTTTTCGAACAGGTGGTCGTCGGATTCCGAAACCGCCTCGACCAGTTTGTCGTGGTATTCCTTCGCCAGCTCTTTAAGATCCTCCGGAATTTCGACTTCGGAGAAATTCGCGCCGAGCGTGTCATCCACCCACACGCGCGCGTTCATCTTCACCAGATCGACGATGCCCTGGAAAGTATCCTCGGCGCCGATCGGAAGTTGAATCGGCACGGGGCGGCACTGGAGCCGGTCGACGAGCGTCCCCACCGCGCGGAAGAAGTCCGCGCCCACGCGGTCCATTTTATTGATGAAGCAAACCCGCGGGACCTTATATTTATCGGCCTGGCGCCATACCGTTTCCGATTGCGGCTGCACACCCGCCACCGCGTCGAATACCGCGACCGCGCCATCGAGCACGCGCAGGCTGCGCTCGACTTCAGCCGTGAAATCCACGTGACCGGGCGTATCGATGATGTTGATCGTGTAATTGCGCCACTCGCAGGTGGTCGCGGCCGAGGTAATCGTGATGCCGCGCTCCTGCTCCTGCTCCATCCAATCCATCACCGCCGTACCTTCATGGACCTCGCCAATCTTGTACGTGCGGCCGGTGTAATACAACACCCGCTCCGTGGTGGTCGTTTTACCGGCATCGATGTGCGCCATGATGCCGATATTCCGCATTTTATCCAGTGCTACGGTACGCGCCATTTATTTAATTCCCAGCGGGGCGAACAGGGCCAGTGCCAGTTAACTCCTTTACCAGCGGTAATGCGCAAAAGCTTTATTTGCTTCCGCCATCCGATGTACGTCGTCTTTCTTTTTAATTGCGCCGCCCCTCATGTTGGCGGCGTCGTTCAGCTCATTGGCCAGCTTTTCCGGCATCGTCTTTTCCGGACGCGACCGCGCATTCGATAAAAGCCAGCGGATCGCAAGGCTCGTCCGGCGATTGTTCGGCACCTCGACCGGCACCTGATAGTTGGCGCCGCCCACGCGCCGGGTTTTCACTTCCACCAGCGGCTTGCAATTTTCGACGGCCTTCTTGAACAGCTTCAGCGGATCGTCCTGGGAGCGATCCTTGATCTTGTCCATGGCGTCGTAAAAAATCTTCTGCGAGACGGCCTTCTTGCCGTCCCACATCATCGAGTTCACGAATTTTTCAGCGAGCGTCGAACCGTACAACGGATCGGGGAGGATCTCGCGGGATTCAGGTCTGCGTCTGCGCGACATAAGTTTCTAAAGCACGCCTCCTGTTATTTCGCAGCTCATTTATTTTGGACCCTTGGGGCGCTTGGCGCCGTACTTCGAACGGCTCTGCAGGCGTCCCGTGACGCCGGCCGTATCGAGCGTGCCGCGCACCACGTGGTAGCGCACGCCGGGAAGATCCTTCACGCGGCCGCCGCGGATCAGCACAATCGAGTGCTCCTGCAGGTTGTGGCCGACGCCGGGAATATAGGTGGTCACTTCCACCTGATTGGTCAGGCGCACGCGCGCCACTTTGCGCAGCGCGGAATTGGGCTTTTTCGGAGTCGTCGTGTACACGCGCGTGCATACGCCGCGCCGCTGCGGACACGCCTGCAAGGCAGGGCTCGCGGTCTTATAGCGCGTCGGACGCCGGCCCTTGCGCACTAATTGGTTGAAAGTCGGCACGAACTCCCTCTCTCACGCGGCTCCCATATATGGGCTCACTGCCCGGGGCAAAATGCCCGCACGAGGCCGCCACACTCAATAACGGATTGAATCTACCCCAAGAAACCGCAAGGACTCGAACAACAAGCCGCTTGCCGGTTCCCAAAAACGCGAGGGTTTATAGACTTCGGACTAGCCCATACCGACGACACCGTAGAAAGCGCCGCGGCAGCGGGACCGGCTCCCGGCCGGACTCCCCAACGGAGGAGTGGTAGCACGGGAGCAGAAGGTCAAACTCGCAAACTTTTCTAGAGTACCGAATGAGCCGGGCTTTTGTCAAACCGACCCCGGCGAGGGTAGTGGGGCCCTTTGAAGGACTACTGAGGGTCCGTTTCCCCGATCTCCTCCAACACCTCTCTCTGGAGGACCGGATTCGGCTGGCCGTCGGCCGTCGAGATCAATTCCTTGGGGATCAGCCAGATCAAGGGAAGAATCAGCGCATACACGACCGTCGTCGCGATTACGCAGTAAAGGAAACCATGCGCCGGGCTTGCGTTGTAGATCCTGGAGCCTAAAAGGTCGCCGCCGCGCGCCGAGAGCAGGTAAACCCCATCCGCGAGCATCATTAAGGTTCCCTGGAGCCCCGGCGGACAGGATCGCATCGCTAGATCAAAGTACGCCGCGGTCGCCATGCCGCCCAGCAGGCCGATCGGAACCGCCATCGCCAGCGCGAGGTTCGCGGAACTGACGAAGGCCAACGCAATATATTGCGGCACAGCGACGAATGTGGCACACCACAGCAGTTTCTTGAGAGCCATTCTCTGGCACAAGTAGCCGTAGAGCAAGTAGGTGGGGATGAAAGAGACCAGGAAGATCCCGTTCCAGTAGGAGTAGACGGCATCCGAAGCGTGCAGTTCATTGGTCAGATAGAACTGCAGCGGCGTGGCCGCTCCCGGCGCAAAGTTCCACAAAAATAAGATAAGAACGGCCGGGTAGATGGCGCGATGCTTTACCAGCCGTTGCACATCTCCCAGGAAGTTCGTGCGCCTGGCCTGCGGCTTATCATAGGTGCCGCGGAAGACCGCCCGCGGCTTCCATAAGCCCGTGAGGGCGATGCACGCCGTGAGAGCCGCGACCAGGAATAACGTCTGCGACGGACGCAGGTGTTCGGATACGTAACCGGATGCGAAGGCTCCCACCGCATAGAGCACAGTACTGACGGCTTGCCACACGACGCTCAGCCGACCGGACATCAACTTCTCCTGACCCACCAGGGCGATCAGTCCCTGATACGCCGCGGCCAGGAAGCGCGACGAGAGCATCGCCAGCAGCATTCCGATCAGCAGCCCCCGATAGGTGATTTTCGAAGTCGCCATCCATATAAATGCGCACGCCGCGAGGGGCGCGAAGATCACGAAATAGCCGCGATCACGCATTCCGAGAGGATTCCACTGATCGCGGATCAGGCCGGGAGCGAATCCTAGATAGATGGGAATGGCCGTCACCAGGCGGAACGCGGAGATCTGCGTCGCCGTGGCGTGCAGCTGATTCTTCAGGAAGTACGAGACCTGGATGTCGACCAGGTAACCGGTGGGCGTCGCGAGATAGAGGAAGAGCGTCAGCCAGCCGAAATACGCGAGGGTTTGCCGGGTGTGGGCCGCATCCTCACGGTTGGAAATGGCGGGCAATCCGAAGGATAACGCAGGATGATAGCGCTGGATAGCAAGGCCGCGATCGGCTCGTTCGGCGGCGGGAGCTGAGGAGACGCCCCGAACGGAAAACTCGGCTCCAGACATTGCCAGGCTCAAAACTTGCTTGGCTCCAAACCTTGCCCGGTTCCAAACCTTGCCCGGTTCCAAACCTTGCTAGGTTTATTTCGTCAAAGGAGTGCAGGATAGCGCATGGTTCGTCAAACGATTTTGGAGCGTCACACGGCCCGTCGCCACTCCCCTCCGACGTCGTCATCCAGAGCAGATCTTCATCCGCGCATCGCGCACCGACAGCAGGTCCCTCGACGATCGCTCGAGATGACCTTCGTTGTGATTGAACGGGAGTGACGTACGAGCAACAACGACGAACCGCAAAGAGCACAAAAGATAGGCACAAAGGATAGAACGATAGCGAAAGACTATTAGACACAAGTCTTCCAGTACCAGTAATTTGTAATTGTTTGTTAATTGCCGAATGCGGATCGTAACGTGTCCGAAAAGTTGAACGCCTCAGTGAAGGTGCAGTAAACTTTTAAAGATGCGGAAGGTTGTGAATTTTGCCCAAGACTGAGCTTACTCCCGGGGTTGAGCCCGCCGACGTTCCCACGCGCCGTTCCTTTCATATTGGACTGATTTATGCAATTTGGGGCGTCATCACGGCGGCCGTAGCGATTCCGGCGGGCGTTTACCTGTTGTTCCCGCCCAATACACGCAAAGACGCGGATTGGATCGACGCTACCGACGTGGATTCGGTCCCGCCGGACGTTCCGACCGAGGTGTCCTTCCAGCGCCGGCGCGTCGACGGCTGGAAGATCACCAGCGAAAAAGCGACGGCGTGGGTGGTGCGGACGGAGAACCAGAACAAGGACCAGCAGGTGGTGGCCTTCGCTCCCCAGTGCACGCATCTCGGCTGCGCGTATCACTGGGAAGCGCAGGACAAGCTGTTTTTGTGTCCGTGCCACAACTCCGAATTCGCCATGGACGGAAAGGTGCTGGGTGGCCCCGCGCCGCGGCCTCTGGACCGTTACCAGGTGAAGGTCGAAGCGGGCCGCATCAAGATAGGATCGATCGAGCCGCATGCGTAAGCTTCTCGACTGGCTGGAACATCGCACCGGGCTCGAGACCGCGGTCAAGAGTTTCCTCTACGAAGACATCCCCGCTTCGAGCGGCTGGCATCAGGTCATCGGCAGCATGGCCGTGTTTTTCTTCCTGATCCAGGGCGTCACGGGCGCGCTGCTGGCCTTCAACTACGCGCCCACGCCGGGCGACGCCTATAACAGCGTGCGCTACATCATGACGGAGCTGACGGGCGGCCGCCTGATTCGCGGATTGCACCACTGGGGCGCCAGCATGATGATCGTGGTGGTAGTGCTGCACATGCTCCAGGTGTTTCTGTTCGGCGCCTACAAGAAGCCGCGCGAAGCCACCTGGATGATGGGCGTGATTCTGCTGCTGATTACGCTCGGATTCGGACTGACCGGATATCTTTTGCCGTGGGACAATCGCGCCTACTGGGGAACGGTGGTCACCACGCAGATCGCCGCCGGAGCGCCGCTGGTTGGTCCGTACCTGGTGCGCCTGCTCGGGGGCGAAGGGATCGGAGTGGTGACGTTCGCGCGATTCTTCGCGCTGCACGTGGTTCTATTGCCGCCGCTGACGCTGATCCTGATCGGCGTTCACGTCTACCTGGTCCGCAAACACGGCGTGGCTCCCGCGGCTGACGATACGGCTCCTCCGCGCAAGTTTTATCCGGAGCAGGTTTTCAAGGACACGGTCGGATTCGCGATCGCGTTTCTGATCCTGTTCCTGATGGCCGCCTTCGTCGATCTGCCGCTTGAAAAACTGGCGGACCCGACCGATACCAGCTACATTCCGCGGCCCGAATGGTATTTTCTGTTTCTGTTCCAGACTCTGAAGGCCTTCAAGGGACCGCTCGAGGTGGTGGGCAGCACGGTTCTGCCGGGCATCGCGATTCTGGTCCTGTTCTGCATTCCATTGATCGACCGGGGTCCCATGGTGCGCCTGGGCAAGCGCGTTTTCGCGATTTCGATCGCGGTGCTGGCGCTCGCCGGATGGGGCGGTTTGACGACGGCCGCGATTCTGACCACTCCGAAAAATCCACCCAGCCGCGTTCTGGCCGAAGGGGAGCTCAAGGACTGGCAGCGTTTGTCGCCTGCGGAGCTCGCGGGGCTGACTTATTTCCGCATGGAGAATTGTATTTCCTGTCACCCCGGCGCGGGGAAAAAAGGCGTGGGCCCGGATCTGACGCAGATGCCCGCGGGACATCGCAATCCGGCGTGGATGGTGAAACACTTCAAGGAGCCGGCCGAGGTTGTTCCGGGAAGCGCGATGCCGCCCGTGCGGCTGAGAGATTCGGAGCTGAACGCGCTTTCGTTATTCGTGCTGAGGCTGACGCCCGAGAACGAAGCGGATTTGAAATCCGCGCCGGATTTCGCGGTGAAGGGAGCCACGCTTTACCAGGACAGCCACTGCAACGCGTGTCATCAACTGCGCGGAAACGGGATGAAGATCGGTCCGGCGCTCGATGGCGTGGGCGATCGCCACGATCGGGCCTGGCTCGAGGCGCATTTCAAAGATCCCAAGAGCGTCTCGAAGGACAGCAAGATGCCCGCCTACCGGTTCGATCCGCAGCAGATGGACGCGATCTGCACGTACCTGCTGCAGATGCCCTAATCGGGTATTGAAAGTGGCATTATGCTACCGCTTCCTCGCGGTCGCGGCTCGGTAGATGCTTGCCAATCCGCGAGCACATTTCTGAGCGGGTGTTGCTGGGCAATCGCTCCGCAGCCGCTGGCTCAGGATGGCAGGGTGCGGAAGAAATCCCAGGCGTCTTTCAGGATTGCCGGCAGATCGCTCCGTTCCGGCTTCCATTTGAGGGTGCGGCGGAGCCGTGCGGCATCGGCGACAAGTTCCGCGGGATCGCCGTCGCGGCGCGGGGCGATCTGATACGGCACTTTCTTCCCCGTGATTTCTTCGGTGGCGCGCAGCACTTCCATGACGGTGTGGCCTTGCCCGGTGCCGACGTTAAAAGCGTTGGACGCGCCGCCGCCCAGTAAATGATCGAGCGCGGCAACGTGGGCCGCCGCGAGGTCGCTCACGTGGATGTAATCGCGCGTGCAAGTGCCATCGGGAGTCGGGTAATCGCTGCCGAAGATCTGGACGGGCGTCGCTGTCACGGCGGCCTTCAGGAGCAGCGGGATCAGATGCGTCTCGGGGTCGTGGCGCTCGCCGAGACCGGCCGCGGGCTCACCCCCGCAGGCGTTGAAGTAGCGCAGGGCGACGTAGCGCAGGCCGCGATACTGATCGAGGCTCCGCAGAAGTTTCTCGACGATGGCTTTCGACTCACCGTAAGGATTGATGGGTTGGATGCGGGCGTCCTCGGGGATGGGAACGCGCTCGGGATTGCCGTAGACGGCGGCCGTTGACGAAAAGACCAGCTTCGCGACACCCGCGCGGGCCATGGCATCGAGCAGCGAAAGCGTGCCGCCGATGTTGTTCGCGTAATAGAGCGCGGGTTCGCGGACGCTCTCGCCGACCGCGATGTAGGCGGCAAAATGCACCACCGCGTCGACACCCGCGAGCACCTTCGCGACCGCCTCGGTGTCCTGTAAACGCATCACGTGCAGACGTTCGGGCGCAACGTTGTCGCGATAGCCGCGGGAAAGATCGTCCACCACGACCACTTCGAATCCGCGCCGCAGCAAATGGTGCGTGGTGATGGAGCCGATGTATCCGGCGCCCCCGGTGACCAGAATCTTCGGCATGCTGCTGTCATTTTACAATTAAGGGGATTCGTGAAGTTCAGCAGACGCCAATTCGCTCGATTCGGGGCCGCTGCTTCAGCCCTGTTTTTCCCGGTGACGCAGAGGTCCGGGACAGGCGGACAGATTTTCGAACGGCGAGTGTATGATCGCGCGGGCGCAGTTCCGCCTTCGCCGGTGTTGCGAAGATGCGGCATGCGGTTTTCCCGCAGCGAGGAGAGCACACACGTCGAGCTTCGGATTCAATTCGGGACGCTAGAAGAGAGAGCGCGCGCGTGGGATCGGTTCAATTCCGATCCCGAGTGGTGTGCGCTGCGAGCGGGAGCGGATGTGCGGCTGCGAGAAATCTCGTTCTCGTAAATCCGGCGCGCTCATGGATATTCGCGAATCTTAGCGGCGATCTGTTTCTTGTCTTCTTATCTTCAACTTCTTTTCTTATCTTCAACTTCTTTTATTCGTTCGGGGCCCCTAGCAGGCTGTGTCGCCAGCCGCAGCAGACTCGCCATTCAAGTTTCCCGCTATTGGGGAAGGTCGCATTGCGCGGCGTTGCCTAGGACGCCTGCGCTTTAGCCAGCCGGTACTCCGACGAGAGAACACCCGGCTTGATGCCTAAAACGTACACGATGGATCTGTGTGGAGGGGGCGAATGGAGGTCGGAAAAGGCGGATTGTGGAAAAGAAACGCGCCGGCTTCAGATCGTGACTGGCACAAAGAGCCTTGTTGGTGCGGGCAGTGGGCGGTCTGAGAGACCGCCGCAGGCCGAGGGCCCGCCCCACGAGACCTGCTCCACATTTCGAGGGCCTAACCCCACGTTTCATAGGCGGTCTGAGAGACCGCCCCAGACCGGTGGCGCCCCACATCGAGCACCGCGACTAGCGGCTGGCGACTTGCGCGGGCGTCGAGAGGCCTTCGGTGAGCTCGATTTCGGTGCCCCACGGATCGGTGAGGTACACGATGCGGAGGCCGGAGGCGTTCGCGCTGTTGGCGATCTGACCTTCGGTCTTAATGCCCGCGGCCTGGAGCTTGGCGACAAAGGCGTCAATATTGCGGACTTCAAATCCCATGTGATCGACGGCGCGGCCCTTGGAAGGCACCTGCGGCTGGTCGGTCTTGGTGAGCGAGAGCTCCGCGCCAGGAACCGTGGCGGTATTGAACATGCCGCGCGTGCCGGCAACGGCGCCGAAATTCTGCACGTACCACTTTTGCGCTTCGACCGTATCGGTCATCGCAAGATGCACGTGGTGCATCGCCATGGGCGTGGAGATCGACTTGTTCTCGTAGATTTCGACGCGCACGCCATCCGGCCCGTTGAGAAAGCCTTGGCCGACGTTGGGATTTTTCACGGGCTCCCAGTTCAGTCCGTCGGCCTTCCATTTGGCGACGGTTGGCTCGAAATCGCGAACGTAGAAACCAAAATGATTGATGGCGGAGCCGACGGATCCGCCGGTCGGATTCTGTTTGCGAATCAGAACGTACATGCCGGGGAACTGCGCCATGGTGATCTTTTCGCGCTGCACGATTTTCCCGCCGACCTCGGTCCAGAATTTGACCTGGGCATCGACATCGCTGGCGTTGATGTGAACGTGTCCCATGGCGACACCGGCGGCGTTGGGGGCCGCGAGCTGGGCGAACGCCGGAGCTACGGCTAAAGCGGAAAGAGCAAGCAGAATTCGAGTCTTCATAGGACACTACTTTATCAGCCGGCGGAGGGAATGGCGAGGGGGGCGAACCGCGCGGCAGTGGGTCGATTCTCGACGATCCTCGGCTAGCCCCAAGCTGACGCATGGGGCTCAGCGGCATGGGCGGGAATGGCGAGGGGCAGAATCGTTCCGAGACGGCGAGTGTGATTTGCGCGGGCGTCGGTAAGCCCCAAGCTGACGCATGGGGCTCAGCGGCATGGGCGGGAAGCGCGTGCTGGTGTGGAAAGGAACAGCAGGTCCCTCGACTGGCGCTCGGGATGACGACGGTGGAGGATTGGCGAGAATGGCGCGGCCTACGGCTTCGGGGCGAGGCCTTCGTTCAGCTCGATGCGCGTGCCCCACGGGTCGGTGATGAATGCGACTTTTAAAGTTTTCGAGTTCTGGCTGGGGCGCGGGCCTTCGTCGATTGTGATTCCCTGGGCCTGCAGTTGTTTGCAGAACGCGTCCAGATTCTTCACCTCGAATCCAATGTGATCGATGGCGCGGTCCTTGGTGGGCGCGCGGCGGGTGTCGCTCGCGCCGATCGAGAGATTTACGCCGGGAAGGTCGACGGTTTCGATCCGGTTGCCGGGACGCGCGACGCTATCCCGCCATCCGATCACCGCTCCGAAGGCCTTCGCATACCACTGCTGCATGGCGGCGATGTCGGCTTTCGGCGGAAACATATGAATGTGATTCATTTCCACAGGGTGGGGCAGCTTGGGATCGCCGAAGACTTCGAGCCGGATATCGTCGGGAGCAGTGACGTAGCTTTGATTGGGATTGGTGCCGGTCTGTTCGACTTTCAGGCCGTTGGCCTTCCATTTCGCGATGGACCCCGGCATGTCGCGCACGACGAAGCCGAAATGATCGACGATGGAACCCGCGGGAGGTCCGGTTGGATCGGCCTGGGTGAGGATGATGAAGACGCCCGAAAACTCGATCATGGAGAGCTTCCCGTTGCGCACCGGTTTGCCGCCCATGATGTCCACCCAGAAGTGGGTCTGCGCGGCGACGTCCTTTACGTGAAGATGCACGTGTCCCATGGTGACGCCCCGGGCGTTGGGCGGGGTGAGTTGCGCGAGCGCGGGGATCGCGAGGACGAGTAGCAACACGGTCAGGGTGCGGAGTTTCATCAGCCGACACTTTATCATTTATCGGGCAGAGTGGACAGGCCGTTCACTTTTAGCGGGCAAGTCTTCTAATGTTGAACAGGCCGGGGGCCTGCCCCACAAGAACACTGCCCCACAGTTTGGACTGCCAACAATGCGAACTGCGCGCTCCCGAGAAGGAAAGTGGAAGAATAGAACGCATGTGGATCCTTCTGCTGGTGCTCGCGATGGCTCCGTTCTGGCAGGAAACGCCGGTCGCAGAGTGGAACGACGTTCAGCTCGCGCAGTTTCTGAACGATTCGCCGTGGGCGCACGCCGCGCTCTCTGCCGGGAACGTGAAGGGTCCGCTGGTGCAGACGTATCTGGCGAGCGGTCATCTCGCCGAGCAGGCTGTGACGGAGCGCAATCGCCGGGCGGCGCTGCGGCGCAAACAGGCTCCCGAAGACGCGCTTGCCGAGGAATACCGGGCGTGGTTCGAGGATAACCGGACGACGAACGTGATCCTGGCCGTACGGGTGGGAGATTTAACGGCCTTCTCGGCGGAAGGAGAGATCCGCCATATGCAGGAGACTTCGGCGATGCGCTCGGGGAAAACGCGCGTCAAAATCTCAAGCTACTTTCCGCCGACCGAGCACGATCCTTACCTGCGCCTGGCGTTCCCGCGCGAGATCGTGGTTCCGGGCGAAAAGTTTCTGGATTTCGAATTGTATCTGCCGGGGGTGGGGAGCGCGTTCCGAACGGTGGAATATTCGATCCGGGATTTAACGTCCGCGGATGGGAAGTCAGACTACTGAGGCGGCGCAGGCCGGCGAAAACGCTGATATAGTGTCTCCCATGAGGATTTCAAATCGACCCGGTAACGGACTTGCCAACGGACTTGGTGTCCGCGCGGCAAAGGCGCTGTTCGCACTCGCCGGCCTCGCGGTGATGCCGGCAATTCCGGCAATGGCTCAACTGGCTGCGCCCAATCCCACGGGCGTCGCGATGGGGCACATTCATCTCTACGTCAAAGATATCGCGGCGGAGCAGCAGTTCTTCGAGGCGCTTGGCGGCAAGGCGGTGAATAACGAAAAGCTGCAAATGGTGCAGTTTCCTGGGGTTTTCATCGTTTTTCGCAAGGCCGAGAACGAAGGCGGGACGGTGGGCAGCACGGTGAATCACTTCGGCTTCTTCATGAAGAGCGTGCCGGATACGGTGGCGAAGATGAAGGCGGCGGGCTACAAAGTGGAGCAGACCAACAACCCGGGGCAGGCGTTTGTGACGGGGCCGCAGGAGATTCGCGTGGAGCTCTACGAGGATGCGGCAATGGCGGGTCCGGTGAGAATGCATCACGTGCATCTGTTTGTCCCCGATCCGAAGGAAGCGCAGGCCTGGTACGACAAGAATTTCGGCGCGACCGCGGGAAAGCGGCTCCAGTTTGACACGTCCAATATTCCGGGCGCGGAGCTCACGCTGGCGAAGGCGGATACGCCGCAGGCAACGACGAAGGGCCGCGTGTTGGATCACATCGGGTTTGAAGTGGCCAACATTGAAGACACCGTGAAAAGGCTCGATGCCGCGGGAATCAAGATCGACGGCGGGGCGATTCGAACCAGCCCGAACGCGTCGAAATTACATATCGCGTTTCTCACCGATCCGTGGGGCACGTATATCGAATTGACGCAGGGTTTGACGCCGTAGAGGGTTAGAGGGCGTTCCCGAAGAGGCTTTCCCTGGCGGTCGCGGCTCTGAAAACGCGGATCGAAAGCGCGCGGCTTAGAAACGCGCGGCCGGGGTGAATTTATGAGCAAGATGAGACGAAACGAGATGGCGAAGATGCAGACGAAAATCATGGGATCGAAAATGTTGCTGGGATTTGCCGGCGTTGCGCTGGCAGGGATTCTGGCTGGACCGGCGATGGCGCAGCTTGCGCCTCCGGCGGGTAATCGCGGCGTGTCCATGGGGCATCTGCACCTGACGGTGAAGGACGTGGACGCGCAAACCAAGTTCTGGACGGATTTCGGGGGCAAGCCGGTGAAGAACGGCATGCTGAGCATGATCGAGTTCCCGGGAGTTTACGTGATGCTGCGGCAGGGCGATCCGATGGGCGGAACGGTGGGGTCGGTAGTGAATCACGTGGGATTTTACGCGCAGGATTCCGATGCGATGGTGGCCAAGTGGCAGGCGGCCGGCATCAAACTGGATAAAGGAAACGCGGTGGGGCAGTATTACATCACGACGGCCGACGGAGTGCGCATCGAGATCAACCAGGATAAAACCATCGCGACGCCCCTGAAGTTTTCTCACGTGCACTTCGCCTTTATGGAGGATCAGGTCCCCGAAGTGGAGGGATGGTACGCGCGCATTTTCGATGCCGTTCCCGCTACGGGCGGGCGGCTCAAATCAGGCGACATCCCGGGCGCGAAATTGACGTACGGCCTTGCGAAAGAGAAGCAGGCGGGCACCAAGGGGCGCGCGCTCGATCATATCGGCTTCGAAGTTCCGAACCTGGATTTGACCTATCAAAAGTTGACCCTGCAGGGGCTGAAATTCGACGCCGAGCCGCGCGCCGTGAATGACGGGAAGACCAAGATCGCGTTCCTCACCGATCCTTGGGGAACCTACATTGAACTGACGCAGGGGCTCGCGCCGAAATAGGCATCGGTAACGAACAGCAGATCCCTCGACTTCGCTCGGGATGACACGCGTGTTTTGGTCTAACGGTCGGCGAACAGCAGGTTCCTGGACCCGGCTCGGGATGACACGCGTGTTTTAGTCTAACGGTCGGCGAACAGCAGATTCCTGGACCCGGCTCGGGATGACACGCGTGTTTTAGTCTAACGGTCGGCGAACAGTAGATCCCTGGGCTCGGCTCGGGATGACACGCGTGTTTTAGTCTAGCGGTCGGCGAACAGCAGATTCCTGGACCCGGCTCGGGATGACAGCTTCGTGGATTATTTCGCTAGGGGCCGCCGCATCACGGTCACGTCGAGTCCGTTGCGCCGATATTCCGCGAGCCTTGCGGATAGAAAAGCAGCAACACTCGGCTCGACGCTCGGGTCAGCCCCCGGCTCGATTTCGACGAAACCTACCTGCCTATAGAATCCTATGAGGTGCGAGTAGGGAATGCAGTAACACTCGCGTTCCCCCAGCGATGCGGCAATGCTTTGCAGAAGGCGCGTGCCGATGCGCTGCCGCTGAAACGATTGCAAGACTCTCATTCCGCGCAACACTAAAGTGCCGTGCTCAGCGGCAACTCTCACGATCCCGACGATCTCTCCGGCATATTCCGCCAGCCAGACAGTGTCCGCCGAATCGAGCTTGATTTCTTTCCAATAGCCCAGGGCTTCGTAAGCGGCTCGGACGCGGTCCTGCTCGGCTGCTGAAGCGATTCGGATTTGCGGTGCTTCAAAGGCTCGCAAGCAGTTCGTAATCCACGTTGCCGCCGGAGAGCACGACGCCGACGCGGCCGAGCCCTGGGGGCAATTTCTGAAACAGCACGGCGGCAGCGGAAACGCAGCCGCTCGGCTCGACCAGGATCTTCATGCGCGTGAGCAGGAATTTGAACGTCGCGCGGATTTCCTCTTCACTCACCAGAACGACGCTCTCCAGATTTTTTTGCAGAATGGGAAACGTCAGCTCACCGGGGATTTGCGCGCGCAGGCCGTCGGCGATGGTGGAGGGCGGAGGGATAGAAACGCGTTTCCCGGCGGCGAGCGAAAGATAGGTATCGTTGGCGTCGGAGGGTTCCACGCCGAACAGGCGGATCGACGGATGCATAGCCTTCGCCGCGATGGACGAGCCGGACATCAATCCTCCGCCGCCCACGCAGACGACTAAAGCGTCCAGAGGCGGGGCATCCGGCTGGGAATCGCCGTGCGCGTCCTCGATTAATTCCATCGCGGCGGTGCCTTGCCCGGCGAGAATCCAAGGATGATCGTAGGGCGGGACGAGCGTGGCGCCGGTTTCCTCGGCCAGCCGCTTTCCGAAGGCCACGCGATCGTCCTTCAAGCGATCGTAAATGAGGACGCGCGCGCCATATCCTTTGGTGGCTTCGAGCTTGGCGCGAGGGGCGTCGTTCGGCATGGCGATGGTCGCCTGCATGCCGAGCGAGCGGGCCGCTATGGCGACGGCCTGGGCGTGGTTGCCCGAGGAGAAGGCCACGACGCCGCGCGCGCGATCCGCTTCGGGTATGGAATAAATAAAATTCGCCGCACCGCGAATTTTGAACGCGCCGCCGGTCTGGAAATTTTCGCACTTGAAAAAAGTGGAGACGCCGGCCTCGGCATTGAAGCTCCGGGAGGTCAGCACGGGGGTCCGGCGGGCGATGGAGCGGATCCGCACGGAGGCTGCCTGCACGTCGGCAAAAGTCACGTCGGAAGAGAGCGGTTCTGAAGAAGGGCTAGAGGTTGGCATTGTGGCTGACAACAAGTTTCAGCATAACGTGGCACACTGGAAACGTGCCCGAGCGATGTACATGCGGAGCGGTCCTGCCCGAGGACGCGCGATTCTGCCATAAGTGCGGCAAACCGCAAAGGGAAGAGTTCATAGCGGAGCCGGAGCCGATTGAAGCGCCGCCGGTGCTCCCGCCGCTGCCCGTGATGGAGCCGCCGCGGATTGGATTCCACAACGGCCTGGCGGTGCGGATCGCGCTGGTAGCGGGCGTCGCGGCGTTCCTGTGCTCGGTGATCGCGGGCCAGCTGGCGCTGCCCCAGGAATTCGTGTTTTTGTGGCTGGCGGCAAGCGGATTCTTCGCGGTGTATTTGTACCGGCGGCGCACGGGACAGCGGCTCTCGGTGGCAAGCGGGGCGCACCTGGGTTGGATTTGCGGACTCTTCGGATTCGCGGTGGTGATGCTGGCGCTGGCCGCGACGGCCATCATGCTGTCCGATCCGACGTTGGTGTCGGCGATGCGCGACCAGCTCCATTCGCATGGGTTGTCCGAGGCGAACGCGGATCAGATGATCAGCGTGTTCCGCTCGCCCTCGGGAATCCTGGCGGCGCTGGCGGTTTCCTTCGTGCTGTTTTCCGCACTCCCGGCATTCGGCGGCGCGCTCGGCGCAAAGCTGCTCGATCGGGAGTGAAGTCCCGGCATGAGGATCTAACAGCAGGTCCCTCGACTTCGCTCGGGATGACGACGGAAAAACAGCAGGTCCCTCGACGGAGTTACCCCGCGGCGGGCTCGGGATGGCCGCGAATTTTAGAAGCAGGTCCCTCGACTAGCTCGGGATGACTGCGATTTTAACAGCAGGTCCCCCGGTGGAGTTTACCCTTGGCGGGCTCGGAATGACTTTACACTCCGTCGGCCGCGGCTCGCGAGCGACCCTTCACCATGGCGACGCCGGCGAAGATCACGAGCATGGCGACGATCTCCCGCCAGCCGAGTTGCTCGCGATAGAGGAGCCATCCGAGGAAGACCGCAACGATCGGATTGATATACGTGTAAATGGAAACGACGGCCACAGGAAGGCGGTCCAAGGCAAACATATAGGCGCTGTAGCCGACCGCGCCGCCGAACACCGCGAGATACGCGACGGCGGTGATCGCTTCGGAAGTCCAGCGCGAGGGCTGTCGATCGAAAGGAGCCACTGCGAGAAAGACAAGACCGGTGGCAAGCTGCTGGATGCCGCCGCTGACGAAGGAGTGCGCGCGGGTGACCAGTTTGCGCTGGCCGATGGAGCCGATAGCCCACATCACCACGCCGAACTGCAGCAGGAGAAACGCGTTGCGCATGTCGCGCCGGCCGAGCTGAGCTTCGTGCGCGATCCCGGGGGCGATCAGATAGGCAACGCCGATGAGTCCGACGATCATGCCGGCGATGGAACGCTTGTGCAGGCGCTGCGGCGATCCCGCAATCGCTTCGACGCCCACCAGCCAGAAGGGCTGGGTGGTTACAAATAAACTCGCGAGGCCGCTCGGAACCCATTGTTCGGAGTACGCGAGGCTTCCGGTGCCGAGGCCGATGGTGATGACTCCGTAGAGCGCGGTGCGGAACATGCCGCGCGCGTCGGGAAACACCGCGCCTTTCACTCGTGCGCCCACGACGAGGATGAGCCCGGAGGCGAGATATCGTGCGGCCATGAGCGTAGCGGGCGAGATCGATTGCACGCCGATGCGGATGGCCAGGTAGGTGGTTCCCCACAAAAAACACACGCATCCGAGCGCGACATAGGCGCCGAAATCCGGATGTTTGGAGATCGATCCCGGCAAGGTTACCATGTTAGCTTGATCCTCACCCTGACCATTAATCCGGCGATCGATCGCACGATCACCGCCGATAAGCTGGTGTTCGAAGACCGCGGCTATATCCTCGACACAACCGAGGTGGCGGGCGGCCGGGGCATCAATGCGTCGCAGGTGATCCACTCCTTCGGAGGCAAGACGGTCGCGATCCTGACCACCGGAGGAGCCACCGGCCAACGCATCGAAAAGCAGCTCGCGAAGTGCGGTTTTGCGTTCGAGCCGGTTCCGGTGCATGAGGAGAGCCGCACCAATCTCACCATTTCGGACCGGCACGGATTGACCATCAAGCTGAACGAAGTAGGCGCCCCGCTGCGCGTAGAAGAACTCGCGGAGATCCGCAAGCGGGTGGAGAGCAAGCTTCCGAAGGCGAACTGGCTGATGATTTGCGGGAGCGTTCAGCCGGGCGTGCCGCCGCATTTCTACTGCGAGATTATCGAAATGGCGAAGGCTCGCGGGGTGAAGACGCTGCTAGACACAGACGGCGAAGCGCTGCATCACGCGCTCGAATCCCGGCCGACCGTGATCACGCCCAATCAACACGAAGCGGAAAGGCTCCTGGGGCGCGCGCTGATCACGCGCAATCAGTGCCTGGAAGCCGTGGACACGATGCACGCGATGGGGCCGGAAAACGTGATTCTGTCGCTCGGCTCGAGAGGCGCGGTGGGCGCGAGCGCGGAAGGTGTTTTCGAAGTGCTACCGCCGCGGGTGGACGTGCTGTGCCCGATCGGCTCGGGCGACGCGCTGGGGGCGGCGTTCGTGTGGAGCATGGAAAAAAAGAAGTCCTTTGCCGAAGCGCTGCGCTGGGGCGTGGCGGCGGGAACCGCGTCGGCGAAGCTGCCAGGTTTGCATTTCGCGCCGTTCGATCAGACGCGCACGATTTACAAACAGGTGGAAGTGCGGCCGCCGCGCCCGGCGGCAGTCACCAGCTAGGAGTCGAGTGCTTGGCCGGCGAAGGCCGGATGTCGACGTTGTTCCAACTCGAGTCCGCGCGGGTTGTCACTCGATTGAAACGGCGGGCTGCCATGCTACGGCAAGCGCCCAGACGTGAACGCTACATCTTGAACGCTGCTTCGTGAACGCTACTTCAGGTACGCCCGCAGGGCATGAATGAGGTCCGCGGCAGCCTGCAGTTGCTCGGCGTTCGGCTTGGTCTTCGGATCGAGGACGTGATAGCGCAGATGCCCCTCGATCACTTCGGCCATCAGGGCGTCCATGGCGCCGCGGCACGCGGAAATATTGTGCAGGATCTCGGAGCACTCGGCCTCCTGATCGAGCGCTCGTTCGACGGCTTCGACCTGGCCGCGAATGCGCCGGACGCGATGCAAAAGCTTTTTCTTTTCGTCGACTGTATGAGCCATAAAATATGCGAAAGGATCTTTACAAGCATACCCCAGCCGGTATATGCTGGGCGAGGGTCGGGCTTGGCCCGCCTGGAATTCTTCCCAAGGAAAGGAGGCCCTGTATGTCCGACGGCAGTCGCAGCGGGCGGCGAAGCATCGCGCGCGGCGAGGATTCCTGGGAGCCTCCGTCTTCCAGCGGCCATCTCCGGCCGTGACCTCGCCGAGTGGTGCGCGCCCGTCGTATGAGCAGGCCGTGCGATCCGGCTCCGCACGCACGCCGAACGACGGCTGCTGTGCGCGCCGTTACGAACGTCGTCCCCTTTTTAACAGCAGGTCCCTCGACTGACGCTCGGGATGACTTGGATTGAGCGGACTTGGTTGAGCAGCGGCGAAAGCTCGGAGAAGCAGGTCCCTCGACGGAGTTTACCCGCGGCGCGCTCGGGATGACTTGTTGAGGAGCCGCGAAAGTTTGGAGTAACAGGTACCTCGACTCAGGCTCGGGATGACGTGGTTGAAGGGATGGGAGACGGGAAACATCGCGCGAAAGGAGAAAGACGATGACCGGGATCGAGTTCGCAATTCGAGTACTGGCCGCTCTCGCGCTCGGCGGGATCATCGGTCTCGAAAGGCAGTGGCGGCAGCGTATGACGGGGCTGAGAACCAACGGACTGGTCGCCGTGGGTTCCGCGATATTCGTGATGATGGGCGGCCTGATCAACGGAGCTGCGAGCCAAGGGCAGGTCGCGGCGTACGTGGTATCCTGCATCGGATTCCTGGGCGGAGGCGTGATCCTGAAGGACGGCTTCAACATTCGGGGGCTGAATACCGCCGCGACGCTGTGGTGCACGGCGGCCGTGGGAACGCTGGCGGGTTTGGGACACTTAAATTTCGCGGCGCTCGGAGCCGCGGGCGTGCTGAGCGCGAACGTGATTCTTCGGCCGCTGGCGCACCTGGTCAATCGCGCGCCGGCGCAGAGCGAGGAACATGAGATCCTTTATCGTCTCCGCTGCACCTGCAAAACGGCTGACGAAACGAGTATCCGCACGATGCTGGTGCAAGGCGTGGGACGCACCGCGCTGGTGTTGGTGGCTCTGCACAGCTTGGACGACGAAGTGCTGGCGCGGGTGCACGTCAAGGCTTACTTGAAATCGATCGGACCGAAAGAAGAAGCGCTGGAACAAATCGTCACCCGGTTATCGCTTGAACCCGGCGTCACGGCGATCTCCTGGGAAGTGGCGGCTTCGGTCGACGCGGAGGACGCCACGATTGCCGCGAGCGAGGAACTGGTGGACGCTCCATGAATGGACGCACCGTGAAATGGTTCAGGCAGACGTTCGCCAAGACGGCAGCATCCGCGACCACCGGTCTCCTTCTGGTGATCACTATGATCGCGCCGGCGTTGCGAGGACAATCCTCGGGAGCAGCGGGAGCGGGCGCGACAGCAATGGGCGCAACGGCAGCGGGTGCAAATCAGGACCAAGGCGCAGGAGCGGCGGGCGCGAACCCGACACAAACGCCGACTCCCCGAACGGCACCGATTCCCACACCGGCGGCCCCGATTCCCGCGCCGGGCGCGGAGCCGGAGGACTGGAACCTGTTCTATCAGGCGACTTCCATCGGCGACTATCATGGAGCTTTTCCGGCAAGCTACAGCGGGCCGTTCAGCCTGAGCAATCGTGCGGAGCAGGACGTTTCGCTGACGACCACGCTGTACCTTGGCTTGCGCCTCGCCGAGAACACGCAGCTTTATTTCGATCCCGAAATCGCCGGAGGGCGCGGATTCAGCGGCGTGAACGGAATCGCCAACGCTCCGAATGGAGAGCTGCCGCGCGTCGCCTCGGCGACTCCCAAGCCGTATCTGGCGCGGCTCTATCTGGTGCAGGATTTCGGCTTCGGAAACGAACGCGAACTGGTGGCGAGCGACGAGAATCAACTGGCGGGATCGCGCCCCATGACCCGCTACACGATTATCGTCGGGCGCTTCACGCTCACTGATTTCTTCGACGACAACAACGACACGCACGATCCGCGCACGCAGTTCATGGGATGGGCCGTGATGTATAACGGCGCCTGGGACTATCCGGCCGATACGCGCGGTTACACGTGGGGATGGGTTCACGAATTTCACACGCGGAACTGGTCGCTGCGCTATGCGAGCGCCGCAGTCCCGAAAGTGGCGAACGGGCTGCGTTTCGACCGGCGACTGCTGGAAGATCGCGGAGACGTGGTGGAAGGCGAACGGGATTTTTCTTTCGGCGGGCATGCCGGCGCAATCCGGGTGCTGGGCTACGCGAATCACACCGACTCGGGCAGCTACGCCGAAGCGCTGGCGATCGCGGAGCGCACCGGAGCGCGGCCGGATGTGATCGCCACGCGCGAGCCGGGCCGGTTGAAATACGGCACGGGGATCAGCCTGGATCAGGAAGTGGCGAACGGCATCAGCGTATTCGGGAGACTGGGCTGGAACGACGGCAAGACGGAAAGTTTCGCGTTCACGGCGATGGATCGCCTGGCGACCGGCGGCGTTTCGGTGAAAGGTAAACGCTGGCACCGGCCGGAGGATACCGCCGCATCGGAGCTGACCGTGGGCGGTATTTCGGGAGTGCACGCGTCGTATCTGGCGCATGGCGGCTACGATTTTCTCATCGGGGATGGCGCGCTGAACTACGGTCCGGAATACGTATGGGAGAGTTACTACAGCACACGTCTGCGTCCTGGATTGTTCGCGGCGCTCGATGCGCAGCATGTGAACAATCCGGCTTACAACCGCGATCGAGGGCCGGTGTGGATTTACAGTTTACGGCTGCATATCGAATTCGGAATCCGAAAACACTAACAGGATCGAGACAGGGATTACGAACCCTTGCGGCGGCGCTTAAAAAATACTTCCGAGTTTCGGCCGGGTCTGCGCGAAGTAGAAATCACGAGGACGAAGACCGCCGCGAGGGTGACGAGCGTGGCGATGGAGCCGATGATCAGGAAATCGGAATCCTTGCGGGGCGCGGGAATCAGCTTGAGGAGAATGGCCGTCACGGTGACGAAGATGGCGAGGACGGCGAGTCCGAGAATGCGCGCTTGTGGCATCAGTCGTATTTTTCGTAGCGGATCTGCTTGCGGTCGAAACCGCTTTCCTTCAGGATACGACGGACGTCGTCCACCATCGGCTTCAACCCGCACAGGAGCACGTCGAGATCGCGGCGGCCGCGGAGAGCCTCTTCGAGATGCGCCTGGACGCGTCCGCTGCGGCCGGTCCAATCCGGACCGGGCTGGGTGAGCGTCGGCCAGAAACGGAAGTTCGGGTGGAGGCGGGCCATTTCCTCGAACTCCGCGCGATAGAACAGGTGCGATTCGTGGCGCACGCCGAACAGGAGAGTGAAGGAGTAGGCGTCCTTCTCACCCGTAGAAGTTGCGCCGGCCTGAGCGGTCTTCAACTGGGCCTTCAACATGGACCGGAAAGGCGCGATGCCTGTTCCGGTGGCGATCAACAGAGCGTCACGCCGGGCCGCGGGGAGAGTGAACGTTCCGAGCGGCGGCGGCATGTTCACAAGAGCGCCGGGCGCAAGGCTGAACAAATGCGGGGTGAATGCGCCGTCCTGGACGATGTTGAGGCACAATTCGAAACGATTGCCCCCGGCGGGCGCGGAGGCGATCGAGTAGGCGCGGGTGATCTGTTTTCCGTGGACCGTGTCGGAGAAGGAGACAAATTGGCCCGGGATGAATTCGAGTCTCGAAACGTCCACGGCCTCAAAAACAAAATGGCGCACGCCGGGAGCGAGCTCGGACCATTCGATCAGCTTCGCGTGCATGCAAGGCTCACTCTGATGGGCATACGCAAGGACGTCTAGGCTCCGTGCGCCGCGCGATCGGCCAGGGCCTCGAGCAACGCGGGATGGCCATCGAGGGGTGGAGTGACTTCAATGAGAAGGCCGGGATGCGACGCGCGCGCCTGCTCGGCGAGCTTGGGAAGATCGCGCTGCAGATGAGTGCCAAGCGTCAGGAAATAAGGGATCACGACGATTTTACGCACGCCGCTCCGCGCGAGCCGCGCCACGGCGCCCTGAAGGTCCGGCTGGCCGCCTTCGAGGAAAGCGGTTTCGACCGCCGCATATCCCCCGCGCCGCGCGAATTCGGCGGCAACGGCGCGCACGGCTTCGTTGGCGGAAGCAACGCTCGATCCGTGAGCGAACACAATGTAACCGGTGCCGGAAGCGGGGTTTGTCATGGTGCCGGAAGCGGGTTTGTCATGATGACAGAATCAGGCCCGGCGGCTTCGCGGCGGTCTCGGTAGAAGGCTCCGGCAAATATGCGCGGAGAAAATCGAGAAAGGCGCGCCCGCGCCGGCGGCCATTATTGTGCTGGAGCTCGAGCCGCTCGAGGAACACGAGCACGCCGAGCACTTCGGCGTCACGCAGAAGCGGCATTCCGGTTTCCCCCTGCGAGCCCTTGCGTAAATTCGCCACGGCGGCTTTCAGACGGTCCTGGATGGCGGCGGCGTATGGGTTCGTGGGCTGCGTTTCGTAGATCAATCCGCTCGCGAGCGTCCGGTGGGTGCGGATGAGGGCGCTTACAGCCTCACGCGCATCGGCATCCACGGCGCGCGCTTCTTCCATGGCGCGGCGAAGAGCGAGCGCCAGAGCGAGCACGATGGGCTCGTGCTCCTGAACAAACTGCTCGGTGAGACGGATATCGCGATTGGGGATGGAGGCTTCGTCGATCGGCGGAGGGGCCTCGCGGAGACGGGCTTCGCGCAGATGCGGGCAATCGGAGGGGCAATCGATGGTGATCTCGCGCTGTTCGCCGCAGCACTGCGCGCAGATTCCGCCGCCCACACCGGGACAATGCCGCCGGGCGCGCCTTTTTTCGCACAGTTTGCAGGGAATATTCACGGGCGCTTCGAGACAAAACAGGCGGCCGTCCGCGTGCTTTTTCACTCCTATCGTATCATCGGAAAATAAGGAAGGCCTGAGAATCAGCAAGGCCGTTTCATAAAGAAGGCCTGAGAATCAGCAAGGCCGCGAAATGAGGAAGCCCGCGAAATGAGGCGGACCGATTTGTACCTGAAGGTGGAGTTGTCCCACGACGACGAGGAGAACGCGGAACGCCTGGCAACGGAAATCAGCCGGATGATCCGCAAGGTGTACGGGGTCCGCAATGTTGAGATCTCGAGCATGATTGAGCGGGACAAGTGATGGTTGGTGCTCGTAAGGGGCGAGGCAAGCGATGCTCCGCGATCCACCGCGCGGCCGTCACGCATGCCGCGGTGTTTTGATCGCGGATCCCTCGGCGCAACAGCAGATCCCTCGACGCCGCTCGGGATGACGAACGTGCGAGGGTGTCTTTAATTGTGGGGGCGCCGCGCGGCATGTAAACAGCAGATCTCTCGGCGCAACAGCAGATCCCCCGACGCGGCTCGGGATGACGAACTTGCGAGGGTGAAAGAAAATTGTTCGGGTCTTTGCGCATGCGCGCTTTAGTACGATAGAAACATCTCGGTGAAAAGATCGAGAGGCCAAAGATCGCACGGAACAAAGATCATCCTATGAAAACAAAATTCCTGAAAATCGAATTTCTCGCTGTAATGGCGCTGGGCGCGACGCTCGCATCGGCGGCTTCGGATACGCCGAAGCGTCTGGAAAGCGCCGCCGCCACTTTGAAAGAAGTCATGGGAACGCCCGACAAAGCGATTCCCGAAGATCTGCTCAACAAGGCCTACTGCATCGTGATTGTGCCGGATCTGAAAAAAGGCGCGTTCATCGTCGGCGGGAAGTACGGGAAGGGTTTTGTTTCCTGCCGCAAGAAGGACAACGTGGGCTGGACCGCTCCGGGAGCCGTGCGCATTGAGGGCGGGAGCTTCGGGCTGCAAATCGGCGGCACGGAGATGGACCTGTTCATGCTGATCATGAACGAACGCGGGATGAACCGCCTGCTCTCGACCAAATTCACGCTGGGCGGCGACGCGGTGGTGGCCGCGGGTCCGGTGGGGCGCGCAACGCAGGCGGAGACGGATGCGGCGATGACGGCGGAAATACTGACGTGGTCGCGCGCGCGCGGTGTGTTCGCCGGCATCTCCCTGACCGGTTCCACGCTCCGCGAGGACGAAGACTGGAACACGGAGATGTACGGCAAGCCGATTAAGAATCGTGAAATTCTGCAAGGCGATGTCGCGCCGCCGGCCACGGCGGCCGCGCTGCTCGGCGAGCTCAACCGCTATTCGAGCCGCAGGTAATCTCCCATCCGATGGAAGACGAGCGCTTCTTTGCGATCGCGACCGAGGTCGTCAACGGCCTTGAAAGCGAGCTGCGCCGCGCCCAGCCGGAGGAGCGCGCGAAGTGGCAGGCGCTTGAAATCGGCTGTGGCTCGGGACGCCTGATGCGCACGATGAGCCGTCATTTTAGCGAGCTGCACGGCACGGAGGCGTCCGCCGAGGCCGCCGATCGCGCGAAGATTTATCTGCGCGACGTGCCGAACGCGCGGGTGGTGCAAGCGGATCCCGAAACCTTATCGGGAATCGAGCCGCATGCCTACGACTTCGTATACGCGCTCGATCCCGGCATGGGTGCGATGCGTCAAATCCGCCGCATCCTGAAGGCCGGGGGGCATTGCTGGATTCGTTTCGAGCCGGCGCGTGGAGAGGCGCGCGCATTCAGCCGGGTCGATCTGCTGGAATTTGCGCAGAGCGAGGATTTTCAGGTGCTGGCGCTCGAAAACCGCGGCGGTCAGGGATTATGGACCGCGTGGCGCAAGCAACCGCGGGGCTGGTATGCCGGGATCGAGGAACAGCAGGGCAAGTTTTCAGCTTCGCAAGACTCCGGCGAACCAGCGGGCGGGCGGCAGGACGATTTTCCGGTCGTGATCCGGCGCATCACCAACGCCAGCAATTCGGAGCCGCTCGCTCCGTGCCGGGGACGGTTCGCCTCCATCGCGATTTACGCCGAGCATGTTCCCCCCGACGCCGGCCTGCATCACCTGCGCGTCACGGTCGGAAGCTCGTTCGGAACGGTCAGCTACGTGGGGCCGGCGGATCGGGCGGGATATGGACCCGGGTTTCAACAAATCCGCGCGGATCTGCCGGAACTGGAAGCGACGGGCTTGTTGCCGGTCCAGGTCCACTGGCTGGATGCGCCGATTTCGGCGCCGGTGGCGTTTCGCGTGATTCCACCGGGACCTTCGGTGCCGCGCCTGGTGTCGCTTTCAAAGCGCGTTACCGCGCACCGGCTGACACTTACGGCGGAGGAGATCGGGCGTCCCGATGAAATCGAAGTGCTGGTGGGGGGATTGCCGGCGCAGGAACTCCAGTATGTGTGCACGGACCGCAGGGCCCGGCGATTCGACATCGGAATCGAGCTGCCGGCGGGAATCGCACCCGGCAAGCATCCGCTTGAAATGCGCATTGGCCGGCGGAGGGTTCCCGCGGTCGAGATCGAAGTGGTTGCCTGAGACGTCGGCCTGATTAAAGACGTCATTAAAGACGCCTGCCTAATTGAAGGTGATGTCGGATTCCGCGCCAAACTTCCGGTAGTTCCGAAACTCAATGCGATTGCGGAGGCAGCGGCTGGAGCCTTGCTCGCAGGAGAGCACCTCGGCATTCACGGGCATCAGAAACTGCTGGGGCGTCGAGAGGCGAACGAAATCGTAATCGGTCGCGGTCTCCGTTTTATCGAACGGGAATAGCAACGGCATATTGCGAGATTCCATTTCGATGCGCAGGACCCGGGATGTTTCGCGATCAATCCACACCGTTCCACGAAACGCGGGATAGTAAAGCTGCGCGGCCGAAACGATGCGCCAGTGGGAATTTTCGCGCTTCACATCGAAGGTATAGGTATACGCCGAGCGTCCGCGTATGGTGTCCTGGCCGCTCTTGCGAAAGGCCGCGTCGGTCTCCGGTGCGAACAAATCCTCCAGAATGGATGCGAATTCGCCGCTCGAGCGCGTGCCCGGAATTTCATCCATCCCCGTATTAACGGCCTTGTTCCCGACCTTGATGTTCGTATAGCTCTCGCGGCCATCCTGATAGGCCACATCCGCGGTGACGATGTCGAGCGCCTGCCAGCCTTGCTTGGGTTGGTCCGTTTCATACCGCGTGGTGACCTGACGGCAGAAAAAATCCGGAAGCGTACCGGCATATTGCCGCGCGGCGTCCTTCGCTTTGGCGATGACCGGATCATCGGCGAACCCAATGACCCCGGGCTGGGATTTTGCGCGGCCCGCTTCGAGGCTGTTGCCAGAATCGCCGGACCGCGCCGATCCGGAGGCAGAACCGGCGGATGACGCGGTGGTCACGGGCGCGGGGACCGCGGTGTCGTCGGGCTCGACGGGAACGGGGCGTGGGTGAGAGGTCGGACGCCCTCTGCGGAGCGCGGGCTTGCCCGGATCGTCCGCATCCGGCGCCGGATCGCTCGGACGAAGCACAGTGGTAGGACGGTTATCGGCGGTTTCTTCGGGAGCCTGCGAAGAGGAAGCGTTTGCCGCCGCGCTATCCGCGGGCGGGCCGTTGGATGGAGCGTTAGGCGGAGGCGCGCTCGCGCTGTCGGACTTGGCGGGATCGGGAGCAGAGGTGCGGCGCAGAATGGGGCGATCGTCGTCGCCGCGGGCACTATCGCGGGCCGCGCCCGATGCGGAGGAAGTGGAACGGGATTTTAAAACCGGAAGGTCCCAGGTACGCGCGGCCGCTTCGCGATCCGCGGCGGTTCCCGCGAGATTGAATGTGACGCCCGTGGCGGTGAAATACCCGTCGTCATCGGCGGAAGCGTCAATCGTAAGATGATCGGCGATCGCGAGATTCTTCAGCTCGATAGTCTTTCCATCTTTTTCGACCTTGGTGCGGTCGTTCGTGGCGTAGGTAATGATCCGGTGGTCGTCGGCTTCAAGAACGAATTGCGATCCGGATACGAGCCGAAGCATGCCGGTGGTGGTGACGGTGGGCGGTGCGTCCTTGCGCTTGGTTCGCGAGGAATCATTCGTTCTCCCGCCGCCGCGCCCGCCTCCCGACCCGCCGGGATACGGACTTCCTCCGGGATAGGGCCGGCCGCCCGGATAGGGACTGCCCCCAGGATAAGGACTGCCCCCGGGATAGCCGATCTGGGCCGCGAGGCTCATCGCCGCGAGCAAAATCAGGACGAATCCGCGCAAGATCATATGCGTTTGACGCGAAACCGCGCTTTTAGTATACAGCCGCCGCGGGATCCGGAGCACCCGGGACCGGCGGCCGTATACAGCAGGGTGGAGGGTCGCTTACCATAGAGATTCCATGGCCCAGCGCAAGGCGATTTTATTGAAATCAGGCCCCGAGAAAGCGGTGGGCACGAAACCTAAATCCGCTTCCGCGACGGGGAAAAAGGCAGCGGCTGCGTCGCAGAAAAAAGCTCCGGCCGGGACGCCTAAAAAAAGTCCCACGACGCGGAGAACCGACCCCGGCGGCAGGATCGGGTATCGCGACGCGGGCGTGAATATCGACGAAGCCGACCGCGCCGTATCCTCGATTCGCGCGATGGCCCAATCGACGTTTTCGCGCGCGGTGTTGACCGATATCGGAAGCTTCGGCGGAGGCTATCGCCTGCAGGGATATCGCGACCCGGTTCTGGTCTCCTCGGCTGATGGCGTGGGCACGAAGCTGAAGCTGGCGTTCCTGACGGGGCGGCATTCGACGATCGGCGAAGATCTGGTGAATCACTGCGTAAACGATATCGCCGTGCAGGGCGCGACGCCTCTGTTTTTCCTGGACTATTTCGCGGTCGGCAAGCTGGACGCACGCGTCGCGGCCGAGGTGGTCGCGGGGATCGCGCGCGGGTGCCGTGCGAACCACTGCGCTCTGATCGGCGGCGAAACGGCGGAGATGCCGGGGTTCTATGCCCCCGGCGAGTACGATCTGGCGGGGTTCATCGTAGGGGCGGTGGAGCGTCGGCGCATGCTGACCGGGGCCCAGATTCGATCGGGCGACGTGCTCATCGGGCTGCCTTCGACGGGCCTTCATACGAACGGATATTCGCTGGCACGAAAACTTCTGTTCGACGTGGCCGGTCTCGCGCCCGACACGCGGCTCGAGGAGCTGGAAACAACCATCGCCGACGAGCTCCTCAAGCTGCATCGCAGTTATTTAAAGCCTCTGCGCGCGCTCCATCTCGCCGGGATTTTGAAAGGAGCCGCGCACATCACCGGCGGCGGCATCACGGACAACACTCCGCGCATTCTTCCGCCCGGGCTTGGTGTACGGATCGATCTCGGATCGTGGCCCGTGCTGCCGATCTTCGAAATCCTGCGCAAGGTGGGGCGCATTCCTGAGCAGGACTGGCGGCGCACGTTCAACCTCGGCATCGGAATGATTTTTGTCGTCTCTCCGAGGAAACTGGTGGAAGCCGGGCGCATCCTCGATCGGATGAAGGAGACGTGGTATCCGATCGGCGGCGTGATCCGGACACATGGCGAGCGCGTGATCTACGAATAACTCCCGTGACGAAACGCCTGGGAATTCTGTTGAGCGGACGGGGGTCCAACTTTCTCGCGATCGCGCAGGCGATTACCGGCGGCCGGCTGCACGCGGAGATCGCGGTAGTCATTTCGAATCGTCCGGAGGCGCCGGGGATTCAGGCGGCGGAGGCGCTCGGATTGAACGCGCGGATCCTCCCCTCGCGCGGTCTGGATCGTGAAATCTACGACCGGCAACTGGTGAGCGAGCTCGAAGCGAATCGCGTCGACCTGGTGTGCCTTGCCGGGTACATGCGCCTTCTCAGCGGTTATTTTATCCGTAGTTTTCCGATGCGCATTCTGAATATCCATCCTTCGCTGCTGCCGGCGTTCCCTGGTCTGGATGCGCAGCATCAGGCGCTGGAATACGGCGTGAAGTATTCGGGATGCACCGTGCATTTCGTGGACGAAGGGCTGGATTCCGGACCGATCGTAAAGCAGGCGGTGGTTCCTGTAGACGGTGACGACACCGTGGAGTCGCTCTCAAAGCGCATCCTCACGGAAGAGCATCGCACCTATGCCGAGGCGATCGAACTGGTGGTTTCCGGGCGCTATCGCGTCGAAGGGCGCAGGGTCATTGAGACATCGGGGGAGACGTCCTAGTGGGCGGCCTCTCAGGGTGGACCGCCTTCAGGCTGCGGCCGGCTTTTAACCGGCCTGGAATTCCGACGAACAAGAGCCGGATCGAGGGTCTGGCGCAGGCCGAGGGCCTGCCCGACCATACAAATTCCGCGACAATACAAACTGGCCCTAGAACGCGACGCGATCCGGACCTTTTAGACGGAGCATGGCACGCACGTCATCGGGCGTCGCGATTTCGAACGAAAGCGCCTCCAGAATTCCACGAATTTTGCGCACCTGCTCGGCATTCGTTTTTGCAAGCTGGCCCTTGCCCAGATACACGCTGTCCTCTAATCCCACGCGCACATTGCCGCCGAGAATCGCTCCCATCGTGACCAGCGACATTTGATGACGCCCCGCGCCCAGAACCGACCAATGATAATTCGCGCGCCCCAAGAGCCGGTCCGCGGTGTTGCGCATAAACATCACGTTTTCGGGATCGACCCCCATGCCGCCCAGGATTCCGAAAATGCTCTGCACATAGAGAGGAGGTTTCACCAGCCCTTCGTCGAGCAGATAGGCGAGGTTATAAAGATGCCCGAGATCGTAGCATTCGAATTCGAAACGCGTGCCGCAGCCTTCGCCGAGATCCTTCAGGATGCGCTTGATATCGACAAACGTGTTGGGGAAAATCGCGCCCTCCGAGCGAGTCAGGTAGGGCAGCTCCCATTCGTACTTCCATTCCTTATAGCGTTTGATGGAACGGTGCATCGCGAAATTCATGGAGCCCATGTTGAGCGAAGACATTTCGGGCTTGACGTGCAACGCGGCGCGCATGCGCTCCTCCACGGTCATCTGCACAGCGCCGCCCGTTGTGATGTTGATCACGGCGTTGGTCGCCGCCTTTATGCGCGGCAGAAATTGAAGGAACACCTGGGGGTCCGGCGTGGGATGCCCGTCGACCGGATCGCGCGCGTGCAGGTGCAGGATGGCGGCTCCCGCCTCGGCGGCTTCGATCGCCTGGGTGGCGATTTGATCGGGCGTCAGCGGCAAATACGGCGACATGGTCGGCGTGTGGATGCTGCCGGTGATGGCGCAGGAAATGATGACTTTATCGGCCAATTTGTGGTGTCCTGACGTTGTTAAAAAAGATTGGGCTCATTTTAGAAATGCATTGCGCAGCGCCGTGCGATCCACCTTGCGGCCTCGCAGATAGACGGCGTCGATCTTCTCTGTGTTCGCGATGTCCTCCAGCGGATTGCCGTTTAGAACGAGGAAATCCGCGCTATGGGCACGTTCCAGCGTGCCGTGGTCGGGCATCCGCAGGAACGCCGCGTTGGTGACGGTGGCTGCGGTGAGGGCCTGCGCCGTGGTCATTCCGGCGCGAACCATCAACTGCATTTCGTGATGCGCCGTGTAGGCGTAAAAGTAATCCGGCACGGCGCCGGCGTCCGTTCCAAACCCAATCACGGCTCCCGCGGCGTTCAGCGCCGTCAGATTCTTCTCCATGATGCGATAGGTTTCCTGAGCGGCTTTCACGGCCTGGGCGGAACGGCCCGCGTAGGCCGAGCGGAACCGCGCGATCTCCGCCGCCGGGGCGACCTCTTTCAGCAGCGGATCGTCGAGCCATGCGGGAGGCTCCGGATAGGTGCGGCTTTCCGCGAGCCCGAGATTCGGCATGATCAAAACTTTCCGCTCGCGGATCAGCGCGATCGCTTCGGGATCGAGCTCCCGATCGCGAACCAAATGGGCGAATCCGTCGACCCCGGCGCGGAGCAGATCTTTCGCGTCATCCAAATAAAAGACGTGGGCGATGACGCGCGTCTGGTGCTGATGCGCTTCGTCGATAACGGCGCGATACAGAGCGGGACTCAACTTCTTCACGGTCCCGTTCCGGTCGTCCACCCAGATCTTGATGAAATCCGCGTGGCGCGCGATTTCCGTTCGCACCGCGGCACGGGCTTCTTCTTCCGTGGTGACGCCGTAGGCGGACGGTTTCAACGCGGGATCGCCAGGACCGGCGTTGGGGGCCGCAATCCCGCGTCCGGCCCAACGGAACAAAACCCCTCCGTTGCGTTCCTGCTCCGAACGCAACTGAAACGGAACGCTCCCGGGATCGGTTCCGAGCGACATGACGGCCCCGACGCCCGCGTATTCGTAACGGTGCAGATGATCGACGAGATTCTCGCGCGTATAGTTGTCCGCCGAATACGTCGCGCCTTTCTGATACCCGATGTGAATATGGGCATCGATCAGCGCGGGGATAACGGTTTTACCGGTGAGATCGACGTGCTCGGCTCCCTCGGGAGCCCGGATCGCACCGCGCTTGCCGACCGCGACGATCTTACCGTTATCGACGACGAAGGCTCCATCTTCGATGGGAGCGCGCCGGGCGTCATAAATCACCCGAGCGCCTTCAAAGATCGTGGCGCTCGATTCGGGCGCCGGCTGGGCGCTGAGTGGCACGATCGTGCTCGCGAAGGCTGCCGCGAAAAAGATGGATTTTTGAAGCACCGAGGCGATTCTACACCAGAAGTCCGGACGCATGCGGAAAAACGGCGCGGCGCGAGGCTTAGACGAGAACCGTGAACACGTTCTCCGTGCGCTCGACCGGACGATAGAGCGTGTCGCGTTCCACCGGTTCACGGCCCGCTTCACGGATCAGGCGCAGGAGCTCGCCGCGGCGCAGATTGCCGCTGGTCGCGCCGCCCGCGTCGCGATAAATCTTTTCCTCGACCACGGTTCCATCCAGATCATCAGCGCCGAAACGGAGCGCGATTTGCGCGACCTGCGGGGTCATCATCACCCAGTAGGCCTTGATGTGGGGGATATTGTCGAGCGCGAGCCGCGAGACCGCGATCTCGCGGATGTCGTCGAACCCGCTGGTCTTCGGGAGATGGTGCAGCGCGGTATGTTCCGGGTGGAACGCCAGCGGGATAAAGGTCTGGAAGCCGTGCGTGTCGTCCTGCAGGGCGCGCAGTTTCAGGAGGTGATCGGCTCGGTCCTCCTCGGTTTCGATGTGGCCGTAGAGCATGGTGCAGTTGGAATGCAGACCAAGCTGATGGGCCAGGCGGGCGACGTTCAGCCATTCATCGCCCGAGATTTTGTGATCGCAGATGATACGCCGCACGCGGTCGGAAAAAATCTCCGCGCCTCCGCCCGGCATGGAATCCATGCCCGCGTCCTTCAAACGTGTCAGCACTTCGCGGTGCGAAAGCTTGGTTCGTTGCGCGAAGTAGCCGATCTCCACCATGGTGAAGGCCTTCAAGTGTACCTGCGGAAAGCGCTGCTTCAAGCCGCGCAGCATCTCGCAATACCAATCGAGCGTCAGCTCCGGATGCAGGCCGCCGACGATGTGGAATTCGGTGACGGCTTCGGTATAGCCGTGTCCGGCGCGCTCCCACACTTCGTCGAGCGACATGGTGTACGCCTTGGGATCGCGCGCTTTCTTCCCGAAAGCGCACAGCTTGCAACTGGCGACGCACACATCGGTCGGATTGATATGGCGGTTCACGTTGAAAAACGTTTTGTCGCCATGCAGGCGCTCCCGGACGCGGTTTGCGAGCCAGCCGACGCCCAGAAGATCATGCGTACGGTACAGCATAACGCAATCGTCGAAATCGAGGCGCTCGCGGGCCTCGATCTTATCGCGGACGGGCAGGAGCCGGGCGTCTTCAAATACGGGTGTCATGTGCGAACCAACTTATCGGCCCGCTCCGAAGCCGGAACGGGTCAGAAGGATATCGAAAGCCCAAAACACAAAGAATATCACGCTGACGTAACCGTTCATCGTGAAAAAGGCGGCGTCGATGCGGGAAAGATCCCCGGCGCGCACCAGGCGGTGCTCCCAGAGAAGCAATCCGCCCACGGCGGCGACGCCCACCCAGGCTACCGCTCCCAAACGAAACGAGATTCCGAGTGCCAGGAGCGACAGCATCATTCCCACATGCAGCGCGCGCGAAATCCACAGAGCTCCGGCGATTCCGATGCGCCGCGGGAGGCTGAACAGGCCGGCTTCGGTATCGAACTCGAAATCCTGGCAGGAATAAATGATGTCGAAACCGGCAGTCCATAAGGTAACCGCCGCGGTCAGCCACAAGATCCGGGGATCCAGCGCTGCCGCGCATGGCGATCCAGGCGGCGGCCGGAGCGATCCCGAGCGAGAATCCAAGCACCAGATGAGACATCGAGGTAAAGCGCTTGGTGAAGGAATAGAACATCACGATCGCCGAGCGCCACGGGCGCGAGCATCAGGCAAAGCGGATTCAGCTTGCCGGCCGCGAAGGCGAATACCAGGCACCAGAATGCGATAAATCCCCAGGTGAATGCGCGAGAGAGGAGACCGGCGGGCAGATGGCGCGACTTCGTCCGAGGATTCAGCGCGTCCACGTCGGCGTCCAGCACGCGATTGAAAGCCATGGCGACCGAACGCGCGCCGACCATCGCGATCACAATCCACATCAACTTGGACCACAAGCCTTCGCGCGGGAATCCCGCGTCGCGCCAAGCCAGGAGCGCTCCGGTGAGGGCGAACGGGAGCGCGAATACGGAGTGCTCGAACTTGATCATTTCGAGCGTGAGCCGCACACGTTTCAGAAAAGGGGCCAAACCTTATTTTACAAGCTCTTTTAAAGAAGCAACGCTGCGGAACGCCGATCGGGTTCGCAGAGAGTTTATTCTAAGACAATGTGGTTTTTGTCCAGGCCTTTTTCGATCCGGTCCCGTTCCAAAGTTTTGTCTTCCCGCAGGACGTCTCCTTCCGCGCGAATCGCCTGCGTCGCGATGCTGGCGGCGGCGGTTTTAGCGGGCTGCGGGCACGAGAGCCCGGACAACGACGTCAATCTGACGCCGGTGATCCTCCCGAACGGAACGCATATCGTCGCCGAGACGGTCCGGCAGGAGTTCGAACTGATGCGCGGCTTGATGTATCGCGAGTCCCTGCCCGCCGATCATGGAATGCTCTTTGTGTACGCCAAACCGGACAAGTACAGCTATTGGATGTACCAGACGAAAATCCCTCTGGACATGATCTGGATGGATCACCAACACAAGATCGTGGAGATCGCCGCGAATGTGCCGCCGTGCACGACCAAAGCGAGCGATTGCCCGAAGTACGGAGGGAATCAACCGGCGATGTTCGTGCTCGAAATGAACGCGGGCGCCGCCGCGAAGAACAATCTCCACGAAGGCGACTTCATCGACTTCTAAAAGAGCGCCGGTTAGAACACGACCAGATTGAGCATCGCGTTCCCGTTGTATTCCTGCGCCAGAAACACGGCGGGCCCGCTGAATTGCACGAAGAGCGCTCCGTGATAGGTTCCCGAGTTGGTCGGATCAGGGAGCACGGTGCTGGATGGAAATAGCCCCAGCGTGTCGCCCGGGAAGCGGCCGACCAAAAGATATCCAATCGCGCCCAAAGGCGGGATGGACGGAAGTTGCACGGTCGAGATCGTGGTGCCGTCAGTGCCGTACAAGGTGAGGGTCCCGGTGACCGTTTGGGACGGAGATGGATTCGTGACCGAGAACGCGACAAACGGCGCGGTGACTACGGAGCCGGCCGACGCATTGGTGTACACGTAGCGGTTGGCGGCGGTGGCCCCTTCGGCAAGGCTATCGACCACGAATTGCGTGCGGGTGGAGGGCGCGCTCGCGGTTTCCTGCTCTTCATCCACCACGACGCCGTTGGTCAGGAAACGCACGGTCAGGAGCGGCGGGACCAAAATATCCAGATCCGCTCCGCTCGCGGCCAGAACCTGAAATTCCGCGCTGAACATGTCCGAGACCGCGCCCGCGGGCGGTGCGGCCGTGCATGTCGGATCGAAGCATACGTTGGTGATGTGCAGGATCGCGCCATTTCCGGGGGCCCCGGTAAGGGCCGGCGAGTTCGACGCGGTCTGAACCTTGGGCGTGCCTCCTAGAAAAGAACCGAACGTCCCGAAAAAGCCGCCGTATTCCGCGCCCAGGCTCGAATTCAATTGGATGAGCTGATACGTCACGGACGCGCTCACCGTCGGAGGGATAAAAAACGTGATCAGGCTGTCGGTTCCATTGACCACATTACCGTTCGACATCGTGCCGCCGGCCGTTCCCCACGCGAGCAGGACCGTGGTGGCGCACTGCGATCCCACGACCTGATAGCTACCGCAGCTCGGCGCGGCGAACACGGGGCCGGCTGCGAAAGTGACGGCTGCTACGAAGGTGATGACACTAAAGAGGACGGATAAGATTCGCAGTTTCATATTTTCTTCCTTAGAAGATCACCAGATTCAGCATCGCGTTGCCGTTATATTCCTGCGCCAGGAAAATGGCCGGTCCGCTGAACGTCGCAAGCAGCACACCGTGGAAGACGCCGCTTGCATCGGCTCCCGGAAGCACCGTGCTCGACGGAAACAATCCCAGGACGTCGCCCGGCGTTCGTCCGAACAATAGATCTCCAATCGCGCCTAAGGGTGGAATGGCGGGGATGGTCGCCTGCGCCACCATGTTGTTGTTGTAGTCGTACAAGGTCACGGTTCCGGTAATCGATTGGGTCGTCGAAGGATTGGTCACCGAGAACGCGTCGAAGGGCAGGGTCAACTGACCGCTGGAGTTGTAAACGTAACGGTTGAGCGGTGTGGCTGCTTCATTCACGCTGGCGACGCCGAAGTTCATCTTGGTTGGCGTGCCGACGACGCCAAGCTCCTGCTCTTCGTCGGTGACGTAGGTGACGCCGTTGCTCGTTCCCAGGAATCGCACGGTCAGGAGCGGAGTGAACAGCTTGGCCATATCGGCGGCGCTTGCGCCCAACACCTCATATTGCAAGCTGAACATGTTGGAGACGGCGCCGGCCGGCGGCGGCGAAGTGCAGGTCGGATCGAAACAGATCTGCGTGGCCTGAATGATGAAGCCTTGACCGGGCAACAAGAGCGTGGGAGATGAATTGGCGAGCGTATAGAGTTGCGGTGCGGCGCCGTCGATCGAGGCCATGACTCCGAAAAAGCCGGTGTAGGAAGCGCCGAGGCTGGAATTCAACTGGGTCAACGCGTAGGTGACGGGCGCGCTGATTGTGTTCGGAACGCCTACGCCGACGATGCTATCGTTGCCGAGCCCCGCGGTTGCCCATCCTAGATTCACAGTGGTAGCGCATTGGTTCCCCACCGTAGCGTACGGAGCGCAGCTCGCCGCGAGCACGGGCATAGCCGCGGCAAAAATAGCAATCGCGATTAGAGTGCGATGTCTCACGAGGTTCTCCTGTATATGAGTCCGGTGGCTCAAAAGTAACAGAAGGGCAAATTGGAGTCAATAAAAAAGCCGCGCGCTTCAGGAAGAGAGAGCGGACGTCTTGCGATTGCGCGCGAGCATGTACAATCCGATCGCTTCATCGAGGGCCGGCATGGGCGCGAGGCCCAACATTTCCATCTTCGCGTTCGAGAGAGCGGAATATTTAGGACGCCGCGCCGCGGTACGAAACTCCCTCTCATTGGTGGGCTTGAGCGTGGGATTTAATCCGGCCGCGGCGAAAATCTTCACCGCCCAATCGAACCACGAAATGGGCGCGCCCCCGGCGATGTGGAAAAGACCCTGCGCGCCACGCTCCACCAAATCCGCGGTGCGCGAGGCGAGCGCTGGAGCGTAGGTGGGTGAGGCGATGTGATCCTCCACCACGCGAATGGGCTCGCCTTTGGCGGCCAGGCGCAACATCATCTCCACGAAGTTGCCCCGCGCGGTCGCGATCCCGGCCGGACCGTATACTCCGGAGGTCCGGATCACCAGGGCGTTGTCGAGATAGGCGCGCGCGTAAAGCTCTCCCGCGAGCTTCGATACCGCATAGGCGCCAAGCGGGCGCGGAACATCCTGCTCCGTGTAGGCGCGGCCCGCGAGCCCGTCAAAGACATAGTCGGTGGAAAAATGTACCAGCCGCGCATCGATCTGCCTGCACACGAGCGCCATATTGCGCACGGCCAGGCCGTTCACCACATAAGCCGCCTGGGGCTCCTTCTCCGCCACGTCCACCTGATTGTAGGCCGACGCGTTGACCACCACGCCGGGGTCGAGGTGCACCAGCTTCCGCTCCACGTCCGCCACGTCCGTGATATCGAGATCCGCGCGCGCGAATGCGGTGACTTCAAAGCCACGCTTGCTCAACTCCGCGGTAAGCTCCGTCCCCAACTGTCCGCCCCCGCCAAAAACCGCAATCCGATCGTTATGCACGTTTCCCATTGCCTTTTATTATCGATGACCGTCGAAGATTTTTAGAGCGGCATCGCGCGCGGATGTGACAACAACATTTCTTGGAAGTTTTGTTTTAATTAGGGATTGACTCAACCGGCGTATCGCGATTATGATGAATTCATCACTGAGGAAGGAGGTGGTCCAGTCGAATGACAAAAGAAGGTAGTAGTATCTACGGCACTCTAACCACGCGTGAGGTGGCCGACTCTTAGAACGCATCGCCCGGACAGGCAGGTGCGCTCGACCCTCAGGTCGACCTCCAAATGTTCAGGTTTCGTAAACAGTGACGAGGCCGCTGTTCGATTGGACAACGCCCATCACGCGAGACTGAGTAAGTAGCGGGAGCCCCGTTCGAGCCTTGTGTTCGGGCGGGGTTTCTTGACGCAGATTGTTTTTCCAACGCTCTCTTTTCTGGCCGCCCGGCCGGTGTGGTAATATTAAATTTCCCAAGAAAGTACGAGCCACGCCATGAAACCCGGAATCCACCCTGCTTACGAAGAAGTGAATGTGATTTGCGCCTGCGGACACAAGTTCCAAACGCGTTCCGCTCATAAGGGCGATATCCGCGTGGAAATCTGTTCCAGCTGCCATCCGTTTTTCACCGGCAAACAGAAACTGATCGACACCGAGGGTCGCGTCGACCGTTTCCAAAAGAAATACGCCAAGGTTCGCGAGGCCCAAGCGGCCGATGCCGCGGCCAAGGCAGCGGCAAAAAAGAAGCCGCAGCCCGTCGCCTAGCCCCGCGCTTCCAACATTTTCAGCGGATCTTCAAGCCGCAATACCGCCTTCGTGTCTGTCTGCTAAATGCAGATGCCGGCTGCTAATGCAGATGCTGGCTCCTAATGCAGATGCTCCAGCCATTCGAGGATTCGAACGCGTAGCGGTGGAGCGAGTTCCGGCTTCAGATGCGAGAGCCCTGGATAGGGCTTCATCCGCGCGTCTGGAAATTCGTAGATTCGCCAACTTCCAATGCTCGCGCGGTAGGACGACGCCGGCAGCCTCGTGATCGCAGGACTGGTTGAAGGCACGACGGCCAGGCGCACTCCGTAACTCTCGATCAGCGGACCGTTCACATCTTCGCCTGAAAAAAAAGCACTGGCGAGCTTCAACTGATCGGCAAACGTGATTCCGAAAACATCGTGGCTGGCGAAGCTCGTGAGGGGCACGGTTGCGATCCACGGCGCGAGGTCGGGCGGACTGAGCACCAGCTCGTCCGTTGTCGCGTGGGTGCGGAGCCATTCGAGTAAGGGTCTCTCTGAAACAGGCCGGACGGCGCTGAGGAGCCATTCCGGATCGGCCCGCCGTCCGTCCTTCCAGACCTGCTGATACAGAACAAAAAGAGAGAAGGCGATGAACGCGACGCCCGCGCCCACAATCCCGGTGACCGCGCGCCGGTGCCGCAGAATCGCGGGCAATAGTTTGCGATCCACCGCCAGACGCCTGACCAGAAGGAAGCCAACGCAGTAGGCGAAGCCATCGAATAGATGGGAGGCCATGGTGAACTTCGGGATTAACGCGAGGGCGATCGTAGCCAGGAACCAGGACTGCAGGAGACGGTCGCCCGGGTCGTCCATGCGAAAGCGGATCAAGAGAAAGTAAGCGAGTAGAAAAAAAACGATCCCGAAGTTCTCGGGGATCCAGAAAGGGTACATCACATCCGGCATCGATCCCGCCACGTCGCGCAGCCAGAGGGCCCGGGAGCTCGCGGCAAGGTAAGGCGCGAGGCCCAGCAGACCGGCGGCCGTCACTCCGCACCATACCTTCATCCGGCCGCACTGGCGCAAGGGAAGCGCCGAGGCCGCAATTGTCACGAAGACTTCAAACGGATGCAGAAGAGCCGCCGCAAAACTGACAGCGGCGAGGACGAGCGCGAGCCGGCGCGAATTTGTTTCCTGACGCGGCGCTGGGGTTTCCTGACGCGGCGCTGACACGATTCGCACGAAGTTCGCGAGGAGTCCCATAAACAGGAGCACCAGAGCGGTCCCCACGCTTAACGTGAGGGATGACGCCTGGCCTCCGCGGAAAAGTCCGTCCGCGCTGTTGTAGGAATAATCGATCATCCCGAGCAGCCCCCACAGGATGAAAATCGGCGAGTGAAACATTTTGGCCATTGCTACGCACAGCATGCCGAGCGGAACGGCGCAGGCGGATGCAAGCAATGCATACATTTCCAGGCCGGGACAGAAAGCGGTTACAGCGTAGAGCAGCGCGGCGCCAGCGCCCATGTAGGCGAGCGCGCTCAGCACGTAATAGGCGGCTAACGGAGGCAAGGGGATCCAACTGGCTGCGATGAAGAGCGGCTGGAACAACGCGGGTTCGGTGATCCACGGTGCGTGATAATCCGGTATCAGGAGCCTGGAGCGCGCGGCCGTGATCCAGGTGAGATATTGCGGCAAATCCAGATTTCGTATGCCCCATGCGGGCTCGTAGCCGGGCGGAGGCTGGAGAACGGCGGAGAGGGTGCCGGATTGGTGAATGAAAAACAGCGCGAGCCCAAGCAGCGCGCCGTAAACGAGACGCGAGCGCTTCGGCCGGCCGTCGCGCGTTTCCGCGTGACTTTCCGGCGCATCGAGCGCGGCCGCGTGCAGGGCCGGCTGCTGACTCGTCATAGGCTTTTATCGGCCGCCCGGGAGCGATTCGGTAGCCTGCCCGCCACGACGCGTGAGCGTCGACTCAAACAGACGCGTGAGCGTCATCAAAGAAAACTCACGGAGCGATTGGGGTGAGCCAGGGGGTGTCGAGTCAGTGTGGGCAGGCCCCGCGCCGGACCCTTGGTCCGGCTTTTCCTTGTTGCGGAATCAGAGGCCGGCTGAGAGCCGGCCGCAGCCTAAAGGCCGCCGCACCGGGCAAATAATCTGTGGGAAAGGGCGGGTGCTTAACGGGCGGGCGGGGGGTTTTGGGCTTCCCGCTCCTTGCGCATTTTTTCGTACTCGGCGCGTTGCGCCGGCTTCAGGATCGCGAGAATGCGCTGATGCTGCTGCTCCCGGATGTTGGCGAGCGCCGGTTCAATGCTGTCGCGCGTGGTGCGGAACTCCACGCGTGTGCTGTCGAGCACGCTGTTGAGCGTGGTCATCTGCTCGTTCGTCATGTTCAACCGCGACTTCATCTCCGCGGTAAAGCGCTTGCGAAATTCTTCAGGATTCCGGCGGGCATTCGCGCTCACCGCGGCCACGTCGACAAAGCGATGTCCAAACGCGCCGACCACGACGCCGCTGGCGAAAACCAGTCCGACGTACAACGCGATGGTCCAGCGGGAGAACTTCATTTCACGTCTCCGTAGGGCAGCACCATAGCGTCTTCGCTCGAATCCGCGGCGGCCAGAACATCAAGGTAGGTGGACTGGTAGACCGGCAGACGCAGCGAGTGGGGGACCAGCAACGTCGAAACCAGCAGCGCGAGCGCCACGGCGGCCATCACGCACACCTCGGCCCAGCGGCGGAACAGCAGCGATACGGCGGCCTGGCGGCGCGCTTCGATCTTCTGCCACAGCTCCGGCATGAATTCGGGGCTGGGTTCGGGATCGGGACAAGCGGTCCGATATTTCTCCCACAGCGGCCCGAGCTGGCGCTCCATGTGCTCCATTCTATACCCCCACGCTACTCATTAGAGTCCGCGGCGACCTGTCCCGCTTCATACGCCTTCAAAACGCGCTGGCGAGCCCGGAACAAGCGGACCTTCAAGGCATTTTCATTCACCTTATAGATCTGTTCCAGCTCCTTCAACGATAAGCCCTCTACTTCCTTCAAAATCAGCAGCGCCCGGTCCTCTTCCGATACCTCGCCCAGTAAGGATTGCACAAATTCGCGAATCCCCGTGCGCCGGACTTCTTCCTGTCTCTCTTTGCCCCCAGCCGACGCATCGGCCATCATCACCTGTTGCTCGCTGAGGTCCGACATCCGGCTTTCCCGCCGGCGCCGCTGCCGGCGCATATAATCATACGCCGCGTTCACCGTCAAACGGTACAACCACGGCTCAAAAACCTCCGCCGTCCGCAACTGGTCGAGGGAGTAATAGAGGCGCAGAAACACCTCCTGCCCCACATCCTCGACGTCCTCCGGACGCCCAATCAGCCGTGCAATGGTCCCCAGAATCCGCTTCCGGTAGGCCACCACAACCTGATTGAATGCTACGTCATCACCCTTACGAGCACGCTCGATGACCTCAAATTCAATCAGCACGACCACCACCGTCCGCATCGCGGATCACATACGGTGGCCATTTCCAAGTTGTTCCACCAGTAGAGGCGCACGCTTACCTTGTCAGGTTACAACAGCTCGGGACGGGGAAGCGCCCCATTGGTCTCGAAAAATGATCTCAGGGCTGCGCGAAGGAGCTTATTTTCCTTTCTTTTCTCATGGGTTTCCAGAGGGTCTCATGGGTTTCCAGCGAGCGATCGGCTTCGTCCTGAGCGCGGCTCTGCGGGCTTCCCCGGCGTGCCCGGGAAACGCTGCAATATTCCTGGAACTGCCGTTTATCGAATGAGTTATGAGCTTCAATCCGCGCGGTCCTTCAATTGTTCATTAAATTATTGAAATGATGGGACCGTTTTATGCCCATGCTAAAATCGGGTACCGGAATGAGTTTTCTTGAGGGCCTGAACCCGCGCCAGCGGGAAGCGGTGGAGCATACGGAAGGACCGCTGCTGGTCCTGGCCGGGGCCGGAAGCGGCAAAACCAGGGTCATCACCCACCGGATCGCCCATCTGATGACGGCCCACAGGGTTCCGGGCTGGGCCGTACTGGCCGTCACATTCACGAATAAAGCGGCCGGCGAGATGCGGGATAGGGTGCGAACGCTGGCAACTGGTCCGGAGGCGCGCCAGGCACTGGGGAAGACGCCCGACGCGAGCGAACTGCCGACGGTGGCTACGTTTCACTCCTTCTGCGTCCGACTGCTCCGGCGGGAAGGCGCCCGCTCGCCCAGGTACGCCCTGGATTCACTACGTTGTTCAGCATCTACGACGACGACGACCAGCTCGCGATTCTGAAGTCCGTGTACAAAGGGCTCGGGCTGGATGATAAGTTCATGCAGCATCGCGCGGCGCTGTCGAGGATCAGCCACGCGAAAAGCCATAAGCAATCCCCGGAAGAGATGGCGCGCGCCGCGAGTGATCCGATCACGACGCGCCTGGCCACTGTGTACGAACGCTACGAAGCGCGCCTGCGCGAATCGAATGCGCTGGATTTCGACGACCTGCTGCTGCAGGCCGTGAATCTTTTGCGGCACGATACGGCGACGCGGGAGCGCCTGAATCGCCGCTACGAATTCCTGATGGTGGACGAATATCAGGACACCAACCGGACGCAGTACGATCTGATGCGCCTGCTGACGGGCGATCGCGGCAACGTTGCCGTGGTGGGCGACGAGGATCAGTCGATTTATAGCTGGCGCGGCGCGAACATTCGCAACATCCTGGATTTCGAGCGCGATTTCCCGGGCGCGAAAACCATCCGGCTGGAGCAGAATTATCGCTCGACGAAGAACATTCTGGAAGCGGCGAGCGCGGTGGTATCGCAAAACACCGAGCGCATCGGCAAGTGGCTGTGGACGGAGGCGGGAGCCGGCGAAAAAATCACGCTCTACGAAGCGCCGGACGCGGAGAACGAAGCGCTATGGATCGCCGATACGATCGAGACGCTGTTTGCACGCGATCCGCGCCTGCACATCGCCGTCCTCTACCGCACCAATTCGCAGTCGCGGCAGATTGAAGAGGCTCTGCGGCGCTACGGGCGCAAGTACATCGTGGTCGGCGGATTTAGTTTCTATCAGCGCGCCGAGGTGCGCGATCTGCTGGCGTATCTCAAGGTCCTGGTCAGCCCGCACGATTCCATCGGGCTGTTGCGGATCATCAACACGCCGGCGCGCGGCATTGGACGCACGACCATCGAGCAGGTGGAACAGTACGCCCTGCAGCACGAGCTTTCCCTGTGGACCGCCCTCGGCCGGATGCTGGAGCGAGCGGTTCTTTACCGCCCGCGCGGAAGCCGCGCTCGCGGCCTTCTACCGCATGATGACGGAGCTGGCCGGTCAGGTGGACACGCAACCGCTTTCGGCGACGCTGACGGATCTGCTCGAGCGCACCGGATACCGCAAGATGCTCGAGGAAGAGGATACAGACGAAGCGCGGAGCCGCCTGGCGAACCTGGAAGAATTGCTCAACGCCGCCGCCGACGCAAGCGAGCGCGGCGAAAGCGTGCGCGATTTTCTGGACCACGCGGCGCTGGTGGCCGATGCGGATTCGGCCGATGAGCGCGCTCCCGTTTCGCTGCTCACCATGCACAACGCGAAGGGCCTCGAATTTCCGGTAGTCTTCATCGCCGGCCTTGAAGAGGGCTTGTTTCCGCACAGCCGGTCGCTCGATTCCGAAAGCGCGATGGAAGAGGAGCGGCGGCTGTGCTACGTCGGCATGACGCGCGCGGAACAAAGATTGTATTTAAGCTGGGCCCGCTACCGGCGGCGCTTCGGCGGCGGAGCGCCGGAGCCATCGATCGCCTCGCGATTCCTGCGGGAAGTTCCCTCCGCGCTGGTGGACGCGTTGCGCCCCACATATAACCAACAGCCGAGCTATGGCCGGGGCGTCGATCTCTATGCGGAGCGCCGGGAGGTCCGCGAAACGGCTCGCCGGAACCTTTATACTGGAAAGACTTATAACTCAGTCGACAGCATCCGGCAGTTTTTCGAAAGCGGGGCGCAACCGGCGGCAAATGCTGCGCCGAAGGCTTCCGCGGCGATGCCGGGGCAAGGCACGGGGCCTTCGCAAGGATCGCTGGCGTGGGGAAGTCCAGCGGGGGGAGCGGCCCAACCCCGGGCTGTTTCGCCAGGGGCCACGGGTCCACAGGCGGCGCGGCCGGGCGGAACGGGTCCGGCGGCGAAGGCGCGGAAATTCGGCCCGGGTTCGACGGTGGAGCACGCGAAGTACGGCCGTGGAACGGTTTTGCGCCTGGAAGGAACGGGCGAAGACGCCAAGATCACGGTGAGCTTCCCGAACTACGGGTTAAAAAAATTAATCGCTAAATACGCAGGGATCAAGGTTGAATGAATACTAAACACGTTTCCGATAGAACAGAACGTAAGAAGCTGAAGCGCACCGCCCGCAAGAAGGCCGCGCCGGTGGGTCCACGCGCCGCCGATGTCGCGCGCGGATCGCAGAAGCGCAAAGTGAAGAAGATGGCGAAGGGCCAGCGTAAGCGCTAGATCCCGCGAATCGGTACCGGGCAAGGCGGGCGCGGCCGCGTCCGCCTTACGCACGCGGCGGCTTCACCACCGCAAAAGGACCAGTTCAGAGCAGAAGCCGGGTCCCATCGCAGCGAGCACGCTCCAGGTGCCCGCGGGCGGGGCGCGATGCGTCATGATCTCGTCGAGCACGACGAGCACTGACGCCGAAGAAAGATTTCCCACCCGCCGCAGGCAATCCCAGGAGGCGGAGGTCTGGTCGCGATCGAGTTCGAGCGCCTGTTGCGTTGCTTCGAGCACACGCGGCCCTCCGGTGTGCAGCACCCAGCAGCCGATATCGGCGCGCGTGAGTCCATGCCCGGCGAGAAACGCGTCGGCATCGGCGCGAAGGTGCTCCCGGATCACTCGCGGAACCTCCGGCGCGAGCACGATCTGGAAGCCGCGCTCGCTGATATCCCAGCCCATGACGCGCTCGGTATCAGGGTAAAAGACCGACTGCGTGGCCACGATTTCAGGTCCGGGAAGTTGGCGTTCGGCCCCGGCGACAAGCACGGCCGCGGCTCCGTCTCCAAACAACCCGGAGGAAATCAGGTTGGCCATCGACAAATCGTCATGCTGCAGCGTGAGCGAGCAGAGCTCCACCGAGACGAGCGCGGCCAGGCGATCGGGATAGGCGCGAACATAATCGGCAGCCTGCGAGATTCCCGCGGCTCCGGCAACGCAGCCCAGACCAAAGATGGGGACGCGGCGGAGACGGGGGTTCAGTTTCAGCCGGTTGATCAGCTTCGCGTCGATCGAAGGACTGGAAATACCGGTGACGGATACAAAAAAAAGCGCGTCGATGTCCTGTCCGGAAACGCCGGCTTTGGTTGCCGCGCGGCACAGAGCTTCGCCGCCGATCTTCTCGGCGGTTTCCATCCACACGCGATTCGCCTCGCCCCACGTTTTGAGGCCCGGATACGCGTGGAGCGGGAGGGACAGGTAGCGGCCGTCGACCTGGGAATTTTGGTGGAGCCGGCGCAAGAGGGCGGGAGTGGGCAGGCGGGCGCCCCAGAACTGTTCGAGGGCCGCGGTCAACACGGCTTGCGGATAGTAGTGCTCTGGAAATGCGCTGGCAGCGGCGGCGATTCTCACGCGGGTCTTCTCATCGCAAATTTTTGGCGCTCGTAAGCCGCTAACGGCGCGACGGGAGCTTGGCCAACTCCTCTCTGTACAGGCGATTGTCCGGGAACTGAGAAACCAGCCACGCGAGCCCCTCCCGAGCCTTGACCAGATCCATTTCGCGCAGCGCGGCGACCGCCAGGAGTAAGCGCGCGAAAGGCAGCAGGTAGTGACCTTTCTCCGCCGTCATAGCGAGATTCTGCAACCCGGTCGCCTTATCGGTCTGGGCTCCCCCCATGCGCAGAAACCAGCGGATGGGCGCGGCCTTCAGGCTGAGCATGTAATTCTCCACGCCGATCGCGAGATACACGTCGTAGTTGTCCGGATCCTTCATCAAAAGCCGCTCCGCTACGTTGCGGCCTTCCTTCATTTGAGAAATCGACTCCAGGTAGTGCCGTTCGACGAGGCCCGCATAATTGGAGCGCAATCCCATGCGGAGGACGGTCGCAAACAGAGCGTTCTCATCGGCGGGCGACGTTTCGAGCTCGCGCTCCGCCAAGGTGGACGACAGAGTCAAGGCCTCCTCGAAGTGGCGCTTCACGTCACCGTCGGGGCTGAGACGGTGCATGTTCAGAAAGGCGGAATCGGTGGCGAAAAACTCGGAGCGAAGCACGTCGAGCCGGTCCAGTTCGGCGAATAGATATGCGGCGGCGTCGGAAGCTGGCCCCATGGGATCTTCCGGATGCGCGGCCTGCCAGCGGCGAAATGTGTCGTGCGCCTGCTGGAACTGCTGATCGTACATTTGCCGGTATCCAGACTCGAGCGGCGTCAGATCGGCGGCCGCCGCGGGGGACGCAGCGAAATATCCGAGGAGGACCGGTAGGAAAAATATGAACCGCATCACGATTCCTCAATCTCTGGCGCGGGCGCTATACCTTGCGCCGCCAGCGTACCGTCGCGCGACGCCGCGAGCGCTTCCCCACTCACGGGGCTTCCCTTCTATTGTGACGCGGGAAGCGATTCCGAGATTGTAAAAAACTTGTAAGATCGCAGAACCCAGCGCCGGGAATGCATTAAGCTTGAGGATTCCGGCACCGGCCCTTGCAGCATGGCCTCGAGCTCAACCCACCGCCTTTTTCGTACGAAGTCCATCGACGAACTTATTTCGGCGAGTCACGATCCCGCGCGGCGCCTGCGCAAAACCCTGGGACTGTGGAGTCTGGTGGCGCTCGGAATCGGCATCGTGATAGGCTCCGGCATTTTTACGTTCACGGGAACGGCCGCCGCCGGGCTTAAATTCGATTATCCCTCCATATTTAAGGCGCCCGTGATCAATCTGCTGCTTGACGGGCGGCGCGCGGTGGGTACGTTCGGGCGGCCTGGAGCAGGACCCGCAATTTCCGTGTCGTTCATTCTGGTGGCGATCGCCTGCGGGTTCGCCGCGTTGTGCTACGCGGAGCTCGCGTCGATGATTCCGGTAGCCGGCTCCGCCTACACGTACGCATACGCCACCCTGGGCGAAATTTTCGCATGGGTCATCGGGTGGGATCTGATTCTGGAGTACGCGGTTTCCAATATGGCGGTGGCCGTGGGCTTCTCGGCCTACTTCAACGATCTTCTGGATAACGTCTTCGGCATTCATCTGCCGGCGAAGCTCTCGAACCCGATTCTCGCGGAGGGGAAATTGACGGGAGCGTGGTTCAATGTGCCGGCGTTCGTTTTGTTAATGGTGCTCACCGTGCTGCTGGTGCGCGGCGTGCGGGAGGGGGCGACCGCGAACGGGGTGATGGTGCTGGTGAAAATCGGGGCGATTCTGGCGTTCGTCGTGGGAGCCTCGCGCGCCGTTGATACGGCGAACTGGCATCCCTTCATGCCCAACGGGATCTCCGGGGTTCTCACGGGAAGCGCGATCGTGTTCTTCACCTACATCGGATTTGACGCTGTTTCCACCGCCGCCGAGGAGTGCAAGAATCCGCAGCGCGATATGCCGCTGGGCATCCTGATCACGCTCGGCGCCTGCGCGTTGCTCTATTCCGCGGTCGCGCTGGTGTTGACCGGCATCGCGCACTGGGACACGTTGGGCAACGATGCTCCGGTCGCCAACGCGTTAAAGATGATCGGCTACAACCGGCTGCGTTTTGTGGTCACCGTGGGCGCGCTATCGGGGATGGTGAGCTCCGCTCTGGTGGGACAGTACGGACAGGCACGCATCTGGTTCGCGATGTCGCGCGACCGGCTGCTTCCGCGGCTTTTCTCGAGAGTCCATTGGAAGCACGAAACGCCGCACGCGAGCACCTGGATCGCGGGCGTGTTCACCGCCTTGCCCGCGGGGGTTTGGGACATCGGCACGCTCGGTGACCTGACCAACATCGGAACCTTGTTCGCCTTCGTCGTGGTTTCCGCGGGAGTCATCGTGCTGCGGCGAACCCATCCCCGGCGCGCGCGCGGTTTCCGGGTGCCCTGGGTTCCCTTCCTCCCGGCGCTCTCCATTCTAAGTTGCTTCACGCTGATGCTGAGCCTGCCGCTCGAGACCTGGATTCGCTTCATTGTGTGGCTCCTGATTGGGATCGGGATCTATTTCTTTTACAGCCGCAAGCGCACGGAACAATAATCCCGACTTCCGCGGTTTCTTTTTAGTGGAGCGGTTCTTGACTAAAGGCGAATAAAAGGCGAAGCTAAGATGTGGCCGGCCTGGTCGGGATTGCGAAACTGGCGGCGGCGAGCACTGCGCTCGAAGCCAAGCGGCGGGTGGACTACAGGCAACTGGAAACGCGGAAGTTTCTTTCGAAATGCACGAGCGCGCGGATGCCATTTCGCTGGATGATCAATCCCTATCGAGGCTGCGAATTCGGGTGCCAATACTGTTATGCGCGCTACACGCACGAATTCATGGAATTGCGCGAGCCCGAAGATTTCGAGCGCAAGATCTTCGTAAAGCGCTTCGATGACGCGGCTTTTCTGGCCGAACTGCGCAGGATTCCGGTCGGGGAATCGATCGCTATCGGCACGGCTACGGATCCCTATCAGCCCGCCGAGAGACGCTTCAGACTCACCCGCTCGATTCTCGAAGTGCTCGCGCAAACGCGCGGTTTTCGTATCGGCCTAATCACGAAGTCCGACCTGATCTCGCGCGATATCGGGCTTTTCCAGGAAATCTCGCGGCGCCACTATTTGACGCTGGTCAGCACGATCACCACACTCGATCGCGAGCTCGCGCGGCGCCTGGAGCCGCTCGCTCCGCGTCCGGATTTGCGCGTCGCAACGGTGCGGAAGCTGGCTTCGGCGGGCTTGCGCGTGATCGTGAATGTGGCTCCGATCCTGCCTCTGCTCAACGATTCCGACCCTTCGCTCGACGCCGTGGCAAAGGCCTCGTCGCGCGCCGGCGCCGTTGGCTTATACGGCAACGTGGTCTTTTTGAAGGATTGCGCGAAGAAGGTCTTCTTCCCGTTTCTGGAAGCCCAGTATCCGCATCTGTTGCGCCGCTATCACGAGCGTTTTGACCAGGACGCGTTCCTGCACGGCGCCTACCCGGAAATGATTCGCGAGCGGGTCCGGCGCGTCCGCAAACGCTACGGGCTGGAGGCCGCGGTGCAGGCTCAGCCGGAGTTCTGGCCGGAATCGTCGCAGCTGACATTGTTTGACTGAGGGGTTTGAATGTGGAGGTTTGCGTGACGGATCTCCCGACCCCGCGATCGCTTTCCGTTTCAATCGCGAACGGCGCTCGCCGCATCCCGAGTGGCGCTATCCTCAAGACAAGTGACCGACGACGCATATATGGCAATGGCGCTCGATCTGGCGCGTGAGGCCGAGGGCTCCGGCGAGGTCCCCGTCGGCGCGATCGTGGTTCTGGCAGATCGCGTGATCGGAAGGGGACGCAACGCACCCATCGAGCGGAACGACCCCACGGCCCATGCTGAAATCCTGGCGATTCGGGAGGCGTCGGCTGCGATTGGGAATTACCGGCTGGAGCAGGCTACGCTGTACGCCACGATCGAGCCGTGTGTGATGTGCGCCGGCGCTGCCGTCACCGCGCGCCTCGGCCGGGTGGTCTTCGGAGCCCGGGATCTGCGCTTCGGCGCGGTGCGCAGCAAGTTCCGGATCGCGGATTCGGATCTGTTGAATCACCGTATGCTGGTGGCCGAAGGAGTTCTGGGCGCCGAATGCACCGAATTGGTCCAGAAGTTTTTCGCCCCGCGCCGCACGGGTCTCTAGATTCCGGGTGTCGGGCGCTTGAGAGAAGCGCCGCGCTGCTATCCTAAAACTTTAATGCCTAGAGTTCGTTTTGCTCCTTCGCCGACGGGTTACCTGCACATCGGCAGCGCCAGAACTTTCATCTTCAACTGGCTTTTTGCCCGGCATAACCACGGCACGATGATCCTGCGCATCGACGACACCGACGTGGAGCGCAACACCCAGGCGTCTCTCGATTCGATTTACGAGGGTCTGCTCTGGCTGGATCTGGGCTGGGATGAATTTTACCGTCAGTCCGACCGGTTGGATTTGCATAAGCAGGCCGCCGCGGAAATTCTGGCGCGCGGATGGGCGTATCGCGATTTCACTCCGCTTTCGGCCGAAAGCGAGGAACGGTCCCATGCCGACGGGCCGTGGCTTTACTTCCCCGAAATGCGCGACCTGCCGCAAGCCGAGAGTGACCGCCGCGCCGAAGCCGGAGAGCCCTTCGTTTTACGCTTTCGTGTCCCGCGGGAATCGCGAGCCTCCGTGGAGTTTCAGGACCTCGTGTACGGCGAGCAGATCAAGGCCACCGCCGACATTGAGGACTTCGCCCTGCTGCGCAGCAACGGGATGCCGACCTATCACATGGCGTCCTGCGCGGACGACGCCGCGATGGATATCAGTCACGTGATTCGCGGGCAGGATCATCTCACGAACACCTTCAAGCATGTGCTCATTTTCGAGGCGCTCGGCGGGGAGCCGCCTCAATTCGCGCATCTCCCTCTGCTGATCGCACCCGATGGCTCGAAGCTCTCGAAGCGTAGGCACGGGCCTGTGGTCAGCGTCACGACGTATCGGGACGGCGGCTTTCTCGCGCACAGCTACGTGAACTTTTTGTGCCTGCTCGGCTGGTCGCCGAAAAACGACCGCGAGGTGCTCACGCGCGAGGAACTTGTCGATCTGTTTACGCTCGACGGCGTCAACCGCTCGAACTCGACCGTCAATTTCACGGAGGAAGATCCCTTCGATCCCAAGGCGGTCTGGCTCAACGCGGAAAATATCCGCACGCTCCCGGTGGAGGAGCTCGCGCGGCAGCTGGTTCCGTTCGCACAGGCGGCCGGTTTCGCCGGAGCGGACGAAGCGCGCATGCTGCAAATTGCGCCGCTGATCCGCGAGCGCATCAAGACGCTACGCGACGTCGCCACCACGGCCGACTTCTTCTTCGCGGCTGAACTGCCGCCCTACGATGCGGGCGAACTCATCCCGCAGAAGGGCGACTTCGCCATGGCCGCGCGGGTTTTGCGGCAGGCGCACGGAATTCTTCAATCCGCGGAGTTTTCGCATGACGGTTTGGATGCCGCGTTACGCGCCGGAGCGCTCGCCTTGAATGTAAAAACCGGCCAAATGTTTCAGCCCATCCGCGTGGCCGTGTGCGGGCGCAAAGTGGCTCCGCCGCTGTTTGAAACGCTGGTGGTGCTGGGCCGCGAGACGTGCCTCCACCGGATCGAACGCGCCCTCGAGAGCCTGACCGAAGTTGCCAGCGGAAAATATCATGAGTGAACCGACCCCGGCTCCGTCCAATTTTATTCGCGACACGATTTTGGACGACCTGAAATCCAACAAATACCAAGGACGCGTGCACACGCGTTTTCCTCCGGAGCCGAACGGGTATCTGCACGTCGGACACGCGAAATCGATCTGCCTCAACTTCGGCCTCGCCGCGGAGTTTGGCGGCTTGTGCAACCTGCGCTTCGACGACACCAATCCCGAAAAGGAAGAAACCGAATACGTCGAGGCGATCATCGAGGACGTGAAATGGCTCGGCGGTGATTTTGGCGACCGCGTTTATTACGCGTCGGATTATTTTGGCCAGCTTTACGAATGGGCCGTGCAATTAATCCGCGACGGGAAAGCCTACGTCGACGATCTGACCCCGGAAGAAGTGCGCGCGCAGCGCGGGACGCCTATGGAGGCCGGGGAGAACAGCCCCTACCGCGACCGTAGCGTCGAGGAGAATCTCGATCTTTTCGCGCGCATGAAAAAAGGCGAATTTCCCGACGGGAGCCGCACGCTCCGCGCCAAGATCGACATGGCGGCGAAAAACTTCAATCTGCGTGATCCGATTCTTTATCGGATTCTTCATGCCGAGCATCACCGCACGGGCTCCGAGTGGTGCATCTATCCGATGTACGATTTCGCCCACGGCCAGTGCGATTCGATCGAGCGCATCACGCATTCCATCTGCACGCTGGAATTCGAGGATCATCGGCCGTTGTACGACTGGTTTCTCGATCAGCTCGGCATCTATCATCCGCAACAAATCGAGTTCGACCGGCTGAATCTCACCTATACGATGATGAGCAAACGCCGCCTGCTGAAACTGGTGCAGGAAAAACACGTGCGCGGCTGGGACGATCCGCGCATGCCGACGATTTCGGGCATGCGCCGCCGCGGCTATACCCCCGAAGGGCTGCGGAATTTCGCGGCCCGGCAGGGAGTGTCGAAAACCAACGGGACCACGGAACTCGCGCAGCTCGAATATTACATTCGCGAGGATCTGAACAAACGCGCGCTGCGTGTGATGGGCGTGCTTCAGCCCTTGAAGCTGGTGATCGATAATTATCCGGACGATCTGGTGGAGCACATGCCCGCGATCAATAACCCCGAAGATCCGGGCGCGGGAAGCCGTACCGTGCCGTTTTCGAAAGTGCTCTACATCGAGCAGGACGATTTCCGGGAGGATCCGCCGAAGCAGTACTATCGTCTCTCGCCGGGGCGCGAGGTTCGTTTACGCTACGGCTATTTCGTGACGTGTACCGGAGTGGTGAAGAACCAGGAGGGCGAAGTCACCGAGGTGCATTGCACGTATGACCCGGCCACGCGCGGAGGCGATTCGCCCGATGGCCGCAAGGTGAAATCGACCATTCATTGGGTGTCGGCGCGGCACGCCATCGAGGCCGAGGTGCGGCTTTATGAAACGCTGTTCACCAAGGAAGATCCGAATGATGTGGCCCCCGGACAGGAGTTCACGGCGAACTTGAACCCGCGTTCACTCGAGATCATCCCCAATGCGAAGATCGAGCCAGGCGTGAAGGGCGCCCCGCCCTTCAGCCGCTATCAGTTCGAGCGGCTCGGTTACTTCTGCGTCGATAAAGAAGCGACTCCGGAACGAATGGTTTTCAACCGCGCTGTGACGCTCAAGGACACTTGGGCAAAAATCGAAAAGAAGACAAAATAACCCGATGGTCATTCTTGGTTTGGGCGGATTGCTGAGCGACGCGGCATGCGCGCTGTTGAAGAACGGTGTCATCGCGGCGGCCGTGGAGCAGTCGAAACTGCTGCGCGGCGTGCGCCCCGGTGAGATTCCGCAGGCCTCCGTCGAGGAATGTCTGCGCCTGGCCGGCGTGTCCGGGGAACAAGTGGATTGTGTGGCGCTGGTGCGTCCTTTCGCGCAAGGCCCCGAATCGCAAATGCACTTGAGCTTGCGCACGCAATTTCCAAAGGCGGAAATCACGGTCCTCGAGCATCATCTGGGCCACGCGGCGTCGGCGTTCTACCCTTCGCCGTTTGAGAATGCGACGGTGCTCACTCTCGATCATGCGGGCGATTTTCGCTGTGGGACTTTGTGGCGCGCGTCGGGAAACAAACTGGAGCTCGAACGCGAATGGCTGTATCCCGATTCGGCCGGCCGGCTGTACGGCGCGGTCACCGAGCTGCTGGGTTTTCACGCCCGCGAAGACGAGCACAAAGTACAGTGGCTCTCGACCTTTGGCGACGACCGCTTCCGGGCGTTATTTCTCGAGATCCTCGGTCCGGGAGCGGTTTTGGATGCCTCCTTTTTCGACGGGTTTCGAACCGCGCACGGCGGATTCAGCGCGAAATTATTCGAGCGGCTGGGCCTGCCGGATGGCGCGAAGATTCCGGATGCCATGGGCGCGTCGATCGCCTATGGGTTACAGAAAGCCGTGGAGGAGAGGGTGCTCGAGCTGGCCGGCGCGGGCGAAAACCTGTGCCTTGCGGGAGGCCTGTTCTACAACGCGCTTTTGGTAGAGTCGCTCGAGCGCTGCGGGAAGTGGAAGAACGTTTTCGTGCAGGGCGCGGCGGGCAACGCCGGGTCCGCGCTCGGAGCGGCCCACCATGCCTGGCATCAGCGCAGCGGCCAGCCCCGGCGCGCGGACGCGAGTTCCACGCTGCTGCTCGGCCCGAGCTATGGAGCCGAAGAAATCAAGCGGGTACTCGAAAATTGCAAGCTGCGCTTCCGGTACCTGCGATCCACCGACGAACTATTGTCCACGGCCGTCCGGTTCCTGGGCGAGCGCAAGATCGTCGCGTGGATGCAGGGGCGCATGGAATTCGGCCCGCGCGCGCTGGGCAATCGCAGCATCCTGGCCTCGCCGCTCGATCCTTACTCCACTGAAAACCTCAACGTCTTTATCAAGCACCGCGAGCCCTTCCGCAAGTTTGCCGCATCCGTGCCGGCGGAGCTGGTTTCGGAGTATTTCGAGGCGGGGCCGAACGCGCGGAATCTCGCGACTGTGGGCCACGTGAAGCCGGCGCATCGCAAGACCTTCGCCTCCGCAATTTTGGGCGAGGATCTGGTGCGCGTTCACACCGTGTCCGCAGCCGACAATCCCTTGTATCACCGCCTTTTGCACGAAGCGGGACGCGCCACGGGATTGCCCGTGCTCTACAATACGAGCTTCAATTTGTTCGGCGATCCGTTGGTATCGACGCCGCGCGATGCCGTGCGCAGTTTTTACTCCTCGGGGATCGACGCGCTGCTTGCGGGCAACTTCGTCGTGGAAAAATAGCGCTGGTGCGCGCGGTGAACCTACCGCGGTTGTTTTGCTTGACGGGCCTACGCCCGGCCCCGGCCTGCGGCTACCGGCGTCGTCGCGGGAACCACGGGAGTTGGAGGGGGTGCCGCGATCGCGTCCGCCTTCAACATTCCCAGCGCGGTTCGCACTTGCGTGTCCAGCTTCTTGTACACGTCCGGATGGTCCTTCAAAAACTGACGCGCGTTGTCGCGGCCTTGACCGATGCGCTCGCCGGCGTAGCTGTACCATGCGCCGGATTTCTCGACGATGTCGTGGGCCGCTCCCAGGTCGATCAGGTCGCCTTCCTTGGAGATCCCCTCGCCGTAAATGATGTCGAATTCCGCCTCGCGGAAAGGAGGCGCCATTTTATTTTTAACGATCTTGATCTTCGTGCGGTTTCCCACCACGGCGTCGCCGTCTTTGATGGCCGCAATTCTGCGGATATCGGCGCGCACGCTCGCGTAGAACTTAAGCGCCCGACCGCCGGTGGTGGTTTCCGGATTGCCGAACATCACGCCGATCTTTTCCCGGATCTGATTGATGAAGATCAGACAGGTATTGGATTTCGACACAATGCCGGTGAGTTTACGCATGGCCTGAGACATCAGGCGCGCGTGCACGCCCATGAAGCTGTCACCCATTTCGCCGTCGAGCTCGGCCTTGGGCACCAGCGCCGCCACCGAATCCACCACCAGCACGTCGATCGACCCGGAGGTAATCAGCGCGTTGGTGATCTCGAGCGCCTGTTCCCCGTAATCCGGCTGCGAAACGAGAAGATTATCGACGTCCACGCCGAGTTTGCGGGCGTAGGCGGGATCGAGCGCATGCTCTACGTCGATATACGCGGCCATCCCTCCCAGCTTCTGGGCTTCGGCCACTACCTGCAGCGCGACGGTCGTTTTGCCCGAAGACTCCGGTCCGAATATTTCGGAGATGCGTCCGCGCGGGAAGCCGCCGATTCCGAGAGCGTAATCCACTGAAATCGACCCCGACGAGATCGCCGGAACCGCAACGACGGGCTGTCCACCCAGCCGGATGACGGAGCCTTTCCCGAATTGCTTTTCGATCTGGCTGAGGGTTGCGCCCAGGGCGCGCGCGCGTTCTTTTTCGTCCATAAAATCCTCGGGTGGAAACTGTCTTGCTGGTGAAAATACCTTCTCGGGGGAAGAATTAAATTATACCGCGCCCGGCGGATTTCCATACGCGCGATTGATTTCTAAGCACAACTGAGCAAGACTCCTAGGAAGGATTCGGAAAGGAGGCATTCGATGGAGACGTCAGGGCCGACGGAACAGAAGGAGTGTCATGCGGGTTGACAGAATCATCGCGGCGTTATCGGCAATTTTGGTGGGCCTGACCACCCCGTGCTGGGCTCAGACCCTGGTGGGCGCCATCGATATGCACGCGCACGCCGATCCGGACGGCACTCCGCGGAAGATCGACGCGATCGACCTGGCGAAGCTCGCAAAAAGCCGCGGCATGCGCGGGATCGTGCTGAAGAATCACTACGAACCCACCGCTTCTCTCGCCTATATTGTTCGCAAGGAAGTCCCGGGCATCGAGGTATTCGGTGGGATTTCTCTCGATCTCACCAACGGCGGCGTCAACCCGGCAGCCGTCGAGTGGATGACCAAAGTCAAAGGCGGCTACGGGAAAGTGGTGTGGATGCCCACGTTCGATTCCGAATACCAGGTCAGGCAGTCTAAACAAAACCGGCCCTTTGCGCGCGTGTCCCAGGATGGAAATTTGGTGCCGGAAGTCACAAAAGTGATCGCCATCGTGGCCCAGCACGACATGGTTCTGGAGACGGGCCACATCTCCCCTCAGGAAGTGTTTCTCGTTCTTGAGGAGGGGAAACGGCGAGGCGTTCGCAACATGCTGGTGACGCACGCCACCAACGAATATCCCGGCCTATCGATCGAGCAGGTCCAGGCGGCGGCACGATTGGGAGCGTATCTTGAATTCGTGTGGTCCGGCGCACAGGGCGCGGGGCTCGCGAACTGGATCAAAGCGATCCGCGCGGCAGGACCTGAGCGTTGTGTGATTTCGAGCGACCTCGGCCAGCCGGCAAATCCCCTTCACCCCGACGGACTGTTGGAATTGTACAAGACACTCAAGACGCAAGGATTTTCGGACACTGACGTCGCGCGGATGTCGAAGACGAATCCGGCAAGGCTTTTGGGCCTAGAGCCATAACAAAAGCTGCTCGGATGGGCGCGCAAAGAGGGGCACGCAAAAAGGCCGGACCTCTCGGCCCGGCCTTATTCGGTTTACTTATGATCAGCGCACCTGATACCTACGCCAATTGCTCCTTGTAACGGGCCATCATCTGGTTCATCTGGTCCTTCAGGTGGAGCTTCTGCTTCTTCAGGTGATGTTCTTCCACTTCATCAGCCTGAGTGAAGTGCGACTTAGCCTCGAGAGCCTCGAGCTGACGATGATATCCGGCGTGTTCGCTAGCCAGCCGCCGAAACTCCTCGTTCGTCGCCATCAGGTGCGCTCTCAATTCTTCCAGGTTCTCCATTCGAAATGCCCTCCTTAGGGTATGAGTTCTTGTAGCGCACCATGACAATATCATGAAAAAAACCTCATGACAATAGCCGATTCCAGGGGGTCGTGATAGTATTCCTCCCGGATGCCAACCGCCTGAAAACCAACGTCTTCGTAGAGCGCGATGGCCGGCGCGTTGGAAGCACGGACCTCTAAAAACCAGGTGTTTCTGCCGCGGGCCAATTCGCCTTCCAGGAGCTTGCGAGCCACGCCTTTCCGGCGCTCGGCGGTTGCGACGGCAAGGTTCAAAACTTCGCGTTCTGCCGGGGCGTTTTGGCGCGACAGCAGGAAGCCTACGATGCGCCCCTCGCCTCCACCGCTACGATCCACGGCGACGCGATCCATTGCTACACTAGCCACTGCGACGACGCAGTCGTATTCCAGATAATCGGATGCTTCCCAGTGCGCCGCGTCCGGAGCCCCGTTCTGGATCGTAGTGATCGCTTCGAGATCGGCGGGGACGGCCGCGCGGAAGCCGATGGTATCGCCGAGCAGTTCGCGGAGCAGCATTCTTTGGCGAAGCCCGATAGCCCTCCAGTCGAAGCGCTGCTCGGCGCATGCGCGTCCTGCCTGAGCAAGCTGTTCCCGCAAGGGGTTGTCGTCCAAAAGCCGTTCGATACCGCCGGCGAAATCGGCGGCTTTATCGGCGATCCACACGTGAACGCCGTGTTCCAGGCCCAGGCCGGCGCATCCCGATGAAGTCGTGACGACGGCGCGCTCCATAGCCAGCGCTTCGATCACCTTCACATTGGTCCCCGCGGACTCGAGCGTCGGCACCAGAACCAGATTGGTTTCATAGTAGAGGGGCCGCACGTCGGCAACAAACTCGAGAATGCGGATGCATTCGTCGGCGGGCGGCGGTACCAGGCCGGTATGATTGCGCCAATGCAGCCATGGCTCGGGACCGGCGACGACGGTCAGTTGGAATCCACGCACCAAGGGAAGAATTTGTTCCGTCAGAAAACGGAAGGCAACGATATTCGGGAAATGACGGAATGAACCGATGAACAGCAGACGGCGTCCCGGCGTTTCCGGATGCGGCTGATAGCGCCCCAGATCGACTCCGTTTTCGATCACGCTCGCGTGCGCCACCCCGAGCATTTCCCGGTCTTTGCCGGACATCACCACGACACGGCGGAATTTCATCACCGCGCGGCGCTCGTAGCGGCGCCAGCGCCACCAGTCCCACCAGGCGCTCGCGGTTTCCGTGCGTTTTAAAATCTGCGAGTAGAGATCGAAAGTGACGTCATGCTCCACCAGAATGTCGCCGCCGTAGGAAGCAAGATACGTGTATTCGGTTTGCAGCAGGTCCGTCTCGCGGCGAGCCAACAGCCGGGCCATTTCAGGCGAGCGGTATTCGCCGACCTCCGGAGGCCGAAGCGTCGACCAGCGGGGCTCCCGATACCGCGGCTTTTCCACAAGGTACACGCGTGAGACGAATTCCAGAACTGGCTCCGTCTCAGGAATCTCGGCGTCGTTAATTTTTCCTTCTACGAACGCATAAAGCACGATGTCGAACTCCCGCGCCATTTCGCGCAGCAGGTTGAACATTCGTACCGCGCCGCCGTGCGCCAGCGGATAGGGGAAGTAGGGAGTCAGCACGGCGACGCTCTTGCGGCGGGGGTTCCGCGGGCGTCCTTCGATCGCGAGATGGCCGCTTGGGCGCACGGTCTTATCCTTGCGGAAAGGCCATAGCCACCACGGACGAAGATAGATCCGGTCCAGAGGAACGCCCCGCAGAAATAGCCAGGACGCGATGGGCGTGGCGAACCGCACATGGTGCCGTTCCAGACGTTCGTTATAGCCGAGGATTTTCCTCGGCGCGAGGAAGAACGCCCTGCGCCGCAACGGACGGAATCGGGTATCGGAGGTAAACAGCACGGTGGCGAGGCCAATGCGATAGGGGCGCAGCTTGCCTCGGATTTCGGCTGGCGATTCGCTCCCGGATATTTCGATCAGGCGCCGCGTGGGCTCGAGCCGGCGGATCTCATCGCACATTGCATCGGATAAACGCGGATCGCCCGTGCGGAACGCGACGATGACGGCCTCCGGATCCTTGCCGCGCAGTCCAAACCACCCGCGCTTCGCCCAGGCTTTGATCGCGTGTCCGGTCATGGAATACGGACGCTTCGCTCCCGCGCGCCGTTCCCGGCGGCAGCCTGCAGAACGGCGATTCCAGTGAGGGGCAAAATCGAAATCGCAACGCACACGGGCGTGAAGCTGAAGCGCTCGACGACGAATCCGATCGCCGGGGAGAAGAGCGCGGTCATCAAGCCGAAAGAGCAGGTGATGATCGACACGCCGAAGGCCGCGCGCCCCGGCCCGTACCAATCGATCGGCATGGCGTAAAGATTGGTTGAAATAGCAAGACACCAGAAAAAGCCCGCGCTGATTCCGGCGACGGCAAGCGCGGATGTGGGCGCGAGCGGCACGAGCGCAGTCACCAGCAGCGCGAAGGCGGAAATCCAGCATACGCGCATGCGCGCCCCGTGCACGGGCGCGCCGCGACGGATGGCGCGGAAGGCGAGCCACCCTCCGCAAAATCCACCGAGCGTGGCGAACAACGGCGGGATCCAGGCGAACTGCCGGTTCGCCGCGATTTCACTTAGGTGACGCGCTTGCACGAGGTAGACCGTCGTCCAGTTGGTCCATAAAGCGTACAGCGTCATCACCAGGGCGTTCGCGGCGATCAATCCCCACATCCGGCGGTCGCGCAGGACCTCGACAATCGGCACGGCGGGCGCGGCATCCGCGGAGGAGGAAATGCGCGGGGGTACGCGGCGGCTGGTGAACCACCACAAGGGCAGCCACAGAAATCCTAAAATGCCGCACAGCAGAAATGGAAAACGCCAGCCATAAACCGGCGCCAGTCCCGCGACCATCAACGGCGCCGCGACGCTGCCTATCGTGATTCCCACCTGATTCAGAGCCGTCCCGAACGCGAGATCACGGGCTTCGAGATACATACCGTTGGCCTTCGCCGTCGACGGGATCCCAGCCGATTCTCCGGCCCCAAGCACGGCCCGGAATGCCAGCAAGCTTCCCAACCCACGGGTCAGCCCGGTGGCCGCGCCCGCTGTAGACCATACAATCATCGCCACAGTAACGCCCGTGTTCAGTCCTACGCGATCCACCATCCAACCGGCGAAAGGGGCCATCACCGCGTACACCAGCGAAAACACGGCAATCACGCTGCCGTAACCGGCATTCGAAAGATGGAATTCGTTTTGGATGGTTGGGGCGAGTGCGGCGAGCAAGAGACGATCCAAATAATTAAGCGCGGACGAAACCACGAAGACACTTACGGCGAGCCAGCGCGCCCACGGCGGGACGGGCCGCGATCCGGAGCCAGAAGAAGCGGAAGAAGGAGAAGCCGCGTGGTCCGCAGCCGAGGGACGCCCCGTCATCAGGGAAACTTTACCACCGCGATATTGCCCAGAGTGCCGAACTTCGCGTCGGCCTTCGCGTCATGGCGTACTTCGATCTTCCGCGAAGGCTTCTGCAAGCCGCACGCGAAGGTGGCCTGCCCCGAAGCGGAGTCTTCAACCGTGAGGTTCTTGAGATCGCGGATCAAGAGGCTGACCGGGCGTCCGGTCGCCTGGAGAATGGTCAGCCGCAAAGCCCCGCCGGCAAGGCAATCCACGCGCGTCAGACGTCCGGAGACGGGTGTGCCGCCGGGATCGCCAAAACCCGCTTCCGCGAAGGGGACCGGGCTCGCAATGTTCCCTCTGTTTTCCGCAAGCCGGGCGTTGGCGGCGTTCTCGGCTGCGTGCACTTCCGCGGCGGCGGAGTCCTTGATGCGTTGCAGCTCGCGGGCCTCATCTTCGCGCTCCCGCTGCCGCTCGGCGATCTCAAAAGCCGCCCGCTGATCCTCAAGGTCGAGCTTGGCCTTGTGAATGCGAGCGCGCTCGGCGGGGTTCGGCGCCGCACGCTCCGCGGCGGTCCACGATTTTTCGGCGTCGGCGAATAAGCTGGCCTTTGTCTGCGCCAGCGCCAGGGTTTGCCAGTATTCAGGATTGCGGGACGCGAGTGCGGCGGCTTTGCTCAGATCCGCGATCTGTTTCGCGGCGTTGGTTTCGAGCGCGGCCATTTTGAAGTACGGCTCGGCCCAACGGGGATTGGATTTCGCGGCCATTTCGAGCGACGCCAGCGTGTTCTCCGCAAGCAGCGCGCGCGGACTGCCCGGAGGGAAGTTCCTGCCTTTGGCGTCCAGCTCCGCGATCAAGCCCTCTATTGCGAGCTTCGGCGTTTCCTTTTCGATGAAATCGCGATCGGGAGCGATGGGCTTCCCGGTCACCGGGACGGCTGCGAACTGGCCTGCGCGCAAATACGCGGCGGCGCGTTCGTTCAATTTGGCCGCGGTCATATCGTAAGCATTGCGAGCCGCGTTGTCTTCCTCGCCGGCCTGCTGCAAGTTATTCAGATACACACGCAGCTTGCCGGCAAAATCCGCCTGCGTCGCGAGCATCTGCAATTTAGCCCAGGCCGCGAATCGGGTCCCGTCTATTTCACCGGGAGCGAGCGGCGCCCCGAGCGAAACCCGGGTTCCGGCAGTGACCCGCAACGTGGACAGCAGATCGCCGAGAGCATACTCAATATCCTCGGGTAGCCGTCCCGAGTTATCTTCGATCAGCCGGAGCGCGATCGCGCGCATCAGATCATGCGGGAGTGCCGCGTCCTTCCCCGTGTCCCCGGACCACGCCGCGAGCGTGGCCGATCCGCCGTCGACAAGCGGCATCGGCAGAGCGTGCGGCGCGTATTCTTTCTGATGCGCGAACAGCATAACGTCGATCGGCCATACGGTGGTCAGCTCGCCGGTGCCGAGTGTGGCGGAGGAAGCTCCGCCGAGCGTCGCACCGAGCACGAAGCGGAGCTGCTCCAGTTGGGTCAGCGCCTCGCGCCCGCGCTTGTCACCCGCATCGCTGAAGACGTGGAACGGGCCGGAGCGGTATTCAACCCAATCGGCGCCCAGAGCGGGCACGGCGAGCAGGGCGGCAAGAATCCAACGCACCACTCTTCGATCATAGAGAATCTTGGACTCGGTTTTAAGCCCTAGGGGCACCGGACGCTTGCGATGTCTGGCCGTGTCTTGCTGATGTCTTGCCTATGTCGAGGGCGAATCTAGCGGGAACTCGCGGGCCGCTCGCGCTCGAGAAGACGCTTCTTGCGATCCGCGCCCCAGCGATAGCCCCCCGTTTTTCCGTCCGCGTCTTTCGTCGCGGGGACGACGCGATGACAAGGGATTACGACGGCCAATCGATTGGCCGCGCACGCTCCGGCCACGGCCCGGGCGGCGCCCGGTTTCCCGATCGCGGCGGCGACCTCCGCGTAGGAAGAAGTAGCGCCCGGACGAATCGACTGCAGCGCTTTCCATACGCGGCATTGAAAGGCCGTGCCGCGAATATCGAGAGGCAGAGAGCGGGCCGCCGAGCGCACGGGATCGTCGACCAGCCGCACGGCCTGCTCCACCCATCGGCTGAAGTCACCCGCACGGGCGCCGGGCTCCGTCAGATTCGCGCGGGGGAAGCGCGCGCGCAGATCGGCGGCCAGCGAGGCGGGATCATCGCCCAGAAAAATCGCGCACACGCCGCGAGCGGTCGCGGCAACCAGCACCCGGCCGAGCGAACACTTGCGAACCGCGTACTCGATGAACTCCCCTTCCCCGCCCTGGCGAAAGACTGCCGGCTTCATGCCGAGAGCCGTCTGCGCGGTTTCATAAAAGCGGCTGGAGGAGGGGAAGCCCGCGGCGTAGATCGCGTCGGTGACGCTCACTGATTTCGGCAGGTCCTGCGCGAGTTTCCGGGCGCGATGGGCCGATGCATAGGCCTTCGGCGTGATCCCCGCGATGCGGCGGAAAAGGCGATGGAAATAAGACGGGGTGAGTTCGGCGCGCTCGGCGAGTTTCGCGAGCGAAGGAATTGTTGCGTCCGCTTCAGCCGCACGATCCAGGAAGCGGCACGCCTCCGCGATCAAGGCGGCGTCGCGCTCTGCGCGGGGAGGAAGGTCGGGACGGCAGCGCAGGCAGGGGCGAAATCCAGCACGCTCGGCCGCCTCGCGCGTCTCATAGAAGCGGACGTTTTCGCGCCGCGCGCGGCGCGCAGCGCAGGAAGGCCGGCAATACACTCCGGTGCTCGCGACGGCATAAAAGAAAATTCCATCGGCGCGCGGGCTGCGGCGCTCTACGGCGTTCCAGCGGGCGCGCTCGGTTGCGTAAGAGGAGAGGCTTGCTTGCATCACTACGATCACTGTAACGCCGGCCTCCGCGGCGCGCACTCCGGATCTTGCAGTCGAATCGCGAAAGCACGCTGCTGGATCTCGCGGCAGGCCGGGGAAGAGGACTGGCGCGCCAACGGGCGGCGTGCACCGCGTCGCGGCACCCAGCGACGTGCATCGGACCCCGCAATCAACCTACAATCAACCTTTCCCCATGAATATTTCCGTAAAGAGCGAATATGCGCTGCAGGCCATGTTCGATCTGGCCGCGCAGCCTCCCGGAGAGCCCGTTAAGATCGCGGAAATCGCCCGCCGGCAGAAGATTCCCCAGAAGTTTTTGGAGCTGATCCTGGCGGACCTGAAGCAAGGCGGCTTCGTCGAATCGCGCCGCGGGGCGGAAGGCGGATACCGTCTCGCGAAATCCGCGGATCTTATTTGCGTGGGTGAGGTGCTGAGCTACATGGAAGACGCCAAAAAGAACAAGCGCGCGGCGGGAAGCCCCTTTGCTGGCATGTGGAAACGCGTGGACGGCGCGGTGTCCGCAATCGTGGATCACACGAGCTTCGCGGAACTGGTGCGCGACTGGAAACAATCGCAATCGCGTTACGTGGCAAACTGGGATATCTAGATGATCTTTCCCGACAACTCCTTTTCCATTGGACGAACTCCGTTGATCCGGCTGAATCGCGTCACCGACGGCGCCAAGGCCAACGTCATCGGCAAGATTGAGGGACGCAATCCCGCCTATTCGGTTAAGTGCCGCATCGGCGCCGCCATGGTGTGGGACGCGGAACGGCGCGGGATCCTGAAGCCCGGCAAGGAACTGATCGAGCCGACCAGCGGCAACACGGGGATCGCCCTGGCCTTTGTTGGGCGCGGCACGCGGCTACCCGGTCACTCTGCTGATGCCGGAGACCATGTCGATGGAGCGGCGCAAGGTTTTGAAGCTGCTGGGGGCGAAAATTATTCTGACCGACGGCGCGCTCGGCATGGGCGCATCGGTCGAAAGAGCGGAGCAGATCGTGGCCTCCGACCCGCGCCGCTGGGTGCTGCTGCAACAATTCCGCAATCCGGCAAATCCGGAAATTCATTTTAAAACCACGGGTCCTGAAATCTGGGACGATACGGGCGGAAAAATCGACGTACTGGTTTCGGGCATCGGTACGGGCGGCACGATCACCGGCATTTCGCGCTACATCAAACTGGAAAAGAAAAAACCGATTCTCTCGGTAGGTGTAGAGCCGGAGGGCAGCGCGGTCATCTCGCAGAAACTGGCGGGCGAACTCATGCAGCCGGGACCGCACGGCATCCAGGGGATCGGCGCGGGCTTTATTCCGGAAACCTTGGATTTGAAAATGGTGGATCGCGTGGAAAAAGTGGGGGACGAGGAATCGATCGAGATGGCGCGGCGGCTGGCGAAGGAAGAAGGAATTCTGGCCGGCATTTCGTGCGGATCGGCAGTGGTCGCCGCGGTACGCCTGGCCAAAGAGCCTGCGATGGAGGGCAAAACGATCGTGGTGATTCTGCCGGATTCGGGAGAGCGCTACCTGACTTCGGTGCTCTTCGACGGCATTGCGGATTGAGAGACCACCCAGAGGAAAAGAAAAAGCGGGCGCTTTTCTGGGTGAAAAGGGGTGAGAGCGCCCGCTGTCGTAACGGGGATTTAATTGTATATATAAACGACGCAGGCCCCCGTCATGGTTACACCCGCCCAAAAAAATCTTACTCGAGCTCGTAGAATTTTCAAATCGCGGTGGAATTCGCGGCTGATTGCCGCGGCTGCCTCCGCGCTATCGCCAGAACCCGAAACAATTGTTGTAGTTCCAAACGTGACGGCGGGAGAGCAGTTTGCGCACTCGCGATCCGGGGGCGTATTGGGACTGCATCGGATTTCATTAATCTCCTGGGCCGCCCTACTGTCTCGGCAGTATATGGCGGAGGAAAATCTCGCTCCCGTGGGAGCCCTCGGCGCGGAAGCCATCGCATCGCGCGCTTTGCACGAGGTGAATCGGGCGGGAAATTTAAAATATTTCGCGCCGGTGGCGGCCCTGCCCGGTTTTGCGACGGCGCTGGCGCGGACCATGCAAGAGCTGCGGCTCGCGGGAGTGCGCGCGGAAGAGCTGGCGAAAACGGGGGATGCGGGCAGGGATCTCGGCGCATTGCTCGTGCAGTATCAGGAGGAACTGGCGGGCGCGAGACTCGCCGATCTGGCTCGGATCCTGGACCTCGCCAAGGAAGCTGTGGAGAAGGGCGACGGCACGGCGCTCGTAGGGCTTCCGATGGCCGCGCTCGATGTGCCGCTCGAGACGTCTGCTCATCGCGCGTTCTTTCGTGCGGTCGCCGGGAAATCGCAGTGGATCGTGGCAGCGGTGATTTCGGGAGAGAAGACCTACGAGGAAATCTTAGGAGTCGCGGCCGAAGACCTGGATCATGTGACCGAGCGCGGGACGCTCGCGCGATTGAGGCGCGGCCTGTTTTCACCGGAGCCATCCACGTCGGAAACGGGCGCGTCGGAAACGGGCGCGGCGGAAACGGGCGAGGAGGCCGCGGGCGCGGAGAAGGAGGAGGCCGCGTTCGAGATCTTTTCGTCGCCGGGCGAGGGCCTGGAATGCGTCGAGTTGGCCCGGCGAATCCTCAAGCTCGCTCGCAGCGGCGCGCCGTTCGATTCGATGGCGATCCTGCTGCGTTCGGTGGAACGCTATCAGCCGCTGGTCGAGGAAGCGCTCCGGCGCGCGCGCGTTCCGGCGTACTTCAGCCGGGGGACGTTGCGGCCAGACGCCGCGGGGCGCGCGTTTCTGGCGCTGCTCGAATGCGCGTCGGAGCGATGTTCGGCGTCGCGCTTCGCGGAGTATCTTTCGCTCGCACAGGTTCCGGGCAGAGCCTCTCCGGAAGATATCTGGGTCGGCGCGCAAGACGAAGTACTCGGCGCGAGCGGGGCCGCGCGCGAACCTGCGGCTCCCGACGACGCGGAGCAAGCGGCTTCGCCGAGATCTCCGGTTCGCTGGGAACGCTTGCTGGTGGACGCGGCCGTGATCGGGGGAAGAGATCGCTGGGAGCGGCGGCTGAAGGGTTTGGAGCGCGAATTCGAATTGCGCATCGCCGCCGCGGAACGCGACGATGACGATCAGCGCGCGGGATTGGTCCGTCAACTGGAGGAACTTCGGGAACTCGAAGCATTCGCGCTTCCGGTAATCGAGCAATTGGCAGCGCTGCCCGCGTCGGCAAACTGGGGCGTGTGGCTCGAGCGGTTGACATCCCTGGCGCGGCGAACGTTGCGAAGACCGGAGGCAGTGTTGACGGTGCTCGCGGAGTTGGAGCCCATGGCGGACGTGGGACCCGCGCGGCTCGATGAAGTCGCCGAGGTTCTGCGGGAGCGCCTGCGATTTCTGCGCGCGGAACCGGCGCCGCGGCGCTACGGAAGCGTGTTCGTGGGATCGATCGAGGAAGCGCGTGGATGCGCATTCGACACGGTCTTGCTTCCGGGATTGGCCGAAGGATTGTTTCCGCAAAAATCCTTCGAAGATCCGTTGCTGCTCGACGAGTTCCGGCGCGCGACGAGCGATGTTTTATCCACACGCGACGACCGTGTGGAGCAGGAGCGGCTCAAACTTTGCCTGGCGGTTGGGACTGCGCAGAGCCGGCTGATCGTATCGTATCCGCGCGTGGATAGCGCCGAAGGCCGGGCGCGGGTTCCTTCTTTTTATGCGCTGGAGCTGCCGCGCGCGCTCGAAGGACGTCTTCCGAAACTCAAGGAATTCGAGGATCGGGCGCGGGCTGCGGCGCCCGCCCGGATTAATTGGCCCGCGCCGGTGGATGCGGAGGAGGCCATCGACGACGCGGAATACGATCTGGCCGTGCTGGGCCGGTCCGAGAAGGCCGCGCGCTATTTGCTGGACGTGAACGCGACCCTGGCCCGCTCACTGCGAGCGCGCTGGAAACGATGGGACCGGAAATGGCGGGACGCGGACGGGCTGATCGTGATCGAACCCTCGGCGCTGGAGGCTCTGGCGGCGCATCGCCTGACCGCGCGCGCGTGGTCGCCGTCGGCGCTGCAGAAATTCGCGGAATGTCCGTATCAATTCGCGCTGTACGGCATCTTCGGATTGCGTCCGCGCGACCAGGCGCAAGCCCTGGAGCAGCTGGATCCGCTGACGCGAGGGGGACTGTTTCACGCCGTGCAATTCGCCTTGCTGGGTGAGTTGAAGCGCGCGGCGATATTGCCCGTAACGCCGGAAAATCTAGCGGAGGCGCTGCACCATCTGGATGCGGCGCTCGATCGCGTGGCGGGGGATTATCGCGAGCAGCTCGCGCCGGCGATTGAGCGCGTGTGGCAAACGGGAGTGGAGGATCTGCGGAGCGACTTGCGAGGGTGGCTGCAATTCGTGGCCGCGAACGACGCCGGCTGGGAGCCATTGCATTTCGAGTTCGCCTTTGGACTCGCCCGGTCGGCGGAACGCGATCCGGCGAGCACAGTGGAGGAGGCCGTGCTGACAGCGGGCGTGCGGCTGCGGGGATCGATCGACCTGGTGGAACGTGAGAGCGCAAGCGGAGCCTTGCGCGTCACCGATCACAAAACCGGAAAACGTCCGGACACGATTCCGCTCTATGTGGGCGGCGGAAAACTCCTGCAGCCCCTGCTCTACGGTCTGGCCGCACAAGGAATTCTGGGCGAGACTGTGGGAACGGGACGATTGTTTTATGCGACGCAGCGAGGCGCCTACGATGTGGTAAGAATCAACGTCGATGAGAAGTCGCGCCAAATTCTTACGCGCTTGCTGGCAAACATCGATACGAGCATCGCGAACGGATTCCTGCCGCCCGCGCCGCAGAAGGACGTTTGCGACCGCTGCGATTATCGGTTGGTTTGCGGGCCGTATGAAGAGCTCCGCTACGAACAGACGAAGGACCGGCGCGACGAAAGACTCGACGGGCTGATTGAAATCCGGGGGATGGCGTGAGCTCCCCTCTCCAACTCCAGGGCTCCGCGGGCGCGTATCCGGCAACAGACGAAGGCGCGCGCCGGCGCATTCGCGAATCCATCGGCGAGAGCCTGATTGTGGAGGCGTCGGCGGGAACGGGCAAGACGACCGCGCTCGTCGAACGCATTGTGGCGGTTCTGAAGGCCGGCGCACGCGTCGACCGCATCGCCGCAGTCACGTTCACGCATAAGGCAGCGGGCGAGATGAAGCTTCGGCTGCGCGCGGAACTCGATCGGGCGCGGCACGACGCGGGACATGCGGCGGGCGAAAGGCAAGCGCTCGAGGATGCGTTACAGAAGCTGGAGGAAGCGTCCATCGGCACAATTCACTCGTTCTGCGCGCAAATTCTTCGCGAAAGGCCGGTGGAGGCGCGCATCGACCCGGCCTTCGAAGAGCTCACGGATCAGGGCAACGACCGCATCTTCCGCGCGGCCTTTCGAGCGTGGCTCGAACGAAAGCTCGGCGAAGCTTCTCCTGGATTGAAACGCGCTTTCGCGCGCATGGCGTGGCGTGATTCCTGGGACGACACGCCTCCCGCGGAGCAATTAATGTACGCGGGACGCAAGCTAATCGAGTGGCGCGATTATAAAACCTCGTGGCGGCGAGATCCCTTCGACCGGGAGCGTGAGATCGACGCGCTGCTGACGGCGGCACGGGAGTTGGCCGCGATGAGCGCGGGCGCGCGCCGGACCACCGACAATTTGTACCGGGCGCTCGCTCCGGCGCGGTTTGTGGCGGATAGGATCGCGAGAGCGGAAGCCGCCTCCGCGCGGGATTACGACGGCCTGGAGAGCCTGCTTCTGAAATTAGGCCGCGATCTGGCGCGCGATTCCAAGAAGGGATCGGGGGCCTACGGCGAAGGCGTGACCCGCGACGAACTGGTGACGCGGCGGGAACGGGTGCTGCATTCGATCGAGCAGTTCCGGCGGCGCGCGGACGCGGATCTGGCCGCTGCTCTACGCGAGGAGATGGCGGACCTGGTGGACGAATACGAGGAACGCAAACACCACGCGGGCAAGCTGGATTTCGTGGATCTGCTCATTGGCGTGCGCGATCTACTGCGGGACAATCCGACGGTGCGCCGGTATCTGCAGCGGCGCTTCACTCATCTGTTCGTAGATGAATTTCAAGACACCGATCCCCTGCAGGCCGAAATTCTCCTGCTGCTCGCCTCCGCTGATCCGGCCGAATCGGACGGCTTTCAAGCGCGGCCGACGCCAGGGAAGCTGTTTCTGGTGGGAGATCCCAAGCAATCCATTTACAAGTTCCGGCGCGCGGACATGGTATTGTACCGGCGGATCCGCGATTCTCTGATCGAGCGCGGCGCGGGCTTCGTGCGGCTCACGAGAAGCTTCCGGTCGGTTCCGGACATTCAACGTTTCGTAAACGCCGCGTTTGAAACAGAGATGACCGGCAGCGTGGAAGCGGGTCAGGCTGACTGGGCTCGGCTCGAAGAAGACCGCCCCGCGCCCGAAGGGCGGCCGAGCGTGATCGCGTTGCCGGTACCGCGCCCCTACAAGAGCCGAATCGCTAAAGACGCGATCCAGCGTTCGCTGCCGGACGCGGTGGCGGCGTTCACGGCGTGGCTGGTGCACGAAAGCGGCTGGGGGTTTCTGGAAGACGGTAAGTTCGTGAAGTTCCGCGCGCGCGACGTCGCGATCCTGCTGCGGCGAAGGACGCAGAACGGCAAAGATCTGACGCGCGATTACGCCCGGGCGCTCGAGGCGCGCGAGCTTCCGCATCTTCTCGGGGCATCACGATCCTTCCACAAGCGCGAGGAAGTGGAGACTCTCCGCGCGGCGCTGACGGCGATCGAGTGGCCCAACGATGAACTGAGCGTGTTCACCACGCTGAAAGGTTCGCTGTTCGCGATCCCGGACGAATGGCTCCTGCTGTATCGCCAGCGGATGGGCCATTTGCAGCCATTTCGCGCCGCGGAGGAGGGCGCTCCCGAAGCCGGGTTCGGACCGATCCGGGAGGCTTTGGATTTGCTAGCCGAACTGCATCGGCAGCGGAATCACCGGCCGTTCGCGGCCACGGTGAACGCCTTGCTCGAGGCTACGCGGGCGCACGCAGGTTTCGTAGTCCGGCCCGGAGGGCAACAGATCCTGGCGAACGTCGCGCGCATGGCGGAGCTCGCGCGATCCTACGAGCTCGCGGGTGGGATCTCTTTCCGCGGATTCGTCGAGGAGCTGGAGGCGCGCGCGGACAAGGAGGACACGACCGAAGCTCCGGCGCTCGAAGACGATTCCGACGGCGTACGCCTGCTGACGGTGCATAGCGCCAAGGGGCTGGAGTTCCCGGTTGTGATTTTGGCGGATCTGACGGCGAATCTCGCCGCGCGGGAGCCGGATCAACACGTGGATGGCCAGAGAAGATTATGCGCGACACGGTTGCTGCGCTGCGCGCCGCGCGAACTCGCAGACGAGGAGCAGACGGAGATGCTGCGCGAACGGGCGGAAGGCGTGCGTGTGGCCTACGTCGCAGCCACCCGCGCACGTGATCTGCTGGTGGTGCCCGCAGTGGGAGATGAGAGCTTAGACGGCTGGCTGAGCCCGTTGAACAAGGCGATCTATCCCGCGCGCGCCAACTGGCGCCGTTCCGAGCAGCCGGTTGATGGATGCCCGGCCTTCGGAAACAAAACGGTGGTGGAGCGTCCGCTCGAATACGATCGGGAAGAGGAGTTTTCGGTGCGGCCGGGACGTGTGCAGCCGGAGTTCGGAGAGCACCGGCTAGTGTGGTGGGACCCTTCCACGCTGCAGCTCGGGGTAAAGGGCGAATTCAGCACGAACCACGAAAATTTGAAAAAAGACGAAGGGGGGCTGGCCGCGTATCGCGCGTGGGAGAAAGAGCGCATGCGGGTCCTCGAGCACGCGTCGCGGCCGGCACACACCGTATTTACAGCGAGCCAGTCGCTGGAAAACCCGCCGCAGGAGATTGCGGTGGAGTTGGGCGCCACGGCGGCCTCGCGCGGGGAACGTCCCTCCGGGCGCCGTTTCGGAACGCTGGTACACGCGGTGATGGCCGATATCAAGCTGGACGCGGAAAATGACGCGATCGGAGCCTTAGTTGCGCTGCATGGGCGGATTGTGGGCGCGAGTGAAGAGGAGCGCGAGGCGGCCGAGGTCGCGGTCAAAGCGGCCTTGGCGCATCCACTGCTCCAACGCGCGCGGAATTCGCAGCGCCGTCATCGCGAATATCCGGTAGTCCTCCCGCTCGAAAACGGCGAACTGCTCGAAGGCCTGGTGGATTTGGCGTTCGTCGAGAATGGCGGGTGGGTGGTAGTGGACTTCAAGACCGACGCGGACGTCGCGGCGCGCCGGGGAGCATACGAGCGGCAGTTGCGGTGGTACGCGTTCGCACTCGAGAAGCTCACTGGAATGCGGGCGTCTGCCCACCTGCTTGCAATCTAATAGAGCAAATACGGACGGCGGCGTTCTTCGAACGCGCGAGCGTCACGGGCGGCCAGAGCTTCGATCTCCTCGGGGTCGCGCCCGGATTCGAGCGCCTCGATCACGGCGCGGCTGCCGATCAGAAAGCGGCATGCTTCGAAATTGATTTTTCCCGGATAGAGCTTTTGCAGGGCGTAGGCGACTTCGAGTCCGAGATGCACGGCATTGAATTGTTCGCGGTTGAGAATCACGAAACGGATGCCTTCGATGGTTCGCCCCGCGAACGGTCCCGAAGAAGGCTGGAAGCGAGTCGGGTAGACGCGCGCGCCGGGCAGAAAACGCTGGTTTAGGAAGTGGGCGAGCTCGCGTCCACGAATCCAATCGGCGCCAATCTGCTCGAAAGGAGCATCCGTGCCGCGCCCCACGGAATAATTCGGTGAAGCCTCAAGCAGCGCGAGCCCGGGATAAAGGGCCGCAGCGTTGAGGCTGCGCAGATTCGGCGAAGGATCGATCCAGGCGAGGCCGGTCGAATCGAACCAATCGCCGCGCTGCCAGTTGGCCATCTTCACGACGTGCAGATCCGCGTTCCATTTGTGTTCGGCGTTGGCCATCACGGCCAGTTCCCCGAGCGTGAGCCCGGGACGCACCGGCATGGCGAAGCATCCGGTGAAGCTTTCGAGATTGGCATCGAGGAGAGGTCCTTCCACGTGACTGCCGGTCACCGGATTGGGGCGATCGAGCAGATAAAAGGGAAGCTTTATTTTCGACGCTTCCTCCAAGGCATAGAGCATCGTGCAGGAATAGGTATAAAAGCGCGCGCCGGCGTCCTGCACGTCGAAGACGAGGGCGTCGAGATCGCGCAACATTTCCGGAGTCGGGCGATTGCGCCCATTCGCGTACAGGCTCCGGACGGGAAGGCCGGTGGCGGCATCGCGGTCATCGACGATATCCGGACGATCCTCCTTGCCGGTCAATCCGTGCTCCGGAGAAAAAATCTCGGCGATCCGGATTCCGGCGGCGCGCATCGCGTCGAGATTGCGTTTGCCGGCGCGGGTGAGGCCGGTGTGGTTGGTGATCACGCCGATCCGCCGGCCTGCGAGCGGAGCGAATTTTTGGGCTTCGAGCACATCAAGGCCCGTGAGCACTTCGTGATTGGGCGCGGTCATGCGGCGCACGCCGGCCGTTTCCACGGTTTCGTAGGGAGCGGGCGCGCCAGGGTCCGTAGCACGGGCTCCTTGGACGATTGCACGGGTTCGCGATCCTGGCCGAGGGCGGCCGCGACGATGGTCGCGACCTTGGCGCGAATCGAATTGATGTTGCGGCCGGGCGCGACGTGGACGGAATTCGTCAGCAGAATAACAAACGTCTGCGAGGCGGGATCGAGCCACAGAGAAGTTCCGGTGAATCCGGTGTGGCCGTAGGAGCCGAGCGGAAACAGTTCGCCGCGCGGAGCGGAATACGGCGAATCGATGTCCCAGCCAAGGCCGCGGAGCACCGGCTGATCGGGCGGCGAATTCGGCGCCGGTGAATCGCTGAATGGTGAGCGCGGAAAGATGCGCCTGCCACTCCCGGTCTGCTCGCCCGCCCGCCGAGCAACATCTCGCAATATTTCGCCGAGATCGTCGGCCGGTGGAGAAAACTCCGGCGTGTCCGGCGACGCCGCCCATGAAGCGCGCGGTCGGATCGTGCACGACGCCGCGCAGGGGAATCTTCGGTGGCCGCGTCGACTTCGGTCGGCGCGATGCGCGAGCGCCAAGCGCGGGCGGGCGGAACGGCGGTCTCGCGCATGCCGAGCGGGCTCGAAAATCTGCTCGCGGGCGAATTCATCGAGCGGATTGACCGCTCGAGCGCCGGACGATTTCGCCGAGCAGAATGAAATTGATGTCGCTGTAGACGAAGCGCGTGCGCGGCGGGCCCGGCCGGCTTATCGATCAAGGCGCGCCGGATGCCGGTTTCGTATCCGGACCAGGCGGGATCGAGGTCAAGATCGGGACGCAGACCGGAAAAGTGCGTCATCAGATCGCGCACGGTGATGTCGCTGTGTCCGCCCTGAAACTCCGGCAGGTACGCGGTCACGGGATCGGTCATGCGGATCTTGCCCTGCTCGAAGAGCTTCATCAGCGCGGGGGTGGTGGCGACGACTTTCGTCAGCGAGGCGATGTCGAAGATCGTGTCGAGCGTCATCGGCTCGCGCGCCGGGACGATCGCGCGGTCGCCGTAGGCTCTGCGATGCACGATGCGGCCCTCGATGTCCGACGATCAGCACGCCGCCGGGGATCATCCGATCGTGAATGGCGGTCTGCATGGCCGCGTCAAGCGTGGCCGACAAGGCGGAGGGATCTTGTGCGCGCGATCACCGGAGAAAAGCTGCCAGCAGGCTCGCCGCGAGCATCGTGCTGGAGGCCGCCAGCCGGAGCGCTTTCATTGCAGGTTTCGGGCGATCCCTTCGAGCAGCGCCGCAGAGCGACAATCATTCCGGGTGATGCCGCCCGCGTCATGCGTGGTGAGGTCGACGGTCGACGCGATTATAGACGTTCGACCATTCGGGATGGTGATTCAAGCGCTCGATCGCGGGCGCGGCGGTCGTCATGAATCCCATGGCGCGACGCGAAATCCGGAAAGCGGTATTCGCGGTGGAGCTTGCCGTCCTGTACGGTCCAGCCCGGGAGCGCGACCAAGGCGTCGGCGATTTCCGTGGCGGTGAGCTTATCCATGAGAAGGCCTCTGTAGATTGAATATACAATCGAAGAACCCGCCGCCGTCGGGCCCGGGACCGCGGATTGCCGGGCGAGGCCTCGAGGAATCGCGCGTTATGCTTGGGATGACACCCGAGAGGGCTCCTCATGCTGCCTCGACTCCGCGCCGCGCTCGACTTCATGCCTTCCCCGATCAAAGATAAGCCGGGGTTGCTGATTCGTGATCCGATGCAGTATTCGGATGCGACGTTCATTATTCCGCCGGCTCTTGGTCGGGTTCCTGGCGTTTTACGACGGTGAGCGCAGCGCGCTGGACCTGCGGGCCGAACTGGTGCGCGCGAGCCGGCGACGTGCAGGCCGGAGAGTTCGAGCGGCAGCTCAGCGAGGCGCTGAGCCAGGCCGGATTTCTGGAAGACGAAATTTGAGCGTCTGCGCGAGGGCGCGGAGAACGGATTTGCGCAAGCTGCGGTGCGCCAGGCCGCGCACGCCGGCGGCGGCTATCCGGACGAAGCGGGGGCGCTCGCAAACCATGGCGAGCGATATCTGGACGGCGAGAATGCGCCCGCCGCTTCACGAGAAAGACTCCTCGGGATCGCCGCGCCGCACGTGAGCCCTTTCGGCGGCATCGAGGCTTATCGGGCCGCCTATCGGCCCTTTCCCCCGAAGACGCGGGCCGCACTTTCGTCATCCTGGGGACCTCGCACTACGGACATCCGGACCGCATCGGGCTAACGCGCAAACCATTCGAAACGCCTTTCGGTAAGCGCGATCACGGACGCGGCCGCTGGTGGAGAAGCTCGCGGCGGAGGCGGGCGAGGCCGCGCAATGATGGAAGACTACTGCCATGCGATCGAGCATTCCATCGAGTTCCAGGTCGTTTTTCTGCAACATTTGTACGGCCCGGACATTCGCATCGTGCCGGTGCTATGCGGCACTTACCTGAGCCTGTATCGCGGCGGATTTCCGGAGGAATCGGAAGCCGCGCGGCGGATCCTCGGCGCGCTGGGAGAAATGGCGGCGCGCGAGGGAGATCGCCTGCTGTGGGTCCTGGGAGTCGATATGGCGCACATCGGACGGCGTTATGGAGACGCGATTTCCGCGCGCGTGGGGCAGGGCGAAATGCTGGCCGTCGAGCAGCGGGACCGCGCGCGCATCGAGCGCATGGAAGCGGGCGACGCGCGTGGTTTCTGGGAGCTCACCAAAGAAAACGGCGACGACCTGAAGTGGTGCGGCTCCGCGCCGATTTACACCTTTCTAAAGGCCGTTCCGCACGCCCGCGGACGCCTGCATCGGTACCAGCAGTGGAACATCGACCCGGAAAGCGTGGTGAGCTTCGCGGGCATGAGCTTCTATTCCCGCCCATAGCGACTCGCGCGCGCTCACACGAATCCTTCCCTGACCGATAAGCGAGCGGGAGGTGGTGCGATTGATCTCCATCCGAAAAGCGTCGGACCAGCTGGACCGTCTTGCGGAGATGGCCGATTTGGCCAAGTCCAGTTATTTGCATGCCCTGCAGAGCACCGCCGAATACGCTGTGGAGTTTAGCGCGGGAGAAGCGAATGCTTTCCGGCAACATCTGGATCGAATTCGAGCGGACGCGGAGAAGGCGGCGAGTTCCGATGATTGGCGGTCCGTGCGGGCTTCGTTTCGGGGAGAGCTCCGGGAGCGGCGCGATCAGTCGCTCGCGCACTTGACCCGGATGCGCGCGGAAGTGAAAGCGGCGTTCGATGTGATGCAAGTTTTCGCGGATAGCGTGGCGGAAAACGGCGCGGATCACCGCCAAGATTTGCAGGCGGCGCTCCAGACACTCGACTCCGCGGCGAGAACGGCTCGCCTTGAGGACCTGCGCGCGGTGGTGGTACAGACCGGCGTGGCAATCGGCACGAGTATCGAGCGAATGGAGCGCGCCCACGCGCTGGTGCTCGCTCTGCTGCGCGACGAGATTCTGGTGCTCCACCGCAGGATCGAAGCGGAACAGCAGGCCCACTTCATGGACGCCGCCACGGGGGTCTGGAATCGCCACAAAATCGAAGAGTTCCTGGAAGAAAGACTCCGCACGGCGGAGGGTTTCTGCGTTGTGGTCGTGTGCGCCCGGAATCTGAAACGGTTGGGTCAGCAATACGCTTCGGGGCTGCTCGAAAGCAGCATCAAAGCCCTGGCGCAGCGCTTCGCCGCGGTGGCCGGGCGGGAGGCCATCGTGGGGCGCTGGGACGAGGAAACCTTTGCGGCCATTCTCGCCGTGGAACCGGCCGAGGCGATCCAACTATCCAGGGAGGCGGCGCGGCGCCTGGCGGGGACCTATTCGGCGCAGGAGGACGGAGTGTCGAGATCAATCGAGCTGCAGGTGGCGGCGGGAGTGATCGATCGCGCGCCGAACGGCGACGCCGCCGATTTTCGCCGGAAACTGCCTCAGATCACCGCCGCGCTTCTGGCCTCCGGCGCGCCTTGAGCGACCACCCGTTTGCTTTTTCTGGACGTGCGGCGACGCTCGGCCTGTTTGCGGACAGGCGCATATTACAATCTGGATGAGTGCGCATCACAATCTCCAAGGAGAACTATCTCAAGGCCATCGCGGAGGCCGAGTGCGCGGGCGAAGTGGTGATTGCCGCCGCGCTCGCACGCTGGCTGGGAGTTTCGTCGCCGGCTGTCGCCATGGCCGTCCGCCGGCTGAAGCGCGACGGACTGATCCGCGTGTCGCACAGCGGCTCCATCACGCTCGCCAGAGAGGGACGTGAAATCGCAAACCGCCTGATCGAACGCCACAACCTGATCGAGCGTATGCTCACGGAGATTTTCGGCATGGAGTGGTACCGCGTGCATGATGAAGCGGAGCAGATGGAACACGCCGTTTCCGCGGACTTCGAACGGAGGCTGCGCGAAAAACTGGGGGACGACGAGGCCTGTCCGCACGGCAACCGCACTGGAATGGACCGGCCACAGGACCGGCGCGAGAGAGGCTGGAGGCCGCTCGATGAAGTTGGCGCGGAGATGGCCGTAGAGGTGACCAGCGTTTTCGAACGTGACCGCAAGCTGCTCGAATATCTCGACGGGCTGGGTATCCGGCCGGGTTCGGCGCTGCGGGTCGTTTCGCGCAACTGCGACGACACCATGACACTCACCGTCGGCGGGAAATCCGTGCAACTCGGCCGGGCGGCGGCGGCGAAAGTGTGGACCAGTCCCGGCGGACCGCGAATGCGCGGATGAGAAGCGTTTCCCGGCCGCTCAGACCCGGGACACGGTGAGATTTTTGAAGTATTGGACGGTTTCCCGAAGTCCCTGCTCAAGGCTCACCTTCGGCTCCCAGGCGAGAATCGTTCGGGCTTTCGAAATGTCGGGACGCCGCATGCGCGGGTCGTCCTCGGGAAGCGGCTCGAAGACGATCTCGCGGTCGGCACCGGTGAGCTCCTGAATACGGCGGGCGAACTCAAGAATGGTCAGCTCGAGGGGGTTGCCGAGATTCACGGGATAGCGTTCCTCGGAGGAGGCCAGGCGGACGAGGCCATCCACCAGGTCCGAGACATAGCAGAAACTGCGGGTTTGGCTGCCATCGCCGAAGACGGTAAATGGTTCGCCGCGCAACGCCTGGTCGAGAAAGGCCGGGACCACGCGGCCGTCGTTCAACGCCATGCGAGGCCCATACGTATTGAAGATGCGGGCAATATTCGTGCGCACGCCGTAATAGCGGTGGTAGGCCATGGTGAGCGCTTCGGCGTAGCGCTTGCTCTCGTCATAACACGACCGCATGCCGACGGGATTCACATTGCCCCAGTAGGTTTCAGCCTGCGGGTGCTCGAGCGGGTCGCCATAGCATTCCGAGGTGGAAGTCACCAGAAAGCGGGCGCCCTCATGGCGCGCGATTTCGAGCATGTTGCGGGTCCCGGTGGATCCGGACTCGAGGGTCTCTATGGGATGAGCCAGATACTCGCGAGGGCTCGCGAGTGACGCCAGATGCCACACGTGGTCCCACGGGCCGGGAGCGTCGAAAGACCTAGTCACGTCCTGGTCCACGAAACGAAAGCGCGGATGCGTCGCGAGGTGCTCTAGGTTGCGAGCTGACCCCGTGATGAAATTGTCAAGCCCGGTGACGTGGTGCCCTTCGGCGATCAGGCGATCGCACAAATGAGACCCGATGAATCCGGCGGCGCCGGAGATAAGATGACGCACCCACAGTCCTCCTGGTATCTATTTCTACCACTAAGTATCGATTAGATATCGGTTCGGAACGCGTTTGGCACTAGATTCGCGTGCTAAAGTTTCAAGAGGTGCCCCGTTTTTCTCCTCCGGAAATCACTATTTTTCTCTTGCTGCTGGCGGGTTCGGTGTGCGCGTTCGCGCTGCGTTTCGGGAAGGTGCTGCGCAAGATTCGCGAAGCGAAGCCCGACGCCGACTTCCGGCTTCATCCGCTGGGAAAGCGGATCGGCGACTTCGTCTGGGAAGTTCTGCTGCAGGCGAAAGTAATCCGGGAGCGGCCGCTCGCGGGCCTCGCGCACGCCTTCGTCTTTTGGGGGTTTTGCGTTTTCGCGCTGGTGACGGCCAATCATTTCGCGACCGGGCTGGGCTTCCCGTTTCTCTCGCGCGGCTCCTCGCATCGGTTCACCTTCGGCGCGTTCTATTTCGGGTTTGCGGCGCTTTTCGCGATGGCCGTCGCGATCTCTATCCTCGGATTATTCATCCGCCGCTTCTTCCAGCGGCCGCGATGGCTTGGAGCGCGGGTTTCTTACGAATCCGGAGTCATCGCCCTGCTGATCTTTCTGTTAATGGTCACCTATCTGGCGCAATATACGATGGGCGACACGAAGCTGATGTGGTGGCTGCACACACTGGCGCTACTGATCTTTCTTCCGCTGATTCCGCACACCAAGCACCTGCACCTTGTGCTGAGCCCACTGACGGTTTTCCTTTCGCGCGGGGAGTTCTCGCGCATCCCTCCGCTTGCGGGAGACGAAGATTTCGGCCTGGACACGGGAAAAGACGTGACCCGACTGGTGGCGTTGCAGGCGTACTCGTGCGTCGAATGCGGACGCTGCAGCGAGCATTGTCCCGCGGTGAACACTGGCAAGATCCTGGACCCGAAGCAGATCATTCTGGGAATGCGCGGGTACTTGAACGAGTTCGGAGCGCGCTCAGAGGAACCGCTGCTCGGCAAATATGTCTCGCAGGAGGCGGCGTTTCAGTGCACCACCTGCGGCGCTTGCGAATTTCAATGCCCGGTGGGGATTGAGCATGTGCCGATCCTGGTGGGGCTCCGGCGCGGCGCGGTGAACACGGGAAAGTGGGAGGATGATTACGGGACCAAGCTCTTTCTGGCGCTCGAACGCAACGGGAATGCGCTTGGATTTAGCGCGACTGAGCGCGATAAGTTTATCCAGAAGCAGCAGTTTCCGATTTTCGACGGAACCCAGGAATATTGCCTGTGGCTCGGGTGCATGGGTGCTTACGATCCGCAGGGCCGCGAGATCATTGCGTCCTTCGCGCGCGTGATGCGGCATCTGGGCGCCACCTTCGGAGTTCTGAAGAAAGAAAAATGCACGGGCGATCCGGCGCGCCGGCTGGGCAACGATCTGGTGTTTCAACAGCTGGCCGAACAGAATCTGCAGACGCTCGCGCAGGCGAAAGTCGCCAAGATCGTGTCCATCTGTCCGCACTGCGTGCGCACGATTTCCACGGACTGGCGGGAGTTCGGGGAAGCGCCGTCCATCGAGCACCACAGCGAATTCATGGCCCGGCATCGGGACCAGCTTCCCTCCACCGGCGCAGCACAGAAAATCGTGTATCACGATCCGTGTTACCTGGGCCGTTATCGGGGGACGTACGACGAACCGCGCGCGGTGCTGGCCCGTAGCGGAGAAGTAGTCGAGCCGCCGCGGTCGCGCGAACGAAGTTTCTGCTGCGGAGCGGGCGGTGGGCTGGCGTTTCTAGGGGAGGAAACCGGCGAACGCGTGAGCCACGCGCGCGCCCGGGAACTCGTCGCCACGGGCGCGGACGTGGTGGGTGCGGCCTGCCCCTTCTGCAACACGATGTTTCGCGACGCGCTCTCCGCCGTTTCCGATGCGCCGCCGAAGTTGTACGACATCGCGCAGCTCGCGGCGGCCGCGATCGAGGACCTTGCGACGGGGCCTGGGCCCAGTACGAATTAAGGTTTCGTTCGGGGAACGAGCCGCATGCGCGGGCGCGAAGTGGAACGCCGGCGGCCGCGGGACGTCCAAACAGATAGACCCCGTCTTGTATTTAAGACGCGGCGGAGCGATGCTGATTTCAATGCGAGAAACTCCCGGACGAAAACTGGCGGCGGCGATGGCGGCGTTCGCCCTGCTCGTGGGAGCAGGGGACGCGGTTCCCGCGCCCAAACCGGCGAAAGCAGAAACGAAGGCCACACCGGAGCGCAAGGCGGCGCAAGCGATCCTGCGGTCCCTCTCCTTGCGCGACCGCGTAGCGCAGCTGGTCATCGGAATTTCCTACGGGGACGCGCCGGGCGCGAAATCCCGCGAGTCTGAACAGTTCCGCCACTGGATCAAAGATCTGCATATAGGCGGATTGCTGGTGATCAACCGGGTGCAGTACGGGCTGATTCGTTACGCCGAACCGCACGCGATGGCGCTCTTCCTGAATCAAATGCAGCGCATGTCGAAGGTGCCGTTATTAGTGGCGGGCGACTTCGAGCGTGGCGCGTCCATGCGCGTGAGCGACACCACGAAATTTCCTTTCGCGATGGCTTATGGGGCGGCGCGCGACCTGGAGGAGACGCGCTATGCGGGCCTGATGACGGCGCGCGAGGCGCGGGCCCTGGGAATTCAGTGGGTCTTCGCGCCGGATGCCGACGTCAATAACAATCCCGCAAACCCGGTGATCAATATCCGTTCCTACGGCGAGAATCCGGACGATGTGGCGGCCCACGTTGCCGCATTCGTGGAGGGCGCGCATTCCGATCCGAAGAACGTGGTGCTTCTGACGGCGAAGCATTTCCCGGGGCACGGCGATACGGATCTGGATAGTCACACCGACCTGCCGACCCTGGCAGCCGATGCCGATCGAATCCGCGCCGTGGAAATGAAACCGTTCGAAGCGGCGATCGCGCATGGAGTGGATTCGGTGATGACGGCGCATATCACGGTCCCCTGCTCTCGATCCGGCCAACGTGCCTTCGACGGTGTCGCGGAGGGTACTCGAAGGCCTTTTGCGGGAGGATCTGGGATTTCAGGGCCTGATCGTGACAGACGCCATGAACATGGCCGGAATGACCAAGCAGTTCGGCGGCGGAGAAGGCGCTGTGCGGGCGATCGAAGCCGGGGCGGACGTCTTGCTCGCTCCACCCGATCCGGAAGCGGTCATCCGCGCAGTAGTAGCGGCCGTCGGAAAAAAGCGCATCTCGCACGAGCGGATCGATCAAAGCGCGCTGCGGATTCTGGAGGCCAAGGTTCACGTCGGGCTGACGAAAAACAAGCTGGTGGATCTGGACGCAATCAGCACGGCGCTCGACTCCGAGGAAGAAGCGAGCCACGCACAGAGCGTGGCGGACCGCGCGGTTACCGTCGTGCGCAACGTCGCCGTGCGCAATGGAGCTGACGCGATTCCGCTCGATGCTCCGGATCAGGCGTGTCTCGTCGTTTCCTCGGGCATCCGGCTCTCCACCTTCGGGCAAAGGATGGCGGACGAATTCCGCCGGCGTGCACCGCACGGCCGCGTTGTATTCGTAGACAACTCACTGCCTCCGGCGGCGTTGGATGCGGTGCTCGGAGATCCCTCGACGTGCTCGGCAATCATATTCGCGACGTTTACGACGAATCCCACGTTAGGCGGCGATCTGGCGTCGTTTGTTCAAAAGCTGAGCGCGGTGGATGTGCCGCTGATCTTCGTCTCGCTTGGAAATCCGTACCTGATAACCCCGTTCCCGGACGTCGCGGCGTATTTGGCAACTTTCAATACAGCGACCACGGGCGAGGTCGCGGCAGTCAAAGCGCTGTTCGGAGAAATCTCGGTGACCGGGAAGCTGCCGGTCACGATTCCGGAATTCGGCGCGTACGGCGATGGGATCGAACTCCCCGCGAAGACGCGGACTCAGGCTTCTCCCGCTAAAATTCAAGTTTATCCAGCAGCGAATTGAGGTCGGCGGAGAGAGCCGCTTCCTTCTTTCGCAGCGCACTCTGCGAATCGCGCAGCATAGCGAGCTTCGCTTCGGTCGCCGCCAATTGGCGCGCATACTGCTGCACCTGATCCTGCTGTCCGGATACGCGATTCAGGCTGTCCATGTTGCTGCGAATGCGCGCCTGGTCTTGCGTCGCGGAGGTGATGTCAGCGTCGGCCTGCTTCAAGGCAGCGTCATTGGCCTCGGTTTCACGTTTTTTCTCCGCGATTCGCTGGAGGGCGGCGCGGCCTGCATCGGTCAACGCTCTATTCTGCACCCACGACGCAAGCACGTCCGGCGTCATGGTCGACACGGAAGTCGTCTGCTCAAGGACGCGTTCTTCCCGGACCGGGAGATTTTCGCTGCCCAACGCCGCCAGCTTGATTTCGAAGCGATAGGCGTTGGCCGTGGTCTCCGTCGGCTTCTGCTCCAACAGTTCGTACCCGCGTCTTCGGCCATGCTCGATGACTAACGTTTTGGCCTTCGCGTCGACGTTCTTGATCGTGTACGTTTTGGTTTCGGCGATCGCCGAACGGGTGGTGAGAACGCCGCCTTTCAAATGCAGTTCCCGCACCACCGCTTGCGACGAATCGAACGCGGTGGTCACGCGCGTTCCCAGGTCCACGCCGTAGCTGATGAGGCGCTTGTCGCCCCTGGGCACGGTTTCGACCAGAGCTTCTCCCGCATACGATCCCGCGTCATAGACAGTGATCGGGCCGCCATCGAGCGTCTTGCCGGTATTGTTATTGAGCTCGGCGGCATCGCGCGGATTCAGTCCATAGCTTTCGGCGTAAACCAACAGCCTGCGCGCGCCGATCTTCTGCTGGAGGAACGGCAGCATCGCGGATTCGCCCTGCTTGACGGTGACGGGCGTCGCGAAACTGTACTCGAAAAGTTCGCCGGCTTCGCTCCCTGCTACGTTGACATCGACGGAGGAGGAGGACGCTCTGTATGCCCCAACCCCGATACCGCCTCCGCTTCCTGGCGCAACTTGTGGCGCCACAGGGCGACCAGAATCGAATTGGCGGGGCGCGGCGGCCACAGCCTTTGCCGCCTCTTCCTTCTTGTCGAACGCCCCTTGATAGACCAACGGATTCGCTGCGCGATTCTCCGCCAGTTCCGCGAACGGACGCTGGATATATCGAGGCTCGTAGAGTTGCGTGATAAACGAAACCGGCTTCCCCGACACCACCGCGAGCCGCACGTTAGTCCAGTCCTCGCCGGACGTATTATCCACGATGGCCCAGCCTTCGAGCGTTGGATCTCCCTGCGCGCTGAACATAAGGCGATAACTGGATTTCCACACGGGAGACGGCGTCATATAGCTGACCGTCAGCTCGCGCGCGCCGGTTCCCGTCGCATCGATGTAGACGCCGCGGCGGTCCTTCGAGTTCGACCGGTTCAGCACCGCAAGATACTCGCGCAACTGGCCCTGAAGCTTGGGATCGGGAAAGCGGACGGTGCCGGCCGTCGCGAGGTCGAACGTACGAATGTCGCCCGAATCGAGCAGCAGGACCAGAATCTCGCGCTCCGCCTCCTTTTCGTCCTTGGCTTTTTCGGTCACCAAGCGGGCGCTCAGGATAGTCCCGGCGACGGTCTCCGCGCCGAGCTTTAACTCCAGGCGCGCGCCCTTGGCTTGATCCAGGAAACCGGCGAGGGACGCTCCGTCTTTCAGATCGAAGGGGAAATCCGCGAGCCGGTTCTCCAAGGGCTCGTTCGCGTCATAGCGCACGCCGGCCACCTTGCCACCCGCGCGATCGGTAATGGTGAGGGATTTCAGAATGTCATTCATGTCGCCCGGCTTGAAGTCCAGCCGCGCAGTCTCGCCGGCGTTGACGGTGCCCGAGCGTTGGATGTACGCGACGCCGTGCTTATACAAAGTGACGTCCCGGATAGGCAAATCGGCGGCGAATGCGGCCGCACCCAGGATCAGGGCCCCCCAGCCCAGACCCACAATCTGTTTCGAAAGCATGACGCCTCCCCGATGCGAAGATCCGGAACGTAACATCAAACGTAACTTCAGACGCCAGTGGACCGCGCTTCGTTCCCGACCGCCGTATTCCGGTTTGTTTTCAGCTTGACACGAGTAAGGAGGGCGCGTAAGACTGAGGGGGAACCCGAGGATCGGAGAAAACATTTGAAAGCAAGACTGTTTTGGCCAGCGTTGTTGTGGCTAAGCTCCCTGCTCGCTCTCCCGCTGGCGGCACAAAGCGATTTAGGCTCGTACCTTGGACCGGGCATTCTCGGCGGCGCGGGCGGGATTGGCGACAGAAGCGGACAGCAGGTGGATTTGCGTTTCTGGGCGGGTCTCAACGCGGTCTATACGACGAGCCTTCAGCCGCTGGTCACCGACTCTCATGGCGACCTGATCCACGTTCCGGATCTGTTCGGCATGAGCGCGAGCTTCGGCGCCTACGGGAGCCATCACTGGGCGCACACAGATCTCAGTTTAAGTTACGCCGGAAACTATGCCTATTACCCCAATGATTCGTACTACGACGGTACGAATCAATCTCTGGCGCTCGGATTGTCGATGCAATATTCAACGCGCGTCGGTTTTAACCTCCGGCTTGCGGGGGCCACTTTAAAAGAAGGAACGGGTTCGGTGGCCGACGCGGCTAATGCCGGTGGAAGTTTGACGACTCCGCAGGTGTTTGACACGCGCTCCAGCTACCTGGATATAACCGGATCGATGAGCGTGATGCAATCGCCGCGCATGTCGTATACATTTGGCGCAGGCGCAAGCGGTTATTATTATCAATCGAGCGAATTGACCAGTTCCTCCGGCTATCATCTCAATGCGAGCGCCAACTACCGGGTTTCGGCCACCAGCAGTTTCGGGGGCATCTACACCTACAGCGGGCAAATGGCGACCGGATACACCGCGCAGTTCCAGTCGGTCGCCGGACAGTATTTCGGCAATTGGCGGCGTTGGTCTCTATCCCTTACGGCGGGAGCTTCGAGAAGCCACGTTACGCAGTCGTTTTCCTTCCAGTTGCCGGTGATCAACGCGGACGGGACGATTGGATTGCAGTCCTTCCCGGCGCAATATACACTCAACAATTTCTATCCGACTGGCAGTGTTCTCGTGAAACACCAGTTTCAGAGGGCCGAGGCGCGGGCCACCTTCAGCCAGGGCGTCGGCGGAGGAAACGGTCTGGTGGTCGCCGGCCGCACAGATTCGGCGACGGGGGGAATCAGCTACACCGGCATTAGGAAGTGGAACTTGGGCGCCGATGGACGATACACCAGCGCGGTGGGTCTCACACGGCCCGTCACGAAGACAACCTGGTACGGCGGCGGCGGGGGCCTCACCTATGAAGTAGCGCGCTTCACGCATCTATCGGCACACTTCGACGTCGGCCGTTACGATTATGGATCCGGCTATCTTCGCACCGTCAAGTCGGCCTCCGTCGGAATCATGTTCGCGCCCGGCAACATTCCGTTATCTCTGTGGTAGGTATGAGCGGGAAACGCCTTCTGCTGGTGGATGACGAGACGGCGCTGGTGGACTTGCTGAAAAAGTACCTGGAGCGCTCCGGGCACCGCGTGGAATCGTGCACCGATCCGCATCTCGCCCTTCGGCTCATGGAAGTCGACCCTGCGTCGTTTTCACTCCTGATCACGGATTTAACGCTCCCTGGCATGTCAGGGGATGAGTTGATCGAGCGCATGCGCGTGATTCGCCCGGCCCTTCCCGTAATTGTCGCGAGCGGATACCCTTATCGGCCACGGGCCGAAGGGATCGAATTCTTACAAAAGCCTTTTCTGCCCAGGATGCTCGTAGAGGCCGTTGGCCGCATGCTGGATATGCCGAATCGGTCTTCGGCGACTGCCGCGCCGCGATAACGTCGCGTTGCGCCGGACTGTCTAGTTACGACCGCAAAAACCGGGCGTTCCGCACATGCCGGACGGACACGATGGCATGGCGTCCTTTGTTGCGCCGTTCGCATGCGCCGAAAAAGTGGAGAGCCGCTCAGTGACGTGCGTCTCACCGCAGGACGGGCACGCGACGCTCGCCACGGCGTCCGAGTTCCGCAACAGCTTTTCGAATTTCGATCCGCAATCGTCACAAAGGTATTCGTGAATAGGCATGGTTTCGTTACTCCAGGAGAGCTAACGCTATTTTATCAACCCAGGCGCGCACATCGGCGGGCGGAGCGGAAAAATCGTTGACCAGAATGGAAAAAGCGAGCGTTCCCGAACTCCTGCCTCCGGCGTAGCCGGAAAGAGCGATCGCGCGGCTCAAGGTTCCGGTCTTGGCACGAATGCCCCGGCCCTCCCGCACGCAGCACAGGCGATGTTCGAGCGTCCCGTCTTCCCCGCCCGCCGGCAGGAGCGAAATCCAAATGTCCCGATCCTGCGAAGCATACTCGTGGATCAGCAGTCGCGTAACCAGGCGCGGAGTGATCAGCGTGTTGCGGCCCAGCCCGGAACCGTCGGCGATAAAAGATCGTGTCCCATGATCCGGCTCTTCGATCCGTTTCAAAAAAGCCGACATTTCCTCGAGGCCGGATTCCGCGGTGCCGTCGTGGGATGCGTCATGTAACCCTTCCTGCGGGGACGCGTCGTGCGCCGCGTCCGCGCTTCCTTCGCGCGAGGCGCTGGAGCGGTGCGCGCGGCCGACCTCACGCAAAATTAGCTCCGCATGCAGATTCTGGCTGACCTTCTCTGCGGCGCGCAAAAGTTCCGCGAGCGCGGGCGAAGACCGCGAGGCGATTTCATTCCCTTCAGGGGCAACATACTCCACGCCGGGCGCTCGATGGCGGGCTACCGGGCGTCCGCGAATAGTTACTCCGCGGCGTACCAGAGCGTCGAAGAGCGCGGCGGCGGCGAACGCCGCGGGGTCGTCGACGGGGAGAAATTCGGTCACCGGAGCGCTTCCCGCCGCGATGGATCCCGTAACGATCCATTGGCGCGAGCCAGGAACGTGACGGAGACGAATGGCGGCCGGAAGCGCGGAAGAAGCGGCGCGCGGACCGGTGACGACGCGATGATCGATGGTCAGAAATTCAACCGGTGGCGACATCGACATACTGGCGTGGTCGCCCGCGCGAGAGCCCGGTTGGATGGTAATGGCGACAGCGTTGTCGTCCATGCTGAGAGCGCTCACGGGCGCTCCGTAGTCGCGTTCGGTGTCGTCCACGGACCAGCTAGACGGATAGGGAATCCAGGGAAACAGGCGGTCGTCCCCCACCACGTCGCCATCAACGCGGCGGATTCCGCGGCGGACAATCTGAGCCGCAAGTTCCTCGACGGGATCGAGCGGCGGTCCCGGAGGCGTGTCTTTTTTATAGGGATATACGCGGCCTGAAAGTGAGGGATCTCCGCTGCCGACCAGAACCAGGTCGCCCGAACGCTCCAGCAGAACGCGGGTGGAAAAGCGATACTCGGGGCCCAGTCGATCGAGCGCCAGCGCGAATGTGAACAGCTTCAGATTCGAGGCGGGAAGCAGAAGGCGGTCTTCATTCAGAGCGTAGAGAGGAGCGCCCGTGGCGGCGTCCGCCACATGGATTCCGATCGTGCCGAACGCAGGCGGCCGATTCACGAGCAGATCGGCGAGCCGTTGTTCAAGATCGGCTGCGAAGGAGGGCGCAGCAAAAAGGAGACCGAAACAGAATTGCCACGCTACGATCGCCCAGGCCCGGCGCATATGTCGAGGATCGCATACTCGGGAGGGCTTGCAGCATTACGTGGTTCGTAAATTTAGCGCACTACCCAGCGTTACGAACCCGCGCCATTCGCCCCCGCCGGGCTCTACGCGGTAACTCTATCGGACGCGTGGAGCCGTCCTTCAAGCCACGCAAGCCCGAGTAGAATAAAGACGATCACCGAGCCCGCGAGCGGCAGCCCCATCACCGCGCGGACCCCGAACATCCAGGCAAAGTAGCCGAGCGTGCAAGGCGCGAGCAATCCGCCGGCCACGGCGAATGAGAAAATGCCGTTGTACAGGCCCGGATGGTAATCCGGGAAGCGCTTGCCGATTCTTTCCACCATCAGCGGATAGATGGGCGCGAAAGCGCCCCCCAACAGGAGTACACCGGTGACGGCTCCAAACTGGTTATCGGTGGCGATTAGAATCACGCAGGCGAAAACGGCGGTGAGCGCGCATCCTGCGAGAAGCCGCGTGTGGCGCACAAGCGGAAGGATCCATTGGGCGGCGATGCGGCCGATGAGCAGCGCCAGCCAGTACAAGGCCAGAATCAGGATGGATGTGGACGGACTCAAGCCGAGCCGCTGACTGAGGAACAGAGGCAGCCATCCCGCGATGGCCCACTCATTGCCGAACTGGAAAAACAGCACCAGGCTCAGGAGCACCGCGTCCGGGCTCCGCAGCTCCGACCATAATTCGTGGGTCGGCTGAACAAGCGTGTCCGTGAAGGGGGCGAAGCGGGACCGGGCGTAGGCGACGGCAAAGAATCCCGGAATCAGCGCGAGCCAAATCTGAATCGCGGCGGCAGTATACAAATAAAAGATCCGCGAAATCAAAAGCGCCACGGCAAAGCAACCGAGGCCGAGCCATGCGCCGCCCATATTCACCGTTGCCGCCGGATCGCGGCGATACACCGGCGAGATTGCGTGAAAGATGGCGGTGTGCAGTACGCCGGCCGCACATCCCAATAAGGCGAGGCCGGGCAGCCGCCACCACGCGGCGAAGGGCGGCGAAAAGAACGCCAGAATCAGGAGCGCGGCGGACGCGGCCGCGCACGAAATCGACAGGGTCGCGCCGATTCCTTTGCGCCGCAAAAGCCGCGACGCGATCGAGGAAGCCACGCTCAGCCCTCCGATCAGCGCAACGAAATAGAGACCGACCATCCAGTAGTCGGAGAGCAGATGATGCCCCCAGGACGGAAGAATCGCGCCGAGGAACGCCAGGAGAATCCCGGAAACGAAAAACCCGGCTAGAGCCTTCCAGCAGTTGCGGGAGGCCTGAGAGCCGGCTTCGGCCGCGACGCCCGGGTATGTGTCCGCAGTCTGCATGCGGGGCGCCGGGTTAGAAGGTTTCCTCCGGCGCTTCGCCGAGCTTGACCTCTATGTCGAGGGTCTTTCCGCCGCGGAAGATCTTGAGGGCGATGACATCGCCCGGGTGCTTGCGGGCGATGGTGCGGGTCACCGCGTCGGGTTCGGTCACCGGTTTGCCGTCGATGGCAGTCACCAAATCTCCGCCGATGCCCAGACGCTGGTTCCCCACCACAACCACGTCCCGGTAGCCCCGCAGTCCAGCGCTCTCTGCCGCCGAACCCTGGCCGACTTCCTGGATCAGAAGCCCGCCGCTCGCCGGAAGCTTCAGTTCCTCCGCCAGATCTCCGGCAATATAGACAGTGGAGATTCCGAGCCGCGGGCGGCCGAAATTCTTTCCGCTGCGGAAGCCTTCGAGCATGGCTTTGGCGCGGTTGATCGGCATGGCGAATCCGATCCCCACGTTGCCTCCGTTGGGGCCGTAAATGGCGGTATTGATGCCGATGACGTTGCCCTGCGAATCGAGCAGCGGACCGCCGCTGTTGCCTTCGTTGATGGCGGCATCGGTCTGAATCATGCCCTCCATCTTATTGTTCTCGCTTTGGATGTCCCGTCCGAGCGAACTGACGACGCCTACCGTCAGCGTCCCCGCGAAGCCGAAGGGATTGCCGATCGCGAGCACTTTCTGTCCCACCTGCACGGAGTCCGAATCCCCCAGCTTCAAATAGGGCAATTTCCGCTTGGGTTCAATTTGAATTAACGCGAGATCGTCGGCGCGGTCTCGAACCAGGACCTTGGCCGTGTAACGGCTCTGATCCGGCAGCGTGACTTCCACTTTCGAACTGCCGCTGATCACGTGATTGTTCGTGAGAATCTGCCCGTCGGCATTGATCACGAAACCTGACCCCAGCGCGTGCGTGGGGACGACTTCAAAAAAGAAGGTTCGCTGGAGAACGGTGCTGGTAATGTAGGCGACGCTGTCTTTGGAGGATTTGTAGATATCGATGTTGTTCTGCTCGTCCGATCCGAGTCCGGCCGAGTGCGCCACCGTGGGACCGCTCCACAGCGGTCCCGACGAGCGCCGCAGGATAGAATTCGGGGCCGTCGTAACGTAGACGAACGCCCCCACCAGAAGCAGCGTGAGAAATAAGGTTCGTAGTTTCATGGTTTCCGACTCTGTTTCCGAAGGTTACTTCTTTAAGTTAACCAAAGATTCATAAACGCGCTGGGTTTGCGCAATGGTCGACTCTTTTTCACCAGACGTGTCGATGACGTAGTCGGCATGCTGTACCTTTTCGGCGAGCGGCATCTGCCGGCTCAACCGGTTCAACACTTCCTCGCGCGTCAACCCATCCCGGGACATGGCGCGCTCGATCTGCTGCTCCACACCGCAGACGGCTACAATCAGCTTATCGTAATCCCGGAAACTTCCGGTTTCTACCAGTATTGCAGCTTCCACCACGGCGATGCCATTGGGGTCCGTCTTTTCAAAGGCTTCCAGCTCGGCCCGCGTCCGGGCGCGCACGGCGGGATGCACCAGGGCGTTCAAGGCTTCGAGCCGCTCCGCGGGAACTCCGTTTTGAAAAACCAGCCCTGAGAGTTTACGCCGGTCGATGCTCCCGTCCGGATTCAAAATCCCAGAGCCGAATTCGCGCACGATGCCGTCGTAGGCTTCCGCGCCGGGCAACATCACAGCGTGGCCCAGATCGTCGTTGCGGATCAGATGGCAGCCAAGCCGGGCGAGCGTGCGTCCGACGAAGCTCTTACCGGTCGCAAGGCCGCCCGTGAGTCCCACCCGGAGCACGGTTTCAGCCCGCCCCTTGGCTCGCTCCGGTCACCCCGAGGTGGCGCTCAGCGAGTTCCACGGTGTTCGACATGAGCATGGCGATGGTTAGAGGTCCGACGCCTCCGGGAACCGGCGTATAAGCGCCGGCCGAATGCGCGACATCCACCGGGTGAACGTCGCCGACCACCACCTTTCCTTTCGCGGCGAACTCTTCGCTGCGTCCGAGCGCGGCCGCTTCGCCGGAGTCGGTGATGCGGTTGATACCGACGTCGATGACCGTCGCCCCTGGCGAGATGAAATCCGCCGTGACAAACCCTGGACGCCCGATCGCGGCCACCAGCAGGTCAGCGTGGCGGCACGTGTCCGGGAGATCCTCCGTTTTCGAATGGCAGATGGTCACGGTGGCATTCTCGTGGAGCAGCATGAGAGCCATGGGCTTGCCGACGATGTCGCTGCGTCCCAGCACCACGGCTTGGCGGCCCGCCATCGGAATCTGGTAGAACTTCAGCAGTTCGATAATTCCCGCCGGCGTGCAGGAACGCGGCGCGGGACGGCCCGCGACCAGATAGCCCACGTTGGTGGGATGAAATCCATCCGCGTCCTTGTCGGCGGCCACAGCTTCCAGGACCCGCCGCGAATCGACATGCTTCGGCAAAGGCATTTGCACCAGGATTCCATCGATTGTGGGACGCTCGTTCAACGTCCGAATGAGCGTGAGAAGCTCTCCGGTAGTGACACTGGAGGGCAGTTCATGGGAATCGCTATGAATGCCGAGTTCGTGGCAGGCCTTGATCTTACTGCGTACGTAAATGGCGGAGGCAGGGTCGTGCCCGACCAGCACCACCGCTAGGCCGGGCGGGCGCGAAAGTCTCTGAATTCGGGGTTTTAGCTCATGCAGGATTTTCGCCTGAACCGGCGCACCATGAAGGATTTGGGGCATTCCTCTGACGAGGATAGCAGAGGGCAAAGACCCTCAAACGGTTGTGGCCGAAATTCGTGAAGACTGATGCTCGTAAAGACCGTTTCCGCGGATGGGCTTCCCCTGTCCGCAGTTCCCCTCGAATCGCCTCTGCCGAATTGCTCGTCCGATCACGGTGACCGGAACGCCGCCCGGACGGTGCCGGGATTGGCATTCGCGAGTGCGGTTGCGATATCCGTCGCGCGATCGTCCAGCTCAAAGGCTGGCGCGACCATATGCACCAGGCCCCACGCGAGCGCATCGGGAGTGGTGAAAATACGCCCCGTCAGGCACAATTCGAGCGCCCGGCGGTCGCCGATGGCCGCGGCCAAGGCGCGGAAGGTCGCCTCGCTCCACTTGCCTTCGCGAATCTCGGTGAGGCCGAAACTGGTGCCCTGCGCGGCGATGACGACGTGTGCGTTGGCAAGCAGTACAACTCCACCGGCGACCGCCACGCCCTTGACCGCGACTACGATCGGCTTCGAGATACGGCTCCCGATTCCAAACAAATCCTCGCCCGCGGCTTCATCCATACCGGAGCAGAACACCGGCCCCTCGGCGTCGATCAGCAGCGCGCCGGTCGCAGGATCGGCGGCCGCGCCGCGCAGCTCCTCGAGAAGATCGGAGCACAGCTCCTGATCGAGAAAATTGCGGGTTTCAGGCGATGCGAGCGTGATCCGGCGCAGCCGTCCCACCTGTTCGATTCGAAGTTTCACAGTGTTTCCAATACTACGGGATCGGGACGGCCGGGCTCGCGCCCCTGGTTCCAGCAGGCGGCCTCGAAGGCCAGTGTCAGGATGCGGCGCGTAGACAGAGGATCGATGAGCGCGTCGACGTGGCCGCGCGCGGCGGCGTATTTCGCGTCCAGCCAGCGGTCGTAATCGGCGCGGGTTTGAGCGATCCGCGCCTCGAGCTCCGGCGGAACGGGCAAGCCGGCCTTCTGTAATTTCGCAAGTTCCGGCCCATGCACCGCCTGCACGGCGGCTTCGCCTTCCATTACGCCAATACGCGCGGTGGGCCAGGCAAAGGTGAAATTCGGATCGAAGCCCTGCGCGGCCATGGCGTAATAACCCGCGCCGCTTGCGTGATTCAGCGTCACGATGATTTTCGGCACCGTGGCACATGCCATGGTTTCCACCATCTCCGCACCCGCGCGGATAATGCCCGCGCTTTCGGCCTCCGCACCCACCATGAATCCGGAAACGTCCTGCAAATAGAGCAAAGGCAGCCCCTGCCGGTCGCACATTTCGACGAAATACGCCACCTTGCGCGCCGACTCCGGGTATACGATGCCGCCGATGCGGGGCCCGGCATTGGTTTTCAGAAAACCGCGGCGGTTGGCGATCAGTCCCAAAGAGCGTCCGTTCAAGCGTGCAGTGGCGCATAACATTTCCGGCGCATGCTCCGGCTGAAACTCCAGATAGTCATCGGCGTCCACGATCCGCGCAATTACTTCTTCAACGTCGTACGGAAGACGGTGGTCGGCGGGGATCAGATCGTAGAGGCCTTCGGCTGATTTCGCCGGCGCCGATGCGTTCGAAACCGGTCGCGCGGGTGAGCCCGCGGGAAGTTCGCGTACCTTTTGCCGGATCATGGCTAGGCAATCGCCATCGTGCGCCGCCATGTAGTGCGCGACCCCGCTGATGCGCGTGTGCAGCGCCGCGCCTCCAAGCGATTCCGCGCTGATCACCTGGCCGACGGCTCCCTTCACCAGATTGGGGCCGCCGAGGCCCATGAAGCTGGTGCCTTCGACCATGATGATGAAATCCGAGAGTGCCGGAAGATAGGCGCCGCCCGCGATGCACATGCCCATCACCGCGGCAATCTGCGGAACCCGGAGCTTGCGCCGCATGAGGGAACAATAGTAAAAAATTCGCGACGCGCCGTATTGGCCGGGGAAAATTCCATCCTGATAGGGCAAATTGACGCCCGCCGAGTCCACCAAATAGACGATCGGCAGGCGACTGCGGATGGCGATTTCCTGCGCCCGCAGGATCTTATGGATCGTCTCGGGCCACCACGCGCCGGCCTTCACCGTGGCGTCGTTGGCGACGATGACGACGGGCCGCCCATCCACGTGCGCGACCCCGGTGACGACGCCCGCGGCCGGAGCCTGGCCGTCGTACTGATCCCAGGCGATCAGCAAACCGATCTCGAGAAAAAGCGCTCCGGGATCGATCAGTTTCGCGATCCGCTCACGGGCGGTGAGTTTGCCGTCCTTGTGCTGGCGTTCGATCTTGGCTGGGCCGCCACCCGCGCGTAATTTGTCTTCCAGTTCGTCGATTTGCGCAACGAGCTTGCGTATGTGATCTGCCGCGGGGTGCACTTCGTTTATTCTATATAAGCAGTGCTCGGCATAGATTCCCATGCGTTGAAGACCGCCTGGACATGGTTCCTGTTCGCGCTGGCAATCGTGCTCGTGTACGTGGTGCGCGAAACGCTGGTGACGTTCGCGCTGGCGGTCTTTTTCGCGCTGCTGCTCGCGCCGATCGTGGCGGCGGTGGAGCGCATCTCACCGCACTGGGTGCCGCGCACGGCCGCGCTGACGATTGTGTATCTGCTGCTCCTCGGGCTGATCGCGGCGATCACCATACCGCTCGGCTCGGCGCTGGGCGAGGACGCCCGATCTTTGGCGGAAAAACTTCCGAACGCCGTCGGCGCCGATGCCCTGCAACGATTTCCGTTGCCGGCTTTTCTGGAGCCGGCGCGCGGACGCATCGTCGCGGAATTGACGACGCGCCTGGAACAGCTCGAAACCAATGCGTTTCCTCTGCTGGGCGGCGCCTTCGAGCACCTGATTACGGGGATCGGAGCACTGGGGCGCGTGGTGTTCGTTCCGATCCTGGCGTTTTTTCTGCTGAAGGATGGACGGACGGCATACGGATTGTTGATAACCACGCTCAGCGGGCGAAACCGCATCCTGGCGGTCGAAATTTACACGGATCTGCGGGTGCTTCTGGCGCAGTACGTCCGCGCGCTGATGATTCTTTCGCTGGTCACGCTGGTATGTTACGGTGCATTCCTGGCGATCACGGGCGCTCCGTACGCCGTTCTGCTCGCTGGAATCGCGTCGGTTTTCGAAATTGTTCCCGCGATCGGTCCGTTTATCGCGGCGCTGTTGATCCTGGGAGTGGTGATCGTAACCGGCTACACAAAATGGGTGCTGCTGCTCGTGTTCCTGGTCGTGTACCGGGTGTTCCTAGATTACATGGTGCAGCCGGTGTTGATGAGCTCCGGCGTGCAGGTGCATCCCATGCTGGTGATGTTCGGGGCGCTCGCGGGAGCCGAAATGGCCGGAATTCCGGGCGTATTTTTTTCGGTACCGGTGATCGCCGCACTGCGCGTGGTGCTGGTGCGCTTACAAAAAACGCACGCGCACGCGCCGCATGTCCCGCTTAAGACTTGAGCATGCGGACTTTGCTGTGGTGGCGGCTATAGCCGAAGTAAATCATGAGGCCAATCCCGAGCCAGATGAACAGCCGGAGCCAGTTCACCCAGCCGAGCTTGTACATCATATAGCCGTTGAAAAGAACGCTTAACGCGGGGACAAGCGGCACCCATGGCGTCCGGAACGGGCGATGCTGCTTCGGGTTCAGGTGCCGCAGCACCACGATGGCCACCGAGACCATGACGAACGCCAGCAGCGTGCCTATGTTCACCATCTTTCCGATATCGTCGATCGGCGTAACGCTGCCGACGATCGCAGCAAGCAACCCCACCAGGATCGTATTCTTCCAGGGCGTGCGGAACCGCGGATGAATTTCCCCGAAAACGCGCTGCGGGAGCAGACCGTCGCGGGACATCGAATACAATACACGGGTCTGGCCCAATAACATCACAAGCATCACGCTGGTCAGTCCGGCCAAGGCTCCGAAGGTGATGATGTGGGAGGCGCCGATTAGCCCCCGGTCCATGAATGCGCGGGCGATGGGCGCTTCAATGTTGACTTCGCGCCACGGCACCATACCTGTCAAAACGGCGGCCACGGCGATATACAAAATGGTGCACGCAATCAGAGACGCAATAATGCCGAGAGGCAAATCGCGCTGCGGGTTCCGTGCCTCCTGCGCGGTGGTGGAGACCGCATCGAAGCCGATATAGGCGAAAAATATGTAAGCGGCGCCCGCGCCCACCCCCGAGAAGCCGAACGGAGCGAAGGATTTCCAATCCGTCCCCCAATTGCCGATGTTCACGTACCGGAAGCCCAGTCCAATCACGAACAACACGACCGCCACCTTGATCACGACGATGATAGTGTTGAAGCGCGCGCTCTCACGAATGCCGACCGTCAGAATCGCGGTTATGATCAGGGCGATCAGAAACGCCGGTAGATTGAATCCAATCTCCACGCCGAAGATCTGAGGCGCCGCGAGAAGATCGTGGGCGCGCTGCAGCAGCTCGGGAGATTGCGCCTTTACGATATCCGCCACCGAATTCAGAAAATCGCTCGTCCCCGGCGTGAGCGCCGCATTCGAGGCGACCGCCATCTGGCGGGCCACGAGTTCCTGCGCCGTTCGCACTCCGGTCCAGTGATCGTACGCGAGCCACAAAGGAATTTTCAGGTTAAAGATATCGAGGACTTCGATGAAGTGGTTCGACCATCCCGAGGAAACCGTGCTTGCGCCCATGGCGTATTCGAGGGTCAGATCCCAGCCGATGATCCAGGCGAAGATCTCGCCGAGTGTGGCGTAGGCGTACGTGTAAGCGCTGCCGGCCAGCGGGATCATGGCTGCGAATTCCGCGTAACACAGAGCAGCGAATGCGCAGCCCAATCCGGAGAGAACGAAGGACAACATGAGCCCGGGTCCCGCATAGTGCGCCCCCAGCCCGGCCAATACGAAAATTCCCGCGCCAATGACCGCGCCTACGCCGAGCGCGGTAAGTTGAAGCGGGCCAAGTGTGCGTTTAAGACTGTGTTCGCCGGATTCTTTCGCCTCGTCGAGTAGGCTGGGCAACGATTTTCGGATGAACACACTCATGACGAGACTCTCCTATATGTGGTCCAACAGGATGGCGTCTAACACAACACGGGTTAAGAACGTTTAAGCGAGCAGTGTACCAAAACCGGGCGAAACGGCGACGCCAAGGAGTCCGAGCATACACGCATCATCGACAAGATCACGCGAGTGCGCGCGACTCTACTCTGGGGTATCGACCGCGACGTCGAACCAGCCGATCATCATCTCGTCCCAGGTTTGAGGGCCCCAAAATACCGTGGCAGTCGGATCCGGATTGAAGGGGTTGTTCGGGGAATTATCAAAATACGCGGTGCATTCGATGCGCGTGCCGCGCGGGAGTTCCTTGGGAGTTGCTAGGTAGTAATACGGCTGCCAGTTGAAATCGAACTTCGGAATATCAAGCAGGATTTCCGTTTCGCCGTTCGGATACACGGCGCGGAACTGGAAGGACTTGCCGCGCAGGTGGGCATGCGCGCGCATCGCCACGAGCTTCGCATCCTGACGCAGCGTAGCGACTCCGTCCACCCTGAAATCCGAAGCGCCCGGAGGAATCGCCAGACCGGGAGGCATCGACTGCAGAGCGACGATCCGCTCGGTGACGGGATCGCGCGCGAACACCAGCCCGATTTTCGTGCGATCCCGGCCAGCTTTTCCGTTGGTGCTGTAGTGCATTTGAAACGTGAGCGTGGATCCAGCCTTTACCAGGCGGGCTTGACCGGGCTTCCACATTTGCGGGAGCATGCCGGGGGCGTAGCCGCCGAGATATTCCTCGCGGCCGCGGACTTCCGGGGAATCCACCACCACGATCGCGTGATGCACCACGGCGCGGTTGCCGGGACGCACCTCCGCCATCTGGACCCATTTGTCTTCGGTGAAGTTCGTAGGCACGCGAATAAATTGATACTCAACCGCGCCCGAGGCCGGGACCTCGAACGCTTCGGGCATTTCGAAAACCACGTCGGGGGCCGGGATCTGCCATCCCTCCGGAAAGGTTTTGGGCGGAGGCGCATCGGCGGGTTTCCCCTCCTGCACACCGCCGTCGATCCACGCCACGATTTTCTCTTTCTCGCTGGGAGCGAGCGACAAATCGTTCGAAAAAACCCCGTACTTCGGATCGGGCGACCAGGGCGGCATTTTGCCCGCAAGCACGGCAGCGCGAATCGCTCTGGCCCAAGGTCGGGCGTCTTCGTAGGTGAGAAGCGACATGGGAGCGGCTTCGCCGGGCCGGTGGCAGCCCTGGCAGCGATTCTGCAGAATCGGCTCTATGTCCTTATGGAACGTTGGCGTTAGAACGTACACCGGAGCAGCGGCCAGGTACGCCCCAGACACCAGCGGAATCAACCATAACAATCGGGTGAACACTGCGGCCTTTTCTCTATGCTACTATCAATGAGTCCGTCGCATTTGCCGGCGGACGGGGATCACCCAGAAAATTTTTTATGCCAAAGTTGAAGACCCATAAGGGTGCGTCCAAACGTTTCAAAAAGACGGGCACCGGCAAGATCAAACGCCGGCATGCGATGGCCCGCCATATTTTGACGTCGAAGACGCGCAGCCGGAAGCGCAAGTTGGCTCACAGCGATATCGCGGACCCCGCGAACTCGCCTGAGATCCACCGCATGCTTCCGTATTAAGTTCCAGGCTCCGGCCGAACGAACTTAAGGAAGATTTTTCCAGCGGACGGGCTCGCCGCACGTGCCTGATTCGCGGTATTTAAGGAGATTGAAACGTGCCAAGAGTTAAACGTGGTACCAAGCGGCGCGCCAGCCGCAAGAAGACACTCGCCCTGGCCAAGGGCTTTTTCCTCACCAAGAGCAAGCTGCACCGCTCCGCGCAGGAAGCCGTCGAGAAATCGCTGCGCTACGGCTACAAGGGGCGGCGCCTCAAAAAGCGCGACTTCCGCTCGCTGTGGATCGTGCGCATCGGCGCGGCTTGCCGCGAAGCTGGAATTTCCTATAGCCGGTTCATGAATGGGCTTAAGAAAGCCAATGTGGAGCTGAATCGGAAGGTATCTGGCCGACCTTGCGGCGACGGATGCCGCGGCCTTCGGTGCGCTTGTGCATCAGGCCAAATCCGCGCTTGAGCCCGCGGCCTGAACTTCGAGGGCTTAGCATTCAAGGAGGCGCAGCGCTGCTTCTATGAATCACGCTGAAATGAAGACGGCTGACACGAAAACGGATGAACCACGGGCCGACTCCGACCCGCTCGAATCCGATATCCGGGAATCGGATTCCTTAGCGGCGCTCGAAGAGCGCATTCTCCGGACCGTGGAACTGGTGACGACGGCGCGGGCGGAACGCGATCTCGCGATCAAGGAGCGGGAACGCGCGGTCGCGGAAACGCACTCGGCGCACGGCGCTCGTGAGCGAGCGCATGCGGAGCGGGATGCCGCTCTCGAAGAAGCGGCCGTGGCACGCAAGGCCGTGGCCGAGGTGGGCGGAGAACTGCAAAAGCTCCGAGGCGAGTTGGAGCGCTTGCGCGGCGAGCGCAAACAGGTCCGCGTCAGGATCGAAAAACTGCTCGGCCAGATGGACCTGCTGAGCGCCCAATAAATCTTCGGGAGGCGGCATGGATCCAGCTGCGGAACGCAAGACGGTGCGCGTCACCATCTTCAATCAGACCTACACGCTCGCGGCTGCCGCCGCTACCGCGCAGGCGATGGATGAGGTCGAATCCCTGGCCCACACCGTCGACGATCTGATGCACGACATCGCGCAACGCGCCGGGGTTGCCGATCCGGGCCGCGTGGCGGTGCTTACGGCGCTGCATCTGGCCGACCGGCTCCGCGGGATCGAGGACGAGTTTGCGTCGCTGAAGGAACGGGTGGATCACAAGAGCCGCGAGTTCGCGCTCTTGCTCGATAAGGCCATCGAATAGCCGGCCGGAGGCCTCCGCTTCCCTTCACAAAATCGTTCAAAGCCCCGGTTTCAGAGCCGTCCCGTGATGCGTCCTCTGATTCCGGCTAGCCCGGCGTTGTATACTGGCACCTGCCGGAGGCTTGCGCTCTCCGGGTGATACAAAGAGGAAGACACCATGTGGATTGTCCGGTTTGCGCTCCGTCGTCCGTACACCTTCGTCGTGATGGCTATTCTGATCGCCATTCTCGGCGGGACCGCCATCGCGACCATGCCGGTCGACATTTTTCCGTACATCGATATTCCCATCGTCAGCGTGTTGTGGCAGTATTCCGGGCCTGTCGCCGGAGGAGATGGAAAAGCGCGTCGTCACGAACTTCGAGCGCGGGCTGACCTCCAACGTCAACGACATCGAGCATATCGAATCGCAATCCTACAACGGCCATCGCGGTCACGCGCATTTATTTCCATCCGAACGTGCAAGATCGATATGGCGGTGGCGCAGGTGACGGCCAGATGCAAAGCGGATCCGGCAACATGCCTCCGGGGATCTTTCCCGCCAACGTATTGAAATACGACGCAGCCAGCGTGCCGATTCTGCAGCTCGGGTCTTTCGAGCAAGACACTGACCGAGCAGGAGATCGTCGACTGGGGCAATAACTTCATCCGCACGCAGCTCGGCACCGTGCAAGGCGCGTCCGTTTCGTATCCGTTCGGCGGCAAGAATCGCGCCATCATGGTGGATCTGAACCTGGATGAACTGTACTCCAAACAGCTCTCGCCGATCGACGTGTCGAACGCGCTGACGCTGCAAAACCTGATCCTTCCCGCGGGGACCGCGAAGATGGCGCAAACCGAATATCAGATCCGGGTCAACAGCAGCCCGCTGCTGGTCGACGAGTTGAACGATCTGCCCATCAAGACCGTGAACGGCGCGACCGTTCACATCAGGGACGTGGCGCAGGTCCGCGACGGCTATTCGGTGCAGACCAATATCGTCGCGCACCAACGGGTCGCGCGGCGCGCTGATGAGCGTCACAAGGAATGGGCAAGGCGTCCACGCTCGACATCGTCAACGCGGTGAAGCGAGCCTTGCCGCGCATTCTTGTCAACGGTGCCGCACGGAACTGAAAGTGGACGGTGCTGAACGATCAATCGATCTTCGTGCGCGCCTCGATTGAGGGCGTGCTGCGCGAGGCGTTGCTCGCGGCCGGCCTGACCGCCGCCGATGATTCTGCTGTTCCTGGGGAGCTGGCGCAGCACGCTGATCGTGTGCATTTCAATTCCGCTTTCGATTCTGACCTCGCTGTGCGTGCTGAGCCTGATCGGCCAAACCATCAACGTGATGACGCTGGGAGGACTGGCGCTGGCGGTCGGCATCCTGGTGGACGACGCGACGGTGGAAATTGAGAATATCCACCGCAATATCGGCATGCGCAAGCCGCTGGTGACGGCGATTCTGGACGGCGCTCAGCAGATCGCGGTGCCGGCGTTCGTTTCCACGCTCTCGATCTGCATCGTGTTCGTGCCGGTGCTGCTGCTGACGGGAACGGCGCGGTTCCTGTTCACGCCGCTGGCCATGGCGGTGGTGTTCGCGATGCTGGCTTCGTATCTGCTTTCGCGCACGCTGGTGCCGACCATGATTCGCGCGCTCCTCAAATCCGAAGTGGAGATGTACCGGCACGGGGTGGAAGGCGAGGCGCGGCGGGAAAGGGTCCGGTGTGGCGCGCGCATTATATTTTCAACGTGCTGTTTGAGAAACTGCGAATCCGCTATATGGGCCTGCTGGATTGGTCGCTGCATCGGCGCGCGCGCGTTCTATTGGCCTTCTTCGGCCTGACCGTCGCATCGTTCGGATTGCTTTTCCTGGTGGGCCAGGATTTCTTCCCCAACGTGGATTCCGGCCAGATGCGGCTGCACGCGCGCGGACCGGCGGGCACGCGCATCGAAGAGACGGAGGTGCGCTTCTCGGCGATCGAACAGGAAATCCGCGACGCGCTTCCGGCACGCGAACTGGATTCGCATCATCGATAACATCGGCGTGCCCAACGCCTGGGCTAGCCTGGCGCAGGGCGATGTCCCGACCATCTCCAGCGCCGACGGCGAAATCCTGATTGCCCTCAAGAAGAGACCACGCGTCCACGCGCGATTACGAAGTGCTGCTGCGCAAGCGCCTTCGCGAAAAATTCCCGGACATGGTGTTCTTCTTCCAGCCCGCCAACATCACCAGCCAGATTTTGAACTTCGGGTTGCCCGCGCCGATCGATTTGCAGGTCGTGGGGCGGGACGAACAGGCGGGCTACCGGATCGCGCAGGAGCTGGCGGCGAAGATCGCACGCATTCCGGGCGCGGCCGACGTTCACGTGCATCAGGTGGTCGACCAGCCGGAGATCGGCCTGAACGTGGACCGCGTGAAGGCCTCGCAACTGGGCCTGACGCAGCGCGACGTCACCAGCAATATGCTGATCTCGCTCAGCGGCAACGGAACCGTGGCTCCCAGTTATTGGGTGAACTGGACCAACGGCGTCACTTACAACGTGGGCGTGCAGACGCCGCAATACCGCGTCGATTCGCTGGATGCGCTGCTGCGCACGCCGATCTCGGTGGCGGGCGATGCGGAGAACATCACGACCGCTGGTTCGCCCGGCGGGGCGTCCACAGCGGGATTAGCCTCGGTGGGCGCGTCCCCGAACGGGTCCTCGCAGGCATACGGAAATCCCGGCGCCATGGCCGGCACGACGCAACTGCTCTCGAACCTTGTGACCGTGGAACGCGGTCACGCTCCGGTGATCATCAACCACTACAACGTGTGGCCGGTGTTCGACGTCTATGCCAACGTCGTCGCGCCGCGATCTGGGCGGCGTAGGAGGCGACGTGGAGAAAATCGTAAGCGACGCGGAAAAGCATCTGCCGCGCGGCACGACGCTCGAAATGCGGGGACAGATTTCCACCATGCGATCGTCGTTCTTCCGCCTGGCGCTCGGGCTGATTTTCGCGGTGACTCTGGTGTACTTGCTGATGGCCGTCAACTTTCAGTCCTGGGTGGATCCGTTCATCATCCTGACGGCGCTCCCCGGCGCGATGGCGGGCATCCTGTGGATGCTGTTCGTCACGGGCACGACCCTGAGCGTGCCGTCGCTGATGGGGGCGATCATGTGCATCGGCGTGGCCACGGCCAACAGTATTTTGATCGTGACGTTCGCCAACGACGAACGCGCCCTGGTGCCCTCGGCGCGCGAGGCGATGCTCTCCGCCGGCTACGCCCGAATCCGGCCCGTGCTGATGACGGCCGCTGCGATGATTCTGGGGATGCTGCCGATGGCGCTGGGCCTGGGCGAGGGAGGAGAGCAGAACGCACCACTCGGCCGCGCGGTCATCGGCGGCCTGATGTTTGCGACGGTAACGACGCTGTTCGTGGTGCCCATCATTTACAGTTATCTGCGCACGAAGCCTCCGGTGGATCATGAGCGGCAGTTGGAAGAAGATGAAATGGACGGGTTTCCGGAGTTCGACGGCCGCGCGTAGCGAACTCGGAATCGCGGTGAAGATGGAGCGTTCGTAAGAAGATCTGATGCGAAGACTGGAACCTGAAGACATGCCGTCCCGCGAGATCGGCGTCGCGGAAAGCACGGAGCAGCAATTGCGGCGCGAGGTGGAAGACCTCCGGCGGCAATTGCGGCAGAGAGACGGGCACGGGGGGGCTCCCGCGAGCCTGTGGCGTCCGTCGGGCGTCACCATCTGGGCGATTTTTCTGGGACTCACCATATTGCTCGCGATTGCGTTCTTCGCGGGATATCTGCCGATGCAGAGGCGCAACGCGGTACTGGCGGGGGAGACCCGGGAGCTCGAGCAGAGCCTCCCCCGGGCCGAAGTGATCGAAGTCACGCGCGGAACCTCAAACAGCGAACTGGAGCTCCCCGGGAATATTCAAGCGAGCACAGAGGCGCCGATCCTCGCACGCGCCGACGGTTATATAAAACAGCGCATGGTGGATATCGGCGATCGCGTGCACATCGGCCAGCCCATGGCGGAGATCGAAGCGCCGGAAGTGGACCAGCAGTTGCGGCAGGCGCGGGCGAATCTGCAGCAGGCGCAGGCGGCGCTCGATCAGGCATTGGCCAATTATGCGCAAGGCAAGTCCAACCTTGAACTGGCGCGCATCACCGCGCGGCGGTGGAGTAATCTCGCAGCCCGGGGCGTGGTTTCGAAGCAGGAGAATGATCAGTACCAGGCACAGTACGAAGCGCAAACCGCCAATGTAGATGCGCTCGAAAAAGCGATCGCCGCGCAGCGCAGCAACATCGCGGCGGCGGAGGCCAACGTCGCGCGCCTGGACGAAGTGCAAAGCTACCGCGTAGTGAAGGCGCCTTTCGACGGCGTGGTGACGCTGCGCAACGTGGACGTGGGGGCTCTGGTGAACAGCGGCAACACGCTACTGTTCCGCGTGGCGCAAACCGCCACGCTGCGTACCTACGTAAATGTTCCGGAGACCAATGCGAGCTCGGTACATCCTGGACAACTCGCGCACTTGCGAGTGGCCAGCTTGCCGGGCCGCACCTTCACGGGCACAGTTGCGCGCAGCACGAATTCGCTCGACCCGGCGAGCCGCACTCTCCTCACCGAGATTCAGGTGCCGAACCCCGATGGCTCGCTGCTGCCGGGGATGTACGCGCAGGTGGATCTGAGCAGTACGCGCGTGAACGCTCCCTTGCTCATCCCCGGAGAAGCACTGGTGGTTCGCGGCGAGGGCACGCAGGTGGCTGTGGTGACACCGGACCACAAGGTTCACATGCAGAAGATCGAGGTCGGCAGGGATTACGGAGATCGAATGGAAGTGATCGGCGGCCTTCAGGAGGGCAGCCGGATCATCGCCAATCCGGGCGAGCTCGCGAGGGAAGGGCTTTCGGTCGACCCCGTACTCTCCCAGAAAAAGAAAGCCGCAGCGCCCAAGAACGCGGGTAAGTAACCGGTCGCCCAGCGCATTTCCAGGCGGCCGGTTCCTCGAACCGGTCTAAACTGGAAGATCGTCCCCATTCGCATGATCACCGCTCACAATCTGGTTAAAAAATTCGGCGACTTCACCGCCGTGGACCATATCTCCTTCGAAGTCCGGCAGGGCGAAATCTTCGCTTTCCTCGGCCCCAATGGAGCGGGAAAGACCACGACCATTAAGATGCTGACGACGCTGCTCACGCCGACCAGCGGAACGGTGGGGCTGGATGGTCTTGATCCCGTGACCCATCAAACCGAGGCTCGCAGGCTCTTCGGCATCGTGTTTCAGGACCCCAGCCTGGACGATGAATTGACGGCGTGGGAGAACATGGATTTTCACGGCGTGCTCTATGACGTGCCGCGGCGCACCCGGCGCGAGCGCATCGAACGGCTCCTGAAAATGTTCGAATTGTGGGAACGCCGTAACGACGCGATCAAGCAATTCTCGGGAGGCATGCGCAGAAGGCTCGAAATCGCGCGCAGTTTTTTGCACACGCCGAAGATTATTTTCCTGGACGAACCGACTTTGGGGCTGGATCCGCAGACCCGCAACCAACTTTGGACTCACGTGAAGAAGCTCAACGAGGAAAACCAGGTCACGGTGTTTCTTACCACGCATTACATGGAGGAGGCCGACCGCGTGGCGCAGAGAATCGCAGTGATCGATCACGGGATCATCGTCGCCCAGGGAACTCCCGAAGAGTTGAAGCGCCAGACGCAATCGGAGACGCTCGAAGCCGCGTTTCTCGCGCTGACCGGCTCGACGATTCGCGAGGAAGAAGCCGGCTCGATCGACCGGCTACGTTCGATGTCGCGCATGTGGCGGGGCAACCGCCGATGAGCGTGATTTATATTTTGTGGCTGCGTCAATTGAAACGCTATTCGCGTTCACGCGCGCGTATCATTGGTTCTCTGGGCCAGCCCTTGCTCTTTCTTCTGGGCCTGGGGTTCGGCTTCGGACCGATTTTCCAGCGTGCGGGGCAAGGCAATTATATTCAGTTCATCGCGCCCGGCGTGATCGCGATGGGCATTCTTTTCACGGCGATTTTCACCGGAATCGAAGTGATTTGGGACCGCCAGTTCGGCTTCCTCAAGGAGACCCTGGTCGCGCCCGTCCCGCGGATTCTGATCATGATCGGACGGACGCTAGGAGGCGCCACGGTCGCCTTGATCCAGGGCGTGATCGTTCTCGTTCTATGCCTGATCACGGGGTTCCGCATCCACGATCTGACGCAATTGCCGATGGCGCTCCTCTACATGACGCTCACAGCCCTCATGTTCACAGCGGCGGGAACGGCCATCGCCTCCGTGCTCACCGATTTTCAGGGATTCCAGCTCATTATGAATTTCCTGGTGATGCCCATCTTTTTCCTTTCGGGCGCGCTGTTCCCTCTGACTAACGTTCCGCGGGTGCTCGTGCTGATCGCGAGTTGCGACCCGCTCTCTTACGGCGTGGATGGACTCCGTCGCTCGCTCATCGGCGTTGCGCATTTCGGGCAGCCCGTCGATCTCGCGGTGCTCAGCGCGGTGACGGCGGTGCTGCTCGTGCTCGGCGGATATCTATTCTCGCGCATTCAGCTCTAACGGGCAGGCGGCAACGCGCTCCGTTTCGATTTCCGATCTTTCTGTTGACCCGCGCGAGAGTCCATGCTACCGTGAGTATTCCCTGAGGTGCTCGTCGTGAGGCGAGTGAAAAGGGAAGCGGGTGAAAGTCCCGCACGGTCCCGCCACTGTAAGCAGCGAGCGGCCCGGCGTTATGAGCCACTGTTCTTCGGAGCGGGAAGGCGAGCCGGTTCGCGATGACCTGCGAGTCAGGAGACCTGCCTCAGGCGTTTGCGCCATGCTTCGAGCGAAGGCAGGTCGTGCGGAACTCATCTCCGTCTCCGGAGATGGTCTTTCTCCATTTCCCACTCCTTTCGGGTTGAGGCATGTGCCGGTTTCAGAAATGAGGCTCGGACTTCTCAACCATGCTGACGCTCATTCTTGGCGGCGCTAGAAGCGGAAAATCGCGGTTTGCACAGCGGCTGGCGGCACGGGCGCAACGAGTCTGTTACGTGGCCACGGCCCGGGGCGGAGACGACCCGGAGATGGCCGAGCGCATCGCGCATCATCGCGCGGACCGTCCGGAATCCTGGCGCACCATCGAAGAGCCGCTGGCCGTTGCGGATGCCGTTCTTGACGCCGCGCAGGATTCCGATACGGTGCTCGTGGATTGCTTAACGATCTGGCTGAGCAATCTTTTCTTTGAGCATCGGGATCGAGCGAGCGGTTCGGCCGAGAACGCCGCGCGTGTGCAAGTGGAGAAAATCGCCGCCGCCGCGGATTCCTGTCACATCATTCTCGTGTCGAACGACGTTGGGTCAGGCACCGTACCGGAACAAGCGCTGACGCGCGCCTTTCGCGATGCACAGGGGCTTCTCAATCAATGGGTGGCCGAAGCCTCCGATGAAGTGATCTTCGTGGTGGCGGGATTACCGGTTTATCTAAAGGATGGGTCCGGGCGGCAATCGCGCGGCGAGGTTTAGAGGAATTCAAAATGATAAGAACCCTGGTTGAGTGCGAGGGTCGCGCGGTGAACACGAGTGTCGCAGTGTGGTTGATCCTGCTTGGCTTGATCGTCCCGAAAGCCGCCGGGGAATCCGGCGCCACCCTCGCTGGAACGGTGAGCGATCCGCAGGGGCGTCCGGTCGCAGGCGCGGCCCTGACGCTTGTGTCGCGCACGGGAGCGGCCGGAAGCGCGACGACCAGTGATGCCGGGGGCGATTTTCGCATGCAAGGTTTACCCGCGGGTGATTATTTGATGCGGGCCGAAAGTCCCGGGTTTACGCCGTTTCTTGCCGAGGACATTCATCTGATTGCGGGAGGGACGGCAACCAGGGAGGTCGTTTTTCAAATCGCTGGAGTTCGGGAGGAAGTGGTGGTCACCGCGGCGAGCATGCCGCAGGCCCCGGAGGAAGTGTCCAAAGCGGTAACGGTCATCGACCAATCCGATGCATGGGCCCGCGACGTCTCATCCCTATCCGATATGGTGGCGGAAGCGCCGGGCGTGCGCGTGCAGCAGCTCGGCGGTCCGGGCGCATTCACCACGATCCAGATGCGCGGGCTTCGCACGGAGGACACGGCGGTCCTGGTCGACGGCATAAGATTGCGCGATGCCTCGGCCACGCAGGCGGACGCTTCGGGACTGATCGAGGATCTGCTCGTCTCGGATGTGAACCGGGTGGAAGTGCTGGGCGGCTCCGGATCGTCGTTGTATGGCACGAACGCGATCGGCGGTGTGATCAACATCATCACGGACGAAGGGGGAGGACGAACGCGAGGGAACCTTCTGTTGGAAGGGGGTTCGCTGGGCGCGTTTCGCGTGCGCGCGAAGCTAGCCGGACAAGCCGCGGGCGGCCGCGTGCAATACAGCCTGGGAGCGGCCGAGACCGATGTAACGACGGGTGTGGGCGGCGATCTTCCGTTTCGCGATACGAACATCCAAGGGAGCGCGATATTTCATTTTTTGCCGGCCCTGCGCCTCGTGGCGCGGTTGTATGGTGGCAATTCATTTAGCAAGGTTCCGGGCGAGCCGGATATCATCGGCTCCCCGACTGGGACGGGAATTATCAACGCGATTCCCCTTTCGCCCGCGTTGCTGCGTCAATACGAAGCCGGCGCGCCCCTCTCCCTGTTAAATAGCGGGAACGCGACATTCATCCCGGCGCCGGACAATCCGGACTCTACGCGCGCGGCGCGATTTATCGCCGGAGCGCTCATTCTGACGGGCGAAGCGTCCACGAAACTGGATTATTCGGTCAGCTACCAGACTTTGGCCAACGGACGGCGCTACGGCGACGGTCCGGCGGGTGCGGGGTTTCAGCCCGACGCCAACACGCGCTCGCTTTATGATGGGCGCATTCAGACGATCAATGCTCACCTCAACTACAGGCTGGGTGCGCACCAACTGGTAAGCGCCGGATACGAGTTTGAGAACGAGAATTACGCTAACGACAACAGCCAGCTCAACGATCCGCTTGCTGCTTCCGGGGTCAGTGTCACGCAACTGAGCCACGCCGTCTTCGCGCAGGATCAAGTCCAGTTCTTTGGCGGTCGTCTGCAAATTTCAGGTGCAGGGCGCGCGCAGTTTTTCACTCTGGACAGTCCCGCTTTTAGTCCGGCGGCCTCGGCTCCTTATCAGGGCGTGGCCTTCCCATCTCCGCCCCCTGCCTACACGGGAGACGGTTCCATCGCTTACTTTTTCCGCACCAGCGGAACCAAGCTGCGCTCCCACGTGGGGCGCGGCTATCGTGCACCTTCGCTGTTCGAGCGGTTTGGAGTGAGTTTCGATCCGGTTTTCGGATATTCTGTTTACGGCGACCCGCGCCTCACCCCGGAGCATTCCGTGAGTTACGACTCCGGCATTGACCAGAGCTTTTGGAGCGGCCGGGTGAAGGCATCCGCGACGTATTTCTACACGGTGCTCCAGAACGTCATCAATTTCGATACCAGCGGGCTCATCAATCCGCTCACGGACCCCTATGGCCGGTCGATCGGATACCTCAATACGCGCGGCGGGATTTCGCGCGGCGTGGAGACGCGCGCCTCAACGGCGCTCACGCGTTCGCTCAACGTTACCGCGGCATACACGTACGTGAATGCCATTGAGCGCTCGCCCATCGTGGGCAATGTCCTCCAGACCTTTGTGGTTCCGAAAAACCAGTTTTCGATCGTGGCGACCGAACGGGCCACTACGCGCCTGCTAGTGACTTTCGATACCATCGAGTCGAGCAGCTATCTGTCGCCGATCTACGGTGAGTTTGTGACGCAGGTTTACCGGTTCGATGGAATCCATAAGGTGAATTTCGGAGCCAGCTATCGGATCCCTCTACGGGAGAACGGTGCGGTCCGGATCTTCGTCCGGGCGGAAAACGTCTTTCATCAGACATACTTCGAAAATGGATTTGCCACTCCCGGCCGAATCGCCAACGGAGGAATTCAGTTCGAGTTTTAGATCCATGAGACGCTGCCGCCTTCCGGTCTTCGCGCTTCTTGCAATCTCCGCCGCGGCTGTTTCCGCGCAAACCCCTCGACGCATCGTGTCCTTATCTCCGAATCTGACGGAGCTGATTTACGGGGTCGGCGCATTTGATCAACTCGTGGGAGTGTCGAATTATTCGTCTTATCCTCCGGAAGCCGGCAAACTGCCGTCGGTAGGAGAATGGCAGAATCCGGACTTAGAAAAGCTGGTGGCGCTCCGGCCGGATTTGGTCATGGTCGATGCAGGCCAAGCTCCCTTCGTCGAAGACCAGTGCAAGGATCTCGGCCTCAAGATGATGGTTGTGGCGGATCAAACCGTGGACGATGTCTACGCGGCCATGGACGCGATCGGGCGCGCGACAGGACACGCGGCGAAGGCGGCGAAACTTGCGCAATCAACGCGCGCAGGACTGCTCCGCATTTCAGGCAGGACCGCGGCGCGGCCCAGGGTCAACGTGGTTCTGATCGTCGACCGGACGCCCGGCACTCTACGGGATCTCTATACGGCAACCGAGGGGAGCTATCTGGCGGAGCTGGTAGAGATCGCGGGGGGCAGAATCGCGCTGCCGAAGGGCGCCGCCGGGGTGCACAGCGGGTACACGAAGCTAAGCACGGAGGATCTGCTCGCGATGAATCCCGACGTCATTCTCGATTTCGTTCACGGCGCGAGAAATCGCCTCACGGGTGATCCGCTCGCGGCGTGGAGCGAGATGGCGGAGTTGAAGGCGGTGCGAACACGGCGCGTTTACGCGGTGAACGAGGAATACGTTCCTCACGCGTCGCAGCGAATTGTATTGACGGCGGACTTGTTCGCGCGCCTGATCCACCCGGAGGCCAAGTGATCATGCTTCTTGAGGCACGGCATCTCGGGTACACGTATCCTTCCGGCACCAGGGCTCTGCACGAAGTCAGTTTTTCGATAGAACCCGCATCCATGACCGCAGTGATCGGTTCGAACGGGTCCGGGAAATCCACGCTCATCCGTTTGCTCGCGGGGCTGCTCCGTCCGGCGTCTGGGACCATCCTCCTCAATGGAATTCTTCTATCGGCGTGGGAGTCTCGCGCCCGGGCGCGGGAAGTCGCTTACATGCCGCAGAGCACGACAACCGTTTTTCCGTTCCGCGCGATCGAAGTCGTACTGAGCGGCCGGGCCCCCTACGCGGCAAATTTCGGCTTCGAGAGCGCTCACGACAGGGAAATTGCACGGGAAGCGCTGGGGGCCTCCGGCGCGGCGCATCTGGCCGAGCGCGCCGTCACCACCCTTTCCGGCGGCGAAAAACAGATGGTGATTCTCGCTCGCGCCCTGGCTCAGCAACCTCGGCTGCTGCTGCTCGATGAACCGTCCGCCTCGCTTGATTTGAAGCACCGGGCCGAACTCATGCGGACGCTGCGGCGCTTGCGCGAGACGCGCGGACTCAGCGTGGTCATGATTACGCACGATTTGCAACTGACCGGCTCTTTGTTCGACCAGATCCTCGCGTTGCGATGCGGAGAACTGGCGGCCGCGGGCCCTCCCGCGGAGATCCTGCGAAGCGCGCTATTATCGAAGATCTTTGGCGATCCGAACGTTCGCGCCGAGCGAATCGGCGGTCAGACCATGGTTTGGATCGACGCATGAGGGCGCGATTTTTCCGGGCCATGGCGCTCCTCGCATTGCTTCTCGCGATTTGCTTTGCGGCCGCCCTGCTGGTCGGCCGGCAGCAAGTCGATTATTCACGGATTTTTTCGGATGTTTTTTCGCGCACGCTATTCCTCCGGCTGCGCTTGCCCCGCGTGCTACTGGGGATGACGGTCGGCGCGTCGCTCGCAGTCACGGGCGCCTCTTTGCAAGCGCTTTTTCGGAATCCTTTGGCCGATCCTTACACACTTGGAATCTCCGGCGGCGCAGCGGTGGGGGCCAGCGTGGCGATCGCATTAGGATGGAGCGCGCGGATCGGCGGGGTGTCGTTGGTGTTTCTCGCCTCGTTCCTCGGAGCGATGCTCGCCGCTGCCCTGGTCCGAGCCATCGCGCGCACGGGGTTGGTGGTTCTGCCGGGCGCGCTGCTGCTTTCGGGTGTGGTCGTCAATCTGGTCTCTGGCGCCGCCGTGCTCACCATACAATACATCGCGGATCCCAATAGCGCCTTACGCATTCTGCGCTGGCTGGTCGGTAGTCTCGACGTCGTGGGCGTCGCGCCGGTCGGGCGGATGCTGATCCTGCTGGTTCCCGCCTGGCTCGCCTTGCTCGCTCTTTCGAGGCAGATGCACCTCATGGCGATCGACGAGGATACGGCCGCGACGCTCGGAGTGAACGTGCGGCGATGCGAATCCGCCATTCACGCGCTGTGTGCCTTGATCGTCGGTGTGACGGTCGCGATGGGAGGAGCGATCGGCTTTGTGGGCCTGATGGTGCCGCACGCGGTGCGTCTGATGTTCGGAGAAGACCTGCGCATCGTACTACCGGGCTCGCTGCTGCTCGGCGCCGCGTTCCTGGTGAGCGCCGACGCGCTGGCGCGGACGGTCCTCCCTTCGAGCGAGCTTCCGGTCGGAGCCGTTACCGGCTTGCTGGGCGGTCCGGCGTTTCTGTGGCTGTTGCGCCGCCGGCAGCAATATTCGGCTTTGTAGAGAGGAGAAATGCTATGAATCTCGCAACAAATCGCGGCTTCGCGCGGCGCATCTGCGCGGATACCGAGGTTCGCATTCCGGACGTGGTGAACTGAGTGTCCGGGCGGTCCTTTTCAGAAGCGGAAAAGCGTGGCGTCTACCGCGCCATTTACGAGCGCCGGGATGTGCGCGCGCAGTTCCTGCCAACGCCCGTTCCCGCGGAGGTTCTCGGCCGGATTCTGGATGCGGCGCATCACGCGCCTTCCGTAGGGTTCATGCAACCCTGGGACTTCATCGTGATCCAGGACGTGAATTGCCGCCAGGCGGTTCACGAAAATTTTGAACGCGCCAACCGCCGCGCGGCGGAAGGATACGTGGGCGAACGGCGGGAAGCGTACCAAAGTATGAAACTCGCGGGAATTCTCGACGCTCCCGTAAATATCTGTGTCACATGTGCTCACGAGCGCGCTCTCGGTCACGGAGTGGGGCGCCAGACCGACCGCGCGACCGACGTGTACTCGACCGTTTGCGCCGTGCAGAACCTGTGGTTGGCTGCGCGCGCGGAATCGCTGGGCGTCGGATGGGTGAGCATTCTTGATCTGGAGGATTTGAAGACGCTCTTGGGAATTCCGGCCGCCCATACGCCGATTGCGTATTTGTGCGTGGGATATGTGTCGGAATTCCGGCCCCACCCGGATCTGCAGGAAAGCGGCTGGGAACAACGGCAGCCCCTCCCCGCACTCATTCATTTCGACTGTTGGAACGGCCGTGACGAAACGCGCTCCGCGGCCCTTCTCCCGATGCCGGGGGCTTGAGGACAGCCATGGTCTCGCTCGATCAAACGATAGAAAATATCCGCGCTATAGATCCGGCCTGGATCGAAGCGGCACAAAAACGGCAGCTTGAACTCACCAAGCCGCCGGGCAGTCTGGGGCGGCTCGAAGAGATCGCGAATCGTTACGCCGCGATTCGCGAGGATTTGGAGGCAGAAGCGAATCATCCGCGGATCGTACTCTTCGCGGCCGATCATGGAATCTGCGAGGAGGGCGTGAGCCCGTATCCCCAGGAAGTGACCGCTCAGATGGTATTGAACTTTCTGCGGGGTGGAGCGGCAATCAACGCGCTCGCTCGCGCGGGAAATATCGAATTAAAGGTGGTCGATGTTGGCGTTCGCTCGCCGCTCCCCGTTTCGAAGGATTTGATAAGCCGGCGCGTGGCCCCGGGCACGCGTAACTTCTGCCGGGAAACCGCAATGACCGCGCGGGAAGTAGAAGCCGCACTCGAAACCGGAATCGAACTCGCCGCCGAAGCCGCTGCCGACGGTTGCGACCTCCTCGGATTCGGGGAAATGGGCATCGGAAATACCACTTCCGCCGGTGCGATCGCCGCCGCCCTGACGGGACAACCGGTCGAGAACGTAACCGGGCGCGGGACCGGCGCGGACGACGATTGTCTTGCCCGCAAGCGCCGGGCCATCGGGCGCGGCCTTGCGCTTCATGCGGCTGAGATCGGGTCTCCGCTGGGAATTCTGCAATGCCTGGGAGGCCTGGAAATCGCTGCGATGTGCGGATTCTGCCTCGGCGCGGCGGCTTATCGGCGGGCGGTAGTGGCCGACGGTTTCATTGCCACCGCGGCGGCTGCGATCGCAGTGCGATTATGCCCGGCGGCGAACGGATATCTCTTCGCATCGCATCGATCCGCTGAACCCGGTCATGCGCATCTGCTCGTGGCTCTCAACCAACGCCCTCTCTTGGAGCTAGACATGCGCCTCGGCGAAGGCACGGGCACGGCTTTGGCAATCCCTATCCTTCGGGCAGCCGTCGCGGCCTTCACTCAAATGGCGACCTTCGTGGACGCCGGCGTTTCGAATCGATGAGATCGTTCTTTGTCGCGATTTCGTTTTTGACACGTCTTCCGGTGGAGCGTCGCGCAGCCTTTGGCTCCGGGGAAGTGGCACGTTCCGCGGGCTGGTTTCCCGTGATCGGCATTCTGCTCGGCGCCGTTTACGGAGGCCTCGCCGGTCTGTTGCACGGGCGGCTCCCCGTGGCTGTTGCGGCAATTCTTCTGATCGCCCTGGACGCTCTGATGACCGGAGCGCTGCATTTCGACGGGCTGGCCGATACCGCGGACGCGTTCGGAGGTGGGAAGGACCGCGACGACGTGCTCCGGATCATGCGTGACCATTGCATCGGCAGCTATGGGGGCTCAGCCTTGGTCCTCGTGATCGGTCTGAAAGCTGCTGCGACCGCAGGCCTGCTGGAACGCGATCACTGGTTTCCCGCCTTGCTCTTGACACCGGTGTTGGGGCGCTGGTCCATTCTTCTTTTGACCACCGCCTTGCCTTATGCGAGGGAAACTCCCTCGGTCATTCGGGGGATTTCGAAAAGCGCTCTCGCCTGGGGGACGCTGGCCTTGGCCGGCGCGCTGTTCATGGTTCGCGACCCACGGGCCTGGGCGTCGGTCGCGTTCGTTGTTCTCGTGACCATCGGCTTCGGAATTTACTGCCGCCACCGGATCGCGGGGATTACGGGCGACGCGCTGGGCGCGAATCTTCAGCTCGCGGAATGCGCGGCGCTGCTTACGTTTCTCTGGAACGCCGGCGCATGATCACGCGCTTCTGGCTGATCCGGCACGGCGAACCGGTCCACGCGATTCGGGGGCGCTGCTACGGGGCACTCGATATCGAGCTCTCGGCCGAGGGCAGGGATCAGATGGAACGCATCGCCGCACATCTGAAGGCGGAGCCCATGGACGTAATCTATACCAGCCCAAAACTCCGGGCGCTGGAAAGCGCCCGTATCCTCGCGTCCTGTCAACAGTGCGGCTGGCGGGAGGAGCCGGGCTTGCAGGAGATCGATTTTGGAGACTTCGAGGGTCTGACCTACGACGAAATCGCAGCGCGCGATCCCGCGCTGTATCGGCGGTGGATGGAGTCGCCGAGCGAAGTCCAGTTTCCCAACGGTGAAAGTTTTATCGACGTTCAGAAACGCGTTCTGCGGACGTTTGATGCGATTCGAGAAACTCACCAAGGGCAAACGGTAGCCCTTGTCACGCACGCCGGTGTAATTCGCGTCCTGATCGCTTGGGCACTCCAGATGCCGGACGCCTATTTATTCCGTCTGGCGCAGGACTACGCGGCATCGAGCCTATTGACCTTGATCGACGGCGTTCCGGTGGTGCAGTTGTTGAATCACCGGCTTCCCTGATCGAGCGAGCGCCAGGAAAAAGAGCGCGCGCGACTGCTCTACCGCGGCTGCGTGATCGTATCGATCAAGTACGGCTCCCCGCCCTTGACAGCTTCGATGCCGCGTTTGATCGCGGCCGCGAGCAGTTTGGGATCCTCAATGGGGCCCTCCGCACGTACGCCCAGGCCTTGGGCGACCTTCGCATAATCGATGAACGGATTCTCGATGCGGGCGCACAGATGGACGTTATCGATACCCCGGCTGCGGCGATTCGCCGTGCGCTGAATGCCCATGAGTTCGTTGTGATACGCACGATTGTTGTGCATCAGCATCAACAGCGGAATCTTGTAGTGAGCCGCGGTCCACAGGCATCCATTCGCAATCATCAGGTCCCCATCGGGCTGGATGGAAACGCTGAGACGCCCATGTTTCCGGTTCGCCAGCGCCGCGCCGATCGACGCCGGAGCCTGGTAGCCGACGCCTTCTCCGCCCGCCCCTCCGATGTATTGATACTGGTGCTTAAAGTCCCACAGCCGCAGCGGCCAATCCATAATCCAGTAGCTTTCGGAGACCAGCGACCAGTCTTCGTTCTTGATCTGCGAGTACAATTCCATCGACAGCCGGGCCGTGCTGATCGGGCTCGCGTCCCAGCCGTAGGCGGCATCTTCGCGAGCCTTCTGCGCAGCCTGGCGGCTGACTTCAGCGAGCCGCGCTCCGCGAGCCGCGAAGGCGCGTTTGCGGTCGTCGGTGATCAGTTTCTTGCACGCCTCGATCAAATCGGGCAGCGTCGCCTCGGCGTCGGCGGCAATACTGAGATCGACGTCGCGAAATTGCTGAACATCGTTGAAATTACTCTTATGGAAAAGGTCCAAAGAATTGATGGTGATCAGCTTGGGCGGCTTGTCGCGCGCCATGAGGCCCCGGACGGTGTAATAAAAATCGCTGGGCTCGAGACCCAGCACCAGGTCCGCGTTGAGCGAGGCCGGCACCGGAATCGGCCTCGCGGCCGGCTCGGACACCAGAGTCATGTTGAGCGGATGTCGCGTGGGGAAATTCATGCGCCGATGCTGATCGATGACGGCGGCCTGCAACAGCTCCGCCAGCTCGGTCAGCAGGCGCATGCCATTCGGAGTGCGCGCCAGCCGGCTTACGACGATCACCGGATTCTCCGCGGCCACCAGCATCTTCGCCGCGGCGGCAACGGCTCCCGAATCGCCCGCGGGCGGCGCCGTGGTCCCTAACTTGGGGATCCGCAGCTTCTGATCGCCGATCGGCTTCACCTGGAGTTCCTCATCCATGGTCAGAATGACAGGCATGGTGGGAGGCGTCATCGCGAACTTGTAGCAGCGCACGGCTTCTTCGGCGAAGCGGTCTAGCGTGACCGGAGCAGCGTCGTACTTCGTCATATCGCGAACGATCGCTGCCGGATCGTGCGCCGAGTGCACGCCGCCTACTTCGCTGCGCGGCTCCAGACTATTTCCGATCACCATGTAAACCGGGACGCGGTCGCAGAAAGCATCGTAAATTCCCATGACGGCGTGCTGCAAGCCCACGGTGCCGTGGCCGCACATCATGGCCGGTTTGCCCTCGATCTTGGCGTAGCCGTTGCACATAGCCGCGCCCGATTCCTCGTGCATCACCAGCATGTACTGCGGATCTTTATTGCCGCCGTAGTTCACCACCGATTCCTGAATGCCGGTGCCGCCGCCGGGAAGGCAGAAGAAATATTCGAATCCCAAGGACTTGAAAACGTCCAGCATGAAATCCGAACCCTGCTTCTGGTTGGATTGGACCTCTGCAGACGAGCTCGCTGTCTCGTTTTCCGCGGGTTTCGCGGCGGCTCTCACTTGTTGCGCCATCCCACTCTGAGAGCCACCGGCCAGCGCCGCGGCTCCCGCCATCGCGCCTTTCAGAAAGTTCCGCCGGCCTGCTGTGCTTTTCTTGGACTTGGACATCGCCGCTGCCTCCTCTTGGAAGTGATCCCTAACAATCCCTGCGTCGAATTCACCGCGGCGTGCAATACAATGACGCCGTAAAAAGATCTGTATTAGGCTAACACCGCCAGTCTTCGGGCGGAAGCCACACAGGCGGTGTCCGAAATCTGGAGCGTCAAAGGGCGCTGCGGTACGCAGGACGCGCTCTGAAGATACGGTAGGTCAGTCGATGCGCTTGGGCTCGAGGGCCACCAATCAAGTGCGGCGGATCAGGCGGTCTTTCTTTGCCACTGAAACGGTCGGCTGGTTTGGAGCGGTATTATGTCGTTCAGCATGCGAAATATCGATCCCCTCAACCGTTGTGAAGTGTTCAAACGAATTGCAGGCTATTCAGTCGCACCCCTTGCCGCCATTGTGCTCTTCATCGGCACTGCATTCTGTCAACAGCCACCGGCGGCAAATGATTCTCGGGCATCTCCCGTCACGGGCCTTGTTCCCGACCATGCCACGCTTTCAGTCGAAAATCTCGAGGTGGAAGCCTCATGGTACGAACGCGTCCTTGGATTCAAGGTCTTGCGGAGGATGGATTCCAATCCTGATTTCATCAATCAGCAGATGGCAATTCCCGGTTACAGGATTGATTTGATCAGGTACAAGGGATCGAAGCGGCCCGCTCCCGTCGATCCGCTCTATCTGCAGCAGGGTTGGATTCATGTCGTGTTCCATGTCGATAACCTCGCCACGGCTTTGAGTCAGTTGCAAGCGCTCCACGTCCAGCCGAAGTCGATTGGGAAGGATGATAAAGGCGATCTGATCAGCATCGTGCTGCGCGACCCGGAGAATAATGAGATTGAAGTTCGGCGGGCCCAGCAGTGAACGTGGATTTTGCGACCCAACCTCGCGCGCTTCTGTCCACACGCCGGCGGCGGCTACGAGGGAGATTCGGCTCCACGTTTCCGGAGGCGACGAGGTAGGCGGGGCGAGCATGTCGAGGGCGAACGTACGCCAGTTTCAAGTCTCACAATGACGCATGTGTCCCGCTAGCATGATCGACGGATCTGCTCGAAAAGTGACGTTGACGTTCGACAACGGTCCGCACGCCGAGGTTACACCCCGGGTGCTCGATTGCCTGGCCGCCCATGAAGTCAAGGCGACCTTCTTCGTGATCGGCGAAAAGGTCGGCTTGCCGCACGAAGAGGCGATTGCCCGCCGGGCTAGAGCCGAGGGCCATTGGATCGGTAACCATACATACACGCATACGCATCCTCTCGGTGAGCTCGATGAAAAGCGCGCGGTCGAAGAGTTTGAGAAAGCGGAAGATGCCTTATCCTGGCTTCAGCAGTCGCGGAGGCTTTTCCGTCCCTTCGGGCGCGAGGGCAGGATCGGCCCACACTTGCTTTGTCCCGCAGTTGTGAAAAAAATCCAAAGCCGAGCAATCACATGCGTGTTGTGGAACTGCCTGCCCGGCGATTGGCGCGATCCCTCTGGATGGTTAACGCGGGCGCTGGCCGACTGCCATTCACGTGCCTGGAGCCTCGTCGTGCTGCATGACTTGCCGACAGGAGCGATGGCTCACCTAGGCGAATTCCTCAAACAACTTCGCGAAGATGGCTTCGAATTGACCCAGGAGTTTCCAGCGGATTGCGTACCCATCCTGGACGGCGAAATTAAGCTGCCTCTTGATCCATACGTCACTCAGGACGCGTAGCGCCCTATTGTATAAAGGTGCCTACGTCGGCTAACGGAACAGCCTTAGATCAATGGCTTCGGCCATCGCCTTGTAGCCGGCATCGTTCGGATGCAAATGATCGCCGCTGTCGAATTCGGCTCGGATCCGCTTGGCGTCGGCCGCGTCGCGGGTCGCGGCGTCGAAATCCACCACGGCATCGAAGGCCATGCTGTTGCGAATCCACTGATTCACAACTGCGCGGGCTTTCTCACCTTGCTCGGTATAATAATTTGCGCCTTCGAAGGGCGTGATGGTACAGCCAATCACGCGGATGCCGTGCGCGCGGGCGCGTTCAATCATCTGCCGCAGCCCGGCAATCACATCGTCGCCTTTCGCGCCGCGCCCGATGTCGTTAATCCCTTCGAGAATGGTCAGCCACTTTACGCCCGCGACGCTGATGGCATCGCGGTCGAAGCGGCCCAGAGCATTCGTGCCGACGCCGTCGACCAATACTCGATTGCCCGCGATTCCCTCATTTGCGAGGCCCACATTCGCCGTCGCCTTGTTTGCAGACAGTCGCTGCGCGAGAACGGACGGCCAGCTGTGGTCAGCTTCGGGCGTGGAGCGCGCGCCGTCTGTGATGGAATCGCCGAAAGTAACCAGCGCCGACGCTTTGCCGGATGCGAGCACATCGATCTCCGATAGCCAGGACCAGCCTTGCATGATCGTAGCGTCCGGAATCGTTCTGCTCGAGGTGAAGTCACCCTCTCTGGAAACATAAGTGGGACGCAGCGAAAGGCCGTGACGCGTTAGCGGTCCACTGTCCTCCGGAATGTAAACGCTCACCGCGAGTTCGGCGAGCGCTGGCACCGGGAGTTCCACCGCGTCGCTCACCATCACCGCTCCCGGAGGGACGGAAAACGCCCCCTTGCCGCTGAACGTCACGGGCCGGTCCGTCCCCGTGGCGATTTCCGATTCCATCACGCGTCGCGCGACGTGCACGGCGCCGACCGCGAGCGGAGCGCTTCCATAGGCGTTCGAAATCTGTAGCCGGAGCTTCCGCCCGCCAAGTGCTGAGGTTCGCACGATCAGCCGCACGGTCTGATTGTGGAATGACGCGGGGGCTGCCGGTCCCCTTCCGCCACCGTTCGCGGGAGGAACGGGCTGCCCGCCCGCCGGTGGAACAGGGTTAGCGGGCTGCTGCTGTGCCGCCGCCCACGTAGCCACCCAATGTTCCTGGGCCAGTGCTGCCGTTACGCCCAGCGCCGCCCATACAAATAACCCGAAGACACGATTCGCCATAGATATTCAGAAGTAGTACATTCTCAGCGTTCGAGCAACCCGCTCACGTCGGTGGGAGCGCACCGGTATTCGTGAATCGGCTGCCGGCGGTCCGCTCGAAGGGAGTGAGTGGATCGGCGATTGGATTCAGCCCGCCATCAGTAGCCGAGTCCTATTTCCCGACCAGATGCGTCGAGTCCTTTTCGTTTTCATTGCAGATGTACTCGAGGATTTCGCCATCGAGCTTTTTGGGGTGGGTTGTGAAGGACCAGTCGTCGGAATACATCTTGGGATCGTGGACCGTACTCACGATTTCCATATTGTTCGCATCCAGCAAACGGATATGTTCGATGACCTTCATCTCGGACGAATGAGGTACCCCGGCGGCGTCGATCCAGGTTCGCTCATTGAAGCCTGTGGTTTCGACGACGAGTGTATCGCCTTCCCAACGCCCGATCGATTCCCCATTCCACAGATCTTCGGCGAACTTGGAGAAGCCGCGCCCATCCGTGTAAATCTGGCGGAAAGTCTGCGAACCTCCTTCGTAAATGATCACGATCAGTCCGGGCACCTGCAAAAAGCGAAAGGGATAGGGCGTAGTCGTGAGGCGCGGAACACCCGGGGGCAAACAGCGCGCTTCGGGATCGTCTTTGCCCAAAACGCCGATGCGGGAGTCATAGATCGATTTGGCATTGGGCAGGAAGGGAATATTGACTCCCGTCGCCATCAGATTGACGTTTTCGCGAATGGCGTTGGGCTCCCATGGTCCGGAGAGATCGGGTTTGCCGTCGGCCAGCCGTGGAATCGGGCCAGACGGTTTTGCATTCGGCTTTGACTCGGGCAGTCGCTGAATCACTGACGGGTCCTGCAAACCAAAGGAGGCTTGCGGCGTAGGTTCGTTGGGCTTTTGCTGTATTTGTTGTCCGAGTAACAGCGCTGAACACGCACAAACGATCAGACCGAGTTTTGTCACCGACACCTCCCTAACTTTGGACCGCGGCGATTCTCTTCATACTATCGACCTCGTTTGGATGGCCCCGGCAACGCTCTTGCCAGCCATTTCGCCATTACTTGTGCGATCTCCTGGCTGTTTTTTTCAAGCATCATCATGTGGCCGTTTCCGTGAACGCCGATTTCAGCCAGCTTGATCCAGGTGGGATGCACGCCTGCCTGTTCCAAATACTTGACCGTGCAGTGATCGTAAGGCGCATGATAGGACGCTTCTGAAGTAACGATCAGCGTTGGTATTTTTTGAAGCCTTGGGAGCTGTCGCGCCGGAGATTTCTGTTCCCAACAGCGGGCTAAGTCCGGCCCGTCGGGCTTCTCCTGGCGCACGATCGCAAGTTCGGAGGCAGTGGAAATCGGTGGATCGTAGGTTAGATGAACCGCAGTGATTCCCCAGGGACGAGCCTGCACGGGAGCGTCCCGATACCACTCCGGCTGTGGGACATTTTCGATGTTGAAGAAAGGCGGCCCGTTGGGTTCCACCGCGAGAATCGCCTTCACCAAATCAACTCGTGCGTCCGCGACCGGCCAGGCAAACGCACCCGACTGAGAATGAGTGAGCAGGATTGCCGGACCAATCTTTTCAAGCAGCGCCAAAATCGCATCGGAATTCAGGGTTTGCTGCAAGGTGAAGTTTTCGATCGAGGGCACTTGCGAAGCATAAAACTGATCAAACGCGGGATCGCCGGGCTCCCCGTTTCCCGGCCATTGCGTGTGCAGATGCGCTTGTGGCCACAAGTTAAATCGCTCCGGCGCGACGAAACGCCTGCCCGTCGTATCAAGATCCACGCGGCTCGCCGGCCCGTAGCGCTCAGGCTCATAAGGCGCACGGCCGCGCCCCGGCTGATCTACGACGTATACCGCATAACCTTGTCGCAGGAAAAACTGCGCCCAACCTTCACGCCCATCCGGCGTTCCCGTGAAGTTCGTGCCCGTTTGGCTTCCGCCATGGATCATCACGATCGGCCATGGGTGCGTTTGCTTCGCGGGAATCTGAAACTCGGCGTACAACTGCCCGCTCATCGCCTGCCCGACGTCCGAATGCGAGTATGCTCCTCCCGCGAATACGTAGCCTTGACGAACGATTGACAGTGGCTCAGCGCCTCTCGGCTGAGCCGCCAGTGGGATAGCAATCGCAGCCACGAGGGCAACCGATAGGGCAACGCGCCGATCCGGTTGCTGCGCCATATTGAGGCTATTCACATTATGGCCCCGAAAGCCCAATCCTCCGGCGCGTGATGATATTGAAACCGGCTAGGCCAGACCCGACTTATAGAGAGCAACGAGTTTGCCCCAGGCCTTTTCCGCATCGGCCTGATTGTAAATCATATTGGGCATGTCCTTGATGCACCAGCCGTGCTGCGACGAATAGACTTCGACCTCGGCCTTGGAGCCGAATGCTTCCTTGAGCTTGTCCTTCGCATCGGGCTGCTTCATGTCGTCGTTCGCAGCGACACCGAAGTACATCTTCGCGTTGATTTTGGACGCGAGCATGTGGGGGCTATCGGGCTTATCGGTGACAAGGCCTCCGCCATGGAAGGAGCCGCCGGCGCCAATGCGGCTGGGAACGGTTGCCGCGGTCCGGACGACGAGCGGTCCGCCCATGCAGTAGCCTTGTGTACCGATTTTCTTGGATTTGTTGACTTCTTTTTGCGAGTCGAGCCAGGCGACAAAGGCGGTGGCGTCCCTTTCACAGGCGCCCGGCGCGCCGATGGAGGCCATGAGCGGCTGGATGGTCTTCATGCCGGTGGCAAAGTCAAAGGTGGACGGGTTGTCGACAGCGGGTCCTTTTTTGACGCGGTAAAACGGGTTCGGGACGAGAACAGTGTAACCCTCGGCGGCGATGCGCTTTCCGATGTCTCGCAGAACGGGGCGGAGACCGAAGGCGTCGGACCAGATGATGACCGCGGCGTGGGACCCGGTGGTCGGGTGAATGTAGGCGGCGTCGCAGGTGCCGTCGGGAGTCTTGATCTCGACGTCTTTTTCGGTTACGGGTAGCGCGGCGCCGAAAGCTGCGCCAGCGACGGCGAGACCAGCGGCAACGGAGCCGACGAAGTCGCGGCGTGCCAGTTCATCGTGTCCCTGATTCCGACTGTCTTTCTCTTGAGTGATGGGCTCTTCCATTGGTTGTTCTCCTTCGAGGTGAGTTTATCACCGGTGCGGTGAGTGCGTCGAACTCCCGCTTCGAAGTCCGTTCGCCCTGCCAGGTGATGGGGAGGCGAGTCGCGCGGTTTCGAACACGCGCGGCGCTGCTTTCCTTGCAGCGATATCCTTCGCCTGACCCTATTAATCGGAGTCGGCTTTGCCGTTGGCGTTGAACGGCACACTGGCGTAATGGCCTTTCGGCGGCGTCATGGCCATGGCGATCGTTCCGATAGCGTTTCTCATGTCCGGCTCACTTCCCCGATTTATGGTGCGTCGGAAAGCATCTTCCGCAGATTCAATTCGTACTTGGGATAAAGCGTCTCTTTTCCGCCCTGCTTGGCCTCAAATGGTATCCTGAAAAGAATTTGACCTGTTTGCTTGGGATACAGGAGTGAGCGAAACCATGGACCAGCTCGAAGTTCGAATGCAGCAACTATTCGAACTCAAGCATGACTCCATCGACCAGATGGGGTGGAGTCCCCGGTTGCGCCATCGCTTCGGCCACTTCACCCCTGACGACTACTACGAGGCCGTGGTTGAAGGTCTGATCGACACCGACACGGAGTGGCTCGACGTCGGCGGCGGCTCCGCAATCTTTCCTAGCAATCCGAAGCTGGCCCGCATCCTGGCTGACCGGTGCAAGCGCTTGGTAGCCGTCGATCCATCCTCTAACGTCCATGAGAACTCATTTGCTCATGAGCGCTACCAGGGGTTCCTTGAAGAGTTTCAGGACTCCGGACAATTCACCTTGGCCACCGCGCGCATGGTGGCGGAGCACGTCACACATCCAGAGCAGTTCGTAGCGAAACTGGGTCAACTGGTCAAACCGGGCGGCAAAGCGGTTGTGTATACGGTGAACCGCTGGGCGCCGATGACGGTTCTTTCGGGCTGCACACCCATGGCCGTTCACCACTTCGCCAAGAAAGTGCTTTGGGGTGCTGAGGAGAAGGATACATTCCCTGTGGCATACCTCATGAACACCCGCTCCCGGTTGAACGGTCTTTTCACGGCCGCTGGTTTTCGGGAGATCCGGTTTCATCGCTTGGATGACTGCCGTACGCTCGCAAAATGGAAGGCCACATTGATCCTGGAAATGACGATTTGTAAGGCGCTCCGTTCCGCCGGGATCGGATACCCCGAATCCTGCCTGCTTGGAGTGTATGAGCGAAGCTGAGCGAGCGTTGGCGCGGTTCGAAAGCATGATTTTTCTCGCCCATGCAATGTGAATCTGCGCTGCCGCTCGCGCCGGATACATATCAGCCTTCGCGGTTGAGGGCAGCTCGTTCAGTCGGCTTCGCCCGTTCGTCCAGCGAGCGCAAAATCAGGGCGACTGCCACGCGATTTCGTTCAATTTTCGTCCGGCAGCGAGAATACGAAAACAGCGTTTGAGTTGCTCGGATGCAATTCTGGCGTCAGCGTCATGAGTCCAGAGCTCACCAGCGAGTTTCCGGTGCTGACCGCGACGTACTGCTTGCCATTCACTGCGTAGGCAATCGGATATCCGGTCACCGGCGAGCCGACGTTCACCTCCCACAGGACTTTGCCGGTGTCCTGATCGAGCGCCCGGAAATGGCCATTGGTGTCGCCGCCGAATACAAGCCCTCCGCCCGTTGCCACCAGCGACATCATTCCGGCGCGTTGTTCATATTTCCAAATCGTCTTCCCGGTCTCGACGGAAATCGCGTAGACCGTACCGACCTTATCCGTGCCGGGCGTGATCTGCGTGCGGCTCCGGATCGCGTAAAGCGAAGTGGTCAGCGGGGCGACATCCAAAGGCGATATCGTCTCGCAAGCATTCTGCAAGGGGAAAAACATCACGTTCACCGCCGGGCTGTACGATCCGGCCTGCCAGTCCTTCCCGCCGTTGGCCGTAGGGCATACGAAGCGTTCCTGGCCGGCCCGGGAAAATGTGGTCTCGGGATTCACGGTCACTTTTCCCGTCGCGCCGTCGATTGACGAAACGACGTTTTGCCGGATCGTGGGAGTGGCCCATAGAAATTCGCCGGTCTGGCGATCGAGCGTATAGACGATTCCTGTCTTGCCGGGGATGCCGGTCACCACCTTGCGGCGCTCGCCTGGTTTGAGCCTTGGATTGATCCACGCCACTTGGCTCGGGTCGGGAGCGACGGCCGTGTCGATCAGGAGACGCTCGAAAGGGTGGTCGAAGTCCCAGTGATCGACGATATGTTGGTAATACCAGACGATCTTGCCGGTATCGGCATTCAAGGCGAGCGTCGAGTTGTGGTAAAGGTACGTCTTATCGTTGCCGTCCAGCATGAATTTGGGTGCGGGTGACGTAACAGAAGTACCAATGTAAATCAGGTTCAATTCCGGATCGTAACTCGGCACCATCCAGGTTCCGACGTGGCGCCGCTTTTCGTAGGGGATGTTGCCCCAGGTTTCGTCGCCCGGCTCGCCCGGGCGAGGGATGGTGTGCGTGCGCCACAATTCCTTGCCGGTTTTACCGTCGTGGGCGGTAATGATGCACCCATCGGGCGTCGCCTTGTATTCGCAGCCGCGGCCCGAAATGATTTTGCCACCGGCGATGATCGGTCCCGACGTTTCCTGCGCGGAATCTTCACGGTAATCGACAATGCGATTTTCCCAGATCAGCTTACCGGTCTGAGCGTCCAAGGCGAAGACGAAATCATCGGCGCTGGTGTCGATGATCATGTTTTCGTAAATCGCGAGGTTGCGGTTGATGCTGGGGACGATCAGGAATTTGTTCAGGTCGTCGGGGAGCTTACGCTTGTACTCCCAAATCAAATCACCGGTGGCCGCTTGGATCGCCTGCACGTAGTCGCTGGGATTCGGCAGATACATCACGCCCTTGTAAATCAGCGGTGTCGCTTCCTGAACTCCAGGGCCCATGCCGCGCGTCCAGACCATTCTCAACTTTCCGACGTTCGTGCGGTTGATCTGTGAGAGCGGGCTGAAGCCCCAGCTATTCAGCGTGCGCCGCCACATCAGCCAATCCGCAGGATCGGGATTCTGCAGGATTCTGTCGGTTACGGGGACGAACGGAGCCGCCGCGGTTTGCGCGGACGATCGAAGACCGGCTACCGTGATCAGGATCAAACAACAACAGAGACGCAGGAGAACCTTTTTCACAATCGCTCCATTCTACCGTTACGGATGAACCGCTATCGAGCCGAGCATGGGGACGGGTCCCACTTGGAGCCATCCGGCTCTTTTCTGAAATCCGTTGTAGTGACGAATGGGACAGCAAGATATTCCGGATCGGTCACTACGGTGGTCACGGTGAACCAGGTATCGCCGTTCGGTTCCTTGAAAAGGTCGTAATATTCCAGAACAGAAGTTTTATCGCTGTAAGGTACGCCGTTTTTGCGCAGATATCCGGCGCGCAAATTCGTGGTGAAAACTTCGAGCGTTCGCGGACGGCCGCCGCTGCGCGGAAGCAATCCGAGACCGGCGCCGGCAGGAGGATTCACGGCGCCGTTCCACCAGCGTGAGGACGAATATCCTTGCCAATCCGGTGCGCTCAGCGAAGCGGGCTTCGGCCCGAAGTGAAACCGCCGCGTCTGTGTCCCGGCGTCGGTCTCAATCTTCAACGTATTCTCATCCCCCCACGTGATGTGCAGACGCCCCGGAACTCGCATGATGGCAGCGGCTCCATAAGACTTGCATTGAAGGCCGGAGGCTTCATCGCGGGCCGGATCCCAGGCGTCCACGATTTTGCGTCCTGCCGCGTTCATTGGGACGCTGGCGGCATCGCCCTTGAGAGGAGTCATCATGCGCCAGCGGTAATCCTCCATCACGGGGGATACCCAGTAGCCGGTGAAATCCACTGGCGCAGCTTCTTTCGCGGACTTCGGAGACGCCGCGGGAGCGGGCTGCGCAACCATGGATGCGGAAAAGATCGGCAGGAACACGAGGGAGAGGTTTAGGATTCTGCGCACCGCGTTACTTTCCCCCGAGTCCCTTGTAGACTGCCTGGACGAAAGCGTCCCTGGAAATGTTGCTCATGTCCGGTGCGCCATCGTAGTTTCGGAAACGTCCGTCATAGTCGAGGGTGGGTTTCGCTTCATCCACCTGTGCAAGGGTGCGGCCCTTTTTGACGAGATCCTGAATGCGATCGCGGATAATCACGATCATGTCGCGATACTCCACCACGTCGGCTTCGTCGCATAAGTGGCCGTAGCCGGGGATGACGTAGGTTCCGCCCTCTTGCGTATGGGCGGGAACGGTGAGCTCCAGAATGTGATTCAGCGCGTCGATCTCCCCTTGAATGCTGCCGCCATGTTCGAAATCGATGCGGGGATAGTCACCGGGCGAGAAGATATCGCCGGTGGATACGACGTCGGAGCCACGGAACAGCACGACGCTATCGCCATCGGTGTGGGCGTTGGGTTCGTGATAGACGATGATCGCTTCGCCGTTGAAGTGTAGGTCCTTGGATTTGGTGAAGTATTCGTCGGTGGGCAGGCCGAATTGCGGCGGAGGAGTGACGGAGCCGGTGACCGGCGTGGTCAAACGGTTCAGGACATTTTCGTGCGCGATGATCGCCAGCGGGCGGGTGGAATCCTGGGGGATCATTTTCACGAGTTCAGCATTGCCGCCCCAATGAGCGCGGTCCATCGACGTATTGATGATGAAGCGCACGGGTCCGCGATTCAGCTTGCGAACCTCCGCCATGAGCTTATCCGCGTATTCGACGTTCTGAGTATCGACGATGAGGACTCCATCTTTTCCTACCTGCAGCGTCGTGTTCCCTCCGTCTCCGCTGAGCATATAAATGTTGCCTTGCACGGGCAACACGTGAAGCTCGCTCGGCTGATAGCGCGTTCGAGCGATCGGGAAGCCGGAATCCTGCGCGCGCAACACGATCGCCGCCGCGGCGATTGCTAGGGCCGTGACGATCGTTAGAACTTTCAATTTTGAAAAGTACGCGATCATGCGATTGGCCCTGCGCTCACCGGCGCGGAGGATAGAGATTGCAGGCTCCGCCATCCTGCCCGCAGGTGCAATAGCGGGTACACATCTCAGGAGTCTTGTCCGGCTTCCCCCCGGATTTCCGGTATTCTGGGTATACCGTGTTCGCCCCGCCGCGCGTGGCTTCCCACGGAACCCCATACCAATCCGCTACTTCGTGCAGATAGGGATTCGTCCCCGGCAGGTGATTCGGGACGACTCCGGGTTTGAAGATTTCGAGAACAGATTCGCAAATATCCCGTCCCATTTTCTGATCTACGTCGAGAATCCAGGTCTGGCTGCGAACGAGCGGCTCTTCCAGATAGACGGGATCGGTGATATGGGTAACCACGGTGAGGTAGTTCCCATGGCGCACCCAATGTTCGGTGAATGTCGCTTTCTCGCTGCGGGGCAGGCCGTTGCGCCGCAAATAGCTGACCTTCAGATGCGTGGTGTACGCGTTCAGCACATTTTCGTCGAAGCTGCCGGTCGAAAAGCCGGAAAACGTATGCGCCGCATTCGCGGGAGGATGCGCACGCCCGTCGAGCCAGATGGTCCGCTCCATTTCCTGGAAATTCATGCGCAGATGAATCGCGATGGTGCGATCCGTGGCCGGGTCCAGAATTTCATCGACGCGCATGTTGGAGAGACCGCGCATCATGTAATCGCCGCCATGCGGACGGCATTGATACTCGGGCACAACAGAGATGCGGTCGGCGTCGTAGCTATCGCCGGCCAGACGCGCAGCCGCGTTGATCGGGATGCCCATGTAATCACCGAGCTCAGGTCCGGGAATTCGTTCGGGAAAATCCTCGTGATACAGCGGCGCCCAGTTGCCGGTGAAATCCCCCTGGCCGCAAACAGGAAAAGCCAACGCGGCGAGAGACATCACAACCACGTACCAAGCCTCAGGTTTCTGCATCATACTTTTGATGGCCAACCCGGTCGAGGATAACACGATCTCGGGGATAGCGGGTTGGAGACCTGCCCGTCGCGAATTCATAGATAAATCGCTAGGTAGCAGGACCGTGTCGCTTCGGTACAAGCAACGGGGGAGATATCTGATCGACCGCCTGGGTGCAACGCCGATCAACGAGCTCACGACCGCGCGAATTCAGCGGGCGATCGACGAACTCGAGGACCACGCCGGAGCTCGCGCAAGCGTGGATTTCAAAGTGTTGAAAAGAAACCGGGGAAGATGGCGGGGACGACGGGGCTCGAACCCGCGACCTCCGACGTGACAGGCCGGCGCTCTAACCAACTGAGCTACGTCCCCGCTAGCCGTCGGGTCAGCCATCAGGATAGCACAGCCTGCGCGGCGAATTCATCGATTTGGGCGGAATTCATACGGCAACGTCAGGACTTTTGGGACGGCCTGCCACGATCAACACTCGCCCGGATTATAATGCGAAAGCTGGCTAAGATATCCGACGGAGCTGCGGCAATCGTCCAAAAGAACGCGCGAAAGAGGGGTGCCTGAAATGAGAGATCAAACGAAAGTTTCACGCCGCGGTCTGATGACCGCCGCTCTGGCGGTTCCGGCAGTCGCTGCGTCGCGCAACAAGACCGCTTCCACGCCCGGAAAGCTGTGGAGCAACGAATACTGGGCGCACAAGGCCGCGCCTACCGGCGACGTCATGCTCTATATGTTCCGCAAGCGGATGGGAGCGCCCAAAGCGGGCGAAGCTCCATTGCCGGTGCTGATGCTGGTGCATGGTTCGTCAAATTCCGCGCGTTCGAGCTTCGACCTCGCCACGCCCGGCCACGGTGAATATTCCGTGATGAACGTCTTCGCACAGTACGGCTTCGATGTGTGGACCATGGATCACGAAAATTACGGGCACTCCACGCAGACCAGCGGCAATTCCGATATCGCGAGCGGCGTGGAGGACTTGAAAGCCGGCGTGGCATTGATCGCCAAGGAAACCGGTGCGCAAAAGGTCCATATGATGGGAGAATCCTCGGGCGCCATCCGCGCGGGCGCTTACGCCATGGCCCGGCCGGACCGTGTGGATCGCCTGGTCCTTGGGGCATTCACCTATAAAGGCGACAATTCGCCGACGCTTACGGAGCGCGCCAAGGGACTCGAATATTACCGCACGCACAATCGCCGTTTGCGCGATCGCAAAATGATTCAAAGCATCTTCACCCGCGATAAGCCCGGCACCAGCGATGCGGCGATCGGCGATTTCCTGGCGGACGAGGAATTAAAATTCGGCGATCAGGTTCCGACCGGCACGTATCTCGATATGACGTCCAATTTGCCTCTGGTCGATCCGAAAAAAGTGGCCTCGCCCGTATTGCTGATTCGGGGCGAATACGACGGCATTGCCACCGTGGACGATCTGCAGGATTTCTTTAAGCAACTGCCCAACGGCGATCGCCAGTTCGTGATTCTGCCGGGCATGGCCCACTCCGTCGTGCAGGGATTGAACCGGCAACTCTTCTGGCACACGATGCGGTCGTTCTTGACGATGCCGAAGATCATCACGAGCTAAGCGCTCCTCGCGTGCGAAACTGCTTTACTTGTCCGCGCCTGTACGCCGAAATTCGCGATTTTCTTATGCAGCAGGACATCCGGTGCCGATCTGCGTCTACTCTGCGTTCGCCGGCGAATCCCCTTTACGGTCCGAAAATACGACGGCCCGAAAAAGCAACGCTCCCGAGGTGCACGCCAAGACGCAGAAGGAGCCGAAGTACAAAGGGCCGCGCCAACCGAATAGGTTCCGCAGCGCTTCGACGCCGTAGAAAATGAAAAAGAAAATAGCTCCGATGAGGGCGCCGGCAAGCGCGAACGCATACCAGGATCGAACGCCACACGCCCGGAAAATAAGCCATACGGGCAAGCCCAGCGCGACTTCGGCAAAGTACGCGTATAGAAGCTCATAAACGGAGGTCAGGAGAACGGCAGCCAACACCTCACAACATCGACTCGGTGAGACGCCGGGGCCGTTTCGGGCAAAGATGGACAAGCATGCGTTAATCGGGAAAAGAACCAGGGGAGCAATGAGAAACGCGGCAAATGTGCGGCCCTGCGCCATAGTCATCTATCGGCCGGATCGTCCGTAATCACGATGTTGGGGAGAAACCGGGCACTCAAAATCCCCCCAACCTCTCCAGTGCGTCGCCCGTGAGCCGGTACTTCGTCCATCCCTCGACCGGCTCCGCGCCGAGCTTGCGGTAAAACGCAATCGACGGCTCATTCCAGTCGAGCACTTCCCACTCGACGCGCCCGCATTGCCGACTCCGCGCGACCTCAGCGACGCGTTTTAGCAGGGCGCGGCCGGCTCCCAGTCCGCGCGCATGGGGTTTCACGAAAATGTCCTCGAGAAAAATTCCGGGCTGCGCGAGAAATGTCGAATAGGTCGCGTAGAACACCGCGAATCCAATGCATTCCGCGCCCCGGTACGCGAGCAGCACCTCAGCAGCAGGACTCTCGCGAAACAGCGTCGCACGAATTTTATCTTCCGTCGCGGTCACCATCGGCGAAAGTTTCTCGTATTCGGCCAGGTCGCGAATCAACTGGAGCACCACACCTGCATCCTGGTCGGTCGCGGACCGAATTTCGAGGGCGGCCAAGGGAGGGGGGTCCTATTTCGTCTGGACCGCCGAGCGGACGGCCTCGCGCTTGACTGGTTTTCCGTAAACCTCGATCCAGTCGATCCGCGACCAGCCGCCTTGTCCGTGCCCGCTCCCGGCCATCATGTCCGTAAATCCGATCTCTTCCACATTGCTCAGATCCGGATTGATTTCCCAGCGGCCGTTCTCGTAGGGCGTGCCGGTCGCCATTTCGACCACCTTGTCAATATCCAGTTGGCGCCAGCGAATCCACGCCGGCCAGAACTCGGCCTCATGCCAGTCGGGCGTCCAACCTTCCGCGTATTCGCCGACAAGCCACCGCCCGCTCGCGAGCTTCAGGATGGGACGGAGCGCGTGGAAACCGGTCTGCTGCGTGCGCCAGCGGATGCGTCCGAGCCCGGAGAGATCCACGTTGCTTTCGCGATGCCGGAACGCCACGGCCCACGGCGCAGGCGTGATCCCGCTCCACAGGAAATCGGGGTCATCTTTCGGTTCGCCCTCGTGATGGTCGATCTGTACGTGGATGCCGCCCGGTCCGTACAGTTTCAATTCCAGGTTGGGATTGGCGACGAATGCCTGCGTGACCGGCATCTCGTGAATTCCCTTGGGAGGGCCCTTGAAATCTTCACGATAGAATAGACCGGGACGATGATCTTGCGGGACATCGAAACCAAAGGGCGGCTCTTTGCCGGTACCGTTAATCCGATCTGCGGGCCCCGGAACTTGCTGGCTAAGTGCTGATCCGGCAAATGCGGAGATGAACAGAGTAAATCCTGCGAGGAACTTCGGACTGAGCATATACCTCCAAGGTCCGAGCTAGATCAGGACCACTGGGAGTTTACACCACACTCCGAAAGCGGCGCAACGATTTTACGCTGCCCGCGATGCGCCGCGGGTGCGTCTCTTGCCGACCACGAAGCCCACAACCGCCAGCACCGTGAGCAACAAAACGACGGAGCTGGGCTCGGGCACCGACGAGGCGTAAGTGGAGTCTGTCAGCGTGGCGCTCCCAAAATTGTAGTTTTGCGCGAATTCAAAGCCGCTGACTCCACTCAGGGAAAGAGCGGAACCCGTCGTAATTGCGGACGCAAACGTGATCCCGACACAATCCACACCACTGCAATCGCTGGCGCCATCACCGATGATCAGCTCTTTGTTCGAGCTCAGCAGCTCTCCATCCGTGGAGGTGGCCGTCCAGATGGTTCCGCTGGTAGGGGAAGTCTCGACCACCGAAAAGACAATATTTGAGATCGCTGAGCCATTCCAGGTGAACGTCCCGTCGCCCGTGAATGTCTTGAGATCTCCAAACTGCGCACTCCCGGAGGTCCAGCTTGAGATGATGCTGTAGTTGTCGGCGCGGGCTAGCGAGCCCGAAACGACCAGAAGCGCTACCAACAACATAAACTTGAAACTTTGCTTGATCATCGAGGTTAGAACTTACCTTTCGCGAAAACTGGCTTGGGTCGGATGCTCATCAGCAATTCGAGTACCACGCTTCGCCCGGAACCGAGGGCCCGTTATATGTATGATTTGCAAAACTCCGCATGAAGATGCGGCGTCATGGACGTCCGGAATACTAAGACAAAGTACCAAAACTTTGGTAACGATCTCGGGACCTAGGTAATCGAGGCCCAGTACCGTTTCGCCTATTACCTCCCGTTTCAAACGCCCGGACGTTTTAGATGCCTGATGCGCCCACTCACCCTTTGTAACCGGCCCCTTCATCATGTACACTTCCATTCCAGGAGATCGCTCATGTCCAGAAGATCGCGCATGCTGCCAACGACCGCTCAGCGGGGATTCAAATCGACGCTCGCAGCCGTGGCGGCCGTCGTCGCCATGGGACTTGCGCCGCGCGCGGCTGTCGCCGCCGATGTGGCCGGTGCGAAATCCGGATCGGCGCTCACAGGCACGGTCCGTTCGATGGAAGAGGGCGCGATGGAAGGTGTTCTGGTCAGTGCAAAACGCGCGAATTCCACCATCAGCGTGACGGTGGTCACCGACGAAAAAGGCCGCTATCAATTTCCCGCCTCGCGTCTGGAGCCCGGTGTCTATTCGCTCCGGATTCGCGCCGCCGGCTACGATCTGGATGATCCCGGCATGATCGAGATCGGCTCGAAGCCCGCATCCGCCGATCTGACGGTTCACAAGGCCAAAGACCTGGCCGCGCAGCTCACCAACGCCGAGTGGATGCTGAGCATGAACGCAACGGACGCCGAGAAAAACTCCCTCCTTAACTGCGTCCAATGCCACACCCTGGAGCGCATTCTTCGATCGAAACACACGGCCGAGGAATTTTCTAAGGTGCTCGACCGCATGGGCAGCTACGCGAATCAGTCGTTTCCGCTCCACCTGCAGAAGCGCAAGGCCGACCGGCTGCTCGAAGAGCGCGGCGAGTATCGGGAGAAAACGCGGCAGAGGCTGGCCGCTTTCCTCGCGCGCGAAAACTTGAGCTCACGGGCGGTGCTTGCGGCGAACTCGACGCCCTCCGTCCAGGTCACGACCGCGACATGGCCTTACGAACTGCGGACCCTTCCCCGCCCCACGGGCCGTTCCACCCATGTGATCATCACGGAATACGATCTTCCGCGTAAAACCGTCGAGCCGCACGATGTCATGCTCGATCGCCAGGGCAACGCGTGGTATTCGAACTTCGGCGAACAGGCCGTGGGCGAGATGGATCCGAAAACCGGGAAGGTCACCGAATTCAGCGTGCCGATTCTGAAGCCCGGCTTCCCGACCGGCGAGCTCGGAATGCAGATGGATCCGAACGGGAATTTCTGGTTCGGCATGATGTTCCAGGGGGGCGTCGCCAAGCTCGATCCGAAAACACGCGAGTTTCAGACCTGGAGCGCGCCGACGGAATTCAATCGGGATATGACCCAGATCAATATGGCGGCGCCGCAGTCGAGCACCGTCGACGGCAAAGTATGGACGCAGAATAATGGATTCGCCGTCATTCATCGCATTGATCTCGCGAGCGGAAAGATCGAGACGTTCGAGCCCTTCAAGAATCCGAAGGAAGGCGAGAATCACAACATCTATGATGTGATTCCGGATTCGCACAACAACGCTTACTTCACCGATTTCGCCAACGAACAAATCGGCCGCATCGACGCCAAGACCGGCGAGATCAAGCTCTACAACATTCCGACAAAAGGAGCGGCCCCGCGCCGCGGCCAAATCGACGCGCAGGATCGCGTCTGGTTCGGCGAATACAAGGGCAACAAAGTCGGGATGTTCGATCCAAAAACCGAAAAGTTCTCGGAATGGACCGCCCCCACCGCATTCTCGGCTCCCTACGACGTGCAGATCGACAAGAACGGCGATGCATGGACCGGTTCGATGACCACGGATCGCGTGCTGCGGCTAGATCACAAATCCGGCAAGTTCACCGAGTATATGCTGCCGCGCTCCACGAATATCCGCCGCGTGTTCGTGGACAACACCACCACGCCGCCATCGTTCTGGGTCGGCAGCAACCACGGAGCTTCCATCGTGAAGGTCGAGCCGCTCGATTAACCGGGCCCCGTTTCTAAGAGCCGCTCGGGGCCTGGCAGAATTACGCCGGAATCTTCAGCAATCGCTGGGCGTTGCCGCCGACGATCGCTCTCTTACTGGCGTCGCTGAGTCCAGGCAAGCTCAAAACATCGTCCAGGATCGTACCGCTCCAGGTAAAAGGATAGTCCGTGCCGAGCATGATTTGGCTCGCGCCGCATTCCGCAATCAAGTGGTGCAAGCCTTCCGGCGTAAAGATCATCGAATCGAAATATAGTTGCTGCTTTATGTACTCAGACGCGTTCTTCTGATCGGGCCTGCAGGCTTTGGGATCGTGCGGACACGCGAAGTTCGAACGTCCGATGTAGGAAGGCAGATAGCCGCCTGCGTGCGCGGAACAAATCTTGAGTCCGGGAAATTTGTCGAGCGTCCCGTCGAAAATCAGGTGCGAAAGAAAAATGGTCGTCTCTAAAGGATTGCCGATCACGTTGCCCAGGCCGCCCTTGCCCGCCAGACGCTTGGTCATTTCCGGAATCCCCTGCGGATGCATGAATATCAGACCGCCCAGTTCTTCCGCTTTTTTCCAGAACGGATCGAACTTCGGATTCGACAACTCGTCCCCGTTTACGTGGCCGCCGATGGCCGCGCCGCGAAGGCCGTACTTCTTCATCCCGTCTTCCATCTGCTGGGCCGCGAGTTCGGGAAACTGGAGCGCAACGGAGGCATAGGCAACAAAACGCGTCGGATATTTCGCGACGATCTCGGCGAGCTTCTGATTCTGCAGGTCGATCACTTTTTCGGCCACGTCGCGAGGAGCGTCGTACCAAATTGCGTTGATGCTCAGCGCCTGCATATCGATGCCCCACTCGTCCATGATCTTGAAGCGTTCTTCGGCGCTGGCGCCCGCGATAATGTTGTCATTGCCCGGGTCGAGCTTGCGGCCGAGCATCTCCATCGCTTCCGGGATCATGACGTGCGCGTGAACGTCAATCGATTTGACGCGCTTCCCGCCGATCACCGGCTTCTGCTTCTTCTGCGAACGGGCCGGCTGAGCCGCAAGACGCTGATCCAGAATGCTGCAACTGGAGAAGATCACCCCGGCGGCCGAGGCCGCGCTTTTCAGAAAGTCCCTGCGATTGCTCATGATGCCTCCCGGTGCAGTGTATCACGCAGTATCGCGCTAAAAACGCGCCGTTTGGGCTGGTGCTGCGCTCGCATCGGACGCTGCGGTAGCATCAGGCAGAGACATACGACAAAACATTCGAAGACTCGTCACGTTCAAAGACTCTTGAAAGGGGATGCCATGGCACAGGCAATCGAAAAGAAAGTAGCCCACGTTTCGAAGGTCAAGGTTCACAAAGAACCGGGCAACAGCAAGATCAAAAGGATTCAAATCGAGGGCTGGCCCGAGGTCACCCGGATGGGTGTCCATGGCGGAATCGCCGAATTTTTCAAGGTGAAGCCCGATGAACCGATGCCCTCGACCCTCGATTATCTGGTCGCGGCGATCGGCGGCTGCATGACTGGCACCATCGGCAGCGCGCTCGAAGGCCGCGGCTTGCAAGCCGATCCGGAGCATCTGGAAGCGCATACGGAAGGAATTCTCGAAGACGTAGACGGCAAGCTTCTGTGCACCCATGTCACGGTGAGCTACCGGATCAAGGTCCCAAAAGACAAGCGCGAGGCGGCGGAGCGCGCGCTCCAGTTCCATGGTGATCGCTGCCCGGTGTCGGAAAGCGTGAAGCGCGGCATTACGGTGGAATGGAAAAGTGAGATCGTCGAAGAGTAGAAGCGTTACAGACTCTCCATCGCGATAATCCCTTCGGCGGCCTCGCGCAGATTATTGCCGATCACGTCGGGGACTGGAAAGAGCGAGTAGGGAGCCTTCCCCAGCCGGGCGACGAAGGCCGTGCGGTAGCCTACCTGCGCCGCGCCTCCCACGTCCCATGCGTGGGCCGCGATCATCCACAGATCGCCGGGACCGACGCCCAGCGTTTCCGCGACCATGCGATAGGGTTCGGGAGCCGGCTTGAACCGGCGTACTGTATCCACCGAAAAATTGTGTTCGAAGTACGGATGCAGGCCGGCGCTCGCCATCTGAACGTCCACGGTCGCCATGGGCGAGTTCGTGAGTGTCACCAGCCGGAATCCCGCATCCTTCAGGAGCGCCAGCGCGCCGGGCACCTCCGGATGCGGCGGCAGGCTTCGAATTCCGCCCGCGATGCGCCGCGCTTCCTCTCTCGAAAGCTCAACACCTTCCGCATCGGCGATCATCTGCAAAGCGGCCACCGCGACTTCTCCAAACGGCCGGTAGGCATCCGCGAGCGTGACTCCCATGGCGAACTGAATCACCTGATGGAACCATTCGTTGACAAAGGCGGCGTCGCCGAACACGGTGCTGAATTCCGGTGCAAGCGCGCTCAAGTCGAGCAAGGTTTCGTTTACGTCGAACACCAGGGTCTTGGACATAGGCGGTCTGGCTGAGAGTGTACCGCGATCTTTATTGCGGCTTGGAGTGGAACGGGTCGGGACCCGGCCGCGCCGGCTCCGGCGTGTCCAGATCCAGATTCACCACGATCGGGTCCTGTCCGCTGCGAACCACGACGGCTTCGACGGGCACATCCGGCGTTGCGTTCATTTCCTGATGGGGCACATACGGAGGCACGTAGATGAAGTCGCCAGGGCCGGCTTCCTCGACGTATTCGAGATGATCGCCCCAGCGGAATCGGGCGCGCCCGCGCACGATATAGAGAACCGTTTCAAGCTCGCCATGATGATGCACCCCGGTGCGCGCCGCCGGTTGCACCACCACCGTCCCAGCCCATAATTTGCTCGCGCCCGTTCGCGCGTGGGTGATCGCCGCCGCCCGATCCATCCCCGGCGTCTGCGGCGTGTTGGTATCCAGTTCGCCCGCCCGGACGATGCGGATGCCGTGCTCTCGCCAATCTGCCATAAGGCCCATTAGAACACTCCGTACGCCGCCGCGTCGCACTCCGCGCGCGCAAATCTGCGTCACCAGTCGCTTTATCCGCTTCGTTTGCGCGTGAGCGGCACAAGGGACATCGGATGCCCGCACCGGGAAATGTGCCACAATATTTAGGCACCGTATTACTTCGCATGATCCACCCAAATAAATTTGCGACGCTGTTTGCGCCGTTTGATACGCCCGTCGCGTCGCTGGACGTTCCCAAGGTTTCGCTGCCGGAGGTTTCGGAGTCGGCGGAGGCCACGTCCGCTCCGCAGACGGCCAGTGCGCCTGACCCGACGCTTCCACAGACGACATCCGCGCCCGAAGCTTCTGCGGCCAAAGCGCCCGATAAGCCCGCGTCCCCGGTCCCGCAAGCATCCGCTGTGGAGCCGTCCGCGCCGGAGGATGCTCCGGAGGCAGATAACTCCTTCGGTGATATCCTCTCCGAATTCGAACACGCCCATCAGAAGCGGGGAGAAACGCTCGAAGGCACCGTGGTTTCCGTAACGCCCGAGGCGATTTTCGTCGATCTTGGCCGCAAGACCGACGGAGTGCTGCCGCCGAATCCATCGATCTCCTTGAAGCCCGGCCAAAAACTTCTCGTCAGCATCCGGGGCCGTGACGACGAGGGCAACTACCTGCTCTCCACGATCAAGGTCGAGACGCCGCGCGACTGGACGGGACTGGAGGCCGCGTTCGCGTCGAAGGCAACCATCTCGGGTCACGTTCTCGAAGTGGTGAAGGGCGGCCTGCGCGTCGACGTCGGCGTGCGCGCGTTTATGCCCGCCTCCCGCAGCGGCGCCCGCGAGGCAGCGGACATGGAAAAGCTGGTCGGGCAGGATATCGAGTGCCGCATCACCAAGCTCGACACGGCGTCGGAAGACGTAGTGGTCGACCGGCGCGTGGTCCTCGAGGAACGCGAACGCGCGGCCAAGCAGGAAGTCTTCGGACGGCTCGAAGAAGGCAGCGTGGTGCGCGGAACGATCCGCACCGTTACGGAATTCGGCGCCTTCGTCGACCTTGGCGGCATCGACGGCCTGCTGCATGTCTCCGACATGAGCTGGTCGCGTGGGGTAAAGCCTTCCGACGTGGTGACGCCGGAACAGCAGGTCGAAGTCAAGATTCTCAAGATCAACCGGGAAAACCGCAAGATATCGCTCGGTCTGAAGCAACTGCAGCCCGATCCGTGGGTCGTGGCGGCCCAGAAATATCAGCCCGGTGCGCGGATCCACGGGAAGGTTTCGCGCGTGCTCGATTTTGGCGCGTTCGTCGAACTGGAGCCAGGCATCGAGGGGTTGATCCACGTCTCGGAAATGTCATGGACCCGCAAGAACGTGCGCGCCGCCGACGTCGTGAAACCGAACGACGCCGTGGAAGTGGTCGTACTGGGCGTGAATCCGGCCGATAAACGGATCGCGCTCGGTCTGAAACAGGCGCTCGGGGATCCGTGGGAAGAAGCTCTGAAAAAATATCCCGTGGGCGCCGTAGTCGAGGCGCCCGTAACGAGCCTGGCAAAGTTTGGCGCCTTCGTCGACCTGGGAGACGGCATCGAGGGGATGATCCATATCGGAGACATCACCGCCGAAAAGCGTCTGAATCATCCGAATGAGGCTCTCAAACAAGGCGAGACGGTGAAAGCCGTGGTCCTTGAAGCGGACAAGGATCGCCGCCGTCTTCGCCTGGGGATCAAGCAGTTACAGCCGACGAGCATCGACGAATACATCGCCGAACACAAGGCCGGCGATAAGGTCTCAGGGCGGATTATGGATCTGTCCGCGAACCGCGCCCGGATTGAATTGGGCGAGGGAGTGGTCGGTCACTGCAAGCTCGCGCCTCAGAAATCCGCGGAATCGACGGCGAACGCTCCGAAAGTGGACGTTTCGTCGCTCTCCGCGATGCTCGCGAGCAAGTGGAAATCCGGGGGCGGCCCGACGGCTGCCGAAGGCCTCAAAGTCGGCCAAGTTGTGACCTGTAAAATCAGCAACTTAGACGCCTCACAGAAGCGCATCGACCTGGAACTCGCCTAGTCCGGCGTCCGGACCAGGCTTCCGTTACTTTTTCGCGTTTCGATCGTCCAAGGGAGTGGTGCAATCCAGCTCTCGAGTTGCGCGCAGCGAAGCCCACGCCGATGAGATCGCGCTGATCCGGGCCGCGCAGGCCGGCGACCGTGAGGCCTTCGATCAGTTGGTGCGCGCCTACGACACGAGCGTTCTGCGGCTGGCGATGAATATGCTCCGGTCGCCGGAGGATGCTCGCGACGTTTATCAGGAAACGTTTTTACGGGTGTATCGCAACCTCGCGAACTTTCGCTTCGATTGTAGTTTTCACACGTGGATTTACCGGATCGCCACGAACATCTGCCTGGACCTGCTGCGCAAGCGCAAGGTTCGTAAGGAAGAATCGCCGGTGCTCACCACCGCCGAAGGCACCGTGGACCGCTTCGAATCCGTTGCGGATCAAAGGGCCGAACTCGATCCACAAAGACGTTTGCTGAGCGGTCAGATCCGCACCCGGGTGAAAGACGCTCTCGCGGAGCTTTCTCCGCGCGAGCGCATGGTTTTTGAGATGCGCCATTATGAAGGACTGCGGCTGAGAAATATCGGAGAGGTTCTGGGGACGACCGAGGAAGCTGCGAAGAATTGCCTGTTCCGAGCCACGCAGAAGATGCGTGTGGCTCTTGGAGATTTTGTTTAAGGCGGGATTTGTAGTGATGAGACTTGTAGTGATTTTGGATGGGTGTTTTTTATGAGTGACGAATCCATTTTCAAATGCGATGACGTGCGCGAGCGTCTCGCGCTGTTGCTGTATGGCGAACTGAGCTTCGACGAGGAAGAGCGCACCGAGCGGCACCTGGAGACCTGCGCGAATTGCCGGGCGGCCCTGACGGGGCAGAAGGCGCTGCACGCGGCCCTCGATAGCGTCGAGGTCACGCCCTCGCCCGCGCTCTTGACACGCTGCCGCGAGGAGTTCTTTGAGACCTTGCAGGTGCAGATCGCCTCGCAGTCGCATCCCGCGCGAGTTTCCGCGCACGAGAAGCCGGAGGAGCGGATTGGCGAAGGCTGGTGGTCGCAGTTTGTGTCCAGTTTCGAAGGGAAATGGAATTTCCATTGGATGCGGCCGGCGGGAGCGCTTGCGTTGCTCGCCATTGGATTTTTCGCGGCGCGCTTCGCGCCGGTTTCGTGGATGAACGACGGTGCGGGTGCGGCTTTGAGCTCGATGGACTTGGCGCATCTGGGCCCGGACCAGATCCGCAACGTGCAGGAAGGTCCGAACGGGCGCGTCAACATCGTCATCAATGAAAATACCCAGCGCACGGTCTCTGGGAATCTTCAAGACGCCATGATCCGGAATCTGCTGATGGCCGCGGCGAAGCAGTCGGCGGATCCGGGCTTGCGCGCCGCGACGGTGACGATTCTGGTGAACGGCGCGGATTCGGCGGACGTGCGCGACGCGCTGGTCTTTGCTTTGGAGAACGATCAAAACACAGCGGTGCGCTGGCGCGCGATGGAAGGATTAAAGTCTTATACCCACGATCCTTCCGTGCAGACGGCGCTCGCGCAAGTGCTCCTTGAGGACATGAATCCGGGGATGCGCACCCAGGCCATTGATCTGCTGACGCCGGAAATGGGTCCCGCGATGAATCGCCAGGTGGTCGGCGTTTTGCAGCAGATGGTCAGCCGCGAGGATGACGCTTATGTCCGGCAGCGCGCGCAGAAGATGCTCGAGGCGGTGAAGGCCTCAGCGGGAATTTATTAGGATGCGTTCGGCCCAGGATGAGGGCGGCGCGGTGACTTTTTGCGCCCTGTGCCGTCGTACGATACAGAGGTAGAAGCAACATGGAACGAACAAGATCCACAGGGGCAGAACGCACACAATGGCATTGCCGGATCGCCGGAATCAGCTTTGCCGTGTGCGCCCTGGCTGGCGTTCCCTTGCTTGCGCAAGCTCCCCCTCCCGGACCGCCGGGCGCCCCGTCCGCTCGTTTTTTCCAGCGTGGCGGATATCTGGGGATCGGCATTCAGGAAATTAATGCGGACCGCGCCAAGGTGCTGAAGTTGCATGAAGAGGGCGGCGTGGAGGTCACGTGGGTGATTCACGAGAGTCCCGCTGAAAAAGCCGGACTCAAAGCGGGCGACGTGGTGATCGCCTTTAACGGCCAAAAAATCGAAGGGATCGCGCAGTTTTCGAGGATCGTGGGCGAGACGCCGGCGGGTCGCGAAGTCAAGGTCGACATTCTTCGGAACGCCGTCCAGCAGACGGTGCCGGTGAAGATCGAAAATCGGCCCGAGCCCCGAATCTTCGCCGGTGACGGCGGCCGATTGAACCCTCCGGACATCCCAATGCCCGATGTTCCGCGCCTGTTCCCGGGCCTGCACAGCCCGATGCTCGGCATTGAGGCAGAGTCCCTCGATGGCCAGCTCGCGCAATACTTCGGAGTAAAAGATGCGGGCGTGCTCGTGCGTTCCGTGCTGAAAAATTCAGCCGCGGAAAAGGCGGGATTGAAGGCGGGCGATGTGATCCTGCGCCTCGATGATACGAAGGTCGCCTCGGCCGCGGATATCTCGACAAAACTTCGCATGACCACCGGTAAAACGGTTCAGGTCTCCTTCATCCGCGACCACAAGGAGATGGCCGTGACGATTACGCCGGATACGCCCGAACACGCCGAGCGCAATCCGCGCTAGATTTATGGGCACGCACTGATCGCCGTCGGGCACTCGTCATCCCCGTTGGTCTGCTTCGCCCCCATGTGGTCGCGGCTCGATCGAAATAAGGCGAGCGACTATTAAACTCCGTCCGAGCCGTGCAGCTTCACCAGCTTGTTATACATCCCCAGAACGAGGAACGTGGACGCCCAATGCCCGACGAAGTTGGCGGCGCTTTCCTTGCCCATCATACGCAGCGCGAGCGCGGCGCCGATCGAACCCAGCGCGGACCATAAAAACGCGTCGGACGGTATCTTCGCCGTTTGCTGCTCGATGCTGCGGGCGATTTTCCCTTCCCGGTGCGCTGCCTTGGCTGCGGTGCGCGGTTCGTCGGCGATGGCCTCCCGAACCGTATCCTGCATCGAATGAAGCGTGTCTTCCACGGAACTGATGGTGTCGTGAACGGAGCTCATGTTTGTTTCTCCCTCCCCTGTTAGACCCGCCGCTCCTCCGTGCGTTTCCTCGCCCAGGCAGATTGACTTCTGAAGGGATTTGCCATCGAAGAGCGCCCGAGCAATCGCTGAAACATTTTTCAGCGGTGGAGCCCGAATCGAGCCGCGAGGCTTGCATAACTTCAAGAAGCGCTTAGAATTGAAGAGTAGGAAAGTCGGGGCGTAGCGCAGCCTGGTAGCGCACCTGCCTTGGGCGCGTGGAAGCCCCTTCCAATTGCTCTATTCCGTTTCATCCTTTTTTAGTCTTTCCAATAACTTGGGGAATCTGCTCTTCGCTCGACAGTCAACCCAAGTGGCTTCAGCAGATGGGGTTTTGGAACAGTTTTGGCTCAGTAGAAGAGCAGGTGCGCTAGCTTGTTCTTGGCGGATAGACGCCTGTTGACAAGTGCCTATCGCGTCCGGACGGAGCGCCAATCTACGATCCGTCGATTCCGAGTTGCTCATGACCTTGCTCAGGCACCTCTTGGCGCGGGCGGAGCGTAATTCGGCTACGCCCGATCCGACCCGTCGGGCCTAGTGCGCTGCTCTGGTCGCGCCGCTTAAATGTTCAGGCGCTGTTGTGCGGTCGCCAAGACTTTGTAGCCCATGTCGGCGTAGCCTTTCAGTCGCCGGTCGTACATTCGCGCGAGCATTCGGACGTTAGCATCGACGTAATCATAAACTTCGACGACACGCTTGCTGTCGTGTAGCCGATGGAGTCGCCCGACGTATTGTTGGAGTGTGCCCTTCCAGGAAATCGGCATCGCCAGGAAGAGCGTGTCGAGGCGCGCGTCGTCGAACCCTTCGCCGATATAGCTTCCCGTTGCCAGAATTAGGCGTTGGTCGCCTTCCGGTACGCCGGCGAGCGCCTCGCTAACTGCCCGGCGCTGCTTCCGGCCCATTCCTCCCTTGAGCACGATGACATTGCGAACCTTACCCGCGAGAGCAGATTCCAGTCGGCTGAGATGATCGGTTCTACCGGTCAGGACAAGAGGTGACCGGCCAGATTCGACGGCATGGATCACGTCTCGAACGATGGACTCGTTGCGCGCCTCATCCGTAACAAGAGCAGCATAGACATCCTGGATTGTCACATCTGCCCGATCGCCGTCCATTCGAAAGTGTGTGAACTTCGGTAGGACCAGGTGGTCAAAGGGGGTCGAATCGGTCATCGCGCGTGCGCCGAGACTGTATCGCGTCGGCCCACATTGCATGTAGATGATTGGATGATGCCCGTCTTTCCTGGTGGGCGTCGCCGTCAATCCAACCACGAACTTCGCTTTGATCTGGCGCATCACCCGCTCAAATGTGAAAGCCGAGAGATGGTGGCACTCGTCGACGATGACGTGTCCATATTCGGCCACGAGGTCGTTTACCTCTTGATCGCGGTGCAGGCTCTGAATCACCGCTACGTCGATGTTTCCGGTCCGCTTGGTCTTGCCTCCGCCGATTTGCCCGATTTCGTCGGTTGGAATTTCGAGGAACATCGCCAGCCGCTCCCGCCATTGATCGAGCAACTGCTGGCGATGCACCATCACCAGCGCGTTGGTCTTCCGTTTCGCGATCAACCATGCCGCAACTGCCGTCTTGCCAAACGCCGTCGGCGCACAGATCAGTCCGTCGTCATGACGCATGACCTTGACGACGGCTTCTTCTTGTGTTGTCCGCAACATCCCGTGAAACTCGGCTTCAATCGGCTTACCCGCAAAGCGCTCGTCGTGCACGATCGTTTTGATGCCGTGCCCTTCCAGAAGCGAAAGAACTTCAGTCAGACAACCGCGAGGCAAGGCCACGTGCCGAAGTAAATCTTCTCCGCATGCGATGACGCGCGGCTTGTCGAAAGTCGAGAGCCGCATTGCCTGTGCCTTGTAAAATTCCGGATTCTGGAACGCCGCGATCCGGAGGAGGCGGTTCAGCATTTCCGGCGGCAGGGCCTTCTTCTCGATAAAGACTAGATTAGATCGAACGATCTCGATTGTCGAGGGGAGCGGCCCTTTGATAGGCATGTCCCGCCGCTTCCGGGAAGGAGGCAACGTCCACGGATCGGGTTCGTTCTCGTCGTCTATGCTGGCGATTCGAACGCCGATCAGGTCGCCATGCTGGAGGGCGTCCGAAATCAATTGCTCCGCTGCGGACTGGGACATGCGGTGAAGAGACGCGAGGTAACTCCACTGGTCAACATGCGGGAGCAATTCGTCATCGAGAAATTCCGTGAATCCAGATTCGCGAGGGACCTTTTGAAGCGGTAGGGCGATGAGGTTGCCGAAGCCACCTTTTGGCATCGTATCTTGATTGGGGAAAAATCGATCATACGAATCAAGGCCCAATTGATGACGTTGTTCCATCGTTCGTGTCAGCAGCAACGAACCCAGTCTTCGTGCCACGCCGGCGGGAACAGGGCGGTCGAAGAAGAACCAGATGTGCGCACCGTTACCGGAACGAGAACGCTCCAACGCCGCGGGTACGCTCAACTCGCGACAAGTTGCGAGGAACGCCAACGCGTCCTCTTTCCACGTCTTTTTGTCGAAGTCAACGGCGAGAAACCAACAGGTTTCGTCCAGCAGGAGCGGATACACGCCAAGCGTCTGCTTGCCCGCGAGGTGAGCATGAATTGCTTCGTCAGTCAGCGGAATATTCCTGCGGGTCTCTTTATCGACACGTTTTCGGTCTTCGGCCCTGGCCGCGTTGTACGCCTTCCAGTCACGCTCGGTTCGCGGCGAATAGCCGGAGCGACCGTCGGGGCTCTCCCACCTCTGCGCGTACACGTCATCGCGACCGCGGAAGAGGGACCTGAACAACGCGATCTTCTCCGAGGTGCTGAGCTTGTGCCTGTCCGGGGCCGGCTCAACTGGTCGCTGCGTCGGCCTCGGAGCGGTCCCCGGCGCAACGCCGTGTTGAGCAAGCAGACTCCGGAGCCGTCCGTTTTAGCCTGCTGCTCAGCCCACCCTAGCCAATCACCAAACGCCGTCCCCGCGGCGACAGACTGTCCGTTTCGCTCCGCCGACTCGCGGGCAGCCGCAAGGAAAGATCGAACCTGCTCGGCCCGAACCCAGTTGGCTGCAGCGTGCCGCAAGGCGCGCACTTTTGAATGTTCCACTTTGATTGATCGCTCCAACTCGGCGCGCTCCGCCTCTCTTTGCCACCGAACGCGCTCCTCTGCCGCTCGTTTTTCTTGCTCAGATCGCTTTTTGAGAGCGATCCGAATGAACCCAGCCGCGACTTGGGGAAGCAATTCCTCTAGCGGGTGCGATTTCCGATCCTTCCATCGTTTGGGGTCGGCATCCCACGGCTGCCAAACCTCGATTGAAAGTTGGCCGGATGGCTCGAACGTGGCAGGATTGCCACCGTAAGTCAGAACTCGCTCAAGCACGCCGCCTGGCGGAGCAACCGCCAATTCCACGCGATCAACCTTCTCTAGCAGGCCGAACTTTATCTGCTGGCCGTGGACTATGGCGACCGTTTGTTCGTGGTGGCCATCACCAACTGTGATCGAGAAACCCTCCTCCTCCATCGTCGCAATGAGGCCGGCCATGATTCTTAGCGCTCGATCGAGACTTCCCTTTGAGACGCGAACGTCGAGGCACTGCTGCTGTGTTTGGAGAATATTACGATTGTTCGCCGTGGCACGCCCGAGAACCCCCCGCGCCTGGACGATCAGGGGATGCGAAAGACTGCCTTTCCTCAAAACAAGTTCGCCGCCCGATCGCTCAAGCTTCTCGATTTGCGCTTGTTCGGCTTCGCTTGCGAAATTCTCAAGAGGCGGCTTCTCCTTGGGAGGTGGCGGCTTCCGAAGCCAGATCTTATCCTTGATCGGTGATAGAGGCACAGTCTCGACCGCGTGGCCCGCATCCTTCTTTGCCCAGTAGCCCCTTCCGGGCAACGGGATCATAAGCTTTCGGCAGACCTTCGCGAGACCCACATCGGAGATCCCGTATTTTGTTGCCAGAGTCCACATAGGAGTCTCCCACACGTCTTTGTACAGCTCGTCCCTGTTCCAGAACTGATCGTCGACACCCAAACTAATTTGTTCCTCCTGATGGATTTGTGTACTACGTTACGCGGCGCCGCGCTGACCGAGAATCCTGGACGCATCAAACTGATGAGTGCGTCGAATTCTGCTTCCGCGGTCGCTTTACTGGATTCGCATACAGCTTCATGCCGAGTTGCGACAAATGCTCTCTCATTCGTGGAGCATCCAATAGTTTCTCCAGCGCATCCTCGGCAGAAGCTTTGTGACGAGCAAAGAGCTTCACGAGTTCTACGGTGATCGCCGGGTCGCATTTGCAAAGCGTTTGCCGGAGGGAAATCATTTCACGGCGATCCTCAACCCTCCAGAGCGCGCCTTTTTCAACCAGAGCCTGAATACAATCGAGTGTCTCCCTTGCTTCGTACTTGGAAACCAGCCGCTTATTGCCGTATGGGTCGAAACGTCCGAATCCCAAGTGCCAGAGGCAGCGATCCAGCGCAGAAGAGCCGCCGTTAGCTTTATTGTTGGGATTGGCTCCCAGCCGCAGTAAATACTGAATGACCTCCTTGGACGTAGACAACGCCGCACTGTGGAGTAGCGCCGCGAGATCGTCCTGACGCGGATCGACCTTCAGCTTGTTCAATACTTCCAAGTTGCCTTTTTGACACGCCTCTTCAAGAGCCGTTGTATGGCATTCGGGATCGTTTTCAAAGCGGTCATTGACCGTTGGACCGCGCGTCCTGGGGTTGGCACCCGCCCAGATCATTAAGCTGATCCATTTCATGTCGCCTTCACAGGCAAAATGGCGAAGAGCGCGATCGGCTTGCGCTTGGAGTGAAACAGCAATTTCGGGGTGGGCCTCCTTGTAATTGACAAAGGGACGAAGTGCCGTCCGAATCTTGTCGCCGAACGCCACGGCGAACGGAGATCCGGTGATGACATCCGCTCCGTTTTCGAGAAAGAAGCGAATCAAGGACGGCTCCCACGTCAGCAATACATCGGTAAGCGGAACGGACCTGACTTGAGCGCCATTGTCCACGAGCAGTTGCACGAGATCCAGCCGTCGTTTCGAGACCACTTCCCGAAGAGCCTTGTCCTTCTCGTCCTGGGAGTCTTCGTTCCGCACGAGCAGTTCAACCAAACTATGGAATTCCAGGTCTGTGGCGATCTGAAGGGGAGTTTTCATTACCTCGCGAGGTGTTCGAAGTGACTTGCCAGACGCGATCCACTTCTCGATTTCATAGAGCTTGCCTGCGCGACAGAGTCCCAGCAGAAGCTCGCCTTCCTCAAGTGTGAGCGGCTCGGGTATTTCGTTCCTCAAAACTAAATCGTACTGAAGCCAGGGCCGAGCGAGCAAACACTGGGGGTTAGAGCCGTGGAAATCTCGCCCAGGCCTACGGTAAACTGGGAATCGCCGGAGAGCATGGCATGAGCGACCGTCAAACAACACAACGAGGCAAGCTCAATACCACGCTCCCGGTCTGCATTTGCCGCTTTGATCGACTGATCAAGCACCGCCAACACTTGGCGTTACGACCGAGCGCGAAGCGGTAGCTGACGCAGCGTTAGCGAAATCCGGCTCCTTCGTCTTCTCGCTTTTACTTGGCGTGCTGCTTCTGTTGCCCGCAAAATAGAGGAATTTTGTTATGGCCAATACCTGGTTCACTGCCGACTTTCATCTGGGTCACTCGAACATCATCCGGTATTGCGGACGGCCCTTCCGAGCCACCGACGAGATGGATGAGGCTATTCTCAATCGGCTGAACACGTCGGTGAAGGAACGCGACTCACTCTACTACCTTGGCGATTTTTGTCTTGGGTCGAGTGAGCACGCGCGGGAGTATCGCAGGCGAATTCGGTGCAAAAACATCTACTTCATCGAGGGAAATCACGACGCGTGCACTCGCAAGATTCAGGGGGAGTTTCTCTGGTGGAAGCAACTCGCGGAGATCACTGTCGGAGTGCAGAGGATTGTACTCTGCCACTACGCGATGCGCGTGTGGCATCACGGCGGGCGAGGGGCTTGGCAGCTCTATGGTCATTCGCACGGACGCCTTCCGGAGGCTCCGACGATGCTTTCGATGGATGTCGGCGTTGACACCCACGACTTCCGGCCATGGCATTTCGACGAGATCAAAGACGCGATGGAAGCCAAGCAACGCACAACGAGCGAACTGGAAGCTGACGAAGGAGAAGACAAATGAATTCATACGAGCTGGTGCGGCCCGATGGGACCTAAGCCGGAGTGTGGGCCTGCGGTGCCTGCCACAAAGTGCATCTTGTCGCTCGGCGTGCGAATGTTCCCGTGAGCCACATGAACCGGGAGTCTGCTGAAAAATGCTGCGTTCCACGGAACTGCCAGTATTGCGGTGAACAGACCGACCGCGACCTATTTGGCGAGTACCGCTGGGCGCACGAGAAATGTGTACCAAAGTATGAACCGGCTCCGCCCCATCCTTCGATGGCGAATCCTTTTGTACGGCTTCTGTACCAGAAGATGTCCGCCATCAGCGAAGACTGCTGGGCGGCAGGCTGGATGACGGGAAACGAGTACGCGCTTTGGGATGCGCTGCACGGAGACAGCCATCGGTACGGATGGAGTCACATCTCCTACGAGGAACTGGAGGAGTTGCGTGTTTTGTCGGAACTGGCGGGTGGCTGGATTTGGACAGGGCCGCCCCGTACCTACACGCCGCAGTTCGTGACGTTGGAGGCCTGGAAGCCTATTTTCGAAAGTGTCGACGAAAGTTTCGCAGAAGAGATTCGGCTCGATGCCTAGGCCCATCATGCGCTGAGGTCATCAGGGTGTTCACCGAGCACGACCGGTGATACCGGCTGTGCCGGAATTGCGATGTGATAGCGAGCGTGACGATTTTCTCCGCCGGATGCCAGTGCCGTTGCCGGAGGCATTCTTACGCTTTCACAAGGCCGTCACGTTGGTCAGCGGCCGAAAGAAAATCACCACCTGGGCGGTTTCCCATTCGCACCGGTCGGGATGGCCTCTTGCAGGTGGCAGAGTAGACTATATGTGCTCCACTCTCATGCCTACACGCTAACATTGGCCGCAAGGCCTGGGAAGTGCTAATGCTGCCGGATCAGGGCCGCGAATATTATGCATGAGCTGATTTGTGCCGGATTGGATCTTTTAGTGACCGGTAAGACGCTCGTGCTCGGTGATGAGGAACGTGATGTAGCTGCGAATGAGGTTGCAGAACAGGCGCGCTTCGTTATGCCTGTTGACAACGCCGGTTTTTAGATGCGCACCGTGGCGGATGCCGCCGCCGGTCGGGGAAGAGAGAAAGCCATGCAGCGTTGTGATCCAGTCCAGGATCTGGTCGAGCGCCGTTCCCTGGTTGTGGCGGCGCAGGTCGGCGACGATCTTGTTGAAGTACTTGCCCTGGACCGTGCCACCTCCCGCATCGATACCCTGGAAGGCGGTTGAGACGGTTTCGAGAAGCCATAGAAGTTCCTGAACGGCCTGTCGGTCCCGGCCCTCGGACAGAAGCCGCGCGGATTCGTGGAGCGATTTCTGGATGATCTCCGAAGCCTGTTCATCGAGGGAGGCAGCGGTCGTGGGCACCTCGACGGGTGCGAAGGCGCCATCGCGCGAGATCAAATCCGGTGGCTGAATTTCAAAGCCGGTGTCATGCTTTGCCAGTACCTTGTTGATGAGCCTGATATCGGGAACGGCGACGCCTTTCTCGCGGAGCGTTTCGCAGCCGTCATAGAAGGCCTCGATGAAGAGCGGCGCATTCGCGGCTGCTTCGTTCATGTACTGGTGGAGATCCGTCTGTGCCCAACTGGCGTCCGAACTCCATCCCGAGGTCGTGCCGGCGGCGCCCGCGAAGTACGACTTGAAATGTTCGAGGGTGCGCTGTACGTCGCCCTGGGTTGTGATCTTGCCGATGAGGTCCGAGAAATCCGGGATCACGCCATTGGGTATGCCGCCGGGCGATTCAAAACGCCACGCTCCGTTGAAGTTCAGCATTGCGTTGCTCTCTCACGCGCGCGCGTCTTGGCATCGCAGATCATAATGACTCCCCTGGAGGGCGTCCGATTCGGCTCGGCATAAAGCGCCAGAGTTGCGGCGTCATCCCAGGCGACCCGGCCCAGCACGCGGATAAAGGTCCGATCTTGCGTCGAGTCGGAGGTAAGCTCGGCGATCTTCGAGAGGTTGATTATGAGCTGCTGATGAGAAGAAAGTTTCTCGAAGTAAGCCCTGGTCTCGTCGACGCGCGAGAGAAAGAAGTCGGGATAAGGATCGGGGTCTTTCGGCGTCAGACGGATGTGACGCCGCGTCAGTTTCGAGAGATGCTCATGCAGGCATGGAACACGATGCTCCCGCAATTCTGCGGTGGACATCAATTCGTCGCATCCGGGACAACGGAGGACCTTGGGGCGTCCCGGACCGGCGTGCGGTGTCTGGCTGCGGGCAATGTAGGGAGCCGCCGCTGCGAGCAGAACCTCCTTCGGAAGGTTTGCTGCGACGGCAGCGGCGTTTGTGTCACGGTGGCAGTATGGGCATTTGTACTGGAAGGTTTCTGTGTTCGACATGAAAGTAAACCGCTACGGTCATTATGCAAAATAAAACGGCTGCGGGTCAAGAGGATGTTTCTCCTAGGAGATTTTGGAAGACTCAGGCGCAATGATAGGCACTCAAAGTATTGATAATGGAGTTGTTGTTATTACTATACATTAACTACTTGTATTGATACAACATCCTTGACTTGCAATAGTACGACATCATACACTTGTACATGTACGTCATCAAGAACTTGTGATGGTCCAAAAGGAAGGTTCTGATGCCCGCGCCGAATGAAAAGCTGGCCGCATCGCTCGCTGCCCTCCAGAAGCTTCACAAGGGCGCCCACCGCGTATTCCAGTCAAAGGATCTGAGCCGCGTTAATCGTGAGCGGTTGCTCCAGAATGGGTACCTCCAGGAGGTTATGAGGGGCTGGCTGATCTCCTCCAGCCCGAGCACCCATCCGGGCGACAGCACGCCGTGGTACGCCTCGGTCTGGGAGTTCTGCGCGCGTTATTGCGAGGAGCGTTTCGGGGACCGGTGGCATCTCTCACCGGAACAGTCTTTGTTGATCCATGGCGAGAACACTGTTATACCCGGCCACGCCGTGATTAACAGCCCCAAAGGCACCAACAACAAGGTTGACCTGCCCTTCGGCACATCCATATACGACCTGAAAGTGCCGCAGATGCCGCCAGCGGCGGACCTGACCGTGCGGGACGGCCTGTGCCTCTTCCTTCCCGAGGCCGCATTGGTCAGGGTTTCAGACACGTTCTTTAACCGCAGTCCCATAGAAACGCGCGTTGTTCTCGCGAGCATCCGCGATGCCTCGGAGATCCTGCGGCGGCTGCTCGACGGCGGCCATTCGGTTGTCGCCGGGCGGCTGGCCGGGGCTTTCCGCCGCATCGACCGGCCGGAGATAGCGGACGAAATCATCAAGACGATGAGAAGCGCCGGGTACGATGTGCGGGAGAGCGATCCCTTCACGCGGGAATTGCCGGTGGGTTCGCTGCCGGTCGCGGCGCCCCGATCGTCGGACGCGTCCAGGCCCTGTGGGAGTCGATGCGGGGCGGGGTTGTGGAGGTTTTTCCCGAAGCGCCCGGATTGCCGGGGGACAGGGAGCGCCTATCTGCGGTTCATCGATGATATCTACCGCAGCGACGCCTACCATTCGTTATCGATCGAGGGCTACACGGTCACGCCCGAGCTGATCGAGCGGGTCAAAGCGGGAAACTGGGATCCGGACAATCACGACGCCGACCGGCAAAACCGCGATGCCCTGGCAGCCCGCGGCTACTGGCAGGCTTTTCAGGTGGTGAAGGGCGATGTGGCAGCGATCATCGCCGGAGCCAACGCCGGAAGTATCGTCCGTGACCAGCATCGCGTATGGTACCGCGAGCTTTTCCAGCCCTGTGTTGCCGCCGGTCTGATCACTCCGGGCGCGCTGGCCGGCTACCGCAACGATGCGGTCTATCTGCGCACGTCGCGGTATGTGCCACCCCGCTGGGAGGCGGTGCGGGATGCCATGCCAGCGCTGTTCAATCTGCTGGAGAACGAACCAAACGCCGGGGTGCGCGCCGTACTCGGGCACTGGATGTTCGGCTATATCCATCCGTATCCCGACGGTAACGGGCGCATGGCGAGGTTCCTGATGAACGCTATGCTGGCGTCGGGCGGCTATCCGTGGACTGTGATCCGCAAGGAAGATCGCACGCCTTATCTCGCGGCGCTGGACAGCGCCAGCATCGACCTCGATATCGCGCCGTTCGCGGGATTCGTGGCGGAGCGGGTGCGCTGGTCTCTGGAGCCTGGCGCTGCTGGCCAGCCGGATCGTTAGGCCCGAATACTTCAATCTCATCATGTTGATTTGGTGCTTGCAGATGATGATCATCGTCGTGCTTGTCTGACTCTTTACGCGAGCGTGTTCTCGGCACCCGCCCCCAGAACTTGGGATAGCCAGTCCGACACCAAGTTCCGGTGCAGGTTTTCCCATTGAAACTGGTTGCCGTAGCTGCGAAGGCACGCATAACAGCTCCCTTGCGGGTCGCAGAGGGGGTTCTTGCAGTCGCGGGTCCGGCGCAGGGTTTCTCCCAAGATTCGCGGCAGTTCCTGCTGGATTCTTTCGACGTACCCAGCTCCGCCGGGCACACGGTCATAAATGACGAGTTCGCCGCGGCATCCCTGCTCAGATTGGCTCCTGAACGTTCCATCGATATCCCGTGGCGGGATCACCAACACGTCGGCAGCCGCCATCGTCAAGGCCGTCTGGAGCGAGATCCAGAAATCAGTTCTGTCAACCGCAGGAGGAAGGGGCTGCAAACCATCGAAGCGGATCTGGAGAGTGTCCGTCTCGAAGCGATGCGCCAGATCCACAGTGACGATCCGCTGCCCAGCGCACTTCGCTCCCCAAGGCTTCGTGTGCCGGCCAAGCTTGCCGTCGATGGCGCGACCGCAGTAGGGACAAATTCTGAACTGCTGGAACTTGTGGCCACAGTTCGCCCGGAAAAGTTCTCCCGCCTGGCTGTATCCCAAGGAAACACCTGCGATGACAGGGTGCGCCAGGAACTTGCTTGCACCTTTGATGAGGTACACCTCAGAATTCGGAGGCGGCTTCAACCTGTGCAACCGGACCTCTCGGGCAGGCTCATCGATCAGAGTGGTGAAGCCGCGAGGCACAACGAAATTTCGCGGGTTCGCACGAGGTCCGGTGGGTCTATTCCCGCACGAAGGGCATGGGCCGGCCAAATCCTTTTGTTGCGGGGCAAACTCGACCCGATTGCAACGTGCGCAGACCCTGTAAGCTTCAATCTTCAATTCCCGGTTCTGGAGATTCAGCGCCCGGCTCGTTAGGAGCAAACCATCCGCGACGACTTCAGACCCCGGTGCGTACTCCGCGATTCCATACTCCGCATCACGCTCCAGCCGCATCCGCTCAGTGAGATTCGGCTGCATTACGAGTAGCTTGACGACATCCTGCGGGAAGGCGTAACTCGGAAGCCAGTGGGCCGACGAAAGATAATCGATTAGTCTCTCGGCACGCAATTGCTCCGTAAGGCGCATGACCGACTCCAGATTCCGCATCACGGACCAACGCTCCTTGCCCTGGGTTGTCTGAATCGCGGCCTCCAGTTCTTTCCTTTGGGCTTCGTAAGCGTCTATCTGTTCCAGAAGCTGCTGTCGAGCGGCTGCAAGCAAGGAGTCGCTTTCACGGAACGAATCTTTCACTGTCAGGGGGCATTCTTTGCTGATGATGCCGGCGACTGGTGCTGTCAACTGTATCTTGTAATTACTCAGCCATTCCGCATATCGGGCCGCGGCGGAGTCACCTGGAGAAGGCAACAGGAAGAATTCTCGACGTCGATCTGCTCACTGGCCGCAGGCACTTTGGCTTGGCGAAGGTAATGGCCCAGCAGGAACGAATTGATATGACGCTGCGTGAGTCGTGGGTTCGCAAGATTTATCCGGGGGATCGGTACGGAGCCACTCACGATTGAGCGTGGTTCGTGGAAGTGAACCTGGTCGGTGAGGAAAAGAGCGGGCATAAGTTACAGCGTAGGCTGCGCCCTCTCGCCGGCGGCCTGCGCGGCCCGCGCGTTGGATGTAGTTGGCTGGTGTCGGCGGAACGTTCCGTAGGAACACAGACTTCAGTTGGCCGACATCGACCCCCATCTCGAACGTGGTCGAGCTGGAAAGGACATTGATTTCTCCGCTGGTGAACTTGCGCTGGTACTCCCGTCCGGCGTCGTTGGTCAACTGCGCGGTGTGTTCGCGCACCTCCAGTGGGAGCGCGGCTACGTGCGTGTAGCGGTGATACCAATGGTGATTCAGCCAGCGATGCCCGATATCCGCCTGGCTCAGCTTTTTCAGCGTGCCCCCGCAGTTTGGCAAGACACAGCGGTCTTGGATACCCATGCGGTCCGTTCATGCTGTCCATCGTGCTGTCTAAAGCTCGTTTCAGGCACAGAATAGCACAACGACAGGATGGCCGCGGGGATTTTCCAGTTGGCGCGTTTGGCATCTTTCGTGAATCTGCGCCTGCGGGCTGAAGAGGGCGTCGATTCACTGATTCGCCTTATCAGTGCAAGCAGTATTGCCGGTCCTGCGTTGTCTTGCGCTTGCACCGTGATCAGCCGAGATTTGTGTGCACGATGTGTGCGCGGGGTAAAGCCCTTAGTGCGACCGCGGATGTCGAGAGCGGCTTGTGATGTCCAGCAATATTCGCTTTGGCGCGAAGCTGCGCCCAAGGGAGCCTCGTCGCTTCCAAGGGCTCCATCGCTTTTCGCTGAATCCTAACAATTACAACAGTCTGGGGAATCGAAGTGGTCATCCTTGCGAAAGAACGCGTGACCACAAGCGGCGACGTAATCACGCGCGATGACAGTATCATGCTCCATCAGCACCGGAAAGGCCTCAGCCCTTAAGAAGATTCGTAGCCTGTAAGGCAACAATGAAGCCAGCAGCACACGAACGCTGGTGCAGCCGTCGCGCAACAGGGGATCGCGGGGGCGTTGTCGGTGTCGGAGTGAATCAGGTCGTCTGCGGTTCTTGCAGCAGTCGATCATCGGGCGTCCAAACGCGACCGTTGTACGAGATCCGCGCGACGAGCGTGCCGTCCGTCGCATAGATGTTGCCGCACCGGTCGGCTAACCGGCCGTTCCTACGATGCATGAATGGCTTCGGGCTATGCCTTTGGCGCCTCGGCCGTTTCGACGAGGCTGGGCGCGTTTTCGATCGAATGCTATGGCTGAATCCGTCCGACAACCAGGGCGTGCGCTTTCTGATCGATCACGTGCGGGCGAAAGCCCCATGGGAAGGTAGCCGATGAGGGGCTGCCCGGATACTTGCGAAGAGAGAACCAAGCACGTTTGCCGCGTGCGCCGGCGTTGGCTGCAGGCGTCGCGAGCGACGCCGATGTACCACTCGGACGTAGTAGCGCCATCGGGAACACAATTTCTCTCCCGCGAGTTCTCGCGTGCACCGCGTTGCGCCACAGCCTGTGACCTTCCCCAAAACGAGAGGATCTCGGTTTGACTGGTAGTGTTGCAACTTCCGGTTGGCGTTCGATGGGCTCACAAGGAGTTGAGCGGAGAGACAGTCGGTGCCGCGAGATCAGGCGGCCAATTCGAAAAGCTTGTGGATGAACTGAACTTGACGCCGAACATCCGTTCCGCTCACCCACCGAGCCTGCCCCTTCCGCATCATGTTCATCGCCTCGTAACCCTGGATCGTTCGCTCCGCCGCCTGGAATTCTCGGAACCCCTGCTTGGCGTTCACCCGGCGTTTGATCGCGCGGTGGTCTTGCTCGAGAATGTTGTTCAAATACTGTACGGGTCGGTGCCGGCAACGGCGGCGAAGTGTCCCTTCCTTCTTTAGGTCGGGGATTGCTGAGCCGTAGATCGGTGCCAGGTCCGTATTGACGACACGAGGCTGCGGATGGACAGATGGCTCAGCGCCTTGCGAAACAACCGTTTGGCTGCGTCGGCATCGCGCAACTCCGAAAGCAGGAAATCAATCGTGGCTCCGGCGGAATCGATGGCCCGATACAGGTAGCACCAGCGGCCCTTCACCCGAATGTAGGTCTCGTCCACGCGCCAGGACTTGTTGGTCGGCTTAAGGTACCGCTGCATCCGCTGCTCTAGTTCGGGACCGTAACGCTGTACCCAACGCCAAACGGTAGTGTGGTCGGCCTCGACTCCTCGTTCCTTCAGAAGTTCTTCGACGTCCCGAAGCGACAGCGAATACCGAAGGTACCAGCGGACCGCGCTGAGAATGAGGACGGGTTCGGTCTGCCGCCACTTGAAGATCGCTGTTCGGGGTGCCATTTTCAGGGTCCCTTCAGGCTACCAGTCGTTGCATCGACGCAGTTGCAACACAACCCCCTTTTTTATAATGCGTTAACACCCCTCCACCTCGCGGTGACGAAGTACCGCGGGCTGCACCGTCGCGGGAACGTCTGAACTCATTCTCACGCTTCGCCGGAAAACCCAATCGCTTTGTTTCAGGAGCGCAAGACACTGCCACGCAGGACAACGTGTACCATCGCTGGTGGGACGTCTATGCTTGGAGGACGCCTGAATGCGGCGCCCGGCGAATGTGAAGCTGTACCACCAAACCGCGAATTGCTTCAGCTTTCCGGTCTTCAAATCTTTGTAGGATGGTTTGTAGACAGACATCTCTTGCTTGGTTGGCCTAGCGAAATTTTTCCCAAAGGTATGCCCGCATTTTCAACGTCTGGTCGCCATTCACGTGTGGGGCCAGACCACCGAAGGCCACCGCGTGATCTGGATGGACGGCCGTCCACACCCGCCTGCCTGGGCTCCGCACAGCTTCCGGGGCTTCTCCACGGGTAAATTTGTCGGCAACGCACTCGTTGTGGAAACCACGCACATGAAGCAAGGCTGGCTGCGGCGCAACGGCACGCCGGAAAGCGATCAGGCCACGCTGATCCGCAGCGCGCAAGTTGGGCGCTCGCTTGCGCCCGCGATTCAGAATTCTCCTTTGGATGGATTTTGAGTCTTAACTGGTTGTGTCAAAAATGGGGGCAAGTCCAAGATGGCCCTACTTTCCTGGGGTCGACCCCAAGGGTCCTTCAGAATAAGCTACGGAGCCGATTCATTGATATCGATAGATATCCGCTATCAGTCTCTCGCCTTTTCCTATTTGACGAAAGAAGGCACTCATCGCACACTGAAGGGGCGGTTCATCAAGAGTAGTTCGGAACGGCGATTGAGATTTCTGTGGAGTGTGAATATGGCACATAAATTGTGGATTGCGGCATTGATGGTGGGGTCGATCGCGACTGGGGCAGATACGTCCTCGACCTCCGTTACGTTCACCAAAGATGTTCTGCCGATTCTCCAGGCAAATTGCCAGGAGTGTCACCGTCCGGGCCAAGTCGCGCCTATGTCCCTTCTCACCTTTCAAAACGCACGGCCCTGGGCGAAAGCTATGAAGGCTGCCGTGATCGCCAGAAAGATGCCTCCTTGGTTTGCCGATCCGAAGTATGGCCCTTACGCGAACGATCACTCGCTGAGGCAGAGTGAGATCGACGTGATCGCTAGATGGGCGGACGGCGGAGCACCCGAAGGGGAGGCGAAAGACGCGCCAGTCCCGTTGCAGTGGGCGGAAGGGTGGCTGATGAAGCCGGACATCGTGATAGACGGTCCAACGACGGAGGTGCCAGCGCGGCCTAAAAACAATGTTGTGGAGTGGATGACGGTAACAATGCCGACGGGATTCACGAAAGATACTTGGATCACATCGATACAGATTAAACCGGAATTTCCGGGGGTGACCCATCATATTTGCACGGCCTTCATTCCCCACGTTCCGAACCTTCCCTATAATGTTGCCTTTTGGCAGGACAAAGATCGCGACGATAAGGGATCGGCACTTCCTGAAAAAGGCGCGACGTTCGGCAACGGCAACCACCAGACCGACAAGGACGGTAATGTGGCGCCGTCTGGCGCGCCGACCGGGGCAGCGGAAGATTGCTACCTCCCTGGCAATGCGGCGGCCGACTACCGCATCAATCACGCGGCGAAACTGGTCCCGGCGGGCTATGATATGGTCTTCAACTTACACTACACGCCCAACGGCACCGCTGTAACCGATCATGTCAAGGTCGGCTTTACCGTGGCGGATAAGGCTCCGGATCGGCGATACGTGTCGCTGAGCACAACGGCGAACCCGGATCCCAAGAAATTTGCGATTCCTCCGAACGTATCCAATTGGCAAAGCCCTCCCGCCGAGGCCGTTTTTCTCGCAGATGCGGAGCTTGTGTATATGATGCCGCACATGCATTTTCGCGGGAAGGACATGACTTATACGCTTGAATTTCCGGATGGTCGGAAGCAGACTGTGCTTAGTGTCCCGAATTATGATTTCAATTGGCAACTTGGATACTGGACTTCTATTAAAGTGCCAAAGGGAACGAAATTGCACGTGGCCGCGCACTACGATAATTCCGCAAATAACAAGTTCAACCCCGACCCGAACAAGACCGTTTACTACGGAAACATGACGTGGGAGGAGATGATGTTCCCCTTCTTCGGCGTGGTGGTTGACAAAGATACGGACCCTAAAAAGATCGTCAAGGCTGGCGCACAGTTCGCGGGAGGAGGCGGTTAAAGTACGAACGAACTGACTGGATCGCCGGATTGATGCTGAAGCGTGTGTTTAGACCACTGACGTTCAGCGTCGCTGCCGATCTTGGGCGGCAGGCCTCATCGCCAGTCCCGTCAACGACGCCCGCCTGGCAAATTGGTTTGCCTTGCAGAACGTGTTTCAATCCGCGTAGGTGGAGAGCATTCTAGTTGGAAAAACTAAGATTGGAGATTCCGATGATTAAAGCACTGTTCAGCGTTGCATTGCTCGGCATCACGGCATTCGCAGCCGATACGTCCGCCCCGTCGGTAACCTTTTCGAAGGATGTCATGCCGATTCTTCAGGCGAACTGTCAGGAGTGCCACCGTCCTGGACAGGCCGCACCAATGCCCTTACTGACCTACGAGAACGCCCGCCCCTGGGCGAAGGCCATGAAAGCCGCCGTGCTGTCTCGGAAAATGCCTCCGTGGTTCGCCGACCAGCAATACGGTCACTTCAAGAATGATCGATCTTTGAAGCAAAGTGACATCGAGACGATCGCGAAGTGGGCTGATAGCGGCGCTCCTCTAGGCGATCCCAAGGACGCTCCGGCTGCGATTCTGTGGCCTGAACGCGGCTGGCAAGTCAAGCCTGACGTGATTGTGGAGGGTCCGGTCTACGAGGTCCCTGCCAAAGCGATTGTCGAATGGACGTGGGTTCCCGTCCCGAGCGGGTTCACGAAAGACACGTGGGTGACTTCGGTTGAAGTCAAAACCGAAACGCCCCAGGTAACGCACCATATTTGCCTGTCCTTCCGCTCACACACGCCTGATGTTCAATACGGTGTCGCTCAGATACAACGACAAAACATCGAGCGAGACTCTGACGGAGTCGAAACACGCGAGTCTATCGAGCGAAGCAAACAACGCGGTCAGGCTCCTCGGACGGGACCCACAGCCGCTGCCCAGGCCGGAGGCCCCGGAGGCATCGAGGAGTGTTACGAGCCCGGGCGTCCGGCCGCCGATTTCCGCCTTCACAATGCCGCCAAATTGATCCCGGCTGGAACCGACATCTGGGTAAACCTGCACTATACTCCGAATGGGACGCCCATTACTGACCACGTCCAAATCGGGTTCACTGTTGCGAAACAGGCACCGGAGCGTCGGTATCTTGCGATGAGCACCAGCTCGCCGAGCGATCCGGAGCGCTTCGCGATTCCGCCGAACGACCCCAACTGGCAAAGCCCTCCCGCGGTGGTTACCTTTAACCAAGATGTGGAATTGGTGGGCTTAATGCCACACATGCATCTCCGCGGTAAAGATATGGTCTTCCAACTGGAGTATCCCGATGGTAAAAAAGAGACGATCCTGAACGTCCCGCGTTACGACTTTAACTGGCAGTTGTGGTATGACACAACAATCAAGGTGCCCAAAGGCACGAAGATGACCGTGGTCGCACATTTCGACAATTCGGTTAACAATAAGTTTAATCCCAACCCGAATCGGACTGTCTACTACGGAAACCAAACTTGGGAAGAAATGATGTTCCCGTCATACGGATTGATTGTAAGTAAAGACACAGACCCCAGAAAGGTCGTGACCAATGCAAACCGTGTCGCGGGAGAGGGTGGCCAACAAGAATAAGGTAGTACGGCTATCGAACCGTTGGACTCTGACTCAATGCCGGATCTGGAAACTTCGTTTTTCGAATCCGGCATTTGTCTTAAACGACACCAGTTTTTCGCGCATCCCTTTGAATAGACGTTGATGATATGCGCTAGGGCAAGTCTATGAGCCGTCGGCACGTTATGTATGAAATGTGAATTGTTGTTTCGACGGAGGCTTTCTGTTTGAGTCAGGGCGGGTCCGTTTCGTCCTGAACGTCGCGCGTCGAGCGATGGCTGGTTTCATCCTTTAGACGGACGGACGACTTCAGGGGACCCCCCGAAGCCGGAAGGGACATCCTACTTTCGCCCGATCTTTTCCCTGGTACATACAATTCGGAGAACGTTAATCGTCGGCTGGCCTCGCGACGGCATCAATAGGGTTTGGATATGCGTCCGGGTCCTCGCGCTCCGGATTGTGAAGGCATCGAAAATCTTTCTCAATCAAGATCTGGAAGTCAGGGGCGGGGAATCCCTCAATCGTGACCTGGTTACCCTCAGCCCAAGTCTGAGCGATCGAACTAGGCAATACGATGCGAATGGAATCGCCGCCATAATCGACCAAGATCTTAGTTACCTCCGGCGAACTCGCCACTGAATAGCCGAGCGAAGCGCCGGAGGAAACCGAAGCGAGCATTCGACTGGTCCGCCGTCGCGCAAGCATCCAACTTCCGTCTGCGTGAGGCGGAATCGCAGAACGTTTCTTTGAATTCGAAGTTTCATCCGGCATCCCCCTCGTGGTCACAACTCGCGGGTCAGCAAACGCGCCCGTCGCAGAGCGGGCAGCCGACTCCGGTGGACCTACCGCCACACAGAATGATTCCGCCAGCTAGTCAGGGACTGATTTCACTCGCGCGGAGCGAATCTGTCCCACATCCGCCAGCAGCATTCGCGGTTCAGCGCCCGCTTCTTCCAGCGCGGGACCCTTGTCGAACGGTAGGACAATTTTCACCGCTGGGACGTCATTGGACATGAATACTTTCGTGGATGGCTTCGAAAACTCTCGCGGCCCCCTCGCCCGATTAAGCTGTAAACGCCACGGCTGTGATTTCGAACGAGCGGTGAGGTCGAAACGCAAACGCTCGCGCTTGAGATCGACAGGCCCGCCTCAAGCGAGGCTTTCCGAAGCTCGCCAAAGGTTATCGGGACGCCGTGCCGTTCCATTATTCCGACGAGCTTCCGCTCGGTGGGACTTAGCAAGGACTCCGGATCAAGTGGGTCGATTGCACTCACGAACCCGTTCGCTAGGCGAATTCCCGGAAGTTCACGGCAGAACTCCGTAAACACCTTAACCGGTGGTCCGAACCCAGCGAGACGGTGATCTTTCTGAAGACCTCCATAGGCTTCGCGGAGCGAAACTGTGCTCGACACTGCCAGAAGTTTCTTCAATCGAGTTGTGACTCTATTTACTCTGCCGTATCGCGAAAGCCCAAACCAACCAAGGCGCAAGTCCAACCAACGAAAGTCTTCGTGTCGCTCAATCAACAGTGAAATCACATCGCTTGGCGAAATCTGGGGGTCTTTAAGGTGGTCGACAATATCGTCAATCCGGGCCATGCCCCATGTTTTAATCTGCTTTCGGGCGGCACGGAGAATCGGCGCAGGGCGGACTGGTGACGGTACGTAAACGAAACGGCCATACACGTTCCTGGCAAGTGAAAAGGGAACTGGTCTCCCGAGGAGTTTAGTCGCGTTTAGCACTCCTTCGAGTCGGAACGCGCGTCTGCGCTTGGGAGCCTTGGATAGAAGCCGTTCAATTCCTTCGGCCGACACTGGAGCCCGATGCGCGATAAGCCCAACGACGCGATCCAGAACCGGTGTTTTGGGAGGCGTCGCCGTTTTGTCGACGACAAGGCGCTCGGACATCTTGCGAATGGCCTCATAACTCGATCCGGTTTCTCTCGCCAACTCACGAAGGCTGGCGCCGCCGCGCCCATCAAGACCATAGCGCCTTATGGTAAGACGGGCGGCTTGTCCCGACCGAAAATGTCTCTTAATTCATCTTCAAGCCCACGCAAATGTCACTCTCCCCGGCACGACGGAAAAACGGGCTACTCTCCTGAACTCCGCCCGCCGTTGACCGCGCGGATCCTCGATCGCAACGGATGAACTCGAGTTGAACGGATTAAAGTAGCAGAATACGAGCGGTAATCATCTTATGCTCTCCATCGCGGCAGAAGTGCAGCCGCGTTCTCGCGTCCGACAGCACGCTTGATATTCGGCGCGAGCTTCAAATTCTCGAACAACTTAACGCTGTGGGAGATCGGGAACCGGTTATAGTCAGTCCCGAATAGGACATGCGAAGGCGGAACCAGCTTCAGTAAGGCCTGCATGTTTTCAGGAGCGTATCCCTGCGCGCCTTCGAAATAGAACCTGCGAAACTCACCGCCGAGCCCTTCAGGAAACATTTGGCGAAGCTTCTCCGGACCGATCGCACTCCAATCCGTGAATCCTTGGAGGCGACTGATGAGCAGCGGCATCACACCACCCGCATGACTAAAGATGAATCGGACATTTGGGAGGGTCTGCGTGTAACCGGCCACCATAATGCTCAGGATGGTGCGCGCCGTGTTCATCGGCCATTCGATCCACGCTCCGCTGATTCCATTCTTCTCGTAGGTCATCGTCGCAGGCGTGCAACAAACTGCGTCGTTCGGATGGACATATACAACGGCGTTCCGGCGATTCAACTCTTCGAAAATCGGCCGAAGGCGGGTATCACCGAGCCACATGTCACCGTAGCTGGTGGAAATGCCGAAGCCATCAGCCTTGAGGGTATCTAGCGCATACTCGATCTCTTTGAGGCTGCCTTCCACGTCGTGCATCGGTAGCGCCGCGAACAGGCCGAAGCGACCCCTGTGATCCCGACCGATCTGCGTTCCGTATTCGTTGTAGTCGCGGGCCAATTTTCGCCCCCGCTCTAAATCGGACGAAACAGGGATTGGTCCGGGGAAACCGATTCCTGTGGCGACTCCGTTGCGGTCCATCTCCTCGACCGCGATCTCGGGCGACCAGGCAGGGCCACCGCCTCCCCGACCGTTGGCCAAGCTGGGTGGAGGCCCGACGTGGTGATGAACGTCGATCATGCCTTTCGTCGCGCCTGCGACGGCCGCAGGCGAACCGGCGCCGGAAAACAGTGTGCCCGCGCCAGCGGCGACGAGGGTCAGGATCTCTCGGCGGGAAACCAATTCGTTTTGTTCATGCGCCTTTTTCATTGATGCGCCTCGCAGAAGCTAAAAAATGAGCTTGAGGCCAAACTGCATCTGGCGTGACGACGTGACTGTCGTCGTTATCTGACCGGCGGTGGGATTCGGATTTCCCCCGCCATTTGTCCCCGCCGTAAACATGTTGGCGCCGGGCAAACCGAAGTTTGGGTGATTGAAGATGTTGAACACTTCCCAGCGGAATTGAATGTTAACCGACTCCCTAACTTTAGTATTCTTCAGCAATGCAAGGTCAGCGTCCACGATTCCGGGACCGATTACCGTATCCCTCCCAAGATTGCCGAGTGTGCCGACCGGCTGAAGCGAGAAGGCTGCCGGGTTAAACCATTCGTTTACGTTCCCGACCGCTGGATTGGGACTAAATCCCGGGTTTAGATTCGGACGCGGAGTGCCAGAACCTGCGTAGCCAACCTGATCAAATCCAGTGCTGACTGTGAAAGGAAGTCCTGTGTTGGCAGTAACGATTCCGGAAAGTTGCCATCCCTCGACCAGTCGGTTCCCATGAAAAGGCAATGCTACCAGACCGTTGACCCTCAAAGCGTGGGTTGTATTGAAATTGCACAGGCCCCGATCAATTGCCCGAACGTAAGGGTTCTCATAGCTGGCAGGCGAGTTTCCGCCGTTCAAGCTCCCGACTGGACTTCCACCGTCGTCGATGCACTTCGAGTACGTATACGCTAATTGCGCTTGTACGTTCCGCGTAAACCTACGATTAAGGCTCGTCTGAAGAGAGTTGTAGCGCGAAGTTGTACCTGGGACGGCCTCGGGAAAGACACTTAAGTTGGGGTCCTGACGCGGGTTTCCAACAACTTTTCCGTTCACAAGCGAACCGAAATGATAGACTCCGTTTGAATCGATTGTCGGAATTACCGGATTCTGCTCCTGCTCGGTGAGAAGATCAACGCCATGCGAACCAACATAGCCGACCGATAAAACAGTTCCTTCGGAAATCTCTCGCTGAACGTTGAGGTTGTACTGAATCAGGTACGGCGTTCGATCGTTGTACCAATTCCAGCCCGGGCTTTCCGTGGGAAGACTGGGGGTGAGCGTGGAAAACGGCACCGGATAGGTCGGGCTATTCTGCTGAAACGAATTCCAAGGCGGCGCTCCTGTGTAGGACGAATTGTAATTGCCCGGGAATATCGGGCTATGCGTGATCCCGAACCCGCCGCGTACCGAAGTCTTATGGTCGGCAAAAACATCATAGGCGAAGCCGAATCGGGGATCCCAGTTTCGCCAGGAAGGATTAGACCGCGTCGCATGCGGAACGTTCACGAACCCGGTACCCGTTACGAAATCCGTAACGGCATAGAAGGCGTTGTGCGCATCGACGGCATTGGTCGTGAAGTCCCAGCGCAATCCAAGGTTTAGAGCCAGCTTCGATGTTACCTTCCAATCGTCTTGAACGTAGGGCGTGGGATCTGTTTCCCTGTACTGCCGATTGGGATAATATTGTGCACCAACCGGCGTTCCGACGACCGAGAGAGCCGTGCCAGCCAGGAAATTCGACAGACTTTGGAAGCTCCACGACGATCCGCTCCGGTACGGATAGTAAACATTCGAATCCAGCCTCAAGATTGAGACACCAAACCGGGTCGTGTGAGCTCCGTGGGTCCACAGGAGGTCGTCGGCTTCAGTGAACTTGTTTTGAACTTGGGCCGATGGATCAAACGTGCTTACGCCCAAGCTGGTAAGGCCGGTGATTCCAACGAAGGCATCCGGTCGCCCCGTTCCGGGAAAAAACTGAAGCGCGGGAGTGGTACTCGCAGAGGCTTGCGTAGTGCCGGGACGAGAAAAACTGAGTCGTGCGGTGTTGAGCAGCGTGGGAGAAATAATCCTTTTCCATTCGAACGTAGAAAACTGGTTGTTTCCGGTGTCGGTTTCTGGCCACAGCGGCAACAGACTGCCCGAAGAAGGGAAAGGTTCGAGAAAGTGTTGCTTGTCAATTAAATATCGGAGGAAGAACGAATCCTTCTCCGAAAGAGCGTAATCAAAACGTCCTAGAAAATAATTCTCGTGGGTGATTTGATTCGCAACCTCGGTTAATTCACCGATCCCGCCACTCAGAATCGTCGTGGGCGTGGGATAAAGCGCCAGAGTCTGTGCGATCGCTTGCGCCGTAGCAGAGTTTGTTGCGGTTATCGTACAAGTCCCGGAAACGTTGCAGGCTGGCACCATAGCGATCTTGGTTTCGCCGAGAAGCTGCTGAATCCCTTCATAGTTCGCGAAGAAGAACGCCTTATCCTTTTTGACAGGTCCGCCGACGCTACCTCCAAACTGGTTCTTGCGGAATGCAGGCAAAGAATGGGGATCAAAAAAATTGCGTGCGTCTAATGCGCTGTTGCGGAGAAAGTCATAGGCTGAACCGTGAAAGGCATTCGTCCCGGATTTGCTCACCGAGTTGATAACGACACCATTCCCTCCAAATTGCGCGCCATAAGTATTGGTCAGCGTCTGAAACTCTGCAATTGCTTCTACTCCGAGCGACGAGCCAGTCACGGTACCAAACCCACGTTTATAAAAGTTCTCCATATTTTCGTCATCTAGAAGAACCGCCTGTTGCTCAGGTCTTGCTCCGGCAGCGGAGAAGGACTTCGCTGCGCCTTGGCGCGCATTCGGGGCGACGCTCGTGACCAATTGCATACCCGGCGCGAGCTGAATGAGCTGTTCGAAGTTACGGCCATTGAGGGGCAACTCGCGCATCTGCCGTTGATCGACCAGCGCGCCGACAGCAGCATTGGTGGTGTCGACTTGGGTGACTTGGCCCTCGACCGTTACCGTCTGCTGGGCCTGCCCGACAGGCAGCGAGAAATCTATGACGCTCTGGCTACCGACCGTGAGCGTGATCCCTTTGTGCACTACAGTCTGAAAACCCATCTTGGCCGCTTGAACTTCGTAGTCGCCAAGACTCAAGTCCGGAACTCGAAAACGCCCTTGCTCGTCCGATGCAACGGACTGAGTAATCGCGGTTCCGACATTTCGCACCTGGATAGCGGCCCCGGGAACCGCGGCGCCGGACGAATCCGTTACGGTACCGAGGATTGTCGCAGTGGTCCCTTGCGCGGCCAAATGATTCCTCCCTAGCTCCGCCGGCGCTGCCATAATCACTATTGCGGCGAGAGCGCGTGCGAATCGCCCGGTTTGTTTAAACATCCTTCCGACCTCCTGTTGATCGTTCCTGAAGCTCCGTCAAGTATGTTTGGGAACAATGGCGCGGTCAAATCGATTCTTTCGAAGAGAGCATAGGAATTGACTATGGAGCTGTCTTGGGTGACATGGGTTCGGATATCGCACGCTCGCAACCACATGCGCTGTGGATCCGAGTCGACGCCCAGGCCAACCCCTAGCGGTTCACCTCGTCCAGTGTCCGAAAGCGCGTGCGATGAACGCCCACAGCACCACCTCTAGGCTTTCGTGAATGATCCGGCCTAAAAAATACCCAAACGGGGTCTTTGCGTTAGCTTATCGGCCTCAACGACCCCAGCGCGTGATCCAGGAGCGGGCGCATGATTGTGGATTCCTATCGTTGATAGGAGTTATAGATCACGGAACGTAGCTTGAGTGGGCGACGGTTGTCTGTTACGATGTGGTCGGCTTGACAGGATTGTCTGAGAGGATCGATCCTGGACTTCGCGCGTCACGATCGAGGGAACGAGAGAGTTGTGAAGGCAAATTGGGAAAAGATCGGCGAAATCCCGCACAGCGAAGGTGTATCTACAACGCATGACCGATCTCCGGATTCCGACTCGATCCGTATCCAACTCGAAAGAATGCTCGCGAGCCGGGCTTTTCTGGGTTCCGAACGGCAACGAAACTTTCTTCGGTACGTAGTCAACGAGGCCCTTGAGGGAAGAGCGTATCTTCTCAAAGAATATTCCATTGGTATCGAGGTTTTTGGGAAGGAAGAATCGTTCGATCCCCGCGTAGACACAATCGTTCGTGTGGAGGCTCGAAAGCTACGATCCCGCATCGCGAGGTACTACGACGAAGAGGGCAAGCAAGATCCGCTGCGAATCGAATTTGTGAAAGGTAGCTACGCGCCGGTGTTTCACGACGCAACAGAACTTGTATTAAGCGGGATTAAGCATCCTCCGGGCGAACCGGCGCACGCACTCGCGGACTCCGACGAACAACCCCGCAATCACCGAATGCTTGTGATCGCAGTGGCCTTAGTCGTGTTATTCGTGGGCGTAATAACATATCTTGTTACCTCGAGACGCCACAGTACTCCGTCTGCGCTCGACTCACCATCAATCGCAGTGTTGCCATTCGCGAATTTGGGGGATGCAAATAACGAATTTTTCAGTGATGGCTTGACCGATGAATTGATCGATTCGTTGGGGCGAGTCCCAGGCCTACACGTCGTGGGACGGACTTCCGTATTTCAATTCAAAGGGAAAACGCTCGACCTTCGAGAAATTGGAACAATGCTGAACGTACGAACGGTTTTGGAGGGAAGTGTCCGCCAAGCCAATGGCCGAGTGCGAATCACGGCAGAACTCGATGACACGTCGAATGGCTTCCGTTTGTGGTCGCAGAGCTACGATCGTGAACCCAAGGACATCTTCTTAATCCAGCGAGAAATTTCCGTAGCGATTACAAGCGCTCTCAGCGCCGCATTGGCCGACTCACGCTCTTCAACACGACTGACCGCTGCATTCAGCCACGACGCCGCGGTTAACGCCGAGGCCTATGAGGATTACTTAAAGGGACGCTATTTTTGGAACAGAAGTACGGTTGGAAATGTAAATACTGCGATCGGATACTTTGAACAGGCCATCGCGAAAGATCCAAACTATGCGCTTGCTTACGTTGGCCTTGCGGCCTGCTACGTCGCGCTGCCCCGGCACGGCATGATTACGGCTCGGGACGTCGCACCCAAGATTCGTGCCGCCGCAACAAAGGCATTGGCTCTGGATGGGACGTTAGGCGAGGCTCATCTTGATCTCGCGCAAGCGTTTGCTTCGGAGTTTAACTGGCTAGCCGCCTCCTCCGAATTCAGCAAAGGACTCGAGTTGAGTCCAGGCAACGCGGTGGGGCATCGTTGGTACAGCAGTTTTCTGGCGAAGATTGGCCGATTAGATGAATCTCTAGTTGAAGCACGCAAGGGCTTGGAACTCGATCCGGTATCTCTCATTGCGTCGGACACCGTCGGCGGGGCGCTTTTCCACTTGCACCGCTATGACGAGGCGGTCGATCAGCTCAACAAGACATTGGCGATGGATCCAAATTATGGGCTAGCCCGACTCGATCTTGGCCTCGTTTATCTCCAGAAGCGCATGTATCCGCAGGGCTTGGCCGAGATACACATGGCTCGCCAGCTCCTGGAGGATGATCCACGGGCAACGGCCAAGCTGGGATATGCGTACGGAGTTGCCAATCAAGCCCCGGCGGCGCGCGAGATTTTGGACGGTTTTCTTGACCAATCCAGGCGGGGGCGATTTAGATCAGCATTCATGGCGGATATCTTCCTGGGGCTTGGCGACAAGAATGAGACATTTAAATGGTTGGAGAAATCTCTGGATGAGGGCGACTCTCCCGCTTTGAATGAAGATCCCGCTTACGACGCCATCCGTCCTGATCCGCGCTTCCGGATGCTCCTCTCGCGCATGAAGCTTCCGTAACCCTTGCGTTAACTTGTTGCACATCGCCGTCACTCGCGATAGAGGCCGCCTATCGGTCCTTCCAGTTCACGTGAGCATCACCGTTTTTCCACGCTTTGGAGCTTGTCCCTGTGCCAGCTCTCCTGTATAGCTAAGTTGTACGGCTGCGCAGGAGGCCGGGCAGAATGTTAAAAAGACTAACCCTAATAGTATTGGCCTATGGTCCGCTTGCTGCGGCTGCTGACGTAACCTCGGCAGACGCCGTCACCTTTAATAAGGATGTGCTTCCGCTCCTACAGCGAAATTGCCAAAGTTGCCATCGGCCGGGACAGATAGCTCCGATGTCGCTATTGACGTACCAAAATGCTCGCCCTTGGGCTAAAGCGATGAAAGCGGCTGTGGCTAGCCACAAAATGCCGCCATGGAGTGCGGACCCGCAATATGGACATTTCGGGAATGACCGTTCCCTGAAGCAAAGCGACATTGATCTCGTTGCGAAATGGACGGATAACGGTGCACCGGAGGGCGACGCGAAGGACAAGCCTGCTCCCATCGATTGGCCGCCGGACGGGTGGCAGATAAAGCCGGATATCGTCGTCGATGGCGCACCGTTCACTGTGCCGGCGAAACCGAAGAACAACGTGATCGAGTGGACAAATATCGTCATGCCAGGGAAGTTTGAGAGGGACACGTGGATCACCTCGATCGAAGTGCGTCCGAGTGAACCATCGGTCACTCATCACATTTGCTTGCAGTTTCTTCCGCATCGTGCGGATGTAAAGTACGGAGTTCCGGAATGGGTGGACAAGCCGCGCGATGAAAGCGGAACTGAAATCGCGGAAGGCGAAAAACGGCGCGGGAATTTCATCACCGAAAATCTTCGAGGTGGAGGCCCGCTCGAAGTGTGTTACTTGCCGGGAATCCAAGCTGCGGATTATCGCCCCTTCGGCGCGGGCAAGCTAATCCCGGCGGGCACCGATATTATTTGGCAGGTGCACTACACGCCGAATGGCAAAGAAGTAGTTGATCATCCCCAAGTCGGGTTTACCGTAGCGAAGGACCCGCCCCAGCGCCAATACGTTTCTCTTTCCGCCGCCGCGCCCAACGATGCGAAGCACTTTGCGATCCCGCCCGGGGATCCAAACTGGCTAGCTCCTCCGGGAGAGGTAACTTTCACTGAAGATGCGGAGCTCGCATGGTTGAGTCCCCACATGCATCTCCGAGGAAAGGACTTCAAATTTACTCTGATATATCCCGACGGGCGGGCCGAGACGATTCTGAGTGTCCCGCATTACGACTTCAACTGGCAGCTCGGTTATGACGTCGCAGAACCGCTCCACATTCCGAAGGGCACCAGATTGGTCATCGAGGCCCACTACGACAACTCGCCGAACAATAGGTTCAATCCCGATCCAACACGCACCGTGTATAACGGCAATATGACATGGGAAGAAATGGATACCGGATTCTTTGGCGTCATCGTAGATAAAAAAGTTGATCCAAAGAAAGTTCTAAAGGGTGGAATTCGGTTAGGCGGGGCATAGCCGGGTCTTCACCATTTCGGGTCGAGCCCTCCGCAGAACAAGGTCTGCCAATACCCGAGACCCGTCCAGTCTGTCGCCGGTCATCGTGTCCGCGGGGGACAGGAGTGGACAAACCCGCGCATAGGGGATGCTAGATTCGCCTCTCTACGAATTGCCCCGTGATTCACGTGACTTTTACGGTGCGTTCACGTTCCCCTCCTTGCAGTTTCTTTATCTTCGGTAAATTATCGGAAAGCGCCGCGCGGCGGGCATCGGGGAAGCCGCTCGTGGAGTGGGTCAGTACGGGCAAAGCATCGTGCTTCACGGTCAAGAATCGAAATGCTCGCTGATGGGAGGCCATATGTTTTGCAACTTTCGGGTCGTTAGGCGTGCTGTGCATCCACCTGTTGGGCTGAGATACTTTTCATCCGGGCAGGAACGTCTCACGTAGCAGCCCGGGCGCCAGGGCCATCATCCCCGGAAACTGAATTTGCGCTGAAAGTAATCTTCGGACCCAGAAGCAACCGCTAAAAGGCGAAAAGGAGAGGCCAATGTCCCAATCGAGACTCGATGAAAAGTCTTCCCGAAAAGCGGCGGTTCAGCGACAGACCCAACGTCGTCAGTTCCTGACGGAAACTCTCGCCGTTGGCACGGCCCTGCTTACGGGTAACAGGCTGTCCGCTCAGCAAGACAAGTTGAAAGCCCGGCGGATCGACGTACATCATCATTTTGGCTCGCCGGGTTTCATCGCGGCTCTTGCCGAGATCGACGTGAAACCGGTAAGGGGTTATCCCAGTTGGACCGCTCTCGGCACTTGGAAAGACTACTCTCCCGCGCGCACGTTGGAGGCCATGGAACAGGGCGACACACAGACTGCTGTCGCGTCCTGTACCGCGCCCGGGATCTGGTTCGGGAACAAAGACCAAACACGACGGCTCGCGCGCGAGATGAACGAATGGGCGATTGCCAAGATGGTCTCTCCCTACAAAGGCCGCTTTGGTCTGTTCGGGGTTTTGCCACTTCCCGACATAGATGCGAGCCTGCATGAGATTGAGTATGTCTTGGACACGCTAAAGGCCGATGGCGTCGGGCTCTTGACCAGTTACGACGACAAATATCCCGGGGATCCCTTCTATGCGCCGATCTATGAAGAACTCAACCGACGGGCCGCTGTCGTCTATTTTCATCCCGTTGACGCGCCTTGCTGCCAAGGTTTGATTCCCGGCGTTCAGGTAGGAACCGTTGAGTACAACACGGATACGAGCCGCGCCATCGTTAGCCTGCTTGCCGGGAATGACCCCGCCCGTTTTGCCGCCACGCGCTATCCGCGGATTCGGTTCATCTTTTCTCATGGTGGCGGCACCATGCCTTCCCTTATCGAACGAATCGGCGTGGGAACGCCTGACAACATCGCAGACCATCTCGCGGCGCAGGCGGAGCCGAATTCGAAACTGTTCCATCTCAGACGCTTTTTTTACGATACGGCCCAATCAACGAATCCGGTTCAAATGCAGGGGTTGAAGACCGTCGCAGGCGCTTCGCAGATTGTGTTTGGCACCGATTATCCATTCGGTGCTGGTCTGGCAAGCCACGCGGCGGGGCTCAAAAAGTGCGGCTTCTCGGAAAGTGAACTGCGCGGGATCGATCGTGAAAATGTCCTTCGAATCCTGCCGAAATACGTGTGATGTTCACGAGGGTCGAGGTGTGTAATGGCGAAATCTAGAAAGGCACCCCTCGGTCGGCGGGGGTTCCTGAGAGGAGCGGCCGCCGGAGCGGCGGTGTTTGTCTCCAAACCGCCGATCGCCATGGCGCAGCAAGTCGCGGCGAGTGCCGGAACGGCGGGGGCGATAGAGGTTCGAACCGTTGACCGGCCGGGATCGGACTTCATGGTAGATGTCATCAAGTCCTTGGGCATCGAGTACGTCTTTGCCATGCCAGGATCGAGCTTTGCGGGATTTCATGAATCCGTGATCAATTACGGGGGCAATAAAGATCCCGAATACATAACGTGCATGCACGAGGAATCTTCTGTCGCGATGGCGAACGGCTACGCCAAGATTGAGGGCAAGCCCGTTATGGTCTGCGCGCACGGCACCGTAGGGCTGCAACACGCGGCGATGGCGATCTACGATGCTTTCTGCGACCGGGTTCCCGTCTATATAATGCTCGGAAACACGCTGGACGCCACACGCCGCGGTGGTGAAGTGGCATGGGTACATAGCGTCCAGGATGCCGCCTCGATGGTTCGAGAGATGACCAAGTGGGATGATACTCCGGTGTCACTTGATCACTTCGCCGAGTCGGCGGTACGCGCGTACAAAATTGCGATGACCCCGCCCATGGCGCCGGTGGTCATCGTAGCCGACACGGAGTTGCAGAATCGTCCGGTTCCACCAGGTGAGAATCCACGGATTCCCAAACTCTCAATCTCATCCCCTCCATCCGGCGACTCGATCGTGGTTGCGGAAGTTGCAAAGCTATTGGTGACCGCGGAAAATCCGGTGCTCGTTGCTAGCCGCACCGCGCGAACCCCAAATGGGCTGAATTTGCTAATAGAACTCGCGGAATTGCTTCAGGCCGGCGTGGTCGATCAACGGCGTCGTATGAATTTCCCCACTGGCCACCCTTTGAATCTCTCTCAACTTACACGGCCCGATGGCAGAACTCCCAGTGGGGCCGCAACAGCCAATGCTGACGTAATCCTTGGACTGGAGAGTAGCGACTTCTATTCGGCGGTGCAATCGCGACGGCGGAACACGAATAAGCCCGCACCAAAACTGGTTAGTATCAGCGCCTCTGATCTGCCACTGAGAAGCAACTATCAGGATTTCCAGCGCTACGCGGAGGCTGATCTAGCGGTTGCAGCGGATGCCGAAGCGACCCTTCCAGCTCTCATAGAGGCTTGCAGACGCCTGGTGACGACGGATCGTAGGAACGCTTTTAATGAACGCGGTACCCGGCTTGCTGAAATGAGCCGGAAAGCTCGCGAGAGTGACCGCGAAAGCGCTGCTTACGGATGGGATGCAAGTCCTATCAGCACTGCGCGTTTGGCGGCCGAACTCTGGGCGCAAATCAAGAACGAAGATTGGTCCCTTCTCTCGGAGGCGGTTTGGACTAGCTATTGGCCGTTGCGTTTGTGGGATTTCACCAAACACTACCAATACATCGGTGGAGCGGGCGGGGAAGGTGTCGGTTACATGGCGCCCGCGAGCATTGGTGCGGCGCTCGCCAATAGGAAACATGGACGACTTAGCGTCTCAATCCAGAACGACGGTGACCTCATGTGTGCGAACGGAGTTTTGTGGACAGCGGCGCATCATCGGATCCCGATCCTCGTGGTCATGCACAATAACCGGGCCTATCACATGGAAGTTATGGGGATCCAGGGTTTAGCCAATCGGCGCCAGCGCGGGATCGATCGAGTCCACATCGGTACGAAGATCGACAATCCGAACATCGATTATGCCAAGATCGCGCAAGGACTGGGATGGCGAGCGGAAGGACCGATCTCGGACCCGAAAGAACTTGGGCCGGCCATCCGGAGAGGGATTGAAGTCGTAAAGGCTGGTGAGCCGTACTTGATTGACGTTCTCACCCAGCCACGTTAAATAGGGGCAATTGGGAAACTTGACATTATCGAACTAGTCCGAGGGCGACTAAGGGGAAGAGGGGGAACAATGTCTACGAATTACAAGATTATTACCATCGTGTTTACTGCCTTGATATTGGTTGCAGCATCGCTACAACTCCAGGCTCAGGGTGCCGAAGCATCAATCCAAGGCACCGTCACCGATACATCGGGTGCTGCCGTTCCAAATGCCACAGTACAGGCAAGGAATATTGGAACGGGTATTGCACAGTCCAGGATGTCGGATGCGGTCGGCCGATTCAACGTTCCAGACTTGGCTGTGGGGGACTACGAAGTTCAGGTCTCGAAAATGGGCTTCTCGACGGTTGTCCGTAAAGGGATCACACTCACAGTAGGAGCTCAGAGCGTTGTCGACTTCGCCCTTCCCGTCGGACAGCAGCAGCAGACGATAACCGTCGAAGGTCAAGCGTCACAAGTCGAGACCACGAACGCGACGGTCGGCGCATTGGTGGACCAGTCGCAGATGCGCGAACTGCCTCTGAACGGGCGGAATTTTGAGCAGCTTATATTGCTTGCCCCCGGCGTTCAATCGTTTACAGCGATCACACCGGATTCGTTTGCCGGAAGAGCGCCGTCTTATTCGATTGCGGGTTCAAGACCCGAAGGACAGGCGCTTCTTCTAGATGATGAAAATATGCAGAATTTTTGGAATAAAGGGGTAGGGTCGATTTCGGGGACGTCCCTGGGTGTCGAGGCAATCGGGGAATTTCAGACTCTAACAAATACTTTCAGTGCGCAGTTCGGTGGAAACGGAGCCGTCGTCAACGCGGTCAGCAAATCTGGGACGAACACGTTTCACGGCTCGGCGTTCGACTTCGTGCGGAATAGTGTATTCGACGCCCGCAATTTTTTTGACCCGAAGGATATCCCCGCATTCCGCAAGAACCAGTTTGGTGGAAGTCTAGGGGGGCCCATCAAAAAGGACAAAGCGTTCTTCTTCGTCAATTACGAAGGCATTCGTCAATTGTTTGGGGAGACTCAGGTGGCAAACGTTCCTGCCTGCAACCTCGTGCCGGGTGTTTGCACGATCACGGCAACGAATCCCGCGACGGCTCAGGCTATCGCCCAAACATTGGCCATTTACCCGGCGGCGACGACTTACATCGGGAACGGAATCGGAACGGCAACGGAGGTAGGAAGTCAGATCGCGCATGAGAACTATGTTCTTGGACGGTACGATCAAAATTTGTCAGATAAAGATGCGCTCTTTGTGCGCTATGTATCGGACAAAGACTTTTTCATCGAGCCCTTCTCGGGCGGAGGCACTAGCGGACAAATACCGTTTTGGCCAGAAGATGATTCTTCGCATTCCCAATTTTCTACTGTTGAAGAGCGGCGAATCATCTCGCCGACGCTCGTGAACGTGCTGCATGCTAGCTACTCGCGTCCTGGCACCAGCGCGCAGACCGTCGGCTCGTTTTCTGCGCTTCAGTTCTATCCCGGAGCTGGAAGGCAAGATGGGCAGGTTATCGTCACCGGTCTCTCTGGAATTGGCGGCAACACATTCACGCCGTTCAACACTACGCTGAATCGATACGCGGAAGGAGACGATGTGTCGTGGACTCGCGGGGCGCACAGCATAAGATTTGGTTTTTCGGCGACGAGATTTCAGGCGAATACTTTCTTTCCGCAACGATCCATGGGAATTTGGACCTTCCAAAGCCTTCCTTTATTTTTGTCGGGGACCGCGATCACCCTCACTGGCGGCCCATTGCGGGCTGGGATGTACGCGAACAGGGATTTTCGCGATCTGGAACTGACTCCGTACTTCCAGGACGATTGGAAAGTCACTTCGAAATTGACAGTGAATCTTGGTTTGAGATGGGAATTCATGACGAACCCAACCGACGCGCACGGTGTACTTCATGCAGTACCCGATGTCGCCACTGCAACTGGCTTTTCGAGCGTTTCAACTGTCTTCGCAAGCAATCCCTCCTGGAAGAATTGGGACCCTCGAATCGGCTTCGCATATGATCCTTTCAGCAACCATAAGACTTCGATTCGGGGAGGTTTCGGCATTTTCCATGATCAGATTACTCCCAGTGTCTACGCGGCCTATTTCTGGGGGGCGCCACCTTGGGGCTCGGCGCAACAATCGAATCCAACGTATCCGATTCCATTCTCCGCGATCACTCCAACTCTGCCAACGGAGACGTCGGGCTTTAATTACAATACGAACACCACCCCCTACATGATTCAATACAACTTGAATATCCAGCGGGAAATCAGTAGCGGCACGGTATTTTCCATCGGATACGTCGGATCGCATGGCGTTCATTTGATTAGTGAAATCGAGCAGAATCCTCCGATCGCGACAATAGATCCGAACGGAGTCTATCATTTTGGCTCAGTAGTAGCCGGGAAAATCGTGGGCAACCCTCGGATAAATCCCAATTTGAGCATTTTCACGAATCTCGGACCGATTTCGAGTTCCAGATACAACTCACTGCAGGTCAGCCTCAACCGGAGGCTCACTCACAACACGCAAGTTCAGGTGTCCTATACGTATTCGAAGTGCATCGACAACGGCGCGACACTTGGTTCGTTGAATAGCAATTCCCCTGGCACCGTCGAGAACCCGTACGATCAGTCCGTGGATCGCGGAGTATGTAGCTTCGACATTCCCCAAACATTGAGAGCGAATGGACTGGTCGCCCTTCCACTGCATGGTAACCGGCTGATCGAGGGCTGGCAGATCAGCGGAATCGAGACGCTTAGCGCCGGGCTACCGTTCAACATCAGCACGGGCTTCGATGATGTTGGTTACCAGGGCTCAGGTACGCCCCGGCCAAACTATGTTGGCGGTTGCAACATTCAGGTCGGCGCTGTAAACGAATGGTTCAATCCGGCCTGTTTCTCGGTGCAGACGCCTGGCACTTTGGGCAATCTCGGAAGAGACGTGGGAAGAGGACCCCACTTCATCGACACCGACATCGCCCTCTTAAAAGACACAAAACTCAACGAAACGTTCAGATTGCAATTCCGCGCTGAAGTGTTTAACCTCTTCAACCACCCAGAGCTTGGGCTTCCGGCCTCCGCGATCTTCACCGCCGGGGCAGCCGGCGCTTGCACCGCAACGGGTGCCGGATGCGGAAATCCTAACGCGACTGCGGGACGAATCACAACCACGGTGAGCTCCTCACGTCAGATCCAGTTTGGACTAAAGCTCATTTTCTGATGGCTTGGCAGACAGACTACTAAATGTCACGAGCCAGGGCGCCGTCGGGACTCCGGAGACGCTTTCGTCTGGCTCTCCCAGAACATCATCTTTGGCAGAATTCCGAACGGGAATCCTTGATCCGGCAAGGCGGCGGCCGACGGTCGATTGATGCCCCCGCCGTTCAAAGGTCACGTGAAGGTCACGTAGTCATCACGTGCCCGCGCTTTCCTTCTTTGGGGCGTTTGCGCATTCTATCGCGAGTGTCCAAGAAACGGCGGCACGCTCTTCAGTGCCAGTCGTATGAGGCACGGAGAGCCGGAAGGGTACAAACAATGCCGAAAATGATGTCGAGAAACCGCCGTAAGGCGCTGGCGTCCCAAGGCATGGCGATTCTTTGCTTGGTGCTTATGTCGGCGTCGGGGATCCGTCTGGAGGCGCAAAGCGCAACTGCAACGGTGCTAGGTACGGTGACGGACGCGTCAGGCGCTGCTGTGCCGGAGGCGGTAATCCAAATAAGAAATATAGGAACCGGCGTGACGCAGTCTGTCTCGACAGATCGGCAAGGACGCTTTAAGGCGGCGGAACTCACTGTAGGAAACTATGAGGTACAGGCGTCTAAGAGTGGATTCTCAACAGTGGTTCATAAGGGGATCACTTTGAACGTTGGTACCGAGAGTACCATCGATATTTCACTAGCCGTAGGGCAGCAGCAACAGACCGTGACGGTAGATGCCGAGGTATCGCAAGTAGAGACGACGAACGCGACAGTCGGCTCGCTGACAGACCAAAGGCAAATGCGCGAATTGCCGCTCAATGGACGGAATTTCGAACAGCTCATCTTGCTGACGCCCGGCGTCCAATCCATCACCGCGTTCCAGGCGGTTTCGCTGGAAGGGCGCGCAAACGAGTATTCGGTCGCAGGCTCGCGACCGACCGGCCAAGCGATCCTCCTCGATGACGAGAATCTTCAGAATTTTTGGAACAAAGGAATGGGCTCAATTACCGGTTCGTCCCTGGGCGTCGAGGCTATTGCCGAGTTTCAAACGCTTACGAATACATACAGCGCGCAGTTTGGGGGCAACGGCGCTGTCATTAATTCAGTAAGCAAGTCAGGTACGAACAGTGTCCATGGAACCGCATTTGAGTTTTTGCGGAATAGTGCGCTGGACGCCCGTAGCTTCATCGACGGCTCGTCGGTGCCCGAGTTCCGCAGGAATCAATTTGGAGGCAGCGTGGGCGGTCCTGTTAGGAAGGACAAAATGTTCTTTTTTGGCGCCTACGAGGGGATACAGCAGGCGCTCGGGGAAACCAAGATCGCTTTCGTCCCTGACTGCTCCGCCGCGAACGCCTTCACGGGAGGAGCTTGCACTCCCGCCTCGACCCTTCCAGCGGCCAGTCAGGAGGCTATCATCAACACCCTGAAGATCTTTCCCTCTCCCAACCCCGGTACCGTGAGCGCTGGGATTGGAACTTCAACACAAGTCGCGACGCAGATAGCGCACGAGAATTACGTGCTCGGCCGCTTCGACTACAACATCTCCGCGAAGGATTCCGTGTTTGTCCGATACGTGTCGGACAAAGCGGATTTCATCGAACCATTTGGCGGCGGCGGTTTTGCAGGCGGTCCATTGCCATTTTGGCCGGAATCCGACACGTCGCACGGACAGTTCGCGACCGCGGAGTGGACCCGTATCATCTCGCCAACCCTCGTTAACGTGGTGCGTGCCAGCCTATCCCGGCCCACCACGATCGCTGCCACGACGAGCTCGACAGCTCCTCTTCAGTTTTTCCCCGGTTCTGGCCGCCAGGACGGCGGTGTAACAATAACCGGGCTCTCCGGCCTCGGCGGCGGAACCGCGCTTCCGTTCAATGAAACGCAAAGCAGGTTCACCGAGGGCGATAACGTTATCTGGACGCATGGAGCTCACACGCTCAAAGTCGGCGTCTCTATCTCCCGGCTTCAAAGCAACACATATATGCCCTTCCGGCAAGGATCCTCGTGGAGTTTTCAAGGCTTAGCGCAGTTTCTTGCCGGAAATCCTTTTTCCCTTACGTGGCCACCCCAAACCTTACCTAACGGGCAGCCCGCGTATGCGAACCGTGATTTTCGGCAAATCGATTTGACGCCCTACGTTCAGGAGGACTGGAAGGTATCTCTAAAACTTACGATCAATCTGGGCGTGCGATGGGAATTCAGCACGAATCCAGTGGATGCCCATAACCAACTTTACGCGATCACCAATTTTGCTACAGCGACCGGTTTCACCAATGTTCCACACGCAATGGTTTCGAACGCAAGCTGGAAGAATTTCGCTCCTCGCGTGGGACTCGCCTACGCCATATCACCAAAGACGTCAATTCGAGCGGGCGTCGGTATGTTTTACGACGACATTCTGCCACCGGTTTATACGCCCGCATATTGGGACCAGCCCCCTTACGCCACGGTTTCAGTCGGGTTAAACGTCCCAGGAAGCACTGTACCTTTCTACCCGAATGTCCCCACGTCCGGCAATGGCAGTCTTCCGACCACGAGTCCTGGCTTCGATTGGAACAACCATACGACGCCATACATGATGCAATACAATTTCAACGTCCAGCGCGAGATCGCACAAGGTACGGTCCTGAGTGCCGGCTACGTAGGTTCGCGAGGAGTTCACCTGATGAGCCAAATTGAACAGAACCCAGGCGTAGTCACCGTTGATTCGAACGGAATCCAACACTTTGGGACGATCACATCAACCGGTACAGTGAAAGCCAATCCACGATCAAATCAAGCCCTGGGTTCGTTTCCGGACATGGTTCCGATAGCTACATCAAATTACAACTCACTTCAGGCAAACTTGAACCGCAGGTTTTCGCGGAGCGTCCAAGCGCAGGTAGCCTACACTTGGTCGAAGTGCATGGATAACGGAGGTAATTTTGGCAGCTTTGCGTCTAATGCGCCCGCGTTGTTCGAGAACCCGTACAATGCGAAGATCGACCGCAGCCCTTGCAGTTTCGACATCGTCAAGTTCTCAGCGTCAACGGCTTAGTGGCGCTGCCCTTACATGGCAACAGGTTCGTCGAAGGTTGGCAGCTTAGCGGCATCGTAAGGGGCACGAGCGGTGTTCCGTTTACAGTAACCGACGGAGTTGATGCCAGCGGCTTGACTACGACGAGCAGCAGCACTCGTCCGAACGTCAATCCCGGGTTTAGTAACAATCCGATTCTCGGGACGCCAAGCCAGTGGTTCGACCCGGGAGCGTTCTCACTTGCGCCTCTGACGACGTTAGGCAATCTGGGACGGAATACGTTGCGAAGCCCGGACTTTACGAGCACCGATCTTGCCCTGTTGAAGGACACTCGGGTATGGGAGAGGCTCACCGTGCAGTTTAGAGCCGAATTTTTCAACGCCTTCAACCATTCGAACTATGCCCTTCCGACATCAACGCTATATACGGCGATCGTGAATGGAACTGGGGTGCCCAACTCCCAGGCCGGCAGAATTACCAGCGTCGTGGGGACCCCGCGCCAAATCCAATTCGGGCTGAAATTCATTTTCTAAAGGGCCATAGGCCGGGCACCCCGATATTTAAGCTCGTTCTATTTTCTATTGGTAAATAAGGACTTAGGCGCTCGGATTCACGTGACGATCACGGTTTGATTGCCGCTTGGCCATTGCCCCGCTCGCGAGTCGGCCACATCATTGATATTGATAGAGAGCACAACGATATGAGCACTACCATCAACAGCTCTACCTCTAGACTGGCTGCTCTTGCGGCCGCGTTGCTGATCTCGACACTGCGGCTTTCCCCGCAGTCGGAACCTCTCAAGGTCGATTTCCGGAAAGACATCCAGCCGATTCTGGCAACAAACTGTGTGAAATGCCACCAGGGCAACACCGCTCCGGCTGAATTGCGTCTGGATTCACCGGAAGGCTTGCTCAAGGGAGGCACGTCGGGGCGAGCTGTGGTTCCAGGCGATGCCGAGAGGAGTCTGCTCATCCTCCGTGTCTCCGATACCAATGGGAACAACCGTATGCCGCCCGGCGGCCAGCTCACGCCTGCGCAGATTAACACGCTGAAAACGTGGATCGACCAAGGTGCCAAGGCCGACGTATCGATCGATTTTGTCACTCAAATCGAGCCGATCTTCCGGAACTCGTGCTACGCGTGTCATAGCGGGAATGAGCCCAAATCGCAATTGCACCTGGACAATAAGGCGATGGCCCTGAAGGGCGCGGCTTCAGGTCCCGTGATCGTTGCTGGAAACGGGAAGGAAAGTCGGCTACTTCACCGAGTCCGAGGCGAAGGCGGCGAACCGCGAATGCCGTTGGTCGGCGCTCCCCTTACGGATGAACAAATTGCCACGATCGGTAAGTGGATCGATCAGGGCGCTAGTTGGCCGGATTCGGCCGGTAAGGCGACGCACTGGTCATACGTTAAGCCCGCGCGCCTGATGGTTCCCGCGGTCAAGGATGCCAAATGGGTGGGAAACGCGATCGATAACTTCGTTCTGGCGCGCCTTGAAAAAGAGGGATTGCGCCCTTCTCCGGAAGCCACCAAGGAGAAATTGGCGCGCCGACTTTATCTCGACATTATCGGCATTCCGCCGAGCCCCGCCCAAGTGGATGAGTTCGTGAACGACTCCCGCCCCGACGCGTATGAACAGCTCGTCGATAAGTTGCTCGCCTCGCCACATTACGGAGAGAGGATGGCGACGCCGTGGCTCGACCTCGCGCGTTATGGAGATTCGAATGGGTACGAACGAGACTTTCAACGCGTGGCATGGCCCTACCGCGATTGGGTGATCAAGGCCTTTAACGAGAACCAGCGGTTCGACCAATTCACGATCGAACAGATTGCCGGCGATCTTCTTCCGAATGCCACTTTCGATCAAAAAGTTGCCACTGGATTCGTACGCTCATCGATGCTCAACACAGAAGGGGGCACGGATCCAGGGGAACAGAATTGGGTGGCGCAGACGGACCGCGCGATTACCGTCGGCAATGTCTGGCTGGGATCGACGATTCAGTGCTCCCAGTGCCACAACCATAAGTACGATCCGTTCACTCAGAAGCAGTTCTACCAAATGGTGGCGTTTTTCAATAATGCCAAGTTTGAAGCGGGTCGAAACATGGGATACGCATCTTCTTTCGGCGAACCGAAGTTCGATTTGGCAAGCCCAGAACAGGCCAAGAAGCGCGACGAGTTTAACGCACAGATTGCCAAGATCGATGCTGCCATGAACACCGTCACACCCGAAAAGCAGAAGCTCCAAGCGGAATGGGAGCAGTCGCTCATCTCCGGGGAAAAACTATGGCAGCCGTTAAGGCCGACCCGCTTGAGTTCGCAGGGCGGATCCAAGCTATTGGCGGCGGAAGATGCATCGATTCTTGTTTCCGGAGCGAATCCAGATACGGATGTGTACACCCTGGAGGCAAAATCTCCGGTTTCCGGAGGGATTACCGGCATCCGGATTGAGGCGCTTCCCGACAAGAGTTTGCCCCACGACGGACCGGGCCGCGACTACTACGGAAATTTCATTGTTACGGCAGTCGACATCGAGGGAGGGCCCGCGGTCGACAAATTGTCGAAGATCGAGATCAAGCAGTGGGCTGCGGATAATTTGCGGCAAAGTGTCATCCAGCAATACGAAAGCAACGGAAGAGTTTGGAGGTCCGACGTCAGCCGCGAAAATACGCGGCTGCCTGAGATACTTGTGATCACGCCGGAGAAGCCGATCCAAATCGATGCGAATGGAATACTTCGCATCAGAATATCTCAGCTTTCCCAATACCTCGGAATCGGGTTAGGGAAATTCCGTGTCTCGGTCACAACAACGCAAAACCCAGGGAAGCTTCTCGAAGTGTCCAACCATTTGCGCGCCTTGTTGACGATGCCCCGGGAAGAGCGCTCCGCATATCTCGCCAAGCTTGAGAATGTCATCAGTCTGACGGGCGGACGCAGTGGTCCAAAGCAGGATGCCGAGGATCCATTAGTCGTCCAGTGGCGTAACGTCGCTCCCGAGTTGGCGGCCCAGCGCAAGCAGATTGCGGACCTGCGTCGTCAGATTGCCGATCTTAAAATCACCAGCACTTTAGTGCTCAGCGAGAACCCGGAGATCGTGCATCCGAAAACGTTCATGCACGAACGTGGCGCGTACACCGCCCAGACGGAAGAAGTCGACGCAGAAGTCCCCTCGTTCCTTGGCTCGCTACCGGAAGGAGGGCCGGGAAATCGTTTGGGTTTAGCCGAGTGGCTCGTCAGCAGCGACAATCCGCTCACCGCGCGGGTCCGCGTCAACCAGATCTGGCAGATGATTTTTGGAATGGGCATTGTGGAAACGTCGGAAGATTTTGGCACGCAGGGATTTCCTCCTTCACATCCCGAACTACTTGACTGGCTCGCGACCGAGTTTATGCGAACCGGGTGGGATCAGAAAGCGTTGATTCGGTTGATCGTCACATCGAATGCGTATCGGCAATCGTCGAAAGTCACGTCCGAGCTCTTGGAGAAGGATCCGAAGAACGCGTTGCTGGCCCGTGGCCCGCGATTCCGCGTCGAGGCCGAAATGGTGCGTGATATTTCTCTTGCCGCGAGCGGCCTTTTAAGCTTGAAAATGGGTGGCCCGCCCATTATGCCACCACAACCGGAAGGAATGTGGGATATACCGTTCCGGGCGGCCGACGATCGGTGGGCGACGAGCCAAGGTGAGGACCGATATCGGCGCGGACTTTACGTCTTCATCCGTCGCACAGTGCGGTATCCGAGCCTAACAGTTTTTGATGCTCCCTCACGTGAGAATACAATTGGTCGGCGTAATCGCTCTAACACTCCTCTGCAAGCTTTGACAACCCTCAACGATCCGGCGTTTTTCGAAGCTGCGCAGGCGATGGCGGCTCGCATCGAACGAGAAGGCGGTACCAATTCGGCAGAACGCGCTATCTACGGCTTCCGCTTGACCACTTCGCGTCGTCCGACCGAGAAGGAGACACGCGCCATCGTCGAGACCTATGAGGGAGAACGAAAGTATTTCGCCAACAATGGCAAGGAAGCCGAGGCTGTGTGCGGCAAGCCTGATCCGGAACTCGCAGCCTGGACCATGGTTTCGAACACCCTCTTAAACCTCGACGAAGCGATTACGAAGGAGTAGACGAAGGATGACTGAACAGGAGATTTTGCGTTTAACCCGACGGCACTTCTTCGAACAGGTGTTTGGCAAGGCAGCGGGAATTGGCATCGGCTCGGCGGCGCTAGCGACACTACTCCCAGAGCGAATGTCGGGGCAGGGTTTGCCTCAGAGCTTGGGATCTCATCCATTCGACTTCGCACCGAAGGCCAAGAGTATCATTTACCTCCAGCAAAATGGAGGTCCCCCGCACATCGACATGTTCGATTACAAGCCTGAATTGGAGAAGCGGGATCAAGAGCCCATTCCGGAGAGCCTGATTAAAGGCGAACGTTTCGCTTTTATTCGCGGCATTCCCAAAATTCAAAAATCGCCATTTACTTTCAAACAGCATGGGAAATCCGGCGTCTGGCTTGCCAATATTCTTCCGTACACCGCCAAGATCGTCGACGATATAGCATTCGTCAGATCCATGCACACGACACAGTTCAATCATGGCCCAGCGCAGATTTTTCAAATGACCGGATTTCAGATCCCGGGACGTCCGGCCTTCGGCTCGTGGCTTTCGTACGGGATCGGCAGCGAGAGTAAGGATCTGCCGGCATACGTCGTAATGCTCTCAGGAGATGCCAATCCGTGCGGGGGTGCTGCCATTTGGTCCAGCGGTTTCCTCCCGACGGTGCATCAGGGCGTATCGCTTCAGAAGAAAGGTGACCCGATTAAGTTCCTTTCCAACCCAGAGGGTATGCGGCCAGAAACAAGACGCCGAGCACTCGATCTGATTGGGAAATTGAACGGTCAGCATTTGGAGGAGGAGGGCGACCCCGAGATCAATACCCGTATCGTGCAGTACGAGCTTGCCTACAAGATGCAAACGAGTGTCCCGGGGTTGATGGACATCGCCAGCGAGCCGGAATCTGTTCACAGGTTGTATGGCACGACGCCAGGACAGTCTTCCTATGCCAACAACTGCCTGTTGGCGCGTCGCATGGTGGAACGCGGAGTCCGTTTCGTCCAGCTCACCCACCGTCGCTGGGACATGCATGGCGCAACGTTCGATGAGGACGTAGTCAACAAGACGCCCGCAGCCTGCCGCGAAACCGACCAGCCATCCGCCGCCCTCATCCAAGATCTGAAGCAACGCGGGCTTCTCGAGAGCACATTGGTGATTTGGGCCGGCGAGTTCGGCCGCACTCCCATGCGCCAAGAGTCGCCTTACCTAGGCCGCGATCACCATACGAAGGCCTACACAATCTGGATGGCGGGCGGCGGAATCAAACCTGGCACCGTATATGGCTCGACGGACGATTTTGGGTACAACATCGCGGAAAACCCCGTTTCCGTACATGATATTAATGCTACGGCGCTCCGCCTTTTGGGAATCGACCATAAGAAGCTCACCTACAAGTTTTCCGGCAGAAACTTCCGTCTTACGGATGTGGAAGGCGACGTGATTCAACCGTTGTTCGTTTGAAGGGATCTTTCCGAAAAACGAGTCTCTCCGCATGTCCTCTACACCTGTGTGCCTACGATTCTCCAGGCCACCAAAGATCAGCGTACGATGTCGCTCTGGCTCGGGCACTCAAACGTGCAAACCACCGAGATCTGCACGCGTGCTGATACTTCTGTGAAGCTGGAGGCGCTGGAATCGGTCGTGGCGCCCAAGTTGCGAATCGGCGGCCTTCAAGACAACTGAACAGTTGATCGCCATGTTGATGCCACTCCGGTTAGGCGAAGCGAGAGACCCTCAATCTGACTGAAAATGGCCGGATCGGAGTCTGGAGTCAGCATAAAACTGGACTTCGCATTAAATCGTCCGGCCGAAGACAGGGCAACCCGCTCCCTGATGTCGCCGTCGTAAGCGCCATGCTCGATCGCCTGCTCGATCACGGCCGCGACCTCAAGTGCGGCCTACGTAGTGGGCCACCACAACGCCGCCCGTGTCGAGGGGGAGGAGACTCTTTACTTCGGACGCCAGCTCTCTCGCTCCTGAGATTAAACGCTTTAGCGCCCGAATGAACCAGCAGGGGCGTCCGCGTCGGCCTCATCTCGCCCCTGGCCGGCACTCTGGTCGCATCCTGCGTCGCCATATCCTACGCCCCAGGCCAGCTCAGTCTGCGCTAACGCCGGGGCGAACGGTTTTGAGATTGATCGAGAGCCGAATCGCTGCGACGAAAGGCAGTCTTACCCGTAAATTTGGGAGTAGCGGTGGCTGCTGATGGGAAATATCTATCATTTCTTGTCGATTTACTATTTGACGCGATTTGGAATGTGGGTGACACTAGGGGTCGGTTAATGGTTGGTTCTGGGTTGTAAGCGAACCGGTGGAAATTAAAGGCTGAAGTGATGCGGGCTGTCTAAAATGATCATTCGCAAACTAGAGTATCTCATCGCACTGGCGAAAGAAGGACACTTCGCACGGGCCGCCGAGGCGTGCCACGTTTCGCAACCTACTCTCTCTGCCGCGTTGCGGCAACTCGAAGCTGAGATGGGGATCATGATCCTAAAGCGGGGGCAGCGCTATAGCGGCCTCACGGATCGTGGCGAGCGTGTTCTAGCTTTCGCCCATCGCATGGCGGTCGAATGTGAGCACCTTCGGCGCGATTTGGAGAGCCAAAGGGGTGAAGCTCTGGGACATCTTCAGGTCGGCGCAGTCGCGTCGGCTATCCCCATAGCGTCCGAGCTAACCTCGCTTTTTCAGAAGAATCACCCTCACGTAATGGTCAAAATTATTGACCTAAGCCCTATGGAAATCCAACGGGCGTTCCAGGAGTCGAGGCTCGACGTTGCTATCACATACCTCGAAGAAACAGTCAGGCGGCAAGGCCGAAACCATCCGCTGTATATCGAGGAATACTCATTCCTGACCCGCAAGGGTAGCCCGCTTTCCCTCCGCAAGTCCATCTCATGGAAGGACGCATCGCAGGTTCCGCTCTGTCTTCTCGCGGCCGAGATGCAATCGAGCAGTTCGCCTATCCGGGATATTTTGAGTCAGCTCGGACTTAACGTCGCACATGTCGAAACGAATTCTGTCACTGCTCTCTACGCGCAGGTTCGGTCCGGACAGTGGGCTTCGATTCTTCCGAAATCGCTGGCCGCGGCTTCCGAGGTCGGAGCGGATCTAAAGTGCGTACCACTTCTGCCGTCCGGCGGCAGTCCTATTTCCGTCGGAGTAATGATTCCGGATCGAGATTTGACGTTTCCTCTCGCCGAGGCATTCTTTAATGTTGCGGTCTCCTTGAAGGCTCGCGAGCCGTCGCGGAAGAAACAGAAGCTGTCCTCTCGATAGAATTCGCCAATTCGGCGCAGCGAATTTTAACTAACCGACGATTCAGCAAACGGCACACCGCGCGCAGGAATGACCGAAGCGCGGAGAGTCGCTACTCTCCCTCACCACGACCTTGCGTTAGATGGGTAACGATGGTTCGCGGACTGGCTTTCAGGTCAGCGAGCACCACGTACGATGGGGCCATCATCTCCTCCCAGCTCTGATCGCCCCAGTACACCGTCCGGTTCGGGTCAGGATTGTATTTGTTATTGATTGAATTGTCATAGTGGGCCGTCACGGTCATCTTGGTTCCTTTGGGTATCTTCACTCAAGTCAGATACCAAAGCTGCCAGTTGAAATCGTACTCGGGCACACGGAGCAGCGTTTCCTTCCTTGATAGGATTTTCCTATTTGTCGTTAGGAAGATTTGATTTGACTCGCCAGGGGAGCCGAGGCAGACTGGGATGCGCACTTTGGGATACGCTTCATGCGACATCCGTGCGTCAAACTTCACAGGGAGGATTAGATGGTTCGTTTAGAAGATGCCCGCAGAATGATTGCCGCCGCCGAGAAAAAGGCCCAGCAGATTGGACAGCCGATGAACATCGCGATTGCCGATGCAGGCGGAAATATCGTCGCGCACGTCCGGATGGACGACGCGTGGATCGGTAGTATCGATATCTCGCAGAAGAAGGCTTACACATCGCGCGCATTCGATATCGCGACAAAGGACCTCGCAACGCATTCCCAGTCCGGTGGGCAATTTTTCGGAATTCATGCGTCCAACGATGGGAAGATCATGATTTTCGCGGGTGGAATTCCACTGAAAAAGGACGGTAAGGTCGTGGGTGCAATTGGTGTAAGCGGCGGATCGGGCGATCAAGACCATGCTGTCGCCGAAGCTGGAGCCGCGGCGTTTTAGGCCGTCTGGGTTGGCAAGGAGAAGAGTTATGGCAAGCAATCGTGGAGTAGCGTATATCAAGCCCGGCGTGGTGGAAGTAGAGTCCATCCCGTATCCAAAGCTGAGAATGCCCAAAAGCGAAACCGATCCTTTCGGGGGAAAGGACGCGCCTCACGGGGTCATTCTCAAAGTCGTTACTACGAATATTTGCGGCTCCGACCAGCATATGGTCAGGGGCCGCACTACAGCGCCCCAAGGGCTCATCCTGGGACATGAGATCACGGGCGAAATAATCGAAAGAGGCAGCGATGTAGAGATGTTGAATGTCGGTGACCTGGTTACGGTACCGTTCAACATTGCTTGCGGTCGGTGCCGGAATTGCCGCGAAGGGAAGACCGGAATTTGCCTCACGGTGAATCCCGCACGCCCGGGAGCGGCCTATGGATACGTGGACATGGGAGGTTGGGTCGGTGGGCAGGCGGAATACGTGATGGTGCCATACGCAGACTTCAATCTGATCAAGTTTTCCAACAAAGAGAAAGCCTTAGCGAAGATAAAGGATCTGACGCTACTTTCAGACATCTTTCCGACGGGCTACCACGGCGCGGTAACGGCTGGAGTGACCACCGGTAGTATCGTATATGTCGCGGGCGCCGGCCCTGTAGGATTGGCGTGCGCGGCCTCGTGTCATTTGCTGGGTGCCGCTGTCGTGATCGTGGGCGACATGATTCCAGAACGGCTGGCGCAAGCCAGAAGTTTCGGCTGCGAGACGATCGATCTTCGCTCGGATGCGGCTCTCGGCGATCAGATCAGCCAAATCGTCGGCGAGCCAGTGGTGGACGCCGCTGTGGACTGCGTAGGATTTGAGGCGCGCGGTCACGGGCACGATGCCGGTGTGGAACGTCCGGCGACGGTGCTGAACTCCATTATGGAGATCACGCGCGCCGGCGGCGCGCTCGGCATTCCGGGACTGTATGTCACGGGCGATCCGGGTGGCGTAGACGCAGCCGCGAAGATCGGCTCGCTGAGTATTCGAATCGGTCTGGGGTGGGCGAAATCGCATTCGTTCCACACCGGCCAATGCCCGGTTCTGAAATACAACCGGCAACTGATGCAGGCCATTCTATACGACAAAGTGCAGATCGCCAAGGCGTGCAACGTCAACGTTATCTCGCTCGACGAAGCTCCCAAGGGCTATCAGGACTTCGATAAAGGCGCGGCCAAAAAGTTTGTCATCGATCCGCATGGATCGGTAAAGCGGGCGGCCGCATAGGCAAGCTACTGGACGCCTGGGGAGAAATCGGAGGATCTCTTCCCAGGTTCACGATTGCGGGAGGGCTTGGCAACAGAAAGGCGATCTATGCAAGCTTCGAATCGGTTTCGCAGAAATTCAATTTCGATCGGAGGAATGGCGGTGCTCATGGCCGCCGTTCCGCTGCTTGGCCAAGGTTATTTAAGCGCGCTCGAGTCCAACAAGAAGGTGGTTTTCGACTTCTATCGCCTGGTGGTAGAACCCAGGAACGCCGATCTTATCGAGCTCTACGTCTCGCCGGATTTCGTGGATCACGATCCGAGCGATCAGAAGGGCACCGAGGTTGTCGGCAAGATGCTAAAGGCGCTCGGGCCTGCCGCGAGCGATGACATCAGTGCGACGCTACAAAAGCCGCCGGCATTTATCACGGCTCAGGGCGACTTGGTGATCTGGCTTTTCCCGCAGAACCCTCCTAAAGCAGCCGAGCCTTTTGTGCTCGAAATCTACCGCGTAAAAGACCGCAAGATCGTCGAGCACTGGAAAGGCGCGGCCAAGACGCCCTGAACCGGCGAGGGAAGCATCCGATCTGTCCGCGGTCGCGAACGGCAAAGCTGCGGTATGCGAACGGCGCCTTGACGGCCGGAGCACAGTGACACAATCAGGTGAGTTGGGATGGTAATCGTCAGAAAACTTGAATACCTGGTGGCGCTCGCCAAAGAGCGTCATTTTGCGCGTGCCGCAGCCGTTTGCCACGTTTCGCAGCCCACGCTTTCCGCCGGCATTCAGCAGCTCGAAACGGAACTGGGAATTCAAATCGTGAAGCGAGGCCGCCGGTTTCAGGGATTCACCGACGCCGGCGAAATGGTTCTGGCGTGGGCGCAAAAGACGACCACCGACGCCGCGCGCCTCCAGGAGAGATTGGCGGAACGTCAAGGGAGCTTCACGGGCACCCTACGCATCGGCGTGTTAGGATCGACGATTCCGCTGATGAAGACGTTTACGGTTCCCTTTCAGCGGCGCTACCCGAACGTCAACCTGAGGGTGATGCTCCACAATGCCTTCGATATTCAGCAGGCGATCGAAGAAGGCTCCATCGATGTGGGAGTCACGTATCTGGACAAAAAGTCGCGTCATTATGGGCGTTCTCAGGCGCTTTATGTGGAAGAGTACGAACTTCTGATTCGGCGCGGGACACGTTTCTCCGGGGAAGCGATGGTTCCGTGGCAGGCGATTCGAGAGCTGCCGTTGTGCTTGCTCATGCCCGATATCAGAATCTTTGGCGCGGAGGAATCGGAAATTCTAAATGACGCCTTGACGAAGACTCCGCATATAGTCACAAGCGCCATTTGGATGGTCATGGACCACGTGCGGAGCGGGAAATGGGCTTCCGTATTGCCGCGGCCCGTTCGCATCATGATCGCCGAAGACGACGTACTGGAGGCCATTCCTCTGCCCAAAACCGGCGACCCGCCGTCGGTCGGAATCGTTTTGCCCAGGATGGAACCCCGTTCGCCCCAAGCGGAGGCGTTCTTTGAGATTGCGACTTCCAGCGAATCGCTCAAAACCCTAACGGAATTGCTGCGTAGCCCGGCCGTAGAACAGAAACGCCATAGACTGCGAAAAGTGAAATAGAGAATACTCCTTCGTCACCTACTCGCTCTTTGCCGCAATCACGGCAGTTTTTCGCTTTAAGACTTTCCTTTGATCGACGGTCTTGTCGTCTACCACCACGCCCCACGATGGGAACATCATTTCGTCCCAAGTCATATCGCCATAATAGACGACCTTGTTCGGATTTGGATTGAACTTGTTGTTGGGCGAATTATCGTAGTGTGCGACAACGTGCATTTTCGTGCCTTTCGGCACATTGATGGACGTCGCATACCAAAGCTGCCAATTGAAATCGTAACGCGGGACGTCCAGGATCGTTTCCTTCCGGCCATCGGCATACTGAAGCTCAAAGCTCATGGATTTCCCCCGCAAATGCATATGCGGCATCAATCCGACCAACTGGACATCGCGGTCGAACTCGATGTCGACTGGGGGGCTTTCCCAGTTGGGGTCGTTGGGAGGAATTGCGAAGGTTTCGTGATCCTCAGGCGCTGAGGCACTCATGGCAAGATAACGGCGCTTCGGCGGCTCCGTCGCAACCGTGAAACCGATCTGAACGTTCGCCTTGACGGCCGTTCCATTGGGCGTGAAATGATAGTTGATCGCGATATCCGTACCTTTGGGAATAAACTTCGCTGCGCCATACGGCCGAAAATCGGCAGGCATGCGGCCAGGCTCGTAGCACTCCTCGATGCCATTCGTGCCTCCCAGCACGCCACCAACCGTGTTCGCCGCGGGCCGGGCCGTCACGCCGCCTTGACGCTTGCGATCATCGATCTCATCCCCGTTCGCGTCACGTTCTTTGTTTTGCCAGATAAATTTTCCATACTCCGTATCAGGCTTGTGCGGACCGTAGGCCAGGCACATATGATGAGTAACTTGGGGCTGGCTCGGACGAACCTCTACCGAAGTCACCCAGGTGTCCTCCTTGAACGGGCTGGGAATCACAACCCACATCCATTCCACCAGTCCGCTCGCCGGGACGTCGAACACGGGTCCGTCTACTACCACGTCGGGTTTGATCTGCCAGCCGTTGGGAGGCCATTCGATCGGCTTCGGCGCGTCCTTCGCGTCGCCGGCCGGTGCGCCGGAATCCGCCCACTTCGCTATGATTTCGACATCGTGCTGAGACAGCGAGCGGTCATTCGTGAAATGACCATAATTTGGATCCGCGCCCCACGGCGGCATTTTTTTGGTCAGCACAGCCGCCTTCATCGCCTTGGCCCAGGGGCGGGTACTCTCATAGGAAAGGAACGACATCGGAGCGATTTGGCCTGGCCGGTGACAGCCCTGGCAGTTCGCTTGAAGAACCGGCAGGACGTCCCGGTTGAACGTCACCGGACTAGGAGCTTGCGGCGTGCTATCCGCAGCCAGCGCCACGCCAGTGATCGTCGCTATCGCGAAAGAGGACATCGCCAAAAATGTTGTCGCCGGAAATCGAAGAGTCATTGGGCCTCCATAAGTATCACGCAGATGCGTATTACCCACTCCAGTCTGCGACCGATCTAAAACTCTGTCAAATCGAATCTTCCGAGAGTCTGATAGGTGGCCCCTATCAAAGCGAAAAGACTCCTTCATCGACACTCATAGGCACACTCTATCGGCCCTCACGAACCCCTATTTGACTGACGTCAACTTCGAGCGTAGATTCTAAGACTGCGAGGAACACCATGAAACGAAGCTCAGAACGGATACTGACAACGCACATTGGCAGCTTGCCGCGACCGAAAGACCTGTGGGCGCTGATCGACGCGAAGGATCGGGGTCAGCCGTACGATGCTGCCGCTCTCGGCACGCGGTTAAAAGAGGCTGTGACGGCCGTGGTCTGCAAGCAGGCCGAAGTCGGAATCGATATTCCCTCGGACGGCGAGCAGAGCAAGGCAAGCTTTACCAACTATGTGCGCGAACGACTCTCAGGCCTCGATGGTATCAATACCGAGCTGTTCTCTGCGGCGCCCTCGAAATTCCCCGGGTACGACGACGCAATGCGGCAGCGCTCGAATCTTGGAGCACGACTAGGAACTATGCCGTTGAATACCGGCCCCCTAGGCTGGAAAAACAAGAGCGAGTTGGAAACGGATATTGCGAATTTCAAGACGGCGCTTCAAGGATTGAACTTCGAAGAAGCCTTCATGCCGGCGGTAGCGGTGGGACAGGTATTCTTCATGGTCCCGACCAAACATTATGCTTCCGACCGCGAATATCTTTACGCTCTCGCCGACGTCCTGAAAGATGAATACAAGGCGATCATCGATGCGGGCCTCGTGCTGCAAATCGACTCGCCTGATTTCGTGATGATGCGGCATCGGCAATATTGGAATCGGACTTGGAATGAATATCGCGAATCCATCGAGCTGCGTGTGGAAGCCCTGAATCATGCGCTTACCGGACTGCCGGAGGATCGTATCCGCTTCCACGTTTGCTGGGGTAATTTCGAGGGACCGCACTACAATGATGTCCCGCTCAGGGACGTGGTGGATTTGGTTCTGAAGGTTAAGGCCGGGGCTTACTCGATTGAAGGCGCCAATCCTCGCCACGGACACGAATGGCAGGTTTGGGAAGACGTCGAATTCCCGGATGGCAAAATTCTCATTCCGGGCGTCATCGATACGGTGACGACATTCGTCGAGCACCCGGAGCTGGTCGCTCAGCGCATCGTACGTTATGCCGAAATCGTGGGCCGCGAGAACGTCATCGCTGCGCCGGATTGCGGCTTCGGAACCTTCGGCGGGTGGGAGCCGCGCGTACATCCCGAAGTCATGTGGGCGAAGTTCGAGTCGTTGGTGGAAGGCGCGAAAATCGCGACCGGAAAGTTGTGGCGAAAAGCCAGTGCTGCTTAAAGACGACTGAATCAGAGGCGGGTGGGTCGCCCCACCCGTTTAGATCGTCTTTATTCCTGTAGTCCGCCTTCACCGGCCACGCGATTTCCGTTACTCACTACTTTTCTCGGGTCGGTATCCTTGCTCACAATCAAGCCGTAAGAGGGGAACATCATCTCTTCCCACGTCTGGTCCCCGTAGTACACGGTTCGATTCGGATTCGGATTGAACTTATTATTTACGGAATTGTCGTAGTGGGCGACAACGGTCATCTTGGTCCCTTTCGGAACTTTGATGGATGTGTCGTACCAGAGCTGCCAATTGAAGTCGTAACGAGGAACATTCAGGATCGTTTCTTTCCTGCCGTCCGGATACTCCAACTGGAAGACCATGTCTTTACCGCGCAGATGCATGTGCGGCATCAGTCCGACCAGTTCCACGTCCTGGTTAAACGTCACGACCGCCGGCGGGCTCTGCCAGTTCGGATCATTCGGCGGGATTGCAAAGTGTTCAGGGTCGTTTGGCGAACTGGTGCTCATCGCCAGGTACCGGCGCTGCGGCTGGTCCTTGGCCACCGTGAATCCGATCTGGATGTGATCTTTCACCGGGGTGCCGTTCGGTGTGTAGTGGAGATTGACCCAGACGTCCGTGCCAGCCGGAATCAGCTTCGCGGCGTTGTGGATCCGGAAATCGGCCGCGGGCCGCCCTGGTTCGTAGCACTCCTCGATGCCTCCGGGTCCGCCGCGTGGGGCCCCGTTTGCCGGCCTCTGAGCGGCCTGAGTCGCCTGGCGGCTCCGCAGCTTGGATTCGACGGTTTCGACTCCCTCTGCATCTCGATCGATATTCTGCCGGTTCGTGCGCATGACGCCATACTCGACGTCCGGAGTATGAGGTCGGAACGAGAGACAGATATGGTGCGTCACCTGTGGAGTCTCAGTCTTCACTTCGACCGAGGTCACCCACATATCCTTTGTGAACCCGCTGGGGACGGGAACCCATGTCCATTCGACGACCGCCTTTGCGGGGACATCGTAGACCGGGCCATCGACGATCACGTCCGGTTTAACCTGCCAGCCGCCTTCCGGCCACTGGATCGCAACAGGAGCGTCCTTGGGATCGCCTAGCGGCGCGCCGCTGTCAGCCCACTTCACGATCGTCTCGATTTCGCTTGCCTTCAGCGACCGATCGTTCTTGAAGTGACCGTACTGCGGGTCGGCAAACCACGGAGGCATTTTCCGCGACAAGACGGCGGCCTTCATCGCCTTTGCCCAAGGACGCGCGTTCTCGTAAGTGAGCAAGGACATGGGTGCGGCCTGTCCAGGTCGGTGGCACTCCTGACAATTTGCCTGAAGAATTGGCACCACATCCTTCGTGAACGTAACGGAAGGGGCGGCGGTGTCCGCCGCAAAAGCGATCATGCTGATCAACGCAGTGCCATAGAGTGTTTTAATCATCCGGAACCTCCAGTGAAAGTCTCGTCTTATTTTGAAATTCCTGTCAAATAGACAATTCCGTGGCGGTAATAGATCGCACCTATCAGAGATTCCCAACCATTGCGCCGTTTTCGCTTTGTCTAAAAGCGCTAGAAAACATATTTCAACGCGAACTGTAGCACTCGCGCGGGAGCCGTCGTAGCGGCCGGTGGCGTGGCGTCGGTTGTGATCACGCCGAAGGTGCTCGCGCTACCCACAGCAACGCCGGGATTGCCCGGCCGGAAGCTGTTGGTCACGTTGAACGCCTCGAAACGGACCTGCAGATTCTGACCCTCGATAATCCGGAACTGCCGCGATAGCGACATGTCCCACTGCCAGAAGCCCGGTCCCAGGATGGCGCCCACGCCTGTGTTTCCATAAGTGCCGGTGGCTGGATTGGCGAACGCGGCGGGATTCAGCCATTGTTCGCAGAAAGCGCCTGGGGCGCCGCACGATGCGCCTTGAGTAGTTGAATAAACATTCGGCAGCACCTGATTGACGCGCTGCGTCCCGGGAGAATTCCCGCCATTGCCGGTAGCCGGATCGGGATCGACGCCCGAGACGACCGTGAGCCAAGCACCGGAGCGCGCCTGGACGGTGGACCCGAAGATCCAGCCCGTGGCTAAGATCCGGGCGTAAGTATTGGAATACTTCGGAGTTTGATAGACCAAGGTGATGTTCGCGATTTGCCGTCGATCCTGCACGCAGTTGCCCACGTCCAAATTCCGGTCGTTCGCTCCGGGGAGATTGTTGCCAAAGCCGGAGTGAATGTAATTCGCACCATCATTGAGCAGCGTGATGGGGGGCAGGCCGATGCAATGCGACCACGTGTAGTTGCCGTTCACGCTCAGCCCGCTGTGCAGGCGCCAGGTGGAGCTGAGCAGCAAACCATTATAGCTCTGCGTGCCTCCATCGTCGTACTGCGTGATGTAGCCCAGCGGATTCGTGGTTGGGCTCGCCAGATTCAGAACCCGGCGCGCGGTTATGTTTGCGGTAGTGGTCGTCGTGCAGGGACCGGGCGCCGTCAGGCCGTATTGCCCCGCTACGCAGTTGCCGGGAATGTATTCCGCGGGATTGAGTTCCACCGCATTCCAAATGTGAATGATTTCGTTTCCCACATAGGTTGCCGACGCAAACCAGCTCGGCGTAATCTGCCGCTGCACGCCCAGGTTCCAGGAATACTCCACATGCGTCGCCATATTCGAAGGAATGGGCAGGAATCCCGGCGGACAGGAATTCGCCAGGCAGGGAGCCGTGGAGAGGCTTGGCCAAACAGAATTTTTTGGATTGTAGGTGTAGGGGAAAGGGTCTCCTTGCGGCCATGGATTCGAAAGACTGTAAGCAACACCGGGAGCTGTGATGGTGGTCAAACGGAACGGCAGCGATGAGGAGGTGTTCTCGTGCAGATCCTGTTCGATGAAATCATGAGCGATGCCGCCGCCCACACGGATGGCCGTCTTGCCGTCGCCGAACGGATCCCACGCGAGACCTACGCGCGGATCGAAGTGTCCATACTGGGAGTTAATACCCGACTTGCCCGCAAATCCGGGGTCGCCGGGAAATGTGAATCCAGGGGGAGCCCCGGATACAACTTTGCTCGTGATTCCCGCGTAATAATTCGCCAGGTTGAAGTTATAAAGATCGCCCTGCTCGAACTTCATGCCCAGAAAGGGATCCCAATTGACGCCGTAATTCAAGGTCAGCCTGTTCGTGATTTTCCAGGTATCTTGCACGTACAGGCCCACGAAGTTCTGGCTCAGATTTAGAGGATTGGGATTCGCTTGCCGGAGCTGGGATACGATGCCCAACATAAAGTCACCCATGCCCAGGCCCGTCGTGTTGCCGATGGTGTAGGAGCCACCCGACCACGCCTGCGCGGTCTCCCACACGATGGATCGCGTGATGAATCCGCCGAAGGCGAACTGGTGGGACCCGTGCACTACTCTGAAATCGTCATTGATTCCGAACGCAGTGTCATAAGTGAAATTATTTTCGCTGAAATTACCGCTGCCCAAGGAAAACGCTCCGTTGACCGGGATCGTAAGGTAATTCGGCTGGTAGGTAAACGCATGGATGCCGACGTCTTCGGGACCAAACATATCGGCGCCCGGGTCGATCGCCGATATTCGGTTCAGGTACAGTCGAACAGAGTTCACCTTGGTGGGGCTGACCAGATAAGTATCGCCGAGAGTGAACCCATTGTACTGATTGTTGTTGCCGACGCCGCTTGCGGTCAGCACATCCGTCGGGGCCAGCGTATAGGGCACCGCGATGATCGTTTTGAGCAGCATGTAGCGCGCGAACACGCTCTGCTTGTCGCTCAACTGATAATCCACGCGGGAATCGACTTCATAATCGTTTTCGCTGAGCGGGACGCCGTAGTTAAACAAACCGCACTGGTTGGTCGCTTGCGGCAACAACGCCGCGATCTTGACGGCCGCCGGGTCGAACAGCGCCGGATCGATCATGTTGGTGCCGTAACCGTTGGTGCCGAACGGGGCCTTCAGCGTTTTCCCGCCGCCCGAGCACGCGGAGCTTTCGACGCCGGTAAAGTCCCCTTGCAGCATCTGCTGCGTGGGGACGAAGGTCGGGGCGGCCAGCGGATCCTGGCGCACCGTGGTGCCCTGATAGCCCAGGAAGAAAAATAGCTTGTCTTTTTTGAGGGGGCCTCCCACTACGCCGCCGTACTGATTGCGCTTCAGGCCGTCCGTGGTCTTCGCGAAAAAGTCGCGGGAGTTGACGGCGGAATTGCGGAGGAACTCGAACAGATCTCCGTGAAAGTTATTCGTTCCGGATTTCATCACCGCGCTGACCACACCCCCGGCACGCCCTTCCGTCCCGGCATCCTGGGTACTTGTTGCGATCTTGAATTCCTGCATGGAGTCAGGGAAAGGCAGCGGCATGCTGGTCCCGTCGAAAAAGTTGTTATGATTCGCGCCATCGAGTGTATACTGAACGCCGTCCGGATTTCCGCCGGCCACGGAGATTTTATAGCCCGTATTCATTCCATAGCTCGGTGAGGTTGCGGTCTGGACCGCCGCGCCGCTCAGCGCGATGAGATCTTGCGGTTTGCGTCCATTGAGCGGAAGGTCGAGAACGCGCTGGTTCTCGACGACCGATCCCACGCCGACGCTGCTGGTCTCCACCTGGGTGGAGTTGGCTTCGACGCTCACGCGTTCCGATACCGAGCCGACTTTCAGCGCGATAGGAATCGATGGATCGCTGTTGACTTGCAGGACGACGCCCATCTGCACGACTGTCGCAAAGCCGTCCTTGTTGACTTCGAGCTGATAAGGTCCCAGGGGAAGGTTTGAGAGAACGTAGCCACCGTCGGCTTCGCTGGTTACCGTCCTCGAGATGCCCGTCTCGGTCTGAGTGGCTTTCACCATCGCGCCGGGAATCGCCGCGCCGCTCATATCCTGAACCACGCCATGAATCTGAGCTGTCGCCTGCCCCCAGGCAAGCATAGAGCTTAGTCCGACCATCAGAAGTATGCTGATCGAGATTTTCATTAATCCTCCCACGAGCGGGAAAAAATCCGCTCACTACCATCTGAAGCTAAGGCTCGGCCCCGCGAAGCATGTTAGTGCCGAAAGAGGAATGAGTCAAATAGTTATTTTTGTTGGTCCATAGGGATTTCCTATTGCCTGGGGAAGCACGGCGATTTCAATCCCGACGTGAAAGCTCAAACCAATCCATATCCGATCGCTTGATTTACTCTACCTTTCGATCCATAGGATTTTTCAATTTGACAGTGCGATCCTGACCGATCCGATGATGTTGTTGGAGAGTTAGGGATCGAGACTATGGAAAAGACTGAGGAGAAGGAAACCACGCGCCGTTCCTTTTACATTCGATCGATATATGCAGCTTGGGGGGCGATCACGGCGGCGGTCGCGATTCCCGCCGGGGTATACCTGTTCTTTCCCCCGAACGCGCGTAAGGACGCCGATTGGATCGACGCCTCCGACCTGAGCTCCATTCCGCCCGGGGTGCCTACGGAAGTTTCGTTTCAGCACAAGCGCGTGGACGGCTGGAAAGTCACCAGCGAGAAGGCCACGGCGTGGATCGTGCGGCCCAATGAAGACGAAAATGTGATCGCCTTCGCGCCGCAGTGCACCCATCTGGGCTGCGCGTATCACTGGGAAGCTCAGGATAAAGCCTTCGTGTGCCCGTGCCATAACTCCGAGTTTTCGGCCGAAGGCAAGGTGCTCGGCGGACCGGCACCGCGGCCTCTGGACCGCTATCAAGTGAAGGTGGAAGACGGCCGCATCAAGATCGGGTCGCTCGAGCCGCATGCGTAAGATTCTCGACTGGCTGGAACATCGCACTGGGATCGAAACGGGCGTCAAGAGCTTTCTCTACGAGGAGATTCCGGCTTCGAGCGGGTGGCACCAGATCATCGGCAGCATGGCGGTGTTTTTCTTTCTGATCCAGGGTGTCACTGGCGCGCTACTCGCTTTTAACTACGCTTCCACGCCCGGCGACGCCTACAACAGCGTGAAGTACATCATGACGGAGCTGACCGGGGGCCGGCTGATTCGCGGATTACATCACTGGGGCGCAAGCATGATGATCGTCGTCGTCGTGCTGCACATGCTCCAGGTATTTCTGTTCGGCGCGTACAAGAAGCCGCGCGAAGCCACCTGGATGATGGGCGTCGTGCTGCTGCTGATCACGCTGGGATTCGGGCTCACCGGATATCTGCTGCCGTGGGACAACCGCGCTTACTGGGGAACCGTGGTGACCACGCAGATCGCCGCCGGAGCTCCCCTCGTAGGGCCTTATCTGGTGCGCTTACTGGGCGGTGAAGGGATCGGCGTCGTCACGTTCGCGCGCTTCTTTGCGCTGCATGTGGTGCTGCTGCCGCCTCTGACGTTGATTCTGATAGGCGTCCACGTTTTCCTGGTGCGTAAGCACGGCGTCGCTCCCGCCGTGGGCGATACCGCGCCGCCGCGCAAGTTTTATCCCGAGCAGGTGTTCAAAGACACCGTCGGCTTCGCGATTGCATTTCTGATCCTGTTTCTAATGGCGGTGTTTGTCGAACTGCCTCTGGAAAAATTAGCGGACCCCACGGATACCAGTTATATTCCGCGTCCGGAATGGTATTTTCTATTTCTCTTCCAGACGCTGAAAGCCTTCAAAGGACCGCTCGAGGTGGTCGGCAGCACAGTGCTCCCGGGCATCGCGGTGCTGGTGCTTTTTTGCGTTCCCTTCATCGATCGGGGACCGGCGGTGCGGCTCGGCAAGCGCGTTTTCGCGATCTCCTTCGCGGTGCTGGCGCTGCTCGGCTGGGGAGGGCTAACGACGGCCGCGATCCTGACCACTCCCAAAAATACGGCGCGTCGCGTCCTCGCCGACAGTGATCTGAGCGACTGGCAGCGTTTGTCGCCCGCTGAACTGGCGGGCTTGACGTATTTCCGCGCGGAGAACTGCGTCGCCTGCCACGCCCCGCCCGGCAAGAAGGGCGTGGGACCGGATCTGACGCAGATGCCCGCGAGTCATCGCAACCCCAAGTGGATGGTGCCGCATTTTAAAGATCCCGCCGAAGTGGTGCCCGGCAGCGCGATGCCTCCGGTCCGTCTCAAGGATGCCGAACTGAATGCTCTCTCGCTATTCGTGCTGAGGCTGACCCCGGACAACGAGATGGATCTTCTCTCCGCGCCTTTGTTCGCCGTCAAGGGAGCCACGCTCTATCAGGACAGCCATTGCAACGTGTGCCACCAGTTGCGCGGCAACGGCATGAAGATCGGACCCGCTCTCGACGGCGTCGGTGACCGTCACGATCGCGCCTGGCTGGAGGCTCACTTCAAAGATCCCCAAAGCGTCTCCACAGGCAGCAAAATGCCGGCCTATAAGTTCGACGCGGAACAGATGGACGCCATCTGTAACTACTTGCTGCAGATGCCATAGGTCAGGACTGGCCAGGTGGCCATGGCCATAGTCCGCAAGCGGAGCGCATAATGGGCTGAAAGCGCGAGTGAGTCCAAGGAATTCAAATGAAGGGTACCATTGTCACTGTTCCGGTTCAGAAAATTGAAGATCGTTACATTACGGCAGATCAAGACTATGTTGCCGTTGAAGAACCCCTTCAGATCCGTTTAGATGATCGGGATCTGGTCATCACCATGCGAACTCCGGGGCATGATCGCGACCTCGCGGCGGGATTCTTGTTTACCGAAGGTTTGCTCCAGCAACCCAGCCAGATTGCGAATATTCGGGAGGATTGGCGCGGGACGATTACGATCGCGCTTGCCCCCGGCGTCGAAATCGACAGGGACTCTTTGGCCCGCAACTTTTACTTGACCTCAAGTTGTGGCGTTTGCGGCAAGGCCTCGATCGACTCTCTCAGAATTGCCGGCTGCCGCTGTTTGCCTTCGGGACAGCCGCTCATCGATGCCGCTAGTCTCCACCATTTACCGAACGAGCTTCGCCGGGTGCAGGCGATTTTTGAACGCACGGGCGGATTGCACGCTGCCGGACTCTTCAATGCGGCGGGAAAAGCGTTAAGCACACGTGAAGACGTCGGTCGCCATAACGCGGTCGATAAACTGATTGGCGCGGCATTTTTAGAAAACCGAGTACCGCTGAGCGATCACATCCTGATGTTGAGCGGGCGCATAAGCTTTGAGCTGGTGCAGAAGGCGGTCATGGCCGGAATTCCCGTTATCGCCGCGATTGGCGCACCATCGAGTCTCGCGATCGAGACCGCTCGACGCTTCAACGTGACGCTCATCGGTTTTCTGCGCGACCGCCGCTTCAATGTTTACGCGGGGGAGGCTCGTTTGCGGAACACGACGCGGCTTCAGGCACAGCCATAACGCGCCTCATCTGACTCGGCCAGAAGAGATATGCGAAGCGTCCAACTCGTTCAACGGAGCCGCTCCACTGCTTCCACGACCAGTTCATGAAGGCCACGCCCACCGCTTGCGGTGTACTCCCGAATTTGCTGCCGCATCCGGCGCTCCCAGAATTTCTGGAGGTGATCTGCCACATTGGCGACGGCTTCCTCGTGCGGATACGCCGCGAAATTAAGAGCGATCTGATTCGCCATGTGAATCATATGCTCGGAATTCATGGGCGTGTAACGTCGATCTCCTCCGCAATTTGGGTCGTCATTCGCTTTACTTCCTGGTACTGCTCCTGCCATTCCGAAGGGCGTTTCGCCAGCTTTACCTGGACGGCCGTGACTTTGTATTCGGGACAGTTTGTGGCCCAGTCGGAATAGTCGGTGGTCACCACGTTCGCGCCCGTCATTGCATGATGGAACGTGGTGTATACCACGCCAGGCTGCATGCGCTCCGAAATTCGGGCGGGCAACGTGATTTCCCCTTCCCGGCTGGCCAGCGAGATCAAGTCGCCGTCTCGAATGCCGCGGTTCTCGGCGTCAAGCGGATGGATATCCAAAACATCTTCGTGGTGCCAGGTGTTGTTTGGCGTCCGGCGCGTTTGTGCGCCCACGTTGTATTGCGATAGGATGCGGCCCGTGGTGAGGATCAGCGGGAACCGATTCGAGGTGCGCTCGTCGGTGGGAATAAATTCAGTAACGACGAACTGACCTTTCCCGCGCACGAACTTTCCGACGTGCATGATCGGCGTGCCTTCCGGCGCACTCTCATTGCACGGCCATTGGACGCTGCCGAGCTCGTCGAGCTTCTGGTAACTGACTCCTGCGAAAGTTGGCGTGAGCCGCGCAATCTCGTCCATGATCTCCGATGGATGCGAGTAGTTCATGGGATAACCCAGGGCGGCCGAGAGCGCCATCGTCGTTTCCCAGTCGGCCATTCCCGCTGTCGGCGGCATCACCTTGCGCACCCGGCTGATGCGACGCTCCGCATTGGTAAAGGTTCCGTCCTTTTCGAGGAAGGAGGAGCCCGGAAGAAATACATGGGCGAAGCTGGCCGTCTCATTGAGGAACAGATCCTGCACCACTACGCACTCCATGGCCGACAGACCGGCCGTGATGTGTTGCGTGTTCGGATCGGATTGAGCGATATCCTCGCCCTGGACATAGAGGCCTTTGAATGTTCCTTCAATCGCCGCGTCGATCATATTGGGGATGCGGAGGCCGGGTTCCCCCTGGAGCGTTACATTCCAGTCAGCCTCGAACATCTGGCGGGTAGCGTCCTCCGATACGTGGCGATAGCCCGAGAATTCATGCGGGAACGAGCCCATATCACAGGATCCCTGCACATTATTCTGGCCGCGCAACGGGTTCACGCCAACGCCCCGTCGGCCGAGATTGCCGGTGGCCATCGCGAGATTGGCCATCCCGATCACCATCGTCGAGCCTTGGCTGTGCTCCGTGACACCAAGACCGTAGTAAATCGCGCCGTTGCCGCCGCTCGCATAAAGCCGCGCTGCTCCTCGAATGAGGGTGCTCGAAACTCCGCTGACAATCTCCACGGCTTCGGGCGAATTCCGTTCCTCAGCGATAAACTCCCGCCAGCGTTCGAACGCCGCCAGGTCGCAGCGTTCTTTTATAAACTCCTCGGCCACCAATCTCTCGGTGACAACGACATGTGCCATTGCGTTAATAATTGCGACATTCGTGCCCGGCTCGAGCGGCAGGTGATATTCCGCTTGCACGTGCGGAGACCTCACCAAATCCGTCCGGCGCGGATCGACTACGATCAAACGCGCGCCCTCGCGTAACCTTCGTTTCATCTGAGACGCGAACACCGGGTGTGCATCCGTGGGGTTCGCGCCGATGATCATGATCACGTCGGCTTCTTCCACCGAATCGAAATCCTGAGTTCCGGCCGACGTTCCGAACGTCGTCTTGAGCCCGTAACCCGTGGGTGAATGGCAAACGCGCGCACACGTATCGACGTTGTTATTGCCGAACGCCGCCCGGACCATCTTCTGGACTAAATAGGTTTCCTCGTTCGTGCAGCGCGACGAAGTGATGCCGCCAATCGAATCTCGGCCGAACTTAGCCTGAATCCGCTTGAATTCACCGGCGGCGTAGGCGATGGCTTCCTCCCAGCTCACTTCCTGCCACGGGTCGATGATCCTCGCGCGAATCATCGGCTTAAGAATGCGGTCTTGATGGGTTGCGTAGCCCCAGGCGAAACGGCCTTTCACGCAGGAATGCCCGTGGTTGGCTTTGCCATCCTTATGAGGCACCATGCGGACGACGTTGCTGCCCTGCATTTCCGCCTTGAACGAGCAGCCAACCCCGCAGTACGCACACGTCGTGACGACGCTGTGTTCCGCCTGACCTTTTTCAATGACGCTCTTTTCGATCAGTGTGGCCGTCGGGCACGCCTGGACGCACGCTCCGCAAGAAACGCATTCCGATTCGAGGAACGGCCTGTCGCCCGCGGAAACTTTCGACGAAAACCCGCGTCCATCAATAGTCAGCGCAAAGGTGCCCTGGACTTCCTCACATGCGCGGACGCAGCGTGAGCACACGATGCACTTGCCCGGGTCGAACGTAAAATACGGATTGGACTCGTCCTTTTCGGCCTCTTTGAAGTGTTTTTCTCCATCATAGCCATAGCGGACGTCCCGTAGCCCAACCACGCCGGCCATGTCCTGAAGCTCGCAATTCCCGTTGGCCGCACACGTTAAACAATCGAGCGGATGGTCTGAAATGTAGAGCTCCATGATGCCACGGCGGAGTTTTGCGAGCTTCGGCGACTGCGTATGCACCCGCATGCCGGCTTCGACCAAAGTGGTGCACGATGCCGGCGTCCCGCGCCGTCCTTCGATTTCCACCAGACACAGCCGGCAGGATCCGAACGCCTTCACGTTATCGGTCGCACACAGTTTGGGGACTTGGACTCCAGCCTCGACGGCCGCGCGCATGATTGACGTACCGGTAGGAACCGTGACCGGCTTTCCGTCAATTTCGAGCCCGATGCGGCCGTTGCCCGCGGATGCGGGCGTACCCCAATCGATTTCGTGGAGAAGTGCCATTTCGTTCACCTACTTATTGTGAGGCCCTTGGTTTCCAAAAGTCCTCGGGAAAATACCGCATCGCACTCAAGACAGGATACGGCGTCAATCCTCCCAACGCACAGAGCGATCCGTCCAACATCAGTTCACACAAATCATCCAACAATTCAAGATTGCGAGCGCGATCCTGACTTCCAATAATACGGTCGATCACTTCGACCCCCCGCGTCGATCCGATCCGGCACGGTGTGCATTTTCCGCAACTCTCGATCGCGCAGAATTCCATCGCAAAACGAGCCTGCTTAGCAAGATCGACAGTATCGTCAAAAACCACGATACCGCCGTGGCCAAGCAGCCCTTTTTTCGCGGTGAACGACTCGTAATCGAGCGGCGTATCCAGTAGAGATTCCGGGAAATACGCGCCCAGAGGTCCGCCCACTTGCACGGCCCGGACAGGCCGTCCGCTCGCGGTACCTCCGCCAAAATCATAGATGGCTTCGCGCAGCGTCAATCCAAATGCTTTCTCGACCAGGCCTCCATGCTTAACGTTGCCCGCAAGTTGGATCGTCAAGGTGCCACGCGACCTACCCACGCCGAACTCACGATAGAAATCGGCGCCCTTATCCAAAATGATAGGCACCGTGGCGAGTGAGATCACGTTATTCACAACAGTGGGCTTACCGAATAGACCTTCGATCGCAGGAAGCGGAGGCTTGTAGCGGATCTGGCCTCGTTTTCCCTCCAGGCTTTCGAGCAGCGACGTCTCTTCGCCACAAATATAGGCTCCCGCTCCGAGGCGGACCTCGACGTCGAATCTCTTGCCGCTGTCGCGGATGTCGTTGCCCAGATAACCGTTTTCGCGCGCGATCCCGACGGCCCGCTGGAGCGTACGGAAAGCGTGCGGATACTCGGAGCGGACGTAGATGTAGCCTTGGTTGGCGCCTACCGCTAAGCCCGCAATGATCATGCCTTCGATCAGTACAAACGGATCGCCTTCCATGATCATGCGATCGGCAAACGTTCCGCTATCGCCTTCGTCGGCGTTGCAGACGATGTACTTCTGGTCGGCCACGGCGCGAAGTGCAGTGCGCCACTTGATACCGGTCGGAAATCCCGCTCCCCCGCGGCCTCGCAATCCCGAGTCGATCACCACCTGGACAATGGCATCAGGCGATAGAGTCAAAGCGCGTTCGAGCCCGCGAAAGCCGCCGCCGTGGTCCGCGTAGTCGGGAAGCGACAGCGGATCCGTGATGCCGCATCGCGCAAAGGTCAGGCGCTCCTGTTGCTTCAAATAGGGAATTTCTTCGGTCGGCCCCAAACAAAGAGGATGAGACGTGCCCTTGAGAAGACCGCGCGCCAACAGTTCTGGAATCGCGGCCGCCGAAACGGGGCCGTAGGCGATTCGTGCGCTCGACGTTTCGACTTCTATCATCGGCTCCAGCCAATACATCCCGCGAGATCCGTTTCGTACGACGGCCACGTCGGGCCGGCATCCGGAAATCGCCTGAGCGACTGCTTCCGCGCCTACCGAGAGGGACGAAGAATCACGCGGGACGTAGACGGTCACAGGTGCCTCCGGATGCCATCGACCAGGCAGTCTAAGACGTCCTTCGAGACTCTGCCGTAGGGTTCCCCGTCCAGCATAAGGGCGGGAGAAAGTGCGCAGTTTCCCAAACAAAAGACGGGCTCGACGGTCAGTGTGCCATCACGCGTCGTTTGCCCGAGTTTCACATCGCAAAGATTTTCGACGTGGCGGATCAGAGCCTCGCAACCCATGGACTGGCAGGCCTCGGCACGGCACATCTTGAGTACGTGATCTCCGGGCGGAGCGGTTCGAAAATCATGGTAAAAACTGATGACGCCGTGGATCTCCGCCTGTGAAAGATTGAGCGCATTAGCCACGATCGGGACGACGGCTTTATCGATGTATCCGAACTCGTTCTGCAGGGCGTGCAAGATAGGCAGCAAAGACCCGGGAAGGTGTTGTAATTCCGTGACAATAGAGAGGCCGCGCTGCGGGTCCCAGGGTTTCGTTTTCATCAGGCTCAATGTTAGCGTGCCTCTTCCTGACGCGTTGGTCAAATAGGAAGTACCTATCGGCCAGCAGCGTGGTTCTATCTGGATGGCGGGTTGCTGAAACAAAGTCGCGCGATGCGAGCCGCAGCTAAAGGTCCCGCCTCCGCCGCCAGGCAAATTTGAGATGCCGCGCACCGCTCGGGCGAGATCGTATCACTCGTTTAATCTTCTTCAATATGGGGGCCTGCTCATTAGGCCGAATATGTCTACCCGACGGCCGTCACGATCGAAGCTGCTGCGATGAAATTGCGCCGATGCGCTTTCTGGGCACAGAATTGCCACGATTGATAGACGCGCCCTATTACACGGACCAAATTTTCTATTTGACTGTTCCGCGTGGCGGTGCGAGGCTTGAGTCGATTGACACTACTCCGGGCGAAGAATGAATGACGGAAAACTAATGCTGAGACGTGCAATGGCCTCTTTAGTCCCCGCTAGAACATTCCTTCACCCACAGCCTGGACGTCCTTCACCGGGCCGGATCAACCCTGTTGGCGTAATCCGTTTCAGAACCGTCACGAGGAAAGTGGTCTTTAGGACCGGGTATCTCGCGCTGCTGACTATCGCGAGCGTACAAGCTCCCGGTCATGATGTGATCACCACCAAAATTACATTCGACCGCGAGATCATCCGTCTTTTTAACGCCCACTGCAACTCGTGTCACCGCGACGGCGGGCAAGCGTTTTCTCTCACAACTTACCAGGACGCACGCCCGTGGGCGAAAGCGATCGGCGAGGAGACGCTTCAGAGGCGCATGCCTCCGTGGGGTGCGGTGAAAGGCTTTGGCGATTTTCGGGATGACCAGGGCCTCACTCCGGAACAACTTGAATTGATCGTCGACTGGGAGGAAGGTGGCGCACCCGAAGGTGAACCGAAGGATCTCCCCATGCCGTCGACGCGCTCTTCGGAATCGCAGGTGCCACCCTCCTTATCCGACCAAGTCGTCATTCAAGGGGAGACGAAGCTTCGTGAGCCGATGAGCCTAGGCGGATTATGGTTGGACCAGGCTCCCGATGACACTTCCTTTCAACTAACGGCTCAGCTTCCTGACGGCGGCGTCTATCCGTTGTTGTGGATACAGAACTATAAGTTGAAGTTTAATCACCCATTCCTTCTGAGAACACCACTTGATTTGCCTTCGGGTACTCTACTGCGCGGTGCCCCTCCTACGGTGCGTTTAGGCCTGATTCCTGCCGCGAATGTGCCGCCGGCTCCCAAGCGCCCTGTCGGTCTTATGCAAGGCCGAACAACGAATCTAAAATGAATACTTCAGAAGCGCCACAACATACGGGAGGTGGACACGATGGCTAATTTATTGACCCGCGCTCAGTTTTTGGGGGCACTGGGGACAGCTATGGCCGGCCACGTTTGGGCGCAAGATGTCGTTTACCAGTGTCCGATGGATCCAGAGGTGCGATCCAACGTGGAAGGCGTATGCCCTCGTTGCGGCATGAAGCTGAGATCCGGAATTCCGGATCCGGTAGAATTCCCGATGGAGCTCACGATCACGCCGCGAGGCGTTAAACCAGGTGAAAATGTAGAGCTGGAATTTAGCGTGCTCGACCCGGAGAATAGTAAAATCATCGAGCATTTTCAAATCGTTCACGAAAAGCTATTTCACATGTTCGTTGTTAGCCAGGACCTGGAATTCTTCCTTCACGATCATCCGATTTTCGGCCTGGACGGGAAGTTCCGATACACCCTCGCGTTCCCCAGACCTGGTCTATATCGGATCCTCGGCGATTTTTATCCCGATGGTGCGACCCCACAGCTCATAGCTAAGACGATCATCGTCGCCGGCGGCTCACAAACGACACCGCCGCTAAATCGTGACTACTCCACGAAAAACGCGGGCAACATGCAGGTGTCGCTCGAGACAGATCCGCCAGAGCCAATAGCCGGCACAAAAACGATGATGTTTTTTAAGCTGGAGCCCGGTGCTGGACTAGAAAAGTATCTCGGCGCCTGGGCACACATGCTGGCTGCGAGCGACGACCTGGTCGACCTTATGCACACGCACCCTTTCATTGCAGATGGCGGTCCACAGATGCAATTTAACGTCTACTTTCCGCGGGCGCGTAACTATCGAGTGTGGGTCCAATTCCAACGACTGGGCGTGGTGAATACCGCATATTGGGATGTTCCGGTTCGTGATCTTGGATAATATTCTCGGAGTAGCCACATGAAAGTAGCGATATCAGGCCGAGTTCATTCTCCACGCTCGAATCAAGGACCGACCTTGGCCATCGCCCACGTGATACTTTCAGGTGCCGACAAGGTTCACGGAACCCCGGGACCGCGGTTGGCCAGTTGGTATTCGCGACAACTCCGCGCACTAATCGGCTGGATCGACCGGCTATCAGGAATATTCTAGAATCGAGGTGAATCGTGAAGTATTGTGCCCTCTTCATCGCAGTAACTCTTTCGGTTGCAGCGGCCGACCTCGGACCGCCAACGACTTTTAACAAGGACGTATTGCCTATCCTTCAGAAGAATTGCCAGTCGTGCCATCGGCCTAATCAAATCGCCCCGATGTCGTTCCTTGACTATAAGTCGACGCGACCGTGGGCGAAGGCAATGAAGGCGGCTGTAGCCTCGCGGAAAATGCCGCCATGGTTTGCAGATCCTGGCATTGGCCACTTCCGGAACAATCGCACCCTAGCGCAGTCCGACATCGACGTCATCTCGCAGTGGGCCGATACCGGCGCGTTGGAGGGCGATGCGAAGGACGCCCCGGCTGCGGTCGTATGGCCGGAGAAAGGCTGGCAAATCAAGCCTGATGTCGTCGTAGACATGCCCGAGTTTAGAGTGCCGGCCAAGGGAGTAGTTGAATGGACAGACATAACGATCCCCAGCCCTTTTAAAGAAGACACCTGGATTACGTCAATGGAAATCCTGCCGGATCACCCTGACGTGATTCATCACTTCGGCGTTCTATTCCGTCCGCACACTCCGGACGTTCAATACTTCAAGCCCGAATGGGCCATCATCCCACGGGATGAAAGCGGGAGCGCATTTCCAAAGAAAAAAGGCGAGAAGGCGCCCTTTGCGGGCAGCGCCAATCAGCGTGTTGGTACGATTACGATTGAGGCAAGCTACGTGCCTGGCATATCCGCATTTGACTACCGCATATACGGGGCCGGTAAGCTGGTTCCGGCGGGAACCGATATCGTCTTCAGCATGCATTACACACCGAACGGCACTGAAGTGCTCGATCACAGCAAGCTTGGATTCACGATCGCCAAGAGAGAACCGCAGCGCCGCTATATGACATTCGCGATCTCGTCGCCGACCGACGCGGATTCCTTCGCGATTCCTCCAAATAATTCGAACTGGGAGAGTCCAACGGCCGAAGCGACATTCGAGGAAGATTGCGAGATTGTCTGGATGCAGCCGCACATGCACGTGCGGGGAAAAGATATGAGCTACACGCTCGAATTTCCCGACGGCCGAAAAGAGACCATTCTGAGCGTTTCCCACTATGACTTCAATTGGCAGCTTGGATATGAGCTAGCACAGCCAATCAAAATCCCAAAGGGAACAAAGCTAGTCGGACGAGCGCACTACGATAACTCGCCCAATAACAAATACAATCCGGATCCCAGTCGCACCGTCTACTATGGAAATCAGAGTTGGGAGGAGATGATGCAACCTTGGTTCGCCGTCATCATGGACAAGAAGCTCGATCCGAAAAAGGTATTGAAGCGGGCCAGCCCTGCTGTCAATGGCGCTTAATCCCGCCGTGTTGAGGAATGACGGCCGAGAGGGCTGCGGGCTACTTAGCTAAAATGGTAGCGTCTCGTAGTTGGTGCATTCCGACGGCCGCAAAGAGATCCTAATGTCTGTGCCTCGTTACGATTTCAATTGGCAGCTACAATACCGGTTCAAGGAGCCGGTTTTGATCGAAAAGGGTAGCCGCTTGGTTGTGACATTCCATTATGACAATAGCGCTAACAATCGCTCCAATCCGGACCCAGCAAAAGCGATCCGCTGGGGCGACCGGAGCGAAGACGAAATGATGGTCACTTGGACCGAGACGCTCGACAGATCGTCAAAGTGAACGGTTAGCGACTGTTCCGCTCTGCAATTACAGTTGTGGACTACCTTGACACTTCGTCAATCAGCTGACCTTTGTCATATTCGTCCGACGGAGTAGCATCATTGGGTTGTGTGCGCCAAGCACGACTTCCCAACCCAATACAGGAAATGGGTGTTGAATCAGGCGACTTTCCGGAGCTTGGTGACGCGGCCCACTTCGACCCATTCAACAACAAAGATGTTTCCAGCATGGTCGAAGATTGCACTGTGCGGCGTAATGAATTGCCCCGGCGTGAACTCCGATCGCGATTTTAGCCGTGCTTCGCGAAACTGCTGAGGCGTCAGGTGTCCATCGCCCAAGTGGGCGATAACCTTGTTGTTCTTATCCATTAGAGTTACTCGTGCTTGCAGATCCGGAATCAGAAGCTCACCGGCGCGTTCATGAAAATGACAGGGCCAGAGAGTGCCGTCTATGATTTCGAGGTGCCCTCGGGGATGACCCAAAAGCGGCCAATGCGGGTCACCTGAAAAGCGGCCAACGGAGCTAAGCCCAGGACATGAGCGATGACGGAGGTATACCCTCCGTCGAGTGAATGTCTTGAGCGAAGAAAAGAAACAGCAAGTCATCGCGTTGGGGCGGCTGGGATGGTCGCTGCGGCGCATTCAACAAGCGACCAGGATTCGTCGCGAAACTGCGGCCCGCTATCTCAAAGCTGCCGGAATCGCCGTGCGGCCGCCGGGCGGGTGGGGACGTACGCCCGCAAAACCGGCCATAGAGGTGACCACCGACTTTGGGGTGGAATCCGGCGGTCGAACGGCACCCGAGCCACAGCCGGGCCGCAGTCCCGCTTCGAGCGCCAGCGAGCCTTACCGCGAAGCGATCGAGCTGGGGTTGTCGCGCGGCCGGAACGCGATGGCGATCTGGCAGGATCTGGTCGATGGTCACGGCTTCACGGCCGGCTATCAAAGCGTCAAGCGCTTCGTAAACAAGCTCCGCGGATCGCCGCGACCGGAAGCTCGCGTGGTGATTGAGACTGCGCCTGGCGAAGAATCGCAAGTCGATTATGGTTCGGGCCCCATGGTGCGCGACCCGGAGAGTGGCAAGTACCGGCGCACGCGTCTGTTCGTGCTGACGCTGGGCCACAGCCGAAAATCGGTTCGATTGCTGGTGTTCCGCTCCAGCTCACGCGTCTGGGCCGAGCTCCACGAGAAAGCGTTTCGCCGATTGGGTGGCGTGACACGCGTCGTTGTGCTCGATAATCTCCGCGAAGGCGTGCTCACGCCCGACATCTACGAGGCCACGCTCAATCCGCTGTACCGCGACGTGTTGAAGCATTACGGTGCTGTGGCCCTAGCCGCCCGTGTAGTCATGCTCGTCGCGCAGCCGCTCGAAAATCCGTTTGGCTGTGTGGCGCTGCTTTTTGCCTTCCGCCTTGTCGGCTTCCAGGATCTGGTCGATGGTCCCGAGCCAAGCCCCCAGCTTGGGCCGCCGCACGGGCTGCTGCCGCCGGTATGCACGTTGCCATTCACGTACTCTACGGCGTGATCCACGACCTTGTGCGCGTAGTCCCCGGCCAAGCCCTCGTATGAGAGCAGGAAATCGGTATACAGCGCAGAGCCCGCGGCGACGTTCTTGCGGACTTCGCCCTGTAGCGCGTGCTTCTTGCGATTAGGGACGACCGAAGTACGAACGCGGCTCTTGCCGTCCTTGCCACGCTCCAGAATGCCCATGACCGGAACCTTGTCCTTAGTTCCGGTGCCAGTGATGCGGCGCTGGCGTTGCGCGACGTGCATGTTCCGCGCCTTGCCACCGATGAAAGTTTCGTCCGCTTCCACGTGGCCGGACATCTTCTCGAACGATCCCGAGTACAGCGCAAAGCGGATGCGATGATCGAGGAGCTGGTGCTCATCGCGAGGTAACGGCGCTCCGGCGCCTGTTTCGCAACGGTGAACCCGATTTGGACGTGGTCAGTAATGGGCGTTCCATTCGGAGTGTAATGCAGGTTCACCCAGATGTCGGTTCCAGCCGGTATCAATTTGGCGGCATTGTGGACGCGGAAATCGGCCGCCGGGCGTCCGGGCTCATAACACTCCTCGATGCCTCCGGGGCCTCCAGCCTGGGCGGCAGCGGTGGGACCCGTCCGAGCAGCGTGGCCACGTTGTTTGCTGCGCTCAATAGACTCGCGCGTTTCGACTCCTTCCGAATCGCGATCGATGTTTTGCCGTTGTATTTGAGCGACGCCGTATTGAACGTCGGGAGTGTGTGGCCGGAAAGACAGGCAGATATGATGCGTCACCTGCGGCGTTTCGGTTTTGACTTCAACCGAAGTCACCCACATATCCTTGGTGAAGCCGCTGGGGACCGGCACCCAGGTCCATTCGACGATCGCCTTGGCCGGGACGTTGTAGACCGGACCCCCCAACCACGTCCGGATTGACCTGCCAGCCGCCTTCCGGCCACTGGATGGCGGTCGGTGCATCCTTAGGATCGCCGAGCGGCGCGCCGCTATCGGCCCACTTCACGATCGTCTCGATGTCACCTTGTTTCAAGGATCGATCGTTCTTGAAGTGACCATACTGCGGATCGGCAAACCACGGCGGCATTTTCCGCGACAGCACTGCGGCCTTCATTGCCTTCGCCCATGGACGGGCGTTTTCGTAAGTCAGTAAGGAAATCGGCGCTGCTTGCCCGGGCCGGTGACATTCCTGGCAATTGGCCTGGAGAATTGGCATCACGTCCTTCGCGAACGTAACCTGCGGGGCAGATGTATCTGCTGCGAGTGCCGTGGTGCCGAGTAGCGTAATGCTTACTAGTACTTTAATCATCGGAATCTCCAATCACAGGTTCTTCTCATTTTGGAAGCCGAACTCTCCACTTACCTGGATCAGAATACGAGCTTCAAAGCAAACTGTATTTGCCGGCCGGCGTTGTTGACGGTGCTCACAATGCGGCCTGCGTTAGGATTTGGACTCCCAGTCCCGTTTGCCCCCTGCGTGTAAAGCGTGATACCGGGGATGGCAAACTCAGGATGGTTGAACAAGTTGAAGATTTCGGCGCGGAACTGAAGATTGAGCGATTCGCGAATTTTAGTACTTTTCAGCACCGCAAAATCGGTGTCGACGAAATTGGGTCCTCGCACCGTATCCCTTCCGACGTTGCCCAAGGTCCCGGGTGCTTCAAGCGAGTAGCACGCCGGATTGTACCACTCACTGACCGATTGGCCGCCAGGTACTGACGTCGGGTTACAGCCCGCTATATAATTTGGCCGCGGAGTATCGCCGCCCTGTAGACCGACTTGATCGAACCCCGTCTCTATGGTGAACGGAGTTCCCGTGTTCGCACTTTCGATTCCGCTCAGTTGCCAGCCTTCCACGAGTCGATTCCCATGGAAGGGCAACGCGACCAGAGCGTTGACGCGGAGTGTCTGCGTAATGTCATAGCTGCAGGGTCCCCGGTCGATCCCGAAATTATAAGGGTTTTCAAAACTAGCTGGCGCGTTGCTGGCGAAGGAACCAAGGCCGTATTCGCCGTCACTGATGCATTTGGAGTATGTATACGACACCTGGGCCTGGACGTTGCGGGTCAACCTTCGGTTGAGACTTGCTTGCAGAGCATTGTAGTCCGATGTGGCCAACGCGGAAATTTGCGGGAAGATGCTCAGATTTGGGTTGAGGCGCGGGTTTGTGACAATCGCGCCGTTAATCAACTGCGCAAAATGGTAGACGCCACTCGAGTCAATCGTGGGGATCGGCGGATTCATTTCCACTTCGGTCAACAGATGGACGCCATGTGATCCGACATAACCAACATTTAGGACCGTGCCCTGCGACACCTCCCGCTGAACGTTGATGTTGTACTGAATCATGTAGGGAGTCGTGTTCATGTTCCAGTCAAATCCCGGGCTTTGCGTCGGCTTATAAGAAGCGGCTGCACCCAGTGGATTTGGATACGTTGGACTCGACACCAGCACGGTGTTCCACGGAGGAGATGATACGGCCGAGGGGAAAAAGGTGGCGGGAAGAACGAGCTCGTGGAAAATTCCGAAGCCGGCGCGAATCGAAGTCTTGTGGTCGGCGAATGGATCGTACGCAATTCCAAATCGCGGGTCGAAATTCTTTGTGGTCGGGTTCGATGCGAAGGTGTTCGGCACTTGCGTAAATCCGGTCGACGTTAGGAAATTGGTGACTGCGAAGAGCTGATTGTGTTGGTCGTGAGGATTTGTATAAAACTCGTACCGCAGTCCGAGATTGACCGTCAACTTAGACGTCACCTTCCAATCGTCTTGAATATACGGCGTGAGCTCTACATTTCGCCAATCGCGGTTGGCGTAGGCCGGTTGGCCGCTTGGCTGTACCAGCGGTATTCCCGTGAAGGTGAACGCTTGGCCCGCGAGGAATAGCGGCAGGCTCTGGAACGAGTACGTGCCACCCGCGCGAAACTGGTCGTCGGTGTTGGACTGCAGCCTGGACGCTGAGATGCCGAACCTGATGCTATGCGCTCCACGCGTCCATAACACGTCGTCAGCTTCCGTGTATCGGTTTTGGATCATGACGAAGGGATCGAAGGTGTCCCCGCCAAGTCCGGAAAGTCCGGTAATCGTGACTTGACCGTCCTGCCGGCCGGCTCCTGGGAAGAACTGAAGCACTGGCACGGACGCAAGCTCGTACGCGCTTGTTCCGGGACGCGAGAAGCTCACGCGCAATACATTCACTAGAGTCGGAGTAAAAATTCGCCGCTCTTCCACGGTTGCAAACTGGGCGTGCGAAGCGTCCTGTTCTGGCCAATTATCCAGAAATCCACTTCCTGTGCCGCCGCCCGCGAAGGGCTCGATCAAATCCGCTTTATCCGACACGTAGCGAACGAACAGCGAATCCTTTTCAGAGATGTTGTAGTCGAAGCGCCCCAAGACGTAATTTTCATGTGACGTCTGATTCGCAACCTCCGTCGCGTGTCCGAGGCTGCTGCTGATGAGGCTCGTGGGTGCGGGGAAGATAGCTAAAGTCTGGGCGATCGCTTGCGCTGTAGCCGGGTTCGTGGCCGTTATCGTGCACACGCCAGGAACATTGCAGGCAGGCACCGTTGCAACTTTAGTCTCTCCAAGCAACTGTTGAAGCCCCTCATAATTTACAAAGAAGAAGGTTTTGTCTTTCTTGATCGGCCCTCCGATACTGCCGCCGAATTGATTTCTGCGGAAAGCCGGAATCGTGTGAGGATCGAAGAAATTTCGCGCGTCCAGAGCGCTGTTACGCAAAAAGTCATAGGCGGAACCGTGAAAGCTATTGGTTCCCGATTTGCTCACTGAATTAATAACCGCTCCGTTCCCGCCGTACTGGGCACCGTATGTGTCAGTGAGGGTTTGAAACTCCCCGATGGCTTCGATTCCGAGTGAGGTGCCGGTGATGGAGCCCATACCTTTATTCCAGAAGTTCTGGAGAGTTTCGTCGTCCAACAGAATTGCCTGCCCCGTGGGCCTTCCTCCCGCTATCGAGTATTCGGGCGCTCTGCCCTGAAAGGCCGACGGGCTATAGGCTGTGATCGACTGCACGCCTGGCGCTAACAGGATTAACTGCTCGAAGTTTCGTCCGTTGAGGGGTAGCTCAGACATTTGCCGTTGGTCTGTCAACGAACCTACGCTCGCGTTCGTCGTCTCGACCTGTGTGACTTCCGCATCGACAGTGACTGTCTGCTGGGATTGCCCAACCGGAAGGGAAAAGTCGATCACCGCTTCTCCGCCAACTGTCAGCGTGATTCCCTTTCGGACAACGGTCTGAAAACCCATTTTTGACGCTTGAGCTTCGTAATTGCCGACGCCCAAGTCCGGAACGCCAAACCGTCCTTGCGGATCAGACTGTGAATTGAGGATCGCGCCGGTTCCGACGTTCTTAATCTGGATCGATGCCTCCGGTATGACGGCACCGGTCGTGTCGGTGACAGTCCCTTGGATTGTAGCGGTGGCGCCCTGTCCCGCGAGGCGCGGAAGTGCCGCCAAGATCAGGAAACAAGCGAGGCCTACGCCCTTCAATCGTGCTTGCAGCAGCATATTTCCATACCTTTCAGACAACTTAGTCAGCGACGTCCAGGACAAGTCTCGCCGCCGTCGAACCCATCGCTTATGGCCAGGGTCGATGGACGTGGCCTCAACCAACGGTGTTCGAGTCGTAGCGACGACTCGTTTTATCGGTACGCAATAACCCCTAGGCCCAGAATCAATCGCAAGCCTCGTTGATGGTAAGGCGGCCACGGAGAAAGATCAAATTGTTTTTTTCTATGCTTCCAAAGCTAACTCCTATCGATTCGCCAAAAGGAGGTGCCCACGTCGTCGTGCAGCGCCGTTACGGACACGATTGCCGGGAACCGGCTTCCATCCTTCCGTACCTTCGTCATTTCATAGTTATCTTCGATCCCGCGCGAGGCCTTGAAAACCAGTGCTTCGAAACCGGGCGCAATGGGGGTGTTGAATTCGATGCTCAACGCCTGGGCGCGCACGATCAGGATCGGAAAGTTCGGCGGGGGTGATCTTCCCCACCACCTCGCTGGCCGCATAGCCCAGCATGCGCTCGGCGCCGGCGTTAAAAATCTGGATTATGCCCTTCTCGTCTGTGGCGATGTAGGAGAAATTGACATTCCGAAATATTGCATTCTGCAGCTCTTCGATCTCGACTCGGGCGTTTTCGGGCATAAATATATCCAGTTCTCTATAGCAGGCGTCGCGCCACTTGTGGGTTGAGCCTGGATACTCCACCCGAAACGTTCGGGCATTCAGAAGAGAACGGAGACGGCGCAACTCGGACTGAAATGCGCAAAACGGCGTGCATTTGGCGAAGCTTCACCTGCCGCCGCGTGTTGCCCGCCGGCGGCCGCCAACTGCTTCCGCTTGGCCTATCGTGAATTTGAGCCTTACGACAAGTCCTTTCCCGATTTGTCGGCTGCGCGGAGCCGTATCATTTCTCGGCGTAGAGTCGAGGAAGAGCGCTTGACCGGGACCTACTGGCAGCCGGTGGTTTCCCTTCCCCGCTCATCAAACCGGACATGCCCGTTTCGAGCATCCGGCTTTCCGACAGACTTCACCACAGGCTCACGGAAGTCGCCCAAGATGAACATCCCGCAACCGCAGCACTCCCAACTTCCCGAACACGACCGCGTCCGAGAATATGGTGTAGCCGCTCGAGGACACCTTGTGGCGATGCCGCAGAAAGTGCCGCACGCGGTCATAGACGTAATGATCGACCGCCCGATAAGCCATCAGCCGCGTCCCATAACCGAAGTAGTTCGACCAGCCCCGCAGAATCCTGTTGAGCTGATCTCGCACATCCGGCCACGGTGTCACATTCTGGCGCACCAGCAGGTCTCCCACTTTCTGTCGCAGCCTGGAAACGCTCTTCTTCGACGGACTCGCCCCGAGATACGCGATGCCGGTCTTCCGAAGGCGATGCGGCCCGAAGGTGTATCCCAGAAAATCAAACCGCTCTCTCCGTGCTTGCTTGATGCTGGTCTTCGCTTCGTTCAGCGTGAGTCCGATCCGGGTCATCACACCCCGCGTCCAATTCAGCGCCTCTGCCGCGCAACCGCGACTGAGAATCACGAAATCGTCAGCGTAGGTGACTACCCGGGCTCGGAAAACTTCACTCCGCCCGGTGATCCGCCAATACTTTAGAAAACGGTTCATATACAGGTTGGCGAGCAAGGGACTGATGACGCCACCTTGTGGGGTTCCCCAGGTGCTTCCCTTCCCACCGCTGACCCGCGGTTTCCCGTTTTCATTCCGCTCCTCAACCGGGACCTTCAACCACATCTTGATGAGACGCAGCATATCCCGATCGACAATTCTCCGAGCCACGCATTGCATAAGTTCGGAGTGTGGAATGGAACCAAAGTACTTCGACAGATCGGCGTCGACCACATCTTCGTAGCCTTCACAGAGTAGCTTGTGTACTTTCTGATTTGCTTCTTGCGCGCTCCGCTTCGGCCGATAGCCATAGGCATTCGGATCGAGGTCCGCTTCAAAGATCGGTTCCAGTATCAGCTTGGCGGCTGTCTGCACCACCCGATCCCGTATAGTCGGGATTCCCAGTGGCCGTTCGCCGCCGCCGGTCTTCGGGATCATCACCCGTCGCACGGCCTGTGGTTGATACGTCTTAGCGCGAAGGTCGTGGCGCGAGGCATGGAAGTACCGTGATCGGGCCTATCGGTACTGCTTGCACGACATAGGGCACGCCTGGCAAGCATTAGCGCTCGCCGCCCGAGCCATCGGATGCGAAGCCTTTGCGCTCGGTCAATTCCCCGACGACGACGTCGCGCATTTGTGCCGGTTTCACGACGATGAGTGGCCCATGCTGATTCTGGAGCTGCGGGGTGGGTCTATTCCCTTGTGCGAGACAGCTCTCATGCGCGAACCAGACCACCGCGAGATCGTTTGGTACGGCGGCCAAGCGAATCAGCTCTCGAAAGAAAACATTGTCTACAAGCAGATTGACGAGATTCACGACGCCACGAAACTCAGGAGCGGCATCCACGTGTCTAGCCACATCTCCGCCGTCGAGCCGGCTCCCATTGGCGCCGGCGCGACCAAGCTGCCTCCCCCAGCTTCATCAACGCGACCATTTGGCGAAGTCGTCCGGATGCGGCGTTCGGCGCTCGACTTCCTCGGTGGAGTGCAGTCGATGTCGTTGACACAGCTCTCGGCCATTCTTGCCGCGGCGAGCCAGCCGGTGTTTGCCGATTTTGCCGTTGCGCGTTTCATCCAGCTCTATTTGTATGCCCATCGCGTCGATGGACTGGAACCCGGCGTATACCGGCTGTGGCCGGAGCGTGCCGAGTTGGAGCAGATGAAGAGTGGTGACCAACGCGTCGCTGCCGCGGGCCTCAGCCTCGGGCAGGATCTCGCCGGTAACGCATGCGTGGCGTTCTCGATGATCGGCGATCTCGATCGGGCCACCCGCGCCCATGGTGACCGCGGTTATCGCTACGTGCATTTCGAGGCAGGAGCTATAGGCCACCGCCTGTATCTGGCTGCGGAAGCGCTCGGGCTAGGTGCGACGGGCATCGGCGCATTCTACGATGAAGAGGTGCATCGTTACCTCAATCTGACGCCCGAGCTGGGACGGGTGGTGTACCATTTCGCGATCGGCTATCCAGTTCCCGATTTTCGCCTCGGTGCATAAAGCCCCAAACATCAGACATGACGCACGATATCGCCATGGTGGGCATCCTGGTACATGGCGACAATCATTTCATCGTACGCGGTCCATTGCCGAATCGCGAAGTCGCACTCGCGCTCGTTCGGCAGTGGTCCTTCATTCAGATCGGAGCGGCAACTCCGACTTCACTTGATCGGTGGCAGATCGTTTCCCGCGAGTTTCGAGAGAACCTGAAATGGGCAGTCGTCGTTCTGGGAGACGGTACGATGTCTCCCGCAGTTGCGGCCTTGCTGGGAGAGCTGTCAGCACGGGGAATCACGATACACGACTCCCAGTTCGAGCTTTGGTAGATCAATCGAGGGGCAGCATTCTCGCTATTTGCCCAGCACCTTATCTGCCTTCGCATCGATCTTCTTTTTGTCGGCTCCGCTCAGTTTACCTTGATGCTCCATTTGGGAAGCACGAGCCTTGGCATTCCGCGCGTGACTAGCGTCCGGCATTGGGTACTTACGTTGTTCCGGCAGCCCGAATTCTTTGGTGGGCTCAGCCTTCTTTTTCGATGTTGTGAGTTTTGCCATCAGACTTTTCCTCTGAAAAATCTCTAGCACGCAAGGTTCCGTTCGTGGCGCTACCGAACGACCACATCTTTACTCATTTGCGACGGTCGGTTCTATTCGCTTAGCCGCTTCTTTTTTGTTCAACAATGCCGACAATTCTTTACTCGGTTTAAAGATTGCGACCGTCTTCGCCGGGACAGAAACCGCCTCACCGGTACGCGGGTTGCGAGCCTGTCGTGCTTTCGTTTCCCGAATCTTGAACGTTCCGAATCCACGCAGATCGATTTTTTCATCGCGCTGCAGTACGCCTGCAATGGTTTCCAGAACCGCGTCGAGAATGCCTTCGCATTCTTGCTTGCTTCGATCGAGCTTCTGAGATAGTGCCTCTATAAACTGAGCTTTGGTCATCCTCTTTACTGTACTCTTGAGACGGCGAGGGTCGAGTCTGGCGGTTCCGGAGTCACCCGTTTCTCACCCATGGATTTGGTGTGCTCCGTGGAAGGAACTCTTCCGCCGACGTCAGAACCTCGCTACGGCTAAGAAAGACAATACGATAGCTGCAGCATCCTCGAGCAAAGCCGCTGGAAGATCCTTGCCGAAGGCCCGGGACAGACGCCCCCGAACAGCTGCGCCACCGTATGTGCCTCCAACGGCCCCGACGGCTCCCGCGAGCAAGCCAAGTATAAGGGCGCCAGAAGCGGCGCCCGCTGTGGCGCCCACCAAAGAACCGCTGAGAATGCGGGCGATAAACGGGGGCGGCGCCTTGCGGCTTGGCGTGTTTGGCAATTTGTCGATGATCAATTCTCCGATTGCGAGAACCGTGAAGATGATGGGAATTTGTGTGAATCCCATAAACGCGAGTGGCGTTCCGGACACTGCAAGCAATCCCGTGCGGGCCGCCCAGCTTGCGGCTGCCGGTGAAGTAAATGTCCGCAATCCGGATACGATCCCGAACACTAATGCCACGACGACGAACATAGATGAATGACCTTCTGATTCGTCAAATCTCCGAACCCATCGTAATCGTACTCGCTGAACCACGCGCGAGCGAATCGCTCCTCTCTTCGGGGAGGTACAGACTTCTTTTCGCGCCTACCCCGCATCGCTGCCGTTTTCACGGGGTCGGGCGTGGAGAAATCAAAGTTGTGAACCCGACGCCAGCAGTAGGATCTTCCCAGTGCCGCCCTTCTCGGCCAGCACATGTGCTTCGGCCGCATCACGCAACAGCATCCGACGCCCAATAGGCAGGACGAACTTGCCATCCCGCACGTCATCGGCAAACTCGCGCACCTTGGATGGATCAGGCTTCGCAAAAACACGTGTAATCTTCACGGCCGGATTTTGCGCCGCCGCGCTTTCCGGCAACCCAGCGGCGTAGCCAAAGGAGCCGCCCCGCTTTATTTTCGGGATCAGCTTCGCCGCAACCTCACCGCCAATCGTGTCTGCAATTGCATCCACCAAGAGGAATTTCTCAATCGCTCTATCGTCATCAATCGCGAGCACGTCAGAGGCACCGAGGGAGCGGGCGTCATCAAGATCTTTCCCGCGAACCCCTGCAATTACCTGCGCGCCTATCTTCTTTGCCGCATGCACTGCCGCGCGCCCAACACTGCCCAGCGCTCCCGTTATCAGAACAACCTGTCCCTTCTTCACGTTCGTCGCAAGGCGCACAAGCTGGTCTCCCGTGAGGGCAATCAGCGGGATAGCTGCCGCATCCGGCATGTCCACGCCATCCGGCAGATGGGTCACGTCCGAATCGTCCACTGCAACCAACTCCGCATAGGTCGCACTGGAAAATGCAAGAACGCGGTCGCCTGCCTTGAAGTGCTTCACATTGGCGCCCACGGCCCGCACGACGCCACTCACATCGCGGCCCAGAATTGCCGGAAACGACAACGGAAAATCCTTCTGCCGTATCCCTGAACGGACTTTCCAATCAATCGGATTGACGCTCGCAGCGGCCGCCTCGATCAATACGGTATTTCCGCTAATCTGTGGCTCGCGAACGTTGTCTTCAAATTTCAGCTTCTCCGGACCACCGTACTCATGAAGCACCACTGCCCTCATCTCGTACCTCCATTTACAAGCTACCTCCATCCGAAGGAAGGCGTCGGTCGATCGCCGAGCAACGACCTCGCTGGAGTAGCCCGATCCAAGACAACGATGAGTGGAGATCAACACTTTGAAAGAGACCGAAAGCCGATCGGAGGGTTCTGTTTTCATCGCGGTTGCCGGCAATGAGGTGCTAAAATCAGGGTGGAACAATTGGAAGCTGCTCTATCGCTATTCCGCACCCCTGCTGAGGTAATTGTTAAGGCTTTGCCCACCCAATGATCGAGGCTTTTATTATTCTCCGCGCATACGTTTTCGATCAACTCAGTATCGGGGGCTAACGGGGCAGTGATCTTGACTGTCCAGGGATTGGCGTAAACCGCGGGATCTTCGAGCGTCACCTCGACGTCCAAGTGGCCGAAGTCACGGCGCTGGTACCGTTCTTTCATGCGCAGGGCGCCTGTGTGGGGATGGCCCATCTGGTCCAGCCATGTGCGGTCATTAAATCCAAAGCTATCGACCACCAGAGCGTCTCCCTGCCAATGCCCGACCGACACCAAAGGGAATTATATACTTGACTCCCGTACGGGAATCATGTATCATTATGACATGGAAAACAACAAAATGTACCTGACGGCGACGGAAGCGAAGGCGAAAGGGCTCGGGACGGTCCAAGGGCAGATTGACCGCTACAATGCGGCCCTGCCTGCACGCGGCAAGGCCGATTATGAGGCCGATGTGCTCAAACGGCCAACCTACCACGATGGAGCCCCGCGAAAGACCTGGGAGCAGTTGGGATCGCTGGAGCAATGGTCCTGGAATAAGGCGATGGTGGCCTAGATGTCGAAGTCCACCATCAGCACTTTCAAACTCTTCGAGTTGTTCCCGGACAATAAGACGGCCCGTCTGTACCTGGAAGATCGGCTCTGGCCTAAGGGTCCGGTCTGCCCCGAGTGTGGCGGGAAAGATCGCATCACCACCCGCAAGGATGGTTTCTACCGCTGCAACGCGTGCAAGGATTTCGATTTTACGATCCGAACCAATACGATCTTCGAGCGGTCCAAAGTGCCGTTGAACAAATGGTTGTATGCCATGTACTTGCTGGTGACCGCGCGCAAGGGGATCTCCAGTATGCAGCTTGCGAAGGAAATCGGAGTTACTCAGAAAACCGCGTGGTTCATCCTGGGACGCCTGCGCGAAGCCTGTAGCGGGCCGGACTCCATCGACAAGCTCAAAGGCATCATCGAGGTCGATGAATGCTTCATCGGTGGGAAAGAGGCCAACAAACACGAATGGAAGAAACTCCACGCGGGGCGTGGTCCGGTCGGTAAAGTGGCAGTGCTCGGGATGCGCGAACGTGGTGGCAGAACCCGCGCGAAGGTCATCGGTCAGGGAACCATCGAGACCGTTCAAAACGCGATCCACGGCAGTGTGGAAGTCGGGAGCCAACTGTACACCGACGATCACGCGAGCTATAACGACTTGGACGGCCTGTTCTTCCGGCACGATACGGTCAACCACACAGCGGGCGAGTATGCGAGAGGCCCGGTATCCACGAACTCGATTGAATCTGTCTGGGCGGTCCTCAAGCGCGGCATTCATGGGGTCTATCACCATGTCAGCCCCAAGCATCTTACGCGGTACGTCGATGAATTTACCTGGAGGCTGAACGAAGGCGACGTAGCCCGGCACACCATTGAGCGGCTGAACAGCTTCGTGGATGCCATCGTTGGCAAGCGACTGACTTACGAGCGACTTATTGCCAAGGTGCCCGCGTGAGTACCGCGCTGGACCCGCGTGACCCGCACCATGCGGCGATACTGAAACACCTCAAGCGCCTGCATAGTTGGCAGGTGGATCATAAACAGATTGCGCCGATACTGAAGCGATTCGACTGGAAGATTCCACCCAATGTGGACCGTAAGCAATTGGCGCGCTGGCACTTCGGGCCATACTACGGCTATGGCGAACGCGGCCTATGGATTCCCCTGAATTCGATGGGCGGAATGGCCACCAGGGCGTTCGATACAAAGACCGTAAAATTCCCTAAGCGCATTGAAAACGCGATTGTCAAACTACTGGGGCAATCATGAGCAAGTCTACCGATTGGGCGAATCTGAGGCCGGATGGCACGGCTTACCGCGACTCCACAAAGCAGGCGGAAGTTCCACGCGCGCCTAGCAGGGTATCGACCGAATTGGACGCGCTGTTATCGCGCGTGCGGGAAATGCGGACCAATCCTGCATATCCAGACCGTAACGCGGTTGCCTACGATTGTTACCGCATGTTTGAGGATCTCGCCACGCGGTTCAAAGAAGAGTCTGCTATGCGCGACCGCTACAAGCGGCAGTCAGATAGTTGGCGCGATAAAGCGCTGGAATTGGACGAAGTAAGCAAGGCATTGCTCGAAGCGGTCAAAGGATGCGCTCGCCTTTCTGGACCGTCCCGACATCACAACCTACGAATTGTACAAACTTGCGCCGGATCACGTGGGTAAGTTTCGAAGAGCCATCGCGAAAGCTGAGGATTCCAAATGAAAACGCCAAAAGAGTTGGACACAATAACCGATGTAGTCCTTAGCTACCGGCCAAAGCCAAAATCGAAGGCCGCAAAGCGCCGGAAGCGAAAGACGCAACGGAAGAAAAAGGACTCAGGCGGAAGCTTCGCCGACGAACCGGGTATCGGCGTGGGCTGGGGAACCTAGCATGATGAAAGGGAGTCATGTATATAATTCCCATACCAAACCTCCTTCACACGCGATTGATCTCTCTTGTGCAGCACGTGGAAGTGCACGGGCTCCGCGCGCGCGGCCGAAAAAAGCAGCACCGGGAAATTAACGAACTGCTCGACACGATTCTGGCTCGCTAATCAATCGACAAGAAAAAAGCTGTGATCACCGGCTTTAGCACGGGTGGCGCAGGCTCGGAGAGGTGAACTCCAGACAGTCACGACGGTGTGGGTTCCGGACAGCACGGCCAAGGCGCCAAGGCCTGGTATCGCAAACGGCAAGCTCCACCGCGATGATGGTGCAGCGATGGCCCGGTGGTAGCCCGCGGCGGCCGGCGGTGGATAAAGTCCTCTTGGCAAAAGCTGGTACCGCCATGGAAAGCGGCATCGCGAAGCCGGAGTGTGGCCGCGGCTATACTGCCGTGGCAAAGGCTTTTCACGACCGCGTGATGGTCATAATGACGACCCGCGCGCGATCTAGCTGCGCCGATTCTTCGCCTGGGACGTATAAACCTCAAGCGGCGAAAGCGGCAGGCCGGTGGAACGGAAGAAGATGAGCGAGCTATGTGCGACAAGGCGCGGCCCGCAAGCCTAAGGGCGACCCAGATGATGACGAGCCCCACGGTCGCCAGGGCGGTTGGCGGGTAGGGACTCGCATGCGAAAGCGCGGCGCGGCTGAAAAACTCCGGCGCGACGGGCGGTGTCGGCGATCTCTTGACGTTTCGCTCTTATTAACGCTTCCGAAGCGCCGCCCCGTTGACGGCTACTGAATGCAGAACATCATGTCTGTTGCGGATCGTCTCACTCTTCGCTAGGGTTTACATGCACTCCTTCTTAACGGCAAGCAAACCAGTGTAGTCTGTGGTTGTGGGGAAGGAAGATTCCGCCGAAATACTTTCGGTTGACGGACACGAAGTCCGTGTGACGCATCCCGATAAGCCTTATTTTTCGCGGCAAGTGAAACTCTCAAAGCTCGACCTCGTTCGTTATTTTCTTTCGATCGCCCCGGGCGCCCTGAATGGTATTCGCGATCGTCCCCTGGTTCTAAAGAGGTTCGTCAACGGCGCGGAAGGCGAAGCGTTTTACCAAAAGCGCGCTCCCACTGATCGCCCCGCTTGGCTTCAATCTGCGACGCTCTCCTTTCCGTCGGGCCGAACCGCGGAGGAGGTCGTCGTCGATCATGCAGCCGGGCTGGCATGGCTCGTAAATTTAGGCTGCATCGAGCTTCATCCGCATCCCGTACGCTCGGCCGATCTGGACCATCCGGACGAATTACGAGTGGATCTCGATCCTGGCCCCGGTGTTGGCTGGGAGGATGTGCGGGCCGTCACACTCGAAGTGAAGGCATTCCTGGAGGAGATGGGCCTCCAGGGCTGGCCGAAGACTAGCGGGTCGCGCGGGATGCACGTAAATGTCCGGATCGAGCCGCGATGGAGCTTTACCGAAGTCCGGCGCGCGGCGCTCGCGCTTTCACGGGCGATCGAGCGGCGGGTGCCCGCTCTCGCGAGTTCGAAGTGGTGGAAAGAAGAGCGTCATGGCGTTTTTCTCGACTACAATCAGAACGCCAAGGATCGCACCACCTGTTCGGCATACTCAGTCCGCCCTCTTCCTGACGCCCGCGTCTCTACGCCACTTCACTGGCATGAGGTTCCCGATTGCGAACCGGCGGACTTTACCGTACTCACTGTGCCGAAACGCTTTTCCGAGGGCGGCGATCCTCACAGCCAGATGGATGCTTCTTCGGCGTCACTCGAACGGCTGCTGGAGCTGGCAGCCAAAGATGAAAAGGATGGCCTGGCCGATGCGCCGTGGCCGCCCCATTTCAGCAAAATGACGGGCGAAGCCCCTCGCGTCGCACCCTCGCGGGCGAGAGCGGCGGTGAAAAAATCCGCGGCAAGAAAATCCGTAACCCACGCCACTCGGGCAAAGATGCCGCTGCTCGTGATCGCTAATTCTCCGAGTAAGGAATTGGCAATGGAGGGCTTAGCGAGATGGAAGGATCGACACCCCGAAATAGCGGGACTTCTCGGCGTGGAGGACGTTCTGGTTGATTCCATGCGGGGCCGGTCGTCCACCTGGACCCGCATACGTGTGAACTTGCGCAATGTCCCCGAAACTCTTCGCCCGGCGCAAGGTCCTCCCGATCCCGATGACGATCCAACGCGTGAATGGCGCCTTAAGCGGGGCTCAAAAAAGCAATTGTGAAAACTTACTGGTCCTTCGCGAAAATTTCCATCAGCTCCTGGGGAGGAATAACTTCGAGCTGGCTGTAGGTACAATCGCCGGGCCTCTTATCCGTTCGCCATCTGCGAAATTGGGACATATGGCGGAATCGAGGACCTTGCATGTGCTCGTAAGCAACCTCTACTACAAGTTCCGGCCGCAAAGGCTCCCAGGAAAGGTCCTTACCCTGGCTCCAGCGACTTTTGCCTCCCGGGATGCGTTGTCCCACTTGGCTTTTTTCCGTATCTGCCCATTCCTGCCACGGGTGATTCAGCAACGCGTTTTTTCGATAGGGCTTGAGGTATCGAACAAGCTCCACGCGCTTGAGGTCCGTGAAGCTAGCGCAAACGCCCACGTGTTGCAGAGTGCCGGAATCGTCAAAAAGTCCCAGCAATAGTGAGCCGACCTTAGTGCCATCGCCGTTCTTGTGCCAACGAAACCCCGCCACAACGCAATCGCAATCGCGCTCATGCTTCACCTTGAGCATCACCCTTTTATCAGACTCGTAGGCGCCCGACCCGATCTTCGCCATCACTCCATCGAGACCGGCGCCCTCGAATCGTCGAAACCAATCTGCCGCGATGCTCAGATCACCGGTTGCGGGGGTGAGGTGAAAAGGGGGTGTCGCTGCAGATAGGAGCGATTCCAATTGTCTGCGCCGTTCTTGAAACGGTTCGGGACGCAAATCGCGATCCCCTTCGCACAGCAGGTCGAAGAATACGACAGAGGCCGGACTCTCGTGAGATAACAGTTTCACGCGCGACGCGGCTGGATGAAGTCGAAGCTGGAGCGCGTCGAAATCGAGAGTGCCCTCGTTGGCAATAACGATTTCGCCATCCAGCACGCAGCGCATAGGCAACTGCGCCTGCAAAGCCTCGACGACTTCCGGAAAGTAACGATTGAGTGGCTTGCCGTCGCGGCTTTGAATCAGGACCTCATCTCCATCCCGAAACATCAAGGCGCGAAAGCCATCCCACTTGGGCTCGAAGATCCAGCCACTGCCGTCCGGCAAGTCGCCCACTCTTTTTGCGAGCATCGGCAACACGGGAGGATTAACAGGAAGATGCACTTATTTCATGCTATAACGGCAGGCATACGGCATTGCGGATTCTTTCTATGTTCCGGTAATGCTTGTTATCCAGCAGGCATCTATATTGCATCGGGGCCGGCGAGCCTTACGGATCACTCCTTAATCACCGTCACGGATTCCGGCCTTTACTGCGAAGCCGGTGACTTCTATATCGATCCCTGGCGCCCCGTGAAACTGGCGGTGATAACCCATTCCCACGCAGACCACGCCCGGATGGGCATGGGTAACTACCTCACCATTTCCCGGGGCGCTCAGCTTTTGCGCGCGCGCATAGGCGCGGACTCCCCCATCACCGCCGTAACTTACGGCGAGCCAGTGCACTTAGGGGAGGCCTTGATTTCGTTTCATCCGGCGGGGCACATACTGGGGTCCGCCCAAGTTCGCATCGAGTCGGGCGGCTTGGTTTGGGTGGTTTCCGGAGACTATAAAGTCGCCGCGGACGCGACCTGCGAGCAATTCGAACCCATTCGTTGTCATGGCTTGGTGACCGAATCGACGTTCGCGCTTCCGATTTACCGATGGAAACCACCGGAAGACGTTTTCGCGGACATCAACGACTGGTGGCAATCCAATCGGGCTGAGGGCAAAATCAGCATTCTTTACGGTTACGCGTTAGGCAAAGCGCAGCGCATACTTTCAGGCATCGATGCCAGCGTGGGTCCCATCTTCACGCATGGGGCCGTCGAGCGAGTGACGCAGATCTATCGCGATTCTGGGGTTGCTCTTCCGCCCACCCGCTCCGCGCTGAGCGCGACGAAAAAGGACTTGGCGGGTTCGCTGGTCCTCGCGCCCCCTTCCGCCCAGGGAACTGCGTGGACCAGGCGCTTCGGAGACTTTTCCGCGGCGCTCGCATCGGGTTGGATGCAGATTCGCGGCGCTCGCCGCCGCCGCGCGATTGACCGCGGATTCGTTCTCTCGGATCACGCGGATTGGCCCGGGCTTCTAAGCGTCATAGCGGCCACCAACGCGGAGACGATCTGGGCTACCCACGGACAGAGCCAGCCCTTGGTGCGCACATTGATAGAGAAAGGACTCAAAGCGCGCGCTATCCAGACCGAGTTCGAAGGGGAGTTAGACGCGGAGGGAAGCTCGGAAGCCAACGCCGATGACGCTGCCAACGTATGAAGCGCTTCGCCCAACTCTTCGAACGCATGGACGAGACCAACAAGACCAACGCGAAGGTAGCCGCGATGAAAGACTATTTTTCTTCCGCGCCGCCAGCCGACTGCGCCTGGGCTGCATTTTTCCTTTGCGGAGGAAAGTTGCGAGCTCCCATACCAATGCGGTCTTTTCGCGCCTGGGCAGTCGAAATGGCTGAGATCCCGGAGTGGCTGTTCGATGAATGTTATGACGCCGTGGGAGACTTAGCCGAAACCGCAGCGCTTCTCTATCCGAATCCGAAAGCCGCAGTGGAGGATGATCAGCCGCTCGCCAGTTGGGTGGAAAACCGTCTGGCTCGATTGCGCGAGATGGCGGAACCGGAACAGAAGGTCATAATCCTGGATTCGTGGAACCGGCTTAACGCACGGCAGCGGTTTGTCTGGAATAAATTGATCACCGGAGCTTTTCGGGTAGGGGTTTCAAAAGCATTGGTTATTCGCGCGATTTCGCTCTCCAGCAACATCGCTGAAGATGTCATTGCCCACCGCATGATGGGCGATTGGAAACCCACCGCCACGGCCTGGGAGGAAATGCAGGCCATCGATAATACGGACACCAATGCCAGCCGTCCCTACCCGTTTTGCTTGGCTTATCCACTGCAGGCGCCTCCTGAGAGCTTAGGGCCGGTTTCCGATTGGCTGGCCGAGTGGAAGTGGGACGGGATTCGAGCGCAACTGATTCGCCGGCAAGGGAAGACCTTCGTTTGGTCCCGCGGGAATGAAATTATCACGGAACGTTTTCCAGAGATGGAGTTGCTGGGTGCGAATCTTCCCGACGGCACCGTACTGGACGGAGAGCTGATCGGATGGAAAGACAACGGCGTGTTGCCATTCGCGGATTTGCAAACGCGCATCGGCCGGACGAAATTGTCCAAGACGATCCTCAGCCGGGTGCCTGTGACTCTACTGGCCTTTGACATTCTCGAATGGCGCGGCGAAGACATCCGCCACTTGCCCTTAGCGGAACGCCGCGCCATTCTCGAGGCCCTAGGCGTTCAGCTTTCAGCATCAATCAGCGCATCCACCTGGGAGGAACTCGCGGGCGAACGTGCAAAAGCGCGCGGCCTCGGCTCCGAAGGCCTGATGTTAAAGCGCAGGGATTCGCCCTACAAGGGAGGTCGCGAGAAAGGAATCTGGTGGAAGTGGAAAGTGGTTCCTTACAGTGTGGATGCGGTTTTGATTTACGCGCAGAAAGGCAGCGGTAAACGAGCCGGGCTCTTCACAGATTACACCTTTGGCGTTTGGAGCGATTCGAAATTGGTTCCCTTCGCTAAGGCCTACTCGGGACTCACCGACGAAGAAATTCGCGGCGTGGACCGCTTCATTCGCCAGAATACAGTCGAGCGCTTCGGACCGGTGTCCACCGTCCGTCCAGAGCTTGTCTTTGAGATCGCTTTTGAAGGGATTCAGCGGTCCTCGCGTCATAAGTCCGGGGTCGCTGTCCGCTTTCCTCGGATGGCTCGGTGGCGCAATGACAAGCGCGCTGAGGATGCCGATACTATAGAAACCGTAAAGGCACTCATCGGGTGACCGGCCTGACAGCGGAAGCACTCAGACGAATTCCGCCCAAACGATGGTGTGGTCTGAAGACCCTTTGACCTTCCGCGGGGCCATATCGACTTCCGCTCTAGTGCATTTTTTGGCGAGAGGCTTGGTTGCGAGAATGTGATCGATGCGCCATCCGAAGTTTCGCTCGACGGCGTTTCGATAATAATCCCAGTAGGTGTACTGAACAACGTCCGGGTGTAACTTTCGATAGACGTCGATGAACCCCCAAGCGACAGTGGCCTTTTAGGCGTTTCTAGCGTCGATATGGAAATCCGGGTCGTTCACGCGCCTGTCCGGGTGATAGACATCGACGGGCTCCGGAGCGACGTTTAGATCACCCATCCAGATGGCCGGCTTCTCCGGGTGGGCGATGTCGTGGCCGCGGAGCACTGGTGTTCCAGCGGCTTCGCCAACACGGATCTGGATTTGCAGCTCAAGAAACACGGCATTCACAAACTCATCGTCATTGGACTGATCGCGCACACCTGCGTGGAAGCCACCGTTCGGTATGCCGCCGAGCTCGGCTATGGGGTCACGGTGGTGAAAGACGCGACCGCAAGCTACTCCGATGAGCACATGCACGCCGCTCTCGAAGTCAATCTCCCAAACTACGCTTGTGCCATTGTGACCACCGATGAAATCGTCGGTACCCTCCAGCGATCAGATGAGCGCCTAGTCGACAAACCGTCGATGTGCGGATCACTCCCGTGAAGTCGCCGTCCACGTCACGCGGGCCGATAATGATGGTATGATCTGGGGCCACGAGCACAGGTTGGCGATTTACGACAAGTTCAGAGTTAAGGAAGGTATTGAGGCTTACGGGCGGTGTCTCGGGCACGGCGTTGCTTTCCACTCACGAAACACTCGCTCGGTGTTGCCTTCGGCCAGCTCGGCAGTGGTCGCCAAGTGCTCCTCTAGGCTATGCCATTCTTCAAGGGGACGGCCTGAAAGGCTGTGAGCAAAATGCTTTATGATTCTTTCGACCATGCGAGGCACAATTAGTCTATCCGATTGTTCTGTTGTGCACTGTCAAACTCCGTCAAATGACTTCCCTGTGGCGTGGGGCGAGAGAACCGGAGATCTCGGATCGCGCTCACGAAACAGCGAGCTGCTTGCGCAGAAACAGATTCTCGGCGACCAGTGCCGCACGGGACGAGAAGAACAACCGCAAAAGGACGCGCAATTCCGGATTCTACAATTCGCCGAGTTCGTTCAGGATCATCGCGTAATGCCGGTCGGACAGCCGGAATCCTTCGAGTAATTCGTCGAGTTTCTTCCCGAACGCTTCCTATCAAGCCAAGAATCTTCGCGTCAGCATAGATAAGGGGTGTTCGGATCACAGTCATTCCCTTCTGCCGAGCGCAGCGAACTCCGCGCCGCTCGTCCCCATCAGGAGCGGAGGCTTTCCCGGTTTCTCGGCAACAAGAATTGCCTCGCTCTCACCTTGGTCCAGGCGATGCTCACGTCGCAGCGAAATGACCTGCTCTGCATCCGGTGGTTCCGCAACCGAGATCCATTTCCCAAGCGCCGCGCGGCGACTGCCTTTCCGACGGGATAATTCCAGCCTCACTCGACTACCTCGTAGTGAACCGCCGGAGGGATCACCAGATTTCCGTAGATTTCACGGAGAAGGTCGAAGTCTGAGAGGAGCGCGAGATAGTTCAGTGGACTGCTATCAGAAACGACCGCGCTCACCGCCCATTCTTCGGGCCCTGAACATCACGTCGTTCCCGGAGCATGCTGAAATCTTCGTCGTCGAGCTCCACCATGAATCCCACTCCGGTGCGGTGCAAGAGATCAAGAAACTCGATGCGTGTCAGCCCGAGCATTTCCGCAGCCTCGCCGGTGGTCACCCATTGCTCGGAATAGAGCTTCAGCACTGTTTGCTCTTTGACTGAGCACACGAGTTCCGCTTGGGCGGTCTTGTCGACGGCGCCATCCGGGACTTCGAGTTCGAATGCCAGCTTCATGCAAACGTGCCTCGCAGACAATTCTACCGCTGTAGTCAAAAATGAGGATGCCAAAGCCTTCAGATTCCAAAAGGCTCAATAATTTTCAACGCGCTGCCCGCATCTACTTGAAACAGAATACATTGAAAACAGACGATTTCCAGAGTGCGCCGGAATCTGCCTTGGGCGCATCCCGGCGGCTTCCAAATCTTCTTTTAATTCTCCACACTTCTAATGGTTTCAACAATTTGGGGAATCTGCTTTTCGCTCGAAGCTAACCCCAATGGCTCCAATGAGAAGAGTTTTGACACGGTTATGCCACGGTGCGATGAGGTGGGGGAGCAGCATCGCCGCGCCCGTGATCCGTTATTTTGCGGTTGACGGTGTCGACGCACTCGGAAGCCTTGCAGCGAAGATTGCTTCCGAGTAGAATGCGGAGTTGTGAAGCTCGTCGAACTGCTGAAGCGCCACGAAGGGAAGACCCTCGAATACAAGCGGGATTTGTCATCCCCGGACAGCATTCTCAAATGCCTGGTTGCGTTCGCGAACACTGGTGGCGGTATCGTCGTCATCGGTGTTGAGGACGGGTCAAAGAACGTCCGTGGCGTTCCCGACGTGCTTGCAGCGGAAGAGAAACTCGCAAACCTGGTCTCCGACTCGATCCGCCCACGCCTCGTTCCGGATATCGAGGTGGTGCCTTGGCGAAATCTGAACGTGTTGGCTGTTCAGGTCTACCCCAGCAACACGCGTCCCCATTACCTGGAACGGCTGGGACCCCAAGACGGCGTGTTCATCCGGGTGGGCTCAACCAATCGAAAGGCGGACGCGCTGCAGATCGAAGAACTGAAACGCCTAAACTGGATGAACTCTTTCGACGAGCAGGCCATCCCGGACCTCAAGTCGGAAGCCATCGACTTCCGAGCTGCTTCCGAGTCGTTTGCGCCTTACAGGCAAATGACCACCCAGGCATGGAACGCTCTGCGAATCGTCACGGAGCACCAAGGCCGTCAGGTGCCAACAATCGGCGGACTGCTTCTTTTCGGCAAGGACAGGTTCGCCCGGTTCCCGGATGCCTGGATCCAGGCGGGGCGCTTTGCCGGAACGAATCGAACGCGTCTACTGGATTCAGCAGAGATCCGCTCGTTCCTGCCTCGCGCCGCGGAAGAAGCGATTACATTCTTGCATAAGCACCTGACGCGCGAATCGATCATCGAGGGTGTCCGCAGGGAGGATCGTTGGTCGGTTCCACTCGTCGCAATCCGGGAGGCGCTCATGAATGCCATCGTCCATGCGGACTACGCCCAGCAAGGGGCGCCCATCCGCATCGCTCTGTTTGCTGACCGGATCGAGATCGAGAATCCCGGCCTTCTGCCGTTCGGCCTGACGATCGAGGACATTATGCAAGGTGTCTCCAAGTTGCGGAATCGCGTGATCGGGCGGGTCTTCCACGAACTACACCTGATTGAACAATGGGGCAGTGGGATTCAGCGCATGACCGCAGCTTGCCAAGAGGCTGGCCTGGAGGCTCCCAGACTGGAAGAAATCGGGATGCATTTTCGCGTGACCATTTCCAGCGCGCGGGTGAGGCAACCCCATACGGACGAGACGGACCAGCGCATCCTCGCTTTGTTTAACGATGGAGTTGCCCGGTCGACGGCGGCTGTGGCGAAGCACGTTGGACTTTCCCAGCGAGCCACTCTGACACGATTGAAGTCGATGACGTCGCGCGGCCTTCTTGTCGAAATCGGTACGGGTCCGCACGACCCGAAGCGCCAATATATTCTGGCCTGAGAGTACCTGATGGCCAGACGGATGATACCGGGAGCCCCTCTCGAGAAGGAGATCGAACTGCCCCTCAGATCGGGGGAATTCATAAGCGACTGCGCTTGCTTCTCATTGGCGAGCGGGGTTGAAGAGGCCGCGGCCAAGATCGAAGGTTTCACCGGAACCGACCTTTCATGAGGAAACGAGACCAGGCCAACCTCGACGCGGCAAGTTTGGACGAACTGGTCGAGGAGATCACGGTTGACGCCAACGGGGAAGACGAGCAGCTTTGGGCCTTCCGCCAAGCCTTCGAGGACAACGTCTCAGTCCCTTGCGAGGCGACCGTCATTGGCGAGCCGGTTAAAGTGATGAAGTTCGATTATGACGGGAACAATCGACGCGGGCTCACTGCGATGTGCCGCCGGGCGGATGGTACAAACTACGCGGTGGGGGCTTCCGATCTGGTGATTCCACTGAGCGCGTCAGGCGGGCGTTACCTGGCTGCGTATCGCAAATGGATGGGGCTTGCACCACTCCCGCGCGGTACTCGCGGCAGAACCGGGCAGCAGACCGCCGTTGCGCCCTCAGATCTCGACGGTCCCATCGAATTGGTGGTCCTGTCGGTCAAACAGAAGTCTGCGTGCTGCCGCTTGTTGGGCGGCGACCGAACCTTCACGTTCCGCGCTGGCCGGCTCTGGGACTTAGTGCCCGGAGAGATCGCGGTCGTACGGCCCGCGAAGCAGTGGATCTATGCGGGCAATCCCTATCTCTCCGGCGTAATCGAGTCGACTCGGCTTGATGCCCGTGCATTGAGCTTGGTCCCGCTGCGACTGGAGGAGCGGGGCCTTTGGAATCCCGCGGAACACTATTGGGGCGAGGAGGGTGAACCGATCGAGGACTGGGCGAAGCCAATCATCGCCCGCGGTCCGCGACCGGAGTTTGAGATGGAGCAGGTGCTGCCGGGGGCGGACTCTGATGATCCGTCTTCCGACCCGATCGGGGAATCCAATGACCGCAAGGACTCCGGTGATCAAGAGGGTGCACACAAGTTGCTGATGGATCTTTGCCACACTGATCTTCGTTGCCTGGATGCCCACTCGCATCTCGGAAATTTCGTCTTCGACCACCGACCCCAAGACGCCGTTCGTCACTACGAGGCGGGGCTTCGAATCGGCGAATTATCTCTCGGCGCAGGGTTCCACGGCGTACTGCCGTGGGGTTGGATCGATAACCGGCCGTTCCTACGATGCATGAATGGCTTCGGGCTATGCCTTTGGCGCCTCGGCCGTTTCGACGAGGCTGGGCGCGTTTTCGATCGAATGCTATGGCTGAATCCGTCCGACAACCAGGGCGTGCGCTTTCTGATCGATCACGTGCGGGCGAAAGCCCCATGGGAAGGTAGCCGATGAGGGGCTGCCCGGATACTTGCGAAGAGAGAACCAAGCACGTTTGCCGCGTGCGCCGGCGTTGGCTGCAGGCGTCGCGAGCGACGCCGATGTACCACTCGGACGTAGTAGCGCCATCGGGAACACAATTTCTCTCCCGCGAGTTCTCGCGTGCACCGCGTTGCGCCACAGCCTGTGACCTTCCCCAAAACGAGAGGATCTCGGTTTGACTGGTAGTGTTGCAACTTCCGGTTGGCGTTCGATGGGCTCACAAGGAGTTGAGCGGAGAGACAGTCGGTGCCGCGAGATCAGGCGGCCAATTCGAAAAGCTTGTGGATGAACTGAACTTGACGCCGAACATCCGTTCCGCTCACCCACCGAGCCTGCCCCTTCCGCATCATGTTCATCGCCTCGTAACCCTGGATCGTTCGCTCCGCCGCCTGGAATTCTCGGAACCCCTGCTTGGCGTTCACCCGGCGTTTGATCGCGCGGTGGTCTTGCTCGAGAATGTTGTTCAAATACTGTACGGGTCGGTGCCGGCAACGGCGGCGAAGTGTCCCTTCCTTCTTTAGGTCGGGGATTGCTGAGCCGTAGATCGGTGCCAGGTCCGTATTGACGACACGAGGCTGCGGATGGACAGATGGCTCAGCGCCTTGCGAAACAACCGTTTGGCTGCGTCGGCATCGCGCAACTCCGAAAGCAGGAAATCAATCGTGGCTCCGGCGGAATCGATGGCCCGATACAGGTAGCACCAGCGGCCCTTCACCCGAATGTAGGTCTCGTCCACGCGCCAGGACTTGTTGGTCGGCTTAAGGTACCGCTGCATCCGCTGCTCTAGTTCGGGACCGTAACGCTGTACCCAACGCCAAACGGTAGTGTGGTCGGCCTCGACTCCTCGTTCCTTCAGAAGTTCTTCGACGTCCCGAAGCGACAGCGAATACCGAAGGTACCAGCGGACCGCGCTGAGAATGAGGACGGGTTCGGTCTGCCGCCACTTGAAGATCGCTGTTCGGGGTGCCATTTTCAGGGTCCCTTCAGGCTACCAGTCGTTGCATCGACGCAGTTGCAACACAACCCCCGCGACGCCGATGGCACGCCCGCGCTGATGGCGGCGGTCCTGTATGCTGGCGCCGATAGCGTAAAGCTTCTGCTCGATCGCGGCGCCGATCCCAACGCGACTAACAAAGTAGGCGCGAGCGCGCTCATGTGGGCCGCTCCTGACCTCATAAAGTCCCGGCTGTTGATCGCTGCGGGAGCCGATGTGAATGCGCGCGCAAAGAACACGGAACGCACGCCCCTGCTCGTCGCGGCGAGCTACCCCGGGTCAGTTCCCGTGCTGCAATTGCTGCTCGATCATGGCGCGAATATTCACGCAAAGGATCGGCGCGGCGTTCACGCACTAGGCCGCGCAACGCTTTCCGCCGATGTCGACGTGGTCCGCTTTCTGGTTGAGCACGGCTGTGATCCCAACGAACCGGGTTATGGAACCCCCGTCCGCTACGCCCGTCAGTATCTGCCGTCTCTCAAATATTTGCTGGCGAAAGGAGCAAGGGTCGAAAAGGATGCTCTGGCGCAGGCCACCCACTGGCAGGATCCTAAACTGATCGCGCAGTGGATCGATCGCGGCGCCGACGTCAACGCTACCGCAGCTCCATACAATCGCACGGCTTTGATGGCCAGGGCCGCAAGACTCAACTCGATCATTGACGGCGTTCACCTGGGCGTGCAGACTTACAGCTATCGCGATCTTCCGATGGAGGGGATCGTCGATGCGGTCATCAAGGCGATGACGCTAAATGGTCTCTCCGAGTGCGAACTGTTCGCGCAGCAAGTGGAGCCGCCGAATATCGCCACGAATTTCTGGGCAGGAATCGACCCGAAAGTCCTTGGCGCCGGCGCTGACGGAGTCCCGTTGAGCCAGCAGCTCCGCGCCAAAGCGAAAGAGGACGCGGTCATCAAGGCGCGGGACGACCTACGAAAATGGCGCCTGGAGGTATCGCTCGATCACTTCCGGGAAATTCGCAAGAAATTCGACGCCGCGGGCATTAATATCCACGTCTACAATCTCAGCTTCATAACAGCTTTACAGATCCGGAAATTGACCGAATATTCGAGCACGCCAAGGCGCTCGGCGTAAACATCATCAGCGCCTCCACCCAACAGTCGGCCGCCCAGCGAGTCGCTGCCTTCGCGGAAAAACACAAGATGTACGTTGCGCTGCACAATCACGCCAATCTGGCGGATGCCGACGAATTCGCCAGCCCCACGAGCTTCGACCAAGGGATGGCGCTCACGAAGTACTTCAAGATTAACCTGGACATCGGCCATTTCACCGCCGCCAATTTCGACGCCGTCGCGTTCATCAAGGAACGGCACGCGGACATCACCCATTTGCATCTGAAGGATCGTAAAAGGAACGGCGGCCCAAACACGGAATGGGGCCAAGGGGATACTCCGATTAAAGAGGTCCTTCAATTGTTGAAGGCTAAAAAATTTGCCATCCCCGCCTACGTCGAGTACGAATATCCCGGCAAGGCAGGCTGCGTCGAAGAAGTGCAGAAATGCGTGGATTTCGCGAAGCAGGCACTGGCATAGTGAACTCGATTTCGTCCATGAAGTGCCGGACGCTCGGCCGCACGTCGCTCTCCATGAGCGAATTGGGTTATGGGGCGTGGGGAATCGGCGGGACGCAATGGAAGGGGGACTCCGACGACGAATCCTTACGCGCGCTCCAACGAGCTTTCGACCTGGGCGTCAACTTCGTCGACACGGCTTTGGCGTACGGTAACGGGCACAGCGAGAAATTGGTAGGCCACGCCGTAAAGGAATCCGGACGAGAAATCTTGATTGCCACTAAAATTCCTCCGCGGAATCGCGTCTGGCCCGCGCGGTCCGACTCCGCGCTCGAAGACATTTTTCCGTCCCAGTACATCATCCAATCGACCAACGAAAGCCTCCGCAATTTCGGAAGGGAAACCATCGATCTTCAACAGTTTCACGGCTGGAATCCGAAGTGGGTCCATCAGGACGAATGGCGGCGGGCGTTCGAAAACCTGAAGCAATCCGGCAAAGTTCGTTTTGTCGGTGTTTCTTTGACCGAGCATGATCCCGATTCGGGCCTTGATCTGATCCAGACAGGCGCGATCGATTCCGTTCAGGTCATCTACAATATATTCGACCCCACTGCCGCAGAGCGTCTTTTCCCGCTGGCGCAGCAATGCGGAGTGGGGATCGTCGCGCGAGTGCCCTTCGACGAGGGTGGGCTCACCGGCACGATTCTGGAAAATACATCGTTTGCAGGCGATGAATTCCGCGCGCACTACTTCCGCGGTGATCGCCCGCGCCAAATTGCCGAACGCGTGGCGAGGCTTGTAGGCGACCTAAATATTCACGCTGAGGAGCTTCCGACCATCGCTCTTCGCTTTTGCCTGTCCCATCCCGCAGTGACGTCCGTGATACCCGGGATGCGACGCGTTCGCCACGTGGAAAGCAACGTCGCCGCGACGGATCAGGGTCCGCTGCCGGCAGAAATCCTGGAAATTCTCGAGCGCCATGGCTGGCCCCGGAATTTCTACGGCTGAAAACAACGGGAGACAATTTGTGATGAGTTTGTCAAACGAAAAAAGGAGAAAAAGGATGCATTCCAGACGTGAATTCGGCAAGCTGGCAGTCTCGGCGACGGCGCTCGCCGCCCTTCCGGCCATTAGTCTGCGGGCGGCCAGGCTCAACTCCACGGTCAAGGGAGTCAAGCTCGGGCTCATTACCGGATCGTTGAATCCTCTGCCCGAGGGAAAAGATCCGATCGATGCCATCATCGAAGAATGCGGCCAAGTCGGCGCGGCCAACATCGAGCTGGTCAACCTGTTGGAGCCGCGGTTGGTGGGCGCGGTGGGATTCGGCCATCCTCCCTTGCCGATGACTCCCGAATATGAGAAATCGCGGGCCATCGTGCGCGAGTGGAGGCTGAAGACGCCCCTCGATACCTTCCGCAACATCCGTAAGAAGTTCGATGACGCTGGGCTGAATTTGTTTTCGTACGTGATGACGTTCGATCTCGACTTCATCGATGAAGAGATCGATGCGGTCTTCAAGCAGATGCAGGCTTTGAAGGTGATCTGTTTTTGCACCAATCAAAGCCGCGTGGACGTGGGACCGCGACTGGTGCCGTTCGCCGAAAAATACAAGATCAAGCCGGCCTGGCACACACACGCGATGATTGACGATCCAAACGAAGTGGCGACCCCGGAGAGCGTGGAGAAGCTGCTGGCGATGTCTAAAAACTTCGCCGTGAACCTGGATATCGGACACTTTACGGCTGGCAATCAGGACGCCGTGGCTTTCATCAAGAAGCATCACGACCGCATCACTCATATTCACGTCAAAGACCGCAAACGCAATCAAGGGCCAAACGTGGCGTGGGGCACCGGCGATACGCCCATCAAGGAATGCCTCACGCTGATTCGCGACAACAAATACCCCATCTACTGTATCCAGGAGCGCGAATTCCGCGGGCCCGGCATCGGCACTCCCGTCGAAGAGACGAAAAAGAACATGGAATTCATGAAGCGCATTCTGGAGTCGTAAGCGGTAGTCCATTGCGCGGGAAACAGGAGAGTTTCCAGGTGTATCCGCGCAGAGTTTCACTGGTTCGGCCATGAGGAACGAGAGCTCGAATGCTGTTGATCGATAATCCGTTAAATTCGTCGCCGCTGGTATTCCCCATTCTCGAATGCTTTCACATCGTTGGGTTCATCGTCGCGATTGGGACCACCGCGTTGGTGGACTTCCGTGTTCTCGATTGGGGATTGCGGCACCAGACGCCGTCCCAGATTGCCAAGAATACCCGTCCTTGGATGCTCGGCGGCTTGCTGGTCGCTATTTTCTCGGGGCTGGGGCTGTATACATCGGACCCCGATATGTACTACCTCAACTGGTCTTTCCTGATCAAAATGGCGTGCTTGGTGGCGGCGATCGTTTTCAACTGCACGGTTCATCGCAAGGTAGTCCAAACCGGCGCCTCCACCGGCGCGGCCAAGCTCGTGGCGATGATTTCGCTGGCGCTGTGGGTTTCGATTATCTTCGGCGGGATCTTCATCGCGTTCATCACGGGCGGTCTCTAAATCGCAAAGGAACCGACCATGCTTCTATCACTGGCTCAATGGATCGAAAACATCAGCCCGTTCTCGGATCTGCGCGGGTCGTCCAACGGGTACTCATCCGTGTGTTCTTCGTAACCCGTTTGCTTTAATCGCAGAGAATTTATTCCACGACAGGCAGCTTGCTCTTCCATGAACGGGATCGGTCCACCCGCCATGAGCTGCCGATCGGCTACGGGCTACTTCAATGCCTACTCTTGGCGGTTTACACGACGAATACGGTTCGGAAAAGGAGGCTGAACACCTGAAATTCTGTTAAGCGCGCGAAACACAATCGCAGATATATATCGGAGCCCTGCATACGGTGCCAAAGTTGCAAGCCATTGTCTCCCAGGCCGTCGGCCCCGGAGGCTATCAGTTACTCAAATTTTTCTTAAAGAACGCGACGGCGCGTGGCCAGGAGTCCAGCGTAGCCGCGGGATTTCCGGCCATTTCCTGGAAATAAAGGAACGAGTGTGTCGTCTTCGGGTAGATGTGCGATTCATAGACCTTCCCGAGCTTTTCCATCTTTTCGATGGTGGGCGCCACGGTGCTAGTGACCCGGGCGTCGTTCTCACCGTAAAATCCGATCACCGGAGCTTTGATCCGCGCCATTTCGGCATCGTCCGGCGGCGTTCCGAAATAGACAACGGCTGCGTTGAGCGCTGGATTTAGGGCGGCGAAACGAAAGCTCTGGCCGCCCCCGTCGCAAAAACCGATGCTTCCACTTTTGCCATTGGCGCGCGGAAGCTTCATGGCCCAGTCCCAAGCAGCCTTGTAGCGCCGCTGCTTTTCATCGCCGGTGATCTTCGCGCCGGCGCGCATCGCATCGTCGACGAACTCAAAGCTGTCGATCCCGCCGCCGTTCGGCCCCGTGCCGGACCACGCATCCGGAGCCACCGCGATGAAACCTTCCTGCGCGAGTTGATCGGCCACAGAGCGGACCCATTCGTCCATGCCGGTGCCGTATTGCATCACGATGATGACTCCGGCCTTCCCTTCTCCCGCAGGATATTCGACCCACGTGTGGAGCTTGATATCACCGTACGGAATATCGACCCACTGCTTGCGCAGCTTGGATACCGCGAGCGTCGCGCGGGCCGTATAGTGGCCTGCGGGAAGATTCGGTTGCTTCTCGATGGTGCTGGTGGCCGAGCCACCGCCCGCCGAAGCCCTCGAGTTCTGCTGCGCGAGCAACACTCCGCCATGCATCATGCCCATGTGAGCGGCGTGTTCGGAAGGGTCCTTCCCTCCCATCGACATTTCCCCGCCCATCATCATTCCCGCTCCCATCTGCATGACCGCTCCCAATTGCGGATGATTCCCCGTCTGCGTGATCAAAAAGTCCATGGCCTCGCGCCATCCCTCGGATGAGAGCGGGAAATCCTGGGCGCGGGCGCCGGATTTCGCGTGGATCGATCGAGCGCTGCTATCGAGTTCGAGGGCCGCGCTCTTTCCATCGGCGGCAGGCAGGGCGAGTGAGAAATCGCGAATGGCTTTTTCGCGCCTGGCGACTTCGGCGGGCCCGAGCCGCGCGAGCATCGCGTTGCGCGCCTCTGCCGTTGCAAACGATTCGCTGTCGCCGCCGCCGGGACCGGCATTGGTGAGCACATCGCCCGCGACCGCGATGAATCCGTCGGCCGCGACCTGATCGCTTACGGCCCGGACCCACGAATCAAAACCTTCCCACCTGGCCGAAACAAAGACCAGAGGAGCGCTATCGGAACGCTCCGGGTAAACGATGAACGTGAGCAGGACGGAATTCCCATAGGTCACGCCCACCCAGTCGCGGCAGCGCGGCGTGGTCTCGAGCACCGCTTTTGATTCCGCAGTGGTGACCAGAGCCGAATGCAGAGTGGGCGCGAGCGTGCCGCCTAGCGGACGCGTGACGGAGACCGGCGCGGCGTCGCGATTCGCATGGAATCCGGCCGCCGCGAATTGCTGCGCCGAGGCGTATGCCGCGATCGAAAGGGAACAGAACAGCAGCGAATGGAATTTTTTCGAGCTCATGCAGCCACCCTCACTTCAGATTTTGATTCAACCACTCCATGGCCAACGTCCAGGATTCCGCAACCGCCTGTCCGTTCATTCCCTCCACCTGATAGGAGAGGAATGCATTGGTAGCACCAGGATACATATGATATTCAAAACTTTTGCCGGCTTTCTTCATCTCCGCGGCGGTCTGCTCCACCCGGACCGGCGTTTCCACCGGATCGTCGGCGCCGTAGAGCCCAAGGACGGGCGCTTTGATCTTCGCCATCACGGCGGGTTCCGGGGCACCTCCATAAAACACGACCGCGGCGTCCAGCTTGGGCGCCTCCGCCGCGAAGCGGAAAGCCTGTGTTCCACCAAGACCGGAGCCAACGACCGCGATCTTCCCGTTCCCGCGCGGCTGGCGCATCGCAAAATCGTATGCGGCGCGGTATCGCCGAATGGCTTCGGCCGCGGAGACCTTCAGGTTCGCTCGCCAGGCTTGATCCGGAAATTTGAAGGATTCATAATTTCCTCCATTGGGACCGAATCCCGAGGTCAAATCCGGCGCAATGACGAGAAACCCCTCGGAGGCAAGCTGATCCGCGAGCGCGCGCTGGAGATCGTCGAGACCAGGATCGTACGGCATCAGAAGTACGACCGGGACTTTACCGTCGCCTTGCGGATAATGCACCCAGATGTGGAGTTTTCCTTTGCCGTACGGAATGTCCTGCCATTCATGCTTCAGCGGGGATCGCGCAACCGTGGACGCCGCGGTAAAGAGGTTGGCCGGGAGCTCTGGAACCTTGCCGGCAAGGCCCCCTGGGCGCGGCGCTTTCTTCTTCTCATCGTTTTTTGCGGTTCGCTCGGTTTTCCGCTCGTTCCCAGTAGATTGCTGCGCAATGGCAGATCCGAACACCCAAAGCAGTCCCGTTACGGCAATGAACGCAACACTGATTCTCACGCGGCCTAGGTTCAAGATCATGGGCGATTCTCCCAAAGTACTTTAGTCTATGTTAATCATGAGCGAAAGTCGAAGTGTCTCGCTCAGGATCACACACCGTTTCGTTCTGTACTGATCTCTCCTTCAAACTGTCACAAAAAAGCCCGGTCAGGTCAGCCAAGGTTCCGCTACGCCCAGCGGAAGTCGTGCTTAGAGAGCGGTAGCGACCGGACGCGGATTCCGGTCGCTGCGAAGATTCCGTTGCACACAGCTGGCAGGATGGGTGGCAACGCTGGCTCGCCTAAGCCAGTTGGAGGATGATCGGTGACTTGGAAGTGCACGTCGATTTCAGACGGTATCTGTCCATGCCTGACAAACGGAAATTGATGATAGTTGCTTTGCACAGCTCGCCCACGTTCGAACGTGATCTCTTGCGCCATGAGTTCGCCGAGGCCGTCAATGATCGCGCCTTGCACTTCGCTCGTCGCGTTGCTGGGATTGATAATTTGGCGACCGACATCAACTACCGCCCAAACTTTGTCGACCTTCACGCCCTTATTTGCGTCGACACTCACCTCTACGGCCTCCGCGACGTAGCCGAGGTGACTGAACTGGAATGCGATTCCCCTTCCGCGGCCTTTCGGGAGACGCTGTGAGCGCCAGTTCGACCGCTCGGCGAGGGATTCGAGCACGCCACGCATACGACCGGCATCGAAGGCTTCGCGGCCTTTGCCGACGACGTCCCGACCAGCCAGCATGTCGAGTCTGAATTGCAGCGGATCGGCGCCAGCCGCTTCCGCCAGCTCGTCGATGAACGATTGCGTAACCCAAGCCAATGCGTTGCTGCGCGGCGCGCGAAGAGCCCCTGTGGGCGCGCCAAGCGGAATAAGTGTGGCGTGAACGGCGTAATTTGGTACGAAGCTTGCGGGGAACTCCTCAGGCGGGAGGTCCGCGCGAACCGAGAACTTCTCACCTTCGCCAAAGCTGACGAAGTGATTACGCCAGGCCACAAGTTTTCCTGCGGCGTCGAGCCCTCCCTTAAGGTACTGGAACCCTCCGGGACGGTAGAAGTCGTGGCGCATGTCGTCTTCGCGGGTCCACAGCAGTTTGACCGGCCCCCCCACGGTTTTCGAGATCCAGGCGGCCTGAACCATATAGTCGTTGACCAAACGCCGTCCAAAGCCGCCGCCTGATCGCACGAGATGCATCGTAATGCGCTCTTGCGGAACACCGAGCACGGTGGACACCAGTTGCAGGCCATCCTGCGGCGTTTGCGACGGCGTCCAGATTTCAAGAGTGCCGTCAGATTTGTAGTGCGCCGCGCAATTTTGCGGCTCAAGCGGTGCGTGCGCGATGAAGGGGTACGAATACGCGGCTTGCACCACTTTGGCAGCACCGTAGAGCGTGGCGTCAGCGTCGCCATCGCCGCGCACCGTAAACGCAGGCGGCCGTTGCGATAACTGCTCGGCTTGCTGAGCGAATCCCACCGTGCTCTCCGAAGCAAAGCGTCCTTCGTCCCACTTCACCTGCAAACTGCGGCGGGCGGTTTGCGCATTCCACCAGCTATCGGCGACGATCGCTACACCGGGGACCAAGCCCGAGTGCTGCCCGCGCGACGCGGTAGCGTTCCACTTTTCGCTGCTCTCAACGATGAACGCATCTTTCACGCCGGGCTGCTTTTTGACTACGTCGACATTAGCACTGACGACCTTGCCGCCGAACACCGGGCACTGCTCAAAGACGGCGTACATCAATCCGGGCATCTCAAAATCAATGCTATAGATGGGCTTGCCCGTGAGGATCGCTGGATTGTCGTAGCCGTGAATTGGCTGCCCGATGATTTTGTAGTCTTTGGGGTCTTTTAACTTGACGCTTTTGGGATCGGGCGGCATCATCGTGGCCACTTTCGCCGCGAGCGCTCCATAGGTGATGGAGCGATTGGAGGCCTTGTGCATCACCTTGCCCGAGTCAGTGGTCAGCTCGGATTCAGGCACGTTCCAGGTCTGCGCGGCCGCCGCGATGAACATCGCGCGCCCTGCGGCACCGACCCGACGCAGCGGATCCCAGTTCGTTGGTGTCGCGGTGCTGCCGCCAGCTAACTGTCCGCCGTATTTGGATTGATTGAGGTCGGCTTGTTCGAGCCGAACATCCTGCCACCTGACGTCGAGTTCATCCGCGATCAACATTGGCAGCGCCGTCTTGATCCCTTGGCCGACCTCCGGGTTTTTGGCCATGATGATCACGATGTTATCCGGCCCTACTTTGATAAACGATACAGGCGAAAGCGGCGTGGGAGGCGGTGCACCATATTGCGCTTGCGCAAGAATTTTGGCCGGCTTCGCGAGCAAACTGAACATCACGCCACCGCCCGCCACCGCGGATACGCTCAGAAAAGATCGGCGATTCATGGTCTTCATGGTGGCCTCCCCTATCTCGCGAGCGCGGTTTCCACCGGCTTCTTGGTTTGGTTAGTGGAGGACGCGATGCTCGCGGCCCTGTGGATGGCAGCGCGGATACGGAAGTATGTTCCACAGCGGCACAGATTTCCGTTCATGGCTTTGGCGATTTCCGCGTCTGTGGGCTTAGGTGTGGTCGCCAAAAGTGCTGCGGCTGACATCATCTGTCCGGCCTGGCAGTAGCCGCATTGGGGAACGTCAATTTCCAGCCAAGCCTGTTGCACCGGATGCGTGCCGTCAGTCGACAGCCCTTCTATTGTGGTCACCGGCGCGTCCACTTTCGACACCAGCGTCTGACAGGAGCGCACCGGCTTTCCGTTTAGGTGTACAGTGCAGGCTCCGCAAAGTCCCGCTCCGCAGCCGAACTTAGTGCCTTTGTAGTTGAGGACATCGCGGAGAACCCACAACAAAGGCATCTCCGCGGGAACATCTGTCGTCACTGGCTTCCCATTTACCGTCAGCTTATACATCATTGAGGCTACTCCTGGAGTTAGGTCGACCCAATTCGTTCTGATGAAGAGCTGCTGCGGAACCCGGCGCTACTAAAACGAAGTTGATCACGTTAAAAATCACCTGCACTTCATGAGCCGACTTGAACCTCAGCGCATCTCCATCATTATCCCGGGAATCTGCCCGGCCGATGGGCCCGATCCCCAATTGAATTCCTTTATCAACGTCTGCGTAATCTCATCGGCGCTTTTCTTGTCACGATTCATCGCACGAACGCGTTCGAAAATTCTCTCGAACTTGCGGCGGACGTCGACCAGCTGAGCTTTCGTGATTGGAGGACCGTGACCTGGGATTGCGGTATCGAAATCCATCTCGAGAATCTGGTCAATTGACCGGGCCCAATCCATCCAACTCCCGCCTTCCGCGTAACTCACGATCGGCGGGAGCGTATCAGCGGTGGTGAGCAGGTCGCCTAGGCAGATGACGCGCTCAGCCGGAAAATACACGACGGTGTCACCCAGTGTATGCCCCCGAAATTCTCGCAATCGCGCCTCCTTGCCTCCGAGGACAAGGCGGGCTTGGCCTATGTAGCCTAAGTCGGGTGTACTTGGGTCCTTGGAGCGCGCCATGATTTCGCGATCATTCTCGGAAATCACGAGTGTCGCTCCCATGGCCCGGAGCTTGGCGGCCCCGCCGGCATGATCGCCATGGCCATGGGTCAAAATCACGTAACGAACCGGTTTGTCCGTTACATTCTTCAGTTTCGCAATGAGGTCGTCGTGTTCACGATCGCTTTTGCTGTCAACCATGATGAGACCTGCGTCAGTCAAATAGAATATCGCGTTGCCGCCATAGGCGATTACATCCGACAACGCTGAGATGGGGTTCTGTAGAACATAAATGTTTTCTTTGATTTTGACTAGATTCGGAGAAGGACCCGGCGGAGGCAGATTGCTGAAATCCAGTTGCGCCGCGAGAGGCAGCCCGCTGAGCAGTAAAGCTGCGACCGTGTAGAGTCGAGAGTTGAGCATTGCGATTTTTCCTGATTTTACGGCTGCAGTGAAGCGTCCCGAGTATGGCACTATCGATTGGATTAGATCAACGCTCATGGGGTGAGCGTCTTAACCCCATAGCGCGGCAGGTGTTAACGCTGGTGTTAACACGCCTGGGATGTGTTCTCGACGAGTCACCTTTGAAATCACCTCTACCGACACAGTTTTGGGATCAAGTCGTCATAACCCCGCGCCCTGCGCTGGCACTAGCGCCACGATCCAAAGTTTTTGTTTGCTCGACGCTGTTTAGCTTAGCCAGATAGCCGTTTTCCGACCAAAGACCTACCGGGCCGTCGACTGCCCGGTCCTGACGCAACCCGCTAACATTTCCGGTAACATACTGCTAACGAGGAGATTCTGGCGTTCACTTCTTGCGCATTGACCCCCATCGAACAAAAGCCTCATAGTTGATCGCTGTCGAGTTCGGCCTTCAACTCCGCGTGTAGAGTGGAACGGTCGCGAGCAAACCATCCACCAAGAATCCGCTTGGGGGGAAGAAGTTACGACCCAAAGACACGGCTATGGGCCAGGCTTGACGAGGAAGGGACTACACGAAAGGACTCCTACCATGCGCGCGTTTAGCACTCTTGGGATTACTACAGGACTATTCTTAACAGTCACCGCAGGATGTGTCTTCTGGTTAGGGCGAGCGTCCGGCCAGTCGCCCCAGCCAGGGGCGACGCCCGCTCAACCTAATGCTCGCGCGGGCAATTCGGTTCTTTTGGATGCAAACGGATTGACTGTGCAGCGTCGTCGTTTTGAACCGGGTCAGCGCACATATTGGCACTCTCATGAGAAGGGTTTTCTTATTCTTGTCGAGAAAGGCCGCGCGCGCGTTCAGAGGAAGGGTGAGCCTATGAAGGAGCTGAAAGAGGGCGAAACGGATTACACGCCGCCAAATGTCATGCACTGGCATGGCGCCTCACCGGAGCAGGAATTTGTGCAGGTCGGTGTGCTTTTTGGCGGCGGAATCCAATTTGCGGACCCTGTGACGGATGCGGAGTATGCAGGGAAATCTAAGTAGAGGATAATCATCCCCGGACTTCATTCGTGCCCCGCGCCTCCGCTGGCGATCGCCAAGCAGGCGGTCCGAAATCGTAGCGAAATAGCGTTCTGCTGTTCGCACGGCCAAAGCGCAGATTAAAAAATCAGCGGGCTCCTACGCTTTTTCTAAAACGCTCCCATAGTTTTTGACGCGCGGGTTGAAACCGACCAGGCGCACGGCGTTCATAAATCCATGCGGAGAACTTGAGATTACCGGCACGTTGCATTTGCTTTCGAGCGGGGCGAGCAGTTCGAGCGTTCGGAAACCGCCGCAAGAAACAAGGAGCGCGTCAGAATTTGGGAATTCGGCAAACACTCCTGCCGCGAAGTCGAACAATTTCGCTTGAGCTTCGGATGTAACGTTCGTCAGCCCGAAGCCTCTGATGCCTGTGACGACGAAGCCGCTCTCTTCCAGAAAACCCTGGAGCGCTGCGTTGATCACATCGATGTACGCAGTTGCTACGGCCACGCGTTTGGCTCGCGCGACTTTTAGTCCGTCGATGATGGCATTGGACATCGAAGTCGCGGGTAGCCCTGTAGCCTTCTGCACGCTTTCAACGAGTTCGCGGTTGAATGCGGCGCCTTTGTAAAAAGTTAGCGACGTACCCATGACGGAGATCGCTTGGGCGCCGCGTTCCTTTAAGCGAATAGAGGCCGGCACGATTTTGGGCACCACTTCATCGAAGCTGTCTGGAGTCATGCCTCTGAAATTCAGGCCCTCGCCCAGAAACTGGACGCCAGCGGGGTAAAGAGCGAGCCCGTCGGCTGGAATTTTCGCGCCGGGCGGAAAGATCATGCCGATTTTGGGCTCTGCTCCTTGAGCGAATGGGGACAGGGCCGCCATCCCAGCGAGTCGAAGAATCTCACGACGGCGAAGTGTCGGATTGAGCATGGCTTGCGAACTCCAAACGGGAATGAAATAGAACGACCAGAGTAAGAATAATCCAACATGAATCCTGATGCTATACAAATCTGAATCAGGATCGTGTCCGGTACTCACCGCGATCGAGGAGTCCGCCACCAAGCTTACGCCGAGAACGAATTGCCAGGCCAAGATGAGGAGTCTTTGTCTCTCAATGCCGGTTTCTCGCGCTCCAGCGCTGTTAACGCAGCTGATTAACATCCGGCAGGGCAAGCACTTAAGGCGATCACTCCACGGTCGTTGACCCTAAACAACCATGGCCCTATACTCGCGTGGGTGTGTGTAAACTGGGCTGCGCGTTGCGGCCGACTAAGTACGCTGGGAGATAAGTAGATAATGCTCACGCTTAAACGAACGCTGCTGATGATCGGAACACTTTCGGCATCCGCAGCTTTTGCCCTGGCACAAGGCCGGGGAGGACCACCCGGACCGCCTCCCACGGGAAAAGCAGGCGCGCCGTGGGACCCGACCGGTTATTGGGTATCGCTGGTGACCGAAGATTGGCGATATCGAATGGCTACTCCACCGAAAGGGGATACCGAGGGCGTGCCGCTGAATCCCGAGGGAAGGAAAATCGCCGCGGCTTGGGATCCGGCCAAGGACGAAGGGGCGGGTGAGCAGTGCAAAGCTTACGGCGTGGGCGGCTTGATGCGGCTGCCAACGCGTCTGAATATCAACTGGCAGGACAACGATACTCTCAAAATCGAAACTGATGCCGGGACCCAAACCCGCCTGTTGCATTTTCGCGGTGCGCAAGCTCAGGGCGGTGACTGGCAAGGTCTGTCGCTCGCGAGCTGGGACCGCAGTGCGTCCGCAATTACTTTTGGCCTCATGGGCCCGAGTCCCGTTTCTCCGGGGGCTTCACTAAGAGCAGTGACGACGAAAATGAAATCGGGATACTTACGAAAAAACGGCGTGCCTTATAGTGAAAACGCTACCGTCACAGAATATTTCGATGTTCTCCCACCGCTCGCGACGGGAGAGACGCTCCTCGTTGTTGCGAGCGAGGTCGTTGACCCCACCTATCTTGCGAATCCATTCTGGACGAGTACGCATTTCAAGAAGCAGAAGGATTCGGCTGGTTGGAATCCCGCGCCGTGCTCGTCACGATAACCGGGAGGCTGAAGAGGAATCTATGACACCGGAAAATAAGAAGGCGGCTCTAGTGGCGATCCTTGTTACGGGCGTCGCCTTTATTGCACATTCTGCGATCGCGCCGTCGGCCAACGCTCAGGAAGCGCGTACTCCCGCCCCTGCCGCTGCGCGGCCGGGGCCGCGCCCCCCTAGCAGGGCTTTGACCATAGATCTCTCCGGGTATTGGAGCCCTGCCATCCACGAGGATGAGTTAGAGCGCTTCGCTGGCTCGGAGATCGGCGACTATGCCGGCTTTGCATTAAATGAGGCCGGGCGCCTGTGGGCGCTTTCCTATGATGCTTCGCGCGTGACGCTGAGACATCATCAATGCGACGCTTACGTCTCGCCGTATCAGATGAGAGCTATTGGAAACTTCCGGATTTGGGAGGAACGCGACCCAGAGTATCAGCGCCTGATAGCGATCCACGTGTGGGCACAGACGACGGAAGGCCACCGCGTTATCTGGATGGATGGCCGTCCACATCCGCCTGCCTGGGCTCCGCACAGTTTTCGCGGGTTTTCGACGGGCAAATTTGTCGGTGATGTACTGGTCGTTGAAACTAGTCACATGAAACAGGGCTGGCTTCGCCGGAATGGAACGCCAGAAAGCGATCAGGCGACTATGACCGATTACTTCGTCCGGCACGGGGATCACCTTGTAAACGTGACGGTGGTAAATGACCCTGTGTTCCTAAGCGAAATGGAAGTCCGGAGCAACGACTACTACCGGAATCTCGCAGATCACGAGTCATGGCTTTACGCATGTGACGACGGCGAGCAAATCACGGGTCGCCCGGCTGACAGGGTGCCAAATTACCTTTTCGGCCAGCAACCATTCGCGAACGATTTCGAGAAGAAGTACAACTTGCCGCTGATCGCTGGCAAAAGCGGCGCGGCAACTGCGTATCCGGAATTCGTGGCGAGAATGAAGTCTGCCACTGATTCGGATGGATTGGCTCTGCTGAAGCCGGAGCCCGGAAAGCGAAGCGAAACGAGCAAAGCAGAGGATCCGAATCCAAAGGATGGGGAGATTCATGTTCTGCCAGTTCGCGACAATATTTACATGCTCGTGGGCGATGGTGGAAACATCGTGGTGCAAACAGGTCTTGACGGCCCGTTTGTGGTCAACTCAGGCGCCGGCAAACTGACCGACAAAGTGATTGACACAATCCGCAAGCTTTCGCCCACGCCGATCCAATTCGTGGCGAACACCGGCTTTCAGGCTGACTATACGGGAGGAGACAAAAAGCTTTTCCTGGCTGGCCACGACCCGAGTCTCGTCGGATCCTTCTTTTCATTGCAGAACCCCGGTGCCGGTTCGACGGCGACGGTCATATCGCACCAGAATACACAGAATTATCTATTGGATCTGGATCCCGTCGTCGTGGGGCTTCCGACTGACACATTTCTAGAGGAGCGGCGCCGCAAATTTCACAATGGGGAATCTGTTGAGATGTTTTGGGAACCGAACTCGGCTACCGATGGCGAAACGATCGTGCATTTCCGCCGTGCGGACGTGATCGTGACCGGAGATATTTTCAGCACGATCGCGTATCCTGTGATCGATCTGAAGCGCGGAGGCAGTGTGGCGGGCGAGATCAAGGCCCTCAATGACATTCTGAGCCGCACAGTGTATGAGCACGAAGAAGATGGGGGTACGCTGGTTGTGCCCGGACACGGTTATTTGTGCAATGAGCATGAAGTGCTGGAATATCGCGATATGGTTGTGATCGTCCGCGACCGCATCCGCGACATGATCAACAAAGGTATGACCGTTGGACAAGTGAAGGCCGCGCGGCCTACCGCCGACTACGACACTCGTTACGGCGCGAACACCGGCCCCTGGACCACGGAGATGTTCGTGGACGCGGTTTATAGCAGCCTGAAGAATCCCATCGCGGGCGCTAAGTAGCTAAGTGACTTTGGTGCCGCTGAATCCGCGCACCCGTTCCAATTTCGAAGGAGGTTTTTTCAATGAGCTCAAGGATGAGAATCTCTCTTGTTACGTTGTTTGTCGCGCTCCTTGCGACGGTTTCAAATGCCCAGGAGGGCGGCAGGGGGCCAGTGTCGTACGCGGTTCCGAATCCGACATACGTGACCGTTCCGCTCGAAATCACCGTAAACCGCCCCGCGGCCGAGGTGTGGAAAGCAGTCGGCAAGTACTGCGACATCGGCGAGTGGCTGCAGGCTCCCTGCACGATCCAATCTGGCGACGGCGGCGTCGGAACGGTGCGATCAGTTGGCGGAGAGGTTCTGGTGGGCAAAACGGAGCTTTCGTACACGTACGCACAGCGGGTTCGGACGGACCGGCCGTATAACCTCTACCACGGCACGATTGAGGCGCGGCCGGCAACACCGACCACTTCGAAGCTACTCTACACGCTGGTCTACGATAACTCGATGCTTGCCGATGATGGCGCGCGACAGAAGGATAAGGAGCAAAGGTCTGCGATGTTCACGCGGGCCCTGCAGAATATGAAGACCCTCGCGGAAGGCGGTACGCTGCCACCTGCACCCGCCCGCGGTGGCGGTCCCGGCGCTGCGCCCGTACCGTATGCGATTCCCAATCCAACGTATGCGATCATTCCGCTCGAGATCACTGTAAACCGGCCCGCAGCCGAAGTGTGGAAACGCGTCGGGAAATTCTGCGACATCGGTGAATGGCTGCAGGCTCCTTGCACCATCGTCTCCGGCAACGGTGGCGTGGGATCCCGGCGTACGGTGGGAGGCGCCGTGAACGTGGCGGAGACGGAACTTTCACTCATTTATGCGCAGCGGGTGCGGATGGACCAGCCATACAATTTTTGGCACGGAACAATAGAAGCGCGGCCGCTGACTGCGACCACCTCGAAGCTGCTGTACACGCTGCTATACGACAACTCGATGCTACCCGACGACGCGGCGCGTGAGAAGGATAAGGAGCAGAGGACTGCGATGTTCACGCGGGCGCTGCAGAATATGAAGACCTTGGCGGAGGGCGGGACGTTGCCGCCCGCTCCGGCGCGGGGCGACGGGCGCTGACTTTTTTGCGCGCTTTTCAGGAGCCCACTGATGACGGCATAAAAGGCCGGTTCCTCGTCGGAAGCACGGGCCCGAGGAAATGACTAATAAGAAAAATAATGAAAGTGACTATTAAACACTCGCTGGTTATTGCGACGATTTCCGCATGCCTGGGCGCATCGACGCCAGTGGATGTGACGATCCATGAAGACAAGCCCTTCCCGGAAAGTCTGAGCTCCAGTTCGGACGGCACGCTTTACATCGGCAGCATCGCTCACAGTGAAATTCTCAAAGCCTCGAGAGGCGCTACAACTGCGGAACCCTGGATAAAGTCTGGGACCAACGGCCTGCAGCGCGTGCTCGGAGTGTTGGTCGATCAGAAAGCCAATGCGCTCTGGGTATGCTCCTCAAAGAACGGCCAGCAGGGCGCGCCCACGGCGGTGAAGACGTTTGATCTGAAGACTGGCGGGCCGAAGGGTAGCTACGATTTCCCCGGCGACACCGGCCTTTGCAATGATATTGCGATCGGTACCGACGGAACCGCCTACATCTCGGACACCACGGCAAATCGCATCCTGCGCCTGAAGAAAGGAGGATCGGCTCTCGACGTCTGGATGAAAGACGACAAGCTCGCCGGAATCGATGGCATAGCTTTCGGTGATACAACGACGATTTATTTCAATACCGTCACTACCGGCCATTTCTTCCGCGTGCCGGTCAAAGCGGATGGCTCCGCCGGCGACCTTGTGGAACTCAAGCCTTCACAGCCGCTGATGCGGCCCGACGGAATGCGCACCCTGGGAAGGAACACATTCCTGATGATCGAGGGCGTCGGGCGTCTCGATCGCGTCACGGTGGAGGGCGACACCGCGAAGGTCGAGGTTCTAAAAGACGGCTTCAATGGTCCTACTGCGGTGACGCAAACCGGCAGGACAGCCTGGGTGATCGAAGGAAAGCTCAACTACATGAACGACCCCAAATTAAAAGATCAGGATCCGGGTCCATTCAAAGCTTACGCCGTGCCTATTATCGCGAAGCACTAGTGTGGGACGTTGCGGCTCAATGAATCTCTGAACTGAAAGTATAAGGAAGAACAATGATGAAATTGGTGAAAGCCGTGTTTCTTATCACAATGGCCTCGGCGGCGGCATGGGCTCAGGTGAATATGGGCGAACAGAAACCCGAGGCCGCGCTGCCGTTCACTATGACCACCGTGGCCAACTTTGAACTGCCGTGGCGGCTGGCTTTCCTGCCCGATGGGCGAATGCTGATTACCGAAAAGATCGGGCCGCTATGGCTCGTGTCTCAGAAGGGAGAAAAGGTTCAGGTCACGAACACGCCATCTGTTTATTGGCAAGGCCAAAACGGCATATTGGGCGTGTTCCTTTCGCCCCGCTACGCCACCGACCAGAGTGTCTATCTCACGTATGTTGAACCCGGCGACTACGGCGGCGGCCTCGCGCTGGCCCGCGCCAAGCTGAACGCCACGGCCACGACGGCCAAGCTCGATAATCTCGAAGTATTGTGGCGCCAGTTGCCCAAGGGTAAGGGCGGACAGGAAGGAGCGCAGATCGCTTTTTCGCCCGACGGCCAGTATCTTTTTCTTACTGTGGGCGACCGCCAGCGCATGACGCCGGCTCAGGACCCGGATCAGCCCGAAGGCAAGATCCTGCGCTTGACGCTTGATGGCAAGCCAGCTCCCGGTAACTGAACCCAACGAACGATTTGGGCTTCTGAGCGCTCCGCCAGCCCTCGGCTGGCTTGGTCCAAGCCGACACTTCGCTCCAAGCCAAGATCTTCCAGTGTTAGGATCGGATTCGCTGTTAGCGTCGGCGATATTCGTACTTGCATGTTGAACCTCCTGATATTCAATGGATTACGTCCTGAGACACGCCGAGCGCAGTGAGTCTGTTCGGATCTCCATGCAGGTGGGTCTTAGGGCGGGAGTTGCGGGTTGGCCGATCGTTGAGAGTTGGCCGGGATGAGAGCTAACCGGGCGTAGCGCTATATATAAGGTGGTGTAGCCTAAACTCGCCCTTGAACCGATTGCCCGGGCGGCCAGGGAGAGAATAGACGCGTGGATGAGGAGCCAAAGTTGCGTCCGTTACCGCTGCCGCTGCGGTGTCGAGGCATCCCTCTGGGCGACGGCAATTATACGGGCTGCGCTTACGGTTATGGTGACCTTGCTCCATTCACCGGACCGCGCGATTGCCCCGTTTGTAACGGGTCGGGATTCGAAGGTCACATCGAAACAACCCTGCCGCATTCAGCCTTTGGCGATCCGGAGTGCTGCGGCTGCTTGAACGGCGTCATTCGCGGGGATCAGGCTGATATCGTCTGCAATGAATGCGAGACCGTGCTCCGGACCGTTCCGGCGTCGAATGTGGGGCAGACGTTGGCAGAATTGGAAATCATCCTCGATGTTGCCAGCGAAATGTGCCCGCATTGCGGGTCGGTAAATCTGTTCCCAGGCTTTTCAAGAATGCTCGGGTTCACCTGTCGGCAGTGCGGAAAGGCCGTTCTGCGTCCAGAGTAGCTAGTCTAGCCTGCCGTGCAACCGCGGGGTACGGCCTACAGAAGAACGGAATGGCAACAAACCGTCAAAGTGATTGCGAACGCTGGCGCTTTTACGCAACACTCCTTCGGCAGCTTGTCGCGGTGTGGACGTGCCGGAAACCTCACAGACTATCGAATGCACGACAAATGATCCACCAACTTCTGATTCCGCAGTTCCGGCGCCACTGCGAGTTGAAGAGCGTCCAGCGCACGCAGACGCGAACGCTCCACCAGCAATTCGACGCGTTGAAATTTTTTGCGCAACAATTTAGCGCGACTGCCAGTGTCTTGGATTGCGCCGCCCGTGGAAACAGGCAATCACCACAATCCGCGTCTCTGTCATGAGGAAGAATATCCCATAAGGGAATCGGCGCACTCCGCCCGCCGCCGTCCCTTTTCCACTACCGCATGGTGCAAAGGAGTCGCGGCAATCTTCTCGATTGTATCCGCCACCGCCTGCGCGAAACGCTGGGCAAGTTCCAGACGGACACTTTCGTACCGCGCCAGTGCTTCTTTCAATTCTGCGTCCGCCTCAGGCAGCCATACAACCGGAAGCGTCACTGTTTCTTAAACAGGCCGGCCCTGACTTGCTCCCACGGAATGACATCCGAAGGATTCTCCTCATATTTGGCAACGCGATAGTCGAGCTCAGATCGCTGTTCCTCCGTCAGCGCGAGTGCGTCCGATTCAAGGCTCTCCCACAGCACGTCAAGCAACTCGAATTTTTCTGCCGCGGAAAGGCTGCCGATTTCATTCTGTAAATTGCTCATCGAATCACCTGCATCTACCGTACGAAACTAATAGACCGCAGCACACCATTTTCGTTGACGGACGTCAACCTGGGGCGGCGTGCCCACTATTGTACAGCCGAATCTCAAGCGCCGGAATTCGAGTTGTAGGGTGTTGCCCGTTGAGGAAATCGACAGCTACGATTCTGACTACAGCGCGCTACTTTCTCTGTAGACGATTGCTTCGCAACGCTTTTAGAATGTGCGCTTTACCTACAGACAATTGGGCACGTTCCGATGCCTTGGGCGCAGAGGGTCAGACGTTCGCATCCAACGTGGGTTCCGGCAGGGATGCGGAATCTGCGGAGTGAAAGTTGTAAACCGCATTTCCGGGGAGCCAGAACTTCAGTCTCGAACTCAATTCCATATTTTACTGACAGCATCTGGCTGCCTTAGAACTAGCCTTGTATCCGCAACATTTGACATGCGTTGCGGTTTTGGCGCTTCTGTGGAGAACGAGCACCCGCGTACCGGTGAAGCCGATCACTCAGTTATTGCCGAGCTTCACTCGCATTAAGGCCGAGCAGGCACGCACGCTTGCTCTTCACATCACAATGCAGGCGCTGGCGTCGGAAATGGCAGAACAGGTGCCGGGATCTGAAGTAGTCGCGACTCG
>CAVOJS010000003.1:0-86868 GCA_963696335.1 Terriglobia bacterium
CTTTGTCCTTGGTTTCGCCGACCAGCCGTCCGGGAATCTGACGAATGAATTTTTCCTTGCACGCGATCACGCCGGCGAAGGGACCGCCGTAGCTCGGCGAAATGGCGAACGATTGCAACTCGCCCGCGACGATATCGGCGTCGCGCGGCGGCTCGACGATTCCCAGCGAAACGGCTTCCGAAAAGATCACGACCAGCAGCGCGCCCTTTTCGTGCGCCAGCGCCGCGGCCTGCTTCATGTTTTCGATGATCCCGAAAAAGTTCGGCGATTGCACGATCACCGCGGCCGTATCGCTCGTGATCTTCGCCGCCAGATCCTCAAGATCCGCCTGCCCGGTTTCGGCATCGAAGCCGAACTCCGCGACCGGCATGCCCTGAAACTGCGCGTAGGTGCTTCAGCACTTCCCGATATTCCGGATGCAGATTGCGAGCGACCAGCACGCTCGAACGTCCGGTGGCGCGCATCGCCATCATGGCCGCTTCGGGAACCGCAGTGGAAGCGTCGTACATGGACGCATTCGCCACATCCATGCCCGTCAGCTGGCAGATCATGGTCTGGAATTCGAAAATCGCGGTCAGCGTGCCTTGCGCCATTTCCGCCTGATACGGCGTATAGGACGTAAGGAATTCGCCGCGCGAGACAATCGTATCGACCATCACGGGCCGATAGTGGCGATAGACGCCCGCTCCTAGAAAACTGGCCTGCACGCCGGCGTTTGCTTCGCCGAGCTTGCGGAAATAATCCAGGATGTCGTATTCGCTTTTGCCCGGCGGCGATGGGGAGCGGCTCGTGATAACGGACCGCATCGGGCAGATACGCGACTAGGTCTTCAAGAGCTCTCGACGCCAATGGTCGCGAGCATTTCTTTTCGTTCAGAATCAGACTTTGGAAGGTATCGCAATGGAAGTTGCTCCGGACATTACTCCGCTCCCAGGTAAGTTTGGTAATCGGTAGGAGGAGAGGAGCCGATCGATTTCTTCCGGGGCTGGTCAATTTAATTTTAGCAATCCAGCCGGCGTTATGCGCATCGGAGTTCAGAGTTTCGGGCGCGCCGGTCAGCGCATCGTTGATCGCGACCACTTCGCCGGAGACCGGCGCATAAATATCGCTTGCGGCTTTCACCGATTCGACCACCGCGAAAGTCTTGCCCTGCTCGACGTGGGCGCCCATTTTGGGCAGCTCGACGAAAACGATGTCGCCCAGCTCCTTCTGCGCATGATCGGTAATTCCGATGGTGCCGACGCCGCCTTCGACGTGGACCCACTCGTGTTCCTTGGTGTAACGATAGTTCTCCGGATACATACGTCACCTCGCTCGCTTATAAAAAGGAATCGGGACCGTGACCGCCTCCACGGCCCGTCCGCGCACCATCACTTCGATGGGCGGCCGGGCTTGGCCTCGTGCACCGGGAGGTAACACATTCCGATGTTCTTATTCAATGCGGGCGCCGGTCCTCCGCTGGTCACCCACCCAGCCGCGACCCCGTCGATGAAAACTTCGTAACCGTCGCGGGCGATGCCGCGGCCCTTCACTTCGAGCCCGATCAGCTTGCGCGTGATGCCTTTTTCTTTTTGCTTGACCAGCGCGTCGCGACCCAGGAAATCGCCCTTATCCAGCTTCACGATCCAGTCGAGCCCGGCTTCCCAGGGCGTGATCGTCGCGTCGATTTCGTGGCCGTACAGCGGCATCGCCGATTCCATGCGCAGCGTGTTGCGCGCGCCGAGGCCGCACGGAATGATTCCCGAACTCGCGCCCGGCTTCCAGAATTTCGTTCCACAACCGCTCGGCTTCCTCGGGCGCGACGTAAATCTCCCAGCCGTCTTCGCCCGTGTAGCCGGTGCGCGCGATCCGCGCGTCGCGCCGGAAACCTGGCCATCGGTGAAGTGATAACGCTTCACGGCGGCGAGATCGGAGATCGTCAGCTTCTGCAAGAACCTGTGTGGCCAGCGGGCCCTGAATCGCGATCTGCGCGTAGCGCGGCCCCGCATCCTCCACCATCGCGTCGAACTTTTTTTCGCGCGCGACGCTGAGGATGTGCTCGAAATCCTTGTCCTGATTGGACGCGTTCACGCACAGGAAGAAATCATGGTCGCCGACGCGATGCACCAGAATGTCGTCGACGAATCCGCCGTGCTCGTAGAGCAGCGCGGAATACTGCGCCTGCCCGAACTTCAGCTTCGACGCGTCGTTGGTGGTGACGAACTGCGTCAGCTCCAGCGCCTGCGGGCCGCTGATGACGAATCTCGCCCATGTGGCTGACGTCGAACAGCCCGACGCCTTCGCGCACGGCCTTGTGCTCCTGCAGTACGCCGGAGTATTCGACCGGCATGTCCCAACCGCCGAAATCGACCATCTTGGCGCCGGAGCTGCGATGCACGGCGTTCAGAGGAGTTTTTTTCAGACGGAGAAGCCGGCGCGGCTCATGAAGAATCAGGCTAACACACAGCGCCTGATATTCCGAGTCCCAGAGCCGTCATGAATAGGGTACGCAGCAGTCGCTCGCCGTTAGAGCGGGCGGATCATCTGAAACAGGTCGGTGGTCCGGCAGTATGCGGCGCCGCCCATGCGACCGACGGCGCGGAGCTTATGGGGATCGATGCGGCCTTTGTCATCGAGGACGGCGTCGTCCACGTGGAAACACACAACTTGCCCGAGCACAAGGCTGTTAGCCTCAGGAGCCCGGCTGAGCTCGATAATCTGCGTCACTTTGCATTCCATACTGATCGGGCGATTCGAGCACGCGCGGCGCCCGCACGATCGCGCTCGTGACCGGCGTAAGCCCCGCGATTTCGAATTCGTCGATCTCGGGCGGATAGCGTTTGGCGGTCAGGTTCATCCGTTCCGCGATGGATTCCGTCACGATATTCACGACGAACTCGCCGGTATCGCGCGCGTTCACCAGAGAATCCTTGGGCGGGTTGTTGTTGGGGCTGAAGCCGACGATCGGCGGATCGCCGCAGAAGCCGTTGAAGAAGCTAAAGGGCGCCAGATTGAAAATTCCTGTCCTTCGAGACCGTGGACACGAAGGCGATGGGCCGCGGCACAATCGCGGTCACCATGATTTTGTAGGCTTCAGACGCGGGAACGGTGGAGGGGTCGAGGATCACAATCCAGATTATGGCTCATTCCGGCGGAGTGCCTGTACTTTGTTTCCCGGCGCGTCCCTCGGGCGGAGCGCGGCGTCTTCGTGATGCTGTGTGCTATTGCGTTACGATGCTCGCAACCGCTCCATCCTGGACGCGCACGGCTCCAAAGCGCTGGCCATTCGCCCGATAGGAAAAAGTCTCCACCATATGTCCGCCTTCGAACATTGCGACGCGGGAGGATGGATCGCCCCGTTTTAGAACTTCGGCGCGGCTCATGCCGACGGTCACCTGCTGCAGCGCTTCGGGAGTCATGACGGGCGGAGGAGGAATCGGCTGTGCCGGGAGGGCGTCCGTCATTGTCGCGGGAGAAAAAGGGACGTCCGGCACAAAGTTCGTCGCCACGGGTAAAGCGGGCTCCTGACGGGGGAAGGAATGTCCCACGAGCGGGGGCGGCCCTGGAACTCCGGTGTCCACGTCGTGGGCGACCGGCGGCGAAACCGTCAACGCGGGCAAGTCTTTTTTGGCGGCAACTGCTTTTTTTGCGTCCGTTTCTTTGCCTGCCGCCTTCACCGTTTGTTGATTGACCTTGCCGAAGATGGTGTTGATTCCATCGCTTACCGCTTTGCCGCTTGCGCCGCCGATCACCGTGCCGGCGGTCACTGCGCCAAACTCGGACATGGTTTGGGCTCGACTGATGGTCGGAGCCACGCCGAAAACGAATAAGAATCCAGGCAATAAGAACGACTGCATTGTTACGCGACGCAAAAGAGTAGCCTCCATCCGCAGCTTAACCGGGCTCCGCGCTTAAGCCCAGTCGGGTTTTTACCTACGAAGGTAGGAAAAACCACCGATCCCAGGCGTTCCGAACACCGGTGCCGCACGTAGCCCCGCGGCTGAACGGCAGACGCGCTGCGCTATCATGAAGATCGTGCCAACGGACCGTTCATTACAGGTCGCGACGGATCATCTGAACCGGGTTCGCGAGGAAATCGGAAAAATAATCGTCGGCCAGACGGATGTGGTCGACGGCGTCCTCATCTGCCTGCTCGCGGGCGGCCACGTGCTGCTCGAAGGCGTGCCGGGTCTCGGGAAAACCACGTTGCTCCGGACGCTCGCGCGGGTTCTGCATCTGAAATACTCGCGCATCCAGTTCACGCCGGATCTCATGCCGGCCGACATCGTCGGCAGCATGATGATCGACACCGAAGAAGGGCACAAGAGCCTCCGTTTTCAGCCCGGGCCGATCTTCGCGCATCTGGTGCTGGCCGACGAAATTAATCGGGCCACGCCGAAGACTCAGTCCGCGCTGCTCGAGGCGATGCAGGAGCACACGGTTACCAGCGGAACGGCGACGCACGAGCTAGAGGCGCCTTTCCTGGTCATGGCGACGCAGAACCCGATCGAGATGGAAGGAACCTATCCGCTGCCGGAGGCGCAGCTCGATCGCTTTCTGATGAAGATTCTGGTGCGGTATCCCTCGCGCGACGACCTGAGCACGATTGTCACCCGCACGATTCAAAAGGACGAGACCACGGTCGAGCCGATCCTGACACGCGAAGAAATCCTGGAGTTGCGGCGCGTGGCGCGCGAGGTGCTGGTGGCCCCGCACGTCCAAAGCTACGCCATCGATCTGGTGATGGCCACGCAGCCCGACGGTGCGCAGGGCCACGAACTCGCGCGCAAGTTCATCCGCTACGGCAGTTCGCCGCGCGGCGCGCAGGCGCTGGTCGAATGCGGGCAGGTTCACGCCCTGCTGCGAGGGCGGCTGCACTTGTCGATCGATGATGTGCAAAGCGTGGCCGCCGCGGTGCTGCGTCATCGCATCATTTTGAATTTCGACGCCCATGCGGAAGGCCAGACGCCGGAAACGGTTCTCGAAAAGATCATTCCGAACATCACCCGGGAGGCGTCGCGCAACGGAGCGCGGGCGTAGAGACGCGTGGACGCGAGCGGAGTCCTCGTCGATAATGCGCTGCTCGAGAGGCTGGAGCGCCTGGCGATCCACTGGCAGAAGTCGTTGCCCGGCCTGGTGGGCGGCCACAACGCATCCCGGTTCGGCGGCTCCGGTCAGGAATTTCTCGATCATCGCCATTTCCATCATGGGGATGATCTGCGTGATGTAAACTGGCGCGCCTTTCTTAGGCTGGAAAAGCTTTTTCTCAAGATGTTCCAATTGGAGCCGCGCATTCCCGTGCGGATCCTGATCGACGTCAGCAAGTCGATGGCGACGGCCGGCGAATCGGGAAGCGTCTCGAAGTTCGATTACGCGCGCAAGCTCGCGGCGGCGCTGTGCTATATCGGGCTGGTGCGCTTGGAGTCGATCTGTTTGAATCCCTTTAGCGACAAGCTCGGCGACGCCTACGTGGTCTCCGGAGGGCGCCATCGCATTCAGCCGGCGATCCGGTTCCTGAGCGCGCTCACGGCGGGCGGCCGGACCGAATTTCTGGGAGTGGTGCGCGAGTTCCTGACACGCTATCCACAGCGCGGGGTCACCTTCGTGATCTCCGATTTCCTGGACGATGGCGATTGCGAAAAACCTCTGCAATATCTGGCCGACTTCGGCCATGAGATCGTCCTGGTGCAGATCTGGTCAGAGTCCGACCGCGAACCGCCGTGGGACGGCGAGCTCGAACTGGAAGATGCGGAAACCGGGCGCGTGGTGCAACTTCCCTTCGGCGCAGACGTGCGCCCGGCCTACACGCAGGCTTTCGATGATTATTCCGCAGGCCTGCGGACTGTAGCGCTGCGTAACGGCGGGCGGTATGTTGGGTTATCGACGGCGGTGGCGATCGAAGACGCGATCTTCGGGCCGATGGTGCGCACCGGCGCGGTGCAGTAGCGGCGCGGGTAGGAAATGAATTTTCTAAACCTCAGCCTGGGAGAGTTCGCGGCGCTGGCCGGTGTAATCTCGGCCGGGTTGGTCGCGCTTTATTTATTCGACCGCTCCCGCCGGCGGCGTGTCGTGGCGACGCTGCGATTCTGGACGCCGAGCGAGATCAGTTCCGAATGGAAGCGCAGCCGCCGCGTGCAACAGCCGTGGAGCCTGATTCTTCAGATCCTCAGTATGCTGCTGTTGCTGCTGGCAATCGCGGGGCCTCGGCTCGGTGGAGCGCTCGCGCCGCGCGACCACGTATTGATCCTCGACACGTCCGCGTGGATGGGAGCGCGTACGCGCCAAGGCATTTTGCTCGATCAGGCCAAGTCAGCCGCGCTCGCGTATCTGGATCGTATTCCAGCGGGCGATCCGGTGATGCTGGTCCGCGCGGACGCTCTGGCAACGCCGGTGACGCCGTTCGAGGCGCGGCATGCGGTGGTCGCCGAAGCGGTCCGTAAATCGCAGCCCTCTGCGTCCGCCCTAGCGCTCCAACAGGCGCTTGATTTCGCGGCCAATGCGCAGCGCCTGCAAGCCGGCAGGGCCGGAGAGATCGTGTTCGCGGGCGCAGGCCGTGTCTCCAAGGAAGAAGCGGAATCCCTTGCTCCGCCGCCGAATTTCCGTTTGCTGCAGATCCCTTCGAACGGCGAGAACGTGGGGCTCAAGAAGCTCGGGCTGCGGCGCTCGCCCGCTTCGCCGGAATCCTGGGAGGCGTACGTAGCCGTCCGGAACGATGGTGCGCGTCCCAAAGGCGTTGTTGTGGAGTTGCTGTCCGGGAGGACCAATCTGGGGGAGAAAACGCTCCAGATCGCCCCCGGCGCGGAGTCCGCGGCCACGTTTACCTTCAAAATGGCGGAGGCTGCGACGCTCCAGGCCCGCGTGCGCTCGACCGACCGTCGCGAGGATGCTTTTCCGGAGGATGACCGGGCGACGCTCGATCTCCCGGCCCTGACGACCGCTCACATTGTCGTTTTCACGAATGAGCCCGCCGCGCTTGCTCCTCTGCTTGCCGGGCTTCCGCAGGTGGACGTAAAATTCGAATCTCCCGCGCGCTACGATCCCACCGTGCGGGCCGATGTTCTGGTCTTCGATCGTTTTGCGCCGCCGCAGGCGCCTCCCGGCCGCGACATCCTGTGGATCGATCCGCCCGCGGGCTCGCCGTTTCCGGTTCGGACCACGCAAGCCAATGCAAAGCTCGAACGTTGGAACGCGGATTCGCCGCTGGCGGCGGGACTCTATACCAAGGATCTCGAACTCGAATCGGCCAAAATATTCGAGCTTGGCAAGTCCGATCAATCTGTCGCCGATACTTCTCGGGGACCCGTGGTGATCGCGCGCGCTTCTCCGTCAAAAATGGTTGCGCTGGGATTCCTTCCGAGTGCGCCGTCGATGAAATACCAACTGGCAACGCCGCTGTTGATCGCGAATATTCTCCGCTGGATGGCACCCGACACCTTCCGCCGCTGGGACATTCAGGCCGCGACCGTCGGCACCGTCAGTGTCCCCGTGGAAAAGGGGACTGATCCCGCCCGGTACCGCGTCACGAGCGATCGCGACCGGCCCCTGCCCTTCACCGTGCAAGATGAGACGCTCCGCTTTTTTTCGGGAGCGCCGGGCACCGTGCACGTTCGCGACGGCGATCGCGAGACAATTTATTCCCTGACCCTGCCGGATGTCGGCGAGACTTCCTGGAAGGCGCAATCCACGGTGGTGCGTGGTCTCCCACGTCTGGCGGGACAGGCGGCGTCGGTCGTGAATATGTGGCCGTGGCTCGCGTTGGCGGGCGGCCTGGGACTGTTGCTCGAATGGCTGCTGTATGGGCGCGGCCCGATGCTTCCGGTGCCCGTGAGGCGGACGTCCGCGGGCGACGGGACCCGGAGATTTCCGTGGAGGAAAGCATCGTGAGTTTCGGGCGCGCGTGGGTGCTGGCATTGGTCTGGCTGCCGCTCGCGTGGGCCTGGTTCGATCCAAGCGGGCGCCACAAATCGCCGGGCGCCGGCCCTGGGCGCTGGCGCTCAAGGTGGCGACCTTCACGCTGATTCTCGTGGCTCTGGCCGAACCGCGACTCGAAATTTCCCGGACGCGCGTGGCATTGGGGATCGTGGTGGACACTTCCGCGAGCGTGTCGGCCGCCGACCTGAGCCGCGCTTCGCGCCTGATCTCCTCCATGAACGACGCGCGCGGCCGCAATTTCATGCGGGTGATCCCTTTCGCGCGGGAGACGCGGGCGCCGGAATCGGGCGAGGCGGAAAGCCCGTGGCGATTGCGCCCCACCGCGGGACCCGGCGGGCGTTCGACCGATCTGGAAGCCGCGCTTCTGGAAGCGGCCACTTCCCTGCCCGCGGATATGCTGCCGCGCCTGGCGCTGATCACCGACGGCCGCGAAACCCTGGGCAGCGTCGCGCGCGCGGCCTGGCAAGCCCAGCAGGCCGGCGTTCCGATCGATACGTTCGCTCTGCAAGGGCGCCCCGAACCGGCGCTCCGGCTCCTGTCGATTTCCCTTCCCGTGAACGCCTTTACGGGCGAACCGATCCCGATTGACGTGAATGTCTCCTCGCCGAAAGCGGCGTCGGTCGAAATCGAGCTGACCGCGGAGGGCCGGAGCCTCGGAAAGTCCGAGGTACCGCTTGCCGCCGGGATCAATCCCGTTCGACTGCACGCGAGCCTGAATACGCCAGGGGCGCTGGATTTGTCGATCGTTCTGCGTCCCATGGGTGCTGCCGCGGGAACCCCGGCTGGCGATCTTCGCTACGACCAGGCGGTGATGCTGAAGCGCCCCAAACTGCTGTACGTCTCGCAGGATCCGGAATCCGTCGATGGGCACCTGACCCGGGCGCTCGAAGCCGCGCAGTTCGAGGTCACACGCGCGACAGGCCTGGACGCTCCGGTGCTGTCCGATTATCAGATCGTCGCGCTGAACAATTGGGATTTCGAGCACATCCCCGACGCGCGCAAAAACGATTTCGAGCGGTACGTTCGCGAAGGCGGAGGGTTGCTGTTGATCGGCGGCGAGCAAAACATTTACGTCGAAGGGAAAAAGACCGAGGACGCGCTTGACCGCACGCTCCCCGCGAAGCTCCTGCCGCCCCGCAACAACGAAGGCGTCGCAGTGGTGCTGATCATCGACAAAAGCTCGTCCATGGAAGGGCCGAAAATCGAGCTGGCGAAGGCGGCGGCCACGGGCACGGTTGCGAATCTCCGGCCGATGGATCAGGTCGGCGTACTGACGTTCGACAATTCCTTCGCCTGGGTGGTGCCTCTGCGCAAGGCCGACGACCGGAATCTGATCAATTCGCGCATCTCCGGCATCTTTGCGAACGGCGGCACACAAATCGCGCCGGCGCTCACGGAGGCTTACCAGCGCATTCTCCCGATCGAGGCTCCGTATCGCCACATTCTGCTTCTGACCGATGGCATTTCGGAAGAGGGCAATAGTTACGAGCTGGCCCGAACGGCGCTTTCCCGGCGCGTCAGCATTTCTACGATCGGGCTGGGCGCGGACGTGCATCGCGAATACCTGGAAAAGATCGCGGAGCTCGCCGGCGGCAAAGCGTACTTTTTGCGCGAGCCTTCCGGACTCGAGCAGATCGTGCTCCGCGACGTCATGGAGCATACCGGCAGCACGGCCGTGGAAAACGCTCTCCGCGCGCAGGTTGCCAAGCCGACCGAGATCCTGGACGGCGTCGATTTCGAGGGCGCGCCCGCACTGAAGGGCTACGTACGCTATGAGACCAAGCCCGCCGCGGAGACCATTCTTCGCCTGGACCGCCAGGATCCTTTGCTCGCGCGCTGGCAATACGGGCTGGGGCGCGCGGCTGTGTTTACGTCCGACGCCAAGACACGCTGGGCCGCGGACTGGGTGGGCTGGAAGGGCTACGACAAGTTCTGGACAAATCTGGTTCGCGATCTTCTTCCGCATGCGCGCGGGGGCGAAGCTTCGGTGGAATTCGACAGCGCGAGCGGCACGCTCGACGTCGTGTATCGGCTGGGTCCGGGCGTCGAGGAGCCGGCAACCATTCCGGCGATTTTCGCGGTTGGCTCCGACGGGTTTCAAAAATCCGTGGACGTGAAGAAGACCGCTGCGGGAACGTATCGGGGACGATTGCAGATCGGCGCACGCCAAGGCTTGTTCCGCGTCCGCCCGGTAGAGGACTCCCGTGCTTTCCCTGAGGTTGGCGTGTATCGGCCGGAGGCGGAACTGACTCAGTATGGGTCGAATCCGCTGCTTCTCCGGCAAGTCGCCGAATTCACGGGAGGGCGCTTCGAACCGTCGCCGAAAGACGAGTTCGATCCGGGAAATCGTTCTTTAAACGTAACGCTTTCGCTGTGGCCGGGATTGCTCGGTCTGGCCGTTGCGCTGAACCTCGCCGAGCTGCTGCTGCGCAAATGGAACGGCGTTTTTCGAGGAACCCGCTAGGCGTCCGCTTTTAGACGGACGAGTCTCCGGGGCGTCACGAAAATTTATTTGCGGGAGAAAATACCGATATATTCGTCTATTTCGATGCGGAGAGAAAATTCATCGCACCAGGAGCTGCACACGAAATGGACAACCAGGAGAAACAATCGTTTAGGAAACGGACCGGGTGGACCGGTCTATGGATGGAATCACGTATTTTTGCATACTGCCTGCTCGCGGCCGGTTTAGGCGCGATTGTGGGCTCGCATTCGTGGGCGGCCAAGCCTCCGATCCAGTCGGTTTCGGCGGCCAGTTACGCCCCGGTCGGTATCGAATCGAGTTTCGCACCAGTGGTCGATAGGGCCCTGCCTGCGGTCGTCAACATTTCGTCTTCGAAGACAACGAAAACGTCCGAGGCGATGCCCTCAGAGATGGATCCCCTCTTTCGGCAGTTCTTCGGACGCCAGTTTGGCGACGACGACAATTCCGGAAACGGGCAGAATTCCCGTCGCGGCAACCGCTTCAACACGCCGCGCAACCGCACCGAACATAGCCTCGGATCGGGCGTGATCATACGCTCGGACGGCTATCTGCTCACGAACAATCACGTAATCGACGGCGCCAATGAAGTCACGGTCACCTTGGGCGACAAGCGCGAATTCAAGGCCAAGGTCATCGGCGCCGATCCCAAGACGGACGTCGCGGTGCTGAAGATTGACGCTTCGAATCTCCCCACGCTTCCGCTGGCGGATTCCGCCAAGGCACGCGTCGGTGACATCGTGCTCGCGATCGGCAATCCCTTCGGGCTGGGCCAGACGGTGACGATGGGCATCATCAGCGCCGAGGGCCGCAACAACCTGGGCATTGAAGACTACGAAGACTTCATTCAAACCGATGCTCCGATCAATCCGGGCAACTCCGGCGGCGCGTTGATCAACAGCCGCGGGGAACTGGTTGGAATCAACACCGCGATCCTCGCCAACAACGGCGGCAATCAGGGCGTCGGATTCGCCGTCCCCATGAACTTGGCCCATAGCGTCATGACCCAGGTCATGGAGCACGGCAAAGTGGTACGCGGCTACCTGGGAGTGGTTCCGGAAAACATTACCCCGGCGCTCTCCAGTGCGTTCCATCTGAACGGTTCGCAGAACGGCGTTCTGATCGGTGACGTGACGGCGGACGCTCCCGCGGGCAAAGCCGGCATCAAGCGCGGCGATGTGGTCACGGAAGTGAACGGGGAAAAGATCGACACCGCCAATCAACTGCGGATGAGAATTTCCCTGATGGCTCCTGGGAGCACGGCGAACCTGAAAGTGCTGCATGACGGCTCGGAGAAAATGGTCGCCGTGAAGTTGGGCGAACTGCCCGGCACAACCGCCCACGCGGCAGAACACAGCGAAGAAGGCGGAACGGCCTCATCGCTTGAGGGCGTCACGGTCGAACCGCTCGATGCACAGACAGCGCAGGAAATGCGGCTGCCTTCGAGCGTGCACGGCGTCGTGGCGACGAACGTCGAACAGGATAGCGCCGCGTACAACGCGGGACTGCGCCAGGGCGACGTCATCCAGGAAGTGAATCGCAAGCCGGTGACCTCGGTGAACGAGTTCGACAGCGCGCTGCACAACGCGAGCGGCGGGAATGTCCTGCTCCTTGTGAACCGCAACGGCTTCACGCAGTTTATCGCGATTCAGAAGTAAGACCGGCGCAAGAGTCGGCAAGCAAGAGGGCCGGTCCGCGAGGGCCGGCCTTCTGCGTTTCGCGCCCTTCAGAACATCCCATTTTTGTACCAATTCCGCTTCGGCGTTCCAAAAACTGACGCGAACTACAAAAAGGCACGATTCACTGGGTTTCTGAGGAGTTTATTTCGGTCCTCCAGATGCATGCCAGCTAGCCGTGGCATCTTTTTTCTCGCCTGACGAGGAAGAGCCGGTAGAGTCCTCAGGCGAAGGCATACAAGGGGAACGCGCCGGGCTCGACCGCGGGCTGCTCCTGGGCCTGGGAGTTGCGGGGTTCGCGATGGTCGTCGGTATCGCCTCCGCGGGTATTAACCTCGGCTATTTCTTTCAACCCACCGGAGCGCTGATCGTCCTCGGCGGGACCTGCGGCGTCATCCTGATATCCTCGCCCCGCGTGGCCCTATTGCGGGCGTTGCACCGCGTGGCGGCGCTTGTCCGCCCTCCCTCGGTACCTGACGCCGGAGAACTGGTGGAGGAAATCCTGACCTATTCGCGCATGGCGCGCACGGCGGGGATTCTACACCTGGAATCCTCGCTTACTCAGGCCCGCCATCCCTTCCTGCGGCAAGTGCTCGCGCTGGCGTTGGACGTGAAAAACCGGCAGGAATTCCGCACAGCCCTCGACGTCATGCTGCGCGCCCGGGAGCGGCAAGGACAAATGGACGCAGGAGTTTTGGAGGCAGCCGGCGGATTCGCGCCGACGATCGGGGTGCTGGGAACCGTGGTCGGTCTGATCGGCGCCCTGCGGCACTTTTCGGACCTCGCCCAGGTCAGCACGGCGGTCGGCACCGCGTTTGTCTCCACCCTCTACGGCCTGGCGCTGGCCAATCTGTTGTTGCTGCCGGCGGCCTATCGTATTCGCTGCGCCGCGGAAGATGACGCTCAGGCCGACGAATTAATCGCCGAGGGTGCGCTCGGCATTTACGACAGCATTCATCCGACCTTGCTGCGGGACCGGCTGAACGGGTTCCTGCGTAACGCGGATCTACAATCCCCCGACGATCCGACAACGAACGCGGCGGCGGCCCCATGACGCGGCGTGGGCGCACTAACGCCTATGACCGGAACCGCTGGATGGTCAGCTACCTGGACGTGATCACTATTCTGCTCATCTTCTTTCTCACCGCCGCCGCTCAGGGTTGGAAAAGTTCGGTGCCCCTCTTGCAGCCCTCGAAGGCTTCCTCGATCGCTCAAACGCCGCGGCCGCCTTCTGCGCCCCCACCACGGGCCGAAGTAAAGGCTGCAAATCAAAAAGACGAGGAATCGGTAAGGGAATCCGAAGAAGCGGAACTGGCCGGCATCGCGCGCGAGCTTAAACTCGAAGGTTTCGACGTACAGGGCTCGACCGAAGAACGGGGCGGCCTGACGATTCTCCTCCCGCAGGCCCTGCTGTTTTCCTCCGGCGACGATCGAATCAGCCCGGCCGCGCGGGGGCCGCTCGAGAAGATCGCCAACGCTCTGCGTCACATCCCGAATAAGGTGAACCTGGCGGGCCACGCTGACGCGGCGCCGATTCATAACGACCGCTTTCACAATAACTGGGAGCTGGCCGCTTCACGCAGCCTGCAGATTATGGAAGCCCTAACGCAGGATTACGGGATCTCGGAAGAACGCGTCACGATTTCGAGCTACGGCCCGCTCCAGCCGAAAGGACCTAATGACACCGCCGATGGACGTGCCAGCAACCGCCGCGTCGAAATTATGATACTCAGCGAGCGGACCCGTTGAGTTTCAACGGACACGGCCGTAAGGATCCCACGGAGGGCGGCGACGAAGGGCACGCGACGGTGATTTAACAACCGGCTGATCCCGCGACAGGCTACTTCTTTTGACTCAGGCTCGCGTAAACCGCGTCCACGAACTTATCGGTCGTCCAAAAGCCGGTGGTCGCGCCGTACAGAGGATCGTAATCCCTGGTGGGTTTCGCGGCGCGCACCTGTTCGAGCGTCATACCCTTCTTGACCATGTCCTGGACACGATCGCGGATAATCGTAGCCATATCGCGATACTCCACAACGTCGGCTTCGTCACAGAGGCGGCCATGACCGGGGATCACGTAGGTGCCGCCCTCCTGTTTGTCGGCCGGAATCGTGATGTCGATGATCTGGTTCAACGCCGCGACCAGGCCGTTGATGCTTCCGCCGCGCTCGATATCGACCACCGGATATCCACCCGGCGTAAAAATATCTCCGGCGCTCAGCACATCCGAGCGGCGGAAAAAGACGATGCTGTCGCCATCCGTGTGCGCTGCGGGCATGTGCAGGATCTGGACCGCTTCGCCGTTGAAAAAGATCTCTTTCTTGGCGGTGAAGTAGGTGTCTCTCGGCAACATGTCATCGGAGAGCTTGGGGGTCTGCTCAGCCATGCGCTGCTGCACGGTCTCGAAAGCAATGATCGTGGCCTCGTTGCCGATGTCAGTGGTGGTTCCCGCGAAGTTGCCGCCGGCAATGATCGATCCAGTCTTCGCGAGCGCCTCATTTCCACCCGTGTGATCCGCGTGGACGTGCGTGTTGATGATGTAGCGCAGCGGTTTTTGGCTGATGGTCTTGATCGCCGCCGAAACTTTGGAGGCCATCCCCGCAAACGACGTATCGACAATCAGAACGCCGTCCTTGCCGGCCTGCACGGTAATGTTGCCGCCCGCGCCCACCAGCATGGATACGTTGCCCTGCACCGGGAGCACATGAACCTCGACGTTATCGAAATTCTGATTTTGCTGCGCCCGGCCGCGCCCCGCTCCGACCGTGATCCCTACGGCGGCCAGCGCGAGCGTGCTCGCAACCGCGAGCGCGCGGCGAACGGTACGCGGCGACCAATGAAAAGATGCTTTCATCCTTGCTCCAATCTCTGGGCTCCTATTTTCATGCTTCCGATTTCCGCGACCCGGCCGCACCTACTTCGCCGCAGCTAACTTCTGGCGATACTCCGGATACATGGTCTCCGCGCCGCCGCGAGCCGCCTGCTCGGGGACGTTGTAGCGATCCGCGAACTCCTTGAGGAAGGGGTTCGTGCCCGGCAGATGATGCGGCACCGCGCCCAGCGGCCGGTCGATTTCCACGACCGATTCGCAAGGATAAGGCGCAATCTGCTGGCGCGGATCCGACTGCCAGTCCGTCGTGCGAATAAACGGTTCCGTGAGATAAACGGGGTCGTTCACGATGACCGCGTCGGTGAGGTAGTCGCCGTGCCGGATAAAGTGCTCCGTGACCACGGCACGGTCGCTGCGCGGAATTCCGTTGCGCCGAATCCAACCGATCTTCAGATGCGTGGTGGTCACGGTGAGCACATCGCCGTCCCACTTGCCGGTGGAAAATCCCTGCCAGGTATGCGCGGCATACTCGGGAGGATGCGGGCGTCCATCCATCCAAATGGTGCGCTCGGGAGACTGCCAGGAGATGTGCGTGTGATACGCAATGGTTTTCTGGCTGTCGGTCTCCACCTCTTTCCAGATGCGCAGGTTTGCCGGACCGCGCACGCCATAGTCGGAGGGATGCGGCTTGCACTGATGTTCGGGCAGCGTCAAAAGAGAGGCGTCCCAGCTATCGCCGCGCAGGCGGGCCGCGTCATTGATCGGCAAGCCCAGATAATCGCCAATGTCGGGGCCCGGAATGCGTTCGGGCTGATCCTCATGGAAGCGCGGAGCCCATTCGCCGACCGGCTCCAGTTGAGCCCACGCGGGCGCCGCCGTGAAGACCGTCATCAGAAAGAGAGGGACGCCGAAAGCGATCCGTCTGTGCAATTTCATAGTTCACTTCTCCATCCATCCCTAACTTACCGCAAGGGGCTTTCTCGAGCATCCCCCAGCGCGCTTTCGCTACCTGTCATGGCAACGGGTACAAACAGCACGACTGCATTATGCCAACCTTACGCAAATCAGGCCCTCAAAGCTTGCAGAAAAGCGGTGTGGGTGAACAGAATTGTGACACGCCAAAAGCAGGCGTAGCCGTATTCAGCGTATTGAAATAGCCGACTTGCTAAGAAGCGACGCGACTGCCCAGATGGATTTCATCGAGATCCCGCCAACGGTTTGCAAAAGTATTTTGCACGAACGTTAGCTTCTCCACCACAAAGCTGCGCGGATGCGGCCAGTCGATCCAATGCTTCCGCGCGCGCTCCAGAACCGTCATGATCTCCTCGGGCAGCAGATCCTGAGCGAGGGTGATGTGCGGATGGTATGGGAAGGGCTCCTCATAGGCGACATCGCCGGTGTTGAGAGCGTCGTGCATGCGCTCCAGTTCGACCTGGCCCGTTTTCACGGATACATAAATCACGCGCGAGTCCGGAAACATGGCAATGTCTCCCAACTCCACCAACACCGGACTGAAATCCTGCAGGCTGTCGAACACCCCCCGCATGGCGTCTTCCGCGGAGCCGCGAATCGGGCGCGGCGGCAAGACGGTCAGGTGGGCTTTGGCCTCGCAGTCGGCAACCAGCTCGCTGCGCAGACGCGTCAGGTATTCAGCAAGCGGTCCAGAAAAATAGGAGACCAAGGCGAAGGAATTCATTGGCGCCTCGACCCCGTTACTTCCATCCATCTGGTTTATTTTACCGCGCCGCGGCCTCCGCAGGGTGAAATGCGAAATTAAAGGGGGACTAGTACTGCCGCCGATCCAGCCGGCGCGGGTTCATTTCCGGGCTCCGGCTTCGGCTCCGGAAGGATCCACCGGGCTTCTTCGAATCCAACGAACTTGTAAATCCTGAGCGAGCCGTCTTCCGCCTGGAGCAAATCGCCGGGCTCAAGCGGCGCGACGCTTTCCCTGCGCAGGAAAAAAGCCGCGTAGGGGCCGGCGGCTTCGAACGTCTCTGCGAGTTCGTAATCGCGCGGCTTCACGCTGGCGCTGCCGCTGACGTGTGGAGCGGAGCGGAAAGGATCGCGCAGATGACTCTTCAACCGATGAACTTGGTACGTAGGCATGGCGGTCTCTTCCGATTATCCCGCAAGACAATTCAAAGAGGAAATGTTTTTTTCCGCGTCCTCCACGCCTTGCTGCAACCAGCGCCTGGAATTGTCCTGATTCCAAAAGATCGCTTCCGTCCACGTGCCGAGTTGTGCGGGCGCCGTGAGCGTCGTCAGCCGGATGCGGGGAGGCAAGCCGGGCTTGTATCCGAAGACCGCCACGAACGGTACGGCCAGAATCCGCAGTATAACGCCGGGCAGGCGGGGCAGTGCGTGGAGCGCCAAAATCTCCGTCGCGCCTAGTTCCACCGCGGCGAACACCGGCAAGGGGTTCAATAAGCCACCGTCGACGTACCAGCGCCCGGCGACTTTCACCGGCAGCTTGGCCACAGGGACCGCGCAGGAAGCGCTGAGGTGAGCCGCGGTCACGCTGGCGTCCGTAAACGTCACGGGCTTCATGCGCAACAGATCCGTCAGGACAACCGCGAATTCAATTTGGAGCGGCCGCCGCATCAGATCGGCGATGGTTTCGTCCAAGTGCTTTAGCCCGACCACATCCGAACGGGTCCAGCGATCGCACAGTCCTTCCGGCGGCATCCCCGAAGCGATCGCGTAACCGTTCAGCGAACCGATGGAAGCGCCCACCACCAGGTCGGGCCGGAACTTCCCGGCGAGGACGCTCCAGGCGCCCGCCTGCCATGCTCCGAACATTCCCCCACCCGAAAGGACCAGCGCTTTTGTCGCCATCGGCTCCGCCTGACTCTCGTCTCGCGTTGAAACAAACTCCCGCGATCATGTCATTCTTTACAATAGAGGATTGGATCATACAACTTCCGATTCATAATGGTTTTCGAACCCTCGCAATATGGACCGCAGGTCGCTCGCCTGCTTGCGCTCGGCGGCGATGGGCAGCGCCTGACCCCGCTCGTATGCGGGCCGTGCGTGAGCGAGGAAGCGCGCGGGGAATTATCGCGCGCAACACCGGCGGAGTTGTTTCCCCAATGCCAGGAGCCGGAAGCGCCGATGGCCGGCCTGTGGCTATACTTTTCCTGTTTCGAGGAGGCACATCGCTTGATTGACGATCCGGGATCGCCCGACGGGATTTATTGGCACGCCATTCTCCATCGCCAGGAACCGGACGATGGAAATGCAGCCTACTGGTTCCGCCGGCTCGGACGGCATCCCATCTTCGAAGGGCTGGCGGGAGAGGCGCGCAGGATTTTGGAGGAACTTCCGGAAGCCGAGTTCCGGGTCGGTAACTGGGATCCGTACGCCTTCATCGCTTTTTGCGGGCGGGCTCGCGAGCAGCCTGCGACTCCGCAGGAACAAGCTGCCATGGAAATTCAGCGGGCCGAATGGCAATTGTTGTTCGACCACGGGGCGAGGCCGCGATGAAAGTTCGCTCGATGTTCGTGCTCCTGCTGATTGCGGGCGCGGGCGGCGCCGCGTGGATGCTCGTCTCGGCGCGCAACCAGCCTCCGGCGGTTTCCTTCGTCAAAGTAAAGCGCGAAACGATTACGGACGCCGTCCCCACGAATGGGAAGGTGGAGCCGATCGAGTGGGCGGAAGCGCGCGCCGAACGCGCCGGGCCAGTGGAGGCGATCCTGGCGCGACGCGGGGCGCATGTAGAAAGAGGAGCCGAACTGGTGACGCTGGATGCAAGCGAAGCGAAGGCCGATCTCGTAGCCGCGCAGGCTCGGGTAACGCAGGCGCGGGGAGAAATCGAAGTGCTCGATAGGGGAGGCCGGGCCGGCGATGTGACGGCAATTGCCGGTGACATGGACCGGGCAAAACTGGATCTTGCATCGGCTCAAAAAGATTACGCTACGCTCTCGCGTTTAGAGACCAAGGAAGCCGCCACGGCGTTCGAAGTCGCGCAGGCAAAAGACCGCGTAGACCGCGCGCAGGCGCAAATCCATTCGCTCGAACAGCGCCGCGCGGCGTTGGTAGCTCCCTCGGACCGGACCTCGGCGGATGCGCGCTTACACGACGCGGAAGCGGCGGTCGCACTCGCCGAGGAGCACATCCGGAAAAGCGTCGTCCGAGCACCCATCGCCGGAACGATCTATCAATTCGATCTGAAACCGGGAGCATACCTGGCAGCCGGAGACCTGGTCGCAACCCTCGGCGATCTTTCACGAGTGTATGTCAAAGTATTTGTCGACGAACCCGACCTAGGGCGCGTTTCAAAAGGCATGCCCGTCGCGATCACGTGGGACGCGCTGAGCGGCAAACAATGGAAAGGGACGGTGGATCGGACGCCCACGCAGATCGTCGCGCTCGGAACGCGCCAGGTTGGCGAAGTCCTTTGCCTCATTGAAAATCGCGAAGGCGATTTGCTGCCTGGGACCAACGTGAACGTGGAAATCCTTTCCAAAATTGTCAACGGAGCGCTTACGGTTCCCAAGGAAGCCATTCAACGCCAGAACGGCCAGACCGGGGTATTCGTTCTGAACGGCCAATCGATCGTGTGGCGAAAGGTCGCGCTCGGCGTCGCGAATACAACCCGGACACAAGTTGATGGCTTGCAGGAAGGCGATTCGGTGGCGCTTCCCTCCGAAAAGCCGCTCAAAGATGGGATGCTGGTAAGCCCGCAGGCCTCCTAACTTCGGTGAGGAGCGCTCAGCAGTTTTTCCAAATGCTTGGCCAGAATATCCACTTCGATGTTGAGGTGCGAGCCCGGTTCCGCAAAACCGAGCGTCGTATTTTTATAAGTGTGCGGAATGATCGTGATTCCAACGATCGGGCCGCGGGGAGTACTCTCTAGATCCGCGACCGTGAGGCTGATCCCGTCAAGCGTGATCGAGCCCTTGTGCACCAAGTACCGGTCAAGCTCCGCCGGGACAAGGACCTTGAGCCACACGTTTCCATCCCCCAGGGCGTCCAGGGAAACAAGCTCTCCGGTCGCATCGACGTGACCTTGTACCACATGCCCGGAGAGGCGCGTGGCGGGCGTAACCGGACGCTCTAGATTGACCCGCGATCCCGGACCAAGGTCTCCCAGATTGGTGCGAGAAAGTGTCTCGGGCGCCAGGTCGGCGGAGAACGAATCGGGCGTAAGCGCGAGCGCCGTCAGACAAACGCCGTTGACCGCGATGCTCTCACCCTCGTGCAGATCGTCGAGCACCTTTTGGCATTCGACCACGAGGCGAGCTCCCGCCGTACGTGGACGGAAAGCCGCGACGATGCCGAGTTCCTCAACGATTCCCGTGAACATCTTATTCCGGTATAGGTACGGCGCTCCACGAATCGATCGGGAGCGCTTCCTTCCGCAGCCACGCCTCCACGGCGAATTCGCTGGACGTGATCTGATGCAACTGCACGCGTTCGAAAAGAATCGCGTCCGCGCGGCGGCGGCGCCCCGTGCCGCCCGCTACGGGAATGGAATGCGTTCCACCCAAAATTTTCGGAGCGTAGTAGAAATAAATTTTGTCCGCGATACCCGATTCCAGCGCAGTCCAGTTCACCCGGCTCCCGGCTTCGATCATCAACGAGAGATACTTTTCCCGCGCCAGAAGCGCGGTCACAGCGCCTAAATCCGCCCGACCGTCCTCCGCTTCCAAAACCTCGATGCGCACGCCCTTCGCCTCGAGGCGCTTGCGCCGATCGGACGAGGCTGCCGAGGTGGTAACCACCAGCACGTCGTTCTGGCAGGACGCAACCATGCGAGACTCGGGACTCAGGCGCAGGAGCGAATCGAGCACGATGCGAAGCAGCGGGCGGCTGCGTTCCTCGCCCGTTCGATCCGTCAGCAGGCAATCATCGGCCAGCACCGTGCCGATTCCGGTGAGGATGGCGTCGGAAAGATGGCGCAGCGCCTGCACGTGGGCACGCGCTTTTTCGCTGGTGATCCAGCCGGGCGTGAAACCTGGAACGCCATCGTCCGGAGCAGCAATCTTTCCATCGAGCGTCAGAGCCGCCTTCAACGTCACCAGCGGCCGCCCTGTTTTCATGAAGTGGACGAAGGCGGGGTTTAAGCCGGCGGCTTGTGACGAATACGCCGCATCGACCTCCACTTCCACACCGGCCTGGATGAGCTTCGCGAAACCTCGTCCGGAAACTTCCGGATTAGGATCCTGCATGGCGGCGACCACCTTACGGATTCCGGCGGCGATCAGTGCGTCCGCGCAAGGCCCCGTGCGCCCCTGATGCGAACACGGTTCGAGAGTCACATATAACGTCGCGCCGCGCGCCCGGTCCCCCGCTTCCTCGAGCGCCACGATCTCCGCATGCTTCCCGCCGGACCATGTGTGAAATCCGCGGCCCACTACGGCGCCGTCCTTTACGACCACCGCGCCAACGGCGGGATTCGGGCTGACGCGCCCAGCGCCTCGGGCGGCCAGTTCGAGAGCTTGCTCCAGATGCGGATTCATTCGGCGAAAAGTGAACCCACGAAGGCCGCGGGATCGAACGGCAGCAGGTCGTCCAACTGTTCGCCGACGCCGACGTAACGGATCGGCAAATTGAGCTCGCGCGAAATCGCGATCACCACTCCACCCTTCGCCGTGCCGTCCAGCTTGGTCAGAATAATGCCGGTGACCGCGCTCGTCTCCGTGAACTTACGCGCCTGCTCCAACCCGTTCTGACCGGTGGTGGCTTCGATCACCAGCAAAACTTCATGCGGAGCCGAAGGGATCACCCGTGCCACGGTGCGGCGCATCTTTTCGAGCTCCGCCATTAAATTGGCCTTGGTATGCAACCGTCCCGCGGTGTCCACGATCACATAATCCACTTTCCGGGCTTTCGCGGCCTGTACGGCGTCGAAGGCCACGGCGCTCGGATCAGCGCCCGCTTGCTGCTTGATCAAATCGGCGCCGGTGCGCTGAGCCCATACTTCCAGTTGCTCAATCGCCGCGGCACGAAAGGTATCGGCGGCACACAGCAGGACGCTCCTGCCCTCGGATTGCAAGCGCCGCGTGAGCTTGCCGATCGACGTGGTCTTCCCGGCCCCATTTACACCCACCACCAGAATTACGGCCGGCGGTTCCGCTACGACCGGAAGCGGTTTCTCCGTCGCTTCCAGAATTTCCAGAAGATGTTCCTTGATGGCTGTTTTCAACTGACTCGCGTCGGCAAGCTGGTGCCTCTCCAGCTGCTGGCGAATACGCTCCAATACTTCGGCGGTGGTGCGCGCACCAATATCCGCCGTAATCAGGGCGAATTCAAGTTCCTCGAGGACATCTGCGTCGATTTCCTTGCGCCCGCCGATTGCCTCATCGAGCTTTTCCATCAGCCCGGAGCGAGTTTTTTGAATTCCGGCTTTTAGCCGGTCGAGCAAACTGAGGCCCTGGGCCGGCGTTTCTTCAGGCGTGGGGCCGAATAAGGACTGGATCATGAACGTTTCAGTTTTTAGTGTAGCAACGCGGGTGGAATCGCCCGTTGCATGCCGGCCCCGCAACACCCGACAATAGAAATTCTTATGGCCTCAGAAAACTCCACTCCGTTAGTTGGCATCGTAATGGGTAGCAAGTCCGATTGGGAAACGATGCGCCACGCGAGCGAGATGCTCGCGAAGTTCGGCGTCGCTCACGAAAGCAGGGTTCTCTCCGCGCATCGCACTCCTCAGGCCGCGACCGAATGGGCCTCGAGCGCGGTCGGTCGCGGGATGCAGGTGATGATCGCGGCGGCCGGAGGAGCCGCTCATCTCGCCGGCGTGATGGCGGCTCACACCGTTCTGCCGGTGCTCGGCGTGCCCATGGAAAGCCCAGCGCTAAAAGGAATGGACTCGCTGTTATCGACCGTGCAGATGCCGGGCGGAATTCCGGTGGGTACCTTGGCAATCGGGAAGCCGGGCGCAGTGAATGCGGCGCTTCTGGCCGTAGCGATTCTATCCCTGCAGCGCCCCGATTTGCGCGAAAAACTCGAGGCCTTCCGCGCGGAGCAAACCGCGAAAGTGCTCAGTGAAACATTGTGAGGCGCTGAGCCCGCTCGCACGCGAATTTCGCTTCGGGTGCGGCATGATCGGGCTTGAAAGACGTGATCGGGATCGAAAAAATGGTTCTGCAAAGCCGCTCCTGTAGGGCCCGATCTTATAATGAGGGTTGGACCAGACAACCATGGCGTCCACCATCGTCGACACGGTCAGAGGGTGGCTCCGTGCAGCGACATCCGTGGCCGTTCTGACCGGCGCCGGAATTTCCGCCGAAAGCGGCATTCCGACGTTCCGGGGTCCTGGCGGCGTTTGGAAAACCTACCGCGCGGAAGAGCTGGCGACGCCACACGGGTTCGCCCGCGATCCGAAGTTAGTGTGGGAGTGGTATGACTGGCGCCGCAGCGTGATCGCCGAGGCGCAGCCCAACGCCGGTCATCATGCGATCGCCGAGTTAGAACGGCGCTCGCGAGCCTTCGCGTTGATTACGCAGAATGTCGACGGCCTGCACGACCGCGCGGGGAACCTGAACATTATGAAAATCCATGGCGATATTTGGGTCTTGCGCTGCACGTCCTGCGGTCGTGAGCGCCGGGATCTGCGTCCGCGTTTCGATCCCCTTCCTCCGTATTGTTCGTGTGGAGGGATGGAGCGCCCCGGCGTTGTGTGGTTCGGCGAAGTCCTCCCGGAGGTCCCCTGGGAGCAAGCGGTTTCCTCTACGCGCAGGGCCGAATTATTTCTCGTCATCGGAACATCCGCGCTCGTTCAGCCAGCCGCCGGCCTGGTATATTTGGCCAAGTCCTCGGGGGCGAAAGTCGTCGAGATAAACGTCGACGAAACGCCGGTTTCTTCCACCGTTGATCTATGCTGGAGAACGACGGCCGCCGCCGCGCTGCCGGCGCTGCTGTGAAGGGCTCGACGAACGCACAGCGGAAAAACATATGAAGGTTTGCTATATCGACGCGTTTTCGGGCATCAGTGGCGACATGACCGTGGGAGCCTTGCTCGACGCGGGCGCACCCGCCGACGCTCTCCTCGACGCCCTTCGGAGCCTGGACACGGGAGCCCGCTACGAGGTGGAGAAAACTCGCAGGGGCGGAATGACGGCCTCCAAGTTCCGCGTGGTTCTTCCGGAGCTTTCCTCTGGCGCGAGTGGGCATTCGCATCGCCACCTGAAGCATATTCTCGGCATGATTGAGAAGGCCCCGATCTCGGAGCGGGCGAAAGCGGACTCGACGCGCGTTTTTCAACGGCTGGGCGATGCGGAGGCGCATGTCCACGGAATTCCCGTCGAGAAGGTGCACTTCCATGAGGTGGGCGCGGCGGATTCGATCGCGGACATCGTGGGAGCTTGTGTCGCTTTCGACCTTCTCGGCGTCCAGACAATTTTCACGTCCGCGATCAACGTTGGCAGTGGAACCGTTGACACGGAGCACGGGCTCCTTCCGGTACCGGCGCCAGCCACGGCCGAGTTGCTTGTGGGGAAGCCGATTTACTCGCGCGGGCCGGCCGTCGAATTGACCACGCCGACCGGCGCCGCTCTGGCGGCGACGCTCTCGAGCGCTTTCGGACCGCCTCCCGCCATGCACATTCAGAGCATCGGTTACGGCGCGGGAGATCATGATTTTAAACAGCAGCCCAACGTGTTGCGCGTGATGATCGGCACGAGGACGGGCGCCGTGGAAACCACGCTCGTGAGCGTGCTCGAAGCGAACATCGACGATTCGAATCCGCAGGTGCTCGGGTACACTCTCGATCGTCTCCTCGAAGCCGGCGCGCTGGACGTTGCACTTTCGCCTCTCCAAATGAAGAAGAATCGTCCAGGCGTGATGCTGCACGTCATTGCCAGGCCGGAGGACCAGGAGAGGATGGCTGCGATTATTTTTGCGGAAACGTCGACACTGGGTCTTCGGATTTATGCCGCCGAGCGGCGCGTCCAGGGACGGCGCCTGATCGAGGTTCAAACGGAATTTGGCGCCGTCCGGGGCAAACTGTCGGATCAGGGAAGTTTCGCTCCCGAATACGATGATTGCAGGGCCCTTGCGGCCCGTACGGGAACACCCCTGCGCGCGATTTTCGCGGCCGTGGCCGAAGCCTACACGAAGACCCTGGCTTGAAAGAAGCCGCGCGGCGTACCACGCACGAACCCTCCGCGCACCTGCTACAAAGGGATGAAAGCGAAACGATGAAATACTATCTGACGACCCCGATTTATTACGTGAACGCCGCCCCCCACATCGGGCACGCCTACACAACAATTGCCGCCGACACCATTCGCCGTCTGAAAACGATGCAGGGTTTTGACGCCGTGCTTACCACAGGTACCGACGAACATGGACAAAAAATCGAACGGGCCGCCGCGGCGGTGGGAAAATCCCCGCGAGAATTCACGGACGTAATTTCAGGGGAGTTCCGCCGCCAGTGGTCGGATTTGGGGCTGCGGATCGATCGCTTTCAGCGGACCACGAGCAAGGCCCATGCGGAGGTCGTGCAAGACCTTTTTCGACGCTGCGTGGCAAACGGACATGTTTACAAAGGCTCGTATACAGGCCAGTATTGTGTGTTCGACGAGCTCTATGTCACCGACGCGAAGCCCGGTGATCCCTGCCCGGATTGCGGCCGGATCACCGAGACGGTGACCGAGGAAAACTATTATTTCCGACTCTCGGAATTCCGCGACAGGCTGCTGGATCTGTACCAGACGCAGCCGGATTTCATCCTCCCCGAGACGCGCCGCAATGAAGTCCTGGCGTTCGTGAAGGGAGGACTGCAGGACCTTTCCATCAGCCGTACAACCATAAAATGGGGCATTCCGGTTCCCGGCGACGAAAAGCACGTTTTCTACGTCTGGTTTGACGCCCTCACTACCTATATGAGCGCCGTGCAAGACGAAAAGATTCACGGCGAATCCTTATGGCCGGCGGATTTGCATTTGATCGGGAAAGAGATTGTCCGCTTTCACGCGATTTATTGGCCGGCCTTTCTGATGGCTGCCGGATTGCCGCTGCCGAAACGCATTTTTGCCCATGGCTGGCTACTTTTTGAAAACGATAAAATGAGCAAGTCTCGCGGCAACATCGTGCGGGCGACGCCCATTCAGAAGGTCCTCGGCGCCGACGCGCTTCGATATTTCCTGTTGCGCGAAGTCGTATTCGGACAGGACGGCAGCTTCAGCTATGACGCGCTGGTGGGGCGCTATAACTCAGACCTCGCCAACGGACTGGGAAATCTTGCAAGCCGGACCCTGGCGATGATCACGCAATATCGCGACGGAATCATCCCGCAAGCCGCCAGCAACCAGCAGATCGCACAGATCGCGACCGTGACCACAGAGGCAGTCCTTGAGGCCTACGAGCGCTTCGAGTTCTCGAAAGCCCTGGAAGCCATCTGGATTCTCATCGCCGCGGTCGACAAATTTATCGTGGAACAGGCGCCCTGGCGACTCGCGAAAGATCCCGCGGCGCAAGATCGTCTCGACGAGACTCTGTACGCCGCCGCCGAAGCGTTGCGGATCGCGACGGCGCTCCTTTCGCCGGTGCTGCCGGAGTCGGCGGCAAAAATTTGGGCGCAGCTTGGCTGCGAAAAATCGCTGGACGAGGTGAGGACGGCGGATCTGCCATGGGGACATCTTCCGGGCGGCCAGCGTCTTCGCGGGACAGGCGCAATCTTCCCCCGCGCGGAGGCCAAGGTCGCGATTGCCAAAATGCAGGAACTGGAGAATCTGGAAGTCGCACGACAGATGGAGATCCTCGGCCAGAAAACAGCGCCCTCCCCGGAACCCGCGGCCGGAAAGCCGTTGGCCTCGGGCCAGATCACCATCGACGATTTCGCGAAGGTGGACCTGCGAGTAGGTGTGGTGAAGGATGCCGCTCCCGTCAAGGGCTCGGACAAATTGCTTCATCTGCATGTGGATATCGGCGAGCCGGAACCACGCAGTATTGTCGCCGGCATTGCGCTCGCTTACGCGCCCGAGGAAGTCGTGGGCCGCAAAGTGGTCATCGTAGCGAATCTCGCGCCTCGCAAATTGAAAGGGGTCGAGTCCCAAGGAATGATCGTGGCCGCATCAAGGCAAGGCGACCTCCCGGTGCTCGCGACATTCATCGAAGATGTGCCGCCGGGCGCCCGGCTGAAGTAACTCGTGAAGTTGATCGACTCCCACTGTCATCTCGACAGCGAACAATTCAATCAGGATCGCGATGCGGTCCTGGAGCGGGCGCTGGCCGCCGGCGTCGAACGAATGCTCACGATCGGCTCGGGTGACGGTCCGCCGGACGTTGCCGTAGCCGTTCGTCTCGCCGAACGGTATCCGATGCTCTACGCGTCGATCGGCGTTCATCCGCATGATGCGTCGAAAGCGGGTGTTGAAACGTACCGGCGCCTGGAGGAGTTGGCCGCGCATCCGAAGGTGGTGGCCATCGGAGAGATCGGCCTGGATTATCACTACGACCATTCTCCGCGCGACGTGCAGCGCGACGTTTTCGCCGAGCAGATCCGGATTGCCGCTGACGCACGCAAACCAATCGTGATCCACACGCGCGAGGCTTGGGACGATACGATGTCCCTGGTTCGCCGGCATTGGAACGCCGCTTTCGGGGGCGTTATTCACTGCTTTACCGAAGGGCCCGAACAGGCGCGTGAGGCGCTCGACCTGGGCTTTCACATCAGCTTCTCCGGTGTCGTGACTTTCCCGAAGTCGGTGGGCGTGCAACAAGCAGCAATGCTTATTCCCGACAATCGGCTTCTGATCGAAACCGATGCGCCCTTCCTCGCGCCGGTGCCGCACCGAGGGAAACGCAATGAGCCGGCCTTCGTGGCGCGGACCGCCTTCAAAGTCGCGGAGTTGCGCGAAGCCGATCCCGAACAGGTTGCGGCGCACACCGTTGCGAACTTCGAGCGCCTTTTTCTCGCGGGCGAACGATGACGATCGCATTACGATAAACTGAAACGACCCTATGGCTTTCGGCAAGATCGGCCAAACGCTTTCGGCCCTGGAGATCTTCGACCTGGTGCGCGGCGATCTGGCGCAGGTGGAGCGCGAGATCGGACTGGAGTCGATTTCCGCGGTCGAGGCCGTGAACTACATCAACCAATACCTGCAATCGGGCGGCGGAAAGCGACTGCGTCCCATCCTGGTGTTGCTCTCCGGCCGGCTGCTGGGCGATTCGAACGACACTTTGATCCGTATGGCGGCGGTAGTCGAAATGATCCATACGGCAACGCTCGTCCATGACGATGTCATCGACCTGGCGAAGACGCGCCGGGGCCGGCCGGCGATCAACGTCGTATGGGGGAATCATACATCGGTATTGGCGGGCGACTGGTTGTATATGCAAGCATTCCAGGTCGCCTTGCGCGAGCGCCAGTTCCCGATCCTCGACGTGTTGATCAATCTCACGCAAATGATGGTGGAAGGCGAGCTCATGCAGCTCGAATCCATCGGCAAGATGATCGCCGAGGATCAGTACATGGAACTGATCGACCGCAAAACCGCCAGCTTGTTCTCGGCCTGCGCGCGCCTGGGAGCCATTAGCGCGGGGGCCGAGGAGTCTATCGAAACGCGTCTCGGCGAATATGCCTGGAACCTGGGCGTGGCGTTCCAGTTGGTCGACGATATTCTCGACTTTACGTCGCGTGAAAAGATCCTCGGCAAACCGGTGGGCAACGACCTGCGCGAAGGAAAAGTGACGCTCCCGCTCATTTATGCTCTCGAGACGGCGGACCCGCAAGAGCGCAAGCTGGTGGAGACGGTTCTGGCCGACGGCAATTACGATCAGGTTCCGTTCGGCAAAATTCTTCAGTTGCTGAACCGGCATAACGGGATCGAACGTGCCCAGCAACTCGCGCAATCCTTCACGGAGAAAGCCCGGGCCATCATGACCGAATTTCCGGAATCGCCCTGCCAAAGGGGCTTGATGTCGGTCACCGAGCTGGTCACCGCCCGCGACCGCTGATCTCCTCCGCTCGCGGTAAAAATCTAGTCGCGGTAAAGTCCCCGGGAGTGGATGTACTCCGCCACTGCTCGTGGCACATCCGGAGGCGTCTCGCCGCGCGCCAGCAGTCGCCGGATTTCCGAAGACGACACCGGGAGAGCGATGTCTTCCAGGCAATGCACCACGGCGTCCGGCGGCGGACCGATCACGTGTCCCGGCCGGGCTACCACGATGAACTCCACGGCGGAAATCACATCCTGCCAGCGATACCAGGTTCTAATCTCGGCGAACGCATCCGATCCGATAATGAAGAACAGGGTCCCCGCGGGCGAGGCCCGGTGCAGACGCTCGATCGTGTTTATCGAATAACTCTTTTCATTGCCCTCCTCCAGACGCGAGGGGAGGAAGCGCGGGTCGGCAGCACACGCGATTTCCACCATCCGGTAACGATCCTCGTAGGAAGTGGCGGCTTCCTTGTGCGGCGGGCGTGCGGCCGGAACGAACAAGACCTGGTCCAGCGCCATGCGGTCCGCCGCGAGGCGCGCCATCGCCAGGTGCGCGGAATGGATCGGATCGAAAGTGCCCCCGAAAATGGCAATTCTCATCGGAGCAGCCGCAGGAGCGCCTCCTCGTTTTCGATCTCGATTCCGATCTTGAGCCAGAAAAGCTTCAAAGGGGCGACGACCTCGGCGGATCCCGCAAACAAATTAAGAAAGTCCTTTTCCGTAGTAACGAGAGCCTCCGCGCCGGCAGCGCCGGCCTGGTGCGACAAGCGCCGTAACTCATTCGGCCGATAGGAATGGTGATCTCCAAACGCCCAGCGGAAGGCGACGTCCAACCCCGATCCTTCCAGTGTCTTCCAAAAGGACCGCGGATTGCCGAGCCCGCAGAAGGCGGCCACGCGTTTCACGCCAAGCTCATCTGCCGGCCGCGCCTCTCCCGTGGCGACATCCACCCATTCCAGCGGGCGTACCCACGAACGGAAAATGGGCGCCTCGGTATTGTACGGTCGCAGCAACATTTCAAGACCGGTGATCGGCACACCGGGTTCGGACCGCGTAACCATCAGGATGGTCGCGCGCCGCAATGCTTCCGCGGGCTCGCGACTCCGGCCGAGCGGAAATACGCCGCCGGCAAAAGGATCGAGCGCGTCGATGAGGACGATGTCGTGTTTTCGCGCGAGCTTTCCGTGCTGAAAGCCGTCGTCGAGCAAGAAGACATCGGGTCGAAATTGCCTCTCCATACTGGTGCCGACGGCAAAGCGATTTTTTCCAATCCCTACGTCCGCGTCCCCGCCACGCAGGAAAATCTGGGCCTCGTCGCCCGTCAGCGACGCAGCCGCGGTTTGTCCGCGCTCCAGGATTACGACGCGATGGGCCGATCGGCGGCGGTATCCACGCGTCAGAATCGCCGGTCTCCGCCCGGCTTGGCGGAGACGCCTGGCCAGATGCGCCACGAACGGAGATTTTCCCACGCCGCCCATTGTCAGTCCGCCTACGCTGATCACGGGCGTGTGCAACTCGCGACGCGTCGCCCGGGACTTGGTAGCGTCCATCACCCGGCCGGCTCGCCACAGCAGCGATAAAGGCCCCAGAAACATTTTCTCCAGCAGGCGATGCGGGGGATCGATCACGCCGAGCGCATATGCGTTCCAGATTTCTTGCGCAAGGCAATCCGCGATCCCGCGCTTCGCGTTCAGGAGTCGCCTTCCGCGCTCCCCCAGATCTTCCGCAGCGGCCCGATCGTTGAGCAGCGCCGCAACGGCCGGCGCGAGTTCATCGCTTTTGGCGATGCGCCGCAGGGCTGCCGCCTCCCCGAATTCCCGCGCGATCTCCGCGAAGTTTTCCATGTGCGGGCCGACGACGATGGGCTTGCCGAAGTAGGCTGGCTCGAGAATGTTGTGTCCCCCGCGGGCGGCCAGAGTCCCGCCCATGAATACGACATCCGCAGAGGCGTACAACGCGGCGAGCTCACCCAGCGAATCCAGCAACAGGACCGCGGGCAACTTCACTTCCTTCAGTGAGGAGCGCCGCACGAAACGCACGCCCGCCCGCTCCAGCTTTCCCGCTACGATGTCGAAACGTTCCGGCTTGCGCGGGACAAGAACGAGCAGCAGCTCCGGCTGCGGGATTTCGGACGCGAGCTTTTGAAAGGTCTGGATGACGGCATCGTCCTCGTCAATGTCGCCCGGCGCTGCCGGAGCCATCGTGCTCGCCGCGATCCAGACCTGCGCCGCCTTCACGGTGTCGAGAAAGTTGGCGAGGTCGCGGACAATCCCGCCGGCGGGCGGCGCGAAATCATACTTTAGATTCCCCAACGCGCGTACCCGCTCCGTGGGCGCGCCCGTCAGAACGTAGCGGCGCGCGTCCTCCTCGGTTTGCGTCAAGATCACGTCAGGCCAGCACAGCACTTGACGCCAAAAAGCGCGCGACCTGCGGTAACGAGGCATCGCCCGGTCTGAGAGGCGGCCGTTGGCGATTATCAACGCCGCGCCCGCCCGTTTCGATTCTCGATAAAGGTTCGGCCAGATCTCGGTTTCCAGAACTACGACGACGGCCGGCCGGACAGTTCTCAGAACCCGCCGGACCACGGAGCGGTAATCGAGCGGTGCGAAGAACACCCCGTCCGCAAGCGTGGCGAGTTTTTGCTCGGCGACCGTGCGCCCCGCAAGCGTCGTGGTTGAGACGAACAGCGGCACTCCCGGATGTTGAGCTTTCAAACGCCGCACTAATTCGAGGGATGACAGAATTTCGCCTGCGGAGACCGCGTGTAACCAGATGGAGCCGCCCGGCGTCGAGTCAGTTGAGGTGGATAGAAAGCCAAGCCTTTCACCCAGACCGGAGAAATATCTGCGGTCCCTGATTCCCCTGTAAAGTAAATACAGGAGCACCAGCGGCGAGAGAATGATTTCAAGAAGCTGGTAGAGGAAGTAGATGAGGCGATTCGCTTTAATTCTTTTGAGTATAGCCGCGGCGGCGGCCGCCGACAAGGACAAAGCTCGATTTGCCCCGGGCCGCGCGGAAACCTACGCCGCTCATCAAACGCTCGACAAGATCGTCATCGCCGCTGTTCCCTTCGTGGCCGAGGATCAAGTCCGTCTCGCATTCGATAAAATCAATCCCAACAAATACGGGGTTCTTCCTGTGTTGGTGGTGATGGATAACGGCACCGGGAAAACGCTGCGCCTCGAGATGAAGGCGGAATTCGTGACCGCGGATGGAATGCATCTGGACGCGACACCTGCCGATGACGTCATTTATCTTGACGGCGTGCATAAGCCGCCGAAGATTTTCAATCCCAATCCAATCGCGGTTGCCTTTCCGAAGCGCGACAAAAAAGGCCCTCTCAATGTGTGGGAGATTCCGGGAAGGGCCTTCACCGCGAAACTTCTTCCTCCCGGCGAATCCGCCTCCGGATTCTTTTACTTCCAAACGTCACACGAGCCGGGATCGCGCCTCTACCTTACGGGCGTGAAGGACGCCGCGAGCGGCAAGGACTATTTTTACTTCGAAGTCCCCATGGAGTAATCGGCCCGTCCTGCGATCTTCGTGCGGCTGCGGCTACAGGTAGTTGACGATCGCCGCGAACGAAGCCGGAGCCAAACTCGCCCCGCCCACCAGCGCGCCGTCGATATCGGACTGAGCCATGAGTCCCTGGACATTGTCGGGCTTAACGCTGCCGCCGTACAAGATCCGGCAGGCGGACGCCGCGCTTCGCCGAAACCCGACTCGATTTTCGATCGCAGGTACGCGTGCGTCTCCTGCGCCATCTCGGGCGTCGCGGTCTTGCCCGTACCGATGGCCCACACCGGCTCGTAGGCGATCACGATGCGCGCGAACTGTTCGGGCGTCCAGTCCGCTGATCCCGCCCTCGAATTGCGCCCGCAGAACTGCTTCAGTCGCGCCCGCCTCGCGCTCCTCCAGACGCTCGCCCACGCACACGATCGGCGTCAAACCCGCTTCGAGAGCGGCCACGGTTTTCTTGAATACCGTCTCGTCCGTTTCGCTGAAATACTGGCGGCGCTCGCTATGCCCGATGATCACCCATCGGCAACCGACGGCGGCAAGCATCGGCGCGGAAATTTCTCCGGTATAGGCGCCTTCCTTCAGCCAGAAAACGTCCTGCGCCCCGACCTCGATAGACGTGTTTCGGGCTGCTTCGACGGCGGCGGGCAGATCCACGAAGGGCGCGCAGATCACGACTTCCGCGTGTGTGGAACCGGCAACCGCTGGAGCAAACTGAGCAAAAAAATCCGAGGTCTGAGCGGCCGTCTTATACATCTTCCAGTTGCCGGCCATTACAGGGGTTCGCATACTTTAGCATAGCAACACCCAACGGAAGAACCGCCGGACCAGCGTTCGGCGCTGCGCTGAATCAAGCTAGCCGCAGCTTCTCGTATTCTTTGATCAAGCGGAAATTGGTGCGCAGCGGGCGTATTGGTTCACCGCGTTGGTCGATGCGCGATTCCTCGACCACGCCGTATCGATCCGCGGCCAGCTGCAGATATTCGACTTTCGCGGGATCGATTCCCATGATCCGGCAGCACGTGGCGTCGACAGCCGGCAGATTCGACCCCATCACCAGAACGCCGGCTTTCTTCGGCGTGCCTTGGATCGGGCCGTTTCCTTCCATTCCGACAATGCCATCCACGATGGCAAAACTTTTCGGCCCAAACAAGCGCGTCAGCTCCACGATGGCCTTGGGGATCCCGATAAAATGCAGCTCGTTCTTGGGCCATCCGTAAATCGCACCGGGCACCAGACCGAAATAGTTCTTCATGGAAAGCGTCGCGCCGGCCCAATGATGCGTTTTCATCTTGGCGAGCGAAACGATCAAATCGGCGCGCATCACACTGTTCGCGAAATAGAACTCGGGGCGGTCGCCGAAATTTTCCACCCGCGTGACGTCGTCGCGGTTCAGATCGATAAAAACGGAATCGAACTTGGGAATTTCCGTCCGGTAGCGTGTCAGCTCGGCGATTGCATATGTATCGCGCCGGTGTCCGGGACCTTCCCCGATCTTTACCTCGGCCGCGCCCAACGACCGAAATACTTCGAGCGCCGCAGCCACCACGGCCACGTCGGTGTTGATGCACGTAGTCGGATCGAATTCGACGAAATTCGGCTTCAATAGGACAGATTTGCCGCGTACGTCCAAGCCGCATTCCCGAATCCCCTCGCGCATGCGGCCTGCGAGGTCGTGCGAGTAAGATTCCGCCTTCACCACGACGACCGGCGCGGACTTCCGGCCAGCGAAGGGGAGCGGCGTGGGCTTCGCCTCTTTTTCGGAGCCGCCTTGAAAACCGGCAAACCCGGCAACGGCTACCGCCGCACCGATGGAAATGAATTCCCGGCGGGTGACGCTGGGGCTCGCGTCCTTTTCCCCGGCTTGGTCCGGCTGCGAGGCGTCCTCCGGCACGTTTTTTGCGTCGTTCCGGTCTTCGTTCATCGCGTCCTGGTTCATGTCGTTTTTGCCGTCTGCATCCACTTCCAATTGCCTTCGGGAGCCGCGAGCGCCTCCACGGCCGTGATCATGACATCTCCGGACGGATCGCCCGTCAAGGGAGCTGCGGTCCTTTCGTGCAAGTGCATCGCGACCGTCAGCCACGCTCGCGCGAGGGGGGACGGCGTATCGTGCATCATCTGCCAGGCGAGATCGAAGGCGCTCTCGAGTCCGGGCTGTTGTTGCAGCCCCACCAGCGCAAGGGCGGTCGTTTCGGGATATGCGGGCAGTTCTCCGCCGACGGTCGCCGGAACTCCATAGTTCCACCCGCCGTCGCGGCATCGGACGTCCATCAGTTGCGCTTCGCCCGAACGGACCCGCTCGCTCAATTCCGGGCTCGGCCACTTCGCGGACACGATCTTCAGCGCGACGAGAGCGTGCACCGTAGGCTCGGCCCAACCGGCATTATCGGGCTTCCACGGCCATGCTTTGAGCCCGACATTGTGGCCCGCGTTCAGCATCCCAATTTTGGAGGCGATTACATTTACCCAGCGCGATTCCGCTCCCGAAGACTGCAGGAGCCAATCAACGCCCCGTCGAGTGGGCGCACCCCATTCATTACGCGCGGCTGCGAGCGTTACGCAGAGCGACGTCGCCCAGCTCGAAATCCCGATCTTCTCCGAGGGCTTCCAGCTTCCGTCCGGCAACTGCCACGAAGAGAGCAAACTCCAGGCACGGTCGGATACGCGCTCACCAAGGAGCGCCAAGGCTGCATAAGCAGTCGGCTCCAGCCAGGATTCCTTGCCTGCGAAATACCCCCATCCCCCGTCTGGATTCTGGGTTTTACGAAGCGCGTCCAGGCGCACTTGGAGATAAGGTTCCACGACTTAAGTACTATCGGTGGAAACCTTTGATAACGTTAGTCGAAACTAGAGTTGCGAAGCCAAATAGAGCAAAAGTACTATTTACTCGCTAGGTGATTCTGTTTAGGATTGCTCAGGTATTCGTTTGAGGAACCCCCGCCGATGACTCAGCTCCTGATCCAGTATTCGTACTTGCAAGTGCTGGATTTCATGACAACTCTAGCCTTTATGGTGAACGGGATTCGTGAGGGAAATCCTCTGGTTCGATATGCCATCCGCTACGGTCCCACGCCTTTAAGCGGATTGCTGCTGGTCAAGGTGGCCGCCTTCGCCTTAGGCGTTTACTGCTGGCGCTATGGACGCATGAAGCTGCTGGGGCGAATCAACATCATGTTTGCGCTGGTCGTAACGTGGAACCTGGCGGCTCTCATTATGGGTTCCGCGGCCCACAATTAGGGTCGCAAGCCAGTTTTCTTCATCGCCTGGCGCGCAGCGGTTTTTCAATGAGCAGCGAGCGGGTACCGCAAGGTTTCGAAAAGCCATTCGCGATTGTCCCTGACAGCCTGCGTCAGCTTATCGCAGAGCTCTTCCCGCTTTTCGAATAAACGATATCCGTCGGAATTTCTCAAGTAACCCTTCGCCTTCGGATCCTCCTCACTGAGCCTTGCGAGCCCGATTTTCTCGGCGCGTTCCTGATAGCGCAGCCGGTTCTCAAGGAGCGCTTTCACTAAGAACGGCATAAGCATTGAATAATCAGCTTGCATGCTTTCAGTGGCTTGCTGGTACGTATCCTTGTCCACTTTCCCCCAGGTAACAGCTTCACCTGGGGGGCAAGAGGATAGCGATCCGTCGGTGACCGGCGCGGTGACGATCTGCACATCGAAGTTGTATCCGCGAACGCCCGGAATCCCGAGGACCTGACCCAGGGCAGGCTCCGGTTGGAGGTTGTAGTTCTTCGGAACGCCACCCCCGAGGATCACGGTTCCCAGCTCGTAAGGTTCCTGGTCGAAGAGCCCCCAGCGGTGATAGGCGCACGCCTCGAAGACCTCGGCGTGGAGGTCGAGCTCGAACTTATAGGAGGGAATCAGGCCGGCCTTCCGCATGGCCCATAGCTTCATGGAATTCAAGAAAACGCTGCCATCTCCCGGAGCCCCGACGAAAACGGGGAGGGCCAACCGGTGGCAGGTCGCCAGAAGGCCGGCCCGCACACCGCTACCGCGTTCCTGGGCCGCGTAGCGCGCGCCCAGACGGTAGCGCATCTCCGTTCCGGTCATGGGACGCTGGAATTCCTCGCTTGCGAGCACCGCGGTCACGAAGCGGTCCTGGTCCAACAGGACATCCTCGTCAAAGGCCATATCCGTGACCCGGATCGTGCGTTCGTCGCGCAGAGCGCCGTCGTCGCCCCAAATCGGAACTTCGAAAATCGGGCCGTGCCGGTGCTCGTCAAGGCTCCTGTGCCCGTCGTGATAGCACACGGCGTCGGTGGTGCTGAGATACGCCACCCAGCCGGTTTCAAGAAGAGGAATCAGCCACGCCTGATGCTGGCCTGAGACCGTAACGGGTCCCGCGACGGCCAGCGTAAGCGGGCACCCCCGACCGATCGCGTGGTCAAGAATCGTATAAATGCGGCGCAGAAATGCACCGCCGAAGGCCGGAAAACAGTGGGTGAGGAGATCGTGGAGGGTATCGCACTCATCGACGCGCCTCACCTCGACCCGCCGCCTGCCGGAATGGGAATGAGACGACGGAGAATGAGAGTTAGAGTCGCGCATCAAGTTTGATTCTACGACTTCAATCTCACGATGAAGTCACAAGGACTCATGTCGGACTTGGCGAGCATTCGCGGGTGGGCGAAATCCTATTCCTTCTTCGCGGGCGCTGCCGGCGTGGCGGCGGGCGCTGCCGGAGTAGCGGCGGGAGCGGCGGAAGGGGGAGTGGTCGTTTGAACGACGGGCGGATGGAGGTTCTGGGGAACCGCGTCCCGGCGGGTGGTGATGTCGATCAGGTCGAACATCAGAAAGAGTCCCAGAAAAATAAATCCCGCCACGGCGATCAGGCCGTTCACCGGCCGGTCATGCGCCAGGTGCATGAAAAACAGGCCGACCAGGGTGGCCTTCATGGTAGCGATGGCGAGAGCGATCACGACGTTGCCCTGACCGAAATCGATGTACGACGCCCCGACGGTAATCAGCGTGAGGATCAACAACGCGATCAGCGTCAGAAGATACCCGCGGGCTTCCGCCTTGGCGTCAACCGGATGGGCCGAATGAGTTGCGTGTGCTTGATGGGTGCTCATTTGATCAGGTAGTACAGCGGGAACAGATAGATCCAGACCAGATCGACCAAGTGCCAGAACAAGCCGACCAGATCAACCGGCGTGTAATAGGTACTCGAAAATTCACCGCGCTTGGCGCGCACCGCGAGCCAGCCGAGCAAAATGGCGCCGATCACCACGTGCAAGCCGTGGAGCCCGGTCATCATGAAGTAAAAGCTGAAGAAGGTGGAATAGCCGTGGCTCCCGGCGATCAAATCGCCTTTGTGCTTGTAAAACAGTCCCGGCAAGAGCCCTTCTTCAAATTTGTGATTGTATTCGTACGCCTTCACGCACATGAAAATCGCGGCGCAGCCTACGGTGATCCACAGGAATCGGGCGGCCTTCGCGCCTTGATTCGTCTTTGCCGCGAGCACGGCCATCACCATGGTGTAGCTCGAAAACAAAAGAACAACAGTGTTTCCGGCACCGGCAAGACGCTGCAGATGCTCGTGGGCTTCGATAAATTCCTGCGGGTACCTGTTCTGCATCAGCCCAAAGCCGACAAACAGACCGCCAAACGTCAGGACTTCGGTAACCAGGAACAGCCACATACCAATCTTGCTGGTATCGAACTGCTGCTCCATGGTAGTGAAATGATGCTGAAAATGGGAATCGCTCTCGGGGCTATCCCCGTGCGGCTTCCCATGCACATCGATGGCTGACGTGCTCATACGTGAGTCACCTCCCGATGCCGGTAGTCGTAGGGCTCATGCTGCAGGACCGGCTGCTCGTGGAAATTGTGCGTGATGGGCGGAGAATCGGTCTCCCACTCGAGCGTCGTGCCTCCCCACGGATTCGCGGGCGCCTTCGCGCCGAATTTCAAAGAACCCAGCAGATTCATCGCCATGATCAGGAACGCCACCGCCAGGATCCAGCTCCCGATGGTCGAGTACATGTGCATGGGGGCAAACTGATCGAGGTAATTGAAGTAGCGGCGCGGCATCCCGCGTCCGCCCATGATGAACTGCGACATGAACGTCACGTTGAAGCCGATGAAGACCAGCACCGCGGCCAGCCGTCCCCACGTCTCGTTGTACATTCTGCCCGTCATCTTGGGCCACCAGTAATGCAATCCACCGAAGAACGCAATCGCCGTTCCGCCCATCATCACGTAATGGAAGTGCGCAACCACCCAGTAGGTGTCCGTCAAGTGAATGTCGGTGGCGAGCGTAGCAAAGAAGATCCCGGTCAAACCGCCAATGGTGAACAGCACCAGAAAGTTCAGGGCGTACAGCATGGGCGTTTCAAAGGAGATATTCCCCTTGTACATCGTCGAGACCCAGTTGAAGACCTTCACGCCCGAGGGCAGCGCGACCAGAAACGTCAGACCCGAAAAAACCACGTTCGCGAGGTCGGATTCTCCGGCGACGAACATGTGATGGCCCCATACCAGGAAGCTCAACAGCGCAAGGGAAATACTGGAATAGGCGATTGCGCGGTATCCGAAGATCGTCTTGCGGCAGAAGGTCGGAACGATTTCACTCATGATCGCCATGCCCGGCAGAATCATGATGTAGACGGCCGGATGCGAGTAAAACCAGAAGAAGTGCTGGAACAAAACGGGATCGCCGCCAATGCGCGAATCGAAGATTCCGATCTGGAAGTTTCGCTCAATCATCAGCAGCACCAGCGTGATCGCGAGCACCGGTGTCGCCAGAATCTGAATGATGGCCGTCGCGTAAATGCCCCAGATGAACAGCGGCATATCGAACCAGCCCATGCCCGGGGCTCGCAGCTTGTGAACCGTCGCGATGAAGTTGAGCCCGGTGAAGATCGACGAGAAGCCTAAAACAAACGCCGCCATCAGCATGACGGTCACGTGTGTGTTGGTCGTCGTGCTATAGGGGGTATAGAAAGTCCAGCCGGTGTCCAGGCCGCCGGAGATGATGGCGCTGATCCCCAGCACCGCACCGATCACCCACAAATAAAAGCTCATCAGATTGAGCCGCGGAAAGGCCACGTCCTTGGCCCCGAGCATCAGCGGCAAGACGAAATTGGCAAGCGAAGCGGGGATGGAGGGAATGATAAACAGAAAAACCATCACGATGCCATGCATCGTGAAGAAGCGGTTGTACATCTCCGCATCCACCCAGTGCTTGCCGAACAAGCGTGTGCTGAGGATTGAGCAGCGCCAACCGCACCAACAATGCGAACGTCCCTCCGATGCCGAAGGCGACGGAGACGGCGACCAGGTACATGATCCCGATGCGCTTATGATCGACCGTCGTCAGCCAGCTCCAAATGCCGGTAGTCTCATTCAGATAGTTCTTTTCCGGCTTGGGATGCTCGCCGGCGGCCTTGCCATGTGTGAGTGTATGTTCCATGCCTCGCACCCTTACTTCAACGACTTGATAAATGCCATCAAGCCGTTAATTTCATTTTCTCGCAGCAGTCCCTGGAACGTCGGCATAATCGGATCGAACCCGGCGACGATTTTGGCCTGCGGCAGCATCATCGATTCGCGCACATAGGCCTCGTCCACCAGCACCGACTTCCCGTCGTTCAGCTTCACCATCGTGCCCCAGATGCCCTTCCACGTAGGGCCCTTGCTCGCGCTGCCGTCGATCGAATGGCACGTCGAGCAGCCTTTACGATCCCACTGAATTTTGCCCCATGCCTCGGGCGTATAGTCCAGATACTCGGTTCCCCCCGTGGCCATCCATTTGTCGTAGTCGGCCGGCCGATCGACCACCAATTTCGCGTGCATATCGGAGTGGCCCTTGCCGCAATATTCCGCGCAGGTGGTCACATGCTCGCCGAGGGCGCTTTGATTGGCGTGAAACCATTCCTGCACGAAACGGCCGGGAACAATATCGCGTTTGATGCGCATGTCGGGCACGTAAAAATCGTGGAGCACGTCGTCGCTCGACATCACGAGCCGGATATTTTTGTCCACGGGCACATGCAGTTCGTTGACGCTGCGCGTTCCGTCCGGGTACTCGAAGGTCCACAGCCACTGTTTGCCCACCACCTGGATCTCCAGCGCTTCGCCCGGGGGCACGGCGAACTTCATGTATCCGTTGACACCCCACAAAAAGATGGCGAAACAGATAAGCGTGGGGATCACCGTCCAGACGACCTCGAGCACGGTGTTGTGGGTTTGATGCGGCGTTCTGCGCCCCGGCTTATAGCGATAGCGCCAGGCGAAATAGGTCATCGGGCCGATCACGATCACAAAGAGAACGACGCTCAGCCAGAACAGGGACATGAAGGTGAAGTCAACCTCACCCGCGTACTCCGACCCCCTATTCACCGGCAGCAAAAATGTGCGAAGCCATTCCAACATCTAAGCCAGACCTTCCTTTATGTGAGCCATCCTTTTCTTTTCGGCGCGGAGCATCCACGTGATGTACCACCCGAGCAGCAGCACCGACACGATGCCGCCGGCGCGCATTAAATTCATCGCAAAAATCGTGTAGGATCCGACCGAGGGATCGTAGTGATAGCAGAACAGCAGGATCTTTTCGACCGCCATGGTGGTGCGGCCTTCCGATGCCTCGGCGAGCGCGAAACGAATGTCGCGCGGCGAATAATGCACGCCGTAAAGATAGCGCGCCATGCGGCCTTCCGGCGTCAGGATCATGATCGCTGCCGGATGCGCAAACTGCTGAATCCGCTCGTCGTAACGGTACCGGAAACCCATCATCTCGGCGAGGCGCTTGGCGTTTCCGTCCTTATCCACCAGAAAATGCCACCCTGCCGCGGGACGATCGTAGCTTGCCAGATACAAGGCCTTCTTTTTGCGCGCGGTGTCGAAATTATCGTTCGGATCGATGCTGATCGTCACGACTTCGAATTCTTTACCGGGGCTCCACGGAATGGCTCGCAAGGCCTCGGTCTCCCCGTTCAGCACGAGCGTGCATAACATCGGGCAGGTGTAATACACCAGATTCAGGATCACCGGCTTGCCCTTGTGGAAGAACTCGCTCAGCGCGACGGGGTAACCGTTTTCGGCGATAAATTGCAAACTCAGATCGACCGGATTGCCGAGTTTCTCGACGATCCCGACGTTTTCGAGCTGCCGGGGACGAACATTGGCGGGCAGCGTTCCCGGCTGCTGCAACTTGTCGAACTTCTGGGCCGACGCCCGCTGCACACACGGCGGCAAAGTCGCCAGACCGAGCAGGACAACGAGCGAAAGTGAAGGCCGGGACAGCTTCATCTCATTTCTCAATAATATTTCGGAGCCGGCGCCGGCGGCGGTTCCACCGGTTTCACGGGCGCGGGTTTGGCGGGATAGAACAACTTCCCCGCCTGCGCGTCTTGCAAGATTCAATTCCATCGCTTTGTCGAGCGGGATGCGCACCCTCCCGCTTTTCTGATTCAGATCCCCGTACATATAGTGGGACAAGTTCCAGGCATCGCGATTGCGCACATCCTGCAGCTGCTCGCTCGGAACAGAGAGAATCTTTTCGTAGACTGCCTTCTTATAAAGATCCTCGAAATATCCCTGAATCGACACGATCACCAGAACCAGCACGATCAGGCTGACCGCCGTGTAAACAAAAATGAGGCCTACGCGGGGATCGCTGCGATCAAAACCCTCCTCGGGGGTGTGCTTTTCAATCGGATGTTCGTACTCTTCGTCCGCGTGACTCATAGCTTCCTCTTAGGCATTCTCGAAATGCAGACTCTGCTCAAGCCGCAGGTCGCCCACGGGCACGATCTTGTGCTGCTTCAGGCGCATCCAGAACACCAGTCCGCATACGCCGAACCGTCGTCGCGAGGGTGGCCAGATCCAGCCAGTGCGGCTGGGGACCGTTGGGATAATAAACCGGCATCACGACCCAGTAGAGGTCAATGTATTCCACCACAAGGCTCCATACCGCGATGAAAGCGAGCATGCCCAAACTGCGCTTAGCGGGCCGGCACAGCAGCAGGAAAAACGGAATCAGGAAGCGCAGGAAGGGCATCGCCAGGCTCACCGCCAACCAACTCCCCACCATGCGGTGCCGGTACCAGCTGCGTTTCCGCGGGCAGGTTCGCATACCACTCAGAAAGTATTGCGAGAAAGCAACGTAGGTATAGAAAGCGGTCATGCACAACAGCCACTTTCCGAGATCGTGATAATGCTCGATGGTAATGGAGTTTTTCAGAATTCCCGCGCGGCGGAAACCCAGGCATATGAGCGTGACCACCGAAAAGAAGGATAGTCCCCCGCCCGATATCGTAATCAGGCCGAAGATCGTTGAAAACCAGGTGGGCTCGACCGACATCAACCAGTCAAAAGCCGCCAGCGTGCCGACGGCCACCGCGAGGAATAAACCGGGCGCGCTCCAACGGGAAGCGACATACATTTGCTGAACCGAGCGTTCCGTATCCTGCTTGGTGGATTGCCGGTAGATGGCGTAGATCCAGATCGACCACAGCACGAAGTAGGCGACGGTGCGCAGCAAAAAGAAGTTCGGACTTAGATAGCTCTCTTTGCGTGGGACTCCCAGCCGTCAACGCCGTATTGGTCCACGGATAAATGTAGCGCAAGCCAAAGGCGATGGGGACGAACAACAGCAGTCCGAAGGGAAGCGTGGTCATGATGTTTTCCATGATGCGGCGCATGGTCACGCTCCACGCCGACCCCGTCAGATATTGCACCATCACGAAAAAGAACCCCGCCACGCCGATAAAGGTCGTATAAGAAAACGCGATCAGATAAGAACGGAAAAAGCGGGCCGGATCCAGAAAATATCCCGCCATGCAGGCGATGACGCCTGCCAGAACCACGAACACCAGGGCGTTGCGCCCGGCCGTCCAGCGGCTGGAATCGATCTGATAACTGTCGGCCACCGTGGAATGCGAGGCCGAATGACTCGTCGAACGATCGTGGCTCATGTTATTTCAAAGCCGCCCTCTCCTCGGCCGGCACCTCTTCGAGCGTGCCGTGCGCCGCGCGCTGCAGCGCGCGCACATATGCGATGACGGCCCAGCGATCCGCCGGCGTCAGGAAATAGTTGTAAGCGGTCATGGTCCTGCGTCCATGCGAGACCACGTCGAAGATTTCTCCGTCGGAGTATTGCACGATGCGGTCTTCCGTCAGGTTCGCGGGCTGCCACACCGGAACGCGCGTGGGGACAATACCCCTCCCCATGCCGGATTGATCGTGGCACGGCGAACAATAGGTATTGAATTTTACCTGCCCGTATTTCAAAACGTCCATGGTCAGCGGAACCGGGCTCTTGCCCACATACATCCCGTTTTCGGTTCCGGTATTAAAGGGCGTGTCTTCGCGCAGACTTCCGCGCGCGACCGTGTCGGCAACCGGCATCCGGCTCACGCGCCGATTCGGGAAGACGTTCGATTCTTCCATCTCCGATTGCGCCTTGAACTTGGGCTGGTGCTTCATGTCGTCCCACACCTGAAGCGGCGGATCGCGCTGAATCACGGAACATCCCGAAAGAGCGACCGCAACAAGGAGAACGCGCGCCCGATTTAAGGCTCACACTCGTAAAGCGCCTCATCCTTCCACCACCTCGACCACGTCGGCGCCGACGCTGCGCAGATGCTCGGCGCTACGTTCGGCATCGAAATGGGGATCCTCCGCCTCGATCACCAGAAGGAACCGGTCGTCGCTCGCGCGATACGCGCTCGGATGCTTCATCGAGGGATGGTACAGCCGGGGAAGCCCGTTCATGGCGAACATTCCGATAAAAGCTCCGAAGGCCGAGAACAATACGGCAAGCTCGAACGTAATGGGGATCGTGTAGGAGAAATCGAACAGCGGCTTGCCTCCGATCACCAGCGGGTAATCGATCGCGCCCACGTACCAGATAAGGAGTTGAGCGGTCAGGATGCCGGCCAACGAACACCAGATCACCCTCCAGCCAAGCTTCGAAGGCGGAACTCCGATCGCATCGTCGATGCCGTGCACCGGAAACGGCGACATCGCATCCAGCTTGGTATAGCCCATTTCCCGGATCCGTCGGCCCGCCTCCACCAGCTCCTCGGGTTCCGAAAATTCGCCCATCACGCCGTAGACTTTGTCCGGGCCCAGACCGATTTTGTCCTTGACCAGATCGATGTTCATTTGGTCACAATCTCCTGCTGACCCTTGAACTGCTGTTTCTGGACGGCCAGCACGCCTTTCACTTCCGAAATCGCGATCATCGGGAGGAACCGTGCGAACACCAGGAACAGCGTGAGGAACAAGCCGATGGTTCCGAGGAACGTGGTCATATCCACCCAGGTCGGATGAAAGAAGCCCCAGGAGCTCGGCAGGAAGTCGCGTGTCAGACTGGTCGCGATAATCACGAACCGTTCGAACCACATTCCTATGTTGGTCGTGATGCTGATGATGAACATCACCCACAGGTTGCGGCGCATGCTCCGGAACCAATACAGCTGAGGGATAAACACGTTGCAGGTATACATCGACCAGGCGGCCCACCAATAGGGACCGAACGCGCGGTTCAGGAAGGTGAAGCGCTCATAGATATCGCCGCTATACCACGCGATAAAAAATTCGCACGCGTACGCGTACCCCACCACCGATCCGGTCACCAGGATGATTTTGTTCATGTTCTCCAGGTGCTTAATGGTGATCAGCTCCTGGAGATTCAGGGTCCAGCGGGCGATCAGCAGCAGGGTCATCACGCAGGCGAAACCTGAGAAGATAGCGCCCGCGACAAAGTACGGCGGGAAAATCGTGGTGTGCCAGCCCGGTATCACCGACGTTGCGAAGTCGAAGCTCACAATCGAGTGAACGCTCAGCACCAGCGGCGTCGAGATCGCCGCCAGAATCAGGTAGGCCTTCTCGTAATTACTCCAGTGCCTCGCCGAACCGCGCCAGCCCAGGCTGAAGAATCCGAACAGTACCTGCTTGATCCGCGAAGTGGCGCGGTCGCGCAACGTCGCCAGGTCCGGCACCAGGCCCGTAAACCAGAACAGAGCCGAGACCGTGAAATAGGTGGAGACAGCGAAAACGTCCCAGATCAGCGGACTGCGGAAATTCTGCCAGATATTGAGATCGGTGTTGGGAATCGGAAAGAGCCAGTAGGCACGCCACGGGCGGCCTGTGTGAAACAGCGGGAAAATACCGGCGCACATCACCGCGAACAGCGTCATCGCTTCGGCCGAGCGGTTAATCGAGGTTCTCCATTTTTGCCGGAACAGGAAGAGAATCGCCGAAATCAGTGTGCCGGCGTGACCGATACCGATCCAGAACACGAAATTCGTGATGTCCCACGCCCAGCCGATCGGCCGGTTGTTGCCCCATACGCCGATTCCGTTCCAGACCAGGAACGTCAGCATGGCGCCGAGAATTCCGGTGATCGAGGCGGTAATCGCAAGCGTGACCCAGTATTTCGTCGGCGTTTTCAGAACGTCGCCTTCGACGATCTGGCTGACTTTTTCGGTCAGGTCGTGATAGCTCGGATCGCCCCCCACCAGCGGCGGGTTGACCTTCATTAATGCCGGATCTTGAATGACTGCGCTCATGCTCCTAGCTCCGGATTGGGATTGCGCAGTTTGGCCAGAAACGTCGTGCGCGGCTTGATATCAAGCTCGGCAAGCATGGCGTAGTTGCGCTCCTGCTTCTTGAGTTTCGTTACTTTGCTGTTGGGATCGTTGATATTCCCGAAGGTGATCGCGTCGGCGGGACAGGTCTGCTGGCAGGCCGTCTTGATTTCGCCGTCTTTGATCTCGCGCCGCCCATCCACCTTCGCGTGGATGCGGACCTCTTCGATGCGCTGCACGCAGTACGTGCACTTTTCCATGACGCCGCGCATACGCACGGTGACGTCGGGATTGTAAACCAGGCCGGTGATCTCGGGCTCGGCCTCGCGGATTCCGACCGTCAGGTTCACCGGCGCGTCGCCGCGCTTGTGGAAGTTGAGGAAGTTAAAATGCCGGACCTTGAAGGGACAGTTGTTCGCGCAGTACCGCGTTCCCACACAGCGGTTATACGCCATGTCGTTGAGACCCTCGGGGCTATGGGACGTCGCTTGCACCGGGCAAACGTTCTCGCAGGGAGCGTTTTCGCACTGCATGCAAGGAATCGGCTGTTCGATGGTCTGCGGATCGTTCTCGTCGCCCGTATAGTAACGATCGATGCGAATCCAATGCATCTCGCGGCCGCGCATCACTTGATCTTTGCCCACCACGGGAATGTTGTTTTCAGCGGTGCAGGCAATGACGCAGGCGTTGCAGCCCGTACAGGAGCCGAGGTCGATCGCCATGCCCCACTGATAGCCCTTGTCGTACTTCACCTCAGGGTAGATCGAATGGAGCTCGGGGGTTTCCGCCATCTCCTCGATCATTTTGGGATTCTTTTTGTACTCGGCCACGGCCCCTTCACGGGCCAGCGGCCGGTCATTCTGTCGCTCTGCGCTTGCATGCAGCGAATCGATGACCCCGTGCTCCTGGGTTGTCGCGAGCCGCTCGGTCTTGCCCGTCGCCGCAATGGCGAAGCCTGGCCCGAACCAGAAACCATCCGAAGTGCGGATCAGATTGGCATTGAACCCGACGCCCCGGCCCACCTGGCCACATTTCTCACGACCGTGTCCGAGAGCGATCGAAATGGCATCGTCCGCATGCCCCGGCTGGAGCATGACCGCGACTTCCATCTTCACCGGGCCGCGCGAGAGCGTCACAACGTCGCCGTCGATTAAATTATGTGCGCGGGCCGTAGCCGGACTGATCATCGCCGCGTTGCCCCACGTCAGCTTGGTCATCGCGCCCGGCAATTCCTGCAGCCAACCGTTGTTCGCAAACCGCCCGTCCCAGGTCGCCGAGCTCGGATAGAATCCCACTTCAAGTCCGCCACTCGCGGCCGGCTTGCGGCTCGGCGGCCAACGACGTAGCGAGCTTCTTCGCGTCGACGGTGACCTTGAGCGATTCAGCCGTCTTCATCCCGCCGATCACGCCGTCATGCAAGGCCTTCTTCCAGGCGTCCTGCTTGTTCCCGGTGAACTGCGCGGTCCAGAAATTCTTGACGATATCGTGCGCCTTGAGGTCCTTGTTCCCGAGGGCTGCGGCCACGATCTCCGAAGCGGTCCGCCCGTTATAGAGCGGATCAATCATGGGCTGCTGAATTGCGGCAAGTCCTTCGGACGTCGCCTGATCGCCCCACGATTCCAAATAGTGCGCTTCCGGCACATGCCATTTTGCGGCCGCCGCCGTTTCGTCTTCTTCGAGGCCCAGATGAATCGAGTTTTGAACTTTCGAGAGCGCGACCGCGAACTGGAGATCCGCGGGGGCCGTATACGCCGGATTCCCGCCCAAAATGAAGAGCGTGGATACCTGACCGGCCGACATCTCGCCGGCAAGAGCTTTCAGCGCCTCAACGCCGGAGTTGCTCTGGTCGATCACCGGCTTCGTGTAGGTGACACACGTCGATCCGAGCGCTTGATTGATCAGGGCAACAATCGCCTGCACCGCTGCCGGCTGTCGCGGCCCGGCGGTGACGAGCGCCTTCGGCCCCGCGGACTTCAGATCCTTCACCAGCGCGGCCAGCACTTTCGCGCGTTTATCGGCTCCGCCGTTGCCGACCACATTTAACCCGGGCATCGCCCCGAGCGCAGCCGCCAGATCCGTGGCGAATTGCCGGACCTCGGAGCCCTTCATGCGCAGCCGATGATCCGCCGTAGAACCGGTAATCGAGAATTGACTCTCGATTGCGTACAACCGGTTCATCTTTTCCAGGTCTTCTTCGGACTCAATCCTGCGGCCTCTGCTGAACAGCTTCGTCATGAAGGGCGAAGGCGAATCCAGGCCCAGGAAATCGAAATCGAGCGCTACGATTACGCTTGCCTGGTCGAAGTGGGGATGAACGTACAACGGCTGGCCGAACGCGAGCGCCGTTCCATCCAGCTCCGCGTCGCGCCCGATGGGATCGTATTCCACCCATTTGGCTTTCGGAAATTTCTTGAGCGCCTGCGCGCGCAGATCGGCGAGCGACGGGGAAGTGACCGTTTCGCTCAGGAAGCGCAGTCCCGTTCCGTCGCCGAGCGCGAGCTTCGACACCGCGCCGTCGTAATCCGCCCACGTGGCTTCTTTTCCGCCCTGCAGGACGCGCGCCGACCGGTCCGGATCGTACATGCCGAGAACCGTGGCTTGCTCGAAAGCCGTTGCCGCGCCGAGACTATGCGGATGGTCCGGATTTCCTTCGATTTTTGTCGGCCGTCCGTCGTGGGTTTCCACCAGGAGACCGGTGACATGACCGCCCATGGAGTGGACCGTCGCATAGAAGAACGGCTCGCCCGGCGCGTAATTCTCGGCGTCGCTCGCGTTGACCACCGGTACGATGTGTTCCACGGGGCGGCGGCACGCCGTCAACCCCGCTAAGCCGAACGAAGCCGCCATCAGCTTCAAGACTGTCCGGCGCGAGTTGCCGTCCAGCATTTCGCTCGCATTCGCCGGAAACTCGCGGTGCACAAATTCACGAAAACCGGGCGTATCGGCCAGGTCGTTCAGACTGCGCCAATATTTCTTGCCCGTGGGATTCGCGTTCTGAATCGAAATTAAATTCGACGTCGCACTCATCGGTGGCACCCCGAGCAATTGGTTGGCGGTTCGATATGCTTCTGCGCGATGATCTCCCGCCCGATCTCCGCCGGATCGCGGTCGGGAACCCAGTCAAGCTTGGTGACGAGCTCGGCCGGGCGGATATTCGGCGCCGGGTCACGGTGACATTCCAGACACCAGGCCATATTGAGCGGTTTCTCCTGCCGCACCTCGATCATCTGGTCGATCCGTCCGTGGCAGCTTACGCAGCTCACGCCCGCCGAAAGATGGGCCTGATGGCTAAAGTAGACGTAGTCGGGAAGGCGATGAATCTGGACCCATTGGATCGGCTTGCCCGTGTCGGCCGCTTCGCGCAGCAGCGCGAGCCTCGGGCTGTCCTTCTTCACTTGCATGTGGCACTTCATGCAGGTGGTTTGGGCGGGCACGGCCGCGAAGTTGGCGCGATAAACTGTGGAATGGCAGTAGTAGCAATCGATCCCCATTTGCCCGGCGTGCAGCTTGTGACTGTAAGGGATCGGCTGAGAGGGCTGGTATCCTGTATCGATGACCGTCGGCCACGTGTAATAGGTATAGGCTGCGGTGGCGCCTACTGCGCCCAGCGCTAAGACGGCTCCTACTACCTTTAAGATGATGTCGGACGACTTGGGAAAGATAACTGCCATTTCGGGTGTCGTTCTCCGGCCGGCAGACAGACCTGAAACATCTTCAGGTGCGGCTGCGACATTCTATTCCTGGGACTCTTATACTTTCTATCATAAGAGGACCCATTACGCAACTGGAGCAAAATTTCTTGTCTAACAGGAAAAAGTTCGGTCTCGGACGCGCGTTCGGCGATCTTCGGATCCGCCCGAAATTGATGGTGCTCCATAACCTCTTTTTTCTAGTGTTGACGTGCGGCGTTTATTTCTCACTGATTCCTCTGTTTGAAAAACTGGTGGCCGAAGCCCGGGCCCGAGAGGTCTCGATCCTCCGGCAGGTTCCTTACGCTTCCGGGCAGGTCACGCTCACCCAGCAGTCCTATGAAGACACCCTGTTCCGCGCCCGCGTGACCTTGTTTTTGATCTTGGGCGGGATTTATGGGCTCGCCGTGCTTTCGCTGGAGGCGGTGATCATTCCGATTTACGTGTACCGTCCTCTTCGCCGGATGTTGACGGCGGATTCCGCGACCCAGGCGGGCGACCGGGCCGGCGAAATCATCCCCGCCGAGGAAATCATGACCGACGAGATCGGACAGATCATGCGCTCGCGCAATGCGGCGGTTGCCGCGCTCCGCCGCCAGGAGGACGAATTAGCCGCGGCCCTGCGCCGCCTGGAGGAGCAGGATCGCCTGGTGAGCCTTGGCCTGCTTTCGGCCTCGGTCGCTCATGAACTCAATACTCCGCTCTCGGTGCTCGCGGGCTCCATCGAGAAATTGATCGAGACCACGCGCGATCCGCACGCGCTCGAACGCCTGGAGAGGATGCAGCGCGTCACGCATCGCCTGCGCCGCATCTCCGAAAGCCTGGTCGACTTCTCGAAGGTCCGGACTACGCACATGGAGTCCACTGCGATCCGTCCCTTGATCGAGGAAGCCTGGTCGCTTGTGGCCATCGACGAGAAGTCGTCGCACGTGCAGTTCGTGAATGAGGTGCTGCCGGAGCATCGCGTCGTCGGGAACGCGGACCGCCTGCTGCAGGTTTTCGTGAACCTCCTGCGAAACGCTTTGAACGCCGTCGATTCCGCGAAGCGCGTGTCTTCTTTAACCTGCAGTACGCCGAAAGCGAGCTCGCAACCCGCGGCGGGAGCTACTTCTGTCTCGTCCGGAAACATCATCGTACGCTCGCGCAGCGACTCGCGCGCCGGCCGGTCCTCGATCCTGATCACGGTGGAGGACGATGGTCCGGGAATCCCGATGGAAATTCTGCCGGATATTTTCGACGCGTTCGTCACCACGCGGCTCGACGCAAACGGCACCGGCCTCGGACTGACGGTCTCGGAAGGTATCATCACGCAGCACGGCGGCAAGATTTCGGCATGCAACCGTCCTGAGGGGGGAGCGTGTCTGGAAGTCGCGCTCCCCGCTGCCTAGCGGGCCAGGGACAGATTCATCCGCCGTGATAAGATCACCCAGGAGGATTTCCGTGTGATCCACTCCCGCCTGCTGATTGCGCTCGCCTGTGCCACGTCCTTCTCGCTCTCGGCATTCGCCGCCGTTCCCTGTGAAAGCCTCGCCTCTCTCGCGCTGCCGCAGACCTCGATCGATTCCGCCCAGCTGATCCCGGCCGGAGAGTTCGTTCCGCCCGCCCTGCGCCGCGCCGACGCCGACGATCCCGCACGCGTCGATGGCGCCGGGAACGAAATCTACAAAAGTCTTCCCGCCTTCTGCCGCGTCAGAGCAACCCTCCGCCCTTCGAGCGATTCGGATATCAAAGTGGAGGTATGGCTTCCGTCCTCCGGCTGGAATGGAAAATATCAGGCGGTCGGCAACGGAGGCTGGGCCGGCGTCATCAGCTACACCGCGCTTGCGGAAGGCGTTCAGCGTGGCTACGCGACTTCCTCCACCGACACCGGCCACGTAGGCGCAACCGGAAGCTTCGCGTTAGGACATCCCGAGAAGCTGATCGATTTCGGATATCGCAGCGTCCATGAAATGACGCTCAAATCGAAAGCGATCGTGGAAGCGTTCTATGGAAAAGCTCCGCAGTATTCCTATTGGAACGGCTGCTCCACCGGTGGACGGCAGGGACTCATGGAGGCGCAGCGTTACCCCGACGATTTCGACGGCATGGTGGCGGGCGCGCCCGCCAATCCCCGGTCCGGCCTGACGACCGAGGAGATGGTGATCGGCGTAGCGGCATTGAAAGACCCGGCCGGCTTTATCCCCAAGAGCAAGTATTCGATGATCCACGAAGCCGTGCTCGCCAAATGCGACGAACTTGACGGTTTGAAAGACGGGCTCATTCAGAATCCCTTGAAATGCAAATTCGATCCGCAAGTGCTCGCCTGCAAGGACGCGGACGGCCCTTCTTGCCTGACCCTCCCGCAGGTCGCTACTTTGAAAGCCCTGTATTCGCCGGTGATCGATCCTAAGACGAAAGCCTTGATTTATCCCGGGCAATCGCCGGGAGCGGAAACCGGGCTGGCCGTCATGGCCGGCGGTCCGGAGCCTTTTAAGCCCTCGCTCGATCAATTTCGCTACGTTGTGCATCAGGACGCCAACTGGGATTGGCGCACCTTCGATCTGGCGACCGATGGTCCCGCAAATGAAAAGTTGAGCGAGGGCCTGCTGAACGCGGACGATCCGAACCTGAAGCCATTTCTTTCCAAATCCAAACTGATTCTGTACCATGGCTGGTCCGATCCGAACGTGCCCTCGGAAAACACGATGAACTATTACGACAAAGTCGTTGACACCCTGGGCGGTACGTCGAAGACCAGCGATTCGATGCGTCTTTATATGGTTCCCGGCATGGGCCATTGCAGAAACGGGGAAGGTCCCAACGTTTTCGATATGCTCGGCGTCCTCGAAAAATGGGTGGAAAAAGGGCAGGCGCCTGGCTCGATCGTCGCTCAGAAGTTTAATAAGAACGGAGATCCCACGAGCGGCGTAGCCCGCACGCGTCCCCTGTGCTCTTATCCGCAGGTTGCAAAGTATAACGGATCAGGCAGCATCGATGACGCAGCGAATTTCTCCTGCGCGGCGAACTGAGAAACGCTAGCCGGGGCCGGATTCGTCAGCCCACAACCGGATTCGAGGATTCACTTCACTTGCTACATTAACAGGGCCTGCCGAACTATAAGCCGGTTTTTGTATCCGTCTCTCGCGAAACGGACGGCAACCATTCCTCTTGGCCGGAGATCTCTCCCCGGCTCCAGCGACCTACCCGGAAGTCCTAACGGAGCGAGCCGCTCCTGCTCCCCTATTTGGTCTTGCTCCGCATGGGGTTTGCCCTGCCAGCGCGCATTACTGCCGCCGCGGTGCGCTCTTACCGCACCTTTTCACCCTTACCCTAAGCACAACCCGGCGTAAACCGGACCGACCTCGGGCGGTATTGTTTTCTGTGGCACTTTCCGTGAAACTCGCTTATGAGCGAGCCCCCCCGGCCGTTAGCCGGCATGCTGCCCTATGGAGACCGGACTTTCCTCCCGCCCCGCCCTTCACGGACGAAGCCAGCGGTTGCCCGTCCGGCAGGCCCGTCTTCATTATCAAGTCGCCGGTCCCGGACCGCAAGCCGCGGCCATCGGCCTCCAAAACCCAATCGGTTCGAGTACCAGTACTTCCTAGGTGACATTCCTAGGCGGCGTTGGCTAACGCTTCCCCGTGAGACTGCCGAAACATATGATTGCAATCGTGTTTTGTTATCGTGAGCGCCGGTTTCTCCGGTAATGTCTGTAACGGTACCTTTATCGCTCGCATCGTGATATCACTTGTTAAATAGGACTCATTTAGAGTCGGAGGATTATAAAACAATGTGGAAGAAAGCGGCGGCTTTCGCGCTGATCGTTCCTTTTTTGGCGATTCCTATGGTTTCCGCCCAGGGAATCGACACAAAGGCCAGCAAGGATGACTGGGAAGAGATCAATTTCGACTTCAACTCTTCTGTCCTGGTGGACGGTTTCCCCAGCCTGTTACGCATCGCCGAATTGCTCCAGATGAACCCGACCTTCAAGGTGAAGGTGGAAGGACATACCGACCGCATCGGAAGCACTCCCTATAATGATCGCCTGGGCATGGCCCGCGCCACGGCCGTGCGCGACTTCCTGGTGAAATACGGCACGCGCGCCACGCAAATCGAAGTTTCCAGCCGGGGCAAAACCGAGCTGAAATATGGTCCCGGCAAACCGGGCGTCGAGCGGACCGACGAGCAGCGCTGGATGGATCGGCGCGTCGCCTTGACCATCACCGACGGCCAGGGACGAACCATCGGAGCCGGCGGCGCCGGCGACGCGATCCGCGCGCTGAACCAGGGCCAGGGCGTTTCCCCGGATTGCTGCAACGAAATTCTGCATCGCCTCGATAAATTGGATGCGCTCGAGAAAATGCTCAAGGATTTGGCCGATCAGAACGCGGCTCTGAAGGATCAGCTCGCCGGCCTGCGCCAGGCTCAGGATGCATTGCGCGATCAGCTCGCGGGTCTGCGCCAGGGTGGCCCCGGCGGCCCGGGCGGCGGCGGATTACCGGGCGCTCCCGGCGCGCAAGGAAACCAAGGGAATCAGGCCGCTGCAGCGGTGCCCCTGGCGCGCTCCCGCCCCCACGGCGGCGGAAGTCGCGCAAGCAGTCAAAAAGGAGCTGGACACGAGCAAGCCGCGCTTCGAACTGCTCGGCATGAACGTGGGCCCCACCAGCAACGGCGATGCGACCTTCACCGCCAATGGCCGCTACTTCGCGCCCTTCGCCGATCATTATGGCTTCCAGTCCCAGGGCGAATATTTTTATAGCAGGGGCGAGCGTGAAGGCCAGTTCGACATGGGTCTTGTGGATCGGTTGGGCCGTTTCCAGGCCGGGCTGTTCTCCAGCTTCAAACACGTGAACCTCGACGGGATGCAGACCGGTGGCACGCTCGGGCAGGGCGCCGTTACCTTGGATTACATTTTCTCCTGGGGCAAAATCGGCGCCTTCGGAACCAAGGCCTTCCTCGACGATGCGCTGGTCAACAGCGTCAACGTCACGACCAACGGCGTGATTGTTCCCAATCTGTTCACCCAGCAGTATCTGCGCGTGGTGGATCAGGGCGGCGTGAACGTCACCACGGCCCTGTTCGGCAAGAGCTATCTGGAAGGCAATATCGGCTATCTGCGCAGCACTACCGTGGCGGACCGTTTGGGCGGCACGCTCCGGTTCATTTTCCCGCTGAGCAACAGATTCGCCTTTACGCTCGAAGGCGGCGTCAATGAGACTCTGCTGGGCCGCGCGAACCTGGGCGACGTACGCGCCGGCGTACAGTTCGGAAACTTCATGCGGCCGAAGGAACTGCTGGCGGCCGACCATGCGACGCCGGTCCAGATTCCGCGCGTGCGCTATGAAGTGCTCACCCGCACCGTGCGCATCGGCGACACTCCGCCGGTGGCGGACGCCGGCCCCAATCAGACTCTCGTAGGCCCGGCGACGGTGACGCTCGACGGATCGGGCTCCTACGATCCCAACGGCTACAAGCTTACGTATCAATGGACCCAGAATCTGGTGAACGGCGGGACCTCGGTGGTGCTGTCGAATCCCACGGGCGTCACAACCACGTTCCCGGGAGTTGCCGGTCAGACGTATTACTTTACTTTGACCGTGAAGGACCCCTACGGATTGCAAAACTCCGCGCACGTGACCATCACGATGATCTCCGGAACCAGCACCACCCCGCCGCCGACGCCGCCCTTAATCCTGGCGTTTTCGGCCGTGCCTCTTAGTATTACCCAGGGACAGAATTCGACTCTGTTGTGGCAGGTCTCCAATGCCGATACCGTGAATATTACGACGCTCGGCAACGTAGCGCTCGCCAGCAGCGCGCAAGTGACTCCCGCGGTGACGACAACCTATATCCTTACCGCGACCAAAGGCTCGCTGACCTCGACCCAGTCCGTGACCATCACGGTGACGCCGCCGGTCACGACGCCTCCGCCTCCGGTCACTGGCGCCGTGCAGATCCTGTCCTACTCCGACCAGGTTCTGTCGGACGGGAAAACGCAGTTGTATTGCCTCACCAAGAACGCCGTTTCAATCATGCTGGCCGGTCAGACCTTCCCGCAAACGGTGGAAGCGGTGCTCGAGGTGAACCCGCCGGCTCCGACCAGTTATTCCTGCGTGGCCACGGGCGCCGATGGCACAACCGTTACGCAGACGCTGCTCGTGCAATAAGAGTGTTCAGTAAGAACGCGCAACGCTTGAGAGGGGCTCCTTCGGGAGCCCCTCTTCTTTTGGGGCCTTGAAGGCCGGAACTCGAATGGTTGCTCCTGAATTTTGGCGTTAAGGAATGACCCGCTCCGGGCCGCACGAATGCGCCGGCGGGCGCGACCGAATGGATCGCGGTGGTGAGTCGGGAACGCGCGAGGAAGTTCTAAATAATTCTCGGGCGCGACGAGCGAGGCTAGCTTTTCAGCTTCTTCTGCAGAGAGGCGAGATCTCCGGTCAACTCTGGCGACGCGCTCTCGCTTTGAGGATCACCGGCGTCGACGCTCTCCTTCACCTGTTTCCGGTTGTAAGCCGAGAGAAGAGCGCTCAGGCGACCGAGGGAACCCAGTACCAGGGAGTCTGAAATTCTTTGGGAGGCCGACGGCGCGGCTTTCGGCCCATCCGGCATTTTGCCGCGGACTTCAGGCTCCGCATGCGTGCCTTCTACTGCATTCTGAATTTCGGATTTCGCCACGTATGCCACCTCAGCCGATTAATCATCGGCGGAATGTGGCCCGGGCGTTAGCGTCCCTTACTGAGCTTACGGAAGTACTCGGCAACCGCGTCCGTGTAGCCAGGCGCCACACGATCACTGCCGCCGCTGCGCACCTGTCCGCTTTCCGATTCGTCGATCTGCCGGCGCAACCGCACTTCCAAAGCTTCGAGCTTCGGCAGAATCTCACGGCTGATGCGTTGATCGAGCTCCGGCGAAGCCGTCTGCCCCGTCTGCATTTTTTGGATATCGCGATTGAGATCGCTTAATTCCCGCAAGGCATCGGGATTATCCTTGAACTGATCCCGCAAATCGTTTAACTGGAGCTGGGCATCGCGCGCGACCGACCCCGGGTCCATGTATTGGACGTCCGGGACGTCGTAAAAGCCTTCCGGCTGAAAGCGTCCGAATCCGCCAAAGCCCCCATTGCGGCCGCGGGCACTCTGATTGGGACGGCCGCCTGGCTGACCGACGCCCGATTGGTTCCCTCCGGCCTGATTGCCGCCTTGCTGACCCTGGCCTTGTTGGCCTTGGCCTTGCTGATTGCCTCCCTGCTGGCCCTGCCCCTGTCCGGCCATCGCCTGCAATTGGCTGCGCAGTTTTTCGAGGCGCGCGAGCTCCTGCTCCATTTCGCCCTTCTGGCCGCCCTGCGCCGCCTGTGCGCCGAGCGCCGCCTGCGCGGCTTTCAGATCCTTGCTCACCTGGTCGAGCGCCTGCGCCACGGCCTTTTCCGTCGGCACCATATAGCTCCCCGAGCCCCTGGCGAATGTTGTTCGCGGAAGCTTTGGCGCGATTGGTCACCTCGGTCTGTTGCATGCTGCTCAGCCCGTCGCGCACGCGGCCCGCTGCCGCCGGTTGCGTCCCGGCCAGATCGCGCGCCGCCTGCTGCATATCTTTTTGTAAGCGGTCCAGCTCGGCCGCCATCTTGTCCTTCTCATCGGCGAGCTGCTTGGTCTGCTGAGACCCGGCGCCTTGACCGCCGGCCCCCGGACGCCCGCTCCGCGGATCGCCGCCCGTCGCCTGCTGCAACCGATTTGCGAAGTCACCCTGCTGGCCCGCGAGCTTATCCGCGCGCTCCGCCAAATCGTCGAGCTGCGAACCGGCCTGCTGCTGGCGCATGCCGTTCATCATCCGCTCGGCCTCGGCCAGGCGCTCCGCGGCGCGGCGCGCATCCGCCTGTTGCGACGCGCTCTGCTGACTCTGCTGGCCGTTTTGTTGAGAGTTCGCTTGGGCTTGCCGCATGTCATCGAGAGCCTGCTTCAGCCGGTCGATCGCCTGCTGCATCTGCTGCTGATTGCCGCGCTGGCCTCCGCGGGCGCTCTGCCCCGATTGTCCGGATTGTCCCGACTGCCCGGACTGTCCCGATTGGCCGCTCTGGCCTTGCTGGCCTTGTTGCCCCTGCTGTCCTTGTTGACCTTGCTGTCCCTGTTGCCCTTGTTGACCTTGCTGGCCTTGCTGCCCCTGTTGCTGCTGCTTCAGTTGCTCCATCTGCTTGCGCAGTTCTTCCGCTTCGCGCCGCAACATTTCCTGCTGCCAGCGCTGCTCGAAAGTCTGCTGCTTGCTCTGCTTTGTTGCTGTGCGAGCTCCTGCTGGCGATGCGCGAGTTCGCGAAAGCTTTTGCAGCGCGTCATCCACTTCCTTCTGCCGCTGTTCCTGCGACGGCGCGGCGCCCGAGCGCTGGCCCGTCTCGTACTGATTCTTCTCCGTGTCCAGCTCCAGATCGAACATGCTCGGCGAGATCGCGGCCGCGCTCCGCCGCCTCCCCCGCCGCCGCCCTGCTGTGCTCCGAAGGCCACCTGGATATCGCGGAAGGTGGCTTCGGCGCGCAACAGATGCTGCAGCGCCCTCTGCTCCGGACCCAGGGCGTCCTTCCACCCCTGCCCCTTCAGCTTGTCGGCCGCCGGCCCCATGTCATCCGCCGCCGCTTCCAGATCCTTCACGAAATTCTGGAATTCCTGGTTCGCTCCCGCCAACTGCGCGGCTGCGCGAACGCGCCGCGAGGGATTGGGCCTGGTCCTTCAGCTTGGTTTGCATTTCGGCCAGGAATCGCGCGTTCTCCGCGGCCTTGTCCTTAGCGCCGCCGCGAAGTTCATTCCACGTCGCCGCAATAATTTCCTTCTGGCGCTGCGAGATTTCGTTCTGATCCTGCCCGCCGCCGCCGCCCCCGCCCCCGCCGCCCTTTGCTGGGATTGCGTGTAGTTGCGCTCGAAGGGCTGCGCTTCAATGAACATCATGTCGGTGCGCGAGGTGGTGCGCGCGTCCTTGGCCGTGGCGTACAGCGCGACCACGTCGCCGCGCTTCGAGCTTAAAATCCTCCAGCGCGATGAGCGTCCGGCCGCTCGCGTCTTTCACCCCATGGGAGTTCGGGATCGCCACGATTTTCTCCGCTCCGCCGTTGACCGAATAATGCAGCTCCACGCCCTGCAGAGCGAAATCGTCATTCGCTTCCACCGCGACCGTGACTTCCTCGATCGGACTCACTTTCGCATCCGAACCCGGATGCGTGATCTTTACCGTGGGCGCGTCGTCCTGGCGCGCTTCGATGAAATAATCTTCGCTCAGACGCACACTCTCGCCCTGTTCCTTCGCCGCGAAATGATACAGGCCGTCTTTCTGAATCGGCACGCTCGCGGTCAGCAGGTTCCATCGCCGCCGGATTTCAGTCGATGTGCGAGCCGTCGTCCATCTCGATCACGCCGTTTTTCAACGGGCGATCGGTCTCCACGGTCAGCTCCGCCGTGGTCCCCTGCACCGCGCGCAGATCGCCGCCGGGATCTTCCACCCCGTCTTTGATCCCGAGCCAAGAGGGGAAATGATACGTCACTTTGATGTGCTTGATACCCGGGAGGTCGACGACGTCGAGCTTATAGGTCTTCGAGCTGCACGCCGGCCGCTTCCACGTAGTATTCGACCGGCTCCGGCACGCCCGCGAACAGAAATTCATATTGCGAATTCCCGGCGCGCGGAACCATGCGGGCCTCTTCCCACTTCGCGGCGCTCTGATACTTCGCCAACAGGCGGACCTGCTCGGATACGAATCCGGTGAGCTGCGCGGTGACCGCTTGATCCGCTCTTGCGGCGGATCAGTTTGTTGCCCGGCTGCACCACGATGTCGTAGAAATTTGCGCCCGGATTTCGGCGTGCCCGCCCACAGCAGCGACGCGCCATAGCCGAGGAATCCCGGACCCGCCGCAATCAGCCAGATCAGAATCGCACCCGCCGCTCCGGCTCCGGTGGCCAAAGCCAAAATCGATTTCGGCGGAGCGACGCGTTGCGGCTCGGGTCGCCTGCGCGACCTGCATGCGTATCCATGGCCAGCAATTCGAGCATCGGATCGCTGCGGTCGCTGCGTTCCACGTACGTGAGTAGGCGTTCTTTGAAATCCGGGAAAGAAGTCTCCGCGCGGCCGGCGGTCCTGCGGCGGTTCAGCGCGAGCAGCGGAAGCACCAGCGCGAAGCCGATCGCCGCGGCCAGCGAAAGGAACAGCGCGGCGCGCGCGAACGTCAGGCTGGGGGCGGAGAAGGCGAACGCATTGGTCGATCAGCACCAGCGCCACCGTGGCGCCCAGCGCGACGCCCAACGCTATGGCGACGCCTTTCGAAACGGCGAGCCAGCGCAGGCGTCTTTCGAGATCCCGTAGATACTGATTCAGTTGGTCGCGCGTGTTCATGCCGCCTCCCTCTTCACGGACTCTCGCTCGGAGACCGGGGGCCGCAGATACCGGTCCGCGACCACCGATTCCGCCACTGCTACTCCTAACAATAGCAACAATAGATACGGCCACAGAGGCCACGGCTTTTCAGCCGCCGACGTCCTGCCCGGCTTGCCCCACCGGACCCCCCTGGGGATCCACGGAGCCCGTGCCCTTCCACAGATCCAGCGTTTCCTTGGGGATCTGGGCCAGGTCGGACTCGCGGCGATCCGCATGCACGGCTACCAGGCTGCGCCGTCCGCCCGCCGTCTTAATTTCGTAAAATCCTTCGCGGTTGACCGCGACATTCGTCGCTTTTACGGCTTCCTCGAGCGAAAAAACGCGCTTGCCGTCCGGATCGAGCACTTCCGCGGCGGCGCCCGAAACGCCCTTATCCGCGCCCTCCGCCGAGCGCAACTCCACGTACGAATCCACCGTGAGATTTACCGGCTGTTCGGCCCCGCCGCCGCCCAGGTACAAAGCCGCCTGGGAAACAAACGGAACCCACGAAGCGTGTAAGGGCAAATCGTTCGACACATTATCGAAAGTCGATGCGAACACGAGCACCTTCCCTTCGCCGATATTCTTCTCCATCACCAGCGGCGTGCCGTCGTTCATCCGGGCGAGCACCCGCGACTTGACCGGATTGACATGAATCGTTTGGTAAAACTTCACGCCATTGAAACGATCGACGGCCCGCAGAGCGGGATGCCCGGCGTCCACCTCGGTCACCGTCAGGAACCGGTCGCCTTCCCTGCCCGCGTAATCGGAAGACTGAATCGCCTCATCGAGCACCGGAACACGCGGCAGCACCGCTGCAGCCGGACCGAGCGCGACTAGCACGGAGCCGCCATTGCGGACATAATTTTCTAATCCGCTCTCAAGCGCCTGCGGGACATTGCTTAGATCCGAGAGCACCACGAACGCATAGTTGGAAAGCGGAGCCGCCGCGGCCGAATCCGGATGCTGCGATTCCAGCACAAATGCGCCATCGCCCGAGGAATCGAGCGCGTCTCTAAAATACAATTCGGCGCGCGGATGCCTTCCGTCGTCGACGAAGAGAACCTTGCGCGGATCGGCGCGCTCCACCGAAAAATAATAATGATCGTCGCCCGCGAGCGCGTCGCCTCCGTCTATCCTCACCTCGCCCCGGCTGAATCCATACGGCGCGTCGAGCCCCAAAAATTCCACCTGCCCGCGTCCGCTCGCGGGAATGTCCACGGATTTGCTCTGCAGCATGCGTCCGTTGAGAAGCATCTCCACGGTGCGCTTCGCTGCCGGGGTCCCGATACCCCGCGACCGTTGCCTGCATGCGAACGCGCTTGGGATCGTAAACCCGGCGCGGAGCGACTACGTTTTCGACAGCCCAGTTCGGCGCCGGATCACCCACCGGATGGAAGAACAGCGTGGTCCCGGGATTGACACGCAGATCGGTGAATCCCGGCGGCATGGCCGTTTTCTGGAGATCGCTCGCCAGATGCACGTCGAGCGGCAGCTTCTGCGCGTCCGCGAGCGTCCGCAGATAGCGCGCGAGTTCGCCGAAGGATGCCCGGCTATCGCCCGGCTGAATGGCCGTCACCGCCGCACGCAGTTGCGCCGGATCCGTGACCACCTGCGTGAGAGCCTGCACGTTGCCCGCAAGCGCGATCACCTGCGCCTGATCATTGGGCTTCAGCCCGTTCACCACCTTCAGCGCTTCGTTCTTGGCGTCGGCAAGCCGGTTGCCCGCCCGCATACTGAAGGAGCGATCCACGGCGATCACCGTGATTTTCTTTCCGTCCGCGGCTCCGGCCGGCCGCCGGAGGAAAGGGCTCGCGAACAGCAGGGCCAGCAAAATAATCATCGCCGTGCGCAGAGCGAACAGCAGTAGATAATCGAGCCGCCGATGCCGCACGGAGCTCTGCTCGCGCGGCTCGAAGAACATCAGCGACGGAAACAGTTTCGGATCGGTCTTGTGGCGCTTCAGCAGATGCACCCACACCGGGATGCCGACTGCGGCGAGTCCGGCGAGAAACCAGGGCGCGAAAAAACCCATCTAGAACCTCCCGCCCCGGATCGCCAGATACTCACGCAACGCGGCGTCGAGCGGACGGCTGGTGTCGATCAGGAAATAATCGAGGCCGCTGCCCTGCGCCTTGGATTTCAAATCCTGCATGTGCGCGTCCATCTTCGCCGGATACTCCCGGTTCACGTAATCCGGCGAAACCTCGATCGTCTCGCCGGTTTCCAGGTCTTCCATCAATACCGGCTGCCGCACCTTGGGACGAATTTCTTCGGGGTCCATGATATGAAACAGCACCACTTCGTTGCCGTGGAAACGCAGCGGCGCGATCGTATTCACGACCTCTTCCGGGTTCTGCCAGAAATCGGAGATGCACACCACCAGCCCACGCCTGTGCAGGAACTCTCGCAAATGCGCGAACGGCTTGGCGTAATCGGTGCGCGTGCCCACTTCGGCTTTCTCCACCGCGTGCAGGAGCCGCGCGAGCTGTCCTTGCCGCGTCGACGGCGGGACGAATTGCCGGACCTCGTCGTCAAATACGATGAGTCCCGCCGCGTCCCTCTGCAGCCGCGCCATGTAACACAACGATGCGGTCAGAAAGCGGGCATACTCCAGCTTGTCGATTTTATGCGAGCTGAAGCGCATCGACCGGCTGGCGTCCAAAAGAATGGTCAACTGGCAGTTCGTTTCGCCGCGATAGCGTTTCAGATACATCCGCTCGGTGCGCGCGAAAACGTTCCAATCGACGTGCCGCAGATCGTCGCCCGGATTGTAGGAGCGGTACTCCGCGAATTCCTGGCTGAAACCGAAATCGGGCGAACGGTGAAGGCCCGAGATGAAGCCGTCCACCACGGTTTGCGCCACCAGGTCCAGACCGGATATCCCAGCCAGAACCGCCGGATCTAGGAAACGTTGCATTTTTAAACCGCCCCCGCCTTGTCTTCGTACCGCATCGTGCAGGTGCCTCGCGCTCGCGCGTACCGGGCGATTATTCCTTCGGCGGCGGCATGGCCTCCAGCAATCTCTTCAGGAGATCGTCCGTGGTCAGGCGGTCGGACTCGGCCTGGAAGTTCAGCAGCACGCGATGCCGCAGAATCGGCCGCATCAGGGAAGTCACGTCTTCGTAGCTCACATGGAAGCGATGGTGCATCAAGGCGCGCGCCTTGGCGGCCAGCACCAGGAACTGCGCCGCGCGGACGCTCGCTCCGAAGTTTACGTATTTCTTGATAAAATCCGGAGCCGACGGGTCCGACGATCGCGTGGCGCGCACCAGATCCACCGCGTACCGCCCCACCGAATCGGCGATCGGAATCATACGGACCACCTGCTGGAAATCGAGGATCTCCTCGGCGGTGGTCACCGCGTCCACCTGCGCCACGTGCGTCGTGGTCGTCAGGTCCAGAACCTTCATTTCCTGATCGGCGGATAAATAATCCAGCAGAACATTGAAGATGAAGCGGTCGAGCTGCGCTTCAGGCAGCGGATAGGTGCCTTCGAGCTCGATCGGATTCTGCGTCGCCAGCACGAAGAAGGGCGGTTTGATCGTGTACATGTTGCCGCGCACCGTGCAGGAGCGCTCCTGCATTGCTTCGAGCAGCGCGGATTGCGTCTTCGGAGGCGTGCGGTTGATTTCATCCGCCAGCAGAACGTTCGCGAAAATCGGCCCCGGCACGAACGTCCAGGTGCGCCGTCCCGTGCCCGGATCCTCCTCGATGATGTCTGTGCCCGTAATATCGGAGGGCATCAGATCCGGCGTGAACTGGATCCGCCGGAACTCAAGACCCAGCGCTTGCGAAAGCGTGCGCACCAGCAGCGTCTTCGCGGTGCCCGGCAAGCCGGTGATCAGGCAGTGCCCGCCCACGAAAAGCGCGACCAGAACCTGGTCGATCACTTCGTCCTGCCCGACGATCACCCTGCGGATCTGCCCGATGATCGCTTCCTGCGTTCTTTGGAACCGCGCGATCCGCTCCTGCAATCCGGCGGATTCGGTAAATTGTGTTGAAGTCGACATTCGATAATTTATTCTTTCCCGTTCAATTCGAGCAACAACTTTTGTGCCGGCTTGAATCCCGGCGCCACTTCCAGAGCGGAGATCACTTCCTCGCGCGCGTCCTTCACCCGGTGCTCGGCCACGTAGGCGCGCGCCAGCCCATAGTGCGCGCCCGCCGGATCGATGGGCTTGCCGGCGAGCACCGCGCCGTACTCCCGGATCGCTCCGTTCGCATTCCCCAGATCCATATCCAAATCGCCCAACCGCTGGTGTTCCACATCATCTTCGAGATAAATCAGATTGAGCCGCTCAAGTGTGGCCGCCGCGTCTTTCTTGCGTCCCGCCTCCGCCTGTAACAGCGATAACCGCTTGAGCGTCTCCGGCTCCCGGCCTCCGATTTTCGAATATTTTTCCAGTTCCGCGGTTTCCTTGCCTTTATCGCCCTTGGTCTTCCAGGCGTCGGCGAGAAATTCGTAAGCGCTGCCGGCCTCGACGTACTCCGGATACCACGCCTCGGCTTGCTCGGCCTTCGGAATCATCTCATCCCATTTCTTGGCTTTGGCGTCTTCGTTGACCTCGCGAATCAGTTTGGTCCATTCCTCGAAATGGTCCACCGTCGTTCGCACCTGCGGCTCCAGCCACGCCATGAACTGTTTATCGAATTCCTCCGGCTTTATGCCGAATTCCTTCTCAATCACTTCCGCCGTGGGGCGATTCTCGCCGAAATCGTGAATCATGGCGAGGATCTTGTCCCAGCCCCACTTCTGCACGATGAAGCTGCAGATTTTCCCGCCCTGGAAATACGACACAACCACTTGCGCTGGATAAGTGGGATGGACGAAACCGCGGTCCAGTTCCGCGACCGGCAGAAGCTTCTTGTCCTTGATCGCCATGATCGACTCGTGGTCCAGACGATCGCCCCAATCGGGCGACGCCGCTGTCTCTTCATACACCGCGAGCCCTTCCGTGAACCAGCGCGGCACGCGATGATTCGTCATTTCGAGCACATACACGTGACTCAGCTCATGCCACATCGTGCTCGCCCAGTGCCATTGACCGGGCTTGCGGCCGCTCGGTGAATCCATCGCCACCACGTATCCGAACGTGACTCCCAGCGCGCCCAGACCAGGCATGCTGACCGTACGCACCGCGAAATCTTCGTGATTGGGATAAACCTCCAGCTGCACCGGATTCGCCAGCTTGAATTTGTATTTTTTCTCGTATGTCGCAAGCGCCCGGTCGAACTCCTCCTGGAAGTAGGGCCGCAGCAGCGTCGCTTCTTTCTTCGCCAGACGCAGGGTGGTCTTGGGAGTCTCAAACGTCACGTAATCCTTGTAGCTATCCAGAAGACGCAGCGAGTTTACCGTCTCCGGACTTTGATATCCCGCGTTATAACACTCCTCCAGCAACTGGCGCGCCTCGCCTTCTTTGCCCAGGCGCATGAGATTCACGCCCATATCGCTGCGCGCACTCTGCATCGTGGGGTCGAGACTCAGTCCCTTGCGGTACAACTCAATGCCTTCTTCGTAGCGCCGGTTGATGATGAAAAAATGCGCCGCGATCGCATATGCATTTCCGTATTTCGGATTGATCGCGAACACCCGCATCATCCAGGGCGTTTCCTTTTTGTCCGCCAGCATATCGATCGTCCCGAGCAAAGCCATCGCGTCAAGCGATTCGTGATCGAGCTCCAGCGCCTTGCGCGCGGACGCCTCTGCCTTCTCCGGATCGTTGTCCTCGAGTTGGACGCGCGCGATCACCTCCTGCGCTTCCACCATCTTCGGATCGGCCTTCAACGCTTCCTCGGCAAACTTGATCGACTGCGCCTCGTAATTTTCGCCCGCCACCAGCGCCATCCCGACCAGCGCCGGCGCGTACTCCTTATTAATCTCCAGCGCCTCTTTGAACAGATCCTGGGCGTCGGAAGCTTGATAATGATCCAGGAACATCCGTCCCCAGCGCACCCGGGGCGCGGGATCTTTCGGCCGCGCCTTTACCGCCGCGCGAAACGCGTCGTTAGCCCCCTTAAAATCGCCGAGGGCCCACAACCCTTCGCCTTGCAAAGCCGGATCGGCCGAGCGCGCGAGCCGCTGATAACAGGCCGGCGCATTCGCGTCGCCGCGATGCTTCAGGGCGGCGCAGGCCTGCACTTCGGCCGCCTGACCGAAAGCCGGAAGAGCGGCGCAGCCGGTCCAAAAGACAATTACGGCAGGGACCAACAGCAGCTTCACTTGTCGAGCGCCTCCTGCGTCTTCGCCAGCTCGACCAAGAGTTGCGCGAGTTGTCCACGGTAATCCTCGACCGACATCGACGCCTTGCGATACTTCAAATCGTCGATCTTCTGCTCGATCTCTTCCTTGGCCTTCAGCAGTTTCTGCTTTTCGGGATCGTTGGCGAGCGCGGCCGCCGAGCCCGTGTGCAGTACCGCGAAACGCCCGGCTGTCTGCCCCTCGCCGTTTTCCACCGACGGAGTTCGGACGCCCTCGCCCTTGCCCGCATCCTCGAGCAACGGATGCTCGGTCGCCAGACGCTTGGCTTCCTCGTAATATTTCACGGTCTTGGCCTCGGCGTAGCGGAATGCTTCGAGCGCGGTGATTATTTCGTTCTTATCCGCATCGGCCGCCGGATCGCGCAGCGCCTCGATCCAGAAGCGCGCGAAGACGGGCGCGTTGCGCTCGGTACCGGACTTCGTCGCGGTGATCACCACGCGCCTGGGCTTTTCTAACGCCGCAATGGATCCTCCACTGCAGCTCGTCATATTGACGATCAACTGATGCGCGGGAATTTTATCCAGCCAGGCGGCCAGATCCATCGCCGAAACATCCGGCCCCGGTACGTTGAACTTATAATCCGTCTCATCGTATCCGCCATGGCCGATCAGAAAGATCACGACGTTGTCGTCGGCCTTGGCTTGCTTGGCGAAATCCGCGAGCTTCGCTTGAATGTTCGCGCGTGTGGCCTGGGCGCCCATCAACGTTTCCATTTTCGCGTTGGGCTCGCCTTTCAAAATCATCTCGAGTTCTTTAGCCCAGCCCGTGAACCGCTGCTCGTATTCCTGCTCGCCCCCGAGCCCCGCAACCGTGAGGTAAAAAGACTCGGCGTGCGCCGTCGCGGACATCATCCCGGCAAGCAGGATCGCGCCCCCGATCTTTCGCACGCGGGAGATTCTTTTCCCGAGCGCGGCTCTTCGCACATCGTGGATTCTCAAATCACACCCCACTTTCTGCGCAGGAGCCATTCGCCCGACCTCAGCACCAGCAGCAACAGAAACACAATCGGCATATCCCACAGATCCCGGGTCTCGCGCACCGTGATGCCCGCATCGGAATAGCTGATTTCCTTGCCGAGCTTCTGCGCATCCTCCGGTTTATAGTAGCGGCCTCCGGTCTCCGACGCCAGCTTCTCCAGCAGATCGCGATTCTGCTCTGTATGGAAGTTCTCGGCAACTCCGTCCTCGCGCCGGAAGGTCAGCGTATCGCGACCCAGTTCCTCGGTCCCGCGCGTGGCGACGACTTCGACCAGATACGATCCCGGCTTCGGCGTCGTATAGTCTGCCGTGAAAACTCCCTGCTCGATCGGATCGGGGCGCATCGGCACGGTTTCCGCGATGCCTTCGGGTCCCAGAACGTGCGCCTCCGCGGTGGCATCGGAAGCGGGCAGGTACGTGCGATCCCGCACTTCGGCGCGCAGCGGCACGTGCGACTCGTCGGAAATGGATTGCTTGGGCGTCGACGTGATGACGCGCCGCGGAGTATCGGCCACCAGCCAGCGCAGCAACTGCTGGTAGAACATCTCGTGACTCTTGTCGGCCACCGGCTGCAGCATCTGCCAGCGCCAGCTCCCCCCGGTCGCGAACAGCGCCGTGCGGCCGCGTCCGTAATTCTGGGTAATCAGCAAAGGGATGCGCCCGCCGGTCATGGGAAGCCCGTCCACCAGGACGGTCGCGCCCGGCTTCGGCTGGCCCGGATCCTGAAAGTTCATCACATAGGGCAGATTCTTCCAGCGCTCCACGTTCTTGCCCGAATCTTCTTCGAGGCGCGTGATCAGGTTGTCGCGGCCCGCCGCGGAAAGCTCGACCTTCGCTCCCACGCGCTGGAACGTATCTTTACGGTCCGGCAGAATCGTCGGAATCAAGTCCACGTCGGCCGATTGCTTCCAGCCTCCATCGGCAAGCGCGTCCTTGCCTCCCAGAAACAGTAGTCCACCCCCGCGCCGGTCGACAAAATCCTTGATCAGCGTTTGCTGGCCGGGAGTCAGATACGGCGCGTCCACGCTGCCGATAATCAGACCGTCGAACCCGAACAGCTCCTCCACTTTGGTCGGAAACCCGTCCTTCAATTCGTCGGGATTGGCGATGCCCTGGCGATAAATCTTGTTCTGCGTGGTACGCAGCATCGTGACCAGATCGATCGTGGTGTCGTCCTCCACCGCGCGCCTCAGAAATTTGAACTCCCACCGCGGCTCGCCCTCCAGATACAAGATGCGCGGCTTCCGGCTGTCGACGTTCACGATCCGCGTCAGAACGTTGTTTTTGACATTGTCCTCACCAGTCAGCGGCTCGATTGCGACCTCGATCACGTGAACCGCGGCCGCTCCGGGATTGAACAACACCGGCTCGGTCTGCTCCACGCCGTCGTCTTTGAGCGTGACTTCCTTCTGCGTCAGGACTTTCTTGCCGTCGCGCAGCGTGATTTTTGCCTTCTGCCCCTTGAAACCATGCTGATGAAAGCTGACCTGCGCGGCCAGCCGTGAATCCGGAAGCGCGCGAGGGGGAACGGTCACGTCGCTGATTTCAACGTCATGCGCGGATTTCTCGCGCCCGAAGCCGATGGTGTGAATCGGAATCCGCTGCCGCCGGAATTCCGAAATCGTTTCGAGATCCACCCCACCCGCATTGTCCGCGCCGTCGCTCGCCAGAATCACCGCACCGATCGGCAGACTTTGCGCGTCCTCCACCACTTGCTTCAAGCCCTCGCCGATGTGCGTGGCGGGCGCGGTCGAAGTGAGCTGCTCGAGTTTATCGAAGCGCTCCAGATGATCCGTCAGGCGGTAAAGACGAACTTGAAATTTATCGCGTAAAGAATTGAGGAGGCCGGAGTTTAACACTTGCTCGGCAGCCGCTCTCCGGGTTGCGCCGCCGGCTTCGTCCGCCTGTCCCATGCTGGCCGAATCGTCTACCACGACGGCGACAATATTCTGCTGCGGACGGAGCGTCGCGACGCTCAGCGCCGGATGCCACAGCATCAGAAGAAGCAGCGATGCCAGCAGTGTTTGCAGCAGCCACACGGCCGCCGATCGCAGCGCACCAATGCGGCCCGATCCGGCCGCGTTGCGATGCACCCAGTACCACAAGCCGGCCGCCGCAAGCACGATCGCGGCGATCAGCGACCACACCGGCCACGACCCCAGCAGCACCAGGGTGCCGCGCGAGAAGACCGCCGCCGGATACTTGAAAAAAAACTCGAACATCAGCTACCTTCCCGACCGCGCACAGCGCCGTGCCCGCCATGCGCCCGCGTTCCCTGTCAGTGTGTTAAATCATACACCGTATAGTTCACCGCGATCCTATAAGCCAAAGCTGCAAACGGTTCCGGATAAACGGGGTTATCCGAATGTTCCCAGGCGTCACCGAGATCCATATTATGACAAATCACCACCATCAGTCTGCCTTTGTCATCGTAAATGCCGCGCCACTTGGCCTGGAAACCGTCGTATTCAAAACGGGAGTGCGTATAAACGTATTGAAGGCCCGGGACCTGATATCTGTCGTCCAAATCATATATGACGTGGAAGATCGGATCTTTGTTATCAAGATCTACGATGGGACGGTCCGGAAAAACGCGCTTCATGCTGGCCGTGAAGTTGGCCCACTCGACCGATCCGTGAAAATCGTCGCACATGAAAAATCCGCCGCGCAGCAGAAAATCCCTCAGCTGAGCGGCTTGCGCGTCCGTAAGATTCCAATAACCGACCTCGACCGCATACATAAACGGCCAGTTATAAACGTCGGTCGGGTCCTCTTGATAATCCAGGTCGACGACCTGCTCCACCGAGCGCGTATCAATGCGCGTCAGCCGGCGGATGCCTTGCAATAAGTGACGGTCGGAACGAGGATAATCGATGGTCCAACGGTCGTAGCCATCGCGCGCGCCCGGATGCACCACCAGAAACGACGGGTAATGGAGACGCGCCCGGGTCCATTCGGCGGTCTGTTGCCAGTCCGGGGGTAAAGGGAAATCTTCGTATTCCTGGCCTCGGTAGGCCTTGAACGGACGCTGAGCGCGCAGCACGCCCCAAGCCGTCAAACCGAGAATAAACAGAAGAAAAAAAGAACGAATGCGCATCCGCTGTCCAAGGAACAACCGCAGCCTTAAGCCACGGGAGAGCGGCCTGGCGCGGGCCACGCCCTCGAGTCGGCTTCAGGATAACACAGACGCATAAATTTCAAATTCGTTTGTAAACCTCGCGCCGCGTTGTCATCGAGTCAAGTCAAGGGATCCTGCGTTCGGCCTGTATGTTCGTTGCTGTTCTCTTTCCAGGCAGTGCTTAACCGCTCCCTCTGGTCGCGGCTCGGGTGGGTGTCGTCCGTGTTTACGAGCGCTTGAGTAATTTGCAAAAACGATCCGAGACCGAGCAGACCTTACCCGAGCCGCGACCAGAGGGAGCGGTTAAGCAGCCGGCATTGGACGAGAACTAATGGGTCAGATCGTAAATGAAATAATTCATCGCGATCCGGTAGGCGAGCCCGGCCCATTTCTCGTTGTATTTCGGATCGTCCGACCACTCCCACGCGTCGCCCAGGTCCATGTTGTGGCAGATGGCGACCACCACGCGGCCCTTGTCGTCGCGAATGGCACGCCAATGCGGCTCTTTTCCGCTCTCGCCCGCCTCGTAGGTTTTATTCGTTTCGAAGTATTGCGCGCCGGGAACCTGAAAGCGATCGTCCAGATCGTAAATGGTGTGGAAGATCGGATCGTCGTTCGGAAGATCTTCAATCGGCCGGTTGGGAAACACGCGCTTCATGCTGTCGACGAACGTGTCCCACTCCCGGACGCCGCGATACGGTTCCGAACCGTGGAAATCGTCGACCATCAGAAATCCTCCGCGCATCAGAAACTGACGAAGTTGCGCGGCTTGATCGTCGGGTAAGAGCCAGTGCCCTACCTCGACTCCGTAGAGCATGGGCCAGTTGTAGATTTCGTCGGTCGCGTCGAGGCTCACTACCTGCTCCACCGATCGCGCGTCGATGCGCGTCAAACGCCGCACGCCCGCCAGCAGATGGCGGTCCGAACGCGGGTAATCCATGGTCCAATAGCCCGCGAAGTTTCGATAGAAGCTGTGGTTCGGATATCCGGTGATATCCGGGTAGCGCAGGCGGGCGCGAGTCCACTCGGCTGGTTTATTCCAGTCGGGAGGCTTGGGAAAATCCTCGTACTCGATTGCCGGGTACTCCTGAAATGGCCGTTGCGCCCGGAGGATTCCCCAGGCCGACAGGCTCATCAGGCCAATCGCGAGAATGGTCCTTTTCCGCATGAGCGAGGTCGGTTTAAGAATAGCACGAGGCTCGAAATGCATTCCCGCTTCCCCGCCCTTCCGGCGGAAAAGTCGCACGAGGCTTGGACGGATCGGTCAGCAATTGCGCGGCCTCGCCGCCTTGGGGTTGGCGCCTTGCCGGGCGCTACTGTTTAGCGATGGCGGTCGACTGATCCCAGTCCTTCCCATTGCGGTTGGTGCGCCACACATCGTCGCCCCACCAGCCTTCCTGCTGCTGCCGGCGCGCTCGCTGACCCGTGCGAAGCTCGAGCGTGCCAAAAATCTCTCCGGCGCCGTTCTCGGTCATCTCGAACGTCATGGTCTGCGCCTTCCCGCTCGCGTCGGTGAAGTTGACGATCAGATTCTGAAATACCGTCTTCTCGCTGTAGTGTTTGTGCAGCGACCAGGCTTTATGCTGCGGCGCATCCGCTCCATGGATCAGCTTGGGGCCGAGCTCCGTGCCGGTGATCTTGGAGTAGGAGGTTTCCATGGTTACTTTGCCGCTGTGGAACGTCAACCGGTCGCCGTCCAGATGCAGAACCCCGGCCGCTCCCGGCGCAATCTCATCCAGGCTTCCGACCACGTAGGTGGCCTCCTGCGTCGCCGCGGCGAGCGCGAGCGATCCGGCGGCTATCGTCACGAACAGCAGTGAAGTGATCTTCATGCGCAAATTCCTCCGTCTGGTATCCATCGACGGCAATGCATGCGCGCTTTAGTCGGGGAGGAAACTTAGGCCGGCCTAAGGACCCGCCCCAAACCGTCTGCGGCGATCAAGCAACTTTAAACCTTGCCGGTGAAGGACCATGGAGTCAACAGGCGTTTTGGACGCGCGACGCGGAGAGGATGGGAAGCCCAAGTGGCAGAAACATATCGCGCAGTGATGGTAACGAAGCCGGGCGGAACAGAAGTTCTCCAGATTGTCGAGTTGCCCCTTACGCCTCCGGGGCCCGGACAACTTCGCGTGAGGGTGCACGCCGCCGGCGTAGGCTCGACCGACTTGATTATGCTGGCGGGGAAATACCGCTACGCACCGAAGATACCGTTCGTGCCCGGTTACGAAGCCGCCGGCGCGGTCGATGCGATCGGGGCCAACGTCGCGGGCTACCAAATCGGCCAGAGAGTCGCCGCGCTGACCGTGTATGGAGGCTTCTCGGAAGTGCTCGTACGCGACGCGGAACACTTCGTTCCCATCCCCGACAATGTATCCGATCGCGACGCGGCCGCTGTGGTGCTGAATTATGTGACGGCGTGGCAAATGATTCATCGGGTGGCGAAAGTGCGGGCGGGCGAAACCGCGCTCGTCACCGGCGCAGCGGGAGGAGTGGGAACGGCGGCTCTGCAGCTCCTGCGATTAGCGGGCGTGAAGACCTATGGCGCTGCGTCGGCTTCCAAGCACGGCACGGTTCGCTCTTTGGGAGCGGTACCCATCGATTATCGGGCGGGTTCGATCGACCGGCTCACCCGCGCCCTGGAGCCTCACGGCGTCGATTACGCCTTCGACGCCATCGGCGGCCCGAATATCGGTCTCTGTATCGGCGCCGTGCGGCGGGGCGGGATGGTGGTGGGATATGGCTTTATCGCCGCGCCGGGAAAGCTCTCGCAATTAGGCATGTTCGCGAATATCTTCGTCGGAGCGCGCCTCCGCGGACGCGTGGGGAAATTCTACGGCATCACGATGCTGTACAAGAAAGACACCGGGCCGCTGCGCGAGGATCTGCCGAAGATTTTTGCGCTCCTCGGGGAGAAGAAGTTCGATCCGCTCGTCAGCCGGACCTTCCCGCTGCTCGAAGCGAAGCAGGCTCTTGATCTTGTGGCCGCGGGAAACGTGGAAGGCAAGATCGTGCTCGTTGACCGTTGATGCGACGCCTTCGTGCCGCGTAGACCTTAGCGGGATGCAACCATCTCTCCGCTCGGCTAATCGGCAAGCTTGCCGTGATAGATGTCGTGCACGCGGATCAATCCCAGGCACGTGCCCTTATGGGGGTCGACCACCGGCAGCACGGAGATCTGCGAGGGACGGTCCTCCATTAACGAAAGTGCGTCGTGAACCAGCGCGTCCGGGCCGATCGTGGCCGGGTGCGGCGTCATCACGTCGAGGGCGCAGAGCGTGCGGATATCGTCGTGGTTCCGCAAAGCCCGCCGCACGTCGCCATCCGTCACCAGGCCGAGTAAAGAATGATCGTCCGAAACCACACAGGCCGCGCCCAGCGGACGGGCCGACATCTCGATCACCACGTGCTTCAACGTGTCATTGGACCGCACCCACGCGACTTCGCCCGGAGAATGCATCACTTCGCGTACCTTGAGCCGCAGATTCAATCCGAGTTGTCCCGCGGGGTGATAGCGCTGGAAATCCTCGGCGGTGAAGCCGCGCGCTTCCATCAACGCGACGGCCAGCGCGTGGCCCAGCGCGAGCGCGACCAAAGTGCTGCTGGTCGGGGTGAACCCTGAAGGATCGGCCTCGCGCGGTACGCCGGCGTCGAGAACAAAATCCATTTGCTCGGCTAAGGGCGACTTCACGTTGCCCAGGATGCCCACGAAACGGGATTCAAATCCGCGCAGCGGAGCAACCAGATCCAGAAGCTCCGCCGTCGATCCGCTTTTGGAAATCATCAGAACCGGATCACCGCGTTGGCACACGCCCAGATCGCCGTGTCCAGCCTCCACCGGGTGAAGAAAAACGGCCGGGGTACCGGTGCTTTGCAAGGTAGCGGCGATTTTGCGGCCGATATGCCCGGATTTGCCCATGCCGGTCACGATGACCTTATGGGCGGCTTTATGCGTGGCCGCGTTCGCGCTCGAGGGCGTCCGCGCGCGACTTTCCTCGCAGCGGGTCGCATGCAGAATCATTTCGACCGCGCCCGCGAGGCTTTCCGAAAGACGTTGGGAAGCCGCCAGGACGCATTCCGCCTCGGCTTGCATGACACGCCGGGCCGCGGCGATCCACGTGGTCTTGTCACTCACTTAGTTCATCTTAATCGGTAACACGCGCACGCGCGGGGCGCGGCAACACACGCGAGCGCCGGATCGGATTGCAACGAAAGGCACAGCGCGATCACGCGGCGGGATCAAACCCAAGCAGCGGGATCAAAACAAGGAGGAGTGGGGCTTAACGATCGCGCCGGCCGCCGCGGCTGGCCCCGCCGCCACCCGCTTCGCGCGTCATTGGGCGAGCTTCGTTCACCACCACGCCGCGACCCATCAGTTCCTGGCCATGGCATGTTTCGATGGCCCGCGCGGCCGCGCCGTCATCATTGATTTCCACGAACGCAAATCCACGCGCCTGTCCGGTAAAACGATCGCGCATCACGGTGACGGAATCGACTGTTACGCCTTGGCTCGAAAAGAAGTTCTGAACGTCCGTCTCATTGGCCGAGTACGGCAGGTTTCCGACGAAAAGCTTCTTCACTCGATACTCCTATCCTGTATCTGGAGACAAGACTCGAGGGATCACACTGCGGGGCTGCTACGAGGCGACGGGCGGGCGAACCGAGACTCAACCTTGGCTCTCCAAGTACAGCGGTAGTATGCCATTAATCGAAAATCGTGTCAAAGGGAATTGCCATGAAAAGGTGGTTGTTTCCATGACCGCTTCAAGTCCGTTTCGCAGCCGTTTAAGATCGAGCGTGCTAACGTTATGCGTATGGAAATACGGATGAAAGCTACAAGGGACCGCGCGTGGATGCGCGCCGCGCTTTATTGCCGAAATCGCCTACCCTTTAGACTGTATATGCGAACAATTGATGGAGGAGTTTCTTCGCGCGCCCGCCATACTACCTGGTTTCTTCTAGCCTCCGCATTCCTATTCGCCGTGACACTCGGTCCGGTTCTGCTGGAAGCCGCCGCGGATCCTTTTTATTTCGGGAATTGGAAGATTGTGTCGGCAAGCGTTGCGCCGTGGTGGCCCTACGTGGAACGGAGCAATGTTGCGCCAAAAAATGTCGCACCAAAAAATATCGCGCCCAAAGCTCCGCTCGAGAATCCCGATCCCTCTGAAATGAAGGAGCTCTCCGGCAAAATCGTCGGCTTCACCGCGAAGGGGATCACCGGACCGCCGCAGGCGGCTTGCCCCCATCCTCGGTATCGAGTGGTGAAACAACCGGCGGAAGGCCTCTTCCAGGGGATGTTCGCCGAGATGCACGATCACGACAAATCGGTGGATGCGCGCCAGGTCGCGGCCTCCGTGGGTTTTCGCGGGTCGAGTTGGAAGACGCTCGAGACCGGCTGCGGGAACGAACTGGATTTTCATTTCCTCGACGATAACCACATGGCCTTCGGTCTGAACAATTACATTTACATGCTGCAGCGGCAGTAATCCCGGTTGTCACCGGCTGCTGCCTGTTCTTTTCGGAAGTGTGGAAGAATGTAAGGCGGCGTTCGTTCTGCTCGTCTTTCAAAGAATGCCGGTCATCAGGAAAGGCACAACTTGAGCAACACGAATCGCATCGCCGGGCGCGGGATTCGAAGCGCCGTCACACCGGGGACTATGCTGCTGTTCGGAGGGCTCCTTTTCGCGGGAGTTCTCAGCGCGCAGAACGCGGATCAGAAGGCAGCGGCTCCGCCGAGCGCACCTGCGCCGAAACACGATCTGAGCGGCGTCTGGATGATGCGCAATCCGCAAGCGATGCGCGCCTACACCGGCGCTACCTTCACCAAGGAAGAGCCGGAATTGACCGAGTGGGGCAAGCAAAAGTATGCCGAGGCGAAGAATTCCAACAATGGGAAATTCACGCTCTCCACCACCAACGATCCGGTGCTTACGCGTTGCGCCCCTCCCGGCACGCCGCGCGTCTACTTCCATCCCTACCCGCTGGAGTTTGTTCACACGCCGAAGTTTACGCTGCTTCTGTATGAGTACGACCACACCCTCCGGCGCATTTACACGGATGGCCGTCCCGTTCCATCCGATCCGGATCTTACCTGGATGGGGACCTCGGTCGGGCGCTGGGACGACGACACGACGTTCACCGTCGAAACGGTCGGCCTGAACGACAAGACGTGGCTCGATCGCCTGGGCCATGCGCATAGCACCGAACTGCGCGTTACGGAGCGTTTCCGCCGCCTGGACATGGATCACATGCAGATCGATTTCAAGATGGAGGATCCCAAGGCCCTGGCGAAACCGTGGACCGCAACCTTTTATTACGAGCTGCGTCCGAAATGGGAGATGGGGGAGATTTCCTGTTCGGGCGACTATCTCGATTTCAGCAAATTCGAGAAATAGGACTTTTTTCCCGGCCTCGATTTGCGTACTTGTCGGATACACTGAAAGCATGGCTTTCGAGATTACCGAGCGGGAACGCGAGGGAATTACCATCCTCGGGATCAAGGGCCGGCTCACCGCGGGCGAATCGAATCCGGTCCGGGAGAAAATCACCGCACTCATCGCGGCCGGAAAGATCAACATCGTCCTCGATCTGGCCCAGGTGGAATACATCGACTCCACGGGTCTCGGCGGCCTGGTGATTTCCTACACCCAGATCAAGAAGGCGGGCGGCGCGCTCAAGCTGATGCGCCTGAACCGGCGCAACGTCGAGCTGCTGGCGCTCACGCGGCTGCACACGGTATTCGAAGTATTTGCCGAGGAGCAGGATGCGGTCAACAGTTTCTTTCCCGATCGCGAGATCAAGCGCTTCGACATTCTGGCGTTCGTACAGCAGCACCAGCAGGAATCTCAGTAGTTCTCATCAAGCTAGTGGCTTGTCGCAGAGATCGTTGGCACAGTTGGTGGCGCACGCACTCATGCGTGCTGTGTCGAGACTCTTCTCGACACCCGGTGTGGGATTGAAAGCAAGCGCCCAGGCGTCGGCACGAGTGCCGACGCGGCACGCAGGAGTGCGTGCGCTACAACCAGGGCATAGTTAACGAACTTGCTGCGACTTGCCACTAGGGCCTCCCCAAGTAAAAACCCGCCCGGATTGCGCGAGCGTGCGAGCCGGCTGCGATCCGTGTTTGGAGATCAATCTTCGACGGTGATCTCGGGACCGGCCTTGGCTTCCTCCGCGCATCTTTGCTCGATGCGCTCCGCGAGAGCGCGGAACGGCGCGGCATGCGGATCTTTTCCATCGCGCCGCGAAACCGGACTCCCGGAATCGCCGCCGATGCGCACCTCGGGATCGAGCGCCAGCTCTCCCAGGAATACGATCTTCATGGCGTCGGCCGTGCGCCTTCCGCCGCCGTGCCCGAAAACGTCGATGCGCTCACCGGACCCAGGCGCGATCAGATAGCTCATGTTCTCCACCATCCCTAGGATGGGAACGCGAACCTGCTGGAACATGTTGACGGCCTTGCGGGCGTCTTCGAGAGAGACGTCGGAAGGCGTGGTGACCACGACGGCGCCGGAAAGCGGAGCGGTTTGTATCAAAGACAGCGCCACGTCGCCGGTTCCGGGAGGCAGGTCGATAATCAGGTAATCCAATTCGCCCCATTCGACGTTGCGCAGGAACTGCTGGATCACGCTATGCAGCATGGGACCGCGCCACACCAGGGGCTTATCGCCGGGGTTGAGGAACCCCATGGACATCAGCTTCACTCCGTGGCTGACCACCGGACGGATGCGTTCGGCCACGCCCTGGGGCGTCTCCTGCGTGCCCATCATCAAAGGCACGTTGGGGCCGTAGACGTCGGCATCGAGCAACCCGACCTTCCGTCCCATCTCCGCAAGCGAAATGGCCAGATTCACGGCCACCGTGGTCTTTCCGACGCCGCCCTTGCCGGATCCCACGGCGACCAGGTGATGAACTCCGGGGATCGGCTGCTTGGCCTGCCCTTGCGGGGCTGTTTTTTGGGGACCCATGTTATTTCGAGGTGCGACTCCGATCGTGTTACTCCGATAGTAACAGGCCCGGCTCCGGGTTACCGCTTCTGGCGCAGGTAGGGAGCGCGCACGATCTCAATATGGCCGCCGCCGCTTCGCACAGGATCGTGACAACGGCCGGGCTCCGCGGACTTTGGAGCACAGCGATGACTTCCCTTGCACCGGCCGAGAGCACGCTTCCCGGTCTGACGCGATCCCATCATCGATCTCATCATGGCCGCCGCCGTCGCTGCGGGAGCGCGCAGCGCTTTAATAGCCGCGGCGCCGTGATAGCTGCAGCGCTGTGATAGCCGCGGCGCCGTGTTTATCGGGTCGCGCGAAACGCGGGCGCTGCGCGTCGCGTCACGCGATTTGCGGCACTTTTCACTTGCCTTCGCGATAAAAAGAGATATTCTAAATTTTGACTAAGCCTGCAAGGAGGCAGACGGAATGATTGAGTATCGATTCTCGGCCGACGACGAGCTCGACGATTTCGAAGACAGCGCCGAGGTCCGCTTGGACGATGAGATGGGCGAATACGGGCTCGACGACGACGAGGACGAGGTGATCGAGGTCATCACACCGGTCGGGGTCATAGTCACTGAAGTGGTTGAAGTGAGTGAACCGGCGGAGACGCCCGCCGCCGCTGTCCGCAAGCCGGCAGCGAAGGCGGCTGCGCCGAAGAAAGCCGCTCCCGCGGCGAAACCCGCCGAGAAAAATGCTCCCGCCAAGGCCGTTAAGAAGGCGGCCCCTAAAAAAGCCGCGAAGAAGACCGCCGCCAAGAAAGCGGCTCCCAAAAAAGCGGTGAAGAAGGCCGCCAAGAAATCCGCGCCGAAGAAAGCCGCTCCCAAAAAAGCGGTGAAGAAGGCTGCCAAGAAATCCGCGCCGAAGAAAGCCGCTCCCAAGAAAGCGGTGAAGAAGGCTGCGAAGAAAAAAGGCGGCAAGAAAAAGTAGCACGCCAGATCTTCCCCGTGACCCTGCCTGCGAATCCGCACGCAGGGTCAACGAATTCAAGCCAAACAACTTAACCCAACTCACAGCTCGCCGGTGGCCCCGCGCCTCCATTGAGCTCTCCACGGGATCCGGAATCCGGCTTTCCAGGCGGTGGTGCGCTCGCGGAAAGGCTTGGGGGACGCCCGTCACCGGGTCCGCTCCCGAAGTTTAAGCAAACTCGCCAGTCTGCCGATGAATGACTAGGCGTGATTTTGACCCCGTTGGTGCAACCTCCGGGGCTAGAAATCGCCCAGGTACATCCATGCTCAGACTTGCCCTCTTCACTCGAAATGCTTTGGCCGCGCAGGCGATCGAACAAATTGTGGATGAGTCCGATCTCTTCCAACTGGCCGCGAGTATAGATCCTTCCACACCCCCTCAGGAGGCGATCCGGCAGCTCTCGATTCGAACTCCAGAGATTATTCTTGCCGACCTGGCGGATTGGACGGTACTTGCGCCGCTCCGGAAAGCCGCGGGCGCGACGCAACTGCGATCCCGCTGGATTGGTTTCGCGCCGGAGTGGACCGCAGCCGAACAGTTCGAGCTGGTAAAGGCGGGCGTCGGGCACCTGATGCGGGAACCGTTCGGCCCGGCGGAGCTGATGGACGCGGCTTATTCGGCGTTCCACGACGGGCCGCCCGCGGTACGCCCTGGTCTGTGGGCGTTTCTTCCGTCCAAGGCGGGAGGAGGATGCTCCACGCTGGTACTGAATACCGCCGGGGCGCTGCAGCAGCAGTTGCATCGCGACGTGCTGGTGATCGAAGCCGACTCGCGCTCGGGATCGCTCTCGATCTTAATGAATTTGGGCCACAGGCCCCCGACCAACGAAGCGCTGGAGTTCGCGGCCGAGATGACCCCGCTCGAATGGCAGAAATTCATCGCCGCGCTGGGCGGCGTGCATATTCTCGCGGCTGATCCGGCGAAGCCGGGCGCGCCTTCCCTCCTGGGCCGACTATCATCATCTTTTGCACTTCCTCGAGAATCGCTACGACCACGTCCTGGTGGATTTGCCGGAAGTGGTGAACGACGCGACGGCCGAAGTCGCGCGCCGCGCGGAGAGCGTTTTTGTGGTGTGCACGCCCGAAATCCTGTCCTTGAAGATGGCGGATATCCGCTGCAAGGATCTGATCAATCGCGGCGTGTCCCGCGAACGCATTCGTCTCCTCGTGACGCGCTTCAAGCGCGACGAGGTTTCGATCGGAGATATCGAGAAGAATCTGGGCTGGCCCGTGTATGCGACGCTCGCCAACGATTACCGCGCGGTGCGCAGCTCGATTCTCGAGAGCCGCCTGGTTTCCTCCGAGAGCGCCTTCGGCAAAGACTGCCGCTCGTTCGCCCGCCAGCTTTCGGGCGCCGCCGAAGCCGTGCAGGAGCGCGGGGCAATGGGACGATTATCCAGATTGATCGCGAAGTAACGCGGCAGCCCGACGAATCGGGCGCTGCGTACCGCGCCGAATCCCGTTTTCGAGCCTGATTATTTTTCCGCGGCCGGCTTCGAGACGACTCCGCGGCAACGCTCGTATAGCCCCAACAGGGCGTCGACTTGCTCCTCGGGCGTCTTGGGGGTCTTGCCGGCGAAGCCCGCGCCGGTCGAGGTCTTTCCAAAACCTGTGGTCATCGCAATGAAACGCATCAGTTCGAGCGCGACCTCTTCTTTGCTTGACCCCGCCGGGCTCGCGGGCGCTTGCGGAGTCGTGATATTGTCATCCGTCATATAATCTCTAAGGGTACTGCATTTCGGAAGCAACGCTCAGCCGGCGATTCCGATGCATGTCCTCGTCACTCCCTTACATGCCGGTTGACGCGCGCCGCCTGATCCGCAAGATGCGCGGAGGAGCGCAGGCCCACCTGATCGAGGCAGCCGACGGCCATTGCTACGTCGTCAAGTTTCTCAATAATCCGCAGCACCGCCGCATTCTGGTGAACGACTGGATCGGAGCATCGTTTCTCCAATATCTGGGGCTCGCGACGCCCCCGCTGGCCGTGGTCCGGCTGTCAGCCGAATTCATCGCCGCGAATCCCGACCTCCGCATGCAGCTTGGAAGCACAAGTATCGCGCCGGAGCCCGGCTGGCATTTCGGCTCGCGGTTTCCCGGCGATCCTCTGCGGACGGTGGTGTACGATTATCTGCCCGACGTCCTGCTCGCCAAGGTTGAAAATCGCAGCGAGTTCGCCGGGATGCTGGCCTTCGATCAGTGGACCGGCAACGCGGATTCCCGCCAGGCGATTTTTTTCCGCGCTCGTCTGCGGGAATGGACCGTGAGCGGGAGCAGGACAACGGGCGCGCGGGGCGCGGGCGCAAGGGCTGAAGCGGCGGCGGAAAAAACTGGATTCGTCGCGCAGATGATCGATCACGGATTCCTCTTCAATGGTCCGCACTGGGGTTTCTCCGATTCTCCGTTGCGTGGCCTGTATCATCGACCGATGGTATATCAGGGGATGACCGGCCTGGGCGATTTCGAGCCGTGGCTCGAGCGAATCGTACATTTCCCCGAGGAACAGATCGACCAGACGGTGAAACAGATTCCTCCCGCCTGGCTCGACGGCGATGAGGAGAATCTCGATCGATTGTTGGAGCAGCTTCTGCATCGGCGCAAACGCGTTCCCGATCTGATCGAGGAGTGCCGCAGGGGGCGAGCCGGCGTTTTTGTGAATTGGCGATAACATTGCTCTGTCTCATGCATGGAAGTTTCGCAGTCGACCTCCGCAACACCCTCTGATGAATCCGCGCCGGCCTCCGGCTTGTCCCCCGTCGAACAGCTTTTCCGGCGCGTCCTGAATGCCTGGACGTTCACCCGCGCTGCGCCGGCTAAAATGCACATCCTTTTTGGCTTACTCCTGGGCGCGCTGGCTCTTACGGTTTTCCTGATCGGCGCCGTTCCGACCTTCAAGTACGGCCACGACGACTTCTTTTTCCTTGAAAACGGTTGGCGCGCCATTCACGGGCTCCGCCCGCAACTCGATTACTGGAGTCCGTTCGGACCGGTGATTTCCCTGGTGATGGGTTTCGGACTGACCATGGCGCACTACTCGCCGAATGGCTTCGGGTATGCCAACGCGGCGGTCGCTCTCCTGATCGGACTCTGGGCTTATCGCCTGTGCGCGAACCGATTGACTGCAAAGGCCGCTTTGCTCTTTGCACTGTACGCGGCTTTGCTTTCCTGCGCTCCGTATTCGCTGGGCGAATCGCCTTTCTTATCGTCCCATGCGATGCTTTACAACCGCTACGGATACGGGCTGATGCTACTGGTTCTGGTCGAATGCATGATGCCCGTTCGAGACCAGAAAACGGAAATCGAGCTCACCCTCGGGGGCATCTCCACGGGCCTGGCCATAGGCATCGCGCTCTTCCTGAAAGCAAGTTTTTTCGCGGGTTCGATTGCATTTCTTGCAGCTTCGTTCCTTTTCGGACAGCGCGATCGACGGCGGATCCTGGGCCCGCGGATCCTAGGATTGATGCTAGGATTCGGAGCCATCGGTTTGGCATGTATGGCCTATCTGCGATTCGAATTTGGCACGGTGATCGCCGCCCTGCGCGGCGCGGCCGCGGCTCGCTCGACAGACCTGCCGCTGATGAAGTTTATATGGAGCATCGAGGAGCACGTCGCCATGCTGGGGCTCGCGCTGACGCTCGGGATCGCCGCTTCCTTCCTGAAGCGCGGTCCCCGGTCGTGGCTGGATGCGGCGCGCCTGCCCGTGATGGCGACTCTGGTCGTTCTGGTGGATCTGGAGTTGCAGAATACCAACATGCAGATTTACGCCTGGCCTCTGCTTCCCGCGTTTGCCCTGCTCGTCGCGAGCGAGCTATCTTCGATTCGCGAGACTGCGCCACCGCATCTTTTGTACGAGAGCCTGCCGCTCCACACCTGCTTACTTCTACTGTGCGCAGCTCTGTTTCTTCCGCAGTTCGGTTCGGACACGCTCGGTCTGATGGCCGGGGCGGCGCACAAGATCCATCCGTCGCCGCAGAATTGCGAGGCCCGCTTTAACGATCCGAGGCTCTCCGCGCTAATTCTATGCAACCATCCGCTTTTGCCCCCGGACAACGCCAACGGTAGCAACTACACGAATGCGGTCAACGACGGTATGATCCTGCTGCGCGAACATGCGACTTCCGCGGACAAAGTCCTCGACATGGATATGCAGAATCCGTTCCCGTTCGCGCTCGGTTGGGCGCCTCCGCGCGGCGGCAGCGCGACCACGACGTTTAATCAAACCATGAGCGCCAAGTACGGGCCCAGTTTCGACCAATATTTTGGAGATGCGACAGTGGTGATGCTCCCCAAGAACCCCGCCCAGCAGCATCCAGTTTGTGGATCAGGCGCCGCCGCGCGATGCCGTCGCGATGCAGCGCGGCGGCGTGGGCGGCGAGGCAGGAATAGAGCGTCGAGACGACGCCGTGGCGCGACCAATCGATCAGCGCCGTCAGTTCGCGCCAGTAGGGCTCGTCGGCAGGCTCGGCGCGCGCGGCTCGGCGCCGGTGACGATGATCGCGTCGGGCGACGAGAGCGCGCAACTGGCGGGCGTCGCGATAGGTCTCGGCCATCGCCTCGCGCGCCGCTCGGCTCGCGCGGCACGCTGTCGAGCGCGACGAGCGTCAGATGCACGTCGAATTCGCCGCGCCGCGTCCTCGAACAGCCGCGAGAACTGCCGTTCCGTCGCGGACAGCGCGGCATCCGGCATGTTGTTGACGAGGCCGATGCGCAGGCGCCGGCCGCGGTCGCGGATCGCGCCGCGGCGCAGCGCGGCGCTCGCGCAGATTGGCGGCGTCAGGCGGGCAAGGCGCGCTGTCGATCGTGACCGGCATCGGCTCTACTCCGCGGCGAGCGCGGCGAGCGCCGGCGGCGACGACGCCGAGCGCCTGATCGAGATCGGCGAGGATGTCCTCGACATGCTCGATGCCGACGCTGAGCCGGATCGTCTCCGGCGCGACGCCGGCGCGCAGCTGCTCCTGCCGGCGTCATCTGCCGATGGGTGGTCGAGGCGGGATGGCAGCACAGCGTGCGGGTGTCGCCGATGTTGACCACGCCGCTTGACGAGCTTCAGCGCGTCGTAGAACGCCTTCGCCGCCTCGAGACCGCCGCGCACGCCGAAGGTCAGCAGCGACGGCGCGCTGGCCGCCGAGATATTTGTTGGCCAGCGCGTGATAGCGGCTGTCGGCGAAGCCGACATAGTCGACCCAGGCGACGCGCGGGATCGCGCGCGCAGGAACTCGGCGACCTCGCGCGCGTTCGCGACATGGCGCTCGACGCGCAGCGCCACCGTCTCGATGCCCTGCAGCAGCAGGAACGCGCTCATCGGCGCGAGCACCGCGCCGGTCGTGCGCTGATAGACGGCGCGCGCGCGGGCGAGATAGGCCTCGCGGCCGAAGCGGTCGACATAGACGAGGCCGTGATAGGACTCGTCGGGCTCGGAGAACATCGGGAAGCGCTCGGCGTTGGCGCGCCAGTCGAACCGCCGGAATCGACGATCGCGCCGCCCATCGCGACGCCGTGGCCGCCCATGAATTTGGTCAGCGAATGCACGACGATGTCGGCGCCGTGCTCGATCGGCCGCAGCAGGATCGGCGTCGCGACCGTGTTGTCGACGATCAGCGGCACGCCATGCGGCGTGCGCGACTTCGCGCGAGCGCCTCGATATCGCAGACGTTGCCGGCGGGATTGCCGACGCTCTCGCAGAACACCGCGCGCGTCGTTTCGTCGATCAGCGCGGCGATGTCTTCGGCGCGGTCGCTGCTGGCGAAGCGCGCCTCGACGCCGTTGCGCTGCAGCGTGTGGGCGAGCAGCGTGTGCGTCGTGCCGTAGAGCTGCGGCGGCGCGACGATCGAGCCGCCGCGATCGGCGAGCGTTAGGAACGCGTAGGCCAGCGCCGCCTGGCCGGACGGCGACGCAGAGCGCGCCGACGCCGCCTTCGAGCAGCGCGACGCGCTGCTCCAGAATGTCGACGGTCGGATTGGCGATGCGGCTGTAGCGGAAGCCGGGCATCTCGAGATCGAACATCGCCGCCGCCTGGTCGGCGCTGTCGAACTCATAGGCGACGTTCTGATAGATCGGCGGCGCGACGGCTTGGGTCGCGGGATCGCAAACAAAGCCGCCGTGAATGGAGATCGTTTCGCTTCGCATGAGCCAACCCCTCGCTTGCGTTCCGTTTCCGGCCGACTGCTTCATGGGAGACACGCCGCGAAGCGCGAGACCATAGTTGGCGCTAGATCGTCGACAATTTTCAACGAATTGCGTCGCATCGCTCCCTGGTCAACCTTAAGAGGATCGCAAACCCGATCGCTCGACAACCGGGTTAATGGCGGTCAACCAGGCTTCGAGGCGCAGCGACGCCGCGCCGGCGCGGGCCGCCGGTCGATCAGCCAGACCGCCAGCGCGGCGATCAGGCAGGCGCACGCCGCCGAGATAGAACGCCGGCAGATAGGTCTGCCAGACGCGTGCGCGAAAAACCGCCGAGGAAGGCGGCGAAGGCGGCGCCGATCATGTGGGAGGCGAAAATCCAGCCGAACGCGACGCCGGCGCGCTCGCGCCCGAAACATCTCGCGCGCTGAGCCGCGCCGTCGGCGGCACGGTCGCGACCCAGTCGAGGCCATAAAACACCGAGAACGAGCGACAGCGCCGTAGATCGAGAAGCACGAGCTCGGCAGATAGAGCAGCGAAAGGCCGCGCAAACCATAATAGACGAACAGCAGCGCGCGATTGTCGTAGCGGTCGGAAAGCCAGCCCGAGCCGATCGGTGCCGAAGAAGTCGCAGATGCCCGATCAGCGCCAGCATCGAGGCGGCGGTGACCGAGGGCACGCCGTAATCGGCGCAGAGCGAGATGAAATGGGTCTGGACCAGGCCATTGGTGCGAAAGTCCGCAGACGAAGAAGGTCCCCGCCAGCACCCAGAACGCCGGCATTGGCGCGACTTCGCGCAAGACCCGGAACGCGTGCCGAAAGCGCCGGCCGAGCGGCCGGCGGGCGACTGGGCGCCGGTCTCGCCATAGGGGACGAGGCCGAGGTCGGCGGGGCGGTCGACCATGAACAGCAAGACCGCGACCGCCGCGACGCCGAGGCCGATCAGCGACGGCGCGAGCGCGAAGCGCCAGCCGTAGTGGCTCTCGAGCCACGCCGCGAGCGGCAGGAACGCGAGCTGGCCGGTCGCGTTGCTCGCGGTGAGCATGCCGATGCACGAGGCCGCGCCGCGCGGTGAACCAGCGCGTCGAGACGATCGCCGACATCACCAGCGCGGTCATGCCGGTGCCGACGCCGACGACGACGCCGAACAGCACCGCAGATGCCAGAGGCTCGTCATGCCAGCGCGAGCAGCAGCAGCAGCGGCGATGGTGAGCATGGCCGCCAGGATGACGCGCTTCAGGCCGTAGCGCTCGATCAACGCCGCCGCGAACGGCGCCATCAGCCCGAACAGCAGGATGCGCATCGCCAGCGCGCTGGAGATCTGTGGCGCTCCAGCCGAATTCGTGCTCGAGCGGCAGGATCAGCGCGCCCGGCAGGCCCATCACGCCGGCGGTGACATGCTGACGAGAAAGGTGACGGCGACGACCACCCAGCCGTAGTATATCCCGCGCTGGGCGAACCAGCGCTGCACGACGTGAGCCAGCATCGTAGACTCCGGAGCTTGAATTGCGGCCCTTATGATGATAATCA
>CAVOJS010000004.1:0-372006 GCA_963696335.1 Terriglobia bacterium
AGCACTCCTGCAGCGCGCCGAACTGTACCTGCTCGAGTCAAAGCAACGAACAAGCCCAGACCGATCTCACCGGAGTTCTACGCTTTCGCCCCGACTCGCCCGAAGTTCACCTGCTGATGGCCAGGGTTCATCGAGCGCGCGGATCGGGTGAGGCCGAGCGGCAGGAACTCGCGGAGGCTTTGCGCCTGAAGCCGTGGCTCTCGCGGCGCGCATCGAGCTGGCGCACTCCTTCACGCTTGTGGGCCAGGCGAGCGCGGCGATCGAGTCGTTGAACCAAACCCCCGGCGAGGACAAGGATTCGCTCGCCGGGATCACGAGAAAAATGCCGCGTTTTATGCGCTGGGAGATGACGCGGCTCTCCGAAGGGGGGTCGACCAGGGTCTTGCGCTCTCACGCACCTCTGAACGACCGCTGCAGGACCCTCCCTACAGACTCAGGCAGCGCGATTTCAAAGGGGCCTGCGGATTTCGCTCGAAGAAGCTTCTCAGCCGCCAGCCCGAGGAGTGGCGGGCGCTCGAAGCGCTGGCCATGAGCTTCGCCGGCGAAAAAAAAATACCGGAGGCCACGGCGGCCGTGCGCGGACACGCGGCGCGTGTTCCGAAGTCCGCGACCGCGGGGCCACCTCTCGGCACCTGGCTCATGCGAACGGCAGATACCGCTGGCGCAAGAGCCGCATTTGAGGCCGCCGGGACGCCTGCTTCCGACCCCCTCCCAGGCCTACTTCCAGTTGGCCGAGCTCGACCTGCGCCAGGGGAAGCTAGACCCGGCGCGCACTCTGCTGCTCGCGCTGCTCGCCCGCCAGCCAGGGAACCTCGCCCTGCTGCTCGATTTAGGGCAAGAGGAGTTTGGCGCGCGGCACATGCAGCAGGCGATCGCTTACGATAACCAGGCGGAGCCAAAATTCCAGAACGTTCCCGCGCTGAACAACCTGGCTTATTTGCTGGCGGATACCGGCTCGCGACCCGGATCGCGCTTTGGAGCTTGCTCAACAGGTCAAGCAACTGGCGCCGAATGATACGACCGTGGACGACACGATCGGCTGGGCGTATTTCAAGAAGGGCCTTTTCTTCAAACCGCCATCGAGTATTTTCGTCAAAGCAAGTCCGAGACCCCTGCGATGGAAGTGTCATCTCGCTATGGCGTACGTGAGAATAGGCGATCAGCGTCATGCGACAGAGCTGTTACAGGCGGCGCTGAGGCAAGATCCATCCGTGCCCGAAGCGCAGAGCGTACTACAACTGCTAGCGGATGTGAAGCGTTGATGCTTACGTTTCTCAACGTTTTGGAATCTTTCAACAAATTTTTCCCCTAAAATTCCTGACTTTGCTTCCCGCCGCGAATCCCAAAAGACTTTAGATTCAATAACTTATTTTGGGTCTCTGGATTGCAAATTGGCCACCCGAGCGGAGGTGTAGCTTGTCCACACTGTTCTGGACCAAGGCGTCGCGCTTTGTCGCGTTCGTCGCCGTAATTCTTTTCGCGTCGGCGGCCTATGGCGCCACGTGCACGCTTTCCAGTCCGGATACGCTGGGGTCCTGGCAGCAGCGGGAATCGGAGCGTCGCCGGCAACTGGAGCGTGGTGTCCCCAGCAATACAAATACCTGCATCACGGATGGCGTCAGCACGGTAACGCTGGACACCACCGGAAACGTCGCCAGTCAGCAAGTTGGATCCGGCAACACGCTCACTGGCACGAACCAGACGCTCAACGTGATCACCACCAGCGGCGCGGGCTCCATCATCAACGGCGGGCTAATTTCTCTCACTTCCAGCGCTTTGGTTTTTAACGGGAGTGGCACCGAAAGCCTCAGCGGCGGCGGCACCCTCCAGATGAGCGGCACCAATATTTACACAGCCTCGAACGACGGCATGACGTTCGCCAACAGTTCCACGATTACGGGAACGGGATTGATCGGCGGCGCCGGATATAAATTCACGTTCGACAACACCGGCGGAACGGTGAACGCCAATGTGAACGGGGGCACTTTGACCCTAGGGTCGGCTGCCGGTACGGTCATTAACGGCACCGGCGGGACCCTGGAAGCGACCAATGGCGGATCCTGACCTCACAGTATCGCCGTGACCAACACGAACGGCCTGATTCTGGCCAACAACGGCACCGTGAATATCAATAACACATCAATCACGGGCGGGATGCTGGAGACTCGGGCACCGACCATAATTCGAATGGCTCGACTCTGGCGGGTACGGTGACTCTGGCGAGCGGAAGTACGTTGAACGTCGTGGCGGGTACCATCACATATTTCAATGCCGGCGGGACCTCCATGACGCTGAGAACAACGGCAACGTCGCCGTGGGCTCGGGAGGCGTTATAGACATCCTCGGGAACGGTACCGGGATCTGGTGCACCTCAACGGCGGCACCGTCACCCTGAGCGGCGGCAACATATACACCGGCTCCAACGTCACGGGCGGCATGACGCTGAACAACAATGGCGCCATCGTGGGGTACGCAGCTATCGGCTCAGGCGGATACGATTTCACGCTCAATAACACGGGCGCGACGGTGAACGCGACGTTTCCGGCAGCACCTCTACCCTCGGGAATTCGACCAACGCGGTCAGCAATGGCACCGGCGGGAACTGAAGCCACCAACGGCGGGATCTTGATGCTCAGCAGCACGTCCGTGACCAGCACGAATGGCCTGATCCTGGCCAGCAGCGGTACCGTGAATCTTAATAGCACAACGGTCACGGACGGTACGTTCGACCTCCGGCACCGGCACGCTGAATTCGAACAACTCGACTCTGGCGGGCTCGGTGACCCTGGCGAGCGGAAGCACGCTGAACGTCGTGGCGGGCACCACCACATATCTCAGCGCCGGCGGAACCTCCATGACGCTGACCAACAACGGCAACGTCAGCGTGGGCTCGGGAGGCGTTCTGGACTTCACCGGTAACGGCACCGGGAATCCGGTGAACCTCGACGGCGGCACCATCACCTTGAACGGCGCCGACATATACACTACTCCAACCCCGTTGGCGGCATGGTGCTGAACAACAACGGCACCATCGTGGGTTACGGAGGCATCAGCACAGGCGGATAATGATTACGCTGAACAACGGAACCGGCGCTCTTATCGAAGCTAATGTCAGCGGCCAAACCCTAACCATAGGCTCTTCCTCGGCGATCGTTAATCTCGGAACTCTCGAAGCGACAAACGGAGGCACTCTCACAGTCGCGAATAACGTGACCAATACGGGCGGGTTAATTCTGGCCGACGGCGGCACGGTGAACCTCAATAGCTATACGATCACCAATGGCACGCTGCAGACGGCAAACGGCGGCACCATGAACGTGAACGGCTCAAGCCTGGCCGGTACGGTGACGGTTGCCGGTGGGACTACTCTGAGCGTGGCGGGCGGTCAGAATTTGTATCTCCAGACCGGCGGAACCTCCATGACGCTGGACAACGGCGGCAACGTCAACATCGGCGCGGGGGGCGTTTTAAACTTCATGGGCGGCGGCACGGTGAACCTCAACGGCGGCACGGTCACCCTGAACGCCGCCAACATTTACACCACCTCCAACAATGGCATGACACTGAACAACAACGGCGTCATTGCGGGATCGGGGGACATCGGCGTGGGCGGATACGTTTTCACGTTGAACAACGGCGCCAGTAGTCTTATCGAAGCCAATGTCAGCGGCCAAACCCTGACCTTAGGAGGCGTTCTGAGCGGTACGGGCGGATTGGTGAATACAGGCACGCTGGAGGCCACCAACGGAGGCACCCTGGCGTTGACCGGTGTCGCCTTGAGTGGCACTGGTACGGTGCTGGCGGACACAGGCAGCACGGTGAGCATCTCCGGCTCCAATGTTACCGGCGTTACGCTTCAAAGCAATACCACCGGGCACGTGGACCTAACCGGAGGTACGGAATTGCTGGGGACGGTCACGATCGCCGCCGCCAGCCAAGTGAACGTTGTCGGCGGTCAAACCACAACCCTCTACGGCGGTACATCCGGCATGACGTTGATCAACAACGGCAATTTGACCGTCGGACCCACTTCCGCCGCAGCCCTGATCCTGACCGATGGGGGCGGCGGCCAGACCGTGACACTCAACGGGACGGGCACGATCACGCTCGCTAACGGCTCCAATATTTACGCGCTTTCGAACGATGGCATGCACCTGGCGAACAACTCTACGATTCAAGGGATCGGTAATATCGGAACCCTGGGCTACGCCTTTGCGATGGTCAACGGAGCCAGCGGACTGGTCAACGCCAACGGGGCTGGGACATTGACCCTGGGCTCGAATATATCGAGCCTCACGAACAATGGCACCTTCGAGGCGAATCCCGGCGGCACGTTAGTCGTGAACCCAACTGCGTTTACCAACTTTAGCAGCGGCACCCTTACCGGCGGCACCTACATCGTGAACGGAGCCAGCGGCAACACGGGGACGATGCAGCTTTCCTCGCTGGGCTCCGCCAGCATTCAGACGAACGCGGCCACCATCGTCCTGAACGGCCCCACGACCAATACTATTTTCGAAAACGGCAGCAGCGTGAACGCGCTTACGAATCTGCAGAACAATACGGGCAGCCTCACCCTCGAGGGCGGCTACCTTTTTAGCACCACAGGGAACCTCAGCAACAGCGGCTCGCTGACGATCGGAGCACTCAGCACCCTGACGGACGGCGGCACCTACAACTACACGCAGACGGGTGGCACCACCCTGGATAACGGGACCCTGACCGCACGGATCTACTCGCAAACGGGAGGAACCGTAACCGTCAACGGCGCGCTCAACGGCGCTCAATCGGTGAGCGTCACCGGGAGTACGCTCCAGGGCACGGGCACCGTCACCAGTCCGACCTCCACCATCGGCAGCGGCGGCATCCTTCTCCCCGGCTCCGCGGGCACCCCGGGAACGCTTACTTTCGCCGGCACCGGCAGTCTCACGCTGAACAGCGGCTCCACGCTGAGTGAAGGAATCAACGGCGCGGGCGCGGGCCAGTTCGGTGTGGTCGCCATGAGCGGAAGCGGCGCGCTCACCGTTAATTCCGGCAGTGTTCTGAACATCGCGGAATCGGCTGGCGTCGCGAGCGGCAGCACGGTGATTGGGGTTGGCCAGACCATGAACATCATGACGGCCAACTCGGCCGTGGGCGGCACTGGGTTCACGTCGATCACGGGCAACACAACGTTCGACGGCGGACTCGAGAAGTGGACCGTTGCGAATGTCGGCGACAATGTCGTGCTGCTCGCGAACGCCGTCAATCCGATCAACGCCACCTGGAATTCGACGTCCAACCTCAACGGCAACTGGACTACTAACACGTCGGGGAATACAAACTGGTCTTGCGACGTACCGGTGCTCGGCGGCTGCGTTCCGAACAACAATCAACCCGTCGCAGGCACGCTGTACAACGCCATATTGAACAACTCCGGAGCAACGCTCACGCTGGCATCACCGAACAGTGTCAACGTGAACACTTTGACGCTGACGGCCGGGACGCTGAACATCGCCTCCGGGGCGACGTTGAACCTGACGAACCAGGCGGGCGGGATCACGGATATCAATGCAAGCTCGGCCCTGATCCTTGGCGGCAGCTTCACGGCGACGGGCGGGACGAACGGGCCTTCGGGGCTGAACAGCCTGACGACGATCGAAGGCGGCTTGACGCTCGCCAACGGCCAGGTCACCAGCATCACGCCAGGCAACTCGGTATATTACGCGAGCACGAATGCGCTTGTCCTGGGCGGAAACGGGCCTGTGAACATACAGCAAGGGTCGACCTTGACCGTCAATGGCGACTTGCAGGATTGGTTCAACCAGATCAACCTGGGCAACGGGGTTAGCGACATCGGCGGCAACCGCTTAAACGTAACGGGGCTGCTGACGATCGGCTTCGGGAACTTCAACGAGGGAGGCCTTACGCTCGCGGGCACCTCGGACCAGGTGACGGCCGGGCAGATCAACAATATCGGCGGGCTGGGGATCAATCTCAACGGGACCAGCGAACTGGTACATGCCACGGGCACATACGGAAACAGTGCGTTCACGTATGTGGAGGGCACCGGGAATACCGTTCGAGTGGACGGACTTTTGACCAATGGCGGCGATATCCAGTTGAGCGGGATCAACGCTACGCTCATCGCGAATGGGGGAGTACAAAACACCGGCGGCATCAACGCCAACAACAACGGCGCCAACATCCAGGTCACCGGGAACTTCTCGAACAGCGGCAACCAGGCGAGCCTGGCGCTCAGTGAGCCGGGAACCACCTCCCACATTTCGGGAACGCTGACGAACAGCGGCAACGCCGGTGTGAGCGTCACGAATAACGCTCTGTTGACCGTCGGTGGGCTGATCACCAACAGCGCATCCGTGACGGTGGGCGCCGGGAGCACGTTAACGGGCAATAGCGGTTATACCCAGACGGGCTCGTCCGCGACCACCACGGTGAACGGGACGCTCGCGGGCACAGTGAACATCACGGGCGGCGCATTGTACGGGACCGGCATGCTGACCGGGACGGTGTCCATCAACGGCGGGGCCATCGTGCAGCCGGGCGGTGCGGGCACAAGCGCGCCGGGAACGTTGGCGTTCGGAAGCTCGCTGAACATTGGAACAGGCAGCGCGGGAACTTTCTCGGAAATCATCAACTCGAACAGCGCCTACGGTGTTTTGAATGTGGGTGCGAATGCGCTGACGCTCGGTTCGAGCAGCATCCTTGATATCACTCTGAATTATGTGCCGACCATCGGCGACACGCTGACGATCGCGGATTTCGGATCAAAGACCGGGACGTTCGGGTCGATCCAGAATGACACCTTCAACGGCGGCTTCTGGAACGTCGTGTACAACGCCAACAATATCGAACTCGTGGCGGATGCCAACGGCGCCACGCTGGTGAACGCGACGTGGAGCACGGGATCGGGCAACTGGACGACGGCGGCGCAGTGGAGCTGTTCGCCGGGTCCTGCGACGTGCGTGCCGAACAACGGGACGCCGGCGAACACCAACTATGCGGCTGCGTTGAACTCGGCCGGGAACACGTTGACGCTGGGGAGCGCGGTGACGGTGAACTCGGTGGATGTGCAGGCCGGGACGCTCGCGCTCACGACGGGCGGAAGCCTGACGGTGACGGGAGCGGCGACGGTCGAAATCGGGGCGAATATCAGCGGGACGGGAACGATCTCGGGCGGCGGGACGGGCACGCTGACCAACAACGGCAATATTTTCGCGGATGGCGGCACGCTCGATCTGAGCGGGATCAATGTGACGAATCTGTCGGGCGGGACGCTTTCGGGCGGGCTGTGGCAGGCGGGCGTGCTGGGCACGGGCACGATCAAGCTGGCGAGCGCGATCACGACCAACGCGGCGGGCATCTTCCTGCAGAATCCCGGATCGAGCATCACCTACTCGGGCGGCGACGCGCTGGCGAATCTCACCAACAACCAGGGCGGCTTGTCGCTGTTCAACGGCGCGACCGAGACGATTACGCCGAACGGCGGCACGTTTGCGAATACCGGCGTCGTGAACGTGGCATTCGGGAGTTCGACGAACGCCGGCAGTGCGCTGACCGTGGACGGCAACTTCTCGAACACCGCGGGCGCCACAGTCGGCGTGAACGGACTATTCGCCACGGGCACGGCGATCAACGTCACGGGGAACTTCCTGAACAACGGCCCTCCGACACTGGGCGTTTACAGCGTGCAACTTCAAAATGGCGGCGCGATGAACGTGACCGGCACCTTCACGAACGAGAACGGCGGTTTGGTGATCGTTCAGACGGGCAGCTCTCTCAACACGGGTAGCTTTGCGAACCAGGGAGCGGTCCTCACGCAATTCACCGTGGACGGCGCCGGTAGTTCGGCGACCGTAACGGGCACGCTGACGAATTCGGGCCTGGCGTCCGGGGTGTTCGTCTCGGACGGCGGCTTGCTGACCGTCACCGGCGGGGTGAACAACTCCGCGGCCATCACGGTCGGATCCGCGAGTGATACCGGGAACAACAAATTGGCGGTGGGCGGCACGTTCACCAATAACGGCGGCACGCTGACGCTGGCGGCGACCGGCGCGGGTTCGGCGCTGGCGACGGTGGGGTCGTTCGCGAACACGGGCGGCTCGGTGCAGATCCTTTCGGGCGGGACGGTGACAGTCACCGGAGGCGGCGGATATCAGCAGAGCAACGGCGGCTCGGTGACGACTGTGATCGGGACATTGAATGGCGGCACCGGCGGCGTGAGCATCACGGGCGGCACGCTGGATGGAAACGGCGGCACGGTCAACGGGGGGACCACCATCGGCTCCGGAGGCACGATTCTGCCGGGCACCGGCACGTCGATCGCGGGCACTTTGAATTTCGGCAGTTCCTCCCTGATGATCAACGGCACGCTGGACGAAGTGATCAACAGCGCAACGCCGGGGACGGGCTTCGGACTTTTGAACGGGACGGGAGCCCTCACGCTGGGCGCCGGCGCGGTGCTGGATATTTATCAGGCTGCCGGCTACAACCCGACGGTCGGCACCACACTGACGATTGCGACCTTCGGCTCCACGAGCGGAACGTTCTCGCCCATCAATATAGCGAACGACACATTCGACGGCGGCCTGAGGGAATGGAACGTGGTCGATACAGGCACCAGCATCGAGCTGGTTGTGGGGGCTGTTCCGCCGGGTCTGGTGACGGCGACGTGGAACTCATCCTCCACCTCCAACACCTGGAACGGGACCGCGCCGGGCAGGAGCGGGCGCGTTCAGTTGCGTGCCGACAACCTCGCCCTGCGCGGCCAACAACGGCACGCCCACGAATACCAACTACGCCGCGGTGCTCAACAACCCGGGCATGACGCTGACCCTCACTTCGCCGAACAGCGTCACGGTGAACACACTGACCTTGACCGCCGGTACCTTGGACATCGCCTCCGGGGCGACCTTGAACCTGGCGAACCAGCCGAACGGTCTGACCGACATCAACGCGAACTCGGCTCTGACCATCGGCGGCACCTTCGAGATCGGCGGGAACGCCGCCGTGTCGGGGATCAGCCAGCTGACCACCGTGGAAGGAACGTTGACTCTGGCCAACGGCGCGACCACGAACGTCACACCCGGCGGCGGGACGCTGACAGCGACGGGCGTGATCAACACCAACGGCGGCAGTCTGGATATTACGGGCGGCCTGGCCATCAACGGCGGCACGCTGGACCTGAAGTCCAGCGGGGACACGGTAACGACAACGAACCTGGCCAACACGGCGGGAATGGTAACGATCGCGAGCGGGGCGGCGTTGGATGTGGCCAGCACGGGTTTCTCGGCGAACACCAATACGGGCACGATCACCATCGCCGGCGCGCTGAGCTTCTCGGACAGCGGCGGTGCGAATGGAGCGTCGATTACGGGCGGCGGCACGATCAATCTTGCGGGCGGGACGTTGATGTCGGCGGCGGATATGTCCTTCAGCACGGACAACGCGATCACGGGCCACGGCACAATTACAGTCGGGACCGTGGGAACGACGCCGTTCGTCTCGACGGGCAGCATCACGCCGACCGGGCTGATCACGATCAACGCCGATCTGAACGGCGACGGTCCGATCACCATCGCGAGCGGCGATACGCTGACGGTCAATGGCGCGGTGGGCATCGGCAACGATAACACCGCGACGGCCACGGTCAACGGCGGCACGCTGAATGCGAATACGTTCATGAACGTGGGCGTCGCACCCGGCACGAGCACGCTGCTGATCGAAAACGGCGGCACCACGAACGTGGGAGCGGGAGGCCTGAACATCGGGCGCTCGGGCTCGACGGGCGTCGTGACGGTGACCGGATCGGGCTCTACGCTCGGCGTGACCGGGAACCTGAATGTGGGCGCGGGCGGCACGGGCACGCTCAATATCATGGCGGGCGGCGTGGCCACCAGCGGCGCGGGCTTCGTGGGCACGGGAGGCTCGACGGGCACGGCCACGATCGACGGAACGGGTTCCAAGTGGACCACCGGCACGCTCGGCATCGGAAGCGGCGGCACGCTGACCGTGCAGAACGGGGGCCTGGTGAGCGCCACGGCGACGACCAACGCGGGCGGCGTAACGGTGGCCACCGGAAGCAATCTGAGCGCGTCTTCTTACAGCCAATCGGCCGGCAGCACGACCGTCGGCGGCACGCTGAGCGTGGGCGGGAACTTCACGCAGACCGCCGGCACGACGGTCATTCAGGCGGGCGGCTCGACGCTCGCGGCCACCTTCATGGTGAACGGCGGCAGCGCGCAGGTGGATGGCGGGCTGAGCTCGGCCGTCACCGTGGGCGCAAGCGGCACGCTGTTCGGCCAGGGAACCATCACCGGCAACGTGACCAACAACGGCACGCTGTACGGCACCGAAAGCATCACCGGCGACGTCACCAACAAGGCGAGCTTCACGCCGGGCGCCCGGGCGCCACCGGAACGGTGAGCGTCACCGGCGACTTCACGCAGACGAGCACCGGAACCTTCGTCGAGAATATCGCGAGCCTCAGCAACTTCGCCCAGCTCCTGGTCAGCGGAAGCGTGAACCTGGACGGAACGCTCGATATCAACCTGCTCGACGGCTACACGCCGAACGTCGGTGATTCGTTCACCTTCATCGATCCGTCTTCGTTCAACGGCATGTTCGCCAGCATCGATCTGACCGGCGGATCGCTCCCCGGCAACGACTTCTTTGCACTGGTCCCGGGTTCCAACACCCTCGAGCTGTGCCTCGAGGACGGCAACGGCTGCTCCGCCAACAACGGCCCGCCCCCCGCCGTCCCCGAACCCGCGAGCCTCCTCCTGCTCGCCTCCGCTCTCGCCGCCTCCGCTCTGCTCGCCCGCAGCCGCACAAAGGCTCGTAACGAGAAGCTGGTTTGACCCAGGCCGGTTTGACCCAGGCCGGTTTGACCTAGGCCGGTCTGACTCCTGGGCCGGTCTAGAAGCATTCGCGCAGCGCACATCTCAGGCACTCCCTAACGGTGCTCAGCTCATTGATAAGATGAGTGCCATGAGGCATGCGGGCCGATCTGCGGAAAGCTTCCAAAGACCGCATCGTGCGTCATGCGCCCTCCGGCCAACGAGGAGCCCGTCCTGAGAAGCGTCCTCAGCCAGTTGACCGCGAACGCATTGCTGGTTGTGGGTGCGCTGTTTCCGATCGTCAATCCTTTAGGCAGCTCTCCCATTTTCCTTTCGCTCACGCGCGGCGTTTCGGCGGCCGGGCGTACGAAGCTTGCACGGAGTATCGCGGTGAACGGACTTGTCCTGATGGTCGGATCGATTTTTATCGGCACGCACATACTCGGGTTCTTCGGCATTTCGCTCCCGGTCGTACAAGTAGGCGGGGGGCTGGTGGTGATTTCCACGGCGTGGGCTCTGCTGCGGCGTTCCTCCGACGAGACTTCCGAAGGGGTCAAAGGGTCCTGCAACGATGCGAATTACATGGCGCAGGCCTTTTATCCTTTGACGCTGCCCCTGACGGTGGGCCCCGGCTCAATTTCCGTGGCCATCACGGTGGGAGCGAACAGGCCGGAGGGAGCGGAGTGGCGCTGGCCGGTGATTACCGGCTTGCTGATCGGAGCCCTGCTGATCGCGCTTTCGATCTATCTGAGTTACCGTTTCGCCGAGAAGATTGCGGAGTGCGCTCGGCGAGTCGGCCATGAACGTTGTTCTCCGTCTCTCGTCGTTCATCCTGGTGTGTATCGGCGTGCAGATTCTATGGAACGGATCGAGCGCGCTGTTGCGCTCGCTGCTCCCCCGATGACCATATCGACTCCGTCGCCGGCAACACCTGGTTTTCGGGAAGGGTTTGGGAAAAAATGGGCGCCCGATGCCGCTGATCGCAAGCGCCGGACGCCCCGAGTTGAGACTGCCGACTCCGATGGGGCAGTATCCCGAATGCTAGTGAACCGTCAGGTTCACGATTACGGTCGGAGACGGACTGACGTTGGCCGTCGCGCCGGTCACCGTGATGGGGTATGTACCGGTTTTTGCGGATTCGGCTACACGGAACGTCAGCAGCGGTCCGGTCGTCCCGCTGGACCAGACCGGCGTAATGCCAGCCGGCATCGGGCTCAGACTTAAAGAGATGGTCACGTTTCCCGTGAACGCGCCGACGGGCGTCAATCCGAGAAGCGTGGAGCCTGACGCGCCGCGCGCAATCGAAAGAGTGCTCGGAGTTGCCGTGAGCACGAAGGTCGTCGGTTGCACGATCGTGAGAGTGAGCGAAGCGGACAGAACCGTGGCTCCGCCGGTTGCGCCGATCGGGATCACATAGGTGCCGGGTACGGCGTTCGACGCGACCGAAAGTGTGAGATGGCTCGATCCACTGCCCGGGGCCGGTATGGAGGAGGGAGCGTAGGCTCCCGTGACGCCCGAAGGAAGTCTGGCCGAAAGGGCAATGGGATCGCTGAATCCCGCGGCGATGGTTGTGGTGAGTATCACCGAGCCGGACGCGCCCCCGTTCACGGAAAGTGTCGACGCGTTCAAGGCCACGGTGAAGGGCGGCGTAACCGTCACGACGACTGTAAGCGTTTTCTGCTGGCTTCCGCTCGTGGCAGCGAGAGCGAGGGAGTACGTGCCCGGAGCCACGGCGCTGCTCGCCGAAATCGTCAGCGTACTCGCGCCTGAGCCGGGAGCTGCAAAGCTCGCCGGCGCGAAACTCACGGTGAATCCGGAGGGGAGTCCTGTGGCCGACAACGCGATCGCCGCATTAAATCCTCCGCTGACCGCGACGGTCAAAGGGAGGGTTGCATGCCCGCCGGGAGTCAGAGAACTTGCGGCCGCTCCCGACAGCGTAAACGTGGAAGTGGATAAAACGTGGCCGTCCGTCCAGTGGTTCACCATCACGAAGGCATCGGGCGAGCCCAAACCGGTTGCCTGATTGTAATGGGATCCTACGCTGAACCCGGTGACTCCGGGCACCGTGTTGTTGCCGCCGATGGAGGCGTGAAACACCGCCGCTCCGCCCGCCGCCTGCAGGGTCGCCAGCGGATAAAGCGTCGCGTTGATGTTCCCTTGCGCACCGCCGTTTTTCTGATTCACCAGCGCCATCAGCCCCGCGAAGGAAGGCGAAGCCGCGGAGGTTCCGCTGACAATGTAATAGTTTCCTAGAATGTTGACCCAATATCCGTCGTGGCCGGCCGCGGAAAGCGCGATGTCGGGCACGTCCCGCTTGCCATCGGCGGGAACTCCCAGGCCGGACTGCCAGGCAGGCTTCGTGTAGTAGGCGCTGGCACCACCGCCAGTGGCCCACAGACCCGACCCTCCATCCGCGCCGCTTTCGTTCCATGCGACCTCCGGGATATAACTCAGCGCGGACGCCAAAGAAGTCGCGTTGTTGCTCGCCGACCAATACAAATTGTTATTGCCGTTCTCATGGAATTCCGTCCCGCCGACGCACACGCTGTAGGGCGGGGAGCACAGGCCATTGATCGCGGGTCCGAGCGTGGCCGTGGTCTCGGACGCGGAATCGCAGCCTGCCGCGCCGCTATCGCCCGCGGCCACCAGGACGGTGATACCCTGCGCCGCGGCCTGCTGCCACAGATTGTTATAAAACGTCCGTTCCGCCGAGCCCAGCCCCGTTTCGCAGCTTCCGAAGCTGACGCTCATCACCGGCGCGACATTGTGGCTCACGATATATTGCGATGACAGATCGATGCCGTCGCTCGAATTGGTGGATGCCGAGACGACCAGCTTTATGGTCGCCATGGGAGCCACGGCGCCGGACCATTGCACGTCCAGATCCGCTTCGGCTTCTTCGCCGGAAGAAAAGATTCCGGGATCCGGTCCATTGAGAACGACAACCGGATTGTTGGCCGGGAGCCCGAATATGCTCCGGAACGCCTGCGCGTCCGCGACCCGGATGTTGATACGGCCGGCGATCGCAATGATCTGGCCCGTTCCGGTCATGGTCGAATAGAGCGGCGCGACGTCGTAGATCTTGGCGAAGTCGGCGGGCGCCAGATAGTGCGCGGAGCCGCTGGTGTACTCGGGAGCGGCCTGAACGTTCGCATGCATCGGCGTGCGCCGGAAATCGTGCAAGGAGACGACACCCGCGACGATTCCGGCGAGCGCTTCTGGAATCTGAGGATCGGCGGCGTTCGCGTGGTGAATTTCCCCCGCGACGTTATAGGTGCGGATGGGCGTGTGCAGCGCGGCTTCCACCTGCGACGCCGTGCCGCTGAAAACGATCGAGCGGCCTCCGGCGGGAATTTCCTCGATGGTAAATCCGCTCGCGGCGAGCCATGCGGTAACGCTCTTGAGATCGGCGTCCGAGACTCCAAATCGACTGGCGAAGTCTTCGGGCGTCAGCCACTGGTGAAATTGCGGGGATGAGGGAGTCTGCTGCGCCTCGAGAAACGCTTCCAGGGCGGCGCTGCGGCCGGAATCCGGTTGCAGGGTGATGATCATCCGCTCCATCGCAAAATCGGGCGCGACCGGACCAATATCAAATTCGGGCCGTGCGAGCGGATGATGATTGCCCGTGAGCGTAACCAGCCGCTCCGGATTCATCGGTCCTTGATTTCTAACCTGGGCTTGGGAAATGAAAGAACAAGAGAATATAACAAACAAGATGACCGCGACTGAGAGCGCGGAAAATCGGCGTGACATTGTTTCTCCTAAGGTCTGCGGAGCTGATTTATTTACCTCCGCACTTGGCTTATCGCCCTGGAGTCGAAGGTCAATAGGAAAGTCCCTGGGATGAGCGCACGTGGGCCGACTGTGGTCTGGGAGAAGTCTGCGCGATCGCGCTTACGATAAAGGAGAGAACGGAAAAGACTTTTGGAGACAGCTTAGTGGCTTTCGCCCGCGGTCCGGAGTCTCAGCCGGGCAAAGGCTTGGTGCGGAGGGGTTCACTCAGTTCCAGCCCCAGACAATATTTCGAGCCTTTTCTCACGACTCGCTTCACCCTGGCGGAGCCGCCGAAGTTGAGTTGATCGGATCGTAAGGACACGTATGTGCCGACCGGAACGGAGGCTTGCGTTTCAATGCGTAAGCCGCCCTCGGAGACATCCACGCACTGGGCGTGCCCGAACACGGTGTTTCCGCTGCCGTCTTCGGAGCAAATGCGGAGCCGGCTGCCATAGGGAAGCCGCTCGGTTCGCCGTCTTTCCCTATTGGTCATACGAGGCTCCTCGGACATACGACGCTCCTTGGCGTGCAACGTTCCGCATGTGCACGATTCGATCGGGCATATGACATTTTGCAATAAAAATGCGGGGAACGCATCCACCGAAAGTACTAAGAGAGACCAATCCATGACTCATTCCATGGGAGTACTCATCGCCTGTTGCGATTCAGTACCGCCGGGGCCCCGCCGATGGCTTGCGTTCCGGGTTTTGGTGACCCGCTTCAACCGACCGTGTTGACGTGGGTCGCGTTGTTTGTGGCTGCGGTGGTCTGCGAAGGCTGGCTCAAAGTCGAGGTTTCTGTTGGAGTAGATACGGGCGTCGGAGACGGCGGCGTCACCCCGTACAGGGAAGAAAGAAGCGATTCCTCGGGGCCGGCGGCGAGCGTGTCGTAGGATGGCAGCGCCAAACCGTACTGGGCGGAAAGAACCGAAAAATTGGAGGGGAGCGCTTCGTTCGCGGGAGAGCCGCCGAATAAGGAATCGACCTCTTGCAGCCCGAGCGCGGCCGTACTGAGAGCGACCAGGTCCGCGGGCGAGGCCGAGTCGAGAACGGATTGCGGCACCAGGCTGGTGAGACTCGAGAGGGGTTGGCCCGGTTCGGTCAAAAGCGACAGTGCGCTGGGCGTGGGGTTATTTGTAATTGTGCCCATATTGTTTCCCGAGGGGCTTATCGGCACCAGTCAAGATTTATTGAGTCGGGCGTCCGGCCGGCGAAACCGCAGATTTGGTAGAGCGGTCCGCTCCGGCGGGCCTTCCAAACAGCATCGCTCCAAAGAGCGCGACGAAAAAACCATCGAGCGGAAAGCGGTACCGATTGCCATCAAAGGTAGAGAACAGCGTCGATTCCAACGAGATGACAACGATGGTGAACAGCATAAACGCCAGAACCGTAAGCTGCGAGTGCGTCCAGCCGCGGCGACGGCGTTTCTCGAGAAACTGCGCGGCTGTCCAGGCGACCGTGGCCGGAATGATCGCAATAAGGAACATTCCCGTGTACAGCACGCACGAATAGGTGTGTCCGTTCTCCAGCAGTTCCAGGAGATCCTCGCCATCGTCCGTCCGCCGAAATTGACCGAACACCACCGCGTCGAATCCCCGGTCCCAGGAGTTGACCGCCGCGGGAATATTACGGAAATAAGCCATGTCGCTCGCAGGCAGGAAATAGCTGAACCAAGAGATCAACTCCGAACGAACGTAGGCGATCGGATAGTGCCTCAGGATGGAGAGCGAATCTGCGAGGTATCGATCCTGAATCGGAAGATACGTGAGGTTATTAAAATTAGGATGTCCGGTCGAAGTAACGTCCTGGTCGAGAATCGGGATGCCGGTTCGAGGCGCCCGGCGAATATAAGGGTCGTATTTGTCGAGTTCGCTGAATGGCTCAATCGTGGCCAGCGGAGACGCTACGCCGCGCTTCACAAGCTCCTGAGCCTCCTCGTCCGAAATTTGAGACGTCATCACCGTGCCAAGCGTCATTCCTCCCCACGTGCTCGCGGTGAAGCGGTCGAAGAGAATACCGTTCTTGAGATAGATTCCTCCTGCGAGCAGCACAGCCGGCAAAGCGCCGATCAGAATCGCCCGGCGCTGTCCGGGTAGAATCCATAGCAGCCCGAGGGCGACGGCGAGGATATAAAGGATATGGAAAGCATTCCGGATCGAAAGGAGGATCAGAAGGCAACCAAAGAACGCGAGCGCCCAACGCGCCGCCGGCCGTTCGACGAAGCGCGCGAGCGCAAGAGCGCACAACAGCAGAAAGAATAGGACCGGATATTCATAGGTCGCATCGTTCTCAAAGAGCACGCAGCCGGGACTGATGATAAAAAGCGAAGCGAGAAGGCACGACCACGCCGCAGGTACGTCCAGCCAGCGGAGGAGCCGGAATAAAAAGTCCGCGATGGCCGCGCCCATGAGCAGTTGAGCCACCCATAGAACGGTCGCATAGTGATCGGGAAAAAGTTTGACGATCAGGCCGACCGCAAGATTGTAGCCGGGTGGTTGCATGTGCAGATACCAGATGCTGCGCAGCAGATCGTTCTTCATCAATACCGGATCGATCATCTGCCAGAATCCGGCTACCGGCCGCGCGTTGAAGCGCAGTCCCGCGAGAAAATAGGCGAGGCGCGAGAGCGCGAATACCGCGAGCAGGATAAGTTCGCCGGCGCGATTCGATCGGTCTATTGCGCTCGATGGCGCGGTAGAATCCCGACCCGGAACGAATCGAGCAGGACCGCCCATGCGAACAGTTTACGTCACGCCGGATACGTGCACTGGCCTCGCGGCAAACCCATTGGCGGGGTCGCGGGGCGGGGTTGACTTCGCCCGTTAGTTTCACCATACTGCTGAAACGGCACGCCGATTAGGCAGGGGCCGCCGGAAGAGACGGGAGCGGACGGAATCGCATTTGTTCGCGGCCTGCGTGCGACGGCGAAGGAGTATCGTGAACGAAAACAGGGGACAGGAAATGGAACTCGACGCGGGAAACGTGAAGCAGATCGGGATTTCATCCCGCAGGGATCTTTTTAAGTCGCTCGCCGCGGGAGCCGCGGCGCTCGCCACGCGCAGAAGTCTGAGCGCGCAGACAAATCCCCGGCGGATCGATGTGCATCATCACTTTCAACCGCCGGTCGACGGCAACGCCGGGCTGAAATGGTGGACGGCTGAAAAGTCGCTCGAGATGATGGATAAATACGGCATCGCGTTCGCGATGATGTCGAATCCCGGCGCCTCGGCCTCGGCCTACGACGGCACCGAGAAGGGGAACGACGCCGCTCGACGCAGCAATGAATTCGGCGCCAAGTTAGCCGTGCAATATCCCAAGCGCATCGGCTTCTTTGCGGCCATTCCGATGAACAATACGGACGGCGCGTTGAAGGAGATCGAATACGCACTCGACACTCTGAAAGCCGACGGTTTCCAGATCGGCAGCAGCACCGGCGACAAATGGCCTGGCGATCCCCAGTACCTGCCTATTTTTCAGGAAATATCCAAACGCAAGGCGTCCGTATTCGTTCATCCTTATGTGAACAAGTGCTGCAAGGTTCTGATGCCTGGGATTCCGGAATCGGTGGTGGAATACGACTTCGATACCACGCGCTGCATCACCAGCATGCTGTACAACGGGACGCTGTCCGCCTGCCCCGACATGAAGGTGATTGTCAACCACTCGGGCGCCGCCGTTCCCATGCTGGCGGGCCGTATTAAGGATCGCGTCCCGGGCGCGCAAACCTCGAATTTCGGCACGCCCAAGACGAATTCCGACGGGATCAACGCGAAAATCCCTAACGGCGTTTTCTATGAACTGCGCAAGTTGTATTACGAGTGCGCCCACGCGGCGTATCCGTTCCCCATGGCCGCGATGATGAAGCTCGCGCCATCCACGCAATATTTATTTGGAACGGATTATCCGGCCGAGCCCATGGAATCCACCGTGGATCACCTGCCCGAAAACGACTTGCCCGCGAATATACAGCGCGCCATGAATCGCGAAAACGCCGAGCGCCTGTACCCGCGCCTGAAATCGCTGTGAAATTTTAGGGAGAAAACAGATGAGATACCCATTTCTGACGAAGCTCGCATTCAGTTCGGCGCTGCTCGCGTTCTGCGGTTCCGCAGTGGCGCATCACGGCACGTTTGTCTCCTATGACCCCACCAAGATCTTCACCACCAAGGCAACGGTTACGGAGTTCCGCTTCACCAATCCGCATATCCAGCTCTTTTTTGATATCAAGGACGACAAGGGGAACGTCACCCACTGGAGCGCCGAGGGGCCCGATCCCGCCGTGCTCGTGGCTGTCGGTTGGGGGCGAAAGAAGACCATCACCGCTCTGGCGCCCGGGACCGAAGTCACCATAACCCTGCAGCCCGCCCGCAACGGAAAGCCCGTGGCCGAAATGAGCAACATTGTTCTGCCCAACGGGGACTTGGTGTGCGGTCTCGGCGGCGCCCGAACAGGCAACTGCGCCGGCGGCGATTCCAAATAATACAATCGAATTCCTGCCGGCGTCCGTGCCCTACGCGCGCTTCCGCGTGATCGCCGTTCCGAGCGAAGAAAAACCCCACTCGCCGGACCCTGGAAACCGGCTCGCCGTGACTGTATAATCTCTCCGATAGGAGCGCGGACCGGTGAGATTCAGATTGCCCCTTCCCTTACCTTTGCTGGCCGTCTCGTTGGTGTTTGTCACGTCAGCGGCGGCGCATCACGGGACGTTCGTATCTTACGATTCGGACCATCCGGTGACGATGAAGGCGACGGTCACGGAATTTCATTTCACGAATCCGCATATCCAGCTTTACTTCGACGTGAAAGACGCGAACGGCATGGTTGTCCATTGGAGTGCGGAAGGTCCCGACCCGGCCGTGCTGGTGGCCGCGGGTTGGGGAAGGAAGAAGACCACCGGCGCATTGTCGCCGGGCGCCGAGATCACGATCACGGTCGCCCCGGCGCGCAACGGAAGGCCCCTCGGAACCATGAGCAACGTCATGCTTGCCAACGGCGATGCGGTCTGCGGTCTGGGCGGGGGCAACACGGCTGCCAATTGCAAGCAGGCCGCTGCCGACAACAAATAGATTGCATATCGAACAGGCGGTTTTTAAATGATTTTTCGCACGATCATTTTGGTGAACTTGTGTCTCGCAGCGGTTCCGGCCGTTCAGGGCCAGGTCGCGAGCGAGCCCAAGCCCCAGGTCGCCGAAGATGTTTTTAAAAATATTCAGATCCTCAAGGGTGTGCCCGTAAATCAGTTTTTGGGCATCATGGGGTTCTTTTCGGCGTCGCTCGGGAAATCCTGTGTGGATTGCCACGACTCCGATAGCGGTTGGGAAAACTACGTTTCCGACAACAATCCGAACAAAAAGACCGCGCGGCGCATGATCGCCATGGTCATGACCATTAATAAGAGCTTCTTTGGCGGCCGTCAGGACGTCACGTGTTATTCCTGCCATCGCGGTGGTCCGAATCCAAAAGTGACGCCCGATCTGACCGCTCTCTACAGTCCGCCGGAAGAGCCGCAAGGCGACATTGTTAAGAAAGCCCCCAACGGTCCAGGCGTCGATCAGATTCTTGATAAATATCTGCAGGCCCTCGGTGGAGCGCAGAAACTCGCGGCGCTGACAGCCTACGTCGCGAAGGGAACCAGCATTGGATATGGTCTGGACGCGGAGAAACGTCCGGTGGAGATCTACGCCAAGCCGGGCGAGCGCACCACCATCGTGCACGCGCCGCAGGGAGTTTTCACCACCACCTACGACGGGCGTTCCGGTTGGATTGCCGCGCCCAACATTCCCGTCCCGGTCCTTCCCCTGACGGGAGGCGATCTGGAAGGCGCGCGGTTGGACGCGGAAGTGGCGTTTCCAACGCGCCTCAAGCAAAGTCTTGGCGATTGGCGAGTCGGATTCGATACCGAAATTGATGACGACGATGTGCACGTCCTGCAGGGCACCACGCCCGCGGGCACCATGGCGACCTTTTACTTCGATCCGGAAAGCGGCCTGCTCAAACGCATGGTGCGCTACGCCAACTCTCCCGTGGGCCGCATGCCCACGCGAGTCGATTATTCCGATTATCGCGAGGTCGCGGGCGTGAAAATGCCGTTCAAATGGACGGTCACGTGGCTCGACGGACGGGAAACGTTTGAGCTCACGGATGTCCAGCCGAACGTCGCGATCGATCCCGCGAAATTCGCCAAACCGGCCGCGCGCTGATCGCTACAACGTTGTTTGAGCGACGGACGCTCCTGGCGCGCTCTTATTGGGCCGGGCTTTTATTGGGCGGAACTCCTATTGAGCAGAACTCATTGAGCCGGACTCATTGAGCAGAACAGGGCGTGGGATTCCAGCCGCTCGCGTCCGCCTGTTTCTTGAAGTGCGTGCTCAGCATGAAGGGCGCGGTCAGATACATGGGATCGTCCACGGTGGACGTAACTACGATATAGGAATCGCCGTTGGGCTCCGCGACGCGGTCGAAATATTCAGTCAACACGGCCTTTTCGCTGTAGGGGACGCCGTTCTTGCGCAAATAGCCGGCCTTGAAATTCGTCGTGACTACCTTTAAGGATCCCGCGCGGCCGTCGACAGATCCGAGGCCCGTGCGCGCTCCATCCGTTGCCGTAATCGTCCCCGGCATGAATTCCCACGATGCTCGCGAGACCCCCTGCCAGTCGCCGCCCTGGCTCTGCGGCATTCCGAAATAGAACAGGCGCGTCTGCTGACCCGAATCCATCTCGAGCTTCAGCGTCTGATCGTCCTGCCATGTAATGTGGAGCCGCCCGGGAACGCGCATCAAAGCTGGAGCGCCGTAGCTTTTACACTGCTCGCCCGCCGCCACGTCCTTGGCGGGGTCCCAGCCGTCGGCGATTTTACGGGCGGCCGGGTTCATCGGCATGCTGGTATAGTCGCCTTTCGGCGGAGTCACCATGCGGAAGCGCCAGTCACCGGTCACCACGGAGACCCAATATCCAGTCAGATCCACGGGAGCGGCTTCCTTGGGAGTGCGAGTGGGCTGGGCGCCGCGGCCCCCTCGCCCTTGCGCGCTCAAGCTTCCCGCCGCGAGCACGGATACAATCGCCGCCTTCCACATCCACCGCGCTACCAACATGACCAGATATCCCTTCTCACACCATGAAAGCCGGACGCGGCGATGGAGCCGGCCGGACCAACCGCGCGCTGTCGCCGGACTAGTCGAACGTCCCGCCCCACTTCCAGCCGTCGGCCGGACGTACGATGCTCACCAGACGCATCCTGTGATCTTCGGGATTGCGGCCCGGCTGGCCGACCACGATGATGTGATCGCCCGGCTTCAGGCTGTCGCGCGTTACGCCCTGGCGGCCCAGTTGTCCTCCCGCGCCCCATTCGATCGCCCACGTCTGCATCACGCCCTTCTCGTCGGGAGCGTCCACGTGCAGAAACGAGTGCGGATTGCGGAACAGGAACTGAACGACATTCCCCTCAATCTTTTGAGTTTCCGCCTCCTTGTACGTGGCCGCGAAAGAGTGATGAGCAAAAAGCGAGCCGCTCGTGATCATCAGCCCGGCTCCAAGAATGACTGCGAAAAGTGTGCGTTTCACTGGTTTCTCCGGTAGGACTATTTTGTCCAGGGCTTAGCATACATCAGAGCAAAATCGGTGTCTAGCCCGGGCGCTCCCTTGTTCAAGAAAGCCGCGGCGAGTATGATTTATGAACCAACGGGGTTTGTAAAGAGGAGCCATCATCATGGATACCCGAAATATTTCGCGGCTCGCCGCGATCGTTACTTCTCTCCTGGCGGGCGTGAGCGGCTATGCGCAGAGCGCGCAATCCTCCGGGATCGACATCACGGGTTCCTGGTTCGACGTTATTTTTCAGGAGACCTCGCGGACCGCCAACGGCATGCTCGGCGAATATCCCGGAATTCCCATCAACGATGCGGGCCGCATCTACGCGCTTACCTGGGATCCTTCGCGCCTGACCATTCGTCAGCAGCAGTGCTCGGCTTACACGCCGGAGTTTCTTCTGTACGGAGGTGGGAACTTTCGTTTCTGGGAGGACCGCGATCCCTACACGCAAAAGCTGATTGCGATCAAGATGTACGGCCAGATCACCGAGGGCAACCGCACCATCTGGATGGACGGGCGTCCGCACCCGCCCGCGTGGGCGCAACACACGTGGATGGGATTTTCGACGGGTAAGTATGAAGGCAACATTCTGACCGTGTACACGACCCACCTCAAGCGTGCGTGGATTCGCAGAAACGGCTTGCCGCAAAGCGATCAGACAACCGTGGTGGAACATTTCATACGGCACGGGGACCGCATCACCTTCACCTTTGTGGTCACCGATCCGGTCTACCTGTCCGAGCCGCTGATCCGCAGCACCGAGCTTTTGCGCGCCACGCGAGATCCCGACGCGTGGCTCTACGCGTGTGACGACGGCGAACAGATCGTGGGCCGTCCCGACGATAAGATCCCGCATTACTTATACGGTCAGCATCCGTACCTTCGCGAATACTCGGATAAATTCAAAGTTCCGTTGCTCGCCGCGCTCGGCGGACCCGAAACCATGTATCCGGAATACGTCGCCCGGTTGAAGGATCCCGCCGCGGCGGAAGCGGCTGCCAAGGCAAAGCTGTTTCCCACGCCCGGCCCCGCGCATGTGAGTAAGATGCTTTCCGAGGAGCCGAACGACGGCGAAATTCACGTCATGCACGTTCAGGGAAATGTTTCCATGCTGCTTGGCGACGGAGCCAACATAGCCGTGCAGACCGGTGATCAGGGCGCGCTCCTGGTGGACACCGGCGCAGGCCGCTTGTCCGATAAGGTGATTGCCACAATCCGCAAGATGGTGGGCGATAAGCCGATTCAATTTATCCTGAACACCAGCTATCGCTCCGACCATACAGGAGGAAACGCGAGCCTTCACGCAGCCGGCGCGGATCCCAGTCTGCCGGGATCGTTCTTCGCCGGCAATAATGCCGATGTCGGGGTCGGCGCGACGATCATCGCCCACCAGAATGTTCAGAACCGGATGAGCGCGCCCACGGGCCAGGCAGCGCCCACAAACTCCGAAGGCTGGCCCACCGACACGTTTCTTCAGGGACGCCGGCGGAAATCCTATAACGGAGAAGCCATCGAAATGTTCTGGGAACCCAACGCCGTTACCGACGGCGACAGCATCGTGCAGTTCCGGCGCTCGGACGTGATCGTCACGGGCGACATCTTCACCACCACGCAATACCCTTTCATCGATCTCAAAAACGGCGGAAGCCTGCAGGGCGAGATCGACGCCCTGAACAATATTCTGGACAAAACGGTTTATCTGCACGAGGAGGAAGGGGGAACGCTCATCATCCCCGGGCACGGGCGGGTATGCGATGAATTCGAAGTCTCCGAGTACCGGGACATGCTCGCTATCATCCGCGATCGCGTGCAGGCGATGATCGACACGGGAGCCACTTTGGAGCGAGTGAAAGCCGCTCAGCTCACCTACGACTACGACGACCGCTACGGCGCGACTTCGGGCGCCTGGACCACGGACATGTTCGTGGAAGCGGTGTACACCAGTTTGAAACAAGGCCGCCCGAAGCCCCCGGTCCGAAAGTAGGTTCGAGCCGGTCCGAAAGTAACTTCGAGACGCTCCGGCAGGTTCCAGGCCGGTCGGCGATATCTCCGGCGCCAGGGGTTCCGGGGAAGCCTGCTATACTGAGCCTGTAGTCGTAGTTCCGCCCTTCCTGACAGAGAAACCGATTCTGCCTCGAATCGCCCCTTTTGCAAACACAGGGGAGTCACTTGGAAAGAAAGCATCGAGTGCTTCGGATGAGAAGTACTGGTTTCGTTAGCAAACGCGATGATTCCGGCGACGGAACAGCCATCGCGCCGTTCGAAACAAGCTGGCCGATGCGATGGCGGCGTCGTCCGTTTTTTGGATGACTTTCAAATGACTAACGCGAAGCCCGAGTTTTGCGATGTATGCAAACTAGAAACAGAACGATGCCAGTATTATCCGGCTGGCCGAAGCCGGCGGCACGGCAAGTGCCTCCGATGCGATAGCAAGGATCCACGCAATCCGGTCGCACGCCCGACGAGCGACGATAGCCACTATTGTTGCGAATGCAACCGTAGTCGTCAGTTAGCCGCTTCGCCTCGCTCGTGACAGTCAGGCGTACATCATGAAATACTCGCAACACGCGCCGGATATGGTGGATCGCGCGGATCCGAAAAAGCACAATCACGGTTGCCTCTATCGCGCGAAGGTCGTTCCGTTTACCGGCGCGCCGGAGTACGGCGAATGGTTCCACAGTGAATCCGCGTTGCGTTCCGCCATGCGCGATCTCACTCGCCAGATTGGGAAGCGCTATTACTGCGAAACCAAGCAGATCACTTGCGCCGAATGCGAAAGCGCAGACGGCGAGGATAATAAGCCCAAAGTCATCGCGACGTTGTAGCTTCCGCCTTCACCATTGCGTAGCACAGCTCCGTCCAGTATCATCTGAAGAAGTTTAAGGAGCGTGATCCACGATGATTCGACCAGGTACGTTCATGCTTTGGGGCGCGGCCGTTGTTCTGACTTCCGCGGCTCTTGGCCAGTCGCAATCTTCCGGACTCGATATCTCGGGGGCCTGGTTTAACGTCTATCAGGGAACGGATTCGAACGCGACGATTCCGCTCGTGGCTTATGGCGGCTACCCGCTCAACGAAGCCGGCCGCATGTACGCGCTCACGTGGGACCCTTCGCGAATGACCGAACGGCAGCAGCAGTGCGCGCAGTATAGTCCTCACTTCCTCCTGCATGGCGGTGGAAACTATCGTTTCTGGGAGGAACGCGATCCTTATACACAGAAGCTGATCTCCATCAAGATGTACGGCCAGATCACCGAGGGCACGCGCACCATCTGGATGGACGGCCGTCCTCACCCGCCCGCCTACGCGCCGCATACGTTTCTCGGATTCGCCACCGGCAAGTACGATGGCAACGTGCTCACTGTCTATACGACGCACATGAAACGCAACTGGCTTAAGGCCAACGGCATGACGCAGAGCGATCAAGCCACGCTGGTGGAGCATTTCATCCGCCACGGAGATCGGATCACCTATGTTTCCGTTTTGACCGACCCCGTGTACTTAAGCGAACCGATCATGCGCACCACGGACATGGCCCGTCTCACTCGCAATCCCGATGCCTGGCTCTACGCTTGCGACGACGGCGAGCAGGTGATCGGACGTCCGCTCGACAAAGTGCCGAATTATTTGTACGGGAAGAACCCCTATTTGAAAGAGTTCTCCGAAAAGTACAAGATTCCGCTGATCGCCGCTCTCGGAGGTCCCGAAACAACCTACCCGGAATTTATGGCGAAAATTAAGGACCCGGCAGGCCAGGACGCTGCCGCCAACGCGGAACTGGCGCCTTCCGCCGGGCCTCCGCACGCGAGCAAAGCGCTCGATCCCACGCCGCATGATGGCGAAATTCACGTGCTTCAGGTGCAGGGCAACGTATATTTGCTGATCGGCGACGGCGCGAACGTAGCCGTGCAGACCGGCGAGCAGGGCGCCTTCGTGGTCGACACGGGCTCGGGCAAGCTTGCGGATAAGGTCGCCGCGGCGATCCAGAAGCTGGTGGGCGACAAGCCCATCCAGTTCATCGTGAGCACCAGCTTCCACCCCGATCATACGGGCGGAAATGTTAGAGTGCGCGCGGCGGGCGCGGATCCTAGCGTTCTTGGTTCCTTCTTTTCTTCGGGAGCGCAAGCCTTTGCCGACGCCGGCGTGGGAGCGACGATTATCGCGCATCAGAATGTGTTGAACCGTATGAGCGCGCCCACCGGAAAAGCAGCGCCTACGCCGTCCGACGGCTGGCCGAGCGATACGTTCCTCGAAGGGCGCCGCCGCAAATACTATAACGATGAAGCCATCGAAGTTTTCTGGGAGCCCAATGCCTCGACCGACGGCGACACCATCGTCCATTTCCGCCGCTCCGACGTGATCGCAACAGGCGATATCTTCACCACCACCCAATATCCTTTCATCGATGTCAAAAATGGCGGGAGCATTTTCGGCGAGATCGACGCGTTGAACAACATTCTGGACAAGACCGTCTATAAGCACGAAGGCGAAGGCGGAACGATGATCATTCCCGGCCATGGCCGCATCTGCGACGAGTACGAGGTTTCCGAATACCGCGATATGCTCGCGGTCATTCGCGACCGCGTCCAGGCCATGATCGCGGGCGGCGCGACGCTCGCTCAGGTCCAGGCCGCCCGTCTCACCGCCGACTACGACGAACGTTACGGCGCGAACTCCGGCGATTGGACCACCAACATGTTCGTCGAAGCCGTCTATACCAGCCTCAAAGACGGCCGGCCAAAGCTGAAAAAGCCGGCCGCGCTCCAGTAGGCATCCGTAAAATCAAAAGAGGAACAGGCTGCCTGTCCCTCTTGACTCGTTTCCTCGTCAACGCCCGCGAGCGCGGCCGCTACGGTCTTGCGCCCGCTGGATCGCGAATGCGCTTGTCGAACTGATCGACCTCATCCGCCGGGGCGCACACGTCTTCGAGCATTCCCTGAAAGCCATCCACGGTCTTGATGTTCGTCACCAGATGGAATCGCTTCGTCTGGCCCACCCACGGCTTCGTGTAGACGGTGGGATCGGTGATGGTCCAGTTCAGCTCGAGCGTATTGTAATTGGTCCGGCGATAACGCTCTTCCAGATGCATCTGTTCGCTATGCGGATACCCGAAGTGGTCGATCCAGGTTCGCGAATCGTGGCCGGTGGATTCCACCACCAGCGTGTCGCCTTCCCAATGCCCCACCGAATAGCCCCACCAGCGCGGCTGGTCTGGATCGTCCGGCAGCTTGCGGCCATCCAGCCAGATCGGGCGGATCCCATAGCCCCACATGTAGTGTTGATAAAGGCGGTCCGGCAATTGGACGAATTCGATAGGATCCGGATAGATCAACGCGCGCGTAACGCCCATCGGATTGCAGTATTGATACGGGTCCGTTCCGTTGGCCGGAGGAACCGCCCGGCGTCTTCCGATGTGTTCTTCCGGATGCGCGGCGGCGTCCGGGGTGTTGAGCAAGCGTCCATATGACGGCTTGTTCGCGTCGAACAACTTCTGGCCGAGCGGCGTAAACGGAGGCGTGTCGTTGCCGAATCCGCGGTCGCCGCAATCCGGGCACGTCGAACCGCCGCCCCAGCCGAGGAGCGTGTTGCTGCGGGTCCAGATGCCAGCCAGATCGTGAGGATCGAACTTTTTATCGGAGGGCGCAAGGCGCTGCAAAGGCGCACCGCCGCCGCCGCGACCCTGCCCGAAGATCGTCGCGGCCAGACCGAGCCCGGCAAGGCCGCTTACCAACAAATAGAAATAGGTCTTTTTCATCTGGATCTTCCTTGTATTCGCAGTGGCGCTGGCTTCACTCCCGGTCAACTTCCCGTAGACTCTATCATTGGGTACCTGCGGTGTCAAAGGGTGCGCGTCAAAGCTACGCATACGGAGTATCGCGGGACATTTCGCTCGCCGGCCATCCGCCGCCGGATCCGGACCCCAGCGTTGTGCACGCTCTTGAGCCCTGCTATATTACGACACGCGCCTCTTTAGTAGGTTCAATACAGCGTATAAAGGAACACATGAAATCATGAGACGGAACGTTGGCATCGCCATTCTCATTGCGGGTGCGTCGTGCGCGGTCGCGCAGGTCCAAGCTCCCTATGCACCGTTCACCGCGAAGCAGGCCGAGCTTGGAAAGGCGATGGCCGAGAAATCGCTCGAAGTCCGTAAGCAGATCATGGACAGCACCGGTCCGAACGAGCCCTTTAAGATCCTCGGAAATCTCTACTTTGTCGGCAACGGCAATGGAGAAGTGTTTTTGCTGACCTCGCCACAGGGCCATATCCTCATGGGCTCGGGCTCCGCCGCTTCCACCGATTCGGTGCAGAAGAACATCGAGAAAATGGGCTTCAAGGTTTCCGACATCAAGGCCATCCTTCTCAATCACAATCATGGCGATCAGTCGGGCGGCGCGGCTTACTTCAAGGAAAAATCGGGCGCGCAGCTGATGGCGGGATTTGGCGAGGTTCCCTACGTCGAGCACGGTATGTTCAACCCGCCCGCCATCCCGCGTCCTCCGGACCCCAATGCGAAAGGGGGCGGTCGGGGACCGGCCGGATATCCGCCGGCGCATGTGGATCGGGCGCTGTTTGATGGTGACGTGGTTAAAGTGGGACCGCTCGCGGTGACCACGTACCTGATCCCCGGTCACAGTCCGTCTTCTACGACGTTCGCGTATACGGTGCGCGACGGCGGACGGGATTACAAGGTCGTTGAATTTTGCTGCTGGGAATATCCCGACGATTTGACCACCAACGGATTCATTACCGAAGCCTCGGTCCGTCACACCTTCGAAACGTTTAAAAAGCTCTACCCCGTGGATGTATATCTGGAGCTGGGAATTTACGCGTGGGGCGGTGTTTTAAATCAGCCGTCGGGCACGATTTATGAGCGCATGGCCGCCCTGCGTGCGAATCCCAAGCTCGCGATCAATCGCGAAATCTTCAACCAGTTCTCGGCCGCGCGGGAAGTGGAATTCGAAGAAAAGATGGCAAAGATCAAGGCCGCGGGGCACTGAACGGCGAGCACCTGAACGCCGGGCCTGGGAACCCATTCCCGCAGGCCGTCGTCTCGCTCGCGCGGCGCGAACTGAATATGTCCGACATCCGGGACGCTTCTTCTTCTCGCCTGCTGGTCATGACGATCGGGCACTCCACGCGGTCCGCCAAGGAGTTCATTCAAATCCTGAAAGCGCATGGTGTAAGCCGGCTGGTGGATGTGCGCACGATTCCGCGCTCACGGCACAATCCGCAGTTCAACCGCAGTGAACTTTCCGCCAGCCTGCATTCAGCCCGGCTCCATTACCGCTATATGCCCGGGTTGGGCGGGTTCCGTCATGCGCGCGCGGATTCTCCGAACACGGGGTGGCGCAACGCCAGTTTCCGGGGCTTTGCCGATTACATGCAGACCGAGGAGTTCCAACGGAACCTGGACGCTCTGATAGAACTCGCGGAATCCGAACGAACTGCGATCATGTGCGCCGAAGCCGTACCGTGGCGCTGTCATCGCTCCCTGATCGCGGACGCGCTGCTGGCACGCGGAATTGAGGTCTGCGAGATCGTCAGCGCTACGCGATCGCAGGTGCATCATTTTCCTTCGTGGGCGCGGATCGAAGGAACCAAGGTCACCTATCCCGGGGAGGAAGCCGCAGGCGAGAAGTTGGAAAAAAGACGCGCTAGAACGCCGGAGGAATCACTTCCGAAACCCGATCGTCGGTGAATTTTATGGTTGCGGAAAGCATCACTCCTCCGGCCGTTTCGCCTTTGTACGTGAGCGTTTGATAGTCGAGTACGGAATCGGCGGTTGTCGGAGGTCCCAAAATGTCCTCGACTGCGGCGCGTGACATGCCCATTCTTATTTGCGTCCAGGCGAAAGGATTTTGCCAGGCTGGGCCGCTAAACGGCCGGACTGCGGCTTTCTCGCGATCGGCTTTCTCGCGATCCTCCGCGCGCTTGTCCGTGTTCCCGGCGGCCGCTTGCAGCGTTTTCACCGCTTTTTCCAGCTCCGTGATCCGGCGAGCCTGCTCGGCTACCACCTGTTTCAAAAGCCTGATGTCGGTCCTGGCCTCCTCCAGGCGGCGATCTCTGGTCTGGGCTTCTTTCGTTGGTGAATCCTTCGATTGACCGCTTGCGAAAGAGGAAATCGCCAGAGAGATGAGAACGAGATAAAATCGGGCGGCAGATCGATTCACGAGGTCCCCTTTCTCCAAGAACTCTCGCTTCGACCCTAACATAATCATGAGCGTGCGTACCGGGGCAGGCCGCATCTGCGACAGGCGTGACCCGCGTCGGCTCCGATCAGGCTTTGAAACGGGGAAATAGCTTTTCGGCGTTCCCGCGGTACAAGCCCTTCAAGATATCGGGAGGCAGATCCAAGCTCTTCAGCTCCTTGAGGGTGGAAGAGGGATGCTCGGCCGGGAAATCCGTGCCGAACAAGTATTGGGAGGGCGGAGCAAACTTCATCAGCGCGGCCATCGCGGCCGGATACGCCGCGTGCGCGCATTCGTAATAGAGCTTCTGCAGCTCGTAGAACACGCCCTTCGGAGTGTTGGGCGTGATGCCCGCGGTTTGCGGTTTGGCCCCGTAGCTGGACGCTCCCGGAACGCGGTCCTTAATGCGTCCGGCCATCACCGGCACGGCGGCGCCGGAGTGATTGATGATGTAGCGGATATCCGGGAGCTTCGAGAGCGTTCCCGAGTAAAGCAGATTCGTGACGGCGCGAGTGGTATCGAAATCCCGTTCCACCGAGGCCTCGCCCGAGGGAATCAGATCGCGGCAGCACTTCGGCACATAAGGATGGATGAAGCCGACCGCTTTGCGCCGATTGAGCTCCTGAAAGGGCGGCAGAAAAGCCGGGTCGCCCGGCCACTTATCGCCGATGCTGCTCAGGAGCCCGAAGCCGTCGGCTTTCAGCGTGTCGAAAGAATATTCAATCTCTTTCTGGCTGCCGTCGGCGTCGGGGAAGGGAATCACCGCGAAAAATCCAAACCGTTTGGGATGGTCGCTCACGATCTTGGCCGCGTAGTCATTGAGTTTGCGTGCCATCGTTCGTCCCGCCTCAGTCCCCGTGTAGACCTGATCCCCGTAAGATCCGCCCGAAATGATTACGGTTGCGATATCATTCTCATCCATCAACTCCAGCACGTGCGAAACGGACCAGCGTCCGCTGTCCCCGCCCGCGAACGGAGCCTGATAGTGCTGGTGCACGTCAATCGCGCCGGGAGATCCCTGGGCGCGCGTTCCTTCGGTCGCCAGCAGCGCACCGGCTCCGGCGCACGCAAACGTCTTCAGAACGTCTCGTCGGGACGCGTTTCGATTTTCCATCCGCTAGCCTCCCCGTTTCAAAGTTCGCCTATACTGACATCACCCGTCATCACTCACAACACCCGTCCTCACTGACAACACTCGTCATCCCGAGCGAAGTCGAGGGATCTGACAGAGCTCAGCTCTTAAACCTGGGGAACAGCCTTTCCGCGTTGCCGCGATTCAGAGCCTGCATGACCTGCGGCGAAAGGTTGTTCTTCGGGAGCTCGTCGAGCGTGGATTCCATCGGCTCGGCGGGCCAATCGGTTCCGAATAAATATTGAGTGGACGGAGCGAAAGCCGTCAGGGCGGCCATGGCCGCCGGGTACGCCGCGTGCGCGCATTCATAATACAGCTTTTTCAATTCATAGAAGACGCCGTTAGGGATCTTCTCGGTTCGTCCATCGTGATTCGAAAGCGGCTTGCCGCCGTAGGTGGAAAATCCGGGAACCCGGTCCTTCATGCGCCCGGCTTCGACGGGCACGTCCGCGCCCGAATGGTTGATGATGTAGCGGATATCCGGGTACCGCGAGAGCGTCCCCGAATAGAGCAGGTTCGTTACGGCGCGCGTCGAATCAAAATCGCGCTCGACGGAACCTTCGCCGCCCGGAATCAGGGTCCGGCAGCAAGCGGACGTGAAGGGGTGCTGGAACAAAATCGCCTTGCGGCGGTTGAGCTCCTTGAACACTTCTTCAAAGGCGGGATCGCCCGGCCATTTGTCGCCGATACTGCTCATGAGCCCGACGCCATCGGCCTTCAACGTCTCGTAGGCGTATTCAAGCTCCTTGATCGCGCCTTCGGTATCCGAATACGGAATCACCGCGAAAAATCCAAACCGCTTTTTGTTATCGCTGACCACTTTCGCGATGTACTCATTGGAACGGCGGCAGAACGTGCGCGCCTTCTCACCGCCTTCCTCGGAGTCGCCGGTGGGTCGGGAAAAAACCGTGGTCTCGATACCGTGTTTGTCCATCTGCTCCAGCGCGAGCGCCGGCGTCCACACGGTACCTCCGCCCTTCTTCGTGTTTCCTCCTTCGGGCGGCGGGGCATAATGATGATGCACGTCGATGCGCCGGGGATTTCCACCCTGGGCCGATATTGTTTTCGTCGCGGCGAGCGCAGCGCCCGCCCCCAGCGTGGTTAAAAGGTCTCGCCGGGATATCGTATTACGATCGCTTGTCATAAGCATGGATCCTTTAAAACCGCGTTAACTCTTAAATTTCGGGAACAGCTTCTCCGCGTTTTCACGATTGATCGCGCGTTGCAGGGCCGCGGGCAGCTTCGCGGCGTCCCACTGGCGCACCGTGCTCTCCATCGGTTCGGCCGAATAATCCGTGCCGAACATAATATGATCGTGCGGCGCGAACTCCAGGAGCGCCTTGAACGACGTCGGATAGGTCGCGTGGGCGCATTCGTAATACAGCTTCTTCAATTCGTAAAAGACGCCGTTCGGAATATTGGCGTTCTTCCCTTCGCGTTCCGTGTCGCGATGATCGCGGCTTTCGTCGCCCGGCACCCGATCCTTGATGCGACCTGACAGCACGGGCACCGCCGCGCCGGAATGGTTCACGATCACTTTCATGTCGGGGCACTTCGAGAGGACTCCGTTATACAGAAGGCTGGTGACCGCGCGCGTGGTGTCGAAGTCGAATTCCACCACGTAGTCCTGCACACCCTTCACCAGCCCGCGACAGCACTTGGGCACGAAGGGATGAATGAACGTCACGGCCTTGCGCCGGTTCAGTTCCTGAAAGACCGGGAAGTAGACCGGATCGCCGGGCCATTTGTCGTAAATATTGCTGAGGAACCCAACGCCGTCGCACTTCAACTTGTCGAAGGAATATTCGATTTCCTTCAGCGACGCATCCACGTTCCCGAACGGCAGAATGGCCATGAACCCGAATCGCTTGGGATGCTCGTCCACCAGCTTGGCTGCGTATTCGTTTGATTTTCGAGCGAGCGTGTTACCTTTCTCCGACCCGTCGTAAACCTCGTCGCCGTAGCCCGCCGTCGAAAGAATTGCCGTCTGGATGCCGAACTTGTCCATCTGCTCCAGCGACTTCTCGGGCGTCCACCCAGCGGGCGGCGTCGGGTAGACACCGCTCTTGGCGAACGAATATTGATGGTGTACGTCGATGCGGCGATTGTTGTCATTCTGGTTCGCCTGCGCGTGGAGCGTCTCGCCGGCCAGCAGCGCGCCGGCCCCAGCCGCGGCGAAGCCTTGCAACAACTCCCGGCGCGATCTCATGAACTGGTCCTCTGGTTTGTGTTGTGGTGTCACTTTCCTGTTGCCCCTTGGTCTCGCTCCGCCGCCGCTTCCGGGGCAAAGCTCAACACAGTATGCTGATCCCTTTCGTCGGCGTCAAGCGGGGAGCTTACTGGGCAGTGGTCAGGTTTGAATATGGATCGTAGCATCTGACTCCCGACAAGCATGCCGCGCTTGTGGCGAGAGCAATAGCGCGGAAAAAATGGCATTGGCCGCAATGCCAACCAAAACGCCCGAGGCAGCTCCTACTTTCGGGGAGAGGAACGATGAAACAAGCAGATCCGCTATCGCGAAGAGCGAAAGGAACAGGGAAAGTCTTCGTCCACTTTCTTGGAGTTGCCATAGTTGTATGGCTGCAACGGGACCGAGAACTAGCGTGAGCGCCAATTCCAGCATCTTGGTGACTCCAGCGAAGTCAGGCGTAACTTGGCTAAAATGCCCACGACTCCATAGGTTCCACGCGACGAATGCCATCAACGCTACCGCAAGCCAGATGATGACGGCGAGAATCCTTAGAATCGCGCGCATGATGCAAGCATACGCTCACGGTGGGAACTCACGTCGCTCTTTCTAACCCCGTTTGCCGGATTCTGGCTGCGCTGCAAGCGCACAGAGTGCGACCACGGTACCTTGCTTGAAGATCATTCCCGTTCGTCCTCCGTGTCTCGCGCAAAAATGTGTCGCGCGCAAAATCGCATCCTATGCGCAGGCCGCGGGACTTGTCAAACGCCTTGACAGAAACCCGCATTTCTTCGGAAGCTCCTTGTGAAGGCTGATCACGAGCGAACCAGTGCGAGTTCGATTGCTTCAGCAGGAGGGAAATGTGAGTTTAGCGGACAGCGGAATCATCGAAATCCCGAGCCATCGCTCCGTGGATCAGACGGTTGAGAAACTCAAGGCGCTGCTTCAGGCCAAAGGGATCACCCTGTTTGCGGAAATCGATCACAGCGGGGAAGCCGAGAAGGCGGGCCTCACGATGCCCCCGACCAAACTTTTGATTTTTGGAAGCCCGAAGGCAGGCACTCCGCTCATGTTAGCGGCTCCACATAGCGCCATCGATCTACCGCTCAAGATCCTGATACGCGAAGATGCGGACCGAAAGGTTTGGATTTCCTATAACAGCCCAAGCTATTTGCAGGAACGCCACGGCCTTCCGGAAACACTCGTTTCGAACACTGCAGTGGTGGGAGCCTTGGCGGCGCAGGCGGGCGCCTGAAGCGCGCCCGCGTTTCTCCACGAGCCTGCACCATTAACGATGCGCCAGGTGAGAAACAAAGCTCAGGAGGAACAGGACCAGGAACACGAAAAAGAAAATCCTGGCCACTTCAGCGGCGGCGAAAGCCACCATGCCGAAGCCCAGAAATCCGGCAACCAGTGCGACGAGCAGGAAAACCAATGCGTAATACAGCATTTCAAATCCTTTCTGGTACCACGCAACGACGTAAGCAAATTGCGCACCATATTCGGAAATCGCGATTTTTCTGTGATTCTCAACGGGCGGCTTAGCTTTTGCCCTTGTAAAAACTACGCGGTCCTGTGGCCTTTTTTGCGTGCAGTTCGCGCGATGCCGGACGACGAGCTCTTCTTGTTTGCGTTTTGCCAAAGTAAGTTTGTGATCCGCTAAAGTAATCCGCAGCGATCTTCGGCGACTCGATTGCTCTCACGTCGCCCGGTGAGCGTCGACACTTCAAAGATGATACGGAAGGCTGCGGCGATTGCGATCGCGGTCGTGCTCCTGGCCGGCGCGGCGCTCTGGATATTCAATGGAACCTTGTCGCAGATCGCTCGGCGGCGAATCATCCATGGCCTCGAGCAAAGCTTTGCCAGCCAGGTCGAAATAAAAGCTTTGGACGTTCGCGTATTCCCCCGGTTTCAAGCGACGGGGAGCGACGTGATTCTGCGCTTTCGGGGACGGAGAGATCTCCCGCCACTGCTGTCGATCCGGAGGCTCTCGGCCGATGCGGGTTGGCTGACGCTGCTTTCCGGACACGTCCCGCAAGTACGGTTGGAGGGCCTGGAAATTCAGGTGCCGCCCAAGGACGAACGCCCGCCGGAGGAAAAGAAGCCAGCGTCGCCGAAGTTCAGCGGCGTCGGCGGCTTCGTCATCGATGAAATTGTCGCGGACGGCACGATTTTAAAAACCCTTCCCAACGATCCTTCCAAGGAACCGCTGGTTTGGGAGATCCGCAAGCTGCGGCTGACGGGCGCGAGCGCGTCGTCTCCGATGTCGTTTCGCGCGACCTTGAGGAATGCCAAGCCACCGGGGGATATCGAAAGCACGGGCAAGTTCGGGCCGTGGCGGACCGAGGAACCGGGCGATACGCCGGTGCAAGGCAGCTATTCCTTTCAGAATGCGGATCTGTCCGTGTTTCCCGGCATTTCAGGAAAACTTTCCTCGCAAGGCACGTACCGCGGAGTCCTTGACCGGATCGAAGCGCAGGGACAGACCGACACGCCGGATTTCGCGACGAAGGTGGGCGGTAACCCCGTTCACCTGACGACGGAATTTCAGGCTGTCGTCGACGGAACCGACGGCAACACATTTCTGCAGCCGGTGATTGCCCGATTCGGCGGGACGTCCGCGATCGCGCGCGGGGGCATCGTCGGAATGCCGGGCGAAAAAGGCAAGACCGTTTCGCTTGATGTGACCGTGGACGACGGACGGCTCGAGGACATGCTGCGGCTGGGAATGAAGGGGCCGACGCCAACCATGACCGGAGCGGTCAAGTTTCACGCCAAACTCGTGATCCCTCCGGGCGACGTTGAGGTAACTCAAAAAATGAAGTTTGAGGGAACTTTCCAGGTCGCGTCCGCACATTTCAGTCAACTCAATATCCAGGAAAGAGTGAATAAATTAAGCCATGGCGGCCGCGGTGAACCCGAGGCGCCTCCCACCGATACCGTGGCTTCGGACTTCGGCGGCGCGTTCCGGCTCGACCGTGGCGTCATGACCCTTCGAGATCTCACTTTCCGCGTTCCGGGCGTCCGGATCGCTCTTTCGGGACGCTATCAGCTGGCCGACGAGCAAATCGAATTTCATGGAACCGCCGAGTTGGAGGCGAAGCTTTCGCAAGCGACTACCGGTTTCAAATCATTTGTGCTGAAAGCCGTGGACCCGTTTTTCGCGAAGAAGACCGCGGGCGCGGAAATCCCCATTAAAATTACGGGGACTAGCGGTAAACCTTCGTTTGGATTGGACCTTGCCGCCCGCCGGTAACTTTCCGCGCGAACGTCGTTGCCGGTATCCCTTGCGAATCGCGGTCAACGGGCGGCGCCGCGTCCACCACCGGGGGCGAAGGGCGGATACGTACGCGGATGCAGGATCTCCCGTTCCAGAAAGAAATCCGTGAGCGCGGCGCAGGACTCGGCAAACTCCGGATGCTGATCGAACTCGTGCGGGACACCCGCAAAGGTGTGGAGCTCCGAGGGAACCTTGGCGTCGCGCAACACCTGCAACAGATGCTCGCTGTTCTCGGGTGGAATCGTAACATCCGACAGTCCGTGAAAGATAACCGTAGGCGGATAGCCCGGCTTGATGTGAGTGATGGGGCTCGCGTCATTGATTGCGTCGTCTCCGCTGCCGGGCGGCAGGAGCACCGGTGCGTTGTTGCGTATGTCCGTCTGCGGATAGAACGCAACGCACGCAGCCAGCTCGGCGTCGGGCTGGCCGGCCGTGAAGAGCGCGATGTGCCCTCCCGCCGAATGCCCGGCGATCGCGATGCGCTGGGGATCGATGCCGAGCGACGCGGCGTGGGCGCGCACCCAGCGAATATGCGTCTTCGCGTCGTCGATTTGCGAAGGCCATCTCGCCACACCGCTCAGGCGATATTGCGCGGCGATCGACACGTAGCCGCGGGCCGTGATCGGCATCACCTGATCCGCGATGGCTTCCTTGCTTCCGCGCGCGAACCCTCCGCCGTGAAAATGCACCAGCGCCATGCGTTTTTCGGTCCCGGCGGGCGGCCGGTAAATGTCGCAATGGAGCTCGACGTCTCCGCCTTTGCCCACCACCACGTCTTTTTCGACTTTGATGCCGGACGTCTTCGGCGCGTTGGAGGTCTGCGCCGCGAACGCGGTAGCGGAGTTGAGGAGCGCGGCCGCTCCGCTCATCCCCAGAACGCTGCTTCCGAGAAAAGCCCGGCGAATCATCGCACTCTCTGTAGGCGGACCCTTTTTAGGCATAGGCGGATTATACAACGCGCTTTCGGCGAGCAGGAAGCAAGGAGGCTGCTAAATCTGCGTGGAGGAATTCTTAGCAGCCGTGCGTCTCGACATGCTCCCGATATAAATCAATCGCATTCGCCTTGCGGTCGCGGGCGGCGGCAAGTTTCCTGCGGAGCTGCGCGATCTCTTTGAAGTCCTCCCTGAGGAGCGCCGCCATCTCGTCGTTGTGAATCGCCATGAGCGCACCCATGGCTTTTTGAACCTCTTCCAGGAGTGCTATTTTTTGTGCGCAATCTGCTTTCGCCATGAGGTACCTCAGTATAGCGGCTGAGGAATTTTTCAGCATCCATGTTCGCGCCCGTGCGCGTTCCGTTGCGTGATGGCGTCTTCGCAATCCCTGCGAGCTTCTCTGGCCGCCTCCCGCCACTCTTCTGATTTCGGATCGGGGCAGTCCATGAAGGGCCCGATTGTAGCTCACGGGTGAAGGCCGCGCCATCCAGTCGCGACAGCGGAAGTGTGCGGCCGCCCGCGTTAGCGTTTGTCGACGACCACCTTGCCGCCTTTAAGCACGACCTTGGTCTTCAGCATGTATTGGATTCCGTCGAGCGGATTTCCCTCGAGCAAAACGATGTCCGCCAGCTTACCGGGTTCAATCGTCCCGATCTGGTCCGACATGTGCAGGTATTCCGCCGTGTTCGGACCCATGATCCGGAAAATGTCCTGCATGGAAAACATCACGCTGTAGGACTTCAATTCGTGCTCCAGCACTACCTCGTCGGCATAGTTCTGATCGGTGCAATAGCCGAGCGCCTTCCCCTGGCTTGCATCCCATATGGTTCGGGCGTTCACGATGGTGTACCCGGCCTCAGTGCCCATGGCCCTGCCATTCGCATCGCGGTTGGCCCCGGCAATCGCCTCAGGCCACGCTTTGCCGTCGCGAAACCGCGGCGAATTGTCTCTCGGAAACACAACCGGCGCTGGCGCCGGGGATTCCCGGTCGATGATGGGCGCGCCGAAGGCGATCAGTCCCAGAACGATAGAATCAGTCGAGGCCACTTTTTCCGCGGCTTCCCGGCTCGTCCAATCCTTATTCGGCAGGTGAACCAGGCGGCGCACACCCGCATCGATCGCGGCGACCATGGCGGGCGTGCTGACCGCGTGCACGTTGACCTGCACACCGGCCTTGGCCGCTTCGTCGACCACCGCCTTCAGCACTTCGATTTCCTGCGGCGGCGGTCCCGGTTCCGGCGTGAGCGCGATCTCGCCCGTGTGCTTGATCCCTTTGGCGGACATGGCGCGGACCGCGGCGCGCGCTTCCTCAGGAGTGCCGCGCAAATTGATGCGCTCCGACGGAATAATGCGCGGACCATTGATCATTCCGGATTCGATATGGTCCCGCAGCATCAGGTTCCCGTCGCCGGGCCCGCCGGCCGAGAGGATGGTCGTGTATCCCGCTTCGAGCAGCGATTGCATCTGCGCTTTCTCGTTGGGTCCGGTATTGATGTGTTTATGGGCATCGATGAAGCCCGGCAGAGCGCTCAGGCCCTTGGCGTCGATGACTTTCAAACCCTTCGTGCTGACCGCGCCCGCGCCCGCCGAGACAATCTTGCCTCCCCGCACCACGATCGTCCCGGATGGAACAACCATTCCGTTTCCGGCAATGATGCGGACGTTGCTGATCGCCACGTCCTGCGCGGTCACGTTCTGCGCGCAAAACACCGCGACGCCCAGGCTCGCCAGAATACAGGAAAACGCGATCCCCCTCATAAAAAACCTCCCATGCCATCGATAGCAACTCTCAACGATATCGCATTCTTTTCGTTCACAACGGCGCGAGGGATTTTCGCAGTTGCCTTTGTGCGAGCCGGCTCCATTGCGCGGTGTAGCGGCGCCGGTAACGGGCGCCGTTCGCGCGGCCTCAATAGCGCGCTGGTACATCTCGCGCGCCCGTCCGGCATCGCCCGTGCGTTCGAGCGCGAGGCCTAACTCATAAAGGCCCTCCGGATCGTAGGGCCGGCGCTCGGCATACAGTTCGAGGCGCGGCAGGGCGTTCTGCCATTCACCCGTGGCGATGTATAAGGCGCCCAGTTCTCTTAGAATTTCGTGCGAATTATGCTTTTCGTCCTGGGCATAGACCGCTAGCAGATGCTCCCGCGCGTCGCTCAAGCGATTTTGTTGCAAGGCGATGCGTCCGAGCTGGAAATGCGCATCGGTCTCCGTGGGATCGATTGCAACGGCCATCTGGAAGCGCCGGATCGCTTCCGTGTATTGGCGGCGCTGCTGATAGATCAACCCCAGTTGGTATTGCGCATCGCCATCGTGCGGATTGACGGCGGCGGCTTCGAGCATGCGTTGAAAATGCTGCCGGTTGCGCAGGCCCGCACCCAGACTCGCAAACTCGCCCCTCAGATAGTAAAAGACGAACAGCAGCACGAAGGGCGACGTGAGCCAGCGCAATAAAAAACTGAGCGGTCCCCACACGAAGGCAGCGCCGAGCAGCGGAATCCACGAGACGCCCACTGCGGCCGCCGCCACGCGCGTCTCCGTTCCAAACACGGTTCGGACGGCCACGATCATCAGCACCACGAAGTACAGATAAGCAGCGATCTCTACGATTCGAACCACCGCAAAGGGCAGAACGAGGCCGGCCACGGCGATCGGGATATTGACGGCGGCCCAGGCCATGGCGGCGCAGGTCAGGAGCGAAGAATAATCGCGAGCGAACACCGCGCTCACTCCACCGAGCCGCCCGAAGAGAGTGGCGACCGCCAGCGTACTGGGAACGTACACGACGGCGAGCGCCAGAAGCGGCGCGAAGGCCGACAAAATGGAGAGCGCGCCTCCCAGGCTGAAGGTGAGGAAGACCGAAAGCAGAACCACCGCGCTCGTCGCGAAGAGCAGGCTTCCCTGGTCGAGGATGGCGCTCATGGCTGCCGCGGGCCGCGCGAACAGCCGGAAGAGTTGGACCGTGTTTCCCACAGGTTCAGGCTACCGCCAGACTTTTGAACGCGCCGCGCGAAAAGGCAATCCTGTCGGAGCCGAAGCGCGCAGGGGCAGCCGCCTGAGAACGGTGACTCTCATTTCTAAGAAACCACCCTAAGAAACCGGGCGGACGTACAGGACATCCGCCGCGAGAACAACAGCCGGGAAAGACGGGGGTCAGGCGCGCGTGTATTTGTTGAACCAATCGATCGTACGCTGCCAGGCGAGGTCTGCCGCGACCTTGTTGTAGCGCTCCGGCGTCGCATCACAGTTGAAGCCGTGAACGGCGTTGGCGTAAATATAGCCTTCGTGCGGGACGTTGATAGCCTTCAGCGCCATGTCATAACCGGGCCAGGTAGCGGCCAGACGCGTGTCCAGCGCGCCGTGATGCACCAGCACCGCCGCTTTAATTTTCGGAATGTCGTCGTTACCGGGGACGCCGCCGTAATACGGAACGGCCGCCGCCAAATCGGGTCCCAGGCGCACCGCCATCGTATTCGAGATGCTGCCCCCGTAACAGAAACCGGTGATTCCGATCTTGCCCGTGCAGTCCGGGCGTGACTTCAGCCACATCGCGGCCGCTACGAAATCCTCGGCCATCTTCTTGCCGTCGACTTTGGCGAACATCTGGCCGCCCTTATAATCGTCACCCGGAAAACCGCCGAGTGAGGTGAGTCCATCCGGCGCGAACGCCATGAAGTTCTGCAGCGCGAGGCGCCGCGCGATGTCCTCAATGTGCGGATTCAGACCGCGATTTTCATGAACCACGATAATTCCGGGAAGCTTCGAAGCGGTTTCCGAGCGCGTATCGGCGCTGACGGGCCGTACTAGATATCCTTTAATGCTCCCGTTTCCTTGTGGGGAGGGAACGGTCTCATAACTGCACTTGATGCGATCGTCGTTCTTTGCGACCTGCTGCGCTTGCGCGTAGTTGGGCATCAACGCTTCGATGATCGCGGCCGCGGTCAGGCCGCCCACCGCCATCTTCTGGACGCCGTCCACGAAGGCGCGGCGGCTGATTACGTCGTGAATGAAAAGGTTATAGAGCTCTATGGCCTCACTGGGCAGCTTTGGTTTCTTCGGGTCCATTGACGGATTCCTTTCTTCCACGAAAGAATATCACGTCGGCAGGCAGGGCGGCACAGAAGCGCGATCGTCGCGAAGCATGCGAACCGTTGTGAGCGGGTTCCCGATGCCGTCCTCTCATTTGTGATACATTGCCGCCCATGGACAAAAGCATGGACCAAAGCATGGACAGGAGACTTCGAGGGTCATCGTTCTTCTTGAGTGCCGGATGCGCGGCGCTCGTGCTGTCTGCGTTTACGCCGATGATTTGGGCCCAGGGGCGCGGCGGCCAGCCCGGCCAGCCTACTCCGGCGCTCCCGAAATTGGTGAAGGTAAAAGACGACATATATCTGATTGAAAATTCCGATGTCACGCCCGAAGCGCTGCGGTATTGGGGTGGGAACATCACGGTGGTTCTCGGAAGCGATGGCGTCGCGCTGATCGACGCGAAGTATGCGCGAGCGCACGATGACGTGGTCGCGAAAGTGAAATCGCTCAGCGACAAGCCGATCAAATATGTTGTCCTGACGCACAACCATGGCGATCACAGTGAAGGCGCCGCGCAACTGGAAGCCATGGGCGCGAGTGTCATCATTTCGAATAACGATCGCGAGAACATGGCGAGGGCGGCGAATCCGGTGTGGCTGCCCGCGCTCACCTATATCGGTCAATCCCGGCTCTACCTGGGCACGAAGGAAATGGATCTTTATCAATTCCGTGGTCACACCTCGGGCGACACGGCCGTATATTTCCCGGCGCAGCGCGTCATGGTGTTGGGCGATTTGTTGACCACCAATCCGCTCATGCCCCCGATCGTCAACTACGGCGACGGCGGCAGTTGGACCGAATGGACCAAATCGATCGACCAGATTCTGCGCATGGATTTTGATGTCGCGATTCCGGGCCACGGTCCCATGGTGACCAAGGGGCAAGTGGCGGAAGCCCGCGATCGGTTTGTCCTCATCCAGCAGCGCGTCCGCACAATGAACCGGGAAAAGAAGAGCCAGGAAGAGATTTCGGCCGCGCTCATGAAGGAATTTAATTGGGCGCCCGCCAATAATATTCCCGGAATGATTCAGGAATTGCGCTAAACACCAACACCCCGTCGTGCCTGCCTAAGGAGCATCATCATGAAAAGAACTCTGACCATTGCGGGAGTCTTCGCCGGTCTTGCGCTGGTAGCGGCCGGATCTTTGAACGCACAACAGACGCTCGCGAAAACGGGCATGACGAAAGAGATCAAGATCCTTTCGAGTACCGGTGCGCGTGCCCTGGCGGATGCGTGCTCGGCATGGGCCGAACGCAACAAACAAGTCGTGGCCATCGCGATTCTCGATTGGGGTGGAAACCTGATCGAATCTCACGCCATGGAAGGAGCGCCCATGAATGCGATCGATACGGCGCTGTTGAAGGCCAAATCGGCCTTGCGCTGGAGGCGGCCGACCTCCGAGACTAACAAGATGGTTCGCAGCGGCGAGAACCTCGCGCCCACCTTCATGCGCGACTTCCCGCAGCCCGGCGCGCTTCCCATTGTTGTGGAGGGTCAAGTGGTCGGGGCGATGGGAGTTTCGGGCGCCGACGGTGAGAAATGCGCACAGGCCGCCATCGATGCGGTCTTTAAAACGCCGGCGGCGGCCTCGTCCCATTAACTTTGACCGTCGAAAACGACGGGGCAATCGCTGCGTTCTAGTTTTCGGTGGGGGTCTTTTCCAAATGATCCACTAGTACGAATTCGGCGGGCGCCTTGCGCGGCTCGAGCTTTAATCCAAGCGCCTGAACGGCCGCGAAAATCGAACTGCCGGATGGATCGGACGCACTATCGCCCGGCGGACGGATCGCGTCCGGGCCCACGCCCGGTCCTGGGCCTACGCCTGGAGGCGGCGCCATCATGCCCGCGTTTCTCGCCGCGGCGCGCATGTCTTCCATGGAAAGGTCCAGCGCGACTTGGTACGTTCCCTTAAGCTCCGTCATATCGATCACGGGACGATCGACGAAGCGCGCTAACAGGTCCGCGAGCGCCGCGGACGTCATCTTCGCGCCCTCGATCCGCATGGTCCCGCCGGGTCCCATCGACATGCGGGTGGTTCCCGCGCGTCCGCCCGTAACGACGACGCCCTTGCCGTCGCGATTGATACGCATCTCGCCGTTCTGAGGCCCGTCGCCGGGGCTCGCCGCCGCGGTGTCGTCGCCCGGAGCAGGCTCCGGGTCAGGCGCGGATTCTTTCAGCTTTGGGCCGGCTTTGCCGACGACCAGCGCGAAGACCGCGTGCTCCTTATTTTCAAAATGCACCTTTAGATGGAATCGCTCCGCAAGCAGCGATTGAAGCATTTCCGGGACCTGGTCGCGCGCGACGCCCTCCGGGATCTTGGCCACAATGTCGAAGCGCTCTGTCGCCATCCACTCCGGTCCCGTGACCTGAAAAGGTTTCACTCGATAGGCGGCCGCGATCAGGTCGGTTAACGACATGAACGCAATATTCACCCTGCCGGCGTCCACCTGCATGCCGATTCGGATTCTGCCGGCCCGAAACTGGGCTGGGGTGGGCGGCTCCGAAGTCTTGATGGAGGCGACTTCGAACGCGGGGAGCGCGGCCGGTGTCTGCCCGGACATAGTGAGCGCCACGAGCGCGATGCCGCAGGTCACATGCGAAAGCCGCAGAAATTCTCGCGATGTATGCATTTCTAAAAACTCACACTGCGAAGAAGAGTCCGTTCTCATTGTCCCAAACTTGCATGACCGGAAAATACGATCTCCTCGTAACGTGAAGGAGATGACAATCGACAGGCGGCATGGGTGAGAAGAATCGCGTCGTCTCATCGGCTGATGTGCATACGCGCCGGGTTTCGTACTGTTACTATTTGCCGCGAGCTTTAACCCCGGCCAGTACTCCCGATGGATTGCAGCCTCACCCGCGGGAGCATATCGTGAACTCTGCCCGGTGCCCGAACCGGGTTGAGGCCAACGGGATATCGCCGGCGCTTCGAACCGGCGAGGGGGGAAGCGATGAGCTGCTCTGTCTGTCAAGCACAAGCGAGAGATCTGAACGATCTCCAACGGAAAATCGCCGAATTGACGATCGACCAAAAAAGAGCGTTGAGCCCGGCCGAAAGGGATCACATTCAAATGGAGATCAGGGCTCTGACGGCTGCCAGGACGGAGTTTGAGGGCAGGCACTGGAAGCACAAGAGCTCCGCGCGTCATTGCGACGAGCACTCGCCGGGATTTTGAGCGTGAATCAATACGCTAAGACGCGCTGGCGCAATTTCCGAAACCGCCGCACAGTTAGCGGAGCGCCGGATTTTCGCGGCAGAAGTTCTCCATGACTGGCCGGAGCCGGTCAAAGCTTTGCGCCAGTTGGCGGAGGGCGTCGGAGGAGGACGTCAGGTCGCCCGTCCCGCCTTGCAGTTCCAATTGCCGCGCGGCGTCGCGAACCTCGAGTGCGCTCACGTTGGCTGCCAGCCCTTTCACAGAGTGTCCAACCATCCGTACCTCGTGAGCGTCATGCTGATTCACGGCCTCGGTCAAGCGCGCGATTTGCCGGGGGAGATCCTCCAGGAATCCGCGCACGATGCGCCCGGCGAGCTCGCGGTTGCCCATCAGCCGGTCGATGAAATCCTCCCGATCGAACAGCGTCTCTGGCGCAGCGATCACTGCCGGAACCTCAGCGGCAGCTTCCATCGGAATCCCGGAGGCAAGCGGGGCCGGCCGAGCGCCGCCGGTCCATTCCTCGATGGCCTGCTCGAGTGCTTCGGGCTTTAGCGGTTTGGAAACGTAGCCGTTCATGCCCGCGTCCAGGCACTCTTTGCGATCGCCCGCCATGGCGTGGGCGGTCGTGGCGATGATCGGAACCGCGGGATTGCGGACCCCATGATCTCCGCTGCGAATCCGGCGCGAGGCTTCATAGCCGTCCATGCCCGGCATCTGGCAGTCCATCAGGACCACATCGTAATCGTTCCGTTGCAAAGCGTCCACGGCGGCCGCGCCGTCCGGGGCCACATCGGCCCGATATCCCAGTTGTTCGAGAATTCCCAACGCCACTTCCTGATTGATCGCGTTGTCTTCCACCACCAGCAGGCGCAGGCGCGCGCGCTCTTCGCGATTGGTCGGCGTCCTTTTCGCGGGCGCAGCGGGGCGCGCGGGCGGCGGTCCATACCCAAGCAGCGAAGCGAGGCACGTGCCCAGTTCGCCTTGCTTGATCGGCTTACTGACGCACCCCTCGAATCCAAGAGGACGCCAGCGCTCGGCTGCGGTCGACTCGCGCAGGGGTGTGAGCAGCACGATCGCGCCGCGCGCGCCTCCGGCATGCTCGCGGAGCAGGGCAGGGAACCGGCCGTGCTCTGCACCCAGCATCTCGAGATCCACCAGCACCACGTGGAAGGGACGGTCTTGCGCGTTCCGCAATACCTCGAGCGCCTCGGTCACCGTCGCCGCCTGCTCCGCGTTCGCCTTCCACAAGGTGAGCAGATCGAGAAGCAGGCTGCGGCTTGCCGCGTTGTCGTCCACCACCAGAATCCGCCAGCCCGCAAGCGCGAGCCCCGGCGGCCGCTCGCCCGCGGATTGCCGCTTGAGCGGGACGTTGAAGGCGAACGTCGACCCTTTGCCGAGCTCGCTGTGGAATTCCACCTCCCCGCCCATCATCGCGACCAGCGTGCGGACGATCGACAATCCGAGCCCGGTGCCCCCATAGCGCCGCGTGGTGGACGGATCGACTTGCGAAAAGGGCTGAAACAGAACGTGCAGCTTGTCGGCGGGAATTCCGGCTCCCGTGTCGGTTACTTCGAAGCGAAGCGCGTCCCGGTCGCCGTCGGCCGCCGTGCGGACCCTGATCGAAACCTCTCCGGCCTCGGTGAACTTCACCGCGTTTCCGCCGAGGTTCACCAGCACCTGGCGCAGGCGCGTGGAATCCCCGATCAGGCGCGTGGGCACATCCGGCGCGATGAAGCACAGCAATTCGACACCCTTCTCCTGGGCCTTGACGGCCAACAGATCGGCCACTCCCTCCAGTACGATGCGCAGATCGAAAGGCGCTTCCTCCAGGCGCAGCTTCCCGGCTTCCATTTTGGAGAAATCCAGAATCTCGTTCAGGATTTCGAGCAGCGCCTCCGCGCAATCCCGCAGAGTTCCGGCGCGTTTGCGCTGCAGCGGACTCAATTCATCGTTTAACAGAAGTCCGGCCATCCCCAGAATTCCGTTCATGGGCGTGCGGATTTCATGACTCATGTTGGCGAGAAAACTGCTCTTCGCCTGATTCGCCCGCTCCGCGATTTCCTTCGCTTCCCGCAGATGCTGCTCCGCGAGCTTCCGGTCGGTGATATCGATGAGCGTGGTCTCGAGCACCTCGCCGTCCTCATCGCTTGCGAAATTGAGATTCGCCAGCACCCACACCGGCTCTCCGTCCCGCCGCCGCAGCTTCCATTCGGAGTTGGTCACGGCGCCGCGCTCCCGGAGCGTGCGCACCAGCCGCTCGCGCTCCGCGCGGGAATCGTGAAAATCGAGCATGCTTTGGCCGATCAGCTCGCCGGGCGAGCCGCAGCCGAGGATGAGCGCCGCAGCCTGGTTGCATTCGAGCACCTGTCCGCCCGCCGTGGTGCGAAGCACGCCCGCGAGATTGCGCGCAAACAGCAGGCGATAGCGTTCCCCGGAAGCCCGCACGGCTTCCACCGTACGCCGGCATTCGGCAAGAGCTTCCCCGTGCGTCTTTTCTCTGGCGCGGCCCTCGCGGAGCCGGTCTTCCCTGTGCGGGTCGTCCCTGTGCGGATCTTCGCTGTTCAGATTTTGCTCGCCACCAGGAAGGATGCCATCCTGTGCGCCACGGGGCGCGGTGCGGTCCGGGTCCTTCATCGCGCGAGGCTCCCGGAGGCGGCCGGCGCTCTCGCCACCTGGTAATACACGGAGCGCAGATGCCGCTTCGACTGGAACTGCGGGCACAGCCCGTTGAGCGATTCCATGGACCCGATCACCAGGCAGCCTTCCGGCTCAAGCGCCCGTTCCATGCGCCCGAACAGCGAGATCCGGTCGCGCTCGCTGAAGTAGATCGCGACATTGCGGCAGAAGATCACGTCGAAGCGTCCGAGCGCGGAGAAGTCCGCCATCAGGTTCAGTTTTTTGAACGATGCCATGCCGCGGATTTCATCGCGAATGTGCCATCCGCCGGCGATCGGCGCGAAATACCTGGTCCGCTGCGCCTCGGTCAGCCCGCGCGAAATCTCGACCGGGGTGTACACCCCGCGGCTCGCGCGAGCCACGGCGTCGTCGGAGATATCGGTCCCCAGCAGGCGCACTCCGTAGCGGTCTGTATCGCCGAGCAGCTCCTTGAGCAGAATCGCGATGCTGTACAGTTCCTGGCCCGTGGAGCAGGCCGCGCTCCAGATGCGGATCCGCGACGAGCCGGTGCGCGACCGGCGATCGATCAGCTCCGGGACAAGCTTGTGGCGCAGCAGATCGAAGGGCGTGGTGTCGCGGAAGAAAAACGTCTCGTTGGTGGTGATGGCGTCCACAATGCGGCGCTCGATCGCATGGCTCGGGTCGGACTTGGCTCGCTGCATCAGCCCGCCGTAGCTCGCGCATCCGGTTTCCTCGACCAGCGCCGCCAGACGGCTTTCAATCAGATATCCCTTGGAGTCGTCGAGCGTGACGGCGCAGAACGAGTAAATGTATTCGGTCAGACTTTTTTGTTCCTCCGGCTGGAGCTTGGTCACGGCCGGACCTCGCGCACCGAGCGGACGATCGCGGCGCGCCGACTCTCTCCAGCGGCTCGACGATATCGACCACACCCGCCTGAATCGCTTCTCTGGGCATGCCGAAGACCACGCAAGTCGCCTCGTCCTGCGCGATCGAGAAACAGCCGCTGCGCTTCAGCATGCGCAGCCCTTCTGTCCCGTCGTTTCCCATGCCGGTGAGAATCGCGGCCACCGAGCGGCCGGGAAAATGGAGCGCCGCCGACCGGAACAGATAGTCGACCGCCGGGCGGCATCCGTTTTCCGGAGCGTCGTCGGTAATGCGCAGAATGATTTCTCCCTTCGAACCGCCGTCAGCTTCATGTGCCTCCCGCCCGGCGCCACGTAGACGCAATTGGGCGCGGCCGTCTCGCCGCCCTCGCTTCTTTGACCCGGATCGCGCTGCGCTTATCGAGACTCTCGGCAAGCGCGCGGGTGAACAAGCGCCGGCATATGCTGCACGATGAAAACCGGTGCGCCCAGATCGGCGGGGAGCGCCGGAACCAGCTTCGCGAGCGCCGCGGGCCCTCCCGTGGAAACGCCGATCACCACCAGCGCGGGACCTGTGCGGCGGGGCGTTCGGGGCGGGGACGGCGTCCATGGTTGGGGCCGGGTCAGGGCGACGGGCCGGGGCGGGTCATTGTGCGTGTCCTTGGGGTGGGTGTCCCTGGGGTGGGCCTCCTTGGGATGGGCGTCCTTGGGCGCGTCCTTTGGCGAATCGTTCTGCGGGTCGTTGTTCAGGATCGACCGGATCTCGCGCCGGCGCTCGATAGGCGCGGATCATCGGCACAAGACGCGCGCGCAGAAGTTCCCGATTGGCCTCCGGAGTTCCGCCCTCGGGCTTGGTCAGGAAATCGAATGCGCCCCGCTCGAGCGCGCGAATCGTCAGCTCTCCGCCGCGCACGGTGAGCGAGCTGAGCATGATGACGCCCGCGGTCATATGCGGCGGTGTCCATGGCTTCGAGCACTTCGATGCCATTCATCTCCGGCATCTCGATATCGAGCGTGACTAAATCCGGCCGCAGCTCGGCGATCCGCGCCATGGCCAGCCTTCCGTTCGAGGCCGTGCCCACCACTTCCACGCCCGCGACGCCGGCGAGCGCCTCGGAAACGATGCGGCGGAAAACCGCGGTGTCGTCCACCACGAGCGCGCGCAGGCTCATCGGCGCTCCTTCCCGCTCACTGGGCCGCTTCCTGCAGCAGCTCGCCCGCGTCGAGCAGCGTGATCACCCGGCCGCCCGCGCGGCACACGCCCTTGAAAAAGTGCACCTGGCCCTCGTTGACGTTGGCCGGCGGCGGCTGCCACCGGTCGCTCTCGATCTCCACCACCTCGTCCACGCGATCCACCAGAATTCCGATAAACTCGCCGCGGTCTTCGACGATGAAGATCCGGCTGTCGGGGCCCGGGACGCTGGGAGCGAATCCCAGCCGCATGCCGAGATCGATAATGGTCACGATGCGTCCGCGCAGATTCACCACGCCCAGGACCTCGCCCCGGGCGTGGCGCACGGGCGTCACCGGCCCCAGCCGGATCACTTCCTGAACGCTTGAGGCATCGAGCGCGCAGAGCGCATCGCGCACGAAAAAAGTGGCCAGCAGAATCGTCTGCCCCGCCTGGGTTGTGAATGTCGGTGTCATGGTATCCTCGCGAATCCGAATCTAGAAGTAGTACACCTGAATCTGAATCGTGAATTCGTTGCTCGGCTTGAGAGGAGATCCGTTCTGCGGCAGAAGCCGGTCATACTGCAGCGTCCATTTGAGGTTCTGCCCGCGTATGTAATAGTTCACGCCGGTTGCGGCGCGGTGGATATCGCTCGCGCCAAGCGCCGCTTTCACGAAATCCTGCGATTCGAACTTGACGAACGGCTGGGTTTTGGCCCGATGCACGTAATAAGCGCCCTCCACGAACCAATCGTTCTGGTCCGCGATGGAAGTGAATTTCTGCCGCCCGTCGTAATGCAGGAATTGGAATTGAGCGCCGATTTCGTCGCCTCCGTTCACGGGCGTGTCGGAGGCCACATTGGCGGAGAGTCCGCGGTAGCCGCCTTGCTTGTCGCCTCCGACGTCGATCGCGAGAATCTTTTTTTTCCCCAGCGCCGTGCCGGTGAAGAAGTAACCCTTCTCGGTGCCGAAGAAATCGTATTGCAGGTATCCAGCCGCGCGGAGCGAGTCCCGTGCATTGGCGTCCCGCTCGCCCTGAAACACCCCCACGCGGTACAGCAGGTGATCCTCCAGCAGGAAGCCCCGCCCCTGAAGACCCAAATCGCGCAGCGCCGCGGACTGGGTAGCGGAGTTGTTGACCGTAGTCAGCGAACTGAGATCGATGGTGTAGTAACTTACCGTCGATTGCATCGCGTTCCGCGCGAAGGGAACCACCATCAAACCGGCATCGACGTTCAGGTACTTCCTGGCCTTCCACTCCAGGAACACATCCTGCAGCATGAAGCCGGTCGTGGCGGTCTTGGGCGTTTTGCCGAGGTTCGGTGAATCGGTCTCCAGGAAGAAGTCGATATCCGAGCCGACATCACCTCCCACGATCACCCGCGCGCGCCGGAGATAGAGATTCTGCTGGTAGCCCTGGACCCCGGCGGTCGAATCCTGCGTCCAGTCCGCCCAGAATTGACCTTGCACGCCGAAATTAAACGTGGCGTCTTCGGCCTTGATCGTGATCTGAGCGGCGGCCGGCATGGCAGCCAGCACCGCCGCGACGGCGATGGCGAGCCCGAGTCGCGGAGCGCTTTTGACGGAACGGCCGAGCATGTTTAGCGTTTCCCTTTCTTCTTGGCGAACGAATATTGCACTGTACCGGCGGACGCCCTGCTCGCAACCTCACACCGTGAAGCGCCGCACGGTGGTCTGGAGCTGCTCGGCCACTTTGCTCAATTCGGTCGCGCTGGTGCGTACTTCTTCGCTGCCCGTCGCCATTTGTCCGGCGGCATGATCCACGCCCACGATTTCTCTCGCGATCTCGGCGGTAGCAAGCGAAGTTTCGGCGACGCGCTTGTTGGCGTCGCGCACGCCGGTGGAAGCCTCGGCGATATTGCGCGCGATGTCCTTAGTGACCGTCGACTGCTCCTCGATGGCCGCCGCGATCGAAGACACGATGTCGCTCACGTCATGAATGACCTGCGATACCTTGGCGATCTCCGCGATCCCGCCGGCCGCGGAGGATTGCACGCCCGCGATCTTGCCCTTGATATCCTCGGTGGCCGCGGCGGTCTGCTGCGCCAGTGCCTTGATCTCGTTGGCCACCACCGCGAAGCCCTTGCCCGCCGAGCCGGCCCGCGCCGCTTCAATCGTGGCGTTGAGCGCCAGCAGATTGGTCTGCGAAGAGATTTCCGTGATCGTCTCGGTGACCTTGCCGATCTCCTGGCCGCCGCCCCGAGCTGGTTCATCTGTTCGCTGATGCGCGCGGCCTGTCGCGTGGCTTCCTCGGTGATGCGGCGGGCTTTCTCGGAATTGCCGGCGATCTCGCCGATGGTTGCGGTCATCTGCTCGGTCGCGGTCGCCACACTCGCCAGGTTCGTATTGGTCTGTTCCATGCCGGCCGCGACCGACGTCACGTTGCTCGTCATCTCTTCGGCCGCCGCGGCCACCGCGTGCGCCTTGCCCGAAGCCTGCTGCGACCCCTCCGACATATGGCTGGAGCTGGCGGATAACTCGGTCGAGGAGGAGGAGAGTACCTGAATCCCGCCGGTAATCTCCTGCACCATCTTTCGCAAGGCCAAGACCATGGTCTGCTCGGCGCGCGCCATTTCTCCGATTTCATCGCCCCGCGCCTGGAGTTCGGCCCGCGCGTCTTTGGAGAGGTCGCCTTGCGCGATATCGTTCAACTGGCTGACAAAGACTCCGAGCGGTGCGGCAATGCCGCGGGTGAGAACGATGCCCGCGAAAATCGCACCGGCAATCGCAAATAGGCTGCCGGCAATAAGAGTCGTCCAGATGGTGCTCGCCGCTTCCTTATCTTCCTTCTCTCCTTCAACGATACGGTTTTCCTGGAATACCGCGGCTTCCTTCGCCTTGGCGCGCAGGACGGCGGACGTCGTGGAATATGCCCGAAAGTCCCGGGACGCTTCCCCCGATCTCCCTGCCTTTAAATCGGCCATCACACGGTCGGCGGCCGCCGCCGAGGACTGGACCATTTCCGCCATATCTACGCCATGTTTAATGCTCGTGGGGCTATCCGCCAGCATTTTGAACTCGTCCAGCGAGTCCGTGCGGCTTTTACGATTTTCCGCGATCTGGGCCAGGAAATCGTCACTCGCCTTCCCCGCGACGACCATGCTGCCGATCGCCTGGCCGATGGCGGCCGTTTCTCCGGTGATCATTTCGGCCAACCGCGCCTTCGTGGCCCGCTGGATCATGGTGACCATTCTCTGTTCGGTGCTGCGGCTGCTCCACAGCGACAGCCCCGATAGAATCGACCAGAAGAAGCACGACGGTTCCCAGCGCGACTCCGATCTTTTTTCCAATTTTCATGTTCGATAACGATGTCATTTTTTCCTTTGTCCTTGTCTCGTTTGTATTTTTCTGTGCTTCCTGTCGCGGTCAGGCGGTCACCAGCGCCGGATGGCGAGGCGCTCCGGCGACGGCCTTGCGGATGCTCTCCGTCAGCTCGTCCTTGTTGAGTTTGATTTGATACTCATTCACTCCCGCGGCCATGCCCCGCGCGATTTCTTCTTCTCCCGCGAGCGAGGAGAGCGCAATGATCGGCAGTCCGGCGAAGCGCCCGTCGGCGCGAATCCGCCGCGTCAGCGCCAGCCCGTCGAGGCGCGGCATTTCGATATCGGTGGCCACCAGGCCAATCTCCCCGGCGTGTCCGTCGAGGATCTCCCAGGCCGCCTGGCCGTCCTCGGCCGCCAGCACCCGGCATCCCACCGCTTCCACCAGGCGTTGAATCTGGCCGCGGAAGAAATCCGAATCGTCGGCCACCAGAACCGTCATGGCGCCGCTTGCCCGGGTTCAGTTGCTCCGCGGAGGCGGGTTGCGCCGGCGCTCGCCCTCGGGCCGCGCCGCCTCGGCCAGTTCGAAGATGTCGAGCAACAGGAGGGTCCGGTCCTTCAGCACCGCCGAACCGGCGATGCCCCTCTGCCGCAGCGTCACCGTGTCGATCTCGAGCGCGGCTTCCACCATATCGAGCGGCTCGGCCGCCAGCAGACCCAGCGGACGGCCCAGGCTGTTCGAACACGATCACCACGCCATGCTGCGTCGCGTCCAGTTCTGCCCACGCGTCGCGGCGTCGTGGAGACTCACCAGCGGAAGGCTGGCGCCGCGGTATTGCATGGTGCGGCGTCCGCCCAGATACTGGATCTGCTCGGCCCGCACCCGCTCGATGCGCGACACCTGTTCGATCGGAACGGCGCAGGTTTCGCCCGGGGCGTTGTGGAACAGCAGCAGCGCGTGCAGCTCGCCCGCCGCCGCGCTCGGCCTCAGTCTCCTCCGGGACGCCTGGTCCGCCGCGCCCGCCGAGAGACCGGCGCGCGCCGCCAAGCCCCGCCACGTCCAGAATCATGGCCACGCGTCCGTCGCCCAGAATCGTCGCGCCCGGCGTAATCGTGCAGGCCTTTCAGATGCCGCCCGAGCGGTTTCACCACGATCTCCACGGTGTCGTGCAGTTCCTCCACCACCAGGCCGTATTCGAAGGCGCCGCGTATCCACGCAGTACCACGTTGAGCGCGTGCGCTTCGCGCGCCGGGGCGCGGCAATGCCCAGCGCGTCGGCCAGATACAGCAGGGGCACCAGCCGGTCGCGCACGTTCAACACCTCGGCATCGCCCACCCGGTCGATCCGCTCGGCAATCTGCGCGGCGGGGATGCGGATCAGCTCGCCCACGTTCACCTGCGGGATGGCGAAACGCTCGCCGCCGTCGGAGACCAGCAGCGACGGAATGATGGCCAGGGTCAGCGGCAGTTTGATGCGGAAGCGGGAACCCTTGCCGGGAGCCGAATCGATTTCGATTTTGCCGCCCAGCCGGTCGAGATTGGTTTTGACCACGTCCATCCCCACGCCGCGGCCGGAGACATCGCTGACCGTCTGCGGCGGTCGAGACGCCGGGCAGGAAGATCAGCGCCATCTTTTCGCGGTCCGACATGGTCTGCGCCTGCTCGCGCGTGACCAGGCCCTTGGCGACCGAGGACGCCGCGATTTTTTCGACCGCGAGCCCCTTGCCGTCGTCCGAAATCTCGATCACCACCTGGCCCGCCTGGTGCGAGGCCTTGAGCGTCACCGTGCCGCCCGCGGGTTTTCCGGCTGCGACGCGCTCGGCCGCCCGCTCAATGCCGTGATCCACCGCGTTGCGCACCATGTGCGTGAGCGGGTCGCTCAAGCCCTCAAGGATGGTCTTGTCGATCTCCACTTCGCCGCCTTCCATCTTGAGCTGCACGTCTTTTCCCAGGTCGCGCGCGAGATCGCGCACCAGGCGCGGGAACTTCGCGAACAGGCTCCCAACCGGCTGCATGCGTGTGAGCGTCACTACTTCTTGCAGCTCCGAGGTCACCAGGCTTACGCGCTGCGCTCCCGATTGAATCCCCCTTTCGTCGTGGCGCGAGAGCGACTCCACCAGCTGGTTGCGGCTGAGCACCAGCTCGCCCGCGAGCGTCATCAGCGAATCGAGCAGGCTTACGTTTAGCCGGATCGTGGAATCGGCCGGACTTGCCGCGGCTTGTGTGGCGGCGCCGGGTGTGCTCGCCGCGGGAATGGTTGCGACAGGAGTCGTCGCGGCGGGCGTCGTTGCAATAAGCGTCGTTGCAACAGGCGTCGTTGCGATTGGGATATTGGCGACAGGCGTGCTCGCCGCGGGTGTCGTTGCAATAAGCGTTTCCGCCGACTGTGATTCCTCGTCCGTTCCGCCGTTCTGCGCGGCGCCCGTCAGGGGCTGATCGCGTTTGGCTTTTTTGCCGCGCGCCCGGACTCCCGGAAGAGCCGGAGCGCTTGCCGCGGGCGGCGGCACGGGGGCCAACAACCCGAGCGGCCGGATGCTTCCGTCTTTTTCGATCAGCCGCACGCGGTCGAGCGGCACTTCCACCAGCCCGCCCAGCATGTCCGGCTCCATGACCGTGGCATACAGCACTTCGAGGATCAACTGGTTGGATGGCTCGTCCTCGAGCGTCCCGGCCGACTCCAGATCGAACACGGTCTCGAGCAGCGTGCCGCATTCGATCAGACGCCGGAACACCGCCCACGGCGTGGTGCCGCGCCGTTCGATGTCGTGAATCAGATCGTACTGGATCAGGTAAATAAACTTGCCGCCCTTGCGCGCCTGGCTCAAATCGAAGGCCGACACCTGGATATGGCGGTGATGTTCGGCGGCCGCCACCTCTACCTGCTCGCTCAGCGAGCTCCGCTCGTCGGCGGGGAGGCTGGCCGCCGCAAGCGCCGTGAGCGAGGACACGAAGTCCGAAATATCCGCCTCGTTGCTGCGGTGGTGATCGGCAATCAGCTCGCGCAGCTTGTCGAAGGCCAGGAGCAGGATGCTTGCGACCTCCGGGGTCGGGACCATTTGCCGGGAGCGGATCAGGTCGAGCGCGTTTTCGGTCTTGTGCGCCAGCTCGCGGATTTTGGCGAGATCGAAGAAACCGGCCCCGCCCTTGATCGAGTGCGCGGCCCGGAACACGCGGTTCACCAGCTGCTCGTCGATGTGCTCGCCGCTCTGCTCCATGGCGAGCAGGTCGGCCTCGATCGTGGTCAGATGCTCGCGGCACTCCGCCAGATAATCGCGGATCAGCTCGTCGTCGAGGCTCGCCGGCCCGCTCATGATTTCTCCTCCTGGCCGGTGATGCTGAAGTGCTGGTGCATGCGCATGGTGTGGAACAGCTCGAGCAGCTCGCCCGAGGCGTGGATCACCGCCAGGTGCCCGCCCACCTTGCGCAGCGAATTGAAGGCCGAAAGCAGCAGCCCGATGCCGCTCGAGTCGACCATGCGCACCTCCGCCAGATCGACCACCAGCTCGCGCGCGCCCTGCTCCACGATCCCGCGGATTTGCGCACGCAGCTCGGGCACCGTGGCCGCGACGATGCGGTCGCCCTCCGGCCGCACCACCACTCTCTCGTCTTCACGCGAAATCACGATCATTGGTTTTTCCTTTTCACAAATTTTGCAGAATCGCTACCGCATTCCCCTTGGCGTTGTACCGGACCCGCCTTGCATAGGTGCGCAGGATTTCACAGCCCCGGCCGGAATCGCCCGTGGGCGCGCTAACCTCGCTGCGCGCCGCGCGCCAGTCGAAACCCTCGCCCTGGTCCTCGATCACGAGCAGCAGCCGCCGGCGCTTGATGCGCGCGACGCAGCGGACCTGCTTCGCCGGATCGCCGCGGGAGCCGTGGACTACCGCATTGGTCAGAGCCTCGCGCAGGACGAGCTCCGAGGCGAAGCAATTGGTCTCGCCGGCAAGCGCCCCCCCGCAACGCCGGAACTGCTCGAAAAACGTTTCGATCGCCGTGAGCGTCGCGGGCAGCGTCACGTCGACCCGGATGTGGAACCGCGCGGAATCCCCCAGCGGTCCACACCCGCTCACACACCCGCATCCGTCGCTCATACGCCCACGTCCGTCTCTCGAAGGCCCACATCCGTCTCTTGAACGCCCACATCCACGGCTCCCACACCCACGTCGGCCGTGAGCAGCAGCAAGTCGTCGTCGATCGCCTGGCGCGCCGGCCGCAGGTCGCGCGCGATCAGATCCGGCGCTTCGGAAAGCGGCGCCTGCCTGTGGCGCACGCAAGCCTCGACCAGACGCTCGAGCCCGCCGCGCCTCCCGCCGCCGGGCTCCGCTTCGATGAATCCGTCGCTGTACATGAAAAAGCGGTCGCCCTCGGCCACCCGCAGGTCGGTGCGTTGTAAGATCGCCGCGCCGAACATGCCGAGCGGGTCGCTGTCGAGCTCGACCACGGTGGCCGCGCCGGCGGCGTTCACCAGAATCAGAGGAGGATGCCCCGCGCTCATCACCGTAAGGCGGTGGTTGTTGCGGCTGAGGCGCGCGTAGCACGCCGTCAGATACTGCTCCTCGCCAAGCATCTGGCCCATCACGGAATTCACCCCGCGCATGGCGTCCTCGGGCGAAAACATGGGACCCGCGTACTGCCGCAGCAGCGCCTTCACGGCCGAAGTCAAAAACGCGGCGCTGACCCCGTGGCCGCTGATATCGGCCACGAAATAGGCAATGATCCCGGGGCTCACCGGAACCACGTCGTAGAAATCGCCGCCCGCGTGCGCGAGCGGCTGGAAATACACCGCAAAGCGCGCCTCCGGATAGTCCCGGGGATCGACTAAAATCGCCCGTTGCGCATCGCGCAGTTCGTCGAGCCACACGCGCTGCTCGCGGGCGAGCGCACGATTGGTTTCCCGGATGCGCAGATGCACCCGCACGCGCGCAAGCACCTCCTCGCCGTGCATGGGCTTCGCTATATAATCCGCGCCGCCGATCTTAAGGCCCGCGACCTTGCTCTTCACATCGTCGAGCGAGGAAAGAAAAATGATCGGAATGTCCGCGGTGGCCGGATCGGATTTCAACTGCGCGCAGGTCTCAAAGCCGCTTTCTCCCGGCATCAGCACGTCGAGCAGAATCAAATCGGGCTGGTGGCCGCGGGTCAGCTCGCGCGCCCTTCCGCCGTCGCATGCGGTCAGCGTGCGGAAGCCCTCGGCTTCAAGCACCTGGCTCACCAGGATCGCGTTGAGAGGCTCGTCGTCTACCACAAGGATCATAGGAGCGCCGCTCATGAGGCCTCCTTGCTTCCGCGAGGAACCTGTTCGCCGGGCTGGTCGAGCCAGCGTTCCACCGATTCCCGGCGGAAGCGCCAGTGCCGGCCGACCTTATGAGAGGGAATGCCGCCCCGCGCCGCCAGCCGGTACAGCGTGGACTTGGGCACGCGCAGGTATAAGGATAGCTGCGCGATGGTTAGAATTTCGTCGTGTTTCAAAACGTCGTCGTGCTCGGTCACTCGCAGTCCTTATCGGGTGCACCCCGTTCGTCGTGAGGCATTCGGACGGGAATTCGCGGCCGGGAGCACGGACCTCCTAAAACGCGCCTTGGGCAGGACTTTCGAGGCGGATCTTTCGGTGTACACTGGCCGGTGTACATTGGCCCGTGTACACTGGCCGATGACAAGCCGGCCCCCTCGCGGGCGCGGTCTCGAAGCGGAGCAACGGGAGGACAGCATGCACAAGCTCGCCATGATCCTGAGCCTGACGGGCGTTACTCTGCTCGCGCAGTGGCCGAACCGCCCCACCGCGGGTGTGCCGCGCACCGCTGACGGAAAACCCGATCTCTCGGCTCCCGCGCCTCGCGCCGCCGATGGAAAGCCGGACTTATCCGGGGTGTGGATGGACGCGAGAAGTTACCTGCTGAACGCCGCTCCCGATCTCAAAACCGAGGACATGCGTCCCTGGGCCGCGACCCTCTATAAGCAGCGCGCCGACAACTACCGCAACGACACCGACGGCATCAACTGTCTTCCGCCCGGTCCCAAAGCCCCCATCGCCAACGGCGGCGGCTACCCGGTGAAGATCGTGCAGACCCCCAATCTGGTGGTGCTGCTCTACGAATACCAAACGATTTTTCGCCAGGTTTTTACCGATGGCCGCGCGCTCCCGCCGGATCCGAATCCCACGTGGATGGGTTACTCCATCGGGCACTGGGAGGGCGACACACTGGTGGTGACGACCGCCAGCTACAACGACCGCACCTCTCTCGATCTCGGTGGACATCCGCACAGCGAAGCGCTGCGCATGACCGAGCGCTTCCACCGCCGCGACGCCGGGCACATGGATCTGGAGGTTACGCTCGACGACCCCCAGGCCTACGCCAAGCCATGGACGCTTCCCATCAATCTCAACCTGGTCCCGGACGGCGAATTGATTGAATACGTCTGCGAGAATGAGCGCGATAAGCAGCACCTGGTCGGCAAGCGCGAACAGGAGTTTCCGGTTTCGGTCGACATCCTGGCGCGCTACGTGGGGCATTACGACACACCGCAATATCCGACCGGCGTAGTGGTCACCCTCGACGGAAACCGGCTCATGATCGATCCGGGCGGCGCGGGAAAGATCCCCTTATACGCGCAATCGGAAAATACCTTCAGCATGGAAGGCAACATCGTGGAATTCGTGAAGGACGCCCACGGCACGGTGACCGGCGTCGTGCAGCACTGGACCGAAGGCGACCGCGTCGCAACGCGACGCAAGTAACAGCTTCGCCACGCGACGCAAGTGGCAGCTTCGCCACGCGACGCAAGTAGCAGCTTCGCCACGCGACGCAAGTAGTTTCGCAAGGCGACGCAAGTAGCTTGGCACAGGCGCGTTCGTCTTACCCGCGAACACCAAACGAAAACCGTTGACACCCGCACCGGGGCGACGTACACTACGCCCCCAGCGAGGTGATTCTTGGCAAAACAGAAACAACGTCCGGTCGATCGCCGTGGGTTCTTGAAGGGCGCCGTCGCCGGCGCCACGGCATTCGCCGCGCAGGCGCCCAACGCGGCTGCCCAGCAGGCGCAGAACAATAACGTGGCGGCAAACGCCGCTCCCTCCGCCGAAGCGCGCACCATCGACCGTCCCGGATCGGACTTCATGATGGACGTTTTCAAGTCCATCGGCTTCGATTACGTCTTCGCCAATCCCGGCGGAAGCTTCGGCGGCCTGCACGAATCGGTGATTAACTATTGCGGGAACAAGCCCGAATTCATCACCTGCATGCACGAGGAGTCCTCGATCGCCATGGCGCACGGCTACGCCAAGATCGAGGGCAAGCCGGTGCTCACCATGGCCCACGGGACAGTTGGTTTGCAGCACGCCTCGATGGCGCTCTACAACGCCTGGTGCGACCGCGTGCCCGTATACCTGGTGATCGGCAACAGTCTGGACGCATCGCACCGCAACGGTGAGGTCAGCTGGGATCACAGCGTGCAGGATGCGGCCTCCATGGTTCGCGATTTTACGAAATGGGACGACACGCCGATTTCGTTGCAGCACTTCGCCGAATCCGCCGTGCGCGCGTATAAGATTTCGATGACTCCGCCCACGCTGCCGGTGGTGCTGGTGGCCGACACGCAATTGCAGGACGAGCAGATTCCCGCGGGCGACCGCCTGAGTATTCCGAAACTCTCGCTCACCACGCCTCCTTCGGGCGATACAAGCGCCATTGCCGACGCCGCCAGAATGCTGGTCGCCGCGGAGAATCCGGTTATCGTCACCGGGCGCAGCGGACGCACCCCGGCCGGCGTCAAGCTTTTGGTGGAGCTTGCCGAAACGCTCCAATGCGGCGTGTGCGACCAGCATCTGCGCATGAACTTTCCAACCCGCCACCCGCTCTATCAGGAATGGAGGAACCGTGCGGCTCTCGCCGACGCCGACTTGATTCTGGGTCTCGAGACCGTGGATTTTTACGGGACCATCCGCGCGCGCGTGGCCAATACCGCGAAGCCCCTCAAGGTGATCACGATTAATTCGGGCGATCTCTACATCAAGAGCAACTATCAGGATTTCCAGCGCTACACGGCTGCGGACATGGCGATCGCCGCCGATGCCGAAGCCACGCTCCCGGCTCTGATCGAGGCCTGCCGCAAACTGATCACCGGAGATCGCAAGCGGGCGTTCGAGGAGCGCGGCAAGAAGCTTGCCGAGGCCGGGGCGCAGGCCATGGACCGGCTGCGTCTGCAGGCCTCCTACGGCTGGGACGCGAGTCCCATCAGCACCGCGCGGGCGAGCGCCGAGCTATGGGCGCAGATCAAGAACGAGGATTGGTCCTATGTCTCCGACGCCCTGTTCTTCAGTTTCTGGCCGCTCAAGTTGTGGGATGTGAAGGAGCATCACCACTACATCGGCAACAAGGGCGGCGCGGGCATCGGCTACGGATCGCCGGCGGCAGTGGGCGCGGCCGTCGCCAACCGCCGGCACGGACGCCTGACCATCAACATTCAGAGCGATGGCGACTTCATGTATGCGCCCGGCGTGCTGTGGACCGCGGCGCATCATAAAATTCCGATGCTGACCATCATGCACAACAACCGCGCTTATCACCAGGAAGTGATGGGCATTCAGAGCACGGCGAACCATCGCAGCCGGGGCATCGATCAAATCGGCATCGGGACCAAGATCGAGGATCCGTTTATCGACTACGCGAGTCTGGCCAAGAGCCTGGGCGTGCGCTCGGAAGGTCCGATCAAAGATCCCAAGGACCTGGCTCCGGCGTTCAAGCGCGGCATTCAGATCGCCAAGAATGAGCCCTATCTGATCGACGTGTGGACGCAGGGGCGCTAGGAGCGCATATGAAACTGGTTGCCTTGTTCGCACTGACTCCGCTGCTCGCTCTTGCGCAGAACGCGGGTGACGCAGCCGCAGGAAAAATGCTGTTTCTGAAAAACGGCTGCTACGAGTGTCATGGGACGGTGGGGCAGGGAGCGGGAGCGAATCCCGTTGCTCCGAAGCTCGCTCCGAAGCCGATTGCGCTTGCCGCGCTGATCGCCTACGTGCGCAAGCCCACCGGGGGAATGCCGCCGTATACCAGCAAAGTGATTTCGGACGCCGAGCTCGGAGACATTCGCGCGTACCTCGCGTCCATTCCGGAGCCGCCTCCGGTAAAAGATATTCCGCTTCTGAATCCGTAGGGTGAGGGCGCGCTCGCGGCGCAGGGTCCGCGATGGCGCCGGTACGTCGCACGATCCGGGTGAGAGGGTTTCGGGTTGTTGGGGAACGCCCGGCTGACGCAGTTTCACATTCTGACACGGGGAGCAACATGAAAACTACTTTTGCTGTTGCATTCGCGATTCTTTTTGCCGGAATCCCGGCATGGGCGCAGAGTACCGCGCAAATTCACGGAATCGTTCAGGATTCCACCGGCTCCGCGGTTCCCGCCGCGGAGGTGAAGGCGACGCAGACCGCAACAGGCTTCACGCGCACCACGACGTCGGGCGCGGACGGCGCCTATGTGCTGACGAACTTGCCGCTCGGGCCCTACCGTTTGGATATCGCGAAGGAAGGATTCACCAAGGCGGTGGAAGCCGGCATCGATCTCCAGGTGAACGGCGATCCGGCAGTGAACATTGCCTTGAAAGTCGGCGCGGTGAACGAGCAGGTAACCGTCGAGGCCAACGCGGCGCAGGTCGAAACGCGCAGCTCGGGCGTCGGCGAGATCGTGCAAAATCAGCGCATCGTCGAACTGCCGCTGAACGGCCGCGACGTCACCCAGCTCATCACGCTTGCCGGAGCGAGCGTCGTGACCGGTACGGCGCGCGTCGCGCTGTTTGCGAACCTCAGCTACATCAGCGTCGGCGGAGGGTCGCTGTTCGGCACCGACTACAGTCTGGACGGCGCGAACCACAATAATTTCATGACCGGCACGTACATGCCGATGGCGTTCCCGGACGCGGTGCAGGAATTTAAAGTGGAATCGAGCGGCCAGTCCGCGCAGCGCGGGGCGGCGACGTCGGTCACCAGCGTGACCCGCTCGGGCACCAACGAGCTGCACGGGAATCTGTTCGAGTTTATCCGCAATGATGGCTTCGGCAGCGCCCGCGAATATTTCTCGCCGAAAAACAGCACCTACAAAAGGAACCAGTTCGGCGGCACCATTGGCGGGCCGATCGTGAAGAACAAGTTATTTTATTTCGGGGGATTTCAGGAGAGCATCCGGCACGAAAATCCGGACGTGAGCGTGGCCAACGTGCCCACGGCGGCGATGATGGCGGGAGATTGGACCACGTTCGCTTCCGCGGCTTGCAATAACGGAACGGCGAAGACGCTCGCGGCTCCGTGGGGCACCGGAGGCCTTCCCCAGAACATGATCAATCCGGCGAACTACGTCGCTCCCGCCGTGTATGAGACGAACGCGCTGCTCAAAACCGTGGCGGCCGACGGGATCACCCCGAACGGCTGCGGCGCCATCACCTACAACACTCCGAATTACGAAACCGACCGGCAGTACGTGGCGAAGGTCGATTATCAGTTGACCGACAAGCAGTCCATGTTTTTCCGGCTGCTGACCACGCAGCAGCTCGTTCCGAACGCCTTCAGCATCGATCCGATTCTGCTGAACTGGACCAACACGGGTCTGAATCAGCTCGCGAATTCGATCGCCGTCGGCCACACGGACGTGATCAGTCCTACCATGGTCAACTCCGCGCGGATCGCTTTCAACCGCACGGTGAACCGGTATATCGCGAACCTGGCGTTCTCGCACTGCACGGCCGGCGTCAACATCTGGTGCGGCGCGAATCCCGAGGTGATCGGGGCCATGAGCATCACCGGTCTTTTCACCATGGGAAGCACGAACTCGCAGGGCGAATACTGGACCGGCACTTCGTACGCCGCCAACGACGACGTGAGCTGGGTGAAGGGCGATCACCAGATCACCTTCGGCGGCGGGTACCTGCAGGGACGGGTGGCCGAGTTCACGCATTTCGCGAGCACCACGCAAATCAACTTCAACGGCTCCGGCGTGCAATCGGGCGGGCTGGGCGCGGAGGATTTTTTCCTCGGCAAAGTGAACACCTTCTTTCAGGGATTGCCGAACACGAATTACAGCCGCCAGAACATGGTGAATCTGTACCTGACCGATATCTGGAAGATTTCGCCGCGCCTGACCGCGAACTTCGGCGTGCGCTGGGAGCCGTTTCTTCCGATGTCGGCGCCGCAGATTTCCAATTTCGACATGGGCCGATTCCTCGCCGGAACCGAGAGTACGGTCTTCACCAATGCGCCGGTGGGATTTTATTTTCCGGGCGACCCGGGCTTCCCCGACAGTTCCGCGACGTACCGCCAATGGGCTCATTTCGATCCGCGAGGGGGCCTCGCCTGGGACCCGAAGGGCGATGGAAAAATGTCCCTGCGCGCGGCTTATTCGTTCGGCTACGCGTACGTTCCCGGAATTCAGCGCGAGGATCAGGCCGGTTCGAACCCGTGGGGAGGGCGCACCACAATCACCAGTCCCGCCGGCGGATTCGTCAACCCCTGGCAGGGTTTCGCTCTCGGCAATCCGTTCCCGTATACGGTCAGCCAGGGCGTGATTTTCACGCCGCGCGGACAATTCATCACGACGCCGTACAATCTCCCGACGCCGAACGTCTATTCCTGGAACGTGGCGTTTCAAAGGCAAATTGGAACGTGGATCGCGTCGGCAACCTATCTCGGGAGCCGGGTGATGCATCTCTACAACAACGTGGCGATCAACTACGCGACGTACGTGAACGGGCCGTTCGTTACCAGCGGATGCGCGGCGACGGCGCTCACCTGCAACGCCGCGGCGAACACGGACGCGCGCAGGCTGCTGAGCATTTTGAATCCGGTCGCGGGGCAATACGTCGGCAACATGGATGCCTGGGATCCTTCGGGCACGCAGACCTATCATGCCGGGCTGTTCCAGTTGCAGAAGCGCCTGGCCAATCACGTCAGTATGAACGCCAACTGGACGTGGTCGCACTGCATCGGCTCGTTCTCCGGTTATAACTCCAAAACCGATCAGACCGTTACGGTTCCCGGGAATCCGCTGTTCGACACCGGCAACTGCGACAGCGACCGCCGCAACATTTTTAATCTGACCGCGGTGGTCACGACGCCGCGTTTCAATAACAGCCTTTTACGGCATGCCGTGACGGGATGGCAGCTCGCCGGAATTTACCGGTTCCAGTCCGGCCAGCCGTTCGCGATCCAGGACGGATCCGACCGGGAGTTAACCGGAATCAATCATGAGCGCCCCAATCTGATTGAACCCACCGATGTCTATAGCGGGCAAAGCGGACCTTCCGAGCGCTACCTGAACGCCGCGGCGTTCGCGGTGCAGCCTCTCGGAACGGTGGGCAATCTTGGCTGGAACAGCATCACGGGACCCACGTATTGGGATATCGATCTGGCGTTGTCCCGCGAATTCCGGATTCGCGAGAGGCAATCCATACAGTTGCGCGCGGACGCGTTCAATTTGACCAATAGCTTCGTCGCGCTTCCGCCCACCAGCGGAGGAACCACTAATACGACCGCGGCTCCCACGTCGGCCGCGGTGCCTGCGTTCGCGAACGTGAGCAGCAACTTATTTGGCCTGATCAATACGGCGTATCCGACGCGCAAGATGCAGTTCGCGCTGAAGTATACGTTCTGAGAAACCGGCTATTTGACACGCGCCTGAAACTGACTCCCCGAAGTTCGGGCGCGTGTCTCGTTACCCGGCGCCCGGCGAGCCGGTGTGCGCCCCGGGTATCATTTGGAAGAGACGATGAACGGCCGAATCCTGAAAATGGCGATTCTGTTCGCGGGAGCTCTGTGCTCCGCGTACGGACAGTGGTTGAATTATCCGACGCCGGGGACGCCCCGTGCGCGCGACGGCAAGCCGAACCTTGCGGCAAAGGCTCCGCGCGCGGCGAATGGAAAGCCGGACCTCAGCGGAGTGTGGCATTCCGCTTATGCGCCGGCCGGGGAGAATACGCGTCTGTTCGGGGACGAGTCGAAAACCTTCGCGGTGCCGGGCGACGATCCGACGACGTTCCCCAAATATTTTTTGAACATTCTGGTGGACTTCACACCCGAACAATCCCCGCTGCGGCCGGAGTTCGCCGCGGTGTTCCGAAGCAATTCCGCCCGGCGCGGCACGGAGAGCCCGGTGGCGCAGTGTTTGCCGCAGGGCCTGCCGCGCGCCGATCTGACCAACTATGCGCCTTTCAAAATGATTCAGACCGCGGACGAAATCGCGGTGCTGTACGAAATCGACAACACCTACCGGCAGATCTATCTGGATGGCCGCAAACTGCCCGTGGATCCGCAGCCGGCCTGGCTCGGCTACTCGGTGGGCCGGTGGGAAGGCGACACGCTGGTGGTCAATGCGGCGGGTTTCAATGACAAGAGCTGGCTCGATGTGGTGGGCCACCCGCACAGCGAGGATTTACACCTGGAGGAGCGCTTTCACCGCCGCGATTTCGGCCACATGGATTTGAGCATCACGGTGGAAGATCCGAAGATGTACACCCGGCCTTTCACAATCCAGGTCACCGAGGTTCTGGTTCCGGATAGCGATGTACTCGAGTCGATCTGCAACGAGAATGAGAAGGACCGGGTACACCTCGCGAAGCCGTAGTCTCGATCGCATCTCCTAAACGCCCGCTTTGCGCCCGCCCATGTTACGGCTCACCCGTGCACCGGCCGCCGGTTGAGGAACATCCTGATTTATTGGATAATGATCGGCACCATGGTCACGGCGTATAACATCTACGACGTCAGCACTTTCTTCCAATCGGTCGCACTCGCCCGGGCGCTCGCCGCGAACACGACCACCAAATTCGAACCGCAGATGGATAATACGGTGGTCAACCTGATGTACAACATCATGCCGTGGAAGGAGCGCTTCGGGACCATGCAGCTCCAGCAGCCTCCGCAGAGGGCGCTGAAGAAGGCAACGAGCGAAAACTTCGTACGCTTCATGGACGGTTGGGTGAAGGCTGTGGGGCAGGGCGCGGGTCCCGTAACCACTTATATGGAGAAGATGCAGAAGATCCGGGACACGGACCGGGACAATCTGGCGGGGATGATCGAGGATAACGCGAAGATCAACGAACAGGTATTCGCGATGATGAAGGATCATATCATCGCCATGTCGGCGGTCAAGTGCACGGCGACGATTATCAGCGCGGGACTGGGCGCGGCGGTTGCCATTACCGTGGGAGGGGGAGCCGCTCTGATCGCCTGCGGCGTGAGCATGACGCGCGGGGTGATCACGGAGATCGCAAATACGTGGGACAACTCGGCAACCGCCAAGGTGGTGGGCGTGGGGTTCAAAGGGTTTGGTCCAACTATCGGGGAGAAGGTCGGGGACTATTACAAGGTGGAGAAAGCCTTCGAGAAAGCCACGGAACAAAAGGATCTGGCGCAGGAAGCCATTCTGAGCGCGCAAAAGACGATTGATCAATACTCGAGGCTGATCGCGATGGGCGTGAAGAAAAGCGTGCGCGGGCAGTACGAGAAAACGATCATGGACGCTCGGCGGGCCGAGATTATTGCCCAGGACACGATCAAGGCGACGCAGCAGACGGCGCAAGCCGCTCGTTTATCGAGCAAGACCATCCCGATCGCCTCGGCCGTGCTCGATTCGGGTTTTGCGCTGTGGGATTTTCACGAGGAACTCGAGGCGGTCGACAACTAACGCATTCGGCTTTTCGAGCCGCTTCGGAATCTGCCAATCACGCAGAACGGGCACACTTCGGACATAGCTATTTTGGGGGCCCCCAGCGCCGTTTTTCACTCTCTCGGCTGAGAGGCCATCGTTTCAGGCGAATGGCGCGCCACCGTTTTAACCCACAACGATAAGGGCCGGTTGAAGTACCGGCAGACTTCCATCGCACGCAGACCCGCCGCGGTGTATCTAGAAAACCGTTCCTGGTCGGTTCAGCCCTCCGATGGAAGAGCGCATCGAACTCCTTGTCTAGAACGTACCCGATGGCTTCGCGAAAGGCGCGAAAGGAAAGCTCGAAATGGTTCAGGAGGCACGCGTTCGACGGCCGCGATCGGTTGTGAGCGCACACTGAACACTCGATTTTCGGCGGCGTTTCCGAGTTCGGCCCCTGTCAGCGAGCCGAAATCGTATCGGTATAAAACTGAATGTAACGGCCCATGGTGATGACGCCGAACCACAGCACGAGGGAGCTCACGGCGATGATCTTTGCGCCTCGCGGTGCGTCCTGGCCTGGGCCGAGACCTTCCACCTGCTGAAAGACGCCGGTGAAATAGAAGGCCGCGGCATTCAAGCCGAGCGCCAACAGCGCGAAAATCTTGATCCAGAAGGCGATGTCGTAGGTGTAGAAGGTGGGCATTCCGATGAACGCCAGGACGCCTGTGGTTATATTGATGCCCAAGCCCACCATGGCCCAGGGCAACAGCGGCTGGAGCGATGCAAGGGGGAGTTGCTTGGCGAACCCCAGCGTACGCAAGTCGAGAACGCCGACGCAGCCGATGATCATCACCAGACCGATGAAATGCAGGTCCATCATGAACGCCCACCAATACTTGTTGGCGGTCATCAGGCGCATAGATTTGGCGGGGGACGGCTCGAAGACGTGCACGAAGGCGCCGAGCGTACCCTCGTCGGCGGCGGGATTGGATCCGCCTGAAATCTCCGGGTGACGGATGTCGCCGCCGGTGGTTCCAACGCGGGACATCAGGCCGACCGTGATTAGCGAGAAAACCAGAATCGCGAGCACGTTCCAGCGCGCGGGCTGCGGTTGCGTGTGGGAACGCCACAGACCCGCGAGGGCGAGCGCGCCGGTCACTTCCATGAACAGGAGGGCGAGAGTGGCGGCGCCCTCGTGCCGGTCGATCAGAGCGGCGGACACGCCCGGCAGTCTTCCGATGGCCCCTTGCGCGCCGACGCCGCTGAAGAATGCCGGAAGCGAGATCAGCGCCATTACAGCGAAAATGACCAGCGCGGCCCTGCGGAGGTCGCTGTGTTTCCCGATGAGGGAGATGAGGAACAGCCCCAGGCCGACAAGCGTGCCGATAATCGGAAAATGATTCAGTAACAAGTGCAGGTGTGCGAGATTCACTAGAGGTTCCTTGGTCAGTCTTCTAAGAGGGATACAGAATATAGTTAAAGGTGTAGGCGAGCAGCCGGCCGGCTGAAATCGCGCCGATCCACAGGGCGAGGGACCACTTCGCGAGGGTCGCGCCTTTGGCCATCATGTCCGCTTCGGTGGCGCTCGTATCGGCGAAAACCTCTCGCTGGAGTTTCGTGAGAATCCAAATGGCGGTTCCGATCATGGTCAGTTTGGCGTAAAAGACCGGATTGGTGAGCGCTTTGGTGGGATAAGAAATGATGAGCAGAACGCCGGTGGTGGCGTTGATCCCGAAGCCCAGCCACATGATGCGAAACAGGCGCTTCAGCGGAGCGAGCGGCACATTGGGAGGGAATCCCAACAGGCGCACGTCGACCAGAGCGTTGGCGCCGACGAGCAGGGCGAGGCCGAAGGTGTGAAAGAGAAGAACGAAATAAAAGACAAATGGCGATTCCGACTCCCGCAGCCAGGTGCTGAAGTCGCTTTCTTCGATGGTCCGTAAAAATAGTGGCAGCGCCACACGTCCTCCTCCCGAATTTCCTCTCGCGGCGTTTGCATCGGCGATGCCCAGGCTCCGGGGCGAGTACGCGCAAGCCAAGCAACGGGCACTCATCCGTGTGGGCTTCCAATCCGGGCGGCAGATGAAACGATCTGAACAAGTTTACTCGTGTACGCTCACGCGAGCAAGGCCGGGTAGTGACGGACTAGTCGCGGCGGGCGACGTGGGCGCGATCGCTTGACATTCGATCGTGTAAGAGATCTTATATCTGAAGCAGAGCTTCTTATCTACGCTCGAGGTGAAGCGGGAGAAACATGAAACACACATTGAAAAACGCAGGTTGGGCGCTTCTGGTGTGTCTCGCGCTTTTGCCGGCGCGTATCTTCGCGCATCATTCGGTAACGGCTGAATTCGATCCCACGAAGGAATTCACGGTCACGGGTGTGCTGAAACACGTCGATTGGACGAATCCGCATATTTATGTCTGGGTGGATGTAAAGGGCGAAGACGGCAAAGTGGTGACGTGGGGGTTTGAAGGCAATCCCCCGGGCCTGTTGCACAGGGCCGGGGTTACCAAGGACGTATTCAAGGTGGGTGAGGTGGTGACGGTCACGGCGATGGCCGTGAAAGACGGAACCAAGAACCTGGGATTCGGAAAAGTTTATAAATATGCCGATGGTCACGAAATCAGGTTGAGCATCGCGAGGGAATAATCGCCAGGACGCGAGGGAAGGCGAGGCGCGAGGGAGAAGGAAGGAAAAGGAAAGACGTGTTCATGAAGTCTGGCCTCCGACGACGAATCGCATCCGCTCTCTTCCCGGCGCTTCTCGCTGCGATCGAGATCGTCCCAGCGGGAGCGCAGAATCCGGCGCCCGCGCCGAAACCCGATCAGACGGTCAGCAATGCCGAACTTCAGAAACTGTACTCGGCGTTAGCAATTGCGAAGCTGCCGACGCCGCGAACGATCGACAAACATCCGGACCTGTCAGGCGTGTGGTTGAACCCGTTTCCCGCGGTTTCCGAAAAGACCGACAACGGGTCGGTTACTTTCGATATCGGCAATTCGCGAAATCCGGCTGCGCGGCCGCCGAAATATCCGGAACCGTCGGAGCCTTCCTACAAGCCTGAATATTGGACCAAAGTAAAAGCGATCGTCGATAGCCAATGGGGCGCGAGCACGCCGCTTGATCCGCAGTACGATTGCAAGCCCATGGGCGTTCCGCGCGCTTCCATGAACGCGATTCAGATCGTACAGACTCCCAAGCTGACGGTGATTCTGTATGAGTCCAATTTCATCGGCCAGACATTTCGCATCATTTACACCGACGGACGGGGGCATCCGAAGGATCTTGATAGTTCTTTTCTGGGCGACTCGGTCGGTCGTTGGGAGGGCGACACGCTGGTGGTCGACGTGACGGGACTGAATGACGAGACGTGGCTCGGCGGAGGACAGGGACACACGGAACCGCCGGCGTTTGGCGAAAAGTTCGGTCATCAGGTTGTCGAGAAATTTGCCTTGAGCCACAGCGACCAGGAGCACGTCGTCGAACGCTATACGAGGCACGGGAATCTGCTGACATATGAAGCCACGGTAGAAGATCCGGTGATGTTCACGGAACCGTGGGTGCTCACCCCGCGGCATTGGTTTCTGGGCGCGGCGGACGATCGTCTGCTCGAGAGCTTCTGTGAGTCGCGGGACAAGAGTCACATTATCACGCGGACGCAATAGAGCATGCCCCGATTCCTTGCGTTTTTCTGTTTTTTACTAATTCCGGCAGCGGCGCTCGCGCAGCAGCAACAACCGGATTGGGACAAGGTCCAGATCAAGCTTGAAAAGCTGGACGATCACGTTTATCTTTTGCAGGGCTTCGGCGGAAACATCGGCGCGTATGTCGGCGAGGACGGCATCGTGCTGATCGATACGGAACAAGTCCAGCTGGGTCCGAAGATCGAAGCGGCGCTCAAAACCATTTCCGACAAACCAGTAAGGTACGTCCTGAACACGCACTGGCACGGCGATCACACGGGCGGCAATGCGTATTTCGGGAAGACCGCGATCATCATTGCGCAAGACGATGTGCGGCACACCATGCAAACGGAACCGGACCGGCTTGGCCGCATCACGAACCTGCCGGTTTCACTGCCGGTGCTGACGTTCTCAGAAGAGTTCACGATGCACCTGCAGGGAGGAGATCTGCGCGCGGTTTCTTTCGCCAAGGGGCATACCTCGCGCGACACGGTGGTGTTTCTGCCGGGAGGGAAAGTGGTGCATACCGGGGACGTTTTCACGAATTTTAGTCCCCCCAATTTTCCGGCCGTGGATTTCGAGAACGATGGCAGCGGCGGAGTGCAAGGGATTCGCACGGCTTGCGAATATGTGCTGGCGCAGGGTCCGGCGGACATGAAAGTGATTCCGGGGCATGGAGCGCTGGCGACGAAGGAAGACGTTCGAAAATATCTAGCGGTGCTGAACGGCACGGCGGCGGCGATTCAGGCCGGGATCGATCAGGGCAAAAGTTTGGAGCAGCTTCAGAAGGAAAAAGTTCTGGACAAATGGTCTTCGATCGGCCAAGGCCCCCGGGCGGACAATTATATCGAGCGCGTGTACAAGAGCCTGACGGCCCGGTCTCCGGGAACCAGGTAGCCGCTTCCGGGACTTTCGTAGGAGAATCGAATCATGAAATACGTGCTAGGAACTCTGCTGATCGCGGCGACCGCGTTTGCGGCCTCTCGCGTACATGATTTCACGGTGCTCGCGATCGACGGCGCGCCCACGCCGCTCGCCAACTTTAAAGGCAAGGTGATGCTGATTGTCAACGTCGCGAGCCAATGCGGCTACACCTATCAATATGAGGGCTTGCAGGCGCTCTACCTGAAGTACAAGGACCGGGGGCTGGTGGTGGCTGGATTCCCGGCCAATAATTTCGGCGGGCAGGAGCCGGGAAGCAATGCGGAAATCGGCGCGTTCTGCAAGTCGAAGTTCGGCGTCACGTTTCCTATGTTCAGCAAGATCTCGGTGGCGGGCGCGGACAAAACTCCCCTGTATCAATTTCTGACCGATAAGGCGGCCAATCCAAAAACGGGCGGCGAGATTCCGTGGAACTTCACGAAGTACCTGGTGGACCGCAACGGCAAAGTGCTCGCGCGCTTCGATGCTCCGGTCGAGCCGACGTCGAAGGAATTGACAGAAGCAGTGGAAGCAGCGCTCGCGGCGAAGTAAGGCGCGGGGCGCGCAGGTGACTATTTTCTCGCGTATTTCGTGATGCCGCGAAGTTGGGCTTCCGCGGTGTAGATGTTCCCGGCGGCATCGACGGCGATTCCTTCGCCCATTGCGCCGTCGGGAGAATTCGGAACCATGTGGGGCGGAATAAAGATGGTCACTTTCCCGTCTTTCAGGCTTCCGATGCGGATTCCCCTCTGCCAGCCGGGGTGAACTTTGGCGGTCGATTCCGAATCGGCGGTGTAGATGACGTCGTTCTTGTCGATGGCCAGTCCGCTGGTGCGCCCGAAATCGTCGTATTCACGAATGAACTTTCCTGTTTTGGTAAGGATTTGAATGCGATGGTTGTGACGATCGGCAACAATCAGGCGGCCGTGGGAATCGAACACAATCGCGTGGGGCGTTCGAAACTCTCCGGGACCGGTTCCTGTTTTGCCGATCACCCGAAGAAACTTGCCGGTCTTATCGAATACGGAGATGCGCCCGACGAGATTGGGGTCGGCGACATCGGTGTGGCTTTCGGTAACGTAAATGTCGCCGTTGCGCGGGTCGGTGACGACATCGGTTGGGTCGGTGAGCGCCTCAGGCGGATTTCCCCTCACGCCGGGCTTGCCGAGCGTCAGCAGGACTTTCCCTTCGGGACTGAACTTGATGACGACGCTTCCTTTTTTGTCTTCGCCGGGAAAATTCTTGAGATCGTCGGCGCTGGGGGCACGCGAGTCGGTCACCCACACATTCCCCTGGCGATCGATGTGAATGCCGTGGGGCCATACGAACATCCCTCCGCCAAAGCTTCCGATCTCCTTGCCGGATTCGTCGAAGTGGTGGACCGGGTTCGTTTTGGTGCCGAGACAGCCGGGGGTGGTTCCGGGCGAACATCGATCCGTGGCCCACACCATCTTGCCATCGCGATCGATAGCCACACCGTTGGAGCCGCCCCAGGGCCGGTCCTCCAGGTTTAAATGCGCCCAATCGCGCATCACGCTGTAGGGATTCGCACCGCTATTGACGGGCTGCACCATGTCGGTCTGCGCGGTGCCGCCGCGCTGCTGCGCTTGGACGTGCACGGTGCATGACAAGAGTACGATCCACGCGACAATGGTGAATTTCGCGACGGCGGATCGGGACAATGGCATCTCACGGCTCCTTCGGAATCGACGATTTATTTCCAGTTTTGAATCGCCTTGTAGTGGAGGGATTCGGGCGTGAGCTCGGTCAGCTCGATGCGTCCCATATAGGGGTCGGTGATATTGGCGAGGATGGCTTTGGTATCGCTCGGGAGGGTGTCGCTCACCATTACGCCGCTCCTTCGGAACGCGGCGACGGCCTGGGCCGCATTCTCCACCTGCAGGCCGTAATGCGTGAAGCCGGCCGGCCGCTGGGCGGTTGCACGGTTGAGCTCAAGAAACGTGTTCCTGCTGATCTGCATGTACACGATGCGCGGCTCTCCTTTGTCGTCGTTGACGCGGAACGCCTCGCGGTATCCCATCTTCTGCGTATAGTAGGTCACCGCTTCGGGAATGTCCGGGACGTTGATGCCAACGTGATTCATCATGACGACGCCGCGGCCGGCGTTCTGAGCCGTCACCACCTGGATGGCGAGCCCCGCAACGAGCCCAGCCGCGAACAGCACTGCTCCACGCATACAGCCTCCTGAGACGGATTCATAAATGAGCGAACCTATTCTGCAACAAGCGGGCGGTCAAAACAAGCAACTCGGCCGTATGGGATCCGGGCGCTTTCTTTCTCCGCCGCGAAGAGTAAACTAAATCGGACCGGCTGCCACGCAGAACGCCGGTTTTCAAAAGGAGGATAGCCATGGAACAGCTCATCGCGAAATTGCTAGAGGACTTCGAGCAAGGAAAAATGACGCGGCGCCAACTGATTCAAAACCTGGCAATCACCGCCGCGGCGGCGTCCGCCGTAAGCGGGCCAGCCAAGGCAGCGGAGGGCACGGCACTGAAAGCCGTCAATTTTAACCACGTCTCATACTCGGTCGCCGATTACGCCAGGAGCCGCGATTTCTACGCGGGTCTGTTCGGCATGAAGGTTGAGGAAGACGACGGGAAGCAGTGCCGTCTGCTGTTCGGCGACACCGCGCTGATCGTGCGTACCCGGCCGCCGACCGGCCGCGTGGATCACATCGCTTATACGCTGGCCAACTGGGACAAGGATAAAGACGCCATCGAAGCCGAGATCAAACGGCGCGGCCTGAAGATCACGAGCGGGAGCGCGAAGACCAGTATCCATATACAGGATCCCGACGGCATGGAGGTGCAGTTCGGCGGAACGCGCCAGTGAGGAACTGACGCGACGTGAATCCTTCGGACCTTTTCCGCGTCTAACCAGCCATGAATCTCGAACTCGCGGGTAAGCGCGCTTTTGTGAGCGGATCGACCGCCGGCATCGGGCTGGCGATTGCAGCCGGTTTGGCGAAAGAAGGAGCGGAAGTGATCGTGAATGGCCGCACCGAGGAGCGTGTGGACAACGCGATTCGCGCAAGCGGAGCGGCTCATGGAGTTGCAGCCGATCTGGGCACCGAAGCGGGAGTGGAAGCGGTCTTTGCGCGCTACCCGAGCGTGGACATCCTGATCAACAATCTCGGCATCTTCGAGCCGAAGCCGTTCGAGCAGATCCGGGACGAGGATTGGCTCCGGTTTTTCGAGGTAAACGTGATGAGCGGGGTCCGCTTGAGCCGGCGCTACATCGGTCCGATGAAGCAAAACAACTGGGGACGGATCATTTTCATTTCGAGTGAGTCGGGGCTCCAGATTCCCGTCGAAATGATCCACTACGGTATGACCAAGACCGCACAGCTCGCGGTCTCGCGGGGACTGGCCGAGACCACGAGCGGGACGGCAGTGACGGTGAATGCCGTGCTCCCGGGGCCGACGGAATCCGAAGGCGTCGCCACGTTTGTCGATCAGCTCGCGGCACGGAGAGGAATCAGCCGCGCCACGCTGGAGAAGGAGTTTTTCGAAAAGGCCCGTCCCAGTTCACTTCTGCAGCGCTTTGCCACGCCCGCGGAGGTAGCGGCGGTGGTGACTTTCCTGTGCAGTCCACTCGCGTCGGCGGTGAATGGCGCGGCGGTGCGCGCGGATGGCGGAGTGGTTCGATCGATCGCCTGACATATGTCTCATAAGGGCGCGAACGCGAAATGGCCTTAGACTCTTCGCAGAACTGGAGCGGCCGGGCAGCCGCGGCGTACCGAGTTGCTCAGTCATACCCGTTAGGAGGTCGTAGGGCTTTCGGAGCACTCATGTGCGCGCGCCAAGAGACCGATCAGCCAATATACAGGCTGATGATCGATGCGCACCGACGCTCAACAGAGAATCAAGGATAGTTTAGACGCCCAGGAAGTGACCGTGATTCTCGACTCCGGGAACATGCAGTCGTCACGGCTGCGGGCGCGCCTGGTCGCGCAGGCCGGCACGGTCCTGAAACTGCAGTTGACGGCGGCTCTCGGCGGCGGAGTTACCGTGGGCGTAGCCGGAGAGATTCAAACCGCCGCGGGCAAAGAGCTTCTCCTCGGGCAGTATCGCGTGCGGACCTGCACGCCTTCGGGAATCGGCCGGTACCTGGTGGATCTGGAGCCTCAGGAGGACACCGGCCAGTCCGCGAAGAAAGATCCGAGGCACCTTGCGGAAGACGCGGACCACTACGAGCTCCTGCAGGTGAGCCGGCACGCCGACATCGACACGATCCACCGTGTGTATCACGTGCTCGCGCAGCGGTACCATCCAGACAATCTGGATACCGGAAATGCGGAGCGTTTCCATCAAATTACCGAAGCGCATACGGTGCTGACGGATGTGGAGCGGCGGGCGGCCTATGACGTGCGCCTCGCGGCGGAAGACCGGGGGCGGCTTCGGATTTTCGATTCCATCGACAGCACGCAAGGAGTGCAGGCTGAAATCCGTAAACGCGAGGGCATCCTGAGGCTGTTGTACACCCGAAGACTGGTGGAGCCGCACGACCCATCGATGCGCGCACGCGACTTCGCGAATATGCTCGCCTGCCCGATTGAACATCTGGAATTCTCGCTGTGGTTTCTGCGAGAGAAGCGGTTTCTCGTGCGCTCCGACAACAATCGCTTCGAGATCACGTGGCAGGGCGTCGAGGCGTTCGAGACGATCGATAGCACGTTCGCGAAGAAGGCGCCTTTGACGCTGCCCGCGCCGGCGTACCCTGTTTCGAAATAGGAGCGCTCGCGTGGTCTACGCGGGGCGATGCGCTTTTAAAAAGGAATGAATCTGGCGGACGGCCAGGGGAATTCGATCCTTGGGTTCTTTCCACGGGAAAAGGCTCACCTCGGCATTCGGCGCGAGCATCGCGGCCTCCATGGCGACGGCGTAGGGATGCGCGGGAATGTCGTCCGGGAGAATCAGCACCGGATTGTGGCAGGAGCGCACGAAATCGCGCGTCACGGTGAAAACGAAATCCGGGTTTGTGCGGTACATCCGGGTGAGAAACCGGTCGACCATTTCCTTGGAAATTTCGGGACGCTTGGAGGTTATCGCAGGGCCCCAGCCTTTACTATTGGTTTCATAAAAAAGATCGCGCGCTTCCGGACGCGATCCGCTCGGCTGCGCGAGGACCGCTGCGACGATCCGATCCGGCGCGCGCCGCAACAGATTCCAGATGAACGGCCCGCCGATGCAGAAGCCCATCACCATGAACTTTTGGATTCCCAAATGATCCATCAGCCCGAGCTGATCATCGGCGTACGCATCCCAGGGCCGGTCGATTTCGAGCGGGCCGGTGGATTGCCCGCCCACGGCGTTGCGCAGGTCCGAGGTGATGCAGCGGTATTCGCCTTTGAACTCCGTGATCGCGTTGAAGGGCGCGTCCTGGGTGAAGAAGGAGATGGTGGAATTCAGTCCACCCCCGGGGATGAGCAACAACGGGAAACCGGAGCCGGCCTCCTCGAAATGAATGTGAACGGAGCCTTTTTGGTAGGTGGGCATTGCTGATCTCTCCTCTGTCTTCGACCATTATGCGCCCGAATTCTAGCACAGTGGCACGGCGCGGAAGCTTCCAATGCGATGGACGGGAATGACCTGCCTCCGGCATTTTTAAGAGGGAAAATGAATCCATGATTTCCAAACTGTTCCCGGGTTTTGAAACAGGAAAATTCAATCGACGAAACTTGCTTCGGACACTCGGCCTGACGGCGGGCGTTGGCTCAGTTTCCGGATCCGCCCTGGAGGCGCAGGAGGTCGGCGCAGGCTCCGGGGATGGTCCGCGAATGAAATGGACGAAGACGTACCCACGCAGCGGACCGTTCAAGACGATCGCGACCAATCACCTGTCCTATGCCGTTCCTGATTTCAAAAAGACGCGCGACTGGTACATCGAGGTCCTGGGAATGGAAGATGTGTTCGATACGGGGGCAACGTGTGCCGTCCGCTTCGGAATTCCGTGGAACCACATTTACATCACTCAAAACAGCGACCGCGCGGCCGAGCCGGCCATCAACCACAAGTCCTACTCGGTGGAGAAATTCAGGCTGGACGCGGTGGACGACGAGTTGAAGGCTCGCGGCCTGTACGCCGCCTACGATGGCTATTCCATGATTCACACGAACGATCCGGAAGGGTACAGGCTGCAACCGGCCTCGCTGGTCGCGGTATTTCCGGGAGGAGGCAGCGCGAAGAGCGTGGAGGATTTGACGGAGGAGGACGGGCTGAAGGCCGCGTTACGAGCGGCTCCCAGGCCCACGCGCACGGCGTTCCGGGCGACCTGCGTTCATCACGTTTCCCATCAATGCGTGGACTACGGCAAGGTCCGCGACTATTATGTGGACCTGTGGGGGATGAGGAAAGTGTCGGACAACGGCCGCGTGGCGGTCGTCGAATTCGGCGGCGCCTATGGTGATCCACCACAACAGGTGTGGCTTCGGGGCGGTCTCAAGCCCGGAGAAAAGGAGTGGGTGGACCACGTAGGATACGCAGTCGAGGATTTTGACTTGCGCTATGCGGAAGCGGAGCTGAAGCGTCGCGGCTTGAGTCCGAAGAGCGCGGGTCCGCACGCGTGGGCCATTCAGGATGTAGCCGGCTTTCCGATCCAAATCTGCGACGTTGGTGGAGTGATCCCGGAAGACGCCTATCGACCGTACGCCTGAGATCGGCGTACCGTGGCGAGCGCACTAACGATTCGATCGGTTCGCGCTTTCTGGCGTCAGTCTACGTTCCTTTATGATGAGCAAATGGACATGCGAATCCTGTTCATCGCCTTGTCGTGCGCGGCCTTCAGTTCCGGACAGGCCCGCCAGGAGCAGCCGCAGCCGATCCCGATCAAGGTGGTCGTGGTCACAATGTTCGAGCGCGGAGCGGATACGGGCGATCAGCCCGGCGAGCTTCAGCTATGGGTGGAACGCGACCACCTCGACCGCGTGTTTCCGTTTCCGCAGGGCTATCACGATTTGCGCCTGAACAATCAGGGCGTCCTGAGCGTGCTGACCGGAGTGGGCACGGCGAAGGCGGCCGCGAACATTATGGCGCTTGGCCTGGATCCGCGCTTCGATCTCAGCAAAGCATACTGGCTGGTGGCGGGAATCGGGGGCGTGGATCCGGCCGACGCGAGTCTCGGTTCCGCGGCATGGGCTGAGTGGGTAGTGGACGGCGATATCGGATATGAAATCGACGCCCGCGAGATTCCCGCGGATTGGAAGACGGGCTTCGTCCCGTTGCGCAAGTCGACGCCTTATGAGCTGCCGCTTGTGAAGCCGAACAACGGCGAAGCGTATCACTTGAACCCGGCGCTGGTTGAGTGGGCCTATCAGCTCACAAAGAATGTTCCGCTGCCCGATTCGGAGGCTTTGCAAAAGGATCGTGCGCCCTACCCATCGCCCAACGCGCGGCGGCCGCCGTTTGTGTTGAAAGGCGACACGATCTCTTCGAGTACGTTCTGGCACGGCAAGCTGATGAGTGAGTGGGCCAACGATTGGGTGAAGTATCACACCGAAGGCCGGGGCAATTACGTGACGACCGCGATGGAAGACAGCGGAACCATGCAATCGCTGACGTTTCTCGCCCGTGCCGGCCGGGCGGACCTGAACCGCGTGTTGGTGCTTCGTACCGCCAGCGACTACGACGCTCCGGCTCCTGGGACGATCACGGCCGCCGAGAGCCTGGCCAAAAACACGCGCAATCCCTATGTTGGTTTCGATGCCGCCGTGGAAGACGCGTGGCGCGTGGGAAACGTGGTGGTGGAGAATATCGTGAAGAATTGGGAGAACTATCGCGATCATCTTCCGGTGGCGGCTCAATAGCGATGGGCTGCGCGGAGAATTTCGGGACCAGGCTGTTCGAAAGGGAAGAACTATCGCTGGCTGTTCTCTTCGTAACACCAGCGCGCCAGGGGCGCGGGCACGTTGGGCGAGGCTTTGCGAAGATCGTCTAGTGTGAGTTGCTGAAAGGAGGTGGAGATGGACCCGTCCGGCGCAACGGTCGCAAGCAAATAGCCGTAGACATCCGTCATGGCGTTCGGCCCGGTTTTGACGCCCGCGGGCAAGCGGTAGCGGACGGCGCCCGCGGTGCCGACGATCCAGCCGGGCAGCACTTTTCCCTTCCACGCTTCCGAGCGGAACACATCCTGCATGAAGAAATGCGAGTGGCTCGCGAAGATGTAGATGCGTTTGTGAGCGTCGTTCTGGGCGTGCAGCAGGGCCTCGTAAACTTCGCGGCCGCTTTTCTCGCCCTGCGCGGAATCGCTCATGCTGTGACTGTCCGCGAGGCTTCCGGGGAGTGCTTCATGCATCCCTACGACGATCGTGCGAATCTGGGCGGACTTCTCGTCCCGGCCGATCACGGATCGAACCCATTTCATCTGGTCCGCGTCGAACTGATCCGTAGAGGCGTTATCGAGCGCGATGAAGTCGACGTTTCCTTTGATCCAATGAAAGTAGGAACGTAACTTGCGATCCGCCGGGTCGTCCTTCAGCCGTTGCTCCCGCAGGATCGGAGTGTTGAGCCAGTCCGCGAACTGCACCAGATACTGATCCCGGGTCGCCGGCGGAATGGTTTCGTGATTGCCGGGACTCAGGAACACGGTCGTGTCTCCGAAGGGTGTTATCTGATGGCTCAGGAAATCCGGCCAGGCCGCATTTTCATACTGGATGATGTTCAGGGGCGCTGTGGTCAAGCCGAGCTGGGCGGGGGGAACCATGTCTTCATCAAAAGCGTAAATCGCGCGAAAATCGCCCAAATGCCAATAGAATTCTGCCCCGCTCTGCCGGACGCCCGCTGCGATGGCCGGCATCACGACATCGCCGCAATTGCGTGAATCCCCGGAAATCGCGAACTTCCAGGGCTGGGGGTTCTGCGCGGCAGCGAGGACGCTCACCGCCGCCGCGAGCCAAGCGATATTCTTCATCTCCGAAGTCTACCGAAGACCGGGCGTCGCCCGCGAGTCCGGCGGACGCGAACCGGGCGTCGAAATTACGGTGGAATCATAAGTTTCCCGGCATCAATATGTTGCGAGCCGCGAACGGAAGCCAGTAATGGGGTAACCGTTTTGAAAATGGGATTGATACGAAAAATTCATTTGCCGACCGTTACAGTCGTTGGTATCCTGCCAAAAGAAACCTCAGTTCGCGGACTCCCGTCCGTACACGCCGGAACCTGTTCGTCCGGATTCGTCATCGCCATCGACCAGCAGTGGGTGCAGCGTTCGCATGGTAGCAGTTCAACTTCTTGGGAAGAAGGTTTGAGGGGGAAAAGAATATGAAGAAACTGGGATTGGTTCTGGCCGTGCTCGGTATGGTGTGCGTCTTTACGTTGCGCACCGCATCCGGACAGGTTTCGGGGGCGGGCACGATTACCGGCACGTTGACCGATCAGAACGGCGCCGTCATTCCTGGCGCCACTGTGGTGGTAAAAAACGTGGACAGCGGGACCAGCCAGACGCTCGTGAGCAACGCCGCCGGGATTTATCTGGCGCAGTTCTTACAGCCGGGCCATTACGAGGTGGACGCGACCAAGTCCGGCTTCGCGAAAGTGATGCGAGAGAATCTGACCGTGCAGGTGGGTCAGGTGGTTTCCGTGGATTTGGCTTTGCCCTTACAGACCACTACGGAAACGGTCACGGTCACTGCGGAACAATCGATCGTCGATACGGAGAAGACCGATGTATCCCAGGTCGTCAGCGCCGGTTTTGTTTCCAATCTCCCGATTGACGGGCGGCGTTGGGAAAACTTCGTGCTGCTGACGCCCAACGCGACCACGGACGGGGACAGCGGTCTGGTGAGTTACCGCGGGATTTCGGGCCTATATAACGCCACGGCCGTGGATGGCGCGAACAATAACGTTCAGTTGTGGTCGGAAACGCGCGGACGCGCGACCGGGATTGCGTACGTATATAGCCAGGATTCGATTCAGGAATTCCAAGTGAGCACGGCGAACTACAGCGCGGAGCTCGGGGGCGCCGCGGGCGGAATCACCAACGCCGTAACCAAGTCCGGCACGAACGCGTTTCATGGGGATCTTTTTTATTACCTTCGCTATCCTGCCTGGAACGCGCTAGATCCGATCGGTAAATCGCAGGGAGTGTACACGCAGCCGGTGCGCCAGCAACAGCAGTTCGGCGGGAGCTTCGGAGGGCCGATCATTAAAGACAAGCTATTCTTTTTCGGCACCTACGATGGATCGCGCAAGGACAGCCCGGTGATTTACACCAGCACCGTCAGCTACCCATTGCCGTGTCCGGCGGCGGTGCTGCCGACGGTGTGCGCGGCTGCGAACAATTATCTGGCGTCACAAGTCGGCGCGGGCCCCCGCGTTTTCACCCAGGATACGGGCTTCATGAAGCTGGATTACCAGGTGAATGCGAAGAACCGCATTGCGAGTTCCTACGACCTGGTGGATTTTCACGCCGCCGATGCATACCGCAGCGCGAACACCTACTCCGACGAGTCCTCAAGCTACAACGGCCCGAATGTGACCCACGAGCGCATCTTCATTACGAATTGGGATAGCATCATCACCAACTCGATCATCAATAACGCGCGCTTTCAATGGGGCCGCGATCTTGAAGTCACCGGAACAAATTCAGGACCTCCCGGCGTGACGATTTCCAACATCATCAATTACGGAATGCCGAACGCTTTGCCTCGCATCGCTGAACCGGACGAGCATCGTATTCAGATGGCCGACACCCTTTCGATGACCCATGGGACCCATACGTTCAAGATGGGCTTCGACGTCAATCTCATCCATGAGGTGATGATCAACCTGTTCTACGGAGGCGGCGTTTACTCCTATCAGGGCAGCGCGGTAACGGCATTCGACAACTGGGTGGCGGACATCACCGGGACGAACCTTGGAGACGGGCTCACGGGACGTCACTGGACTTTGTTTACGATGGCCACGGATCCGATTACGGGCAAAGGCAAGGATGATTTCTGGATGAAGGATCCCGCGGGGTTCGTGGAAGATACCTGGAAAGTGCGTAAAAATCTGACGCTCACCCTGGGACTTCGGTACGAGATTCAGCTGGTGCCTCAACCCCCGAAACCCAACCTGAACACGCCGCTGACCCAGTATTACAGCTCGACGATCAATATCGACAGCAATAATTTCGCTCCCCGCCTTGGCGCCGCATGGGAGATCGCCAAGGGCACCGTCCTGCGTACAGGCTATGGCATGTTTTATGCGATGACGCCCGGCAGCGCATGGTACAACATCCGGGTCGAGAACGGCGTGTATCAACAGACCTACGGTCTAACGCCTGCTCAGATTCCGGGCTTGACCTTCCCCAACACCATCTTTACTCCGACCGCACCGTTCATGGCCCCGCCGTTCGCCGGCGCTTTGACGCCCACCGTCACGGCCATCGCCCCGCCGCTCGCCGGGCAGTTGGTGCACGGACTCTCCCCGAATTTCGTCGATCCTCTGGTGCACGAGGGTGACGTGACGTTCGAAAAACAACTGGCGGGCAACATGAGCTTCACAGCGGCCTATGTGGTGAGCCGGGCCATCCACCTGCCGATTTACACGGATGGGAACGTGGCGCCGGCAACCACCACCAAGACCTATGATGTGGTGAATGCCGCCGGTGTGACGCAGAGCACGTTCACGGTGCCGTTTTACACCCAGCGATTGAATCCGGCAACGGGCGTCATTCTGGTTGGAACCAGCGACGTGAACTCCTGGTACAACTCGATGGTTTTGACGTTCCGCAAGAATGCGAGCCACGGGCTGGAGTTCCTGCTGAACTACACATTGAGCCGCGCGGTCGATGGTGCGCAGACGTCCGGGACGAACGGAACCTTCTTCGGTACGGACGTCGCGCTCGATCCCTATAATAAGAAGCTCGAATATGGGACTTCGGATATGGACCAGCGTCACCGCTTTGTCGGGAGCGCCGTTTATACGCCGCCCTTCAGCCGTATTTCGAATAAGCCGCTCCGCCTGATGCTGAACGGCTTTAGCTTTTCGACAATCGTGACGGCCGCTTCGGGCCAGCCGTTATCGGAATACACCAGCAGTTATCCTTCGGGCGGCGTGGACGGAGGTTTCACCGGAGGCGAAGTCGGGACGTCGGGGACCAGCACGGGCGGCCGAGTTCCGTTTTTGCCGCGGAACAATTTCTACCTGCCAGACCTCTACAACGTCGATTTCCGGATCGCCCGTGAGTTCCGCTTCCTCGAGCGGTACCGGTTCGCGGTTGTCGGAGAAGCGTTCAATCTGTTCAATCACCCGCTGATCACCAACGCGGGTCCCGGCATTCCGCCCACCGCGTTTAGCTATAGCGCCCCCGGATCGGGAGTCTGCGCGGGGCACACAAACGGATGCGTGGTGCCGAATCCGTCCTTCCCCACGCCGACGCAGACGACCAGTGCGATTTATGCTCCCCGGCAGATTCAGGTGTCGGCGCGGTTTTCGTTCTAGTCTTGTAAATCCTGAAAACGCGGCGTTTCCGGGAAACCGGAGCGCCGTTTTTTCCAGGTTTTGTGAAAGTTCTTTCGCGGTCCGTCGCGCGCGGCGTCCAAAAACGAACGTGTTAAACTACTCGTCGTAATGGGTTTCCGCCGGGAGGCCTTCTTGAAAGGGTCCATGTCGCCACCCGCAGCTTCTCTTTGGTGCGTTACTTTGTAGCCGCTTCAGGAGGTGGGCGATGACAGTTGGATCCACAGTCAAACCGCTTGAATTCCTGCTGAACGGCCGGCCTGTTTCGATCGCGGATGCCGGGACCCAGACGACTCTGCTCGATGTTTTGCGCGGCCAGGGACTGACGGGCGCCAAGGAAGGCTGCGCGGAGGGCGAATGCGGAGCGTGCACGGTGGCGCTCGTCATGAGCAGGGGCGGACGCTGCTCGTATCAAGCCGTGAATAGCTGTCTGCTCTTCGCGCCATCGGTCGAGGGAAGGGAAGTCTACACCGTGGAAGCCCTGGCCGCCGGCGGCGATTTGGCGGAGGTCCAAAAGGCTCTGGCGAATGGCGGGGGTTCGCAGTGTGGATACTGTACTCCCGGATTCGTGATGAGCCTGTTCGCCGAGCAGTACCGGCCCGATCGCGCCAGTCCGTGCGACCCGCTGGCGATGGGCGGAAATCTATGCCGGTGCACGGGCTATCGGCCCATCCGGGACGCGGCCCTCTCGTTGGGGTCCGCACCCGAAGGGACTTTCAAGCAGCGCCTCGCATTGCCGGCCCCGGTTCTCGAGTCTTTTGAATATGAAAATCGCGGCGCGATTTTCGAGCGGCCCACGACGCTCGAGAAATGCATTGCCCTCGCGGCCGATCATCCCCAGGTTCGATGGATCGCCGGCGCCACCGATCTGGCGGTTGAATCCAATCTGCGCTTCCGCCGATGGCCTCACTTAGTGAGCGTGGAGGCGGTACCGGAACTGCTCGAGTTCTCCAATGCACCGGGTTTTGTCCGCTTGGGCGCGGCGCTGACGCTCGGCGAGATTGAGGCTCGGTGGAGCGATCCACCGGAGCTTGTTCGTCAATGGCTGCCGTTGTTCGCCTCGCCTGCGATCCGCAATCGCGCGACCCTGGGCGGAAATCTCGCTACCGCTTCGCCGATCGGAGACGGGGCGCCTATGCTGATGGCGCTGGACGCCGTCCTGCATCTTGCCGGACCGCGCGGACGCCGAACGGTACCGCTGACCGGTTTTTTCACGGGCTACCGGCGAACCGTGCTCGAGCCTGGTGAGTTGATCGTAACTATCGAAATTCCGAAGCCCGTTCCATCTTTCACGCGTTTCTATAAGGTGGCCAAGCGGCGCATGGACGATATCAGCACGGTCGCCGCGGGCCTCTCGATGGATCTGGACGGGCGAGGGAGGGTCACGCGGGCGCGCTTCGCCTTCGGAGGCGTCGCAGCCGTGCCTGTGAGAGCGTACGCCGCCGAGGAATCGATTCTCGGCGAACCCTGGAACGAAGCGGCCGCGAAGCGCGTGCAATCCATACTGAGAAAGCTCTTGGAGCCGATTGGGGATCACCGCGGCTCCGCCGAATACCGGCGCGAAGTCGCCCAGACTTTAATTGACAAGTTTCGGATCGAGCAAGTCGAGGCGGCCGCATGAAGATCGCGGGAAGGCCTGAGCCACACGAAAGCGCGCGCGGCCACGTGACCGGGGAGGCTTTGTACACCGACGATTTGTGTCTTCGCTTTCCCCGCTTGCTGCACGCCTGGCCGGTTTGTGCGCCGCACGCCCACGCCTTGGTGAAGGCACTGGATTCTGGCGAAGCCCTGCGGCTGCCGGGAGTGGTGGCGATTTTGACGGCCGCCGACGTGCCTGGGGAAGGGGATTCCGGATCGAACCGCCACGATGAGCCTCTCTTTCCCACCGAAGTAATGTTCCACCTTCAGCCCGTTGCGTGGATCCTCGGAGAAACGCTCGACGCGGCGCAGCGCGGCGCCGAGTTGATGCGTGTGGAATGCGATCCCCTTGTGCCGATCGTGAGCATCGAAGAAGCGATCGCAAAGGAGAGCTTTTTGTCCGGCCCGTTCCGGATGTCGCGCGGCGACGTTTCCGCCATGCAAGCGAGCGCCCTCCGATTTTCGGGCGAACTTTTCATGGGAGGCCAGGAGCATTTTTATCTGGAGACACAAAGTGCCATCGCGTGGCGGGATGAGAGCGGGGGCATCGCCGTAGAATCTTCCACTCAGCATCCGTCCGAGACGCAGGAGGTTATTGCCCGCGTATTAGGCGTTCCGCGCAGTCGCGTCATGGTCGAATGCGTGCGGATGGGAGGTGCGTTCGGGGGCAAAGAAGTCCAGGCGAATCCATGGGCGGCGATCGCGGCGCTCGGCGCCTGGAAAACAGGACGTCCCGTGCGCCTGCGCCTGACCAGAGGCCTCGACATGGCGCTCACCGGAAAGCGCCATCCCTTTCTGGCGCGCTATTCCGCCGGATTCAGCCGCGAGGGCCGGATCGAAGGGATCCGAGTCGGTCTCTATTCCGACGGCGGTTGGAGCCTGGACTTATCAGAGCCGGTGCTTGCGCGCGCGATGTTTCATTGCGATAACGCGTACTATCTCCCGAACGTGGACTTGACCGGTTACGTTTGCCGGACCAATAAGACTTCGCAAACCGCCTTCCGCGGCTTCGGCGGCCCGCAGGGGATGCTGGTGATCGAAGAGATTCTCGATCAGGCTGCGCGCCGCCTGGGTCTCCCGGTGGACGAAGTACGCGAAAAGAATTTTTACCGCGAAGGTCAGGCGACGCATTACGGACAGCCTGTGAAGGATGCCGGACGGATCGCAGCGATCTGGAGCCGTCTGAAGGAATCGAGCAGTTTTGCATCACGGCGCGCGGAAATTCAGGAGTTCAACGAACGAAGCGAGTACCGCAAGCGCGGTCTTGCGATCACGCCCGTCAAGTTCGGCATTTCCTTTACTGCGACGTTCTTCAACCAGGGCGAGGCTCTGGTGCTCATTTACCGTGACGGCAGCGTGCAGGTGAATCATGGCGGAACGGAAATGGGTCAGGGATTGAATACAAAGATCCAGCAAATTGCGGCGGAAAGCCTCGGCATCGGCCTGGAATCGATTCGTATGATGCCGACGCGCACGGACAAGCTTCCGAACACCTCGGCGACGGCGGCTTCGGCGGGAACGGATTTGAACGGCGCCGCGGTGCTGGATGCATGTGACCAGTTGAAACAGCGGCTCACCGGCGTGGCGTCCACTCTCCTCGGTTGTTCGCCTGAGGCGGTTCGATTTGCCGATGGACTCGTATTTAAAAATGGCTCCCCAACGGAAGCGATCCCGTTTCCAAAACTCTGCGAACGGGCCTATCGGGAGCGGGTGCCCTTAGTGGCGCAAGGCTATTATCGAACGCCGGACATTCACTTCGACGCACGCACTGCGTCGGGTAAGCCATTCCATTATTTCGCCTATGGTGCGGCCGTTTCCGAAGTGGAGGTCGAATCGTTCACCGGTGATTTCCGGCTGCTGCGCGCCGATCTGCTGGAAGACGTGGGCGCGTCACTCTCTCCGTTGATCGATCGCGGACAGATCGAGGGCGGATTTCTGCAAGGCGTAGGCTGGCTGACCATCGAGGAATTGCTGTGGGATCAAAATGGACGCCTGGCGACGGCGGGAGCATCCACGTACAAGTTGCCTTCCTGGTCGGAGGTCCCGGATATTTTCCATGTGGATTTCCTCGAACGCGCCGCCGACCCGGATGTGATCTTCGGGAGTAAGGCCGTCGGCGAGCCTCCTTTGATGCTCGCGATTTCCGTGAGGGAAGCCATCCGCGACGCGATTGCGGCGTTTGGAAACGGCGGTCCGGTGTACTTGACGAGCCCCGCGACGCCCGAACGGATTTTCTTTGCGATCCGGCGCGCGCGTGAACAGCGGGATGCCACGCCGAGCGCCATCGAGGGAGCGGTCCATCAGTGAAGCCCGTGGATCGGGGCGAAATTGTGCGGGCGCCTCTGTTTCATACCCCGGCAAATCCTTTTTTCGAAGGGGGCGCACTCGAATCGCACGCGGATGGCGCCTTACTCATCCGCGAAGGAGAAATAGCCGCCTGCGGCGACTACGGTTCGCTGCGCGCGGCCCATCGCGAGGCTGAGACGACTGACTTACGCGGCGGATTTCTGCTGCCGGGATTGATTGACACCCACATCCATTTCCCTCAGCTTCGCGTCCTCGGTAGTCTCGGTAAAGAGTTGCTCGGATGGCTCGAGGAGTTTGCATTGCCCGAGGAAGCGCGTATGGCTGAGCTTTCCTACGCTTGCGATACCGCTCGCCGGTTTGTACACGCCGTGGCCGCGCACGGAACCACAACCGCTCTGGTCTTCGGGGCCCATTTTTCCGCGGCGACCGCGGCATTGTTTGAGGCGGCGGACGCCTTCGGATTAAGGATCGTGAGCGGCATGGTGCTTTCGGACCGCTTGCTGCTCCCCGAACTTCTGCAAACTCCGGAGAATGCCTATTGCGACTGCACCGAATTAATCCGGAGATTCCATGGCCGGGGACGGTCGCTCTATGCGGTGACTCCGCGCTTCGCGCTCTCGGCGTCCGAGGCCATGCTCGAAGTCTGTGAAACGCTGATCAGCGAACATCCCGCGCTTCGCTTCCAGACGCATATCAACGAAAATCGCCTGGAAATCGAAGAAGTGCGCCGGCTGTTCCCGTGGGCTCGGGATTATCTCGACGTGTACGAGCGCTTTCATCTGACGGGCCCGCACGCCGTGATGGCGCACAGCGTCCATACCACTGCGGATGAGCTGGAGCGTCTTGCGGCGAGCCACACGGCGATTTCTCATTGCCCGTGCAGCAACGCGGCGCTCGGAAGTGGATTGTTCCCGCTGAGACGCCATATCGAAGCGCGGGTCGCCTGTGCGCTTGGAACCGACGTCGGTGGGGGCACCGGATTTGGAATGTTAAAAGAAGCGCTGCAGGCTTATCTCCTGCAGCGTGTGGCGCCGGAGGGTTACCTGCTCGAACCCGCGCATTTGTTATACCTGGCGACGCGCGCGGGAGCCGAAGCGCTGGGCCTGGAAAAGGAAGTCGGCGATTTCACCCCCGGTAAATCGGCGGACTTCGTTTATCTTCGGCCTCCGGAGAACAGCCCGCTCGCGGCCGTGATCGAACGCGCGGACAGTTTGGAAAGAGTTCTGGCGGCTTTATTCACTCTGGGAGACTCGGCCAGCGTTTTCGAAGTGCGCGTCGGCGGAAATCCGATCTATCGCGCGAAGGCCGATACACACGCAAGCCGATGAACCGGACGTTGATGGATATGCGCAGGCTGAATTCGCTGAACCGGGAAGACTTCGTAGACGCGGCCGGCTGGATTTTCGAGCATTCTCCATGGGTAGCGGAAAGGGCTTGGACCCGCCGTCCCTTCGCGACGGTGGATGCCTTGCACCTGGCGATGGTGGAAGAAGTGGAATCGGCGTCACCAGAGGAGCAAATCGCTCTCTTGCGGGCGCACCCCGACCTTGGCACTCGAGCGCGCGTGAGCGATGCTTCGTCGGCGGAACAGAAAGGAGCCGGACTCGACCAGCTGACTCCTCAGGAATTCGATCGCCTGCAACGGCTGAATGCGGAATATCGTGGTAAAAATGGATTTCCATTTTTATTTGCGGTTCGGGGCAGCACCAAGCATGATGTTTTGCAGGCGCTCGAACAGCGGCTCGATGAGTCTCCCGAGCAGGAGTACCGCACGGCGCTCCGACAGGTTTATCGGATCGCGCGCTTCCGGCTGGAAGATACCATACGTTAGGAGAGCAGATTGGAACAGTTCGCGAGCGGGTGGAAAAAAAGCTATTACGGCAAGGGAGACGTGATCGTTTACCGGCTGAATCGGGATGGCCGGACCCCGGAACATCAGAGCCCGGTTTTTGGCGCGAACGTAAAGATCCTGATTTATGGCGAAGCATTCTGGCCCACCTACGCGACCGGGGACAACACCGGGCTGATCGCGACGGATTCGATGAAGAATTTTATCCAGCGTGAAACCCTGAACTATTCGGGCTCCGACCTGGAAGACTACGCTCGCTTTTTAGGAAATAAATTCCTGGAAACGTATGCGGCGGTGGAAGGATTGCAGATAGCGGCCGAGGGCATTCCGTATTCTCCCTGCTCGGAAGGGTCCGCGGCGTTCGTTCCGTCCGGCCCGGAGCGCTCCACCGTGCGAATCGAACTAGACCGCAAGGGCTTCGTGGAAGTCGCCTCCGGGGTGCAGGGCTTCCGGCTTTTGAGGCTCGGAGGGAGCGCCTTCCACGGTTTTGTTCGCGATCAATACACCACGCTTCCGGAGATTCACAACCGTCCTCTGCATATGTGGCTCGATCTGGAGTGGCAGTACACGAATGCGGAAGCCGCCTTTAGCGGCGGCAGAGTTTCCCGCGCCGTGAACCGGATTGTTCGCGAGGTCTTTGAAGCGTTCGAATCCGGGAGTATCCAACAGATCATTTATCAGGCCGGCAACAAGCTCTTGGAAAAAATTCCGGAGATCGCGGAAATCCATTTGGAAGCGAACAATCGGACGTGGGATACAATTGCCGAGCGGGGAGATGAGCTGGGCGTATATACCGACGCGCGTCCCCCCTACGGATGTCTGGGATTGAGACTGCGGCGATAACATGGCTCGCCTCTCCACGCATGTTCTGGACACGGCTCGCGGGATGCCGGCCGCGGGAATCACGATCGATTTGTACCGGCTGGACGGCCATGCGCGCCGCCACGTCGCGAGGGCCTTTGCGAATGCCGAAGGAAGAACGGATCAACCGCTGCTCTCCGGAGACAGGCTGGAGACCGGTGTCTACGAGTTGATGTTTTTCGCCGGAGATTACTTCCGCGGCCTGAATCTGGACCTTCCAGCACCGCCATTCCTGGATGAAATCGTGGTCCGGATCGGCGTGTCGGACCCCCAAGGAAACTATCACGTGCCGCTGTTGCTGTCGCCTTACGGGTACAGCACCTACCGGGGCTCCTGATGAACGGGTACGGGTCGCTCGCGGGCGAAGTGGTTGCACGTTGCCGGATGCTCGCTGCGCACAGCGAAGAGTCCGGACACCTCTCACGCACGTTCCTCTCTGAGGCGATGCGGTCTGCGCAAGCCCAAGTGCGGGAGTGGATGGAACGCGCGGGAATGCGCGTTCACCTGGATGATGCCGGAAATCTACGTGGCTGCTATCCGGGCGTCCCGTCTGCGATCCAATCCGGCGCCAAGCGGCTGATCATCGGCTCCCATCTTGACACGGTTCCGCATGCGGGTGCCTTCGATGGAGCTCTCGGAGTGCTGATGGGGATTGGCCTCGTGGAACTGCTCGACGGCCGCGACTTCAGATTGCCAATCGAAGTCGTCGGATTTTCCGAAGAAGAAGGAGTGCGCTTCGGCGTGCCTTTTATCGGCAGCCGCGCGATGATCGGCGAATTGGACGAAGATGTTCTCGCTCGCGAGGATGCTCAAGGAATTTCGATACGCGACGCGATCCGCAATTTCGGGCTCGATCCGTCCCGGGCAAGAATCCCCACAGAATTCGGAGCGGGCGCGGCATATTTGGAATTTCACATCGAACAAGGCCCCGTCCTCGATAGCCTGGGGCTCTCCTTGGGCGTGGTGCAAACGATCGTCGGCCAGAGCCGCGCGGAGCTTCATTTCAGCGGCACTGCGAACCACGCGGGTACCACGCCGATGCGTCTTCGCCGCGATGCGCTGGCGGGCGCGGCCGAATGGATCGCGGCTGTGGAGCGGGAGGCGCTGGCCGTTCCCGACCTCGTGGCCACCGTTGGGCGCGTCGAGGTCGAACCTGGAGCCGGCAACGTCGTTCCTGGATCGGTCACGGTGAGTCTGGATGTCCGCCATGAGGACGATACCGTGCGTCATGTCGCGGTGGCTCGATTGCTCCGGTACGCCCTGGAAATCAGCGAACGGCGGAAACTGGGCGTGTCCTCAAAAATCCTGGTAGATCAGCCCGCCGTTGCTATGGATGCCGGGCTCACGCAAAAGCTCGCGCGCGCGGCGGACGTGTGCGGCATCCCCGTTCGCCGGATGAATAGCGGCGCCGGTCACGATGCCATGATTCTTGCGCGCCGCATTCCTTCAGCGATGCTGTTTCTCCGGAGCCCCGGCGGAATCAGCCATCATCCCGATGAATCCGTGCTGATCGAAGATGTCGCGGCCGCGCTCGCGGTGGGACGGTATTTTCTCGAAGGACTGGAGGCGGAGGTTGGCTGATTCATCGCGCTTGATTCGCGGCGGGCTGCTGGTGCTGCCCGGCGAAGTGCGGCTACTGGATCTCGCGATCGAAGATTCCAAGATTCGCGCGATCGGCTCCGCGTTGCCGGAGGGCGCCGAGGAGATCGACGCACGCGGATTGCATGTCTTTCCGGCCGTGATCGATAGCCATCTTCACTTCAATGAACCGGGACGCGCGGAGTGGGAGGGAGCGGCCACGGGAAGCCGCGCGCTCGCGGCAGGCGGCGGCGCCGTATTTTTCGATATGCCGCTGAATTCGACCCCCTGCACGACGAACGCTCGCGAATTCGACCGCAAGCGCGAGGCACTCGAAGCCGCGTCGGTCGCTGATTTTGGAATATGGGGCGGGCTGGTGCCCGGGAATATCGGCGAAATGGCCGAGCTCGCGGACCGTGGCGTAGTTGGGTTTAAAGCTTTCCTATGCGATTCCGGCCTTCCCGAGTTTCCCCGGGCCGATGACGACACTCTCTTCACGGGTCTACAGGAGGCCGCGCGGCTTGGTCTGCCGATCGCGGTGCACGCCGAAAATCATGAACTAACAACCGCGATGGCCCGTCGCATGACAGACCAGCGCCGGACGGACGTTTCGGGCTTCCTTGCCTCCCGCCCCGTGATCGCCGAAGTCGAAGCTATCCAGCGCGCCACTTTATTTGCGGGCGAGGCCGGCGCGAAATTGCATATCGTCCATGTGAGCTCCGGCCGCGGCGTGGCCGTCGCCGCGGAAGCGAGAGCTCGCGGAGTCGACGTCTCGATCGAGACGTGCCCTCATTACCTGTTCTTCACGGAAGACGATATCGGACGGCTGGGAGCCGTTGCCAAGTGCGCGCCCCCGCTAAGAAATTCCGCGCAAGGCGATGCGTTATGGAGTGCAGTCTTCGACGGCGTCGTCGATACCATCGCCTCGGATCATTCGCCCGCTCCTCCTGAGATGAAGACCGGCGATTTTTGGAAAGCCTGGGGAGGAATCGCGGGCGTGCAATCGACGCTCGCGGTGATGTTGGAGCAGGGGTTCCACCGCAGGGGACTTCCCCTGGGGCGCATCGCCGCATTACTGGCCGCTCATCCCGCGCACCGGTTCGGGATCCCTCACAAAGGAAGTATTCAGGCTGGCAATGACGCCGACCTCGCGCTGGTGGATCTTTCCGCCTCCCATACGTTGCGCGCTGAGGACCTGCTCCAAAGGCATCCGCTGAGTCCCTATATCGGGAGCACGTTCCGGGGCGTCGTTCGTCAGACGATCCGGCGTGGAGAGACAATTTTTCAAGACGGAAAGATTACGGCGCGAACCGCCGGGAAGCTTGTCCGCCCACAGGACCATCCCCATCGAAAGAAACCACATGCATGAACCTGGACTAACCCGCGGCGCACGCCGTCGCGATCATCTTTTGCAGACGCCCGATTCCTTTGTCCGCGCGCCTCTGCCTGGAATGCACCGTGCGACGGCTGTCATCCACGCGGCGCCGGCCCTCGGCGCAAAGTTCACGCAATACACAGTTGAGTTTGAGGCGGGCGGGGAATTAGCGCCCGCTGCAATCCAACGCTTCCTGTACGTGCTCGAGGGCGAACTGAACTGTCCGGGCCATGGGCTGCTTCGTACCTGCGACTACGCCTATTTCCCCGCGAGTTCCGAACAATCTTTGACCGCTCCCATCGCGGCGCGGGCCCTGGTCATCGAAAAGCCGTATCAACCTGTCGATGGCTTTGCGGCGCCTGCCTTTTTCGCGGGCCGCGAAAGCGACGTCCCGCCTGAAGCGTTGCATGGGGACCCAAGTCTGGAAGTACGCGCCCTGGTGCCGGCCGATGTCAGTTTCGATTTCGCGGTGAACACGATGACCTACCAGCCGGGTGCGGCGTTGCCCATGGTTGAAGTTCACGTGATGGAACATGGACTCCTGATGCTCGCCGGAGGCGGAATTTACCGCCTGAACGACGCGTGGTATCCGGTCAGCGCCGGAGATTTTATCTGGATGGCGCCCTACTGCCCGCAATGGTTCGGAGCCCTCGGCAAGGTTGCAACGAAGTATCTCATCTACAAAGATTGGAACCGCAATCCAGGAGTCGTTCTCGCATGAATGTGACGATCGACCGGGACCGTCTGGTTCAGGAGTTCGATGAACTCGCGGCCATCTCCGAAGCTCCGTCGCCGGCGGTCACGCGAATCGTATTTACGGAAACCGATTTGCGCGGCCGGGCGTTCATGAAACGTCTGTGCGTCGAAGCCGGTTTGCACGTTCGTGAGGATGCCGTTGGCAACACGTTCGCCCGATGGGTGGGCGAGGAGCCGGACCTTCCGGCCGTGGCAACCGGTTCTCATATTGACGCGATTCCTAACGCCGGCAGATTCGACGGAACCGTCGGGGTGCTGGGAGGTCTCGAAGCGATACGTGCCATGGCGCGGGCCGGATTTCGTCCGCGCCGTTCCCTCGAACTAATCATTTTCACGGCCGAGGAGCCCACGCGTTTCGGCATCGGTTGCCTGGGAAGCCGGCTGCTCTCGTCGAATCTGGATGCTTCCGCCGGAGAACGCCTGAAAGATCGCGAGGGTCGATCCCTCGATGAAATCAGGAATCATGCCGGGTTTACAGGCTCGCTTTCGGAAGTTCCGCCTCCGCGCGGATCCTACCACGCATTTGTGGAACTGCACATCGAACAGGGCCCTCTGCTCGAACGGAAGCAGATTGGTCTCGGAATTGTTACCGCGATCGCGGCGCCGGCCAGTCTTCGACTGTGGATCGAAGGGCAGGGCGGCCACGCTGGCGGGGTGCTGATGAATGCCCGCCACGATGCGTTTGTGGCGGCCGCCGAGATTGCAATCGCGGTCGAATCCGCGGCTCGCACCAGCGGAGCGGAGGACACGGTGGCGACCACGGGGGTCTGCGACGTATTCCCCGGCGCAATCAACAGTATTCCGAGTCGCGTCCGCCTGGAAATCGACGTTCGCGATATCGATTTAACGCGTCGTGATCGGGCCCTTCAAGCGATCGACGCCGCGATCGCGGAGGTTGCGGCACGCCGCGGCGTGACCGTGCGAAAAGAAATCCTGAACGCCGATCCTCCCGCGCCATGCGATCCGGGAATCGTCGCTGCCATCGGCCGCGCTTGTGAGAAACATGGCTTCGCGTACGAACGCATGATCAGCCGCGCCTATCACGATTCGCTGTTTCTCTCCTTGATCGCTCCGGCCGCCATGATTTTTATTCCCTGCCGTGGAGGTGTGAGCCACAACCCCGATGAGTATGCATCCCCCGAGGCGATCGCGCGGGGCGCGCTGGTTCTGGCCACAACGTTAGCGGAGCTTGCGAGTTAGAAAACCTCGGCCTCCCGTTGCGCGGATCTAAAGTACCGGATTCCACGTCGAGGGCTTCGAGCAGGGGCGCGTAACGGGATCGCGATTCCGGTCAGCTTTGAACCCAGAGCTTCGGATTTCCAGTCCCGTCGTCGGTCCCCTGAATGTACCAATTCTTTCCCAAGGGATCGTGATCCATGGTGGTCGCGAAGTCGAAGGGAGCCTGGAACTCGATATAGTCGAATCCGGAATCGGAGGCGACTAGCTGGTGCCATTCTCCCTCCGGGATGAACACCATGCTCCCCGGACCAACCGGGATGCTGCCGCCGTCATGCTTCACTTCGCCGGTTCCGGTCTCGATGAAGTAGAAATGCTCGGGCCGGATGGAACCCGGCCGGGCCGCGCGGTGCACGTGCCGCGGCGAATGACCCTTCGGTCCATAGAGCATGCGCCCGAGCTGAAGATCCCAGGAGCCGGACAGGCCGGTCTCTTTGTTGACCCAGAACGTCCTTGTCCGGATCCGTTTTTCGTCAACCAGCGTTTGCAGTTTCGATTCGTCGAAAAAGTAGCCGACAGGCGCAGCTCCATTGGAGGGAATTGGCTTACCGGTATGCTTCGGAACCGTGACGTGCAGCAGAACCAGATTTGTGCCGGCCGCCTGAATGACCGCCGCTTCATCCGGTTCAAGATATACTCCGCATCCGCGCTGGGCCGTGTGGACTTCATCCCCGTTCACTTTGCTATGGGTGACCACCGCGCCGCTTCCTTGCAGCACGTATACGACGCGGGTGCGATCGCTTGCCGGAATCTGGTGGGTTTTGCCGGAATCCACTTCGTAGGTGGCGACCTCGACCCTGGTCTTATCGCTCGACGGCGTGAGAATGTGCCGAACCACTCCTTCCGGGGAAGAAGCTTTGTCCAGCTTGGTGGTGTCAATTACGTTGATCATGGGGAGTTTTCTTCGTGCGCGCCACGCAAATCGCCGGCTTGGACCGTGCTTCCAGCCATGCCGCCCCGGAGGACGAAAAACAGGTCCTCAACAAGCGCATGACGAAGCGAGGCGCGAGCCGGAGCCCGGCCTTAATTCCGAGGAGCCAGAACCTTGGGAGCCGCTACGTAGCCGACGATCATGTCCTTGCGAACTTCGTTCACCACCAGTTCGTAGGGCTGGGCGGCACGGGAGAGCAGGAACTGGACCGGCTCATTGATGGTCTTGTCTTTTTTCTCCACCGTCTTGTCGTCGGCGATCACGTCGATGGTGTAGCGATTCTTCTTGGGATCGGTTTTCTTCAAGAGCACCGCAATGTCCCCGACCTTTTGCGGGGCCTTGGTTTTGGCCAGTTTGAACTCCACGTAGTTGCGCTCTCCGAGCGCTTTGAGCGCCGCGAGTTCTTTTCCGTTGGTGGCGATCAGGCCGCTTTGCACGCCGAGATCGCCCTGCGTGGCTTTAAGATTCGCGATCGTTTTCTCCAGATCGGAGCGGGTCGTGGCAAGGTCGCCCTTCACGTTCGAGACGTCCCCGGAAACTTCCGTGATGCGGTTGTTGGCGGTGGAGGCCTGTTCCTTCACCTGTCCGACCTCGGTACTGACCGCGGCGACGCGCTGCGCCTGTTGCTGCTGCTCCCGTTCGAGACGCGAGCTGAGCTCATCGGCGTGCTTTTCGGCGTCCACCTTGGCTTGGCCCGCAAGCTGGTTGGCCTGCGCGCGCGCTTCCGCCACTTCGAGCTTCAACTGTTCCACAGTCTTCCGGCTGGTCTGTGTGGTGACTGCCGAGGTCTCGCGAAATTTCGCCATCTCGTCGAGCAGGGAGTTGCGCGTCTGCGTAACGTCCGCCTGAAGCTGCGTGATCTGGTAATAAAGGTAGCCCGTCGCCGCGGCGAGGACCACAACCAGTCCCAATACAATCTTGGCGAGCGCGCCGGATCCGGAAGAGGGTTGCATGGGCGAAGGGTTCACGGGCGTATCTCCTGTTGGGTTAGCTCCTCTTATTGAAAACAAAGGGTAACTCCTTTACATATTACATTACATCTTTTTTGTGTTTCAAAGAAGGCCGGTTCAGGAATGATTTATGACCGCTCCGCGACTTTGGGAGGGCGTGCAAATTCCATGACTTCCTGCTGTGAGAATCCCGCTTCAAAGCAACGTCGGCAGCGGGATTCGTACAGACCCGCCGCTCCCACCACGATCAGTTCGCTTGATTCCACCAGCCGCTGGGTATGCTTGGCGGGATGGCCGCAGCGCATACAAATCGCGAGCACCTTGGTGATGGATTCCGCAAGGCACAGGAGGTCCGGCATTGGCGGGAAAGGCCGCCCCAGATAATCCGTATCGAGCCCGGCCACGATCACCTGCTTGCCGCCGTCGGCGAGCAGCGTGACCACCTGAACCAGTTCCTGCCCGAAAAAATTTGCTTCATCGATCCCGACAACTTGCGTGCGCCCGTCGACTTTTTCCAGGATCTCCGTGGCGCTCGCGACCACCTCCGAAGCGAGTCGCTGATCCCCGTGCGAGACGATCTCCGTCAACGAATACCGATCGTCGAGCGCGGGCTTTAAGACCTGCACGCGTCTGCGGGCGATGCGGGCGCGCCGCAGTCGGCGGATCAGCTCTTCGCTCTTCCCCGAAAACATGGGACCGCAGATGACTTCGATCCAGCCGGCTTGTCCTGTGAAAACATCCATGAATATTTACGCCACCGGGAAAAATGCTCCGCGAAAAGGCCGTGAATAGGTCAGCATAGCGAACCACGTGCGGCATTGCCAGACATTCGGTTCGGGCTCATGCGGAGCGGGCCTTGACGGCCGGGCGCCGTACTATAATTTTTTAGGAGGAAAATGAGCAAAGAAGACGCGATCGAAGTGACTGGCACTGTTGTCGAAAAGTTTCCCAGCGGTTTGTTTAGCGTTCAGCTGGATCAGGAGCGCACGATCCTCGCTCATTTGGCCGGGAAGCTCCGGCGCAACCGCATCCGCGTGCTGGCCGGCGACCGGGTTACGCTCGAAATGTCGCCTTACGATCTGACCAAAGGCCGCATCACTTACCGCCACAAATAATCCTCCCCGAAGAGATCTTTCCGGCTCGTTCCCGGGGCCGGGCGTTTGCGAGCGCACGAATCCGCGTGGCCTTTGCGGTCTATTTCACAATCGCTTAGAGTTTCAGCGGACGCGGCATCGACGTGCGCGTGTGCCTATACTCGAGGCGAAAGGAACGCGACGAATCCGGAAGTTTCACCCGCGCGATCGCGTTTGCGAACTCAACTTTATGGGAACGTCCGGCCGCGCCGTCGCAAACACTATGGCCGAACAAAGCCTTCTCGAACAATTGACGGGCCGGGTCGTGGGACAGTCGCACGCCATGGAACAGATCGTACCGTACGTGCAGATGCACCAGGCGAGCTTAGCTCCGGAAGGCCGCCCGGCAGGTGTCTTCTTGCTGCTCGGGCCGACGGGCACGGGGAAGACGCGCACGGTGGAGGCGCTCGCGGAGATTTTGCACGGAAGCGAGAAACACCTTTTGCGCGTCGATTGCGGCGAGTTCCAGATGGAGCACGAGGTCGCGAAGCTCATCGGCGCGCCGCCGGGTTACCTGGGACATCGGGAAACGCCGCCGATGCTGACACAGAACAAACTGAGCGCAGCCGCCAGCGAGCGTTCGGACCTGGCGCTGGTGCTGTTCGACGAAATCGAGAAGGCCGCGCCCAGCATGACACGGCTCCTGCTCGGCGTACTCGATAAGGCGGCTCTGCGACTCGGCGATAACACCACGGTAAACTTCGAACGGACGCTTATTTTCCTGACCAGCAATGTGGGCTCACGAGAACTGCGAAGAGAGTTAGAGCCCGACTTTGGATTCGAGTCGTTGATTCCGGCCGCTGGTCCCGCGGGCCAGCCGATTGGCGACGAGGCCGGCAAGAAACTCGATCGCGTAGGCCGAAGCGCGGTTCGCCGAAAATTCCCTCCGGAATTTCTGAATCGCATCGACGCGGTGATCACGTATCATCCGCTCGGGACGAACGACCTGGTGGAAATTCTGGAACAGCAGCTCGATGCGCTCGGCCGGCACATCCACAAGCGGCTGGGCCCGAAAGCGTTCACCTTAAAAATTGACGAGGATGCGAAGGAGTTCCTCCTGGCGAAGGGAACCAGCAGCGAGTATGGCGCGCGGGAACTCAAACGCACGATTCTCAGAATGCTTACGCATCCGCTCGCGGCGTTACTGGCGGACAAAGAGATTCAGCCGGGAGCAATGGTGCGCGCAAGTTTTAGAAAGACGGCGATGTCTTCACTCGGCGTGCCTTCAGGATATTCCTCTGCGTTGACGCTTACCGTGGATCCGTAGCGGAGGGGACCTAGCTCCGCCCGCCGCGGCTTAGCGTCCTCGCGAGCCCGCACGCGCTGCACGCATGCTGACGCCCGAGGCAGGACCAGCAGTGCGCAAAGCAGCCATAGGCGCGGCCCCGAGCGCATTCACCGCCCGCACGGAAGGCATGCCTACCGCAAGAGGCGAGGCGCGCGGAATGTACAAATTGGTCGCCATGAGCGGGCTGTAATAGGAGTAGCCAAAAGGGCTCATGTACATGCCCATTCCGTCGCCCGGGAGGTAGGTGAACATTCCGAACCACGGATTCCACGACCACGCGCCGTACGGAGAGGTGCCGAGACCGCCAACGTAGCCGGTAGAACCGGGATTATTGGCGACACGCGCGGACGTAATATTCGCGTCGGCGACATATTCCGAACGCCGGGCGCTCCATCGATAGAACGCGTCGGTATCCTTCGTATCGAACGATGCGAGCGCGAGCGTCGAGGAATCGAGCGCGACTTCATGCCCTTTGCGAACCACAGCCTGTGCATTCTCCGCCGTCACGCGCGCCTGACCGTCGTAGACGCGCAAGCGGGAAGGATCGGCATCGATCCGATAAAGTCCTTTGTGCGCCAGCGCGATCTGCGCGCCCCCCGCCACAAACGTAATCGAATTGTTCGGAAGCAGCTCGCCGATTTCGATGAGCGCGGATCCCGAGAGCACGGTGAGACGGGTGTCCGAAAGCGAATTCGAGAGCATGCGGACCGAGCTGTTCTCGGGCATGCGCAGAAAGACGCCGGGCGTGAGCAACAGCTCGACGCGGCCTTCATCGGTGGCGATGACTTGGTCCGGCTTCAGCTCGGGGAACTGAGCGAACTTGGGATGGATCGGCTGGTTGTCGATGCTGACGTCGCCTTCGACGTACTGCACCACACCGGAGTGAGCGGAGATCACCGACTGCCCAAAGGACAGCGTGGAGACTCCGAGCAAGAGAGATACTGCGACCCGCATCATGAAGTAATCATGCGCTTTTTTCCGGGCCGCGTCAACCGGCTCCTTTCCCCCGGGCCGGGGTCACGTTCGGAGACCGCCGCGGTCCTGTTCCATCCGTGTACTATGTACAAGTGCTCCGGCTTGCCAAGCGTTGGAAATTTTTCGCCGCCGGCGCAGCTCGCCCAACGTGCCTGCTGAAACTCACCCTTGCGGTGCTCACCGCAACAAGCGTTTCGGGCGCTGTACCTACCTTTTACGCAGACGTTCTCCCAATCCTCCAGAAGCGCTGCCAGGAATGCCATCGTCCGGGGTCGATCGCACCTATGTCCCTGATTTCCTACAAGGAAGTCAGGCCGTGGGCGCAGTCGATCCGGGCCAACGTGATCGCCCGCAAAATGCCGCCGTGGTTCGCCGACCCCTGCTGTGGGACCTTTTCGAACGATCGCAGCCTGACCACGGACGAAATCCAGACCCTCTCGTCGTGGGCCGCTGGACACGCTCCGGCCGGCGATCCGAAACAAGCTCCTCCCGCGAGGTCGTGGAGTTCTCCCTGGAGTCTGGAGGCGCCGGATGCCGTTCTGCCTATGCCGGTTTCCTTCGCCGTGCCCGGGAAGGGAGCGGTCGATTACCAACGCTTCGTGATCCAGACAGGGTTTCCGGCCGACCGCTGGGTGCAGGCGGTGGAAGTACGGCCCGGCGCACGCGCCGTGATCCATCATGCGGTTGTGTACATCCGCGAAGCCGGCGAGACTTGGACGAAAGGCCCCGTCACCTCGGATCTTCTGGCCGTCTACGCGCCGGGTTCGGGAGTGCAGGAGTTTCCCGACGGCATGGCGAAGCTGATTCCGAAAGGCGCTGAGCTCGTGATGGAGCTGCATTACACGCCTAACGGACAGGCGACCACCGATCGCTCCAGCGTGGCCATGGTTTTCGCCAAGGAGCGTCCGGCGAAGCGCGTGATTTCCTTGCAATTGGTGCGCACCGATCTCGATATTCCGCCAGGAGACCGCGATTACCGAATCACGTCGTGGGGGAGCTTGCCCAACGATGCCTTGCTGCTCGATTTCTTTCCGCATATGCACCTGCGGGGGAAAGCGTTCGAGTACGATGCGATTCTGGAGGATGGGCGCCCTCAGCCCCTGCTGCGCGTGAATCATTATGATTTTCACTGGCAGCTGCTCTATCGCCTGGCCCAGCCTTTGCCTTTGAAACGCGGCACCAAGCTTTCCGTCACTGGCTGGTTCGATAACTCCCCGAATAATCCCGTGAATCCAGACCCGTCGGTGGAAGTGAAATGGGGAGAGCAAAGCTCGCAGGAGATGCTGGTCGGATTCTTCGACGTCGCTGTAGACCCCTCCGTCACCCGTCGATCCTTCTTCCTCCGCCGGCCCTGATCCCGCTCGCCGGGGAGTTTTTCCGAATATGCCAAACTGAAGAGGAAGCGCATGTCCTGGGAAACATTTCTTGGCGGAATTGTCGTGGCGCTCGCCGCCGGCGCCGCGCTTGCGGCACTGTGGTTTCGCGGACGGACGTCTTCCCGCCTGCCCGAACCTTCCTCCGGTCCTCCTGTGGCCGAAACTCTCGCGCGCCTGGAACTGCAGATCCGCGAGCTCGAAGCCCAGCGCCAGCACATGATGGGCGGTATCGAACACCAGCTCGATGCTCTGAGTAAGGAAACGGTCGCGCTCTCTCAGGCCATGCGCCAGCCCCAGGGTCGCGGCCGTTGGGGAGAACTGACGCTGCGCCGCGTGGCGGAACTTTCCGGCATGGTCGCGTACTGCGATTTTTTCGAGCAGGCCAGTTCCGACGGCCAGCGTCCCGACATGATCGTCCGTCTTGCCGGGGGCCGCACGCTGGCGGTGGACGCAAAGGTTCCGTTCGCGGCGTATCTCGAAGCGGAGACAGCTCGCGGGCGCAGCTCGCGAGGCGGCGCTTGCCCGCCACGCGCAGCAGCTCGCACGCCACGTCGCGCAATTGGGAGCTCGCGAATATTGGGCCCAGTTTCAGCCCGCGCCCGAAATGGTGATTTTGTTTCTGGCGGGCGATCATTTCCTGAGCGCGGCGTTGGAGCGCGATCCCGAGTTATTGGAGCGCTCCCTGACGCGCAAAGTGCTGATTGCTACACCCATGACGTTCATCAGCATCTTGAAAGGAGTCGCGTACGGATGGCGGCAGGAAAAACTCGCGGCAAACGCGGAAACCATCCGCCGCATCGGGTCGGAGTTTTACGATCGCCTGCGGGCCTACGCGGAAACCTACGCCGAGGCTGGACGCCATCTGGCGAAGGCTATGGATGCCTACAACCGTTCGGCGGGCTCGTGGGACGCACGGGTTCTTCCCGCCTTGCGCCGCTTGACGGAAATGGGACTTGGCGCAGGGGCCGATCCTCCGGTGATTGCGCCCGTGGACGCCGTCGCGCGGGAGCCTCGTGCGGCGTCCACCGCCGGTCCGCAATAAATAAGAGAAGCGGATAGTCTTCATGCTGACCCGCCACCTGTTCCTGAAGCTGTCGGAGAACCGCACGCTGCGAACGTGGATGGAAACCTCGCCGCACGCAAGGCGGCTGACCAAGCGCTTCATTGCGGGCGAAACGCTCGAACAGGAACTGGCCGTCTGCGCGGGCCTCGACCAGCAGCGGATTTTTGCCGCTCTCGATCATTTGGGAGAGAATGTGACCACCCTCGAGGAAGCCGCGCTGTCCGCCGATTCGTATTTGACCGCGCTCGACGCGATCGCCACGCGCAGACTGCCCGCCACCGTCTCGATCAAGGTGACGCAATTCGGAGTCAATCTATCTGAGACCGCGTGTCTCCAAAATGTCGTGCGACTGGTCGAGAAGGCCAAAGAAACGGGAAGCCGCGTGGAGATCGACATGGAATCCAGCCGCTATACCGATCGCACGCTGGATATTGCGGAGCAGGCATCGCACGCCGGCCCAGTCCGCTGCGTCATCCAAGCATACCTTCATCGGAGCGCCGCGGACGTCCAGCGATTAAATCGCGGGACGATTCCGGTGCGGCTGTGCAAGGGAGCCTATGACGAGCCCGAAACCATCGCGTTCCCGAGCAAAGCGGACGTCGACTCGCACTACATCCAGTTGATGAAAAAGCTACTGGACGAGGGCGCTTATCCCGCGATCGCCACGCACGATCCGAAAATGCTCGATGCCACGTTGGCCTACGCGCGCGAACGGGGCCTCGGGCCGGAGCGCTTCGAGTTTCAAATGCTGTACGGCGTACGGCGGGACCTGCAGCGCAAACTCGTAGGCCAGGGTTACCGGCTGCGCCTGTATGTTCCTTACGGGACCGCGTGGTATCCGTACTTCATGCGAAGGCTCGCGGAGCGGCCCGCGAACATCATCTTCATCCTGCGCAGCTTTTTGCACTGAACGCGGGCAGGGAATTCGGTGTCCGGCGCCTTCTAAGAGCTTGTTGAAAAAGGGGACAGACCGCTCTGTCCACGCACAAACTCGAACGTGAAATCATAAATTTACGGGACGGGACAGAGTAGTCTGTCCCCTTTTTCAACATCCTGTTAAAACTCCGGCGCGGGCTTCAGGACGTCCGGCGTCACCGGAACGTGTTCCAGAATCTCGATGCCGAAGGCGTCGACGCCAAGAACTTTACGCGGATGATTGGTCAACAGACGAATCGTGGAAAGCCCGAGGTCGGCCAGGATTTGTGCGCCGATGCCGGTCTCTTCCTGCGGCGGAGCCTGTTCGTGCCGGTGCAGCGCCGGGGTATGATGCCGCCGCGCTCCCAAGCCCGTTTGATGCAGGTAGACGAGAACGCCGGACTCCTCGCGGGCGATGCGTTCGAGCGACGCACGCAGCGTGTCGCGGCATTCGCACTGGGTGGAACCAAACACGTCCCCCAGCAGGCAGCGCGCGTGCATCCGCACCAATACGTTCCGGGCTCCGCGCACATCGCCGCGCACCAGCGCGAGATGCGTTTCCCCGTTGATCGGGCTCACGTAGGAGACGGTTTTGAAGGAGCCGAATTCTGTCTCCAGACACGCCTCGCCGCGGCGTTCGACCAGTTGTTCATTGGAAAGCCGGTACCGGATCAGGCTGGCGACGGAAATCATCTTGAGCCCGTGGCGCTTGCAAAATTCGGTGAGCTGCGGGACGCGCGCCATGGAGCCGTCGTCGTTCATGATTTCGCAGATCACGCCACCGAGGGGCATTCCGCATAGGCGCGCCAGATCCACGGCGGCTTCGGTTTGTCCGGCTCGCACCAGTACGCCTCCCGCCCGCGCGCGCAACGGAAAAAGATGACCGGGACGGGCCAGATCCTGCGGACGCGCATCGGGACGCATAGTGACTTGAATCGTATGTGCCCGGTCCGCAGCGGAGATGCCGGTGGTCACGCCTTCAGCCGCGTCGATGGATTCGCAGAATGCCGTACCAAAGCGCGAGGTGTTCTTGGCGGAGACCAGCGGCAGATGCAATGCGTCGCAAATCTCCGGCGCGAGCGCCAGGCAAATCAGGCCGCGGCCGTACATCGCCATGAAGTTGATGGCCTCGGGCGTAACGGCGGAGGCCGCCATGGTCAGATCGCCCTCGTTTTCGCGGTCCTCGTCGTCCACCACGACCAGCATCCGGCCCTTGAGAAATTCCTCCAGCGCCTCCGGGATTGAAGCAAACGGCATTTGATTTAAGGATAACGGAGGTCGAAAGCTCCCGTGTGGCGGCTGGGGTATGACGGGCGCCGTCGCCTGCGCGCGGGAAGGGAAGGAAGTAAGATATAGGGCACATCTCCGCACACGGGATGATTCTTCAGGCAAGGAGATTTTGTGACGCTCTATAAACTGGCGAGGTTCAGCATGCGGGCGCTCGCGCTACCGCTCACCCTTCTCACTTTGGCCGTTCTTTCCGGACCCTCGGCATCGGACCGCCCCGGGCGAAATCAACGAGCCGGCTTGAAACCTTCCGACGTACAGAACCTGCTTGCGTTATACGGAGCGGACGCCGTTACCATCGATCGCACCGCGCGGGATTACAAACTGCTCGACCAGGTCGAATGGATAGGACGTCCCGGCAGCGAGAACAAAACGGCGGTCGTGTTCGGCGATCCTACGAAGGCCGGCATGTACGTAACGCTCCTGAAACGAGGTCCGGACGATTGGAGCGCGCCGCACACCCACCCCAACGACCGCTACATTACGGTTCTGTCCGGTACGATGCTGATCGGTACCGGCCCAAAGATGGATCGCAAAAACACGGTGGCCGTCGGCCCGGGCGGGATGATTAAGGATATTGCCGGCCAGATGCACTACGACGGCACGGGACCCGAGGGAATGGTGATCGAGATTATCGGGATGGGTCCCACGGCGAGAATTGACAACGGCGCGAAGTAGACGGACTTTTCCTGAAACGGGCTTTTCCTGAAACGGGCTTTTCCTGAAACGGGCTTTTCCTGAGGACACGCGCCGCTCCAGGGAGCTCCGCGCCCACGGTCATTCGGCGAGACGTTTATCCAGATCCGCGGCGATTGCCGGAAGCCGCTCCGGATTCCGCATCAAATTCCGAACGCCGTCGGAGTGATAGTTGTCGTAGAGCAGTTCCACGGCGTCGAGCGCCAGGGAATAGGCGACCGCGGCGTTCTTCGCGTCCAATCCCATCCATCCCTGGGTCAGCTGGCTGAGCGAGGGCAGTTTCCCGTCCTTCGCGAGCTGCTTCAACTGAGCCCGCACTTGCGGACTCAATGAATCGCCCGAAAGCTTTTGCGCCATGCCCTCGTGCAGCCACGACGGCCAGGAGCCGAGCATCGCCAGGCACGCGTGTACGGTTTCGTGCGCCAGCGCACGTTGCGTGGTTGCATCCATTTGCTGGCCGGCCGCGGCCGGCATGTGAATGCGCCCGTCAAACAGGCCCCCGCTCCACTCCGCGGCGCCGGTCGTTTTCAGGTACGCCTCGCGGCTTTGCACGATGGTCGGAATCCGTTCCTTGGTCGTGCAGCCGAGCTCCGCGGAGACGCGCGCATACGTCTGGTCCACCAGCTCCACCATGCGGCGCGCCGTATCCACCGGGACCGTCACGTCGTCGTAGCGCAGGACGACGCGCATGCCGTAGAGAGTCTCTTTGCTGACATCGTTTTTCGTTTCGCGATCGACCCTGGCGTACAGGTTCTCAAGCTGGGCGTTGGGAGTGAGTTTCAGGGACCTTCGCCAGTATTCGAGAGCCAGCCGGTTGTCCTGATTCTTCCAGGCGGCCAATCCGGCCATTGCCAGCAGACCGGCGTCGGGATTCGCCCGCAGTTCGCGATCGAGCAGCCGCAACGCTTCCTCGGGACGCCCGTCCTCGATCAGACGCTGGGCGTCCAGGATGATCCTGCTTCCTTGAACGCGAATTCCGGCGTCGGCCGGCTCGGGAGCGCCCTTCGCCGCCGCCCCCGAGGACGGGCTGGCAGGGGGCGCGGCGGAAACGTCCACCCAAGCGGCGCCCTTTCGGGATTTGTCGAACGCCTCCAATCCATCCATCGCGGTCGCGGGAAGGTAGCCGTCCACCGATCTGCCGTCGATTTCGGCGGACACTTTATAGCAGGGGACCGCTTCGCCGGACATGGCGAAACGAATCTTCAGGTTTGCGCCCGCCGGAAGCGTCGCGACAACGGATGCGTAGGCGGAACATCCGGAACGAAGCTGCGTACCGTCTTCTCTAACGGTAAGAGCGAGCAGCAAAAGCAGAAATGTCGCCGCCATGGTGTGAGAATACCCCCATCGGGGCGCGGAAGTCGCTCAGAGGCCAGCCTTAGGAGTCCTTAAGTAAGGCCTTAGATCTTTCACGGTAAGTGCTGGCCAACAAGTATCTAACGGCGGCGGTACACCCTTGGTTTCTCGAAGGCTTAGCCAGCCGGGCGCTCCCTTTCGCCGAGCGGTCCAGCGCGAAGGGAAGCTTCTCGTGCGTCGCGAGAAATCCAAGAGGGAATTCGTTCGCGTCACGCATGGGGGCTGTCACGAGCTCCGCCGCCGGTGTTCACTACCGTCAGCAAAAGAAACCGGTTGTCCCTTTTCGACGGGGCGTGCGCGCTACGCAACCAAGGGTATAACCCCCGTACCTGGGCATGGAGGGTACCGTTTCTAAGGTAATGCAAGTGCCTTAAAAATCAGGTACCTGAGACGATTTTAAGCGCCAGGTTAGGCATAACCCTGATTCTAGCGGACGGCTCCCGATGATAAAGTTCTCGTAGTGGCAGGCGTACCTGCCGCGGACAATAGGGAGAGGAGAATTAGAGGACAAATGAAGAAACTACTGCTTAAGCTGAAGGTGATGGCCGATACCCGTGGACAGGACCTCATTGAATACGCCTTGATGGCGGGTTTTGTGGCCGTGGCCGCTGGTGCGATCATGCCTGGCGTTGCGACGTCGATCAGCCAGATCTTCTCGAAGGTCGCCTCCGTGATGACCAACGCTGCGACTGGCCCGAGCTAGACAACTAATAACAACAACGCGATTGCGAGGGCGAGGGGCGTCAGTTCCTCGCCTTCCACGTTTTATAGTTCCCTCCGCGCTTACCTTCCATTCATACTACCTTGCAGTATCTGTCATTTAGAAACTACAAACTAACATTTCTGTTTAGAATTCTGCTATCGGCTCTGCGCTTAAGGAAACAGGGTCGGCCCGGTCGCGGAAGGGATGGAGGTGGAAGCGAGCCGGTCAGCGTACGGGGAATTTGCCCGCACCAGGATGATGGCCACGTCGTCCTGATAAACCGGAATCCAATCGGGCTTCAAGCGCAGCAGGTTCGTCGAGACGGAATTCCTTTCAAGCAGCGCGACGTCGGCCCTGTGCTCGCGTAGCAAACGGCCCCAATCGCCGGTTCCCGACTGAAAATCCAGATATTGATCATACAGATCCTTGGGATACACGGTTTCGCGACGGCCGTCCACCGTTACTTTTACCTCCGGCGCGAGATGCCAGATCAGGTACTCGCCCCAATTAAAGCGGTGGATTAGATTACCTCGGAATCCACTTGCTTTTAAGAATCTTACAGCCTTTGCTGGAAACTGGTCCCCGACCGTGATTGTCATGGGATGCTGGGCCGCTGCGGCGATCAGGACGGCGACGCAAGCAAGCGGAAGCGCGGATGCCCAAGCCGGAGCCTGCGAGAGCCCGGATTTCCTTGAATCCGGCTTCCTGGAAGTGGAGCCTGGAGCCTGGCCGATACGCTCGAGCAGATTGGCAATGTGGGGCCCGGCCAGAATGACCGCGGCCGTCATGAAGAGCGGCCCGTGCCGCAGGGCCACAAAGGGCAGCAGCGCGCACACTCCGAAGAGAACCATCAGCCGCCAAGAGCTTTCCGTTCGGCTCACCGCGAGGGCGAGCACGCTCACCGCTAAGACAATCGCATAGGCAATTCCATACGGGGTTGTAATGCCCAGGGGCGCCCATTCGATGATTTCAGGGCGAGGTACCGAAGCGGTTTTCACAAGAAACGCGAGCAGTCGCCATCCGTAAGGATTCAGGCAGGTTGCGCAGAGCGTCGCAGCCAGCGGCGCGACGGTCCTCCACGATTGTGTTCGGTCCGAGACCGCTCGCAGAAGTCCCCAAAAGCCCAAAACGCAAAGACCAGCGAGAAAACCGCCGTGCAGATTGGCCCACACCGCGTAAAGTGGAGGCAAGAGCCAGAGGGCGCGGTTGCTACCGTGCTCCGCTCGCGAAATGGCGATGATCGTCGCAGCGAAAGCGGGGATCGTAAAGAGCAATGGCCGGAGCATCATGAACGGGGGCAGCAGAGCGATGAAGGTCAGAAGTACAACGCCCGCCTGCGCGCTTGACACGCCACGAGTCAACAAAAACTGGTAGCAGAGCAACCCCGTGAGCACCGCGAGCGAGACCTTCAAAAGAACTAAACCGGCCGCTCCGGCAGTTTTCCAGGCGACTGCGAACAGCAGCTCCGCCAGCCATTCGTGATTGATCCAGGCCGCCCCGGGAGCCGTGTAAGAGTAGGAATCGGTGGAAGGTATCGAGTGCGAGGCCAAAATATCCAGACCGAAGCGCAGGTGACCCCACAAATCGGGGTCGGCTCGAGTGGGAAGTGTCACAAAACACAGGAGCGCCACCGCTAGCAGAACCATGGACGCATGCCAGGCGATTACCCGTGCCGGTGCGCTCCGGACGGAGTTTTCAGGGAGCGTAAGGGAAATAACGGAGTCAGGCACTCCTTCATTGATTCGGCTCCCAGGACGCTTCCCTTTAACCGATTCGCCCGCGGGGTGACTCGAGGGGGTTAATTCAACTGCAGCTTCTTCCGGAGCGCAAGATATCGGGGGAAGACGATGGTATCGATTTCCGGCTGGGTGCTGTTTTCGGGAAGCGGCCAGCGCTTCAGAATCACCCGGGCCTCATCTTCCCGCCCGGCTTCGACAAGCGCCGATCCGTAAAGCATGCGTTCAACTCCGTCCAAAGCAGGCGGAGTGGACAAATAAAGCGTTCGCAAGCTCTCGAGGCCGGAAGGAAGCGCCGACGCATTTCTCCACACCGTCAATTGACGCCGGATGCGTTCGTCCGGGGGCGCCTTGGACAGCAAAGCCTCCGCCTGATCCTGGCGTCCGGTCGCGTATAGCCAGGCCGACTCGCGCCATATGCCTAGAGGAGCGTTCTTTTTCGCGACCTCCAGGGCAAACTTCCGGAAGATTGCGTCCGCGCCTGGCAAGTCGCCCGCAAGCCAGTGCGCGTAAGCCGCCTTCGACAGCGAAGCGCCTCCCAGAAAGTTGGGGTCGAGCATAGAGGCCCGGAGAAATTCCTTCTCGGCTTCCTGAAAACGCCCATTCATAAAATAAACTTCGCCGAGCGAATCGTGAGAATTCACTTCGCTCCCGGGATGCTTTCCGTACTCCTCGAGCGTCGCTTGCGCGGCGTCGACATTGCCAAGAAAACCTTCGGCGTATCCGAGGGCGTTCAAGGCCATGACGTTCGCACGATCGAGCGCGATCACTTTCCGGTACAGGTCCGCGGACGCCTGGAAATTACGAGCCCGCGCTTGCGCTTCAGCCGCCGCCGACAATGCCGCGACATCCGAGGGAGCGAGCTTCGCAAGATCGCTGAGCGCGGCGGCCCGTCCGGGAACGTCCTTGCGGATGCCGGCGATCAGCACACGAAGCTCACCGCGGGTCCAGGAAGTGCGCAGGGTGCTGCGCGCCAGAGCGCGATCGGCGGTGCGCAGGGCGTCGTCCCTTTTTCCCGATTGCGCAAGCGTGCGGACTCCGGAAAGCCACGCGGCTCCGAAATCGGGATCGAGCTCGATGGCGCGCTCAAATTCTCCCCGGCCCCAGGCTTCGACGGCAAGCGGATTCGAAGTGGAAAATCCGCGCGCCTGCGGATCGAGAAGGCGCGCCAGGCCGTCGACGGCGCCGAGGAGGGTCCCGGTTGTGGATGCCGCGGGACGGATCCGGAGAGACGCGGAATCCTCGAGCTCGAAGCTCACGCGCAGGCCTTGCTTCTCGCGTATGAAGTAGGTGTAGAGAACCTCGGGCGCGTTCGCGACGCGCGCGTCGGCGAGCGAACCGGCGCCCACCAGAGCGACGCGCGCGGAGGCCTCGAGCTCGTCACCGAGCATCGCGGGGCCGCTGGTGCGAACCCAATCGAGGGAAGGATCGCCGGTCAGATTTTCAAACGGGATCACGGCGATCCGGCGCACTCCCGGGGCGGAATCGCTCCGTTGGGCTTTCCCGCAGGAGCAAGAAAATAGTACGAGGGCCAGCAAGGGCAGCAAGAAAAGCGCGGGCCCGGATGCGGGCCCGGATGCCGACATGGATGCCAAGGGGGCATCCATCATGAGAGGGGACCGCGACGCGGCCTTCATTCCCCTGCCGACGCGGGTAGCGAAGAAGAAGTCGCGGCGGATCAGAGGATCTTGGGCTCCGTCGCCATAATCTGTTGAAACTCGGGGTCGTCGCGCAGGCCTGCGAATTCCGGCTCTTCCTCAAATTTCTTGCGTTCCTTGAACCCCTCTTCGAGCGCTTTCCGAATGTACAGGAGGGCATCGGCGTTGTGGCCGCTCTTAGCAAGCGATTTGGCCAGAAAATAATGATACTTCGCACGCTCGCCAATGTTCCGGTCCTGCACCAGCGAGCCCACCGTGCCCTGTAGTTCAAAGACGTTGGGATCGATCGCGAGGGCCTTTTCCCGCGCTTCCGTGGAGCGTTCATACTGTTTGCGCTCGAAGTATGCGTTCGACAGGTTCGCCCAGGTGGACGCGGCTTCTGGTTTGAGGCGCAAAACTTTGCGAAACTCACTGACCGCGCGCCTGTAGGATTTTTTCGAATAGTAGATGGTGCCCAGATTGTTAATGGCGTCAGCGAAATGCGGATCCGCCTGAATGGCGCGCTGATAATATTTACCCGCCGTATCGATTTCGGCAAGCTGATGATACGCGATGCCGATTTTGTTGAGCATCTGAGCCGTGGGCGGAGCCTGCATATACGTCTCGATGGCGTCGCGATACTGCTTGCGGGCCATGAAAATATCGCCGCGCTCGGCTGGCGTCAGGACGTGAGCGGCCGCGCCCGCGTTCTGTGAATCTGTTGGAGTGGGCCGTGTGGCCGCGTTATTCTGGGCGGCGGCTGGAACGCCGGTGGGAAGGAGAAGTCCGGCGCTGAGGAGAAAGGAGAGGGCAGACATGGAGCGCCTCTTTCGGCACAAGAGCTCGGCTTTCCAGACAGTGGCGACGGCGGCATGCGCCATCCGGGTAACGCTCCTCGAAGCTTACTTTAGCACCCTTTGCCGGCTGCGAGAGAGCCTCGCTTTCGAAAGCCACGCGAGCCCTCAGTGGGCGCTTTTATCGTTGTGGCCCGGAGCGAAGACGTCGACCAGTTGGCTAACGACGTATCCCAACGCGACGCCGACCGCCGCACAGCCGATCATGGCGATCGTCGGGCTGAGGCCCAGAATGTCATTGATCTCGGCCGCGACCGCAATACCGGCCAAACCGCCCGCGAGACAGGCGAGCAAACGAATCTGCACGGTGTTCCTCCTGTAAGAATGATGGGCCAGCGGCAGCCGGAAAGCACTAAGGATTTGATCCCGGATGCAGTTTACCGCCACTTAGAAGCAGGGCGTTTCCGCTTCAGTACCTTAGCCTGTTCCGGACTAGCGGGTTCCGGACTAGAGCTACCAAGGAGTCACTTCAGGCAGTCCCGTTCGCCCCCCTGGCCGGCGTCGTATCTGCGAGCGGTGGAGTTTATCCTTGTCCGAGAGAAGGCCGATATGACACACCGGTCGGCGATATCGTAATTCGCCGGCGCCTATTTGGCAAGCTGCCGGCGGAAATAACAATCAGAATTAGCGCGGCCAAAGTAACCGAGCGCTCCTTATAGAAAACGCACACCGCGGCTATAGCCCCTGTTACCGCCAAAATAATGGCCTTTTGCTTCGAAGGATACCGAACGAGAACTTGATTTGGCAGTTCGCTTATCATCGATCAAGCTGTACTTCGCAAGAGTATCCGCGCCTCCGGCCTTCCGCCACTATAGCCTGAAACTGGGCGCAGCCAAAGGACGAGATGTTGGGCGTCGGCTTATTTGACGATTTCCGTCTTCGAGGGCTCCGTGCACACAGGTCCCAACCACTTGGAGGCGTACGTGTAATTCATGTTCATGGTGCGGGCTCCGTTGGTCATGGTCATTTGTAGGGTGCCCTTCACGGTTCCGGAATCGACCGCCTCAAACTTGATCGTGCCGGTCTGTTTCCCGCCGGCCTCCTCACATTCCATGCGGACCTCCTGTTTGCTGGTGGTGGAGGCAATCAGGGTCTGCTTGCAGGATTTGCGCTGGGCGTCGCTCGCGAAGGGTTTCTCCAGATCCTCCGGGTGCACACAGTTTTTCGTGACGGTGGTACTGGGGGCGCCGATGCCGCGAGCCTTCATCATCGCTTCCATCTTCGCGCGCTGGTCGGGGGACATCTTGTCCAGCATCTCCTGCGGGATGGGAGGCGCGCCGGTGGTTTGACCGGAGATGGTCGTCTCCCATTGGCCGGGCTTGACGTCGAAGCGCGTGGGAGTCTGCGCCACGGCAACGCATCCGCCGGCGCAGAACACAGCGAGCGGTAGAAAAGTTCGTGCGATCATGTTTCCTCCTGAGAACGCCCCGCGGGCGAAGCGTTTCCGTCCCGTCATAATTTGACGAGGCGTTTCGCCTCTCTATTTTAAACGAGGCGCTTCCGCTTCTATCTTAGCGAGGCGTTTCCGCCTCTATCTTGGGGATCGCGACGCTTGCCCGGCGCGAACGCTACCGGCGAAAAATGTCGCCCAGGCGATGCCAGAAGCCCTTACCCTCTTTTTTCTCGGGTTCGGGCGGCGTGGCGGGGGTAATCAAAATACTGCGCGCCGCTGCGCGCGGAGGCGCCTTAGCGGCCTCGGCGGTTACAACGGGGGCTTGGGAAGCAGGAGTTGCCGAGGGCTCCCATCCGGCGATCTGCGTCCGTCCGCCGCCGTGCAGAGTGCAGGCTTCGACGGGTTGTGTTCCGGCGATGAATACTTCGCTGTGCACCTTCGGGCAGGAAGGAGTCGCGAGCATCCCGGTTTCCGAATCGACGTCCGCCGTGACAATTCCGTCGGGCGCCTCAAACTCGTGCACGTTGCGATACTCGCGGTGCTGATGCGCGCGCTTCATGAATTCCGTCCAGATGGGCAGCGCGCTGCGTGCGCCCTCCAGCTTGAAATCGCGATTGTCATCGAAGCCCACCCACACCACGCAGATCAGCTTGGACGTGAATCCGGCAAACCAGCCGTCGCGCGAGGTCCCGGTTTTACCGGCGGCGGGGAGGATGAAGCCGCGCCCGCGCACGCCCGCGCCGGTTCCCGAGCGCAGGACCTCCTGCAGCATATTCGTCATGATGTAGGCGACGCGGGGATCCATGGCCGGCTTGCGATCGATAACGGATTGGTACACGCCGGTTCCGTTTTCGTCGCGAATGGCTTTGATGAAGCTTGGCTTGAGCAAAATTCCTTGGTTCGGGAATACGGTATAGGCGCCGGCGATCTCGAGCGGCATGACCTCGTAGGCGCCGAGCGCGATGGAGGGCGTGGGTTTGATGTCGACATTCATTCCCACGGCGCGCGCCATCTGGGCGACTTTATCGAAGCCGACCATCTCGCCGATTTTCACCGCGGGAACATTCAGCGAATGGGCCAGAGCTGTTCGCAGAGTGACGGAACCGGAATACTTATCTTCGAAATCGGCCGGCTCGTAAATCTTGTCATCGAAATAGAACGTGGTGGGCTCGTCCACAACCGTGGTCGCGGGCGTGATCACTTTTCCTCCGTCCACGAGGGACTGAGCGAACGCAGTTGCGTAAACGAACGGCTTAAAGGAAGATCCCGGCTGGCGCTTGGCCACCGCATGATCCAACTGGCTGACGCCGTAGCTGCGGCCGCCGACGAGCGCCTTCACCTCGCCGGTCTCGGCATCGAGAGCGACTAGCGCGACTTGCGCCAGCGGAAACTCGTCGGTGCCATACTTCTTCGAGCGGCGCTTCCACTGCTGATCGGTCTCCTGAATCCCCAACCGCACGGCCTCGACCGCATCGCGCTGCAGATTCATGTCGAGCGTGGTGAACACACGGTACGATTTGCTCTGGAAATCGTAGGAAAACTTGTTCTGCAAGGTATCGTCGACCAGATCGACGAAGTAGGGCGCGTCGGTCGATTCAGCGGATTCACGGACCACCTTCAAGGGTGAGGCGGCGGCATCCTGAAACTGCGGCTCGGTGAGATATCCGTTTTCGCGCATCGCCCGGAGCACGATATTGCGGCGGGTTCGCGCGCGATCCGGGTACCGGAACGGATTGCGCCCGATCGGCGACTGCACCAATCCGGCGAGGAGCGCGGCGTCCGCGGGGGTCACCTGGCTGAGATCTTTTCCGAGGTAAACCTGAGCGGCCTCGCCGAATCCGTGAATGCTGAAGCTGCCCTGGTGACCGAGATAGATCGCATTAGCGTAATCCTCGAAGATCTGCTCCTTCGTGAGCTGCTGTTCGAGGTGCAGGGTGATCAACGTCTCCGGGATCTTGCGCCGCCATCCGCGCTCCGGCCCGAGCCACAAGGTGCGCGCAAGCTGCTGCGTCAGGGTGGACGCTCCCTGCGATCCGCGGCGCTCCTTAATATCGACGACGACCGCGCGCAGAATGCCCACCGGATCGAATCCGGCGTGCTGGAAGAAGTGCTTGTCCTCGGCCGAGAGCACGGCGTCCACCATGACTTTGGGAATGTCGGCGAAGTGCACCAGACGGCGCTTCTCCCGCTTCTGATCGAAGAGGTTGGTGATGAGCTGCGGCTCCAGATAATAGATGGTGCGCTCGGTGTGATCTCGCAGCGAAATAATTTGAGCGACTTTGCCGCCTTCAATCTTGACCACGGCGCCTTCCGGATCGTAGGCTTCGGCGCCGGGATTCACTTCTATCGCGTCGGGCCGCGTGTGATACCACCCGAGGCGGTTGGTGCTCGCTTCCGAATATCCGGCATCGTGCAGATAGGAGGCCAGCTCGCCGACCGTCGCCGGGTCGCCGACCATCACCGGCTGCGGCGACGCGTACATCATGGACGTATTGGCGAAGGGACCGCGGCGCAGCTTGTCTTCGATCACGTGCGCGTACTTCACGTAGAAGAACGTGAATGTGCCCACGAATGCGGTAAGGATCAGCGTGAGCAGAATCAGGGCGGCACGGCCCCACGGATTCATCACCAGACGGACGAGAAGGGCCTGGCGTTGGACTTTAACGGACACTACAGCGCCTCGACGGAGAGTACGGCGAACAAGAGCTCAAGAAGTACGTCGCGTTCATTTCTTGCTTTCGGCGAACAGTTCCTTCCAGATGTCTTCGTGCGGCTCCCAGTCGGGATTCTGCCGGCCGGTGATCTGTAACTCCGCGACTATTAGTGTGCCATGTCCGTAGGTGCAAATGTATTCCGTGCGCGGGCCGCCGAAAAGGACGTTGGTCCAGGAACCGGTGTGCACCGGCATGCGCAGACGGCGCAGGCATGAGCGGCAGCGGTAGCGTTGATCCCATACAATGGCCCACAACAACCCGGTCGCGAGCAGCCAGTAACCCAGCATCAGGAACGTATAGCCAAGGTCGAAGGCGAAAGGATCGCGGGGACGAACATGCATGAACGTATCCGGCGCCGGCGCAAGCTTAATCAGCAGGATGCGCCCGCCCTGCAGAAGCAGGGCCGCGGCCGTGAGCTTCGCGACCAGAAATGCCCAGTACTTCATATTGCTATGGATGCCGTCCGTAGCACCCCGGTTCCTGCCCCAACTCAAGTTTGGCATATTCGACCTCCGTCGGCTCGCGCAGCGATTCCAGTCGGCGAGCTACCAGGCTCCTATCGATTTCGTGTATGGGCAGAATAGCGGCGTCTCAAGTCCATGGAGACCTCGCTTCTCGCCTGAGTTATTCGTCCCGTCCTAAGATATTCATCGTCCAAGTGGCCTATACGGAGCAGGGTGGTGCTTTTAAGCCACTGCTCTCGGGCAACAATGCCTATAAGTGATTGATAATACTATGGCATTCGAGTGGCTTCGGGATTGCCTTTACGGAAAGCGGATGAGAGCGCTCCGGGCAGTTCTGTTGGTCCTCGGCACGGCCCCATTGGCCGCATGGGCCCAGACGCCCGGCTACCCTCCCAACGCGTCCGGATACCCGAATCCGGGATCTCCCAACGAAGCTCAAAACGACGGCGGGTTTGATCCGGACTCCGCGAGCCACGGCGTCGGGCGTCTGAGCCTGATGAACGGAAGTGTGTCTGTGGCGCACGGCGACGCCGGTCAAATGGCGGGCGCGGTGGTGAACGCTCCTCTGGTGACGAGCGATCGCGTCCTCACTGGCGCAGATGGCCGGGCGGAAGTGGAATTCGACGGCGCGAACCTGGTGCGCGTGGCCGGCTCGACCGAGCTGCGCATGGGGGATTTGCAATACAAACGCTTCCAGGTGCAGATCGCGCAGGGGACGATCACGTTCCGCATCTTGCACGACAACGACGCGCAGGTGGAAATCAGCACGCCCAGCGTTTCCGTGCGTCCGCTGAGGCAGGGAATTTACCGCGTTTCGGTGAGCCCTGAAGGATTAACCGAAGTGACAGTGCGGGCGGGTGAAGCGGAGATCGCCTCGCCCACCGGATCGGAACCCTTACGCGCGGGTCAGACGATGATGTCGCGCGGCTCCTCGTCGGATCCTGAGTTTCGAACTGTCGGTGCGGCCGCCCCCGACGATTGGGACCGGTGGAACGCGGATCGCGATCGAGTCTTCGAGAATGCGGGTGATGTCGGCCGCTATACGAGCCCGGATATATACGGCGCCGAGGATCTGGCTTCTTACGGACGATGGACGAACGACCCGGCCTACGGGAATGTGTGGATTCCGAACGAAGGCTCTGATTGGGCGCCCTATCAGGACGGGCGCTGGTCCTATCTGGATTATTACGGCTGGACGTGGGTGAGCTACGATCCGTGGGGCTGGGCTCCGTATCACTATGGGCGCTGGTATCGCGGATCGTTCGGATGGGCTTGGTACCCGGGTGCGATCACGGCCCGATATTCGTGGAGACCGGCGCTGGTTGGGTTCATTGGGTGGGGCGCGCCGGGATTCGGCGGTGTTGGATTTGGTTTCGGGTTCGGGAACATCGGCTGGGTGCCGCTCGCTCCCTTTGAAGCGTTTCATCCGTGGTACGGGCGCGAATTCGGTGGCTTCCGTAATAGCGCCATCGTAAGCAACGCGAATATCGCCGGCGCCTTCCGCAACGCGCGGGTGAACGGCGCGGTGAGCGGCATGCGGGCCGGGGAATTCGGACGCGCGGGTGTGACCGGCGCGAACGTGATGCGCCCGTCCTCGGGCGATCTGGCTCATGCGGGAATGATGAGCGGTGGCGTACCCATCGCCGCAAGCCGCGAGAGCCGCGTTTTCGGTGCGGCCAGCGGCAATTTTCAGAGCGCACCGCGGACCAGCCCCAATACGCGGTTCTTCTCGGCGGCACGCACCGCGGGAACGGCCAACGTAAGAGGATCGGCCGGCCCGGCAAGCGGCGGCGCCTCCAACGGTGGCTGGCGGAGATTTGATCCTTCCTCGTCCGGCGCTGGGTCGTTCCGGGGGCCGGCGAACGGAGGAAGCGTGAGCGGAAATTCCGGATTCCGCTTCCCCAGCGCTCAGACGAACTCTGGGAATCAAGCCAGCGGATTTCGGGCAGGGGAAGCCCAAGGCGGCCAAAGCTTCCAGCGCGGAGGCGCATTTGGAGGCAATCCGGCGGGAGCCGTTCGGATCGCTCCCCCCATCGTCAACAACCGGAGCCAGGGCTCCGGCCCGCAACGGAGTGCCGGTCAGCCGTCGGGAGGATTCGGCGGGTTTGGCGGAACTCGACCGAGCAATGGCGGAGGCGCGCGCGGAGCTGGAGGACATGCGGGCGGAGGCCGGCGCTAGAGTTTTTAGAGTTTGATTTCTTCCCTAAGGCCTGGTGGAACGCGAGTTCCTCCGGGCCTATTTTTTTTTGCGGGCTAAGCACCACGCGGCGCGCTCCATAATTTCCCGCACCTCGGGGCTCGGCCGTGCGTATTAGTCAGTGACGCAATGCTCCCTCGACGGCAGCCCCCAGGTCTTGACGCGAGCTTCGGCGAAATCGTGCGCGAGCACCAGGCGATGGTTTACTCCATCGGCTTGCATTTGCTGCGGGACGTTGCCGTGGCCGAGGAACTAGCGCAGGATGTGCTCCTGAAACTGTACGAGAATTGGGGCTCCTTCGAATCGCGAACGCACGTGGCCAACTGGCTGCGCAGGGCGGTGACCCAGCGGTCCATCGATTACGCGCGCAGAGCGAAATTGCGCCCGCGCTTTGGATTAGAGAGCGCACCGGAACCGTCTGGACCGGCGCACGAGACCGACCCGTTCCTGAACGGGCACCTGGAAGCGCTCATCGGCCGGTTGCCGGAGCGTGCGCGGCAAATCGTGGTACTGCGCTACCAGGAAGATCTGGAGCCCGCCGAAATCGCCGAACTTCTGGGATTGTCGGTCGGCGCGGTGAAGAGCAATTTGCATCGCAGCCTTGGTTGGTTGCGCGGGCGCATGGAACGGATGGGAGTGACGAAATGAGCGGCCTGGAACGGGAGCTGCGGGAGAGGCTGAGGCGGAAGCAGCCCCCCGATGGATTTGAGCAGCGTCTCGCGGCACGAATCGCCGAGGCGCGGCGATCGCGGGCGCGTTGGCACTGGATTCGCGCGGGCATCGCCGCATGCGTATTTCTGAGCGTAGGCACGGCGTACTGGCAGAGGGTTCGCGCGGGGGAGCGAGCGAAGTCAGAACTGTTGCGCGCCCTTCAGATTACCAGCGAAGAGTTGAGGTCGGTGGAGCGAGTGGCGGCTAAAACTTTAAACACACAGGAGCGATAAAAACATGAAACGCTGCGTATTGATATTGATGATGACGATGGCGGCCGTGGCTATCGCCTGGGGTCAGGACATCAATCTGTCTCAGTTCGAGGCTTTGAAAAGCCGGGCTTCCGACACCGTGGAGGTGAACTTGAGCGAACCCATGCTTCGTCTGGCGGCCGGGTTCATGAACGGCCAGGACGCTAACCAGACATCGATCAAGAAAATACTCGAAGGGCTGAAGGGCATTTACGTGCGCAACCTCAAGTTTGATAAGGAAGGGCAGTACTCGACGGCGGATGCCGAGGCAATCCGCGCTCAACTGAAAAGCGCCGGATGGCAGAGCGTCGTGGACGTGCATAGCAGCAAACCGGGCGGCGACAATGCCGGCGTTTATTTGCGCAACGGCGGCAAGTCGGGGGTGGTCGTTTTGTCGTTCCAGCCGAAAGAATTTACGGTTGTCAACCTATCCGGTTCGATAGACCTGGCGCAGATCCAGGCGCTGAGCGGGCAACTGGGCATTCCCAGCTTCAACGCAGGCTTTAACGGTGGCGGTGAGGGCCGGGCCTCGGGAAACCCTCATGGCACGGCGGATGGTGGCCAAAAGGACAAATGAGACATAATACCTGTTATCGGCGTCATGTCTAGCAGAGACCGAGGGCCTCGGCCACCCGCCTCGCAACGTCGTGAACGCTTTCCACCTGGACGACATCGAATCCAGCGGCCACTGCGCTGGCGACGCCCGGCGCGGAATCCTCGACCACGAGGGGGTGTTGCGCATCGAGGAGTTCGGCGGCTTTGAGATAAGGGTCCGGCGCTGGCTTTAAGTTGGCGACTTCTTTTCCGCACACCAGGCCCACGAAACTCTGGCGCATCTCGGCTTCGATCAGCGCGGGTTCGATTTCCGATCGCGCGCTGGAGCTGACGACGGCCAACTTGTAGTCCAGATGCAGGCTGGAGATTAGCCGCTGTGTTTCCGACAGGAACGGCAGCTCGACAAGGATGCGGGAGCGAAACAAATCCTTTTTGCGCGGGTACTCGGCCCACAGCTCCTCGAACGGCACGGGCGGATGGCGCTGCGCCGCGAGCCGCGTGGCGAGGTCGCGATCGGAGAACCCGATGCCCTCCCTTTGAAACGTCTCCCAGGTGAGGTCGATCGCGAAGGGCGCCAGGATCTCGCGCCAGCATCGCCAGTGAAGCGGCTCAGTGTCGGCTAGCACGCCATCGAAATCAAACAGGATGGCGTCATAACGTTTTTCGGGATGCATGGGAGCTCTGCGCGGCGCGTTATAATTTTGACATGATCACAGCCACAGAAAAAATCTGGCACAACGGGCGTTTCATCCAGTGGTCCGATGCGACGATCCACGTTCTTGCGCACGTCACCAGCTATGGAAGCTCGGTGTTCGAAGGGCTTCGCTGCTACGCGACCGCTCGCGGTCCTGTGATCTTTCGGCTTCGCGAGCACATGCGGCGTCTGCACGATTCCGCGAAGATCTACCGCATGGACATCGCCCACTCGATTGACGAATTGTCCGCGGCGACCGTGGAACTGGTGCATTTGAACAAGCTCGAATCCTGCTACATCCGGCCGCTCGTGATCCGCGGCTACGGCGGCGTGGGCGTGTATGCCAAGGAATGTCCCATCGAGACGTACCTTGCGTGCTGGGAATGGGGCAAGTACCTGGGCGATGAAGCGATGGAGCAAGGCGTGGACGTGTGCGTCTCAAGTTGGACGCGCCTCGCGCCGAATACTCTGCCGGCTATGTCCAAAGCCGGCGCGAATTACATGAACTCGCAGCTGATCCGCATGGAAGCGGCCATTAACGGCTATGCCGAAGGGATTGCGCTCGATGCTTCGGGGTATGTGAGCGAAGGATCGGGCGAAAATATTTTTGTGGTGCGCGACGGGAAGATCTTTACTCCGCCGCTCGGCGCGAGCGTGCTTCCCGGCATCACGCGCGATTCGGTGATCCTGCTGGCCGGCGAGCTCGGCATTCCGGTTGTGGAAACGCTGGTGCCGCGGGAAATGCTGTACATCGCGGACGAAGTGTTTTTCACCGGAACGGCCGCGGAGCTGACGCCCATCCGGTCGATAGACCGCATCACGGTGGGCGCTGGGAAAAGGGGGCCTGTGACGGAAAAGCTGCAGAAGGAATTTTTCGCGATCGTCGAAGGGCGTAAGCCGGACCGGCATAACTGGCTGACCCCGGTCGCACAGCCCGTAGCCGCTCGCTGAACGCGGCCTACAAAAAGCATCGCGCGAGCGCGTCGCAGGTGGGGCTTCGAACGTGCACGACGGGGGGTGCGTTCCCCGGTGGTGACGAGGAGGCCCGCACCCCGGAACGCCGTACGGACGGAATCGCAAATTCTACGCGAGGAACCGGCTCATGGCCACCTCCCCCGAGACTGACACACTTGCCAGTTCCGCGCGAGAATCTGTACATGGTTGTACCAGGATCGCGGGAGTACCGCCAGCGCTATCGCACGATTTTCAACAGTTTCTTTCCCACGCGAAACCGCGCACTTACAGAAGGAAACTGTGGGATTTCTGTGAATAAATCAGGGCCCGCCGGAAATGTAGCGGAGCGACACGCCGAACGACAGGCGCGGCGGAGGCGGCCGTCAAAATGCAGGGCCTCGGGAGCGGGCATGACGCTCGGCGGACGAGAGCGGCCATGACGCTCAGTGGATATGACGCGCGCACGGGCGAAGCGGTCCTGATCGAAACGGACGGCGGGTTAATTACACAGGTCGATTCCCTGCTCGATCCTCGAGAGGCCGACGACGTGTGGATCGCGCCCGGTTTTATTGATCTGCAGGTCAACGGATTCGCGGGCGTCGATTTTAATAGGGATCAAAGTTCGCCTGAGGCCATCGAGAAGGCGATCGGCGCGATCGTATCGACCGGGGTGACGCGTTTCTTCCCGACCGTGATCACCGGGAGCGCCGATAGCATGCGCGCGGCGCTGCGGCATTTGGCGAACGCGCGGGAAGAACTCGCGCGAGGAAACGTAATGGAAGCGATCCACGTGGAGGGTCCTCACATTTCACCGGAGGACGGTCCGCGCGGCGCGCATCCCAGGCAGTGGGTCCGGCCGCCGGACGTCGATGAGTTCCGCGCGATGCAGGACGCGGCGCGCGGACATATCCGCATGGTGACGCTTGCGCCGGAATGGCCCGGCGCGCCGAATTATATCGAGCAGCTCACGAGCGCAGGCGTGGTGTGCGCGGTGGGCCATACAAGAGCCACGGCGTCCCAGATCCGAGACGCGATTTTGGCGGGAGCGACGATGTCCACCCATCTGGGCAACGGCGCGGGGAGCAAGACGCGCACCGAGGAGTTTATTCGCGCTCAACTCGAAGATCCGCGCCTGGCCGCGAGCTTCATTGTGGACCGGCATCACTTGCCGGACGATTTTCTACGCCGCGCTCTCGCGACCAAGGGTCTGGAACGAAGCATCCTGGTAACCGATGCTGTGGCCCCGACAATGTGCGCGCCCGGCGATTACACGCTGGGTAGCGTGAATGTGACGCTGCGCGCGGACGGCCGCGTGACTCTGCGCGACGGCGAAAGACTGGCAGGCTCTGCGTTGCGTATGGACCGGGCCATCGAAAACGTGATGCAGGCGGCGGGGGTGAGCCTGGCGCAGGCCATCACCTTAGCGACGACGAACCCGGCGCGCGTGGGAAAACTTCCCGCGCGCCTAAAGGGGCTGCATCGCGGTGAGCGGGCGGATATTGTGACATTCCGGCGAAAAGCGCCCGACATCGAAGGGCTGGAGATCGAAGGACGCGAGATTGAAATTCCAAGAATTGAAATAGTGGACACGTACGTTGGCGGCAGGCTCGTGTTTCATTCCGCACAAGCGGCGTGAATCCCGGCTGCCCAGGGTGTTTTTATTTCACGGCTTCTCGACTTGCTTCGTGCCGATCTCGCGCGCGACGAGCGCCTCGACCAGGCCCCCGATCGTATGTGGATCCGCTTCGGCGTCGATGGTCAAGCCAAGTGAACGCGCGGTCGCGGAAGTGATCGGCCCGATGGAGGCGATTCTGCCACCGGCGCGCCGAAAATCGAGCAGGGCCTCGGCCCCGTTTTCTCCCAGTGCGGCGGCCAGATTTTTCACGGTAGAGGAACTGGTGAATGTGATCCAATCCGGACGGCGTGCGAGCGCTTCCCTGGCCCGCACGGGTGCGTCGAGCGGCATGGTCGTCCGGTATGCCTCGACCACATCGACCAGCGCACCCCGTTCGCGGAGAGCCTCCGGAACCAGATCGCGCGCCACCGCCGCGCGCGGCAGCAAGACACGCTTCCCTTGCAGATCCTCGGCGGCCAACGCTTCGACGAGGCTTTCGGCAACATATTCCTTCGGCATCACGTCCACGCGCAAATGCAGAGCTTCGACCGACGCCCGCGTGGCCGGCCCGATCGTGCAGATTTTCGCCTTCAGCGCACGCAGGTCCCGGTCGGACTTGTCGAGCGCATCCACAAAATGACGAACTCCGTTGGCGCTCGTGAAGATCAGCCAATCATAGGAATCTAGGCGCCGGACGGCCTGATCGAGCAGACTCGCTTCGGAGGGGTCGGCGATTTCGATCACTGGGACGAAAAGGATCTCCGCTCCGAGTTCTTCCAGTGGTTCGGCGAGCAGGGGCGACTGTCCCTGATCCCGGGTGACCACAATTTTCTTCCCGAACAACGGCAGACGCTCAAACCAATTGAAGCGCTCGCGCAGCGATACAACATCGCCGATCACAATCGTAGCGGGAGGTTTCAACGCCGCTTTTTCGATCATCCCGGGCAAAGTCTCCAGCGTTCCCGCAATCGTCTTCTGATCGGCGCGTGTCGCCCAACGCACGGCCATGGCGGGTGTATGTGGGGAGCGTCCTTGGGCAATCAGTTGACGCGCAATTTCAGGAAAATTCACCAGGCCCATGAACAGAACGATGGTCTCGACCGCGCCCACGCGGCTCCAATCGATGGCCGCGACGCTGTGGCCCGTGACGAAGGTAACCGCGGAGGTGTGCTCGCGATGGGTGAGCGGAACGCCCGTGTAGGCGGCGACACCGAGCGGCGTTGTGACGCCGGGAATGATCTCGAAGGGGATGCCGGCAGCGGCCAGGGCTTCCATCTCTTCCCCGCCCCTCCCGAAGATGAACGGGTCTCCGCCTTTGAGCCGCACGACGGTCAGTCCGCGGTGCGCGCGATCGATCATCAGCGCGGCGATTTCCTCGAGCGTACGCTCGTGCTGGGCGCGTTTTTTGCCGACGTAAATCCTTTCGGCGGAAGGACGCGCGTATTCCAACAGACGATCGTTCGCCAGGTGATCGTAAAGAACCACGTCTGCGCGCTCCAGGGCTCTGCGCCCTTTCAGCGTGAGGAGTCCGGGATCGCCGGGGCCGGCGCCGACCAGGTAGACCTTCATTCGATCAGCTCTTAGTATGACGCGCGGCGATGCGGGATTTCAGGCGTTAAGCGGCCTCTCCATCCACAGAACATCCCAGTATTTGCCGAACTTGCGCCCGACCTCGGAGAACAGCCCGATGGGCTTAAACCCGAAACGCTCATGAAGCCTGTTTGATGCGGGATTCGGCTGGGCGACTGCTGCCACGATTCGGTGAATATCCTGATCCGCAATCGCTGTAAACAGCGCGTCGTAAAGCAGCTTCCCGATACCACGGCCGGTGTGCTCGGGCCGGCAAGCAATCGTGGCTTCCACCGTCGTATCGTACGCGTCTTTGGCACGAAAGCGTCCGGTGCAGGTGTAGCCGAGAACGGCTCCGCCGTCGTCGCGGGCTACCAGGATTCGGTACCGCCCTTCGCCGGAATGCTCGTGAAACCACGATAGCCGCTCGGCGGTCCGCCAAGGCTCAACATCGAAGGTGATGTGGGTGTGGAGCACGTAATGGTTGTGAATCTCAGTGATGCTCGGAAGGTCTGCTACTGCGGCGGCACGCACCGAGATCATCGACTATTCCCTGCGAGTATTTCGCGTGCGCCCAAGGAGAGCAATCGCTCGCCCAGCTTTCTTCCAAGGCTCTCGGGGTCCTCGCCGCGGAGCTCGTCACGGATGAGGCGGGATCCATCGGGCGAAGCGACGATCGCCCGCAGATAAATCGCCGATGGTTCCACACGGGCGTACGCTCCGATCGGCACCTGGCAGCCGCCTTCGAGCGCGGCGAGCAACGAGCGCTCGGCCGTCACCGCCGCTCGGGTATCGGCGTGATCGAGCTTGCGCGAGAGCTCATGCCCGGCGCCGCCATCTTCGCGGGTTTCGATGGCGAGCGCACCTTGCCCTACCGCCGGACACATGACCGAGGGATCGAGCAGTTCCTGAATCCGATGCTCCCAGCCCAGGCGCCGAAGACCCGCGGCCGCCAGAACGATGGCATCGAATTGTCCGTCATCCAGTTTGCGCAGCCGGGTATCCACATTGCCGCGCAGGTTTTCAATCACGAAGCCGGCGCCCGCAGCGCGCAGTTGCGCCGCCCGGCGCAGCGAACTTGTCCCGACCCGCGCACCGGCTCGCATTTCAAGCAACGGCTTTCCGAGCCAGGCATCGCGCGGGTCTTCCCGTTCTGGAAACGCCGCGAGCGTCAGACCCGAGGGCAGCGCCGTGGGGACGTCCTTCAGGCTGTGCACGGCGAGGTCGATCGAGCCGTCGAGCAAGGCCTCTTCGATCTCCTTAGTGAACAGTCCCTTGCCGCCGATATTCGCAAGCGGAACGTCGGTGATCTTGTCCCCGGTCGTCTTGATGATCTCAAGGCGCGTCTCGACGCCGAATGTTTTCAACTCCGCGGCAATGTGCCGGGCCTGCCAGAGAGCAAGCGCCGAGCCGCGCGATCCGATCACGATGGTTTTCTGGCTCAAGTCGTTATTTGGCTCAATTCGTTATTGTCGCCCAGCATTGGTTGCCTAGCTGGGCCGGTTCCCTGCCCGCTATCCTTCGCCGAGCCGGAACAACTTGCGGATCATATTCATCAGCGCAAGACCTTCCGGGTCGTTGGCCTGGCGGCGCAGTTCCATGATGGGCGCATGCGCGATTTTGTTCACGATCCCGCGGGTGATCGCCTCGACGGCCTCTTCCTGCTGCGGCGTCAGGGAACCGAGCTTCGCGCGCAGCCGCTCGACTTCGCCCGCGCGCACCTGCTCCAGGTGCTCCTGCAGATCGACAATGACCGGCGTCATCTCGCGCGTTTTCAGGCGCACCAGCATGCGCTCGACTTCCTCGTCGATAATCTCTTCCGCTTGTTCGGCGAGGTTCTTACGGGTTTCGAGGTTGGAAGTGACGACGCGTCCCAGGTCGTCGATGTCGTAGAGGAAGACCCCCTCGAGTTCGTTCACTGCCGGTTCGATGTTGCGCGGGACCGAGATATCGATCAGGAACATGGGACGGTGGCGGCGCCGGTTGATGACCTCTCGCATGGCGCCGCTCGTGAGGATGAAATGGGGCGCGCCACTCGACACGATGACGATGTCGATTTCGGGGAGCACGGCGAGGAAGGCTTCGTAGTCGATCGCCTGACCGCCGAACTCTTCCGCCAGAAGGTCGGCGCGCGAACGCGTGCGGTTGGTCACGAATATGTCGACGGCGCCGGCGCGCCGCAAATGGCGGGCTGCGGATTCGGCCATTTCCCCGGCGCCCACCAGCAGGACTCGTTTGCCTTTCAGACTCCCGAAAATTTCGCGGGCCAGTTCAACGGCTGCGTAGCTGACTGAAACCGCGCTCGCTCCAATTTCGGTTTCCGTACGAATGCGCTTGGCGACATTGAAGGCCCGCGTGACCACCTGATCGAGAAACCCGCTGAGCGTGCCGCACTCCTTGGCCATGGAGTAGGCCGTTTTGAGCTGCCCCAGGATTTGGGGTTCCCCGACGACCATGGAATCGAGGCTCGAGGCGACGCGGAAGAGATGACGAATCGCGTCCTGATCGCTGTAATGATACAGATAGGGCGAAACCCAGGACAGTTCCACGCTGCGAGCCTCGGCCAGAAAGCTTTCTAAAGATTCGCGCGCATCGCCTCTCCCGTCGGCCGTCACCGCGACTTCCACGCGATTGCAGGTGGAGAGAATCATCCCTTCGATCATCCCGGGCCGCTGCTTCAGACGGTCGAGAGCCGCGGGGAGGATTTTCTCCTCAAACGCCAGACGCTCGCGCACCTCGACCGGCGCGGTGTGGTGGCTCAGTCCTGTAAGGATGAGCTTCAAGCCGGGAACCTCCTCGCCGCATCCGGAGGCAGCCCTCGCGGCGGGAGTTGCAACGTGTGCATGGCATTCATCTTCATGGCAGGAGCACCGGCCGCAAGCCCGCGTGGGCGATCCAGGTCAGCGCGCTACAGCCTAACACGATGAGAGCCATCGTCGCTGCTTTGCGGCCGCGCCAGCCGGCCGAGACCCGCATAAAAATCATCAGCAGGCACAGTCCCCAGGTTATGAAGGACAGGGTGATGCTGGCGTTCCCGAGCCAACTGGTACCGAGTTCGATAAACGCCCATATCACGCCAAAGATCACGCTCAGCGTGATCAGAACGAAGCCCACGTTCATGGAACTGCCGATGACGTTGTCGAGCGTCCCGAGGGGAGGCAGCCGTTCCAGCAAATTCGGCGTCTTTTTGGACTTCAACCGGCGCTCCTGCACCAGGTAGAAAAATGCGGAGACCGCGGTGAGGAGCAGGGCCGCGTATCCGGCGAGCACCAATACGATGTGGACGATCAGCAAGGCGTCACGCATGCGCTCGTCCGGCCACGCCGACACCGGCCGCTCCATTTGAGCCACCAGCGTCATCAAAAACACCAGCGGGAACAGGGCGACGGAGGTGCTGGCGAAGCGGTACTTCCAGTCCACGAACAGGAAAACCAGAGCCACCAAAAAAGCGCAAAGGTTTAAAGTTCCGTAAAAGTTCTCAACCGGCAGGGCGCCGTTCGCGCGGGCGAGCTCCACAATGGCCACGCCATGCAGGACCACACCGATGCGGAACATCGTGAGCGCGAATCCATAACCGTTCACCTTTCTGCCGAGGATCACGAGCATGGATTGGAGCAGACCGAATGCATAGAAAAGCACGGTCATCCGCAGCCAGAAGGTACTTGAATTCGCCATCTATGTTTCTAGTCTACGAGTTATTCGACGGCAATTTTGGGGAAGAGATCGCTTATGGATGAGACGGCGGTTCGTCGCAGATGGTCAATCTGCCAAATAGCAGCGAACCAAAGCTTTTTACAGGGCACCGTTTGCGCACGGACAAACGCCGGACTCTCCAAAGGGCCGTATTCTCAAAATATGCAAGCACAAGATCTCGGAAACAACTTCTCTAAAGGATAAAGCTTGCCTGGTAACCGGCGGCTCGCGAGGTATTGGCGCGGCCATTGCTCGCATGTTGCTGGGCGAAGGCGCACGGGTGGCGATCTGCGGGACGAATCAAATCACGCTCGATGCAGCGGTCGCCCAGATGAGTCAGGCAAGTCCAGGTAAAGTCATTGGCAAAGTTGCCGATGTTAGGGACTATGAAGCAGTTCGGCAGCTTTTCGCACTCGTGGACCAGGCGTTTGGCGGGCTTGATGTGCTCGTCAACAACGCTGGTCTCGGGCGGTTTGCGAAAGCGTCGGATCTCTCCATCGAGGAGTGGAGCGCGACAATCGACACCAACCTCACCGGCGCCTTCTATTGCTCGCGCGAGGCATTGCACCGATTTGCGGCCCGAGGGGCCGGTTACATCGTCAATATCAGCAGCTTGGCGGGCAAAAACGCCTTTGCGGGAGGGGCCGCGTACAACGCGTCGAAATTCGGGCTCAACGGATTTTCTGAAGCGCTCATGCTCGATTCACGATATGACAACGTGCGGGTATCGACCGTCGCTCCCGGCAGTGTGGCCACGGAATTTGGAGGTTCGGCGTCCGGAGCCGACTGGAAAGTGCAGCCCGCCGACGTCGCCCAAATCGTGCGAATGCTGCTACGAATGCCTGCTCGAACGACAGCGAGTTACATCGAAGTGCGGCCGAGCAAGCCGCCGCGCAAACAGGGATGAACGCATCTTCATGAAACAACGTGGGTGCGGACCGAATCCACCGCCGACAGGGGGCATCTAAGAAATGGCACTAGAGTTGCCTGAGGAACTGTGGAGGGGGTCTTCGATAAGACCTCTTCGGAGCGCAAGAAAGGCGGCAAATCCTATGGTCCGGTTAAATATCCCACTGGATCCAGCCAAAACAGGGCGGGAGGCGGTGACGCTCGAGAGCAGTCTCCGTCGCATGATTGTAGGTCAGGACGAGGCGATCCAGCAGATCGTAAACATCTACCAGATGTATCTTACCGGGATGAGTGCACCCAGCCGCCCGATCGGTAATTTTTTGTTCCTGGGCCCGACTGGTTCTGGCAAGACACGCATCGTGGAAGCGACGGCGGAAGCTCTCTTGAAGAATCCGCGCTCGGTCGTCAAGATCGATTGCGCCGAGTTTCAGCACAGCCACGAGATAGCGAAGCTGATCGGTTCGCCTCCCGGATATTTAGGCCACCGGGAAACGCACCCGTTGCTGTCCCAGGAAGTGCTGAATCAGTATCACACCGAAAGCATGAAGCTTAGTTTTGTGCTTTTTGACGAAATTGAAAAGGCTTCCGACGCATTGTGGAATCTCCTGCTGGGGATTCTGGATAAAGCAACGTTGACGCTCGGCGACAACCGCAAGGTCGATTTCAGCCGCACCATGATCTTCATGACGTCGAACCTCGGCGCGTCCGAGATGAGCGCCATCATGAACCCGCGCCTTGGATTCCATGTGGGCGACGCGAACGCCCGGGTAGCGAACGGCATCGTGGACGAAAATATGGCCGCGAAACTCGCCCGCAGCGGTCTTGAAGCCGCGCGCCGCAAGTTCACGCCGGAGTTCATGAACCGGTTGGATAAGGTGGTTGCCTTCCAGCCATTGGGGAACAAAGAGTTGAAGCAAATTCTGGATATCGAATTAAACCTCGTCCAGCAACGGGTCTTCAACACTTCGCCGGATCGGGCGTTCGTCTTCACGGTCTCCGACTCAAGCAAGGATTTTTTGCTGGATCAGGGAACGGACTTGAAGTATGGTGCCCGCCATCTGAAACGGGCGATTGAGCGCCTGCTGGTGCAGCCGATGTCGAATCTGATCGCAACGGATCAGGTGCGCGGGGGCGATTGGATTCGCGTCGATTTTGACGACGAGGGAGGCGCGCTGCGCTTCGCCCGGGAGGCGGAAGGTCTGCCGGTGGCTGAAATGGCACGGCTGGTCGACATGTCCGTCACCATGCCCGAATTGGTTTCGGCGACCGGTGCTTCGGCCGAACCAGCCCGGATACAAACAGCCCGCAGTTCGAAACGAAGCTAAAAGTAAAATTAGGCCGGAGAACGGCCAACGCAAAACTGGACAGCACAAGGCCTCGAGTCGCAAGACTCGGGGCTTTTGTTTTTCGCCAGCGGTCGGGTCCGGAGACCGCGGACGCCCGATCTGACATCACGTCGTTTGTACCGGCTGGTGTCGGCTTCTTGAGGGACTTCACGAAGTCCGTGACCGAGAAAAGCCTTCCCCCTTGCCAACATCCTCTGGCCTCCGGGGACCAGGGTGCCGATCTGTGTTACAGTGATTGAAATTTCGACACGACATTACATATAAGTAGCACCGTGATCTCCCGACGATCGCTATTAAAAACATCGGCGCTCGCCGTCGCAGCCCCTCTGCTTTGCCGGGACCGCTTCTCGGCGTTCGGCAATGTCCCAACGGGCTACACCGCGCGCGCGATCGATTTGGTCGGCCGCTCGACAGTGATCGACATGCTCGGTCTGCTGACCTTGGATTACCGGAAAATGTCTCGGTGGGAGACCGAGCCGGCCTGCTTCGGAGAGATCGATTTCCGGCGATTGAAGGACTCTGGGATTACGGTTTTCCATCCGGCCGTGGGCTACGTTGCCGGAGATATTTACGCGGCATCGTGGAAGGATATCGCCGGGTGGAACAGCTTTCTTTCGGCGCACCCGGAGCAGTTTCTTCGCGTGGAGGCGGCAGCCGATTTCGCGCGAGCCAAGAGTGTGGGCAAAGTCGGCATTCTGATCGGCCAGCAGAACTCTGAACACTTCCGTACGGTGGACGACGTGGACCGGTTTTACGGCATGGGGCAAAGAGTTTCGCAACTCGCCTATAACTCGAATCGGATCGGCGGCGGGTGCCCGGACGGGCGCAATCCCGGCCTCACCGAATATGGTTCGCAAATCGTGGCGCGGATGAATCTCCTCGGAATGGCCATCGATGTCTCGCACTGCGGTGAGCGAACGACGATCGAGGCGATCGAGTGCTCCCGAAAACCAGTGCTGGTGACGCATTCGAACTGCCGCGCCCTGGTTCCCGGCAGCGTCCGCTGTAAGACGGATGAAGCGATCCGGCGCATGGCGGAGAGGGGTGGAGTGATGGGGGTGACGATGGTCCGCGGATTCGTGCGGACGGGCGGATCCGCCACGATCGAAGACGTTCTGGATCATATCGATCACATCGTGAAATTGGCCGGAATCGAGCACGTCGGTGTCGGGAGCGACGTTGACCTGGACGGCCGGGATCTGCGAGCGGCACGTAGATTCGATCTTGACGGAATCGACTACGGAAAAAAGATTTACGCTCTCACCGACGGCCTGGTTCGGCGGAATTACTCCAGCCGGGATATCGAATTGATTCTTGGCGGCAACTTCGAGCGCGCTCTTTCGGACATTTGGAACAGTCCCGCCTCGGTCTAGGAAGGGGCACGGCCCAGGGGCCTGCTCTCGCGGAACAATAATGGGGGTCGAATCATGAAAACAATGTGGTTATATCCGATAATTCTTGGGCTCTACGGTGGATGGGCGCTGGGCCAGTCGACGGCGGATCTGGTCAATGACGGCAAGAACCCGGAAAACGTCACCACGCACAGCATGGGTTATGACCGAAAGAGTTACAGCCCGCTGAAGGAGATTAATAAATCCAACGTGAAGCGGCTCGTGCCCTTTTGGAACACGAGTGTCATGAACGATGAAGGCGAACTCGCGGTGCCTGCGATTTACAACGGCGTCATGTACGTAATCAATGGCAAATGGACCTTCGCGCTCGACGTCGCAACCGGCCGGCAGATCTGGCGCACGCCCGTACAACTTGAAGCTGGAGTCGAGAGGGCCGCTTTTCATCGCGGAGGCCCGGCAATCTACAACGGAAGATTGTTTCGCGTCACGGTCGACGATCACATCCTGGCGCTCGACATGAAGACGGGCAAACAGCTATGGAACCAGAAATTCGCGGATATCCACGACGGCTATTACTCCACGGGCGGACCGATCGTGGCGAACGGCGTATTGATCTCCGGCATGGCCGGCGGAGAATCCACGACCCGGGGTTTCCTCGACGGATGGGATCCCGAGACCGGCAAGAAATTGTGGCGCAGATATACGATTCCGGCTCCGGGAGAGCCAGGGTCCGAGACGTGGCCAAAGAACAGCCAGGCATGGTCGCAGGGTGGAGGCCCGACCTGGCGTTCCGGTTCCTACGATCCCGAGCTCGATCTGGTTTATTGGGGCACCGGGAACGCGGAGCCTTACGATCCCAGGCCGCGCGAAGGTTTGGATAGCCTGTTCACCAACAGCGTGTTGGCAATCCGTCCGAAAACCGGGGAGGTGGTTTGCTACTACCAGTACACGCCCAACGACGTCTACGACGTGGACGCCACCGATGAGCAAGTGCTCGCCGATCTGCAGATCGGCGGACAGCTTCGCAAGGTGATGATGCAGACCAACAAGAACGGGTTCCTCTATGTGCTGGACCGTACGAACTGCAAGCCGATCGCGGCGAATCCGTACGTCAAGGTGAATTGGGCCACGCACATAGACCTGGTCACGGGGCGGCCGGTGTTGACGGATGTACAGGAACGCTTTCGCAACGGCGAACAGGTCGAGATCTGGCCGTCGCGCGGCACGAATGCTGTGCCGGTCGCCTTTGATCCGAATACTCGCCTGATCTACGCGAGCACCTGGAATGTGCCGCGGCTGCAAAAGCTCGCACCCCCGAAGGAAACCGTAATCGGCGGCCAATCAACCGGCGTAGTGGGCACGTTTCCGGAGCCGAAGCCGGGTGAGATAGTGGGTCATTTTGCGGCCATCAATCCGCTGACCGGCGAAAGAAAATGGGAGATCCCTCTGGCCGATATGCCAAGCTCAGCCGGGATGCTCGCGACCGGCGGAGGTCTTTTGTTCACCGGCAAGCTGACGGGTGAATTCGTCGCGCTCGACGAGGCCACGGGCAAGACGTTGTGGCAGTTTCAGACGGGATCGAGCATCAACGCGACGGCAATTACGTACACCTATAAAGGACGCCAGTATGTGACGATCGCGTCGGGTCTCGGCGGGATTCTCGCCACCCGCTATGCGTCTCGCAAAATGCCGACCGGCGGGTCGGTGTGGACCTTCGCGCTCCTACAACAGTAAGCGATTCTGCCTCGTTTTTAGTGCAGCATCAGTTTTTGAACGCGTAAATTTCCAATCTCGCCGACATAGAGCGTGTTTTCGTTGCGGCAGTCAATCGCGTTGACGGTGCCGAACTCTTTCGGCAACTTCCCCGCCCTGCCGAATTTGCCGGTCACGGTTCCATCCAGGCGCATTTTGTAAATCTCGCCATCGCGATCGATGTCCTCAGGTGGATTGGAATTCGAAACATAGAGAAACTGATTGGGTCCTTTGGTGATGCATAACGCCTGCGCATTCCCGACGTTCGTGAAGGCGGTCTTGAAGTTGCCGTCGTTATCGAAAACTTGAACGCGCTTATTTCCTCCGTCGGCTGCGTAGACGTTGCCCTGTGCGTCGACCGCGATGCTGCGTACGTTGGCAAATTCGCCGGGCGCCGTGCCTCGCTTGCCCCACGATTTCACGAATTCGCCGTCCTTGGTCGAACTTCGCGATCCGCGCGTTGCCAAGGCCGTCGGCGACGAATATGTTGCCGGCAGCGTCCCAGGCAACGTCCGTCGGGCGATCGAACAGATCGGTCTGCTGCCCGGCGCCATCTCCGGCGGCGGCCGCACGCGCGGGAACAGTGACGGATTCGGCCTTTCGCCCGAGCAACATGACGACGCGCCCTTGCGGATCGAACTTCATCACCATATTGGTCATCTGATCAACCACCCAGATGTTGTCGTTGGCGTCCACGCGGACCTGCGCGGCGAACATGAACCCGTAGGAGTTCTTGCCGATCTCGCGAATGAATTGCCCGTTGCGGTCGAACTCGAACAGCCGCGAGCCGCCGTGGGCGAAGGGTCGCGCGGTGCCGATGGTGACCGTCGGATGCCCGGTCCGGGTGTAGACGAAAATATCGCCGCGCGAATTCGTGGCCACGCCGCCCACTTCGCCGAGGTAGAGTCCAGCAGGAAGCTGGAGGGCGTTCGGCGACGGAATCGAAATGGATTTCCGGTACCTGGGCGTTCAGCGAAATCGCGGCCGAGAACGCCGTCACGGACAGAGCTTGCAGGAATCGGTTCATCGAATCTCTCCTTGTTCCGGTCGCCATCTCAGCGGGCGCTGCTCGCTACGGTCTTGGTCCGGGCCGTCGCGCCCGGCTGGAGGACGAGTTTCTGCACGCGCCACGACTCGATTTCTCCCGCGATGATCTCATTCGGATTGCGGCAATCCATCATGTGAACCACCTGGAATCCCGGCGCGAGCTTCCCGGGATGGCCGAATTTACCGAGCACCGTGCCGTCGAGTTCGGCCTTATAAATTTCGCCCGTGATGTCCCACGATCCCGGCACGTTCCCGTTCGGATTGGAGTTCGACAGAAACGACGTATTGGTGCGGACCTGGCGAAATGCAGACGGTCCAGCCCACGCCCAGATTGGTGATTTCGCGAATCGGCTTCAGGTTGTTGTCGAGCACCTGGTAGCGGAAATTGGACCGGTCGGCAACCCAAACATTACCCTCGCGCGTCCACCTGCAGGCCGTGCGGCAGATTGAATTCCCCCAAGGCGCTCCCCGCCTTCTCGCTGCCCGATTGCGCGAGGAAGCGGCCATCCTTGTCATATTTCACGACGCGATTATTGCAGTAGCCATCGGAGATGAAAATATTGCCCTGCGGGTCCCAGCCGACGTCGGTCGGCCGGCAGAAAATATATTTCTGCAGCCGGCCGGTTCGGCCCCGGAGGAGCCGCAAGCACACCGAGGACTGCGGGAGGCCTGCGCCCAAGCACCATCAGCACCCTTCCGTCAGGGCTGAATTTCGTGACCATGTTGGTGCCCTCGTCGACGGTCCAGATGTTGTCGTCTTTATCGACGCGCACCGAGTGGGCGAATTCGAACCCGTAATATCCGCTGCCGATTTCCTTCACGAAATTGCCGGTTTGATCGAATTCGAATAGCCGGGTATTGGCGCTCCGGTGATAGACAAAGATGTGCCCTTTGGAGTTGGTCGCGACCGCGACGGACTCACCGAGATATTCTCCGGGTGGGAGCTTCAATAAATTCGGCACCGACGAAAACGGAATGTCGGGCACGTTTTCTATCGTGGCCTTGCGCTGCGCGAGCGCCGGAGCGATGCTCAACGCCGCCAGAGCCACGAACGTCAGAATCTGTTTCATGGGAACCTCCTCGACCACTCCAACGACCTCTTATTCTAGGGGAAGGCGCGATTCAATGCGCGCGTCCCGCGCGGTGGACGTTCTCGGGCGCGACCTGTCTTCTGGGAGAATGGGCAGACCGATATGAACGTCCTGGTGCTCAACGCGGGGAGCTCGAGTTTGAAGTTTCAGGTCATCGCCGGCCTGGACGACACTCGAAAGGACGCTGATCGACGGCTGTGCGGCGGCGAAGTGGAGCGCATTGGCGGCGACGCGCTGGTCACCTTCGAGAATGCAAATGGGGAGACGCAGAAATCCACGGCTCCCATCCGCGACATCGAAGCCGCTCTCGACCACGTTCTGAAATGGCTCTCCACAAGTTCCGACATTCCCGGGATCAGCGACTTATCCGGCGTGCACGCGGTGGGACATCGCGTGGTGCACGGGGGTGAACGGTTCCATGAGTCCGTCCTGATCACCGACGACGTTTTGGAAGGTATTCGAGACTGCTTCGACCTGGCTCCTTTGCACAATCCGGAGAATTTGAAAGGAATTCTCGCAGCCCGGGGGATTTTCGGGCTGAAAATGCCTCAGGTGGCCGTTTTCGATACGGCCTTCCACGCGACCATTCCGGAGCATGCTTATCTGTACGCGGTCCCCTATGATTGGTACCCTCGCCATCGCGTACGCCGCTACGGATTTCATGGGACTTCACACCGGTATGTCGCCGAACGCTATGCCAGGTTGCGAAATCTGGCGCGGGAGGGAACCAACGTGATCACGCTGCACCTGGGCAACGGCTGCTCGGCGACGGCGATTCGGGCGGGCCGCTCGTTGGACACATCCATGGGAATGACGCCGCTCGAAGGCCTGGTGATGGGGACACGCTCGGGCGATCTGGATCCGGCCATTGTGGCGCTGATCGCAACAAAGGAAGGCCTGTCGGCACAGGAAGTCGAAACCATTCTAAATACCCAATCCGGGCTTCTCGGCATCTCCGGGCTCACGAACGATATGCGCGTCCTGGAGGCCGAAATGAGCAAGGGCGAGCATGGACGCGCGCGCCTGGCGATCGAAATCTTTTGCTACCGGGTACGGCGTTATATTGGCGCTATGCTCGCCGCCATGAACGGAGCCGACGCAATCGTCTTCACCGGCGGAATTGGAGAAAACTCGGCGGAAATTCGCGCGCGGATCTGCGACGGGCTCGCATGGGCGGGCCTCAGTATCGATTCGGAACTCAATCAGTCGACGATCGGCCAGTCGATGATCGGCCGGGAAGGACGAATCAGCACGCGGGCGTCGACGCTCGCGGCGTATGTGATCCCGACCAACGAAGAACTCATGATTGCCCGCGATACAGCACGATGCGTGGCAGCAGCAGGACCCGCTGCGTCTGAACACCTCGCGAAGTAAACCACGGGTGTAGTCGGTCCGAGAAGTCTGATCATCCTTACGGTTCGATCGAGCGGTGTTGATCGAAAACTGCCAGGGACGCTCACGCCCAATATTTAGGAGAGCCTGTAGCCCCCCGGCGCACTTCCCTATATGCCTCCTCTCTGGATGGAGCTCGGCCACAACGGCGGATCTCGCGCGACACCAATGGTTGTGAAATCGCATTGAAAAAATATCCGATGTTCAGCGGTTTTGGGGGTCGCCTATGGGCACGCGGCGTCTCCGCCTATTGGATGGCGCGGTTGCGTTGGGATGCCTATAGGGCAGGCGGACGTTTAGAACTGCACCCCACCGTTCGGCTCCGAACTCGCGTGATCTTTTTCGGAAAAGGAACATTAGTGATCGGCAGCCAGGTCGTGCTCGGCGACGTTCAAGCGGGCAAACCAGGCGCGCCCATACTGCTATCGCCCCGCACCGAGCATTCACGGATTGTGCTGAGTCCGCGAGTCCGAATCACGAATGGAGCCGAGTTGATCGCGCTCGAACGCATTGAGGCCGGCCTCGGCACGACGATCGGTGCGGGCGTAGTGATTCTGGATGCGGACTTTCATGGTGTCCGGCCCGAGGAGCGGCACGACATCGGGCGATCGGCTCCGGTCCTGCTGGGTGATCACGCGATGGTGAGTAGCGGCGCAATGGTGCTGAAGGGGGTGAAGGTCGGAAACCATTCGATCGTCGGCGCGGGCGCGGTCGTGTTCACCGACATCCCGGAGGGAGTGGTTGCCGTGGGCAATCCCGCCCGAGTCGTGGCCGGCGTGGAGAAAGAAAAGCGCACCGCCGCGGCACGCTAGACCGGTCCCGACAAGGCACGATTCGATCGACTCGCATGATACTTTCGAAACCGGTTCTGCCAAACTCGCGAGATCTGTCAACGTACAGTCCTTCCGCGCAGGAGCCATCATCGCATGAACCGGCGGAGCGCCAGGATGATCTTCACACCCGCGCGCTTCTTCGATGGGCTGAACATGTCCTGCCCTGGCGTCCCGTGCTGGCCGCGCTCGCGAAATCAGGATGCGCCGCGCTCGCGGCGGGAATGCTGAGTGCGCTGGCCGCCAAAATCATCGCCGTGATGCTGGGACCGCCGGGGCTCGCCTTGATTGCCGCCTTGCAGCAAACCCGTGATGCGACCGTACTGGCCGCGACGGCCAACGGCCGCACGGGCCTCGTGCGGGGATCGAGCGCGCTTGGCGGCGTAGCCCGTCGTGAATATCTGCGCACTGCGTTGCTGATCTTCGGAGCCGGCAGTATTGCGAGCGCGGTCTGTTTGATACTGGGCCGCCACCGGGTGGCGTTGTGGGCCGGTATTCCGGACGAAAGGGCGTCACTCGTCGCATGGCTAGCCCTGCCCGTAATACTCACGGCAGCGTGCGTTTTTCTGAACGCCCTGTTGAATGCCATGGGCGACATAGGCGCCCTGGCGTGGTCCCAAATGGCCGTAGCCGCCGTCATCGCAGCTGGGGCTTGGCCCTTGGCGCGCTGGATGATGAAGAGCTCCTCCCTGAGCGCGACCCTGTGGCTTTCGCTATCGGCCGCGGCGGGCGTGATCGTAGCGGCCGGAACGCTCCGCAGGCATGCGACGGCCTTGCGGAGCTGGTTCCAAGGGACCGGGGCGTGGTGGAACTGGTCCTGCGCGCGGCAGTTCTTTTCCATTTCGGGCGCCCTGCTCGCAACCGGTTTTCTGGGTTCGGTTGTCGTGGTCTCCCTGCGGGCGCATATCGTTCACTGTGAGGGATTAGAGGGAGCAGGACTGTTTGACGCGGCGTGGCGAATCAGTATGGGGCACGTGACGCTGGTATTAGCTTTCGTGCAGACCTATTATTTATCCGCTCTCTCGCGCGCGCGTCAAGTTGGCGAGCGGAGCGAACTGATCGCACGCGCCTTGACAGTAGTGACTCTGGTGACAATTCCCCTCATCGCAACGCTCGAACTGGGGAGGGCCCCCGTTTTGACGCTGCTCTATTCCGCCTCGTTCACGGGAGCATCCGGCCTGCTGCGCTGGACACTGGTCGGCGACTATTTGAAAGTGACCAGTTGGGTGATCGGAATGCCCATGCTCGCCGTGGCCGATATGATGACCTTCGTGCCGCTTGAATGCGCGGTGCAGGGGGTATTTTTCTTCGGCGCGCTCGGCCTGGCGTTTTTCGTGAGGCCTTCCCAGGCGACGGCCCTTGCGTATCTCGCGAGCTACGCCCTGAACCTTGGCGGATGCTTTCTTTATGCACGCGCGCGCCATGGATTTCGTGTGTCCTGGAAAATCTCCGCGCTATGGTGGGGCGGTCTGGTTCTCATCCTGGCGGTCGCGGCTATCTGACAAAGCCGGCGGGATTTCTTCAGGGCTCGTTCCCTGGAATGCGGCTACTGTCGAGAAAATTCAAGATTTTCCCGAAGGACGGCAAGTCCGCGAGATCAAGCGCTACGCCGAACTCTTCTTCAATGACGTTTACAAGGGTAATCGCCGCGAGCGAATCCCAGCCGGCCACGCTTGCCTCAGACGCAGGAGCAATCTCCGCCTCGGATAGATCCGGAAAAACCAATTGAAAGCAGCGTGTCAATCGCCTCTCGCGATCTTCCCGGTCCGTCTCCGGCACGTGCAAGCTGATGAGGGATTCATCCATGAGTCAAAACCTTCCCCGAGTCAAAAGCCGCGAACTTCGTGCTAGGACACCGGGAGATTCCGTTCCATCTGCTCAAGGGAGTGTCTTAACCTAGTGACCCGGCGAAAAAGAACCTCTCATTCAGGATGTGCGTAGCTACTTGCCCGCGGCGGAACAAGGAAGATACTTAGCTCATCTCGTCGAGACGTTCGTCGAGTCGTTTAGGAGACTTCTGGCGCACGCATAAGGCGATAGAACCCGGCGCGCCACGCGGTCGAGGTCCGTCGCGAAGGAGGAGCCCGACGCGTACCGCCGCGCCTTGTCGGCGACCATCGATTGCGCGAGCTTAAGAACCCGCCATTCTGCAATTCTCCGTTCCCTGTCGGCCAGTTCCCCAGCGTCGCGCAAATGAGCCACATGCGATTCCACGGCCCCCAAAAGGCCTCGGACGCCATCTCCGCTGGAGGCGACCGTGGAGAGCACGGGCGTTTGCCACCGGCCGGTGGAATCCGATGCCGTGATTCCCAGCGCGAGCATCGCGCGAATCTGCGCGGCTGTCTCGTCCGCTCCCGGACGATCCGCTTTGTTAACCACGTGAATATCGGCGATCTCGAACAGGCCGGCCTTCATGGTCTGAACGTCATCGCCCAAGCCCGGGACGCTCACGACCACGGTGGTGTGCGCAACCCGCATGATATCCACTTCATCCTGTCCCACGCCGACGGTCTCCACCAGCACCAGCTGCCGGCCGGCGGCCCGCATCAGGTCGATCGCAGCGGCGGCGGCTTTGCACAGCCCGCCCATCTCGCCCCGCGCAGCCATGCTGCGAATGAATACGCCCGCGTCGGCGGACAGCTCGCTCATGCGGAGCCGGTCCCCTAAAATCGCCCCTCCCGTGAAGGGCGACGACGGGTCCACGGCCAGGATGCCGATTGAGAAACCCCGGCGGCGAGCCTCCCGAGCGAGCCCCGCAACCAGCGTACTTTTCCCGGAACCGGCAGGGCCCGTGATTCCTACGACGTGCGCCCATGGCGAGCCGGCATATAACAATTCCGTCAGCTCTTCGGCTGTTTCGCCGCCGGCTTCAATACAAGTGAGGCCCCGCGAGAGAGCGCGGACGGAGCCGTCGCGGATCGCGGCGGCTAGCTCGCCGAGCGCCGGGCAGGGAGCGGAGTTCGAGTCCAAGCTCCTAGGATAAGGCCAAGCCGGTCGCTTTTTCGAATATCGGGCTTTTAATCTGCGATCATGGCTTTTTGAACCCTCAGCCAGACACATCGGGGGCGCCGTCGCCCCGGCGGAGATTCCTGCGCATAGCCGCGGCCATCGCCCTGGTCGCCGCGATCACGCTGGTGTTCTTCCGCCTGATCCCGGTGAACGCAACCACTGCGGGATTCGCGTACTTGGTCGGCGTGCTTATCATCGGCGCGAACTGGGGGCTCACGGAGTCGATCGCCGGGTCGCTGTTCGCGGTCCTGTGTTTCAATTATTTTTTTCTTCCGCCCATCCTCAATTTCACGATCGCGGATCCCCAGAACTGGATCGCACTGTTCGCCTTTCTCGTCACCTCGATCACCGCCAGCCGCCTCTCTTCGCAGGCCCGCAACCGCGCTCGTGAGGCCCTGGAACGCCAGGAGGAAATGGAGCGGCTCTACGCGTTCAGCCGTTCGATCCTGTTGACCGATCCCGCGCGATCGATCTCCAAACAATTGGCCGCGCTCGTGGCCCAAACCTTTCAGGCGCGGGCCGTAGCTCTTTTCGATCGCTCGGCTGGAGAAATTTATCGTGGCGGGCCCGGAAGATTTTCCGGGGCTTGAGGAGCAATTGCGCATCACCGCTCTGACCGGCGCTCAGCTTGAGTCCGCCAGCAGCGTCATCACCGCCATACGCCTGGGCTCGGAGCCGATCGGCAGCCTCGGGATGACCGGCGTCAAACTGGGGGATTCGGCCTTGCAGGGCGTGGCGAATCTGGTGGCCATCGGTCTCGAGAAGGCTCGCGCGCAGGAAGCCGCCGCGCGCGCCGAAGCGGCACGCGAGGGCGACGAACTTCGATCGGTTTTGGTGGACGCCATCGCCCACGAGTTCAAGACTCCGCTCACGACCATCAAAGCCTCGACAACCGCGCTTCTTTCCGGCAGCCTCGAACGAGCGCCGATCAACAGCGCGAGCTACATCACTTTGGTGGACGAAGAAACCGATCGTCTCACCGCTCTAGTGAATGACGCGATTGAAATGGCGCGCCTCGAAGAAGGCCACGTGCAGTTGCAGCTCGAACCGGTCGACCTTGCCGCGGCCGACACGCCGGGTGCTCGAGCGAATGCGTTTGCTTTGCGAAGATCATCCCGTAGAGGTCGCATTTCCGGCCGATCTTCCGAACGGTTCCCGCCGATCCTGCGCTGGCCGAACTGACCCTCCGCCAGGTGATCGGCAATGCCGCGAAGTTCAGCCGCCCTCAAACGCCCATCCGTATTTCGGGCGCGGTCGAGGACGGCCGCGTGGTGGTCAGCGTGCGCGATCAGGGCCCGGGCATTGCGGAAGCCGACCTTCCGCACATTTTCGAGCGCTTCTATCGCGGCCGTCACACGAAGAATCATGTTCCCGGCGCCGGGCTCGGGCTGTTCATCGCCCGCGAGATCGTGCGAGCTCACGGCGGCGAAATTTGGGCGGAGAGCACGCTCGGCGCCGGGTCGACCTTCCATTTCTCTGCTTCCACTCGCGCGGCCCGAGGCGACCCAATGAGCGTCGGACGAATTCTCGTCGTCGACGACGACCCGCAGATCCGCCGCGTGATGAAGATGACGCTGGCCGGAGAAGGTTACGAGGTGGCGGACGCGCGCAGCGGCGAAGAAGCGCAGGAGGCGTTGCGCGCCAGCGCACTCCGACCTGATGCTGCTGGACATGAACATGCCGGGCATGGGTGGCCTTGAGACCTGCCGCGAGAGTTCGCGCCTCCTCCGAGATCCCGATCATCATGCTGACCGTGCGCAATTCGGAACAGGATAAGGTTTCGGCTCTCGACGCGGGCGCCGACGATTTCGTCGCCAAGCCTTTCAGCACGCCGGAGCTTGCTGGCGCGCATCCGCGCGGCGCTGCGCCGCGCGCCCGTGCCTCCGGAAGGCGGCCCGCAGCGCTTGGCTTTGGGTGCGGTCCAGGTTGACTTCGGACGCAGGTCGGTGGTCGACCGGTGGTCACGAATTGACGGTTGACGCCCAAGGAATTCGACCTTCTCCGCTATCTTGCCTCTGCACCCGAATCGCGCCATACCGCACCGCGAATTGCTGCAGGCCGTGTGGGGGCCCGATTACGGCGACCAGGTCGAATATCTGCGCGTTTTTATCAAGCAACTGCGCCAAAAGATTGAGCCAAATCCCCCAACGCCCATCTATATCGTCACGGAACCGTGGGTCGGCTACCGCTTTCAAGCTTCCTGCCGGCTCTTTATAAAATCCTCACGAGTTTCCTATTACTTACTCACTCTCTTCACCGTATATCTTAGCTGAGGAGTAAGTTAAGATGAACCGCGTAGAAACAAAAGCGGTCTTCGAGCTGGTCCTGTTCCGCGAGAACCAGCATCACGATCCAGCCGAGTTCAAGAACAGCCGCCCGCTGGAGGTCAACGTGCTTTGCACCAGTGTACTGGCGACGGTAAAGGCGATCGAAAGCGCCGTTAAGCTGGCACGCGGGTTAAACGCGACGCTGCGCCTGCTGGTCGCGCAGGTGGTTCCTTTTGCGGTGCCGCTCGAAACTCCGCCCGTGCTTGTCGAGTTCCAGGAGGCCCTGTTTCGCGACATCGCGCGGAATTATGGGATCGAAACGCGTGTCGATATCTTCCTATGCCGGGACGCGCATGAGACATTCGCTATCGTCAGCTTAAGCCCCGTTCGGTCGTTGTGCTGGGCACTCCGAAAGCGCGTGGTGGCGGACGTCCGGAGGAGCAAGACTGGCGCGGCGGCTTCGCCGGCGGGCCACGAGGTAGTGGTCGTTTATGGAAAAAGGAGAACACCCATGCTTGATCTTATTCTTTATCGCCATCGCGGCCGCCTTTTTCTGGATTTGCTGGGCTTTCATCAAAGCTCTGCGAGAAACTCTGAGGAACCCATTATGGACTTCTGGATTGCGGGAATCGCTGCGCTTTTTTTGTTCGTATACTTGCTCTATGCCTTGTTGAGGCCGGAGCGGTTTTGAGGCAGGCCATCATGAACATGACATCGTTGGAATTTTTCAAATCCTGTTCTTTTTCGTGGTGCTTTTGGCGCTGACCAAGCCGGTCGGGCCTGTACCTGACCAAGGTGTTCACCGGCGAGCGAACGTTCCTGCATCCCGGTGCTGCGCTGGCTGGAAATCTGGTCTATAAGCTGACCGGCGTGCGCGAGGACGAGGAGCAGCGCTGGACGCAGTACGGCGGTTCGCTCGATGGCGTTCAGCCTGTTTGGTTTCCTGTTCGCCTACTTCATCCAGCGCCTGCAGGCTTTCTGCCCCTTGAACCCGCAGAATTTCGGGGCCGAGCAACGTCGTCCCCCGACCTGGCCTTCAACACCGCCGTCAGCTTTCGTGACGAATACGAATTGGCAGGCATATAGCGGCGAATCGACATTGAGCTATTTCGTGCAGATGGCGGCGCTGACGGTTCAGAACTTCGTGTCGGCCGGCGGCCGGCGTGGCGATCGCCGTCGCGCTGACGCGCGGCTTCGCGCGGCAGCAAAGCAAGACCATCGGCAATTTCTGGGTCGATATGACGCGCGCCACTCTGTACGTGTTTCTTCCACTCTCGCTCCTGGGCGCTTTGGTTTTGAGCTCTCAGGGCGTGATCCAGAATCTGCACGAATACACCAAGGTTCAAACCGTGGAAGGCGCCGCGCAGACCATCGCGCAAGGGCCCGTGGCTTCCCAGGAAGCGATCAAAATGATCGGCACGAACGGCGGCGGATTTCTGAACGCGAATTCCGCGCATCCATTCGAAAATCCCACCCCTCTGACGAATTTTTTCCAGATGCTCATGATCTTTCTCGATTCCCGCCGGACTGACTTACACGTTCGGAAAGATGGTGGGAGATACCCGGCAAGGCTGGGCGCTCTTTTCGGCGATGAGCATTATGTTCCTGGCCGGAGCCTTCATTGTCGTTATGGGCGGAGCAGAGCGGCAATCCGATTCTGCGCACCTCGGATTGCAGGGCACCGCCACGGCTGGGCAGGCGGGCGGAAACATGGAAGGCAAGGAAACGCGCTTCGGCATCGCGGCTTCCGCCCTGTTTGCGACCATCACCACGGATGCCAGTTGCGGAGCCGTCAACGGGATGCACGATAGCCTCACGCCTCTCGGCGGCCTGGTGCCGCTGTTCAATATGATGACCGGCGAAGTGATCTTCGGAGGCGTCGGCGCGGGACTGTACGGAATTTTGCTCTTCGCGATCATAGCCGTCTTTATCGCCGGGCTTATGGTCGGCCGCACGCCGGAATATATCGGCAAGAAAATCGAACAGAAGGAAGTGAAGATGGCGATGCTCGCGGTCATCGCCACGGCGGCAGCCGATCCTCGTATTCGCGGGACTCAGCTCGGTGATCCAGTTCCACAAGGACGGTACTGGAATCCGCCCGGACCCGCCATCGCCAACACGAATAACGGCGGTCCGCATGGCTTCAGCGAGGTTCTGTACGCCTACACCAGCGGCACCGCCAACAACGGAAGCGCGTTCGCCGGCATCAACGTGAACACGCCCTGGTACAACCTGACCCTCGGGCTGGCGATGCTGATCGGACGGTTTCTGTTCCTGCTGCCGTTGCTCGCCGTGGCGGGAAGTCTGGCGGCGAAGAAGCGGGTGGCCACGACCAGCGGCACGTTCCCGACGGACGGGCCGCTGTTCGTGGGTCTGCTGATCGGCACCGTCTTCATCATCGGTGCCCTGACGTTCTTTCCGGCGCTTTCGCTCGGCCCGATCGTCGAGCACTATCTTGATGCAAGGGGGCAAAGTGTTCTAATGTCTGCGACACTATGATTCCTCCGAAGCCCGTCGAAACTCCACGGCACGACGCATCGCACCTTGCTGCCCAAGAAACTGGCGCATGCGCGCCCCTTGTTCGATCCTCAGATCATCGGCCGGGCGACCAAGGAAAGCGTTCTTGAAGCTGAACCCGATTCGCTCGCGAAGAATCCGGTGATGTTCGTGGTCGAAGTGGGCGCGGCCGTCACCACCGGCCTGCTAGTTGCGCGATCTGGTTACGGGCGCGGCACGAACATCGGATTTCAGGTTCAGATCGCTCTGTGGCTGTGGTTCACGGTGTCTGTTCGCCAATTTCGCCGAAGCCATGGCGGAAGCGCGCGGCAAGGCGCAGGCCGACGCGCTCCGCAAGACCAAGACCGACAGCATGGCGAAGAAGATTCTGCCGAACGGGAAGTTCGAAAGCTGCCCGGCGTCGAAGCTGCGTGGCGGTGATATCGTGCTGTGCGAGGCGGGCGATACCGATTCCGGGCGACGGCGAAGTGATCGAAGGCATCGCCACCGTGGACGAATCCGTCATCACCGGTGAAAGCGCGCCCGTAATCCGCGAATCGGGCGGCGACCGCAGCGCCGTGACCGGCGGCACGCAGCGTGCTCTCCGACTGGGTTCAGATTCGCATCACATCGAATCCCGGCGAGACATTTCTCGATCGCATGATCGCGCTGGTGGAGGGCGCCGAGCGGCAGAAGACGCCGAACGAGGTGGCGCTGAATATCCTGATCGCCGGGCTGACGTTGATCTTTCTGCTGGCGGTGGTCACGCTGCAGCCCTTCTCCGCCTACGCCGTCAGCTCGGCCGGCACCGGATCGATTCCGTCCGTCGCGGTGCTGGTTTCGCTGCTGGTCTGCCTGATCCCGACGACCATCGGCGGATTGCTGTCGGCCATCGGCATCGCCGGCATGGACCGCGTCATGCAGCACAACGTGCTGGCGATGAGCGGCAAAGCGGTGGAAGCGTCCGGCGACGTCAATACCCTGCTGCTGGATAAGACCGGCACCATCACGCTGGGCAATCGCCAGGCCGTGGAATTCCTGCCGGTGGAGGGCGTCACGGAGAGTGAGCTCGCCGACGCCGCGCAGCTTTCGAGCCTGGCCGACGAAACCCCCGAAGGCCGCTCCGTGGTGGTTCTCGCCAAGGAGAAGTATGGCCTGCGCGGGCCGCGAAATGTCCGACGACGAGGTCAACTTCATTCCGTTTTCCGCCTATACGCGAATGAGCGGCGTCGATCTGCACGGCCGGCAGCTGCGCAAGGGCGCGACCGAAGCGGTCTCCAAATTCGTAGCAGGAACATGGCGGCACGGTGCCCGCGCAGCTCACCGCAAATGGCCGATCGCATTTCGCGTCTCGGAGGCACGCCCGCTCGCCGTGGCCGAAGGTGACCGCGCCTGCTGGGCGTCATCCATCTGAAGGACGTCGTCAAGGGCGGAATGAAGGAGCGGATCGCGCAACTTCGCGCCATGGGCATTCGTTCCGTAATGATCACGGGCGATAATCCCTTGACCGCCGCGGCCATCGCGGCCGAGGCCGGCGTCGACGATTTTCTCGCGCAGGCGACTCCCAAGGACAAGCTCGAATACATCAAGCGGGAACAGGCCGAAGGACGCCTGGTCGCGATGACCGGCGACGGCACCAACGACGCGCCCGCGCTTGGCGCAGGCCGACGTCGGCCTCGCGATGAACACCGGCACCATGGCGGCCAAGGAAGCCGGCAACATGGTGGACCTCGACAGCAACCCCACGAAGCTCATCGAGGTCGTCGCCATCGGCAAACAGCTTTTGATCACCCGCGGCGCACTGACCACGTTCTCCATCGCCAACGACGTGGCCAAATATTTCGCGATCATTCCGGCCATGTTCATGACCACGTACCCGGCGCTCGGCAGCTCAACATCATGCATCTGCACACGCCGCAGAGCGCGGTGCTCGCGGCCGTGATTTTCAACGCGCTGATCATCATCGCGCTCGTTCCGCTCGCCTTGCGCGGCGTAAAATACCGGCCTCAGGGAGCGTCGGCGCTGCTGCGCCGGAACTTGCTGATTTATGGCGTCGGCGGCGTCATTGCCCCGTTCCCCGGCATCTGGATGATCGATCAGTTGCTGGCGTTGACCGGCTTGGCTTGAGTTCGCCGTCCCGAAGGAGAAATTATCCATGACACGATAACTATTGCGCGGATTTCTGATGACACTCGTGATGACGGTGCTGACCGGACTTTTTTATCCGCTGGCGGTGACGGGTATCGCACAAGGACTGTTTCGAGATAAAGCCGACGGCAGTCTCGCTGCGCGCGGCGGATGGCCGTATTGTCGGATCATCGCTGCTCGGCCAGAGTTTTTCGAAGCCCGAGTATTTTCATCCCCGGCCCTCGGCGGCGGGGAGCGGATACGACGCCACGGCGAGCGGCGGCACGAACCTGGGCCCGACCAGCGCCAAACTGGTCCACGGCACCATCAAAATGGATGACAAGAAGAACGAAGTAGTCGATTTCGACGGCATCAATCTGCGTATCGTGCACTACTGCCCTTGAAAACGGGATTCCCTACGAGTCCTCCGTGCCGCTCGACCAGTTCAAGGACGCGAAAGGCGAGCTCGACGACGTCAAGCTGATCAAAGCCTTCAACGACGACAAGGCTCCCCTCGTGTTCGAGCCCAAGGCTCCCATCCCCGCCGACGCGATCACGGCCTCGGGGAGCGGCCTCGATCCGCACATCAGCCCTGCCTCCGCCGAGACGCAGGTCGCGCGCGTCGCACGTGCGCGCAACGTCTCACCCGAGCAGGTCCGGGCCCTGGTCGCCGCGCACACCGAGAGGCCCGATCTCGGATTCCTGGGCGAGCCGCGGGTCAACGTGCTGTCTGCTGAACCTCGCTCTGGATCAACAACTGCCCGTCAAGGCCGCCGCCGTAACACCTTTGCCGTAGCTCCGTAAAACGCGTACGGGCGCGCGGTCGAAATTTAGAAAGTGGAATCATAAAAATATAAGCACATGAGTGGGCTTACAATGTTCGGACTCCTGGCGGTCGCCGCCATGCTGATTACTTATTCGCTCGAATCCCACAGCTCGTGGTTCGTACTGGCTTTCGCGGGCGCTTGCGTGCTCGGCTCCATTTACGGATTCCTGCAAGGCGCTTGGCCTTTCGGCCTGGTGGAGGCAATCTGGTCGGGAGTCGCGCTACGCCGCTGGTGGAGAGCGCAGGCCAAGACGTAGTCACTTCCAGCCTATGGGAACAACGCGACGCCCCACTCCCGATGAGATGCTTCGGCTCATTCAGTCCGAAGAGGAAAACCACGCCCGCGGACGTTTGAAAGTCTTCCTCGGCTACGCTTCGGGCGTCGGCAAATCGTTCCGGATGTTCGACGAAGGGCGCCGCCGTAAGGAGCGCGGGCAGGATGTCGTGGTGGCGGCCATGCAACCCCACGCGAGCGAGGAAGTCGAGGGCTGTGTCCGCAAACTGGAAGTAGTGCCGCTCGTCTACATCGATCAGAAACCGGCCATGGATCTCCCCGCGCTCTTGAAGCGCCATCCCCGGGTTTGTTTGGTCGACGGACTGGCCTACGACAACCCGCCCGGTTCCCGAAACGCCAGCCGCTGGGAGGACGTGCGCGATCTTCTCGCGGTTGGCATCTCCGTCATCACCACCATCAACATCCAGTACATCGCGGAACTCGGCCCACGCGTGGAAAGCATCACGCATAAGCATGTCGCGCAGTCCGTCCCCCGCAGCTTTCTTTACGCCGCCGACGAAATCGTCGTCGTCGACGCTCCTCCCGATGTCAGTCCGCAAGGTGAGGGGAGCACGGCCCAGGAGGATCCGGCCCGCGCGCGCATGCTCTCGGAATTGCGCGAGATCGCACTGCTTCTGGCCGCCGACGTCGTCGATCATCAGCTCGAATCGTATTTACGCCGCAACGGACTGTCGGCGACCTTCGGGGCGCAGGAACGCATTCTCGTGTGCGTCACGCCGCGCGCCAACGCTCGTTCCATGATTGAGAGCGGCCGCCGCAACGCGGATCGTTTCCACGGCGAACTCATCGTGGCCTACGTCCAGCAACCCACCGTACGGGCGGATTATCAGGCCGCGCTCGACGAACACCTGGCCTTTGCGCGCCAGATGAACGCAACGGTGGAGATTCTCGAAGGCGACGAGCCGGTCGAGGCGATTCTCGCCTTTGCCCGGGAACGCGGGGTCACGCAAATCTTCGTCGGCCATAGCCTGCAGGAGGGCTGGCTGCGGCGCCTGCGCGGAAACCACGTCGATCGCATCATCCGCGGCGCAGACGGAATGGACGTGCGCGTATTTCCGCACTGACCCCGCGCCTCCCCCGCTCTCCGGAATCGTGACATTATCGAACGTATGCAGCCTTCTCTGCCGCGCGGCAAGCTGAAAGTGTTCCTCGGATATGCCGCGGGCGTGGGCAAAACCTATCAGATGCTCTCGGAGGCTCACGAGCTGAAGCGCAAGGGCCACGATGTCGTCGTCGGCTATTTTGAGCCGCACGGGCGCCAGGATACCATCGCCCGCACGGAAGGGCTCGAAATGATCCCGCGCCGGCGCGTGGAATATCGCGGAACAGCCTTCGAGGAGATGGATACCGGTGCGATCCTGGAGCGCCATCCCGAGATCGCCGTCGTGGACGAGTTTCCGCATACCAACGTACCCGGCTCCGACCGGGCGAAACGCTGGCAGGATGTCGACGTGCTTCTCGACGCCGGAATCGACGTGCTCACCACCATGAACATCCAGCACCTCGAGAGCCTGAACGACCACGTCTGGCAGATCAGCGGCGTGCGCGTGCGGGAGACGATTCCGGATTGGGTGGTGCAGCAGGCCGACCAGGTCGTTATGGTCGACCTCGCGCCCGAGGCGCTCCTCAATCGTCTTCTGCGCGGCGTCGTGTATTCTCCGGAAAGAGCCAAGAAAGCGCTCGAAAACTTTTTTCAGGAATCGACGCTCGTCGCGCTCCGTGAGCTCGCCCTGCGCCAGGCCGCGCACGAAGTCGAAGTTCGCCAGGACGGCTTGAACGCCGCGCAATCCGCCGAGGCGGGAGAGCCGCGGGCGCCGGGCGAGGCGGACGCGTCACGCGTCGAACGCATCCTGATCCACGTCACTCCCCAGCCTTCCACCGCCATGGTCATCCGCCGCGGGAAACGTATGGCCGATTATCTCCACGCCGACTGTTTCGCGGTCGCCGTGCAGGCCGCCGCTCACCCGGTTCCCGATGCGGAACGCGAGGCCGTCGAGCGCCATTTGAATTTCGCCCGCAATCTCCACATCGAGGCCCGCTCCCTGCAGGGCGACGACGTCGCGGAAACTCTCCTCGAGTTCGCGCGCCTGAACGGCGTCACCCAGCTTTTTCTGTCCCGTCCCGAGGAAAGCCGCTTCCCCGCCTTTTTCCGGCGCAATCTGGTGCATGAGGTCGTCGCCCTTGCCGGCGACATGCAGGTGACGATCGTCGCCGAGCGGAAACGCGGCTAGCCGCGATGAATAGGCCGGCTGTTGCCGGCTCCGCCCGGGCTTGCCGTCGGGTTCTCCCTTGATCGCGAATCGGGGTATGCGGCCGATAAGCAACTCCGGGAGCATACATGAAGCCAATCCGCACGTTCGCCGTCATTCCAAATCTTCCCGCGCCTCTGGAGCGCCTTCGCAAACTCGCTTATAACCTGCAATGGGTTTGGAATCATCAGACCATCGACCTTTTTCTGCGCCTGGACAGCGAGCTATGGGAATCCTGCGGGCACAATCCGGTTTCGATGTTGGGGAAAATCGATCAGGCGCGGCTCCTCGAAGCCTCGGTGAATGAAGCTTTTCTGGCGCACCTCGAACAGGTATCCGCGTCCTTCGACGCTTATCTGTCGGGCAGCCGCGCGGCCTGGTTTACGCGCCGGCACGGCGCCAAAGACGTTCCGCTGGTCGCTTACTTCTCGGCCGAGTTCGGGATTACGGAATCGCTCTCGATCTTCGCGGGCGGTCTCGGAATCCTGGCGGGAGATCATCTCAAGTCGGCGAGCGATTTGGGCGTGCCCCTCGTCGGAGTCGGACTGTTGTACCAGCATGCTTCCTTTAAGCAAAGACTGAATAACGCGGGCTGGCAGCAGGAAATCATGGTCGACAACGACTTCGCGAATCTGCCGCTTGAGCTGCAGAAGGACCCGGACGGCGCTCCGCTCACGATCGTCGTCCCCATCGCCGGCCGCGAAGTGTACGCGCAAATCTGGCGGACCGATGTCGGCCGGATTTCGCTCTTCCTGCTCGATACCAACCTCGCTCTGAACCCCGCCCCGGAAGATCGCGCCATCACCGCCCAGCTCTATGGAGGGGATCGTGAGACCCGCGTCCGCCAGGAGCTGGTTCTGGGACTCGGCGGATGCCGGGCGCTCGAGGCCCTCGACATCCACCCCACCGTGTTCCATATGAACGAGGGTCATTCGGCCTTTCTCGGTCTCGAAAGGGTCCGGAGATTGATGATCGAGCAGAGCCTTTCCTTCCAGGAAGCCGCCGAAGAAGCTTCCGCAAGTCTGATTTTTACGACCCATACCCCGGTCGCGGCCGGGCATGATTATTATTCTCCCAGCCTCATGGCGCGCTACCTGGGCGATTACTCCAAATCCTTCGGCATCTCCTGGGATGAATTTCTCGGTCTCGGCCGGCGCTACCCCGCCAATCAGCAGGAAGAGTTTTGCATGACCGCGCTCGCCCTGCGCCTCGCCTCCTTCAGCAACGGTGTCAGCAAGCTCCACGGCGAGGTCAGCCGTAACATGTGGACCGATCTGTGGCCCGGCCTGCCTCCGGACGAGGTGCCGATCGGCCATGTGACCAACGGCGTGCACTTTCAGTCCTGGGTCTCGCCCGAGCTGCACCAGCTGTACGACCGCTATCTCGGTCCCCGCTGGAGGGAAGAGCCGTCCGACCGCGAGATGTGGCGGCACGTGGAAAACATTCCCGCCGAGGAGCTATGGCGCTGTCATGAACGCCGGCGCGAGCATTTGGTCGCCTTTTCCCGCGCGCGCCTGACCGACGCGTTGAAGCGCCGCGGAGCGCCGGTGGGACAAATCATGGCCGCCGAAGACGCCCTCGATTCGCGCATTCTGACGGTCGGTTTCGCGCGCCGCTTCGCAACCTACAAGCGCGCCGATCTGTTTTTGCGGAACCCCGATCGCCTGGTTCGCATTCTCAAAGACACGCAGCGTCCCGTGCAGATCATTCTCGCGGGCAAGGCTCACCCGAGCGATGACGCGGGGAAGGAGATGATCCGCAAGATTGTGACTCTGATCCGGGAGCTCGACCTGCGGTCGCGCTTCGTATTTCTGGAAGACTACGACATGACCGTGGCGCGCTACCTGGTTCAGGGCGTCGATATCTGGCTCAACACGCCCCTGCGTCCCCTGGAGGCCTGCGGCACGAGCGGCATGAAGGCCGCGGTCAACGGCGTCCTGAACGTTAGTACTCTCGACGGCTGGTGGGCCGAGGCCTGGGCGCCGGACGTGCAGGGCGTCCGCCTCTCGCCGGGCTGGGCCATCGGACGCGGCGAAGTCTATCCCGATCGCGAAACCCAGGACCAGGTGGAAGCGGAGACGTTTTACGATCTGCTCGAAACCGACCTCGCGCCCACCTTCTATGATCGCCGCTCGGACGGAATCCCCCGGCGCTGGCTCGCCCGCATGAAAGCAACGATCGTCCAGTTGAGCCCTGTTTACAACTCCCACCGGATGGTGTGCGAGTACGTGGAGAGCGCCTATCTGGTTGCGCACAAGCGCCAAAGCCGGCTCGCCGCGCAAGGCGCCGCAAGCGCCCGGCAACTGGCCGCGTGGAAAGAGAAAGTCCGGGCCTGTTGGCCGCAGGTTCGGATCGAGTCGGTCGAAACCCGCGGCGAGACGGAATTATCGGTCGGAGGCGAGGTTACCTCCCGCGCGAAAGTCTCGCTTGGACATCTTTCGCCCGACGAGGTCTCGGTGGAAATCTACGCCGGTAAACTCGATACCGAAGAGAACATCACGGGAGGCATCGCCAAACTCATGCAGGCCGTCGCCAGAGAAGGCGATCTCGATGTCTTCGAGACATCCTTCGGACCGTGCGCCGAAAGCGGCCGCCACGGCTACACGGTCCGCGTGAAACCCTTTCATCGGGAATCCCGCACGGAAATCGTCCCCGGCTGCCTGACCTGGGCCGGATAGCTCCCTCTGTCCGGGTCGCACGCATTGCGGCCCGGCCCTACGCATTAGACAGGACGCCCAGCGCGATCCCGCCCAAACTCGCGGGCGCTCCAGGTCTGGTGAGGTGAGGCTTCAGGGCCTGGCAGGATGCTGAATAAGGCCCAAATCCGCTTGGCTCAGAAACGCGTCCGCGCGGCTCAGAAACCTGCTCGCGTGTTTGCAAGCATTTGCCGAGCCGCAACCGCGAGGGAGCGGTAGCATAATGGCCTTTTTCAGCGCCCTGCTCGTAAGTTTCAGGGATTGGTGAGAACGCGGCCTCGGCACGTCCCAATCGTGCTTCTACCGCGACCACTGCCAGTCGCGGATCTCCGGCATATCTTCCCCGTGGAGCGCGACGTAGTGACGATGCTCGATCAGCTTATCCCTCAGGAACTGCTTGAAATGCCCGGCTAGGTTGCGCACCGCGGGAATCCGGTCCACGGCATCGCCCGCCAGGTGATACCGGTCGAGCTCGTTGAGCACGGTCATGTCGAAAGGCGTCGTGGTGGTGCCCTCCTCCTTGTAACCGCGCACGTGTAAATTGCCGTGATTGGCACGCCGGTAGGTCAGCCGGTGAATCAGCCACGGATAGCCGTGGAAGGCAAAAATAATGGGTTTGTCGGTCGTGAAAAGGGAGTCGAACTCGGCGTCCGGAAGGCCGTGCGGATGTTCTCCTTCGGGCTGCAAGGTCATCAGATCGACGACGTTTACCACCCGGATCTTGAGGCCCTCGAAGTGGCGGAGTAGCAGGTCGACGGCGGCGAGCGTCTCAAGTGTTGGAACGTCGCCCGCGCATGCCATCACCAGGTCGGGCTCGGCGCCCTGGTCGTTGCTCGCCCATTTCCAGATTCCGATCCCGGCCGTCGCATGCTTCACCGCGGCATCCATGTCGAGCCATTGTGGCGCCGGCTGCTTCCCTGCCACGATGACGTTGATGTAGTTGCGGCTCCGCAGGCAATGATCAGTGACGGAAAGCAGCGTGTTCGCATCCGGCGGCAGATACACCCGGATGACCTCCGCCTTCTTGTTGATCACGTGATCGAGAAATCCAGGATCTTGGTGGCTAAAGCCATTATTATCCTGACGCCACACGTGGGATGTCAGTAAATAGTTGAGAGATGCTACGGGACGCCGCCAGGGAATATTGCGGCTGACTTTTAACCACTTCGCGTGTTGGTTGAACATCGATCCGACTATATGGATAAAGGCCTCGTAGCAGGAAAAGAGGCCATGCCGCCCAGTCAGTAGATACCCCTCGAGCCAGCCCTGGCACATATGCTCGCTCAGCATCTCCATCACCCGGCCGTCCGGAGAAACGTGATCGTCCCCCGGATAAATTTCGGCGGTGGAGGTGCGGTCGGTGGCCTCAAACAGCGCTCCCAGCCGGTTCGAAGCGGTCTCGTCGGGTCCAAATACACGGAAGTTTTGGGCTTCCTCGTTGAGCTTCAAGACATCGCGGAGGAACTGGCCCATCACACGGGTGGCTTCGCCCTGCACCGCTCCGGGTCTGGGAACATCAATCGCGTAGCTTCGAAAATCGGGAAGCCGCAAATCCCTGCTGAGCAGGCCACCGTTGGCATGCGGATTCGCACCCATCCGGGCGTCGCCCTCGGGCGCGAGTGCCGCCAGATGCGGCATCAACCTACCGCTCGGATCGAAGAGCTCCTCGGGACGGTAGCTCTTCATCCATTCCTCAAGAATCCGAATGTGATCGGGCTCCGCCGCGAGCTCCGATAAGGGGACTTGATGAGAGCGAAAGGTCCCTTCCACTCTCAAACCGTCGACCACTTTTGGCCCGGTCCATCCCTTGGGAGTCCGCAGGATAATCATGGGCCACAACGGCCGCCGGGTGAACCCATGCGCCCGCGCATCGAGCCGGATCATCTGCAATTCCGATACGATCCTGTCGAGCGTCCCCGCCATCTGCTGATGCACCTCGAGGGGCTCCTCCCCCTCGACGAAATAAGGGCGGTAGCCATATCCCAGGAACAAATTCGTGAGCTCCTCGCGCGGAAGGCGCGCGAGAACAGCCGGTCCCGCGATCTTGTACCCATTCAAATGCAAAATGGGAAGCACGGCCCCGTCACGCGCCGGATTGAGGAACTTATTCGAGTGCCAGCTGGTAGCAAGCGCACCCGTTTCAGCCTCGCCGTCGCCCACCACGCAGCACGCAATAAGGTCGGGGTTGTCGAATACAGCCCCGTATGCATGGGCGAGCGCATAACCCAATTCCCCGCCTTCGTGAATCGATCCGGGAGTCTCCGGCGCAACATGGCTCGGAATCCCACCGGGGAAGGAAAACTGCCTGAAAAGCGCCTTCATCCCTTGAACGTCTTGTGAGATGTTCGGGTAATATTCGCTGTAGGTGCCCTCCAGGTACGTATTCGCGACCAACGCCGGTCCGCCATGGCCCGGGCCCGCAACGTAAATAACACTCAAGCCATACTTTCTAATGATCCTGTTAAAGTGCACATAAATCAGGTTTAAACCTGGAGTCGTTCCCCAATGTCCCAGAAGCCGCGGCTTGATATGCTCAAGCTTCAACGGTTCCTTTAATAAAGGGTTGTCCAGGAGATAGATCTGGCCGACAGAAAGGTAATTGGCAGCGCGCCAATACCCGTCCGTCAGCGCCAATTCGGCTTCCGAAAGAGTCGGCTGAGCCAGAGTGTCCTCGGGCAGAATCGCTATTTGTGTCATGGATTGGATGTGTTGTTACTTATGGATGAGCGTTCATTTCTCAGAATGCACTTTAATAGCGACGCACTTTACTCGTGAGAGGCCCGGAGGGCCAGCCACGCCACAGGATGCTCGCGGACCACCCCATTCCATTCCCGGATGTCCGCCCAATTCGGATCCTGCCTGAATCGCAGAAACACTCCGGGCGTCCCTTCGTAGGAGCCCTTGATCAAAACGACTGGGTCGCCCGCTTGATATGTCTTTTCACGCTCCGGGGCTTCGGTCAGGATTGCGGTCACAACCACTTCCATGTCAGTCCGTCCTTTGCTGGGAGTTCACTGGTTGGCATTCGAACCCTCATGGGGCGCCTTCTGAAAAGCCGAATGCGCATCTCAAAATGCACATATCGTCTCGGCCTTCCCGTTCGAGAGGGTTGGAAGCCTTCAGCGATGACGGACTTTCGAATATGGGAGAGATTCAGCGGACGGGCTTGAGCGGTCGTTCCCGTTCGTCGAGCGTTTGCAAAAACGATTGAGCTTCGGGGTATCCCGGGCGGAGTTCCAAGGCCCGGTTGAAGTCCGCTCGTGCCCGTTGAAAATCAGGCACGTATAAAAGATGATAGATGCCCGCGAACAGGTGGGCCCGCGCATCCCCGGGACGCAGGCGAGCGATCTGTTCGGCGACGGCCGCGGCGTCCTCGAACATTTCGAGTTGATGGTACTCCGCAGCCAGAAAGTCAAGCCGCGAGGTGTCCTCGGGACACGCCGCGATCTCTTCCTTGAGGATCTCGATATAGCGATGGTTTTTGCGCCGCCGCGCGTCCCGATCCGCGGAAAAGCTATGATGGAGGCGAATTCCGGACCTCCGCAATTTCCCGCCCGCGGAAATGATCGAGGCATCAATGGTCTCATGCACGCGGCCCCGGTAGCGATGCCGCGGATGGTTCGGGAACAGGCGGACCACATAGTCCATGAAAGGACTCGTCGTCTCCGTTCCACAGTTGAGGCGCTCTAAAAAGTATCCTGAGTTGTCACCCTGAGCCAGAATCTTCCTCAGGATCGGGATCGCTGACGGATCGAGCACCTCATCCGCGTCCAGCATCAGCACCCATTGGTGCCGGGCGTGCGCCAGGGCGTGATTTCGAGCCGCGGCGAAATCCACGACGCCGAAATCGAAGGGAATCGACGACGCGCCGTAACGCTTCGCGATGTCCACGGTGGAATCGGTTGAACCCGTGTCCACGATCACAATTTCTGCGGCCACGTCGCGCACGGAATCGAGACAACGCGCGAGGTGCGCTTCCTCGTTCCTTACGATCATGCAGACGCTAAGCGGGACGGGCATTGCGAGTTGCGAGCGAAAGTCCGGTTTACGTTTTGCGGATGGTTACGCCTGGCGATGTTCCGTTCATGGTCAGCTGTTAGTGCTATTCCCGCCGGAACTCGCGAGCGTGTTCAAGATGATCGTCGACGGATCCGTCGCTGGATCCTGCGGAGCGCTTTGCGTCCAGCCGGATTGGAAGCCGCCCGCAGCCTGCGAGCCGCTCTGGCTTGAACCACTGGTCCAGGCATCACTCGACGTGCTCCCGGTCGTCGAAGTGTCGTCGCTATCGGTGGACTCGGAGTGGTGATGATGTCCGTGATGGTGATGGCCGCCTGCCGCGTTCGCGAGGTTCTGGAGATCGGGCAGCTGGCCAGTCTGCGAAGCGGTATTGAAGTCGGCGGCCAGCGTGTTCAGTTGGCTTGCGGCGTTTGCATTCCCGGCCGCTTGGGCAGCTTTCGCCGCGTTTTGCAGATTGGTGGTGATCTGGCCGGTGACCTCCTGATATTTCGCGGGGTCCGATTGCTGGAGCTGCTGGAGCTCGGTCAACAGTTGGGCGAACGGCGAGAGCTGCTGGTTATCGGTCTGAATCGCGGTCGTGGATGTGCTCGTGCCGACGGACGCAGACGGCGATGCCGTCGTGCTCGTAGTGCTCGATGTGCTGACCGGGAGACCGGAGGATTGCAGAATCGTGCTGAGCTCGGACTGCAGAAAGCTGGAAAGATTATTTACAGTGCCCATATCTTCTTCCTGGCACTTATATCGCCATTTTCCGTTTCTCTTCCCGCTTATGGCGATGACACCTCCGATGAGGAGCGCCTCGCCGCCAGATTTTTGACATATGACGGATTATGCACAGTACCAGGCGGCCTTGAGTTCCAGCGAATGTCCAGGCCCCGCGCGGCGCGGTACAGTTCGGGACGCGTTTTTTGCGGTGGGGCCCGTCCCGAACTAGAATCTCGCGCGGAGTTCGCGATAGGAGAGGGTGGGCCATTGTAGGCGGCCACCCGGCTCGCCGGGGGCTGCAAGGCCCGCGCAAGCGACGCGGCAGAGCTTCGCGCTGATTGCAATCGGCGCGGGGCACGACGGAGGATGCCGTTTCGTCAAACGCTTCGACGGAGGACCCGAAAAACGCGGGCATGGCCGGAGGGAATACATTTTCACGAGGTTCTGATGCAGTGTACGGATCACGAAACGATTGAAGCCTACGCCCTGGGGAAACGGGAAGACGCAGCCCTCGAAACGCATCTTCTCACGTGCCGACTGTGCCAAGCCCGGGTCCTGGAAGCTCGCAGATGGGACGCCTATCTGAGTAAAGCCAAAAAACAGCTCATCGACGCGTCCCAACAAATCGGCGTGTCCCCAAAGATCGATGCATCCCAAAATCTCGATGCGTCCCGAAAAATCGGAGGCGACACTTCCGCGTGAGCGCTCATCCGAACACGGCGTTTGCGAAGGAACTCGCGTCGCGCCGCCTCCCCTGCACAGAAAATCCGTTCGATCTCGCGACGTTGTCCGGCGCGGGCCGGTTGAAGGAGCTGCTGTGATCTCGCTATTGAAAACCGCCGCCGAAATGGAGCGGCTGGAGAAATTCAAGAATACGGCGGTCGAGTGTTTCGGACAATCGATCGCCTCGACGGAACAGAACATCGTTGAATTCGAGGAACAGCAGGTGGCCAGGTTCCGCGCGGGCCTGCGCGCCCTGATGCGCCAGTTGGAACAGGCAACCACGCCCGAGCAGCTCCGGAACATTCAGGGTCTTTTCCGGGAGGCGTTGCATCACTACAAAGACGCGAGTCACGAGCAGATCCGCCGGTTGCGCCGGGACGTGGACGCCGCCGCGTCGGCGCTCGAGGAGTTCGCGGCCCACACGGCGTCGAGCGGAGGCGATCACGAGAAAGAATTAAAGCAGGCTCTGCATTCACTCGATACCGCGGCGAGTGAGCGGCTGGATGACATCCGCGCGGCCATTCGCGCCGCTTCCGCACGGATTCTGGCGAGCTTCGAGCAGATGCAGGCGGCCAATCATCTGGCGATTGCGCAATTAAAGGACGAGATCCGCGTCCTGCACCAGACGATCCAGTCCGTGCGCCGCTCCGCCACCGCGGAACGCTCTGCGCCCGAAGCCGGGAACCGCCAGGAAATCGATAACCGGCTCGATGAGCTGTTGAGCCAGAACACTTCGTTTTGCCTGATCTTAGTCGTCCTGCGCAACTTGAAGATGCTGGCGGCGCGCCATTCGCCCGCGGTTATGGAGGACGCGCTGCATTCGCTTCAGGCGCGGCTGCAGGCGATGGTCCCACGGGCCACGGTCGGGCGCTGGACGAGAAATCAATTCGTCGTGATCCTCGATTCGGCGCCAGGCAACGCCATGGAACTGTCCGGGAAGGTCGCACAAAAGATGATGGAGCCGTATGATTTTCAGGAGGCGGGCGTACGCCGGACGTTATCATTCCAGGTGACCTCCGGCGTGGTGGATCATCGCAACGGCGCGGACGTCCTGAAGTTTCGGAAAGGACTTGAGAAATTATCGGTGGCGCTCGGAGCCGGATCGTAGAGCTGCCTCGGACTTCCTCCGCACCGGCCTGCGGCAAGCGGAATTGCGACAGGAATCTGAGCTTAAAGAAATCGGGGGATTGTGACGATTATCCGCGGGTGACTGTCCTCGTCGCGATTCTCCTCGCGCAGGCGCTACCTTCGCAGGCGGATCGAATCCGCGCCGCCATGGAACCTGCTCTCGCCCAACAGCGTGCGTCCGTGCGCGCACAGATTGAAGCGGTGAGCGCTAGCTCGACTTCCTACAAAACCTCCACCGTGATCCCCGACGCCGGCGACTGCGATCCGGTTCCGCAACTCGAACTGGCGCGCATGATCGGCGACGTCGCCGAAAAGCAGAACGTAAGTCCGGCACTGGTGCGTGAGGTAGCCCGGCAGGAATCCGGCTTCCGTCCGTGCGCCGTGTCGCCGAAGGGCGCGGCTGGACTGATGCAGTTGATGCCATCCACCCAGGCACAATTTCAAGTTAAGGATCCGTTCAGCCCGAAAGAAAGCCTGGAAGCGGGCAGCAAGTTGCTGAAAGACTTGCTCGAGCGTTACCACGGCAATCTGGCGCTGGCGCTGAGCGCGTACAACGCGGGCGCCGATCGCGTGGACAAAACCGGCGGAGTTCCCGAAATTCCCGAGACGCAGAATTACGTCGTCGAAATCCTCAAGCGCTTGACGCATTAACTTTGAGTTCGCTGCCCGAGGATGCAAGACCCGAAGATCAGTTTGCCGCGCTAGTGAAACAGATCCCCTAGCTTCTCCACTTCGTGTTGAAACTTCGTGAGGACGTCCTCTTCGGAAAAAGCGCATCCCGGGATGGCGAGCGTATCGGCCTGTTGACAGGCGAGTGGGAGCGGCAAGACGGACATGCCCAAATGGTTCACGAACAGGTCCGCGTGATGGACCCCGACGCCGAGTCCAATTTTTTTCGACCGGCGGTCGCCGGACGGCGAATCGCTCCCAGGCTCGTGATGAGAACTCGCCGCGTTTTGCACGGCCTCCGACAACTCCCAGCGCGAAATGGCCAGCGCGGAGAGCTCCGCGTGATCGATGCCGACGATATCGCGTTCCGCCTCCAGGAGCGAAGCTCCATTTACGGCGATCAGTGCCAGGAGATCATCGTAGGCTTGCGGAAAATTCACCGCAATCAGAAGTTTGCCGACGTCGTGAAGCAATCCTGCCAGAAATGCGTCTCCCGCGGACTCGAACGGTATGGCGTCCGCCAGGAGTTCGAGGAGGGTCGCAGTGGCCACCGAATGCAGATTGAAGCGGAGGACCGAAAACGTTCTGGCGGGCTTGGTGTGCGAAAAAAGATTCGAAATCGAAGCTCCCAGCGCGAACTTGCGCATGGTGGAGAGGCCCACCAGCGCGATCGCATGGCGGATCGTTTCTACCGGCCGGAGACGCGCAAAGATAGCGGAGTTCGCGAGCTGCAGGATCTGGGCCGACAGGACCGGGTCCCTTTCCACGATTTCCGTTAGCTCCTGAACTTCGCAATTCCTGCGGGTGAGACGGGCCAACAACTGCGTCATCAACGGAGACAACCGAGGGAGCCGATTCAGGCACTTCAAAGTCTCGTCCCGGACGGAAGTCCGTCTGTTGACAATCAGCTCCATCTTCTACATGTATCGAAGAATAGTGAAGATTGTAGAGGGAAACTGCGCGCTACGGGCGTCTGCGCGCGTGTCCCGACCGCAGATTCGTCAGGCGGTAAATATAGGCGAGCACTTCGGCGACCGCGCGATACAGATGCGGCGGAATTTCGCGGCCCACGTCGACCGATTTATAGAGCGCCTGTGCCAAAGGCGGATTCTCCACCAGCGGAACTCCATTTTCGGTGGCAATTTGACGGATACGGAGAGCCAGATAGTTCTTGCCCTTGGCGACCACAAGCGGCGTGCCGGTCGCGTTTCGCTGGTAGCGCAAGGCGACGGCGTAGTGCGTCGGGTTCACGATCACCGCCGTGGCCGTGGCCACTTCCTTCATCATGCGGCGCCGGGCCAGATCGCGCCGCAACCGGCGAATCTTGCCCTTCACGTGCGGATTGACTTCGTTCTCCTTGGCCTCTTCCTTCACCTCCTGCTTGCTCATGCGCAGGCCCTTCGTGTAACGCTTGCGCTGGCGAAACAGATCGATGAGTCCGAACACCAGGAAGACGCCCGCGGCCTTCCATAACAGGTCCTTGATGGCGACCGCCACTTTTTGCAGCCCGATATCCAGGCTGGCGAACGGGAGCATCAGAAAAACTTCGGCGTTCTGTTGCGCGATCAGATAGATCGCGCCGCTGAAAACCACCAGCATCGCGACCGCTTGTCCCACGGCGGCGGGTCCCTGCGTGGCGACGTTTTTAATTTTCGCGACCGGATTCAGGCGCGTAAAATCGGGGAGCAGTTTTTTCAAACTGAACCCCATCTTCGTGACGGCGAAGTTGACGGAAACAGTGGTCACTGTGGTCAACACCGCCAGCATCGTCAGCGGGACGAACGCGCGATTTAAGAGAACTTCGGCAATCCGGGGAAAAGTGGTGACCGTCAGGTCGCCGCGAAAAGCGTCTTCCAAGGCCTGGCGTAACATCTGCTTCATCCCGGCGAACCAGTTCGGGAACCAAGCGCCGAGGACTCCCAAAAATACGAGGAAATTCGCCGCCGTGATTAGTTCGCGGGAAGTGGCGAATTGCCCTTCGGTACGCGCCCGTTGGACGCGTTTACCGGTAGGCTGTTCTGTCTTGTTGGCGTCAGCCATGCATTTACCCGGCTAAACCGCCAGCAGACTGCGGATCAACTGCATCGCGCGACCTGCGGATTGGGCAAAAACCTGCGGGAAGATCAGCAGCAGCCAGCCAAGGAGGATTAATGACAGCAGCATCTTGATAGGAAAGGAGAGCTGCATGAGGTGCAGCTGCGAATTGAGCCGGGCCAGCAGGGCGAGCGACAGCTCCACCATCAGGAGGAGAGCCAACAGGGGTAGAACCAGGCGAAAGCCGGTGGCGAAAATCGAAGCTCCCGCCTGAATCATGCCGTTTACCATGGACCCGGTGATCGCAAAGTGTCCTGGAGGCTGGGAGGAAAGACTGTCGGCGAACGCCCGTAGGATTTGCCGGTCCATGCCGGTGACGAAAAACAGCAACCCCGCGGCGGTTTGCGCGACGGCCAGGAGAGCGGCCGAATCCGCGCCGGACGTAGGATCGATGGTTGTGGCGAACGAGTAGCCCGCCTGCAGACTGATAATCTGCGCTCCCATCTGAAAACCTTCCATTAAGAACGCAACAGCCAGACCCACGGCGAGCCCCATGCCGGCTTCGGCGAGAAACCATCCCACCAAAAGCAGGAAATCCACGCGGGACGGATCGATCGTCGGCCAGCGCGGCGCAAGGACCAGGGTCAGGCTGACCGCCAGCATCGCGCGCGCGACCTGCAGCCCGGCCTGAATGCCGGGAATCGGAACAAAAATGAATGCCCCGGAGATCCGGGCGAGGACCAAGAGGAAAGCGTAGAGTGTTCCGATGTCGAAGGTGAGCTCAGTGCCCATACTTGGCGATGCCGGAGAAGATCCCCACGGTGTAGGTGACCAGCTCCTTGAGCATCCATGGCATCAGGACAATAAACCCGGTCAGGAAGGCAGCAAGCCTCGGGAACGAAGTGAATGCGGGATCCTGCAGCGACGTCGCCACCTGTACGAGATTCATGACCACGCCCACGCCAAATCCAATCAGGAGCAGGGGCACGGCCAACTGGAAGGCCGCCATTAATGCTTCGCGAATAATCTGTACCGCTGTTTCGGGTGTCATGAAAGAAGTCCTAATAGAAAGATTTCACCAGCGAGCCGACGACCAGGTTCCAGCCGTCCACCAGTACGAACAAGAGAATTTTGAAAGGCGCCGAAATCATCACCGGCGGAAGTTGCATCATTCCGATGGAAAGCGTGATGGAGGCGACCACGAGATCGATCACAAGGAACGGTAGAAAGAGAAGTGCGCCAATTTGAAAACCGGTTTTGAGTTCGGACAGAATGTAGGCCGGAATCAAAACCTGCAGTCCCAGGTCAGACGCGTTACGGGGCGCGGGGGCTTTCGATACCTCTACGAATAATTCGATATCTTTCTCGCGCGCGAATTTCGCCAGAAATGTTTTCAGCGGCTTCGCACCCTCATCGAACGCCTGGCTTGCCGTCAATTTCCCCTGATCCATGGGCTCCCACGCGGTGTGATAAATTTCCGTGGCCATCGGCTGCAGGATCAAAAGAGATAGAAACATGGAAAGGCCGACCAGCACCTGATTGGACGGCGTCTGCTGCGTGCCGAGCGCCTGACGAAGAAAATGCAGGACAATCGTGATCCGCAGGAACGGTGTGATGGACATGATCGCGGCCGGCAAAAGCACCATCAGAGTGAGCGACAGCGCGATCTGCATGGGCAGGCTGAGCGTGGTGGTCCCGCCGCCCTTCGCGCCCAAAACAGAGAGAGGAGAATTCACCGCCGGCGCAGAGAAGGCCAGTCCTGCGGCGAGGAGTCCCGGGAGTAATTTACGCACCATGAGTTAGTGTTCTCTCCCGGCGGAGGTGGGAATCACGCCGGACTCCAGTAGATTGCACCCGTTCGGCGATAATCCGATCAATAACGTGCGGTCCGCCAGCCGTACGAGATGCAGGGAGTGATGGGGGGTGAGAGGAAGACGGTCGATCACTTCCAGGCGCGGCTGATCGGATTGACGCGACCGGAGCATCCGCGTCCCCGCCCAGCCCTTGCGTCGCAGTACCCAAATCGCGCCGCACAATAGACCGAGTACGGCGAGAACGATGGCAAGCTGTTGAAACATTTCCACGATGAACTCTAACTCCGCTGCGGGCTCTCAAAACCCGTGATCCGCACCGCCGGTGCACCACCCAGCCGCATCATGTCTCCTGAACAGAATGGCGCGCCGCCAGCGAACAGGGTCACTTTCGACCCGACCGCGTTGGGCAGCGCGATCAGGCTGCCGGGAGAGAGGGAGAGGATTTCCCGGACAGACATCGCGCGCCGGCCCAACTCGGCCTCCACGGAGAGGGTGAGCTGCGTATACCGCGCCATCAGTTCTTCGTTCATCAAATCAAGGCTCCGTATCCGCGGTCCGTTGTCAAGACGTGCGGCGATCCTACATCTCTACAGGTTCAACGCGATCAGAGTTTGCTGCATCTGATCGATCGACGTGATGGCTTTCGAGTCCGCCTGATACGCGCGCTGGTAGACGATCAGGTTGGTCAATTCGGTGGCCATGTCGACGTTCGAGGATTCAAGCGAGCCGGCGACGATGCTTCCACGCGAACCGCTGCCGGAGGCGCCCACCGAAGGAGTGGCGGTGCCCGCGCCCACGGTGTATTGGTTGTTCGCGAGCGCGATCAGTGAGTCTGGATTCTGCACGGACGCGAGCGCGAGCTGGGCCACCGTGCTCTTCGAACCATCGGAGAAACTCGCGACGAGCGCCCCGCCATTTTCAAGACTGACGCCGGTCACGGCCGCGGCCTGAACGCCGTCCTGCGTCGTGCTGCTGGTGGAAGCGCTGGCGTACTGCGTGATTAGCGGATTCCCCGTCGCATCGTACAGGTTCCAGTTCAAATTGAGATTCGCGGCCCCGTCCGCCAAGCCGGTGGTGGTCGCGAGATTTACCGGCGATCCCGCGGCGGGCGTAGTGAGCGCGCCGCTGGAATTGAAGGTGAGGCTACCGGTCGCTATCGAGGTCGCACTGCCAACCGTTCCGCCCGTTAAATCGCCGCCCGGGATGGTCACGTTGTAACTCCACTGCAGAGGAGCGGTGTTTGTGAAATCCACCGTTAACGTGTGCGTGTTGCCGAGCGAGTCCACGACCTGGATCGGTACGTCGTACGACGTTCCGACTGCGGACGACGCGTTCAGGTTCGCGCTGACCGTCATATTCGCAGTGGGCGTGGGGGCCTGCGAAGAGATGGTGGGCACTGTGATGGAGGAAACCGCACCGGACGTGTTCACCACGCCGTTGACGGCATTCCAGCCTTCGACGAGCTGACCCGTCTGGTTCACCAGCTGACCGGCGGCGTTAATGCTGAAGCTTCCGTCCCGCGTGTAGGTGGTCGAACCGCTGGATGGATCCTGCACGATGAAGAAGCCGGCGCCCTGAATCGCGGCATCGGTTGCTCCGCCCGTGGACTGGAGCGTGCCTTGCGTGAAATTGCGTTCGGTGAGCGTGCTTCCCACGCCGGCCCCGATTTGCAAGCTTCCGGAAGCTTCGTTCATGGCGTCCTCGAAGAGAACGCTATTGGATTTGAAGCCCTGCGTGTTCATGTTCGCGATATTATCGCCGATGACGTTCAGAGCCTGTTCGTTGCTGAGCAATCCTGAGAGCGGGGTTGAAAACGATGACATTCTGTTTCTCCTGATTCTGTAAATGAATTAACTTCCGGTCGTGGGGCTGGTGGATGACGTGGAACTCGCCGGCGTCTCGGCCGTAACGGGAACGCCCGTCTGGAGATCCTGGTTGATGGTTGCCAATTGCTCCAGCTGGCTGAACTGCGCCAGTTCGCTGAGGAACGAAGTGCTGTCCATGGGCTGCGTCGGGTCCTGATTCTGGATCTGCGTGACCAGTAACTGTAGAAACGTGGTCTCGTCCGCAAGCGGATTAGCGGTGCTCGAGGAACTGGAGTTGGTCGAAGAGTTATTCGTGCTGTCAGTGGACGAGGCGCCCAATGACCCGAGAACGGAACCTATGCTTGCCATAACAGTTGTGATGTCTCCTTAACGTTTTCGTCGCCGATGGAACTTTCCAATTCTTCGAGCCATCGGGGTTTGTTCTGCCGACTGGAATCCTGTTCGGTTTCTGAACCGGATGAAGACTCGCGGTTATTTTTCGAGCCGTTGGAATCCGCGAACGGTTGGCCCGGATCGTCCTGCGAGGTCGACGCGCCCGAACCGGGCTGCCATACTTCGGTCCGGACTCCGCCGTCCGCGAGACGGTTCACCAGGTCGCCGAGTCCGCCGCGCAGGGTCTGCGCCATTTCCGCGTCACCGGTCCTCACGGAAACGTGAACTTCGCCGGCGCGCTCCACGAACCGGACAGCCGTTCCCATCTCTGAGGCGTCCGGAATGCGCACCGTGATATCGTGATTCGCGCTCGCCGGTGTCGCGGGAGGTTCGATCATTTTGTCCATCCGCGCCGCTGGCGACATCGCCGGGGCCGGCGTCTCTTTACTCGTGGGGCCGTTTCCTGAATCGCTCGAAGCGTCGCTATGGACGGCGCCCATAGCGTGACTTGAAGCCGCGACCTGCGTTTGCGCGACGAATGCGTCGGCCTTCGCGGTTCCGTCGCCCGCGTTCTGCTTCGGGGATGCATCGCTGCTTTCGCCGTTCCGCGCGTCCGCGGTTTGACTTGCTCCAGACACCACCTGTCTTGAGACGGTGTTCGGAAGCGATGCGGGAACTGTCGCCTGAGATTCCGTCTGCGGGGCAGCCGACTGAGAACTCGCCGGCAAGGTCGAAACTGGCTGTGCAGCCGCTCTCCTTGTCTGATCATCCGCGGAAGACATGAAAGCCGCGGATGCTGAAGGATCGTCCTCCACGGAGAGGCGCGCCGCGAAGGCCAACTGCCCGGACGCACCGTTCGCCGCGTCCGTCGCCTGCATTTGCGGTGTGGACTGAGGAGCGGTGTGATCCGCTTCCCGCGCGCTCGCGGGGAACGCGGCGGAGGCATTCTGCGAAGGCGTAGCCGGTTCATGCCGCGTAAACGTGGGAGCGAAGGGCAGGATAATTCCCGTTGGATCGGGCGTCGTACCGGCCATCGATCTCGCCGGATCGAGTTGCTGCCGATTGCCGGCGGCGTCTTTCTCGGACTCGCTCGCGGAACTTTCCTGGCGGGGCGCGATGGGTGAAGTCGTCGAACGCCACGTTCCCTGCACCGCAGTCGAAGGCCACGATCCTTGAAAAGTGCTGGAACGCCAGCCTTCGGTGCGACCCGAAACCTCGGCCGTGGGCCTCGGCTTTTCTTGGATCGACGGTGGAGTGATCGTACCGTCTGCTAGCGAGCTCGCCACCGTGATGAGCATCGCGTTCGATTGCGCGCTTGCGTCTCCCGCTGCCGATGGGCGGTCGTCTGGATTTTCATCGTCCATGCTTTGCGATACGGAAGAAGCAGGTGCGGCCGACGCGGCTTCGGAGCCAGAGAGATACTGAAGGGCTGCGGTGTGGGCTTCGGCGAACCCATCGCGTCGTGGAGAAGGCGCTTGCGCGCTATTTCCTATGGCGGACACCTCAGAAAACAGGGTGCTATTTCCCGCCGGTGTCACCTGGGAAAGCTGCCGAGATCCACTTCCCGCGGACGACGCCTGGGAAGCTTGCTGCGTGACGTCGCCAGCCGCGGACGCCGTCGGACTATCTTCGGAAGAGGTTCCCTGCTGCCGCCATGCGATAAACCCAGCGAACGAGGAGCTTTGCCGCAAGGGCTCAGCCGAAGGCGTGCCCGCGATCACGGCGGTCTGCGTTGGATCCGTTTCTTTCTGTTCTTTGGCGGTAGCGCTGGTGTTCGAGTCCTGCGTGCGCGGCGGCCGGCTTTTCTGCGCCGCGATTCCGGATCCTATTGGAGTTGAAGACGCCGGAAGTATGTCTGTCTTCGGATCCGCGATGTTCGGCGCGGCGTCCAAAGAATGCATGGATACCGTGTAGCTTCGGGCGGACTGGCTGACGCTCGAATCTTCGCTCTCTTCCGATCCCTGGCCGGATGCGTCAGAGATCGGTTTCGACGCCGTTTCCCGTGCGGTCTGACCTTTGCGGAGAACGCCTGGGGAGTTCGCGGTCTCCGATGCAGCATTCTGCGAGGATTCCACGAGCTGCTGGGCGGCGGAGCTGCCTTGCGGCGTCTTTCCATCGTGCCGCACGGTGACAGGAGCGGTGAAAGGAAGGATCAGGCGCGTGGCCTCGGGCGTTGACTTTATGGGACCGGCGAAATTCCGGACGAGACCCGTGTCCGGCTGCGCGAGAGTCGGATCCACTTCGCTCGCTTGCGTACGCGAGGTTCGATATGGGCCTAGTGGGCTCGTCAGTTCGCCGGAAACATTTGCGGGATCAGACGTTCCGCCCTTCGCGGATACGCCTAATTCAACTGGAAGCACCGGAGCGGAACCCGGCGACGGTTGCCCCGCCGCTCCCAGCACCGGAGCTGCATTTGCGTTCGACGGCGTGACACTCTGGGCCGGTATCGCCTGACGCGCGGAGTTTATATTCGTTTGCACCGTGGTTGGGTCATTCCCATCGCTGCGCGCGCGATCGCCATTGCCTGCCGCCTCTTGTTGTGGGGATGCCGTGTCGTCCGCAGCGGGTTCCGAACCCGCCTGGTATTGGCCCAGCAGGTTCTGGAAGCTTGTGCCCGAGTCCGCTGCGCTTCCGTCCGAAGGCTGAGCAGCGGCATCGAGGAAGACACGAGCCGCGCTCGTAATCTGAACAGAGGCTATCATCGCTTGAGCCTCTGCTATGCAGATGGACGGCCACGGTTCCGAAACAGTTTTTCAATCGTTTAGCGGATACACGCCGTCAGAGGTCTGCCGGATTTCGTCGGGAATCTGACGATCGCGGGAAGGAGTTCCCTTCTCCATATCGCAAAGCGTGATGAATCTTCGAGGGAAATTTCACTCCCCCACTTTGGCCGCATGCGTGCAATTTGGCGTGCACAGCTTATGGACAATGTGTCGGTTATCGCGGCGAGCGGTCTGCAATCGCGCATGCAAGCGCTGGACCTGGTCGCCAACAATCTCGCGAACGCGACCACGGGCGGTTTCAAACTCGATCAGGAATTCTACGGTCTGTTCACGGCGGCCGACGAAGAAGCGAGCGACGCTGCGACCACAACGCTGCCGCTGATCCGCAAACAGTGGACTGACTTTTCGCAAGGAGTGCTCGCTCCCACGGGCGGTCCTCTCGATCTGGCGCTCTCCGGCCGGGGCTTTTTTACCGTAAAGGGTCCCTCGGGTCCGCTCTATACGCGCAACGGCTCGTTCCGGATTTCGAAGAGCGGCCAGCTCACGACGTCGGAAGGGTACCCGGTCCTCAACATGAGCGGCCAGCCCATTCAGACCCAATCGTCCGCGGAGATCGAGGTAAGCGAGAACGGCACGATCTCGCAGAGCGGCAACCAGCTCGGGCAACTGCAGGTTTCCGACTTCGCCGACCGCTCCGTGCTTCAAAAGCAGGGCAACAACTACTTCAGCGTGACGGATCCGAAGACGATCCCCATACCAACGAGCGATGTGACGGTGCAGCAGGGAAAAATCGAGAACTCCAATGTCGCGCCCGCCGAATCCGCGGTCCGTCTGGTCGGCTTGATGCGCCAGTTCGAAATGCTGCAGAAGGCTATCACGGTTACCACGGACATGAACAAACAGGCGCTCACGGAAGTGGCTCGTGTATCAGGCGGATGAGAAATGACGGAAAAGGCAACGCGGCATACCAGCCCGGAGGACATTCATGATTAGAGCTCTTTACAGCGCGGCCACGGGGATGACCGCTCAGCAGACCAATGTCGATAACATCGCCAACAATCTGGCGAACTCCAACACGGCGGGTTTCAAAGCGCGTCGCCAGCAATTTCAGGATCTCCTCTATCAGACGATGGTGCAGCCCGGCGCCGCGGCGGGAGCGCAAACCACCGTGCCGACCGGTTTGCAGCTCGGCCTCGGAACGCGCGCGACTTCGAACGAAATCATTTTTACGCAAGGAAATTTCACGCAGACGTCCAATCCCCTGGATCTTGTCATTCAGGGCAACGGCTTTTTTCAGGTAACTCTGCCGAACGGCGAACTCGCCTACACCCGCGCCGGACAGTTCCAGTTGAATAAAGACGGCACGATGGTGGACGCCAATGGAAATACGCTGAATCCGCAGATTACGCTTCCGCAAAACGCACAGAACGTCACCATCGCCACCGATGGAACCGTCAGCTACACGGTCCCCGGTCAGACCGCGGCGCAGACCGCCGGCCAGATCCAACTCGCCACTTTCATGAATCCCGCCGGCATGAACAGCCTGGGCCAGAATCTGTACCAGCCTACCGACGCGTCCGGCGACGCCGTCGTCGGGAACCCCGGCGGATCGGAAGGACTGGGAAGCCTGCTGCAAGGCTATACCGAGCAATCCAACGTCAGCGTGGTCGATGAGTTCGTCAACCTCATCGTCAGCCAGCGCGCCTACGAAGCCAATTCCAAGGTGGTGAAAGCGGCTGACGAGATGTATCAAAACATGAATAATCTGACGAGATGACGATGGCTTTTCCCCTCCTACTGGCCTTATCCGCGCCGCCCCCGGGCTGCCAGATCCTGGCCGACGATGCGATTCTCGCGCGAGATGTCGCGGCCGTTGTGCCCGCCTTCGGGCAGGTGCCCGGCGACTTCCGGCTGGGTTTCGTGCCGGATACCGGCGCCCCGCGCATTTTCCGCGCCGCCGATCTCGAGCGTCTGGCAAAGAATCAGGGCGTGGATCTCCCGGACGCGCCCGATGTTTGCTTTGCGCTCCACACCTTTAACCCGCAACCCGCCGACATCGAAGCCGCCATGCGCACGACGCTCGCCGGCGTTCCGGGGATTGAAGCGGCGAAAATCGAAATTTCTTCCTCGAGCGCTCAGCGCGTTCCTTACGGCGAACTGATTTTTCCGCGCGCGGGCTTGCAGCTACCCGCGGGAACTCAGCTCGACAACGTATGGCGCGGATTCGTTCGCCATGGAGCCGAGCAATTTCCGGTGTGGGCGCGGGTTCGCATCACGGCCCACATGACGCGCGTCGTGGCCACCGCGAACATCCCGAGCGGAAAGCCGATTCAGAAAAGCCAGGTCCGTCTCGAAAGCTGTGAGGATTCCCTCCTCGACGAGACGACCGCCCGAAGTCTGGATGAAGTGGTCGGCTACCTGCCGAAAAGTCTGCTCCGCGCCTATCTTCCCATCCGCAAGACGCAATTGGCGCCGGTGCCCGACGTCGCGAAGGGTGAGTTGGTGGACGTGCAGGTCTTCGCCGGTCCCGCTCATCTCGAGATCAAAGCGAAGGCGGAGTCCGACGGATCCATGGGATCGACGATCCTGCTGCGGAATCTGTCGAGCGGAAAAGAGTTTTCAGCTCGCGTCACCGGCAAGAACCGGGTCCTCGTGGGAGATGTCCCCGTTTCAGGCGGTATCCAATGAAGAAATTCGCGGCTGCGGCCGCCCTCTTGCTCTGCGTCGCGCTGGCCGCGCCCTCCGCGGAAAAAGACGACAAGCAGGCCAAGCCCAAGCCGCCTTCCGCTCTCGACAAGTACATTGAACAGGCTTCCCTTCCCGATAACGCGGGCAGCACCGCGATCGGCGCGGGCTCCTTGTGGACGCCCTCCGCCCGATTTTCGGATCTGGCGGCGGATCAACGCTCCCGGCACGTCGATGACATTGTGACGATCGTGGTTCAGGAGAGCGCTTCTTCCGTGAGCACCGGCCAGACGCAGACTTCCCGCGTATCCAGCGCGCAGAGCAATATCGCGGCGCTGGGCGGGCTCACAAAGGCCACGGGAGCTCTGGCGAACCTTCTTAATCTTGGCAGTCAGACTTCATTGAACGGACAAGGGACAACCAGCCGCACGACCACATTGACCACCACCGTTTCCGCGCGTGTCACCCATGTTCTGCGCAACGGCAACCTGGTCGTGGAAGGCACCAAAAACGTGGCCATCAACACCGAGAATCAGGTCATCACCGTTCGGGGCGTGATCCGCCCGATCGATCTCGATACCACCAACACCGTGCTCTCCGCGCGCCTCGCGCAAATGGAAATTCAAGTCAATGGCAAAGGGGTCGTCACCGACGCAATTCATCGTCCGAACATTCTTTACCGCATTCTGCTTGGTCTTTTGCCTTTCTAGGAGCTTCACGAAAAAGTGCTGCCTTTCATCCTCTCTCTTTTGATGCTGGAACCGCAGACCAGCGAAACGCGCCTCAAGGAGCTGGTCTCCATTGAAGGCGTTCGCGATAACCAGCTCATCGGCTACGGACTCGTGGTTGGTCTGAACCACACGGGCGACAGCCTGCAGACCTTGTTCCCCGCGCAAAGCGTAGCGAATCTTCTGCAACAGATGGGAGTCGCCGTCGAACCCACCCTCATTCGCGTGGCGAACACGGCGAGCGTCATGGTCACAGCCACGCTCCCTCCGTTTGCGCAGCCCGGAATGCGCATAGACGTTACAGCGGCGGCCATGGGCGACGCCCGGAATCTACAGGGCGGCCTTCTCCTGCTCACCAGTTTGAAAGGAGTGGACGGCCAGGTGTATGCCGTCTCTCAAGGCTCGGTGGTCACCGGCGGATTTAGCACCGGACGGGGCGGAAACGGAACGACCGTAAACCATCCCACCGTGGGCCGGGTCCCGGGAGGCGCCATCGTGGAGCGGCTCGGGCCCTCCGTCGCCCCCACCGGCCACGTGACATTGCAGCTTCTCCAGCCGGATTTCACCACGGCTCTGCGGGTCAGCGCCGCGATCAACGAAAAGTTCGCCGATGGAAAACCACCGCTTTCCAAACCCGAGAATTCGGCCGTCGTCGCCGTTACCATTCCGCCCGAGTATTCCACGCGAACCGTCGAATTTATTGCCGAGATGGAAGCGCTGAAAATCAAGGCGGACCGGGCCGCCAAGGTTGTGATCAACGAACGCACCGGAACCATCGTGATGGGTAAGGAAGTTCGCGTCTCCCCGGTCGCCATCATGCACGGAAATCTGACGGTGGAAATTCAGACGGTGAACACCGTCTCCCAGCCGGGTCCGCTCTCGCAGGGACAAACCGAGGTCGTGCCCCAGGTCAACGTCGGCGCGAAGGAGGAGAAGACCCGGAGCCTGGTGCTGCAGAGAGGCGCCACGGTCGAAGAACTGGTGCGCGCGCTCGGCTCCATCGGATCCACTCCCCGCGACGTGATCGCGATCCTGCAAAGCCTGCGTGCCGCCGGCGCGCTCGAAGCCGAAATCGACGTTCTCTAACCTCTTATATGCCTGTCGACTCTCTTCTGCCCGGAATTCTCTCGACCGCGGGACTGACCGGCGCAACAGCCCCAGCCGTCTCGGCGAAGGATAGCCCCCAGAAAATTCACGATTCGGCCGAACAGTTCGAATCGTTGCTCGTCGGTCAGATCCTGAAGGCCTCGCACGACGAGGATGGCGGATGGCTCGGCGCGGGCGAAGACCAGACCGCCGGCCCCGCCATGCAGATGGCCGACGAGTACTTCGCACAATCCATCACCGCGCACGGCGGATTGGGACTGGCGAAGATGATCTCCACCAGCCTGACGCAGGCGGTTTCACAAAAAGCAGCATCTCCCAACCAGGCCTCTCCGGAAGCGGCTTCGCCGGAAGCCTCTTCAGCCGCGTCTACCCGCTCCAATCCCGCGAACTAGCCGCGCCCTGCGAGGCTCCGCTGTAGGCCGCCTGCGGCTCGGAAGCGGCGTAAGTCTCCTCGGCTTCTGGCGTCTCCGTCGGGTGGGCCTCGGGGTGCGATTCGTAGGATGACGTGCGATCCCCGCAGGTACGCGCGACCACTTCTTTCCACGTATCGGCAAGCGTCATCAGCACGGAAAGAGCCTCGCGAAACGCCTGCTCCGATTTTTGCGAATGCCCCGTTACCAGCTGCCGTTGAATGTACAGGTACAGATCCGCCAGGGTGCGCGTGAAATGCGCCCCCACCGTATGATCCAGGGCGAAGTTTAATTCGTCCACCGCCTCATGCGCCTTGTTCACGGCCCGGCCCCGGGCAAAAATGTCGCCGTCCTTCAGACGCTCGATCGCGATGTTGACGTTGTCGATCGCCACTTTGTACAAAAGCAAAACGCGCTCCGCGGGACGCGCGGATAACACCTGGCTCTCGATATAGTCTCTATGCGCCTGCTGTGCGAATTCACTATCCATCACGCCTACTTATCGCGAGTGCCTCGCAAAAGTAGAACCAGAACCGGAGAACCGGCAAAACATCCTGGCGCTTGATCTCGCGCCGCGCCTTCCTCCGGCTTTCAATGACGACTGCCTGCCGGGCTCTCAGGGATGCAAACCGGCCTTTGCCAACGTCCGAAACCTTTATTCCGGGCAAAAAACCTCCCAATGGCCCAAGTGAGTTTACTAGGCCGGGAGCCAGTAGAAGGCCAAATGGCTCCGTGCCGACATATCGGCGTCAAATTTTTACCACATCGCACGAAAGTTGCTGATTAATATCGCCCGAACTCTATGCTTCGGACCTTAGTCCTCCGATAGAAAAGCATAGTTCGTAATTTTATACCGTAAGCAAGGCAAGGGAGAGTCAAAGTGTCGACAGTTTTATGGATCACCGCGAACCCCAAGGGCGATTCCATCAGCGCGTTCGAGAGTGCCGCGGAGCTAAAAGTAGTGGTTTCAGACGGTCTGGCCATAAATTGGAGCAGGATGGGGGACCGTTTTGCTTCGGTCCTGATCGAGCTTCCTGTGGCGACCGAAATCATTCAGGAGATTTTCGCGGAAATCAACCGAAGGGCGATCCCTCTGCCGGTTTTCGCATATGATCCGGCCTCCATCCTGGACGAGTCTTTAGTCCGGCCGCCCGCGACGTTCCAGCATCTGACGAGTTCACTCTCGTTCGAGGAGCTGGGAGCGATCATCCAGGAAGCGCCGCGCGCCTCGGCGAAACGCGAGCCGTGGGCGAATCTTCTGATCGGCGAAAGCGCGCCGATGCTCGATCTGCACTCCCTGATCCGCCTGGTTGGTCCGCGCAAAACCACCGTCTTGATCCAAGGGGAGACGGGCACTGGAAAAGAAATGGTCGCTCGCGCGATCCATATGGCCAGCCCTCGCGGCGACTCGGAGATGGCTGTGGTGAACTGCGCCGCCATTCCCGAGCAACTGGTGGAAGCCGAGCTCTTCGGCCATGCCAAGGGAGCTTTCACCGGCGCCGTTAATCCCCGCGTGGGGCATTTCGAATACGCCCATCGCGGAACCATTTTTCTGGATGAAGTTGGGGAACTGCCGCTTGAGGCGCAGTCGAAGCTCCTACGCGTGCTGCAGGAGCGCAAAATTCAGAGAATCGGAAGCTCGGAGACCGTTTCCATCGACACCCGCGTGATCGCAGCCTCCAATGTCGATCTGCACTCGGCTGTCGACCAGAAAGCGTTTCGCGAAGATCTGCTGTACCGGCTTAACGTGGTGCCGATCCGGGTGCCACCGCTGCGCGACCGCATCAGCGATATCCCGCTCCTGGCGGATCACTTTATCGAAAAGGTGTGCCTGCGCGAGAATCTTCCGTCCAAGGTTCTCTCACAGGGAGCGCTCGATCGCCTCAGTAATTACGAATGGCCGGGGAACGTCCGCCAGCTCGAACATACGATCGAAATGGCGGTCACGCTCGCGGGGGAACGGCAGCGGCTTTACGTGGGGGACTTTCAGTTGCCCGTTGCCCGCCGACTGGCTTCGGTTTCGTCCCTGGCAGGCGGGGAAATCCGGGTCCCCGCGGGCGGCATGAACTTCGAGGAAGTCACCGGGCGCGTGGAAAAACTGCTGTTGCAGGAAGCGCTGCGCGCGTGCGGCGGAAATAAGGCCAAGGCCGCCAGCATCCTGGGCATGAAGCGAACCACATTGCTGTACAAAACCAAAGCGCTCGACGCAATCGCTGGATAAGTATCGCCGGATAAACGCACGCACCGCATTTTATGGCTGAGGCCACTCTACTCGCGAATAAGTCCCTGCCCCGTCCCTGGGGACGCTTTACGTCCGGGCTGGGCGAAATGGCCGTGCCCATCGCGGTGGTCGCGATTGTCCTCGCGCTGATCATGCCCATGCCGGGGGCGCTGCTCGATTTTCTGATCGTCACCGACATCATGCTTTCGGTGATCGTCATGATGGTGTCGGTTTACATCCGCCGGGCCGTGGATTTCAACGTCTTCCCCACCACGCTGTTGTTGCTGACCATGTACCGGCTCGCCCTGAACATCTCTTCGTCGCGACTCATTTTGCTCAACGGAAATCTGGGAACATCCGCGGCCGGGCATGTGATCGAGGCGTTCGGAAGCTTCGTGGTCGGTGGAAACTACATCATCGGCACGGTGATCTTCCTGGTGCTCATCGCCATTCAGTACGTGGTCATCAATCACGGCGCGGTCCGTATCTCTGAAGTGACGGCGCGCTTCACATTGGACGCGTTGCCCGGAAAACAGATGTCGATCGACGCCGATCTCAACTCCGGGCTGATCGATGAGACCGAAGCGCGCACCCGTCGCAAACATCTTTCCGCGGAAGCCGAATTCTACGGAGCGATGGACGGGGCCTCGCGCTTCACGCAGCGCGATGCGGTCGCCAGCATTCTGATTACGGGCATCAACATCATCGCCGGATTTCTGATCGGAGTGCTGCAGCATGGCATGGAGCTTCGCCGCGCGCTCGAGACATACACGGTATTAACCATCGGCGACGGTCTCGTGACCGTCATCCCCGCGCTGATGATCTCGATTTCGGGAGGCTTGATCGTCACCCGGACGGGATCGGAAGACAGCCTCGGAAGCGAATTCCGCAAACAAGTCATGGGCAGCGCCCAGCCTCTTTTGATGGCCAGCGGCGTTCTTCTCGTACTCGCCCTTCTTCCGGGCATGCCGACCGTTCCGTTTCTGGTCTTGGGCACGGGTCTCGGCGCGGCGTCCTGGAGGATGCGTCAAAAAACTGCCGCGAACGCCGTAGATTCGACGGTGGCGCAGGCAAAACCGAAGGAAAATCTGGAAGGCTTCTTGAAGGTGGAGCCGCTGTCGGTGGAGGTCGGCTTGGGCCTGGTGAATCTGGTGGAGCGCGGCGCCGATTCGCCGCTGCTCACCCGCGTGGCCGGCATTCGCAGGCAGCTCGCGACGCAGTTGGGTTATCTGATGCCGCCGGTCAAGGTGAAGGACAACGTCGCGCTGCGCTCGCATGAGTACAGCATTCAAATGCGCGGCATCGAAATCGCCCGCTTTCAATTGCGGCAAGGCCATGAATTGGCCATTCCGAGCGGTAATCCCGATCCTTCCCTGCAAGGCATCGCGACCGTCGATCCGGCCTTCGGTCTGCCCGCGATCTGGATTCGTCAGGATCAGGCGGATCGCGCCCGCAGCAGCGGTTATACCGTGGTCGACGCGGTCAGCGTGATTGGAACGCACCTGACCGAAGTCGTCCGCCGGCACGCCCATGAATTGTTCACGCGGCAGGACGCCAAGAGCTTTTGCGATCGCGTCGCGCAGGAGAATCCGAAAGCCGTGGAGGATTTGGTGCCTAAATTGCTTCCTCTGGCTACGATCCAACGAGTGATTCAGAACATGCTCAGGGAACGCGTCCCGATCCGCGATGGTGTCGCTATCCTCGAAGCCTTGGGTGAAGCGGCGCAGAGCACCAAAAATCCGGTCCTGCTGACGGAGTATGTCCGCCAGGCGATTCGCCGCGGGATTGTTAAACAGGTGGTGAACCCGCAAGGGGAACTGCCCGCTTATCTCATCGATCCAAGCGTGGAGCGCGCCATCGAATCCTCCGTGGAGCACGGCGAAATGAACAGCGTCTTTGGAATGGCTCCCGACGGAATCCGCGATATTCTCGCCAGGATCAGCCGCAAAATCGCGAAAGCGGAATCCGCTCTGATCCTCACGAGCGCGGGAGCGCGCTATTTCCTGCGCCAGATCGTAGAGCCGAGCATGCCGGGTCTCACCGTGCTCTCTCACAATGAGCTTCCGGCCGACATCAAAGTTCGTTCTCGCGGAGTGATCGAATGAACAAGCGCGATCCCATGCGCATCAAGTCCTATTTCGCCAAGTCCGTGGACCAGGCCATGGCCGAAGCCCGCGCGGAGTTGGGTCCGGAAGCCATGCTTCTCAACACGCGGAAGGCGCGTGCCGATCAGCCCGGCGGAGGCTACGAGGTCATTTTTGGCGTTCCCGGAGAAGCTCCCGCGGCTGCGGCCCAGGCTCCTGCCACTGCTCCAGTCCCGGCGAAGCGCCCGGGCGGGCGCGCACCCGAACAGATTTCCACGGAGTTGCAGCAACTTCACGAGCAGATGGATGAAATTCGCAGTCTGCTGGTACGTTCTTCGCGCGCACACTTAACCGTGGGACGAACCATGCCGGAACTCGCCGAGATCTACGGGCGGCTCACGGCATGCGACGTGGATCCCACGTTGAGCAAAGATATTATCGATCGTCTGGAAGCCGCCATGGCGACGGATGCGTTCTGTCAGCGCACTGGATCCCAGTCGGCCGCGAATCGCTGGAAGATGTCGCGCACCGATCCGCGACGGCTCGCCGCGTTCCTGCGCGTGGAACTCGAAAGCCGCGTGGGCCTCGCGCCGCGTCTGGGCGTCGATCCTGGAGCGGACCGCTCCGAGAGCTCGAATCAAGAGAATCCCGTCGTCATTCTGATCGGTCCCCGCGGAGCGGGAAAAACCACCAGCCTCGCAAAGCTCGCCGTTTCCACCACGCGCTTCGCCAATGATCGTCCCGCGCGGCTTCTGTCGCTCGACATGTCCCGCGCCACGGCGCACCTGCAGCTCCAATCCGTGGCCAGCACCTATAACATCGCTTTTCAGGAAGTGCCGGCGGCATACCTTCTGCCCAAAATCATCGCGGAAGCTCGCCTGACCGAAACCGTTTACGTAGATACTCCCGGATTCACCGGCGCTGATTCGAACGCGGCGGAGGCCGCGGCGGCTGCGTTCGCCGAATGTCCCGGGCTGGATATTCACCTGGTGGTGCCGGGCTACATGAAGGCGCGCGACCTGCGCGCTTGCATCCAGAAATACGCGCCCTTCAAGCCCTCGAAAATGCTGGTGACGAAATTGGATGAGACCCACGCGTTCGGTTCCGTTTTCTCCGAGGCGGAGCGCGCGGGGCTGCGGCTTTCTTTTGTCGCCTACGGACCCGGCATTCCTCACGACCTCCGTCCGGCAACCTCCGAGGATTTCATGAATATGGCGCTCGAGCGTGAAAGGCCACGCGCTCAACACGTCGCATAAAGGATTCAATGGCCACCCACTCCTTTTCCTACGCCGAACCGCAAACCGTCAGCGCGTCGCGGGAGCAGCTCATTCTGGAGCATCTGCCCCAGGTGAACTGGATTGCGACCAGAATTCATGAGAAGCTGCCGGGGAACACGTGCCTGGAAGATCTGATCTCAACCGGGATCATCGGCCTGATCAACGCGATCGACAATTTTGACCCTTCCTTCAACGTCAAGCTCAAGACCTATGCCGAACACCGCATCCGTGGCGCCATTCTGGACAGTGTGCGCGGCATGGATGGGATCGCTCCGCACAAGAGAAAGCGTCTGAAACTCGTACAGGCCGCCATTGAAGGTCTGGAGCAGCGCTTGAAACGCGCGCCCTCCGAAGAAGAGATTGCCGCCGAACTGGGACTTCCGCACCGCGAATACCAGGAGTGGCTCGGCGAACTGCGCGGAATCAGCATCGGCAGTCTGGACGCACCCCTGAGCGACGACGATTCGCGCAGTCTGGTCAGCTACGTGGCCGATTCGGAAGAAAACTCCCCCGCCCTGATCCTGGAACGCTCCGAACTGCAGAGGCTGATCCAGGAGGGCCTGGAAAAATTGCCCGGCCCGGAACGCATCGTATTGGATCTGTATTACCGCCAGGAGCAGAACTTGCGGGAAATTGCTCCCATTATGGACCTTCATATCACGCGCATCTCGCAGATCCGCGCGCAGGCGATCATCCGTTTGCGCAGTTATATTGAACGCCGGTGGCCAACACTGCGAGGGGTTTACTAACGTGAATCAGCTGAACGAATCCGCACGGTCCTTATTTGACGCCTTCGCGGCCGAATTGCAGACGCAATGGCTCGAGGAGCACGCGGAAAACATCACCGTCTCCTGGAGCGCCGAGAGCGATTCTCCGGCGGCTTCCGGCCTTATCAGCTACTCCTGGGTCCTGAGCGTCGATTCCGCGAGCCGCATTCTTCTAAGCGCGCCCGCTGAAACCTGGAGAGAAATCACCGGTTTGAGCGAGGAGGCTTCCGCGGAGGACCTGAAAACAACCTTCCATGTCCGCTTCACTCCCGCGATTGAAAAGACCGTGCGTAGCCGCTTTGGCGCCGAGGTTCTGTGCACCGAAGAAGACGATCCTGAAGCGCCTTCGCCCGAGTGGACTTCCGTACAATTCATCCTCAATTACGAGACTGGCACGGAGCTTTCGATCCGCGTCAGCATAAACCCGGACCTCGAAATCGCCCTGGGAGCATCCGAGGCCGCACCGGCGGGGGATGAGGAATCTTCGCCGCGTCCGGCGCCGGTCAATTCCGTGGGCATCCTGATGGACGTCGAGATGCCGTTAAGCGTCGCTTTGGGACGCACCCGTATGCGCTTGAAAAATCTGCTCCATCTGACCAATGGATCGGTGGTCGAGCTGGATCAGGAACTCGGCGACGAAGTCGAAATTCGAGTTAACAAATGCGTCATCGCCTACGGCGAGATCGTGGCAGTGGAGGGCAACTACGCGGTCCGCATCCTCAGGATGGCGCCCGCCCGGAACGGCGCCGGTCTGCCTGGGATCACGCCTGAGAGGGCGGCTTGAACCATGGAAGAAACCGGCTTACTGCAATCCACCGGTCCGGGATCGGGCGGGACCTTAGTTTTTTTTCCCGGGGTACTCTACAACGGGAAGTTTGTTGCGATATAGAAGGAGCGGTGCATGAAGGTTGAGACGAATCTCTTGAACATCTCAATGCCACAGAACGACCGGGTGCAGCAGCCGACCCAAGGCGATGTCCGGTCGTCGTCTCGCGCACAATCCGTCACCGGCGCCGGCGACGGAGTGGATCTGGGAAGTCAGGCCGGGCTGATTGCGACCGCGCAGTCTGCGGGCCAGGCGGATCAAGCAAGTGTCGTGCAGCGTCTGCGGGCCCTCGTTCAATCCGGACAGTACCAAGTGGATACCGCCGCATTAAGCGAGTCGATCGTTACGTCGGCCAGCGCCGGGTACTAAGGTCATCGCTATGACCAGTCCCCAGGAACACGCGCTGGAACTGTGCCAGCAAATCGAAAATTCACTTCGGGAAGTACAAAAACTTGCGCTCCTTCCCGGGACCGCCAGCCTCAGCGCGTGCGAAATGGAACTCAGAAGCATCGTCGAAACCCTGCGGCAATCCATGCCTGGCGAAGCGAGCATCACGGTAATCCCCGCTCTCCGGCCCGGCGACACCACAATTCGCCCCTCTCTGCAGCAAATCCGGCAAATCGCGCGACAGCTTCAGACTCAGTTCGCCCACGGGTCGAACTTTTGTATGGGCCTGCTCCAAATCCGCTTGGGGACCGGATACTCCGAACAGGGGCTCCCGGTTTTGATCCCGAGCAGCGCGAAAAGTTCTTTCGAGGGTTAGGAGGATTCAGCGATGGGCGGTCTTTTCAGTTCGCTTAGCAACAGCGTCGACGCTCTGCGCTCCATCGAAAGCGCCCTGGCCGTCTCTCAGAACAACGTCAGTAACGCGTCCACACCGGGGTATGCGGATCAGGTTGCGCTCCTGAACTCGCAGCCGTTCAATCTTTCCCAGGGTCTTGCGGGTGGAGTTCAATACGGCGGGACGCAGAGCACCCAGAATGAATACGTCGATCAATCCGTGCGCACGCAGCTTTCGGCGCAGGGCTATTTCAACGCCCAGTCGAACGCGCTCGATTCCATCCAGTCTCTGTTTGACGTCACCGGCCAGACGGGGCTGACCGGGGATCTCAATCAGCTCTTTCAGAGTTTTTCGGCCTGGAGCGCGAACCCCGGCACCACAACGGCGCAGGCCGTGTTGACCCAGGCGCAGACCGTGGCGCAGGATTTTCAGGGCGCGGCGAATACTCTCTCTCAAACTACAACGAGCCTCAATCAGCAGATCAGCGCCAACGTGAATCAGATCAACACGCTTGCCGCTGCCGTGCAGACCGCGAACGTGGCGATTCAGAATGATGGCGGGACCGCCGACCCGGGTCTCGACGCCAACCTTCACGCGGCTTTGGAATCGCTGTCGCAGGTGGCCGATATTACCGTTTCCTATGCGCCCAACGGGACCGCGACGGTGTTGCTCGGCGGACAAACACCGCTTGTGATGGGTAGCCAGCAATTCTCGATTCAAGCGAGCTTCGCCGGTTCCGGCAGCCCTCCGGATGCGAGCATCCTGGACTCGAACGGCCAGGACATTACGTCGCAAATCTCGCAAGGCAGTCTGGCCGGCCTGCTCTACGTTCGCAACAATGTGCTGCCTTCGATTCAAGGGAACGGTACGCAGCAGGGCTCCCTGAATCAACTGGCCCAGCAGATCGCGGACCGCGTGAATTCCATTTTGACTTCGGCGCAGACCACGGGCGGACAGCCGGGGACGGCGCTGTTCACCTACAACGCCGCGAATCCTTCGGGGATCGCGCAGTCGCTGGCGCTCAATCCCAATATCACGGCCGCCACCTTGGCGCCCGTGGATCCGGGTCCGCCGGTCGTCTCCAACGGCGCCGCGCTGCAACTCTCGAATCTCGGCAACTCGACGGCTCCAGCCGACGAAATCTCAGGTCAAACGATTTTGCAATTTTTAAGCGGCATCGCTACGCAGGCGGGCCAGGCGGCTGCGAACGCGCAAACCGGTAGTAATCTTCACACGCAATTGCTGGCGCAAACGCGATCCCTGCAAACTCAGGTCTCGGGCGTGTCGCTCGACGCCGAGGCTGCCGAAGTTCTCCAGTTGCAACAAGGGTATGAAGCGGCGGGAAAAATGGTCACGGTGATTAACACTCTGGCCGATACCCTGCTGAATATGTAGCGGGAAAGGCGACTTTATGATTCAAAATTCGGGCGCCGTGAGCCAGCAATTTCTGGCCAACATCCAATTGCTCCAGCAGCAGATGGCCACCACGCAAGACCAGATTTCCTCGGGCACGCAAATCAGCCAGCCGTCCGACGCGCCGAACTCGGTGGGCGACGTTCTGCAGCTCGAATCGGATTTGGGGCACGTGAACCAGGTTGCGAGCAATCTGAATCTGGTGCAGGGCGAGGTGAACACCGCGGAATCCGCGCTCGAAGGCGCCACGCAGCTCTTGGATCAGGCTTCGAGCCTGGCGGCCCAGGGAGCGGGAACCACGGTTTCGGCGTCCACGCGCGCGACCTTATCGCAGCAGGCCGAGCAGATTCTATCCGAGCTCGTCTCCACGAGCCAAACGCAGTTCAACGGCAGCTACGTATTTAGCGGCGATCAGGCGAGCTCGCCGTCCTACCAGCTTGATTTAAATAATCCGAACGGCGTGGATCGTTTGATCACCGCTCCCTCCACGCGCTTAATTCAAGACGCCTCCGGCATCACGTTCGCGGTCTCCGAGACGGCGCAGCAAATCTTCGATAACCGCAATCCGGACGACTCGCTCGCGAGCAACAACGTCTTCGCCGCGGTGAACAGCCTGCGGGTGGCGCTCGCGAATAATGATCAGGCCGGAATCAGCTCCGCGATCGGGGCGATTCAAACCGCGCAAGGCTATATGGCGCAGCAACTCGCTTTTTATGGAGGTGTCCAGAATCAGGTCGCAAATGCGGTGGATGTCGCCCAGAAGTTCCAGCTCCAGGACCAGACTTCCATCGGTCAATTGACCGATACCAACCAGGCGACCGCGGCGATCGACCTGTCGCAGGAACAGACCACCTATCAGGCCGCGGTTCAGGCCGAAGCCGCCATGCCGAAGAGCAATTTATTTAGCTACTTGTCCGGTACCTGAGCCCGCGGCCGCCGTCTTGGGGGCGGCCTTCGCACTTGCGCCGGGCATCGCCATATAACTGTTCTGAATCACGATGTCGACGCGGCGATTGCGGGCCCGCCCTTCCGGCGTGTCATTGGAATTTTGAGGTGCCGTATCCGCGAACCCAACGATCGCCACTCTCTGGCGATCTACGTGAAAGCGGTCGGCCATTACCTCCATCATGGAAATGCTCCGCGCCGCCGACAACTCCCAATTGCTGCGAAAACGCGCCGTGTGAATCGGAACGGAATCCGTGTGTCCTTCAATGCGCAGCGGATTCGAGAGGGCGTTCAGCACGGCCGCGACTTTTTCGAGAATCGGATACGTCTCCGGATCGAGCACGTCCGTGCCCGATGGGAAAAACGCGGTTTGCTTCAAGCTCACCACCAGGCCCCGTGGCTCCAGATTGACTTCCACGCTGCCCGCCTTGATCTCCTTTTCAAGCTCCGAGGTGAGCGCTTTTAAGGAAGGCGTCAGTTCCACCACATTCTCCGGGGGCGCTTCCTTCGCGGACCGTTGCGCGCCGCCGGGCCCCCTCATCTGCGCGTTGCCGATGCCTTTGTCGTCCACGGTTCCGCCCAGAATTTTGGCGACCGTGGGGGGCACGCCGAGAGTTTTCCCGTCCGCCAACGCCTTTTCCACAGCTTCGGAAATTTGTTTCGCGCGGGACTTATCGGTCTGCGAGGAAGCGAACATCACCACGAAGAACGCGAACAGCAGAGTGATGAAGTCCGCATAGGAAACCAGCCAGCGCTCGTGGTTCTCGTGCGCGGCTTCCTTCTTTCGTCTGGCCATAGCCTTATCCCGCCGCCACGGCCTGGCCCGCCCGCGCGCCCGCAGGGCCGGCCTTAGCTTTCTTCTTCCCGCCGGATTCGTGCAGGAAGGCCTCCAGTTTCACCCGGATCAGCTTGGGATTCATCCCCTCCACAATGCTGATAACCCCCTCCAGCATCAATTCTTTTGCCGAGACGTCGCTGTGGATGCGGGCCTTGATCTTGCTCGCCGCCGGCAGGAACAGCAGATTGGCCGACCGCCACGCCGTAAACGGTGGCTACGAACGCGACCGCGATTCCCCGCCCTACCTCGTCGATATTTTCCAGGTGCTTCATCACCTGGATCAGGCCCATCACCGCTCCGATGATTCCAATCGTGGGGGAATACCCGCCCGCGGCCTCGAAGACCTTTACGTTGGCTTCGGCGTGTTTCTCGCTCTGGTTGAGTTCAAGCTCCATCATGGCGCGAAGCTCGTGCAAATCCGTGCCGTCGACCGCGAGCGACAGCGCCTTGCGCAAAAACGGATCTTCGATCTTATCGAGATCTTCTTCGAGCGAAATGATGCTGTTCTTACGGGCTTTCGTGGCGAGCGCAATCACTTCGTCCACGGCCGCCTCGGCTTGAATCGTTTCTTCGAAAAACACCTGCTTGAGACACCCCGCCGCGCCGATCAGCGCGGAGAGCGGAGAGGTTACCATCACCGCTCCGAGCGTTCCTCCGAGCACCACGATCGCGGCCGTTATCTGCGTGATGTCCGAGATCTTCCCGCCCTCGAGCACCAGCCCGCCGACAATTCCGCCCAAGGCCACGACCACGCCGAGAATACTCGCGAGGTCCGGACGCGTGGATCGTAGTTTCGAAGGGGATTTCTTATCGGCCATTGGACGCTGGTTCGACGAGCTCCAGGCCCGTCGTAGGCCGAAGGTTCGGGATCATCGCAGTGGGGCTCACCGGCTGATTGCGCAGGAGGGACTGGCGGAACCGGACGACCCGCTCCACGATTTCCTCGGTGGTCTCGAGAACCATGTACTTCTGCCCCGAGATGAGCGTGATCACCGTGTCGGGCGTCGCCTCGATATGCTCAATCAAATCCGAGTTTAGAATCAACGGTACTCGGTTCAGCCTGGTTATTTTGATCATTCGAAGGTCCCTTCTTGCTCCCCGCTTCGGGCACACGGGCATATCGAGGAAAATTTGCGATTGTCTATCTAATCTGCGCTCCGGACTCGTGTTAGGCCTTCCCGGAGACGCGTACCGGGCCGTCTAAAGCTTTCGTCCTAAGCGGACGATCGATAGGGGTGAAAATACCTATGCATCCGCGGCAGCCGGGAACCAAGGAGCGTGCAGCGTCGCAGGCGCCCGAAACGCGCCCGCAGGAGAGCGTGAGCCCGCAGTTCCCCTTGCTGCAGGGGATCCATGAGGTTTTTGCCCGATCGCTCTCGAATGTTCTGTCACCGTTTCTGCAGTCGGAAATCCAGGTGGATCTTGCCGGTCTCCGCCTGACGACCATGGGCGACTTTCAAAGGACCCTCCCGGTCCCGAGTTGCGTCATCAAACTGCGCCTCCATCCCGAACCGGAAAGTTTGATGCTGTGCCTGGATTCGCCGACGGTTCTCGGCCTTCTGGACCTTCTGCTCGGCGGCGCCGGCTCGCCTCTGCCGGTGGCGCGTGAGCTCACCGAAATCGAATGGAGTTTGCTCGAGGAAATCAGCAGGGTTATCGTACGCTGTCTCGGCGAGAGCTGGCAAACCATCAAGCCCGTGGAATTTGTCGTCGAGTCGCTCGGCAGCGATCCGTCGCAGATCACGTATCCCGATCCGGCGCGCTCCGGGCTGCGGATCTCTTTCGAACTTCAGTTTGCCGGCGAGACCGGGCGTTTCGAATTCGCGGTTCCGTGTTCGTTTTTTGACGCCACGGCAGCGGCGTCCGACACGAAACAGGTTGAGGAATCCTTTTCCCAGATCGACATCGAACGCAACGCTCTGCTTCTGGAAGAGGCCGAGGTCGAGCTCGAAGTGCAGCTGCAAGGCGCGCGACTCACCTTTGGGGAACTCCTCGCCCTGCGGCAGGGACAAGTGGTCCGCTTCGATCATGGTCTGCATGATCCGGTTCGCGGGGTGGTGAACGGGGAGCTGACTTTGAACGGACACATCCTGAGCTCCGGGCGCAAACGGGCGTTCCAGTTCGAAGAAGTATTCTAATTGCGCTCGTCGGTCGAGCGAGCCAGATGGCGCATCAGGTTGAGCGCCGCTTCCAGATTGGCCGCGTCCTCGCCTCTTCCGGAGACCTTCCACACTAATAGGTTCGAGGCGAGGTCCTGAATCAGCTCCATGCGTTCCTGCTCCACGAAGCTCGTGGGCGCGTGGGCCGCGGCTCCCTGCACCGCGGATTTAAAATCCGCCTCTTCCCGGTCCTCCCAGGCGGCCAGAAGCAAGCGTGCGTAATGTTCCGATGTGGTGCGGCGTTTAGAGGCAGTCATGCGCGGTCCTGGATTCCATATCGCAAAGCGCGTGCGCGTTTCTAATAAAAGTGCAGACCGCTTTTGCGAAACTTTTGCACTTGACGTACCGGTGCAAAAATGTTTGCACAAAAACTAAACTTCCGGCGGCGGTCATCGAGATGTGTAGCACCGCTGGGAGAAACAAGCGGGTTCGGCGAGAAGCCGGAATTTCCAAGGGAGGATATAAATCATGTCACTTTCGTTCCAAACGAACGTAACCGCGCTAACGGCCGAAAATAATCTCCAGGTAAACAGCCAAGCCCAATCCGAGGCAATTACCCAGTTAACTTCCGGCTACCGTATCAACAACTCGGGCGATGACGCCGGCGGCCTGGCCGTCGCCAACGGACTCCGCAGCAACATCACGGAATTGACGCAGGGCGTGCGCAACGCCAACGACGGCACCAACATTCTGCAGACCATCGATGGCGGCCTGAACAACATTTCGAACATTCTCGGACCAGCTGAAGAGCCTGGCCACGCAGTCGGCTTCCGGCACCTTCCAGGGCAACCGCAACACCTTGAATCAGCCAGTTCACGACGTTGCTGAGTGAAATCGACCGCCAGGCGGCCAACATCGGTCTCGGCGAGCGGCGGCGGCGTCAGCGGCCAGTTCAACGCCAGCATCTCCGTCTACATCGGCGGCGGCAGCACGCAGGCGAACGCGCAGGTCACCATCGATCTGAGCGGCAGCGGCAACGTGGTCGATCCGGCGGTCTGGGCATCGCCAACGACACGATCGATACCGCGGCGCACGCGCTGACGGCCATCACGGACATCACGAACGCGGTGCAGACCCTCGGCCTGACGCAGGGCAACGTGGGTACCGGTGAAAACGATCTGAACTACGCCATCAGCCTGGCTCAGTCCCAGATCACCAACGACTCCGCATCCGAGTCGAGCATCCGGGACGCGAACATCGCCCCGGAAGCGGCCGAACGTTGACGCAGTCGCAGGTGCTCGAGCAGTCCTCGGTCGCCGCTCTCGCCCAGGCGAATGCCGCTCCGCAGGCGCTCCTGAAGCTGCTCCAATAATCCGTGCATTAAGGTTTTGCTTGAGCTGGGCCGATTCTTAACCGAGAACGGCCCAGCTCGGTTTTTTTAAGGGACGGAGCAAACGCAAGAGGGCGGATGAAGGAGAATTTATGAGCACGACTCCGGCGCACTTTCAACGGCAACAGTCACATATGCCGCGCAGTTGCAGCAGGTCATCACCCAGGCGGTGACCGTCGCGTCCATTCCGCTCAATCAGTTGAACACCAACGTCACGCACCCTGCAGGGCCAGTCCCAGGAACTCAGCACCCTCCAAAACGATTTTGCGTCCATTCAGACCGCCCTGGCCGGCATCACGACGGCGTCAAATGGCGGAGGGCTTTCCGCCTCGGTGGGAGACAACACGATCGCCGACGGCGAGCCTCGATCCGGGGGCCGCGTCACGGCCGCAACTTACACGCTCAACGTGATCAACGCGGGTTCGCCGACCACCAGCGTGAGCAACACTGGACTTCCCACCGGTCTCCGACCCCTCCTCAACCTCGATCAGCACTTCGAGCACTTACACGCTCACCGTGAACGGTTCCACGTTCACCGTGAATCCGGCGTCCAATACGCTCTGAATGCGCTGGCGCAGGCGATTAATTCGTCCAGTGCGGGCGTGAACGCGACGGTGATCAATCTCGGATCGCCTTCCGCGCCGAGCTACAGTCTTTCTTTGCAGAGCACCGCGCTGGGCAATATTCCGATTCAGCTCAACGACGGCATCGCAGGATCTGCTCACCACACTCTCCACTGGCAGCAGGCGCAATATCAGGTCAACGGACAGCCCTCGCACGCCGATCTCTTCCGATAGCAGCACGGTGACGCTCGCGCCCGGTTTGACGGTCAATCTCTTGGCAGCGGGCCAAACTACCGTTTCCGTGACGCAGAGACTCCACTGCGGCCGCCAACGCCATTTCCTCGTTCGTCACCGCCTACAACAACGCGGCGAATGAACTGGCCAACAATCGCGGTACCGCGGGCGGAGCCTTACGCGGCCAAAGCATCGTTTTTTCTTTGCAGCAGACTCTTCAGGATTTGACCAACTTCTCCGGCGGCAGCGGTTCGGTGACCAGCCTGACTGATCTCGGTCTGACGTTCGATGGTACCGGACATCTGCAATTCGATCAAGGCCAGTTTGCAAGCGTGGCCGCATTCCGATCCGGGCGACGTTGCGGCGTTCCTCGGCACCGGTACGGGAAGCGGGTTTCTGGCTTCCGCTACCACCGCGATTCAGGGACTGACGGATTCAACCAACGGTCTGTTCGCGACCGAGCAGACGCCAAAACCAGAAACAGATCACCGCCGATAATCAGGAGATCTCCGACACGCAGGCGCGCATCACCACCATGCAAAATCAGCTGACGGCGCAAATGTCGGCCGCCGATGCGCTGCTTTCCACGCTCGAATCGCAGAACACTTTCATGACCCAGTTGTTCCAGGCTCAGAATGCAATCAGTAATAGCGGCGGCTGAAACGTTTCGCAGCGCGGTATCCGCGGCGCCTTCGCCGAGGCCGAACAGCTCCTCGCGGCGTACCGCCGCGAAGTGGAAGCCTGCTGGCACGCGGCCATCCGCGAGCGAACGGCGCGCGATCCAGTCCGAAGTGACGGAGCTTCTCGCATGGGCTCGCACGACGACGCTTTCCTTGCGCTCGCACGCCCAGGGCAAGCTGATCCTGCTGAGCCGCCAGAGCGCTTATACGCGCGGCCAGCCCAAACGGGAAGTTTTCAATCTGAACGCCTGAGCCGGCTCGCGCCGGGCGTCAGAGATTCGACGGAATCGTCAAATTCTTGCTCCGCACGGCGATGACAAGCCCCCGCTAAATCAAGTATTTAGATTGGCACCGCGCGTGCAATCCGCACTGTGCCATGTTCCAAGACTCTCGCCGTCAACTCTGAACACTATATGAGTCTGTTGAGCGCCCGGCAGAAGCTGGTCGCCTCCAACATCGCCAACGCCGACACGCCCGGCTACCACACCCAGGACATCGATTTTCAAGCGGAGTTCGAAAATGCACTGGAAGGCCAGACGCCTTCGGTGATCGAAACCCAGGGCCTGGCGGTGAAACCCGACGGCAACAACGTCAACATCGATCGCGAGGCGCGTTTGCTGGCGGAAAACGCTCTACGGTTCTCGATCGCCTCGAACTTCGCGCGCGCCGAATTGAATTCCGTGAAAACCGCGATTCAGGAAGGCAAGGGCGCATGAACCTGCTTTCCGCTCTCTCCATCAGCGCCTCGGGGATGTCCGCGCAGCGGCAGCGCACCGAGCTGCTCGTCGAAAATCTGGCCAACTCGGATACGACGCGCACGGACGAAGGCGGTCCCTACCGGCGGAAAGACGCGGTGTTCGCCACCGATCCCTCGGTCGCGCAGTTTTCTTCCATGTTTGATTCGGAAATGGAATCCGGCACGGGCGTGCGCGTCGCCGACGTGGTCACCGATACGCGCGATCCGGACCGGCGCTATCTTCCGGGGCATCCCGACGCGGATGCGGACGGCTACGTTGCCTATCCGCGCATGAATCCCGCCGAGGACATGGTTGACCTGCTGGGCGCCTCGCGCTCCTATCAGGCCAACGTCTCCGCCGTTTCCGCCGTCAAGGATATGATTCAGCGCTCGCTCGACCTGTTCCGCTAAAGGCCTTCCCGATGAATATTTCAGGAATTCAATCTTCCCTCAACCAGATCCAGAATCAACTGCAATCGACGGCTTCCGCCCAGCCCGCGGCGCTAACTACGCCTGCGCCGGCAGCGGATGCCGGTGCGTCTTTCAAAGACATTCTTTCGAGCGCGATCGGAGAAGTGGAGAACGCGAGCAGCGACGCCTCCCAGAAGGTGCAGCAGTTTCTTTCCGGAAACGGAGACGATCTGCACTCCACGATTCTCGCGACGCAGCGGGCGGAGCTCGAATTTCAAATGTTCATGCAGGTTCGCAATAAAGTGGTTTCCGCGTATCAGGAAATCATGAAGACCCAGATGTAATCTCCGGCACGAAACATGGATCAACTGAAACGAATGGCCGGGATGCTGTCGGTCCCGCAACGCATCACCATCCTGATCTCGGCGCTGCTGGTCGTCGCGGGCTCCTTCGGGCTCTCGCGCTGGCAGCACGAGAGTAACTTTCGCCCCTTGTACACGTCGCTCGCGCCCGAGGACGCGGCGCTGGTCATCCAGAAAATCAAGGAAGGCAGCACGGAGTACCGGCTGTCCAACGGCGGGACCACGATTTCGGTGCCCGAAGACAAGGTCGCCGAGCTGCGCCTGGATCTGGCCGCCGCCGGTGTTCCGAAAAGCGGACGAATCGGGTTTGAGATTTTCGACAAGACGAATTTCGGCATGACCGATTTCGCCGAGCGCATCAACTACCGCCGCGCCGTCGAAGGCGAGCTCGAGCGCTCCGTTATGGCGATCGCCGCCGTGGAGCAGGCGCGGGTGCATATTTCGTTCCCCCAGGAATCCGTTTTCAGCGAAGCCCGCCAGCCTGCCAAGGCCAGCGTGCTGATCAAAATCAGGATGGGCGCGACACTGCCTGAGACCGCGATCCCCGCCATTACGCACATGATTTCGAGCGCCGTCGAAGGACTCTCGCCCGAAGCCGTATCGGTTCTGGACATGCGCGGCAATTTACTGAATCGCGCCAAGCGCGTGGACGGCGCCAATACCGACGCCTCCGAAGGCGCGCTCGAATACCGCCATAAAGTCGAGCAGGATCTCACGTCCAAACTCAACGAGACGCTCGAGCCTCTGGTGGGCGCGGGACGATTCCGCGCCTCGGTTTCCGCCGAATGCGATCTGACCAGCGGCGAGCAAAGCGAGGAGAGTTTCGATCCGACCCGCTCGGCGATGACTTCGTCTCAAAAAACCGAAGATACGTCCACTTCCAGCCGCGCCGCCGGTGGCCTTCCGGGAACGGCCTCTAACCTTCCGGATGCGGCTCCGCGGCCTACGAACGGATCGGGCACGTCGCGCAAAACCGAAAATATCAATTACCAAACCAGCCGCACCGTCAAGCGCACCGTCCTGCCGCAGGGCGCCATCAAACGGCTCTCCGTTTCCGTGCTCATCGATCACGACGCGCATTGGGAAGGCACGGGCGCCTCCGCCAAGCGCGTGCTGGTGCCGCCCACCCCGGAACGAATGAAGGTGATTCATGATCTGGTCGCGGCGGCCACGGGACTCAATATGGATCGCGGCGACCAGCTGATTGTGGAAAGCCTGCCCTTCGAATCGACCATGAATCTGGATCCTCCCGCGGCCCTCACGCCGGTCGCGGGCACGAACACGAGCTCCAAACCGAAGACCCCTCTCGAGCAGCTGAAGGCCGACCCGAAGCTGATGGCCGGACTAGCGGCCGGCGTGGTCGTGATTCTGGGAGGCTGCGGCTTCGTCCTGATGCGAATGAGAAAGCGCCCCGCCGCGCAGGCCCAGGTCGCGCATGCTCTGCCCGAAGCGTCTTCTGCCGCCGGCGCGCTCGAGCCCCCGAAACCCGCAACCCAACTCCAGGATGCGTGGACTCCCTCGGGCGCCGTTCCGGGGCTCGCTCCCGCGAAATTTGAAGCTTTGACCCAGCAGCTCCGCGATACCGCGCAGAAAGATGCCGAGATCTGCGCCGGCGTGCTGCGCGGCTGGCTCAAAGAAGGGCAGGCCTAGTCCATGGCCTCTCCCGCGGTCGCCACCCGGCTCAGCGGAGTGCAGAAGTCCGCGATTCTCTTGATCGCGCTCGGCGATCACGCTTCTTCTTCTCTTCTAAAGCACCTGAGTCCCGAACAAGTCCAGGCGGTCAGCAGCGCGATCGTAAATCTGCCGTCTTTTTCGGCGGCGGAAGCCGAATCCATCCTGGAAGAGTTTTACGCGGCGACCTCGAATGCCCAGCGTGTGGGCCACGGCGGCATCGCCTACGCCAAGCGCATCCTCACCGGCGCCTTCGGACCGGAAGGGAGCAAGAAGCATCTCGATCAGCTCCCGGAGGCGGAAGAAGACGGACGCAGCACCCGCCAATTGCAGAACGTGGAGCCTCAGGTCCTGGCCCGTTTCGTGAAAAGCGAGCATCCTCAAACCGTGGCGATCGTGCTCTCGCAGCTCAATCCGTCTCAGTCCGCGAGCGTCCTCACATCGATGGATGAGACGGTGCGTGCGGATATCGCTCTGCGGATCGCGAAACTCGACAAAATTTCTCCGGTGGTTGTGGAGAAAATCTCCGCGGTCATCGGCCAGAAGTTGAAATCGCTCGGAGAGCTGAAGCGCCAACCCTCGGGCGGCCCGCGCGCCGTGGCGGAAATCTTCAACCAGATGAACTCGGAGCTGAGCAACGAGCTGCTGACGCTCATCGGCGAACAGAATTCCGAAATCATGGAATCGATCCGCCAGAAGATGTTCGTCTTCGACGACTTGATGAATCTGGACGCTAACGGCGTCAAGGAGCTCCTGGCCCGGGCCGATCGCCGGCAGCTCACCGTCGCCCTCAAGGGAACTCACGATGAGCTCCGCCAGCATCTGCTGAAGGGCATGTCGCAGCGCGGCGCGCTCATGCTGCTCGAAGACATGGAGGCCCTGGGTCCGGTCAAGATCCGCGAAGTGGAGGCCGCGCAGCAAGCCGTGATCGCGGTAATCCGGCAGCTGGAAACGGAGGGCGTCGTCAGCCTGAAGGGAGGCGGTGGCGATGACCAATTCGTCGTCTAGGGTTCTGCGCGACGCCGATCGGGACATCGTCACCCCGATCCAGTGGCGCGCGACCGCGCCCGCGCTGTCCGGAAGGTCCAAAGCCGCCCGCATGAAAGAGGCCCGGCCCGCGCTGGCCGCGCCCGATGGCAATCGAGATGCGCAGCAGGATCGCGAAAGAAACGAACGGGAAGCCTATCAGCGCGGTCTTGCCGAAGGCACGGCAGCGGGACGCGAACAGGCCGCGGCCGAGTTGCAAGCCGTGCTCGAGCGGCTGGGGCGCAGTCTCACCACGCTCGGCGCGCTTGGATCGCGCATTCGCGCGGAGGCCGAATCCGACCTTCTCAAACTGGCCGTCGCCATCGCCCGCCGCGTGCTGCATCGCGAATTAACTCTCGATCCGGAATCGATCGAAGGCCTGATTCACGTCGCGCTCGAAAAACTGCAGGCGCGGGAATTGTCCCGGGTGCGTGTGCATCCCGACCAGGAAGCGGCTCTTCGCAAGTGCCTGGAGCGTTTCCCGAACGCCAATAGATTGGAGCTGGTTGCGGATCCTTCGCTGCACAGCGGCGACGTCGTATTTGAGACCGCGCAGGGCATCCTCGATGCATCCATCGAATCGCAGCTTCAGGAAATTGAACGCGGGCTGGCCGATCGCCTGAACCGTCTTCCGCAGAATCGCTAACCCCATGGCACCCGCCGAAACAGTCGCGCTCGCCCCCTACATCCGGGACCTGGATCAGATCGACCCGCTTCCTTGGAGCGGGCAGGTCACCGCCACGGTCGGATTGCTGATCGAATCGAAAGGCCCCGCCGTGGCAATCGGCGATTTTTGCGAAATCGACGCCGGCGAAGGCCGGACCATCCGCACCCAGGTAATCGGTTTTCGCAATGGCCGGGTGTTGGCCATGCCTCTCGACGAACCAGACGGATTGCAACTCGGCAGCCGCGTGGTCGCGCGGGCGCAGGACGCGCAGCTCGCCGTGGGACCAGAACTGCTGGGACGCGTCCTTGATGGCTTCGGACAGCCAATGGACGGCGGCGCGCCGCTCGAATGTACCGCGCGCTATCCGCTCTACGCGCCTCCTCCCAATCCGCTCCAGCGAAAACACATTACGGAGCGCCTGGTGACGGGCGTCCGTTCCATCGACAGCCTGCTGGCATGCGGCAAGGGCCAGCGCATTGGCCTTTTCGGAGGCAGCGGCGTCGGCAAGAGCACGCTGCTCGGCACCATGTCGCGCAAAAACTCCGCGCAGGTCAGCGTGATCGCCCTCATCGGCGAGCGCAACCGCGAGGTCAGGGCCTTTCTCGAGCATGAACTCGGTCCCGAAGGAATGCAGCGCTCGGTGGTCGTCGTGGCAACCTCCGATCGTCCCGCTCCGTTACGCATTCGGGCCGCATTTGTGGCTTTGGCCGCCGCCGAATATTTTCGCGATCAGGGCGCCGACGTGCTCCTGGTCATGGATTCCGTCACCCGCTTGGCCATGGCGCAGCGCGAAATCGGATTGGCCGCCGGAGAGCCCCCCAGCCAGAAAGGATACACGCCCTCCGTATTCGCCCTGCTTCCCAAGATTTTCGAGCGCGCGGGCAATTTTGGCACGGGCTCGATCACCGGATTTTTCACCGTCCTCGTGGAAGGCGACGACTTCAACGAGCCCATTTGCGACGCTGCGCGCGGGATTCTCGACGGACATTTCATCCTTTCGCGCGATCTCGCTTCCGCCGGCCACTATCCCGCCATCGATGTACTGAGCTCGGTCAGCCGGCTTTCCGACAAAGTCGTCACACCCGAGGAAGTCTCCGCGAACCGCCGCGTGCGCGAGGCCCTCGCCACCTATCAGCAATCCGCGGACTTGATCCAGTTGGGCGCGCACGTCCAGGGCGCGAATCCGGTCCTTGACCGCAGCATCCGTCACCGCCCGCAGATTCTCCAGTTCCTGCGCCAGGATTCGGAAACTTTCTCGCCTCTCGACGAAACGCGAAACAGTCTGCTCGCGCTCGCCAAGGATTTGTCATGAGCGATCACCTTGTCATGAAGGATCTCGCATGAAGGCGTTTACGTTTCCCTTGCAACGGGTCCTCGACTGGCGCGCGCTTCAGGTGCGAACCGAAGAGGAGAAGCTTTCCACCATTCAGAATAAGCTCGCGGAGGTCATCCGCCGCGAGAACGCGTTGATCGTCGCCGAACTGAACGCGGGAGCAAAACTGTTGGGACAAGCCTCGACCGAAGGATCGGAATTTCGCGCGCTCGCGGCCTTCCAGCTGCGACTTCGTCACGAAAAGCTTTCCCTGCTCGCAAGCCGCAAGAAGTATGAAGAACTGCTCGCCGAGCAGCGCAAACGCGTGTTGCAGGCCCGTAAGGAGTGCAAGACGGTGGAGAACCTGAAGCACAGACGCAAAGCCGCGTGGAACTATCTGCACGATCGCGAACTCGAGAACACGGCCGCGGAATCTTTCATTTCAAAGTGGGTGCGGACCAGCCCGGAGCGGGAGGAATCGCAGCTGTGAAAATTTGTCTTCTGACCGAAACGCAGAGCGGTTGCTACCGGTGGAGGGGCGCCATCCCCGCCAAATACCTCAGCCGCCGGGGCCATCAGGTCCAGATTCTTTCGAACCAATCGCACTACGACGCGCCGGATGTCCTGGTGCTGTATCGCGCGCATTTTCCCCAGGCCGTCAAAGTCGTCGAATGGTGCAAGCAGAACAACATCAGAATCGTTTTTGACACAGACGACGCCCTGGACCTTGTCCCGCCGGAAAACCTAAACTATAAAGCCGTTCAATCCCGGCTTTCGTTATACGAATTTCTGATGCGCTCGGCCGATGTGGTCACCACGACCACCGAGACGCTGGCCGCGTATTTACGCAAGTGGAACCCCCAGGTCACGGTGATCCCCAACAGCATCGATCCCGAAGAATGGACCTGCCTGCCCAGAGAAGCAGGCGAACCACGCATCGGCTGGTCGGGAAGTCCCACCCATTTTGCGGACCTCGCCGTGGCCTTGGACGCGGTTCGCGACGTTCAGAAAAAGATCCCCTTCCTTTTTGTGTTGCAGGGAATCTGCACGGAGTCGAGCCTTGACGAGCTGGTCGCGGTCCTTCAGGCCCGCTGGGGAGACGCGTTTTTCGAGAAGCCGCTGGGGCGATCCATCAAGCACTTCATGGCCAAGCTCGCGGGAATCCGCTACGAATTTCACCCCAACGTGCCCATCGATCAACATCCCGCAAAGGTTTGCGATTTGCGTCTGGACGCGGGCATCGCCCCTTTGCTCGACGATGCTTTCAATCGCAACAAGAGCTGCATCAAGTATTACGAGTATGCGATGTCGGGCGCCGTTACACTCGCCTCCCACGTCCTGCCGTATAGCGCGGAAGTTTCGTTCACCGCGAAAAACAATCGCGATTCCTGGAAACGCAAACTCGAAGAGCTTGTGCAGGCGGATCGCGGAAAGCTTTTGCGCGAGCAGCGCGAATGGGTCTTAACGCACCGCAATATCGAAAAGAATGTCGAACTGTGGGAACAAACCCTCGCGGGAGATCGATTCTGCACCAGCGGGATTGAGGAATCTTTCCAGGAGGCCTATTGACTCCGGGAATCGTCATCCTCGGCGCGGGACCCACGGGAATCGGCGCGGCGCTTCGCCTGCTCGAGCTCGGCTGCGGGGATTTTATCGTGATCGACGCCGCCGATGCGCCTGGCGGTCTCGCGTCCTCCTACCGCGACCCGCAGGGCTTCACCTGGGACCTCGGCGGGCACGTTCAGTTTTCGCATTACCAGAAGTTCGACGAGTACATGGACCTCGCCTTCGCGCCGGAGCAGTGGCTGTGGCACGATCGCGAAAGCTGGATCTGGTTCAACGACCGATTCATTCCTTATCCGTTCCAAAATAATTTGCACCGGCTCGATCCGGCGGATCAGTGGCGCGCGGTTGAAGGAATTCTGGCCGTTCATCGCAATCCGAGCCGCCAGCCCTCCGACAACTTTCGCGATTGGATCCTGGCCACGTTCGGACCGGGCGTCGCGGATCTGTTCCTCGTTCCTTACAATCTCAAGGTCTGGGCGCATCCGCTCGAACAGATGGATTATCGATGGGTCGGCGAGCGCGTCGCGATCGCGTCGCTCGAGAATGTTCTGCGCGCCATCTGTCTCCGTGAGGATCAAGTTTCCTGGGGACCGAACCGGCGCTTTCGATTTCCTCTGCGCGGCGGTACGGGCGCGATCTGGCGCTCTCTCGGCGCCCGGATTCCCGCGGCCCATCTGAGGATGTCCTCGCGCGTGTTGTCGGTTGACGCGGCGCAGCGCGTGGTTACCCTCGCCGGAGGAGAACAACTGCCGTACCGGCACTTGATCAATACTGCGCCGCTCAATTGGCTTTGCTCCACGCTGCGGGATCCGGAACTGACGGGAGCGCGGCGGTTGAAGTCGTCGAACGTGCACGTCATCGGAATCGGGATGCGCGGCCAGCCGCCGGAGTCGATTCGAAAAATGTGCTGGATGTATTTCCCGGGACCCGAAAGCAGCTTCTATCGCGTCACGCTCTTCAGCAATTACAGCCCGCATAACGTTCCCGCGCCCGGCGAGACCTGGTCTTTGATGGCGGAGGTTTCCGAAACCGAGCATTTTCCCAGGGACCGCGGGCGTCTGCTGGAGCAGGTGATCGCGCAGATGAAAACCATCGGCTTGATTCCGGACGAGGACGCGATTGTGAGCCGGTGGAGCACCACGCTCGAGCCCGGCTATCCTACGCCGTCGCTCGAGCGAAATTCGATTCTGCGCCACGTGCTTCCGGCTTTGGAATGCATGGAGATTTATTCGCGCGGCCGTTTTGGCGCGTGGAAATATGAGGTCAGCAATCAGGACCATTCCTTTATGCAGGGAGTGGAAGTTGCCGACCGCATCGTGTTGGGGCGCTCCGAGCCGACTCTTTTACAACCGGATCGGGTGAACCAGAGCTACAACCCATTTCCGTACGCGGAAGCCGGAAGTTCAGGCCTTCCGAAGCCGAACGGAGATCAGATCGATAGAGAACAAATCGAAGGCACGGCGGTTCTGCAACGTTAACGCAAAGGATAGGTCTTCAAAGGATAGTTCGATGAAATTCAAACAAAGCGCACTTGCTCACCAGTTTCTGGATGGTCTCGAAGGACTCGAAATCGGCGGATCCGCGCATAATTCCTTCGGCCTCAAGACCCGGAATGTCGATTATTGCGGAGACATCACGGTGTTCAAACAGGAAGAGATCAAAATCTGCGGCGAATATCTGCCGGTCGATATCGTCTCGCCCGGCGATAAGTTGCCGCTCCCCGACTCGAGCGTCGACTTCGTAATCAACTCGCACGTCATCGAGCATTTCTCCGATCCGATCAAGGCGCTCAAGGAATGGCACCGCGTTGTCCGCCCCGGCGGGTACATCTTCGTCATCGCTCCGCACAAGGAACGCACTTTCGATCGCGAACGCCCGCGCACCACGCTCGCCGAGTTGATCGAGCGGCATGCTACGGGCATCGGTCCCGATCCCGACGCCGCGCATTGTTCCGTGTGGATCACCGAGGACCTTGTTGAAGTGATTCAGTGGCTGGGTTGGCCCGTTTTAGCGGTCCAGGACGTCGACGACAAAGTCGGCAACGGATTCGCAGTGGTCATCGGCGTCGAAAAACAAGGCTCCCGGCACCACGCCTCCGCCGTCCGTGCCTCCGCCCAGATCTCTGACGTCAAACCGCAAGTGCCTCCGGCGTCCGCGTCCACGCCCGCTCCGAGCGTGCAAGTTCCTCCCGCCGTCCGCGTACAGCCCGCTGCCAAGAAGCCGCATTTATCCATGACTTTTATCCTCGGCCCCACCGCGAGCGTTCGGACGGGCGGCGCCGCTTGCATCCTGGAATACGCCCGCCGCTTCCAGGCCCGCGGACATGAAGTCTCGCTGACCACATGGCCGCGATTTCTGTGGCTGGAGAATGAGCCGTTTCCCCGCCTCGACATCGACATTCCCATTCACCACGACACGACCGCCCGGCGTGAGTCGCTCCCCTATCACTTCTTGAGCAAAACGCCGCGCGATTATCTGGGCGAAATGCGCTTCTTCCTGGCCTACATGCATCTGGTCACGCCCGCGATTCCGAAGGCCGATCTGATTATCGCCGCCAACTGGGAGGGCATCATTCCCGCGTGGCAGTCCGGGAAAGGCAAGCCGGTCCACTTTCCGCAGCACTACGACGAAGTTTTCTTCGCGCAGGATTCCCAGCCATCCTCGGGACTCCAGGGCAATCCGCTGATCAAAATGCTGTGCCGCAATACGTTCCAGATGCCGGTCTACCGGATCGCCAACTCCACGTGGTTGTCGAACGAGTTTCGCCGCCGGTTCGGCGAAACCGTGCCCGTGGTGCAGCATGGAATCGATACCATGACGTTCCAACCCCGTCCGAAGCTGAGCGAGCGCGACGGCGTGATCCGCGTGGTCACATATTGCCGTCCGGAAAAATGGAAGGGATTTCAGGATGCGGTTCCGGCCATGCACGAACTGATGCGGCGCTATCCCAACAAGATCGCCTGGCACGTGTATGGATTCCCGCATCCGGTTTTCGGCCCGGAGAATGAAATCGCGCCGTATCAGTTTCACGGAGCGCTCGGCCACGAGCAGCTGAGCAAGCTGTACGCGGAAAGCGATATCGTGCTGTGCCCCTCCTGGTATGAGAGCTTCCCTCTGCCTCCGATCGAGGCGATGGCCTGCGGCACATCGGTGATCACCACTCCTTACGGCACCGAAGATTACGCCATCGACGGCCACACCGCGATCGTCGTCCGTCCGCGCGTCGTCTCAGACTTCGTGATCGCGCTCGACGGATTGGTCCGCATGCCAGAACTTCGCGCGCGCCTCGCTCGCAACGGACGCGCTATCGCGGAGAGCCTTACCTGGGACGGCGCGGTCGCGGCGAGAGAGCAGCTCTTGTGGCGGATTCATCGCAACCAGATGCCTACTGCCGGCCTGCAAGGTTTCGACAACGGAATCCTGGACGGACTCGGCATGCCGTTTGACCGCTTGAGTTCGAACGTTCAAGCGAAAGAGGGAGAGTTGTTACAAGGCGCCGACAACAAGCAATATCTGGTCGAGTCGGGACGCCTGCGCCGAGTGGTCAATCCGTCCGCTATCGGATTGGAGTCCGCTCCGACGCGCCCCCTGGATCTTCTGAGCCTGATGCAAAGCGAGCACGGGCCGGACATCACTTCGACGGCGAACTACTACGGCCTCCGCGCCTAGCGTGGTGACGAAAAAGGCTATGGATGCTACGGCTCCCTCGCGGCCGCGGCTCGGTAAATGCCCGCAAACACGCGAGCACGTTTCTGAGCCGCGCGCGCCAGCAAGCGGATTTGGGCCTTTCTCAGCATCCCGTTAGGAAAGCCGGGATCAGGCGGGGTGCGCGAAAGCCGCTCCGCCGGCGCGATTTAACGCCCGTTGTTCACGCACGCTGTCGTTGTTCATTCGTTGGAACTCTGGGGCATTCGCGGAACTCCGTAAGTGTGCGCGGAAATTTGTGCACGGGAGGTGCTCGCGTCTGAAGGTTCGTCTGGAGCCAGGAGCCGCGTCCTACTGCCTGTCGCGAGGCGCAGCGTCCCGGATTACGACCTCGACGCGCCGGTTGATCGCGCGGCCGTCCGGCGTGGCATTCGTGCTCTTAGGATCGTAGGAGCCATAGCTTTCGACCGAAAGCCGCGACTCATCGATTCCATACCGGGTGCTCAACAGTTCCAGCAGCCGCAGACTCCGCGCCGCCGCGAGTTCCCAGTTACTGCCGAACCGGCGGTTGTGAATGGGAATTGTGTCCGCGTGGCCCACCAGGCTCACATGATTCGGAATCCCTCGGAGCACTTGTCCCATCGCGCTTAGCGTCTCCAGCGCGTCCGCGTTAATGCGGTCGTCGCCCGGCCGGAACAGCAGGGCTTGTGGAAGGCTGACCACAACTCCGCGGGACTCGAGCTGGACGTCGAGACCATGGCCTTCGAGGTCATGCTCGATCGAAGCCAGACCGGCGTTCGGCGCGGGAAACGGAGCTGCGGCGGTCAAAACGGAAGCTACAGGAACCGGCGCGTCCCGCACTGGCATATCCTGCACCGGCGCATCGGGCTTTTTCGAATCCGCGATTTTAGGCGCGCTTTGCAGATGCGCCGCCAGGGCGACGAACAGGATCAGCAGAATCGTCAGTACGTCCAGGTAACTGATCATCCAGCGATCCCTGCCGTTCGCATGAGCATCGCGCTGCAGATACGCGGGCTTCGTCACGGGAGCTTGGTTTCCTTGATTCCCGGCCGCAGGAAGCAGTTGAGGCGCTCCCGAACCAGCGACGGATGCGTGCTGTCGATCAGGCACAGTCCGCCTTCGATAATCATTTCCTCGATCTCGAATGCTTCCGCCACACTTGCCCGGATGCGATGCGCGGCCGGGAGAAGAATCAGATTCGCCAGCGTCAGCCCATACATGGTCGAAACGAAAGCCGTCCCGATGCCCAGAGCCACGGAATTCATGTTGGAAAACTGCCGGAGCACGTCGATCAGACCCACCACCGTGCCGATCACGCCGATCGCCGGCGCGAATCCCCCCGCCACTTCCAGGACTTTGGCGTCCGCATCGCCCTGCCTCTCGCGCAGGCGCAGCTTGGTCTCGAGCGAGCTTTGAAATTCACTCCGGCTCTTCAGCTCGATCGCGAGCGTGAGCATCTCCCGCAGAAAACTGTGGCTCGCCCCGGCGATCGCCGGCTCGATCGCGAGCATCCCCTGAACCCGCGCGATGCGGACGTAAGAAATCACTTCTTCGAGCAACTCCTCTCGATCCGTCGAGGGTTGGCGCATCAGTCCGATCACGCGCCGGATGGCATGCACGAGCGAGTCGCGAGGAGTGGTCACCAGCGTCACGCCCAGCGTTCCACCCAGAACGATCCAGGCCGCGGTCGGCTGGAGGAAATAGCGGAGGCTCACACCGGTCGAGGCGATTCCCGCGACCGTCGCTGCGAGCGCAATCGCCATTCCCGCCAGGATCCAGCGGTCGACGGGCGTCCGGGCGGCCTGCGTGCCGGAGAGGCGCGAAACGTCTCGATCGGTGGTGGACGGAGTGGTGGAGGGTGAGGACACGGATAGCGCTCTCAAAGCAATTCGCCCACCAAGCTACGGGTGTGGCGGATCAACGATTTGCCTCGCGGGTTTGCCGAGCGGGACTTCGCGGTGACAGATTCCTGACGTTGCCGGTTGAGATCCTGGCGGCCGGTCTCCGCGGGAGCGAAGCGCCTACCACCGCGAGCGCGGCGACAAGGGTTCGCCAAATCCCGGGAACACGTGGTACGCCAGGCGATTCAGCCGGGCTCCGGCCCAGTGCCACCATTCCGTCCGGCGGCGTGGAACGAGCTGCCGAATATCGAATGCGGCGCTCGCGGCGCGCGTCGCGGCTTCGAGAGACGCGACGGCTTCGCGCTTCACCCGGTTGTAGAGTGCGGGATCGGCCTGGCGAAGCGTTTGAAGATTTCTGATCATTTCTACGTAGGGCGACCCCGCGTTCGATGGGAGTGCGGGGCCCCGGCTTCGGTTCATTTTGCCGGCGCTCGTACCCGGGCCCCCGGTCAGGAACTCCCGGTACGTAGAGGAAAGATTCGCGAGAACGTTCATGCGGTATGCATTGCACGCCTCTCACCACGCGCAAACTGCTGAAATAATGGAAGACTACCGCATGAAAAACTCAAGAACCTGACGACTTGGGCGTCAAGGGATTGGCGCGGCCCCCGGGGCCTTGGCCGAGCCGCGGGTGAATCACAAAATCCGACACATTCAGACTTCTCACCACGCTTTTGGACCCAAACTTCCGGACCGGACTTTCGCAACGGCCTCGGCCGTGTCGGGCAAGCTCCATTCTTTCAGTCGGATCGAAATCTTTTGGCTATTGGCAAAAGTTAGGGTCAGGCTTGGCTAATGAATTGCCATACAGTCGCAGCCGTAGCTACCCTCTGAACTGGAGCCACATATGAAAATTGCCGGGTTCGTTCTGATTCTGGTCGGTATGTCGGGGGCCGCGATGGCTATCCCAGTGGGGGTTCCGGAAGTTGACGGCGGTACTGCCGCAAGCGCGATCTGTCTGGTCTCGGGCGCTCTCCTCGTACTGAAGAGCCGCTTCAAAAAGTAGCGCCAGCGCCGCTTCCAGAGGCAGCGGTAGCGCCGTTTCAAGAGGCAGCGCTCCGCAAAGTTCGCACAGCCGGCTCAGGACGGCCTCGTCTCGAGTCGCAACCAACGCTGTGCGCCGATTGTACGTGCAGTTCGATCACAAATTCAATTCACAAGGAGAGGGTTCAATAATGAAGATGCTGGGAATGTTGTTTCTCGTCATGGGCGTGGCGGGCACGGCGATGGCGAGTGTGGTTCCTGAGATTGACGGTGGGACGGCCACGAGCGGAATACTCCTGCTCTCGGGCGTTCTTCTGGTTACGAAGAGCCGCTGGAAGAAGTAGACGGCTCGTCCCGTCTTTTGGAGGGGGCACTGGAAACGGTGCCCGTTCCCTCGTCTTTCGCTCATGAACCCTTCCGCTACGCTGCCCCTCCCCGCGACCCCCTCGGTTAAATATCCGTTCCCCTCCCATCTGGCTTACCGCATCGCTTTCCTGATCGCGCTCTTCGCGGCGGAGCTGATTGTGATCTCCATCCGGCTGGATACGGGAGCGCTAAACGGGCGGGCGGGATTTATCGGCGCGATCGGCACGTTCGGCCCCGCGATTCTGCAAGCCGTCGTCGTGTTTGCTGCTGTCTTTCTGGCATTTGGATTTGCCACCGCGAAAGCCGTGCTCACGCGCGTCAGCGATGAACTCGCAGGAGTTCCCTTTCAGCGCGCATTCCTTGCGGCTCATGCCTGCTCGATGGCCGTATTCGCGTTCCTGTCACCGTTAGTTTTCGGCGCTTCGAGAAACGGCCTTGAGAACCTGGCCGCCATAGGATGGCTGAGCGCGGGCGTGCTCGGAATCGCGACCGGGATATTTTTCTTCTTTCCGCCGAAGATCGTTCGCGGCCTGCTGCGCGACACAGGAGCGGCGTGGATCTACGCGGCGGGCGCGGCCGCCGTCACGCCCCTGCTGGTCACCGGTAGTGAGCGGTTATGGAAGCCCGCGACCGCAACCACCTTCGCACTCGTGCAACTCCTGCTGCGTCCGTTTGTATCCGCGGTCGTCAGCGACCCCGCGTCGTGGACCCTCGGCACCAAAGCCTTTTCCGTCCAAATCGCGCCGGCCTGCTCGGGCCTGGAGGGCATGGGCCTCATGCTGATGTTCGGCGTGATCTGGCTCGGTTATTTCCGCAAGAATTATAAATTCCCCGCGGCTCTGTTGCTGATCCCGGCCGGCATGGGTTTGATGTTCCTATTGAACGCCGTTCGCATCACCGGTCTGATCCTGATCGGGAACGCGGGCGCGCCCGGTGTGGCTCTCGGTGGATTCCACTCGCAAGCAGGCTGGCTCGCGTTCAACGCCGTAGCGCTTGGCCTTGCGAGCGTGGCCCATCGCATCCCCGGAGTTTCCGTTGAAGCCGGGGACGTGGCGCGGGAGCAGAGGACCCCCGAGGAATCCGCGGCCGCCGACAATCCTCCGGCAGCCTACCTGGTTCCCTTCCTCGCGATCCTGGCCGCAGGCATGATTTCGCGTGCGGCATCCGGCACCTTCGAGTGGATGTATCCGCTGCGTTTTATCGCGGCCGGCGCGGCGCTGTGGATGTATCGCAAGCGTTATTCCCGGTTGGACTGGAGCTTCGGCTGGGCGGCCCCGCTCACGGGCGGCGTGGTTTTCCTGCTGTGGATCGGCTTGGATCGATTCGCAGGAATCCCGCGGGAGAGCGGAATCGCGGCAGGAGTTGCCGCACTTTCTCAGCCTGCGCGCATCGCATGGCTTACGTTCCGTACGCTGGCCGCCGTAGTGACCGTGCCGATCGCGGAGGAACTCGCATTTCGCGGATTTCTGCTCCGGCGCCTCATCGCCGCGGATTTCGAATCCGTCAGCTTCCAGCGCTGGACCTGGCTTGCGGTCGCCGGATCGTCGGTCGCTTTTGGATTCATGCACGGCGATCGCTGGATCGCGGGCACCGCGGCCGGACTTCTTTATGCGGGCGTCCAAAAATGGCGCGGGCGGATCGGCGACGCGATGGTAGCCCACAGCGTCACTAACGCGCTGATCGCCGTGTGGGTCCTGTGGGGCGGAAACTGGTCGTTGTGGTGATCCGCGGCCGGCACACTCCTCGCTAGCCGCGATTCCATCGAAACTGCTGGCGAGCCCGCTCTCGATCCCGGCCCGATATCTCGAAGACAGTCACGCGCACCGCTCGTCGGCGCTACGGTTTCCGCTCCCTTGCCGTCGTAGTGGCCCGTCGCAGCGAGTTCGTTACTATGCCCGAATCGTGGCGCACGCACTCATGCGTGCCGCGTCGGCACTCGTGCCGACGCCTGGGCTCCTGTTTTCAATCCACAACAGGTGTCGAGAAGTCCGGAACGGATCCTGCGGAAGTCTCGACACAGCACGCATGAGTGCGTGCGCCACGAGCTGTGCTAACGATTTCTCGGCGACAGGCCACTAGTCCCCTGCCGCGTGGGCGATTTCGGGTTTCGAAATCTGCGTGAGAATGGCCTGCGCTTCCTCTTCGGTGAACTCCTGCGTCTTGTTCGAATGGTTCATCGAGCAAAACTTGGGACCGCACATGGAGCAGAACGCGGCGTCCTTGAAGCCCTCTTCGGGGAGCGTCTCGTCGTGATAGGCCTGCGCGGTTTCAGGATCGAGCGAGAGGGCGAACTGCTTTTTCCAATCAAAAGCAAAGCGCGCGCGGGAGAGCTCATCGTCGCGATCCTGCGCGCCTGGGCGATGCCGGGCGATATCGGCCGCGTGCGCGGCGATTTTATAAGCGATCAGTCCCTGCTTCACGTCCTCGCGATTGGGCAGGCCCAGATGCTCTTTCGGCGTCACGTAGCACAGCATGGACGCGCCGTACCAGCCGATCATCGCGGCGCCGATCGCCGAGGTGATGTGATCGTAGCCGGGCGCGAAATCGGTGACCAGCGGCCCGAGCGTATAGAAAGGAGCCTCCTGGCAGATTTCGTTTTCCTTCTCCACCTGCATCTGGATCTGATCCATGGGGATGTGCCCCGGGCCTTCGATCATCACCTGAACGTCATGTTTCCAAGCAATGCGCGTCAATTCCCCGAGCGTGGTCAGCTCGCCGAACTGCGCCGCGTCGCTCGCATCGGCGATCGAGCCGGGACGCAGACCGTCGCCGAGCGAAAACGTCACATCGTACTTCTGGAAGATCTTGCAGATATCCTCGAAATATTCGTACAGGAAATTCTGCTTATGATTTTTCACCATCCACTCGGCTAAGATGGCCCCGCCGCGGCTGACGATGCCAGTGATGCGTCGCGTCGTCAAAGGGATGTATTGTACCAGGACTCCGGCGTGGATCGTCATGTAATCGACGCCCTGTTGCGCCTGTTCCTCGATGACGTCCAGCATCACCCGGATATTGAGATCTTCCACGCGGCGTACGCGCGCGAGCGCCTCGTAGAGCGGCACGGTGCCGATCGGCACGGGGGATTCGTCGATGATCGCTTGCCGGATACGCGGGATGTCGCCTCCGGTCGACAGGTCCATCACCGTGTCCGCTCCGTAGCGTACTGAATAGCGCAGCTTTTCGAGCTCCTCATCGATGTTCGACGTGGTCGCCGAGTTTCCGATGTTCGCGTTGACCTTGCACAGCGAGGCCACGCCGATGCACATCGGCTCCAGGTTCTTGTGGTTGATGTTGGCCGGAATGATCATCCGGCCGCGCGCCACTTCATCGCGCACGGTTTCAGGCGCCAGCCGTTCCCGGCGGGCGACGTACTCCATCTCTTCCGTAACCCGGTGTTGTCGAGCGTAATGGATCTGCGTGCGAATTTTATCGCCCTCGCGCTTGGCTACCCATTCGTGTCTCATAATGCCTTGATTATATGCGAGAACTGGCCCGCCCAGAAAAGGGTGGAAAGAAGGCTGTAAACGGAAGATCAAAAAGGTGTAAAAAAGATATAAACGGGTATCGCCCTAAATCCACTCGATAGAAAGTTTTAATTGGACCGGGCGGCACGCGGGGCCGTACGCTCGAGTATGGCTATCGAGATTATAGAACCACATCAGACTATGGAACCACGTCAGTATGATGCATCCGTGCTGCACCGCGTAAGCGGGATCGTCAGCTCTGAGTTATCGCTCGACGAAATGCTGGGCGAAGTGGTCGGCCTTACGGCGCGTGTGTCGGGTTGCGACGCGTGCCTGGTGTACCTGGTGGAATCGGAGACGGGTGAGTTTGTGCTGCGCGCTTCGCTCGTGCCGCACGCGCGGGATTTGGGAAATCTCCGCATGAAGATGGGCGAGGGCGTCACCGGTTGGGTGGCGGAGCATCAGTCGCCGGTAGCGCTGAGCGCGAATGCGGCCGCGGATTCGCGGTTCAAGATTTTCCCCGCGCTGATCGAGGACACGTACGAAGCGTTCCTCTCGGTCCCGCTGGTCAACAAAGGCAAAGCGATCGGCGTCGTCAACGTGCACCATCGCTCCAAACACGAACACACGCCCGAGGAAATCGCGACGATATCTTTCATTGGCGAGCAGATGGGTAGTGCCATCGCCAAGAGTCTCCTGGAGGAGGAGAACGCCCGGCTGACGGAGGAAACAGCCGAGATGAAGCGGCAGCTCGAAACGCGCAAGGCGGTGGAGCGCGCCAAAGGCATTTTGCAGAAGCGCCACGGGCTTTCGGAAGAAGAGTCCTATCTGCGCATGCGCAATGAGAGCCGCCGCTTGCGAAGGCCGATGAAAGACCTGGCCGACGCGATCATCCTTTCAGAAGAGCTGGCCCGCAAGGAAGGCTCGGCGCCAGCGTCGCAGGCCTAGAAATACGGCCGCACGGGAATACAAAGCCTCAGAAGCGGTCGCGGGTCAGTTTCTCTCGGAGAGCCCCCAAGGCGCGATTCGTTGGCTGACTTTGCGCGCCCGACTTAGCCCCAAGCTTACGCATGGGGCTCATCGTATTTTCGCGGGCGGGGTTCCGGAGCCGGAGGAGCCCCGTGCGTGAGCGCGGGGCTAATTGTGTGCTGATGACTAGCGCTTCGCCGCGACGCCCAGTTCCTTGCTCATGGCGGCGACGTTGGTGCTCGCCTGCCCTTGCATGGGACCGGGAATTCCGGCGGCCTGCTGGCTGTATTTCAAACCGGCCTGGATTTTGGTGCGATCCTGCGTGATCTTGCCGAGCTGGTAGTTGGCGAGCCCCAGATAAAAATAGGTGCTTCCGAGTTCTCCACCCTTCACCAGCGGCTCGGCCGCCTTCATGTCGCGCTCACACTCGGCCCACGCCTGACGGCCGCACGCGCCCGCTCCGCCATAAAAATATCCGACACCGAGATACGCATCCTTCTTCTTCGTCCAGTCCGCATCGCTCACGCCTTCGGGCTTGGCTTTCTTGCTCATCACCGCGATCAGCCTGCCCGCAAAGGACGGATTCGCTCCGGTCGCGTAGTACAGCGCGTCTTCGTTCTCGGGACGGCCTGCCAGAATTTTCTGCGCGCCGGCCAGGGTTTTTGCCGTGCCCTGCTTGGAGAGCGCGGCCAGATAGGAGGACGCGATCGTGTCGACGTGCTTGCTCTTATTGTTCTGCGCGAGCAGGATGTCGCCGAGTTCAATGGTCGTCGCCGGATCGCTGGCCTGCACCGCGGCGATCGACAGCGCGTATTCGGAGTATTCGTCGGCGCCCTTGGCGAATTCGATCACGTCGGCCGCGTCCGTACCTTTGGTCACGATCGCGCGCGATTCCTTCGAAACTTCCGGCGCGAGCGTCTTCACCTTGCCCGCGTCCTTGCCCTCGACGGCCGCTTTCAAAGCGTCAAAATCCTCGTTCAAATCCGGGGCGGCCCATGCCAACCCGCTCAACGCGATCAGTCCGAGCACAGCTATACGCATAGTTTCCTCGCTTCCAGCAACTTTAGATTATACTCTGATAGCTCGACCTTTTCCAAGGAGTTACCCATGCACGAACAAGAAAACTTGGCTCTGGTTCGCCGCGGCTACGAAGCGTTTGGGCGCGGAGACATCGCCACGTTGTTGACGCTTTTCGATCCCGAAATCTCCTGGGTCACGCCGGGACCAGCCGATCTTCCCACGGCGGGCACGCGACGCGGCCACGCGGCCGTCACCGAGTTCTTTCAAACGCTCACGGCGCTCGTCGATATCACTCGCTTCGAGCCGAAGGAATTTATCGCGCAGGGAGATCGTGTGATCGCTATCGGAGACGAGACGTGCCGGGTGAACGCGACGGGCCGGGCCGTCGAGGCCCGCTGGTCGCACGCTTTCACCGTGCGCGACGGAAAGGTGACGGCGTTCGAGGAATTCGTCGACGTCAGCCCCCTCGTGGCGGAAACGCGGAGCGCGCGGGCCAGCGCATAGAAGGCGATTTCAGAACCGCGAACCTAAAACGAGCAGGCGCGTCCCGCTCATCCGTGCGACATTGGAAATGAATCGCCCCCGTCATGTCCGGAGATCTCATTTTCCGCCCGGCGCACGCCGATGCGGAGCCACGCCGCAACCGTCAAATCAGTGACGCCGGTCCCGCGTTCTGCGACGTGAGTCTGCCCGTTCCGCTCGATCAACTGTTCACCTATTCCCTGCCCGAGGCCGTCCGGCAGAGGGCGCAGACCGGATGCCGCGTGCTCGTGCCCTTTGGCAAGCGCAAGCTGAGCGGCGTGATTATGCGCCTGCATGACGCTCCGCCGGGCGGTGCGGTGAAGGAAATCCTGAAACTGCTCGATGAGGAGCCGGTCCTCGACGCCGACCTTCTGGCACTCGGCCAGTGGATTTCCGAATATTATTGCGCGCCGCTCGGCGAGACGTTGCGCGCCATGACGCCTCTTTCTGGCGAGCTGCGCCGCGGGAAAATCTACACCCTCACCGCCGACGGCCGCGACGCCGCGCGTCAATTGCATTTAGGGGAGGGCGCGGAGGACGACGGATATTCGCAGATCCTGCGCGCGCTCGACGCCCGCTCGCTCACCGAGACTTCCCTTACGTCAAAATTCCCCGGCGCGCTCGCGATTTTGCGGTCGCTTCGCAGCGACGGGCTGGTGGAGGTGGAGGACGTCGCCCGCGAGCGCGATCCTTTGCGCGCGTCCTCCGCGCGTCTGCGTGTGGAATTTCTCAGCCGGGCGGAAAAGCTCCCCAAGCCGCAGCGCGAACTGCTCTCCTATCTCGAACTGCATCCGGGCTCGCACAACCTCGCTGAAGTCGAAAAGCTGATTCGCCAAGGCCAGCACCGCCGCCCGGGCGCTCGCGCGTCTGAACCTGGTGCGGCTGGTCCTGGAAGCCGTGCATTCGGCAAGCGGGCCGATGCGCGCGCCGCACGGGCTGAACGCGCATCAGCAGGCGGCTTTCGAGCAGATCCACGAAGCGCTCGCGCAACGTCGTTTTCAGCCGTTCCTGCTCGAAGGCGTGACCGGCTCCGGCAAAACCGAAGTCTATCTGCGCGCCATCGAAGCGGCGCTCGCGCTGGGCTGCGGCGCGCTGCTGCTGGTTCCCGAAATCGGTCTGACACCGGCGGTGGCGGGGCAATTTCATCAGCGTTTCGCGGGGCGGGTCGCCATTCTCCACTCCGCGTTTCACGATTCCGAACGCGCCCAGGAATGGCGCAGGATTCGCTCGGGCGAGGCTTCCGTTGTGGTCGCGACGCGCTCCGGCGTCTTCTCGCCGGTTCGAAATCTGGGCCTGATTCTGGTCGACGAGGAGCACGATCAAAGCTACAAGCAACAGGAAACCCCGCGCTACCACGGCCGCGACGTCGCGGTGATGCGCGCCCGCAACGCCGGCGCCGTCGTCGATGCTGGGCTCCGCCACGCCCAGTCTCGAAACCCGCTACAACGCCGGCACCGGGAAGTATATCCGTCTCGGCTTTGCCGGAGCGCATCGAACAGCGTCCCATGCCGCAGGTGACCTTGATCGATATGCGCCAGGAGTTCCTCGAAACGCGCAAGCAGGCGACCTTTTCGCGCGCGCTGATCGAGGCGGTCGACGCGCGGCTCAACAATGGCGAGCAGACCATGCTGCTGCTCAACCGCCGCGGCTTTTCGAGCTTCGTCGCCTGCCGCGCCTGCGGCGAGCGCATCGAATGCGCGAACTGCTCCGTCACGCTGACCTACCATCGCCGCGACCGCCGCATGCTGTGCCATTACTGCAACTACGCCGAGCGCGTCCCGGAGCGCTGCCCCAAGTGCGATAGCGAGTACATCCAGTTCCTCGGCTTCGGATCGGAGCGCGTCGAGGAGGAGTTGCACGGGGCATTTCCCGAAGGCCCGCATCGCGCGCCTGGATCGCGACACGGTGCGCGGCAAGCACGATTATGAAACCATCCTTTCAGCCTTTCGCGCCGGCGACTACGATATTCTGGTGGGCACGCAGATGATCGCCAAGGGACACGATATTCCGAACGTCACGCTGGTGGGCATCGTCAACGCCGACTCGGGCTCGGCCTGCCGGATTTTCGCGCCGCGGAACGAACCTTCCAGCTTCTCACCCAGGCCGCGGGCCGTGCCGGCCGCGGCGCAAACTCCCGGCATCGTGCTGATTCAGACCATCAATCCCGATCACTACGCCATCCGCTGCGCCGCCGCGCAGGATTATGAAGCGTTCTATCAAAAGGAAATCGAATTTCGCGCAGTCCATGTGCTATCCGCCGTTTTCTTCGCTGGCAAACGTGATCGTGCGCGGCGCACGCGAGGAAGAGGCGCTCGCCGCGCAGCGCGGCCTTGGGCCGTGTGTTGCAGCCCGCGCCGGAGGGCGTGCGGGTGCTGGGTCCCGCGGCGGCGGCCATGGCGCGCCTGAAGAACGAGTATCGTTATCAGATGCTGGTGAAAGCGTCCACGCGCAAACGTCTGGCCGCGGCGCTTGCGGAGCTGCGGCGCTACGCACACGAGGAGAAATGGAACCCGGCGTCCCTAGTGATCGACGTAGATCCCGTGACGCTGATGTGATGAAGTAAGAGAGCCCCGTTTTGGGCACTCGGCAGACGAGAGAGAATCGGCGGATATGCAAATCGGCGTTAGGGAGCACGGCCTTCGCGAGTACCTCATCGTCGACGACAATCTGCGCGTTGCCATGCGGTTTTTCGGCAACGCCACTGGCACGGGACAAATTTCGTCTTTCCCAGGGGGCTCGGCAATCTGGTCCGGGACGGAGTACGGAGTCTTCAACATCGCCATGCTCGACGGCCCGCCCCAAGGGGAGCTCGGGCTGGCCGAGCGCATTGCGGATGCCGCGCGTTTCTTCAAACCCCGCACGCCGCGCTGGTCGTTCTGGCTGTGCGAGGATCATCTGGACCTGCACCAGCTCCGGAACTCGCGCGCGACGTTCGCCGATTTTGGGATGCGTCCCATCTCGCATCCTCCCGGCATGATCGCCGCCTCGATCACTCCGTCGCACGGAACGCTTCCCAAGCTGCGCGTCGAGCCGGTGCAGACGCCTTCGCACCAGTACTCCTTCGCCGAGATCACGGCCTTATCGTTCGAGATCCCTTACGTGATCGCGGACTCCGTCTACGCCCAGCCGCTCGCCTGGACAGGGGATTATCACGGCTTCGTCGGAAAGGCCGACGGGCGCATCGTTGCGATCGCGGCGACGGTCGAAACCCCGGAGGCGCTCGGGATCTATTCGCTCGCAACGCATCCCGCCTTCCGGCGGCGAGGGTATGGCGAAGCCCTGTTGCGGGAGGTGATCGCGCAGGCCCTTGAGCGTACCGGGCCGCGAAGGATCGTGCTGCAGGCAAGCGAGGTGGGACACGCGCTCTACCGCAGACTTGGATTTCGAGACGTAACCCGGTTCGCGGTCTATTTGACGAAGTAAAATCGGAGGAGACGTATGTGGCTGCTGTGGCTGGCGCTGCTGGCGCAATCTCCGGACCTCGCCGAGCAAGGCAACCTGGCCTTGGACGCCAAGCAATACGATCGCGCGGTGGAGCTGTTGACCCAGGCTGCGAGCGCCGATCCGAAGGATTATTCGGTCGAGTTCCAACTGGGCCTTGCATACAGTTTGCTCGGAAAAGACGCGGCCGCGGTTCCGCACTATAAAGCCGCGCTCGTCCGGAAGCCCGATCTGGCCGAAGCGCAACTCAACCTGGGTCTGTCGCTGTTGCGCCTGAAAGATCCGGCAGCGGCCCAGCCGTATCTCGAAGCCGCTCTGGCTGCGAAGCCGACGGCGACCGCGGAATCCGCGTTGGGACGCTCGCTCGCGCGCCAGGGAAATCTCTCCGCGGCCGAGCCGCATCTCCGCAAGTCGATCGCCATGGATCCCACGCGCCGCGATGATCTGCTTGAGCTCGCATCGCTTTACGAAACGGCCGGAGAGAGGGACAAGGCCGTCGCGATCTACCGTGAATTTCCCGATCGTCCGCAGGCGCAGGAGCGCTTAAGCGTGCTGCTGGCCGACGAGGGACGCCCCTCCGAAGCCATCGCCGCGCTCGAAACCGCTGTGAAGGTTTCGCCCACGGAAGAAAACCGTCTGGCCTTGGCGCAGGCGTACGTGCGCGCGAACCAGTTGGCCAAAGCCGAGCCGATTGTGGCCATGCTCGTGGGCCTTGAACCGAGGGATAAAGAAACGCGTTTGTTTTATGGCAAGATTCTGCGCGACGAAAGAAAGCTGCCGGAAGCGGCCACGCAGTTCGAAATCCTGCTGGAGAGTCATCCTGAGGTTCCGGAATCCTGGCGGGAGCTTGCGAATGTGCGGATGGTGATGCAGCAGTATCCGCAGGCGCTGGATGCGCTGGACCATGTGCGGGCGCTCGGCCCGGAAAAAGCGGGCGATCTGTTTTACCGCGCGCTGGCGTTCGATCATCTGAACAGGCGGCCGGAGGCGATTGAGAGTTATCGTAAGTTTCTGGCGATGAGTCAAGGCCAACTGCCCACGCAGGAGTTTCAGGCGCGCCAGAGGGCTCGCATATTGGAAGATGAATCGAGGAGGCACTAACAGGATGTTGAAAAAGGGGACAGACTACTCTGTCTCGTCCCGTAATTTTATGATTTCACGTTCGAGTTTATGCGTGGACAGAGCGGTCTGTCCCCTTTTTCAACAAGCTCCTAACGGTTGGGCGTGAGTTCCGATTGAATATGTCCTGGATCCTGGTGGCGTTGCTCGCGTTCGATTTGGCGGCGGTTCGCCAGGAGCCGAATTTGGAGCGCCGCAGCGAGCTCGCGCTGGACCATGCGGAGACCGTGCTCACTGACGTCCGCGATGCTTACGCGGCGGGCGACATGGAGAAGACCAAGGCGGAAGCTTCCGAGATTGAAGAGTCGGTGACCCTGGCCTATGATTCGCTGATCGAAACGGGCAAGGATCCGCGCCGCGCTCCCAAGTTTTTCAAGCGGGCCGAGGTGACCACGCGGCAGTTGCTGCGCCGCCTGGATTCCGTGATCGAATCGATGAGCGTGCAGGATCGGGCAATCTTGCTGGTGGTGCGCGATCGCGTTTCCGACGTTCACGACGATCTGCTCAATGGCATTATGAAGAAGAAGAGATAGGAGGGAAGCATGCGCACCCTGGTCCTCATCCCGATGCTCGTTCTGGCGGCCGTTGGTCCGTGCGCCGCGCAGAAACGCGATTTCCTGACGGCCGATGAGATCGACCAGTTGCGCCTCGCGCAGGAGCCCAATGAGCGCATGAAGCTCTACGACCATTTCGCGCGCCAGCGAATGGACCAGGTTCGACAGTTGATGCAGACGGAGAAGCCCGGACGGAGCATCCTGGTACACGATTTGCTGGAGGACTATACCAAGATTATCGAAGCGATCGACGCCGTGGCCGACGATGCGTTGGAGCACAGGAAAGCCATCAACGTAGGGATCGGAGTAGTCGCGTCGAGCGAAAAGGAAATTCTGGCCCAGCTCCAGAAGATCAGTGACGCGAAACCGAAGGACATCGCCCGCTACGATTTCGTATTGAAGGACGCGATGCAAACCACCGAGGACAGTTTGGAGCTGAATGAAGAAGACCTTGGCAAGCGCACGGGAGACGTGGAAGCAAAGGAAAAGCTGGAAAAGGCCGAGCGGAAAGCCGAGATGACGCCCGAAGAGCCCGGGCCCGCAGGCCAGAAGAAAGGCGATCAGACCACGGCGAGCAGCACTACGGACGCCACTCCCAAGCGCAAGCCGCCCACACTGCTGCGCCCCGGCGAGAAGATCGGCAATTCTCCTCCGCCCTCGAATTAGTTCCCGGCCGAATGAGCCGGGAGGCTTGCTCCGATGCAGGTCAGCGATCTTTCAAGCCGGAAGCATCGCGTCCATCGCCGAGCTTGCGTCTCCAGTACTGCAAGAGCGCGCTGGTCGCGTCGCGCTTCAGTTCTTCGGCGGACACGTTCACCAGATTATTCATCTCATACGGGTCGTCGACCAGATTAAATACCCGCGTCGGATGCCCGTCCGCATCGGTGATCAGTTTTTCGTAGCCGTGCACCAGCATGCGCCACTCATCCGGCTGGCCGATGCGGCCCTCGGCGAATACGGCGTCGGGCGCCTCACCTTTGGTTCCGGTAAGGAGCGGTGCAAGGTTGCGTCCCTGCATCTCCTCGGCCGCGGGAGCCGGCAGGCCGCACAGCCCGAGCAGCGTGGGCGCGATGTCGGCCTGCGATACCAGCATGTCGCGCTCGCCCGGATTCGCTAAGAGCGGATGGCGCATGGCGAAGGGGATGCGCACGGATTCCTCATACGGCGTATCGTCGCCGGTCATGCCGTGGGAACCCAACTGCTCGCCGCGATCCGAGGTGAAGACCACCAGCGTGTTCTCTTTGAGCTCCGGCCGGTCGAGCGCCGCGAGCACCAGTCCCAGATCCTTGTCGCGCGCCGTGCACTGCTCGTAAAAATGGATCAGTTCCTCACGTGCGGCGGTTTCGCCGATCGCGGGAACGTTGGGACGCAGATGAAGATCGCCGCCGTTTCGCCGCTCCATGAACCCGCTGCCGGAGGCCGAGGTCCATTCGGCATAAAAGGGTTGAGGCCCGGGCGTATGCACGAAGGTGACGACGTCGTCGGCCGCGCGGTCGCCAAAGCCAGCCACGCGATATCCGGCGGCCTTAAAATGCGCGCCGAGCGCGGAGTTGTCGACGCTGTTCTCCTGCCGCGAGGAATCATGAAAATACCGGCCGTTCAGCAGAATGCGGCGGCCCGGCTGCATGCGCGGATATCCGGAATAGGCTCGCGAAAAGGTCACGCTTTCGCGGCCGAGCTGCGCGAGGTTCGGGGCGATCAGGTCCTGATCGCCGTCCCACGGAACGGCCTGCCCTCGCCATCCGGAAGCGATCACCAGTAGGACATTGGGTTGGCGGCCCGCGGCGGCCAAGAGCGTCCGGCCGGTTGCCAGCGCAAAGGGCGCGGCTAAAAAGGTTCTTCGTAGCATTGCTTGAGTCAAAATCACGCGGGTTAAATAGGGATCGGCTTAACCGCGGACTTTCGTTACAGGAATGCCTTTCGCGCACTGTTCGCAGGAGGCGGCGTCGAGCGCGAAGGCCGTATGCAGGTTTACCAGGTTGTAGAAAGGCAAGGGCTCGAAGCTGGCGGCGCCCGGAAGGGGTTGGGAGACGACCACCGCGACAGCCACCACTTCCCCGCCCTTTGCCTCCACCAGCTTTTTCAGCTCCGTCAGCCGCCGGCCGGTGCGCAGCATGTCGTCCACCATCAAAACTTTCTCGCCGGGCTTCACTTCGAGAAATTCGGGGAACCGGAGCGGGTCGCCCTCGTTGCGGCGCTCGGCCCAATAGACCTGATGCGCGCGCAGGGCTTCACAGATGCCGTAGGCCACCGGCAAACCGCCCGTATGCGGCGCGACGATTGAGAGTTCGGGGATGACGGCGCGAATATCCGCGTGCGCCCGCAAAAGCCGGCTCAAACCGACGCTCAGGATCTTGGCCGTCTGGTATTCGCGCATGGCCAGCGGCACCTGCAAATACTCGCGCGTGTGCAGACCGTTGGGATACTCGAAGTGCCCTTCCCGCAGTCCGCCGGTGCGCCGCAGCAAGTCCACGACTTCGTCTTCCATCGGAACCAGATGCATAAACTAGTGTGCTCCTCGGCCGCTCAAAACCTGGGGGATGGTTCGCAGCATAATTTTCCAATCGAGTCCCAGCGACCACGTATCGATGTACTGCATGTCCAGCCGCATCCAGGTCTCAAAATCCACCTTATCGCGTCCTTTGACGGCCCACAGACAGGTGAGGCCGGGGCGCATGCGCAGACGCCGGCGCTGCCAGCGCTCGTATTTTTCCACTTCTTCGGGGAGCGGAGGCCGCGGACCCACCAGCGACATGTCGCCCTTCAGCACGTTCCACAATTGGGGCCACTCATCGATCGAAAATTTGCGGAGGAACCCGCCGATGGGCGTGAGGCGGGGATCGTTGCGGATCTTGAACACGGTCTGGCGCTCGTTCAGATGCTCCACATCGGCGCGCCGCGCCTCGGCGTCCTGGCACATGGAACGGAATTTATAAAACACGAAGGTCCGTCCATTCAAACCGCAGCGCTTCTGCCGGAAAATCACGGGACCGGGCGAGGTCAGGCGGATGAACAGGGCGATGAGCAGCATGAGCGGAGACAGAATCAGCAGGGCAGGAACGGCGACCGCCACATCCGTGATGCGTTTCATCAACAAACGGATTTCATCGTGCGGCGTCGCGGAAAACGTGAGCAGCGGCGAGGCGCCGAGCTGATCCAGATACATCTTGCTGTTGACGTGCGGGAAGAAATCGACCGCAACCCGCGTCCGTACGCCTTCTTCGTCGCACAGCAGAAACATTTCTTCAAGTTGCGCAAGGCGGCCACTCTCCACGGCGAAAATGATTTCGTCGATCACATGCTGGCGAAGCAGCTCCGGCAGTTCCGAAAGAGGCCGCACGGGGTGGCGCGCGGCGACGGCGGCGGGCAGGGTCTCACCTTCGTCGGCCAGAAATCCGGTGAGCTGGACGCCGTATTCCGCAGCGCCCTCCACCTGTTCGGCGAGCCGCAGGGCGGCCTCGCCCACGCCGACGATCATGACGTAGTGAGGGGCCATGAAACCGCGCCGCACCATCCCCAGGAGACGTCCGGCATTCAGCCGGAAGAGGCACAGCAGGACGCAGGAATAGAGCGAAAAGATTCCGAGAAAAGTACGGCTGAGATCGAGCCGGAGGAGGAATTCGAACAAGACGACCGACGCCGACCCCAACAGGCATTGGCGCAGCGCGTCGCCTAGGATGATGCGCGGGTGAGCGGTATCGATGCGATCGTAAACGTCCCACCAGGTGGCCAGAGCCACCCATATGACCATGCACCAGCCGAGCAAGAGCGTGATGACTACCGGGGTGAGAAAGAATTCGTGACCGAAAACAGGAGCGCGCCCGACCAGCCACATGCGCGTCTGATAGGCGGCCGCGAACGCAAGCGCGATGAGAAGCACGTCGGAAGTCCCGAAGAGTAGCCGGACTTTGCGATGGTGGCCACGAAACACGTTTGCGCTGTCAGAATAGCATCACACCGCTTGCGGTGCATCAGGTTGCGATTGCGGGTAAACGCCCGTTACGGACGCATCATAGTTTAGCCCGTCAAACGTTCAAATACACTACGGCTGTGGAAAATCTATCGGGGACGCGCGTACACGCGTCTCGCCCGCAAAAATCTGGCGCTGCGGGCGGCCGGGGCTTCGCGGACTTATCGCCGTGCGTATCCGGCCGCCAATGATTAAAGAGGCTTCTCACGGGGGACCTAAGACTGCCGGCTAGCAGCCCCCTTTTTTTCCCGTTTCGACATCCTCTCGCTGAAAACCGTACGGGTGCGATCCCGACTGCATGGATCCCTGAGTCCGTACGCCGTCTTGAAACCGGTTTCAATGTCTCCCGTCGACGTCATCTCGTAAGTGACGGCGCATGGCTTTAATGGCCGCCGGGAGTTCAGTACCACCACACTGCAACGCTTCCTGGCCAGGAAGAAACTCGTTCACGACCGAAGAATACCAGACGAGGCCGAGCAAATAGATGGAAGTAATTGAATCGCAAAATGAAAGGGCGTGTGAACGGGTCTCAATCGTGGTCTTGCGATGCTACCAGGGCTGAACGACGCTCGTGACGTGCTCCCGGTCGGGTGCGGTGAGACAGATCGCAATACAGAGATACGGAAGGTCGGGATCGGGATTGTGCCCCCGGTGCATTTTTCCGATGGGCTCCGAATAGACCTCGCCGGCCTGTGCTTTAATCAGCACGCCCTCCTCAAAGTGCGCTTCGAACCGGCCCTGCAAAGCGATGAAAAACGTGGCTCCGTTGTGACAATGCCAATCGGTGTAGCCGCCGGGTGCGATTTCGGCGTTGTAAACCTGAACTTTCACTTCAGGATCGCGCGGTAGGGAAGCGTAGAGCGTCTCAAGCAACACATTCCGATACCATTGCTCGCCGGATTTCGCCGTGTATCCGTCCAAACGGAGTTTTAAATCGCGATTGTCCTTCTCGATCATTCCGGATGATTCTTCCTTTTGGCTCGAGCGATTTGAAAGTGGTGGGCCGTTTCACTTCGCCCGCATTCGATTATTTTTCGGATTGTGCTCCAGTTCCGCCAAGCCGAGCGCTTCCATCAATGGCGGAATATAGACGCCGAAGCGTCCTCGAAGGCCCTTTTTCAATCCATACCACCCCTTGACGGGATTTTTGGGTGAGCGGCCCCAGGCCTCCACGGTTCCCTCTTTCGGGGATTTCTGCTCGTCCGCGCCGCCGAGTTCCACCCAATCGCCGGCCGCGCGTAACATCGCGTGGAGGTCTTCGACGCAGCGCGCGTCGTACAGCAGAACGGTTTTTCCGACCGTGCAGACGAGCACCCGCAGTCCCTCCTTTTCGTCCGTATGCATGGTGTATTCGGATGTTCCGGGCGGGGTTTTCAGTTTCCAGGGGTTGGATGCGGACCGATCCAGAGGGGGCATAGACCTTCTATCTTACCGGGCGGGCCAGCGCTATGCACATGCTTTGAAACGTTTTCCCTGGAAAAGGGTATCTAACATTGGAATTAACTCGGGAATTAACTCGCGGGAGACTGGATGAAAGAAGCGAATACAGAAATGAATCGCCCAGCCGCTGCGGTCGCGAAAACCGGGATCGAGGGCTTCGACGCGATCCTGGGCGGGGGGCTTCCGCGCAACCGGCTGTATGTGATTGAAGGAGATCCGGGTACAGGAAAAACCACGCTCGCGCTCCAGTTCCTGCTTGAGGGCATAAGAGCCGGCGAGAGCGGCCTCTACGTGACCCTGTCGGAGACCCACGACGAATTGGAGGAGGTCGCGCGCTCCCATGCGTGGTCCATCGAGGGTCTTCGGCTGCTGGAACTCGGCGCGCTGGGAGAGCGGCTGCAGGAGATGGCCGATTACACGGTTTACCACCCGGCCGACGTAGAACTGGGCGAGACGATTAAAGCGATCGAGACGGAGGTGGAGCGGCTCAATCCGCAGCGCGTGGTCCTCGATTCCGTCTCCGAGCTCAAGATTTTATCGGAGACCAACGCGCGCTACCGGCGGGAGATTCTGCGGTTGAAACAATTCTTCTCCGGCCGCAACTGCACGGTTCTGATTCTGGACGACCGGACCCCCAGCAAAGACGACCAGCAACTGCAAAGCATTGCGCACGGCGTGATCCGGATGCAGCGGGAACAACGGGACTACGGCGATACGCGCCGCCAGATTCATATCGTAAAGATGCGGGGAGTTCGCTTTCGCGACGGGCTTCACGATTTCCAAATCAAGACGGGCGGGATCGAAGTGTACCCGCGGCTCGCAGCCTCAGAGCAAGCCGAGCACTACGCCGGGGAGGTGACGTTAAGCGGCGTATCCCAGCTCGACGCGCTGGTCGGCGGAGGCTTGGACCGGGGCACCAGCACCCTGGTCATGGGTCCGGCTGGATGCGGCAAAACCACACTGTGCTCCCAATATGCGCTCGCCGCGCTGCAGCGTGGAGAAGCGGTTGCCTGCTTCTTATTTGAAGAGAGCCGGAGGACGTTTCTGGATCGCGCTGCGGGGATGGGGATGGATTTCGGAGCGTATTTAGACTCCGGCCTTTTGGAAGTGACCCAGATCGACCCGGCTGCGCTATCGCCCGGAGATTTTGCGCACCGCGTAGCGGAAAGCGTGGAGCAAAAACAGGCGCGGCTGGTTCTGATCGACAGCCTCAACGGATATATGAACGCCATGCCGAGCGAGCGGTCGCTGCTGATCCAGATGCACGAGCTCCTGAGCTATCTGGGCCGGCGCGGCGTGGTCACGATGATGGTGCTGGCGCAGCACGGGATGATGGGCGCCGCCATGCATACGCCTTTGGACGTGAGTTTCCTGGCGGATTCCGTGATTCTGCTGCGCTTTTTCGAGGCGATGGGGGAGATCCGGCAAGCGATTTCCGTGGTCAAAAAGAGACGCAGCGCGCATGAGCGGACCATCCGGGAGCTGCGATTGACCGGACGAGGCATCGAGATCGGCGAGCCGCTGCGGGAATTTGAGGGCATTCTGACCGGCGTGCCGCGGTATCGGGGCAGCGCCGCGCCCCTCCTTGCAAGGGACCGCGATCACTGATGTTTCGGCGAAGCGAGGCCGAGAGCCGCATCCTGATTCTGGCGCCCAGAGGCCGGGATGCACGCCTGATCGCGGCAACTTTACTCGGCGCCGGCATCCGGTCGGAGCCTTGCACGGATGCCCACGCTCTGCTTTCCAAGTTGGAGGAAGGAGCGGCCGGAGCGATTATCGTGGAAGAAGCGCTCCCGCTTCCGGCGTTGAGTAAATTGACCGACTGGCTGAACGCACAACCGCCCTGGTCGGACTTTCCGATTGTGATCCTGACCTCCGGGGGGCGTCCCAACCTGGCCACTCATCGATGGGCCCAGAGGCTGGAGGCGCTCGGCAACGTGACGTTTCTCGAACGCCCGGCGCGCCCCGATACCGTCCGCAGCGCGCTGCGTGCGGCTCTGCGCGCGCGACTGCGTCAATACGAAATGAGATACCGGCAGGAGGCTTTAGCCCAGGCCAATTCGGATCTCGAGCAATTCGCTTTTTCGGCGAGCCACGATCTTCGCGAACCCATCCGCAGCATCGCGATTTATAGCGACCTGATCGCCAAGCGCTACCGCAACGTGGTGGACCAGGAAGGGCAAAAGTACCTTGCATACGTGACCGTGGGAGCGCGGCGGATGGAGACCCTGGTCGCCGACCTGTTCGCCTACACCCAGGCGTCCAGAATCGATGAAGCCGTTTACGGCGCGGTGGATCCGGCGCACGCCCTGGAGCAGGCTCTGACGAATCTCGAGGAGAGCATCCGGCACAGCGGAGCGAACATCGTGCGCGAAAGATTGTTGCCGCTGCGGATGCAGGAGGTTCACATCCAGCAACTGTTCCAGAACCTGGTGGGAAACGCGATCAAGTACCGCAGCCAGCGGCCGCCTGAGATTCGGATCGAAGCGGCGGCGGAAGGAGCCTTCTGCATTTACTCGATTCGCGACAACGGCATCGGCGTGCCGCGCGAGTATCGGGAATACATTTTCGAAATCTTCAAACGTCTGCACACCAACGCGGATTACCCGGGAACGGGGATGGGCCTTGCGATCTGCCGCCGGATCGTCGAACGCTATCGCGGCCAGATCTGGGTGGAACCGGAAGCCGCGGGGCGCGCCAATTTCAGGTTCAAGATCCCGTTGTGATCATTTTCCGATAGGCTCGCCGGCTTCGGACTCTCTCTTTCCCTCCGTTTGAAACTGCGCGATCATACGTGAATACGAATTGTCCCCGGGACGGAAGTGTGAGATTCGCGCCGGGGTTGGACGGGGGTAACAGCGATGGCGTGGTTTGTCCGGACAGCGGCGGATGGAATCCACATGGTGTACGGCCAGCAGGCCGAGGACTCCTGCGGGATCGCCTGCATGCTCATGGTCAATTTCAAGCTGAAGAAGTGGCAGTTGGCCGGCGCCGCCGCGGCCGCTCCCTCGGGAGTTTTCGCCTTTGCAAACGCGGCCGTGGCCTTTGAATCGGCGGTGAAGTCCGAACCGGAAGTGTACGCCGCGTACTCGAAAGTATCGGGCCAGCCTTACAAGGGAGACACCTATACGTACGCGACGATCCTGCCCGGGGTTCTCAACAACCTGGATATTGGGACGTGGTCGGCGCGATGCGTCGCGTCCAACAAAGTTGCCGATACGATTCTCGATCGCTCCTTCATGGGACCTCCGTTTATCATCCTGGTCCACTGGCGTTCGGGCGCGGGACATTTCGTAATGTGCGACAACATCGTGCAGGACAAAGCCGGAACCACGGCGTACATCTGCGATCCCTGGGACGCCGCGGTGCGCAGCGTCACTCTGCGGCGCGGCCAGCCGCTGACGTATCAGGCGCAGGAACAGGCGGGATGGGATTTAGGGCAAGCCCGCAAGAAGTACGGGGCTCCGTCGACGGGCGCCATGGACGGCTGGCTCGTGTACCGGACCGGCGGAGGGTAGACTTTCCTCATTTAGGACTCACCGTGCGTGCCGGACGCTGGGACCGCGGGCGAAGCTCGACATCGGGGGCGGCGCGGGGGCGGGCTCCTCGACGGGCGCTACTTTCTTGGGACGCGCATCGAGCCGGGTCAGAATCATTTGCTCTTTGGCTTTCTGGAATTTCGGCGATCCCGAGGCGACGCCGCTCGCGGCCACAGCTTCGTCGGTGACTTCCATGGACAAAGGCAGGTACTTCTGGAAATGATTCCGGATGCGGTCCTGCACGATGCGCTGGGTGGAGTTCAGGAGCAGATAGATCACCGCTTCGCCGGGGGCCTTGGTGATCAGGGTGTAAACCTGCGAAGCCTTATTGAGCTTGGGATTCTTCAAATCTTTTTCGAGCTTTTTCGCAACGCTCTCGAGCTTCTGCCACGCGGTGACCTCGGACTTCGAAAGATCGGCGGCTTTGATCAGAGCCGCTCGCTCCTTGGCGTTGAGCGGGTCGAGAAGAACGCTCAGAAACAGCGGCAGCGCGTTCATCTTGAACTCCGCGCCGACGGGCACAAGCTGACGGGCTTTCTGCAGCTTCGTGAAAGCCGGCATATTGAGTTTCGAACCGGTCAGCACGGGCGAATAAAGATCCAGAAGCTTCTCGTCGGCGAGCGCCTGCATCATGTCGGCGACGTTCACTTCCGCGGCCATCTGCCGCAGCTCCGCGCCGAGGGCCTCCGCGGAAATGCGATTCAACATTTCCGCTTCGCGCGCGTTTTCATATTGCAAACGGGTGCGCTCGTCGATCCCGTATCCGAGCCGCACCTTCAGCCGGATCATGCGCAGCATCCGCGCGGGATCGTCGTAGAAGGAATAATTGTGGATCGCGCGCAGTTCTTTGCGCTCCACGTCGCCGATGCCGTTGGTGGGATCGATGGGCAGGCCGAGCGAAGCGCGATTGAGCGACAGGCCAATGGCGTTGATGGTGAAATCGCGGGCGCGCAGATCGTCGTGAATCGTCGCCGGAGAAATTTGCGGCCGGGCGCCGGACTTCGCGAACTTTTCCTGCCGCGCCATGGCTAGCTCAACCGTCACGCCGCCGGGAAAACGCATTTCCACGGATTTGCGATGGTCATCGGTCCCGACGATCACCGCGTCAAAGGCCTTCTCGGCCGCCTTCGCCAGTTTGAGCGCGCTGCCTTCGACGGTGAAATCCAGGTCGCGGACGGGAAACCCGCCCAGCATGTCGCGAATCGCGCCGCCGGTCAGAAAAACATTGGTGCCGGCATCGCCGGCGAGCTGGCGCATTTTGCCCACCACGCGGAATTGATCCGCGCTCAGGTGGCTCTCCAGCATAAACATGTAGTCGCTCATTCGATCCCCGCCCTTATCGTCCTTGTCGCAACGGCGTTACCAACGCGCTGCTTTTACAACCGCGCTTATGAGGCGAATCACGCACGCGGATGATGTTGGTCTACGGTCTCCCGCAAACGCCGCTGCGCGACGTGCGTATAGACCTGGGTTGTCGATATATCCGCATGACCGAGCATGATCTGCACGCTTCGCAAATCCGCCCCTCCCTCCACAAGATGCGTCGCGAAGCTGTGGCGGATCACATGCGGGGTTAATTTCCGGGTCAATCCCGCCCGGCGGCCATGGTCGCGCAACAGCTTCCAGAAGCTCTGGCGGCACATTCCCGCTCCGCGCGCCGTCACGAAAAGAAAAGCCGACGCACGCCCCTTTAACAACGCCGGACGGCCGCCGGTCAGATAGCTGTCGAGCGCTTCCCCGGCCGCTTCGCCGAAGGGCACCAGGCGCTGTTTGTTGCCCTTCCCGGTTACTCGCAGGACGCCGGCGTCGCGTTGAATCGCGGAAAGCTGCAGCCCGCACAGTTCCGATACGCGCAGACCGGTTGCGTATAAAAGTTCCAGCATCGCGCGGTCGCGGAGGCCGGCCGGTTTATCCAGGAGGGGAATCGCTAAAAGCCGCTCGACCTCCTCCCGGTTGAGATATTTGGGAAGCGTCGCCCATTGCCGGGGAGGGGTCAGGCGTTCGGTCGGATCGCGTTCGATTTCCGCTTCGGCCAACAAAAACCGGTAAAAAGTTCTTAAAGTCGTCATGTGGCGGGCAATGGACCGAGGCGAGAGACCGGCACCGTAGAGCGATTCCACGTAGCGGTGCAGATCGGTCTCATCCAATTCGTGGACCGGCTTCTTACTATGGGCGCTAAGCTTTTGTAAATCAAGCGTATAGGAGCTCAACGAGTTAGAAGCTAACCCCTTTTCGACCCGGCAATAGTTCAAAAAAGACTGTACAGCGGCGGAAATTGGCCGCGACAGCGGCGGCATCGGCTGCATCGAGCCAATGATACAATATTTACGAAATTGTTTAAAAGGAAAAGCTCACAATAACACCGCGTAAGTGGCGACCAATGCAAAAGTAAGTGGCTACCAACAAAAAGGTAATCGTCGCCCGGTTCGACCGGGAACCGCTACTTGGCTTCCTCCAGATCCCCGGCGGCTTCCAGCCCGCCTCGGTCGAGTTGCTGACGCCTTCGGGCGCGCTGCTTCAGATTCCGTACACCGAGGTTAAGGCCGTTTGTTTTGTGAGAGATTTCGAAGAGAGCGACGGTTGGCGGCCCAATCGAGCCTACGCCGCGAGGCCCAAAACGGCGGGCCTGTGGGTACGCCTGACGTTCCGGGATGGCGATACCTGTGAGGGAGTGATTCCAAACAATCTCATGTTGTTGGAACCGGAGGGGTTCCAGGTTGTGCCTCCGGACCCGGCGTTCCTGGGGCAGCGTTTGTTCGCGCCTCGCGAGGCTTTGCGCGATTTACTGGTGCTGGGAGTCATCGGGAGCCCGGTGAAGCGCAAGCGCGTGGTGAAGCAGCCGGTCGAGTCCACGGATCAGCTGGGATTATTCTGATCTGAGGTTCTGGGAAGGCCGGGCATGGCTTGCCGCGTCATTATTCAGAGATCAATTCGAGCGCGATGCCTCGCGTGCGGGGGCCCAGAATGCCGATGGCGGCGATCACGACGGCCATGGCTCCGGCGATGAATAAAAAAACTCCGGCGACGCCGAAGCGTTCGAGGATGAAGGCGATGACGAAGGCGCTGAAGACGACCGAAAGGCGGCTCCAGGAATAGACGAATCCTATGGCGAGCGCGCGGATGCGGGTCGGGTACAGCTCGGCCTGGTAGGTGTGAAACGCGAACGACATGGCATTGTTCGAAAGCGTGAGGAGCACTCCGAGAAAGATCAGGAGTGGGGCGAAAGTCGTTTGGCCGAACAGCGTCCCGGACATGGCGACTCCCGCGGCGGCGCCCACGATCTGCCACTTGCGCTCGACTTTGTCGGCGAAGATGGTCGCAAGGAGCGGTCCGAACGGGGCGGCGATCGCGATCAGGAACGTATACTCGAGCGTGTTGGTCAGAGTGATTCCCTGCTTGATCAGCAGCGTGGGGACCCAGTTGGCGAAGCCGTAATAGCCGATGGCCTGCGCAAGATTGAAGACCGATAGCATGACGGTGCGCCGCAGATAGGGGCCCTTCCAGATCTCCGCGAAGTTGCCGCGCATGGACTCGGGTTCAGGAAGGCTTTGGAGCGGCGCGAGCGATCCGCCTTCCTTCAGCGCGTCCGCCTCCATGCGGTCCATAATGCGTCCGGCTTCCTCGAAGCGTCCATGACGCGCGAGCCAGCGGGGGCTTTCCGGAACGCTGCGGCGGATCCACCACACAAAAACCGCGCCGATGGCGGCGATCAACATGACCCATCGCCAGCCGTCGATGCCGAAAGGCGCTCTCGGTACGAGCAGCCAGGAAAGCAGTGCGACCACGGTGACCGCGGAGAACTGAATCACGTTGTTCAAGGCGAACGCCCGACCGCGCAACCCGGCGGGAACCATTTCGGAAAGATACGCGTCGATGGTGACCAGTTCCACGCCGACGCCGATGCCTACGATGAAGCGCCACAGGTTGAGGCCGAAAGCGTCGTTCTGAAACGCCATGACGACGGTGGCGACGGAATACCACAGCAGTGAGTAAGTGAAGACGGCGCGGCGTCCCAGGCGGTCCGCCAGGAAGCTGAAGACCAGCGTTCCGAGGAACAAGCCCGAGAACATCGCGGCAACGAAGCTTGCAAGCCCCGTGGCTCCGAACAGGCCCGTGGTCGACGGCGTCAGGATGTGGCTGCGGACCAATCCCGGTCCGATGTAGCCGGTGAAAAACATGTCGTAGAATTCGAAAAATCCGCCGAGCGAGAGAAGAATGACGCGCGTCCAGATGGCGCGGGTATTCGGCAGGCGGTCGAGCCTCGCGGCGATGGTCGCGGCGCCGGTTGCCTGGGAAGGCGTCTGCGGCGACGTTTTCGAACTCATGAGCGATTCAACATACCACGAGGCGTGGACGCGGTTCGACATCAGTCAGCGAGGTGATTACAAGCGAGCACGCTGTTTCTACGATTTTGGATCCGCTTCATCGAAAGCCGCCCGCTGAACCGCTTCCTGGCGAGCGCGGCCGGTCGAATTCGCCGGACTAGCGCTTGTAGCCGATTTTGCGCAGCAGGCCGTGACGCCATTCACGATCGTTCGCCGACTCGATCCCTTTCGGCGAGGAGCCATCGATCACGCCGAGAATTCCCCGCCCCTGCGCGGTTTCGGCGACGATCACCTCGACTGGATTGGCGGTCGCGCAGTAAATCGTGCACAGTTCGGGAATCTCGCGGACCCGGTGCAGGATGTTGATCGGATATCCGTTGCGCATGGCAATGTAGAAAGTGTGTCCGGCGGCGACGGCCTGGGCATTTTCCGCCGCGTTCGCCTCGAGTTCCGGATCGTTGCCGTCCACGCGGATGAGGCAAGCTCCCGAGGCTTCGTTGAAGGCGATTCCGAACTTCATGTGCGGCGCGGTGTTCACGATGGCTTCGTAGAGATCCTCGACGGTTTTGATGAAGTGGCTTTGGCCGACGATGATGTTCCCGTCCGTGGGAATTTCCAGGCGAACTGTTTTGAGTTCCATTTCCTCTCACTATAATGGAGCACGTCAATCGAGCGTGCGCCGTTTGACGCCGCTAGATGCTCCCCGTACACTGAAGGCGTCGATCAACGAAACACGCGGAATTCTTCATGAAGACGTATCGCTTCAAAGTGGTGCTCGAGACAGACGAGGATGCGCAGGGCAATCCGGCTTGGCACGCCCGGTGTCCGGCGCTCGAGGCTATCGGCGGCGCGACCTCTGGCCGCACGCGGGAAGAAGCGCTGCGTAACATGAACGAAGTGATTCACATGATCGTCCAGGAATTCGTGGACGAGGGCAAAGCCGCGTAGCGGATTCCGCTATAGCATGGACGCCCCCGCCGAAGTTGTTTTCGACAGGTTCTTTCAAGAGCGCTATCCGTACGTTCCGCCGGTCCGACCTGAGGACCCAGACCCTCGATTCTACAAGGGGAGACACGACCTTCGCGGTCTGCAGCCGAGCCTTCGGGAGCAACTGCGCTCGATCCAGGATTTTTTCAACAAGAACTTGCAGAATGAGAAACAGGGTGTCACCGCGCATGTGGACCATCCGCCGTTCCACATTGACTATTTGGACTCGATCGATCAAAATGCGATGGCCTTTCAGTACGGTGGCTACTCGTTCATCGCGATTACCCTTCCGTTAATCTTCCTTATCTCCGATGTGTGCCTTCTATTGAGCAAGTCGCAGGCGCTGGCGGCGCTCATGGGCGTTCGACCGTCGAACGAAGAGTACAACGAACTTCAAGGAGTGCTGTTCTTTGTTTTGGCGACGTTCATCGTTGGGCACGAATGGGCGCACCATGTGCACGGGCATACGCGCCTACCCCGGACGGGAAACGCCTTTCCAAGTGAGATCCAGGATTCCGGACCCTGCGGTAGCCTGAAGGTCCAGATCGAGGAGGTAGCAGCCGACGGCTACTCCGCATATCTTCTGCTCGAAAACCTCATTAAGGGCTCCTGGAGACGAGACTATGTGACTCTTCTCGGACTCGACGCATGCGCGCCCGGCAGGCAGGACGAGGTACTGCTCTCCATCTTCGTCGCAGTCGCTGGAGCGTACATGCTCGTGCGACCCATCCGCGACGTTACTTCAACTGACATCTACAAGGAGACACACCCTCCGCAGGCAGCGAGAATGAATCACCTGATGCATGAGGCCGCTGGCTGGTGCAAACAGAATCGGCCGGAACTCGAGCATTGGATCAAAACCAACTTCAGGGACGTATTCGACGCCGCCGCCGACGCCATATTGACTGAGGCAGGGAAGAATGCTTGGAGAGGCCAGATAGAGTTCTTCATAACGCGAGAAGGCGCAACGTACGTCGCCGCGATCATCGAGGGCATCGACGCGTATAGGGACGCGTTTGGAAACAGACGGATCTGACCCCGTGTGCAGGCTCTCACTATAATGGAGCTTGCCGCCTCGCCACCCACGTTCCCAGCCGAAGTCGCGGACTCATGCGAAAGCCAAAGGCAAAGGTCCGCCGCTCATTGAGGGGCGGGTCAGCGTCCACCGCGATGGCTTTGGATTCCTGATCCCGGACCAGGCGGTGCCCGGCGTGCTCGGCGATATTTATCTGCCCAGGGAAGAAGCCGAACGCGTGATGCATGGGGATCGCGCGACGGTCCGACTTGCGCGCAAGGATCGCGACGGCAAGGCCGAAGGAAAAATCGTCGAGGTGACGCGCCGCGCCCACCCCACCGTAGTCGGCGAGTTTCGCCTCCGGCGACGAGGCGCTTATGTGGTACCGCACGACGCGCGCGTTCGCCAATGGATTGAGATTCCGGAAGGCATGGAGATCCCTCCGCGAGGAGCCGTGGATCGGGTGGGCGATCGCGTAGGCGCGGCTGCGATCGAGGTGCATTCCGCCGAAGATCTGGAAGGCATGATCGTCAACGTCGAGATCGTCGACTTTGGTGAGGACGGCGAGCGACCGGCGGGGCGCGTGATCGAGATCCTGGGAAAGCCCGGCGACTTCGGGATCGACGTTGAGATCCTGATCCGCTCGCACCATATTCCCCATCGCTTTCCGGAAGACGTGCTGGAACAGGCGCGTTCGATTCCGGGACCCATCCCGCCCGAAGAGATCGCCCGCCGCACGGATTTCCGGACCCTTGACATCGTCACCATCGACGGCGAGACGGCGCGCGATTTCGACGACGCCGTGCGCGTCGAAAAACTGAAGAACGGGAACTGGGCTCTGCATGTGCACATCGCCGACGTGAGCCATTACGTGCGTCCGGGAAGCCCGATCGATCGGGAAGCGCGCTGCGCGGCACGAGCGTTTACTTCCCGGACCGCGCGGTGCCGATGCTGCCGGTGGAGCTCTCGACCGATCAATGCTCGTTGCGTCCGAACGAAGACCGGCTGGTGCTGAGTGCGCTGCTGGAGATCGACGCGCAGGGCGACGTACTGCGCCAGGAGTTCATGCGTGGCGTGATCCGCAGCGCGGAGCGCATGACGTACACGGCGGTGCATGGCGTCCTCGAAGGCGATAGCGCGCTGCGCGAGCGCTATGCCCGGCTTGTCCCGGACTTCGAGGCGATGCGCGACTTGGCCAAATACTCAACCGGAAACGCGTCCGGCGCGGGTCGATCGATTTCGATTTGCCGGAGCCTCTGCTCGAGTTCGATGAATTTGGCGAGATGACGGGCATCACGCGCGCGCCGCGCAATATCGCGCACCGTCTGATCGAGGAATTTATGCTCGCGGCGAACGAAGCCGTGGCGGCGCACCTGGAAGCGGCGGGCGGTCCCATGATCTTCCGCATCCACGAGCGCCCCGACCCCAAGCGCGTGCTGGATTTCGAGGAGATCGCCGCGCAATTCGGGTATTCGCTCGCGCCCGGCGCGGCCCCCGTCAAGAAGTTCCGGGAGAGCCGGGGCGCGATGCGAGTTTCGGGGAGACGACGCTTGCCGTGGACAATCCCAACATCACTTCCCGGAGTTATCAAAAGCTGGTGGCGAGGCTCGAAGGCAAGCCCGAAGAACGCATCCTGAGCTATCTGATGCTGCGATCGTTAAAACAGGCCCGCTACAGCGATCAGAACGTGGGACACTTCGCGCTCGCGGCAGCAAGCTATACGCACTTCACTTCGCCGATCCGGCGGTATCCGGACCTGATCGTGCATCGAATCTTAGGCGCGCATCTGGACCAGCGCGAGTATCGGGGAGATGTGCACGCGATTGCCAATCACTGCTCGGAGACGGAGCGCCGGGCGGCCGAAGCGGAGCGCGAACTGGTGGAGTGGAAGCGCGTCAAATTCATGGTTGACCGCGTGGGCGACGAGTTCAGCGCCCTGATCATTTCCACCACGCGGTTCGGCTTCTTTGTCGAGCTCACCGACCTGTTCATCGAAGGACTGGTGCCGCTCGATACCCTGCGCGGCGACGAATACACCTTTCACGAGAACACGCGCAAGATTATCGGCAAACGGCACCGGCGGCAATTCTCGATCGGCGATTCCGTGGTGGTGCGCTTGGACCGCGCAGACGCGGTGGAGAAGAGACTGCAATTCGGATTCGTGAAATTTGTGAAAGCGTAAACGCCGGCACTAAGAGCAGGTCCCTCGACTTCGCTCGGGATGACATAGCAGGGATGACATGCATTCAGGAAAGCAGTCCCCTCGACGGAGCTTACCCGCGGCGGGCCGGGAATGACATGGCAGGGGATGATCGTACGGTAGAAATACAGATTATTCGATCCAGCCGCCGCCGAGCACCACATCGCCGTCGTAGAAGACGGCGCCCTGGCCGGGAGTGACGGCGCGCTGCGCGTCATCGAAATGAATCTCGACGCGCCCGGCGGCTGCGGAAGGAATCACGGTCGCGGGAGCCGCGGCGTGCTTATTCCGAATCTTGACCTGAGCACGCACCGGAGCATCCGGAGCCGCGATGGAAATCCAGTTGACGTTATTCACGTGCATGGAGGAGCGAAGGAGTTCGGCATTGCGGCCAATCACCACGCGGCGCTCCGACGGCTTGGTCTCGATCACGTAGAGAGGTTCGCCGGCGGAAACGCGCAGTCCGCGCCGCTGGCCCACAGTGAAGTGATGCACACCGGCATGCTCGCCGACCACGCGTCCGTCGGTGGTGACGAGTTCGCCGGCCATTTCCTGCGCGGCGATTCCCTGCTCCTTAAAGTAGCCGTCGATGAAGGCTGCGTAGTCGCCGTTGGGAACGAAGCAGATCTCCTGGCTGTCGGGCTTTTCGGCGGTCGCAATGCCGAGCTCGCGAGCGAGTTCACGCACTTCCGCCTTCTGAAAACCGCCGAGGGGGAATTGTGTATGCGCCAACTGATCCTGCGTCAGGCCGAATAAAAAATACGTCTGATCCTTGGCGCGATCCGCGCTGCGGAGCATCTGCCAGCGGCCATCCTCCGGGTTTTGCGCGATGCGCGCGTAGTGGCCGGTGGCGATGCTGTCGGCTCCCGCGCCCCGGGCCATATCGAGAAACTGATCGAACTTCACAAAGTTATTGCACAAGGTGCACGGGATCGGCGTGCGGCCGGCCAGATAATCCGCAATAAAGGGCTTCACCACTTCGCGCTCGAAACGGTCCTCGAAATTGACTACGTAATAAGGGATTCCAAGGTGCTGGGCGACCTGGCGCGCATCGTACACGTCGTCGAGAGAGCAGCAGCGGCCGGTGGGAGCGGCGGGCGCGAGCTCGGGCAAGCGCCGCTGATTCCACAACTGCATGGTCAGGCCGATCACGCGACGGCCCTGGCGCTGCAGAAGTCCCGCGACCACGGAGCTGTCCACGCCTCCCGACATGGCGACCGCGATAGGAACAGACGCGTCCGGCGCATCCGTCAAAGGAAGAAAAGCGCGATCAGGCATAGGCGGGCGCCAACTTTCTGAGATGCGCAACCACCTGCACCACGGCTTCGATCAAAGCGTCCACTTGCTCCCGCGTGTTCGATCGGCCCAATGAGAAACGCACGCTGGAGCGGGCCTGCTCACGCGTCAGGCCGATTGCGGCGAGCACATGCGAAGGCTCGGTGGCGCCGCTCGAACAAGCGGAACCGCTCGATACGGCGAAGCCTCGAAGATCGAGCGCGATCAAAAGCGGCTCGCTGTCGATGCCGTCGAAGCGTATGTTAGAAGTGTTCGGCACGCGCAAAATACTTTCGCGTGCGCCATTGACATGCGCGTCGGGCACGCGGGATAGAATGCCCTGCTCCAGCCGGTCGCGCAGCACCGCGAGCCGGGCGGCTTCGGCAGCGCCGTGCTCGAGCATCCATCTTGCCGCGCACCCGAATCCGACGGCTCCCGCGACATTTTCCGTTCCCGCCCGCAGCTTATGTTCCTGCGGACCACCGAAAATCAGCGCCGGCAGAGGGGTGCCTTTGCGCACGTAGAGCGCGCCGATTCCCTTGGGTCCGTAAATCTTGTGCGCGCTGATGGAATAGAGATCGACGCCCAGGGCCTTCACGTCGACCGGCATTTTCCCGGGCGCCTGGACGCCATCGGAATGCATCAGGATGCCCTCGCTGCGCGCGATTTCGGCAATTTCCGCGACGGGCTGCACGACGCCCAGTTCATTGTTGGCGTGCATCACGCTGATCAGCCTGGTGCGCGGGCGGATCGCGCGCCGGATATCGGCGGGGTCGACGCGGCCGCTCGCATCCACAGGCACGGCGGTCACCGAGGGCAACTGCGCGGAAGCCTGCAGGATCGCGGGATGCTCCACGGAGGTGGTGATCACGTGGCCCGGTCTGCCGAATCCGAACAGAGCGGTATTATCCGCTTCCGTGCCGCCGCTGGTAAAAACGATTTCCTGGGCGGAGGCCCCGATCAGAGAAGCAACGTCGCGGCGCGCCTGGTCCAGAAGCTTGCGGGCGTGCTGACCGTAGGAATGGATGCTGGATGCGTTGCCGAAGACCTCGGTCAGCACCGGGGCCATCGCCTGAAAAACCTCGGGCGAGACCGGGGTGGTCGCATTGTGATCGAAATAGAACCGCTCCGTCATCCTTCTGTCCACTACAATTTTAACAGCACATGTCATATTCCCAACGGACTGGTTCGCGCACGTCCCGCCGCTTGATCACGCTCACCACGGACTTCGGACTTGTCGATCATTTTGTGGGAGCGATGAAAGGCGTCATTGCGGGGATCGCGCCTGAGGCGCGCGTGATCGACATCACTCATGAGATCACACCCTACAACACGCTCGAAGGCGCGTTCGTGATCGCACAGGCAGCGCCGTATTTTCCCAAGGGAACGATTCACGTAGTGGTCGTCGATCCGGGAGTGGGCAGCGAGCGCCGGGCGATTCTCGTCGAAGCGGGAGGCCAACTCTTCGTGGCTCCCGACAACGGCGTCCTTTCGATGATCTTCGCGCGGGGGCCGCACAAGGTGCGCGCGATCTCGAATCCCAAACTGGCGCTCAAGAGTATCAGCCGCACCTTTCACGGACGGGATGTTTTCGCGCCCGCGGCCGCCCACCTGGCGCGCGCTGTCAAGCCCGCCGAGTTCGGAAAAACGATCCGGGACTACGTGCGCATGGACGCCGTGGAGCCCCGGGAAATTGCGCCGAACGCGTGGCGCGGAACCATCCTGAAGGCGGACCGGTTCGGGAACCTGATCACCAACCTGCATATCGACGAGTTTTTCGCGATCAAATCGAATCCGTTTGTGCTCAGGGCCGGAGGCGCGCAAATCCGCCGGCTGGCGCTGACGTTCGCCGATACCGCGCCGGGCGAACTCGCCGTGGTGGTGGGGAGCGCCGGATACCTGGAGATCATTGCGAACCAGGCGTCCGCGGCGAAGGAGATGGGATGCGGAGCGGGCGCGCCGGTGGAGATTGAAATCGACGCGGGCGAGATCGATACGTAGGCCCATATTAAACTGATCCGTCGGATCACGTGAATGCAATACTTCGGATCTGGAAAATTATCCGCGAGATTAAAAAGGGAATCGACGAAATTCGCGCGGATGGTGTTTATGCCGCGCTGCTGGCGGAGGCGAAGAAATCCTGGACGGCGCTCACCGTTTCGCGAATATCCGCTTCGGTGTGCGCGGTGGACAGGAACGCGGCTTCGAACTGCGAGGGAGCCAGATAAATTCCGCGCTCCAGCATGAAGTGGAAGAATTTGGCGAAGCGCTTCGCGTCGCTCTTTTTTGCGCGATCCCAATCAGTTACGGGTTCAGAAGTAAAGAAATACGTAAACATGGCGCCGACGCGATTTACGGTGACCCCCGGCGGTGTCCAGGCGGTGAGTTGAGCGGCGCGCGCTTCCAATTGATCGTACAAACCCGGGTTCGCGATCAGATAGCGGAGCGTAGCGAGTCCGGCGGCCACGGCGAGAGGATTCCCCGAGAGCGTGCCGGCCTGATAAACCGGGCCGAGCGGCGCGACCTTGCGCATGATGTCGGCGCGTCCGCCGTAAGCCGCGAGAGGCAATCCGCCGCCGATGATTTTACCGATGCGTTGTCAGGTCCGGCCGGATGCCGAAGCGTGCCTGCGCTCCCCCCAGGGCCACGCGAAATCCGGTCATGACTTCATCGAAAATCAGGATGCGCTCCGTAGCGCGCGGTCAATCGGCGCAGGGCTTCGAGAAATCCCGGAGCGGGCGGGACACAGCCCATGTTCCCCACCACCGGCTCCACGATCACCGCCGCGATGCCGTTTCCGCGCTCGGCGAACGCGCGTTCCACCGCGCCGTCGAATTATAGGGAAGCGCGATGGTGGTTTCCGCGAAAGCATCGGGGACGCCCGCGGTATCGGCGATGCCGAGAGTGGCCATGCCGGACCCGGCTTTCACCAGCAGCGAATCCACATGCCCGTGGTAGCAGCCTTCGAATTTCATGGTGAGGTCGCGTCCGGTAAATCCGCGCGCCAGGCGCAGCGCGCTCATCGTTGCCTCCGTACCGCTGTTCACCAGGCGAACCATCTCCATGGACGGAACCGTCTGCGCGATTAACTCGGCCAGTTCCACCTCGCGGCCGGTGGGCGCTCCGAAGCTGGTACCCCCGGCGAGTGCCTCGCGCAGAGCCTCCACCACGGGCTGCGGGCGAATGTCCCAGCAGCAGCGGACCCCAGGAGCCGACGTAATCGATATAGGAGTTGCCGTCGACGTCGAAGATGCGCGAGCCTTCGCCGCGCTCGATGAATCGGGGAGTGCCGCCGACGCTGCGGAACGCCCGCACGGGCGAGTTGACGCCGCCCGGAATGCGCGCCTGTGCGCGCTCGAACCAGGCTTCGGAAGCGGACGTTTTCATAAACCCGCGCGGGAGCTTTGCGGAATCACGCGGTCCAGGAAAAAATTCACCAGGATCTCCTGCAGCGTGCCGTTGAGGTTCCGCAGCAGACGGCTGCGTAGTTCGAGGTACGGCTGGGTTCCGGCAAACAGATCCTGCATGAGAGCGCGGAAGCGGGGACTGCGGCGCATGAAATGGATCATGCGGGCGGGCACGGAGCGAAACATGAAATTTCCCAGGAACACGCGCTTGGCGATCGACGCGGCAAACTCCAGATCGATTGCGAATTCGCGGGCCACCAGCGAATGGTAGGCCGCCGCCTTCTCCGCAATTCCATGGGAATCGTTGAGCACCACGCGGCTCGCCAGATCGCCGGAGCGCATGGCGTAGTACAAGCCCTTCTCCCGTGATCGGGTCGACCAATCCGGCTGCGTCGCCCACGGCGATCCAGCGCTCTCCGGCGACGCGATTCCGTTTCCAGCCCGGCAATTCGAGCGATGGCAGCATGTGGCTATAGAAGACCGCGTCCTTGCGCGCGATCCCGCGTTCATCCATATAACACTCCAGGCGCGCCCGCAGCGCGTGCGCCGGCTCTCCTTTTCCGCAGATGCCGACCGACAAATGCCCCTCGCGAGGGAACACCCAGATGTACCCTTCGAGCTGCGGGAGAAATTGGATATCGATCTGATCGCGGGATTCGGGCACGTAATAGCCGAGCGCGGTCATGGTATCGGTGGCGCTCCACTCCGTGCCCACCTCGCGCAAGGAATTCCGGGCACCGGTGGCGATGACGCAAAAATCCGCCTCCGCCGTTCCGGAGCGCGTACGCAGGCGCCATCCGTTTTCGCTGCGCTCAATTCCCAGCACGCGCGTCTTTTCAACTTCCGCTCCGGCCTGTTCCGCACGCTTCAGCAGCATGCCGTTGAGATCCATGCGCGAATAGATCACCAGCGGATTGTCGAGGCGCATGCTGACTTCCCCCGCCTTCGGCGCGGAGATCGACGTCTTGTAGATCAGCTTCTTCGGAGTCGCGTTATCGATCAGGTAAGGATACTCGCGGTAGGCCTTATACGTGAGACCTCCGCCGCAGGGCTTCTCCCACGCGAGCTTCTCGTCGAAGATGATGGTCCGCAATCCGGCCGCGGCCAGGCGCTCCGCGGCAAAGGATCCCGCCGGACCACCGCCCAGCACGGCGACTGTTTTCATTGCGGGCTTCCCGCCGCCGGAGGATGATTGGGAGGAAGCGCGCCCGGCGCGGTCTCCGTTCCGGGCAAAAGCTGCCCTGCGCCATGCGGATTCGCCGTGTTGCTCTGGCGCCCGCGAACCGCCCATTTATCGCCTTTGCGATCGAGCACGTAGCTCATCGACATGCCGGCGTTCGCCGGGCCGCCTTTCGCCGAGAACGAGACCGACGCACGCGCGACGTTTTTTTCAAATGCAACGTTGGTGACGGTCACGTTGATATTGTTCATGTCGATTCCGATATCCGCCGAACGCTGCTTGAGGTAATCAACCACCCCCTGGCGCACGGCTTCCGGATTCTGGATGTCTTTTGCACAGGCGGCAAGAAACACAAGCGCCACGACCGGCAGGCACCGCGAGCATAACCATAAAAGCTTGTTCACAAACTAATTATACCGATCCGTTCCGCCGCGCCCGGTCCACGCGCGGCTCAGCGGGCACGCTCCGCAAGGCCTGCTTCTATGCGAGCAACTGTTCGATGCGCGCGACATCATTGGGCACTACGATGGAGCGATTGCCGAAGGTGGAACGGATTTTCAACCCGCCGGGCGCTTCCAGCCGGTCCGTGTGGTATTTGAAAATATAATCCGGATCCTTGAGAACGTTGCCGGTCAGAACGGCGACGACGTCGGCGCCGCGATCGATGATCCCGGCGGCCGTAAGCTTGCGGATTCCCGCGAGCGTCGCAGCGGATGCGGGTTCGCAGCCGATCCCCGCTCGTCCGATCTGAGCTTTGGCATCGGCGATCTCCTGCTCGGTGACTTTTTCCACCACGCCTTGCGTGGTCCTCACCTCGTGGAGCGCCTTGGGCCAGGATACCGGATCGCCGATGCGGATCGCCGTAGCCAGGGTTTCCGGATGCGTGACCGCATGCAGTTCCCCGCCCCCCGCGTGAAAGAGATTGTAAAAAGGAGCGGCGCCTTCCGCCTGAATTACGGCGAGGCGTGGCAGCCGGTCGATCAGGCCCAGTTCCCATGCCTCGCGCAAGCCCTTGCCGAACGCCGACGTGTTCCCGAGATTCCCGCCCGGCAGCACCACCCAGTCCGGCGTTTGCCAATCGCGCTGATCGAGCATTTCGAACATGATGCTCTTCTGCCCTTCGACCCGAAACGGATTCATCGAATTGAGCAGATAAATGCCGAGCCTCTCCGAGAGCGTCCGCACCAGGGCCAGGATCTGATCGAAATTCGCTTCCACTTCGAGCGTTCTCGCTCCATATTCGAGCGCCTGCGCGAGCTTCCCAAAGGAGATGTTGCCGTGCGGCAGGAAAATCAAGGCTTCCATCCCGCCCGCGGCCGCATACGCCGCCATGGACGCGGACGTATTGCCGGTGGAAACGCACGCGACTCGCTTCATGCCCAGGCGCCGGGCCTGCGCGGCTCCGCAAGTCATCCCGTTGTCCTTGAACGATCCCGTCGGATTGAAGCCCTGGTGCTTGAATACCAGCCGGTCCAGGCCGCCGTAGCGCGCGGCAATAGGAGCGTCGAGCAAGGGCGTCTGCCCTTCGCGCAACGTGACCACGTGGGAGTAGTCGTCGAGGAATGGAAAGAGCTCGCGATAACGCCACACGCCGCTGGTATCGAGCGGAGCGTTGCTCGCGCGGCGCTCGCGAAACAGACGCTTCAGCGCGTCCGGATCGGGATGCTCGCTCGGATAACGGGCTTCGAGCAAGCCGCCGCACGTACGGCAGTTATACAGAACCTCCGTGATCGGGTAAGACGTGCGGCAGGAAGGAGTAAAGCAGACCAATTCGGCCTGCACAGAGGACGACATATCTTTTCAGTCTAGACGACGTCGTTCCGGTACAGCACGTTCGATCCAACTACGCCATAATCGCTCTTATGCCGGAATTGGCGCGACGCCCCATCGCCGCTCGGAATACCGGTTGGGCTCGGTCCGTGGCCGGTTGGCTGGCGCGGCGGCGGGTTGCGCCCAACACTATTTCTGTCGTGAGCGTTGTCTTCGCAGCCGCGGCCGGGATTTGCGCGTGGATCTCGAAAAGCGATTCGTGGTGGCTTTTAGGGACAGCGGCCGGCATTCAACTTCGCTTGCTATGCAATCTCTTTGACGGCATGGTTGCCGTGGAGGGTGGTCTCAAGTCGAAGACGGGCGATGTCTACAATGATTTGCCGGATCGTTTTGCGGATCTTCTGATCCTGGTTCCTCTGGGATACGCGACACTCGCGCCGTGGGGTGGAGAACTGGGCTGGGCGGCGGGAGCCATGGCTGTTTTCACAGCATACGTCCGGTTGCTTGGAGGCGCGCTCGGACTCAGGCAGGATTACGTCGGGCCCATGGCCAAGCAGCAGCGAATGGCGGCAGCCACGGCGGCCTCTCTGCTCACGATCGGGGAATCCTACTGGCACATGCCGCGCTACGTGCTGATCGGCGCCCTCGTGCTGATCGCGCTCGGCGCGCTGGGTGGCGTGCTGCGCCGCAGTTCACGAATCCTGCGACAACTAGCGGCCCGATGAAGGATCTTATCGCGTTCCTCGTACGTGTTGTCACGGGAGCCCAAGGGCAATGGTTCGATTGCGAGCCGCGCGCCGGGCAGCGCGTTTACATCGCCAACCACTCCAGCCATTTGGATTTTCTGGTGTTGTGGGCTGTTTTGCCCAATTCCGTGCGGGACGCGACGCGACCTGTCGCAGCCAAGGATTACTGGGAACGGGACGCGCTCCGGCGATGGCTGGCTTTGAGCGTGTTTCGGGCCGTGCTCGTGGACCGCAAACCCGGCACCATGGTGGGGGCGGATACGGTGATGCGTCCGCTCGCAGAAGCGTTGCGGCAAGGCGGCTCGCTTATTCTTTTTCCGGAGGGGACACGCGGAACCGGCGCCGAAGTCGCCGCCTTCAAAAGCGGCTTGTATCACCTGTGCCGTCTGAACCCCGGCATCGAAGTGGTACCGGCGTACCTGGCGAACCTCAACCGCATTCTCCCAAAGGGCGAAATCATGATGGTGCCCCTCCTCAGCAGAGTCAATTTTGGAACGCCGATACGCCTCGGTGACGGCGAACGCAAGCACGAGTTCCTGGAACGCGCGAGGAATGCGGTGCGCAGTTTGGAGAATGCCTGATGGACCCCATCCTGCTTCGTCTCTTCGTCATCATCTTTGGGCTGCTTGCCGTGTTTACCGTAATCGGGCTTCTCCTGCGGCTGCTGGTTAGGAGCGAAGGCGGTCGCGCGACGGTAGCAAACATGAACGCCCGTACCGGCGCGTGGTGGATCATGACAGGGGTCATGGCGGGCGCCCTTTTCGGCGGCTTCGCGACGACGATTTTCTTGTTCGCGGTAATTTCCCTACTGGCGCTACGCGAATTCATCACGTTAACGCCTACCCATCGCGGCGACCATCGAGCGCTCTTCTGGACTTTCTTTGTGTTCACTCCCTTCCAATACCTTCTGATCTGGCGAGACTGGTATGGTCTGTTTGCCATCCTGATTCCGGTCTACGCATTCCTATTCCTGCCTTTGCGGATCGCCATGGCTGGAGATACAACCCGGTTCTTCGAGCGAACCGCCAAGATCCAGTGGGGGCTGATGGTTTGCGTTTATTGCGTGAGCTATGCACCCGCGCTGCTGATTCTTCACATCCCCGGCTACAACGGGCATGAACCGGCGTTGCTCCTCTTCCTCCTGGTGGTGGCTCAGTTGAGCGACGTTTTCCAGTACGTCTGGGGGAAGCTGCTGGGCAAGCACAAACTCGCGCCGCATGTCAGTCCTAACAAGACTTGGGAGGGACTGATCGGCGGCGGTCTAACAGCGGCAGTCCTGGGGACATCGCTCTACTGGGCGACCCCGTTCATGCCCTGGCAGGCGGCCCTGCTCAGCCTGTTGATCGTTTTTATGGGATTCGCGGGAGGCTTGGTCATGTCCGCCATTAAGCGCGATCGAGGCGTGAAGGACTACGGCAGCGTCATCACGGGTCACGGAGGCGTAATGGACCGAATCGATTCGTTGAGCTTTGCCGCGCCGGTCTTTTTTCACGCGGTTCGTTGGTTCTGGACCTAGTTGTTCTCCTCATGCGCGACGCGGTCCTCCGCGCGAATGTTATTCTTTACGTAAGTAGCGTCGCATGGCCATCAGCACCAGATCCTGGGCACGAAATCTGGGTTTTTCGGGCGGTTTGCCGCCGGGAATCCGGATGCTCCTCATCGTGAATGTCGCGATTTTCGTGGTGCAGTTTTTTGCCCGCGGAACGTGGATTGGCGATGCGCTGAGCTACGGCGAGCTGATTCCCGCGGCGGTTGTCAAGCTGTTCTTCGTGTGGCAGCTGGCCACCTACATGTTCCTGCATTCCGGGATTGGGCACATCCTGTGGAACATGCTCGCGCTATGGATGTTCGGCACGGAGCTCGAGCGGTTGTGGGGCACCCGGCGATTCCTGCAGTTCTACTTTTTTTGCGGCATCGGCGCGGGGCTGTGCGTGGTGCTGTTAAATTACATGTTCGGCAATCCGAACATCCCGACGGTGGGTTCCTCGGGCGCAATCTACGGGCTCCTGCTCGCGTCCGCGGTTTTGTGGCCGGACCGCCAGATTCTGTTCAGTTTTTTGATTCCGATCAAGATGAAGTGGTTCGTCATGATTATCGGGGCGATCGCGTTCCTGAACTCCTTCAATCCGGCCAGCCCCGTGAGCGACGTGGCGCACTTGGGCGGAATGTTGTTCGGCTACATTTTCCTGAAGATGCCGCGCCTGACGGTTTCGAGCTCGCGGCCAGGCCGCCCGCGGCCGCGCATGAGCATGAGCGGCTCCCTGCGCGACGCGTATCGCTCCTGGAAACTGGCGCGCGCCAAGCGCAAGTTCGAAGTCTACATGCGCAAGCAAAAATCCGATGGCGGGCCGACGATCCACTAATCGCGTCTGACAGCCCGCGTGCGTGCAGTAAACTGGACTGCGATGGCTGCCCCGCCGTTTCCTTCTCATATCCAGGCGATTCTCTCTGAATTAGAAGCCTGGGGTCTTGAAAACGACAGCGTTCAGACGGATCGATCCAGAAAGATGCTGAACCTGGAGCGGGAAACCGCGGAGATGGTCAGCAAGCTGATCATCAGCCGTGAGGCGAAACGAATTCTGGAGATCGGCACTTCGAACGGCTACAGCACGATCTGGCTCGCCGCGTCGGTCGCGGCTCTCCAAAGCGGATCGGAAGATGACGCTCCAGGAGAGGGACGGGTGGTTTCGATCGAGCGAAATCCCGAGAAGCAGCGCCTGGCGAAAGAGAACCTGGAGCACGCCGGTTTGCTCGCTTCAACCGAGCTTCTGCTGGGCGACGCCACGCAAATCGCCGGGAGTATCTCCGGCACCTTCGACGCGATCTTTTTCGATGCCGATCGCATCAGCGCGCCCGCGCAACTGGCGCTGCTGCTGCCGAAACTCGCGCCCGACGCTCTTTTGCTGGCCGATAATGCGCTGTCCCATCCCGAGGAGATCGCGGGCTATCTCGCAGCCGTCGAAGCCCTGCCCGACTTCGAACATTCGGTGATTCCGGTCGGAAAAGGTTTGAGCGTGGCGTACAGACTGGCGTGAACGGAGTCTTTGACCTCGCTGGTTTTGGGTCCTATCGTTGGTTGCCTTGCTCTCGCCTCCGCCAAACAGTTAACTTAAAATAACTCCTCCCTGTTGAGAGCAAGGACGCCTTCACATATAAACATGGAAATCACACGCATTGTAGGTCGAGAGATTCTGGATTCCCGCGGGAATCCGACCGTTGAGGCCGATGTTCATCTGGCCGACGGCAGCATGGGACGCGCGGCGGTCCCTTCGGGGGCTTCGACCGGTGAGCACGAAGCCGTCGAGCTGCGCGATAACGATAAGTCGCGTTATCTGGGCAAAGGCACGCTCAAAGCGGCGGGTAATATCAACACCGAAATCGCTCCATCGCTTGCCGGGCTGGATGCCGAGCAGCAGATCGTGATCGATCGCCACATGATCGCGCTCGATGGAACGCCCAACAAGGGGCGTCTCGGCGCGAACGCGATCCTCGCTGTATCCATGGGCGTGGCGCGCGCGGCGGCCGCTTCCCACGGTGCGCCGCTCTATCGCTATCTGGGCGGCGTGAACGCATCGGTGCTCCCGGTTCCGATGATGAACATCCTCAACGGCGGCGCGCATGCGGATAACAGCGTCGATCCGCAGGAATTCATGATCGTGCCCTACGGCGCGGAGAAATTCTCGGAAGCGCTGCGCTGGGGCGCGGAAGTGTTTCACACGTTAAAGGGAGTGCTGAAAAAGCGCGGCTACTCGACCGCCGTGGGCGACGAGGGCGGCTTTGCCCCGAATCTCAAGTCGAACGAAGAGGCGCTCGAAGTGGTGCTGGAGGCGATTCAGGCAGCCGGCTACGCTCCCGGCGACCAGATCGCCATTGCCCTTGATCCTGCGGCCAGCGAGTTCTACGATTCCGCGAAGAAGAAGTACGTATTCAAGAAATCGGATAAGAGCGAGCGCTCCTCCGAGGAGATGGTCAAATTCTGGGAAGGCTGGGTCAAACAATATCCCATCGTCTCGATTGAAGACGGAATGGCCGAAGATGATTGGGAAGGCTGGAAAGCGATGACCGACGCGCTCGGCAAGAAAATCCAGTTGGTGGGCGACGACTTGTTCGTCACCAATACCGAGCGGCTGGCGATGGGAATCGAACGCGGGATTGCGAATTCGATCCTGATTAAGGTGAATCAGATCGGCACGCTTACGGAAACGCTGGAGGCGATCGAGATGGCTTCCGATGCCGGCTATACGTCGATCGTTTCTCACCGTTCCGGCGAAACCGAGGACGCCTTCATCGCCGACCTGGTGGTGGGAACCAACGCCGGCCAGATCAAGACCGGCTCGGCGAGCCGCACGGATCGCATCGCCAAGTACAACCAACTGCTCCGCATCGAGGAAGAACTGGGCGCCGCGGCGCGCTTTGCGGGGCGCAAGGCGTTTCATCAATGAACGGCGTCCCGCTGATGAACGGGCGGCCGGTCGTGCTGACCATTCTCGACGGTTGGGGCTATTCGCCGGCCAGCGGAGCCGAAGGTAACGCGATCGCGGCCGCCAGCAAACCGACGTACGACCGCCTGCTCCGTGAATTTCCGAATACGCTTGTATACACCTCGGGTCCCGCGGTTGGTTTGCCCGAAGGGCAGATGGGCAACAGCGAAGTGGGACATTTGAACATCGGAGCCGGCCGCGTGATTCATATGGATGTCACGCGCATCGACCTGCTGATCCAGTCGGGAGAAATTTTCAAGGACCCGACTCTTCTCGCGGCCATGAAGCACGCCCGAGGGCGCCGATTGCACGTCATGGGACTCTTGAGCGACGGCGGCGTGCATTCGATGAACACGCATCTGTATGCGCTGCTCGAAATGGCCCGGCGCGAAGGCGTCACGGATGTGTGCATCCATTGTTTTATGGATGGCCGCGACACGGCTCCCGAAAGCGGCGCGGGATACATTGGACAATTGCAGCAACAAATCCGCAACATGGGCGGGGCGGCGGAGCACGCGCCCCGCATCGCGACCATTACCGGGCGTTATTACGCCATGGATCGCGACAAACGCTGGGAGCGCATCGACCGGGCGAAAGCCGCGATGACCGACGGCATCGGCGAAAAGGCGAGCGATCCTGTGGCCGCCGTAAAGCGGTCCTACGAGAAGGGCATCACCGACGAGTTCATCGAGCCGATCGTCATCGTCGACAGCCGCAACGAACCGGTGGGGAACATCCGGGAAGAAGACTCCTGTCTGTTCTTCAACTATCGTGCCGATCGCGGGCGGCAGATGACGCAGGCGCTATCGGAATCTCCTCTGAAGTTGCGCATCACCACGATGACGCAATACGACAAGACTCTCGCCGTGCCGTTCGTGCTGACGCGTGAACTGCCTTCGCACATCCTGGCGAATGTCATGGGCGAACTGCAATGGACCAATCTGCGCGTCGCTGAAACCGAGAAGTACGCGCACGTGACGTACTTTTTTAACGGCGGAAACGAAAAGTCGTATCCGGGAGAAGAGCGCGAGATGGTTCCCTCGCCCAAGGTCGCGACGTACGACCTGAAACCGGAAATGAGTGCGGAGGGTATTGGCGATGTCGTTACGCGAGCCATCGAGAAGCGCGCTTTCGATGTGATTGTCATGAACTTCGCCAATGCGGACATGGTGGGCCACTCCGGCAAGTTCGGCCCCACGGTGAAAGCCGTGGAGGTGGTGGACGCGCAGCTCGCGCGTATTTACGACGCGCTGCGGCGGAAAGGCGGACGCTGGATCATCACGGCCGATCACGGCAACGCCGAGATGATGATCGACCCCGTCACTCACGGGCCGCACACCTACCACACCACCAATCCAGTTCCGTTTATGGTGGTGGATGAAGCGCGCCGGCCGCTGCGCCCAGGCGGAGCGCTCCAGGACATCGCGCCGACGCTACTCGGGTTATTTGGAATTCCGCAGCCGAAGGAAATGACGGGGCGGGATTTGCACGTTCTCTAAATGCGAGCGGCCGGCCTTAAGTAGCAAAGATAGCGTCGACCGCGAGCATTTTCCCCGGCGCGAAGAACGAGGGGATCATGGCGCCAGATTTGTATGTTGTCGTTCGACCCTCGGGGGTCGAAATCCGTACCTGACGCCGATCTATATCGACGATCCAGAACTCGTGGCAGCCATTCTCCAAACAAATCTGCTCTCTTTCGAGCATTTCCGCCGCGGTATTGGAGGGCGATAGAATTTCGACGACAAGATCCGGCACGCCCGCCAGATATCCCTTGGAAGAAACTGCGTCCCATCGCTCCCGTGCAGCGTAGGCGACGTCGGCCACGCGCAACTCATATTCGGGCAGCGGACGAAACGGCGCCTCTATGTAAACCGAGCGGCCGTCCCCGGCGGCGTCCGCAATCAATTGTCGAAGTTGGTGTTGTATCCGAATATGGCCGAAGACGGGACGAGTCATCTGGACCACTTCTCCTTTGCGCAATTCGCAAATGTACGCCGCGGTTTCAGGGAGTTTGGCAAACTCCTCAACCGTCATCAAGCGTGCAGTGATCGACGCCATACCGGATTCTATTTGCATTATAGGAAACTGCGGCGGTGGAAGGAAGCCGTCGCTAGTGCGTCATCGCGTAGATGATGTAGTTGATCCCGTACCGATACGCGAGCGCGGTCATTTTTTCGGGATAGTACGGCACGTCCGCGAATTCCCAGGCATCGCCGACATCGGTATCGTAGTTGATGGCCACCACCATGTGGCCGCGGTCGTCGTACATCGCGCGCCACGCGGGATCCGAATCCGGCGGCTGCATGACCTGCGTGGTCCCGCCGCGCACGTATAAATGGCGCGATCCGGGGATGAACGTGCGATCTTTTTCCTGGATATCGTAGAGTACGTGCATCACCGGATCGGTTTCCGCCATGTCGGTGATGTCGCGTCCGGGAAAAACGCGGTTCATGGTGTCGCGAAAAATTTCCCACGCGTCGGACCCCCACATGTCGTCGGTCACCAGGTATCCGCCGCGTAAAAGATATTCCCGAAGCCGCGCGACCTCGGCGTCGCTCAGGGCCCACCAGCCCGTTTGCGTCGCATAGATCCACGGATAATCGAACAGATTCTCGTCGGTCAGCTTCACGTGGCGGGGATCGCCGGTATCGATGCGCGTCAGACGCTGGATGCCGGCCGTGAAATGATTGTCGGCATCCGGCCAATCTACGATCCACCAACCCGTCCCCTGGCCGTCGCGCGAGGCGAACCCGAACCCGCGATGGTAATAAGGCGAATCGGTGTACTGCAGGCGGATGAAGTGAAATTCCGCGTTGCGCACCGGAACCGGCACGCTGGAGGGTTCGGCGAGGTAGCGCCCTCTTTGCGCGAATACCGCGATGGCGAGACCGGCCAAGGCGAGGAATGCGATTCCGATGCCGCCCAGAATCCGATACGTGGCGCGGTGTCGCATAAAGGGGAAGGCTCCGGCGTGGATCGATTACGGCCGGTCTATTGGCGCTCCAGTTTGTGAACTACTTCGAGCACCACCGTGCCCACGATTTCAAGGCTCTGCGGGCTCAACTTGTCCAAGGTATCCGCATCGGTATGCCACGGCGGGTAGTCGAAATCGATAATATCGATCGCGGGAGCGCCCAACTTCAAAAACGGCATGTGGTCGTCCTCGGTGGAGATTTTTTCGTTCACGAAGTAGGCCTGATAACCAAGCTCAGCCGCGGTGCTCCAGAAAAGCTGTCTCAGCGAGGCGGTCGAGTTCATCTCCTGGCGGATATCGAGGTTCTTATCGCCGATCATATCGATGTTGATCAGCGCCTTGAGACGCCCCAGAGTGCCATCATGACGCCAGCGGTCGGCGATGTGGCGGCTGCCGTACACGCTATCCGTATCGGTCCACTCGCCGAAGGCTTCCTCGCCGTCGAAAAACACGAGATAGATATCGTCCGTGCGCGGCTCCGCCGCAAAAACACGGGCCAGTTCCAGCAGGAGGCCGGTGGAAGACCCTCCATCGCTCGCACCCACGAATTTTCGTCCAGGAAAATATTTGGTGTCGAAATGGCCGGTAATGGCGATGGCCTGCACGGAAACGCCAGCGCGCGCTTTTCCGGGAAATTTGGCGATGATATTCTTCATCTGCACGGGACCATTAGGGGTGGTGGCCGTGAAGGCATCCTCCGTGATTTCGCAGCCGCACGTCCTGAGCTGCATCAAAATGTAGTTTTGCAAAGCACGGTTGGCCTGGGAACCGGCGGGCCGCGGCCCAAAATCGATGGCGTGTTTGGTGAACGCGTAGGCCGATGCGCCGGAGACCTCAGCGGCCTGCAGGAAGCTCGCCACAACCGGAACCAGGAACAGAAAGCTTCGCAGCATACCTTCTCAACTTACGCTTTTTTATACCCCCGCACCACCGTTCCACGGAGTTGCCTTTACGCTGTCTACACCGACGGTCGGTAGTGGTCCTAAAGTCCAGCGGCGCCTCTACCGATGGCTTACCGAATCCTAACCGGTGCCAGCGGAGGATCTTAGGTGATATTTTTGCTGAATTTGAGACTTTCGCAAAGTCAGCCGATTGATGTATTATGGTACTCCAAATAGATATAGAACTCGAAGCGGGAAAGATTACTCCTGATGGCTTCAATCGGTGAAATGCTTCGCGCGGCGCGCGAGGCCCAAGGTCGGTCCGTCGCGGATCTGGCAGCTGAACTGTGCGTGATGCAGCGCTACCTTCACGCGATTGAGAAGGACGATGTCGCTGGTCTCCCGGGAACCTTCTTTTTCCTTAGCTTCGCACGGCAATATGCGGCCATTCTGGGATTGGATCCCGCTCAGGTGACCAGCGCCCTCGCCGCAGTTTCGGAGAGTGCCGAGAGTTCCGAAAAAGCCGCCCAGGCGGTTCTTCATCCGGAACCAAAATTAGGATCGGGCATGTTTTCCCCGGCCGTTGCTTCTTCCCGCCAAACTTCCCAGGAAGCGCCGCCGGTGCGCTCTTTGGACCCGATCGTCGAAGATACCAACCGCCGTTATTTTGCCGGACCGCTTGGATTTTCCTGGGCCGGCCTGCTGGCGGCCGTGCTGGTCGGTTCGGGGATTTTCGCGTGGTGGACCCGTCCGCCGCAAGTGGTGAAGGTGGCCCCTCCGGCCGCGGTTGTTCTCCGTTCTGCAGCCCCTGGTCAGGACCCTGCGTCGCAGGGGGATGCGCGGGATGTCGTAAAGACGGTCTCGTCGGCGGGAACGCCTGAGGGTGTTCTGTCCGTGCCACCCGCCGCGGACGGAGTTTCTCTTCAACTTTCAGCGAGCCAGGCCCCGCCCGGGCAGGTAAGCGTGGATCAAGCGGTGAACTCCGACGACGGCAAACAGGTAACCCTGAACCTGTCGGCGACCGAGAGAACGTGGTTATCCATCACGAGCCACGGAAAAGTCATTTTCTCCGGCGTTCTTGAGCCGAGCCAGTCGAAGACCCTGCAAGGCTCGGAGGTCGCGACGATGAAGGTAGGCAATGCTGGCGGCGTCGACGTTCAATGGAATGGGAAATCGATTGGACCAATTGGGGCTCGCGGCCAGGTCCGGACCATCCGCTTTACGCGTGAAAATTTCCAATTTCTCGAGCCCGAGTCGCCCGATCAACTCTAAAGGCGCGACACGGGCAAGTTAAAGCTCCACCTGCTATCTTTCATCTAAGTACATGCATTCAGACCTGCTTCCACGTCCCATCTCGCCCTTCGTAGTTTGACCCACTCCGGGAAAATTTCGGGATTTTCCAGCCAGGTGAGCAACCACAGAACCATCTCTTCCTTCTCCGAGCGCTTTTCCGGACTGGCGCTTTTGGAGCGAGCCGCGAGCCGGGCATGGTCCTTGGCCGTGATCACGAGCGTTCGAACCGCCCTGCGCCGCACGGCGTCGCCCTCACGGTAAACCTGGAGCAGGCCCAGTAAGCTTTCCTGGAGTTCGTCATAGCTCCCCTGGCGCACGCCTTCGATCAGCGGATCGAGAGGCGCCCCGGATTCCCGCAGGAGCTTGCGCAAGTAGCTTTCCGACACCGGCGCGAGCGCCGCACGGATTTCCAGGAATTCGGCTTCCCCGATGCGCTCGGGGTGCCGCGCCGCGATCCAGCTCGCGAGCTCGGTGCGCTTGTTGCCTGCCTTAGAACGTCTTCCGGCGTTCGGCATGACGATAGGCCTGTACCGCTTTCTCGTGCTCGCCCATGGTCTCGGAAAATTGGTGGCCCCCGCCTTCGGGCTTGGCGACGAAGAACAGAAAATTCGATTCGGCGGGATCGAGCGCCGCGGCGATTGCGGCCGCTCCGGGATTGGCGATCGGGCCCGGGGGCAGGCCGGCGTTCTGGTACGTGTTGTAGGGGTTCGCGCTGGCCAGATCCGAGCGGTGAATCTTGCCGCGATAGCGATTCTCAAGCAGGGCCGCGTAAATCGTCGTCGGATCGGATTCGAGCCGCATGCCCTTTGCCAGACGGTTCGCGAAGACGCTCGCCACCAGCGGACGCTCGTCTGCGGCGGCGGTTTCTTTTTCGACCAACGAAGCGAGGGTGATCGTACGAAATGCGTCGGGACTTCCCCCGCGGCCTTCGCCGCCACGACGCGCTTCCATTCTTTGCGAAACTGATCCGTCATCATCCCGGTAAGCTGCGCGGCGGTGATCGCATGACTCAGCCGGTAGGTGGACGGGAACAGAAATCCTTCGAGGGTTTCGGCTTTGGGGGCCAGGTCGCGAATGAGCGTGGGATCGGCCGCCGCTTCCAGAAATTCCGAGGACGTCATCACGCCCCGGGCCTCCAGCAGCCGCGCCATATCGAACATGTTGCTGCCTTCCGGAGCGGTGAACTCGAAGTAATAAATATCGCCGCGGGCGATGCGCGCGAACACCTCGCTCACGGGAGCCGCGCTCGCGAAGCGATATTCGCCCGCTTGCAGTTTCGCCGACGGACGCAGCGCGCGCTCGAGGAGAAAAGCCCAGGCGTAGCGGATGACGCCGGCGTGCTGGAGCGTGCGGGCGATTCCCGCGCTCCCGGAGCCGCGCGGCAGGTCCACAAAGATTTCGCCTGAGAAACGCCGGTACGGGCTGAACACGGCCCATGCCCCGAACAACAAAAAGGCGGCGATCGCGATGGCAATCAGCCGTTTCATTCCTCACCCGGCTCCGGGAGCACGGCGTGGCGCGCGGAATCCAAAAAGCTTTCGAGCAGCAGCACCGCTGAGAGGCGATCCACCGCCCGCGCCCGCTTTTCAATGCTGATCCCACTCGAGCGCAGCACCCTCCCGGCCTCCACGCTCGTCAGCCGCTCGTCCCAGTAGCGCACAGCCACGTCGGTTTTCTTGCGCAGACGCTCGGCGAATTCCTTGGTATAGACGGATTGACGGCCTTCCGTGCCGCTCATGTTCAGAGGGTGCCCCACCAGCAGCAGTTTCACGCCGCGGACGCGCACCAGGTCCTCCAGCGCGGCCAAATCCTCGCGGATCGTCGTGCGCTGCAGCGTCGGGAGCCCCTGGGCAGTAATCCCAAGCTCATCGCTTAAGGCCAAACCGATGCGCTTTTTACCCACGTCAAGCGCCAGAACGCGACCGATCACCGGATTTTCCTGGAATTCCACTGTCTCTCCAAATTATAGTGAAGGAAAGCGGCTCATTTTTTTCGAGGCGGCATCGTGGTCGATACCCGGGGAACACAGCAGAGCTTGCGGATCGGCGTGGGAATTCTCGCGGCCGGGGCAGCGGTCGCGCTGCTCTATTATGGCCGCGCGTTCTTTGTCACCATCTCCATCGCCTCGATGATCGCGTTTCTTCTCGACCCGGTCGTGCTGCTGGTCATGCGCTTGAAGTTGCCGCGAGGACTCGCGAGCTTCGTCGTATGTTCCGTCGGCCTGGCGTTGTTATATCTCGCCGGCGTGGGGCTGTACGCGCAGGGCCTCGAAATCGCCGCCGATCTTCCGGCCTTCGGTCAACGGGTGAATGAGCTGGTGGATGCGGCCGCGGCGCGCATGGAGGGAATTGAGAACACGGTCTACCAATCGGTGGTTCCCAAGCGCTTTCAGGAGAACGCAAATGTTACGCCGCCGGAAACCTCCGCGGCAAAGGGCAAACGCCGCCGCACGGCCCAGCCCGTCGAGCCTCCGCCTCCGCCCGCCATTCAGGAGGTCCGCGTTCAACCCGAGCCCACGCCGCTGATCCGCTACGTCTACGATTACCTGCGCGAATTTTACAGCACGCTTCTGATGGCCTCCTTCGTTCCGTTTCTGGTGTACTTCCTGCTGAGCTGGCGGGACCATCTGCGCTCGCGGTATCTGCTGTTGTTCGAGGGCGAGGGACGCGCCGCCGCCACGGACGCGTGGATCGGGATCGGCGTGATGGTACGCGCCTACGTGATCGGCAATTTTATGCTCGGGATCCTGCTGACCGTTGCGAGCTCCCTGCTGTTTGCCGCGATTAAGCTTCCCTACTGGCTGCTGGTCGCGTCCATCAGCGGATTCCTCAGTCTGGTGCCGTACATCGGATTGCCGCTCGCGATGATTCCGCCTCTGGTCGCCGCGATCCCCGCCACGCGCGAGCCCGCCACATATATTTACCTGATCGTGAGCGTAGCCGTGCTCCATCTGCTCGCTCTGAATCTGATGTATCCGAAACTGGTGGGAGCGCGGGTGCATCTGAATCCCTTGGTGGTTACCATCGCGCTCATGTTCTGGGGTATGCTGTGGGGCGGTATCGGCCTGATTCTGGCGATCCCTCTGACGGCCGCGTGCAAGGCCGTTTGCGACAACGTCGCCGGTCTGCGTCCGTATGGCCGCCTGCTGGGAGATTGACATCCGATGCCGGAGATTCGCTGACGTTTCGGAATGAATAAAAACAAAATAACGCGTCGTTCGGGAACCCGATGAGCAAGCAGTTCTGGGTCTTTCTGCTCGCCGGGCTCGCTGCCGTGAGCGCACTGCTCTACTTTATGTTCGCGGTGACCACCGGCGCGCATCTGCGCCTGGAAGGAAAGATTCTGAAAGTCCGCGTGCTGGCGCTTCCCGGCAATAAGGCGTCGCTTGTAATGGTGGACTTCCGCGCCACGAATCCTTCGGACGTGCCGCTGGTGGTGGGTGATGTAAAGATACGTCTGCAGCCGGCCCAAGGCGACGCGGTGGACGGGCAGGCGATCGCCCGGGCCGACATCGCGACCGTTTTTCAATATGAAAAGCTCCTGGGCCCGAAATACAATGACGTGCTGGCCGCTCGGGATCGCATCGGACCGCATCAGGCGGGCGATCACATGGCGGGCGCGCGCTTCGAGATGCCGGATGCCGAAGTAAATGCCCGCCGGAATCTGACGGTGCAGATCGAAGACGTCGACGGCACGGTCGCGGAGCTCACGGAAACCCAGAAATGAGCTCATGGACCGGGCACATCACGCTCCCCATCCTCCCAACGTGACGCTCCGCATTAAGGTGATTCCGCGCAGTGCACGCACGGAATTCGCCGGAGAGATGGCCGACGGCACGCGCAAGGTCCGCGTCGCAGCACCGCCCGAAAAAGGAAAAGCGAATGATGAGCTGTGCGCGTTTCTGGCCGCCCATTACGGCGTCGCGCGCTCGGATGTTACCGTGATCACGGGCCAGACGGCGCCACTCAAGCTCGTGCGCATCGCGGGACGTTGAGCGCACTATACGGGGCGGCAACTCCTTGGCAAGTTTGCGGTGCCGCGCCTAGTGAGCGCTGCCCGAAAGCTTGCGATAGTATTCGGCAACCGAATCCTGGTAACCGGCTGGGATTTTGGTCGGATCCGTGTTGCGGATGGTGCCGCCCCGGCTCTCGTCGAGTTGCCGGCGTAGCTGTAGTTCCAGCGCGTCCACGCCGCTTGCGAGCTGTTGGTGCATTTGCTCCACCAGCGCGGGATTCCCGGGGAACCGGCTGGGATCGAGCTTGCGCATCTGGTCGATCAGCGACTGCAATTGCTGACGCGCCTCCGGACTATCCTGCACCGCGGCGCGAACTTGATTGAGAAGGTTCAACCCCTGGTCAATCTGGCGCTGCGTGTCCGCGGGATTCGGCCCTTGTTGCGGCGCCACTGCCTGGCCGGTGATCCGCGTGTTCCCGCTATCCACGCCGCCATAGGTATTACCGTTGCGATTCCCACCGCCGCCGGCCACATTGCCGATCGCCCCGCCGGTTCGGTTGCCGACCTGTCCCGCTTGACCACCTTGCTGCCCTGCTTGACCGCCTTGTTGCCCTGCTTGGCCACCTTGCTGCCCTTGCTGACCCTGCTGTCCTTGCTGACCCGACGAACCGGGTTGCCCGTTTCGAGAAAGCTGACCGCTCTGATATTGCTGGCCGGCAGGACCCGTTCTTCCTTGCCCGGCCTGCGGATTTCCGCGGCCGCCCAAGTTGTCGATCTGATCGCGCAGACGGGAAAGATCGTCCATCGCCCGGTTCACGGCGGCCTCTTCGGTATTATGTTCGGCGCTGCCCAGCGCGCGAGCCGCCTCGCGGACTTGTTGACCCAGTTTCTGCAAATCGCTGGTGAGCCCCGCCTCGAACGGATCGGAGAAGTTGCCGCTCCGGAGCCCGTCCGAGCTGCGCTGCATGCGCGTGTCCAGATTACTCTCGTCCACGCCCGCGATGGCGCTCCGCAGCTTATTCGAAGCCGCCGGCTGTGTCGGCGCGAGCTCGCGCGCCGCGCCGCGCAATTGCTGCGTCAGCCGCGACAGATCGTCCGTCACCTGCTGCCGGTCGTTCACCATCTTGTCGACTTCCTGCGCCGACGGATAGCTCTGCTGCTTGCCGGAAGCGCGCGCCGCATTTTGCTGATTCATCAGATCGCGCACGTGATCGGCCTGCTGCTTTTGCCGAGTGGCCAGTTGCTCGGCGGTTTGCGCCATCGAATTCAGCCTGCCAGCCGCATCCTGCTGCTGCGCGCCGCCCAACAGATCGGTCGCTTCGCGAAGGCGGTCGGCCGCACGCCGGGAATCGGCCGCGCTTGCGTTTTGAGAAGCCGCGCGACGCATGTCCTCGTTGGCTTGACGCAAACGATCGAGCGCCTGCTGCGCCGATTGCTGACGGCTGTCGGCAGCCTGATTGGCGCCTTGTTGCGAATTCGCTCCGCCGGCGCTTGCTTGGCCCCCGGATTGGCCGTTGCTCGCCGATGAACCACCGGACTGCCGTCCGCTTTGACCCTGCGGGCCGTTTTGTCCTTGCTGTCCTTGCTGTCCCTGTTGGCCCTGCTGCCCTTGTTGGCCCTGCTGTCCTTGTTGGCCCTGCCGGCCGTTCTGCGCCTGCTGGCCGAGCTGTTGCTCCATCTGTTGTTGTAGCTGTTCCGCTTCGCGCTGCAGCATTTCCTGCTGCCACTTTTGCTCCGCCGTCTGCGCGCCGTTGCGCTGCTGCTGCGCGAGATCCTGCTCGCGCCGGGCGAGTTCGTCCAGCTTTTTCAGAGCGTCGTCGATTTCCTGGGCTTTCTGTTCGGCGGAGCTGGATTCCTTATGCGTCTCGTACTGATTTTTCTCGGTATCGAGCTCGAGGTCGAACAATGCCGCGAGGTCCCGCGCCGCGCCTCCGCCGCCACCACCACCGCCCCCGCCCGCTCCGAACGCGACTTGAATTTGCCGGAACGTGGCTTCCGCACGCAGCAGGAACTGCAGGGCCTTCTGCTCATTGGGAATGGCATCTTTCCACTTTTGCTGCTGCAACTGCTGCGCGGCCGGCGCCATGGCCGCCGAGGCGGCCAGCATATCCTTCTGGAACGATCCGATTGCCTGCACTTCATTGGTCAGCTCGCGAGCCTCCAGGCGGCCCGAAAGCGTGACGGCCTGATCGTGCAGCGTGGTCTGGGTCTGCGACAGGAGCTTGGCGATATCGGCGGCCTTTTGCGCGGTCGAGCTCTTGTCGCCCTGCTGTCTAAATGTGGCCGAGATGATTTCTTTCTCGCGCTGCGAGATCTGCTCGGAAGGATCTCCTCCGCCGCCTCCACCACCCCCGCCGCCGCCTCCGCCCGATTGCTGGGATTGTGAAAATTCCCGCTCAAACGGGTCGGCTTGAATGAACATCATATCGGTGTGGGCGTCCGCGTTCGCGTCCTTGGCCGTGGCGTAAACGCTGACCAGATCGCCGGGAACAAGTTTGAAATCCTCAAGCGGCAGCACGGTTTTGCCGTCAGCCTGCTTTTCGCCCGGCCGGTTGAGCAGATCCACCGATTTTTCAGGACCGCCGTTGACCGAGTAGTGCAGCGTGACGCCGCGCAGGCCGTATTCGTCGGTGGCCTTCGCCGCCACGGTGACCTCTTCGATCGGGCTCGCGTGAAAGTCGCCATGCGGCCGCACCAAGGAAATCTGGGGCGGGTTCGCTTTGCGGGCCTCGATGAAAAAGTCCTCGCTGACGCGCACCGGCTGGCCTTCCTCGACCCCCGCGATGTGATAAACGCCGTCCCTGTCCATCTGGATCGCGCCGCGATAAACGCTGTCCTTGCCGCCGCGCTTCAGGTCGGCAAGCTGGATACGCCGCCCATCGTCGAGCTGGATCTGGCCGCCGTCGAGAGGCCGGTCCGTGGAGACTTCCAGCTCCGCCTCCGTGCCGATGACGGCCCGCAGATCGCCCCCGCGTTCTTCAATTTCGGCCGGAATGCCGGTCCAGGCGGGGTAATGATAGGTGACCCGAATTTGCTTCACCGCGGGGAGGTTGGTGACACGAATCTGATAGTGCTTCGACGTCATCGCACCGGCGGTTACATAGTATTCGACGTTCTCCGGCACACTCGCGAACAGAAATTGATAGCTGCCGGCGAAACTCCCCGCGGCTTTCTGCATCGCGATCTCTTCCCACCGGGGCGAACTTTGAAAGCGCGCGTAGAGCTTGACGCTCGGCGAACGCAACCCCATCGGCAGCGCCGATATCATCTGGTCGGCGTGGCGGCGCACCACGGCATCACCCGGAGTCACACGCAAATCGTACAGCGCGGGCGTACCGGCATGTGTCCCGGTCCACAGAAGCGAGGCTCCGTATCCCAGAAATCCAGGTCCCGCGACGATCAGCCACAGCAATACGACGCAGGCGCCCACGCTCGTTGCGAGCGAGATCCATAAGCGGCGGTCGGTCACCATTTGCCTCGGCTCGGCGGTTTGTGCGACCGACAGAGTATCGCCGGCGAGCAGTTCAATAAACGGATCCTGGCCGTCGCGTTCGGTGAACGTGATCAGGCGCTGCTCGAATTGCGGGAAGACGGCTTCCGCGGTTCCCACCGCCCGGCGGCGAGTCAGGCGGCGCAAAGGCAGCGCCAATCCGGCGGCCGCGGCAATGGCCAAAATCAGGATCAGCGCGAAGCGGGCCGCAGGCACGCTCCCGTGCGAAAAGGCGAGGGCATTGGAAATGGTAACGAGCACAAGCGTCGCCAACAGGGCGCTGCCCGTCACGATCGCGGCGCCGCGCAGCCATGCGCTCCACCGTAAACGCTTCTCCAGTTGCCCGATATAGGCGTGCAGTTGTTCGCGGAGACTCATGGAACCTCCACCAGCGCGGTCACATTTAACGTACTAAGGATATCGCACTGGCAGATGGATCGTGGTTCGGTTTCGGGAACCCGGGTCCGCTCCCGGCGGTATTCAGCCGCCGTCTGCTTTATCGATAAAATTGGAGGCAGAGTCTTGATGAAACTCATGATCAGGTTTGCAGGCGCGCTGCTGTGCGCCGCGCTTTCTACCACTGATGGTTTCGGTCAGTCCGCCTCACCGCGCACCGCGGACACCGCGGGCCCCGCCGCGATTGCGACCAACGCCGACGTAAACTATTGTTTCGCCCGGCTACGAGGTCTCGATCCCGGACATCAGCCGCCGGCTTATCTGGTTCTTCAACTCCGCGTAACGATTGCCTTTCGAAACGCCGGAACTCGCCCGTTGATTGTGCCCCTGGAGCATGATCGAACCATTTTCACCGGGCTGATGCCGGACGAAATGAGCATCTATAAGGAACGCGTGGGTTTCTTCGATCCGGGCTTGGGAGTCATGAAGACCCTTCCGGCACGGGTCGGCCCGGACAGTCCCATCGATCCGCCAAACGACGTCTTCAGCCTGATTCCGGCGGGAGGCGAGATGACGCCGCCGCTGATCGAAGAGATCACCGTGCCCCTGAATCGAAAGAACGTATTCAAACCGGCTACCGACGCACGGGGCCACAAGATATACATCAAACTGCGGTTTCTGCCGCGGCAATTATCCCCCGCTCTCAAGGCGGATTTGACGAACCGGTGGTCGAAGTTCGGTGCGCTGTGGACCGGTCCGCTCACAACGAATGCGATCCTGATCGACGTTCCTGCCGATCCCCAAGCGTCCCCCTGTAAAGATGAGAAGATACCTGAGCCCCGCAACGACAAGCTCAATACGGGGAAGTAATCGGATTCGGATTCGGGGCGATGGAGAACCGACGAATCGGGCGAATTACCCAAACCCGTTTCTTGCCACCTGGGAGGCTCAAGGTTGCATCGCAGCGGTTTTCCGCACCCTACCTATCACCTGAGCCCTTCCGACGCGCCGATTTTGGCGAAAATGCGGCGAATTCAGCTCATGTAGCTGGGTTTATCCGGAAACTCGAGTGTATTTCCGCACATCGCGGAAAGATATGTTTTCGCCGCGATTCGCCACCAATTTTCGAACCGAATTTCACGACGGTCACGATTCCTCACGCTGCGTGCCCAGGTAGCCGCTCGCCAAAACCGATTCCGCCAGGGCCGCGGCCAGAAGGAACAACATGAAATACCACCAAAAGGATTGCGGCGTCTTGGGCGTCGAGGAATTCGCCGCCGTTCCCGCAGCCGGCGATTCCTGTCCCGCGGTTGTTTGTGACGTCGTGTTACCCTTCCCCTGCCACAACGCCAGAACGTCGTCTGGAATTACGTCGAGGTTCGATTCCTTGGGATCGGGATTGACCCCCACTTGGTCCTGCCGTCCATTCGCAAGACGGATCTGGTAATAACCCGCTTCGGTGAGCTGGAGCGATTGCGCGGACGCGGCCTCGGCCAGAGTCAGCGGGCGGTTTCCGGCTGGGTCTGTGACCTCAACCGGCGTCTTCTGTTCCTTTTGGGCTTGCTCTTTGGCGTTGCGAAGCTCGAAGAACGCATCCACGGTCTGCGCGCCGCCCTGGCGTTCGCTGCCTGCAAGATATCGCGCGGACTGCTCGATGAAAGGAACAAAGGCGGGATTCAAAGGGAAATCGTTGGTCAGGTTGTCGAGTCCGGAAGTCAGCAGCACCACGCGGCCTTCCCCGATGCGCTTTTCGAGCAGCAGCGGCGTCTGGTCCCCTAGGCGAACGATGACCCGGGCGGCATCCGCTCCCGTTCCCGGATCGACGTTGAGCGCGTAGAAAAACTTCACGCCCGGCCAGCCGTTGGCTTTCGCGACGGCCGGATAGGACGAATCGCTTGAGCCGACCGCCATATAGCGATCCGGAACGCGGCTGTAGTCGCGCGTTTCAAGGATACGAGCGCCGAAAATCGGGATCTGCGATCGCGCGCCCGCCGAGGTGCCGGCCGCAATGAACAGACTGCCACCGGAGCGCACATATGCAGTCAGCGAATTCTCCAAAAGCGAGGGGACGGTATTGACGTCGGAAAGAATAATAAAGGCGTAATTAGACGGCTGGCGATCGGCAGCTTCCGTAGCGTTGATCGATTCCACGGTGAATGCCGACTGCGCGGCTGCCGAGAGCGCGGCGCCAATGTAGAGCGGCGAGCGGCTGTCGGTGTAGCTGTGGATCAGCAGGACCTTCTGCGGGTCCGAACGCTCGACTGCAAAACGCCGCAGGTCATCGGCCGGAAATCCATCGGCACCGTCAATTTTGATTTCGCAGCGGCTGAAGCCGTAGGGCACCTCGAGCGCCGGGAAGTCCACACTGGCGCGTCCGTTGGCGGGAACGGCGACCGGTTTCGCGGCGGTCGTCTTTCCATTCACCACGAGCGAAACGGTGCGCTGCGCGGCGGGCGTTCCGTAGCCGGCAATGACCGCTTGCACATGAACCGGCTTTGCGTCTTTGCCCCATACCTGTCCGGGCGCATCCACCGATTCCACCGTCCAATTGGGTTGCGCCTTGGTCACGACCGCGTGGGTGATCAGCTTGACGTTGGCCGGCAGCGCCATGTCGGAGAACGTGGGCGCGAGCTCCGTACGCTGCATATCGCTAAAAACGTGCAGCTCGATCGGAGTGTGAACGGATTCGGCCATGGAGCGTACGGCGCGCGCCAGTTCCCCGAAATTCCCGTGGCCGTCGCCATCCTGAATCGCCTGCACCGCGGCGCGCAAGGGCGCCTGATCCTCGCCCGGCTGGGTCATCAGCCGTAACTGCGAGCCGAACGCCGCCACCTGCCCGCGTGCCGCGCCCTTCCCGGCCAAGACGTTCATCGCCGCGGTCTTGGCGTCCGCCAGCCTGGTTCCCGCGCGCATGCTGAACGAGTTGTCCACTACGAGCAGCACCAGCCGGTCGCTTGCGAGAGCCGCGGGATCGCGATTGAGAAATGGATTGGCGAAAGCCAGAATCAACAGCAGCAGGACCAGCAAACGCAGAACGAGAAGGAGAATATGATCGAGCCGGCGATGACGCGTGGAACTGATTACCCGCGATTCGTACAGCATGAGCGAGGGCACCGGCTTCGGCGGTTGCTTATGACGCTTTAACAAATGCAGATACAACGGGAGCCCTAGTCCCGCGAGACCAGCAAGAAACCAGGGCGCGAGAACTCCCATCTAGCGGATCCCTCCCCTAGGTTCGCGGCCGCGGTCCCGATCTATCACTGTGGAGGTTCTCAAATAATTCCCCACTTCCGCCGCAGCCACCATTCCGAAAATCGAAGGAGGATCAGGACTAAAAAGATCAGCGGCAAATTCCACAGATCCTTGGTCTCGCGCGTCGTCACCCCGGCTTCCGAAAAGGGAATGCGGCTCGGGAGTTTGCCGAGATCGGCGGGCCGCCAATATTGTCCGCCTGTCTGAGCGGCCAGGTTTTCAAGCAGCTCGCGATTCTGTTCGGTATGGAAATTCTCGGCGACGCCATCCATGCGCTGAAACGTCAGCACATCGCGGCCGATTTCCTGTATTTTCCCCGTGCCGGGGTCCGCGCGTTGAGCCGTTACTTCCGTGAGATACGCTCCCACTCTGGGAGCCGACCACGCAGCCTGGAACTGGCCGGGACGATCGGGCACGGGCGCCATTTCGACCAGCGCCGTGACGCCGCCCGGACCAAGGATATGTGCCTCCACCTTGGCGTCGCGGGCCGGATTGTATTCGGGGTCGCGCACGTCCGCCGTGAGATTCACCACGCCGTTATCGAGCAGCATCTGAGCCGGGACGGAAGCGCTGACGTGGCCGGGCGTATCGGACACCACCCAGCGCAGAAGCTGCTGCCAGAATAAATCGTGCGCCGTGTCGCCCAAAGGGGAACTCATCTGCCAGCGCCAACTCCCGCCGGTCGCCATGATCGCGGTGCGGCCTCGGCCGAAGTTTTCCGTGATCAATAACGGCAGTTTCTTGCCTTCGGGCGTGATCATGTTTGCGAGGACTTCAGCCCCAGGCTTGGGCGTGCCGGGATCTTCGTAGTCCATCAGGTAAGGAAGCTGCTTCCACTTGGCGGCATTCGCGGCGGGGTCATCCACCAGGCGCGTAATAATGCTATCCACGCCCGCGGGCGCGAGCTCAGCGGTCGTATGCGTAAGGCCGTTTTTCGGATCGGCCTCGCGATGGAATGTACCTACCTGACTTGGAAGCACAGTGGGGAACAGATCGGTCAGGTTCGAAGCGTTCCAGGCTCCATCGGCCAGCGAGAACTGACCGCCGAGCAGAAGCAGCCCGCCGCCGCGGCGGTCCACAAATTGGTGGATGAGTTCCTGCTGAGCCGGAGTGAAATATCCGGCTTCCACCGAGCCGATGATCAATCCCTGGTAGGCGAACAGGTCCGCGGGACGCGATGGAAAACCGTTGGACAGTTCTTCGGGGCCCGAAATTCCCTGCCGATAGATTTTGTTTTCGCTGGTGCGAACAATGGAGACGATCTGCACCAGGCGGTCGTCTGTTTCGGCCTGCCGGATAAACTTGTATTCCCAGCGCGGTTCGCCTTCTATATAGAGGATTCGGCGCGGCTCGGAAGCGACATTGACCACTCGGGTCAGAGTATTGTTCGCGGCGTTCTCCTCGCCGGGAAGAGCCGCGGCATTGATTTGGAGCGTTTTCGCGCCCGCACCGCCGACGTCGAACATTACGGTTTCGGACTGCCGGTTTCCGTCCGGACCCAAGGTGATGGAGCGGGCGGCCAGAACCTTCGCCTGCCCCGTACTCACGTCGCGCACCGTCAGCGTGAGTTTGGAACCCGCGTAGCCGCGTTGATGAAACGAAATCCGGGCTGCGATCCGTGAGCTGGCCAAGGCGCGAGGAGCGACCACCACGTCGTCCAGTTCCACGTCGTGCTCGGCACGTTCGCGTCCCAGGCCGACGGTGTGTACGGGTATGTGGCGCGCGCGCAGAGCATCGAGCGCGTCCGCACTGATGCCGCCGGTATTGTCGTCACCGTCGCTCAACAGCACAACAGCCCCGATGGGCAGATCGGACGTTTCTTCGCTCAATTGCTTGAGGCTATCGCCGATCCGGGTGGAAGGCGCGTTGGTTTGCAGATTCTTCAGACCGTCGATCCGGGCGGGCACGTCATCGAAGCGGTACAGGCGCGTCTGAAACGTCCGGTCGAGGCTCGCCAGGACCCCGTTCTGCAGCGCTTGCACGGCCTGGGCCTGGCGGGTGACGCCGTTTTCCGATATGCCCATGCTGCGCGAGTCGTCCACCATCACGGCGATGATGTTTTGTTGCGGCTTCAACTCGGCGACGGTAATCGCGGGCTGCCACAGCAGGATCAGCACGAGCGCGGCGAGCAAAGTTTCGAGCGACCAGATGACCCATGCCCGCCAGCTTTGTATCACCGGCGCGGCTTGCGCCAGGCGGGAGCGGATCATCCACGCGAGACCGGCCGCCGCGGCCACGATCAACAGGACGAGAACCCACACCGGCCATGCCCCGAGCAGGGCAAATTGGCCGCGCGCATACACGGAGCGCGGATACTTAAGAAAGAACTCGAACATGGGCCCGGGGGCTTTTCGCGAAATGTAGGAAGAGACGGGCTCTGTTCATGCCTGGTGTTTACGCTGAGTGAGTCATGTTCTAATGAGTCATCGCGTAGGTAATGTAGTTGAGGACAATGCGAAAAGCAAGTCCGGAAAATTTCTCAGGGTACTCGGGGCTGTCGGCCCACTCCCAGGCATCCCCCAAATGCATGTTGGCGCAGATCGCCACCATGATCCGGCCGTTGTCGGCGCGGATGGCCCGCCACTTGGGCACGTAGCCGTCTTTTTCGTACGTGCGGCCGGTGTTCACGTACACCTCGCTCGGAATCTGAAACTTTTCGTTGATATCGTACAGCACGTGATAGATCTCGTCTTCGTCTTTGAGATCTTCCACCGGACGGTCCGGCAGCACCATGCGCATGCCGGCCATGAAATGCTCCCAGTCATCCGTACCATGGAAATCATCCACCATGAGGAAGCCGCCCTTCAGAAGATAGTCGTGGAGGCGCTTGGCTTCGGCTTCGGTGAACGTCCAGTTGTTGACCGAGACGGCGTAGATCCACGGATAATCGAACAAATGGTCGCTATCCATGTCGGCGACGTTGAGAGGCGACGGCGAATTAATGCGCGTCAAACGCCGGAGAGCGATCAGGCAATCGTTGTCGGCCTTGGGATAGTCTCTCGACCAGCCGCCGTAAAAGCGGCGATACCCGAAGCTGCTCCCGTTCGCGTAGCCGGAGTTATATTGCAGGCGGGTCCAATAAAATTCGGATGGCGCGCTCGAATCGCCCGGGTAGTACTGCTGGCGTCCGAATCCACGGAACCCTCCTCCCTGAAACGCAAGCAGCCCGAGGCCGAGCGAAAGCAGGCGGAGGATGGCCACATTCATAGTTAAGCGCCTCGTGCGTTGTTTGCAGCATATCAAAAGCGCGCGAGCATCTCCACCGGGGTTCCATTGCTCCGCGTGGAGGCGTTGTCCGGTTCGGATTGGGGATGATCGCCGATTCGCCAAAAAGGTTGGCTGCGCGCGGCGAGGCAAAACTAAATCGAAACGAACGGGCTGATCTCGCCGGATGAGGCAGAGGACCGCGTCAGCGGCGCTTGTACTTGACGGTCTGATTCGAACCGTCGGTCAGATCCAGCTCAGTTGGGGTCACGTTGGCCTTGACCTTCGTGGACATTCCATTAATTTTCCACTCCAACTCGTCGCCCGTCAGCGTGTAGGTGGCTTGGAGAGTTTGTCCGAGCACTGTGATCTTCGCCGTCCCGTCGCGGTCGAACTCCGCCGTCATTTTCGTGGGGGCGCCTTCCACCTCCCACTTGCCCAGGATCAAGGCTTGCGGAGCGGACGAACATCCGGATCCGAACAGAGCGGCACACACGGCGGCGGTCGCAACAAACAGCTTCGCATTCATATTGGCCTCCTGGCGTTCGCCGTGCGATGGAGCCCATCGGTTTTTCGATGGCTACCCTCATCAGCAATGTCTTTTCCTTGATCGACGGTGGACGGTGGCAACTTTAACGGAGTCGTGCCGCAAGAATCAAACCAAGAATCAAACCAAGAATCAAACAAAGATGCACTGCCCTCGGAGTTTGGTCCGGGACGGCTCGCGGCGGTATCATCGTCGAAGGCCGGTTTCTGAAGACGCTACCGATGTTCTCAGACGGCGTTCTCTATACGGGCGTTTCTTATGCAACGACGCGATTTCCTCAAGATGGCCGGCGTAGCGGCCGCAAGCAATCGATTGATGGGCCAGACGTCGTTCCTCGCGCCAAGCGCTCCGCAGGATGTCGCCAAGACGGACTTTACGTTACAAATCGGCCCGATCACCGTCGAACTTGCGCCCAATCGCATTCTGAGCACCATCGGATACAACGGCACTTCACCAGGGCCGCTGCTGCGCATGAAGGAAGGCGTGCCCGTCACGGTGAACGTGGTGAACGATACGGACGTCCCGGAGTTCGTGCATTTTCATGGCTTGCTGATTCCCTCCGAGGTGGATGGATCGGAGGAAGAAGGTTCTCCCGCCGTTCCTCCGCACGGGCAACGCTCCTATCGCTTCACGCCCACGCCGGTCGGCACGCGCTGGTATCACACCCACACGATGTCGATGGACGACTTGCATCGCGGCAGCTACACGGGAATGTTCGGCTTTCTCGTCATCGAAGGCGCGAATAATCCAGGCCGTTTCGACCAGGAGCACTATCTGGCGCTGCGCGATTGGGAACCGTATTTCAGCAATCAGGCGATGGACAACGACGATCTGGATCCGGCCGGCGCGCAGCCGGAGCGGCCGGCGGTGATGGACACGCGCCAGCCCGGACTCGAAGTCCAGTCGGATATTTATTCCATTAACGATAAGGCGCTCGGCGCCGGCGAACCCGTCCGCGTGAAGCCCGGCGAACGCGTGATGTTTCATTTTCTGAACGCGAGCGGAATCGAGAACCGGCACCTGGCGCTGCCCGGCCACAAATTCAACGTGGTGGCGCTCGACGGAAATCCGGTCCCGGTCACGGCCGCGGTCGACGTGTTGATGCTAGGCCCGGGAGAGCGCGTCGATGCGTGGGTGGAAATGAATCAGCCCGGAGTCTGGATTCTGGGCGCGCCGGAGGATCCTGTGCGCGAGGGCGGGCTCGGCATTGTGATCGAATACGCCAATCAGCACACCGCGCCGAAGTGGACGGCCCCGCCCAAATCGAACTGGGATTACACGTTGTTCGGCAAGCCACCTTCCCAGCCCGCTCCCACCGACCGGCTCGATATGGTGTTTGAGAAGATCCCGCGCGGCGCCGGCAAATTCAACAGCTTCACCGTAAACGGCAAATCATATCCGCACGATCAGGAGTTCCTGCTCAAACAGGGCACGCGCTACCGGCTGACGTTTCACAACCGTACGGACGACGCGCACCCCATGCATCTTCACCGGCACCAGCTGGAGATCGCCGAGATTTACGGCAAGGCCACTTCAGGCGTGATCAAAGATACCGTCGTCGTCCCGACCTATGGGCGTGCGAGCGTCGATTTCACCGCCGACCAGCCGGGATTAACGCTGTTTCACTGCCATATCCAACAGCACATGGATTACGGTTTCAAGGCGTTGTTGCGCTACTCCTGATGGGCCGGGCTTCCGTTTGACGGAAGTATGTTACCCGAGCAGACGCTCGATCTCCGCGCGCAGGATGCTCAAGCTGATGGGCTTGGCGATATAGCCGGTGAAGCCCGCCTGCAGCGCTCTTTCGCGATCCCCCTGCATGGCGCTCGCGGTGAGCGCAACAATGGGCGTCGCCGAAAATTGTTCCTCGCCTCTTAACTCCGCGAGAACCCCAAAACCGTCCAGCTCCGGCATATGCAGGTCCAGCACGATCAAATCCGGGATCACTTCTCGCGCGCACAGCACCGCCTCCCGTCCGTCGCCGGCCTCGAAGACCGCATGCCCGGAGTGCTCCAGAATCGTGCGGAGTAGCTCGCGATTCGGAGCCTTGTCGTCAGCCACCAATATTTTTTTCATCGCTCCTGGCTCCCGGGCGTGGGACTCGCAGGGATGGTAAACGTAAAGCGGCTTCCACCGCTGGGTACATTTTCAATCCAGATATTTCCGCCGTGCTGTTCGACGATGCGCTTCGTAATCGCAAGACCCAGCCCGGTGCCTTCCGAACCGCCTCTCGCGAGCGTCGTCACCTGATAGAACTTATCAAAAACCGTCTGTCGCTGGTCCTCGGGAATTCCGATGCCCGTATCCGCTACCGAGATTTCCACGAAATCGCCGCGGACGATCGCCTCCACCCACACGCTTCCGCTTTCCGGTGTGAATTTGACTGCATTCGTCAGCAGGTTGCGCAAAATCTGTTTGAAACGCAGAGGGTCCGCGAAAACCGAGAGCGGCTCGGCAAGATCCGTGCGAACCTCCAAAGACTTCGCCGCGGCGCGCTTGCGAATCGAAATGAGGGTCTCTTCCACCACGGGACCGATGTCGAACGTTTCGCGGCGCAATTCGACGCGGCCGGCTTCGATCTTGCTGAGGTCGAGGAGATCGTTGATCAACTCCAGCAAGTGCTGCGAGTCGTTATGAATATGTCCAATGAAGCGCTTCTGCTTGTCGTTAAGTCTGCCGGCGGTTTCCTCCGCCAGTAATTCCGCGAATCCGATAATCGTGTGAAGGGGCGAACGCAATTCGTGGCTCATGTTCGCCAGGAATTCCGTCTTCAGGCGATTGGACTGCTCCGCTTCGCGGTTGCGCTCCTCGAGCGTGCGCACGTAATTGTCGCGTACCGCCTGGAGCTCCTCCTCCACCTTCTTGCGTTCGGTCAGATCCCGGGTTACTTTCGAGAACCCCACCAGTACGCCTTCCAGATTGCGCACAGCGGTGAGCGTGACACTGGCCCAGAATCGGCTTCCGTCTTTTCGAACCCGCCACCCCTCGTCTTCGAACTTCCCGGTCGCTTTCGCGATGTTCAGCCCTTCGAGAGGTTTCGTGTGCTTTTCCTCCGGAAGATAAAAGACCGAAAAGTGCTGGCCAATGATCTCCTCGGCGGTGTATTGCTTGATGCGCTCCGCACCCGAGTTCCAGCTAACTACGTTCCCACCGGCATCGAGCGTGAGAATCGCATAGTCCTTCACCGCGGCGATCATCAGCCTGAACCTTTGTTCGGCCTCACGCTGCTGCTCCTCAATCGCCTTTCGCTCGGTGATATCGCGAATGACGGCCGTGACATGGATCCCGGATTCGGACCGCACGGGGCTGAGGCTGATTTCGACCGGAAAGAGCGTACCGTTTTTGCGGCGCGCCTCCAGCTGAAGGCCGGAACCCATGGTCCGGGTTACGGGCGCTTTCATATAGCTCGCCCGATGTTGCAGGTGCCGGGCGTGCAATTCGGCGGGCAGCAGCATCTCCACGGGCTGTCCTAACATTTCCTCCCGCGTGTATTCGAACAGCTGTTCCGCCATTCGATTGAGCAGGACGATGCGGCCACGCCCATCGAGCTCCAGAATCGCATCGGGCGCGCTTTCGAGAAGCTCCTCGAGCCGGCGCTCGGCGGTCAGCAGCGAAAAGGTTGGATCAGCAGCCATGAAAGAGTCGCCTGTTCGACGTCCTGTACCAGTTTATTGTTACCAGGAAGATCGACGCAGCGGGAAAGAGCCGCTGATCCGGGCGGGCTGGTCGAGCAGGCCGCGCCACTCGGGATGCTAGAATCCAACACGTGACGTATTATCAGCCCCTGATTTTAGTCTTCCTTTTGCTCATCGCGACCGGGCTGATCCGCATGAGAAAGTCTTCGGGCGTGTGGGTGCCCACGCTGGGACTCGCCGGATTATTTCTGCTGTCTTGGCCCCTGGCGGATTGGGTATTCTCGCGGCCTCTGGAAGCCCGCTACCCAGTGAGGCCGTTTTCAGGGGACTCCGCGCAAGCGATCGTGGTGCTTTCCGAAGGGGTGGACCCTCCGCATTTCGAAACGCCGTATGCGTTGCCGCAACACGGTACCTATGCACGCTGCAAGCTTGCCGCGTGGCTGTACACGCATTGGCGTCCGCTGCCGATCCTCGCCTCCGGGGGCCCGGTCGAACCGGGAACGCCGCCTTTTTCGGAGGCGATGCACGAACTCCTGCGCGAGGAAGGCGTCCCGGAAAACGACATCTGGACCGAAGACCGCTCGCGATCCACGCACGAAAATGCGGTGTATAGCTCCCAGTTGCTCCGGCAAAAGGGAGTGACCAGGATTGTCCTCGTCACCGATGCGAAGAGCATGCTACGCGCCCAACTATGCTTCCAAAAAGAGCGTCTGAGCGTCCTCCCCGCTCCGAGTGAGTTCACGCAATTCGGGCCGCTCGATGAAGAGCTCATACCGTCGTGGAAGGCGATCTATCGCAACGAACTCACGCTGCACGAGACCGTCGGGTTGGCGTGGTATCGTCTGCGAGGCTGGATCTAAATACTCAGTTTGACGACGGAAGATTCGCGCGCCTGCACACGTTCGCGCGAGCGGTGCTGCGGTTTGGGGGAATTCTTTTCGCGCGTGCGGGCGCCGGAAAGAAAGTGGACCATGTCGTAGTTATCCTCGTGGCAGGCGTACTCGTACATCTGCTCGGCCGGGTCGATTTTCACCCATGGGATCAGCGCGGTCCACGGGCGCGTCCAGGTATGCGGATCGGAAACCGTAAACTCGTAGTTCAGCGTGTTTTCGTCCGTGCGTGTAAAGCGCTCGGTGATGCGGTACGTTTCGGGGTCGGCGCCCATGAACACGACGTCGTCGTCGGGGCGAAAGTTCGTGGTTTCAACCACCAGCGTGTTCCCTTCCCAATGTCCTCGCGCATCGCCCAGCCATTGGCGCAGAGCTTTGCCGAGGTGCGGACGCCCGTCGAGCGGAATCACGCGCGCACTATGGATCATCTCCGGAGCGATCACCACGTATCCGGGACTCTGATAGATCTGGAAATCGTTGTTGTAAACGATCGGAAGATAGGGCGGCGAATCCGTCCGGATGATGCAGCGAACCGGCAGCGTCGCATCGGTGAAAGAATCCGGCAGGCCCGCCGCGAATCGGGCTCCCGCGGCAGCGCGCGCGTCGTGCGCTTTCTGACGTTCCGGGGACAACGGAACAAGAGCAGGAATGCGTCCGTCCGGCGGATCCACAATCAGCGACGTACGATGGTCGGCTGTGATCTTCAAACGCCGCGCATCCATCCAATGCTCGTTATAAGCGCGATTCACATCCGCGGCTTTGTCTCCGTCGCGGCGGTCGCGTGTTAATTCGCCGGCCAGTTGATTTTGAAATTCCGCGGCTTCCGCATCGGTCAGCACATCCTTGGCGCTCACATCGCCGGGCCTCTGCAGAGGCGTACTGGTCGCGTCGTTCCACACTCCCTGCAAATCCGGCTCGCCCCAAGGCGTGGTCCATTTTTTCGCGGGAGCCGCCGCGGACGACCTGGCCGTTTTCACAGCGGCGTTCGCGGAGCCCGGCTGCTTCGGAACTCCGGCCGGCGTCTGTCCGGCGGCGGACATCACGCAAAACGCAATCAAGGCGATTCCCGAAATTCCATTCAACACGCCGCCCGCTCGCTTCATCGCGTTCTCCTTTCCTCTCGCTGTGCAGCGTCGCTTCATTTCGCCGATTCCCTCGTGAAACCTCCGTAGAGCAGGTCCTCGGTGAACGGAACGCACTTGAATTCGAGCAGCTGCACATCTTTTTCCATCCGGCGATAGAGCGGGAAGCTGATTTTCCACGCCCGCGTGTAAACTTTTGGATCTTCCATGGTCGCTTCGTACAGCAAGTGATAGGGACTGGCCGGCGTGTAACGCTCCACCACATGCAATTGATCGCTATGGAAGTCGCCCGCTCGATCGAGCCATGTTTCATCGCGGAATCCGGTTACATCCACCACCAGCGTGTCGCCCTCCCAATGCCCTCGCGACCAGCCCATCCAGGAAGGCGTGGGCGCCTCCTGCTTCCAGTTCATGCGGATCGTGCGCGTGGCGCTCGCGAATTCGTAGGCCATCAGAATGGCCGGGCCGGAGCCTTGCACGATTTGAAACGGAAACGGCATGTAATTGGCGCGCGGCACACCCGGCATGTAGCACTTCAATTCGGGATCTCCCAGCTCGTGCCATTGATCGTCCCGCGCAACGTTCACCTTCAATCTTTTCGCGTAATTGTCCTTCTTTTTTTGCAAAGCCCAAGCCTGATAGGGAATGTCGCCGCCTTCCACGATGCTCTGTCCGGCGGGACCCGCGCCGTAGGCGCCCATGATTTCCGGATGCGGCCCGGGTTGCGCTTCATGATCCGCTACGTCCCAATTGGCAGTGACGAACGCCTGCCAGATCCCGTTCAAGTCGGGATGGCCATCGGCCATGTGCGGCGGTTTATAGCGGGGAAACTGTGTGGCTCGCACGGGCTGCGCGGTGGCCGGCAGCGCGATCACCGTGGCCATTGCGACAAGCGCTGCACCTATCCTGCGAATCATGAGGACCACCTCAGCGAGGTCTGACCGCTCATCAGTATACACTGGCTCTTCGGCCGTAAACGAATTTACCGGCGCCCGCCGGAGCTGTGATATAACAACTGCGTCGCGGTGCAATCGCCGTGATCAGCAGGGCGGATCATCCAGGGAGAAGACCCATGAAACACTCTGAATCGCGGGTACCGCGATCCACCATCGGACGGCGTGATTTCCTCAGGGCGGGCGCAGGCGCGGCAGCCGCCTTCGGCGCGGCGCGTGCCTTGCTAGCCCAGGCGAGCTCCTCCCAGGGAGTTCCCTTCTGGGCGGCGAAACCTGGAAAAGCGGGGCCGCCGGAGGCGATCGACATGCACGCGCACTGGTCGCCCGAGCCTTACAATAAAGCGCTGGCCGCGTTGGGAAAACCTCTCGCGAATCCCTATCCGCTCGACTACGATCTCGACAAGCGGCGCCAGTGGATGGACGAGCACGGCGACCTGATGCATTGTCTGACGCTGTCTGGCGCGATGCCGTGGCAACGGGTTTCCGCGAAGGAAGGCGCGCATCTGGCGCAAGTCATCAACGATACGGGCATCCAGGTTCATCAAAAATATCCCGACCGGTTTGTCATCGGCGTGGAGCTTCCAATTCGCGATTATGAGCTGGCACTCAAGGAACTGAACCGGGTCGCGGGACACCCGGGCGTGCGGGCCGTCCACCTCCCGGATTCTTTAGAAAAACGCGATTATGTGTTCGATCCGGCCTTTGCGCCGCTGCTCGCGCGCATCCAGGAGCTGAACTATCCCATCATCTTTCATCAGCTCGACGGCGAGATTAACGCATTCGGCGGCAGCCGCACGGCCGGTCCGCCCAATCTCGCCTCCGGCATCGACGCTCCCATCGAACACACTTTTCTCGCGAGCAAGTTTATTTATACGGGAACGCTCGATAAATACCCGAACCTGCAAATCGTTTTGCCGCATGCCGGCGGGGCCTTCCCCTACCTCGCGGGACGCGTCGAGCATTTCCTCTATCACATGAACGACCACACGACGTCCGTCGCCCACCCCTTCCGGGATTACATCCGGCGCTTCCATTACGATTATTTGATTTATTATCCGGAGGCGTTCCGTTTTCTGATGACCATGGTTGGATCGGACCGCATCGTGGTGGGAACGGATCATTTCGCCGCCAAGGACATCGACTATCCGAGCGCGGTGCTCGATCAGTTCAACCTGGCGGCCGCCGATCGCGAGCGGATCCTGAAGGGGAACGCGAAAAGGCTTCTACACCTGTAAAACAACCGTTGTCGCTACCGTTTCCAGTCGGGCGTAGCGACGTAGGCGGAAGTGATGTCGGCCACGGTTCTGGTGCCGCAGTTACCCATGGCAAGCTTCAATTCGCCTTGCAGGATTTCGAGCACGCGGTCGACGCCAGCCTGGCCGAATGCTCCCAGGCCATAAATGTAGGGCCGCCCGATGCCGACGCCCTTGGCGCCGAGTGCGAGCGCTTTGAACGCGTCGGTGCCGCTGCGCACTCCGCCGTCAATAAAGACGGGAACGCGGCCGCCTACTTCGGATACCACTTCCGGGAGCGCTTCAATGGTTGCGCGCAGCGTTTCGGTCGCGCGCCCGCCGTGGTTCGAGACGAGGATCGCGTCCGCGCCATGCTCCACACACAGCGCCGCGTCCTCGCGCGTGTCGATTCCTTTGATGATCAGCTTGCCCTTCCAGTATTTGCGCAAGCGGTCGACGAAGGCCCAGTCCATCGCGGGATTCATCGCGCTCACGGTCCGCATGTCGATGCCGTCGTACATCGGGCGTTCCGAAGCCGTGGGACCGTCCGCGCTCTGGTGGCAGGTCATGCACCGGCTCACGTCCTTCGGACGGGTGCGGAGGAAAGTCCGGCTGTTGCGCCCCGTTGTGTTATCCACGGTGAGGGCGATCACCGAGCAACCCGCCGCTTCCACCCGCCGCAGGATTTTCTCGCACGCATCCCAGGAACTGGGAGCGTAGAACTGCTGCCACACGGGGCGGCCGAGCGCTTTGTTGACGTCCTCCACGCCCGTCGAGGTGGCCGTGGAAAGAAACTGCAGCGTGCCGCGGGCCTTGGCCGCGCTCGCCACAGCGATTTCTCCGCCGGGATTGAACGCTTTGTGCCCCGATGTGGGACAGAGAAAAATCGGGCTGTCGTAAACCGTGCCGAATAATTCGACGCGCATGTCGACCTTGGTTGCGTCCCGCAGCCGTCGCGGACGAAGCTGCACATGACTATAACCGCCTATGTTCGCGTGCAGGGTTGCGTCGTTCTCCACGCCGCTCTCCATGTACGCCCAATGGCCGTCCATGACCTTGCGGTGCGCGACCTCTTTAAAATCGAGAACCTCGAGCGCTTCCGCCGGGCTCGTAATCAGACCCACAGGCTGATTGGTCTGTGCCAGGGAGTTTTGCGCAAACGCGCTTTTCTCCAGATATGCGCTGACTCCGCCGACCGCGGCAACGTACGGACTTGCCGCCAGAAATTTTAGAAATTTGCGCCGCGCGTGGACAGCGGGAGTAAGCTCGCTCATAGCTTACGTATCGTAACATTCATCGGGTCGTTCACAGGGCCAGGCATCGGCCGAGTCTTCACGCTGGTGAAGGAAGCCCGCAGTAATGTGGCGATTGGAGCTTTGGCCGAAGCTTACGGATAACCTGCCAGCCGCGGCGTCGCGTGCTTCCACTCGGGAAGATCGGCGAAGCCGTGAGCGTTGGGCATATTGACCTTCGGCAGACTCTGGGCGTCCATCACTTCGTCTTCCTTGATGACGTCATTCTTGAAGAGCAGGAAAGCCGTCAGCGCGTAGACCTCATCCGGCTTCAGCGTGCCTTCCCTGTTGAGCGGCATGCCGCGGCGGATGTAATCCCAAATCGTGACCGCGTAAGGCGACCGCAGTGCCATGATTCCCGTGTCCGGAACCATGTGCATTCCTTCCATTCCGGGAGGCGTCTGCCCCACCGGCGGACCGCCTTTCACTAATGCAGGCGCTCGCGCTCCCACACCGGTCGCGCCGTGGCATCCCGCGCATCCCTTGCTCTTGAACAGGACCTCGCCTTCTTTGGCGGTGCCGTGACCTTGCGGAAGCTCTTTCCCTGTGGGACTGATCGAGATGTCCCACGCATGGATTTCCTCCGCGCTCGGCGTTCTTCCCACGCCGTAGGTCGGCGATTGGGCGAAAGCCATCCCGCCCATCGCGAGGATCGTGGCCAGGCAAAGCCTACGCGAATTCATTGTGCACGCTCCCATCGCCCGCCATCTTCCACGCTTGAACCGTATTGTCCGCTCCGGGCACGCGGTATTCAGGAGTGAGCGGCTTGTTGAAGAACTTCGCGGACTGCGCGCGCGTCGGCTGCACCGTACCCAGCTCATCCGTGCATCGCGACATCAGCACAGTTTCCTTCCCGTCCCAATTCCAGTGGAAGCCAAAACGCGTATGCGCCATGGGATAGGCGGGCGTGCGAAGCTCGGCGTTTTTCCAGCTCTTGCCGCCGTCGGTGGAGACCTCGACGCTGCGGATCGCTCCGCCGCCCGACCACGCGAGTCCGGTGATCTCGTAAAATCCTGTGCCCGAGAGCTGCTGGCCTCCGGAAGGATACGTGATGACGGATTTCGGTCCGATCTGATTGCCCAGCGCGGTCACTTTGGGGTCCGGCTGGATATGGCCGTAGTCGTTATACGTCATGTAATAGCGATCCACAACTTTAATCCGCCGCAAGTATTTCGTCTGATAAATTCCTTCAAATCCAGGAACAATCAGGCGCAACGGGAAGCCCTGTTGCGGACGAATCGGCTCGCCATTCATCCCGTAGCAGACCAGACAATCGTCCAACGCTTTCCCAAGCGGAATGCTGGAGGCGCCCTTAATCTCTTCCGCGCCTTCCGCCACAATCCAGGAAGCGCCGCTCTGGACTCCAGCCTCTTTCAGCAGGACAGAGAGCAGCACGCCGGTCCATTCACTGCAGCTCGTCATCCCGTGAGTTTCCTGAACTGTCTTATGCGTGGGTTTCGAGCGATTCCCGATGCATTCGAGAAAATGGACGCGCGTCACGTAAGGAAGGCGCTTCAAATCGTCCATGGTGAAGATCAGCGGCCGGTCCACCATGCCGTGAATCATCAGGCGATGTTCCTTGGGATCGATCTCCGGAACATAGGAGCCGCGGTGAGTGGCCACATAGTGCAGCGACGACGGAGTAATACTTCCCACGGAATCCTGCAGCGGCGTCAGGACGTGAAACATCAGTCCAAACGCGTCGGGCGAGTCCCTTTCGGCGACGGGCGCGCGCAACGATGTCACGAAGCGGGAGCGCTCGCCGTACGCGATCAGCTCCTTCGTGGTGCCCTTGGCCCGCAAGTCACCGGCGAGCGATTGTCCCTTCGCGGCCTCTCCTGCTCCCGCAACCAGACCGGCTACCGCCGCCCCACCTTTCAGGAATCGTCTTCGATCAGTTTTCTTGGAATGAACGGGTTTTTCCATCGTATTGCCTTTCCGATCTTTCTTCTCCCGATCTTTCTTCGCTTAGATATACTCTCCCGGAATGAGTCTTCCGCTGGTTGAAAGTATACACCCGCCGCTCTATCGAGCTGCCGTCCTACCCGCTGTGAGCCGCTCGGAGCGCTTTTTAAAAATGCCAAGTGTTTCTTCAGAGCGACGCGAAGCGTTTTCTCTAACAACAGGGTTCGGGAAAAGGCCCAAATCCGCTTGCCGACGCGCGCGGCTCAGAAAGGTGCTCGCGCGTTTGCGGGCATTCACCGAGCCGCGACCGCGAGGGAGCGATCACGTAATGGCCCTTTTCAGCACCCTGCTACAGCGACACAAAGCGTTTCTTTAAGAAGATCCGGCGGCCGGAGCGGGAAGGTCGACCGGGAAACCCAGGTCGCGCCAGCCCGAAAAACCGCCTTCCAGGGGACGCACCCGGTCGACGCCACGACGCCGCAGACGGAGCGCGGCTCGTACGGCTGTAATTTCATTGGGGCAGGAACAATAGAGAACCACTTCGCGATCCGTAACGGCGGATGGCAGCGAGTCGATCGCGTCATAGGTAAGCGCGATCGCGCCGGGAATCGTGCCTTCCCGCCGCTCAAATTCTGCTCGAAGGTCCACGATGGCCGGCATCGTGCCCGCGTCCATGAGCCGTTTGAGTTCTGTTGGTGTAATGCGGGCGCTCCGGAACGAGTGGTACACGCGCCGCCGCCGCACGTACTTCCAGGCGATGTACAGCGCCAGCGCGGCCACCAGGATCACCACAGCCCATGAGCCGAATCTTGCAAGCCCAGCCCCCAGCTCTTCCAGTTGTGTTCGAAAAATCCACCCAATCGCGACGACCGATCCGGCCCATGCGAGCGTGCCGCCCGCATCAAGGAGGATGAACTTCCAAACCGGCAGTCCCGACATTCCCGCCATCGGCGGCCCCAGCGCGTTCAAGCCCGGGACAAATTTTGTGAAGAGTAAAGAGCGCGCACCGAAGCGGGTATAAGCGGAATGGGTCTTCGAAATGCAGATTTCAGGCTCAAGAGACACCCTGCACAACAACTTCAAAATCCTGGCGCCTTCATGCCTTCCGAGGGAAAACCACAAACAGTCGCTGATCAGGGAAGCGACGAGCGCGCATGCCAGTGCCGCGGTCAGATTCATCTCGCCCAACCCGGCCAGCGCGCCGGCCGCCAGCAGGATGGGGGTGGACGTAATCGGGACGCCGATCTGTTCGGCCAACACTCCGCCGAAAATGACCGCGTAGCCATGCTCGATCAGGAAACTCGTCGCGTTCGTCATCGGAGGGTTCCGCGGGTCATACGCGGGGCGTCTAAAGCTCGATTCAGATCCGGTGTTGCCAGGACGCCTTGCGCCTTGAAAACGCGGATGCGGATAAAATTCATCTTGTGTCAGTTTAACGATGAATGCGGTACAACCATCCGTTTCGTGATCAGCGCCACGTTCTTGCCTCAACAGCTTGGATGCGTGAGCGCGGCCAACGACCCACTGTTGTGTTCGATGTGTTCCGTTCGATCTTAATACTCGGTGCAATTGTGCGAATCGCTTCCCATCAAATCGGCATCCAACAAATTAAAGGGATCTTTTTCCGATGACACTGCTCGATCCGGTCCGTGATTCGGACCACATCAAAGGCCCTGCGAACGCACCCTTCACACTCGTTGAATATGGGGACTATGAGTGCCCCGACTGCGGCCGGCTGTTCTATCTGCTGCGCAGTCTCCAGAGTGAGTATCCCGAGCGCCTGCGCCTTGTCTACAGGCATTATCCCCTCTCGGGAATCCACAAACACGCTGAGATGGCGGCGGAGGCCGCTGAAGCCGCCGGTAGCCAGGGACACTTTTGGGAAATGCACGATTTGCTTTTCGAGAACCAGAATGCTCTCAAACGCGATGATTTGATCGGGTACGCCGGGCAGCTGGGGCTGGACGCCGATAGAGTCCGCCACCAGTTGAAAGACGGAACCTATCGGGAGATGGTCCGGCAGGATTTCATCGAGGGCGTACAAAACGGCGTGAACGGCACGCCCGGGCTATTTTTGAACGGGGTCCGCGAGCAGGGCGCATTCGATGAGCAATTTCTGAGAAACATTCTCGGCGTGCCCCCGGCTTAACCCTCCTGGCCGCCCGAGATTTTCTGACGCTCGCCTGCGCGCTAACGGGCCTCTACCGAGCCGCGACCGCGAGGGAGCGAATGGCCTTTTTCAGCACCCGGCTAAGAGCCCACATCCAGGTCCAGCAGTGCGGCCCAATACTGGATGGATTGCAAGCCGAACCCGAGCAGGATCAGGGCTACTCCGATCACACCCATGCGCTTTTCCGGCACATGATCCGCGCCCCACTCGATGAGCGAGGTGAACGAGCTCGAAACGGCCGTGACCACTCCGACCGCGAGGCCCGCCGTGAAGGCGATCCGCAGCGCCGTCGCGCGATATCCCGCGGCATACGCGCTGATGTATCCGGCGGCCGTATAGCCAACCGTACGATTCACCGCGGCGATCAACTGATGCCTGGTCAAGCGCAGTCGGATGCCTGGTTCATAATCGAGCGTGGGGCGGATGCCCGCGCGATACGCGACCACCTGTCCAACCGTGCTGAGAACGCCGAAAACAATCCCAAAAGTCGGACCGTATAAGTACGCGGCGCCGATGGCGAAGCCCAACCCTCGAATCGCGCTCATGAACGCGTCGTACCCGACTCCTGGTTTTGGTTGCTGCCTGGATGCCCGCGAAAACTCCGAAGCCAGGGTGAGGCCATGCGCAATTCCAGTCGCGAGGCCGAAAACAGGCCCGAGCGCAAGTCCATATCCGGTTCCAAACAGCGCGCCATAAGTGACTCCCCTCGTCAGCGTTCGCAGAGGCCCGTGTTCTCCGCCCAGCAGGTCATAGGCGAGGTACAGTGCGCCGAGCACGTCTAGCGAACTTCCCACGATGCTGATCAACGCGAGAGTATGCTTGTCAATCGTCATAAAATGCGGGGCGTCATGAAATGCGGGAGGTCATGGAATTTCGGCGTGCTGGCCGTTCTCCAGAACGAGAAAGGACTCCCGCCCCACGCACGCGGCGAGCCGTCTCTTAGGCGTGTCAAGAGCTTCATCCGCCAACTGAAACGTGCCGTGATGAATCGCGATACTAGCTTTCGCGTCCAGAATTTGATGGGCCTTGACCGCCTCCTCGGGACCCATGTGCACAGCGGACATGAACCACCGCGGCTCGTACGCGCCGATCGGCAGCAGCGCGAGATGGGGCGCACCGAATTTCTCGCGAATCTGGGCGAAATGCGGCCCGAAAGCGGTGTCTCCCGCGAAATAGATCAGCCGTTCCTTGTATTCGATCACGTACCCGCACCACAACGTGCGGTTGCGGTCGAAAATTCCCCGCCCCGCAAAATGCAACGCCGGGACGCTGTGGATCGTGAATCCCGGAAGAGACGCCGTTCCGCCCCAATCGAGCTCCTGAACGGGGCCGATCTTCTGCGAGCGCAGCAGCCGGGCTACCCCGGATGGAACGATGAATTGAGTATCTCGACGCTCCGACAGACGGCGCAAGGTGGGGAGATCCAGATGGTCATAATGATTGTGGCTGAGCAGTACGGCGTCGAGACGCGGCAGATCGTTCAACAATATTCCCGGATTTCTGCGGCGCCGCGGACCCACCCATGAGAGTGGGCTCGCGCGCTTGGACCACATCGGATCGGTCAGAATATTGATGCTTCCCTGCTGCAGGAGAACCGTCGAATGATTCACCAGCGTGGCCCGTACGCCGGGACCTTCCATGCCGCGGGGCGGCGTGCTGGGTGCGACGTCCGAAAGAAAAGCGGGCGAGGATTCGGGCCGGCTCGTCAGTTTCCAGCGGAGAGCATCGAAAAGCGACGCCACCTGCGGGGCGTTCGGATTATAAAATCGCTTTCCATCGAAGTGCTTCGGAAATGTGACGTGCTTCGGAAATGTGACGTGCTTCGAAAATGGAACGTGCCGTGGAAATCGCGGATCATTCTCACCCTGCCCGGTCACTCACCACGTATTCTTACATAGCGAACGGTATGCGCAGCGGGCAGTCTGGAGCCCGCCACAACCGGACGAGACATTCAGCACGGATCGCGACGCAGGAAATCTCGCGCCCGGCTAGATGGCCGGCTGTGGAATTTGTTCCACATGAGATATCCGCGAGCCGCCGGCCCGGTCAATTCAAGGAACGTGTGGGAGTCCATATCGCAGTCGATCAGGGCAAACGGACCACCGGAATAGAGGAGAATGCACTCTTCAAACCGGCATTCCGAAAATTGGCGATTGTCCAGAACCACAAACGTCCCCTCGAATTTCCGGCCCTGCACCGGCTCGAACGAAACATGATTCCGGAGTTCGGACGAGGCCGGCGGACTCTCCAGGAAGTCCACAGAGAATTGAGATACAAGAGATTCGAGCCTTCCCGGCGGACCATCGGATTCGCTCCACCGTTCCTCGCCCTCCGGCGACCGCGCGAGGAAGAGCGACTTCGTGGACACGCGGAGCGGCGTCATAGCGCGCCTTCGCCGCGATCTCCGTTGCGGATGCGGATGGCGTCTTCGATATTCGTCACGAAGATTTTACCGTCGCCGATTTTGCCGCTGCGCGCGGCGGCGGTGAGCGCTTCGATCACCGGATTCAGGAGCGCGTCGCGCACCACGAGCTCCAGTTTGACCTTGGGCAGGAGGTCGATTTTGTATTCGTGGCCGCGGTAGGTTTCGGTGTGGCCTTTTTGGCGGCCGTGGCCGCGGACCTCGAGGACGGTGATGCCTTCAGCGCCAATTTTGATCAGCGCGTCCTTTACCTCGTCGAGCTTGTGGGGCTGAAGAATCGCTTCCACTTTTTTCATTCGGGGATCCTTTCCGTTACAGTGGACCAGGTGTGCATTTCCGTCAGCGGAAAAAAGGGAGATCGCACACGCAGAGCACACGCGATCTCCTAGTCTCTTGGCGGAGAAAAATGTTTCTGAATCGTGGCGATGCACCGGAGCCGTCAAAAGCGCTCCGTCACATCGGCCATCACGCCGGCCGTTACATGGGATGAAGCCCTGTCTTGCCCAGACCGGGAACGGGGGAGGGCGCGGCCGTCGCCGACATCTGCACCGGTTCGGTGAGCATGCCGCCGGGGCGGCCCATCGAGGAGATCACGTATTCGGGGTAAGCCGAAATGCCGTGCTCGTGCAGATCGAGCCCGTAGTTTTCGTGCTCGGCCGAGAGCCGCAGCAGGCCGAAGGCGTTTACCGCGTACATCACCACCATGGCGACGGCGAAAGTCGCGATCACGATAATGCCGTTGCCCACGATCTGCGCGACCAGCACCTGCGTCCCGCCTCCGTAGAACAGTCCTTTGAGCGGAGCGGAATTATCCGCGGCGAACGGGCCCGTGGAGCCGAACTCGCCGGTGGCGAACAGGCCGAGCGACCAGGTGCCCCAGATGCCGCAGAAGCCATGCACGGGCACGGCGCCGATGGGATCGTCGATGCGCAGCCATTCAAGCAGCTCCACGCCATAGACCACAATCACGCCGGCCACCCCGCCGAGCAGAATCGCGCCAGTGGGGCTCACCCAGTAGCACGGGCAGGTGATCGCCACCAGGCCCGCAAGAAAGCCGTTCACCGTGAAACTCATGTCCCATTTCTTGCTCATGAAATAGGCGATGAACATCGCCGCGAAGCCGCCGGCGCACGCCGCGAGCGTGGTGTTGGCGGCTACCCGTCCGATCCCGGTGAAGTCCATCGCCGAAAGCGTGCTGCCCGGATTAAATCCGTACCAGCCGAACCACAGAATCAGGCCGCCCGAGCACGCGATCGTCAGATCGTGCGGCATCATGGGCCCGCCGCCGTCGCGCTTGAAGCGGCGTCCCAGGCGCGGTCCCAGCACGATGGAGCCGGCGAGCGCAATGAATCCTCCGATGCTATGCACCACCGTCGAGCCCGCAAAATCGTGGAAGCTCGTACCGAGCGCGGGCAGGAACATATCCTTCGCGCCCATCGTCGCCAGGAATCCGTCCGGTCCCCACGCCCAGTGGCCGATGATCGGATAGATGAAACCCGAAACCGCGAAACTATAAAGCAGATCGCCGATCCACGCCGTGCGCCCGATCATGGCGCCGGAGGTGATGGTCGAACAGGTATCGGCGAAGGCGAACTGGAACAGCCAGAACGCGAGAAACGCCACGCCCGTGGTCTCATACGTCGCCGGCGCGCCTTGCAGGAAAAACCAGTTCAGCCCGATAAAGCCGTTGCCGTGGCTGAACATGAAAGAGAAACCCCAGGCGTAAAACAGAAGTCCGCACAGGCACGTATCCACCACGCATTCCATCAGCACGTTGACCGTTTCGCGGGAACGGCAGAACCCCGCTTCGAGCATTGTGAAGCCTACCTGCATGCCGAACACCAGGAACGCCGCCAGCAGCGTCCACACCGTGTTGATCGGGTTCACGATGTCGTTGCCCTTCAGCACCGGATCGGCCGCGTGCGTCGCCAGACCCACTAAATCCGGGCGCATGATCAGTGCCGCGACCCCCAGCAACCCGATCGCCCCGAATTTCCCCATCAACAACGCTCCCCCGTACCGGCGCCACTCGGGATCTCTCAGGCGCTCGCGGAGGCGTTTCAACTTGGCGGTCAGCGGCAACTTTTCATTCATCTCGAGGTTCTCCTCTTCCTCTGGGCAAATTTGTGGGCGCGATTTTGACCGCGATCCCGAAATGCGAAGACGTCTTTCCGTGAACACACTTCCACCCGCGGTTTGCATTGACCGGAAAAGTTGTTTGGGTCCCAGCGCGACGGGGCTGGCAGTAGTGAACAGTTTCGATCCCCGCGGAACTGGGCGAGAAAGTGGGTTTCGAAGGTGGACGGCTTGCAAACGTAGAATACCCAGGTTCGCGGCGCAATGTCTAATCAATATTTTGAATCGCAAAACAAGCAAAACGATATATCTATCTATCGGTTACACGCGGTGTGACCAAAAGATAGATGGCCCCGGATCGGGCGTGCGCCGTCGAAAGAAAGACCCGCCGTTCACTGAGGGACCAGCCGTTGACTGAGGGAAAGGTCACGCTACTCTGTTTAGTAAGCGCGGTCTGGCAGGATGCTGAAAAAGGCCCCGAATCCGTTTGCTGGCGCGCGCGGCTCAGAAACATGCCCGCGTGTTTGCAGGCGTCTACCGAGCCGCGACCGCGAGGGAGCGATAGCATAATGGCCTTTTTCAGCACCCTGCTAAGGCGCGAAGACCCTAGGGAACTCGCATAGACAGCCGCACACGAAGCCATGGGATTTTTATTACGCATCGGGAAGGGACGCCTGTTCCTCGCCGTTGCCTGCCTGATCGTCATCATCGCGTTTGCGGATCGCGCGGTCGGCAATACGATGTCGCTCGGCGTGCTGTATATCCTCCCGATGATGCTGGCCGCCATCGCGTTGAACCCACTGGAAACGGTCGCGCTCGGAATTGTTTGTGCCTTTCTACGGTCGCGCTTCGATGTCCCGAGCACGCAGACCGAAGCGATCCTGCGATTTGTTTTCGCGTCCATTTCCTACGCGGCATCCGGTCTGTTCGTCATCGCACTCGCCCGCAACCGGCGGCTGGTGGCGGAGCATCTGACACGGCTTCAGGAAGAGCAGAAGCTGCGGCGCGAAGCCGAAGAACAACTCCGGTTGCTGGTGGCGAGCAGCCCGGCGACGATTCTCACGCTCGATGGACGTGGTATCGTGCTCGCCGCGAATGAGGCCGCGAGCGGTCTGTTCGCTCTGCTCAAAGGCGAATCGTTGGTCGGAAGGTCGATCGCCCGCTATGTTCCGGTTCTCGCCGACGCTCTGCGCCTCGAAAGCGCGCCCGAGGGCTATCGGACAGAAGCACAGTGCCAGAGCTATCGGGACGACGACGAAATCTTCATGGCGCACGTTTGGTTTTCCTCGTATAAAATTGCCCGGGAGACACGGCTCGCCGCCATCATCGTCGACGCCTCCGAGGAGATGCGCGACCGCGAGGAACAGAACCTGCGCCAATTCCAGACGTCCAGCCGCATTGCGGCCGCCGCTCTCTCCCACGAGCTGCGCAATCTGTGCGGCGCGATTTCTCTGATGACCGGTCACCTCGCCGAACGTCCGGGGCTCGATCAGGATCCCGATTTTCAGGGCCTTTCGCATTTAGTGAAGGGCCTCGGCAAACTCGCAAGCCGGGATTTACAAACTCGCGCCGGGGATCCTCAGGAGGTTGAGGAAGCTCCGCTACGGCGTGTTCTGGACGACCTGCGCATCGTCGTCGAGCCCGAATGGCGCGAAATCGACGGCGTGGTTCGTTGGAATATTCCCAGGACGCTTCCCGCCGTGCACGCCGACGAGCATGGATTACTCCAGGCGTTTCTCAATCTCATGCAGAACAGTTATCGCGCGGTGCAACAGGGGGAGCGCCGGCAAATGGAGATCACCGTGACGCTCGAGGGCGATGCCGCGTTCATCCGGTTCCACGACAGCGGCCCGGGCATCGCCGCGCCGGAGAAGCTTTTTCAGCCCTTCCAGGAGGGCGCCGAACAGACCGGGTTGGGCCTGTACGTCTCGCGGGCGGTCCTCCGCAGCTATGGAGGCGATCTGCGTTTCGAGCCCACCTCCTCCGGCTGTTGTTTTGTGATCGAATTGCAGGTAGTGTCCCAGTGAATGGAGTACCTTGAGGAGCACATGCGCAAATGAGTAGCCGCGATGGGTGCGACGCGGAGAGAACCGCGCTATGGGGGTTGGCGCGCATGTGGAGGTTTGCGCGCACTTGGGGGTTTGCCCACAGATGACGCGGACCGAGGCAACCGGCGTGCAGCCGATTTATTTGGTTCTGGTGGACGACCATGCGATGTTCCGGCAGGGGCTGGCCCGCATCCTCGAAAAGGAGCCGGAGTTCAACGTCGTCGGGCAATTCACCACTTCCGCCGAAGCGCTCGCCGCGCTGCGCGATAGCCCGGCGACCATGATCCTGTTGGACGTGGATTTAGGCTCGGAGCGCGCGCTCGATTTCGTACATGAGGCGAAAAAGCAGAAATTCGAGGGACAGATTCTCGTGGTGACGGCCGGCATCAGCCCTCAGGAAGCCGTGCAGCTCGTCCAGTCCGGAGTGGGGGGAATTCTACACAAGCACCATTCGACGGAGATGCTGTGCAGCACGATTCGTGAAGTAGCCGCGGGACAAGTGTATCTGGAGAAGGAATACATGACGGCCCTCTACCGGTCCGCGGATCGGTCCCGGAGTCCGGATCCGCCGCGTCTCACGGAGCGGGACAAAATCGTGCTCCGTCTGATTTTTCAGGGGCTGAGCAACCGGGAAATCGGCGGCCAGTTGAATATATCGGAAAGCTCGGTGAAATCCTCGCTTCGCCAGCTTTTTGGGAAGCTCGGAGTCCGCACCCGGGCTCAATTGGTGAAGATCGCGCTCGAGCAGTATCGGAACCAGTTGTAGAAGCGGCCGGCCCGTCTCTTACTCGAGCCTGTACCGCTATCGAATCGAAGGCGTCTGCAGCTCGCGCACGGGAATGGGCGGCGGAGAAATCCGGAACGGCGCAGCCGGTGCGTGGGCGGCCGGGATCATCACGGGAATATTTTCAGCCGGAGGGATGAACTGAATGTAGCCGCCGTCGACGGCGCGCCGCGTCCACGTGCTGATAATCTGGCTCGCGCGCTGACGCACGATCCCATACCGCGCCGCGATTCTCCCGCAACTCCATCCGAACACGAAATACAGTTGGGCCAATTTCAGTTGGAGGTCCGGGCGGTAATCGCGCTCGAATGCGGGCACCTGACTGGGGAAACTGACGGCATTGATCCTCAGCGCCTCGCGGATCTGATCAATTCGTAAACTCTGCAGGGGCAGTTCGCCGAGCGCGGGAAGCGGTCTCCTCACATACCGCGACCGTCGGCTAGGCTTGATTGGGGCCGCCGGACGATCGTAGGTGAACGCCTTCGCCGGATACATAGCCAAAGTGTGCGATGAAAGCCATGAAAAAGGCATAAAAACCCGCTCGTTTCGTTGGTCGTCGGATTTTGGTCAAATCCGGGAGGGATCGCGGAAACAATACCCGCGGCCGGCATCGGTCAAAATATACCGCGGCCGGGCCGGATCGTCCTCGATTCGCTTCGTCAATATACGAACGTAGGTGCGGAGGTAGTCCACCTCGGCGCCGTAATCCGCCCCCCACACCGCACCGAGCACTTGCTCGGGCGCGAACACCGTGTTCGGATTTTTCATGAAGAACGCGAGAAGGTCGATCTCCTTTGGGGAAAGGCGGATACCTTCTTCGCGCTTCCACAAAAGCCCCTGCTCGACGTCGATCCTGAGGTCGCCGGCAAGAAGCGATTCGGGCTCCCCGCCGCACGTCTTGCAACGCCTGACGACTGCTTCCATACAGTTCTCCAACAATCGCTCAAAACCTTCGTGCTCTTACCACCGCCGCAGAGCGCCTGATCCGGTGAGAACCTGATCGGATGAGAGACTGTTTCGATCTCCTGAGTTAGTGTGGACTTTTCCCTGTGAAAAAGTCATAAAAAGCATTCGCACGTCTTCACGAGAAATTTTTATCGGGCCGATAGCGAAAGTGGCAGGCCGGGGTTCTAGCAGGAGGCTGTCAGCAGTTTCTGCGAAAAATCGGGCGAATCAGTCTTCCGCCGCTTTGACGTCGATCCGATCCGGCGCGCTTCCCGCACGCCGCGTCTGGAACTTGTTCCAGACTAGATGACCCCGTGCGGCCGCGCCGGTTAGTTCGACAAATGTGTCATCGTCAATTTCGCATTTGATCATCGCAAAAGGGCCGCCGGAGTAGACCAGGATGCACGCCTGAAACCGGCAATCCGTAAACTGCCGATTATCCAGAACGACATACGTCGTATCGAACTGCTGGCTCTGCACGGGCTCAAACGAAATGTGGTTGCGGAGCTCCGATGCATCGGAAGAACTCTCCAGGAAATCTACAGAAAGCAGCATCTTCCCGCTTCCCCCCAGGTCTGAACTCATACGCTCCATATCTTAGCGCGGTACGCGCCAGGAAGCGGGACGGCGTGCGTCCGGGCTAGCTACGAGAGCATCGCCGGCGATCGACAGATGCACCATCGCAGCATGAAAACGCGATCGGCTCCATTCAACGAAACGATCTAAAAAAGTCATAAAAATCAGCTTGCCAGCGCACGCTTCTCTTCGCGCCTTTTATGCCTTTTTTACGAGTTTTCCCACACACTCGATTATGGCGGTTGCAATGACGCTGCGGTTTTCTTTCCTCGGACTGCTCCCCCTCCTGGTACTAAGCGGGTTAAACGCGCAGGTGGCGATCCAGCCGGCGACGTTTCGCACCAACTCCCAAATGGTGTTGGTTCCGGTGACGGTCACCGACTCCTACGGGAAGACCATCGAAGGTTTGCGCGCGGAAGACTTCCATATCTTCGAGGATCAAGCCCCGCAAAAAATCGTATCGTTTTCGCGCGAGGATGCCCCTTGTTCGGTGGGCGTAGTACTCGATATCAGCGGCAGCATGAGGTATACGATCGGCACCGCGAAAAATATTGCGCACTCCTTTATCGGGAGCGCCAATCCTCAAGACGAATTCATGTTGCTCACCGTTTCCTCGCAACCGGAGGAGGCCGAGCTGGGATTCACGCACGATGTCGCCTCGATGCAGCAGAGCGTGGGTTCCACCAGGCCGGGAGGAATGACGGCGCTGATCGATACCGTTTACCTTGGCTTGAGCCGGATGCCGAAAGCGCGAAATCCGCGCAGAGCGCTCGTGATTCTTTCCGATGGCATGGATAACCACAGCCGCTATTCGAAAGGTGAATTGATGCGCATCGCGCTCGAAGCGGATGTGCAGGTTTACACGATCCTCATCGATGGCGGACCATCCGGCGCATCGAACGGCCCCGCGCCGTTTCGTCCCAGTATGGCGGGAAAGCCCTGGGACCACGCCGCGGAGCAGCAAGGTCCCGAGCTTCTCGAAGAGCTTTCGAGAAAGACCGGGGGCCTCTACTTTCGCGTACACAGCGAGGCCAGCGCGAAGGAAGCCGCGATCGAGGCCGGGAGGGCGCTTCGCGAGCAATACGTAATTGGATACGAACCTTCCGTTCCTTCCATTGCTGGAAAATGGCACCAGGTTCGGGTGAAATCGACGGTGCCGAAGATAAACATCTACGCGCGCAACGGATATTATTCGCGATAACACGCTTTCGTCCCTGACCCACCTCGATTTCCTGTCGTCTCTCGATTTCGTTTTCCATCTACCGAACCGCGACCGCGAGGGAGCGATAGCATACGCACCATCCGCTTGCTGGCGCGCGCGGCTCAGAAAACGTGCTCGCGTGTCTGCACCCATCTACCGAGCCGCGACCGCGAGGGAGCGATAGCAAAGGGCCTTTTCAGCACCCGGCTAATTCTTGGATTTGCTTTTTCTTACGTTGTGAATCCGTTTCATAGGACTCATCGAAATTATCTATAGGACGTGCGTTTCAAACCCCGCGACAGCTCCTCGAAGACCGCTTAAACCACTCATCAGCAGCAGATTAGGTTCTTTACCGCGAATTCCTCCCGGCCGGACTTCGTTCGTTTAACGTTCCAGAATAGGGTCAATTCAAATTTTCTATTGGCCAAGCTTTCACGGTGCCGTTACTATCGGACAAACGCACGCTTCGCGCTTTCAAGCCACGCCGCTTGTAACGGTCAACTCAAACAAACTCAGGAGGTTCTTAATGATAAGAACACATAGGATTAGTGTGTCTGCAGGCACGTGGTTACTGGCGCTCGCGTCTTTCGCGCACGGCTCTTTCGCGTACGGACAGGACGCTCCCGCGCCCGCCACGCCAACGCCCGCCCCTGCCGCAGATGCTCAGACTCCGCCTGCCGCTGCCCCGGCCGCCCCGGCAGCTCCAGCGGCGTTGCCGACACCTTCTATTACCGGTCCGATCGCGGGACTTCCTCCCGCTATTTTCGACGCTGGACCGTTTCACAAGATCGCCGTGAACGGAATCCTGGACGGCATCGGGATGTGGCAAGGGAATCATGTCCCCGGCGATAACACGACCCAGGCCGCTCTGAGCAACGGGCAGGTTTTCATCCAGAAGGCCGACGGCTGGTTTCAGTTCTACCTGCAGGCGGGCGCCTACGATCTTCCCTCGCTCGGAACGCCGTTCCTGAGCACGGAGAGAACGATCTCCGGCCTCTACGGCCCTATTCCGGTCGGCTTTTTGAAGCTACAAGCCGGGAAAAACACCTCGTTCGAGGTCGGCTCCCTGCCCACGCTGATCGGCGCCGAGTACACGTTCACATTTGAAAACATGAACGTGTCGCGCGGCTTGTTATGGAACCAGGAAACCGCGGTCAGCCGCGGAATCCAGGTCAATCAAACCATGGGCAAGTTCACGGCTTCGTTAAGCTGGAACGATGGCTTCTATTCGAACCGCTATAACTGGCTGAGCGGCGCACTCGCGTATACGAACGGAGCCCATGCGCTCGCCTTCGTGGCGGGTGGCAACGCCGGGCGTACCGTTTACGAGACGTTGGCCACGCCGGTGCAAAACAACGGCAGCATCTATAACGTCATCTACACGTACTCGAAAGGCGCCTGGATCATCCAGCCCTACTGGCAATATACGGACGTGCCGACGGATGTAAAAGTGGGCGTCCTCAAAGGGAATACCACGCAGGGCGGCGCGATCCTGATCAGCCATGCATTCAGCCATGGTTTCGCGCTTCCTCTGCGCTTTGAATATATTGCGAGCTCCGGAAACGCCGCGAGCGACGCCGTCAATTTGATGTATGGTCCAGGCAGCGCGGGCACATCCATCACCCTGACGCCCACGTTCCAATACGGAGGGTTCTTCTTCCGTGGGGACCTCGCGTGGGTTCATGTGAGCGATATTACGCCCGGCGACGCGTTCGGATCGACGGGAATGAATAAGAACCAGCCTCGGGCTGTGGCCGAGATCGGATTCATCTTCGGCAATAACATCACCGAGAAGAAACCGTAAGCGTTGGATGAGGGGCGGTTGGTTCTAACGGAGGCCGCCCCTCTTTCCGCGTCATTTCCCTGCCCTACTTCCCTTCCTCAACGCCTCTACCCCCTCATTTCCGTTCCTCGCCCGCGCGCGGCACGGGTCCAACGGCCTATTGAAGAAAGCGCTCGCGTGGGTCACGTGCGGCGAGTCGGGCAGCTTGCCTTATCCACTCATTTTCAGAATCACTCAATCCGGCAATGAGCTCACGTATTCGCGCATCGCTAATCAGTTTCTGAAACAGGCTCGCATACTTGCTTTCCGCGGGTTCGGGCGCAAGGCGTCTTTGAGCTTCGGTGATATGCCTTCCGCCCAAAAAGACCAACGCGGAAAGTACGTCCGGCTTGTCCGCAGACCGGAGCATGTCAATCCATTCTTGTTCGGTTTCTCCGGTCGGAACGATGCCGATCTCGTAATTTGGCAACACGTATTCATTCTGAACAGCCTCGCCTTTGTCGTTCTCCATCCGAACGAATCGAAGTCGATCACCGCTTAGGGCGAAATACTCTTTGGCCACGTTGCGGCCATTGATAAAACGAGTCATGTGTAGGACGATGATGTCGCTTCCGAGATCGTTCGAGAAGTCGAACGATGCGCTATCAAGCGTGATCCGCCAACCGGTCTGGAAACACCAGTTGTTGATGTGATGCAAACCACTGTCGAGCAGAAGAACACAAGCCGAAGAACCACCAGGAACTGTGATTTCCTCCTCACCGAGAAGGAAGACATAACGGATTACGCCGTTGCGATTCGTCTTCCAAATGTGCCAGGGTGACGGTTCCGTCATTACACCTTTTGGAACTTTGCCAACGATTAGCCCCAGGCGCGATTGTGTTCTGTCGGGAAGCTGATTCTTCCACAGATCTCTTCCGACCAGCGGGTCCAACTGTGTGCGTTGAGCATCGGCGGTGAAGGCGCCGCCGATTGCTCCTACAAGGACGCAGAGCGCAATTGGGTGGTACCGAGTCAGCGAGCGAATCAACCGCACATCTCAATCCTATCCCTGATTTCGGAGCTGGTGAACCGAGTCAGAGCGCCTTCGGGGTCAGGGGTCACGATGAGCCGAGGAGGTGAGACGTTTAAACGCCCGCTCCGCTCGGGGCGCGGGACGATCTCCGCTCAAGGGGCAGGTCGATCCGGGCGGGAACTCGGCCTTCCCGTTCGAGCCGGTCGAATTCGGCTTCCATGGACGCCAGAAACTCTTCCTTGGAGAGCGCGGCGCCCATGACCGCGTCTCTATGACCTGCCGGCTCCTGCTGACGTAGCGGCTCCCACTGACGTACCGGTTCCTGACGCTCAGGCTGCGCGCCTCGACGGGTTTTCGGGTCGGACAGGGAATCGGAGAGCTCGGTTACCAGAAACGCAAGCGCGGCAAGTACCGCGAACACGCCGGAGAGGGGGAAAGCGCGCTCCTCGAAGCGAGAGATCAAGGTGGTGCTGCGGCCGAGGACAGCAAGGAGACACGAAGCGCTCATGGCCACGCCTATCCAGAAGAACCAAGTCGCCCGCCTCGGCCTGCCTCTAGACATCAGCGTCCTCCTCTGCGTCCTTCAAAAGCCTTGCATCGATTTGTGAATGATGGTTGCGGCTTCAAGCGGCGTGGCTTGAAACCGCGCGGTAGTATGCGTTTGTCCGATCTTAACGGGAGCCTGTTAGCTTGACCAATAGATAATTTGAATATAGTCGATAATCGCAGGTTGGTGCGGCTTCGACTGAGGCCGTTGGAGCGGGGTTTACTTCGTTTTCAGCTTGATTTCCGCCGTGTCGCCCTTGATCTCGAGCACGGTGCCAAAGGGCTTCGACAGGTCTGCAAGACGCTGAAGGATATAGCCCGAGCGCGCGCCGGTTACGGGCGAGGGCAGGCCGCGCGTGTCGAGGAACTGGTTGTTCGCGTATTCATTGTGGATATCGGGCTGGCCCTCTCCCACGTTGTTCAGCGCGATCGGGCGGAAAGAAATCGATTGCAGATGGCCCGCCTGAAATTGAACGTAGGCGACGGCGCTCTCCCAATTCATCGGTTCGTCGATGTAGGTCAGCGTCGGGGGCAAGTTGTAAATAAAGTTACCCAGATCGTAAAAGATGGGCCGTCCGTGGTAAATCTCAACTCCGTGCAGTAAAGGTGCGCCGTGCATGACGACGATATCGGCGCCGGCGTCAATCTCGGCGTGCGTCCATTTCTTCAGCCACTCGTTCGGGGCGAGCCGCTCCTGCATGCCTTCCGTAAAAACGGTGGTGAACGAATGATTCCCAAAGACATGGTTGTGCTGGTAGACAATCACCAGATCGGCCTGCTTCCGGGCCTCGCGGATCTGTTGCAGAATGCGTTGCGAATCCTGCTGATTCGCGGTATTTCCGGGCGCGCCCGGCAAATCGGCGGATGCCTCGTTTTCGCGGTCGCCCGCTTCGATGCGTAGCTCATTTACGCCGGGGCGGTCCGCCGTCGCGCTGCCTCCCGGAGCGATCAGACCGGAGGCGCTCGCCACCAGCGCGATGGTCCCCTTCGGCGTATGCAAGTATCCTGGGGCTGCGGCTTCGGCTAGGTTTAGCCCAATCCCGGCATGCGCGATCTTACGGCTGTTCACTTCCCGGAGCGTGTTCTGAATGCCTGTTGCCTTCAGATCGAAGGCATGGTTGCCCGAAAGCGACAGCAGGTTAAAGCCGAAAGAGCCTAGGGCATCGAGCGCGGCAGGCGGCGCGAGAAAGCCCCTGCCCTCATGGACCGTTTCTCCCTTCTCGGCAACGGCGGCTTCGAAGTTGGTGAAGATGACGTCGCCTTTGAGCAGACCTCGGATGGCGGGAACCGCCGCGGGCGCGGTTTCGCGGATGTCCGACCGGATCATCGACTGCCCGGCCAAGGTGATCGTGATTGGCTCCGGCTGCGCTTGAGCATCAGCGGTCGTGGCCAGGACGGCGGTCAGCACGGTGATCAATAAGATGCGAATGACGATTGCTCTATGCATGTGGTTGCGATCCCTCAAGACCGTGCGAGTCGGAAGAAACATTGTATATACTTCCGCGGCATACCGGGGAGAGCATCGGAGTCCGGCTAAAGCCGGGCGCGGCTTGAAGGCTGCTCCACCCTGGTCGAGAAATCGGAATTGGGTACGAGAGGATGTCGGCCCGCCGTAACGAATGCCGGCAGATTCGTCTCATTGGGAAAGCGCGGCCATCTTGGCGCAGGGCCGGTGGTTCGCGTCCATTGAGGGGAAATTTCGCGGCACGCCGCTGAATCGTCAAAGAGTTCGTCTTTCATGATCAGCCGGTCGACGAACCCGCGAATGGCGAACGGCAGTCTGATTGCCTTGGAAAGCCACAAAAGTTTTCCATTCTGTGAAGGAGAGACCGGCTTATGACCACGACCAGCGTTGCGGTGCGAACCATGAAAGTGATGCAGATCAAGTCGGCGGGGGGAGATTTCCAGTACGTCGAACGCGAGATTCCGGAGCCGGGTGCGGGGCAGGTTCGAATCAAGGTGCAGGCCTGCGGCGTTTGCCACAGTGATGCGCTTACAAAGGATGGGTCGTGGCCCGGAATCCAGTACCCCCGCGTTCCGGGGCATGAAATCGCGGGCGTGATCGACGCAGTGGGAGCCGGAGTCTCCGAATGGAAGAAGGGGCAGAGGGTCGGCGTCGGCTGGCACGGAGGCGTGGACGGTACATGCAGGGAATGCCGACGGGGAGATTTTCGCAACTGCCAGAACCTGAAGATACCCGGCATCAGCTACGACGGCGGCTATCAGCAATACATGATTGCGCCGGTGGATGCGGTCGTGTCGATACCGGAGAGTCTCAGTGATGTTGAGGCAGCACCACTGCTCTGCGCGGGAATCACGACCTATAACGCCCTGCGGCACAGCGGGGCTCTCCCCGGGGACGTGGTTGCGATTCAAGGCATCGGCGGTCTGGGCCACCTGGGAATTCAATTCGCGGCCAAGTTCGGTTACAAGACCGTGGCCGTTGGTCGGGGTCCCGAGAACGCGGCGCTCGCGCGGAAACTGGGAGCGGCCGTGTACGTCGACAGCCAAACAGCGAATGCGGCGCAAGCGTTGCAAAAGCTGGGTGGGGCGCAGGTCATCCTTGCAACCGCTCCGAGTTCGAAGGCGATGACCGAGCTGTTCGACGGGCTGGGACCAAACGGCAAACTCATCGTGGTGGGCGTCGCGTTTGAGGCTCTTGGAGTCACACCCGTGCAACTGATCACCGGAAGCCGAAGCATTCAAGGGTGGGCCGCCGGCACCGCCGCCGATTCCGACGACACGTTACGATTCGCGGAACTCAGCGGTGTGCGTGCCATGGTCGAAACCTATCCGCTCGAACAGGCGGGCGCCGCGTACGCGCGCATGCTCAGCGGCAAGGCCCAATTCCGCGTTGTATTGACAATGTGACTTGACAATGTGACTTGACGATCTGACTTGACGGTGTGAGCTTCGCGTGTGACGCGGGCTCGACGGATGGGGCGGCCTTTAAGCTGCGCCCGGCTGTCGGCGGGCTTCGATGCGGCAAGTTTTGAAGGGCCCGACCTCTGATAGCCGGACTGGGGTCCGGCGCAGGCCGAGGCCTGCATCACTCCCGAGGCGCGCATTGTAAGCGTGCAAAACCAAGACGACATATAATCCAAGGAGCCTGCCGAGAGGTAGAGGAACGCTCGCGCGTCTCGTTGATGCAATGAGGGGATGCACTCGAGGGTGATCAGGCTTTGATCCAGGATTGGAGATTTGGGATGTCGAGATTGAAATGCACTTTGAGATTTCAATGGATGCTGGCGATCGGAGTCTTTTGCGCCTTCCTGCCACTGAACGCGCAAACCGGAGCGAAAAACGGGGAGTGGCCGACGTACGGCGGCGATCTGGGAAACACTCGCTATTCGGCGCTCGATCAAATCAACGCGGCGAACTTCTATAAGCTCCAGGTGGCCTGGCGATTCGATACGGCGAATCTGGGTCCGCGACCCGAATTTAACCTGGAAGCCACGCCGCTGATGGTTGGAGGAGTGATTTATACCGTGGCGGGCTCGCGGCGCGATGTGGTCGCGCTCGACGCGACGACCGGCGAAATGCTGTGGTTGCATACCGAAAAAGAAGGCGCTCGCGGCGACGCTGCGCCCCGGCGCTTGTCCGGACGCGGCCTTGCGTATTGGAGCGATGGGCAGGATGCCCGCATTCTTTACGTCACGCCCGGCTACCGGCTCATTGCGCTGGATGCCAAGACGGGCCAGGTCATACCGTCTTTCGGTAAGGCCGGCGTGGTCGATCTCAAAATGGACGACGACCAGCAGATGGATCTGATTACCGGCGAAGTCGGATTGCATGCCGCTCCGACGGTGGCAGGCAACACGATCATCGTGGGCGCCGCTCACCTGGCCGGGGGCGTGCCCAAGAGCAAGAGCAACGTGAAGGGCTACGTTCGTGGCTTTGACGTAAAAACAGGAAAACGGCTGTGGATTTTTCACACGATTCCGAAACCAGGTGAATTCGGCTATAACACCTGGGAAAACGACTCCGCCGACTATACGGGCAACACCGGCGTGTGGGCGCAGATCAGCGTGGATGAGCAATTGGGGCTGGTGTACTTGCCCGTGGAACTCCCCACCGGCGATTACTACGGCGGACATCGCCCCGGCAACGGGTTGTTCGGCGAAAGCATCGTGGCGGTGGATCTGAAAACCGGCCAGCGCAAATGGCATTACCAACTGGTGCATCACGGCATTTGGGATTGGGACATCCCGTGCGCGCCGATGCTGGTCGATTTCACGTTGAATGGGCGCGTGATAAAAGCCGTGGCGCAGCCCACGAAACAATCCGTGCTGTACGTGTTTGATCGAGCAACGGGGCAGCCGATCTGGCCGATCGAAGAAAAGCCGGTGGAGCAATCGACAGTTCCCGGAGAGAAGACCAGCCCGACGCAACCCTTCCCGACCAAGCCTCCCGCGTACGGTCGCACCGCGACGTCCGTGGACGAATTGATCGACTTTACGCCGGAGCTTCGGGCCGAAGCGGTGAAAATTGCGTCCCGCTATAAAATGGGTCCGCTCTTTACGCCGCCTGTCGTGAGCAAATTCGAAGGTCCGCTCGGGACCTTGGTTGCTGGTTGCTGCCAAGGCGGAACAGGTTGGCCGGGCGGTTCGTACGATCCTGAAACTCACCTGTTGTACGCATTCACGTGGGGAGCGGTGAATCCGCTGGCGCTGCAACCGCCGGAAAACGGCCGCTCGGACATGAATTTTGTCACCGGCGTAGCCCGGCCTCCCGCGACTCGGACCGGCGATCCGAGCGGCGAAGCGCCGCCTCCGCCGCTGACGGTCCAAGGGCTTCCTCTTTTCAAGCCGCCTTATGGCGAGATCGTGGCCATTAATCTGGACAAGGGAGAGATCGCCTGGAGAACCGCGCATGGGGAAACTCCCGACAACATTCGCAACAGCCCGGCGCTTAAAGGTCTGACGATTCCGCGAACGGGGCGCGGTGGACTGGTGGGCGTTCTAACCACCAAGACGCTGGTGATCGCCGGGGAGCGCGGAACATTTACCGACGCGCAGGGCCGGAACGGCGCGATGCTGCGCGCGTACGAGAAGGCGACCGGAAAGGAAGTCGGCGCGGTTTTTATGCCGGCCGGCCAGACAGGATCGCCCATGACCTATATGGCGAACGGGAAACAGTACATTGTGATCGCCATCGGCGGACCAAACTTCCCGGGTGAGCTGGTCGCTTACAGGCTTCCGGAATAAATCGGGGTCCATGCGCCGCTCCCGTCCATTTCTACCTTGGCCTGAGCGTCGACAAGGCTAAGGTGCTCCACCAGGAGTTTCGGCAGAAGACGTAGAATTGAGCGAAAGGGGTCAAAAAGAGGGTCAAAAAGGGTCAGCCTGAACTGTCCCCTTTTTCCCACTTCATCAGTCACTTCAGGCTGTCCCCTTCGTTCCTTCGTTCCCAGGCTGTCCCCTTCGTTCCACCTTCGTCCCCAACCCTGACGGGATCGGCACCTGGGCAGGAGGACGCTATCGAGCAGCTGTGTGCACGTCCTCCCATCCGGGCGATCTTCCGTCTACCCCTACATACTCGATGACGATATATGGCCACACGTCGCCCCCCAAAGTGCCAGCCGGAACCGCTGAACTTTAGACCACCACCACCTCAACCCCGCTGAAAAGATGTGAAGTTACAACAAATAGCGCAGCATGGAGGAGTAAGTGCCCTTACCTGGTTTCGAGGTTTTCTGGGGAGGAGGCAAAAATGGCGGCGTCATTCACCGGCTTCGGAGCCCTGATAAAATACAGCCCCCACGCAATTTCTCTGATCGATGCCCAGGGCGAAATACTCTACGGCAGTCCTTTCACGACGAAGCTTTTTGGATATAAGCCCGAAGAACTCCTCGGGCGGAACTGTTTTGATCTCATTCATCCGGAGGACCGTGATCGTTCGAGCCTCGCGCTAAACGAAGTACTCCGGGGGCCACCGCAACTGTTCGAATGGGAGGCCCGCTTCCGCCATAAAGACGGCCACTACTCCTGGGTGGAGAGCACCCTCTCGAACCTGCTGACTGACGTGGAAGTGCAAGCGATCATGATGCATCAACGGGATATCGATGCGCGTAAGGCTGCGGAACTGGAAAAACAGCGGCACGCCGAGGAATTGGCCGCCGCCAACTTGCGGCTGGAAGAGTTCGCCTACACGGCGGCCCACGACCTAAGGGAGCCACTGCGGGCCATGTCAATCTGTGTGGATATGCTTACGCGGAAGATGGAGGTGAATGGCGAGGCACAGGCTCTTGCCAAATTCGTGGTCGACGGCGCCGCACGCATGTCGGTGCTGATTGATGATTTGCTGTCTTTCGCCAGAGCCGGCGTACATGAGCCGCCGCAAGAGGTAGACCTGATGCATGCCGCGGCGCAGGCCGTGCATAATCTGGCGGGCGGGATCGGGGCGAAGGCAGAGGTGACGGTGCGTCCGTTGCCGATCGTTCTGGGCCACACCATCCATTTGACTCGTCTGTTCCAAAACTTGTTCAGCAACGCCGTGAAATACCGGCGGAGCGACCCTGTCGAAGTTCAGGTGACGGCCGAGCGCGAAGGACTGGTCTGGGTGATTAGAGTGAAAGACAACGGCGTCGGAGTGGCTCCCGAGAACCAAGCGCGTATTTTCCTGCCGTTTGTGCGTCTGGCGACTGGGGATGTGCCCGGCACCGGCCTCGGGCTGGCCGTGTGCAAAAAGATCGTGGAAGAACGCGGCGGCAGGATCTGGGTGAATTCGGAAGCCGGGGCTGGCGCAACTTTTTGTTTCACGATAGCGGTGATGGAACAGGGAAGAACTGCAGCCGCGCCCGCCGACGAGGGAAACCAACCGGGGAAACCGGGACAGACGGGTGAAGAGGAGAGACAGAACTGACACGACGAAAAATGATCTCGGAGCGGCAGACAGCTCCGTCCCCTTTTGAGAGGAATCGGCAGTGGCGAGCACCGTTTTCGCGTACGGCGCGGAGTACTTGCTGCATCTTACCGGGACTGCACTATCACGTTACCCAAGCGGCGAAGCGCAGAATCATTTCTAGAAGCCACGCGTTCCTCCGCGGCGCAACCGCAGCAAGGTCTCTGCTAAAATCGTCCCGTCAGCGCAATCGCCAGCCGAACGCGTAAGGAGGACGAAAAATGAGTACCGTAGCCTTAAAGGTGAACGGCGCAACGCACACGGTGGACGTCGACCCTTCGACTCCGCTGCTCTATATCCTGCGCAACGATCTCGGCCTGCAAGGTCCGCGCTTCGGTTGCGGACTGGGCCAGTGCGGAGCGTGCACGGTGATCATCAACGGCGTGGCGATGCGTTCCTGCATCACGCCAGCTTCCGCGGTGAAGGGCGAGATCACCACGCTCGAAGGGCTGGCCAAGGACGGTAAGCTTCACCCGTTGCAGCAGGCCTGGATCGACGAGCAGGTCCCGCAGTGCGGCTTCTGCCAGAACGGGCAGATCATGACGGCCAAGGCTCTGCTGGACAAGAATCCGAATCCCACCGACGCGCAGATTCGCGAGGGGATGAACCGGACGCTGTGCCGATGCATGACGTACTACCGCATTCAGGCGGCGATCAAACGCGGCGGCGAAGGTGATGGCCGACGCGCGGCCGGGCGCGGAGAAGGAGGTGGTCGCATGACAACCTTCACGAAAGTTCCCAAACAGATCGAAGACGCACTGGAACGATCGAGCGCGACTGCGTCGCGCAGAAGCTTGCTTGAAGAGCGCCGGACTGCTCGTGGTCAGCTTCAGCGCAGCGGGTATCGACGCGCTGGTGACACCCGCGAAGGCTCAAAGCCCACCACGATCGCCGCAGGCCGCCGGTCCTTATCCCGACCCCGACTTCAGGCAACTCGATTCGTGGATCGTGATTCATGAGGACGGCACCGCAACGTTCTATGTCGGAAAAACGGATTGCGGGCAAGGGCACGGGAACGTCCTTCCGGCAGTTGATGTCCGATGAACTGGACATCGCCTACGACAAAACCACCTGCATCATGGGCAGCACGGACATCACCGTCGACCAGGGCGGCTCCGGCGGTTCGACCGCGATGGAGAGAGATGCCTGGCCCATGCGGCGCGTTGCGGCCGAGGCTCGCCGGGTGCTGCTCGAGATGGGATCCGCGCGGCTGGGCGTGCCGGTCGATCAGCTGACCGTGAGCGCGGGCGTGATCACCGTGAAAGGCGATCCCTCCAAGCGCGTCACCTATGGAGAGCTGATCGGCGGCAAAGAGATTCAACGTCACGCTGACGGGCAACAACATCAACGCGACCACCGGCGTTGCGAAAGTAAAGCCGGTTACGGAACTCAAGATCGTCGGCCAGTCTCCGCAGCGCTACGATATTCCCGCCAAGGTGGACGGATCGCTGAAATGGGCCGTGGACGTGAAGCTGCCCGGCATGGTTCATGCGCGCAACGTGAAGCCGCCGGTCGCGGGCGCGAAGTTGATCAGCATCGACGAGTCGTCGGTGCGAAATATGCCCGGATTCATCAAAGTGGTGAGCAAGGGCAACTACGTCGCGGTGGTCTGCGAGCGGGAGGAGCAGGCGATCAACGCGGCGCAAGCAGCTCAAGGTGAATTGGGAGAAGCCGGCCACGCGCGCCCTTCCCTTCTTCGGAAGATTTGTTCAAGTACATGCGCGCGGCGACGCCCACGTCCAGCTCGAATCCGATTGTGGTGGGAGACCCGGACGCGGCGTTCGCAGGCGCGGCGAAGGTGATCGAAGCCGATTACGATATCCCGTTCCAGGGGCACACGGCGATCAGTCCGGCCCACGCCATGGCCGATCCCTCGAACGGCCAGATGACGATCTATTCGAACGACATGAAGTCCTACGGCATGCGCACGGGGCGTCGCCACGTTTCTCGGCAGGATGCCGCGGAAAAAGTGCGCGTGGTGTGGATGGAAGGTCCGCAAGGCTTCGGCCGCACCGCCGCGGACGATGCGGGATGCGAGGCGGCTTACATGGCCAAGGAGATCGGCCGCCCGGTTCGCGATCCAGTGGATGCGGAACGAAGAGACGGCCTGGGATACGAAGGCTCCGGCGTTCGCGGTGAAGGTGCGCGGAGGGTTGGATGCCGCGGGGAACCTGGTGGCGCTACGACTACAATGCCCGGGCCGCCGACTACAATCACGTCGGCTATAACGAGCCCGATACGGTACTGATCGCCCAGCTCATGGGAGTCGCGCCGCGCCAAGCCCGCCGCGGGCAGCGCGGCCACGCCTTCGGAAATGTACGCGATCCCGCATCGCCGGATGACCGCGCAAGTGGTGAGCCTGCCGCTGATGTGGGAGACGCCGCTTCGCACCGGAAACCTGCGCGATCCCAACGGTCCGCAATCGACGTTCGCCTCCGAATCGTTCATCGACGAACTGGCGGCGGCGGCGAAGGCCGATCCGCTGGAATTCCGCATGAAGCTGCTCACCGCCAGCACCGACGGACGACTGCGGGATTCAAGCGCGCCCGGTCCATCGCGGTGCTCAAGGCGGTGGCGGAAGCTTACGGCTGGGACAAGCGTCCTTCGCCGAAACCGCGCGGGCACGGGAGACATCCTGACCGGGCGCGGTATCGCCTACGCCTTCCGCGGCCAGACCGTCGCCGCGGAGATCGCCGAGGTCGAGGTGAATCGCCGCACCGGCCATGTCTGGGTGAAGCGGCTGGTGTGCGCGCACGATTGCGGACTGATGGTCAACCCCGAGTGCGCTGCGTCACACCGTCGAATGCGCCATGCTCCACTCGGTGAGCCGCGCGCTTCACGAGGAAGTGCAGTTCGATACCGAAAAGGTCACCAGCGTGGATTGGAACTCGCATCCCACGCTCACGCATGCCGACACGCCGGAAAGGATCGACGTCGTGCTGGTGAACGGAGATCCCAATCCGAACCGGCCCGATCTGCCTCCCTATGGAGCGGGCGAGACGGCCTGCAAACCGATGCTCGCGGCGATCGCCAACGCCATCCACGATGCCACCGGCGTTCGGATCCGTCGCGTTCCGCTGCGGGACGCACGAGTGCTCGCCGCGTTGAAGACGGCGCGGGCATAACGTCCTAAGACCGCCCGGCCACACGCGTCAAACTTGACTACTCCCAGGCTGGGCCGTACTTGACATCGCAACGTCGACTCAGTAGTCTGCGTGAGGTGGGCGCTCGTCGAGTGCCCGGCGTTCGGTCGCGTGTGACGATGTCTCCGGAAAGGACATTCCTATGCGTTTTGCACTGATGTCGCTGTTGGCTCTGCCTCTGTTCGCGCAGCAGGTTACGCCGCCGCAAATCCCTTTCGATTCCGACCCGAACTTTCTGAAGTTGAATTATCAGATGAATCTCGGAGAGGTGCTCGGGGTCGCGGTGAACTCCAAAGGCACGATCGTCGTGCTGAATCATCCTGGCTCGGCGACCTCGGGACCGCTGTACGGAAATGCCACCACGCAGCTCTTGGAGTTCGATTCCACCGGGAAGTTCGTGCGCGAAGTCGGCCACGGCGTCTACGGGCTCGGCTACGCACACTCGGTGCGTTTCGATAAGTACGACAATCTGTGGGTGGTCGATAAGGGCACGCATGCGGTGATGCGCTTTAACCCGGCAGGGCTCGTCACGCTGAACCTGGGACGGCGTCCGGAAGGCCCCGACGAACCCGAGTACTACAAGGGCAACGGCCTCGGCCGAGGCAACATCTTCCCCGCCCTGCCGCACGTGGACGGAATGTTCCGCGCCCCAACCGATGTGGCGTGGGACTCCGACGACAACATTTATATCAGCGACGGTTACATCAACTCGCGCGTGGCGAAGTATGACAAGCACGGCAACTGGATTAAATCGTGGGGCGAGCGCGGCGTGGGCGGCGTGCACGCCAATGAAAATCCAAGCTCCTTCAATACGCCGCACAACATCGGCATCGACCGGCAAAACAATGTGTACGTGGCGGACCGCGGCAACCGGCGCATCCAGGTTTTCGATCGCGACGGCAAGTTCGAGCGTTTTATGTTTCTGAATGCGGCTTACGATAAGAATCACCATCCGGTGCTGGGCAACAAGCCCGCCAATCCCCCGGACGAGACCGCGCCCTGGACCATTTGCATCACGCAGGGTCCCACGCAATATTTGTACACGTCCGATTCCGAGCCGGGCCGGATCTATAAGCTGACGCTCGACGGCAAGATTTTAGGGATGCTGGGGGAAGCGGGTCACGACGTCGGACAATTAAGTTGGACGCACGGCCTGGCGTGCCCTTCGGAAAATACACTGTTTGTGGCGGACATGAACAACTGGAGAGTGCAGAAGATGACGCTGCATCCCGAGAAGCTCAAAGGCGCACCCACAGGCGGCGCGAAATAGTGGCAAAGTTTGGGTCCTGCGGGAACGGGCTCCCACAGGGAAGCGCTTCGTAGAGCTGGATGGCGGCGGAGAGCAAGTGGTTCCTAGGAGTGGACGGCGGCCAATCCAGCACCGTCGCGTTAATCGGCGACGAGACCGGAGCGATTAAAGGCGTCGGGAGAGCGGGCCCGTGCAACCACGTGAGTGCCGCCGAAGGCCAGGCACGTTTTTTGCAGGCTGTTCAGGGTGCGCTCGAAGCCGCGGAAGAAAACGCCGGATGCGGGCGTGTTCACTTTGAAGCCGCGTGCCTGGGCTTCAGTGGAGGGCCGCATGACAAAGAGGCCATCACGAAGCAAGTTGTAAAGGCCAAGCACTATTCGATTGTCACCGACGCGCATGTCGCGTTGACGGGCGCGACAGCGGGTGAGCCGGGCGTGATTGCGATCGCGGGGACGGGCTCCATCGCGTATGGGCGCAACGCCGCGGGAAAGACGGCGCGCGCGGGTGGATGGGGCTACGCCATGGGCGACGAGGGCAGCGCGTTCGATATCGTCCGGCAGGCGCTACGCGCCATCTTGCGAATGGAAGAGGGCTGGGGACCGGAGACCAGCCTTCTGGAAAGATTGCTCGGCGCGACGGGCGCAGTCAGTGCGAACGACCTGCTCCACAGGTTCTACACGCCGGAATTTCCACGAGCGCGCATCGCGTCCTTCGCCCCATTGGTGGACGAAGCGGCGCAGCAAGGCGATCATGTGGCGCGCGAGATTTTGAACAACTCCGCGCAGGCCCTGGCGACATACGTGGCCGCCGTGCGGAGGCAGCTTTTTCATCGCGGCGAGACATCGCGGACGGCCTACATTGGGGGCGTCTTCCGGAGCGAGTTGCTACGCACCCGATTTCAGTTGATCGTGGAGCTCGAAGGCGAGAGCCGCGTTCACCCGCCGGCTTACGGACCGGCAACGGGCGCGTTGATCGAGGCGTACCGGCTCGGTGGGGTCCACGTTCCGCCGCATGGCGAGCATACCGGGTTATAAGCGAATCGGTGTCTAATAGAATGAGTTGCCATTCGCACCCCCGACCATCTAGGCCACTTTAACTTGGAACCCGTCTCACATTTTTTCTACTCGCACCGGCTCAAACTTCAGTTCTGGGATTGGGGCACGCGCGGGAAGCCCGCGCTGCTGCTGGTTCACGGAGGGCTCGATCACGCCCGCAGTTGGGATTGGGTCGCACGCGCGCTGCGCGACGATTTTCACGTGTATGCGCTCGATCTGCGGGGGCACGGCAACAGCGCATGGGCGCCGGGCGCGCTCTATAGCGTGATCGAACATGTGCTGGATCTCGCGACGCTCGCGGACATCATCGAGAAGGCGGAGCCGATTTACGTCATCGGACATTCGCTCGGGGCGATTACCACTCTGTTCTACTCGGGCACGTTTCCGGAGCGCGTAAGAAAAATCGTGGCGATCGAGGGTGTCGGGCTTCCGATTCAGGAACGAAAAGATACGCCGCCCGACCGGCTGCGCAAGTGGATCGAAAAGGTGCGCGGCGCCGAGAATCGAGCGCCCCACAGTTATCCTGATCTGGCAAGCGCGGTCGCGCGCATGAAAGAAGCCAACCGGTTCCTTTCCGATGCGGTCGCCGAGCATTTGACGCTGCATGGCACGAACTGGAACTCCGACGGATCGATCGTGTGGAAATTCGATAATTACGTTCGCCTGATGCCGTCGTTCATCACCAGTCCCGAAGACGCGGCGGAAATTTTTGGACGCATCGCCTGCCCTGCCCTGTTGTTCTGGGGGCGCCAGAGTTTTGCAAAAGATCCGGAAACCGATCCGTTAGCGATGCGCATTGCGGATCGCAGGATCGTGAAAGTGGATCATGCCGGCCACTGGCTGCATCACGATCAGTTCGCTATATTTCTCGAGGAGACGAAGAAGTTCCTGGCGGAGTGAGCTTCGGCGGAGCGGAAAGGCCGAAGCGAGTGTCGGGCCCCTGTCCGGCGGGCATCAAAATATCAATCCTTTTCGAGCACACTGTTCCCGAATACACTTCGGGCTGGGGATCCCCTAAACCCGGTTTACTCTCCCGGGAGAGCTCCGTCGTTTGCTCGAACGGAAGCGAGGCCGTCTCTTCATCCACAACGGCTGGGATCCGGTTATGACCCGGCAAGCACCCATCGCACACAGACCCTCCTGGTTTATCTAGAAAACCGATCCTGGTCGATTCCGCCCTTCTGATGGGTAAGCGCGTGAACTCCTTGCCTAGAATCTAACGTGCCTATTTGTGGATTGCTGTTTTATGGATGACGATGTCGATGAATCGGAAGCGAGAAAAGTCGTGCGGAGGCTGGTGACAGCACGCCGCAGGAAGCGCGTTCGGCCGAGGTGTCGAAAGGAGTTTCGACACGGCACGCATGAGTGCGTACGCCACATCGAGATTCAGTTCGCACGGCTACAACGGCAGGCGCCTGGAGCGGCGAAATTGGTTCAGCGTTGGTACAGCAATCACCACGAGGATCACGACCACCCAACCGTACGTAAAATCGGGGCCGATGGACAGCACTCCCGTTGTGATCAGCGCCGCGATCGCGCCAAGAAGAGCGTCGATCGCGATCGCAGCAATTCTCGGGCGTAATTTCAAAACGATCGATGCGACAAGACTCACGACGGCGCCGATGATGAACGCGATGATCGCGACCTCAGCCAGTACAGCGAGCAAGAAGGACCCGGGTGGCGTGAACATCTCATCTCTCCTAAAGGCCGGCCCACCTCCGGCGAAGCGGCGAGCGGATATGATTCGTCTACGCGTTCACTGTCTCGGAGACCCTCGCGGTGTACGTGCGATCGACGTATTGATCCAGAATTTCGATGAATTCTTTCACGATGTGATCGCCGCGGAGGGTGCATTTCAATTTCCCGTCGACGTACACGGGCGCCACCGGTTCCTCAAAAGTTCCCGGCAAAGAAATGCCGAGGTTCGCGTGTTTCGATTCGCCGGGACCATTCACGACGCAGCCCATGACCGCGACCTTCATCTCTTCCACACCGTCGTAGCGCGTTTTCCAAACCGGCATCTGGGTGCGCAGGTAGGTTTGGATCTGATCGGCCATATCCTGAAAGAACGTGCTGGTGGTGCGGCCGCAACCGGGGCAGGCGGTTACCTGCGGCGTGAAGCTCCGCAATTCGAGAGACTGCAGGACCTGCTGGGAGACAATGACCTCTTCGGTCCGATCGCCGTTAGGCATGGGCGTCAACGACGCACGGATGGTATCGCCGATGCCTTCCTGCAGGAGGATTCCGAGCGCGGCGGTCGTGGCGACAATTCCCTTCGATCCTAATCCAGCTTCGGTAAGACCGAGGTGCAGTGGATAATCGCATTCCGCAGCCAGCATGCGATAGACGGCGATGAGATCCTGCACGCCGCTGACTTTGGCGCTGAGGATGATCCGGTTGTGAGGAAGCCCGTACTGCTCGGCCGCTTTCGCGGATTCAATGGCGCTGACGACGATCGCGCGCAGAGTCACAGTGCGGGCATCGAGAGGTTCCGGGAGCTTGTTATTTTCATCCATCATGCGCGTGAGAAGCGCCCCGTCGAGAGATCCCCAATTGACGCCGATGCGCACCGGCCGGCCGTATTCGACCGCGGCCTCGATCATGGTTCGGAAGTTATCGTCGTGCTTCTTGCCGATGTTGACGTTGCCGGGATTGATCCGGTACTTCGCGAGGGCACGCGCCATTTCCGGATATTTCTTCAGGAGCAGGTGACCGTTGTAATGAAAGTCGCCGATGATCGGGACGCGCACGCCGAACTTGTCGAGGGCGTCGACAATGCGGGGAACCGCACGCGCGGCATCCTCCGTATTGACGGTAATGCGCACGAGCTCCGAGCCGGCCTTGGCGAGCGCCATGACCTGATTGACGGTTGCCGGCGCATCGGCGGTATCCGTATTCGTCATAGACTGAATGACGATGGGATGATTTCCGCCGACCTTGACGCGTCCGGTCTCGGCATTTCCGATTTCAACGACGTCCGACCGGCGCCGCGGATTTGCTGCCATTCTGCCTCCCCGTACTGCATTTTTCACACATGAGGACGCTCGTTGCTCTGTTTATTTAAAACAAAACGCCGCAGCCTGTGTGAATCCTTATTTTAGCGAACGCTTTGCTCTCGCGCTCATTGTCACCTAACGCTCCCTCGCGGTCGCGACTCGTTAAATGCGTGCTGGCGCGCAGGCGAATATCGAGGTTATTGCCGTAATACCCCAGCTTCACCACCAGCGTGCTTTCGATGGGAGACGCGATTTCCAATGACACGCTGGGCGGGCGCGCTTGTTTGACACGCCGCGGCCGACGCCTTAAGCTTTTGTTGAATGGCATCTTCCCGCTATTTTTTCGCCCGCCCTGGCCTAGGCTGGCGTCATTTTAGAGTGTTCCTGATTCTGAGCGCCGCGGCCGTGGCATCGGCCCAGGACAGGCCTGTCAGTGTTGCGCCAGCGACGGCCCAGAGCGCCGAAAACAGGATCCGCGAATGGAGCGTCCTCGCGACCAACCTGGAGCAGAGGATCACGCGCATGCTCCCCTGTGATCCGCGTGTATCGGCAGCCATCGAAGAAGTTTCGCGAGCTTCCGGCGCCCGCTTTCAGGCCGTGACCGCGTACTGGCAGGAAATCTCTCGCCTCTCGAATGATCAAATCGAAGCGGCACGGGCCTTGATCGCGAGCGATCAATCCCGGTTCGCGGAGTGGAGAGCCGACAGCGCCGATGCCGAGCAGGAACAGGCGCGCGTGGTGGCGCAGAGTTCGGATTTGCGGGACGCTGTCCGGCAACAGGCAGCGCTGGACGCTGCTGCGCGCGTGCTGAGTGACATCGCGCGGAGCATGGGAGATCAAGTCAAGGAAGCCGTGGCACGCGAGAGCGCGTCCGTCAAGCTCGATGCGGATCTGAATGAGTTCGTCACGGCGGCACAGATTCGCCAGACTGCGATCGACGACGAGTTGAAGGCCCTCACCGCCGAGAGTGCTCGCTGGACCGCGTACTACGCAGCCCGGATCGCTCGGGCGCAGCTCGAATGCTCCATCACGGGATCAGCCGCGGATGCACCACCACTTCCGAAGCCCGCGAGGAAGGCGGCCAAGTGAAGCGTCGCGTGCTTTCCCGAAAAGTTTTCGTATGGCCGGGTGCGGCCCTGGCGTCCCTGTTCGCGCTGATCGCTGTGGCAGCGCTTTTCGGGCAAAGCCGCGAGGCCTATGAACAGGCTTACCGGGACTGGCGCGCGGCCGATCCGAATCTTGAGCGCGATGCTTCGAAAGCGGGCGTGAGCCTGGGGCCCAGGACGGAGAAGGCCGCGCAAGGAGCCGGCAATTTCACGACGGCGCGCGAGACATTTTTCCAAGACCAGATGCGATATCTGGCGGGGGCGCTTCAGGCGCTACCTCCGCTGGAGCTCGCCAAGGAGTCCGATACCGACAAGACGATCGACGCGTACCTCGCGAGCCAGCAAGCGTCCGACACCACCAGTATCGAGGTTTTCGGCAACAATCCGGATCAGGGCATTCAACAACTGCGCCAGGCGATGGAAAGAGAGCGCCAGGCGCTGGTCGCACTCCGCACGACGATCCAAAGCCGCGAGACCGCGACGGCAGCCTTTCAGCAGGCGAATGAAAACGCCGAGCGTGCTCGAAGCGCCGTGGGCGATCAGCTTAAAACGATCTCCGATAGTTTCACGAAATCCAACCAGGACATGGGGCACACGGCGGACGCGTGGCCGGCGTACTATCGCGCAATGGCAAGTGGCGCGCGCGGTTCCGGGGCCGGCGAGACGACGCCCCCACCCGTCCTGCATCCCCCAGATTCCGCTCCTGCGAGCGCACCCGTACCCGCCGTCGTGACATCGGGACGCACCGCGCCGGCCGTGCCGATCTCACGCTACACCGGTTCATGGACGTTCTTGCCGGGGGTTTCCACCTATCACGGCCTGGCTCCCCTTTCGTTCGACGCCGTTGTGCGCGAAGAAGGAGGCCAGCTGATCGGCACTGTGAACGCGCAATTCATCGTGACCGGCAAAGCGGATCCGAGCGTGCGCCTCAGTTTCTCAGGTCCTTTGCAGACCCGGCGCATGCAAACGTTTCCTTTGAAAACGGCGGAAGGCGTTCCAGGCAGTTTGGATTTGATTCCCGGGAACGCGTTCAACCTGCTCGAAGTCAACTACACGCTCGAGGGCGCGTCCGCGAAGGTGCACGAATCCGACGTGATCCTGGTAAAGCGCTAGGGCGTCCGTCAAGCGCTAGCAGTCGAGCGCGATCTATCTTGGCTGGGTGACGACGTCGATCAGGGCCGGTTCGCCGCGCTTGACCACGTCGACGGCGGCGCGCAGCGCGGGACCAAGATCGCCAGGATTGGTGATCGGCCCTTTGCTGAAGACTCCCATGCCCTTCGCGACGGTTGCGTAATCGATCGGAGGATTGTTGATCGTCAGGCCGGCCGTGATGTTCGCGATTCCGCGCTGATGCTGGTTCGCCACACGCTGCACGTGCATCAATTCCTGATGATATCCCCGATTGTTATGCATCACGCTCAGCAGTGGAATTTTGTGGTGTGCGGTGGTCCAGAGTATCCCCGGCGCGTACATGAGGTCGCCGTCATCCTGGATCGTGACGCTCAAGCGCCCGTACTTGCGATTCGCGAGGGCCGCTCCGGCGGCGGCCGGCGCTCCATAACCGATCCCCGCCCCGCCCTGCCCGCCAATGAACTGATGATGCTTGGTGAAATCCCACAGGCGTTGCGGCCAGCGGCTGAAGTGATCGGTGGCCGAGAGCAGCGACCAATCCTCATCCTTCAGCACATTCCAGATTTCCGCGGCCATGCGCCCCGTACTCACCGGGCTCGCATCCCACGCGTACGCCGCTTCCTCACGGGCCTTCGCCAGCGCCGCCAGGCGCGCTTCGCCTAACTTCTTGCCTCGGATCTCGAAGGCGCGCTTACGATCGTCCGTCATCAACTTGCGGCAGGCTTCGATCAACGACGGCAAGGTTTCCTCGGCATCGGCCGCGATCGCCAGATCAACTTCCGGCAAGCGCTGGAAATCCTGATAATTGGCGTGGATGAAAAGATCGCTCGCGCTGATCGTAATTACTTTCGTACCGCGTTTGATCATCGGCTCGGAATGACGAATGAGGACGTCTTTGTAATCGTTGACCGTGCCCCACAGATCATCGCATTCCAAACCCAAAACGACGTCGGCGGCGCCGAGCACGGCCTTGCGACGCTCGGTCTGATTCAGAGGATGCCGCGACGGGAAGTTCATGCGGATCCCCGAGTCGATGACACCGGCTTGGAGTAACTCGGCGAGTTCCACGACGAGTTTCATTCCGTTGGGCGTGCGCGCCGCACGATCGGCGATGATGACCGGAAACTCGGCATTCACCAAATCGCGAGCCGTTTCCGCAACCGCGGCGGGGTCACCCACGGGATAGGTTGGCAGGATCGTTTTGGGAATATGCAGGGCTTTTTCGTCCTTGATTCCGGCTTCCTGAAGCCCCAGATCCGCGACGAGTAGAACGGGCTCGCGTGGAACGGTCATCGCGGTCTTATAGGCTCGCACAGCGGATTCGGCGAAGTGCTGGAGCGAAGTCGGGTTGTCGTCCCATTTCACGTAGTCGCGCACCATGGCCGCCGCGTCCTGGACGCTGTGGAACCATTCGGCGCCCGGACGGCGGAGCGTCAGGTCGAGGGTGTTTCCCAAGATAATGAACATCGGCACGCGATCACACCAGGCGTTGTAAATCGCCATGGAAGCGTGCTGCAACCCCACCGTCCCGTGGGCCAGCACGAGCAAGGGCTTGCCCTCGATCTTGAAATAGCCATGCGCCATCGCCACGGACGATTCTTCATGGCAGCAGGTGATAAATTCCGGGCTCCGGTTGCCGCCGTAGTTGAGCAGCGATTCGTGCAGCGAGCGGAAGCTGGAGCCGGGATTCGCGCAGACATATTCGAAGCCGAGCGACTTGATCACGTCCACCATGAAGTCGGATCCGGGACGCTGGTTCTCCAGAACCTGCAGATCGGAAGGCATCGCCGCTTCGGCGTCCTTCGTCATCAGCGGTGTTACGGGTCGCGGCGGCGCGGCGGCCAGTTGTTGCTCCTGACCCTGGCCCTGTTGACCCTCGACTGCCGACGAGCCGGCGACGAGCGCCGCGGCTCCCGCGCCGGCCCCCTTCAAGAAATTTCGGCGATGCACAAGGGATTGCTGCTTCGGTTGCTTGGCCATGACGATCCTTTCGCTCAAACCCGCCAACGCGGCGTTATCATTTTATCGTTTTTGGCGGATCCGCTTGGGGGCCGTGAGGGACTCGATTTCGGCGGTCAGAGAAACGAGGCGCAGCAGATCGGCGAGACGAATTTTGGAGTGCGCGAAGCAAGGAAACTCGGCCGCAAGAAAGTTAAGGGTGAACGCCCGGCAGGTTCGCCGATAAATTGACACTGTGGACCGCCTTTGCTGTAATGAGTGAGTACCTTCCTTGCTCCTCAGTAGCTCAATGGTAGAGCATTCGGCTGTTAACCGAAGGGTTGTAGGTTCGAATCCTACCTGAGGAGCCAACAATTTCCGCGCTAAGTGTCTCAGCCCATTGGTTAACCTTTGCGACCCCAAAAAATCGTGAATGTGCGCGGGTAGGCGCAATGTCGCAGGTTTCCAATTCTCCGTTGCGGCCGGAAACCGGGATCCGGCGGCTCCATTTGCCATTTTCAGGCTCCAAGTGCGCCTATTCTCCAAAGCTCTCTGACCGCCTCCCCGGAGGTTAACAGCCTGCTACGCGTTTCACATGGCTTTGCCGAGAAGTTAGACGTTCAAAGATTCAGCGATCCCGCAATCCCCCTCCCCAGAGAGGGTGTATTCGTCCCGAAACGTCGGCAGCTTCGCAGCTGCCCCTTTAGCTGAAGATCAGATCGCGCTACTCATCTGACACCTTCAGGGTTCGCAACTTTCTGAGTAAAAATCGGGTCCTCTTCACCTGGGTCGACGTGGAAACCGACCCGCAGGTAGACAGGCTGCTTAAACAATTCGACGTGACAGAGGCTGACACACCCGCGGTTGCGTGTGCCCAACGACTTCTTCTTCTTCTTCGCAATCCATCGAACCAGAAACTGGCGGAAGCGATCGGCATTCACCGCCCGCTGGCCCAGGCCGTGTTTAATGCACCCGGGAGTGGTCCAAACTGGATCATCTCTGCGCTGGTTCTCCACTTTTTTCGCGTAGGTACTTTGGCTCGCTCAGCGAATCGTAAATTGGTTTGCTTCCAAAAATGGTAGGAATCACCATGGCGGCGAAGCAAGCCCAGAGCATTGGTATCAATTGCGTGAAGCCGGCCGTAAGCTCCGTGATGAGTACAATGCCCGTAACCGGGGCACGCACCACGGCCGCGAAAAACGCCGCCATGCCTACTACTGCCAACGCCGTAGAGGAAGCCTCGAAATGTGGCAAAGCGGACCGGCAGAGAACGGCGAAGAGCCATCCGAGCTGGGATCCCAAAACAAGCATGGGGGCAAAGAGGCCGCCGGGAGTGCCGGCGGAGTAAGACAAGGGCCCCAGAAGGTATCGAACGGCGAAGAACAACGGGAGCAAGGCCGTGCTCTCCAGCCCGGAGAGTGTGCGCTGCGTGATTGCATCACCGCCTCCGACAAGCCCGGGAGCGAACCAGGCCAGCATTCCGACTGTTGCCCCAATTAGTGCGGCGCGCCAGCCCGGCCTCCACTGAATACGGGATTGCGGATGAGCCGCGCTGGGATCGCCAGCGCGTGCTCTTTGAAAGGCTAGTTCGGCCGAGTTGAACCATGTCGAGTTTCATCGCGCGCCCGTTAGCGCCGGTTTTCTACTATTAGAAGATCGCCGGTCCCGGTCGTTCACCCTCCGCGGCCAAGTCGGAACCTCTCGCGATCGAATCTTGGTGCTCATTTGCTCAGCAGTCCAGTTTTACGCGAGCGCGTGTCTTCGGCCTGCAGGCTTCGACCCAGGATTGTCTCCGGCAATGCCGGACAGAACAACGGGTGCACGGTCCGGGAATTCAGCTACAAGAGAGAGGTTGCCACCCATGGCCTCGACGGTCTTCCGGAGCGTGGAGAGCAAAAGATCGCTCCGCTTTTCGAGCCGCGAAACACTGTCCTGGGTGATGCCGAGAGTCTTGGCCATCCGGACCTGCGTGAGCTTACGAGCGTGCCGCAGTTCGCGCAAGGTCATCTCCTCGGCGATCAACTGAGCGGCGCGTGCCTCGACTTTCCTGCGTTGAGCAGGACTCAATTTCTTGATGATGTCATCCACATTCTTCGCCATGATTACTTCCTCTCCTTCTTCAGCCGGGCCAGATGCTCGTCAAAACGGTCATCCGCCTTGCGGATCAACTCGCGGTAGAACCGCTTTTCGCTGACTCCTGACTTATCCCCCGCAACAAGGAGAATCGCCTTCCGTTTCGTGTCGAAGGCAAAAGCAACTCTTCACTCGCCATCAGCCGCGCTGAACCGCAGCTCCTTCATATTCGCGTGGCGCGAATCATTCAGTGTGTCAACCCGAGGCCGCCCCAATTGCGGCCCGCATTGCTGAAGAAGCCGGGTCAACGCCAAAATCCCTTATAATATGACATATGGTACATATGCTGTCCACTCCATATGATACTCCGGAAGAACGGCCGCCGACCAGGCGTCATTCTCTTCCGGTGCAACTCGGTCGACTACTCGAGACAGTTGACGGTTCTCCAGCGTCCTCGATCGCGAGCCCGACTAGAGTCGAGTTCGCGCTGAGGGGAGGCGACAACCTGTTTCTGGCCGAGCTGTAGTTTCCAAACCGCGCTGACCGGAACAGGGCGCCTTTCGTCAAAGCAAGAACGCCGCCATTGCATGTCACTTCGAGGTTTTTTGAAATCGCTTTGAGTCGTTCGCGCCGCACTTTGTCGGCGGGCTGCGGGTTCGTTTGGGTGCGGGGAAAGTCTATTCTGTGCGGACGCGAGGGTTCCATCGCAACTCGAATCAAATTGCACGCGGGGTTTTTGCCGTTTGAGGAATTGCAAGAAATGATCTAAACGAGCGCTCGGTCCTGACGCTATGTGCATGACCCCACAATACTTAGCCAGACCTCCGGAGCCTCGCAAGACTGCGCTCATTTCCGCCCTATCGCGGTAAAAACGTGGTCGTCTCCGGAGAGCGGTTCGTCCCGTCAAACTGGGGAGCCAATACTTTCAAGCAGTTACAGCCTTCCAATTCACCTAAAAGTTGCCAGATTTATCCGAGTGTGGGGACTTTTGTGGGGATGCTCTTTCACCAACCTTCGCGCTCTCTCGTTTTCCTGAGCTAATTCAGTAGCGCGAGGCCGAACTAGAGTTCCGATGTGTCCTCTTCGATCTCGCCCAAGTCCGGCTTGCGATCCTCGATCACGCGATCCTCGTCTGCCCATGCCAGCGGTTGGTTTTCCAGCGGCTCGTCGTGCTTTTCTTTTCGGTCAAGTTCTTTGTGAGGGTTCATAGGTTCGTCCTCGCACCAACGGTGACACGTGGCGACCCCGTAGACTGCGGCAACCCCGCGTGCGAACGTTTCGACCTTTCTGAACTGGAAGATCCGGCATGTTGCCGGGCCGCCATTTCCTTGGAAGTCGAGATTTGATTCAAACGATCGGCCCGGAACACGCGCTTGATCCGTCGCCGTCGCTTAGAGGCATCGGGTTCGATGAAGCGGTGCGCTACGGATCGACCGGCCGGGCTTGGTACCGCCTGGAACCCCGTGCGCGCCTACCAGTTCGGCACGAACTCATCTCAAACCGCTGTTTCGAGTCAGCTCCGCCGCGAATCTATCACGCTGCGCGGACATCCATCTCAGGCCTGTTAGCGGATTCGCCAAAGCTCGTATCGGCCGGCTTCTCCGCCACTCCAAACCCATAGCAGATGGCCCCAAAGATTACTGTAGAGGCCCGCGCCCGCGGTCATCGTGCGCCCGCATTCGCATTTGAACACGAGGGAGTCCACTAAGGTGCGATTTGACAGCATGGCAAGCATCGGAAGGCCTTCTTCGTACACCGCGACCGCCAAGAGGTCTCCCGGCTGGGGAGGCGGCAAATCCGGCATCGCGCGCCGCGCTCCGGCGCTCTCCGCGTACCAGCGGAAGCTCCACTGGCCGCTATACCAAATCTTTTCTCCTTGGCCGATACGCGGGACAATCAATCTGGCTGTGGCGAGCCGGCTTTGCTCCGCAAAGCGATAATCGGCGTGGAGAATGAGGACAGAGAAGATCGTACCCGCGAGAACCAGCCCCGCCCCGGCCCAAACGGCTACACGGGGAGAGAGGGTGTTGGCCGCGTCGAGCACAAGTAGAACGGCGGCTGGTACGGCGGCCAAGTGATATTTGATGGGCAGGTGGACATAGGGGACCGCTGCCAACGGCAGAAGCAGCCACAGGGCGAGGAATAGTCGCACCACGTCGCGGCGCTTCCATTGTTCCCAAAAAATGTGTCCGATGGCCGCCGCGCCGAATGCCATTCCCGCCAGGGCCCACAGTGCCTCCGTGTCAGTGCGCCGCAGCAAGGACCAAAATGTGGCGGCGGCCGCCGGTAATACGACGAGGATCCAGGGCGACTTTCGCCAGTTTCCAGCAATCCACGCGAACGCGAGCGGGATGGGAACCGACCAATACAGGAAGTACGCAAAGAGATTATTCTTCGCGTTCTGAGATCCGAGATTCTGTGGCGGGAGGTTGACCACCACGCCGTGATCGCGGGTAGCGAAATTCCCGACGGCGAAAACCAACAGCCCGAGGCCGATGGGAATCCATTTGCCAGGTGCCACCCGCAGCTCATGCCCCACATCCCTGGGAGAAACGCGATCGAGAAGTAAGAAGGCGCCGAGGGGTAGCAGCAGTCCAAGGTGTGGCCGCGCGTGGGGTGCAAGACCCAAGGCGAGGCCCGCCACCAGCGCCTGCGACCAGCGGCGTTCGTATTTCCACGCCAATAGACGCTCTACGGCGAGCAACCCAAGCGTCAACGCCAGCGTATCCGGCATTGCGGTGCTCGCCATGGGAAGAAACGGCGGAGTCGCCACCAGCAACAAGCCCGCGAAAGTGGCGTGAGCCCTGCTCCATCCCAAGCGAAGCGCAAGGGAAACCATGACGAATACCGCCCCCATAGAAAACAGAAGTTGTTCAAGATGCGCGAGCCACTCTGCGGCGCCTGCCCGTCCACCCGCAAGGACCACGGGCACCATCAAGTAGCCCATCAGAGCGCCGCCCGAGTCGTATCCGTTGAAAGGCCGGATAGAATGCCGGAGTATTTGCTGAGCTCCCGCCAGAAATGTGGGATCGTCGATGGTGAACGCTTTGTTCAGGTAGGGCAACAAACAGAGGGTGGCCAAGAGACCGGCTGGCCATGCGGCGCGCACGATAGAATACTTCCCGGGAACCTGTGGCGTAGCCATGGTTTAAAGTCCTCTCGAAACACCGCGCTTCACCCCCACTTTCGCACGGGAGATGAGTCCCTTGAGTAGCCGGCGCGATCCGCCTTCAGGGGAGCTTGGACACCTCAAGAAAAAGACGAACAAGAGTTTCCGCGTGCGTCGCAACCGAATAGCGTTCCACCACCCGCTCTCGACCGGCGCGGCCCATCTGGGCCCTAAGCAACGGATCGGCGTGTAGTCGGGCGAGAAGACCAGCCCACTCTCCCGGCTTGGCAACAAAGCCGACGTTTGAGTCCTGGAGGATATCGTTTACCACTCCGACGGGACTCGCGATCACAGGAACGCCGACCGACATCGCGCAAAGCATCTTCAGGCCACACTTGGCACGAGTCCATTCGGTATCTGGAAGGGGCATTACGGCAACATCCATCGCGCGGACTGCGTCGATTTCAACCTCCGGAGACCATCTCCGATACACCACCTTGCCCGGCGGCAGAAAGCGAAACTGGGGCTCCTTATCGCACATCACCAGAAGTTTCGCGTCCGGCGCGGTGGCCAGGAAGGCGACAAGTTCTTCCTCGATTTCGTAGAGAAACTTAAGATTCCACGCCGTGCCGCTCCAGCCAATATTGAACGCATCGCGCTCGCCCGATGCGCGGGGGAGTGTGGGTGTCCACCGATCTGTATCCACAGTCGTCGGGATAACCTCAAGCCTTCTTGCGTAAGGCGCAAAGTAATTGGCGATGGTCTGATTACCAGCTATGACCAAAGCGCTGCGCCGCGCGATAGACGCTGCGAAGCCGGGCTCGCCCTCCAGCCAAATGGCATCGTCAACATCGAACACCACCCGCGGTCCGGCAAATCGCTCGATGGTTTCCCGTCCCGCAACCAGTTCCCGATTGAGCCACACGGCGTCGTAGCGGCGGCTTGCGATGACAGACGCGGCTCGCACGAGCACCCCGTTTCGCCAGGAACGTTCTGCGTACTTATCCGTTCCGGGGAGGTACTCGGTTACGTGGATGCCGAACATTCGCAGAACATCGAAATATTGGCGCAAACGGAAGCGGCTGGACGGATCACTACGTCCGGAGTTCAGCGCTGCTACGCGAATTATCGGTTCGCGTGTCGCCGGTTCTGCCACTGAGGAAAGCACACCTTCTACAGACTACACCAGACCCTTGTGCGGAGACGGCTGATGACCTTTCTACAAAACCGGACAAAAATGACAAAACCCGCACGCATCGACACTGTTCGTAGAGATCGAGAGAATTGAATCGCGGGTAGAATGGCAGTCGTGGATGCGCCTTTCGATTTGCAGCGCTTCGTGAACGCACAGGACCCAGTTTACGTGACGGTCTGTTCAGAGTTGCGCGCCGGACAGAAAAGAAGCCACTGGATGTGGTTCATCTTCCCCCAGCTCCGTGGTCTGGGGCACAGCGCTATGGCGGACGCCTTCGGAATCGCTTCGCGACAGGAGGCCGCGGCGTACTTGGATCACCCGGTTCTTGGTCCACGCCTGCTGGAGTGCACGCGGCTTGTGAACCTCGTGAATGGCCGCTCGATAAGCCAGCTCCTGGGCTACCCCGACGATCTGAAGTTTCGGTCTTCGATGACGTTGTTTGCGAACGTCGCACCCGACGGTCGAGTCTTTAAGGATGCCTTGGAAAAGTACTTTGGCGGCGAGCCCGATCCGCTGACGTTGGAACGACTCTGACGATGGCCTCGCGCCGGGATTTGGGTTGTCGTTATCATTGTATGAGCGCGGGGTTGTGAATAAGCCCAACCTTATCCGTTGCTGAATAAGCGCCAGTTGCTTACCGATTGCAAGGGCGGGTCCAAGCGGCCCCGCCGAGCTTCCCTTTCGCCATCCAAATATTGGGCGCCTGAAAAAGATATTGGCCATTGTCGGTGTAGCCCTGAAGTCCCGTCGTGGCCGTCAAGGTCCACTGCCCCTTGGTTGCCGTAAAGACGCCGGCGTGCGAGGGCGCGCCATCCAGTGCCTCGCTATGAAATTTGTAAGTGCCGTTGGCCGCTATCTCCCACACCCAGTTCCCCCTCTTCACCGGAAGCTGCCAGGTGCCGATCAGATTGGCATCCAGCATAGCTGGACTTGTCGGCCTCTGCGGCACGACCGTGCAGTGCATCGCCACCTGGGCCAGCTCCGGGCGCAGCCACGACACCGCGCCCAGTTGGCTCGTGGCGAGAAAGATGTTGGGTGCCTGGTACAAATAATTGCCGCTGCCCGCGTATCCTGTTTTTGCTTTCATCGTCCACGCGCCGTTGCTGGCGGCGAAAGAGCCAGCATGGGCTTGGACACCGTCATGGGCATCACTGCGGAAAGCGTAGGTGCCGTCGGCATTGATGGTGAGCACCCAGGGGCCGCCCTTCAGCGGAAGTTGCCAGGTGCCGACGAGATTGGGATCGACGCCGTGAGGCTGCAGCGCTTTCATGTCGGCCGAGGTGCAAGGCCGCATGGCGTTTTGCGCCAGATAGCACGGGTCATAACCGATGCGGGGAGCGGCGGCTTGGCCCCCGCCATTACCGCATAGCCCGGTAAAGTGGCAGTAATCCGCCTCCGCGATGAAGTCGTCTGCCGTCGGCTGCTGGGCATGTACCGCGGTGTCAACGAAGCACAGCAGCGCCGCGCCGCAAATGGCTGCGAAGACGATCAATGCGGTACCAGCTCCCCCAAGGTACGAAACAGCTTTGCGCAAAAGCATTTGCTTGCCCTCGCAGTGTGCGTATTGAAATCGCATCCCGAATATCACTATTGGCCGAGAAGATAGTAACAGTTGTTCACCCCTGGAGACAAACTGGTCTCTCATTGCTACGCGAGATCTGGTGTCGCTTCCGCGTGTTCCTACGATGCCGGCGGCGATAATCTGCGGCTGACGCGGGTCGGGCTACTTCCGCTCCGGGGGGAGGGCGTTAGCGGCGTTTAAGACCTTGGATCCCACGCCAGGTCGCAATCCGGGGTATTGATGTAAACTACAGCAAGAGCTCTTTCCCTATGAAACTGAACTCCCTGTGGGTACTGTTGGTCTTCGTCCCGGCGCTGAGCGCAGATGCGGTCGTCACGTGCACCCCAGGCGCGGCCTCGGTCCCTACTTTCAACGTCTCGAGCGTCTCCGGGGCAGTTGGCGAATACACCCTGGACTGTACTGGTGGGATTCCGACGCCACCACCGCAAACTCTGCCCTACGTAGATGTCTATGCTTCCATGAACGTCCCCGTCCTTAACACCGGGGGATGGATTTTGAACGACGGAGGGACCATGGCGTCCGGCACCCTCCTGAGCCCAGATGTCGTGGAGTTCCTAGATATACCGTTTAATGCGCCGGGAGCGGGGGATCTTGATTTCGAGGTCGAAGGTATCTTCGTTAATCCTAGTTTGGAACCACCGGGCTTTGAATTCAATGAAGAAGTGAATATTTACGGTGAAGTTACGGTGAACATCGCAAGCCCCCAAGAACTGGTTGCGGTGAATGCCGTCCCTGAACCGTCCACACTGGTTTTGGTCGGTTGGAGCTTGGGCGCTATGTGGTTTGCGCGGAAACGCGGTTAGCAATATCCCAGCCTCGGATCACCCTGTTCGCTACATTTCTGCCAGAGGCACTTCGCCAAGAAGGCAAGGGCCCAATGCGCCCGACCCAAGGCCGCACCAGTTTGTAGCAACTGCTCCGCACGTTGAAGATGTGCGAGGGCACCTTGGTAGCCTTTGCTCCAGACTTTCGATCAATCCAGACCAAAGCTTCGCGCGATTACCTTAGAAGCGGGTTTCAGATGAATGAGAGCTGCGCAGAACGGCCATTCAACGGAGATGCGGCTATCGCTTACTAAACGTTCGGGGTCGATGCCACTTGGCCGTGTAACGCGCGACTCGCACATGTGCCGAGCTTGCCGACCGGCGTAGGATCCGATAATGCCCCTTAACGGGCGGTTTCTGGGGCTTCTCCCGCAGGTATTTCGCACGGGCGCCTGTTTCCAGCAGCCCTTCCCCTTTTTACCAACCGCACAAAGCTGGATTGCCGTGGGGGGGATGCGAGGGTTCCTCGCCGTATTATCGACCATCTCAGCTAACTTCGCTCGACTGCGCGCGATGATTAATAGCGGAGCGATTCGAATCACGCGGTTCGTTCCCGCCCCATCAGTTCCGCGTGATGGCTTTGCAATCGTAGAAACGCGCGTTCAAGCAGCCTTATCTCGTCAGTTTCGGAACAGATCCTCTGGTCAATAACCTATTAAAAGCCAAGCGTTACGGTCTGGTCCAAAACTTGCTCAATCCATTTGGTGAAATCGACCCGCTGCTTCCTGACCCTCATCCCCCAACTCCAGGAGTTCTCCAAATCCAAATGAAGCTCATGTCCCAGGCTTTTGGATCGCCGGGCATGGAGCCCAGGTGGACGCATGGCGCAAAGGACGGGGTCGGGAGTGCCTACGCGGCTTCGAGCCGAGTCTGGTTTACCTTCTGGAACGGTATCGTCACGGAAGTCTACTATCCGACTGTGGACAGGCCCCAACTTCGGGACCTTCAATATCTGATTACGGACGGCGAGACGTTTTTCCATGACGAGAAGCGTAATCTGCAGTCCAAATTGGAGCATCTTGCCGGTCACGGATTGGGATACCGATGCACGAATTCGGACCCGGCCGGACGTTACTCGATCGTGAAAGAGATCATCGCCGATCCGCATCTGGCTTGTGTTCTGCAACATACAACGCTGACGGGTGACCAAGCGTTCCTCTCCGCGCTGAAGATTTACGCGCTTTGCGCCCCTCATCTTGAGGTCGGAGGTTGGGGAAACAACGGCTATGTGGCGCAAGTCGCCGATCGCAAAATCCTGGTCGCGGAACGCAAGGGAACCTGGCTCGCGATGGCCGCCACCGTTCCTTTTTCGCGAGTTTCATGCGGTTACGTGGGCCGCAGCGATGGTTGGACCGATTTGGCCGGTAATTTTCAAATGGACTGGGAGTTCGATCACGCCCTCGACGGCAACATCGCACTGACCGGCGAATTGGATTTATCCGGCGCGCTCGAATTCACGCTGGGATTGGCCTTCGGCACCACTCAACACGACGCCACTTCAGCTCTTTTGCAGTCCCTGAGTACCCCTTTCGCCCAGCACGCCAAGCGGTACACCGAACAGTGGGACCGATCACACGAGAACATTCTGCCGCTCGATGAAGGTTCGGGCGACTCGGGAAATCTATATCGCACCAGCCTGAATTTGCTTCGCGCTCACGAAGACAAATCGTATCCCGGAGCCTTTATTGCATCCCTCTCGATTCCCTGGGGCGAAGCGGTCGGCGACGAAGATCAGGGGGGTTACCATTTGGTATGGACGCGCGATATGGTCAACAGCGCGAACGCGCTGCTGGCCGCCGGAGATCGCGTGACGCCCCTCAGGGCGCTAATCTATCTGAATGTCTCCCAGCATGATCACGGGGGATTTTCTCAGAACTTTTGGATCGACGGCGAGCCATACTGGCGCGGGATTCAACTCGACGAAGTAGCATTCCCCATTCTGCTTGCCTGGCGTCTCCGACGTGAGAATGCACTGCAAGATTTCGATCCCTATCCAATGACTTTGCGGGCGGCCGCTTACCTGGTTCGCCGCGGTCCGGTCACTCCGCAGGAGCGCTGGGAAGAAGTCAGCGGATATTCTCCTTCCACGCTCGCGTCGAATATCGCTGCTCTCATTTGCGCGGCCTGCTTTGCGCGCGAAAAGAATGACGAGGCGACGGCGAGATATCTGGAAGAGTACGCCGATTTCCTCGAGATCCATATCGAAAGCTGGACGGTGACCACGGAAGGGACTTTACTCGCAGGAGTTCCCCGTTATTACATGCGAATTCTTCCGGAGCGGCCGGACAACCCGGATCCCGACGAAGACCCAAATCACGGAAACGTAACGATTGCGAATCGTCCGCCCGGCGAGCAGCACGTGTTCCCGGCGAAAGATGTCGTGGATGCCGGTTTTCTGGAACTCGTCCGTCACGGAATCCGCAAGGCCGACGATCCGCTTATCGTGGACTCCCTCAAGGTGATCGACGCGGTGTTGAAGGTCGATACTCCTTTCGGTCCTTGTTGGCGCCGCTACAATCACGATGGCTACGGACAGCGCGCCGACGGGAGCGCTTTCGTGGGGTGGGGCCAGGGACGCGCGTGGCCGCTTCTCACCGGAGAGCGCGCTCATTACGAACTGGCCGCCGGACACGATGTGAAGCCGTTCATCCGCGCCATGGAGGGTTTGGCTTCGGCAACCGGTCTTCTACCCGAGCAGGCGTGGGACGCCTCCGATCAGCCGGAGGTGTACATGTATCGCGGACGCCCGACGGGTTCGGCCATGCCTCTCATGTGGGCCCACGCGGAATACGTGAAGCTTCTCCGCTCGGTGAGCTCCGGAAAGGTTGCCGATCTGATCGCCGACGTCGCCGAACGATATCTAGGCGACCGGTCGCAGACGAAGCTGTTCGAAATTTGGAAGCCGCTCCGTCACGTGCGAAGCGTCAAGCGCGGCTATACATTGCGTATCCAGATGGAGGCAGCTTTTCGGCTGCACTGGACGAATGACGAATGGCAAACCGTGAACGATCGTCCGTCTCTTTCAACCACGCTCGGAGTCTCCTATGTGGACATTCCGATTGCCACGGCGCAGCAAGCCCCCGTCCGGTTCACGTTCTTCTGGAATGAAGCAGACCGTTGGGAAGGACAAGACTACATGGTGTCGATCGTATGAGTTGTATTTCCGTCTGACCGATGTACACTCCGCATAGGGATCCGATTGCTCTCGCCATGATGCTGTTCAGCAGGTTGTGTTGGGGCAGTTGGCGAATACGCAGAAGATCGATAGAACGTGGCGTTTCGAACTTTTTTATTGGGATTATCTGTGGGGAGTTGTACTCTGCGCTCTTTTGTTCGGTCTCACGTATGGGCTCATTTGGGGAGTCGGGACCATTTGCAGCTTTGTGGCGGCTTACACGCCCATGGTGGGACCAGCGACTTCGTTTTCGCTGGGTGAAGGAAACACCATGATTTCGGCTGTATGGGGTATTTTCGTTTGGCACGAGTTTCGCGGCGCCGACAGTCGCGTGCGACGTCTGCTCGCGACGATCTTCGCTCTCTTTATCTTCGGCTTAGTTTCCATCGCACTCGCGCCAGTCTGGGGATAAACGAATATCGCTATGGCCAATCACTACGACGTCATCATCATCGGAACGGGAGCAGGCGGAGGAACGCTCGCGCATCATCTCGCGCCATCCGGGAAACGAATTCTACTGCTGGAGCGTGGCGGCTACTTGCGCCGCGAGAAGGATAACTGGAATTCTCAGGCTGTCTTCGTCGACGCAAAGTACCGAGCCAACGAGGCATGGCTCGATAAGGACGGCAAGGCGTTTCATCCCGGTACTCAATACTACGTCGGCGGCAATACCAAAGTTTATGGTGCGGCGTTGCTGCGCTTTCGGCCGCAAGATTTCGAAGAAGTGATCCACCACGGCGGCCTCTCGCCGGCATGGCCGTTGCGTTACGAGGACTTCGAACCGTATTACACCAAGGCCGAGCACCTCTATCATGTCCATGGCGAGCATGGCATCGATCCAACGGAAGGCTATTCGAGCGCGCCCTATCTTTATCCGCCCGTGAGCCACGAGCCACGCATTCAGGAATTGTTCGACGACTTCCAGCGGCTCGGCCATCATCCGTTTCCGTTGCCTTTGGGAATCCTGCTCGACGAGGCGGATGGCGAGCCGTTGCACACCAGCAAGTGTGTGCGATGTCCCGCGTTCGATGGATTTCCGTGCCTTGTCAACGGCAAAGCCGATTCGCAAGTGATCTGTGTAGATCCCGCGCGGGCGCATAAGAACGTAGAACTCCTAACGGGAGCTTACGTCGAGCGCCTCGAAACCGACGCATCGGGACGCGTGGTCAATAAAGTCATCGTCACGCGGAACGGTGAGAAAGAAGAATATTCCGCCGATATCGTCGTGGTTTCGTGCGGCGCGGTAAATTCCGCCGCGTTGCTGCTGCGCTCGCCCAGCGACAATCATCCCAGCGGTCTCGCGAACAGCTCCGACGTGGTGGGGCGCCACTACATGCGCCACAATTGCTCCGCTTTCATGGCGATTTCGAAAGATCCCAATCCGACAGTTTTCCAGAAGACGCTGGCGTTGAACGATTTCTATTTTCGCTCCGAAGATTGGGAATATCCTTTGGGAGAAATCCAGATGCTGGGCAAATCCGACGGCGCGATGCTCCAGGCGGAGGCGCCCGCTTGGGCAGTCTGGAAACCTGAGTTCGCGCTCGACTATCTGGCGGAACACTCCATCGATTTCTGGTTGCAGTCTGAAGATCTCCCGGATCCCCGCAATCGCGTCACGATCAATCCTGACGGGCAACTCGTGCTTTCCGTAAACGACACCAATCTGGAAGGACACCAGAGATTAATTGCCAAGCTGAAGAGCATGCTTACCGACATCGGACTTCACGATCAACTGATGCATCGTTCGCTGTATCTGGGAAAGAACATTCCCATCGGAGGAACGGCGCATCAAGCGGGGACCGTCCGCTTCGGCACGGACCCGCTCACGTCCGCGCTGGACGTGAACTGCAAAGCGCACGATCTCGATAACCTTTACGTCGTCGATGCCAGCTTCTTTGTATCGATCGCCGCCGTGAACCCCAGTTTGACCATCATCGCGAACGCCTTGCGAGTGGGCGACCATTTACTGGAACGCCTGGGTTCCCGATCCGAATCGTCACTAGGAAGAATGGAGAAGTTGTGAAAGCAATCGCTATTGTTCCGGGATCCACCGGTTCGCGCCTGGTGGATCGGCCAGAGCCTTCGATCACAACGCCGGATGAGATTAAGATGCGAGTGATCCGCGTCGGCATCTGCGGCACCGATCGGGAAGAGGTATCAGGCGGCCGTGCACAGGCGCCCGACGGCCAGACTGAACTCGTCATTGGGCACGAAATGTTCGGCACAGTGGTGGACGTAGGCTCTGACGTTACTCGGGTAAAGACCGGCGATTTCGCTGTATTTACCGTGCGGCGCGGATGCCGAGAGTGCGCCTCCTGCCGGATGAACCGCGCCGACATGTGCCAGACAGGAAAGTATCGCGAGAGGGGCATTCGCGGGCTGGACGGATATCAGACCGAATTCGTGGTCGATCAGGAGCAGTACGTCGTGCGTGTGCCCGCTGAACTCGAAGCCGTCGGGGTTTTGCTGGAGCCACTTTCCGTCGTCGAAAAAGCCATCGATGAGGCGCTGCGCGTGCAAACCGTGCGTTGTCCCGACGCCGCGTCCACTCCCGACTGGTTTCACGAGCGACGCTGTCTGGTCGCCGGTCTGGGGCCGGTGGGTCTGCTAGCGGCCATGGTCTTGCGCCTCCGCGGCGGCGAGGTTTACGGTTTGGACGTGGTCGAGGCGAATACTGCTCGCCCGAAATGGTTGGGCGCGATCGGCGGGCGCTATATCGACGGCCGTCAGGTACCGGCGGATCAAGTGGAGAAAAAGATCGGCGGGATGGATTTGATTCTCGACGCCAGCGGCATCGCGGAGTTGGAGTTCAATCTTCTCGACGCGCTCGGAGTGAACGGAATGTACGTGCTTACCGGGATCCCCGGCGGCGACCGGCCGCTGCAGCTCTCGGGGGCCGAATTGATCCGGCAGTTGGTGTTGGACAATCAGGTCATGCTCGGCAGCGTGAACGCCGCGCGCGGACATTTCCAAATGGCGGCGGACGATCTCGCCCGGGCCCATCTACGTTGGGGAACGCTGGTCGCCAGCCTGATCACGCAGCGATATTCAAAGGATCAATTCACCGAACTCATGCATGGGCATAAGGCCGACGCAATTAAGGAAGTTGTGGAATGGATGTAGCCGCGAATCAGCCGAATCGCAGGGAGTGTCGTTCCAAAGGGCAAATGGTTTAGGACATCTCGTTTCCAAATCGATCGCCGTTCTCCCCGATAGTACCGCATGCGCGGTGCCGCATGACTTTTTACACCCCATGCGATTCTTCGGCCAAACGTTTCGCCTTCCAAGAGCGGAACCTTCCGATAATGTCCGACAACGGGACGATCCGGGAGTGGCATCAACCTACCGCAAGCCAAGGACCTCGTCCGAAGACTGGGCCCAGTTCCTCCGTTTGACGTTCAAGTGAAACGGTGATGAGTTCATACCGCGCCTATGAAGTCATGTCCGAAAATTGCTAGTGGCGAACCACTGATGGTCCTATGATGTACGTATGGACTTGCTCGCCGAACGCGGTGGCTTGCAGCCGGACGTGTGCTGGCAGGCTGCCTACAGTCGTGACGCGCGGTTTGACGGACGATTCTTCGCGGGCGTGATAACGACACGGGTCTATTGCCGCTCTATTTGTCCGGTGCCCTTCGCGAAGCCCGACAAGATCGTGTGGTTTGCATCGGCAGCCGCCGCGGAGGCAGCAGGATTTCGTCCTTGCCGACGATGCAGGTCGGCGGCGTCTCCGGGCACGCCCGCTTGGGGAGGAACATCAGCCGTGGTTTCGCGAGCTTTGCGATTGATCGCGGAAGGCGCACTCGACAACGGTGACGTTGAGCAACTTGCCGACCGGGTGGGCATCGGATCGAGGCATCTGCGCCGCCTGTTTGTGGAGCATCTCGGCGCCTCTCCCATACGCATCGCGATCACGCGCCGCGTCCACTTCGCGCGCAATCTCATCGAAGAGACGGACCTTCCCATCACCCGGCTGGCAGCTTGTGCAGGATTCCGAAGTATCCGCCAATTCAATCACGCCATGCTGAAAACGACGGGCGAGTCGCCTACCGAACTTCGCAGGATGCGGGGTGTCTCTCAAACTCCGACTCAACACTCCGGTCTTCTCATTCGTCTGGCGTACCGTCCGCCTTTCGATTGGTCCGGATTACTCGCGTTCCTGGCTCAGCGCGCTATTCCCGGAGTTGAATCCGTCGAATCGAACATTTACCGGAGAACGATCGAAATCGACGGCGTAACGGGGGCGATTGAAGTCTGCGATGCCTGGCCCAGGCCGATGTTGTAGTTTGCCTTGGGCGCAAGGCTGGGTCGTACGACGTCGGAACCGAACATCACGAACAGATCGTTGGATGTGCCGAATTCGGCGGGTTCCGAACTCGCCGTCTGGTCCTGGCCGAACGCTATGGCCGCAGTAAGAACCGCGAAACATGCAAAGTGAATGGGCATGGTCATGTCATCAAACATAAGCCGATCCGCCTCGTTTGGCTCGCAATTTGCGGACTTCATGAAGATAGATGCGTTCAAGTAACCAGCCGATAACACGTCATAACGAACCGGTGAATGGATCGCCCTTCGTCGCGACGAGCAACCGCCACGCCCGCAAGGCCTCAACGGGGGGCACCGCGCCCGCCAGGGTTCGTTCCGCCGCGCGGCCAAGTCTTCCATATCGTACCGGTAAACCGCACGAGGAGGTCCTCGCGAACGGGAAAGTGGCGATACAGGGTTCCTGGACCGACGCCCGCTCTTCTGGCGATGTCTTCCAGGCTGGCGTTCGCTCCGACTAACGTGAACTGCTGTTTCGCAATTTCGAGGATCCGCTCGCCATTTAAGTCAACCATATGGCGCTCTCTCCAGGCGACAAACTCGGGGCACTATGAATGCATCGCGCCAAAGGTGGCCTCGATCGTGTAGGGGCCAAGCTGCCTCCCTCGCCGCGTCTCCTCGGCGTCAGCCACGCCGAATCTACCGAAGTTCCGCGTACTCCGCTTTCGCCTGCTTGAAGATCGGGATATCGGAGTCGGCATCCTTCCATAGGGCGAGGAAATCCTGGTAGGCGGCCTTTGCTTTAAGCTTCTCGCCCGATAAGGCGAAGGCTCTGCCCAGTTGCAGGTTCGCCAATGCGCCGATTGGATCGCTGCGAACGATCCCACGGTGATCCAGAATCTTCCGAAATTCCACGGCGGCTTCGGTGCCTTGGTGAGCGGCGAGATAGCTCAAGCCGCGCACATAGATCGGATAGAGCGCCCCATAGAAACTGAACGGCACGCCAAGCTCGTCCGGGAGGGCTACTTGCAGCGCTTCGATCGCATTTGCGGGTTTGCCCTGGCTCGGTTCAGCGGGGTTTAGCGCGAGAAGAGCGCGAAGCTCCGGGAGCACGCTGAATCGGATTTCCGTATCCTCCGGGAAGCGCTTTTCCAGATCGTTCGCGATTGTTTGGGACCGGGCAGACTCCCCCGAGAGGGCCAGTGCCAACGCACCGACAGACTGCAACTCCTTATTCTTGGAGACCCCTAATGCGGCCATCGCTCCTCGCCTTGCCTCGGGGACATTCCCGAAAAACGCCTCTCGCACGGCCGCTCTTCCTTCGAACACCGCCGCCCTTTCCAGACGACCTCTCTTCTTGGCCATGTCGATTCCCTGACGCGACGTCATCATAGCCTGCCGCAGGTGACCGAAATATGCCAAAGCATTTGCTTCGTGCTCGGACATTGAGATGGCTTTTCCCAGACCCAGGCTCACTTGGCGTTCCATCTCCGCTTGATTCCGTCTCAAAAAGGCAAGGTCATATCGATTGACGAGAATGTCCGGGATCTCCAGCCTTCGCTTGGTAACTTCTTGATAAACAGCTTCGGCTTCATCTAGCCGATCCAGAAAGATTAAGCTGACGGCGAGATTACCGTAGCCGAAGGGACCATCCGGATTGATCTCGATCACTCTTCTCGCTTGCTCGACGGCCTTTTCATACATGCCTAAGGCGGGGTAAATGCCCCCGGACAGTAGTCCATGCGGATATTGATCCCGGGGATAGGTTTGCGCCCACAACTCAAAGTTCTCCTGCGCCTTTTCCATGTTCCCCGTTACCTGCATATGATAGGTCGCGGTGATGAAGAACCTCTCCAGTTCACTCGCGCGACCCCGCAACTCGTAAGCTTTGCGGTTGTTCTCGGCAGCCAGGTCGGACTCACCCAACTGGGCGTACTCGCGCCCCAGGAAGGCATACGCCAGTGCGAATTGAGGATCGATTTCAATGGCACGCTGGACAAGGGGAATGCTCTCGGGGTCGCTGGAGAAGTGAATCCGAAACGCGGCGCTGTAAAGTTTCAAGGCTTCAATGGACGGCGTGGTGGCCTCGGCGAGTGGTGTGTCGTGCTGCTTTACCGTGGCGAGCGATTCGCCGATCCGCGCCCTGAACTTGCTGGCGATTTGACTCAGCGCATTCAAAACGTCTTCTTTCTTGGCTGCCTGCACCTGCTCCTGATCGAGGACGTCTCCGGTGCGGCAATTTCTGGCGCGGAGCCCCACCACGTACTGGCTTCCGAGGCTGACGATCGAGCCATCCAGGACGGCGGCGCTTGCGTTTCGCTCGCAGATTTCGCGGGCAAGCTCTGGAGTCAGCCGCGCATTCGCCTTCTGCCCCATCAGGCCCAGCACTTTATGGATACCATCGTCGGAGACGATGCTCAGGAAGGGCGACTGCTCCAGCTGTATCGAGAGGCCCTGGCGCAACGTCCCGTCAAACACGGGGTCGCCGGTCGTGTTCGTAAAATCAGCCAGAACAATAGTGTCCTTATCCGTGAGCTGCCTCGCACGGCCGCGCTGCTGCCAGAGAAGGAAGCCGCCGACGGCAAGAAGGAGCGCAGCTGCCGCGGCTCCATACTTCAACAGAGAATTGCTCTTGGTGCTTATGACTGCGGGGCTCAAGCCTGCCTGCAACCGCTCCAGATCGCCGCGCAGTTCCGCGGCAGATTGGTATCGCAGCTCGCGGTCCTTTTCCAGGAGCTTGCTAATGATCCGTTCCAACTCTGCCGGGACCAGTAGATTCCGCTGGCGAACCGGGGTGGGCGTCTTATTCAGAAGTGCGTCGAAGATAATCGGCGGCGTCGGACCTTCAAACGGCCGCGTTCCCGTCACCATCTCGTATAGAACCACACCAAACGACCACAGGTCGCTGCGTGCATCCACTGGCTGGCCGCGCGCCTGCTCCGGTGACATATAAGCGATCGTGCCCATGGCCGAACCCGGCTCCGTGAGCATCGTTTCCGTCACCTCCGCCGGGCCCGCCGACCCGCTTTGCTTGGCTATGCCGAAGTCGAGCACCTTGGCGCGACCCCGTTCGGTCACGAAAATGTTGGCCGGTTTGATATCGCGATGCACGATGCCTTTGGCGTGGGCCTCATCGAGCGCGTCCGCCACTTGGACACTCAACGGGAGCGCAGTCGAGGGATCGAGAGATTTGCCGCCGATGCGCTCGCGGAGAGTCGTCCCATCGAGCAATTCCATCACCAGAAACGGACGGCCGGACGATTCCCCGACGTCGTAAACCGCGCAGATATTGGGGTGATTCAACGCCGAAGCGGCGCGCGCCTCGCGCTGGAAACGCTCTCGCGCAGCCTCGGTTGCAAAAGATTGCGGGAGAACCTTCAAGGCGACGTCACGATGCAGCCGTGTGTCTCGCGCCTTGTAGACTTCGCCCATCCCACCCGCACCGATGGGCGTGAGGATCTCGTAAGGCCCGAGTTTGTCACCGATAGAAAGCGGCATCTGGGTGATACAGGCAATTTTATACGATCAACGGCGGGCTGCACCTACGAGATCACTAGCGATAATGTTGGACATCGGCCGGTTATCGAAGCTTCGTTTTCATCGCGGCTTCCCTCGGATCGTGCGCGCTGCTTTCGAGCCACGCCTTCAACTTGCGGAGCGAGACCTTGTGCGAGGTGATCGTGACGAGATCGACCGTTAGATCAAGCACGCCTTCGTCCTCAATCATCTCCGTTCACCGCCGTGTTGTATTTCTCGACCTGCGTGATCGTCGCTCGCACGTGTGCAGCGCGGATCAAATCCTGTCCTACCCATATTCCGCAAACGATGAGCCCGATGATGACGAGGACGATGGAGAGCTCGATTGGCGTGAAACCTGCGCTCAGGGCCGCGACGGCGTCCATTCTAGATGCGCCTGGTGGGACCGTGGGCAACGCGCGATGCGGGGAATGAGGCGTAAATGGCGCCAACCCCTCGGTGAAATGAACGGCAGTCTCGGAATTGGGCACCACGGATCAATTGCAGGGCTCAAGCAGCGAAACCGCTTGGAATTTACAATCTTTGGGCGCAAGTGGAAGGCGCGGCCTGACGTCGGCGTGATCGTCCGGGCGGAGCTGCGCCGCTCCGCCGCAGTGATGAAACTGAGCTCGTGAGCGGTCCACTCACTCTGTTTCGGAATCTCCGGGCACAATGAAGGTCGGCGATGCCTTCAACCCGTGGGTCAAAATAGACGATTTTTGCCGCTCAAAAACGGCGTGCCATTAGGAATGTGTACTCGTCCGCTTGAAACATCTGGCAGATTCGCTCTCTGCACGCCACCCGGGAGGTTGACAGCCAAAGTAAGGCGATTTCAAGCTACCGTCAGGGCGTACGGGCCCGGCGGGCGAAATCGCCGAAGAAGAAGCGTACCATTTCTGAATGGCCCATTCAATATCGCATCCGTCATTCTCGAGCTGCGACATTAATCGGGAGCCGCACACACTCGGCTCCTTGACGGAGTGGAGCGCGTGCTGAGTCGCAATAAGTAGCGTCACTTCGTTGCTCTCTCTCGTCAGACAAGTTGGACAATTCCGTTTTTCAGTTTCCAGTTTGGAAAACGACGCTGCGCCGCTGTTGGTCGAAGACGCTATTGCTAAAGGCAAGCCGCGGCAGGGCGTTGTTTCCAGCGTATTGATAGGACGTTTCGGCCTTCGTGTTCCGGAACGTGGCCTCTTCGGAGACCAGGCGTCCCTTATTGTCGTACTTCATCACGCGCTTGTAGCTTTTGCTGCTAATCGTCTCCAGGCGGTTGGTTGCATCATCCCAGGTGAAGGTGAGCGTCTCGGAAAAGCTCCGCCCCCGAGTTTCGTCGGGTACGGGTACGGCTTCAACCACGCGTCCCTTTTCGTCATATTTGAAGTCAAAGAGGAAGACGCCGCTCCAAATGAAGGGATCAAAGACAGGATTGCCAGTCCAGCCACGGGCCGCTGCTTTTCCCGTAGCTTGCAACAGCGAGACGTTGATTCTGGGATCATTCCAGAAGGTCAATGGGTACGTCACCCGCTTTCCTTCCTGAATCGCGCGGGGGCTAATCGATGTCATACGCAATGTTCCTGGAGCGTACTCGACATCGACAAGAAAAGTAGTCTGGCCGTTGCCGCCTTTCACGACGGGTTTGGAGGTGATTGCACTCGGGTTGACAGTGGTCTCGATGCTTATCAGGCGGAGGCCGTCCCAAGTGAATGAGGTGTCCGCGGCCGGAGGCTTCTGGCCGCCTACGGCGATGACCCGCGGAACGAACGAAAGGCTGACGGGATCATAGAAAATCTTGCCCGGCGTATACTTTGTTCCAGACATCCAATTCGCTACGCCGTCCGCGGGCTCTTTGGCTTGCTGATTCGAAGGCGCCGTAGCCGGTCCACCTCCACCCAGGGCGTCCTGCAAGGCAAAAGCCTTCTCATATTGCAGCGGGTCCGTGCATGCTGGGCTTCCGGACTTAAAGAGAGTCTGAATCGCCCGAATCGCCTCTTCTGGCTGGCGCAGGGAAGCGGACGCTTCGGCCTTTGCGATCAACAGCGCCGGATAGCTGGGATCCGCCGTCAGCCCAATGGCGGTCGCACCGGCGGCTTCCGTGAAATGTCCGGTGCTGTAATTGGACGTGGAATCGTCCACCGCCTTCTTCCTGGTCGCCGACAAGGTCAGCGAAAGATTGGCATCGAGATCCATCCAGTCGCTTTGCTGCCGCAAATCCAGCGGGTAATGGCGCTCGACGTCGATTGCCACATCGAGAGCCTGGGACAACTTTCCCACGTTCCTCAGAAACTGGGCCTTCGCTAGCTGAAAGGGGACGTATGTATGGTCCAGAGCGTCGCCCTGCGCGATCAGGTTATATCCCAGCTCACGGTAGGTCTCCTGTTGCAACTGCAGCGCGTCGAAACTGCGAAGCTGACGTTCGAGCTGCTGGAGCTGAGGGCGGTTCCCGGAGGCGGCCTCTGCCTGGCGAGGGTCTTTGTTCTTTTCTACGAATTGGGGACGAATGCTATTGAAGTACAGCGAGATTTCGGCGCTGCACGGATCCCGTCGATAAGCGATTTCTGCTTCGTCAAATCCCCGGTTCAGAATTCCAGAGCCAGCCAGTTTCTCGGCGTTCGATTTGTGCAGTTTTGCCGAATTGATCAAGGCCGTCCGTTCTCCAACGGCAAGTTCAGGGAAGGACCACTTCGCCAATCCCAGGTCTCGAATCTTAAGAATCGTTTCATCCCAATAGCCTCCGGCTAGCAAGGCATTGGCGATCGCGACCTTCCTTTTCAGGATGTCTTCTTCGGTACGAGCATCCTTCAGCACCGCCGCGTAAGTTGGTTCGTCCGGCGCAATCTGGATTAGAATTTCGCCATCGTGGATGGCGGCATTTAGCAACTCGTGCAAATGCCTGGGATCTCCGTCCTGTTTGCGATAAGTCGCGAGGGAGCCATTCAAGGAAGCAAAAAGCTGATCCCGCCATGCCTTGTAAGACGGTGCGGAGTTACTGTAGCTGATAACACCTCGTAGCAGCCCGTTCTTCCACGGTCCTGGTGACGTGCTCGCGATCAAGCTGCGGCCATAGGTCACGGCAACGTCCTTCAGGTCGCGTCCTGGCAGAAACGCGGCGAAGGTTGCGGCGGCGACGGGCTGATCCGCTTTCGCCTTTGGCGAGTCTCGAAACCCAATCTTGGAAGCCCCCCAAAGGCCGGCGATCGCTGCCTGATCCTTGGGCGATGTACCGGATGGAAAAATCAGATCGCGGCTTGCGGCGGCTGAAAAAGTGTACACTTGCCCGGACACCGGATCGCGCACCAGCCCCGGAAATTCATCGATTTTCCTGTCTTTGCTGGCCCGAAGCGCATTCACGGATACGGCGTCTACGGTCTTCGCCGGGACGGCGCGCACGACAGCCCGGCCATTGACGCTTATGGTGGCCACCTCCTTGAACGCACAAGTATCCGGACTGGTGCACGTGATCAGGAGGCCATCACAACGCGCAACTTCCGTAAGAATAAGAAATGAAAGAAACACCGTTCCGCGACTGATTTGCCAAGGGGTCATTTGGGGATCTCGACTAATTCGAATTCGCTTCCTGCTACGGGAGGGTCCGTGGGAACGCGCTTCTCGAGGTCGGCGACGCGGGGATCGCTTTTCCTCAAACTGGCAAGCACGGCTCGCACCCGCGTGGCCGTGGTCTCGTTGGTTACCAGAGAGAGCCGTACGAGGAGCGGAATTGCTTCTTCTTCCTGGTCGCATTTGAGTTTCGCAAGCGCGGCTCGCTCCAAGGTCCATACGCGAGCCGGAAAAAGCTCTGAGGCTCGATCCCAATGGCTTGCTTCCTCCTTGCATGTGTTTTTATTTGCCGCAGCTTCGGCCGCCTCGACCTCCACCACCCAAGTGGTTTCCTTATCGATCCTCGCGGTGAGGCCGGAGTCACCGACGATGGCCTTTGCCGTTTGGAAGACCTCCAGATATTGTGGCCAGGACCGGTCTGCGTAGAAAGATTTGGCCTGATTCACCAGCTCCCCGGCCCGGTTGGAGCGCGGCCGCGGGGTTTCGACAGAGAGAAGCGATGGATCATAAGTAAGACTCGTCAACATCTGCGGTATTTGACCGGGGCTCAGCTCGGCGGTCGCCTTTTTGGCGGTATCGAACACTTGCTTGATCCCAGAGGTGTTGCTGCCCAACGCGAAAATCAACGCCTCGATGAAGGGACTGCGCAAGCTGGTGGCAGCCCGGGCTGGTACGGTTTTTCCCGGCTCATTGCTGAAGATGACGACAGTATTGTCATAGTTCTGCCGGAGAGCAACGCCACCACGCTGGCCGTCGCTGCTGAAAGCATTTATGCGACACGCATCGATGATCAGGATACGGGCATACGGCGGCGCCTGTTCCAATTCCTTGATCATGTCGTCAGCGCTAAACGCGTGGGCGAATGCAGCCGCCTGCGGCTCGGTCACGGTGTGGTAGTTGGTGCCCAGTAAAAAAGTCGACCCTTCGAGCTGCATCCCATGGCCGGAGTACAGCACGAGAATGACGTCGTTGGCGTCAGCCTTCTTCCTCCGGAGAAACTGGCCGAGCGCTGCGCGAAAATCCTCGGGCCTGTCCAGGTTCGTGACAATGTCGGTATCGATCCCAACGCTGTTGAGAGCGTCCTGCATTCCTTTCAAATCTTCGCGAACCGACTCAAGGGGATCCTCAGGGTAGTTGATGTTACCGATTAACAACGCGATCCCCCTTCGTTGGGCGAGCTTCGAAGCTGGATCGGATTGACCGGCCAGGGCCAGCGGCAACAGGAAAGCGGCAAGCATCCGAAATGAACTCATTTTTGACCCTCCGGGCAAACGTCCGTAACGCCGACACTGCGCAATCGAGCGCGCAGCTCGGCGGTTTCCTGGGTATAGCCGGATTGACAGAATCCGACAAGCGCGTACGTCATCACCAGTTCCTCATCAGGGCCCATACTCAGGAGCTCTCGGGCCTGCCGCCCGGCAGGCGACCACATGGCAAACTTGACGTACACGGATATAGCCGAGATGCTGCGAACCAGGTCTTGCTGATTCCCGAGCGTCTCGATCTCATTGTGAAGACTTCTTTGATCCGCCCGCGAGGGGATGGTCACGATCCGCGTGGCTTCGCTGTCCTGGGATTGGCTAAGCCGCAGAAGAACATTCGTGGGCGCCGAGTCCTTCTGAATTTGTTCGAGGAACTTCCGCAGGCGCGCGTCGTCATAGCGGTGTGCGGCGAGCGGGATGCGGTCGAGTCGAAGGGAAGTCGAATGTAATTCGTCAATGGTATCGACGAAAAGTGTGGCATAATTGCCGCCTGCCGGAGAGTCGGTCCATTCCAATGCGAAGTCCGCCGGATCAATCGTTTCGCGACAGACCGGCGCCATGACAGGTAAAGTGCCCGCGCATCCGGAACCCTTGGAAACACCCCCTCGCTGCGCTTTCTTTCCCACTTCTTCAAGCAAGTCTCTCGAGTTCCTCACGAGTCGCGGCGGCTTGGGAACGTCTGCGAGGGAGGACATCAAAATCCAACGGTTAGCCGGAATCTTGTCGGTGAGGAGACCTCTAGAGTCGGCCGTAATGTAATTGAGCGAACACGGTGGCAGCGCCGGGAGCTTGGACGCTCGCTTTGTTGCCTGTTTCCCCTGCGCCGCCTGTCTGGCGGGCTCCGGCCTCGGCGGCGGAGCGGGCGTCTGTGTATCCACCGTGCAAAAAACCTCATCGGAGGGATGGAGCGGAGTGTAATGCCCCTTGATCGGGCGCTCCGAACCGGGCTCCGCCCGGTAGGACATTGCGTCCTTAGTCTCCACGATCCAGTAGGAGTCGTCGGGTTTGCCCGCTCCTGCGTCGTCCGGGGTGGCTTGCGCGTGAAGCGTCAGGATGAGCAACTTCCCAACGACGATAACTCCGGCAATTCTAATGAACATATGAGCTTCCTTTGGAAGTCGATAAAACCTGCCTGGACATTCTTTGTATTTCGCCCGTCAGACCGCTAAAAAAGGGAAAGAAGGTCTCGCTCACGAACGGATGGATCAAGAGCGCCACCGATATCCATAAAAAATCGGGCCAAAAGACGCTGTTCGTGCGTACGATGACCAATCCCGTGACTCCGGTCAACAACGCGACAACCATGCAATAGGACGTCTCAGCGACATCCAGCGGCTTCCTGGCTTCGAGTGGGACAGCACCTTTTCCCGTCATGGTGACCGTTTCAATCCCGGTTTGGGTATGGCCGCCTATGTCCGTGTGAGAGGCTGAGGCCGCGCGAACGAGTGCCGGTGCTGAATTGGGCGGGCGCCGCCAGCGGTCAAATATCCAAAGTAAGAAGCCGACGAGGACAACTTCGGTCAAGTCCAGCCCTGCCGCGGCCGCCCCTTCGATTTCCTGCAAACCTCCTTGCCGCAACGTAACCAGCGAGGCGGCTTGACTGACCAGCCCGGAAGTCGGCGTTGTCGAAAACGGGCGGCAAAACTGATCGTCCGGGATTGTCGTATCCCCGATCAGCACCACCGCCCCGCCAAAGTTCAGCCTTCGGGTCTGCTCGGCTATATCCAAGTCCTCGGGCCGTGCGTAGTCGACGGTTTGGGAAGCCAGCAGCCTGAGGATGGAATCTGAGAAGTCGATCCGGTAACGAGAAGTGCTGAGGGAACCATCCCTGCTATCGGCACGCACAATGCCATGCGACCTTAGATTGCCGCCGGCGGCCGTGTACAACGCCACCGACATGGGCTGCAACTGGCCAGATCGTTGCTTTTCGCTGCTGGGCGTATTGACGGAATAGAAATTGTAGCCGCGATCGTCGGAAGGTGTTGCGATCCCGGCGGCCAGATGGGTGAATTCCTGAAGGCCGAGCCAGTGGGCCGGAACATCGGTAGCTCGCCGATAGACGCCCAGGCGAAGTTGGAGGCCGCTCTGCTCGGCGAGCTGCGTCCATTCGTGAAAGTAATCCCAATCTTTGGGGGTTACCGGTTGACCATCATCCAACGGCGAGAAATCGACGTCGACGCCAATCGCCCGCACCTGCATGGAATCCAGTTTTCGGATCAGCTTGTCCAGCAGCGCGCGATCGGTCGGAATTCCCGCTTCGCGGATCGGAGAAATATTCACGATGATAGGCAGGCGATCGGGGCTGTGGGCAATGCCCTGCATTGACTGCAGAACCGCCGTCTCAAACTGTCGAAATCCGTGACCCAGCGAGGTTTGCTCAAAGAACTGGCGGCACGTGAGGATGATCACCGCGAGACCCGCGAACCGCAAGATGAACGTCCAGGAGGGGGTTGCCCAAAAGCGGCTGCGATAGAGTACCGCCCCCCAGGCGGCGAATCTTCGGGCGAGTATCATCGCGGCCCTGGACCCACTTCTGCGAGAAACGAGAGGGGAGGCGCCCCCCTGTAGAACGTTCCTGAGCTGTTGCAGATCGGCAAGCATCTCCGCAGCGCTCTGGTAGCGGGCAGCGCGATCTTTCGCCAGAGCCTTCGCAATGATCTGGTCGAGGAGGACCGGTAGTTCGGGTCTCACCTGCGACGGAGGAAGAGGCGTGCTTTGCACAACCTGTCTTAGTACGGCGGCCAGTGTATCGCCGTCGAAGCACCTGATCCCCGTCGCCATTTCGTAAAGCACTGCGCCCAGGCTGAACAGGTCGCTTCGGGGATCGACCTCTTCACCCAACGCCTGCTCTGGAGCCATATACGATGGGGTTCCTACAACCAGGCCCTGTATCGTTAGTGATTCCTGAAGAGCATGCGCTTGGGTTCCATCGAGTTCCTGTGTTCGTTGAGCCCTTAACTTCGCGAGACCGAAATCCAGGACGGTCGCGTGGCCATTCGAGCTCACGAAGATATTTCCTGGCTTGATGTCCCGGTGAATGATGCCCTTGGTGTGCGCGGCATCGAGTGCATCGGCCAGTTGTATCGCGAGATCCAATACAGTCGTAAACGGAATCTGCCGCTGTCCGAGACAGTTTTTGAGGGTTTCTCCCTCAAGGAGTTCCATTACCAGATAATCCGGACCGACGTCATAGAGCCGGCAGATGTTTGGATGTCGCAGCGCCGCCACGACGCGCGCCTCGCGGTCGAATCTGGCAGAAAACCGCTCGTGAATCACTTTAATTGCAACCTGGCGCCCCAGCCGCGTATCCCGGGCACGGTATACCTTGCCGGTCGCACCCTTGCCAATCAGAGCAAGAATCTCGTACGGCCCTAAGCGGGCGCCCTTGTCAAGGACCTCGGATTTTCCGGATGTTTCCTGACCCTCCGCAGCCGACCCATTCTGGCCGGCCGGCCGGTTTAACCCACTTGTAACAATCTCGTTATCCGCGGCCAGGAGGGCCAAAACGCGTTGTTCCAGGGAGTGATCGCCGCGGCACGCTTGCGCGAGAAAACTGGCCCGCTGCTCAGGCGGCAAGCACAACGCCTGATGGAAGATATCCTCGATTCGAGCGTGCAGTTCCGGAGTCACTGCTTTCCTCCTCCTGGGAGCCGGCCCAATTCTTCGCCAATGCGGTGACATTAGCCCGCAAAAAGTGCGGGTTAGTGATTAAAGTGTGCGCTGCGCTCGCCGCGCGAGATTACCAAAGCTCCTCATCGTGGTGCTTTTCGGCACGAGGAGACACAGCGTTGATTTGTTCGCCACGGAAACTTGGTTCCGACAAGCGCCCTTCGTCCGAAGTGCTCATGGGACAAGCGGAAACCCGCCTTCCCAATATTTTGGGTCTAGACAGTATATACTACGCTTTCCTACGAGTAAACATCTAGCCACTACTAGAACGGCTAGAGCTCTAATTCGCCTTCACCTTGAAATGCGGCAATCTGCCTCAAAAAGGGTCAGCGATTGAGGCAGGTTCGCCGAGATTTCCGCCCAAAGCCTTCATTTAATGGCAAGTCCTATTCGGCGAAGTTGCACCCGTTTACCGCTTGCGGGGTTATAAAAAAAAGGCCCCCGAGGTTCTCGGGGGCCTGTGAGGCATTTCGAACCGTTCGGGCCGAATCGCGCATTCTACTGATCGACGCCTGCCTGGTCGTCGCCGACGTTTTGAACAAAGGTCAATTGGACTGCGGTGTCCGGGTACTTCGCGTCATAAAGGTAGTAGTTTCCGTCATCCCCGATATCGATGTAAAGACAGTCGGTCTGGAAACCCCAGTATGCGGGCATCGGCGCCGTCAGGCCGAACCAGCCACCATTCCAGGAGAAATACCATTCGCCTCCGAATAACGTGAGTCCGCAATCGCCGATGCACGGCCCGCCCGTATATCTGACGAAGTGAAATCCGTGCGCAAGCCCGTAGTGGCTCGCGAAGTACTCGGGATTGATGTGGACCCCGCCCGGGCGGGTGTTGTAGGCCATCGCCCGCCTCATAACCGGGGTGACCACTTCGGGCCTCACGACGGTAACGTTCGAGTGGTTCGCTCCGAGGTTCATTTCGCCGGCACGAACATTGTTATTCGGATGGTATTCAGGCCGCTGAATAGCGTTGACGGTATGCTCCTGTTGCGGAGGAGTGAAGGATTCGCGCCGCGTTTCAGGCTCGACAGTGGATCGCCGCTGTTCAACTGGTTCTTGTTGACGTTGAGGTTGCACCTGCCTTTCAGGTTCAGGATGACTGTAGGTGGTTCGCGGCTCGCTTCGAATTTGTGGCGTTCGAAAATTGATCTCGGCATGCATCGGAACTACGGTTAAGGTCAGCAACGCAGCGCTGAGCGTCCCTTTGATAGCGGTGGTTTTTCTGAGGTCGATCATGGTGGCTTCTCCTTTGGATTTCGTCGGTTTGTCCTGCTCACTTGGATAAGCGGACTCTTGGCAAGAAAGGGGTAAAGAAATTTTGAAAACATTAACACGGACCGATCGGCGCGGGCAAGGCTCGCCGGCCTGGCGGCGGTGCGCAGGTTCGGTGAAGCTACACTCTGGCGCTGGATTGGAGACAACTTCGGGCGACCTTAGGAGTGAGGGGGCTACCGTTTCCACAAGAAGTGCTTGAAGAAGCTGAGGGGCAACGAAGGCAGGACACGCAGGTGTTTTGGATTCGTCCTTGCCAACCGGTCTAAAAATACGAAAGCCCGCGCCGTCTAAGACGACACGGGCTATAACCGAAAAGCATACCTCTTACAAACATTGAGCCACCCAATGGACGCAGGGCACAACGATCGTCCGAGGCCCGAACCGGGTATAAATCACCTCGATATCGCCCGCGGGGTGAAGCTGGACCTGTGTGTATACGCATTGGGCGTGCACCGTTGCGGCGCCGGCCGCAAGCAGAACCACAAGCGCGATCAACGCGAACACCCGGACTCGTGAGTTACTCGTAAACATATTCTTTCTCCTTTAGTATTTTTGAGAGACCGTCTTCCGTTCTCACCCATACATGCGCGATCGCGAGTGAAAAGGGGTAACCGGCAAAGAAAAGATTCCAGAACGCCGCAAATCCCACAGTCGAGGCCTTTGACACAGGGGAACACCCAGGGCGAGCTGCCCTATAATCTGAAGGAGGTCGACGGCCAAATGAATCGCGATCCAGAGATCGATCAAAGCGAGCAGACATTGGTGGATGCCTTCCGGAGGCGGACAGAATCTCCAGACGAACTCTTCGCGCTGGTCTACCAGGAATTAAGGCAAGTTGCCGGCGCGTATATGCGGCGAGAGCGTCCGGATCACACCCTGCAAGCAACCGCATTGGTCCATGAAGCCTACCTGCGGTTGTTCGAGGGCCAGACACTCCAATGGGAGAACCAGAAACACTTGTTCTGCACGGTGGCGCGCAGCATGCGCCGCGTGCTGGTGGATCATGCGAGAAGTCATCGCGCGGAGCGTCGAGGAGGAGAACACCAGAAGATCAGTTTGGACGAGCAGGGTCCAGCCTTGTTCAAGGACCCGGTTCAATTCATTGAGCTGGACGCCGCTCTCCTGCGATTGGCGAGTTTGAATCCTCGACAGGCACAGGTGGTAGACCTACACTCCTTCGCCGGTTTGACGGAGGAGGAAATCGCGCACGTTCTCGAACTATCCGTCGAGACAGTAAAGCGCGATTGGCGATTTGCCAAGGCGTGGTTGAAGACTGAGATTGGCGAGAGTTCCGCCTCCTAGAAGCCCAGGCTCAACCTCACGACGATGTGTGCAGACTTCAGGCCGATTGGGTCGAGAATGGCCGCCACCACCTTCCCAAAACTCACTTAGAGACCAATCGAAATCGGCGCGCACCGAAGAGCGTCCGTAGGGTACGGTCCGCCAGCCGCGAGGCAAGTTCGAAGCGCACGGGTGGCCGGTCGGGTCGGGAAAGTAGCGGCGTATTTGCCGGACTGGTGAAGATGTCTATGCCGAAAATCCTTGCGACCAATTCTCCGCTGACCCCGAAAACCGGGATGAGGCGGTCTCAATTGCCATTTTCAGGCGCCAAAAGCGCCTATTCTCCGAACCTCTCTGAACGCCTCACCGGAGGTTAACAGACTGGGCAATTTTTCTCCGGTGATGTCGATGCCATGGTGCTTCGCCAACCGATTGCTTTGAACAGCCGGACCGCCTGGGCATACGTGGTTCCGGGAAGATTTGGTGCAGATTATGCAAATAAGGAGATCGTCGCCCTCAGATGCGCTATTGACTCCTGGAGTCGGGCTTCAAAGAGCCATCAGCCTTGCGGACTAGTTGCCGCGAACAGCAATGGAAAGTTCCAACGTTGGGATCAATCCTTTTCGTCTTCCCATGCCACCGGTTTCCGTCCAGCGGTCTGCTCCAGGCTCGCGGGCTTGGGCCGGTACGGCATCCCGTAGTGTTTGTCGATTTCCGCCCGGTACGTCATGACCGGGCCGGGATAACCGATCAATTGCCATCCGATCAACCCGGCATTGCCGCCGTGCATGGGATCCGCGAACATGCCTTCGATGGTGTGCGTGCGCAACATTTGAAAGAAACGGCTCTTCTCGATGGCCATCAGCTTTTGCACTTGAGCGTCCACCGGGAGGGATGCGAAGCCCTCGCCGAGTTCGCGGATGCCCTGGCGATAAATGTCGCGTGGAGTCTCTTTGCCCTGATATCCGTGTTCCGGATACGACTCGACGAACGGGCCCTTGGTGTACCTATACTTGTCGCGGCCGTAAGGGCCGGCGAGCTGGCGGTCGATATAAATCACCACCGCCGCTTCGGTGGCACCGGGGCCGCTCGCATCGCTGGGAAAGATTCTCTCGCAAGCGGCGGAAATCATCCGCGCTTCGGCTTCGGTGAAAAACCGCAGAGGGACGCGAACCGTTCCATTCTCCTGAGCGGTAAGCCGGAAGGGCTCCCCCGTCAGAGAGTAGAGCAACACGCCCCCGACTGCGCGGGCGGGCATCGTCAGGAATTCGCGGCGTTTCATGCCAGAGCGTTTCATATCGTGATGCCTCATGCGACACTCCCTGGATGCTTCAGGTAGCGTTCAATCAGGGCATCCGCCGCCCAGGTTGTTGTGGCCAGTATTGTCAGCGTTGGATTATGAGACGCGTTTTGCGGGATGCACGAAGCGCCCAGAACCCACAAATTCTGCATATCCCAATGCTGCTGATAACGATTGATCACGCTCGATTCGGGCGACAGGCCCATGACCGCGCCGCCCTGAATATGGGTGCTTTGATAATTGATGACGTTATAGCGGGCGCGGCCTCCGAGGGGCTCGGCGAGGACGGCTCCCATGGCGGGCGCGATTTTTTGTGCGATTTCCTTGGCAAACTCCGATTGCCGATGTTCATGATCGGTCCAATCGAGCGTGAACCGCAGGAGCGGATCGCCGAACTTATCGGTATACGCCGGGTCCAGGTCCATAAAGTTTTGCCGGTAAGAGAGGTGCTCTCCGGAAAGCGCAATCGTCGCGTTGCGATCCCGCCATTTCAGCGCGCCAGCCTTCCAGTCGGATCCCCAATTCATCTTCGCCGAGCCCCGCGGAACGGCGTCGAAGGTGGCGATGGGACGGCTTCCATTCGAAAGCACGCCGATCATGCCCATGCGCAGCAAGCCTTCGGAGCCGTTCAGCCCATGATCTCCGTCGAAATCGGAGATGCGCATGGCGAGCCCGCCGGTGCCCATGAATGCATTCAGCGGATTGTCGAAATAAACACGCGTGTTCCCTTCCACCTGGTGTGTGAGATTCTTGCCCAGCGTTCCCTTCCCTGCCGCGGCATCGTAGGGAGTGCCGATCTTGGAAAGGTACAACAGCCTGACATTGTTCAAGGTGAACGTCGCCAGCACCACAATCGAAGCTGGCTGAAAGAATTCGCGCCCCTGGGCATCGACGTATTGGACGCCCGTCGCTTTTCCGTCTTGGTGAACGATGCGGCGCACCCAGCATCCCGCCCGCAGTTCGAAATTTTTGCGGCGCTGCAGGAGCGGGAGCAGCGTGTTGGAGGGCTGCGATTTGGCGCCGATCATGCACCCGAATCGCTCGCAGTATCCGCAGTAAGCGCAGCCGGGCCGCGTAATGCCATCCGGATTCTTATAGGTTGCGCTCAGATTCGCGGCCGGCGCCGGATGCGGATGATACCCCAGCTTTCTCGCGCCCTCTTCAAACAGGACCGAAAGATGCGAATTCTTCAGCGGCGGGAGCGGATATTCATTCTTGCGCGGCCCCTCGAACGGATTGCCGCCGTCCATGATCTTGCCGTTGACATTGCCCGCCTTCCCGCTGACGCCCATCATCTGCTCCGCCCGCCAATAGTGGGGTTCGAGATCGTCGTACGTGACGCCCCAATCCTGCACGGCGAGATTTTCGGGAAGCCCCGCGGCTCCGTGTTTCTCAACCAGGTGCGTCCGCATGTTGAACATGCTCGGAAGAAATCGCCACGACGCTCCGTTCCAGTGTTCGCCTGAGCCTCCCACCCCCGAACCGGGAAGAAACGACCCGTATTGCCGCACCGGCACCGCAGGGTCGCGCAGGGAGTGACGGTGCGTGATGGTTTCCTCGGCGATGTTCTGCATCATGCGGAGCCGGACGGCATAGTCGAGCTCGTCCATGTCGAGAGCATAGTCCGAAGTCTTGCGTGGAATGCCGCGCTCCAGAACCGCGACCCGCAAGCCGGTCCTTGTCGTGATCTCTTTCGCCATCATAAGTCCGGTCCAGCCGCCCCCGACGATGGCCACGTCGATTGGTTTGAGGTTTTCCATAGGTAGGTTTCTCGATTCCTCGATCTTAGATCGTCGCACGAACCAGTAACGCGCGCTCTGCCCGGAGATCGCCGGGTGAATCTTCAGATCGACCTGCAATGCTCGCGCGCCCGCCCCTCGTCAACCGATCGAGTTGACCGTCTCATCAGAGCCTACAACGAAGAACTTAATGGTCGGGCAGCCTTCCACAACTTCTTTGCGGAACTCAACTCTACGCAAATCGCCGAGTTTGAAAAAGTAGTGTCCGAGGACGCCCCAATATGCGAGTCCTATCTAAGGCGACCTATCTCTAGCGGGCTTGTTTTAGCTCGACTCGGATCAGTTCCATGGGAACATCGCTCAAGTTTTCCTCTTGGTGCGCTCCGACGGCGTCGACAAAAAGTACCTGCTTGGCCTTATGCGAAATCTGGCTCGACTTGCCCCCGGCTTCCGTGACTCTTGCGTTGTAGTCGGTCAAGTAAACGATAACGGATTTGGTGTCGGGGCGCTTGTGCAGGCTTAGCTTTTCGTGGGGACCAACATGGATCCGAATGACGCGCGCGTACTCGTTGTCCAATTCGACGTGAAAATGTTTAGGGTCCGTAACGACGGGGTCGGACTTCTCGACAGCAGCGGACGTGACGGAGGCCCCCCGAGGGGCGCGAGGCTCGATTTGCAATGCCTCAAAATAAATGGGATCCAGGTTTTCACTTTGGTGGCTGCTGGCAGCCGACCACATCACGTAACCCGCCTTATTTTGAAATTCCCGAGCCGTGCCATCGGGAGCCGTCAGGCGGTTGTGGCGATCTGTCAACATCACAATGACCGCGCCGGGAAGAGGATGCTGGTGCATGATCATCGTGTCGCGTGGCCCCATGTGCTCGCGAAAGACGCGGGTCCACTTGTTTTCGATTTCCAGGGTGTAGTGCGGTGGATCGACGGTCAGCGGGTCCAGCGATTCGCCCTGGGCGACCGGCGAAGCAAACCAGAACGGTGCGATCAGAATGGCAAAAGCTGACGTGGTGAGCAAACTTCTCATAGGGTGACTTTTTCGAGTATACTCGACCATTTTCGAGACTGTCGAAAGGGCGATCGGATTTCCATTCTTCCACTTAATGCCAACTACCTGTGATCCGCAATAATTCAGTCCTCGATCATGCGACCTCCTCCAGCCAATATTCGTGGTGAAGGCCGCCGAGAACCGGCGTTGATGTAACACCATAACCGTCGGGCGACTTGTGTCTGTGTGGACCAGCCGGAACGTTGGCTTGAGGCGGCTCCGGGATTCCAGGGCCTAACGATGAGTGGGGACGTCCACGATTGTAATGGCGAACGTAGTTGCGAAGGATTCGCTTCAGGTGGCCTTCGCTGATCGGGATGAGAAAGTCGAGGCACTCGCGTCGGATGGTTCCCACTAGCCGTTCGCAATACGCGTTCGCTTTAGGTGCGCGGACCGGCGTTTTCAAGCCCCGGACGCCGAAACCTTTCAACTCGGCGTCACAGGCAGAAAATCGACTCGCGGTCATGGATGATGAATCGATACGGATGATCGAACGCCAGAAACTCGCGGAACTGCTGAATCGTCCATCCGGCAGTGGGATGGCCGGTGACGTTCATATGGCGGATGCGGCGCGAACCGACTTCCATGGCGACGAAGACATACAGGACGCGGAACGATGCGGTTACGGACACGAAAAAATCACAGGCGACGATCCCTTGCGCATGGCCGAGAACGAAGATTGTCCAACGCTGGCCAGAGCTTCCGCGCGGATTGCCGCACTTCAGATACTTACCCACGGTTCGCATGAATATCAGCAACCCGTATTCTACATGAACTTGCCCGCCCCTCTAGCGTGACCAAGCAAATTTATGCGGAGGACAGTCGGCAAAAACATTGTCGAGGCTTTTGTATCACACCCCGATCGCGGCATGATTTACGAATTCGCTACGGACACGACGGGACGACGCCTTTATTTCTTTGCGGGCGCCGCAGCCTCGGGTTCAAACGAGCGGAAGTGCGCGTTGTCCTGAGGAACGCAGCGGTCTTCTACGATTCCAGCCCAGCCGGCGACCTTTGCGGCTTCTTTCGGGATCAGACCCCATACTTTCGTGCTGGAATGCCACGGCCGTGTGTAGTTCTCCGGATCGGTGAGCGTCATGTCGAGCCGCATTCGATTTCGGGTGGGACGCGAGTAGCGCTCCTCCAGCACCGCCTTCTCACTGATCGGATAACCGAACGCATCCACCCATTGACGGTCGTCGAAACCCACGGTGGTCACCACCAGCGTATCGCCTTCCCACTTGCCGACCGAGTACCCGTTAAAGCGCGGCAGGTAGTCTGCGACATCGGGGAGTTCTCTTCCGTCCGTCCAGATTTCGCGGTTATCCCAGAACCATTCGAACCTCTGTATGATGATCTCGTTCGTCTGGACAACCTGCATGGGCGGGTTGCCGCCCGAAAACGTCACCAGGCGAGTCAGCCCGAGCGGCTCGCACCGCTCCTCTGGATCGTTCGACAAGGACGACTGAACGGCCCTGCGGTAACCGACGTCCCAATTCATATGTGCCTTGGCCTGTGCACTCCCGGGAACAGAGCCTTTCGTGGGCCGGTTCGCCTCAAACCTCTTCTTTCCCTCCGCGGTCATAGGCGGAAGATCGCCCAGGTAGCCGTATCCTGGTCCTGGGTCGCGGCACTCCGGGCACTCGGGTTGGTGGAATTGCGCCGATGGGTTGCGAGCCCAAATCCCATTGAAGTCGTGCTTATCGTACGGGCGGGTATCCGTGTCCGAGATCGGGTACTGCTTATTTACGAAATCCTTCAATGGCGCGCCGGGCGCGGCGGGTCGTTGCTGCGCCAGGGAGCTTTGAACCAGCAAAAACGCGGGAACGGCAGTGAGAGCAAGTGCCCTTACCGCGTGCCGCGAGAATCCCACCAAACCACTGTTGTATGTCATGTACGCGCTCCTCTTAGTTGTTGTTCTCGGGCCGTGTCATTTTCGGGTCTTCGTCCGTGGGCTGAGAGCCTTCGGAACACCGTCCAGATCTTTGGCCTTTATGGCCGTCTCTCCCTCGCTGCAGAGCTCGCCCTTCTCGCTTTCCATCAGCTCCACGATGCGGAGGTGGCCGCCAGCCAGAGACGTGCCGATAGCTACCCGGAGATCAACAGGACGACGGCAACGAACAAGGACGATTTGTGAGGCGAGTTCGATGGTTGAAAGTGTAGGTGCCTCGTCCTCCGTTGTCAATCAAAATGCCAGAATCCACCTCAATCTTTACGAAACTTTACGAATTAACCAGTATCCCTGATTCAGTCGTCGTTTAGGATATGCGATCGGTATTCGCTAGCACACCCGCTAAAGGGCCCAGCCAAGCGGTATATCGAAGCAGAGAATTGTCGGCCCACGTCTGAGCGTGTTTCCGCTTCGCCGATTCTACCGTGGTGGTTTTCACATTTGTGGCTTACAGACTCCTGGCTCCAATGCGCGATCTCCGCGAGATGTTCGAATCGAATTTCAAGGACGCCAGCGGTGCAGTGACTTCTTTTTAGCGCTCCTATCTTTCAAGCGCGCCTATGTAGAGGGCGACTTGGAAGACAAGCGAAAGCCCGATTCGCGGCGGTTCTGAACTACTTGGATAGAGTCGTGCGGAAGGGCCCATCGGGCGTGCCGTGGCCCTCGTGCCTTGGGCTATCGCGCAGGATAGGGCAGTGACGGTATCCGTCGCGACTGGAAAACGAGCGAATTTCCGAAACCGTGCAGCATCAAGTGGCTTTTGGCCGCCGCCAGCTACCCGATAATGCATGATAACGGGTGCGATTATTGCGCCCACTTCAGCGAAAGCCGACAAGTCGCCAACGGGATCATGCGGACCCCAATTCGTGGCTGGAAAGGCCACTTTCCAAGAATTTCGATTTTCCTCCCACTTCGTTACCTTTGGCAGGTGAATCTTGATAAGTACGTACATAACCGATAGGCCTATTGGAAATCTACAACTTACGGCCTCTTCTAGCGTCGCCATCCTGGTGGTGCTGAAATTGCTTATCCCGATGCCCGTAAGTTGATAAGCCGGATATGTGAGGTGTTTTGGATGGTGCGCCGTTCGATACAACCGCTCATTTTGCTAGTCCTGATGGCTTGTGTGGGCACCGTGGCATTGGCCGACACTTATGACGTTGGGATCTTCGCTTACGATCAGATCTCGGGAGCGGACAACGAGTTCGACATCATAAATTGCACGGGTGCGAACGCGGCAGGCTGCGGCGTTCCCGAAGTAGACCCACAGCTCACGTTCACTGTCACCAGCCTGGTCGTGAACTTTACCTCTGGGCCGTCTCTCAACCTACCAGGGAGCGATTTCACTTCGGATGCTTCCGGCGACGAGAACTGCACGGCGAGTGCGTGCAATGTTTTCGGCGATAACATTACGAGTGCAACCGTAACAGGAACGTTTAGCCCCACGACTGGTCTGTCAGGGCTCACGCTACCCGACGATGCAATCCTGGCTGCTTTCAGCGCGACGCTTACGCCGAGTTCCGGACCGACGCTGGCTGCAGGTGTCGATGCCGTGTATCTTACTGCAACAGGCGCCGTAGCCCCGGTTCCCGAACCGAAAGCGGTGTGGCTCGTTGGCACCGTCATTGGTGTCTTCCTTATCAGGCGCATCTGGTCCAATCAGTTCGGTCCTAAGGAAGCTTAAAACGCTTCCAGACCGGGGCTAGGTTGGCTAGTCTCGGCTTGGAGTCCGCCGGACGAACGACGGTACCGGAGGACGCTCGAATATGTTTTCCCGATTACAGAATTTCGAAGAGTGGTAAGAATCTAACTTAAGGGACGGGTGAGATGATCATGCGAAGGCTTTTCCCCCTTAGAAATGTTCTTGGCGCCGCAGCTCTTGTGGCGTGCATAGCCCTGTTGCAGTTCGCAGCCCAGGCACAGACTTTAACACCCGCCACGAACCCGTCTTCCGGCCTGGCGGGTTTCAATGATTCTTATGTCACTGGTTCGGGTTTTCCCGCAGGCGCCATTACTGGTGCTTCGGTTGTCTTTGGCACAAGCTGCGCGGCCCCCGCGGTGGCCGTAGCTCCCGTGATTGCTGTTTCGGTGCTGCTGAATACCCGGCGCTTTGAATTCCTGATTCCGGTATCGCTCGCGGCGGGCAAGTATTTTGTATGGGTTAAGGGAACGGCGGGAACGACTCCCTTCAACACGTTGAACACGCCTAGTTGCTCGACGATCACCGTTACGACCAACGTTACGGGGACGGCGTCGTTAGGCGCGGCCATTGGCGGCGGTCTCGTCACGCTCGTGGACGCGAATGGAAACATCCTCACGGGCACCACCGCTTCGGACGGGACCTTCGCCTTCAACTCCGCGGGATTGACGCCGCCCTTCCTTGTTCGAGTCGTGACGACAAGTGCTTCGGGCTCCTTTCTTGCGGGGACCACTCTTTACAGCGTGAGTGCGGACGGCAACCCCACCACGCATATGAACGTTCACGTGCTGTCAGACCTGATACTTCGCTCGTTTTACAGCGCCCAAGGCATCGACCCGGACACTGCCTTCGGGGAGCCCAACCTGGCCGCCTACGCTCCGCCGACGCCAGTGGCCGTGCAGTCCATCGCCACGCTGGTTATTCCGGCGGTACAGTTGTGGTTGACGAACGCTGGCGTGAATGCAACCGCTGGCCCACCGGCCAACGGCTCGATTAACCTGCTTTCCAGTCCCTTCACCGCATACCCTGCCGGCGTAACGCCCACCACGGGCTTGGATGCCGTGCTGCACATCATTACGTCCGAGACCATAGATCCGGGGAACGTGACTGGGATTACCATCGCCAGCGGCACCGTCACGGAAATAATCACTCCCACCTACTCTGGCGGCGACGTGACCTTGAGCACTACGACGACCGATTCAGCCACCGGCGGCAGCTCCGGCGAGGTCTTCACGGGTCTAGCGGTCACCAGCGCGGACCAGTCAGTGATCACTGGCATTAATGCCACCCTCGCGACCTTTATCAGCATCGTCAACACCAATGGCAGCGCGCTGACGGGCGCCGAACTTCTTCCGATCTATGCCCCCGATTATTTGAATGATGGTCAGAATGCCACTCAGGCGGCGAACGCCTTCGTTGCGAACGTAGCGGGCATCACGATCACCAGCTTGCAGGTCCAGAGCATCATAAGCCTGAACACCACCACCAATGTGGCGAATATCATTGCGGCCTTTAACATAACCCAAGGTGGACAAAGCGGAAGCGGCACGCAAGAGTGGATTTTCAAGGATGAAGGCGGCACTTGGCTGCTGTATGGCGACCAGCAAGTCGGCCAAGTTTATGTGAACGCCGAAAGCCGCACTTCCCAGGGATCGCCCTCCCTGGGCGCAGGAGCGACCACCCTGGCCCCGGGGGTATTGTGGCAGACTGACATCTTTGCAGGGGCACAGATTCCCGTCAGCGCCGGCGTCACGAACGTCCAGGTGAGTGGACCCGTGCCGGCGCCGCCCCAAGGAAACATCTGGGGTAGTGGCGTCGCTTCAGCTACGCTAACGGAGGGGGCTCTGGTTCTCCAAAACGGACAGACCTTCGATAGCTTCTACGCTTTGTCGCGGAACCAAGGGAGCGGGCAGAATATTTTCCACCTAACAAGCCAGAATTTCACTTTTAATCTCACAAGTACTGCTTCGGGTAATCCCCAATATACAGTCCAAAGCAATGGCGCCGCCACCACCGAAGCGATACGGTTCACAGGTATCTCCAACACCGCAGGCAGCGGACCGCTGTCGTCTGTTGTCGGGAAAACCATCACTTACAACTGGACGTTGCCTACCACCTACACGATTGGCCAAGTGAACCTGTATGCCTACATCTACGATGGGCCTCAGAACAGCCCCACGACACACAGTTGCGACATTGGCTCAGGCGCGCAACTTGGCGTGACAGCTACGTCCGGCTCCATCACGATCCCCGCTAATATGTCCGCCTGCGGGCTGAGCTCAAGTGACCAGATCAAAGCGGTTAACCAGTTTCTAGAGGTAGATGGCGTCAACGGTGAGGAGAACATCGTGTTGTTGGTCTACCCGTACTAGTAAGATGTCCCGGCGATTTGGACGATTCTCCGGCCGGCGTCTTGTATCCCAAGCTGCTGTGCGGACGCGGGTTTGAATGTAAAGGCAAAGCGAACAGGGCAACGAAGACCGGGCTCATTGTGAAAACGAGGATGATCTCACGAACGACCTGACGTCTGTATTTTCAATCCGGACGAGCTTTCGGCAACGACAAATCAGAACAACTCCACGTTCTCGCCCAGATCCCCGTTCTCGAGACCGACTTTCGACACCCGAACGGGCGCCGCTTCCGCGGCTACCGAGCCCTGCGCCACCGACTCGTGAACGTCACGCTCCCTCTGCATGGTGTAATTCCTGGCAAGACGCGCCAATTGCTCTGGTCGAGCTAACTCGGTAGTTTCCGAAGATCCCGCCCCAGCCAGGGCTCCGATCCGCTCGAGCTCGCCCACCGCGCGGCCTACCACGTCGGCAAAAAGCGCGCCCGCCGAGAAGCCGCTGCGAACTGCTCCGATGTCCTCGGCCAGGCGCGCTCCTAGGGCCGCGATCTCATGAACCCGGCTCAAGCTCACTTCGCTCGAGGAATGTAATTCCAATACCGTTTCCTTCATTTTTTCAATGATCTGATGAGGGCCGGCACGACCGCCGGACGCCGCTCGGGTCGGATCGAGGGATATACAACCGGAGGCCGCGCTCATCTCCTGCAGCGTTCCGGCTACCTCTTCGGTATTGAGGCTGGAATCCAGAGCCAAACCACGCATCACCCCCGCAATGACGTTAAGCGCATCTCCCGCGGCACCCAGTTGAGTCGCCCGGATCGTCGCGTTCATTGCGATACGGTGGATGCGAATTTCAATTCCTCGGATCTCGATGGCTGCCCCCTGCATGCCGGCGATGATCTCCCCCAGGTTTCGAGTGGTGGACTGCAGGTCCGCCTGCGCGGTCGTACAGCTACGGAGCATCTTGAGAATGGCGCTGAAATCGCCCTCCATCCGCACAAAGAAAGAATCCTGGTCATCCGTCGAAATACCCATCAGCTCCCTGCTCGCTTGAGCCATGTTCTGTGCGCGCGCTGCGATGTGGTCCAGATCACGTTCCATGCTTTCGCACGACTTGGAAAAAACTCGGGCAGCTCCGGACAACTGGGACGATTGCACGTTCAATATGGCGCGGGCGTCCGCCGGCAATACTTCCCGTGCCGTGCGGCCGTACCCGGATTCAGCGCGGAATTCCTCGCGGAGCACTTGTATCACGTGCTCGATCTGTTGCCGCGTTATATCGTGGCATTGAACGGATTGGACCACCCCGTCGATCGCGTCACACACCGCGCCATACTGTTCCACCTGGCGCGAGGACGATTCGACAGCCCGTTGCTTGCGTTCCTCCAATACCTTCAAATCCCGGATCACGCCGGCGATCAACGGGGGCAGTTCTTTGAGCTGCCGCACCTTCAGGTTGGCGCCGCTCCGTATAGCGGATTGGACGCCTTGCGCGAGCCGGGACGCAGCCTCCAGAATTCCTTCTCCGCTGGATTCGATATTCTCCGATAATGGCCTTACCTCGGCGGCCAGGTCCCCGAAATCGGCCCCGCTATTTCGCAGGCGCGACGTTTCAATTCGCGTCAGCGTACACAGTGCGTGGAAGACGCTTACTCGATTGCGAAGTCCGGCAAAGGCCGCCCGTATCCGGGCCGAGAGGTCACGCACTTGTTCCATGGCCCGGCCGCTCTGCTCCATGCGGGCATCCATCTCGCCGCAGTGCTGCAATACCTCGGTGAGCGCCAGCGACGCACTGCGGCCCTGCTCGCCTGAGACGAGTTCACTCACGGAAGCCAGATCGGAAGCAATCCGGCGCGCGGTGGAGCGGAACTCCAGCAGTTTTTCGCCGACCTTGAGGAAATCACCCTCGGTTGAGCGATTGAGGTCGTCCAGGTCCTGGATCACCTGGCCGGTGGCTGTTTTCCATCCGTTTGCCGCGGCCCTGCTTTCGAATGGTCGCGTTCGAAGGAGGCGTTTCAAATTTCGCAGTGGCGGGTATCCCGCGAGACCATTCATGGCCAGGGTTCCGCCCGTCTTCGCAATTCCGAGGGAAAGCCAACGGGCGAGCATAGACCTTATCGGCGCCAAAACCAGAATCGTATAAAGCCGGACCCTATGGAAGATTTTAGCCGATGAGAGCGTAGGGGTTTCCAGCAGCTTTTCTTCAATCCCCTGGGAGCAGAATCGATGAAACGGGAACCGTTGAAATCAAGATGCCGGAGGCTCCCGGCAAAACCTTTTCGGCATGGAGCGTCGCCCGAGTGGATCGCATGGACGTTGGAGTCAGTTGTAGCACGGCACTTTCTGAGTCTGATGATTAGCCCCTGTGGAATATGTCGGAACTCTCAGATTTACCGATAGCACGAAAGAGGTCGAAGTGGCCCAGCAAGAAGTTCGGCGGCATTGATTCAGAACTAGGGTGTTCAGTCCGGACAGCGCGATTGTTGTAAGGAGTAGGGATTTGCCCGTAACCATCGAACGACGTGGTTCCCATTCGATTATCCGGCTGGAAGGCGACTGCAACCTCACCTCCGCGACGGAACTAAAGCAGGCTCTGCTCGAAGGGTTAGCGGCGGGAACAGATTTGCATGTAGATATGGCCCGGATTGGGGATTTCGATGTTACCGTCACTCAACTGCTTTGGGCGGCCGGGCGGGATGCGGCGCGTGCCGGGATTACATTATCGATCGCTGTTACGGAAGCGGTTGCCGCGGTTGCGCGGGAAGCGGGCTTTGAGTCGTTTCCGGAGTTTTCCATTAAGTGACCGATGCCCAAGACCATTCTTACCGTTGACGATTCGGCCAGCGTGCGTCAGATGGTCCGGTTCACACTGTCCGACGCGGGCTATACCGTGATCGAGGCCGTTGACGGAAAAGACGCGCTGGCCAAGCTGACTCGGCCGGTCAACCTGGTGATCACGGATCTGAATATGCCGAATCTCGATGGGATCGGGCTCATCCGCAGCGTACGGGCAAATCCTGCGTATAAGGGCATCCCCATCATCATGCTTACCACCGAGTCTCAGGAATCGCGCAAGGCGGAGGGCAAGGCCGCGGGCGCCACTGGCTGGATCGTTAAACCGTTCGCCACTCAACAGTTGCTCGCGGTGGTAAAGAAAGTGATTGGATGATCGACAAGTATAAACAGGTCTTCCAGGAAGAAGCGCGCGAACTGCTGACGGAACTGGAATCGGCGCTGCTGGAACTGGATCAAAAGCGGGACGATCGTGAGATTGTGGGACGAGCCTTCCGCGCTCTGCACACCATCAAAGGGTCTGGCGCGATGTTCGGCTTCGACGACATCGCCGGCTTTGCGCACAATCTGGAATCGGCTTTCGATCAGCTGCGGGATGGGCGGCTGCCGGCCACCGCCGAACTGATCAACCTTACGCTCGCGGCTGGCGATCAGATCAAAACCATGTTGGACGCCGCTGCCGGCCGCACCGTCGTGGATCCCAACCGCTCCTCCAACATTCTGGCCGAACTGGGTCGGTTGACGGGTCTGGCGGACGCACGCCTGAATGTGGAAGCATCCCCGGCTGCCGATCCAGACGCCGTTTGGGAAGCGCCACCTCGCGACTGGCATATCCAATTTCGGCCTGCGCCCAATATTCTTTTGAATGGAACCAATCCGCTGCTGCTTCTCCAGGAGTTGCGCGCATTGGGTCAGCTCCGGATCACGCTCGATACGGCCGCGATCCCCCCCTCAGCCAGATCGACGCGGAGCGCTGCTACCTGGCTTGGGACATGGTCCTGACCACGGCCGCGGCGGTTGAGGCAATCCGGGATGTCTTCATCTTCGTCGAAGACGATGCCGAGCTTATCATCGCGTCTGCCCTGGATCGGGCCGCGGAAACGACCGAGCCGGTGATCGCGCCGGACACTCAAAGTATCACGTCCACCCAAAGTGCTATGGCCCAGGAAAGACGGGTCACGGACAGGCGCGGATCTGCTGGTTCGGGAACCGCATCGAGTATCCGCGTATCCACCGAACGGCTGGATCAACTGGTCAACCTGGTGGGCGAATTAGTAACGGTGCAGGCGCGCTTGAGCGAGGTGGCCGCGCGCCGGGATGATGCGGATATCCGGGAAATATCGGAGTCGGTGGACCGGCTGACAGCGGCGCTCCGGGAAAACTCGATGAGCATCCGTATGTTGCCGCTCAAAACCACGTTCGAACGGTCCCGCCGGCTGGTGCATGACCTTGGAATCGAGTTGCACAAGGACGTGGAACTCGCTATCGAGGGCGCGGAAACCGAATTGGATAAGACGGTCATCGATCAATTGAACGATCCTCTCGTGCATCTCATCCGAAACAGCATGGATCACGGCATCGAGACGCCCGAAGCTCGCCGCGCGGCGGGCAAATCCCCCACCGGAACCATTCACTTATCCGCGCGCCACTCCGGGGCGAACGTGCTGATCCGGATCAGCAGACGATGGGCGCGGTCTGGATGTGGAGCGGGTACGCGCCCGCGCTATCGAGCAAGGCTTGACGGACAGTGCGGCAAGGCTATCGGAAGCCGAAATCTTCTCGTTCATTCTGGCTCCCGGGTTTTCCACGGCGCGGGAAGTAACCGAGGTATCCGGACGGGGCGTGGGTATGGACGTGGTCCGGCGCAGCGTGGAGGGACTCCGGGGCACGATCGACATAGCCAGTAAACCGGGAGCAGGCCTGACGGTAACGCTCCGGCTTCCTCTGACGCTGGCCATTATCGACGGGTTGCTGGTGCGCGTCGGACAGGCGCACTTCGTGCTGCCGTTAGCCAACAGTCTGGAATGCGTGGAGCTAACTCGTCGGGACATTCTGGAATCGAATGGCAAACGCATGGCCACGGTGCGCGGCGAGCTTATCCCCTATATCCGGCTCAGCGAGTACTTCCAAATGGAAACTACGCAGCCTGAAACGGAACAAATCATGGTGGTTGAAACCGAGCACGGCCAGTACGGGTTCGTGGTGGACCAGGTGCTCGGAGATCATCAGACCGTAATCAAGAATCTGGGCCGGCTGTATCGAAATGTGCAAGTTGTCTCAGGAGCCACCATCCTCGGAGATGGAACCGTGGCTTTGATTCTCGATCCCAACCGGGTGGTGCAGAACGTAGTCCAGAGCATCTCTCAAATCAAGCGCTCTCCTGGCTGGAGGACGCGGCGCGGTATGGACGAGCAGTATTCCAAGTAGGCAGATGATCCGTTCAAAGGAGAACAGTATCGATGGTACGTAAAGCAAACGGTAAGAGAAACTCGCATAGCTCCGGCACCGGCGGAACAGCCGTTGTGGAATACGGCGCGCAAGATGAGCGCGCCGGGGAGGGCCGCGCCGCGCAGACGGAGGATGCGGACATGCAGCGCATGTCGCAAGAGATTATGCGCCTGGTGGAGGCATCCCGCCAAGGCCGTCTCGACGAACGCGGTAAGGCCGAGCAGTTCGAAGGCGCTCACCGTGAAATGGTGCAAGGCATCAACGACATGCTGGATGCCATCCTGGTGCCGATCGGTGAGGGCAACCGCATCCTGGCGCAGATCTCCAGTGGGAAGATCGACGAACTGATCGCGCAGACCTATAGGGGCGATCACGAGAAGATGAAGCAGGCGGTCAACAACGTAGGCACAGTAGTGCAAGACCTGCAGAAGGAACTGATGCGCCTGACGGACGCATCCCGGGATGGGCAACTTTCCGAACGCGGCAAGCCGGATCAGTTCCGAGGCGCCTATGCCGACATCGTGCGCGGCGTTAATGCCATGCTGGATGCCATCCTGCTGCCCATCGGCGAGGGCAACCGCATCCTGGCGCAGATTTCCAACGGGAAGATCGACGAACTGATCGGGCACACTTATAAAGGCGATCACGAAAAGATGAAGCAGGCGGTCAACAACGTGGGCCTGGTGGTGCAGAGCCTGCAAAAGGAATTGGTGCGCCTGATTGACGCCTCTCGCGAAGGACAACTTTCCGAGCGCGGCAAGCCGGACCAGTTCAGCGGGGCCTACGCGGAAATCGTGCGCGGGGTAAACAATATGCTGGATGCCATCCTGCTGCCGATCGGTGAAGGCAATCGGATTCTCGCTCAGATCTCCAACGGGAGAATTGACGAGCTCATAACACATACCTACAAAGGCGATCACGAAAAAATGAAGCAGGCCGTGAACAACGTAGCCATGGTGGTGCAGAGCCTGCAAAAAGAATTGATGCGCCTGACCGACGCATCGAAAGATGGTCAGCTTTCCGAGCGCGGCAAGCCGGACCAGTTCAGCGGGGCCTACGCGGAAATCGTGCGCGGCGTCAATGCCATGCTGGATGCCATTCTACTTCCCATTGGCGAAGGGAACCGCATTCTCGACCAGATTTCCAACGGGAAAATCGACGAGCTGATTGCGCAGACCTACAAAGGCGATCACGAGAAGATGAAGCAGGCCATCAACCACGTAGGCACCGTGGTACAGAGCCTGCAGAAAGAACTGGCCCGCCTGATCGATGCCTCTCGAGAAGGGCAACTTTCCGAACGCGGCAAAGCCGAACATTTTCAAGGCGCCTATGCCGAGATTGTGCGCGGCGTCAACACCATGCTGGATGCCATCCTGCTTCCCATCGGCGAGGGCAATCGCATCCTTGGCCAGATCTCCAGCGGAAAAATCGATGAGTTGATTGCACAGTCCTACAAAGGCGATCACGAGAAGATGAAGCAGGCTGTAAACAACGTGGGCACCGTTCTGCAGGGTCTGCAGAAGGAGCTCGCCCGGCTTACGGAAGCCTCGAAGGAAGGAAAGTTACTCGAGCGCGGTAATCAGGATGAGTTTCAGGGCGCCTATGCCAACATCGTGCGCGGTGTAAACGCCATTCTGGACGCCGTCATTACGCCTCTTAATGTCGCGGCAAATTATGTCGAACGCATCAGCAAGGGCGACCTTCCGCCACAAATCACCGATACCTATCACGGCGAATTCAATAACATTAAGAACAATCTGAACGCGCTCATCGTCGCCATGAACGACGTCACGCACGCGGCCGAAGAAATCGCCCAGGGCAATCTTACAGTTTCCGTCCGCGAGCGCTCAGCCCAGGATAAGCTGATGCAGGCTTTGATTGCGATGGTGGCCGGCCTCACCCGGACCGTGACCGACATCCGCACCATTGCGGGTGAAGTATCATCGGCCAGCATGTCCATCAGCCAGGCTTCGGTAGAGGTGTCCAACGGCGCCAGCGCCCAGGCTGCATCGGCCGAGGAAGCCTCCTCTTCGATGGAGGAAATGGTTTCCAATATCAAACAGAACGCGGACAATGCGCAACAAACCGATAAGATCGCGACCAAATCGGCCAAGGACGCCCAGGAGAGCGGCAAGTGCGTGCTGGAGGCGGTGGGGGCGATGAAGGAAATCGCCAGCAAAATCTCCATCATTGAGGAGATCGCGAGGCAAACCAACCTGTTGGCCCTCAACGCGGCCATTGAAGCCGCGCGCGCCGGCGAGCATGGCAAGGGATTCGCCGTCGTGGCGGCTGAGGTCCGCAAGTTAGCGGAGCGCAGCCAGAAAGCGGCCGGCGAAATCAACCATCTGTCGGGCACCACGGTGAAGGTATCCGAGAAAGCCGGCGAGATGCTCGACAAACTGGTGCCCGACATCCAGAAAACTGCGGAGCTGGTGCAGGAAATCACGGCGGCCAGCAAAGAACAGGATACCGGCTCCGAGCAGATCAACAAGGCCCTGCAGCAACTCGAAAAAGTCATCCAGCAGAATGCTTCCGCGGCCGAAGAGATGGCCTCTACAACCGAAGAGCTTACCGGCCAGTCCGACCAGCTCTTGAGCGCGCTCGGATTCTTCCGCACCGGAGACAGCGGCCAAGCTGCGGATGCCAAATCCGGGGGGGCCAGGCCACACGCATCCTTGAACAAGCTGCAGGACGCGGTGGGCCACTACGCGGCTCCCTCACATGCCGCGCCGGCAGCTTCCAAGAAAGCTGCTAAAGCCGGTGTCGCTCTCAAGATGCGAGAGGCCGGCGACCGGATTGATAAGGAGTTCGAACGTTTCTAGCTTTCAGGGGTTGAGGCGTGCGCCGCCGGCATGGGCTCTCCATCATCGCGCGCCTCAACTTCAAAGGATGCGAAAGGAAACTCACTATGAGCGTTACCGAAATCACTGATACGCGGCAGTACCTCACATTCAAATTAGGGGACGAAGTGTTCGCAACCGACGTCTCGAAGGTTCGGGAAGTACTCGATTTCACCACCATCACGAAGATTCCCCGCACGCCGGAGTTCATGAGCGGCGTCATTAATCTCCGGGGCAATGTCGTGCCGGTGGTCGACCTGCGGTTATGTTTTGAAATGTCGAAGACGGAGAAGACGGTCAACACCTGCATCGTCGTGGTGGAGATGTTGCTCGAGGGCGAATCGACGGTGATCGGCGCGCTCGCTGATTCGGTGGAGGAAGTGATCGACCTGGAGCCGGATCAGATCCAGCCGCCACCCAGAATCGGCACCCAGATCCGGACTGACTTCATCAAAGGCATGGGAAAGCGCGAGGCGCAGTTCATCATGATTCTCGACATGGACCGTGTCTTCTCCGCCGAGGAGCTATCGGCGGTCCGAGGAGTGGAATTGTCCAAACCGCTCGTTGAAGTGCACGCCTGAGAGGGGGCGGGGACCGCCTGGGCGCGGCCCCGCTTTTTCACATCATGAGTACACGCAACCAAGGGCTCTCTAATTCCGATTTCGAGCGCTTGCGCGAGCTGATCTATAGCGAATCCGGCATCAATTTAAGTCCCGACAAGAAGACCATGATGGAGATCCGCATCAAGCGCCGTTTGCAAGACCTCAACATAGAAACCTTCGGAGAATATTGCGATCGCTTATTTACGGGGGAAGGCAAAGAAAACGAACTGGTCCACCTGATCGACGTCATCACCACCAATAAAACTGATTTTTTTCGTGAGGCCGCCCACTTTGATTACCTGGTCTCCAATGCGTTGCCGGACTTGGCGGCGCGAAAGGGCGTCAACCGGAAGTCGCTTATTTGGAGCGCCGGCTGCTCCACTGGCGAAGAGCCCTACACCCTTGCGATGGTTCTCAATGAGTATTCCGAGGGGTGGCCCGGCTTCGGGTTTCGCGTGCTGGCCACCGATATCAGTACAGCCGTTTTGACGAAAGCCGCTATGGGTATCTTCAAGTCCGAGTTGTTGGTGCCGGTTCGTCAGGATCTGCGGAAAAAGTACTTCATGCGCAGCCGCGACCCGGAATCGGACCTCCTTCGGGTGGTCCCCGAACTGCGTGCTCTGATCGAGTTCCGGCGCGTGAACTTCATGGAGTCCGACTTCGGCCTGGCCGAGTCGCCGGAAATTATCTTCTGCCGGAACGTCATCATCTATTTTGATCGAGCCACCCAGGTGCGTCTTTTGGAAAAGCTCACGCGTCAACTGGCGCCGGGCGGGTATTTCTTCGCGGGCCATTCCGAGTCACTGCAAGGGATGGATTTGCCGCTGACTCCGGTGGCGCCGGCAGTCTACAGGAAGACCTGATGCCGGAATCCACGGCAATACTCCCGGACCTGGAACTTCAACCGGGAGAACTCTATCTGGCTCGGAGCCCCTCGATTCTGCGCACGATTCTGGGCTCGTGTGTAGGCGTCACCTTCTGGAGCGCGCGGTTGGGCGCCGGCGCACTGTGCCATGGCGTTTTGCCGAAATGTCCCGCAACCTAGGCCCTCGAGCTTCACTCTCGCCGAGGGACATCGCTATGTCGATTTCAGCATTCGCTATCTGGCGCAACAGTTTGACGCGATGGGTGCTCGACGGCAGGAGGTTCAGGTGAAATTGTTCGGCGGTGCCGATGTTCTTCCGGTTGATCGTTCCGATACCGGCCGGCGCACGGTGGGTGCCCAGAATTGCCAGCGAGCGATGGAAGTACTGGCGGAGGAAGGATTCACAATAGCCGCTTCCGATTTGGGCGGAGTCCGCGGCCGGAGAATTCACTTCCATACCGGAACCGGTGAAGTGCTGCTCCACCGGCTGGCGGCCTGGAGCGAGCGGCTCCGGTGAACGGCGTTCCAAGGGCTACACTATGAGCCAACCAAAAATTCGCGTCCTGATCGTTGACGATTCCGCGGTAGTTCGCCAGACCCTGTTGGAAGTGCTTTCCGGAGACCCGGCCATCGAAGTTATCGGCACAGCCGCCGATCCCTTCGTCGCCGCCGAACGTATGAAAGAGGAAATCCCGGACGTGATCCTTCTGGATATTGAGATGCCGCGCATGGACGGCCTCACGTTCCTGCAGAAGATCATGAGCCAGCACCCCATCCCGGTGATCATCTGCTCCTCGCTGGCCGAAAAAGGTGCCCAGAACACGTTCAAAGCTCTCGAGTACGGGGCCGTGGATATCATCGCCAAACCACGCATGGGGACCAAGCAGTTCTTAGAGGAGTCGCGCGTTGTCCTATGTCAAGCCGTCAAAGCGGCAGCGTCAGCTCGCTTGCAGCTTTCCACGACTACTCGTGTCGTGGAACCGAAGCTCACCGCCGACGCCATCCTTTCCCGCGCCCACGGCGCGGTGCTCGAAACCACCGAAAAAGTGATCGTCATCGGCGCCTCCACCGGGGGCACGGAAGCTCTGCGCGCGCTGCTGGAAGTCCTGCCGCCGGACTCGCCCGGAATCGTCGTGGTGCAGCATATGCCTGAAGTATTCACCCGCGCGTTTGCCAATCGACTGGACAGCCTATGCGAAATTTCGGTAAAGGAAGCCGAGCTCAATGATACCGTGCTGCGCGGGCGCGCGCTGATTGCGCCGGGTAATCATCATGTACTCCTCAAGCGCAGCGGGGCGCGCTACTACGTGGATATAAAAGACGGACCGCTGGTTTCGCGCCATCGTCCTTCCGTGGACGTGCTGTTTCGTTCGGCGGCGCGTTACGCGGGACAGAATGCAGTGGCCGTAATTATGACCGGAATGGGTGACGATGGCGCCCGGGGAATGCTGGAGATGAAGGAAGCCGGCGCCGCCACCATAGCTCAGGATGAAGCTACTTCCGTGGTGTTCGGAATGCCCACGAGGCTATCAAGCGCGGCGCCGTGGATGAGGTTCTTCCACTCCAAGCCATCGCTGGATGCATGCTCAAGCGCGCCCGCTGACAGCTTCGCTCCAATTCGAGTTGTCGGGCGAGGCCGGTCTTGTTGCAATTGTGAAACCATGCCGCCAGTCCCTGTGCAGCGGCGAACAGATATACGTTTCCGGCAATGAGACCGGTGTCAACATAGTAGTACGACTTCTGAACTTCAGGGTCCTGCAATCCGGGCTCCTGAAAGCCCGCGGTGTGGGCGAGCCGGTGAACGTCAACGACGTAGATCAGTTGAACGGGAGCTTTGGCCTCGATGCCACGCTGACCGGGGGGTCAGCGCGCCGCAGCGAAGATCGCCTGCGACGATAGGCGCCAACAGGTTGCCGTGCGCGTCGTATAGATAGACACCCTCCCTGACGGCGACGTAGAGGTCGATTTCCTGCGAGTTGCTTGCCGAAGCAGCGGTTCTTCCCGAAATTCCAAACGGGCCTATCTCACGATTCACTCCGCATGCCGCCCATAGGAGATTGGAGAGTAACTGTGCGGGCAGCGGCGTTGCGCTGATCTCCCGCGTGGTCTTTCGCTGTTCCAACGCGGCAAAGACGGAGGTGGCCCGGTCACACTCCGGCACGGGGAGTTGAACGGCTTGCAAGGCCTGGCTTTCACGAGTCCGCGGGATCATCATGCGCTCGCGCTCGTCCATATGACCTCCCTTACGGGCCTGCGCCAAATCAGACGGCGCTGCGATTCGGCAGCCAACCCGATTTCGAGCCGCCCGCAGCCTTATTTCTTCATCAACGGCCAATTCCTATTGCTAAATGATCCAGGGGACGGGTTGCCGCGGTGACAGGTGAAACAAGTCACGGCTGACGGAGCCGCGGGATAGACACCCGTTCCGGGAAAGCTCGCATTGATTTCGCGGGTCATCGCAATCATCCTGCGGCCGATCTCCTTACGGGGGTTTTCATCGCCCGCGAAGTTTGGTGGGCCGCCAGAGTGGCAGAACCAGCAGTTCACCTGCAGGGCATCGCGGAAGTTCTCCATGATCGTGCCCGCGCCGTGAACTTCGGTTCCCGCGGGCAGAACCTTCAGGTTGGTCGCCACTTCCTTAGGCGGCACGAACCCCTCGGCGTCATCCTTGTTGAGAAAGTGATTGCTCGATACGGTTTCCGGCTTCGCCGTGCCGCGGTGGCACGTGAAGCAATCGACGTCATGATAAAAGCCGTTGGGATATTCGCCGTCGGTGGTAATGGGGAAATATTTCCTGGTGTTGCGGACCAAGGCGATCATCTTGCGCGCGGTTTCCTTTTGCGGCTTCGCGTCGCTGGCGAAATCGCCCTGGACGTGACAGTACACGCACTGGACGCCGAGGGATTCGTTAAATTCACGCATGACGTCGATGATGGGGTCGCCCGCTTTCAGGACCTTGAGGTTTTTGGGAGCAGGCGTGGGACCACGCCCCGCGGGACCTTCCTGCGCGAAAAGGGCGAAAGAGAAAAGGGCGAAAGACAAAAGAAAGTTGAGTAGGATTCGCATCGACATTACATTCATGGTACTGAAACTCCTCCGAGGTTTCCTGCGATCCGTGCGAGCTGGCAAGAAGACTCACGCCTGGGTGCTGATAACGCCTCGAACCGCGGGTGACGTATTCTCGTAAATGCCCGCCTCACCCCGTAGCAAATCGTCACACTCCGCGTCGGAAAGCAACACAGGCCGCGCAGGAAGGTGCGCACGAATAATTAAATCGTCGCGGCTCCCTCCTGCTTTTCCTTCGATTTACGATTTGTGCCGGGAGATTTCTGCGATATTTCGTGCCGAAACTTGAATCGGGAGCAAGGCCCCCGAGTTGCTCTGTGCGCCTACTATGCCGCCCAGAAGGCTTCCCGCTATCGCGCTCTGTGTTTTATCGATCACCGTCGGACTCGCGTGGGCGCAGTCGCCGCCTACTTGCAATCCCGTAGTGACGAGCCCGACCGGAAGCGGCACCGTGAACCAGCTGAACCAGTCCGGCGGCATCGCGTCGTTCATGGTGTCCGTGGATCCTGGGTGCGCCTGGACGATAGAGAATCTGCCGCCTTGGATAAGGCCTTTCGGCTCGCAGTCCGGAAGCGGTGGCATCGGAAGCGGTGGAGTGGCGCTCACGGTCGAACCTAACTATACCGCGACCTCTCGCAGCTGGGCCATCACTGTCGCGGGAGTCAGCGAGAGCATCCAGGAAGGGGCTGGATTGATCTCGAATTTCGGTTTCATGCCGCATCTGGTCGCAGAGGGCGGATGGAGAACGACCTTCGCTCTGGTCAACAAGCAGACACTCGCGGGCGCGGCAACATTAACTTTTGCCGACGACAGCGGTAATCCTTTGGCGTTGCCGCTCACGCTTCCCCAGCAGCCCTCCGTCGCTGCCGTCACGGAGGCCTCGATCGTGCAACCAATTCCAGGCAACGGCTTATCGGTGGTGGAGGCGTCGGGTCCGGCGAACGTGCCCTATCTGGAAGGATCGGCGGCCATGACGTCCACCAGTGCGGTTGACGGATTCGCGATTTATCACTTCGATCCCAGCGCGCAGGAAGCCGTGGTGCCCCTACAGGTGCTCATAGGGGGCTACGGCCCCGTCGCACTGGCGTTTGACAACACGAACGGCGTGCAAACCGGCGTCGCGCTGCAAAGGGCTTCTGCGGGTGGAGGGAGCGACGTTGGAGTGACGCTGCTCGACGACACCGGCGCCCTGATCGGAACCGGCACGGAGTCGATTACGGTGCCCCCGAACGGGCACACATCTTTCATTTTGCCGGCACAATTTCCGGTGACGGCGAATATCCGTGGCACCGCGATCTTCAACGCCCCTGATGTCGTTTCCGGAGGTCCATTCAGTGTAAATGTCATTTATTCGGAAATCAGTGTTCTGGGCATGCGCTACACGCCACCCGGAACGCTGACGACGCTTCCCGCAATTCCGACACCGTTGCCCACCAACACCAGCGGAGGCGGATCGATGGCCCACGTTGCCTCCGGCGACGGATGGGAGAGCACATTCCTGTTGTTCAACACGCAGAACGTCACGGAGCAAGCGCAGTTGAGCTTCTTCGACAACAACGGAAATCCGCTGCCGCTCCCGCTTTCGTTCCCGCAGAACGGGACGGCCTCCACGGCCTCCTCCGTCACACAATCGCTGGCCGCCTATCAATCCTTGTGGATCACGACATCGGGCGCACTCGGAACCGCGCTGTCGACTGGCTCGGCTCAGCTGGCGGGGAGCGGCATCAGTGGGTATGAGATCTTCCGTTACAATCCCAACGGCCAGGAAGCTGCCGTTCCCTTGGAAACACGGAATGCAGAGTCGTATCTTCTGGCGTTCGATAACACCAACGGCACGGCGACGGGCGTCGCGGTCAGTACGGTTTCCTCGCAGGCGATAACGGTTCCCGTGATTATCCGCGACGATGCCGGCGCACAAGTCGGAACCGCGACGATTCCGCTCGCGGCCAACGGCCACACATCTTTTATGTTGGCGACTCAGTTTCCGTCGACGGCGGGCATTCCCGGCACCTTGGAATTCGACACGCCCGCCGGCGCGCAACTCAACGTACTGGGAATTCGCTCTCCTCCGGCGCTGACGTTCACGACGCTGCCGGCACTGGCGAAGTAGTTCGCTACGCGTCCTTCGCGCCCGATAGTTGCCATCATCGGAAGCTGACGTCTTTCGGCTCGACGGCGGCGCTTTCGTGAGTCGCGCGTTGTGCGGCCAAGTGACAAAACCGAAGTTGCGAAAAGTCCTTTGCGACAAAAGAATTCATTTGAGGACGCCCGCCCAGCGAGCTTGGTAGCTCTCAGCGCCTATCGGGGCGGGAAGGCTGCAGAAACGGGGCGAGGTTCGTTTCGATGGCGTGGAACTCTTCGGCGTTGAGGGGGAACGTGTGCCAGCGCGCGAGAGCGTCGGCCGGAAGGTTACCTTCGACGGGAGCGTCGCTGCCGTAGAAGATGCGGGAGACTCCGATCTCGCGGATGCGCTGGGCCAGCAGAGGAGCTTCGGCGGCGTCCGCGGAAATGCAGGCATCGAAATAAAGGTTGCGAACGCGGGGATCGTGACGGGCGATGGCTTCGGCATAGACGGCGGAAGCCTGCTGAGTGGATTGATCGAAAACGCCGGCACCGGCCATATGTGCAAGCACGACGGTCACATTCGGGGTTTCGGGCAAAAGTTGTTCGAGGAAGACACGGGCTTCGCGTGCGCCGTACGGTCGATTGAGATTTACATTGGAGTGAGCGTGAACGACGATCGCCATTCGGTTGCGGTTGGCGGAGCGGAAGATCCGCTTCAGTTGCGCCAGATGCGCGGGATTGTCGATATCGACGTCGGAATTGCCGAAATGCAGTTTCAGGCCGGTGCGGAGGTTAGGGTCCTTCGCGCAACGGTTGATTTCCTGTATGGCGTAGGACCTGAGGGGGTTGACGGAGCAGAAACCGGTGAGGCGGTCGGCGTGCCTTGCAACCTGGGCGCTGGTCCAGTCATTATCGATGCGGACGGCTTCGCGTTCATTGGGAACGGGTGGCTTGTGCGGATTCGCGAGGGAGTATGCTGTGGAAAGAACGACGGCTCGCGAGATGTGCGCTTCGTCCATGAGGGAGATGAGTTCGTCAGCGCTGACTCCCTTCCAGCCACCGACGGAGATCGCGCCAGCGACGGGACTATAGAGGTGCTGGTGATAGTCGATAATCTGGGCGGAAGCGGAAGCGGCAAGAGCGAATAGGACAGGAGCGAGTAAGCGCATCGGAGCCATTAGTTCCCTACGTCTGATCATACCCTCCAGCCGCGCGGGGAAATCCGCCGTAAATCAACTAACGACGGTGGATGCCTCGGGCAAGCTCCCAGGAGAATGATGCGACAACGTCTCACAAATGGTACTTTTTTACTCTCCACTCGAGTCCCTGAAATCAATCGCTTGGCCTCTCATAAACGCGTCCGCTTGGACGTAAAGTCGGCATTTCGTTGAAATGTGCGCGGCGATCACGCCTAACGCGCATT
>CAVOJS010000005.1:0-2519072 GCA_963696335.1 Terriglobia bacterium
GGCGGAGCGGTGGGCTCGATTGTCGGCGCGTTGATCGGGATGGGTATGCCCGAATACGAAGCCAAGCGCTACGAAGGCCGCATCAAAGAGGGAGGCATCCTGCTGTCCGTCCATTGCGATAGTTCCGAATGGGTGAAGCGGGCGAAAGATCTTTTGAAGAATACGGGCGCCGATGACATCGCATCGGCGGGCGAAGCGAACGCAGATTTCCTGATTTCCGACAAACCGTCGCCCCGCGTCACGGGGCAGGGAGCTTAACATGACTGGACGTTTAGATACGGAACAAACAGACTGCGTTCGCGAACAGACGGCCGAGTCCCTCGAAAGCGCCGCAGACTCGGTACGTAGTGCCGGGAAGCATGGAGCCGCGGCGCTCAGCGATCTGGCGAACGGAGCCGGAGGGAAACTGGACACGACGGCAGCCTACGTGCGCGCCTTTGAAGGAGAAGATCTCGTGACTGAATTAAGGCACACAATCCGCCGGCATCCCATTGCCAGTCTCGCACTGGGTGCGGCCATCGGACTGATCGCTGGGTTCGTTTGTCGCCGAGGCGGATCGGAAAACTAACTTTCTCCTCCCCTCGAAGGGCGGGGCCTCTCCCGATAACGCGCATCGCACGACGGCCGGACCATCGGCAAGGCATGCGATCCAGATCGCATGCCGTTACCGGACACCCATCCCTTCCGCCCGGTGACGAGCTCGATCACGAACAGAATGCCGTGCAAGCGAAATAACGATATCCGGTCGTTCGACCAGGGATGGCCACGATAGGGACTGTCCCTGACGCAGTTGCGGGGAGCTCGGCGCGCTCGAATCGGAAAATCCGCCTTTGAATACGCAGTCGGCGAAGCAATTGCAGCGGAGTTGATCGAGGTAGTGACCGGCAATGCTGAAAATCTTAAAGAACGTGATTCCCGCCGCGGTTTTGACAACCGGCGCGTTGTGGATCGTCGTGACTCCGTCCGGCGCGAAGCCTGAGTATGCGACAAAAGAAGTCAAAAGCTGCGCGTTCTGTCATGTGACGGAAGGCAAGCCGGACCTCAATGATGCCGGTAAGTACTACGCCGCTCACGATCATTCACTCGAAGGGTACGCGCCCGTTCAGTAATGAACACTGGCCGGCCATGCGCCGGTAGCCGAGTGGCTCAACGGCTAGACGCGATGACCTCGTCTTCTCAAAGCCTCGAAACCAGACTCGACGTCGAACAACTCCTCGTCGATGGATTCCTGTCGAACGCGATGAAACGTCCGGTTCAGCGTTTCCAGTATGTCTTCAATGTTTTTCTCAGCCCGTTGCATGGCGGCCAGGCGGCTGGCGTTTTCGCTCGCAAGCGATTCCGCACATGCTTGAAAGAGCAGAACAAACAGGTAGCCCCGGATGAATGCCGGAAGGGCCGGCGTGCCGCCTTCGATAACTTCGGGCACCTGCTTAGTTGGCCAGCGCAGCGCAGCCAGTTTGTTTTTCCAAGCGCCATCGAGCGGCAACAGCCGCCGCTCTGTTGGTTCATATACGGCGCCGGATTTAGGGTGATTGTGAAAAACATAAACATCCACGACGCCTTCCTCCTCGCGAGCAGCCTCGATTTCGATGAGGATCTGACCAATCAGGAGCGTGATCGCGTCGACGGAACTAGGGATGGACAACAGGCGGACGGGCGCGAGACCGGCTTCTTCCACAAGCGCGTGAGCGCGATCTCCGACGGCCCAGACTTTCACTAGTTTGCCCGGCAAATCCTTTAGCGAGTCGACGGCAGAGCCCACTACGACTTCATTAAAGCGGCCCACGAGACCCTGGTCGGAGCCAAAAACGACAGCACCGCTTGGTCTCGCGTCGCGTAAGTGGGGCTCATCGAAGAATGTGGCGAACTGCGCGTTCGGGCCCGCCTTCCGGAAACACGCAGCCAATCCGAGTTCAACCGTGCGGTAATATTCGTCCAGGGAGCGAACCGCGTTTTCGTACTGGCCGATGCTCGAAGCCGCCAGTGCCTTCATGGAACGCACTACGCCCTGGAGGTCCCCTGCGCCGTCGATCTTGTGGCGCAAGCTCTGCATGGTCCCGCTCATGATGTTCCACTCATGATGCAACCTTGGTCGCAGTTGCGTTCTCCGGCTTAGGCTGAAAAGCAGCGAGCACCTTCGTGGCTACATCCACAATTGTTTTGCGATCGGGGTTGCTCAATTTCTCAGCCGATGCGAGGCGTTCCGCGACATCGCTGGATAACTCCGCCGCGGCCTTCCGCAGTGCGCCCTCCGCCTCCGGGGTTCTCTCAAGCGGCACCGCGTCGAAGAGGCCGGCCGTCAACGCGAGGAGCACGACAATCTGTTCGACGATAGACACGGGTTCCGATTCCGTCTGTTTGAGACACGCGCGAATCCGCTGGCCATGGTCGATAATTTTCCGGGTTGATTCGTCCAGGCGCGTACCGAACTTGGCAAAGCTCTCGAGCTCCTCGAATTGCGAGTAGGCCAGTTTAAGATTTGCTGCGACGTCGCGATAGGCCGCCCGTTGCGCCTCTCCGCCCACTCGCGAGACGGATTTGCCTACATCCACCGCCGGAAGAATTCCCAACTCGAATAAACCAGGCGAGAGGTAAATCTGACCGTCGGTGATCGAGATGAGATTGGTGGGGATGTAAGCCGAAATATCCTGCGCGTCGGTTTCGATAATGGGGAGAGCCGTAAGCGAACCACCGCCCTTTTCTTTGCACAAATGCGTGGAGCGTTCGAGCATCCGCGAATGGATATAAAAGATATCGCCCGGAAACGCCTCGCGCCCGGGTGGACGGCGGAGAAGCAGAGAAAGCTCACGATAGGCGCGGGCGTGGTGCGTAAGGTCGTCGTACACGATGAGCACGTCGCGTCCCTTCTCCATGAAGTATTCCGCGATGCTCGTTGCCGCATACGGCGTGGTGTAAACCAGGCCGGGCGCGTTATTGCCTTCGACAACCACCACCACCGTGTAATCCATCGCGCCTTTCTCGCTGAGATTGGCCACGACCTTGGCAACGGCGGAAGCGCGCTGGCCGATCGCGCAATAGACACACACCACGTTTTGTCCGCGTTGGTTCAGGATTGTGTCGACCGCGATCGCCGTCTTGCCGGTCTGGCGATCGCCCAGAATCAATTCACGTTGGCCTCGTCCGATCGGGATCAGCGCGTCGACGACCTTCAAACCCGTCTGTAAGGGTACGCTGACGGACGCGCGGTCCATAATGGGCGGCGCTGGACGTTCAACCGGCAAGCGCTTCTCGATGGCGACCGCCCCCTTGCCGTCAAGTGGCCGGCCCAAAGGGTCGATGATACGTCCCAGGAGGCCATCGCCCACGCCGACGTCCATAACGCGCCCCGTGCGTTCGACCTCGTCGCCCGCGTGCAGATGCTGATAGTCGCCGAGCAGGATGACGCCGACTTCGTCCTCGTCTACGTTGAACGCTATGCCCAACAAACCGCCGGGGAACGTCACCAACTCGTCATAGCCGACGCCGGGAAGGCCGGAAACAGTGGCGATGCCGGTGGAGACGTTCTTGACGATGCCGATTTCCCGGGGCGTCAACGCCGGACGAAAGTCATCGAGAGCCTGACGTACGCAGGTGAAAGTGCGATCGACGGCGCTCTGTAACATTCCGGGCGAGGGGTTCATTTGATCTCGGCGGGCGTGGATTTCACGGCCGCTCCCGCCGGTGCCGGCTTCGCCCCGTCCCGGTCAGTGCGCTCTACGGGATGAGTCTGGGCCAAAGGTGCGACCGGCGCTGGCCGGGTCTCCAAAAGCGCACGTACTTGCCGGTCGAGCGAGCCCAGATAGTCGGTTATGCTCCAACCGATCTTCTGCCCGTTAGCCGTGAGTTCGATTCCGCAGACGACGCCGGGCGCCGTTTCGAAGCGCACTCGAACGTCGGCCGAGAATGTCTCATTGAGCGCGTTCTGGATCGCCGCCTTCTGCGCGTCCGGCAGATCAAAGGCGCTTTTGACAAGGGCCGTGCCGGACGGCGACTTCAGGGCCAGAGCCAGAGTCTCTTTCGCTTTCGCGTCCATCTCCCCGAGGCGGCGCGTGAAGACGGCGGCCATCCGTTCCTCGAGACTCCTGTCGGCCAAGTCCGCAAGCGTCTTCCGCGCAATGGCAAATACTTCGTCCTGAGCGGCGCGGGTGATCCGGTCGCCCAATCTTGTGAGATCGTTTTGCAAGGCGGCCGTCTGCGCCGCTCGCCCGCTGTCAGACTCTTTCCGCGCCTCCTCGATCAGACGCTCGCGCTCGGTTTTCGCCTCCTCCGTGGCTTTGGCGAGCCGAGCGCCACATTGTTCGTCGAAGGTTTTGCTCTTGGCCTGAAAATTGTCGCGCTCTCTTTTGGCTTCCGCTTCTTTTGCCTCGGCATCGGCAAGTTTCAGGGCGATGCCCTTTTCCCGTGCGTCGATGGCGTTGAGAATCGGCTTGTACAGGAAGCGCTTCATCAGCCACACCAGGATCAGGAAGTTCAGCGCCTGCGCTCCGACGGTGAACCAGTCGATGAGCATCGCTCACTTGCCTCCACCCTGCGCGATGACATGCGTCCAGAAGGGGTTGGCGAAGATGAGAATCATCGAGACGACGAAGCAATAAATCGCCAGGGACTCGATCATCGCTAAACCCACGAAGAGCGTCCGAGTAATGGTGGCGGAGGCATCCGGTTGCTGAGCGAGCGAAGTGAGAGCGGTGGCCACGGCCCGGCCTTCGCCAAGAGCCGGGCACATGCAGCCGACACCGATGGTGAGACCGGCGGTGGCGATGGATACGATGGCGACGAGAGTGCTGCTATCCATATAAATTCCTCTTATTGGGGAGCGATTTCATTTTTCTAGGTGGCAGGCTGGGTCTGAGAAACAGCCTGCGGATTTCGTACACGCGTGGCGGCCGCGATATAAACCGCCGCCAGAATCGTAAAGATGTAGGCCTGCACCATACCGGTGAGCAAACCAAGCGCCGTCATGATAATGGGGAAGAGCAGCGGTGTGATGGTTAACAGAATGCCGACGATCATCGCACCGCTCATCATGTTGCCGAACAGACGAACGGCCAAAGCCAGCGTGCGCGAGAGTTCGCTGATGATATTGAACGGCAGCATGATGATGGTCGGCTGCGTGTAGGTCTTCAGATAGCCCCACAAACCCTGCTCGCTGATGCCGAACAACGGCACCGCGATGAATACACACAGGGCGAGCGCCGCCGTGGTGGATAACGAGCCGGTTGGCGGCTGATATCCGGGGACGACGGTGCAGAGGCTGGAGACGGCGACGAACAAGAAAAGCGTGCCGAGGAATGCGAGATATTTTTGCGGCTGGTCCAGACCTACGTCCTGGATCTGTTTTTGAATGGTCGTAACCACGATTTCCAGTAAGCTTTGCCAGCGTGAGATCGTTCCTTCGGTCGCGAGTTTGCGGGTGATTAGTTTCGAGCCTGTTGCCATCACGATCATCAGGATCCATGTAATGACGACGGTTTCGTTCAGCTTGAAAATGCCGTGCTGCCAAAAAATCAGCTGATCGGAAGTGAGATTCATCGCGCACCATCGTGGTCGAGAGTTTGGGTTCTTCTTTCACGCGGCAGGCGCGTGAATCGCGTCACCAGAACTCGCGCGACGAGGAAGCCAAGCAGGCAACTCGTCAATCGCCGCCAATCGCCGTGCGAGACGAAATAGAAACCCGCTACCGCGCAGGCGGTTCGCACAAGAAAGCTGGCGGAAAACCAGACCGCCGGCAGTTCGGACGCGCAGCCTTTCTGGATCGTCCACCACAGACCTCCATAGAAAATGGTCCCCAGGACGACGCCCGCGAGAAGGGCTAAAAGAATGGTTGGCGCTTCACTCATGTTTGTCCTCCGGTTTCTCGTCAGGCTCGCGCATCGCCTTGTCCTCCTCGGCTACCCAGTGCCAGGCGTTCGCACAGCCGATAACCAGTCCGGCGGCCAGCAGCATCAGCGTCCACGACTGAGCCCCGGGATGATGGCGGTCCAACCACACGCCGACCATTGCGCCCACAATTGTCGGCACCGCAACCGACCAGCCGATGAGTCCCGACATGCCCAGTCCAAACCACACGCTTTGCTTACCCCGGCGCTGTATTCTGAGTTTACGAGCCGCCTTTGAGCCGACCTGCCGCGAAAAAAGCGTCTCCGTCCCGGGAGATTGCCTCTGTGGTTCATCGCTCATGTTGAAACTCGGCGAACCGTTGAGCAAGACTGCCTTCCATTTTCGCCATCGCGTCGCGAACCAACCGCTCCTGTTGATCGAGCTTCAAGAACCTGCCCTTCACCGCCTCGTGCAGCTGGCCTAGATCCGTTCCGCCGATGGCTTGGCGCACGGAGACAAGCACGTCGGGTCCCGTTTTCACGAGCACGCCTTCATCGACGGCGAGATAAATCGTACCCTCGGTTTTCGTTTCGTACGTTAAAATCCCAGGTACAAGCGCCGCCACGCAATCCAGACGGTGAGGCAGAAGGCCGAAAGATCCTTCCTGAGTCTCGGCTACGACGCGCAGCACATCCGTCTTTTCCGCGAAGATTTCGAAAGGAAGAAGGATTTTCAAGTTCATAGGATTTAGTGCGCCGATTTAGCCGGTGCCGGCTTGGATCCTGCGTCAGGCTTTTGAGCCTCGCCAATCGCTCCGATCATGTAGAGCGCACTCTCCGGGTAATCCTTGAACTCGTCGCGCAGAATACGTTCGCAGCCGTCCAGCGAATCTTTCAGGCTGACGAGCTTCCCCGGAATCCCGCTAAATTGCTCCGTCGTGAAAAATGGCTGCGTGAGAAAGCGCTCGAGACGCCGGGCCCGGGCGACGACCTTGCGGTCCTCCGGCGAAAGCTGCTCCAAGCCGAGCATCGCGACGATGTCCTTGAGGTCCTCGTATTGAGCCAGCGTCTTCCGGATTTCCTGCGCCAGATTGTAATGCTGCGCTCCAACGATTCCGGGCGTTGCCATTTTTGAACTCGACTGCAGCAGATCGATCGCCGGATAGAGGCCTTCGCTCGCGCGCTTGCGCGAAAGTACGATGGAGGCCGTCAGATGCGAAAAAACGTGAACAGCCGCTGGGTCAGTCAGATCGTCCGCCGGCACATACACTGCTTGAATCGACGTGATGGCTCCCGCATGCGTGTTGGCGATACGTTCCTCCAGTCCCGACAATTCCGTGCTCATCGTAGGCTGATAGCCGAGTCGTGAAGGCATCTGCCCCATTAATCCCGATACTTCCATACCGGCCTGGATGAACCGGAATATGTTGTCGATCAACAAGAGGACGTCCCGGTGTTCGTCGTCGCGGAAGTACTCGGCCATGGTCAACGCCGCGTGCCCTACACGGAATCGGCTGCCGGGCGGCTCGTTCATCTGGCCGTAGACCATCACCATGTCCTTCAGGACACCGGCCTCTTTCATCTGGCGATAGAGTTCCTCCCCTTCGCGGCATCGCTCGCCGATCCCACAGAAGATGCTCACCCCGTGCTGGTGACCGATCATATTGTGGATCATCTCGGTGAGAAGCACCGTCTTGCCGACTCCCGCGCCGCCGAAGAGGCCCGCTTTGCCGCCGCGTTCCAGCGGGACGAGCACATCAATCGCTTTGATACCCGTCTCGAAAATCTCCGATTTCGTGGATCGTTCCGATAAAGGTGGCGGAGCCCGATGCACCGTTCGCCATTGCGTATTCGAAGGAGCGGGTTGACGATCGATGGCCGTGCCGAAGACGTCGAACATCCGGGAAATGATTTCTTTGCCGACCGGCACTCGCAACGGAAGGCCCGTGTCTTCCACCGGCATTCCCCGGCTCAGACCCTGCGTGGGTGTCATGGCAATCCCGCGCACGCGGCGCGCATCGAGCTGTTCCATCACCTCGATGACGATCTTGCCCCCGGCTCCTCCGCGCAGCACCGTATAAATAGGCGGCAGGTTTTCCTCGAAACGCACGTCGACGACACTGCCCCGCACGGAAACGACGGCGCCCTGATGCGAGAGGCTGGCTTGATCGCTCATTTACTTTTGAAGAAGCGCCTCACGTTCTCGCGCAGTGGGTTTTTCGAGGTGCGATTTCCGGTCCGAAGGCGCACTGCCCGGCCATTTCCAGTTGCGGATCTCCGGCATGTCTTCGCCATGCTTATCGATGTAAAGCTTATGCTCGATCAGCTTGTCCTGAACCATCTGCTTCAGATAGGCGCCCTTCGCCCCGAGCTGAGGCAGACGATCGACGACGTCCTGCACCAGGTGAAACCGGTCGAGGTCATTTTGCACACGCATATCGAACGCGGTTGTAATCGTTCCTTCTTCCTTATAGCCGCGAACATGCAAATTCCGGTTCGTGCGCCGGTACGTCAGCCGGTGGACCAACCATGGGTATCCGTGGAAACCAAAGATAATGTGTTTGTCCTTCGTGAAAAGAGAATCGTAGTCTGTCTCGCTCAGTCCGTGCGGGTGTTCGCTCGCCGACTGGAGCTTCATGAGATCGACCACGTTGATCACGCGGATTTTCAAATTGGGTAGATGTTCGCGCAGAATGGAAACGGCGGCGAGAATCTCCAGCGTCGGTGTATCTCCACAACAGGCCAACACTACGTCGGGCTCGGCGTCCTGGTCATTACTGGCCCATTGCCAGATTCCAATTCCTTCGGTGCAATGCATGACCGCGGCGTCCATGCTCAGCCATTGAGGAAGCGCATGCTTGCCGGCCACCACGACGTTGACGTAATTCCGGCTGCGCAAGCAGTGATCGAATGCAGACAAAAGACAATTGGCATCGGGCGGCAGGTACACGCGCACAATGTCGGCCTTCTTATTAATGACGTGATCGAGAAATCCGGGATCCTGATGAGTGAATCCGTTGTGATCCTGCTGCCAAACGTGCGAGGCGAGCAGATAATTTAAAGAGGCGATCTTTCGCCGCCACGGCAGTTCCGACGTGACCTTCAGCCATTTCGCATGCTGACTGAACATCGAATCTACGATGCGAATGAACGCTTCGTAGCTATTGAACAGACCGTGACGGCCAGTCAGCAGATATCCTTCGAGCCAGCCCTCGCACTGGTGTTCGCTCAGCATCGAATCGAGCACCTGACCGGAGGGCGCAAGGAATTCGTCGCCGCTCACCTTTCGAGCGTCCCACTGGCGGTTGGTGACCTCAAAAACCGCGCCCAGAAGATTCGAAACGGTTTCATCCGGACCGAAGATGCGGAAATTATGCTGATCCTGATTCAGCGCGGCCACATCGCGCAGGAACTGACCGAGCACCAGCGTATCTTGGGCATCGACGGAGCCGGGAGACGGAACGTCCACGGCGTGAAGCTGAAAATCCGGCATCCGCAGGTCGCGCAGCAGGGCTCCGCCGTTGGCATGCGGATTGGCGCCCATCCGCCGGTCGCCTTTCGGTGCGAGTTCCGCCAGTTCCGGCAGGAGCCGGCCCTGTTCATCGAACAGTTCTTCGGGTTTGTAACTTTTCATCCAGCTTTCGAGCAGCGGAACATGCTGGGGATGGTCGGAATCCACGAGCAACGGCACTTGGTGCGCTCGAAAGGTGCCTTCGATTTGGAGGCCGTCGACGACCTTCGGTCCGGTCCAGCCTTTCGGCGATCGGAGAACGATCATCGGCCAGCGCGGACGATGGGATTGGTTCGAACTTCGGGCGTTGCTTTGAATGTGCCGGATATTCTCGATCGCCTTTTCCATCGTGGCGGCCATGAGTTCGTGCATGGTGTCGGGATCGTCGCCTTCGACGAAGTAAGGCGTCCAGCCGCACCCTTTTAGGAATTGCTCTAACTCTTCGTGCTCGATGCGGGCAAGCACTGTCGGGTTGCTGATCTTATATCCGTTGAGGTGGAGGATCGGCAGCACCGCTCCATCGGTGACGGGATTGAGAAATTTGTTCGATTGCCAGGCGGTCGCGAGCGGACCCGTTTCCGCTTCGCCGTCTCCAATGACGCAGGCGACGATCAGATCAGGATTGTCGAACGCGGCTCCGAAGGCGTGGCTCAACGAATATCCGAGTTCGCCGCCTTCGTGAATCGACCCCGGCGTCGTCGGAGCTACGTGGCTCGATATCCCGCCGGGGAACGAGAACTGCTTGAACAACGTTTTCAGCCCGGCTTCGTCTTTCGTGACATTCGGATAAATGTCGCTCCACGTTCCTTCAAGATAAACATTGCCTACGATCGCCGGACCTCCATGACCGGGCCCGGCGATATAGAACATATCCAGGTCGTATTTATTGATGACCCGGTTCAAATGCAGATAGATGAAATTCTGACCCGGCGTTGTGCCCCAATGCCCGACCACCAATGGCTTGACGTGCGACAACTGTAAAGGCTCCCGCAGTAATGGATTGTCGTACAGATAAATTTGGCCGACCGACAAATAGTTAGCGGCGCGCCAATAGCGATTCATCTTTTCGAGAAGTTCCGGCGTAAGCGTTGTGGTTCCCATCGTGTTATGTCTCCGGCCAATAGGGCGGTTTCCCGTAGTGAAAATAGAGGCGAGCTTCGTATTCGCGCGAAATCGGCTCGTACTCCAGATACTCCGGTGCACTCTGGATGGCCTCCCGCGTGAGCTTCACGTAGACCTTAGAATCTTCCCAACTCATTCGCTCGATCCAGGAAGGCGCAACCAGAACTTTTTTCCCGGGCCACCAATTCCGCGTGGCCACTTCGATGTAGTGGATCGCCCAGGTTTCGTCGTCGAAGACAAATCCGTCCAGGTGACCGATCTCGCCATCGGCGGAGTCAATGTCATAGCCGGTCAATTCCTGGGCGCTGCGTAGATGCGAATCTCCGGAGGCTTCCCCGCGAAACTCAAGCGGAGCCCCGAGGGAAGGAGGCTCCGCCTCCATGAGGCCCACAGGGCTTGCCAACGGACCTGAGAAATCAGAACTACCCCAATAGAACGGATACCCGTAATACCCGAGGTACGCAATCTCGTTCTGCCGGGAAACAGGCAGATGCGCGTTCAGATCGGGACTATTCCGCACCTGCTCTTTTGTCAGTGCGACATTGATCCGCATTTCGCCCCAATCGGGACGGCCGGCGACGGAAAAAGGCGAAATGAGCACGAGCCGTCCCGCCAACCAATTGCCGGTGTTTGCCGTCAGATAACGGATGGTCCACGTGTCGTCGTCGAAGTAAAATTGATCGATCGTCCCTATCTCGCCGTCCGTCGCCCGGATACTACAGCCGTGCAGATCTTTGGCATTCCTTAACATCGTGGAGAACTCCTCGACTTCGGTCTTTATTCCAACTCAAGCGTCCTTCAGCTGGCGCTTCCACGTGAGTGGACATTCGGTTCGCTTCAGAGGTCCAGGAGGCAAGTAGAAGCCCAGGGGGAAGGTCAACATTTGGAACCAGATGGAAGGGGAGCGCACGACCACGGGTGGTCAATTGACGCTCCAGCGACGCCGGGTTTGCCCCAAATTGGGGGATGACGCGCTATTCTTCCTTCCGTCCCGCAGATCGTTCCGCAGAGGATTCTCCGCCGCCGGAATTCGCTCGTTCACCCGACGAACACGGGTTCCGGCTTCGAATGCTGACCTTCCTCGCGAGAGCCGCTTTTCGATTCACGTCGAGCGAAATCGAGAACCACGCGTGACGGTACATCGCCGTGCTCGAGCCGATCGAAGATCCCATTGATGGACGACAGAGGCTGCAGCTCGATGTCCGCTTTGACTTTGCCTTGGACCGCGAATGCCAGGGCCTCCGCCATATCGCTGCGCGTGCCGACGAACGAACCACGGACGGTAATGCAGTTGGCGACGACATCGAAAAGGGGAACCGGAAATTCGCCCGGCGGCAGTCCGACCAGAACACACGTGCCAAGCTTACGGGTCATGCCGATGCCCTGCTTGAACGCGATGAGCGAAGGGGCTGTAATCAAGACTCCATGAGCTCCGCCGCCGGTTTCCTTCTTCACGGCAGCCGCCGGATCGCCGGCCTTGGCATTGACGACAACATCGGCGCCCAGGCTTTTCGCGTGCGCCAGCTTCCGGTCATCGATGTCGATCGCGCAGACGAACAGTCCCATGGCCTTGGCATATTGGACGGCCAGATGTCCCAGCCCGCCGGCTCCGGAGATCGCGACCCATTCGCCCGGCCTCGCTTGCGTCTGCTTGATTCCCTTATACGTCGTGATGCCCGCGCAGATCAGGGGCGCGGCAGCTTCGGCGGCGAGACCGGCAGGCACGTGCGCAACGTAATTTGGGTCGGCGAGAAGGTATTCCGCAAAGCCACCGTTTCTGGTATAACCGCCGAACTGTGCCTCGGCGCACACCGTTTCCCATGCCGCCAGGCAATATTCGCAATGCCCGCAGGCCGAATACAGCCACGGCACGCCAACGCGGTCTCCCTCTTTGACGATGGTCACTCCCGCGCCGACGGCGGCCACGATACCAATGGCTTCATGGCCAGGAATGAACGGCAGCGAAGGCTTCAGCGGCCAGTCGCCATGCGCGGCATGCAGATCCGTGTGGCACACACCGCAGGCTTCGGTCTTCACCAGGATCTGTCCTACCAGCGGGGAGGGAACGTCAACTTCCCTCAACACCAAAGGCTTTCCGAAGGCCTCAACAACGGCGGCTTGCATCTTATGTGTCATGGTGCCTTTGATGCAAGCACGCGCAACACCAACGTATCGGCCCTGGCACAGTTTCAAACCCAACCCAAAATGGCGGCCCAGGATTACCCGGCCCGAGCTCACGGACTATTTCCTTTGCGTTGAATAGCTATACGTAGGACCTTCACGTGCTCATCAGGTTCTATCTGAAAATTGTGGGAGCCGTACAGGCCGTGACCCTCACTTTTCAGTAGAGGCCGAGTCATGCAGTGCTATTCGTGCAAAGCGGAAACTGAACTTTATGATCGTGACATCCCCGTCTGCCTGAAGTGCTGCGACGCCCTGGATGCGAAGCGGAAGAAGCAGGAGCGCGAAGCGAAAGGATATTCGCCTCCAGAAAGCCGCAAAGATGAGGAATCGGCTTGAGAACAACTCTCAGGCTGCGCTCGTTTGGGACCACGATCTCAGCTTCCCTGAGCAGTGAGGCCATGCGCGAGGCATTTGTCCTCTGGCGCCATCACCACGATATGTTTTTCGCCCTCTGAAAAAGCAAGGGCTTGACCCGATATGCCCTTTTTTGCGGGTCATCGTACGATCGACCCAGTTCAAGCAATACGTTCGGATCGGGTATGGAATTGCAGTGTTCAGCGCGTCGGGGAAATATGATGGGCCCACGGCTAAGGCATCATGGAACTTCAAAATGGTTGTCGTTCGGAATACGGACCTCTCGAACTGCGACTCCAAGCCACCGCCGCTTCGAATGAGTTCACCGTTTTCGTGGAGGACCATCGACTGGAACAGCCCTGTGTTCACCAGCACGAGGTGCAAAGCTCCTTGGAATCGGCCAAGGAATACGCAGCCCGCCGGGCGGACGAATACCTCGCGAGCCATCGTGAATCGGCGCAATACGAGGCCGATTGGCGATGCTCCTGAGATCAGGGATGAGGGTCGTGTTGGTTGAACTGCACAGGTAACTCCAGGATCAGGGCGTCTCGGCGAGCTTCTCGCAACGCCTCGGGCTGAAGCTCAAAGCTGAATCCGGTCGGACTGAACCTCTTGAGGTAGGCCTCGGTATCGTCGATGTGAGCCAGCAGTCTGCGCTGAATGTCGCTGCTGTCACCCACATAGATCCACTGACTTCCGTTAAATATGCCGTAGACTCCCGAAGATTGCGGAGCGTGCGCCCGAACTGAATTGGTCGATAAGGCAAAAGAGTTTCCTTGCGGGAATGGCATTTAGGCGAACCTCGGCAGTAAGAACTTGAATAGAGTAGCGCTCGGGCTCATTGGTGGGATGCTCAATAACGATGTTGCGGGAAGACCATCACAATTCTCCGTCCCCATAACGCTCAAGCCAGAAGCGGTTCCGGGCCTGGATCAATAACGTCAGGTCCGGGCTCATCCGGTTCGCTCCCACGCGGTGGCTCGGTTCGATCCCCTTCCGGATCTGGATCTGGTGGAGGCAGTTTAGGCTCCTGAGATAGGCTCACCGGATATCGCTCCTTCACACCGCAATGCTACCGTTTTGAGCACTGACTTCTAAGCCTTACAGGCGTATACGTTCACGCTGTGTTGCGTAGTCCCTGCGAGCGTATTCTTCGTCTTATCCACTTCGCTCGGAGAGCCGTGAACGATGACCACGAATTTACCGGCCTTGATCTGCGTCTCATATTCGATAACGCTGTCTTTCGGAATCCCGATGCTGTAAAGGGCGGCGCCCAACGCGCTCAGTCCGCCCACCAGCGCGGCCCCTTCGAGCGCGCCCACGATCCAAATCACCAGAGGCCCCGCGGCGAGCAGCGGCCCCACTCCGGGAATCAGAAAGAAGGCCGACCCGAAGAGCATTCCCCATATTCCGCCCCAGAAGGCGCCGGTCTTGCCCCACGATTTCATGCGGTCGCCGGTTGTGTAATAGCCGACGACGTCTTCTTCCGTGTGATAGTCTTTGCCGACGATCGATAGCTTCCGCATGTCGATTCCAGATCCCTGGAGTTCGCGAACCGCTTTCTCGGCTTCTTCGTGAGTGGCGTAGACAGCGACCATCGCGCTCTTTTGTCCTGCCGCGGTCGTTTCGAACTTCTCGGTAAGCGTTCCTACTTGTGCTTGCATCATTTCTCCTGTTGACTATTTGCAAGTCTCCCTAGAGCAAGGGAGTGACCGAATGCGTCGTGGCCAGGAAATCGTGCGTCTCTTGGACGCCGTCGGTAAGTTTCGTTTCGTACGGCTACGCGCACGGCACCCCTTTTGTTGACGTGAGGCGAAGCGCATTCAGAAGGGAGCAGGGCGCAGGAGGTCGGCGACAATGGGGGACTTTGACCATAGGCAGCCATCTCTGACTATCGGCGGTCGTGGACCTGGAAAATGGACGCGCACGCGAGCGTGCTGCAAGGTAGTGACGTCTACCTCTATAGAGGCATATGCTCAGGGGCTCTCCGGCAGTGTTCGCGGTGCGGACACTGCATTTACGGGCGGTGCGCGAGCGTGCCGCTTGTCAGCGTGATTGATCCATCCGGGGCCATCTTGTGGCGGAAATGCCAGCCGAATTGGCGTCGAGCCCGCCACGGCAGGTGCCGGCCGCACACCCGGGAGATTCCTCGGATTCGGGAAACAGCTAGCGCGCCACTGTTTTCCCGTACACTTCTATTCCGCCCAGTTGAATGTAGCCGCCCTGGCCGTGCCCGCTGCCTGGAATCAGGTCGACGAATCCAATCTCGTCGATCTTGCTCAGATCCGGATTCGGCGCCCAAATCCCGGGGTTCGGATTCCCCGGCGCCGGGCCCGACGGCACAGTCACGATGCGTTCCGGATCCAGTTTGATCCAGCGAATATTCAACAGCGAAAATTCGTGCAGGCTCAGCCTTGCCACCGATTCAAAGGTCAGGTCGCCAACCAGCAGATTTCCGTTCGCCAGCTTGATTACGGGCCGGATCACGTGAAAACCGGAGGTTTTCGTCAACCAACGAACATTCGCCAGTCCGGTCATGTCCACAAAACGGTCCTTCAGCTTGAACGTCACCGCGAATGGACCCTCCGCCGTTCCGGTCCACACGCCGTAGGGCGTCTCCTTGCTGCCCGGCGCGCCCGTCGTCAGAATCTGCTTTGCCGCTTTTCCATAAAACGTCATGATCACGTTGGGATCGGCGACATTCTGTTGCACCGGCATGTAGCGCACTTTGGTGTCTTCTTGGTTGGCGGGACGCACCCACTCCACCTTAAACGCCAAAGGGGCCGCTGTTACCGGTGGTGCGCCCTGCTGGGCAAACCCGCATAGTGCCGATCCCGCCATGATTCCCGTCAAAATCGCATTTCGTTTAAAAAGTCGCATCTCTGTATCCGATCTCCCTATATTTGCTTGATGGAAAATGCCACAGCCTTTACTTGAGTTTTTCACCCGCGTCGCCTGGATCGAGACGCGGACCTACTGCTCCGCGATTTCATCTCATAGCGCGGCTGAAACCAACTTACCAAGCGGCGTACCAGGCTCGCCGGCGGACGTGGATTCGCTTAATTCTTCGAGCTGGCGGCATCGATAGGCGTCATTCGTCGCTCGCCCTCACTGGCGCGGTCCGAGCGCCGGGCGAGCCCTCCCGGCCACCAGTTCCAATCGCCCGCTACACGAAGAAGCGCGGGACCGATCACCATGCGAACCAGCGTGGCGTCGATAAATACGGCGATCGCCAGCGTAAATCCGATCATCTTCACCACCAGGAAATTTCCAAACGTGAAGGCCGCGAAGACTACGATCATGATCGCGGCCGCGCTCGTGATGAGACCCGCCGTCCTGGCGAGTCCTTCGGGGATGGCCTCGGTTTCCCGCAAGCCGCTCCTCCTCGCCTCCAGGACGCGAGCGACCAAAAACACTTCGTAATCCATGCTCAGTCCGAAGACGATGGCAAAGGTGACGATCGGCACAAGAGGGAATACGCTCCCCGTTCCGGCGGCCACGCCCAGGAAGCGGATTCCGTGCCCGTCCTGAAAGACGAGAACCAGAGCGCCAAACGAAGCCGCTACCGAAAGCAGGTTGAGAACGATCGCTTTCACCGCTGCAAATAGCGACCGGAAGCCGGCGAGCAGCGCGAGTAGCGTCCCGCCGACCACCAGCGCCATCACCGATGCGAAGTGGTCTCCGATAATCGACTGATAATCGGCATTCAGCGACGGGATCCCTCCAATGCGCAGCTCCGCTCCCGGCACTCCCGTGAGCGCCGGCGCTCCGATCTTGCGCAATTCCCGCACCCATTTGACCTGATCCCGCAGGGAGACCGACGCCTTGGGCAACACCTCGAGCAACGCGGCTTTTCCGTCCCGGCTCAGAAACGTTCGATGCGTCTCGCGCGAGAGACTGCCCAGGGCGGAGCGGTCGCTTTCCGCTATGGTTGTGATGGAGATCACGCGGTCGCAACGGGGATCGCTCTCCAATCGCTTCGTCAGACTAACGAGCGCGTTCCATCCCGCATCGGTTTGCGTGATGGAATCCTTGGGAAATTCGACAATCACGCGCAGCGATTGAACAATTCCCGCGCGGTCCATTTTTTCCAGAACATGGAGCGCGTGAACCGATTCCGCCGCCGGCGGGAGCCAATCGCCTTGCGGGACGCTGGTATCGAGGTGTGCGGCTTGCGAGGCGAGCAGGAGCAACGGCGCGCCGGCCAGACACAGGGCCAGCCAGGGATGGGCGACAATCACTTTCCCCCAGCGCCTCCAGCGCGCTCCCGTGAGGGCGTCCCCCTGCGCGTCCAACTTCGCGGTAAAAGGCAGCCGGCCCGCATTAATTCGCGGCCCGAGAAATCCCAGCAGCGCGGGAACCAGGGTATTGGTCAGCAACACACTGATTCCCGCGACCAGAAATCCGGCGATGCCGATGGAACGAATCTCGCTAATGGGAACGGTCAGGAGTGCCAGAAATCCGATGGCCACCGTCGACGCTGAAATGAGGAGCGTATGACCGGCTTGACGCGCCGCGAGGACGGCGGCCGCGGGACCGTCGTGCCCCGCGCTAACGGCTTCCCGGAAGCGGCTGACCATAAGGAGCCCGTAGTCGATCCCCAAGCCCAAACCCAGCATGGTGGCCAGATTCTGAACCAGGATCGAAAGGTGCCAGCGCACGGCTAGGAATCCCGCAATCGCCATCGTTACCGCGATCGCGAGCTGCCCGACGGCCAACGGGATCAGCGCCGCGACGATGCTTCCGAAGGCCACGAGCAACAGTGCGAGAGTGGCGGGGATCACGAGAGTTTCGCCGTGCCGCACATCATCGGCGCTCGCCTTTCGGATGTCGAAATTCAGCGGCGTCTCGCCCGTGAGTTCGAGCTTCACCCCGGGATAACGGCCGCGCAGTTGCGCTTCCAGGGAATTCGCCAACTGATGCAGCTTGGGGACGAGGGCTTCGACGGGGCCATCGGCCGGCGAGAGCCCGACGAGAACAAATGTTCCCCCTCCTTTGCCGAGGAAAATCGGATCTCGCAGCTCGAGATGAGAAACCACGCCGGACACGCCGGGTTCGTCTTTGAGGCGCTTCACGATGGTTCCAAGCGCCTGCTCGCCCTCCTCGGAATCCGCGGGAGGGAGTCCTTGGATCACCAGGACCACACGATCCACGAAAGGCGAACGAAAACGATCGCTCAACTCCTGGGCGACAACTTCCGCTTCGCTCCCTTCCACGCGAGTCGCCGTCTCCAGATGGCGCTCGGCGTGAAATGAAAAGGGTAGAAGGACAAGGACAGCGGCCAGGACTCCTCCGGCCAGCCAGAAACGGCGTGCGTGCACGAGATTCATGATGTCATGCAGTCAAGGAAATTCAGATCGTACGCTCCGCCGGCTCCCGAGGGACCCGCAAACGTGAAAGCGGTGCGCATTTGCGGAGTGGTTCGCCTGGGAGATTGTTGAAAAAGGGACAGACCGCTCTGTCCACGCTCAAGCTGGAACGGGAAATCATTTATGGGACGGGACAGAGTAGCCTGTCCTTTTTTTCAACATCCTGCTAGTGGTAAGGATACAACTTTGTAGCGCTCACCTGCCCGTCTCACTAAATTTGCGAAAATTGGTTCGGAGGCACATCCGTTTACGAGCCCCGTCCATTTAGGAGATTGTGGAAAGGGGAACAGACCGCTCTGTCCACACTGGAACTCGAACGTGAAATCATAAAATTTACGGGACGGGATAGAGTTCCGGAACGGACGCCAACAACGCGAGTCCGTCCCCCTTTTTCAACATCGTGTTAGGAGAATCCATGCGCAAACTTGCGTTCCTCGGGCTGGCCGCGGTCCTTCCCCTTGTCGCCGCGGACCCCCGGATCGGTTCCTGGATGTTGCTCTCCGCGCATGCGTCCCTGGATCCGCCGAATAAGATCACCATCGTCCCGGTACACGATGCAGCGCAGCACGATGCAGTGCACGTCATCGCTTCCGGCGACATGCACATTGACTTCACGGCAAGGTGGGACGGACATGAAACGTCCGTGCAGGGGAGCCCGGCATTCAATCAAATCGAGCTGCACAGGATCGACAAGAAGCAAGTCGAGATCAAGGAGAAGAAGGACGGAGCTCTCGTGGCCACGGCTCGGGACAAGATTTCCGCGGATGGAACCGAGTTGACCGTCACGACTTCGACGAAAACCGGCGCCCCTCGGATCGCCGTGTGGACGCGGACCGGAGGCGCTAAGGTGGCCAATGACCCGTTCGCCGGGGAGTGGACGCAGGACCTCGGCAAGACTCTTTTAATGCAAGGGCAGATGCTCAAGATCGAGCCGGATGGAAAGGACGGGGTCCGCTTCTCGGGCGACTTCAGCTATACCGCCCGTTTTGATGGCAAGGAATACGATGTGAAAAACTCCAGCAACGATACGGTAACGCTCGAACTGGTCGATGCTCACACGGTGGATGCTATCTACAAGCGGGACGATCAAGTCGCTCAGAAGGACCGGTGGACGGTTTCCGCGGATGGACAACAGATGACGCTAACCACGGCAGGCAGGTTGGAAACCGGCCAGCGCGTAACTGAGAAGCTGGTATTTGGCAGTGTCCTAAATGTGCGTTGAGGATCGGAACTGCTCACTCTTTGGACAGGGTGGTCTGTCCTCTTTTTCAACGTCCTGCTACCGGGCGGTGACCGCCGCGTTGAGTTCGCGCGGCGCTACGGAAATGATGCCCTTCCGGTGCATGAATTTCAGGATGCCGTTCACGGTGTCTTCGAGAGACGGATCGGGCTTGCCCCAGACGGAAGCGTTGCGAGCCGTTTGATAGGTGGAGCTCTCATAGCGTTTGAACTCCATCGCGGTAATGTTGTCGACCGACCCCACCAGAAAATCCAGCAGCGGAAAGAGCAGATCTTCCTTGCGGCACCTTCGGATCAGCTCGGGAACGAAATCATGAATGCTGAAGATATCGAATTGCCGCCCCGTCGACTTGGTGATGAGGTCGGTGATATCCACCATATTCGCGTAATCGTCCCGGACGACGTGGTAGGTTTTATTTGCGGTGCCGGGCGTGGTGGAGATGGCGACGATGTTGTTCGCCGCAATGTCCGCGGGAACAAAACTGACCTGGTTCAGAGCGTCCACTCCAATGCCGTGATTCACCATGAACGCGACCAAACGTACGGCAATATCGAAGTTGTTGCCTCCGCCGGTCACGGAAGGGCTGATCAGAGCGGGGCGGAAAATCCGCGTCTCCAGTCCCCTGCTCCGCGCGTCGGCAACTACCTGTTCCGCGACCCATTTGGTCTGGCTGTAGCCGAAGTCGAGCAGCTCCATATCCTGGTTGAAGTCGGTTTCATACAGGACCGATTTGACAGCCCAGCCAAACACAAAGGTGGTCGAAACGTAATTAAATGCCTTGGGACGCCCTTCAAACGCGAGTCTCAAGACCTCGTTCGTGCCCAGGACGTTCGCGTCCCGCATCCGATCGTAGTTGAACAGATAATTTACGGTCGCACCGTTATGGAATACGGTGTCGATTTCGTTCGCGAGAAAATCCCAGGTTTTGGGCGTCAGGCCCAGCTTGGGCTGCCCCAGATCCCCGCACACCGGAATCACGCGCGCTTCGAACATCTGCATCAGCCCGGGCGTGCACGGGCCCATCGACTCCATCGCCGCCCGCAGCCTTTGGCGCCCTTGCTCCTCGTCCGAAGCCCTCACCAGAATATGGATCTTGGCACGCGTTTGTTCGAGCAGGCTTTTCACGAAGAAGGGCCCGAGGAAGCCGGTGCCGCCGGTGAGCAGAACCTGATTCAGAATCGGTATTTCGGGCAATAGCTGAGGCGCCGGAGGCTCGAAGATGAGCTTTGTGTCGCTCGTCATCAGCCGTTTTTCCGCCGCGTGTTGCTCCTCGCGGAAAATCGCCAGGGAATGCCGCAGATGAACCAGCGCCGCCTCGGGCGCACGCTCCAACTGTTCGGCCAGTTGAAACAACTCCGCTACGCTGACTCGCTGGATGAGGCCAATATCCACCTGCCTCGCGAGCATTTCCGCGCCCTTATCTTTTAATAATTCCTTGATCTCGTGCATGAACACGACCAGATCCATGGAATCGAGGCCGGCTTCGACCAGGTTGTAAGTTTCCGTGCCCGTCAGGTTGTAGCGGGCTTTCAATACGTCGAAAGACGATTGGGCTCCAGAACCGGAAGTCGCGGGCCCCGCGTCCTTTTCGCGCGAAAACTCGGAGAGAACCGTAAATTCACCTTCCAGCCACATGTGCTTGCTTTTGTGGCGCATGATCTTGCCCGAACTGGTCCGGGGGATCGCGCGCGGCGCGATAAAGGAAATGAGCGCCACTTCCACGTTGAGGTAATTGCGGACCGCGGCGGAAATCATCAACGGGTCCGGAAGCGCCTTGGGGTTTTTCACCTCGGCAACGATCGCCAGCGCCGGCTCGGTGTTCTCATCAATCTGGAACGCGGCCACGCAATTGACCCGGATCAGGCCGGACGCTTTCTGGACCACTTCCTCGATATCCTGCGGGTAATAGTTTTGCCCGCGGATGATAATCATATCTTTCAGACGGCCGCATACAAAGAGCTCGCCCTCGTGGAGGAAGCCCATGTCGCCGGTGCGAAGGTAGCCGTCGTCATAGGGGCTATCGTCCACCAGCCGGGCGCGAAAGGTCTTGAGCGTGAGCTCCGGATTATTCCAGTAGCCCAGGCACTTGCTGCTTCCGGCGACCCAAATCTCGCCCACATGACCTGGCTCCAGAGCATGGTGCCTCTCCGGATCCACGATCTTTACGCTGAGTCCCTCGAGTGGGATTCCACAGCTCACGATCCGAGTCGCCGCGTCGACCTCGGAAACCTCGGTCGTCTGGCGGGCCTTCCCCAGGGTCAGCGCCTTCTTATGAACCGAAGCGATATTGCGGCCGCCGAGGGAGACCGCCAGCGTATTTTCGGCCAGCCCGTAGGCGACGAAAAAGCTCTCCGCTTTCAGGCCGTAAGGCTGAAACGCCTCCAGAAACCGCGTGTACGTATCGGGTTTGACGGGTTCGGCGGCGCACAGCAGCACCTTGAGCGTGCTGAGGTCGCAATCTTCCAGGCTCTCCGCGGACAGGCGCCCGGCACGCAGGCAATAGTCGTAGGCGAAGTTGGGCGCCGCCGAGGCGGTGGCTCCGAATGTCTTGATCGCATCGAACCACAGGATCGGGCGCTGAATGAAGTCCGTGGGAGCGAAGCCGTAGGTCGTGCCGCTTTTCAGCGCGGGATACAGGTAACACCCGATCAGCCCCATATCGTGATACTGCGGAAGCCAGGATACGACTACCGGCGCATCATGCTCGATCACGAGCGGGCAGTTATGCAGGATGTTTTCGTGCGTCACCATCACGCCCTTGGGATCTTTGGTCGATCCCGACGTGTACTGCAAAAACAAAAGATTCGAAGCGCCGTTGAAGGTTTCGTCCGAAACCAAATCGGTGAAGTCTTCGGTGACGATCCACCGCAGACCGGCGATATAGTCGACGTCCAATCCGGAGCCGGTGACTCCACTTCTCGCCAGATTTGACTTGAGGGACGCCTGATAGTCCCTGCTGGTTAAAATGCCCGACGCCTGGCAATCCTTGGCGATGTGGACCATTTTGTACATCGCGCCCTGGAAACCATGAGAGGTGGGAGGATAAACCGGCACCGGGATCAGGCCCGCCCGAACGCAACCGAAAAACGCGCACATCATTTCGAGCCCCGGCGGGTAGGCCAGCAAGAGCCGGTCCTGCGGCGCGAAGCGATGCTGCCTCCGCAGATGCCCGGCGATCACTTTCGTGCGGTGAAGAAACGACCCGTATGAGTAGCCGTCGATCTGATCTCCATTCAGGTCGATGTACGAATAGAGAAGTTTTTCCGGGTGCTTGTCCGCCAGCCTGTCCAGCGTGTTTAAAATCGACGCCATCATAAGATCAGCGCAACCCTCCAAGGTTGGATAAGAGGTTGAATAAGAAAACTCTGTACTAAGAAAACCATGAACGTCCGGCCACTCCCCGTGAATAGGCCAGGGGATAACTCCTGGGACCCGGACGGCGGAATTATGGTGCAAACGGATTTTGACAGCAGAAGCTATCTATTCTACGCCTATGTCCGGTCCGTCCGTTTGAATGCCCTACTCGACCGCCGAAAGCCCGATAGGGCGAGGCCCTTCTTCTGATCGCCCGCTTTCGTTGCACCTTCGCTACAGAGAGTCGATCGCGTTGGGCGATGGGATCCGAACGTCCTTGATTTTCCGTGAGTTTTCGGTCTAACATGAACTTCTGACGCTGCGCGGGGCGTGTGAGGCAGCCAACGCTACTGCTGTCCCGCCCGGCAACCGGATGCGTGGGCGGAGTTTACATCGTGGCGAAGCGCCGGTTGACGTCCGAGACAGAGGTCGTGATCAATCTGAAACCGGACATTGATGATCTTGTCCCATCCGAAGCCTCGCTGCGGCACTCAGCGGGCACCCTGGCGGGGGCGTCCTCATTCCAGAAGGTCTTACGCCGCCGTCTCGACAATTTTTTCTCCGAGGGGAAAATTTCTCCCAAAGCCGACCGCACCATGTGGGCAAAAATTGTCCTGGGCCTGACCGTACTTACGGGCAGTTGGATCGCTCTCTACGCGCTCCACCCGGATTCGTGGAAATTTGTGGCCCTTTACGTTTTAGGTGGCCTCGCGCAGACATTTCTTTTACTCAACATCGCGCACGACAGCAACCACAACGCCGTTTCCTCGGTGGCGTCGATCAACAAAGCCCTGAACTACGTTTTCGACGTTTGTGGAATCAATTCGTACATGTGGCGCATCCTCCATCATCGTGGCCACCACTCCTGCATCAATCTCCACGGAGAAGACGACGCGCTGACCGGACGCGGCATCTTCCGGTTTACGCCGCATGAGCCCCGCGGTCCTCTGCATCGTTTCCAGCACATCTATGCGCTTTTCGTGTACGCGCTGTTTTCTCTGGATTACGTTTTCGTGAGGGACTTTGAATGCTTCTTCTTCCCGTCTCACGGATATCTGAAGCGCACCAGGCATCCTCTGCGGGAATACGCGATCCTTTTTGCGGGCAAAGCATTCTACCTCACCTACATGCTCATTCTGCCGGTCCTGGTGCTGGGGAAATCGCCTGCGCTTGTCGCGGTGGCCTTCCTGCTGGTGCATCTGATCGTCGGCTTGACCGTATCGCTGGTATTTCAAACCACACACACGGTCGATAGCACCTACTTCCCCGCGGACCGCAGCGAGTTTGACAACGGCGTGGATCACATCTTCGCCACCACGGCCGATTACGCAACGGGCAATCCGCTGGTCGGTTGGCTGGTGGGCGGGCTGAATCATCATATCGTCCATCATCTGTGTCCTTTCGTGTGCCACACGCACTATGCTCCGCTGACCCGGATCGTGAAGGAGACCGCGGCGGAGTTCGGCGTTCCCTACCGGCAACATCCCACCATGACGAGGGCGATCCTGCATCATCTGATTCTTCTAAAGCAACTGGGAAACGAGAATTGATGCGAGCGCTTCCTCCTTCACTCATGGCAACCCTCCTTCCGGCACGTCCGCCGGAATGCCCCGAATACCGGGGCGGCGAGGCGTAACGTTGCCTAAACGCTCCGGCATAAGAATAGGGCGTGCCGAGCGTGTGCCCGCACCCGCACCGGTCGTCTCCCGGCTCCGTTCCTTCTCCGATTCCCGGGCGATGGCCCGGAATCCGGTACGGATTTTGTCACAGTACACCGAACGTTTCGGCGACACGTTCCGCTTCTATTTGGGCGGCCTCAAAGAGGCCATCGTAACCACCGATCCGGTGGTCATCCAGCACGTGCTGAAGACCAATGCGGAGAATTACCAGAAATCTGAAATCCAAGTGAAGCGGATGGGCCATTTCCTGGGCAAAGGTCTTCTTACCACTCACGGGAAAGCTTGGCGCACGCAGCGGCGTCTCATCCAGAAGGGTTTCGATCGGAAGCAACTGGAGGTTCTGTCCTCGATCATGCAAGACTCCCTCGCGGAGTCGCTCAGGGAATTCGACCGGCAAGCCCGTCTCGGGCCCGTCGATATCTATCCGCACCTGATGAAGATGACCTTCTCGATGGTCGCCAAATCTCTCTTTGGCGCTTTCTTGAAAGACGAAGACATCGAGCTTATCAGCCATACCATCTCCACCGTTCAGGAATTTATGGTCCGGCAAACCATCCAGCCTTACCTGAACCCCTGGTTTACGGTTTCCGGCGAATTGCGCAAGCACGAAGACATGCGAGCCCGCGCGGACGGCGTTCTGATGGAGTACATCCAGAAGCGGCGTCGCGAGCCGCCCGGCAATGATTTGCTGCAGATTTTGATGGACGCCCGTTACAGCGACGGCGAGGGCATGAGCGATGAGCTGGTCCTGAGCGAGAGCATGCAACTCCTGGTCGCCGGCCATGAAACGTCATCGAATGCGTTGTCGTGGATTCTTTATCTTCTGAGTTCCCGTCCGGATTGTCTCGAAACGTTGCGGCAGGAGTTTGATTCCGTGCTCGGCGAAGCCCCGCTGCGTTACTCCGACGTCCCGAAGTTCGAGTTTGCGCCTCAGATCATACACGAGGCGCTTCGTCTTTACCCGCCGTTTTGGATGGTGGACCGGATGGCTGTTGCGGACGACCGGGTAGGAGACCTGGCCATACCCGCGGGGTCGACCGTCATTGTGTTCGTTTACGGTGCGCACCATTCGCCCCGGCGGTGGGAAAGCCCGGAGAGCTTCGATCCGGAACGTTTCTCCAAAGCTAACGAAAAACTGCACACGCCCTTCGCCTTTCTCCCCTTTGGCGCGGGTCCGCGAGGCTGTATCGGCGGGAACTACGCGATGCTACAGATCCTCATGATCCTGGGTACTGTGCTGCGAAAATACGATCTCCAGTTGGCTCCGGGGCAGGTGATCGAAGCGCGTCCGATGGTGATCCTGCGACCGGAGCACGGAATCCGCATGACTTTTACCGAGGCGCTTCCCCGCGACACGAGCAGATTGTCCAACTGCTTACCTTGAATCCAAGTCTGCCGCGGAGATGGAAGTGTTATCCGCCTCGTTCGTCACGGCGGCTCGTGTGACAGGATTTTGCGGCTAAGTCTCCCGTATCTGGCACACGGATTCCAGCTCTTCGGCCAGGCTCGCGAGCTGCAGGGACATCGCGTGGATTCCCGGGCGTGAAGCATCCCCGCGGCAGCCCGCCGCTGTTTCGGTGATGCTTCGGGCGATTTGTTCGGTTGTCGCGGTTTGTTCTCTGACGGCCGCCGCGATCGTATCCTGCATTCCGCGAATCCTGCGGATGATGGCGGTGACTCCCGTCATGGCCGCCGTCACGCTGTCCACTTGATTGCTCATCGCAGCGGTGCGCCCGTCGATCTCCGCGGTAAATTCGGCGGCGGACTCGGACAAATTCCTGACTTCGCCGGCCACTACGTTGAATCCGGCTCCGAACTCGCCGGCGTGCGCCGCCTCCACCGCCGCATTCAACGCGAGAAGCTTGGTCTTGAAGGCAATCCCCCGGATCATCCCGGTCACTTTACCGATTTCAGAGCTGGCGCCTCGCAGGCTGTACACTGCTGAGGCGGCCGACTCGACCAGGCTGGCCGCCCCGCCGCCAACCTCGGATGCCTCGGAAGCGCTGCCCGTGATCCTGTGAATACTGGACTGCATTTGGCCGGCCCCGGCCGCGATGGCCTCGACGTTGCGGGTGACCAGTTCGCTCGCATCGGTCAGGCCGCGCGAGGTCATACGCAGGGTGTGTGCGCTTGCGCTCATGCTCTCGACAACCCGGCGCATCTTGTTCGCGTCGATCAGCTGGCGTTCTTCGGAAGCGAGGATCCCGTTTCCGACCCGGCGGCCGACGGCCAATCCTGTAATCAGCGCCGCGAACGCGACCACTCCGATGAGCAGGAACGTTCCCGCCGAGAGGCTCTGAATACGCGCGATGGCTTGCTCCTGGGCGCCCTCGGCATCGTGCGCGCGTTTCGATCCGGCGAGAGCCACCTGCCGGATGGATTCGAGGGAGGCTCGAAACAGCCCCTCGGCCTGCCGTTGGGTGTCCAGGCCCTCTCGCACGGCGGACGCCACGCCCCCGGACCCGATCAGGAGTTCCCGCACGCTAGCGAACGATTTCTGTGCGGCTTCCACGGCGCCGCGCTCCGCCGGGCGGTCCAGCCGGGAGAGGCCTTCAAGAATCGAGGAGAGGCTGCGGGTGACTTCGTCGCACTGCCCGGCGATCTCGGCCGCCATCCGATCGACGGAGGCCGCATCGGACGCCGTTAAAAGCTCCCAGCCGAGTGCCTGAATGGATCGTCCCCGCGCCTTCGCTTCAGCCGAAGCCGCCGAAATAAGCGCTACGTCCGCGATGAGCTCCGTGGCCCGATTCATCCCCGTGTTGGCGCTCGCGACGGCCAGCTCCAGGGGGTCGATCGCCGCGGCGATTTGACGCGAGAGTTCGTCGATCGTGGACGCGAGGGTCTTCTGACGCGACTCAAAATCGTTCTTGGCCTTTCCGTCTTGAGGCGCGGCCAGCATCGCGGCCCGGGCCGCCAGCAGACCGGTATCCCCGTTGATCGCCGCGGAAAAACCGCCCACAAACGATTTCACGCTCGCTGCCAGCGCTTTGTCGGGCAACTCCTGCGACGCCATACTGTCGAGCACTCCGCCGACCTTATCGCGCAGCGGGTTGAGGCGAAATTTGCTGTCGATCAAGCGGACTTCCTGAAGGCTCGACCGGAGTTGCTCGATCTTCTCGCGCTCTACCAACAATGCTCGAATGGCGGTGTTCGCATCGAGGCTCGTCTGCTTGGACAATACCAAGGCCGTCTGGCTGGTCTTCTGCAGTTGCCCCATGGCAGCCGACAGTTGCATGGTCGAGGCCGCGACACTCTCGATCTCGGCCGTGACCTTATGATTCGCCTCCGCGATGCGCTTGCTCGCATCGATTCTTTGGTGCGACATGCGGAGTAACTGCTCGCCGGTACGAGCCATGTCCGCGATGATGCGGCTCTCGGCTCCGCCGGAACCGGCCGAGACGGCCAGCTCTTTAGCGATCGACTGAACCTCGATCAACGTCTGGTCCAGCTCCGACTCGACAGCGGAGAGCTCGGCGAGCGAAGAAGCCGCCGAGATTCGGGAGAACGAACCGCTGATGCGTTCAAAGCCCCGTTGCAGCTTGGCCAATTTCACCTGCGTGGGCGTGGTTTCCTGGGAGAGATGGGCAATCTCCCGCCGGATGAGGAAGACCGCGCCGACCGACGCCACCGCCACCACGCCCATCCCACCCATCAGCACCACCACTAGCAGGATCAACTGCCTTCGAGTGGACATAGCGTTTACCTGCCCTTTGTCAGGGAATCGGTTGTGCCTTCCCGTCTTTCACGGTGGTGAGGTAGACGGCAGTCGAGCCCTGGTGATTGGATGGGGAGAAGGAAAGCACCATACCGCCGAGTTCGAGCTTGGAGATCCCCTGGAACGTATCGATGAGCTTCTCGCGGCTGAGATCCTTACCCGTCAGCTCGAGAGCTGCGACCAGCACGCGGCCGCCGACGTAACCCTCGAAGCTGACGTAAGAGGGGGATGCCGCGGGCGCCGATTTCTGCAGGGCGCTCCGATAATCGCGGGATAGAGCGAGCGTCGCATCGGTGGGCGAAGGAACCACTTGAGAGATGATCGTGCCCTCCGACGCCGCGCCCAATTCGGCGATCAGGCTCTCGGTTCCGACGAACGAAATCGTGGCGAACTGCGCTTTCAGACCGGCTTCCCGGGCGGCGCGCACAAACGCGGCGGTGGGTTGGTACGGCGCCACGATCACCACCGCATCCGGCGCACCCGCCATCACGGCCGCCAGACCGCTTTTGACACCCAACGTGTTGCGCTCGAAAGAGCCCTTCGCCGCGAGCGCAAGCTTACGGCGCTTCAACGCCTTTTCCACCCCGCTCAATCCCGAAAAACCAAACGAATCGTTCTGGTAAAACACGGCGATCTTTTGGAAAGCGCGGTTCTTGGTGAGATGTTCCACCAGCGCCTCAGCCTCATCGTCGTAGGAGGCGCGAATGTTGATCACATAGCGCTGCACCGGGTCGCGCAGCAACAGAGTACCCGTGAAAAGACCCACCAGGGGAATCTTGTCTTCCTGGGCCATCGGCGCCGCTACCGTCCCGGTGGGAGTTCCCACGTACCCGGCGAGCGCGAAGACGCCCTTGTCCTCGATCATCTTTCCCGTGCACTCTACGCACTTGTCGGGGTCGTAGCCGTCGTCGTCGGCGAGCAGACGGATCTGCCGGCCATGGATCCCGCCTTTCGCGTTGGCTTCCTCAAATGCGGCCTTCAGCCCTGCATTCATACCGGTGCCCAGGCCCTGGGCGGGCCCTGTCAAAGCGGCGCATTGACCAATCAGGATTTCGCCGTCGTTGATTCCACGGTCGGCGGCCGTAACGGGGTGGGAAAGAATTCCGGCCGAAAGGAGGGCCACAGCGGCCACAAACCGGTGGTGTTGGGAGGGCATATAATGTCTTGCTTATCGGCTGGTGTTCGACGTTCTTCAGGTTTGATTCGGACGGCAATCACAAAGGCGGACCAGCCGTAAGGCACCTCGCCTTAGAAGCGAAGCAGTCTATCCACAAGCCCCTCGGGATTCGAGAGTGCGACCAGATGCCCTCCCGGAAGCTCTTCCGCCTCCACCTTGAGACGGTCCCGGGCGACGCGTTTTTGAAACGGGAGGGGGAAGAAGCGGTCGTTCGCCGAGGCAATGACGTGGATCGGTATCTGCGGCCAGCACTCAAAACGGCAGGGTTCGGTGAAGACCGGATCCGCCTGTTCCCGCGGACGGGGCGGACCCTCGCGCGGTACTTCCGCCGGCACATCGTGCAGAAAGTATGTCGGTAGGTCGAACTCGGCGGTATAGCCACCAGCCTTAGCGGCCGCTATGCGCGCTTCTACAGCCCCCGTGTTCTTCCACCAGGCGCCGGCGGTTTCACCCGGCTGCGGGATCATCGCGTTCACGAAAACGAGCATGCCGATGGCAGCGCGCGCACACACGAGCGGAGCGGTAAATCCGCCGAGCGACTGAGCCACGAGGATCACGTTCGATCGCGCTCCGATCGCCCGGACCACGATATCGGCGTAGTCGTCGAGACCCGCGTTCCCGTCGTCGCCGGGCAGATCGATCGCGATCGCTTCGTGGTCAGCCTGCTCGAGGAGCGGTGCGATCCGGTGCCAGTACCAGGCCATCCCGCCGGCGCCGGGGATCAAGACAAACGAAGCTCGCCGCTGCTTCCCTGTGGCATTGTTTTTCACCATAGGACTTCTCTTTTCACTTACAAATCCCCTGCTCCCTGCGGAGTTCTGTTTATGGCCACCCGACGCCGCGTACGGGTGCCTCGAGTGTTAATACCTGGCCCGTCCGCGTGCCGCCAGCCACGTTGCGAGCACCATGCCACTCCGTCGCCACCATAAATAACGTTCTCCGGTCCGCGCTGCCCAACATGCACGCGAAGGCTCCGCGGTCAAGATCGATCGTTTGCAGAACCTCACCGCCCTCGCGAACCCGCACGCAATGTTTATTGCCGACGTCCGCGTACCAAACAGCATTCTCCGCGTCCAGACAAATTCCGTCTGGGTGATCGCCTGGAGTCTGGGCCCAAACCCTCCGGTTTAAAAGGTCGCCGTCGGCAGAGATGTCGAAGGCCGTAAGCCTCTCTCCATAGGACTCGGCGACAATCAGCAACGAGTTGTCAGCGGTCACCGCCATTCCATTCGGGAATGCAAGGTCGTCAGCCACACGCCGGGTTGATCCATCGGCAGTGAGCAAGGCGATGGTTCCGGGCGCAAACTGGCCGCCAGGAAATTCAAAGCCGATGTTGTTCATGTACGCGTTGCCCCGGCCGTCCACGATAATCTCGTTCCACGGCAGTCCTTTCCGGGCAAGGCCACTCAGGTCTGCGTGGGCCGCCAGGGCCCCGTCCGTGTCTCTGCGAAGAAGAAGGCCATCACGCGAGGAGATAACGAGCAGGCGACCATCCGGCAGCCAGTCGAAAGACGGCGGGAAGGATGGAAAGGACACCCGGACTATGACCTCGCGGTTACCCTCGGTATCAAGGCTGACGATTTCCTGTGCTCCCCAGTCGGCGAGCCACAGGCGGTCGCCGTGCCAACGCGGCGACTCGCCGAACGCAAGCCCGGTTGTTAGAGTCTTCACTTCGCTTTTCACCGCTGCGGACGACACGATTTGTTCTCCTTTCGATGCGGGCTTGGCTTTTGCTTAGGAAGGCTGAACGACGCGGATTTTGGAGTTCACGCCACCGTCGCCAGAATGGTGCGTACTCGCGGATCTCGAAGCCATAGGCCGCCCCAGACGAGGACCGCGAATAAGATCGGGAACAAGACCTCGAACCACCCGGAGCCCGCGCGCACCTGGCTGGCGACCGCTCCACCCAGGTAGCCGGTCAGTAGAAGTGCGCCGAAAAACGAAGTGCGCGGGACGACGTACAGCACGGTGCAGGCAACCAGGACCAGGCCGATGCCAGACAGGGTCCCTACGGGGTAGGCCAACCTGACGTTCGCTTCGAGCACCGGAGCTGCTTTGACAATTTTCATAATGCCATCCATCAGCATGAACAACGTTGCCAATGCGGTGAGGATGCGTCCAGCCCAAAGCTGCGGGCGCGAAGGAGAGCGATCCGCTCGCGTCAAATGTGGATTCAGTGGTCTTTCCGTCGAAAACGTCTGTGTGCTCATAGGGTGTCCTTTCGTGAAGTGTCGATCCTGCTCAGACTCAGTGATGAGCCTCCACATGCTTCTTGAAGTTGTTTAAAATCGCCTGCCAGCCGCTGCGCTGCTGTTCGAGCGAATAGATTGACTCGGCGTCGAAGGTTTCGCGCACCGTGACGCCATCGTGGCCGGGAATGAATTCAACCACCAGCGTCCGATCGCCGAAAAGGCTCTCGATCAACTGATGCTCGACCACCTTCTTGTACGTTCCAGCGAAATCAAAGCCCATGCTGCCGTCCTTGGCTTCCATGCGCGACGAAAACGTACCGCCCACGCGCAGATCCACAGCCGATTTGGTGGTGTGCCAATCGTCGGAAGCGGCATTCCACTGCTGGATGTCTTCCGGCGTGTTCCAGGCCCGCCAAACCTGCTCGATGGGCGCGGCCACTGTGGTCTCAACGGTGATCTTATTGGTAGTCGTTGTCATGATTTTTCCTTTCGTTTGCCGGCTTGAGTAAAGAGAGCTTCGAGATAACGGCGCAGATGCGCCAGGTTCTCATGGGCGACACGTGCGTCTTGTTTTGCCTTCGCCAAAATGAACGATCCCTGCAGGACCGACTGGATAAAATAACCCACGCTTTCCGCGGTCCACTTTGCCTTCGGCGCGTAGAGCGCTTTCGCGGCCTCGACATCACGCGTCAGCTCCGCAATATGGGCGGACATGCCCTGATCGCAGGCTGCGCGGATGTCAGGATGGGTGGCATAGGTTTCCTGGACCAGCGTGCCAAGCAGGCACGTGTAGTCGGGCAAGTCACCTTGCAGAATTTCCGCGCGAAAATCCACGTAGCCGAGCAAGCGGTCGAGCGGGTCTTTCCGCTTGTGGTACGGCGCGGCCGCGAAAAAGCCGCCGGTCATGGTTCCCCAATACGAAGCAGCGGCAAGCGCCAATTCGTCCTTGCTCTTGAAGTGATGGAAGAAGCTTCCCTTGGTCACTCCAGCCTGACGGCAGATGTCGTCGATCGTGGTCGCGGCGTACCCTTTCGCCCGGATCACGTGTAGGGCCGCGTCGAGGAGCCTGGTCTTCGATTCATGCGGAGCCTCGGTTTTCATCGCTTCTCCATACCAACTGATTGGTATCATACCGACTACGCGGTATGTTGTCAAGAAAAAAATAGCCCCTTGGAACTAATTGATGAGCTGGCCGCGCTGAAACGATGACGGCCTTGCGCAGAAGCCGGAAGGCGGCGGAACTAGAACGTGAAGCCGACCAGAAAATCGCCCTGATTCTGGTTGCTGGTCACGGCGACGTTATTGAACGCCGTTTGGCTCCAACCGCTGTAGCGGAGTTCAGGAGAGATCTTCACGCGCCGCCATTTGAATGCGACGCCCACGCCAATCACAGGGCCCGCGATATCGGCGTGCTGAGCATCTTGAAGCTCCGGCGCCGCTCGTCCGCTGGTGGACAAGTGCCGATAGGCGGCTCCGAAATCCACGAACGGCTGGAGGCGGCCGAGCGTCACTTCGTACTTCACCAGGATCGGGACCTGAAAATCCTTCACGTCCACGCTGCCGTTCGGCGTATTGGCCAGAAATCCGCCGATGGCGTCGAACCCGCTATGGCGGTACAGGACATCCGCCTCAAGCGAGAAGTGGGTGGTGAACCGGTATTCGGCTGTTAACCCCGCCGTGTAGCGATCGTTGAAATGTCCGGAGCCCCCGTCCGCGATCGGATTGTTGGTGTAAGCATCGGTCATTGATACGCCGGCCTTGACGCCAAAAGAGTACTGCGAATACGCCGGCCCCGCGGCGAAAAGTGCAACGACCGAAAAATACCGCAGGTATTTAGCAAAGCTCATTTCGTGACTCATTCCAATCAGATTCCCTGTCCCCCTCGGCCTTCTTACGGCCGATCTCTCAGTCTAGCAATCTCTCAATCTAACGATCTCTCAGTCTGGCGACGGACCACGGGGCTGAGTGAACGAGTTGCGGACCCTACTTCAAGGGCTGCGCGAGAGTGACGCCCGCCAATTGTCCGAGAGCGCCCAGGGTCATCTGCGCGGAAGTGAAGCCGAAACGAAAATCTTCTTCCGCATAGGTATCGTAATTGTCCGTGGATTCGTGATGGTGCGGGTTCGAACCCCTGACAATTCCTCTGATTCGCTCGTTTTCGCGCACACTGACGGACGCCACAAGATCCTGAAACAGAATCGAATCGGTACCCGCCATGTTGGCGCCGATCCGAGCGGGGTAGGCAGGTGCGTAGGACCGGTTGGCCGCCTGGAGCGCCGCCGCCAGCTTCTCTGATTCCTCTGCCTCTTTGGAGTTCGCCTGATACTCAATGTTGATATCGGCGTTGCGGCTCTGTTTCGGTCCCGGAGGCATGCCATGGTCGAACATCATCATGTCGAACTGGATGACGCCGAGCCATTTCGGTTCGTCTGCCGTGCCCTGCAGCGGCGCTCTTTGGGCCGCATACGTCCCGCTCCCGTCCATCCCGAATTCCTCGTTGTTCCAAAAGATGAAGCGCACCGAGCGGCTGGTCCGGACGTCCCGGAGCGCCAACACGCGCGCCAATTCGAGCGCGACCGCGCAGCCGGAAGCGTCGTCGTCGGCGGCTTCGCCTCCGCCGCGGCCGTCCAGATGCGCCGAGACGATGTACATCTCGCCGGGCATCGTCGTCCCGATCTTGGTTGCGTAGATGTTCTCCAGGGGTCCGCTCGCCGACGTAAATCCCTGGCGCACGACAGTCGTATAGCCGAAGCTTCGCAACTGTTTCTCCAACCAGTCGATCGCGTCCCGGTTGCGCTGGGTTCCCTGCATGCGGTCGCCGAACTGCGCGAGCCCCTTGATGTCCGTTTTGTATCGTTCGAACGCAAGACGCCCCACCACAGTGGCTACCGGGTCGGGAGGCGAGTTCACGGTCTGAGCTGAAAGCCCGGTCGCAACGATCGCGATTCGCAGAAGGAAACGCATAGTTTTCACTCGCAGAATAGCACCGCGAGCAAACCGGCCAGCACAGTCGCCAGATACATCACATTGGACACAATACGGACACACTTATTTTGAGGGGCGCCCCCCAGGCCGTTTGATAACGCTCTCGGCTGAGCGTCTGCGTTTCAGGCGAACAGAGCGCCGCCACTATGACCCGCATGGCAGGGGCCGGATTGCGTCCCGGCAAACCCTCATCGCACAAAGGCCCGCTCCCTTTTATCTAGAAAAAAGGATTCTGGCCGGTTGAGCCCTCCGATGAGAGAGCGCATCGAACTCCTTGGCTAAAACATAACGGACGATTTGCGGGAAGCCGCGAAAGTAAAATGCGAAGTGGTTGAGGGAACGGGTGATTTTGAGCTTCGCCGGATGGGGACCGCGCGGTGCGGGAGGTTTTCATCTGCGAGCCCTATTCGCCCGGCACGAATTCTGCTCGATGTAGCAGATTACTCGTTGCCCCTTAGGCGTCTTCACTGTGCCGTGTAGGTTCCGGTGAGTGGGCCGTTGATCGTCGCCAGTCCACTGACCAGGTTCACCGACCCGGTCACGTTCCCCGCGAAAGGCGTCCCTTGGGGCGCGAAGATAATTGTCATGGATCCCGATGTAATGGGGCTGTTGGAGGCGCCGTTGCTCATGTAACAGGTGTTTCCGGTTTGCGGGCCGGTGGCGGTGAAGGTGTATCCGCTGATGGTGACGCTCGAGAACGAGCAGCTGGCGGCAAAGGGTCCGCCGATGAGTTCCGAAAACGAAAACATCACGCTGGCGTAACCACCCCCGGCCTGTGAAACGATCAGCATGGAACCGGTGACCGGGATCCCGGCAACGGAGTTTTCCACGATGCTGATGTCGCTGAATTGCGGGAGCGAACCGCCGCCTGGGCCTCCCGCCCCGATGACCGGTGGGCCGCTCGCGAGATACACGGGCAGCGAGGTCAATGCAAGAGTTGGATTGAAGCGGAATGCGGCGATCGCAATGCCGCCGCTAGAAACATAAAACTCGGCCTGGCCGCGATGGCCGGCCGTCGCGGGAAATTGCGCGGCGATCGAGAACGCGGTTTGTCCGGCGGGGGGAAGGCTCGGCAGCGAGGATTGCGAAATCGCGCCGGAATCGAGCTCGATATTCACCGAAATATTTTCGGCCGAGCCGGTTGGATTGACGACGGCGATTCCGGTGGAATAACCGGGCGTCGCGTCAAACGGCACCAGGATGCGCGTGGCTCCCAGGGACGCCTGCGATGTGCCATCCTGATTCGGCCGTCCCGAAAAGCTTTCATAGGTGTAGATGGCCGTGGCGTTCACTCCGGGAGAGCCGTTGACTTGAGCCCAGCCCTGGGTGAGCGCGGCGGCGGTTCCGGTTGTATGAATATAGAGGACGCCGCCGGCCGGGATGGAAAGCTCCGCCGTGGAGCTCACTTCGACGAACGGCGGATTCCACGGCGATGTAGCGCCGTTCGCGGTGTCCTGAAAGAAACTAATGCTCGCGGTTCCCGCACTCGCAGTTGCGTTGCTCAGCAGGATGGCGGTGTACCAGTTGCCGCCATCCGCGATTTGAGGGAGATATGTTTGCGCCGAAGCAACGGCCGAGGACAAGATCATCGCGGTCGCGATCGCGCACACTGCAGAGATACGAACATTGGGGGCCGAAAGAGTCACACTTCCTTACCTCCGATGGGCGTCAGTATAGCAAGGCTTCGCCTCAGGGCCTTCTGGCGCGCTTCATCACACGTGCCGATTCATGGCGGAGGAGCGTTGCGTATCGCGCATCGCCACGTAGACAATGAGCGACAGGGCAATCAGTGCGGTGAGATAGAAATAAAACCAGGTCTCATGGCCAATCGATTTGAACCAGAGCGCGATCGATTCCGCGGTGCCGCCGAAAATAGAAACCGTAATCGCGTAGGGCAGTCCCACGCCTGTGGCGCGAACACTGGTCGGGAAAAGTTCGGCTTTCACCACAGCGTTGATGGAGGTGTAGCCGGCGACGATCATCCACGCGGCCGCGATCAATAAGAACGCGGCGATGGCGGTTTTGGCTGCCTGCAGCGAATAAAGCAACGGGATGGTGCCGAGTGTGCCGGTCACCCCGAACCAGATCAGCAGGGGCTTACGGCCGATGCGGTCGGAGAGCGCGCCGTAGAGCGGCTGGAGAATCAGCGCGAAAATCAACGAAGCGCCGGTGACCATGGTCGTCTGAAAATCGTTGAGCCCCACCGACAGCTTCAGGAACTTCTGCATGTAGGTGGTGTAGGTATAGAATGCCGTGGTGCCGCCCATGGTGAGCCCGACCACGACGAGAATCTCACGAGGATATTTCAAAAGCGCTTTGATCGAGCTTTCCCGGCGAACGGATTGTTTGGCGGCGAGGAAATCATCGGTCTCATGCATATGGCTCTGCATCGCCAGCGTGACCAGTGCCAGCAAACCACCGATCGCAAAGGGAATGCGCCAACCCCAGGCTTTCAATTGAAGTGGAGTGAGAAGAAGCTGTTGGAGGAGCAGCAAGACCAGAATGGCGCACAACTGGCCGCCAATGAGCGTCACGTATTGAAAGCTCGAGTAAAAGCCGCGATGCTTCTCGTCGGCCACTTCGGACAGGTACGTCGCGCTCGCGCCGTACTCGCCTCCGAGACTCAAGCCCTGGATGACACGCGCCACGCCGAGCAGGATCGGCGCCGCGAGGCCAATGGAGGCGTAGGTAGGCATCACGGCGATCATCAGCGAGCCGAAACACATGAGGAGCACGGCAAGCATCAGAGATTTGCGCCGTCCATGATGGTCGGCAAGGTGGCCGAAGAGCCAACCCCCGACAGGACGCATGATGAAGCCGAGCGCGAATAACAGGGCCGCGTTCAACTGCTGGACCACGGGATCGTTGCCGGGAAAGAAGGAGCTGGCGAAATACAGGGCAAACGCGGCGTAGGTGTAAAAATCGTACCACTCGACCAGGTTTCCGGCGGAGCCAATCAGGATCGCCTTCACGCGGCGCCGCATGTCCGCGCGATAAAGCTGCTGCTCGCTCCGGATTGGCGCCGCCAAGGCCATGCAGTTCCTTTTACCACATGCCGCGACAGCGCGGGGAACATCTGAAAAGCGGACTCGCCGGCGATCGCCTGAGAAATCACATGTCCGACGCCCGTTGATCCCGAGCTTATAAACTCGAAGCTATGAACCCTTCTGTGGAAGCTCGGGCCTCGGTATTATTTCGCAGTTTTCGTTTCAAGGGGCTGAGCCTCAGGAACCGGATCGTGATGGCGCCCATGACGAGGCGAAAGTCTCCCGCCGGCGTTCCAGGAATCGAGGTCGCCGCGTATTATCGCCGCAGGGCGGAAGGCGGAACCGCACTGATCGTGACGGAAGGAACCTATATCCCGCATCCGGGAGCCGGCTTTTATCCGGAAGTCCCGCACTTTTACGGAGAGGCGTCTCTGGCCGGATGGAAGCGCGTGACGGACGAAGTGCACGCCGCTGGCGGCCGTATTTTCCCGCAGCTTTGGCATATGGGGCTCGCTGTGCCGGCCGGCCAGCAAGCCGGACCGAATGCGGTGGGGCCATCGGGCCTGCTGAAGCCCGGCGAGCAAATTCGGGAACCGATGACGCAGCAGGAAATCGATGAGGTGGTGAAGGCGTATGGGGAAGCGGCTGCGTCGGCGGAGCGGCTGGGATTCGATGGACTGGAAATTCACGGCGCGCATGGATATTTGATCGATCAGTTCTTATGGGAAGGCACGAATCAGAGGACCGATCGGTATGGCGGCGACCTGGTGCGGCGGACACGCTTCGCGGTCGAGGTGATTCAAGAAATCCGCCGCAATGTCAGCCCCGACTTTCCCGTGTGTCTGCGCTTTTCACAATGGAAGCTGCAGGATTACGCGGCGAAGCTGGCGCGCACGCCGCAGGAACTCGAGCTTTTACTCGAGCCGCTCAGTGCCGCGGGAGTGGATCTCTTTCACTGCTCCCAGCGCCGGTTTTGGGAACCCGAGTTCGAGGGCAGCACGCTGAACCTCGCGGGTTGGACCAAGAAGTTGACCGGGAAACCGGCGATTTCGGTCGGCTCGGTGGCTCTCAATCAGGAGTTTACGACCTCATCGAGAACCGGAGAGCTGGCCGTGAATACAGGGATTGACGACCTGCTCGAGCGGATGGAGCGCGACGAATTTGATCTGATCGCCGTCGGCCGTTCGCTCATCGTAAATCCCGACTGGCCGTTCATCGTCCGGCGCGGGGCGATCGATGAACTCAAGCCGTACCAACGCGACGTGCTGCAACAATTGCTATAGCAATTCCCTGATTGACTTGGGAACGATTACGCACGTTAGCGCTAGAACACGTATTTCGCGGCGATCTGAAATACTCTTGCGGGCGCGTTCGAGGGTGAACCACCCGTGACGCCGGCCCCTGGCGTGGCGTCGGTGGTGATCACACCAAAGGTGCTTGTTGCTCCCACGTTGATACCGGGATTGCCCGGCCGGAAGCTATTCGTCAGATTGAACGCTTCGAAGCGAAGCAGGAAGTTCTGATTCTCGACGATCCGAAACTGTCTGGACAATGACATGTCCCATTGCCAGAAACCGGGACCCAAAATTGAGCCGATTCCCGTATTTCCATAGGTTCCAATCGGGACCGTTCCGAACGTTCCTACCGCATTGAACCACTGCACGCAAGGAGCGCTTGCGCAGGACGAGCCTTGGGCGACCGTATAGATATTCGAAACCAGCTGGTTCGGACGCTGCGTGCCCGGCTGATTGCCGCCGAATCCGGTGGTCGGATCAGGCGTGGCGCCCGTGACGGGCGTGAGCCAGGCGCCGGAGCGCGCCTGGAACGTAGATCCCATCGTCCAGCCGGAGCCAACCCAACGCATCGCGCGATTGGAATACTTGGGAGTTTGATACACCAGCGTCACGTTCGCCACTTGCCGCCGGTCCTGAACGCAGTTCCCGATATCCGCATTCCGGTTGTTGGAACCGGGCAGATTGTTGCCGAAGCCGGAGTGAATGTAATTCGCGCCATCGTTCAGCAGGCCGCTGAACGGAACTCCGATACAGTGCGACCAGGTATAGTTGCCGTTCACGCTGAGCCCGTTCCGCAGGCGCCAAGTCGAGTTGACGAGCAGGCCATTATAATACTGCGTGCCTCCATCGTCATACTGCGTCATGTATCCGAGCGGATTCGCCGCCGGGTTGGCGAGATTCAAGGCCCTGCGGCCGGTCAAGTCGGCCGCCTGCGTACAAGCAGGATTCTTCGCGACCGCCGCTGCCGTCAGGCCGTACTGGCCAGCCGAGCAGTTTCCCGGAATGTAGACGCCGGGATTGAGTTCGACGGCCTCCCAAACGTGGAGGATATGGTTGCCGACGTAGGTCGCGCTCAGAAACCAACTCGGGGTGATCTGCCGCTGCACGCCCAGGTTCCAGGATTGCTCGACGTGCGTGGCAAAGTCAGAAGGAATGGGAAGAAATCCCGGAGGACAGGTGCTGGTCAGGCAGGGCGCCGTGGCGGTGGTGGGCCAAACGGGATTCTTCGGGTTGAAATTGTAGGGGAAGGGATCTCCCTGCGGGAAAGGATTCGAGAGACTGTAGATAGACGTGGGCGTCGTGATGGTGGTCAGGCGGAACGGCAGCGACGATGACGTATTGAGGTTTATGTCCTGGGCGATGAAATCGTGAGCAATGCCGCCGCTCAGGCGGATCGCCGTCTTGCCGTCGCCGAATGGATCCCAGGCGAGGCCGATACGCGGATCGAAGTGTCCGTACTGGCTATTGACGCCCGACTTGCCGGGAAAGCCGGGATCTCCCGGGAACGTGAATCCGGCGAGGCGCGCCGGAGACGACTTTGCTGGTTGTTCCCGCGTAGAAATTGCTCAGACTGAAGTTATAAACATCACCCTGCTGGAAAGCCATCCCGAGGAAAGGATCCCAATTGAGGCCGTAGTTCAACGTCAGCTTCGGAGTAAGTTTCCAAGTGTCCTGAGCGTAGAGACCCACGAAGTTCTGGGCTAGATTCAGGGGATTGGGATTCGCCTGGCGGTCCTGAGAGACGATGCCCAGCATAAAGTCCGCCAAGCCCAATCCGGTTGTGTTGCCGATCGTATAGGAGCCTCCGGACCACGCCTGCGCCACCGACCATTCAATGGAGCGCGTAATAAATCCGCCGAAAGCGAACTGGTGCGACCCTTTCACCCAGCGGAAGTCGTCGTTGAAGCCAAAGGCTGTCGTATAGGCAAACGAATTTTCGGAGAAGTTTCCGCTTCCCAATGAGAACGCGCCGCTCACAGGAATCGTAAGGTAGTTTGGCTGATAGGTATAGGCGTTGATTCCGACGTTTTCCGGGCCGAACATCTGGGCGCCCGGGATAATCGCCGAGATGCGGTTGAGATACAGCCGGGCCGAATTCACTTTAGTCGAGCTGACGAGATACGTGTCGCCGAGGGTGAAGCCCTGAAACTGATCGTTGGCGCCGACGCCGCCCGCGGTCAGCACGTCCGACGGGGCGAGCGAATAGGGCACTGCGATGATCTGCTTCTCCAGCATGTACCGGCCAAACAGGCTCTGCTTGTCGCTCAACTGATAGTCGACGCGAGAATCGACTTCGTGATCGTCTTCGCTAAGCGGTTGCGTGTACGTGAACCCTCCGCACCCGTTGGGGTTTGTGGGCTGGGGAAGACGAGCCGCGATTTTAACCGCGGCCGGATCGAACAGCGACGGATCAATCGTGTTGCCCGAGAAGGGCGCGGGCAAATTGATTTGGCGGCCGTTGTTGCAGGCGGGCGAGGTGATGGTCGTAAAATTACCGGCCAGCATAGCCGCCGTCGGCACGAAGGTGGGAGCCTGAACGGGGTTCTGCCGCACAAAAGTGCCCTGATAGCCGAGGAAGAAAAAGAGTTTGTCCTTCTTAATCGGACCGCCGAAGGTGCCGCCGAACTGGTTGCGTTTCAGCCCATCCTGCGTTTTGGCAAAGAAGTCGCGGGCGTTCACGTCGGAATTGCGCAGAAACTCGAAAATGTCGCCGTGAAAGCTGTTTGTGCCGGACTTCATCACGGCGCTGACGGTGGCCCCGGCTCGCCCCTGGTTCGATGCGTCCTGCGTGCTTGTGGCGACCTTAAATTCCTGCATGGAGTCCGGCATGGGCAGCGGCATGCTGGTGCCGTCGAAAAAGTTGTCGTGATTCGCGCCGTCCAGAATATACTGGACGCCATTCGTGTCGCCCCCAGCGACAGAGATGGTATAGCCGGTTCTCATTCCGAAACTGGGAGACGATCCGGTGACAACCGCCGCGCCTCCGAGCGCAATCAGATCCTCGGGGCGGCGTCCATTGAGGGGAAGATCAAGAACGCGCTGATTCTCAATCACCGAACCGACGCCGACGCTACTGGTTTCAACCTGAGAGGCGTTTGCCTCTACTTCTACCCGTTCGGTAACCGCGCCTACTCTCATGGCGATGGGAATGGCGGGATCGCTGCCGACCTGGAGCACGATTCCCATTTGGACCACGCTCGAAAAGCCGTCTTTGTTGACTTCGATCGAGTACGCCCCAAGCGGCAGGTTCGTAATCACGTAACTGCCGTCGGCTTCGCTGGTGACCGTTCGCGAGATGCCGGTCTCGGTTTGCGTCGCCTTCACCATGGCTCCGGGCAAAGCCGCGCCGCTCATATCCTGGATTACACCGTGAACTTGCGCTGTCGCCTGCCCCCACACCGCGACCGCGCCAAAAAAGGCTAAAACACAAACACTCAGGAAGTTTCTCATCGCGTCCCCTGTTTTCCCGGTATTCACACCGGATTGGGCACGGTACGCAAGCACTCGATCGCTGAAGCGACGCTCGCCAGCTAAATGCGCTTTAAATTACCCCTGGTGAGTTGGAAGGTCCCTGAAGCTGCCTTCCCACAAGCCGCGCCGGCCACTACACATCGTGCGCCCGAATCCGACCCGGAAAGGAGTATACGGGAAATATCCAGGAACTTGGCATACGGATTGTAAATGTTTGTTAAGAGGCGTAACGGAGCGAAGGAACTGCTTCCGCCTTTTTCGTTCCTCCACAATGGCCGGCCGCGGTCTCCTTAGACTCCGAGCATAAGCTCGCGGGGCCGCCGCTCGTCGGGGTCGTTACCCTTCTGAAGGTTGGGACGTGATAAGGTAATCGGGGTGGTAGCGAAGATGAGCGGCAAGGGCAAGAACCGGGGGATAGTTGAAGCACCGTTGCGGTTGAGAGGAGATACGCCGCTCCACCGCGCCCCTGAGACGCCTCCCGTGGGGCCGAGAACAATTCTATTGGTGGACGACGATCTCGGGTTGTGCTCGTTGATCGTGGAGTTTCTAAATCCGTGCGGCTTTAAGACGGACACGGTGCATGACGGGAGCGCCGCGATCGCGCGAGCGATGACCAAGAATTATGATCTGATCCTGCTCGACGTAATGCTGCCCCTCCAAGATGGATTCGAGGTCTTGCGTCAAATCCGGAAACAGAGCGGCGTACCGATTATTATGCTCACGGCCCGATCCGAACAAGAGGATCGTGTAACGGGACTTAATTTAGGCGCGGACGACTATTTGGGAAAACCCTTCGGTCCTCAGGAATTAGTTGCCCGAATTCGAGCGGTCCTGCGGCGCACCGATCCCGCCCCCTCCGATTCCGGCTGTATTCGCGTTCGAGATATTTCCCTGAACGCGCACGCCCGAGCCGTTTCCAAGGGTGGGCGGGAGATCGAACTCACATCCTATGAGTTCGATATCCTGGCGATCCTGATGCGTTCGGCGGGACGCGTGGTATCCCGGGACGAAATTGCAGCGGTGCTGTATAAACGGGACAGCACGCCGTTCGAGCGCGCGATCGACGTGCATGTGTGTCATTTGCGAAGGAAAATCGAGATCGATGGCCGAACGTGGATCCGGACCGTGCGAGGCAGCGGGTACGTCTTCGCGGTGCTTGAAGATGAGTAGCCGCGCCCGAAGGTGAATCGATGAGATCGGTCTATACGAAAACGCTCTTTTCTTCGCTCGCCGTCCTCGCCGTCTCCTTCTTCCTGTTCATCATCATGGTCCGGAGCAACGCCTACAAAGCGTTCGTCTCAGGCGGGGCTTTCGGAGGTCTCATCAATGAACAAATCGAAGAAGCGGAACGCAGGTTCATCCAGGGAGGCCCTGGCGGTGTCGCGGAGTATCTGAATTACCTCGCTCGCCAATATCCGGGCACGAAGAGGGATTTTCTGGATTCCGCGGGGCGGGATTTGTTGAGCGGCGCCAGCCGGACCGATGATCTCGCCAAATGTGATTCGCTGCTGACTCGATTCGATCCCTTCGCCCCGGTTTTTGTGCGCAAGAATTCGGAGGATGGGCGATTCATCCTCTTGTTTCAACCATCGCCCGGATTAATGCTCAGAAACCTCGGTTATTATTACCTCCTGCTGCTGGTCGCGGTTGTGGTGCTGTGCCTGAGCGTTCGTCATCAATTCGCGCTCCCGCTCAACCATCTCACGGCCATCGTGCGGCGTTTCGGAGGCGGAGATCTCAAAGCGAGAATTCATTCCCGCCGCCGCGATGAACTGGGGGAACTGGGAAACGCGTTCGATGAGATGGCAAATCGGATCGCGACCCTGGTTACAGCGGAACGCCGCTTGCTCCAGGACATTTCGCACGAGCTTCGCTCTCCCATCGCGCGCTTGAATTTCGCGGTGGAATTGGCCCGCACTTCCCCCCACCGGGACGCGGCGTTTGCGCGGGTCGATAAGGAAATAGCCCGGCTCGCGGAACTGATCGAAACGTTAATCCAGGTCACGCGCGCGGAAGGAGATTCGTCGGCGCGAAACCTTTTGCCGTTATCCGTGAACGAGCTCCTGAAGGAAGTGGTTGACGATTGCGAGATCGAGGCCATTCCCCGCGGCTGCCGCATTCGCCTCAGCGCGTCGCGGGAGCTGACCCTGCATGCGGACCGGGAACTATTGCGGCGCGCACTGGACAATGTGATGAGAAACGCGATTTTTCACACGCCGGAGCGCAGCGAGATTGTCGTCGAACTCAAGGACTCTCTCGGAGGAGCCCTGATTTCGGTTCGCGATCAAGGCGCAGGAGTTCCGGAAGAGCACCTGGCGGCCATTTTCAGGCCATTTTATCGCGTGGACGATTCAAGGACGCAAAAAACCGGGGGCGTGGGACTTGGACTCGCCATTGCCGAGCGCGCCGTGCTCGTTCATCACGGCAATATTTGGGCGGAAAATAGCGCTCCCGGCTTAACGGTCTGCATCGAACTCCCCTTACGTGATGTTCGCGCGTAAGCTGCAGCTGCGAGGCCGCGGTGAGCGATTTCGCCACGGGTAGCCAGCCGCTGGAGAAGGGTCCAAGCATTCACAAATCTCCAGGCGTTTGCTTTTAACAAATATTTACAGTATTGACGTTGACTGAGATCCCGTGCGGGAGGAGCATAGACGAGATACGCTTCAGGCGGCTTTTGAGGGCCAGGATTGTCTTCAGGCTCCGGTCACTTGCAGGTAGTTTGTGGAGATCATCGTTTCGGGCTTTTGAGCCAGCGGTCTCCGATTCAAAGAGTTGGAATGTTTCGTCTCAAGGAGACCAAATGAACCCGCGGTACCTGATTCTCGCGTCTTTTTTCGCAATCTCCCTCTCCGCCCAAAACGCCCCCAATCCGGGACGAGGCGCCAACCAGACGGCGAAGACGATGGCGCCCGCGGATTTCACGGGATACTGGGCGGCGGTGGTCGTGGAGGACTGGCGGTATCGTATGCTGCCGGCTACCAAACTCGAGGCAAAGCCGACGCTGGGCCAGAGAATCGATGTTCCCATGACTCCCGAGGCGCGTCAAATCGCGCTGAATTGGGATCCGGCGAAGGATGAGGCAGCGGGAGCCGCCTGCAAAGCATACGGCGCGGCCAACATTATGCGCATTCCGGAGCGTATTCACATCACCTGGCAGGACGACAACATTCTGAAGCTTGAAACCGATGCCGGCCAGCAAACCAGACTGTTCGGGTTCCGCGGGGCGCAAGGCGAGAGCGGCTCGTGGCAAGGGATGTCCGAAGCGTCCTGGGAGACAACCCCGGGCGGGAGAGGCGGCCCGATCGCGACGGGTTCGCTGAGGATCTTTACCGACAGGTTGAAGCCGGGCTATCTGATGAAGAATGGAATTCCGTACAGCGCGAAAGCAACGGTCACGGAATACTTTGATCGAGTGGACGAGAAGGATGCTTCTTATCTGGTGGTCACCACAACCGTGGACGATCCTACATATCTGACTCAGCCCTATCTCACATCGGTGCATTTCAAGCGGCAGGCCGACAATTCCGGCTGGAGTCCGACGCCGTGTTCCGCCCGCTAAATTGTTTTCTGGAGCCAAAAAAAATGAAGTCTCATGTACTTGCGTTTGCGCTTTGGGTGCTGCCCGCAGGCCTGGCCTGCGCGCAAGGAGGCTTCGGACCTCAACCAGGTGGCTCCGGGATCGATATCTCCGGCACATGGCATTACGGAGGGCACCAGGACGCGGCGTATGGCACCGCGGCGGGGGCTCTGGTCGATTACGGCGGTTTCCCGTTGAACGAGGCAGGACGGTTGTACGCGTTGTCATGGGCATCTTCGCGCATGACCGTGCGGCAGCAGCAATGCGCCGGTTACGGAATTCCTTACGCGTACTTCTCTCCGGGGAATTACCGTTATTGGGAAGAGCGAGATCCCTATACGCAGCAGTTGATCGCGATCCATATGTGGTTCCAGACATCCGAGACTCGCCGGACGATCTGGATGGATGGGCGTCCGCATCCGCCCGCGTATGCGGCGCACACGTTCCCCGGCTTTTCGACCGGTGAGTGGAAAGGGAACGTGCTCACGATCACAACCACGCATCTAAAGCGCGCGTGGCTTCGCGGGAACGGCACACCGTCGAGCGACGAGGCGACGGTGATCGAGCGCCTGATCCGGCACGGAGATCGCCTCACGGTTTTCACGACCACAACCGATCCCGTTTTCCTCGACGAGCCTTACACCAAAACGATGATCAATCTCCGGAATATCAAGGACCCGGACGCGTGGTTGTATGCCTGCGAAGACGCGCAGGAAATTTTGAGCCGGCCGGAGGATCAGATCCCGCACTATCTTTTCGGCAAGAATCCGTTCCTTCGGGATTTCGCGGATAAGAACAAGATCCCGCTCATTGCGACGCTGGGCGGTCCTGCGACGATCCATCCCGAGTTCCAGGTCAAGCTGAAGAGCGCAACCGACGCGGATGCGATGGCGGAAGTTGTTCCGCATGGTCCTCAACAGAGCAGCAAGGCGGTAAACCCGGACCCGAACGATGGAGAGATCCACGTTCTGCCGGTGCAAGGCAGCGTGTACATGCTGGTGGGCGACGGAGGCAATATAGCCGTCCAGGTTGGCGATCAGGGCGCGTTGCTGGTGGACGCCGGAGCGGGCAGAATTTCAGATAAAGTGGTTGCCGCGATCAGACAGATCAGTAAGAATCCGATTCAATTTATTATCAACACCAGCTTTCACGCGGATCACACCGGCGGCAACGCGAAAGTTGCGGCGGCGGGCGTGGATCCCAGCATCCTCAATTCGTTCTTCGTCGGACAGGCTCCCACCGGAGCAACCGGTTTCTTTACCGATCCGGCGCATCACGCCACGCTGATCGGCCAGAACAATATCCTGGTTCGCATGGAAGAAGCGAAAATGCCGGGCGAATCGATTCCGCCCGACACGTATCTCGACAAGCGCCGGCGAAAGTATCACAACGGCGAGCTCGTGGAGATGTTCTACATGCCCAATGCCAGCACCGACGGCGACAGCATCGTGCATTTCCGTAAGTCCGATGTGATCGCAACGGGCGACATCTTCGACACAACCCGCTATCCGTTCATCGACGTTGCGAACGGCGGTACGATCGCCGGCGAAATCGCGGCGCTCAACAATATCCTCGAGAAAACCGGATACGAGCATGACGAAGACGGCGGCACCATGATTATCCCCGGCCGCGGACGTTTGTCGGATGAATACGATCTTTCGGAATATCGGGACATGGTCACGATCATTCGTGACCGCGTAAAGGCGGCCGCCGATTCGGGGGCGACCCTGGAACAGGTCAAAGCCTCAAGATTGACCGCCGACTACGACACGCGCTACGGCGCGACATCCGGACCCTGGACCACCGATATGTTCGTCGAGGCGATCTTCAAAACGCTGAAACAGCCACGATAATCGATCGACCTCAGCCGATTGATGGAACATTCCGTTGGAAAGGCGTGGCAACACATCAAATCCCACGATCAAGTCTGGTGCGCCACGGGTGACGACATGGCAGGACGCGGAATCACTGCAACCGGGTTGTTAAGTTCATCGCAAGGAGCCCGCCTGCGGGTACGGCAACGGAGAACCAATCCAATACCATAACCGGGCGTGACGCCCCGCCGCGTCGAGGTATTTCGCGGGGTCCGGCGATGTAAGGATGTGGGCGAAACGCACGATTTTTCCACTCTGTGCGCCCTCCTCGTACAAAAAATCGAATGGATCTTTGATCATCTGGCCGAAGTACTCCGGGTCACGCTGTGCCACTGGAGACCGGAATTGTCGAACTGGTGGCTGTGAAGAACGCGAATAAAATTTGGTCACTTTTGAGTGGCATTGGTTGGTCGTCCATCATCCAGTTTTGGCCGTCAGGTCAGGTGTGTGCATGGCGTTGCCGCCCCCTGCTCCGACCCGCCCCTTGATCTGCTTGCCCGATGGTCCAAAAGGTGCGATGAGGCCGATTGAGCTCGCGGGGGAGAAATCGTGGGCACAGTGGCGGCGCACGTACTCATGCGTGTCGAGACTTCCGCAGGATCCGTTCCGGACTTCTCGGCATCCGGTGTGGGATTGAAAGCGAGCGGCACGCAATGAGTGCGTGCGCCACAACCAGGTCATAGGAAAAGAGTAGAGGAGTCCGACAAATCGGCATGAATTGGCGGCCTCGCCATACAGATTTGTATCCGCGCCAGCGGCAGATGATGGGCGCGTCCCGACGCGTCAGATATTCAGGACGTGTAAAAAAGAAAATGGCGGAGGCCTGATTCGCCTCCGCCACTCAATGTGACTCGATCGATGCAGCCCGCCTGATTCTTAGAACACGTATTTCAGCGCGAACTGCATGACACGGGCAGGAGCGTTCGTGGAACTGCCGCCGAGTCCCCCGGGATTGGTGACGCCAATCGGCGGTGCCGCGTCGGTTGTGATCGCGCCGAACGTGCTGGACGCGCCCGTCGTCAGGTTCGGATTGCCCGGATGCAGGCTATTGGTGACGTTGAAGCTTTCGATGCGCAGGTCGACATGCGTCCCTTCGGTGATGCGGAAGGCGCGCGAAAGCGCCACATCCCATTGCCAGAATCCCGGCCCGAGGATGTTGTAAGCGCCCATGTTGCCGAACGTCCCAAGCGCCGGATTCGAAAAAGCCGCCGTGTTCAGCCACGCGAGGCTGAAGGCCCCCGCGGAGGCCGGACCTGCCGCGCCTTGATTCGGCGCATACACACTCGGCAAGACCTGATTCACGCGCTGTGAACCCGGAGGATTGCCGCCGGAGCCCGTGTTTGGATCGGGATCCACGCCGCTGACCGCGGTCAGATATTGACCCGACCGAGCCTGGAGCGTGGAAGCGAACGTCCAGCCCGAAGCGACAGTGCGCATCGCCCGGCTGGAATATTTCGGCGTCTGGTAGACGAAGGTGATGTTGGCCACCTGACGGCGATCCTGCACGCAGTTGCCGACGTCCAAATTACGATCGTTGGAGCCCGGAAGGTTCGCTCCGAAACCCGAGTGAACGTAGCTTTGGCCGTCGTTGAGAACGGTCAGCGTGGAAGCCAATCCGATGCAATGCGACCAGGTGTAGTTGCCGTTCACGCTCAACCCGTCGCGGAGGCGATAGCCTGCCGTGAGGAGCAAGCCGTTGTAGCCCTGCGTGCCGCCATCGTCGTAGGAGGTCAGGTAGCCGAGCGGCGGCGTATTCGGGCTGGCCAGATTCAGCACGCGGCGAGCGGTGATGTTCGCGGTGGTCGCCTGGGTGCAAGCGCCCGGCGCGGTCAATCCATACTGCCCGGCCGCGCACTGCCCAGGGATGTATTCCGCCGGATTGAGTTCCACCGCATTCCACACGTGGGTGATGTGGTTGCCCATGTAGGTGGCCGCGACGAACAGGCTGCTGGTGAGCTGCCGTTGGATGCCCGCGTTCCAGGAATATTCCTGATGGGTGTGCATGTTGTTTGGAATCGGCAGAAAACCAGGTGCGCAAGCGCCCGACAAACAGGGGATCTGCGACACGCTCGGCCACACCGGATTCTTCGGATTGTAGCTGTAGGGGAATGGATCACCGCTCCCGTACGGATTCGAGAGGCTGCCCGGAACGCTCGGGAACGCGAACGAAGTGAGACGGAAGGGGAGCGACGAAGAGGTATTTAGATTGAGATCCTGTTCGATGAAGTCGTGCGCAATCCCGCCGCCGAGGCGGAGGGCGGTCTTGCCGTCGCCGAACGGATCGTAAGCGATGCCGACGCGCGGATCGAAGTGGTCGTATTGCGCGTTGATTCCGGATTTGCCGGGGAATCCGGCATCGCCGGGGAAGGTGAATCCCGGCGGAGCGCCGGCGACTGCTTTGCTCGTGACGCCCGCATAGTAATTCGACAGGCTGAAGTTATACAGATCGCCCTGCTGGAACCTCATGCCGAGAAACGGATCCCAGTTTACGCCGTAGTTCAGCGTCAGTCGTTGGGTGACTTTCCACGTGTCTTGGGCGTAGAGGCCCACGAAATTCTGGGCCAGATTCAGCGGGTTCGGATTGGCCTGGCGCAACTGGGACACGACGCCGAGCATGAAGTCGCCCAGCCCCAATCCCGAATAGGAGTTGCCGACCGTATAGACTCCGCCCGAGAAGGCGTTCGCCACCGACCATTCGATGGACCGATCAATGAAACCGCCGACCGCGATTTGGTGCGCCCCCTTCACGAAACGGAAGTCTTCGTTGAGGCCGAAAGCCGTGGTGTAGGCGAACGAATTCTGGCTGGGCCAGCCGCTGCCGAGGGAGAAGGCTCCATTGACGGGGATGGTCAGGTAGTTCGGCTGATAGGTGTACGCGTTGATGCCGACATTCGCATACGTGCTTGCGCCGGCTGCTTGCCCGAACATGTTCGGACCCGGCAAAATCGCCGAAATCCGGTTCATGAACAGACGGAGCGAGTTGACTTGCGTTCCGCTGAGCAGGTACGTGTCGCCGATGGTGAATCCATCGAATTGATCATTGGCTCCCACGCCGCCCGCGGCTAGAAGGTTCGGGCCGGTGCCGCCACCGAGGAGGGGAACGTCCTGGGCCAGGCCCAGCGGGACCTGAATGAGCTGTTTGACCAGCATGTTGCGGACGAACAAGCTCTGCTTATCGCTGATCTGATAATCGCCGCGAATGTCGCCTTCGTGATCGTTTTCGCTCAACGGCACGGCGTATTGCGTCGTGCCGCACGGATTCGTCGTCAACGGCAGGAGCTTCGCGATCTTCACCGCGGCAGGATCAAACGAGGTCGGGTTGATCATGTTCGTGGCATAGCCATTGGTTCCGAACGGAGCTTTCAGCGTCTTTTGGGTTCCTTGGCATGCGGGCGAAGCAAACGCCGTGAAATCGCCCGCGAGCATGGCCGCGGTCGGTACAAACGTTGTGTTCGCGAGCGGCGTCTGGCGCACGAAGGTCCCCTGGTAGCCGGCGAAGAAGAACAGCTTGTCCTTCTTGATCGGTCCGCCGACGGTGCCGCCGAACTGGTTGCGCTTCAGGCCATCCGGGCCCTTCGCGAAAAAGTCACGCCCGTTGGCGTCGCTATTGCGAAGGAATTCGAAAACGTCGCCATGGAAGTTGTTGGTGCCGGATTTCATCACGGCATTGACGGACGCGCCCGCGCGGCCCACGACTCCAGCCTCCTGCGTGCTGGTGGAGATCTTGAACTCCTGCAGAGCATCCGGGAACGGCAGGATCATGCTGGTGCCGTCGAAATAGTTGTCGTGATTGGCGCCGTCCAGATAGTACTGCACGCCGTCTTGCATGCCTCCAGCCACCGAAATCTTGTAGCCGGTTCGCATCCCATAGCTGGGATTGAGGCCCGATATTACCGCGGCGCCACTCAGCGGAACCAGGTCGGCCGGCTGGCGCCCATTGAGGGGAAGATCCAGCACGCGCTGGTTCTCGACCACCGAGCCGACGCCCACACTGCTGGTTTCCACCTGTGTGGCATTGGCCTCGACGCTCACGCGCTCGGACACCGCGCCCACCTTCATCGCGATGGGAACCGCCGGGTCGCTGCCGACTTGCAGCACGATGCCGGTCTGCACGGTCGTGGCGAATCCTTCTTTGTTCACCTCGAGCTGATAAGGTCCCAGCGGAAGATTGGCGAGAACGTACTCGCCGTTTGCTTCGCTGTTCACCGTGCGGGAAATGCCCGTCTCGGTTTGCGTGGCTTTCACCATTGCACCGGCGATCGCCGCGCCCGATGAATCCTGGACCACACCGTGAATCTGCGCGGTCGCCTGCCCCCACGCGGCTGCCGCCGCGAGTACCGACAGGAATACAATCTTGATCATCCTCACCTAAACCTCCCCCATATGCCGCGCAGGTTTATTTTTGCCCGCGAAGCCCCCGCTCCCAGATTGTGCTGGTCGCAGCGGCGAGTATTTCACAATGGCGATTCGGTGTCAAGCGTCACCTCCACAAAACAAAAATCCGGATGACCAAGGCAGAAGCCCGGGCCATCCGGAAGAACGAACGATGGAACGTTGGTAATCACCGCGGCGCGGCACAGTCCGAAATTCGATGTGCCGCGCGCGTTGAAAGTTTAGAACGTCAGTTTCAGCGCCAATTGGATCTGGCGCGGATTGCCGACGTCGTACAGGATTTTCCCGGCGTTGGGATTACGCACCGGGTTCCCACCCACGATGGTCGTGTAGAGGTTCGCCGTGCTATTCGCCGCGATGGGAAGTCCCCAGTTTGTGTGATTGAACAGATTGAAGAATTCCGCGCGGAATTGCAGATTCATACCTTCGCGGATTTTGGTGTCCTTGATGACCGCCATATCGGTGTCGTTAAATCCGGGACCGCGCAAGTTATCGCGGCCGGAATTGCCGAATGTTCCGAGGGGCGCGTAAGCGAATGCAAGCGGATTGACGTAAACGCCCCCGGCATTGCCGGTGACGGGGTTGCCCGTGCCGATAAAGTTCGGCCGCGGATTGTCGACGCCGGTTCCGAAGCCGAGGGTGTCGACACCCTCAAACATGGTAAAGGGCAAGCCAGTTGTGGAAGATACGATGCCGCTGATCTGCCAGCCGGAGACCACGCGATTCTTGGTAAAGGGTAGCGTGTACAGACCGTTCACGCGCAAGGATTGCGTGATGTCGTAGTTGCAAGGGCCCTGATCGTAGCTCTGATTGTAAGGGTTGCCCCACGCCGCGTTCACGTTGTTGTTGAAGCTGCCGATGGCCGATCCGTCATCCGTGCATTTTCCCCAGGTGTAGGAAACCTGAGCCTGCACGTTGCGGGTCAGACGCCGATTGACGGCAACCTGCAGCGAGTTGTAACGCGAGTTGGTGGTGGGAATGAAATCCGGGAACGAACCCAGAGCGGGATTGACTCTTCCGAATGTGGCGACCGCCGTTCCGGCCGCATTGAACCCGCCATTGCCGTTCGCGGTGTTGACGGTGGTACCCGTCGGTCCGATCACCAGCGGATTCTGTTCCACCTGCGTCAGTTCGTGAACTCCACGGGAGCCCACATATCCCACCGTGAGAATGGTTCCCTGCATCAGCTCGCGCTGAATGCTCAGGTTGTATTGGATCACGTAGGGCGTGGTCTGGTTGTTGTAGTCAAAGCCGGGGCTGGAGGTCACCAGCGGATTCCCGCCCACAGGGATGGTCGGGAAGGCCGGTGCGACGCTGCCCGGAACCGAGAGACCGGCCTGGAACGTGGTCCACGGCGGCTGATCCCAGTACGCGGGAATGTACATGGCGGGCAGAATCAGATCGTGGTAGATGCCGATGCCGCCACGGATGGACGTCTTGTGATCCTTAAAGGGATCGAACGCGAAGCCGGCGCGCGGATCGAAGTTTTTGTACGTCGGATTCTTCACGAAGACGTTCGGGACGTTGGTGAAGTTGGTCGCAGTCGCGAAATTCGTGATGGCGAACAGATCGTTGTGCTGATCGACCGGATTGGAAATGAACTCCCAGCGCACGCCGAAGTTTACGGTGAGCTTCGAAGAGACTTTCCAGTCGTCCTGAAAGTACGGCGTGAACTCGATATCGCGCAGATCGCGATTGGCGTACGCCGGTCCCGCGCCCGGATCGTTGGAGGGGATCGTCAGAGGCGTCCACGACAGAACCGTGGGAGTTCCCGTCAGGAAGCCGCTGAGACCCGCAAAGGCCCAAGTGGAACCCTGGCGGAACGGCATGTAGGTATTGCTCTGCAGGCGCGAAACGGATGCGCCCAGGCGAATGGTCTGCGCGCCCTTGGTCCAAGTGATGTCGTCGCCTTCCGTGAAGCGGTTCTGGGTTTCATTGAAGGGGAGCTGCGTCGCGCCGCCGAGGCCGGCTAGCTGTCCGCCGAAAGTCACCTGACCGTCCTGACGCCCGGCGCCCGGAAAGAAGTTTTGCAGAGCGGGAACGGAGTTCGTGGTGGACGCATTCGTCGCGGTGCGCGTAAAGTGCAGACGCGCCACGTTGACCAGAGTCGGATTTACAATGCGGCGCCATTCCGCCGTCGTGAACTGATACAGCGACGCATCGCCTTCGGGCCACAACGGGATGCCGCCACCCGCGCCCGCGAAACCACCACCGCCGAACGGATCGGTGAAGGTCACGGCGTCGGTGACCGAGCGGAAGAAGATGGAGTCTTTTTCGGAGATGTTGTAGTCCACGCGGCCGAGGCCGTAGTGCTCGCTTGCAACCTGATTGGCGGTCTGTGTCGAGATGGTGCCCACGCCGTTATCGGGCGCCGGAAACAGCTTCAACACGTTGATAATCGCCGTCTGTTCGGCAAGCGGTAAACTCGCCGCCGGAGTGCAGGCTCCGCCGGTGAAGGCGTTGGCCGCGGTGCAATTGGGGACCGCGACCGATTTCACCACGCCCTGGGTGCGGGCGATCGCCTCGAAGTTACCGAAAAAGAAAATTTTGTCCTTCTTGATCGGTCCGCCCAGGCTCGCGCCATACTGATTCTGGCGTAGCGCGGGCTTCACAGGATCAGCGACGTGCTTGGACAGCGTATCGTAAGCGTCCATCGCGTCGTTGCGGAAAAATTCGTAAAGGGATCCGTGATATTCGTTGGTGCCGGATTTGCTGACCGAGTTAATCACGCTTCCGTTGCCGCCGAACTGCGCGCCGTAAAGGTTGGTGAGCGTCTGGAACTCGCCGATGGCCTCCACACCGAGCGACGAACCCGTCACCGATCCCATCCCTTTATTCCAGAAGTTCTGCAGGCTTTCATCGTCGAGCAGGAGCGCCTGTCCCTGGGGACGCGATCCCGCAATCGAATATTCCGGGGCTCTGCCCTGGAACCCGGACGAGCTGAACGTGCTGACCTGATTGACGCCCGGAGCAAGCAAAATCAACTGCTCAAAGTTGCGTCCGTTGAGCGGCAGTTCCTTCATCTGGCGCTGATCGGTCAGAGTGGCTACCGCTGAAGACGTGGTTTCCACCTGCGAGACTTGTCCTTCGACGGTCACCGTCTGCGTCTGCTGCCCCACTGGCATGGAGAAGTCGACATTGACTTCCGCTCCGACGTTCAGCGCGACGCCGCTGTGAGCCACGGTGGAAAAACCCGCCTTGCTCGCAGTCACGTCGTAGCTGCCCACTTGCAGATCGGGAACGCGAAAGCGCCCCCCGGCATCGGTGTTTACCGTTCGGGTCGCGCCCGTGCCCGTGTTTTTCAATAAGATGCTTGCGTCCGGCACCGCGGCGCCCGACATGTCGGTCACGGTTCCTAGAACGGTCGCGGTTGCATTTTGTGCGTAAAGATGGTTCGATCCGGCCACTGCAAAAATCATCAGTGCGGAAATAATCCAGGCGGTTGCCGGGATGAGTGATTTTAAACTACGTTGCAATCTAACCTCCTCATAATAAACGTCTTAAGAAAGCACAGCTCGTACCGATAAAAGTCCCCTAGCTACTCCGTACGGAGGAAAGAAGACGCTAAGTCTTCTGGTACACCGAGGAAATTCTCACGATGAACTGCACTGCCCCTTACTGCATCACGCGACCGCTCGCCGGCCCCTAAGTTCGGCGAAAGTACGCGTTAGTCCGAGTCTCACACATCGCGCCGGAGAGTGTCAATTCCGTGACAAGACGCGCCGCGGCTCTAGCCTGATGCCCACGGGCTTACATTGTCTTAACAATTCTCGGCGTGATTCGCATGATTTCTTTACGTGCGATAGGTATTCTGAGAGCATGCGCATTGGGGTCTCTTCAGGCCCCTTAGCGCGATTGAATGAGACAGGGAGCGAATGAACCCGTGAGCCGAATTGTCGGGGGCGTGAAGATCCGCCATTGGATCGCCGGGATGGCGCTGGCTGTTGCTGTGGTGGTCCCTCTCGGCTTGGCGCAAAGCACCGGCGGTCCGGCTCTGGACGTTCTTCAGATCCGCTCGAACTTCTATATGATCGCGGGGGCGGGCGCCAATATCGGAGTGCAAATCGGTTCGGACGGGGTGGTCCTCGTGGACGCGGGCAGTGCGGGACAAGAAGACAGGGTTGTCGCGGCCGTCCGCAAGCTGACCGACCAGCCGATCCGATACATCATCAATACCGATGCCGATCCCGACCACGTGGGCGGCAATGCCAGGGTGGCCAAGGCCGGGAAAACTTTTTTTGACATCGGGGGCCCTCGCGCGGATCTGGCGAAAGCCATGACCAATGGCGGGGCGGCCGCAATCCTGGCGTCCGACGAGGTACTGCGCCGGATGAGCGCGACGGTCGGCAAGTCGTCCGCATATCCTTCCGAGGGATGGCCGACGGAGGCCTTTTTCACGGAGCGCAAGACAATTTATCTGAATCACGAAGGCATCGAGGTGCTTCGTCAGCCCGCCGCTCATTCCGACAGCGATAGTTTCGTCCTGTTCCGGGGATCGGACGTGGTGATGGCGGGCGAGGTCCTCGACACCACCCGGTTTCCAGTAATCGACACCGCGCACGGAGGCACAATTCAGGGGGAGATCGACGCGTTGAATCGTCTCATGCAACTGGCGATCCCATCGACGCCACTCGTGAATCAGGAGGGTGGGACCTACGTCGTTTCCGGTCACGGACGGGTTTGCGATCAAGCCGATGTCCTGGACTATCGCGATATGGTCGTCATCGTCCGCGATGTCGTTCAGGACCTGATCAAGAAGGGCATGACGCTCGAGCAAATCAAAGCAGCTGCTCCGGCCAAGCCCTACGAGCCGGAATACGGAACGGCGCCGGGCGCCACGAATGCTTTTGTGGAAGCGATTTATAAGGGCCTGACGGCAGGGAAATGAACAAGCGCACCGGGTCGCGAAAGGCGAGGACCAGATTGACCGATTCCATTCCAAACAGGCCCCTTGGTTCGCGGAAGAGGTGGGTTTTTCTTGTGGCCGCGATCGCCGGATCCTTGGGGATGCAGGCTCCGGCCTTCGCTCAAGACGGCACGCGTACACCTGCGGCTCCGAAGGCCGGGACACCCGTAGATCTCACGGGCTACTGGGTCTCGGTGGTGACCACTTTGGACTGGCGCTTGCGAATGGTCCCGCCGGCGAAGGGTGATTATTTTGCGATCCGCATGACGCCGGCGGCCATGAAGTTGGCCGACGCATGGGATCCGGCGAAAGATGAAGCCGCGGGCGAGCAATGCAAGTCCTACGGGGCAGCCGCCATCATGCGGATACCAGGACGTCTGCACATCACAAAGCCGGATGCCAATAGCTTGCGAATGGACCTGGACGCGGGCGTCCAAACGAGAGTCTTCCATTTCGGCGCCTCTAAAGCCCCGGCGGGCGAACCTACCTGGCAGGGAGATTCTGTTGCCGAATGGGATTCGTCAGGCACGGGCGGACTGAAGGTCACGACCAGGAATATGCGTCCGGGATACCTGCGAAAGAATGGCATCCCTTATAGCGGAAATGCGGTTTTGACGGAGTATTACGACGTCGTCCGGGAACGCTCTGGAGATCAATGGCTGATCCTCACCAGCGTGGTCGACGATCCAGTGTTTCTCCCGCAGCCTTACACAACCAGCGTCCAATTTAGAAAACAATCCGATGCCTCGGGATGGGATCCCACGCCTTGCTCGGCGAGATGGTAGGTTATTCACGATGATCACTCAGATCAACAGGCGCATGAAGCTCCGGCTGCCTTGGCTGCTGCTGGCGATGAGCGTTCCGGGTTTCGCGGAAGTCGATTTGTCGGGCTCCTGGGCCAGCCTGAGCGCGGACGACACGCTGCTTCTCGCCGACTACACGGGCATTCCCTATAACGAAGCGGGCCGCGCGAAGGGCCTTAGCTATTCTCAGTCGCAGCTATCCGAACCCGAGCGGGTGTGCCTTTTCTACACCCAGACGCAAATCTTCGGAGGACCTTTTGGATTGAGGATCTCGAAGGAAACAAACGCCGCTGGGAAGATCATTGCCTGGAAGCTCGCGGGGTGGGAAGATCGTGCGCCGATGACGATTTGGGTGGATGGACGTCCGCAGCCTTCCAAGTATGCGCCCCATGATCGGAGCGGTTACACCACGGGCACATGGGAAGGCGATGTGCTTGTCAGCTATACGACGCATATGAAGTCGGGATATATTCGCCGCAATGGCTCGCCCCATAGCGACCAGGCAACGCTTACCATTCGCTTCCTGCGACACGCCGATCTTTTAACGCTGTCGGCCGCGCTGGAAGATCCAATCTATCTCTCGGAGCCGCTTCATTGGACTCGAACCTTTCGGCAGAGCAGGACCGCTGTGGAGCAATTGGATAGTCCTTGCGTGCAAGGGGACGAAGGGGTGCCAGAGGGGGTTGTTCCGCACTACCTGCCCGGCCAGAATCCGTTCGCCGACGATATGAACAAGGACTACCACATACCGCTCATCGCTTCCCAGGGTGGCGCCGAAACGATGTATCCGGAATTCCGCAAAAAAATGAAAGATACCTTCGTGCCCGTCGAGAAATGCACGCGCAATTGCACCGCCCGCGGACCCGGCGGACCTCCGCCAGGTGATGGACCGCCCGGCGATCCGGGTCGCGGCGGTCCCGGTCGCGGCCCTGCTGGTCCACGCAACTAGACGCGGCCGTTGCGAAGCATGTTGCTTGGCTTGGTCGTTCCCCTCGCAAACACTTTCGGTGGAGACATCACTTCACGAAGAGCTACGGAACGGCTGGTTTCAACGCGATCCACTGCCATGGCCGTCATACGCGCGCGGCAGCGCCTTACCGTAGTTGCGATCCCACACATGCGCGGGCCGCGCCGGACATGTTACGCGGTCTTCTTTAGAATCCGATCCTGATTCCGAGCTGGATTTGCCGCGAAGTCCCGATAATGCTGGTGACCCTCCCGACGTTCGGATTGAGCGTCCCGTTGGGACCCGCACCGTTGAGAAATACGTTCTGGTTCGGCTGCGCCCAATTCGGATGATTGGTCAGGTTGAAGATTTCCGCGCGGAATTGCACGTTGAACACTTCCGAGATCTTCCGGATCGGCGTGTTCTTTAAGAACGCCATATCGAGATTGGAAAATCCCGGGCCACTCAGGGTGCTGCGGCCCAAGTCACCCAGCGTTCCTACCGGCTGCAGAGAGAACGCGGCTGGATTGAAATACTCGGTCGGACCGCCAAGAATCGGATCGGGGCTCGCACCGGGGACCAGGTTGGGCCGGGCGTCCGCTCCGCCCCCGAGACCAGAGCGGTCGAAACCGGTAAACACCGTGACCGGAGCTCCGGTTGTACGCGTATAAAGCCCGGTGAGTCTCCAACCTCCCAGCAACACGCCGCGGCCAGGGATCTCATAAATGGTGCTGATCCGCGCCGCCTGCGTGCGGTCGAAGCTGGAGCGTCCGTAGTCGATCGCAGCGTTATAGGGGTTCGACGGATAGTTCGGCGCGTTCGGACCCGCTTCGGCGCCTTGCCCGGCCGAACCGTCGTCCATGGATTTGGAGTAAGTGTAGGATACCTGTGTCTGCCAGCGTTGGGCGAAACGCCGGTTCAGGCTGGCAATGAGCCCGTTGTAGTTCGAGTTGCCAACCGTATCTCGCATCACGAAGCCGGCGAAGTTCGTATTGAGCCGCACGTTCGGCGTCGTGGTCCCGTTCGGTCCCGCAGTCCCCCACACCCCGTTAATCAACTGCGGCGTGTTGTAGTCGCGCGGGAGCAGAAGATGTTCGCCGCGCGAGCCCGTGTAGCCGACCGTCAAGATCATGCCTTTGGTGAGATCGCGCTGGATATTCAGGTTGTATTGCATGTTCAGGGGCGTGCTCGCGGATTCCGAGTAAATGCCGATACCGGTCCCCGGCAGCGGCGCCGCGGGACCGGTGCCCGCAAAGGGATTCGGGAAGCTCGGATTGTTTGCGGTGCCGCTGACGAAGGGGGGCGATCCCCAAATCGCCTGGATGACGTCCTTGGTCTGCAGCAACTGATAGAAGATCCCGAATCCGCCGCGAATGGAGGTTTTGTGATCGCCAAAAACGTCGTACGCGAAACCGGCCCGCGGGGCGAAGTTCCGGTTCGTAATGTTGTTCGCGTATAGGTTCGGCGTGCTCACATAGCCGGTGCCGGAGACAGCACCATTCACGACCTGAACGTTGTGCAGAAGATTATTCACTTCGCTCGGGTCCGACCCCCACTCATAGCGCAGGCCGAGATTGAAGGTAAGACGCCGGTTGAACTTCCATTCGTCCTGAACGTAAGGAGCGAAGAACCACGTGCGCAAACCGCGCGTCAGATTCGTGTAGCCGGGCAGCGGTATCGTAACCAGGTTGGGCGCAGCGGTCAGGAAACCAACCAGATTCGGAAATGTGTAGGTGCCTCCCAGAGCGCCTAAACCGGTTTCGTTGTCATCGACACGCTCTAAAGACACGCCAGCCCGAATGCTGTGCGCACCGTGCGTCCAAATAATGTCGTCGCCTTCCACATAATGAGTCGGGATGAGATAGTTCGGAGCCAGCCCCATGGGTCCCCCGAGCCCAAGGCTGGGTCCTCCGGTTAACGAAACGTGACCGTTGGGCTGTCCAGCGGCGAAATCCAGGATCGGGACTTGGGGTGAATCCTGCGTTTGTATCTCGGTCGGCCGCGTGAAGCTGACGTGGGCCAGGTTCACCAAAGTGGGAGAAACAATGTGCCGCTCTTCGATCGTCGCAAAGTTGTTATTGGTCTTATCCAACTCTACGAAGGGCGCCAAGGGCTGGGGGGACCGGTAACTCGCCAAGTCCAGAACGTAGCGGGCGAAGATATTGTCCTTGTCCGAAAGATTGTAGTCGGCGCGAGCCAGAAGGTAATCTTCGTGCGTAACGTTGGTAATGACCTCCGTGAGGTTGCCGGACCCGGTCGGGGAAGCCGGCACGCTCGGGAACAACGCCAGGATAGGCGCGATCGAGGGGGCCACGCCCACGAACGCCAGATTCGTGGCGCTGTTACACGTGGCTGCGTACGCTGCTCCAGCAACGTTGCACGGCAAGTAGCCCTGGTGCGCGTTTACGTCGGGCGTGCCGGTTACCACCGTGGAGGTGCCCTGGGCGGCTCGCACACCTTCATAATTCACGAAGAAAAATGCTTTGTCCTTTTTGATCGGGCCGCCGATGCTCCCTCCATATTGATTGCGGCGGAACGCCGGGACATCCGCGACTGAATTCCCGGGCAGCACGACCGAATCGAACGGGCTGCGGGAGTCCATGGCGCTGTTCCGCAGGAATTCGTACACCGATCCGTGGAAACTGTTCGTGCCGGATTTGCTGGATGCATTTACCACCCCGCCATTCCCGCCGAACTGAGCCGTGTACGTATTGGTGAGCGTTTGGAATTCCGCAATCGCTTCCAGGCCGAGCGACGATCCCGCCGCGCCGGATCCTGTGGCGTGGCCCCAGAAGCCCATGAAGTTCGTGTCGTCGATCAGGATCTGCTGCCCAAGCGGGCGGGAACCAGCGATCGAGTAGTTGTCGCTCTTACCGTAAAATGGGCCTCCCGTATTCGGGATCGTAATGACGCCGGGCGCGAGCGCCATCAGCGATTCGAAATTGCGTCCATTCAGCGGGAGATCTTCCATCTGCGTGCGCTCCACCAGCGTACCGACGGCAGCCGTCGTCGTATCGACCTGGGATACCTGCGCATCCACTGTGACCGTCTGCTGGGATTGCCCGACGGGCAGCGCGATGTCGATGACTGCTTCCGCCCCGACCGTGAGCGTGATGCCCTTGCGCACGACTGTCTGAAAGCCGGTTTCCGCAGCCTCCACTTCGTATTCGCCGATCAGCAGTTCGCCGACTCGATAGCGCCCCTGACCGTCGGAGGTCGCGGATCGGACAGTGCCCGTCCCCAGGTCCCTGACATTGACCCGTGCTCCCGCGACCGCTGCTCCGGAGGAGTCCGTGAGCGTCCCCGAAATGGTTGCCGTGGTGGTTTGGGCGGGCGAAAGGATCGCTCCCAGGAATAGGATCAAGACGGCACGCATGAACCCGGCGCGCGGCAGGATCATCTGGCAACAGGAACGGTTCCCGGGGGAACGCGTGCCCTTAAGCTCCGACATGGATGTCCTCCTATAGTCGATGGAGCATAACATGCGTCGTGTAAAGATACTGTGCGAGGAAGACAGTAAATTGTTAAGGACGTGTAAAACGCGGCCTGACGAGTGCGGGATGCATGGCTTGTATCCTCGGCGACCCGAATCCGCATGGTTCCGGATTCACAGCGTCTTCTTGCGGATAATAATGGATCATGGCGCCCAGATGTTCCGTATCGCTGGCGATCGTGCTGGGCCTGTTTTGCGGCAGCACGGCACTCTGGGCTCAGTCGGACCGTCTCCGGGACCTGGGAATCGGAAAACTTCTCGTCGCCCGGCGGGACGCGCGAGATCCTGTCTTCGCGGAAACTGTGATCCTGCTGGTCCACTACGATCATTCGGGCACCGTCGGTCTCGCAATCAATCGGCGTACGAATGTGCCCATTTCCCGCGCGCTGCGGGAATTTGCGGGGGCAAAAGAACGCTCTGATCCCGTTTTTATGGGAGGTCCCGTGGAGCTCCAGAGCGTGCTGGCGTTGCTGAAAGCGAATGCGATGCCGGAAGGCGCAACGCACGTCGCCGGCAAAGTCTATCTGGTATCGACGAAGCCGCTGCTCCAAAAAGCGCTGGGATCGCGCTCCGAATCCGCGGAGCTTCGCGTTTATCTGGGATATTGTGGATGGGGGCCCGGCCAATTAGAAAGTGAAACTGCGCACGGTTTCTGGCACATCCTCCCCGCGGAAGCGGATCTGGTCTTCGATCCTAAACCGGAAACTTTATGGTCACGATTGATGGAGCGCGTGGAACAGCACGTCGCGCGAGAGGCTTTCCCTTCCCCGACCTTCGCGCGATGGTCTCATTGAGTTCTGACTTCGTCCTTTTCATAGATCCGCATGCGCATCAAACGCCCGCGTGATAAGTTAGCAGCCATGACCAAGGCATCGCGGGTGAGAGCGTCGCAACGGAAGCGCACGGATTTTTCCACAGGCGTTTCGTGGATTCGTCGCGATAGGGCGCCGGTCCTCGCCTCTCTGCTCGGGCTTTGCGTCCTCCTCTCAGCCGGCACTCTGTCGGCCCAGCCGGCGCCCAGGCATCTCAATCCCGTCATCGAAAAACTTGCCGCGGGCAAGCCGTTCTTCGGCGTGCAGAGCGGCGATCTGTCTCTGGAAAACGCTCGCGCCCTGGCGCGCGCCGACATCGATTATGTGTATTTGGAGATGGAGCACGGGCCCATGGATTTCGAGGGGCTGCATCGCTTTACGGTCGGCATGATCGACAAAGCCGCCATCCTCAAGAAGGGCAATGCCCAGCCGAACGTCGCGGTGTTCGCGCGCTTCGCGCCCTACGGACGAGAGAACGCGCAATGGTTCGTGAAACAAGCGCTGGACATCGGCCTGATGGGAGTGATCTTCAACGGAATCGACAATCGCGAACAGGCGTTGCTCGCGGTGCGCAACATGCGCTACCCGCAAAGAAAGACTTCAAAGTATCCCGAGCCGCCGGGACTGCGCGGCTATGCTCCCGGTACAGCGCTGTGGTGGTGGGGCATTCCCGAAGCGGAATATGAGCGGAGAGCGGACGTTTGGCCGCTGAATCCCGACGGCGATCTTCTCGCCATCATGATGATCGAGACCGCCGACGGACTTCGCAACGCCGACGCCATCGCGTCCGTACCCGGAGTCGGGGCCATCTTCGTAGGAGTGGGGAACGACCTTTCTCAGTATCTGGGTGTTGAACACAACTCGCCGGAGTTGGAGCAGGGTCTCCAGACCATCCTGAAAGCATGCCTGGCGCACAATGTGCCATGCGGGATCACGGCGCTGAATGCAACCGACATCGCCAGGAGGCTTGCGGAAGGCTGGAAGATGATTCGTTCTACCGAAGCGGCTCTCCTGCAGTGGCGCACGAATACCGCGGGGCGATAGCCAAAGGACCGATGTCTGCCCCGCGCGGCACATAACACGCCGCAACGCGAGCGTACGACTATTGATTCGACGGGCGTCCGCCGGCTTCAAATTTCTCGAAGCCGAGCGTATCAATACAATACATTTCCGCGATGTCCCACTTGGGCTGCAACTTCATGTTGAAGGAAACGGTAAACGGCGCTGTGTAAGCCTTCGGATCCTCGAGGGTTACTTCGATCGCGAGGTTATCGGCCGCGCTCCGCTTAAGCTTCTCGATGACATGCAGTTGATCGCTGTGAGCGCGCCCCAGGCGGTCGATCCAGGTCTGGTCGTTGAACCCGACGGTATCGACCACCAGCGTGTCACCCTCCCAGTGGCCGATGGAATGGCCCAGCCAGGTGGGCTCGGCGTCTTCCGGGTGCTTACGGCCGTCCGTGAAGACGTGGCGAACCGTGTGGTCGTATTCGTACATCAGAACAACCTGTCCCGGAATCTGAACGATCTGCAGGGGGAAGGGATGAAAATAGATGCGCGGCACGCCGGGAGGAAGACACTTATAGACCGGATCGTTGGTTTGCGTGAGCAAGACACTCTTAGGCCCGAACGAAGGTTTCGCGGCGTCAAGCTTCGCCTTGGCCCAAGGCGTCATCAACGGATCGCCCTTCTCGTAAATCTGGGCGGAAAGTCCTCGCGCCGACCATACGCCCGTGATATCGGGGCCCTTGTCTTGCGCCCACCCACTCCACGAAAGCACAACCATCCCGACGACCGCCAACCACGCAGAACTTCGCATCTGAACCTCTCCTCGCATTAGAGCCAACACGCCACAGCGCCATGGGGACGAGCGGGTGGCTGAGCCCAGAACCAATTTTCGCACTTCCGGTAACGTGCAGTGCAGAGCGAACGACGAAAGCCCCGCGAAGCCGTGCAATGACCGCGTTGACGCAAGGCTACTTCAGGCGGCTCTTGATTTTGTTCAATCCGGCAATTGCGCAGACTTCATCCTGATTCCCGCCCGCTGCGCCGCTCGCACCGATGGCGCCAATCAACTCGGTTCCAACCATGATCGGCACCGCTCCCTCCATGACAAACATGTTGGGAGTCACCCGCGCCAGGAGCGCCGGATCCTTGGGCACGACCTCGCTCGCTTGGGAACTCGGCATCTTGAACGCCAAGGCAACCAACGCTTTCCTCACCCCGACGTAAACGTGTCCGCCGTCCGAACCATCCGATTCCACCATGGCGCGCGGCTGCCCCGACGTGTCTATCACGCTCGCGCCAACATAAAAACCTCCCGCCTCGCAGGCCTCGACAGCCGCACGCGCGGCCTCGATCGCCAGCGACATTTCAGGACCTCTTGTGTTGACCGGCCCTCTGCGCTGCGCCGGGCCTTTCTTGTTATTCGCGCCCGGCGGCCTCTGCGGCTGTGATACGAACTTCCCGCTCTCGTCCAACATTCCGAAGGGCGGCAGAGTATCACCTGGCAAGCTCGCAGGAGAAGCGGGTTTATCAGGCGGACGGCCTCCCGGTCCCTGGGCAAATGTCATGGCGCAGATGACGCCGAACAAACAACCCGCACCAATTGCAATTCGTTTCCTCATCGGCTTATGCTCCTCAGCTCCTCCGCTTGTTTAGGGTATTCCAGCTTCGTATAAAAGTCACCTCGTCCCTGAGGCGTGAGATCCAGGATATGCCAAATTGGACACATTAGATCGATGCCGCGCTCCTTGATTTCCGGAGACATCCATGGGTGCGCCGTGTAGAAATGCTGAACTGTGCCCTCGCTATCCCGCGTGAAGACTGAAATCGTGGAATCCTGCCGGCCCTCCCGGTCTTCGCTTCCGAGATCGTATTTGAATCTGCTATCTCCCGCACTTAATAGACGCAACCGATTCCAGCCACGGCCGCGAGCGTGTGCGCGCAAGGCCGCCGGATCGGCTGCGGCGACGACCGCAAAGTCGACTTTCTGGGCAATGTGATGAGCGACTCCGTTGATGCCGTCGATCCAGGCGGTGCACATCGGACATGGCTTCGTCTGGCGTTTGCCATACATCAGGTGGTAAATCACCAGCGGCCTATCGGGCGCGGAGAACAGTTCGCTCAGCCGGACGGTTCGCGTGGGCGCATCGCCCGAATCCAGATCGGCAGGATCTTCAATGAACTCGTAGTCCTCAAAGGCCGCAGTGGGCGAAAGGTGGCGACGCAGCTCGGCTACACGCTCCCGCTGACGCATCAATTCTATTTCGGCCAGGCGAAGCTCTTCGCGTCTGCTCAGATACTCGGCCGATTCGTGGGTCAGGTTGGTGTGGCGGAATGTGCCGTCGATCGTTTCGCGCACCATGAAGGTTCTTCCTCCTTAACTATTTTCACTCGTAACGGGCGCCCCGCCAGGCTTCTAGGCGACGCGAACGATTAGACGGCGGTGAACTTGTATCGCGAATCGATCGCGATTACGCTCGATCCCATAATTATTGGAGCGTAGCCAGATAGGCGGCGACGTTCGAAGCTTCCTCGGGCGAATAATTCTCCAGGAGCGTCCGATGCCGGATCCGTGCGGCGTCTCCCTTCTGTTCGTGTAAGCGCTCGAGGCTCCATGACGGGAGCTCGTCCATAAAACGGGGCCGGAGGAACGCGGCTTTGAGCGCCGTACCGGAATATTTCCTGCCAACACCGGCCAAATCCCCCGAAACCGAATGACAGGCCGCGCACTTTTCCTGGAAGTACCGGCTGCCCGCAGCCGCGTTGCCGGGGGCGTTCGCTTCGATAAGCTCCTTGAAACGGCCCTGTGCGCGGGCGTAGTGGATCCAGCGCGCGATTGCATTCAACTGCTCATCGGTCAAATCGGAAAACTGCGGCATCGGCGAGAGCTTGGCCGTTTGCGGAATTCCTGCCCGTAGCAAGGCCACGATCTGCTTGCCGTCCGTATCGCGTCCTACGAACTTCGAATGCAACAGGTCGGTCGCTTCCCCACGCGACTCGAGATTCAACCCGTGACAATACGCGCAGCCAAACACCACGTAAGTTTCCTTGGCGTGCTGCATCACGGGGTCGGGCAAAGGTTGGCCGATGAAATCGAAGTCGTACGATTCCTTTGGAACCGATTGCGCGCACAGAGCAGCGGACGCCACGACAAGCGCGAGCGCGTACACAAAAGGTTGATATCGATCGCTCATAACGAAACTCTTTCAGTGTTAGGCCACGGCCCGCTTGCAATAGTCGAACATCAGCTGCACCTCTTCCACTTCCTTGCGCAAGGTTCCGTGTTCAAACTCGAGCAGTGCGACGATCGGCCACCGATTATCCCGAATCAGGCGCAAGACTTCGATGATAGGCGCGTCTCCTTCACCAAACGGGGTGCTGCGGCCGTTGTTGCGACGGCGGTCGCCGACGTGCACCGCGACCACACGCTCGTGGTGGCGCTCCAGAAATCCTACACAGTCGCCGTTGCCGGCGACAAAGTGACGCATATCCAGGGTCGCCTTAAAGTCCGGGAACAGAGCGAAGCCTTTTTCGAAGCTGGCCTCATTGCTCAGCGCATCGGGATCGGAAAGGTTATCGTGATTGTGCAGTCCCATGAAGATCCCATGCTTCTCCACAAAAGGCGCCAGCCGCGCGGACATCGCGAGGCCTTGCGAACCCGTTACCCCTCTCGCGCCGAGCGCCTTGGCCGCTTCAAACGTCGCATCGATTTCGGCGTCCGAATACGATTCGTTGATGCCTACCCAATAGCCGAAAATGGTGACGCCTTGATCAGCGAAGTCCTTGCGGATGTTTTCGTAGTAGGACCGAGGAGCCCGTAATCGCCATTCCCTGAGTTGCTCGCGCGCTGCCTCCTCGTCGACGCCCGGCCTATTGAAACGCGGCTCGCACCAGACGCCATGGAGCTCCACGACGCCCATGCCGTTCTGGACCAGGCGCCGCAGAAGTTCGGGCCGGTTTTGCGGGGTCATCGCCAGATCGTGATAGCAAAAGGGCTGCAGGCCAAACTGCACGCCATGAATAAAAGACCGGTTGGGCGCGCTCCCGGATTGTGCACTCGCGCTTCCGGAAAGACACGTCAACGCTGACAACCTGCCAAGCGTCGATTTTCCGAAATCACGTCTCGTGAACTTCATCGCTCCTCCGTCGTAAAAACGTCGCGCTCTCCGATCAACGGCGTTAGCGATACGCTGGCGGCCCCTGGGGAAGGTCGATCAGGAAACGCGCACGCGCTCCATCGGCCGGATCGCACAGCCATTCCCGCACCGTCGTTGACGCGGGCAGTTTTTCGTACAGAAATGCATATGTGTGCGGTTTGACGAACACCTTGCTGTCGATCCACGTGAACGTCACGTGCAGTTTGCGGCCTTCTACCGCCAGCGTGTACTGTTCGATCAGGTGGGAGTTCTCGCTCCGGAATCCGCCGCCCGGGATCGCGTTCATTCCCGCATCGTTGAATCCGATCGTATCGACCGTGAGCGTGCCCCCATTCCAACTCCCGATTGAGTTGCCGAGCGTGGTCGGATCGAACGTGTCCAATGAAGGATGCGTCCGGCCGTCCGTGTAGATGTGACGGACCGGGGAATTCGACTGAGAGGTGATCGCGACTTCGTTCTTGCCCTGGCGGATATCGATCGGCGACCCATCGTCCATCATGAACGGCACGCCCACATGATTGCACCACCGGATCACGTGGAACTCTTTGGCCTTTTGCACCGCCGGGTCGGCGGCAGCCGCAGCCGCGGTGAGCGATGCCTTCGGAACGTTTCGGCTGTAATAGCGCAGTTCCCAGAAACCCGAAATATCGGACGCGAGATTCGACTGCGCCCGCGCGTTGGGAGCAAGCCCAACCCCCGCAAGGAAGGCCGTAAGGAAGACGACGGGCATTCTTCCGCGTAACCCTGCCCCTGAATTATGGTGTCGCCGGAAAGTCATATGCAAGCCTGGTCGATTCGCGTCTGAACTCATTGTTGGGGCGGCGCGGGCGATTGTTGACCCACGTTCGCCGGACGATTATTTTGCTCATACACGCTGGTCGCGCCAATCACCGGTATGCCCTGGACCGATTGGTACTCCTTGGGGTCGCCCGAATCGCACGGGTCCTCGAACGCGTACACATCCTTCGGCATCTTGTAATAGTTCAACTGATACGCGTGAGGCTTGGCGTAGATGGTCGGATCGGCCCACAGGAAATCGACCGTCATGTGCCCGCCGTCGCCCACCCGGTAGCGTTCGATGAGATGGGTTTGGGGCCCACGGCGTCCGCCGCCGGGCACGCCCGCGAAGCCCAGGAAACCCACGGTGTCGATGACCAGCGTGTCGCCTTCCCAATGCCCGGTCGAGTGCCCGTTGGAAGTGAGCTCAACATCGGCCGGATGCCCGCGACCGTCCATATACACATGACGCGAACCGCCCTCGCGCTCGGAGACGATCAGTAGTTCGTCGTCTCTTTGCACGAAGTCGAACGGTGGCGAGGACGTCATAAAGAAAGGGAATGCCAGGACGCGGCACGCGGTTCCATCTACGGGATCCTTCGCTCCGTAAGCAGGGTGTTCGCCCCGAGGGCGTTGCATGGGCGCAAGCCCCGGAACCAGCTGCGCACGGTCTACCTTACCGAACACGTCGATGAACGCCCCTGAGCCGCTGGTGAACTTGGGCTCCCAGAATCCCGAGAAATCGGGATGAGCCGTCTGCGCCAGGGCTACTCCCGCGAGCGGAACCATCAACGCAAGGAGCCGCATTGGTGTCGAAGCCGGTCGCCTCGCAGGAGGGTTCGCTGCGTGACAGCTTCGCCCGGCCGGTTTCGGAGCCGAAAGAATCGGAATGAGCGCCCTGCCCGCCCCGAGCCACGTTCTTATGCACGATTTCGATAGCCACATGCGACGCTGCAATCCCACGATAGCGATTCGATTGTCGACCATATGTTTCGGCCCCCGGTTCCGCGCTACGCCTCCAGACATTTCCTCGCGTAGCTCAGACAGTTGGAGATTTCCGTTACCGAGTTCGACCCGGGCGGAATGGGATACTCCAACTCGATATTCGCCGGGAACGTGTACCTTTCTTTTTTCAGCATGAGGAGCACTTCCTTGATCGGAGTATCTCCCTGACCCCACGGCATGTTCGGACCGTTATTCCGCTTGCGGTCTTTGAGGTGCAGATTGGTAATCCGGGCATGGTTCTTCTGGATGAACGCGACCGCATCAAGATTCGCCGCCGTCATATGCCCGATGTCTAGATTGGCGCCGATGTATTTATTCAGTGACAGGATCGTCTCAAAAGATTGCAGCGATGCGAACTCGTTCGGGTCGTCCACCGCCGCATGATTGTGGCCGCCCCACACGATCTTGTATTTCTCTGCGACCGGAGCCACGCGCCGCGCGACCGCCACCTTGCTGGTCGACGAAATCGCATGAACCTGGAGCGCCCGCGCCATGCGAAAGGCATGCTCGATTTCCTCGTCTTCAATATCGGCCGCCATGTTGTAGCACAGGATGTCGATGCGAACGCCCGCGGCCTCGAAGGTCTTACGGACTTTTTCGAAGGTCGCTGGAGTGGTGGTTCTGCGCCATTCTTGGCGCCGCCGCCGGCCTTCTTCAATCGCTGCTTGTTGCTCCGGCGTCAACTTCACGCCGGGTCCGAAATTGGGGATTACGGGCGCGCCCGCCGCAAGCTCGCCATCGTTCGACATCAGTTCCACCGAATTCAGACCGATTTTGACCAGGTCCGGGAGGATATCGTCCGGCTTCTTGACGTCCGTCTTAAAACTATAGGTAATGGTGCCTATCTGTACGCCGTCGAACTTGGAATTAGGCGCGGCCATCGCCCGCACCGGGATGAACGCGCCGGCCTGCAGAGCAGCGGCCGCGAGCTTCCCGAAGTCCCTTCGAGTTGAATTCATGAAGTCTCTCCTTTAACTGACGGTTACCCATCCCTGCCGCTCGAAGCTCGAAAATTCGGCCTCGAGTATGGTCAACTGCCGCAAGCCGTCCGCGAATTGCGGATAATCCGGCGCCAGGGCCGGGTTCTCTATACTGCGATAGAAGCGGCGGAACACCTGCTTGAACGTGTCGTCGTAGCCTTCGCTGTGTCCCCCGGGAAGCTCCGCATACGCGCGCGCCTCGGGATCGAGCAGCGACGGATCTTTCAGCAGAATTTGATTGGGCGCGCCGCGATGGCCAATCCACAGTTCGTCCTGCCTCTCGCCGTCCCACGCAAGGCCCGCTTTGGTCCCGAAGATTTCCAGGCGGAAGCTGTTCTTGCGGCCGGCGCTCACCTGGCTCGCGGTGAAGCATCCGCGCGCCCGTTTGCCCAGATGGAACATCACCGCCGCGTAATCTTCCGTATCGATCGCGACGTCCTCGTAATCCTCGGGCTCGAGCGCAGCGCCCGAAAACGTGTCGACCGCCCGCTTCGGACGCTTGCGGGATTTGTGGAATGTTTCAATGTCCGCGCACACCGAACGAATGCGCTGCCCGGTTATATGTTCGATCGTGTCGCACCAATGCGAGCCGATATCCGCCAGACAACGCGACCGGCCTCCTTCGGCCGAAACCAGACGCCAGTTCCAGTCCGTTTCGTACAAGAGCCAATCCTGCGAATACGTCCCTTGCACGATCAGGACTTCTCCCAGTTCTCCGGATTGGCAGATACGCCGCGCCTGCTGAACCATGGGATAGGATCGCAGATTGTGGAAGGTGCAGTTTCGCAGCCCGGTCTTATTCGCAAGCTCGACCAGCTGGCGAGCTTCGTTTACGGACGTTGCGAGCGGTTTCTCGCACAACACATGCTTGCCCGCTTCGAGCGCCGCCTTCGCGATGGGAAAGTGGAGCGCGTTCGGGGTACACACATGGACGGCGTCGACTTCTGGATCCCGCAGCAAATCCTCGTAATTTGCGCTGAACCGGTCCACGCATAGTTCCGCTGCGAGCTTCGCGCCGTCATCCGCCGGCCCCACGCCGATTGCATACACTTCCACGTTGCCCAGTCTGCGGATGGCTTCGACGTGAATGCGCCCCACGAACCCGGTTCCGAACACAACCGTCTTCAGCTTCTTCATGCCGTTACGCCCACCACGCCGCGCCGGCCTTTTCCCGGATGATCAATTCGTTGAGGAACGCGGCCGCCTTCGTCAGTCCTTCCTCCGCAGACATCAGGCTGTCTTCATGTTCGATCGAGAGCGCATGGTCGTACCCGTACACGCGCAGCGTGGAGACAAACTCCTTCCACCAGGCCGCATCGTGTCCGTAGCCGCATGTGCGGAAAATCCAGGACCGGTTGCGCTCATCCGTGTAATGCTTGGTATCCAGCACGCCGGCGCGCGGTAGATTGGCCGCGTACATCTGCGTATCCTTCGCGTGCACGTGAAAAATCGCGTCGCCCAGCACGCGAATCGCCGCGATCGGATCGATCCCTTGCCAGAACAGGTGACTCGGATCGTAGTTGCAGCCGATCGAGGGACCGGAAACGTCCCGCAACCGAAGCATCGTCTCGGGACTATAGACGACGAACCCGGGATGCATTTCGATTGCGACCTTCACGCCGTGATCCGCCGCAAATTTCGCGCGCTCCTTCCAGAAGGGTACAACCGCCTCCTCCCACTGCCACTTCAGCACGTCCAGGTACTCGGGAGGCCAGGGGCAAGTGACCCAGTTCGGAAACTTCGCCCCGGGAGAATCTCCGGGACAGCCGCTGAAATCAACCACCACCGGCACTCCGAGCTTTTCGGCGAGCAAGATGGTCTTCCGGCTGACTTCGGCATCGCGTGCGGCGCGCTCGCGATCGGGATGCAAGGGATTTCCGTGCGAACTCAGTGCGCTGATCGAGAACCCATGGTCGTCGAGTTTCTTCTTAAAATCGGCGAGCTGCGGCGGACTCTCGAGCATGGAAAGCTTGCAATGAGAATCTCCGGGATAGCTCCCTGTTCCCAACTCCACCGTCCGGATATTCAGCTTCGCAAGCTTTTGCAGCACCTCTTCCAGCCTGAGGCTGGAAAGCAGAGGAGTAAAAACACCAACGTTCACGCTTTTCGCTCCTGTATCCCGAGGGCTTAATTGCCCTCGATCGCCCCCACGAGGAATTTCGTTCTGTCCTGATCGCCCGCGTCGCACGGCAGCACGCGAGGCTCTTCAATCCGTGCAATCCGGTAGTAGCGGAATTCGTACGAGTGCGGCTTTCGATACACCCTGGAATCCTCCCAGGTGAACGTCGCGGAAAGACGCGCGCCGTCACCCAATAGGCGATACCGTTCGACCAGGCGTGAATTCGAGGTGCGCGTGCCGCCGCCCGGGATTCTGGTAGCGCCGCGGTCGTTGAACCCCACCGTGTCGACGACGAACGTATCTGCCTCCCAATGGCCGATCGAATGGCCGTTGGTCGTGGGATCCAGATCATCCTTGTCGGGGTGCTTGCGCCCATCGGTGAAAATGTAGCGCGCCGAGGAAGGCGCTTTTGAGACCATGGCCGTCACCGTCGGGCTTTGCCGGATGTCGAGCGGCGAGCGGTCGCCCAGAATATAGGGAACGCCGAGCGGAATGCAATACCGGATCGACTCCACGTCGTGTTTCCTTTGCGCCAGCTCTGCCGCCATATCCCCCGGCCTGAGCAAAGCGGCGGCCGGAACGCTCATGCTATCGAAACGCAGTTCCCAATAACCCGTAATGTCCGGATGCGATGCGGTCTGGCCGATGGCGATCGGCACGAGACCGGCCATGGGCAAGAGGAGCAGCGTCCAGACCGGTGTCGTCGCCTTCACTTCTGCTCCGGCGTTGAGACCGATCCCAACTGGCGTTGCGAGTATCCGGCATCGCGAGGATCGTCATTATTCTCAAACGGCGTCCCTTCCGCGACCCTCTTAAATTTGTACGTGAACGTATGTGGCTTCAAAAAAACCGTATCGTCCTCGTAGCGGAACGTGATCGTCATTACGTCGTGGCTGACCAACTGAAACTGCTCGGTGAGACGCGTCGTATCTTTGGCCCGTCCTCCGCCTGGCGTAGGCATCACGGGATGCCGGCTGTCGCACACGCGTGCCGGAAACGCGACGGTCTCCACCACCAGCGCGCTGCCTTCCCAGTGCCCGATCGAATGCCCGAATCCGCTCGGCCGGTATCCGGGCGCCTTGGTCTCGGAATGATCGCGTCCATCCGTGTAAATGAACCGCGCGCGATTGGACTCCGCTCCGAGGAGAATCTCATCGTTGGTCTGCACGATGTTCAGCGCGGGTGAAGATGCCATCATCAACGGCAGGTTTCCGACCGGGCAAGCCGCCGTCCGCCGCGCGACGTTCACGACGTTCCCCGCGTTGGCCGAGTCCTGCAGCTTCTTATTGTCCTCGATAATTTCCGGCCGCAACTGCGGCGCTGGAACATTCGCGAACCATTCCTCGAAGCTGCCCGACCCGGGATCCTGCACCAGCCACATTCCGGATAAATCGGCACGAGCCGCGTTTTGCGCGAGTCCGCAAGCCGCGGATAGCAGCACGACCGCCGCGATGGATGGAAATGGTTTCATAAACTCGTCTCAATTTAGGACAAACGAATAAATGGTATCGCCCGCGGCAACCAGCAGATACTGATGGCCGTCGAGCAGATACGTCTCCGGTGCGTTGGTGACCTGATTCGTGAGATAGGCGTGCCACAGGATCTTGCCGTCCGCTGCGTCGTAGCCGATGATGTTCCCGGATACGTCCCCCGCGAACAGCAGCCCGCCCGCCGTCGTCAACATACCGGAACCCAGCGCGCCGCCGAGCGCGGGATAAACGTGCTTCCAGACCGTCTTGCCGGTCCGGTAGTCGATCGCCGAAATATAGCTGCGCATGGTGCCCAAGGCGACTTCTTCTTTGCCGCCGAGCCCCATCGCGCCGCGCGGATCGAGCTCCGTCTGATAGTACATGGCATAGCTGTCCTGCGTCGGCACATACATCAGGCCGGTCGCGGGATTGAACGCCGGTGGCGGCCAGTTTGTGGCGCCCTGGTTCGCCGAAGAGACCAATGCCCCGGCGGGATCGAAGTCCTTCGCCGGATCGCGAACCGGCTGGCCCTTCGCGTTGAGCCCCTTCGCCCAGTTCACCGCCTCTCCGAATTTACTGGTCACCAGATGCTCGCCGGTCAAGCGATCGAGCGTAAAGAAGTAGCCGTTGCGGCTCGCCTGCAAAACCATCTTTCGCATGCGCCCGTTGAATTCCGCATCGATCAGCACCGGGGTTTGCGCCGAATCCCAGTCGTGCGTGTCGTGCGGCGACGTTTGGTAATACCACGCCAGCTTGCCCGTCTCCACGTTCACTGCGACCACGGAGCACGTATACAAATTGTCTCCCTCTCCGCGCGTCCCCGTTGTATATGCGGGAGACGGGTTGCCCGTGCCGAAGAAATACAAATGTGTCTCGGGATCGTACGATCCTGGCACCCACGCGTTGCCCCCTCCATGTTTCGCGGCATCCAGGTTGGCCCACGTTTCAAGGCCCGGATCTCCCTTCTTCATCGGAACTGTGTAGAACTTCCATTGCAGCGCGCCCGTTTCCGGATCGAGCGATTGAATGAAACCGGGTTCGTCCAGGTCGTTGCCCGTGCCCACCAGGATGTGATTGCCGATCACAATCGGCGCGGTGGTGGAAAAATACTGCAGATCGAAATCCGCGATTTCTTTGTGCCACAGCTCCTTGCCGGTCCTGGCGTCCAGGCACACCAGATAATCGTCGGGCGTTTCCATGTACAGCAGGTTGTGCCACATCCCGATTCCGCGATTGCCGATATGCGTTCCCCCGCGTGTCTTCCACACGTAATGCCACAACTCATGTCCGTCGCGCGCGTCGAGTGCCCACGCATTGTCCGGCGTTGCCACGTAGAGGATTCCGTTTACTTCAAGGATGGATCCCTTCACGCTCGCGAGGGCCGTCGCTTCCATGTTGCCGATGCCGCCCGTGATCAGCACCGTTCCCGGGCGCTTCATTTGCGTACCGGCGATCAGCCGCGCAGACCACGCCAAACTCAGGTTCTTCACGGTTGTCTTGTCAACTTGCTTGAGCGCGCTGAACCGTTCGCCCGAATAGTCGCCGCCATAAGTCGGCCAATCGTCGGCCGTGCCGAGCGGCTTCAAAATCACTGTGGGATCGAGCCCTTGCGCCAAGAGGGCGGAGGGCGCGGGAAACAGCAGCCCGAGCGAAACAATCGGGCTCAGAGGAAGCAGTCCCAGAGGAATCAGGAAACGACAGGCGCGCAATATCATGCAAAATGATTTCATTTGAGTGTCGCCAGGTAAGCGGTCAGGTTGTGGATATCGTTGTCGGTGTAAACCGGCAGCAGCTCTTTGTGCGGCTTCATGGGATCGTGCAGCTCGATTTTCGGAAGTTCTCCCTCGCGCCGGAAGCTGCGCGCCGAGCCGTCGGTCAGTGTCATGGTCACGATGAAATCGTCGATGCGCCCTAGCCGGCCTTCCACCTGTTCTCCGTTTGGAAGCGTCACGGTGACGGTGACGGGCGGTACGTGCGTCGGGCTGTCGGGAGGCGGATTGAAGCCTCGAAATCCATACACCGCCGGCATTAGCCACGTTTGCTGCAACGTGCGAGGATCGGAAATCCTCGAAGCGATGCCCTTCAAATCGCCGGTTGCCGAGTGGCACCCCGCGCACTTCTGTTCGAAGTATTGCCGGCCGGCGTTGGCATCGCCCACAAGTAGCGTCTTCGGGCGCATCCGTCCGGGATCGCGGCTCGAAACACGGAAATCATGGATGTATGCCGATAGATCGCTGATGAACGCCGAAAGATCGGCGGCTTGCGCATCGGAGAAGTTGAATTTCAGAACGCCCTCGCGCGTCGCGACATGCCCGTTCTCCCCGGCATTCGTGAGGAAGGTGCGCAGTTGCTCACCGTCCTTGTCCTTCAGCAGGATCTCGGAGCGCAGCAAATTCGGTGCGCCATTGTCTCCGCCGCGTGCGTCCTCTCCGTGGCAATACGCGCAATTCGTCTGAAACGCTTTTTTCCCTCTGTCGAGCGTCGCCGCATCCGCCTTGGGCCGCGTCGGGAAACTCGCCATGAACGGCGCTTCTTGCGCCGCCAGTGGACCGAGCGCCGTTGCGGCCGCCATCGCCAACGCGGCAAGCCGAGGCGCTACCTTCAGGCTCATGTGCTTCGTCATCCTCTCACCTCATGCGAACGCTGTTTCGTTGCGTTCGAAGATCGCACCCTCAATGTCTGGTGTTCCCTGTCCCCAGGGTTTGCAGATACGCCATCAGATTCGCCACATCGGCATCACCATAGCGCTCCAGTAATTTTAAATGCGCCGCGAGCCCCGCATCCGCATTCTCCAGCACCGCGCCGTCCGGACCCGGCCGGAGGAATCGCTTGCGTAGCGACGCTTCATCATACTTCCTCACGGCCGCCGCCAGATCGGCGCCGGCGTGGCACTTGCCGCATCCGCCCGCCCCGCGGAAATAGGTCTCGCCCGCCTGCGCGTCGCCCAACGCACGCTCCGATGCTGCGGAAAGCTCGCGGTAGCGTCCCTGCTCGCGCAAATAGTGAATGTACGCCGCGAGATCGGAAATCTGTTGCGGGGTATAGTCCGGATACTGTGGCATGGCGGTCTGTAGATTCGGCAATCCCGCGCGCACGATCCCCCCGATCAGATTTCCTCCCTCATCCCGCCCGACCAGGGGAAGATGCAGCAGGTCCGCCGCGCCCATCGCGGCGCCCGTCAGATCGATTCCGTGGCAAAAATGGCAGGAACTGATCACGTACACCGTCCGGCCCCGCTCCAATTGCGCGGTCGGCGCCGGGTACCCGCCCGCGTCGCGTTTACCCTCGGGAGCCTGCGCCCAACCCACGCCGAGCGGCACGAGCCACGCGAGGAGGATCAAACGCGCGAGGTCAATCACAATCGTTCGGCGCATATCAGGCCAGCGCTTCCCTGCAATAATCCATGCAGCGTTTCACTTCTTCGGTCGAGGAACGGAAGGATCCGTACTCGTACTCGATGTAGCAGCGGATCGGATAGCGCTTGTCGCGAATCAGCCTCAGGATCTCTCGAATCGGCGTGTCGCCCTGCCCGAAAGGCATGTTGCGCCCGTTGTTTCGCTTTCGATCCCGCACGTGGATATTCACGATCCGCGCGTGATGCTTTTCAAGAAACGCGAGCGGATCGTTGTTCCCCGCGACGAAGTGCCCGGTATCGAGCGTCACTTTGAAATATTCCGACATCGCAAGCGCCGTTTCAAAGCTTGCGGGCGTCGCGAACTGATCCGGATCGGCCAGATTATTGTGATTGTGCATCGCCACATACATTTTGTGACGCTCGACGAACGGCACCAGGCGCTTTGCTTCGCTCAGCACTGTCGACGAACTGAATCCTGCAACGCCCAGAGCCTTGGCCGCTTCGAAGGTCCGGTCGCGTTCTTCATCGGTGAACGTCTCGTTGAAGTTCACGTTGTACAGATACATACGCAGCCCGGCGTCGTCGAATTGCTTGCGCACCGTGCGGTAATAATCCATCGGAATCGAAAGCCGCCACCGGCGCGCCTCCTCGCGCATTTTTGCATAACCCGCCGCGCGCCGCGTGGCCACCCACCAGCCCGTCGCGTAGCTGCCCATCGGCTCCACGTGCCCGGACATGATCTCGCACTCGGCGATCCCGGCCTGCTTCATGTCCTCGATCAGCGTCGGGATCAAGCTTCGATCGCCCGCCGGCGGCAGATCGTGAAAGCTGAACGTTTCGACGCCAAACGTGACGCCGGAAATGATTGTGGGTTGAAACGCCGCGGCCGCCCCCGCCCTCTCCGGGGAGGATATCAAGCCGGCCGCCGCGGGGAGTCCCGCCAGGGCCAGCTTGCCGATCTGTCTTCGCGTATACATTCGCGATTTCACAGTCTCCTTAGGCGCAGCGCAGCGCCAGGCCGTTACGCTCGGCGAAGCTCAGCGCTTCCACCGCGGCCCCGCGCGCCCCGGCCGTATCCCCGTTCGGCATGATATAGATCGGAATGTCGGTCTGCTCTTCCCGCTGAATCGGCATCCCCGCTCGAATCTCATCCACGAACCAGCGCTGAAACTCGCGCGTTGTCTCGAGCGCCCCTCCGCCCACGATCAGGGCGTCGGGATCGAAGGTGTTGATCATCTCGTCGAAAAATAATCCCAGCGCATGCGCCTGCACGCGGAAGATGGCACGGCACATCGCGTCGCCGCTTTCCGCCAGCCCTCGCACCAGCCGCGCCGCGTACGCTCGATCGTCGATATTGTGCAGATCGTGGCCCGGATATTTCGATAGAAAATGCGGGAGCAGCGACTTGTGGATCGCCGTCAGCGAGCACAGCGATTCCAGGTCGCCTCTGCGCCAGCAGTTACACTGCAATTCCAATCCCTCGACGTCCGCAATCGAACGCGTCGGAATTAATACGTGCCCCAGTTCCCCGCCGAATCCGCGCCGCCCCTTGACCACGTTCCCGTCGATAATGATGCCGCCGCCGAGGCCAGTCCCGATCACGGTGGTGATCGAAGTCGCGGGCTTCTTCGTTCCGAAAATCGAATAATGACCCCACAGGGCCGCCGCGTTTCCGTCGTTCAGATACGTCACCGGCTTCGCGAGCCGCTCCGCCAGCCGTCCTCGAATGTCGAATCCAATCCAGCGCGGATGTCCGAAGTTGGTCGAACCGCGCGCGCTCAATACACCATCGGCGCTGGCCGGACCGGGCGTATCCAGGCCAACCACGGCGATCTCCTCCATCTGCACGCCGGCGCGCCCCGCGGCCATCTGGAGCCCGGCGGCGATCTGCTCGAGACAAATCTCCGGTCCTTCCGTCGACCGCGATGGGTACTCGCACAATCCCTCGATCAGGAATTTTTCCTGACCGTCAACCAGGGTATAGTTCACGGCCGTTCCACCGAGATCTACACCAGCAACAATTGCCATACTCTTCCTTTGCGCGCTTACCGCGTACAGGGCGGCCGCCAGAATCTCCGTTCAGTAATACGTCGATGTCTCAATTCCCGTACCGCCGTGGAAATTTCCGACGACCCGCCCGTTCCAGCCGCGAACGATTTTTCCGGCCATATCGGTCACCGTCCTCTTTCCCGCCTGGAATCATCCCAGAAATGCAATGGCGCGTCCGGCCCAGCCCACGCCGAACCACAGAAACAGCGAAATCAGCGGCAGGACCACCAGCCGCCTGCTTGCATGCGCGGCCGCCTCGGCTCTCACCACCCGCCGATACACCGTGTACTGAAAAAGTATCGCGACCAGGAGAACGATCATCTTAACGTTAAATGATGTGTTGGCCGCATAGCGCGCGGGATCCGGCAAAAAGACAAAAAAGCCCGAAACGGCCGCCAGAATGAGCCCCGCCGTTCCCCAACTCCAGACCTGCTTCGCGAGCACCTCCAGCTTGATCTCCTGAAGACCGATCCCGAGCAGGCGGAAATTCAGAATCACCATCGAACCGAGCAGAAGCGTAATGCCGAATAAGTGAAACGCCTGGATCACGGGAATCGCCAGATGCGAATTACGCAGAATATCGATCGTCGGGGAGCTGTACGACATCTGCCAGAGGCGTTGAAGTCTCATCGCATTTCCCCGTTACAGTTCATACGCGGTGAGCCGTCCGCACAGGATCACGGCCATCCACAGCACCAGCGACGTCGCCGCCACCACCTTCACTCCCGCCGGAACCGACGGCGCCGCATCCCACTCCGCCATGTGCGGATAATATTTGTATTGATAAAAAGCCGCGTTCAATCCCAAAAGGGCCAGCGTTAAAATCTTCACCCGAAAATAATTATTGGTGTAAACCGACTCGGCTTGCGCAAAAAACAACAGCAGTCCGCTTCCGAACACCACGGCGAAGCCGGGCAGCGCCCACGGCATCACCTGCAGCATGATGCGCGAAATCGGCTCGCTCCGGAATGCCAGGCCCAACAGCCGGAGGTCCAGCATCAGAATGAGGCCAACCGATAGCGACAAAGCCAGAATGTGGCTTCCTTCGACAACCGGAAAAATGAAATCGGCCTGGCGAAACCACGTCGCCCACGCCGTGTTTTGAATCCAGTGAAAGAGTGCGAGCATCCGCTTGTTTCCCGCGAACCTGGCGTCCCGCGAAATACCGTCCGGATGCGCGCCGCAAAATCCATCTCTTGCACGCAACGAACCCAGCCGGGTCCATGGATCGAGGACCCTCGCCCGGGCTGGACGATTTCGCGCGACCGGCTACTCGCCGCCTTCTCCCTTCGGACGGGCGATGTCGTGATACAGACGCTTGCCGTCCGGCAGGATCGCATAAAAGAGGGAGGCGCCCTTGGTGACCCCGTCTTTCATCGGATGGGCCACCAGCTTGACATGATCGCCGGCCTTGAATGTCGCGCGTGTCCAGCCTTGGCGGCCCATGATATTCGTCGCTCCGCCTTCGATGTCCCAGGTGCCTACTGTCGAAGGATCGGCCGCGCCCGGATCCACCTTCACGATGATGTGCGTGTGGGGATTCTCCCAGCGGTACTCGATGACCGTGCCTTCATAGGTGGTGTCCCTCGTCAGATCGAACATCGCGAAGGAATGGTGGGCGAGAACGGGAATCGCGCCCGTAAGCAGGCCGGCCATAACAATCCATTTTGCCTTCATAAATCGAAACTCCTTTTACCGTCACAGCTCCACAATCGAACTTAGTTTTTAGGCGCGCCTCCTGGCGCTCCCAGCAAATAATTCGCCCGCGATTCGTCGCTGGCGTTGCAATCGTATTCCCGCAGCTCCGTGCCCCGCGGGGCGCGATAGTAGCGAAACTCGTAGGTATGGGGGCGCTGAAATACCTTGGCGTCTTCCCATGTGAAAACCACCGATAGGCGCTTGCCTTGATCGAGCAGCTGGAACCGCTCCACCAGATGGGAATCCGCCGTGCGGCGTCCACCGCCGGGAATCCGCGTGATGCCTTCATCGGAAAAACCGATCGTGTCGACCACCAGCGTTTCGCCGTCCCAATGCCCGATGGAATTACCGCCGGATACCGGATCGAACGTTTCCGCGCTCACGTGCCCCCGCCCGTCCATGTAAATATGGCGCGAAGGATTGCGCAGACCGGTCACGATCAGCATTTCCTTTCCGTTGGTGTCCTGCACGATATCGAGCGGCGAAGCGTTCATCACATACGGAACACCGAAAAAATGACACCACCGGACCGCATTCCGGTCATGCTGAAACTGGACGTGTGGATCTTCCGCGGCCATCGCCGGCGTCAGCGCGGCCGGCGGCACGTTCGCACTATCCACCCGGAGCTCCCAATAGCCCGAAAGATCGGGCCTGCTCGTCTGCGCATATCCCGCGCTCGCCGTTCCCACAAGCATCACCGCGGCCAGCATTGTCCCGTCGAGTCTCGCGCGGCGCTTCCCCGGCGTCATCGTTGCACCGGCTGGACGACCGAGCCGCCTTGGGCTTCATCGTCGGCATGGCAGTATTCTTCAAATGCGTAGGTCCCTGGCGCGGACCGATGATAGGTCATCTCGTAGGTGTGGGGCTTGAGGTAAATCGCCGGATCGTCCCAAGTGGATGTTACCGAGAGCACGTTTCCTCCCTCGATCAGCCTGAAGCGCTCGACCAGGTGCGTTCCGGGGCCCACGCGTCCTCCCCCCGGAGTCGCTCCTCCGCCTGTAAACCCGATCGTGTCAACCACCAGCGTGTCGCCTTCCCAATGGCCGATCGCGTGGCCGTTCACCGATCTCAGCAAATGTTCGGCGTCCGGATGCGGTCTGCCGTCAAGATAGATGTGCCGCGCGAAGGTGTGCACCTCAGGCGCCTGGACGATCTCGTCTTTGGACTGGGCGATGTCCCACGCCGCCGAATGCTGCATGAAGAACGGATACGAATTCGTCAGACACCACTTCGATCCGAACGAAACCACGTCACCGCGCGCCTGGGCGGCCGCCTGCCGTTTGGCTTCTTCGATATATTCCGGCTTGATCGAGGCGCGTGGAATCCGCTCCAGCGTCCCGCCGAAGCTCCCCCCGCCGAACTCGTCTTTGCGTTCCCAGAATCCCGACAAATCCGGCGCCGTCCCGGTTTGCGCCATCGCATGAGCGGCGCCGAGCGCCATCCCGCCCGCGAGCATAGCCGCCAGGATCGCCCGGCGGCGCGCACTATTATCGTTCCTGTTCACAACTGCTCTCCCCACCTCTAGCGCGCCAGCCCGATACTTTTGGCCCAGTAATTCGCGTTGCCGATGTAGCCTAGATCCGGCAAGTACGAAAGGATCGTCCGGCGCATCTTCAGCATGCTGATCTCCCCGGCTTCCTGAAAAATCACCTTGCCCTCAGGTGAGAACACCATCGTAAACGGCACGCCCGAATCCCAGCTCTTATCGAACGCCTCCTGCAGCGCATACACATCATCGGTCGCGAATTGATAATTCCGCACCGCCGAATGATGCTGATTGAGAAACTTCTGCACGGCCGCCTTGGCCTCCGGAGGATCAGTTGAAACCGTTACCACTTCGAACTCACGGCTCCGATACCACAGATGGGTCTTCAGAATATCGTCGAATTCCTCGACGCAAGGACCGCACCAGGTGGCCCAGAAGTTGATCATGAGGTACTTCTTGTCCGGGTTGGAGCGGAGCTTCTTCAATCCGGCCGCGTCGATCGCTTCGAGCCTCACCGGCTGGGCCATCCATTCCTTCATCTCGTCTTCGCGGCGGCCCGTCTGCTGCTTCCACTTGATGCTGCAGCCGAACACCGGGCGTTCCGGAAATTCCACGGGTTTGCCCGCGATCAGTTGATCGATGGCGTTGCGCGCGTCGGTAATCTTCACGCGATCCTCGCGCATCGCATCGTCGATCCGGCCTTCGTAGCGCAGCTTGCGGTCTTTGTCGAAAACGAAGATGTGCGGCGTATTCTTCGGCCCATAAAGATGCGCGATGTTCTGCGTATCGCCGTCGTAAAGATAGGGGAAGTTGAACTGCTTGAACTTCGCGTGCACCTTCATGCTTTCGAGCGAATCATCCACATCGGCGAAGTTCAGCTCGTGCGGCGCGAGCGCAGCCACCGCGTTGGGCTGGATCGCGAGAAACTGCACGCCCTTGGCCTTGTAGTCCGTCACCATCTTCTCAATCCGGCCCTCGTACAATTGCGATGCCGGGCAATGATTGCAAATGAACAGAACCGCGAGCACCGGACTCGTTTTCCAATCCGCGAGCGTATGCGTTTTGCCGTCGATGCCCGGAAGTTTGAAATCGGGCGCCTGCGCGCCGATTTTCAACGTCGGATTCAGGCGGAAGCCTTCCTCCATGTCGAGCTGATGCTGCGACTTCACACCGCCCTTGGCGACCGCCCCCGCGCCATCCTGCGAGAATGCTACCGTCGCGCTGATCGTGCACGCGAGCGCTCCGGCGAGCACAATTCCCACGCGCGGCGCCGCCCGTTTTGCCGCATCGCGTTGTATCGAATGTGCCATGGTCCAATTTCCTCCCGAACCATTGGGCAGCCCGAAGGCCGCCTCTTGTTACGGTAACTCCGCGATCCCCCGTTCGTACCCGGCGAGGAATCCGATCTCCTGCAGACGCTCGACTTAGGCCAACGCCCGCCGGCAGAACTGCACAGCCTTACTCACCTCGCCCACCGGATCGAGCGTTCCGGCATGCTCATACTCGATGAACGCCGGAATCGGATATTTTTCCTTCTTCAGCAACTGCAGGACTTCCCGGATCGGCGTGTCTCCTTCGCCCCAGGGAACACTGGCGCCATCCTCTTCGGTCTTCGACTGATTCCTCTTCCGATCCTTCAAATGCAAATTCGAGATGCGCTCGTGAAAGGATTTGATGAACTCGACCGGGTTCTCGCCGGTCGCCGCATAGTGCCCAATGTCCAGATTCGCGCCCACCCATCGGGAGAGCGCGAAGGCCTTCTCGAACGTGGCGCGCGTCGAGAAATGCTCGGGATCCCACGTCGCGCTGTGCCCGTGCGGAGCGATCATCATCCGGTTTTTCTCCGCGAACGGCACCAGCCGCTTCAGCATCGTCATCGTGGTCGAAACGTTCACGGACTTGCATCCGAGCGCGGTGGCGAATTGAAAGGTGCGATCGATCTCCCGGTCGGACCACTCGGGACCGGCCATCGGATTGTAAGCGTAGACCCTGATTCCCGCCGCGTCGAATCTTTTGCGGATAGCCGTGAAGGCATCGAGCGAAACGGTCTCGCGCCAGTGTTTTTCGGCCGCGCGGGCCGTTTCCAGGGCCTTCCCATCCAGCCGCTTGAATTCCCACGCCCAGGGATTGCGGGCGCTGCCGCCCTTCGCCGCCGAGCAACCCAGGAACGGTTGCGGGCAATCCGCCGGCGCGGGCACTTTCCCCGTCATCGTTCCCGGCTCGATCTGCGGCGCGAAGAGTTCGCACTCGTCCAGGCCGCAAGCCTGCATCTTCTGGATGATCTGGCTGGTATGATCCTGCCCGTCATTCAGAATGTCGTGAAAGCTGTACGTTTGAACGCCGAGTTGCACGCCGGCGACGGTGGAGTTCGCGCTCGCTCCCGCCGCATGCAGCCTCCACGCGGAGAGCGGAAAGCTCGCGGCGGCAACCGTGGCGAACTTTCTTCTCGTAAGGATCACGGCCGCCCCCGCTGGTTCCGCGAACCGGCCGGGTCCGGGCGGGAGGTGACAGGAAGCTCCGCGAATCGATCTGGCGTTTCCGATTTCATCGTCTTCCTGCCTCCCCGTCGTGTCCAGTCGCTGCGGCCTTAGAACAACAACTTCAGCGCGAACTGGATGTCGCGCGGCGTATAGAACGCGTTCATCGTCGTGATTTTGCCGAAGTTGCCGGCATTGGTCGGCACACCCGCGCTGGTGAAACCGCTGATCGTCGTGCCCGGCATCCCGAACGACGGCGTGTTGGCCACGTTGAAGCCTTCGGCGCGGAACTGCAGCGTCCAGCCTTCTCTCACGCGGAAATCCTTAAAGACCGATAAGTCGATCCGCATATTGTGCGGCATGGTGAAGTCGTTGTGACCTTCGTTACCCGCCGTGCCGAACGGCTGTTTGGCGAACTGCGTGATGTCAAACCACTCGTTGATACTTTGCGAATAGCCCTGTCCGGCGACGACGTTCGGGCGATCCGAGGTCACGCCGAAGGAGTTCTGCTGAGCGCTCCCGTCGAGCACGGTGAACGGCTGCCCCGTTCCGAACGAGTAAATCCCGTTGAGCTGCCAGCCCTTGCCGAGCACTCCCGCCGCGCCTTTCCAGGTCTTACCGAAGGGCAATTCGTAATTGCTGGCGAGCGTATAGCGGAACTTTGCCATGTAATCGCTTGGACCGTAGTCGCGCGCCAGATTATTCCACACCTGGCCACAGCCGGTGCAGGCGCCGCCTGTGCTGCCCACGTCGGAAAGATCGCTGGCCCACGTGAAGCTGGAGTCGACGGTCAACCCCTTCGAGAGACGGCGGCGGAAGATCACTTGCATTGCCGTGTAATTGGCAACACCATTCGTCTCCAAAAGCTGGATGGTGCCGACCAGCGGCAGCGTGCTGGCAAAGGGCAGACACGGGCTGCCGAAGCCCACGGTTGTCGTGACACCGCAGCCGCCGGGACCGAGCGGAGGAAGATTCGTCGCGATGTTCGGAATCACGCGGCCCAGGTTGCGCACGGGTTCGGCCACGAATCCCACGCTCAAAACGTTGCCCCAGAATTCCTTCTCCAGGGTGAGGTTGGTCATGTAAACGGTGGTGTTGTGGTACGGGATCTGGGTCCCGGAACCCACCGAAAAACCGCTCGGCGTGTAGCCCGGCGAACCCGTGGACGCTCCGCAAGCCGCTACCAGGCAGATCGAGTTTGCGACCACCGCGGGCGTAGCCTGGCTGACCGTCTGACTCGGCGTGGCGGTCTGATTGATCGTGTAATTGGACACCAGCGGCGCGTTCTTCAAGTTGGCCGGCGAAGCCACGTTATTCGGCCAATAGGACATGCCGAATCCCCCCCGGAGCACCAGGCCGTGCCCCAGCGTCGCGGCGAAGCCCAGGCGCGGCTGCACGTCGCCCCACTGCGTCCCGATATTGACCGAATCGCTGACACCCGCCGCTCCCGCAACCTGAAGCATGCCCGCGGCGAGAATGGCCGGGTTGGTGGGATCGAAGTTGGAGAGCGCGTCATGCTTCGCGGTGATGGGCGTGTAGATGTCCCAGCGTAAACCGGCGTTGACGGTCAGCCAGCGCGTGGCGCGCCAGTTGTCCTGGATGTAATCGCCGATTTCCCAATCCCGGTATTGCGGCGCCGCGAGCGACATGTTGCGCACGGAACTCGCGTAATACCCCGTCAAGAGAGAAGCCAGCGAGTTGCCGCCGCTGCCCGAGGAGGAACCAGTCGTGCTGGTCTGGGCGGAATTGATATTGAACTCCTGCTTGAACAGAATCTGGTACGTGCTCCAATCGCGCCGCAGCAGGCTCGCGCCGAATTTGATCGTATGCGCGCCTTTCGTCCAGGTGAGCGATCCGCCGTATTGGTAGTTGGTATCCCAATACGCCGTGGGCAGCGCGAAACCATCCCCCAGGTCGGCGTAGCCGCCGTTCTGGAAATTGAGGAGCGCCAGGCCGCCGGTGGCCGGGATGCTAGGAGTATTGACGTTGGCCGGTCCGCCGAATGCCGTATTCCCGTTCACGCCCTGATTGGCGCTTGAGGAGATGGTCACGTAGCGGGCGAGCTGCGCGTTGAGCTGCAGCACCATGGTCGGCGAGAAAATGTGGACGTCACTGAAGGACAACGCCTGCTGCCGCTGGTATGCCGACCCCGGGAAGGCGTTGGTGTTCAGCGAACTGGGCTGCGGAATGGTCACGCCGGCGACCGTAGCCGTGGGGAGATAACCCGGCGAGAAGGTATCCGTGTTGTTGACCGAATAACGCGCGAAGAAGTTGTCTGTATCGGAGAAGTGCTGGTCGATGCGGGCGTCGCCAATGTGCGCGTATTGCGTCTGGTTCGGGCTCGAGACAAACAAGCACGTCGGCGAGCCGCAATTCAGCGTCGGGTACAGGGCCGCGTAGTTGGCGGCCACGGAATTGATGCTCGACAGGGGAATGACGTTGTTGGCGTACTGCACATGGCTGACGGGGTCGTAGATCGGCGCGCTTTGGTCGGAGAAATTCCCAAGCTGCTGCACGCCGTTGCACGCGATGCGGCCGAGTTCGCATGCCGAGGGAATCGTCGCCTGGAAGGTATTGCCCTGGATCTTACGGAAGCCTTCGTAGTCGGCGAAGAAGAAAGTCTTGTCCTTCTTAATGGCGCCGCCGACGGAGCCGCCGAACTGATTCTGGCGATACTCGGGCCGCACACCGGCGAGCGGATTGCCGGCTTGCGGGACGTTGAAGAAGTTCTTCGCGTCGGTCGCGTCGTTGCGAAGAAACTCGAAAAGCGAGCCATGGAGATTGTTCGTACCGGACTTGGTGATTACGTTGATCACCGCGCCGCCCGCGCGGCCTTCCTCGGCCGGATACATGTTCGTGTCGACCTTTACTTCTTGTTGCCCGTCGATCGAGGGCTTCACGATGATCGTCGCGATCGCGCGCTCGTTGTTATCCATGCCGTCGAGCAGGAAGTTGTTTGCCGAATCGTTCTGGCCGTTGGCCGAGACCGCCGAGCTCTGGCGGCGATCGTCGGGACGCGTGCCGCTGCCTAGCGAGCTCTGCACGGATTCCGTCGCGCCCGGAGCGAGTTGCACCAGGCGGATAAAGTTTCGCCCGTTCACCGGCAGGTCCTGCACGGCCTGGCTGGTGACCAGCCCGCCGACCGTGGAGCTATCGGTTTGCAGAGCTACGGTCTGCTCGGCTACTTCGACCGTTTGCGTTAGTTCGCCGACTTGCAACTGCGCGTCCACGCGGTTGCGGTCGCCGGTTGCGAGCGTCACCTGCTCCTGCTTATAAGCCTTGAACCCCTGGGCCTCCACGGTGACGGTGTAGGTGCCCACGGGCAAAAGCGCGAACGAGTACTCGCCCGCCGAAGTCGTCTGCTGAGTACGCGTGAGGTTGGTGCCCAAATTCTTCGCGGTGACCTTAGCGTTGGCGACTACCGCTCCGGAATTATCGGTGATCGTACCGACGATGTCGGCCGTGCCTTGAGCGAAGAGCGCCGCGCCGCCCGCGGCCATGCACCAAGCCAGAATAAGACTCCTTAACAATGACCGCTTCATGGACCCCTTCATGTGTATTGCCCCCAATCGGTTTACGAACAGTGATTCGACACGGCATCCCGGACATGGGCTGCTGCGTGGTAGCACCATGACTTTGTTCCGCGGGAGGCCGGACGGCGCTCCCAAAAACGCGACTTCCCAAAGCTATACCCGTTTGGCGGGTTTACAAGCTCGGAACGGTTTCATTACAGAGAACGAAGGGGATCTTTCCTGTTTTGATGAAGTTGGCCACTCTCGCGCGGACGTATCACCGCGTAATAATACGGTTATCTGAAGATTCCTTGGAACGAACTGTCTACCAGAAACGGGTGGCCAGCACGTGCGGAGGACCCGCGACGCGGCCGACGACGCTCGCTGAGATCAAAATTTCCATGTTCTTGTGATCCCAGCCCGGCGGAGCTGCGGCGGCGAAATCCGTCATGCACTTCTCGCAGGTTAGAAAGTCGCCGGCGGCCTCGGTGCCGAACATTGCGAGCCCGGCCGCGGTCACCACGATTTTTCCCGTGGACGGGTCCACCAGGCGCGACACAATCGCGTAGTCCAGCTTGACATCCGCGTAGGGTGCGCTCATCACGTGCATCCACCGGCGATGACCCGGATCCTGCGTATCCTCAATCCAGCTCTGGTGCGAATCCTGGTTGTGATCGAACCGGAAGCGCAGTTGCCGCGTAAGCTGGAGCACCCAGGAATTGTTGAATGCCCCGATCAGCACGGCCGACCCGTCGCGGAGATCCTCCACTTGCGCCATGGGCTGAAGCCGCAGCCGATAGGACTGATGACGACCCGTCATCAGCGCAACCAGGCGGGCCATTGCCGTTGCATCCTCGAAGGCAACCTGCTCCGATTGATGAAGATCCGAGAGCGTGTTCACCGGCGCGACGGGGACGTCCTGACCGATATAGATGGTGACTGTCCCGCCGGAGCCGATGACCGGCGCCCAAAACCGATCGAGCGCGCTCGACGGCGCCCACCATCGCCCCACCAGAAATGTGACCACGACGAGCGCCGCGATCCCCCCGGCGATTGCATACGGATTGCGCCGCGTCACCGGCTTCGCCGCGGCCGGCTCGGGCAGAGGACTCACCACCGCGGGTTGAGCCGGCATCCGGAACTCCGGCATGTATGTGCCGGGAGGGAAATCGATCCGGATCTCGGCCTCGTGGCCGGGCTCGTGGTAATACTGCGCGATGCGCTTGCGAATCTCGACCGCTGTCGTGCGAACCACCGGATCAAGATTGGTGTCGTAGTCGGGCTCGCGTCCGAAAACCTCGATGCCGAGCGTGCGTTCCTTCAACGGCTCGGTATGACCTTTCAGCGCGCGTTCCACCACAAAGCCCAACAACGTCGGATAGCGTTTGCTGTTCTTAAACAGCGGACTCGTTAGGATGCGGTCCAGTTGCTCTCGGATGGCGCTGCGTTCGGCGTCTGTTTCGGGAACCCAAGCATGAGAGCTATGAGACGGTTTCTCGAGCGGCGGAACCTGCGTACAACACCCCCGCCGGGGATTATATCACTCTGGCCGGAACTGCATCGTTCAGAAAGATCAGGAAATTTTGGTGGCTTTATAGCCGCCTTTGGATCGGTCATAGAACCAGATCCCGGCAAAGACGAACAGCAGTACGGCGGGCACAGCCGCCACATCGCGGAACGACGTCTGCGCGGCAATTCCCAGAACACGATCCAGCTCGGGGCCGGGCTCGAGAGCTTTAAATGCGGCATCGCCGCCCGCTGCCTGAACTTTCGTGGTGTCGTAGATGCTGCCCATGATCGGAAGAACAAACTGGATGGAGAGAGTTCCGGCCGTACCCATGAGCCCCATCAACAAAGCGCCGCCGCGCGGAAATCGCTCGGACGCAGCCGCGAGCATGGTCGGCCACATGTAACAGCATCCGGTGCCCCAGATCGTCGCCGCGACCAGAGCCGTCACGGGAGAATTGGCAACGCTCAACGCGTACAATCCGATCCCCGCGCCCAGGCACGAAAACCATAAAACCCCGACCGGAGACAGCTTGTGGACCAACGGCCCCGCAAAATGCCGCATCAAAAACATCAGGCCGCTCACGTAAACCAGCAGCAGGATGCCCGGCATGTGAACCGTCCGGCTCAACGCGAAATCCACCCACTGTCCCGGCGCCAGTTCCGATGCCGCGGTCAGGAACATGCAGGCGAACAGCACGAAGAAGAGCGGATTGAGCAGCTCCTTAAACATGTCCTTCGCCGAGATACCGGCCGCAACGCGTTCCGTCGGCGGAAACTTCAGTCCCGCGCAGAGCACCAGCAGCATGACCGCGGGAACCATCACCACGGCCAGCTTCCACTGCCAGCCGATATCGACCTTCGACATCCCCACGCCGAGCAATCCCCCGATGACCAGCCCTCCCGGCCACCACGCATGGACTGCGTTCAATTTGCTGGTCTTATCGTCCGGATAGAGCGAGGCGATCATGGGATTCGTAACCGTTTCCACCAGTCCCCAGCCGATTCCCGTCACCAGGGCGCCGATCCATAACACGTCGTAGATCCCCGCGCCCGACGCGAGCGACCCGGCGAAGATCATGATCAATGCGCCGATCGAAAATAATACCCCCGAGAGCGGCAGCAGCAAACCCATCCCGATGTAGTCGAGCAGAGGACTCCCGATCGCGATCGTGACCGCATATCCGAGGAACGGCAGCCCGAGAATCGCGCCGATCATCTCGGCGGATTTGGCCTTGTCGATTGGATCTAAGAAGATGCGCTGCAGATCCGTCGCGGTGTTGGCGCGAAGCGAGGCAGCGATACCCGACATGGCCAGCGCGAGACTCCCCGCCGCGAACAAACGCGCCTTATGATAGACAACCGCGCTCCCGGAGGGCGACGACTTTGTCGTTGATGGCGTTGCCGGTGATGGGGGCGTCGTGGATGAAGCGCTCATTTGAACCTCGGCGAGCGGTTTCCCCATCGGAGCGGAAACCTGCTCATGCATACTACCTTAATCGCGCGTCCAACAACACGTTTGGCACGTAGCGCAGAACCTTGTTACGCCCCGCTACGGTCGGATAAGTCCTTCTGCGGTAGAGGTTTCCTGGCTGGCTTCGAGCGATTATGCTACGACTCGAGAATATTCTTCAAATACTCGAGTTGGCCCTTCGTCTCATCCGCTGGCTTGCCGGGTCCACGGAATTCGCGCTCGATGATCCCGTAGATCGGCCACTTATTGTCGCGAATCATCGTGAGGCATTCGCGGATCGGCGTGTCGCCGGTGCCGAGAGCGACGTTCGGTCCGTTATCGCGCTTCCGATCCTTTATATGGATATGCGTGATCCGGTCGTGGTGTTTGCGAAGGAAATCGGCGGCATCGTTGTTGCCCGCGGTAAAGTGGCCAATGTCCAGATTAATCGCGAAGAGCTTGGACATGGCCAGCAGTTTTTCGAGGCTGGCGACGCTCGCCACTTCGTTCGGATCATTCACCATGGCGTGCGGATGCCACGCGGGCCGGATCTTGTATTTTTCGGCAAATGGAATGAGCCGCGGCGCGACGTCCACGCGGCTTTGATTGGTGCAGAAGAAGCCGACCTTCAGAGCCTGCATCTGCTTGAACACCGCGTCGATCTCCTCGTCCGTGAAATCCAGGTCGAAGGTCATGACGTAGGAGATCAGACTGATCCCGGCAGCGTCGAATTTTTTGCGGATGGTACGGAAAGTGTCGATCGGCGTCTTCAAGCGCCATTCGCGCACCGCCGCTCGGGATTTCTCGTATTCGGGCGTCATCGGCGAGGGAGGATGGCCGAAGCCCACCGCGCCCACCAGACGCGGCTCCAGCAGGTTCACCAGCTCGACGTTGGCCGCGCCGATATACGTGCACTCCTCGATGATCGTATCGATCGGGTCCTTGCCTTCGGGCAGCGGGTTGAGTGACCCGGTGATCAGGCCGAGCTTAACGCCGCGAACCGTGGAGTCGAGCTTCGCGCTCCAGGCCCTCGGTGCGGCGGCCGCGAGCGCGGCGGCCGAGAAGATCCGCTTTCCAAATTCACGTCGTGATTGCATGGTGTTCTCTCTTTCTCAATTCCGTTCAAAAACTATCTGGCCGTGGCGGCCGGCGATCCGGTCAAAAAAGCGGTGCGGTCATCGTCGAACGGGTCGCAGGCAATCGGCTGGCGAGCTTCATAATCCCGGGCCGCTCTCTGGTATCGATACTCGTAGGTTTGTGGAACACGGAATACCTTGGGATCGGTCCAGGTGGAGACGATCGACAGCATGCTGCCGTTCTTCAAGAGCTTGAACCGTTCGACCAGATGGGCGTCGGCACTGCGGAAGCCTCCGCCCGGAATCGCCGTCATGCCGTGTTCCGGCTCGAAGCCCACCGTATCGACCACCAAAGTGTCGCCCTCCCAATTCCCGATCGAATCCCCGTTCGTGGACGGATCGAAAATGTCCTTGGAGATGTGCTGCGGGCGATCGAGATAAATGTGCCTCGGTACCGTCACCACCGATTCGGCCGCGACAACGACTTCATGCTTGCCCTGGCGGATATCCAACGGCCGGGAAACGCCCATAAGGAACGGCAAACCGAGAATGTTGCACCAGCGGATGGCCTTCCGGTCCTTCTGCTGCTGGGCGTCCAGATCGGATTTTGTTACGCTGTCGGCTAGCTGTGCGGGCGGAACGTGTCTGCCGTCGAAGGATAACTCCCAGAATCCGGAAACATCGTGCGGATCGAAGCCCGCGGCGCGCGGCGGCCCGCCAGTTTGTGCGGATGCCGTGAACGAAAGCACCAGGAGGGGGGTCGCGATAGCCCAAAAACCACGGGAATTGGGATGCATATATTATGTTCAGGGGAGCTGCTTGGGAGGCACGATCGATTGGCGTTGCAGAGCGTCTCCCGAATCGCACCAATCTTCGAAGGCATAGCTTCCGGGCGGCTGCCGGTCAAAAGAAATCTGATACTCGTGCGGCTTTTGGTAGATCTTGGGATCGATCCACGTATACGTAACCGTCAGGCGCTTCGCCTCCTGCGTAAGATGGAAACGCTCGTGAAGGTGCGTTTCAGCTGTCCGCCAGCCCTGGCCGAACGCGACGCGTCCGGTGGTGAAACCGGTTGTATCCACAACCAGATCTCCGCCTTCGTAGTGCCCGACGGAGTGCCCGCCGGGGGTCGGATTCCAGCGCGATGGGTCGGGATGGGCGCGGCCGTCGATGTAAATATGCCGCCCGGAAGGATTCTCACGGGTCACCAAGACTTCGTCCTTGCCTTGGACAATAAAAAAGGCGGCCGAATTTACGTCCACGCCTCCGAAACCACCGCCGCCGCAGCGTCCTTCGGTGACGATGTAGGCCTCACCGACTTCGTGGGGGCGATTGTTTTCGGCAAAAGCAAAGCGCGGAGGAGCGGGCGGAGGCATCTGCGCCAGCGCCTGGGGCGTGAGAACGGCCCGAGGGAACAGATCGTCGATGCCGCCGTAGCTGCCGCCACCGGCCAGATCGAGACGGGTCCACCCGCCTTCAAGGTCCGGCACCTGGGCAAAAACACAACCGGCGGCGAGGACTACAAGAACACTAAGCGTGACGGGTGCCTTCATGCATTCCAACTCGGGCAGCTTCGTACCCCGATCTCGCGATTTTAAGGAGCGGCGCGCGGTTGGTTCAAGGTGGCTACCGTTCCAATACGCTCGACGAGCGAAGCTCACGTTCCTTTTCAATGAGATCACGCCTCTGATGGAGGCACGTAGAGAACGTAGCGCGGGCTTCTATGAAGACGATTTCAGGAGCCTTTTTGCGGGCCGACGAGGACGGCGTTGGCACATTGGTGAAAAAGTCCCGACAGCCGTTCCGGTTTTCTGCTCAAATAACGCATGAAGGAATTCGAAACAGGGAGGTATTCAAGCATGGGGGCCTGTAAACAATGTTGAACTCTCGAAGCGCTGTTCTCGGGCGTCTCGCATTTGTCGCGATGGCTGCGGCCTGCTCCGTCACTTTACTCGCGCAGGCGACTCCCGGAGTTGTGACCGTCTTCGATCACGAAAAACTGGACGCGTCTTTTTCGCAAGCGCTCGCCAATGGGGGCGGCAACGCCCTCTGGAGCCACATCTCCGGACAAAAGACCTACACCGTGCAGACGCACAGCCGCGACTCGGTGAAGGCTGCCTGCAAACCCGAAGGATGCAGCCATACCGGCTACGTCGCGGTGGTGTACGTGGTGAGCGGCGCCGCGACGCTGCTCGTCGGCGGCACGGTGAAAGCGCCAGCCGCTGACAAAGCCGGGGGCAAATCCATGCAAGGACAATCGATTCAGGGCGGCGCGTCGCGCCGGATCCGGGCAGGCGATGTATTTATCATGCCCCCCGACACAGTCCATTGGTACAAAGACGTGGACGCGCCGTTCCGCTACATAGAAGTGCCGGTCCCATGACCGGCCGGCTAGATAGAGATGCCGGTCCCGTGACGGGCCGGCGCGCGAAACCTTAGAGCCGCGTCGTTGCGACCGAGGAGCGTGTAATCTGCGCGATGGTCGTGGTTCCGCATTGGCGCATGGTGCGCTGCAGTTCGGCGCGCAGAATATCGATGACACGCTCGACGCCATCCTGCCCGAATGCTGTCAGGCCCCACACGTACGGGCGGCCGATCCCGACCGCGCGCGCGCCCATCGCGAGCGCCTTGAAAGCATCGCTTCCCCGGCGCACACCGCCATCCACCAGCACCGGGATTTGATTGCCCACGGCTTCGATCACTTCCGGAAGAGTCTCAATCGTGGGACGCAAATCTTCGGTGGCGCGGCCGCCGTGATTGGAAACGATGATGCCGTCCACACCGCGCTCGCGTGCCATCTTCGCATCCTCGCCCGTTTCGACGCCCTTCAGCAGCAGCTTCACCGTGGTGGCTTTGCGCAGCTTGTCGAAAAGATCCCAGGTGGCCGTAAGAGGATTGATGCCGGGACCGCTCAGGCCCGTGAACATCGGCGAATTGCGGCGCCCTCCATTCTCGTTCGCATGGCACGTCGTGCACTGGCGCGTGTCCGTACGTCGAAAACGTTCCGCGGTTTCCAGATTCCGGCCGGCCAGGTTATCGATGGTCCAGGCAATGGCCGGGCAACCGGCGTCTTCCGCGCGCTTCACCAGTTTCTCGCCGTCCTCCCACTTGGTGGGCATATACAGCTGGTACCACAGCCCGCTTCCGCGAGCCTTGGCCACGTCTTCCACGGCGATCGAGGTCTGGGTCGACAAAATCTGCAAACTGTTTTTTGCTTTTGCCGCTCGGCCCGATGCGACTTCGCCGTCGCCGTGGAACATGCGCTGGCCGCCCACCGGGCACAGGAAAATCGGACTGTCGTATTTCGCCCCGAACAGCTCAATGCCGGTATCCACCTTGGCAACGTCCACCAACCGGCGCGGCCGCAGCTCGATGTGATGATATGCATTGATATTGGCGTTGTACGTTCCGTTGTCGTCCACGCCGGAAGCCATATAGCCCCAATGGGCGGGAGGCAGGGCCTGCCGCGCAAGCGGCTCAAAATCCATAATTTCGAGAGCGTCCTTGGCCGTCAGAATGGGAAACTTCGGATCGCCGGGCGGCGTGCCCTGTTGGGGCTCGGCGAACCCTCGTTCCACGAACGCCTGCGCGAGAAGCGGGCTCCCGGCGAGGAAACGCAGAAAATCACGGCGATGACGGCGGAGCAGATCGGTATCCATGGCAACCTCGGTTCGCTGAACATTATACACACTGCATTACACGCGGCGTGCGAGCCTCGCCTCGAACCGAGATTAATCTTATCCGAAAAAGACAAAGCCCGGCAGAGCAAAACGCTCCGCCGGGCCGGGAGGAATTCTGAACGGGAGAAATTCTGAAAATGCTAGGGACGGGCCGGTTTCAAATCGACCACGGCCATGGTCGGTCCGGGAGGGCCGACGGGCAGAAGACTTGGACCCGATCGTTTGGCGATCTTCTTCGGATCGATTTTGTTATCGAAGACGAGTCCGATAAAGCAGTTGCTCATCTCCTCCCAATTCTGCAAGCCCCACACCACTTCCTTTTTAGGATCGGGGTTCCACGGATTGTTCGGAGAGTTATCAAAGTGCGAGATGCCGATCAGACGCGTGCCTTTCGGCAGGAGCACGGGTTCGGCGAAATCGAAGCCTAGCTGCCAGTTGAAATCCCACTTGGCCTTCAATAAGGTCTGCATTTCGCCGGTCGGATAAATAGCGCGGAGCTCGTAATCTTTGCCGCGAACATGCATGTGCGGCTGCGCGTAGACCAGCTTCATGTCGGCCTGGGTGGTAAATTCACCGACCACTTCCGCGTTGCCGTCACCGGCGGGAATCTTCAAGTTGGAAGCAGTGGGCCCGTAGGAGGTGAAATAGCGCGTCGTATGCTCACCGGTGGCGTACGTGATGCCGACCTTGGTCCGGTCGGTCGTGGGCTTGCCCATGGTGGTGTAATGAATTTCAAAAATCAAATCCGATCCCTTGGGAATGAACTTCGCGGAATCTCCAAGGACGAAATTCTGCGCGCCGACGCCGGGGTTGAACTTCCCGATGATGTCGGTATTGTCCGAATTCTGCTTGGGCATTTCCGTCATAGGGAAGGCGACGCCATAGGGCGCATTGGCCATCCACTTGGAGCCTGGCGGAACGGCCCAGACCTCGCCGTGATGCACCACCTGGCGATTTCCTGGACGCATTTCCGCGGCGGCGACCCACACGTCCGTGGGAAAGTTGCCCTTCACCTTCATATATTGATATTCGACCGCGCCGGTCGCCGGAATCTGGACGTCGTTGGGCATCTCCACGATCATGTCGGGTTTGATGTTCCATCCGTCGACGAATTCGCGCGGGGCGGGCTTATCCTTGGCGTCTCCCTCGACCGCACCGCTGTCGGCCCAGGCGACAATCGCCTGCACTTCCGCCTCGGAAAGGGTGCGATCGTGAGCGAGCGGAAGCGATCCCTCTTCGGCGAACCAAGGTGGCATTTTCTTGGTGAGCACGGCCGCCTTCATGGCCTTGGCCCACGGCCGCGCGGCCTCGTAGCTCATAAAAGACATGGGCGCTATTTCGCCGGGACGGTGGCACTCCTGACAACGCTTCTGAAGAACGGGCAGGACGTCCTTATTAAAGGTCGCGGGCGCGCTCGCCGCAGAGCATGCGCCTGCCGCAGCGCCGGCGATTATCGCAATCCATTGGGCGGTTTTCATAATCAATCACTCCGAGGGCTGATTTTATGCAAATCACCCATTCTACATCTGGCTAATTTTTTAACAAGTTAGGACGTGAGTGTCAAGGGTCCGCCCGTGCAAGGACCTGCGCGAAAAGCGAGACAAGTCTGCGCCTTCCCGCCCCTCGCGACGCATGCGCGGGTGCGGTTCTGTTTATCCTGTCCAAAAGACTTTTCGATGGGTTTTCTGACGCAAGAATACGCGCAGCGTCGTACACTACAAGAATCGGTTGCAAGCAGCAGGTTTTCAACGAGCGGGCTTGTTTGTTGCCGGTTCGTCCGCCTACGCCCCGTCCGCGCGTATAACAACTCATCCCCTATGCAAAAAGTACTTGCCTTGAATCGCAGTGAAATCGCCATCCGCATCATGCGTGCGGCTACGGAACTCGGCCTGCGAACGGTCGCGATTTATTCGAAGGAAGACCGGCTGACGCTGCACCGTTTCAAGGCCGATGAGGCGTATGAGATCGGCGCGAACAAGGGGCCGGTGGAAGCCTATCTGGATGTCGCCGGGATCGTCGCGCTCGCCAAGGAAAAAGGCGTCGACGCCATTCATCCCGGCTACGGATTTCTGTCCGAGAATCCCGCCCTGCCGCGTGCCTGCGAAGAGGCCGGGATCACCTTCGTCGGCCCGAGCGCGGAATTGCTGGAGCTTTTGGGCGATAAGACCGCGGCCCGGAAGCTGGCGGAAGCGGCGGGTGTGCCGATCATTCCCGGAACCGAGACTCATGTCGAAGGCCGCGAGGAAGTGGAGAAGGCCGCGAAAAAAATCGGCTATCCGCTGATCCTCAAGGCCGCTTTTGGAGGCGGCGGGCGCGGCATGCGCGTAGTGGAAAATCCCGCGGACCTGATTCCCAAATACGATGAGGCGAGCCGCGAGGCGGCCGCGGCGTTCGGCAACGGGGCGATGTTCCTCGAACGATTCATCCGCAAGCCGCGCCACATAGAAGTCCAGATCCTGGGCGACCGGCACGGCAACATCGTGCATCTTTATGAGCGCGATTGTTCCGTGCAAAGGCGGCATCAGAAAGCGGTCGAGGTGGCGCCGGCCGTGGGGCTCGATCCCAAAATTCGCGCGGAGATTTGCAACGCGGCCGTGCGGCTGGCGAAGAAGGCCGGTTATTACAACGCGGGAACGGTCGAGTTCCTGGTGGATACCGAAACCAACGAGTGGTTTTTTATCGAAGTGAATCCACGGATCCAGGTGGAGCACACGGTGACGGAGGTGGTGACGGGGATCGATCTGGTGCGCGCGCAGCTGCTCGTGGCCCAGGGGAAATCGCTGCACGGGCCGGAAATCAACCTGCCCGATCAGGAGCACGTTCCGCTTCAGGGCTACGCGCTGCAATGCCGCGTGACCACCGAGGATCCGGCGAACAACTTCGCGCCGGACTACGGAAAGATTCATACCTACCGTTCTCCGGGCGGATTTGGCGTGCGGCTCGACGCGGGGTCGGCCTACGGCGGCGCGGTGATCAGTCCGTTCTATGATTCGCTGCTCGTCAAGATCACCGCCTCCGGCCGCGATTTTCCGCAAGCGTGCAAACGCATGGATCGCGCGCTGCGGGAATTCCGCGTGCGCGGGGTGAAGACCAATATTCCGTTTCTCGAAAACGTGGTGAATCATCCCACGTTCCAGAGCGGCAAAGTAACAACGCGTTTTCTCGACGAAACCCCCGCGCTGTTCCGCTTCACGCAAAGGCGCGATCGCGCGACCAAACTCTTGCATTATTTCGCGGAAGTGATCGTCAACGGAAACGCGGAAGTAAAGGGCAAGACGATTCCGGAGAAGCTCAGGCGCGTGCCGGTGCCCGTCATCGCCGCAACTCCTCCGCCTTCCGGAACACGCCAGATGTTACTGAAACTGGGCGCCGAGAAATTCGCCGAGTGGACAGCATCCCAGAAGCGGCTTCTGATCACCGACACAACCTTTCGCGACGCCCATCAATCTTTGATGGCGACGCGCATGCGTACGTATGACATGGCGGCGATCGCGGGCTACGTCGCGCGGCGTTTGCCGAATCTTTACAGTCTCGAAGCGTGGGGCGGCGCGACCTTCGACGTCTCCATGCGATTCCTGCTGGAAGATCCGTGGCATCGTCTGCGCCGTCTCCGGGAACTGGTTCCGAATATCTGCCTGCAGATGCTCTTGCGCGGCGCGAACGCCGTCGGGTACACGGCTTATCCCGACAACGTGGTGCGTGAGTTCATCAAGGAGTCGGCGGCGCAAGGCATCGATATTTTCCGCATCTTCGATTCGTTGAACATTGCCTCCAACATGAAGATCGCGATGGAGGCCACCCGCAAGATCGACAACGTCATCTGCGAGGCGGCGATCTGCTACACCGGCGATATTCTGGATCCCCAACGCGATAAATACTCGCTCGCGTACTACGTCGCGATGGCCCAGCAGTTGAAGAAGCAGGGTGCGCACATTCTGTGCATCAAGGATATGGCCGGGCTGCTGAAGCCCTACGCGGCGGAGAAGCTGGTGAAGGCGCTGAAGGAAGAAGTCGGGCTGCCGATCCACTTGCACACGCACGATACCAGTGGCATGAACGCCGCGACGATTCTCAAGGCGAGCGACGCGGGCGTGCACGCTGCCGACGCCGCCGTCGCGTCCATGAGCGGGACCACGAGCCAGCCGAACATGAACTCCATCGCCGCGGCGCTTGCGAATACCCGGCGCGACACGGAGCTTGATGCCGGCGCTCTGAATGAATATTCCGAGTACTGGGAAGTGGTGCGTTCCTATTACGCGCCGTTCGATAACGCGCCCAAATCCGGTTTGGCCGATGTGTATCTCCATGAGATGCCCGGCGGCCAGTACACCAACTTGAAAGAACAGGCGGAGGCGATGGGCCTGGGAGAGCGATGGCCTGACATTGCGCGCACCTACGCGGATGTGAATCGGGCCTTCGGCGATATCGTGAAAGTGACGCCTTCGAGCAAGGTCGTGGGCGATATGGCGATCTTCCTTGTGACCCACGGCATGACCGTTTCCGAGTTTGAGCGTTTAGATGAAAATCACACGCTGACGCTGCCGAACTCCGTGGTCGAGATGTTCGAGGGAGCGCTCGGCATTCCCGCCGGCGGCTGGCCGAAGAAGATTCAAAAGATCATCCTGAAGGGCGCGAAGCCGGGCCATGGGCGTCCCGGGGCGCACCTCGAACCCGCGGACCTCACCGCGACCGGCGATTTGATCGAGAAAAAGATCGGACGGCGTCCGTCCTCCGACGAGATTCTCAGTTACCTGATGTACCCGGAAGTGTTTTTGAAATTCGCGCGAGCCTCCCAGACCTACGGCGATGTCGACGTGATTCCCACCGCGCAGTTTTTTTATGGGATGAAGACGGGAGAAGAAATTTCGGTTGAGATTGAAGCCGGGAAAACGCTGGTGGTGAAATACCTGACGACCAGCGAGCCTCGCCCCGACGGACATCGCACGGTGTTTTTCGAGTTGAACGGCCAGCCGCGCGAAGTCGCCGTGCGGGATAGTTCGATTCGCGCGACCGCGTCGGAGAAGCAATTGGCCGATCCGAATCAGGCGGGACAGGTGGGCGCGCCGACACCCGGAATGGTCGCGGCCGTCGCGGTGGAGCTGAATCAGCCGGTGCAGAAGGGCGATCGCCTCCTGGTGCTGGAAGCCATGAAGATGCAGACCACGATTTACGCGCCGATGAGCGGAAAAATCACGCAGAAACTGGCGCAGCCGGGGCAGACGGTGGACGCGAAGGAACTGCTATTCGTGATTAGCTAGCGCGGTTTCTATTGGGCGCGCTCGTCGGTTTGAAACTGTTACGATAAACCGCCAATGGACGGGCGCTTTGTTCCTCTCATCCTACCGATCGCAGGGGCGGCGTATCTGGGGATCCACTTCCTTCGGGAGCGGCGAAAGCACGAACGTTCGTTGTCCTGGCCGATGGTATCCGCGAATGTCGAAGAGTCAATCATCACTAAGCATCGAAAACGTGGCCGTGGCCGTCACCGATTCATTTACAGTTTGGAAGTACGGTTTGTCTATGTGGCCTCAGCGGAAGTGCATCGCGGCACCTACTTTAAGTCTTTCGTCGCTGAAAACGAAGCACTACACCTGCAGCGAAGCATTGAGCAGGGACCGTTCTACATTCGTTATAACCCGAATTCACCAATTGAGTACGTTGTTGACCCGTTTCGCGACGTCTGGCCGGGGAATAGTAAGCAGATTTAGGCCTTCAGCCTAGGGAACAATTGCTCCGCGTTGCCGCGATTGATCGCTTCCCACTCCTTCGGCGAAAAGCCGGGATAGAGGTCGAGCCCTTCATCCGTGAGCTCGTAATTTCGCAAGGGAACGTCCGATCCGTACAGGATCTGCGATACAGGCGCTATATCCTTCAGGGCGTCGAGCGCGGGGACTTTGCTCGCGTGCGCAGTATCGTAATAAAACCTGCGGAATTCGTATTCGACGCCGTGCGGAAGGCGATTGAGCAGCGCCTTCGGATAATCGTCGACCATGCGCGCGGCGAGCGTAGGGATCGCTCCGCCGGAGTGCGAAAAAATGAAGCGGACATCCGGAAACTTTCCGGGAGTCCCGCCGATCAACAGACTTTCGGCGCAGCGGGCCGTATCGAGATCGTATTCGATCATGCCGGAAATCGAGAGTTCCGGAATCAGATTGCGGCAGCACGAAGCGGCGGCCGGATGATAAAACACTACGGCTTTCCGGCGATTTAATTCCTCAAAGACCGGGGCAAACGCGGGATCGCCTGGCCATTTATCCAGATAGCTGGTCCACAATCCGATGCCATCGGCCTTCAACGTGTCGTAAACATACGCGATTTCCTTCAGGCTGCCTTCGACGTCGGGCAAGGGCAGCGCCGCGAACATTCCAAAGCGCCCCGGATAATCGCGTACGACCTGCGCGTTGTAATCGTTATTGATTCTTACGAGCTTGCGGGCGCGCTCGCTTTTGTCGCTCATCGAATCGAGCACCAGGCGCTGCACGGGCGAGAGCATCGACGTCGCGACGCCGTGCTTGTCCATCATTTCGAGGGAGGTCTGCGGGGTCCATGCGCGCGGTGCGAAGCCCGTCTTCTTCATTTCGTCCTGCATCGCTGCCATGTAGCCTGGCGGATACAAGTGATGGTGAACGTCGATGCGCCCGCGTGGTGCGCGATTTTGCCCGATCATTCGCGGGACCAAGGCCGCTGCGCCTGCGCCGGCCGCAATCTTCAACCAGTCGCGGCGCGAGGGAACCAGACGATCATTTGGACGATCCAGGGCACGTTGATCCATAGTTTTTCCCTCCGGCGCTCGGCGTCTGTCCTTCTTTCTTACAGCTACGAGCTTTTACAACTACGAGGCTACTTTGAAGCGTGGGAAGAGCCGTTCGGCGTTTTCCCGATCGATGGCCTTCCATTGTTTATCCGAGAGGCCCAGCTTGGGAATCTCGTTGACCGTGGACTCCATCGGCTCGGGCGAAAAATCCGTTCCGAACATAACGTGATCCGGCAGCGCGAACTTCATCATGGCGGCCATGGGGTACGGGAAGGAAGCGTGCGCGATATCGATATAGAATTTTTGCAGCTCCGCGATCACGCCGTTCGGAATAAACTCTTCCTTCCTGGGGTTCTTGCTGAGCTCATAGCGGTCCTTGATGCGTCCCGCGATCATCGGCATGGTTCCACCGGAGTGCGGAATAATGATTTTTACGTCCGGATAGTTGTGCAAAACTCCGTTGACCAGAATGCTGGTGCAAGCGCGGGTGATATCGAAGTCGTATTCGTTCATCGCCGAAGGCACGTCGTCGTTCAGGTTGACGCAGCACGGCGGAGCGAGCGGATGCATATAGACCACGGCTTTGCGCCGGTTGAGTTCCTTCCACATCGGATCGAAATACTTGTCGCCCGGCCAGCGCGTCTGATTATCGTTGGTGTAGATTCCGATGCCGTCGGCTTTCAGCGTGTCGAAACCGTATTCGATTTCCTTCATCACGCCGTCGATGTCCGGCAGCGGCACGCCCGTCATCAGGCCGAAACGCTTGGGATACTTGGCCATCACTTCGGCGCCGTAATCGTTGCCAAGGCGGACGTTCTTGCGGCCCTTTTCGGCATTGTCGTAGAGCAGATTGCCCATCTGCGTCATGGTCAAAACCGCGACCGCGATATCGTACTTGTCCATCATTTCGAGCGAATACTCGGGCGTCCACTCGCGGCGTCCGGCGCGGCCCGGTCCATTGCGCAGAGCGGGCGGCGAAGTGTGATGGTGGACGTCAATGCGTCCGCCCTTGGCAACCGATTTCGTGATGGTTTCGCCCGCGAGCAAACTCTCCGCGGCCACCGCAGCGGCGCCGCCGGCAGCTATTGTCTTGAGCAGATCGCGGCGTGACGGATTTGAAATATCTAATTTCATGAAAGGAAGCTCTCCCTCGAATGGATTTGGTTGAGTATACTCCAAGCCGCCGCGCGGAGTCTATGCGCGCCGCACGGTAGACAATGTCGACCGGGAATGTTTCGCGATCCGGCCGCTCGGTCCTCTAACCGGCGGTTCCCTAGAACGTAAGCTTCATCGCGAATTGGATTTTTCGCGTGGGAAAGGCCGCCAGGATCTGCCCGAACTGCGCGTTGTTCAATGCGGCTTCCGCTGGGGTTGCGAGCGAGGTCGGCTGCGCCGTGTTCGCCTGTACGGCCGGGCTCGCCCCATTGAAGGCCGGCACGAATGCGTTCACCAGATTGAAGGCGTCAGCCCGGACCTGCAGGGTGTAGTGCTCGCGGAAGCGGAAATCGCGGGACAGCGCGAGGTCCAGATCCCAATAGGGCGGGGTCACGACGCTGTTCCAGCCGAGATTGCCCACGGTTCCCAGGGTTCCGGCCGCGAGAGATTGCGCGGCGAAAGCCGCCTTGTTGATAAAGAAGCAACCGCCGCAAGTCTGGCCTGTGTAAACGTCGTTGGGTTCCACTAGATTGGGGCGCTGATGGTTGAGGCCGGAAAGTTCTCCGTCGACCGCCGTCCCGTCCTGGACGGCAAACGGCGCGCCGGACTGATACTTGTAGATCCCCGCGAGTTGCCAACCCGTCACCACCGTGGAAAGGAACTTATTGGCGAACTTCGGCGCTAGCGCAACAGCCGTCAGATTTACGATTTCGCGGCGGTCGCTATCGCAGTTTCCCCGGTCTCCCAGCGGATTGTAAGGATTCGTCGCGGTTTCTTCAGGCTTCGAATTGAAGCCCTGGAAATATCCGATGCAGTGCGACAGCGTCCAGTTCGCGCTCATGCTCACGCCCCGGCTGAAGCGCTTTTGCAGAGAGGAGAGCATCCCGTTGTAAAGCTGCGTGCCGTACGGATACCAGGTGTCCATCACACTGACATAGGCGCCGTTCGGGTTCACCACGCCATTCTGCAGCGACAGCACGCGACGCGCCTGCGTGTTCGCCGTGGACGTGCAGTTGATCGCAGTGGGAAGGCAGCCGCTCGACACGACATTGCCCACGTTCTGCGCGTAATCGATCGGTTCGTTGATATAGAGATGTTGTACGCGGCTCCCGATGTAAGTCACCGATGCGACCCATGTATTCGCAAACTGCCGCTGGACCGCCAGGTTCCACGAATAAGTTGTAGTCGCGGGCAGGTTGTAGTTCGTATACATGTAGTTTCCGCCGGGAAGAAACTGAACGCTCGGCGTGACTCCGTACGGATAGGGATTCCCGCCGGGTTGGCCCGACCATGGATTCAACAATCCCCCCACCGGCGAGACAAGCGTCACGCGTCCGCCCCAGGGGTTCGAGCCGCCTTCGTCTTCGTGCGCGATCCCCGGCAGAAACGCGTAGCCGAAAGCGTAGGAAGCGCGGATCGACGTTTTGCCGTCGCCTTTCGGATCCCAGGCGAGGCCCGCACGCGGATCGAAGTGCAGGAGTTGGCGATTCGCCGATGAATCGTCCGGGAAACCGGGATCTCCCGGGAAGTAGAATCCGGGAGGCGCGTTCGCAAACACCGTGCTCTTCGTCCCGGCCAAATAGCGGGCCATATTGAAATTGGAGATTTGGCCGTTGCTGACCGATTGCGGCAGGAAGGGTTCCCAGCGGATCCCGAAGTTGAAGGTCAGCCGGGTATTTACGCGCCAGGTATCCGTGAAATACAGGCCCACCATATTCTGGCGAGCCGAGTAGGCGTTCGGCAGACCCTGCAGCAGTTGCGAGAGGTCCCCGAGCAGGAAATCCGAATACGGGGACCCGGTGCTCGAACCGGAGAATGACAGGTTCGTGCCGCCCGGGGCAAAGTGATTGAACTCATCGACGCGACCCTGCAACCAGCTAAAGCCCATGGTCATCTGGTGCGCGCCCTTTAGCCAGTTCACGTCGTCGTTGAACGCGAAGTCCTGCCCGTTCCAGAAATCGCCGTCGCCTAAGCCGGTGCCGAAAGAAAAGCTGCCGACGGTTCCACCCGCGAGCTGCCCGGGCGTTCCTCCGCACCAATACCCGCTGGGTCCTTGTTGCCCGCGGCCTGGTTGATATTAAACTGCGGAGCCGGATACAGAGCCAATACAGCGTTGACCTCGGCCGCGATCGGCGCAATGGTCGACGTGGAGACGCGGGCCAGCGGCACCGTCACAATCTGCGAGAATCCCTGAGAGAATCGAATGCCTTCGTAGTTCACGAAGAAGAAGAATTTGTCTTTCTTGATCGGGCCACCCAGGGTGCCACCGTACTGGTTTCGGCGGAAAGCGGGTACCGTCGATGGATCGGTGAAATTGCGCGCGTCCATGGCGCTATTGCGGAGGAATTCATACCCCGAGCCGTGAAAATCGTTGGTCCCGGATTTGCTCACCGCGTTCATGACCGCGCCGCTGCCGCCGAACTGAGCACTGTAAGTGTTGGTCAGCGTCTGAAACTCGCCAATCGCGTCCACTCCAAGCGAGGAACCGGTGATGGAGCCGAGCCCGCGATTATAGAATGTCTCCAGACTCTGGTCGTCCATCAACAGGGCAAACCCCTCGGGACGCCCGCCGGCAACGGAAATGGAGGCGTCTCTTCCTTCACGCATGTTCAGAGACGGAGTGGTGGCGGTCAGGTTCTGTACGCCTGGCGCGAGCTGCATCAGTTGTTCGAAGTTGCGTCCGTTCAACGGCAATTCCCGCATCTGAGTCTGGCTCACCAGAGAGGCAACCGTGGAACTCGTGGTGTCCACCTGCGTGACCTGCCCTTCCACGGTTACGGTCTGTTGGGTCTGGCCGACCGCGAGCGAAAAGTCCACGACCCCCTGGCTGCCGACGGTGAGCGTGATCCCCTTGTGAACCACCGTAGCGAATCCGGCCTTCGTCGCCTGGACTTCGTAATCGCCGACGATAAGATCGGGAACGCGATAGCGGCCCTGGGCGTCGCTTTGCACCGATTGGGTCTGCCCGGTGCCGACATTCTTGACCTGGACCGCGGCGTCCGGTATCGTGGCGCCGCTCGCGTCGGTTACCGTTCCCAGAATCGTCGCCGTCGTTCCTTGCGCCGATAGACGGGCGCTTCCGCCAAGGACAATGAGAAACACCGCCATCGCATGTAGAAAGCTGCGCACGAACCCCAACTTAGTTGACATCGTCAACCTCCCCTGTGAAGCAGTTAAAATCTGAACCCCGCCCGAAACCGGGGATCACTATATCACGTTTGTTTCTGGGGGGCATCCGGGGATTACGTGTACTGTCGTTAGCGCGTGAGTTGTCCGCTGGGATGGGTTTGTGAGTTGTCCGGTTCTAGGGGCGGGCGGGATAACGGGCGGGGCAAAAAGAAAAACGGCCGGCACCGAAGTGCCGACCGCCTTATCTCCGAAGGTTTGTTTTCCGTTAGAAGATCAGTTTCAATCCAAACTGGATTTCACGCGACGGAACGGCTGCCGTGAGAATCTGGCCGGCCGTCGCCGTGTTGTAGTTGATCCCGCTGAACAAAGCGCTTGTCGGACTCGCCGTACCGGTGAAAACGCTGGCGACCGGAAGCGATAGGTTGGTGTGATTGAAGATGTTGAACAGTTCGGCGCGGAATTGCAGGGTCACCCGCTCCGTGAGTTTGGTGGTTTTCAGAATCGCCATATCGACGCTGGTTAAACCAGGGCCGTACAGCCCTTCTCTGCCGAAGTTGCCCAGGGTTCCGTAAGCCTGCGGGGTAAAGCAGGTTGGATTGAACCAAAGATTGGCCGTCCCGATGATCGGGTTGTTGTTGCACGCCGGATAGCTGACGCCATTCGCCGAGTAAGCGGCGCCGTTCGGATTGTAGTTGGGACGCGGTGTGGTGGTGATGCCGAGCTGATTGGTCAGATCGATGCCATCGGTCACGTTGAACGGCAGTCCGGAGCTCGCCTGCCAGATTCCCGTGATCTGCCACCCCGACACGAAACGGTTTCCTTTGAAAGGCAGCTCGTAGAGAGCGTTGAGCCGGAACACGTTGTTGGCGTTATAGGCGCAGCGGGCGTAATCATATTGGCGATTGGTGGGATTGCCTTCGACTGAAGGACCGTTGCCGTTGAGCGAGGCGAGAACCGAATCGCCCGTGCTCTGGCACAGCGAATAGGTATAAGACGCCTGCGCCTGCAGGTTGTTGGTCAGCCTGCGGTTCAGGGTCGCCTGCAGAGAATCGTAGCGCGACGTGGTTCCGTTCTCGGCGACTGTGAAGCTGCCGAGGTGGGGATTGATGCGGCCCGAAACACCGGGCGCGCACGCCGCGGCTCCGGTATTGGTGCCGCAGGTCGGCTGGAACTGAATTTGTCCGTTGGCGTTCGTGAAGTACGGAACGGGATTCTGATCGATCTCCGTAAAGAGGTTGACGCCGTGGGACCCGACGTATCCGATCGTTGCCACCATGCCCTGTCCGAACTCATGCTGAAGGTTCAGATTGTATTCCATCAAGTACGGGGTCTTGGTGGCCCTGGGGTCATAGCCGTTGGTGACGGTCGCATTCGGAAGGGACTGCGAAAAGGGAGTCGGGAAGGTGAGAGCGGAAGTCTGCGTGATCAGATTCCAGGGCTCCGCATTGATGTAGTAGATGGCGTATTCGCCCGCGAACAGCGCGTCGTGGTAGATTCCAAATCCGCCACGGAGCGCGGTCTTGTGGTTGCCGAACAGATCGTAGGCAAACCCGGCGCGCGGATCGAAGTTCTTGTAGGAGGGATTGCTCGTATACGCGTTGTTCACGTGTACGAATCCCGTATCCGTCTGGAAATTCGTAATCGCGTAAAGGTTATTGTGAGCTTCCGTGGGGTTATTGGTGGGCTCGTAGCGCAGACCAAAGTTCACGGTGAGCCGCGAGCTGACCTTCCATTCGTCATGCGCGTAGAAGACCATGCTGATCTCGCGGAAGTCGCGGACCGGATAGTTGATCGGCGAGTCCAACGCGCCGCTCACGCTGGTGGCGGTTCCTGCCAGGAAGTTGGGCAGGCTGGTAAACACCCAGCTCGATCCGCTGGTGAACGGCCAGTACACGGAAGACTGGACGCGATCGACCGAGGCGCCGAAACGCATGCTGTGCGAACCCTTCGTCCAGGCGATGTCGTCGCCTTCGGAATAACGATTCTGCAACTGCAGCTCGGGCATGGGCGACGCGCCGCCGAGTCCCAGACTGGTCAGACCGCTGATGGCAACCGTGCCATCGGCTACGGGCGGGCCGCCCGGGAAGAACTGGAGAGCGGGATAAGAATTCACTTCGGAAGCCGTGACCTTGGTGCGCGAGAAGGATACGCGCGCGGTGTTGACCATGGTGGCCGAGAAAATGTGCTTCTCTTCCGTCGTCGCGAACTGGTTGTCGCCCAGATCCAATTCCGGTTCGAGACCGGTGTTGCCTCCGCTGAAGGGATACTGCGCGTGTTGCAGGTCCGTGAAGTAGCGCGCGAAGAAGGAGTCCTTGTCGGAAATGTTCCAATCCGCGCGGCCCAGCACGTAATTTTCTTTGGCCGTGTTGTTCCGCACCACTGTCGCCTTGCCCGTGCCGTTCACCGGCGCCGAACAGGAGGAAACGGGATTGAGCGCATAGAGCGCCAGGAGCGCGTTGATTTTGGCTGCGGCCGCGGGACTCGCCGATGCGGACGCGGTGGCATTACAAGGTTCGGTCGCGATTTCAGAGGTCCCTTGCGTGTATTGGAGGCCTTCATAATTCGCGAAGAAGAAGACTTTGTCTTTCTTTACCGGACCGCCGAACGTACCGCCGTACTGATTGCGGCGGAACTCCGGGGTGGTGGACGGGTCGGTGAAGTTGCGCGCATCCAGATCGCTGTTGCGCAGGAACCAGAAAATGGATCCGTGGAAATCGTTGCTGCCGGACTTACTCACCGCGTTCATCGCGGCGCCGTTGCCGCCATACTGCGCGCCGTAGGTATTCGTCAGCATCTGGAATTCGCCGATCGCATCGACGCCGAGAGAAGAGCCCGTGATCGAGCCGATGCCGCGGTTGTAGAAGGTCTCCAGATTCTGATCGTCCAGCAGATAGAACTGCCCTTCCGGACGGCTGCCTGCAACCGAGATGGCGGGGTCGCGGCCTTCGCGCATGTTCGCGCCGGTTCCGGTACCCACCGCCGCGCTGCCCGCGTAGTAGTTCTGCACGCCGGGAGCAAGCTGAATCAGTTGTTCGAAATTTCGTCCATTCAACGGGAGTTCGCGCATCTGCGTCTGGTTGACCAGCGAGGAGACCGTCGAGTTGGTCGTTTCCACCTGCGTCACCGCGCCTTCCACCGTCACGGTCTGGGTCTGCTGCCCGACGGCCAACGAGAAATCGACCACGCTCTGCACGCCGACCGTGAGTTCGATACCCTTATGCAGCACCGCCGAAAAGCCTTCTTTCGACGCCTGCACTTCGTAGTTGCCGACCGGCAAATCCGGAACGCGATAGCGCCCCTGCGCATCTGCCTGGGAGGCCGTCGTCTGGCCGGTGCCATCGTTCTTGACTTGAATATTCGCGCCCGGGATCGCGGCGCCGCTGCTATCCGTCACCGTTCCGAGAATTGTGGCCGTAACGCCCTGCGCCGCGAGCCGCGTGATCCGCGAGCAACATACAACGGCCAGCGAAAGAAGAAATAAAGTGCGCAGGAAGCGCCCCTTGAAAAGTACCGAATTCATCATCTAGAAATAGCCCCTTTCAAACAATGAAGCTGCTCACCATTCGAGACACTGTCCGCCAAAACAAAGGCGAGCCCGCGCGAGGAAGATGTGCCGCGTAGCCCGAAACCTCAAGAAAGCGGGGTCCGCATCGCGCCTCGGCCCTGGCGGAAACACACGTCCACGGCCGGCTCGAGAAAGACCCGCTAAATCATTGCCCCTCGGACTCAGAAGCTTGAGTCCGCCCTGCTGCCCACTTGCCAGAACTTTAACAGAAACGCGGCCCGGGGGTCAAGCGAGTGGTTCGCCTTACAACATGGGGGAGTATTCCTGTTTAGAACATGCGCGTCTTTCGATCGGGCGCGTCTTGATTTAGCCCCGCTCCCACGAGCCGCGCTAGACTCGACGCATGCTGATGTGTCCGGTTCGTGATTGCGGCCTGCCTTTGACGAGCCAGGAAGAAAAGGGGCGGCGGAAGAGGCTGGTGTGCCCGCACGGGCATTCCTTCGATTTTGCGAGGGAAGGCTACGTCAATTTGCTCCAGCCGCAGGAGCGTAAATCCAAACAACCGGGCGACACACCGGCCGCCGTCGAAGCACGCCGGCGGTTGCACGATCGTGGCGTGACCCGGAGCCTGCTCGACGCGATCCACGAGTTTCTCGCCGCCACGCCCGATGAAATCGTGTTGGATGCCGGCTGCGGCGATGGATTTTATCTCGGGAATCTGGCGCAGCGGGCCGGCTTCGGGGCGCACGGCGTCGACATCTCGGCCCCGGCTGTTCGCGCGGCTGCGCGCCGCTTCCCTCCGGGCGTTTCCTGTGCGCCGGGAGCCCGGTATGAATGGATCGTGGCGAATGCCGACCGCTTCCTGCCTTACTCCGATGAATCTTTCTCGCGCGTCCTCTCCATCACGGCCCGGATGAATGCGCCCGAGTTCCGGCGGGTGTTGCGGCCCGGCGGCCGGTTGCTGGTGGCCGTCCCCTCGCCGCTCGATCTCATGGAACTGCGCGGCGGAGAACAGCACGAGGAGGGGCGCGACCGCGTTCCTGCCACCGTCGAAACGTTCGCGCGCGCGTTTACGCTCATCGGGCAGCGCCGCGTTTCGACCACCGTCGATCTCGACGCCGAATCCGTCCGCGACGTATTGTTTGCGATATACCGTCCTCTGCGCGCCCGTCCGATCGAGGCGATGCGGCTGACCTTCAGCCTCGACATGTTGCTCTTCGAGCGCTGATTGCATCGTTTTCGATGCGAATCCTGTTGGAAAGTATTTCAAATGCGAGATGGATTCCTAAGCTCTTTCTGCGCGGTCAGGGTTGGCGCAGGCCCGCGGCCTACGGCGGACGCGCCGTCCGCCCGTTCAGATCGAAAGCCGGACCGAGGGTCCGGCGCAGACGAAGCGTCTGCCCCACGCGAGCGCCCTGCGCTATTTTGCCAACTCCGTTTGCGCCTCATTTCGGATACCATACGTGTTGGCGGACGGACGTGCCAGGGCACGAACGTATGACGCGCGCATAGTTCCGCCGGAGCGTGCGTGACCGTGGCCGAGGAGGTAACGATGAAGCGCAATCTCTACGTTGGCTTGAGTTTCGTGGCCGTGCTGGCCCTGCTCGGTGCGGGTTCCACGTGGCTCGACAAACACAGCGTAACGCATGCGGCCACCACCATGGCGCCGCGATTCGAAGTGGATCCTCTCTGGCCGAAGCCGCTTCCGAACCACTGGATCATGGGGCAGACCATCGGCGTTTCGGTCGACGCGAAGGACAACGTGTGGATCATCCATCGCGCCGGCTCGCTCGAGGCCGGCGAACTGCACGCCTCTACAACGCCCAAGACCGCGCAGTGTTGCGCGGCCGCTCCGCCGGTGCTTTCCTTCGACGCGCAGGGGAATCTCGTCAAGAGCTGGGGCGGCAAGGGACAAGGTTACGATTGGCCGGATTCGAATCACGGCATTACGATCGACTACAAAGGCAACGTGTGGATCGGCGGCAACGGGCGCGGCCCGGCGAGCGGAAGAGGCGCGCTCAACGGCCAGGATGAAGAGCTTGCAACCGGCCGCGGCGCAGCGGGACGCGTGGACAGTTTCGCCGACAATATGGTCCTGAAGTTCACGCAGGACGGCAAGTTTCTGATGCAGATCGGCAAGCCGCGCAGCAGCAAAGGAAGCAACGATGTGGAGAATTTGCGCCTGCCGGCCAAAACCTTCGTCGATCCCAAGACCAACGAGCTGTACGTCGCCGACGGCTACGGCAATCATCGCGTGATCGTGTTCGACGCCGAGACCGGAAAGTACAAGCGGCATTGGGGCGCCTACGGCCACAAGCCTGACGACGCCGACATGGGCAAATACGACCCCAACGGCCCTCCCCCGCAGCAGTTCCGCAATCCCGTGCATTGCGCCGAGCTTTCGAACGATAACCTCCTGTACGTGTGCGACCGGGTCAACGATCGCATTCAGGTATTTCATCCCGACGGAACTTACGTCAAAGAGGTTTTCGTCGAGAAAGACACGCTTGGCTCAGGCTCGGCCTGGGACATCGCGTTCTCCAAGGACCCCGCGCAGAAGTACATCTATCTGGCCGACGGCGAGAACGATCGCGTGCATATTCTGGACCGTCAGACGCTCGAAGTCCTCACCACCTTCGGCGAAGGCGGACGCCAGCCCGGGGAATTCTACGGCGTGCATAGCATCGCCACCGATTCGAAAGGCAATATTTATACGACGGAAACCTATCGCGGCCAGCGCGTGCAGAAGTTCGTCTACAAAGGGATGGCTCCGGTGACCGCGAAGGATCAGGGCGTGGTCTGGCCGAAGCGCTAAGCGGAATTTTCATACTGCCTTAATTCGTACGCAACAGTCAGTCCCTACGCTAGGTGTGTTTTTGATCGTCCCCCCAAAAGGAAAAGGATCACACCAAACCTATGCGTCCATTTCTGTCCCTGCTGATGGTGGAACTGCTGACCACCGGCCTGCTGATGAACCCGGTGACGGCTCGAGCCCAATCATTTTTGCCGCCGATACAAATCTTCCAACCAGGTCCGGCACCTGGTGGTGATTTTCCAGGAGAATGTGTCCTTCGATCATTATTTCGCCACTTATCCCGTCGCCACGAACCCTCCCGGCGAGCCCGTATTCAAGGCGCTGCCGAACACCCCTTCGGTGAACGGACTCTCGGGCGGACTGCTGACGAACAATCCCAATCTGAATCCGGCGAACGGCACGGGAGCGTCCAACCCGTTCCGCCTGGATCGTTCGCAGGCGGCGACCGCGGACCAGGATCACGACTATGGCCCGGAGCAGTCCGCATTCCACGCCGGCCTGATGGACCTGTTCCCCTTTTCCGTAGGCACCGCCGGCACGCCTCCGTCGCCGCCGCCCGCCGTGGTCGCCACGCAGGGCTTGACCATGGGCTATTACGATGGCAACACCGTCACGGCGTTGTGGAATTACGCGCAACACTACGCCATGAACGATAATTCCTACGACACTAACTTCGGTCCCTCCACGCCGGGCGCGATCAATCTGATTTCGGGGCAGACCAACGGCGCGATCAATCGCGTCAACGGAACCGGCTCCTTAATAGGCGATGGCTTCGGCGGATACACGGCCATTTCAGACGCCGATCCCACCGGCGATGTTTGCTCCACGACCACCGGCGAAACGTTTTCGATGTCCGGCCAGAATATCGGCGATCTGCTCAACGCCAAAGGCGTGACCTGGGGATTCTTCGAAGGCGGATTCGATTTGACGATCACGAATCCCAACGGCACCACTGGTTGCTCGCGCAGCACCACGTCCACCGTAACGAACACCAAGAAAGCCGACTACATCCCGCACCATCAACCCTTCCAATACTATGCTTCGACGGCCAATCTGAAGCACACGCGGCCCGCCTCCCTCTCGGAGATCGGCCACAGCGGCCCGGCCAATCATCAATACGACACGAACGACTTTTTCAAGGCCGTTTCGGCGGGCAACTTCCCGACGGTCAGCTTTCTAAAAGCCCCCGGCTATCAGGATGGCCACGCCGGGTACTCCGATCCGCTCGACGAGCAGACCTTCATCGTCAACACGATTAACTTCCTCCAGAAGTCCAGCGGAGACTGGCAGCACACCGTCGTGGTCATCGCCTACGATGATTCCGACGGCTGGTACGACCACCAGATGAGCCCCATCGTGAATCAATCGCAGACGGCGGCCGACATGCTGAGCGGTATCGGCCAGTGCGGCGCGGACGTTCCGGTGCTCACGGGGGCGACGGCCGGCGTGACGCACGCCCAGGGCCGCTGCGGCTATGGCCCGCGTCTGCCGTTCCTGGTGATCTCGCCCTTTGCCAAACAGAACTTCGTCGATCACACGGTAACGGATCAGACTTCGGTCCTGCGCTTCATCGAGGACACTTGGTTGGGCGGACAACGCATCCAGGGTTCCTTCGATGCGCTGGCGAACTCCATCACCAACATGCTCGATATGAATCAAATTAACTGGTTCCCGTATTACATCCTGGATCCGACTACGGGAGAGGAGTCCCCCAGCATTTTGAACTTGTTTTAAGCCGCTGGCTTTTTTAAGCCGCTACTTTTTACAGTGCTGTAGATCGGGCGAGGCGTACGGCCGTTCACCGGCGGCGCCTCGCTTCGCTTTTGAAAACGGAAAGTCCCTTTGGTCATCACTCGCAGATATTTTTTGTTATGTACCGGCGCCTTGGCCGCCGCTCCTCCCGCGCCCTCGCTCGACCCCGATCGCTTGGCGAAGTTCGTGGATCGCTTGCGGATCCCCGCAGTGACGCCAAGATTAGGGACGCGATCCATTCCCGGAGATCCCACGCGCAAGGCGCCGTATTATCGCGTCGCAATGCGCGCGGTCGAAACCAAGTTGCATCGCGACTTGCCGCCCACGCCCCTGTGGACCTACGGGGGCAGTTTCCCGGGTCCCACATTTGAAACGCGTAGCGGGGAAGGCCTTTTCGTCGAGTGGGCCAACCAGCTTCCGAAGCGGCACTTCCTGCCCATTGACCGCCGTTTGCACGGAGCCGAAGCGAATCGGCCTGAAGTGCGGGCGATCGTGCACGTGCACGGCGCAAAAGTGCCTCCCGGAAGCGACGGCTTCCCGGAGAATTGGTACACGCCGGGCGCGTTCAAGACCTGTTACTACCCCAATCAGCAGGACGCGGCGATGCTGTGGTATCACGACCACGCGATGGGCATCACACGGTTGAATGTCTACGCCGGACTCGCCGGCGTCTTTTTCGTTCGCGATTCCGTGGAAGACGCTCTCGATCTTCCGCAAGGCCCCTACGAGATCCCTCTCGTTCTATGCGACCGCCTTTTGCGCGGCGACGGGCAGCTTGAATATCCGGTTTCGGGCGATGCGGAAGCGCCGTGGGTGGCGGAAGTCTCGGGCAACGTGATGCTGGTCAACGGCAAAGCCTTTCCGTATCTGGATGTGGAACCGCGCCTGTACCGCTTCCGCGTCGTGAACGCCGCGAACAGCCGTTTCTTCGGCCTGTCCTTGTCGAATGGCGGGACGTTTCAGCAGATCGGAAGCGATCAGGGTTTACTTCCGGCGCCGGTGCCGCTTGAGGGGATCACGCTCGCGCCCGCGGAACGCGCCGACATCGTGATCGATTTCAGCGGACACGCAGGAGAACAGATTGTCCTGGCGAACCAAACCTTCGAGCTGATGCAGTTCCGGGTGGGACGGGAGCGGACGGCGGAACCTGTGCGGCTACCGTCGAAGCTTCGTCCGGTCCCGCGGATTCCGGAATCGAGCGCGGTGAAGACCCGCGTTCTCACGCTCGACGAACTGAAGAACGCGGCCGGCGAGACCGTCGGCATGCTGCTCAACAACACGCGGTGGCACATGCCCGTGACCGAACGCCCCGTCCTGAACACCACCGAAATCTGGACCATCCTGAATCCCACCGACGATTCTCACCCGGTGCACCTCCACCTGGTGCGTTTTCAAATCCTGGACCGCCGCCGCTACGATCCGTTCACGTATCAAACCACCGGCGAGCTGCGCTTCACGGGACCCGTGGAACCGCCGGAATCGAATGAAACCGGCTGGAAGGATACCGTGCAAGCTCACGGCGGCATGGTCACGCGCATCATCGTCCGTTTCGAGGGTTACCCGGGACGCTACGTGTGGCATTGCCACGTGCTGGAACACGAAGACAATGAGATGATGCGGCCGTACGAGGTGATCGCTCCCCTCGCCTGAGGTGAGGCCGCTCCGCAACTGGGGCGTCCAAAGGCGGACGCAGAAGTTCGTTTATAAAGGATCGGCGCCGGTGACCAGAAGGATCAAGGCGTCGTCTGGCCGAAGAAGTAAGTGACCAAGGCCTCGCGCATGGGTAGCGCGTAGACCCCGAGCGCAGTCCTCGCGCACCGGATGTGGCGTACGCACCCAACTCAACGAGTGCGTGCGCCACATCGCAGCCTCGTTGACGACCGAGGATTAAGGAGTCGTCTGGCCTAAAGCGGTAGCCGCCTTCTTGCGAGGCGTGGCCGTATCGAGAAGACGTCCCAGGTAGGTCCGTCCATGGTGTTTAAGAGCAAGAAGGTTTTTCAGATCACGAGCGTCCGGGCGAGCGTCATGGTCCTGTTCGAGCCGTAGGCCGACCTTGCGCAAAAGGGTTTCGAGGCTCACGTTTTGGACGTCCAATAGCCCTTTCCAGTCTATTCCCTGTAAGGAGCAAAGCCAATTCTTTTTCTCGCTTCCGGGTAGATATCGGACAAGCATAGGCCTGTCCGCGCCGAAGGCGTTATGGGCCACGACGAACTCGGCCCTGTCCAACACGGCACGCGCTTTAACTTCATCCAACGACTCGCCGCCGCTCATGCAGTACTCGTCGAGAATGCCAACGACCGCGTCGCCATCCGTATCGTAGGCAACGTTTATGATGGCAAGTTGAGTCAACCTGCTCGCAGCTCCCTGTCCGTCGTACTCGGTATCGAGGATTGCGATTGTCTCCAGGCCGCGGTTCGAAGGACCAGGTAGGCCTCTCTTAGTTATTGATTGAAAGGCTATGTCAATGAGAGGTTCGATCTCTAGCAGCTCCCGGAAGCCAGCGACGATCGCCGCAGTAAATGACTTCAGATCAAAGCCGTACTCCTTTTGAAACTCTTCAAGCCGGATGCTCTTCCAAAGAGGAAACGAGGGATCCGGATCTCCGGGTTCGTAGTAATCCGTAAAGCCCTTCCGCTTCAGCTTGGGTCGAACGCTCTGCAATAGCTCATTTCTTTGGAGAAATGTGTCTTCAGTGGGTATGTAGAGTTGCACGCACGGTGAATCATCCTCAAGTAGATTGGGTATCCAAAAGGAAAAAGCCACATATTCGTCATCGGGCAATTGCCAGCCGTCCGAATGAAGGTAAAGAACGATTCCCCCCTCATATGCATCCACGCAGGGCTCCGCCCACGTCTCCCGCTGCAGTTCTTCGCGAAGGCAGTCGCCCAACCACTCAGCGAAACCGCGCATCTCCTTCGATAGACCACCATCTTCGCCACAGAAATCGTTTTCACTCTTGATTTCGGCGGCCCTGTTCAAGACGTCGAGCGCGCGCCTGCTCAAATTGATATTGGTCATAGTGGGCACAAGCATACGTGGTTGCTGCTCCTGTGTCACCCGCCGTGGCCGAAAGCGACGCCACGAAATCCAGAAACTACTTCTTCCCACCCTCCAGTGGCGGAGGCAGGGGCTTCAGCTCCTTCGCGTCATATCCGCGCGAGCCGTCCGGACGGATCGGACCCGGACCGAAGCCCAGGTGATCGCGATCCACGTTGTTTTCGCTGCACGAATATTCGTGCACCTCTTCTTCCGGTTTGCCGAGAACCCAGGTTCGCGAATAATTGAACGGCTTGGTGTAAAACTTTTTGTCGTCGATCACGGTGTCGACATGAATGTGATCGCCGTCCGGACGGGTCCAGCGCTCCACCACGTGCATATCGTCGCTATGCGGATCGGCATTCTCGTCGATCCAAACGGTCGTGTCTTTGAAACCAATCGAGTCGATCACCAAAGCGTCTTTGTCCCAATGGCCCAGCTCCTCGCCGAAGAATGACGGATCGGGATCTTCCGTGTGCTTGCGATTGGCGTCGATGGGAATGAGCCGGTAGTAGGTGTACCAATACAGGAACGCCACTTTATGCGCCCCCTGCAGGACTTCGAACGGGAGGCCGCTCGCGTTGTGGCGCGGAATGCCGCCGATGATGCACAGGCTCTCTGGATCGATAGTCGCCGTCACGTTATGTTTCCATGCGGCCTCGCCCGCAGGCGTAAAAGGAAGTTTGTGGTCCGGCTGATCCTTGCCGATGTTCCCAACAGGCCTCGTTTCGCGCGTTCCTTTCCAGTAACCGCTCAAATCGGGATGCCCATCGGCTGTTCGCGGAGTGGGTTTGGTGGATTTAAAATCGGGAACCGTCATCTGCCCGAAGACCGTCGCGGCGGCCAGCAGGATGAGCGGGAACAAAACGGCGGTTTTAAGGATCGAGTGAGAATGCTTGTGCATGGCTGCTTCTTCCGTTCTAAGAATCATGCCACCTTCGGAGCAGGGTTGCCAGCCGCAAACGCAAAAAACAGGAGCGCGCCCCCGCACGTCCGAATCGCGAGCCCCTTGACCGCGCCCCTCCTTTCCACGAAAGTGTAGAGAAGAGGAGCAGCTGCCTGTGAGCCTGAAACCCATACTCTTCGCGGTAAGCGTATTCGCCCTGGCCGCCGGAAGCGCGTCCGCGCATCATTCTTTCGCCGCGGAATTCGATGGGAATAAGCCGATTCGCATCGAAGGAACGTTGTCGAAGCTCGAATGGACGAATCCTCATTCGTACTTTTACATCGACGTGAAGGACGATAAGGGCAACGTCGTGACGTGGGGCTGCGAGGGCGCGAACCCCGGCCAGCTCAGCCGCCGTGGGATGAAACGCGGCGATATTAAGCTCGGCGATAAGCTGATCGTGGATGGCTATGCGGCCAAGGACGGCTCGCATCTCATGGATGCCCGCCGGATTTATCTCAACGGCAAGGCGATCTTCGGCGGCTCGGACACGGACGGCGGCCCAGGAGCTCAGTAGGCACCGGAGCCGGTTGTGGGGCAGACGCTTCGTCTGCGCTCGGGCTCTCGATCGGTGTCCAAAAGGCGGACGGGGCGTCCGCCGCAGGCCGGGAGCCTACCCCACGGCTAAAGCATTCTGCTGCTTTTTTACCGATTAACTACTGTTTCGCCGATTCCGTCCGAAACTGAGCCTGCCACTTCGCTTTCATTTCCGCGCGCGGAACTTCCTGACCTCGCAGAAAGACTTTATTGATCCGCCTGGTATTCGAAATACTCTCCAGAGGATTCGCATCGAGCACGATGAAATCCGCGCTCCGGCCCGCCGCGACCATGCCTGTGTTGAAGTGCGCGATCCGTGCGGCCTCGCTCGTCGCGGCCACGATTGCCTCGGACGGCGTGAGCCCCATGGCGACCAAACCCTCCAGATCCATATGCGTGGAATAACCGATCCAGAAACGCGTCTGCCCGGTATCCGTACCCATCACGACCTTGATCCCGGCCGCGCGCAACTTCATTCCATTACGCGCGAGCCCCGCGAAAATGTCTTTCGCCTTCTGGATCTCCTCGGGCTTCATCTTCTGCAGCGGATCACCCCAGAATTGGCGAATGGCCTGGTCCGAATAGGTATCGCGCAGCAAGGGATCGTTGAGCCAGGCGGGATTTTGCCCGCCATGGAGGCTCATCCAGGGCTCGGCCAGAGCCGGCGTCATCCACATGTTGGGGCGATCCTTCTTCGCGATCCGTTCCTTGACGATGTTGACTAGCTCGTCGTCCACTTCGTCTCCGCCGCGCACGGGGACGTGCAACCAGCCTTCGACGCCATCGCGCATCAAATTCTTGGCGTCGGCCAGCGTGACGTTATGCGCGGCCACGGGGACATTGAATTTATGAGCTTCGCTGGTGATGGCTTTATAAAGCTCCGGCGAGAGCTTCGGTTTCGTGCCGCCGCGGTCGTCCACCCAAATTTTGATGAAGGACGGCTTGATCTTCACATAATCGTCCACCGCCGCCCGGGCTTCTTCGGGTGTCGAGACCGGATACGGAACGTCGGCGCGCGAAGGATGGCCGATCGGTCCCCCGCCCGGCGCCGCGATTCCATCGCCCGCGGTTTTGAAAAGGGCCGCGCCGGGAATGATTTCATCGCGCACGCGCAGCGGCACGTCCCCCCATCCTGTGCGGCCGCCGTGCAGATCGGAACGATCCACCAGACTCGCGACGTCGACCACCGCGCCAATGCCGTTATACGCGAGGCGTTCCAGATGATCGATCAGATTCTCGCGCGTGAACATCTCCTTCGACATGGTTCCAGCGGGAACGTTTTGATAACCCAGATGCCCGTGCAGATCGACCATCGCGGGCATCACCGTTTTGCCCCCTAAATCGACGTGTGTCGCCGACCCGGGAACTTCCAGAGCTCCCTTCGTGCCGACTGCCGTGAAACGGCCATCCCGCACGAGGAAAGCGCTATTCTCAACGGGCGGTTTTCCATCTCCGATGATGAGCCGCGCGCCTTCGTAGACGATCACGCTTGGGCTTTGAGCCTCCAGCGCCGTCACAACGTAGGCTGTCGCCAACACCGCCGTAAAAGCCAGCCACATCGCCACGCGCTTCATGCCAAAGCCTCCAAAAGGAAAACAGAAATAGACGCAAGAGAGAAAGACAAAGAAATGCCAGTCTACCGCACGGAGATGAAGCTTCGCGTAGCGGATCGGTCACCGCTCCGTTATCATGGATTCCGCGCGATTTGAGTCGGGCGTCATCGCGCCCGCGCGCCCACCTTGGGACGCGCTTCAATGAGGAGGATAGCGTGCGCACTCGCAAAATCGGAATCGCCGTGTTCGCCGCCGCAAGTTCAATCGCGGGCGGTTTGTGGATCGCCGGGAGCCCGGCCCGATTGCTGGGCCAAGCCGCGGGACAAACCGCCAGACCCGCTGGATTCGCGGCCGTTCCCGGGCAAAAGGGCGGACAGGACGCGACCGGGCCCTACGAGGTGGTGCCGGATTGGCCCAAGCCTCTCTCCCAACTTAAGGGCCACGAAAAATGGACCTATGGCGCGCTGCAGGGGATTTTTGCGGAGAATCCGAATCGCGTCTTCATCCTCATGCGCGGCGAGCTGCCGGCTCTGAAGCGCCCCGAAGAGACTCCGGTGCCGCAGTTCGGCCCGAGCCTTACATTTCCTGTTCCGCAGGCGCCCTTTCGCAACGCGTCGGTGGGACCTCTCGCCAGCCCCGGCAATCAGGGCAGCGACGGATGGAATGGATGGAAGGGCAAAATGGGCGTCGACGCGCGCTGGGAACACTGCGTGCTGGTTGTCGATGCACAGGGAAACATCATCGAGGACTGGACCAAGTGGGACGACAAATTCCGCCGTCCACATTCGGTGACTATTAATCCTTACGACCCCGAAAAGCACATCTGGATCGTGGACGACCGCATGCATGCCGTTTATAAGTTCTCGCATGACGGCAAACAGCTCGAACAAACTCTCGGCGTACCAGGCGTCCCCGGCGACGACGACAAACATTTCAACCGCCCGACGTTCCTCGCGTGGATGCCCGATAGCACCCTGTTTGTTTCCGACGGCTACGCCAATACGCGCGTGGTGAAGTTCGATAAGAACGGGAAGTTCCTGATGACGTGGGGCGAGAAAGGCAATCCGCCGGACGACACCCGCCCCGGATATTTCGACGCCGTCCACGGCGTGCAATACGATCCCGCGACGCGCCGCGTGTATGTCACCGACCGCTCCAGCCATCGCATTCAGATCTTCGATGAGAACGGCAAGTTCATCGATCAATTCAGCACCGGCAAGCCATCCACGCCGCAGGTTCTTTTTTTGTCCGCGGATAAGTACCTATGGGTCGCCGATAACGAGACCTCGAAGATCATTAAATACGATTTGCAGGGCCACTATCTATATTCGTGGGGCAGCGGAGGGGTGTTGCCGGGGCAGTTCTGGAATATCCACGGATTCAGCGTGGATCAGGACGGGAATTTCTACGTCGCGGAAGTGAATACGGGACGTGCGGAAAAGTTCCGTCCGCGTGCGGGAGCGAACAAGGATTTCATGGTGGGCCAGCCGATTCGCGCAGCCTGGAAATAGATCGAAGGGTTCCCGATTTTTTAGAAACGGCGCATGTGCGGAAATACACGCGAGGTTTCGCGCAAGCCTATTCGCATCATCCGCGTTCGCCGCAATTTCGCCAAAGCGGAAGGGCTTCGGTGATACCCAGGGTGCGGAAAACCGCGCCGACGCAGCCTTGAGCCCCCCAGGGCCCTTTAAAGAGAAATCCACTTTTCGCGTCGACTTCCGGCAAGCGGGACAGCGGGCTTAGGAGTGGGTTCCGGGCGCTTCGTGACCGGCCTTCTGCACGTATTCAACGTAAGATCCAGGGAAAACCAGCGGGTTTCGATCCGTCCCGCTCTCTCCGCCGAGCTCCAGCACACGCGAGCCCAGCCCGCGCAGAAAGTGGCGGTCGTGCGAGACGAAAATCATGGTGCCTTCAAAACCTTTGAGCGCCTCCACCAGCATTTCCTTGGTGGCCAGATCCAGGTGATTTGTAGGCTCGTCGAGAACCAGAAAATTCGGCGGGTCGTACAACATCCGGGCCATCGCCAGGCGTGACTTTTCTCCGCCGGAAAGCGCGCGGATGCGCTTGTCAACGTCGTCTCCCGAGAATTGAAAGGCGCCGGCGAGCGAGCGGAGCGACCCCAGTCCGTCCTGCGGAAAATCCCGCTGCAACTGCTCGATCACCGTCAGGTCCCCGTCCAGCACGTCGAGCGATTGCTGCGCAAAATATCCCATTTTGAGGCTTGCTCCCAGGCGCACGTCACCGTCGTCCGGAGTCAGAACGCCGCCGATCATTTTGAGCAGCGTCGTTTTCCCCGCGCCATTGCGTCCCATGACGGCCCAGCGTTCGCCGCGCCGGATGGTCAGGCTGAAGCCGTCGTAGATCACGCGCGGGCCGAATCGCTTGCGGAGGTTTTCGATCACGGCCACCTGATCGCCCGAACGGGGCGGCACGCGAAACTCGAATTTCACGACGTGGCGCTTCTTGGGCAGCTCGATCTTTTCAATTTTATCGAGCGCCTTGATGCGGCTCTGCACCTGCGCGGCCTTGGCGGCATGGGTGCGAAAACGATCGATGAATCTCTGCTCCTTGGCGAGCATGGCCTGCTGGCGGCTGAAAGCCGCCTGCTGATTGGCCTCCCGAATCGCGCGCTCGCGGTCGTAAAAATCGTAATCGCCGGAATACACGATGATTTCGCCCGCGTCGATCTCCGCGATTTTCGTCACGATGCGATTCATGAACTCACGGTCGTGGGAGGTCATCAGGAGCGTGCCCTGGTAGGATTTCAGAAACTGTTCCAGCCAGATGATGGATTCCAGATCCAGGTGGTTGGTGGGCTCGTCCATCAACAGCACGTCGGGCCGGCCGAGCAGCACGCGGGCGAGCGCGACACGCATCTTCCACCCACCCGATAGCGCGCCGACGTCGCCGTCGATCTGGTCTTCGGCGAAGCCGAGCCCGTGCAAAACCTCGCGGGCCTGCGCTTCGAGCGTGTAACCGTGGAGGTGCTCGTACTCTTCCTGCACTTCTCCGAAACGCTCCAGGATGGCATCCATCTCCGCGGCTCGCGCCGGGTCTTCGAGCGCCTTGTGGAGCGCCTCGAGTTCATGATGCAGGTCGCCCACGCGTCCGCTTCCGGCGATCGCTTCGTCCAGAACCGAGCGGCCTTGCATTTCTTCCACATCCTGGCGGAAGTAGCCGATGGTAAGTTTTTTGGGGACGGTGACGTCGCCGTCGTCGGCGTATTCCTCGCCGGTGATCAATCGAAACAGCGTAGTTTTCCCCGAACCATTGGGGCCAACCAGGCCGGCTCTCTCGCCGGGATTGAGTTGAAAGGAGGCGTCGACGAAGACAAGTTGCTTGCCGTACTGCTTATTGATGTTCGAAAGAGCAATCATTGAGGGGTCGAAACGGAGGGTACGCAGGTCACAGCAGGGGAGGCCAGCGAAAGCGCTTCCTGCATTTCCTAAGCTAGCAGACTCGACGGGGCGCCCGCCGCACGCCAGGGGGGACTGCCGACCGCGCCAGCGCGCTCGTGAGGGAATTGGATATAGTAGTTTTTCTCGCGGCTTCGGGTCGAGCGACCAGATGAAGTGCGGCCGCCCTGGAGGTGTATGCTGTCACGATTTCAGCCGCGGGCTCTTTCACTCCTTCGCATTGTCGCGGGGTTTGTGTTCCTGGAACACGGCACCCAGAAGTCTCTCGGCTTGTGGGGAGGGTTACCGCCCAATCTTCCCGCGAACCTGGCTCTGATGCTGCACACGGCGGGCTGGATCGAGACCGTGGGCGGGGTGCTGATTCTGCTCGGGCTGTTCACCTCTCCGGTCGCCTTCCTTCTTTCCGGGGAAATGGCGGCCGCCTATTTCATCGGGCATGTAGCGCGCAATGGCAAGTTCCTGCTTCCCGCTTTTAACGGCGGCGAACCGGCCGTCCTGTATTGCTTCTTGTTTCTCTTCCTGGTCACAGCCGGGGGCGGAGCGTGGAGCTTGGACCGCGCGCTCGGCCGGGACAAGGCCGTGGGATCGTAAAGTTTGCCGTATTGTTGTAGGCAGGCCGATGTTGTAGGCAGGACGATGAAGAACGCCAAGATCGCTCTCGCCCGGATTGCTCTCGCTTCGTTGTGTGCCCTCTTGAGCTGGGTGATGACCGTAAGCTGCGGAAATGCCGGTAAGAGCGCGGCGGATTTCGACAAGCTAACGTCGGATTTCGTGTACGGCAGCCTTGCGTTGTCGCCGTCCAGCGCGACGCAGGCCGGCTATCACTCGCATAAAGGGGTCGCGCTCGACGGTCTGTTGGACGATTACAGCGCCGCGGGACTCGAAGCCTCCCGGAACTTCTACCGGGAGATGCAGACACGAGTGGCGACGCTCGATCCGAAAGCGCTCGACAAGGAACAGGCCGCCGACGCCGACATCATGCGCAATAACATCGGCCTGAGCCTGCTGGACCTCGATACGATCCAAAGCTTCAAACACAATCCGACTGTTTACGTGGAGCTCGCGGGCAACGCGCTGTTTGAATGCTACATGCTGAATTACGCGCCGGTGGAGCAGCGTTTTGCGGACATCTCGAGCCGACTGGAAAAGATGCCGGCGTTGTTCGAGCAGGCGAAAGCCAACCTGACGGATGCGCCCGACGTATGGAATCGCGTGGCGCAGGAAGAAAATCAGGGCAACATCGATTTAATCGATAAAACGCTGCGCGGCGCCGCGCCGGAAGCACAGAAGGCCCGGTACAACATGGCCGCCGAAAAAGCCATTGCGGCGCTGCGGGGCTTCAACAAGTTTCTGAAAGAGGACCTCGCGAAAAAGACCAGCGATTGGCGTCTGGGCAAGGAAAAATACGCTAGCAAGTTCGAATACGTTCTGGCTGTGGGCAAAACTCCCGAGCAGCTGCTCGCCGAAGCCGAGGCGGAATTACAGACGAAGCGCGCTGAAATGAAGATGCTCGCGGCGCCCAAGACCGTGGAACAGGCCCTGGATGATATCGCTCGCGTGCACGCCACGCCCGCGACGTACATGGACGAGGCCCGCGCGGACTTGGCGCAAGCGACCGCGTTCGTAAAAGAGAAGGGGCTCGTGACCCTACCGACGCGAGCCAATCTGCAGGTCACCGAGACTCCCGAATTCATCCGCGGCATTTATGCGGTGGGCGGCTTCAATCCCGCGCCGGCGCTCGAGCCGCAACTGGGTGCGTTCTACTGGGTCACTCCCATTCCCCCGGCATGGTCGAAAGAACGCGTCGAATCGAAGCTCCGCGAATATAATCGCTACGGCCTCGAGCAGCTCACGATTCATGAAGCCATGCCCGGCCATTACGTGCAGTTCGAGTACGCCGACGACGTGCAGCCTGTCTCGCGAAGGGTGCTACGCGACATTTACGGCAGCGGGCCGTACGTGGAAGGGTGGGCCTTCTATACGCAGGAAATGATGTCGGATGAAGGGTATCTGGCGGACCAGCCCGGCATGCGGCTCACGATGCTGAAACAGATGCTGCGAGGAATCGCCAATACGATTCTGGATATCCGTTTGCAGACGATGGGCATGACGGATCAGCAGGCGCTCGATCTGATGATGAAGGAGACCTACCAGGAAAAAGAGGAGGCGACGGCGAAACTGCAGCGCGCGCAACTTTCCTCCTGCCAACTGCCCACGTATTTCGCAGGATGGAAGGGCTGGCTCGATACGCGCGAAGGGTTCAAGAAAGAGCGTGGAAGCTCGTATACCCTGCGCAACTTTCACGATCTCGCGTTGCGGGAGGGCGCTGTGCCTCTCTCAGTGCTCGGCCGATTGCTGCAAAAGTAAGGGCGCGCCGCACGGCCCCGCCGCAAGTCCGTTCGCAGAGCAGTAAGATGGAGAGCACTATGAAGCGAAGATTTTTAGCGGCGGCGCTTGTCGCGACGGCGTCCAGCGTTTTCATTGCGTTCCTTGCGCAATCATCCACGCAAGCGGCCGGCGTTTCCGTGCCGAAATTCGAGGCCGATCCCTACTGGCCGAAACCTCTGCCGAACAATTGGATCCTGGGCGAGGTTTCGGGCGTCGCAGTGGACGCGCGCGATCACGTATGGATTATCCATCGCCCGCGGACCACCAGCGAACACGACCGCTACGCGGCGGACGGAAAAGGCGATTGCTGCGTCCCCGCGCCGGCGGTGATCGAATTCGATCCGGCGGGCAACGTTGTCCAGGCCTGGGGCGGTCCCGGCGCGGGCTATGAATGGCCCGACAACGAACACGGCGTTTTCGTCGACGCCAAGGACAATGTGTGGATCGGCGGCAATGGCGACAAAGACGCGCAGTTGCTGAAGTTCACGCGCGCGGGCAAATTTCTGATGCAGATCGGCCATCATGGCCAGTCAAAGGGAAATAACGATACCGCGAATCTGGGCCGGCCCGCGGGAATCGTGGTGTGGGCGCCCACCAACGAGGTTTTCGTCGCCGATGGCTACGGCAATCGCCGGGTCATCGTATATGATGGCGAAACCGGCGCGTACAAACGCCATTGGGGAGCGTACGGCAACAAGCCTGACGACAGCGCCCCTCGCACGCGCTTCTTCGAAGGGACCGGCGCACCGCAATTCAATCTGGTTCACGGGCTCCGTATCTCGAACGACGGCCTGCTCTATGTGGGCGATCGCGTCAATAACCGCGTGCAGGTGTTCAAGCTTGACGGCACGTTCGTCAAAGAGGGCTATATCGAGCGCAAGACCTCGGGGAGCGAGGGCACGGCTTTCGACGTCGCCTTTTCACCGGATAAACAGCAGCGCTTCTTTTACGTTCCGGACGGAACCAACAAGAAAATTCAGATCGTGGATCGGCAAACGCTCGAAATCCTGGGTTTCGTGGGAGGCCATGGAGGACACGGAGCGCTGGATTTCTATCATATTCACAGCATTGCCGTAGATTCCAAGGGCAACATCTATATGGGCGAGGTGAACGCCGGACGGCGGGCGCTCAAGTACACGTACAAAGGGATGAGTAAATAGCGTTCACCGGCAAGCGGCGGAATCATTTCTCCCGTCCCTTGTTACTTGTCGATAGGCGTGGCGGCGGACAGCATGTTACCGTCCCAGCGCGGCATCAGATCCACGCGAATTCCGAATTGATCGAGGATTCGCATCACCGTGTGGTCCACCAATTCCTCGATGGTTCGCGGATGGTTGTAGAAGGCCGGAACTGGCGGAAGGATGGTGACGCCCATGCGCGCGAGCTTCAACATGTTCTCTAGGTGCACTTCGCTAAACGGAGACTCGCGGACCACCAGCGCCAGCTTGCGCCGTTCCTTCAGGATCACGTCCGCGGCGCGATGCACCAGATGGTCTCCGGTTCCGTGCGCGATCGCCGCGAGCGTCCGCATGCTGCACGGCGCGACAACCATGCCTTCGGTCACAAACGAACCGCTTGATACCGCCGCTCCCTGATCGCCCGGCTGGTGCCACACATCGGCCAGGTCGCGGACCCGCTCGAGCGTATACCCGGTCTCGTGCAGCAGCGTCTGCATCCCCCATTTGCTGACGATCACGTGCGATTCCACGTCCGTCTGCCGCAGAGCCTGCAGCAGGCGGATCCCGTACACAGATCCCGTGGCGCCCGTGATTCCTACGATCAGCCGCATACCAAGTCGCTCCTTCGCCCCCTAGCAGGATGTTGAAAAAGGGGACAGACTACTCTGTCCCGTCCCGTGAATTTACGATTTCACGTTCGAGTTTGTGCGTGGACAGAGCGGTCTGTCGCATTTTTCAACAAGCCCCCTAACTCGTGATGCCGATCAGCGGCCAATAGAACGGCACCACGATCAGCAATAAGACTGAATCGATGATACTCATGCAGAATCCGAGCCGGAACAAATCTTTGGAGCTGAAGTAGCCGAACGCATATCCCACAATCAGAACGGCGGACTGGTACATGAAAATCTTGCCGCTGCAGGCGAATGTCCACACCATGCCGAGCGCCAGCGGATTGAGATGATGCGCGGTGGCGTAGTTCATCAACACGGGCACGGATGTTCCCAGCATAGAAAGCTCGCTCGCCAGGAAGATGTGATAGGTGAACGCGGTCCAATAGGTCACAAACGTCGCTACCACGGTATTTCCGAGCAGCGGGGTCATCCATCCGAACAACACGTTGGTTAAAACATCCAGGCTTTTCGTCACCGTCAGGACGCGCCCCATGCTGATGGCCGCGCCGATGAACAGGAAAACCATATAGTTCAAGCTTTTTAAATCTTCAATGCCGAGCACGCCGACGATCGGCAGCAGCGCGATCAGACCGATTCCCAAGCCGATCACGGAAGAGGGGATGTGATGCCAGAAATCGGTGGTCCACAGCGCGATCGCCACCAGCATCAGCGCGAGCGATTTCTTCTCCATCGGCGTCCACGCGCCCATCTTCGCGAGCTCCTCTCGCAGGAAGGTCGACCCTCCCGGCAGCGAGTCCTTCTCCGGAGGATAGAACCACAGCATCAGCCGCCAGGCGACCAGGATCATAACGATATCGGAGGGCACGTAGGCCAGCAGCCATTTACTGTAGAGAACCGTCACGTGTCCGTACTTCTCGATGGCTCCGCGCGCGATAATCGAGGCCGCGCCCGCAATAATCGTCTTATCGAAAACCGAAGCCGTGTAGGTCAGGATCAGGAACATGCCGCGCCCGACGTTGCTGCCTTTCCCGAGGCCGAACGCTTCCACCAGGCCAAGGGCGACCGTGCCCATGATGATGACTCTCGGCGGACCGGAGGGAACCAGAAACGTAAGCAGGAAATCGGAGAGGATCAGACCAAACAGGAGGCGCGAGTAGGTGGTCCCAATGGCGGCCATCACCGTGTAGGCCAGCCGGCGAGCCAGTCCGGAGCGCGCGGCCATAACGCCGAAGAGCATCGCGCCTAGAACGAACCACGCCGTATCATCGGCGAATCCGCTAAAGGCCACGTCGACCTTAACTACTTTCAAAGCCCAGAAGAGGTAGCAGCCGATCAGGCCCACCAGTCCGTGATCCAGCACTTCGAACGCCCAGGCGATGATCATAAACAGCGTGATGGCAATCGCGTGTTTGGAATCAGCGGCGAGGGGCAGCGGCGCGAGCCACATCGCCGCCGGGATTGCGAGTGATGCGATCCATTCCACGAGCCTCACCCAGCTCTGGGTGGGAGCCTCGCCCAAAGCGGTCTCCGCCCGAGCTACGGCCACGTCAGCCACGCGAGGCCTCGGAAATCGGCGAGAACGTCTGCACCATGAGATTGTATCGCTAATGCGATCCGATGGCCGGGAGGCAATCGCTCATCCAGCGAGCTTCTTGTACAGCGGGCCGAATTTTTCGTGGCTTTTGAGATACGCGGCCATGACGTGCGGGCGGGGGGGCCGTTTCTTGCGCTTGGAAGTTGGCCCCACGCCCTTTCTTCGGTTCGTCTTGCGGCCCTTCAGCATACGAACTCCGAATTTGAGAGCGCGCCAGTAATACGAGCCAAATGCGTCCCTTTTTCGACTTCCGCCAGGAACTGGTCCACCAAGTGGACAAGTGTCTCGGCGATGACGCAGTAGTCGGCGTCTTTGGGTAGCCGGAGGCGGGTAGCCAGCCCCTCCCTGAAACAGCGACTTTCGGAAAGTGGTGCGTAGGCGACCACGAACCGCTCGGCAGGCTTCGCTGGAAGGTTCAGGTGCTGCAGCAGTTTCGGGCCCGGCTCTTGCGTCGGTCCATGCTTAAGGCAGTTGGCGAGTAGCTCAAGCGTCTTCATGGAGCCGTTCCAGGCCGGAAAAGACCCCAGTTTGAGAGATTCGGTCACGCAGGTCTAACCGCGGTTCTTCACCTTTTTTCGCTGTTCGCCCACCTTCCGCCAGTACTCCTCGCGAGTCATGGCCTGCTCGGAACCAGCGCGAGCCGCCAAGGACACGAGCCTCCTCTCCACTTGATGGCGCAGCGCGACGAGCACCATCAGGCACATGTCGTTTATGAATGGCTCATCCGCGAATAGCCACTGGTCGTGGGCGTAGTCCGGGTCTTCGTCTGCGAGGCGATCAATTCGCTTTTCTCTTTCAGCACGGATAACCTCGACGATATCTCTCGCGATACGGGTATCCATGGGGCCAATTATACAAAGGCATCGTGTATTATAATGCACTCCAGCGAAAGAGGTTCCTTATGTCGAACTCTAAAAAGCCCCCTGTCGGACGCCGTGGATTCCTGAAAGGAGCGGCCGGGGGCGCCGCCGCGCTGGTCGCGGCCACTTCCCAGCCTGCCTCCGCGCAGCAGGCCGCCGGACAAATTGCACAAGACCAGGTCGCACAAAACCAGGTTGCACAAGATCAGGTCGCGCAGAATAACATCCCCCTTCGCAATGCTTCCGCGCCCGTCACCACGCAGGAAAAAGATCCCGCATCAAACGTCGAAGTCCTCACTGCGGACCGTCCCGGATCCGATTTCATGGTGGATGTCATCAAGGCGCTGGGTTTTGAAATTATCTTCGCGAACCCCGGGTCCAGCTTTCGCGGCCTGCATGAATCGGTGATCAATTACGGCGGAAATAAGATGCCGGAGTTCATCACCTGCTGCCACGAAGAATCGTCGGTCGGGATGGGCCACGGCTACGCCAAGATCGAAGGCAAGCCTGCCTGCATCCTGGCGCATGGGACCGTCGGATTGCAGCACGCTTCGATGGCGATCTATAACGCCTATGTCGACCGCGCGCCCGTATTCATGATCATCGGCAACACGCTGGACGCGGCGACGCGCCGCCCCGGCGTCGAGTGGGCGCATAGCGTTCAGGACGCCGCCCTTCTGGTCCGCGATTTCACCAAATTCGACGACTGCCCATTTTCCTTGCAGCACTTCGCGGAATCTTCGGTACGCGCGTACAAGATCGCGACCACCCCGCCGACGATGCCCGTGCTCCTGGTGGCCGACGGCGATCTGCAGGAAACGCCGATGACTCCCGGAGAGAAGCCGCACATTCCCAAGCTCACCTGGGCCGCTCCGCCGCAGGGCGATCTCGGGAGCGGTGAATGAAGACCGCGCGCCTGCTGGTCAACGCCGAAAATCCGGTGATCATTGCCGATCGCTGCGCGCGCACGCCGGCCGGGTTGACGCACCTGATCGAACTCGCGGAAACGCTGCAGGCTGCGGTGGTGAATCAATATGGACGCATGAATTTCCCGTCGCGCCATCCCTTGAATCAGACCGAGCGCGCGGGAGCGGCCATTCGCAACGCCGACGTCATCCTGGGCCTGGAAGTTTGGGATTTCTGGGGCACGGTGAATAACTTCAAGGACCAGCTTCATCGCACGTCCCGGCCCATCACGAAGGACAGCACGAAGATGCTCGCGATTTCCGCGACGGATCTGAACACGCGCTCGAACTATCAGGATTTCCAGCGCATGCCGGATCTGGATCTTTCCATGGCCGCCGATTCCGAAGCCACGTTGCCGGCGCTGATCGAGGCGTGCAAAAAACTGATCACGGCGGACCGCAAGCGCGTCTTCGAAGAGCGCGGCAAAAAGCTCGGCGAGGCGGCCAAAGAAGCGCACGAAAAGATGCTCGTCGACGCGAGCTATGCCTGGGATGCGAGTCCCATCAGCACGGCGCGCATGGCCATGGAAATCTGGGCGCAGGTGAAGAATAAGGATTGGTCGCTGGTTTCGAATAACGCCTGGCCGCAGCGCTTGTGGAATTTCGACAAGCACTACCAGTACATCGGTGGCGCGGGCGGCGCGGGCGTGGGCTACGGAGCTCCCGCGGCCGTCGGCGCCGCGGTCGCCAACAAGAAGTACGGAAGACTCTCCATCAATATTCAAAATGACGGCGACCTGATGTACGCCCCCGGCGTTCTGTGGACGCAAGCCCATCACAAGATACCGCTGCTCACCGTGATGCACAATAACCGTGCGTATCACCAGGAAGTGATGCACCTGCAGCGCATGGCCAACCGCCATCAGCGCGACATCACCACGGCGGAGGTCGGGACCACGCTCAAGAATCCGAATATCGATTACGGAGCGCTCGCGCGCAGCATGGGAGTTCACGGCGAGGGTCCCATTACGGACCCGAAGGATCTGGGCCCGGCGATCGCGCGCGCCATGGAAGTGGTTTCGCGCGGGGAACCGGCTTTGGTGGACGTCGTCACGCAGCCGCGATAATCGCCCGATCGACCCGAGCCGCGACCAGAGGGAGCGGTTAAGATTTCGGGCATAAAGAGCTTCGGCAAGGGAAAATTTTATGTTGAGACTCGCGTTAGGAATCATGTTCGGCGCCGTGGTTTTATGTGGTCAGGCGCCCACTCCGCAAGGCGATGCCGAGCACGGGCGCAAGCTCTTTGAGAACTACGGATGCTATCAGTGCCACGGCCGGGAGGCGCAGGGCGGGTTGGGCACGGGGCCGAGACTCGGGCCGAAGCCGATCGCCTTCGCCGCGGTTCAGAAATATATTCGCCAGCCCACCGGCCAGATGCCGCCGTACACCGCGAAGGTGGTTTCCGATAAGGACCTCGGCGATATTTACGCGTTTCTGCAGTCGCGGAAAGCGCCGCCTCCGGTGAAGGATATTCCGCTGCTCAACAACTGATCGCCCCGGTGATCGCCCCGGCTCAGTAAACTTCAATAAGAGATGGAGACCCTGGATACCGTTGTCGGCGATCTGGTCATCGCCAACCGCATTCTCGCCCACGAGGGAGTGCTCGACGCCTACGGCCATGTCAGCGTGCGGCATCCGTCGAAGCCCGATCGCTTTCTCATCTCCTGCTCGCGCGCTCCGGAACTGGTGACGAAGCAGGACATCGTGGAATACCATCTGACCGGTGAACCGGTTCAAAAGGACGGGCGCAGTCCTTATCTGGAGCGTTTCATTCATGGCGCGATTTACGAAGCGCGGCCCGAGGTGATCTCCGTGATTCACAGCCACGCGGAGGATACGCTCCCATTTGGACTGACCAGGGAGCCCTTACGAGCGGTGATCCACAATGCCAGCCGCATGGGACTGCACGTTCCCGTATGGGACATTCGGGATGCCTTCGGCGATACCAATATGCTCGTGTCGAATGTCGCGCAGGGCCGGGACCTGGCCCACGCATTGGGGGAAAATAGCGTCGTTTTGATGCGGGGACACGGCTTTGCCGCCGCGGGACAAAATCTGCGAGAGGTGGTGGGCTTGGCGGTCTACGTCCCCAAGAACGCCCGTGTTTTGCTCAACGCGCTCCGCTTCAGTGGCGTGGTGCCTCTGTCACCCGGTGAAATCGATCAGATCCACAACGGTCCACAGCCGCACGACTGGAAACGCGCCTGGGAATACTGGAGCCGGCGCGCGGGATTCGGCGAGAAGTAGCGCGGCCAACGTTTCAGCCACGACGAGCTCTCCCTTCTCGTATTTCTTCTCTAGGCGATCTTGATCCTCAGCTCGCTCAATCCGTCAATGGTCCCCACCAGTTCGTCACCCTTCACCACCGTCGAGACGCCCTCCGGCGTGCCCGTGTAAATCAGGTCGCCTGCGGCGATCGCTACCTGCTGGGACAGGTGATGAATAATATACGGCACCGGCCAGATCATTAAGTTCAGATCCGAGCTTTGACGAACTTCGCCATTCACTGTGATCTGAATCTTGCCTTCCGACGGATGGCCTGCTTCGGCGGCCGGATGAATCGCTCCGCAAGGGGCTGAATGATCGAAAGATTTGCCGACCTCCCAGGGACGGCCCGCTTTCGCCGCCGCCTGCTGGACATCCCTGCGCGTCATGTCGAAACCCACGGCGTATCCGTAGACGTGATCGAGCGCCTTCTCCACCGGGATGTTCTCGCCCCCGGATTTCATGGCGACCACCAACTCCACTTCGTGCTGCAGATTGTTGGTAAAAAGCGGATACGGAATGGTCGCGCCGCTCTCCACGATCATGTCCGGAGCCTTCGCGAAGTACAGCGGCGGGAGCTTCTCGTCATTGCCCATTTCCCGAACATGCGCCAGGTAGTTGCGCCCCACGCAATAGACCCGGCGGACCGGAAAACGAGAGCTGGATCGGGCCACCGCAACGGTGGGTAACGGCGGGGCGGGGACGGCCAGATTTGCCGGTTCCAGGGACGGATTCGGTGAAAGAGACGAGGACATGGCTCTAATTATCGCGCATCGGACCCCGCGTCAGCCCGGATCCGGGACTTTCTGGAAATTCCCCGGAAAGTACTACAACAATAGGGCCTTTTCAGTAGAGCGCACCCCCATTGACCTTAGGGTTTTCCGCCTCTACACTTAAATCGACTTATGATCGAACAACGGAAGAATCAGCGTTTCGACCTGCACTTGCCCTTCGAAATTCTGGGCGACAAAGCGCAGAGCTCGAAAGGGGAGACCAGGAACGTCAGCTCCTGCGGGGTGCTGTTTACGACCCCGGCCGCAGTGGAAATCGGCGAGCCCATCGAATACCTGATCACTCTCCCGAAGGTTTCCGGCGCCCGGGCGGACGTCCGCCTGCGTTGCATGGGCAAGATCGTTCGCAGTGAAGAGACCGCCGCGGGCGACGAGCCGGTCGCGGCTTTCGCGGCGACGCTCGAGCGCTACGAATTCATCCGCGGGAAGGGCTAAGCAAGTTTTGCATGAGGCAGCTCCGGAAGTGCGAGCAGCCTCAGGCGATGTGCGCCCCTTGGGTTTCGACGTAAACGGTATAAAGAGACGAGCTTGCGGCCATAAACAGCCGGTTCCGCTTCTGACCCCCAAAAGCTACATTTGCGCAGGTTTCCGGAAGCCGGATGAAGCCGATCCGCTCGCCGTTGGGCGTCACCACCTGAACGCCGGGGCGCGCCCCGCACCATAGGTTGCCGTCCGTATCGACGCGCATGCCGTCGGCGGCCGAGGGCTCTCCGGTACCCGGAATATCCAGCACCACGAAACGTTTTCCGTTGCGTGCGTTCTTACCATCAAGGTCGTATACGCGGATCTCGCGGCCCGCGGTGTCGGCGATATAGACCTTCTTATAATCATGCGAGAAACAGACCCCGTTCGGGCCGGCCATCTCGTCCGTAATCATATCCATCTGGCCGCTCTTATCGACGCGGTAAACCGCCGGTTTCACTTCGGACGGGGCCTTGAAGCCTTCGTAATTTCCGCGAATGCCGAAGGGCGGGTCGGTGAACCACACACTTCCGTCGGGATGGACGCTGATGTCATTCGGAGAGTTCAGGCGTTTCCCCTGATACTTGTCGGCGATCACGGTCACGGAGCCGTTGTACTCGTAGCGCACCACGCGCCTTCCGCCGTGCTCGCAGGAAAGCTCGCGGCCCTCGTAATCGAAAGTATTGCCGTTGCTATAGCCCGAGTTATTCCGGAACACCGAGACGTGGCCGTCTTCCTCCGCCCAGCGCATCTGCACGTTATTGGGAATATCGCTCCATACCAGGTAGCGCCCCACCCCGTTCCACGCCGGTCCTTCCGACCACAGGGCTCCGGTGTAGAGCCGTTTGATCGAGGTGTTGTTGACGATATATTTTCGAAAACGCTCGTCGAGCACGACGATGTCGGGATCGGGATACTGCACCACGGTGTTCCCGGACCAATCCTGACGCACGGGCACCGGCGAAATGCGCCCCTGCGGCGCCTGCTGCGCCCGGGCCCCGGCGGCTCCAAAGACGCCGGCGGAGATTGCACCCGCCGCGCTCAGGAAACTTCTTCGATTCAACATGCAAGCCATGTCTGCTAGTTATAGCGCAACATACCTGCCTTGGAAAGGCCCCGAACCCGCCGTGGAAAGGCCCGGCCCCGTCATCCAAAGGGGTATGCGCGGGGGGTTCCCCGAAAAGTTGCCAGGTGACTTTCGAGGGCTAAATATCGAAGAATGAGACATGGAGCGCCGGGTGGGATCGGCGACGCAACGAGGGATGAGTGCACTTTCGTAAAGACACCAGTCATGGGAGGTACGAATCTCCCTTTTCGGCGGGGCCGGAGGGCGGAGAGATGGTCGAGCGGATACGCGCGCTCGAGTGGTCCAAAACCGCACTGGGTCCCATCGACGGCTGGCAACAAAGCCTGCGCACGGCTGTAAATATCCTCCTTTCCTCGCGCTACGCGATGTGGATGGCGTGGGGCAAACAGTTAAGTTTTCTGTACAACGACGCTTACCGGCCCACGCTCGGAATCAAGCATCCCCGGGCTCTGGGCAACCCCGCGAACGAAGTGTGGGCGGAGATCTGGTCGGACATTGGCCCACTCGTTGAGACCGTAATGAAGACCGGGCGTGCGACGTACCACGAAGGGCTGCTCTTATTTTTGGAACGCAGCGGCTTTCCGGAGGAAACGTATCACACTTTTTCGTACAGCCCCCTGGCGGACGACCGTGGCGAGATCGCCGGCATGCTGTGCGTGGTCACCGAGGAAACCGATCGCTTCATCGGAGAGCGCCGCGCCGAGACGCTGCGCGATATCGGCTCCGCCCTCGCCGTTACCAATACGGAGGATGAAGTTTTACAGACTCTGTCGAGCCACATGAGTCTGAACAAGAAAGACCTGCCCTTCGCCCTGATCTACCTGTTCGACGACAAACCCACACCCGACGATCCGCCCGGCGCAACGCTCGCCGCTTCGAGCGGGATTGAGCGTGGTGATCCCCTGGCGCCGGAGCGAATCGAGCCGCACTTCGATTCGCCGTGGCCGGCGAGCCAGATTTTCCGCCAGCCGTCTCTCATCGTGATCGAGGACTTGTCGGAGCAGCGCAAACGAGGTCCTTTACCGGCAGGCGACTGGAACAAGCCGGTGGAGCGGGCGGTCGCCGTACCGATTAAGCAGCAAGGGTTGGACCAGCCCGCTGGATTCCTGATCGTGGGGACGAATCCATACCGCCGCTACGACACCGCCTATGGCGGATTCGTGGATCTGCTGGCCGGCCAGATTGCCGCGGCTCTCGGCAATGCGCGGGCTCATGAAGCGGAGCGCCAGCGCGCCGAGGCGCTCGCCGAACTCGACCGGGCGAAGACGACGTTCTTTTCGAACGTGAGTCATGAACTCCGCACGCCCTTGACCCTCCTTCTGAGCCCCATAGAGGAGCTGCTCGCGGACGCCCGCCAAAAGAATCCGCGCGAGCTCGAGCTGCTGGAGTTCGTTCACCGGAACAGCCTGCGTCTGCAAAAACTGGTGAACGCACTTCTCGATTTCTCGAGAATCGAGGCGGGGCGAATGCGCGCGGTGTATGAGCCGGTCGAGCTCGACCGGCTCACCGAAGACCTGGCCTCGAACTTCGGCTCCGCAATGGACAGTGCGGGCCTGAACTTCCGCGTCCAATGCGAAGTGCTGACCGAGCCGGTGTACGTGGATCGGGCGATGTGGGAAAAGATCGTACTCAATCTGATTTCGAACGCGCTGAAGTTCACGCTGCAAGGCGCCGTGACGGTCTCCGTGAAGCAGAAGGAGGGCCGCGCGGAATTTGCGGTTCACGATACGGGAATCGGGATTCCGGAACACGAAATTCCACATATTTTCGAACGCTTCCATCGCGTGGAAAATGCGCAGGGCAGATCCATCGAGGGCACCGGGATCGGGCTCGCCTTGGTGCAGGAGTTGGTGAAGCTCCATGGCGGTTCGATTTCGGTGCTGAGCACGCCGAACGTGGGAAGCAGCTTCACGATTTCGATCCCTTTGGGAATCGCACATCTCCCCAAAAATATGGTTCGCCTCGACGGGGAGCAGGAAACCACGGCGCTGCGCGCGGACACGTTTACCGAAGAGGCTCTGCGCTGGATCCCGTCGCCGGAAAACCCCGGCGAAAGCGTCGAAGGGCATGACCACGCTCCCGGCGCGCGGCGGCGCAAAATATTGGTGGCGGATGACAATGCGGATATGCGGGATTACCTGACCCGCCTTCTTCGCGATCATTACACGGTGATTGCCGCCAGGGACGGCGCGGAGGCGCTTCTGATCGCGGCATCGGATTCGCCGGATCTCATTCTGAGCGACGTGATGATGCCGGGGATCACCGGCTTCGAACTGGTGACTGCGCTGCGCAAAAGCGCGGAAACCAGCACCATTCCCGTCATTCTGCTCTCGGCGCGCGCCGGCGAAGAAAGTAGGGTGGAGGGTCTGACGGGCGGGGCCGATGACTACCTCATCAAGCCCTTCACGGCCCGCGAGTTATTCGCTCGCATCGGCGCGCATCTATCCATGCGGGATAAGCGCCAGGCAGCCGAAGCCGCGCTCCGGGAGAGCCAGCAGACGCTGCGCCATTCCAACGAAGAACTCCGGCGCGCCAATGCGGACCTGGAACAGTTTGCGTATTCCGCAAGCCACGACCTGCAGGAACCCTTGCGGCAGGTTTCGGTATATAGCGAGCTGCTCGAAAAGAGATTTGCCGACAAGCTCGACGGAAAGGGGCTCGAGTACCTCCGGTTTTGCGTGGAAGGAGCCCGGCGCATGGAGATGCTGATCGGCGACCTGCTGGCCTACACCCAGGCCGCCAAGAGCGCGGATGCAGTGCCGCTGCTTCTGGACTCCAACAAAATACTCGCCGAAGTGGAGAAAAACCTGGCGACGGCGATCGCCGAGAGCGGCGCCACAATATCCGCGTCGAGCCTTCCCTTGTTGCGCGGCAATCCGGTTCCGCTCACCCATCTGTTTCAAAACCTGATTTCAAACGCCCTGAAGTATCGAAGCGAACAGCCCCCGCGCGTGGAAGTTTCCGCTATTCGCGAGGGCAAAGGGTGGTTATTTTCGATCCGCGACAACGGGATCGGAATTCCAGAAGAATTCCACGAACAGATCTTTGGCATTTTTAAACGGCTGCATAACAAGAAAACCTATCCGGGAACCGGGATCGGGCTCGCCATATGCCAGAAAGTCGTGGAGCGCTACGGAGGCCGCATTTGGGTTGAATCCGCGGCGGGCAAGGGCGCGACATTCTTTTTCACGCTTCCCGCTGCCGAAGCTCACGAGATTTCGCCGCTCACGAGCCCAACCGCCGCACCCTGAGACGATCCGCCAGTTCATCGAGCGTACGCCGCAGTTCCGCGCTCAGCGGAATTCCCTCCACCATCCGTTGCTCGAAGATGCGCTCGGATCTTTCGCCGGGGACCCGGATCTCGTCTACGCCGGGCAGCTTCGGCGAGGCCTTCATCTGCTCCCAGATATCATCGACGCAGTGCTTGAATGCGGTCACGTCCGCGAACGCGCCGATGTTCACGGCGATGATCGCATGCCCGGTGTTGGTGAGAGATTTCGAGTCGGCGTTGAAATCCACCACATCCTTGCCGAACGCCGCTCCATTCAAAGTTCCGGCGAGCAAACCGAACATCAGCGCGAGGCCGTAACCCTTGGGCCCTCCGATCGGCAGCAGGAACCCTTCGCCCGCGCGTTTGGGGTCCGTCAGCGGACGCCCTTCACGGTCCATCATCCAGCCCTCCGGCATGGTTTCCCCGCGCTGGGCCTTGATTTTAACCTTCCCGTAAGCGGCATTGGTCGTGGCCATATCGAGCACAATCGCCGCGTGGCGCGACCCGGGCACGGCGATGGCGATGGGGTTGGTGCTGAGTAACATTTCTGTCCCGCCCCATGGCGGCAAATGGTTCGCGCTGCCCACGGCGATGTAGATTCCGATCATGTCGGCGGCGAGCGGCATGCGCGCATAAAGCATTGCGGGTCCCGCATGATTGCTGTTGCGCGCGCCCACCCAGGCAACCCCAGCCGTGCGCGCCTTTCCCACTGCGATCTCCGCGGCGCGGCTCATGACCAGGTGACCCATGGCGTTGTCCCCATCGACCAGCGCGGACGCCGCCTGTTCGCGGATCACGCGAATTTCGGGATGCGTGTTGATGCCGCCACTCTGGATGCGTTTGACGTATTGAGGCAGACGAAATACGCCATGCCCGTCGGCCCCGCGCGCGTCGGCTTCGGCCATTAAAGCCGCGACTTCGCCGGCGGCCTCTTGCGGAATACCGGCCGCCACCAGTGCGTCCGTGATGAAGCGCACCAAATCCTGAATCGCCGTCCGGTCTGTCACGTAGGTTTTCGAGCTACACCGATGAACATTATTTTAAACGGACATGATTTAGACCGGCATGATTTTAAACAGGCATGATCTTGACCGATTCCGGAACGGTCAACTTCGCGGCGGTGGCCTTCCGGACCTCTTCGACGGTTGTGTCCGGGGCGATCTCGCGCAGCACCAGGCCCTGGGGCGTCACGTCGATTACAGCCAGTTCCGTCATGATCGTATCGACGACTCCGCATCCGGTCAGCGGAAGAGTGCACTTCGGCAAAATTTTAGCTTCCCCTTTACGGGTGGTGTGTTCCATCGCGACGATCACGCGGCGTGCTCCGGCCACCAGATCCATCGCGCCTCCCATGCCCTTCACGACTTTCCCGGGAACCATCCAGTTGGCGAGGTCGCCTTTTTCGTCCACTTCCATCGCGCCAAGAATGCTCAGGTTGATGTGGCCGCCGCGAATGATGGCGAAGGAATCCGCGCTCGAACAGTAAGCGGTGCCGGGAATTTCCGTGACCGTCTCCTTGCCGGCGTTGATCAGATCGGGATCTTCGGTCCCCGCGATCGGATACGGCCCGACGCCGAGCATTCCGTTTTCCGATTGCAACACGACCTCCATCCCGGCGGGCACATGATCGGCAACCAGCGTCGGAATCCCGATGCCAAGATTGACGTAAAATCCATCGCGCAGCTCCAGCGCGGCCCTGCGGGCAATCCGTAAACGCTTTTCCTGATCGGTCACTGCGGGCCTCCGGCGGGCGTGTCTTCGGGAGTCTTGCTCCCGGGAGCCGGGCGCACCGTCCGTCTTTCAATGGGCTTCTCGTAGTTCTCACCGATCACGATTCGCTGGACAAAGATTCCGGGCGTCACCACGTGGTCCGGATCGATTTCACCCGGCTCCACGAGATGCTCCACCTCGGCGATCGTAATCTTCGCCGCGGTCGCCATCATCGGATTAAAGTTGCGTGATGTCTTGCGATAGACCAGGTTGCCGAGCCGGTCGCCCTTCCAGGCCTTGACCAGCGCGAAATCGGCGGTCAGCGCGCGCTCCAGAATGTAGAGCTTCCCATCGAACTCGCGCGTGTCTTTTCCTTCGGCAACCAGGGTTCCCGCGCCGGCCGGTGTGTAGAACGCGGGGATCCCCGCCCCGCCCGCGCGAATGCATTCGGCGAGCGTGCCCTGCGGCATCAGCGTCAGATCCAAGCGGCCCTCGATGACCAGACTTTCGAGCAGTTTATTCTCGCCGACGTAGCTGCCCATGTGCGAGGCGATCATTCCCGCCTCCAGCATGAGTCCCATGCCCGCGCCATCCACGCCCATGTTGTTGCTGATGGTGTGAAGTCCTTTCACCCCGCTTGCGACTAACGCGCGGATGAGATTCTCGGGGATTCCGCACAGGCCGAAGCCTCCAATCATGACCCTGTCGCCCGCACGAATATCGGATACCGCCTCGCGGGCGTTTTTAAATACCTTGTTCAACTCGCGCTCCTGCTTGATCTCGAATCGCTTATGATAGCAACGAATAGGGGCAACCGGCCGGAAAAGAATGTCCGTTACTCAGCACAGCGCCGCGACGGAGAAGGGCCTGGCGCGCGCTGGAATTGCGCTGGCGAACTGGAGCGAACGGTGGTTTCCGGATCCTCTGGTATTCGCGCTGCTCGGGGTGGTGGCCGTTTTTCTGATCGGGCTGGCGGCGGGCGAGAACGCTTCGACGCTGGCGATTCAGGCGGGCAAGAATTTCTGGACGCTGGTGCCGTTCACCATGCAGATGGTGATGGTCCTGGTGGGCGGCTACGTGGTTGCTTCCGCTCCCGTCATGCGGCGCGCGATCCTGCGCATCGCGCTGCTTCCGAAATCTCCGCGAGCCGCCATCGCCACGGTGGCGCTGTTCGCCATGGTGCTCTCCCTGCTTTCCTGGGGGATGAGCCTGATCTTCAGCGCGCTGCTGGTGCGCGAGCTGGCACGGCGGGTGAATGGAATGGATTATCGCGCCGCGGGTCTCGCCGCCTACCTTGGCATCGGCGTGGTGTGGGCGCTTGGATTATCGTCCTCGGCCGCGATGTTGATGGCCACGAAAGTTTCCATGCCGCCCGCGCTGTTCGCCATCAGCGGATTGATTCCGCTCACCCAAACTTTGTTCCTATGGCAGAGCCTGGCGACGGCCGCGATTCTGATCGCAGTCTCGGTGGCAATTTGTTTTTTCGCCGCGCCTTCGCCGGAGAATGCGCGTACCGCGGAAGATTTCGGCGTCTCTCTCCAGGATCCGCCGCAGGCCCTGGATGTACGCACTCGGCCCGGCGAATGGCTGGAATACAGTCCTCTGCTGACAATCGTGGTGGTGGCCGTTCTCGGCTTTTATCTGGTCCAAGCGCTACGGACGTCTCCGCAGGGAGCGCTCGCCGCGCTCGATCTGAATACCTATAACCTGATGTTTCTGACGCTGGGCATGCTCCTCCATTGGCGCCCCAAGCGATTTTTGCGAGCGGTTGCCGAGTGTATTCCCGCCACTGGAGGCGTGCTGCTGCAGTTTCCCTTTTACGCCATGATCTTCGGCATGATTGTGGGCACCGGGCTGAGCGATAAACTGGCGCATTTATTCGCGCGGCTGAGCTCGCATGACACCTATCCGCTGCTGGTGGCGCTGTATTCGGCGGGCCTCGGGATTGTTATTCCTTCGGGTGGCAGCAAATGGATTGTGGAAGCGCCCTACGTGATGCAGGCCGCCATCGCGAATCAGGTGCACCTCGGGTGGGTGGTGCAGATTTACAACGCGGCGGAAGCGTTGCCGAATCTGATCAACCCTTTCTGGATGCTGCCGCTGCTGGGAATTTTGAAAATTCGCGCGCGGGATATGGTGGGCTACGGGATCCTGCAACTGATGGTGCAGGCGCCGCTGGTTTTTCTGCTGTGCTGGTTTTTCGCCCGCACCATCACGTTTGTGCCTCCGATTAAGTAATGCGGTGGCCGCCAGCAGTGCGTTGGGGGTGACCCCGCCCGGTGAGTGACAATGTTCGAGGAAGGACGAGGAAATAGCATGAAATTCTCAAAAACGACCTGGCTGTTTAGCGCCGCGCTGGTGGCCGCATTTCTGGTTCACACCGGGGAGGCTCACGCGCAGGACCGTTTTCCAGCGATCCCCGCGGATAAAATGACCGACGTGCAAAAGAAGATCGTGGCCGATATCGTGGCCGGACCGCGCGGCAGTTTCGTCGGCCCGTTCGTCCCTCTGCTCCGCAGCCCGGAACTGGAGAATCGCGTGCAGAAGGTCGGCGAATATTTGCGCTTCAGCGCGGCGATCGGCCGGCGCAACACGGAATTCGTTATCTTGATCACCGCCCGTAACTGGAGTCAGCAGTTTGAATGGGGCCAGCACGCGCCGATCGCGCAGAAGGAAGGGATTAAACCCGAAACCATCGCGGCGATCGCCGACGGGCGGCGTCCGGCGAACATGACCGACGATGAGGAAATGCTGTACAACTTCGCCGATGAGCTGCTGCGCAACAAGACCGTCAGTGAGCCGACCTTCGCGCGCGTAAAAGCCAAGTTCGGCGAGCAGGGCGTGATCGACCTGACCGGACTCATGGGATATTACACGACGCTCGCGATGATCATGAACGTCGCCCAGACGCCCGGCGAAGCGAATGCGCCCCGTCTGCCGGAGTTCCCGCGTTAGTGTGTCACGGGGCAGGATCGCTCCCGCTCCCTCCGCCGCACTACACTGAATTTCATGTCCTTCAATCGCCGCGAGTTTTTGTCCGCCTCGCTCGGCGTGGCTGCCGGTGCCGCGAATGGTCTGATATTTCCCGCGCAGGCCTTCGGGAAATCGCGACGCCACGACGGCGGCCCGGTGGTGAATCCACATGCGCATTGGTTTCCCGAAGAGTGGATGAGCGTGGCAGAGACCGAAGGCGCAGCCTACGACATTCATGTGCGCCGGGACGGCGCCAACTGGCGGTTGGAAAGTCCCAAGCTCAACGTAACCATCACGCCGGAATATTTCGATCTGGCACGGCGCATCCAGACGATGGATCAGCAGGGCGTGGACGTGCAGGCAATGTCGCTCACCAATCCCATGGTGGATTGGGCGCCTCCCGAACTCGGTCTCAAGCTCGCGCAATTATTCAACGATTCCTGTTCCATGGCGCATAGCGCGCATCCCGAACGTTTGCTGGGCCTGGCCACGCTGCCGATGCAGGCGCCCGAGCTCGCGGCGCAGGAGATCGAACGGGTCTCGAAGCTGCCTGGAATTCGCGGAGTCTGTATCTCGACGTTTCCGGCGTCCAAGGAGCTCGATGACCCGGCGTTTTACCCGATCTACGCCGCCTGCGAACGGCTGAACTGGTGCGTGTTCCTGCATCCGGTCGATACGATCGGACGCGATCGCCTGGGTAAGTTCTACTTGCGCAACCTGCTGGGGAATCCATACGACAACGGCGTCGCCGCGGCCTATCTGATTTTCGGCGGAGTTCTGGATATGTTCCCCAAGCTGGACGTGTGCCTGCCGCATGCGGGCGGCACGCTCCCGTGGGTGATCGGGCGATTGGATCAGGGCGTGCGTGTGCGGCCGGAGTTAAAACATATGAAAAAACCGGCGAGCGCCTATCTGCGCCGGTTTTACTACGATACGATCGTGCACGAGGATGGCGCGCTGCTCTACCTGATCCAGCTGGTCGGCGCGGATCGCATGGTGATCGGGGACGATTATCCCTTCGATATGGGCTACGAAAAGCCGGTGGACGTATTAGATCGCATCGCAAAGAAGATCTCAACCGTGGATCGCGACAAGATCCTCGGCGTGAACGCGGCGCGAATTCTACAGATTCATTCCTGAACGGCATGCCTCCGGCAACCGGCTTGCATTACACTGGCTTGCATAGGCAGGACGCGGCGTTTATGATACGTGTTTGCCACGGGTGTTGAGGTTTAAGTTGATGACCGCCTGCGCCTTGTGCAGCCTCGGGAGGTACGAAATCCACATGCAAAAAAAGATAGCGTTCGCGATTGCGGCCGTCATCATGCTGACTGCGTGGCCGGCCGCGGCGCACCACTCCTTCTCAGCGGTGTTCGATCAGAACAAGCCCGCGGCTTTCACCGGCGTAGTGACCAAGGTGGAATGGTCGAATCCTCACGCCTGGTTTTATGTCGACGTGAAGGATGAGAACGGAAAGATGAAGAGCTACGCGTGCGAAACCGGTCCGCCGAATATTCTGATCCGCAACGGCTGGAAGAAGGATTCGCTGAAGGTGGGCGATATGGTGAGCGTCAAGGCCTATCGCGCCAAGGACGGCACGGACACGTTTTCCACCCGCGAAATTCTGCTGCCCGACGGCAAGAAGGTATTCTCGGGATCGAACGCCGACGACGCCCCGAAAGAGTAACATGCCGAACAGCTTTCTAAAAACGGTTCTGGTATCTACCGCTGCCCTGGCGCTCGTGAGCGCTCCCGCTTTCGCGCAGCGCAAGTACACGCCCCCCGCGGGGGAGACTCCGCGCATGCCCGACGGCAAGCCGGACTTCAGTGGCGTGTGGCAGCATCCGTTCGTGCAGGATATGACCAAGGACGCCCCGAATCAAAAGGGCGAGCCGACGCTTCCCTACACCGCCTGGGGCGACGCCAATAAAGTCGAGGAATTCGACTACACGGCGTTCTGCCTGCCCTTGGGCTACACACGATCGATCAATTCCCCGATGCCCATCGAGATCGAACAGCGTCCCGGCCGGATCGTGATGCTGTACGAAATGAATAACACCTTCCACATCATCTATACGGACGGAAGGCCGCATCCTAAAGATCTGGAACCGACCTGGTTCGGGCACTCCATCGGGAAATGGGACGGCGACACTCTGGTGGTCGACACGATCGGCTTCAACGAACAGACTCGCATCGATACGCAAGGGCATCCTCACACCGATGCGCTGCACGTGATCGAGCGCCTTACGCGAACGGACCTGGGCCACATGTCTTATGAAATGACCATCGACGATCCGAAGGCTTATACGAAGCCGTGGAAAAATACGCGCACGTTCCTGCTACGTCCGGATTGGGAACTGCTTGAGTACAGCTGCAACGAGAACAATAAAGAGGTGATGGAAGGTCACCTCAAGCCGCCCGCCAAGAAATAGGAACGGGCGGCCACTCGCCGCCGTTTAGAACGAATACTTGAGCGCGAACTGGATCTTCCGCGTCGGATACGCTCCTAGGATCTGACCGAACTGCGCGCTGTTGATCAGCGAGAACGTCGGACCGTTGGGCGTTGCGCCGAACTGCGTACCGAACGGGGTCGCCGCGGCCATCTCCGGCACAAAGCTGTTCGTCAGGTTGAACGCATCGGCCCGGATTTCGAAGCGCTGGCGCTCGCGATAGATGAACTCGCGCGATAACGCCATGTCGATGTCCCAGTAGGCCGGGCCCACCAGGCTGTTCCATCCCAGATTTCCCACGGTCCCCAGAGCTTGGGGCGCGAACGCCGCTTTGTTGAGGTAAAAACAACCTCCGCAGGTTTGTCCGGTGTAAACGGCGCTCGGTTCCACCAGGTTGGGCTGCTGGTGATTGATGGTGCTCAACTCCTGGTCGGTGCCGTCCTGAATCATGAGCGGCGTGCCGGATTGATATCGATAGATTCCGGAAATCTTCCAATGGGAGGCAATCAGCGTTAACGCGCGCTGCGAAAATTTGGGCGTCTCATAGAGAGCCGTAACATTCACGATGTTGCGGCGGTCGGAGTCGCAATTCCCGGTCTCGTCGATATTGTTCGGATTGGTAATGGTCTGGTCGGCTTTGGTGTTGTAGCCGAGCAACTGCCCGATGCAATGCGAGTACGTCCAATTCGAGCTCATACTCAAATTCCGCGTCAGCCGGCGCTGGAGCGAAAGCAGGAGCCCTTCGTAATGCTGGTTGCCGCCGGAGTTCCACTGCATCGTCGGCCCGAAAAAGCTTCCCGCTCCCACAGGATTCAGCAGGGTGAGTACACGGCGTGCGGCGGTATTCGCGGAGGTGCACGTCAACGTGGTTCCGCAACCGTTGAATTCGGCGTAGTTGATCGGCACGCTGATCGCCAGGTGCGAAACTTTACTGCCCATATACGTGGCCGAAACCAGCCACGCGCTGCCGACCTGGCGCTGTACGGCGAGATTCCAGGTGGAATAACTGGGCGGCGGTGTGTTGTACGGAGTGGTTTCGTACAGCCCGCCGGTGGTAAAGTTCACCGTCGGAGACACCGTGTAGGGGAACGGATTGGGGCCGATACCCGACCACGGATTGTTGAAATTGATGTAGCCGAGGCTCGTAGTCGTCCCCACGATGGTTTCGCGGCCGCCCCACGGGTTCGATCCCTGCTGATCTTCGCGCGTCAAGCCCGGAACAAACGCATAGCCGTAGGAGACCGAACTGCGAATGGAGGTCTTGCCGTCACCTTTGGGGTCGAAGGCCACGCCCAGCCGCGGCGCGAATTTGCCCCACTGGTTGTACTCGCCCGATTTGCCGGGAAAACCGGGATCGCCGGGGTAGTAGAAACCGGGAGGCGCGTTCACGAATTGCGTGCTCTTGATGTTGTTCACGAACCGGTTGATGTCGAAGTTGTAGATAATCCCCGTGGGAACGGTGATGGGAAGATACGGCTCCCATCGAAGTCCCGCATTCACCGTGAAGCGCGGAGAAACCTTCCACGTGTCGGTGAGGTAGAGGTTGAAGAACGACTCGTTCATCCACTCCCCGTTCGGCAGACCATCCACCATCTGGGAGGACCGTCCCACCAGGAAGTCGGCCAATCCCTGGCCGGTCGATGCGCCGCTGAAAGTGAATTGGCCGTTGCTTGCGAAATCGTTGCGCGAAGTCACGCGCCCCTGCCACGCCGAGCCTCCGAACGTGATCTGATGATTGCCCTTCACCCAGTTCACGTCGTCGTTCAAAATATAATTCGCGCTGCGGTAGTACGCGCCGCCGCCGTTGGGAGGCGGATCGGAATAATTGATGCCGTCGGAGAAGCCGTTCACCACCGTCAGCATTCCGAATTGCGCGGTATTTTCCCCGCACCAGAAGTTTTGCACGCCGGCGGTGCAGTAGTTGAAGAAATCGTCGGCCGGACGCGTGGCGTTAATGCGCGTGAATCCGACACGGAAAGAATTGACCACGTTCGCATTGAACACGTAGGTGTCGCCGATCGCGTAGGCCCATGCCTGGCTATTGAAACCGGCGCCGCTCGCGAGCAGCAGATTGTTCGTATCCAGGTTATACAGAGTCGGCTGGAGCTGCTTGCTCCACAGGTCGCGGAAGAAGATTGACTGTTTGTCGCTGACCTGAAAATCGATCTTGGCTACGTATTGGTAATCGTTCTCATAGGTCGGCGTGTTGTAAATGATCTGGCCGCATTGATTCGGCACGATGCCGTCTTTCGCCAAACCGTTCAGGACGTGGCTCGCGATGTAGACCGCCGGCGCCGAATAGAGCGAGGGATCGATCTGGTTGCCCGCATAGGGAGCCTTGAGCGCGGTCGGCCGTCCGCAGGCGGCCGATTCGAAGCCGGTCAGATCGCCCGCGAGCATCTGTGCGGTGGGGATAAACGCGACCGTGTTGTCGGGACTCGCCCGTTGCGTGGTGGTTTGAATTCCGCCAAAGTAGAACAGCTTGTTCTTCTTGATGGGTCCGCCGATCGTGCCCCCGGCCTGGTTCCGTTTGTAAACCGTGGAGGTGGGCAGAGCGCTGCCAATCACGTATTCATGGGCGCTTCCGAAGGCGCCGTTGCGGATAAAGTCGAACAGGTCCCCGTGTAAGTTATTGGAGCCGGAAACGGTCACGATTTCGACCGAGGACGAGTTCCCGCGCGCCGCGGCTAGGCCGCTGGTCTGCACCTTGAATTCGAGGACGGCGTCGGGGAACGCCAGGGGAAGCGTCGTGCCGGACATGAAATCGTAGTGGCTGGTTCCGTCGAGAATCCAGTCCGTGGCGCCGCCCCCGATGGGAAGAATCGGCGATCCGGCAATCGACAGGTAGGGACGTCCGCTGAACAGACGCGTGTCGCTGACGCCGGTCTGAATGGCCGCGCCGCTCAGCGTCACCAGATCCGTGACAACGCGCCCGTTGAGCGGAAGATCCACGATGCGCTGGGTCTGGGTCACTTCGCCGATTCCGGAGCTCCGGGTTTCGACCAGCGCCGCATTCGCCTCCACGTTCACCTGCTCGGTGACTTGGCCGATCTTCAAAGCGACCTCGACGAGCGGGTCGCCGTTGACCTGCAAAACGATACCGGATTGCACCGCCGTCGCAAACCCTTCTTTGCTCACTTCGATCCGGTAAGGACCGACCGCGAGCGCGGGAATAACGTAGCCGCCGTCGGCGCCCGTAACGACCGAACGCGAGAGGCCCGTATCGGTCTGAACGGCCTTTACCTCGGCGCCCGGAACCGCCGCTCCCGTGGTGTCCTGAACCGTTCCGTGAATTTGCGCAGTACCCTGCGCCCAAGCGCCGGCGCACGTGAGAACGCTCAGCGCGATGATGCAAAGGAAATGTTTCAAGGTTTGGCCCCCGTCCTATTGGAGATTTAAATCCCGTTGGTCCCGATTACCGGGTCGAGACTGTATCAGGTAGTTCACTGGGAGGCAAGGGGTCGCGGCCGGGCCTGTCGTTAGCACGTGAGTTGTCCGGTGGGATGAGTTCGTTATTTGTCCGGGCCAGTCCGAGCTCGGTTGCATACGATTTATTCGCTCGAAGGAGTGTATGATTTATCCGCCCTGTCCGCGCGTTTCCACCCCTTTGACTCCGTGGCTTGCGGCCAGTATAATTTCTCGCAGTCTTGGTTTAACCTTTTTGGGTTCAACCAGTTTGCTTGAGGGTCAGGGAGGCCTAGTCTTTTATGAGGAATTTCACGCGTCTGCGTGCGATGGCGTACGCGCCTGTGGTATTTGCCGTAATCCTGCTGCTGGCGCTTTCGGGAAGCAGTGTCGGGCGATTGCACGCACAGGCGGCGACCGCGACGATCCAAGGATCCGTCAACGACGCTTCCGGCGCGTCTGTCCCGGATGCCGCGGTGCAAGTGAAGAACGTGGGAACGGGCGTCACCCAGACCACAACCAGCAACGCGCAGGGTCGCTACGCCGTGCCGGATCTGGGCATCGGCGACTATGAGGTTCAGGCGTCCAAGATGGGTTTCTCCACGGTGGTGCGCCGGGGGATCACGCTGACGGTCGGCGGCCAGGCGGTTGTCGATTTCGCCCTGCAGGTGGGCCAGCAGACGCAGACCGTGACCGTGGAAGCCGCGGCCTCCACAGTGGAGACGACCAATGCCACGGTCGGCACGCTCATCGGAACCACGCAGATGGCCGAGCTTCCGCTGAACGGCCGCAGTTTCGAGCAGTTGATTTATACGGCGCCGGGCGTTTCGATCGTGAATACGATGGCTCCCAACGCGCGGCAAGGTCGCGCGAACGCGTTCTCCACGGCGGGCGCGCGGCCGCAAGGTTACATGCTCATGATGGACGACGAAGCGATCGACAATTTCTTCCGCCGCGGCATGGGCACGATCACGGGCTCCTCGCTCGGCATGGAGGGAATGGCCGAATTCCAGATTCTCACCAACACCTACGGGGCGCAGTTCGGCGGCATGGGCGCGGTGATGAACGCGGTGAGCAAATCCGGCACGAACGAATACCATGGTTCCCTGTATCTGTTCGAACGCAACAGCGCCATGGATGCGCGCGGCTTCTTCGATCCTTCCTTGAATCCGTTCCGCAGAACGCAGCCGGGCGGCAGTATCGGCGGACCGATCAAGAAAGACAAGTTGTTTTTCTTCGCGAATTACGAAGGTATTTGGCAGCTCCAGGGTCTGAGTCATATTGCTTTCGTCCCGCAAGCGGGCGACCGCACGCCCGCGGCGAGCCTCGCCACGACGAATCCAACCGAATACAGCGCGATCGCCGCCGCCCTGGCGGTCTATCCTCTGCCCACATTCGGCTTCAACAATGCGGCGGGAACGGGTGAGGCGAACGTTTACGGGAACACGACCGCGCATGAGAATTTCATCCTCGGGCGCGCGGATTACGTTTTTAGCGACAAGGACGCCTTCCTGCTGCGGTATTTCTACGACAAGCAGCACGTCATCGATCCGTATAACGGCGGCAACGGGACCGTGTCGGGCGGCTATCTGCCGTATTGGCCGGAACGCGACGAAGGCCGCAACCATTTCGCCACAGCGGAATGGCGCCGGATCATCACGCCGACCCTGATCAACACGTCGCGCTTCAGCTTCTCCCGCCCGAATACGGGAGACTATCAGGTGAACTCCATTCCCGGCATCAACCTCGTGTACCCCGGCCTTGGGCATCCCGATCCGGAAATTTCGATCACGGGCTTGAGTACGCTGGGCCAAAATATTTTCACTCCCGCCGTGGATATCCAGAACCGCTTCACGGAAGCCGATGACTTGGTGTGGACCAAGGGGTCGCACACCATGCACATGGGCGGCTACGTGCAGAGGGTCGATTCGAACGTTTTCTATCCCTTCCGCGATGGCTCGGTGTGGACATACAGTAACGGCCTTACGCAGTTTTTGGCAGGCACGGCGGCCACTTCCTTCACCGGAACGCCGGCCACGGCCGCGGGATGTATCGCGGTGATCAGCATACCCTGCTACCCGAACCGTGACTATCGCGAAGTCGACCTGGTTCCCTACTTCCAGGATGACTGGAAAGTGACGCATAGGCTGACCCTGAATTTGGGAGTCCGCTACGAGTATTCGACCAACGGCACCGCGCTGCATAACGACCTCTACGCGATCACGAACTACCAGACCAACACGGCCTTCGTGAACGTCCCCGCTGCCAACTACAAGAATCCCAACACGAAGAACTGGGATCCGCGCATCGGGTTCGCGTATGATGTGTCCTCCGACCATAAGACCGCGCTACGCGGCGGATTCGCGATCACGCATGATCCGATTTTCGCGGCTGACTACAACCCCGACTATACGGCGGTTCCACCGTGGCCCGGCACGACCGCGACCAACGCGGCGATCTTCCCGACGTTCCCGAGTAATCTGGCCTTCACGCCGAGCGCGGCTCCAGGCTGGGAATACTACATCAACAAAGCTCCCTATCTGATCCAGTACAACGTCAATATCCAACGGGAACTGGGCCAGGGGACGGTGCTGACGGTCGGCTATGTCGGATCTCATGGCGTCGACATGCTCACCGAGCAGGAGAAGAACCCATCCCCGCCGACGGTCGTGAATGGCGTTTACTATTGGGGTACGCTGAACGCGGCGGGAACGGCTATCGTACCGGTTCCCCGTCCGAATCCGCACTTCGCCGGTCTGGCCGAGACCGAGGAAGGTTCCACGTCACGCTATAACTCGCTGCAGACCAGCCTGAACCGCAGGCTGACCCACAACCTTCAATTTCAGGTCGCCTATACCTGGTCGCATTGCACGGACGACGGAAGCAGCCCACTCGGCAGCATCAGCGGCGGAGAGACCGCGTCCTCTTACGAGAACCCGTTTATGCGCGACCCCTATGATCAGGGACTGTGCTATTTCAACGCCAAGAGCAACATCCGGGTGAACGGCGTTTACACTTTGCCCTTCCACGGCAACCAGTTCGTCGAGGGCTGGCAGCTGAGCGGCATCGTGACCCAGATGACCGGCTTGCCGTTCAGCCTCTACACGGGCCCCGACATCACCGGTTACAACGCGGCCGGGACTCCGCGTCCCAACTACGTTGCGGGCTGCCAGTCGCAAGTAGGATCGGTGACGGAGTGGTTCAATCCCGCATGCTATTCGATACAAGCTCCGGGTACATTAGGCAACGTCGGACGGGATACGATCATTGGACCGGGTCTCGCACAACTCGATTTGTCGCTGAGCAAGGAGACCAGAATCCAGAAGATCTCCGAAGCCTTCCGCATCCAGTTCCGCGCGGAGGCTTACAACCTTTTCAATCACCCGCAATTCGGGCAGCCGGGCAACACGGTGTTCTCGAGTTTCCATGAGTCCGCAGGCGCGCCGAACGGCGTGGTCGGCACGATCAGCGGATCGGCCGGAATCATCTCGTCGATCGCCACCAACAGCACGGGACGGCAGATCCAGCTCGGGATCAAGATCCTGTTCTAGACACGATTTACTCCCGCGGTGCACGCGAACCAACGCTGCGCCGCGGGGGCTTGAAATTTCCGGCGGAGCAGCACGAGTTGCGCCGGAAATTTGAGGCCTGATGTTGCGGGAGGCCTTCCCTGCCGGGAACGCCTTGGAGTTATGATTTGTAAGGAAGTTCTATCATCCGGCTCAACGGAATCGGCACCCTTATCGGACACGTGCACTAACGACGTTTACTAAAGAGGATCATCATGGCGACATCAAAGAATACGGACCGCCGCGGATTTTTGAAGGGAGCTGCCGCGCTTGCAGGCACGGCCCCCATCGCACTGGCTCAGCAGACGCAGATCGCACAGAATCGCGCGGCTTCGGCTCCGGCGGAGGTTTCGGGAGGCGCCGTCGAAGTGCTCACCAATGAGCGTCCCGGCGCGGACTTCATGATGGACGTGATCAAGTCGCTTGGCATCGAGTATGCCGCAGCGAATCCGGCCTCGAGCTGCCGCGGCCTGCACGAATCGATGATCAACTACGGGGCCAACAAGATGCCCGAATTGCTCACCTGCTGCCACGAGGAATCCTCGGTAGCCATGAGCCACGGCTACGCCAAGATCGAAGGCAAGCCGATGATCGCGATGGTGCATGGAACCGTCGGCACGCAGCACGCCACCATGGCGATTTACAACGCGTACTGCGACCGTGTACCCGCGATCGTGATCCTGGGCAACGAAATGGACGCAACGGCGCGCCGCAGCTACGTCGAGTGGACGCACTCCGCGCAGGACGCCGCCTCGATTATCCGCGATTACACGAAATGGGACGATAACCCGGCTTCGCTCCAGCACTTCGCCGAATCCTTCGTGCGCGCTTATAAAATCGCGATGACGCCGCCCATGGGGCCGGTCGCGATTATTGCAAGCGGCAAGCTTCAGGAAGAACCGATTGAAGAAAAGGACCTGCGCATCCCGAAACTCACGCCGGTGCTTTCGCCGGTGGGCGATTCCGGATCGATCGCGGAAGTGGCGAAGCTGCTGGTGAACGCCGAAAATCCCGTGATCGTGGCGGGGCGCGTCGCGCACGGCGAGAACGGCATGAAACTGCTCGCGGAGCTTGCCGACACGCTGCAGGCGCCCGTCAACGACCAGCGCAACCGCATGAATATCGCCTCGACGCATCCCTTCTACGGCACGGGCAGCGTTGCGAACGCCGACGTGATTCTGGCGCTCGAAGTGGAAGACGTCTACATGCTGACGCACCGCATGTCGCCGTTAAACCGCATCGGCATGGAAGCGCCGCGCAAGACGATCAAGGACGGCGCCAAGGTCATCAGTATTTCGAGCCTCGATCTGTTCCAACGATCGAACTACCAGGATTTCGCGCGCTACAACGAAGTGGATATGGCGATTCCGGGCGATGCGGAAGCGACGCTCCCGATGCTGATCGAAGCGTGCAAGAAGCTGATCACGAGCGACCGGCGGATCGCCATGCAGGCGCGCGGGGCGAAGCTCGCCGAGCAGCACGCGAAGAACCGGCAGGCGGCGCTCAACCAGGCGACGCTCGGATGGGAATCGAGTCCGCTTGCTCCGGCGCGCATCTCGGCCGAGCTGTGGGCGCAGATTCAGAACGAAGACTGGTCGCTCGTCGGCAACGATGCGTTCTTTGGCCGCTGGCCCACGCGTCTATGGAAGTTTGACAAGTATTACCAGTTCATCGGCGGCTCGGGCGGAGAAGGCGTGGGCTACGGAGCGCCCGCCGCGGTGGGCGCCGCGCTGGCCAATAAAAAGCACGGCCGCCTGACGATCAACATCCAGAACGACGGCGATCTGAACTACGCGCCCGGCGTTTTGTGGACGGCCACGCACCACAACATCCCGATGCTGACGATCATGAACAACAACCGGGGCTATCACCAGGAAGTGATGTTCGTCACCACCATGGCCGCGCGCGCGAATCGTGACGTCAGCCGCGCCACCATCGGCACCAAACTGGAGAATCCCAACATCGATTACGCGAGCATGGCGAAAGCCTACGGCATGAAGGGCATCGGACCGATCACCGATCCGAAGGACGTCGGCCCGGCGATCAAGCAGGCTCTCGAGATCGTGAAGCGCGGCGAGCCGGTGTTGATCGACACCGTGACGCAGGGCCGCGGATAGGACGACAGGAGATTTACCGTGAAAAAGCTTTTCTTTCTCGCCGCTGCGCTCGGCTTCGGCTCGGTCGCGATCCAGGCGCAGGACGCCGCGGGGAACGCGGACAACGGTAAGAAGCTGTGGGTGAAGGATATGTGCTACAGCTGCCACGGCAACGACGGGCACGGAGGCGCCGGCGCAAGACTGACGCCCAAACCGATCGCAGTCGCCGGGTTTATCGGAATCGTGCGGCACCCTCCGAAGAGCAGCATGCCGACCTTCAGCGCCAAGGTGATTCCGGACTCCGACCTGCGCGACATGTGGGCCTATTTGAATTCGGTGCCGGCTCCGCCCGCGGCGAAAGACGTTCCGCTGCTCAGCTCGATCAAATAGGCGAAAACCGGCATCTGGCGAAATCGGAACCGTCCGCACCAGGACGCAGAAATTGATTTCTACTTGGGGCTAAAGCCGCTTGAGCGGCCAAACCGCCTCTACGATTTCGCCACGGCATGCGTAGATCGTGTCGTATAGATTCACGGTCGGATCGCAGTGCGGCGGCAGCATTTCGATTTTTTCCCCTAATTTCGGTAGGGCGCGCGAGGCTTCCGTTAGGAAGGACTCACCACTAGGAAGCCCCTCGCGGTCGATCTCCAAATAACCGAACTCGTCGCCCCCCCAGCGATACGCATATCCCCCGAAATACGCTACCTGCGGCCCGTAACCTCGGTCGGTGGCAAAAGCCTTTGTGCCCCCGTCGATGCTCACGGACGTCGGGTGATTGGCGCTGACCACGGTTACGAGCACGGTCAGCGCGTGTGCAAAATCCAGGCCGGCGCGTCGATAGGCCATGTCCATAAAAATATACGACCCGGCCTGCATCTCGGTGAGCTCGGGAAGGAGCGTGTCGATGTTCCACGTACCGGTGCTGCCGCCGGTCAGGATGCCCGTATCGAGTCCTTTCCGCTTCATCGCGTCGCGCACGGCCACGGCTCGCGCGAACGTCTCCTTCGATACTTGTACGCGTTCCTCGCGCCCGCTTCCATGCGATCCGTGAACCGAGTAGGCCTGCAGCCCGCGCAAACGCAGATGACTTGCGCGATCGACGGATTCCGCAATCGCGAGCGCCTGCTCCAGTGAACTCGCGCCGGTTCGATGATCCCCTACGTCTAAATCCACGAGAATCTCGACGGTGCGATCCGCGGCCCGGGCGGCTTCCTGATACCAGGCGGCCTGTTGCAGGTGATCCACCACGGCCATGGCACCGGTCTGAACGATTCTCGCGATTTTCAATGGATCGGCCACGGGCGAAGTCAACAGCAGTCCGGAGATGCCGGCTTGCGCCATGAGCTCGGCCTCAGAGATCGTGGCCACGCATACGCCGATCGCGCCCGCGGCAATTTGCCTGCGGGCAATCTCCACGCATTTGTGCGCCTTGGCATGCGGGCGAAGTTTCTTGCCGCTTTTCGCAACGTGACCGGCCATGCGGGTGAGGTTCGCTTCGAATTTGTCGAGATCGAGAAGCAGCGCGGGCGTGGGAAGTTGATCTTTGTTCATGGAAGAGAACGAGTGGAATTCATATTCTCGTTCAAACCGGAGGCGAATTGCATTACCCTGAACATTCCGGCCATCCGGCGCCTAGACATATGCCTAAAAGCGCGAGACGTGAACAGATCTTGAAGGATGCCTGGATCGGCGATGCGGTGCTGTGCCTATACGCCCGTCGCAAGATTCTGCTCGAGGACGGGGCGACCGACGGTCCTAAAGAGGAGCGCATGACCTCCAACCAGTTTCTTTCGGGTTGGGCGGAGCCGAGTGAAACCGAAGCCGAAATCGGAAGGATCTTCGAGCGCGAAGGGCTGGAAGCCGCGTTTCAATGGATCGAGGCGAGACTGATGCCGATGTTCCTAAGACAGGAAGCGAAACGTTTTCCGAAGCCAGCGAGCCGCATTCCACCGAAGCCGTAGTTTCCGGTCCGGGTGAAGTGCATTGATTTCCCCAACTCGAAATCGCGGAGGCTGAGATTTCACTGAAGGCTTGCTTAGGCTTTGCTGAAAATTTTCAGCAAACGATTTGGCGCGCTCTCAAAGCAAGGCGTCTCGGTCGATTTTTATTGACAACACGCTGAAAAAGGCGTTTCCTCGATGAGGGCGTTGGTCGCCCGGCATCGAACGAAACGGGGATTTCCGGTGCTGGGGCGCGCGGGAGCGTGTCCGCGACGTCCAGGAAGTAGAGTTCGGACCGCGAAAATACGTATCGACCACAGGGGGTGACTGTGAACCGAAACACGTCCGTATTTACCGCGCTGGGATTCGTCGTTTTCGGGGCCGCGCTCGCGACCGCACAACTGCCGACCGCGACGATTTTGGGCACAGTGCGCGACGCGAGCGGCGCGGTGGTACCCGGTGCGAGCGTCACCGCGAAGAACGTGGATACTTCGCAGACGCGCTCCGGGAAAACCGCGGCGGATGGTTCGTATCGCTTCAACGCGCTCCCGGTGGGCAACTACGAGGTTCGCGTGGAGCACGCCGGGTTCGAAGCGGCGGTGCGCGGCGGCTTAACGCTCACGGTATCGCAGGAAGCCGTGGTGAACATCGCACTGGAGGTGGGCGCGGCCACGCAGACGGTCTCGGTTACCGGGGAAGCACCGCTCGTCGATACCACCACCGGCTCTCTCGGCGGCACGGTGGATGAACAGAAAGTCGCGAACCTGCCGTTGAACGGCCGCAATTATATCGATCTCGTCCTGTTGCAGACCGGGGTCAATCTGGATGCGAACCGTCCGCAGGGAGAGGCGACGTGGTATAGCAGCAACGGCGCGTCCGTGCGGTCCAATTACTACACGCTCGACGGCACACCCACGCGTAATCTCTACGGAACAAATCCGGCGTCCATGACCGCGACCGCGCTCGGCGTGGATGGAGTTCGCGAATTCAAAGTCATCACAAATTCCTTTAGCGCCGAATACGGCATGGCCATGGGCAGCCAGATGGTGATCGTCAGCAAGAGCGGGACGAACGCGCTGCACGGGACGCTTTTCGAATACCTGCGGAACAGCGTGCTGGACGCGCGAAATTTCTTCGACCTCGATCCTTCCCGCCGCTTGCCGGAGTTCATCCGCAACCAATTCGGCGGATCCGTCGGCGGCCCCATCGTCAAGAACAAATTGTTTTACTTCGGGACCTGGGAATCCCTGCATGAGCGCCTGGGCATCACTTCGATTGTTCCGAGCTTGCCCGGCGCCGGATGCCACGGCCCCGCGGGAGCCACGATCACGGTGCAGGCGTGCCCGCAGCTCGCGCAGAACGAAGTGGTGAACCCGGTGATCGCGCCGATCCTGGCGCTCTTCCCGCTTCCGAATCTGCCGGGCGGTAATTTCACCTTCCCCTTCAGCCAGCCCACTCTGGAAAATTACACGCAGGAGCGCATGGATTACAACTTCTCCGAAAAGGACACGGTCTTCGGGCGCTTCACCGGGGACTGGGCCAGCCGGTCGATCGTGCAAACATTCCCGCAGTATTTCGACAATCAAAAGAGCCAGCTCTATTTCATTACGCTTTCCGAGAATCACATTTTCTCTCCCACGCTGCTCAACACGGCGCGAGCCTCCTGGAGCGGTACCCGGCTGAACACGGGAGGGCCGCTGCCCTATGACGGCCCGCAATATTCACTGGTGCCGGGACTGGCGCTGGGGCAGATTAACCTGCTCGGCAATACGTTCGGCCCCGACACACCGATTCCGTTGTACGAGAATCAGTACATCTGGAGCTACAGCGATGACGTGTTCTACACGCGCGGCAAACATTCCCTGAAGTTCGGCCTGCTGATCAACCAGATCACGCAGGAGCCGGTGGGACCGGCGGGATTGCGCGGCTCGGTCAGTTTTTCGAGCCTGGATAAATTTCTCCAAGGCATCCCGCAGAGTTATAACGCTATCACGCCGGGATCGAATTATATCCGGAAGTACAACAACGCGACCTACGGAATGTATTTCCAGGACGATATGCGGCTCACTTCCCGGTTCACATTGAATCTGGGATTGCGCTACGAATTCAACACCGTCCCCATCGAGGCGAATGGGATTCAAGCGTCTCTGCGAAACGTCCAGGTGGACGCGACGGAAACCGTGGGCCCGATCATGAAGAACAATTCTCTCCTGAATTTCAGTCCCCGCTTCGGGTTCGCCTGGGATGTGTTCGGCGACGGAAAGACCGCCATTCGCGGTGGTTGGTCGCTGCTCTACGACATCAGCAATATCGGCGCGGGATTGATCACGATCGCGACCGGCCAGCCGCCGTTCTCGAGCAAGAGCTCGGTGACCAACAGCGCCGGCGCGGTCATGACCCTGCCCTTGTTTTTCCCGGCGTCCGCCGTGGGTAAGAATCTGCAATTGATCGACTACAATCTGAAACAACCTTCGATGCGGCAATATAACGTCACAGTGGAGCGCCAGCTTCCCGGCCACATCGGGGCGACGCTCGCTTACGCCGGATCGCGGGGCTACCACATCGTGCGCAACACGGAAGGCAATCCCGAGGTTCCCGGCGGCGTGCCGTTGAACGGAGTGTGCGTACCGCGCTCGACTCCCGTGGTGAACTACAATGCGCCTTACTGCTGGCTGCCGGGTGATCCGCGCACCAATCCCAACTGGACGACAATCAGCTACCGGACGGCGAATTCAAACTCCTGGTACAACTCCATGCAGTTCGCGTTGAACCGGCGCTTCGGCAACGGGCTGCAGTTCCAGAGTTCGTACACATGGTCGAAATCCATTGATCAAATTGAAAATCAGTTGGGGAGCGACCAGGTGGCCGGCGAAGCCGCGGGGCAAACCGACCCGACACATCCTTACGTCGACCAGGGGCTCTCCGGATTCAATACTACGCAGAACTGGCGATTCAACGCCATGTATCACGCGCCGAGCATCCGCTCGGGAGGGTTCGCGGGCGCACTATTGAATGGCTGGTGGTTCAGCGGCATCGAATCGCTGCAGAGCGGATTTCCGTTCACGCCGTGCCTGCAAACCAACCAGTCTCTCTCGGGCAACGGAGGAGGTTCGGCGTGTCTCGACCGTCCCAATTTGAATCCGGGGCGCACGGACTCGAACATCACTTCGGGGACCACCGCGGGGTGTCCCGGAGTCGCCGCGGGCCAGCAACTCGGCACACCGAATCTGTATTTCGATCCGTGCGCTTTTTCGCTCCAGCCCTTGGGATTTCTGGGAACCGCCGGGCGAAATATTCTGACCGGCCCGGGTTTCGCGAATCTGGATTTTTCCATTGTGAAAGACACCCATCTTCCGCATATGGGCGAACAGGGCGCGCTGCAATTCCGCGCGGAGATTTTTAATATTTTCAATCGCGCCAATTTTGGGTTCAGCCCCATCAACAACGCCGATCGCGTGGTGTTCGCGGGCGCGGTCGCAAATCCCGCCGCGGGCGTGCTGATTCAGACGGCGAATCCCAGCCGGCAGATTCAGCTGGCCTTGAAGTTGATCTTCTAACCAGGACACGGACATGATGAAACTCGCACCATGGAGCCCGACGCTGGCGCTTGCTTGCGCCCTGACGCCCGGTTTGTGCCGCGGACAAGCGGGCGCGTCCGCAAATACGGGAAGTGGCGATCCGGGATTCGCGCGCGTCGCCGTAATCCCTCTTGCGGCAAGCGGCGTGAATCCGTTCGATATCAGCTGGACCGATCCGGGCGGGGGAAAATACTATCTCGCGGACAGAGCTTCCAAGAGCATCGACGTTATCGATACGAGAACCAATACAATGGTTGCGCAGATCGGCGGCTTCGCCGGACAAAGCTCGAAGGGGCCGAAATCGTTCGGACCGAGCGGCGTAGTGGTGATTCCGGGCTCGACGATGGCGTGGGCGGGAGACGGCGACAGCACGGTGAAGGTGGTCGATCTCGCGGCGAAGAAAATTGTCGACACGATTTCGACGGGAGGCAAGGCACGCGCCGACGAGATCGCCTACGACGACCGCGATCAGACGATCATCATCGGAAACGATGCCGATGAGCCGGTTTTCCTCACGCTGATTTCGGCGCAGGCCGGACACAAGATTCTGGGAAAGATTTCACTGCCCGAAGCCACGGACGGCCTGGAGCAGCCGGTGTGGGATCGCGCGATGCGGCGCTTCTACGTGGCTGTTCCGGCCACCCGCGCGAATCCGGGAGGCGAAGTCATCGCGGTTGATCCGGTGGCCGCGAAAATCACGGACCGGTACTCGGTGGAGGGCTGCAATCCGCACGGTCTCGCGGTGGGGCCCGCGCAGAATCTGCTGCTGGGATGCCGGAGGAAGGCCATGGTCATGAACCTCAGAAAGCCGGGGACGTTCGTCACCATCCCGGAAGGCGGCGGTTCGGACGAAGTATGGTTCAATCCGGGCGACGATAAATATTTTCTGGCCTCGGCGCGCGGAGGCCTGGGAGTGATCGACGCGATCACGAATACGTGGATCGGGAGTGTGGAGACCGGTCCCGGCGCGCATTCCGTCGCGGCCGATCCGATCACCAATCAGGTTTACGTTCCGATTGCCGCGAATCCCAAAGATCCGTCGTGCGCGAACGGCTGTATCGCGGTATTCCAGAGTCCGGGCGAGCGCTAGCCGAAGTGCGCGACGACGATGCCCTGAACCCGGCTAACCGCGCCGTTCTTTCGATTCCATCAGGTTTCGAATATTGACCAGCTCGGTCGGATAGTTGCCGGTGTAGCAGGCGTAGCAATAGTCGTGGCGGGTATCCTCCACGGCTTTGCGGAGCGACGCGAGCGAAAGATACCCGAGAGTATCGGCCTCGACGAAACGGCGGATTTCCTCAACGGTATTGTTGGCCGCGATCAATTCCGCGATACTCGGTGTGTCCACGCCGTAAAAACAGGGCGAGACCGTGGGCGGGCAGGAGATTCGCAGATGCACCTCGCGCGCACCGGCGCCGCGCACCATGCGAACGATCTTCCGGCTGGTGGTGCCGCGCACCAGCGAATCGTCCACCAACAGAACACGTTTTCCTTCGAGCAGATAGCGCACCGGATTCAGCTTCAATTTCACGCCGAAGTCGCGAATGGCCTGCGACGGCTCGATGAAGGTCCGGCCCACGTAATGATTGCGGATCAGGGCCTGCCCGAAAGGAATGCCTGATTCCGCAGCATAGCCGAGCGCGGCGGCGGTGCCGGAATCGGGGACCGGAACAATGATATCGGCATCCACGGGATGCTCCCGGGCGAGCAGACGGCCAAGTTTCTCGCGCGATTCCTGCACGGGGCGGCCGAAGACGATCGAATCGGGCCGCGAGAAATAGACATGCTCAAAGACGCACTGGGCGCGATCGCGCACGGGAGCATAGCGCTCGCGCGTCATGCCTTCCGTGCCGACGATCACCATCTCGCCGGGTTCCACGTCGCCGAGGTAAACGGCGTTGATCAGATCGAACGCGCACGTTTCCGACGCGAAAACGTAGCACGATTTGCCGCCCGACATCTCCATCTGGCCGAAGGCCAGCGGTCTGAACCCATGGGGATCGCGCGCCACGATGACGCGGTCTCCGGCCAGAAAAACCAAGGAAAATGCGCCTTCCAGCTGCAGCAACGCCTCGCGCAGGGCTGCGGCCAGAGTACGCTCGCGGGAACGGGCGACCAGGTGGAGAATGACCTCGGTGTCGCTCGAAGCCTGGAAGATAGAACCCTCGCGTTCCAGCTCCTTACGCAGCTCGCCGGCATTGGTGATATTTCCGTTGTGCGCTACCGCGACGCGACCTTTATTACAAGCGACCGAAAACGGTTGAGCGTTTAGCAGAACCGTATCGCCCGCAGTCGCATAACGGGTGTGCCCGATCGCCAAATCGCCCGGCAGACGGCCCAACACTTCGGGCGTGAAAATATCCGCGACATGGCCCATGCTCTTGTGGCAATAAATTTCGCGCCCGTCGCTTGTCGCGATGCCGGCGCTTTCCTGCCCGCGATGCTGCAACGCGTATAAGCCGAGATAGGCCAGATTGGCGGCTTCGGGATGACCGTGGATGGCGAAAACGCCGCACTCCTCATGCAACTTGTCAAAACCGAGCTGGTCGAAGTCGAGTTCGTCAGGCATGTTGGTGATCGGACGTGATTCTCAGGCGTGGACCGGGGCGAGCTGATTTCCCAGCGCATTCTCCCACGCGTCGCGCAACCTGGCCACCGGACAATCGATCCAGACTTCCCGTTCGGGGATCCAATCGCGTGCGTCCTTGGAATCCGGCAAACATTCGTTATCGATTCGTAACCGCTCCTTCATTGTAGCGCCGATACTCAAACAGACCACGTTATGTTTTTTGGCGACCTTACTGACGGCTTCCGGATCCTCCGTTGAAATCAAAATGCGGGACGGTCCTTCATGGAACAACGCCAATTCGGGCCGAAGTCCGGTCGCGAGCGAAATCGCCGCGCCCATGCCGTTCATGGAGCACTCCGCAAGAGCGACGGCTAATCCTCCCCCGCTCAGATCGTGCGCGGATTCGGCAAGACCGCCGGCGACAATTTCGCGGATCGCCGATTGCACTCGCTTCTCGTAATCCATATCGAGCGCGGGCGGCATTCCCCACAATGCATGCAGCACGCTCTTGGCGTACTGCGTGCCTCCAAAGCGCGTTTCATCCGAAGCGCCGAGGCCCCCCAGCAGGATCACCGTGCGGCCTTCGTTTTTAAAAGGAATCGTAACGGGAGCAGCAGTCTTCATCAGCCCGACAATGCCTACTACGGGAGTGGGCCAGATCGCCTCACCCAGGGTTTCGTTATACAGACTGACATTGCCCCCGGTAATCGGCGTGTCGAAAAAGAGGCAGGCTTCGGAGAGTCCCTCGATGGCTTCGACGAGTTGGGCCATGATCTCGGGACGCTCGGGATTTCCGAAGTTCAGATTATTGGTCGCGGCGACCGGCGTCGCGCCCACGGTCGAAATATTCCGGCAACATTCCGCGACCATGAGCCGCGTGCCTTCGCGCGGCGACAGCACGCAGTAGCGGCTGTTTCCGTCGAGCGACATCGCGACGCTCGTGTCCGTCTCCTTAATGCGCACGATGGCGGCATCGCCGCCGGGACCGTACACCGTATTGGTGCGGACCATGTAGTCGTACTGCTGCCAGATCCAGTTCTTCGAACACAAATCGCCCGAGCCGAGCAGCGTTGCGAGATCGTCGTTGAAACCAATCTTGCCGTTACCCTTTTCGTGCACGCGAGACGTGAACGATGGGGGAGCATCGAGGGGCGCGGGACGGTAAGGAGCGACGCCGTGCGGACGGTCGTACAGCGGCGCTTCATCGGCCAGCTCGCGATTGGGAATTTCCGCCACCACAACGCCGTGATTCCTTCACGCGCAGCATTCCATCGCCGGTGACGCGTCCGATGGTGACCGCGTCCAGGCCCCATTTCGTAAACACCGCGAAAACTTCCTGCTCGCGTCCGGCTTCGGCAACGATGAGCATGCGTTCCTGGGACTCGGAAAGCATGATGTCGGTGGGCGTCATGCCGGTTTCGCGCTGCGGGACCAGTGCCAGGTCGATCTCCACACCGGTTTCGGCCCGGCTGCCCATTTCGCAGGTGGAACAGGTAAGGCCGGCGGCGCCCATATCCTGAATGCCGACGACGGCGCCCGTGCGCATGGCCTCGAGACAGGCTTCGAGCAGCAGCTTCTCCATGAACGGATCGCCCACCTGTACGTTGGGGCGCTTCTGCATCGAATCTTCCGTAAACTCGCCGGAGGCCATGGAGGCCCCATGGATCCCGTCGCGTCCGGTCTTCGCGCCAACATAAATCACCGGATTCCCGATGCCCGTCGCCCGGCCAAAGAAAATTTCATCGTGGCGGAAGACGCCCAGCGCGAACACGTTCACCAGCGGATTGCCGTTGTAGCACGGCTCGAATACGCATTCACCGCCCACCGTGGGGACGCCGAAACAATTCCCGTAATGGGCGATCCCGCTGACCACGCCTTCAAGAATCCGGCGGTTGCGTTCTCCCGCGGCGCGGTCGTCCAGAGGCCCGAAGCGCAGCGCATCCATCACCGCGATGGGGCGCGCGCCCATGGTAAAAATATCGCGCAGGATGCCTCCCACACCGGTGGCCGCACCTTGAAACGGCTCGATGAAACTGGGGTGGTTGTGCGACTCGATTTTGAAGGCGATGGCGTACTGATCGCCAATATCGATAATGCCCGCGTTTTCGCCCGGACCGACCAGCACGCGCGCGCCACGGGTGGGGAGCTTCTTTAAGTGCAGGCGGGAGCTCTTATAGGAGCAATGCTCGCTCCACATCACGGTAAAAATACCGGTTTCCGTCTCGTTGGGCTCCCGCTTCAGAATGGAGCGAACCTTATCGAGTTCGGATGGTGTAAGGTCGCTCATGCGTGAACCGGTGCGCGTCCGGAGGCCTCGGCGTCCGCACGCCGGGCAAACGAATCAATCATGGACTCGAAGATCACACGGCCGTCGGCCGAGCCGAGCAAGAGGTCCGCAGCCCGCTCGGGGTGAGGCATCATCCCCAGCACGTTGCGCCCCGCGCTGCAGATTCCGGCAATATCATCGAGCGAACCGTTGGGATTATCGAGATAGCGCAACACCACTCTGTCGTCGCGCTTGAGCGCCGCAAGCGTAGCATCGTCGGCGAAGTAGCAGCCTTCTCCATGCGCCACGGGAAGAGTGAGCGTCTGGCCCTGCCGCGCGCGCGAAGTAAACGGCGTGGCTACCGTCTCCACGCGAACCGCGACCGGCCGGCACACGAATTTCAATTCCCGGTTTCTCAAGAGCGCGCCGGGGAGCAGGCCGCTCTCAACCAGCACCTGAAATCCATTGCAGATCCCGAGCACCAATCCGCCGCCCGCGGCAAACTCGCGAACGGCTTGCATCACCGGCGAAAATTTCGCGATCGCTCCGCAGCGCAGGTAGTCTCCATAAGAAAATCCGCCGGGAAGAATCACGGCGTCCACGCGGCCAAGCTGCGAAGAATCGTGCCAGATGAATTCGGCCGAGTGGCCAAGATTGTGGGAGACCGCATACCAGGCATCGTGGTCGCAGTTGGAACCCGGAAACACGACGACACCGAAGCGCATGGGAGAAACTTCAGTGTAACAAAACAGCGGCCCGGGCGATTCTGCGACCCCCGAGGCGTTTTGCTACTGCGGTTCGGAAGACACGGGGAAATTCGGGGATGCCACCGGGACGGGCGTCTGCGATTCGGCGTTCACCGCGCGCAGAAGTTTCTCGGCGTAGTCCGACGCGTCGTCGGAGGAACGCAAATCCGCGAGCGGAGCGAGCGCCTGTGCCATGGCGGGAAGGGGCGGCACGGCACGGCTCTGGTTCGCCAGGATCTGTTTGATTTCGCTTAATTCGGTGCCGATTTGAAATAGCTTGTAGACGACCGCGAACAAGAGCACATAACCGGTAAGGGCAGCGATATCACTGAGTATGGCACCGAGTATTTCCACGGAATGCTCCTCTGCTGCTTGATCGGCACAGGATGACGGGAACTTTAGAAGGACGGGCGGGAAGAAGTATGACGGGCGGGATGACGATTCTTAGCGTTACTTCGGAGTGAGCCGGAAATCGGTGAGCCCGATTTCGTCCTTGCCCTGGATCAAGAATCCGAACCGGCCCTGCGGAAAACCGCCGGCGGGCTCCCAGGTCTCCAGTTGCAGGCTGCGTTCGAGGCTCGGCTGCTGCTCGTGGGAAATGCTATGCGTGATTCCGCGCGGATTGATGTCGATGGTAAGCGTGTTGAAGGCATCGCGTTGGGCCTGATGCGGAATTTTCACTGTTTTCCCGTGCTTCCCGTCGGCCACCTCGGTCCGGTTGAAGAACATGTCGTCCAACTGAAACAAGTAATAATTTTTTGGATCGCGATAGCCCGCCACCCATTCCAGACGCTTGCCTTTGAGGGATTTCGCAGTGAACCGGATATTGGCGGCCGTGAGTTCCAGGGGAACGAGCACGAAATTGCCGCCTTGGCGGCGCAGCGTCTGTCCCTCGCGGGTCCATTCACCGGTTTTGAACCAATCGTTCAACACGAATGCCGCCGCAGGGGCGGGCGAAGCTACGATGACCGCGGGAGCGACCGGCACGATCTTCATGGCCAGCGTAGCCACGGCCGTGCCATCGGGGGTCACGCGCACAGTCACGCTCGCGTCCTGATAGCGGGGCGCGGACGCGAACACGGTATAGGTGCCCTCCTGCACGCTCAGGGTGGTCTCTTTCACGTCGCGATCCTGGTTGTCATTCTGTCGCCGGATGCGCAGATGAAGATCGGCCACGGCGGGGGTCGTCTCGATCCTCAGCGTGCCGAACAGGCTCTGCAGCGCTCCGTCGAGGTCGGTCGATTTTCCAGCAGGGAACACTTGATCCGCTTGAAACGGTTTGTAGCGATCGTGCCGGATGGAGACGGAATGTTTGCCCGGGTCCAGGCCTTCGACGGAAAACTCTCCGTCCGGCCGCACAACACCGATCCGGTTATTGTCGAGGAATACCTCGGCGCCGGCAATGCCGTGATGCACGGCAAGCCTTGCCTTCGCGGGAACCAGCTTAAACTGCACCTGACTCTGCTCTCCGTTGCGCAGATTGACCGTCTGTTCGGGAGCCGGCGCGAATCCATCCTTCTGAACGCGAATCGAATACGCCTTCGGCGGAAGATACAGCAGTGCGCGTCCGCCCCTGATCGGCTGCGAATATTTTTCGCCATTCAGGAAGATATTCGCGCCATCCTCCGTGGTCACGATGGTCAGAGCGCCGAGACTGCGATTGGTGACGAGCGAGGCCACCAGCGCGGGCGTCGGGCCGCCATCGAAATTTATCTGGGAGTGAGCGCCCTGCCCTTCGAGCAGAACCACGTGAGCGCCCGGGGTGAGATCTTTCAACTCGAGTCCTTGCGGGCCCACCATTCCGGCGGGCATTCCGTCGAGCGTCGCGGTTGCGCCGGGAACGCTCCCGTAAATTTTCGCGTTCGCTCCGGCGTGCACCAACACGAATCCGAACATGCCTTGCGTTTGCACAGGACCGGTCACGGACGGGATCGCGCCGTCGGCGATGTCGAAAGCGATCGACGAACGGAAGGCTCCGCTCTCGACGAAAATACTGTGGGATCCGGCGTCGAGTTTCCGGATCTCGATATCGCCGCCCTGCGCCGGCTTGTATGGCATCCGATCGAGCAGCACGCTGCCGTCAGCCAAGTCTGTCGAGATCGTCACCACGGGCGGCACGGGGAGCAGCGCGAGGCTGACAGGGGGCGGGGCGGTCTGATCCTCTTTGACGGTAAAGGTCGTGGAAGCGGTTTGATAATCGGCCAGGCGCGCTTCGGCACGGTACAGTCCCGGGGCCAGGTCCATGACGCATTCGGAAGAGCCGCAAACGGCGTCATTGACGCGGATTTCAGCTCCCGCGGGCGCCGCGTGAAGAGTCACCTTGATCTTCGCTCCGGCCGCGACGGGCGTCCCTCCGTTCCCCGCCCCGCGAGCGCTGCGAGAGCGGACACCCACCGCGACCAGAAGTAAGATCACGGCCGCCGCGGCCACTCCTGCGTAGAGGTACTTGCGCGACGGGCCAGCGGACGGCGGCGGAGCGGCGGCAACCGCGGGCGGAGCTTCGACGGCTTTTGGAACGGGAAGAACCATTTCCACCGTCGGCTCAATTTCGGACGGCGGGACGAGCAGTTCAGAGAGAGAAAGCGAAGGGGGCTCGATCCCGCTTACGAGCGGTGAGCCGCCCTCCGGGAGCGGGGCCGCAGGCGCAGGCGGCGCGTCGTTTTTTGGAGGGATCGGCGGAGCATTTCCCGCCGGCACATTTGCGGGGGGGACTGCGCCCGCAGGCGGATGATCGGCGCCGGCCGGCGCTGCGCTCGGCCGTGGATTTACAGGCGTCGCGGGGCTTGGCGATAACGGCGCAAGCAAAGTAGTTTCGGGAAGAGCCGCCGGAACTCCCTCCGGCACGGCCGCGCGCGGCGGGCGGGCAGACTGGCGCTGCGCCTCGCGGGCGCGCTCCAAAGTCGCCGTCAACTGTTGCAGCCGCCGGTCGTTGGGACAGGCCGAAAGCCCCTGCGCGACGGCCGCGAGCGCGCCGTCCATGTCGCCGTCGGTTTGCAGGCGCCGTGCCTGGGCCATGCACCAGGTCACAAAATCCTCACGCTTCCGGTCCGCGATCTGGCTCGCAAGGCTGCGCGCTGAAACATGATCCGGATCGACGTGGAGGATTTCTTGAACCGCCGCATCCGCCGCTTCCGGATTCGAATCCACCGATCGCCGCGCATGCTCGAGCAACGTGTTCACTAAAATCGTGCGGACGACCGTATTTTTCGGATCAAGCTCGTAAGCCTGGCGCAGTAATTCGAGCACCGCTTCCACGGGACCCTTCTCCGCCTGGACACGGGCGCGATCCAGAAGCTCGACGGCTTGTTTCCCGCGCTCCTGATTCTTGCGAACCAGCTTGTCGAGTTCCAGCAACTCCGGCTCGCCCGGAAATTCAGTGAGCGCGCTCTGAATCGTCTTCATCGCGCGGTCGTAGTCGCCGCCTTCGATGTATTTATCGGTCTGGTCCACCCAGCGCGCCTTGGCATTCTGGCGCGCCTGCTGGTCGCGACGCTTGATCAGGCGCTCGATCTCGAACGCCAGGCCCGGCTGTTTCTCGTGGATCGATTTCAGGATCTGCCATTGATCGAGCGCTTCGATGAACTGGTTGTTTTCCTCGAAGAATCGGGCCTTGGATACGATGGAATGAACCAGATCGCGCTTGTCCCGCACCAGTTGCATGGCGCGCACGAAATGAGTCTCGCCGGGATAGGTCTTCAAAACCTCCTCGAGAATCGCCAGCCGCCGGTCGAGGTCCGGCTCGGATTCGACGCGCCGGTCGGTCTCGGCGACGACCGCCGAAAGGCTTTGGCGCTGGCGCTCCTCCACATCAAACTTCAGCGCCTGGAAGAGCGCGTGATTTGGATACTTCGCCAGGTATTGCCTGCAGATGGCGAGCGCGCCCTCGAAGTTGTCCGCAGCCAGATTACGGCGGGCTTCGTCATACGCGTTTCTGAGCGCGTTGTGCTCCGAATGGACCGTATTGTAAAAGCTTTGATAGGTATTGCTGCGAGCGGTATCCGTTTCGGGCATGCCGCGGTCGAGCGCGATCAGGAGTTCGAGCTTACTCAAAGCCGAGCTCATTTCGCCCTTCTCCCAGGCCTGCATGGCGGCCTGGTAGAGTTTGGCTTTTTCGTCGCGCACGCGCGCCACTTCCTGCTCGCGCCTCCCAATTTCCGCGGCGAGCTGCAGTGCGTCGGTGTCGTTCGGCTTGATCTGCAGTACGTTGTCGAGCGCCTCGCGCGCCTGCCGGAAGGCCTGATTTTCCACGTGCTGCCGCGCGAGCGTGATCCATTCCGATATTTTCTTTTCCCGGCGCTCCTTCTCAACGACCGCCTTAAGCGACAGCGCGGTGGTGTCGTGAGGATCGAGTTCGAGCGCTTCCTGAACCTTGCGTAAGGCGAGCGGATATTCCGCGGCTTCAAAAAAGCGCCGGGCGTTTTCGAGCATCTGCTTGATGCGGATCTGGCGAACCGCCTGATCCACCTGGCCGCGCAACAACGCTATGTTCTGATCGAGGTGCCCTTCGGCTTCAAGCTCTGAAAGTATCTCCGACGCGAATTCGTAGTCTCCCTTTTCGTAATTCTGAGCGGCGCGTTCGAGCCGCGGCTTGATTTTTGCTTCGTCAAAATACTCGAGCGGCTCGTTGCGAAGAGCCTTGGTCAAGGAATCGCCGTATTCGCGAATATTGAAAAAACGATGCCACGGCTGCTTCGCCATGGCTTTGTGAACCACCTGGCTGATGGCGTACGGGACCTCGTGATTTACCTCGGAAATCGGTGGCGGGCTATGACGCTGAATCGCTTCGACGATTTCACTTTCGCTCGACCCCTGGAAGGGACGTCTTCGCGTAAGCGCCTCGTAAGTAACGACGCCCAGCGCGAACAGATCCGATAAAGGCGTCGGAGGCTTCATGTTCAACTGTTCCGGCGCGATGTAGTAGAGGGTTCCCTTCAGCGTCGTCTTCGAATGGGCCGAGCCGACGCGCGCGATTCCGAAGTCGATGATCTTTACGGAGCCATCGTCCATCACGAAGATATTGCTGGGCTTGACGTCGCGGTGGACCAGTCCTTGCTCATGCGCGGCATGCAATCCGCGCGCGGCCTGCTCGATGATCGCCACCACCCCCGACACGCTCAGCCGGGGACTGCCTTCTTTGATCAACTGATCGAGCGTGACGCCGGGCAGCAGAGGCATCACGAAGAAGGGCTTCTTCGCTCCGTCCTGCTCAAATTCGCCGATGTCGTAGATATTGATGACGTTAGGGTGAACCATCGTCACCAGCGTGCTCCACTCCTTGTAGAACAGGGCCAGAACTTCCGGATTTTCAATGTCGAGGATGGTTTTCAACGCCACTTCACGGTTCATTAACCGGTCGTAGGCGGTGTAAACGACACCCATCCCTCCGCGGCCCAGAACGTCGCGAAGTTCATAGCGCTCCTGGAGTTTGGTTCGCTTTACGGACACGATTCAATCATTGTACAGCAGCCGCTCCACGCGTATGTTAGCCTAGGGTGAATGCAGCCCCAAACTAGGTTGGGCGACTGTTCTCTGGTGCCTGCGGACGAGCACGGAAACAACTGCTGCCCGCACCAAGCCACCGGCCCGGCCACCAGCGCTTCGCAAGACGTCCTGGTGAATGGCCTGGGCGCCGTGCGCGTGACCGACCAGGGAATCCATGCCGCTTGTTGCGGCCCGCAGATCTGGGTTGCGACGGAGGGCTCTGAGAGTGTGATCATCAACAACCTGCAGGCCCATCGCCTGAATGACATGGATCAGCACTGTGGCGGCGTCGGCTATATGGTCGAAGCGAGCGAAGATGTCTTCGTGGGCGACTGAACGAATTTAGGCACGCCCCAGCGCTGAATCGCTTCGAACTAGAACGGGTCGTCCTTCTTCACCCACGGATTATCGGCAAGCGGGTCGGGAGTTTGTTGGGTTCCTTTCGGCGCAGGGGAATCAGCACCTGCCGGGCTGCCGCCTCCCGAAATTGAGCCGCCCGCCAATCCCGAACCGATATCGCCGCCGCCGGCTCCTCCCATGTCACCGGCCCCTCCTCCGCCGAAGCCGCCGCCGGATCCACTGTCCGGTCCCGACAGCGCTCCGCCAAGGCTACCGCCCGGCGCATTCGCTGGACCACCGCCCATCGCACCTCCGCTGGCCGCTCCCGCATCACCGCCAAGCCCTGAGCCGACCGGGCCGGACGCACCTCCGCCACTGAAACCGTCGCCGAGCGGCGGCATGCCTGCACCGCCCGCGCTTCCGCCAGTAGAACCATCGCCGAACGATCCGAAGCCTCCGCCAGATGCACCTCCGTCGCCTGAGCCGCCCATTGCGCCGGCACCGTACGATCCCATGCCTCCGCCAGATGCACCTCCGTCGCCTGAGCCGCCCATGGCGCCGGCACCGTACGATCCCATGCCTCCGCCGGCCGCACCTGCATCGCCCGAACCGCCCATTGCACCGGCGCCGAACGATCCCATGCCTCCACCGGACGCACCTGCATCGCCCGAACCGCCCATGGCACCGGCGCCGTACGATCCCATACCTCCGCCCGGCGCGCCCGCGTCGCCCGAACCGCCCATGGCACCGGCACCGAACGATCCCATACCTCCGCCCGACGCGCCTGCGTCTCCAGAACTGCCCATTGCGCCGGCGCCGAACGATCCCAAACCTCCGCCGGCCGCACCTGCGTCGCTCGAACCTCCCGTCGACCCGAGACCGCCGCTAGCGGCGCCCCCAAAACCTGCGCCGGCTGCACCTCCACCACTCGAACCACCGCTCGAGCCGCCGCTGCTTCCGCTGGCGCCGGAGGTATCACCGGGATCGGTCTCATTGTCGGGTACCGGAAAGTCGCCCGCGGGCGACGTGAACCGCTGATCGTCGGGGTTGCTGAAGTCGTCCGGCGTATCGGGATCGTCCGGGTTCGCGTCGTCGGCACCGGATGCCGAGCCGCCGCAATTCAAGAGAATCTTGGTCCCTTGAATCTGGATGATCCCATTCGAAATATCGATAAAGGCGTCGCCGCACTTGATGGTGAAACCGTCGCTCGCCTCGATCACCAGCTTGCCATTGGACTTGATGTCCGTATCGCCGTCTATGGTCAGCTTGCCGTCCCCATCGATTTTGTGATCGTAGTCGCCCTCGTTGTGGATGGACGTGTCGCCCTGAATATCTTCGGCGAAATCGCCATCGACGGTGATATTTTTGTCGCCCTTTACTTCCTCGGTTTGATCGCCTTCGACGGCCAGCGTGGCATCCCCGCCGACCTTAACCTTGAAGTCCTTTGAAACATCTTCCTGATGGTCGCCCTCTACGCTGACGTATTTGTCACCTTCGATTTTTTCGTGCTTGTCACCGCCGACGTCGAGAAAACGGTCCTTCAGAATATATTCGCTGCGATCGTTCTTGACGAAAATATGGAGATCTCTTTCGGCCTGCATCCGGAAGAGCTCGTTTCCGATGCTATCCACCAACCGGATCTCGTTGTAGTTATCCTGCGTGCCTTTCTTGGTGCTACGCGTCTTGATTCCGCTCCATTCCTTGTTGGCTGGAAGAGGATAGGGCACGGGGCTGACGTTGTTATAAACGCATCCGGTGATGAGCGGCCTGTCCGGATCTCCGTTAATAAACTGGACCACGACTTCCATCCCGACGCGCGGGATCCAGATATAACCGAAGTTCGGCCCGGCCCATGGCTGCGATACGCGAATCCAGCAGGAGCTGGTTCCATTTTCGTCGCCCGAGCGGCGGTCCCAATGAAACTTCACGCGCACACGTCCGTATTGATCGGTGTAGATTTCTTCACCGGGCGGCCCGACCACCGTGGCCGTCTGCAGGCTGGAGATCTCCGGCTCGTCGGTGTCCAGAAAGGGGCGATAGGTGATCGAGGACGGATGGGCCGTGAAGGAGTTCGTGTAGACCGCTTCCTGTGAGTTCGCACCGGCGACAAACGTTCCTTCATGGCCGGTGTGAGTGACCTTCACGATCAGATAATTGTCGTCCTGCTCGGGGCGGTCGTGCTCGGTCAGATCGAACCGGTAACCAGGGGTCATGGCCCTGCAGTTGCCGCTTCCGCTCGCGACCGTATGATCGTGCTCCTGCTCCTCGATGCGGAGCATCGCGTAATCCGACGGTTCGCCCGGCCACTCCACGTTCGCCGGGTGGAAATAGCGATCTATATCGCGGTCGACGCCGGTATCCCGCTGGACCTTGCGTTTATCGTGCAGAGGATTTTTGTAGATCCGGAAATTGCTGTCGTTGTTTTCATAAACGTTAGGCTTGACGACTTTCCGTAAGTCGGAACTGAAGATCGTGTCTTCGGTCCGGTACAGTCCGGTTCCCACCTGGTGGTCATAGCGGAACGTCGACTGATACGGACAGGGCACGAGTGCGGCCATGTTATCGGCCAGAACGAGCGTGTGTTTGCCGTTCTCGTGTTTGAAATAGTAAAAAATCCCCTCCATTTCCATCAACCGCGCCACGAAATCCCACGCCGATTCCTGATACTGGCAGCAGTTCTCCCAGGGCTTATGCACCTCGCGAATGCCGCTGACATCGTAATCCCGATAGCCGTACCGGTTGAAGGTGTCGTCGATGACCTGCGGAACGGTTTCGTCCTGATAAATGTGGCAGCCGTTCGAAAGCGTAAGGAACCACACCCAGGGGACTAACTGAGCGGAGTAAATCGCGAGACGTCCCTCGCTCCGCACCGGCGAAAAATGGGCAAGATGTCCGTTAAAGTAGCGAAACGTAACCCCGTCGCGATGACGAATGCCGATGGTAACGTTCTTGCCGAGCATGTCCTCGGTGGCGATCAGGGCGTTCTCGGAAATCAGTTCCAGATCGAATTTGAAAAGCTCGTCGATCTCTTCCGTCCCTGAGAACTGGTTGACGAAGAGTTCCCCGGCGTGCGGTCCGTCGTAGGAAAACAGTCTCCGAGCTTCGCTGAAATCGCCCATGATGAGCCGTTAGCGATACAGAAATCCACCGCCGTCCCCGATGGAGACGTGAATCGACGAGGGTTTGACCCCATCCGCGATGCCGCTCAGGATTCGCCGCGAGAGATCGGGCAGAAGCGTATTGGTCAGGATATTATCGACGTTGCGCGCACCGCTCTCCACTTCGGTGCAGCGGTTGGCGATTTCCTCGAGCAGCGCGTCATCCCAGGTGAGGCTGATCTTGTGATTCTGATCGATGCGCCGCTGAATCTTGTGGAGCTTCAGCACGATGATCCGCTTCAGGGCCTCATCGCGGACCGGATAGTAGGGAACAATGACAAGGCGGCCCAGGAACGCCGGCTTGAAGACCTTATTCAGCTCCGGTTTGATAGCGGAAACGAGCGCCGCGGAGCTGGGGCTGGTTTCGGCGTCGGCGGTGAGCTTCATGATCGTGTCGGTAGCCGCATTGCTCGTCAGGATAATGATCGTATTTTTGAAATCGATTTCACGGCCCTCCCCGTCTTCCATCACGCCCTTGTCAAAGACCTGATAGAAGAGCTCGAGAACGTCTGGATGCGCTTTTTCCACCTCATCAAGCAGCACGACCGCATAGGGTCTTCGGCGGACCGCCTCTGTCAAAACGCCGCCTTCGCCGTAGCCGACATATCCGGGAGGCGATCCCTTCAGCGTGGACACGGTGTGCGATTCCTGAAACTCGCTCATGTTGATCGTAATCAAATTGCGCTCGCCGCCGTACAGCAAATCGGAGAGAGCGAGAGCCGTTTCCGTCTTGCCCACGCCGCTCGGCCCCGCGAGCAGAAATACACCGATGGGGCGATTCGGATCGTCCAGGCTTGCGCGCGAGGTGCGGATTCGTTCGCTGATGGCCGCGAGCGCGTGGTTCTGGCCGATCACCCGGCGCGCCAGGTGATTCTCCAGCTCCAGCACGGTGGCGACTTCATCCTTCATCATTTTGCCGACGGGGATTCCGGTCCACGCGGAGATGACTTCTCCGACCGTGGATGCATCGACGCATACTCTGAGCAACGGCTGCTCGCCCTGTAAAGCCGCGAGGCTCGCGCTCAACCTATCCATTTCCGCACGCGCGGCGGCTCGCGGATCCGCCGTCGAACTTGTCTCCACGGTTTCCGCGGCGCCGGACGCCATGGCGGTCTCATTTTCTAACTGGGTTCGCAGTTCGCGAATCCGCGCCACCATGGTCCGTTCCTTTTCGAAATGTTCGGCGAGCGTCTTAAGTTCCCCTTCGAGGCGAATCTTCGCGTGGGAGATCTGTTCCAGGCGCTCGCGGTGATCCGCGCCCACCGCGCTCTCGCGCGCAAGAACGCGCTCCTGGACAACCAGGTCGTCGAGTTGCCGCGTGGCGTCTTCAATCGCCGGAGGGGTTGTATTGTGGCCGAGCGCGAGCCGCGCGCAGGCCGTATCCAGCACGCTGACGGCTTTATCGGGAAGCTGGCGGCCCACCATATAGCGGTTCGAGAGCCGCACGGCGGACTGGACGGCCTCCTCCAAGATTCTGACGCCGTGATGTTTCTCGAGCGCGGGCACCACGCCGCGCAGCATCACCATGCAGCGCAGCTCTTCGGGCTCATCCACCTTCACCACCTGGAAGCGTCGCGCAAGAGCGGCGTCTTTTTCAAAATATTTCTTGTACTCCGACCAGGTGGTGGCCGCGATGGTGCGCAATTCGCCGCGTGCGAGCGCGGGCTTCAACAGGTTCGCCGCGTCGCCCTGACCTTCGGTGCCGCCGGCGCCGATCATGGTGTGCGCTTCGTCGATGAACAAAATGACGGGCGTGGGCGAAGCTTTCACTTCCTCGATCAGCCCCTTCAGGCGATTCTCGAATTCTCCCTTCACGCCCGCGCCGGCCTGCAACAACGCGAGGTCGAGGCTCCGCAGGGTCACGTTTTTCAGCGGAGGCGGGACATCGCCGTGCGCGATGCGCAGCGCGAATCCTTCGACCACCGCGGTTTTTCCCACACCGGCCTCTCCGGTGAGGATCGGGTTATTTTGCCGGCGCCGCATCAGAATATCGAGCACCTGACGGATCTCGCGGTCGCGCCCCAGAACCGGGTCGATTTTCCCCGCGCGGGCATTCTCCGTGAGGTCGATGGTAAATTTATCCAGATTCGGCGTTTTGCCCGGCGCGCGCGCCGGCTCTGATCCAGGAGCGGGCGCGGCCGTCTCGCCTTCTTCCACGGAGCCCGCGAGGAGCCCAAGAAATTCCGCTTGGAGGGCCCGCGCGTCAATCTTCTGCAATTCCGAACTGATTTCGCGCGTTCGCGGACCGAGTTCGGCATCCGAAACCAGGGCGAGCAGCGTCGCGCCGCTTCGTATTTCATCGACGCCGTAGTCGAGCGATCCGATCTTCCAGGCCTCCGCCAGCATCTTCGCAAGACCGGGACTGAAGGCCGGCGTGCGGGCATTTCCTGTTTTGAAGCTGTCCAAACTCTTTGCGAGGTCGGCTTCGAGGCGCGAGCGGTCGATGCCGAAGCGACGCGCGACCGAATCGAAATCCGCGCCGGGCGTCTCGAGCAACTTCAACAGGTAATGCTCCACTTCGACGTCATAGTGGGTTCGCGAGACACACAATCCGGCGGCGCCTTCGAGCGCGTTCCGCGTCGAACGATTCAATTTACCGATCAGCGACTTCAAGTTGACATCCATGTCGAATCACCTCGTTTCCAACTCGTCCCACAGGCGCAGAATCGTTTCGTCCGGATCGCGCTGCAGGGGCCGCGTAAACATCCAGGAAAACCAGCCCAGGCGCGGCGGCGGGGTCTCGACGGCATCGAGAGCGCAGGGGGGCGCTTCCCGGCGGTCGAGGACCAGTTGCACCTCCACGTCGAGATCGTCCCCGCAGAAAAAACGCGCGAGCGCCTTCAAGGGCTCGAACGCGCTTCCATCCGGCAGAAATTCGCGGTACATGGCGAAGCTCATCGGGCCGAGGCGGACGCGCACCACCGATTGCTGATCCCAAATCTCATCCCCCAGCACGATTCCAACGCCCAACTGCTCCGAGCGCGACCGCCCCTCGTCAAGACAGGTCCGCGAGCCCGCGTCGAGCGGCCGCCACGTGCCGGAGAAGGGCTGCACTTCCACGGGTACTTCGAAATAATCCGATAACATCTGCCGAAACGCGACGGCCGAGCGCGGAGCCGGGGCAAGCAGTCCCGCGTACCCCACCAGGACCTGATCCGGCACCGGCTGGCGATTCTGCAGGCCCTTGGTGCCGAGTCCGATCAGATCCAGGATATACCGCGTGAAGGGATCGTCTCCGGTGTCGCGCTCGTACTTCACCGGGAACCGATACTTTTCCCAGGCGCGGTACAGCAGCGAGATGAGCCGGTGATTGAACAGATCCAGAAAATCCCGCAGCGTCGTGTCGCGCGCGTACAGTCGATCGAGCAGGAGTTCGGTATAGCGGGTGGGCAGCGTGCCGGACGGGCCGTGGAGTCCGAAAAAATTTACGGTCATCTTCGCGGGACCGTCGGGGCGCTCTTCGAGGCGCTGGATCTCCGAGGGAGGGAAAGAGAGAGAGGCGTGCGCCGCCAGACGCACCGGCTCCTGCGCGGGATTCGTGAAGGTCCCGATCGGCTTCTGTAAGTCGTCCATCCGCTGCAATAAACGGATGGCCTGAAAAAACGAAAACTCCGCCGGGTGCGCGCGAAGATATTCTTCAAGCACGTCCGGACCGGCCGGTTCCGCCATTAAAGCAGAATCCGGTTGCCCGCTTTCGGCGCCCATTCTTTCAGCATTTCCTTTCTCTGCAAAGTTTTGACGGCCAGCTGGCTGAAGCTGTTCATGGAAACGTACTGAGCGAGAAAATGTTCCAGCACGCTCGAGAAAAGATACGCGCCTCCGCCGACGAATTTTGATTCGTCCAGTTCGAGCTCCACATGCATCCCGCGCACATAAGAAATTCCGTGATCCCCAATCACGCGTGCGAATTTGCGAGCGCTGCGAACGCTCGCGATGCCCTCCACCTGCTGCTCCAGGTGCGGCGTTGAGCCAGAGTACAGCCGGAGCAGCTCCTGCAGGGCCTCCCGCCCGCTCTCCACCAGCGAAAGATAATTCAGCGAGAGATGCGAAACCAGCTTCCACAACGCGTCGCTTCCCACGGCGGGGCGGATCGCCGCGGTAGGAGCGCGGATGGCGATGATCCGGTCGACGGCCGATTCCTGCTCCATATCGAAATCCCCGGCCTCATCGCCGAAGGGGAGCTGCGACGGGAGATCTCCGTTCGAACACGTGCAACGGATGTTCAGCGTATCGAGATGCATGGCGAGCGGACGTCCCGACAGGTCGACCAGGGAAAGCCATACTTCCGTGCCCCCCTCGCCGCCGCCTCGGCCGCCCGGACCGGCCGCGCGCCGCGTGGCGTTGAAAAACGTCGGATTCTTTTGCCGGGAGGAATGGCGGAACGCGAAAAAAGGCTCGAAGGTGACGGTTTCCGCCGTTTCATGGTAGGTGCAGGAGACCTGATCCACGGAGAAGACTTCCATGGTTCGTCCGCGCCGGTAATCAGGCGCGACAGGATACTCGTATTTCGTCTGCTCCAGCTGAATGGGCTCGGCGGTGTGCGGAAACAGATTGACGATCGGGGCGCAGCCGAGACGCAGCGTCCGCGGTCCCAGACCTAATTCCAAAAGCTGCTGGCGCTCGGCGCGCTCGAAAGGGGCGATCGCGAAAATCAGATCGACGCTGTCCTGGAAACCTCCGGCGCGGATTGCGTCGGCGCCACGCAGTTCAAGGAAGAAGAACTTTTCGGGAAACGCGAAGTATTCCTGCAGCAGGCGATACGGCGTGAACGACCGGCTCGAATACGGCAGGATCCCCTCGTCGTCGCCGAAACCGACCGGGCGGAGCGCGTCGGGGATCAGTTCGATGGGTCGCTGGCGGAAGCGCGGGCGCGGATCGCGCAGCACGATCGACTGGCAATTGTTGCAGAGTAATTCGTACAGAGTGTGGACCAGCGCTGGCTCGCCATGCAGATAAAACCGCAGCTTATCCATCGCCAGGCCCGAAAACTTCACGTTCGGCCAGCATTGCAGCCGCACGCGCAGCGCCGCGGCAGCGCCCGGCGCTTTCATCGGAGGATCCAACCGGTCGAGCGAGGTCCATTGTGCTTCGGTAATGCGCAGCGGCCAGACCTCGGCGTCGTAACACGTCTGGAATTTACACGGCATCCCCTCGATGGGACGCGAAAATAAAATCGAACCGCGCGGCACCTTCAACGACGTCGTTACCTTGTCCTCGCGCAGCTGGAATTCCGCAATGGACATGGACGGCAGAGGGCGCGTGAAATGCGGATAGACGACGTTCAACAGCGCCTGCGTAATTTCCGGAAAATCGTCGTCGAGGCGCAGGTGGATGCGCGCCGCGAGCAGCGCGGTCGCCTCGATCATGCGTTCGACGTGCGGATCGTCGCAGCGCGTGGGTTCGAGCTGGAGGCGCGAGGCGACTTTCGGATAGTGGGTGGCGAAGTCCGCGCCCATCTGCCGCAAGAAGGTCAGTTCGCGCTCGTAGTAAACGAGGAGCTCATCCCGCACGGGTTTCGTCCTCCACTTCGTACTCGCCGCTAGTCAGCTCGAGAGTTGAGTCGAAATACACCCGCTCGGGCGCGGGTTCAGTGCGCAGCATCGCCTCGATCTGGAAGTGCAGTACCTTTGACGACGCGGCAGCCGTGGGAATCGTCACGCTGACGTTGGTCAGCCGCGGCTCGAAATAGGCGATCGCCTGTTCCACGGCGCGGGCGAGCCGTGTCCGTTCGTCTTCGGAACGCACCGAGATCCCGGTCGAATCGGGCAGTCCGAAACAGTACACGCTTCTCCATAAATTTTTGGAACCGGACGGCGGCTCGATGGGTGTGCGGCGTGCATTGAGGAGCCATTCCAGATCGCGGCGCACCGCGGCCTTCATTTCCTTGGCTGATTGCACGCGCCAGTTCTGCGGCTCGGCGCGATTTCCCGGCTCCCGATCGATGAGGCGGTCGAGAACCGACGGAAGCAGGGTTCGCTGGGTTTCTTTTCGGGCCACTGCTTACCTCGGCAACGAGAGCGCCCGTGCGGGATCCAGCCGGCAGATGCGCGCGTACAGCCTGTGCCGATCCTCTGCGTCTCCGCTGCCGTTCGCCCCATAGCACCGGTACAGAAGCGCCAGCGGCGGTGCGATCAACTCCGAGCCTTCCCAGGCTTCGAGGCCGCGCCGCTCGATTTCATCGGCGAGCTCCTGCAAAATCGGACGTCCAATTTCTTCATTCCCCGTCGCGAGACACACCTGCGCCAGTTGCACTTTGCGCAAAAATCTCGCGCGGCCCGAGGATTCCTGGGCGATCTCATGCGTCAGCAACCCCAGCGCTTCTTCTACGCGGCCGGAGCGCGCGGCCGCCATCGCCAGGTCATAGACGTCGGGCGGCGCCGGCTCGCCATCGCTTCCCGCTGACGTGATGGGAGCCGGAGGAGGGGCCCATTGGACCTGCGGAGGAGGAGGGGGTTCGGGCTGCGCAGCCTGCGGCGGAGGCGCGGGAAACACGCCTGCCTGCTGCATCCACTGCACGGTCTCCGCGTTCGCCGCCGGCGTGTCGTCGGCGAGCACCCATTGGGTGATCTGCGGAAAATCGGCAACCAGGCTGCGGAGTTCCGAAACAATGGCCTGGGCCGGCATCTGTGCACCACTATAAAAACATGCGGTCCAGGAATATCGCTGCGCGTCCAGCCACGCTCGCCCGCACGGCATTCCCACAGCCTCTTCCGCCTTTTCGCGCAACTGCTCCCAGGCCGATTCGAGGGCCAGCCGTTTCAACTCCACCCGCAGCTCGCTTGGCGGTGCGGCGAGAAACATGGGATCGGGAGTTCCTCCGGTTGCGCGCAGCTCACCAAAGCGAAGAGCGCGCGGGATCAAATAAGGCATCGGACTGAAGGGCATTTCGCGCCGCAGATAACGCGCGGTGGAGAGCAGCCGTTCGATCGCGTCGTCTGTGCTCGTGGGCTCCGGACCGCTCGAAATCCGGCGCGCGGGGGGTGGCGCAGCCGCGGAGGCATTCTGCCAATCGTTCGTTGTTGCGCCGGGAGCCTGCTCGTAGACCTCGGGAGCCTGTTCCACAGGCTGAGCCTGCGCGGCGGGGGGTTGCAGGCCGCCCTTCTTGATCAGCAGCAAGCGCGCCGTTTGCTGGACTTCCTCGAGCGACGTGCGCAAAGGGCTGAAGTCCGGCGAGGCGTCGCCGAATTTTTCATCGCAGAAGGTTCCTAACGTCTGTACGGCTTGCAGAAGCGCGCCCAGCCGGTCGTAGAGATTCTGGCTGAAGGCCGCCGGGGTGGTCTCGAACCCTTTTTCGAATTCTTCCGGCGTCACCAGACCTTCGGTCACCGCCTCGTTCCGGCGTCCCTGCTTGGACATGTCCATGCGGGCTTCTTCGTCGGTGGGGATGGTGCGGGATTCGCGGTACTGATACCAATTGTGTCCGGCTTGCGTCAGCGCCACCGAGCGGACGCCCGAATCCAGCTGCGATCCGATCCATCGTAACGGCGTCGCGCGATATTCCAGATCTCCGTCCTCGTCGATCGCCGGATAGAGCGTATCCCAATATGTCTCGAGCAGCCGCGAGACCAGGTCGATCCCTTGCGCGAGTCCCGCGAGTTGCTCCACATGAAGCAGCGCTTCGACGAGCCAGGCCGCAATCTGCAGATCTTTGCTGTGCTTGGTGAGCGCTTCCTTCGAGAGCTTGATCACCAGGGGATAATCGGCGGTCTTCACGTCGCGCTGCCAGATTCCCTGGTTGAGGTTGTCCTCCTGGCGGCGCGCTTCCTTGATCTGGTCGGTGAGGGGGTGGTAGCGGAGATCGGCGCCAGCGGGCTTCTCGCCTGAAATCGGCTCGAGCAGAACGGCTAGGTCGATAGGCATGCGGATCAGACCGCCGGTTGACGGATCTCCAGTCTGCGGAGTTCGAGCAGCGGAAATTCTTCGCCGTCCACGAGCAGCATTTTTTGACCGAAAGGACGCTCCGACCCATCCGGCGCCTGCTCCCACACGGTCGCGCGGCCCAGCCGAACGGCATCGTCGGCATGGCTTCCGGAGGCGGGCGATAGGACGGGCAGAAGAACCTCGCCCAAATCGGCGCCCTCAAAACCTTCGCTCGTGTGTACGCGCGCGGGCGCCCAGAGCAGATCGCGCAGGCGTTTGGGCGCATCCATTTCGATGAGCGTGACCTGTTCCAGAGGAATCCACATGTAGTTGATCCCGGCGAGCACCTCGAGCCGCGCTCCGATCCGGGGATCGGCATCCTCCAGCGAACTGAATTCCTTTCCGTTCAAAGTTCCGCCGACCGGCCCTTTCGTTTCAGGAACAGAGGGCGTATCCGCGGAAGCCGGTTTGTCCCGAAACATATCCTGGCGTGTGCGTTCGGCGTTAATCGCGGCCCGGTAGAGCAACGCGCCCAGGCGCTTGTCCTTGTTATCGCCGGCCAGAATATCGAGCTGTTTGTCGGCCCGGTCCCAGTTCCCTGCGAAACACAGGAGCTCGAACAAAAACGTACGGCGCTGAACGTCGGAAGGATGCTCGCGCAACTCCACGCCCAGCGCCTCAATGGCTTCGTTCAGCTTCCCGGACTCGAAAAATTCTCGACCGGTGGTCACGATAAGGTTAGAAGGAGCTCCCCAGCCCGAAATCCTGCCCGAACGTCATTGCGGGCTGCAGATTCCCCTGGCCGTCCACCGTCTGGAAGGTCTCCTTCATCTTGGTAAAGGAAAACGCCCACGTTTCCGTGGGAAGGCCGCCCGATCCGGGATTCCCGGAGGTGTGATAGGAGGAGACAATTACGTTGCCGAGCTGCATGGTCTCGCCCTCGAATAAACCGCCATTCGCGCCGCCCGAGGCGCCCGGCACGCTTGCGCGGATAAACATCACGTCGATCGGCTTCCCGGCGCACAGTTGAAAGAAAAGCATCGGGCTGCTCTTATCCATCACCTTCGTGATGTGGATATGGCCCACGCGCGAACCCGACGAGACAAGGCCCGTTCCGACTTCCTGCGACGTGCTTTGACTCACGTCATAAACCCAATGCTGAATTTCGATTTTGAGATTCCAGTTCTGATTCTGGCTCTGGCTCTCGCCCGCGATCTGAGGCTGTTGAACATCCAGGAATATGGACATGTGTGTATCTCTTTTCCCCTATTGCGCTAGGTTTTGCTTTACGTCGTAACTCTTCGTGATCGCCGCCTGCGGCGCGCCGTTGAGCACCTGCGTATAGCTGTACTGCACCTGCTGGAAAGTAAACTCGATACTCTCGGTCTTCTGCCCGTCGCCGCCGCCCAGGTTGCGGCTGGTGATAGCCAGGTTGTTGAACACCAGACGCAAATAGGTAACTGTGGGTTTCGTGCCGACGCCCGCTGCCACGTTAATGCCGCCGCGTTCGGCTTCGAAGGTCACCGGTCCCGCGATGAACGCGCCGGAGGCTACCAGCTTATACACCTGCGGTCCCGCGTGCTTCATCGTAAAGCCGAATCTCCCGCTGGCCGCCGTGCTTTTGGGCTGTCCGCCGTTGGAGTTGGGCTCGGCGGCCTGATTCATGCTGAAGCTCCAGCTGTCGATTTCCAGCCAGCCCTGGTGCCCGACCTTCGTACTTCCGCCTTGCACGCCCGCCTTCGTCAAATCGAGGAAGAAAAATCTTTGTTCGTCCGCCATAGGCCCTCTCCTTCAGATCAGAAAACTTACCGCGCTGATTTCGGAAGCTCCGCCACCAGCCGCAGCGAAACCGAAAGCTCATCCAACTGGAAGTGCGGTCGGAGGAACGCGATGGCTTTGAATACGCCGGGCTTCGCTTTATCCTCGATCACTTCGACGCGCGCTTCGCGCAGCGGATACTGCGCCTTGACCGCATGCGAAGCGGTATCGTCCTCGGTGACGTACGTGATGATCCAGTTGTTGAGGAAAATCTCGGTGTCTTTCCGAGACGTGAAGCTGCCCACCTTATCGCGCATCATCGCTTTCAGATAGTGCGCGAAACGCGAGACCGCCATCATGTAGGGGAGCTGCGCGGACAGTCGCGCGTTGGCGTTGGCTTCCTCGGTGTTATAAACCTTCGGCTTCTGGCAGGTCTGAACGCTGAAAAACGCAGCGTAGTCCGTGCCTTTGCAGTGCACCAGAGGCGCAAACCCCTGATCGGCCAATTCCTTTTCGCGACGGTCGGTGATGATCGTCTCGGTGGGGCACTTTAAGGCGACGTCGCCGTGTTCGGTTTGGAAGGTATGGCTCGGCAGACTGTCCACCAGCCCGCCGCCTTCCACGCCGCGGATGGCCGCGCACCATCCGTAGCGCGCAAACGCGTTGGTGATCCGCGCGCCCAGAGCGTAAGCCGCATTGCCCCACAGGTATTTCGAGTGATCCGCTCCGGTGACCGCTTCTTCGTAGTGGAATGCGTCGACCGGCTTCGTGTCCTTGCCGTAGGGGACGCGCATCAGCACGTGGGGCAGCGTCAAACATACATAACGCGAATCCTCCGACATGCGGAAGCCCTTCCAGCGCGCGTACTCCGTGGTATCGAAAATCTTGGCGATGTCGCGCGGCGCGTCGAGCGCCGTGAAACTCTCCATGTTGAGCAATTCCGGATTGGCCGCCGAGATGAACGGGGCGTGGGCAGCGGCCGCCACTTGCGACATCCGTTCCAAAAATTCGATGTCTTCTGGCCCTCTGCCGAATTCGTAATCTCCCAAAAGGCAGGCGAAGGGCTCGCCGCCGAAGACGCCGAACTCGTGCTCGTAAACCTTCTTGAACATCTGGCTCTGGTCGAATTCCGGGACGCGCTGCAGATCCCGCAGGATCTCCTTCTTGGTCGCGTTGAAAACCTTGATCTTCAGATTGACGCCGGTTTCGCTGTTCTCGAGCATGTAGCGGATGCCCCGCCACGTTGCCTCGAGCTGCTGGAACTTCGGATGATGCAGGATCTCGTTAAGCTGGAGCGACATCAGGTGGTCGATCTGGGCGATGCGCCGCAGGATCATCGCCTCGACGTCGGGCGATACGGTCATCTGCCCCTCGAGCACCTGTTTGACGAACTCTTTTACCAGGCCGCGGCCCCACTCCTTGGCCGACTCGTCGCGTCCGATCCGTCCCTCAAGGACAATCTGGTCGAGCAGGCTCGGCGCGGCGACCGCCTCCGCGGCTGCCGCAGCCGGTTTATTCGACGCCTTGCGCTCAGCCATTGCTGCCACCACCCTTCGGTTGATCCTTCGTAATCTCCGCCCGAACCTGCTCCATCTTATCCGTGTTGTTGATCACGTCCTGGAGGAGCCGCTCCAGCTTCTCGTTGCCTTGCAGGGTTCCGACCAGATCCGATAGCTTCGTGCGAAGGTCCAGCAACTCTTTGAGCGGCTGCACCCGGCGGGCGACGTTCTCCGGCTCAAAGTCGTCCATCGACTTAAAGGTCAGGTCGACGCCGATTTTTCCGGCGTTCGCCTCGTCGCTGAGCTTGTTCTCCACCGAGAAGGCGACCCGCGGCTTCATGCTGTCCAGGACGGAATCGAAGTTGTCGGGCGTAATCTCCACGAAGCGCCGATCCTTGATCTTGGGAAGGGGCTCTTCGGGCATGCCGCTCAGGTCGGCAAATACACCCATCACGAAAGGAATCTCTTTCAGTTCTATAGCGTTACCGATTTCGACATTATAGGTAACGTGAACCCTGGGCGGACGAACGCGCTCCAGCTTCGCGTGGACACTTTCACGGGCCATCTACGCACCTCCACATTTTCAGCGAAACGAGAAGCTCATTATCGGGCAGCCGCCCGGGGGGTGTCAAGTCAAAGAAGTTTTGGCACGTTCCTGGCGCTCGCCCACTAGTACTAGCGCGTGCGGCCCGAGCGTTGGGCGGCGAAAAGGCTCACAAAAGGGATGAGGTTTCGCGGGCTAGCGGCCCGATTGGCTTGCGCGTCCCGCGCTGACGACGGCCTGGGTGGTCGAGGTCAGCGACTTTAGCCGTTCGGTCTTGTTGAATACGTCGTAGGGCCACTTGATGTTGTACTTCGCATACAGACGGCGCAAATCAATCAAATCGACGTAACTCACTTTCCCGTTGGGCTCAAAGAAAAGGAAGGTTTCGTCGAGCTTCGGCTGGCGTCCCATCGTGCCGTCCACTTTGATGAAAAAATCCTGCATTCCGTGCTGTACTTTGTTGCCGTAGGCAGGGAACATGCGGCTCATAAAAGCGACGATGCCCGGATTATCGTTCAGATCCTTGAAATCGAGGTAAGGATTCCCGTTCGCCGCGTGGTACATCCCCATGAAATCGTAATCCGAATAGTAGGCGATGCCGTTCCGCGTGATCAGGCGATCTCCGGTCCTGGGACAAGCGTGATCCATTACTTTGTATTCCGGCGAGAGACCCTTCAGCCGGGTCACGCCCTGCCCGTCCTTATAACAGAGCTTTTCCACCTGCGCCTTGTTGACCACGATATAGCCGCTATAAGTCGAATCTCCGTGAGCGGTGTGATACGGCGCCAGTTCGCACGGTTTGCCGTCGTTCAGCACGTCGCCGAGCCGCGCCTGGCTCTCCTTCGCGGTATACCGGACGCACCCGATAGCGTTGTTTCTCACCGTGAACTCCTGCAGGTTCTTGGCGTCCTGAACGGCCATGCCGCCTTTCTCCGCCTGCTTGGCGATATCGGCTCCGGCGGTGACCATCTTGGTCCCAGCCCCTGTGGCGGCACGCGTGGCCGCGGCGAGATCCGTGGTTCCCTGAATCTCCTCGCGAATCACCGTTCCCTCCAGACGCATCTCCTGGGTGACCTTGCTCGAAGCCTTGATCGCCTCCATCAGGTTCTTGAGCCGCTGGGTGAGCCTTGCCAGTCTTCCACTCGCCTGCGCAACCTTGGCCAGCTCGCACGCCTTCCCCACCACGGGAATAATTCCCAGCAAGCTCATCGCGCAGCCGACGTAATCGCCCCGCCGCATCGCGTATGCCGCGCCCGCCGCGGAAAGCACACCCGTGGGATCCAGAATGGAAGTCGTATCCAAGCCTGCTTGAATCCCCATCTGAATGATTTCGTCCTGGATCTGATTGAATTTCTCGATGGTCGCCCTGAGCAGCATGTCGGTGATGATCGGCTCCCAGGAGCTGTCGGTGCGGACGCCTCCCTTGGAACTGTCAGCGGCGATCCAGGCATCGCCAAAGAAGAAGCCCTTATACGTAAAGCTCGCGTTGTTTTCGGGGTCGGGCGGAAACGTGACGTCCTGCAGACGGAACAGCACGCCGCTCCCGTCCGCGTTCAAACAATGCGTGAAGTTGCCCTGCTCGCTCCAGGTGTAGCGCATCGAGGTGGACCACGGCCCCTTCTGGCAGCCCGGATTCTGGATCCACCAGCCCGTGTGCTTGATCAACCACCAGCCCTGGGTCCCGTTCTCTCCGATCCCGATTACGGCCTTGTTGCCGTTCCATTTGACGGTGGCCTTGAAGAAGCCCGCGGTATCCTGCATGTGAACAACATATCACTCGCGAGGACTCGCTCGAGCGGGTACAATTTGACCATGTCTGATCGTCCCTTCCGCATCGCGCTGGTCGGTAATTTCAGCGGACGCGGCACCCGCCCGGTTCCGATTCCGGTCGATCCGGAGAATTTCGAAGAGGTTATGGATCGTCTCGGCGTTTCTCTCGAGCTTCCCGCTGGGACAGTCTCCTTCCGCGAGTTGGATGATTTTCACCCGGATCGTCTGTATCGCGATCTCGCTCTATTCCGCTCCCTGCAGGCTGCCGCCGAGGAAATCGCGCGCGCGAAAACCGTTCCGGCCGCTGCTTCTGTCCGTCCCGAACGGCCGCCGATTTCCTCGTCGGGAAGTCTTCTGGATCAGATCGCGGAAGTTTCCGAACCGGTTTCCGCGCGGGACGACAAGGCACGAGACGATAAAGCGTGGGACGACGCCATTCGCAAGATAGCCACCGCTCATACAATCCCTGCCGCCGATCCTCGCCGCCAGGAGCTGATCGCGCAGATCGATCGCGCGGCGGCCGAACAGATGCGCGCCATCCTGCGCTCTCCCGCTTTCCAGTCGCTCGAGGCCGCGTGGCGCTCGCTTTTCCTGCTGTTCCGGCACGTGGAAACCGGCGTCGACCTGAAGGTGGATCTGATCGACTTATCCCAAGACCGGTTATTCGCGGACCCATCCGTCTTGTCCCGGATTTTCACGGAGCGGCCGGTGGGGGAGGATCCATGGTCGCTGATCGTAGGCCTGTTTACCTTTTCTCCGCGGGAGCGTGATTGCCAGGTACTGGCGGATCTCGCCGCGATGGCCCACCGGGCCGGGGCGCCTTTTCTCGCGGCCATCGATGCGCGGCTGTTTGGATGCGAGTCGATCGCGGCCACGCCCGACGCGGACGATTGGAAACGGCCGCTGGAGGAAGCAGACCGCCGTGCCTGGCAACAGCTCCGTCTTTCCCCGCATGCGGAATGGGTGGGACTAGCTATGCCCCGTTTTCTGTTGCGGCTGCCGTACGGCAGAAAGACATCGCCGATCGAGTCGTTCGAATTTGAAGAGATGCCAAACGGGCCGGAACACGATGCGTATTTATGGGGCAATCCGGCGGTCGCCTGCGCCTGCCTGCTCGGTCAGACCTTTAATCTGGACGGTTGGGAGCTTCGTCCGGGCCGCATCGTGCGCCTGGAAGGTTTGCCCCTTCACACCGATCCCCTGCGGGAAGCCACGCCGCAAGCCGAGATCTGGATGACGGATCGGCTCGCGACGTTGATCCTCGATGAAGGAGTCATGCCGCTCGCCTCCGTCAAGCACAGCGACGCAGCGCAGCTCGTACGCTTTCAATCCATCGCGGGCCGCGCCGGCCAACCGCGCGCGCTCGCGGGGCCGTGGTAAGTTTGTTGGTTAATGCGCATCCTGCAGCCAGTGATCTGGTCAAAAGGAACTTTTCTGAGTCCCCAGCATCTGCAGGTTCAGGATTGTTTCATCGAGAGTATCCTGCAGTTTCGCGGGGAAGCGCTGCAGTTCCGGCCGTGGGGCTTTAGCACGCTGAAACTGGATCACGAGGCGCTGGCCGGCGGCGCATTTGCCGTGCACCAGGCCTCCGGTATCTTTCCGGACGGCCTACTGTTCGATATCCCCGGCTCCGATCCCGCTCCCCCAGTGAAACCGCTGGCCGGGTATTTCGAGCCGGACCAGAAAAGCATGCTGGTTTATCTGGCGATCCCCAATCATCTGGTGAGCGGCATCAATCTCTCGATTCGGGAGCGGGGACTCGATACACGCTACCTCGCTGAAGTGGCTTCCTTCCGGGATGAAAACACCGGCGCGTCGGAAAAACCGGTGCAACTCGCACGGAAGAACTTCCGGCTTCTGGTGGAAGGTGAGCCGCGTGGCGGCTGCGTCTCCATGCCGGTGGCACGGCTGCTGCGCACCTCGGGCGACACCGTCCAACTGGACCCCAAGTTTGCTCCGCCGCTCCTCGATTTCGCCGCGAACGAATTTATCGTATCCATCGCGCGGCGGTTGGTAGAAATTTTGTCGGCCAAGAGCGGAATCCTGGCGGGAATGCGGCGCCAAAAGAATCAGAGTCTGGCTGAGTTCACAACCGCGGACATCGCCAATTTCTGGCTGCTCTACACGATCAACCTGCACTTTCCGGAATTCCGGCATCTCTTCGAGACCCGGCACGGGCATCCCGAGGCTCTCTTCTCGACGATGCTCGCTCTCGCCTCCACACTGACCACGTTTTCCTTGCAGGTCCAACCCCACGATCTTCCCGTTTACGATCACGAACAATTGGGCGAGTGTTTTTCCGAGCTCGATGAAAAGCTTCGGCATCTACTCGAAACCGTAATCCCCAGCAACTTTGTTTCGCTCCCGCTGAAGCCGATTCGGCCCTCGATCTACGCGGCCTCCATTTTCGAAGATCGTTTTCTCGAGAACACGCGCATGTATCTGGCCGTGCAGGCCGATATGAACGAAGCGGAACTGATCGAGAAAGCACCGCAACTGATTAAGGTATGCTCGGCAAGCCACGTGGAGCACCTCATCCGCCAGGCGCTGCCCGGCTTACAGTTGACCCACGTCATGTCGCCACCGACCACCATTCCCATCAAGCTGAATCACCAATATTTCAGCCTCAACCAATCGGGGCTCGCGTGGGAGGCGATCGGACGCGCCCGCAATATCGCGGCCTACATTCCCGGCGATTTTGAAAACGCGCAAGCTGAATTGATCGTGCTTCTGCCCGAATCCCAATCCTAGATTCCGCCCGGGATTCCGGGTATCTCCCGCCGGCGCGCGAGAGCTTAGTGTTTCCGGAGCACGACCACCAAAGTCACGATCAGCGCGATGACGAGTACGGCTCCCCCGATCGCAAGGCCGATCATAAGTCCGCGGCGCGCGGCCACAGGCGGCGGAGGAGCCTGCGCTGCTTTCGCTTTGTCGAGAGCGGCCTGCTCGGCTTCGAGTTCCGCACGGGTGGTCATGCGGGTATAATCGCCCGGCCCCGCGGGCTTCGCGGGAATCTCCGTTTTTGCCGCCGCCACCGAGCGGAATAATCCGGACGCAGAACCCACCTTCGTGGGAACCGTGGGAGGCGGCAGGCTGGCGCCGTCCTGGGGGCCAAAGACTCGCGTGAACTCCGTGGGCGGTTGAAAGGGACGGCCCTCGGGCTGCGCGCGTTGCGCGGCTCGCGCCTGCTCTTCTTCGATATTGATCGCTTCGCCGGATGGGCCCGATCCGAAAAGCCGCGTGAACTGCCCGGTCTCCTCGTCGGATTGAGGGCTCACGGGCCAGCTTGGCTTGGAGCTTGCTCGCGGCGCGGCGGCCCTGGGGGGCGCGGGAAGGCTCGTGTCTTCCAGAGGAATTTTGAAGTCCGACGGACGGGAAGCGGGCTTCGGCGGTGCAGGCCGCTGATTCCCGCCGAACAACTTCTCGAACTCGTCCGTGGGAGCGGATGGCGAAGGAGACGGACCTGGTTCAAACAGTTTCTCAAACTCGTCCTTCTGTGGATCGAGCATCGGCCGTGTGTCAGGCCGCAGAGCGGATGCCGGTTTTACGGGTTGAGAAGGCGGCGCATCGAACCAGCGAGTGAAATCGCCGGGACCCGACGAAGCGGGCTTGGGCGGCTCCGGAGGACGATCGAAAAATTGCGTAAAAGCTCCCGGCGGAGGAGGCGCCTTGACGTTTTCGGCAGGGGCGCGGGCGGCGGGGACGATCGGGGGCGCGGCGGGAATAGCGGGGGAAGCCGTGGGAGCAGCGGCGGGGAGATGGATTTCCATCGTCGGGGCGTCGTTTTCCATGGAAATCACCCACTGCCGCAAAGTCGTGAACGGTTCAATCATCTCCGTCACAGCGTAGGGACTTCCGGCGAATTCGCCGAGTTCCAGGAGCGGGGGTTCGGGCTTGCCCGGAAGCCTTCCCCATTTCGACTTTAATGCCGCGAGAATCGGCTGCCCTTCGGGCTTAAAGAAATGGAACAAAACGTTGCGCCCGGTGGCATTTTCGACCGCCCGAAACGTCTTGGTTTCTCCATCGGCAATCAACCGCGCCAGCTCGTATCTTTGATAAAAACTCATGGCGACAGGTCATAGTACCGGCGTGTTTGAAGCGCCTGCGACCACTGTAGTATCATGATGCCAACCTGAGCGCGGAAGTCAATGGACGAATCGGACCGGTATGAAAAATTTGTCGAGAGTGGTGTGGTCGGAGGGTATGTATCTTGGCCCGCATCATTTTCAGGCGCAAAACCGGTACTTCGAGGATTCCGTTCATTCGGCCACAACCAGCCTGTGGTTTGAACCGTTTGGGCTTTCGGGCTACGAACTCGACGCCGAGGCCCTGCGCAACGGCACACTGGCGCTGATCCACGCGCGGGGGCTGTTTCCCGACGGACTCAATCTCCACATGCCGGAATTCGACGAGTTGCCTGCGCCTCGGGCGGTCGCTGAATTGTTTCCTCCGATGCAGGAAACGCTGGAATTTTCCCTGGCTGTCCCGGCGCGCCGGCCGGATGGTTTCAATTGCGCGCTGAGCGAACCCGAGCGCACGCTTCCCGTCCGTTACTTCGCGGAAGAGAAACCGCTGGCCGACGAGAATACCGGCCGCGACGTGAAATTTATTCAGGTGGGCCGCAAGAACATCCGATTTCTGGTGTCCGGCGAAAAACGCGACGGGCTGGTCACTCTGCCGCTGGGGCGCATTCGCCGCCACGGGACCGGGCAGTTTGTTTTCGACGACCGCTTCGTCCCACCGGTGCTGCAAATCAGCGCCGCCCCGCCTTTGATGGCCATGCTGCGCCGCCTGATCGCCTTGATCGACGAGAAGTGCAAGACCATCGCCCGGCCCAAGGATCTGGGCAGCACCACGGTTTCCGGTTTCTCGGCCGAAGGGATCGCCAACGCGTGGTTCCTGCATTGCATGAATTCGAGCCTCGCACCCTTGCGTCACCAGTGCATTTCGAAGCGGGCGCATCCGGAACAGTTGTTCGTGGAGCTCTCGCGTCTGGCGGGCGCGCTGTGCACGTTCGGTCTGGATTCGCATCCGAATACGCTGCCCCTTTACGATCATTTGCGGCTCGAGGAATGTTTCGACGCACTCGACCGGCACATCCGCACACACCTGGAATTGATTGTCCCCAGCAACTGCGTGCACATCGCGCTCTCCCAGGCGGCCACTTATTTTTGGGAAGGCAACATCATGGATGAGCGCACGCTGAACCGTTCGCGCTGGATTTTCGGCATCCGCTGCAAAATCGGAGAGGCCGAGTTGATCGAGAGAACTCCGCGGCTGGTGAAGCTCTGTTCCCGGGCGTTTGTTCCCAAGCTGGTGGAACGCGCGCTGCCGGGAGTGAAACTGAGCCACATCCCGGTTCCTCCGCCCTCGCTTTCTCCCAAGATCGAGTATCAATACTTCGCGATTGACAAGTCTGGCCCCTGCTGGGAGCATATGGTGAAGACTCGGGAGCTGGGTGTGTACATCCCCGGAGAACTGCCCGCCCCGGAAATCGAATTGTCGGTGATTTTGGAATCCTAGGCGCACGAAAGGACGACCCATTTGGCGGACTCCGCGGATAATCTGGCCCTCTATTTCCAGGAGCTCTTCACCGCCATCGTCCGCCTCCGCGCCAATCGCCAGGAAGTCAACGATGCGGAGGTCTTTCGCGGGCAAGTGATGCAGGCCATCCGGACCGCCGCGCACAATGCCAAGGCCAAGGCGTATACGGACGACGATATTCAGTTGGGCATCTTTGCGCTCGCCGCGTTCATGGACGAGTCGATCTTGAACCTCCGCAAGCCGGTGTTTCAGGAGTGGGTTCGCAAGCCCCTGCAGGAGGAACTGTTCGGCCGGCATGTGGCGGGCGAGTTGTTTTTCCAGAATCTGGAAATGCTTCTGGGGCGCCGCGATTCCGAGGAGCTCGCCGATCTGCTCGAAGTCTACTATCTGTGCGTGCTGCTTGGGTATCTCGGCAAGTACAGCATTGCGTCGAAGGGCGATCTGCGCGCGCTCATGGGTCAGACCGACGACAAGATCAAGCGCATCCGGGGAAACCGGGCGGATCTGTCGCCCTCCTGGATGCTGCCGGAGGAGACCGCGCCGGTGCGCGTGGACCCATGGCTGCGGCGGCTTGCGATCGTCGCAGCGGCTTGCGTTTTGGTGACCATCGGATTATTCGGGGCTTATAAGATCTCTCTCGGTTCCTCCGCGAGCGCGGTTCAGAACCTGGCGACAAGGATGCAACGCTAGCCGGTCATGGGTCCCACCAGCATTTACCTAGGGACCGCCGTTATCTCGGTGGTCTTCATCGCGCTGTCCTGGTTCCTCACCGGAATCCTCCATCTTCCGCCAAACGCCGAAATGATCGTACGCCTGCTGCTGATGGGGCTGATCATGTGCGGCGTCGCTCTCGGGTATACATGGTTTTCCCGCCGCCAGCAGCGCAAGGCCGAAGCCGCGGCCCAAGGCGGCCAGGGCCAGGTCGCGACGGCGGATAAAGAAGTCGAAGTATTCGTTCGCGACGCCGAGACGCGGCTCGCTCAATCCAGCCTGGGACTGGAAGCAAAACTCTCGCAACTGCCGGTGTTCTTCATCATGGGCGAGACTGGAGCCGCGAAGACATCCATCTTTATGAGCTCGGGCGTGGAGCCGGACCTTCTCGCCGGGCAGGTGTATCACGACAACGCCATCGCTCCGACGCGGCCGGTTAATATTTGGCTCGCGCAAAAGACGGTCTTCGTCGAGGCGGGCGGCAAACTGGCGATCGACGCTTTCCGCTGGACGACGTTGATTAAGCGGCTGAATCCGGCACGGCGCTGGTTCCGGCGCAAAGCGCAAGCCGCGCGCGCGGCGATCGTGTGCGTGGATAGCGAAGTGTTTCTCAAAGCCAACGCCGACGAACAGCTGGCCGGGACCTCGCGAAACCTGCACGCGCGGCTCGGCGAAATTTCTCAGACCTTGGGCATTCCGTTGCCGGTGTACGTGTTGTTTACCAAGCTCGACCGGCTGGGATATTTTACGGACTTCGTAGCGAACCTCACAAATCAGGAGGTGACGCAGGTGCTCGGCGCGACGCTCCCACTGCGCGATGAAAAGGAGCAGCGCGGCGTCTATGCGGAAGAGGAATCGCGGCGCTTGACGGGCGCCTTCGACGGTTTGTTTCACGCTCTGTGCGACAAACGGCCTCCGTTTCTGGCGCGCGAAAACGATCCCAAGAAGCTTCCGGCGGTCTACGAGTTTCCGCGGGAATTTCGAAAAATCCGGAACGCGGCCGTGCGTTTCATGGTGGATCTGGGCCGTCCCAGCCAGTTACGGGCGAACCCCTTTTTGCGCGGATTTTATTTTTCCGGCGTGCGTCCGGTAGTGATGAAGGAAGCGGCGCCCGTGGCCCACGCGGCCACGACTCTCGCGGAACGACGCGCGGCCACGACCTTGTTCGGCTCCGATCCGCTGAAAGCTTCGGAAAATCCTCTGGCCCCGGGCACGCGCAGCCGCCGGGTGCCGCAGTGGCTCTTCCTGGAACATTTGTTCGGCGACGTCATTCTGCGGGATCACGCCGCCATGGGCGCAAGCGCGCACAGTGTGCGCACGGAGTTGACGCGCCGCCTTCTGGCGATTTCGGCCGCGGCGTTGTGCGTGTTGTGTTCGGTGGGCATGACGGTGTCGTACTTTCGGAATCGCGCGCTCGAGTCGCGGGTGGCGGATGCGGTGCGCGCCATCGGACGGGAGAGTGGAGGCGCGGCGCAGGAGTTGCCGTCCCGCGAGGCGCTCGAGCGGCTGGATGCGCTGCGCGAAACCGTCGGGCTCCTCGCCCAGTACGAGCGGGAAGGCGCGCCCTGGAGCTTACGTTGGGGCCTTTACGTGGGCCACGAGATTTATCCCAGCGCGCGGCGGCTCTACTTCGCGAGCTTCCATCAGTTGTTATTCGGACAATCCCAACTCGCGCTGCTCGATTGGCTCAAGAAACTTCCGGCGAAGCCCGGTCCAACAGACGAATACAAGCCGACCTACGACACGCTCAAGGCCTACTTAATCACCACGTCGCATCACGAAAAATCCACGCGCGCGTTCCTGCCGCCGCTGCTGATGGAAAAATGGCTGGCCGGCCGGCAGGTGGATCCCGATCGCGGGGCTCTGGCCCGTCGGCAATTCGATTTTTACAGCGATGAGCTATTGATCGCCAATCCTTTCTCCTCGGAGAACGATACCGAAGCGGTGGAGAACGCGCGATCGTACCTGGCCCAGTTTAATGCCCTGGAAAGCATTTATCAGTTCATCATCGCGGAGGCCTCGCGGCAGAAGCCGGCGGTGAATTTCAACCGCAAATTTCCGGGATCGGCGGCCTACGTGATCAACGACAAAGACGTCGCCGGCGCTTTTTCCGCCGACGGCTGGAAATTCGTCGACAACGCGATCAACAACGTGAAGCTCTATTTCGGCGGTGAGGCCTGGGTGCTCGGCGATCACAGCTACGGGGCGCTCGACCCCGCGCAGGTCGGCCCTCCCTTGCGGGATCGTTATCATAAGGACTTCATCGCGAACTGGCGGGCGTATTTGGCGAATTCGCAAATCGCCCCGTACCGCGGAATTAGCGACGCGGCCATGAAGCTCGCGCAGCTCTCGAGTAATCAATCCTATCTGCTGGCCCTGTTTTGTCTCGCGTCGGTGAATATCGCGCCCGCAAGCGACGATGCCGCCGCGCCCTATCAGCCGGTGCAATACGTTACGCCTTCCAATTGCGCAGATCGTTACGTGCAGGAACACAACAGCCCCTATGTAAGCGCGCTCGAAAGCTTGCAGACCTCGATCGACCGCGTCGCGAAAGCCGGAACCGACATAAAGGACGATCTTATTTCGCAGACCGCGAGCGATGCGGCAAACGCCTACCGGGCGACGCGCCAGATCGCGCAGAATTTCCGCATTGACCGCGACGGGAACGTCCACACCATGGTGCAAAAACTCATGGAAGACCCGATTCGTCAGGCCGAGGCTCTGCTGGGGCGGTTGGGACCGGCACAACTCAATTCCGAAGGGCAGAGGATGTGCGGGGAATTCTTCCAGCTCGCGAAGAAATACCCTTTCGATACCGGCTCGAAAATCGATGCGACGCTCGACGACGTGAACGCAATCTTCCGGCCCGGCGACGGAAAGCTCGCGCGCTTCTACGAAAACGATCTGAAGAATTATATGGAAAAGACGGGCAGCGGGTACACGCGCAAATCCGACAGCCGCCTGCAAATCACCGACGCCTTCCTGCGCTTCTTCGAGCGGGCCATGGCGTTCAGCTCCGCGATGTACAAATCGGGCGCGATGAATCCCAGCCTGAGCTACAGCATGCGCGCCCTGCCGGCCGAGGGACTGAAGAGCGTCACGCTCAGCCTGGACGGACAGGTGCTGAAAGCCGGCGCCGGAGGCGGCCAGTCGCAGGATTTCACGTGGCCCGGGACCACCGTTCACGCGGCCAACCTCGCCGGCAGCTTCGGAGATGCGGATCTCGGCTTCATCACCTATGACGGATTGTGGGCCGCGTTCCGGTTCTTTGGCGATGCGGACCGCTTCCAGGCCGCGGGCAATGTGTACACGCTGCAGTGGGTTCCGCGTCAAGGTCAGGCCGGGCAGCCCATCCGGCTCGATAGCGGGAAGACGCTTACGCTTCCGTTCCAACTCGATCTAAAGGGCGCGCCCCCCGTGTTTCAGAAAGGCTACCTTTCGGGATTCCACTGTGTCGCCGACGTGGCGCGGTAGCGCGCTGGCATGTGCTTCCGCGGCTCAAACGGACCACTTTTTGCTTTTAGCCGGCGCATGGTCCCGCCGCAATCCGCCGCATTTCAAAATGTTATTCTGTGGAAGCCGTGACGACTCCGGTATTGCCAAAGCTGCCCGCGGCCTGCGCGAACTGCATTGAGATAACCTTCCCTTCGCTTGGGGGCGCGAATCCCATGCAACTCGCGATCCAGCAGTTTCGATCCCTCGAAGGAAAACTGCGGCTCGATTTCGGCACCATGTCCATGATCATCAATCCGCTGACGATGATGCGGATTTTGCTGGATCACATCGCACTCGAAGCCCGTATTCTGATGGGCGGTGCGCCGGGGATGCCGCCCATCCCGGGTCTCCCGAATTTCGCGTTGGGGCTGCCGCAGCCGCCCTCGTTTGGAGGCGTGATCCCAACGCTCGAACAGCTCGGCCGGGCTATCATTCAAGGACTCGAAGCCGAGGGTTTGCGTTACTTATTCCCGCCGGGCGGCCCGATCTTCAGCTGGGAAATGTGGACGAGCGTTCAGCTGAAGATGCCCGTCATGACGCGGATGATTGGCATTTTCGGAGAGCGCGTGTGCGTCTGCAACTGCGCCGCGCTACAGCCCCCGGCTTCCGCGTTCGAAATTCCGGCGGGATATCGCGTGATCCAGCCGGCGCCTCCCCTGCCGGGATCATCCGCGCTGCCTGCGATGCCGTCTCCCCCCATCGTCCCGCAACCCGCGGGGCTGACGCCGTCTGCGATCCCCGTTCCACCGGGCCTTCCCTCCGTACCGAAACCGCCCGGTTCGTCTCCGCTACCGTCGACGGGGACACCGCAAATACCCGGCATGCCCCCAATGCCCGCCGTGCCCCAACCTTCGGTCGCGCCCTCGTCCGCGCCTTTCGGAGCGCCTCCGGTTCCTGCGGTCCCAAGTTCGCTGCCGGGGATATCGCCTCTGCCCTCGGTGCCCAGGCCTTCCGCGTTACCTGTGACTGCGCCCGGCGTCCCCCCGCTCCCCACGGTTCCGGCCGCGCCGGGAGTCCCGCCGCTGCCCACCGTGCCGAAGCCGTCCGCAATCCCCACACCCGGAGTCCCGCCGCTTCCCTCCGTACCGGCTCCACCGAGCGTGCCCAGAACTCCGACGTTGCCCACGCCTCCCGTGGTTCCAAACGCCCCCGCGCTGCCGGGACTACCGTTCCCGAAAAAGCCCTCTTGATGTCGAACGCCTGCGTCTAATTCTGGACGTGTGAGACGTTTAGAGATGGAATTCCTGACCGATTTCGCGGATCGCGACGCGATCCTCAGCGGAACGGGTCGCCCGTAATAGCCGCTCCACCGGTTCGTCATACCCTTCGCTGCTCAGTTTGAACGTCCGATGATGCACCGGCAGAATGAACTCGGCGCCGGCGTGCTGCGCCATCGCCAGAGCCTGTTCTGGGTTGCAATGCGCGTGAATCCATGGGTCGTAGGCGCCAATGGGCATGATGGCCAGATCCACGGGCTTCGCGGAGCGGACTTTGCGAAAGGCGTCCGTGTACGCCGTGTCGCCGCCGAACAGAATGCGGTGCCCTCCGGCTTCGATCAGATATCCGTTGTAGCCGCGATGAACATCCGTGCGCGTGCGAGCGCCCCAATGTTTCACCTCGAGCGCGCGAATCGTGGCCGGGCCCACCTGCCATGTCTCATCCCACTTCAGCTCGTGAACCGAACGATAGCGCTTCACGCGAAGTAGATCGCTGGTGTGCGCGGCGGTGACAACCGTCGTACCGGCATTTTCCAGCTCCCGCAAGCTCGGCCGGTCGAAGTGATCCATATGCGCGTGCGAGAGCAGGATCAGATCCGGGACCGGCAACGCGGAGATCGGCAGAGCCGGAGCAACCAGGCGCTTCATGCCCACCGTATGCGGACCGATTTTCACTCCAATGCGCGTGCTGAACACCGGATCCGTAAGGATCGTGAAGCCGTCCACTTGAAGCAGGACAGTGCTGTGCCCGATCCAAGCCGCATGCAGGCCATCCTCCCGCCAGCCGCGAATGTCGGGAACATGGGCCGGCGCCTTCACGCGGCGCTTCCGATCCTCGGCCATACGCTTCCACAGGACCGGTCCTGTGCGAAAAGCGAACTGCGCGAGCGTACGCATATCTCGCGCGGGTTTCAGCATAGTCGGCATCTGCATTTTAGACGCAGATCAGCCCAGAGAGGTTCATCTTCCGGAAAGACAGAGGCTTTCCCATTGGCTTCAGGCAAGATCAAGATCTATTGTTTTGAGAAGCTTCAGCCTACCGGCCGCCTGCGGAAAAGATGGATCACCAAGGCAATCACGGCCACCACGAGCAATAAATGGATAAAGGCTCCGGCTACATGGAAAGCTAACCAGCTAACCAGCCAGATGGCGACGAGGAGCAGGAACAAAAACAGAAACGCGAAATTAGCCAGGATGCGCATACCGTTACCTCTCCCAATAGAGCACTAAATGGCGGGCCGCTGCTATATTCTTCACGATTTCCATCAAGGCAGCTTTTGCACGTTGTCGCGCCGCAAAAATTCCACAGCCACCTGCGCGACGGGGCGATGCTCGACATCCACCTCGTAATTCATCTTCTGCATCCGCTCATTGTTGAATTTGCCCGATAGTTCGCTGAGCGCTTCCCGCATGCCGGGAATTTCACGCATGGTGTCTTGCCTAGCTACGATGCAAACCTCGTACGGGGGGAACGCCTGCTTGTCATCGCGCAGAATTTTGAGATCCATTTTGGACAGCAGTCCATCCGTCGCGTTGGCCGCGATCATGCTGACTTGCCCTTGCTGCAAGGCCTTGTAGAGAAGGCCGAGATCCATCGTCTTCGGCGGGCCGCTCCAACGCAGGTGGTAGGCTTTCTCGAGGCCCGGCAAGCCATCCTTCCGCTGCTCGAATTCATAGCCCACGCCCAGCACCCACGGCTGCGCGCTGGCGGCGTCCGAGAGTGTCTCAAGATGCGCGGCCCGGGCTTGCGGACCATTCACGACCATCGCGAATCCATTATCGATGCCGAGTGGATCGAGCCATTCGACATGAAACTTGCGCTGGTATTCCGCTCGTAGCATCGCCAGGACGTCCGCGGGGCGATTGCCGGCAGGATTGGGATCCTTGAGAATCACCGCGAGGGCGGTGCCCGTATATTCGGGGTAAAGATCGATCTGACGCCCGATGAGAGCCTGCTGCGCGAGCAACGTTCCGCCTAAGTTCAAGTCGCGCTGCACCCTCTGACCCGGCAGGCGACGCTCCAGTTGCTGCGCGATAATCTCACCGAGAACCACCTGTTCGGTGAAATTTTTCGATCCCACGTGGATGACCGGCTTTGCGCCCGGCGTGGAGCATCCATAAGAACTCAGCGCTCCGATGATGCTCACAACGGTTGCGAGGAAACTGCGTAGAGAGTTCATGCCGGCGAAAGCTTTCGTTCCAGCCATCCCAATCCTCCATCCGCGAAGAGCGCGATCACCGCGGCGGGGATCGCCCCGGCCAGGATCTGCGCGGTATCCACGGACGCGACGCCGCGAAAAATAAAGACGCCTAGTCCGCCCCCGCCAATCGCCGCGGCGATTGTCGCGGTCCCGATGGTGGTCACGGTCGCCACGCGAATTCCGGCAATGATGGTGCGGGCGGCCAAGGGCAGTTGAACCTGGCGCAGGAGTTGTCCGCCCGTCATGCCCATGGCGATCGCGGAATCGCACACTGCGGCGTCGACGCTCACGATTCCCACGTAGGTGTTTCGCAGAATCGGAAGAAGCCCGTAAAGGACCAGGGCAACAATGACGCTGCGCTTGCCAATCCCTCCGATCCACGGCAGCGGAATCAAAAATCCGAATAGCGCGAGGCTGGGAATGGTTTGCACCACGCTCGCCAATCCGAGCAGCCAGCGCCATGCGGCCGGCCGGCGCGCCACCAGAATTCCCAAAGGGACGCCCATCAGGATGGCAAGGGCCACAGAAATCCCCACTAGAGTGAGATGCTCTCCCGTTAAGCGGACGATGTCACTGGCGAGATCGGAACGCATGAACCTCCGTTACAGAAAAAGAAAATATCGAGACAAAAATGATCACACGCACGCGAGAAAGGCACGAGCTTCCTCGCTTCGCGCGAATCGGAATTCCTCGGGAGTCGCCGCGGTTTCCACGGCGCCCTTCGCGAGCAACACGATTCTGTTTCCGAGCCGCATCGCCTCCCGCACGTCATGGGTGACAAAAATGGAAGTTTTCTTGAAGTCGCGCTGTAAATCGAGGAACTGCTGTTGCAGTTCGAATCGAGTCACGGGGTCGAGCGCGCCGAAGGGTTCGTCAAACAGAAGCACCGGCGGATCGGCGGCCAGCGCCCGCGCCACGCCGACCCTTTGACGCTGGCCTCCGGAGAGCTGCCGCGGATAACGCGCGCGGAACTCCACGGACGGCATTCCGACTGTCTCCAGAAGCTGATCCACCCGGCGATCCACATCGGCCTCGGCCCAGCCTTCGAGTCTCGGAACCAGGCCGATATTACGAGCCACGGTGAAGTGCGGAAACAGGCCCACATCCTGGATCACATAGCCGATCCGGCGCTTGAGCTGGATCGGGTCCCACTGCCTTGTCGAGCGGCCTTCGACAAGAACCTCGCCCGACGTGGGATACAGCATTCCATTGGTCAGCTTCAACGCGGTGCTCTTTCCGGATCCGCTCCGGCCAAGCAGCACCAGAGTTTCTCCGGGCGCTACGCTGAAATTAATTTCGGATAGAATTTTCCGGCCGCCGACTTCGTACGACACGTTTCGAAATTCGACGGAGGGCATGAAACTGCATTATTTCATTTCTTTCGCGGCTCGATGGAAGCAGGCCGGATGCCACCCGCCCAGCGGACGAATCCGGAGCGGTTCGGAACTGAGCGGCGAGTTACTATGTGCTTAGTGACCCTGCGTCTGGCCAGAATTCTGGAAAGCATCTGTCTTCCCTTGGCCGCCGTTGTGGTGGTCATCGTCGGAGCGCTCATCTATCAGAACGCCCGGGCGCTGCGCTCTTCCCAAATCCAACGAAATCAGGCGGACGCCGTTGTCGGCAACGTAAATTCGCTCGTTGGCTTGCTCGTCGACGCGGAGACCGGCCAGCGCGGATATCTGCTTACCGGACAGGAAGAGTATTTAGAGCCCTACAACAAGGCCTTGGCGCAAATTGGCCCTGCCTTATCGGGGCTGAAGGCCGGCCTTTTGCACGACTCGGACCGGCAACCAGCGGAGCGCCTCACATCGCTCACCGGGCAGAAGCTCGCGGAGCTCAGCGAGACGATCGACTTACGGAAAGGCGGCGACGCCGCGGGCGCGCTGCGCGTCGTACGGGAAGGCCGCGGCAAGGCGACCATGGACCAGATTCGAACGGTGTGCGCCGCGCTGGTGCAGTCGGTGACCGTGCCGCGCGACTCTTTCCAACGTGCGGCCGATCAGAGTGCGGCGCGGCTCCGATTTGTCAGCGCCGCGGGCAGCATTCTCTTATTCGGTCTTCTCGCCGTCGCGATCGTCGTCATTCATTACGCCACCAAAACCAGGGAAGCGCTGATTCGTGAGTTGAGAGAAAGTCAAAACGAAGTTGTTCGCGCGCGCGATCGTTTTCATACGACGCTCGCCAGCATCGGCGACGCCGTGCTGGTCGCCGATCTGGAAGGCCGCATTACGTTCCTGAACCCGGTGGCGCAGCAGCTCACGGGCTGGAAAGATGAGTCCGCACTTGGCGTCCCTCTGGCACAGGTATTTCGCATCGTGAACGAAGAGACGCGTCAGACCGTGGAGAACCCTGTCGACAAAGTAATTCGTTCGGGAGTCGTGACGGGATTGGCCAACCATACGGTCTTGCTGGCGCGTGACGGCCGGGAGATCCCCATCGACGATAGCGCCGCCCCGATTCGCGATGTCGATGGCGCTCTGCTGGGCGTGGTGCTGGTCTTCCGGGATATCTCCGCCCGGCACGAAGCGGAAAAGGCACTCCTCAAGAGTCGAATCGATCTGGAGCATTCGAACGCGGCCTTGACGCAATTAAATTCCGATTTGGAGCTGTTCGCGTACGCGGCGAGTCACGATCTCCAGGAACCGCTCCGCAGTATATCGAGCTTCACCGAACTGATGGCCCAACGCGCCAACGTGGATCAGCGGACGCTCGAATACATCCGCTTTATTCAATCCGGCGTGACCAAATTGGAAACCCTGATTGGAGATCTTCTCAGCTACTCGCGGCTTTCGGTTTTGGGCGACATGGACGGCACGGTGGATTTGCAGGACGTCCTCGGCGAGACGCTGTTCCATTTACAGGCCGCGATTCGCGACACCGGCACGACCATCACGTCGGATCCGCTTCCGGCAGTTCCGGGACGTCGCGCTCAACTGGTTCAGTTGTTTCAAAATATCGTGGGAAATGCGATCAAATATCGCTCCGCCGCGCCGCCGCGGATCCACATCGGGGTGCAGCCCGCCGAAGAGCGCTGGGTCCTTGCGATTCGCGATAACGGCATCGGCATCGATATGCAATACGCCGAGACGGTTTTCCACGTTTTTAAGCGGCTGCATTCGGACCGCGAATATCCCGGAACCGGCATCGGGCTCGCTGCGTGCAAGCGGATCGTGGAAATACACCGGGGCAGCATCTGGGTGGAATCCGAGACGGGACAGGGGACGACCTTTTACGTCTCGCTGCCGGCCCTCGAGGCAAACGCCGGTCCCTTTGAATTGACGGGTTGATCGGCCATGCGGCCGGCCTATTCTGGTTCCCCGCCGTCTCTCCTTTATTTTGCACCTTACTTTTAACCGGCCGCCCGGCCCTACTGAGCAGGGTGGTCCAGCGTTGTCGAAACTTCTCCTAGAAGAGATCTAGTATCCTTCTCACGGGAAGCGGATTCGCGATCTGCCGATTACCCCGGATAAGTTGATCTAGCGTCCCCGCGCCCATGTACGAGCGGCTTTTCGAGCAGATTGGCTCCGGCTGGCCGCGCTCCGGCTTTTCGCCGCGGAACGTCCCTGGCGCGAAAGAGCTTCCCGGGAGGCCGCGCTCGACCCTTCGCGCTTGAGTGCGGCCGAGCTTGCACGCGATCTTTTTGCCGACGGGGCTTTGCCGTGCGAAGCCTGTCCGCGCTCGCTGTCGCGCGCTGCTTGTGCCTTCGTTTTCGCCGATGTGCCTGCTTTGGGCGGCGACAGTTTTACACCGGCCCGGCGCGCTTTCGAGAGCCCTATCGCAATTGCCTGTTTCGAGGACCGGGCTCCGTGCTTGCCCTCTCGAATATGATCCATTTCTTCCCGAACAAATTCGCCGGCCTGCGTGGACGGCGATTTTCCCTCACGCTCATCCGCTTTGGCCCGCTCCTGCGTTTTCTTCTCAGGCATAAACCCTCCCGCGGAACCGGAGCACGTTACGTTCCATCGCGTCGGGAAATGGGTGTGTATCCGTCCGCGCCCGGAAGGATCAAACGTGCTGGGAACGATTGTGCTCGAAAGGAGAGACGCGATGCCGACGACCGCGGATATTTTGATCGACACGCTGGGGGAGTGGGGGGTGGATACGATTTTTGGCATTCCCGGCGACGGAATCAACGGCGTCATGGAAGCCATCCGCAAACGCCAGGAAGAAAAGAAACTGCGATTTGTGCAGGTTCGTCACGAAGAATCCGCGGCTTTCATGGCATGTGCCTACGCCAAGTTCTCTGGGAAGCTCGGATGTTGTCTCGCGACCTCCGGACCGGGCGGCATTCATCTTCTCAATGGGCTTTACGACGCCAAGCTCGACGGCGTGCCAGTGCTGGCGATCACCGGTTTGCAGTTTCACGATCTGCTCGGTACTCACACGCAGCAGGACGTCGCTCTGGATAAATTATTCATGGACGTCGCCTGCTATAACGAGCGCATCATGGGTGCGGCGCACGCGCGCAATGTCACGGAACTCGCCTGCCGGACGGCGCTCAGCTACCGGAGCGTTGCCCACATCACGATTCCCGTGGATATTCAGGATCAGGAACTGAAAGACGACGCCCGGTCCAAGAGAAACAAGACCAATCACGTATCCCAGGTGCGGCCGCAACGGATCGAGCTGCCCGCGAAGGAAGATCTCCAAAAGGCCGCCGAGATCCTGAACCAAGGGAAGAAGATCGTGATTCTGGCCGGCCAAGGCGCCCTGGGAGCGGGAGAGGAACTGGAATTCATCGCCGAGCTCCTGGGTGCGCCCATTGTCAAAGCGCTGCTCGGGAAGGCCTGCGTTCCCGACGACAGCCCTTACACGACCGGTGGCATCGGACTCTTGGGAACCGAGCCCTCAGAAGCGGCGATGCGCGACTGCGACACGCTTTTCATCGTCGGCTCTTCCTTTCCTTACATCGAATTCTTTCCGAAGCCCGGCCAGGCGCGGGCTGTTCAACTGGATATCGATCCGGCCCGCATCGGCTTGCGCTATCCAGTGGAAGTGGGACTGGTCGGCGGCGCGAAAGGCGGACTCACCGCACTGGTGCCTTTGCTGCATAGCAAGAGGAACCGGCGATTCCTGGAGCAGGCGCAGGAGGGCATGAACAAGTGGCGGAAAACCATGCTGACGCAGGCGACCAACATGGAAAAGCCAATGAAGCCGCAAGTGGTGGCGCATGAAATCGGCAAGCAACTCCCGGAAAACGCTATCGTCACCAGCGATTCGGGGACCATCACTACGTGGTGGGCCCGCCACATTCCGGCCAAGCGCGGACAGCTTCATTCCTGCTCAGGCACGCTCGCGACGATGGCCTGCGGCCTTCCATATGCGATTGCCGCGCAGATTGCCTATCCGGAACGGACCGTGGTGGCCTTTGTGGGCGACGGCGGCCTATCCATGCTGATGGCTGAATTGGCGACCTGCGTGAAATACCGCCTGCCGATCAAGGTCGTTGTCATCAAGAATAATTATTTGGGGCAAATTATGTGGGAGCAGATGGTGTTCCTGGGAAATCCTGAGTTCGCCTGCGATCTGCAGCCCATCGATTTCGCGGCTGTCGCCCGCGGGTGCGGTCTGGCCGCATTTACGCTTGAGGATCCCGCCCGGGCCGAGCGCGTCGTGGAAGAAGCCCTTCATCACAAAGGCCCTGTGTTGATCGAAGCCGTGGTCGATCCGTATCTTCCGCCCTTTCCGGCGAATATCAAGGCGGATCAAGCGCTCCATTTCGCCGAATCCGTCGCCAAGGGAACGCCCGACCGCGGCAAGATTCTGAAATCGATTGTCTCTGAAAAAATTCGCGAGCTCGTCTAGTCGCGGCACAGAAAGGACGAAAAGTCATGGACACGAAGAAGTGCGCCCACCCGAGCTGCCGTTGTCAGGCCCGGAAGGATAGCGATTACTGCAGTACCTGGTGCGAAGGAGAGGCTAAAACCTCGGATATCATCTGCAGTTGCGGCCATCCGGCTTGCCGGGATCAGGGCACGAAGTAAAGTCTTCACAATCGGGCAATCTGCCACGCCCGATCACGCTAGACTTGGGGGCAGTGGAACGAAAGATCTTCTGGATCACATTCACGATCCTTGGATTGATTGCCGATTTCGTGCTCCCGATGTGGTGGGCTTTGGGCGCGACGCTCCCTCTATGCGTCCTCAGCTGGTGGATTGCCTACCGCAGCGATTGGTTCTAGACCCGCGAGAATAGGGAGCTTTCCGAGAGCAACTCGGTCTTTAAGTCACGTACTCTGGTTGCATGAGACTGGAACTAGTGACTGCGCCCGAAGATATCTCCGAAAACCGGGAAGGTTCTCGCGATTCATTCCGCAGCCCTGTTCCCCGCTCCGCGCCCCTCGACGTCTTTTTTCGGCCCCGCAATGTTGCGGTCATCGGCGCAACCGAAGAGAAGTCGAGTGTGGGCCATACGATCGTTACGAATCTCCAATGCGCGGCGTTCCCGGGCCAAATTTTTCCAGTCAATCCGAAGCGCTCCACGGTGTTCGGGCTGCCGTGCTATCCGAGCATCGGAGCCGTCCCCGGGACGGTCGACCTGGCGGTGATCGTCACTCCGGCCCGTACGGTTCCGGGAATTGTCGCGGAGTGTACGGCGAAAAACGTGGAGGGCGCCATTATTATCTCCGCCGGCTTTAAGGAAATTGGCGAGCGGGGCGCGAGCCTGGAGCAAGCGGTCCTGCGCGAGGCGCGCACCGGCAATATGCGGATCGTAGGCCCGAATTGCCTGGGCATCATGAGTCCGCATCACGGCCTGAACGCGACGTTCGCAAATTCCATGGCGCGTCCCGGACACCTCGGATTTATCAGTCAGAGCGGGGCCCTCTGTACCGCGATTCTGGACTGGAGCCACCGTGAGATGGTCGGTTTCAGCGCGTTTGTCTCGGTTGGTTCCATGCTGGACGTCGGCTGGGGCGATCTGATCCAGTACCTGGGCGACGATCCTCAGACCCACAGCATCGTGATTTACATGGAATCGGTCGGCGATGCGCGGTCTTTTCTATCCGCCGCGAGGGAAGTGGCGCTTTCGAAACCGATCATCGTGCTGAAACCCGGGCGCACGGCGGCCGCGGCCAAGGCCGCCGCCTCCCACACCGGAGCTCTCACCGGCCAGGACGACGTGCTCGATGCAGCCTTCCGGCGCTGCGGCGTGGTGCGGGTGAATACCATCGCCGAATTGTTCAATCTATCGGAGGCTTTAGACAAGCAGCCGCGTCCAAAGGGCCCCCGGCTGACGATGGTGACGAACTCCGGCGGGCCCGCGGTCCTGGCCACCGATACCCTGCTCGCCGATGGCGGACGCCTCGCCGAGCTTGCCCCGGCGACGATAGAGCGGCTCGATCAATGCCTGCCGCGTCACTGGAGCCATCAGAATCCGATCGACATTATTGGAGACGCCGACGCAGAGCGGTATACCAACGCCGTGGAAGCCGCGGTGCACGATCCGGCCACGGATGGCCTCCTGATCATCCTGGCTCCGACCGGCTTAACGGATCCCTCCGCCGTCGCCGAGCAGATGACCCGGTACGCGAAGGTACCTGGAAAGCCGGTGCTCGCGAGTTGGATGGGAGGGCTGGACGTCGCCCCGGGGATCGCCACGCTCACTAAGGCGGGAATTCCGGCCTATGGTTATCCCGATTCGGCGGCACGGGTGTTCCATCTCATGTGGAGCTACAGCGCCAATCTCCAGGCGCTCTACGAAACTCCCGCGATGTTTGAGGACTACGCTCCGGGCGAGCGCGGAAACGTCCGTGCTCAGGCGGCCGAGCTCATCCAGACCGCGCGCAGCAAGGGCCGGACGCTTCTCACCGAAATGGAATCGAAGAGCCTCCTCGCTTCCTACGGCATCCCGACCGTCGCCACGGAGATCGCAACCAGCGCGGACGAGGCCGTCCAGGCGGCGAAGCGCATCGGCTATCCGGTGGTGTTGAAACTTCACTCGGAGACGATCACGCACAAAACCGATGTCGGAGGCGTCCAGCTCAATCTGGCGGACGAGGCCGCGGTCCGCGCGGGATTCGCGGCGATCGAGCAATCCGTCGCGCGCCTGGCCGGACGCGAACATTTTCTGGGTGTGACCGTGCAGAGCATGGTGCGCATCGATGGCTACGAGCTGATTCTGGGCGCGAGCGTGGATGCGCAATTCGGGCCGGTTCTCATGTTCGGCAGCGGCGGCCAGCTGGTCGAAGTGTATAAGGACAGCGCCGTCGGGCTTCCGCCGCTCACCTCCACTCTGGCGCGCCTGCTGATGGAGCGGACCAAAATTTTCACCGCGCTCGGCGGCGTGCGGGGACGCAAACCCGTGGATCTGGCGGCGCTCGAGGAACTCCTCGTGCGCTTCAGCTATCTGGTGATCGAACAGCCGGGGATCAAGGAAATCGATATCAATCCGCTGCTCGCGTCCCCCAGCGGACTCCTCGCGCTCGATGCCCGCGTGGTGCTCTATTCACAGGATGCCGCGCCTCGTCCCATCCCCGCCATCCGCCCGTATCCTCTTCAGTATGTGAAGCCGTGGCGCTTCGACGACGGCGAGGAAGTCCTCATTCGTCCGCTTCGTCCGGAAGACGAGGGGCTGATCACGCGCTTTCATGAGCATATCTCTGAGCGCAGCGTGTATCAGCGCTACTTCCAGTTTCTTTCTCTCGACCAGAGGACTTCCCACGAGCGCCTGCTGCGAGTCTGTTTCAGCGACTACGATCGCGATATCGTCCTCGCGGCCGAGCGCCGTGGTGCGAACGGAAGCGAGCCCGAGATTCTCGCGGTGGGACGCCTGGGCAAAGAGCACCTGCGGAATGAAGCCGAACTCGCGGTGCTCATCGTCGACGAATATCAGCACCGCGGTTTAGGAACAGAGATCGCGCGGCGCCTGATCGAAATTGCGCGCATCGAAAAACTGGACCGCGTGACGGTGGAGATCCTCGGCAGCAACCATCCCATGCAAGAGGTGTGCGCGGGGCTCGGATTCCGCATGGTGTCCGAACCCGCCGACGAATTGGCGTAGAAGCGGATCCGAATGCACCCGGTGATTCACAGTCCCGCCATTTAAATCCTGTCTTCTGTGCGCGGTAGGCGGATCGATCCCACCCAGCCGATAGCATCGAACCGCGTCCGCTTCACCCGAAGTACTGGGACGAACTCGCAAGACTGGGCCGATTCATAGGACTCAAAAACCATGACAGAGGGAGTACCAAAACAGGCCCGGCGGCCTATGGGAACCCTTCATCGCGCCGGATAAGCTTCTCGTGGGAGGTAACTACCATTCTTCGACCACAGATCGGCACAACAACAGCGGTAGCAGCGCCGCACGGCACGGAAACGGTCGCTCCCGAGTCATCGGTTCCAGCCGTCAGCAAGCGCGTGTTTAAGATTTCGGTCATTTGCCCCGAAGAGCAGGTGGTTGAGGACCTGGCCCAAGTGCTGGCCGACCGGAACGACGTGGCCGTCCGGCACGCCTTCGTGGGCAATCCCGGCAAGGTGGAGCTCGATCGTCATCTCCACTTCCATGCGCCTCACGCTCTGTTCGTCTCGAGCGACGGCGATGCCCCGATCCTGGACCTGGTCGACTACGTCAAGCACACCTATCCGGATCTGCCCGTCGTGATGTTGCACCCGGCCACCAATCTGGGAGCGGCTTCCCTGCTTCCCTTTATGCGCGCCGGCGTTCGGGAAGTGATCTTCCAGCCGCTCGACCCGCAGGATGTGGGAGACGTGGTTGATCGGCTGATCGCCAGGCCCATGAAAGACGCGATCCCCCGATTGGGCAAGGTGTTGTGTTTCCTCCCTTCGAAGCCCGGCGTGGGAGCATCCACCGTCGCCATCAATACGGCCGCGGCGCTCGCCCGCGAAGGCAGCCGCGTGTTGCTCGTGGATGGGGATCTGACCTCCGGCATGGTTCGCTTCATGCTCAAGCTGGAAAATCCGGCGTCGATCCGTGACGCCGCGCAGCGCATAGCGGAGCTGGACGAGGTGCTGTGGCCGCAGTTGGTGACCGAGGTTCACGATGGCCTGGATGTTCTTCATGCCGGAAGGGTCTCCGTGCGGTGCAACCTCGATCCCGACGTTCTGCTCCGTCTGATGGATTTCTGGCGGGCGGCGTACGACGTGGTTTGTTTCGATTTTTCCGGGAATCTGGAACCGTTTTGCCTGGACGCGATGCGTTTTGCCGACCGCATCTTCCTGGTATCCACGAGCGAGGTTACCTCTTTACATTTGCTTCTCGAAAAGGCCCAGATCCTGAAGAGCAACGAGCTGATCGAGCGCGTCCTTGTGGTTCACAACAGAAAAGCCAACAACGAAGACTTGACCACGAAGCAAATCGAAGGCCTGATAGGGATGCCGGTTTGCAAGGTCATCCGTAATCACTATTCCGAGACCTTGGCGGCCAACCGGGAAGGGCGCGCCGTCCGGTTCAATTCCGCGCTCGGAGCGGAGTTCCGATCCTTTGCCGCGGAGTTGTGCGGCAAGCCGGTGAAAAGCCGAAGCACCTTCAGCCGGTTCCTGATGGCGTTTGCCGAAAAGGCCGGAGTTGCAAAAACGCGGCAAATCGCTGCGCCGGCGTCCTCGGGTTCAAGCGCCCATGTGACATTCCAGCCCGTACTGGCGTTGCCCGAAGCCGCGCCCAAGGCGCTGGTTCGCTACAGGAGCTCCACCCGCGCGGCGGGTGTGTAGGCGGGGACTAAAGAAGGGGGTTCAAAAAGGAGGCGCGGAGTTGGCGCCGCGGGCTGTCCTAGAAATTCATCAGACTTTTCATCTGCGTCATCAGCAGGAGCACGGCGGGTCCTAACGTGACCAGAATCACCGAGGGAAAGATGAGGAAGAACACCGGGAAGATGAGTTTGACTCCGATCTTCCGGGCTTTCTCCTGCGCGATTTGCCGGAAGCGAATCCGCAGATAGCGCGCGTGGGTCTTGAGCGCCGGGCCGAGGCTTGTGCCGAAGCGGTCGGTGTCGATCAACAGGTTCGCGAACTTGCGCACTTCGATATCGCGGCTGCGCGCCGCGAAATTGCGCAGAGCGTCGGCGCGCGTGGTGTTCGCCTTCAACTCCAGCTGCAGCTGCGTGAATTCCGACGCGAGCGCCGGGTGGCTGATCCGCAATCCGCGGCTCGTGTCCAGAATCGCGGCGTCCAGACCCTGGCCCGCTTCAATCGCCAGCACCATCAGGTCGAGCGCTGCGGGAAGCCCATGGCGCATCTGCTCGATCCGCCGCCGCACCAGCCGGCCCAAAATATGGTCCGGAAGCAGATATCCGAAACCCGCGCCGCACAATAAGGCCAGCGCCGCTCCGCCCAGTCCGGAGGACCGTCCCACCGCAGCGCCCCACGCCGCGGCTACCCCCAGCAGCAGGGCGGAAGCCGCCTTGATCCCCAGGAAAATTGATACGGCCGAAGGCCAGCGATAACCCGCCGCCACCAACTGGCGGCGCATCTCGGTCTGATCGCCGGAACCGGGCAGCGCTTCGCCGAGCAGGCGGAAGGCGTCGAACACCGCGGCCTGCGCGCGCGGCAGATCGGCTTGCCCGAGCGTGAGGCCGGAGGGCAGCGGCAGATCGGCGTCCGTGCTCGACGGGCGCAGCACGAATACGTATCCCGCGGCAGTCACGGCGGCGACGATGAAAAGGAACAGTCCGATAAGCAACGCCATGTTTTTTAGACCCTGCTATTCAAAGCCCTAAACTTCAATATCGACAATCTTGCGGATCACGAAATGCGCGAGCACCAGACAGCACGCCGCGGCCGCGATCATATCCTTACCCCAGGGATGATGAAAAAGCACGTCCATGTAGCCCGGATTGACGTACATCATCAGCAGCGCGATCGCGATAGGGAGAATCGTCAGCACCATTCCGGTCAGCTTCCCATACGCCGCAAGCGAGCGGACTTCACCCTGTAAGGCGATCGACTCGCGCATGTTTTCGGCCATGTTTCCCATCACCTCGCTGAGCTTCCCGCCCGTGCGCGCGTGCAACTGCACGGCGGAGATGAACATGTGCACTTCGAGCAAGGGCACCCGCTTGCCCAGATTCTCCAGCGCGTGCGGCCAGCCGCGGCCCAGATTTGCTTCCGCCGACGTCCGCCGCATTTCCTCCGATACCGGAGGCGCGGTTTCCGCGGCGATCATTTCCATGGCGGCGGAGAGTGGATAGCCCGCGCGCAGCGCCCGCGCGAGCGAATCGAGAACGTCCGGAAAATTCTCCCGGAAGCGTTGAAAGCGCTTCTGGCGGCGATGATTGATGTAGAAGTAAGGGGAGATGGCGATCGCCGTAGCGCCGAGCGTCGCGGTCCACATCGGCACGAAGCGCATCAGGATGGCGAAGCCGATCGCGCCGAACAGCAGCATCATGCTCGTCAGGCGCCCCACCGACCAGTCAAGCTGGGCCTGCTCGCAATGCGTCTTCAGGATCGCGACGAAATCGAACCGGGCCAGCATGCTGTCCCAAAACGTAATCGTGCTGAAACGTTCGCTTCGTAGCAGGAACGAGTCGAATTCCGGATCCGCCGCACGCGCCGGGTCGGCCGCCGGACGAACGGGTTCGGAAACCAGCGCGGCCTCGCGGGCCGCTTCCGCCGCCTCCGATTGTTCCGCACGCATCTTCAGAAACGCCATCCACGCGACCGCCGTCACGATGGAGCCGATCAGGAAAACGATCAGGAAGAATGCGAGGGATGAGGCGAGAATCATGATTTCTCCGGGGGCGGTGGCCTTAGCGCGCGCTGCGCATGACGTTTCCGAGCGGCAGCACGTCGCGTGCGCGTGTCGTATTATCCAGGGGATTGCGCAACGCCAGGCGAATGACCGCGCCGGAATCGGCGGCCGCGAGGATATCCGCCTCGGCCGGTTTCGCGAGCAAAGTAATCACCGGCACGTTGTGTCCTTGCGAGCTCTGCTCCGGCTGCGATCCCACCGCGAGGACCGTCATGTTTTCGAGCGCCGTGCGGACTTCCGTGTCCCCCGGCTTTACGCCGCGCCCGATCACCACCTGGACGTCCACTTTTTGTCCCGCCCGCAACAGCGCCACGACACCCGTCGAATCGGCGACATGAATCGACACCGCCCGCATCCCTTCGGGCACACCGGTTCCTCCGCCCGATTGTGGAGACGCGAGACGCGCCGCCAGGACCGGCTCCTCAGATGCGATCGGATCGAACACGGTCGACCCCACCACTTCCTGCGGCGTGCCGTACGTCCCCTGGGGCAAGCGCTCGCCCGGCCACGGCATGCTTTTGACGTCGGTTTCGGCGATCACGGTGCCCGGCTTCAGGGCGCGCGCCGCCACCACCATGGTGTGTCCGCTTCCGGTGCTGCTGCTGAGCCGGGTGGCGAAAAGACCATAAAACAGGCCTGTTGAAATAATCGCCACCACCAGGGCAACACCCAGTAATTTCACTAAATTGTTTTTGTTCATGACGCTTCCCTTATCTTTCGGCCGATCGGCAGCTTTCCTGCAGGGCCGGTTACCACCCCCGTAGCACCCTTCTAAGACATTCCTTGCAGGAGGGTCTCGGGCCAATTTCCGGGCCTGGACCGCGCTTCACCCGCCGGCGGCGTCGTAAAGCCGTAGGCTTCCTTTTTCCGTGGCCCGGGAAGGAGGAATAGAATGGAGCAGAGGTACAAGAAGAGAGCTATGGATACGCTTACCATCGCCGGACGAACCTTTCACTCGCGCCTTTTTGTGGGCACAGGAAAGTACCGCAGCTTCCCCGAAATGGCTCGCTGCCACGCCGCGTCGGGTGCTGAGGTGGTCACGGTCGCGGTGCGCCGGGTGAACCTGACCGATCGGTCCAAGGAGTCTCTTCTGGACTATATCGATAGGGACAAGTTCTTTCTTTTGCCGAACACGGCAGCGTGCTACACCGCCGACGAAGCGGTCCGCACGGCGCGCCTGGGCCGCGAGGTCGGGCTTTCAAATTGGGTCAAGCTCGAAGTGATCGGCGATCAGAAAACTTTGTTTCCCGATAACCAGGGCCTCGTCGAAGCCACACGTATCCTCACGAAGGAAGGGTTTGTGGTGCTGCCGTACACCAACGATGATCTGGTCAACGCCCGCCGCCTGATCGACGCCGGAGCCGCGGCCGTCATGCCTCTGGGAGCACCCATTGGAAGTGGTCTGGGCATTCAAAACATCACCAATCTGCGGATCCTGCGCGAGATGATCACGGAAGTCCCTCTGATCGTCGACGCGGGCGTGGGAACCGCCTCTGATGCCGCGATCGCCATGGAATTGGGCTTCGAAGGCGTGCTCATGAACACCGCTATCGCCGAGGCGGAGGACGCCGAGCAGATGGCGACCGCCATGAAGCTCGGGGTGCAGGCCGGACGCCACGCGTTTCTTGCCGGGCGCATGCCGAAAAAACTCTACGCTTCCGCAAGCAGTCCCATGGCGGGAGTGGTGCGCTAGCGGGCAGCCGATCCGCTAAAACGGCATCCGCTGAGCAGCCGTCACGAATGGTCCTGGGTCATCTCATCCAGTTCCATCTTGTCCCGTTCATCTTCGTCAATCGCGATCTGATAGTGCCCGTCCGGGGCTCGGACAATTCTCTGTAGTTCGCCGTAATCGAGCCAGTTTAGCGAGCACGTTTCACAGGTATCGATGATCACGTTCCCAGGCCCGCAATAGGGGTGGGTGTCCATCTGCTGACGGCACCGCGGACAGGACGTGTGCCGGTCCAGATCGCGCCAATCCGGTTGCTGGCCGGCATATTCGGAATGTTCATGGCGCGAGCGCAGCTCCTCGAGCACCGCGAGAAAAACCTCCATGTCGACCAGCAGCCCGTGGCACTGGTTGCAATACTCCACCTGCGCTCCGGCGAGCGAAGCAAGCACCAGAGAAACCGTGCAGCGCGGGCACGGAAATTCGGTCGGCTCTCCCAGGACGCGCACGCCGTCCGGGTTCGGATCGGGGAAATGGGTGGACCCGCAGTAGTCGCAAATCAGGCAATCCTTGCTCTTCGCCACGTGCATCGCCGCGCCGCAATCTGGACAATTCATGTCTCTTCAATCCCTCCGGTTCTTCTGCTCCTCAAAGGCTGAAAGCCGCCCCCGCTTATCGTCGGAAAATCCAATATCCTTGAGGACAGGCGCATGTCTACCTTTAAGGCCCTGCTCGCAACTCAGGAAGAGGGAAAGACAAACGTTTCTTTCCGCGATCTTGACCTCGCCTCGTTGCCCGCGGGCGAAGTGCTGATCCGCGTCCAGTATTCCAGCCTGAATTACAAAGACGGACTCGCGGTCACGGGCAAGCCGGGTGTGATCCGCAAGTACCCCATGGTGCCGGGGATCGATCTGGCCGGCGTAGTCGAGGAATCGAGTTCGCCTTTCTGGACAGCGGGGGATTCCGTGGTCGTCACCGGCTGCGGATTATCGGAAACCATCTGGGGAGGCTATGCCGAGTTCGCCCGTATCGACGCGCGCCACCTGGTCCGATTGCCCGAGGGACTGAGCCTGCGGCAGGCGATGGGAATCGGCACGGCGGGATTCACCGCTATGCAATGTGTGGTTGCGCTTGAGCGCCACGGCGTCATGCCCGCTGCCACCCGGGACGTCGTCGTTACGGGCGCGGCCGGAGGCGTGGGTTCGGTCGCCATCGCGATCCTCGCGAAGCTCGGCTACCGCGTATTTGCCTCTACCGGACGCGCGGATCTTGCGCCCTATCTTCGCTCCCTCGGTGCGAGCGGGATTATCGACCGCGCAGCCTTATCCGCGCCCTCCAAACGCCCCATGGATTCCGAGCGCTGGTCCGGCGCAATCGACACGGTGGGCGGCGAAACGCTCGCCGGCATCCTGCGCACGCTCCAGATCGGGGCGAGCGTCGCGGCCTGCGGCCTGGCCAGAGGCCCCACGCTGAACACCACCGTCTTCCCGTTTATCCTGCGCGGCGTGAATCTTCTCGGCATCAATTCCGTAACCGTTCCGCGGGAAGAGCGTCTCGAAATCTGGGAGCGGCTGGCGCACGACCTCCCGATTCCGATGCTCGAAAGCATGATGCAAGAAGTTCCGCTCGCGGGCGTCATCGAAGCCGGTGAAAAGATCCTCGCAGGCGCCGTGCGGGGACGCACCGTAATCCGGGTGACGTGAGTGCGTTCCCACCCCTTTCGCCATTGGCGTTAAGATTTGGTTAGAGGCTCATTACTATGCTCATTCGGAAATCAGCGGACATTCGGTCGTCCGAAATCACGTCCAAGGGCGATTATCTGAACCGGCGCTCGTTCCTTGCCGCGGGCTCGGCTGCGTTGGGCGCGCTCGCTCTGCCTTCTCGCGCGAAGGCCACGATGAAGCTCGACGGCGTGGTGAAAAGCTCCTACTCCGTCAACGAGAAGATCAGCTCCAAGGACGACGCGACGCATTACAACAATTACTACGAGTTCGGGACCGGCAAAGAAGAGCCGGCCGTGTATGCGAAAACGCTGATTACATCTCCCTGGAAAGTCCAGGTCGGCGGTCTGGTGAATAAGCCCCGCACGTTCGATCTTGACGAGATCATGAAACTCACTCCGATCGAAGAGCGCATTTATCGTATGCGCTGCGTCGAGGCCTGGTCGATGGTGATCCCGTGGGACGGCATCCCGCTGAACGCCCTGCTGAAGCACGTGGAACCGACCTCGAAGGCCAAGTACGTGGCCTTCCAGAGTTTATACGACCCCAAGCAAATGCCCAAGGCCAAGTACGCGGGCATCGAGCTTCCCTACGTCGAAGGTTTGCGTCTGGATGAAGCCATGCATCCGCTTGCGATTCTCGCTGTCGGAATGTACGGCGAAACGCTCCCCAATCAGGATGGCGCTCCGATCCGCCTGGTTGTGCCGTGGAAGTACGGCTTTAAGGGAATTAAATCGATCGTCAAGATTACGCTGGTCGAGAAAGAGCCCCCCACCACCTGGAACATCGCCAACTCCCGGGAATACGGCTTCTACTCCAACGTGAATCCGCAAGTGGATCACCCGCGCTGGAGCCAGGCGTCCGAGCGCCGCATCGGCGAACTGTTCCGCGTCAAGACCCTGATGTTTAACGGCTACGCCGATCAAGTGGCTAGCCTTTACGCGGGCATGGACCTCAAGAAGAATTACTAAATACGCGAATCTCCGCGCACCTTGGCCCGTGTGGAAGAAAATCTTATTTAATCCCTGGACGAAGCGGTCGCTGTTTGTCGTGTGCCTGATTCCGGCGGCGCTACTCGTGTTGCGCGGCTTCGAAGGCCACCTGACCGCCAATCCGGTTGAGTATATCGAGCACAATACAGGCGATTGGGCGATTCGTTTTCTGCTGATCACCCTGTGCGTGACACCGCTGCGAAAAATCTTTAACCAGCCCCTGCTCACGCGCTTCCGCCGCATGCTCGGGTTGTTCGCCTTCTTTTACGTGGTCGTGCATTTGATGATGTATCTGACCTTCGATCAAATGTTCAACCTGCGCGCGATCTTCGCGGACGTCGCCAAGCGCTTATACATCATGGCCGGAACCGCGGGACTTTTGATGTTAATTCCGCTCGCGGTCACCTCCACGGCCGGGATGGTGCGGCGCATGGGTCCCAAGAACTGGCAGCGCCTGCACCGGCTGATTTATTTCGCGACGCTCGCCGGAATCATTCACTACTATTGGCTGGTGAAATCCGACGTCCGGGAACCGCTCATGTACGCAGGCATGCTCGCCGTCCTCATGGCCTATCGCGTGAAGATGTGGACCGCCAAAAAGCCCACGCCTGTCGCCCAGCCGGCCGCCTCTATACGCGCCTAGGCGCGCCCCGGCGTTCGAGCCACATCGTCTTTCCGCCCTTCAGGGAATCGCAAGAATCGTGTGCTATGCTGCTCCAAGTTGTGCAGTGAGAGGGTTGTGCGGCGCGCTTCGGGGTTCAGCCTTCAGGCGAACCTAAGCTGGCCATCATACATTCGTTCAAACCCGCCGCGGAAGCTCTGCCGACGCGCGGGAAGGAAAACCGGCATGCCATTTTCAAATCGCTCTTTCCGAACCGTCGCGACTCGCGGGATCTCGTGGCTCGGGACTTTACTTCTTACTACCGTCTGCGCATTCGCTCAATCCCCCGCGGCGAAGCCTCTGATGTCGGAGGACGTTTTTAAAAACATCCAGGTGCTGAAGGGCATCCCGGTCGACGAATTCATGGGCACCATGGGAATTTTTTCGGCCGCGCTCGGTATCTCCTGCGAGAACTGCCATTCGCTCAGCGATAAATCGTGGGCCGACTACGCGCTCGATACGACGGAGAAAAAGCGCACCGCCCGCCGCATGGTCGTGATCATGCAAGGGATCAATAAGAACTACTTCGGCGGCAAACAGGTGGTCACGTGCTTTTCATGCCATCGCGGCGGCGATCACCCCAAGACAACTCCCGACCTCGGCGCAATCTACGGCGCGCCTCCCGAAGACGAACTGGATGACGCGGTAGAGCCGGCCAAGGACCAACCATCGCCCGATGAAATTTTAGGCAAATACATACAGGCGATCGGCGGCGCGCAGAAGGCCGCGGCGATCACGAGCATGGTGGCGAAAGGCACCAGTTCGGGCTACGGGCCGGAGAGCGGCCAGCGCGCGATCGAGATCTACGCCCAGGCTCCGGACCTGCGCACGCAAATCATTCACACCGACAACGGGGACAGCACCACCGTCACCGACGGTCGCCTGGGCTGGATCTCCGCACCGCTTCGCCCGGTGGCGGTCATGGAGCTGACCGGTGGAGAACTGGACGGCGCAAAGGCGGACGCCGCCATGGAATTCCCCGGCGCTCTGAAACAAGCCTTCACCCAGTGGCGCTCCGGCGCTCCCGAGATCGTCAACGATAAACGCGCGCTCGTGATTCAGGGGATTGCCGGGAACGCCGGCGTAGGAAATCGCACGATGGTGACTCTTTACTTCGATCCCGAGACGGGGCTGCTGCTGAGAATGCGCCGCTACGCGGCGTCCGTAGTCGGACGCATGCCCACGGAATACGACTATTCGGATTATCGGGACGTGAATGGTGTGAAGATGCCCTTCAAGTGGACCATGATGTGGCTCGACGGACGCGAGAACGTCGAGCTGAACTCGATCGAGTTGAATGTGAAGATCGATCCGGCGAGATTCGGCAAACCCGCTCCCTCGGCCGCTCCGAAGCGTTAACCGCGCCCTGCCTTGCGCGCGCGCTTACGCCCGCCGATCAGCAGACCCACGGTGCCGATGCCGACCATCCAGAACGAGGCGGGTTCGGGAACAGGATCCGCGAAGTTATAGCCGATCGCGTCGAGCGCCGTTAGCTCCACGCCCAGAACCGGGTTCGAGCCGGGCGTCCCGTACGCGTCCTGGACGTGCGGCGTACCGGAGCTCGCCCAATCGCCGTAGTCGGACCCGCCGCCCGTCTGATTGAGATTGATCAGATTGGTGACCCCTCCATCGATCGAGAAATAGGAGGTCGCACTCGAACTCGTCGAATAACTCCGCACGCCGGGCGCCGAATAGCGAAACAGATCCTCAGGACGAATCGCGCCGCTCGTGCTGCCCGTGTCAAGATTCGAGCCGAGACCCAACGCTTCATCCAGTTCATGCTCCACCACAGCGGTCAGCGAATAAAACGAAGCGTTATAGTTGCCCCCATAATTCGTAATCGCGGTGTTCACGGAGATGGTGGAGTCGGGCTGTCCCCCGGGAGGGTTCACGGCGAATCCCAGGGCTCGCAGGTTTGCCGTGGTCACATCGATCTGCGTATTTCCGTTGACTGGATTGTTCGGCCCGGCGGGAAGGCTCGCAAGCGCCGCGGTGTCCGTCGCATCGCCCGAGGAATTGGCTTGAAGAGCGGCCAGATACTGGCTGTAGCTGATGGTGCTGTAGTACGTGTTGCTCTCTCCAAGGCCCGATCCCATTTCCTGAAAATCGATCGTGACCATGGTCGGCGTCGAAATAGTCAGGTTGTAAAAACTCAAAGCCTGGTTGATGGTGCTCTCGATGGCCGCGGCATTGGGATCGCTGGTGATGGACGATTCAAAAACGGCGTTAATCGTAATCGCGCGCGCGGGAACCGCGAAAGCGGCCAGAACTGCGGCCGCAAACCCCAGTTCCACGACCATGCGAATCAGCCCGCGAAATCCTCGACGCCGCACTCTTGCCTCCCGGCGAAAGCCGTCAGGCTTCCGTTCCCCCACATTACAAGAAGGCCGGCGAGTTGCAGAAGTACTAAGTAGAGTTTTCGCGGCGATTACGCGAAAACCGGTCGGGGATTAAAGTTTTGGGCGCGGCCATGACAGCTGCGCTTGTGGCGAGATCGGCGGCGCGGCCCGATTGTGAATTTAGCGGCTCTTCGCCACTCCCACGCCGCTTTCCCACGCCTTCGTCAGAACGGGTTTCACTACTTGCGCAAATTCAGGATATGCCGTCGACTCCGGACGGAAGTGGAGCTCATCGGGAAGAAAGAGATTCTCGCGCAGCTTGCCGTGATCGAACAGCACCGGATTCAGATCGATAAATCCGACGTTGCGCGCTTCGTGGCTGTAACGTTCCATTTCCTTGTTGACCGCCTCCACGATGTCCCACCGGTCGCGCTTGTCGGGAGCCTTCATGATGGCGGTGTAATAGATAAACGTGTCGGGAAACTTCTCATGCACCACGTCCACGAAGCGTTTGGTGCGGGCGATGATCGGCCCCGCGCTGTCGCCCAAGCCAACGTCATTGCTGCCGCAATAGTAGACGATGATACGCGGCTTGTAGGGGAACACGAGTTGGCTCACGCGATCCAGCTGATCCTGCGTAACAGTGCCCGCGATCGCCCGGTTCATCACCGGCAGCGGCGCCATTTGCTCCTCCAGATGTCTCCAGAACTGGAAGATACTGCTGCCCACGAAAAGTATCCCCTGATTTGTCCGGGCGTCCTCGGAAGGCGCGGCGGTCACCTCCGTTGTCAGCCCCGCCAGGAGCGCGATCCCTAAAATCGCGGCGGTGACCGTGACGATTCCCGCGCGCAGTTTATTGATTGGAGAAAACATAGACCGCTCCAGCGCCCATGGCCGAGTTATCCTTTTGGTCGCCATTCAGGCCCTTGGCCGCGCTCGCCTCGCCGCGCGCCCCCACAGCCAGGATCTTGCCGTCTCTGGACAACGCCGCCGAGCTTCCGAACTCGTCGTACGCCTCCGTATTCGAGCCCTTCATATAGGCCTTCTGCACCCACGTGTCGCCCGTCCGCGTAAACAGGTACAGCGCCCCGGAATCCTCGGCGGAAACATCGGTCTCATTGCCGTTGATCCCCTTGGAATTTCCGTTTTCGAGCTGCGCGCTCACGGCCAGCGTGTTGCCGTCGCCGCTAATCGTCAGCCGCGATCCGAACCAATCTTCCTTGCCCGGGTGCGATGCTTTAATGAACGCCTGCTCGCTCCATTTGCCGTCCTTGCGGACGAAAACATAAGCTGCCCCGGTTGAAGTGTCGGTTTTGTAGTCGTTGTCGCAGGGCTCTTTGGGATTGACGCCCGCGGCGAGACAATCCTCGTCGCCCGCGCCGCCCGCGATCGTGTTGCCGTCCTGGCTGATGGCCATGTCGTAGCCGAGCGAATCGCCGTTTTCGGCATTGTGAGCCTTCAGATAATCCGTCTGCGTCCATTCGCCGCCTTTCCGCGCGAACACGTAGATCGCTCCTGTGCCGGCGCGCCCGCGATCCTGGACGCCGTTGATTTCGCGGGCTCCGCCTCTCTCATCGTAGGCGCTCGCGGCCAGCGTATTCCCATCGGCGCTCAGCCCCACGGCATAACCGAACAGCATCGCAGCCCACGTATTCGAGGGCTTCACGTAGGCCTGTTGCGTCCAGGAATTTCCGCTGCGCGTAAATACGTAAACCGCGCCCGAGGATTGTTGTGAGTTGTCGCTCTGGTCGCCGTTGATCCCCGTTGCCTTGCTATCCTCGGAGATCGCGCCGGCCGCCAGCGTATTGCCGTCCGCGCTCAACGCCACGGAAAATCCGAATTGATCGCCCTCGTCCGGTTTATCCGCGGTTCCTTTTTCGCCCGTGTTCGACGCTTTCAGATACGCCTGCTGCGTCCATGTGGTTCCGGTACGCGTGAAGACGTAGACCGCCCCGGCCTGCGGAATCGAGTGGTCGTTCTGATTGCCGTTCACGCCCTTCGCGTCGCTCGCCTCAAAGTGCGAGGCGACGGCCATGGTGTTGCCATCCTGACTGAGAACGATGTGGTGGCCAAAGCGGTAGCTCTGCCCCGGATTCGACGCCTTGATGTAGGCTTGCTGCGTCCACACGCCGTTCTTCTGGGTGAATACGTAGACCGCGCCCGACGAATAGAGCGACGTGTCGTTCTGATTTCCGTTGATCCCCTTCGCCGCGCTGCTCTCATAGGGAGCGCCCACCGCCATGGTCATCCCATCGCCGCTGAGAGCGAGGCCGTGGCCTTCGAGCGCACCGCCGTTTCCGAAGTGATCGTTCGCGTGAGGATTCGAAGCCTTCACGTAAGCCGTCTGCTTCAATCCGGACGCCGAACCTGGCGCAGGCTTGTTCTGCGCCGTCGCAGGCAGCATCGCGAGCAGAGCCGCGCCCGTCAAAAAGCAGGCCGAAACAGATCGCCTCGTCGATCCCGTACGGGGCGTGAACATCTTGGTCACCATTGTTTCCATCTCCTGCGGCGCGTCCTTGCCTGCAAACCGCCTCGATTTTTAAACCGGATACCGCCCTTGCGCGGAAAAATGGGGCCCGGCGGCGTTCGCGGTCCGCGCCGTGCCGTCGGCAACCGGCGGAGGCGCTATGCTACCCGTCCCCACATGCTTTTCGAAATCTCTCGCGCCTGCCCGTCTCGTCTTGTTCATCGCCTTGGGCGGGAGCAAGGTCTGTTATTCGCCTGGAGCCGCGCTCTTGCCGGCGCCTTCACCCGGAGGTGGCCCGAATCCGGGGCGCTTCGGCTGATTGGTGCCGTAATTCGGAGTGCGGAAAATCTCTTTCCCGGAATCGGTGAGCACAAGATTCGCGCGATCCGTCAGATTCATATAAGGCGCGCCGCTTTTCACCTTCCGTCCGGTGACGGTGACTTTGTCGCCCGGCTTCAACGTGGAGGCGGTCCACCCGAAATCCTTGATCATCAAAGCGCGGCCATTCATCTCCGCCTGCCAGCGCACCATCTTTCCGCTCTCATCCGGCACGTCGAAAACCAGGATGGAGTGAGGCGTGATCAACTGCATCTCGACAACCGTGCCCTTCATCACCACCACGTTGTCCTCGTAGCGCCCGGCGTCTCCATGATGCGCCCAGGCCGGAATGGCGGCCAGCAAAAGCGCGACCGCGGAAAAGAACACAAGCACCTTATTTTTCATGACGAGGGGACTCCTACGGGGGTTCAGTTTCGCATGAACTTCCCACCGGCGTCAATTATACGTCCTGGAGCTTAAGTTTGTCTGAACACGGCTTCCGGCGCATTACGCCGGAGTTTTCGAGTGCGGCAGTATGTTTTCGCCGCGCCCGATTCAGCCTTGCGCCGACCCGCATTCCGCGCAGAATTTCGCCGGTCGCGGAATCTGATGCCCGCAGTTGATGCAGAACTTCGTCGCACTTGCAGCCTGCCCCGCCCCTGCGTCACCTGAAGCCGGTGACGAACCCGGATTCGGAGGTGCCCCAGCCGCGCCCCCAGGCGCTCCCCCAGGCGCTCCAGATGTCCCGCCGGCTCGGGGCGCAGGACCCGAAGAAGGAGGTTCGCCGGGGCGCATCGCCTGCGCCATTTGCTGGCCCATCGCGATTCCGGCTCCCAGTCCCATGCCCAGACCTGCGCCGCCGCCTGGATTGGCAGCCGCTACCGGCATGGAATTCGCCACCTGAAACTGGGTATAGCGGCTCATATCACCGATCATGTTCATTCCGATGCGCGCGTCCAGCAGCTTTTGCAGCTCCTCGGGCAGCGAAAGGTTCTCCACAACGAAGCTGTCGAGCGCGAGGCCCAGATCGGCGAACGTCGATTTCAACCCCTCCGCAATGCGGCTCGCGAGTTCTGTCTGGTTCGCGGCCATATCGAGAAACGGAACCGAGCTTTCGGCGAAGGTGTCCGTCATACGGCTCACGATCGTGTTGCGGAGCTGGCCTTCGATATCCGGCACACGGTACAGGTCCCGCGTACCGCTGATCTTTTTGAAGAACATGCCGGGATCGTACACGTGCCAGGAATAGATCCCGTATCCCCGCAGGCGCACCGCCCCGAACTCTTTGTCGCGGAAGGTGATGGGCGTGGCCGTGCCCCATTTCTGATCCGTCTGCAAGCGCGTCGAAAAGAAATAGACGTCGCTTTTGAAAGGCGATTTGAACTGCTTATCCCAGTTCATCAAATCCGTCAGCAGCGGCAGAGTCTGGGTCGACAGCGTGTACAGGCCGGGCGCGAAGACATCCGCCAGGCGGCCCTCATTGATGAACGCGGCCATCTGCGATTCCCGCACCGTCAGCTTGCCGCCGTTCATGATCTCCTGATCACGCATGGGGAACCGGTAGGACAGGATTCCGTCCGCGGGTTCGTTCCATTCGATGACCTCAATGAATTGCTTGGTGATGAAATCGCGCAGAGACATGAGTTCGCTCCGATCCTGATTTTCTGGCTCTTGGCGGTCTTCGCTACAAACGAATATACGCCTACTGGATAATCGGAGTTCCGCGGAACTTTGTTTAGGCGCCCGTTCGACCAGTCCTTTGGGTAAAGTGGTAGAACCATGGAGCACCTCTCACCCGAGACGGCATTGGTAATTGGGGCGGCTCTTGTCCTGCTCACGCTCGCACTTCTCGGGTCAAGGATATTTTCCTCAGCGGGCCCGCTGGAACGGCCGAGATGTGACGGCGGGGTACAGTCAGCCAGTCCCGACCTCTCCTCGCTTCCGCGTCGCTTCGTTGTCTTTGACCTGGAAACGACGGGGCTCGACGCCGGCCGCCACGAAATCATCGAGGTGGGCGCTATCAAGGTGGATCTGGGGTCGGATATTCACGAAACGTTCCATGCGCTAGTAAGACCGCGGAAGCGAATCCCCAAAGCGGCCACGCGGATAAATGGAATCACGCAGGAAATGGTCGAGAACGACGGCGATGAATTAGGCGCGGTGCTTACGGATTTCGCCGGGTTTATAGGTGACCTTCCGCTCGTCGCCTTTAACGCCGAATTCGATATGGCGTTCCTCGGCAACGCTGCATCACGCCATGGCCTTTCAATTCGCAATCCCGTCTCATGCGCTCTAACGATGGCGCGAGACGCTTGGCCAGGACGAAAGAGTTATAGGCTTGCGGACATTGCAAGGGAAGGTAGCCTCGATGAGGAGGGCGGTCACCGCGCTCTCTCGGACTGCAAGAGGGCGCTCTTCGTTTACACGGGCGCTGCCTCAATCCTGAAGCGAGGCAGCTAAAACAGGCCGCCCGGTAGATAACGGCTTGCCCGTCATGACTTCGGCCCGAGCCTCGGTTCGCGGGAGGGGGCATCCGGTCACGTCGGCGCGACCCCTCGGCAGTTCAAGCGTCCCTGCTGAAACCGAATCCTACCTCGCAAGCGCTTCAAGGACTTGCGCCGCATGACCGGCGGGTTTCACCTTGCGGAACACGTGCGCGATTTTGCCCTTCTCGTCGACTACGAACGTGGAACGCTCGATCCCCATGTATTTGCGCCCGTACATGCTCTTTTCCGTCCACACTTCATAGACCTCGGCAATGGCATGCTCCGGATCGGGCACGAGAATGAAAGGCAGGTTATATTTCGCGGCGAATTTTTCCTGCGCGGGAGCTTGATCCGGCGAAACCCCTACGATGATGGCGCCCTTCTGCTCCATCGCCTTCATGGAATCGCGGAATTCGCAAGCCTCCGTGGTGCAACCGGGCGTATCGGACTTGGGGTAAAAAAACAAAACCACCCGTTTCCCGCGTTGCGCGGCGAGCTTAAATGCAGGAGTTTTAATGTCGGGAGCCTTATCTCCCTCTTTGATTGCCATGAGCCAGATTGTAAACTATCAATAGAGTTCATAAATTTCAGGAAGCAATTGAGGAAGGGTATGGCGATGAAGAGGTTTCTGCTGGCGGTTGGATGCCTGGGAGTGATCGCGGCGATCGGGATTCCGATGAACGCCGCCGCGGGCGATCCCAAGAAGGGCAAGGCCGTGTTCGAAGAGAACTGCTCGATGTGCCACAATTCGGATTCGACGGAAGTAAAAGTTGGTCCGGGATTGAAGGGGCTGTTCAAGCACGCGAAGCTCGCGAACGGCAAGGCGGTCAGCGAAGCGAACGTGCTGAACGTGATCAACAACGGCGGCGATACCATGCCTCCGCTGGGCGATGCGCTCAAGCCCGCCGAAAAGGACAACGTTATCGCCTACCTGAAGACGCTTTAGGCGCGCGTTTTAGGCGAACGTTTTAAGCGAACGGCGCATTCGGCGGCGGCTCGCGTTCAACGAAGGTTCGCGTTCGATGAAGGTTCGCGTTCGACGAATGTGTTTTCCGCGTGTAGCAGCGCGAAATCGGCGCGCGGTGTTAGAGTAGTAGAAGCTTTTTTCCTGCAAGGTCCTCATCGTCTAGTCGGCCTAGGACATCGCCCTTTCACGGCGGTAACGGGGGTTCGAATCCCCCTGGGGACGCCATACTCGGTTTGGTATCGACGCTAGCTGCCAGGCCACCGAAAAACAAAAGGGCAGAAGCGGTTCAAAATCCATCAGAGCCTACTAGAAGTCCACTGCACAAAACGGAGGAGCCATGAAGATCAATCGTTGGTTGCAAGCTGGCGCACTTTGCGTCACAGCGCTCCACGCGCAGGATCGGGTGCAGGCACCCGCACCGAAAACTCGAATCGAGGCGTTCGATGCGCAAGCTGGAACGGTCGTGATTCGAGGCTTTTCTAAGGTCGGCGAGCTAAAGGGCGTGTATGGTGGCGTGCTGACTGTTCAAAGCATGGAATTCACTGATGCTACGACGGGGAAAAAAGAGTACGGAATTAGCATCGACGTGAAAGAGACGGACCGGCTTGAGCGTTCAAACAGATCTTTTATTGACTATGATGAGATCCCATCGTTCCTAAAAGGTATAGACTATATCAGCAAAGTGGACAGTTCCGTAACCAAGTTGGACAGCTTTCAAGCTGATTTCCGCACTAAAGGCGATTTTAGGGTTTCGACGTTCAGCTCTCAGAAAGAGACGATGGCCTCAATGTCCAGCGGTTCAATCGGCCAGACCGCCATGTTCCTGCGGATCACCGACGTTGCAAGATTTCGGGAACTCGTAGCTAGCGCAAAAAGCACACTTGATTCACTACGCGCGACCAAATAGTCATCCTGGTGTATCTGCCCTCAAGTGCCACCCAATTCGGAGAACCGAGATCCTTCGTGAAGGCATAGGCACCGTTCTATTGCTTTTGTTCCCCGATCTGGGTCCCGTCACCAAAAATCACCGAGGCGGGTTTCCAGATAACCTTCATGTCCTTAAGGTCGGTATTCCTGAGTTGCTGCTTTGGCCTATCAAACTGGTTATATTCTATGGAGCCGTTCCATTGCCCTTTCCCGCCAGCTTTGACGGGATCGGAGATGGTCAATCCAGAACTATAGATTTCCGAGCCGAAGAGATCGGTGAATTCAACTGTTCCCTTGAATGCGCGTATATCCTTTGCGGATGTGTTCTGATAAGCGACTTTGATGGTGATGAAGTCCTTATAGCGATTTGCCTGATAGTCCGATGGAATGAAGTCCTTTGCGTATACAGTTAAATCAATCGACTTACGTATTTCGGCGGCAAGCGCATCTTCCTTGGTCGTCGCCTCTTGGGCAAGACGGCTTTGCTTATCTGCTTCTAGCTTTTCATCGCCGGTCTGCTTCTTGAGATCTTCCAGAGCTTCACCAACGGACTTTCCCACGAAGTCATATTGTTTTCCGCCCCCGAAGACGGTGGACAGCTTGCTTCTTAGCTGGTATCCAAGGAGGAGTTGTACTTCCCCGACAGTTAGCCCCTTCATGTCCTTGATTTCCTCCAAAAAGGTGTCTTTGTTCTTGTCGGTGATCTGAACCGACCGAGGGTTCTTTGCACACCCGCACATTAGGAGAATTGTCGCAATGGAGAGAACGCCCGCAAGAGTAATTCTGGTTGTCGCTCGAGTTATACTCATGGGCTGTATTGTCCCTTCCCGAGCCTACGAGTACAAGGGGAAGTGGGCGCGTGCGGGAGGCCGTCGCGCTCAACGGTCCTTATGTTCAGCGCATCTCGAGCATATCTGGGGACATGGAAGCCGACGTTCGGGCGGCCAAGGCTACTCCGTCTGCGGTCTAAAACTCGCGGCTAGCTTCCCAAATCGCTGGAAGACTCGCGCCAACCTTCCAGCTGGCCGAAGAGTTCAGGGCGCTTTTCGTCCCGTCGTTGGCCTATATTTGTAACGTAGCCGCGTCGCGCGTGCTCCTTTTTACGACAAAGTGCAGAGCCGCCAACGAGATCGCGCCCCCCTACGCTTCCTTTCATCCTGCAATTCCTTCTGCAATGACCGGCGGCTCGCTATTTTTCTGGCGATCGCGGTAGCGCTCGCCCTTGCGGCAACAATCCTGGTCGCGCCCACGCCCGTCAGTCTCGATGGCCCGAGTCACATCTATTCGGCCCTGGTGCTGCGGCATCTGATCGCGGGAGATCCTCTCTCTTCGCGCTATTTCCGGCTGAATTCGTTGTTACTCCCCAACTGGCTGGCGCCGGCGCTGCTGGCGCTGACCGTTACCCATTCCTCCGACAGATGGAACGCGGGGGTGATGATGACGGTGGTTCTGGCGCTGACGATCGGGGCTCTGTACTTCCTGGTGAGGAGGTCAAGCGGGGAGCCTCGCGCGAAGGAGCACGAGCTTTTCGTCGTAGTGGCGCTCAGTCCGTTCGCGATCAGCGCCTTCCTGTTTTACGGATTCTGGGACTTCCTGATCAGCACGGCCTTGTGCTTTTTCGCGGCCGGACTTCTCTATACACCGCAATCGACCTCAACTCGAGCGCTGATCGCGGCCCTGGTGCTGCTGGGATTCTGGGCCCATCCGGTTCCGGTTCTCTTGACCGCGTTTTTTCCTCTGTGGAAGTGGGCAGCGGCGCTCGTGCGCTCCTCAAGCGGCGGCTACGGGTCTGACGCCGGCTCCGATCACGAATCCGATCATGACAATGTCGCGCGGCCCGCCGCGGGTTCGCTCCGGGCGGGTTCGCTGTGGGCGAGCTTGCTCAGGGATGTTTGGCCGTGGGCCGTAGCCACGTTGCTCATCGTGCGCTTCACTGTAGAGCTGATCAGGCTCCGGATCGGCTCAGACCGGACAATTACCGGGGGCCCTCCCCTGTCCGGACGGCTCGCCAGTTTTTTGCGTACCGACGCGCTCGCGTCGATCGCACCGTCGGCAACCATGGGCGGGTTCTTTCTTCTGCTCATCGCCGCTCTGTTTACGGGCGCCGTGGTCTCGGGACGGTACCCTGCGGGCGGACCGCAGCCCGGAGGGGACCAGAAGCGATTCCGGTTCGCCTTGTGCGTTTTCGGTGCCTTGTTGATGGCTGCATATCTGGTCATTCCGGACCGGATCGGCAACGGAACGGTGATCAGCGGGCGTCTGTTGCTGATGCTGGCGTCGACGATCGCGGTGCTCGGGCTCAGCAGCACCCTCTCGGCCAATGCGCGCTATCTTCGGCTGTGCGCGGTGCTGGCGGCGCTGGTCACGGGAGGAACGTGCGCCGAGTACATGATCGTCTCGTGGCGCATGGCGCCGGCGGTACGCGAGCTGAAAGATGCAACATCGCAGCTTACGCCTCGCTCCACGATGCTGCTTTTAAGCTATCGCCTCACTCCGGATTGCGGGAACTGGTGGCCCCTGTACGGAGCGGCGGTTCCGGAGCGCCATTGGGGACTGCTGGGAGCGATGAAACAGGATCTCGTGGTGTTGAACGACTATGAATCCGCCACGCGGCATTTCCCAACCGAATACCGGGACCTGCGCTATGTCCCGGTCGAAAACGAGTTCACCTTCAGGCCGAAGCAAATCAGGGCGTGGAGCGAGGCGCTCGCTTCCGCGCAGGGAGTCGACTACGTGGTCAGTTGGGGCGTGCCGAGCCCAACGACGTTGTGCAGCGCGTGGGTAGAGCCGCCGCTCCAGGAGAATCTGCAACGGGGATTCGTCATGGAATCCGAAAGCCACCAGGCGTCCCGGGTTCAGATCTGGCGGCGGAGGGGTTCCACTGGCGAGAGCGCAGCGCGATAAGCCTGCGGACAGCCTCGCGGGCGAACGCGGTTTAGGTTTTCGACATAAGGTGCTTCCTTGTTTCCGTCATAGGGTTTTGTATGGTTTATCCGGGTGGAAATACGGGTAAATGTTCGTGATTTAGGTTCTCCGCCTCATTGGAAGGGACCCCGGCAACGGGTAGTCTGATCCTGGGAACGGTGGCACTCATGACAAATCTTTCCAGCGGAACGAGAACTTCAGTCGGCACACGGACTTTTAAAGATAAAAGTCTCACTCGGAATACGGATGACCGCCGTGTTTTCCCGCGCTATACGATCGCGAACAAACTCGCGGTGGAGCTGCGCGTTCTGCCCGCGACGGAAGTAATTCCGGCGAAAATTCACGACCTTTCGCGGGACGGCATCGCACTTGTGACCAGCGTATTTATCGATCCGGGCGAGTCGGTCACCTTCCCGGTGGGAGCCGACTGGGTGGTGGCGGATGTGCGCCATTGCCATCCGTGCGAGGACGGCTTTGTCGTGGGGGGCGTGATCACGGATATCATCTACGAGACCGATCCCGCGAACTGACTCCCTAAATTGAATCTTTTGTCTTCGCACGACGTCTTTCGCCCGAATGCTGGCGTTTTGCCAGTTCGCGTCCGCGGCCAGCTTCAACTCCCCTGAACACTTGCACCTGCGGTTTCGCGCCAACCGTCCTGGCCGCAGCGCGCTGGTATACTTCCTAACGAACGATTTCTGATATTCGTTCGCGTGAGGAGTGAGCATGCGATTGCGGTGGATTTTGGGATTCGGCCTGGCGGTGGTCGCGACGTTCGCACAGGCGCAGACGGGGGCTCAGAAACAAACCGGAGCAAAGGCTGAGGGCACAGCCGGCGCAAAGACGCCAGCGCCGCGAGACGGCGATTGGCCCATGTACAATCGCGATCTGGCCGGCACGCGCTATTCTCCGCTCACGCAAATCAACACCGATAACGTTGCGGGTCTTCACATGGCCTGGTCTTACCGCCTGCGCACCGACGAAGAACGTGCGGTGCAGCGCGGCAACATCGGGACATTCTCCGAGATGACGCCGATTATGGTCGGAGGTCTGCTGTATATCACGGCGGGAAATCGCGTGATCGCGCTCGAGCCCGAAACGGGCAAGGAAGTCTGGCGCTATCAGGCCAAGACGCAGGTTTCCAAGCGCGGGGTTTCCTACTGGGCCGGCAATCCACTCGCTCCTCCGCGAATTCTCGTGACGTCCGGAAGCAAGCTGATCGCGCTGAACGCGGGCTCCGGGAAACTGGTTCCGGGATTCGGCGACGAAGGGATCGTGGAGATGACGGTTCCCTACGACGGCGTCCCGACGGTTTACAAAGACACGATTCTGGTGGGGGCTACGGTGGGTGAGAATCCGAACGGTCCGCCGGGCGATTCGCGGGCCTTCGACGCCCGCTCCGGCACGAAGCTGTGGGATTTCCATTCCGTTCCGCGGCCGGGCGAGCTGGGGCATGAAACGTGGAAAGACGACGGCTGGAAGAATCGCTCCGGGGTGAACGTGTGGGGATGGACCATGACGCTCGACGAGCAGCGCGGGATTCTGTATATGCCGTTCGGCGGGCCGGCCGCAAATTTTTGGGGCGGTGATCGCAAGGGAGCCGGGTTATTCGGAAATTCGCTGGTGGCCGTGGACGTGAATACCGGCAAATTGAAGTGGCATTTCCAGGCGATCCATCACGATATCTGGGATTGGGATCTTCCGCCGGCGCCCGGTCTGATCGACATCCGGCGCAACGGCCGTACGATCCCGGCGCTCGCGCAGGTGACGAAATCGGGCTGGATGTTTATTCTGGATCGCGTCACCGGCAAGCCGATTTTCGGCGTGGAAGAACGTCCGGTTCCGCAAAGCGACGTGCCGGGCGAGGAAAGCTGGCCGACCCAACCGTTTCCGGTAAAACCTCCGGAGCTGGGGAAGCACAGCTACGGCCCTCAGGATCTGGTCACCGCGGAGGACACGACGCCGGAGCACGCCCAGGCGTGCCGAGAGTTGATCGAAAAAAGCGGAGGCGTGTTCAATTCCGGCCCGTACACTCCGTACCTGTATCGCGCGCCGGGAGCGCCGCCGAAGACCACGGTCGCGTTCCCGGGAACCATCGGCTCGGCGAACTGGGGCGGCACGGCAACCGATCCGAAGCTCGGGTATGTGTTCGTGAATACGAACGAGGTGGGCACCATCGGCTGGATCGAAAAACAGCCCGATGGATCGGTCACACCGTACGACAAAAATAGCGTGTACGGAGGCGGCCCGAGCCCGCGCTTCGAAGCCGTGGTGAAGGATGCCAAGGGGCGCATCGATCGCGACAAAACGTGGCCTTGCCAAAAACCGCCGTGGGGTCGCCTGACCGCCGTCAACGCTGCGACCGGCGAATTCGCCTGGCGCGTCACGTTGGGCGTGACCGATGAACTGCCCGAGGGGAAAAAGAATACGGGACGGCTGATGCTGGGCGGCCCGATCGCGACCGCCGGGGGACTGGTGTTTGTCGGGGCCACCAACGATCATCGGTTCCGGGCGTTCGATTCGCGCTCGGGAAAAGAGCTGTGGACGACCAAGCTCGACTACAACGCGATGTCCGTCCCGATGACGTTTCTGGGGAAGAACGGCAAGCAATACGTGGCGATCGCGGAAGGCGGCGGCGTGGACGTGGGCGGTGGCGATGACAACAATAATGAATCGCTGGTCGTGTTTGCGCTGCCATAGGAGGCCGGTCGTGAGCAAAAAAATCTGGATCATCGCCGTGCTCGCGGCAGGCGTTGCCGTTGCACAAACGCCGGAGATGGCGGCGATTCGGAATGCGGCCGATGCGCTGGGCGGCGTCGAACGGGTGCGGGCGGTCAAGACGCTCGTCCTCGAAGGCGCCGGCGTGAATCCAAACGTGGGGCAGAATCTCACGCCGGATGCTCCGCTGACCGATTGGAAGGTCACCGGGTATAAAAAGACCATCGACCTGGAGCATTGGCGCATGCGCTTCGAGCAGCGCCGGGATGCGCAGTTTCCATTCTCGATGGCGAATATTAACCATCAGAATTTCGTCCTCGATGGCAACGTCGCTTTTAACGTGGATCGCGAGGGCCGGGCGTCGCGGGCGCCTGAGGCCGCGGTGCGCGATCGCCGCGTCGAAATGCTGAACAACCCAGTTGCCATCGTACGCGCCGCGCTCGATGGAACTGTGAAGGCGAGTCATCTGCGAAACGAAGGCAAAGTCCAGGCGATCGATCTCAAGACGGCTCAGGGCGATGAGTTGACGGTGACGCTCGACGCGCAAACGCACCGGCCGGCATCGCTGCGCTGGATCAGCGCGAGCGACAACCTCGGCGATATTCACAACGAAACGTTTTATTCGGACTACGCAGCCGTCGATGGATTGCAGTTGCCCCGGCATTACGTGAACAAGATCGATTTCCGGAATTACACGACCGTCGATATCCGGATTTCGAAAAACGTCGTCAATGGAGCTGTGGGAAACCTGGAGGCTCCGGCTTCGGTGAAAGCGGCCGCGCCGCCCCAGCCGCCGCCGGTTACGGTCGATCCTGTCGAGGCGGCTCCGGGCGTCTGGTGGATGAAAGGGTCGGGCAATCATTCGAGCACGCTATACATCTTTGACGATCACAAAACGCTTTTCGAAGCGCCGGCGAGCGCAGCGCAGGCGAAAGTAGTGATTGCTGCCGCTCGCAAGATTGTTCCCGAAAAGCCGCTGACCGAGATGATCATTTCGCATCATCATTTCGATCACACCGGCGGCCTGCGAACCGTCGTGGCCGAGGGCCTCACCATTATTTCGCACCAGGCGAACGAGCCATACTTTCGCGAGCTCGCCATGCGAAAAGCGACGCTTCATCCGGATGAACTTGCGCTTCATCCGATGCCGTTCAAATTCCACGGCGTGGGGGAGAAAGCTGTACTGAAGGATAAGGCCATGGAAGTGGATCTATTCCAGATGAAGGACAATATTCATTCCACCTACAACCTGGTGGCGTGGGTGCCCAAGTACAAATTCCTGTCGCAATCGGATCTGTTCGATGCGGGCTGGTATTACTTTCTATGGACCGATAATTATTTCGCGAATCTGGACCGGCTCGGCCTGCACTTCGACCGCGATCTGCCCGTGCACGGTTCGATGATGGGCTATGAGGACGAGAAGCGAATGGTGGAAGAGCGCAGGAAATCGCCGCATCACGAGGACTGATAGCCGCTTGCCGCTCGTAGTCCGGTATCAATGATCGCGGCGTCCCTATAATCAATGTATGGTCGTCGGCGGCCGACGTAAATCGATCGCGTTCTTCATCGCACTGGGCGCGGGGCTCATCGCCTTCGTGCTGTTGCTGTACGTGGGGTGGGTGTTGCTCGGGTGGCGGCACGGGATCCTGCTGTTTTTCGGCATCCTGTTGACGCTAGTGGTGATCGCAGGGGTGGTGCTGAACACCACGTTTCTGGTGCGGGAGATCCGCCGGAACGCGCAACACGATGCGTTCATTAACGCCGTCACGCACGAACTGAAAACGCCGGTGGCGTCGATCCGGCTGTACCTCGAAACGCTCCTGTCGCGGCCTGTGGAAGAAGAACGCCGCGAGGAGTTTTACCGCACGATGCTCGAGGATAGCGACCGGCTGCTCGGCACTATCGAACAGATCCTGCGCACGGGCCGCATCGGACATACGCGACGCCACTTGCATCTTTCGACCGTGGATTTCGGGGCGCTGGTGGAAGAATGCCTGGCGCGGGCCCGCCGGTTGTATCATCTTTCGAGCGACGCCATGACGTTCCGGCAGGTTGCGCCGACGATAATTCGCTGCGACGCCGAAGAAGTCCGCGCGGCCGTTTCCAATCTGATCGACAACGCGATCAAGTACTCCGGGAAAGAAGCGCATGTCGAAGTGGAGATGAGCGCCGCAGACGACCGCAGTGTGGCGCTAAAGGTGAAAGACAACGGTCCGGGCATTCCGCGCCAAGAGATCAATCAGGTTTTTAAGCGCTTTTACCGTGTGGCGGGTCCGCAAGCGACGCGCGTGAAGGGAACGGGGCTGGGATTGTTCATCGTGCGTTCGGTGGCCAAGAGGCACGGCGGACGGGCCTGGGTGGAGAGCGAGGGCAACGGCCGGGGCAGCACGTTCTTCCTGAAATTGCCAATCGGACAATGAACGAGCGGATCCTGGTGGTGGAAGACGAGCAGCATCTCGCGGAAGGCCTGCGTTTCAATCTGGAAGCGGAAGGATATGGCGTCGCGGTGGTGGAGACGGGCGAAGCCGCGCTCGCTCTGCTCGTTCCGGCACGGGAGGCTTTCGATCTGGTGGTCCTCGACGTGATGCTTCCGGGCAAGGACGGTTTCGAGGTCGCCACGGAGCTGCGCAATGCCGGACAGTTCCTGCCGGTCCTGATGCTGACGGCGCGGGGCCGTCCGGAAGACGTCCTCAAGGGCTTCGCCGCCGGCGCCGACGATTATCTCCCCAAGCCGTTCGAGCTCGAGATTTTAATCGCACGCATTCAGGGGTTACTTCGCCGCAAGAAGTGGCTGGCGGGCGAACCGGCGCGCCCCGCGCCCGCCCCTCGGGATTCATTCACGTTCGGGGACAAGTCGATTCACTTCGATCTGCTCGAACTGCGCGTGCGTGGAGAGACCTTTCCGTTGACGCTGATGGAGGCGAACATCCTGCGTTATCTGGTGGAACGCGAAGGGAAAGGGGTCTCACGCAAGGCCATGCTCGAAGAAGTGTGGGGCTTGCAGGGCGACACCGACACGCGGGCCATCGATAATTTCATCGTGCGGCTGAGGCGTTATCTGGAAGACGATCCGGCGCGGCCTCGCCACCTGCTCACGGTACGCGGAGTGGGCTATCGGTTCAACGCGTCGTAGCGACGTTGGGAAAACTATTTCGTAATCGTGCCGCAGGCGATGCGGTCGCCGGCATTCCCGGCGGGGTCGGACTTCATGTCGTCGGCCTTGGCGTGGATCACCAGCGCGGTTCCCCCGTTGGCGAACACCGAATGATCTCCATCGCCGAGGTTGATCCGCGTATTGACGAGCATCGCCGTCGCCTTGCCCTTGGCGCCCACGGTGAAATTGTTCATGTCGCCCGCATGCGGCCCATCCGGGTTATCGAGGCCGTGGTGCTTCATTTCCGGATTAAAATGTCCGCCGGCGGAAGTGAAGGCCGGGCCTTCGCATTTGGCGTTCTGATGAATGTGCGCCGCATGCTCGCCGGGCGGAAGGCCTTTGACCTTGAGCAGGATGGTCACGCCGCCCTTCTTGACCTCACTGATCGTGGCGGTGCCAACGTCCTGCCCTTTGGAATCCTTGAGGGACACCACCACCTTGGCGGCGAATAGCGAACCGGCGCTGAGGCAACCGGCTATGGCGATCACAGCGGCATGTTTAAGCATAGGTCTCCTATTGTTGCAGAATTGCCGCGGATTTGCGGAGGACGGCGTCCCGCGGCCCCATTTTGCCAGGAAGCGACCGGCGGAGTTTTGCCCCCGCCCGGAGCCTTCCGCAATTCCACCGCTCTAGGCAATTCCACCGCTTAGGGCATTCTACTTAGTCTTTAGGTCCCATTCGAGGCAGTGTTCAAGAAAAGCCTAACCCGGCCGAAACGATACTGGAGCCAAGGTAGGAAGGACGGCATGCCGGACCAGAACAAACTGTTGGTGGTCGACGATGAGCTGGAGCGGGGTGACCCACTTTCCCAGCGGCTCGCAGGCCAAGGATACGCCGTCGACGTCGCGAAAGACAGTTTGGAAGTACTCGAGAAAATCTTACGAGCCAAGTACGACATGGTTGTGCTGGATCACACGAACCCCGGCCTAACGGGGCTCGACCTTTTACGCTTGTTACGCGCCACGTACTCCGCAAGCGAACTTCCGGTGATTGTGGTGACTGCGGCGGAGGGGAGTTCGCGTGAAGAAGTCCTGCGGAGCGGGGCAACGGATTACGTGGTTCATCCGGCGAATCTGCCTGAACTCGCGGCCCGCATCGACACCCACGTGTCGCGCGCGAAAACCGCGCAATCCTTGAAGCTTGTCGATCGGCTCACGGGACTGGGAAATCGCGATGCGCTGGTCGCCGGGCTGAACGAATCGATATCCGGCGCGGCCTCGGTGGATCGTCCGGCGGCGCTCCTGCTGCTCGATCTCGACGGTTTTCAACGGCTCAACGACACGCTTGGCTATGAGGCGGCCGACGAATTGTTGAAGGAGGCGGCGGCTCGGATCCAGCAGGCAGTGGGCTCGGTGTCGTGGCCGTGCGCATCCGCGGTCACGCGGATCGGAGGAGATGAATTCGCGGTTATGGGCTCGGGCGAGGACCCCGAACTGCTCCGGGAGGTAGCGGCTGCGATCCTTGCCGAGGTGAACCGCCCCCTGGTCGTGCGGGAGCTTCACCTTAGCCTGAGCGCCAGCATCGGAATCGCGATCCAGTGCAAAGAGACCTCCGCCGAAGGGCTGCTGCGGGATGCGCACCTCGCCATGGAACGCGCGCGGCATCTGGGTGGAAATCGCTCCAACTTCTTTAACGCGGGCCTGCGGGAGCGCGCTCAGAATCGCATGTCCTTAGCGCTCGAGCTGCAGGACGCGGTGGATCAAAATCGTCTTACGGTGCTCTACCAGCCCAAGATCGGCCTGCAGGAGCATCGCCTCGATGGATTCGAGGCCTTGGTGCGATGGCGGCGCGCGAACGGGCAGTCCGTGCCGCCGTCCCAATTCATTCCGATCGCCGAAGAAACCGGCCTCATTCTGAAAATCGGCGGATGGGTTTTGGCGCAGGCGTGCTGCCAGCTCGCCTCCTGGCAAAAGCGGTTCCCCTCCAACCGGCCGTTAACCATGAACGTCAACGTTTCCGTGAGGCAGTTGACCGATCTTCGTTTGGTCGGGCAGGTGCAACGGATCCTCGAAGAAACCGGTATTCCGCCGGAGACTCTCAAGCTCGAACTAACAGAAAGCACGCTCTTGCCGGAAGTCGGATCGGCGCGCGATGTGCTCGCACATCTGCGGTCCCTTCGAGTCGGACTGAAACTGGATGATTTCGGAACCGGTCATTGTTCTTTCAGCTACCTGCGCGCCCTGAAATTCGAGTCACTCAAAATCTCCCATGACTTCGTGAGCAAGATCGGAACCGACCCGGGAACGCGCGCGATCGTCGAAAGCATCATCAATCTGGCCCACGCGTTAAATATGAACGTGGTCGCAGAAGGGATTGAAACAGAGGCGCAGCTCCGAGAGCTCACGAATATGGGCTGTGACCTGGGGCAGGGGTACATCTTTTACAAACCCCTCGACGGGGCGGCCGTCGAGAAACTGCTCGAGCAGGGCCTTGGCGCGCCTCTGACGCTCAACGCTCCGATGTTCGGAATTGCGCCGCTATCCGCCGCGACGCGCGCACAGTAACAGCACAGTAAGATAGTTCCGCTTCGTGGCATCGCGACGGCTACCGGTACGAACTACCAGCGCTGTTCGGTCGCGTAGGAGCAGGACGAGAGATTCCGCGCTTCGCCCTCCACGCGTTCAAAAACCGATTGGATGGCCACACGCCCCGGTCCGATCATGCGCAGCCAGAGATAGCGGTTCGTCCAACTGCCCCAGCCTTGAAAAATGGTTCCGGGACGCTCAAAGTGCAGGTGCATCTGCACAGCCGGGTCCTTGAAAACAAGCGCGGTGGGTTTCACGAGGATTGTTTCGCCATCGGCGAGCCGGCGCACGAACACGTTCCCGGCGGCATGCAGCAGCAGCATTCCGGGAGCCTCCGGCGCGGTGAAGCGGTCCATAAACATGCCGATCGGATAGTGCGTTTCGGATTCGTTTCCCTGCTGCGTCTTCAGCCAGATGTTGGTGGGGAACCAGTCGTAGGCGATCGTGGACGTGGCGACCAGAAAAAGATGCTCGCGCACGTCGAGCGCGTCGCCCGGCTGCAGCGGGACCGGCATCAGTTCGCCGGGATCGTCCCGGGAAAACGCGATGCGCCCCGGACCCGCCGCCTGGGTCATCACCAGCGGAAGGCCCGCGAACATCCGCTTCCACGCGCCTTTCATGGACATCGCGGAGATCACGACCTGGGGGTCCTTCCACAGCAGCACGTGATGCGTGAAGTAGATGCTGTCGCCCGCGGCCAGGTTCAGGTCGGCCACGGGCACGTACAGACCTTCGATCTGACAGGAGGAATTTCCCATCTGGATTCGGGTCATGTCCTTGCGGCCGGGCACTTCGATCCATCCCGATTCGGAGACGTCCTCGGGCACATCGAGCGCGGCGCCGCAACGCGGACAACTCAACGAGCCCCGAGAAACCGCGCCGCACCAGGCGCATTGAACCTCCGAGGAATGCATGGATGGCTCGGATGAAGCGGGAATGCGCTCCGTCGGCGCCGGTTCGTGAGAGGCGGGCGATTCGTATGCTGAAGGAGTTTCCGCGACTGCCGAAGGCTCCACGTCAAGCGGCTCCACGTCCGGCAAAGGCTGAGTTCTTTCCGGGCTTGCCGCCACGGGCGCCCCGCAACCGACGCAGAAATGAGCGCCCTCGGGAATTCGCGTACCGCATTGCGTGCAAAACATAAGTCCTCTTGTCGGCGAATCCTTCCCGTGTCTCTAATCCGTGCGATGGTGCACGTACATCGATTGAATGCCGATCCGCCCCGGCCCGGTCATGCGCGCGAGCGCGAGATTCGCTCCGCCGAACAATCCCGTGCCGAGCCGTTGAAATTCCACTTCCATGGTCACGGATGAATCCTTGTAGAGGAATGCGCCCGGCTCCACCATGATGCTTTCGCCCGGAGCAAGACGCCGTTCGAACACGTTGCCATATCCGTGCAGGATCAGGAGGCCGGGAATCGTGCCCGTCACGAAACGGTCCATGTACATTCCCTGACCCCCGAAAAGAATGTTCACCAGACCTTTGACGCGCACGAAGGAATAGCTGATGTGATGGGAGGCGAGCAGAAAGGCATGCTCGCGGACGTCCAGTTCCATGCCGGGATGAAGCGGGAGCAATACGAGTTCGCCCGTGGCATCGCGCGAGAAGGCAATGCGTCCCGGTCCGCCGGCCATGCTGATGATGAACGGCATCCCGGCAAAGGCGCGCTGCAGCCCTCCTGATAGCTGCATGACGCCGAGCGGCACCTGCTCGTCTTTCCACAACATCACGTGGTGCTCGAAAAAAATGGAGTCTCCCTGCCCCAGATTGATTTCGGCGACGGGAACAATTTCGCCTTCCACCTGGCAGGTACTGGCGCCGAAGTGAATCTCCGTCATGTCGCGGATGCGCGGCGCCTCGCGCCAGCCCGATTCGCTCACCAGATTGCGAATATCGAGCGGCGCGCCGCAGGCCCTGCAGGACAAGGCCCCCTTCTCATTCATGCCCTGACACCACTGGCATTGGATACGGTCGAAGGATTCGCTCGAGGGAGCTTGAGGATGCGCCATGGGAATGAGTTCGTCGCCTTTCCTGCCATCGTACTTCTTTCCGCCGCGTGCGCGCCGTCCTTGGGAATCACCGGCACTTTGGGAGCGGCCGAAATTTAGCGCCCGTGGTTTTTCCGATTCCCGGTATTCTGTAAATATGAGCGGCGGCGCAACGATCGCCTTCGGCGCGAGGACCGATTTCCGTCCGGCGCGGGGCTTTCCGGCCTACGCGTGGTCGCTTCTCGCCTACAATTTCGCGGTGATCTTATGGGGCGCCCTGGTGCGCGCCACCGGATCGGGCGCGGGCTGCGGAGGGCATTGGCCCCTGTGTAACGGCGACGTCCTTCCGGCCAATCCTCAAATCGCGACCGTTATCGAATTCACGCACCGGGCGATGAGCGGCGGGGCTCTGATCACGGCGGCCATTCTTGCGATGTGGGGCTGGAGAGTCTTTCCGGCGCGCCACCCGGCCCGGCGCTGGGCTCTCTGGTCGCTGGTGTTCATGTTGACGGAAGCGCTGATCGGCGCGGCGCTGGTATTGCTTGGACACGTGGCCAAGGACGAATCGGTTGGGCGGGTGTATTCGCTGTCTCTCCACCTGATCAACACGTTCCTGCTGCTCGCCTCTCTGGCGTTGACGGCATGGTGGTCGAGCATGGGCCTCGCGACGGGTGCGCCGGACCGCTCCGCTCCCGAAACTTCGCAAGAGCGCCAAACTTTGCAAGTGCCCCGAGCTTCGCAAGGCCGCACGGAATTGTTCGCGGGCTTGATCGCACTGGTGATGGTTGCGATGGCCGGCGTGATCACGGCTTTAGGAGATACTCTTTTCCCTTCGCATTCCTTGGCCGAGGGCATCGCCGAGGATTTCACCGGCACGGCCAGCTTCCTGATCCGGTTGCGCGTCATTCACCCGGCGTTGGGAATCGCCGCTGCGATCTTCCTCGCGTTTGTGGCGCTACGCCATGGACGCGGATCGCCGGTTGCTTCCCTCCGTATGTTGTCCAGGCTGCTTGTGATCCTGCTCGGCGTGCAGATCGTGATGGGGTCGCTCACGGTATTGCTCAGGGCCCCCGTTCCCATGCAACTCTTGCATTTGCTCGTGGCCGATGCGCTGTGGGTCACCACCGTGCTTTTCACCAGCGAGCGTCTGCGAGGCCGCTCCTTGATGGCCGGCGCCGCCTTTCAAAAAAATCGCGCTTTGTGAGAAAATGGCGGGATGACTTTCCGTCGACCCATCTGCTCCAGCGTTCTTGCGATTCTCTTTGTAGTCGGGGCCGCCGCGCCATGCGCCACCGCGCAGGACCTGCCGGATGGCGCCGGCAAAGACGTCGTCGTAAAGGCCTGCACCTCCTGCCACGACGCCGACAATTTCACCAGCAAGAAACACACCAAGGCGGAATGGAAGGAAGTCGTGGACACAATGGTCGCCTACGGCGCCGAGGTATCCGACGACCAGTCCGAAATCATCACCACCTATCTGGCGAAGAACTATGGGAAGGACGCGAACCTGGGAACTCCGCGGATTAGCGCCTCGCATCCACGCCGCTGACCGGATGACGCCGCCCGCTCTCGCGGCACCGGTTTCGTGATATAAAAGTGCGGTCTAGCCGTAAAAATGAGACCAGCACGAACATCCCGTTTTTTTCTTTGTAAAATCCTGCCGCCCGCGGCCGTGTTCGGCCTTTTCGCGGGCCTTATCGCGATGACGGGCCTCTTACGGCCGCCGACGATCAGTTCCCCGACGGCCCTGGAAAGGCCGTCCTGCTCAGGGTGTGCACGCAGTGTCATTCCGCCGATTCGATCGCGTCCCAGCAGCGGACGAAGGACGAATGGAAAGACACGATCGACGCCATGAAGGGCTACGGAGCCGAGGCGAGCGATGAGGATTTTGGAATCATCCTGAACTATCTGGTGAAGAATTTTGGGAAACCGTAACGGCTGGCCCGTCGCGCAGGGTTGTTGACGAGAAGGTTGCGGACGACGAGGTTGTTCACGACAGTGTTGTTTACAGAAGGAGCTCTCATGAAATCGTGCATTCGTCATTTTGCGGTCGGCATGTTCCTCGTTGCGGGTGTGGCGCATGCGCAATGGGCTTCCGAACCGGGCTTCGGCGTGGTCCAGCAGGAATGCATGAAGTGCCACGATAAAGCGAGTTCCCCCACCGCGCCGGGCGTCGCCAAGCTGCGCGAGATCTCGGGCGAGAAGCTGTACGAGTTCTTGACGCATCTCGACGCCACGCACAAGGATCTGAAACTAACCGACGACCAGGCGAAGCACACGGCAGAGGCCCTGAGCGGCCGCGTTCTGGGCACCGCCGCGACGGGCGACGCTTCGCTCATGCCCAACCGCTGTGCGGCCAATTCGCCCATGGCCGATCCCGCCTCTGCGCCGGGCTGGAACGGATGGGGCAATGGCCCCGATAACAACCGCTTTCAAGCCGCGAAAAACGCGGGGATCACGCCCGATCAATTGCCGAATCTGAAACTCAAATGGGCCTTCGGGATGCCGGGCGGTCATACGATGAACGGCCAGCCCACGGTCGTCGCCGGGCGCGTTTTCCTGGGTTCCGACACCGGCTGGGTGTACTCGCTGGACGCTCGCACGGGCTGCGTTTATTGGTCGTATATGACGAAGGCGGCCATGCGCAATGCGATCACCGTGATCCCGGTGAAAGGCCCGGGCGCGACCAAATACGGCGTCTACTTCGGAGATCTGAAAAGCAACGCCTACGGCCTGGACGCGCAAACCGGCAAGGAATTATGGGTCACCAAAGTGGATGACAACTACGCCGGCCGCATTACGGGAGCGCCGGCAGCCTACGATGGCCGCGTCTACGTGCCTCTGGCGAAGTGGGAGTCGAACTACGCCAAGGACTTGAACTATCCGTGCTGCACCGTTCGCGGCAGCGTCACCGCGCTTGATGCCAATACGGGCAAGATCCTCTGGAAACATTACGTCATTCCGGAGCCTCCCAAGCCGACCCACAAGAATTCGATCGGCGTGCAACAGTACGGTCCTTCGGGAGGTTCCGTGTGGAACACGCCCGCGGTCGATCCCGTGCGCGGCATGATTTATTTCGGCAGCGGCGAAGCCACCAGCCAGCCCGCGGCCGACACCACAGACTCGCTTCTCGCGGTCGACATCAAGACCGGAAAGCTCGCATGGCATTACCAGGGCTACAAGGGCGACGCTTTCATCATCGGTTGTGGAGGTTCCGGCAAAACCGAAAACTGTCCGGACGATCTGGGTCCTGATGCGGACATCGGCGCCTCCGTCGTCATCAAGAAACTGCCGAGCGGCAAGCGTATGGTGCTCGCCGGCATGAAGGATGGGACTCTCTTCGCGGTGGATCCCGATAAGAAAGGCGCGTTGCTGTGGAAGGTAAATGTGTCCGACGACCCGCGGTTGCCGATGAGCGGAATCACCTGGGGCGGCGCGGTGGACGATCAAAACGCGTACTTCGGCCTGACGGGCGGCGGTGTGGTCGCGGTACAACTCGCCACTGGAGAGAGGGTTTGGTACAACAAGATGCCGCCCCCCGCCGGACGCGGACGCCCCGGGAATTCGGCCGCCGTCACGGCGGTGCCGGGAGTTCTGTTTTCCGCGGCACGTACCGGCATTGTGTACGCGCTTGCGACCTCCGACGGCCACGTCCTGTGGGACTATGACACCGCCAAGGATTTCGACACCGTCAACAAGGTTCCGGCGCACGGCGGCACCATCGGTTCGGCAGGTCCCGTGGTCGCCGGCGGCATGCTGTTCGTCGGATCGGGCTACGGCTTCGGCGGCAACGACAAGAACGGAAACGTGCTGTTGGCGTTTTCGGATCAGTAGGCGGCCTTTCCTTTCACCGGTGTCGAGCACAGGATTTACGCGGTAAAATAAAACCGAAATCGCGCGGCGAATTCGCGCACACACGAACACGCGCGACGGAGTGCGCAGAAAACACGAGGAGACGTCCATGTTTCGTCTGCTGGCCTGCTGTGCGCTCGCGACCATCGCTTTTGCCGCCGACACGAACTCCACGGGACGCACGGTCACCTTCGACAAGGATGTCCTCCCGATTTTGCAGCGCAACTGCCAGGTATGCCATCGCCCCGGCGAGATCGGGCCGATGTCTTTCTTGAGTTACGAGACTACGCGGCCCTGGGCGAAGGCCATGCGCGCGGCTGTGCTCAGCCGCAAAATGCCGCCCTGGTTCGCCGACCCGAATGCCGGACATTTTGCCAACGATCGGAGCTTGTCCGAAGCCGACGTGAAAACGATCGTCGCGTGGGCCGATTCGGGGGCCGCTGAAGGCGATCCGAAAGATAGACCGACCCCGGTGCAATGGAAAGAAGGTTGGAATATCCAGCCGGATCTCACGTTTGAGATGCCTGTGGCGTATGCAATCCCCGCGTCTGGAACCGTGCAGTACACGTATTTTGTCACGCCCACGGGATTGAAAGAAGACACGTGGGTGACCATGGGTGAGATCCGTCCCATGGCGCGTGGGAACGTGCATCACGTGATCGCTTACGTCCGGCCGCCCGGCTCCACCTGGATGAAGGACGCCAAGGTCGGCATGCCTTACGTTCCTCCGAAGAAGGAAACCTCCGTGGCGCAGCCGAATTCGGAGCAGCTCGCGAAAGATACGAACGAATTCCTGGTCGGCTATGTGCCCGGCATGCAACCGCAGCGCTACGACGTGGACCGCTCGGCCAAACTCATTCCAGCCGGCTCCGACATCGTGTTCGAGGTGCACTACACCACCAACGGGAAGGCCGCCGAGGATCGCACGAAAGTGGGACTGACGCTCGCCAAAGCGGCTCCCGAAAAGCGCTTCATCACACTGGTCGGCCGGTCGCTCGACTTCGCGATCCCCCCGGGCGACGCGAATTACGAAGCCAGATCACTCGTGAAATTCGATGAGCCCGTGGAATTCGTGGAGCAGCAGCCACACATGCATCTGCGCGGCAAAGATATGTCCGTCAAGATGACCTATCCGACCGGAGAATCGGAAACCATCCTTAACGTGCCGCATTACGATTTCAACTGGCAGCTTGTGTACTATCACCAGAAGCCGTTACAGATTCCCCGCGGGACGCTAATGGAGATCACCGCGCATTGGGATAACTCTCCCAACAATAAATGGAATCCGGATCCTTCGGCCACGGTGCGTTGGGGCGATCAGAGCTGGGACGAGATGCTGGTCAATCATTTTGGAGTGATTGTGGACCGGTCGACGGACGTGCGAAAAATCGTCCGCAATTTGAAGAATCCGATCTCGCAGGACTAGCGGCGGGCCGGCGATCGTTTGCGCGCGGATCAGTTCGCGGCCCGGACGTTAGCGGCCGTTGGCATGCGGCGCGCTAACAAAAGATTGGAAGGCGCGCGATGAAATCCGTAACCGATACGGAACGGGAGCGGCTCTACACCCGGTTCCTTGTAAGCCTGCCGGAGCGCCGGCTGTTCCAACCAGCGGAAACTGCCGTAGGGACGGTCGTAATCGCCGAACAGACGCACGTGCCACACCGCTGCATCGAAGAATTTATACGGAATCCCTGAATCGTCCTGGAGAACCGCTTCGCTCTGGGCGAGAATTTCGCTCCGGATGACCGAAAATTCCGGATGATGGGTCATGTAGGACGTTGCTTTCAGCAGCGTCTTCACCGGACCCAGACTCTTGACGTAGGTTTGGAAACCCTGGTTCGAGCCCAAATGTTTGTCGTCGAGATTGACCGAAAAGTAAAACAGGCGCTGGGGAGCGAGGCCCTTCCCTTGAAATTCGATCTCCACGCCTTTGTTGCGGAACTTCACGCCCGCCGCATCGTCGGCCGGCCACGGAATTACATTGCCTGCTTCATCCACGCGGACAAACCGCAGCCCCAGAATTTCATGATCCGTGCGGGCGAGCAGGGAAAGAATCGGCAGCAGCAAACCATCCGCCAACTGCCCGCGGAATTCCTTGTCCATCTGACGCGTCACAAAAAAACTTCGTCCCAGCACGGAAGCCAGGCTTTCGCGGATCGCTCCGAGAAACAAGGGCAGATTTTTCTTTTCGATCTGGGCCGGTTTCGGCAAGGTTCCGGTCGGCTCCAGCGCGACGAGCACGTACGCGGGACTTTGCGGGAAACACAGCACGGCGGTCAACGCATCCGGACCGCCGAAAGGATAAAACAAGGGACGCGCGGGACCTGTGCCCTGCTCAAGCGTGCCTTGGCCGAACCCACGCATGCCCCCGACAAAATCCGTCTCGGCGCGCTGCCAGCTCTCATCGAGCTTGCGGCGGTGTTCTTTCCAGGCCTCGGTATCCTCGGCAGCTGCGAACGCACTTCCGGGGCGCGCCGGCAATCCGGAGATAAATCGCGCGACGTCGTCGGCTTCCCGGGAGTGAGGGACTTCGTTTTGCGCGACGTTTGCGGCGCTCGCCGCCGGTGCCTCTGATTGCGCGTGCGCGGCCGGCGTGGACGTCCCGCAACCGGAGCCTATCAAAGCCGCGCTCAGCACAAGCGCCGCGCGCCCGGCGACGCGACGTTTTCTAAAATGCGTTGTCACTGTATCTCCGAATCGACCGTTTCACCGGAAAACTGAAGGATACCAAACCTGCGGCTCGACCGGCCGGCAAAAACGCGCCGCGCGTGATTTTTATTCCCGAGCGCCGCCACCGGAGGCTGTGGCCCCGTGGGAAAATAGAAGGATGCAAGCCGCCACGAAGAAACCAGTCCAGCCCCTTAGCCAGAATACGCACCTCGTCAACTGGGTCAATAAAATTGCCGCTCTCACCAAGCCGGATGACATTCATTGGGTCGACGGTTCGCAAGAGGAAAATGACCGCTTGATCGCTCAGATGGTGGCGGGCGGCACCATGGTGGAACTCAACCAGGAGCTGTGGCCGGGCTGCTTCTACGCTCGCTCGGACGCAAGCGATGTCGCCCGCGTCGAGGACCGCACGTTCATCTGCTCCCTCTCCAAGGACGGCGCGGGACCCACGAATAACTGGGTCAACCCCTACGAAATGCGCAAAAAGCTGAAGGAACTCTTCAACGGCTGCATGCGCGGGCGAACGATGTACGTGCTGCCTTTCAGCATGGGGCCCGTCGGCTCGCCCATGTCGCAGATCGGCGTGGAGCTCACGGATTCGCCTTACGTCGTCGTCAGCATGCGCATCATGGCCCGCATCGGCCTGCCCGTATTCAAGGAAATCGACAAGGATCAGAAACGCGTCGTCCCGTGCGTACACAGCGTCGGCGCGCCGCTCACAGCAGGCCAGAAAGACACTCCGTGGCCCTGCAATAAAGAAAAATATATTGTTCATTTTCCGGAGACGCGCGAAATCTGGTCCTTCGGCTCCGGCTACGGCGGCAATGCCCTGCTGGGTAAGAAATGTTTCGCTCTGCGCATTGCCTCGAACATGGCGCGGGATGAAGGCTGGATGGCCGAACATATGTTGATTCTCGGCGTCGAAAATCCCGAAGGCGAAAAAACCTACGTGGCGGCCGCCTTTCCGAGCGCGTGCGGAAAAACGAATTTCGCCATGCTCATTCCCCCTGAAGGGTTTGACGGATGGAAAGTATGGACGGTAGGCGACGATATCGCCTGGATCCGGCCCGACGCCAATGGACGTCTGCGCGCCATCAACCCGGAGGCGGGCTTCTTCGGCGTTGCGCCGGGGACCTCCGTCAAGACCAATCCCAATGCGATGAAAACGCTGGCGCGGAACACGATTTTCACGAATGTCGCGCTGACCCCGGAAGGGGGCGTGTGGTGGGAGGGCATGACCGACGCCGCGCCCGCCGAGTGCCTCGATTGGCAAGGGAAGCGGTGGACGCCGCAGATCGCCAAAGAGACCGGCGCGAAGGCCGCCCATCCCAACGCCCGCTTCACCGCCCCCGCCGCGCAGTGCCCCACCATCGATCCCGCCTGGGAGGACCCGGAAGGTGTGCCTATCAGCGCGTTCATTTTTGGCGGACGCCGCCCCACCACTCTGCCGCTGGTCTATCAGGCGTTCAACTGGAGCGCGGGCGTCTATGTCGGAGCAACCATGGGTTCGGAAACCACGGCCGCCGCGGCGGGCGCCGTAGGCAAGGTTCGCCGCGATCCCATGGCCATGTTGCCCTTCTGCGGCTATCATATGGGCGATTACTTCCGGCACTGGATCAAGATGCAGCGGAACTTAAGCGAAACACCGCGCATCTTCCACGTAAATTGGTTTCGCAAGGATGCCCAGGGGCAATTCATCTGGCCTGGCTATAGCGAAAACATGCGCGTGTTGAAATGGATCGTCGACCGCGCGCATGGCCGCGCGTTAGGCCGCGAAACCCCGATCGGATGGATGCCCCGCTACGAGGACATGCACTGGAAGGGCCTCGATTTCCCCAAGGAACAATTCGACGAACTGCAGCGTTTCGATGCCGCCGCCTGGCGTCAGGAGGTCCTGGGTCACGAGGAGTTGTTCCTCGATCTTCACGACCACCTCCCGCCCGAAATGATCTACGAGCGCGAACTCTTGATCTGCCGGATCTAGTTCGAGGGATCCAGTCCGCTCGCTTTCATTCGCGCGAAGCCGCGCGGCGCGCCGTACCGGCTTCGCGATCAATCCTGTTTTAATTCGAGCTCTGGAATGGCTTGGCCGCTGGGAGCCGTGTACGCTCGCCAGCGTTTCAGCGACGGGCTCAGAACCCGGTTCCACCACATCACGACGGCCGTTCCGAATAAGATCGCGGGCGATAATCCCATGACCAGCCAAATCGTTTTGACGATCCATCCCGCGAAGTTGCCGTAGTGCAAAAAAGAAAACCACTGCAGGATCTTGCCGCCCTTCGTCAAAGGCCTTCGGCGGCGGCGCGGGAACGGTGACGGGCTCGCGGGAGCTGCGCTCGCGGAGCGAACCGCACCGGACTCTGAGACGGACGATTTCGCCCCGCCCGCGCGCGCGCCCTGTGTTTTGGGAGCAGGCGCCGCATTAGGCGTTGCGCTCGAAGCAGGAGAAACTCCGCGAGCAGCCCCCGCGGGAGAATTGCCCGGAAGCGCGGAACCGGACTGCACAGTGTCCGCCACGATGACCCTCTGCGGAACAAGCGGAGCGTCGATCGGGGTGAAGTAATTAATCACCGCGCGAAATGGCTGCGGGAAGACGAAGTATCCGCCCGTCACGCCCCAGATAAATAAGAGGCCGAAGGTCCAGAATCCCACCGCGCTGTGCAGGTCGAAATTAAAGCGCTTCCATCCCACCTCGCCCGTGAACAGCCCCTTCACAAATAGTCCCCGCCGCCAGCGAAAGATTCCGGGCCACCAGATCACGAGGCCAGTCACGCAGATCGCCGCCGTGAGAAAGCCGCCGATCGCGTTGATGAGCATCCCGTTCACGCCGAGCAGCAGCCGCCCGTGAATGTCCCCCAGCCAGCGAAATGCCACGTAGAACGCTTTGATGAGGGCGCTGTTCTGAGAAACTGTTCCGGCTCTCTCCCAATTTTCGAAAAGCGTATAAAGGTCGTTGCGAAACACCAGCGCGCTGCCGCTGACGCACACCACTACCACGTATACGCCCAGCAACATTCCAGACCACAAATGGAGCTGGAACGTCGCCTTGCGTAACCAGGTAGACTGCGGCTGGCGCATCCAGCGTGCGAACCAACCGCGCGGCTTTTCCGGAATACCAGCCGGGGAAACCATATTCCTCGAATATCACGGTATCACGCGCAGTGGTCGCGATGGGCTTTTCAGGCTAGCCGGGTTCTCAGGCAGCGAGCTAGCGGGCACGGAAAGGGGGCAAAGCAATCGGGAGGATGGTGTGGCGCGCTTCGGCCATTCGCGCGTGCCGACGCGGTCAACGTTTTTCACACAATCGCGGTTTTTCGAATTTGGGATTCTGCTACACGCTCACGACGGGACACGGCGCGTGCCGCACGATCGGATAGGAATGATCCATAAGACGGGCGAACGCGTGCTCCTGCGGTCCGCGCCCGATCACCAGCACATCGCCGCGCGCGGCCTCCACGGCGTCGTGCACGGCATACGCTACCTCGCCCGTCACCACCCGGGCGTCGCCATGCGTTCCTGCGAACGTCTGAAGCTTCTGGATCTGGTCGAGCGCCGCCTCCTCCATCTGCGGCGTCCAGTCGACGGGAAGCTCCGGCGTCGGAACCGAGCGGGGCACCGCATGCACGACCGTTAAATTGGCCGACATGTCCGCCGCAAAGTCGGCGGCCCAGCGCAGCGCTGCCTGCGATCCCGCGGACAGATCGATCGCGCAGACCACGTTGCGCACATGAAGATCGCCGGAGCTTCCCGGCTCAGGTGCCGGCTCGGCCTGATGAACGTCCGTCCATACGGGACAGGGCGCCTCGCGCAACACGCGTTCGGCGACCGAGCCCAACAAAAACCTCCGGAACGGTCCGTACCCGTGGGTCGGCATCATGATCAGATCGGTACGGTGTTCATGAGCATATTTCAGGATTTCGCCCGCGGCATCGCCCTCGGCGATTGCGAGGCCCGCGGACATTCCAGCGAAATGCGGCCACGCGAAGGCGCTCAGATCTTCCTGCGCCTGGTTGCGGTGCTCATCGGTCGGATGCAGCGGCAGGACGTGCAGCAGCGTCAATCCTGAGTGAAAACGTTTTGCGATCCTCGCCACCAGCGGCGCCATCGCTACGGAAGGCTCGGAGAAATCAACGGGGAACAACATCCTGCGTGGGTTGAACATATCCGCTCCTCCACACCCGAACGTTGCATGTTCTGTGCCAGAGAGGCGTCCCGCAAAACCCTGGAAAATCATGGCAAACCACGAGCCCGGCGGCTCGGCCGCGGAATTTGCCAAAAAACCGTGCCGCGAAATGCCCCACTTCACCGGGACGAGCTGGGGGAAACCACCCATTCCCCGAATCTAGCGCAGGTTATATTTAGCCATTTTGTAACGCATCCGGTCGCGGCTGATCCGCAAAATGCGCGCCGCTTCGGACTGATTTCCGTTGGCCCGCGCTAGCGCGTCCGCAAGCAACTCCCGCTCGTGATCTTCAAGCGAGGGAGCCGCCTCGGACTGCTCTGGCGATCCGTGGCCATTCCCCGCCTCCGCCGCGAACTTGCGCGTGTCCGCGCGCCGCACCGTAACCGGAAGATCGTCGACGTCGATCATGTCGCCCATGGCCATCATGGCGGCATTTCCCAGCGCGTTCTCGAGTTCCCGGACATTGCCCGGCCAGGAGTGCCGCGCGAGAAGAATCTGGGCCCGCCGCGTCAGCCCCGTCAGGTTCTTATCGAACTGCTCGGAAAACCGCTGTAGGAAATGCTTCTCGAGCAGCGGAAGGTCTTCCTTGCGCTCGGCGAGGCTTGGTGTTTTCAACTCCACCATCGCCAGCCGATAATACAAATCCTCGCGGAAAAGCTTCTCGGCAATCAGCCCTTCCACATCCCGATTGGTGGCCGCGATCACATGCACGTCCACCTTGCGCGGCGTTACCGATCCCACTCGCGTTACTTCCTGATTCTGCAGCGCGCGCAGCAGCTTGGCCTGCGTCGTCAGCGGCATATCGCCGATTTCGTCCAGAAAAAGCGTGCCCCCGTTCGCGAATTCCATGAGGCCCATCTTGTCGCTGGTGGCGCCCGTAAACGCGCCCTTGACGTATCCGAACAGCTCGCTCTCAAACAGCGTTTCGACGACCGCGGAACAATTACAGGTGACGAACCGTCCCGTTCGCGCGGGACTCAGATTGTGCAGCGCGCGCGCCACCAGATCCTTGCCCGTCCCGGTCGGGCCCGTGATCAGCGCGGAACGGTAATGCTGCGCGACTCGGCGGATCCGCGCGAACAGATTCCCACATGCTCGGGCTGCGGCCGATCATGCCTTCGAAGCGGGACGTCTCCATCAACTCCTGATCCAGCGCCAGCGCGCGCTGGCGAAGTCGCGCATCCTCCAGCGATTTTTCAACCCGGCTGCGCAGCGCGGGAATCGAAATCGGTTTGTTCAGATAATCGGAGGCGCCGAGTTTGATGGCCTCCACCGCGGTCTCGGTGGTGTAGTGCGCGGTCATCAGGATGACGTCGATCGAAGGATCGAACTGCATGATCCTCTCGAGCATCTCCAGCCCGGTCATCTTAGGCATGACCAGATCCAGCAGGACGATCTGAGGATGCTCGTTAAACACCAGGTCCAACCCATCTTCGGCATCGGTCGACGTGAAGATCGTCAGCCCCTCCTGCGCGAGCGATTCGCGCAAGAGCTCCAGACTCGACGGCGTATCGTCAACCGCGACCAGTTTGACAGTGGGACGCATCAACCCTCGATGAACATGGTATCAGCATCAAGTCTTATTTGGCAGGCAAAATGCTGGGGTCTAGATGCTGGAGTCTAGCTTCAATCAATGGCATTCACCGCCTCGACCCGGTAACCCTTCGAGGGAAGGGTAGCTATTCTCGTTTCACGGCGGACTCGTTTCATGGCAGATAAAAAGCGCGCGCCGCGCTCCAAATCGGTTCCGTCCGCCCCAGCGGGAGAACTGAACGGACAGCGCTTTGCCCTTTTTCTCGAAGCGGCTCCCGACGCCATTCTGGAGATTGACCGGAAAGGGCAAATCGTTCTCGCCAACGGTGAGGCCGAGCGCCTCTTCCAGCGTTCGCGCCTGGAATTGATCGGGCTTCCGGTGGAGCAGCTGATTCCGGAGCGATTCCGTGGCGCGCATTTGGGCCATCGCGAGGGCTATGCGCGCCATCCGGTGCGCCGTCCGATGGGCCGCGGCATCGACCTGTTCGCGCTGCGGAAGGACGGCAGCGAGTTCGCTGTCGATATCAACCTCAGTCCTCTCGCCGGTCCCGGCGAAGGGGAAGTCCTGTGCGTGATCCGCGACGTCAGCGAGCGGCGGGCGGCTGAGGATGAAATTCGGATTCTCAACCACAACCTGGAGCGCCGCTCCGCGGAGCTTGCCTCCACCAACGCGGAAATGTCATTGCGCAACCGCGAAGTTGAGCGGGCGAACCGGCTGAAGAGCGAATTCCTGGCCAGCATGAGCCACGAGTTGCGCACGCCTCTGAACACGATTCTCGGTTTTTCCGAATTGCTCTCGGAGGAGAGCGGAGGAACGCTGAACGAAAAGCAGAAACGCTTCGTAACGCATATCCAGCGCGACGCCAATCACCTGTTGGAATTGATCAACGATATTCTGGATCTATCCAAGATTGAAGCCGGCCGTCTGGAGCTGCACATCGAAACGTTTCCGATGGCGGTGGCCGTGGCCGAGGTGCTCACGAGCGTGCGTCCGCTCGCCGCCCACAAAAACTTGAGCTTGGATAGCGACCTGGACACCCAGTTAGTCCTCCACGCCGACCGGGTGCGTTTCAAGGAAATTCTCTACAACTTGTTCAGCAATGCCATCAAATTCACGCCGCCCGGAGGCCGCGTGTGGATCGAATCCTCGGTAGCCGAGGGCTCCGTTCATCTCATCGTCGGGGACACCGGCATCGGCATCGCGCCGGAGGACCAGCAGTCCATCTTCGAAAGCTTCCGCCAGGTCAGCGCCACCACCAAGGGAGTGCGCGAAGGAACCGGCCTCGGGTTGGCAATCACCCGGCGCCTGGTCGAGCATCACGGCGGGAAACTCTGGGTCGAAAGCGAGCTTTTCCGCGGCAGCCGCTTTCACCTCACTCTGCCTTTGGCCGGAGCGGCCCAAATCCCCGAGGAGACCGGGCCTTCCGAAGCGCCCTCGGCGCCGTTATTGCTCGTGACCAGCCACCAGGGAGAGTGGCGCGAAGAGATCACCCGCATGCTCCTCCGCCACGGCTTCCGCATTACGGCCGCGGCCTCGGGAGCGGACGCCATGCACAAGGCCCGCGGGCAACGGCCCGATATGATCCTTCTCGATTTGGAGATCGCCGGGCGCAGCGGCTGGGAAACCCTCCACGACCTGAAATCTTCGCTCGATACCGCGACCATCCCGGTCATCATTTTTTCGGCGTCCGATGAGCGTAAGATGGGCGCCGCCCTGGGCGCCGCGGACTCTCTGTCGAAGCCCGTCGCCGAGGACCGCCTCCTGGAGGCCGTCCGTAAAGCCGCACGCCCTGAAGGAGCTCTCCGGGTCCTGGTGGTCGACGACGATCCGGAGACTCGCCAGCTCGTCGCCGACACCCTCGCCGCCGAAGGACATCTGCCGCTGACTGCGCGCCATGCCTCCGATGCCCTGCGGCGGCTTCAGTCCTCGCGCTTCGACGCCCTCACGCTTGATCTTTTGCTGCCCGGCAAGAACGGCTTCGAGCTCTTATCGGAAATTCGCGCCGACCCGGCGCTCGCTTCCCTCCCCGTCCTGGTGCTGACGGTCAAGGACCTGAGCGACCGCGAACGGGAAGTGCTGGAAGGTCAGGGAGCCACCCTGTTTGCCAAGGGCTCCGGCTGGCGGCCCGCGGTTCTCGAACATCTCCGCGAACTGATGAGCAAAAGCACAGGTCTGCGCGTACTCGTCGCGGATGATAATCCAACCGCGCGCGAGCTGGTGCGGGAAACGCTCACCGGCTCGGTCGCCGCCCTGGAAGAGGCCGCGGACGGACGGGAAGCGCTGTACAAGATCCGTCATGCTGCCGCGGATTCCGCCCTCCCGGATCTGGTTTTGCTCGATCTCCAGATGCCCGAGATGGACGGCTTCGCGGTGCTGCGCGAAATTCGCCAGGACCCCGCCTTGCGCGCAGTGAGGGTCGTCGCTCTGACCGCCTTCGCCATGCAGGGGGATCGCGAACGTGCTCTCGCTGCCGGCTTCGACGACTACATCACCAAACCCATCACCCTCGCCAAGCTCAAGGCGCAGCTCGAATCGTCGAAGGCGCGCCTTGCCGCCGACTGAGCCTTCCCCGCGGAAGTTTGTGAACGAGTCGGGACGAAATGCTTTCCGAACCAGCCGGCCTCGGGACGGAAGCGTAGCGACCTCTCGACGAAAGACTAGAAAGTGTATCCGAGGCTCGCCTGATACGTGCGCGGCGGCACGAAATGCGTCCCGCTGAACGTCGACAGGAAATTGTAGAGCGCCACCTTGTTCATCACGTTCATGACTGTGAAACGCAGCCCTATTTTTCCGTGCTCCAGGTGGCGGAAGAGGTTATCTGTACCGAACGCGATATCGAACAGGTTCCTCGGCTGTACGCGATCGGGATTGTGATCCGGATTCTGCGTGCCGGTTTGCGGCAGGGTCAGCAGCGTGGAAGTTGCGGTGCCCGAGCAGGACCGCAACGGAGTCAGCAGTGTCGCCGGGACCCCATTGCATGCGAGCCCGATGTCCACCTGCTGCGCGGGCGTTAATCCCAGCGCTGTGGCTGCATCTGGAACGCCCGTCACCACCAGTCCGCTGTCGTAACGCCAGATCATAGTGCCCCACAGCCCGTCCTTCTTGTGTTGATACCGCAGATTGACGGTTTGCTGATAGGCCTGGTCGTGATCGATGCGGAACACGCCGCCCACATTCGCCGTTCCCTGGAAAATAAGCCCTCCGTTTTCCTCCGGAAAATAACGCGCGCGGCTGTGGCCGAACGTCATATACGCCTGGAAACCGTGAAGATTCGTCGAGCTCAGCCGTCCCGTGACGCCGTCCACTTTGGAGTTGTGCCAGGAAATCGGGAACGTGATCGGTGTGTTGAACAGCACATCGAAATCGTAGGCGTTATGCGTGAACTTCCAGAAGTAATCGGCGTCGACAACCAGATACTTTCCTATCCTCTGCTGAAAACCGCCGTTGAACTGGTTCCGCTGGCCGGGCTCGAGCGGATCGTTAGCCTTCGCTCCGAAAACGTTCTGCGCCAGACCGCCGATCCCGGTCGCGCTCGAAAGGAGCAAGTTTTCATTGAACGGCGTTTCCATGGTTCGCGAATATGCGATGCGCAGAACCGTATCGGTGCGGTGGACGTGGTAGGAGATCCCTAAGCGCGGCTGAATCCCGTTCTTGGTTACCAATCCCATATACTCGTCGTCGCGCACTCCGAGATTTACGTTGAAAGCGCCGAAATTGATGTCGTCCACCGCGTAGAAAGCGACCTCCTTGATGTCGCCCGTCCCGTAATAGTTGAAATAGGAACCGCCCCGCGTCAGGTCATACGGCAACAATCCCGGCAGTAGCCTCGGATTCGCGGTGTACCCCGGATTCACGGTGTTGCACAGCGCGGGATTCGTAATTCCCGGGAGCGCCAAGGGGTTGCCGCTCGCGTCCAGGCATACTGGATTGAACGTGGGACTTGTCACGCCCAGGAAGAAGCGCTCCGACAGCTCCGTTCCCTGCACTTGAACCCCCGCGCGGATGCTGTGATTCTTATGTACGGTCGCGACGTCGGCCTTGCCGCCGAAGTTGGTCAGGAAGCGCTGCTGCGATAAGGTGACTGGCGTATCGTTGAACGGGTTGCCGCTCGGATAGTAATCCACCTGATCGCGCCGGACATAGGGGTTCACCGTGACGAGAGTCGCCGAGCCGAAGGTGTGCTGATAGCCGGGCGCCACGCTCCAGGTGAGTACTCTCTGCTTCTGATCCTGCGAGAGCTGATCGTAGTCGTTGGGAACCTGGAACCAGTTGCGCGCCGCAAACAGATTCAGATGCAGCGAATCGCGCGAGCCCGCCAGGTAGTCGACGCGATCGAAAATCGTTTCGTTGTTGCCGATATCGTGAATCGGGGTGAACTCCGGCGTGTCCAGAAAATGTCCCGTGCGGAGACTGTTGAGCGCGACAAAATTCCCAAACTTGGGACTGCCGAAGGCAAACGTCGCATTCTCGCCGTACGTTCCGAACGATCCCCAATAGGTGTCGAAACTCCCAAAGGGCCGCGCACCCAAACCGGAGCGTGTCGTGGCATTCACCACCAGGCTCGATTTGTCGCCGTATTGCGCATCCGGCGCGCCCGTAATCAACTGCATGCTCTGGATGGCGTTGGCCGGAATCTGCGTCGAAAAGACTTTGCTTTGCTGATCGCTGATCGGCTGGCCGTCGATGACGAAGCTGACCTGGGCGTGGTCGCCCAGGGGATGGAAGAATCCGTTGGCGTCCGCCGCGGTTCCGCCCGTGCTGTTGTTGATGATGCTGCTTAACCCCGAGGCTGGATCGAAGCGCGGGAGCTTCAGGAACGAGGAGGCATCGGCGTCGGTATGCGCCGAAGGATCCGTGTCAATCAGCGGAGCCGCCGAAGTCACATCCACGCTGGTCGACACTGCCGACATTTGCAGGGTGAACGTCAAGGCGATGGGCACCGACCCGCGCACCTCCACCTGCTCCGTCTTGGGCGCAAATCCGGGGGCTTGCAGAACCAGTTCGTACATATTCGGGGGGACGTTGTTGAACCGGAACGCGCCGCTCGCGTCCGGCGTCGCTGACTGCCGGTAGCCGGTCACCGGATTCCGCAGCTCCGCCGTCGCGTCCATCACAATCATTTGCTGCGGATCGAGGACCGTCCCGATCACCGTCCCGCCGCTTATCGACTGCGCGCACAGCGAAACGCCCGTAACAAAAGCCACGGCTAAAATGCCGGCAAAGGACCCGTAAAGGCCCGACGTTTTTTGGTTCCCCGAAGTTTTGTTCATGGATGTACCCATCGGCGTCAGTGAATTGCACCCCGTAGTCCATTTCGGCTCAGCCGAACGAGTCATGAACGAGGCCCGATCGCTTGTGCCTCGCTCGTGGCCCACTTGTGAAGAAGACCCGCGCTCTCCCCTTGCGGGCTGTGTATTCGTCCCCGTCACACACCGGTCAGTGACGCCGGAGGATCGGCCTAAGTCGCACAGTCAGTGGGATTTTATGCGGTCCCGCCGGTATGTTATCTGCGATGGATGGCTCGCGTGATCTCAGGCCCGGCCGCCGCGTGGATGTTTTGGAAGCATGGGCCTGAGGAATCGGCATACGCCCGCGCGATTCCCGGCCAAGGCGAGGTCGGCAGACGGCGGTATCGGAGCGTCAGTGCACCCACCAGAATGCGTGTTTTCGCTCTACGAGGTCATCCGAAAGCCGGCTCGGGCGCGCCCATTCACCGCCCTATCCCCCGCGCTATTTCACAAAGAACGGCCAGTGCGGGACGAAATGATATCCCAGCTTCACAAGCGCCCAATAGCCAAGTGCTAGGGCCGCAATGAGGCTCGGTATCGCGATGCCCAGCACCTTCGCCCACGGGAACACACGCCCCTCGCGCTTCAACACCAGCAGGTAGCTCGCGAACACGCCCACAAAAAAGAGCATGCACATCGGCACCGCAAACAGCATCAGGTTGAAAAAATCCGGAGTCGGCGTGATGATCGCGGCCAGAATCACGATCGCCAGAACCGCATAGCGCGAATGCTCCAGCAGAAAACGCGGCGAGGCCAGATGCAGGAGGGTCAGAAAGAAGATCGCCACGGGCAGTTCGAACACCAGCGCGACGCCCAGCATGACGTTTACGAACAGATCGAAATAATGCGTGATCGTCACCAGCGGCTGCACCCCGTTGGACAGGCCGATCCCCAGCAAAAACGCCAGTCCGTAGCGGAACGCGATGAAGTACGCGAATACGCCGCCGAGAATGAATAGGCCCGCCGTGCTCACCACGAACGGCACCGCCAGCCGCTTTTCTTTCTGATACAGACCGGGCGCGATAAAGGCCCAAATCTGGTACAGCACCCACGGCGATGCGACGAAAATCGCAAATACCAGAGGCACCTTCACCCAGATGATGGAAAATCCTTCCATCGGCTCGTTGATGATCAGTACCGGTGGCTTCACGCCGATTTTCGTGAGCGCATCCACGGCGGGCGCGCGGACAAAATCCCACAACGGGTAGCAGAAGATGATGCACAGCAGAAACGCCACGCCGAAACCCATCAGGGCCCGGATCAGCCGCGAGCGCAGTTCCTCGAGATGCTCGAGGAACGACATCCGCAGCATCCCCTCATCTTCTTCGTCGTCGCCCGCGGTCGGAGGCACGCGCCCGCCCCGTCCCAGCAAAGCAGGGAGACGGGACGATTCGGAAGACGAGTCTTCGCCGTTCGGCATAGGTGCGTTGTGCCCTCGGACGCGCTTTTCTAAGCCGCGTCTCCAGACGCGCTTTTCTAAGCTGCGTTTCTAATTGTTTCGAGTCTCGTGCAGCGGGTCTTCCAGAAGCAGAGGAGCCTCCGCCACCGCGGCCGGAGTCGCTTTCTCGGCTCGTGGAATCGTTCCGCGCGCGACTGTCTCCTCGGCGGGAGAAGCAATCTCAGCCGATCCGTGCGAAACCGTTTCCTGGGAAACGGACCCGTGTGACTCAGCGCCCGGAACTTCAGAAGCGCTTACTGTGGTTGGTGCGCCGGACTCTACGCCATGCCAGTCCGTTGTGTTGGCCGGATGTGTCTCCGCGCCGTAGGTGCTGCTCGTTCCTCCGGTCAGATCGAAACTGGAAAAATTGCCGATATCGATGGATGCCTGACGCGTGGCCTCTCGCAAGGATTCGCTCTCCTGCTCCAACGACTTCATTTCCCGCTCGAACGTGGCCTTCAGATCGCTCTGCGCTCGCCGGAATTCGCTCACCGCTTTTGCCAGCGTTTTCCCAAGTTCCGGAAGCTTCTTTGGACCAAACAGGAGTAGGGCCACGAGGAAAATAACAACCATTTCCTGGACGCCGACTGGTCCCATACGTTGCCCTCCCTGTGCAAGATCATAGCAAACATGCTCGCCCAAACATAGCCGCGCTCGCGCCCACGTCTTCTAAACACAGCCCGTGCGGAATCCCAAACAGGACTCCTCTGCGAAACGTCGCCGGACGTTCGAATCTTGGCTGATCCGGCCGCGATCCGTGGTCTCAACGGGCGCTCCGCCAAAATCCCTCCTGCGAATCCTGCCCCGCACGCCTCCCCGGTCGCCAGCGCGTCGATCACCCCCTCGGCCTTCGAGCGAGAGCACCAACTCGGACACATCCACTTAAAACTATCAAAATAAATGTAGTTAAAAAATAAGCTCATGATTAAATAAATAGCTTGACAGAGATACAAGCAGATTATATGATTGTATTGTAAACAGTAGTTATGGAGGAAAGCCAATATGCCACTTGTAAAGTATTCGTCACCGTTCGCTGATTTTGACATTCCAGCCCGAATTTTCCAGGATTCTTTAAGCCGCTTTTTCGCCGACCCGAGCTCGCCTGGCGCAAGTAATGGCCGCCCCTGGGTCCCTCCTGTGGACATAAAAGAGACCGAGAACGAATTGGTCCTGAAGGCCGACGTTCCCGAACTGGAAATGAAAGATATCGACGTCCGTCTCGAAAATGGCACGCTGACCATTCGCGGCGAGCGCAAATTCGAAGCCGCCAAGAACGAAGGTGGCTGGCATCGCGTGGAACGTGGCTATGGCTCTTTTGAGCGCGCGTTCGCCATTCCGGAAACCGTAAATCCGGAGGGTGTCAAGGCCGACTACAAGAACGGCGTTCTCACCGTCACGATGCCGAAGAAGGAAATCGCCAAACCGCGTCAGATCAAGGTCGACGTCACGCAATAAGAGCAGTCGGAAAAGCGGTCGGCCAGACTGATCGTGTGGGCGAGGCGGAGCGGGGTTGAACCAAATCCCTCTCCGCCTCGTCTGTTTTGGATAGAGAATAAGGGCAGACTCGAAGTAAAGAACGCGGATGAGGAAGGGCAAGACACGTAAGGGAACGCATGAATGCTCTTAAAACGGTTCTACTGCTTGGATTGCTGAGCGGCGTGCTGTTGTTCGGGGGCGAGGCCATCGCCGGCCGCCAGGGCCTGGAATGGGGCCTGGTGATCGCGATCGGCATGAACTTCTTCAGCTACTTTTTCTCCGACCGGCTGGCGCTTATGTCGTACTCCGCGCAGCCCGTCACGCCCGAACAAAATCCCGAGGTCTACGCCCGCCTGGCGCCTCTGGTTGGGAATCTGACCCAGCGCATGGGCCTTCCGATGCCGAAGCTTTGGCTGCTGCCTGAGGATTCCCCGAACGCGTTCGCCACCGGCCGCAACCCGCAACACGCCTCGGTCGCCTGCACCGAAGGAATTCTTCGTCTGATGAACGACCGCGAGCTCGAAGGCGTGTTGGCCCACGAGCTCGGCCACGTGCTGCATCGCGATATCCTGATCAGTTCGGTTGCGGCGACGCTCGCGGCCGCGATCACCTTTTTAGCCCGCATGGCGTTCTGGTTCGGCCCGCGTGGCGAGGACGAAGACGAGCGCGGAAACATGTGGTCCGGTTTATTGATGATGATCCTGGCGCCCATTGCCGCGATGCTGATTCAAATGGCGATCTCCCGAACCCGCGAGTTCAGCGCGGACGCCGCCTCGGCGAAATACACGGGCAATCCCGACGAGCTGATTAGCGCCCTCGGAAAACTCGAGAGGGGCGTGGAGCAGGTGCCCATGACGGACGCCACCCCCGCCACCGCGCACATGTTCATTCTGAATCCGTTCAGCGGACAAGGCATGGCGCGTCTGTTTTCCACGCATCCCTCGACCGAGGAACGCATCGCCCGTCTGCAGGCCATGCGCGGCGCGCTCCCTCGCTAAGCAGCCGGCTTTCTAAAACGGCTGCCTCAGCCGCTTCTCGCGACCGGCATTCCCTTTCATGCCCTCAAACTTCAGCGTGACGCCTACGATCCGGGACGCTTCGTCCACTTGCGTTGAAGATGACGTCTTGCCCAAATTGTCGAAAATTCCGTCGTCGCGCACGTCCTTCAAAAACGCGTCGGGAAAGTCGGGATCGAAAGGTTTGCCTTCGCGGTCGCCCCACATCTTGCGAATCGCGGGCTCGCCGATCAGGTCCAACCCTTCCACCGTCAGTTTTCCAAACACGAACTGCGGCCCGGGCTCCATGGTCAGCAGCAGATCGACAAGGCGCTCCTCGTCGTGCACCGTCCGATCCTGCCGCACGGCCGCATGCAGATATCCGGTGCCGCGGAATTTCTGAACCATACGGTCCTGCGCTTTTTTGACTTCATCGAAATCGGCAAGCTCGCCCGTGCGCAATCCCGCGATTTTCTCCAGATCGCGAGCCTGACCGCCGGCGTACTGTATCCGCCCGAGTTTGAACTCGGGGCCTTCCTCGATGGTGACGGTCACCGCGACCGCGTCCACGCCCGCTTCGGCCGATTTCTCCGCGGTAATTTTCGGGAACGCTACGCGAATGCGCCCGCGCGCCTCGTACAGCGGCCGAATGACTTTGTCGAGTAACGTGCGCACCGGGGCGTCTTTATACTCGGTGCCGATCGCGGCTTCGGCGAACGTCATCGCGAGCTTCGAAGTGGGAATCACTTCGTTCCCCAGGAAACGTACCTCGGAGATCCGCGGACGTTCTCCCGGTGGCCGGAAAACGATCTTCGGCTCGCCTCCGTGCAGCGTCGCGACCATGTGCGCTTCCACTTTGACCTTGCCTTCAAGAGCTTCCGTCAGCGCGCGCTCGCAGCGTTCGAGAATCGGCCGCGTCGCCGGGATCTCTCCGGCGAAAATGGGCCATTCGCGCGCAATCGCAGTTTTCAACAGCTCCTCTGGCGCGGGCAAATCCTCGAATTGAAAAGCGAACACCGGCACCACTTCCACCAGCTCGAAGACCGCGTCGAACCCCGTGCCGGATTTCGCCGGCTGAAAGTCAAAGCCGACGCTTTCGAAGGCCCCGCTCGCGAGCAGGCGGAGACGCGCCGCATCGAAATCCGCGCGCTCCACCATCTGGCCGATCTTTAATCCGCTGGCTTCCAAAACCTTCTCTGCCGGAATGCGCCGATTGCCTTGAAATTTGAGGGTCTCGAGAGAATGCTTGCCGGACAGAGGCGCAGGCGCGGCGTTCACGGCCTGGGGAGGGTTGGTCGCGCGCTTTTTCGCCGTCCCCTGGCCCGCGATCCCCGCGGCGGCGAGGAACACGAAACCGAGACTGAACGACAACCACCACCGCATACGCCAATTGTACAAACACCGCGAAAAGCAGCGATTACGCGAAGCTACCGTGCCGAGTTTCCGTCCTCACCCAAAAGAGCCGTCAGCGTGACCGACACGATGCTGACGATCAGCGCCCCCAGAAATGCGGGCAGGAATCCGTCCACGTAAAAACCCACCCCGAACCAGCTTTGCGCGATACGGGCCGCAAGCAGCAGCGTGATCCCATTGATTACCAGCACGAACAGGCCGAGCGTCACAATAATCAGCGGGCAGGAAAGCAGCTTGAGAATCGGGCGAATCACCGCGTTCACCAGGCCCAGGATCAGCGCCATCCCGGCGAACACCTTCCAGCTATCGGACCCGACGCGAATCCCCGGCACAATCCATGCGGCGATCACCAGCGCAATGCTCGTTACCAGCCAGCGGACCAGTAGCTTCATTCGTCTCTCCCCGTTCTATCTTTCTTTTCCCGGCTATCTGTTTCTTTCCGGCTATCTCCGCACGATTTGAAACGCGAAATCGCGGCCAAATCCGCCTTTCACCGCCATCCAGATCCACAGCATGGCGTAGGGCTCGAGCAAGCGGGCGTTCAGCAATGGACCGGCGTCCACCGGGTCGAAGCCGATATCCTTCGCAAGCGCGGCGGCCGTCCGCTTTGCGTCCGCGTCATCCCCGCAGTAGAACATGGGCGTGGCTTTATCCTGAAACACGGGGTTGGCCATATTGCCGTAGCCCACCGAATTGAAAATCTTGACGACCTTCGCTCCCTTGGCCCACGACGCCACCATCTCCCCGGCGGACGTGGTTGTGCCGACGCTGAGGCCGCTGAGATCCGGCTTCAAAGGATTCGTGCAATCCAATAGCGTTTTTCCCCGCAGGTCGAGTGCTTCGAGAGCCGCCTGCGTTGCGCCCCACGGCAGCGCGTTCACCATTACGTCCGCGAACGACGCGGCTTCCGCGGGCGATCCCGCGCGAGCTTTCCCCGCGCACCGGTCGATCACAGCCTGCATGTCCGGCGCCGACGGATTGCGCACGCCGAAAAAGATCTCGTGTCCGGCTCGGACGAATCCTTCGCCGAGCGTCGATCCGACGTTGCCGCCTCCTAAAAATCCGATTTTCATGCGTTGCGCCTCCTGAAGGTGTGGATGAGCCGGGCGACACTTGAGTCGCCACTTAATTCGCCTTTTTTCGCCGCGTGATCCTGGCCGTCCGGCGCTTTTATCGGCCTGCTACTTCTTCTGACTCGCCGCGAGCGCCTGGTCGAGATCCCATTGCAGGTCGTCCAAATCCTCAAGGCCGACCGACAGCCGGATCATATCCGGCTCCACGCCCGCCGCCTTTTGCTGAGCGGCATTGAGCTGCTGATGGGTGGTGGACGCGGGATGAATCACCAGGCTCCGCGCGTCGCCCACGTTCGCGAGGTGCGAGAACACTTTGAGATGATCGACGAACTTCTTGCCCGCTTCGGCGCCGCCTTTGATGCCGAAGGAGAAGACGGCTCCCGCGCCTTTCGGCAAGTATTTTTTCGCGAGCGCGTGATAGGGACTATCGGGAAGGCCCGGATATTTCACCCATGCCACGTCGGGGCGGCCCTGCAGAAATTTTGCTACGGCCAGGGCGTTGAAAACGTGGCGATCCATGCGCAGCCCGAGCGTTTCGATGCCCTGCAGAAACAGGAACGCGTTGAAGGGGCTGAGGCAGGGTCCCAGGTCCCGCAGCGCTTCGACGCGCGCGCGGATGATGAAGGCGATCGGCCCGAACACGTCCGCGATGTTCATGCCGTGGTAGGCCGGGGACGGCTGGTTGATTTGCGGGAAAGGTCCTTTTTTCCAGTCGAACTTGCCGCCGTCGACGATCATGCCGCCAATCGAGTTGCCGTGGCCACCCATGAATTTGGTGAGCGAGTGCACCACGATATCGGCCCCGTGGTCGATGGGACGGCACAGGTACGGCGTCGCAAAGGTGTTGTCGATCACCAGCGGCAGATTATGCTCGTGCGCGATCTTGGCCACGGCTTCGATATCCACCACGTTGCCGCGCGGGTTCGATATGGTTTCGGCGTACAGGCAGCGCGTCTTCTTGGTGATGGCCTTGCGGAAGTTTTCCGGATCATCGGGCTCGACGAAAACCGTCTGATACCCCATGCGCCGGAAGCTCACGTCGAACTGCGTGTACGTTCCTCCGTACAACGTGGTGGCCGCGACCATCTCGTCGCCCGCTTCGAGAAGCCCGTTCACGGTGAGAAACTGGGCGGCCTGTCCGCTTGCCGTGGCGAGCCCCGCGACGCCGTTCTCAAGCGACGCGACGCGCTGTTCCAACACGTCGTTGGTCGGATTCATGATGCGCGAGTAGATGTTGCCGAACTCCTGCAGCGCAAACAGCCGCGCCGCATGATCGGAGTCCTTGAACACGAAGGAAGTGGATTGATAGATGGGCACCGCGCGAGCACCCGTGGTGGGGTCGGGCTGATATCCGTGGTGCAGCGAACGCGTGTTAAATCCCAGAGTGCGATCGATTGGATCGGCCATGGGCTTTATTCTAACCCTAGCAGCCGTGGTCCCGGCGATGCTGCTTCAGCGCCCCGAAAGCCCGCTCCTTTTCGCCCACCATGTGCTCCAGCACTTTATCCAGGTGGTTCAGCCGCGCCTGATCCCCGCTCTTGAGCGCGGCTACTTGTTCCTGGCTGGCGCGCGATCTGACCCAGGATTTCGATCGCATGGCTCGACAATTTCTCCTGCTCCGGACAATGCCCCACATCTTGGGGGAGCGTTCGAACCCCCGTTGCGTTTCACCCCCCCGCGTGCTAAAAAGCACAAGGGAGAACTCCGTGCGATTCAAGACTTTATTCGCCTTTCTACTCACCGTGACACTCGGCGCGTCCGCGGCTTGGGCGCATCATTCCCCCTCGGCCATCTTCGATATGACCAAGAAGGTAAGTGTCACCGGTACGCTCACCAAGGTTGATTGGGTGAATCCGCACATTGTCGTCATGCTCGACGTGAACAAGAACGGCGCGCTCGAAAGCTGGAAGTTCGAGAGCAATCCGCCGGCCTGGTTTCGCCAGGTTGGCGTGAGCCGCGCGGATTTTGCGAAGGCGATCGGACAAACGGTGACGGTGGAAGTGGTGACGGCGATCGACGGTTCCAAGTACGGGTACATGCAAAAAATTACCCTGCCCGACGGCACGAACATGGAACTGGTGGGCGAACCCGGGAACAAGGAAAACGGCAAGAAGTAAGGACCGCACAGCGAGCAAAGGGGAGGATGCAAGTATGAAACATCATCTGATCGGCGCGACCATAACCGGCCTGCTGATCGCCGGTTGCGCCTCCGCGCAGCAGAATGCGGCGGCGTTGAAGCCCGCGGCGAGCAACGAGATAAAACGCACCGCGGATGGGCATCCCGATCTGAGCGGCATCTACATTTACGCCATCGATCTGGCGCCGGTCGCACTCAAGAAAGAGGTCGCGGGTAAAGTCACCATCCAGACCGTCGATCACAGCGGAAACGTCAAAGTGAAGGCCGCCGTGGAGCACGCCCTCCCTTCCACGCCCGCGCCTTCCTACAAGCCGGAACTGGTGGCCAAGGTGAAGGATCTGGCGGATCACGAAGGCAAGACGGATCCGGTGTTCTATTGCGGCCGTCCCGGTGTCCCGCGCATTGGCCCGCCGCGCCGCATCATTCAGCTTCCGAACGAAATGGTATTTCTCTATGAAGACGTTTCGGGCGATCCTTACCGCGTCTTCCCCACCGACGGGCGCAAGCATCGCGCGGACGCGAATCCTTCTTATTATGGGGATTCGGTCGGCCACTGGGAGGGCGATGTGCTGGTGGTGGACGTGACCAATTTCCTCGAGGACGGATGGTTCGGCGAGAACGGCTACTTCCACAGCGACAAAATGCACGTCACCGAACGCGTATGGCGCGAAGGCGCGAACCTGGGCTATCAGGTGATTGTGGATGATCCGGGCGTGCTGACGGCTCCCTGGACCATGGCTCCGCGCATCGTGAAAGCGACCACCCTGCCGCTCGAAGAATCGCCGATGTGCAAGGACGAAGACGGATCGAAGCTTCTCAACAACGACCATCACGGGCAGCGGTAAACGCCCGGCAGCCGCTAAAAATCGGGAGCCCGCGGAGTTCGTTCCGTGGGCTTTTCTTTTGTGGTTTTCTTTGGCGCGCGCCACGCGCTGCCGTCTACGCCACTACGGAAGTACACTGCGGGCAGCGATGAGCCTTCAGCGCGATGGTGCTGAGGCACTCGGGGCACTCCTTGGTCTCGACGGGAGGAGGAGGGGGCGGAGCTGGCATCAACCGGTTCACCTGCTTCACGATCATAAAGATGACAAACGCGATAATCAAAAACTCGATGATGGTGTTTACGAAGACCCCGTAGGCAATGATGGGAGCCGCCGCTTTCTTGGCGTCGGCAAGCGTGTCGTAATGCTGGCCGTTGAGCGGAATAAACAGATTTGAAAAGTCGACTTTGCCGGCGGCAAGCCCGATGACGGGCATCAGGACGTCGTTCACCAGGGACGTCACGATCTTACCGAAGGCCGCGCCGATGATCACGCCGATGGCGAGATCGAGGACGTTGCCGCGCATGATAAATTTCTTAAATTCCCCGAACATATAAGTAAAACCTCCTTGCGCGCCAGTATACGATAATGAGGCATGGCAAAGGCGCCGCATTTGATCACCGTCAAGTGCCCCTGCTGCGAGGCCGAGCTTCACATCGACCCCGCTACGCAAGCGGTCATTCGCTACGAGGAGCACGAGAAGCGATCTCCGCTCGCCGATTTCGACACCGCCGTTCAGCACATGAAAGGCGAGGCCGGACGCCGCGAGGACGCCTATCGCAGGTCTTTGGAGACGCACAAGAACCAAACGGATATTCTCAGCAAGAAATTCGACGAGATGTTGAGGATCGCCAAGGAAAACCCGGACGCGCCTCCGCCCAAGCGCGACATCGACTTCGATTAGATCCCCGGGAAATCGGGCCACGGAAAAACAAACAGTGAAAGCCGCCTCGCGCAAAACCCCCGCCTCGCGCAAAACCTCTGTCGTGCCGGTCGTGATGCGGCCGAAGACCGCGGCCGAGCGCGCCGCGCGCGTCAGGGCCATCCTGAAATTGCTCGATGCCATGTATCCGGATGCGACCTGCGCGCTGCAGCATCACAATGCCTGGGAGCTGCTGGTGGCCACCATCCTCTCCGCGCAATGCACCGATAAACGGGTGAACAAAGTGACGCCGGAGCTGTTTCGCAAATATCCGACCATGCGTGACTTCGCGAACGCAAGCCAGGAGGAACTGGCACAGGACATCCGCTCCACGGGCTTCTTCAACAACAAAGCCAAGTCCGTGATCGGCGCGGCGCGCAAGATTCTTGCGGACTTCGGCGGCGAGGTCCCGCGGGACATGGATCAGCTCCTCACTGTGCCCGGCGCGGCCCGCAAAACCGCGAACGTGGTGCTCGGAACGGCCTTCGGTATCGCGGTCGGGGTGGTGGTCGATACGCATGTGCAGCGGATCGCGAAGCGCCTCGACCTGACGCAGCGAAACGGATCCGGAGAAGATCGAAAGGGATTTGATGAAATCCATTCCGCGGGAGAAATGGATTCTCTTCGCCCATCAGATCATTCATTTCGGGCGGGGCGTGTGCACGGCGCGCAATCCCCGAATGCCCGGAGTGCAAGTTGAATCCGGTGTGCTACGCGAAAGATAAAAGGATCTGACGCGGGTCGCGGGACAGAGGCGCGAGCGTCGGCTTTAGATGTAGATGCTGGAATTCGGGCCGGGCTTTCGTTTAACGGGTCTCGTTTATCGCACCGGGGCTCGTTTACTGCGTCGGCGCCATGATCGGGCTGGCCCTTTGTTTACCGGGCCGGAGCTTCGCCCGCCAGATGCAGGCCTTTGTGGATGGCGTAGAGCGCCAGTTCCAGACGGTCGGAAACGCCGAGTTTGTCGAAGATGTTGTGCAGATGGTTCTTCACCGTCTGCTCGCTGATGAACATCTTCTCGGCCATTTCCTTGTTCTTATAGCCCTGCGCGACCAGCGCGACGATCTCGCGTTCGCGCGCCGAGAGCGGACTGCGCTCGCGGCCTTTGCCGGTCTGTCCGCCGCCCGAGCCGCTGCCTTCCAGGCCCGTCGAGAACTGCCGCATCACCGCCGCGGTGGTGTGGGAATCGAGCCAGATTTCGCCCGAATGCACCTTGCGGATGCTCTTGACGATCAGGTCCGGCGCGGTCTGCTTCAGCACGATGCCGCTGCAGCCGAGCTTCATGGCCTGCACGAATTCGTTCTTGTCCTCCGAAGCCGTCAGGATGATGACGCGGGTCCGCTTGTTGATCTGCTGCATGGCTTGCAGCGCGCCAAGCCCGTCCAGGTTGGGCATGCGCAGGTCGAGAAGCACCACGTCGGGATCGAGCTCGCGCACCTTGTCCAGCACGTCGCGTCCGTCGACGGCCTCGCCCACAACCTCGAAGTCGTCTTCCAGCTGGAGCAGCTTCTTCAGGCCGTCACGCACAATCGGATGATCGTCGGCGATCAGCAATCGGATCGTGCTTTTCTTCGTTTCCTTGATTTCCGGGGCGTCGTCCGTGGGACCGGGCATAGCATTCATGAGCTCCACTTCTCTGTTCTCCCGTCCCGATATTAAGTGGTTCTAGTACTTTCGACAATTCAGAGGCCTCTTAAGTTTGCGCAATAGAGTTGCCTTAATTCCTGCCTAAGGCTGCCTTAGATAATCACGACGAAAGGGCTAAGTTAAGAGGTTGAAGAGCGTGAAAGATCGGGAGTCATGAAGGAGCATCGTCTTGTCCAGCGGATTCGCGGGATGCGAGCGAACCGCTGTATGTTGGATGCGCAAGGGCCTCGCGAACGTTCACAATATGTTCAGGAAGCTGTGAAAGCGGACATTATTATTGCAGGCGGCGGACCGGCGGGGCTCTCGGCGGCGGAGGCGGCCGCGCGCCGCGGATGCTCGGTGATCCTGGTCGAGCAGAATCACGAGATCGGCTCGCCCATTCGCACGAGCGGCGGCAGCTTCGTGGATGAGATGGACGCTCTTGGCATTCCGCCGCTCTTCTATCATCCGCTTTCACGCGTGCGCTTCTGCACGCCGAATAACGCGGTGACCTACGATTACCCTGTGCCCCGATTGTGCGTGCTCGACGTGCGCGGCGTCTTTCAGTTTCTGGCCGAAAAGGCGATCGCAGCCGGCGCGCGGATTCGCCTGGCGACGCCCGCCCTCGGCGTGGTCACGGAAAATCAGGGCGCGAAAGACGGGCCTGATGAAGATGGTTCTGATTTCGTGACCGGTGTGCATACCGGCACGGAAACCATCACCGGGCGCGTGATCATCGACGCAACCGGCTATCGCGCGTCCCTCATGAAGCAGGCTTCCCTGACGCAGCCCGGACTGGACCCCGGCATCCGCCGTTTTGGCGTGGGTGCGGAGTACGATCTGTACGCCCCGGATTGCGATCAGAGCGAGGCGCTGCTGATCGCCGGCAGCGACTTCGCTCCCTCGGGCTACGCGTGGGTGTTTCCCTGGGGAGGGCGGCGCGTGCGCGTGGGCGTCGGCATCATTCACCCGGATTCGCGCGCCAATCCCGGTGAATATCTGGACCGGCTGATGGCTCATCTCGATCGCTTCGGGGTGAATCTGCGCGGCGCGCAGCCGGTGGAGCATCACACGGGGCTGATTCCTTCCGAGTGCTTCGCGGCCCGGTTCGCGGGCAACGGAATTCTGGGCGCGGGCGATGCCGCGGGCCATGCGTCCTCGCTGGTGGGCGAAGGCATCCGCTGGGCGATCGAAGCCGGCCGGATCGCGGGGGAAGTCGCCGCCGAGGCGGTCGCGCGGGACGACGTTTCGCGGACCTCGCTCGCGGCGTTCGAACGCCGGTGGATCAAACGCCACGGACGCGATCTGCGCCTGGCACATAAACTGAACGAGCGGCTGGCGCGCTGGGACGATCGCAAATGGGACCAGCGCCTGGAAGTGCTGAAGCTCCTGACGCCCGATCAATTTATCGAAGCGCTGAAGACCAATTTGACCGGCGGCTGGCTTCTCCGCTTCGCGGCATCCCATGCGCGCGGTCTTGCGGGCGCGGCCGGCTTGTTTTAACTCGTGCCTTGGGACGGCGCGCGGGCGTATGATGAAAAACGCCATGAAAACCCGCGCATCCGTTACGCTCGTCCTTGCTCTGCTGATGTCGGCTCTGCTGATCTCGTTACCGCTCGCCGCCGCCGATCCCGCCGGGTTCGCCCTGTGGAAGGCGCAGGATTTGAAGGCCTACAACAAGGCCGAAATGCTGGGCGATTACGGCAACCACAACACGCGCATGAATCATCGCGATAAGAACGGCGAAGTGGAAGTGCATGAGAACTGGATCGACGTCATGGTGATCGAATCCGGCGAGACTTCGCTCGCGATCGGCGGCACGCAGGTGAATCCGAAAACCGGGGAGCCGGGTGAACTCCGCGCGGCCTCGGCCACCGGCGCTCAGCCTCCCAAGCCGCTCGGCCCCGGCGACGTCGTCCACATCGCCGAAGGCGTTCCGCACCAGTTTCTGATTGCGCCGGGCAAAGTGGTGAATTACTTCGCGCTGAAGGTCCCCGCCCCCAAGCCGGCGCACGCTCCGGGGATGATGGCAAACTTCGCGCTGTGGAAGGCCGCGGACTTGAGCCTGCGCGACAAGGCGCTCGCCGCGAAGGTCGGTCCCGATCATTCCGCGCGCGAAACCCTGGGCGAGTACGGCAATCATCGCATGCGTCTGCTCTATCGCGTGGCGGAAGGCGCGCCCGAACAGCACGATAAGATCGTGGACGTGTGGATCGTGCAAAGCGGCGAAGGAACGCTGGTGGTGGGCGGAAAGATGACCGGGACGAAAGCCGGCACGGGTGACGGCGAGTTTCTGGGAACAGGCATCGACGGCGGCGAACGCCATGCCCTTGGCGCGGGCGACATCGTGCACATCCCCGCGAAAAGCCCGCATCGGGTCATCGCTCGCGCGGGCCAGCACGTGACGTATGTGAATGTGCGGATTCCTGCTGAATAGCGGACACATGGCGGCCTGATAGGCCGCCGCAGGCCGGGAGGGGGTCTGCCCCACAACATCAGTTCATCCCGGGCGTAAGCCGCGGGTAAACTCCGTCGAGGGACCGCTTTTGCCAGCACACCATTCCACACAAGTCATCCCGAGCGTAAGCCGAGGGACCTGCTTTTCTTTGACCTGAGCAGCTCGTTGATGTGGGCGCCCGCTGATTTGCGTCTGGGGCAAGGGACTCCGGCCGAGCATTTCTACGACGAACTACGGCCGACGCACGGCAACCCTGACTCACATTCGCCGACAAAAGAACAGAGCCCTCGACATCGCCCCGGGATGACGCAGTCAGGGGTTAACTTTGAAACGGCGGAGGCAGCGGCGAGATCTACTTTTTCTCCGCCAGAATCCCGGTCCGCACCAGAAATCCCGTGTCGATCTTTCCCGCGACGAATTCCGGGTGTTCCAGAATGCGCTGATGCAGGGGGATCGAAGTGTAAATCCCTTCGACCACGAACATATCGAGCGCGCGCTTCATCCGGGCGATCGCTTCCGCGCGGGTGCCGCCGAAGGCAATGAGCTTCGCGACGAGCGAATCGTAATACGGAGGAATCACGCCGTCCTGATAGGCCGCCGTATCCACGCGGATGCCCGCGCCGCCCGGAAGGTTGAGGCCGGTGATGCGGCCCGGCGAAGGAACCAGCGTTTCGGGATGCTCGGCGTTGATGCGGCATTCAATCGCGTGGCCGCGCAGTTGCATGCGCGCGCAGGGATCCTGGGCATTCATACGCCAGGGAAGAATCTGATCCAAGGTTTCGCCGTCGGCGATGCGAATCTGCGCTTTCACCAGATCGACGCCGGTCACCAGCTCCGTGACCGGATGCTCCACCTGAATGCGCGCGTTCACTTCGATGAAAAAAAGATTGTCGCGGTCATCCATCAGGAACTCCACCGTGCCCGCGTTCGTGTAGCCCACGGCTTTCATGGCGGCGCGCAGGGATTCGGAGATGCGCTCGCGCAGTTCTTTCGTCACCGCGGTGGAGGGCGACTCCTCAATCAGCTTCTGATGCCGGCGCTGAATGGAGCATTCCCGTTCCCCGAGGATCTCGACACCGCCATGTTCGTCGGCGAGCACCTGAAACTCGATGTGCCGCGGATTCTCCACCAGCTTCTCCAGGTACATATCGCCGCAGGAAAAAGCCGCCGACGCCTCGGCCTGCGCCTGGGCCAGCAATGAAGGCAGCTCCTCGGCGTTGCGCACCACGCGCATCCCCCGGCCCCCGCCGCCCGCCGACGCTTTCAGCATCACCGGGTAGCCGACCTCCGCGGCCAGCTCCAGAGCTTCTTCGATGCTTTTTAAAATCCCCTTCGATCCCGGCAGAATCGGCACGCCGGCCTCGGCCATCGCGGTGCGCGCTATTTGTTTCGAGCCCATGCGCCGAATCACTTCCGGCGCAGGTCCAATGAAGCGGAGCGAGGAGGTTTCGCAAACTTCGGCGAAATCCGCGTTTTCCGAAAGGAAGCCGTAACCCGGATGAACCGCGTCGGCGTTGGTGATTTCCGCCGCGCTGATGACCGCCGGAATGTCCAGATAGCTGCGCGCGCTTTTCGCGGGACCGATGCAGATGGCTTCGTCCGCAAAGCGCGTGTGCAGGCTGTGGCGATCGGCCTCGGAATAAACGGCCACCGTGCGAATCCCGAGCTCCTTGCACGCGCAAATAATGCGCATGGCGATTTCGCCGCGGTTCGCAATCAGAATTTTTTGGAACATGCTTTTTTTAGGACGTGGTGAAGAGCTAACGCGGGCGAATGGAGAACAGCGCCTCTCCGTACTCCACGGCACGGCCGTTCTCGGTGAGCTTGGCGGTCAGCACACCGCCGACCTCGGCTTCAATTTCATTCATCAGTTTCATGGATTCGATAATGCACAACACCTGTCCCGGTTCAACCGGATCTCCTACTTTTACAAAAGGAGGCGTTCCCGGGGACGCCGCTTCATAGAAGGTGCCCACGATCGGAGATTTCACCAGGACATCGGTCGATTCCGCCGTCGCGGGCTTCCCGCCGGGTGCGGCATGGACGGGCGCGGCGGCTGGAGCGGCCGCCGGGGTCGCGGCTCCCGAGGGAGATCCGACCACTACTTCCCGGGCCGCTTCCGCGCGCCGGAGCCGCAGCCGGTTGTTGCCGCGCTGCACCTCCATTTCGGCCACGTCACTCTCATTGAAGATTTTGAGCAGTTCTTTGATTTCCTGATTGGTCATTGGTTGAAGTGAAGATGTTGCAGTGAAGAATTGCGATGAACGCGATCTTTCCTCAAAGCGACGCGAATTCCTTGGAAGTTGGAGTCAAAACCTCGCAGCCCGACGACGTAACGAGGATCGTATCTTCAATGCGGATTCCGCCGACGCCTTCGACATAAACGCCTGGCTCGATCGTGATCGTCATACCCTCCCTGAGAACCGTCGGGTCCTTCCTACCGAGACGCGGCATTTCATGAATCTCCAGGCCCAGACCGTGGCCGGTCGAATGCACGAACGCCTTATCCAACTTGTGCTTCTTCAACACCTTCCGTGTGACAAAATCCACGTGGCCGGCGGTCACGCCTTCGCGAACCGCGGCGATCCCGGCGAGCTGGGCCTCAAGCACAGCGCGGTACATTGATTGAATCCTATGGCCTTGCGTGCGGCGGCCCTGAGCACCTCCGCCGAGCCGGCCCAGGTGAGCAACCCTGGTCATATCACTGCAATAGCCGTGGAGGCTCGCGCCCATATCGATTAATAATAGTTCATTTTCCCGGAGCCGGTAGTCCCCGGGGTGGGCATGGGGGAGCGCGGCGCGCGCGCCGGCGGCGACGATCGTGTCGAAGGAGGGTTTTTCGGCCCCCAACATCTTCATTTGGAATTCGATCTCCGCGGCGACATCCAGTTCACGAACGCCCGGGCGAATCCTCTTTACAGTGCGCTCGTAGGCTTCGGAATTGATGCGGACACTTTCTCGGATCAGGGCGATCTCGGTAGGGGATTTGATCATCCGGCGTTGCTCGATGATTTTTCCCGCCGGAACCAGAGAAGCGCCGAGGGGAAGCTCTTCCTGAAAATGGATATATTCGTCGTAAAGCAGGGACGCGGATTCGAAGCCGATTTTTTTCAAACGTTTGCGTTTGATCACCGCCGCTGCGCCCGCGCTGAGCGGTCCCTTGATGACATGCACCGTCGCCGCGATATTTTCCGCTGCATCAATGGCGTAGCGCGGGTCGGTAAAAAAATGGGTTTCGCGCGGAGTTAGGAGAATCAGGCCGTTCGATCCGGAGAATCCCGAAAGATAGCGGACGTTGGCGGCCGAAGAAACCAGCAGGCAATCGGCCTTTAGCTCCGGCAGGCGGGCGGCGATGTCCCGGCAGCGCTGTTGCAATTCAGTCAATTTTTGATTCTACCCGAACCGGGGGCGTGGAATTGGGGCAGTCCGCGCAGGATCTTCCTCGAATTCCGCCGGGAATCGGCGATACGGTACGCGTGAGCCGTTTCACCGACCAGGCCTACGAAATTCTGGAAGCAGTCGAGACTGCTTCGGAACGCGGATTGGCCTGCACGGACTGGACCATGCTGATCACCTCCGAGGGCTCGATTCGCATGATCGCGGATTCGGATTGGCCTCTCGATACCCTGGCGGGCGAACACGGCGCGCAGGCGGCTTACCGGGTCACCGGGCATCAGGGCCAGGTTCGCGTGGAAGCGCGTTCCGGATTGCGCACGTGCACACTGCAATCGACGACGCCCCGCCAAGTCGCACGCCTGTTGCTGGGCAGCCATTAAAAAGCTGCTGGGCAGCCATTAAGAAAGTAGTCCCTCGATTTTCGCTCGGGATCGGGCTGCGATCGCTCGTGCCGCGCGATCAGCTGCCGTATTCTGTTAGAGGTATCCCGCCGCCGCATGAGGCCCTCCGAAGATCTCCAATTGGCGACCGCCGCGTTCCAAGACAAGCTCGAGGGCGTGAAGCGAGCGCTCGGCCAACTGGATTTCCCCTGGTACCCGTACGATACGTTCGGCTCCGCCCGCCAGTTGGACGCTCTCCTTTCGCCTGATTCGGGCGCGGCGCTCAAGGCGCTGGCGGGTGATTTCGCGGTGTTGGATCTTGGTTGCGGCGATGGATCGCTCACCTTTTTTCTGGAGCATTTTTTAGAACGCGGAAATCCCATCGACGCGATTGACTATCCGCCCACCAATCACAATGGGATGCGGGGGATACGCGCTTTAAGGGAAGCGCTGGGGTCGCGCGTTGAGATTCATTCGATGGACGCCGACGCGGAATTGAAGTTGCCGCGGCCCTTGTACGGGCTGACGCTGATGCTGGGCATTCTGTATCACCTGAAGAATCCGTTTCAGGTGCTCGAACGGCTGGCGGAGCGCTCGCAATTTTGCGTACTCAGCACGCGCATCGCCCGGGTCACGCCGCGCGGGGCCCCAATGAGCGAGGAGGCCCTGGCGTACCTGGTCGGGGAATACGAACTGAATGCCGACGAATCGAACTATTGGATCTTTTCCGAAGCGGGGCTGCGGCGCATCCTCGAACGGAGCGGCTGGCGCGTCCGGGGGCTGGTGAGGAGCGGAGACGTCGCGAACTCCGAGCCCGTGCGCCTGGATCGCGACGAACGCGCTACCTGTCTGATCGAGAGTCTGCGGGCTCCGCTGCGCGAGACGCCACGGCTTCTCCACGGCTGGCACGACGACGAGGGCGGATGGCGCTGGACGTCCCGGGAATTTTCCGTAGAACTGCCTCGGCATCCGCTTGAGGCGCGACAGGAACCGGCGCGCCTGGAATTCCGCTTCATCCTGCAGTCCGACATCGCCTCGGCCCTGGGAGCCGTCACGGTGCGGGCACGAACCGGCGATCGGGATCTGGGCGCGCGGAGCTTCGAGGGTGCGGGGGAACATGTCTATACGGCGGAGCTTCACCCGCCTGGCGATGGGTCCGCTGCGAATGCTTTTCTAAAAGACGCCCTGCGCGTTGACTTCTCCGTGGATCGTGCATATCGACCCCCGGCGCCGGATGGGCGCGAGTTGGCGTTGCAGGTAGTTTTCGAGAAAACAGGTCCGGCCGGACGGAGGGAGTTTCTCGCTCCGATCCGAGTGGTCTGAGGCCGGTTCAAAACCGTCCTCGATTTATTCGGAAGCGCCCGGGTGAGCGGACCTAATATAGACCCCAGCGTGACCGTTCGCCCGCGTCCTGGCGCACAACCCGTGAAGATAGAATCCATTGGATGGAAAACCAGGGGGCCGTGCGAGGAAGGAACTGTTATAATGAGCACAATTGCATGAACACTCCGACACTCGCCAAACGGAAGATTCTGCTACTGCGTCCGCGGGGATTTTGCGCGGGCGTCGTCAGGGCCATCGACGTTGTTAAGATCGCGCTAAACCTGTACGGCGCGCCGATCTATGTGCGCAAGGAAATCGTGCACAACAAGCACGTCGTCGACGAGTTACGGTCGGCGGGAGCAATTTTTGTCGAGGAATTGAGCGAGGTTCCGGTGGGGGCGCGGGTGATCTTTAGCGCCCACGGCGTTTCGCCCGCGGTGCGGGAAGAAGCGGTCGCCCGCAAGGTCCAGTTTATCGACGCCACCTGCCCGCTGGTCACGAAAGTTCACCTGGAAGCCGTGCGTTTCGCCAAAAAGGGCTATACGATCATCCTGATCGGCCATAAAGATCACGACGAAGTCATCGGCACCCTGGGCGAGGCGCCGGAGTCAACGGTTCTTGTATCCACGGTAGAGGATGTCGACCAGCTCTCGGTGAAAGATCCGGAGCGGGTCTCCTTCATCACGCAGACGACGTTGAGTCTCGACGAAACCCAGGACATGGTGGACCGGCTGAAGGAGCGTTTTCCGAAAATCCAGGGGCCGGCGGCCCAGGATATCTGCTATGCAACGGAAAACCGGCAGCTTGCGGTGAAGGCCGTGGCGCCCATGTGCCAGCTTTTACTGGTGGTTGGCTCGCAAAACAGCTCCAATTCCCGGCGTCTGGTGGAGGTCTGCCAGAAGACCGGGGTAGCGGCGTACCTGATCGACGATCTGAGCGAAGTGAAACCGGAATGGGTGGAAAACGTCGAAACGGTAGCCGTCACGGCCGGAGCTTCCGCGCCGGAAAATCTGGTGGAGGAGTTAATCGCGCACCTGCACACGCGCGGCTTTGAAGGTCTGGAAGAAGTGGAAATCAAGGAAGAGGACGTGCGATTCCAGTTGCCGGCTGAGTTGAATCGTACGGTCCAACTGCAAACGGTCGCCCGGGTATGAGTCCAAGTCTTCAGGTCCGCGATGCGGCTACGTCCGCCTGCTCGCGAACCATTCGCAACGCCGCCGAATATCTTCTCAAGCGCCAGCATGCCGACGGTTTCTGGTGGGCCGACCTGACCGCCGACAGCACGCTCGAATCGGACTATATTCTTCTGGAATTGTGGCGCCATCCTCCCGTTGACGGAGTGTGGGATCCGCCGACGAGAGAGCGCATCGAAAAAGCCATGCACGCCATTCTGGCGCGCCAGTTGCCCGACGGCGGATTCAACATTTACCCGCAAGGGCCCTCGGAAATCAACGCGAGCATTAAGGCCTACACCGCACTGAAGCTCGCAGGCCTTGCGCTGGACGACCCGCGCCTCACGCAATTGCGCTCCCGGATTGTGGCGCTCGGCGGCCTGCAGGCGGCCAATAGCTACGTCAAGATCAACCTGAGTCTGTTCGGGCTGTTCCCCCACGCTTACACGCCGGCCATTCCGCCCGAGGTAATCCTGCTCGGACGGCTGATTTACGAAATCTCCTCCTGGTCGCGCGCGATCCTGATTCCGTTATCGATCGTGCACTCGATGAATCCGCAGCGCCCGGTGCCGGCGGGTTTTACGCTGGACGAGCTGTTGATTCCCGGCGTAGCGCTGGATTTTCCAAACGATGAGGGATTTTTCAGCATGCGCAATTTCTTCATCAAGGCCGATAAGCTCCTGAAGCTGTGGGAGCGGTACGGCTCGAAGAGACTGCGCCAGCGGGCCATCCGGCGCGCCGAGACGTGGATGCTGGAGCGCACGCGCTACACCGACGGCGTCGGGGCGATCTACCCGCCGATGATGTACGTGGTGATGGCGCTCGATCTCCTGGGTTACCCCAAGGGCCACCCGGATGTGGAGGAAGCGGAGCAGCAGTTTCTGAACCTGCTGGTGGACGACCAGCGCGGCTTCTTTTTTCAGCCGTGTTTCTCGGTGGTGTGGGATACGGCGATCGCGGCCTATGCGCTCGCCGAGTCCGGCGTGGTGCCGGAACGGTCGCTCGCGCGTGCCGCCGACTGGCTGCTGACCAAGGAAGTCCGGCGCAAGGGCGACTGGAGCGTGAAGCGCCCGGACGTGACGCCTTCGGGCTGGTACTTCGAGTTCGCCAACGAACATTATCCGGATATCGACGATACCGCGCAGGTGCTGCTGGCGCTCGCGCGGGCGCAAGGTTCCGATGCGGCCCGGCAGGATGAAACGATCAAGCGCGCGGTGAACTGGCTGCTGGCCATGCAATCGAAAGACGGCGGCTGGGCGGCGTTCGACGTGGATAACAACTGGGAGTTTCTGAGCTCGGTTCCCTTCGCCGATCACAACGCCATGCTCGATCCCACCTGCCCGGATATCACCGGGCGCGTGCTCGAAGCGCTGGCCGCATGCGGGTTGCCGCACGATCACGCGGCGGTACGGCGCGGCGTGGAGTTTCTGGTGCGCACGCAGGAAGCCGACGGAAGCTGGTACGGACGCTGGGGCGTGGACTACATGTACGGCACGTTCCTCGCGCTGCGCGGATTGCAGGCGGTGGGCGAGAGCGATCGCGAGGCGCATGTGCTGCGGGCCGGAGAATGGCTGCGGTCGATTCAGAACGCCGACGGCGGGTGGGGCGAAAGCTGCGCGAGCTACGACCAGAACACCTTCGTCGCCGCGCCCAGCACGCCTTCGCAGACCGCGTGGGCGGTGCTCGGGCTGATGGCCGGCGGCGATACCACAAGCAGCAGCCTGCGCAAGGGCGTCGAGTATTTGATCGACACGCAGCGCAGTGATGGCGGCTGGGACGAAGCGCTGGCCACAGGCACGGGCTTCCCGCGCGTGTTCTATCTGCAGTATCACTTTTACCGGCACTCGTTTCCGGTGCTGGCGCTGGCGACGTACCTGAAAATGAAAAACGCTAATGGATTGGAGCGCACATGAGAGTTCCCCTTTCGCAAGTCGCGGACATGGCGACCTACATCGCCAAAAACAAGCTCAGGCCGCGGCCGGAATGGCAAAAGAATCTGGCGGCCGAGGACGACGCCCAGAATCCCTTCAAGATCGTGCACACGCAGATCCCGGCGGTGGGTGGCGAGCGCAAGCCGCACCCCATGATCAACAAGCGTTTTCCGCTGGTGATGATGCTGGAGCCGCTGCATGCCTGCAACCTGACGTGCACGGGCTGCGGGCGCATCCGTGAATACGAGAGCTCCATCCGCGAGCGCCTGTCGCTTGCGCAATGCCTGAAGGCCGTCGATGAGTGCGACGCGCCCATGGTCTCCATCTGCGGCGGCGAACCGCTGCTCTATCCGGAGATCGCCAAGCTGGTGGAGGAGATCATCCGGCGCGGCAAGTACATCCAACTGTGCACCAACGGCATGTTCCTCGCGCGGAAATTGAAGGAATTCACGCCGCATCCGAATCTGGTGTTCAACGTCCATCTGGACGGCATGGAGAAAAATCACGACCTGGCCGTGGAGCGCGAAGGAGTCTTCAAGGAAGCGATCGAAGGCGTCCGGGCGGCCAAGGCCGGGGGCTTCAAAGTATTCTCCAACACCACGGTCTATAAAGAGACCGACATGAACGAGCTGCGCGAGCTGTTCGAATATCTGGAGCAGTTTGCGCTCGACGGACACTCGATCTCGCCGGCCTACGGGTATTCGGCGGTCAACGACCGGGAGATCTTCATGACGCGCGAAGATATCCACGAGAAATTCGCGGGCATCGACGAACTTTCCAAGCGTTTTCCGCTGGTCTCCTCGCCGGTCTATATGGAATTCCTGAAAGGCGACCGCGACCTGCCGTGCACGGCGTGGGGCATGCCCACGTATAACGTCAAGGGCTGGAAAGGTCCGTGCTATCTGATCACCGACAGCCACTACGAGACCTTCGAAGATCTGATGACCAAGACGCCTTGGGAAAACTATGGCGCCGGGAAAGATCCGCGCTGTGAAAATTGCATGGTTCACTGCGGGTACGAGCCTTCGGCGGCTTATGGAGTGAATTCCAAACTGGGCGACCCGTTCAAGTCGCTGAGCTGGCTGCTGCGGTAAGCTTCTTCCTGTTTTGCCCGGACGCGGTTCCTGGAAGCGCGTCTGCGAAAGGCCGGAGACCGCAGGCCCTGAAAGCGCGGCGGGCGCGTCCGGAAGAAAGGCGCTTTGAAACCTGTCCTAGTTACGGGGGCGACGGGGTTCCTCGGCTGGCATATCGCGCGCCGCGTGCTCGAGAGCGGCCGTGGCGTGCGGCTCCTGGTTCGCGATCCGGTAGGCGGCGCGGCGGCGCTCCGGGAATTGCCGGGGGCGGAGATTGCGCGCGGGGATCTGCGCGATGCGGATTCGATCGATCGAGCGGTGGCCGGGTGCGGGATCGTATACCACGCCGCGGCGGATTATCGGCTATGGGCGCCGCGGGCGCAGGAGATGTACCGCTCGAACGTGGAGGGCACCAAGAACGTCCTCGAGGCCGCGTGGCGGCACGGAGTGGAGCGGTGCGTTTACACGAGCACCGTGGGTTGTATCGGGATTCCGCCGGACGGGGTGGGGGACGAAGAGACTCCTGTTGGCCTGGACGCGATGACGGGTCCGTACAAGCGCTCTAAATTCGAGGCCGAGCAGGTCGCGCTCGGGTTCGCGCGGGAGGGGTTTCCGGTGGTGATCGTGAATCCAACCGCGCCGATCGGCGATCACGATTTCCGGCCGACACCGACCGGTCGGATCGTGGTGGATTTTTTACGCGGCGCGATGCCGGCGTTCCTCGATACGGGATTGAATGTGGTTCACGCGGGCGACGTGGCTGAGGGACATTTCGCGGCATGCGAGCGCGGGAGGCCGGGCGAACGGTATATTCTGGGCGGCGAGAATCTGACGCTGCAACAGATTTTCGAAAAGCTCGCCGAAGTGACCGGCCGGAAGGCGCCGCGCATGCGGATTCCCTACGCGGTGGCGTACGCCGCGGGGATGGCGTCGACGGGATGGGCGGCGGTGACCGGGAAAGAGCCGCGAGCGCCCCTCGATGGAGTACGGATGGCGCGCAAGAAGATGTGGGTGCGGCACGATAAGGCCGCGCGGGAGCTCGGGTATCAGGCGCGGCCGGCGGTAGAGGCGCTGCGCGCGGCCGCTAATTGGTTTCAGGCGAACGGGTATTGTGAAGACGTGGCTGCTGGTCGCCGCCGAACGGCGTGAATTCGATGGCATTCGCAAACGCATCGGCGCAACTGTCGAGAGGCGGGAGTTCGCCGCGAAGTGCGTGTACGAGGGAACGCGGAACGGGGAGCGCTGGATGATGGTGGCGAACGGACCGGGCCGGAATCTGGTGCGGGCGGCGTTGTCGGACGCGTTCCTGCGTGGAGCGGGTGAGGTCAGCGCCATCATCAGCACGGGGTACTGCGGCGCGCTCGACCCCGAACTGCGCGTGGGGGACATCGTGGTATCGGCTGGTAGCCCGGCGCAATCGCACCGCTCGTTCGTGCGCGGCGCGGTGGTCACCTGCGATCGGGTTGCGGTGACGGCTGCGGAAAAACGCGGATTGCGCGAGCAGACCGGGGCCATCGCCGTAGATATGGAAGCGGAGGCGGTACGCGAGCGGGCGGCGGCGCTGGGGATCGCTTACACCTGTATCCGGGTGGTTTCGGACACGGCCGAGGAAAATCTGCCTCTCGATTTCAATCGCTACCGCGCCTCCGACGGTCGCTTCTCGCGCACGCGGATCGCGCTCGCCGCCATGGCGCGTCCGTTTTCCGTGATGCCCGCGCTCCTCGAGTTCGACCGGCGCTGTCAGCAGGCATCCTTCGCGTTAGGAGACTTTCTTGCAGATTGCCGATTCTAGCCCGGCCGTTCGCGCGGCGGGAGTTACGACCATGAAGGCCGCCGTGTATAAGGGCGCCCGCGGCGTGGAAGTGGAGTCGATCCCGGTGCCCGAGATCGGGCGCGGCGAAGTGCTCATCCGGGTGGAGGCCTGCGGTATCTGCCATACGGATCTGAAAAAGATCGAGTACGATCTGCTGCCTCCCCCGCGGGTTTATGGCCACGAAACGGCCGGCGTCATTGCCGCGGTGGGTGAGGGCGTAACGAAATACCAGCCCGGCGATCGCGTGGTGGTGTTTCATCACATCCCCTGCGGGCGGTGCTTCTACTGCAGCAAGAAGCTATATGCGCAGTGCGCGGTTTATAAAAAAGTGGGCGTGACGGCCGGATATGAACCGGCGGGCGGCGGATTTTCCCAATACGTGCGGGTGATGGGCTGGATCGTGGAGCGCGGCATCGAGAAAATTCCGGACGGGGTTTCCTTCGATCAGGCGTCCTTCGTCGAGCCGGTGAATACGTGCGTCAAAGGCATTCATCAGCTCGAAGCGCAAGCGGGCGACGTGATCGCGATCCTGGGCCAGGGGCCCATCGGGCTGATCTTCACCATGCTCGCCGCGCGCACCGGAGCGCGCATCGTCGCTACGGATACCATGCAGCATCGCCGTACGCTGGCTCTCGGTTTTGGAGCCGAGAAGGCCTTCGATCCAAGGGACCAGGCGTTCGATTCCGCGCTGCGCGAGATGACCTCCGGGCGCGGGGCGGACCTGGTTATCATCGCGGCATCCGCCCGGGGGGTGGTGGAGCAGGCGGTTTCGAGCTCCCGTCCGGGGGCCAAAATCCTGCTTTTTGCGCAAACCTCGCATCAGGAACGAATCGAAGTGTCGGGCGCCGACATCTGTATGGGCGAGCGGGTTTTATGCGGCTCCTATAGCGCATCGGTGGATGTGCAAAAGGAAGCGGCCGGATTGGTTTTCTCAGGGGCCCTTCCTGTCGAGCGATTGGTATCGCATCGGTTTGCATTAAGTGATATTCATGTGGGGATTGAGCGGGCATTGCATCCCGAACCAGAATCGTTGAAGATCGTAGTACACCCCCAAAGGTGAGACCGATTGACTGATCAGATGACAGCCGCCGTCCTGTACGGCAAAGAGCACCTCGAAATCGAACGCGTGGATGTGCCGACCATCGGCCCGGGCGACGTGCTGGTGCGCGTGCGCGCGGCGCTGACCTGCGGCACCGACGTGAAGGTCTTCAAGCGCGGATATCATGCGCGCATGATCCGGCCGCCGGCTCTGTTCGGACATGAGCTCGCAGGCGACATCGTGGCGGTGGGGAAGCACGTCACCGGCTTCCGGATCGGCCAACGAGTGATGGCGGCGAATTCGGCTCCGTGCAGCGCGTGTTTTTATTGCCAGCGCGGCCAGGAAAACCTGTGCGAGGATCTGCTGTTTAATAACGGCGCTTACGCCGAATACATCCGCATTCCGGAGCGGATCGTGCAAAAAAATCTGCATATCCTGGAAAACAGCGTGGGATATCAGGATGCGGCGCTGGCCGAACCGCTGGCCTGCGTGCTGCGCGGGCTAGAAGAAAGCAACGTGCGCCCGGGCGACACAGTGGCGATCGTCGGTTTAGGCCCGATCGGCATGATGTTCGTGCGCCTGGCCAAGACGCTCTACGAGGCGCGCGTAATCGCCATCGGACGGCGCCAGCCGCAATTGGACCGGGCGGCAAGAATGGGCGCGGATGAACTGGTTCTGAATAAAGATGGCGCGGACGTGGTGGGCGCGGTGAAGAGCCTGACTCACGGACGCGGCGCCGATGTGGTGATTGAAGCGGTGGGGCTGCCGGAGCTGTGGCAGCTCGGCGTGCACATGTTGCGGCGCGGCGGCGTGGTGAATTTCTTCGGCGGATGCGCGACCGGCACTGAGGTCCGGCTGGACACCAATCTTCTGCATTACTCGGAAATCACCTGCCGGGCGAGCTTCCATCACACCCCGGCGCTGATGCGCAAGGCTCTCGAAGCGGTTACGCGCGGCTACGTCACGGCCAAGGATTTTGTAAACGGCGTAGAGCCGCTCACCAACCTGCTCGAAGTGATGCAGCATCTGATGAGTCATAACGGGCACTTGAAGACCGCGATCATTCCGTAGCGCCGTGTTCCTTGAGCCGGTCCAGTTTCTGAAGTCGCCCGAAGCGCGGGAGCGCGCCTGGGGCGCGGACGAATCGCTGGCCTACACGCGCTGGCTCGCCACGCATCATTACGAAAATTTTCAAGTCGTCAGCTTTCTTTTGCCCAAGCGCCTGCACCAGGATTTTTACAACGTGTACGGGTTTTGCCGCTGGGCGGATGATTTGGGCGACGAAATCGGCGATCCCGCGGAGAGCCTTCGGCTGCTCGCATGGTGGCGCGAGGAATTGCGCGCGATGTTTGCAGGCGAAGCGCGCCATCCGGTCTTCGTAGCCTTGCGCGATACGGCAAAGCGGCACGAACTGCCGCAGCAGCTTTTCGACGATCTCATCACCGCGTTCGAGCGGGACCAGACGGTCACGCGGTACCGCGACTTCGCGGAGCTCTTCGAGTACTGCCGCTACTCGGCGAATCCGGTGGGGCGGCTGGTCCTCGGCTTGTGCGGATATCGCGACGCGGGGCGTTGCGCCCTCTCCGACGCTACGTGCACCGCCTTGCAGCTCGCGAATTTCTGGCAGGATGTGATCGTCGATCTGGAAAAAGACCGGGTCTATCTGCCGCTCGGCGTCTTGGAGCGGCACGGCTACCCGCTTGCCGCGCTGTTCGAGCGGCGCTTCGATGCGCGCTTTGCAGGGGCCATGCGGGAGGCCGTGGACGTGGCTCGCGAGCTGTTCCTCAAGGGACTGCCTCTCGCCGGACAGGTGGACCGGCGGCTCGCGATCGACCTGGAGTTGTTCAGCCGCGGCGGCCTGAAGGTTCTCGAAAAGATCGAGCGGCAGGGCTACGATGTGCTCCGCGCACGGCCCGCAATTTCCAAAACCGAACGAGTCGGGCTGCTTCTTGCCGCGGTCACGCGGCGGGCTTTCTCCAGGGCCGCATGAGCGCCGGTCCGGGCCGCGGAGCCGGCGATTCCTACGCGTGGTGCGAGAAAATCGCGCGGACGCAAGCCAAGAATTTCTACTATTCGTTTCTTCTTCTGCCCGCCGGGAAGCGCCGGGCGATGTGCGCGATGTACGCGTTCATGCGCTACTGCGACGACCTGAGCGACGAGGAAGGCCTGGCGGATCGCGCCGCGGCGATCGCCCAGTGGCGGAGGGATCTCGAATCGGCGCTTGCGGGCTCGGAGGTTCCGCGCCATCCTCTGTGGCCGGCCTTCATCGATACGGTGGAGCACTTCCACATCCCGCACCGCTATTTTTTCGATATGATCGACGGGGTCAGCTCAGACCTGGAGCCCCGCGAGATCCGCACGTTCGACGAGCTGTACGACTACTGCTATCACGTGGCGAGCGTGGTTGGCCTCACCATTATTCACATCTTCGGTTTCGAGCGGCCGGAAGCGCTCGAGCTCGCAGAGAAGTGCGGCATTGCGTTCCAAATTACGAATATCCTGCGCGACGTCCGCGAGGACGCGGAAAAGCGGCGCGTCTACCTTCCAGCCGAAGATCTGGAGCGTTTTCAGGTGACGCCCGGGACGTTCGAGCCGGGGGAACGTTTTCGCGAGCTCATGGCATTTGAAGCAACCCGCGCGCGCGAATATTTCCGCCAGTCCGCGCCGCTCGTCGGCATGGTGGACCGCCGCAGCCGGGCTTCGCTCCAGGCGCTGATCGCAATTTATGCGCGGCTTCTCGACCGGATCGTCGCATCGAATTACGACGTGCTCCGGCGGCGCATTCGCCTCTCTACACCGGAGAAAATCTGGATTCTGGTGCGCAGCGCGGCCGGAGGCGCGGCGTAGCTGGTCGCGTTTCCCGGCGTAGCAGCCTTGAAGCCGGGCTACACGTTCGGCGGCGGGACCACGGGGAGCTTGGGCAATTGTTCCTGCGGACGTTCGAGCTCCAGTTCCTCAAACAGCAATCCTGGGGCAACCACTGAGGCCGGAGCGATCAATCCGCCCGCGCCCAAAAACGCGAGCGGAGCCGCATTGTTGATGAACTCGAACAGGGCCGTTTCCGTGGAAGCCGAAACGATATCGCGCAGCGAACGCGTCGAGACGCCGCGGAAGCGCAGGCCCCGCACCAGTTCCTCGCGGCCGTCGGGATAAACGCGATACAACAAAATCGGCGGGCTCACGGGCCGCGCGGATCCACCCGACTGCGTCGCCGAGGCCATCAACTGCTGCAGGTCGCCGCCGCTTGAGGAATACGGATAATCCAGACGTCGCGCCAGCATGCCGAAGGGTTTATCGCGGTCCTTCAACATCTGCAGCATTCGCTTTTTCAGGTCGTCGAGCGACTGGGTTTGCGAGGCCTTTACGAAAAGGTTGCCGATGGCAGCGGTCTTGGTGCCGTAGGACCCGCCCAGACGCGCATGTCCGTTCGACTGCGGAAATCCTTTCACCGGCTGGCGGGTGGTCAAAAAAGATTTGAACAAGCCTTTCTCAATGATGTTCACCGCTTGCGGCCGCACTCCCTCCACGTCAAAGGCATAAGTCCCCACCAGGGGCTTACCCTGCCACATGGACACAGTTGGGTCGTCGGTAACGTCCATCCATTCGGGCAGCACGCGCGCGCCTACGCGTCCCTCGAATTCACTGGGAACGAAGTTGACCGGCCGATTTCCATCCGAAATCGGTTTCCTGCCGGAGCGCGCGTTATCGCCGATCAGTTGCGCGATCAGTTGCGCGGCGGCCTGAGGCTCGAACAGCACGGGTCCGGTGTACGATTCCGCCACGGGAGCTTTCACTCGCACCCGCATGCGCTCGGCCAGCCCGGTGACCGCTGCCGTTAGCTCGGCTTCGGCCGGAAACGCCGCGAGCCGCAGCGATTGGACGGAAAGCCCTTCCCGCATGAGCGTTCCGTCAGACGCCTGCACTTCCGCGCGCGCGGTCAGCCATACCACGTCATCCTGGAAGCGCACGGCGGTGCCGTCGGAATCGATGTAGTAGGTCGGACCGAGATTGGCGTTAAATTCCACGCCCGAAGCCACAATCTCCGGATACGCTCCGAAGATTCCCGAGAGCTTCGCCGTGCGCGTGCGCCACTGCTGGTCGTCGGTTTTGTCAATGGTGATCGGAGCGAGGCTGGTGACAGGGTCGGTCTTCGAATAATCCTTCAATTTTTCCTGCGACTCGGCGACGCTATTCAGGGACGCGCGCTTGCGGGCAATCGATTCGACGGCCGCCTTGTAGGCATGGTCGGTTGCGAGCCACAGAGCTTCGCGCAAAGCCTGATAATCATCGTCGAGCGGCCACGGCTCGCTATCGAAACGCGAACCGGAGTAATACCCGCTGAACACGTGCCCGCTGTTGTCGAAATCGTAGCTGCCCACGCGCACCGCGATTTCCGGGATGCGGTATCGGCTGCGAGTCGAGCTGGTAATCGATCCGAGCGACGCGGCGATGGATAAATCGCTCTGATCGGAAACGGTATAGCTGATGAAATAAGGAACGTCGTCGCCCCCGCCGCCGACCACTCTCAGTTGACGTGAGCGCTCCAGCTCGTCGCGCATCGCGCGCAGCAGGACGTCGGAGTCGCCGCCCGGGGTCTGCGCAGAGGCGCCGGACTCGAGCCGCGACAAGATCGCCGCGGACAAACCGACGTGCACGAGAAATCCGCGGCGGCTGACGTGAGCCTTCTCTCCCACCGGTATCGGGTTCGCCATGATCCCTCTGGTCTCCTATGCTTCGCTATGGCTTCTCTGTAGCTATTGCTTCTCTGAGGGACGCGTGAGATAGGGCGGTGAATCCTGCGAGCGTTCCTTGCGCTGAATCTCGATGCTGGAGACGAGCAGCGCGGGAGAAATGGCCGAGACCGGCACGCTGCCGGATTCGGCTCCGCAAATGCCGTTGAAAACGTCGCGTTTGTCGGAGGTCGCCAGAATGCTCGAAAAGCTGGAAAGCGGCGTGCCCACGATGTCGACCCCGCGAATCAGCTCATCCGGACGTCCATCGGGATAGACGCGATAGACCACCAGCGGGATCACCGTGAAGGCCTGCAGTCCGCGCCGCTGCGTGGTCGTGTATCCGCCCGTCACCTGATCGAAAAACAAGCCGTAGGGCTTATTCTGGCGCTTCACTTCCTCGATCAGTAAGCGCCGGAGCTCCTGGTCGCTGACGCGTTTGGAGGATTCCACAAACAAGTTCGATTGCCGCGAAACGATCTCCGACCCGGGCTCGCGCCGTCCGTGCCCGTTCGATTGCGGGAAGCCCTTGATCGGGGAGCGCGACATGAGGAATGTTTTCAGTACGCCGTCTTCCACCACCTCGACGCGCCGCGCCTTTACGCCTTCGTCATCGTAAAGATAGGATCCGTTCAGCATGGTGTGCTCAAACTCCCGCGCCGTCGGATCGAAAACCACGGAAAGGAACGGCGGCAGAATGGGAGATCCGACGCTCTTGGTGAACGTCTGCCCTTCGGATTCATCCTTCTGCCGGTGCCCTTCAATGCGATGCCCGAAAATCTCGTGAAAAAAGACGCCGGCCGCGCGGCCGCTCAGAATCGCGGGCCCCACGAACGGGTCCGCCGGGGGGGCTCGCAAGAGATCCTGCAGACTCTTCCCCGCCTTCTCGACGGCCGCCAGGATCTCCGCGTCCTTGGGGAGCTTCCCGGGCTCGTCGGTTTCGAACGTTTCGAGTGTGGTGAGGTCCATGCCGTCGGCGGCTTTCCCGCGCGTGCTGATCACGAGGCGGCTGAACAGGCGTCCCTGCTCGATGCGGGTGCCTTCGGTCGTGACGAACGTTTCGGCGACGCGCTCCGCCTCCACGGCAACATCCGAGTTGAGCGCTCCGGGGTACTGGCGAAACTGGAGGGACAGCTTGCGCAGGCGAGCCGCCCATTCCGCGGGATTGAATTTCAGGGCCTCGGTGGGAGCGGCAAACACTTGCGGATCTTCGCGAGAAAAATCGTCGGAATCGTCTTCCGCCGCCGCGCGCAGCTTTTCGTCGGCTTTGATTTGAATCAGCCGCTGGGCCGAATTGCGGTAGACGCGGTCGGTCGCAAGCCAGGCAGATTCGCGAATGGAAGCTTCGTTGTCGTCGAGTGCGATCGGCGTGGTGACTGTGAAGCGCGGTATCTGGCCATTGATGCGCCGAAAATTATCGAATTTCGGAGTTCCGACGCGAACCGTGATATCGAGCAGGCGGTTGCGATGCTGGCTCTGCCCGATAAGGGCCCCGCCGCTCGCAAGAACCGCGTTGGTGTCGGTGTCCGTTACCGAGTAGGCCATGAAGTAAGGAGCGGGATCGCCCTTTTGCTTCAGAGCGGAAAAATTACGGTCGAGCTCAGTGGAGAGAATCTTCGTCAGCGGAGACTGGGCGAAGACGCCGGTCGAAAGGAGCGCGAGGAAACAGATCTTTCGCACGCTTTTAAGGATATATCAAGCGGAGGCGCCAGGGCGTGCGGCGCTTTGGCGAACCGTTGGGAGCAAGCGGCCGGGGCTTCGGAATACTCGCCGGCCGGGCGGAACGCATGCATACCACGAGTTCGCGCACAAGGCCTGCACCACAGCGCACCCGCGTGACCAAATGATTTGCCCGGGATATTATGCGACGCGGCATATTGCCTCCGCATCGCCCCAGCGGCCTCTGGCGCGATAACCGCGCACGATGCATCGGCGCGACAAATTTTTGGGCGCGATGATTGCTGCGCGTGTCACCTTACACCCGCGTCGCGTTTACACCCGCGTTGCGCTTACACCCACGTCACCTTGGACCCGCGTCGTCTTACACGGCGTTCAGCGGCTTCGCGGGAGATGAGGTTCGAGTACAACTTGCCCCGCATACCGATCCTCACGCTCGTGAGCGCCTGGCTGATGTTCAGGACCGGCCGGACATCGCGACCATGCCGCGATCTCGAAGGCCGTTCAATGCCAATCCATAGCGGCCGCGCACGCCGGTTTTTTCGAAGATATGCTTCAAATGGATTTTCACGGTTCCCGGCCGTATGCCCAATTCCTGGGCCACGTCCTTATTCTTGAACCCCTGCTCGACCAGTTCGAGGACCTGCTGCTCGCGCGCGGTCAGTTCCGAACGCGGATACCGTTCTCCTCGCGAGGTTTCGCGAAACACGCAGTCTTCCATCCAGCTGCGCCCCGCGCCCACCGCGCGCAGACAGGCCACCACCATGGGCGTCGCGGCCGTCTTGCGCAGGATGCCACGGGCTCCCGCCTGCAGAAAACGAAGCGCCTCGGCTTCACTGACCGATACACCCCAAATCACGATGCCCGTATGGGCGCAGGGATCGGCGCCCGGCCCCACCCGGATATCCGCCATCCAATCCAGGATCACCTGCATCCCGAAGGCTTTATCCAGGAGGAGGATGGATGGTTTGGATAGGCGCAGGATCTCGGTTACCCGGGCCAGCGAATCGGTCGCCGTTTGAAACCGCAGGTCGCGGGTTTCGGCGAGCAGCGTCCGGATGCCTTCCGCCGTCACTGGCTGCGTGTCGCACACCGCGACGGTCCTGGGTTCCTGAAGCGGCAGGCCGTCGGAGAGCGGTAGCGTGGCGGGGCTCGAACCAAACATATCTGATGCAACCACACCAGACGCAACCACACCTGAGCCGGGCACGGCGGAGCCGAGGGTTGCGACGGGATTGATTTTCGAATCGGAAGTGAAGTTTATCATTTTAGATACCTCTGAAATCTATTCCTCGTTTAATCTCTAGATCTCGTTACCTGCTGTAGATCTCGGTTTCGGTGTTGATTAGCCTGGAACCACTTGGTCTAGGCCATTTCAGATGCCTCATCGGCCGGGTGTAGCACTTTGTTAGTGGGTAAAAGGACCAGAGTCTCTCATGTTATGATCGGGTCTAGTCGATTTACTCCCTTGAAACGCATTCCATTCGAGTTCGGTCCACATGACCAATCGTGAGGCCCTAGCTTCGAGGCGGCTCGTCTTGATAAGTCCGAACGCGCCCCGGGCTGACGAGCTGGAAGCGTTACTGACAATCGGAGCGGACGGCGTGGCCGTCCATCGGCTGCAGGCCTACCCCTCCCCCCGCGACCTCCCTAGTGCTTTGGCCGCCGGTACGGTGCACCTGGTTTTCCTCGACGTCTCGAGCGAGCCGGGACAAGCTCTCGATCTGCTCGGTGAGATGGCTCGCATGAGCCCGCACGTCCATGTGATCGCCCTTCTCGACGGCAACGATCCGGATCTGATTCTGCGCTGCTTGCGGGCGGGCGCAGTCGAATTCCTGATTCATCCCTTCACGGCCGAACAGGTGGACGCGGCGTTCGCGAAAGTGGCGCGGCTCCAGGGGACGAGCGACTTGCCGGCGCGCGAGCCGGCGAAGCTGTTCGCCGTCATGCCGGCCAAAGGCGGCTGCGGCGCAACGACGCTCGCCGCGAATCTCGCTTTTCAAATGAAAAAGAGAGGAGCCGCGCGGGTTCTGCTGGCCGACATGGACATGCTTGCGGGCGTGCTCTCGTTTGTCCTGAAAATCAAATCGATTTACAGTTTTCTCGACACGCTGCAGCGCGCGAGCGAACTGGACAAGGACCTGTGGGGCGCCATGGTGACGGAGGTGAACGGTGTGGATGTGCTCCTTTCGCCCGATCTGATGCTCGAAAACGCGCACGAGCTTAGGGACCCTTCGCCGGTGTTCGAGTATGCCCGCCAGGCCTACGACGTGGTGGTGGTGGATTGCAGCGGGGTGTATGGAGAATGGAATTTAAACATCGCCCGCGCGGTGAACGATGTTTTGCTCGTGGCCACCAACGAACTGCCGGCGCTGCAGGCCGCGCAGCGCGCGCTGTCGTATCTCGATACCAATCGCGTGGGCCGCTGGAAGGTCCGGCTGGTGGTCAATCGCTATCTGCAGGACGTGGGATTGAATCGCGAGGTGATCGGCACCGCGCTCCATACCGACGTGTTCGAAACGCTTCCCAGCGATTACGACGCGGTGCAGAAAGCCCTGCTCGACGGCAAACCCATCCCTTCCAGTACGAACCTGGGAAAAGCGATTACGCATCTCGCACAAAGGTTGGGCGGTCCGGTCAAGACAGAAGCAAAAAAAGGTTCGTCGCTCAGCGGACTGCTCAACCTGTTCTCGAAAACGTCGAAGTAGAATCCCGTGTTGCCCCGCTTGCGGTCTATTCCTGACCTGCGATTCCGCGAAAATGTTCCCCTCTCCGAGTGCACGCGCTTCGGAATCGGGGGCCCGGCGCGATGGCTGCTGGACGCCTCGAGCGAATCGGCGCTCGCCGCGGCTCTCGAAGTCCTGCGCTCGAGCGGGATCCCTTTTGCGGTGGCCGGCGGAGGCACCAACCTGATCGCGAGCGACTCCGGATTCCCGGGCGCGATCGTGCGCTATACCCACGCATCGATCGAAATCCCGGAGGCTTCAGGCGAGGCATCCGGCACGGTCCGCGTGCGCGTAGCGGCGGGCGCCCTGCTACAGGACTTAGTAGACCGCACAATCGCCTTGGGCCTCGGCGGTTTGGAAACGCTGACGGGGATTCCGGGCTGGGTGGGAGGGGCGATTTATGGCAATGCTGGCGCGTACGGACACTCCCTGCATGAGCGCGTCCGGAGCGTGCGATTCCTCGACAGCGCGTATCCCGCAGGCGGAGTTCGTACGCTTTCTCGCGCCGACTGCGACTTCCGCTATCGCGAAAGCATTTTTAAGCGGAACAAGGAGTGGGTGATTCTTTCGGGGGAGATCGAGCTCGCCCCGGGCGACGCCATCGGGCTGCGCGCTGCCGCCCAAGGCATCCGCAAAATTCGCGATGAAAAATATCCCCCCGCCATGCTCTGCGCGGGAAGCATCTTCAAGAATCTGATGCTTCGGGATCTGCCGGCAGGCGTGCGCTCCGCCGTTCCCGAGGGGGTCATCCGCGAAGGCAAAATCCCTTCCGCATATTTTTTGGAACAAGCCGGGGCAAAAGGGCTCATCCGGGGCGGCGTGAAAGTGGCGGAGTATCACGCGAACCTCATTTATAACGAAGGCGGCGGCACCGCGAGCGATCTGCGCGGGTTAATCGCGGAGCTCAAGCAGCGCGTCCGCGAACGCTTTGGAATTGAGCTCGAAGAGGAAGTGCAGCACCTTTAGCCCGCGGTTTCGTACCCTTGACCGCCGCGCAGCAGCGAGGATGCCGGGGAATGTCTACAGTCGAGGGCCCTGAAGGACGATGAAACAAACGGAGTCTCCCGTATTACGAGGCTCGGGTCGATCCTCATGGACCATCACGAAGCAGCGATTTGTTTTTGCACCGGCCGCGGATTGGAAATCGGGGCCCTCTCGAATCCGGCCCCGCTCAACGCGCGGGTGCTCTACGCCGACATTTACGACAAAGCCGCCATGACCAAAATTCTGGGCGCGCTCGAAGGCGGACCGTACTACGATCTCGAAAAGCTGGTGGAGCCCAACCTGATCCTGCAGCCGCCACATTTTTTCATTCCCCTCGCCAATGGGGAACTCGATTTTGTATATTCCTCCCACGCCATGGAACACAGCCCGAATATTCTGGCGGCGATTTACGACCAGCTGCGATGCGTGAAAGTGGGCGGCGTCGTCTATTTCATCGTGCCCAACCGGCGGGGCACGTATGACCACCGCCGTCCGGCGACGCCCGCGCCCGTCCTGATTCGGCGCTTTGAGGAGCGGATTTTTTCCTTCCCGCGCGAAACCGCCTCGGAGCTCATGTGGGGCACTTCGGGAAATGCACACTACGAGCGTAAGACCCCGCAAAAGCTGGAAGAGATTGTTTCCGGGGGTTCAGGCGTACATCATTTTGTCGTGTTTACGCCAGCCTCGGTGCTGGAGCTGCTCTCCTACGCCGCGAGGAGATTCAACTGCGAGGTGATCTTTTTCCGCGGAGACGATCCGGTGAATATTCACGTTTGCCTCAAGAAGCTCGGCGAGTCTCAGGCCTGACGGATTTACATCCCCTACATCACCCCGCCCCACCCCGCTCCATCCTGCCCGCGCGAAGCGCTTCACCCCCTCGCACCGGCGGTCGTTTTAAGCGTAAGATTTGGTTCAGGAGATTTGAAAATGGCGGACGTTCGTCCCGTCGGGAACCGGTTCAGGTTGTTCGGCTCGCTGGCCCTTCTTTTCGTAGGAGCCGCGCTTGCCTCCGCGCAGACGGATATTGTCGGCGAATGGGGAAATCGTTTTCACGAAGATTTTTGGGAGCGCCGCTCGGGCTTACAGATTGGCGACTTTACCGGATTCGCCATGACCGACGCCGGACGCCGCATGGCGGAGTCCTGGAACCCGAGCTGGTTTTCGCTGGCCCACAACGAGTGCCGTCCCCACACCAGCATTTACGGAGTCCGCGGCCCCGCCGACATGCGGATCAGCAAAGAGATTGAGCCCACCACCGGGAAGTTTCTGGCCTATCGCATCCAATGGAGCCTCGACGCATTCCAGGAAGTATGGATGGATGGGCGGCCCCATCCGCCCGATTACGCGCCGCATACCTGGGAGGGATTCGCCACGGGCGAATGGCTCGGCAGCATGCTGAAGGTCACGGTGACGCATATTAAGGCCGGCTATCTGCAGCGCAATGGCGCTCCGCATAGCGATCAGGCCGTAACCACCGAGTATTGGCAGCGCAACGGCAGCATGTTGCTGCTGACGTCGATTATCGAAGACCCGATTTATTACGAAGAGCCGGTGGTGAAAACCACCAACTGGGAGGCCGAGGACGTCAAGCTCCAGAGAACGACCTGTGGGCCCGCGCAGGTTGGCGACGAGACTCCCGGGCAGACCTCCGATACGGTTCCCCATTTTCTTCCCGGCAAGAACGATCAGATCCAGGAGTTCGTCACGCAGCGCCATGTCCCGCTTGAAGCGGCCCTCGCCCATCGCGAAACGATGTATCCCGAGTACATGCTGAAAATGCAAGCGGCCCAGCAGGCGTCAAAGGCCGCGGAGCCGCGGCGCACGGCCGTTGTCGAAACGGGTTTCTTTGGAAAGTGGAATCTGAGTATCGCGAAATCCACCTTCAAAAGCGATTTGACGAACTATTCGTTATCCGGAGCCGACGGGAGCGCTCCGCAGTGGCGCACGATGCTGATCGAGCGGTCCGGCGACTCCATCAAGCACACTACCGACACGCAGCTGGTGACGAACGCAACAAATTTCCTGCGCGTCGAGTACACGGCGAAGCTCGACGGGAAAGACTATCCGGTGGAAGCCTCCAGCACCATGGATACCGTCGCACTGCGCCAGGTGAACCCAACCACCATTGAGCGCGTAGCGAAAGATCGCGGGAAGGTGGTGGAAAAGGCGACGTTCACGCTTTCCGCCGGCGGCGCGGTCCTGACCATCAAGAACGACGGAACCGGGCAGGGAGTGGAGTACCACAACGTTCAGGTGTTCGATCGGGTGGAGGAATAAAAGCGCCATGCAGAAATCGAATGCCGCGCGCTGGTGCTTCCCGGGGCTGGTTGCGGCGATGGGCTTGGCCGCTGGGACGGTGGCTCTAAGCATGTTCGCGGGGACCGCGGCCGGTGCCGAAAGTGGCGCCATTCACGTGCAGCAAATCCGCCGCAACGTTTACATGCTGGTGGGCGATGGCGCCAACATCACGGTGCAGACCGAACTCCCGCCGGGAGAAGAAAACTACGACGGAGTATATGGAGGCGACGTCGGGGTGCTGGTGATCGATACGGGCACAAAGGCCATGGGCGCGCAACTGGTCGCCGAGATCCGCAAGCTTTCGAGCGGCCCGATCCGCTACATCATCAACACCAGCGCCGGGGCGGATCACGTCGGCGGCAACGAAGCGTTGGCGAAAGTATCGGGAGGAATCGTCCGCAGCGCGCTGGGCGGCCGTCCGGAAGGCCCGCCTTTGATGATTCTGGCGCATGAAACGGTCCTCGAACGGTTGAGCGCTCCGACGGGCCAGCAAGCGGTTTATCCCTTGGAAGCGTGGCCCACCGACGTTTACACTCGCGGCAAAGACGTGTTCTTCAACGGTGGTTCCACCAGGATCCTGCACCAGCCGGGGGCCCATAGCGAAGGAGACAGCTTCGTTCATCTGCGGCGGTCCGACGTGATTGCGGCCGGCGAGATCTTCAGCACGATGAATTTTCCGAAAATCGACGCGGCTCACGGAGGCCATATCCGGGGCGTGGTGGAGAGCCTGAACCGGCTGCTGGATCTCGCGGTGCCCGGCGAAAAGGAGCAAGGCGGCACGATGATCGTCCCGGCGCACGGGCGCCTCTCCGACGACGCCGACGTGGAGTTCTATAGGGAGATGGTGCAGATCGTGACCGATCGCGTCGAGGATGGAGTCCGGAACGGCAAGAGTCTGGAGCAGGTGAAGGCGGCACGCCCCGCGCTCGAATACGAGCAGCGCTACTCGCAACCGGACTGGACCACGGATATGTTCATCGAAGCCGTGTACAAGGATCTGGCCCGGGCAACTTCGGAAACAAAGGGCGCCGCGGCGCCCGAAAAGGCAAAGAAATGACCGCCCTGCGCACGCGGACTATTTTCCTGATTGGAGGAACTCTCGCGGCGCTTCTCTGCGGGGTTTCAATCCGCGCGCGGGCGCAGACATCGCCTGATTCGCCCGCTCCGCGTTCTTCCGAACAGCCTACCGAACAGCCGCAAACGCCGCGTCCCGGAGACATCCTGCAGCTCCAGTCGCAGACCCCGAAATCCCAGGCGTCGGCGGGCAAGACCGGAAAGGCCGGGGCCCCTTTCGACCTGACGGGATACTGGGTCGCGGTGATCGACGAAGACTGGCGCTGGCGCATGATCACGCCGGATAAGGGCGATTTTTCCGGCGTGCCGCTGAATCTGGAAGGTCGCCGCGCCGCCGATACATGGAATCAGGCCAACGACGAGAAAGCGGGAGAGCAATGCCGCGCCTACGGTGCGCCTTCCCTGATGCGCTTGCCGACGCGGCTGCACATCACCTGGGCCGACGACAACACGCTCCGTATTGAAACCGACTACGGAACGCAGACCCGGCTGCTGCACTTCAACGAAACTCCTCCGCCGGGCGAGCGAAGCTGGCAGGGTTCTTCACTCGCCGAGTGGGAAGTCGGCAGCGGTCGTCCGCAGCACGACGCGCCCACGGGCCCGCGCGATCTGAAGGTCACCACCACGAATCTGCGTGCGGGATATCTGCGCCGCAATGGGATCCCTTACAGTCAGGACGCTCAATTGACCGAGTACTTCGATCCTATTCCGAAGCAGCCGAACGGCGACGAGTGGCTGATCGTCAACACCCTCGTCGTGGACCCGCTTTATCTCACGGAGCGTTTCATAGTCAGCTCGAATTTCAAGCGGGAGCCAGACGGGTCGAAGTGGCATCCCACACCCTGCTCCTCGCGCTAATTGCAAAACCGCGCTAATCGCAAAACCGCGCGATTGCAAGGCCCGCTAACGGCAAAACCGCCCTAGCGGACCTTGGATTGAAACGCCGGCAGGCTCAGGCCGCCCGGCGCAGCGCGTGGAATACGAACAACACCACGACCGCCCCGATCACCGCGACCAAAATACTGTAGAGATTTATGCCGGATACGCCGCCGTACCCGAAAAATCCCACAAGCCATCCGCCGACCACGGCTCCGACAATACCCAACAGAATGTCGAGGACCATGCCGTCCCCTTTTTTGTTGACGATTTTGCTCCCGATAAAGCCCGCGATCAACCCCAAAACGATCCATGCGAGAAACGACATTCCGGCGCCCCTCCTTGGGCGGGTCCCTAGTCTATCTCATATTTCCTCGCATGTCTGCCGAAGGAAAAGTATGGATCTGCTGCTCCCCCAAATTCTGTGCGTCCTGCTCGCATGCGTCATCGGATATTTCGCCGGCCGGCTCACGGGCGCGTAAACACGATACGCGGAAGCCTGCTTCTGCTCAAGCCCGATCATGCGGATGCGCGGTTGCGCTGAGGGACGTCACGCTTTCGTAATGCCCGCGAGCATCTTAGCAAGGCTCAAGCAGCGGGCTCCGTCGTGCTCGCGCACCATCGCGAGCTTCTCGGCCTCAATCGATCCTTCCGCGTGAATCGCGAGAACCGCCTGATATCCCGCAAAGTCGGTCGCCGTGAGCTCCTTCACCAGGTTGATCGCCCGCAACCGGTCCTCCACCTTCACGCCCTTGCGGCCTCCCAGATAGCGGCGCACCCACTTCCCGGTTTCCTCGCCGTTCAGATCCGCCTCGCCGGGACCCGTGGCGATCAGGCCGCCGGTGATGTCCTGCACGTACGCGAGCATTTGATGAAAATTGGTGGCGAAGTGCAGCTTCGCCATATTCACCACCAGAGTTTTCGGAATGGCGATGCCCAGCGCCCCGGTTTCGTGCTCGAGCGCCGCGAGCCTGATTAAGGCTCGCAGCGTTTCCGCATACGCGATCAGACGCGCGAGCTTTTCGTGGATATGCTTGGCCCGTTCCAGGCCGTTATATTCGGTCATCAGCAGCGCCGCGCCAACCAGTGCGTCGACGAGCGGCAATTTGTAGGAGATCGCGGTGAAGCGGTGAAACTCGACGAAGGTCTTCGCGAGCTCCCCGGCGAACTCCCATTCGCCCCGCAGGAATACCCGGTCGTGCGGCACTACCACGTCATCGAACACGGTCAAGGTCTCCATCATGCGATGCTTCGAGGCGAGCGGGGCGTCGAACGCCGAATCCTGGTGGTGCGATCCGTAGGGGCTCGCGAGCAGCTTCAGTCCCTTCGTGTTCACGGGAATCGCAAACGCGACGGCGTAGGCGGATTCGTCCGCCTTCATGGCGCGCGTCGGGAGCACGATCAACTCGTTGGCGTTGACCGAAACGGAGGTGTGGACCTTCGCCCCGCGCACGACGATTCCGCCGGCGGTTTCACCCACGACGCGCAGATAATAATCCGGGTGCTCCTGTTCCAGGGGCGATCGGGAGCGGTCTCCCTTCACGTCGGTCTGCGCGACGGCCATCGCCAGATCGTTGGCCTTAACGTGATCGTAAAAGCGGCGGACTCGATCCAGATAGTGCGTTTGTTTTTCTTTATCCAGGGCGTGGGCGGTCAGGTGCAGCGCGAGCAGAGCGTCTGTGCCGATTTCCTTGATCAGCACCACCAGCGTGCCCCCCAGCGTGGTCGCGGCCTCGATCAATTCACTGCGCTGCAGCAGATCGGCGCCCGATTTTGGAATTTTAAAATAGGCGCTATACGGCGTGCCGCCGTCTTCCGCCACGGCGAGCGCTCGCCACGCCGGATCGTGCGCCATATCGTAATCGATCGCCGCGTGTCGCACGGCAAGGCTGAGCTCGGGGTCCAGCGTGACATCCGCAACACGCTTGCCGCGATAGTAAACCTCGCGCCCGTCGCGCAGGCTCTCGATATATTCTTCCCTGGTTCGCATGGGCACCTCAATCCGCTATCCGGCCGTCATTCCGCCGTCGATCGCAATCGTCTGTCCCGTGATGTAATCGGAAGCCGGCGCGGCCAAAAAAAGAACGATCCCCTTCAGCTCACCCGCTTCCCCCGTGCGTCCGAGCGGCGTCAGGGCGCGGATACGCTCGCCCGCGCGATCGATCACTGCCGACGCGAGGCGGGTGGGAAAAAACCCGGGGGCGATCGCATTGACGCGAATCCCCTGCGCGGCGTAGTTCACCGCGAGCTCCCGCGTTAAGGCGAGAATCGCGCCTTTGCTCGCCGTGTAACTCGACGCTTCGAGAATGTCCTTGGGCACGCCCACCACACCCATCACCGACGCGACGTTCACGATTTTGCCGTAGCCTTGCTCGCGCATCGCCGGAAGCACTGCCCGCGTCATGAGCTGCGTGCCGATCACGTTCGTCGCGAGCACCCGGTTCCAGGACTCGACCGTCGCTTCTTCAAACGGTGCGGCCCAACTGATACCCGCGTTGTTGATCAAAATATCGATGCGGCCGAAGCGCTCCAGCGTTTGCGCCACCACGCCCCGCACTTGTTCTTCATCGGCGATGTCGCAGGCACAGGACAGGCGCGCGAACCCGCGATCGGCAAATTCCCGGGCCGTCGGGTCCAGCCATTCCGCGCGCCGCGCGCATAGCACCACGCTCGCACCGGCCTCGGCCAGCGCTTCAGCCGCTTCCTTCCCCAAGCCGCGCGATGCTCCGGTCACGATGGCGACTCGCCCTTTCAGCGAGAAGAGCTCCTGGATGCCGGCCATTAAAGGAAGACCGGCTTCCCGGCACCGCGGCGCCGCCGCGACTCGCGTAAACGTTGCGGGTCTCGTGACGCGCCTGGCGCGTGTGATCCATGTGGCGGGTGCGCGCGAACGCGGCGCTTTGTCCCGGCGTTTTGGCTCATGGAAGCATTCCTTCTAACGCGATCGCGGGAAGCCGAGATCCACCGCGCTCGTTCCCGGATCGGGCCAGCGGCTCGTCACCACTTTCGCGCGCGTGTAGAACTGCACGCCCTCCGGACCGTACATGTGCAGATCTCCAAACAGCGACGCCTTCCACCCGCCGAAACTGTAGTAGGCAACCGGCACCGGGATCGGCACGTTGATGCCGACCATCCCCGCGTCGACGTCGAACTGGAACTGCCGCGCCGCCGCGCCGTCCCGCGTGAAAATCGCCACGCCGTTGCCGTAAGGATTGCGATTGATCAGATCGAGCGCCTGCGCGTAGGTTTCCACCCGGACCATCCCGAGCACCGGACCGAAAATTTCATCGTCGTAGCAGCGCATACCGGGCCTTACGTGGTCGAGCAGCGAAGCTCCCAGAAAAAATCCATCGCGAGCGCATACCGGATCGGCGCGGCCATCGACATCGAGCGAAGCCCCTTCGCCGGCCGCTCCGGCAAGATACGAGGCCACTCGATCGCGATGCTCCCGCGTGACGAGAGGTCCCATTTCGTTGCCCTCTTCCAAGCCCGGTCCAATGCGGATCTTCGCGATCCGCTCGCGGATTGCCGCAATCAGGGGTCCGGCCGCGGCGCCCACCGCGACCACCACGGAGATCGCCATGCAGCGCTCGCCGGCCGACCCATAGCCCGCGGAAATCGCCGCGTCGGCGGCCATCTCGATATCCGCATCGGGCAGCACCAGCATGTGATTCTTCGCCCCGCCGAGCGCCTGCACGCGTTTGCCGTTGCGCGTGGCGATTTCATAAATCGATTTCGCGACCGGCGTGGAGCCGACAAAGCTGATCGCCTGCACATCCGGATGCTCCAGCAGACGGTCCACCGCCACGCGATCGCCCTGAATCACTTGAAAAACGCCCTGAGGCAAGCCCGCCTGCTTCCACAATTCGGCGATCAACAAGCTGACCGAGGGATCTTTTTCGGAAGGCTTCAACACGAACGTATTGCCGCAGGCGACCGCGTTCGCGCACATCCACATGGGCACCATGACGGGAAAATTAAACGGCGTGATTCCCGCGACTACGCCCAGGGGCTGGCGAATCTGGTACACATCGACGCCGCGGCTCGCCTGCTCGGAGAAACCACCCTTCAGCAGATTCGGAATTCCGCACGCGAATTCGATATTCTCGAGCCCGCGCGCCACCTCGCCCAGCGCGTCCGCCAGCGTCTTGCCATGCTCCAGCGTCACCAGCTCCGCGAGCCGGCGGCGGTTCGCGTCGACCAGTTCGCGCAACTTGAAAAGAATCTCGGAGCGCCGCGAGAGCGGAGTCGCCCGCCATTCCGGAAACGCGCGCGCCGCCCCCGCAACGGCCGCATCCACCTCGGCCGCGTCCGCAAATCCGACGGTCGCGCGTACTGCACCCGTCGCCGGATTGTAGACCTTGCCGGTGCGTCCGGAGCGCGAAGGCGCAGGCTCGCCGCCGATCCAATGGTCGATCGTTCCGATTCCCGCCGCGTCCTTCGCGGCCACGTCCGCCGTTGCCATAAGACCTCCGCAAACCATTTTGACAGGTTGCGGCAGCGCCTCTGACAGGTTGCTGCGGCGCCGGAATTGCTGCAAACCGCCTACGATAGTAGCTAAGCACGTAACAGATAAGAAGCACATGACGAAAGACGAAATCCTTCTCGCCCACCAGGAATGCCTGTTTCCCGCGGTGTTCCACTATTTTTCGGAACCGCTCGTGCTGACCCGCGCGAAGGACCAGTTCGTGTGGGACGCCGACGGCCGTCAGTACCTGGATTTTTTCGGCGGCATCGTGACCGTGAGCGTGGGCCATTCGAACGATCGGGTCGTCGCCGCGATTCAGGAGCAGGCCGGCAAGCTGATTCATACCTCAACTCTGTTCGCCACCGAGCCTCTCGCGGGGCTCGCGAAAAAGATCTCGTCGATTGCGCCTGGACAAGGATGGAAGTCCTTTTTCACTACCAGCGGCACCGAGGCCAATGAGACTGCGATTCTCGCCGCGCGCTGCTATACGGGATCGTCGGAAATCGTCGCGCTGCGTCACTCCTACCATGGGCGTTCGTCGCTCGCGATGGCGCTCACCGGCCACGGCAACTGGAGGCTCGGCCCGGCCGCGCAGCCTGGAATTGTTTTCGCGCATAATGCCTACTGCTATCGCTGCCCCTTCGGGCTGACCTATCCGAGCTGCGACGTCCGGTGCGCCACCGACGTAAAGGAATTGATTCGCACCACCACGTCCGGAAAGATTGCCGGCATGATCGCCGAGCCGATCCAGGGCGTCGGCGGATTCATCACCCCGCCCAAGGAATATTTTTCGATCGTCGCGGGCATCGTTCGCGAGCACGGCGGCATCTTCATCAGCGACGAGGTGCAGACGGCCTGGGGTCGAACGGGGACGACGCGGACAGGGAACGGCTGGTGGGGCATCGAGCAGTGGGGCGTCACGCCGGATGTCGTCACCAGCGCGAAGGGTCTGGCGAACGGGCTGCCGATCGGACTGACGGCCGCGCGCCCCGAGGTCGCCGATGGTGTGAAAGGACTCACGATTTCCACCTTCGGAGGGGGGCCGATTCCCGCCGCTGCGGCCAAGGCGGTGCTCGATTTGATCGAGGAAGAAAATCTGGCGGCGAACGCGGCCTCGACGGGAGCATATTTGCGCGCCGGCCTCGAAGACTTGCGGGAGAAATATCCGCTGATTGGCGACGTCCGCGGCATGGGGTTGATGCAGGCTCTGGAGCTGGTGACGGATCGGGAATCGAAAACCCCCGCGCCGGCCGAGACCGCGCGGTTACTCGAAGCCGCTCGCGAGGAAGGGCTTCTGATCGGCAAAGGTGGCTTGTATGGGAATGTGATCCGCATCTCGCCGCCGTTGAATATCAAAAAATCCGACGTGGACGAGTTTTTGAAACGGCTGGATCGCAGTCTCGCGACCGTTTCCGCGCCGGTAGTGAGCGGAAGTACGGCATAAAGATGCCTGAGGTATGTTAAAACTAAGTAGACAGCAGATGTACATTTGGATTTAGATTTACATGTCCACCACAAGCTCCAAAAAACGGAAACACGGGAAGACGTTAGAGTCACCTGTGGACGCGGCCGGTGCGTTGAAGCCGGTTCGACGAGTCGTCATCGACTTTCCGCTCCCCCTCTACGACGCAACCGAAAGCGCCGCCACGGAATTGGCCACCAACAGAAGCACCCTTATTCGCAACGCCGTGAAGCGATTCATCGAAGAGATGCGTCGTCAAAAATTGGAAGAAGCGCTGATTGAAGGGTACACGGCGAATGCCGCCTCGGCACTCTCCGTTGTGCACGACATGATGGGCGCGGACGCGGATTTCGTCTAAGTTCATCGCAGCGCCAAGCTGATCTTCAGCGCCTCGTCCACTTTGCGCATCGTCCGATCACTGAGTTTCCCAGTGCATTCGTGCACTCTGATCTCGTCCACACAGCGAATCAGGTTGCACTGCACCACGCTGTCCTTCGTCAGTCCTCCTTCCGGTCTCGCGACCGGAACATCCACGGGGTAACGCCTCGGAACATTCTCGGCACCCGTAATAGCGGCGACGATCGTGATCGGGGAGTATTTGTTGCCCACGTCGTTTTGGATCACAACGCACGGACGAAGTTTGCTTGGCTCGCTGCCTTTGGCCGGATCGAAATCTATCCTGAGAACGTCCCCGCGAGAATATCTTCCTGGCACGTGCACCCTTCCTTGTCCGCTAAACAACAACGTGCGGAGTCGCTTCTGTATCCCCGTTAGCAGCAGGACGCTCTATCCGACTGAGCTAAGGGGCCACGAAAAGTCATTTCCGCTTCCAGCGATAATTTTGACCGTTCGGGTGTATCTCTACTTCGCCCTGCTTCTCAAGGCGCTTCAACACTTGGTGAATCACGGCCATGGCGTTGGAGTACCCACTAAGGTCAAATCCGCGCTGTTGCTCCACCAGCGTGCGAACCTGCACGGGCTGGAGCCATCCAGCTTGAAAATTCATCGGGGCGTTTTGTGGAATTTGTGTTTTAAGCACCTCTCGCACCTGATCAGTAATTCCAAGATCCCCATCAACCTGCTTCGCGACCGAGTCAGGCATATCTCCACCATAAACTTTGTGCAAAGATCGAACCGCCTCCATCAGCGCTTCTACTTTTTCGTCTATGTCTTTCTTTCTTCTGTTTATGGCCGACTGATCCGCAAGAGATGCCTCAAGCTCTTTAATCACATGAGCAAAGAGCGGAGCGTTTATGGTCATGAATAATTTATACACGAAGAAAATACGAAGTGCAACAATAATGTGCAAATATGATGAACAATGGTTGCGTCGCGTTCCTGTCCGACGCCAGAAGTAATCTTATTGGCGCCAACAGGAGTGTACGAGAACTCGGGGGAGTGATAAGAGAGCTGGAGGATAAGGTCCGAAAAGGGGCCCCGTTTCCGACCTAGCAAGACAATGCTCAAGATTGAAAGAAGGGCGAGAAATAACGAATCGATCAACCAACAAAATACCCGTTGCTGCGCGTCTTCCGGTCTTTGTGCTACCCTTAGGCTTCCGACCTTGCGCCACTCCGCCGGATGCATGTGAGCGGACGGGGCAATCAAACAAGTTTAGAATCGAGAGCATCTTTATGTACGCAGTGATTGAAACAGGTGGCAAGCAGTATCGCGTAGCGCCCGGCCAGACCGTAGATGTGGAAACGCTCGCGGGCGAGGTTGGGGCGGCGGTGGAGTTCGATCGCGTGCTCGCCGTCGTGGATGGCGATCAGGTTAAATCGCCCGCCGAAGGCGTCAAAGTGACGGGCGTTATCGCCCTCAACGACCGCGGCGCGAAGACGCTGGTGTTCAAATTCAAGCGCAAGAAGCAGTACAAGCGGACCATTGGACATCGCCAGAACTTCACGCGCGTCGAAATCAAGGAAATCGTCTAAGCGCTCGGGAAGTTAAGGAAAGTGGACAGGCAGAAATCTCATGGCACATAAAAAAGGGCTTGGCAGTTCTAAAAACGGGCGCGATTCAAACGCGCAGCGGCTCGGCGTAAAGCGCTTCGGCGGCGAGCTGGTTTCCGGCGGATCCATCATCGTGCGCCAGCGCGGCACGCGTCTCAAACCCGGCAACAATGTCGGCCTCGGCAAGGACGACACGTTGTTTGCGAAAGTCACGGGCGTCATCGAATTTCGCGATCGCGGCCGCATGGGCAAGTTCGTCAGCGTCGTCGCGGCGGAATAGCAGGTACACCGGCCAGGGCCAGGGACCAGCGAGGTCGGCTGGGACCTTCTCTGGCCATTCGTGTGTTTGGACTGGTTTTTTGGCATTTTGATCCAATATGTTTATCGATGAAGTCATCATCACCGTGAAGGCCGGCGACGGCGGCAACGGCTGTCTCGCGTTCCGGCGCGAGAAGTTCGTTCCGCGCGGCGGACCGAGCGGCGGCGATGGCGGCCACGGCGGCGATGTCACCCTGGTGGCCAGTCCGCACTACAACACGCTGCTGCATTTCCGTTTTAATCCGGAGCATAAAGCCCAGCGCGGACGCCACGGGGAAGGCAGCGATCGGACCGGGCATAACGGCAAATCCGTGGAGGTGCCCACGCCCGTGGGCACGGTGGTTGAGGATGCCGAAACAGGCGAAGTGCTGCACGATTTCACGGTTGCGGGCGATCGCTTCGTGGTCGCCAAAGGCGGCCGCGGCGGACGGGGCAACGCGCGCTTTGCGACTTCCACGCATCAGACGCCTACCGAGCACGAGGACGGCAAGCCGGGCGAACTGAAGCGCCTGCGACTGGAGTTGAAACTGCTCGCCGACGTGGGACTGGTTGGCTTCCCCAATGCCGGCAAGTCCACACTGATCTCGCGCATCTCGGCCGCGCGTCCGAAGATCGCCGACTATCCCTTCACCACCCTGGAGCCGAACCTCGGCGTGGTGCGCGCGAGCGACGATCGCAACGACGACCGGACCTTCGTGGTCGCCGACATCCCCGGACTGATCGAAGGGGCGCACCTGGGCCACGGCCTCGGCGTGCAGTTTTTGAAGCACATCGAAAGAACGCGGCTGCTGGTTCATCTGGTCGACGTCTCCGAAACCGGCCGCGACCCTGTGAACGATTTCGAAGTCATCCTGCGCGAGCTGGCGGGTTTCTCGGAAGATCTGGCCGCGAAGCCCATGCTCGTGGTCGCGACCAAAATGGACGCGGCGCAGGATCCCGCGCGCATCAAGGCGCTCGAGAAACTTGCGAAGAAGCGCAAGCTGCCTTTCTTTAAGATCGCAAGCGTCACGGGCGAAGGGCTTCCCGCGTTGATCCGCGCTATGGCGGAACGCGTCCTCGCGCCGGTCGAACCCTAGCTCCTTTCTATAACGCCGCCGCAAGAAAAGTTTCACAAACAATCCACCGCGCGAAGGCAAGCGAAGCATTAACGCTGCATGAAGACCGCAACGCCACCCGGAGGCGCTCCCTCTAAAAGATGGGAGGGTCGTTATGAGATGTTGGGCGTTATACAGCCTGCTGGGGATGGGGTTGGCCACCGCGGGATGCGGCGGCGCATACGTCGGGTATTCTGCGAATGTTCCGCCTCCCCCTCTGCAAGCGGAATATTATGGAAACGCTCCGGGAGCGGGTTACGTGTGGATCGGGGGTTACTGGGGCTGGCAGGGTGGGCGCTACGCGTGGGTGCCGGGACGCTGGGATCGTCCTCCGCGCGGTTACAATCGCTGGGAAGCAGGCCGCTGGGAAGCTCGCGGGCAACGCTATCAATGGCGGCAGGGCCGCTGGCGGAAATAAAAGAGGGAAACGATCGCAGCGGTCTTAGGGCAATGATGGAATTGCCTGGATTACGCTTGCGGGCCCGCCGCGCCGGACTCGGGCTTCGCGCCGGGCTCGGGCTTTGCTCCGACAGGAGGCTTGGGTTTTTCCTTCGGCGGAGGAACCACCGCCTTCACCGGGCTGATGATCACGTGGGCGTTGCGGCCTTCCTGCCGCGGCATGCCTTCGGCCGCGCCGAACTGCGCGAGATCGGCGGCAAAGCGGATCAGGAGCTTTCGGCCGATGTCGGTATGCGCGATTTCGCGACCGCGGAACTGCACCACGGCCTTCACGCGATTGCCTTCCTGCAGGAAGCGGATGGCGTGATTCTTTTTGAAGTCGTAATCGTGATCGTCGGTGTTGGGGCGGAACTTCAGCTCCTTCACCTGGATGATGTGCTGCTTCCGCTTGGCTTCGTGCTGCTTCTTCTTGTTCTCGTACTGCCACTGGCCGTAGTCCATCGCTTTGGCGACGGGCGGCTCGGCGGTGGGCGCGATCAGGATCAGATCGAGGCCCAGTTCCTGCGCCCTGCGTACGGCGGCGGGCGTCGGCATGACCTCGACGCGTGCCATCAGGGAACACCGCGCGAACTTCGCGCGCGCGGATCGCCTCGTTGACGTTTTCGCGAATTCTCGGCCGGCGGGGTGGAAATCCTCTAGGATTCATCGAGCGGAAAAACCACCAGCCGGCGAGGCAATCGTCATATGACCAAATAGTATCAGATTTGCGGCGTCGATACGCCTAGGCAATTTCGCCCGGCGGTTCGCCCATGATCGGGGGGACTAGCGGGGAACGGAGAAAACGGCAAGCCCCACCCCCGCGAATGCTGAAAGCAGCGCACTCGCGTCCTCGGCTGACACCGTCGGGAGTCGGAGTTCTTCGGCCCAACCAATCCGTCTCCGTTTGTGTGATAACCTTTTAAGAACTGTCGACGAGGAGACCAATCCAAATGGGACGTAACGCCTTTTTGAGTCTGCTGTTCGGTGTACTAGTCACTGCCAGTGGGGCACGCGCCGGCACCATTTTGGTGTCGAACAACAGCAGCGGTACCGTCGGCGCCTACACGACGTCGGGTGCCACCGTGAACGCCTCGCTTATTACCGGGCTGAGCAATCCAGGGAGTCTCACACTTTCGGGCTCAACCTGTTTATCTCGCTCGCGGGCAATACGATCGGCGAATATACCACTGGCGGCGCAACCGTGAGCGCCGCGCTCATCACGGGGTTGAATAATGTGCATCAAATTAGTTCCTTTGGCTCAAACATCTTTGTGGCCAACGGGAACCCGACTAACACCATCGGCGAGTACACTACGGCAGGCGCGACCGTAAACAGCGCGCTTATTTCAGGCGTCGACGTAGCTCATGGCGCAGCGTCGGACGGCACGCACATCTTCGTCGCGAACAACGACAACGGCAATACAGGCACAGGGTTTATCTCGGAGTACACAACAACGGCGGTCTTGGTGAACGCCTCGCTGATTACCGGCCTAAACAGTCCAGAGGCGATTCTCATTCTGGGGTCGAACATCTTCGTCACGAACTTCGGTTCCGGCACCGTGGGTGAATACACCACCTCCGGAGGCACCGTGAACGCCGCGTTGATCTCCGGGCTGAACGGACCCACTGGCATCGCGACCGATGGCACGAACCTGTACATCGCCAATGGGCTTGGCGGCACCGTATCCGAGTACACCACCTCAGGAGTTTTGGTAAACGCAGCGCTGATCTCGGGACTAAGCACCCCCGATGGCATCGCGGTAGTTCCGACGGCCACCCCCACACCCACTCCTGCTCCGCCCTCGGTTTATTTGACGCTGCTCGGATTGGCAGGCGTAGGCCTCTATCTGATGACTCGCCGCATCCCTAAACTCGGGTAAGCATGTGGAAGTTTCGGACTCCTGGCTGTCGCTCTGGCGGGTCTCGGATACTTGCGGCGGAAAAGGCCGCTTCTCGTCCTAGTGCGAACTGAATTTCCAGGCCGAAGGTGATGAACCGGGTGGAATGACTTTGGCCGCAGCAAAGCCGCCGCAGAAAAGCCAAAGATGCTACTTTCCGACGACGGTCGCGATTTTGTCGGTCGTGGCTTCGGCGGCCTTCAGAGTGGACAGGGCGTCGTCCCACTTGTGATCGCGCAGTTCTCCGGCGGCCTCGTCGTAGAGAGGCTGGAGCCTCGCGAACGCGGATGCGGTTGCTGCGTTTAGCGCCATCCCTCGTCCCGCCAGGCTGAGCCGCATGGTTTCCGCGTTCTTCCACGTAATCGCCGAGCGCGCGGCGTCGGTATCGTAGCGGATGACCAGATCGGCGGCCGTCTCCTGTTCCTCATCGGGCACCTTCCCGAGATCGGGAGCTCGCTGCGCGAACGGTGCATCGCCGGGCTTCGGAGGGGGAGGCGGAGGCATCGCCGGAAGCTGCTTGCCCGCATACGCGCACGGGAATGACGAGAACGCCGCAGCCACACGAAGGGCCGCCGCGCGCGCCTGCGGATCGGTCGCCGTTGTGCTCACCGTCCCAAGGTAGGTCGACATGCTGCGCGCCACAGCCATGTTCGCGGCGTACTGCTGTGCCGCGAGCGCCGTGCAATAGGGCGCACCGAAAACCAGATAGCGCTCCAGCCGTTCGATCTCGCGCGCGTCCACGCCGGCCGGGTTCTGGCCCAGCAACCCCCGGGAGCTCATGAACCAGCGCGGCCCAACCACCGGCTGCGCTTGCACGCCCGCGCTGGCCATCACCAGCAATCCCGCCCACAATCGCATGTTCAGCCTCCGAGTTTCGCGGCAAAGCGATCGAGCAAGGCTTGCGCCATATCCATGGATTTTCCCGCGGCATCCAGATCGCCTCGATTGATGGCGGCTTCCGTTTGGTCCAGCGCGCCTTCGAGGCGTACGCGCAGCACGGCGATCTCAGGATGCAACGACAACCCCTGGGATCTAAGCGATGCCTCGATCGAATCGGCCGACATGAAATAGCCGATCGCACGCGTGGCGACGAGCGTCAGCCTGTGACGCATGTCGCGCACGGCGCCGGATTCCGGAGCGATGTGCCACCCCGTCCGGGGATCGGGAGTCTCACGAGGTTGCTGCGCGTTCGCGGAACCCGTCACGGTGAGCAACGCCGCTAGCGTGCTCGCGAACACAAAGGTGACGCGCGCCGGCCGCACGGCTACTTCCTCACGACGTCGCCGACCACCGGTGCGGCCGAGCCCGAGTAATTCCCCATCGAGATCCGGTCGCGGACCATCGTGATCGTAAGCTGCCCGATCGGCGTGGTCTGCACATCCAGAACTTCGCCCGTGGTCGGATCTTTGATCTCTTTCCCTTTGTGATAAATCGTGTAGGTCTGTCCCACCGCAAGGCCCGCGCCCGAGCCCGCGTTGATGGTGATGCTGTTGCCGCTCACGTCGGCGACGCGCGCGTCCAGATCGTTCTCGCGGCCCTCCGCCCCTCCGTTGAGATTCCGCATGTTGATGTCGACCGCGAGCTTGTCCACCGCGTCCATGGTCGCTTCGCCGATGATGGTCTCGGCGAAGTTGGAGCTGGTCATATTGAAACCGCCGCCCACTCCCACGCCGCCCACGAACATCCCCGCGCCGAATCCTTTGCTCGTGCGCTTGGATTCGCCGCGCGCTTCGCCGCTCGCCACCACTTCGCTGGTCTCGGTATCGACGATGCGATAATCGAGCACAACCACCGCCTTTGCGTCGCCCTTGTAACCGCCCGCCGCGCCGCCCGCCCCGCCCACAATCGCGCCCGCTCCGGCGCTGGTCCTGCGATCATCGCGGCCAAACACGACGATATCGCCCATCAGCGTCAGATTCGCCCCGCGAATCTGACCGACGCGCGCGCCGGTGCCCTGCTTCACCCGATTGCTGGCCGCGAAATCCTGCTCCTTCATGATGTTCGCAACTTTGCGCCGCTCGACGACCGTATACTTGCCGTCCTGCGATACGCGCTTCACCAGCATGGCTTGAATGCCCTGGCCGATATTCTGCTGCGTTCCGAAGATCGCTTGAGTGGCCGATCATCACGGTGGAGTAATCGAATTCCTGGACCTCCATCGCTTTCTTGGTCTGCGCGGGGGCGAGCGCCACACTTGCGGCAACCAGCGCCGCCAAGAGTCTGGGATTCATTGTGATCCTCCTGCTGAGTTTTCGAACGGATTCCCAACCGACTTCTTAAATTTTCGGGTTAAATTTTCTTGCGGGCGATGAAGCCCACTTTTGCCGGCGATCCCACATAGCTGCCCGTGGCGATCTTGTCGCGCACGCTCGTGACGGTCATCTCGCCCACCTTGTTCGTGATGCGGTCCAGAACTTCCTTGGTGGTCGGATCTTTTACTTCGCGCAGCACCTCGTGGATTTCGAAAACGTCGCCCGCATTCACGCCGTCGTTGCCGCCAGCCGCGATGACCAGAATGTTGCCCTGGACGTCGGCGACCGAAGTCTCCACCTCGCGCACCGTCTTTTTCATCGTCGCGCTTTGCTCCTTCAGGATGTCGCCGAGCTTGTTCACGCAATCCTGAGTCGCCTCACCAATGATGGTCTCCGCGAAATTCGAGCTCGTCATATCGACCTGCACGCCCGCGACTCCCTTGCCGAGCGCGCCGCCGATCGCTCCAAGAGCGTTGCCCTTGCGCACCGATTCTCCGCGCGCCTCGCCCGTCGCGATGACTTCGGAGGTCTCCGCGTCGATCAGCCGGTAATCGATCGCCACCACCGCCTTGTCCTCATTCTTGCTGGAGGCGATTCCGCCGATCACGCCGCCGATGATGCCGCCGCCGCGGACGCTTTTCTTTTTGTCGTCCCGGCCGAAAATGATGATGTCGCCAGCCAGCACCGCGTCCGCCCCGGCAATGCGGCCAACCCGCGCGCCGCTGCCCTGCTTCACGCGGTTGCTCGCGTTGAAATCCTGCTCCTTCATCAGATCGTTGACCTTGGCGCGCTCCACCACCACCAGGTTATTGGCGTCCGCAATGCGCTTGACCAGCATCGCGCGAATGCCCTTGCCGATATCCTGCTGCGTGTTGAAAACCGCCTGCACTTGGGTCTTCACCGCGGAATAATCGAACTCATCCACAATCACGCGCTTCTTCTGCGCCTGGGTCGTCACCGCGGAAACCGCAGGAACCAGCGCCGGCACGGGACCGGCCGCGGGAGGAGCCGGAGCGGGCGTCGCTGCCACCGGAGCCGGAGCCACAACAGGAGCAGGCGCGGGGCAGGCGCCGGAGCAGCCGCTGCCGCCGGTGCGGGTGCGCTCGTAGGATCCAGCATCACGCCGATAATGTTCTCCGAAACGCCGGCGTTCTTCAGCTTCACCAAGTCGGCTGGCGTCAGATTCATCGGCTTATTGTCGCGCTGAAGAGTCTTGATGATGAGCCCCTCGGAAAGGCCTGCCTTGACGGATTGAATCACCGAGTCGACGGGCGACGTCGCCGCAGGCTTGGCCGCGGCTGGTTTTGGAGCGGCCGGCTTCGGAGCCGCGGTCGCCGGCGCCGCAGGCGGCGGTGCCGTCTGCCCCAAGGCAAGCGTAGCCAAGAAGCCCATCGCGGCCCATGACCTGATTTTCATGTGTCAAATCCTCCGTACAATCTGATCGGCAACTGCACGCACCGGGACTACACCCGCGCCAGAAAAGGCTGCCCTGCGCGCAAAACCCGGTCGGGTGAGAACCCGCCGGCCTGCTCAAAGGTTTATGCACCAGTATGGGCGGCCTCGGAGTGCCTGTCAAGAGTCCCGTCCGGAGGTCTCCGCAGGACCCTCCCAATCCAAGCTAACCTAATGAAAACGCGTGTTATTTACGCTCTCGACCGGTGTCTGGCGTGCCACCCAATGCGAGGCCTCGGCCGCCGTTGTAACCTCTCCTCGCAGCACCGCGAGGAGCAGGTCGCCTTCCACCACCGCGGAGAACGAGGGATCGTAAACCAACGGTTTGTTTTCTCCGCTCAGCTTGACGATGAAGGGCACAGTCGGGGATTGCCCGTTCTCGAGCAGGCGGTCGAATTGAGGAGTCCAATTCATTCCTCCGTGCCACAGCGCGTAGCGCAGTCCATGGTCGGCTGTGATCAGGATCGTCGTGGAATCCCACAGGCCCGCGGTCTCGAGTTTCCGCCGCAATTCTCCCACCGTGCGATCCACCAGCGCGAGGTTATCGAAGTACGTTGTCTTCTCGCTCAGCGTGAAATCCTTGCGCTCGCGATCGTAGATCGCATAGAGGTGCGGCGTCGGGAAATGAACGTACAGAAAGTCGACGCGGGCGTCGGCCGCCTGCTCGTAGGCGCGATCCCGGATCCGAAAATACTCCTGCTGCTGACGCGCTTGCATATAGCGGTCAAGCGCGTGTTCGGCGGGGTGGCTGAACGGTCTCGCCAGTCCCGTAAACGATTTCCAGCGCGAGGTGAACGCGAAGAGCAGGGATTTTGCAAGACCGTTTTCGTCCGCGTACGTTTCGCGCGTCAATACGTCGGTCGCGGTGTCGCCCACTTCGTCGAAGCATCGCGTCAGGCTGTCGCCGAGCACCCGGCAATACGGGTGATGCCATCCGACCAGCGCAGTGTTCACCCCGAGCTCCCGGGCCTTGCGAAATACGTTGGGCTGGTCTCTCCAACTCGCCATCGCCTCGGATCCGGCGGGCTGCACCAGAAGCGTCGAAGCGTCGGCGGATTCCGAATGGCTGTAGATCTGGCCGGAGAGCAGCGAGGGCACCGCCAGCATCGTCCACCCCGCCGTTTGCACCGCATGAGTCGCCACGAACGATTCGGCGCGCAGCCGGTCGAGTTCCGGGAGCTCCACTCCCGGCTGCCGGTCGTCGAACGCCAGGCGTTGGTCGAGTTCGTCGAATAACAGCCAGATCACGCGCGGCGCGGGTCGATGTCCGTGGACCGGATCGAAGGTCGCGGGCCGGGAAGGAAGCAGAGGCAACGGCGGGCGCGGCCGGTACGCCGCGCGCGGTTCCATCTCCGAATGCATGCCGGCGAAGTAAATCAGAAACACAGGCAGAAACAGGATCATGCAGTACGCCGCCCGCATGCCCGCGCGAAAGATTCGCAGCTTGCCGCGCACTACGCCCACCATCCCCACTACCAGAAGCACATCGAGCGCCACCAGGGAAAGGTTGCTTCCCCAATCCGCGCGGCCCACTTGAAAGTTCCAATACTGCCGCACCGTCTCAAGCGGAACAATGAGCGCCGCGAGAAACGCCACCCGTGCCGTCGTCACGAGCCAGGGCTTTCCGGACCGCCGGACCACCGTCCCGAGCAGCCAGAAAACAAGGGACCAAATCGCAAAACCCAAAAGCGTCGCGATCAGCAGGATATTCGTAGGCGGATGCGTGCGGAAATAATCCAGCGAGAGCGCCTGCAAATGCTCCACATCGTACCAGCGGCGGAGAACCACCAGGTTCCCGAGCGACAGGCTGATGACGAGATCTCTTAGACGTTGCTGGGCCGTAGCCGATAAAGGTATAGACATCGGTCCAATTCGTCCAGGGATTGCCTCTTGACGAGGTCGAAGTGCACGGACGCGGCGGCTTCAAAAGCGCTTCGCGTCAAATTCCGGTGCAGCATTTCGCGCCCGCGCGCGATCCGGATGAACATAGGATCGGACGGTGCGACGAATTCAATTAACAGATAGCCGCGGGTCAATTCGGCGGCCAGGCCCAGGAGCTCGGTGAGCGGAATCCCCTCGGTAACCAGCATGTGGTGAATCACCGCCAGCATCATGACCAGGTCGAAGGCTCCCCGCGAGCGTTCGAGGAACGAGGCGCATTCCTGGTTGCGCCAGCCGACGGGCGGCGTGGGACGCGTCAGATCGACCACCAGGGGAAGCACGTCGAGGCCCCGCCGGTCCGCCTCCCTCCACACGTTGCCGGCCACCGCGGCGTCCGTGTCGATGGCCACGACCGACGCCCCCGATTGTGCGGCGAGGAAGCTGAAGCGCCCCTCATTCGCCCCGACATCGAGCGCGGTGCGAGGCTTCGCCAGATCGATTGCCTCCCGGACGAAGCGCTCCTTCTGTTCCCGTTGAGCCGCCGTGTACAGAGACTTGTGCTCCAGATACCCCGTCCACGCCGAAGGCGAGGGAACCGGTTTCAGCAGATCCAGCTTGCGCGAACAATCGTTGAGGAGATGATCCAGTATGAAGCCGGCCTTTTCCGCGGAGTCCGCGAGAGCCGGACGATACGTCCCGGGCTTTGCTTCGGAAACCTTCCGCGACATCCAGTGTGGAAGTGTGACCAGGCTCAGGAATGCGGGCGAAAAGAATCTGCGCGGGCCGGCCCGCCGGTATAACTCTTCGGGCTCCCATCCGTCGCGGCGTCGTAGAAATACATCCGCCGGTGGGAGACCAAACTCCGCATGGGCAAGCAACGGGAGCAAAAATGTCCGCACGAACTGCGCGTAAGCCATCCAGGTCCCGTCGCATGGCTCTCTTCGTTCAAAGGATAGGAGATCGACGAAGACGGGCAGGCGGCCGCGAAACAAAACGTTGTAAGGGGTCGCGTCCTTGAGTCCAAATCCCTCCGCCAAGGCCGTTTTGAAGAGTCGGGCCGTCAACCGTCCCGCCGCGTACAGCAGTTCCGCCGGCCATTCGTGGGGATAACTTGGAAACCACACGCGCTCGTGTTCATAGATCGCAGTTCCCGGCGGTATGTCGAGAGGAAGATCGCGCGCGAAATCGGCGGGAATTTCGTCCGCATGAATGCGCGTGGAGCGCACGAACTCCCCCGCATCCATCGCCTCCCGAGCCATGCGGGTCGCCAGGAATTGGGCAGTTTCCTCCGCGCTTTCCGGTCGCACCACGCGGAGAATTCGATCGTCCCGCCGGTACACCGCGCCCGCGGGATCGCGAAAGGACTTTACGGCTCCGCCCGCTTTAGAGCAAGGGGGCTTGAAGCAAGGGGGTTTGGAGCAGGCGGGTCCGGGGCAAGCGGGCTCGGCAAAGGGGAGCTTGGCCTGCCCCTCTTCGACCGCTTTCTCGCGACGCTCCGGGCTGGCAATCATGGGGAGGGCGCTCCGGAGAGCTAAGTTCAGCGGGTTATTTCTCGGGACGCTTGTTGAAGAAGCGCTTCACGAATCTGCGCAGGTAGAAGGTGCCCCCAATAAATGCGGCATACATCGCCTGATAAGCGAACGTCCCTGTGCCAGGGTCGGTATATCCAAATGCTTTCGTGGGTACCGCAAGCAATAAGGGTATTGCCGTGATTCCGGCGGCGAGCGCGCCGAGAGCCCGAAGAGTGCGATGTGACTTCATACTTCCTTTCTGAGCCCGAATCCGAGCCAGCCAGAACGAGCTTCAGCGCCAAGAATTACGTACTGTATTTTTTACATCGGTCGCGAGCGACCCCGGGATTAGGAAAATATCACCTTAAAGCGCTTTGGATTAAGGGTCGGAGTCGCACGGCGGCGATTACATAAAGCCTAGACTGTATTAAGGACTACTTTTGAGTACAGCCGGGACAGTACCGCAGGAGTATTCGGGCTACAGCAGCACTCGCGCGCGATCTGTTTGCGACTTATAACAAGCGGATTTTTTACAGCAATCGCAATTTTATAATAATGAAACATGCCGTCTGTCGAAAATCCGCTGGCGTCGCCCGCCGTCATCGCCAAATATGAGCCCGTCATCGGGCTCGAAGTGCACGTTCAGCTCGCGACCAGCACGAAAATCTTCTGCGGATGCCCTACTAGTTTTGGCGCGCCTCCCAACAGCAATGTTTGTCCCATCTGTTTGGGGATGCCGGGGGCATTGCCGGTGCTCAACAAGCACGCGGTTGAGCTCGCGATCGAAGCCTCGCTTGCACTCCAGTGCAAGGTGAACGCGAAATCCATCTTCGCCCGCAAAAATTATTTTTACCCGGACCTTCCCAAGGGCTACCAGATCTCGCAGTACGATCAGCCGCTCGCCGAACACGGCTTCGTCGAGGTGAACGGTGACGGCGAAACCCGCCGGATCGGCGTGACCCGCGTGCACATGGAAGATGACGCCGGAAAGAGCATTCACGACGGCTTCAAGGATTCCGACCGCTTTACCTACGTCGATCTGAACCGCAGCGGAACGCCGCTGATCGAGATCGTCAGCGAGCCGGATCATTCGTACCTCGGACGAGGCTCACGCCTACCTGACCGAGATCAAGCAGGTCCTGCAATACCTGAACGTCTCCACCTGCGATATGGAAAAGGGGCACCTGCGCTGCGACGCCAACGTGAGCGTGCGGCTCCGGGGCGCGGAGAAATTCGGCACCAAGGCCGAGGTCAAGAATTTGAATTCCTTCCGCTTCCTGAAAATGGCGCTGGATCACGAGATCGCGCGTCAGGTCGCGCTCATCGAAAGCGGCGGCCGCGTGATTCAGGAAACGCGCCTGTACGACCCCGACGCGGACGAAACCGTCAGCATGCGCAGCAAGGAGCACGCGCACGACTATCGCTATTTCCCGGAGCCCGATCTGATACCCTTGCGCGTCAGCGACGCGTGGCTCGCCGCGGTTCGCGAAAAGATGCCGGAGTTGCCGGCGTCCCGGCGCCGCCGCTTTGTGGATTCCTATGGGTTGCGCGAATATGACGCCGAAGTCCTGACCGCGCAGCGGCCCATGAGCGAATACTTCGAAAAGGTCGTGATGGCCGCCGGCGGCGACGCCCGCTCCGCCGCCAACTGGGTGATGGGCGATCTCTCGGCCGTGCTGAAACAGGAAGGCAAGGAGATCGAGGAATCGCCGGTCAGCGCGGAAAATCTGGGGGCACTCATCAAACTGATCGCGTCCGGTAAGCTCAGCGGCAAGCTCGCCAAGGAAATTTTCCCCAAAATGGCCGCGTCTGGCGATCCTCCCGAGGCGGTTATGCAGCGCGAAGGCCTCGAACAGATCAGCGATGAGGGCGCACTTTCAAAAATCGTCGATGAAGTGATCACGGCGAATCCCAAACAGGCGGATCAGTATCGCGGCGGGAAGACCCAGGTGATCGGCTTCCTGGTCGGCCAGGTCATGAAAGCCAGCCGGGGGCAAGCCGACCCCGCCGCAGTCAACCGCATGCTCGCCCAAAAACTGAGCTGACCCGTTCCGGCCGTCCCACGGTTCGCCGCATCTGATTAAGGCGCTTTCATTTGCGCGCGCCGACTTTACGGTATCCTAGGCGATCGAATGCCCGTTTACGCCGCGACCATTTTTCTCAGCGCGTTCCTCCTGTTCCAGGTTCAGCCGATGATCGCGAAGTTCATTCTTCCCTGGTTCGGCGGATCGGCGGCGGTGTGGAATGCGGCCCTGCTGTTCTTCCAACTGATTCTGCTGGCCGGCTATTTTTACGCCTACGCTTTGATTCGCTTTCTGCGGCCGAGGCAGCAATTTTACGTGCACGCCGCTCTGCTGGTGGTGAGTCTCGCCACCCTGCCGGTGATTCCCTCCACTTTCTGGACCACCACCGGGGCCACGAACGATCCGACCTTTCGCATCCTTCTGCTCCTCACGGCGACCGTCGGCCTGCCCTATGCGCTTCTTTCCGCCACCAGCCCGCTGCTCCAGGCCTGGTACGTGCGCACGCATAAAGGCGCGATCCCGTACCGGCTTTTCGCTCTTTCGAATTTCGGATCGATGCTCGCGTTGTTGAGTTACCCGACGCTGGTCGAGCCGCGTTTGACCCTGCATAGCCAGGCGCTCGCGTGGTCCTGGGGATTCGCCGTCTTTGCGTGCGCCTGTGTCGCGGCCGCATGGAAGAGCGGGGGAAGTCCGGAATCGGCCCGCCTCCCGTCCCTCGACGAGGGCGCCGCACGCGCGCCCCGGCTCGCGGAAAAATTTCTGTGGATCGGCCTGGCGATGTGCGCGTCCGTCCTGCTGCTCTCCGTGACCACCTACCTGACGCAGAACGTCGCGCCCATTCCGCTCCTGTGGGTGGTGCCCCTGAGCCTGTACCTGCTCAGCTTCATTCTCTGCTTTGAAAGCGACCGGCTCTATCCGCGCTGGCTGTTCCTGCCGCTGCTTGCGGGAGCGCTGGGGATGTTCACCTATGGAATTACGTGGTACGAGAATAACATCACGATCCGGCGTCTGATTCCGGCTCTGTGCGCCTCGCTGTTTGTGTGCTGTATGGTGTGCCACGGCGAACTCGCGCGGCGGCGCCCCCATCCTCGATATCTGACGCAGTTCTATTTGATGGTCTCCGTGGGAGGCGCGCTCGGAGGCGTGTTCGTCGCCTTCATCGCGCCCCGCATGTTCGACGATTATGTGGAACTGCCCGTCGCGCTGGTTGGCTGCCTGGCGCTCGCTGCCTGGGCCTTGTGGGACCAGATCCCCGGCCTTCCGCGGCCGCTATGGAAACGTTTGACGCTGATCTTCGGAGGAGCCGCGTTGCTCGGGGGACTGTTGATCGTGATCTCGTCGCAGGCGTCCCACCTCCACCTGAAAGGGCCCTCCTTTATTACCTCGGGATCGCTTCGCGGCTCGCTCGGGCTGCCGGTGGTGTTGCTCGCCGTGCTCGCAGGGGTCACCTGTTTTTTCCTGTGCGTGCCCAGCCGAAAATGGATGCGCGCGGCGGCCGTGGTGGTCACCGCCGCATTCGCCGTGTATCTGGGATACAGCCAGATCAAGAAGGATCGGGTCTATGTGCGCTCCGCCCGCAACTTCTACGGGGTGCTGCACGTGCGCGACGATCCGGACGGCGCCTACGACGCCCCGGCCGAACGCGTACTGGTGCACGGGACGATCGATCACGGAACGCAACTGGCGCGCCCCGGCTCGGCCCGGATCGCGACATCGTACTTCGGGACCGGCTCCGGAGTGGCGCGGGCGCTACAGGCCCTGCATGACACGCGCGGCCCCGTGCGCATCGGAGTCCTCGGGTTAGGAGCGGGGGTCACGGCGGCGCTCGCGAACGCCGGCGACACGCTGCACTATTACGAAATCAATCCCCTGATCCTGAACATCGCGACCCACGATTTCGGGTTCTTCAACGCCTGCCCGGCGGATAAAAAAGTTCTGATGGGCGACGCCCGCCTGGTGCTGCAGTCGCTGCCTTCCGAGCAGCTCGATTTTCTGGTGATGGACGCCTTCACCAGCGATGCCGTGCCCTTGCACCTGTTGACTCGCGAGGCATATCAAATTTACCTGCGGCACTTGAAACCGGATGGAGTGCTCGCCGTGCACATTTCGAATCGATATCTGGATCTGGAGCCGGTGGTCTCGCAGGCCATGGCGGATATTGGCTGGAGCGGCGTGAAGGTGGACGACGAAGGCTACGACCAGCCCTACTACAACGGGTCCACTTGGACCGTGCTGAACCGCGACGCCAAATTTTTTGACCATCCTTTGTTTAAGTCCCAGGGGACGGTGCCTCTCAAACCGAAGCCCGGCTTTCGCGCCTGGACCGACGACTTTACCAACCTGATTACCATCCTTCGATAACATGGCTCTCTACGCGATCACAATTTTTCTCAGCGCGTTTTTGTTGTTCCAGGTCCAGCCCCTGATCGCGAAGATTATTCTTCCCTGGTTCGGCGGATCGGCCGCGGTGTGGAGCGCAAGCCTCCTGTTCTTCCAGCTGGTGTTGCTCGCGGGCTACGCGTACGCGCATCTCTCCATTCGCTTTTTGAAATCGCGCGGCCAGATGATCCTGCACGCCGCGCTGCTCGCCGCAAGCTGCCTGATCCTGCCGATTCTTCCGAACCCCGCGTGGCGGCCCACGCAGGCGGGCGATCCCACGCTGCGCATCCTGGCTGTGCTCGCGGCGACCATCGGCCTCCCGTATTTTCTGCTTTCTTCCACCAGTCCTCTACTGCAGGCCTGGTATGTGCGCCGCTCCGGATCGGGGATGCCGTACCGGCTTTTCGCTCTCTCGAATTTCGGATCGCTGCTCGCCTTAGTCAGTTTTCCGTTCTTGGTGGAACCAATGCTGGCCTCGCGCACGCAGGCCTACTCGTGGAGCTTTGCCTACGTTGCGTTCGCTATTCTGTGCGCCTACACTGCGTGGGCGAGCAAAGAGCCGAGTAAAAGGGAAGTCCCCGCGTCAGCGGAAAGCGCGGCTCTGGAAAATGTTCCGCAGGAAACTGCGACAACCGCCGCGCCCCGATTCCTGCAGCTCGTCTTCTGGGTGTCGCTGGCCGCTTGCGCCTCCGTTCTGCTGATCGCCATCACCAATCACATGAGCCAGAACGTCGCGCCCATTCCTCTCCTGTGGGTACTGCCTCTCGCACTATACCTGTTGACCTTCATTCTGTGCTTCGAGAGCGAACGTTATTACCGCCGCTGGTTGTTTATCCCCTTGCTGTTTCCCGCTTTGGGCGGGATGGCGTACATGATTTACGCCGCCGAAGGAAATCTGACCATCAAATGGGCGATCCCCGGATATGCGGCGGGCCTGTTCGTGTGCTGCATGGTGTGCCACGGAGAGCTGGCGCGCCGCCGCCCCGCGCCGCGGCACTTGACGCTGTTCTATCTGATGGTCTCGCTCGGAGGCGCGCTGGGAGGAGTCTTCGTCGCTCTGATCGCCCCACGGATATTCGTGACGTATCTCGAACTGGAGCTCGGCCTGGTGGCCTGCGGAATTCTGGCGCTGATCGCGGCATGGGATGCGAAGCTTCACACCTTCCGCGGATGGTCCAAACTCGTTGCCTTCGTGATCGGCATCGCGGCGGTCCTTGGAGCTGTTTTCTACAGCTTCGCGGGACGTTTTCACACTTTGAAAATTCCGTCTCAGTACGCGCTCGCCGCGGGACTGGGAATCTTCGGCATCCTCGTGCTCATCACGGCCTGGAACGCCAGTCTTCCGCGGCTCGGCGCGTGGCCCGTGCGGGTGGCGATCGTCATCGGGATCGGCGCGCTCGCCGGCTATGCCGGCCAGAAGGAAAGCGTCCTGGGCCAGGGAGTGCTCCTGCGCGTCCGCAATTTCTATGGCCCTCTCGAAGTCCGACAGGACGCGCCCACCGAACCCTATGCGGAACGCACGCTAATGCACGGGACCATCAATCACGGCTCGCAGCTGATCGATCCCGTGCTGAAGTACGTCAGCACTTCCTATTACGGGAAGAACTCCGGGCTCGGGCGCGCCCTGCAGGCCGTGCAATCCCGCGGACCCATCCGCCTCGGCAGCATCGGACTCGGCGCGGGCGTCACCGCGAACTACGGCCGCAAAGGCGACACCATGCGCATTTATGAAATCAATCCTTTGATTCAGAACATTGCGCAAACCTGGTTCACGTTCTATCCTCATTCGGAAGCCGACAAGCAGATCCTGATGGGCGATGCGCGTCTAACGCTGGAACGGCAGGAGACTCAAAACTTCGACCTCCTTGCCGTGGATGCTTTTTCGAGCGACGCCATTCCCGTACATCTACTGACGCGCGAAGCCGTGGGTGTCTACTGGCGGCATTTAAAACCGGACGGAATTCTCGCGCTGCATATCTCGAACCGGTATCTGAATCTGGAGCCGGTGTGTCTCGGGGACGCCCGCGCGTACGGGAAATCGGCGATGACGGTGGAGGACGACGGCGAAGAAGCTTCGTATTTCTCGTCGTCGACGTGGGTTTTACTGACCTCGAATAAAGCCTGGTTCGACGCGCCGAGCTTCAAAGGCGCCGACATGCATCCCGCCAAGGACCTGCCGGGATTCCGCCCGTGGACCGACAATTACAGCAATCTGTTTCAGATCCTGTCCATCCGCTAGAGGGGCCGCTAAACGGCTTGATCTAGACTGGATCGAGCAGGTGCCCGAGCTTTTCTTTTTTGGTGCGCATGTAGTTCGTGGTGGACCCGGACGGCTCCGCGATGCACGGGACCCGTTCCGCCACGCGAATCCCCGCCCGTTCGAGCGCCTGAATTTTTTCCGGATTGTTCGACATCAGCCGGACCGCGCTCACGCCCAGGTATTTTAAAATCGCCGGCGGCATTTCATACCCGCGCTGGTCGGCCTTGAAGCCCAGCTGCTCGTTCGCCTCCACGGTATCGGCGCCATGATCCTGCAGCTCGTAGGCCCGCAGCTTATTTAGCAGCCCGATTCCGCGGCCTTCCTGATGCTCGTAAATCAGCAGGCCCCGGCCTTCCCGCGCGATCGCTTCAAGCGCCAGTTCCAACTGCTCGCGGCAATCGCACCGCAGGCTATGGAAAACGTCCCCCGTAAGACATTGGGAATGGATGCGCACCAGCACGGGCGCGGGCCCGCTGATATCGCCCATCTTCAGCACCACCGATTCTTCGCGCTCGGCGCCGTTCACGCCCTCGAATCCGAGAATGCGGAAATGGCCGAAACGGCTGGGGAAATCGGCCTCGGCGACCTGGCGTAATTTGAATTTGGAGGACACGGAGTTGTCTTGGCCGGACTTGCTCAGGAGCCCGGAAATCCTGTGGCGGCAGTTCGCGCGAGTCTCGGCGCGGATATTCTCATTATAATGATCGGCAGCGACGCATGCTCCAACAACACCTGGTCCTTCTGCTCGTGAAGCTGGCCGTCGCGGCCTCGCTCGCGAGCCTGCTCACGCGCAGCGCGGCCTTTCAGCGCATGCTGATGCGGGAAGAACGCACCCTTGCGCAGCGCATGCAGATGGCCGTCGTCTGCGCCGTGATCTTCGGCGCGGGCGTCGCGACGCGCGTGGTCACGAGCGGTGCTTATCAGGCGGTCGACCTCGGTCTCGAAGGGAGCCTCGCCATTGGAATGCTGGGCGGCTACGTCACGGGGCTCCTCTCCGGCGTGCTGATTTCGATTCCGGCGATGCTCAACGGCGAGCTGATGACCATGACGCTGTTCGCCGCGGTGGGCGTCCTCGGGGGCCTGTTGCGCGACGTGGCGCAGGACAAGGAATTCATCTGGAAGTTCACGATGTTCCCGGATCTCGCGCTGGTCCGCCTGCTGCGCAAAGGCGATCTGCGCCTGCCCGCGTTCAGCATCATTTGCGTGCTCATGATCGCGCTCGCCGAACTGCTCCGGTCGTCCGTGGCGGCCGTGTTCCCGACCAAGGGCGTGTTCGCGCTGCAGGAGCATTGGGAGGATCGGAGCGGATGGCTCACGGTGGCCGTCTATCTGACGACGCTGTTCGCGACCGCTCTGCCCATCAAGATCTGGAACAGCAGCCGCAATGAGAAAAAGCTGGAACAACAGCAGCTTCATTTAAACGAAGCTCGTCTCGCGGCCTTGAGCCGCCAGATCAATCCACATTTTCTGTTCAACACGCTGAACTCCATCGCCTCGCTGATCCGCCTCGATCCCGAACAGGCCCGCCAGGTGATTTACAAGCTCTCGAAAATTCTGCGCCGGCTGCTCCGCCAGCAGGAAAACCTGACGACGCTGACCGACGAGCTTTCCTTCATCGACGATTATCTGGCGATCGAGATGGTCCGCTTCGGCGAGAAATTGCACTTCGTGCGGGAGATCGATCCCGCGACACTCGATCTGCTGGTGCCCAGCATGCTTCTCCAGCCGATCGTCGAAAACAGTATCCGTCACGGGCTTTCGAGCAAAGTGGAAGGCGGCACGATTCGCGTGCGCAGCCGCCTGGCGGCCGGCCGTCTGCACATCACTGTTGAGGACGACGGCGTGGGAATTGCCGAAGCGAAGCTCGCCAATCTATTCTCGCAGGGCATCGGCGTGAGCAACGTCAATGAGCGTCTGCAAGTGCTCTACGGCGACGATTACAAAATGTGGATCGACAGCCGCGTCGGCGAAGGAACCACCACCGGAATCGATCTCCCGGAGCAGGCCGGCGAGGCATTTTCGCCGACGGCTTCGTCATCGGCGGACACGCTGACGGAAAGCCGCAAGGCGTAAGCTAAGGAATCCCAAATGCTTGGCTTACGCGGGTCATCCCGACCCAACGAAGAATCGCCCGGCTTTTCACCCGGGTCATCCCGAGCGTGTCGGGGGATCGCACGGCTTTTTAACGCGGGTCATCCCGACCCAACGAAGAATCGCCCGGCTTTTCACCCGGGTCATCCCAAGCGTGTCGAGGGATCGCACGGCCTTTTTTACGCGAGTCATCCCGAGCGAAGTCGAGGGATCGCACGGCCTTTTTTACGCGGGTCATCCCGAGCGAAGTCGAGGGATCTGCTTTTGGAAAAAAGGCAGTCCCTTAGCTCTTCTGCAGCAACGGCCGCAGGTCGCGAATGTTCTTCACGCCTTCAATGTTCCAGATCGTGGCGACGAGCTTATCGGCCTTCGCCGCTCCGAGCTGCGGCGCGATCAGATCGCGCGCCTTGGCGGCCACTTCGTCGCGCGTCATGGGATTGTCGCTCGTCCCGCGCACGGCTTCCACGCGCTCGGTGAGCTGGGTCCCGTCGGTCAGTTTCACCTCGACGATCGTCTCGCGCTTGGGGATCAGTTTTTCGAGCTCTTCATCGAACACCAGCTCCACCTTGGCGCGCTCTTTGAGAATCGCCGGATCCTGCATGCGGGCCTTATCGTGCGCGGCGGCGAACGAAGCGGTCTTGTCGAGCAGCATCACCGCCACCATGTGTTGCAGGCAGATGTCCGGCATTTCCCGATTGTTCACCGTATTCGCCTCGCTCGAAGAAACGCGCACCCGGATCTTCTCCACCTGCGCGGCGTCGAACGGATGCTTCTTGCGCATATTTTCGATCGCGTCGAGCGGAGCCTGTATCGGAGAGCCCACGGTCCATTTCTTGATGTTGGTGCTGGTGACGGCGAAGCGCTCGCCCAGTTGATCGATCAAGCCGGAGGGGTCTGATTTCGGCGCGAACGCCAGCAGGAAATTGTCGGTCCCTGCGAAAATGTCCTCCACGCCGGTCCCGCCGATCTGGATCAGCAGCGCCGCGCTCACGCCGTTGCGCGCGGGGTGCCCGGCGAACACCAGCGATTTCTCGATGTGCTCGGTGTCGCGCTCCCAGGCCGCGATTCCGGAAGCCTGCTGCGACGCGTAGTCCAGCAGGAAACGCATTTGCCTGGTGTCTAAACTTGCGGCGCAACCCGCGGCCGCGGCGGCGCAGAAATTTTCGGCCGTGCTGTGCGCGCTGCGGTGCGTTTCCATCTGATACTTCAGCGCGCCCATGGTGAGCGTGACGCGCGTTCCCACGTCGTATCCAAGCGTCACGGCTCGCAGAAAATGCGTTCCCGTAATGCCGAACTGCTCGCCCGCCGCGAGCGCCGCCGGGATCGTCGCGCAGCCCGGATGGGAATGCGAGGGCGCGTGCGAATCGTCGGTCTCATCGGAATGCGCGAGCATCCCGTTCGCCATCGCCGCCTCAAGCGGGCCGCATACGATATTGGAAGCCGCCACTGTGGCCACGGTTTCCCCGCGATGCGCCGCGGCAAATTTCAGCGCGACGCGCCCGGGAGGCAGATCCGCTCCCGAGATCATCGCCGCGAACGTGTCGAGGATATGATATTTCGCGTTCTCAACGACGTCGGCCGGCAGCGCGTGCTCCCGAGCCTCGCTCATGTAGCTTGCGAGCTTCGCCGTCACCGGGCTGATCACGGCTTGCCCCGCGCCCATCGCGCGGAAGGGCAAAGCGGCCGCGGCCGCTCCAGCGCCCATAGCGTGCAGCACCCCTCGGCGCGTCAGTAGATGGCGTTTCATAAGGGCCTCCTCGGCAAAGCGATGCGCTTCGACGTCGGCTCCGATTTTACCTCAGGTGGATCGTCAGAAGAGTTCCAGAAAATCTGTCGTCCTGCCGATAGTAAGGATCGATGAGACAGTCTCATCTCGCATTCGGGCTCACTGCTACGCTTCTTCTGCCGTCCGCGCTTCTCGCGCAAAGCACGTTGAAGATCACGTCGCCCGCGAACGGCGTCGTTGTCCGTGCCGGGCAAACGATTGAAGTCCAGGTTGAGGTCGCCGGACCGTTCTCAACAGTTGCCGTGACGGACCCTTCCGAAACGATGACGAACGCCCGGTACGTGTTGAGAAGTCCGCCCTACCGGTTCAGCGTCACCGTTCCGGCCCGCGGCGCGCCCGGACCTTACATGATCACCGCGGAACTGCATGACGATCGGCGCGCGGTGCCCATCTTGTCTGACACCGTTCGGGTGGACGTCGAGCGACCGGATTCACCACGCGAGCTCCGCGTCAGCGCTGACCAGAAGGAAGTTCAGGTGGGGCTCGGAGCCCTACTTACCGTGATGGGAGTTTTCCCCGCTGGCGAGGAGGTCTACCTGAATCGATCCACCCGTACGACTTACGAATCGTTCCCGCCTGAGAATTTTTCGGTGAACGAGCAAGGCCAGGCGATCGCCAAGAAACCCGGCAGGGCGACGATCGTGGCTCGCCACCAGAATCTAAGTGCATCCGTGGATGTTTTAGTGCTAGATGCCAACTTACGGGTCACGAGTCCGTCCCAGGGCACGGTCGTGCATCCGGGGGAGACGCTCACCGTGGAGGTCGCTGCCTCGGGAGGACCGTTTACAGATGGGATCGCTGTATTTTTCGGGGACGCCGCCGGAGAGGTGAAGAGTCCGCCATACCGTGTCTCCCTGAAGGTGCCCGCGCCAAATCACCCTGGTCCGGTGAACGTGTTCGCAGTAGGCAGAGCCGGCTCCCTCCCGATCTTTTCGGATATTGTGCCCGTATACATCGAGCGGCTAGATGCCCCTGAGGCGATATTCGTCGACCGGTCCGTAATCGGAACCGAAGAATTATCCGTGGGCGAGCAGGGTCGAATTTACGTGGTCGGCAAGTTTCGAGATAACCCCGTGGTGAACCTCACGGACTCCAGTCTCACGACTTTTGAGACGGATAAGCCAGGGATCGTTCAAATCGACGAGCGCGGATATACGAAGGGATTGGCGTCCGGAACCACGAAAGTGACCATCCGCTATGGCGAGCTTCGCACCACGGTGACCGTCGTTGTCGAGGAGTAGGTGACCCAGTCCGACTAATAAACGCGCCTAGTAGAACAAATACTTCCGCCACTGGTCATCGCTCTTCCCGAGCAGCCTCATCAAATGCCGGCTGGTATGCAAACTGAACGGCCGCGGCGCGCGGGCGAGCTTCATGCCGGCTTCCTCCGGCGTGCGATTGCCCTTTTTGTTATTGCAATGATGGCAGCAGGCCACCAGATTCTCCCAGGTCGTTTCGCCTGCGCGGGAACGCGGAATCACGTGGTCGAGCGTGAGCTCATTCGAGCTCATGGTCTTATGGCAATACTGGCACGTGTAGCGATCGCGCATCAGGATATTTTTGCGCGAGAGCGAGCGCGCCTGTAGCGGAATGCGGCGGTACTCGAGCAAACGGATCACGCTCGGAACCTTCACCGTCTGGCGCGCGGAATGCACGTTGGCAACGGTATGTTCCTCGGCCGCGGCCACGCCCTTCAATACGAGGACCAGCGCGCGGCGCGCCGCGCACACATTGATCGGCTCGTAGCTGGCGTTCAGGACCAGCACCGGCCGGTGCAGACGTTCCTGTCGATGGTGCAGCGCAATCACGTGGATTCTCCTCCTGCCCGGGCGGCCGACGCCGCGCCTGGAAACTCTTCGGCGCTCGCCGTTCCCGGAAACCCGCGCATCCCCGCGTCCGTGTCGGCGCGAAAATCAAGCAGCGCAATCCGGCGGTCGGTCCGCGCCACGGCGGCCAGCGTGACGTGCCTGGCCCCGGCCCGTTTCAGCGCGCGCGCGCACGCCGCGGCGGTTGCGCCGGTGGTCAGTACATCGTCGATCAGCAGCACGCGGGTGCCCTTGAGCGGCGCGCTCTTCTGAATTGGACGTTTCCCGAAGGAAAACCTGCCGCCGGTCCATGCATTTAGAGGCGAGATCCATGCGTTCAGAAGCGAGCTCCATGCATCCAGACGCGAACGGCGGACGGCGAATGCTCCCGCCAGATTGAGCCGGCGTTTCGCATTGGTTAAGCCCGCCTGTGGAGCGGTCGCCTTCACCCGGCGGATCGCTCGCACTACCGGCACATTCCACCGCCGGGCGATCTCCCGCGCCAGCAGCTCGGACTGGTTGAACCCGCGCTCCCATCTTCGCCGCCAGTGCAGCGGCATGGGCACCACGGCGTCGAAACGCTCTTCCCGCGGGATCGCGCGCGCCAGCATCGCGGCCAGTGGGCGGGCGAGCGGATGAAGCTTTTCGTATTTGAAAAGATGGATCAGCCGCTGGAGCGTGCCTTCATAGGAACCGTAGGTATAGACCGCGTCGAACCCGGAAAGCCCCAGGCGGCACAGCGGACAGTTGCCGTGCTCATCCAAAGGATGACGATTCAGAAACGGCGTGCGGCAGGAGGCGCACAGAAACTCCGCCTGCATCGGCTCGGGCGCGCGCAGGCACCCGGAACAAACCGGAATCCTGGAAATTTGTTTTAGGGGCTCGCCGCAGACGCGGCAATCGTCAGGGAAGAGGGAGTTAAAAAGACCGCACGATATCCGCTCCGCCGCGCGGAGAACGTGAACAGGCAGGAACTGCCAGCTTCCGATCCTAGGGAGCAGGCTACTCGAGAAAACCCACCTCCAGCGAACACCTTCAGTGTACAACAGGAACGGCTAAGCCGAAAAACGCGCGCTCCTCACCAAAGTGTCTTCACCGCGTAGCGTTGAATTTCTTCGTCGACCGTTAGAATAGGCAGCCGTTCTACTTGCGCCTGCGCAATGATCATCCGGTCAAACGGATCGCGATGATACATCGGTAAAGACTCGACGGCCAGGGCGTGTGCAAGCGTCAGGGGCAGGATTTCCATCCCGTAGTGAGCGGTCCGCGTCGGCACGTAAACGCTCGGCGGCTCGGCCAGCTTCAGCTTGCTGGATTGCACCTTTGTCACCAACTCCCAGGCGCTCACGACGCTGAGGTACAGGGTATTTCGCGAGTCGGACAGGAGCGCCGACGCTCGCCGGGAAAGCTTGGGGCTCGCGTCGTTCCACCACAGGAAGGTATGCGTGTCGAGGAGGATTCTCACGGCAGGCGAGCCTTCATTTGAGCTTCTTATCGGCGCCGTACCAGTCGTTGAGTTCGCGTTCCGACATCTTGTCGAAATCATCCGCGATCCAGATCTTGCCTTTGTCGATGCCGGGAACACGCTTCTTGGGCGATTGGATCTTGATGGGAGAGAGCCGCGCGACCGGCTTTCCCGCTTTAGCGATGATAATCTCTTCACCCGCGCTGACCTTGGCAAGGAGCTTCGAAAAGTGAGTTTTGGCGGCGTGGACGTTGACGGTCGAAACCATAACGTCATTATGACTTAGTCTGCAGACTAAGTCTATTCGGCAACAATGAAAGAGCGACGGAAATCCGCTACTAGGAAAGAGCCAGCACTTTTTCGATCAGCTCGCCTTCCAGCACCCGCTCGGAGTCGCCGTCCGGCCCGATCATTCGGATGGAAGCGCCGTCCGTGCACAGCACCGTGCCATCGGAGGCAACGTCGTAGCTCAGCACATGTTTGGCGACCGTTTCGGTTCGCCCGTCCGTACGCCGCCGGATCAATTCCCAGCTCGCGGGCACCAGGCCCGGCGCGTCCTCTCCCTGGGCCTGCGCCGCGTAGGCATGCGCCAGGTTCCCGTGAATGAACATCTGGCGCGGATCCAGATGCCTCTGCGCCGCGCCCTTATTGGTCACAAGCGGCTTGCCCGTATACATCATCGAGAAGATGTTGAAGTACTGCAGGACGGCGCGAGCCATGCGAAACGGAAACAGCGCGGCGTCTTTGAACGAACCGGCCAGGCTCACCGTCCGATTGCCTGATTCGTAGGGTTTCCGGATGTAGTACAGCGTCCCGTCGGCGGTCTGGCGCGGCTGGAGCAGATCGCGGCCGGCTTCCGCGGCAATCTCCTCGAGGTCGCCCGAGTCGGCGTCGAGCCGCTGAATGGTGCACGGACCCAAGCCCGCAAATTGGCCGGCGGCGTTGCGCCCTACGCCGGCGCTCTGGAATACGAGCTTGCGTCCCGCGCCGGGAATCCATTGCGGAAGCTGGTCGAACGAATCTCCTTCGGTGATCTCGTTGAACTCCGTTCCCCGCAGAGCAAGCAGTGCGATGTTGGAGCGCATGCCGGCTTGGTGAAATGCGGTCGCGGCAACGGCCGCGCCGTCCGCGTGCAGCGCCGCGTGCCGGATACGGAAATCGGCGGTATGGAACAGGCGCGTTTCGAAACCTTCGGCATCCACAAGGAAGAGCCCGCTGATCGCGTCGGTCTCCATCGAGTACAGGAGGCCGCCGTCGGGGGCGGCCGCGAGTCCGGTCACGAGCATCGGGGCGGCCTGCGCCCCGCCGGGTTGCGCGTGCCATGCGGCGCCGGTGAATGCCGCGCCGCGGCCTTGCGATTTCCAGGAATGCCGCCGGTCGACCGAGGCCGCCCGCTCCCTCAGCGACCGCTCAAACTCGCTCTCCAGTTGGCGCGTAACGCCGTTACGGCGCACGTGCAGCTTGCGTTGCGATAAGTAGGCGAGGGCCGGTTCGGGCATTCTGTTTCTTCCGATCGGCAGTTGCCCGATCCCGCGCCATAGGGCGAACCGCTGAGAGCGTGGGCGGTATAATGAAGTTCTCCCCCGGCTGTAAGCGCACAGGCGGCGAAGCCGTCCGTTGTGCGCGCTGAGTAGTGACGTTATATGCCGAACCCGTTCGTTCATCTTCATTGCCATACCGACTACTCGCTGCTCGACGGCGCGTGCGAGATCTCGCAGATGATGAAGATCGCAGCCGAGCAGAAAATGCCGGCGATCGCCATGACCGACCACGGGAACCTGTTCGGCGCCGTGGAGTTTTACAACCACGCCAAGGAGAAGGGCATTCATCCCGTGATCGGCTGCGAAGTGTACGTCGCGCAGCAGGGCCACAAAAACAAGAGCGATTCGAATCGCTACAACCATCTGGTGCTGCTGTGCGAGAACCAGGAAGGCTACCGCAACCTGATCCAGTTGGTTTCCACCGGCTATCTGGAAGGTTTTTACTACAAGCCGCGGATCGATAAAGACCTGCTTTCGCGCCATTCCAAGGGCCTGATCGCGCTCTCGGCGTGCCTGCGCGGCGATGTGAATGAGACGCTGCTGCAGGATCGCTACGAAGACGCCCGGCGCATCGCCTGCGAATACACGGATCTGTTCGGCCCCAAGAATTTTTTTCTCGAGCTGCAGGATCACGGTCTTGAACCCGACAGCAAGGTGATGCCTCTGGTGCATCGTTTGGCCGCTGACACGGGCATCCCGCTCGTCGCCACCAACGATTCGCACTATCTGCGCAAATCCGATGCCCGCGCGCACGAAGTGATGCTGTGCATCCAGACCGGCAAGACCATGTCCGACCTGAACCGGATGCGCTTCGAGCAGGAGGCCTTCTATCTCAAAACGCGCGAAGAAATGATGGCGCTGTTCGGCGAAGTGGAACATGCCGTCGACCGGACCTGGGAAATCGCCGCAGCGCTGCCAGCTCAAGCTCGAAAAAGTTTCCGAGCCGTTTCCGAAATTCCCCATTCCTCCCGGCCACACCACCGACAGCTTTTTTCGAATACGTCGCGCGCCAGGGATTCGAGAAGCGCCGCATGCGGCTCGAAGCGCTGGCGCGCAACGGGACGCCTGACGCCACGACCTTGCCGAGTATGCCGAACGCCTGGATCGCGAGATCAAGACCATCCAGGAGATGAAATTCTCCGGATATTTCTTGATCGTGTGGGATTTCATCCGCTTCGCGAAACAACGTGGAATTCCGGTCGGCCCGGGCCGCGGCTCCGCCGCCGGGAGCCTGGTGAGCTACGCGATGGAGATCACCGACATCGATCCGCTCGCCTACGGCCTGCTGTTCGAGCGATTTCTCAATCCCGAGCGCATCTCGATGCCCGATATCGACATCGATTTCTGCACGCGCGGGCGCGGCGAAGTCATTCAATACGTCACCGAGAAATTCGGACGCGAACAGGTCGCCCAGATCATCACCTTCGGGACGCTCGCCGCGCGCGCCGCGATCAAGGACGTGGGCCGCGTGCTCGACATGAGCTTCGCGGATGTCGATCGCATCACCAAGCTGATCCCGTCCATGCCGCTCAACATCAAGCTGGAGCAGGCGCGCAAGATGGAACCCCAGCTTGACGATCTGGCGCGCAAGGAGCCGCGGGTCAAGGAAGTCCTCGAAATCGCCGGGCGCCTGGAAGGCATGGCGCGCAACGCCAGCGTGCATGCGGCGGGCGTGGTGATTTCACCCGCTCCTCTGCGCGAACTGGTTCCGCTTTATAAGACGAACAAAGACGAAATTGTCACCCAGTACGACATGGTGGGCCTCGAAAAACTGGGCCTGCTCAAGATGGATTTTCTGGGCCTGACCACGCTCACCATCATTTCCGATGCGCTCAAACTGATCGCCAAGCATCGCGGCGTGAAATTGTCCATCGAAGATATCCCGCTCGAAGACTCCAAAACCTTCGAAGCGATTTTCTGCAAAGCCTACACCAGCGGCGTGTTCCAGTTCGAATCCGGCGGCATGCGCGACGTTCTCCGGCGCTACCAGCCGGATCGCATTGAGGATCTGATCGCGCTCAACGCGCTGTACCGCCCCGGCCCCATGGACATGATCGACGACTTCATCGATCGCAAACATGGGCGCAAGGAAGTGGTCTACGATCTGCCGGAGATGAAGGAAATCCTGGAGGAAACCTTCGGCGTGATGGTGTACCAGGAGCAGGTGATGCAGATGTCCAACCGCATCGCCGGCTATTCGCTCGGGGAAGCCGATCTTCTGCGCCGCGCCATGGGCAAGAAGAAGCTCGAGGAGATGGCCAAGCAGCGCGAGAAGTTCGTGACGGGAGCGAAGGCGCGCGGGCATGCGCCGCGCAAGGCCGAAAAAGTCTTCGACCAGATGGAAAAGTTCGCCGGATACGGTTTCAATAAGTCGCATTCGGCGGCCTACGCGTATCTGGCCTACGTGACGGCGTATCTGAAGGCGCATTTCCCCACGGAGTTCATGGCCGCGCTGCTGACTTCGGAAACGGGCAACACCGCGAAAGTGGTGAAGTACATCAACGAATGCCGGGAAATGAAAATTCCCGTGCTGGCTCCGGACGTGAACTCCTCTGCATTCGATTTCACGCCCACCGGCGATAGCATCCGCTTCGGCCTGGGCGCGATCAAGAACGTGGGCGCGAACGCCGTGGAATCGATCGTCACCGCGCTGCAGAAAGACGGAGCGGCCGGACCGTTCACCTCGCTCTACGATTTCTGCGAGCGCGTGGACCTCGGCGCCGTCAATCGCCGCATGATCGAAAGTTTCATCCGCGCAGGCGCCATGGATTCGCTCTCCGGCACGCGCGCGCAGTTGACCGCCGCGATCGACAGCGCCATGGAAAACGGCATGCGCGCCTCGCGCGACCGCGAAAGCGGTCAGTCGGGATTGTTTGCCGCGCTCGTTGAAGAGCACCCCACCGGACACCATACGCTTCCCAAGGTCCCGGACTGGACCGCGCAGGAGAAACTGACCGGAGAGAAGGAGATGCTCGGTTTCTATGTGACCGGCCATCCTCTCGATCAATTTAAGGACAAGGTCTCCGAGCTCGCCTCGCATAACACCGGCCAGCTTGAAGCGCTCGGCAAGAATACGGAAGTCGCCTTGTGCGGAGTTCTGGTCGCGCTGGCGCGCCGCCGCACGAAGGAAGGCAAACCGTGGGCCTCTTTGCAGATTGAGGATCTGGACGGCTCGATCGAGGCCATGGTTTTCTCCACCCAATACGAGCGTCTGAATCCGCTTCTGGTGGAGGATAAAGCGGTGTTCGTGCGCGGCCTGGTGCTGCCCGAGGAGAACGCTCCGCCGAAAATTTCGGTACAGGATATTGTTCCGCTCGACGTCGCACGCGTGAACCGGCCGTCGCTGATCTCGATTCGGGTTCCGGTGAACGGAACTGCGAACGCGGACCGTGCCGCCGCGCTCGAAAATTTGTTTCGCACCAAGCCCGGCGAAACCGAAGTTCGCCTCAGGCTCGAGAAGCCTCGCGACTTCTCGGTTATCCTGGATGTGACCGCCAGGGTTTGTCCGGATAAGGAATTCCGGGCCGAAGTGGCTCGCATCTGCGGGCCGGAGGCGATGGAAGTTCTCGGCGGATAGATCTTTCCGGCGGATCGTCGGACGCTTGTCGTCAAGATTTCCGGCTGGGTTTGTTGTGAAGATTTTTGGACCACGTACGTCGCATGTCTGATACTCCCATCCCGCCTCCGAGCAATCCCAGTTGGGACCGCGTCCAACTGGCGCGCCATCCCAAGCGTCCGCACGCGCTCGACTATATCCAGCGCCTGTTCCCGGAGTTCCACGAGCTGCACGGCGACCGGCGCTACGCCGACGATCGCGCCATCGTCGGCGGCATGGCCCGCTTTGAGGATCGTCCTCTGATGGTGATCGGCCAGCAGAAGGGCCGCGACACCAAACAAAAAGTTTTGCGCAACTGGGGCATGCCCCGTCCGGAAGGCTATCGCAAAGCGCTGCGGCTGATGGAGCTCGCGGCGAAATTTTCGCGGCCCATTCTCACCCTGGTCGATACGCCCGGCGCCTATCCCGGCATCGACGCCGAAGAACGCGGCCAGGCGGAAGCCATCGCTTTCAATCTTCGCGAAATGTCGCGCCTGGGCGTTCCCGTGATCGTCATCGTAATCGGAGAAGGCGGCAGCGGAGGCGCCCTGGGCCTCGCCGTGGGCAATCGCATCTTCATGCTGGAGAATGCCGTCTACAGCGTCATTTCCCCGGAAAGCTGCGCCGCTATTATTTATCGCGATTCGGGACGCGCACCGGAGGCGGCCGCGGCTTTGAAGATGACCGCGCAGGACATGCTGGAGCTCGGTTTGGTGGATGCCATTATTCCCGAGCCCGGAGAAGGTGCGCACACCGATGCCGACGCCGCCGCCGAATTCGTGCGCACCGCTCTGCGCCACAGCCTCACTGAGCTTTCCGGCGTCTCGCCCGGCGCGTTAATGGACGAGCGTTATCGCAAATTCCGCGAGATGGGATCTTATTTTCGGGACAGCATTGGCGTCGGCCGCTAAACGTTATGAAGAATCGGAAACCGGTATGGATCGCGATCGCCTTCGTCGTGGTTTTTTTGGCCGTGATCGTGTATTCCAGCATGAATCTTTCGCAAAACAAAGTGGAAGTGTGCCTCACCTTCAAGGGGCAGACGTTGTGCCGCATCGCTTCGGCCACCACGCGTGAATTCGCCGAGCGCACGGCCATTACCAACGCCTGCGGAGAAATGGCCGCCGGCGTCACCGAAACCATGGCCTGCAATCAGCTCACGCCCACCAGCGTGAAATGGTTGAAGTAGTTTTTCCGCACACCCGCTCTTGCTAAAATGATCGTGATCTCCGGCCGCTTATGAACGCTCCCGCATCCACTCACCCGCAAAAATCCGGCGCTGACGCCACAGAACGCGTGGACGCCAAAGAACGATTAATCGTCGCGCTGGACCTCGCCAGCGCGGAGGAAGCTCGCACCACGGCCGATGCGCTCGACGGCGCCGTTGAATTTTTTAAAATCGGGCTGACCCTTCAGCTCGCGCCCGGGATCGAGCAACTGATCCGCGATCTGATTCGGCAGAACAAGAAGGTTTTTCTCGACTACAAGTATTACGACATAGCGGCCACGCTCACCAAGGCGGTCTCGCGCGCGGTCGATCTCGGCGTCTCCTTCCTCACGATTCACGGGACCACCCAGTGCATTCGCGGAGCGATCAAGGGCCGCGGTTCCAGCGCTCTCAAACTGCTCGTCGTGACGGTCCTCACCTCGCATGACAAGGCCGACATGCAGGAGCTCGGTTATTCCGAGCACTCGGTCGAGGATCTCGTCCTGTTTCGCGCGCGCAAGGCGCTCGAGGCCGGCTGCGATGGCGTGATCGCGTCCGGGCAGGAAGCGAAAGCGATCCGCGAACTTTCGGATCAACTGGGAAAATCGCTGTTGGTGGTCACGCCGGGCATTCGTCCGGACGGCTATCCGGAGGATGATCAGAAGCGCAAGACCACGCCCGCGCAGGCCATCGCCGCGGGAGCCGATTACCTAGTGGTCGGACGGCCCATCACCGATGCTCCCGACCCTCGCGCGGCCGCCCAGGCCATCGTCGCGGAGATGCAGTCCGCCTTCGACGCCCGGGTCCGGTCCTAAATCCGCCGGCTCGGAAATCCGCCGGCTCGGGAAATTTTTGCAGCGCCGTCATCCCGAGCCCGCCTCGGGTAAACTCCGTCGAGGGACCTGCTTTTTGCCCGCGCCGTCAACCCGAGCTCGAGTCCGCGTTGTATCACGAGGCTCGACACCGCTCGAGTGAGTAGCTCAAATTGAGCCACTACCTCCCTTTCAAATCTCTTGACTTTGTGTACAGAACGTCTACACTAGTCCTACTCCCCCCGAATTAGAAGACCTGTTTTCCTCCCCCGTTTGGGACAAACGTAGCGATAGCTTTGTCCAAAATTCCAGTTCTGCACCAAATTTCGTTTGCATTCAATTTCGTGTGTTGAATTCCCTGTAGCGAGCTGAATTCCGATGTTGCAGTTACCTCCCTGGTTTGCCGTCACCGTGCGTCCGAACCTCGAGCGCTCCGCCGAACGCGGGCTCCGCAATCAAGGCTTCGAAGCCTACCTGCCGGTGCAGCGCGTCAAGCGGCGCTGGTCCGACCGGATCAAAGAAATCGACGCTGTGTTATTCCCCGGTTATCTGTTCTGCCGTTTCGAAGCCGCCGATCGTCTGCGGATTCTCAACTCGCCGGGAATTGTCTCGGTTGCAGGATCCGGGAAAACTCCGCTGCCGGTGCAGGATGAGGAGATTTCCAACATCCGCACCTTAATCGCGTCCCGTCGCGAACTGGCTTTGTGGCCGTTCGTGCGCGTGGGCGAACGCGTGCGCATCGAAGGCGGCGCGCTCGAAGGTCTAAGCGGCGTGGTCGTGCGCGCCCGCGACGCTTGGCGCGTCGTAGTGAGCGTGGAGGCGTTGAGCTGCGCCGTCGCCGTGGAAGTGGATGCCGATTGTCTCGCACCGGAACGAGTTTTTCATGGCCGACTCCAAGCCGCGCACTAGAGCGGTCATTTTCCGTTTGACCCAGGACGAATACAATCGCGTGAAATCCGCCAGCTCCGCCGGTGGCGCCCGCAGTCTCTCCGATTTCGCCCGCGCCAATGTTCTCCGTGCCTCCGGCGAGCCCACGCTCGGACAGATGGAACGGAAACTCGACGAATTGAATCGCGCCGTCCGGCAGATCGCGCAAAAACTGGCCGGCGATGTTTAGCGCCGTATTTGCGCCTTGGGATGTTTAGCACGTAAAGGAACTCGAAACACATGGCAGTCATCAAACCTAGAAATCGCACTCTCATCTTCCGGCTCACCGAGGACGAATACGCGACGCTCCGGGTTGCCTCCACCGGCGGCGGGGCGCGCAGCCTTTCGGAATTCGCGCGCGCGAAGCTGTTCGGCGCGCTCGAGACGCCCGCCCTGCACGTCGAGATCTCGGAGTTGAAGAGTAAGGTCGAGCACCTCGCCGAACTCATGGAGAGGGTCTGACGCCGTGAAGTCCACTGTGGTGGCGCGGTCGGCGATTCGCAAGTCGCTAGCGGCGACTCAAATATCGCCAAAGGCGATTTATAGGACGACATCCGCGTGGATCTTCGCCCTTGCCTTGCCCCTGATCCTATCCGCACAAGTGCGTCCTTCTCTGATGGAGGATGCCGGCCGCGAAAACCTTCCTTCTCAAACCCTGGGCGCCGACGACCTCCTCGCCATCTCCGTCTACGACGCGCCCGAGTTCACGCGCACCGTTCGCCTCGACCCCGACGGAACCATCCGTCTGCCGCTTTTGAAGGAAGGCGTGCCGGCCGCGGGATTGCTCCCGGTTGAACTCGAGCGGCGCGTCGCGCAGGCACTGATCGACGGCGAAATCCTGGTCGATCCCATCGTCAAAATCACCGTGGTGGAGTATCACAGCCGACCGGTGGCCGTGGTGGGTGCGGTGCACAAGCCGCTGACGTTTCAGGCCGTGGGCGCGGTCACCGTGCTCGATGCCCTGGCCCGCGCCGAAGGTTTGACACTCGAGGCGGGCACGGAAATTCTGCTGACCCACAACGGCGCGACCGAGCGAATTCCGGTGCAAAAGCTTTTGCAGGAGGCCGACCCCTCGGTCAACTTCGTGCTCCATGGAGGCGAGGAAATCCGCGTCCCGGAAGCGGGCAAGATCTTCGTGGTGGGCAACGTCCATAAGCCCGGCGCGTTCGCCGTGCGCGACCAGGGCGGCCAATCCGTGCTGAAAGCGGTCGCGCTGAGCGAAGGACTCGCGCCCTATGCGTCAAAGCAAGCCTACGTCTATCGCCGCGACGCGGGCGGCAGCCGGCAGGAGATTCCGGTGGAGCTCGCGAAAATCATGGAACGCAAGACCTCCGACGTGACGCTCGAAGCGGGCGACGTGCTTTATATTCCCGACAACAAGGGCCGCCGCGTCACCATGAACGCGATCGATCGCTTGACGAACTTTGGAACATCCACCGCATCGGGTGTTTTGATCTGGCATTAAGGCATGAATCCGATGAAACGATTTGAGTCCAGCTTGCCGGCGATTCCGGAGCCGATCCGGCCCGTGCCGGCGATTATCGACGCCGAGTACGAGCCCTCCGCCGCCGCGGTTCCGCTCTCGCACTATTTGTGGATTCTGCGCCGTCACGGCTGGCGTATGCTCGGCTTCGTGGCATTCGCCGTGATCGCCACGTTCCTCGTTTCCCTGCGGCTGACGCCCATTTACGAATCCACCGTCACCATCGACGTCGACCGGCGCATGCCCACGGGCGTGCTGGGCCAGGACGCCGCCCAGGCCGTCAACAACGACGCCGATCAATATCTGGCGACGCAGATTAAGCTCATCCAGTCCGATTCCGTTCTCCGCCCGGTGGTGGATCGGTATCGCCTGCGCGAAGTGGAGCCGGACGCTTTCGAAAAACCCGGCGACGACACCGCCACCAGTCTCGAAGCGCCCATCATCCTGAAGCCTCTCCGCGTCTCGCGTCCGCCGAACACCTACATCCTCCAGATCAGCTACCGCTCGGCCAACCGCCAGCTCGCGGCCGACGTCGCCAACGCCATCGCGCAGAGCTACCTGCTGCATTCCTACACCATTCGCTACAAGGCGACCGCGGGACTCAGCGAATTCATGGAGCGGCAGCTCGAGGAGCTCAAAGCCAAGATGGAGAAATCCAGCCAGGCCCTGTTGCAATTCGAGCGCGATCTCGGCGTGGTGAACCCGGACGAAAAAACGAACATCATTTCCGCCCGCCTGCTGCAGTTGAACAACGAATACACCACCGCCCAGGGCGACCGCGTCCGCAAGCAGGCGGCCTACGAAGCGGTGAACGACGAATCGCTCGCCGCCGCGCAGGTTTCGGACCAGGGCGAAGCGCTCAAGAAGCTCGGAGAATCGCTCAACGAAGCGAACGAGAAATTCGCCGAGGTGCGTAGTCACTACGGCGCGAACCACCCCGAATACCGCAAGGCCCAGGTGCGCGTCACTGAGATCGAGACGCAGATCGAACAAACCCGCCGCAACGTGGTCAACCGCGCGCGCGAGGAGTTCGATGAGTCGCGCAACCGCGAAGGGATGCTCGAAAAGGCGGTGCAGGAAACCAAGGCGGATTTCGACGGCCTGAATTCGCGCTCGTTCGAATATCAGACCCTGAAGCACGAAGCCGAAAGCGATAAGGGCCTATACGAGGAACTGGTCCGCAAGATCAAGGAAGCGAGCATCAATGCGAGCTTTCAGAACAGCTCCATCCGCGTCGCCGATCTCGCCCGCCCCGGTTTGAAGCCCGTTTTTCCCAAAATCTGGTTGAACGCGCTGCTCGCGTTCCTGCTCGCCGCGTTGCTCGCCGTTGGACTCGCCGTCACCAGCGACGTTCTCGACAACACCGTTCGCGATCCCGATCAGGTGGCGCGCCTGATGAGCACCGTGGTCATTGGTTCTCTGCCCGCCGTCAAGGACTGGCGTCGCCGCGCGAACCCCGCCCTCGCCGGGCCCACGATGGCCGCCATGCATGGGAAGAATCTCCCTCACGCCCGCGGCTATCAGTCTCTCTCCACCTATGAGGAGGCCATCCGCACGCTGCGGAATTCCATCCTGCTCACCGATTTCGACCGCCGCCTGCGCAGCGTTCTCATGACCAGCGCGTCGCCCTCGGAAGGTAAATCCACCGTCGCCGCGCATCTCGCGGCCACCCACGCCGAACAAGGGAAGAAGACTCTGCTCATCGACGGCGATCTCCGCCGCCCCAGCGTGCACCGTCTCTATCAGGTGCCGAACAGCGTGGGATTATCGAATGTTCTTTTGCAGCAGATCTTCTGGCGCGATGCCGTCGTGCGCCTCCCCGGACCGCAGGGCCTCGATATTCTTCCCGCCGGTCCCGCCACGCGGCGCGCGTCGGATCTCATCGGAACCGGTCTCGCCGAGCTGATCGACGAAGCGACGCGCGAATACGATCTGGTCGTGTTGGACGCTCCTCCGCTCCTCGGTTTCGCCGAGCCTCTCCAGATGGCGAGCGTCGTCGACGGCGTCATCATCGTGGCCCGCGCCGGCGACACCAGCCGGACCGCGTTGGCATCGGTGGTGCAGACCCTGGCCCGCCTGCGCGCAAACCTGCTCGGCGTGGTGCTCAACGAGGTTCACAAGGAGGTCAGCTCGAAATATTACTACTCGTATTACAACCGCTACGGGAAATATTATTCCGAGCCCCAAGCGGAGATCCCGCGGTGACGCCCCCGGGATCGGCCGTGCAACCACAGCGTACGCAACCCGGGCCGTCAGCCGTGTGCCCCGGTCTCGAAGATGTTTCCGGCGCGCGGCGTCTGAAGAAATCGGTTCATTCCACTCTGCTTCTCGCGCTCCGTCTGGTCTACGGCGATTCGTATCGCAAGCTGGTATTCGAAAATATCTGGACCCGCAACAGATGGGGCGATCCGGAGTCCAGGTCCGGTACAGGATCGAACCCGCGCCAGACGGAGCATCTGCGCAAAGAGCTACCCGCCCTGCTCGAGATCCTGGAAATCCGTTCGCTGCTCGATTTGCCTTGTGGCGACTTCCATTGGATGAAGGACGTGCGTTTGCCCGAGGGGCTGGCTTACATCGGCGGCGACATCGTGGAGCAACTCGTCGAGCGGAATCGCAGTCAGTACGGCTCCGCCGCGCGTCAGTTCCGAACTATCGATCTGATGCGCGATCCGCTTCCGGTCGCGGACCTTATCCTGTGCCGCGACGCCCTGGTGCATTTCAGTTATTCGGACATTTTTCGAGCGCTTGCCAACTTCCGGCGCAGCGGAGCGGAGTACCTGCTGACCACCCATTTTTCCGGCGACCGCACGAATCACGACATTCGCACCGGCCAGTGGCGGCCGCTCAATTTAATGAAGGCGCCGTTTCATCTGCCGCCACCAATGTTGGTCATCGACGAGCGCTGCACCGAGGGCAACGGTGGATATCGCGACAAATGCATGGCTCTGTGGCGATTGAAGGACCTGCCTGGCCTATGAGCCCGCGCTGGTCCCGATGGTTCAAGTTCTACGTTGCGATTCACGGGATCTGGCTGGCCGGCTATGCCCTCCTAGGGAAGGGATTTGCATACCTAGGCTGGCCACCTTTATTCGCGGGCGAGTTGCTGCTGGCCATTGGTTGTGTTGCCCTGCTAACTGCGAGACGCCTTGGCACGCTCGTCAGCAGCCGCATCGGAATGTGCCTCGCGGTGTTTATCGCTTGGCAGGTGATATGCACCGTGCCGTATTTCGGTACGTACACAGTAGACACCATGCGGGACAGCGCTATTTGGGGGTATTCAGCGTTCGCTTGGACTACGGCGGCGCTGGTGGTGCGCCTGCCCGGGTTTGTTGATTGCATCGTAGGACGTTACCGACGCTTTGCGCCCTGGTTTGCCGTGCTGGCGCCGTCGGCTTGGTTAGCCACGCTATATCTTGCTGACGTACTTCCTCGCATCGGAGAATCCGGCATCACCGTGCCTTTGGTCAAGGGTGGCGATTACTGCGTTCACTTGGCGGGCGCATTGACATTCTTTGTATCAGGCGTCGCGCCAATCGGACCCTGGTTCCCGCTGCTAATTTTCGGGGACGTAATTTTGGGATCAACAGGTCGCGGAGGTCTGCTTTCATTCGTCGCAGCACTGTCGGTCATTGGTCTGCTACGTGGACGATTCAAAAAAGTTGCGCTGGTTGCCATCTCTCTCGTCGTATTGTTCGCCGTAATGGGTCTGACAGACGTGCATATCAGTGTGCCGGGAACGACGCGCGAACTCTCGCTGGACCAACTGACCGACGGCTTCAATAGCTTGTTTGGCGATAGCGGACGACACGACCTCGAAGGCACGAAGAACTGGCGGCTCAGTTGGTGGAAAGAAATCGTAGACTACACTTTCCTGGGGCCGTATTTTTGGACGGGCAAAGGTTATGGCGTGAACCTCGCCGATAGTGACGGTTTTCAGGTGGGCACATTCGAAGAGCCACTGCGGAGTCCTCACAACTCCCATCTGACATTGCTCGCGCGCTCGGGCGTCCCTGGGTTCGCACTTTGGGTCAGCGTACAGATTTGCTGGGCGGCCTCCATGCTCCTTTCCTACAGGCGAGCCAAGCGGCTTGGTTTATCGCGGTGGGAGGCCCTCTTCGCGTGGGTGCTTGCCTATTGGATCGCGTTCGAAGTATGCGCGGCGTTCGACGTCTTTCTAGAAGGGCCTATGGCAGGCATCCCATTCTGGTCGTTATTTGGACTGGGTTGGGGCGCTCAGATTCTTTTCGACGGCCGGGCGCGCCAAATGGAAGGGCGAGAGCCGGTGCGGGTCCGTACGCTACAGTCGGCTGCGTAATACCGTCCAGGTAGCACTTGTTTCAAGGGCGCAGAAACGTTTCGAGAGCGATGCCCCCCAGCGTCTACAGCATCCACAACTTCTACCAGAAACCTGGCGGCGAGGACCAAGTTTTCGCCGATGAATCCGCGCTGCTCACGGAGCGCGGGCATCGCGTGTTTCGTTACTCGGATCACAACGATCGCATCGGGACTGGAACGATCGCAACCGCGGGAGGCACGGTCTGGAGTCAATCGTCCTACCGCAGACTGCGCGAGTTGATTTATGAACACAAACCGGATGTCGCGCACTTTCACAATACGTTTCCCTTGGTTTCACCCGCTGGGTACTATGCCGCGCGCTCGCAGGGCGTTCCGGTGGTTCAGAATTTAAGCAACTTCCGCCTGCTCTGTCCCGGGGCGAATCTGGTGCGCCAAGGGCGCGTCTGCGACGAATGCATTCAGCACCGATCCTTAATGCCTGCGCTGGTGCACAAATGTTATCGAAACAGCCGTCCGGCAACAGCGGCAGTGGCGACCATGCTTACGTCGCACCGCCTGTTGGGGACTTGGTCCAACCTCGTTGACGTTTACATCGCGTACACGGAATTTGCACGACGCAAGTTCATCGAAGGCGGATTGCCTCCCGATCGAATTGTGGTGAAGCCTCACATGGTCTCGCCGGACCCAGGAGCGGGCATTGGTCATGGCAATTACGCATTGTTCATAGGTCGGCTCTCGCAGGAAAAAGGGACCGACGTTCTTTTGGAGTCGTGGAAGGAACTCGGGGACATGCCGCTCTACATCGTCGGAGACGGCCCACTCCGTAGAGTTGGCTGGCCGCCGGGTGTGACCTACCTTGGCACGCAGTCCAGAGAACGCGTCTATGGCCTGATGCGCGACGCGCGCCTACTGGTGGTCCCATCGACTTGTTACGAGATCGGACCACTCGTCGTCCTCGAGGCCTTTGCCTGCGGTCTGCCCGTAATTGCGTCCGACCTCGGCTCCATGGCAGAACGAGTTACTCACGGCCGCACCGGTCTACTCTTCCGCCCGGGAGACGCCGAGGATCTCGCGCGTCAAGTTCGCTGGGCTTTCGATCATCCCGAGCAGCTTCTCGCCATGCGCGCCGCGGCCCGCCGCGAGTACGAAGACAAGTACACGCCTGAACGCAATTACAAAATGTTGATGGACGTTTACGAGATGGCTATGGAGAGCGCCCGCCAGCGCGCAGCCTCATGACCGGGTCCGGCGTGCTTCCATCCCCGATACAAAGCCGCAGCATCCTCGGCGTCCGCGTCGACATAACGAATTACCGGGAGGCAGCCGGGAACATCCTCCAGTGGGCCCTCGCGCGCCGCTCGTGCTACGTATGCTGCGCGCCCGTCAGTCTCATCATGCAGGCCCGCCGCAACCGTGACGATCGAGACGCTTTGAACGGCGCCGCCCTCGTCACCTCTGACGGAATGCCTCTCGTGTGGATGCTCCGCGCCCTTGGGGTACGAAAAGCCACGCGTGTTTACGGACCGGATCTGACGCCGTGCGTCCTCGACGCCGCCGCACAATCCGGGATCGCGGTGGGTTTCTTGGGAAGCACGCCGGAGGTGCTCCGCCGCCTGACCGCAATATTTAAGCATCGATTTCCGGGGCTACGCATCGTTTTCGCCGAAGCTCCTCCGTTTCGGGAAAGCACGCCGGAAGAGGACGACCGTCTCACCGCAGCGATCCAGGCCTCGGGCGCCGGGATTCTCTTCGTGGGCCTGGGGAATCCGAAGCAGGAGCGCTGGATGCGCGCCCATCAGGACCGTGTGGAGGCCGTGATGATCGGCGTGGGCGCCGCCTTCGATTTCATCGCCGGCGCCAAACCGCAAGCTCCCCGATGGATGCAGCGCGGCGGCCTCGAATGGCTGTTCCGGTTGTGCACCGAACCTCGGCGTCTGTGGCGGCGCTACTTATTCAATAACCCCGCTTTTGTCGTTCTAGCGATTTCCCAGTTGGTCCGCGAGCGACTTCCATGAGCGCCGCCGCCAGGCCTAGTCTCGATCATCGGGTCTTCGCGCCCGTCTCGTCCTCGTGGACGTCGGAAACGATGTTCGCCACCGACGTCGCGGCCGTCGAACTGGCATTCCTTCTCGGCCTCGGAATTCGACGCCTTGTCGCGCCCTGGCTCTCGGCGGATATCGGACTCCATCAATACTTCGGCGTCGCGGTCGGCATTCTCCTGCTGCCCGTGATCCATTATCAAATCGGCCTCTATCCCGGCTACATGCTCGGGCCCGTGGAACGTCTGCGGCGTCGCATGCTCGCCACCATCGCCGTCTTTGGCGGGCTCGTCGCCTGGGACAACATCGTCGCGCGCGGCGTCTTCTCGCGAGGCGTCCTGCTGCTCACCTTCGCATTCGCCCTGATCCTTTCTCCGCTCGTCGAATCCGGCATGCGAAGCTGGCTGGTCCGCCGGGGGCGCTGGGGCATCCCCGTCGTCATTCTGGGAGCCGGTCCCGCCGGCTCCGCGATCGCCAAAACCCTGCGAGCCGAACCGCAACTCGGTCTGAATCCCGTCGCGTATCTCGATAACCGGCCCGAGTCGTGGAATCGGGTCACCGAAGGCGTGCCCGTCCTTGGACCGCTGGGCCTCGCGTCCGACCTGCAGCAGCACGCCGAAGCCGCCGTGATCGCGCTGGCCGATCTCGCGAAAGAGGACGCCGCCGCGCTGCTCGCCGAGCTGAATTTTCCCCGCGTCATCGTGATTCCGGATCTGGCCGGCGCCGCCAGCATGTGGGTGACTGCGCGCGATCTCGGCGGATGCCTGGGCCTGGAGATCAAAAGAAACCTGATGATTCATCGCAATCACACTCTGAAACTGCTGATGGACCGCATCATCGCGCTACCTTTGTTCATTGCGACCTTGCCGGGCGTCGTGCTCGCCGCGCTGTGGGTGAAGCTGGTCAGCCGCGGTCCGGTCTTCTATCGCCAGGTGCGCGAGGGGTTCGACGGGAAGCCCATCGCCGTGTGGAAGCTGCGCACCATGTACGCCGACGGCGATCGCATCCTCGAAGACTGGTTCGCATCGCATCCGGAGGACCGCGCGCATTGGCAGCGTCACTTCAAGCTGCGTCGCGACCCCCGCGTGCTCCCCGTGATCGGAACTCTTCTTCGCCGGACGAGTTTGGATGAGTTGCCGCAGCTATGGAGCGTCTTGAAAGGCGAAATGAGCCTGGTCGGCCCGCGCCCGCTGCCCGATTATCATTTGCGTCAGTTCACCAGCGATTTCCGTTCGCTTCGCACGCGCGTCCTGCCCGGGCTCACCGGCTTGTGGCAGGTTTCCGCCCGCGGCGACGCGGATCTGGATTTGCATCAGGCGCTGGACACTTTTTATATCCGTAACTGGTCGCCCTGGCTGGACCTCTATATACTGGCGCGAACTTTCTCCGCCGTGATTCTCGCGCGGGGAGCTTATTGAAAGCGCGCCGCTTCATGCTGGCCGCGATTCTCATTTTCGGAATTCTGACCCTGTGGGTTCCGGGACGCTGGGCGCTGAGCGCGTTCCAGGTGGCGATCTGCGCGCTCGCGATCGTGCGAATCGGTCGCGGCATCCTGCCGCGCCGCCTGCATCCGCGAATGGATCAAGGACAAGGACCCGATCAAGGAATCAATCAGGGAACCTTGCGCGCCCTGTCTCATCCGGTCGCCGTTCTCCTTGCGGCAGCGGCGCTGTGGGGAATCGTACAGGCTGCCGCCGGCTGGTCCGTCCAGGCGCTCAACACGCAACAGGCGGCTCTCGATAGCCTGGTCGACGTGGCCGTTTTCGCCCTCGCGCTCGAAGAGACTTCTCGCCCGGACGCACGGGAACGCTTCCTGCGGACCTTCCTGTGGTTTGCGGCGGCACTCGCTGTTCTCGCGAGCTTCACCGCGCTCACCTCGCGCCCCGGATTCGCGTTCTGGATCATTCCTCTGGAGCAGAATGTTCTGACCTACGGACCCTTCGTGTACCACAGCCAATACGCGGCGTTCGTCGAGGCGATCCTGCCGCTGGCAATTCTGCGCGCGGTTCTGGATCGTGCCCGCGTGATCGAATATGCGGCGATCGCCGTGCTCCTGTTCGCGTCCGTGGTGGTAGCCGGGTCCCGCGCGGGAGCGATTCTTTGTCTCGCGGAAATACTCTTGATTCCGGCGTTCGCGTGGGGACGCGGGCTCATCCCGGCGGCCGCATTCCGGCGAGTGATCGCGGCGAGCTGCGCGACCATCCTCCTTGCCGTGGGCATCGCGGGCTGGCAGGCGATCTGGATGCGGCTGCGCGAACCCCACCCCTACGCCCTGCGCGCCAATCTGGTGCGTTCGTCGGTCGCCATGTTCCGCGACCGCCCCTGGACGGGTGTCGGCATGGGAGCCTGGTCGGTAGCCTATCCGCACTACGCTCTCTACGATGACGGCCAGTTCGTGAATCAGGCTCATAACGACTGGATCCAGTGGGCGGCCGAGGGCGGGGTACCGCTGCTGATCCTCATGCTGGCGATTGCTGTTTGCAGCCTGCGCCCGGCCGCCCGCGTCGTGTGGGGATGGGGAATGGCAGCGGTGTTTCTGCACTGCCTGGTGGATTATCCGTTTCAGCAGCGGCCGGCGCTTGCCGCGTTTTTCTTCGCGTGGCTCGGCGTGATCTTCGCGGCGGCTGAAGCGCGCGGGCCCCGGTCAGGGCTGCCACTCGATCCATTCGTCGAGCAGCGGGAAATACAAGCCCACGCGCACGGGTTGCCCTAAGGGCGCGAGCAGACGCGCGTAGCGGCCGAGCTGCTCCCCGTAGCGCCGCCGCTGCTCCCGGAGAAACTCCTCGAGCGAGCCGCCTTCGTGTTCGCTGGTCTTGAAATCGATCACCCAGCGCGTTCCTTCCGCATCGAGGAAGGTGCGGTCCACCTTGCCCCGCACGATCTCTCCCCGCTCCACGCCGCTGACCGCGTACTCCGTGGAAGCGCCGCGATGATTCCCCAGAATCCATGCCGCGCGGGCGCTCGAGCGCATGCGTTCCAGGGCGCGCTCCACACGCGCGAGCGTCGTCCCGATCTCTCCCGGCACCACTCCCGCATGGGACAATAAACGCCGCAGCGCGGCGGGCGGCGGCGTCTCAAGGGTTCCGCGCCGCAGAAACTCGTGGACCACGGTGCCGGCGATGCGCAGGCTTTCGCTCACCCACGTGAAGCTCGGCTCGTGGACCTCCTGCAATCTCGCGGCGGGCGCTATGTTCGCGGGGAGCTCCGGGAGGGTCCAGGAGAGCGGCAACCTTCGCAGCACGGCGTCGCCCCGTGAGACTTCGGGGACAGACTCCGAGACGATCTCGCTGAACGTGTTTCCACTCGCAGCGTCAGAGTAGGATCGCGGAAGCGCGGACTCCCGTTCGGCGAAACTATCGCGCTCGGCGTCCGAGAGCGCGGGCCACAGGTCCGCAAGCATGGAGCGCGATGGCGCCGTGATCTCGCCGTTCTTTTTTGTTTTCGCCTCGCCGAGCAAGTGCAGGCTCTTTTTCGCGCGCGTGGCCGCGACGTACAGCATGCGCACTCGCTCCAGGTTGCTCTTGCGGCTTTCGATGGCGCGCAGGCAATCGTACAAGGGGTCGCTCCCGCCCGTTTCGGAAATCGGTGCGATCAGCCGCCGCACTTCGTCGTTGTCGTCCCATTCGTGAAACAGGACCAGGGGAGAATCGTCGATACGATCGCTCCGTCCCAGGCCCGGAACGATAACCGTGTCGAACTCCAAGCCCTTGGCCTTGTGAATCGTCATGATCTGCAGGCGATCGGATGCCTGCGGATCGGGTTGCGAGAAGCGCTCCGGCAGCCCTTCCTTAAATTGCCGGAAGTGCGGCAACTCGCTGCCTGCCTGCCGCGCCTCCAGATAATCGAAATACGCGGAGGCGTTCGAGAGCGCGGAAGCATCGCCTTCGAGACACGCCGGCCCACCCAGCGCGATCCACGCCCGCTCCACCCAGCGGCGCAAGGGCCACCGGCCCCGCTCGGCGAACGCTTCCGCGAGCGGACCTCTCAGCCGGGCAACCCGCCTGCGCCCGTCGTCGCTCAGTTCCGGGCTCAGGTGCGCGGCATCCTGCATCACCTGCTGCAGCGCGTCCCAGATGGGACCTTCCCGGGAGGCGATTTTTTCGAGATCCGCCAGACCGAGTCCGCACCAGGGCGCCCGCAGCACCGCGAGCCAGGAGACGCGGTCCGCCGGCCGTAGCATCGCGGACGTCAAAGCGAGAAGATCGAGAACCACCGTGCGCTCCGCGAGCGGATCGATCTCCACCGCGCGGAACGGAATGCTCGCGGACTTCAGTGCGCTGACAATCTCGGTTAAATGCGGGCGCGCGCGAACCAGCACCGCGATCGTATCCAGCGGCCTGCTTTGTTGCGCTGCGCGGATTATTTCCACCACCGTTTGCGCTTCCTGGTTTTTCTCCGTTTCCAGGTTTTCATTCCTGCCGGATTGGGCCGGAACGAATCCATGCACCGTGACGCCTTCCGCGCCGGCCGGAGCGGAAGCTTCCGACCGGTGGAAGGGGACCGCTCCGGTCTCGGCGTCTTCGTTCGGCGGGAAAAGCTGCTCGAAAATGGAATTGATCCGGTCCACCAGCCCCGCGTGCGCGCGATAGTTTGCCGTCAGGCTCAGCGGCTTCAGGGCCACGCCGCCCAGGCCGCGGGCGCGCGTCTCCAGAAAAATTCCGACCTCAGCCTGGCGAAAGCGATAAATCGATTGCATGGGATCGCCGACCAGAAAAAGCGTGCGGCCGTCACCCGGCTGCCAGCCCGCGGTCACGCCGCGGATCAATTCCAGTTGCCCGCGCGAAGTGTCCTGAAATTCATCCACCAGCAGATGCTCGATGCGCGAATCCCAGGCGAACGCCAGGTCCGTCGGCTCTTCCACGGTCCCCAGCGCCGTGCGCGCGGCCATTCCGATCTCCCCGAAATCCGCCGACCCGCGTTCGCGAAAAACCAGGCGCAGTTCCGCATCCGCCAGTTTCAGTGTGCCGAGCAAGGCGAGCATCGCTTCCCATTGCGTCTCCGAATAAAAAGGCGGAGGCAGATCCCGGATCGAAGCGAGAGCCTCCCGCAAGCCTGCAATCTGCCGCAGTTCCGCGATCAGCCGCGCAAGCTCCGCTTTACACCGCTTGCGCCACTCATCGCCACGCGTGAGCACGGATTCGATCAACAGATTCCACGCCTCGGGCTGCGGAGCGCCGGGCCAGTCATTCGGGCCGGAGATGTCGAGTCCGGCCAGGCTCGCCCACGCCTCGCGCAGCTCAGCGGGAACCAGGCGATTCGCAGTCTCGCTGCGGCTCTCGATCAGGCGATGGAGCGATGCGGTGAGCGACTCGCGCGCCGCGTGTCCGGTTTGCACGGCCAGCTTCATCCATTGCTCGCGCGTTCCCAGCATCGTGGCGATCAGATCGCGCGCCCGGGCGGCGTCGTTATCCAGATGCTGAAGCAACCGCGCAATGGCATCGCCGTGTTCGGAATCGCCGGCGAGGAGGATCGTACGCCGCGCAGCCTCTTCGTAAAACTCGCGCGCCTTCTCCTCGATCCGCGGCATGCCGCCCAGACGCGCGAGCCACGGCATCTCCGCCGCGATCGACACGCACAGCGAATCGATTGTCTGGACGCGCAGCCGGGCCGGATTCTCCAGAACGTTCCAGCCCATCTCCCGATCCCTCCGCAGCGCAGCATCGGCCAGCGCCCGGGTGAGACGCTGATGCGCTCTTTCCGCGGGCGGCTCCTGAGGCTCGTAGCCCAGATGCCGCGCGGAGCTCAACGCGTCCACGATCCGCTCGACCATCTCGGCCGCGGCTTTCCGCGTGAACGTGATGGCGACCAGCGCCTCGGGACGTTCCACCAGCGCGAGGAGACGCAGGTAGCGCTGAATCAGAAGTTCCGTTTTGCCGGACCCGGCGGGCGCCTGGACGATATACGATCCGCGAGGATCGATCGCTTCCGCGCGCTCCGCGGCGTCTGATGAGGGCCACTGCGCCGGGCTACTCATCGCTCTCCTCTTCGATAACCTTCGCACCCCGCGTTCTCAAGGTCCGCACTTCCGCGATGCGGCATAGCGCCGGCAATGCGCATTCCTTGCAGGGGTTGGGATCACGGCGCGGGTCCACGTCCGCGCGGCCTTGCCGGAAATCTTCCGCGAGCTTTTGGGTGACCGCGCGCCACACGGGAAGCTCCCGGGCGAGTTCGTTTCCGTACAGGCCCTTCCATTCGATCGCTCCGGCCGCGATTTGAGCGAAGGCAACTTCAGATACCGGTACAGCGCTGGTCGCGGCGTACAGCGGAAGCTGGGGCGCTTCGGGCCGCTCGCCCTGCCACATTTTCGGAGAAATGTCTTTGGATGTTTTGTAGTCGATGATCGCGTGGGTCCCGTTCGCATATTGATCGACGCGGTCCACGCGGATCACAAGCTGCAAGCCCCCGGTTTCCACGGTGCGCGCGTTCTCGCTCTGAATCACCGTAAAGTCCGGGCGCTGCTTTTCCACCTTCAGCCACTCCGCAAGCAGCCCTTCGAGCCGGGACTGTTCGAGCATATGAAACTGATCGCGCGCGCGAGTCGCTTCCCACGACGCGAAGAACGGCTCGAGCGCCGCCGCGACAGAGGCCCGGATCAGCGCTTCGAGGGCTTCGGGCGCTGACGCCCGCAGACGCTCCTGCGTTTGCAATTCGCTCCATAGAAGTTCCAGCGCCCTGTGCAGCACCGATCCGCGATCCGCCGGCGTTAGGCCAAGGTCTTCCGCATCGCTCTCCCGCGCGCCCAGCCGGTGCGTCGCGAAGGCGCGAAACGGACATGCCGATTGGTCCGCCAGAACTTGCACTCCGCCTCGTTGAACTCCGCCCGCGTGTAGAGGAACCGGTTCGTCGAGCGGGCGCGCTTCGAGTTCCGGCGCGCTCAGGAAGACACTGCGCAGCGCGGTCGTGGGCTCCGAGAACATGGGCGCGAGCGGCAGCGCGGCGATCAAAGGACTGGGCCGCTGTTGCTCATCGCCGCAGTACTCCGCGAAACTGCAGACCACTTCGGGCGCCGAAGCAAACAGCCGGTCCATCACGCGCGCGGCCTGCGCGGATGCGCGTTCCGGCGACGCGTGCGGCATTCCCGCGGCTCGTTGCAGCGCGAGCGGCAGGAACGGATTGGGCCGGGGGCGCGGCGGCCACGCGCCGGCATCGAGTCCCGTAATCCACAGCCCATCGAAACGCGCGTTCACCGTTTCGCTCAGGTCCAGGATCTGCACGGAGGCTTTCTCATCGGCTCCTTCCGGCCCGCGCGCGACTTTTGTACCGGCCGCCATCCTCTCCAGGTGCGAGATCGCCCGGACTGCGGAGATCGCGGGAAGAACCGCGTCCAAGCGCGCGAACTCCGAAAGGAGATCCTTCCACGCTTCGAGCGCACGGTTCTCGGATGCATTGAGTGCGCGAGCGCCGGGCCAACCGGCGAGATCGAGAAGCCTTGAGAACGCCGCGCTCCATTCGCTCGGCCGCAAGCGCGACGCGAGCGTAGCAGCGGCAGCGGACATCCCGGGCAAGCGGCGCCGCACCGGCTCCATGCGGACGCTCGCGTGTTCGGCCCGCCTCTTTTGGAGTTCGGTATCAAGCCGCGAAGCTTCGCCCGGTTCGATCCGGAGAAACGGAGAGCGCCACAGTAGGGCCGCGTCGTCGCGCGGTACTTCGCCGAGCAGGCGGAGCGTCCCGAGCGCCGCACTCGCGATCGGCGTTTCGCGCAAGGATTCGCCCTCGGATACCGCGAAGGCCCGCGGGGCTCCCCGAAATCCCCATGCGGGGTGCAGGATATCGTCGAAAATGCGTTCGGCGAGCGCCGCGAGCGCTGGAAGTCCTGCAACAAAGACGCCGAGCCTAAGCGACTCCGGCTCCGGGCTCGCTTCTAATTTTTGGCGCGCCCACACGGCCGCCTGCGCGAGCTCGTCTGCCGAATCGTGACACGGGGCGAGGGCCGCGCGTCCGGCACACGATGGCCGGGGGACCTCGCGTGCTCCAAGCGCCTCGAACAAACGGCCGTCGGCCGGGGCGATTTCATCGAACGCGGTGAAGGTCACGCGGTCTGGAATCGGCACCGTCTCGCGATCGCGAACTCGTGTGAGCAGCGCGCCGGGGAGCTCCGCGCTGGTGATCCAGCCGCGCTCCCGCAACCGCTCGCGAACTTGCCGCATCCAGGAATAAAACGCGCGCGAGTCGTCCGACACGTCAAAGACGGATTCGCTGGGCGCATCGGACGCCGCGTCCCACGCGTGCAGGAGCTGCCAGGCCTGACGTGCCGCCGAGGCGGTCGCGTGCGCGTTTAATAGAACGTCGCGCGACGCCGAGTCGATGGCTTGCTCCCACAGCGCGAGTTCCTGCCAGCGAGTGAGCAACAAGGGAGTGGAGACGGGATCGCTCCAGGCGCATTCCCTCCAGGCGCGGCGCAGCCACGCCCCGCGCGGCAGGATGTCCGGAGTGTCCCAGACCCGGGCTCCCCCAGCGCGGCGCGCGACATCGAAATCACGAAGCAGCAGGCGGCTCGCCGGCGTGCTGCCGGTGACGATCGTACCTGGACCCGGGGAGAACACAATTTCAGGGTACGCGAGCGCGGCCCTCCCCGCCAGGAACGCTCAAATATGTTTCAAACAAACTGCCAGGAAATGGCGCCATACGGGCCGTAATCGACGTGGAACGTATCGCCGGCATAGGCCGGCACGGCCCGCGTGAAGGACCCGCCCAGGATGATTTCGCCGGCCTTCAGCGTATCTCCATAGGGCGCGAGCCGGTTGGCGAGCCACGCAACCCCGTTCGCCGGGTGGTTCAGCACCGCTGCCGCGATCCCCGTCTCCTCGATCGCTCCGTTGCGATACATCAGCGCGGTAATCGACCGCATATCGCCGTCGAGCGGTTTGAACGCCCGGCCCCCGAGCAGCAGTCCCGCGCCGGCGGCATTATCGGCGATCGTATCGGTCACCTTGCGCGTAGCCTTGGTTTCGGGATCGAGCCGCTGAATCCGCGCGTCGATGATTTCCACCGCGGGCGTCACGTATTCCACCGCGTTCAGCACATCGAAGATATTGCAGCGGGGGCCGCTCAATGGCTTGCCCAGAATAAACGCCAGCTCCGCCTCCACGCGCGGCGCGATAAATCGCTCGATCGGCAGCGCGCATCCGTCGGCGAAAAACATGTCGTCAATCAACGCTCCGTAATCGGGCTCCTTCATGTCGGAAGCCACCTGCATGGCTCTCGAGGTCAAGCCGATCTTGTGACCCTTCACCTCGCGCCCGGCCTTGGATTTCAAGTGAATCCAATGTTTCTGAATCATGTAGGCTTCCTCGATCGACAGGTCCGGGTATTCGAGCGAAAACTGGCGGATCTGGGTCCGGCTCTTTTCGGCCTGATCGAGCCGTTGCGCCAGTTCGACGATGATGTGCTTCTCGAGCATCGAGTGCCTCTTTTCCTGAGTCCGGCGTCTAAAATCCGGAGCCTTGCATCCGGGACCTCACATCCCCGGCCTCACATCTGCGAGGTCGCGCGGACGTGCGTCCCGGCCGGGATGAACCCGCGCCGCCTTCCCAAGAGCTGTTATCGGCACGCATCGCGCGGGCGTGAATCAGGGCTCTTCCGGATCGGTCAAAATTCGCCCGTTCAGGGCTATGCCGAGGCGTCCTGTTCCTGAGGCATCCTATAATGACATTCGCCGGCCGCGTGTCCACATGTCACGCTGCCGCGGAGGCAATCATGATCGGTACCGAGGCGTCCTCATTTGCGCAGGTCTGGCCCGCCGAGGGCGTTGCGCGAATCCCTTACTGGGTTTATCTGGACCCTTCCGTGTATGAGCGCGAACAGCGCCGCATTTTTCAGGGCCCGACGTGGAACTACGCAGGGCTTGAGGCGGAAATTCCAAATCCGGGCGACTTCAAATCGACCTTTGTGGGAGATTGTCCGGTGGTCATCGTGCGATCGAAGGACGGCGCGCTGCACGGGTTCGTGAATCGTTGCGCCCATCGCGGCTCCGCCGTGTGCCGTTCCCGCTACGGCAACGCCAAGGATTTCACTTGCATTTATCACCAGTGGCGTTACGACCTGGCGGGGAAGCTGCTGGCCGTCCCCTTTCGCCGGGGCGTACCCGAGGGCGACGGCCGCGCCGGCGGCATGCCCGAAGATTTTCAATTGAGCGACCACAATCTGCAGAACCTGAAAGTGGAAGCGGTGAACGGTGTGGTCTTCGTCTCCTTCCACCTGTCTATGATGCCGGTCCGCGAATACCTGGGGCCGCTGATGACGTCGTACTTTGAGCGGGTCTTCGACGGCCGTCCTCTGCGGCTGCTAGGACGCATGAGCCAGCGCGTCCGCTCCAACTGGAAGCTCATGATGGAGAACATCAAGGACCCGTATCATGCGAGCCTCCTGCACGTGTTCCTGGTGTCGTTCGGGTTGTTCCGCGCCGATCAGAAATCCAAAGTGGAAATGGACCAATCGGGCGGCCATGCCGTGCTCGTGTCCCGCAAAGGCGATCAGAAACAATCGGCGGGAACGGCGGAGATCGCGAATCTGAAGGCGGATTACGTGCTGCACGATCCATCTCTGCTCGAACGCCGCAAAGAATTTCCCGACGAAAATACGGTGGTCATGCAGACCATCTTTCCGGGCCTGATCGTCCAGCAGCAGACCAATACGCTCGCGCTGCGCCAGATCGTGACGCGCGGCCCCGGGGAGTTCGATCTGATCTGGGACTTCTTCGGGTACAGTGACGACGACGAACAAATGGCGGGCTATCGCCTGAAACAGGCGAACCTGATGGGACCGGCGGGACTGGTTTCGATCGACGACACCGAGGCGCTCGAAGTCTGCCAGAAGAGTTTCATCGAAGGCGCCGATCGCAGCGCGTTCGTCGAATTGGGCGGACGCGGTTGGGAAAACGTGAATCACATGGTGACCGAATCGGCCATTCGCGCGATGTACCGGTGCTACCGGCAGTACATGGGACTCTAGGAGCTGAACTTAATGGAAACCGTTCTCATTGGAGACGCGGCCGCCGCAAAGTCCGCCGTGCAGGATCTGTTCGACGCCTATATGGACTGCCTCGACGAGGAGCGCTTCGAGGAATGGCCGGATTTCTTCACGGAAACGGGCGTGTATAAAATCGTGGCGCGGGAAAATGTGGAGCGCGATCTTCCGCTCGCCACCTGGTCCTGCCTGAGCCGCGGCATGCTGCGGGACCGCGTGGTCGCGATCCGCAATGCCAGCGTATTTTCGCCGCGCTATATGCGCCACGTGGCGAGCCCCGTCCGCATGCTGGGCGAAACCGGCGGCGTCCATTCGGCGGGCGGGAGCTTCTCGGTGTTTGAGACCTCCCAGGACGAGATGAGCAAGGTATTCATGGTAGGCAAGTATCGCGCGTCGATCGTTTTCACCCCGGAAGGCGCGCGCTTCGCGGAGCTGCGCGTGATTTACGATACTTCGCTGATTCCGGGACTGCTCGTTTTCCCGGTTTGAGGATCATGGCCGCGGAACATCCATCCCGCACCGGCGCGCCCGCCGGACGCCACGTCCGTACGCTGGTGGCTGATCGCGCCGATTCTCCTGATTTTCGTGATGGTGAATCAGATCGACAAATCGAACGTGTCGGTCCTGATCGCCGATTCGAAGTTCGCGGCCGATCTCGGAGCGCTCGGCGCAGCACGCCCGCCTGGGTTTTATTTCGAGCGCGTTTTTCTACGGCTACGGACTCTCGCTGATGCTGTGGGGTTTCGTGGTCGACCGGATCGGCGCGCGGCAGCTCCGCACTGATCGGGGTGATCGGCTGGGTGCTCGCCACGATGTGGTGCGCGTGGAGCGGGGAGCCTCGGCGGAATGTACGCGGCGCGCTTCGCTTTGGGGCTCGCGGAAGGCGGCCTGTGGCCGGTGTGCAATAAATATGTCGGCCGCTGGTTCGCCCGCGGGGAGCACGGCCGCATCCAGGCGTTCTGGTTCAACGGCGCGCAGATCGGCATCGCGATCGGCCTTCCGTTCGTCACCTCGATTCTTCTCTTCAGCGGCTGGCGCGCGGTTGTTCTGGTGTGCGGCGTGACTCTCCGCCATGATCGTTCTGCCGCGTGTTTCTGTGGCTCGCGCCCGATGAGCCGGCGGATTCGCGCTGGGTGAATCGCGCCGAAGAGCGCAATATATCGTGGCAGAATCGCCCTTCCGCGCAGCCGGGTGCGAATTCACTCCAGCCTCGCGCGCGGCGTGCGATTCCTGGCACGCCGGTTTTCTGGATGATCGCGTTCTGCCACGCTTGCCTGGTGGCGGCTTTCTTCGGACTCACTACCTGGATTCCCAGCTATCTCACGAAAGTGCGGGGACTCGCCTTCTCCACCATGAGCTGGTCGGTCGCGGCGGCGTATCTGATTCCCGTGGTCTGCTCGCGTTGTGGATCGGCTAATGTGCGAGATCGCGCGAAAGCTCGGGACTCGCGCACGCGCGCGAGTGTGGGCGCATGGGCCGCGCTCGCCATGGCGATCTTCATCGTCGCGGGCGTAAACGCTCCGTTCACTTGCTCGTCGATGTTGCTGCTCGTAACCTCGATGGCCGCTCCCATCACGCAGGGCGCCGCGAATACGGCGCTGCTCCATGAGCTGGTCGAGCCGGATCAGATCGGCCGTGCGACCGGCCTATGCGTCGGCATCGGCAACGTCCTGGGGGCCGCGGGACCCGTTGCGGTCGGCTGGTTCATCGGCCTTTCGCATGGAGAATACGTGGGCGCGTTCGGATTTATCGGCGCGTTGAGCTTGTCCAAGGGTTGGTCTATTGGCGAATCGCGAGCTGGGAGAGAGGCGTTCAGGACGCCGGAGTCGCGGCTCTTCCCACGCCAGGCGTTCGCCTGGGAGCGTGAACCAAGCAGCCGAACCGCGCTCAGGCTTGACAGCGATTTGCCCTTCTGGTAACCCCTATAGGGGAGGTGGTGGCAAATGGCTACGCGGTTCAGGGGATTTCTCGGGGTGGCGGTGCTGATAATGGCGGCGATTCCTGTGCTCGCGCACCATTCCGTGCAGGCGCAGTTCGACTTGGATAAGCCCATCCAGCTCACCGGAACCGTCACGAAAGTGGAGTGGATCAATCCGCACTCCTACCTTTTTGTAGACGTCAAGGATTCGGCCGGCGACGTGAAGCACTGGGCCTTTGAAATGGCCGGTCCGGGCGCGCTGCGCAAGGCCGGTTTGAGCCGCGCCGATCGCGGCGGATTGAAGGCCGGCGACAGCATTACAATCAACGGCGTTCTGGCCAAGGATGGAACGGATTCCGGCCTGGTCAAAACGATCACCTTATCCGACGGCCGCGTGTTCACCATCTGGACCGACGATCCCAACGCCAAATAGCGCAGGGAGGCTCACAGGAGGTTTGCTCATGACCCTTCGGTTCCCGCGTCACTTCCCGCTTCGCGCAACGGCCGCCCCGCTGTGGCTCGCGGGGTCATTGGTCGCACAGATGATGTTCGCGCAGACGGGCGCGACTGCGCATCCGAATCTCAGCGGCGTTTGGAACGGCGCGGTTCCGGCGCGCGTGTACGCTTCCGGCGAAAAGGTCGGTTTGATTCTGGCGGCGCGCGATGGGACGCTGGTCAACTTCGAACGGGACAATGCACTGGTGCGCCGCATGGACCCGAACAAGCCGATTTACCGGCCGGAGTTTTGGGAAAAAGTTCAGAAGCTCGATCAGGACGGGAATCAGGAAGACCCTTCGTACTCCTGCATGCCGCTCGGCGTTCCGCGCATGGGACCTCCCATGAAGATCGTGCAGACCGCCGACGAACTGATTCTTCTCTACGCCGGTCCGCAGGACACCTACCGCGTGGTCCCGATCGACGGCCGTAAGCACACGCCGCTCGCGGAGCTCGACGGCACCTGGCGCGGCGAGGCCATCGGGCATTGGGAAGGCGACGCCATGGTGATCGACACGATCGGGTTCAACGACACGAGCTGGCTCGATATCGGGGGTTATTTTCATTCGGAGAACATGCGCGTGGTGGAACGGCTGCGCCGCGAAGGAAACACGCTTACATGGCAAGCCACGGTGGAAGATCCCGACGTTTTAGTGAAGCCCTGGGTGATGAATGCGCGCGAACTGCGCTTGAATCCCGATCCCAAGGCGACGCTCGAGGAAACGCTTCCGTGCAGCGAGCGCGATTTGTCCCATCTGGTGACCAAAGAGCATCACTAAGAATGAAGATCAGAAGCATGAACCGATGGCTCGCGGTTGTTAGGATAGCGATGGCGTTGGCCGGACCGGCTATGGTCGCGCAGAGTGCGATGCCGCGCACACCCGACGGTCATCCCGATCTGAACGGATTGTGGAACGCCACCACGGTGAACGGTCCGCATCTTCCTTCGGATGATCCGAACGTAGCGAATCTTCCTTCGCGCGACGGGAGCCTGGTCAACTACGAACGCGACGGGGCTCTGCTGCGCCGTTCCGACACCAACCGGCCTCTTTACCGTCCCGAATTTTGGGCGAAGGTGCAGGAGCTCGATCAGAACGGAAATGAAGCGGATCCTTCGTACGGATGCATGCCGGCGGGCGTGCCGCGCATGGGACCTCCCGATAAGATCGTGCAGACGGCGCGCGAAATCGTGTTCCTCTATGTCTCGCCGCCAGCCCGCGGATGGGGCGATCTGTACCGCGTCATCCCCATGGACGGGCGCGCGCACACCGCGCTCCAGGATCTGGACGGGACATGGAAGGGCGAATCGATCGGGCATTGGGAGGGCGATACTCTGGTGGTCGACAGCATCGGCTTTAACGATACAAGCTGGCTCGATTACGGCGGCTACTTCCATAGCGAGAACATGCACGTGATCGAACGCGTGCGCCGGGAGGGCAACACGCTCACCTGGCAGGCCACCGTGGAAGATCCCGACGTGCTTCTGAAACCGTGGACGATGAATCCGCGGGTGCAGCGTCTCAATTCCGATCCGCAGGCGACTCTTATCGAAACGCTGCCGTGCGTGGAACGGGATTTATCCCATCTGGTGACCAAGGAACATCACTAGAGAGCGCCAACCAAGACCATGCGGCCTTCGAAAAAAGACACGACAAATCGCAAACCGGGTGCGAGCCTCGGGAGCGGATTCGCGATTGCGCTGTCTGCGGCTCTTCTATTCCTGCCCGCGCGCGTCTTGGCGCAGAGCAGTCCGGCTTCGACGCCGCGACTGTCCGACGGGCATCCCGATCTGAACGGCCTGTGGACCGGCGGAGGAAACAGCGTCTTCGTCAAAAGCGACGATCCGTTGACCAGTAATCTGGCGTCGCGCGACGCGAGCCTGCTGAATTTCGAGCGCGATTTCGCACTGATCCGGCGGGCGGATTCGAACAAGCCGTTGTACAAACCCGAATACTGGGAGAAGGTCCAGAAGTTCGATCAGAACGGCAACACGGAGGATCCGTCGTACGGTTGCATGCCGGCGGGCGTCCCCCGCATGGGTCCCCCGATGAAGATCGTGCAGACCGCGCGGGAGCTGGTGTTTCTCTACGTCACGCCGCCGGCGCAGGGCTGGGGCGATCAGTATCGAGTCATCCCGGTGGACGGGCGGGCGCACACCCCGCTCCAGGATCTGGACGGGACGTGGAAAGGCGAATCGATCGGGCGCTGGGACGGCGACACGCTGGTGGTGGATACAATCGGATTCAACGATATCAGCTGGCTCGATATCGGCGGCTATTTCCACAGCGAAAACATGCATGTGATCGAACGGCTGCATCGCGAGGGCAACGCGCTCACCTGGCAGGCGACCGTGGAAGATCCGGACGTGCTGCTGAAGCCCTGGGTGATGAATCCACGCGTGGTGACCCTGATTAGCGATCCCAAGGCGGAGCTCCCGGAATCGCTTCCCTGCGTGGAACGCGATTTATCGCATCTGGTCACGAAGGACCATCACTAGGAGCGCGGCGGAAGAGGAAAGGAATCCACCGAGATGAATCGAATTCGCTACGGCGCGCTGGTGATGCTGGGGGCGATGGCCGCCCCTGGAGTTCACGCGCAGGACGCGCTCGCCACCATCAAGGCAGCCGAGTATGCGTTGGGGATGATTCGCGGCCCGCAGCGCGTGGACGCCATCAACACGATGGAGGTGTGGGCGACCGGCACGAACTATAATTTCGGACAGGCGTACCGTCCGGACGGCCCGTGGCCGGCGTTTAAGATTACGTATCACGCAAGCTACAGCTACCGCACGCCCGCGATGCGCGTCGATATTACGCGCAGCAATCCGGATGGTCCGCTGCAGGGAGGGGGCTTGCCGCTGGCCGCGCCGCAGCGCCAGATCCAGGTGGTGAACGGGATGTATGCGTGGAACGAGAGCGTGCCGGGCGCAGGGTTCCTCAAGGGCTCGACGGCGACGCCCGCGCCCGCGGCATTGAACGATCGTCTGCTGCAAATGTGGACCACTCCGCATGGCGTCCTGAAGGCCGCCGAACGCGTGGCGAACGACGCGAAGGTCGCGAAGGAGGGCGGCTCCACGGTAGTGACGTTCCCGCTGACGGGCGGCCTTGCGGGCGTCACCGTGAAGATGACGCTGAACGCGAAAAATCAGGTGGCGAAGGTGGAAACCACCGGCGACAATCCGGTGCTCGGCGACACGGTCACCGAAACCACATACAGCGATTATAAAGACCTCGGCGAAATTCCCACGGATGTTTTATTTCCCACCCATATTCTGCAAAAACAGGGCGGATTTCCAGTGCTCGACCTGACGGTGACCAAGGTGGACGCGAACAATCCCTATGTTGTGTTCCCGGTGCCCGAAGCGGTGGAACACACCCCGCAGGCGCCTCCCCAAAAGGTGGAGACCACCAAGATCGCGGACGGGGTGTTTTATCTGACCGGCGGCACGCATCACAGCGTTGCGGTGGAGCTCGGCAACAGCGTCGCGCTCATCGAATGTCCCTTGAGCGAGGAGCGCACGCTCGCGGTGATCGCCGCGGTGAAATCCGCGATCCCCAACAAGCCGATCCGCTATGCCGTCAACACGCACCATCATTTCGATCACTCCTCCGGGGTTCGCGCGTGCGCCGCGGAAGGCGCGACGATTGTCGCCTCGGGGGCCGACAAAGCGTATTACGAAAAGGTGTGGGCGCAGCCGCATACGGTTCATCCCGATGCGCTCGTAAAATCGGGGAAAAAGCCGGTGATCGAAGCGGTGGAGGAGAAACGCGTTTTGAGCGGCGGCGGCCGCTCGATCGAACTGTATCGCCTGCAGGGAACCAATCACGCCGATCCGATGCTGATTGCGTATCTGCCGAAGGAAAAAGTTCTGGTGGAGGCCGATGTGTATACGCCCGCGGCGGCCGGCGCGCCCGCCGCTCCGCCCACGCAGGAGATGCTGAATTTATACGAGAACATCCAGCGGCTGAAGCTGGACGTCCAGCAGATTACGCCGATCCACGGGAGGCTGGTGACGATGGAAGATTTCAAGAAGGCGATCGGGAAGAACTAGGGCGTCAAGACACACTACGGCCTCCCGGAAATAGGAGACAGGGACAAACAGCAGATCCCTCGACTGCGCTCGGGATGACATGCGAGGATTCGTTTCGAAGGAATCCGGACGGCTCCGCCGGTTGCAATGCGGGCCGCTCGTTCTCGCTAGATTGGCGGACTGAGAGTCCGCCGCGGGTTATAAGGCCCCGTCCCACCTTGATCCGGTTTGCCTCCTGACGGTGTCTCCCGTGTTTCGAATTCCTGATGCGGAAGCGCGCTTCCTCCGGTTGTTAACCCGCTCGGTGGCGGACTGCCGTTTTGTTACTCGACAGGCGCAGCCGTTTGTTTTCCCGCAACGGCGTGGGTTCACTTTGACGCTCGTGACGGTCGGTACACTGTAACGCTCGTGACGTCTCGGCACATCGCTCCAGAAGCACGGTGGCGACTGATGTGCGCTGAACACGATGGAGGCTAGCACTCGCTCGCGTCTCGCGGCCGGCTTCCGATGGCAGAACCCGCCTCTTGCTTCTCTTGTAACAGGCGATGGGGACGCGCGGGGCAGGCGAACACGCGAAATCATTGCAGCGCAGCGGAATCCGACTCCCTGCGCGCAGTGACGCGCACAGGGCTACAGGTCCATCGTAAGGCCGAGACTGTTCCGAGCGTCCGCGTTTCGTGCGATTGCAGCGGTGTGCAGCGCGACGGGGGGAGCCGCGGGACTGGTGAGACGATTAGAACGCCTGACTGGAGGTGATGCCGTTCGATTCGAGCGCGACGGCCATCTTCTCGAGCGCCGCTTTATGGATCTGCGAGACGCGGCTTTCATTGATGCCGAGAATGGTGCCGATTTCTTTCATGGTCATTTCGCCGGTGTAGTAGAGCGAGACGACTTTCTGATAGCGCTCCGGCAGGGTCTGAATGGCGACGCCCAGCACGCTGCGCAGCTGCTCCCGGGCGCAGATGGAATCCGGATGCGTTTCGGGCTTGCTCGGGAAATCCGGCGCGGGGAGATCTTCGTTATCGGTGGAGCGCGTGGAGGCCGAAACGAGGCCCACGTTGCGCAGGTCCAGCATCATGCTGCGCCAGCGGTTCTGATCGATGCCGAGCTTGTTGGCCACTTCGGCCTCGGTCGGATTGCGCTTCAATTCGGCGGCCAGCTCCCGCGTGGCGGCTTCCACCTGCTTATGGCGGCGGCGCATGTCGCGCGACGCCCAATCGAGCTGGCGCAGACTGTCGAGGATCGCGCCCTTGATGCGGTGCTTGGCGTAGCTCGAAAAAGCAACTTGCTTATCGGGATTGTATTTGCTGGCGGCGTCGAACAGTCCGAGCACGCCCGCGTGGACGAGGTCGTCCATCTCCACGTGAACCGGAAGGTTTTCGTGCACCCGCACGGCGATGGCTTTCACCAGCGGAAGATGCTCCAGAACGACGCGGTCGCGGCGCGCCATTTTGGCTTCGTGAGCGGCCGCAGCTCTGGCCTGAGCAGCCGCCTGCGTGGCGGCTTTCACCTGCGCAGCCGCCTGGACAGCGGCTTTGGCTTGAGCAGCCGCTTTGGCCTGAGCCGCGTCCACGACGTTCGTGCGCGCGGTCGCGCTGAGACCCATAGGCTTGGCCGGAAGCTTCCGGCGTCGTGTTCCTACGACCAGGGTGATAGACGTCTTGGGCATTGGACTACAGGCCTGACTGCAGGCCGCGCCCACTCCCGCGCCGGCCGCGCTTGCCTGTAGAGAACTGCTGGTGCGTTTGGTCATGGTCACGACGTTTGCTTTCCTCCGGTACCTGTCGAAGAGCAAGCCCCCCACCATCGCTCAAGAGAACATCCGACGGACGTCGAAGAGCTTCCGCGCGCGGAACGAGGGACGGGCCTTAGCGTTTGAAAACGCAGGGCAAAGGCGGGATGGGGAAGCTCTCGAAAGGCGAGTCGAGCGATCGCGGCGGATGCAGGTCCGCGCCACGATGTTCCATTTTGAAACCGGTTTCCCACGAGTTTTCCTAAACCGGAACAGATCGCTCCTCGCGCCCTGGCAATTCGGGCGTTCAGAACGGAATAAAACCTCCGGCTTGATATGAGATTAAGGGCTAAGGCAGACTTCGTACCTAGAAGGATCACCTTAGGGGAGAACTAAAATGCTCTCACCATGGTCCTTACGCAGTCTTAGTCAGCCCTGTCTTTGAGTACTGCGAGCCAGGTCTTCACGGCGAACAGTCCCAAAAAGAGAAGAGTAGCGATCAGGATTGTGCCGGTAAGGGTAAATCCGGCGAGAATCGCGAGCACGGCGTAGGTGGCCATGGCGTACTGGAAACGGCGCTTCCGGTCGGGATTCATCGAGTCGGTTGATTATACGAAAAAGCAAGCTGCAGGCGGATTTCGCTGCCCTGGAAGTTGGAGGGAAGAGGTGGGAGAGGATTGGACGCGCTGATGCCGGCGACGGCGGCGCGATCGAGAGCGGCGGCTCCCGACGATTCGGCGATTACCAATTTGGGAATGCCGCCACGCTTATCGATGATGAACTGTACGAGCACGCGGCCGCGGCGTCCGAGGCGCGCGCTCTCGGGAATCACGGCGAGCCAGTTGGTGCGGACGGCGCTCAGGACCTGGATCAGATAGGGCTTGAAGTCGACGCCTTTCGGATCGCTCAAAAGTTGCAGATTACTGCGCACGGGTCCGGGAACGGAGGTTTGATTGAGGGTGGGGGCGACGCTCATTTCTTCGATATCTCCGACCATGAGGCCGGCCGAGCCCTGGCCGGGCTGGGTGGAGGCGCGCATCGCGTTGTCGGCCGCGGTGCGGGGGTCGGGCACTTTCGAGATGCTCTGATTCAAAGAAATGCGCGGCTGGGTGCCGCCGGCTCCCACGCTTTCGAAAGCGAGTTTGGGCTTATCGGGAGGAGGGGGCGCGACCTGAGGCAGACGCCCGGCCGAAGGAGGAGGCGGCGGGGGCGGAGCGGCCTCGGCTTCTATCTTGGGCGGTTCAACGAGCACCGGCGCGGGCAGCGCGGGAATGGGAACAGGGGTGGGAGCGCGGAACCGGGGAGCCTGCGGAACCGACGCGGGAGCGGGCTTGCTGCGGACGTCGAGGGTCTTGGTGATTTTGCCCTGGTTGGCGTCGTGTTGGGTGAGCTCGACCGGGAAATAAAGCGGCACGACGCGCGGACGGGAGGCGAGCAGGGGCAGGTCGTGAAAATTCGCGGTATCGGGAGCGAGGATGAAGGACCCGATCAGAATGAAGTGAAAGATCAGGGAACCAAGCACGGCCCGTCCCAAGCGGCGTGCGGTCACCGGCTCCCGCCATTCCCGAAGTAAATTTAGTTCGTTGTCGCCCTGCGCGGCCATACTGACGGATATCTCTTTGTAACGACGCCGTGAAAGACCGCGACGTTGCCCGGCTCCCGGGTTTGTTTAGCCCGTGGCTTCCGCCGAGCGAAGCGTGGCTGCAACCTGGAGCGCGTGCTCTTCAATTCTATCGAGGATTGCCTGGGCGACTTCGAGGGCGGCCAATCCCTGGCGGCCGGTGACGACGGGCGCGCGGCGCGTGGCCACGCTTTCAAAGAAGCTTTCGAGCTCCAGGCGGAGCGGCTCGTCCTTGACGGAAGGGAGCGGAGCGAAATCGATGGCGAGAGGGGGTTTCACGCGAAAGCGTACGGCTTCCTGGCGGCCGTAGTCGAGCGAGATGTACTCGTGGGGCTGAAACAGGCGCAGCTTGCGGACGCGCTCGGTGGAAACGCGGCTGGCGGTGAGGTTGGCGACGCATCCGGAGGGGAATTGCAGGCGGACGTTGGCGATGTCCACTTTCTCAGAAAGAATGCGGATGCCGGCGGCGCGAATTTCGTCGGGAACCTGGCCGGTGAGCGAAAGGACGATATCGATGTCGTGGATCATGAGATCGAGCACCACGTCCACGTCGAGACACCGCGGGCTGAATTCGCTGAGGCGGTGAATTTCGAAGAAAAGGGGCGTGCCGAGGGCTTTTCCAAGCGCGATGACGGCCGGGTTGAAGCGCTCCAGATGGCCGATTTGGAGAATGCGTCCCGAGCGGTCCGCGGCGTCGACCAGAGCGCGCGCGGCTTCGATGGTGTGCGCGATGGGCTTTTCGACTAAAACGTCGATCCCCATTTCCAAGAGCCGGCATCCAATGGCGGAATGCGCGACGGTGGGTGTGGCGACGATGGCGGCGTCTGCGAGGCCCTGGAGTTCCTCGATGCTCGCGAACGCAGGGCAATGGTGGTTGGCGGCGGCGACTTCGGCGCGCGCGGCGTCCAGTTCGACGATCCCGGCTAAGTCAGCCTTCTCTGATTGATCGATCACACGCAGATGATTGCGGCCGAACGAGCCGACTCCAACGACAGCGATACGGGGTTTCACTTCGTTTACCTTACCGCAGAATTACGAAAAGCAGGTCCCTCGACAAGCTCGGGATGACGGGCGGGGGAAGTCAGAGGCCCTGCGGATGTTGTGTGAGCCCCTAGCTAACGCAAGGGGCTGGGTCACTTTTATGTGGCGCGCTGAAGCGCGCTGCAAGCTGAAGCTTGCCCCACAGGAAACAGCAGGTCCCTCGACAAGCTCGGGATGACGGGCGGGGGAAGTCAGAGGCCCTGCGGATGTTGTGTGAGCCCCTAGCTCACGCAAGGGGCTGGGCCACTTTTATGTGGCGCGCTGAAGCGCGCTGCAAGCTGAAGCTTGCCCCACAGGAAACAGCAGGTCCCTCGACAAGCTCGGGATGACGGGCGGGGGAAGTCAGGCCCTGCGGATGTTGTGTGAGCCCCTAGCTCACGCAAGGGGCTGGGTCACTTTTATGTGGCGCGCTGAAGCGCGCTGCAAGCTGAAGCTTGCCCCACAGGAAACAGCAGGTCCCTCGACAAGCTCGGGATGACGGGTGGAGGAAGTCAGGCCCTGCGGATGTTGTGTGAGCCCCTAGCTCACGCAAGGGGCTGGGTCACTTTTATGTGGCGCGCTGAAGCGCGCTGCAAGCTGAAGCTTGCCCGACAGGAAAAAGCAGGTCCCTCGACAAGCTCGGGATGACGGTTAGCGAAAAGGGCGGTCTCGCAGAAACAGCTCCCTCGCTGGCGCTCGGGATGACCTGGTGGGGACGAGGGAGGGCAGGGAAACCGGCGGCTACACCGTTTTCTTGAGCAGAGGGACGAGGGGATGGAGGGTGCGCAGCTCGAGCAACCGGAAGGCAGGCTCGCGGGTGTCGGTTTCCATGCGCGGGAGGGCGCCACAATCGATCGCGACCTGGAAGGGCTCGCGCGCGGGGCGCGGCAGGCGCAGCTCCAGGGTGAAAGCGCCGCCGGAGACCTGCATTTCCGCGCTGGTTTCCTCCACGCTCATACGCAGCGTGGCGGTGGGAGAGCCTTCCGGACGCCAGCCCTCCAGCCGCAGTCCATTCAAGCGAACGACGGGGCGAATCCGTACCTCGGCGCGGGGGTCGATCCACAGATCCGCGTGAACGCCGGCCGCGGCACCGTCCTGAACGGCGTAGCCGAGCACCGGGAGACGCAGGTTCTCGAGCTGGAATTCGAGAGCCTGGGTGAGCGCGGACACGCGCTGCTCCAGAGCGTCGCGCTCGCGGGTCAGCTCGCCGATGCTGGCGAAGCTTCCCTGGTGTTTTTCGCGTTCCCGGGCTTGCTCTCCGACGTGGTAGCGGAGCGCTTCGGTGAGACGCCGCTCCTCCTCTGCCAGCGCGGCGAGGGCGATTTTGGCCGTCTCAATCTCCTGCTGATGGCTCTGCATCATGCTGAGAATGCCGCGATTTTTTTCGTCCAATTCGCGGTTCTTTTCGAGCTCCTGCTTCTGATAGTGCTCCACCCAGATGTCGCGTCGCCACAGCAGATCCTGGAGCTCCTTGACGTCCGCGGGGGAGAGCGTACGCCCCGCCTGGAAGCGCGGCGGAAGAGGACGCTGCACGTAAAAGGTCCCATGCATCGGCGCGATTTCTTCGGCCGGGCGGGTGTGGGTGTAGAGATAAATCGAAATCGATTTGCGCGAACGGTCGCGCTCGGCGGGGGGCAGATCAATCTTCGGGAAGCCGTGCCAGGAGATCTCGTTGGTCTCAAACATGACGCAGCGGTTGAAAATCGGATCGAAGGCGCGGATCTGGTTGGTCGCGGGATCGCGCGGATTGGAATGGATCTCGATGGCTCCGCCCCACTCGGTTTTCCAGTCTTTGTTCAGGTAGACGATCACGTTCAGACGGCGGTGGAGCTGCTGCGCTTCGTCGTAGTTGAAGTCCACATGGGGATCGAGTTCCTGCCCGTGGCGGTTCTCGTGGGTTCCGCCGCCATACATCTTCGGATCGAGGATCAGATCGGGGATCCCGGAGATGTGGCTCATCAGCTCCAGAAAGTATTTTCCCCCAATGATGTCATAGAGTTCCCGGTAGGCCGGGCTGATTTCGCGAATTCGGGTGTTCACCGCCTTGTTGGCGATTTTGCCCATTTCGTTGCGGGCAAGTTCGGGATCGAAACGGGGGAACTCGGCGAGCAGACGCTCGGCAAAGGAGGGCTCGAAAAAGTCCTCCATCGCCAGGTGCTTGAAGGGCGAGGCGGACAGGAAACTGCGGCGGTAGGCGTCGGCTTGTCCGATCACCGAAGCGGATACTCCGGAAACCAACGGGAGGCTGGAATTGGGTGCGGACATGAGGTTCGAAATTGCGCCCTCCGCTATAAGGATACCCTGTTGGAATCAACAAGAACCGCCGAAATTTAGGAGGAGCCCCTAATCCTCTGTGCGAATACGGCGTACATGTTTTCTGTTAGGCCTCGCGTGTCTGGGAGGTGTATTCGTCCAGGACGCGCACGCGCAGCGATATAACTTCAAATTCTATGGCGAGGATGAGGGGTTACAGAACCTTTCCGTACAGGTGGTGCTGCAGGAACGCGCGGGGTTCCTGTGGGCGGGGACGCAAAACGGACTGTACCGCTACGACGGCAACCGGTTCACGGCGTTTTCGACGGCGGATGGTTTGCCGGGCACGAGGATCGAATCGCTGCACGAGAGCGCGGACGGGACATTGTGGGTGGGGACGGATGCGGGGCTTGCCAGGAGGATCGGCCAACGATTCGAGCCGGTCGGTTCTCCGCTCGCGAGCGGGGTCATCGGACGCGAAGGAATCGCCTCGGACGGGCGGGGGCGTTTATTTCTGGCGACGAGCAAGGGGCTGGTGATCGGGACGCCGTCGCCGAAAGGGATGCAGTTCGCGCTTCAGGCTCCGCCGGCGAATGAGACGGACCGGGCGCATGGGGCAGCGCGGACCAGTGAGACGGCGCGAGCGACGCCGGTCACGGTATTCAGCGTGTATGCGGCGGCGGGATCGGTCTATTACGGATGTGGCGTCGGGCTTTGCGTTCTGGATGACAAGGGGGCGCGGGAGATCGGCGCGGCGCAGGGATTGCCGGCGGATCGGTGGGACGCGATTCTCAGCGACGTGGATGGAAATCTGTGGGTGCGCAGCGCCACCAGTCTGTACCAGCGGAACGCGGGATCGGAGAAGTTCGAGTTGCGGCCGGGCGTTCCCGATTCGAACAACACGTATCCGACGCTGGCGCTCGATCCGGGCGGCGCGCTGCTGGTGCCGACGTATCGGGGGCTCGCGCGGGCGGGCCGGGACGGATGGGAAGTGGTGGACGCGGACATGGGGCTCACCGCGAACGACATCTCGGCCGTGGTGCAGGATCGCGAGGGATCGGTGTGGATCGGGCTGCTCGGGTCGGGTCTCGCGCGCTGGCTGGGGTACGACGAATGGCAAGGCTGGACGACGCATGAGGGCCTGAGCCGGGAATCGATCTGGTCCATCACGCGCGATGTGAACGGGCGGCTATGGGCGGGGACGCAGTTCGGTTTGAATTACGCGGAAGAAGGCCGGCGGGATGACTTGCGCGACGCGGAAGTCACGGGAAAAATTCGATGGCACTCGATGCCGCTCGCGGGCGTCGAGATGGTGCGGGCGCTGGCGGCGAACGCGGACGGCTCCCTGTGGATCGGGGCGGAACCCGGCGGTCTGCGCCAGTTGAATCCGAAAACGGGACAATTGCGCAGTGTGGGCCGCGCCGAAGGCCTTCCCGAGGGCGGGATCCGTTCGATTTTCGTGGATCGCAATCACCGCGCGTGGGTCGCCACGCGGACGGGATTGTTCCGCAGTGTGAGCGCCGCGACGTTTGAAAGCCCGATCCATTTTGAGCGGCAGTCCACATGGAAGGCGGCCTCGAGGGCCACGGCCTGGAGCGCCCCCGACGTTCCCGCTGAAGATTTTCTAAACGTGATGCAGGATCGCCGCGGACGGATTTGGGCGGCGAGCAGCGAAGGGTTGTTCCTGCTCGAGACGCCGGGAGGGGGCGACGGAAGCCAGTTCGATACCTGGAAGCGCTTCACCGTCCGCGATGGTTTGCGATCGAACACGGTGGCGCATATCGCCGAAGACGCGGATGGTTCGCTGTGGGTCGGATATCGGGACGCTTATGGCGTGACGCACCTCACGTTTGGCGGCGGGACGGGGACGGACAACGACAAGGCCCCGGGCTACGCGAGCCCGGTGTACCCGACAACTCGCTTCACGACGGACTTCACAACGACGCACTATTCCACGGCCAACGGTTTACATTCCGACAAAGTTCTGTTTCTGGGCTTCGACGCAAAGGGCCGCCTGTGGGTGGGCACAGACCATGGCGCCGATCAGTTCGATCACGGGGCGTGGAGGCATTACGGGCGTTCGGACGGCCTCATCTGGGACGACTTGAATACCGGCGCGTTTCATGCCGATGCCGACGGCAGCCTGTGGATCGGCACGAGCCGCGGCCTTTCGCGCTACCGGCCGTCGGCGCTTCCCGCAAAAAACGTCCCGCCGCCGGTGGTCTTCACGTCGATCAAGATCGGCGGGCAAACGGTGGAGGCAGGCGCGGAGAAGACCTATCCGTATAGCGAAAACTCGTTGCAGGTGCGCTTTGCGGCGCTCACGTTTCTGCAGGAGCCTTCGGTGCGCTTCCGGTATCGGCTGGCGAACGTAACGCCCACCTGGGTGGAGACGTCGGAGCGGGAATTGAATTATCCGAAGCTGCCTCCGGGCCAGTACGTACTCGAAGTGGAGGCGCGCAACGCACAGGGATTATGGAGCGCGGAGCCGGCCCGCTTCAGTTTCGGGGTAGACACGCCGTGGCTGCTCGCGTGGTGGTTCCGGGTGGCGGCGGGACTCGCGACGCTGGGCTTGGGGAGGCTCCTGTGGGCGCGGCGCACGAGCCGCCTGGAACACGAACGGATGCGCCTGGAAATCGCGGTGGCCGAGCGAACGCACCAGCTCTCCGAAGAAAAGCAGCGGGTGATTGAGGCGAAAGCGCGCACGGAACAGGAGAACGCCACCGTGCAGCGGCAAAATCGCGAGATCGAACATTTGCTGAAGGAGGCTCGCGAGACCAACCGGCTGAAGAGCGAGTTTCTGGCCAACATGAGCCACGAGATTCGCACGCCGATGAACGGTGTGATCGGCATGACAGATCTGGCGTTGAGCACGGATTTGACCGCGGAGCAGCGCGAATACCTGGATATGGCGCGGCTCTCGGCGCACTCGCTGCTCGAGCTGCTCAACGACATCCTGGATTTTTCCAAGATCGAGGCGGGACGGCTGGATCTGAATCCGATCGAGTTTTCGCTGCGCCAATGCACGCACGATACCGGCAAGATGGTGCGGCTCGCGATCGAGAAGCGCGGCATCGCCTTCCACACCCGCATTGGGGAGGAGATTCCGGACCGGCTGGTGGGCGATCCGCATCGCCTGCGGCAGGTGCTGATGAACCTGCTGGGAAACGCGCTGAAGTTCACGGCCGACGGCGAAATCGAACTGGCGATCACGATCGCGGCGGCCGACGTGAATTCCCTCACCCTGCAGTTCGCGGTGCGGGACACGGGGATTGGAATTCCGGCCGACAAACAACAAATCATCTTCGAAGCGTTCCGGCAGGCCGACGGTTCCACCACGCGTAAATACGGAGGCACGGGGCTGGGCCTCGCGATCTGCTCGCGGCTGGTTGAAATGATGGGCGGGCGCATTTGGGTGGAGAGCAAACCGGGCGAAGGCAGCACCTTCACCTTCACGGCGCGCGTGGCGCTGGCCGCCGCCGGGTCTGAGGAAAATGCTCGGCCGACCGACACGTTAAGCCTGCAAAACATGCTGGTGGCGGTGGGAACGGCGGCGTCGCAGCCCAAGCGGGAACTCTCGATTCTGCTCGCGGAAGACAACCTGGTGAATCAGCAACTGGTGAAACGCCTGCTCGAGAAACGGGGGCACGTGGTGGAGATCGCGAGCACCGGCCGGCAGGCGGCCGAAATGGCGGCGTGCGGCGGCTTCGACGTGATTCTGATGGACGTCCAGATGCCGGACATGGACGGCCTGGAGACCACCGCGCTGATTCGCGCGCGGGAGCGCGAGGCTGTGAAAGAAGACCTCGCGAAAGAAGACGAGAGCGAGGGAAGGCCGCGCGCGCGCACACCGATCATCGCGCTGACGGCGCACACGATGCGGGGAGACCGCGAGCGGTGCCTGGCCGCCGGCATGGACAGCTTCATCAACAAGCCGATCGACGCCGCGAAATTCATTCAGGCGGTGGAGGCCACCGCCCAAATGCCGGAATAGATTTCGCGGAGCGCGGCTACTTCTGTTGTGCCGCGGCGTGCTGCGCCATGTGCGCCTGCATACGCGCCTGCATTTCGCGGGTGAGGTGCGGGGTGATGCCGAGCATGCGCTCAATCAGCATCAACTGGCCGCGATGATGCATCTCGTGCTCCTTCACGGAAAGGATCATATCGAAGCGCGTACGGCTCGGGGGCTGTCCGCCGGGAGGCATCGTTATGGATTCGCCCAGGAAATCGTCGGACAAGGTCTCGACCCAGCCGGCGAACTCGTCGCCGTTTTCGCGCAGCAGCGTCAGGATTTCCGCCTTGCCGCGCGGTTTCTCGATTTCCGTGTTCCATTGGCCCATGAACTTCATAAAATCGAAGCCCACCATGGTGGTGCGGCGTTCGACGCGGTTTATCTGTTCGTTGAATTTAGATCCAAAGGCGATATGGACCAGGGTCTGAGCGACGGTCCGAACGCCGGGAGCCGGCGAAAAGCCGTATTTGTCTTCAGGAATTTCTTCCGCCACTTTGATGGTGTTCCCGCGCACCGTGCGGAAGGATGTAGCGAGCTCCTTGGCTCCGTAGTAAGTCATACCCGTCATTCTACCAAGCCGGACAAAGGACGCCCGTCGCGCCGGGCGGTCCGGAGCCGCGAGCATGGATGGCGCGGAGCTCAGGTTCGCGGGCGCATGGTAGCGTAGGGGTTTGGAAAACTTCTTCGGGCATCGCGAGGCCGCCGAGGTTCTGGAAGGGATGCTGCGCCGGGAGCGCGTCTCGCAGACGCTGCTTCTTTCGGGGCCGGAGGGCGTGGGGAAGGCCACGCTCGCGCGGCGCTTCGGGGCGTTGCTCCTGGGCGACGGGCACAAAATCGAGCAGGACGATTTGAGCCTGGAAAGCAACATGGCGCTGATCGCGGAGCGCGAAAAATGGCCGGCGGAAAAACGCAACGAGGATCCTCTCTTTTTCGCCTCGCATCCGGATTTCCTGACGTTCGCGCCGGACGGGCCTCTGCGGCAGATCAGCATCCCGCAGATGCGTCTGCTGAAGAGCCGCGCGGCGATGAAGCCGCTGAAAGGCGCGTGGCGGGTGTTCCTGATCGACGGGATCGACCGGGCCAACGAGCAGGCGGCCAATTCGCTGCTGAAGACGCTGGAGGAGCCCCCGCCGCACCTGGTGCTGATCGCCACCGCGCGCAACGCCTACGACCTGCTGCCCACGATTCGCTCGCGATCGGTTCCGTTTCATCTGGGAAGGCTCTCCGAGCAGGATATGCGAGCTTTCGCGGCCGCGCGGAATCTGGATCACGCCGAGCGAAGGCTCCGACTGGCCAGCGGATCGCCGGGAATCGCGGTTTCGCTGGATCTCGAAACGTACGACCGGCGCAGAGAGGCGATGCTCGCGCTGGTGCGCGTGGCGGGCGGGCTGGACGCGTTCGGGACGTGGATGAAACATTCGGAGTCCATCGCGGCGCGGCGCAGCGAAAAACTGGAAGCCTATCTCGACGTGCTGTACATCCTGCTCGAAGACGTTCTGATGCTCGCGAACGGCGTCGCTCCGATCCGGAATGAAGATGTGCGCGCCCAGCTCGAGCCGGTGGCGCGGAGGGTTTCCTTCGAATGGCTGCGCCGGGCGACAGCGCGCGTGGACGAACTGATCACGCTGGTGCGCCGGAGCATTCAAAAATCGGTGGCGCTGGATGCTTTCGCGGCGGAATTACGGACTCTCTCCGTTCCCGCGGGGCGCTGAGCGAAGGGGCAGAGCCGCGGCCGCGCGCAAATTTTCGCCGCTCCGCGCGCCTCCCGTGGCGACGGGACTTTGCGGGCATCGCGGGCCCTGTGCTATTAAAGGATCAAGTAGTACTCATCCCCGCTCGCATGCAAGGAGCCCGCGCCGTGGAGCCCGCAAACCGCCGATTGATCCGGCCTTCATTGAACGAACCGCCGAAGGGCGAAGCCAAAGGACAGAGGCCGCCGCGGCCGGACGGCCAGAAGCGTTCCTCGCCGCCGGAACAAACCAACGCCGAGAATTTTTATTATCTGAAGCAGATGCAATCGAAGACACGCATGACCATCGTGCTGAGCGACGGCGAGACGCTGCATGGCGTGATCGAGTGGTACGACAAGGATTGCCTGAAGGTGAATCGCGAAGGCGATCCGAATCTGCTGATCTATAAGTGGAACATCAAATACATGTACAAGGCCGTGTGAGGCGCGATCCGCCGAACACAGACCGCCTCTGACACCGCAGTTAACACGGCCATTGACAGCGCCATTAACACCGCTATTAACACGCCTATTGACCCAGGCCGGGCGCCAGGACTTCGAGAAACGCTCGCGCCTGGGCCACGATGGCGACGCCATGGTCCTGTTCCCGGAAGACGCCGAAGTCGACCGGAGCATGCTCGTTTTCGAAAATGTAGAGGATAGCGGCGTCCCCTTGCTCTGAAGGCTGCGGCGCGAATCGCACCGCGTCGGCCCGGCTTTCCTCGGGAAAATAAGCGCAGCGTCCGCGAGCATAGCCGCAATTGCACAGTTCGCGCTGGACGTCTTCGGGGGGGGCAAACGAACGTCCGGCGAGAGCGAGACAGAAGCCCGACCAGGCATCGCCCAGAGGCAGGCGGGGCGGAGGGTCCCAGCCTCCTGCATCCAAACGCGTCGTCGGTTGAAAGTAGGGACACGCCACGGGACTACGTTAGCAGAGTGGCGGCCGGGGGGAATCGCGATGGGCGGCCTGAGAGGCCGCCGCAGGCTGGGAGCCTGCCCCACTCACAGAGCCTGCCCCACCTATGCGGATCGCGGAAAGCACTGCGAATAGGCTTCGAGATATTTCAGGCCTGCGCCGGTGTTGTAGATCACGATCCGGTCGCTGGGCTTCAGGAGCCCGTTCGCCAGGAGCTTTTCGAGAGCCGGGATGCAGGCGGCGCCTTCGGGCGCGGCGAAGATTCCTTCCTCGGCCGCGAGGCGCGCCCCGGCTTCGATCAGATCCGCATCGCTGACGGCGACGGCCGCGCCGCCGCTCTCGCGCACGGCATCAAGCACCAAGAAATCTCCCAAAGGTTTGGGAACGCGCAGGCCCGCGGCGACCGTGCTCGCGTGATCCCAGAACTTGCTGCGTGCTTCGCCCTGCTCCCAGGCGCGCACGACCGGCTGGCAACCCTCGGCCTGCACGGCAATCATTTTTGGACGTTTGCTTTTTCGATATCTAGACCCGATCCAGCCGAGCGTTTCCATTTCCGCGAAGGCTTTCCACATGCCGATCATGCCGACGCCGCCGCCGGTCGGATAAAAAATCGCGTCGGGGAGTTCCCAGCCCATCTGCTCGGCGACCTCGTAGCCCATGGTCTTCTTGCCTTCGATGCGATAGGGCTCCTTGAGCGTGCTGACGTCGAACCAGCCCTCCGCGGCGCTGCGTTCAGAAACCATTCGCGCGCAATCGCTGATCAGGCCGTCCACCAGGGTGACGTGCGCTCCGAAGGCGCGGCATTCGATGAAGTTCGCCTGAGGGACGTCGCGCGGCATGAAGATATGGGCCTCGATGCCGGCCGCGGCGGCGTAGGCGGCAAGCGCGCTCGCGGCGTTGCCGGCCGAGGGAATCGCGAGTTTGCGAATGCCCAATTCGAGGCCATCGAGACGGCGCAGGAGAGCCCGCGCGCTTTGAACGACCCGGTAGGATTGAGACCTTCGTCCTTGATCCACAGGTTCTCGGCGCCCACGCGCGTACCGAGCCTCTTCGTGCGGATCAGAGGCGTCATGCCTTCGCCGAGCGTGATCACGGATTCGGGGTGCGGCGGCAAGACCGGGCCGTAGCGCCACATCGTGTTGGGGCCGCGGGCGACGTCGTCGCGCGTGAAGGATTTGCGAATTGCGTCCAGATCGTAGCGGACCAATAACGGTCCGCCGCATTCGCACAGACCGTGGGCATGGCCGCGCGCAAACGATTTCCTACAAAGACTGCACTCCAGGTGCGTAAACATATTCATCCTTTGAGAGGGTCATAAAAAGGGGATAGGCCGCTCTTTCCGCCGCAGCGGTGGGTTGGAGACAGAGTTGTCTGTCTCCTTTTCATTTCTTGACACCTAATCTTCCAGTTCGCTTTCATCGAATGCCTGGCTATGCGGCAGCATGGACGAGTGCAGAACACGCACAACCGCAATGCCGCCCTCTTCCATCCGATAGAAAACCACATGCCTTTCGTACTCCGTTCGGCGCAGATTCGCGGCCAAATTGCCGCAACTCCGGCCTTGCAGTGGACTTGCGGAAAGGCGCTCACAGCAGGCTTCCAGACCATCGAGATACCGCTCCGTTTGCGCCAGTCCCCAGGTCCGAAGCGAATACTCCACGATATCTGCGAGATCGATTTTCGCGCGCTGCTAGAGGCGATCTGTCGACAAAAGCTAGCGCCCGCGTTTACGAAGTCCGAATTGGCGGCGAATATCGCCGAAGACGTCTCCGGTGGCAAATCCGCTCGCATCCCCTTCCGCGATCGCAGCCCGCAGCGCCGCGAGCTTCGCGCTGTGCTCCTGCTCTTCTCTTTGCAAGGTCCGCAGCGCCGCGCGGACCACTTCGCTGGCGTTCTCATAGCGCCCGCTCTTCACCTTGGAGAGAACGAAACGATCCAGTTCCGTGGTCAGACTTACGTTCCGCGTCGGCATGACATACTTTTCCCTGACGAAATTATAACAACGATGGCAAAGTTTGCCATCCACGTGCGGATCGACGCGCCCTATTGGCTGGCGCCGACGAGGACTTCGGTCTTCTTGCGGTTTTTCGGGACGGACGGAGCGGCGGCGATCGAATCCTGCATGGGGATGCTCACGCGCCGTTTGCGATCGTAGGAATAGAGCGCCCCCGCCACGGCTCCGGCGGTCGGCACCAGCCCGATTTCTCCCGCGCCCTTGGCTCCGTAGCCGCCGATTTCATCCGGAACCTCGATCAAGATAGCATCGATGGGCGGCGTATCCTTGGCTTTCACGATGCCGCAATCGCGCATCATGAGCGAATCGGGAACGCCGTTGGTGCTGGTGAAATCCTCCGACAGCGCGTAGCCCAGTCCCATGTGCACGCCGCCTTCGATCTGGCCCGCGCACGCCATCGGATTGATGGCGCGGCCCACGTCGTGCGCAGCCACCACTTTTTGAATCTTGCCGTCCTCGCCAAGGATCACGACCTGCGTCGCGTAGCTGAACGTCAGGTGCGTGGTCGGATTCTTCTCGGCTTCGGGAGTGCCGGGACGCGTGGTGAAGTCGCACACGTAATCGCCGTAGAAGTCCTGGCCGGCGAGCTCTTCAAGCGATTTGGTCTTGCGGGCCTCGTTGAGTTTCTTGCAGGCTTCGATCGCCGCGGCGCACGTGAGCGTGGTTCCGCGCGAGGCCCAGGTTTCGCCGGTTTTCGCGCCCATATCGGCCGACCCAGCCGACGTCGATCCGTTCCGGGGCAATCCCGGTCTCTTCGACGATCGCCTGGCGAAGATTCGTGAATAAACCCTGGCCCATTTCCGTGTGGCCGGTGTAGGCTGCGACGCGTCCGCCGGGAAGCACGCTGACTTTGACCGCGCCATCGTCGTGAACGCCATTGCCGAGGCCGGTGCTCTTGATGCCGCAGCCGATGCCGGCGTACTTCGCGATCTTGTAAATGTCCTTCACAGCCTGCAGCGTCTGCAGGATGCCGACGCTCTCGCGCATGATCTGGCCAGTGGCGAACGGATCGCCGGGCAGCAGCACGTTGCGCTCGCGGATGTCGTAGCCGTCCAGGCCAACCTTCTCGGCCAGCATGTCCATGATGCCTTCCATGGCGAACTGCGCCTGATTGCTGCCGAAGCCGCGCATGGCGCCGCTGTTCGGATTATTCGTGAAGACGGCCTTCGCTTCGACGTCGACGTTCGGAACTCGATAGGGCCCGCACGAGTGGCACGCCGCGCGCAGCAGCGCATTTCGCGCTGGTTCCCGCATAGCCGCCCGCATCGCCGACCACGCGCGACCGCAGAGCGACCAGGTAACCGTTCTCGTCGCAACCCGCGGTGAAATGCAAGGTCATGGGATGCCGCTTGGGATGCATCTTCGCGGATTCGGTGCCGCGTCAGCACCGTTTTCACCGGCCGTTGCAGCACATGCGCCGCGAGCGCGCGTCTGCGCCTGAATCGTCAGCTCTTCTTTCGCTCCGAACGATCCGCCGCTCGAGGTGAGTGCGACCTCGACGTCCTCTTTCGAGATGCTCAAAACCTTCGCGATCAGGTCGTGATCGTAGGTCGAGCCCTGGCTCTGCGAATAAACCTTGACGCCCTTGCCCTGCGGAACGGCGAGGCACGCTTCGGGCTCGAGAAACGCGGGGTCGACGGCCTGCGTCTGGAACACCTGATCCACCACGTGCGCGGCCGTTGCCAGCGCCGCATCCACATCGCCGCGCTTGAAACGCGGTGACGGGGTCCAGCAGGTTCGGACGCACGTCCAAATTGCCTTCGCAGTGGACTTGCGGAGCGCCGGGCTTGAGAGCTTCGAACGGATCGGTCACCGGCTCCAGAACTTCGTAGTCGATCTTCACTTTCTTCGCGGCTTCACGGGCATGGAACATGGTGTCGGCGACGACCAGCGCGAACATATCGCCGATGCAGCAGGTGGTTTCGCCGATGGCGACGAAGACCGGAAGATCCGGCATCGCGAGGCCAGTGCCGCGCTGGCCGGGCACGTCCTTCGCGGTGAAAATACGGACGACCCCGGGCATGTTCTCAGCTGCGCTGGTATCGATCCCGAGGAATTTGGCTCGGGGATGCTCGGTCAGCACGGGAGCGGCGTTCAGCATGTCCGGGACGTGCATGTCGTCGACGAAGGGCTTCGATCCCATGGCCTGGTCGATGCCGCCGTAGCGCACCGGGGACGCTCCGACGCCGTTCGAACTTCCGTTACTACCGGTGCCTTTACCGGCGGTTGTCGTGCGCGTGAGTCCGTACTGCTCGCCGAAATAATCATGGCGGCGGGCAAGCCCGTGTTCGACGCGCTTGCCGTTTTTCCAGGCTTCTCCCGCGGTCTGGATCGCATCGAGAATCCGAGTCCAGCCGGTGCAGCGGCAGATGTGGCCGACCAGCGCTTTGGCGACTTCCTCGCGATCGCCGGCCTTGCCTTGCTTGACCAATAAAGACGCGCGCATCACGATGCCGGGGATGCAGAAGCCGCACTGGACCGCGCCTTCGCGCGCGAACGCGTCACCCAAAACGCGGCGCAGATCTTCCTCGACGCCTTCCATGGTGGTGATCTCGTGGCCGCCCATCTGTTCGGGCTTGCGGAGGCAGGAAAGCACGGGCCGCCCGTTGTCGAGCACGACGCAGCATCCGCAGGCGCCTTCGGGCGCACAACCGTTCTTCGCCGACGTGATGCCGCACTCCTCGCGCAGAACTTCGAGGAAATGCATCCCCGGTTCATAGGAGGCGTCGACAGCTTTTCCGTTGAGAACGAATTTTACGTCAGGCATGTGGGACCTTGGCCTTCCGCCCGCGCCGCACGATGCGGAGACAGGCGACGAAGCCCCTTTCCGCGGAGCACTTCCAGCGTATCAGGCTACCGCGAAGGCTTCAATCCGGGTCGAGGATCGCGAGCTGCTTTGCGGTGCGGGCCGTATTAAAACGGATGCTGATATAAACTGATACCGATGCAAACCCGAATCGTGCTCCTCGCTGTAATTTCCTGCGTAACTCTGCACGCCCAATCGAAAACTCTGCCCGCGGATGTGGATCCGCAGACGTACTCCCGTCTGCCGATGATCCAGCGGACGTCGCTCGATGCCGACGGCCAGAGGATTTACGATTTCATGAACGGCGTTCCGAACGCGCCCACGCCGCGGCTGGGGCCGATCAATTCCACGCTGTACAGTCCGCTGGTCGGCGAGCCGTTCGAGGCGATCAATCAGGCTCTGCGGAAATCCGTGATCGGGACGCATAACTTCGAAATCTGTACTTTGTTAGCCGCGTGGGAGTTCGAGCAGCAATATGAATGGTCGGCCCACGAGGTCGCCGCGCAAAAGGCGGGCGTGGACCAGAAGACGATCGATGCGATCAAGTTCAATCGTGGGCTCGACGGAGTTCCGGAAAAGGACGCGACGCTGGTTACGTTCGGACGCGCGTTACTGCGCAAACATAAAGTCGATTCCGCGCTCTATTCGAAAGTCGTCGAAACCTTCGGACGGGAAGGCATGATCGATATCACGGTGGCGATTGGCGATTATCTGATGACGGCGCTGGTGCTGAACGCCGTGGATCAGCAGCTTCTGCCGGATCGCAAGGCACTCCTCCCGCCGCGCTAGCCTGGGAATGGAGGTGCGTCTTAAATTGAAGAAACCGCTTCTCGCGTGTGTGTTCTGCGCGATCCCGCTCTTCGCGCAAAATGCGATTCCACGCACCCCTGGGGGCAAGCCCGATTTCAGCGGCGTGTGGGAAGGCCCGTTTATCCAGGACATGTCCAAGGACGGAAAAAATCAGAAGGGCGCGGGGCCGCTTCCGATGACCGAGTGGGCGCGGGAAAAGATGAAAACGCAGATCGATGTATCCGTGCACTGCCTGCCCACGGGATACGTTCGCACGACCAACGCTCCGTTTCCGCTCGAGATCGAGCAGCGGCCGGACCGTATCGTTTTTTTATACGAAATCAACAATAACTTTCACATCGTCTTCACGGACGGCCGGGGTCATCCCAAGGATCTGGAACCGACGTGGGCGGGGCATTCGATCGGCACATGGGACGGCGACACGCTGGTGGTCGATACGGTGGGATTTAACGGCAAGACACAGCTCGATACGGAAGGCCATCCGCACAGCGATCAGCTCCACGTGGTGGAGCGCTTCACGCACACCGACGCGACCCATTTCGTCTACGACCTGACGATTGATGATCCCAAGGCGTATACGCGGCCATGGAAGAACGTCCGGACCTTTACGCTCACTCCGAACTACGAGTTGCTCGAATATAGCTGTAACGAGAACAACAAAGATTTTACCGAAGGACATATTCAGTAACAGGTAGAATGGGGTCGGGCGCCATCCGATGAAAAAGATTCGAACCGCACTTCTGATTTGCGTGGCGGCCGCGGGCCTCGTGCCGGCGCTGCTGGCGCATCACTCGTTCGCCTCGGAATTCGATATCACGAAGCCGATTACGGTTACGGGCGTGGTGACGAAGGTCGAATGGACCAATCCGCACAGCTGGTTCTACCTGGAAGGCAAGGATGAAACGGGCAAGCAGGCCGCGTGGAGTTTCGAAGGCGCGGCGCCGAGCTTATTAATCCGCCGCGGGCTGGCGAAAACCACGATCAAGGCGGGCGACCGGATCACGATCGAAGGGTATCGCGCCAAAGACGGAACCGATGTTGCGTCGAGCTCGTTTGTGATTCTCGCGGACGGCAAGAGAATCCGCACGGGAGTGGTCGGCGGGCCGAGCGATACACCGTAGGCGGAAAGCGAATCCCCGGCCCGCTCGCGTTTACTCCGGCGAAAAGGCCAATAGCGCGTTCCCGGGTGTGCCGCGCTCTCCGAAGAAGTAACCGGAAGGAACAAACACGGTGGAGCCCGCGATCACTGGGCCGGCCGATCCTAACGATCCGCCTTTGGCCGCCGCGCCGTTCACGGTCTTAAAATCCTGCACCATGTTGAACTGCCACAGGAGCTCGCCGTCTTTGGTCGAAAACGCCCGCAAAATGCCGTCGTAGCCGCCGCCGACAACAAGTCCGGGCATGGCGCTCAGCGCGGCGCCGATTCCGAGCCTTGGACCCGCAGCCTTTACCGCCGCTGTCCACACGCGCTGGCCATCGGAAAGCCGTACGGCAGCGACGCCCACGCTGCTCACGCCGAAGTAGGCGTATTCGTTATCCGCGGCGCCCCGAAGGTGATTTCGCCGATCGCGAGTTTTTCCGGGATCTGGGTCTTCCACACGACCGCGCCTTTCTGATCGGGATCGTGGGCCCAGATCATCCCGCTCTTCTGTCCGGCGATTAAAAGGCGCTTGCCGTTCGGCAGCGTTCTCAAAATGGGCGACGCGCCGAAATCGAAATCGGGCCCCATATTCTTCGGACAATTGTCCGTGTTGCCCCACGCCGCGCCGCAGGCGAGCCACGCGTCGTTGAGAGTATCCTGAACGCTCCACAGGTGCTTTCCGGTGGCCAGATCCATGGCCATCACGGCGTCCGTTCCCGCGGCGTCGGGCTCCGTGTAAAGATTCCCGGTGCCGATGTAGAGCGCTTTATTTTTGGGATCGATGGTCGGCGTGTTCCACACGGCCCCGCCGGCCGGTCCGTACAATTGCGTGCCCGCGGTGTTCTTGCGCGTGGGCTGGGGAGCTTCCTGAATGGTGTAGGACTTCCAGATCTGCTTTCCCGTGTTCGCGTCAAGCGCGACGACGCTGCCGCGGAAGGTGCAGCACGGATACAGCTCGCTGATTCCCATCGCTTCCTCGCGCGAGGAGACCGGGACGTACAAGCGGCCGTCGTGGAGCGCGGGCGTGCCGGTGATTCCCGCGACGGCGTTGTCGTCCACGCGGTTTTCCCACAGCAGCTTTCCCGTAGACGCATCGATCGCGTAGACGTTTGCGCGGACATCGCCGAAATATGCCGCGAAGCGTGCGGCTCCCTGCCCCTTCACTTCGCCGATATTGATTGCGTTGCGGACTCCGGAATGCGCCTGGAAGGACCAGTAGGCGCAGCCGGAATTCGCGTCGATCGAATAGACCATGCCGTTGTTCAAGCCGATGAACACGCGTCCGGCGGCCACGGTGGGCTGGCCGTACATGGAAGAGCCTCCCGGAAATCCGAAGGCCCATTTCAACTTCAGGCTGGAGGCGCGGTTGGCGGCGAAGCCGTTCGGCTGATAACGCGCGTTGGTCGAATCCACGCTCCAGCCATTCCATGCGGGGCCGGAGGTCAGGCTCGGGAGCGGAGGATTGCCCTTGCACGCGTTGGGCATCTTCGCGGCGTCGCCTTCGCCGGCCGCCATGAGATTCCGGCCGGAGAGATATTCGGCGATGGCGCGCTGGTCCGCGTCAGGAAGTACGCCTCCGGCGGGATGCGAAGCGAGTTTGGCGACGATCGCCTCGGGCTCCAGACGGCGCAGCACGGCTGCTCCAGGGCCCGCACTCCCGGGCACGTTCGCGTGACAGCGGATGCAATTCTGTTCGAACAGTTTTGCGGATTTCGGAAGCTGCGCCAGGGCAAAGGGGGACGTAAGAGCGAGGAGCGCAAAGATGGGGGTTCGCATGGTCGTGGAGAATCCTTCCCATAAGTATCACCCAGCGGCTCAAACCATGTCCTCGACGGCGCCCCACGAACCTAATTCGGCGCGCGCGGGCGGGCAGCCGCTGCGTCAGGTTGCAGATTTCGAAAAGATCTAGAACAGGAGTTTGAATCCCAACTGAAGGGATCTCGCCGCGCCCGATCCCACCTGCGGATTGGCGATCAGCACGTCGGGGGTCGCCGACGCGTTCCCGAACGGCGTGCCGCTGCTGCCGTTGACCGGATTCGCGCGTCCCGCGCCGTTGTAGGCGGGGTTGCCGTACTGGGTCTGATTCAGGATGTTGAAGAGCTCCGCACGGAACTGGCCCGAAAAGCGCTCCGTGATGCGAATCCTCTTGGTCACCGAGAAATCCACGATGTGGATTCCGTTGGCGCGGAAAATATTATTTCCCATCGTGCCCAGCGTGCCGAACGCGGGCGGCAGGAGCATGGAGCTGCCCGATACGTAGCAGCCGTATTTCGAGAGCGAGCTTACGGAATTCTGCGCCTGGGCCTGCGACAGGCAGGCGGCGTTAGAGGTCCCGGCGAAATACGGAATGGCGTTCGATCCACGATTGCTGAAATCGTTCGGGTTGCCGAAGAAATCCCAGCGGTCGGCGAATTCGCCGGTACCACTGATATCGGTTGTGCTATCGAGCACGCTCCAGGGAAGGCCCGACTGGATGTTCACAATCGTGTTCAACTGCCAGCCTTCGAGCATTTGCGCGTAGCCCTTCTTTTCGGGCAGCGCATAGTTGAGCGTGGTGGTGAAGCGGTGGCGGATATCGTAGTTGCTGGCCCCGTATTCGAGACTCGCATTGGGGCTGTACATCGGCACATCGGCGCCGCGCCAGTCGCCCGCGGCCATGTCGAGCGCGTGAGCGTAGGTGTAGCCGGTGGTAAACGTCAACCCCTGGGAGAGACGTTTAGTCAGCGTCGCCTGCAGCGCATCGTAGTTGCTGTGATCCACGTTCTCGACTTCGTTGATGTTCGAAAGATACGGGAACTTGCTGAAGAACGGACGGCTCGCATTCTCCGCGGTCTTATTGGCGGCGGTTGCGCCGGACGGCCAGCCGGAGCCGAGCGCCGCGGCGTTGACATCGATCAGCTCGGTTAAGCCGGTGCCGTGGTTGCCGACGTAGGAAACGTCGAGAGCCATATCCTTCGTGAGTTGCCGCTGGATGCCCAGGTTCCAGGAACTCACGTACGGGCTGCGCAGATGCGGGCTCACCGCGAGAATCGGGCAAGGGGCCGCGGTGGTGCAGGTAAGCGCGCCGGCGGGGAAGATGGGACCGGCGAGCGACCAGTTGATCTGCGTTCCGGAAAGCGATTCGGCGCCCACCATCATGCTGCCGGGGCCCGGCACGCCGTTGAGCAGCGCGCCTGTGGGGATCTGCGTCAGACTCGCCGTGGGCGCTACGGTTCCCTGCTGCGACGTCAGCACGTTGAAACCCTGCAGCACGTAAATAATGGCTCCGCCGCCGCGCACCACCGTCTTTCCATTGCCCGCTACATCCCAGGCGAAGCCCAGGCGGGGAGCGAAGTTCTTGTGATCCGGCTGGTACACGTTGCTAATCTGCTTGCCGACCTGAACCAGGCCGAGCGTTGGATCGAAGTTGGCCAAATTATTGTTGGCTTCCTGAATCGGCGTGACATATTCCCAGCGCAGGCCGACGTTGACGGTGAAGCGCGGCGTGAGGCGCCAGTCGTCCTGGGCGTAGAGCGCGGTGCCCCAATCGGAGATGCTGACCGCCGGATTTCCCACCAGAAGCTGCGCCTTGTTGGCGTTGCCTTCGATGAATTCCTCGAGCGCGGTTGTCGATCCGCTGGCGCTGAAGGTGAAGGAGCCGTGGCCGGGGCTGTAAGTGCCGCCATTGTAAATCATGCGGCGCAGCTCGCCGCCGAACTTGAAATTATGCTTCCCTTTGGTCCAGGAAAGGCCATCCATGAACTCGGTGGTCCAATCCGGACCCTGGACCTTAGGGAAGGACGAGCAGCAGCCGAGCGCGGTGAATCCGGAGATGGTGAGCGCCGGGAAGCCGCAGGATTGCGCTCCGGTGTTCAGATAACTGGCGTAATCCGGCTGTCCGATGTTGGTGCAATCGCCGGGCTCGCTGAACTGGAGCACGTGATTGATGCCGACCTTGAATTCGTTCACGACCGTCGGCGAAGGCAGCCAGGTGTAATGGATGCCGCCCAGGCGCGATTGATTCTGCGTATTGGTTCTCCAATACTCCGCCACCTGGTTCTGCGTCGCGAGACCGGCGAAGCTGTTCATGAAGAGTTCGCCGTTGATGCTGTGCTTTTCGTTGATCGTGTAGTCGACCTTCGCCAGCCCGTTGTAGGAGTTCGAGGTCATGGGGATGACGGGAACAAAATTGATCGAGGTCCCCGACTGGAACAAATTGGCCGCCGGGTTCACGATCCCGCAGTTCGTGTTCATGCCGGCCATCGCCAGGCTGAGCGCGCTGCGGCTCGCGGCGGGAACTGCGTTGCAGGCGTCGACCAAACTGCTGGTCGTGCTGCCCAAGGACGCCGTGGTGGGGAGCGAAACCACCTTCGGCGCGCCGATCGTCTCATCCTGCGCTTCGTAGGCCGCAAAAAAGAACAGCTTGTCTTTCCTGACCGGGCCGCCGAGCGTTGCTCCGTATTGTTCGAGCGCGGTTTCCTGCTTGGGCTGTCCGGTGGTGATGAACGGGTTGCGCGCGTCCCACGCGCCGTCGCGCCCGAAGGCGTACGCCGATCCGTGGAATACGTTCGTCCCGGATTTCAGACCGATGTTCGCCACCACGCCGGGCTTCCATCCATACTCCGCCTTGGGATTCTGCTGGACGTTGAATTCCTGGATCGAATCCACCGGCAGGAGCGAGGCCGCGTCGCCCGAAATTCCCGCGGCGTTCAGCGCGCTCTGCGCCGAAAAACCTTCGATCGCGTCGATGCCGTTCAGAATGTAAACGTTGTACTCCGGGCGCAGGCCGTTCGAGCTCTGGCTCCATTTGCCGCCGCCCGGGAAGGCCTGCACTCCGGGACGCAACTGGAGCAGCCCCAGGAAATTGCGGCCGTTTAAAGGCAGGTCGTTAATGGTTTGATTGCTCAAGGTTCCGCCGAGCACCGCGCTTGTGCTGTCCACGAGCGGAGCTTCTTCGGAAACAGTAATGGTCGATTGCGTATCGCCCGGCTCGAGCGTAAAGTCGATCCGGATTTCGCGCGCAACTTCGAGCGCGATGCCTTTACGTTCATCGGTCTTAAAACCGGGTGCGGTGGCGCGCAGGGTGTAGAGCCCGGGCTGGAGATTCGGAGCCGTGTAATCTCCCGCCTCATTCGTAGTGAGCGTGCGCGTGGTGCCGCGCTCGGAATCCGTAATTGTGACGGTCGCGTTGCCGATCACCGCCTGCGATTTGTCGAAAACGCTCCCGAGAATGCGTCCGGTGTTGGTCTGCGCGATTCCGGCAACCGACGCGACCAGCAATCCGATGATCAATCCGAGGGCAAGGCCGGCGGAGTGGACGAACCGGTTTCCCTTTGCTGCAGCCAGGCACTTCTTCGCATACGACGTCTCGACGTACAACTTCTTGGTGTACATAGGGCGGTCCTTTCGACTGAAATCCCCCGGCTCGCGGGGGAGTTCAATTTCCTGAAACAAAACTGAGCAATGCTAGCATCGGAGATCTACAGTGTCAACTGTAGATCGCAGTAGCGCCGGGGAGGGATGTGCGCTACAGGTCAGTAGCCGTTTTTCGCTGGGCTTTTTTTAAGCGTTTCTTTCGAGCGCGGCTTTCACGAGCGCGGCGGTGCGGTAAATTCCGTGCACGAATTTTCCATAGGGGAGGGCGAGAAAGAGAAGCAGAACCACCGCGAGATGGAGCAGGAGCAGCGGCCCCAGCACGGATGTTTCGCGCAAAAGCAGGAGTACAAGTCCGGTTACGCTGGTCGCGAGAAGCAGCGCGAGAAATCGTTTATCTCCCGGGTCCTGCGCGGCATCGCCGATCGCGGGATCGCGCCTGCGCTTAAGCGCGTAAAGCCCAACCGGTCCGATCAACAACCCGAGGCCTCCCAGCGTTCCGAGGATCACGGGAGCGCTCAGATAAGGATGCGGCGCGATATGCCCCAACATGTGATCGATTGCCGCGACCGTTGTCGAAGCCAAACACAGCAGAAATCCGTAGAACGTGAAGTGATGAAAAATGCGCCGCGCCTGCGAGTGGCGTTCATCGGGATACGTGCACCCGGCGCCCCGCTCGAAAGATTCGCCAGGGCGAGCACGTCACGAGCAGCTTTGGCGAGAGAGCTCAACCGGAAAAACCGCGCGAGGCTTTCTCCTGTATCGCTCCAGAAGCGCAAAAATCCTGCAAGGTGCGCGACTACGATCCAGAGCGACAGGGCCAGGAAGATCGCCACCATATTTTCATGAGGGATCACGTCGTAAAAAACGCGTCCGTGAAGCGTGTGGACCGACGCGCCGAGCGCGATGGCGCCGAGAATCCACAAGTATCCCTGGCCGCGGATAAAAAGCTTTGCAAGAGAGGCCGGCCACGCGTAGTGGCGATAGGAATCGGCCCGGATGCGGGCGAATACCTGAGGAACGTTTACGGCAAATTCGTGCGGCGGCGCGTACTGGCAGGCGTAGTAGCATTCCGCGCAGTTGTGGCACAGGTTCGCCAGATAGCGCAGATCGCCTGGTGAAAACGTCAGGCGCTTCTCCATGGCAGGAAACACGGCACAGTAGCCTTCGCAGTAGCGGCAGGCGTTGCAGATGGTCATCAGGCGCTCGCCTTCGGCCAGGTTCGCGGCCGGTGTGGGCGGCGCGCTAGGATCGGGCGGCACGCGCGGCCTCCTTTCCCGCGATGCGTCCAAAAACGCTGCCGATGGTCATCCCGAATCCAGCGGGGTAGCCTTTGCCCAGAATATTGCCGGCCATGATTTCACCCGCGGCGAACAGATTGGGGCGGGAGACTCGCTCATTGAATTGAACTTCGGCGCGGTCATTGACCTTCACGCTGAGATAGGTGAAGGTGATTCCCGGACGCAGCGGGTAGCCGAAAAACGGCGGCTGATCGATCTTCTGCGCCCAATGGGATTTCGGCGGAGCGAGCTCCGGCGAGGTCCGGCAATCGTCCAGCCGATTGTGATCGAAACTCCCCGGCTGGACCGCGCGATTGAACGCGTCCACGGTGGCCTGCAGTTCCCGCGCGGGGAGCGTCAAGCGCGCTCGCCAGCTCCGGGATGCTCGCCGCGCGAATCGGCGGAAACACCGACGGCATGAAGCGGCCGACCACTTTGGAATCGATGATCGAGTAGGCGATTTGGCCCGGCTGCTGGGCGACCAGACGTCCCCAGATCGCATAGCGTTTCGGCCACAGATCCTCGCCTTCGTCGTAGAAGCGCTCGCCCCTGCAATTCACGACGATGCCGAGCGGCACGCAATCGAGGCGCGTGACGATGCCTCCGTCGAATTTGGGAGCGCGACCGTCGATGGCGACAGCATGGCACTGGGTGGCGTCGCCGATCGACTGGGCTCCCGCGTCGATCAGGAGTTTCAACACCTTCCCTTTGTTGTAGGGAGTTCCGCGAATGATGAAATTCTCCGCCGCCTCACCCCACGCCTCTTTCAGCCAATCGAGATTCGCCTCGAAGCCGCCCGATGCCGCAACCAGACATTTACCCGTAAAGCGTCTCGGCTCGCCTTCGAGCAGGAGCGTCCCGCCCTGGAAGCGGCCGCCTTCAAGATCGAGCCCGATCACTTCCGCGTTGTATAGAATCCGGACGCCCTGCCGCTCGGCGGCTTCATAGTAGGCGTTCATCAGGGCCTTTCCGCCCCCCAGAAAAAAAGCGTTCGTGCGCCCCAAATGCAGCGTTCCGCCAAGCGACGGCTGGAAGCGGACTCCATGGCTGCGGGCCCACTGCTGCGCATTCGGAGATTCGCGGATGACCAGCCGCGCGAGGTCCTCGTTGGTCTGGCCGCCGGTGACGCGCAGGACATCCGCAAAGTATTCTTCTTCGAGATAAGCGTCCGTCAGCACGTCCGTGGGAGCCTCGTGCATGCATCGCATGTTGCGCGTGTGGCGGCTGTTGCCGCCGCGATATTCGCGCGGCGCGGACTCGAGGATGGTAACCGACGCCCCGGCCTCGCGAGCCGTCAACGCAGCGCATAAAGCCGCGTTCCCGCCCCCTGCGATGACGACATCGGACTGGAGCAGAGCCTCCGATACGTCCGAAGGCGAACAGGAATTTTTGGCGGAGGTCACGAAACTTGCATCCCAGAGAGGGCGATTATGTCCCAGTATAACGGCGAGCCAAAATGATTTGGCCCATTTTTGTCAACCCACGGCCACAAACCGCGTTTGAAACAAGGAACGCGTCTTTGTCACGATTGGCGTGTTTGCACGGCGGGGGCGCGGCCGGACCATCCGGCGCGTTTCCGCCTCTCCTTCCTTGGGCCCGCGGAGCGTGTGTCACGCCGCCTGCGCGTCTATTGACTTCATTTGTGCGGACTTCACTCGCGTTGACTTAGATTCTTCGGAGCCCTATTATACTGACTGCGATCACGGCAAGAATTCATCCCGCCGGATGGAAGATTCAATGATGAAACTCACGCGACGCGAAATGCTTCGAGCATCGGCCGCCATGGCCGCCGGCGCCGAGGCCGTCCAGCAAGCCGCTTTCGCCAAGGCATCGCAGCCGTCTACTCCGGTGAACTTCGCGGTACCCGCCGGGGCCTGCGACACGCACACGCATATCTTCGGCGATCCCGCGCAATTTCCCATGTCGCCGGGCCGGGTTTATACTCCCGAAGCCGCGCTCCCGGACGAAATGCAGGCGCTGCATCGGGCGCTGCACATGCAGCGGGTGGTGATCGTGACGCCCAGCATCTACGGCACCGACAACCGGGCGACTCTGTACGGCATGAAAGCGTACGGAAAAGGCGCTCGAGGGGTCGCCGTGATTGGCGACCAGACATCCGAAAGCGACCTTGACGCGATGGACAAGGCCGGTATCAAGGGCATCCGCATCAACCTCGCGACCGTGAATCAGACCGACTCGAGCATCGGCCGGAAGCGCTTTCAGGATGCCGTCAAGCGCGTGCAGGCGCGTGGCTGGCACATTCAAATGTATGTCGCGGCGGCCCTTCTGCCCGGCATTCAGGATCTGGTCGCATCCTCTCCCGTGCCCGTCGTATTCGATCATTTCGGCGGCGCGGAAACCGCTCGGGGCATGCATCAGGCGGGCTGGACCGAATTGCTTGCGCTGGTGAAATCGGGCAAGGCGTGGGTCAAGATATCGGGCGCTTATCGCGCGTCCATGAAGGGTCCGGATTATCCGGATCTGGTTCCGTACGCCCAAGCCCTGATCGCGGCGAATCCCGATCGCATCGTGTGGGGCAGCGATTGGCCGCACCCCGACTCGAATCCTCCGCCCGGACGGAAGGCGACGGAATGGAATCCGGTATTTCAGATCGACGACGGAAGGCTCCTGAATCTGCTGCCGGTGTGGGCCCCGGATGCCGCAGTGCGTCAAAAAATACTAGTGGATAATCCGGCGCGCCTGTACGGTTTTTAGGAGCGGTCGGGTTTTTCAAAAAACGACACGCAGTGTGAGGAGAGCCATGAAGCCTTTCCATGAAGTCTTTCGAGGTGACGCGTCCCGGCGTGGAAGTGTCCGGGAGAGCGGCCGCGAAGGCCGTGAACGCAGAGAATTCCTGAAGACGGCATTGGGCGCGGCGGCAGGAGCGCTCGCGGGAACGATGACGGCGCGCGGCCAGGTCACGGGATTGATCCCGGGCGGAGGCACTCCTCCGTTCCCGCTGGCCATGGGTGCGATGACCACGCTCGATCGCAAATCGTACGCCCATAACATGGAGGTGATCGCGCATCTTCCAGGGTCGACGATCGCGGGCGGCGAGCCTTTGATGGCCCTGTGGGCACGCGGAAAGCAGCGCCTTTTGCCCGCGAACGGAGGCTTCGTCGACATCAGCGATCCGAAGAAGCCGGTGGTGGTGAACAAGGGCGTGGTACGCGGCGGAGGGGCGGTGGTTTATAACACCAGCCTCAAGAAGTGGATCATGATGTGTACCGCCGCCGCTCCTCTCACCTCGGCGACGCCCGAATATCCGCACGGGGCCTACGACAAGGAGCTGCGCGAAAAATCAACCGGATATAAAGGTCTGCGCGGCATTCGTAATTACGACATCACCGATCCTTTGAAGCCGGTTCTCCTCCAGGAATTCAATACCGGGGAAAAAGGCAACGGCACGCATCATAATTTCTACGACGGCGGCAAATACGCGTATCTCGATTGCGGCTGGGACGATCAACTGCGCCTTGAAAATCACCAGCGTCCTTACAGCAACGCCATCATGATTGTCGATATGTCGGACCCTTCGAAGGTGAAGGAGGTTTCCCGCTGGTGGGTCCCCGGCCAGCGCTACGGCGAGGAGGCCGAATACAAGAAGTACCGTTTCGCGGGCGACCAGACCTCCTGGACCGGCAATCACGGCGCGGTCAGCGTTCCACAACGCGTGGAGGACGGCGGCAAATACGGATACACGGGCTTCGGCGCTTTCGGGATGTACGTATTGGACCTCACGGACATCACCAAGCCCAAGCCCGTGGGGAACGTGCAGTGGGAGTTCGATCAGATGGGGACCATCCCCTTTCATACCTGCTATCCCGTGACGTCCGATCCGGCTCATCCGCGGCTTGCGAACATGATTGTGGCGGTTCCCGAGGCGCTCGAAGCCGATTGCCGGGAAGTCTATCACACGCCCTACATGGTCGACGTGAAGGATCCGAGAAATCCTAAAATCATCGGCCTCTTTCCGCGTCCGGCCGCTCCGCCGGAGGCGCCCTACACAGACTTCTGCTTCTCGCGCGGCCGTTTCGGCTCGCATAACACGCAATGCTGGATCGCGCCCGGCAAGGCCCGTCCTGACATTATGGTGATTACGTGGTTCAACGCGGGCGTGCGCGTCTTCGATATTTCGAACCCGGCCGCACCCAAGGAAATCGCTTATTTCGTTCCGCCGCATGAGGGCGAAATCGAAAATTACGAGAGCTGGTGGCGCGGCTCGACGGAGAACGTCTTCGTCGAGTGGGATCGCAACCTGATCTGGATCGGCACGCACGAAGGCAGCTATTGCCTGTCGTGTCCGGCCCTGGGCAAGCCGGTGCTCGAACCGCGCAAGGTCGACCGCTGGTCCATTCCGCACTGCAACGTCGGTTGGGACGACGGAGTTCCGAAGGCGTTCTATTTTGGGAGATCGTCCAGCCGCGTGGGATAAATCGCTGGCGTGAGACGCATGGGCAAGCAGGCTTTTCCAGGCGCAAACCCCGCTATCCCAAGAAAGCAAAGGACTTTCAAGGGCCGGGCGATCTCGCGCACGGAGCCTCGTTTATAATTGGAGGATATGGCGGCTGAAGCAGGCATCCGGATTCCGGCCATCGACCTGGAACAAACGTCCCTGTATGTGAACCGGGAGCTCAGCCATCTGGAGTTTCAGCGGCGGGTTTTGGAGGAGGCTCGCGAGCCTGCCAATCCGCTTCTGGAGCGAGCAAAGTTTCTTTCCATTCTCAGCTCCAACATCGATGAATTCTTCATGGTCCGCGTCGCCGGGCTGATGCAGAGCATTGACGCGGGCGTGCAGGAAGTGGGCCTCGATGGACGCACCCCGGCCGAGACGCTTGAGGCCACGCGTATTTCCGTGCGGGCGCTGATCCGCGATGCGTATGCGTTCTACTATCACAATCTGGTTCCGGCGCTCGAATCGAACCACATTCGCATCCTGGAGCTCAGCGCGCTTGCGCCGGAGCAGCGCGAGCATCTCGACTCGTTCTTTTTCCAGCGGGTCTTCCCGGTGCTGACTCCGCTCGCCTTCGACCCCGGCCGGCCGTTCCCCCACATTTCCAATCTGAGCCTGAACATCGCCGTGGCGCTGCGGGATCTGACGCGGACAGGAGCGCTTCGCGCGAATCAAGATTCCCGATACCCTGCCGCAACTGGTTCCGCTCCCGGTGGTCCACGCAGCGGGTCCGCCGCAACACGAGCTTGCGTTCGTGTGGATCGAGCAGTTGGTGAAGGCGAACCTGCAGCACCTGTTCCCGGGCCTCGAAATCGTGAAGGCGCACGTATTCCATGTGACCCGCGACGCCGAGGTGGCGATCAAGGAACTGGAGACGGACGATCTTCTGGAGACGCATCGAAGAGGCCGTGTGGCAGCGGCGTTTTCGCGATGCGGTGCGTCTGCAGGTGGAGGCGTCGATGCCCGACGCGATGGTCGGATTTCTCGCCGGCAAGCTGGAGATCGGATGCCCGAAAGCGTGTATCGCGTCGACGGTCCCGTGGATCTCGGCCGTTTGAAGCATCTGCTCTGCGCCGACCGGCCGGATCTGAAGGACAAGCCTTTTCTCCCCTTCACGCCTCCGGGCATGGGCACGAACGAGGACGACCTGTTCGGCTTGATCCGGCAGGAGGATCAGCTCCTGCATCATCCCTACGAGTCCTTCCAGCCGGTGATCGATTTTCTGCGCAAGGCGGCCAAGGATCCGGACGTTCTGGCCATCAAGATGACGCTATACCGGCTCGGACCGAATTCGCCGATCGTCGAGGCGCTGCTCGAAGCCGTGGAGAACGGCAAGCAGGTAGCGGTGCTGGTGGAATTGAAAGCGCGCTTCGATGAAGAGAGCAACATCGAGTGGGCGAAGGCGTTGGAACGAGAGGGCGTGCACGTGGTGTACGGCCTTCTTGGTTTGAAAGTTCACTCCAAGGTGATCCTGGTGGTGCGCCGCGAAGGCGACGCTATCCGGCGCTATTGTCATCTGGCGACCGGCAACTACAATCCAGGCACGGCGAAGCTGTATACCGATCTCGGGCTGTTCACCTGTGATGAGGAGATCGGCGCGGACGCGACGGATTTGTTCAATTACCTGACGGGATATTCCGGCAAAAAGACAGCTCTCGAAATTGCTGGTCGCGCCCCTGAATTTAGCGGCAGCGTATGGAGGAGCTGATTTTAGCGCGAGATCGAGATTCAACGCGCCGGCGGGCAGGGGCATCTGATCTTCAAGATGAATGCGCTCGAAGACGGACCCATGATCCGGCTGCTGTATCGCGCCTCGCAGGCGGGCGTTAAGGTTGACCTGATCGTTCGCGGCGCGTGCTGCCTGCGCCCCCGTGTCCCCGGGGTCAGCGACAATATCCGGGTCATCAGCATCCTGGGGCGTTTTCTGGAGCACAGCCGGGTTTATTATTTCCACAACAACGGAGCGCCGCAATGTTATCGCGGGAAGCGCGGATCTGATGCCGCGCAACCTGAATCGCCGCGTCGAAGTGGTCTTCCCGATTGAAAATCCCAAATTCATTCGCCGCGTCCGGGATGAAATTCTGCAGAAATATCTGGATGACGAGGTTGGGGCGCGCCACATGGCGGCTGACGGTTCGTATTCGCCCAAAGCCCACGGCGGCGTCGACTGCCAGACGACGTTTCTTGAGCAGCGCGGGGCTTGGCATAGCCGCTAGGATCGCCAGAAGAGTTAACGGCCGATTCTCAGTGGACGCCGGCAGGCGTGAGCGACTTCCATGCCTTCCAGTCCTTGTGGATGGACTTCACCATGACTTCGGCGTTCTGATGCAGCCAACCGGGGCCGCGCGCTTCCAGGTCGTCCCGTAGGGAGGCCACTGCACACGTGCCCAAATGGACGTTCGCGGTTTCCCAGCCCATGGCGCGCAGAAGCTTCACGGCATCGTGACTTTCCGGGAGAGTGGACAGTTCAATGCGCGAACAGTCGGGCGCCAGCCGCCGCACGATCCATTCTCCCCGGAGCCTGACGAACGGATCGTGGCAGCGAATCGATTTATCGAGCGCTTCCTGATAGTGGATCTTCACTTCGCGCCGGGATTTTCGCGTGGGCCAAGCCCAGCGCCACGCGGAATCCGTGAGTTGCTTGGCTTCGCGTGCGATCAAGCCGCCCTCGAACTCCGCAAGCGCGACGAAGCGCTGCCGCCCCAAACTTCCCAGGCCGCTCGCCCGGTGCGATACGCGAACGCGCAGCTTACGGTCCGGAAGCAGTTTGCGCAGACCTTTCAGAGCGGCCGCCGGAGGCATCGTTCGTACTTCCGGCAGCGCCTGCAGCTTGAGCCAGAATGGCTGCGGATCTTTCAGACGTTCCACCGCCATGTGGCGCAAGGCGGGATGATCTTCCGCCAGCACGAAGGGCCGCCCACCAGCGCGCAGGCACGCGTTATATCCATCTAGGATTACCTGGCAGGCTTGGGCCTGGGTCATGTGCAGGCTGCAATTCGCGATCGCCAAATGCGCGCTCGCCGCGAGGCGGACCAAATCGCACGAGGAGGGCATCCATTCCACTTCGTCGAAGTCATTAATACCCCAGATCAGGCGCCCGTCCAGATCGCGCCATGTCCCAAAATTTTCCACATGCAGATCTCCCACGCCCAGCACCCGCGGCGCATCCTGCACGTCCGGACAGAGCACCGGCCACACCTGCGCCCAGCGGTAAAACGTGGCGCGCATAAACGAAAAGGGATCCGCCCTCATCAGGGCGTGTTTGCGCCGCAGATCGGCGGGAATCAGGGGAATGCGCGCAGCAAGCCACCGTTCGTAGCTTTGGTTGGCTTTGTCGATTCTCATCATGCGAGAGGGCGGCGGGAAAAACCGGCAAACGATGGCCGCGTTCCGGCGCTTCGCGATCCAGCTATTTACCGGGCTGCATGTGCTGCGCCTTGTAGGCGGCCGCAGCCTCGTGCGACGCGAGATAATCCAGCAACTTCTTGGCGGCCGCGGGATCTTTGGCGTGCGCCGAAACGAAGCCGACCAGGGTCGTCGGCGGCGCGATCTGCTTCGGCAGGGGGCCCACGATGTCGATGCCGGGATTATCCATTTCGCTCAAGAACGTCAAGCCGATTTCCACTTCCCCGTTCGCGGCCATCACCATCGCTCCGGCGCCGCCCTGCGCGCGTTTGAGCTTCGGCTCCATCTGGTCGGCGATGCCCAGTTGCTTCAGGGTCGCATCGAAGGCAACTCCGGCCGCCGCGCCGCCCGAGGGATTCGGATAGCCCACGGATTTCGCCGCCAGCAGCATTTTTTTGACGGCGTCCGGCGTGGAGATATCGGGCTTGGGCGCGCCCTTTTTCACCGCGACACCGATGGAAATGCTGGCGAGCGTCTTCGCGCTCGACGCCACCACGTTGCCCGAAGCCAGAACTTCCGGGAAAGGGGGCTGGACGATCGGGACGTCGAACGGCTCGCCGCTCGCCACCTGTTTTTTGGTTCCCAGGCCCGAGCCGAACGTGGCCTTCACCTTGATGCCGGTCTTCTTTTCGAAACCCGGGATGAGCTGTTCGACCGCGGCGCGAATGCCGCCGGGCGCGATCAGCGTAACCTCGCTCTGCGCGCGAATCAGGCTCGTGTGGCCTATCACCAGGACGGCGGCTGCCAGCCAGAACGTACGTTTCATGTTTTCCCCTTCCAAACGGCACATTATACCCCGCGGCCGTCACGCGGAGCGCGAAACGGGGGATATACTGAAGGCGGCACCGGCCGCCCCGGCCGCGAATCAACACCAATGAACATAGGGATCACGTGTTATCCGACCTACGGCGGCAGCGGGATCGTCGCTACGGAACTGGGCCTCGAGCTCGCGACACGCGGCCACGAGGTTCACTTCATCACCTACGCGAATCCCATCCGCCTGGACCCGGGCACGCCGCGGATTCACTATCACGAGGTGGAGGTCTCCAATTACCCGCTGTTCCAATATCCGCCGTACTGCCTGGCGCTCGCGTCGCGCATGATGGACGTCGCCGACGCCTACGATCTCGATCTGCTGCACGTGCATTACGCGATTCCGCATTCGATCGCCGCCCTGCTCGCGCAGCAGATGATCGCGCCGAAGCGCCGGCTGCCGTTTATCACCACGCTGCACGGGACCGACATCACGCTGGTCGGCGCGGACCCCTCCTATCTGCCGATCACGAAATTCTCGATTGAGAAATCGGACGGCGTCACCTCCATCAGCGAGGATCTGAAGCGCCATACCGTGGAAGTATTCGGCGTGGCCAACGAGATTCGCGTGATCCCCAACTTCATCAATTGCGAGCTGTACCGCCCCTCTCGTGACAAAGCCGGAGCCGCGGCGTACGCGCCCAAGGGCGAAAAACTCCTCATTCATGTGTCCAACTTCCGCCCCGTGAAGCGCGTACTGGATTGCATTCGGATTCTGGCTGAAGTCCGCAAGCGCGTTCCCGCGCGCTTGCTCATGGTCGGCGACGGTCCCGATCGCGGGGCGGCCGAGCACCTGGCGCGCCAGTTGAAAATCGCGCCGCATGTTGATTTCCTCGGCAAGCAGAACCACGTGGAGCGTCTGATTCCCCTGGCGCATGCCCTGCTGATGCCGAGCGAGATGGAATCGTTCGGCCTGGTCGCGCTCGAAGCGATGGCGTGCGGGGTGGCGCCGGTCGCGACCGCGCGTCGGCGGCGTGCCGGAGCTGATTACGGACGGCGAAACGGGCTTCATGGAAGAGGTCGGCGATGTCGAAGCGCAGGCCGCACGTGCGGCGGACCTGCTCTCGGACGACGCCCTGCACGCGCGTGTCACGGAAGCCGGACGCAAGCGCGCGGAGGATCACTTCGACGCTCGCCGGATCATCCCGCGGTACGAAGAGTTTTATCGCGAGGTTCTCGAACGCCGGTAGGATTAGATCTTCGTTAGTGCAGATCTTCCACCGGGACGTCAAAATACACGGTGTTCACGACGCCGAGCCGCTGGAACTGGACCCACACGCGATAGGCATGGGCGCGCGGGAAGATCACATTGAATTGCATGTTCGGCCCGCCGTCGGCGAGGAACGGATGGGTGTGGATCAGGTCGATCAAGTCGTCGCTCGCGGCCAGCATGTGAGCCCACGCGCCCACGTATTTTTCCAAACCGTCGGCCGGTTTGAGCTTGAAAAACATCATGGTCTTGGTGTGGGCGATCGGCTGCGGCGGATCGGTTTCCAGTTCCACCGTCAGGTTCTGATCGGTTTTCGTCGAATAATCCTTGCTCAGATGCGCTGGTTCGGGAGGCGTACCCGGAAGAATGATCGTCTTTGCGACCAGCTGCGGCGTCGCCCCGTCCGGATAAAAATCGCCGAGGATCCGGTACATGCCCGGTTTGGGGAGCGAGGTCTGATAGCGGAAACTGCCATCTTCCTGAAAGACCGGATGATCGTGCAGAAAGAACTTCAGGTCCTGGCTCACGACGAACATGTGGAACAGCTTTTCGTGAACGATCTGAAACTTGGTGACCGGGCGATCCTTCCACGGATCGCGCACTACGAATTCAAAATTCGCCGGCTGGTTGGGCTTGAGAAGCTGCGGAGTGATGTTCAGATCGAGCGCGTATTCGGCGGGATCCGGGATGCCGGACACCAGCTTCATGCCGCAGCGGGCGCAGATACCTTCGACGTTCGAACGCACGTCGGGATCCATCGGACAGACGAAAACCTCTTCCTGTCCGTAAAATACGGCCGCGGCGCCGAGGAGCAATCCCAGGACGGCGAACAGACGAAGCCACTTGGTCATCGTGCCCTCCTCCTCATGCATATCACAAACCCGCTTGCTGTGCGGCGCACTCGCGATTTATCGATCAAAGGACCGGGTAAAATAGAAGAGTCCTATCATGCCGGAAGCCTTTCTCTGCGACGCCGTTCGCACTCCCTTTGGCCGCTACGGAGGGTCGCTCGCCGCTCTTCGCGCCGACGATCTGGCGGCAGTGCCGCTCAAAGCCCTCCGCGAACGCAATGCAAACGTGGACTGGGGCGCGGTGGATGACGTGATTTACGGCTGCGCGAATCAAGCCGGCGAGGACAATCGCAACGTCGCGCGCATGGCGTTGCTGCTCGCCGGGCTGCCGCAGGAAATCCCCGGAGTTACCGTGAACCGCCTGTGCGGATCGAGCCTCGAAGCCGTCGCGAGCGCCGCGCGCGCCATTAAATCCGGCGAAGCGGAGCTGATCGTGGCCGGAGGCGTCGAAAGCATGACACGCGCCCCGTTCGTGATGGGTAAGGCCGACGCCGCCTTCAGCCGCTCCTCGGAAATCTACGACACCACGCTCGGATGGCGCTTCGTGAACCCCGCGATGAAGGCCCGCTACGGGATCGATTCGATGCCGGAGACCGCTGAAAACGTCGCCGAGGAATTCGGCGTTTCGCGCCGGGATCAGGACGCGTTTGCGTACCGCTCGCAGCACCGCTGGGCGAGCGCGCAGGCTGCCGGATTCTTCGCCGGAGAAATCGTTCCGGTATGCCTTCCGCAAAAAAAGGGCGACCCCAAGATTTTCGACACCGACGAGCATCCGCGCCCCGATACGACGCTCGAGGCGCTTGCCGGATTGAAACCGATCGTGAAACCCGGCGGGACGGTAACCGCCGGAAACGCCTCCGGGATCAACGACGGCTCGGTGGCAATGATTCTTGCGTCGGAACCTGCCGCGCGCAAGCACGGCTTGACGCCGCGCGCCCGCGTCGTGGCTGCGGCCGCGGCCGGCGTTGCGCCGCGTATCATGGGCATCGGACCCGTCCCGGCGACAAGAAAAGTTCTGGCGAGAACGGGCCTCGCAATTTCACAAATGGACGTGATCGAACTCAACGAGGCGTTCGCCGCGCAGGCTCTGGCCGTCACCCGCGATTTTGGCTTGCACGATGACGATCCGCGCGTGAATCCCAACGGCGGCGCGATCGCGATCGGACACCCGCTCGGCGCGAGTGGAGCGCGCCTGGTGGCCACCGCCGTCTCCGAGCTCCGACGCATCGCCGGCCGCTACGCGCTCTGCACCATGTGTATCGGCGTGGGGCAAGGCGTCGCCCTGATTGTGGAGCGGGTCTGAGTCCGCTTGTCCGCGTCCCATCCGTCATAATGCTTGCTTTGGAGTCATTCCTACATTGGCCAGCCTCCTCTCTCTAAAAGAAGCCGTCGCTGAATTTGTGCACGACGGCGACACGCTCGCGCTCGAAGGTTTCACGCATCTGATCCCGTTCGCGGCCGGGCATGAAATTATCCGGCAGAAGCGCCGCAACCTCTCGTTGATTCGTTTGACGCCCGATCTGATTTACGACCAGATGATCGGCATGGGCTGCGCGTCCAAGATGATTTTTTCGTGGGGCGGCAACCCGGGCGTCGGATCCCTGCATCGTTTTCGCGACGCCGTCGAAAATGGATGGCCCGGCCCCTTGCAGTTGGAGGAGCATGAGCACGCGGGTATGGCCGCGGCATTCGCGGCGGGCGCCTCGAATCTCCCCTTCGGCGTCCTGCGCGGATACGTTGGAACCGAATTGGCGGAACACACCCGCGTGAAATTCATCGAGTGCCCGTTCACCGGCGAACGGCTCGCCGCGATCCCCGCGATCCGGCCGGATGTCGCCATCATTCACGCACAGAAAGCGGATCGCAAAGGAAATGTCTGGCTGTGGGGCGTGCTGGGCGTGCAGAAGGAGGCGGTGCTCGCCGCCAAGCGTGCGATTGTCACCGTGGAGGAAATTGTCGATGAGCTCGACGCGCCCGTCAATTCCCTCATCCTTCCGCACTGGGTGATCAGTGCCGTGTGCGTGGCGCCGGAAGGCGCGTTTCCCTCTTACGCCCTCGGCTATTATGCGCGCGATAACGCGTTCTACAAACAGTGGGATGCCATCGCTAAAGACCGCGCGGCGTTTCTCTCGTGGATGGAACGGCATGTCCTGGGGACGCAGGACGTCGCCGGCTTCCGCCGGAGCTTGGAAGAGCCATGAATGCGTACGGCGTGAAATCGGCGCGGTAACGGAACCGTAAACGTGCGTACAGCAAAAAGAAACCGTCGGAGCGGAACATAATTTTAGATCCGCCCGGACGGGGAATTCGTATCCCTCTAATCAGTACAAGGAGTCAGGATCTAAACGTGATTGAAAGTACATATACGTCCGACGAAATGATGACGATCGCCGCGGCGCGCCGGATTCGCAACGGCAGCTCCTGTTTCGTGGGAATCGGATTGCCGAGCGCGGCGGCCAATCTGGCGCGTCTGACGCATGCCCCGGATGCGGTGCTGATCTACGAATCCGGCACCATCGGAACCAAACCCACTGTGTTGCCGCTGTCGATCGGTGATGGCGAGCTCGCGCAGACCGCGGATACCGTCGTGTCGCTGGTCGAAATTTTCACCTACTGGCTGATGGGCGGGCGGATTCATCTCGGTTTTCTGGGCGCGGCCCAAATCGACCGGTTTGGAAATCTCAATTCGACGGTGATCGGGCCCTACGAAAAGCCCAAAACCCGTCTGCCCGGCGCGGGCGGCGCTCCCGCGATCGCGGCGTCCTGCGGGGAGGTTCTGATCACGCTGCGCCACAATCCCAGGGCCTTCGTTTCAAAACTCGATTTCGTGACCACGATGGGTCACGGAGAAGGCGGCGATAGTCGCGCGAAGCTTCGCTTTCCCGGGAAAGGACCCACCGCGGTCATCTCCGATCTGGGCGTCCTGAGCCCGGACCCTGTGACGAAGGAACTGTTTTTAACCAGCGTTCATCCTGGCGTCACGGCGGAGCAGGTGGCCGCTGCCACGGGTTGGCCGCTCAAGATCGCTCCGGAGGTCGAGACCACGCCGCCGCCAACCGTGACGGAGCTCAGCGTGCTGCGCGATCTGCAGCAGCGAACGGCCCTGGCGCACGCCGGGCAGGCGTGACGGCCTGAAGACGCGCCGGACGTTTCGCGTCTCTTCACTTTGCACCCGTTCCTCCGCACCTGATATTGCAAAGTTGCAGCCTCGCGGCGTACTAACGTAGAATCACGTGACGTACTCGTCACATGAAGCAACCCGCGCTTGGCATCGTATCGACGGCCCTGGTGATCGCGCTCTCCCTCGGCTTTATTCACCTCTTCAGTTTTATGGCCTTCACCGGCTGGGTCGCTTACTATCTGCTGTGCCTGATTCCCATGCAAATCGTGACCGCGGTTTTGTGGAAGTGCGGTGTTCCCGAGTTCGCCGGCGCCGCGAAGCAGCCGCTGAAGGGGATTCTCCTGGTCGTAACGGCTCTGGTCGTAGGCGCCGTCATTGCCTACATCTATTGGCAGGTGGCCGGAGCCGCGCTCAGCCCTCCCGCGCCGATGCTTGCCATGTGCACGATTGTCTCGGTGATTGTCACCTTCTGGGCGTGCATCATGTGGGGCGGCTGGCCGTTCACGGCGCTCATCAAGCATCCCCTGGCGGCGGGCTTTGTGACGCTGATCGCGGCCTACGTGGTCAATTACTTTTTGTTCCGCCTGTTTTTTGATTACGGATTCATGCGCGGCGCGCCCGTGTATGTCGCTTCGCTCGATCCGCACGGCATTTTCCCGGCCTGGAACGTCCTTTCGTTTTATCTGACGCTGCTTGCGGGAATGTTTTTTATCGTGAACTTCGACCTGTGGCCCATGACCTTATTTCCCGGCATCATGAAGCAACCGGCGCTCGCGATTGTGTGGACCGTCGCCTGCTTCGTGCTCGCCGGCATCGCCTACAACATCGGCGTGCATGCGCTGGGGATGGACCCGGTGGCGTTCATGGTGCGCGTTCCGGTGCCCTTCGTGTTCGGAACCATCGTGGTGCAGAACATGCTGCAAGGATCGTTGTTTTCATCCTTAAAGCAGCCGCTCAAGGGCGTTGCCAACGTCATCACGGTAATTGTCGTGGGACAGGCGTTGGCGGCTTTTTATCTGCTGATGGCTCCGCTGATCACCGGCAATCTGAACCCTGGTCCTCCGGCCTATGACCTGGAAATCTGGACCGCGTCGGCGTTGCTCAGCGTGACGTTTCCGTTTCTCGTGTTCCATGCCGCGTACTTCGACTTCTGGCCCCTCGCGAAATCCAGTGCTGCGCCTGATGCTGCATAAGTAGCAGCAAGCGCGCCACTTACGGAGCTGCGAACGGCCATGCTATGATCGATTGGCGATGATTGTTGAGGCCGATGCAAGCGCCCAGGTCCGGCGTATTCTCGAAAGCAAAGCGTTCCGGACATCTGAAATTCACCGCAATCTTTTAAACTACCTCGCCGGAAAATCCATAGCAGGCGATGCCGATTCGCTGAAGGAATATACGGTCGGCCTGGACGTGTTCGCGAAGCCTTCGAGCTACGATCCGCGCCAGGAATCGGTCGTGCGCATGCACATGGCGCGCCTGCGCCAGAAGCTCTCCGAATATTACCGGACCGAAGGCATCGACGATCCGGTCATTCTCGATCTTCCCAAGGGCGGATTTAAAGTCACCTTCGATCGCAAACCGCTGCCCCCCGATCCGGAGCCGCCACCGGCTCCCGCGATTCCCTTGCCTGCGCCCCGGCCGAACTATAAATGGGAGCTGGTGCTCGGGGGTTTGCTGGTCGCGGCCGTCGCCGTCGCTTCCTATTTCGGCTTGCGCCTGCACCAGGAGGAACAGAGCGCGCGCATGACCGCGCCCACCGCCTGGACCCCGGAGTTGCGCGAATTGTGGGCTCCGCTCATGACTCAGGATCGGCCGCTGGTCGTGTGCCTGGCGACCGAAGCGCGCGCCGGAGTGAAATCCACTCCCAGCGTCACCGGTCTTGCAACAGCGAACGGCGCTTTCCTCTTGGGACAGTTTTTGGCGAATCGGATCCAGAACGTCTACGTTACGGGCAGCGATGCGCTGACCATGCCGGAGCTGACCATGGGGAACCTGGTCTACCTGGGCCAGCCCGCCGATCGCCTCGCCGACGCCATGCCGGCCGATCAGCAGTTTATCTCCGACCCCGAGGGCGTCCGCAATCTCCATCCGAAAAGCGGCGAGCCCGCCCTTTACGCGGATTCGAGCGTGCAGGGATCGAAGGACGTGATGGAGAGCTACGCTTTAATCACGCACGTGCCGGGGCTCAACGCCAAGGGCGATATTCTTTATATCTCGGGCAGCCACGCCTTCGACGTGACCGCGGGCGTGGAGGCTTTCACCGACGCCACGCTGGCGAAAACGCTGGTCACGGCTCTGCGCAAAGCGAATGGAAATTTGCCGCAGTATTATCAGATCGTGATTCGCGTACGCTCCATGGACGATACGCCCGTCGAGGTCAGTTACGTGACCCATCGCGAGCTTTCCGCGTCGCGTCCGGCTGGACGGTTGCACTAAGCCGGATACATGGTCCGGATAGATCGTCTCACTGCGAGATCCTGACGAAATCATGTGCTTGACCGCTCCCTTTGGTCGCGGCTCGGGTCGGTGCTTTCGCCCGTGTTCGGATTCGAGACCGGCACACGGCGAAAATGAGCCGCCGACGGAGCCGAGCCCATCCGAGCCGCGACCGGAGGGAGCGGTCAGCAGACCGATCATTCCGGCCCGTGCGCCTTAGTTAGTATGCTTGGGACATGCGAGCCATATCGCTTGCGCCCCCCGCGCTTCTTGGAACATTTCTTTGCATGACTCTTCCTGCCGCCACACCCGATCTCGCCGAACTGAACCGCATGATTGCCCGCTACGCGCCGGCCGAATTGCATGTCGATACTTCGAAGCTCTCGCCGGGCGACCAGCAGGCGCTAAAGAAGCTGATCGAGGCCGCGAAGGTGATCGACGATATTTTTCTCGATCAACGGTGGCAATACAACAGCGCGCTGCGGCGGCAGCTAGAGAAGGACACGAGTCCGCTCGGGCGAGCGCGGCTGCATTACTTCGATATCAACAAGGGGCCGTGGTCGGAGCTTGACGCGCAGACGGCTTTCCTTTCGGGGAAGGTCGCGGCGGATCCGCCGTTCGAGATTCCCGCAAGGAAGCCACTTGGCGCGGGCTTTTATCCGGAGGATCTAACGAAGGAGCGTTTTGAAGTTCAGGTCCGAGCCCAGCCGCCCGATGTGCAGGAGCAGGCCCGAGGCTTCTTCGCCGTCATTGGGAAGCGGTACCACGTTTCCTCGCCCAAGGATTGGGAAATCGTCATCGTCCCTTATCGCGTAGCATATAGGCAAGATCTCGAGCGCGCCGCGAAACTTCTTGACGAAGCCGCTGCGCTCACAACGAACGCGTCGCTCAAAAGCTTTCTCAACCTTCGAGCCAAAGCCTTTCTCACCGACGATTACTACGCCTCCGATGTCGCCTGGATGAAGCTCGATGCGCCCATCGACGTTACCATCGGACCGTACGAAACCTATAACGACGAACTGTTCGGCTACAAGGCGGCCTTCGAAGCCTACATTACTCTGCGCGACGACGCGGAAACGGCGAAGATGAAAACCTTCGCGGAGCATATTCAGGAAATCGAAAACCAGCTGCCGCTGGACGACAAGTATAAGAACAAGAAGCTCGGAGCCTTGGCGCCAATCCGTGTGGTGAATGAAGTTCTCGCCACCGGCGACGGCGCGCACGGAGTCCGCACGGCCGCCTTCAATCTTCCGAACGACGAGCGCATCGTCAGCAAAATGGGATCGAAGCGCGTGATGTTGAAGAACGTGCAGGAAGCCAAGTTCTCGAAAATTCTGGAGCCGATTGCCACGCGCGTGCTCTCTCCCGAAGATCGGAAGAATCTCAGCTTCGATGCGTTCTTCACCCACATCCTGGCGCACGAAATGACCCACGGCATCGGGCCGCAGAACAACGTGCGGCAAAATCTCAAAGAACTTCATTCTGCCATCGAGGAAGCCAAGGCGGACGTTACCGGATTGTTCATGCTGCAGTATCTGTTCGACAAAAAAATCCTGCCGGCCGGCGAACGGCACCTCTACACGACGTTTCTCGCGTCCTCTTTTCGCACCTTGCGTTTCGGCGTGCATGAAGCGCACGGCCGCGGGATGGCGCTGCAGTTCAACTATCTGACCGACAAAGGAGCCTTCGTCGCGAAGCCCGACGGGACCTTCACGGTCGATTTCACAAGGATCCAGCCCGCCGTGCGCGATCTGGTCCACGATCTTCTCGAGATCGAGGCCACCGGCGATTACCCGCGCGCGAAAAAAATGCTCGACGAACTCGGCATCATCCGCCCCGCGGCGCAAAAGGCGATCGACCGGCTCACCGATCTTCCCACCGATATCGAGCCCCTGCGCGAACACTAAAGCTCCTGCGATCCCGCCGGCATTGCCTTTTGCGTCGCAGTTAGGGTGATTATCCGAGGCTTCCCGCCGGTTTGGTGTGCTAATATTCGGAGCGGATGAGGCGATGAGCCTCACTTAAGCGCATGTACGAATCCCTTCCCGATAGCGACGCGGTTTTGGCGCAGTTCAACCGCCTGATCCAGGAACTGCTTCGCGGCAATATGAATCGCAACACCTTCCGGCCGTGGGAGATGGAGCTGCTCCTGGATATCGATGGCTGCAATCTGCGGGAGACCAATAAGCGCGATACTCTGAAGCGTTATCAAAAGGCCGTGCAACGGCATATGGAAAAAGGCGGACGCCTGCCGTTAAAGCTTTCCGAATATCTGGATTCGGTGAAAGCCAAGCGCCCGTCCGAAGGCCAAAGCGTCGCCACGCAATCCTAGAATCGCCGTCCGGTGCCGAGGTTCGTTTCCGGAGGTTCGTTTCCCGAGGTTCGATTCGTTGGAAATCCGCTTCCCGCTCATTGGCTGCTACGCTGGTAGCATGGCCGATGTGAAGAGTGGACGTACTGTTTTCTGCGTCAAATTGCAAAAGGAACTTCCCGGACTCGACGAGGTGCCTTTTGACGGGCATCCGCTCGGGCAGCGAATTTACGAAAACGTTTCGAAAGATGCCTGGAAGCAGTGGGTCGAGCACATGAAGATGATCATGAATGAGTACCGGCTTAACCTGGGAACTCCGGAAGCTCAGGAATTTCTTTTGAAGCAGATGGAAGAATATTTCTTCGGCAAAGGCTCTGAACTCCCGCCGGATTATAAGCCGGAGGCTCACTAATCGCGGCGTGGGCAGCCTCCCAGCCTGCGGCTCGCTCTCAGCGCGCCTTGCTTCGGCGTTTGAAGAGCCCGGGGAATGATTAAGCTGCGGAGATCGAATACACCGGCGGCAGATTCTCGGCGAGCACGCTCCAGTTCTCCCCTGCGTCGCGGGTCGAAAAGATCGTTCCACCCTCCGTGCCGAAATACACGCCCGCGCGAGGGTGCGCGTCGGCCGTCATCGCCTCCCGGAGCACCGTGACGTGGGCATTTTTCTGCGGCAGGCCGCGCTTCAAATGCTTCCAGCTCTTGCCGCCGTCGCGGCTGCGCGCCACAGAAAGAGCGCCGTTTAAATTGCAGCGATACTCGGCGCCCTGCAAAGGGACGGTGAATAGCGTCTCGGGTTCGGCCGCCGGTACCGCGAGACCGAAGCCGAAGCGGGAAGGCAGACCGCGCGTGATATCGGTCCACTTCTTTCCGGTCAGCTTCGCGCGGTACACGCCGCAATGGTTCTGCTGAAACAGCAAGTCCGGATTTTGCGGATGCGCCAGGAGCTTATGCACGCACTGTCCGACCTCCGGAAATTTATCCGGCATAAAATCGGCTAGCACATTCTGGTTGTACGGCTCGAAGGTCTCGCCGTTGTCGAAGGAGCGGAACGCTCCGGCCGCGGAAATCGCCGCGATGACGCGTCCCTTGCCCAGGCACTGGATCGAGTGCAGACACATGCCGCCCGCACCGGGATTCCATTTGTCGCGCGTCGGATGGAGCGTGAGTGAATTCACCTGCTCCCAGGTCTCGCCCCAATCGCGGCTGCGAAACAGCGCGCCCGGATCGGCACCGACGTAAACGACGCCGGGCTCATCGGCGTGGCCGGGCTCGATGTGCCAGAAGCGCTTGATGGATTGATCGGGAATGCCGCTAAGCTCGAGTCCTTTTTCAGAGGGCTGCCAGGCTTTCCCGCCATCGGAGCTCGCGTGCAGGTGCGCGCCGAACCAGCCGCTGTTGACGGTCGCATAGACGCGTTTGGGATTCCGAGGGTCGGCTACGACGTGATTGATTTCGTTGCCGGGGTGATGCGGCCCGTCGATCTTCCAGGTCTTGCGATCTTTGCTGGTGGCGCGAAATGCGCCTTTGCGCGTGCCGATCCAGAGCGTAGTTTGTATCCCCATGCGGGTAACATATCAGGAGGCAGAGGACAATCCGAGACCCTTCATTTCGGATGGATTGTCAGAATCGAAAATCCGGTGGTGCAGCGCAGTTCGCGATCGAATACCTGGCACGCGTCCACCAAACGCGGGAGCGGAACGCTTCGCCAGTGCCCCCCGCCGTCCGTTGTATAGAACAGCGCGCTGCGAAGCTTCTGACCCGACTCTATCGACCCAAAAAGAAATCCGGTTTTCGGCGACAGAAAGCGAACAGGCCCAAGGTAACGGCCTTCGCCCTGAAATGAGAGATCGGGCTCCGCCACCCACGTTGCGCCGCCATCAGACGTCGAAAACACATGAGACCCGGCACGCCCGCGTTCGTCCCGCCCATACTCCCTGACGAGCCAGCCGTGCGTGGCATCGAGAAAGAACAAGCTTTTGATTCTGCTGGTAGGCTCCCCAGCCCCAAATCGGGATTCAGTCCAAGTCCGCCCACTGTCGGTCGTTCGGAAGACGACGAGGTCATTCCCAGTCGCGCATGCGATCCAGCCCACATTCCGCGAGAAAAAGTCGGCTGTACCGAAGCGGAGTCCGGGAACTCTCGTTTCGCGCCAGGTTTTTCCGCCGTCCTCGGACGCACGAAACGTGTCATCGGCCAGTGCGTACGAAAAAGAACTGTCCACCCACTCAGGCCAGTCGTAAATTTCGAGATGCACGTCGTGCCAGTTTCTGCCGCCGTCAAAGGTGCGTTGGAGCTTGATCTCTCCGGTTGGAGCAACAACCATCCAACTGAGCCAACCGTTCTCAGGATCCATAAACGCGACTCCCGGGGGCACGGCGTGCGTTTGCGTGTACGGGATCTCCGTCCAGGTTCGGCCGCCATCGTGGGAATGCACAACTCGCCAATTCCTTCGGATCCGGGCGGAGGCCACGAATGGGCGACGCCCCACGCCTCGGACCAAGTGGTGAATTGCAACTGCTCGAGATCCCCGCCGATCTTGCAGTGAACACATTTCCCGTGCACCCACGTCATCACGAAGGGCAGTTCTCCGGAGCCGGAGTTCGCCTGGTAGCCGAACGCCGCCGGCGCCAAAAAGAGCAGAACAAGGACGAGGGATTTCATGCTTTGCTCTTCGATCGGCGGGTTCCTTTTCGGCTGGGCTTCTGGGGAGGTCGAGTCCTCTCTATCAACCTCTCCTCCCGCTTGCGCAACTGCTCCGATTCCTCCCACTCCAACGCGGCCCGCGTCAGCTCTAACGCCCGGGCATAATCCTTCGCCGTGTGCTCGTAATATTTCGCGAGCTGTTCGTTCGCCTTCGCGCGAAACGGATTCTTGCAACTCGCGAGATCGTTCCAGATTTCGAGCGCCGCCGTGTCGCACTCCAGCTTTTTCTCGAGTGCGGCCAGATCCCATAACGTACGAAACAGAAGTTCGTCTTTTAAATTTTTGGGCCCTGCGTCGAGCGCCCGGCGGAATAACGTGCGAGCCTGCTCCAGCTCGCCCGCTTCCCGCAGCCAGCGCGCAAGCGCGGCCATCTCCGCGCCGTGACGCACAGGAGCATTCGAAGGATCGTTAAACGCGAGCGGAACGATCCCGGTCAGGCACGCGAGCGTCAGAATATCGGTCGCGTTGTGATGAAACACCGGCACCAGACGGGCGATCTCCTGGGTGCGCAGATACTCGAAATATAAATACGGGATCAGCGCGCCGGGCGCATCCCCTTGACGCTCCACTCCCAGAATTCGATTCTCAAGATCGACCAGCCGGCAGCTATCGAAACGTAATTTCCACAAGCGGCGGGCACCATAAAGAAGATCGAAATGCACGAAGCGATCGAACGGCGGGCGCGTCCGATTCATGCGGTAACGCGTTTCGAGCAGAGGCTGGTCGAAGCTGCGGCCGTTATACGTGATCAGGACGCGAAACGGCTCCAGGTGCCGCGTGAGCGCGTCGAGCGAACTGGCTTCCTCGCTATAATCCCTCATGAAAAACTGGCGCACGCGAAAACCCTCGGGCGTGATGCGCCCCACGCCGACCAGAAACGCGCAGGTTCCCGTGCCTCCCGCCAGGCCTGTAGTTTCGGTGTCCAAAAAAGCCCACTCTTGCGGAGGAATGCCGCGCACGGCGCCATCGGATAGCGTCTCGAGCAGATTCTCCGAAAGATCGGCGAGCGCTCCGATATCGGCGCTGCCGTGGCGGCGATGACGCGCGTAGAAGGTTTCCGTTTCGTAGTGCTTGCCGAGCGGCGTCTCCACTTCCGCGCCGGGCAGCCAGTCTTGCACGTGAAAGCGCTCCCGCGCCACTGCGCCCGGCTCTTCAAAAAGCGCGACGGGGATGTCCCGAAAGCCCGGAAGACGGGGCCTTTCGTACTTCTCCGCGCATTCCTCGAGGGTTCGCGCCATGCGCCGCCGCAGCGCGGCGAGCTGCTCCTGCAACTCACTCACGCGGGCCTCGCGGTGGGGCCAAAATCTGCATTCGCCTTTTGTTTGCCAGCATATCATTCCCGCCGGGGCGGCGGAAAGGGGCCCTTTTGCAGGCTCGGAATTGCATAAAACATTTTCTGTGGAAAATGTCGAATCACTGAAACCCTTAAAAATCGGGCTTTTTTTGCATTTTCCCCTTTACAGGGAGGGAGCGATCCCGTATGATGCATTAGGAAACGCGTGCTTTTGTGGCTGGTTTCGGGCGATTTCCTCCGCTTTCGGCGGATTCGCGCAACAGAGTGACGGGACGAACGCACCAGAGCACACCGGGAGAATCCGTTTTAGAAAAAAGGAGCAATATGGCAGCAAAGCTGACGCAATCGCAATTCATCAAGAAACTGGCCGAGACCGTGGAGGTCTCTACGAAAGTCGCCAAGGCACTGACCACGGCCTATTCGGACCTGGCGATCGCCGAGACCAAGAAGAACGGCATGGCCGTGTTACCGGGCATCGGACGGCTGGTGCGCGTGGATCGGAAAGCCCGCCTGGGCCGCAATCCGGCGACCGGCGAAACCATCAAGATTCCGGCTAAGAAGGTCGTGAAGTTCCGCGTGGCCAAAGCCGTGAAGGATGCGATCGTCCCGCCGAAAAAGAAGTAGGCCCGCTGTTCGCAAGGTCTCTCACCGGACGCTTGCGGGAAGGTTCCAAAAGCAAAACCCCGCGAGGCGCGACGCCAGGGCGGGGTTTGCTGTTTCTAGGAAACCGATTGAGGCCTCGTCCAAACTGCGGACGCACGCCGGGAAGCCTACGCCTGCTTCTTTTCGTCGGGGGGTGTTGCAGGCGGATCGCCCTTCAAGGAATCCTTGAAGTTGCGAATGCCTTCTCCCAAGCCTTTGGCTACCTCGGGGATCTTTTTCCCGCCGAACAAGAGCACGGCGACAACCAGGATGACCAACAGCTCAGGCAAGCCGATAGAACGTAACATACGGCCTCCTTCTCTCGACAGCATAGCATAGGCTTACCTTATGAAACGGCGCAAGCTCGCGAAACCGCCTAAATCGGCAAAAATCGTGTTCGACCAATCCAAAGAAGTTCGGGCGATCGCGCGGGAGCGCGTGGGGATCGTCAAACCGTCCAAGCCCATCCTCCCCAAGGCGGAGCGCCGAAAGCCCAAGCACAAGAAATCGCCGGGCGATGACGCGAGCGGAGGCTGAGGTCGACATGGAACATAGGTTGGGAAAATAGGCCGACAAGAAACAGGCATGCTAAAAATGAGTCATGCCGTTCGTGAAGCTGGCCGCGCTCTCCGACCTGCCCGAGGGAACCGCGCTGCAGGTTGAAACCGCGGCGGGCGCGGTGGCGATCTGCAATCTGGAGGGCGAACTGTACGCCATGGACGGCATTTGTCCGCATTCCGGCGGCCCGCTCGGAGAAGGCGCCTTGCACGGCCGGATTCTGGTGTGTCCGTACCACGCATGGGGATTCGATTGCGTCACCGGAGCGATCGATGCCGACGATTCCGTGCGCCAGGCGACCTATGCCGTGAAGATCGAAGGCGGCGAGATCTTCGCCGACGTGCCTTGAGCCGAAACTTCACCGAAAAACATGCCGGAACTTCCCGAAGTTGAAACCGTCGTCCGCTCGCTCGCTCCGCACTTGCCGGGACGGCATATCCTCAGCGCGGAATTTACATCGCGCCACGTGACGCCGGGCAATCGGGCTGCCCTTGCCCGCAAATTAGCCGGCCGGGAGATTCGCTCGGTTACGCGCCGCGGCAAGCATATCCTGATCGGGCTCGATGAGGGCACGCTCGTCGTGCATCTCGGCATGACCGGACAGCTCCTGCTCGATCCTCCCGCGTCCAATCACTTTTACGGGAGAATCCGTCTCGATGCGGGCGAGCTGGTCTATCGCGATCCGCGGCAGTTCGGGAGCATCGCGCTGCTGAATAAGATCGCCGGGTCAAACCAGAAGGCCGCCTACGGGCATAGCGGACTCGACAAGCTCGGTCCGGAGCCCCTCGAAATCGGGCTGGCGGAATTCGCGGCGCGCCTGAAGCGTCGCAAGACGCGCATGAAGGCGCTGTTGTTGAATCAGACGTTCGTGGCGGGCATCGGGAACATTTACGCGGATGAAATTCTGTACGCGGCCCAGGTGCATCCGCTGGCGATCGCCTCGCGCCTGAGCGGCCCGCGCGCCGCGCTGGTCCATCAGGCCATGCGTGAAATCCTCACGCTCGCAATCGAGCACGGCGGGTCTTCCATTTCCGACTATGTCGACGCGGCCGGTGAACGGGGATGGTTTCAGATGATGCATAGCGCCTACGGTCGCGAAGGAGAGCCCTGCCTGCGCTGCGGATCGCCGATCCAACGAATTTTAGTAGCTCAGCGCGCCACGCATTTTTGCCGTCGGTGCCAAAAGCGTTAGCGTGCGATTGGCGCCGCGGGCGCCGCTTCCATGCGCCGGCTCAGCCGCGTCCCGGCGGACGGCGTCCAGGAGGTTTCCCACCACCCGGTTTGCGCGGCCCGAACGGCTTCCCCGACCGCGGCCCCGAGGGACGATCCGGTCGGAAACCGGAACGTGATGGGCCACCAGAACGCGGCCCGGAGGGACGCTCCGGACGAGATCCGGAGGGACGCTCTGAACGCGGTCCTTGGGATTTTCCGAAACGCGGAGGCCCAGAGGGCCGATCTGAACGTGGTCCGGAGGGCCGGTCTGAACGAGGTCCAGAGAACGGTCTTCCCGAGCGGGGCGGACCCGCTGGTCTATCCGATCGAGGTCCGGAGGACCGCTCTGAACGCGGAGGCCCAGAGGGCCGGTCAGAACGCGGAGGCCCGGAGGGCCGGTCAGAACGTGGAGGTCCGGAGGGCCGGTCAGAACGTGGAGGCCCCGAGAACGGTCTTCCCGATCGTGGCGGACCCGCTGGTCTATCCGATCGAGGCCCAGAGGGCCGGTCAGAACGTGGAGGCCCAGAGGGCCGGTCAGAACGCGGTCCCGAGAACGGTCTTCCTGATCGTGGCGGGCCCGCTGGTCTATCCGATCGAGGCCCGGAGGGCCGGTCTGAACGTGAAGGCCCGGAGGGCCGGTCTGAACGTGGTCCCGAAAACTTGCCGGAGCGCGGACCTGCCGATTTCTCGAAGCGCGGAGGACCGGACGGGCGCTCGCGCGGACCGCCTCGTGTTTCACGGCGATCGTCAACTTTCCGATCGCGCGGCTTGAAACTCGGCCGAACGGATGCCGGTGCGGACACGGCGGCTTTCTCCGCGCTTGCCGTGACGCCTTCCCCGGGCACTTCACCCGATGACAGACCAATTTCCTCCAGGCCCTTCGATACGGCGGGAATCTCGCTGCGCACATCGACGGCGGCATCCGTCTCCCCGATTCTTTCGATGTCATGCGGCATAGTGTGCGCGACGGCGGCCGCGGGCACCGGATTCGTGTTCCCGATCGCCGCGGCAGTCTCACGCCGCACGACGGTAGGCTTCACGGCCGGCGGCCGGATAGGCTGCCGCCGCTGTGCTTCCTCATCGCCGAATTCCACGGTTCGATCAGCCGTTCTCGCGCTTCCGGTTCGCGATCCCATGTCCGGTCTCGGCCCCATGTCCGGTCTCGATCCGGTGTCCGGTCGCGACCCCGGAGGGCGGGCTTCGCGCGGGCCCATCGATTTGTCCGAACGTCCAGGCTTCTCCTGCTTGGCAGCTTCGTGGCGCACGGCCTCCTGCGCCGCTCTTGCGCGCGCGATCTCGTCCGCCACTTCCACCACGGCGCGCATAACCCTGACGTCGTGCACCCGCACGATGTGCGCGCCGTAGAGAACCGCTGCCGCGACGGCGGCAGCTGAGGCGAATTCGGTTTCGAGGGCGGCTTCCCGCGCCAGAAAGTGCTTGCGCGAGGGCCCCACCATGATCGGCAGATCCAAAATCGCAAGTTCGTCGAGCCGCCCCAGAATCTCCGAATTCTGCTCCTTGCGCTTCCCGAAACCGAGACCCGGGTCGATCACGATGCGCTTGCGTTCCAGGCCCTCCCGCACCGCGCGGTGCATGGCCGAATCGAGCTCCATGGCCAGATTTCCCACCGGATCCTTCAGAGGCGGCAGCTTGGCCCACGTCTCAGGCGTGCCGCGCATGTGGTTCAAGATGAGTCCGGCATTTACCTTGGCTGCCGCACGCGCGAGATCCGGGTCGGCCGTGAGGCCGGTCGGATCGTTGATGATATCGGCGCCCAGTTCGAGCGCCTTCGCAGCCACTCCAGACTTGTACGTGTCCACCGAGAGCGGCACCGTCAGCCGGCCCTGCAGGCGTTTCAGGACCGGAATCAGCCGCCGCAGTTCTTCCGCTTCCGACACCCGTGCCGAGCCGGGACGCATGGACTCGGCCCCGATATCGATGATGTCGGCGCCTTCCTCCTCCAGTTCCATGGCGCGGGCGAACGCCCGGTCCGGATCGCTATATTTTCCCCCGTCCGAAAACGAATCCGGTGTGACGTTCAGAATTCCCATCACCAGCGTGCGTTCGCCCAGTTGCAGGGTCTTGTCGCGGAGTTTCCATTCGTAGCGCTTGCGGGTCATGAGGCTGATTTCAGCGTAGCGTGTCTGGGGCGGGCGCGCCCGGAAAAGAAGGACGCACCCTGAAGAGAACCTTTCGCCTTTGCGGCCACCCGGACCATTTCGCGTTCAGGAACTAAAATCCTGGATGGAAAGCAAGTGCCTTTGGCGGGGACTGGCTCATATCGTAAATCCGTCCCTCGCCGGCCGCAAGAATGCGCGCGGCCTTCTCGCGCGAGTATTGAAAGTCCTGTCGATAGCACCATTCGTCGGGCGGAATCGGGATGCCGTGGTCGCCTGCGTCCGGCAGGATGTGGAGATCGCGGAAACCTTCCTTGTACAACTCGCCATAGCAGAGGCCCCACCAGAATTGCTCCATGTCCATACCGCTGAGAAACAAAGCTCCCTCAGGCTGCCGGCCCCGAATTTCCCGGACTTGTTCGGCGAGCCGCATTTCCCGGCGCGCGGTGTCACGCGATTGATTCAGATCGTAGTTGCGGATCGAGACCGTCGCCGGGATTTCGCACATCGCGTAGAGCGCGACGCCCGCCAGCGCGACCCATCGGGTGCGCCACGAAGAAGCGTGCGCAAGCGCGCCGCCGGCGAGCCACGCGAGCCCAACGGAAGGCAGAAAAGGATAGTAAAAAATGAAGTGATCTGAGAGAGGGAGAACCGGAGCAAGGACGATGACGAACCAGACGAGGCCGAAAGCCGGCGCCAAGTCGCTCCTGCGCGCTCGTATGATCACAGCGAGCAATAGGATCGCACTCAGAAGTATCGTTCCGGCCCGAGTGAGCAGGAGACTTCCTCCATGCGTCCTATAGAATTCCTGCGGCCCGAGCACCTCCGCCCAGAAACGCGCCAGATTCCGAGCAGCCCCCCATCCGGCCGTCAGCGCGTAGGGCCCCGTGTGCGGAAGATGCACGGCCCACAGGTGTGCCGCGATATAAACAGCGGCGACCCCCGCCGATGGCGCCAAGAGCTTCGCGTCCCGCCGTCTCACCAGCAGCAAATACGCAGCGACGATCGCCGGGAAGGTTACCGCCAGTTCCAGCGCACCTAGCGCCAGGATCAGCGCCACGACGTGCAGGACCAGCCATCTCTTTTTTCCCGAATCCGCCCATCGCAGAAAAGCGTCGAAGGCTGCGAGAAAAAAGCAGGTGCACGTCACTTCGTTGATCGCCGAGGACCACACCAGGGGGTCCACGAGCGAGCTATTGATCACCCACAGCGCCGCCGCGATGCCGCCCGCCAGTGGCGATCCGAGCAAACGCCGACCGATATCGGCTACCAGCAGCACATTCAGCGCTTGCACCACCATGGCAAGCGCGTGCAGAGGAGCCGGATTCAAACCAAACCAGGAAGACGCGGCGAGAAACCAGAGGCGCTCGCCGAGCGGCCGGATCGTTCCCTGCGCCTGCGGCGAAAACAGCGCCCACCAAAGGCTGCGCCCGTGCGCCATCGTATTCGCGAGACTCAGCCAGGCATAGTCGTCGATCCGATACGTCGCATGGAGCGCCGGCCAGTAGAGGGCCGGGATCAGGGCCACGGCCACCGATGTGAGCACCATCGCGGCTAACGCGCGAGAATCTCTCCGTTTCGCTGGTTCTGCGGGCTGTGCGATATCGGGCCGTTCCACGTCTGGCCGTTCCACGTCTGGCCGTTCCAGGTCGGGCCGTTCCACATCGGAAGCATAGCAGCTTACTTCCCGGGCTCGAGCTGTTCCACGCGGATCCTCGCCGCCATTTTGTGAGACGCGCCCGGAGCAAGATGGACGGCGTTATCGGCGGCGTTCGCGACCTCCACGCACAGCAGGTTTTTCCAGCTATCGGGCTCAAGGTCTGACATGGCCCTGGTCTTCTCGACCCACGGATTCCAGACGACCGTGCTCCGGGAGCCGCTCTTTTCCACCACGACGCGGCGGTTCCGAACGGGATCGTGAACCGAGCAGACGGCCCCCGTGTTCAAATGCACCTCATCGGTTTCCTTGGCGATGCGCAAGGGTTCGGAGCCTTGCGTCTTGCGTTTGAATCCGTCGGCTTTATCGATGTAAAGGGTGCCTTCGAGCCCGGCGACCGCGGCTCGCTGCACATCGCCCACGGCTAGATAGGAATGCAGCGCGGCTTCGAAAGAGAACGGCTCGCTCGCTTCATTGAACGTCTCGAGTTCCATCGCGAGCTCCGCCCCCACAATCACCCGGAACCGCAGGCGGAAGGTGGCCGGGAACCACGCACGCGAGGCCGCGCTCGGGGTCAGCACCAGCGCGACCTCCACCTTTTCATCGTCGCGAAGCCGGGTGCTCTCCAGGGTCCACTCCGAGATTCGGGCGAAGCCATGGTCGGGCCCGGGCTTGCCGTCCGCTCGAGATCCAAACCACGGGAAGACGATCGGGACCCCGCCTCGAATCGCCTTATCGGGAGAGAACACGCTTTTCGGGCTGAGGAAAAGCACCGGCATCTGCCCCCGGGGCGTCCACCGCGTTACGTGAGCCCCTTGCAGAAAGAGCTCCGCTTCGGCCGCGCTCGTCGAAATGACAACACGAGTCAATCCGCCCGGTCCCGCCTCGCATCGCAGGACGTTCGGGATATCGAATTGGGCGGCCAGTTCCGCTGCGTTCATGGATTCACAGGCGCGAGCCAGAGGATCCGCGTAGGACGCGCCCTACCTGCGCGGCTCTTGGTTCTTATTGTAATTTGAGCCGGGCTTCCGAGGATCGCCCGCGCGGGTCATCGATCACCCGCGCCCGTCATTTATAGTATTCGGGAACGAAATTCTGATCGCTCAGCGGAGGGCGGGCGTACTTTCTGCGGTCGAGAGGAGGCAGCTTGATCGAAGGCGGCGTGAGGTCCTCGTAGGGCACCAGCGAAAGAAGGTGCCGTATCACGTTGAGGCGTGCGCTCTTTTTATCGTCGGCGTTGACCACGTACCAGGGCGCCTGCTTGATGTCGGTGTGCGCGAACATTTCATCCTTGGCTCGCGAATACTCCACCCAGCGGCTGCGCGACTCCAGATCCATAGGACTCAGCTTCCAGCGCTTCGTCGGGTTCTTGAGCCGGTCCTGAAACCTTCGTTCCTGTTCCTCGTCGTTCACCGAAAACCAATATTTGACCAGAATCGTTCCGGAGCGGACCAGCATGCGCTCGAACTCCGGGCAGCTGCGCAAAAATTCGAAATATTCGTTTTCGCTGCAGAACCCCATCACCCGTTCCACGCCGGCGCGGTTGTACCAGCTCCGGTCGAACAGCACGATCTCACCGGCCGCGGGAAGTTGCGACGCGTAGCGCTGAAAATACCACTGCGTTTTCTCGCGTTCGGTCGGAGCAGGCAAGGCGACCACCCGGCATATTCGTGGATTCAAGGGGTCCGTGATCCGCTTGATGGTTCCGCCCTTCCCGGCCCCATCCCGGCCTTCGAAAATGACCACCACCTGCAAACCCTTGTGCCGGACCCATTCCTGGAACTTCACGAGCTCCACTTGTAAACGTCGCAGCTCCCGTTCATAGTCGCAATCCGTCCCAAGCCGCAGGCTCTTCCCGTTGGTCCGGACCTTGGGCGCGAACTCCGCGTCCGTCAGGGCGGCACCGAGCGCGTACGTGTCTTTTTCCAGTTTGGCTGCGGGATTGGCCCGCGGATCGGTCTTCGAAACTTCGCTCGTTTTTCCCACTATCCTTCATATCGATAAAGCGAGAGAAAAGAAGCGGAAATTTTTCGGGCCGGGAACCTCCTGTTGCGCGAAAATAAAAGTTCATGGTCGAAACAATTGAATGGCTGGAAGGCGATGGGGGCGGCTCGGTCGTCATGATCGATCAGCGCCGCCTGCCCCGCGAGCAGGTTTTCGTCACCTGCCGGACCTATATAGACGTCGCCGACGCCATCCGTACCATGGTGATCCGCGGGGCTCCCGCGATCGGCGTCGCCGCGGCCATGGGAGTGGCGCTCGGCGTCCAGCAGGAGGCCGCGTTCGAAACGGTCTGCGCGACGCTCGCCGCCACGCGTCCCACAGCGGTCAATCTTTTCTGGGGCATCGAGCGCATGAAACGGCTGCACGCGTCTCTGGGCGCCGCGTCGCACGCGGAACGGGTCCGCCGCATGGTTCAGGAAGCTCTGCAGATTCGTTGTGAAGACATCGCCATTTGCCGTGAGATTGGACGCCACGGCGCCCCGCTCGTGCCCGACGGAAAGACCGTGCTTACCCACTGCAACGCCGGCGCGCTCGCGACCGCGGGCTATGGAACCGCGCTCGGCGTGATCCGGGCCGCGGTAGAGTCCGGGAAGAAGATCGACGTTTTCGCAGATGAGACCCGCCCCTTCCTGCAAGGCGCGCGCCTGACGGCGTGGGAGCTTCAACAGGACGGCATCCCCACCACACTGATCACCGACAACATGGCGGGGCATTTTTTACGCTCCGGACGCATTGGCTGCGTGGTGGTGGGCGCCGACCGGATCGCCGGAAACGGCGATGTCGCGAACAAAATCGGCACCTATTCGGTGGCCGTTTTAGCCAAGGAAAACAGCATCCCGTTCTACGTCGCCGCGCCCGTTTCCACCTTCGACCTGACCCTCGAATCAGGCGACCAGATCCCCATCGAACAGCGTCCGGCCGAGGAAATCACGCACGTCTTCGGCGTTCCCGTGGCCCCCGAAAACATGCCCGTCGAAAATCCGGCGTTCGATGTGACTCCCGCGCGCTACGTAACCGCGATCATCTGCGAAAAAGGCGTCGTGCGCGCTCCGTACCGCGAATCGCTTCGTGCTATTTTGGGCTGATGCGCAAACTTGCTTTCCTCGTCTGCCTGCTCGCTTCCTTCGCCTTGGCGCAAAATCTCTCCGGCCGCCGCGCGCCCGGATTTTCGCTGCCCGATCCCGCCTTTGGTCAGCATGATCTGGCGGATTACCGCGGGAAATGGCTGCTGATCGAGTTCATGCGCACGGATTGCCCGCATTGCAGAATGCTCTCCAAGCTTCTTGAAACGACCAAGGGAAAGTACGGCTCGAAGTTCGCGGTGCTCGACATCGTGGTGGCCCCGCCCGACAATCAGAACACCGTGAAGGCTTATATCGCGGAAAACAAGATTACCAATCCCATCGTTTTTGATCAGGGACAGGTGGCTCTGGCTTATTTCAAAGCGACGCCTTCCAATCCGGCCTTCGACACGCCTCATCTGTTCGCGATTGATCCGAACGGCAACATCGCGCGCGACTGGAGCCAAGGCGACGTGGAAGAAAAGACCTTTCCCGCCGTCCTCGACGCCCTGATTAACGGCAAGAAGTAGAATAAGCGGAGTACGGCAGCTCGATCTCTCTGAGAGAAGACGTTTCGGCACATTCCACAAGAACAAGGAGGCCTCGTGAGTCCTCGCTCCATTTCGCGGTATCCGGCTGCGGCGCTCGCGGCAGCCGTTCTCGTTTCCATTGGGCTCGCGGCTGACCCGCGAGCCGCCGAACCGAACTCCCAACCCAATCCTTATCGCACTGTCGAAGATCATTTCAAGCTTCCGGAGGGTCGCGTGTGGGGCCAGGTTCCCACCGTCGATCTCGATAGCAAGGGGCATCTTTGGGTGCTCGATCGCTGCGCGGGGACGGGATGCGTGGGACGCACCGAAGATCCGGTGCTCGAATTCGATGCCTCCGGAAAGCTGCTGAAAAGCTTCGGGAGCGGGATGTTCGTTTTCCCGCACGGAATCTTCGTGGATAAAGAAGACAACATCTGGACCACGGACGGGCAGGGGAACGGCGGAAAGGGCCAGCAGGTTATCAAATTCAATCAGGACGGTAAAATCCTGATGACCCTGGGCAAAGCGGGCGTGGCCGGAGAAGGTCCCGACACCTTTAACAAGCCGTCCGACGTGGCGATCGCCTCGAACGGTGACATCTTCGTGGCCGATGGCCACGGCGGCGACGATTCCAACGCCCGCATCGTCAAATTCTCCAAGGATGGGAAGTTCATTCAGGCCTGGGGCAAGAAGGGCACCGGTCCCGGCGAATTCGACGCGCCGCATTCGCTGGCCTTCGATTCCAAGGGACGCTTGTTCGTCGCCGACCGCGGTAACAATCGCATTCAGATCTTCGACCAGAACGGAAAACTGCTCGATCAGTGGAAACAGTTCGGCCGGCCGACCGGCGTGTTCATCGACAAGCACGATGTGCTGTACGTCGCCGATTCCGATTCCGATTCGCTGCGCAATCCCGGCTGGAAGCGCGGCATCCGCATCGGCAGCGCCAAAGACGGCAAGGTGAAGTACTTCATTCCCTACGAAGGCCCGGATCCCAAGCCCGGCAGCAACGGCCCGCCCGCCGAAGGAGTGGCCGCCGACGCCCAGGGGAACGTCTACGGCGCCGAAGTCGCCATCCGGACTTTGAAAATGTACGTGAAGAAGTAAGTTTCCGAGGAGGATTTTTCATGCATCTCCGCCGGCTTTCCGTACTTCTGGCGATTCCCGTTTTCCTGTGCGCCGTCGAAATCGCCCCCACCAATTCCGCGCCGAATCCTTATAAGACCGTTACCGGATGGTTTCAAATCCCGCCCGGCCGCACGTGGGGATCAACAGCCGGCGTGGACGTCGACTCGCATGATCACATCTGGGTCGCCGAACGCTGCGGAGCCAATTCCTGCGCCGATTCCAAGCTCGATCCGATCTTCGAGTTTGATTCCAGCGGAAAGCTGCTGCGCAATTTCGGCGGAGGAATTTTCGTGTTCCCGCACGGCATCGCCGTCGATAAAGCGGCCAACGTGTGGGTCACCGATGGGCAAGGCAAGGACGGCCGCGGCCACCAAGTGTTCAAGTTTTCTCCCGAAGGAAAAATTCTGATGACACTTGGCAAAGCGGGCGTCCCGGGGAACGGTCCCGACACTTTCAATATGCCCTCCGATGTCGCCATCGCTCCCAACGGAGACATCTTCGTCGCCGACGGCCACGGAGGGACATCCAACAACCGCATTGTTAAGTTTTCGAAGGACGGCAAGTATATCAAGGAGTGGGGCAAGAAAGGGACCGGCCCCGGCGAGTTCGATATTCCTCACGCGCTGGCCTTCGATTCCAAGGGCCGCCTGTTCGTGGGCGACCGCAACAACAATCGCATCCAGATCTTTGACCAGGACGGCAAGTTCATCGATCAATGGGCGCAGTTCAGCCGCCCGAGCGGAATCTTCATCGACAAGCACGACGTAATTTACGTCGCCGATTCGGAGTCCGTCTCCGTGTCGAAGAACCATGATGGATGGAAACGCGGCATTCGCATCGGCAGCGCCAAGGACGGCTCGCTGACCGCGTTTATTCCCGACCCCGTTGAGGTCGCGACGACCACCAGCGCGGCCGAGGGCGTGGCCGCGGATTCGAAGGGCAATATCTATGGAGCCGAGGTCGGGCCGAAGGATTTGAAGAAGTACGTCAAGAAGTAGGCTCGCTCCAAAAGCGCAGGTATGAATTCCAGCCCAGAGGACGCGACTGAGGAGCCGGTCGCTCGCGCGATAACGGCTGCCATGGTGGCGGAAGTTCGCGCCGAACTCGAAGAGAAGGACCTACAGGAAATTGGCGAGCTCGTCGAAGTCGGCGTGCAGTTTTTCCATTTCCTGACCGCACGAGGCCGCTGGCCGGCTTTTCCAGAAGATCCGTTCCTCAACATGACGTACGAGGTATCCGGCCTGCTCTGCCACGTCGATACATTTCTGTCGCTCGTCGGACTCTACGGCATATTGACTGGCTCGAAACCAAGCATGATCGATTGGAGCGCAGTGACAGCTTCTTCTCTGAAAGATCGGTATTTATCCGCGTATCAGGAATTCATCGATGAAACACACTTTGTGAAAAAGCTAAGACTCCTTCTCGATTTGTATAAATTGCAGCTCGTTTACGCCGGTATGTTCTACGACTGTAATATCTATCCGGATGAGACGGCGTGATCGACCAGCAATTGCGGAGGATCTGTGCCGCCATGCTCGCTGTCTTCGTCAGTGCCCTGCTCGTGGGTTGCGGTCGTGGCCGCGGTACACCTACGTCACAGGGCAGGCGATAGGGCTCCAGGGCAATTTAGAGTTAGTCCGAATGTCCTCGAACAACACCGTCGCGCCGTAGAACCGCGGCTACGAGAAAATCGAGTCCACTGACAATTTGCCGCCGAAGAACAAGGGAATCTCTCGGCCCAACTTGTAAGCCACGGTTCGTGCGTCGGGCGACGAGACTTTCACGAGACGGCGCTCGGGATCGACGACCCAAAATTCCCTCGCGCCATTCTCCAAGCAGATTAATTCCTTGTCCAACATCTCCGATGCGGTGTTGGATGGCGAAAGCACTTCAATCACGAGCTCGGGTACGCCCATAAAATAGCCGTTCAGATCGACCTTGTCCCACAGGCTCGTGCGGGCGAAAGCCACGTCGGCAATCCTGCATTCGTTCTCCGGCATGGGCCTGAACCCAGCCTCCGTGTACGCAAGGCCTGCACCGGCGGCGGCTTGCTGCAGCAGATCTCGCAATCTGTGCTGGATTCTGAGATGTCCAAATTTAGGTGGGGCCACTTTGACCAGCTCTCCGTGCTGCAGTTCGTAGCGCGCACCCGGCGGGTTCGGGATCTGCTCGAACTCGGCGAAGGTCATCAGCTTGGTCGGCGTAGCCACGAAGAACTCCTAGTCCGATTATTCCACACGTCCTCAGGTCGCCATTTTCAACTTCGGGTCTGGCTCAGCCTGGAATAATCACCCGATATCCGCGTTTGCGGCCGAATTCGTAGAGTGCCTGATCGAACGTAACCAGCGTCGCTCCGCATTCTTTAGCGTAGGCGAGCAGGTAACCGTCGCCGATCCATTTTGAAGCCGACTTCGTCTCATGTGGCGCCGTTGCTTCTCGGAAGGTGGTTTCCAGTCCTAGCGGCTCGGGAAAGAATTCGACGCGGGGATCTTCACGCCAGACGTCGTAAGCATCCCAGGCCTGCCGCAGTGTCAGGACTCGTTCCGCCATTGCGGTTTGGTTGGTCAGAAGTCTGAGAAGGCCAAGTTGAGTGAACCGCGAAAAGATCAGAAGCACTTCCAGCGGAAATCCTTCCATCCAACGCCGCGCATCGGCATTGTGCATGTGGCCCTCCACTGAGAGTGCCAGCCACACGTTGATATCAGGAAAAAACGAGATCATGCGGATTTTCGTCGGTTGGGAAATTTGGACCGAGTTTGCCCTTGCCCTTGATGAACGGGCCGGTGACGTATTTTCCCCTGCGAGGTTCGCTGTAAGTTTGCTCCAAAGCTCGAATGATCAAAGCGCGCATGGAAGTGCCGGAGCGCTCCGCCCGCTGGCGCAGTTGATGATGAAGCGGCTCGGGAATGTCGATCGTGGTTCGGACGGCCATGACATAATTATGGCACACCTGCCATAAAGACGCGCGCGCACGAGGACCCATCTGCCTCAATCCGATGCGTCGCTATGACAGTACTAAAGGGGAGACCTTAAGCTGCCGATTTCTCATTCGTGCAGATAGCCCAAGTGTCGCCGGAGCTGGCCGATGCGGCCGACGTCCTGAGCGATCAGCTCCGCGTCCACCTGGTGAGGCTCGCCATGCTGTTAGAGCCCCACGCGGATCGGATCGAGCGCAAGTTCATGACCCGTTTGCGCGCTCTGGAGTTTCAGCCGAAGCAGCGCAGCGCTCTTGCCGCGATCACCCCGGGCGCCGCGGCGCGCATTCTGGCCGCCGGGAAAACGCCTCTGAATTTCATCGAACAGGTGGAATATAACGGCCGGCGCCTGGCGAAAATGAATCTGCCGCCGAGCGCCATTCTGGAGGCGCTGCAGGAATATGACCGGATTCTCACCCCGGTTCTGGGCTCGCTTGCGCAGGACGACGAATCCAATTTCCAGTGGGTTCGCGAACAGCTGCATTTCTGCGTCACGCTCACGCTAAACAATGCGTATTACCAGGTGCGCGAGGCGGAAACGCAATCGTTTTACGAGCTTTTCCGGATCGAGCTCGAATCGCGCAATCTCGAAGAGCTCTTGCGCCGCTTCCTGGACGCTCTGGTGCACGTATGCCGCGCCGACGCCGGACGCCTATACATGTTGAGCGAGGACGGAACTTCGTGGATTCTGAAAGCCGGTTCGCCCAAAATGGTCGAACTGGCTGTCCCCAGCCGCCCGGGACTCGCCAAGCGTCTGGCGCGCCCGCATTACATGAACGGCGACGAACGCCAGCACAGCGCCGTGCTCGACGTGCAATGGCACAAGCACTATCCCTCGTGTTGGTCGATCCCGCTCGCGGCCGGCGGACGCACCGCCGGAGTCATGCAGTTTGCGTTCACGCGGCCCTACGAGTGGCTCCCGCGCGAGCAGGAACTGCTGGCGGCCGCCGCCGAACGCTGCCTCATGGCCGCCGAAAAAGCGCGGCTGATGGAAGATCTGGCCCGCCGCGAGGAGCAGGTCCGGCGCCTGGCCGAGCATATGCTGCACGTGGAGGAAATGGAGCGCCGCCGCATCAGCCGCGAGCTTCATGACGAAGCCGGCCAGAGCTTGCTGTGCATCCGCTTGCAGATCGAACTGCTGGAGCAGTCCCTGCCCGAATCGGAACATGAATGGCGGGCTAAGCTCGGCGAGGCCAGAGACTTAACCGAGCGCACCATTCTCGAAATGCGCCGCCTGATCGCCGCGCTGAGTCCCGCGGTTCTGGAGCAGTTGGGTTTGGCGGCGGCCCTGCGCCAGCTGATCAACCGCTTCCAGCGCCTGAACCCGTGCCGCATCAAACTGCAGCTTTCAAAGATGGGGCGACGGCTTCCGCAGCAGACCGAAGTGATCGCCTATCGCCTTGTACAGGAATGCTTTAACAACATAGGAAAGCACGCGCACGCGGCCCACGTAAACATTTCTCTAACTTCCACCGATGGAGTTCTGAAGCTCGTCGTAGAAGATAACGGCGTGGGCTTCAAGATCGATGAGGCGCTCGAAAAGCGCGAATCCTTCGGTTTATCCGGCATGCGGGAGCGCGTAGCCCTTCTGGGTGGGGCGTTCCAAGTGGAGAGCCGAACAGAAGGTCCCAAAAGGGGTACAAAGATTTCCATCGAACTGCCGATAGCTAAGTAGTAAGGCGTTCGTTAAAAGTGCGTAGGTAGGTCAATACCAGAAGAGAAAGTCGGGCAAAGACGCTATGGCCAAGATAAGAATTATGCTGGCGGATGATCACACGCTGTTCCGGCAAGGCATTCGAACCCTGATTTCCGCCGAACCGGACATGGAAGTGGTCGGCGAGGCGTCCAACGGCGGCGATGCCGTGGATAAGGCCAATGAAGCGCGCCCGGATGTCGTGCTCATGGACATCGGGATGCCCGGTCTCAGTAGTTTTGAAGCGACCCGCCAGATCAAGAAGAACCGTCCCGAAACTAAAGTTCTGTTCCTCACCATGTACGACGATGAAGACTATCTCGTCGAAGGCATGGAAGTCGGCGCAAGCGGCTACGTTCTGAAGGACAGTCCCAGCCAGCAACTGGTCGCGGCGGTCCGTGACATCTGCCGCGGCGGCAGCTACCTTAGCCCGCGCATGCTCTCCCAATTAGTGGATGATTTCCGCAGCCGCATCAAATCCGCGAATCGCCTGCCGCGTTTCGCGACGCTCACCACCCGCGAACGCGAAGTATTGAAGATGCTGGCCGAAGGAAATTCGGTGAAGGAAATCGCCTGCGATTTAAATCTCTCCGTGAAGACCGTCGAAGCCCACAAGTTCAATTTGATGCGGAAGCTCGACATCCACAACAAAGCGCAGCTCGTGCAGTACGCCATTCAGAAAAAGATCATCAAGATTCCGAACCTGGTCTGACACGCCGGGGGTAACCGTCCGAACTTCGAAGCCCAAGCAAGGCCTCCCTCGGGAGGCCCTTTTTTTATTCCGCGCCTTCTGATGAACGCGAATCAGTGGTGGCCCAAAAAGAAGTGGGGGCCCGAAGAGCCACGGCCGCCGCGAAAACGGGGGCGATTCGGCGTTGGCAGCGGTACGATCCGCTGTGCCTCCGGCGAGACGGCACGAGGACGGCGTGATATTCACGCGGAGGTAGATCCTTCCAACCGCTGTACAATGACCGGTCCCAAAACGCCGATAAGGAGATCGCCTTCATGAAGAACACGCGAATCACTCTGTCTCTCGATGAGGTCACCTTACGCTATCTCGATGAGCTGAAGCGACAGCTCCCGAAAACCAGAAGTGAGATCCTCCGCGACGCGATCCGCGCATATCACGCACGTCATATCGCGCAGGCGCCCGGGATTACAAAGACTCTTCCGCTTATTGAACGAGCCTAGACTCCGCGCACACCGAGCGAAGCCCACGCGCTCCACCTACACTGAAGGCATGAAGAGATTCTTGGTCGGCTTCCTCCTTGGTCTTCTTTTCGCCGGTTTAGCTATCGTGATTCTGGTGGTGGCCGCGGTGCGGCTGGGAGGCGGCCGCAAGCCGGTGGTCGCCGATAATTCCACGCTCGTTCTGCACATGGAAGGGGATCTTCCGGAACAGGCGCCGGTCGATTACGGGGTGCCGTTTCTCTCCGAACAGCAGCCGCTCAGCATCGTGGAAAACTGGCAATTGCTGCGCAACGCCGCGGCCGATCCGCACATTAAGGCGATCGTCCTCGAGCCGCGCGGCCTCGGCGTCGGGTGGGCCAAGCTCGAGGAACTGCGCGACGATCTCATCAACTTCAAGAAATCCGGAAAGCCGGTGTACGCGTATTTACGCGGCGCGGGGATGCGCGAATACTATATCGCGACCGCCGCCGACCGCATCTATCTTTCTCCCGAGGACGAGCTCGACGTCAAGGGTATGCGCGCCGAACTTACCTTCGTCAAGGGAACGCTCGACAAACTCGGGGTGCAGATGGAATTCGAGCACGTGGGGAAGTACAAAGACGCCCCCGACATGTTCACGAAAACCGGCTCCAGCCCCGAAACCCGGGAGGTGATCAACGCTCTGCTCGACCAGTTTTACGGCGATTTCGTGAACACCGTGGCGCAAAGCCGCAAGAAAACGCCCGAGGAAGTGCGCGCCATCATCGACAATGGGCCTTTCGTGGGACCGGAAGCTGTGCAGGGCGGCCTGATTGATCAGCTTCTGTATGAGGACCAGGTATTCGGCCAGGTGAAAGATAAACTCAAAATCGGCGACGCGAAAATCAGCGAGCGCGATTACGCGAGGCTCCCGGCCCCGGCCGGCGTGGAGGGCGATACACGCATCGCCCTGCTCGTTGGACAAGGCGATATTGTTCGCGGAGCGACCAGCGACGGCTATACCCCCGACATGATCACGGCCTCCGGCATGATCCGGCTGATTCGCCAGGTGCGCGACGATACCTCCGTCAAGGGCGTCATTCTCCGCATCGATTCGCCGGGCGGCGACGGTATCGCCTCGGACGACATTCTGCATGAAGCCAAGCTTCTGAGCCAAAAAAAGCCGACCGTCATCTCGATGTCCGATCTGGCGGCTTCCGGCGGCTATTTTATCGCCATGACCGGCGACCCTCTGGTGGCCTATCGGGCCACCGAAACCGGGTCCATCGGCGTCTTTTTCGGTAAGCCGAATCTGCACGGATTGTACGAGAAGATCGGCGTGAACAAGGAGCTACTGACGCGCGGCCGCTTTGCGGACATCGACACGGATTCCGCGCCTCTCAACGACGCGCAGCGGGCCAAGCTCCGGGCCGAAATCGAGGTGTTCTATAAATCCTTCGTCGAGAAAGTCGCCGCCGCACGCAAGCGCGGCTACGGCGACGTTGAGCCGCTGGCGCAGGGCCGCGTGTGGACGGGAGCGCAGGCCAAGCAGAACGGTCTGGTGGACGAAATCGGCGGACTCGACCGGGCCATTGAAATGGTGAAGCAGCGCGCGAAAATCACAGCCGGGGAAAAAATCACGCTGGTCCCCTACCCGCCGCGGCGGAACCTTTTCCAGGTGCTCATGGATCGTGAGCAGATGACGGAAGTGGAAGCCCGTCTGCTCGATTCGCGCCTGGAGAGCAGGCTCGAGCGGATAACCGGGGATCCGGCCCTGCGCTCTCTGCTCCGCTCCCTGGTGCGCGGCGAATGGACGCAAAGTGGTGTTATGAGCCGGATGCCTTACCGCGTGACGGTGCGCTGAACTTCCGGGTCCCCGGTACCGGCGGAGCCGGAGGGTATGCGCAAACCGCTCCAATCCTCGCATAACAGGATCGAGTTGGCGGGGTTCGTGGACGCGTATTTCAGGCTGGCCGGCCCGATCAAACGGGCCAGGTCTTCCGGGAGACGGTCGCGCAGCGCGCCGACGTCCTGGGAAGCCATGTATTGGACGCCTCGAACGGAATACGAATAATACAGCAGATTTCCCTCGGTTTCCGTCACCACGGCGTCTCCCAGGCGACCGGTGGAGTGGACCAGGAGCCGCCGGCGCTGTTCGCGTTTCTCGGGCGTCGATCGGCGGCGCAGCACGGCCCAGATGCCGAGCGCGATGAGTCCCGCGGCGGCTAGGAGCAGAACCGGGATCTCGATATGCGAGAGAGGCATCTATTTTTTTGGATGCTGATGAGCGCACGCCGGTTTTCCCGAACATCGGCGCGATCCGGCAACCGCGACGCGGCGATAACGCTCGGGTCGATTATAGCCCACCGAACGTAGCCCACAAACATAGCTCAAAGAAACGCCGGATCTGAAACATAAGCGGCGCGGGCGGCATCGTGCCGATAGAAGGCCGAAGCGGTTATAATGGAAGAAGTTCGCTCATGACTGCCTGGACTGCTTTTCCCTCCCCGATCCTGGCCGCCGGTTTTTTGCCCGCGTCGGCAAGCAAGTTGGTGGACAGCCTGCTGGACGACACGTTTACGAACGTTTACCGGCTGCAGCCGTTCGATTACGCGATCCTGGTGCCGTATTTCGCGGTGCTGATCGTGCTTTCCGTTTACGGCCTGCATCGGTATCACATGATCCGCGGGTACTGGAAATACCGGAAGCAGATGCCGACGGAGGCTCCGCAGCGTTTCGAACAGCTGCCGCGCGTCACGATTCAGCTGCCGATTTACAACGAACAATATGTGGTGGAGCGCCTGATCGAGGAAGTCAGCAAGATCGATTATCCCCGCGAGCTGTTGGAAATTCAGGTTTTAGACGATTCCACAGACGAGACTCACCCTTTCACGGAAAGTCTGGTCGCCGAATACAAAGCCGCCGGGCTGCCGATCGAATACATCCATCGCACCAACCGCCACGGCTACAAAGCGGGAGCCCTGCAGAACGGTCTGTTGACGGCGACAGGCGAAATGGTTGCGATCTTCGACGCCGATTTCCTTCCGCCCGCGGATTTCCTGCAGAAGACGGTGCATTATTTCGCGGATGCGAAGGTCGGCATGGTGCAGACGCGCTGGGGTTATCTGAACCGGCACTATAACGTGCTGACCGAGGTCCAGGCCATGCTGCTCGACGGGCACTTCGTGCTGGAGCATGTGGCCCGTTCGGGCGCCGGGAAGTTTTTTAATTTCAACGGGACGGCGGGCATTTTGCGGCGCTCTATGATCGACGACGCGGGCGGCTGGCAGCACGACACGCTGACCGAGGACTCCGACCTCAGCTATCGCGCCCAGCTGAAGGGCTGGAAGTTCGTGTACGTGCCGTCGGTGGAATGCAAGTCGGAGCTGCCTGTCGAGACCTACGGCTTTCAGGTGCAGCAATCGCGCTGGGCCAAGGGGCTGACGCAGGTGGCGCTGAAGCTTCTGCCGACGATTCTGAAATCCGACGTGCCGCTGAAGGTAAAGACGGAGGCGTTTTTTCACCTGACGCCGAACATCTCCTATCCGCTGATGATCATCGTCAGCGCGCTGATGTTGCCGGTGATGATCGTGCGCTTTTACATGGGCTGGTTCCAGATGGTGGTTCTGGACCTGCCGCTCATCATCGCGTCCTTCTGGTCGGTTTCCGCGTTTTACATGGTCGCGCATCGGGCGTTGTTCCCGGACAACTGGAAGCGCGCGTTTCTGTTCCTTCCTGCTCTGATGGCGGCCGGAGTGGCGCTGACCATCATCAATTCGAAAGCCGTGCTCGAAGCTCTTTTCGGATATCAGACCAGTTTTGCCCGCACGCCCAAATACGCCATCGGCAGTTCCCAGCGAATCAAGCTTTCCAACGTTCAATATCGCCGCCGCAGCGGCTGGCTGCCCTATGCCGAGATCGCGGTTGGCGCTGGATTTCTGGCCATGACGGCTTTCGCCGTCGAGAGCTTCAATTATCTGGCGGTCCCCTTCCTCCTGCTTTTCGTAAGCGGCTATTTCTGGGCCGGCTTCACGACCTTGTGGGAAGAATATCAGGGCAAGCTGGCCTTCGAGCGGCAACGCGCGCTGGCCGCGGCGCAAGCGGTGGCATCCGAAGAGGTTAAAGCTTAGCGCTCGCGCGTGGCTTAAGCGCTTTCGGGCGCTGCTTATTTTTCACCCGTTTTTTAGGTGGTTTGGAAAGCGTCTGTCCCGGGTTAGAAAGCTTCGGGGATTTCCGCAACGCGGCCTGCGCTGTGCGAGGAAGCTTGGCCAGAACCATTTCGTAGGCGTCCCTCAACAAATGCTCTAATTCCGGCCTGGGGATCGCGTCCTCCGATTCGAGGGCGACCCAGTTTGCGCGCGCCAGATACGGAGCCGGCACGATTCCGGGCCGTTCGACCAGTTCGGTGAAGGACTCGAGCGAACATTTCATGGACATGCACTGCGACATCCCGTGCCCGGACCGCTCAAGCACGACCGTAGCGAACATTTTGCCGCCGATCTTGAACACAAGGTCGTTGCCCCACGGCATGTGCTCCGTCACATGCGGGAGAGACAAACAATAGCGGCGAATCCAGTGGGTACTCACGTTGGGATCTCTTCGACTGGTTTCGACAGTTCGAGGTTCAGTCAGGCACCTTGAGCTCGGCGATGGTGGCTCCGGCGCCGCCTTCTTCTGGTGGCGCTACGTAAAACTTCTCCACATGCGGATGCGAGCGCAACAATTCCGCCACCGCTTTTTTGAGCACGCCCATGCCGTGCCCGTGAATGATCCGGATCCGCTCCACCTGCGCGAGCGCCGCGCTATCCAGAAATTTGTCCACATTTTCGCGGGCTTCTTCCGCGCGCTGTCCGATGAGATTGATTTCGCGATAAGGAACCGCAAAGGACGGGCCTTGCCGAAACGTGACATCGCGACGCGGAGCGGGCGCGCCGGATGCCGGCAAAACTTCCTCGACGTCCGAAGCCGATACCTGCATCTTGAGAAATCCGGCATCTACTTCGATCAGTCCGTTCGACATTAACTTTCGAATGGTTGCGGGTTGGCGGACGCCTTTGAGACGCACGCGAGCGCCTGGTTCCAGACGCAATGCCGGCGCGGCCGTTCCCGCGTGGGTCGCGCGCACGGGCGCTGCCACCCGCTCGACCGATTCCTGAAACTCGCGGCTGGTTTTCGCGACCTTCGCACGCGCCTTCTGGCTCAGTTCGCCGATGGTATCCCGCGCGCGCTGCTCGAATTCCGCAGAGAGCGCCGCGGCCTGCTGCTCAATCTCGCGAATCTGCGCGGCGAACTTTTTCTCCCAGTCCCTCTTCAAGCGCCTTCTCGCGCGAGCGCAAGCGCGCGTTCGCCGCTCGGCGAGCGTCCGGCGCTCCTGATCGAGTTCCGTCAAGCGCCGGTGCATTTCGCTCAGAAACGCGCGATGTCGCGTTCGGAAGTAGCTCATGCGGCCGCGCGCGTCCTCGATGAGCGCAGGATCAAGACCCAGGCGGCTCGCGATATCGAGGCCCGCGGATTTGCCGGGCGCGCCCAGCTGCAGAACGTAGGTCGGATCAAGCGTGGCCTCGTCAAAACCCATGGAGCCGTTTTGCACTCCTTCGGTGGAGGCTCCGTAAACTTTCAGCGCCATCAGATGCGTCGAGGCGATGGTGAACGCTCCGCGCCGGCGGATCGCGTCGAGCACGGCGACGCCGAGCGCCCCGCCTTCTTCCGGATCGGTCGCGCGGCCCAGTTCGTCGATCAGCACCAGCGATCCTGCCGTGGCATTCCGCAACATGTCGCGGATCGCCATGATGTGCGCGGAAAACGTGCTGAGGCTTTCCTGAATGGACTGGTGATCGCCGATGTCGGCGAGCACTTCGTCCAATAAAGGAAATTCCGCCTCGGCCGCGGGCACGGGCAGCCCGGCGTGCGCCATCAGCGTCAGAAGTCCCGCAGTCTTCAGCGCGACGGTCTTGCCTCCCGTATTGGGGCCGCTGATCAGCAGGGTTCGGCGCTGCTCGTCGAGTTCGAAGGAAACCGGCACGACGGATTTCCTGTGCTTGCGGAGAATATCCTCGAGCAACGGGTGGCGCGCCTCGCGCAACAGCAGACGGCGGGCGTTTTCGGGGCTGATGCGCGGGATCGAGCAATGATAGTCGAGGGCAAACTCCGCTTTGGCGAAGATCAGGTCGAGCCGCGCTAGCGCGTTCAGCGAAGCGGCGATTTGCGCGGCATGCGTCCGCAAGCGTGCCGTGAACTCGCGCAGGATGCGGTGAACTTCGCGCGCTTCCTCTTCCGACAGCCGCACCAGCTCGTTGTTCAGACCGATGGTCTCGAGCGGCTCGACAAACAGCGTGCGGCCGCTGCCGCTCGCTCCGTGAATGACGCCGTCCACACGGCGCTCGCGACCGGTGACGACGGGAACGACGAAGCGGTCGTTGCGAATCGTAATGAAATCTTCCTGCAGCGTGCCATCTTCGTGATGCTCGCGCAGGAATTTTTCAAGCGATTTCTGGATCGCGCCGCGCTGGCGTTCCACTTCCCGGCGCAGACGTCCCAGGGCCACGCTCGCGTGGTCCGCGAGCGACCCGTCGGGGAGGATCTTGCCGCTCAGATCGTTGGCCAATTCGCGGAGATCGGCGAGGTCAGCGGCGTGCGCGGCCAGCCGGGGGAAGCGCTCGCGAGCGGCGAGCAGAATGGAACGGGCTTCCGCGGCGAGGTCGAGCCACCGCGAGAGTTCGGCGATCTCGCGGCCTTCGAGCATGGCGCCTTCGATGCGCAAGCGAGCAAGCGCCGAAGCCGGATCCGCTGCTCCTCCCAAATTCAGCCGGATCACCGAGCCCCTGGCCGCAGGCTGCGGCTGGGACGCCGCGCGCAGATACAGGATCGCTTCAGCGGCGTCAGAGAGCGCCGCCTCGACGGCCGTCCGGTCGTTCGACGGGGCGACTTTTTCGAGCGCCGCGTGCCCGAGCGGACTACGCACGAAGCGGCTCAGCAACACGCGCAAGCTTTCAAACTCCAGCGCGTGACCGGGTTCGAATGCGGCGGGCGAAGGCGCCGCGAGCGGCGTGAAATCAGACGGGTTTCCGGCGGCCATCCTCAAACGCTCTCTCCACGGCCTCGAGCGTGCCGGCCGTGATTTTGTAATCGCCCAGTTTCGCGCGAGGCACCCACTCGACGCGGCTCGCGTCATCCGCCGCGTGCGGAGCGCCGCCTGTCACCCTGCATACATAATCCACCAGTACGTAGTGATATTCGGCGCGGCCCTGATCGTCCCGCATAATCCGTTCGAAGAGGTCGAAGCGATAGAGCAGTTCGACGTCGAGGCCGGTTTCCTCACGCACTTCCCGGCGCACCGCGTCTTCAATCTTTTCTCCCGTTTCCAGAAGTCCCCCCGGCAGCGACCAGTAACCTTTCAAGGGCTCGCCCGCACGCTCCACCAGCAGGATCGAATCGCCGTCGAAGATCAACGCGCCGACACCGAGAAGCGGATGCTGGGGATACCGCCGGCTAATAAGGCAACGCCCCTTTCACGCCCAGGCGCAGGCGAAACAGCGAGGTGCGCGCCGTGACGTACAGCGTCTCCAGATCGGGATCGCCGAACGCCAGATTCGACGGAGTCTCCGGCACGGCAATGGTGCCGAGCAGTTTCGCGGCGGGCATCGAATACACCACAATCGCGTTCGCCGCCACGTACAGATTTCCGTTGATATCGGTTCTCAACCCATCCGGGACTCCTGGGATATGGTCAATGACCACGCGTTCGTTCGCCGCCGCGCCTTTTCCATCGAGATCGTAGGCCCGGACCGAGCGGCGGTCGGAATCGGAAACGTACAACGTGCGGCCGTTGGGCGCGAGCGCGATCCCGTTGGGGCGGGTCTTCCATCGGCCGATCGCTTCCAGTTCGCCCTTCTGCGTCAGGCTGTACACACCGTAAAAATCCAGTTCCCGGGAATCGTCCTGCGACCCGAAAGCGGGGTCCGTAAAGTAGACGCGCCCGTCGCGGCGCACCACGATGTCGTTCGGCGCATTCAAGCGCTTGCCTTCAAAGCGCTCCGCGAGCACTTCGACCCTGCCTTTCTTATCCGTGCGGGTCACGCGGCGCTCACGGAATTCGCAGGTATAGAGACGCCCTTCGGTATCAAATGCGCGGCCATAGGCTCCGCCCGGCTCGGTTCCGGCTTCGGCATCGCCCATGCCCGGCGTCCACTTGTGCAGGCGATCGACGGGAACGTCGCTGTAGAGCAAAAACCCTTCGTAGGACCATACCGGCCCGTCGGCGAAATGCAGGCCCTTGGCGATCCGCTGAATTTCAATATGATCGAAATCCTGAGCGTCGAGCCCGGCGGTGACCGTAATCATCGCAATGGCGATTTCAAGAAGACCTGCCCTCACGTTGAAACTATATCGCACGCACGATTCTGTTTCTCGCCTTTTTTCGCGCGCGTTGCCGGGTTCCCGGGAGCCCGGATGTTATTCTGATAAAAGTGTCGTTGCCGTTGAATTTTCATCTGGAGCACTACGAGGGACCTCTCGACCTGCTGCTCGATCTGATCCGCAAGCAGCAGATCGACGTGTATGACATCCCGATTGCCCAGATCACCTCCCAATACCTGGAGTACATGAAAAAGGCGCTCGAAACGGACATCGAGCTGAGTACCGAATTCATCTACATGGCGGCCACGCTGATCCAGATCAAGTCTAAAATGCTGCTGCCGCGGGATCCGGAGCTTGAAAAACATGAGCCCGAGGACGATCCCCGAAAAGAGCTGGTCGACCGCCTCCTGGAGCACGAGCGCTTTAAGTCCGCAGCCGAAATGCTGCAGCAGAAGCGGGTGGTGGAAGAAGCGGCCTGGTCGAATCCGCAGATGGAGCGTTTTCTCGCCGAAGATGGCATGGAACCCGGCTTGAAGGTGACGCTGTTCGACCTGGTGAAAACGTTTCAGGACGTGCTGGAGCGCTCCAAAAAGCGTCCGGTCTACGAAGTTTCCGGCGAGGAGGTCTCCGTGCCCGATATGATTCGCTATGTCGGGAAGCTTTTCGAAAAGGAGCGCCGCGGGGAGATCATTTCCGCGCGCGAGCTATTCGAGCGCCAGAAAAGCCGTCGCGGAATGATCTGCCTGTTTCTGGCGCTGCTGGAGCTGGTGAAGCTGCAAGCCATTGGCCTGGCGCAGAGCGAGGCGTTCAGCGAAATCGGATTAAAGCGGCTGCCCGGGTATGAGGCGGTCTTTTCATCCGGCCAGATCGCCTCCGCGGTCGACGAAGGATATCATTAGACGGCAATGGAAGAACTGGACGTAACCAAACTCGCCGAGGAAAGGCCCGCTGCCGGAGACGAGGCGCAGCTCAAGGCGATTCTAGAAGCGATCGTATATGTGACGGACGAGCCTCTTTCCGCGCAACAGATCGCGGCGGCTCTGGAGCGGCCCCTCAACCTGGTGAAGCATCTGCTGGACGAACTGGTCGCCGAATGGGCCAGGCCCGAGCACGGCCTGGCGATCCGTGAAATCGCGGGCGGCTATAAGATGTCGACGAAACCGGAACATCATGAGGCCGTGCGTGCCTTTGTGAAAAAGCTCACGCCTCCGCTGAAGCTCTCGCTGCCGGCGCTGGAGACGCTCGCGGTGATCGCCTACAAGCAGCCGGTGACCGCGCCCGAAATCATGGATATCCGCGGCGTGCAGGGCGCGGGCGTGCTGAAGACGCTGCTCGATCGCAAGCTGATCGCCGAATCGGGGCGCAAGAACGTGGTCGGGAAGCCGATTCTCTACAAGACCACGAAAGAGTTCCTGGTGCAGTTCGGTCTGAAGGATGTGAACGAACTGCCCACGCTCAAAGAATTCGAAGAGTTGGGACGCCTGGAGATCGCCGAGCCGGAGGCGTCTCCCGCGGCATTCCCGGACGACGCGCAAGGAGCCTTGCCGCTCGCCGAGCAGACGGACGCGGCGCCCGAAGAAGAAATCGCGGTGCCGGGCATGGAGACGGTGGCCGACGTGAACGCCGAAGAGCGAGCTTCGGCCAAAGAAGGCGAGACGGAGAACGATGGCTGAAAAGCGTCCACCCGCGAAACGTTCGCGGCCCGGAAAAAGCAGTCCTCGCTCGCCTAACCGGCACGGGGCCGGTGCGCGCCGCGCCTCGGACGAAGATTCTTCCGCGGAAACTCTCGCCGAACCGACGCGCTCAGATTCCGAGCATGCGGCCAACGCCGAGGAAATCTCCGGCGTCGAGCGGCTTCAGAAAATATTATCGCGGGCGGGCGTCGCGAGCCGCCGCAAAGCCGAGCAATTGATCGTCGAAGGCCGCGTCACGGTGAACGGGAAGACCGTCACCGAACTCGGATCGAAGGCCGATCTGATGCGCGATCACATTAAAGTGGACGGGACGCTGCTGCACGCGCCCAAACATTCCGTATATCTCGCGTTGAACAAGCCCAAGAACTGCGTCACCACGGTTTCCGATCCGGAAGGGCGCGAAACGGTCATGCACCTGATGCGCGGGGTGAAGGAGCGTGTCTTTCCCGTGGGCCGGCTGGATTATCAGAGCGAGGGTCTGCTGCTGCTGACCAACGACGGCGAATTCGCGCACCGCATCACGGCTCCGGCCAATCACGTCACAAAGACGTACGTGGTGAAGGTGAACGGTCCGCTCACCGAAGAGCAGGAGCGTGCGTTCCGCGAAGGCGTTCCCATGCACGGCCGCAAGACCGCGCCCGCCGAAATCAAAATGATCAAGCCGGGCGTCAATCCGTGGTATGAGATCAAGATCGCCGAAGGCCGGCAAAATCAGATCCGCGTGATGTTCCAGAATTTTGGACGCCTGGTGGAAAAACTCCGGCGCGTGAAGATCGCGTTTCTGGAACTGGACCTGCCGCCGGGGCGCTATCGATCTTTATCGTCGAAAGAAGTCGAGCGATTCAGGAAACTGCTGAAGCTGGAAGCTTCTTGATTTAGCGCGCAGTGCACGGCTGCGGATTCCAGCCCGCCGCATCCGCCTGTTTCTTGAAATTCACGGCGGTTTCGTACTTGCTGGTGAGATAGGTCGGATCTTCCAGCGTGATCGAATCCACCAGATAATCGCCGGTTGCGTCTTTGATCACGTCAAAATATTCGGTGAGCACGGCATTCGCGCTATAAGGCACGCCGTTCTTGCGCAGATATCCAGGCTTCATTCTGGTGGTGACCACTTTCAGCGCGCCGCTCGGAACATCGCGCGAGACGAGTCCGTTTCCAAACGAAACGACATCCCACGAGGCCTGCGAAACGCCCTGCCAATCGCCGGCTTGCCCCTGCGGGGCGCCGAAACTGAAGACCCGGGTTTGCTGGCCGGCATCGGTTTCAAGCTTCAGCGTCCGGTCGTCAGTCCAGGTGATGTGAATGCGCCCAGGCACGCTCATGCTGACCGGCGCGCCATAGCTCCGGCACTGCTCGCCGGCAGGCTCCTCTTTAGCGGGATCCCACATGTCGGCGATTTTCTTGCCCTCCGCGTTGAGCGGAATGCCTTGATAGTCGCCCTTCGGGGGAACCGTCATGCGCCAGCGCCAATCGGTGGTGACGACCGCGGCCCAGTAGCCGGTGAGGTCGATGGTCGCGGCTTCCTTCGGACTCTTGGGCGGCTGCTGCGCGCCGCGTCCGCCGCCCCGCCCTTGTCCGAATACGGCGGGTGCGGTCACGAGCAGAACAATCGCGATCGAAAAAGGTAGAGCAGAGTAGCGCACGTCAGAACTCCCTGGATGGCAAACACTCTATATGAATCGACGCTAGTTTAGCAAGTGGGACTCGAAAATCATACCCCGATGCCGCGGCCGCTGGCATGTCAGGATTCGGGGCCCCGCGATTTACAACGCCCGCCGGTGGCTGTAGTATCTATAGACAGCCATGAACAAAGCAATTCCAGGGGCGTTCCTTCTCGCTACATTCGTACCGCTCACTTTCGCGCAGAATTTTCCTCCGCCCTCGCCGGGCATCGATCTGGCCGGGTTGTACACTCCCTCGCGCGAGCTCGATCCGGGTCTGGGCACTGCCGCCGGGATGCTGGTTGACTACGGCGGCATCCCCATGAACGAAGCGAGCCGGATGTACGCGCTCGCATGGAGCGCCTCGCGCATCACGGTGCGTCAGCAGCAGTGCGCGGGCTACGTGCCGCCCTACATGTTCGTCGCGCCGGGTAATTATCAAATTTTCGAGAATCGCGATCCGTTCACCCAGCAGCTCGTCTCGGTCAATGTCTACGGGCAGATCGCCGAAGGCCGACACGAGATCTTCATGGATGAACGTCCGCACCCTCCCGCCTGGGCCGAGCATACGTTTACCGGATTCTCCACCGGCCACTATCAAGGCCAGATTCTCGCGGTGGACACCACGCACATCAAGCGCGGTTGGATTCGCGCTCCCGGAGTGGCGCAGAGCGACGAAGCCACGGTTCATGAATATTTCATCCGCCACGGCGATCGCGTCACCATCTTTTCGGTGACCACCGATCCCGTGTACCTCACCGAACCGTTCGCGAAGGTCCAGGTCCTGCTGCGCTATGGCAAGGACCCCAACGGCTGGCTGTACGCCTGTGACGATAGCGAAGAGATTCAAGGCAAATCCGAAGATCGGGTTCCGGCCCACCTGTTCGGCGAGAATCCATTTCTGAGAGAGTATTCGCAGAAGCGGCAGGTGCCGTTGCTCGGCGCGCTGGGCGGCCCCGAAACCACGCGTCCTGAATTCGCGGCCAAACTCAAGACCGCGACCGAAGCCGAGGCGCTCGCCAAGATCCTTCCGTCCAAAAGTCCGGAGATGGCGAGCCAGGCGAATGACGCGGTGCCGAACGACGGGGAAATTCACGTGTGGCCGATTCAGGGGAACGTCTCGCTGTTGGTAGGCGACGGCGCGAATATGACCGTCCAGGTCGGCCCCCAGGGCCCCTTCCTGGTGGACACCGGAACGGGCAAGCTGACCGATAAAGTTCTCGCGGCCATCGCGAAGCTGAGCCCCCGGCGCGTGCAATTTGTCCTGAACACCAGCGTGCATCCCGATCACACCGGCGGCAACGTCGCGGTTCATGCCGCGGGCCAGGACCCGAGCCTGTTCGGATCGTTTTTTTCCAACGGACGTCCCGACGCGGGCGTTTTCGCCACTTTGATCGCGCATCAGAACGTGCAGGATCGCATGATCGCCGAAGCGAAGATCCCGCCCGACGGCTGGCCGATCGATACCATCATTCAGGAGCGCCGCCGCAAGTTCCACAACGGCGAGGGCATCGAAATGTTCTGGATGCCCAATGCCAGCACCGATGGCGACGTGATCATCCATTTCCGGAAATCCGACGTAATCGCCACCGGCGACATTTTCGACACCACCCGCTATCCGTTGATCGATATCGCCAAGGGCGGAAGCCTGCAGGGCGAGATTGCCGCGCTCAACTTCATTCTGGATCGAACGCTGTACGAGCACGACGAGGACTTCGGCACCAGAATCGTGCCGGGCCACGGCCGTATCTGCAACGAATTCGAAGTGGCCGAATACCGCGACATGATCGTTATCATTCGGGATCGTATTCAGGCCATGCTGAATAAGGGCGCGACGCTCGCCCAGGTGATCGCCGCGCGTCCGACGGTCGACTACGACACCCGCTTCGGCGCGACATCCGGTCCGTGGACCACCGATATGTTCATCGAAGCGGTGTACACGAGCTTGAAGAATCCGCCGGTCAAGAAATAGGGTTTGTTGACATAGGCCGTTCGGTCCGTCATAATTCCGAGCCATGGATCAAAGAAATTTTCAATCGCCCACGCGCCGGGATCTGCTCTCGGGTCTGGCCGCGCTCGGAGCGGGCGCGATGCTCACCCGCGGCCGCCTGACGGCCCAGACGCCGGGCGGCGTCACCCGGCGCATCGACGTGCATCATCATTTCGCCAACGCCGAACTCATCAAATTGATGAATGATAAAAGAACGGCGGGCTTTCAAACCTGGGCGCCGTACTCCCCGGAAAAAGCCATCGAGGATATGGACAAGGGCGGCGTGCAGGCGTCCATGATTTCGATCACCACCCCGGGCATCTGGTTCGGAGCCGCCGAGGAAACCAAACGTCTGGCGCGCGAATTGAACGAATATGGCGCCCGTATGGTGTCGGACCATCCCGGCCGCTTCGGCCTGTTTGCGGTGCTGCCGTTGCCCAATGCAACCAATGCCCTGAAGGAAATCGAATACGCCTTCGATACGTTAAAGGCCGATGGGGTTGGACTCCTTAGCAGTTACAGCGACAAGTGGCACGGAGATGCCGCCTTCGCCGAAGTATTCCGCGAGCTGAATCGCCGCAAAGCCATCGTCTACACCCACGCTCAGGTCGCCGATTGCTGCCAAAGCCTGGTCACCGGCATCAACGATACGACCGTCGAATACAACACCGATACCGCGCGGACGATCATTAGCCTGATCGACAGCGGCCGCGCCGTGGAAACGCCCGATATCAAATACATTTTTTCCCACGCGGGCGGAACCATTCTGGCCCTTCCCGGCCGTTTCCTCGGACAACAGGCGACGCGCGCAAACCTGGCAAAACAGGCCGATCCGAAATCGAGGCTGGGACAACTGCGCCGTTTCTACTACGACACGGCGGGCTCGACGAATCCGATCCAGATGACCGCGTTGCGCTCCCTGATCGGCCTGCCGCAGATTCTGTTCGGGACGGATTTCCCGTTCGGCCACAGCTCCAACATTGCCGCTGGCCTTGAGGAATCCGGCGTTTTCACGCCCGATGAAATGAAGCTGGTGGATCGCGGAAACGCAGTCAAGCTTCTGAACAAATTCGCTTAATTCTTATTTTTCCGGCGCGCCCGCTCCGGCACGATCCATAGGAACAGTTTGCGGCTGAAATAATTGTCTTCGGGCGAATCGCCTTCTCCGAGGTTCAGCTCCCTGGCTGGCTGCCAATCTCCCATATCGAACGTGTTCGACACGACGCGCGTGCCCGGCTTCAGATCCGCGAGCAACTTCGGCCGCAGCCTTAAATTCACGCTGCTCAGCAGAAACAGCGTCACCACGCTGGCCTTGTGGATATCGGACTGAAACAGATCCGCCACTTCGAAGCGCGTTAATTTCTCAACGCCGGCCTGCTTCGCTGCGGCTTTGGCCTGGGCGATGCGTTCCGGATCGATATCAATACCCACGCCCCGCGCTCCAAACGCCTTGGCCGCGGCAATTACGATGCGCCCGTCTCCGCAGCCGAGATCATATACGACGTCCGAAGACCGAACCTGGGCGAGCGTGAGCATCGCCCGAACCCCCTCCTCCGTCGTCGGAAGATAGGGGACGTCGAGCTTGACCGGCTGGGCCGCCGTAAAGGAGCTAACGAACATGGCCGCGACAAGGCACCCCGCAAGACGGAGGCACTTCGGAGTTCGCATGGACCAATCTCCCGGAAAAGACCGTCGTGATCCTCTCTGAAGCGCAACAGGCACGCTTCGCGATCGCGAAAGCGTGCCCGAATCGCACCGAAAACTGTCGCGAATTTATCTACCCGACTTCAGCTCCTGATAGACCTGTGTCACGAAGCGGTCGCGCGTCATGCCGACTTCCGAAATCTTGGAATCGAGATCCGCGGTGGGCTTCGCGGCGACCACCTCGTCCTGGCTCTTGCCCTCGGCAATCAACTTCTCCACACGCTGCTTCACCGCGAGGATGATATCGCGGTGCGCCATCACCGCCTCGCGACCCACCGTGGGGCCGTGGCCGGGAATGATCTTGGTATTCGGACCCGCCATGCCGATCACCGTTGCCAGGCCATCCAGCATGCCGTTCAGGTTCCCGCCGTTAGCGCGGTCGATGTTCGGATATTGAATGGAGCGGTAGAAATCCCCTGTCATGATGACGTCGTTGTTCGGGAAAATCACCAGCGTGTCGCCGTCTGTGTGCGCCGCTTTGATCGGAATCAAACGGATGTCTTCGGCATTCATGTGAAACGTCACCGGCGCGTCGTAGGTGATCATCGGCAGACCGGCGGACGGCATCGCGGGCGAAGGCTGGCCGTTCGCCTGGGGATTCGGATACGCCAGCCGGTAGCGCAGGTTTTCGCGCGCGAGAATCGTCGCGCCCATCTTGCCGAAGTTCTCGTCGCCGCCCGTGTGGTCGCCGTGAACGTGCGTGTTGACCAGGAAGCGGACCGGCTTATCGGTGATACTTTTGATCGCAGCCATAAGCTTGCCGCTCATGGGCGCGAACTGGCTGTCGACCATAAACACGCCGTCGGGTCCGACCAGAATGCCGACCATGCCGCCGGCGCCTTCGAGCGTATAAAAGTTGTTGGTGATTTTCGTGGGCTTGACCTCGATCTTGCTGAAATCCTGCTGGGCACTCGAGGTAACCGCTACGGCCGCCATCGCCGCCGCGAGAAAAAATGTCGTGGGGATTGTCGTCTTTGCCATGCTTTTTTGAAACGCTCCTTCGGTGGAAACTTCGCCCTTCAGAATATCAGCTATGAGTGAATCGGGCATGCCGCACCGCTCGAGCCGAGCCCGGGAGGGTGGTCCGCCGGGAAAAGTTCGCGTATTATAACGACTGCGGCCGGCGCGAAAGTGGCGCTGCCGCTCGCTCGCTGCGTCAGGCGGACAGCGGCGATGTTTTTGGACGATGTTTTGAAGGAAGGCCATGCCATGATCGCAATCCATACCGAAAACAATGTGACGGGAATCCATCGGATCCGCAGCCGGAAGGCGTTTGTCGCCCCGATTTTAGGGCGAGCCGCGCTGGCCCTGGCGGCCCTGGTGTGCGCCCGTCCCGCCCCCGCTGCCACGGCCGCGACGGCCGCCACGTGCGAGAACCTTACCTCGGTTTCCTTGCCGAACGCGAAGATCACGTTGGCGCAAACCGTGACCGGAGGATCCTTCACCGCGCCCGGCTCGACCAACGCAATGCAGAATCTCCCGGCTTTTTGCCGCGTGGCAGTCACCCTCACGCCTTCGAGCGACTCGGACATTCGCATGGAACTGTGGCTCCCTATGGACGGATGGAATCAGAAATTCCAGGGCGTCGGCAACGGCGGCTGGGCCGGCAGCATCACCTACGGCGCGCTCGCGACCGCTCTGCGGCGCGGATATGCGACCAGTTCCACAGACACGGGCCATCAGGCGCCTGTGACCAGCGCCGAGTGGGCCCTGGGGCATCCCGAGAAAGTGGTCGACTACGCGTGGCGTTCGGAGCATGAGATGACCGAAAAATCCAAGGCCATCGTGAAGGCATTTTACGGACAAGATCCCAAATTTTCGTACTGGACCGGCTGCTCCGGCGGCGGCAAGCAGGGCCTCGCGGAGGCTCAGCGCTTTCCGGCGGACTACGACGGAATCGTTTCCGGGGCCTCGGCCTACGATCTGGTCCCGCTGCACGCGGCGTGGATTCGCCTGGCGCAGGTCGCGCACAAAACCGAAGCGAGCTACATCCCGCCCGAGAAATATTCGCTGATTCACAAAGCGGTGCTCGAAGCCTGTGACGCGCTCGACGGCGCGAAGGATGGGCTGATCGAGAATCCGCTGAAGTGCAAATTCGATCCCAAAGTGCTCGCGTGCAAAGAGGGCGACGGGCCGAACTGCCTGACGGGCCCCCAGGTGGAAGCCGCCACGGAGATCTGGTCGCCCACCCGAAATTCGAGAACGCACAAAGTGATCATGCCGCCGCTGCTACCGGGCAGCGAAAACGCCTGGGGGACGCTCTCCGGCCCCTTGACCGATAACGCTCCCGCCAGCCGCGAAAGCGCGGTCGCGCTGAACACCTACAAATATTGGATCTTCAAAAATCCAAGCTGGGATTATAAGACGCTCAACTTCGACAAGGATCTCGATTTCGCCTACAAAGCCGACAACGGTCTGAATTCCACGAACGATCCGAATCTGAAGCCTTTCTTTGGGCGCAAAGGCAAGCTGATGATGTACCAGGGCTGGGCCGACCAGATCGTTCCCCCGCAGCACAGCATCGATTATTTCGAGCGCGTGAAGAAGACCGTCGGCGCAGAGGCCAACGATTCCCTGCGGCTTTTCATGGTTCCCGGGATGGAGCATTGCGGCGGCGGCGTGGGTCCCAACCAATTCGACTACGTCACGGCGATGGAGCAATGGGTGGAGCAGGGCAAAGCTCCGAGCGAAATGATCGCGACGCATCTGACCGCGGGCAAAGCGGACCGGACGCGTCCGTTGTGCGCGTTCCCGCAGCAGGCGAAGTACAAGGGGACCGGCAGCCTCGACGACGCGGCGAACTTCAGCTGCGTCGGGCAGTAGGCGAACTAATTTTCGCGGTCCGTCGTGCCGATCCCGCACAGCGGGAGCGGATCTGCTGTTGGGGCCCGCGTTATTCTAGTGGCATGGAACTGATCTTCGAAGTCCGCGACGCCGAAGAAGGCGGCTACAACGCCCGCGCGCTGGGCTATGCGATTTTCACCCAAGCCGAGACGTGGGAGGAGCTTCGGGCCAACGTTCTGGAAGCCACATCGCTTCACTTTGAGGAGGGCGCCGCGCATCCTCAACTCATACAGCTGCACTACGTGAAGGACGAACTAATCCCCGTCGAAGCTGCATGAAATTGCCGCGAGGTGTGTCCGCCGACCGCGTCATTCGCGCCCTGGAACGCCTCGGCTACCGTGTGATTCGCCAGAAGGGTAGCCACGTCAGGCTGCGGTATGCGGGGCCTCCGGTTCACATGATCACAGTGCCGCTTCACGCTTCGTTGAAAACCGGCACGCTGCATAGCATACTCACAGAGGCCGCCCAGATTCGCTCCATCGCTATTGAAGCCCTTGTGGAAATGCTATAGGCTGAGCGCAAGGAGAGAATTAGAGTAGCAAGGACGATAAGCGTAACTCTTCGCTTGTCAACTACGAGCGACATCGCCGCTTGCTTTCGCATCGTGAGACCTACTTCCCCGACTCCAAAATCCCCGCCAGCATCTCCGGGATCTCGAAAATCGCCCGGTTCTCGATCTTCTCCACGGCGCCGCGATATTGATCGAGCGAGCCGAGCATCTTTTCTGCCGCGCCGCGAATGCCGCGGAAGTTGTTGAGCACCACGCCCACGCCGTTTTCGAGCACCCAGTCCGCGTTGTAGCGTTCCTGCGGCAGCGTCCACGCGTTGCGTTCCACAATCACCGGCAGCTTCATGGCCACGGCCTCGCTGATGCTGCCCGGGCCCGGCTTGCCGATAAAGAAATCGGAGAGGTGCATGTAAGAAGGCACCTCCTGCGTGAAGCCTTCGATGAAGTGCGGAGCGCGCGTAGGGAGCGCGCGCAGCCGCGCGGCCAGTTTCTCATTCTTGCCGCATATCATGATGAGTTGCGTGTCCTGCAGTTCGCGCGCGATCTGGACCATTACGTTCGAACCTTGCCCTCCGAATAACACGAGGCCGGTGGGACGCGCCGGATCGAGCCCCAGCCGCGCCCGTTCGGCGGCGCGATCCACATTTATAGGCTCATAGAACTTGGGACGCAGAATCATCCCGGACGCTCGCAAAATCCGCTCGGCGGGGTGGCCCAGCGCGCGCGCCTGCGCGACCGCGTGATCAGTTCCACAAATGAAGTATTGATCCTGGCCTCTTTCGATCCAGAAATGCGGAGGGAAATCGGCCATATCCGTAAGTATGGTTACGTAGGGAACCTGAGGCAGAGCCTTACGCAGACTTTCATACATAGCCCGATTGAAATTCGGCACCACCGAGACGACCATATCGGGCCGCGTCTTTTTCCAGTACTCTGTAAGCAGGTGTACCGTCGATGAGTGATAAAGCCGGATTACGCCATGCATGAACACCAGGCCCTGCGCAGACCCCAGCGTCCAGCCTTTGGCCAGCATCAGATTGTAGACGTCTTCCAGCCGGATGCCCGTTATTTTCTTGAAGATATCCAGGGAATCCAGCACCTCCTGCAGATTCACCAACTGGATGTCCCACGGACGGCCTTCGCTTTCGGCCATCGTTTTCAAGGCGGTAGCCGCGGACCGGTGGCCGCCGCCCGCGTCGAAGTAAATGAAGTCCACTTTTGGCCGAAACAAATTAGTCACGATTGTTTTATAGCAGCGTCACTACGGTGTCACACAAGGGCCCTAAAAAGATAGCATGGCGGTACCGGTTCTACATTGGCCCGTCGTTCAGGAATGGATCGTCAGCCGAGACCATCGCCTGATGCGTCGCGTGAACCGCTGGACGCCTCCCCGGTGGCTGCGTCTGTGGATGGTGGCCGCAACCCGCTGTGGTGACGGCTGGCTGTGGTACGCGGTAGGTTTCATCCTCGCACTCGCGGGAGGCCCGGAGCGCTTTCGCGCACTGCTGGCGGCGGTGCTCGCCGCGAGTGCGGGAATCGCACTTTTTATTCAATTAAAACGAATCTGCCATCGCCGGCGTCCCTGTGCGCTTGAACCGCACTGTTGGGCGACTCTGCTGCCGCCGGATCAATTCTCGTTCCCTTCGGGACACACGATCACCGCTTTCGCGGTTGCAACGTCGCTCGCCGTCTTCTACCCGGCGATGGTCGTGGGCCTAGTGTTCTGCGCGCTGAGCGTGGCGGTGTCGCGGATTCTTCTCGGCATGCATTTCCTCACGGACGTGATCGCGGGCGCCGCAATCGGCAGCGTGCTCGGCTGCGTGGCGGCCGAACTGCTTCTGTAGCCATCTGCGATCTAACGTTTGCTCTTCTTCTCCAAAAGGGATCCCTCGACGCGCCCGGAATGACCCCGGTTATGCGACGCTGCGTGGAAGTTGAGGGGCCGTCCGCGTTTCTCAGCCGCACGCATGAATGACGCAACGGTGGAACCTGCGCCGCCACCAGTTACACTTTTCAACAGCGCAGCCTACATCGGTAACGAGTGTGGGCCGTGCTCCGATGAGCCACTCATTGCCGGTCCTCTGTATCGTGTCCTCGTAAGGTGGGGTCTCGACCAGGTAATACTTCACGTGGAGGTCGACTTCCCTCCCCGCGCAAGACGCGGCGAAATGAACAGTGGATATTTCCCTCGCGACAGATCCCGCTAGCATCGGGTGGCCGATGTAGTCGGCCGTAGCAACGATGCCATCCTCTCCGATCAGCAAATGGACAGTTACGTCGCCGGAAATCCGGGCCGACTTGGCAAGCGCCGGATACACGAAGTTTGCGCCTTGCGCGACACACTCCGGCGTGTCCGTTTGTAAGAGCAGTGTCGCGAGGAGTGCAAACGGTGCCAGCATTATCAATTCACATGAAACTGCCCAAGCGCCTGCCGTAGGACGTCCGCAAAATTCGCTCCGCTCTCCGACCACACCTGGCGCTTTTGCAGATCCAGGCCGCTTTCGAGCTCTCCCGTAAGGTGCAGCAGGCTCCGTAAATTCGATTGGCCCATGCGCAGGCTGCCCTCGACGCCCGCGGTCGGCAGGAAACGGCCGTCCGGTCCGAACTCGATGCGCAAATCATCGTCGTTGTCGCGTTCGAAGTCCGGTCCGAAAGCGATCAGCGTCGCGGGAGCGGGCGCGAGTTTCCAGTCGCCGTTTTCGAAGCTCCACAAATCCCAGTAAGTATCCACTTCGGCGGCCGAATCCGCTTCCATGGATTCGCGCGCCGCGTTGATGATCTCGCTGAGTGGGATTTCCGGAGGAAATTCGCGCTCGATTAAGGGCGGCTCAACGCGCTCAATGGCATAAACGCGCAAAACCGGGCCCCGGCGCGCGAGTTTCGAAATCGGGAACCGTTCGAGCATCCTCTGAAACTGGTGCAGGAGCGGCTGGGTGCGGTTATCTTTCACCCAAGCCGAAAAATAGAGGCGATCGGGCACGTTCAGATTGTAACCTCAGATTGTACTCTGGAGATACGTGATTACGGACCTAGTTCAAATCCGGCGCCTTGGCGAGCACAAACGTGAGGAGAATCTGCGCTTCCGCAAGTGGATGAAGTCGCATACCTTTGTGGAACGCCAATTCCGCCAGGCCGCACACGAAGTGGAAGACGCGATCGATTGCCGCCAGTGCGCCGAATGCTGCCGCGTCACGGAAGTCCAACTGGCGGAGCGCGACGTGGCGAAACTCGCTCGCTTCCTCGGAATGAGCGAGGGCCAGTTTATGGAAAAGCACACCGCGCGGGACGAGGACGGCGCGCTCATTCTTCGTCGCGTCCAGAAAGAGGATAAATCGGGCCCCGGTTCTCTCGAATGCGAATTTCTCGACGGCAACGAATGTACGGTTTACGAAGCCCGTCCGGCCAACTGCGAGCGGTTCCCGCATCTGGTTCGCGGCGCCGGATCGCTCGAAAGCCGGATGTGGGCTTTCGCCGATCGGGCGACCTATTGCCCCATTGTTTATAACTGGATGGAGCTCGTGAAAGGGCTTACGAAGTTTCGTCACTAGGCCAAAAAGAAAACCGGGACTCTCGCAAGGAGAATCCCGGCATTCTGAAGGCAACGCTCGAAGCCCGCTTCACGCCGGGTCCAGCCGGCAGTGGACGGTCTACGCTTGGGCGCTAAAAACGAGGATTAGAAACGGGGGCCGCGGAAACCGCCCGGGCCGCCCCCGCCGCGCACGATCATATTAATCAGCATGGTCTGCTGATTCGCGGTCAAAGTCACACTGAGCGCTTTGAGTTCAACCAGAACCTGGCTGGCCGCCGTGACCCGCGCGGCAAGGTTCGCGGAATTCAGCGCTTCGATCCCGCTCAGATCCGGCGTTCCCCCGCCCGCGATCGCGGCGTCCACCGTCGTCCAATCCGTTTTCAAGGTTGCGGCGTTCGTCTGCAAGGTGGTTTCTTCCGTGGTCAACTGGCCGAGCAAGGGCGAGGCGAGCAGCGCCGTCGTCTGCGCGGCATCCAGGCGCAGGAAACCAGCGATCATATTCAGTTCGCGCGTGGCGGCCTGGGTCGGCGTGGGCGGCGTCGGGGTCGAACCCGGCGTCCCTGCCTGCCGGCGACCGCCAGGGCCCCCGGGACCCTGCGCAAACAGCACGGTAGCCATCAGAGCGGGGATGATCAGAAGTCTCAGTTTCATGGTTTTGGTCGTCAAACTCCTCGCTTATGTTGACGGGACCCCCGCTCGGGAGGGTTACAAAGGATTCAAAACGGAATTTGCGGGCGGTTCTGTTATTTAGCCCGGTTTCCGCCCTAGCGCGCCCGGTCGGTCTGCCTATCCTGCGGCGCTATACCAGCTTGGAAACGGCCTTTTCCAGGCGCTGGGGACGGGTGAGGACGCCCTGGAAGAGATCCCCAACCCGATCGAACCGGGCGATCGCATTCCCCAGATGGAACTGTTCCGGACGCAGGCGGGGCGTGACTTCGCTCCAGGCGAGAGGGGCGGCCACCGGGGCGCCCGGGTACGCCCGCAAAACATAGGGCGCGGCGATCGTCTTTCCTTCCGCAATCTGCGGCCAATCCAGATACACCTTGCCTTTATCCCTTTTGGAAGGCGTGCGCGGCGTGGTGAAAAGATCGGGACGCTCGGCGGCCCCGATTGTGGCGATGGCCTGGGCGAAGGACCGGACTTGTTCGTATGTATAAATCGGCTCCAACGGCACAAACACATGCATGCCGTCGCCGCCGGTGGTTTTGGGATAGCTTTCGAGGCCGGCTCGATCGAGCTTCGAGCGCACCCACAGCGCGGCCTCCACGATTTTCTCGTACCCGCATTCCTGGGGGTCGAGATCGATGAGCAGATAATCGGGATGCTCCGGCGTTTGGATGCGGCTCATCCAGGGATTGTGATCGATGCAACCGAGATTCACGAGAAACAGTAGCGTTGCCCGATCTTCGCCGATCACCCAACGGATGTTTTCGAGCTCCTCCGTCCGCAGCCATTTCGGAAAGCTCTCGGCCACATTTTTTTGAAAAAAGAAATCCTCGGCGATGCCATTCGGGTAGCGCTTCAACGAAAGGGGACGATCCTTCAGATGAGGAAGAATCCAGGGCGCAACGGCGTCGTAGTAGTTCAAAAGATCGCGCTTCCGATAGCCATCCTCGGGATAAAAGACTTTGTCCAGATGAGTGAACTTAAGGGCGTGGCCGTCGATGGTGAGAGTTGCGTCCTTGCGTGAGCGATCCAGGAGTTCGGCTGTGGCGTGAGGCGGATCGAGGTCCTGCCGAAGCCGCAGGAAAACGGGAGCGCGCAGGCGTCCTTCCCGTGTGCGATTCGAAAACCGGACTTCGCATGTCACATCGGGCTTGACCCAGGTAATCTTCTCGCCGGGCATCTTGGGCACCGGCTGAAAGGGGCATTTGGAAGTCTCAAGAGGCTTCAGCGTCTCAAACAACAGTTCCACCATTTTGCGATCGAACCCAGTCCCGACGTTTCCCGCCCAGGTGAGCCGGCCATCGCGACGCTCGCCTAAAATGAGCGCCCCGAGACCGTGACGGTCGCCTTCCGTATATCCGCCGATCAGAAAGTCGGAGGCGTCGGTGACTTTCCATTTGACCCAATCGCCGGAGCGCCGCGATTCGTATTTGCTCCCGGCGCGTTTGCCGACCACGCCTTCGAGTCCGTGCTCGCGCGCCGCGGCGAGAACGTCATGGCCCTCCCCTTCAAAGTGGGCGGAATAGCGGATGGGACCGCCGGGGTCCAGAACTTGGGCGAGCAGCTTCTTACGATCGGCGAGCGCGACCCCGCGCAGGTCGTAGCCATCCAGGTAGAGCAGGTCGAATAGGAACAAGGTGACGGGCGCATCCCGCGAAAGACGCGCGGCCGCCGCGGCGTCGGTTACGTGCATGCGCGTCTGCAGGAGTCCGAAATCAGGCCGTCCCAGCTTGTCGAGGGCCGCGATTTCTCCATCGACGATGGCCTGACGTGCTCCGTTCAGATGATGCGGAAGTACGGAGAGCTCTGGGTATTGACGCGTGATGTCGTTACTATTGCGGGAAGCGATGCGCAAAACCTCGGAGCCGGAAGCGCCGCTCGCGTCGAGAAAGCACAACGCGCGGACCCCATCCCATTTGATCTCGTACAGCCATTCTTTCCCCCCCGGAGGAGCGCCCTTTCCTAATTCGGCGAGCATCGGGGAGACGATCGCGGGCATGGGACCGCGCTTCGCGCCGGGAATCGTTTCAAGGGAGGCGTCCGCTTCCTTCGTGTTTAGACTTTTTTTTTGAGCCGCGGGCGCTGCCTTCTTCCTTTTCGGCGCCCGTCTTTCCCGAAGCAGGCGTGCCGGTGCCGTTCGGCGCGGGTTTCACGGGCGGATCGAGCTCCTGTGCGATTTCCTCCTGGGAGCGGCCGGTGAGCACGCTTCGGCTGTGATCCTCCGGGTTCCATCCGGGAGCCGCGAAGGAATCGCGCTTTTTGAGCAGCAGCCATTCGTTGCCTTTCGAGCTGCGCGTCCGGCCTTTAATGTGAACCAGCGCGAAATCGCCTGCGAGTTTTTCGCCTTCCAGATGGAACTTGAAGTCGCCGCGCGCGAGCTGCTCATCGGGAGTGGCGTCGCCCAGCATCCGGTAGGTTCCCCGATCCCAGAGCATGACGCTGCCCGCTCCATAATTGCCCTTCGGAATGACGCCCTCGAAGCCGCCGTAGGCGAGCGGGTGGTCCTCCACCATCATGGCCAGGCGTTTTTGATCGGGATCGAGCGTCGGGCCCTTCGGCACGGCCCACGACTTCAGCGCCCCGTCCACCTCCAGGCGGAAATCGTAATGCAGGTGGGAAGCGTGGTGGCGCTGCACGCAAAACGTGGGCGCCGCATGGCGGGGAAGAACTTTCGCCGGGGCTGGCTCAGGCGTCTTATCGAAACTGCGTTTCTCAGCGTACTTTTTGAGCGACATGGGGAAAGGGATCGAAAAAGGCTTCCGCTTGGGGGATCACACCGGAGCGCTTCTCGTTTCGAGCAGCAACATAACTCCCCCCGAATGTTTGCGGTATAGTGAAAAGCGCGGTTGCCCGCACTGGCCCGGTCTCGCCGGCGGTTTCCGTGGAACGCGGTAAATTCACGCATTGCGAGGTATCGCACATGGCTTCGACCGTCTGGAAAGGGCACCTTTCTTTCGGGCTCGTCTCGTTCCCAGTCAAATTGTACAGCGCCGCGCGCGGCGAGAGCATTCATTTTAATCAGCTTCACAAAAGCGACGGCTCCCGCGTCCGCCAGGTTCTGTTTTGCGCGGCTGAGGATAAGCCGATCCCCCGCGACGAAATCGTGAAGGGCTACGAGTACGAGAAGGACCGCTACGTGGTGATCGACGACGCCGATATCAAGAAGGTCGCGCCTTCGACGGCCAAAGTGATGGAGATCCTGGAATTCGTCAAAGCGGCCGATATCGACCCCATTTACCTAGAAACCTCCTACTACATGGCTCCCGAAGAAGCGGGCGAGAAACCGTATGCGCTGCTGTTCGACGCGCTCAAGAAAACGGGTTACGCGGGAATCGCGAAGCTGGCCATGCATAATCGCGAACATATCGTCGTCCTGCGTCCCGGCGAGAAGGGTGTACTGCTGCACACGATGTATTACAGCAACGAGATTCGGCAGGTGGATGAATTCCGCACCGATCTGACTCTGGTGAAGGAGAAAGAGCTCACGTTGGCGATGAGCCTGGTGGAAGCACTGGTCGCCGACTTCGAACCGGAGAAATATACCGACACCTATCGCGATAACATCCTGCAAATGGTGGAAGCCAAAAAGCATGGCGAGGTGGTGGTGGAGGCCCCCACGCCGCACCGCGAGAAAGTGGTCGACATCATGGACGCACTAAAGGCGAGTCTGGCTGCGGTCAAGAAGCCGGCGGCCTCGGCGCAAACGCTTGAGACCGTCAAGGAATCCGCCGAGCCCAGAAAACGCAAGGCTCGAGGATAACTCCGCGCTTCGCGCCGGCACAAACAGTCACCCGGCTGCCTGCAATAGTTCCTCGGCGTACAGAGCGCCGGCGGGCGTCTCCTCGTGCTTGAAAAACGTATATACGTCGAGCCCCTGCGCGAGCTGTTCGCGGACCCGGGTAGCCACCACGCTGCGATCCTCTGGCGTGTACTGTTCCTTGCGCAGGCGGGCATACACGAAGTCGGCCGTGATCACCCGCGGAACCTCAAAGGTATCGGATTCGGCTAAACAAAGCGCGACCCGATGTTTTTCTAGCAGCCGGTAGACTTCGTCGTTCATCCAGGAGGGGTTGCGGAATTCGAAGGCGCAGCGGATGTCGGTGGGAAGAGCAGCGAGGAAAGCTTCGAGCAGCCCCGGATCCGCCTTGAAATTCGGCGGCAGCTGAAAGAGCACCGGACCGAGCCGGCGGGCGGCGCGCAGCGGATCGATGGCGCGAAAGAACAGCCCCGTGAATTCGGATTCCTTCAAGCGCTGCAGGTGCGTGATCCGCTGGTGCGCCTTGCAGGCGAAGGCGAATCCCTGCGGCGTTGCATTCACCCAATTTTCGAGCGTCGCGGCCTTGGGCAACTGCCGGAAGGTGTAATTGATTTCGACTGCGTTGAGGCGCGTCGCGTAATGCTTCAGAAAATCTTTGGCGGCGACGTTCTGGGGATAGAAGCCGGGCTTCCAGGCCTTGTACGCGAAACCGGAAGTGCCCACGAATAATTGCGCCATTTCAGACCTCCCCGTAAAGCCAATCGAGATCACTCAGATCGTCCAATTTGCGCATTTCGAACAGGCGATTCCGAATCTCTCTCCCGATCCCGTCGATGTGCTTGATCTCGCCGAATTTGAGAGCGCTCCTTTGGACCCGCGCCGTGCGCTCCCGCCGCCGCGTCTCGAAGTCCTGGAAGCTCGCCGGCAAATCGCCGCCGTGAGACTGAATGCTCCGGCCCATGACCACGGCATCTTCCAGCGCCTGACACGCTCCCTGCGCCAGATATTGCAGCATGGGGTGGGCGGCATCGCCGAGCAGCGTGATCCGGCCGCGCGTCCAGCAAGGAAATGGTTCGGCGAAATACATGGGCCAGCGGCGGTAATGATCCAGCAAGGGAACGCAGGATTGTACGTAATCACACGTCTTGCGGAAAGCCTCGACGAACTCTTCGGCCGTTCCCCACTCGTCGGCGGCATCCATGCCGGGACGATAGCGGGGGCTGCGGAACACGGCGACCTGGTTGTAAACCCGGCCCGTACGCAAAGGATATTGCACCAGGTGCAGATCCGGCCCGATCCAGATGGTCATGTTGTCGAGCCCTTCGCGCGGCGGAATGCGCTCCGGCGCGGTGGTTCCGCGATAGGCGACGAATTCGCTGCACCGGGGCCGCTCGGCGGTAATAAATTTGCGCGCGGTGGACCACAAACCGTCCGCGCCGATCAGCGCATCGCCTTCGTATTGCGCTCCGTCAGCGCAAATCGCGCGCACCGTGTTCCCCGTATCCTCGATCGACACGACCTCCCGACCGGGCACAAGAGAGATCGAATCGCGATTCCGGCATGCCGCGACCTCCGCGTCGAGGAGGTCCGCGCGATGCACGACGAAATAGGGGTACCCGTAGCGCTCAGAAAACGGCCGGCCCGATTCCACGGAAGTCAGCTCGCGGCCGGAGATCGCGTCCATGAGGACGAGGCGGGGCGGAAAACAGGCATGCTTGCGCACGTCGTCCAGAATTCGGAGCGCATCGAGCATCCGCGAAGCGTTGGGGGCGAGCTGCAGTCCCGCGCCGATCTCGCCAAACGTTTCCGCTTTTTCGAGGACCTGAACCTCGCAGCCGGAGGCGGAGGCCGCGAGCGCGGTGGCCAGGCCGCCGATGCCTCCCCCCATAACCAGCAAACGCGGATATTTCATGCGACGAGCATCATTCTACAACGCGCCCGCTCGTCACCAGACAGGAGTTAAAGACCTTTTTTGGCCAGGAACTCGATCAGGTCGACGACGCGCATGGAGTAGCCCCACTCGTTGTCGTACCAGGCGACGACCTTGAGCAGGTTGCCGCCGAGGACTTTGGTCAGTTGCCCGTCCACGATGGAGCTGTTCGGGTTGTGCAGCATGTCGGTGGAAACCACGGGATCTTCGGTGTAGGCCAGAATGCCTTTCAGCGGACCTTCGGCCGCGGCTTTCAGCGCGGCGTTGACTTCCTCGGTGGTGGTGTTCTTCGAAAGAAGCACGACCAGATCGACCACGGAAACATCCGGCGTGGGCACGCGCATCGCGTAGCCGTCGAGCTTGCCCTTCAGCTCCGGCATCACGAGCGCGATGGCTTTCGCCGCGCCCGGTGGTGGTGGGGATCATGTTCAGCGCGGCGGCACGCGCGCGCCGCAGGTCCTTGTGCGGGAAATCGAGAACGTTCTGATCGTTGGTGTAGCTGTGGATGGTGGTCATCGAGCCCTTCTCGATGCCGAACGTCGTCCTGCAGCACTTTGACCACGGGCGCCAGGCAATTGGTGGTGCAGGAGGCGTTCGAAATGATGTTATGCTTGGCCGGATCATAGGCCGCATCATTCACGCCGAGCACGATGGTGATGTCCTCGTCTTTCGCGGGCGCCGAAATAATCACCTTTTTCACCGAGCCCGCGCAGATGCTTGGCGGCATCCTTGGCGATCGGTGAAGCGGCCGGTGGATTCGACGACGATCTGCGCGCCGACGCCCGGCCAGTCGATCTCGGCGGGGTCCTTGGTGGCGAAAATCTTGATGCGCTTGCCGTTCACCATGATGGCGTCCGCCTCCACCTTCACGTCGGCATCCAGGCGGCCGAGCATCGAATCGTACTTCAGCAGATGCGCCAGCGTCTTGGTATCGGTGAGATCGTTGGCGGCGACGAATTCGATATTGGGGTTATGCAACCCGGCGCGGACCACGTTTCTTCCGATGCGGCCGAAGCCGTTGATACCTACTTTAATGGACATGCGAGCAGTTCTCCTGTTTTATGATGGCGCGGATCCCAGAACACCGCGGTTAGGATTAATCTTCGTGGCGCAATTCGCCTCGGATTTCCGTAATCAGGCTGTTCGCGGCTGTGATTGATCAGGTCCTGGCGCAATCGCCGCAGCGCCACGCCCACCACGTCACGGTGGTGTAGTCGGGAGCCCAAGTCAGCGATCTTCCGAGAGCTGCAACCACAAATCGTGCAACAGATCGACATCTTCCGGCCACAAACGCGGGGGATGCGGGCCCAGATTCACGAACATGGAATCGCGGCCCGGGCTGATGATTTCGAGCGAAAACGGATGCCGCGGTTCGGGCAGCCGCTCCCACGCAAGACCGATGCGCTTGGCGAGCTCCTCCGACGTCATGCGTTCACTGACGCCCGTCACCAGGCGCGAGGCCCGCAAGCTGTTGGCGGTCTGGGCCATGGCGTCAAAGGGATCGAGCGCCGGCATGACCAGCAGCTCCACCGGTTTGCCTTCTTTTTCCGCCACCTCGACCACGTGACTGAAAAGCTCGCGTTCGTAATCGCTGAAGAGCTGTTTATCGGACAAATCGTATTCGGCCGCGCCGGTGGAAATCTGCCGCACGGTCATGACCACGATATCGTGGCGGCGCAGATTGGTTTTCTCCAGAACCCTCTTCAGATGGTCCAGGCGGTGCGCGTCGCGCGCGGCCACCAGCACGCATCCGGGACGCGCGTGGAGGCTCGCCGAATCGATCTGCGGGCGGTGATCGAGGTTGAATTCCTCGAAGGGCTTGTGATCGCTGTCCTTGCGGCGCTTGTTGATCTGCTCGGAGATCGTGAACATGATAAAGAACACGATGGTGAAGGCGATGCCGTACTTCGTCGCGATCTGCTTGGAGAACAGATTGGCCAGCGCGACAAAACCCAGGATGAGGGTGGTCACGCCGAGCCCAACCGGAATCTCCACGCCGCCCAGACGCAGGTTGAAAGGAACCTTGTACTCCTGATCGGTGCGTTGGTAGCGAAGCACGAGCACGCCGAGCGACTTCATGAAGAAGCTCCACACCACGCCGAACGCATACGCTTCGGCCAGCACCGTCATATCGCCGCGGCTGCCGATGATGGTCGCGATCTGCAGCAGCACGATCATATTGATCACGCGATAGGTGGTTCCGAAGCGCTTGTGGGGACGCCGGAACCAGGGCAGCAGCACGCCGTCCTCGGCCACCCGGTTGAGCACGCCGTTGGCGCCGATGATGGAAGTATTCACCGCGCCCGCCAGAATCAGACCGCCGACGATGACCACGAAGACGTGGAAGCCCAGCCGCAGCAGATACGGTCCGCTGAGGTTCATGGCCAGACCGCCAATCAGGTTGTCAAAATACTTCGGCCGGAGGTCGTCCGGGATGATGACGGCCGCGAAGACCGTAATCACGCCCGTGCAGATGACCGCGTACCAGCAGGTGAGATTGGCCGTGATTCTCAGATTCTTGAGTTTGGGATAAGCGATTTCGCGGTACACCTGCGCCAGCGTCTCGAATCCGCTCATGGACAGCAGGGAGTGGCCGAATGCGATCACGATCACCACCACCGGGACCTGCAGCCAGAAAGTTCCCTTGAACCAGCCTTGGGCTTCGGGCGCGAGCGTGACGTTCCGCGCCAGAGGACCCGGGGGGAAATGGCCCCACAGGTTTTTCAAGACGATCGTGAGCGGACACCACACGAGCAGAATGCCCACCATGACGGAGGTGATCTGCATGATGCGCAGAGCCTTGCCGCTCGATTCGTGCATCCCTTTGATGTTTTCCCACCAGAAGTAGATGGTGCAAAGAACTCCCGCGCCCGCGGCAAACAGATTCACATCGATGTGATAGGGCTGATGCAGCAGATCGAAAATTTCGTTGAGCAGCGCTCCCAGGTATTGCCCGGCGCTCACCACGCTGATCGGGCCCGTAAGAATGTAATCGAATACCAGCGAGGAAACCGAAAATTTCGCCGCCACCGGACCCATGCTGTCGTGCACCACGACATACACGCCGCCGCGCACGAACATGCTGCAGCTTTCCATGTACACGCTGCGTACGGCGAAGCTGAACAGCATGACTCCCAGAACGAACCAGGGGGCCGCTTTGCCGACGGCCGCTTCGGCCGCGCCGCCGGCGTAGAACATGGACGAGGCAAGATCGCTCAGAACGATAGAGGCGCCGCGCCAGAAACTGATAAACGCGAGGGCGACAGTCGTAGCGACAACGACCTTCGGGTTCGCGGCCGCCGAAAGCCGACTTTCTTGGGTAGACATCCGTGTAAGTACCATCCTAGCGAGTTTTCGAAAGGAGAGTCGGGAAGGACTTACGCTCCCTCGTAGAGACGGGCTGCGAGGAATTCAGGTAAGCCAGCGGCGCGAATCTTGGCGGCCGCGCCATCGACATCGTAGGCGATACGGCGAAACTCCACCGTCCGTCCTTGGGGCGAGTATAACGCATACGCCGCGCGCGGGTCCTGATCGCGCGGCTGGCCCACCGAACCGGGATTGATCAGATAAAAATAATCGGGCTCGATTTGCAGCGTGCTTCCCGGTGAAAGCAGGCGCGTCCCGTGCGGCGCCACGAGGAAGCCCCCTTGCACATGCGTATGCCCGAAAAACGTGACCGCGCTTTCGAGAAAAGGGACAAGCGCCGGGAGCTGGTAGGCCGTCAGCAGGTATTCGTCCTCGTCGGCGGGCGATCCGTGCACCAGGTCGAGACCCTCATACGGCAGGGGTCCGCGCGGGAGCCGCTCCAGATATTCGCGGTGCGCGGGCTCTAGCTCGGCGAGGGTCCACTTCGCCGAAAGTTGCGCCGCGGCATTATAGGTATCGTAGGGCTCAAGCCCTGTGCAAACCTTGTCATGATTCCCGCGCACGATCGCCCGGACGTGATCCCGAGTCCAGGCGACGATAGCGTTGGGATCGGCGCCATAACCCACCAGATCGCCCAAACAGAGAATCCGGTCGTAGCGTCCGTGGGCGTCCGCCAGGACGGCGTTGAGCGCTTCCAGATTGCCGTGAATGTCACTCAGAATTAAATACGACACAAAATTTAGATACGGCCCAGAATTAGATTCGACAAAGGATTAATACGAGACAGATTAGGTTCCACGAGAAATCAGATCCGGCACAGGCGCAGCAGCGTCACCTCGGGGGGAGCTCCCAGGCGCGCCGGAATGCCGATCGTTCCGAGGCCCCGGGAGACGAAAATGGACGCGCCGCCCCGGGTGTAGAGTCCGTCGACGTAGGGCGTAAAGAATCGCGCGACGTTCACATCCGAGTGCAGAAATTCCACCCGCACCTGACCTCCGTGAGTGTGGCCGCTAAGAGTCAAATCGAAGCCTTTCCGGACGGCCACCGGGAACACGTCGGGATTGTGCGACAGCAGCAGATTGTACGCTCCCGGGCGCACCAGCCCCTGCGCGTCTTCGAGGTAGCGCGCGTGAAAGCGCTGATAGTCCACGCCGGCGATATTCAAAAGCGCCTGGCCGAAGGGCAGCAGGACAGTGCTCCCGCGGAGGAATTGCTGACCCTGGTGCGCGGCCGCTTGTTGCACGTAATTTTCCGCGTTCGCGTACACTTCGTGATTCCCCATGCACCCGAACACGCCCGCGTCGGCGCGCAACGGCTTGAGGCCGGCAAGACAATCGTCCAAAGGATCGCCGACCGTGGTGATCAGATCGCCGGTCACCAGCGCCACGTGCGCGCGCGTTTCGTTCGCGAGCGCGATGGCGTAATCGAGTTCCTTCCGGCTGAAAAACGAGCTCCGGTGAATGTCGGTGATCTGGACCAGGCGTAGCCCGTCCAGATCTTTATGTAACCCCGTTACAGGAATGTTATGTTCGCGCAGCCCGATCTCGTGGCGCTCAATGAACATTCCGTAGCCGAGCGCGGCGGCCGGAGCCGCGAAGAAGGCCGTGCTGAGGGCGCCCAGGAATCCGCGGCGCGCGGCTTGAAAACCCGGGGTCCGCGGAAACCATCTCTCGAACGCTTTCCGGGAGAGTGCCATGAGAGCGAACGCGCCCGCCCAGAAGATCGAGAGCACCGTCCAGAACACGATCACCGCGCGCGTCCAGGTGGCCCATTCGCCGTGCAGGACCCGACCCACCCGTACGCCCCGGAGCGCGAAACCGAACGCCATGATTATCCAGGAGATCGCCAGGGCCCACAGGAGCGCGGTACGCGGGCGCTTCCCCGCTTGGCGGCGCAGAAGCGCGTACACCACGGCGGCCTGCGCCAGACTGGCGGCCGCCAGCACGAGAAAATCCGGAATCCACCTGAAAAGGCGTGCTCCCACAATTTTATCTTAGCGGCTTCATCTGGCGTGCATGATTCACTACAATGAAAAGATGTCACTTGTAGTGGTGGGCTCAGTGGCCTACGATGGCGTTGAAACGCCGCATGGCCGCGTGGAGCGGATGCTCGGCGGGGCCGCGACCTATATCTCGCTCGCTGCCAGCTACTTTACGCAGACGCGCATCGTCGCGGTGGTCGGCGACGACTTCGCGCCCGAAGACGAAGAACTGCTCGCGAGCCATGGCGTCGATCTGGAAGGGCTCGAGCGAGTCCCGGGTAAGTGCTTTTTCTGGGCCGGGAAATATTCCGACGATATGAACGATCGGGAAACGCTCACCACGGAACTGAACGTCTTCGCAGATTTCCAGCCGAAGCTGCCGGAAAGTTACCGCGCCGCGCGCTACCTGCTGATGGGTAACATCCAGCCCGGCCTGCAACGCCAGGTGCGCGCGCAGGTCAAGCATGCGCGGCTGGTGGGCGGCGACACCATGAATTACTGGATCCAGGACCATCGCGAGGATCTGCTGAAGACGATCCGGGAGTGGGACTTTCTGCTCATCAACGATCAGGAGGCGCGCCTGCTCGCCGGGGAGACCAACCTGCGCCGCGCCGCCGACAAGATTCTCGACCTGGGGCCGCATACGCTCGTGATCAAGCGCGGCGAATACGGCGCCGTGCTCTTCCGCCGGGATTCCTACTTCATCGTTCCCGGCTACCTGCTGGAGTATGTCTTCGATCCGACGGGCGCGGGCGATTGTTTCGCCGGCGGATTCATCGGCTATCTCGCCGAAAACGGCTTCAGCCTGGAAGGCGATCACATCAGCCGCGGCATGCTCAGCCGGGCCGTGATCTATGGCTCCGTGATGGGCAGCTTTTGCTGCGAGCGTTTCGGCGTGGAGCGGTTTCGCACCTTGACCCGCGCGGATATCGACGCCCGGTTCGAAGAATTCCGCAAGTTCACGTCGTTCTAAAGCCCACACACTTCTCGGTCGCCATCCTGATCGCAGGGAGGGACCCTCTTTCGGCCCGAGAACCTAGCAACCGCAGTAAACTTCACTCGTGCAATCTGCTTCGTCGCGGTTCCTGCTGTGTGGCGTTGGTGGATTGGCTTTGGCTCTTTGTGCCCAGTTTGCGCGCCCCGCGCAAATCAACCCCGCTGGATCGAGCCACGCGACGACCCAAAGCTTGCGAATTGGGCGGTTATATTCATGTCGCGACGGTCACGCCCAAGGACGGCTTCCAGTGGGTTGTGCCGCCGATCATTGTGCCCGATCCGTGATATGCTCGTTCGACGCTGGAGGGGCTCACGCGCAAGACGTTCATTACGCTTTTGCTTACCGTATTGCTGCTTGCCGTGACCATTGTGCCCAGTTTCGGGCAGGACTCGAATTCGGCAACCGTAACGGTGTACCGGCCAAAACGCGCCTACGGCTGGGCAATAAAGCCGTCAATTTACTGTGACGGCGTGGAATTGGCACGACTGCGCAATGGTAGCTTTTTTGTTGCGTCGCTCCCACCCGGTCGGCACTTGATCTCGGCAGGCCGTTCGGAGGTCGGACAATTCCTTACTCTTGAACCCCACAAACAGTATTTCTTCCAGCTTGGCTTCCAACGTTGGGTGACTGGTTTTGTCGGCGTTCAGCCCGTAACCCTGTCAGCCGTCCCAGAAGAGAAAGCACGGACCGAAATGGAAGGGTTGAAAGTCAACACGAAATGAACTGAGAGCGAAAGCACGCAGCACGTTTCAGGTACTATGCGGGGCTACCGCGACCTGCCGTGGTATGCTCACGCCAATATGGCCAAAGGATTCACTCTCGTCGCTCACTTGCCGGGCTATGGCACCCTCAGCATTTCACAGCGAAGTCTGGAATGGCGACCGAGCGGAAACACGGTGAATGTTCACAGGGCTAGTTTCGAGAGATTCTCGACGGTTTTGGAGACGATAAAACCGGTCCGATCTGTACGAAACACGACTGGTGTGCCCACCCCTGAGGGTACCGCCAAATCCAAGGATGCACAGGTCAAGATTCAGGCGAACTGGCGGTCCGCACTTGCCGCTGCGAAAGTTGGCGAACCGAAACCGGAAGGCGTTACGCCCCTACAATGGCAGAAGGCAAGAGTCGCTGCTAAGAAAACCAAATAGCGGCACTCCACATTTAGCGAAGTGCCCTAAGAAGTACCCTAAAGCGACGTCGCCTCGGCGCAGCCGTCGTACCGAGTAAACGGGCTTTCCTGGCCATCGTGCATTTGTCACAACCAACAAACGCTGCGGAAAAGACGAAGATCACGCAAATGATCATCGTAATCGCGTCGTTAGTCGCAGTCGGCGCTGCTGCGTTGGCCTTTTGTGCCCGCCATGGCTACACCCTCTACTACGGAGACGCCGAAGCACACCTCAACATCGCGCGCCGCATCCTCGATTCACGGACTCCCGGTGGCGAGCAGTTCGGGACCGTGTGGCTCCCCCTGCCTCACCTGCTCATCATGCCGTTCGTCGCGAACTTGACCGCGTGGCGAGCCGGTTGGCCGGGAGCGATTCCGTCCTGCGTATGTTTCGTTTTGGCAGGGACATTTCTCTTTCTGGCGGCCCGCAGATGTTGCGGACCCGCTGCGGGATTTACGGCCGCCGCGCTGTTCGCCCTGAATCCGAACATGCTGTATCTCGCGTCGACACCCATGACGGAGCCGATTTTCGCCGCCGCGCTCCTGGCGCTTCTGTGGGCCACGCTATGGTATCGCGATGCGCCGTCGCTCGCAGGCGTATTTGCCTCCGCAGCGGCTTCCATCGCTGCGTCCCTGACGCGCTACGAAGGCTGGTTCCTGATTCCCTTCGTCGCCGTGTTTTTCCTCCTGGACCGCGGCAACAGGGGAAAGCACGAGCCGAAACGGGACGCCGCGATTTTCGTATTGTTGGCCGCGCTCGGTCCCGCGGCGTGGCTCGCGCACAATCAGTATTACTATTCGCATGCCCTGGAGTTTTTCAATGGGCCCTATTCGGCGGCCGCGATTTATGCCCGCCAGAAAGCGCTCGGAGGTGGCTCCTATCCAGGGGATCACGCATGGCTCCCGGCGATCCGCTACTACTTTGCGGCCATGCGGCTCACGATCGGTCCGGTGGCGATCGGCGCGGCCGCGCTCGGCGCGTTGATCTGCCTGGGCCGCCAATACCGATGGCAACTGGTGCTGCTCGCCCTGCCCCCGATTTTCTATGTGGGAAGCCTGCATTCGGGGGGCACGCCGATTTTCGTGCCGGCTTTGTGGCCGCACGCCTGGTACAACACCCGCTACGCGCTGGCCGCGCTTCCTCTGATCGCGTTCACGGGTGGTGTTTTGACCGCTTCTCTCCCGCGCCACTGGCGATTCCCGGCCGGTGCGCTGCTCGCCGTTGCGAGCGTGGCCGCCCTGGGCCTGCACGGCGAGGGCGGGTTCACTGACCGGATGGTCGCCTGTTGGAAGGAATCCGAGTTGAACTCCGTCGCGCGGCGTGCGTGGACCGGGCAGGCGGCGGAATACCTGGCGGCCAATTACCGCGCGGGCACGGGCCTTCTGTTTTCCTTTGGCGACCTCACAGGCGTCCTGCGCGAGGCTGGCATTCCCCTGAAGGAAGGATTGCACGACGGAAATCATCCCGCCTGGGACGCGGCGACGACGCGGCCCGAATTCTTCTTACGCGAGGAGTGGATTCTGGCGATTTCCGGCGATCCCGTTTCTCGCGCCGTCGCCAGAACCGAAGAGCGCGGGCCGCACTACGAGCTCAGGAAGCGCGTTATTGTGAAAGGAGCCCCGGCCATCGAGATTTTTCAGCGCGAGTTACCTCGGCAATTATCCCGCGGACGACCGGCGGCGCTCGGCAACCAGAATCCCAACTCACGATGAAGATTCCCTTCACCAAGGCGCACGGCGCCCGCAACGATTTTCTGCTGACCTGGCGCGATCAGTTGCCCGCGGAGATTGTCGCCGCGGAGGCGCGCACCGGCGAGGACGGTCTGGCTGCGGCGGCACGGGCGATCTGCGAACGCAACACCGGCGTGGGCGCGGACGGCTGGCTCCTGGTGTCCCGGCAACACGCGCCGGAAGCGGACGGCGCGATCGATCTGTGGAATTCCGACGGCAGCCGCAGCGAGATTTCGGGCAACGGTACGCGCTGCGCGGCCGCGTTGCTGGTGGAGGCCGGCGCGAGCGGCCCGGAGATACGGATCGCAACCGGCGCGGGCGTCAAAACCTTGCGGCTGCTCGATCGCGACGGAAGCCGGTTTTCGTTTGAGATGAACATGGGTACTCCGCGCATCGATGAATTGCACGCCGAAATCGAGGGGTTCGACGCCACCATCTTGAACGTGGGCAATCCCCAATGCGCGATTTTTCCCGACGATTTCGATTTCGATTGGGCGGCGCTGGGACTGCGCGTGTCCCGCGCGAACCGTTTTCCGCAGGGCACAAATGTTTCTTTTGTCAGAACACCGGACCGGCACACCGTGGAAGCCCGGTTCGTGGAAAGAGGCGCGGGCGTTACGATGAGTTCTGGAACGGGATCGACCGGCGCGGCGGCGGCCGCCTACGCGCGCGGCCAGGTGGAAAGTCCGGTATGCGTGAGGACCCCGGCGGGGCCCCTGCATCTTCGGTGGGACGGCCCGGATATTTTGCTGGCGGGACCCGCGGAAATCGTGGCGCGCGGCGAATTTTATTGGGATTTTTTTGGAAAGGATCATCCATAGAGGGTTTCCTTGACCCAAGCCGGGCCGCATATGAGCCACTTTTCAGAGCTGGAAGATAAAATCCGTTCCCACCAGGCACAGGTGGGCGTCGTGGGCTTGGGATATGTCGGCTTGCCGCTAGTCGTCGAATTCGCGCAGGCCGGGTTCACCGTCACGGGCATCGACATCGACGCCCACAAGGTCGCGCAAATTAATCGGGGTGAATCTTACATTCAAGATATTCCCAGCAGTGTGCTTGCCCCGCTGGTGAAGTCCGGACGGGTCAAGGCGACCACCGATTTCAGCGCCGCCACCGCGCTCGACACGATCAATATCTGCGTTCCGACGCCTTTACGTAAGACGAAGGACCCGGATATGAGTTATATTGTCGATGCCTGCCAGGCGATGGCCCGGTATTTTCATCCGGGCATGCTGGTGATTTTGGAATCGACCACCTACCCGGGCACGACGCGCGAACTTCTGTTGCCGATGTTCGAGACCCTCGATTCCAAGGTCGGCGAGGATTTCTTTCTATGCTTTTCGCCCGAGAGGGTCGATCCCGGTAACGCCCAATATCAGACCAGGAACATTCCCAAAGTAGTCGGCGGGATCACCGCCGCATGCACAGAACTGGGTGCCTTGTTCTATTCGCAGGCGCTCGAAACAGTCATACCGGTGAGCTCGACAATCGTCGCGGAGATGGTAAAGCTTTTGGAAAATACCTTCCGCATGATCAACATCGGTTTGGTGAATGAGATCGCGATGCTGTGCGATCGCATGGACATAAACGTGTGGGAGGTGATCGACGCCGCCGCGACCAAACCGTTCGGATTTATGCCCTTTTATCCAGGTCCGGGCCTGGGCGGCCATTGCATTCCGATCGATCCCTTTTATCTTTCCTGGAAAACCAAGCAGGCGGGCATTGAAGCGCGCTTTATTGAATTAGCCGGCTACATCAACGGCTCCATGCCGCACTTTGTGGTGGACAAAATTCAGGACGCCCTGAACGATCATGGCAAGGCGTTGAACGGCTCTCACATTCACATCATGGGAGTGGCTTACAAGCGCGATATCGACGACGTGCGCGAATCTCCGGCGCTCGACATCATCCACCTTCTGGGCCGGCGGCATGCGCGCGTGACCTATAGCGACCCACACGTCCCGGTACTCCGTGCCGATGGCGCGCTGCCGGAAATGAACTCCATCGACCCCCTGGCGGCCGCCGAAGTAGCGGATTGCGTGGTGATCGTCACCGATCATCACCACGTAGACTACGCCTGCCTGGTGGAGAAAGCCAAGCTCATTTTCGACACGCGCAACGCCTTGAAAGGGCACAAGTCCGACAAAATCGTGCGTTTGTAACGATCTAATATCCCAGCTGGAGCATTCCTTCCTGTTTGCCCTTGACGGTCCCGCGCGTCAACCATTCCAGGGACGCGTCAAACAGCAATAGATGATTCTTTTCCCATATCGCGTCGTGGGATGAGCAGGCCAAGTCGACAAAAACCTTCTGGGTCGATCCCAAGTCGGCGAAAAGCTCCCGCACGCGCTCCGGAAGAACCGTCTTGTCGTGTACGCCAGAGACCAGCAGGATTGGAATTTTTGTCTTGGAGACGAACGTCAGACGTCCCAACTGCGACTACTCGGTAGCTCGCACTTCCGCAAGGCGTTCGGCAAGCACGGGCGAGAGCGTGGCTTCGACTTCCGGCGTGATCAGCCCGACCGAGTCCATGTCCTGAATATGGACCTTGTCCTTCAGCCGGAAGCTGGTGAGCTTCATGTGCACCAAGTCGGCAACGGGGGCGATGAGGATGCCCTCCTTTGTGCGGGCAGGCGCCGAACAGGGCACTGCCTCCACGTATTCACGCCGGACTTTCTCATTCAGGAAAACGAAGTGTACCGAGGAGCGGGCTCGCGGATTGTTGGCATCCACCAGCATGTCAACGCCGGCTACCTGGCGGAATTTGAAACCACCCTTCCCGGCAGCGGCCATCACGCGCGGCAGGTCCTCGCGCGAAATGCCGGCGTCCACGTCGGCGGTCAGTCGCGCCTTTTCGGGATCGTGCTCGGAAACGTGAATGTAAACGGCCATTCCACCTACGATACGGTAGGGAATCCCGGCGGAGTCCAACGCGGCATGAAGGCGCCGCATCCGCTCGAGTAACTGCTCCACATGAATATCGTAGGCGGCGGCGGTTAACATTCTCCCCCTAATTTTAGCGCCGAATGTTTCGGAGAAACGCGCCGCTGAAGCCCGTTACCGGCCGAAATAATCCTTGTCGAACGTGATATCGGCCTTCCCCCGGATCTCGTCGATTTGTTTCTGAGCGGCTTCCGGGCGTATTTTATTTTCGATTTCCGGACGCGCTTCGTCGAGGGTCTTGTTGGTGTGCTCCTGCACCTGAATGATGTGATATCCGAACTGCGTCTTGATCGGTTCGCTGAGCTCGCCGACCTTTTGAGCGAACGCCACTTCTTCAAACGGCTTCACCATGGAGCCGCGCCCGAAAGACCCGAGCGACCCTCCATTCACGCCCGATCCCGTATCGTCGGAATCCTTCTTGGCCGCCTCACCGAAATCCGCACCGCCAGCGATGGCCGCCCGGATTTCTTTCGCCTTCGCAAGCGCCTCCGCATCGGTGCGGTCCACTTGCCCGTCCCGCAGCGGTACCGGCGAATCCTTGAAACGGATCAGGATGTGGCGCGCCGTGACCTGCTCGTAGTCGGATTTATGGGCATCGTAGTACACCTGCACCGCGGCGTCGTCGATCTTCACGCTGTTGCCCAGTTGTTGATAGAAAGTACTGGCGAGCAGTTGGTCGACGCGCATCTGGATCTGCTCCCGGACTTCAGGCTCCTGATCGATCTTCCGTACGCGAGCTTCCTGCGCCATGGCCTTCAGCTCGGCCAGTTGCTCGGCGAGCTGGCGCCGGCCCTGGGGACCCTGTAACGCGCCGCGCTGTTCGGCCGGGACAGATTTCGTGATCTCGGCGTAAAGGCGCTCGAATTCCGATTTCTTGATTTTTTCGGTGCCGACGGTGAGCACCACCGGATCGGGATCGGTGAAGGTTGCGGCTGTCGCGGGCTCCTGGCTCCAGGCGGGAACGGCACTCAGCCACAGGAGCGCGGCGACGAGGAAGGTTAGGAATGACTTCATGCCTTTTAGGATAACCAGCGCTATTCGGAGGGGCAAGCTGAACTGGAGCGGACCTCACGTGAGCTTTAACGCCGCAGAGCGAGCGCGGAAAGCGGAGGGAGACGCGAGGCCGCAAGCCGGCCCAAAGCAGCGGACAGGTACAATGATTCACAGGTTCCATCCCGAACATAAAACAATGCAGCCAGTCGCCTATCACGTGGCCGCGGGCGTCGCTCGGATCACCCTGCAGCGGCCGGAGAAGCGGAACGCGCTCAATTTGGAGCTGATCGCCGCGCTGCGCGATGCGCTCGCCGTGGCCGCCCGGCAGGAGGACGTCCGGGTGGTTCTGCTGCGCGGAGCAGGCCAGGATTTCTGCGCGGGCCTCGACCTGAAGGCGCTCGATGAGGCCGCGGGAACAGGCATCGAGGCGCAGCTTGCGAGCGCGCGTCTGTTCGGCGATTTGATTCTCGAGATCCGGCGGCATCGGCGGCCGGTGATTGCCGCGGTCCACGGGAGGGCGCTCGCCGGAGGAGCCGGGATTGCGACCGCGAGCGACTTGATCCTGGCATCGGAATCCGCGTCCTTCGGGTATCCCGAAGTGAAAATCGGATTCGTCCCGGCAGTGGTCGCGGTGCTGCTTGGACGCTCCCTCGGCGAAAAGCGCGCCTTCGAGCTTTTGAGCAGCGGCGAAAGCGTGTCCGCCGCCGACGCCCACGCGTTGGGATTCGTAAACCGCGTGTTTCCCGACCACGAATTCGACGAGCGCGTGGAAGCCTACGCTTCTGATCTCGCGGCAAAATCGACTTCGGCTCTGGCTCTTCTCAAAAATCTTCTTATGCAAATCGATGGGCTGCCGCTCGAAAAAGCCATCGAGGCAGCGGTGCAAACGAACGCGATTGCACGTATGACGGAAGACGCTCAGCGCGGGTTCGAAAAGTTCGTGAAGAAGAGCTAGCGCGGCCGCGGCATCTCGTTTGGAGCGAGGCGCACGGTCGTCAGTTTCGTCCGGTCGGTCTTTTCGCCGTGAACGTCCCGTCGGGATTTTCGGTTATTTCCACGCCTTTGTGACGCAGGAAGTCCTTCAGATCTTCTTTTTTGGCAAAAGATCGCGACGGGTCGTCGATTGGAGCGGGGTGAATGATCGCACCGCGCGGGAGTTTTGATCTCTTGAGAAATCCCCCAATTTCTCCCCATCCGTCCTTATCCGCGTAAGCTCGCTTAACGTAGGGACGTCCCCCGTCGGCCGGGTGGAAGGGAGTTTCAAGGAATTCCTTTTCTCTTGCATGCAGCTCTCGCGCGCTTCCGTCGGGATTTATGTAGATGTAGGGGAAAGGGTCGGTCTTATCCCGCACCAGACGCGACAATCGCGGCCTCTGCGGCGAACGTTTCGCCCGCAAGAAAAGAATCACGATCACCACAGCAAGGACGGCGATGGCCCAATGGACGACCGGAGGCATAATGGAAGCGCCTCCTTCATCTTAGCCTCGACTGTTTGGGACGAAGCGGGCGCTTCCGCGCCCTGACAACCTGTGTCATTCGCGCGCGCGCAATTGATCCAGCTTGCGCAGATCCGGGAAAAGAATCATCCACAATCCCGCGATCACGATGCTTCCGACGCCGCCGATGACCGTAGCCGGGACCGTTCCCCACCATGCCGCCGTAACGCCGGATTCGAACTCCCCCAATTGATTGCTGGTCCCGATAAAGAGGGAATTGACCGCGCTGACGCGCCCGCGCATGGCGTCCGGCGTTTCCAATTGCACAAGCGATTGGCGGATCACCACGCTGACCACATCGGAAGCGCCAAGCAGGAACAGCGCCAGCATGGAGAGAGGAATCCAGTGGGACAGCGCGAAGACCACCGTTGCCGCGCCGAACATCATCACCGCGCCGAACATCGCTTTTCCGGCCCGCCCGGGAATCGGATGGCGCGCGAGCGTGAGGGACATGCTCAGCGCTCCCAGGGCGGGTGAGGCCCGCAGTAATCCCAATCCCCAAGGTCCCGTATGCAGGATTTCCCGCGCGTAAACGGGCAGGAGCGCCGTCGCGCCTCCTAGGAGGACGGCGAATAGGTCCAGCGAAATGGCGCCCAGCACCGCGGGACGGCTGCGAATGAAGTTGATGCCGAGAAAGATCGATTTCAGCGTCGGTGGTTCACGCCTCGGCACCACGTAGGCGATGCGGATGGAGGAGGTCGCAAGGCTCCCGATCAAAAACAGCAGCGCCGCCGAACCATAGGCCGCCGCAGGTCCCAGCGCGTAGAGAAATCCGCCGAGTGCGGGTCCGACGATCGCCGAGGTCTGGAAGAAGGAGGACATCATAGCCATGGCGCGCGGCAGTTGCGATTTCTCGACCAGTCCCGGGGTCAGCGCCTGGGTGGAAGGGCCTTCGAAAGCACGCGCCGCGCCGATGATGGCGACCGCCGCGAAGATCCCCGGTACGGTCATCCAGCGTCCGAAGCTCCCGAGCGCGAGCACACCCGCGGCCGCGCACTCCGTCCCCTGGCAGATCGCGACGATGTTGCGCCGGTTGTAATGGTCGGCGACGTGACCGACGACCAGGTTGAGCAGAACCATCGGCAGGAATTGCGCGAGCCCCACCATGCCCAGTTGAAACGTGCTGTGCGTCAGCGCGTAAATCTGCCAGCCGACGGCGACCGCTTGCACCTGGAACGCGAGCGTAGAGGAGGCGCGCGACCCCACCAGCAGACGAAACGACCGGTGCCAGATGGAAACTGGCCGGGATGGATCGGGACTGACCGAAGTGCCGCTCACGGATGCGCTGACGTATTCCTTGCCCTGCGATCTTGCTACTTCTGACGCAGCACCGAAATGATGTCGTCGGCAGTCACCACGCCCGCCAAACGGCCGTTCTCGTCCACCACGGGGAGCGTCAGCAGATTGTACTTATCGAACAGCTCCGTGACGCGGTCCTGGGTTTCCTCGACATGCGCCTGGATCAGCGTCTCGGCGGCCAGCGACAGCAACGGGGTTGCGCCCTCATGCAGGAAGAGGCGAGCCAGCGGAACCGCCGCTTTCAAGTGTTCCGCTCCATCCACCAGATACAGAACATTCACGCTTTCGACCAGGCTTTCATTCGCCTTGAGCGCTTCGAGCGCCTCGCTCACCGTGGCGCCCTCGGCGAGCGCCAGATATTCGGTGTTCATCAAACCGCCCGCCGAATCTTCGTCGAATTCGAGCAGATCCTCAACGTCCTGCTTCGGCTCTCCCTCTTCCATTTCGTCCAGGATTTCGTCGCTGGTTTCCTCTTCGAGTTCGGCCAGAACATCAGCGGCGTGGTCGGGAGACATTTCCTCAATGATTTCGGCCGCTTTTTCGGTTTCGAGAGATTCGAGAATGCTGGCCTGAATATCCGGATCGATCTCGGTCAGCGCGTCGGCGGCCACTTCACTGTCGATGTTTTCGAAGATCGCCTCGCGATCCTCGGGCCCCAGTTCCTCCACAATATCGGCGAGGTCGGCCGGATGCATGTTCTCGAGGAGCTTGTTCGAGATATTCAGACGCAGGCGGCGCTGCGGATCGGGCTCCAGAATATTGCAGAATTCCCAGCGGATGGAGTGCGGAGGGATGCCCTCCTGCAGGCGCCGCACCCACATTCTTGGCAGGATTCCCTGCAGCACGCGGCGGACCATGCTGCGAATGCCGATATCCACTTCCAGGATCCACAGAATCTGCGCGCCGTTTTCCTGGCGAAATTCGAAGGTCACGTCGTTTACGCGAACCACTTTGCGGCCGTGAGCGTCGATGATCTGCTGATCGAGCAGGTCCCGCTTCAGGCGCAGCATGTATTCGTCGGAGTGATAGGGCGTGAGGTTTTCATCGCGCAGAAAGATCCCGTCGAGGGTGATCTCGCGGACCTGATCGTAGCGCAGCGTAAGTAAAGTTCCGTCCCCGCCGATCAGAAAGCGATCGACCCGGACGGGATCGACCAGGGGGACAATGGCGGCATCCCGGACCACGCCCAGTTTGCGTCCTTTCAGGTCCAGGACCCGAAGCCCGATCAGCTCGGTAAAGAACAGAAATGGATCGGCCGTGCCCGCATCGCGGGCCGCGGGCTCACGCCCGGTTCGCTCGCCCGTGTTGCGATCGTGCGCTGTTCGTTCCGGCAATGTTCGATCCGGCAATGTTCGATCCGGCGTGGTTGGATCCGGCATATTTCGATCCAGAATTGTTCGTCCGAGACCATATTGACGGCGTTTCGCAGAGCTCTCCTGCTCCCCTGTCCCGTCTCTTTCACTATGACGCAAGCCGCGCGGATGGCGCAAGAATTTTCTTTGCGAACGTCTCGCGATCGGGAACAGCTTGCGATGGGAAAAAGCTCGGCGTTATGCGATCGCTGAACGGGCCCAGGAGGGCGCGATGGGAATCGTGATCGTGAATTCCGCGCCGCCTCCGGCGCGATTGGCTGCGCGGACCTGACCCTGCTCCTCCGTGACGATGGTGTGAACGATGTGCAGGCCCAGGCCTCCCGTGGAGCGCGAAGAGACGTGAGGCTCAAAGATGGATGGGAGGAACGACGGATCGATCCCGGAGCCCTGGTCGGCCACCGAAATTTCGATACAACCCGCCGTGGATCGCGCGCGCACCGCGATGATGCCGCCACGCGGCATGGCGTGAACGGCGTTGGAGAACAGGTTCATCAGCACCCGCTCCCACGCCCAGGCGCGGGGCAGGACCAGACCCGGCTCGATGTCGCAGTCGAATTGAACCACGGGACCGCGGCCGCCGATCATCGAATCGCGTACCAGAGCCGTGGCGTTTTCAAGCACCGTCTCGAACGCCGCAGGGGGCTGGCCGGTCGTCTCCAGGCTGGCGGTAATTTCCCGGCCACGATCGATGCTGCGGAAAATCGCCGCCGAGACGGGCGCCCACCGAGGGTCTTCGGAGAGCAGATCGGCCGCCTCCATTAATGTTTGAAACACGTTGTTCAGATCGTGCACCAGACAGCGAAGGGTCAGATCCCGCGTGATTTCGTTTGCTTTTTTCATTGTGCTTTCACGCGGATGAGCCCTGCGGGGCGGAAAAACCTGTCTCGAGTCTCCGACATCCGTTCCTTCTGCTAATGGGCGATTTCTTGCAGTGTACTAAAAAACTCGGGGAAAGAGACGCCGGCCGATTCCGCCCCACCGATGGTGCACGGGCCATCGGCCGCGAGCGCCGCCACGGCGAAGGCCATCGCGATCCGATGATCGCCGGCGCTGTCGAGCGCGGCCGCATGAAACGTTTGTCCGCCGGGGATCTGGAATCCGTCCGGAGCGGTCTCGATGGTGACGCCCATGCGCCGGAAATTCGCTTCCAGGGTCGCGATGCGATCGGTCTCCTTGACGCGCAGTTCCGACGCGTCGCGCACAACCAGACCCCCTTCGCTTGCGGCGCCGAGCACGGCCAGCGCGGGAATCTCATCAATTAACGCCGCGCTCATGGCCCCTTCGATCACCCCGCCTTTTATTTTCGACGCCCTCACGCGCAGGTCGCCGATCAGTTCACCGCCGCTCTGCTGAATGTCGACGACTTTGATCGACGCGCCCATGCCCACCAGAAAGTCGAGCAGCGCCGAGCGCGTCGGGTTCAGCCCGACCCGATGAATCAGGAGATTCGCCTCCCGCATCAGGAGCGCGGCGACTAGAAAAAAAGTCGCGGAGGATAGATCGCCCGGAACGGTCAATTCCTGGCCGCTCAAATGGGCGCCGGGCGCGAGGCGAATGACCTTGCCGGCCACTTCCAGATCCGCGCCGAAGCCGCGCAACGCGATTTCCGTATGGTCGCGTGTGCGGACCGGCTCGCGCACGATAGTTTCGCCGTCGGCGAATAAACCGGCCATCAGGACGCAGCTTTTCACCTGGGCGCTCGCCATGGGAAGCGTGTAATCGATCCCATGTAACGGCCGGCCGTGAATGGTGAGCGGCGGGAATTGGGGCTCGCCCGAACCGCTCGCGGCACCCGAGAGCACCGTTCCTTCAATCACCGCGCCCATTTGTTGCAGCGGCCGCATGATGCGTCCCATGGGGCGGCGGGAGAGCGATTCATCGCCCCCGATCCGGCTGGTGAACGGCTGCGCGACAAGAACACCCGACAACATGCGGATGGTGGATCCGGAGTTGCCTGCGTCCAGCGCTCCGCGCGATTCCGATAATTTGCCGCCGTGTATGACCACTTTCGATCCGTCGCGCTCGATCTTCGCTCCGAGCGACTCGACGCAGCGCAACGTCGACTGGCAATCCGCCCCGGTCGAATAATTATGAATCGTGGTCGCACCCTCCGCGATCGCGCCGAGAATCCCGTAGCGATGGGATATTGACTTGTCGCCGGGGAGGGTGATGACCCCGTCAATGCCCCGGGCCGGGGAAACAGAAATGTCCATGAGTTTTCATTCTAACGGGTTCACCCGGAACGCCTGTCGGCGGAAAACCTACTCTGATTTCAAACCGCGCCTTTTTAGACCCGGGTTATTGAATTACACCCGGAATATCCGCAAAACGCGCGAGGCCTTCGCCGCGATTTTCTTGGCGGTGGAAGTCTTGCAGCGAAACGACTTATCTCACATCCCCGATCGTGTGTAGGCCGAAACGATACAGTAATATTCCTCCACATTAACGGAGATCTAAGGTTTTACCGATAGGGGAATTGAGGCTCGGATCGGCCCGGAAACGGATGAGTGTGCCGGTGGCGGAAAAAGAAAGCAGCGACGTGGTGAGCGTCACGGAGATGACGTTGCCGCGCTGGGGGAGCGTGTTGGAGGAAGCCCCGCAGGCTCCCACCATTCTCCTGGTCGACGCCGCCGATATCAACCGCCAGCTGCTGAAGGCCATCCTGAAAACCAGTTCATACCGGATTCTCGAAGCCACGCGGCCGTCGCAGGCTTTGCAGATGCTGGAGCGGGAAAGAATCGATCTGGTGATCGTCGATCTGGCCATGCCCGAGATGAACGGCCCCGATTTCTGCCGCTTGCTGAAGGGAAATCAGACCACGCAACTGATTCCGATTGTGATGACGACCAGCGTCCTCACCGCGGAAAACGAGATTGCGGGCATCGAATCCGGAGCGGACGATTTTCTGGTCAAGCCTCTGCGCCCGGCCCTGGTCCGGACCCGGGTCCGTTCCATCCTGCGCAACAAGGCGCTGGTGGATTCGCTGGAACAGGCGGAGACCATCCTGTTTGCGCTGGCTCAATCGGTGGAACATCGCGATCATTCGACAGGGATGCATTGCGAGCGGCTGGCCACCTACAGCCTGGCGCTCGGCAGGGCGTTGGGCCTCTCGAAACCCGACCAGGTCGCTTTGCACCGCGGCGGCTATTTGCACGACATCGGCAAAGTAGGAATGCCGGACGCGATTCTGTTCAAGCGCGGGTTGCTGACGGACCAGGAATGGCAGGTGATGCGCCAGCATACGGTTCGCGGCGAGGAAATCTGCCGCCCGATGCGCTCGCTCGCCCCCGTGCTCCCCATCATCCGCAGCCATCACGAACGTTGGGACGGCTCGGGGTACCCGGACGGTTTGCGCGGAGAGGAGATCCCTCTGCTCGCAAGAATCCTGCAGGTGGCCGATATTTACGATGCCCTCACAACGGCGCGTCCTTATAAGCCGGCGTTTTCGCGCGGCCACGCGATCGATATCATGCTCGACGAGGCCCGCCGCGGTTGGCGCGATCCGGAGCTGATTCCTTTATTCGCGCAAGCCATTTCGGAAATGACGGGTACGGAGGCGCCCGCGGTCGCCCCGCGCTCGGAAATGCATGAATCCCTGGAAAACATGCGCCGTGAGCTTATAAAGTAGCTGTGAGCTTATAAAAGTAGCCGTGCGCTTATGAAATAAAGACTCTCGGGCGGTTCCCGCCGTACCGCTCACCGCCTTTCGGCCGCCGCTGCCCGGCACCCCGCAGTCGCCGAGGAGGTCTTTCTCATGAGCCCCCCGCGTGAGCTTGGGGCTTAAGAGTCTGGAACGCCGGGCCGGGCGCAAGACGCTTCAGGGCCGCGCTATAATCGGGCTGACGAGCTATGGAAGCCCTCATTAAAAAGCTCCAGGAAGAGATCGCGGCACTTGAAATCGAGCTGCGTATCGAGCTGCCCCGGGAGATTTTGAGAGCTCGTGCCCATGGCGACCTAAGTGAAAACGCTGAGTATCATGCGGCCAAAGAGCGCCAGGGCTACGTGAACGCGCGTCTGAATCAGCTCCAGGGACGCTTGCGGGAACTCTCAATGGTCGACATGTCGAGCATTCCGCACGATCGCGTGGGGTTAGGGTCCACGGTGAAAGTTCTGGATGTCGACAAAGACGAGATGTTGAGTTACACGCTCGTAACGAGTGAGGATGTGGACGTCTCCAAGGGCATGATCTCCACCACTTCTCCGATTGGGCGCGGGTTGCTGGGCAAGAAGGTGGGGGACACCGTCAAAATCCAGGTTCCGGGCGGCGCTCGCGAGATGGAAATCGTGGAGCTGATGACCATTCATCAGAACGGCAAGGCATCATGAACCAGGTGTATGATGGCCGGGGGGCGATTGTCATAACCGGAGAATTACTATGACGGTCACGCGCGTCATCGGAGTGAGCTGCAATTATGTGATCCGGCTGATTGTGCGCGGCCTCGCACTCTCGCGGATTCATCCCAACGTACTGACGTTTATAGGGCTTCTGATCAATGTGGGCGCCGCGTGCCTGCTCGCGGTCGGCATGTTCCGGGCCGCCGGGGCGGTGATTCTGGGCGCTGGGTTGTTCGATATGGTCGATGGCCGCGTGGCTCGGGAGACGAATCGCGTCACTCGATTTGGCGGTTTTTTCGACTCGGTCCTCGATCGCTACTCGGATTTAGGCCTGCTCATGGGATTGCTCGTCTGGTATGGTTCCATCAACCGGCCCTTTTACGTGGTTCTGACCGCTCTGGCGATGAGCGCCTGTGTCATGATCAGCTACACGCGCGCCCGCGCCGAGAACACCATACCCACGTGCAAAGTCGGATTTCTGGAACGGCCCGAGCGCATCGTTCTGATGATCATCGGGGCGTTGTTCGATCGCATGGCTCCGGTGGTGTGGGTGATCGCGGTGCTGGGGAACCTGACGGTAGTGCACCGCATGATTTTCACCTGGCATGAAACCAAGCGCCTGGAAGACGCGCAGTTGAACCGTGCCGCCACGGCTCGCGCCGCGTCGAAAGTCTGACCAATCCGCAAAACGTTCAGGGCGCGACCGGGAGTTCTTTCCCGTTGATGGCCCGAAAACCGGCCAGACGCGCTGAATCGCTTTTTGCGGACGGAACCAGCGGCATCAGTCCCGCTTCGATTAGCGCAAGTTCGCGGACTTCGGCGATCGGCGTCTCGGCGCACGGCGCCGTCGCGACTTTCCCTTCTTTCTCGTAAACATGGAGCGGCAAACCCGTCACGTCCAATGCTTCGCCGCCGCGGGCGAGTAGCGACAGGCAGGCCAGGGCCGGGTTGCCCCACAAGTAGCGGCTCGGAACGGGATCGCCAAGCATCTCCTCAAACGGAAACGAATCGATCGGCGACCCACCCTCTCCATACGGGAGCCGCAGTAGAAATCGAGGAAGCGCGAGGCCCAGGTGATCCGCCTCCGGCATGGCAGTGAGCTCGCCCCAGTCCGGGCCCATGTTCGCCTCGGCTCCGGCGGCTGGCCAGGCAGAAACAAACGGCGCGCGGGCTTGCGCCGCAAGCAGCGCCATCTGGCGCAGCAATTGGATATCGAAAGCGGCAGGCCCGAAGGTGTAAAGTCCTGCAATCGCGCGCCAGCGCCGCGCGTTCAACAATTCCTGGATGCGCGTTCCCGGTTCGGCCGCCGCACCGGCTGGGGGATCGAGCGCCAGGGCTGGCAGTTCGCGATTCGCATCCTCACGCGAATACTGCGCTATATAGATGTGCACGCCGTTCCCGGTCGAATTCGCGCTCTCGTGCTTGTTCACTTCACCGAGAAGAAAATCAAGTCCGCGCCACACCGATTCGATCTCCTGAAATTCAGGATGATGCAGGATGCGACGCATGTGTCCGCCGAGCTCCGCGTACCGCGGTGATGCATCTCCGGGAGCGGACTGCTGGTGGCGCGCGTAGGCGCGCGCGAGTTCCTGAAGATGTTCCCGAAAAGGGCCGTTCGTGCTTTGCGTTTCCGGGCTCGACCACTCGGAAGGAGCGGAGCGTAAAAGAGGAGCGCGCCGGCACAGGTGATCGGGATGAAAATCTTCCATCTTGTGAAACGGCAGCGCGCCGATTCGGACGTCCATGCGGCTCATGGCTGCATCGATCGTTTCGCGATCCACCAGGATGGGTCCGGGCGCGCATCCGCCGAAATCCCCCAGCACCAGGTAGTTCGAGGGAGGCTGCTCTGCCACGGCGACCGGTTTGCGTCGCGTGGCGACGTCCAGTTCGATCATGCGGTGATTATAAGATTTCCCGCAGCGTCGCGACGATACTCCCATCCCGGCGGTATAAGAGTGGTCGCTCCGTAATCGAGTACCAGAGCGGGGCCAGACCGCCGCCTCGAGGAAAGCTGTGTGCGGTTCCCGGCCCACACCAAATGCCAACGATCCTCGATCCAGACACTTCGAGTTTCCGAATGGGCGCGTTCCCGCGGTTCGCGAGGCAGTTGAAGTCGCGGCACCCTGCGGCGGGCGCGCACGCGAACGGTCACAAATTCGACCTCGCGCCCGGGAGTCGCATACCCGTACAGCCGCTCATGTTCCCGATGGAAAGCCGCCGTCAGGCCGCGAAGCCCCGCGGCGCGGCTTCCGGACGGCAGCGGGATATTTAACTCGTAGCTCTGCCCCCGATAGCGGACATCGGCGGTGGTTTCGATTTCGACCGGAAGTTTTTTTCCGCTGGGCCCCATGCGCGCGCGACGCTCCAAGTCAGCGACCGTTTGCTCGATGGTCCCGCTCCGCGGATCCATCCCCAGGACACCGGCCGCATGGTCGCGAACTTCATCCGCCATCAGCATTCCCAGCGCGGAAAGAGCTCCTGCATATTGCGGGACCAGTACGGTGCGAATGCCCAATTCAGACGCAATTTCGCAGGCGTGCAATCCGCCGCAGCCGCCGAAGGCGACCAGGGCAAATTCGCGAGGATCGCGTCCTCGTTCGATCGACACCGCGCGAATCGCCCGCTCCATGTTGGCGTTGGCCACGCGCACGATTCCGGCCGCGGCCGCTTCCCGGCTCAGTTTGAGCTGCGTCGCGATACGGTCGATCGCCATCGCCGAGCGCGCGGTGTCGATCTTCATCGCGCCGCCGAGGAACTGCTCCGCGCCGATGCGTCCCAAAACTACGTGGGCGTCCGTGACGGTCGCCGCGCTCCCTTTGCCATAACAAGCCGGCCCCGGATCGGCACCCGCGCTTTCCGGACCGACTCGCAAAAGGCCGCCCGCGTCGACCCGCGCAATGGACCCTCCGCCCGCGCCGACAGTGTGAATATCAAGCATCGGAACGCGAATCGGAAGGCCATCGATACTCGCTTCCGTGGTTTCGCGCGGTGCGCCCTCGGACAGGCTCACGTCGGTGGAGGTGCCGCCCATATCGAACCCGAGCACATTCGTGAAGCCGCTGCGCCGCGCCATCGCCATCGCCCCCACAACACCTCCCGCCGGTCCCGAAAGCACGGTGCGCACGGCGTGCCGCGCGGCCTCCTTCGCCGACAGAAATCCTCCATTCGATTGCAGGATGGATACGCGGAAACGCTTCGCGCGGCTCAGTTCATCGAGATACGCTTTCATCAGCGGGCCAACGTAAGCGTTCACGAACGTGGTCGCGGAACGTTCGTATTCGCGGAATTCCGGACTGATCTCGTGCGAACTGCACACATACCATCCCATTCCGCGAAGCGCTGCGGCCACCGCGCGTTCATTCGCCGCATTGCGATAAGAATGGAGCAGACAGATTGCGACCGCGCGTACGCGAGCGCGCCGTAGCTTCGCCGCGAGCCGGCCGAGTTCGGCCGCCGCGGGCCGCTTGCCGATCGTGCCGTCAAAAAAAGTTCTCTCGCCCACCCCGAAGCTCAGCCTGCGATCGGCCAGATCGCGCCGCGGTCGAGGCGTCAAATTATATAGTTCGGCGCGGTTCTGGCGTCCGATTTCGAGCAGATCCTCGAAACCGCCCGTCGTCACGAAAGCGGTCCGTGCGCCTTTGCGTTCGAGCAGAGCATTGGTTGCGACCGTGGAGCCGTGAACCACCTCGATTCCGGTCCTGGGGCGTAAACCGGCTTGCGCGTGAATGCGGGCCAGACCATCCAGAATGACGCGGGCAGGCGCAGCAGGATCCGAGCGCAGCTTGAAACTGTCGACGCGAACACCATCTTCGTGGAGGACAACGAAATCGGTGAACGTTCCTCCGGCATCCACTCCGATGCGCATGTCTTTTCGATTGTACAAGGCTAAGGTTGACGGAACCGGCAATTCGGGCCGGTGATGTCCCGGGAAACGGCGCCCGGATGCGTCGTTGAGTCGTGGCGCGTTTCGAGTTGTAAAACGTGAGATCGGTTTCTTTTCGGAAGCGTCCGCGTAATGTATAAAGCTTCCGCCCGGGGCGGAGGTGTGCACTTTTTTCCTTGACGGGCTGTGGAAAACTATGGCAGAGTACTTGACAGTGTGTTTCAACCGGGGCGAAACACCTAACGCGGTCTAAGGTAGTTGGTGAGGAGAAAATCGAGATCATGTTCATCTCAAAATATGTTGGGGTGCGTCTCGCCAGCGTTCTATCGCTGGCGTTTTTCATTTGTCTTTATAATGCCGGAGTAGCGCGTCTTTCCGGCCAGGCAGCTACGGCGACCGTGCAGGGCACGGTAACGGATGCGTCGGGAGCGGCGGTGCCGGACGCAAGAGTCACCCTTAAGAACGCGGGCACCGGCGCGACGGTGAATGCCGCGACGAACGCGCAAGGCCGTTACACGGTCTCGAACCTCAATCCGGGCTCCTACGATCTGGACGCCACCAAGACCGGCTTTCAGACCGCGGAGCGCAAGGGTGTGACGCTGAACGTCGGCGCGGAATCAGTGATCGATTTTGCGTTGCAGGTGGGACAGCAGACGCAGACCGTAACGGTCGAAAGCACGGTCAACCAGGTGGAAACCACCAACGCCACGGTCGGTCAATTGACCGATCAGCGCCAGATGCGCGAGTTGCCGCTGAACGGCCGCAATTTCGAGCAACTGATCCAGTTGACGCCGGGCGTCAATGAAATCGGCGCGAGCGGTGGATTCGCCTCTTCCGGCTTCCAGGGCCGCGCCAATGAGTACTCGATCGCCGGGTCGCGGCCGATCGGGCAGGCGATTCTGCTCGACGACGAAAACCTGCAGAACTTCTGGAACAAGGGCATGGGCTCGGTGCTCGGAACCTCGCTCGGAGTTGAGGCCATCGGCGAGTTCCAGACTCTGACCAATACGTATAGCGCGCAGTTCGGCGGCAACGGCGGCGTGGTCAACGCGGTCAGCAAGTCCGGGTCGAACAACTATCACGGTTCTTTGTATGAGTTCTTCCGCAACAGCGATTTGGACGCCCGGCAATTCATCGATCCCACGAATATTCCCGCTTTCCGGCAAAATCAGTTTGGCGGCAGCGTGGGCGGCCCGATCAAGAAAGATAAGCTGTTTTTCTTCGTGAACTATGAAGGCGTTCAACTGGTGCGAGGCGAGACGAAACTCGGAAACGTCACCGGTTGCCGTCCGGACGACACCCTTCCGGGTCTCGCCGCGATCGGCTACGGACCGACCGGTGCGCAGTGCAGGATCACGGCAACCAACCCGCTGACCGCGGCGGCCGTGGCCCGGACGCTGATGGAATGGCCCGTGGCAACGACCATCGTGAACGGCCAGCCTGAGGCTCTGACGAGTGCCTCGCAAAGAGCTCATGAGAATTACGTTCTGGGCCGTTTCGATTGGAATATTTCGGATAAAGACTCTTTCTTTGCGCGCTACATCTCCGACAAGTCCCAGTTCCTTGAGCCCTACGGTGGAGGCGGTTTCGCCGGCGGCGCGATTTCGGCAAACTGGCCGGAACAGGATCTTTCGCATACCCAGTTCTCCACCATGGAATGGCGGCACATTGTGAACCCCACCCTGGTGAACGTGGCGCGCCTCAGTTTCTCGCGTCCCGGCACGAACGAATTTACGACGCCGGGCCCGTCTTCCGCCTCCGTAGGCGGCGTGGATCCCTTGCAATTCTTCGGTGCGACGGGTGGACGCCAGGACGGTATTGTAAGCGTCGGCGGGTTAACCGGTATCGGCGGTGCCTTGCAGTTGCCCTTTAATACCACTCAGAATCGCTACACTGAGGCGGACGACGTGACTTGGACGCGCGGTAGCCACAATATCCGATTTGGCGCTTCGGTGTCCCGGCTGCAAAGCAACACCTACATGCCGTTCTTCGACGGCGGCGAGTTTCAGTTCCTGGGTCTATCCGGCCCTCCCGGCGTGGCCTCTTACCCGTCCTTGCTGAACGGGATTCCGACGGTTCTTCTGTACGTTCCTCTCGGGTCGTATCCGAACCGCGATTTCCGTCAGACGGAACTGACCCCCTATATCCAGGACGACTGGAAAGTCGGCTCGCGTTTGACCGTGAATCTCGGTCTGCGGTGGGAATTCGTAACCAATCCGACCGACGAGCATAACGACATCTACTACGTCACGAACGTAGCGACGGCGGTCGCGCCCTATTACACCAACCTCCCTTCCGGGATGGCCAAGAACCCGTCCTACAAGAACTGGGATCCGCGGATCGGGTTGGCTTTCGATCCGTTTAATGATCATAAGACTTCCATCCGCGCAGGCTTCGGCATGTTCCATGATCCGATCGGCGTCGCGAACATCGCGCCCGGATTCTGGGCGTCGCCGCCGTGGAACATCACCGTGCTGCCGGGCGCACTTGGAGCGACCTTCCCGAATATTCCTGCTCCGGGCGGAATCAACGTCGGCAAGCCCAGTTCGACTCCAGGCTGGGACTACTACGCCTGCTGCACCCCGTATGTGATTCAGTACAACCTGAACGTCCAGCGGGAAATAGCCCCGAGCACCGTCCTCACGGTCGGCTATGTGGGATCGCGCGGAGTTCACCTGCTGACTGGTTTGCAGGCCAACCCCGTATTGGTTTGCACCCCCGCTCAGGGTCCCGGGTGCGCGAATCCTTCTGCCGCGAACGGTTACGCCACCAACGGCTACGGCTATTACGGCTATGGAACTCCCGGCAACATTACTTCAAATTCCGATCTCAACAACGGATTGGGAGGGTTCCCGAACCTGACGCCGCAGGCCTGGTCCGACTACAACGCGCTGCAAGTTAGTTTGAACAAGCGCTTCTCTGCGAATTTCCAGGGTATTGCGTCCTACATTTATTCGAAGTGCGAGGACGACGGTGCCTACCTCGGCAGCTTCAACAGCGCGGGAACAGGGAACTTCACCAACCCGTACGACTTGAATTCGGACAAAGCCCTGTGCAGTCATAACATCGCCCAGTCCTTCAAGGTGAACGGCCTGTGGGCCCTGCCGTTTAAGGGCAACAAGGTCGTATCGGGCTGGCAGCTCAGCAGCATCATCACTGCGACGACCGGCCTTCCCGTGAATATTGCCGATGGCTATGATGAAGCGACCGGCGGCGCCGGCTCCGTGACGATGAGTCCTCGCCCGAACGCGGTGGCCGGATGCAACGTGCAGACCGACCACGTCAACGAATGGTATAACCCCGCGTGCTTCACTCTGGAAGCTCCGGGGACGCTTGGGAACCTGGCCCGAAACTCGGTGATTGGGCCGGGCTTGTTCGACATGGATCTGGCCGTGCTGAAGGATACTCGGTTCAAGGAAAATATGGACCTTCAGTTCCGCGCGGAGTTCTTCAACATTCTCAATAAGACGAATTACGGACTGCCGGTCCCTCTCGGTTCGCAGGGCGGCGGCAACCTGTTCGCGGCGGGTAACGGGGCGGGACCGGCTCCGGGGCTGGTTTACCTTGGCAACGCGGGGCAGATCACGTCGCAGAACGGAACTCCCCGGCAGATCCAGTTCGCGCTTAAGTTGATTTTCTAAATCAATCCAGGCGGTTTTACTTTCCACCGGAGACGGCCCTACGGGTTGTCTCCGGTTTTTTATTTGGAGCCTCGCTTGACTTGACGCGAGGCAAGCAAGAAGCTGATGAAGGAACAATGAGAAGCCACATGACAAAGCTAATTCCACTCGCGGCCGCGGCCGTTGTCCTCTCGACGGGACTGCTGGCACAGTCGGCCACGTCTGATCGAACGACGCCCAGGCCCGCATCGAAGCAATCGCTCGAACAACGCGTGAAGGCGATCGAGGATCGCGACGCGATCCTGAAGGCGCTGAATCAATACACGTACCTTGTCGACTTCGGGACCGACGTTCACGAGTACACGGACCTCTATACCGAGGACGCAATCTTCCAGCCAAACGCGGCCAATGGCGCGACGCCGACCAGTCCCGGCGCAGTGGTCGGCAAGGCCGGCATGGAGAAGTGGATCACCAATGAATGGCAGATGCGGGACCGGTTGATCACCATGAACCATTACCGCCTCCATGTTTTCAACGAGCCCGAAATTGTAATCGACGGCGACCATGCGACGGCGCGCTCGTACTTTCAAACCACGGACAACGATAACGGACGGATCTACGTCGTGTCGATCGGCCTCTATGAAGATAAATTCGTCCGTTCCGCGGATGGGCGCTGGCGTATGAAGGAGCGGCTCCTCAGGCGGCAAGGAGGCGTTGCCCGCAGCACCGCTGGAGCGCCGCTCACCGCTCCGCCCAACCCCGGCCAGTAAGCATTGGGACCAATGCTTTTGCGCGGTGACAGCGCGGATGATGGCCTCCGGTCACTGGGCGGTCACTGACCGCATGGTGACCCTTCGGGCGCCCGTTCGACAAGACCTTGTGGTACGATCCATCGTTGCAGGGGTCCTTGCGAATGGCTACAGATGCTGATTGAAAACCCACTGAATTCCGAGCTGGCTTTCCCGATCCTCGAATGCTTTCATATCGTCGGGTTCGCGATCGCGATCGGGTCGATCGCGCTGGTGGATTTTCGGCTGCTCGGATTCGGGCTGCGCCGCCAGAATCCCGCGGATCTCATCAAGGAAACCGGTATGTGGGTGGTGATCAGCCTGTCCACGTCCATCTTTGCGGGGCTGCTGCTGTATTCGACCGATCCGGACAAGTACTATTTGAGCTGGTTTTTCGTGGTCAAGATGATCTGCCTCATTTTGGCCATCGTGTTCAACTACACGCTGCATCGCAAAATTATTTTGCCGGGTGTTTCGCAAGGCCGGGGGATCCTGGTCGCGTGCATCTCGCTGGCATTGTGGGTGTCGGTGATCGTGGGTGGAATGCTGGTCTCGTTCTACGCCTAGTTTCCTATGAGGACCTCATCGCGATGATTCCTTTCGCTGTATGGATGCAGAACGTGCCGCTCTTCGCGGCCGTCCGCGATTCCCTGTACGCGTATCCCGTCATTTTGACCCTCCATCTGACTTTCATTACGCTCTTCGGGGCGATGGTCCTGGCGACCGATGTTCGGTTGCTCGGGTGGGGCCTGAAGAAACATTCCATCGCCGATATCGTGAATCAACTGCGGGTGCCGAAGTGGATCGGGCTCGCACTGGTGGTCACGTGCGGGATCCTGATCCTGGGAGCGAAGGCGGAAGAGTATTTCCACAATATCTTTTTCCAGATCAAGGTTATGCTGCTCGCGTTGGTAGTGGTGCACGCGATCGTGTTTCGCGGGAGCGTCTACAGCAAGGCGGCGGAAATGGACAAGCTCCCTGAGGCCCCGCCGGTTGCGAAGCTGGCGGCCTCGCTTTCGCTTCTCCTGTGGCTATGTATCGCGTGCGCGGGCCGCGCCATCGGGTACATCTACCCGCCGGCGGGGTCCCATCACTATGCCGCGCAGCTTTTTGTGAAACTACCGCTCTGAGACAGCGCGGGGACGTGCACTCTCGTCCCACCTCTCGCGCTTCGCGCAATTTCGCTAAACTTGCGCTTCCCGCAGCCGGCGCTCCAGAAACCGGCGCTCGCTGTCGTTGGTCACCAGGGCGAGCGCGCGGCGGTAGCTCTTCACTGCTTCCCCGATGGTTCCCGCGCGGCGCAGCAAGTCGGCCCGTGCCGCGTGGAATAGATGATACTCATCAAGGTCCGCGGCCAGCGCGTCGATCAGGACCAGCCCGCGCCCGGGGCCTTCCACCATGGCGACAGCGACTGCGCGATTGAGGGACACGATGGGGGAAGGCTGAAGCCGCGCGAGAACTTCGTAGAGGCGGACGATCTGGCGCCAGTCCGTGTCTTCGGCGCTGGGCGCCTGGCAATGCAACGCCGCGATCGCGGCCTGCAGCGCGAACGGACCGGAGCCGCCGCGCAAGGATTCCTCCACCAGCGGCAGCGCCTCCTCAATCTCCTGGCGATGCCACAACGCGCGATCCTGATCTTCCAGCACCACAAGGTCTCCGCTCTGTGTCATCCGGGCGTCGCGTCGTGAATGCTGCAGCAGCATCAACGCCAACAGACCGGTTGTTTCGGCAGGCGCATGCGGCGCCATCAACGTACTCAGCAGGCGCACCAGCCGGATCGCTTCGCTGCACAGATCCGCGCGCACGAGCTTCGCTCCTCTGGTCGCCGCGTAGCCTTCGTTGAAGATCAGATAAATCACCGTGAGAACCGCGTCGATGCGCTCCGGCATATCCGAGGCTTCCGGCATCTTATAGGGAATCCCCGCGTCGCGGATCTTGCGCTTCGCCCGGACCAGGCGCTGCGCCATGGTCGCTTCGGGAACCAGAAACGCGCGCGCGATTTCATCCGTGGCGAGGCCGCCCAGCGTTCGCAGCGTCAGCGCGACCCGCGCCTCCAGGGCGAGCGCGGGATGGCAGCACGTGAATATCAAACGCAGCGGGTCGTCGGGGATTTCCGTCGTCTCGAAATCCGGCAGAACCGCGCGAGGGCTCGAAGCCATCGGTTGCAGGCCGGCCTCGATGTAAGCGTCGAGGCTTTCTTCAAAACGGGCGCGGCGGCGGATGCGATCGATGGCTTTGTGCCTGGCCGTCTGGACGATCCACGCCCGGGGGCTTTCCGGCACTCCGGATGTTCTCCATTGGTCGACCGCGGCGGTAAACGCTTCCTGCGCGGCATCTTCCGCCATTTCGAAATCGCCCACCACGCGAATCAACGTGGCTACGATGCGGCCCCAATCGGAGCGATACAACGCATCGACCGTCCGGTCCGCAGCGGCAGCGCCGGAATCCGACGGCTCCCTGGAGAAATCGGTGCCGGCCGGGCCGCTGGTCATGCCTGATTGTAATTTTTTTCCCGGCGCATGTCGATTCGCGAGGCCTTCGTTCGACCAACTGTTGGAGGTTCGAAAAATGAAATACTTAATGCTGATTTACCAGGACGAGCAGGTTTGGGCCAACCGGACGGAAGCCGAACGGAATCAAACCATGAGCGAATACATGGCCTTCGGCAAATCGATCCGCGAAAGCGGGCATATTCTGGGGGGCAACCAGCTTCAGCCGACGTCCACGGCGACCACCGTACGCATCCGCGACGGAAAGCGGCTGGTCACCGACGGGCCCTTCGCCGAAACCCGGGAACAACTGGGCGGATTTTACATGATTGAAGCCAAGGATCTGGACGAAGCGATCGGAATCGCGGCGCGGATCCCGTCGGCGCGCATGGGAACCATCGAAGTCCGTCCGTTAGTGCAGGCAGCGGTCCCGGCGAACGCATAGGAACGCGGACATTTCGGAGGATGCGGGCTCGCCGCCGGGTAGTTTCCTAAAAGTTCGGCGCGAGCCCGCCGTCATTGAAGCGGAGAGAGCGGAAGAAGATGTGCGGCGGGCCGAAAAATTTAGCCCGCGAGCGTCTCCTCGCCCGTCAGACGGCCGTCTTTGCCGCACTGCCGGTGGAAGCCGGTGCGCGATCCGGAGAAGCGTATCCCGACGCGCTCGGTCCTTCGCCGCGGCCGGCCGCCGGGCGGCTTTTTTCCCGCGCTGCCTTGATCTCCTCAGCCGTTCTCACGTCCGGTTCCGAGAGCTTTACGTGCTCTTTCGCACGCGCTACTTGCCGTTTATGCCGCTTCGCCAATCGTTTGTCCATCTCTTGCTCCCTTTGGGTCTTGCGCCCTCTCGGTTCCGCCCCGCTCGCACCGTTTTAGCCGCGCCACCCGACTACCTTCAGGTTACCGCGTTGACGCCTAGAGCCGCGCGATCGCGATTCGATCGCATTTAAATTTCCGCGTGCGCTCGAAAGCGAACCTACCTACTGAAACTTTTCCGCCGGGATCTTCTCGGAGCGGCTCGTTTCGCCGGTGTCGCGGCGAATCTTGGGCTCTTCGAGCAGCTTCAGCACCTCTTCAGAAGCGGCCACCCGCCCGGCCTTCACATATTGTTCGTGATTGCGCTCGATGCGCTGCGGGCGGTACGCGTAATTCACCATCAAACCGAACGACTGCTTCCAGCCCTTGTCCGAGACATCCCCCATCCAGTTGATGCCCTCGACCGACGCCCCATTATTCAAATGAAACCCTGCGACCGCATCGATCGCGCGGCCGTCTGCCCCGCGCGAGGTGAGATAAACCGCGCAGGCCCTGCGCAGCGCTTCCCGCCGCGGATCGGTCGCCGCCATCTCCGATAGCTTTTTGGAAAGTGCGATGCCGTTCAGTCCGCGCAGGTCCTCCCACGCGGCGAGCGGCGGCTTGTGATGGGAGAGCCACTCCCGGAATCCGGGGATGGGCGAGAGCGTAACGAAATTTCTCAGCCGCAGCCCTTCGGTTTCCAATTCCTGCACCACCTGCTTGATCAAAAAAGCGCCAAAGGAAATTGAGCGCAATCCGGCCATGCAGTTGTTGATCGAATAAAATATGGCCGAATCGGGCTTCGCCTCGTCTCGAGGCTCGACCGCGACGTCGATCAGAGGCTGAATGGCGGTCGCGATTCCGCGCGTGAGCGCGACTTCCACGAAGATCAGCGGCTCGTCGGGCAGCGCGGGATGGAAGAAAGCGAAGCATCGCCGGTCGCTCGCCAGCCTGCGGCGCAGATCCGTCCAGCCGTGGATTTCGTGCACGGTTTCGTATTCGATCAGTTTTTCCAGAATCAGCGCGGGCGTGCGCCAGTCGATGCGCCGCAATTCGAGAAACCCGCGGTTGAACCACGAACCGAGCAGATGCACCAGATCGGCATTAATGGGCTCCAGACGCGGATGTTCGCGGAGCATGGCGAGCAGATCCCGGCGCATATTCACGATCGTTTCGGTGCCGCGCGGGCTGATATTGATCCGCCGAAAAAGCTCCTGGCGGCGTGGTTCGGCCGCCGCAAACAGCCGGGCGAGTTCGGCCGCTTCAGGGGTCGCGTGATACCGCTCAGCCAGTTGCAGGATCGCGTCCGGATCGGCGAGCCACGGCCGCTCCAGCAAACCTTCGAAAAATCGCAGGCGCTGTGGCGGACCCAGTTCGCGATAACGATCCGTGATCTCGCGCGCGATCGCCGTGCCGGAGGCTTCACCGCGCTCGGAAACCAGGTCGCGGCACAACTGCTCGATCGGAGCGCGGGAAAGGCTTCCCAGAAACGTGCGGCCACGATCGGCAATCGAGCTCAGCACGCGCCGTACGAGATTGGACGCCATGTGCCTTCGATTTTAGCAACTGCCGCCGAAGGATCGCTTTCGGCCCTTACGCGAACGTTGGAGTATGCGTGGATGGCCAAGGACGCGTCGACGGTCGAGAACGCCTCAATGGTGTCTCGGCCTATTCGTGTGGAACGATTTCGACTTACCATGTGAGCGGGGGCTCATGGTGCTCGCACTGCAAGAGAAAGTCGTCGTAATCACCGGAGCTAGCGGAGGCCTCGGGACCGCCGTGACCGCCGCATTCCGGGCCTCCAGCGCGCGGGTGGCCGCCGTGGACCGGGCGGGGCAAGGGGAGGCCGGCGAGCGTTTCGTCCCCTTGCGCGCGGATCTTTCCACGCCCGAGGGGGCGCAGGGCGTGGCGCAGGCCGTACTTGCGCGCTGGGGCCGGCTGGACGTTTTGACGCATCTGGTGGGCGGATTCGCCGGTGGGCAATCGCTCGCGGATTCCGACGAGGCCTTGTTCGACCGCCTGTTCCAGCTCAACGCTCGCACGGCGCTTTCTATGTTTCGCGCGGCTATCCCGCCCATGCGGAAGCAGGGTGGCGGGCGCATTCTCGCGATCGGAAGCCGCTCGGCCGCCGAGCCTTCGCCTCAGAGCGGCGTCTATGCGGCGTCCAAGGCCGCGCTGGTTTCTTTGGTCCGCACGCTCGCCGCGGAAAACGCGGATCGCGGCATCACCGCGAATGTGGTGCTTCCAGGCACAATGGACACGCCAGCCAATCGCGCAGCCATGCCCAGCGCCGACTTCTCTTCCTGGGTGCCCCCGGAGCAGGTCGCAAGCCTTCTGGTCTTTCTTGCTAGCGACGATGCGTCGGCCATCAATGGCGCGGTCATTCCGATTTATGGCAGGGGTGCGTGATTAAGACGCGTGATATCGCGATACATGCTTGCCTTGAGCGCTCAACCCGCGCCTTTAAAAGGCGATCTGCTCTGCGCTATCATTTTTTCACCGCATGACTCCTACTGAGCCGCAGGCTCCCCTCACGCCGCGCGTGTCCGCCGTGCTGGTCGGCTATAACCAGGTTGCGGCTTTGCGACGCGCCATCGAAGCCCTGGAGCGTTCCGAAAAACGCGACCAGCTCGAAATCCTGGTGGTGGATTGCGCGAGCGCGGACGAGACCGGCTCGCTCGATGAGAGCTATCCTTCGCTCACCCTCCTGCGGCTCCCCGAGCACTTCGGTGCGACCAAGGCGCTCAACATCGCGACGCGGACTGCCCGCGGCGAGTTCCTCTTTTTTCTCACTCCCGATGTCGAAGTCGCCCCGGATACGATCGCGCGGCTGGTGGAACGTTTCGAAACGGCAAGCGACGCGGCCGCCGTCTGCCCTCTGCTCGTGAACCCCAGCGGCACGCCGGTGTGGCGCGTGCTTCCTGCGCCCACGCGCGAACTGTTCGCCGCGATCAGCGCCGGCGGCGAGCCTTACACTCCCATGCCCGATCTGACCGGGGAATCGATCGTCGTGGCTTACCCGGGACGAGACGCCATCCTGGTGCGGAAACAATTCGTCGCAGGCATGAATTACTTTGACGAGCGCCTCGGCGAGTATTGGGCCGACGCGGATCTCGCACTGCAAATCCGGCGCGCCGGAAGGAAAATCCGCCTCTATCCGGATCTTCGCGTCACCTGGCACGAGCCGGCGGTTCCGGCCCCGCGCGAAACGATCCACACTTCAGACCGCATCGTCGGTGCGTCCGTGCTGCTCGGAAAGTACGACGGTTTTTTCGCGGCAGCCGGATTCCGCCTGGGAGAAATGCTCAAAGCGCTGGCGGGTTTTAACTTTTCCTTGTTGCTGGCGATCGCCGGCGGCAGCAAAATGGACGCGTCGCAGACGGGCTGATCCGCGACCCGGGTTCTCGATTGCCCGGATTATGCCGTGCCCACCATCGTGGTCAGCGTCCCGGCCACGTTGAGCAGCGCCGCCGCCTGCGACGTGAGCTCTTCGGCGGACGCCGCGCTTTCCTCGGTACTCGCGGCTGATTGTTGGGTCACTTGTTCCATCTGGGTGAGCGACCTGGCGATTTCTTGAATGCCGCGCGTCTGCTCCTGGCTGCCGAGGCTGATTTCGTCCACCAGCGTCTTCACCTTGGCTGATTCCACGGTGATTTCCCGGATCGCCGCCGCAACCTGGTCCACCTTGGTTTTGCCGTCGTTGGATTTGGCGATGGATTCTTCGATCAGCGTCGCCGTGTCCTTGGCCGCCTGCGCGCTGCGCTGCGCCAGGCTCCGGACTTCGTCGGCGACCACCGCGAAACCCTTGCCCGCTTCGCCCGCGCGCGCCGCCTCCACCGCCGCGTTGAGCGCCAGGATGTTGGTCTGGAAGGCGATCTCGTCGATGATTTTGATAATTTTGGCGATCTTATCGCTTTGCGTGGTGATCTCGCTCATGGCCACCACCATGAGGTCCAGAGCCTGATTGGTGCGAACGAACTCGTCTTGCGAACGCATCACCAGCTCCGCGGCCGACTGCGCGCTCTCCGTGCTCTTCACTGCCATCGAGTTGATTTCTTCACTCGAGGCTGAAGTCTCCTCGAGCGCCGCGGCCTGCTCGCTCGCGCCTTGCGCCAGAGACTGGCTGGTGGCGGCAATCTGATTCGCCGCGCTCGACACTTGCTCCGCGCCTTCCGTAAGCTCCGCCACGGCGTTCCGCAGGCGCGCGTTGATCTGGCGCACGATCAGGACTACGGCCCCGCCAACCGCCAGGACAAAGATCGACAGAGCGATCATGGTCCAGCGCGAACGGGCAACGATGCGCTCGGCTTCCTGATGCTGGGCCTGGATGAGCGTGTTTTGTTGCGTCTCCAGATCTTCAGCCGTCTTGGTGGCAGCCTGAAGAACCATATTGACCCGCGCCTTGTAGACGTCAACCGCGGCGCCCATTTTGCCGGCGCTCACCTCGGTCCACATCTCCCCGTGGGCCCGCTTGACATCCTCGAGGGTCCGTTCCATCCCTTCGACAACACCACGCTCTTCCGCGCTCTCGCTCAGCGAAGCGAGCTCCTGGAGGGTTTTGTCCAGGGCCGCCGCGGTCGTTCCAAAATCCCGTTCGTTCTGCTCCATCGTCGCTCTGTCCTTCAGAAAGGCGCGGAACAGGATTCCCCTTTCAAGAGCCAGAAGGTCATTGACCCCTGCGCCCGACCTCGCCGCAAGATAGCGTTTTCTGGCGCTTACGTTGACCAGCCGGTCGATCGCCCCGCCTAACGTATTGATGCTCCCCACGCCCATCGCGCCCAACGCCAGCGTCAACGCGACAGCGGCCCCCATGCTCAGGTATAGCTTTTTCCCGATCGTCATCTGGGTCTTCATTTGGCTATCCTCTTTACGGATCCCAGCGGACGAGTATTCCTTCGGGAATACACTCCCACGGGCCCTTTCACGCGCCTTTCGCCGTTGTTCATGATGGCCTCATCGCCCCGCCGGAACCGAATGTGAGCAGGCGGCGCCAAGGCGCAGGCGCGGCAAAATCAGTTTCCCGGCACGGCAAAATCAGTATCCCGGCGCAGCGAAAATGGTGCTCCGAAACGTCCAGACCTTAGGAGCTCGTACCTCAGCCGGGGTAAGGTTATTCCCTTAATCCACTAACTTTTTTCTCATCCCCGGCCGATACAAATACAGCAGGTTGTCTTAATATGCAAATGGAAGCGTTCTTGTGGCTATTTCTTCCGGTGTTCGTGGCTGGGGGGAGCGCGCTGCTTTCCTATTACATTATGCAGGCCCGGATGGAGGTAGCCCTCGCCAAGGAGCGGGAGTCCCTGGCCGAGGCTCGGGCGACCATTGTTTCCCATAAGATCACGCTCGAGGAACGCGTTCGGGCGACGGAAGAATCGTCGAAGCGCAAAGCCCTCGACGACTTCATGCAGGACATTCGCACCGAGGAGCGCAGCTACGTCCGCGAGTCCAAATCTCTCGAGGGCTCGCGCAAGACGATGATCATGCAGGAGCGGTTATTTTTCCGTAACATCCCTCTTTCCAATTGGATAGAGCACGAGATGCTGATCGAGGAGGGCCGCGATCTGAATCAGCTCCCGCGCGAATCCGTTTTTGCCTCCGCAGCCTTGCCCGCGGCAGGAACTGCACAGCTTCAGGCGTCTCAACCACACGCAGGCGCAGCCGCGCAAATTCAGCCGGTACAAAGGACCGCGATGCCTTCGGACACTCCGGTCGTTTATCCCTCAGTTGTTAGCGCACCGGCTGTTCATCAACCGGCTGTTCATCAACAGGAGGCCCCGGAAAAGCGCGTGGCGATCACCCGGTTATTGAACGAAGTTGGCCCGCAGCGCAACGCGCCGCTGAACGAAGTTGGCCCGCAGCGCCACGCGCTGCTAAACGAAGCCGGCCCGCTACGTAGTGACACGCCGCATGATGACGGCACGCGGCCCGAAACCCCGCTCGTCGTGGAAGCGGCCCCCCAGCAGAACTCGCGCCCCGACGTCCCGCTCGGACCCACCGTGCTGACGCACCACGCCGCCGCCTTCGGCGCGCAGTAGACGCGCGGTAAAAAAGCCGAGCGCGGCAGATCCGCCCCAAAGAGCTCACCAGCCAAGCGTTTAGGGACCGATCCGGTTCGTTTGCCGCGGCCCTTGGCGTGAACTCGCGTTGTTGTTCGGCCCCGTAGGCGGACTCTCGGGCCCAGTGGTAAACCCGGGCGTGGCTGAAACCGTCTAGAGGAGTATGATGAGGCTTATGGCCGAGCCTCTGGTCGCCGTGCGCGCCGAGACTGGATTGTCGGGAGACTTCGCCGCCTGGATGTCGTCGGAGCAGCGGCGGGTGTATTCGCTATGCCGTCGCCTCCTGCAGGATGCTGACGACGCCGACTGCGCCACCCAGGATGTTTTCTTGAAGGCGTATCAGGCCCTGCAGCGCGCGGACGCCAAGGCGCTCGACGATCCCGGGCGCTGGCTGACGCGGATCGCGGTCAACACGTGCCTGGACCGGCTGCGCTCGCATAAGTGGCAGCTGTGGCGGCGCAGACCGTCTTCGGAAGACGAAGCGCTCATTTTGTCGAAGGTCGCCTCGCGCCGTCCGGAGGCCGAGGACCGGTACTTTGCGACGGAGATATCCGCCCGGCTCAACGCCGCCCTGGCCCGTCTGTCGGACCGGCAGCGCGTGGTGTTCTCGCTCCGGCATTATGAAGACAAGAGTCTGGAGGAAATCGGGCAGATTTTAGGCTTGGACGTCGGCACGGTGAAGGCGCACATGTTCCGCGCCGTGTCGAAATTACGGGAGGAGTTGCGGGATCTCTACGGGAGCGGCGGAAAATGAACGCGCACGAGCATTTGCAAGACGACGTTTTGATTGACGGGCTCTACGGTTTGTGTAACGTCGAAGCCCGCCTGAACGGGTGCGCCGTGTGTGCGTCCCGGTGGAACGAGATGCGGGAGAAGCACGCCGCGCTGGCCGTTCCGGCGACGGTTCCGGCGGATGTCCTGGCGGCGCAACGCAGGAACATTTACGCCCGCATCGAGCATCCGTCGCGCATGCCGTGGGCGGCGCCCGCCGTGGCCGCCGCGTGTCTTCTCGCGATAGGCGTTTTCATGCATCATTCCGCGGCTCCGGTGCGCCCGGCTCCCGCCTCGGCGAGCGTTGCTCCGCAGCTTCCAGAGGCGCCCTTGGACGTTTATTCCGACGTGTATTCAATGGAGCAGTCTTTCGAGCCGAGAGCGAGCGCCTCGTTCCGGGTCTTGTTTGAAGCGGACGGCGCGCCGGAGAGCGGCGGTTCGAGTACAAAGCAGTAATGCGTACGAAACTCATGGTTGCGAGCGTGGGTCTGTGGCTGGCGGTCACCGCCGGAACAGCGGTCGCGCAAACGGCGCCTTCGCCGGGTCCGGCAGGGGGCGCACAGGAAGCGCGGACGCCGCGTGGGTTTTCCTCATGGTGGGAGGGACCGTGGTGGAATGGGCGGGCAGCGCAGGCGCTCAACCTGAGCGAGGCTCAAAAGGCCGATATTAACGCGGTAGTGAAAGATTACCGCACGAAAATGATGGACCTGCGCACGGCCATGCAAAAAGCCGACGGCGACGTGGAGGCGGCGTTTGGCGAAAATCCGGTGGACGCGCGCAAGGCGAATGACGCGATCGAGAAACTGGCGGCGGTGCGGGCCGATCTGACGCGTACGCTATCGCAGATGAGCTTAAAGATGCGGCTCGTGCTGACCGCCGAACAATGGCAGGAGTTGGAGCGCCGCAGCCCGGCGGGCCGGGGCGAACGCGGGATCGGCCGCGGCCGGCGCGGATTTGACGGGAGTGGAACGCCGCCTCCTCCGCCGCCGAGCGCGACCAAGCAGTAGACGCTACCAGGCAGTAGAGCGCGAACATTCCTTAAGACCAATCAACAAGGCCGCCTGAACGCAGCCTGGTCTGACCGCGCTGCCTGACGGTGCTGGCCAAGCGCGTTCGTCTTTCCACGAATACATCGTCCCGGCGTCGAAGCGGACCGTGTCTCGCGACGCGGAAGGTTGACTTCGCTAGGCCCGGCACGGTATCTCTGGATTGAGCCTTTCCTTTTTTGAGTCCGGCGCGGTAGCCAAGTGGTAAGGCAGAGGTCTGCAAAACCTTTATTCGGGGGTTCGATTCCCCCCCGCGCCTCCAACACCTTGCAACATATCTCCCCTGCACCCAATGAGTTTTGAGATCACCCCTGTTCACGGCGCGTGAGCGAGCAAGTGCTTCTGATTGGGCTGCACTCTCAACCATACGTGAGGCGCCCGTCACCGATGGCGTGATTTATGAGATTCCCCGACATAACCTGATATGTTCAGACCTTTCAATTGCGTGGGTAACCCTCGCGCGGGGTTGGAAGATTTCAAACCACACGTCAGATTTGGGTTTGGCGGGTCACCATGCTGGTTCGGCCTATTCCTGATGTTGATCACGATACGCAAGATAGAAACCAGACGGAACTAGAAATACAGTGAGAATCACAGATGCCAGCAGGCCGCCGATGAGTGCGCGGGCGAGCGGCGCGTAGGACTCGCTGCCTTCTCCCATCTTCAACGCCATGGGCAGGAGTCCGATGATTGTTGCCAGGGACGTCATGAGGATGGGCCGCAAGCGCACACGGCAGGATTCGATGATCGCTGCGGAAACGCTATGTCCTTCGGCGCGAAGATGGTGCGCGAATTCTACGATCAGGATGCTGTTCGACATGGCGATTCCCGCCAGCATCACCACCCCCATCAGCGACATGATGTTCAGCGTGGTACCTGTGAGCACCAGAGTAAGCAACACGCCGGATATGGCGGGCGGGAGCGCCAGGAGGATGATAAACGGATCGATCGAGGATCGGAATTGCGCCACCAGAATCAGGTACAGCAACACTACGGACAGACTCAGGCCCGTCGCGAAGCTGCGGAACGATTCGTCCATCGCTTCGGCGCTTCCCCGTACGGCGACGTTGACGTTGGTGGGAACATGTTCCTGCGCGACCACCTTACGAACATCGTCGGCGGCGGCTCCCAGGTTCTCAGTCGCGGGGCGCACGTAAATGTCAAGCTTCCGTCGGATCTGATAGTGATCCACTTCCGTAGGTGCTTTGATGCGTTCGATGTTCGCGATCATATCCAGCCGGGTCGGCTGCGACACGCCATCGGCGTGCAGAGGGATGGAACGCAAATCCTGAATCGATTGAATTTGGGCCTCGGGATATTGGACGGTCAAGAAGTAGTTGTTGCCGTTTCGCGGGTCGATCCACAGGTTCGGCGCGATCATTTGGTTCGACGTGAGGGACGTAATAACATTCGTCAGCACTTCGCGCTCTGTGAGCCCCAATTTCGCAGCGTGCAGCCGGTCCACATCGACGCGCAAAGATGGATAATCGAGATCCTGCGGCATAAACACGTCCGCGATGGCCGGCGACAAGCGCAACTTACTCGCTATATTCTGAGCGACCGTGTTGTCGGCTTCGAGATTCGCGCCAATAATCTGCACGTCGATGGGCGCGGGAGCTCCCATGCTCACCACAGCGTCCACGAGGCTTCCCGTGGAGAAGAAAGGCGTAATCTCCGGCATCTCATCGGCGATGCGCTTCTTCAGTTGGGCAATGTACTCGTAGCTTCCCACGCGATGACCCGGCTTCAATCCGACTTGAATAAAACCGGTGTGCATGGCGGCGTTCGACGTGTAGACGGCGGAAAATCCGTTATCGACGCCGATGTTGTCTACGACGATGGCGAGATCTTCGGGATGCACGACCTGTCTGATTAGATTCTCCAGGCTCGCCACTTTACTTTCGGTGACATTGAGCTTGGTCCCGGAAGGAGCTTTGAACGTAACGACAAACTGGCCGGCGTCAGTTTGCGGAAAGTAGGCGAATCCTAGCTGGAAATAGAGTAAGAGGCTCAGCCCGAACGCGACGAAGAATAGTGCGAGCACGGTGACCGGAATCTTCAGGCACCCTTGCACCAATCGTTCGTAGAGGCCGAGCATTCGCTGGAAGGCATTGTTGAAGGCAGCATTGAAGCGTTCACCCCATCCGGCCTTACGTGTCAGCGTGCGAGCCTCGGCTGAATCGGTGTCGGCAAGATGCTCCGGGTTGTCCAGTCGCAAGAATCTGGCGCAGAACAATGGCACTACCGTCATCGCGACGATGTAAGAAGCAAACAGCGAGACGACAACGGATAACGCCATGGCGGAAAACAGAAATTTGCTGACGCCCGATAAGAGCGTCACGGGAAAGAAGACGATCGCGGTGGTGAGCGTAGAAGCCAGCACAGGCAGCGCGACTTCCCGGCCTCCACTTTCCGCCGCAACCCGTGGAGGCTCGCCCATTTCAAGATGCCGATAGATATTTTCGAGCACGACAACGGAATTATCGATTAGGCGCGACAAGGCAAGGGCCAACCCGCCAAGCACCATGCTATTGATCGACGAGCCACTCAACTGCAGGACAAAAAATGTCGCGCAAACCGACAGCGGAATGGAAAAGAAAACGGCGATGGTGGCTCGTAGGCTTCCGAGAAATATCAGAATCATGAGGCACGTGAGGAAAAGGCCGATACCGCCCTCGTGCAGCAGCGTTTCAATGGCCGTGCGCACGAAACGAGATTGATCGAAGACAACGCCTGTCTTCATCGCGCGCGGGACGTCCACCAGATGGCTGAGGGTTTTGCGAATGCCGTCGACCACGGCGATGGTGTTCGAATTGCCGCCTTGCTTCATCACGGGGAGATAGACAGACCGCTGTCCGTTGACGTGAACCACGTTGTATTGCAGTGCGTGAGCGTCTTTGAGGTCGCCGACGTCAGACATCAGCACCGGATTTTCGCCGTTCATCTTGATTGGATAGCGACCAGCGTCCTTCAAGTTGAATTGCGCGTTCGAATATATGTTGTAGTCGAGATTCCCGATCTGGACATCGCCGGCGGGAAGGATTACATTGGCCTGGCTGAGCGACCGGACCACATCCATGGGACTGATCTGGCGCGCTTCCAGCTTCGACGGATCAACGTAAAACTGAATCTGCCTCCAGGGACCGCCAAACGGCTGTGGGATCGCGGCGCCGTGTACTGCGGCCAATTGATTGCGCACGAAATTCTGCGCGATGTCCTTCAGATTGCCATCCGTCATCCCGTCGCCATTGATCGTCACGAGACAGACCGGAAGACTCGATGCGTCCGACTTAAGAACAACAGGCGGCAACGTACCCGGCGGAAGATCTTTCATGTCGGAGACCGCGAGGTTCGCGATGGTCGCCGCATCGATGTCGGCATTCGTGTCGCTTTGGAAATAGACGCGAATTATGCTGACGCCGTTCAAAGAACGAGACTCGATGTGATCGATGCCACTGGCTAACGTGAAGAACCGTTCCAGGTGATAAGTGATGTCACCTTCAATTTGTTCAGGCGGCATCCCGGAATAAAACGTCGCCACGACGACGACGGGAATGTTCGTCGACGGGAACATATCCACGGGCATCTGAACCACTGCGACGCCGCCGAGAATGGCGATGATCGCGCAGACAACCACAATGAGATACGGTGTGTTGATCGCAAAGCGCGACATATCGTTGTTTTACGATTTCGATTTAGAGCCCGCATCCATGCGGATTATCTTCGGCTGAACCTTGATGCCAGGCTTGAGACCAGATCGCGAGCCGACGATTACGCGGTCGCCGTCCTTGAGGCCCCCGGATTGAATTTCCACATCGCGGGCCGTCTCCAGCCCCAGCTGCACGGCCACGGCTTGTACCGTCCCGTCCGACCCCACGGTGAGGACTTGGGTCGAATTTCCCGAGCCGTCGATCGCCTCCACGGGAACGGTGAGCGCATTCCTGTGCTGGTCCGTCGTGAGATTAACTTCGGCATACATTCCAGGCACCAAGACCAGTGACGAATTGGGAACATCGACCTCCGTCTTCATGGTGCGCGTCGATTCGTCAACTTTCTCTGAGAATCGAGCCACGTGGCCGGCAAAATCTTTTTTCAACGCCGACACACGAACGTTCACCACCGATCCCAAATGCACCAGAGGAACGGCCGACTCTGGCACTGGCAACGCAAGCCGCAAAAGACCGTTCTGCGAGAGGCGGATGATTGGCATCGCCTGTGTTTGCGATGCCGTGCCAGCCTGGATCAACGCGCCACTATTCGCGTAACGCTTGGTGACGACGCCATCAAACGGCGCTGTGATGACGGCATATTGATAAAGAGTTTTCACGCGTCCTTCTTCTGCCTGCGACACGCGAATGCGCTGGTCACACTCCGCGATGCGCGACTGCGCGGTGGACATCTGTGCCTCCGCTACCAGATCGCGGGAGTGCGCTTCGTCTACCTCCTGCTGCGGCACCAAGCCGGGTTCGCGCTTAGAAACATCCAAGACACGCGAATACGACAGGTGAGCGATGTCGTGCGCTGATTGCGCGCGTACCAACTCATCACGAGCGGTGGCAAGCTGGGCGCGCCCCTCCTCGATCGCAGCGGCGGCGCGCCGCATGTCGTCCTGCATCTCCGGAATTTCAAGTGTCGCCAGGATCTGGCCCTCACGAACCCGATCGCCGATATCGACGTTGATCTGCTTTACATAGCCAGAGACTTTGGCCATCACGTCGATTTCCTGGAACGGTTCAAACTCAGCTGTAAGCAGGAGGGTGCTGGAAACGTCGGCTCGCTTAGCTTCGGCGACCGCAACCGTGGGAGATTCGGACGCCGTCGTGACCCGCGGCTCCGTTGCGGCGCTACGGGCGCAGGAGGCGTTAATAAGAAGGAGCACCGCACATGCGGTGCCCAGAAATGACAGTCGAAAATATTTCAAGTCTCGGGAATTCATGGCTGGGCTCCCACCGAATAGTTCAGCGCCGCACGCGCGTTAAGATATTCGTACTTCGCCGACGCGGCGGTAATTTCCGCAGACGTTTGATTTAATTGCGCTTGATTGAGCTCGACAATGCTCCCTAGCGCATTGTCATAACGGGCCTGCGCGAGGCGCAAGGATTCGTTCGCCTGGGCGACGATGCGCGCGGTCACGTCCAGGCGTCGAAAAGCATCGTTTGCGGCCAGCCATGCCACACGCACATCCCTGGCGATTTGCACCGATAGGTCCTGTATATCTTTCCCGGCGGCGGCAGCATGCAGTTCCGCTTCTTCGCGGCGCGCTTTGAACGACCCACCATTGAGAATCGGGATATTTACATTCACGCCGGCAGCGGTATAGGTCTCCGGCAATTTGTCATCACGCACCGGCGCGACTCCAGCCACGGCGGCAGCCATGATAGTTGGGTTTCGCAAGCGCTTTTCGGCGTCAGCATAACGTTCCAATGCTTCTTGCCGTAGACGAAGAGCCGAGAGGTCAGACCGCTGCTGTAACGCTTGCGCTATGAGCCCGTCCACATTGGGATCGAGTGCAGGAGGCAACGCTTCATCGTTCAGCAGAAACGGCTGATCGCGTTCGTAACCTATCGCCGCTGACAATTCGGCGTGGCTCGCGGTGGCGTCATTCTCCGCCCGAAACAAATCCAGTTCCGCCTGCGACTCGTTCACCTGCGCGAAGCTGACATCCACGGTGGAGCGCAGCGAGCTTTGCGCTAATGCGTTCACCTGCCGCAGCGTGACGCGGCGAAGATCGAGCGTTCCCTGCGCGACTTTCAAAATGGACTGCGACGCCAAAGCCGTGTAGTACGCCCGGCTCACCGCCAACACCACACGAGCGCGCGTGTCCACCGTATTTCTCACATCGGCTTCATTTCGCAACTTCGCGCTTCTCTCCAAACTTGCGCTGCGACCAAAGTCCGCGATGAGCTGATTGGCGACCACGCCGTTCGACTCCCGGCTAAAAAGGCTGGACGTCGTAATTGCACCGGCCGAGACTACCGCGCCATGATCAGCTCCCACGCCGGTTACATTGGCCGACATCGTTGGGAGAAATGCCGAATGAGCTTCCTTCACAGCAAAGCCGCTGGCTTGCGCTTGCAGTTCGGCGGACGCGATATGAGGGTGATTCCGGAGCGCGATCTGTTGGGCCTGCGCGAGCGAAATTGTCCCAGGAGTCTGCGCCCATAGAGTGGCACACCCTATGATCGCGGCGAATCCCAGGACTTTCCAGTCGAATTTCATCACGAGATTCCGACCGCTATTTTCACGATCGTTGTGTCCTGGCACTCGATCACTCCGTCCGTGACCAGTTCTGTCAGCCAAGGCAGCAGCATCGCGACGTTTTGTTCACTCTCAATGAACTCAATACGAAGGGGCATGTGCTGATTCGTGTCGAGGCCGCCTTCCAGGGAATGAATCCGATGGTGCGAGCCGAAGCCCGCTACCGGGCGAATCACACTCGCGCCAGCAACACCCTTTTGAAATAAAAACGACAACAGTTGCTGACTCAAGTAGTTGCTTTGGGAACTCGTGTCTTCGTTTAAGTGAATTGTGATTTTTTTTGCGGGACCGGCTACGAGCACACTTCAACTCCGTGAATAGCTGCGCTTTTATGTTCCACAATTACGTATACCGGTCGAGGCGGGAGAATACCACTGAAGACTTCCTTATACTTTCCTGACGCCGATGTTAGGAACTCGTCAGTAAGTCGTCACTGGACCCCGAGCCGCTCGCCTATAAAGTAAAGAGAAGAAGGAATTCCTGTGCGGATTCTGGTGATCGAAGACGAACACAAACTGGGCCGGGCAATCCAAGAAGGGCTCCAAGCGGATCAGTACGTCGTTTCGCTGGCCCATACAGGAGAAGAAGGATACTATCTGGTTCAGACGGAGTCCTTCGACCTAATCATCCTGGATATTCTTCTTCCAGGAAGAAATGGCCTAGAGATTCTTGCGACGATCCGCAAACATGGATTCCGTACGCCAGTGCTTTTGCTCACCGCTCAGGATTCGGTAGAAGATCGCGTACGCGGCCTCGACACGGGAGCCGACGATTACCTCGTCAAGCCATTTGCGTTCCCCGAATTGTTAGCCCGTGTGCGCGCTCTGGGACGTCGGGGAAGCGCGGAAGCAAGTTCGAATCGATTGAAAATTGCCGATCTGGAATTGGACATTTCGGCTCGATCCGTTTCCAGAGCTGGACAGGATCTCGATCTCACCGCGCGCGAATTCGAGCTCTTGGAATATCTGGTGCGCCATCGCGACCATGTGGTTTCGCGGGAGATGCTGGCGCGCGATGTTTGGAAGGAATCTGATCGCCATACGCCCCTGGATAACGTCATCGATGTTCAAGTGGCGCGCTTACGCCGCAAGGTGGACGATCGTTTCAAGCGGAAGCTCGTTCAAACCGTTCGCGGCGTTGGGTTCGTGCTGCGCGACGAGGAGTAAGTCCTCCCGCTACCTTGAACCGTACAAAACGTAGTCCTCGTAGGCTTTCTGCTCCTGCGGATCTTGGGCAAAGTGCTGCCGCAGAATCCATATATTCTGGCGGTCGGCAAGAAAGATCAGTCCTCGCCCTGCGTCTTTGCCCATCGCAGTAACGTCGGTGAACTCCCGTACAACCGTCGGATTTCGCGGATCGGAGAAGTCCACGATTCGCATTGCTTGCACCTTCTGCGGCGCGGCTCTAGCAATTGGCTCTGTGCCGACGAGCGCGGCGGTTCCCGCAACCCATGTCAACGTACCCGTTCCGGGGGCGAACGCGACATCCGTGAGGACGATGGGAGCACTCGCATTGGTAGCGTCGATGAGCGTCAGTTTGCCGCCTTCATGCTCTGCATAAACGTAGAGGCTGCTGTAATGCCGGGTGACCAGAAACCGCGTTATCGGCCCCGTTGTGACGGGAACCTGACCCAAGACCTCAATGGCATCTTTCGGAGCTGTATCTTGACGTATCGCCTTCTTGTCCTTGGCATTGCTCGCTACAGGGAGAATGATGGAAGCGGCGAAAACCATGAATGAGCAAAATCGTTTATTCACGCTTCGGTTTTAGCATCGAACACATGCGTTTGAGCCTTATCTTTTTCTGACGTTTTCTGAACAGTCTGTAAGGAAACCTACAACACGAACGCATTGCTTTCGTGCCTGTGCAAAGTTATAAACGAGGAGGCGGGTTAGGACGGGATGCAAAAATCGCTCATTCAAGTCTTAGGCATGAGGCAAGTCAGGACGCGCCTTACGGTCTGGTATGTAGCTGTTCTTGCCGGTGTTCTGCTTCTATCCTGGGCGTTGACGGCATCATTCCTCTTCCTTCAATTGCGGAGTCAGCTCGATCATTACGCGATTCAAGATATAGAAACCGTCGAAGGGCTACTTTATTACAACAAGCAAGGCATGCTCTCGCTGCGTGACGACTATCACAATCACGCCGAATCGCGACAGGTGCTGGAGCGATACTTGGAAGTTCTTTCGCCAGATGGTGGTGTCCAATACCGTAACGAGCGGCTCGGCAATCAAGCGCTCGGAGGATCACTCACAGAGAACGAAGGCGTGGGTGGCTACTCCACGCGGTCTTCTGCGCTGCCTGACGGCACTCCCGTTCGTATGGTCAGTCGGCGTCATATGCTTGACGGCCATCCTCTATTGCTGCGACTCGCATACAGCGAATTGCCCGATCGGGCGCGCTTCGAAGAATTTGCTGTGGCCTCGATGTTTGCGATGCCACTCGTGCTGGCTCTCGTGGGGCTCGGAAGCTACGTACTCGCAAAACGTGCGCTCGCGCCCTTGCAATACATGGCTCGCCGCGCCGAAGAAATAACCTCAGAGCGGCTTCACGACCGATTGCCGACGGGAGGGGTTGGCGACGAACTCGATGATCTCGCACGAGTATTCAACGATCTGCTCGCGCGTCTCGAACAATCTTTTGAGCAGTTGCGCAGGTTCACGTCTGACGCTTCGCACGAACTTCGAACGCCGCTTGCATCGATTCGGAGCGTAGGGGAAGTCGCTCTCCAAAAGGACGGGAGCCGCGAGGAATTTCGAGACACGGTGGGTAGCATGTTGGAGGAGGTCAACCGCCTGAGTGCGTTGGTGGACAACCTCCTGACAATCGCCCGTGCAGACGCAGGCCGCATTCAACTTCATCCCACTGAATTTTCGCCACTCGATCTGGCGCGGGAAGCTGCGGGGCTGTTTGAAGTGCTCGTCGAGGAAAAGGATCAGCAGATGACCGTTGCGGGAGACGCGACCCTCCGCGTGAAAGGCGATCGGGTGTTTTTGCGACAAGCACTAGTGAACATCATTCACAACGCTGTAAAATTCTCACCCGTGGGCGGCATGATCTCTGTGGACGTTCGACTGCAGCCAACGGGCGACGTTCGCTTGGAGGTGACGGACGAAGGGCCGGGCATTGCTCCTGAACACTCGGCGAGGATCTTCGACCGCTTTTATCGCGCTGATGAGTCACGGTCTCGCGAAAGTGGAGGTGCGGGGTTGGGGCTGTCAATCGCGCAGTGGGCTGTTCGAGTTCACGGCGGCACGATCGGGCTCGTGACAGGGCCAGGTATCGGCTGCACTTTTCAGATTGATCTGCCTGCGGTGAATCATGCTTAGGGTCGGGAGGCACCTGGCGTTGCCAAATTAGGGGCGGATGAGACCGACGCTGGATCTCCGCGCGGCGGAACGCGCTAGAGACCGATTTGTCGGGGGTGTCGCTGGCTTGTCGCCAGTTTCGGAGGCCGGGAAAGTAGCTGGGTGCCCCGGACCGGTTTTGGTCGGTTGTCGCGCCTTTATCGCGGACTTGAAAACGGACAAAACGCCGGACATCTGGGCACAACCCCTTGCGCAATTAATAGATAGACAGGTCTGCAAAACCTTTATTCGGGGGTTCGATTCCCCCCCGCGCCTCCAACAAAAATACGTCCAGTACCCGACGCGGTAGACCGGTATAAAAAGGCAGACGCCAGAAAACGTCCGGTTCGAGGATGTTCACTTGTGAAGGGTCACTCTTTGCGCTTCCATTCGCGGATCAGTTCTTGGGCTTCTGCTAGTTGCTGCACGGTCATTTGCTTTTCAACAGCCGCTTTGTGCTTCACTGCGGTTTCGTCCCCCCGCGCAGCGACCAGGTCGTACCACATGTAAGCGATAACCAGATCTCTTGGTATCTTTGGCTCGCCGCTACCGCTCTCGTACGCCTCCCCGAGTCCGGACTCCAACCGCAGAAGCTCCTCTTGCGGTCCGTCAATCTGAAATACACTTGCTGCGCGAAACCATTCCACTGCCTTGGTCAGATCCTTCGGCGCACCTTCACCACGCGCGTACATCCGGGCGACATAGAGCTGGGATTCTACAAAATTTTTTTTCGCACCCTCCAGAAGCCACCGCAGAGCGACAGCCTCATCTTTTTGTACGCCATAGCCGTTGACGTACATCCAGCCCAAGGCATACGCCGCACCTCCGTAGCCTTGCTCGGCAGCTTTGCGATACCACTCTGCGGCCTGCGCGTCATCCTTGGCCACGCCTATACCGCTGTAATACATCGCACCCATGTTGATCTGTGCGTCTGCATGGCCCTGCTCGGCAGCTTTCCGAAACCACGAGAGAGCCTCGGCGGGATCTTTTGAAAGTCCCTCACCGGCGAGATACATCACTCCCAAGTTGTACTGTGCACGGTCCATGCCCTGGTCGGCGGCTTTGCGGTACCATCGCACAGCCTGAGCAAGATCTTTTGCCACGCCCTCTCCATTTTCGTACATCCATCCCAGGTCCAATTGCGCGGCAGGATCACTCGAATTGGCAAGCCCTTCAAGGTATTTCAAAGCCGCGCGGTCACCTCTCGTCGCAGCGCCAAACATATCGCCGAAATCCTGAGCTTGGGCGACGCCAAGCGCCGTCAAAACGAAACATAAAATCGAAGTCCCTTGCTTGACGTTTTTCATCTAGAACTCCTACTGGGGAGCCGCCAGCACCCCGACAAACCTCGCAAGCTTCTATGCATCACGTCTATCAATCGTCAATTCATCTCGGAAACGTAGAGGGTTAGTCGCTTCTTGTGTTCAGATCCTGGCGCATTTACCCAGGCCAGGGTGCCGGTTGCGTGTTTAGGTGCGTAGTCGCGCCTTTATCGCGGACTTGAAAAGGACAAAACGCCGGACATCTGGGCACAACCCCTTGCGCAATTAATAGATAGACAGGTCTCCAAAACCTTTATTCGGGGGTTCGATTCCCCCCCGCGCCTCCAGCACTATCCGAAACATCTCCTACGGTCGCAAAAAGTTCGGATCTTATTGCGATTTGTCGCTCGTCAGTAGCGTCGCCCCCTAATCCGGTCTATTTGACCAGCCGGACGGAGACGCTTGCGCCGGACAAAATTCGCCGACCGGTGAACCACACTTCCGAACGACTCGGGAAGGCCCGCAAAACGGCCGTGACGCTTCTCGCTCGATGGCGGGTGGGGCAATCACTGATCCGACTTGCCGAGTACACGGCCAAGTGAAACACCATGATCGGCGGCATGGGAGTTCATCCACAATGAGCCGACCACGGTTCGGTGCGCCGGTTAGAACGAGAATCGCGTAAATCGCGTATGCCGGATCTCGCGCTGGGCTCCTTAGGCGACCTTGCGGCGAGTCGTTTCGGAAGCTCGTACCTCCCGCCGCGGAACGTGTTAGTCTTGATTATCAAATAAGAGTTAACTATGGTTAACACTGTTGTCGCACGGCTGGCTCGCATTCTCTCCCTGGTAGCCTGCATGGCAGCGTTGGCACAGTTCGCCGCTCGCCTTTTAGCGCAGGGCGAAACGACCAGCGCCATTGAAGGCACGGTGGTTGATCCCAGTGGAGCTGCCCTGGCGGGCGCCACGGTGACGATCGTTGGAACGGAGACGGGGTCAAGGCGCAGCACAAAAACCGATGAGGCTGGCCGCTTCAATTTCCCGCAATTGAAACCTGGTTCGTATTCAGCCAGCGCCGAGGCCGAGGGCTTTGCGTTACAAATGAACAGGTCGGTTTCTTCAGGTCTGGGACAGACACAAACGGTCGCTTTCATATTGCAGCTGGCCACCGCAAAAGGAGAGGTGACGGTGACCGGGGAGGCGCCTCTGGTCAATACCCAGAACCCGAATACATCGACGACGCTGAACGCTGTCGCGTTGGAAAATCTGCCCAACCCCGGCGGCGATATGACATACCCGCTGCAGTTCGCGGCGGGCGCTTTGATGAATACGGCGGGCAGCGGCAACGATTTCGTGGGCGGCACGAACGGTTACGGCAATGTGCAATTTAACGGCTTACCCGCGCTCGCCAACGGCTACATTGTCGACGGCCTGGAGACCAACGACCCGCTCACGAATCTCAACAGCGGCCTTTCGACGAACCTGGTGTTGGGCCTCAATTCGATCGCCGAGGTCACCGTGAACACGCTCTCGTACGCCGTCGACCAGGGCCGCTACGGGGCATCGCAAGTGAACTACATCACGAAGTCCGGGACGAATCAGTTCCACGGCAACCTGTACGAATTGTGGAACGGCTCGCGCTTCAACGCCGCGGACTTCTTTACGAATTCCACTCCGGGCGGTCAGCAGCCGCGCTCCACCGTGAACCATTTCGGGGGCAGCCTGGGAGGGCCGATCCTGCACAACAGGCTCTTTTTCTTTTTCGACAGCGAATGGATGCGGATCGCTCTGCCAATCGTCACCGCCACGACCGTCCCCACACCGGCGTTTCAGAGCTACGTTTTACAGCAGCTACCTCTGGGCGGCCGGGACTCCGTAACTGGTTCCGCCTACCAGCCAGCGCCGCAACTGGTGCCCTTCTATCAGAAGATGTTCAGCCTGTACCGGAACACAGCCGGGACGCCGCTGGCCGTTCTGGGATGCCCGTTCAACAGCGATGGAAGCACCGCGTCGGGATCTCCGCCCAACGGCAACGGCTGCGCCAACCGGCAGAGCGTCTCCCATTCCAGCGACGACCATGAACAGGTCCAGACCGCGCGCATCGACTACAACATCAACGAGGCGAACATCACGTGGTATCGTTTTCAGGCCGACACCGGTTTACAGGCCGCCTACACGGACCCGATCAATCCGGTTTTCGACGCCGTCTCTCCGCAGCCGTTGTATTCCCTGGCGGCTGGCTACACGCATATCTTTTCCTCCAGGCTGGTGAACTATTTCAATCCGGCGTTCTCGTGGTATTCGAGTCTCTTCGGGCCGAATAATCCACAGCAGACTTTGTCCGCCCTCCCTATCGTGCTGCAAGGCATCGGGGCGGACGCACCCTTCACGACTCTTGGCGGTCTGGACAACACCTGGGTGCAGGGTCGCAAGGCGGCCCGCTTCTTCATCAACGACAATCTGGCGTGGACTGTTGGCGCGCATGAGCTCCGGTTTGGAACGAACACGCGCATCTTCCGGCTGAACGACTATGACTTCGGAGAAGGCGCCGTTCCGCTGGTCACTTACACGACCTTGCCGCAGTTCATTTACGGAGTCGCTTCGACGGCGTCAAAGACGTTTCCCCTTGCGGACTCTCAGCCGTACAATTTCCTGAATCTCGATTTCTACGCCCAGGACACGTGGAAAGCGACTCGGCGGCTCACCTGGACCTTCGGCCTGCGCGCCACGCACAATGCAAATCCGCTGAATCCGCACGACGCGGTGGCGCGGCTGGCCGGTTCCTTCGCCTCGATTTCTCACGACGTCAATCAACCCCTCGACGCGACCATCCAGACCGGACTTGGAAACATATTTGCTTCGACGCCGCTCGCGCTTCTTCAGCCGAGAACCGCCATTGCCTATCAGATCGCGTCCAAGACCGTCCTGCGGACCGGATTCGGATTGTTTAGCGATCTATTGCCAGGAAGCGTCGCCGATCTGCTGGGCGTGAATCCTCCCTACTCTCAAACCTTCCAAGGCGGTCTCCTCGGCACCGTGGGAGGAACGACCATCGCGCCCGGAGTGCCGGGCAGCGCCGTCGATGCGACGATCGCCGCCAATCAAATATTCAATTCGGGTTTCGCGACGGGCCAACTTTCGTGCGCATCGCCGTCGTCGAATCCGAATACCTGCCTGCAACCCGTTGCGATCACCGCTGTCCCCGATGGAAAGTTGCACGCGCCTTATTTCATGCAGTGGAGTTTCGCGCTGGAACAGCAGATCGGCAACACGATCAATTTGCGGGCTCAGTATGTGGGGACACGCGCCGTGAATCAGCCTTACACCACTCAGGTGAACGGTTACCAAACTGTATGTCAAGGCTGCTTTGCGCCATTCCCTTTCGGGGAACCGACGGACCCGCGATTTGCGGCCGTGACACAACTCAGTACCGGCGCGAATAGCCACTACAACGGCCTGCAAACGACGGCCGAGAAGCGGCTCGGGCATGGATTGCAAGTCCAGATGAACTACACCTGGAGCCACTGCATCGATACCGTTTCAAACGGAGGATTCCTGTCGTTCTCCGCGGGAGGCATTCTCTCCCCGATTCCCGGAGATCTCCAGCGCGATCGAGGCCCCTGCGATTACGATGTGCGCCATAACCTCAGCGCCAACTACCTCTACGAGCTGCCGATCAAATTGCGCGGCCGGCTCGGTACTGGGCTGAACAGCTGGCAGGTTTCGGGATCGGCGTTCTGGCATAGCGGCTTGCCGTTCTCCGTTTTGAGCGCGCCCTATTCCGCGGAGGGCAACGGGATCGTGAATGGCAGCGGCCCGCAATTTGCGAGCGTCGTTCCAGGCGTTCCGCTGTACGAGCACAATTCAATTCCGGGCGTCACGCAGCCGGGCACGATTCAGTGGCTGAATCCGAATGCTTTCGTTTCCAGCGTCGATCCGAGCACGGGCGCTTGCGTCGGCGGCAACACACCTCAGAACTGTCAGTTTGGAAATCTGGGACGCAATGCTCTGCGGGGTCCCGATTTCATTTGGAGCGATCTGTACATCACCAAGTCGTTCACGTTGAAGGAACGATTGAGGCTGCGTATCGATGGCCAATTCTTCAACCTTTTCAACCACCCAAACTTCAGCCTGCCATCGAATGTGATCGCGGGTATCCCCGGCAAACCTTCCACGCAAACCGGTTTTGGCGCCTTCACCTCCACCACGTCGCCGCCAACGGGTTTGCTCGGAGTCGGATTGGGTGGCGATAGCTCTCCACGCATGATCGCGTTTCAGGCACGGCTTGAATTTTGACACGCCGCCGCAGTCCCCGCATGTGCCGTGAGCCGGGCAGATACTTTGCTCTCGCCACTTTCCTTTCAAATACGTTTATGACGGACAGTCGTTCGCGGTGACGGCGGGCCGACACTCGATATCGCATGGAAACTCCGCTGGTGGAAACTCCGCGAGCGGTCGCTGCCCTTACGTGTCGCGATTTGATTGAATGATATCCGTCGCTCGCGCCTGGATGCTTGCAACGGCTTAAAAAATGCATGTGCAAGCTATCGGTGCGAGCCGGCCAAAGGAGATCAGACATGAAATGTGCGCGTGCCGTAGGAACGGTGTTGGTTGGAGCTTCTCTTTCTGTTCTGGCCGCGTTGGCTCTTGCCGGCCCGGACAAATACACTCTGAAGGTCCCGAACGGGCTCGCGTTCTCCGAGTTCAGGGGATATGAGTCGTGGCCGGTTGTCGCCATCAGTCAGGGAGCATCGGGCCTGATGGCCGCGATCCTCGCGAATCCCGTGATGATCGACGCCTACCGGGCCGGCGTTCCCGCGAACGGCAAGCCGTTCCCCGACGGCTCAAAGATGGCGAAGGTCCATTGGAACCCGAAAAAGCTGGAAACGTTTCCCTCGGCAACCGTGCCCGGCACCCAGCATGACGTCGACTTCATGGTGAAGGACAGCAAGCGGTTCGCCGACAGCGGCGGGTGGGGATACGCGGTGTTCGACTACGACGCTGCCTCCGATTCGTTCGCGCCCGGAACCCTCGCCGGCAAGCCGCCGCAGGGGAACGACGCCAAATGCGGATACGCGTGCCACGCCACGGTGAAGACCCGGGATTACGTTTTCACAAATTACGGGCATCGGTGAGACGTACGGAAACTCAGAAGCTGGCTGTGCAAGCGCGGCGTGCGTGCAAAGCTCGGTCACCCGCTTGATCGCCGAACTCAGCGGTGGGCGCACCCGGGCCAACAACAAGGCCGCCGTTTCCCATCCTTCAAGCTTGAGCAGCCCCATTCGATCCGGTGGCTTCTGGTCTCGGCTTTCTTGGCCGATTCAATCCAACAGATCCACTCGTTGCGCGCGAGCGGCGTAATATCCTCCCACGCCGCTAACACCTCGGCATCGGATTGAAGGGCCTTCTTGAAATCGGCGGGCATCGGGTGAACGACGCCGCCGGAAATCCTATTTTGCGTCCCACTCATTTTCCGCCAGAGATCCGTCCGCCCCAGAATTCGCGACCTCGTCCGATGCCCTTATCTCAGGAAGCCGGTGAAACGGTTTTCCGGATCGTATTTCTTTCGCATGGCTTCCAGACGCGCGGACGCGTCCTTCGCCAGATACGGCCCCTTGTTCGCGGGCATGTTCTCGTCGTTCATCTGTGAGCCGACGCCGATCGGCTTCAACTTGGCGATGGAATCCGCGACCCACGCCGCGCATCGCGCGTCATCCTTCGCGTCCTGATACAACGCGTTGGGCGAAAGATACGTGTCGCCCTGCAGCGAATAAGCCATGTCCGGGAGCTTCTGCACTGGGCCCCACTGCATCCACAGCATGGACGACTCGGGCGAGGGAAGTTTCAGGAACGCGTCTCTTCCGGCAGCCAGGATTTTGTCGCCCGAAGCGCTGGTCCAGACGCCGTCGATGTTCTTGCGCGTGCCGGCCGACATCTCCGGGCCGCGGTGCGGAATCGCAAGACGCTTCGTCTTCGCCTTATCGAGCACCGGACAGCTCTCCACCAGCTTGAGCCCGTCGTCCGCCTCTTTATCCGAGAAAGCATGGACGCTGGTGATCAGCGTGAGCGACGGTTTGCCGCTGCTGTCCAGATGCGAAGTGAAGATCGCTTCCATGGCCTTGGGGAACGTATTTTGCGTCTGGGCGAGCCACACCACGATATCGTCCAGTTGATCCGCGTCGAACGTCCAGATGCTCATCTTGCGCACCGTGGGCAGAGGATGAAGATTCAGATGGTAACGCACCGCCACTCCGAAAAAGCCCGGACCCGAACCGCGGATGGCCCAAAAGTAATCCTTGTTCTGATGCTCATCGGCGCGAATCAGTTCGCCGTCAGCCGTCACGAGGTCGGCGGCCTTCAGACTCGCGCACGCGGGACCGTAGAGGCGCGAAATCGTGCTGTGGCCGCCGCACATGATAAATCCACCGATGCCCACGCCCGGATCGTGCGCGGTGGGAAAAATCAATTGATCTTTCTCTAGAACCTTGTTGAGCTGATCGCCAAACCACGCGGGGCTTGCCACCGCGACGCGGTTTGTGGCGTCCACAGAAAGCTCTTTCATCTTGAAAAGGTTAATGAGCACGGCGTTATCCCGCGTATGGGAGCCTGAAAAACTGTGGCCGCCGGAACGCGCCGTCACCTGCCATCCGCGCTGCTTCGCCAGTTTGACCGCCGCGATCACGTCCTTGTCGCTTTCGGCGAGAACGATCGCGCTCGGGTAGCGGTTCGGTTTGCGCGCATTCCACGTCGCGCCGGCGCGCCGAATCTCGTACAGAGGATCGTCCTTATAGACGATCTTTCCCTCGAGTGCATCGGCGGCGCCGGCAGCCTTGACCTGAGCGCTGAAGCCCAGTCTCGGCAGACGCGCTGCAAATGCCCTGGTCGCGGCGGCCGCTGTACTGATCGACGCACCCAATCTCAATAAATCTCTGCGGCTGATCATCACAATTCTCCTTCGTGTCTTCGGATCGGATGCACTCGAATCCGCGTTCCTGCAGCGTCATGCAGGATTGTATCGTAACCGCACGCACCATATTTCCCGGCCCCTTCCGGTTGAGGACCATTTCTTGTTCCAAGCATTCTTGGCAATCGCGAGCGGGGGTTTGGGATACTGAAAGTTAGCAGGATCTTCGCCGCGAAATCCGTTCCCAAAGCAGACCGGTCGCTCCGTTGGGAGTGGGGCGCCCAGCGAAGCATCGCCAAACGGGTCATCAAGGAGAAGCGCGCATCGATACCACTTCGCCAAACCGCTTGATTATCGCCATCGATGGACCCGCCGGGGCCGGCAAGAGCACCATCGCGCGCTCGCTTGCCTCGCGCCTAGGGATCGCCTATGTCGATACCGGCGCCATGTATCGCGCCGTCGCGCTGTGGGCTCTGCAAGCGGATATCGACCTGGACGATCCGTTTCGGCTCGCGCAGCTCGCAAAGCAGGCGCGCATTGAGTTTCTGCCTGCCGGCAATCGCGTGATCCTGAACGGCCAGGACGTCAGCGCGGAAATCCGCCAGCCGCGCGTGACCGATGCGGCTTCGAAAGTGGCAGCCGTCGCCGGCGTGCGTCGCGCCATGCGCGATGAGCAGCGCCGCATGGGCGCCGAACAGTCGCTCGTCATGGAGGGCCGCGATATCGGCACGGTGGTATTCCCCGATGCCCGCGTAAAAATCTATCTCGATGCCGCCCCCGACGCTCGTGCCCGCCGCCGCGCCGACGAAGTGGGCGGGCCCGTGGAGGATATCGCGCGAGAGATGACCGAACGCGACACGCGCGATCGCACCCGGGCGGAGGCTCCTTTGACGCAGGCTCCCGACGCCGAATATCTGGATTCGACCAAACTCACACCGGAACAGGTGGAAGAAGCGATTCTCAAAATCGTGCGCGACCGGACGTCGAACGGCAAGGGCGCGCATTAGGCTTCACCGAGAGCGCGTCGCCAAAAGCGGAGCTCCTCGACGGCCGCTCGGGATGACCTCGGTACAATAAAAGATGACTCTCTCGCGGGTGGGACCAGCGAGCAAAATCATTCGACCCAGTTGTTCGAAAGGACCTGTTTTTGAGCACCCCCAGCAATCTCTTGGTGATGAAGTTTGGCGGCACCAGCATGGGCTCGGCCGAACGCATAAAAGTGGCTGCGCGCCTCACCACCGAACAGCATGCGCAGCGGCCCGTGGTGATTGTTGTTTCGGCGATGTCCAAGGTCACCGACCTGCTGCTCGATTCGATGCGCAAGGCGGAAACGGGCGATGCGGCGGGTCTCGAGGCGAATCTCGCCGCTCTGATCGAGAAACATGAGACCTGTTGCGCGGAACTCCTGCCGGCCGCCGCGCAAAAGGAAGCGCTCGAAGGCGTCCGCTCGCTGGTCGCGGAGTTTTCGCGCATCGCGAAAGGAATTCTCCTGTTGGGCGAGCGGCCCCTGCCCGCGCTCGACCGCGCCGTCGCCATCGGCGAACGGCTTTCCGCGCTGATGATGGCGGCCTATCTGGAGGCCCAGGGCACGCGGGCCGTAGCGGTGAACGCCGCGCAGGTGATCGCTACGGATGCCGTCTTCGGCAACGCCACGCCTCTGATGGACGAAACGAAAAAGCGCGCGGCCGACGTCATCGTACCGCTGCTGGAGAAAAAACTTCTTCCGGTGGTGACCGGCTTCAACGCTTCTACGCTCGACGGCCGGGCGACGACGCTTGGACGCGGGGGCTCTGATTTTTCGGCCTCCATCCTGGCAGCCGCGCTCGACGCCTCGGAATTGTGGATCTGGACGGACGTCGATGGCATCATGACGGCGGACCCGCGGCTCGTGCCCGACGCCCGCGTACTTGAGGCCATCACCTATGCGGAAGCCGCGGAGCTGGCCTATGCGGGCGCGAAGGTGCTGCATCCGCGCACGCTCGCACCTCTGGTGGAGCGTGGGATCCCGGTGTGGAGCAAGAACAGTTTTGCCCCCGAGAAGCCCGGAACGCGGATCGTTCCGAAGATCCAGGCCGCCGGGGGCGCCCGCGCGGTGACCTCCATGCGGGATGTCGCGCTGGTGTCGATCGAGCCCAACGGCGCGGCCATCAGCGGCGCACGTTTGATGTCGGAGGCGCTGCATGCGCTCGACACGGCGGACGTCGAGCTGCTCGCGATCACCAGCTCCAGCTATCGCCAGAATTTCTGTTTCCTCATCCGGCAGAGCGAGCTCGAACGCGCGCTCAAGCAGGTGCAAGGCGACTTCGCCATCGAACTGGCGCACGGTTACGTGAAGCAGCCGGAAGTGGACACCGACGTCGGATTGCTGGCCGTGGTGGGCGAGGGAATGCGCGGAACTCCCGGACTTGCGGGCCGCATCTTTACCGCGATTTCAGCGCATGAAATCAATATCATCGCGATTGCGCAGGGCTCGAGCGAGCTGACGATCGCCATTGTGGTCCGGCGCAGCGGGCTGGACGACGCCGTGCGCGCCGTACATCGGGAGTGCGGGCTCGCGAAGGGCTAGGGGACAGAGGCCAGGGGTCAGGGGCCAGAGGGCAGGGGTCAGAGGACAGGAGTCAGGAAGCTCTGCTGGTGGGTTCCAAGCTCAAACCCCGAATCGTCTCGCAGAGCACACGAAATACACAATCCGTTTCTCTGTCCCCTGACCTCTGTCCCCTGACCTCTGTTTACAGTACTTCTTCGCTCCAGTTTTCGAGAACCGATTTCACCTTCTGCGTGAATTGATCCCCCAGCGCGCCGTCGATCAAGCGGTGATCGAAGGTCAGCGCGAGGTAGCACATAGACCGGATGGCGATGGCGTCGTCGACGACCACCGGTTCCTTGGTCACCGACCCGACGCCCAGAATTCCAACTTGCGGCTGGTTGATCACCGGCGTGGCGAAGACGCTGCCGAAGCTGCCGAAATTGGTGACCGAGAACGTGCCCGCCTGTACTTCGTCAGGCCGCAATTGACGTGAGCGCGCGCGCGTGGCGAGGTCCGCAATGGATCTCTGCAGGCCGACCACGTTCTTTTCGTCGGCGTTGCGGATCACCGGCACGATCAATCCGTTTTCGAGCGCAACCGCGATTCCGATATTGATGTCGCGGTGATAGACGATATTCGTCCCGTCGATCGAGGCGTTCAGCAGCGGGAATTGTTGCAGCGCCGCGGTGGTCGCGCGCAGAACGAAGGGCAGAAAGGTTAACGAAAATCCGTAGCGCGCCTGGAACTCGGCTTTGGCCTTGTCGCGCAGCTTCGAGACGCGGGTCATGTCCACTTTGTGCACCGTGGTCACATGCGCGGAGGTGCGTTTGCTGAACACCATGTGCTCGGCGATTTTCTGCCGCATCGTGCTCATCGGTTCCACGCGTCCCGCGGGCGCCTGGCCCCGGAACTGAGCCGGAGGCTCATACGGCGCGGGAGGCGGAGGAGGAGGAACATTTACGGGCTGCCGCACGGTGGCGATCTCCTGTGCGGGCGGTGGAGGAGGAGGCGGCGCTGCGTAGGTGGGCGCGGGCGCTGCGTAGGTGGGCGCGGGCGCGGCGTAGGTCGGAGCGGGGGCAGCCGGTGCGGGGGCCGCATACGCGGGTGCGGGAGGCACGTAAGGCGGCGGAGTTTGACGGGGGGCGCCTCCACGCCCGGCAATGAACGCATCCACGTCCTGCTTGGTAATGCGGCCGCCGGCTCCGGTGCCGCGCACCTGGTTCAGATCGACGTTGTTCTCGCGCGCCATCTTGCGCACCAGCGGAGAGAGCGGGCCGCCCGGTGTTTCTTCCGAACCTTCCGCCTGCGGACGCGCCGTTTCCGGAGCCGGAACGGAATTTACCGGCGGTGCGGGCGTGGAATTCACGGGCGCGGCAGGCGCCGCTGCGGGTGCCGGAGACGGAGCCGGAGAGGAAGGCGCGGATGCAGCCGCGGGAGCCGCATTGCCGTCCGATCCCGCTTCCGCGATCCTTCCCACGACCGTATTGATCCCGACCGTGGTGCCCTCCTGCACCAGAATCTCGCCCAGGGTGCCTGCGGAAGGAGACGGAATCTCCGTGTCCACTTTATCCGTCGAAATCTCAAACAGCGGCTCGTCCCGCTCCACGTGCTCTCCGGCCTTTTTCAGCCAGCGCGTCAGCGTTCCTTCCACGATGCTCTCGCCCATCTGGGGCATGACCACGTCAATCATAAAATCTCCGGTGCATCATAAATTCTCCATCTCGCGATCGAATACCCGCCCAAAATTCCGGGCCAGAGCGGCCGTCACTTCCGCGCGGGGGGCCGCCGAGCCAAGCGCGCGCATCGAAGTCACGGGCTTCGTCAGTCCGCAGGGCACGATGTAGCGAAAATAATCCAAATCCGTATCGATATTGAGCGCAAAACCGTGCGACGTGATCCACCGGCTGATATGTACGCCGATGGCCGCTATCTTGCCGGCCGAAGTCCATACTCCCGTGGCGCCCTGGACCCGCTCCGAGGCGATTCCAAATTCACGAAGTGCATCGATCAGGGCCTGCTCCAAACCGCGCACGTAGGCGACCACATCGCGTTTCCATTTTCGCAAATCGACGATGGGATAGCCGACCGCCTGCCCGGGCCCGTGATAAGTTACGTCGCCGCCGCGATCCGTGTGATGGAGCTCGATCCCGGCGCGCTCCAGCAATTCGGGCCGCGCCAGCACGTTCTCATCGTGCGCGCTGCGCCCCAGCGTGATGACGTGAGGGTGTTCCACGAAAAGCATCTGATCGGGAATCTCATCGGCTTTGCGGCGCGCCACAAGATCCTGCTGCAGCCGGAAAGCGTCCGCGTAGCGCATGCTTCCCAGGTCGCGGACCTGGCAGGGAACAGGGGACAGGACATCGCTGGACGCGCGGAGTCCGGCAAAACGGATCTGTCCGTCTGACGCCTGGCCCCTCGCCTCTGGCCCCTCCATTCCTTCAGGCATTGATCGCGAGACCGTAGACGGCATTGAATGCCTCGCCCATCGCCTCGTACAACGTCGGATGCGCGTGAATCGTATGCATCATCGTCTCCACCGTCGCTTCCGATTCCATTGCCAGTACGCCTTCGCTGATCAGCTCAAACGCTTCCGGACCGATGATGTGGACGCCCAGGATCTCTCCGTAGGTTTCATCCGCGACGATCTTGACGAATCCATCGTGTTTGCCGAGAATGCTCGCCTTGCTGTTCGCGAGGAAAGGAAATTTTCCGATCTTCACCTTGCGGCCCTGCGCGCGCGCCTGCGCTTCCGTCAGCCCCACGCTCCCGATTCCGGGATCCGTGTACGTCGCGCCGGGAATGCGATTCCGGTTCACGGGCGTCACCGGCTTGCCGGCAATATGCCCTATCGCGACCATACCTTCGGCCGTCGCGACATGCGCCAGTTGCGGGGTGCCCGCGACAATGTCGCCGATCGCGTACACGCCGGGCTCGCCGGTGCGCTGGAAGGGATCCACCTTAATGAACCCGCGCTCCAGCTCGACGCGCGTGCCGTCCAAGCCGATTTTTTCCGTATTGGCGCGGCGGCCGACGGCCACCAGCAGCGCCTCGGCTTCCACGGTCTCCTGCTGGCCGCTCGCCAGCGTCACGCTGAAGCGGACCCCGGCGTCGGTCTTCTGGATATTCTCGGCCCGCGCGCCCGTCTCCACGCGGATTCCGCTTTTCTTGAACACCCGTTCCAGTTCCTTCGAAACTTCCTCATCTTCCACGGGAACAATGCGCGGCAGCATCTCGAACAGGCTGACTTTCGTTCCGAACCGGTGAAAGCACGACGCGAATTCCACGCCCACCGCGCCCGCTCCCAGAATCGCCAACGATTTCGGGACCTCGCGCAAATTCAGAATTTCGATATTCGTCAGGATGCGTTGTGCGTCCGCCTCGAGGCCCGGAAGCATGCGCGCCTCCGAACCCGTGGCGAGGACAATGTTCTTGGCCTCGATCGTCTGCTTGCCCGCCTCCGAGCTGACTTCGATTTTTCCGGGACCGGCGAAGCGTCCGTAGCCGCGAATCCAGTCGACCTTGTTCTTCTTCATCAGGAACTCGACGCCCTTGGCGTGCTTGGCGACGATTTTATTCTTGCGATCGCTCACCAGCCCGAAGTCCAGGCGCGCGTTGTCGCAATGGATGCCATCCTCTTCCGGATGGAGAAAGCGCTCCCACACGTCGGCGGCGTGCAGAAACGCCTTGGTCGGGATGCAGCCCACGTGCAGACAGGTGCCTCCCAATTTGGCGTCTTTTTCGATGATCGCGGTTTTGAGGCCGTACTGGCCCGCACGAACGGCTGCCGAGTACCCCCCGGGTCCGCTCCCGAGGACAACGACGTCATAAGTCATTTTCTTTCAGTTTAGCAGTCCGCTCGAGGCAAACCGAGCGAACTCGCCCCTCATTTTCTGGAACTCCACCACGCCGCAAAGCGAAATCCTTACGAGCGCCTTAGTCGAGTGTTCCATTATTGGATGCGCGACGGCTCGAAACGGACGTTTTGCTTTACGGTGTTCGCGTACAGGATGTTCGTCCGAGGATTTCGCTTACGAATCCCCGCGCGGAAACGTCTGCAGAAAGAAGGACATGGCCGAAAAGGACGCCGAAAACGACGCGGAAAACAACGAGGTCTTGCTGAGACGCATGCTCGCGGGCGACGAGGAATCCTTCGCCGCCCTGTATGCCCGCTCGCAGGGCGCCGTGTACCGCTTCGCGCTGCATATGAGCGCGAGCGCCGCTCTCGCCGAAGACGTCACCCAGGAAGTTTTTCTCACTTTGCTCCGCGCCGGCCACAGATTCGACCCGTCGCGCGGCTCGCTCGCTTCGTTTCTCTATGGAATCGCCCGCAATCTGGTGCTTCGGCGGTTGGATCGGGAGCGCACCGGACTGCGGGCTGCCGCGGAGGAAGCCCCCGAAGAAGCCGCCTGCCCGGTGGACTTGCTCGGCGACCTGACGCGCCGGGAAACGATAGAACAGGTGCGGCGCGCGGTGGTCAGCCTTCCACCCGTCTACCGCGAGGTGGTGGTTCTGTGCGATCTCGAAAGCGCGAGCTATGAGGAAGCAGCGGCCGCGCTCAATTGTCCGATCGGCACCGTGCGCTCCCGCTTGAGCCGCGGACGGGCGATGCTCGCGCAGAAGCTTGAAAAGGCAGGATTCTCGTTTGCGCCAAAGTGCGTGTCAAGGAGCAGCGTTTCATGAATGACGAACGCATCTTGGAAGCCCTGAAAGCCCTGGCTCGTGAGGATCGTACGTGCCAGGCTCCGCGTGCGGTGGAAGCGCGGTTGCGCGACCAGTTCCGCCGGAATCGATCCCGGAATCGATCCCCGAATCGATCTAAGCTGCGTTCTCGTCGCGCGGCGCTGTGGACGGCGGCCGCTGTAGTCGTCGTGGCCGCGCTGAGTTTTGCTCCCGGACGCAGGGGCGTTTCGCAGCCGGCGCTCCCGCGAGTCGAGCAAGCCGGCCATTCATCGCCGGGAGCGGGGTCTCAAAGGCCGCTGACACGGAGCATGCATGTGAAGCCGGCTGTGAATCCACACGTCAAGGCGGATGTGAATTCGGATGTGAGGCCGAAGCCTGCCTCGCTCGCGATCGCACGATCGGGCCAGGCGCCCGCGGCCGATATTGACCCGAACACCGGTTTTGCGAACACGGGTGCTGCGAACGCCGGTGCAGATATCCTGCGTTCCCCCCGCGTGGAGGAATCGGCCACGGACTTTTTTCCCCTGATGAGCCCCGCACCGCCCTTCGAGCGGGGAGAGATCCTGCGCGTGAACGTGCCGGCGTCCGTCATGCGGACCGTCGGGCTCCCCGTGCAGGAAGAGCGCATCGGAGATCGCGTACAAGCCGACATCGTGGTGGGCGAAGAGGGCTTGCCGAGGGCGATTCGCTTCGTTTGGACCGAAGCGCGATAGGCAGGTAGAAACGCAATACGAAGCTAAGACAGGAAAGTAGAAAATAGAGGAGAGCTATGACGCGGACAATCAGGGCACTTTCATTGGCAATAGGGGCGATCGCGGCAGCAGCCGCATTACCGGCACAGCAGACGCTGCCCGCGACAGTAGGCGCACGATTCGTGGCCGGAGGTCTCATCGGAGGAAGCGTCGTCACGGGTGAACCTTACTCGGCCGACGCCGTGACCGATACCACGCAAGCACTCACGGACGGCACTACGATCACGCAGCATTCCACCGCGACCGTATACCGCGATAGCCAGGGACGCGAGCGCCGCGAACAAACACTCGCGAGTCTCTCTGGCGTCACCGCTCAGTCCCAGCCGCTCCGCACGGTGTTTATCTCCGATCCGGTGGCCGGCGCTAATTATTCGCTCAATCCGGATGAGCGCACGGCCCTCAAGCTGCCCGCGCTCCCTGCTCCGCCGCCCCCCGCCGGCGCTCCCGGCCCGAACTTTATTTACCATCAGCAGGTCACCATTCAATCCGCGGGACCGGGCGGGGCTGTCTCGACATCAACGATCGGAGCGAGCCCCATCATTGCGACCGCCGGCATTGCTGGCGGAGGAATCGGGCCGGTGGCTATCATGGCTCCCGGCATGGCCGGCCCGGGTATGGCCGTTCCGGACTCGAACGCGACGTTTGTTCGCAACACGCTGGCAGGCGCGCCTTCTGATCCGTCGCTCCCTCAGCCCGATCTTCCTCAACCCAATGTCGAGCAGCTGGGGTCAAAATTGATGAGCGGCGTAAACGCTACCGGGACGCGCACAACCTTCACGATTCCCGCCGGGCAGATCGGCAACGACAGGCCGATCGCGATCGTGGACGAGCGCTGGTTCTCCTCCGATTTGCAGGTCATCGTGCAATCCACGCACACCGATCCGCGCATGGGCACGACCACCTATTCGCTGCAGAACGTCTCGCGCGCGGAGCCGTCTCCTAATTTGTTCCAGGTGCCCGCCGATTACACCATAACCGACGCGCCCGAACCAACCCTGAAGTTCTCCGCTCCCAGACTCGTGACGCCGTAGCTTCGAGTCGGCACCGCGGTCAGGCGGCGCGTAGCCCGCACTCAGAAGGACAGGCTAACCAAAAACTCCGCCTGATTCTGCTGGGAAGGCGCGAAGAACGACGCATTCACCGGCGGCACGGAATCCGAGCCCCAGTGCGTATAGCGAACCTCCGGGGCGATGCGCAGGCGGAGCACCTGGACCTCGACGCCGCCGCCCAGCGTGAAGCCCTTACCCGAGAACCAGCCCAGGCCGGAAACGGTCCTTCGGAAGCTTGGACCGGCTTCCACGTATGGTTTTACGATCGGCAGCGCGAAGCGATATTTTCCGAGCAGCGGGAACTCCCACGTTGCGTAACTCGAGGAACTCGAGACCGTGACGGAGGTCGCGCCCGAACCGACCGTCACATTCGACGTCGCGTTCACCGGATGATAAAGAGCATCGAACTCGATCGCCAGGCTCAGGGGCAAGCGCACCTCGATCATCGGACCCAGAATGAATTCATTGGAATTCGAGTAGGATTTCGTCACTTCGTTCAGCAGCGTATTGGATGTCGTGAAATCGTCAAGACCGCCGGTGAACGGAACGCCTCCCACCACGCCCAGCGAAATATGCTGCGCCCAGGCCGCCGGTAGAGCAATCAGAAAAATAAAAAGAATTCTTCCCACCATGCTTTTCCAGATGCAGCCGAGGCCCGCACAGTTACGCCGGATTGCATGATTGCCGGAGAATGCCGAAAGAAATAAATCCGAGCAGATGAAGTAACGAAGAACAAACAAGAGGACGCGACGCCCGCGAAAAAAGATGCAGACCTAAAAGAGACGGACGCGTTCAGCCCACGCGCTGCTCCGCCACCGAACGCTCCGCCAGGTCGCCCAGAATCGGAAGACGGTAGTGCTGGCCCTGACTCACCTTCACCAGCATCACAATCCAGCCCGCCAGAATCAGTAAATGCAAGACTCCTCCGCCGCGCGGCAGAGGCTGCCAGAATCCATAGCGGGTCATGCGCAGAAGCGGTGACACGACCCAATCCACCAGCAGCCATGCAACAAACAAATAGAGTCCCTGGAAGGCGTGAAAGCGAACCTCGAAATCGCGGCGAAAGCGGTCGCTCGCCAGAACGATAATCGCGGCGATCCATCCGAACCACGGGATGTAGCACATGCGGGAGGCGTTCTTGCCGGTCCAGAAGCCCGCATCGATATTGTTTAGCGAAGGATGGTCTTGCAAGCGATTGGTTTGCGAAGAAGCGGCCGCCGGCTGGGCCGAGCCGCACCTCAGGCAGTAGCGATCCGCCGCGCCGACCTCCGTTCCGCATTGGCAGCAATAAGGCACGCTACTTTACGGTACGACGTCCGCGGGCCGGATGTTCGCGCCGTTCCGGCGGGGGCTTTAAACCCATGGAAAACACGGCGGTTGTATGCTGAAAGTTGCTACTTTCGTCGTCGACGTATTTCATTTTCCTGGTCGCGATTTTCTTCCTGTACTGGCCTCTCCGCCGGTTCCGGGCGATGGCGCTCGCGGTCATCCTTTTTGCGAACTATTTCTTTTACGCCAAATGGGATCTGGCCTACCTCGCGCTGATTCCCCTGGCATCCACCTGCGATTACTTCTTTGGTCTCGGCTTGCAGACCTCCAAAAATCCGGCGACGCGCAAGCTCCTGGTGACCTCCAGCATCGTGATGAACCTCGGCCTGCTGGCCGCGTTTAAGTACATGCCGTTTTTCCTCCAGAACTGGGCGCACATCACGGGACGCCCCGTGCCCGTCTGGCGTTGGAGCCTGCCGCTGAGCCTCTCCTTCTACGCGTTTCAGGCGCTGACCTACACCATCGATCTTTATCGCGGCGACGCCAAAGGCACGCGCAGCTATCTGGCCCACCTGACCTCGGTTTCGTTCTTCCCCACCACGCTCGCCGGACCCATTACGCGCGTCAGCACGTTGATCGAGCAGTTCGAGAAGCCCAAATTTTTAGAGCCTGCCGACGGCGGACGCGCGCTGTTTCTCATCGCCACGGGCTTGATCAAGAAGCTCATGATCGCGGATTATCTCGGTTCGAATCTGGTCAATCGCGTCTTCGATTTTCCGAATCTCTACACCGGCGCGGAGACGCTGATTGCGGTGTACGCGTTCGCCTTCGAGCTTTATTTCGATTTCTCGGGTTACACCGATATCGCCCTCGGCTCGGCCATGCTGCTCGGGATCAAGCTTCCTCCGAACTTCAATCGCCCTTATTCGGCCGAGAGCCTCGCCGATTTCTGGCGCCGCTGGCACATCTCTTTTTCCAACTGGCTGCGCGACTATCTGTATTTTTCGCTTCCCGGCAAGCGCTCGAAAGTGGCGCCCTACCTGAATTTGTTCGTGACCATGGTCATCGGCGGCCTGTGGCACGGAGCCAATTGGACGTTCGTCATCTGGGGCGCGCTGCATGGAGCGGGCCTCGCCGTGGTGCGCTACGCGCAGTCGACATACCCAGCAAAAAAAGGCGCGGCCGTACCTGCCTGGTGGCGCTACGCGCGCGTGATTCTCACGTTCCATTTTGTCGTCTTCGCGTGGATTTTCTTCCGCGCGTCCAGCCTTGAAAACGCCCTGCTGATCCTGAGCCGCATCGGCTCGCTCAGCGTCTCCTTCGATAACGTCAGCCGGCCGCTGGCCTTCGTTCTGGCGATTGCCATCGCGGCGCATTACGCGCCGAAGCGCTGGTACGATACGGGCCTGACGCTGTACACGCGCGCGCCGTTTTACGCCCAGGCCGTAGCGCTCGTGCTCCTGGTGATCGGCTTACAGAACGTACTGCAGACGGGCGCGGCGCCGTTCATTTACACGAGGTTTTGATGAAGCCGCTTGTTCCGCATAAAACGGCGCTCGTCATCCTCGTATTCGGGGCTCTGCTGCTGCTGCCCCAGCTGATTCCGTCGCTCAGCTATTACGCCTTCGACCCGCGGGGCGCGCGCGCCGTGGTCGATTTTCCGGTGCCGAAACCGGCCGACGATGCCGCCGTGAACCCTCTCGCTTCGGAGGCATCACTGACCGAGATGCGCACCCGGCGTCTGGCGGCCGTCGCTCCCAAGAATCTGATCGATCCCGCGCACGCTCTCGATCATTTTTACGATTCGCTACAAAAAGGCGGGGTCACGCGCGTCCTGCACTACGGCGATTCGCCCACCACCGCCGATCTGATCACGGCCGACGTCCGCATTCTGCTGCAGAAAGAGTTCGGCAACGCCGGTACCGGCTTCGTGCTGATCGCGCGTCCGTGGGCCTGGTACAACCGCCGCGGCGTGGAGATGTCGGCGTCCAATTGGAAAGTCGATATCGGCGGAAATTCCCCGGTCAAAGACGGTCTCCACGGACTGGGCGCGGTGAGTTTTCGCGGCGGACCCGAAGCCGTCGCCAATTGGACCCTCAAGGACCCCACGCATCGCACCGCGGAGGTCTATTATCTGGGCGAACCCGGCGCCGGCGACTTCGTCTTCGAAGCCGACGACCACGTCCTCGGGACCACCAGCGCGTTGTCGGAAACCGTCGCGCCCGGATTCGCGCGCTTCGAGATTCCGGAAGGCGCCTCGCATCTGACCCTGCGCGTCACGAGCGGCTCCGTGCGTTTTTATGGCGTGGATTTCCGGCGTCCCGACGCGGGAGTGGTCTACACCAGCGCCGGCATCAACGGCGCGAACATTACGCTCCTATCGCGCGCCATGAATGAAGCGCATTGGACCGAAGAGCTGCGCCATTATAATCCCGATCTCGTGGTGATCAACTACGGGACGAACGAAAGCGGCTTCCCGGAATTTGTCGATAGCACGTGGGGGCGCGAAATGCGGCTGGCCGTCAAGCGCTTGCATCAGGCGTTGCCGAATACTTCTCTTCTGCTGATGAGCCCCATGGACCGGGGAACGAAAAAAGAAAATGGGGAAATCGACACTCTTGCCTCCATTCCGCGTCTGGTGAATACGGAGGCCCAGATCGCCCTCGATATGAACGTGGCCTTCTTCAATACCTTCGAAGCGATGGGCGGACAAGGGACCATGGCGCGCTGGTATGCGGCCGAGCCGCGCCTGGTGGGCGCCGATTACATCCATCCCATGCCGGCCGGCGCGAAAATTGTGGGGGAGCTCCTGTTCTCCGCCTTGCGCGATGGATTTCAACAGCACAAGGCCCAGGAGTTGAAAGAGAAGATCGCGGAATCGGGCTCCTCCGAGCCGGTGGGGCGTCCATGAAGCGCTTCCAAAATCGAACGGCGTGTCTGCCGTGGGCCCTGTGGATGGCCGTCGCGGCCTTTGGCCAGACCGCTCCACCCTCTTCTTCCGTTCCCTCTTCTTCCGCGCCCTCCGATTCGCCCACCACCACCAAACCGACGCCCGCCAAACCAGCCTACGGCAAGCCCAATCCCGCCGCGCCCGCCTACGGGAAACCGGACGGCAACAAGCCTGTGTACGGCAAGCCCGCGAGTCCCAAAACCGCGAGTTCGAAAGCAGCCAGCGCCAAAGCAGCCGTTAAAAAAATCCCGCCGAAGAAAAAATATGTATCGTCTCCGGCGACACCCGTCCAGGCCCGCCTTCCGCGACCTCCGCCTGTGAGCACAGCGACGCGCGCCGAGGCCGCCGAGGGCGTCTCCGAAAAGATCATCGACGGCGCCGCGATTCCCGTGGAGAATCCCGCGGCCCTCGTGCCCTTCTTCGAACAGCTTTACCGGCATCAGAACGGCGCGCTCCAGGGTCCCTTGAAGGTGCTGCATTACGGCGATTCGCACACCGCGGCCGACGAATGGACCGGCGACCTGCGCGGGCATTTTCAGGAGATGTTCGGCGATGGCGGAAGCGGCTACGCTCTGGCCGGGAGTCCCTACCGCGGCTACCGGCGTTTCGATCTGCGCAGCGGAGCCACGCGCGGGTGGAAAGCGGAAGGCGTCATCGGGCATTTCGGCGACGGCATTCACGGCCTGGGCGGAATCAGCATTTCGACCAGCGCCCCGCGCGAATCCGTGTACCTCGCCGTGGAATGCCAGACGTTTGAGCTGTACTATTATCAGCAGCCCGGCGGCGGCTCCCTGCAGATTTTCGATAACGGCAACCCCATCGATCAGATTTCGACCGATGGCGATTTCGCTCCGGGCTACTATCACTACGAAACCGAGCCCGGTCCGCATCGCTTCGAAGTGGAAACGCTCGATCGCGCGCCCGTGCGGCTGTTCGGATGGGTGACCGAGAAAGCCACTGGCGTCACGTACGAGGAGCTGGGCATTAACGGCGTTTCGGCTTCAGTCATTCTCGATTGGAACGTCGACGTCCTGACTTCGAATCTAAGACGCCGCAATCCCGCGCTGATCGTGCTCGCGTATGGAACCAATGAGGCGAGCCGCAAGGATTGGACCGTCGAGTCCTATCGCGACGTGTACATCCAGCTCATCCGCCGTCTGCGGCAGGCCGCGCCCACTGCGACCATTCTGGTCGTGGGACCGCCGGATCGCTACGTGCACACGCGGCGCGGCTGGATGGTGCTCGAGAACGTCGATACGATTGTCGACGGCCAGCGCCAGGCGGCCTTTTCCGAAGGCTGCGCGTTCTGGGATCTGCGCGCCAAGATGGGCGGCATCGGGTCCATGAAGCAATGGGTGCAGGCCGGCATGGGTCAGCTCGATTACGTACACTTCACCGCGCCCGGCTACCGGAAAATCGGCGATGCCGTATTTCGCGACCTGATGAGCCAATATGATATTTTCGTCAAGGCTCGTGAGGCTCTGGCGAAAACCGGCGCCGCGGGCAACCCTGGCGGGAGCCACTGAATTCCACCAGCGGAGCGCGCACCGCGCTCTCCTCCACGCACCAGCTCTCACCCCATTCCCAAATCGTCGATGCGCTCGAGCGGAGTTCCGCACTTCCGGCAAATGAGAGCCGTGCAATCGCCGCAGGTCAGCGGATCGAGGACGGACTCGGCGCACCGGGTGCAGTAGAACTCGGGCTCGATCTTTGGGTCCGGAGAGTCTTGGGGCGCGTGAGCGCTTGCGTCGGGCATTTTTTTTTGGGCTCGCTTCCTCTTCTCTTGTTAGACTAGCGTTCAGAGCCCGGTCGGTGAGGTAAGCCGGGCCGCCTGCGTGAACTGCATCACCGTCCAGCGCCCCGTTTCGCCCCAGCGCCCTGTTTCGCCCCAGCGCCCTGTTTCGCCCCAGCGCAGCGTTTCACGATGGACGCGCGTTGTCCCATGGAAAAGTATCGTGCGTCTTGCGGTCGGCGTCCGCGCTGCTCGCACGTGCGTGATTCTTGCTCTCACCTGGGCGCTTCTGCTCTCCGCCTGCGGTCAGGCGCGGCAATCGGCGAAGCCGCCCGAAGAGCCCTCCCTTGGCGTTACGTACGCCGGGCCTGCGACGCTCCTTCTTCGCAAGGATCTTTCCTCGCGCTCCGCCACCACGACCACGGTCCGTCACGGCGAGCCGCTCGAGATTCTCGAAACTCGCCGGCGTTTCGTGCGGGTGCGCGCCGCCGACGGTTCCGAAGGTTGGACGGACGCCAACCTGCTCATGTCCGCCGTTCAGATGGAAGGCCTCAAACAGCTCGCCGCGCGCGCCGCCCGGCTCCCTTCCGAAGGCGCCGCCAAGGTCATCGAGCCGCTGAACGTCCACACCGAGCCGGCTCGCCTTTCGCCCAGCGTTTTTCAGATCGCAGAAGGCGGCGCGGTGGAAGTCGTGGGTCACAAAGTCGCGCCCATGCACGCGCCGGCTCCCGTCGCGGCGAATATGGTCCGCCGGAATCCGGATCCCAAGAAAACGCGGGCGAAGAAAGCAAAAGAACCGCTCCTGATTACGCCCCCGCGCGCCTCCGGCCCTCCCGCAAATTGGGTGGAACTCTCGCGGCCAAGGGCGAGCGACCTCCCCGGGTACGTCGCGCCCGCTTCGGCCGCTCCCGTGCCCACCGAAGACTGGAGCCTGGTGCGCATGCCCGACGGCAGCGCCGGCTGGGTGCTCTCGCGAATGCTGTTCATGGCGGTGCCCGACGAAATCGCGCAGTACGCCGAAGGCCATCGCATCACCGCCTATCTGCCGCTCGGCGAAACCAAAGACGGCGACCAGACCCGCCAGAACTGGCTGTGGACCACCATCACGCCCGGCAACAAATGCTGCGAATTCGACAGCTTTCGCGTGTTCGTGTGGAGCTTGAAGCACCACCGTTATGAAACCGCCTACGTGGAACGCAACGTCTCCGGCTTCTATCCCGTGCAACTGACCTCCGTGCCCGGCAGTCAGGAGAAGGGATTTTCGCTGGTCCTGCGGGACAAAGACGGGATGCTCTACACCCGCACGTATGGGTTCGCGAGCTTTCACGTGCGGATGATTTCGCGCGTGCCCGCCGCGGAAACTCCCGAAGTGCAGACCGTTGCCGCTCCGCCCGCCCCGGCGCCCGAGAAGCGTTCGCTATGGGCGAGCGTCACGCTGCGCGTAAAGCGCTTGTTCGGCGACAAACGCTGATTTAATACTTTTTGCTCCAGTAGAAACGCAGGCCCGCGTAAGGACCCCACGGTGCGCCGGTGTTGAATTGGCCGGAGCGGCGGCTGGTGCGGAAGTAATATCCTTTGACCCCTCCGATCAGCTCGAACCGCCCAAAGCGCACAGCCAGGTTGCCCTCACCGTCGGCGATTTTGGCGCGATGCGGAATTCCGAAACCCGTGGTGCGCGTCTCCCAGCGCAGGTGCTTTGAAAGAGTGCCGTCGAAGCCCAGACCGAGCGTCGGCAAAATGATCTGGGTCGTTCCGCTCCCCGGATTGACGTTATAGCTCCCGTCGGTTTGCAGCTGGAAATCGTCGAACGAAGTGCTAATCGTCGTGTACTGGATTTCGTACAGCGTCTTCATTCGAATGTCGCCGCGCTTCTTATTCCAGTAATAAGTCACGTAATCGTAGGACAGCTTGTAGTTGGCAAGCTGGGCTTGGTTCGCGAGAGGATCTCCCAGGGAGATCGCGGTTCCAAACAGATTCAGATTCTCGGACGTAACGGTGCCGCCGTTCATCATCGCGGTCTGGAAATACGTAAAACGAATCGAGCTGTTATTGTTCACCGGAACGATCACGGTTGCTCCGTAGGCATGATCGATTTTTCCCGGGTAGTCCAGATCGCTGGAAACCCCGTTGTTGATGTTGTCGTCCCCGGTGCGCAGGAGCATCTTTCCGCGCGTGAGCCAATAAAACGGCTCGATCGAGAGACCGGTGCCCGTATTCGATAAGTTGGGCGTGTACTTCGGCGGGGGCAGGCCGCCGGGCGAAGGCGGGGTGGTCGTGGTGGCCGCGGGCGCAGGCGTCGCCGGAGGCGTGGGAGTCTGCGCCGCTGGAGTAGCGGGCGTCGCGGGCGTTTGCGCTTGTCCGCACAGAAGAAGCGGCATATCCAACAAACACAACAACAGACACAACAACAGCCATGCGGGTCGCAGGGTCACTCTCACATTACTCCTCACTGGGGAAAAGGCCGGAAGTCTAGTGTAGCAAACAGAGAGAAAGACGCGGCTCCTAAAGATCGCGTTGCGGCTCAAACGGAAAAGGGATCGGGAGCGGGCCAGAGGCCCGATTCTCGGGCCGGAGGCCCGGTTCAAGTGTTTAGCGGAAAAACGGCTTCATATTTCCGAACTCGACCTCGAAATCGGCAAGCAGCGCGCGTTGCGCCTCGGGGGTCAATCCGAACCCTCCGATGGCCGACGGATCGGCAACCGAGGCAGCCTGAGGCGCCACGATGGAGGAACCGGAGGAATTCACGTAACGGTCGGCGGCGCTCACCACGGCGGCGAGCGGCGTACCGCCCGCTTCGGCCGCAACGCTCAGATGATGATCGCGAACGGCCTCCTGGATCGGGACCGGCAAGTTCCAGGAGACCAGCGCGTCGGCCGAAAGCTCGGCGTGCGTGAAGCCCAGCATGTCGCCTTCGGCTTCCCCCATGGAACAACCTTCCTCGCGGGCTCTTTCGACGATCAGAACATACTGATCCGGCAGACTGATCGCGATCAGTAATTGACCGATGTCGTGGAGCAGCCCCGCGATGAACGCACCTTCGGGATAGGAAACCGGGATCTTTTGCGCGAGCATGTCGGCCAATTGCGCGGTCCCTACCGAATGCAGATTGAAGCGCGCCATCGACCACCCGGGAGGGGTCTTCACCTGGTTCCACATGCGCGTAATGGACATGCCCAAAATCGCGTTGCGGAGTTTATTGACGCCTAATAGCGACAACGCGTGCCGCACCGAATTCACCGTGCCCCGGCGGGCGTAAAGCGCTGAATTCACGAGATGCAGCACATTTCCGGACACCACCGTGTCTTTCTCGATTAAATCCGCCAGTTTGCTGAAGGAAACATCCTCGGAGGCGAGCGACGCGAGCAACTTGTTCAGAATCGGGGAGAAGGGCGGCAGCGCGCCAATTGACCGTAAAGCCTTTTGTTTTAGCTTGTTGGGTACTGGAACACCCGCTTCGAAGAGCGGAACCGATGTGGTCGCCACATTTGCCATATCGGCAGGGGCTTGCGCAAAGTTGAGACGTTTCCGGACCTTAGCGCGGATTTCCGCGGATTGCCCGGCGCAAATCGTCGAGCGCCCAGGTGGTGGCGCGCGCGCGGATCCCGTGGCGGTCGCCGAAAAGGTTGTAACGCCTGGATTCCGGAGCTTTTCCTTCGGCGGCCAAACCGATAATCACCGTCCCGACAGGAGCCCCGCTCGCGCTCTCGGGACCGGCTTCCCCGGTGACCGCAAGGGCGAAGGTGGAACCCGTGCGGGCGCGCGCACCATCCGCCATCGCCGCGGCCACTTCCTCGCTCACCGCCGAATGCCGGGAGAGCATCGCTGCTTCCACACCGAGCAGCTCCGTCTTCAGCCGCCCGGTATAGGCGAGAAACCCGCCCACGAAATAATCGGAGCTGCCCGCGACCGATGTGATCCGCTCCCCCAGTGCGCCCCCGGTGGCGCTTTCGGCAACGCTCACAGTCGCGCCGCGCTCGCGCAGCATGCGGCCCACCACTTCCTCAAGCGGCGAACCGTCGCAGGAATAAATCTTGTCCCCTAGTTTTTCCTCGATGCGCGGGGCCACCTGCGCAAGCAGTTGCTCGGCCTCCTCGGCAGTGCGCGCGCGGGCGCGCAGATGAATCTGAATATCGCCCAGACCCGCGAGGATCGTGGTCGCGGGATTTTCAAACGGTTTGTAGATGGGCGAAATCTGCTGGTCCAGATCCGACTCTCCCATGCAGGAGACACGGTAGAACCGCGTGCCGATGGCTTGCGGCGGCAGGCGCCGGATCAGCCGGGGCATACATTCGGCCTCGAACATGGCCTTCAATTCGTGCGGTGGTCCGGGAAGCAGCATCACCACGCGCCCGTCCGTCTCGATCCACTGCCCCGCGGCGGTTCCGCGCGGATTGGGCAGAGGCTCGGCGCCTTCCACGACGAACGTCTGGCGGCGGTTGTTATCCGCCATTTTGCGATTCAGCCGCTCGAAGCGCTGCATCAGCGTATCGAGAAGATCCTGCCGGAACACCAGCGAACGCCCCAGCGCATCGGCCACCGCTTCGCGCGTGACATCGTCTTCGGTGGGACCGAGCCCGCCGGTGAGAATGACCAGACCCGCGTGTTCGAGCGCCGCGCGAATCTCGGCCGCCAGACGCGCGCGATCGTCTCCGACAATCGATTTGCGGCCGACCTCGACCCCCAGGCCGTTCAACTGACTGGTGAGATACAGCGAGTTGGTGTCCATGCGGTCCGGCGTGAGCAGCTCCGAACCCACCGCGATGATTTCGCCCTCGGCCCGCGCTACGCTGCTCATCGGCTCACGCTCATGTCTAGAGCAGCGGCCGCCCGGTAATGCCCGTCTGCACGCGGAACAACGAATTCGCCGTGGCCAGAATCATGGCTTTCGACGGCGTGAACGCCACGCCCACAATCGAAGGACCGGAGAGAAACAACTGCGCTTGGCTTTCGGGCGTGATCCGCACCACGCCGCGCCTTCCGCCGAGCGAGGAGGCGACATACAGGTTGCCCTGAATATCGAAGGCCATCCCCTGCGGACGTCCCAGGCCGCGGTAGAACGTGTCCACGTGGCCGTCCGGCGAGATCCGGTGAACCGCATCGAAACTCGACGTCGTGGGTCCCGTCACGTAAAGATATCCGTCGGGACCGAACGCCAGATGATAGGCCGCGATCGACGGCTCGATGGTGGCGAACACGTAAATCTGCCGCTCCCGGCTCACTTTGAATACCGTCCCGCTGCGATCGCCGACGTAAAGATTGCCTTCGCGGTCGAAGACGATGCCGGTAGCCACGCCCATCCCCTCGACGTACACCGAAACGGTTCCCGACGCGGACACGCGATACACAGTACCTTCGTGACGGCTGGAAACATACAAGACATCGTCGGCGTCGAGCGCAAGCCCGGTTGGATTCATCAGGTCGCTGACGAACGGCGTCAGCGCGCCCCCCGCCTCCACTTTGTAGATCGAGACCGCGGCCTTCTGCCCGGGCGATCCGCTGAAGGTGGTGAAAATATTTCCGCGCTGGTCGACCACCGGATTCGAAACCGGATGGAGCCCTTCGGCGATCTGCACGCCGATTCCGCAGGTGTAGGGAGAGCTCGCGTGCTGATTCATGCCGATCACCAGCTCGCCCGCCGTGGCGCCTTCCGGGACGCGCACGATCAGCAGCGAATCGGAGCCGATCACCACCGGCGCCGCCGCGTCTCCGAAGTGCACCGAAGGTCTCTCGGCGCCCGCCAATCCCTTGCCGCGAATCTGAAATTCGCCTCCCGGAATGGCCGCGAACGGCGTCACTTCACTGATCTGCGGTCGGGTTTCGGCGGCTTTGCGGAAAGGCATATAAAGAGAGGACTAATAAAGATTGAACCATCCGGCTACCAACAATACAAGCGCGGCGTACACGCCGGCCATGGCATCATCGGCCACGATGCCCACCCCGCCCGGCAGCCGCTCCAGCTGGCGCACCGGCGTCGGTTTCCAGATATCGAACAAACGAAACAGGGCGAACGCCGCAAGCCAGCTCTTCCAGTTCAGGTGAGTGGCGCCGGCCAGGGCGATCCACTGGCCCACGACTTCATCCACGACCACGATCTGCGGATCCTTCCGGCCCATCTCCCGGGCAACCACTCCCGCCGCCCAGATTCCGGGAATCGCAAGCGCGACGCCCAGCACGCCGAAAGAGAGCGGGGAGAGCGGCTCGTGGGATTCATAGCGCAGCCATCTTTCGAGCACCCACGCCATCGCGATGGCGTCGAGCGATCCCGCCGTGCCGGGGGCGCGAGGAACATACCCGAGCCCAAACCAGGTCGCGATCGAGCGGGCCAGCGTCTTCACTCGCGCGAGCCTTTGTTCCTGGGGGGTTTGTCGTCTACATCTTCAAAGCCGCGCAGCTCCTGTTCCTCGTGCGATTCGATCGGCGAGGAGATCACGTATTTCTCCGAAGCCCAGTTGCCCAGATCGATGAGACGGCAGCGCTCGCTGCAAAAAGGCATTTCCGGATCGCCGAAGGCGACCGTCTTGTGGCAGATCGGACACTTCATACGAGCTGGATCAGAGAGTCTCGCGAGGCGGATTTTCGTTCGTGCGCGGAAGGGTCTATGTCCACCAGGTCCCCGGTGAGATCGTAATCGTGGGCCTTGGTGATGCGCATGGTGCGGAATTCCCCGGCGCGCAAAGGACTCTCGCCGGGCTCGGAGATGTAGCACACGCCGTCGATATCGGGCGCCTGCGTCGCCAGTCGCGCTTCCCATACGAGTTCGGATTCGGCGGAGGCGCCTTCGACGAGCACTTGCATCTCGCGGCCCACCAGGGCGCGATTTGCCGCGCGGGAGATCTTGCGCTGCAGGCTCATCAGCCTGCGTTTGCGCTGATAAATGGCGCGCGCGCCCACTTTCGCGTCGAGTTGCGAGCTTTTGCTGGTGTCCTCATCGGAATACGAAAACACGCCCAGCCGCTCGAAGCGCGCCGCTTCCGCGAACTGGCATAGCTCCTCGAAATCCGCGTCGGTTTCGCCGGGGAATCCGACGATCATGCTGGTTCTGATGGCCACACCCGGAATGGTCCGGCGAATGCGCTCGATGAGCTTCAGGAAAATGTCGCCGCTCGCGCCGCGCTTCATGCGCTTGAGGACGTGGGCGCTCGCATGCTGCAAGGGCATATCGATATATTTCACGAGAGCCGCATGTTCGGCCAGCGTGTCGAGCAGCTTCTGCGTGACTTTGTTGGGATACGCATACAGAAAGCGCACCCATTTCGGATGATCGGTTTCAATTTGGGCGAGCCGCGCAAGCAGCACCGCCAGCCCGTCTTTCAGACCAAAATCCTCGCCGTAGCACGTGGTGTCCTGGCCAATCAGATTGATCTCACGCACGCCCTGTGAAAACAGGCGCGTGGCTTCGGAGATCACCGATTCGAAGCGCCGGCTGCGAAACGCACCGCGATACTGCGGGATCACGCAAAAGGTGCACGGATGATCGCAGCCCTCGGCGATTTTAATGTAGGCGTAGTGCTTGGGCGTCGAGAGAACGCGGGGCGTGGCGTCATGATAAAGATACGCCTCGAGCGGATTCGCTTTCGGCTCTACGCCCTCGCATAAAGCGGTGATGCTCTCGAGTTCGTTGGTTCCGACGAGCGCATCCACGTCGGGCAGGCTCTTCTGAATTTCCCCGCGAAAACGCTCCACCAGGCAGCCCGCGACGATCAGCTTCCGCGCGCGCCCGGTCTTCTTGTATTCGGCCATTTCGAGAATCGTGTCGACCGATTCCTGCTTGGCGGGATCGATGAAGCTACAGGTGTTCACAACGATGACGTCGGCGTCGGAGGGGTGCGGCGTCAGCTCATGCCCGGCTTGGGCGAGCTGGCCCATCATCACCTCCGTATCGACGAGGTTCTTCGGGCATCCGAGACTGACAAATCCGATTTTCATGCGATGCTACGGCGGTCCTTGCTAGAGGGTCTTGTAACAGTGTAGTGGGTTCCGCGAATCATGACGGAAAAGCGCCTCCGCCGGGGTCGGCTGGATTCGAGCCGCGGGGATTCGAGATCGGGACATTTCTTAACTGGGGCAGCCTAAATGCGTCAGCCTAAATATGGCAATTCGCGAGGCCGCGTTTTTCGAGATACTGCTGATGATATTCCTCGGCCGGCCAAAACGTCACGGCGGGTTTGATCTCGGTGACGATCGGCCGCGAAAACCGCTTCTGCGCCTCGTCTTTCGATCGCTTGGCTTCGGCTTCCTGCTCCGGCGAATGATAAAAAATCGCCGAGCGATACTGTGAACCGACGTCGGGGCCCTGGCGATTGAGCGTCGTGGGGTTGTGATTGTCCCAGAACACTTCGAGCAGATCGTGAAAGCTGACCACCTGCGGATCGTAGGTCACCTCGAGCGCCTCGGCGTGCCCGGTGCGGTCGGTGCACACGTCGTGATACGTAGGCTCCTCGGTGAGACCGCCGGTGTAGCCGACTTGCGTGGATTTCACGCCCGCCAGCCGCCGGAAGGTCGCCTCGACGCCCCAAAAACATCCCGCCGCGAAAGTAGCTTTTTCCAGATGCGAAGATTCCAGATGCGAAGAATCCACAGGTTTGGCCTCCATGGTCCCTCCTTCCTTTCATTGTAGCTGTTACACTCGTTGTTGAAGCGATGAAACAAGCAGCTCCAGCGGAGGCTTTCGATCTGAAAGTCGAATTCTCGCGCGAAGACGACGGGCGGTGGATCGCCGATATCCCAGCGTTGCCTGGAGTTACCGCCTATGGACGAACTCGCAAGCAAGCCCTCGCTTCCGCCGAAGCGCTCGCACTGCGAGTGATCGCCGACCGCCTGGAGCATGGCGAGGCAGTGCCGGGCCAGATGAGAGTTTCATTCGCCGCGTAAGGTGCCGCGTAAAGACTCATAGGTCTTTCGGGCGCAAACCAGTTTTCTTCCCCATCAATTCCAATGCGCCGCGTCCGAGCTCTTTTCGGTCGTGATATGCGAATACGTAATCTGGCGAGCCGGGCTTCGCGAGCACTCGATGAGATCCTGTTTGACGCTTCACTCGCCAGCCGATGCGCAGCAACGCCGCGAGCACGCGTGGCGCTTTGGTGGACGGCCATTGAGAGCTCCGTTCTTTCACTGTCTGATGGCCACTCCAATCACGACGCCTTTTCCGGCGGCTGCGGTTGCAGCGGCGCTGGCGGCTGCGGCTGCGATTGTCGTATTATGCGACGCCTTAGGAGTCTCGGCGCAGGTACGCTCGGGTCAAACTTATAGCATGTCCCACCGCTCTGCGGTACGGCAACGAACCTGGGATCGCTTTCCGCTAAGCGCTTGAGAATTTGATGAACTTCTGCCATCGGATTGGAGCGCTCCTCAAAACTGTAGCCCGCCATCACCGCGTGATCCCGTACGGATACCGGAGAAAGCTCGGTGTTCGGGCGAGACTCGAGCACCTTGCGAACCGCAAATGTAAGTCCAAGTTCATTAGCCGTTAGAAGAAGATTTGCTGCAAGAGAAGGCCAGACGGGCGTTTTTCCATACGTTGGCTCAAGAATTTGGATCGTCTGTTCGATAGCGGCTATCTTACTATCTATAAGTGACTTCTGCTCTAATAGAGCCTGAAGTTCGGCCCTTGCACTGTCGAGTAAGTTGCTCATAAGTACAATTAAATGTATATCTTTTATACAACTCATGTCAAGCTAGCAGCCACGAATAAATCGGCCGAATGCCAAAGGGCAGGCCTTCGCGCCTACTGATCGGGCAGTTTCACGACGGCTATCCCTAGCGGTCGACGCGCGGGTCTTAATGTAAAATGGCAGCTTGAAGCTCCGCATCCGCAACGTCACTAAAGGCACCACTCTCGCCGACCGTGCCGATATCGCCGATACATCTCCTGCGCGGCAACGCGGCCTGTTGAAGCACACCGGTCTCGCCGAAGGGGAAGGCTTGTGGATTGTCCCGTGCGAGGGCGTGCACTCCTTCTTCATGAAGTTCGCCATCGACGTGGTGTTCATCAATAAGAAAAGAGTTGTCACCAAGGTGCGGCCTAACATGGTCCGGAGCCGGCTTTCCTTGAGCTTTCGCGCGCATTCGACCATCGAGCTGCCGGTCGGGATGATCGAGAAATCGCGCACGGCGAAGGGCGACCAGTTAGAGCTCGAGAAATACGACGCCTGATTGCCGCGTGCTTGCGCTCGCCGTATAATCGCGGCATGCGGCACAAAATGTGGATGGTCACGGGATTATGCGCGCTGGCGGCGCTTTTGACGCCGGCGCATGCGCAGGAAACCAACGCGGTTCGCGGCGACCGGCCGGATCTCGGACTCGTCGCGCGCATCAAGCTGGAGGCCTTCGATCACTCGCAGGTGATGGATACTCTCGGCTATCTAACGGACGTCTATGGCCCGCGCCTGACCGCGTCGCCCGAGTTCCAACAGGCCGCCGACTGGGCCGTCCAGCGGTTGCGGAGTTACGGAGCGGAAAACGCCGCGCTTGAAAAGTGGGGCACATTCGGCCGTAGCTGGGCGCTGAAGCAATACTCGATCGAGATGCTGGAGCCACGCTACGCGGTGCTGGATGCCGCGCCGATGGCGTGGTCGGACGCCACGCGAGGTCCCGTCACGGGCGACCTGCTTTATGCGCCCTACGGAGGTCCCCGCCAGACGCTCGATCCGAAAAAGCTACAGGAAGATCTGGATCACTACATCGCCGCGTGGAAGGGAAAGTTACGGGGCAAGATCGTATTGTTGGCCCGGCCGCGGGAGATCGCGCCCCAGACACAGCCTTTGTTTTCGCGCTACACGGAGAAAGAGCTGAGCGACATCGCGGCCGCGCCCGAGCCGGTCGCGAAACTCTCTGAAGTCCTCAATCTGGAAATCCCCGAAGATCCTGAAGAAGAACGCGCGTTTTTCCGCAAGCTGCCGCCCGGCGTGCTCGAACAGTTGGGCGATGAACGGCGCGCGGTGAACAACCGGCGCGCGAAATTTCTGAAAGAAGAAGGCGCGCTCGCGGTGCTCAACACTTCTCTCGGATCCTTCGATGGCTTGATTTTTCCGCAGGCCGCAGGACCCTGGGAGGCCAAGGAAACGCTCGCGCCGCCGTCGTTTCTGGTTACGCGCGAGCAATACGACCGGATGGCGCGGCTGGTGGAAAAGAAGATCGCGGTAAAGATGCGCTTGAACTTGGCGGCCGAGTCTTCGCCTACCGACGTGGACGCTTATAACGTTGTCGCGGAGCTTCCGGGCGGCGCGAAAAAAGACGAGGTCGTGATGATCGGCGCGCATCTGGATTCCTGGCACAGCGGAACCGGCGCCACGGATAACGCGGCCGGCTCGGCAGTGATGATCGAGGTGATGCGCATTTTAAAGACGCTGAACCTGAATCTGGATCGTACCGTGCGCATCGGTCTATGGAGCGGCGAGGAAGAAGGGATTTTCGGATCGAAAGGCTATGTGACAAAGCATTTCGGAGATGCGGATTCGATGAAGCTCACGGCGGAGCACGCCAAGCTTTCGGGATATTTTAATTTCGACAACGGCACCGGAAAAATTCGCGGGGTATATCTGCAGGGCAACGACGCCATGCGGCCCATTTTCGAGCAGTGGTTCGCGCCGTTTCGCGATGAAGGCGTCAGTACGATCTCCATCCGCAACACCGGCGGCACGGATCATTTATCCTTCGCCGCGGTGGGCCTGCCGGGTTTCCAGTTCATTCAGGACCCCATGGATTACGACCGCGTCACGCATCATTCGCAAGTGGATACGCTCGATCACGTGCACGCCGAGGATCTGATGCAGGCTGCGGCGGTCATCGCTACGATTGTTTATCAGACGGCCAATCGTCCCGAGCTGCTGCCCCGGAAACCGCTGCCCGCTCCCGCAGTCAAGCTGCCGGTTGGAAGCACCGGCGGAGCGAAGTAGCGACAGCCCTCGTTCCCTCGGAGCATCCACGGAATCGCGAAGCGCAGACGATGCCGCGCGGAGAGGATCGTTTAGCGGAGCGGGGCGTATCGCGGAGCGGGTCGGACGCGCCGAGCGGGGCGTATAATCGTGGCAGGCGGGAGGACGTATGCGTATTCTGGCGATCGGGCTCGTGGCGACTCTAGCGGCCGTTCCCGGATGGGCGCAGATCGGCGGCTCGCTCGGCGGCGGGACTTCCGGGGGCTTCGGAGGGCGCGGCGGCTCGCTCGGCAACGGCACTAACACACCAACCTTAGGCGAACCGAGTTCCACGGGCCAGCGCAATGTTTATGTCTCCGGCAAAGTCGTCCTGAGCGACGGCGCGGCGCTTCCCCAGCCGGTGAAGATCGACCGGGCGTGCGGCGGAGTGGTGCGCGTCGAAGGGTACACGGATCTGAAGGGCCGCTTCAGTTTCGAGGTTGGCCGCGGCGATGAACTGCCGGACGTCAGCAGCCAGACTCAGACGGTGGGAGGTCCGCTGGGCGTTCCTACGCGATCACGCGGCGACCGGGGCCTGCTCGATTGCGATCTGCGCTTCACGCTGCCGGGATTCCGGACAGAAATGCTATCGCTTGCGAACTCGCGGTATCTCGACAATCCCGACGTCGGAACCATAATTCTGCGGCGCATTGCCAACGTGGATGGTTTAACCGTCAGCGCGACGTCCTCGCTCGCGCCCAAGGACGCCCGGAAGGCTTTCGAGAAGGGGCAGGAAGCGGCGAACAAAAAGAACCCGGCGGAGGCGCAGAAGGAATTTGAAAAGGCGGTGAGTCTTTATCCGCGCTATGCGGCGGCGTGGTTCGAGCTGGGGCGTTTAAACGAACAGAAAGAGCAGTTCGATGACGCGCGCACAGCCTACGGGCAGGCCGTGGCGGCCGACGCGAAATATATTCCTCCGTATGAACGGCTGGCCTGGATCGCGCTGCGCGAATCCAAATGGCAGGAGATCGCCGGCGATACGGAAACCATTTTGCGGCTGGACCCGATCGATTATCCGGACGCGTACTATTTGAGCGGCGTCGCGAATTTACAGCTGGGAAATCTGGACCTGGCGGAAAAGAGCGCGCGGGAGGCGCTCGAGCGCGATCCAACGCATAAAAACGGGCGCGCGCCCTACGTGCTCGGGCTGATTCTCGCGCAGAAACACGATTACGCCGGGGCCGCGCCGCTGCTGCGCGCTTTCCTCGAAAAGAATCCGGAGGTTTCCGATGCCCCGGTCATCCGCCAGCAGCTCGCGGCAATCGAAGACGCCGCAAAACACAATACGGCGGCTTCTCATGACGAGCAGGGGAAGCCGGCCGCGGAAAAGCCGTGAACATCATCGTGAAGATCATGCGGAGGACTTTTTCCGCTGGCGTTTTGCGGGTGGGCGCGATGTTTATCGCGCTGCTGATTCCCGCGGCGTTGAACGCGGGCGATGCGGCATTCGATCGCGCTGCCACGAAAGTAGGACTGCTCACGAACGGCCAGGCCCGTCCCGGATCGGTGGTCGCCTTTACCGCAGAGGAAATCGACGCCTGGGTCCGGATCCGCGTCCCGGAACTTTATCCGGGCGTAACCGCGCCGAAAGTAGTGCTCGAGACGGGCGCGGCCACCGGTTCGGCGGTGATCGATTTCGCCAAGGTCCTCGAGGCGCATGGGAAGCAGCTGGGCGCGGCCGGGGCGATGCTCGCGGGCGGCGAACATCCGGTGCTGGCCGCTGTGCGCATCGAATCGAACGGCGGCGGCTACGCCACGGCGACGCCGACGCGCGTCGAAATTTCGAACGTCGCGATGTCGGGTTCGCTGCTGGATTTTATGATCAAGACGTTTCTGATTCCGCTGTTTCCCACGGCCAAGGTAGGGCAGCCATTCGAACTGGGCGCTGGAATCGATAGCCTGGAGGTCCGGCCTAGCGGCGTGCTCGTACGAATGAAGAAACGATAGCTGCCGGAATCGGGTTTACCGGAGCGCGGCTTCGAGCGTTCCCGTCTGGCGCAAGACGTTGAACCGGGCGATTTCAGCCGCGTGCTGCGCGTCGTAGTAGGCGAGCCACTTTTCATCTTCGGTCGCGCGCGCAGCCTCCACGGAGGCGAGCGGCACGCGTCCTTCGTCCATTTGCGCGAGCGCGATGGTGAGCTCCTCACGCGCCACGTCGAGCTCCGCGCGGGCCACGTCGCGCACGGATTCGGTGCGCTTCAAATTGTTGTAGGTGGTACGCGTGTCGTTCGCGATGCGTTCGCGGGTCCGCATGGTTTCGATCCGCAGTTTGGCGATATCCGCCTCGGCCGCGGAAGCCTCGGCCGAGCTCTTGTGGCCAAGGAGCAGGGGAAATGTGATGGAGGCGCCAAGTTCGGCGTTGTTGCTCTGGAATTTTTGAAAATAATCCACGTAGTTGTAGCGCGCGAACAAGGCGTATTGGGCGACCAGATCGATTTTAGGGAGCCACGCGGCGCGGTCGCTTTTCACTTCCAGCTCCTTCGCGGCGATGTTGGATTGCAAACTCCTGAGCTCGGTGCTGTTGGCAAGCGCCTGATCGATGGTGGCTTGCTCGGAGGCCGGCACGCTCACCGGCGGACGCTCCGCGGCGGCGGGGCGCACGCGATCCCCAGCTCCCATGCCCAGCGCGAGCGCAAGGCTGGTCTCGCCCGCGTCGAGATCGAGCGATAAAGACTCCACCTGCTGGCGGGCGCGCAACACGGCGAGGCCGGCCTTTTTTGATTCGATCGGCAGCTCGCGGCCTTCCTTAACGCGCTGTTCGGTGAGCTCCACGACGCGGGCCAGCGTATCGACGCGGCGTCCGGCGGCGGCCACGCTGCGGGTTACCTGTTCCACGTCCAGAAAAAGCGTCGCCACGCGGTAGACCACTTCTTCCTGGCGCTTCGCCGTATCGATCTGCGTACCGCGCAAGGCTTCCTGCGCCTGCTTCACCAGGTACTGCTGGGGCCGGTTGAAGATCGCCATGGAGGCGCGCGCCTGGACGATGGAGGGCGCGGCGCCATCGATCGAGCTGGGATACCCGTACGTATACGCTCCTCCGCTGCCCGCGAAAATCTTGGGCGCGAAGGGGTCGTGGACGATGGTGACTTCATACCGCGCTTTTTGCTCGTCGAGGCGCGCGAGGAGCAAATCGGGATTTTGCATGAGCGCGAGAGAGACTGCTTCCCGCAGCGTCATGGTATGCACTTCGGCCGAGGCCGTGAGAGAACTCGCGAGGAGACAAATCAGGGCGGTGAAAACGAAGCGACAGCCAGTCCGAGGATCTAAACCAGAATGTTTCATGACATTTTCCAGTGTAGCGGTGGGGAATCGCGAGGACGGGTGGGAACTCCGAGGGCCGCCGTGCGGGCGGCCGCGAGCCAATGGGGCAAATCATGTTTGAACGTGGGCTTCGGCCTGGATTTGAGACGGGGCGCGCGCTACGCCGCGGCCGGGGCGTCGCCGTAGGTTCCCGGATCGTCTTCGCTCCGGGAAATAAAATAGCGGCGGAAATCGTCCCGCATGGCCGGCTTATTCCCGCTCAACATGTAAACGCCCTGCCAGTCCTTTTTGAGATCCGTGGTGGGCGCAAAGCGATTCTTAACCAGCAGGATGTCCCGGCTGGAGTATCCGCGCCGCGATTTCGCCCCGTGAAAGTGGTGCGTGGCGAAACAATCCACATAGCCGATGTTCTTATTCAATTTCGCCGCGTTGCGCTGCCAGGCGTAAATGGCGCCGAGATAGTCCGCCGAATAGCCGTTGACGTGCATGTCGGGCGCGACTTCGGCCACCAGACCAAACGTCATGAACCAATCCCCGTGGCCCAGGGCGCACACGTCGAGCATGCCGCCGACGGTATCGAAGGCCGAGCGCCGCCAGGCCCACGCACCGCCCGTCGCGCCCACGCCAAGCTTTGGAACGGAAGGCGGGGTTGAACCGGGCGCAGCTGCGTTCAAGCCGGATGCGGGGAGCACGGCTCCGGAATAGTCCGCCAGGCCCGGTTGCTTCCAGCCCCCGTTTTCATAGCCCGCGGGGAGACGATGTCCATTCTGAATATAGTTGTAGGCGAATCCATTGTTGATGCGCAGCGGGCGGTGGCCCGTTCCATAGGTCTCGCCGCTCAGATCCGCGTAGGAGCTGAAGAGTTGCACGAAGTCGTAGTGCTGGAGCTGGTGAATGGCTTCGATCCCGAGGTCGTGGCGCGTGAAATGAAAATCTCCGTCGACGTACGCGCCGTATTTCCAGTTTGCGGGAAATCGCGAGACGCCGATGTTGATGAGCTGTTCCTTGTGCCACAGCTCGCTTGCGGTGCGTAATTGCACGTCGTTCGCGTGGGCGCCGGTCACCTCAAAAGGCCGGTCGCCGTAGGCCAGCTCCACGACATGCAAGTCGACGTTGGCCATGCCGCGCAAGTGACGAATGCAATCGTTCACCAGCTCGCGGCGTCTTCGCCAGCGAAAACAGTTGCTGTAGGGGACCACGACGTGGAGGGTCTGCTCCTCTTGCCACTGGCTCCAGGGAGCGTGGGCGTCGGGATGCTGCAAATCCCGCGGATCGGGCGATACCCGCGAATCGGGCGATGTGCGCTGCAAAAAATTATTCACCAATTCTCCTTTTTCAGATGCTGGAGGCAAGAGGGACCGGTCCATTCGCGCGGAGCTAGTCCTGGGGCGCGCGTCTTTTTCTCAAGTCCGGGCATGCGGCCTTTGCTCTGCGCCCGCTCATTTCGGCTCCATCGCTGTGGCGGCCCCGTTGAGTGATCGATTCCGCTTTGCCGCTTTGTTTAATGGTCGTGTTTTCCGTTTTCCGCTTTCGGTCCTCTGTTACCGGGTGGTTTGTTCGGGGCCCCTTGCTGCCACTCACGGAAGGCAGCGTCCGATGAGTCTTTCGATACTCACGGATCGACTCGATTTCGCCCATTTCCCCGGCCCAATTTTCATGGGTCGAGAATTTTGCATGGCGCTTCGTGGCCTAGGACGCCGCGCTTTAGCGAGCCGGTACTCCGACGATAGAACACCCGGACTTCTTGCCTGGAGAATACCCACGGTCTGCGGCGAGCGATGGGCGAACCGAACGGGAAGCGACGGATCCGGCAGGAGAAATTGCGTAGGGAGATGGAGTGATCCGCACCCGGGGTAGGAGGCGAGCCGGGCAAATGCCATAATGTGAACGTTGCAACCCGCACCCGGGAAGGCCTCCCGCGCAGGTCCGCGCGAGGCTCACCTGGCGATTGAGCGTTTTCTCAAAGCCAGCCAAGAACCAGTTCTGATGGAGCCCGGAGAAGATCCGTTCGCGATCACGCCGGAGACGTTCGTCGCGGGGCTTCGCGCGGGCACCCTCACCCTCGAATGCTGGAGCGAGACGCGGAACCTCGCGAGGCGGGTGACGTCGGTGCGGCTCGAACGGCCGGGCCGCCTGGAGCTTGAAATCGAACGCTTTGGCGGACGGCCGGGAACTCTGAGTCTGATCGACATGGGACGCGCCGCGAACCTGGATGCGGGCCGGCGGGGAGCGCGGCTCAAGTATCGCGAGCGTTTCCGGGAATCCCTGCAGCGCCAGTTCGCGGATTGGCGGATTGCCGAACTCAGTGCGGAGCAGGACCTGGAGCATAGCCTTTCGCCCAGCTTTCCGCGGGCTCTTTTGCGGAAAGGGCAAACCGGGCTCGCGGCGATCGGTGCGCCGGAGGAGGCGTCCGCGCCGGAAGATGCGTTGACCTTCGGCCTGATCTGGCTCGATTATTTGCGGCGCCGCGAACAGCGGCTGGTGGTGGAAGGCCTCACGATTTTCGTGCCGGCGGGCGCCGAGGCGTCCACCTGCCATCGCGTACGGTATCTGAATCCGCAAGCCGCGAAGTTTCTGGTTTACACGCACGGGAGCGGCGCAACGGGCGGCTGGGAGCAGCGCGTAAATCCAGGCGATTATACGAATCTGGACACACGTCTGGAGCCGCAACGGCGGCCGCTTGCAGAGGAATCGCCAGTTCTGATTCGCTGGGCCGAGCGCATTGGACGAATCGACGCCGTGGAACGCCGCCCGCGCCAGGACGGGTCCGTATCCTTCGCCGTGCGCGGCCTGGAGTTCGCGCGCGCCGGGAACGGCCAGCTCCGCTTCGGGCTGGACCGGAAGAGAGTGGTCCGCGAGGTGAAGTCGATCCACACCGACGAATCGAGGGTGGAGGAGGCGACGCTCGCGGAAGTGGAGGAACTGGCGCGCGGGATTGCGCGGGTGCGTCACGCGGATGCAGCCGATCCCCGCAATCCGCTCTATACCCGGCAGCCGGAAACGTGGATGGAATCGGAGGTCAGGAAAGATATGGAAGCCCTGGATGCCACCCTCCTGAGCTCGCCGGTTTACGGACAAGTACCCGAAATTGCCGGTGGTTCACGCGGAATTCTCGACCTGTTGGCAGTGGATCGCTCCGGGAGGCTCGCGATCCTGGAACTGAAGGCCAGTGAGGACATCCATCTGCCGCTCCAGGGGTTGGATTACTGGATGCGCGTCAAATGGCACCTGGACCGGAGTGAATTCACCGAACGAGGGTATTTCCCGGGCATTGCGTTGAGCAAAGAGCCGCCGAGGCTCGTTCTAGTAGCCCCCGCCCTGGGGTGGCACCCGGCCAATCAAGTTGTCCTGGAATACCTGGACAGGGGTATTGACATCGAGAGGGTCGGAATTGGGCTAAGATGGAGACGAGGTATTGAAGTGATGTTTCGCACAGGGGCGAAACGCCACTAAACGACCATGGCCGTCGCTATCCTGCGTCAGCTAAAGCAAGCGCTCTCGACGCTGAATCCTCGGGAATTGCGGGAGCAGGCGGAAAGGCCCATACGGGTGGGCCTGGTAGCCGCTTCCGATGAAGAGCTCGGGGAGATGGAGCAGTTCTTCGCACCGCCGCATTTTTCGCCGGAGCGTCGCGCCGAAGCTGTCCGGGTGCTGGTGCGCGGGGGCGGCCCGGGTTGCGACATCCACATCTACCACACCTCCCTGCTGCGTCCCGCCAAAACCTTCGAATTCGATCCGGAAGCTCCGGATGACTGTGTCCGCGCCATTCTGCGCAGCCGTGAAGATCTGATGCTTCCGCTCGCGCGCCAACTGGCTCCTTTCCGGAGGCCGGCGGCGCATCAGGATCATCCGCAGCATCGCCAAGGAAAACGCGATGTTCTGCCTGGCGACGGCGCTTCCCGATGTGATCCCCACCTTGGCCGTGATCCCGTGGGCGGTAGGCGAATTCACCTCGGACACGGCTTTTCTTACGATGAACCAGATCCGCATGGCGTTCCTGCTGGCAGCGGCGAGCGATCGCGCGATCGGGTATCGGGAGCAGCGCTCGGAGATTGCCTCGATTGTCGCCGGGGCGTTCGGGTGGCGCGCGCTGGCGCGAGAACTGGTGGGTAAAATTCCTTTCGGCGGGGGCCTTATCCCGAAGGCGGGCGTAGCTTACGCAGCCACGTTCGCGGTCGGAATGTCGCTCGAACGTTTGTACCGCCTGGGTTACGGATTCACTCGCGCCGAACGCCACGCCGCCTACGAAGACGCCCTGGAAAACGGCCGGCAGATCGCCAGCATGCTGTTGAGCGGACTGCGGCATCGCAAAGCCAGTTGAAAACTCCGGCCTGCGGAACTATTCTGGTAACCAGTTTCGGCAAACCGGGCGGTCGGCGGCCAGGGGTGGCGCGCAGAATCGCACGGGTTTTCAGGAGGTAAATCGAAATGCGGGTTCTAACGGGTGTGGGCACGCGTCTCTTCGCGTCCTCTTTGTTGCTCGCGAGCTTCGGGCTCGCCGATACAGTGACGCTGCGCGACGGGCGGACGGTGGTCGGGTCTTTTCTGGGAGGCGACGCACGCAGCATTCGCGTGGCGGTGGGCGACCGCGTGGACACGTTTTCGCTCGGCGATGTGGCCAATATCAATTTTGATGGCGGCGGAGCGGCGTCGAACTCCGCGCCACCGCCGGAGCCGCGAGTCTTCCGTCCAGATGGCGAGCGCCGCGATGAACCGCGCTCCGACCGTCCGGAGCTGGTGCGGCGGGATCGAGACGAGCCCCCTCCGCTTCCGGCCGCGCCGCCTCCTCCCCAGCAAATGATTGCTTCCGGAACCGTGCTGACGGTGCGCCTGGTGGATAGCGTGGATTCCGAGCGCGACACCACGGGGAAGACTTTCCGCGCATCGCTCGATGAACCGCTGATGGATCCGAGCAATGGCGCGACGCTGGTTCCGCGCGGCGCCGATGTGGTGGTCAAGCTGGTGGAAGACCAGCAATCCGGCAAGATCGAGGGGCGCACCGTGCTGACGCTCGACCTGGTTTCGATGAACGTCAACGGGCGCAACGTCGATATCAACACGACCAACGTAACCGAACAGAGCGGCTCGCGCGGGGCGCGCAGCGCGAAGGTGATCGGGGGAACGGCGGTGCTCGGAACGATTATCGGGGCGGTGGCGGGCGGCGGAAAAGGCGCGGCCATTGGAGCCGCCTCCGGCGCGGGCGTGGGTACGGCCGCCGAGGTGATGACCAAAGGACAGCGAGTACGGATCCCGTCTGAGACGCGGCTTTCCTTTACGCTGCAGCAGCCGGTACGGTTCTGAGGCTTTGCGGGTCGGCGGGACGGAAACAGGGCGCGGCGTTTTTGTGCCGGTGCTAAACTGGCCTTGTTATGGCCATCAGTAAGGAATTACTGGAGATTCTGGTTTGCCCGCGGTGCAAGGCGCCGCTCGAGCTCAAGCCCGACGAAAGCGGCCTGAAATGTTCCGAGTGCAAACGCGTCTATCCGATCCGCGATGACATCCCGATCATGCTGGTAGATGAGGCGCGGATTGAAGAATAATCGGGAAGTATAGCCGGAGCCGCCGGTTCACGATGCCTTCATTGCTCGAAAGCCTCCCGCGAGGCGCGCGTGTCAGGGTGATTCGCTTGCGGTCGCTGGGCGATTGCGTGCTCACGACGCCCGCGCTCGCGCTCCTGAAATCGCACCGGCCTGATTTGCACATTCAGCTCGTGGTGGAGCCGCGCTTCGCGGATGTTTTCGAGGGCAACGCGGACGTCGACGAAATTTCCACGGATTTAAAATGGGTCAACCCGGACCGCTGCGACTTCGTCCTGAATTTCCACGGGGGCACGCGCAGCATGCTGATAACGGCCGCGAGCGGCGCGCGCAACCGGGCGGGCTTCGGCCATCACCGCTATAGTTTCGTGTATTCCGACAAGATTCCGCGCGCGCAGGAAATCCTGGGGATGGAGCGTCCGGTACATACGGCGGAACATCTGGCGTCGGCCATGTTCTGGCTGGGAGTTCCCAGGCGGGAGATCCCACGCGCGAAGCTCGCCGCAAGTGTGGCCCCGAACGATCTGGGAAATTATGTGGTGATCCACCCGTTCGCATCGGAGGCGGCAAAAACCTGGCCCGCCGAACGCTTCCTGGAAGTGGCGCGGCGCCTGCGCGAGGCGCACGGCCTGGAGCCGGTATTTCTGGCCGGCCCGGCGGACGATGCCTCGCGCTTGGCGGAGTTTCGGGTGTGGCGCGCCGCGCCGCTCAAGGACGTGAAGAGCTTGATGTCCGGCGCGGCGCTGTTCGTGGGCAATGATAGCGGCCCGGCGCACGTGGCGGCGGCGTTCGGCGTGCCTGTAGTTGTGCTCTTTGGACCTTCTAATCCGGTGACGTGGGCCCCGTGGCGGACCGAAGCGCAGGTGATGACCTCGCGCGAGGACATCGCCCGGATTTCCACCGGCGAAGTGATCGCGGCTGCCGAGCGCCTGGTGGTTAGCGCGAAGGTCAAGGCATGAAAGAGCTGGCGCGGCTGCTGCGTTACTCGCGTCCTTACACTCCCCACCTTTTATTTTCAGTCGTACTGATGGCCTGCGTGGGCGTGGCGCAGGCGCTGACGGCGCTGTTAATCGGACCGATTTTCGACCGCGTGCTGAATCCAGCGTCGGCGGAAACTCCGGTGACCTTGCTGACGATCCCGATCATCAAGCGCCCGGTGCTGCTCAGCGAACTGGTGCCCTCCTCCATTCATAACGTCTGGACCATGGTGGCGGTGGCGATCCTGGGCGTCTTTCTCATTAAGGGATTGTGCGATTACGCCGCGAATTATCTGATCAACTACGTGGGTCTTTCGGCGGTTACCGATTTGCGGCAGGCGGTCTTCGACCGCGTTCTGCAGCAGGATGCGCAATTTTTCGAATCGAATTCGACGGCCCGTGTGATGTCGTCGATTATGATCGATCTCGAAAAAATTCAAACCGCGCTTTCGAACATGCTCGCGGATTTTCTTAGGCAATTCTTCACCGCGCTGGCGCTGCTCGGCGTGGTGCTGCAGACGGACTGGAAACTGGCAGTGGTCAGTTTGACGGTGCTGCCGTTCGTTCTGGTGCCTACGCTCCGGTTGGGACGGCGCATCCGGCGCACGACGCGAGCCGCGCAAGATAACGCGGCGGAGTTGAATCAGGTTCTGCAGGAGACCTTGAGCGGCCACCAGGTGGTGAAATCGTTCGGGGCCGAAGAAGTGGAGTCGAACCGCTTCCGGGACCGCGCGGAGCGGCTGCGCGGGACCAACCTGAAGTATGTGGCGCAACAGGCCATCGCAAGTCCGGTGATCGAATTCTTCGGCGCGGTCACTATCGTCGGACTGCTGTCCTATGCACGTTTGCAGATTAAAGCCGGCCATATGACGTCGGGCGAATTCACCAGTTTCGTGATCGCGCTGTTGATGCTCTATGAGCCGGTGAAACGGCTCACGGGAATCCACAATATTTTCCAGCAGGCGCTCGGCGCGTCGCAGAAAGTTTTTGAATATCTGGACGGGGAGCAGGTGGTGAAGGAACGTCCCCACGCTGCGAAGCTCGCGCGCTTTGAGAAGTCGATCGTATTCGACAACGTCACGTTTCGCTATCCCAGCGTGCCGGACGGCTTCAAGCTGGACGCGATTCAACTCGAAGTGCGAGCCGGACAAGTGGTCGCGCTGGTGGGGCCGAGCGGCGCGGGCAAAACGACGTTTGCCAACCTGGTGCCGCGATTCTACGACGTCACGGGCGGAGCGATCCGGATCGACGGGAAAGACATTCGCGACCTGCGGCTTGCGTCGCTGCGCGACAAGATCAGCATCGTGGCGCAGGACACTTTCCTTTTCAACGACACGGTGGCGGCAAACATCGGATACGGGCTCAGGCACGCGACGCGCGAACAGATCCAGGCGGCGGCGCACAACGCGCTGGCGGATGAATTCATCGAGAGAATGCCGGACCGTTATGAGACGGTGATCGGCGAGCGCGGCGTGAAGCTCTCGGGAGGGCAACGGCAGCGGCTGGCGATCGCGAGGGCGCTGCTGAAGAACGCGCCGATCCTGATTCTGGATGAGGCCACATCGCACCTGGACACCGAATCCGAAAGACTGGTCCAGCGGGCGCTGCAGAACCTGATGGAACACCGCACGGTGATCGTGATCGCGCACCGGCTTTCCACGGTCCGGCGGGCTGATCAGATCGTGGTGCTGGAGCGCGGGCGCATTTGCGAAGCCGGGACGCATGAGGAACTGGTGAGCGGCGGCGGGATTTATCAGAAACTGCACGATATGCAGTTTCTCGAAGCGGACGTTTAGGAGGTTCCATGTTTCATCCGCCCGGTGCTTCCCGAAATCGATGGAACCGTCGCGAGTTGGGCCGGATGGCGCTCGGCGGAGTAATGGGTGCCGCGATGATCGGCTGGCCGCGATTGAGTTCAGCAGCCGTACGCCCACAGCCGCCGGGAATCAAGTTGGGGTCGGCGGCTCCCGTGGAACCGACGGACGAGGACCTTCAGTTTTTCAGACAGTTGGGTGTCGATTGCGTGTTCTGTGCGATCACGAAGCCCGAGTTCAATACCGTAGAAGGCCTCCTGCATATCAAGAAGCGCTACGCGGACGCGGGCCTCACAGTGCATAACATCCGCAATCTGGGCGTTACGAACAATCAAGCCGCGATCGTGCTCAACCGCCCGGACCGCGATCAAAAGATCGAAGCCTATAAGACCTGGCTGCGGAATCTAGGCCAGGCCGGATTTCATTACACGCTGTCGAGCTTCAACGTGGCGCAGATCGTCTCGAGCGGTTTCACGGATACACGCGGATCGCAAACCAGGGACTTCGATGTGAACGCGCCGAAGCTGGGGATACCGGCTGAGGTTGAGGGCGGGCTGGCGCTGATGGGCTCGAAGAACTCGCCGTATTTCGGCCGCGAATATACGGTGGATGAAATCTGGGCGAACTTCACGCACTTCATCAAGGAAGTCGCGCCGGTGGCCGAAGAGGCGGGCATCGCAATTGGATTTCATCCCGACGATCCGCCGGTGCCTTCGCTGTTCGGGGTGCCGCGTATTCTTTCCACGTTGGACGGCTACAAAAAGGCACTGAAGATCGCGAACAGTCCGAACGTGGGGATATGCCTGTGCTGCGGGACGTGGGCGGAGGGCGGAGCGGCCATGGGCACAGATCCGGCGGGCGCCATTAACTATTTCGGCGGGCAGAAGCTGATTTACGAGATCCATTATCGGAATGTGAGCGCTCCTCTGCCGCACTTCGCCGAGACGTATCCGGATAACGGATATTACGACATGTACAAGGTGATGAAGGCGCTGGTGGAGGTGAAGTACGACGGCATCGTGCACCTGGATCACATGGTTCCGATGGCGGGCGGAAGTCGGGTGTATGAAGCGTTTTCGATGGGCTACATGAAAGCGATGCGACAGAGGGCGCTGGCGGGGTAGGACGTCTTGCACGTCGAGCGTGCGGGGGGCGGCCGGTGCCACGAGGGGCGAAGAAAATCTGGTCACGGTGAGTAGCTAAAAGCAGGTCCCTCACCCGCTAAAGCGGGATTCGGGATGACTTCGTGTAGATTCGGGAATGATGACGAAGTGATCTTGGCGGTCTCCCAAACGTTACCGTCGGTTTTCAATAGTGCGTTCAAAATGCCGCCCGACGGTGAGTGGCGAGAAGTAGGTCCCTCACCCTTAACAGGGTGAAAAAGGCCATCATGCTAACGCTCCCTGGCGGTCGCGGCTCGGACAGATGCTTGAAAGCGCGCCGACCACGTTTCTGAGCCGCGCGCGCCAGCAAGCGGATTTGGGCCTTTTTCAGCATCCTGCTAAAGCGGGGTTCGGGATGACTTCGAGAAACGTTGTCGGGTGTACTGGAGCGGACGTTCACCCATCGAATCGGCTGACATCATCCATAATGGATGAATCGCTTCTATGCCCTCGCCTTTGCGCAGTATGACCGGATTCGCGCGTGTGCGCCGCTCTTTGGGAGAAGGCGAACTGGTGGTCGGCGTCAAGAGCGTGAATCACCGCGGGCTCGATCTGCACATCCAGGCTCCGGCGGCGGTGGAGCCCTACGAGGGGCTGATTCGCGGCATGGTCAAGGAAGCCGTGGTGCGTGGCCATGTGGAAGTGCGTGTCTCGGTTCCGAAGAGTATCGCGAGCGGCGCGGTTACGCTGAATCGCGATCTGTTGCGCGATTATCTGCGGATTTATAACAGCGAGGCGCAGGCCCACGGGATTGACGCCCGGGTGGATTTGAACGCCGCGCTGCGCATGCCGGGTATGCTGGTGGAGTCCGAAGAGCCGGCGCTGCCGCCGGAGACTGAATCCGTGCTGAAAGAGGCGCTCGCGGAAGCGCTCGCCTCGCTGAACCAATTTCGGGAGCGCGAGGGCGAGCAACTGGGGGCGGAACTGCGCTCCCATAACGCGCAGGTGGGGGCGGCGGCCCTGGAGCTGGAACGGTTGCGGGTGGGCGCGGTGGAGGCGTTTCAGAAAAGGCTCGAGAGCCGGCTGAAAGAGCTGCTCGCCGGCGCGGCCGTGGAGCCGCAACGGCTGGCGCAGGAAGCGGCGATTCTCGCGGACCGCAGCGATATCGGCGAAGAGCTCGCGCGCCTGAAGATTCATTCCGCCGAGCTCGGGCAGGTGCTCGACGCCGGAGGCGAGGCCGGCAAGAAACTGGATTTCCTGCTGCAGGAGATGAATCGCGAAACCAACACGATTCTTTCGAAGACCAATGGCGCGGGCGAAGGCGCTCTCAAGATTACGAGCCGGGCGCTCGAGGTAAAGGCATCCATCGAAAAGATCCGCGAGCAATCCCTGAACCTTGAATAGAGAATCCTCGCATGACACATTTTCCACGGACGACGCTAGAACTCATGGCCCGGGCATGACGACGGTCTTCATCATTTCCGCGCCTTCGGGCTCGGGCAAATCCACGCTGACGTCGCAGTTGATTCAGCGGGTGCCGAATCTGCGCTTTTCGGTGTCCTACACGACGCGCGCGGCGCGGGGCCAGGAAAAAGACGGCGAGGCCTACTTTTTCATTTCGCGCGAAGAGTTCGAGCAGCGCGCTGCGCGGGGGGAGTTTCTGGAATACGCCGAAGTGTTCGGGAACTACTATGGGACGCATGTCGGCGAGCTGGCGAGAGCGGACCGGGACGGCTACGACCTGGTGCTCGACATCGACGTGCAGGGTGCGCGACAATTAAAAGAGAAGATTCCGGCCGCGGTGTCGATTTTTGTACTGGCGCCGAGCCGGCAAGTCCTCGAGAAGCGCCTGCGGGCTCGTGGCCAGGATTCCGACGAGGTGGTCCAGCGCCGCTTGCGGGAGGCCGCCGAGGAAATCCGGAATTATTCTCGTTACGATTACGTGCTGGTGAATCAGGAAGTGGAATCGTCGGTGGACACGCTGGTGTCGATCGTGAAGGCCACAAGGACCCGGCGCGACCGGATGGAGGAGCTGATAGGCCCCATCCTGCGAAGTTTTTTGTAAGAGAGCTTTTGTACGAGGCGAACAGAGAGGTTGATATGAGTGACAACAACGTGAGGCAGGTTTCGCACAGCATGATTCCGGACGATCCGGAAGCGAGCGTGTACCGCTTCATCATCGTGTCCGCCAAGCGCGCCCGGCAGCTACAGAACGGCGCGCGCAGTCTGCTGCCCACGACGTCGAAAAAGCCCACCACGGCGGCGATGGAAGAAGTGCGCCGCGGGCTGGTGCAATATTCCGACATCAATCTGGAGCGTCACACCAAGGTTCTGACCGAGGAGTAACGGCGCGGTTTGACGCCCGTTGGCAGAGGCCGGTTTTTCCATGAATGTCGCTCTCGGCGTCGGTGGAGGCATCGCGGCTTATAAGGCCGCGGAACTGGCCCGCGCCTTGATGGAACATGGCTTCGCGGTAGACGTGATCCTGACCGCGGCAGCGGAAGAGTTTATCCGCCCCCTCACGTTCGCGGCGCTCACCGGGCGCAAGGTTCACACCAATCTTTTTTCCGCCGCAAGCGCCGAAGACACGCTCGGGAGCGCGATCGAGCATATCCGGCTCGCGCAGGAGAATCAGATTTTCGTGATCGCTCCGGCCACCGCCGATCTGATTGCGAAGCTCGCGCATGGGCTGGCGGGCGATTTGCTGACAACGTCGTACCTGGCGTTCACCGGGCCGGTGGTGGTGGCGCCCGCGATGAACGTGAACATGTGGGCCCATCCCGCGACGCGCGAGAACGTCCGCATCCTGCGCGAGCGGGGACACGTGATCGTGGAGCCGGACGAAGGCGCGCTCGCCTGCGGCATGGTGGGGCCGGGACGCCTGGCGGAGCCGCACAAAATCGCCGAGGTGGTGAAGAGCGTATCGGCCGCAGCCCAGAACCGCGGCGAAGTCCGCCGGGATCTAGAAGGCGAAACCGTTCTGATCACGGCGGGGCCGACGCAGGAACCGATCGACGGCGTGCGTTTCATCAGCAATCGATCAAGCGGGAAGATGGGCTACGCGCTGGCGGAAGAAGCGGCCGCGCGCGGAGCTCGCGTGGTGCTGGTTTCCAGTCCGGTGAATCTCGCGGCTCCGCGTGGAGTAACCGTGATTGGAGTGCGCACCGCCAAAGAAATGCGGAAGGCGGTGCTCGAGAATCTGGAAGCCGCGAGCATCGTGGTGAAAGCGGCGGCAGTGGCGGATTATCACGTCGCCCATCCCGCGCCCGGAAAGATGAAGAAGACCGCGGCGCGGATGTCGCTCGACTTAGAAGCGACGCCCGATATTCTGGCCGAGATCGGGCAGAAGAAAGGCGAACGCCTGCTCATCGGATTCGCCGCGGAAACGGATCGCCTGGCGGAAGAGGCCCGCCGCAAGCTGGAACAAAAAAATTGCGACATGATCGTCGGCAATTTGGTTTCTTACGCCAATGGAACGGCCACGGGTTTCGAAGCGGATGAAAATGAAGTGGTGCTGGTGACCCGCGCGGGATGCATCCCCGTGAGCCTGGCTCCAAAACGCGCGATCGCCCGTCGCATTTTCGATGAGGTCCCGGCCTTGCGCCTCGCGCTGCACGCCCGCTCATGAGCTTTGACGAAAGCGCGGATGAGATTCGCAAACAACTGGCATTTTACCGGGATCTCGGCGTGAAGGAAATTTATCGGCGCAAGCGGAAAGCAGCGCCGGCTCCGGTGACCGCGCCTTTGGCTAGCACGGGTGCGGCTGCCGCGCCGAGAAGCGCCCAGGTGGCGCCCGCATCGCGCATGCCAGCCCCTGAGGCATCGCCCGAAGTCGGGCTTCCGCCGCTCGCGCCTCTCGACGATACGCTGCTCAAGATCCAGGAGGATATCGGGGATTGCCGCCGCTGCCGGTTATGCGAGCAGAGATCGAAGATTGTGTTCGGATCGGGCAACGGGCAGGCGCGGCTGGTGTTCGTCGGGGAGGGCCCGGGCGCGGACGAAGATGCGCAGGGGCTTCCCTTCGTGGGTAGGGCCGGACAATTGCTGACGCAGATGATCGAGGGTACGGCGGTGAAGGAAGGAATTCCGATCCGGCGTCCGGACGTGTACATCTGCAACGTCGTGAAATGCCGGCCTCCGGAGAATCGCACTCCACAGCCCGACGAAATGGAAATCTGCGGACAGTTTCTATTCCGGCAACTCATGGCGATCCGTCCGACCGCGATCTGCGCGATGGGCTCGACGGCGGCCAAGGCGATTCTGGCGACCAAGGACGGCGTGACGCGCCTGCGCGGGAAATGGCACAAGTGGCGGGATATCCCGGTGATGGTGACGTATCACCCCTCCTATTTGCTGCGTCCTTACAACCAGGACGCCAAGCGCGAGGCGTGGGAAGATTTGAAAAAAGTTCTGCACTTCGTCTACGACTGATGGCATGAATCACGGGAACAAAACGCGGGAGCGGAAGGCACTGCCGTGAGGATGGGACGCGCTCCGTTCATCACCTTCGAAGGTCCCGAGGGCAGCGGAAAATCGACGCAGGCCAGATTGCTGGCCGCGCGTTTGCGAGCTCTGGGTCACGACGTACTGGATTCGGCCGAGCCGGGAGGAACGCCGATCGGGTTGCAGATTCGCCGCGTTCTGCTGGATGCCAAGAACGGGGAACTGTGTCCGACCGCGGAGCTCCTGCTGATGTTCGCGGCGCGGGCGCAAAATGTGGACCAATGGATTTTGCCGGCGCTCGCGGCAGGAAGCATCGTCATTTCCGACCGCTTCACGGATTCCACCCTGGTCTACCAGGGGGCGGCGCGAGGTTTGGGAGCGGAGGTGGTTTACGACGTGGATCGGATCGCCTGCCGGGGGTTGGTGCCGGACCTCACCTTAGTGATCGATATCGACACGGAAATGGGTCTTGCCCGGGCTCACAAGCGTAGCGAACGCACGCACGATGTGGAAACGCGGCTCGATCAGGAATCGCTGGCGTTTCATCGCAAGGTTCGCGAGGCGTATCATCGACTGGCGGAGGACGAACCGCGCCGGGTGCGCGTGATCGACGGCTCGCGCACGGAGACCGAGGTGGCCGCGGATGTGTGGGCCGCGGTGGAACCTCTTTTCTTTAGATAAAATCCGTCAGCGCAATAGTCCCGCAGCGAGCCCGACCGCCGCGGCGCCGCCCATCACCCACCAGGTTTCCACCTTGGTAAACGCCAGCGTCACGAAACTCACCGCGACGATCGCCGTGAGGAGCGGATTCGTGGCCGCCGTCTGAGCCATGGGAACGGAAGCGGCCATCAGCAAGCCGGCGCTGCCCAGTACCACGGCGCGGATCGCTCCGCGGACACGCGGAAGCTTGGCGTAGGTCCCCATCCAGCGCATTAAGGGAATGACGAGAAACGCCGGTGTCAGCAGCGCGAGCAATCCGGCGAAGGCGCCCGGCAATCCGTCTACGAAATATCCCACGCTGACGAGATACAAACCGTTTGGCCCGGGACCGGTGCGTCCGGCTACGATGGCGGTGGCAAGCTGGCGATCGGTCAGCACATGCCGTTTGGCGACGAAGTCGTCGCGCACCATGGGCAGCGACGCCATGCCGCTGAAGGACGTCATCACCGCTTTCAGAAGGACCAGGTACAGAACGATGAGATTCATGGCGCCGTCGGATCCTGTTCTTCGTGCAGCGCCGAGGCGCGGTCGTCACGCTGAACCTCTTGCGGCTGCTGCTGCGCCCCATCGGCGGAATCCGTCCATAAAAGACCGACCACCAAAACCGCCGCGATGACCTGCAGAGGCGACCAGCCAAATTTCCAAAGCGCCAAAAAGCTTCCGCCGAAAATTGTCAAAGTACGCACCGCCCGAAGCAACCGGTGCGCGGGCGCGCGCAAGTCCGGGGCTCCGGAGGCGGGCGATGTCAAATAGGGTTTCACAAGGGAATAAACCGTGGCGAGCATCATGCCCGCAACGGCCGCGACGGTGCCGTTAATCGCCGCGAGCGCAAGCGGATTGGTCCGCCAATTTTCGTATCCGATGGTGATGAGGACGGCGATCACGGCGGAGGGAACGGTGGGAGAAAGCGCTCCCGCCGCCGCGCCCGCCCATCCTAGAATTTGCCAGCCGGTGGCCGCGCAAAAGGCCATCACGTTGGTGCCCGGCGTCACACGCGCGAGAGCGAAGGAAAGCCCGTATTCCTCGTCGGAGAGCCATCCGTAACGCTCCACGAATTCACGCTGCAAGGCCGCCATAACCGGCGGGCCTCCGCCAAAGGTCGTGTTTCCGACTTTGAGAAAAACCTGGGTGAGAGCGGCAAGCGTCGGCCGGGAGCGGCCTTCCGGGAGCGACCGCCGCATTACGTTTCCTTCAGGAGGATGCCGAGCGCCTTCATCTTGCGATACAGGTGACTGCGTTCGAGGCCAAGCATCTCCGCGGTGCGCGTGATATTCCCCTTGGCATCTTCCAGCTTCTTAAGAATGTAATCGCGCTCGGCGGCTTCGCGCACTTCCTGCAAGCTGCCGAAGCGCTCCATGGGCCGGTCGAAGACGGCGCGGCGGGACCGATCGAGAGGAATGTGGCGGGCTTCGATGCGCACCTGCGGATTCATGATGACAATGCGCTCCATTAAATTGCGGAGCTCGCGCACGTTGCCGGGCCACGGATATTCCTCAAGGGCGCGGAGCGCCTCCTCGGCCAACTCCTTGGGCTTGCGGCCATAGGCGGTGGTGAATTCCCGGAGGAAATAATCCGCCAGCAGGCGCACATCCTCAATGCGCTCCCGCAGAGGGGGGACGTAGAAAGGGATGACGTTCAGCCGGTAAAACAAATCTTCGCGGAAATTGCCCCGCTCGATTTCTTCTTCCAGATTTTTGTTGGTCGAGGCGACGACGCGAACATCCACCTGAATGGATTCGGATGCACCGACCGGCTCGAAGCGTTGTTCATCCAATGCCCGGAGCAATTTGGCCTGGGTCTTGAGCGACATGTCTCCGACTTCATCGAGAAACAGCGTCCCGCCGTCGGCCTTGTGTAATTTCCCCTGTTTGTCCTCAAGGGCGCCGGCAAAACTCGCCTTGCGATGGCCGAAGAGCTCGCTTTCAATCAGTTCCTCGGGAATGGCGGCGCAATTCACCTCGATAAACGGCTCTTCGGCGCGCGCGCTCGCGGCATGAATGGCGTGGGCGATCAGCTCCTTGCCGGCGCCGCTCTCTCCGAAAATCAGCACCCGTCCGTTGGTGGCGGCCATCAGCGTCAGCTGCTGGCGGAGCGCTTTCATGGGAACGCTTTCGCCGATGATCCGGAGCTTCGCGTCGCCCGTGCCGCGCAGCCGGTCCAGTTCTACTTCGAGCCGCCGCTGCTGCACGGCATTGTTGATCACCACGACCACTTTTTCGATGGTCAGCGGCTTCTCCAGAAAATCGAAGGCCCCGAGCTTGGTCGCGCGCACGGCGGTTTCGATCGTGCCGTGCCCGGAAATGATGACCACTTCGGGACGCTCCGCCAATGGAATCTCCTGGACACGCGCGAGCGTTTCGAGGCCGTCCATGCCGTCGAGCCAGACATCGAGCAAAACCACATCGTACACGTGGCGGCCCAGCTCCTCGATACAATTTTCGCCGCTTCCGACCGCGCAGCAGAGGTAGCCTTCGTCTTCCAGGACGCCGCACAGCGATTCGCGGATGCCGGGTTCGTCGTCCACCACCAGCACACGCGTGTTTCTCACGTGCGGATCTCCATCTCGGCGGCGACGGCCACCGGAATATCAAGATAGAAGCGCGCGCCGGCGGGCCGATTGTCCTCCACGCGGATACGCGCGCCATGTTCCGCGAGAATATGGTTCACGATGGCGAGGCCCAGGCCGGTGCCGCGTTCCTTGGTCGAAAAATAGGGAAGGAAGAGCTTTTCTTTGTCCGCCGCGGAAATTCCGCAGCCCGTATCGGCCACCAGCAGTTCGATGGATTCCGCGGACGTCGCGCTGGTGCGCACCAGGAGCTGCTTGACCGGCGAATCATGCATGGCCTCGGCGGCGTTGTCGACCAGGTTCACCACCACGCGCTTGAACTGCTCCGGGTCCACATTGACCAGCGGCAGATCGGGCGCGAGGTCGACCCGAAGATCAATTCCTTCCAGTCTGCCGAGGAAAAATGCGAGCGCATTTTTGACGATTTCGTTCAGATCGCAGGGAGTCGGCTTCGCGGCGGGAAAACGCGAGAATCGCGAGAATTCGTCGGCCAGCATTTTAACGGATTCCACCTCGCGCGAAATGGTGCGCGCGCATTCGTACAGGACGCGCCGCGAATCCGCGGTCACGGCGCCGCGGTCCAGAATTCGTCCAATGCGCTCGGCGCTTAAGGCGATGGGTGTCAGAGGGTTCTTGAGCTCATGAGCGATGCGGCGGGCGACTTCGTGCCAGGCCGCGGCTTTTTGAGCCCGGAGCAATTCGCTTGTATCGTCAAGCACCACGACAAAGCCGGGGCCATCGGCGGAGCGGGCAGGGAGTGCGGAAACCGTGACCGCCAGATGCAGGACCTGACCCGGAGAGGGAATATCGATCTGGCTGGCGGCCACACCGGTGCGGCGGGCGCGCTTCATCAAATATTCGATTTCGCTGATGTCTTCGGAGGGGAAAAGATCGCGCAGATGAACCGCTTGCATGATCTGCTCCACCGGGAACAGCCCGTGCAGCGCGCGGTTTACGCGCTGGATGCGCCCGTCGGAGCTCAGGGAAATGACGCCCGTGGGAATGCTTTCAAGGATCGCTTCGGTAAAACGGCGGCGGCTTTCGAGCTCGCGGCTATTGCCTTCGAGCTCCTGCATCATCTCGTTGAACGCACGAACCAGCGTGGCGAGCTCATCGATCGCCCGGATTTTCACGCGATGACTTAAGTTCCCGCGGCGAACCTCGCCGGCGGCCATGAGAAGGGCGGAGATCGGCGCGCTGATCTGACGGGCCAGCAACAGCGCGATCCAGGTAGCGACGAAGAGAATGAACAATGCGATGGCCAGAATAAACAGAAGGTAGAGGGTACGGATGTTGCGTTTCTGCCCGGCGAGCTGGCCGTATTCGCTCATGTAGCGGTCGATTTCCCGCTGGGTTTTCTGCAGGTCGGCCGCCGCCCGCACGGTGACGAGCAACTCTCCGGCGCCGGTCTTACCGGAAACCATTTTGGCCCTCGCCGTGTACACGTCCGCCCCGCCGGACGTCATGGGGCAAACGGCGCGTGTGGTTCCATCTGGCGCTGCGATCTCCAGCCCGGCAATGCGCTGATCGCGGCACAGCGCGGCGAAATCCGCCGTTTCCGACTGCACATCGGAGCGCGCGGCAAGCCATTGCGCGAGCGACTCCGCGCGTCCATGAACTTCCATGGTGAGCGCCCGGCTCACGTCCACCAGGTTCGTCCGGACTCCCTCGGCCGGCCGGCTGAACCATTTCTCCACGTTACGATTCAGGATCACGTAACTGAACATGACCAGGAAGATGACCGGGAGCAGGCTCAGGGCCAGCGCGCCCGCGACCAGTTTTGTCTGGATGCGAGAGCCTTCGCGATCCGCCTGCCGTTGAATGTAGAGTTTCACGCCGGTACGGAACAGCATGAAGCCAAGCGTGACGGTAAGGATGAAAATCAGCGTCGAAACGGCCCAAAATACCGAGGTCTGGACGGCGGTAACAGGACCGAAATCGCCGAAGGTGAACGAGACTTGCCACACCAGCAGCGCGATCAAAATCGCGAGCAGCGCCACGCCCGAGCCGTAGAGATACCGCTTCCGCATCGAATCACTCACAATTATAGGTCTTGAGGGGATCCCGGAGAGGGGGATAACCGGGGGCGCCGGGCGCGCGATCAGGACTCCAGGATCACCACCGCCATGGCCTGCTCCCGGGTGTGCGTCAGGGAGAGCGCGATTTGGCTCACTCCGAGTTTTGCAGCGATTTCCGCCGCCTTCCCATGGAAACGAAGGGTCGGGCGGCCGGAGGGCAAGTTCGTCACCTCGAAATCGCGCCACGCGATTCCGCCGGTCCAACCGGTTCCGAGCGCCTTCATGGCTGCTTCCTTTGCGGCAAAGCGAGCCGCGTACCGTTCCGCGCGATTCGCCTTGCGATCAGCGTAGGCGATCTCGCCAGGCGTGAAGATGCGCTGCAGAAATCTTGGACCGTACCGGGTAATCGCCTGCTCAATACGCGGCACCTCGCACAAATCAATCCCAGACCCTACGATCATTCCGTCAGCGTAATCAACCGGATCGGCATCCGGCAAGCGGCGCCCGGAGCGACGGTCCGCAGCCGGTGTGCTACGAATGTAATAGGCGTATGCATATACCCGATGGGTTTTTGAGTCCCGCGGTCTGGGCGACGCTGGATCTGGCGGCGATCCCCGCGGTCGCGTGGGCAGTCCGACAGGCTGGAACCGATCTGGCCCCTTCGGCGCTCGCGGAAGCCGCTCCGCACGGCTCCACGGCATCGCGTGAAAACCTGAGCGCGCGTACTCCGCTGCTCGGCGTCATGGGAGCGTTCGTCTTCGCGGCCCAAATGATCAACTTCCCGGTGGGACTCGGAACCAGCGGGCATCTGGTGGGCGGAGCGCTGCTCGCGATCGCGCTCGGCCCTGCAATGGCCACCACCGTCATGACCGCGGTTCTGCTTCTGCAGGCCTTCCTCTTGCAGGACGGCGGAATCATGGCGCTCGGAGCCAACATTTTGAACATGGCGATCGCGGGCGTGCTGGCGGGCTATCTTCCTTATCGCCTGTGGGGACGCGGCCGGATGCGATCCGCGGCGATTTTTCTCAGCGGTTTCGTGAGTGTCGCGGTGAGCGCGAGCCTGGCGCTAACGGAGTTGCTGATCTCTCGCGTGCCGCTTCCCCGGCGCTTACTGCTGCTCTCGGGCCTTCTATTTCTGGCGAGCGGATTGATCGAGGGCGCGATCACGGTGGCCGCCGTGCGCGCCATGGAGCGGATGAATCCCTCGTGGGTGCGGGCGGCAGAGCCGGTGCGGACACGCATCCTGGTAGGGATCGCCTTGGGCGTCGTGGCGTTTGCGTGCGTGGGCCTGGCGATCGACTTCACCGCGCCCGATGCGATTCAGGCCGTTCTCTCGATCCGGGACGAAGCGCATGCGGGATGGCTGAATCGAGTTTTCGTGGGCCTCGCGGGAATGGCATTTCTGTACGCCGCTCTGCTGGTGGTGGCGCGCCGGTTCCTGCGTCCGCGGATGGCCCGGCAGGAGGGCGCCTGATTTTGCGGCACGCTGCAATAGAGCGCTGGAGCCGCGGGGAGAGCCCGCTGCATCGTGTCGACGCGCGCGCCAAACTGGGCGCGCTTCTGGTCTTCCTGGCGTCTCTCGCCACCATGCCGGCGCATTTCCCGGCGAGTCCGGCAGGCGTTTTTCCCTTCGTCTCTTACGCCGGGTATTTTGTTTTGCTTCTCGCGGCGATCCTGGCCGCGCGGCTGCCTGTGGGGGCGATCCTGGCGCGGGCCGCGCTGGTGCTTCCATTTTCCGCGGTCTTCGCGCTGGCGATCTGGTGGAGCGGCGATCCGCGCGGTGCGCTGGTCCTCGCCACAAAGAGTTTTCTGTCCGTGCTGGCCGCGCTGACGCTCGCGGCTACGACGCCGTGGGTTGGGTTGCTGGACGCTTTGGCGGCTCTGCGTGTTCCCCGAGTCCTGCTGTTGGTGCTCCAATTCGTAGGGCGCTATTTCTTCGTGGCTACGGATGAGGCCGCGCGGATGCGTTTTGCCGCCGAATCCCGGCTTGGCGCCGGTCGCAGGCGGGGCGTCTCCGGCCGTTTTCAGGCAGCGGCGGGAGCCGTGGGCACGTTGTTTGCACGCTCCTCTGCGCGCGCCGACGGGATCTACCGGGCTATGCTCGCACGAGGGTTCACCGGAATCTACTCCCGGCCCGCTGTGATGCGTTTTCAGACCCGGGACGGCGCCTTCCTGTGTGCATCGATTGCCGCCACGCTCGTGGTCCGCGTGGCATTATGAAGCCGGCGGCTTCACGGTTGGACCCCTCGGCTCCAACACTTCAGAACGCGACTCAAGCGATTCCAGGCGAAGCTCAGCTTGAAAGGCCGGCGCTTTCGGTGAGCGGCCTTCGTTATCGGTATCCGGACGGCACACTGGCGCTCGATGGCGTGAATTTCTGCTTGCGGCCGGGCGAGTGCGTGGCCGTCTTCGGGCCAAATGGTTCCGGCAAGACGACATTTATACTCCACTTAAACGGCCTGCTGCGCGGAGAAGGATGGGTCGAGGTCGGCGGTGCGCGTCTGGACGCGCGGGCTGGCCCGGACGTGCTCGCGCAGGTGAGGGCGGACGTGGGGCTGGTCTTTCAGAATTCGGACGAACAGTTGTTCATGCCGACCGTCCTCGAAGACGTCGCATTCGGGCCTACAAATCTGGGCCTATCGCCGGAAGAGGCGGAGCAAAGGGCGTGGGCCGCACTCGATCAGGTTGGGATGGGGATGGCCGCCGCGAAAGCGCCGTATCACCTGAGCGCCGGCGAACAGCGGCGCGTCGCAATCGCCGGAGTCCTCGCGATGCAGCCCCGGATTCTGGTGCTGGATGAACCGACCACGTCGCTCGACCCACCCGGTCAGAGGGGCCTCGTACAACTTTTGCGAAGTTTGCCACAAGCCAGAATTCTGGTGACCCACGATACCGGGTTCGCCGCCGCATTGGCCACACGGGCGGTGTTTTTCGAGCGCGGCCGCATCGTGGGAGAAGGCACCGTGCACGAGGTTACCGAGCGTTTTCAGTGGTCTCGAGAATCAGAGTGACCGGACCATCGTTGATCAGTTCCACATCCATATGGGCCTGAAAAACCCCGGTTTCGACAGGAATTCCGCGGCCGCGCGCGGTGGCGACAAAGTGCTCGTATAAGGCGCGGGCCAGTTCGGCGGGTGCGGCGGCGTCGAACGACGGGCGGCGTCCCTTGCGGCAATCACCGTACAAAGTAAATTGCGAAACCACCAGCAACGCTCCGCCGGCTTCCGCCAACCCCCGGTTCATCTTCCCGGCCTCGTCGGAAAATACGCGCAATTGGATGATTTTATCCGCAAGATATTCCGCATCGGAGGTCGTGTCCGCGTGGGTTACGCCCAGAAGGACGAGCAATCCCCTTCCGATGCGGCCGGTGACGACGCCATCGACGGTGACTTGAGCGCGCGAAACGCGTTGAATTACGGCTCGCATAAAATCGGGGTTCGCAGGAGTGTCCACCAGTATCGTGAATCCGGGGTCGGCCGCACAAACCGCTCTTTGAGAGCCGTGTGCTAGGGTACAAGCGAGTTCGTATTACACGCTTCACCCGATCGATTTTGGAAGCCGCGCGACCGACAATAGGGCAGATGCATTCCCGCCTACGAACACGCACGCAAGACCCCGGTGGATTCTTTTACCTGGAAGAAGAGAGAACCAAAACGCGTGTCTCGGGCTACGGACACGGCGACCACATCAAGCTGAAGGATGAATACGGCAATGAGTGGCTGGGGACGGCAGCGCGGGCTGAAGATAACAGCGTGGTGTATCGCTTCCGGGACCGCAAAGGCCGCTCGCTGACAGGCGTCTCGGACGGCTCGGTGCTTACGCTCCGCGACGGCCGCGGGTCCACCTGGAAGGGCTTCGTAGACTAACGGGCTCACAGCACGGCATCTGTCAGGGAAAATCGAAAAGCGCGCACACGGCCATGCGTAACCGTGCGCGCGCTGCCCGCTGCCCCGAAAGGAATCAGGTTAGCGGCGGGCGATCTTCATCTTTGGCGTGGACAGATATCCGGAGATTTGATCCTTCGTCACCTGGTTGACCACGATCTCATAAGGCTGAGACATGCCGCCGACGTACAGTTGAATCGGTTCGTTGACGGCCCGGTCTCTCTTCTCGGTGTGCCGGTCGTCGGCCAGGACATCAACCGTGTACCGCGCATGTTTCGGATCGGACTTCTTCAGGGCAAGCGTAACGTCGCCGACTTTTTGCGTACCGCCTTTGCTCACGTTGAACTCATAATAGTTCCGTTCCCCGAGCGCGCGCAGGGCGTCGAGATCCTTCGAGTTCGTGGCGATCAGGCCGCTCATGACGCCCATGTCCCCCACCACGCGCTTCAGGTCGGCGGTGGTCCCATCGATCTGGGTTTGCGCGGCTGCGACGCTCGATTGGACGGTCTCCACGTTCGACTTCACATGGTCCACGTCGGTCGAAACCTCGTTGAACTTGGAATTGGTCGAATCTTTCAGGACGCCCAGTTCGTTGAGCTCGCTGGCCACCGCGGTGTGCGTATCGGCGATCTGGCGGCTTAGCTCCGCGGATTTCTGGTCGGCTTCGGCGCGCGCGCGGCGGATCGCCGCAGTGGCGCTGTCATTCACGCCCTTGACTTTCTGCGAGACAAAATCATCCCAGGCCTTCTGCTGTTCATCGATGCGGCCCGTGGTCGTTTCGCTCAGCTTAGAGATCTGGGCGTGTGCGCCTTCGTCAACCCGCGCGATGTCCTGCTTCAAATCGCCGGATCGCATCAGCAGGTAACCGTCGCAGGCGAGCGCGACAACCAGGCCTGCGGTCAAGCCGGCGATGATAAACGAATGATGGTTTGGCGCACGCTCCACCACCTCGTGCGTGGGTTCCTGGGGTGTAGGTTGATTCGAAGTATCCGACATAATGTCTCCTGTTCACTGAGGCGTCCTTCGTGGGCCGCCAGAGCGATGGAAGCAAGCGGCGGACCAATTTCGGAAGTGCCTTCGGCGCACAGATTTGCGCGAAGGCTTGAACGTTCGTGAGTAAGCTTTACCAGGGAACGTTTACGGACCGAAACATTTGTACGGAAGTACGTGAGGGAGCGGCTTAGATGAAATTCCCTAGGCCAAACTAAGCTCCGTCTCAATGACACCGACGCCTTCGAGCTCGATCCTGAGAGGCTGGCCTGCCGGGACATCGACGACGCCGGCGTAGGATCCCGTGGTCACGATTTCTCCGGCTTTCAAGCCCTCGCCGCGGCCGTTCAGATAATGTACAAGCCACGTAAAGGAGGTCAGCGGATGCCCGCTCGGATGGGCTCGTGTATCGTCGAAAACCGTGGCTGTCGGCGTGGTGATCTTGGCGTGAAGCTTCTCCAGTGGGCGAGCGAGCGCATGGGGGACGACGGGTCCCACGAAAAGCCCCCAGTTGTTGAAACAGTCTGCCAAAATTTCGAGAAAGCTCGCATCGCCCTTGCTTGCGAAACGCGTGTTGATCAGTTCCAGGCAGAAACGGGCTTCGAGGATTGCGCCCCGGATTTCCGCGTCGGTATAAGCCGTGTCGCGCGGAGGAAGGTCGCGCGCCATCACGAAGGCGATTTCCGGCTCGATGGTCGCTTTGGGTCCAGGGAACGGAGCGGGCGAAGTGCGGGAGATCCGGGACTCAGAAATCGGCGCCAGCATAACGCCGTTCGGGGTGGGTATGCCGCACTTCCAGCCGCCGGTTTTCTCTCCCAGAAGTTCGAGCGTCCTCTGCTGAATGGCGATCGCGGCGAGGGCGTCGGGCGGGCGGCAGGATTCCGGCAGCCGCGGACCCGGCGTTCGCGTCTGGCGCGCATGGACAAAGTGCTGCGCGGCCTGATCGATCTGTTCCTTGGTAAACATGATGGCGTCCCTTCATCATATCGCGCGTGGATTTGGCGATCGCGAGAAAGCCGTCCGGCGATCGCAGTGCGCGGCATGTCCACGCTCCCGGAGAGATCAATTTCCAATGACGGCTGAGGAGAGCGCCGCGGCAAGCACGGTCACGGCGAGTTCGGATGAAACCTAACCGGCTGAAAGCGCTGGGATTCTGGGATCCATCAAGCCGAACCATCCCGGGTGCCGGACGAGCCTCTATAGATAATTTCAATTGACCCCATAGCAGAGATTCACTTCCGCCGCGTCCGGGGTTAGGTGATACTGAAGTCTCGGGAGCGACGATGGGAATTACTTCGGGTTCGGCGACGCAAGGGGTGTCACCGAAAAGCCTTGATAAATTGCATACCGGCGAGGAGTGGCAGCGCATCCGCAACGACTTTTTCGCTACGGGCAATGCGGCCGGAGTGCACGCCGGGCTTACCGCGGTGATCGACCGTCTGGCGATGGAAGCGTACGAGTCGACGCTTGCGGTGACGTTTCGGAAAGGCGCGGCGATGCTTGCTGTGGGCGGGTTCGGGCGCCGCGAGCTTTTTCCCTACTCCGATATCGACGTGATGATTTTGCTCGACAGCGAATCTCTGTCGGGCAACATCAAAGAGTCGCTTTCAAGTTTCGTCCGTCTGTTGTGGGACGCCGGATTGCGCTTGAGCCATTCCGTGCACACGGTGAACGAATGCCTGGAAGTGCATGAGCAGAACATCGAATTGAACATCAGTCTGCTCGACCGCCGGTTCCTGGCAGGCGATCACGACGTATCGGCGAAGCTCGAAGGCCGGTTTCCCGGTTTCCTCAGCAAGCACGGCCAGAAGCTCGGCCGGCATCTGTGCGAACTGACGCACGCGCGTCATTCGAAATATCAAGACACGCTTTTTCATCTTGAGCCGGACGTGAAGGAGACTCCCGGCGGCCTTCGCGATCTGCATTTCATTAACTGGCTCGCGCGGCTGCGGCCGGAACAACGCAGCGAGACGGCTCTCGAGACCGCCACGTCGTTCCTTTCTTCCCTGCGATGCTTCCTGCATTATCAAGCCGGGCGAGACCGGAACGTCCTCAACTTCGAAGCCCAGGAAAGCATCACCGAGCAGACGTTTACGCCGGTGAAGACGGCTCCTTTGTGGATGCGGGAGTATTTCCGCAATGCGCGCGTGATTTTCCGCGAGGCGACGCGTACGCTCGATGCATGCGAGCGGGACGAAAGTTCCCTGCTGAACACTTTTCGGGACTGGCGTTCGCGGCTTTCCAACGCCGAATTCAGCGTCGTGCGGGAGAGGGTCTTCCTGCGCACGCCGGCGCTGCTCGAAAGCGATCCCGAGATCGTTTTTCGTCTGCTCGAATTCGTGGCGCGGCACGGCATACCGGCGGCCGCGGAAACGGAACGGCGGCTGGAAGCGGCTCGCTCTTCGTTTGCGCACTGGTGCGCGACGCCCCGTCCGTTGTGGAAAAGCTTCAAGCATATCCTGACGCTGCCGCATGCCGTGCTGGCGCTGCGGATTCTGCAGGACACCGGCGACATGCAGATACTTTTCCCGGAATGGGCGAGTATTGTCAGCCTGGTGGTGCGCGATTTCTATCATCGCTACACGGTGGATGAGCACACGCTGGTTACCATCGAGCGGCTGACGGCGCTCCGCAAGACCGATGACGCGGCCCTCACTCCTTTCGCGAGGCTTCTGGCGGAAGTGGATAATCCCGGTGTGCTGCTGTTCGCTCTGCTGTTTCACGATATCGGCAAGGGCGCCTTCAGCGGAGATCATTCGCGCATTTCGGTGGACTGGGCCCGGCAGGTGATGGCCCGCATCCAAATGCCTGCCGACGAACAGCGCGCGGTGGAGTTCCTGGTGGAAAATCATCTGGTCCTTTCCGAGGTGATGACCACGCGGGACCTGGGCGATCCGGCGACGGCGCGCTCCGTGGCGGATAAGGTCGGGACGATTGAGCAATTGAAGCTGCTGACCGTAATGACCTACGCCGATATTTCCGCGGTGAATCCCGGCGCCATGACGCCGTGGCGTCTGGAACAGTTGTGGCGCGTGTATCGTGTGACCCAGCAGGAGCTGATGCGCGAACTGGAAACCGAACGCATCCAGGAAGTGCCCACGGAATTGCCGGAGCAGGCCGATTTTATCAAGGGCTTCCCGGTGCGCTATCTGCGCACGCATTCCCCGGCGGAAATTGCAACTCATCTCGCGCTGTATCAGGCCAGCCGTCCAACCGGCGTGGCCCTGAAACTGGAGCGGGCGGAGGGCGCTTACCGGCTCACGATCGTCGCGCGGGATATGCCTTTCTTGTTTGCCTCGCTTGCGGGGGCCTTGTCGAGCTTCGGCGTGGACATTCTAAAAGCCGAGGCGTTTTCGAATGCAAAAGGCATCATTCTCGATACGTTCCTGTTTTCAGATCCCAAGCGCACGCTGGATCTGAATCCCAGCGAGGCCGATCGCCTGCAGGACATGCTGCGCAAGGTTGCCACCGGCAAGACGGACGTCCAGCGGCTGCTCCGAAACCGGCCGCAGACCGAAGGGAAGCGCCGTGGCGTGCCCCCCAGCGTGGGCTTCGATTCGGAAGCATGCGATACCGCGACGCTGGTGGAAATCAGCGCGGACGACCGTCCCGGATTGCTGTATAGCCTGGCCATGGTTTTCTCCTCCACGTCCTGCAATATCGACGTTGTACTGATCGACACCAAAGGCCATCGCGCGATCGACGTTTTCTACGTCGCCGAGCACGGCCACAAGCTTTCCGAGGAAGTACAGGCGACGCTCAAGGAACGCCTGCTCGCCGTTTGCTGACGGGCACTTTTTCGGACGCCGCCCGTGGGCTTCCGCCCGCCTTCTGATAGAGTCAATTACGGGCAAGCTACGGAACCGCTTCGCCTTTCCGCTTCCGTCGCCTGGCAGTATGCGCTTGATTTAAACTGGAACTCGCCTCGAGGAAATAGGTGCGGGTGGGCAACCCGCTCTTCGTGCAAAAGAAAGGAGAGAGAGTGCCGGATATTCCGCTGACCATGGCCGTCACCTACTTCGACCACATCAGCGACCTGCTGCGCGGGCGCGTGCGGCCGGAAGGCATCGATCTGACGATTCTACAGCTTCCCGTGGAAGAGATTTTCTTCCGCATGCTGCATTTCGGGGAGTGGGATGTATCGGAATTCGCGCTCGGCAAGTACGTTTCCCTGGTGGCCTCGGGCCAGGCGCCCTTTCGGGCGATTCCCGTATTTCCCTCGCGGGTGTTCCGGCAATCGGCCGTCTACGTTGGCGCGCATAAAGGTATTCGCTCGCCTCAGGATCTCGCGGGCCGCCGCGTGGGCATTCCAGAGTGGGCGCAGACGGCGTGTACGTATGCGCGGGGGTACCTGCAGCATCGCTGGGGCCTGCGTCTGGAGGATGTCCGCTGGGTGCAGGCGGGCGTCAACGAAGCGGGGCGCAAGGAAAAGGTTAAACTCTCGCTCCCGCCCGGCACCGAGATTGAGCGCGTGGCCGATCGCTCGCTGAATGAGATGATGCTCGCCGGCGATCTCGACGCGATGATTTCCGCTCGCGAACCCGACGGGTTTCTGGCCGGAGATCCGAACATTGTGCGTCTGTGGCCGGAGACGCGCGCCCTTGAGGAAGAATATTATCGCGACACCGGCGTCTTTCCCATCATGCACGTCATCGTGATTCGGAACCAGGTGCTCGATCGTCATCCGTGGATCGCCGGCAATCTTTACAAAGCCTTCGAGGAGGCCAAAAACAACACGCTGCGCCATATCAACAGCGCGAACAGTTCGCGCGTCCCTTTCGCGTGGGCCTTCGACGCGGTACGCGAAGCCAAACGCGTCTTCGGCGAAGACTACTGGCCCTACGGCATGGAAGCGAACCGCCGCACCCTGGATACGTTTCTGCAATACGCGTGCGAACAGGGCGTGACCGAACGGCGCGTCCGTGTGGAAGAATTGTTTCCGAAAGAGGTGCAGGCGTTTTCGCGGACCTAGCAAGAGACGGCAATCGCGGAGTTCCGGCACGGCTCGCCCGGGAAGAAGAGGAGAAGGATGAGATGAAAAAGCAGTTCGCAATGTGGATGCTGGGTGGGATTGCGCTCGCGGGATTCGCTTGCGCTCAGGAATCGAAACCGAGCTGCAACCAGTGCCAGGGCACCTATATCCCGAATGAAGAGATCCAGGCTTATTTCAAACGGGTTCCGGCCGGCGTGGGCGTGGCCGATCAACAGGTGCGCGCTGTGAACGTGGGCCACAGCAACGTCGACATCGGCGTGGTTTATCGCGCACATTTCACGAAGCCCAACGCGGTGGCCGAGCACGACCTGGTGAGCGAGGTCTATCACGTGATCGATGGTTCGGCGACTTTGGTGCTTGGACCCGACATTACCGATCTGAAAAAGCGTCCGGCCGACGATCGCGCGGTGCTGCTGCTCAATGGTCCCGGCGGCAATGGAGAGACGATTCGGAATGGCAAGACCTATCACCTCAAACCGGGGGACGTGGTGATTATCCCGGCGGGCACGGGGCACTGGTTCACCCAGATCGACGATCACATCCGCTATCTGATGGTTCGCATCGATCCCGATAAGGTCACACCGCCGAAGACCGAGGCGGATTCGCAAGCGGATCTGAAGAAGCCGTACGTTCCGCGCTGAGAGCAGTGTGCTCCGCAACGGCGCGCCGCAGCGATTCTAGAAACGACTCGCCCGTCTTTTCGAGCTTCTGCTCCAAACGAATCGTGCAGTCGCAGCCTTTGCAAGCCCACGGTTCGGAGCCTTCGATGTCGCGACATTTTCGACGGTCATGCGCGTCCTGCACGCGTGTGAGTTCGAAAAACTTCTCCCAATAAGGCCTTTCTTCCTGGAGCGGCGTGGCGCAAAAGCAGATCTCAACCCAGCGCACAGTGCTGTCCTCGCACAGACGGGCCTGCTCCATATTGCGGAAGTATTCATCGCCGGCGACTGAGCCGCGACCGAGGGTGCCGTCCTCGATCGCGTCGAGAAGAGCCCGCTCGCGGCCAGATTTAACCCGGGCACGCACCAGGTAACGCATGGCAAATTGATTTTAGCTCCCTCAGCCGTGAGGAGCGGCCGGAATCGACAATTCCCACGCGAGCTATTTCAGTGTTTGTGAGAAAGAGTCCGAACTCGCGCTGCCGGAAAACGAGCGGTGAAGTCAGAACTTCGGCGCGTAATAGCCGTGGCGCGCCCGGACGATTAGGTCCTTGCGGCCTTTTACACGAATATCGACCGTGTGATACAAACCGTCGGCCTTCAGCGGCTCCGGGCGATAAAAAAGATTGTACTGATGGCGAAGCTCGTTGGCGATGTTTTCGAAAGACTGCGCGAGGTCCGCCGCCTTGAACGGGAAAAATGCGAGGCCGCCGGTCTCCTCGGCGAAATAGCGCAGAACTTTGTCGCCATCCGAGGCATCGTGCTTGACGTTGGTCGAAATGGAATAAATCACGACGTCGGCCTTATGGGCCATTTCGAGCGCCTGATCGCGCGAATAGCGGCTGTCGTTGTCCTCTCCGTCGCTCAGTATGATGAGCGCGCGGCGAAACTTATCGTGCGGCTCATCGAGCATCAGTTTTTCACGGCACGCGAAATAGATCGCGTCATAGAGAGCCGTCCCGCCACCCGGCCGCAAGCCACGAATCGCTTTGCCGAGGGCCTCCGTGCTGTCGGTCAGGTCCTGTACCAACTCGGCTGAGCTGTCGAAGCTCACCAGCATGCCTTTGTCTTCTCCGGGCCGAATGACGGCATTGACGAAGTCGGTGGCCGCTTCCTGCTGAAAGCGAAACCGGTCCCGGATACTGTTGCTCGTATCGATCAAAATACCGATGCGCAGGGGCAAATCGGTTTCCGCGGTGAATTCGAGAATATTCTGGGGCCGTTTGGTCTCCGCGATTTCGAAATCTTCCTTCGCCAGATTCGTGACGAAGCGGCCCTTCTTGTCGGACACCGTAAACAGCATGTTGACGCGAGTGACATCAAGGGTGATGCGGCTCGCCGCATCTTCATCGGGCGATGTCTGCTTGGTCGCCGCGGGAGGGGCTTTGCGTGAGGCCGCGGAGGGTCCCTGGGCGCACAGAGAAAGGATCGCGAAAAGATAGAGCGCCGGGAGCTTCATAAAAACATCCTCAATTATAGGTCCTCATAGATTATAGGCCCGCAAGGCCCTCCTTCCAGCTGGAAGGCAATGGGGCTTCCACGCTCACGCGTTCGCCGGTGGCAGGACTCGTAAACACAATACGCCAGGCGTGCAGAAAAATTCTGGGCGCGGCCTGGCCGCCATACAGGCGATCTCCCACGACGGGATGCCCGATGCTCGCCAGATGCACGCGAATCTGATGCGTGCGTCCCGTGTGAATTCGGACCTCAAGAAGTGTATATCGATCAAACCGCTCGCGGACGCGGTATTCGGTGAGGGCGCTGCGTCCCGCGCCCGTCCTGGTCGTCATGCGGGTGCGCCGAAGCGAATCGCGCTCGATCGGCGTAGTCACACGCCCGGACTCGGCGCTCATGCGGCCGTGCACCAAGGCGAGATACATTTTTTCCACGGTGCGTCCCGAAAATTGAGCCGCCAGCGCTTGGTGAGCCGCATCTGTGCGCGCGACTAACAATACGCCGCTGGTTCCTTTATCCAGGCGATGCACGATGCCTGGGCGCAGGGGGCCACCCACATTCGAGAGCGTTGCAAAATGATGGACCAGCCGGTTCACGAGCGTTCCGGAGCGGTTTCCGGCGCCCGCGTGAACCACGAGACCTGCGGGCTTGTGAAGCGCAAGGACGGCGTCGTCCTGATAAAGAATGTCGAGCGGCAGATCTTCCGGCTCGGCATTGAGAACAGGCAACTCGCCCGCCGATATCTCGACCTCTTCGCCGCCGCGCAGAATCAGCGATGACCTGGCGGCGGCTCCGTTGACTCGCGCCAAACCATTTCTGATCCATGCCTGCAGACGCGAACGGCTATACTGCGGCAATTGCTCCTGCAGATAATGATCCAGGCGCTTGCGGGCGTCGCCAGAGCTCACGAGGAAGGTTTGCGGCATGAATTCGGTCGCGGAGCGAATCTCCCTAAGCAGTCTGTTTTCCTGCCGGGCTTTCGCCCGCGGAGAAAAGGAAAACGGCGACTTCCGCCAGGAGATTCGGGAGCATGGTCACACGGCGGTGTCCCGCGAGGAACACGCGACGCTCGATTTTCCAGCTCTCCTTGTGGGCGAGCTGTTCAAAATCGAGCACCGTTAAAAAATGAATGTTCGGAGAATCGTACCACTCATACGGAAACAGATCCGTGCGCGGGGACCGTCCGCTCGACAAATGGGCCATGCGGACGCGCCAGTGCGCGAAGTTCGGAAACGCGACAATCGCGCTGCGGCCGATGCGAAGCATGCTTCGGAGCACCTTCAAAGGATGCTGCGTCTGCTGCAGTGTCTGGCTGAGAATGACGTAGTCGAACGCGTGGTCCGGGTAATCCTCGAGTGCCGCTTCCAGGTCGCCTTGATAGACGGAGACTCCGCGGGCGATGGCCTTTTGGACGTCAGCACTCACCATTTCGACGCCGCGGCCGTCGACTTTTTTGTTCTCCTTCATCCAGGCGAGCAGTTCGCCCGCTCCGCAACCCAGATCGAGAACGCGCGTACCAGGCTCAACCAGCTCGCCGATGATCGCATAGTCGCTGCGCCCGTAAATGTCACGAACGCCCAAAGGTTCGCCTCCCGCAATATGCCTTCAAGGGAGCGCCTCCCGGAACGTGCTGGCCAGGAATCCATGCACCAGGCCGGTCTGTTCGCTCACCTCCACGAGAAACGCGTCATGGCCGTACTGCGAGTTCAAGTTGCAATAAGCGACGTCACAATTGCGGCTGCGCAGAGCGCTGACGATTTCGAGCGACTGGTAAGCGGGATAGAGCCAGTCCGAAGTGAAGCTCAGAACCAGAAAACGGGTGCGAATATTCTCGAACAGCTTGGGCAGCGATCCGCGCTGCGTCAAGTCGTAGCTATCCATGGCGCGCGTGATGTAAATGTACGAATTCGCGTCGAAGCGTTCCACGAACTGGCTGCCGCGGTAGTGCAGGTAGCTTTCGACCTCGAATTTATTCTGGCCGGCGCGTACGCGGCGTCCGAACTTTTGCCGCATACTCTCATCGCTCATATACGTGATGTGACCGACCATACGTGCCACGGAGAGTCCGCGCGCCGGCGGCCGGCGGCCGTAATACTCGCCTTCATTCCAATCCGGATCCGCCATGATTGCCTGGCGGCCCACCTCATTGAAGGCGATCTGCTGCGCGCTATGGCGCGCGGTGGTGGCGATGGGCAGCGCGGCGAGAACGCAATCGGGATAGGCCACGGCCCATTCGAGAGCCTGCATGCCGCCCATGGACCCACCCGCGACGGCAAGGAGACGCTGAATGCCCAGATGATCGATCAACTTTTTCTGCAGGCGGACCATGTCCGCGATGGTGACGGGGGGAAATGCCATGCCCCAGGGGCATCCGGTCGCCGGGTTGATGGAACCAGGACCGGTGGTGCCGCGGCAGCCCGCGAGCACGTTCGAACAGATCACGAACCATTCGTCTGTATCGAACCCTTTGCCGGGCCCGATCATGTTGGACCACCATCCATCTTCGCCGCCGGCGTGCGCGTCGCCCGAAAAAGCGTGCTCGATCAGGATCGCGTTGGTCTTTTGGGCGTTCAGCTCCCCGTAGGTTTCGTAAGCCACATTCACGGGCGCGAGCGTGACTCCGCAGTCGAGTTCCAGGGAATCAAACGTGGCAATCGAGGCCTGGGTGATCATCAGAAGGGGGCTGCTTCTAGTTTACAGGGTGTGAAGGAAACGACCGGCGGGCGAGGAGATCGCCGAGGATCACAGCCTAAAACACGACGCGGGCCAATTCCCCCGCGTCCTCGGGACCCACCGAGGTGCGATAGCCGGTGGCATGTGGTCAAATAGAAGTTACCCCCGGCCTGGAGGCAATACCCGCTTGAATACGGCAGTCCTCGCCCTGGAAGACGGCACGGTCTTCGAGGGACTGAGTTTTGGTGCGCCCGTAGAACGAACCGGCGAAGTCGTTTTTAATACAGCGATCACCGGCTATCAGGAAGTATTCACGGACCCGTCGTATTCCGGCCAGATCGTCGTTCTCACTTATCCCCAGATCGGCAATTACGGCGCGAACGAAGGCGACAACGAGGCTGCCCGGCCCTACATCGAAGGATTGGTGGTGCGGGAGTTCTCCCCGCTTTCAAGCAACTGGCGCGCCGATGAAACCGCGCAGGAATTTCTCGTAAAATCCGGTGTGCCCGTGATTTCCGGCATTGATACGCGCCGCCTGGTACGGCATTTGCGCTCGCGCGGCGTCATGCGCGGCGTGCTTTCCGCGAACGCGCCGGCGGGCGCCGCTCCCGATGTCGCACAGCTCATCGAGAAGGCGAAACGATCTCCCTCAATGGCCGGGCTGGATCTCGCAACGCGCGTTTCCACGCCCAGCATGTATTCCTGGGACCAATCCACGGTGCCGTGTTCGCCTTCCGAGCTGGATACCGATCCCGCAGACATCCGCTTTCACGTCGTGGCCTATGATTTCGGCATGAAGCGTAATATTCTGCGGCGGCTGGTGCATGCAGGCTGCCGGCTGACGGTGGTTCCCGCAATGACCTCCGCCGCCGATGTACTGGCGCTCAAGCCGGACGGCGTGTTTCTCTCGAACGGTCCCGGAGACCCGGAGCCGCTGACGCATCAGGCGGCCGAAGTGAGGAAACTGATCGGAAAGACGCCGATTTTCGGCATCTGCCTGGGACACCAGGTGTTGGGCCTGGCTCTCGGCGGCAAAACCTATAAGCTCAAGTTCGGACATCGCGGCGCCAATCATCCGGTGTTGAATAAAGTGACCAACAAAGTGGAGATCACCTCCCACAATCATGGATTCGCCGTGGATCCGGATTCGCTCAATCTCAATGATCTGGAAATCACGCACGTGAATTTGAACGACGACACCCTCGAAGGCTTCCGGCATCGCAATTATCCGGTGTTCTGTGTTCAGTACCATCCCGAGGCGGCGCCCGGTCCGCACGATTCCCGGTACCTCTTCGACGACTTCGTGAAGCTCATGGAGGCAGGTGCCTGACCGGCGCCCTTAACCGATGCCTCGCCGTAACGATATCCGTCGCATTCTGATCGTGGGCAGCGGACCGATCATCATCGGCCAAGCCTGCGAGTTCGATTATTCCGGCGCGCAGGCCTGCAAGGCGTTGCGATCGGAAGGCTACGAGGTGGTGCTGATCAACTCCAACCCGGCGACGATCATGACGGATCCGGATCTGGCCGACCGGACCTATGTCGAGCCGCTGAGCGTCGAATACGCCACCGAAGTGATTCGCCGCGAACGTCCCGACGCGCTGCTGTCCACCGTCGGCGGACAAACGGGATTGAATCTTTCGGTGGCGCTCGCCGAAGCAGGCGTGCTCGAAAAATACGGCGTCGAACTGATCGGCGCGAAGCTCGAGTCCATCCAGAAGGCGGAAGACCGGCTGCTGTTCAAGGACGCGATGCAGAAGATCGGGCTGGAGCTGCCCCAATCCCAGCTCATTAATTCCGTGGAAAAAGGGCTGGAATTCGCGGCGCGCATCGGATATCCGGTGATTCTGCGGCCGAGCTTCACCATGGGCGGTTCAGGCGGCGGGATCGCGTATAACCGCGAGGAAGCCGAAGAGATCCTGGAGCGCGGACTCGATCTTTCCCCGGTCCACGAGGTGCTGATCGAAGAGAGCGTGCTGGGATGGAAGGAATTCGAGCTCGAGGTGATGCGGGACCAAGCCGACAACTGCATCATCGTGTGTTCGATCGAAAATTTCGATCCGATGGGCGTCCACACCGGCGACTCCATTACGGTGGCTCCCGCGCAGACGCTGACGGATCGGGAATACCAGATGATGCGCGACGGCGCGCTCGCCTGTCTGCGGGAAATCGGGGTCGACACGGGCGGATCAAACGTTCAGTTCGCCATCGACCCGAAGACCGGGCGCATGGTGATCGTGGAGATGAATCCGCGCGTCTCGCGCAGCTCCGCGCTCGCGTCGAAGGCCACCGGATTTCCCATCGCCAAGATCGCCGCGAAGCTCGCGGTGGGCTATCGCCTCGATGAGATCAAGAACGATATCACCCGCCAGACGCCGGCCTGCTTCGAACCGACCATCGATTACGTCGTGGTAAAGATTCCTCGCTGGCAGTTCGAAAAATTTCCCGGCGCCGAGCCCGTGCTCGGCACGCAGATGAAGAGCGTCGGGGAAGTGATGGCCATCGGAAGAACCTTCCAGCAGGCTTTGGGGAAGGGGATGCGGAGCCTCGAAACCGGTAAAGCCGACGGGGCGGTGAAGTTCGCCGACGAGTTGATCGAGCCGCGGCTGATCACACCCAATCCGGACCGCCTCGGATACATTCGCCACGCCTTCGCGCGCGGCTACACGGAAGCCCAGGTCCACGAACTGACCTCCATCGACCCCTGGTTTTTGCGGCAGGTTCGGGAAATGGTGGATCTGGAGAAAACGCTCGCCGCGACCGATTCCGCGAGCATCACTCGCGAACAACTTCTCGAAGCGAAGCGCGCGGGCATCGCCGATAGCTATCTGGCGCGCTGCTGGGATTCGACGGCGATGGAAGTGCGCGAGAAACGGAAATCTCTCGGCGTAACGGCCGTATTTAACCGCGTGGATACCTGCGCGGCGGAATTTGAGAGTTTCACGCCCTATCTCTATTCGAGCTACGAATCCGAATGTGAGGCCGGCGTTTCCGCGCGCAAAAAGATCATGATTCTGGGCAGCGGTCCGAACCGGATCGGCCAGGGCATCGAGTTTGACTACTGCTGCTGCCACGCCTCCTTCGCGCTGCAGGAGTTTGGGATCGAATCGATCATGGTCAATTGCAATCCCGAGACCGTGTCGACCGATTACGATACGAGCGACCGTCTGTACTTTGAGCCTCTGACGCTCGAAGAGGTTCTCAATATCTGTGATACCGAAAAGCCCGACGGCGTGATCGTGCAATTCGGAGGGCAGACCCCGCTGACGCTGGCGATTCCTTTGAAGAACGCGGGGGTCCCGATTATCGGGACCGATCCGGCCAACATCGATCTGGCCGAAGACCGCAAGCAATTCGGCAAGCTTCTGGACGACCTGAACATTCCCTCGCCGGCGAACGGTTCGGCGACGAATCCGGAGGAGGCGTGCGAAATAGCGCGGTCGATCGGCTATCCCGTGCTCGTGCGGCCGAGCTACGTGCTCGGCGGCCGCGCCATGGTGATTGCCTACGATGAGGACACCGTGCGGCGCTACATGCATGAGGCCGTCTCGTTCTCGCAGAGCCGCCCGGTTTTGATTGACCGTTTCCTCGAAGACGCCACCGAGGTCGACGTCGACGCGCTCGCCGACACCACCGGGGCGGTCCTTATCGCAGGCATCATGGAGCATATCGAGGAAGCGGGAGTGCACTCCGGCGATTCGAGCTGCGTGCTCCCGGCAACTTCGCTTGCCGCCGACGTGGTCGCGACCATCCGTCTGTATACGGAAAAACTGGCGCGCGCGCTGCATGTGATCGGATTGATGAACGTCCAATACGCGGTGAAGGACGGTAAGGTTTACGTCCTCGAAGTAAATCCGCGCGCTTCGCGCACAGTGCCCTACGTCAGCAAAGCGACGGGCGTAGCGCTGCCGAAGATCGCGGTGGGCGCCATGCTCGGAAAGAAGATTTCGGATTTCACGGACGCCCGGGGCGTGCTCGCGGTCCCGCAGTATTTCGTCAAATCGCCGGTCTTTCCGTTCAATAAATTTCCTGGCGTCGATCCCACGCTAGGCCCGGAGATGCGTTCGACGGGCGAAGTCATGGGCGTCGGCGAGAATTTCGGCGAAGCCTTCGCGAAAGCTCAGGTGAGCGCCGGGACGCCTCTGCCGGACCAGGGACTGGTCTTTATCAGCGTGAACGACCGGGACAAACCGGCAGCCGTCGCGGTCGCGCAGCGTTTTTCCGAGCTGGGCTTCGAGATCGCCGCCACGCGCGGCACCGCGGCCGTGCTGCGAGCCGCGGGTCTCACGGTCAAAACGATTTTCAAAGTGAACGAGGGACGCCCCAACGCCGTCGATCTGCTCAAGGCGGGATCGCTCGATCTGGTTATCTATACCGGCACGAGTGGAGCGCACGCCTTCAGCGACGAGAAGGCCATCCGCAAGAACGCCGTGGCGTACCGGGTTCCCTGCATCACCACCATGAGCGGAGCCCGTGCGGCCGCCGAAGCGGTCGCGTCCCGCCGTCGAGATCCGGTGCGGGTGTGGAGCTTGCAGGAAATTCACGGGGCGGCGGCGACCGCCAAATTCTCTTGAAGGAAATGAGGACCTGTCGATGAAAGGTATCGTGCTCGCGGGCGGAACCGGAAGCCGCCTGTATCCCGCTCACGAAAATCACCAACAAACATCTGCTTCCGATTTACGACAAGCCGATGATTTATTACCCGATCCAGACCCTGGTGGACGCCGGGATCCGGGACATCCTGCTGGTGACGGGGGGCCGTAATTCGGGCGATTTCCTGCGTTTGCTGGCGAATGGAAAAGAGTTCGGGCTCGCGCACCTGAACTACACCTATCAGGAAGGCGAGGGCGGCATCGCCGACGCGCTCGCTCTGGCCGAACATTTCGCCGACGGCGACAAGATCTGCGTGATCCTGGGCGACAACATTCTGGAAAAACCGATTCGCGAGGCCGTCGAGGCTTTCGAGAAACAGGGAAAGGGCGCGCGGATTCTTCTGAAGCAGGTCCCTGACGCGGAACGCTTCGGGGTGGCTGAAATGGATGGGACGCGTATTCTGGGCATCGAAGAAAAGCCCAAGAAGCCGAAATCGAATTACGCGGTCACCGGCATTTACATGTACGACGAGACGGTGTTCGATAAAGTCAAAGTGCTGGTGCCGAGCGGGCGCGGCGAATTGGAAATCACCGACGTCAACAACGCTTACATTCGCGAAGGGACGATGACGTACTCCTACGTCGATGGATGGTGGACCGACGCGGGCACGTTCGAATCCCTGTTGCGTGCCACCAACCTGGTTGCGCAATCGGCAAGCCCGGAACAACGAAAAAAAGCGGCGGAAGATTAGATTGCAGGCTGGCCGGCGTGCTCCGCGCCGGCGAAAACCGGTTCACGGGAGCGTGCAAGCAGCGCGCCCCAATGAAATCCTGCTCCAAAAGCAGCGAATACGATATCGCCTGCCGGTGGATTCCCGCGCGACCATTCCGCTGCCGCGATCAGCATGGAAGCCGACGACGTGTTGCCGTAGCGGGCCACGTTGGAGAAGACTTTCTCCATCCCGACGCCTAACGCCTTGGCGACCCGCACCAATAGATTCTGGTTCGCCTGATGCAAGAGAAACGCCGCGACGTCCGAGGCGGCGACGTTGCGGCGGTCCAGGACTTCCGAGATCGCGGCCGGTATCTTGCGCGAGGCCTGCAGAATGACGCTCAGTCCATTCATGCGCAGGGCCGATGACCCGTCCCACGTCAGATCGTCGACGAATTGGCCGTCGGTGTGCAATGCCGCGTCGAGAATTTCCCAGCGGCCCGGCCGCGCGCTGACCAGCGCCGCACCCGCTCCGTCCCCAAACAGGACGGCTGTGTTCTCGTTCAAGGGCCCGGCCTCGATCAGCGCCGACATTTTTTCGGCGCCGATCACCAGAACGTCCCCGACCGTTTCGGCCACTTTCGAGGCGAGCGCCAAACCGAACAGCGAACCCGCACTGGCCATGGGTAGGTCGAGCGCGGGCGTCCGCTCGAGGCCGAGGCGCAGGGCGGTCGCAGCGGCAGGGCCCGGAAATCCGCGAGCGCCGCTGCCGCTTGCGACCATAATCATGCCGAGTGAGGAAGCCTCTACCCGCGCCTCGCCGAGACAATCCTGTGCGGCGGATACAGCGAGATCAACGACGTCGGTTTGCGGGGAAGCCCACCGCCGTTCGCGAATCCCGGAAACGTTTTCGATCCATGCGGGAGATTTCCCCACCCGCGCGCCCATTTCCTCGTTGGTGACGACGCGCTCCGGCAGGTGTGCGCCGAAAGCATGCAGGAAGGCCGGCATGAAAGCCCCTTATGCGCCGTGTTCTTCGAGATACGCCTCGATGCGGGCGACGGAATCGAACTTGCGGGGATTTAAATCGCGATCCGGAACCTTGATCGCAAACTCCTCCTCGATCGCGGAAACCAGATCGGGCAGCGCGAAGGAATCGAGCAAGCCGCTCTCGAAGAGCGATTCGCTGTCATCGGAGGGGATGGGCGCAGTCGCGATTTTTCCGAGGACGGTCAACAGGCGTTGGCGGCGTGTGGCGTCAGGCATGAACTCTCATCCTGCCACAGTCGTGCCCGCGCGTGCGTTCGCCTGGTGCTCCCGGAACCATTGGCAGGTGGACCGGATTCCTTCGGGAAGCGAGATGCGCGCCCTCCACCCGAGTGCGTGAAGGCGCGTAACATCGAGCAACTTACGCGGGGTTCCGTCAGGCTTCGACGGATCATATGCAATGCGCCCCTGGTACCCGACGATCCCAGCCACCAACTTCGCCAGCTCCGCGATCGTCACATCCTCGCCGGTTCCGACGTTCAGCGGCTCGGCGCCGTCGTAGTTTTCCATCAGGAAACAGGCTGCGGCGGCCAGATCGTCGACGTGCAAAAACTCGCGCCGCGGCGTTCCGGTCCCCCACAGCGTCACTTTCGGAAGGCCGTGAACGCGGGCCTCCTCAAAACGGCGGATCAACGCGGGAAGCACGTGCGATGTCTGGAGATCGAAGTTGTCACCCGGCCCATACAGATTCGTCGGCATCAAACTGATCGCGGGAAAGCCGTATTGGGAACGATACGCCGCGCACAGCTTCAATCCGGCGATCTTCGCGATGGCGTACGCTTCGTTGGTCACCTCGAGCGGTCCGGTCAGAAGCGCGTCTTCGGAAATCGGCTGTGGGGCGAACTTCGGATAGATACAGGAAGAGCCGAGAAATACGAGTTTGCGCGCGCTGAATTTCCAGGCGGAATGGATGACGTTATTTTGAATCGCCAGGTTTTCGTAGAGAAATTCGGCCGGCTGCGTGGCGTTTGCCATGATTCCGCCTACCTTGGCGGCCGCGAGAAACACGAGCTCCGGCCGCTCCTGAGCGAAAAAGCTCTCAACCGCGGCCTGTTCTGTCAGATCGAGCTCCGCGTGAGTACGGACCAGCAAATTTCGCGCACCGAGAGCATGCAGACGCCGTACGATGGCCGATCCCACCAATCCCCGATGGCCGGCCACAAAAATCCGGCTGTTTTCGCCGAGCAAACCCTTTTCAGGGCCGGGCCGAGGTTCAGCCATGTACGCCTCCGCGTTGCGCCACTTGATGGCCGGCCCGAGCGAGCGTCAATTCCTGCTCCGCCAGTTCCCTGTCGGATTCCACCATCGACCGAACCAGCTCCTCGAAACTTATCTCGGGCTTCCAGCCCAAAATCTTCCGCGCTTTCGTCGCGTCGCCTTGGAGCGCGTCAACTTCAGTGGGACGGAAATAGCGCGGGTCCTTTTCCACGCACGTTGTCCAGTCCACGCCGGCGATTCCGGCTGCCAGTTCCAGGAACTCGCGCACGGAGTGACTCTCGCCGGTCGCGATCACGAAATCGCCCGGGGTTTCGTGTTGCAGCATCATCCACATCGCGCGGACATAATCGGCCGCGTGGCCCCAATCGCGCCGGGAGTCCAGATTTCCGAGGTACAGTTTCTTCTGCAAGCCCAGTTTGATGCGACCGAGAGCGCGCGTGATCTTACGTGTCACGAAGGTCTCGCCCCGGCGCGGTGATTCGTGATTGAACAGAATCCCGTTGCTGATAAACAAGCCGTACGCCTCGCGCTGATTCACCCCGTACCAGTGCGCGGCTGCCTTGCTGACAGCGTAGGGACTGCGCGGATAAAAGGGAGTTTCCTCGTTCTGTGGAGGCGCGGAGGCCCCGAACATTTCCGAGGATCCCGCCTGGTAATAGCGTGGATGCCGGCCGCTTTCCTGGGCGTAATCACGAAACGCCTCGAGCAGGCGCAAGGCGCCCGTGGCAACGACGTCGGCCGTGTATTCGGCCTGATCAAAACTCACGCGCACGTGCGACTGCGCTCCTAAATTGTAAATTTCATCCGGCTGGATCTCGCCAAGCAGGCGGCGCATGCGGGCGGCGTTCGCGAGATCGCCATAATGCAGCCGCAGCGCACCCGATTCGTGGGGATCCCCGTATAAATGGTCCAGCCGATCGGTATTGAAGGTGGAAGTCCTCCGGATCATGCCGTGAACTTCATAACCCTTCGCGAGCAGCAGTTCCGCCAGATAGGATCCATCCTGGCCCGTAATGCCGCAGATGAAAGCCTTCTTACTCATCTTCGTGAACCATCCGCGTTAGCCATCCGCCTCCATTATGCAGCAAGGGGTAAATCTGAATTCAAAGAATCACAGGATCAGCCGATAGAGTTCACAGCGAAAGGATCAGGCCGTGTCAGCAATCACTCCGGTTACCTTGTCGGACGTCAGCCAGTATTCGAGCGATTACCAGAACATCCTGAACCGGGCCGTTGAGGTGGCGCAGCAGCCGCTGACACAACTGCAGACAGAAGATTCAAATGTCCTCGCGCAGAATACGAGCCTGGCATCTCTCGAGACAGCTGCGACCAGTCTGTTCACCAGCTTGCAAACGCTCGGAACGGATAGCGCCAACCAGGCGATCAGCGCCACGAGTTCGAGTCCTGCGACCCTGACGGCTACCGCCACAGGAGCATCAACCCCGACTACCTATACGATCAATTCCGTGACCTCCGTCGCCGCGTCGGCCTCAGCGGATTCCATTACTGGATACGCCGATTCGACATCGACTCCAGTATCCGCGTCGCCCACGAACACTTTGGAATTGAAAGTCGGTTCTGCGTCGTATACGCTCACCCTGGGTACGAACAATCTGACGAGCCTGCGCGACGCGATCAACGCGTCCGGCGCGCCGGTAACCGCATCCATCCTGACGACCGGCAATGGAAATTATCTCTCGGTCACGGCGAACGCCACCGGCCAGAACACGCTGCAACTGATCGACGACCCGATCACGAGCACGAATCCGGACGGAGCGAACACGGAGCTGCTTACGCAGTCTGTGGCGAACCAGGGCAGCAACGCGAAATTTTCGCTGAATAATATCACCATCCAGCAGTCGAGCAATACCGTGAACTCGGTGATCCCCGGAGTAACGCTGCAGCTCTTGCAGCCGACGAGTACGCCGGTTACGGTCTCCCTGCAAAGCGATCCCTCGCAACTGTCTTCCGACCTCCAGAGCTTCGTGACAAATTACAACGCGGTCGAGACCCAGCTGCAGGCCCAGGAAGGCACTGCCGCGGGGGGCTTAAACGGCGATCCCGTGGTCACGCAGCTTCAGCAGACGCTGCGTGAGATCACGGGCTTTTTTACCACCTCCGGGACTGTCACCAACCTCGGCGATCTGGGCGTCACGTTTGCCGATGCGACCGGCACCGCGACGTTCGATCAAACAGCGTTCAATTCCTTGAGCGCTCAGCAAATCTCCGACGGCTTCAGTTTCGTGACCGCGCTGACCACGGGCGCCGGAAATTTCACCGCGCAACTCCAAAGCTTTACCGACCCGGTGAGCGGACTGATCGCCACGGAAGTGCAAGGCAATGACAATACGGACAGAGACCTGCAATCGCAGATATCCACTCTCACCGACCGCATTAATACGCTGCAGTCGAACCTGCAATTGCTGCTCGCTCAGGCCGATGCCCAGGAGGCCGAATTGCAGTCTCAACAAGCGAGCGTCAACGCGAGCCTGGTCGGTCTGAATTACGTGCTTTACGGACAGAATCCGGAGAATTAACCGATGAACCCTTCGAGCCCGCTGATGACAGCCACCTACCAGGCTATCGAAGCCGCATCCGTGGGCGACATGGCGGCTCTTAAGGCTGCGCTTGCCGCCCGCCGCGCGGCTTTAATGCATGCATCCGCGTCCGAACGCGCAGTGGCGTCTCGCGAAGCCGAACCCATTCTGAGCCTGATCAGAGGGATCAAAAGGCGCATTGGCGAGGATTACCATCGCCTCGAGCGGATCAAAACCGTTCTCGTGCAGGCGGCCGTGCCTCCGCCAGCCACGATCGATCTGCGCGCTTAGCTCACGCAATCGACAGCACGGTCAGGGACGCCGTAGATTGCGCAACAAAGAATCCCTCGCGGCTTGCGGCAGATTCACGGCCGAGCGATTCTGCTCCATGGTGAGGTGAATTTCCTTGCGGAGCACCCGCACCTCGCGCGGCGCGCGTATTCCGATCTTGGCTGTTGCGCCCGCGATTTCGAGGATCTCCACCTCGATGTCATCGCCGATCACGAACGTCTCTCCGGCGCGCCTGCGGATTACCAGCATAGGTCTACGAACCGGGTTCCTCGCGCGGATGGCCCAAAATCCCGGGCGCAAGCGGATGGCAGTGTGAATAGCGCTGATCGTGCCGAACGGCCTGGACGGCCGCGCCCGTGCGGCTGTTCACAACTACGGGCGCGAGTAAATTGGCCGTGAATCGTCCACCGGCTGTTGACGAAAGAATCGCGAGGTAGAGCGCTTCTTGGCCGGGGAGTGGTTGACGGGTTTCGTCCAGGCCTAGAATTCGGAGGTCCTCCGGCGCGATCCCACTCTGATACCCGGGTTCCACTATGGCAACCGGAACGGTGAGAAAGGAGAGCGCAGGGCTCTCACCCACAGGCGCCGGATTCACGCTTTGGAGAACAACCACGGGGGCAATCGCAGCGTCTTCGATCAAGATGAAGCTGCGGTGGTCGTCAAATCCCGGAATTCCGCACGGAAAGGACAGCACGGCGGCGGGATCGTAAGAAAATTCTCCGAAGTCACGGGTCTGCACCAGGGGCATTATGAATCTCTTTGCAATCGAGAAACCGCGAGGAAGCCGGTGGAGCGCGATTCGGTCAACGGCTTCGCGGTTCCGCGGAAAAGTTCTTGCGGAGGCTTTCCACCACCTCATCGACCGCGGCAGCGACTTCCTCTGAGGAAAGCGTCCGGTCGGCGGCACGGAAGACCATCGACACCGCTATGCTCCTCTGATCGGCGCCGACGCCCTTGCCCGCAAACACGTCCACGCAATCCACGGATTCGAGCCGTGGTCCCGCGGCCTTGCGGATCACCTGCTCCAGTTGCGCGTAGGGAATGTCCCGCTTGACGACGAACGAAAGATCCCGGAAGACCGCGGGGAAGCGCGGAAGAGCCTCAAAGATCGCATCCGCTTGGGAACCCTTCACGAGCGGCTCGAGAAAAATCTCGGCGGCAAAAACCGGCTGATAAATGCGCTCGGCGGCGAGCAGTTCGGGCGCAATCTGCCCGATCACACCCACCGGCGCGCCGTCGACCTCGATCCGCGTCGCCGTTCCTGGCGCATGGCCCTCGAGCACGGTCGGATGAAAGGCAGTTCGGGGCGCGTGCAACGTTTCGAGCACGGATTCGACGGTGCCTTTCAAATCGAAGAAATCGCACTCGCGCCGGCTGGACCAATCGGCATCGTTTAAGGAGCCGCCCAGCAGCAGGCCGAGGGCCCAGCGTTCCTTGGGTTGCCCGCCCGGCCGCGAAAAAACCTTGTCGATCTCGAAATAACGGAAGTTCCCGGCGTGCCGCGAGGCGTTGTAAATCGCCGTTTTCATCAGGAAGGGCACCAGCGACCGGCGCAGACGAACCAGATCGGCGTTCAATGGATTTGTCAGCACGACGGAATCGCCCGCCACCTGCGAAAACCGCACTTCGCCCTCCATCGGTTCGAGAGGCACACCTCGAATTTCCAGAAACCCCGCGCCGGTCAGGACCGCGCGCGTCTTCCCGCGCATCTGATCGAGCGGCGTGGTCGAGCCCGCGGTGGGCGTTTCCGCGCTTGCCGAAGGCGTGATTGTTTCGTAGCCCAGCACACGCGCGACGTCTTCGATCAGCACCACGGCGTCCGTCACATCGACGCGCCGCGTGGGAACTTCGATGCGCGTCAGATCCGCGGAGCAACGGCAACCGAGCTTCGTCAGCGAGTCGATCACTTGTCGGCTCGTCACGGGGATGCCAAGATAGCCGCTCACACGCTCGGCCGGCAAAGAGAATACGGCGCGGTGCGCGGGCTTCGGATAGGCGTCGGTGACCGGGCCGGCCGAATCCGCGAACGCTTCGGAAAACAAAAGAGCCGTGGCCCGGTCGCGCGCGCCCTCGAGCGTCTCATTCGGATCGGTACCTCGCTCGAACCGATACGAGGAGTCGCTGCCAACGCCCAGGCGCCGGCTGCTCAGCCGTATTCCCGTTGGTTCGAAGTGGGCCGCTTCGAGCAACACGTCGGACGTGGCTCCGGAGATTCCGGACGTCTCGCCGCCCATGATGCCCGCAAGCGCCAGAGCGGCGTGCGCGTCGGCGATGGCGAGCGGCGCGTATTCGCCTGCCTCGCCCACAGAGCGTCCGTCGAGCAATCGTAAGGTCTCGCCCGCGGCGAAGCGGCGCACCACGATTTTTTCACGCACCCGGGCGAGATCGAAGGCGTGCAGCGGCTGGCCCCACTCGAGCATCACGAAATTCGTGATGTCGACGATATTGTTGATCGGCCGCAGTCCGGCCGCCATGAGACGGCTCGCCATCCACGGACGCGATTTCTCGATACGGATTCCGCGTACCACCTGACAGGTGTAGCGTGTGCACAAGGATGGCGCCAGAATTTCCACGGGCATCACGTCTTTCGTACGCTTCCCTGGCGCAGCAGTTTCCGGCAGCACCAGCGTCAGATCGAGCATGGCTGCAAGCTCACGCGCGATGCCGATCAATCCCAGGCAATCGGGACGATTCGGGTAGACTTTGACGTGCACCAGGGCTTGCTCGATTTTCGTCGCCTCGGCCACGCTGTTTCCAAGCAGCCCTTCTTCGTGAAACACCTGCAAACCGCTGCCTGTGGCGATCAATCCAAGCTCGCCATCCAGACAAATCATGCCCTGCGACAGGACCCCCTGCAGCGTTTCTTCGTAGATCGAAGCTCCGGTAGGAAGATCGGTGCCCGCAAGCGCAACCGGGACTCCCCAGCCGACTTCCACAGGATGCGCCGAGGCGCATACGATTTGCCGAAGATCGCCGGGGTTTACTTCTACCTGACAGATGTATTTATCGGAAGTACCCTCAAGACGCTTCTTCGCACGAATGAATCCGATGCGAACCGGCCCGAGTTCCCGTTCCAACAGATGGACCGCTTCAATGTCCAGACCCACGCGAGGCAGGGCGGCCAGAAGCTCCGGGAGCGGGCATCGCGGCGTCAGGTAATCGAGCAGCCATTCCGTGTTGACGATCATGTTCGTGAAATGAAAAGGCGGGAAGGTTTCTTCGGCATGCCGTTAAAATCGCGGTGTTACGCTAAAACTGCCGCAGAAAAGCTTCCTCGTTCTGATATAAGTGCCGGATGTCGTTGATCTGATGGCGCAGCATCGTAATCCGGTCCACGCCGATACCGAAGGCGAAGCCTTGATGCCGGGCCGGGTCCAATCCACCCAATTTCAGTACTTCCGGACGCATCATGCCGCTGCCGAGGACCTCGATCCACCCCGTGCGCGAGCATAGCGAGCAGCCCTGCTGCCTGCAAATGATGCAGCTCATATCCACTTCGGCGCTGGGCGTGGTGAACGGAAAATAACTGGGACGAAAGCGCAGTTTGGCGTCTTCTCCAAAAAGCCCCTTGATGAGCTCGGTGAGCGTCCAGCGGAGGTCGCCCATGGTGATGCTGCGCCCCACGGCGAAGGCGTCGAGCTGCTGAAAAATCGGGAAGTGCGAGGCGTCGATATCGTCTTTGCGATAACAGCGACCCGTCGTCATAGCGCGGATGGGCGTCTGCCCGCCGCTCGCCCGCATGACGCGGCCCTGGAAGGCGGTTGTGTGCGTGCGCATCAGATGCTCGCCGTCCGTGTAGAAGGTGTCGTGCAGGTCGCGCGCGGGGTGCCACGCGGGGGTGTTCAACGCGTCGAAATTGAAATATTCGGTTTCGATGTCGGGAAAATCGTCGTAGGAGAATCCGAGCCCGATCATCACGCGCTTCATCGCCTCCGCGGTCACCGTCATCGGATGAGGACGTCCGGCCCAGCGCCTCCGGCCCGGAAGGGTGATGTCGAACGACGGGCCCGACGGCTTGGCGGATTGCTCGAGCTCCGTCCGGCGTTGTTCGATGGCCGCCTCGAGCGAGGCTTTAGCTGTGTTGACGGACTGCCCGAACGCCTTACGTTCCTCTTGCGGCAGGCCCCCGAGCGACTTCATCTGCGCGGTCAATTCGCCGGATTTGCCGAGGTACTGAACGCGCACCTGATCGAGCGCGGCCGGGGTGGCCGACGCGCGGATCTGCGCCAGGGCGCGCTCCACCAGCTCTGAAATCGATTGCATGGACTTGTTTTCAGTGGAAACTACGAGTGTAACATTGGACGTTGCCTTTCCCGCGGACGTAGCCTTTTCCGCGAAGGCCTCCGACTCAAAACGATGCCTCTTGCGCGTATCCTGGAATCCGAAGAAATGGCGGGAGCCGACGAAGCGAGCGAATACGATCGCATGGACTTCAGCGCGACCGATGACGCCTTCGCGCGCCGCGCCGCCGAACTCGCACCCCCCGGCGGATGGATTGTGGACATCGGTTGCGGAAACGCCAAAATTCCTCTGGCGATCGCGTCCCTCGCGCCGCACGCGGTCGTCTGCGGGGTCGAGATGTCCGGCGAGATGCTGGCCGCCGCGATCCGGAACCGCAACCAGAGCGCGAGCGCGGCCGCGCGCGCGACGATCTTCGTTCGCGGCGACGCGAAAAGTCTGCCCTTTCCGGCGGGCTCGATCGGCATGGTGGTCTCGAACAGCCTGATCCATCACATTCCGGACCCGCGTTTCACGTTTCAGGAGATCGTACGCATCCTTCGGATCCCTCCGCGGAGCCAGACCTCGGCGCAGAGCGGCTCGGGGCCGCGGATTCTGATCCGGGACTTGGCTCGCCCCGGGAGCGAAACGGAACTCCAGGCGATCGTCGAAAGATATTCCTCCGGCTGGAGCCCTCTCCAGCGGCGTTTATACGAGGATTCCCTGCACGCGGCGCTCTCGCTTGAGGAAGTTCGCGGGTACGCGGACGAAGCCGGATTGCGCGGCGTCCGGATCGAAAAGATCAATGACCGGCACTGGAGCCTGGAAACCGCCGGGTTGTAAGGCCCGCCTGTAAAAAGAACTCGGTTTTTGAGCGGATATTTGGGCCGCTGCGCTATCCTTTACGTTTGGCCACTCGCATCGAACAATTACAGCAGTTGCTCGCCCAGGATCCGACCAGCACCTTTGCCCGTTACGGTCTGGCGATGGCCTACGTCCAACAGGGCGAGTTGCAACAGGCGATCGGAGAATTCGAGGCGCTATTGCAGAATGATCCCGGCTACGCGGCCGCGTACTATCACGGGGGCCAAACGTTCGAAAAGTTGGGCCGCCTGGATGACGCGCGGAATTATTACCGGCGCGGCCTCGTCGCTTCCCGCGATCCGCACGCTCGCGGCGAGTTGCAGGCCGCACTGGATATACTGGGCGATTAGGAGCCCGCCGGGAAACTGATTTCCTGCACCTTAGGCCGCAAGATACATGATTCCAAATCTCACGCGCGAAAAATTTGGAAGCCTTGCCGCTTTTCTTGCGGGTTTGTCGCTGCTCGTAAGTTTGGTCGTCCTGGAGGCGGTTCCGGCCCGTTCGCAAGTCTCCCTCCCGCAACTGCCGCCTCGACCGCTTTCACCGCCGGTTCGCCCTCCCATCAGGCGGTCCACGCAGGCGCCCTCGGATCAGAATCAGTTGGATGGCAATCAGGCGCTTTTTACGGTGCTCGCCGCGATCAACGCCGCGGGCTACGACGATCAGATTGATTCGCCTTCGACGAGCGCGTTTCGTCACACTTTGCGGACGAAGCTCGCGACGCAAAGTCTGGACAGCGTCTTCGAGCTGAAGCGCTTCTACCGCGACCACGCGTTACGCGATCCCAAAGCCGAGCTGAACCGTTACATCTCCTATGCCCTGCTGATCAACGGGCCGCCCGATTTCGGCTACCGCGATCCCGACATGGTTCGGCCGGCCGACGCCTCGTCGCTCGAAGGACTCTCGCCGCTGCTCGCCGCGTTCTATCGCGAAGCGCATCTGGAGGAATGGTGGCAGCTCGCGCAGCCCACCTACGATCAGACCATCGCCCTTTACCATGAGCCTGTGGCGCGAGCAGTGCTCGGCATAAACGGCTATTTGCGCAATACCACCAGCGGTTTTTTAGGCAGGCGCTTCCAGATTTACGTGGATCTGCTCGGCGCGCCCAATCAAGTCCAGACGCGCAGCTACGTCGATGACACCTTCGTGGTCGTGACTCCCAGTGAAGAGCCGCAAATCGACGGCATCCGTCACGCCTACCTCCACTACCTGGTTGATCCTCTAGGGTTCAAATTCGCCGAGGAAATTCAGAAGAAGCACGCCCTCGGCGATTATGCCCAGGGCGCCGGGGCTCTCCCGGATGTCTATAAATCCGACTTCGTTTTGCTTGCCACCGAATGCGTGATCAAGGCGATCGAAAGCCGCATGGATCGCAAACCGGAACTGGCCGATCAGGCCCTGCGCGAGGGCTACGTTCTAACACCCGCGCTCGCCGAGCAGCTGGCGGCCTATGAGAAGCAGGAAGTCGCGTTGCGTTTGTACTTCCCCACCTTGTTTGCCGGTCTGGATTTTAAACGCGAAGAAAAGCGCATGCAAGGCGTTGAATTCGCGCTGGCGCCGTCGACGCGGCTCATTCGGCCGGCGCAGACCCCGAGCGCGCCACCGGTGCTGACCGGCGCCGAAAAAACCCTGGCGGAGGCCGACAAAGCGTATACGGATCGTGACCTGGAGCGGGCCAAAGAGACCTTCCTGCAGGTTCTCGAACAGACTTCCGAGAAATCACTGCATGCAAAAGCGTATTATGGTTTGGCGAGGATCGCCGTGCTCCAAAAAGATCCTGAAACGGGCGACAGTCTGTTTCGAAAGGTGCTCGATTTGGAGCCGGATGCGGAAACTAAGTCGTGGAGCTTGCTGTACTTGGGACGCCTTGCCGACTCGCAGGGCGATCGTCCGCAGGCGGTCGAGCATTACAACGCGGCCTTAGCTGTTCCAGGAGCGCCCGACACCGTGCGTCAGGCCGCCCAAAAGGGCTTGGAAGCCGAGTTTCGAAGAGATTCGGGTAAATAATCACAAACCAGGAGTGCGGGAATGAGGATGAAATATTTTGCAATCGTACTGGCCTTGACGGCCGGCCTCGCGATGGGGCAAAAACCGAAATCGCAGAAAGAGCTGGAGGCGGTAAGAGCGATGCTCGCGGCCAATACTCCCGATGCGAAAATCGCGGCCGTGGACGATCTGCTTACGAAATATAAGGACACGGAGTTCAAATCCATTGCGCTCACCCAGGCGGCGCAGGCGGAACAGATGAAGGGCGATCAGATCGCCGGGCTTCAGTACGCCAATCGCGCGCTCGAAGCGGATACGAAAAATTACCAGGCGATGCTAATTGTCGCGCAGCTTTCCGTACAGGGGACACGCGAGTTCGATCTCGACAAGGACGAAAAAGTGGGACGCGCGACGAAAGCCGCGAACGACGCCATCGCGACGTTGAACGCCGCTCCGAAGCCCAACCCGAATCTTTCCGACGATCAGTGGGCAGGCATCAAGAAGGACTTTATTTCTCAGGCCCACGAAGCGCTCGGCATGGTCGCGGTGGTGCAAAAGAAACCCGATGTCGCGGCCACCGAATTCAAGACCGCGCTCGATAACGCGGCGACACCCGAACCCGGCACCATGGTCCGCCTGGCCTCGGTTTACGACGACCAGGGAAAATTTGACGACGCCTCCGCGCTCCTCGATAAGGTGATCGCCGGGAACGCTCCCGACGGCATCAAACGGGTAGCCCAGAACGAGAAACAACGCGCCGATAAAATGAAAGCCGCGAAGAAGTAGTCGCCTGCGGACGGCTTGCATGTGCGCGGATCTGGCCGTTCTCGAACAGGCGCTGGGCCATACGTTTCGCGATCGCGAACTGCTGGCTCGCGCCCTGACTCATAAATCGAGAATTTATGAAAAGTCGGCGGACGGCAGCGCGGAAGACGACAACGAGCAGCTCGAATTTCTGGGCGATGCGATCCTCGGATTCGTCGTCAGTGAATCGCTGGTGCGTAGATTCCCGTCTTTCCCGGAAGGGCGTTTGTCCAAATTAAAAGCTCACCTGGTGAGCGCCGCATGGCTCCACGAGGTCGCGCAGGAAATCAGCCTCGGTGACTACTTGCTCCTCGGACGCGGGGAAGAGATGAGCGGCGGCCGCGAAAAGCGGGCTTTACTCTCGGACGCGCTTGAGGCGCTTATCGCCGCCCTGTACATTGATGCCGGTCTCGAGGCTGTGCGCGTCTTGATCGAGCAGCGGGTGATCGGTGCGCTCGCGGCGCCCGACGAAGGCATGGAAAGCGTGGTGAAGGATCACAAAAGCGCCCTGCAGGAAATGGCGCAGTCGCTGAAGCTTCCCCCGCCGCGCTACGTCATTGTCGCCGAAGAAGGTCCGGAGCATGCGAAGACCTTCACCGTGGAGGTCAGGTTGGGGAAAGACTGGATCAGTCAGGCCCAGGGAATGTCCAAAAAGGCTGCCGGCCAGAAGGCTGCGCAACAGATTCTACGGCAGTTAGTGGAGTGGGGACGATAAGGTGCGCACGGCGGGAGGTTCCCGCGCATGGTAAACTTTTATTAATGATGCAGCGGATGTGCGCGCTGGCATGCGTTTTCGCGGTATGCGGGGTAGCCCAGGAAAACCGGTCGCTCGGCGACAACGCGCGGCAATATCTCATCGATCTCGTCCGGCTGGATACTTCCAATCCTCCCGGCAATGAGACTCGTGTCGCCGAATATTTGAAGGAAGTCGCGGATTCCCAGGGCATTCCGAACGAACTCATCGGCGAGGTGCCGCGCCGCATGAATTTCATCGCGCGGCTGAAGGGCAGCGGCAAAAACCGGCCTTTATTGCTGATGGCCCATTCGGACGTGGTCCCCGCCGATCGTATGCAGTGGACCATCGATCCGTTCTCCGCCGAGTTACGAAACGGTTATATCTACGGACGCGGCACCTGGGACGACAAATCGTTGCTCGCCGCGGAGCTCGCGGTGATGGTGGAGATGAAACGCCGCAACATCAAGCTGAGCCGGGATATTATTCTGCTTTCCGAATCTGATGAAGAGGACGGCGCTACCGGAATGCAGTGGATGTTGCAGCACGCGGCTCAAAAAATCGACGCCGAGTTTGCGCTCAACGAAGGCGGGTCGATTCTCGAAACCAAAGACGGCCCCAAGGTTTTTCAGATTCAGACAGCGGAGAAGGTTCCGCTGCGCGTGCTGCTGACCGCCAAGGGGACGGCCGGACACGGCGCCGTGCCCCGCGAGGATAATCCCATCGTCCGTCTGTCGCGCGCCGTGATTCGGATCACCGACGCCGAAGAGCCCGCCCGCCTGAATCCCGTGGCGCGGCGCTATTTCCGCGAAATCTCCAAGCTCGCCGATTACGCCTGGCTCGCTCCGCTTTTGCCGAAGCTCGAAAATCCCGCGACCATCCAGGCCGCCGCGGCCCAGATCCGCGCTCATGAACCGGAGCTGGATACGCTGCTGCGAACCACCGTTTCCGCCACGCTGGTGCGCGCGGGCGGGAAGAGCAGTGATACCATCCCCGGCGCGGCCGAGGCGCAATTGGATGTCCGCCGTCTGCCGAGCGAGACCCGCGACGAAGTCCTGGATCGCATTCGCCAGATGGCCAACGATCCGGCCGTGGAGGTGAGCATCGCGCCCGGTCCCCAACCACCCGCAACGGATCCGAGCCCTGTTACAACCACCCTGTACCACGCGCTCGAACGCGCGATTGCACGCATGTATCCGCGTGATGTTGCCGTGCCCTACATCGCCCGGGGTACCACCGACAGCTCGTACCTGCGCGCGCATGGCATGCCGGTATATGGCGTGCCGATCTTTTCCCGCGAGCCCGGGGAAAGCCGTTCGCACGGCAACGACGAGCGCATCACTCCCAAAAATATCGAGGACGGCGCAGGTTTGCTGTGGCAGATGATCCTCGAAAGCGCCGGCACCGGAATTTAGCCCCGATCGCCGCCGTTCGATCTTCCTGCACATCTTTGCCCCGCGCGGCGTCTATGTTTGTAAGGGCACTCTCGTGCCTCGAGTGTCTCTATTGTATTCAGTAGGTTACAAAGTCAGGCATGGCTGAGTGGACGCTAAAATACGCCGACGCGCGAGGGGAAATCCACCAGCAGGTGGCCGAGGCCGGCTCGGAACGGGAGCTGCGTGACCGCTATACCCAGCAGGGCTTTCTGGTGTATTCGGTCAAATCGCGTTCCGAAATCGCAGGGCTTGCGACCGGATGGCGCGGTTCGCGCAAGAAAATTAATGTTGAGAAGTTCCTCATCTTCAATCAGCAGTTCGTTACCCTGATCCGTGCCGGCCTGCCCATTCTGAAGGCACTCGATATGCTGGCCGACCGTCTGACGGACGCCAAGATGTCACGTTATATTCGCGGCGTGCGCGACGAGGTTCGCAGCGGGGCGATGCTCTCCGAGGCATTCGCGCGCCAGCATGTTTTTCCGCCCATCTATGTGACCAGCGTTCTGGCCGGTGAACGCAGCGGCGCGCTGCCGGACGTGATCGATCGGTTTATCACCTACCAGAAACTATCGCACGCGGTGCGAAAAAAATTGCTCGTGTCTCTGCTGTATCCGGCGCTGCTGATTTTTCTGGTCATCTGTCTCATCGTCTTCCTGATCACGTTCGTGGTTCCCAACTTCGCCGAGCTTTATTCCAGCATGCACGCGCAATTGCCGGGACCCACGCTCGTCCTGATTGCCATCGGCACCACGGCGCGTAGTTATGTGCTGGCGGGATTTGCCGGTTTGGTCGCCGCGATCGTCGGGTTCCGGGCGTGGTACCGGACCTCTCCCGGCAAAGAGGCGGTGGACCGCGTTTTGCTGCGGATTCCGGTCGCGGGCGAGGTATGGCTGAAATACCAGGTGGCCCAATTTTCGCGCGTTCTCAGCACCCTTCTGGTCGGCGGCATCCCGTTGATGCAGGCGCTGGTCACCTCTGCCGATTCGCTCGGCACGCAGGTGCTCAAAAAAGTTCTGGACAAGGCCTCGAAATTGGTTCGGGAAGGCCAGTCGCTCTCGGGATCGCTGCGTACGAGCGGCGTCTTCCCGCCCCTCGCGATCGACATGATCGAAGTCGGTGAGTCCACGGGCGCGCTCCCGGCGATGCTCGCGAGCGTGGCCGAGTTTTATGAAGACGACGTCGCCAACAGCACCACCGCTGCCCTCAGTCTGGTGGAACCCATCATCATGATCGTCATGGGAATCTTTGTCGCGTTTGTACTGATTTCTTTATACCTGCCGATTTTCTCTTTGGCGGACACGATCCGCGCCTGACCCTATGGCAACCGTCGAACATCTTCTCCCTCCCGACCCGGCTCGTGAAGCCGCCAACGCCCGCGCCCTGGCGCAGCGCTATTTTCACCAGTTCGTGGATCTCAAGGTGGAGCGCATCGACCACGACCTGTTCCACTCCGTGCCCGTGGATCTGATGTTCCGCTACAATTTCGTACCGATCCGCGCCGAGAACGGATCGCTTGAAATTGCCCTTGCCGATCCCCGCAATCTGAATCTGATCGACGAGCTGGCGGTGCTGCTCAACAAGAAGCTGCGCGTCAAGGTGGCTACGCTCTCACAGATCTCCGACCTGCTCAAGAAAACAGAGCAATCGCAGCGCGTTCTCGACGAAGTCACCGAGGGCTTCACGCTCGATGTGGTCAGCGAGGAAAACTCCGACGAGACGCTTTCGATCGACCGGCTCGCGGCGGGCGATTCGGATATCGCGCCGGTGATCAAGCTGGTCGATACGACCATCTTCAACGCCCTGGAGCGGCGCGCGAGCGACATTCACATCGAGACCCGCGATCAGGAAGTCGCCATCAAGTACCGCATCGACGGCGTGCTGCACTATGCCATGCCGCCCATCTCCAAGGATTGGCACTCCACCATCATTTCCCGCATCAAAGTGATGTCGGAGCTGGATATCGCCGAGCGGCGCGTGCCCCAGGACGGCCGCTTCCGCGTTCGCTATAAAACCCGTCTCATCGATTTTCGCGTTTCCATCATGCCGACGATCCATGGCGAAGATGCCGTGCTGCGCGTACTCGACAAGGAATCGATGAGCGAAAAGTTTGCGCAGCTCTCGCTCGACGTCGTGGGATTTTCCGACGCTGACTTGGTGAAATTCCGGCGCTATATCAAAGAGCCCTACGGCATGGTGCTGGTGACGGGTCCGACAGGCTCCGGGAAAACCACCACCCTCTATGCGGCGGTCAGCGAAATTAAAAACGACGAGGATAAGATCGTCACCATCGAGGACCCTGTCGAATATCAGATCAAAGGCATTACCCAAATTCCGGTGAACGAGAAGAAGGGCCTGACATTCGCCCGCGGACTGCGGTCCATTCTGCGCCATGACCCCGACAAGATCATGGTGGGCGAAATTCGCGACCAGGAAACCGCGCAGATCGCGATCAACGCAGCCCTCACCGGCCACCTCGTGTTTACGACCGTGCACGCCAATAACGTGCTCGACGTGCTCGGCCGGTTTCTCAACATGGGCGTGGAGCCCTATAATTTCGTCTCCGCCCTGAACTGCATCCTGGCGCAGAGGCTTGTGCGCGTCATCTGCGAGCATTGCAAGAAACCGGTGAAGTACCCGGACTCCTATCTCACCGAGAGCGGCCTCGATCCCGGCGTGTGGCGCGATGTCGCCTTCTATGAAGGCGCGGGGTGTTTCGAGTGCGGCGGCACGGGGTTCCGCGGACGCAGTGCGATCCACGAACTGTTGGATCTTTCCGAGCGGATCCGGGAAATGATTCTGGACAAGCGGCCGGCGTCGGAGATCCGGCGCGTGGCGCGCGAGGATGGGATGACGTTTTTACGGGAATCGGCGCTCGCCAAGGCCCGCGACGGCGTCACCACGCTGAAAGAGATCAACAAAACCACGTTCATCGAATCTTCGTAGACCGCCGAACCCATGTCGCTGCTGACCAACATTACGAATTTGTGGAAAGAACGGCCGCCCAGCCACGTCTTCGAGCTCTCCGAAGCCGGCATAGCCTTCGCGCGCCCGGCCAACGGCGGATTCGAGACCGGCTTTGCGCCGCTTGAGCGGGGGGCCATCGTGCTTTCGCCCCTTGAGGACAACATACGCCGCGCCGATCTCGTGGCCTCGCAAATTGCCTTCATCGCGCCGGTGCAGGACGTTCGAAAGCGCCGGCCCGCCGCCTTGATTCTTCCCGATTACGCCGCTCGCGTCACGGTTCTCGACTTCGACGCATTCCCCGTGAAGCCCGACGAGCAGCTTGCGCTGGTCCGCTTCCGTCTGAAAAAGACGCTCCCTTTCGATATCGATTCGGCGGCCGTCAGCTATTTCGCGCAACCCGCTCCCTCCTCGGCCGCCCCCCAGCGCGCCGAAGTCGTGGCCGTCAGCGTGGCCTTCGAGATCATCGCGCGCTATGAAGCCTTGTTGCGCGCGGCTGCGTTTCATCCCGGCGAAGTGACCACCTCCGCGCTCGCGGCTTTGCCGATGTTCCGCGAGCAGGGACCCTCTGTCATCGCGAAGCTCGCCGGCCGGGTGCTCACCGTGATGGTGGTGCTGGGCGGCTCGTTGAAATTGTTCCGCTGTGTGGAGATGGAGGACACGAGCGAAGAGGACGTCCTGCGCGTCCTGCAGCCGACTTTCGCCTATCTGGAGGACGAATTGAAAGCGCCGGATGCCTCTCTGGTCCTGTGCGGATTCTCGCCTGGCGCGCTGGCGGATTGGCGCGCCTCGGAACCGCTCGGCGGCCGCTTTGGTACCCCCGGCCCTTTTAACGCCGGTTTGATCGGCTACCTGGAAGGAGCGCGAAATTAAACATGCGCATCCCCGTCAATCTGGCGAGCGAGCCGTTCCGGCGCGACCGCGCGATGGTGGTCGCCTCGGCCGTCTGCGCGGTGCTCTTGACGATCCTGCTCGGGAGTCAGATCTACCTGATCGTCGCCGGGCGCCATCGCGCCGCTTCCACGCGCGTGGCCGTCAGAGATCTGACCGGCGAAGTTCGCTCTCTCGCGGCGCAACAGGCCAAGCTCGACGCTACGCTTCGCCAGCCCGCGAACGCTTCCATCCTGGAGCGGAGCCTCCTGTTGAATACGCTGGTGGATCGCAAGTCCGTGAGCTGGACGCGCATCTTCGCGGATCTCGAAGGCGTGCTGCCGCTCAACGTACGGGTGATTCAGGTTCGCCTTCCCCAAATTGACGCGCGCAACCAGGTGCTGCTCGATATGGTGGTCGGCGCGCAAGGTCCCGGCCCGGTCATCGAATTTTTGCGCAATCTGCAGGCTTCGCCGCGCTTTGGTCCCGCGACCGTCCACAACTCGGCCGCACCCACTGACAATGAACCGCTGTATCGCTACCGCGTGAGTGTGAACTATGCCCAGAAACTTTAATCTGCGCGCGGCCCCGGAGACCCTGTGGCGCATCGTGCTGGGCGTGTTGGTCGCGGCGAACCTGGTCGCCGCCGGCCTGGTGATGTATCCGCCCGGAGGTTCGGCGGACGAACTCGAACGCCAGCGCATCAGTCTGCAGGCGCAGGCCACCACACGGCGCGCGCAGCTCGCGCAGACCGAACGGCACGCAGCCGCCGTGGAGAAAGGCCGGGCCGAGGGCGACAACTTCCTGGGTGACTATTTTCTGGCGCGCCGTACCGCGTATTCGACGCTGCTCACGGAACTCGTCGCTGCCGCCGACGAGGCCAAGATCAAGCCCAAGGAACACGCGTATGCCACAGAGCCGATCGAGGGCTCCGATACGCTCAGTCTGATGACCATCACGGCGAACTACGAAGGAACCTACGCCAACCTCATGCGCTTCGTCCATGAAATCGACCGCTCGCCGCGCATGCTGATTATCGAAGGACTCACGGCCGCGCCCCAACAAAGCACCGGGACCCTCAGCATCAGCATGAAGCTCGATGCCTTCGTGCGTGAGGACGGCAGCGGCTTCGTCCGCGAAGACGGCACTCGCGTGGAGGCGCCTGCCGAATGAAGCTGCTACCCGCCGGCCTTGGCGCCGAACCGAAGAAAGTCGTGGCCCTCGCCGGACTCCTGGTCGTCTTGGTCGTCGTTTTCTTCGTGAACCGCACCCCGAGCTCGCCGTCTTCCGATGTTCCAGCGGCGCCGCCTACCCCTCGCCCGTCCGCGCAGGCCGCCCCCACGGAGCTCGCCCGCGATTCATCCGCTGCCATCATGCCTGCCCAACGCGCGCAGCGCGGCGCGGAAAATTCGATTCAGGATTTTAAGCCGTCGCTCAAGCCGCCCGAGGGAACCGACGTCAGCCGCATCGATCCTACCTTGCACCTCGATCGGATCGCCAAGCTCCGCACGCTCGCGCTCGAGGGAGGCGCGCGCAGTGTTTTTGATTTCGGGGCGCCGCCCCCGCCGAAGCAATTGCCGGTCGTGCAGCCGATCAAGCCCGTGACGGCGGTGATAAAGCCTTCCATCCCCGGTGTGGGCACGTCTCCAGGCGCGCCTGCCGCGCCCGTTTTCCCGCCGATTCCGCTGAAATTCTACGGATACGTCGATGCGAGCTCCGCGCGCCGGGCTTTCTTTCTGCAGGGAGATGATATCTTTGTGGCAGGTGAGAACGACGTGATCAGCAGCCGTTACAAGATCGTCCGCATTAACCCGAACTCCGCCGTCGTCGAAGACACCACCAACAAGAATCAGCAAACGCTGCCTCTGGTCGAGGAGCTTCCAGGATGACGCGGGTGGACGCAAGAGACATGAACGGAAGCCACGCTCCCGAGCGGGGCTTCGCTCTGCTCGTCGTCATGCTCTTGGCCGCCGCTGTCGCCTTCAGCCTCTACACCCAGGTCCCTCGCGTGGGATTCGAGAGCATGCGTGAGAAGGAACAGTTGCTGATGGACCGCGGGAATCAATATAAACGCGCGATCCAGGTTTTTTATGCGGTGAACCATCGCTACCCGACAAAAATCGAGGAGCTCGAAAACACCAACGACAAGCGCTTCCTCCGGCGGCGTTACCGGGATCCACTCACCGGCAAGGATGAGTGGCGGCTGATTCATACCAACGGATCGTACCTGACCGATTCGCTGGTGCAGAAACCCCCGAACCAGAACGCGGCCAATGGAACGCCCGGCGCGGGAATCCTGCCCGGCGGCGGACCGCTGGGAACAAATAATATGAACTCCCAGCCCGGTCAGCCGAGTTCCGCCGGAGCGTTCGGAGCCGCATTTGGAGGCAGTACGGCCGGCATCAACAACGGCGCGAACACGAACTCCAACACCGCGGGCATTAATGCCGGTGCCAACGGGCCGGGTGCCAACGGAGGCGTACCCACCGATGCGAACGGCGTACCTCAGCCCGTCGCTCTGAATCCAGCCGCGCAGCGCCGTCCGAGCGATCGCCTGATTCCCGGAGATGGAACTGCAGCACCGCCCGCAAACCCGCAGGATCCCAATTCCGCCGGCGTGTACCCGCCGGGTTACAATCCCGCGACGTTCAATCCCAATGATCCGAGCACGTGGCCGCCGATTACACTCGCACCCGCAAACACCGGACAGCCCGGGCAGCCCTTGCAAAACGGGCAACTCGCGCCCAACGGGCAGCCCTTGCAAAACGGGCAACTCGGACAGAACGGACAGCCCCAGCAGAGCGGACAAATCGTACCGGGTGGTCAGAACACTGGACAAAATAACCCCGGTATTCCCGGATTCGGAGGGCAGAACGCCTTGAATGGGCAACCACCGGTGACGCAAATCACTCCGCAACCAGCTTCTCAACCTGCGCCCGGACAACCCATTCCGGGCTTTCCGTTCGGGCCGCAAGGGGCCCCCGCCGCGGACGGCTCCGGCGCTCAGCAGACTCAGGGACAGACCAATCCAGTGCCAGCCCAGGGAACTCCCGCACAATCACAATCAGGGATCAATCCGCAGCCGGCGCAAATCTTCAACCCCGGCTTCGGATTCAACGGAAATCCCCTGGCCGCAGGTTCCGGCCAGCAGCCAACGGCTTCCCCCGCGAGTCCTTTCGGCAATCCTATCGGTGCCAATCAGCAGGCGGGAAATCAAGCTGCGGGACAGCAGAGTCAGGCTGCCCTGAATCCGGCATTGCAGGCGATCAATAATCAATTATCCAGCCCTAACACTGGTCCCGGTGCGGCTACCAATCCGCAAGCGGCGCCCGGAATCGCCGGTGTCGCGAGCACGTTTGAAGGCGTCGGCATCAAGATCTATCACGAGCGCTCCAAATACAAAGAGTGGGAATTTGTCTTTGACCCCGCTGCGACTGCTCCCGCCGGCCAGACTGGACAAAACACTACGGGTCAGCCAGGTCCGAATCCTGCGGGTGCGAATCCCGCCGGTTCGTCCGGAAATCTCTTCGGCCCCTCACCCAATCCGTTCGCGCCGAATTCCGGATCGGGACAAGCCCCGACGGGTCAGGCGCCCGCTTCCTCCGCGCCCGCGACGAATCCGTTCGCGCCCACGCCGGGACTGTTCGGGCAGTAGCGTTCGCCCTACGTCTTCCAATCCTGCCGCAGCATTCCAAACACCAGCAGATCGTGAAATTGGCCGTTTACCCAGTGCGCCTCGCGTAACGTGCCGTCCAGCGTAAAGCCCAGGCGCCCGGCGAGCGCGGCGCTCCGCACGTTCCCCGCGGCGCAGCGAATTTCCACGCGATGGAGCTCCAGTTCATCAAACAGGTGCGTGAGCACCGCGCGGCAGGCGTCCGCCATAATCCCGCGCCCTTCGAACTCGTGGCCCAGCCAGTATCCGATCTCGACGCGCCGGTTCAGCCAGTCGATGCGATGCACCCCGATCGTGCCAACCAGCCGGCTCCCCGTCCAGATCCCCGCCGCGAACCCGCGATTTTCCGCGAACTGCTCTAGAACAGAACGGATGAAACTGAGCGTGTCCTCTTCCGTGTGCGTCGCGTCCACCCACGGCAGCCACGCGCGCAGCCGCTCGCGCTCACATTCCACGGCCGTGAATAAAATCCGCGCGTGCCGTTCTTCGAGCAACCGCAGCGCGAATCCATCGCGGAAGGAAGCGGAGAACATAACGGGATTCAAACAGCCCGGTTGGCGTAGTTATGTTCGTAGTAGCGTAAATATTCGCCGGACTTTACCCGCGACACCCAGGTAGCGTTCGCGCGATACCACTCGATCGTAGCCTGCAATCCCGCCTCGAACGGCTGCTGCGCCTCCCAGCCGGTCTCGCGCATCACCTTTTCGCTCGAAAGCGCGTAACGCCGGTCATGACCCGGGCGATCCTTCACCGTCTGCATGAGTGAGTGAGGCTTGCCGACCGCATCCAGAATGCGCTCCACCACTTCGCGATTCGGCAGCGCGCGGCTTCCGCCGATGTTGTAAACCTCTCCCTCGCGTCCCCGTTCGAGTACCGCGAGAATCGCACGGCAATGATCGTCGACGTAGAGCCAATCGCGGATCTGCATTCCGTCGCCGTAAATGGGGAGCGGTTGATCGGCAATCGCGTTCGAAATCATCAGCGGAATGAGCTTCTCGGGAAACTGATAAGGCCCGTAATTGTTCGACGCCCGCGTGACGGTCACCGGAAGCTTGTAAGTGACAAAATACGAAAGCGCGAGCAAATCCGAACCGGCTTTCGACGCCGAATAAGGACTGCTCGCCTTCAGCGGATAATTTTCGTCGGCCTCGTGCGGCGCATCGATGCTTCCGTACACTTCGTCGGTCGAAACATGGAGAAAGCGCGGCGTCTTATGGGTCCGCGCCGCTTCGAGCAGCGTGAACGTTCCGCGCAGATTGGTTTCGAACACCGGCGCGGGCGAAAGGATGCTGCGGTCCACGTGGGATTCCGCCGCGAAATTGACGATTGCCTCGGGCTGCTCCTCCGCGACGATGTCGTTTACAAGTTTCGCATCGCAGATATCGCCCTGCACAAAGCGGTAGCGCGGATCATTCGCCACCTCCGTCAGATTCTCAAGATTTCCGGCGTAGGTCAGCTTGTCGAAGTTAATCAGACGAGCCGTGCCCTCTGCGTTCAGCATCATCCGGACGAATGCGCTGCCGATGAAACCGGCGCCCCGGTTACAAGAAGTTTCATAAGCGGACGAACTCCACAGTGTGGGCTATCCGGCAGCGACCCGCTCTGCGGTTACGCGCTCGGACGCACACTGAATTTAGGGTACCGCGGATTTCGCCTCTTCCAACAATTCCCGTGCTCAAACCCGCCAATAATCCGGCCGCCAGCGCTGAATCGATGCCTTGATAGCTTTCCGGTCCAGGTTTCCGGACAGCGTTTTTTCCACCAGCCCGGATACTTCCCCATCCGAGGCGAAGCGCAGCGCAATGAGCTGTCCCTCGTTGAGCTCGCCCACGCGTCCGCGCAACGGATCCGCAAGAATCTGCTGCAGGCGTATGCGCTCCTCGAGCCGGATCACGCGATCCTGCACCTTCAACGCGTACAGCCGGACTTTGAACATCAGAACGAGCAGCCACACCATGCCGAAGATCTGCACGGCGTTCCAATACGTCGGGAAACGCACTTCCCGGACGATTGTGGCAATCAGCAGCGCCAGCCCACCCGCAAAAAGAAATCCGTGAAATACGGGATCGAAGCGTCCGTGGTTCGCCAAATTCTGTTCTTTTTCAGCCATGGCGTGATAATAGGTTAGTTTCCCGCTATGGTCAATCGTCAATTTCTTCTGGCCGCCCGCCCGCAAGGCATGATCCGTGAATCCGACCTCCGCCTAGTGGAATCCTCCCTCCGGCCTCTCGCGGAGGGCGAAATGCTGGTGCGGGCGCTGTTTCTTTCCGTCGATCCTTATATGCGCGGGCGCATGAACGCTGCTCCGAGCTATGCCCCGCCCGTTGAACTCGGCCAGGTGATGGTGGCCGGAGCCGTCGCGGAAGTCCTCGAATCGCGCATTGCCGCGTATCACCCGGGCGATATCGTCAATTTGCCGATGGGCTGGCAGGAGTATGCGATTTCCGATGGCGCGGGTGTGCGCAAGGTGGATCCCTCGTTAGGACCGATCTCGACCGCGCTCGGCATTCTTGGTATGACCGGCCTCACCGCTTACTTCGGCATCGTCGAGGTGTGCGCCGTGAAGCCCGGCGACACCTGCATTGTCTCGGGCGCGGCGGGAGCCGTCGGATCTGCTGCCGGGCAGATTGCGAAAATCCTCGGTGCCCGTGTCGTCGGCATCACCGGCGGCGCCGCGAAAGTGGATTATCTGCGCAACCAGTTGGGATTTGACGAAGCCATCGACTATAAAGCGGTTCCCGATATCGCCGCAGCCTTGCGCGACGCTTGTCCGCGGCGCATCGACGCCTACTTCGACAACGTGGGAGGGCCCACGGCCGATGCCGTGCTTACGCATCTCGCTCTGTTCGCCCGCATTGGTCTGTGCGGACAGATCTCGCAGGCGAACGACGCCACACCCTCCACGGGACCGCGCGCGTATCGTCCACTTCTTGTCGCGCGCGCCCGCATGCAGGGTTTTCTCGTGTGGGATTTTGCGCCGCGCCACAACGCGGCTCTTTCGCAGCTGGCCCGCTGGATCGCGTCCGGCCAATTAAAATATCGCGAAGACATTATCGATGGGTTTGAGAACATGCCGAAAGCCCTGATCGGATTATTCCACGGCGAAAATATTGGTAAGCGGGTTGTGCGAGTAGCATCGCCCCGCTAAGCGCGTAGATCGCGCGCATACCCCAGCGCGCCGCGCAAGCCCCCGCCAGAAGAATCGCCGCCGCCTGCGCCGCCGACAGAAGCGTTGTGGAGACGGAGCTGACGCGTCCGCGGAATTCCGCGGGTGTCCGTTCTTTGAGCGCGGCGCTCGCAGCGACCAGCGCAATGCCTGCGCCCGTTCCAATGGCAAATGAGCCGAGCATGGCCACCCCCACAGCCGGCACGGCCGCGAGCAGCACAATGCCCGCGCCCACCACGCCCATTCCCGCGGCGATCAATGCTTTTCTCTCTTTCTTACGCACGATGCTCCCAAACGTTGTGCCGTTCGTCAGTGCCGCGCCCGCAAACGTTCCAATCGCCGTCAGCGATCCCACGGCCCCGTACACGCCGCTTCCCGCGTGCAGCAGGTCACGGACATAAAGCGCCGCAAGCGCGGAATAGCAACTGGCCGCGAATGTCCCTCCCGCCATCGAAAGGACCGCGAAGCGAAGTTCCGGCGCCGCGAAAAGATGCCTGACTCCCTCGCGCAGTTCGCGGAAAACGTTCGGCGCGGCACGCTTGCATTGAGCGCCCGAATCGCCCGTCACGCGAACCGCCGCCAGCATCGCCGCCGAAAATAAGAAACTGGCCGAATCGGCCGCGTAGCATGCGCTTTCTCCAAAGTGCGCCACCAGGGCGCCCGCGACCGCCGGACTAGCCATCCGTGCCACCTGCAGAGTTTGCTGCATCAGGGCGCCGGCCCCCAGCAATTCTCCCGGCTGCACGACAAGCGGAATCACCACCGCCTGCGCGGGGCCGAAGAACGCGGACACCGAGCTCAGCGCGAAACAGATTACGTAAATGTGCGGCAGGCCGCGGGAGAAGGCGAGGAGCACGACAAGCGCCGCGCGCAGAATATCGCTCGCTACCATCACTCGCCGCGGATTCCAGCGGTCTGCAAATACCCCCGCAAACGGCCCCAGCATCACGCCCGGAGCGAGCGAGGCCATCAACATACCACTCACCGCGCGTCCCGACCCGTGCATCCGGAACACGATCGCCGTTTGCACCGCGAACATCGCCACGTAGTCGCCGAAAATGCTGATCCCCTGCGCGATCCACAGGCGGCGGAAGGATGGATTCGCCAGCGCTTGCCGTGTTCTCACAGCCGCAGGATAGAACCGCCTCCCGGGAATTCCGGCGATTCGAAACTGCAAGTACCTGACGTGCTGGGACTATTCGGCGGGCGTCGGGTTGTGATGACGCGTCTCGCGGCAGATGCCGCGGTGACTCGCGCGGATGAAAGCCGCCAGGTGCAGCGTATGCTCCGTCGGAACTTCCGCCTCAATTTTCCGCAGCGCCTCGTCGAGCTTTCAGACCACTGCGGTACAGAATCCGGTAAGCGCTCTTGAGCGCTTTAATCTCGGCCGCTGCAAACCCCGCGCGCTTTAGTCCGACCAGGTTCAGCCCGATCGGCGTCACGTCGAATCCCGGAGTAGAGGAAAAACGGCGGAACGTCTTTGTTCACGCGCGTGTTGCCCCCCACCATCGCCAGCCGTCCGATTTTCGAATACTGATGCACCACGACGCCGCCGGACACGAACGCCTGGTCTTCGATCTCGGCGTATCCCGCAATCAGCGCGCAGCTGGCAATCACGGTGCGGTTGCCGATGCGGCAATTGTGCGCGATGTGTCCCGACGTCATGATGTAGTTCCCGTCGCCGATCACGGTTTCGGATTCCGGCTTGGTGCCCCGCGAAATCGTGTAATGCTCGCGAATGATGTTGCCGTCGCCGATGCGCAGGTAGCTCCGTTCCCCCGTAAAATTTTTATCGAGCGGGTCGCTTCCCAGGACCGTTCCCGCGGAGATTTCATTGCGCTCGCCGAGCGTGGTCCAGCGCTTCACCCATACGTACGGCTCGAGCTTCGTTCCCGCGCCGATGGAGACGTCCTGTTCGACAATCGCGAAGTCTCCGACGACAACGCCCGGGCCGAGTTCGGCATCGGGATGTACCCGGGCCGTGGGTGCAATTTGGGCGGAAGGCTTCGATCGGCATGCGTTCCGCTTCAGGATATCGTCAACAGAACGCCGAAAAGCGCGAACCACAAGACGCTGAGGAAATGCCAGTAGTAAGCGACCACGTCCACTAGCTCGCGCCGGCGGTTGCGCCCCAGCACGACATAAAAAAGCGCGACCATCCCTCCGATCAGGTGGGCCGCATGCAGGCCGGTGAACAGATAGAAGAACGACCCGTGAGGATTCTCCATCAGGTACGCGCCCTGCTCGATTAATTTCCGCCAGGCCGTCAATTGGCTGGCCACGAAAGCCGCGCCGATCGTCGCCGTGAGCAGAAGAAGACGCGACGCCTTGCGCCACTCCCCCTTCCGGTAGAAGCGGCGCGCTATTTCAAAAGTCACACTGCTCGCGAAAATGAGACCCGTGCTGAGCCACAACACGCGAGGGATCTCGACAGGCGTCCAGTACGGAGGGGTTTGCGCGCGCCAGATATAGGCCGCCACGAGAGCCGCGAAAAACGCAAAGATCGAGATACACAGCGAGACTAACGCAATCGTGTAGGTCCCGGGCGGCGACTTGGTAGGGTCCTCGAGCGAGGACGGCAGCACCACAACCTGGTCCGTCCGCTCCGCCCGCCCGCTAATGATTCGACGCATCGGCAACCACTATTTTACGCCCCGCATTTCCGGGGTGTAAGCATGCGCTCTCACCGGAATCGAAGGGAGACCGGGGGCCTAATGATGAAACGCCTCGGCTCGCTGCTGGCGTTTGCGCGCATAGCGAATCGAAATCCAGCGCATCCAGGAATCCGGAAGGATTCGAATCACCCGCACCATCCACCGATACCGCCATCCTGGAATCACCACCGAGGTCCCACGTTCGAACCCGCGCAGCGATTCGGAGACCACAAATGCAGTGGGAGTCCACAACGACGCAGGGATCGTTCTGCGGTCCATCCCCACCCGGTCGTGGAATTCAGAATACGTAAACCCTGGACAGAGCGCCTGCACAATCACCCGGGACCCTTCGGCGGCAAGCTCCAGGGAGAGGCCTCGGGTGAAACTGTTGATCCAGGCCTTGCTCGCGCAGTAGCTCACGCTGTAGGGCGCTTGTTGGAACCCTGCCACAGACGAAACGTTAATGACGCCGCGTCTTCTCGCGCCGTCTTCGTCAAGCTTGAAATTCCCCAGCGCCGCGTGCGTCAGATCGAGCGTCGCCAGAATATGCAGCCGATGCATCTGCTCTACCCCCTCCAGATTCGCGTCCGCGAAGGCCCCGTGCGCGCCGAAGCCGGCATTGTTCACCACGATGGCCAGATTCTCCGCGGACGAGACGTGCCCGGCCGCCCGTGCGCGATCCGCATCTGCGGCAAGATCCGCGACGAGAACCTGCGCCGTGATTTTGTGCGCCGCCACGAGTTCTTGCGCGAGGGATCGCAGGCGGTCCTCACGGCGGGCAATCAGAAGGAGATCGTAGCCGCGCGCCGCGAGTTGCCGTGCAAACTCCGCGCCGATTCCGCTCGAAGCCCCGGTAATCACCGCAAGCGGCCTCGTCATCGATCGATCCGCTCCATGCGGGGAATTTCCGCGACGGCGTCCAGGCGATGGTCGCGCGCCGCCCACTCCGCGCCGCCCAGCACCAGCATCGAAGCGAGAAACGACAGAAGAATCAAACTTGCCGAGTATTGAAACACTCCGTACTCGCGCGCCAGCTTTTGCTGAAAGGCCGGCCAGGCGAGAGCGTTAATATATTTCAAAACTTCGAGCATCAGGCCGACACCAATCGCCGCGGGGACCACGCGGTGAATGGGCGGGCGCCCATTGGGAAGATAGCGATAGATCAGGAATAAAATCAGGACGACGAGCGGCAAAGCCGCGAGTTTGAAAAGTAACAGGGAGAACAGCGCGATCCCTCCTCCCACGCGCGAATGCAGCCACGCGGGCAGCGACAACGTGTTTCTGTAAAAGGATTCTTCATTCAGCGCCGTCAGGAACAGCGAAGCGAGGGCGAGCGCACCGCAGACAAAAATAAGACCAAAGCTTACAATCTGGTTACGCACAAAGCTCCGGTTATGCTTGATCCCCCAGATGTGGTTCAGGGCGACTTCAAGCGGTTCGAACACGCCATTCGCGGTGAACAGAAGCAGCACCAGAGAGATCGCCGGCATGGGGCCCTGGCGCGGCAGATTCCGAAGCAGAAACTGCTGCAGCGCATCGGGAAAATAATCGCGCAGAGCGAGATTCATCGTCCCAATTACGGCCTGTTCAGGAAAAATCAAACGGGCCATCGAGAGGCTGACGATGAGGAAGGGGAAAAAAGAGAGCAGAACGTTCGCCGAAACCGAGAATGCGTAAACGTGTACCTCCGTCCGCATCCAGTAACGCAGGGTGGTTCCGAGCCCTCGCGCAAAACGCCGCATGGTCTCAGAGTAGACGAATTACGGAATCGCACGCGCATGCCTCGACCTCGCGCGGCAGCTCGAATGATTAGAACCGAACGCGGCAGATTCCGCTGTTTCCGAAAGCTTGCGAGAATGAAAGCAGGTGGAAAGAAGTTTGGAACTGAACTATCTGCGGCAAATCCTGGAGGAAGATCCGCCCAAAGGACGGCTGGATCGCGCCGCGCTGGAACTGGCGGCGATCGATAATCCTGACCTGGCGCCGGAACCGATTCTCGATCAACTGAATGAGCTCGCCGCGAACCTCGGCGACCGGCTGCGCAATTTCAACGATGGCCGCGAGTTTGTCGAGAAGGCCCAGGCCTATCTGTTTGAGGAGCTTGGTTTCCACGGAAATGAACAGGATTTCTTCGACTCGCGCAACAGCTGCCTGGACCAGGTGCTCGAACGCCGTACCGGAATTCCCATCACGCTCTCCGTGCTGTATATGGAAATAGCCCGCCGCCTCGCCATGCCCGTGTTCGGGATCGGGTTGCCGAGGCATTTCGTCATCGAGTTCGATGATGGAAACTATTCCGCCTACATCGATCCGTTCCACGGCGGGCGCACCGTGACGCCCCAGGAATGTTTCACGCTCGCGGGCGCGCCCGTCGCCGACCCAGCACTCCTGCGCCGCGTTTCGAAAAAAACCATCGTGATGCGGATGCTGCAAAATTTGCGCGGTGTGTACCTGCGCCGCGAGGATTGGGCGCGGGCCGTCCAGACCCTGGACCTGTTGCTGATCGGCGCTCCGGAGCTGACGCCGTGGTACAAGCAGCGCGGATTGCTGCAGTTGGAGCTGAAACGGTATCAAGCCGCGCGCGCGGATTTGGAAAAATATCTTACGCTCACCCCGCAAGCGCCGGATGCGGAGGAGATCCGCAAGCAGCTTCAGGCCATTCACACCTGGCTCGCGCGCATGAACTAAAGCGGCCGACTCGCTTTAAGTGGACGCGGCAAGCTCGCGATCGAGCCACGCAAGATAGGGTTCCGAGCCTTCGACGACGGGAATCGCGATCAGTTCCGGGACCTCATACGTATGTACTTTCTGGACAACGTCCCGCAAAGCAGAAAACAGATCGCGGCGGGATTTGATGACCAGGAGCCACTCGGCAGCGTTCTCGACTTTTCCTTCCCAGCGATAGATGCTGCGCGCGCCCGGCATAATATTCACGCAGGCCGCCAGGCGCCGTTCCACCAGATCGCGGGCGAGCTTCGAGGCCAGTTCCATCGAATCGCAGGAGGTCAGCACCACGATTTTATCGGTCATTTTTTATGCGCATCGGGCGGGAGCTTGTCGAGTTTCTTGCGGACCGCATCGGAGTCCTTGGGCGGGGGATCGAACGCCAGATATTTGGTGTACGCCTCGCGCGCGCCGCGGATATCGCGCAGTTTCTCGTCGGCTTCGGCGAGCTTGAGCAGCGCCTCCGCTGAAGTCGGATCCCATTTGGAGGCTTCCAGATAGCGCTTGGACGCCGCCCGGTAATTGCCCTTTTTGTAGTAAAAATTGCCCGCGGTAATGTTGCGCTCGGCTTCGAGCGGATTGAACGAGTATTCCTTGGGCTTCAGGTCCGGATCTTCCTCGGGAGGCTCCTGCTCCTGGGTCGCGGAGGGCTGATCATTCGTGGCAGGGGTTTTCGTGGAAGGCGCCGGTTTCGATTGCGCAGCCGCTACGGCGCAGAGTAGAAAAATGCTCATCCACGGAACACGTGTCACAATTAAAGTATAAGACCGAAAGCAGAATTTCGGCCCGGGCTCCGAAGGCCCGGCTTCCTTCGATCACCGCGATATGAGTGACCTTCGCGAGCGCGCCTCCGAACTGCCTACCGAGCCCGGCGTGTATCTCTACAAAGATGCACATGACACCGTTATTTACGTGGGCAAAGCCGGGAACCTGCGCAACCGCGTGCGCAGCTATTTTTCGGTGGACCGCATGGCGGACGTGAAGACCGGCACGCTGCTTAACGAAGCCCGAAAAATCGACTTCATTCAGGTTGACAACGTTCGCGAAGCGCTCGCGCTGGAAAATAATCTGATCAAGCAATACAAGCCGCGTTTCAACATTCTGTTGCGCGACGACAAAACCTATCCCTACATCAAGATGACAGCCGAAAAATTTCCGCGCGTCTACGTGACCCGGCGGCTGAAGAAGGACGGGGCATCGTATTATGGCCCCTACTTTCCGGCCAGTCTTGCGTATCGGCTGGTGCACCTGATCCACCGCTTCTTCAAAGTGCCCTCCTGTCGGATCGATATGACGCGCAAGCATACGCATCCCTGCCTGGAGTATCACATCCATCGCTGCCTGGGACCGTGCGTAGAGGGACTGACGACAACGGAGGAGTTCGGCGGCGCGGTGCAATCGGTCCGGCTGTTCCTCGAAGGCCGGCACAAGGATCTGTGCCGGCAGTTGGAAGCTCGCGTGGAGGATGCCAGCGCGGCGATGCGTTACGAAGAGGCCGCGGCTCTCCATGAGCTGAAACAGACGGTGGAGGATCTGGGCGAGAAGCAGAAGATGGCTTCGGTGGAAGGCGCCGACACGGATATTCTCGCGTGCTACGCCGAACCGCCCCTGGTTGCCGTCAATCTGTTTCACTTCCGGAACGCGCGCGTCGTCGACCGGCGGGAATTCTTCTGGGAAGATCAGCACGAATTCGATAAAGCTGAGTTCTTTTCTTCCCTGCTCAAACAGCTTTACCTGGACGAGCGGCATATTCCCGCGCAAATCCACGTGCCCGTGGAATTCGAGGATTGTGAGCCGCTTGAAGAATTACTGAGCTTGCGGCGCGGCCGGAAAGTAGAGATTCACACGCCGCAACGCGGACAAAAGAAAGCGATGCTGGAGCTGGTCGAGTCCAATGCGCAGCTCAGCTTCGAGCAGCGGTTTCGCGTGCTGAAGCCGTCCGCCAAGGCGATCGAAGGCGCTTTACAGGACGCGCTCGGGTTGGAGCAGGCGCCGCGGCGCATCGAATGTTTCGATATCTCGCATATTCAGGGGACCGACAAGGTCGCCAGTATGGTGGTGTGGGAAGACGGGCGCATGAAAAAGTCCGATTACCGGAAGTTCATTATCCAGACCGTGGAGGGCAACGACGATTTCGCCTCCATGCGCGAGGTGATTACGCGCCGCTATCAGCGCTTGCAGGAAGAAGGCAAGCCACGGCCGGGCCTGGTGCTGGTGGATGGCGGGTTAGGCCAGCTCCACGCGGCCGCCGCGGCGCTCGAGGCGCTGGGAATTACCGACCAGCCGCTCGCCTCCATCGCCAAACGCGAGGAATGGATTTACGTCTACGGGCAGGAAGACGAACCGATCGTGCTGGACAAATTTTCACCCGTGCTGCATCTGGTCCAGATGGTGCGCGACGAAGCGCACCGGTTTGCCGTGACGTTCCATCGCACCCGGCGCAATGCGAGCCGGCTGCGCAGCGAACTCAATCAGATTCCGGGTGTGGGGGAAAAGACGGTGACCAAGCTCCTGCGCCACTTCGGGAGCATGGAGATGGTGCGGCAGGCCCCGGAGGAAGAACTCGCAAAAGTAGCAGGCCGGGCTTTGGCCAGAAAGATTTTGGCTCGAAATAGAGATGCGGAAACTGCGGACAAACCTTCGTCGACCGGGCTCGGCCACGTTTCCCAGGGAGAAAACGCCGCCCCTCCTGAAGTTGTCCTGCCCGAAGTCGTCGCGTCCGAAGTTTTCTTGCCCGCGAAGAAGTTCTAGAACAGCTCGCCGATTTCTTTTGCGGCCGCGCGGGCTTCGATATGGATCAGCCCCGCGTTGCCGCCTTGCGGACTGAGCACCGCGAGAACAGCCTTCGATCCGGCAGAATACACAAACAGCGCGCCTTCTTCCGCCTGGACACTCACTTCACCGAGCGCCCCGGCACTCATGCTATCGCTGATGCGCCGGCCCAGGCTCGAAGCCGCCGCGGCCATGGCGGCGACACGATTGGGATCCGCGCCATTCGTCAATGCGTGGGCGATCGGTAGTCCCTCATTGGACGCCAGCAGAACGCCTTTCAGTTCGGGAATCGCATTGCGCAACCCTTCGAGGGTAGTTTTCAGTGCTTCGCCTTTTGCCATTTCGTTATTCCTTTCGGCCTCGATTCGCAGCCTGCATATCGGACCCGGCAGCCCTTCTACAGACTCGCGCGGCGCGATCAACTGTGCTCCTTCGCGAGCAGTACTGAAGTTATCGGCGTGTAAGGAATAAACTTTATGCCGCTCTACGGCGCGGGGGGCGGCTCGGAGCAGCTCAAAAATAAACTTGTTTGCTTCGCTTCCATCCCCGTTTGACGGTTTTGTTTGAACGCGCTGCCTGATGTTTCCGCGATCCTTGCGAGCGAGCGAAAAGGGACCCTTCTAAGTGCTTTCTCCTACGCCGATCTGAGGTGGAGCGTTAAAAAGTTTGGGACTAGGTACTTTACCCCGCCAAAAGGATGGAAATCAGCCTTTAGCATGAGAACGAAAGGGACGATCAAGCACATATGCGGTGTTTGTATTGCGCCAAACAGCTCCCTCTGTTTAAGCGCTTGACGAAAGGCGAGTTCTGTTCAGAAGCACATCGGCAGCAATACCAATCCGAATATAGCCAACTGGCGCTGACCCGCCTGTTGCAGGCGAAGCCGCCAAAGGACCCGCAGGCGCAGGAAGAACCCGACACCGCGCCCAGTTCCCCGAGTTCAAAGCCGGAACGCGTCGCGCCAGCGGCGAACGGCCTCAGTTCGAAGACGACGCCAAGTCCCCGGCCGCCTGCGAACGTGCACCCTGTTCCAGAAGCGAAGCACGGGGCCGCCGGGAAGTTTACCGATATCAAAACGAGCGCGCCCGCCATCCCCGTGTTGACGGCGCTCTCCGCGAAACCGGCGCCGCCTCCACGCCCGTCTCAACATACACTGCAACCGACACCGCACCCTACGCCGCAACTGAAACCGCAATCTGCGCCGAGAATTTCGATTGCGATGGGGCCTGTGTCGGGCGTCGCACGCGAGGGCGCAAATAAAGCCGCGGAAACCTCGGTGGCCGTCGCGGATGACACCTCCGCACAGCTCGTCATCACCGAGCCTGTCATCACGGGACCTCTCATCGCTGAATCTCTCAGGGCCACGGAAACAGCTCGAGCGCCGCTGGCCGAACCGCTTCCGGCCCCTGTTGTTGCTGCGCCCATTACGGAGCAAGAGCCGGCGGCGAAAGTTTTGAGCGCACCCGAGTCGTCGCCCGTCGCGAACCCCGAGCCAAGTCTGGAAAGCGCGCCTTCCGCACAAAGCCTGGAAAACGCGCCTTCCGCAGAAACGCTGCTCGCGACAGCGCTCCCTTCGATCGCCGAGCCAGCGCACATTGACGAGCCTGCGCCGCCCGAGAAGGCAGAAGAACCGGCCCCCGCTCCGGTCGCCGGCTCCGTGCGAATTCTGCCGCCTGCCGCGAATGCGAAGATCGCGGCTCGCGTGTCCTGGGAAAGCGAAACGCCGGCCGGCGGTCGTCCGGAAGTCCCGCGCGCGGTCATGACGCCTTCGGTGGTCCATCTCGAGACGGCACCGCGTGTGTCGTGCATCGCGGCGATCAATTCGGCTTCCGCGCCTTGGCGTTCGCGGGCCGGACGTCTCGAGATTCGCGATTTTGCGCGAGCGGAGCCGGCGCTCCAGCTGAATGCGTCCCTGGCGCCGCCGCGCGTCGAACGAGCTGTTCAGCCCGCGAACGTTGCGGTCTCCGCCACGGCCCCCGGCACACCATCTGTTCTATGGACCGAATCACCCGCAAACTTTCGCGAGACGGAAGTGCAGATCGGTGCGATCGCGATTCTGGACTTGCCTACGACGGGTTTCGAGACTTCGAACATCGATACCGCTTCCCTCGTGCAAGCGGAGGAATCCGCAGCGGACACCGCACTGGAGCCAATCGCGACGCCCGTGGTCGAACCGGCGACGTCGCGAGCCGCCGCCGATCAGATTTCGGTTTCGGAAGCGGAGCCGGAACGTCCCGTGGCCGTCGACACGACTGCGTCCGCGGAAGCTACATCCCCGCAAGCGACATCCACGCAGGCTCCGTCCCAACAAGCTTCGCCTACGGAAAACGCAGCGTCTTCGCAGGAGATTACAGCCGCTCCAGCTGCGGAATCCTTTACGGCGATGGAGGCTGGTCCAAAATTCGAAAATGTTTCCGAAGATGGAGCGGAGAGCGTACGCGAGGAGAGCCCCGTAACGAATGCCTCGATTCCGGATGAGGCGGTTCTCGAACAACAAAACCCATTCGAACCGCCGCCATTCGCGTCACTGCCATTGGCAACGGGGCCAATCGCAACACCGCCAATGGAATCCTCCGGCGCTGGAACCGCTTTTCCCATGGAAGCGGCATCCAATCAGGATGAGACCCCGGTAGAATTCGCGGATCAACCGCCGGCGGCGGATTTCACCGAAAGCCCGACGGATCTCCAGGAGATCGCTCCGGAAGCACAAGGCGCGTCCAGCGACTCGGCGCATACCTTCGCGACGGGGCCAGCACTGGACCTCGTAGAAGACCTGGCCGCGGAAGACCTGGCACAGGATGCAACCCACGACGTCGCAGCCCTCGTGACTTCCGTCCACGAAAATTACGCCCAAGCAAACTCCGAAGGCATGGCGGAGGTCCCGTACGAACCAGGGAGTCAAGCCCCGATCGATGCCGCGCAGGAATCGACGCCAGAGCCCGAGACACGAATCAACGTCTCCGAGGACGTACGAGCCAACGTCCCGGAGGACGTAGTGGCGAGCGTCCAGGAAGACGTGCCCGCGGGTGTCCTGGAAAGTGTCGTCCCGCATGAGTCCGAAGCGGCGTCAGAACCTGAGCAGGGGTTGGAATCGGTGCCGGACGCATTGCCCGCACCGCAGGCGATCGCCGGCCCTGATCCCGCGCGCGGTACGAAACCCCTGGAGATTGTGATCGCGGGGATCCCGCCTGGTAAAGCCAAGGCATTGCAGATTTTCACATCGACATTGAAGACGGATGTCGCGGGCCTGATGCCGCACTATGAGACGTTACCGCTGCGCGCGACCATGGTGCTGGGACCCGCGGAGGCGCCCGCCGCGAAAATCGAGCCGTCCAAACCGGCGCTTCAGCCTCAATCGGTCAAGCCGGCGCAGGGAAATGGTCCAAAAGCGCAAGACGTTGTAAAAGAACCCGCTCCCAAACCCGCCGTGAAATGGCCCGCAACGCGAGCGCAGGCGAATTCGGGTCCCGCCAAGGAGCCCGCTGCAAAAGAAGTCGGCGCAAAAGAAGTGGCGGCGAAAGCCGGCGCGGCCAAAGACGTCGCCGCGGCGGAAGCAGGTACGAAAGAAAACGCAACGAAGAGTAACGCGGCTAAAGAATCCGCCGCGAAGGTGCCCGCGACGCCGCCCGCGTCTCCGGAAGCAAGACCCGTCGCGAACGTCAAGGCCAGCGTACCGCCGAAGGTGGAAGTGCCACCGGCTCGAACGGCGCCCATCGCCCCGCAGGCCATTCCGCGCAGCACCGTCCCGATCGCGAAACCAATGGGCGCGAGCCCCGGGCAGCCGGGCTCGGAGAGGGAACTGGCGGAGGTAAATCGTGAGCAGGCGAAGCTGAACCGCGAACAGGCCGAGCTCAATCGCGCACAAGCGGAACTGAATCGCGAGCAAGCACGACGGAACCGCGAGCTCGCGAAAACGGCGGAGAAAGTCGCGGCATCGACGCCTGGGGGAACGGCGCCGGGGCAAAAAGGCGCTTTTACCTCTCTTTCGTTGAGTGGAGGGACGGCGCCGGCGGAGGAGACCGATCTCGGTTTGCCGGTGTTGGATCTCGAGGCTTTGAAAGGACGCTTCCCGTTATGGGCTAAGATTACGGCCGCGGCGGCATGCGTTCTGCTGCTTGCCGGCGGCATCTGGCTCTACGCGAAACACGTCCGCGCGAAGACGCCGGAGATCCTGGTCCTCAGTTCCGCAGCCGGAGGAGCGGGTCCGGAATGGCTTGAGAATTTTTCGCCCGACGCCAAACATCCGCGCACGATTTCCGTGCTGCGCGCCTCGGAAAAGTGGTCCGATTACAGCGTCGAGTTTAACGCCTCGGTAGACGTGAAGGCTCTCGGCTGGGTGTTCCGCGCGAAAGACCCGGCAAATTTCTATGTGGCAAGAATCGAACAGGAGAAGACGCTCGCGGGCATGACGGCCGCTTTCGTGTATTTTCCGGTCTTGAACGGCGTTCCACAGCCGGCCAAGCGATCGAATGTTGCGCTGCCGGCGGAGCCGGGCACAGTTTATCGCATCCGTTTCGATGTCTTCGGCGACCAGTTCACGGCCTGGATTCAGGACCGCAAGGTCGAGGAATGGACCGACAGCAGTCTGCGATCGGGCGGCGCTGGATTGTATAGCGAAAGCGGCGAACGCGCGCTGCTGCAGGGCCCCTTCCGCGTGATTCCGAGAACTCCGGCGAGGTAAAAAACAAAACGATGGCCGACTCAAATCCACAAGCGGTATTTTTTCTCGACGACGACCTGATCGAAAGATTGATGCGCGGCGACGTGGTCGCCGATGCGAAGAAGCCCCGGCGCGCCGCGGTCTCAAGCGGGCTGGTGAAGGCGCTCGAGCTCGCCTCGGCGGGCCGCGTGGATGAGGCCATTCGAGAGCTGGAGGCGGCGGCCGAGCGCGGGGAGAGTCCCGCCGACGTGTACTCCTCGCTGGGACATCTTTATTTCGAGAAGAGATCCTGGCAGGACGCAGCGGCAAGCTATCGAAAGGTGATCGAGAAGGATCCCGCGCATCGAACCGCGCACTACAATCTGGGCTTGTGCCTGGAGCGGCAGGACAAACTCGAGGAGGCCGCGCGGGAATTCGAGACCGCCACGACGATCGATGAAGCGCGATGGCAGCCCAGGCTCGGGCGGGGTCTGTGCCTTTTACGGCTGGGCAAACCGCAGGATGCATTGGGATGTTTCGACGCCGCGCTGGAATGCAGCACGCGGCAGGATAAGAACGCCAATCTCGACCGGATTCTTGCCGGCAAAGCCGTCGCGCTACAACAGAGCGGCCGCATGGACGAAGCCGCGGATCTTTACAAGAAGCTTCTGCCCGCGCAGCCGAATTCGCCCGAACTGCTGGGCAACCTGATCGCGGTTTCGATCGCCCGCAAAGACGACGCGCGCGTAAAAGAACTTTCCGACCGCTTGCTGAAAGTGCAGCCGCAGGCCCGGCAGGCGCTCGAAGGGCTGGCCGCGGTCGCTCTCTCGCGCGGCGACTACAGCGCGGCCGTGCAATATTGCTCTCAGCTCACGAGGGTCGCGCCGGAGTGCTACGAGGGATGGTTCAACCTGGGCATCGCCTACCAGAAGACCGGACGTTGGGAGCAGGCGGGAAGCGCTTATAAACAGGCGGTACGCATCCGGCCGGACGCGGTGGAGGCGAGCGCGAACATGGGGGTGGTCCTGCAGGAACGCGGGGATCTGGCCGGAGCGAGACAAGCATACGAGCGGGCGCTGGCTGCCGCACCCGAACTTCCGGGTGCGCTGTGGAATCTGGGTCTGGTGTCGGAACGGGAGGGCAACGAGGAAGAAGCGGAGAAGCTCTTTCACAGACTGGTCGCGCAAAAGCCGGATTGGGAGGACGCCGCTTTTCGCCTGGGATACCGGCAATTGCAAAAGGGCGATTACGCCGCGGCGGTGGACCATTTTGAAGTTTGCCTGCGAAAACGCAAAGACTGGCCGGAAGCGCTCCTTAATCTCGCGCTGGCCTATTGGAAGTTCGGCGATCCGAAGACTGCCGCTGAAAAATACGAAGCCGTCCTGGCGCTGGAGCCCACGCATACGGAGGCGCTGCGCGCTCTGACGCTGCTCGCCATCGAGCGTAAGGATGCTCCCGCGGCGCTCGAGCTCCACCGGAAATTCACCGCGAGCGGCGGACGATCGGCGGAGATCGCCTATAATCTCGGACTGCTGCTCGATGCCTTGGGCGATGGCGAGGGCGCGCTCGAGTGCTACCGCGACGCAGTCGCTGAAAAAGCCGATTTCGCCGAGGCATTACTGAACCTGGGCCACGCCTTGAAATCCTCCGGGAAAGAAACGGAAGCGAAGCTCGCGTGGAGCAAAGCGGTGGAGGCCGCGCCGGAGCTCGCTGCGGCGTACTTCCCATAAACGCGACTCGCTATCATGGTGTTGGTTGGGGAATGTCGAACAGCGTCCGCCGGAAAGTCGTTCTTGTCGTCATTAATGCGCTGTCGATTGCCAGTCTGTACTGGGCTCTGCGCGATTCTCATCTGAGCGAACTCCGCGACGATGTCGCCACGCTCGGGTGGTGGTGGGTCATCGCCGCAGTCCTCACCGGAGCCGGGTTTTATCTATGGCAGGCGATTCGCTGGCAAACCCTTTTGCGCCCGGTGGTGCGGGTTGGATTTTGGGAAGCGGCACGGGCGATCTACGTGGGACTCTTCGCCAATGAAGTGCTTCCTTTCCGCGCGGGCGAAGTGTTGCGATGCTACCTGCTGAGCACCCGCACCACCCTGCCCTTATCCGTCACCATCACCAGCGCGTTGCTTGAGCGCGTGTTTGACGGCATCTGGTTGTGCCTCAGCATGTACCTGGTGCTGCACTTCGTGCACATCCCACACTCCCTGCAATCCCTCGTCGATGGCGGCTATGTGCTGTTCTTCACCGTGCTCGCGGCCAGTCTGCTGCTGAGCTTCGCTCTGTTCCGGCGGCATCACGCGCGCGCGGTTCTGGGCGGAGGCATGTGGAAAAGACAGTTTCACGTGCTGATCGACGACCTGGAGATTATCGGCCATTCGCGTTATTTGCTGCTCTCTTTTTTGCAGAGCCTTCCCTTCCTGTGGCTGGGCGTGATCCCGACGTATTTCGCCTTTCGCGCTTACGGTTTCGACCTGCCCTGGGGCGCGGCTTTCGCGCTGACCATCATTCTGCGCATGGGCGCGGTGGTGCCGCAGGCGCCGGGAAACCTGGGCTTGTTCAATATTCTGGCGCGTGCGTGCCTGGTCAGAATGTTCAACGTGGTGCCGGACGAAGCGGCGCGTTTTTCGCTGGTCTTGTGGGCGCTGGTCACCCTGCCGCTGCTCGCCTGCGGCGCGATCGCGCTGGCCGTCACCGGCATGAAGCTCGGCGACCTGCAGGCGGCCGCGCATAGCGAAAAAAATGAGCTGACCCGATCGTGGGAAACTTAGCTGCTGTTTACGAACGGGCCTTCGCCAGAAGCGCCCGGTAAACTTCCCACGTTTTGTCCACCGCCGCCTGCCACGGGAACAGGCGGGCGCGCTCGACCCCGCGGCGGATGAGTTCGGCACACAGATCCTCGTCAGAGGCCAGCCGATTCAGTGCGTCGGCGAGCGCCCCGGTGTCCAAAGGATCAACCAGCAGAGCCGCATCGCCGGCCGCTTCCGGCAGCGCCGAGCTTTGGGACGTGACCACCGGTATTCCGTGCGCCATGGCTTCGAGCACGGGGATTCCGAAACCCTCCTCGAGCGAGGGGAACGCGAAAATACGCGCGCGCGCGTACAACGACGCGAGCGTCGCGCTGTCCACGTACCCAAGGACGTCGATATCCGAGCGGCGCGGACTTTCCTCCACCGCGCGCAACTCCGTGGCCGCCTGGTAACCGTCGGTAGCTCCTGCGAGCGTCAGGCGCCATCCGGAAGGCGTCTGCTCGAAGGCGGAAACCAGGCGCGCGATATTTTTCCGCCGTTGAATCGCGCCCACGAACAGGATCATCTTTTCCCTTGGCCCGGAGACAAACGCCGCGGGCATACGCACGCCATGGGGAATTACGTAAATCCGGGAAGAGGCGACTCCCAATAAATCCTCAACATGCCGGGCGGTAAATCGGGAAACGGCGATAATGGCGTCGCTGTTCTCGGCCGCCTGCCGGGCCTGGCCTGCGAAGCGCTCCCGAAAATCCGTGGTGGAGTAATCTCCGGTCAGGGCGAACAGGTCATGGAACGTGCAGACGGTGACGCGGGCGGGCTGATCGACGCGCTGATTCAGGGCGTGGAACAGATCAGCCCGGGGTGCGCCGTGCAGCAGGCGCCGGTTCGCGTTCGCGGGCAGAACGTCCCGAAAGGAATTCCACAGCCGGTGGGCGCGGTAATAGAAGAGAAACCGCTGATCCGGGTGGGCTTCCGCCAAGCCGAACAAGATCTCGCGCGAATATTTTGCGACTCCGGAGAGATTTCTTCCCAGGCTGTAGGTAGCGTCAAGGGCGATTCGCAAGTCGCGTGTGGATTCCTAGGTGCCATGTTCGCACGTGCCGCGTTCACCTGTCTCAGCATCGGGCTTGTTTCAAGATCCGGCGGCGGTCGCCTTGGGAGCAAGTTGCAGTTCGGCCTGCTCGAGCAGAGCTTCGAGCGAAGCGGGGTGGGCGAAATCGAAGATGGCGGTCCCGATCGCGATCTGGTGTTCCCGCCCCTCGGCATAAATCCGGGACCATGCCGTTTCCACCGTTTCGCCGGCCAGATCAAAAACGCCCATTCCAAAACGAAAATCGCCGACGCGCGCGAGGAGATCCGTGGGACCGACAAGACGCCGCAATCGTTCCGCCGTTTCGATCAGCAGCAAGTCGCGGCGCTCGCCCGCCTCCGGGCGCGAGGCTCGGGAGGCATTCGATTCGGCGACGATCACCATCCAGCGGCAGCCCATTTTTTGGGCGAGCCGCCGGTCGCGGTCCGCCAGGCCGAGAAATGCCGTGCGGTTCAGAAGTCCCGTGAAGGGATCCTCCATACACGCTGCGCGGGCGCCCGCGAGGAGGCGGTGGCGTTCGATCGCCGTATCCAGGGCGTGCGCCAGGGGAACGGTATCCACGGAGTTCGCGAACAAAAAATCCTGCGCGCCTTCGCGAAGCAGGCGAATGGGGGCTTCGGTATCTTCGGGGCTCGCGATTAAAATCACCGGCGCGTGCGGAGCGGCCGCCTGCACCCGGCGAAAGGCGTCCATCGCCCGCCCTCCGCACAGTTCCAGATCAAGGATCACCGCATCCACGGGCTCCTTCGTCAGAAGGACCACGGCATCTTCGAGAGACATCGCGAGGAGGGTTAGTACGCGCGCCCATCCCCGCCCATGCCTGCGCGTCTGAATATCTTCGAGAACTTCCTGCAGAAACAGGGCCTCACCGGAGCTCGCGGTCGCCACCAGGACGCGCAGGTTCATACAAACAAGTTAGTGCGGCCCGATTCCAAAGGTTCTCAAGAAATGGTCAGTTCACCAGTTCGTATTCCTTGAGCTTCCGATAGAGCGTCGTACGCCCGATGCCGAGCAGGTGGGCCGCAACGGCGCGGTCACCCCGCGTATATTCGAGTGCGTTCAAGATCGCGCGCCGTTCGAGCTCCGCCAGAGGAACGACGACGGGGAGGGGTGCGAGCGGCGCCGGATCGCCGGTGTTCGCGAAAGACGCGCGCGCTTCGGCCCCGGCGGCGGCCATCAGATATTGGGACTTCTTCTCGATCAGATGGCTTTGCAGATTCGAGGGCAGATCGGCGACGTGCAGGAGAGGCCCGGAGTTGACGGCCACCATATGTTGGACGCAGTTTTCGAGCTCCCGGATGTTGCCCGGCCAATCGTAGGAGAGCAGGACTTCGAGGGCCTCCGCGGTGAGCGAGTAATTGCCCCCCACGCGCGACACAAAATGATTCACCAGCGCCGGAATATCCTCGCGGCGCTCACGCAGCGGCGAGAGGCGGATATTAATCACGTTCAGCCGGAAGAACAGGTCGCGGCGGAAATTTCCCTTTTCGACTTCCTTTGCCAGGTCGCGATTGGTGGCCGCGATAATCCGGAAATCCGAGCGCCGGCTCGTGAGCGATCCGACCGGACGAAACTCTTTTTCCTGCAATACGCGCAGGAGCTTCGCCTGTAGGTCGAGAGGCAGCTCACCGATCTCGTCGAAGAAGGCCGTCCCGCTGTTCGCCGCTTCGATCAATCCGATCTTGGTCATCGCGGCGCCCGTGAACGCGCCCTTCACGTGGCCGAAGAGCTCGCTTTCCATGAGCGGTCCCACCATCGAGGAGCAATCTATGGTGACGAAGGGGCTCTGCGCTCCGATATTATGGATGGCGCGCGCAACCACTTCCTTGCCCGTTCCGGTCTCGCCAAGGAGCAGGGCGGGCCAGCGGCATTTCCCGAGTTTTTCGATCATGCGAAGCACTTGGCGCGTCCGGGACGACTGTCCGACAAGCACGTGACGGGTTTCTTCAAGGTTCGACAGCATTGGGGCTCTTAAGGAAGAGTGCGTTGAGCGAACTTAAACTCTACGCTCGATCAGAAACTTCCTCAAGACCCGCGTTTGCGAGAAGGAGGTAGGTAGTTTGGGGTATGGGACTACCCCCTAATGGGGGGACACCTCTTCGCCGAGCCCCGGCTCCGGGCCGGGTGCGGGTTGGGGTTCGGGAACCACCAAGCCGGCGCCCGATTCCGTGCGGACTCTGCCGGCGAGTTCTGTTGCCTGCTCCAACGTCATCTCGCGTCCGACGAGTACACGCCACCATGGCGGGTTGTGGGTAGGATCGAGAATCGTACGTGCGTCGGCGAAGGACGCGGCCATGCTCGCGCGTTGCAGTTCAGCACGCGCCCGTTCGGTGAAGGCTCCCGACTGAACGGCGTAGCGCGGCATTGGCGCAAGCGCCGCGGGCGGCGCGGACGAGGATGGTGAAGACGCGGGCGGCGCGGACGAAGACGAAGACGAAGACGAAGACGAAGACGAAGACGAAGACGAAGACGAAGACGAAGAGGGTAATGACGCGAGCGGAACGGGCAAAGGAATATTTGCGCCGGAAGAAGTCGTGGCCGGCGGTGCGGACGCGGGTTCGCTCGGGGGAGGAACTGTTGCGGGGCGCGGGATCACCGTGAGACGCACGCGCGCAGTGCCCGGACCCAGCATGGCGATCCGCTCCGCGGCGACTTGTGAAAGATCGATGATGCGATCGCGCACGAAGGGACCGCGATCGGTGATGCGCACTTCAACCTGTTTGCCGTTCGTCAGATTTTCCACTCTCACCCAGGTTTGGAACGGAAGATTGCGATGCGCGGCGGTGAGTTGGTACATGTCATAGATTTCGCCGGACGCGGTTCGCCGTCCGTGATAGGGGATGCCATACCAGCTCGCGATGCCTGTCTCGGTCGTTCCGATTCGCGCGGGTGGTTGCGGCGCGACGGCGCGCGCGCGAGGATGACCGCAGCTCGCGCAGATCGCAGCGATCGCTGCGATCAGCACCGGACCCGCATGAACAGGCCTTGAGAAGAGCATTTTCTCTAAAAACAATTCTACTCTTTTCTGTTTTTGAGCGAAAAATGCCATGCACGTCTCCCGCCGTCTCGATCTTTTGCAACGTCATGTTGCATTTTTTTCTTGACATTCTTATGTAACCACCTTATAAAGGGGACACGACCGCGCTCTCTTGGTGAGATGCGCGAATTCTGATGTAAAGGGAGAAACAATCGAATGAAGAACGCAACGAAGAAGAAAGCGGCCCCGAAGAAGAAAGCTGCTGCCAAGAAAAAGAAGTAGCAATCGGGCTCGCAATAGCGAGTTTTGACTGACCGGCCCCGAGCAATCGGGGCCGTTTTTATTTGTGCCCCGAGCAATCGGGGCCGTTTTTATTTGCGCCTGAGCAATCGGGCGTCTTCTATGTGTGCCCCGAGGATCGGGGCATTTCCAACCATGACGTATCTCTCTTGCTGGATGCGCCGCCGAGCCTTGATCGTTCTCGGCGACGCCTCGTGCCGGATGAACGAGCCGGCACAGGCGCGCTCGGGCGGGCGATTCAGAACAAGCGCTGGATCGCGGCGTGCAAATCCGCGTACTGCATCACGCCGGGGTGGTAGAGACGCACGATGCCCGTGCGGTCGATCAGTACGAATGTCGGAATGGTACTTGCTCCGTAGCGCGTGAAATTCGTTTCGTTGACGATCGTGGGCCCTTCGATCAGACTTCCGTAGAGGGCTTCCCGCACGCGCTCGATGTAGGCCAATTCGACCGCCGGCGTCGCTTCCACTCCACCGCCCGCGTAACCGTACTTCTGCGTCGGGAAAATGAGTTTCAACCCCTTCGGGGCGAACTCCGCTTTGAGACGCGTCAGAACGGGGATGTCCGTTTTGCAATCGCCGCACCAGTGCGCCCAGAAGAATACGAGCGCCGGTTGACCCTTAGGAATGACAGCGCCCGCGAGCGGAGGCGCGGGCTTGCCCTCCAACGTCAGGAGTAAAAGATTCTTGCGGATGCGCGGACGAATAGACGTGGCGGAGTAGAGCGCCTCCTCCTGCTCTAGATAGGACACAGCCTCGGCCCGGCGGCCTTCGGCAGCGAGCACGTCCGCGAGCACCTCGATCGAAGCACCCAGGGCGATGGGGAGATGCGGTTCGCGATCCAAGGGACGGCTTTTGAGAAGGCCGGCCGAAAGATCGTGCGTCTCCTGAGCATATTGCGTCGCCTGGGCGTAGCGGTGGCTGAGGTATTCGGCGCGCGCGAGCCAGCTCTCGGCTTCCAGATATTCGGGCGTCACACCTTTTGTAGATTTGTACGCTCGCAGTTGCTGCAATGCGCCCGCTTCGCTGCCGGAGGATAAAGCCGCACCCACTTGATCCACGATTCCCGCGGGCGTTGCCGATTGAGAAAACGCGAGCGCCGCGGCCCCATAACATAGGCCCGCCAACATCCACGGCACCGAGTTTGCCCGGGCGGTATTCGTCACGCTGTGGTTACCGTATACGCGACCTGACACGACAGCAAATCACAAAACCAAATCACAAAACCAGCGATTTGAGATATGTACGAAACGCATCACCCAGGTCGTGGCGCTTCAGCGCGAATTCAACCGTAGCCTGCAGGAATCCGAGCTTGTCGCCCGCGTCGTAGCGCTTGCCCTCAAAGCGGTATCCGTAAATCGGACGGCTCCGCAGCGCGTGTTTCAGCCCGTCGGTGAGCTGAATCTCACCACCGCTGCCGGGTTCGACGGCTTCGAGGGACGCGAAAATCTCCGGCGTCAGAACATAACGGCCGATGATCGCCAGGTTCGAGGGCGCATCTTCCGCCTTGGGTTTCTCGACCAGGTTGCGGATGCGATAGAGGCGGTCGCGGCCGCCATTGTGCGCCACCGGCTCGGCGTCGACGACGCCATAGGCGGAAATATTCTCCCGCGGCACCTCCATCAGAGCGACCACCGGCGCACCATAAAACTCATACACGTCGAGTAATTGCCGCAAACAGGGAGTCTCGCCGTCGATCACGTCGTCGGAGAGGATGACCGCGAACGGCTCATGTCCCACCAGTTCGCGCGCGCGCAGCACGGCATGACCGAGCCCCAGCGCTTCCTTTTGCCGCACGTACGCGATATCGATCATGTCGGAAACGGCGCGCACCGTGGCCAGGAGGTCGCGCTTGTGACGGGTTTCGAGCAGGTGTTCCAGTTCGAAGCTCACGTCAAAATGATCTTCAATCGCGGTCTTGCCGCGTCCGGTGACAATGATGATGTTCTGCACGCCGGACTGCATGGCCTCTTCGACGCCGTATTGGATGAGAGGCTTGTCCACCAGCGGCAACATTTCTTTGGGCTGCGCCTTGGTCGCGGGAAGGAAACGCGTGCCGAGTCCGGCCGCCGGGAAAACCGCCTTACGAACTTTTGCTATCATGCGCTTCCATTTTAGCGGCTTACCCCGCGCAAAGAATGGACCAGCACGCGGCCGCGGCCGGCTCTATCCCGTCGCGGGTCTATTTGCCGTTCGGACCCTTGGCGTTCTCTTCGTTGGTCTTCAAAGGCTCACCGACCCCGCCTTTCTCGTTGAGAACCACGATATCCACGCGGCGATTGCGCATCCGTCCTTCCTCGGTTTCATTGGAAGCAATGGGCGCGGTATCCGCGTAGCCCGCGACGGAGATGTGGTCCGCCGGTACCTTGAAGCGGGTGGTCAGGATTTCGAGCAGGGCGATACTCCGCGCGGCTGATAGATCCCAATTGCTGCGGAAGCGGTGCGTGCTGATGGGGCGAGAATCGGTATGGCCCTCGAGACGCACCGGATTGGGAATCTGAATGATCGCGGCGGCTACTTTCTCGAGGCTCGGCGTGGCCTCCGGGGCAATGGCGTCTTCGCCCGAGGGAAACAGCGCCGCTTGTTTAAAGCTCACCACCAATCCGCGCGGCTCCATGGTGATCTGAATTTTTCCGGCAGCGATGTCGCTCCTCAGTTCCCTGGACAGCACCTGAAGGGAAGGGATCAATTCGGCGAATTTTTCTTCTTTTTTCTCCTTCTGAGTTTCCACCGCGCGTTTCTCGCCGCCCGCCCCCTTCATTTGCGCGTTGCCTTGACCGCGATTGTCGATCGTTCCGCCGAGCACCGCGGCGATCACCGCGCTCACCTTTTCACCGGCCAGGGCCTTTTTCACGGAGTCGGAAACCTGCTGCGCCTTGCCCTTGTCCGCCTGCGAAGTGGCAAACATGACGACAAAGAAGGCAAACAGAAGCGTAATGAAATCGGCGTAGGACACAAGCCATCGTTCGTGGTTGGAATGTTCCTCGGCTCGTTTCTTACGCGCCATGGCTCAGGCCTTCGCGCCCGCGGGGGATTCCGCCTGCGGAGCGCCTTCCGGTTCCGGGGAAGTTTTTGGTTCGGCCGCTTTTTTGGGCGCGGGCGTTCCCATAGTGAACGCCTCCAACTTCTGGCGCACCAGCTTCGGATTCAAGCCCTCGACAATCCCGCAAACTCCTTCGACAATCAGCTCGCGGCGCTGCGTTTCCATCCGGGCGCGCGCTTTGATCTTCGTCGCGGCGGGAAGCAAGACCAGGTTCGCGACGGCGACGCCATAGATCGTGGCGACGAAAGCCACCGCGATCCCGTGACCCACCTCGTCGATATTCGCCAGGTTCTTCATCACTTGAATCAGCCCCAGAACCGCTCCGATAATGCCTACCGTGGGAGCGTACCCGCCGGCATTCTCGAAAACTTTCGCCTCCGCGTCCGCGCGCGTTTCCCACAGTTCAATTTCCAGTTCCAACATTTTGCGGATCTCCTGGATGTCGGTACCATCCACGGCCAGGTTTAGCCCTTTGGAAAGAAACGGGTCCTTGATTTCAAGAGCCTGCTGCTCAAGGGATACCAGTCCTTGCTTCCGGGCTTTGGTCGCATAACCGATGAGTTCCTCTACCAAGTCATGGTTCGGCAGGGTTTCGTCCAGCAGAACTCCTTTGAAACTGCGAACCGCGCCCAGCAGCACGTGAATCGGGGTGGACACCATCACCGCGCCGATGGTACCGCCAAGAACGATGAGCGCAGCCGTCACCTGCGCGATGTCCCTCAGCTTGCCGCCTTCGAGCAGCAAGCCGCCCAAGATACCGAACAAAGCGAGCAGGACGCCGCCGATGGTGGCGAAATCGGGTCTCGCTTTTATATGCGAAACCGGAGCTGCTTCTTGCACCTTTGGTTCTTCATCCATAGGGATCGGGCGGGAAATGCGGCACCTGGATGGAACGCCGGAATTCGATGACCCGCTTCACTACTTCATCGACGCTTTCCCGCACCACGAGTTTTTGCCCGTTCGTCAGGCTGATCACGGTATCGGGCGTGGATTCCAGGTGCTCGATCAGATCCGAGTTGAGCACCAGCGGCAAATGATTGATGCGGGTAACCTGGATCATACTCTGCCGTACACATCCCGGCATAATCCTTATCGGACCGGGGGAGGGGCGCAAGAGAAGGCTCGAAGCGCTTTTAAAACTCGGGGGTGTTTTAAGACGAGTCCGCGCGGCTACTTCAACATATCGGCCAGCGCGCGCAATTCACGACGCAAATCTTCGAGCAGCGGCAGCGGATCGGGTGAAAACAAACTGGCCTGTTCTTTCTTTTTGCGTCCTCCCTGACGGGTGCTGGGGCGCACCTCTTCCGGTTTCGCTCGTTCCTCCAGGTGCTTGCGCGCACCTTCGATCGTAAACCGTTGTTCGTACAGGAGCCGTTTGATCTCCAGGACCAGTTCGACGTCCTTGCGCCGGAACAAGCGATGACCCGTGCCCGATTTTTTCGGGCCCAGCCCGGGAAACTCGGTTTCCCAGAATCGTAGAACGTAGGGTTTGATCCCGGCAAGACGCGCTACTTCGCCGATGCGAAAGTAAAGCTTGTCCGGAATCTCCCGGCTTGGGTCTACGGGGATGTCGTCTTGCGCGTTCATGGGAGGTACGGCTGACAAAGATACCGTCATCGATGACGTACCCTTATGATAGTGCCCCTGCTGGTAGGAATCCATCCCGTCCGCGAAGCCCTGCGCGCCGGACGGCCTCTCGATCGCGTGCTGATCGCCAAGGGCGCGGGAGGACCGCGCGTTGAGGAACTGGTGGCCTTGTGCCGCGAGCGCAAAATTCCGGTCCGGTTCGAGCCTCGCGAGCAGCTCGACCGCGCCGCCAACGGGGCGCAGCATCAAAACGTGGTGGGCTATGGATCGGCCGAACAATATGCCACGCTCGAGCAGACCATGGAGGGCCGCGGCCTGCACGTGGTGCTCGACGGCGTGGAAGACCCGCACAATCTGGGCGCGATCGTGCGCACCGCGCACGCGGCGGGCGCCGCGGCGATCGTGATTCCGGAACGGCGGGCCGCGGGCCTCACGGAAACCGTCGCGCGCACCGCGGCCGGCGCGCTCGCGTACGTGCCGGTCGTGCGGGTGACGAACATAGGACGGGCGCTCGAGGAATTGAAGGAGCACGGCTACTGGATCTACGGTCTCGACGAGAGCGGCACGGAACGCTACGACCAGGTGGCATTCACCAAACCTTCGGCGATCGTGCTCGGCGCCGAAGGACATGGGTTACACGAGCACGTTGCCAAGCGTTGCGACTTTCTGGTGCGGATTCCCATGGCGGGCGGAATGGGGCAGGGCGTCGCTTCGCTCAACGTGAGCGTCGCCGCCGGGGTCATGCTCTTCGAATGGAAGCGCCGGCACCCCGGGTAACCGCGCTCCGTACAATAATCCGCCGTTGTGTCATCCCGAGCGTAAGCCGAGGGATCTGCTGTTTGCTCCGGCTAAGGCATTTTCACTCTCGAAAGATCCAGCAGCGGCTTGCACACGCCGCCCACGCGCCCCGCTTCGTATAGTTTCCGATCCATGCGCGCCAGGCTCCGCTCCATCGGCTTCGTCAGGATGGGCGTATGCGCGATCGTGACGAGATGTTCGGGAATCGCCCACACGTCCTCAAACGTGCTCATCCAGGAAACGTCCCTGTCGAAACGCTTCAGGTTCACTGGCCGTGAATAGGCGCGCAGAGTTTTTTCACCCGCCGGATTGTAATAATCCTCGAAGTAGCTGAGTGCGAGCTCGCGGATCGATCGATACACCGCTTCGCGCGAACGCAGCCCCGCGTAATCCGATTTCGCGACGGCGCCCCAGCATCCGTTCACACGATACACCGCGATCACGTGATCGGAATCGCGCACGGCTTCCAGATCGACGAGAAGAGGCGGAAATCCCAAGCGCCGCAGCGCCATGGCCGCAAACAGCGCCCCTTCCATGCAGTGCGCGACGCGCGTCCGCAGCACACCCCGCGGTGAATGACACGTCGGGCCGCCGGGCTCGCAGTTGTATCCGATCTCGTCGTCGAGAAACTTCTGGATCCTGGCGGGCGTGGTGAGCCCGCGAAACACCCTGCGTTCCTGTGGGCTGAGATCATCGGTCACATTTGCCAGCCTAGCAGGCTCGACGACGGGTCCCTCGTTCGACGCGCTGCGCATACCATGCATTCCGAGGCGCGGTAAAGTATGATTGTTTGAGAAAAAACGGGATCGAGAAAAAGCAAGAAGGAGTGGCGGTTCATGAATCTGGCAAACTTGGCGCGTTTCGCATTCGCGGCCGCCGTGGCCGCGGCATCTTCGGTGGCGGCGGCGCAGTCGCTCGATTACGAATTTTATAAGACGAAGGTCGAGCCGATCTTCTATAAGCATCGTGAAGGACACGCGCGCTGCGTGGTGTGCCACTCCCAATCGAACAATTCTTTCAATTTGGCGGAGTGGGGCCCCGATACCACGGCCTTCACCGAAGAGCAGTCGCGCGCCAATTTTGCGATGCTTTCAAAACTGGTCAGTAAAGCCAATCCGGACAAGAGCATTTTGCTGATGCATCCGCTCGCGAAAGAAGGCGGCGGCCAGGAATTTCACAGCGGCGGAAAGCAGTTCGCGACGAAAGACGATCCCGACTGGCAGATTTTGAACGCCTGGGCTCACGGAGCGAAATAACCCTTATTGGGATGAAGCCTGTCATCCCGAGCGTAGTCGAGGGACCTGCTGTTCGCCGGCTCAGGCTAATCGCCAATAAATTTTACGTATCGGTGAACTTCGGTCTGGCAAGTGGTCGCGAGGTCGCGGACTTCGCCCAAAAACGCAAGCACCTCGGGTGCGCTTACCCTTCCGGCCAGGACCTCCCACTCATTTAAAAACCGCTTCATCTGCAGACGATTAAAGACGGTGTCGCCGTAGAGATCTATCGAGTCGAGGAACGGATGTGCGTCGTCTTGAAGCGGCTCCAGGAGTTCCGGCAGCCAATTCATTATGTCCGCAACTGATGAAATCGTTCCGCCGAACTCGTCTTGGAGCTCAATGACTAGGCCCACGAGAACCTGCTTAAGGCAGCACTGCCGTGATATTCCGCTTCTGCACCGGCGACTGACGCAATGCCCGAGGCGGGTGAACTCACACGGGAACTTCGACTTCAATCTCGCAGATCGTCGATGTGGGAGACCGCTCCCTGCGCGTGTGCTCCCAGTACACGCGGATTGCTTCCTTGGCGCGTTCGGCAAGTTCGTCGACGGTGCTGCCGGTCACTAATATCGACGGCAGCTCGGGAACATAGGCACTATAGCCAGCGGCGTCGCCTTCCATCACGAGAGAGTATTTACGGGTGGTCATTTCCCGGGGTCCTCAATTCCAGTTTGCCTCAGAATGGCGCGATAGGTGCCGATCCGAACGTCATCGCCTGGCTTGCCGGAGACAACGGTGATTCGCCCGTCCGAGTATTGAAACACCCGATGATCGCCAGTGGTCCTAACGTGACGCCATCCGGCCCGTTCTAGGACGCGAATCACCTCACGAACCTTGAGCGGCAAATCAGCCTACGGCAGCACTGCCGTGATATTCCGCTTCGGAACCTGACCCACCGCGATCTTTGCGACGACTTCGCGTTTCTCCGTGAGATCCACGACGTACACGGCATCCGAGGCCGCGCAAGCCACGTACGCCATCTTGCCATCCGGCGACAGCGTCACCCAGTCCGGCGACTTCCCGACTTCAATGCTGGCCTGCAATGCCAGGTCCGGCAGAGAGTACAAGTACACCGAGCTGTTCAGACGGCTGTTAACCACCAGCGTCTTTTGATCCGGCGTCACGGCCATCCCGTGCGATTCGCTGCCGCCGAACATATATTTGGATTTTCCGGCCGGCAGATCCGGAAGCGTGATCCGCTTGATTTCTTTGTGTGTGGCGAAATCGATCACCACGAAGCCGTTAAAATCGGAGAGCTGCGCCAGCAGCCACTTGGTCGATTTATCGGGGTTGGTCACAAAGGCCATCGGGCGAACACCCGCGTCCATGGGAACGGTCCACACCGGCTCTTCGGTCTTCTGAGAAATCACCGTGATCACTTTTCCGGGAATCGAGCCAGCCACGACGTACATTCCATCGGGCGTGACGTAAGTATTATGAACGGCGCCCTTTACCGGAATCGACTTCACGCGCTCGAGCGACGCCGTATCGACCACGTCCACGGCGCCGGGAGCACGGGCGATCGCCACATAGACGCGCTTGCCGTCCTTGCTGATCGAAATATTGTTGGGGTGCCCGCTCAGCGGAACGCTGCTGGTCACCTTCAAGGTCTTGGTGTCCACCACGTCCAGCGTGCTGCGCGACTCATTGCTGATGTAGTAGCGGCTTCCGTCGGGGGCGGCGGCCGCGCCATGGTTCACCTCGATCCCTTTAATCACGCCCACCACCTTATTGGTAGCCGGGTCGATGACCGAAACGTTGTCTCCGGCGCTATTGGTTTGAATGATGCGCACGCTCGCGGCCATCAAGGGAGCGGAAGTAAGGACGGGCAGGGAAAGGAGCACAACCAGGGACCATCTCACAGCGGATAAGCCTCCTTGAATCAATTGGTCAACGCGCCCACTCTACCGGCTGGAAGCCCTAAAGTCAAGCGGACCGGGCTGGGGATGGAAGCGAACCGGCCGCGTGACGCCACGGCCTCGGATGCTATACTTCGAGAGTGCGCGGCCTGCGTCTGGGCGATATTATCGACGATTGGTGCGTGAAGTGCCGGCGCCTCACCAACCACGCGATTGTTTCGCTGGTGGGAGCGGAAGCGGCGAAAGTCCGCTGCCGCAGTTGCTATAGCGATCACAACTACTTGCGCGAGATCGCGCCGCCCTCCAAAAAAGAGCTGAAGCGTATCGCCGACGCGGCGCTGGCTCAAAACACCAACGGTGCGGAGCCGGTTCCCTTGGAAATCGAGATCCCCGAGGAAACGGCGTAGTTCGTTGAAGCGGCCCAGCCTTTTTATGGCTCGCTAAGCGCTTCCGATTTCACGTCGTTCGGGACGTCCTTCACGGTGCTGGCGGCGACCTCGGAAGCGGTAAAGTAGGCGCAATCGGGATGGTGAAACACCAGCGCGCTTACGCTCGCCTCCGGGTCCATCATGAATCCTTCGGTGAGCTGTACTCCGATTTCCTCCGGACGCAACAGGCGCCACAGTGGCTGCTGGTCTTCCAGATTCGGGCATGCCGGATAGCCGAAGCTATAACGTTTGCCCCGATACCGAGACGTGAACCGCTCCTGCATCGTGAGACCCGGAGGATCGGGAAAGCCCCAGTCCTCCCGCATGCGGCGATGGAGCCATTCGGCGCAGGCCTCGGCCGTTTCGATCGCCAGCGCCTGGATGGCATGGGCCTTCAGATATTCGCCGCGTTCCTTGGCAGTTTCCGAACGCTGGCGAACGCCCTCGCCGGCGGTGACCACGAACAACCCGATGTGATCGCGCCGGGGTTTAGAAGCATCGGTCCCCGGCGCCGGATCCAGAATGTAATCGCTCAGACACAAGCCGCCGGCCATGGGCTGCCGCCCGAATTGGAAAACGTGGAGAGGCGTGGCCGCACCCGGAGCGAACAGGTGGATGGCGTTTTCGCGGCGTTCCGCCTCGAAGAATTGCCACACCGCGCGGATCTTCATCCATTGGGCTGCTTCCTCACGGACGCGTTCGACGTCGGCGAACAATTCCATGGCCTTGGGATCGCGCTCGGCCAGTAGCTTCTCGAAATTGCCTTTGAATCCGAGGTGCCGCCCGTACAGCATGAACGGATTGATGTAGCTCCAGATTTCGGTAAGGTTCGGGACTTCGCGGACGCGGCGATCCAGATAGGAGACCGGCGGAATAGGAATATCCGTGCGTACTTTAGGACTGCGTTCCGTGCTTACGTTCACGAAAGGAACAGCTTCGGCGAGCGTTGCGCCGGGGGACGTAAAAATGTGTCTGCCGATGACGCTCTCTCGCTGCGCGGGGTCCATCAGTTCGTTCATAATCCGCAACCCGGTCATGGCGTCCTTGGCGTAAAACGTCGCCGAGCCGTAAGCGGGACCGATGCGGGTCGTGGTGAATTTCTCCGAAAGCGCCGCCCCTCCCACCAGCAAGGGGACCTGCACGCCGTTATCTTTGAAGTCCGAGGCCGTCGTCACCATTTGATGCGCGCTCTTGACCAGCAGCCCGGATAGCCCGATCGCGTCGGGCTTATGTTCCTTCCAGGCTCCAATCAAATCCTCCGGAGGAACCTTGATGCCCAGATTGATCACCTGGTAGCCGTTGTTGGCCAGAATGATCTCGACCAGGTTCTTGCCGATATCGTGGACGTCGCCTTTCACCGTGGCAAGCACGATTTTGCCGCGCGCGGCCGTCTCCGATTTCTCCATGAACTGCTCGAGGTGTGCGACGGACGCCTTCATCGCTTCGGCCGACTGCAAAACCTCGGCCACGATCAGCTCGTTATTATTAAAAAGCCGTCCGACCTCGTTCATGCCGGTCATCAGCGGGCCATTGATGATTTCGAGAGGTCCCGCGCCTTCGGCGCGCTTGCGGTCGAGGTCCGCGATCAGGCCGTCCTTGGTCCCTTCAATGATGTAGTTCGCCAGACGCTCGTCGAGCGGCAGTTCGATCGCCTTTCTCTTTTCCTTCTTAACGGTTTTGCGGAAATAATCGGAAATTGCACCGATGTGGTGCTGATTGATGGCGGCTCGCTGTTCGCGCGTCTGCTCGCGCCAGTCCGCAGGAACGCCCCCACTCGGGGCGAGCGCCGCGCGCAGGGCTTCGTCTGCGATTTCACGGTCGGCGATTTCACCATTGATAAGCGCCGGCGGGCGATTGAAGAGCAGATTTTCCGCCAGGCGCCGTTCTTCTTCCGGCAATGACGCGAAGCGTTCCAGCTTCTGGGAATTGACGATGGCAAGATCGAGACCGGCCCTGATCGCGTAGTACAAGAACACGGAGTTCACGGTCTCCCGCGCGGCAGCCGGCAAGCCAAATGAAATATTGGAGATACCGAGAATGGTTTTGACGTAAGGAATGTTTTCCTTCACCATCCGGATCGCTTCAATGGTTTCGACCGCCCCGCCAATATAATTCTCATCGCCGGTGGCGCACGGGAACACCAACGGATCGATGATGATGTCCTCGGGCGCGATGCCGTATTTCTCCGTGAGAATGCGAACGGAGCGCTGCGCCACCGCCAGTTTGCGCTCGCGCGTAAAGGCTTGCGCCTGCAGCTTATCCTCATCGATCGTGCCGACGACCAGCGCCGCCCCGTAGGATTTCGCGAGAGGACAGATGCGCTCGAATTTTTCCTCGCCGTCTTCCAGGTTCACGGAGTTGATGATGCTCTTGCCCTGGCACCACATCAGAGCGCTTTCAATGGCCTTGGGATCGGTGGTATCGATCATCACCGGAGCCTTAATCTTCGGCATCAGCTTCGCGTAGAACGGGTCAATGTCGGCGAGCTCTTCGCGATCCGACGATTGAAGGCACACGTCGACGATGTGGGCGCCGTTGCGCACCTGCCAGCGCGCGATCTCGCTCGCTTCTTCCCACTTCTCCTCGGCGATCATGTTTTTGAACAGCCGGGAACCGATGACGTTGGTGCGTTCGCCCACGATGAGCGGCCGGTTGCTGTCTTCCGCTTCCACCAGTTCGATTCCGGAATAATAGGCCCGGTGCGACGGCGGGTTCACGACGTGCGGGGGATGGCCCTCCGCCATTTTCGCGATCGCCCGAATATGATCGGGCGTGGTGCCGCAGCAGCCGCCCACGATGTTCAGCCATCCGCGCTCGACGAATTTGCCCAGTTGCTTCGCGAGCGACTCCGGCGTCTCCAGATATTTGTCTTCCTCGTTGGGGAGCCCGGCGTTCGGGTAGCAGGAGATCCGGGTGGACGCCATCTCGGCGAGCGTCCGTATATGATCGGTCATCAGATCGGGACCGGTCGCGCAGTTGAGCCCGATCGAAAGGAGCTCGGCCTGAGCGAGCGAGGCATAGAACGCGTCAACCGGCTGTCCGGCGAGCATCGCGCCCCAACGCTCGATCGTGCCGGAAACCATCAGGGGAATGCGGTGTCCCAGTTCCCGTTCCAGCCGCTGGACCGCGAGCAGTCCGGCCTTCACATTGCGTGTGTCGAAGCCGGTCTCAATTAAAAGGATGTCGGCGCCGCCTTCGATCAGACCGAAGGCCTGCTGGTAATAGCTATCGCGCAGTTCCTGGAACGTCACGTCGCCGCGCAGAGTGATGGATTTTGTGGTGGGTCCCAACGATCCGGCGACGAAACGGGGTTTGGCGTTGGTGGAAAACTCGTCCGCGGCACGGCGTGCGAGCTGCGCCGCCAACACATTGATTTCCTTCGCTTTGTCTGCAAGACCAAATTCGGCAAGGACGATGGGCGAACCCTGGAAGCTATTGGTTTCAATGATATCCGAACCAGCGGCCAGATAGGCCCGGTGAATATCCACGATCCATTCCGGGCGAGTACGGCACAGATTCTCGTTGCAGTTTTCGAGATGCGGCCCTCCGAAATCCTCGAACGTGGGGTTGTGCTCCTGGAGCATGGTCCCCATCGCGCCGTCTAAGATAAGGATGCGCGAGGCGAGCGCGTCTATCTAGTTGCCGTTGACGAATCTGTCGGGGGCGCAATTCATCCATCTCCATCTATCGTAACGTGAAGCGCAAGACGCTGAACACCAGATTCCTGACGCAGGAGCGCCTCGAAGAGGCTTTAAACAAGCGCTGATATTCTTGTTTGTTATTCATTCAAAGGGAGATATACGTCTGCATCCCGCTTGACAGCGGGAAACCAAGAGGAGTAACATCAGAAATTTGAAGTGTCCCGCCATTTTTAACAATTAAGAGGAAATACACACATGAAACAAATCAACTTAGGCATCATCGGAACCGGCTGGTGCGGAGGCATCCGCGCCTCACCGCCTCGCGCAGCCCGTGGGTGAAGGATCTGCACATCGCCGAGATCAAGCCGGAGCGCTTGAAAGAAGTCGCAGGAGCTGACCAATCCGAAGACCGCGACCACGGATTATCGTCCGATCATCGCGGACAAATCGATCGACGCGGTGATGATTTCGACCACGCCCGAGCCGACGCATTATCCGATCGCCAAGGAAGCATGCTCGGCGGGCAAGCACGTGTTCCTCGAAAAGCCGATCGCCATGGAAATGTGGGAAGCGGACGAGCTGATCGCGCTTGCGAAAGAAGAAGGGTCTGTTCTTCACCATCGGCTATTCGCAGCGCTTCAATCCCAAGTTCGCCTACGTGAAGCGCTCGATCGAAGACGGCACCATCGGCGAGCCGGTCAGCGCTCTGGTCAGCCGCCACATCACTCGCGGTCTGGGCAAGAAAATCGGCGGCCGCGTGAAGCTTTCTCCCGCCGCCATGGAAGCGACGCACGACATCGATTTCGTGCTGTGGTGCCTGGCTCCGCGCAAGCCGATCCGCGTGTACGCCCAGGAAGTGAAGAAGATCATGAAGGGCGAGTTCAACGTGCCGGATTGCGTCTGGATCGTGGTCACCATGGACGACGGCACCGCGTTCACCATCGGCGCGGGCTGGGTTCTGCCGCCGGCGTATCCGAATTTCTCCTCGACGTGGATCGAGTTCGTGGGCACCGAAGGCGCCGTGATGGTGGACGACACGCATCGCGACGTCTACTCGACCACTTTGCAGAAAGGCATTCAGTTCCCGATTTCGTCCATGCCCGGCGAAAACGTGAATCACGCCTACGCCGGCCCCATGGAGCGTGAGACGCTGCACTTCCTGGAGATGCATCGCGCTCGGCAAGCAGCCGCTGGTGACGGGCGAGCAGGCGCGGCTGGCGATGCAGGTTTATCAGGCTGCCGACGTTTCCGTGGAAACGAATCAGCCGGTGGAACTGGTCCACGACGCGCGTCGCGCAGCTCGTCTAATACGATTCGGGAATCGGGAGCGAAAGATTTGACCTTACCACGCACTGGTGTGTCCGAGTCCGGGTCGCGTCGGTCGCTCCCAATTCCGTAAATTCCAAGCCCACCAAAACCCGCTGGTGGGTCCTGTTGCTGATCAGCGTCATGTATCTGATCTGCTACATGGACCGCAGCAACATTTCCGTCGCGCAACCGGAAATCGCCAAAGCCTTCGGCTTCAGCAAGGCCCAAATGGGCATCATTCTGGCCGCGTTCACCTGGGCCTACGCGCTGGGACAGGTTCCGGCGGGATGGTTCGGCGACCGATTCGGACCGAAGAAAGTTTTGAGCGTCCTCGTGACCTGGCGGTCGACGGCGGCCATCGCCACCGGCGCGGCGCTCGGGCTTTCCCTCCCTGTTCGGCGCGCGATTCATGCTGGGCCTGGGCGAAGCGGGCGCGTTTCCCGTTGCCAGCCGCGCCATGCAGACGTGGTTTGCGAAATCCGAGCGCGGCCGCATTCAGGGCATCGTGCACTTCTTCAGCCGGTTCGCCCTGGCCATCACGCCGCTGGTTTCCGGGCAGCATTCTGCTGGCGCTCGGCTGGCGCTGGATTTTTTACATTTTCGGATCGATGGGAATTCTCTGGTCCGTGGTCTTTTTCACGATTTTTCGGAATCATCCCGAGGATCACCCGGGCGTGAATCAGGCGGAACTCGCGGAGATTCGCGGACTGAACGCCGATGGGACGATCAAAGCTCTGGACCGCTCGCGCCCCCGACTCCATGGAAAGCATACTTGGGTCGCCGAACATGTGGTTCATCGCGCTCGGCTACGGTTGTTTCTTCTTCGGATCGAATTTTTATCTGACGTGGTATCCCACGTACTTGCGCGAGTACCGGCACCTTTCGATCCAATCGCTGGGATTGCTCGGATCGCTGCCGTTGTTTATTGGCATGACGGGCGACGTGGTGGGCGGATGGCTCACGGACAGGATTTATCACAAGACCGGAAATGCGAGGTTGGCGCGGCGCGCGGTTGCCGCTCCGGCATTTGTCCTGGCAGGCCTGTTTTCGATTCCCGCCGCGATGACCACCGACACGCTCACTTGTCTGTCTGTTCATTGCCGCTTCGTTCTTTTCGCTGGAGATGGTGATCGGTCCGGCCTGGGCGGTCCCCATGGACGTGGGCGGACAATTCAGCGGCACCGTCACGGGAATCATGAACATGTTCGGCGCGCTGGCCGCGTCGATGACGGCGCTGATTTACGGCTACATGTTTGGCAAAGAGATGTGGGTGGCGCCGTTTATACTTTCCTGCCGGAGTCATGGTGCTGGGCGCCTTGATCTGGATTTTCCTGATCGATCCCGAGAAATCGGTGGTCGAGGCACGGAAAGCTGCGGCTTAGAAGCAAAAATCGGGGTATGGTTTGCGACCGGGGGGTTGGAGAGGGGCGCTTGCGTGCGCGAGCGGTTCGGCCTCGTCCATTGTAGATAGATGGCTAGGATGCACGGCCAAAAAGAAATCGAATATAGTAAGAGGTGATCCTATGAATAAGCCACGTGGGGCGTCTCGCCCTCAGCTTGCCGCATTGGCGGCGATTTTGGTTTCTGCCCTGCCCGCGGCCGCTCAGTTATCCGGAAAATGGGAACAAATCCCCGCCTTTCCCGAGCCGCACGAGGAGATGTTCGGCGCGACCGCCAACGGCAAGTTGTATGTATTCGGCGGTTTCATTCCGTTCTGGAAGGTGGCCGGCGTAGTCTACGAATACGATCCCGCCACCAACAAATGGACCCAAAAGAAGCCCATGGCGCGCCCCGCGCATCACCTGGCGCTGACCGGCTACAACGGCAAGGTCTATATTTTCGGCGGCTTCGAACCGCCCAAGGGAACCACTCCGGGCTGGGTGCCGCTCAATACTTCGTGGGAATACGATCCGGTGGCCGATACGTGGAAGGCGCTCGCGCCCATGCCGATCGCGCGCGGAGCGGCGCAGGCCGCTGAGATCGACGGCAAGATTTATGTGGTGGGCGGAGCCACGCTCGCGCCGGGCGCGCCGAAGGACTATCTGGATTTTCAGACGCCCCAGAACTCGCTCAACATGGTGCAGGCATACGATCGTCAAGACCAATACCTGGAGCACGCGCGCTCCCATGCCCACGCCTCGCAATCACGTCGCGATGGGTGCGATCAACGGAAAAATCTATGTGGCGGGCGGACGCGTCGGCGCGCCTTATATTTCTTTAGGCACCGATGTCTCGCTGGTGGAAGTGTACGATCCGGTCAAGGATTCCTGGTATGCCACGCTGCCGCAGCGCATGCCAACCGCGCGCAGCGGCGTCGGGTTCGGAGTTTACAACGGACGTCTTCTGGTCGCCGGCGGGGAATTTCAGGACAGCGTCCAGCAGACCGCGTTTCGTGCTTTTGAAGCGTACGATCCGGCGACGGACACGTGGCAGACATGCCTTCGATGGTGATCGCGCGGCATGGAGTGGCGAGCGCGGTGATCGGAAACAAGTTTTACGTAGTCAGCGGAGATGTTCAGTCTTCAGGCAGCGGCATTCTGGCGTCCACGACCCGGGCCGATGCGTTTGTATTTGACCCCGGAAAATAAGGGGTGCCGCGCGCTTCGCGGCGATCCACGCGAAGCGGATGGGTCGCGGCTGGATTGTGTTGCGGGCGCGCACGTCTGGGTTTCCATCGCGGGAGCGCTCGATAAAGTTTGTTCGCTGGAGTGGTTCGCTGAACCCTTCCGCGTTTCCGGCAGCAGGGTCGCCTTGCGGTGCGTAGTGTGGTTTCGCGGGGCGATCGGACAGGGAGGCCTGGCCTCTTAAGGTTTTTACACGCGCAGATCTCAATACCAACGGATTATTACAAACTCCAGAAGAAAAGGAAAAAATGAGCTACAACCTAGATCAGTACTTCATTCAGCACCCGCACGAATACGATCCGAAGCGGCTGTACAGCCAGAACAACGCGGATTGGCAATATCGCGTCGACCATGACCGGATGCGCAAGGAACGCCTCGCGAAGCTGCAGGCGCAACTGAAGGCGCGCGACATCGGCGCGATGGTCGTCTACGCGGGCGCGAACGTCCGCTACGCGACCGGTTCGTATCAGGGCAACTGGAAGTACAACATCAACATCCGCTACGCCGTGGTGCCCGACGCAGGGCGAGTCCGGTGCTGTTTGAAACCGCCGGATCGGACTTCCATTGCGCCGCAGATCGACCTTCCCTGGATGGGCAACAACAACATCCGTCCGGCGATGACCTGGCAGTGGGCCGAAGGCGCCGTGCCGCACATGGTCGGCAAGATGGTGGGCGAGCATCGTCGACGTGCTCAAGGAGCACGGATCTGAAGAAGGAGCGAATCGCCATCGACAACCTCGATATGGCTGCTCTGCGCGGCTTCCAGGAGGCGGGCATCAACATCGTCGACGGCTGGCCGGCGATCTCCGCGGCGCGCGTGATCAAGACCCGCGACGAAATCGAGCTGCTCAAGATGGCATCCTCGCATCGGCGACGCCGCCATGTGGAAGATCAAGTACGAATGGCTGAAGCCGGGCGTGCGCGAGCGCGAAATCGAAGCCAAGGTGCACGAGTTCATGCTCGAGCGCGGCTGCGAAATCATCTACGACATCATCGTCGCCTCGGGCGGCAACACCAGCCCGTATCGCCGCTGGGCGACCGACAAGATGATCCGCCAGGGCGACCTGGTGATCGTCGACATCAACGCCGTCGGACCGTGCGGCTACTTCATCGACTTCGTCCGCAACTTCAAGTGCGCCGGCAAGATGAACCAGCAGGAAATCGACCTGTACAAGGAAGTGTACGACTCCATGTACGCCGGAATCGAGCAGTTGAAGCCGGGCAATACCACGGCGGATGTGGCCGCCAAGTTCCCCGAATACGACGACGATAAGTACGGCACCTGCACCCTGCAGCAGTTCGCGCACTCCATCGGCCTCACGCTGTACGAAGGCATGTGGATGTCCCGCGCATACTCGCTGAAGTATCCGGCCGAGATCAAAGAGAACATGTACTTCGCCATCGAGACCTTCGCCGGCCATCCGGGTCTGCGCCAGACCTCGCGCCTTGAAGAGAACGTCCTGGTCAGCAAGGACGGCCCGGTGGTGTTCACCCAGATGGAGCACATGGAAGAGACCGGCTGCAAGTGGGAGCCGAAGCACGGTATCTACGCGCCGGTGCATTTCAGAGCGGACGATGTGACGGTGGTGCCGAAAGATATCACATGGACAAAAAAATAATCGCCGTTACCGATTCTCCGTTCCCGAACCTGGATGCCGCGCGCGCGGCGGTGTCCAAGATCGGCGGGGAATTACAGGCAAGCGAAGGCGGCCACTCCGGAAGCGATTCTCGAAGTCGCCAGGGACGCCGACGCCATTCTTACCACCTACGCCAAAGTCACCACCGAAGTGGTTCAGGCGCTGACCAAGTGCCGGATCATCGCGCGCTTCGGCATCGGCGTGGACAACGTCGATATCGCCATGGCCACCAGCAAGGGAATCGTGGTCACGAAGGTTCCCGACTATTGCATCGACGAAGTTTCGGATCACGCCATGGCGCTGCTGCTGGCCGTCGTGCGCAAGATTCCGTATTCGAACAAGCTGGTGCAGGCCGGGCGATTGGCGGATGCCGGCCGTGGTGCCGATCGCGCGGCTTGCGCGGAAGGACGCTCGGTCTGGTCGGCTTCGGGCGCATCCCGCAACTGGTCGCGCCCAAGGCGCAGGCCTTCGGGATCAAAGTCGTCACCTACGATCCGTTCGTTCCGAAGGAAGTTCTCGCAAAGGCGGGCGTCGAGCACGTGGAGTTCGAGGAACTGGTCAAGACCTCGGATTACATTTCGCTGCACTGCCCGCTGATGCCCGAGACCAAGCACATCATGAACGCCAAGGTGTTCGCCATGATGAAGCCGCGGCTCGTATCTGGTCAACACCGGCCGCGGGCCGCTGATGGACGAAGCGGCGCTGGCCGCGGCGCTCGACAAGGGCCAATTGGCCGGCGCGGCGCTCGACGTGGTGGAGAAGGAACCGCCCACCGATTCGCCGATTCTGGGACGCGACAACGTGATTATCACGCCGCACACCGCGTTTCTATTCCGAAGAGGCGCTGCTCGATCTGCAGAGCCAAAGCGGCCGACGAAGTGGTGCGCGTGCTCTCCGGTCAGGCTCCCAAAAATCCCGTAAACCCCGAAGCTCTCAAGGCGGCGGGCTAGTTCGAACTTAAAAGCTGGAAGGAATCAATACAATGTCTCAACAAGAACCGTGGAAAACAAGATAAGTGGTTTGTCAGCCCGTGGAACTTCGCGCCGGAAGTGCTCGCTCAGCTGCACTTCCCCAAGCAGGTCAAGTTCTACGACATCACGCTTGCGCGATGGCGAGCAGCAGACCGGCGTCATCTTCACCAAAGATGACAAGATCCGCATCGCCGAAGGTCTGGCCGAAGCGGGCGTGCACCGCATCGAAGCCGGAATGCCCGTCGTATCGCCCGCCGATACGGCCGCGATCAAAGAGATCGTGAAGCGCAACCTGGGCCCGCAGATCTTCGCGTTTTCGCGCTGCATGGTGGACGACGTGAAGCGCGCGGTGGATTGCGGCGTTTCGGGTATCGTCATGGAAGTGCCCTCCAGCCCGCACATCATCGAATACGCCTACAAATGGCCGCTACAGAAGGCGATCGATCTTTCCATCGAGTCGACCGCCTACGCCAAGTCGCAGGGTCTGGAAGTGGTGTTCTTCCCGATCGACTTCACGCGTTCGGAAATCAAATGGGTGCTGGACCTGATCACGCGCGTTGCGACCGAAGGCCACATGGATGCTCTCGCGCTGGTGGACACGTTCGGCGTCACGTCGCCGCATGCCATGCAGTACCTGGTGCGCGAAGTGAAGAAGCGCGTCAACAAGCGTCTGGAAGCGCACTTCCACATGGATTTCGGGATGGGCATCGCGAATACCGTGATGGCCTGCGCCGAAGGCGTCGAAGTGATCCACTCCACGGTGCTGGGCCTCGGCGAGCGCGCCGGCAACGTCCCGATGGAAGAGACCGCTATGGCGCTGCTGACGATGTACGGCATCGACACCGGGATCAAGTACGACAAGCTGTACGGCTTGGCCAAGCTGGTGGAAAAGCTCTCCGGCCATAAGGTCGCGGGCAACCGTCCCGTCGTGGGAGACACTCTGTTCCACGTTGAAAGCGGCATCATCGCCAGCTGGTGGATGAACTGCGGCCACGACAAGCCGACCGAACTGTTCCCGTATCACTGGGATGTGGTCGGCCAGCCCGCTCCGAAGATCGTCGTTGGCAAGGGCAGCGGCATCGACACGATCAAGGCGCGCCTCAAGGCCATGAAGATCACGGTGACCGACGAGGAAGCGATGAAGGTCGTGATGGCCGTGAAGGAACATTCTATGGAAACCAAGGCTCTTCTGACCGACGAAGAGTTCAATCAGGTGGTGAAAGCCACGCTGCCGCAAGCCGTCGCGACGGCCTAGCGGAACTTCTTCATGAAAGCGATCGTCCTCCGAGCCCCAGGTCAACTGGGGCTCGACTCTTTAGAGCGGCCTGATCCGGGTCCGAACCGGGTGCTGGTCCGCGTGACCCACTCCGGCATCTGCGGGACCGATCTCGGGATCTTCAGCGGCCGCATTCCGGTGAGCTATCCGCGCGTGATGGGCCACGAGATCGCGGGCGAGGTGCTGGAAGGCGGCGACTCCTTGAAAGCCGGCACGCGAGTCCTGATCGACCCGGCGTTCAACTGCGGAACCTGCTTCGTATGCAAAGAAGGTTTATTCAATCTGTGCCCGAGCGGAGGCTTGATCGGGCGCGACACGGATGGCGGCTTTGAAGAGTATCTGGCCGTTCCGCGCAAACTCGTATTCCCGCTGCCCGACTCGGTGGAAAATAAAAACGCCCCCCTGATTCAAGTTCTGACGACGTGCTATCACGGCCAGCGCAGGATCAAGATTCGCCCGGGCGATACGGTGGTGGTGCTCGGTTTGGGCGTCGGCGGGCAGTTGCATGTGCAATTGGCGAAGGCGGCCGGCGCGAAAGTGATCGGCGTCGCTCGCAGCGCGTGGAAACGGAGCGTCGCGGAAAAACTCGGAGCCGATCTCACGCTGCCGAGCGACGCGACTACGGTGGGAGCCGTGAAAGAAGCGACGGATGGCCGTGGAGCGGACGTCGTCATCGAGTGCACCGGCAAGCTTCCGGTGCTCAGTGAAGGCATCGCCATGGCGCGGCCGGGTGCGACGCTGCTGCTTTTCGGCATCATGTCGGCGAAAGAAGGCGCGCTCCCGTTTTACGATCTGTACTTCAAGGAACTGACCGTGCAAAATGGCCGTGCGGCCACGGGCGCGGACTTCCTCCCCTCCATCGAGCTGGTCGCGTCCGGCAAAGTGCAGCTCGAGCCTCTGATCACGCACCGTCTGCCGATTACGGAGGCGGATGCCTCGATGAAGATGCTGGAGCAGGACGTGGACGGAAGGATGAAGATCATCCTGGAAAACGCGTTTTAGTAGAGATCCGATTCAACCTACTCGAACGCGTCCTCGGGGCGCAAATCCACGGCTAACTCAGGCACTTTCAGGGAATCCACTTCTTTCACCCCGGATTCATAGCGGTAAAGATGCCGCCCGTGCGGGTCCACCAACCAGACGTGCGCGACGCCCCACTGTCGAAATGCCTCGAGCTTATCGCGCACTTGGCCGAGCCGATCATCCGGGGACAAGATCTCGATAACGATCAGCGGCGGAGCGTCGGGAATTTGCGACGGCTCCTTGCCGTGGAATACCGCGACGTCCGGGATCAGGTACAATCCTTCGCGCACCTTCACACGTACTTCACTGCACGGGAAGATCGAGAGCGCCCGGCGCAGAGCCCCAAAAAAAAGGAGCAGGAGCATCTGGGTCTTACCGTGCAGATAATCGGGCAAGGTTCTCTCCAGAACGTCGCCATCCCGATACTCGCGATCCAAATCCGGGTACGTAGTGCGAAGGTAAACTTCGACTGGCATTCCGGATCCTGCGCTCATGATTTCAGGATAGCGCGCACTGGAGTAGTGTCAGCGGTCTCGGATAAATCTCGACCCGATGCGATCGTTTTCGCGACTTTACTTCCCGAATTTTACTTCCCGAGCATCGCGTCGACGGACAATCTGTTCAGGTCTTCACGCTTCGCGAGCAGAAGGTAATAAATCGCCGCATAGATCAACTGCAGCCCCGCGATATTCCAGTCCTGCGCGAGATTGGTTCCGAACGCCAGCGCGGCGAGCGTTAACGCTCCGCCGATCATCGCGAAGCGCGAAAATGCCCCCACCAGAAGCAGCGCTCCGAAAATCGCCTCACACCACGGCAGCACCACGGAAAACGGCGGCAGCATCCACGCGGGCATCAGCGGCGTTTTCTCGAAATAGTGGGTCAGATACCCGAGGAACGCGCCTTGCGGAGCCAGAAGACGCGTGACGCCGTGCAGCGTGATATTGATGCCGAACGTAAGCCGCAAAAGACCGTAGGCCAGGACGGCATCGGAGCGCTTGTGGGGAGCGCTGTTCGCGTAACCGGATTCGGCTGTCTTCAGGGCGCTAGCGGATTCGGACATACAACCTCCTGTTCGCGGCATGGTGCATCGGCGAACAGGGTTATTATGCCTGAACGGCGGGGCGATTTGGAAAACTAGCGGCGTACGCCCGCGATGTTCAATCGAATCTTGTAAACGCCGGTGCGCGCAGTGATGTAGAGCGTCTTACCGTTAGCGTCACCCCACGCGCAATTCGCGGGAATCTCCGGCGTGACGATCGTCCCGAGTCGTTTTCCACCCGGGGAAAAAATCTGCACACCGGTGAGCGCCGTCCCGTAAACATTGCCGGCGCGATCCACCTTCATACCGTCCGGCACGCCTTCGCCTGGTTCCTTGGTCACGTCCGCAAACTTGCGTCCGTTGGTGATGCCTCCGTCGGCAGTCACGTCGAAGACCATCCAATATTTGTCGGGACGCGAACTGGAGACGTAGAGCTTTTTCTCGTCGGGCGAAAATGCGATGCCGTTGGGATACTGAACGTCTTTCGTCAATAGTTCCAATTTGCCGGCCGTGGAAATGCGATAGACCCCGTTAAAATCGAGTTCCTGTTTCGGTTTGTCCGGACCATCCGGATAGGTGCGATACAAACCCGTGGGATCCGTGAAATAAACATCGCCGTTTTTCTTCACCACCACGTCATTGGGGCTGTTCAGGCGCTTGCCTTCATAGCGATCGGCCAGCACGACGATCTTTCCATCCTTCTCCCGGCGCGTGATCCGGCGGCCGCCGTGTTCCGCGGCGACCAAACGCCCCTGCGGATCGAGCGCCAAGCCGTTGGTTCCGATTTGCACGCCATCCGGGAACGCTCCCTCGAATACAGGCTTGCGGTACACTTCCGGCGTGCCTCCCGGCGTCCATTTCATGACGGCGTTGCTCGGGAGATCGCTAAAAAGCAGATAGCCCCCGGAGCGGACCCACACAGGTCCCTCCGCGAAACGGATGCCGCCGATTACTTTCTCGATCTTTGCGTCCTTGGGAACGATTTTGTCGAGCCCCGGATCGAGCCGAACGATCTCGCCGGCGGGAGCTTGGGCCAGCATCGAAGCCGCGCCTACGAGGAAAACGGGCAGAACCGGAGCCAAGATCAGGACTACGCTTTTTTTCGTCATCATTCGTCTTGGCGGGTATCGTACCATGCTTCCGCCGTTCTCCACACGTCCGCACATCGGGCGCCGCGCTATTCTAAATGGAGTTTGTCTCCAGCCTCGAATCCGTCGATCGCTCCCGAAATCGCCGAGCGCACGCGCCGCAAGATCACGCGCCGCCTGGTTCCGTTTCTTTTCGTTCTGTACATCATTTCGTATCTGGACCGCGTGAATTTGGGATACGCGGCCCTGGACATGATGCGCGAGCTGAAATTTTCGAACGAGACCTTCGGCATCGGTGCGGGTATTTTTTTCATCGGCTATTTTTTGATCGAGATTCCAGCCACGGTGGTGGTGGAGGTATGGAGCGCGCGGAAATGGATCGCGCGCATCATGATCACCTGGGGCGTGCTCGCATCGATGACCGGCCTGGTTCACTCGGGCCGGCAGCTGTACTGGGCCCGATTTTTTCTGGGCCTGGCCGAGGCGGGATTTTTTCCGGGCATGATCGTCTATCTGACGCACTGGTTTCGCGGAAAGGATCGCGCCCGCGCGGTAGCGCTCTTCATGACCGCAATTCCGATTTCCCAACTCATCGGAGCTCCTGTGTCCGGCCTCCTGATGCGGGTTCATTGGATGGGGTTATCCGGCTGGCGGTGGCTGCTGATTCTCGAAGGCGTCCCCGCCGTCATCTTCGGCGTGATTACGATTTTTTACCTCACGGATTGGCCGAGCGACGCGCATTGGCTCGAAAAAGACGAACGCGATTGGATCATGGGCGAACTCGAACGGGAGAAGAACGCCAAGAAAGCGGTGAAGTCTCTCACGGTTTGGAAGGCCCTTCACAATCCCGACGTCATTAAATTAACGCTCGCGGCGTTTTGCGGCCTGACGTCCATTTACGGTTTCGGATTTTGGCTGCCGAAGATCGTGCAGCGCCTGTCGGGGTTGAGCACGCTGCAGGTCACACTGGTTGCGGGCATCCCGTATCTCGCCGCGTTCCCGGCGATGGTATTGAACGCGTGGCATTCCGATCGCACGGGAGAAAGGCGCTGGCACACCGCGCTCGCTCTGGCAATCGGCGGCGTGCTGCTCGTCGCGAGCACCGCCGTCAGCGGGAATCTGTTTCTTTCGATGCTCCTGTTCTCGCTCGCCGCGATGGCCTCGCACAGCTACATTCCGATCTTCTGGCAGCTCCCGACCAGTTTTCTGACGGAGGCGGCCGCGGCGGCATGCATCGGCATGATTAACTCATTCGGAAATCTCGGCGGATTCGCGGGACCTTATGTGATCGGATTTCTGACCGACCGCACAGGTGGATACCGCGCCGGAATCGCGTATCTTGGAATGATGGGTGTAGCGGGAGCGGCGCTGGTCCTGTCGGTAAGCGCGGCAGGAACACGGCGGGGTGAAAGGAGCAACGCATGAGCGTCGAAGAGGAACTTCAGGAGCAAATCGAGAAATCCCACGATCCCTTCGAAAAACGGGTAGCCGGAACCATGGCGATTCTTGCCGCGGCCTTGGCCATCACGTCGGTGAGCGGGCATCTGGCGACCACCGAAGAAATCGTCAATCAGGCGCGGGCTTCGGATCAGTGGGCCTATTATCAGGCGAAGTCCATTCGCCGGTATGAGTCCGAGATCGCGCGCGACATGCTCGCGGCACAGCCGGAGAAAATGGCGGAATATCAGAAGAACGTCGGAAAGTACACCAAAGAGGGCGAGGAGATTCAGAAGGAAGCCCAGGCGCTTGAAGACGAGAGCCATCTGAAAGGCCGGGAGGCTGTGCGCTTCGAATTCGGCGAAACCGTTCTCGAAGTGGGCATCGTGCTCGCTTCGGTGGCCATCCTTACCAAAATGAAGCCTGTATGGTGGGTTTCGATCGCGCTCGGAATCGGCGGTGTGGGAATCGCCTTAACCGCCGCACTGATGAAGTAGATCGAAAGGCGGCGATCTTTGCAAGTGATCCTTGCGACCGCCGCCCCTTTTACGCGGCTATTCCGCGCGCCGCGCGACGTTTGCTTCCGAGCAGATTTCCATCACCTTCAGGAACTTCTGGTATTCACCCTGGCCGACAACGAAAGGATTCGGCCCGCCGGGCTTGCGCGACTGCAACTCATCCAGCATGGTGGGCAGCGGGTACATCAGCGGATGATTTTGCAGAAGCGAGTCGACCTTGTCCTTTTTCGCCTCTACCTCGAACTTCTTGACCGACTCCACATACAACTTCAGGTTGTCGGTCGAGACCGGCCCGGGCGTGAGCACCGTGCCGCCGTAGATCGCGGCCATGTGATGCTTTCCGTTGTCGGTGATCGGGAAGATGTAGCCCATGGCTCCCGGCGTATGTCCCGGAATCGCGACCGGCGTCATCTTGAAATCGCCAAGCACGATCGGCTCACCGTCCTTGACGTCGATATCGTGCTTCGGCAGAACCACGGGCGGTCCTTTTTTCTTTCCTTCGGCCGCGGCGGGAGGATGCTCCATCATGTCCCAATCGGCCGCCGAGATGGCTACTTTGGTGCCGAAGTGATCCTGAAAGTAGGGAGATCCACCAAAATGATCGGCATGGCCGTGGCCCATAACGATCATCTTCACGTCGGCCGGATTCAGGCCGAGCTTCTGGAAGCCGGGAAGCACTTGGCTCTCCACCTGATTCGCCGCCATCGCATCAATCATGAGTAATCCGGCGGAGGTCTTGATAATGTACGCAGCCGTGCCGGAGTTACCGACGATGTAGACGTTGTCGAAGATCTTGGTCGGCGGAATCGGCGGATCGTCGGCGCGATTGGCGCGCGGCGCTTCGCAGAAAAAGTGCGCCTCGTCCGCCCACTTGGCGCCGCCGACTTTCTTGGCCTTCTCGATGAGGGTCTTCACTTCCGGAGAATCCGGCTTCGCCGGCGCCGCGGGAGGCGCCTGCGCGAGGAGCACGCCCGGCACAACGATGGCCAGGAGCATGCTGACTTTCTTGCTGAATGTCATAGATCGATTCCTTTCAAATTTCGTTGCCTGGCCGGTGGTGGCGCGTGCCCCGATCCGGGGGGATATCGTCCCGAAAGCGCTGATTCGGGCCTCGGCCCACTGATTGTAGGCCCACGCGCGGGAACATGTCAACGCGGCCATGCCCATGCGCGAACAGGTGCAATGACGACGACGCCCGACATCGGGTTACCGGAGCGGGCTACCGGCGCGCCAGGTTACCACACCCGGCAGGCGGCGCCCGATACCATCGGCTGGCCCGCCGTGCATCCGAACGCCTTTTGAAATTCCGGCATGTTCGAGACAACGCCGTTTACCCGGAAGCGGCCTGGGGAGTGGGGATCGGTCTGGGCGCGCAAACGGGAGAATTCCGGCCGGCGGCTCTCACACCACACCTGCGCGAAACCCAGGAAGAAGCGCTGAGGCGCGCTAAAACCATCGCGCGGGGGAGGTTGCTTTCCGCCGAGTTGGTCCATCAATGCCATGTACGCCAGGCGCACCCCTCCGTTATCCGCGGTGTTCTCGCCGAGGGTCAGTTTGCCGTTGATCTTGGTGTCGTCAATCACCGTAAAACCGCCGTATTCATTTACCAGGCAGGCCTCCCGCTGGTCGAATGCCTTGGCGTCGGCCGGGGTCCACCAGTCGCGCAGATTCCCTTTCATGTCGAACTGACGCCCTTCGTCGTCGAAGGCGTGCGTGAGCTCATGACCGATGACGGCTCCAATGGCGCCATAATTGACCGCGTCGTCCATCGCGTTGTCATAGAAAGGCGGCTGCAAGATGCCCGCCGGGAAGTTGATGTTATTCTGCTGCGGTTCGTAGTAGGCGTTCACCGTCGGCTGGCTCATGGCCCACTCCTTTTTATCGACAGGCTTGCCGATCTTATCGAGCTCACGCTGCACCTGATAGCGGTTGGTGCGCTCCTGGTTGCCATAAGCGTCGTCCCGGGTGATGCTGACCGTATCGTAGGTTTGCCACTTCTCCACGGTGCCGATCTTATTGAGGACGCCGCGCAGTTTCAGTTCTGCCTGTTGTTTGGTCTTGGGCGTCATCCAGTCGAGGGACTGCAGATCCTCACCCATGGCCTTCTCGATTTCGCCCACCATGCGCTGGGTGCGGCGCATGCCTTCCTCGCCGAGCGTGGTCTCGACAAAGCGGCGGCCCAGTGCGTCGGGCAGCTGACCGTCGGTCTCATCCACGCAGCGCTTCCAGCGCGGGCGCATCTCCTTGGCGCCCTGCAGCGTCTTGCGATAAAAGTTGAAGGTTTCCTCTTCAAAGGCAGCGGGCAGGACGTCCGACGTGGCGTGCACGAGATTCCAGGTCAGGTAAGCTTTCAGGTCCTCGACGCTGGTCTTCGCTAAGACGGAGTCGATGGATTTCAGGAAATCCGGCACGTCCACGTTCATGCGCTCAATTTTGGGAGCACCGACGCCCGGAAAAAATTTGGCCCACCCGAAACTCGGACTGGAGCTTTCGACAGCGCGGAGCATCATGATGTGATAGAGCTTCATGGGATCGCGCCGGGCCACGCGGTCCAGCGAACCTTTGGCCAGTTCGGTCTCGATGGCCATCACGGCGTCCGCGCGTTTGGCCGCGTCCGCCGGAGCGACGCCAATCAATTCGAACATTTTGCGCACGTGGGCAACGTATTGGCGGCGTATTTCCGCGGACTTTTCGTCGGTTTTCAAATAATAGTCTCGATCCGGAAGTCCCAACCCACCCTGGTCGAGATCGGCGATCATCTGCGACGAATTCTTGGCGTCCGGGGAGGGGCCGAAATGGAAAAACGGACTGATGCCGTCGCGGTAAAGCTCAATCATGACGTCGGTGACCGCGGCGCGATCGCGAATGCCGGCGATGCGATCGAGCAACGGCTTCAGCGGGGCTGTTCCCTTCGCATTGATGGCCGCTTCATCCATGCATGCGGCGTAGAAGTCCCCGATCTTCTGATCGAGAGCATTGCGATTCGGCGCCGGCGTGGACGCTTTCTCCAGGATCTGCCGAAGAATTTCGCGGTTGCGCTCCTGCAGAGCGTCGAAGCGTCCCCACCGGGATTGGTCCGCGGGGATGGGGTTCTCGGCAATCCAGTTTCCGCAGGCGTATTGATAAAAATCGACGCAGGCGTTGGCGGAGCGATCGATCGCGGAAGGGTCAAATCCGGGAGCGTGCTGCGCGAAGACAGGGAAGGCAGCCACGAGGCCAAGGGTCAGGAGGACGGTCTTCATGCTTCCATTGTAGGACCGCCGGCGCGTCGTCAGGTGGCCACCGGGACGCCATAAGATGATGGTTCCAAAGCCGCATCGGTCCACGCTCTGACTTTGCGGGAGAGCCCATGCCGCGAATTGTTATAATTGGCTTGCAAGGTTCAACGAGCAGTCTTATGCGTATCCGTGCTGTTTCCTGGAGTCATTTCGCGAAAATTCTGACTCCGGTAATGATTGTGGCTTTGGGTTTCCTGTGGAGCCCGGCGCCGAGCGTCGCGCGGCCGGACTATACGCGGCGCACCAAGCAGGAATGCAACTACTGTCATCTTCCGGGCGGCTGGTTCTTGAACGACGCGGGTAAGTACTTCGAGAAAAACCGGTCTCTGAACGGCTACAAGCCACCGGCGGAGCCGCCCAAGCAGACGGCCGATCAGAAGGCCGCAAATCCCGAGAATCAGAAGAAATAACCGAAGCGGTTGCTTCGTTCAGGCCTCCGCGCGCTCGCGGAAATTTCTCGTCGGTCCCGCGCGATTCTAAAGTCTTCGGGCACGGGCGTGCGGGTTGTATACTAGGCTCTGGTTTTACGGAATATCATGCGCGGGCAGTTCCTCGACACACCCACTCTCGGGCGATTTCTCACGGTTACGGCGTGTTGTTTGCTTTCGGCCGCGAGCCTTCCCGCACAGCGAGGCGCACCCGCGAAATCCCCTAAAGCAGCGGCCGTCGTCGATTTCACGGGCTACTGGGTTTCGGTGGTGACGAACTCCGAACAATGGCTGTTCCGGATGGCCACGCCCGCCAAAGGCGACTATCGAGGAATGGGCTTGACGCTCGAAGGACGCAAGCTAGCCGACGCCTGGGATCCCGCCAAGGATGAAGCAGCCGGCGATTTGTGCAAGGCCTACGGGGCTCCCGCGATCATGCAGGTGCCCGGAAGGCTGCATATCTCCTGGGAAGACGAGCGCACGCTGCGCATCGATACGGATTCCGGGAAGCAGACTCGCTTGCTGCACTTTGGAAGCCCGCAAGAGAGCGCAGCTGAACCAACCGCGCAGGGATATTCCACGGCGCAATGGGATTCGCAGGGCGGGCGCGGAACCGAAGGTGGAGGGGCCGCCGGTTTGCGCTACGCGGGAAGTTCTCTGAAGGTGGTCACCACGAACTTGCGCCCTGGTTACCTGTTCAAGAACGGAATTCCTTATAGCGGCAAGGCGCTCCTGACGGAATACTTCAATCGCGTGGAGGAGCCGGACGGCAATTCGTTTCTGGTGGTGTCCGAACTTCTGGACGACCCGCAATATTTCAGCGAGCCTTTCATTCGACCCTGGTATTTTAAAAAGCTTCCCGACGCGAAGGGCTGGCGTCCCACGGCCTGCACAACACGATGATGCGAATGCCCAGGAAGAGAACCCCGGTGCGGCGTACGCTGTCCGTTCTTATTGGGACAGTGCTCGTACTGCTCGGCGTGGGTCTGTGGCCGGTGAGTTCGCAAAATGCCGGACTGGCTCAGACGGGCCGCGCGGAGGAGGTTGAGATTCTGCCGGTGCAAGGTAACGTCTATCTGGTTGCGCGCGCCGGGGCGAACATCGCTGTAGAAATCGGCCGGGAGGGCGTATTACTGGTGGATGCGGGGGTCGCGCCCATGGCCGGGAAGGTGCTGGCGGCGGTCGAGAAAATCGCTCATCCGAACGCTTCGTCGCGCCTTGAAGGCAAGATCCGTTTCATCGTCGATACAAACGCTGATCCCGATCACACGGGTGCGAACGAAATTCTGAGCAAAGCGGGCATCGGCAATGTCACCAACGATCCGGCGAATCGTCTTTCCTCGGTTGGTGCGGATCCCGCGGTTCTGATCGCTCATGAAAAGGTCGCGGACCGGCTGTTATCGCCGCCCGGCGGCGGACCGGGCGCCCCGATCGCTGCCGTTCCGCAGAATATTTATACGGGCGCGGGTGAGGCCGTGAAGGATCTGTTTTTCGACGATGAAGGTATTCAGATCATCCACGCGCCCGCCGCGCACACCGACGGAGATAGTCTGGTTTATTTCCGGAAGAGCGACGTGATCAGCGCGGGCGACGTATACGTGACTACCGGTTATCCGGTTATGGATCTGACGAGGGGAGGGACGATCGACGGCGTGATCGCGGGCTTGAACCGGGTTCTGGAGATTGCAATTCCCGGACATAGCGAAGAGGATGGCACCCTCATCATCCCAGGGCACGGGCGTCTTTCCGATGAAGCGGATGTCGCCGAATACCGGGATATGATTGTGATTTTGAGAGATCGGGTGCAAGCGATGATGAAAAAGGGTTCCACGCTGGAGCAGGTGAAGGCCGCCCGGCTCACGCGCGATTACGATCCTGAATACGGAGCCGGCGGGCCGGGCGCCGCCACCACCGATAGATTCATAGAGGCCGCTTATCGGAGTTTGGCAAACAAGAAATGATGGAATCGAAAATCAAGAGCCTCCGGGGTTCCGTCGCGATCGTGATTTTTCTAGCCGTCGCGGCTTCTCTGCCGGCCCAGGCCCAAGTGGATCTGGTGGGAGACTGGCAGGCCATCCCCGGCGAACGCGATCTCGCCGCGGAGATCGCCGATTATATCGGTCTTCCAATCAATGAGGCGGCGCGCGTTCACGCCGACGCGTGGATGGCGTCCCGGCTTTCGCTGGTGGAGCATCAGTGCGCCCCGCATATCTTCACGCACATGACGCGCGCGCCCTTTCCGCTGCGGATTTCCACGGTGCGCGATCCGGAAACACAGGAACTGACGGCCATCAAAATCTATTTCAAATTCATGGAACAGACGCAAACGATCTGGATGGACGGCCGCCCACATCCCTCCGAGTTCGCGCGTCATCTGTGGCAGGGTTTTTCGACGGGCGCGTGGGACAAAGATGTCCTCGTAGTGCGCACGACTCATCTGAAACGCGGCTGGTTGAAGCGCAATGGCGTGCCGGAGAGTGATCTCGCGACCTCCACCGATCACTGGATGCGTCACGGAAACTATCTGACGCATACAACCTATATCAACGATCCGGTCTATCTAACTGAGCCGCTTTTCCGCGCCGACAGCTACGTTCTGGATCCCAATATTCAAGGCCACTGGCTGTATCCCTGCGAGCCGTCCGTGGAGGAGAATCCGAGCGCCAAGAAAGGCGAAGTACCGAATTACCTGTTCGGCCAGAATCCCTTTCTCCACGAGTACTCCGGGAAGCATCACGTGCCGTTTGAGGCGAGCCGCGGCGGTGCAGAGACGATGTATCCCGAATATCAGGGCGTCCTGAAACGAGCCCAGCAATAAACAAGCCCAGCAGTAATCACGGACCGATTGTTCGCTAGCAAAAGACAAGCCGGGAAAGGTTCACCGCGCTGATCTGCACGGCTCGCGGGCTGCGGTTTACTTGGCTGGCGGCGTTATATCGTTTCGAATGATCTTGCCGCCTTTCATTACGAATTTCACGCGCTCTATTTCGGTGATATCGGCCACCGGATCGCCCGACACCGCGATCAGATCCGCGAATTTTCCCTTCTCGATCGAGCCGATTTGACCGTGCCATCCGAGGGCTTCCGCGTTGATCATGGTGGCCGATTGGAGCACCCGGATGGGCGTCACGCCCCCGTGCTCAACTAATTCCACCAGTTCGAGCGCCTGGGTTCCATGCGCGAAGGTAGCTCCGTCCGCGCCGCTCCCTACCATCAACTTGATTCCCGGGGTCGCGGCCGCCAGGGCGACCGCCTTCTCGAAAATGGGGATCATCCGATACTTGCCTCCGGTGCTCTTGGCATCGTTGTCGTCCATGTAGGGCTCGGAGTAGCGCTCAAGCGTGGGATCGAAGTAGAGGCCTTTGGCGGCCATCATGTTCAATTCCTCCTGGTCCAGCCCGAAGCCGTGCTCAATCACATCGCAGCCGGCAACGATCGCATTGCGCAGTCCTTCGCCGCCGTAATTGTGGCACGCGGTTTTGTGGCGCAGACGGTGCGCTTCGTCGATCGCGGCCTGGAGCACGGGCAAAGGATAGGTGACCTCGTACTCGGCTTTTCCAGCCGGGGTGAAAGAATACGCGCCGGCGGGATAGAGTTTGATCCAATCGGCGCCGTGCGACACCTGATCGCGGACCGCCGCGCGCGCGTCGTCCGCTGAGCGTACAACAGCGGCGGCCAGCGGATCTTCGGGCGCGGACGGGTCCTTCGGCTTCGCTCCCCACACGATTCCCCGCGTCGAGACCTGATAGCGCGGGCCTTCGATACGCCCCTCATTGATCGCGTTACGGATCGCCACGTCGCCGTAGCCGTTTCCGTGGCTTGTCATGTCGCGCGCCGTGGTGAAGCCCGCGCGCAAATCGAACTGGGCGTTCTGCACGCCGATCAACATGTAATCTTCCGTGGTGCCCCCGGGTTTGCGCGCATTGAACATGTGCGTGTGCGCATCGATCAGGCCCGGCAGCACGGTCGCTGGGCGCAGATCGATCACGCTCGCCCCAGGCGGAATTTTGACTTGCCCTTCCGGCCCCGTCTCCATGATGCGGTCGCCTTCAATGATCACGACTTGTTTCGTCAGCATGCGGCCATTCTTGCTATCGAACAGGCGGCCGGCGCGGATCGCGGTGATCCGCGGAGCAGGAGGGCACTGCATCACGCCGCCGTCGGAGCCAACGCACGGAGTAGGGCCGGCGCCTCGCCACGAGCCCGAGAACCGTTTCGGCTGGCTTTCGGCCGCGGGCGTATCGCGCGATTGCGCGAACAGCGCAGCCAGCGTCCCAGGCATGGCGAACGTCACAACGATCAGAGTTTTCAGCCGCATTCCCGCTCCTTTTCCATCGAGATCGTCACGATCTCGAAAAACCCGTTCAACGTAATATTCTAGACCCCTGCGTGCTAGGCCGGCCGCGCGCCCGCGGCGACTCGTAGTACTCACGCACAGAACGTGTAAGCGTTTCCCTCACACTCCACGGGAGCGCTCCGATAAGCCACCTAGGCAAAGGCGGGAAAGGATTCCCGTTGAAAACATTTCAAGGAGAGAAACACAATGGCGTTTTATATCAACACCAATATCGCGAGCTTGCAGGCGCAAGACTACCTGAACGAGACGAACAACGAACAGAATCAGACCATTCAGGAGGTCACGTCGGGGCTTCGGATCGTCAACTCCGGCAACGATGCCGCCGGTCTCGCGATCGCCAATGGCTATCGTTCTGACGAAGCCGTGCTCACGCAAGGTATTCAGAACGCAAACAATGGTTTGAGCCAGTTGCAGATCGCCGACGGCGGCATCAGCAACATTTCCCAGCTGCTCGACCGCGCGCGCACGCTGGCCACCGAATCGGCCTCGGGCACGTTCACCGGAAATCGAGGCGTGCTGAATAGCGAGTTTCAGAGTGTCATCGGTGAAATCAACCGCCAGGCGCAGACCATTGGATTGAACCAGGGCGGCACGTTTGCGAAAACGTTAAACGTGTTCATCGGCGGCGGCCAGGCGTCGAACGGAATCTCGGCCACGCAAAACGGCACCGTCAGCCTGGATCTGAGCCAATCCACCGTGGATGCGGCCAGTTTGGGCCTGGCGGGCGTGCAGGCGGCGGGAAACGCCACCACCGACATTGGCTCCGGTTCGGCGAATACCTCGGTGTCACAAATATTGGCGAATACCACCAACACGAACTCGGAAGCGACGCCGGGATACACGACCTTCATCCTCAAGGGGCCGGGGTTCGCCAACGGGGTCTCTATCAGTGTGAATACCGCGAATTTGGCGAGTACATCCGATCTGGTCGCGGCGGTCAACTCTGCGATCACGGCGGCGGGAAGCAACGGCACCCAGGTGGGCACGGCTCTCGCCAACGCGAATATCACCGCGGCCATCACCACCAACGGGACCAACGGACAACAACTTGCCTTCAATAGTTCCACCGCCGCGTTTCAGGTACAAGCGGGCGATCAGGTGGCAAACGCTTTGCTCGGTAACTTCGCCCAGAATGCCTCGATTACCGGTACCGACACCAACCCGACCGTCGCGACCAACGGCGCGGCGGGAACCCGCACGCTGACGCTCGCTGTGGACGGGAACGCCCCCATCAGCGTGGTGGTCACCAACAGCGCGGCAACCTCGAAGGCGCAGATCGTCAAGGATTTGAATGCCAACACGGGCTTCAACGCGGTGGCCACGGCCACCCTGCAAGGCAACCAGGTCACCATCCAGAGCGACAACAACAGCGCCACGTCGAGCATCGCGATTACTTCGACCGCGCTCGCGACGAGCCTGGGGCTCTCAAGCACCACCGCGACCTCGGCCAGCCCGTCAAACGGGGCCAGCCTGAATACGCAAGTGACGGCTGCCAACAATACGGCCGCCGGCGCAACCACGTTCGGCACCGCGGGCGCCGGAAACATCACCTTCCAATTCGCGGGCGCCGGACAAACGACCCCGACGAACGTATCGATCGCGGTGACGGCAGGGGAGACGGTGAGTCAGGCGATCACCGCTCTGAACACCGCGGTCTCCGGCAATTCGGGGCTGAAGTCGGCGGGAATTTCGCTCACTACCTCCACGGCCACCAATGCGCTGACGTTTACTTCGACGAGCGGGCAACAGTTCAGCGTCCAGGTGACCGGCGACACGCAGAATCTGCTGGGCTTCGGCTCGTTTGTTACGGGCGCGGCCGGAGCGGTGGACTACAACACGCTCAGCGCCTCGTCCAACTACAATGACGCCACTGCCGTGGGAACCAACACCTTTGAGTTTTCGATCGGCGGCGCGGCGTCCAACACGAATCTGGTCGGGATCGACCTCACGGCGGGCGATGCCACGGCGGCCGCGCTGACCTCCACGGACAGCACCGCGACTCCCGTTGCCGTCACGGCCAACAACAATATTCTGAACTTATTGGTCAACGGCACCAGCTACAGCGTGACCCTGACCCCCAACGGAAGCGACACTAAGAACGACATCGCCAACCAGATCAACTCTGTGATCTCCGCCAGTGGAACAGCCACGGTCAACAGCAGCAACCAGATCGTCGTCACCTCCAACACCAAAGGCGCCGGAGGTTCCGTAACGATTCAAGGCGGGACAGCAAACACGCTGCTCGGATTCGCCAGCGGAGCTTCGAATACCGGGACATCGCGCACCGGCGCGAGCGTGGCGCAGGCGCTGAACACGTATTTCGCGAGCAACCCGACGTTGCAGGCAGCCGGACTGGTCGCCGACTACGGGGTTACCGTGGCAGGCAAGATCACCGTCTCCTCAGCTAACGGGACGTATTTCCGCGTGAATTCGTACGGCAGCAGCGCATCGGCATCCGTAACCGGCCTCGCGCAGGAGGGGACGCCGGCCACGGCGGCACAGGCGACCGGCACCACGACCGCCAACGCGACCATCGTCGCCGGCACCAACAGCGACTTCAACATCAACATCAACGGCACGGGCGTACAGGACATCGTCCTCGCGGGCGGCGGTGGAGCGCAGACGCTGGCGCAGATCGCGGCGGAGCTGAACACCAACCCGCTGCTGGCTGGTGTCACCGCGAGCGTGAATTCAACCGGCCACCTGGTGCTGACCGATAACACCGCGGGCGCGGCCGGCTCCTCGAGCATCGTGCTCTCGGCGGGCACCCACGATGCGTTGGGCTCGCTCGGCCTCGTAGCGAACACTTATGACGGCACGGCGGCCGTCGCCGGCTTCAACATCACCGGCGCCAACGACCAGGTCGACGTCGCCATCGATGGAGGGCCGACGCAGGCGATCACGCTGACCCACGGCGCCAACCAGACGGCCACGGACGTCGAGGGCGACCTGAACACATACTTCACCGCCAACAACATCGGCGCCACGGCTACGGTTAACAATGGGGCGATCGAGGTGACTTCCAACTCGACCGGCTCGAATTCCTCGGTGGACTTCGTTACCCCCGGATCAAACAGCTCCTACACGACGCTCGGCATCACGGCGGGAACCACGAACGGCAGCGAAGCCCAGACCGGCTTTGGCGTATCCGGCGCCACATTCACGGGAACCGTCGCCACTGCCGCTCCCGCTACCAGCCCGGCGATCGATGCCGGCGGCTCGAGCGAGACGGCGGCGCTCAGTTTTACCCCCATCCTCGACGGCAGCGGCCAACAAACCATCACGGTGAGCGCTCCGGATTCCAGCGGCACGCAGCAGTCGCTCTCGGTCAACCTGAGCAATAACGCCACGAGCCGCAACGGAGAATCAATCGACCAGGCGTTGAATGCGATCAACACCGCATTGCAGCAGTCCAACAATCCGACGCTGCAGCAGATCACGGCGGTGAAGGACGATTCATCCGGCACGGAGCAGATTCGTTTCATCAGCACACTCAATTCGTTCCAGGTCGCGGTCGGCACTTCAGCCCAGGGGACCGGTGTCGGCTCGCAGGGGACGACCAATACCTCGACGGTTTCGACCGGTGGGTCGACCGCGGAGATCGCCGATATCACGGGCGCCACCGCGGCGGTCAATTCGCTCGCGAACGCAGTCACCGCGCTCGGCAACGCACAAGCCGTCGTAGGAAGAGGTGAGAATCAGTTCACCTATGCCACGAATCTGGCGCAATCGCAGCTCACCAACTTCGCTTCGGCCGAAGCGAACATCCGTGACGCGGATTTGGCGGCCGAATCCGCCGATCTGACCAAGTCTCAAATTCAGCTCCAGGCCGGTATCGCGGCTCTGGCGCAGGCGAACTCCGCTCCGCAGCAGGTTCTAAAGCTCCTGCAATAAAGGAAGACGCGGGCATATTGGCGCATTGATTGCACCTTAGTAAGTGAAAGGAGCCGATTCCAAGCGAATGGAAGCGGCTCCTTTTGCTTAGGTAGACGCAAATTTTTCACCAATGGAGTCCGCAACATGCAGTTTTCGCGTAATCTGTCCGATATAATGAACTCGATGACGCTCTCGGTTGTCATCCCCGCATACAACGAGGAGCGTCGGCTTCCCGCCACGCTGGATGCAGTTTTTGCGTGGCTTGACGCGAATTCCTATTCCAACGCGGAAATTCTGATCGTCGACGACGGCTCACAGGACGCCACCCGGGAGCTGATCGCGGCGCGCGCGAAATCCGAACCACGTTTACGCCTGGTCAAAAATCCAGGGAATCGCGGCAAAGGATATGCGGTGCGCCACGGCATGATGGAGGCGCAGGGGGATTGGATCCTGATGTCGGACGCCGATTTATCGGCGCCCATCGCTGAATTGCCGAAGTTGGTGGAAGCCGCGTTTGCGCAGAACGCGACGATCGCCATTGGATCGCGAGCCTTGAATCGTTCGCTCATTGGCGTACGCCAGGGCCGGGGACGGGAACTCTCCGGAATCGTCTTTAACCGCGTGATGAGAACCGTCACGGGCCTCCCCTACGCCGACACGCAGTGTGGGTTCAAACTCTTCCGGCGCGATGCGGCGCGTGCGATTTTTCCGCTCCAGGTTTTAGACGGGTTCGGGTTCGACGTCGAGGATCTGGTGATTGCCAAATGCCTGGGCTTTGCCGCAGTGGAAGTTCCGGTCCGGTGGAATAACGTCGAAGGCACGAAAGTCAGTCTGTTCCATGGAATGCGTTCCTTCGCCGAATTGGCCGTGATTCGCTGGAACGCCCTGCGCGGCCTGTACAGTCCCGCCAGACATAGCGTTGATCAGCGCGCTGAAGTCTAACGAAATCTTTATTTTTGATCGAACCCCGCGGGGCTTCACTTTCGGGTAAACTGCCTCGTCTGGCAAGCTAGGGACATGATTACCTCAAAAGGCTACGCGGCTCACGGCGCCACCACGCCGCTCGCTCCATTCTCGTTCGAGCGCCGGGATCCCGCGCCGCACGACGTTGTCATGAGCATCGATTTTTGCGGGGTCTGCCACAGCGACATTCATCAGGCCCGCAATGAGTGGGGCCACTCGTCCTATCCGATGGTCCCCGGGCACGAGATCATCGGCCGGGTAACCGCTGTGGGGCCGGCGGTCACGAATTTCAAAGTGGGAGACAGGGCCGGCGTAGGCTGCATGGTGGATTCGTGCCGCGTGTGCGCCAATTGCCTTCAGGGCGAAGAACAATTTTGCCTGAAAGGCGCGACGTTCACCTACGATTCTCCCGACCAGAAGGGCGGCGGCCAGACGTTCGGGGGCTATTCGAACAACCTGGTTGTGGACGAAGCGTTCGCGCTTCGGATCTCGCCGAAACTCAATCCGGCATCCGCCGCGCCGCTGCTGTGCGCCGGCATCACGACGTATTCGCCGATGCGCCATTGGAAAGCAGGTCCCGGGAAGAAGGTCGGCGTCGTCGGGCTCGGCGGATTGGGGCATATGGCGCTGCAATTTGCGCGGAGCTTCGGGGCTCACGTGGTGCAGTTCACGACGTCCCCCCAAAAGAAGGCGGATGCGATGCGCCTGGGAGCCCACGAAGTGGCGATGCTGAAGGATCCGAAAGAGATGGCCGCGCGAGCGGGAAGTCTGGATCTGATTCTCGATACGGTTTCGGCATCGCACGATTTGAACTCGCTGCTGAAGACGTTGCGCCTCGACGGAGCCATGGTGCTGGTGGGCGTGCCTCCCGAAGATTCGCGCGTGTCTCCCGGCTCCCTGATCTTCGGACGGCGGTCGCTTGCCGGATCGCTGATCGGCGGCATCCGGGAAACCCAGGAGATGCTGGATTACTGCGCCGAGCACGGGATTGCCTCGGAAATTGAAATCATCCCGATCCAGAAGATTAACGAGGCTTACGAACGCACGCTGAAAGCCGACGTGAAATTCCGCTTCGTGATCGATATGTCCACTCTGTAGCTTCGCGGAGCACTCTGGCGCAGCGGTACGCATCGGATAATGGCGCGCATCGGATAATAAATCGATGCGCACGTATAAATTGGTGCTGGAGTACGACGGCTCGCGTTTTTCGGGCTGGCAGACACAGAACAACGCCCGCACCGTTCAGGGCGAGCTGCAACAAGCGGTCGATGAATTGTTCGGAACCACCGTGGAGGTTCAGGGCTCCGGCAGGACCGATGCGGGCGTTCACGCCGTGGGCCAAGTGGCGCACGTAAAAATCCGCTCGGCCGCCCGCCACTTGCCTGACGCGACGATCCTGCGCGAATTGAACGACCGGCTGCCTTCCGCCATCGCGGTCCTTTCCTGCGAGGAAGCCGCGCCCGGCTTTCATGCCCGGCATGATGCGGTGGCGCGCGCGTACTTTTATCAGATCTCGACCCGCAAAGCGGCCCTGTCGAAGCGCTTCGTGTGGTGGGTGAAGGAGCCTTTGCACGTGGCACGCATGCAGGAAGCCGCCGCGTTCATCGCCGGACGCCACGATTTTACGTGTTTTCGCGCCGCCGACCCGTCGCGTCCCGAGGAGTCGACGATCGTTGTGGTCCATTCCGCCGAGGTCGCGATGGACGAAAATCTGGTGATTTTCCGCATCGAAGCTTCGCATTTTCTGTGGAAAATGGTGCGCCGCCTGGCGGGAACGCTGGTGAAAGTGGGCCTGGAGGAGGTCAGCATACAACAATTTCGCGACCTCCTTGCCGCGAAGTCCAATCCCAAATTGGATGTCGCGGCGTGGACCGCTCCCGCGTCGGGGCTTTTTCTCGAAGCAGTACAATACTGAGGTGCATTGCGTGGCTCGGGAAGGCACCTTTTGCCCCGCCGCTTCGTCTATTTTTGTGGGAATCAAGTAAACTGATTCGAGTGACAGCGGGGGAAAGACTCGGGCCGTATGAAATCCTCTCCCTGGTGGGCGCGGGCGGAATGGGAGAAGTGTATAAAGCCCGCGATACCCGCCTGGACCGCATCGTCGCGCTAAAGATCTCCAAGGATCAGTTTTCCCAGCAATTCGAGCATGAGGCGCACGCCGCCGCGCTGCTCAATCACCCGAACATTTGCACCCTTTACGATATTGGGCCCAATTACCTGGTGATGGAGTACGTCGAGGGACGTCCGCTCGAAGGCCCGTTGAAAGAGGGACCCGCCGTCCGGATCGCAATTCAAATTGCGAACGCGCTGGACGCCGCTCATCGCAAGGGAATCGTCCATCGTGATCTGAAGCCCGGCAACATTCTGGTCACGAAGTCGGGCGCGAAAATTCTGGACTTCGGCCTGGCGAAGATCGAAGCGCCGCGCACCAATCCGGTACGCATGGACGCACCACCCGAGGAGATCGCCACGGAAGAGATCTGGGAGCAAGCCGGCGCCTATGGGACCGTGCTCTACATGTCGCCGGAACAACTGCAGCGCAAGCCGACCGACTTCCGCACGGACATCTATTCCTTCGGGCTGGTGCTGTATGAAATGTTGACGGGAAAGCATCCCTATCAGGCCGACAACATCGCGGGGCTGGTGGCGGCTATGGTCGGGAGCGCCCCGCCTTCGGTGGCCGAGGTCGCCTCGCCGGCTTTAAATCGGGTCCTGCGCAAGTGTCTTTCCGTGGATCCGGATGAACGCTGGCAATCGGCGTACGATCTGCGAATCAATTTGGAATGGGTGGCGTTGGGGATCGATCAATCGGAGGCCGCGCTTCCCAAGCATCGCGTGAAATCGTGGAAGTGGTGGCTTGCGACAGGCCTCGCTGTGATCGCTGCCGCCTTTCTCGGCGCGGCGATGGCCGCATGGTTGAGACCCTCTCCACCCGAGGAAGTGGTCAGGCTTTCGATGGCGGCTCCCGAGGGGGCTGCGCTCGCCACCAGCGCGAGCGCGGGACCTCCCGCTCTGTCTCCCGACGGACGTCAGATCGCTTTCGTGGCCGATCAATCCGGACACACGTTGCTGTGGGTCCGGCCCCTTGATTCACGGACGGCCCATGCGCTTGCCGGAACCGATGACGCGCGATCGCCGTTCTGGTCTCCCGACGGCCGCGCGGTGGGTTTTTTCGCGCAAGACAAAATGAAAAAGATCGACGCCAACGGCGGCACGGCGGAAGTAATCGCCGGCGTTCCGGGAAATTTTCAGGCGGCTGGAGTGTGGGGACCTGACGGAAAGATTCTGTTCACCGCCGGGAACTTGCTGACTCTTTTTCAGGTGGACGCGAGCGGAGGCCAGCCCGCCGCGGTGACGAAGCCCGAAGATTCAGACTTGGGCCACTTTTGGCCCGCGCTGCTTCCCGACGGCGTGCATTTTCTCTACGGCGCCGCGGCCGGCGGCGCGGTATTCGCCGGGACCCTGGGAAGCGCGGACCGAAAACAGGTTCTGGCGGACGCCGCGCACGCGGTCTATGTCCCTTCCAAAGGCGGTACGGGTTTCATCGTTTATGTCCGGGAGGGTTCTTTGCTCGCGCAGCCGTTCGACGCGAGCGCGCTGCGTATCGCGGGCGATGCGCACCTGATTGCCGAAAACGTAGAGCCGGGCGACTTCACGGTCTCTCGGGAAGGAACGCTCGCATACCGCACCGGCGATGCGGCCAACGCGGACCTCGTGTCGTTCAACCATGCGGGCGCTCCGGCGGGTTCCCTGGGACGCCAAATCGGAGTTCCCGGCGAAATGCGCTTTTCTCCGGATGGGAAATTCCTTGCTGTCGCCCTCACGGTGAATCGCGTCGCCGACATCTATCTTCATGATCTGGAGCGCAAGACCGTTTCGCGATTCACGTTCAAAGGCGCACGATATCCTCTATGGACGCCCGACGGCGCGCGTGTCGTCTTCCGGAGACAGGACGGGGTCTACGTTAAATCGGCAACTGCCGGCGAGGAACCGCAACGCGTCTTCGAGGATTCGAGTATCCGGAATATGTCGGACCTTTCCCCCGACGGGAAACTTTTGCTCGTGGGGCGATCCGATCCTAAAACCGGTTTCGACATGTGGATGCTCACTAATCCGCTGGGGACTGGCGCCAAGAAGCTGACTCCGCTGCTCCAAACCCCGGCGAACGAAGGGCAGGGGCGGTTTTCGCCGGTCGGGCCGTTGCGCGTGGCCTACACGTCGGAGGAGTCCGGCGAGAACCAGATCTATGTCATGAACACACCGGGACTACCGGCTGGTAAGTGGCAAATTTCCAATGCCGGCGGATACGCGCCCCGCTGGCGCCACGACGGAGGTGAACTTTATTATGTCGCGCCCGATCTCCGCACGGTGATGGCCGTCGATATTGATCCCGGAGCGGTTTTCCGGGCCGGTACGCCGCACGTTCTCTTTCAGGCGCCTACACCCATCATCGGGGCGGCCACCGATCTGGGATTCGCCGTTACTCCCGACGGGAAAACGTTTCTTCTAGCGCAGCCCGGCCAGGGCGACGCCTCCTCGGCCATCCAGGTAGTGCTCCACTGGCAGGCCGAATTGCAGCGCTAAACGCTTTGACTTTGGCCGAGCTTATTTGATTTCGATCCGCATCCCATAGAAGGAGCGGTAGACGAAGAAAATCGACACCGCGAGAAACGCGGCTCCGAGACCCGTGGTCATCGAGCTTCCCTGGGTCTTCGTCAGGGAAACGGCCAGTTCCACCGCGAGCAATCCGAATAGGGTGGTGAACTTGATGATGGGGTTCAATGCGACCGACGATGTATCTTTGAAAGGATCGCCCACCGTGTCGCCGACCACCGTCGCGTCGTGCAGCGGAGTGCCCTTGGCCTTCAGCTCCACTTCCACGATCTTCTTGGCGTTATCCCACGCGCCGCCTGCGTTTGCCATGAAGATAGCCTGATACAGGCCGAACAGCGCGATGGAGATCAGATAGCCGATAAAGTAATACGGCTCGAAGAACGCGAACGCGAGCGTGGCGAAGAACACGGTCAGGAAGATGTTGAACATGCCCTTCTGCGCGTACTGCGTGCAAATCTCGACGACTTTTTTCGAGTCGCTGACCGAAGCCGCTGCCGCGCTCTCCAGGTTAATGTTCTCTTTGATGAACTCCACCGCGCGATAAGCGCCCGTCGTGACGGCCTGAATGGATGCTCCCGTGAACCAGTAAATGATCGCGCCGCCGGTGATCAAGCCGAGCAAAAAGGGCGGGTGCAGAATCGACAGATTCGACATCAACTCCGGCTGCAGACCATTGGTCAAGGCGACGATGATGGAAAAGATCATGGTGGTGGCGCCGACGACGGCCGTGCCGATCAGCACGGGCTTTGCGGTCGCCTTAAAGGTGTTGCCCGCGCCGTCGTTCTCTTCGAGGTGATGCTTCGCTTTTTCGAAGTCGACGTCCCAGCCGGTCGTCTTCTTGAGTTCGCTCTTGATGTTGGGGATCGCCTCGATCATGCTCAGCTCGTAAACCGATTGCGCGTTGTCGGTCACCGGACCGTAGGAGTCCACGGCGATGGTGACCGGTCCCATACCGAGAAAGCCGAAGGCGACCAGACCGAAGGCGAAAACGGCGCCCGAGTTCTGCAGAAATACACCGGCCGGCATGGTCGTACTGACGCCGTAGCCGACGGCCATGAGCGTCATCATCGCCATCCCCAGCCAGTAGGCGCTGAAGTTGCCGGCGACCAGGCCCGAAAGGATGTTCAAGGAGGCTCCGCCCTCGCGCGAGGAGGTGACCACTTCCTTCACGTGCCGTGATTCCACGGAAGTGAATACCTTGACGAGCTCCGGGATGACCGCGCCCGCCAGCGTACCGCAGGTGATGATGCTCGAAAGCTTCCACCACATGGAATTATCGCCGTTGATATCCGGGATCATGAAATAGGAAACCACATAGGTGGCGCCGATCGAGATGATCGAAGTCAGCCATACGAGCGAGGTGAGGGGCGCTTCGTAGTTCATCTTGTCCGCGTTCTCGTAGCGGGCCTTCGCGATCGCTTCGTTAATAAAGTAGGAGAGGCCGCTCGCGATGATCATCATGACGCGCATGACGAAGATCCACACCAGCAATTCCACCTTGGTGACGTCGTTGGTCACAGCGAGCAGGATGAAGGTGATCAGCGCGACGCCCGTCACGCCGTAGGTCTCGAAGCCGTCGGCCGAGGGTCCCACCGAATCGCCCGCGTTGTCGCCCGTGCAATCCGCGATCACACCCGGGTTGCGGACGTCGTCTTCCTTGATCTTGAACACGATCTTCATCAGATCGGCGCCGATGTCGGCGATTTTCGTAAAGATGCCGCCGGCGACGCGCAACGCGGCCGCGCCGAGCGATTCACCGATCGCGAACCCGATAAAGCAGGGTCCCGCGTAGGCGCCCGGGATGAAAAGAAGAATGCACAGCATGATGAATAGTTCCACGCTGATCAGCAGCATGCCGATGCTCATGCCGGCCTGCAGCGGGATGGCATAACAGGGGAACGGCTTGCCTTTCAGGCTGGCGAACGCCGTCCGCGAGTTTGCAAATGTGTTCACCCGAATTCCGAACCACGCCACGCCGTAGCTTCCCAGGATGCCCAACACGCTGAAGGCAAGAATGATGATGACTCGCGTGATCTCCATCCCCTGCAGGACGGCAAAATAGATCGCGATAATGATCGCGATGAAGACCCACAGCATCGCCAGAAATTTACCTTGCGTAATCAGGTAGGTCTTGCAGGTTTCGTAAATGAGCTCGGAGATTTCGAGCATCGATTTGTGAACCGGCAGATTCTTGAGGTGGGAATACATCACGAGCCCGAACACCAACCCCAGGACGCTGATCCCAAGACCGAACATCAGCAGCGTCGGGCCGGCAACGCCGCCCACGAACTGCGCCTGGGAGAGATCGGGAAGTTTCAGTTCCGCTTCGCCTTGCGCGAAAAGAGGCGACGAGCCGCAAACCAGAATCAGCGCGAGCAGGAACCATATCGGCGCGCTACGGCGTAGGCCTGACAACCAAGTCATCGAAACTTCTCCTCCAAATTGGATATGCGTGCGAGATCCGCCGCCGCGAAGGGGGCTAGAAAACTTGCTCCTGTAACCATACCGCAGCGGAGCCGGAATCCGCAACCCGGAAGGGCCTATACCACCTGTAGGATCAGGCACTTCAGGTAATGGGTCTCCGGTACCGTGAGCAGGATCGGATGGTCCTGCGCCTGGGTCCGGCGCTCCAGAATACGCAGCGTTTTACCGGCGTCCAGCGCCGCTTCGGCGATCGTTTCGAGCAACATCGCCTCGCTCATATGATGGGAGCACGAACACGTCACCAGCACCCCTCCGGGACCCAGCAGGCGCAGAGCCCGGAGATTGATTTCTTTATAGCCGCGCGCCGCATCGTCCAGTGATTTCCGGGATTTCGCGAACGCGGGTGGGTCCAGAATGATCATCGAGTAGCGCCGGCTTTCACGCGCGTTCACACCGGCGAGAAATTCGAAGACGTCCGCCTGGCGGAAGTCCACGTTCGTGATGCCGTTAGCACGCGCGTTGGCCTGCGCGATGGCGACCGCCGGAGCGGACGAATCCAGAGCTTCGACAGTTCCGGCCCCCTTCGCGAGATGCAGGGCAAATCCGCCAGTGGACGTAAAGCAATCGAGCACCCGCGGACTGCCCTGAAAAGCCCGCAGATAACGCGCCGCCGCGACGTAGTTCTGCCGCTGATCCAGATAGATTCCGGTTTTCTGCCCGTGCACCAGGTCGGCTTCCAGGGTCAGATTGTTCATGCGGATCGAAACTTTTTCCGGAATTTCTCCCGCTAAGGTCGCCACTTCAAGAGGAAGTCCCTCCAGCTTGCGGACGCTCGCGTCGTTGCGCGCCAGTACGCCCGCCGGTGCAAGCAGATCCTGAAGGCAATTCACGATCACGTCGCGCGCGCGTTCCATGCCCTGGTCGAGCATCTGGATCGTGAGGTACTCTCCATAACGGTCGACGATCAAGCCCGGCAGGAGATCGGCTTCCGAAAATACCAGCCGATAGGCGTCCGAATTTTCCACGACGTTCTCCCGATGAGTGATCGCCGCGGCCAGTCGATTCCGGAAGAACGCGGCGTCGACCGGCTCCTGATTCGCGGACAGCATGCGCAAAGTGATCTGCGACTCCGAGCTGTAATGGGCCATTCCAATAAACCGGCCTCCCGGATTCGCCGGCGAAGTTCTTCCGGCCCGGGCTCTCGATTCGGAACGTCCCGATTCCACAACGACGCGGACTACGTCGCCGGGTTGTGCCTCGCCCCGATCGACGACATCGCTCGAGAAAATCCAGGGATGGCCGCTCGCGACGCGGCCGGCCGCTTTGCGGTTCACGCACACCGTGGGATGTTCGCCGGTCAATTATTCGAACTCCCGTCCGGCGTAGAGTTCGTTGACCAGCGCGCGGTGATTCTCCAATATGCGGCCTTTGCGCAGCTTCATGGTGGGCGTCAGCTCGCCCTGCTCAATGGAGAAGTCGCGTTCCAGGATCTTGAACTTGCGGATTTGTTCGAAGGCGGGTAGTTGGCGGTTCACTTCTTTGACCGCTCTCTCCACCGCCGGCGCAGTGGTTGCCAGCTCGCCGTTGATGGTAATCAGGGCGGTCACGTAAGGCAGTTTGTCTCCAATCAACAGGACATGGCTGATGAGCGGCTCGCGTTTAAAAAGTCCCTCAATGCGGGCGGGATAGATTTTTTTGCCATTGGAGGCGACGATCAGTTCTTTCTTGCGGCCGGTGATATAAAAGTAGCCTTCCGCGTCGCACTCCGCGATATCGCCGGTGGCGAGCCAGCCGTCGCGCAGTACCGCGCGGGTCGCTGCGGGATCTTTGTAATAACCGTCGAAGAGCATAGGGCCGCCCAGCATCAGCTCGCCGTCCTCCTCGATGCGGAATTCGACGCCCGGGAGCATTTTACCGATGCTGCCGGGCTTGGGACGGTCGCGCGGATTCACCGTTACCACGCCGCCCTCGGTGAGGCCGTACCCCTCGAGCAACGGCATCCCTACGGCTTCGTAGAATTCGGCGAGGTCTTTACTCAGCGGCGCAGAGCCCGAAATGGGAGAGTGCAGCCGTCCGCCCAGGCGCTCGCGAATTTTCGAAAACATGATTTTGTCGAGCACACGGAGCGGCGTCTGGATCACCCCGGGAACCGGCCGCCCTTCGCGCCGCAACTTCGCCGCCTTGTTGCCGAGCCCCAGGCCTAAATAAAAAAGCTTGCGCAGGGGAGCGGGACGCTTCTTGATTTCTGCGGTGATGCTCGCGTAGATCCGCTCCCACAAACGCGGAGGGGAAAGAAAGAACGTGGGCCGGATTGCGCGCAGCTCGTGCGGAAGTCTGGAAAGCCCTTCCGAAAACCATATTTCGGAACCTGTGTACAGCGGCAGCAGCTCACCCACCATGCGCTGCGCCATATGCGCGGAAGGTAGAAACGCGATCGTGCAATCGTCCGGTGTGAGTGGAAAGACCGTCGGCGTCATATCCAAATTTGTCACCAGGGCGCGGTGGCTCACGATTCCCATCTTCGGCTCCCCTGTCGCACCCGAGGTCATGTACAGGATCGCCGGGTCGGTATCGCTGTACTGCGTCTGCAATCGGTCGAAGGCGGACGGATTTTCCTCAAGCGTGCGGCGTCCGCTCATCCACAGTTCGTCGAGCGTCCGGACCGACTCCGCGCTCTGGTCGTCGTCTCGTTCGCCTGTGAGCAAAATCCACTGAATCCCGCGCGCGGCATCGCCGAGGGCACTCGCAAGGCCGCGATACGCTTTCGCGTTTTCAACCAAGGCGATCCGGCAATCGCAAAATTTGAGTGCCTGCGCCTGATCGGTAAACGGAACGCTGGTGTACAAAGCCGCGGCAACCGCGCCCGCGGCCATGACGCCAAAATCCGCGATATAGAATTCGGCGCGTGTTTCCGATTGCAGCGCGACCATGGAACCCTTTGCGGCGCCCATGGTACTCAGGCCCATAGCGGTCCATTGCACAGCGTCGCGCAACTCCCGCCAGGTCCATTCGCGGTACTCGCCGCGGCCCATCGGCTGATGTAAGGCCGCCCGATCGCCATGCAGGGACGCGGTTGCTTCTAGAAGTGAGTACACCGTCCGCCCCGCGAGAAAAGACATGATGTGATTTTAACTTGATCCCGGCGCAACTCCGAGGCGCGACGCGGGCTTAGCAATACAGAAGCGAAGCCATTTAGACGCGAAAAAGAAAACGCTTCGGAGGAAAGGACAAAATCATGAATCGGGGATTTAACCATATCGCGGCGCAGATTGCGCTCGGAACACTGCTGCTCGGGACTACGAGCTCGCTTTTTGCCAAGAGTGAAGTGGGGCGCCGCCAGGAGCGTCAACAACAGAGGATCGGCAACGGCATCAAAAACGGTACGATGAACGCCCATCAGGCGGCCAAAGTGGAGCATCAGGAAAGCAATCTGAACCGGGAAATCCGGACAGATCGCCAGGCCAACGGTGGAAAGTTGACGTCCCAAGAGCATCAGCAGGTCAATCAGCAACAGAATGGGCTGAGCCGCGAGATCTACAACGACAAACACTAAAACGCGCTCACCCGATCTTTCGGCGGGCGCGCCGGACGGGACCATTCAGGACCTGGCAGGGCAAAAGTTTGACCCCATCAGGCGTCCTTCCTGCCGCGCCTGACCGTCTAAGGTATTTCCGCGAGCCTCCTCACTCTTCCGCTGCTGCGGCGTCTGATAGGCTAGAAGCCATGAAATCCCTTGCATCGGCGCTTATTCTCAGTGTCAGCCTGTGCTTGAGTCAGGCCGGTTTTGCCCAAACCAAAGTCACCTCGGTCGAAGGCATCACCGAGTACCATCTCGACAACGGCCTGAAAATCCTGCTTTTCCCCGACGACTCCAAGCCGACCGTGACCGTGAACGTCACCTACCTGGTCGGTTCGCGATTCGAAGGCTATGGCGAGAGCGGCATGGCCCATCTGCTCGAACACATGCTGTTCAAAGGCACGGCCAAGCGCGACGGCATCATGCAGGAGCTTTCCAATCACGGGGCTCAATTTAACGGCACCACCTCCAACGACCGCACCAACTATTTCGAGACCATGACGGCGAGCGACGAGAACCTGCGCTGGGCCCTCGATATGGAAGTCCGATCGGATGGTCAATTCGCGCGTTTCGCGCAAGGACCTGGATTCCGAAATGACCGTGGTGCGCAATGAATTCGAGCGTGGAGAGAATAACCCCCGGCGGGTGCTCGAAGAACGGGTCGTTTCGACCGCCTATCTGTGGCACAGCTATGGACGCAGCACGATCGGGGCGCGCAGCGACATTGAGCACGTGCCGATCGAGCGCCTGCAGGCTTTTTATCGGAATTATTATCAGCCCGATAACGCAATCCTCATCGTCGCCGGAAAATTCGATGAAGCGAAGACCCTGGCCTGGATCAAGGAAGACTTCGGCGCGATCCCGAGGCCGACGCGCACGCTGACTCCGACGTATACGGAAGAGCCCGTCCAGGACGGCGAGCGGGAAGTGACGCTGCAGCGCGTAGGCGACAACCAGCTCCTCATGATGGCCTACCATGTGCCCTCCGGCGCCGATCCGGACTCGGCGGCGGTCGACGTACTGACCTCTGTGCTGGACGAGGCGCCCTCCGGTCGCCTGTACAAAGCTCTGGTCGAATCGAAAAAAGCAATTTCCGTACATGGCGAAAATAACCAGCAGCACGATGCCGGGTATCTGCTCTTTACCGCCGAGGTGCGCAAGGAGGGATCGCTCGACGATGTCCGCAAGACCATGGACAGCGTGCTCGAGGGCGTGGTGAAGGAACCGCCGAGCAAGGACGAAATCGAGCGCGTCCTTACACGCCGCAAGAAGGATTTTGAGCTGCTGTTCAACAATTCCCAGCGCGTCGCCCTGCTCTTGAGCGAGTGGACCTCCATGGGCGACTGGCGGCTGATGTTCCTGGACCGCGACCGCACGGAAAAGGTCACGCCCGGCGGACGTGGCGCGCGTCGCGAAGGCTTACCTGACGGCGTCGAATCGCACCGTCGGCCTGTTCGTTCCAACGGACGCGGAGCCGCTGCGCGCCGAAGTGCATCCCGCGCCGGATGTGACGGCGATGGTCAACGGTTACACGGGTCGCGCGGCAGTGGAAGCCGGCGAGGCCTTCGATCCTTCGCCCGCGAATATCGACGCGCGCACACAGCGCTTTACCCTCCCGAACGGACTGAAGGTGATTCTCCTGCAGAAGAAAACCCGCGGCGGGACGGTGACCGCGACGCTCGCTCTGCATTACGGCGATGAGAAAAGCGTGTTCGACAGGGGCACGGCGGCGCGAATTTGCCGGGGCTATGCTGATGCGCGGCACGCACGAAGCACACGCGCCAGCAATTGCAGGATGAGCTCGATCAGATCAAAACGCAGATGAGTGCGGGTGCGGGCGACAATGACGCGAGCCTTAACTTAACCACCGTGCGCGCGAATTTCCCCGCGGCGCTCCGCCTGGCGGCCGAGGTGCTCCGCCAGCCCGCGTTCCCGGAATCCGAATTCGAACAATTGCGCCAGGCCTCGCTCGGCGGCGTGGAAAACAGCCGCAAAGAGCCGGGCGCGCTCGCTCCCCTCGCCCTGCGCCGCCATCTTATCCGCTACCCAGCGGGCGATCCGCGCGCCGTCAGCACGTTCGAGGAGGACATCGCCAATATCCAAAAGGTGACGCTGGCGGACGTTCGAAGAAATTCTATCAGGACTTCTTTGGCGCCTCGCATGCGGAATTCGCCGTGGTCGGCGATTTCGATCCGGCGGAAGTTCGCAAGGTCCTGGAAGCCGAACTCGGCGATTGGAAGAGCCCCGCGGCGTATCAGCTGGTGCTGCGCAAGCGCGACGACGTGAACGCCGCCAACCAGATGATCGAAACGCCGGATAAGGCGAATGCCGTTTTCATGGCGGGATTCACACTCTCCATGAACGAAGACGATCCCGATTATCCCGCGTTGATGTTCGCCAACCGGATGTTCGGCGGCGATCTCAAGAGCCGCCTGTGGCGCCGCATCCGTGAGAAGGAAGGTTACAGCTACGGGGTGCAGAGCACCCTTGCGGCCTCCTCGCGTTCCCCGTTTGCTCAGTTCATGGCGCAGGCGACTTGCGTGCCCCAGAACATTCTCAAAGTGGAAGCCGCATTTAAGGACGAACTGGCAAAAATGCTGAAAGACGGCTTCACCGACCAGGAGGTCGCCGAGGCTAAGAAAACGTACGCGGAACAGCGGGCGATCGGCCGGTCTCAGGACGGGAACTTGGTCCGGCAGCTCGCGCGCAACGCGCAGTTCGATTGGACCATGGCGCACGATGCCGATCTGGACGCCAAGGTGGCGGCCTTGAATACCGCGCAGCTGAATGCGGTCGTGAAGAAGTACTTCGATCCCGCCACGATTTCCTATTTCAAAGCGGGCGACTTCAAAAAGGCCGGGATCAGCCAGCCCTAGTGGCATGTCGCAGCGAGTTCGTTACCATGCCCGCATTGTGGCGCACGCACTCATGCGTGCCGCGTCGGCACTCGTGCCGACGCCTGGGCTCCTGTATTCAATCCCGCAACAGGTGTCGAGAAGAGTCTCTGTGCTAACAAATTCTCGGCGACGTGCCACTAGTTCTTTTGGATCGCTTCATCCCGCTCGATTTTGCCGTCGCGCAGATGGATAATCCGCTCCGCGTGCAGCGCGATGTCGTGCTCGTGTGTGACTAGAAGAATCGTATTGCCGTCGTGATGCAGGCGCGCGAAGAGAGCCATGATTTCGTTCCCGGTGGCCGTATCGAGCGCGCCGGTCGGCTCGTCGGCCAATAACAAGGACGGATGATTCACCAGGGCGCGGGCGATCGCCACGCGCTGCCTCTGCCCACCGGAAAGTTCATTGGGCTTGTGATTCCGACGAGCTTCTAAATCTACGGCGCGCAGAGCCGCCAGAGCTCTCTCGTGACGGTCGCTCGCTTTCACCCCCGCGTAAATCAAGGGAAGCTCCACGTTGTGCAGCGCATCGGACCGCGCGAGCAGGTTGAACGTTTGAAAAACGAATCCGATCTCCCGATTCCGGACGCGCGCGAGCTCCCTGTCGCTCAGATGACTCGCGAGATGACCGTTCAGAAAATATTGGCCGCCGGTCGGCGAATCCAGGCATCCGATCAGGTTCATGAGCGTCGATTTGCCGGAGCCTGACGGTCCCATGATCGCGACGTACTCGCCTTTGCGGATTTCCAGATCGATGCCCGCCACGGCGTGAATCTCTTCGCCGCCCATGGAATAGGTTTTGCGCAGGTCCCACGTGCGGATGACGATTCCATCGCGGCGCAGCTGTTCGCCACGTTCGACTTTTTGGAGATCCGCTGTTTCCGGCAACCTTCATCCTAGCGCGAGAATGCGCCGCCGAAGAGCGATTCGACGGGCGCGAGCCGTTTCTCCTGCGGGATTTGCTCTACGACAACATCTCCTTCGCTTTTGAAAACGCGAAAGGCGCGCGCGGAATCCTTTGAGCGGATGACCTTGTACTCACCATCGATGAACTCGATGGCGCAGTTGTTGTCGAGCGCGATTCCGACGCCCCCGGTCTTGCAAATCATATTTTTGAAATTCGTTCTTCTGGCGACTCCTCTCGTCTTGCCGTTGAAGTGAGGGCAATGAATTCCGTCGATGAGGCCGAGGCCTTTGACCCTTATGTATTTCCAGTTTCCCGGATCGTAAAAGGACATGGAATCCGAGTGTCCGGACTCGAACCAACAGATCGCACCCGCGCTGACGCCCGCGAGCACCGTCCCTTTTTCGTAGGCCGCCCGGAGAAGCTTATCCACGCCCAGCCTTCTCCACAGGCGCATCATTTGGAGCGTGTTCCCCCCGCCGACATAAATCACATCCGCCGTCCGGATCTTCGCCCGGATCTGTTCATGGGACGGCCGTTCTTTGATCAGAAAAAGAACGTCGACCCGACATTTGAGATATTTACCGAAATATTCCTGGATCTTCGTCCAATAGATATCGGAATCGGAACTCGCGGTTGGAATAAAGAGAAGCTTCGGGTTCTTCTTGTTTGAGAGCCGGATGATTTCCCGATCAATGCCCTCGGTGCCTCTGGCTTTTATGTCGCCGCCGCCGATCGCAACGATCACCTTGCGCATCTATTTATCGTAGCTTCCGATCGTTGCTTAGACGACTGGCCCGGTTCACTCGCGCCGCGCTTCCCGCGATTCGATACCATGGAATTTCACCCCCGGAAATCAAAATGAAACTGAACAGTTACACCATCACGCAAGGGCCGAATCGCGCGCCTGCGCGCGCCATGCTGAAGGCCATCGGCTTCACCGATGAGGATTTAAAGAAACCCATTATCGGCGTCGCGAACACCTGGATCGAAACCATGCCGTGCAACTACAAACTGCGCGAGCTGGCGGAGCACGTGAAGGCGGGAATTCGCGCAGCGGGCGGAACCCCCATGGAATACAACACGATCGCCATCAGCGACGGCGTCACCATGGGGACGGAGGGCATGAAGGCCTCGCTCGTGAGCCGTGACTTGATCGCCGATTCGATCGAGTTGGTGGCGCGCGGTCATATGTTCGACGGCATCGTCGCGCTGGTGGCCTGCGACAAAACCATACCCGGCGCGGCCATGGCCCTGCTTCGTCTGAATATCCCCGGCGTGATCATGTACGGCGGCACCATTATGCCGGGCCACTACAAAGGGCGCGATCTCACGGTGCTCGATGTGTTTGAGGCCGTGGGCGCGAATGCGGCCGGAAAACTTTCCGACGAGGACTTCCTGGCCATTGAGAACGCGGCCTGTCCCGGAGCGGGCGCATGCGGCGGTCAATATACCGCGAACACCATGGCGACCGTGATGGAAATGATCGGTCTCTCGCCCATGAACACGGCTTCGGTTCCTCAAGTGGACCCGCGCAAACACCAGGTCGCGTTTCGCTGCGGGCAAGTCGTCATGGACGCGGTGAGAAACGAGCGCGGGGCGCGCACCATCGCCACGCGAGCGGCTTTCGAGAATGCGATTGCCTCGGTAGCGGCAACCGGCGGATCGACCAACGCGGTGTTGCATCTGCTCGCTATGGCGAAGGACGCCGGCGTCGAACTTACGATTGACGATTTCCAAACCATCAGCGCGCGTACGCCGCTACTCGTCGATTTAAAACCGGGCGGAAAATACGTCGCCTATGATGTGGATCAGGCGGGTGGATGGCCGGTGGTCGCCAAACGCCTGGTCGACGGCGGCTACGTCCATGGGGACGCGCAGACGGTGACCGGCCGGACGTTCGCCCAGGAAGCCGCGGACGCGGTCGAAACGCCGGGGCAAGCCGTGATTCGGCCACTCGACAATCCGATCAAGAAGACCGGAGGCCTCGTGATCCTGAAAGGCAACCTTGCGACGGAGGGCTGCGTGATTAAAGTCGCGGGCACGGATCGCAAGGAGCATCGCGGGCCGGCGCGCGTTTTCGATCGCGAAGAAGACGGCATGAAGGCCGTCACCAGCGGAACCATCAAACCCGGCGACGTGCTGGTGATCCGTTACGAAGGGCCGCGCGGTGGACCGGGAATGCGCGAGATGCTCGGAGTCACCGGAGCGATTGCGGGGGCCGGCCTCGTGGGCGAGGTCGCGCTGATCACCGATGGCCGCTTCAGCGGTGCAACCCGTGGATTCTCGGTCGGCCACGTCGCGCCCGAAGCTGCCGTCGGCGGGACCATAGCGCTGGTGCGCGACGGCGATAGCATCTACATCAACGTGGAGACTCGCACGATCGAGCTGGAGATAAGCGCCGACGAGCTCGCCGCCCGGTTGAAGGCGTGGACGCCGCCCGCTCCCAAATACACTTCTGGCGTGTTCCGGAAATACGTGCAGCTCGTCGGTTCCGCGTCGGAGGGTGCGGTAACGGCTTATTAAAAAACGATCGCCGTCGGCACGTGCCGGCGGCGATTGCGCGGGTCGAAAAAAGGCGGGATTTATGCGACGTGCGGATCGATCATCTTCTTCACGTCGGGCTTGCCCATCGCCCCGACGCGCTGATCCACCACTTTGCCGCCCTTGAACAGGAGCAGCGTGGGGATGCCGCGAATCTGATAGCGGGCCGCCGTGCCCGGATTATCGTCGGTATTCAGCTTGCCGACCTTAAGCTTGCCGGTATACTCGTCCGCGACGGCGTCCACCGTCGGAGCCATCGCGCGGCATGGACCGCACCACGGCGCCCAGAAGTCTACCAGCACCGGGACCTCCGAGTTGATTACGTCCTGATCGAATGCGTTGTCGGTGAAGTTAAGCGTGTTGGTGCCGGCCATATTACTCTTTTGTTTCTCCGTATATCTTCGGGGGCGGGCCCCTTGAGACCGCTTCCCTATCTTGTAGCGCTTCTTATGATGCTAAAAGCGGCCCTTCGGATGCAAGCCCTCGGCGTGCTCGGTAAGCCCGCGATTTCTCGGGTAGGCTTGTAACTATAAGCTACGATAGAGCTTCTGATACTCTAAAGCCGAAGCGTCCCACGAATAATCTTTCCGCATTCCCCGCAGCATCCGCGCCCGCCACGCCCTCTGATCCTTCCACGCGGCCAGTGCCGCCCGAATGGCTTTCAGCAGTTCCTGGGGCGTGTGCTCCTTAAACTTGAAGCCGGTACTCTCGTCGATGGTGTCGTCCAGACCGCCTGTCGCGCGCACGATGGGCGTCGTTCCGTAGCGCAGAGCATAAATTTGCCCCAGGCCACAGGGTTCGTAAAGGCTCGGCATCAGGAACATATCGGAGCCCGCAATGATGCGGTGCGAGAGCGGGTGATCGTAGCCGATCTGGACGCGGTAATGTGCCGGATACAGCCGCGCGATATTCTGGAAATCCTCCTCGATGCGTTCTTCGCCGGACCCAAGGGCGATGATCGTGAAATCCTCCGCCGCCAGCTCCCCCGCGATTGGGCCCAACAGGTCAAATCCCTTCTGATGTACGAACCGGGAAACCACTCCGATCACCGGCCTTGATCTCTCCACGGGAAGGTCGAATTCCTCTAACAGCGCCTTCTTCACCAGCCACTTTCCGGCTAAATCCTCGGCGGAGTAGTTGGCCGCAAGATGCACGTCGATCGTAGGGTCCCATTCTTCGTAATCGGCACCGTTCAGGATGCCGAGCACGCTACTCGCGCGGTCACGCAACAGGCCATCCAGACCATAGCCGTATTCGGGCGTCTGGATTTCCTTCGCGTACGTGGGACTGACGGTCGTAATCGCGTCCGCCCACACGATTCCGGATTTCAGAAAGTTCAGGCGGCCCCAGAATTCCAGCCCACCCGGGTGGAACAGCTTCGGATCCAGGCCGATGTCGGCGACCGCGGACGCCGGAAAGAGCCCCTGATAGCCTACGTTGTGCAGGCTGAGCACGAACTTCGCATCGAGAAATGTCGGGTCTCCTCGAAACGTCTCGTGGAGATAGGCACCCAAAAGCCCCGCCGGCCAATCGTGGCCATGAAAAACGTCGGGACGGAAAATATGCCTCGCGATGCCGATCGCGGCCAGGTTTAATACGCTGAAACGCAAATGGTTGTCGGTATAATCGACGCCCCGTTCCCCATACACGCCCGGCCGTCCGTAAAGGAGCGGGCAATCCACGAACATATAGCGGACGCCGCGTTCGATCACTTCATCGATCGCGACGGAGTAATAATGCGGACCGGCCGTAATCGGCATCGCGTCCCAGATCCGCTGTGCATCCTGAACCCGTGCGGAGGCGTAGCGCGGCAGAACCACGGCCACATCTTCCCCGATCGCGGCCAACGCCGCGGGAAGAGCTCCCAGCACGTCCGCGAGACCCCCCGTTTTCGCAAACGGCGCCGCCTCCGGCGTCACCATCAGGATGCGGGACATAAAAGATGCTTCTGTACTTTTCCAAGGGCGTTGCGCGGCAGCTTTTCAATCGCCTCGAACCGGCGGGGAATTTTAAAAGACGCAAGTTTTTCGCGGCAGCGTGCTTCAATCACCGCCGCATTGGGCGTCGCGCCCTCGCGCCACACGACATACGCAACAGGGATTTCGCCACGCACGCGGTCCGCCTCGCCGGCGACGGCCGCCTCCGCGATCTCGGGCTGCTCCATGAGGAACTCCTCGATCTCGCGTGGATAGATGTTAAAACCTCCGGAAATAATGAGATCGCTCTTGCGGCCGCTCAACGTGTAATAGCCGTCGGGCGAACGAACCCCGATATCGCCCGTTCGGAACCATCCGTCCACAAAAGCAGCCGCGGTCGCTTCCGGACGCCGCCAGTATCCCGCGAACACGTTCGGCCCCTTGAGCCACAGCTCACCGGTTTCCCCATCCTGTGCGGCTTCGGCGGAGTCGTCGCCGCCTGGCTTGACGATCTTGATCTGTACTCCCGGCAGCGGCAACCCGACGCTCCCCGGCCGCCGCTCGCCGTCGTACGGATTGGATATATTCATGATCGTTTCCGTCATGCCATACCGCTCCAGGATTGTATGGCCGAAAAGCGTCCGGAACTCCTCTAAAATCTGCGCGGGCAGCGGGGCCGATCCGCATACGAAAAGCCGCATTCTGCGGCCGATTTCGCGAGCCTGCGCGGGCGGGGTCTCGAGCAGCCGGACATACATCGCCGGAACTCCGAAAAAGAGCGTCGGCTGGAAGTCCAGGAATTGAGCGACCGCCGTCGTGTGGTCGAAGCGTTCGAGCAGCCGCATGCGGCATCCGGAAAACAGCCAGCAATGCAGGCCGTTCCCTAAGGCATGCACGTGAAACAGCGGCGGTGCCAGCAGGAACCGGTCCTGCGGTACAATCCTCCAGGCCTCGATCAGATTCGCCGCGTTCACAGCGAAATTATCGTGCGTAAGCATGGCGCCCTTGGAAACGCCAGTGGTTCCGGACGTGTAAACCAGCGCGGCCACGTCGGCGCCGGTCACGCCCGCGTCGGGCAGGACCGCACCCGGCTGGACACCCGCTTCCGCGAGCAACGCCGGCACTTCCTTCGCCGTGACGAAAAGCTTCGGCTCCGCGTCGCCGAGAATGTGCGACATCTCCCGATCGCGATACAGGATATTGATCGGCACGAAAATGACGCCCAGCTTCACGCAGGCCAGGTATAAATCGATGATCTCGATGCCGTTCGCCAGATACACGCACAGGCGGTCGCCCTTGACCAGGCCACGCGCCTGGAGAGCCCTCGCCATCCGGTTGCTCCGCGCGTCGATCTCTCCGAACGTGTAAACCTGTCCGTTCCATTCGAGAGCTTCCTCGTGCCCTCGCGGACCGAACGTAAGATCAAACCACTGACGCAGATTCATCGACCGAGGCGTCTCCTTGTCGTCGCCTTACCCATACCCAAAGGGTAGCAAGGCGTGCGGCGAAAGGATCGTGGCGCGAAGGATGTCTCGAAAGATTGCCGCGAAAACGGCGCGCACGTTCGGTTGAGAGCACGACTTAACGAAGCCCCCTCCAAGGTCGATGCGCTTATAAGGTAATCGCCCTAGCGCCCAATCCGAACGAAATGACGATGAGCGAGTAACGTCGTAACACTTGCAACGAAAGGGAATTGCGTTTTTACCGAATCGCGAAAGTTGAAATGATATCTTTACGAAAATCCATGGCCTTGCAGGTGGAGGAAGTACTTCATTCCACCCTAGAGTCATACGGGAATGCATTAGTAGCGGTAGGGGAGGCGGGCGCGCAAGCCTGTCCCGGCGTCGGCGATGACCTCAAAGACAGCTTACTGAACCTAAGGGCGCGGTTGAACGCCGAAACATCCTCCGGTGTCATCACGGAGACCGAGCAACTTTTTGAACAGGAACTGCAGACCTGGAGCGCGCGTGCCGCTCACTATTACGAGGAAAAAACGGACGAGGTACGGGAGATCCTGAACATTGTGGCCAAGGCGGCCAGTCAGGTTGGGGAACGCGATCAGCGCTACACCAAGCAATTCGGGCGTTTGACGGATCGCTTGCAGGCGACGGCGAAGCTCAACGATCTTACGACCATCCGCCTCTCATTGATAAAAGACGTCGCGGAACTCAAAACGTGCGTGACCCGGATGGCCAAGGACGGTGAGGATTCCGTGACGGAATTACGAGCCCGCATGACCGTGTATCAAAGCCGTTTGGAGGAAGTGGAACGCCTGGCATCCTGCGATCAGCTGACCGGCCTGGTAAACCGCCGGAAAGCGGAACGCGAGCTCGAACTGCGCACCAGCGCCGGGTGTCCCTTCTGCCTGATCTACATCGACCTCAATGAGTTCAAGCAAATCAACGATAGTCACGGGCATCTCGCCGGAGATGACCTGCTCAGGCAGTTTGCCGGGGAACTTCGCACCGCATTCCGCTCGACGGACGTGGTGGGGCGCTGGGGCGGCGATGAGTTCATCGTCCTTCAGGACGGAGATTTTCGCGACATAAAGAGCGGAACGCAACGGATTGAGCGATGGGTCGCCGGCGAATACTCGATCACCACGGAAACCGGTCCTCGCAAGATTCGGGTTACCGCGGCCGCGGGCGTAACTTCCTGGCAGCCCAACGACACGCCGACCTCGATCCTCCAGCGCGCCGACGCCGCCATGTACGCTCATAAAGCCCGGCTGAAAGCCGCCCCAAAATGACGAAAGCCGTCCCAAATGCTGAAGGCCGTTCCAAGATAAGGCCGAGGGAAGAACGCCGCTAGCAGGATACTGAAAAAGGCCCAAATCCGCTTGCTGACGCGCGCGGTTGAGAAACGTGCTCGCGTGTTCCGCAGGCATTTACCGAGCCGCGACCGCGAGGGAGCGATAACATGTTGGCCTCTTCAGCGCCCCGCGAGAAGACCTCGCTCACTGCGCTTCAAGAAACGAGATGGTCTCGGCGATTCGCTGCCTCAAATCTTGCGGCGCGGAAGCTTCCGCGAGATTTCGCAGCAAACTCAGGCTTTCGACCGGATTCCTTGCGTCCTCCGGAACACGGTCCGGTCGCGCGAAGGCGGTACGAACAATCGCCAGAACATTGAATGTTTCATCGGCGCTCAACGCGTTCGGGCCGACGATTTTCTGGATCAGAATCGCGGCAGCGTCGCCCTGTTCCCGAATCGATTGGACCTTGAGCTGGCCGGTGATCACGGCCGTCATGATTCCGGCGCGATATTCGTCGGCTGCCGTCGAGGGTTGCATCCCTCCGCGAACTACCCTGCCGTCTGCCGTCCGAAAGAAGTCGGTGTCCGATGGCGTGGTGAACGTTTCAACCCCCGCCGCGGTCTCGCACGTCTGGGCTCGCGAACGGCCCATGAAGAGGATGCCGCCTTGAGCCCCCGGCAGGCACGGCGCATCGACCGAGAAATGAAGAGGTGGTCCGGCTAACCCGCTTCCAACCGTCCAGAGCTCGCTCCAATCGCCGTAATCGCTTCTGTCGAACTGTCCGCCCGTGGACCATCGGCCGCTCGAATCCGTCCAGCCAACGACGGAGCTCCAGTCGGTCCGCCCGTTCCTTGTGGTTCTGACGCTGACCGGCTGATCGGCGCCGCCGGTCACCACAACCTCAAAGCGATCTCCGACCTGAAAATCGTGCGCGCCCGGACGCGTCGCATTCACGAATTGCGTGGCCTGGCCGTCGGCAATCCCAGGCATCGCGACCACGAATAAGCCAAGCAGAGCCCGCATTGTTCCTCCGCTCTCCGCCGCTGAGACCATTTCAGCTTACCAATGCGGAGACGGACGCTAGTCGTTCAGGTCGACGTTCTCCACGAAACAATTCCGCATGGCCCGGTCGAGAACGTCTTCGGTGAGCTCGAACGGCAGGTTTTCGAAGTGAATGATATCGATCGCATGAGAAATCACATCGCGCGGGTGCACACGCCGGAAACGCCGGTCTTCATCCACGTAGTGCCTCTTCACAAAAGCCTCGGCGAGACCGGGAGGGAACGGAATCAGACGCGATTCCGCGTAGCGTTTCAGGATGTTGATGAACTCGGCTTGCTTGGGACTGCGCAGGAACATCTTGTAGCGGATGCGGCGCAGGAACGCTTCGTCGCCGAGCTGGGAAGGCTGCAGGTTGGTCGAAAAAATCAGAAACGCCTGGAAGGGCACCGTCATTTTTCCACCCGTGTGGAAGGTGAGGTAATCGATATGGCGCTCCATGGGAACGATCCAGCGGTTTAAGATTTCCGCGGGGCTCGCCTTCTGGCGTCCGAAGTCGTCGATCAGGTAGATGCCGTTGTTCGCTTTCAATTGAAACGGGGCATCGTAAATTTTGGAATGCGAGTTGAAGCTCAGGTCCAGCATGTTCAACGTGAGCTCGCCGCCGGTGATGATGAACGGACGGCGGCACTTGAACCAGCGTCCATCGTAGGGAAGTTGAATGGAAAGCGCGGAGACGCCCGCGTAGTGGTCGTCAATCTTCTGGTGATAAATGGGATCGTACAACTGAATGATGTTGCCCTGGCATTCGAGAGCGTGCGGCATGTAGATGGGTTCGGTTTCCACGCGAAACAACGACTCGGCGAGGGCCGTTTTTCCGTTCCCTGGCTGCCCATAAATCAAAAAGGATTGACTTGCGTTTACGGCCGGTCCGATCTGTCCCAGGACGTCTGCCTCCACCACTAAGTGGCGGAACGCGATTTTCAATGTTTCGGGCGTCAGCCAGTTCTCGGCCAGCTTCTGACGCCGTACCATCTCCGCGTATTGCTCTAGCGGAACCGGTACAGGACCCGTATATTGGTTGTTCTCCAGAAATTCGCGGGTGATGTTGCGTCCGGCTTCGGTGAGCGCAAACACCCCCGACATGTTCCCCATTCCGAGCGATTTCTTCACTCCAACGAAATGCTGGCGTTTGAACGTTTCGAGCAAATCGTCGATCATGCTGAACTGCACGCCCAGCAGTGCCCCAAGCTCGCGCCCCAACAACTCGCCGCGAAAGTATAAAAACTTCAAAATGAGCTGTTCCACGATCGACGGCTGAATGCCCAGTTCCTCGATCGAGCCGGGAACCGCCGGAATAGGCGCCTCGGTCCTCGCCGCCGGGGAACGCGTGTCTGCCTGGGAACGTGACTCCGGCGCCGGATCGGACGTTCGCCGGTAGGGTCCTGGAATTTCGTCGTTGGCGAGCGACATCTTGAGCGACGATTCGCTTTCCAGATGCGTCTCCAGCTTTCTCAGGTCCAAGCCTTCCGGCGTATCTCCTGGCCCTCCGCTGCGTCCCGGCGTGGACGGCGTGGTGGTCGGATCGGGCGTCGTGATTGGATCGAAAGACGCGCTCAAGGGAGAATCCTCCGAAGAGATATTTGGTGGGTTCGCATAACTAGACGAGGGAGGAGTCGATGCAGAGAGTCCCGCCCGCTAATCGATCTATCGGAAGAACCAGTAGGGGTCTGCATGGTAAGAAGGCGCGACCGGTTTGGAACCGGCATGTTGCGTGGAGTTGGCGTGCGTTTTGGAATTCGCTCCTGCTCCGCAGTCTGTTCGGCGCCCTTGCGATGATCGCTCCCGTGCGCGCCGCGGATATTGAGTTCGTAACCCAAGAACTCCCCTGGGCTGTGATCGATAGACCTTATTCCTTTGGTCCTCTGGAAATACGATCGAGCGGCCGTTGCCCTCTCGGCGGCGTCGGGTATTCGGTGGTAGGCGGTGCTCTTCCGCCGGGCGTCGACATGTCGAAACTGGGATATTTTTCCGGATCGCCCCAGCGTAACGGCCTGTTTGGATTTGCTATCCGGGTGTCCGACGGCTGTACCTGGGTGGCGCGCAGATTTGTCCTAACCGTTACCGGAGCGCCCGTGATTACAGTCGCTCCTGACAGGCTGACCTTCGATGGACCCGGCGAAAAGCTCGTGCGGATCTCGGCTACATGGCCGAGACTGGCCTACGGAGCGACGCTCGAGGGCGGAGTGACGACAAGCGCGGTCCCGGTGAGCGGTTTTGCCCTCAGCACCGGCGTCCCCGGCGATACGCCATGGGTAAAGATCTCGCCCTTACACGGCTTTACACCTCGTGAAAGCTCCGCGCTCGCGGCCGATGACGTGGTCGTGACGGTCAACCCCGCGGGTTTAAAGCCGGGGCATTATTCCGCGCAGATCTCGATTTCCGCCTGGCAGGCGATGGTAGCGCCAACCGTGCGCGTAGAGCTCGAGGTTACCGAGAAACGCGCACCCAGCGGAAGCCCCACCAGCGTTTTTCTACCATGACCATCATCGGCCGGACACCCGCCGCGGGAGCGGCTTCAGCGGCCGGTTGAGATGTTCCAGCGAGCCCAACCGCCCTCGCAGGCCGTGCACCCGCTGCCGGAGCGGCTTCAGCGGCCGGTTGGTCCATTCCGCCAAGCGCAACCGTTTTGCGCGCATTCAGGTCCTCGGCGGCCATAGCCCGAATCAGATCTTCGGAAACACCGGCCTCCTTCATCGCGATCAGTCCCGCGACACTCGCGTCAAAGCGGATGCGTGATGTTTTAATCCGCTCGATGATAAAGAACTCATCGAAACCGGCTTTCGCGAGAGAAATTACGCCCTCATTTGTCAGGATGCGTCGGGAAAGGGGCGCGATCGTGTAGTCCTGCGCCAAGACCGGCAGGCAGATGAACAGAAAATACGCGAGGCGGCGCATATGAGTTCCTTATCGGCTCTCTCAAAGAACCTGACTCCGACCGGAACAAGCCGAAACCTCTAGGAAAAGTCTGTCTCTGGTAGATAGTGGAGGCTGGACGGAAATGGAGCGGGAGACCGGATTCGAACCGGCGACATCAACCTTGGCAAGGTTGCACTCTACCAGCTGAGTTACTCCCGCTCGTGGAGATAACAGTGCCATTGTCGCGCCGCCCTGCGCCAATGTCAAATGTGTTTCCGGCGCTCAAACGGGACGTTTCGGAAATGTTTATTTGTTTGTTAAAATGCTTTTAAGTAATTGATAGTAATGTGTTTAACTTTTTATAAACTTGCTTATTGCACTTCCGGGAACTGTGATATGCTGAAGATCCGCACGAGGCCGGAACGTTTTCGATGGCTCCCCTGTCCGGGCGCGGCGGCGGACGACTCCAAAGTATAGTCGCGGGAAGTGTAGATTTCCACAATCTGTGGAAATCGTGTGGGAAAAGTGTGTCGGAGGTAAAAGGAAGTGGCAATCGGAGGCACGAGTTTACAAATGTCTAGGAACGGCGGCGTCGACCAGGACGTTCCTGAAAACGTCTGGGAGGCTATCAAGCACCGCTTGGCGACCAAAGTTAGTCCCAAAGCCTACGAAGACTGGGTGATGCGTACGTTTTTCGAACGCTTCGAGGGCGGGACGCTGGAAGTTGCAGTACCGGATCTCATTACCAAACAGTGGATGGAGCAGGAATACGGCGACGACGTACGCCAGGCGATTCATGAACTGGCGCTCCCTGTGACGGCCGTACGGTATTCCGCACGCGCCGGTTTAGCGGCGAAAGCTGAAAATCTCGATACTCCGCTGGGCTCCACCAGTACCCAGTTGAACTCGAAATTTCGATTTGAGAACTATGTCGTCGGCTCGTCGAATCAATTCGCCCACGCGGCGGCGCGCGCGGTCGCCAATAGCCCTTCCCGCAGCTACAATCCTCTGTTCATCTACGGAGGCGTGGGGATGGGAAAAACCCATCTGATGCACGCGATCGGGATTTCTCTTCTCGAACAGCACCCGGGCATGCGCGTCGTATACACCTCGAGCGAACGCTTCATGAACGAGATGATCAATTGCATCAAGTCCGACCGCATGCCGGCGTTTCATCGCTACTACCGCTCGGCGGACGTGCTGCTGATCGACGATATTCAGATCCTCTCCGGCAGGGAACGCACCCAGGAAGAATTTTTTCACACCTTCAACGAACTGTTCGAGCATCAGAAGCAGATCGTAATTTCGAGCGATTCGGCTCCAAAGAGCACTCCCGGTTTAGTGGAGCGCTTACGGTCCCGCTTTGAATGGGGCCTGCTTGTGGATATTCAGCCGCCTGATCTTGAAACCAAGATGGCGATCCTGGACAAGAAAGCGGAGTCCGAAGGAATCGCTCTGCCCGAGGATGTGCGCGTCTACATCGCGACCAAGACAAAATCGAATGTCCGCGAACTCGAGGGCGCGCTCGTCAAACTGATCGCGTATTCGTCGGTGACGGGCGCCGCGATCAACCTGCCCATGGCGCAGCAGGTTTTGAAATACCTGATTCCGGGCGGACAGGAACGGCGCGTCACGATGGACGCCGTTATTCGCGCGGTCGCCGAAAAGTTCCAGATGCAGCCGACGCAGTTGAAGCAGAAGACCAACGCGCAGAATGTCGCCTATCCGCGCCAGGTCGCCATGTACCTGATCAAGGAGCTCACCCAATCGTCATTGCCGGAGATCGGGCGCGTCTTCGGGGGCAAGCATCATACGACCGTGATGTATTCGGTCCAGAAAATCGATACTCTGCGCCAGAAGGACCCAGATTTAAACAACTTGATCCACAGCGTAATCGATTCAATTCATTGAACTTGAGGATGATATTCACAGGACGCCCTTAAAACGGACTGTGGAGGGCTGTGCAAGATGTTCGGGGAGCCGATTCATGCACCTGAAACGCTTTCGTAACTCACAGGCCGGCGTATCTTTAACCGTACCTTCTTGCTATAATTTAGGGAGAAATCAACGGTTTCACAGGCTCTATTATTCCGATCTCTTCATAGACTCATAGAGAGTGATCAGGAAGAGAACCGAAAAAGGATTTGTCCATGGAATTTACCGTCAGCAGGGCTGACCTTGTGCGGGAACTCAATCTCTCACAAGGAGTGGTAGAGAAGAAGACGACCATCCCGATTCTATCGAATGTACTGGTCGAAGCCGACGGCGACCGGATTGATCTCACTGCGACAGACCTGGAACTCGGCATCCGCTGCTCGTGCGCGGCGCGCGTCAAGAAGGCGGGTGCGGGAACGATTCCCGCGCGGCGTCTCCTCGATTACGTGCGCCTGCTGCCGGACGGCGACGTCAACGTAAAGATCGCCGACAACCACTGGGCCAATCTCACCTGTGGACGCTCCAAGACGCGCATCGCGGGGATGTCGCGCGAAAGTTTTCCGGAGTTGCCGCAGATGCCCGACGCGCTCGCCGAGATCCCGATAGGAGTACTGGGAGCCTTGATCGGCAAAACCGTTTTTTCGATTTCATCGGAAGAATCGAGATTCACTCTCAACGGAGCGCTCTTGGTGTTGCGAAAGGGCGCTGTGGTGATGGTGGCGACCGATGGCCATCGTCTGGCGATGATCGAGACATCCGAGGATCTGCCGGGCGTCGAGGGCGCCTACCGCGCGCTGCTGCCCCGCAAGGCGATGCTGGAGCTTCAGAAGCTGGCGGCCGATTCAAACGCGGCGTCGATGGTCCAGTTCTCGGGCGACGAAAACCATCTCTTTTTCAAAATCGGCGACCGGCTTCTGTTAAGCCGCAAACTGACGGGGAATTTTCCGGACTACGAACGCGTGCTGCCGAAAGATCAGCCGCACTCGGTGCTATTGAACCGCGAGGAATTTCGCGCCTCAATCGAACGCGTCTCCCAGTTCTCCGACGAGCGGTCCCGCGCGATCCGCGTGCGCGTGGCTCCCGGAGAAGTGAAGATTCATTCTTCCGTTTCCGATACCGGCGAAAGCGAAGAAAGCATCCCGGTGGAGTATTCCGGTCCGGCCGTTGAAATCGGATTCAATGCCCAGTATCTGCTGGATTTTATGCGCGCTGTCTCCACCGAACAGGTGGCCTTTCACTTCAAGGATCCGCACAGCGCGGGTGAAATGCGGCCGGCCGGCGAAAAGGCCGATCACTATCGCTACGTGATCATGCCCATGCGCATTTGAGCGAACGCTGCTTGAGAAGTACCGCATGTTAGAAGTAAAAACCGAACTGAAACCCACGATGTCCACATACGATTCAACCAGTATCAAAGTCCTTGAAGGCCTGGAGGCCGTGCGGTTGCGTCCGGCGATGTATATCGGCTCGACTGGCGAGGCTGGACTGCATCACCTGGTCTACGAGGTTGTCGATAACTCCGTGGATGAGGCGCTCGCCGGCTATGCCACGGAAGTGAGTGTCATCATTCACGAGGATGATTCCGTCACGGTGATCGACAATGGCCGCGGCATTCCCGTGGATATGCACGAGGAAGAAGGCATTTCCGCAGCTGAGGTGGTGATGACCAAGCTCCACGCCGGCGGTAAATTCGATTCCAACAGCTACAAAGTCTCGGGCGGCCTGCATGGCGTTGGAGTCAGTTGCGTCAACGCGCTTTCCGAGTTACTGGAGCTCGAGATCTGGCGCGACGGCGGGACTTTCCAGCAGGAATACCGGAAGGGCATTCCCCAGGCTCCCCTGGCCAGAACCGGCAAAGCCGGCCGGAAGACGGGAACCAAGGTCACCTTCAAAGCCGACAGCTCCATCATGGACGTGACGAAATACAATTTCGACACGCTGGCCACTCGTCTCCGCGAGTTGGCGTTTCTAAACAAGACGCTTAAGATCACGCTCACCGATGAGCGGGAAGATCCCCCGAAATCTCAAGAATTTCGTTTCGACGGCGGCATCGCCGAGTTCATCAAGTATCTGAACCGCGGTAAAAACGTGCTTCACGACAAACCCATTTACTTTGAAGGCGAGCGCGATCTGCCCAACGGCAAGCTCAGCATGGAAGTCGCGATGCAGTACAACGATAGCTATTCGGAATCCGTGTTCAGCTTCGCCAATAACATCAACACGGTCGACGGAGGCTCTCACTTAAGCGGATTCCGCAGCGCTCTCACGCGCACGATTAACGCCGCCGGCCAAGCCGGAGGGCTGTTTAAAGACGTCAAGGAAAACCTGACGGGCGACGATGTCCGCGAAGGGCTGACCGCGGTGGTCAGCGTGAAACTCCCGCAGCCGCAATTCGAGGGACAGACGAAGGGCAAGCTCAACTCCGATATTCAGGGTTACGTCGTCCAGTTGGTCAACGAGAAGCTGGGCGAGTTCTTCGATAAGAATCCCGGCGTAATGAAGAAGATCGTCTCCAAGGCGATCGACGCGGCGCGCGCCCGCGAAGCCGCGCGCAAGGCACGCGATTTGACGCGCCGCAAAGGAGCTCTCGATTCCGGCGGCCTTCCCGGCAAACTAGCCGACTGCCAGGAGCGCGATCCCGAGCGCTGCGAGCTGTTTCTGGTGGAAGGTGAATCGGCCGGCGGCACCGCCAAAGGCGGACGCGACCGCCGCTATCAGGCGATTCTTCCGCTGCGCGGCAAGATCTTGAACGTCGAAAAGGCCCGCTACGACAAGATGCTGGGCCACGAAGAAATCCGCTGCATGATCACCGCCATTGGCACCGGCATCGGCAAGGACGACTTCGATATCACGCGCCTGCGCTACAGCAAGATCATCATCATGACGGACGCCGACGTGGATGGCTCTCACATCCGCACGCTCCTGCTGACTTTCTTCTTCCGCCACATGCAGGAATTGATCAAGCGCGGCAACATCTACGTCGCGCAGCCGCCGCTCTACCGCATCAAGCGTGGCAAGTCCGAAAAATACATCAAGGACGACAAGGAGTTCACGCGCGAAATCCTGCGGCGTGCCACGGAGAATTTGAAAGTCGAGCTCCCCGACAAATACATTCTCGAGGGCGCCGAGCTGCGCAATTACTTGATGCAACTGGACGAGCTGCAGCAGGCGTATCAGCGCATGCTCCGCCGTCTCCGCGAGCCGCGGGTGGTGGAGGTGCTGGCCAATCCGCAATACGCCCTGGATACGCGCGCGGATTTTTCGAAGCAGGATAATCTCCGCCTGGTGTTCGACGCTCTCAAGGAACAGAAGCTGGAGGTGGAGCTCAAGCACGAAGAAGAGCACTCGGCGTGGATGGTGACGTTCAAGGATCCCACGCATGCCGAGCGCGCGATCAACCTCGATCTCGCTTCGCACGCCGAATACCGACGCCTGCGCACCCTCGCGAAACAGATTGCCAAGTTCAACCAGCCCCCGTTCGTGGTGGTCCGGGAGACGAGCCGCGAGACGCTTCCCGGATGGCGCGAGCTGCTGAATCACGTGAAGACCGAGGGCACGCGGGAAGTGAACGTCCAGCGCTACAAGGGTCTGGGCGAAATGAATGCGGAGCAGTTGTGGGAGACGACCATGAACGCGGAGACGCGCACTCTCCTCAAGATCTCGCTTGAGGACATCGTGCAGAGCGACTTGATCTTCACGACGCTCATGGGCGAAGACGTCGAATCGCGCCGCAAATTCATCGAGGAAAACGCGCTCGACGTGAGAAATCTGGACGTGTAGAGTTGAGACCGTGAACCGTCGCGACTTCCAGAGACTTGCGGAAGTGAGAAGGCTCGACGCGCTGGCGCTGTTCAGGGCAAAGCGGTATGACGCCGCGTACTATCTTGCTGGATACGCAGTCGAATGTGCGCTGAAGGCCTGTGTGGCCAAGCTCACAAAACGGTATGATTTCCCGCCGCGTGACACCAAGAACATGTACACTCATGCCCTTGAGACCTTGACTAAGGAAGCAAGGATCGCGAAACAGTTCGAGCACGATCGCAACGGCGACTCGGTGCTTGCGAAGAATTGGGAAACAGTGAAAGACTGGGGTGAGGAGCGCCGTTACCAGTTACGCGGCCGAAGTGGGGCCGCCGCTGCGAGAGATTTTCTCAAAGCGATCAATGACAGCCAACATGGGGTTTTTCGATGTATATCCAAGTACTGGTAGACGACAAGATCAAGGGCGGATTGGCAATCGTCGAAGAGCTGCGCCGAAAAAAGATCCCCGTTTCAGCCGCGTTCTGGTGCAGAATCCCGGAGTCGGGCTACTGGCGCTTGGTGATCGCGTCAAAACTCATTGACCGAATCGGTCCGTTGGAAGGATATCGACGCTTGCACGAAATTCTGCATCGGCTCGATCTATGGGAGATCTTCTCCGGCAGCGTCTCCTTGCTGAGCCCGTCCGATCCTACGTTCCGTAGCCTGCAGGAATATGCGCAAGGTCCCGGACAGTTCGGAGTAAGCGTTTTCAACGGGCCGCCGAATCCGTTTCAAGACGCCTACTTCTATACCGTTTGAGAAAGCCCACACCGCTTTAGCTGGCGACTTGGCACCGATGGTCTCGCAAAGGATTTCGCGTCGCTGTATTTTGAAAACAGCGTGGGTATTGGCATCGAGTCGTCTCTTCGCCGCCCAGCAGCGCGTCGGGCCGCCCCCTCACGACCACGGACCCAACGTGTTCCTCGGCTACGATCAAGTCGAATTAGACGGCGCCTACGAGCAAGCCGCCTATGCTCCCAATATGGAGCAGTTGCAGCGGCGCAACGCTGCCAACAGCGAACTGACCCGCGCGCGTCTGGGTTCGCCGCTGCGGGTTTCCTACGGCCCTTCAGAAATCGAAAAGCTGGATATCTTTCGCACCGCGAAGGTCGCTGCACCGATCCACGTTCACATTCACGGAGGCGCGTGGCGCGGAAGTTCCGCTCGAAATTCCGCCTATCTGGCGGAGCCCTTCGTGCACGCGGGTGCGCACTTCGTGGTCCCCGATTTCGCGGCTGTTCAGGACGTGGGCGGCCGCCTGATGCCCATGGAGGAGCAGGTCCGGCGCGCTCTCGCGTGGGTTTATCAGAATGCCCGGAATTTCGGCGGCGATCCGCAGCGCATTTATCTGTCGGGGCATTCTTCGGGCGCGCATCTCGCGGGTTGCGCGCTCATTGCCCGCTGGGCTAAGGACTATTCCGTTCCCGCCGAATTTATCCGGGGCGCGCTGCTCGTCAGCGGGATCTACGATCTGAAGGCGCCACGGCTTTCTTCACGGCGCGAGTACGTAAAGTTTGACGACGCGAGCGAAGACGCGCTCAGCTTGCAACGGCATCTGGAAGATCTCCACACGCCGCTGATTGTGGCCTACGCAAGTCTGGATACTCCCGAGTTTCAGCGTCAGAGCCGTGAGTTCGCGACGGCGGCGAAGTCCGCGGGCAAACGCGTCGAGCTCCTGATGGGCGACGGCTATAACCACTTCGAATTCATCGAGACGCTCGCGAATCCGTTCGGGATTTTGGGCCGGGCTGCGTTGCGGCAAATGGAATTGTAATTCGCTAGTCCACGTAAACCCGCTTCACGCGGGCGTGAATCCCGCACAAGACGGCGTAGGAGATGGTTCCCGCGGTGCGAGCCATCTGCTGCGCATCGATCGAGACATTGCCTTCGCGGCCCAGCAGCATCACCGCGTCGCCCGCGCGCAGATCCGGACAATGCGTGACGTCCACAGTGGTCAAATCCATGGACACGGCCCCGACAATGGGCGCCAGTTTCCCGGTCGCGATCACTTGCCCGCGATTTCCCAGGCGATGGGGGATGCCGTCGGCATACCCGGCGGCGAGCACGGCGATGCGCATCGGCCGCGCGGCGCGATGAATCCCTCCGTAGCCGATCAGCGCGCCCGCTTCCACTTCCTTGATGTTGAGCACCGTGACTTTCCAGGTCAGCGCCGGTGAAACGCTCAGCGCCGGTTTCGGCGCACCTGCTCCGCGCGCCGGGGAAATGTAGCCGTAGATGGCGTGTCCCGGCCGCACCAGATTTCCCCACGCTTCCGTGCGTTTGTAAGCCACCGCGATGCTGCTTGAAAGATGCACATAGCGCGGCGTGCGGCCGCTCTCGCGAAACGCCGCGAGGATTTTTTCGAAGCAGCGGATTTGCTCGTCGGTTTGCGGGCTTTCGAAATTGCCCGCGGAAGCGAAATGCGTCATCAGACCTTCGAGCGGCGCGCTGGGATTTAACTTCTCCGCCGCGCTCACCGCGTGGAGAACCTCGCTGGCCGGCGCACGCGTTCCCAGCCTCCCCATGCCGGAATCGATTTTCAAGTGATACGGCACACGCACCACCGCCACGTCTTCGAGCGAATGGATGACGGGAGTCAGGCGATGGGCGGCCAGCGCTTCGCGATCTTCCCGCAGGAAATCCGCCATCACCAAAATGCGCGCCGTATTGCCCGCCGAGCGCAGGGCAATTCCCTCTTCCACGCTCGAAACGGCCAGCCACGTGGCGCCTTCGTCCACCAGGGCGCGGGAAATCTCGACGGCGCCGTGGCGGTAGGCGTCGGCCTTCACTACCGGCATCACTTCCACCCCCGCGCTCGTCACATCCCGCACCGCGCGGTAGTTGGCCCGGATGCGGCGCAAGGAAACTTCCACCCAACTTCGCATGAATTAATTCGAGAGCCCCGTCAATAGTTTCTCGTATTCGTCGGTGACCTGGTCCCAACTGTAGCGGGATTGGACACGTTCGATGGCTCGCCGCCGCCAGGCGTCCTGTTCGGCTTCGGGCATGTTCAGCACGTCTTCCATTACTTGCGTAAGATTGGCGTGCTCGAAGGGAATCGCAGCGCCGGCCGCCACCTCTGCGTTTTCCGGCGTGTTCAGGTACAGCGTCAGCGCGCCGCGCCCCATGGCCTCGATCAGCGCGGGATGCGTTCCGCCGACTTCTGTCGCATGAATGTAGGCGAAGCAATAGGAACTGAGCTCGTGATAGCCCGCTCCGTAAATCGCCCCCGGCATCACGACGCGCGGATCCCCCGTGTCGCGCACGCGGCGAATATAATCGGCCGCATAGGGAGCGTCGCCGATGAGAGCCAGCTTCAAATCGGTTTTTACGCGCTCGAAGGATTCGCGCACCAGCAGCGCGTTGTTTTCCGGTTCCAGGCGGCTGACGTACAGAAAATATTTCTTCGCTTCCAGGCCCAGCGCGCCGGGAACGTCGCATGTTTCGACGGGCCCGATTTCCGCGCCGTAAGGAATCATGGTGGAACCGCGATCGTAACGCTCGCGGTAATAGTCGGCAATCGCTTGTGCGTCGGTGACCACCACGTTCGGCATCCACGTAGCGAGCCACTCCGAAACGTAATACCAGCTTCGCGCGGCGGCGTTCCATTTCTTCCGGTTGCGCTCCAGCCCATCCACGTTGAGCGCCGCGGGCATTCCGGCCAGGCGCGGCATCCAGGTATAAACCGCGTTGGCCGCGTTGCAGTACAGCACGGCATCGTAGCGCCGCCCCAGCAGATGCACCGTTGAAAAAAAAGTGTGCGCGAGCGTGTCGAGATATTTGTGGCGGATCGTGGGAAGGTATTCGATCCGCACGCCCCGGTAGTACGGCTCGGGATGGGGTTCGCGGCAATACACCGTCACGCTGTGCCGGCGGCGAACCAGGCGGATGGAAAGTTCCTCGGCGAAGGTTTCAAAACCGCCGTAGCGGGCCGGAATGCCGCGCGTGCCGAGAATCGCAAGGCGCACCGGGGTCTTAAAGATCCCCTTTTAGCCGCGCGCCCTGGCTTTGGCCAGAAGGCGTGCGCTGGGTTTCGGAGCGGGCCGGCTGACGGGCTGGAAGGCAAACCAGCTGGCGATGTACTCGTCCTTCACCCGCCTCCGCTTCATGATCTCCTGCCGCTTGACCATGAATCGTTTCCAGTTGCGCAGGATGTAGCTGAAGGCCGCAAGCGACGAATGTTCATGGAGCAGGCACGCCGCCACCACCACCAGATCCCGCGCGGTGATGGATAACCCGTTGGCGCGATACAAAGCCGGCGTCATGTTCTTAATACGCATCAGGAACCGGTTTTTCACCGAATGCATATTGATTTCCGGGGGCAGCGCCCCGCGGTTGCCGGGAAGTACGTTGCGGACGTGGTAACCGCGCGCCAAAGGTGTGTACAGGCATCGCCAGCCCATCAACTGGGCACGCCAGGCGACGTCGGCGTCTTCCCGGTACACGAAGAAATCGGAATCGAAGAACTCGCCCATGATCGAGATGTCATCGATCATTTTCCGCCGGTAAAGCGCCGCTGCGGCCGTGGCTCCAAAGACGTATTCGAAGTTCAAATAATGCCCGTTATCCACTTCCTGGCTGCCCCGGTCGAGATGCCGGAGCATCGGGGTGAAGTAAATCCCAGTAGAATCAACGAGTTGCTGCTCTGGAAGGTCGAAGCTGGCGCGGATGGATAGGAGCTTGCCGCAGACGGTTCCCACTTTGGGATCGATCGTTCCGGCGTCCACCATGGCCTGAATGAAATTCGGCATGAACAGGACGTCCGGGTTTACCGTCAGCACCCAATCGCCGTTCGAGAGGGCGATGGCCTGATTTTGTGCCGCGGCGAAGCCGATATTTTCTTCGTTATAGTAGATCCGGCATTTATCGGCGAACGGTTCCAGGATGTCTACGGTACCGTCGGTGGATGCATTATCGACGACCACCACTTCCACGTTGGGGTACTTTTGCTCCAGGACGGAATCAAGACAGCGTTTTATGAAACGACCGCTATTATAGGTAACTATCGTGACCGACACGAGCTCATTTGTAGCCATGCGAATCGTCTTTTATTCTCCGCCGCCGGCGTTTCGAACCCTCGGAACGCACATCAGACGCCGTGCGGCCATCCCCGCAATTCTCATAGATACAGTGAGAGGTTTAAAGTTCCGCTCTCTGAGAATCCCCGTCAGTCCTCTAGGAACCGAACTCAACAGCACCGCCGCGCAGACTCCCTGGTATTGAGTTGTGCTGAAATGCTTGGCGGCATATCTTAACATGCTATCACACCAATAGGTTGCCCGCGAGGCCGCGGGCAGCGCGCCGACCGAGTGTCCCCCCTTATGGCGCGCCTTCACGGAGGGTACATACTCGATCCGGATTCCCGCGTCGGCCGCCCTGCGGCAGAAATCCACGTCCTCGAACCAGACCGGATAGAACGATTCGTCCATCCCCCGCAGACTTTCCCAGACGTCCCGGCGGACCATCAAGAACGCTCCCGCCGGCTGCTCGACCAGACCCGGCCTATCCAAATCCCGATCCAGAAACCGGTACCTTCGGTTCACCGGATTGGATGGCCACACCCGGTTCAGGCCCAGTAATTCAAAAATCAGCGCCTTGGCATCCGGCAGCCTTCGCACGGTGAATCCGGCCTGCGGGCGGTCATCCGAACCGGTGAGCTGGCCCGCGGCGATCCCGTGTGCGAAGCATGCCTGAACCAAGGGTTCGAGAGGCGTGCTTAAGGATACGTCCGGATTCAGGATGAGGAAGCAATCGGCGTGTTCGGCGGCCCGCGCGCCCTGATTCACCGCGGCCGCGAAACCCAGATTTTTCTCATTTCGAATGCAGGCGACCCCGGGGTGCTTTTGCAACCGCCCGACCGTGTCGTCCGAAGAAGCGTTATCGATGACCGTGACGGCCAGTTCCGGTGCATGAGACTGAAGCGCATCCAGGCAATCGTCAATCACGGACGACGAATTATAGGTCACGATCAACGCGGCAGCAGCCAGAAGTAGGCCCTCCAATAGAGGTCCAGACCCGTTTGCCGTCCGATCTCCAGAATTTCTTTTTCGCTGGCTTCAAGCAGCAAGCCAAGCTGTCTTTTTTGCTCCGCGCACCCATCCCGCGCCCGGACGCCAGGAGCGCCGCGGCCGGCCCAGCCGGCCATCTTCCCCCGTATGAAGGCCCAACCACGACCGTGACGGAGTGCGACCAGACCCCACAGCGCCTGGCCAACTATAACGGGTAGAGCAGATTGTCCCCTGAAATGTTTCGAAACTAACAGAAATTGATTGCGCGAAATCCGCCACACGGAATCCGCGCTCCATTTTCCGAGCGTCGCGCTGCCGCTATGCTGAGCAACCGCCCGGGGAACATACATCCCCGCGTGGCCCCCGACCGCACAACGAATTCCGAACTCTACATCCTCTAAGTACGAGCCGAAATTCTCGTCGAGCAAGCCAACCTCGTGAAATAGCGAGGACCGGAAAAGAGCGGCCGTCATGGGGGCAAACCGTATTTTCCGCGGATGATTCCAGAAGGCGCCGTCCGGTTTTCCCGACCCGCACCGCGCCGCGCATCCCGCGCGCGAGATTTCATCGAACGTTCCATCGAGGATGGATGGATCCCTGGCCGACACAATTTTCCCGGTAGCGAACGCCGCGTCTTCGCGCGTCGCTGCATCGAGCAGCACCTCTAACCAATCCGCGGCAAGCGTCACGTCATTATTCAGAATGCAGATCCAGTCGCTCTGCGCTGCCTCGATCCCCCGATTGACCGCAGCCGCGAAACCCATATTGGTTTCGAGACAGATCACGCGGATACGGCCTGCGCATGGACCTTGCCCACGGTTATACTGCCGCGCAAGCTCGGATGAACCGTCGGTGGACCCGTTATCGACCACGATAATTTCGTCAAACGGGCGCTGCTGCCGGGAGAGATTTTCGAGCAGAGATTCCAGAAGATCGCGCCGGTTCCAATGCGGCACGACGGCGCTGACGGTCGCGGCGACGGGAGCGTGCGGCGGCATTTTCATCAGAATAGCGGAAAGCCCCCGCCGCGAGATGAATGCCGCGTGAGGAAATCAAGAGAACGCTCGGGGCGCTCGCGCTCAGGCCGGAACGTTCCCGCCGGAGCGTATGATGAAAGCATGAAACGGTGTCTTATCCTGATCACGGCCCTCTCTGTCTGCGGCGCCTTGGGCGCCCTCGGCGGGGATATTCACGAGGTGAAAACGGTCTATTTGCTGCCGATGTCCGGGGGCCTTGACCAGTACCTCGCGGCGCGCCTCGCAAGTGGTGGAATCCTGCAAGTGGTTACCGATCCCCAGAAGGCCGACGCGCTCTTCACCGATCACCTGGGCGATTCCTTCGAAAAGAGTCTGGATGACCTTTACGGCGCGGTGCCAAAGACCGGCGATAAAAACGACACCGCTTCGCAGGGCTTCGCGCGAGTAGGTGGCAGTCAACGTTCGCGGGGCACGTTTTTTCTGGTGGATCGAAAGAGCCGCGATGTCGTGTGGAGCGACGAGGAAGTCCCCAAAGGCACGTCCGCCCCCGAAATGCGACGCGTCGCGGAGCGTGTCTCCGGCCACCTAGCGAAAGCGATCAAGGGCAAGTAATCGGCGTCAGGAACTCCGTCACCGCGAACGGACCCGGCTAACCTCGCTCCGGTAACATTCCACGAGCCGCTCGGTCATCGAACGGATATCGCGCTTGGCCACCACTTCCGCGCGCGCCCGCGTAGCCATGGCGGCCGCCTTTGCGGGATCGCGCAGCAAATCGAGGACGTGATCCGCGAACCCACGCGGGTCATCCGCAAGGGCGCAGATCTCGCCGTCCTTATCGGTAAGTCCTTCGGCGCCCAGGCGCGTCGAAACCACAGGTATGCCGGCGGCGAAGGCCTCGAGCAGCTTCACGCGCACCCCGGAGCCGCTGAGGATGGGGCACACAAAAACCGCATACTGCGCGAGCGGCTCGCGGATGTCGTCCACGAATCCCACAAAGTCGATCGATTCGGGAGGATGAAGCGCGTGGGGCGGTGGCGGATCGGATCCTACGACCACGAAGCGCGCTTCGGGCTCCGCCGCAAGAATCAGCGGCAGAACGCCTCCTACGAACCACTGCAAAGCCTCCTGGTTGGGCGCATGGCGGAAACTGCCCAGGAAGAGAATCGTGAACGGCTTCCGGCCGCAGGTCGTAAACGAGTATAAAGTGGTGTCGATCCCGGCACGGTAACCGTCGTCGATGTGGCCCTTGAGCGCGGGCAGGAACGACAGAAGATGATCCGCGTTGTCGCGGCTGCAGACCTGGACCCGGTCCATTTTGGGAAGCAGGCGCAGCTCATAGCGCAAAGCCCGCAAGTACTCCCAGCGCGCCTGGATCTTCTCCACCGGGCTTTTCAAAAAAGGCAGGCGTCGCGCGATCGACTGGAAGTAGACATCGTGCTCGAACAGAAGGCGCGGAATCCGCCGATACTCCCCTGCGTACTGCCCCAGGACCGCGTACTCCAGTTGCAGAACGTCGATCTCGTGAATGTAGATTTCCCGGTGGATCATCCATGCGAAATCGGGACTGCGAAATTCGCGGAACGCGTGCGGTTCCAGCGACGCGAACGCCTTCTGCTTGTGATCGGTGCGCACCAGGTAATGGGTCGACGCGCACATCTCGTCGAAAGGGCGGTGCTGTTCCCGCTGGCTCGCCTCATCGAGCATCACCACCGCGTGCAGCTCGCAGAGTCGCGTCAGCTCCTTCGCGGTCTGATACATGAATACAGCTCCACCGTGCACCGGCGGATAAATCGGATACGGCGACGCGAACAATACCCGTAATCGATCGGGCGACTTCGGCATGGACGCGAACGCGTCGCGGAAGTAGCCGCCGAGCGGCCTTCGCAAGGCTTCCGTATCGGTAACCACCGCGAGCCCGCGCGCGCGTGATCGCGCCGCCACAGCGTAGGGAAGCTGGCGAACGGCCCGCAAAATTCCTCCGAAGCTTCCGCGTTCCGGCGAATCACCCGCGAGCCACGTGAAGACCGCGCCCAACCAGGCGAGGGCAAAATGAGAACCGAGCCGGCCCCAGTCATGCATGTTCTTCCACGTGAAAAGAAGAAAATTCTTGCGCAGTACGCCTTGGATGTACGCGTCCGAGAAGCGTTTGCCGATGGTCCCGCGATGCTCGTGATACACGATGCTCGCGGGCTGGTAAAGATTTTTCCAGCCCCTTTTCCACGCCAGATACCCGAGATCGGTATCTTCCATGTAGAACGGCGCCAGCAGTTCGTCGAACCCTCCCAGTTCGAGAAATTTTCTGCGGTCAAAAGCGCACGATCCCCCGCCGCCGTAGGCGCACGGAAACAGGTCCCTGATCTCTGGGTCAGCCCGATGGCGGACGCGAATCGCGCCGCCCTGCCACCAGGTCTCTGTCAGGCCGGTTTCTTCGCGCACCTTCGTGGGATCGGAAAAGAAAATCTGGCAGGCCACCGAAAATACGCGCGGATCCTGAAAGCCATTGAGCAGCGGGCGGAGAAAGTCGCGTTCCACGCGCATATCGCTGTTGAGCAGCACGACCACGTCATGCCGCGCCGCGCGAAAGCCCGCGTTCGAACCGCCGCCGAAGCCGAGATTTTTCTCGAGCGGGACCACCGTGACTTGCGGGAACTGGTGCCGGATGAATTCGGCGCTCCCGTCGTCAGAGCCGTTGTCCACGACGAGAATCTCGCTCCCGGGCACCTCCTCGACGGCGGCGATCACGGATGGCAGATACTTCAGGAGCAGATCGCGGCCGTTCCAGTTGGGAATGACGATGCTCGCCGCGGTCGTATCGGGCGCGGTGTCCTGAGGCGGTGTGCGGCGCCGCGTGACCGAAACCAGATCGCATACCGCGAGCGAGACGGCCGTGAACAAGAGTAACACCGGCGAAATCAAGAACGGGATGAAGCCACGCAAAATTCGTAGACTGGCCCGCTCCTGGCGCGCCGCGCCTGAGTTCTCCGAGACCATCGACGCGGGAATCCAGCCGAGCCTGCGACCGAGCCTGATCCACCACGACGCCGTCAGCCGCGACTCCAGCGCGGCTTCGAGGGAGGATTGCAGGGATGCTTCCACTGCGTCGAGCTTTTCCTGCCAGATTGCGCGTTCGGTCTTCAACTGCTCCTGGAGCCGCAACGCCCAGCTGGTGCGCTCGACAACGGTTTTTTCGGCCGCGTCCAAAGCGTCGACGGCGCTTTTCAATTCGATGATCTTTTTGGCTAACTCCTCGTCGAGCCCGAGCGCCCAGCGATTCTGAGTCTCCACCAGAGCGGTCTGCTCTTCCAGATCTTTCTTCTGTTCGTCGTACACCCGCATCATGGTGTCGCGTTCGGCGCGCGCCGTGCTCAGCTCGCTGCTCAGCGACTGGATGTGATGCTCGCGTTCGCGCAGGAGATTGGTAGCGGAGGGAACGTATATGAAATCTCGCAGCGAGGCCAGGGGCTCGGATGAACAGATCGCAAGAAAGAAATGAGCCTCCGAAGGCCTCCCCGCGGTCGTTTCCAGATAGCCATTTATAGGATGGGGTCCTTGCGGATCGTAGAAGGCGAAGGCATCGGTGTGGTTTTGCACCAGGATCGCGCAGTGAGGAAAAACGTTGGCCACGGCGCGCTCGAAATCGTCGTATTCAAACTCGTGGAGGTGATAAGGGTTTGGGCCCTGTTGTGCGCGCGTCTCCGCGTAGTACGTGGTGTTGGGGGTGGAAACGAGCAGGATGCCGCCAGGGCGCAGGACCCTGTGAGCCTCACGGAGCAGCTGGTTTCCATCCTGCAAGTGCTCGATCACTTCAAACGCTGTGATTAGATCGAATGAGCCGGCGGCAAAAGGGAGCGCCATCGCCGAACCCGCAACGAATTTGAGATGAGGACGTTCGTAGTGCGCACGCGCGTAGGCGAGCGCATCGGGCGCGAGGTCGATTCCGGTAGCCGAACTCGCGAATTCAGCGAGAGCGGACGTGCCGTATCCTGTTCCGCATCCGACGTCGAGAACCATGGGGCGCTCGGGCCGCTGCCTGGCCAGGTTGGCCGCGAAACGGTAGCGCGAAAGATGCTCCGCCCACAGGTCCGCATTCACCTGACCCGGGATCACGCGCTCCCCCGTGAATTCGGTCACAGGCCGGTTTCCCCTGCCCCCACGCGCGAATTTACTTGGACCCGGCACGGAAACCGGAAGGGGCCGTAGAGCGGGCCCTCCGGCGGGGCCATCTCCAGCACGACGGCATTTTCGATGAAATCGCAGATCACATAGCGTTCCAGTGTCCCGTCGGAGACGGCCGGGCAGAATGAGAGCGACGTCGAGTAAAGCGTGGGGATGTCGATGTAGAAATCGACGGTGCACGTCTCGTTCGGGGCAAGCGGGGGCAACGGACGTCCTTCGCTCGTCGTGTTCGCGCCCGCAAAATCGACGCCGAGCTGATTTCTGAAAACGATTCCGACAATCGGTTGCTCCAGCGCTGTTTTGCTTCGCACGCTGACGCGAACGACTACCGTCGAATCGGGTTCAATCACGTGGAGCTTGCGGCCGGACGTGTCGCATACCGCGATGCCGATCACTGCGGCCCGGCCATCACCGGAGCGCCGGTCGATGTGCGGGATTCCTTCCACAATCTCGACGGGCGCGTGTGTCGTAGCGGGCGGATGATGAAGAACTTCCTGCTCACAGTAGTGCGCGTCTTTTGCGGCCATGGCGGCCAGATATTGGGAAACGACCTCGTCGGTATCGCCCAGCGCCATCGCCTGTCCATGATCGAGCCACAGAGCGCGGTCCCCCAACGACTTAATCTCCGCGGTCGCGTGCGAAACGAAAAGGATCGTGACGCCGCGCGAACGCAACTCGTGCACCTTCCGCAGACAGCGCTGCCGGAAATAAACGTCGCCTACCGATAGGGCTTCGTCCACCAGGAGAATTTCAGGGTCCACGTGAATGGCCACGGCGAAAGCCAGACGCACCACCATGCCGCTCGAATAGGTCTTCACGGGCTGGTCGATAAATTCTCCGATTTCGGCGAATTCGGCGATCTCCGCGAACTTCAGATCGATCTGTTTCGCGGAGAGACCTAAGATCGCCCCATTCAAATAGACGTTCTGCCGGCCCGTGAATTCGGGACTAAAGCCGGCGCCGAGTTCGAGCAGAGCGGCTACACGCCCGTGAACCGTCACCGTCCCCACGCTGGGCTGCAGGATCCCGGCGCAAATCTGCAACAGCGTGCTCTTGCCGCATCCGTTCTCCCCGACGATGCAAAACGTCTCGCCCGAGCGGACCTCCAGCGAAAGATCCCGCAGCGCCCAATATTCGTGGTGGTACTTGCGGCGGTGGAAGGTCGCTAATTCCTTCAGTCGGTCGCCAGGGGCGGCGTAGATCGGATAACTTTTCGAGACGTTCCGGAACTCAACAGCCTTCACTACACCAAATTGTAGACTAGGGTCCGGCCTCGGACTAGAATCATAGTATCGGATCTGCTGGTCCTGATACTTGACACCAAGCACGCTCCCCGCCTACGCTGAAGAGTACGTGCGCCGGTGTAGCTCAGGTGGTTAGAGCGACGGTCTCATAATCCGTAGGTCGTAGGTTCGACTCCTACCGCCGGCACCACTTCAGGCCTCACCCACGATCTGCTCGAAGAGCCGGTCCAGTTCCGTCTGCGAATAATATTCGATCTCGATACGGCCTCGTGATTCACTCAGCGGCACAATGCGTACCCGTGTTCCGAGTGCCCTTTCGAGTTGGTCCACGGCAGCCTTGACGTTTGGATCGACCGATGTATCCCGGCGATTTCCGGGCTTCCCTTTCGTACGGGTGGCCGTGCGCTCCTGCACAAGGGCTTCTACCTGACGTACAGAGAGTCCCTGCGCAGCGGCCTTTTCAGCCACTTCCACTTGCTCTTCCGCCGAGGGGAGTCCGAGAATCGCCCTTGCATGCCCCATCGACAGCCGATGTTCCGCGAGGAGCAGTTGAACCTCCGAGGGTAAATTCAAAAGCCGAAGGGCGTTCGCGATGGAGGTTCGGTCCTTGCCCGTGCGCTGTCCGATTTCTTCCTGCGACAGACCAAGTTCCTTGCGAAGACGGTCGTATGCATGGGCCGTTTCCATCGGATTGAGATCTTCCCGCTGAATGTTCTCGATGAGAGCCAATTCCAGCATGCGGGGATCCGCCACATCCTGGATTACGATCGGGACTTCGGTCAGACCCGCCAATTTCGCAGCACGCCAGCGCCGCTCCCCCGCAATCAATTGAAACTGATCGTTGTGGGATCGGACGATGAGGGGTTGAATAATGCCGTTCGCCCGGATGGATGCGGCGAGCTCCTCCAGGCGCTCCGCTTGAAAAATTACGCGAGGTTGCACCGGATTGGGATGGATCGCGTCAATCGGCAACGTTGCCGGATGGCTGGGGACGGACATTGCAGGAGACGCGGCAGCAGCCGTCCCCGCTGTTTGCGTCTCAGCCTTCGGCCGCTGCGGCAAGAGCGCCGATAAGCCCTTACCGAGCACCTTGCGTTGCTTGTCGATGCCGTTGTTCATTTTCGAGAATCTCCTTGGCGAGCTTGATGTAGCTCTCGGTTCCCTTCGAGCGGGGATCATACATCAGAATAGGCTTACCGTAGCTGGGAGCCTCGGCGAGCCTGACGCTCCGCGGAATCACAGTCGCAAAAATCTCGTCCTGAAAGAAATCGCGAAGATCGTCAGCTACCTGCCGCGCGAGATTCGTTCGATCATCAAACATCGTGAGCAGGATGCCCTCGAGGGGCAACTTCTTGCCAAAGGATTCGCGTATACGTTCAATTGTATCAATAAGTTGCGATATTCCTTCCAATGCGAAGAACTCACACTGTATCGGAATCAGTACAGAATCCGCTGCGACCAAAGCATTGAGTGTCAGGAGATCTAGAGCCGGTGGGCAATCGATCAGGATGTACGCGTACGTTTCACGGACGGCGGATAGCGCATTCGCAAGTATGAATTCGCGGCCCTCTCGATCTACCAGATCCAGATTCGCCGCGACGAGATTCTTGTCCGCCGGCACAAGATGAAGTCCTTCGCACGCTGTTTTCACAATAATTTCGGGCAGGGGCACTCCTTGGATAAGTGCGTTGTATAAGGTAGACTTCTCATCGCTCTTTTCGATTCCGAGGCCTGACGTGGTATTTCCCTGCGGATCAGCGTCGACTACCAGGACTGGTAAGTCGTTAGCTGCGAGAGAGGCACCGAGATTTATCGCCGTCGTCGTTTTTCCGACGCCGCCTTTTTGGTTGGTGATCGCGATGATTTTTGCCACAGAAAAGATCCTATCAAAGTTCCACGTGGAACGTTGTAATAAATCTTGCCCGGCCCCACGGGACTTTATTGGGACCGTGCTTACCTGAGAGTACCGCAGAGTTAGGAGCCAGACGAAGGTCACGTAGAACCTCGGACCGCACTGCCCTGGACACGACCCAATCGTACCGCGGGACGCACTCCTCCGCACGAAGGGCGACGACCTTAACGTTGGGTAGGTCTCCGCACGCCTCTCTCAAGAACGCGGCCTTCCGCTGATCGGATTCAATAAGATCCACTTGGCAATCCGGACGAAGCACAGCGACGGGAATGCCGGGGAAGCCAGCGCCCGAGCCGACATCCGCGATCCTTAACGGGCCTGTGGGCAGCTGATGACCAAGATATAAGCTTTCACAGTAATGGAGCTCCACGGCCTCCCTCAAATCAGTCACCCGCCAGAGATTCATCTTCGAATTCCACTTTTTGAGAAGGGTGTAGTGCGATTCGAGGAGATCGAGCTGCCCTTCAGTAAGCTTATGAAAAGCGGCAAACTCCGCATCAAGGAGCCGCTTAAAGGGCTGTTCCATTACGTGTAAGACTAAGATAGGTGTCTAGCACCGCCATCGCGGCCGGCGTCACGCCCGGAATCTTGCCCGCCTGCCCGATGGTCTCAGGCCGCACGCGCTCTAACTTCTCCCGCGCTTCGAGCGAGAGTCCGGGAATGTCCCTGTAAGAAAACTGACGTGGAATCGCGCGGCTCTCGGCCGACCGCAGATGCCCGACTTGACGCTCCTGCTGGGCGATGTACCCCGCATACTTTGTTTCCGTTTCGACCGTTTCAAGGACGCCCCGCATCAGCGGACCATCGCTCACTCCCGTCAGATCCAAGGATGCAAGCTTCGCTTCCGGCCTTCGAAGCCAAGCAAGTTTGCTCGGGTTCGCCTCCAGATACGATCTCAACCAATCCTTCTGCTTTTGCTTCTCTACGAAGAGCGCCCAGCGATCATCGGAAACCAGCCCGGCGTCACGGCCCACCGGCGTCAGACGCTCGTCCGCATTATCGATGCGAAGGTGCAAGCGGAATTCCGCTCGCGATGTGAACATCCGGTATGGCTCATCTGTACCCTTCGTGATCAGATCGCTGATCATGATACCGATGTAGCCGGCTGCCCGCGAGATGATGAGCAGCTCCCGGTTTTCCAAACTCCGCGCGGCGTTGATCCCCGCGATCAAACCCTGTCCAGCCGCTTCCTCATATCCGGACGTACCGTTAATCTGGCCAGCTAGAAAAAGACCTGCAACACTCTTCAATTCCAAGCCCGGTGTAAGCTCTCTGGCGTCGATCGCGTCGTACTCAATCGCGTAGCCCGGGCGGATCATCTCCGCCTGCTCAAGCCCAGGGATCGAAGCGAGAACACGACTCTGAACGTCTATGGGCATACTGGTCGACATCCCGTTGACGTAAATCTCGTTTGTGTCTAAGCCCTCCGGCTCCAGAAAGATCTGGTGACGGGTTTTATCCGGGAATTTGACGACCTTGTCCTCCAACGAAGGACAGTATCGCGGACCGACGCCCTCGATCTGACCGCTATAGAGCGGGGACCGCGCCAGGTTCTCCCGGATGATCCGGTGCGAATCCGCATTGGTATAACTGATATAGCAGGGTGTTTGCTTAGATTCTATCTTGCTGGTTAGAAAAGAGAAAGGAGTTGGATCCGAGTCGCCCTGCTGGGCTTCGAGACGCGACCAGTCAATGCTCCTTCCGTCCAGACGCGGAGGGGTGCCCGTCTTGAGGCGATTCCAATTTAGGCCGAGAGCTCGAATTTGATCTCCCAGCAGATTCGATGCGGCCTCACCATTCCGCCCGCAACTGTACGTTTGCTCCCCGATATGCGCGAGCCCGTTCAAAAAGGTTCCTGTAGTGACGACCACGGCATCTGCCTCGATCGTGCGACCATCGCGCAATAGAACGCCCTTAATCCGTCTCGCAGGCGGATCCGTGATCACAAGCTCGGCGACCTCAGCCTGAAGAATGCGGAGATTTGCCTCTTTCTCCAGGAGCTCCCGCATCTTCAGGCGATATTGCTTTTTATCGCATTGCGCTCGGGGCGACCATACGGCCGGCCCGCGACTGGTATTCAACAGGCGAAATTGAATGCCCACCGCGTCCGTCACTTCGCCCATCACCCCGCCGAGCGCGTCGATCTCCCTGACCAGGTGGCCCTTGGCGATGCCCCCGATCGCAGGATTGCACGACATCTGGGCGATCAGGTCCGTATTCATGGTGATCATGGCCGTGCGGAGACCAAGACGCGCGCACGCACGCGCCGCCTCGCAGCCAGCATGGCCGGCGCCCACGACGATCACCTGATATCGGGTTGCCACGTTTTCATTCTAGCGGACGCGTTAAACTGGCACTTCACCGTGAAAATTCTCGTCATTGGCGGCGGAGGCCGCGAACACGCCATCGCCTGGCGGCTTTCGAAGGAAGATCATCAGATATTCGCCGCGCCCGGAAATCCGGGAATCGCCCAGGTTGCCCGGCTGATCGATACGACGGATACCCTGGCCGCCGCCGAATCCGTCGGTGCGGATCTCACCGTCGTCGGTCCTGAGATCCCCCTTTCCGAAGGGATCGTTGATCGCTTTCGCGCGCACTCCTTGTGTATCTTCGGCCCTTCCCAGGAGCAGGCCCGGCTCGAATCGAGCAAGATGTATGCGAAGGCCTTCATGCAGCGCGCCGGTATTCCCACGGCCCGCTTCGTCCAGGCGAGCTCCTACGAAGAAGCCCGCGGCGCACTCCGCGAATTTTCTTTTCCCGTCGTCGTAAAAGCCGATGGACTGGCCGCGGGCAAAGGCGTGATCATTGCGCACGACGCCGCGGAGGCGCAGGCTGCGATCCAAACTCTCGGTCCGCTTTTGGTCATCGAAGAGTTTCTGCAGGGCGAGGAAGTCAGCTTCATCGTGATCAGCGACGGCCGTAACGTGATCCCTTTCGAAGCAACCCAGGATCATAAGACAATTTTCGACGGCGATACCGGGCCCAATACGGGAGGCATGGGTGCGTACTGCGATGGCCGTATTGTCTCCGCGGTCGACACGCAGATTATTCTCGATACCATCATCGAGCCCGCGGTCCGCGCCACAGGATTCACTGGATTTCTCTACGCCGGCCTGATGATGACAGCCCTTGGGCCGAAGGTCATCGAATTCAACGTGCGTCTCGGCGATCCGGAAACACAGCCTTTAATGCATAGGCTCGCCGGCGGCTTCGCGGACACTCTATTCCGTGCCGCGAACGGAAACCTTTCGGGCGCTTCTCTCCACTGGAAGCGCGATCCTTCCGTTTGCGTTGTTTTGACCGCTGCGGGATATCCGGCGAAGCCCCGCACCGGCGATCTCATTTCGGGCATCGACGTCGCCGCGCAAAACAATTCCGAAACCCAGGTATTTCACGCCGGAACCAAGCTCACTCCTCAAGGACTCGAGACCGCTGGAGGCAGAATCCTTGGCGTCACGGCTTCCGGCGCAGACCTGCCGGCCGCGATCCGCAATACGTATGCCGCCGTCGACCACATTCATTTCGATGGGATGCACTATCGTCGCGATATTGGAGCGAAGGGCCTTAAGAATTGGTAAACTCGCGGGCTTGCGCGAATTGAAAGCGCGGGATTTCTGGTAGGGACGGGCAGATTCGAACTGCCGACCTGTCGCTTAGGAGGCGGCCGCTCTATCCAACTGAGCTACGTCCCCACCGATTGGGCTTCTGCAACGATTGTATCAGGCAGCCTGCCGCGGGTTCCGCGGCAAACTTGAGGCCTTCGTGCAGCGGAGATCCACCATACGTAGCTCTTACACCTGCGTCTTGGCGATCTCCGGCTCTTCCTTGCCCGGCTGCAAATAATGGGCCGTGAGCCCCTCTTTCAAGAGCGTAAATGCGGACTCGACGTCGTCGGCGAAATCGAACAACTTCAAATCCTCCTCGGCGATCATGCCGTACCGCGCCAGCGCGTCGAAGTTGATGATCTCTTTCCAGTAGGTGGTCCCATACAGCACCACCACAATCTTCTTCATCAGCTTCTGCGTTTGCACCAGCGTCAGGATCTCGGTCAGTTCGTCGAGCGTCCCGAAACCACCCGGAAATACGATGAGCGCCTTCGCCAGATATGCGAACCAGAACTTTCGCATGAAAAAATAATGGAATTCGAAGTTGAGCTGCGGCGTGATGAAGGGATTTGGACGCTGCTCGTGCGGCAATCCGATGTTGAGCCCGACAGTCTTGCCTCCGGCATCGTGAGCGCCACGATTGGCTGCTTCCATGATTCCCGGGCCGCCTCCGCTGCACACGACGAAACGCCGCGACGCCTCCTCCAGACCGTCGGACCATTCCGTCAGGCGACGCGCAAGCTCCCGCGCCTCGTTGTAATAACGCCCGAGCGGTCCCATCTCGAGCAAGCGCGCGGAGCCGAAGAAAACCACCGTATCGTGGATTTTCTCGTTGCGGAAGTGTGAGAGCGGATACAGATATTCGCTCATAATCCGCAAGGGCCGCGCGGCGGGCGTGTCCATAAACTCCCGATTGCGATACGCGAGCGGCAGCCGTCCTTCAACGTCAAAATGTTTTTCGTTCATGGCAATATGTATTTTTCGGGCCGGGGCGCGGCTGCTCTGCGACCGAGGCGCGCCGAGAATATTGTCTCATTGTGCCCGGACCCCGAACCGCGCGCCGCAGACTCACGATTTTTCGGAGTGTCCCTCCACGCGCCGTTCGAGCTCGCGCAAGCGCTTCAGGATCTCCGGGAGCTTCGGAAACGCAGTGATGGCGCGCAGCCACTCGCGCGCTTCAAACGCCGGCGACCCGCTCATCACCGCGCCCGCCGCCACGTCGCCGCCGATCCCGCTCTGCGCATAGATGACCGCGTTGTCGTGGATTGTCAGATGTCCCGAAATCCCCACCTGTCCCGCGAGCAGAACATTCTTTTTCAGCACGCTCGATCCCGCGAGGCCCGTCTGCGCGCAAATAATGTTGTCCTCGCCCACCTCGCACGCGTGGCCCACCTGCACCAGGCTGTCGATTTTCGCGCCGCGCCGGACGCGCGTCTCGCCCACCGTGGCGCGATCCACGGAAGTCAGCGTTTGAATCTCCACGTCGTCCTCGATCACCGTCACGCCGCTCTGCACGATCTTGTAATGGGTCCCATCGGCGCGCTTCGCGAAGCCGAAGCCGTCGCCTCCGATCACCGCCCCGTTCTGCAGAATCACGCGATGTCCAATGCGGCAGAATTCGCGCACCACGGCGTGCGAATGCGCGAGGAAATCGTCTCCGATGTGCGCGCCCTCGTAGATCACGACGTGCGGCCGCAGCACGGCATTGCGCCCGATCACCACGTGCTCGCCCACCACGGCGAATGCCCCGATCGACGCGTTCTCGCCGATTTTGGCCGTCGCCGCGATGGCGGCCATCGGATGGATTCCGGGCGAGGGCTTCGGCGGCTGATAAAACAATTCCAGAGCGCGCGCGAAATCCACGTATGGATTTGAGGAGAGCAACTGGGCGGCGCTACCGTCTTCGAGGGGTTTCGACACCAGAATCGCGCCCGCACGCGAATGCTTCACCTTGTGCCCGTATTTTGGATTGGCGAGAAACGTGAGCTCCGTGGGACCGGCCCGCTCCATGCCCGCGACGCCCGTAATATCCAGATCGCCCGCGCCCTTCAGTTCGCAACCCAAAGCGGCCGCCAGATCGCACAGTTTCATTCCTCTAGGGTAGGCGCGCGACGCGGTAAAATGCGAACCATGACGCAATCATCCGGCGCCGGGGAATCGGCCGCCCAAAGCTCTGCCCGTCGCGCGTTCCTCAAATTCGTCGCGGCGAGCCCCTATGTAGCTGCCCTCGGAGGCGCGGCCGCGTTTCTCAGCCGTTCGGCTTCCGGGCAGGCCGCCGGCTTCCACCTCCGATGTGATCGCCAATCCTGGCGATGCGTTGAACGTTTTCGATTTCGAGCCTGCCGCGCGGCGCAAGGTGAATCCCGGCCACTGGGCCTACATGGCGAGCGGCGTCGACGATGACTCGACCTTGCGAGCCAATCGCGAAGGATATCAGCACGTGCAACTGCGGCCGCGGCGTCTGCATGACGCGACCAAGGTCGATTCTCGCGTGGATCTGTGGGGGACCACTTATAACAGCCCGATTTTTTTGTGCCCCACCGGCGGTGAGAAGTCTTTTTTCCCGGAAGGAGAGATCGCCGTGGCGCGCGCCGCCAAGGCTCGCGGCGCCTTGCAGGTACTCTCGACCACCACTTCCGTGGCCATTGAAGAAGTGAATCAGGCGCTCGGCCGCCCGGTCTGGTATCAACTTTACGCGCCCACGTCCTGGGAGGTTTGCGAGAAGCTGCTGCGCCGCGTCGAAGCCTCCGGCGCCACCGTCGTCGCGCTCACCGTCGATAACACCACCGGACGCAACAGCGAGACCTACCGCCGCACGCGTCCGAAGGATCTGCGTTCCTGCGTCGCCTGCCATGGCCCCGGCGAGCCCGGCACCTCGATCGAGGAACGCCGCATGTACGACGGCATCGACATGACCGGCGTGCGGACGCAGAATCCCGCCATGGATTGGGCCTTCGTCGCGCGTCTCCGCGCCTTCTGGAAAGGGAAGCTTCTGATTAAGGGCATCGACACGCGGGAGGACGCGCGCCTTGGCCTCGAGCACGGCCTCGATGGAATTCTTGTCTCGAACCACGGCGGACGGTCCACGGAAACCTCGCGCGCTACGATTCAGGCGCTCCCCGAGGTGGTTGCCGAAGTCGGCCAGCGCATGCCGGTTTTCGTCGACGGAGGGGTCCGGCGCGGAACCGACGTTTTTAAAGCGCTCGCGCTCGGCGCGACCGCCGTCGGCATCGGGCGTCCGTTCCTGTGGGGACTCGGCGCGTTCGGCCAGTCCGGCGTCGATCGCGTCCTCGAAATTCTGCAAGGCGAATTGAAGCTGGTCATGGGGAACTGCGGGACCCGCACCATCGCGGATATCACCCGAGCTTACGTGGAAACGCCCGACTGGAAAGCTTAGCAGGGTGCTGAAAAACTATTTACGCTACCGCTCCCTCGCGCGCGCAAGCGGATTTGGACCTTTTTCCTGCTCGTGGCCTTTTGGCTCGCCGGGCGCCCCGGCCTCGTGCGATTTTATCCGTTGAATTTGTCGCGGCACTCCATCGAGCAAAAATAATACGTTTCGCCGTGCACGTGCTTTTGAAACGCCGTCTCGGTGGAAATAAAAGTCCCGCACACGGGATCCTTTTTCAGCTCGCCTACGACGCCGGGCTTGGGAGCGGTTGCGCCCGGACCGCGCGCGGATCCGCCGGGTGAGGAAAATCCTCCGAAGCCACCTTTGAAGGAGTTCACGAGAATTCCCAGAATCTGGCGCACCAGGTAGACCGCCGCCAGCGTGACGACCATCTCCACTAGCGCGCGCAGCATGAATTGTTAGGAGGGACCTTCACTCCGGTACGATTTCGCTCCGGAGGTTTAAGGCCCGCCGGCAGGCGCGGGCCCTGGCAAAATCCGCTTTCGCGGAGGCTATTTCTTCTTATTTCCCTGCTTGGTCGAGAAGTTGGTCTGCACCGTCGCGCCCAGGCTCGTGATCATGTCCTTCGAAGGCTGCGCGAAGGGCCCGTCCGGTTTCAGATCCAGATACTTCTGGAACGCTTCGGCGGTTCCCGGAGGCGCGACGATCTTGCCGCTCGGGTCGGTAGACGCTTTGCCCATCAAGGACAAGCCATATTGATAGTAAGCGTCCGCATAGTTCGGATCCACTTCAATGGCCTTCTTGAAAGCCGTGGCGGCCGGGTCCATGTTCCCTGTGTTCACGTACACGGCGCCAAGGTTGAAATAATACTTGCCCGCGTTGGGTGGATCGATCTGCGCGGCTTTGGTCAGTTCCGCCTGCGCCTCGTCATACTTCTTGCCCTGCGCGAGCACCAGCGCGTAATTGTTGTGATACGCGGCGTCATCGCCCTTCAGCGCGATCGCCTTCTGGTACGCATCGGCGGCCTTTTCCAGATCCGCGGCCTGGTCCGCTCCGGTCTTCATCTTGGCGCGGCTGGCGTAGGAATCCGCGAGATTTCCCCACACCACGTGCTGCATCGGATCCACTTCGGTGGCCTTCGTGAAGCCGTCGATCGCCGCATCCCAATTGTTGGCGGCCATGCCCGCCTTGCCGGCATTAAAGGCGTCGTTGAGCGCCTTGTTTTTCGCCATGGTCGCGGAGTTTTCCTTATCCTTCTTTTCCTGCGCCGCCTTCTCCGCCGGGGTCAGCCCGCGATTGGCGTCGTTATCCACCGCCGGCGCCGATTCCGCGTTCAGGTTGAAGCTCACATCAACCGTCTCGCCGACCTTCGTGCGTCCGGTCTGGAACCCGCGGTCCTGCCCGTCCACCACCACCGTGATCTTGTAATTCCCCAGCGGCAGGCCGCCGTAGAAATAGTGGCCTTTTTTATCCGTTTTTACGGTGTAATTGCCCTTGACGTCCTGGCGCTCGATCTTCATGACCGCATTCGCGATAGGCTTGCCGTCCGGAGCCTTGATGGTCCCTTCAAACGCCGCCGTCTGGGCCCATGCGCTCAGGGAAAAAAGAAGGCTAACCGGTAAAACCAACAGTAATTTACGTAACGTACCAGACATGGCCGCGACGACCTCCACAGAAATTGATTCGAGAATCCGTCTTTCAGGATACTACATCCCCTAAACACCGCGACGGACACCTTAAACGAACAGCCGCCGCCGGAAGACGGCGAAACGCGGGCCTAACGCCCGTCGCCAATCAAACGGCGGGCCTGCCGCCCGCCCTATACTATAGACGCTCCGGCAGCCCGAATGCTTCGCGCCGGCTTTCCCGGGGACCCGATATTTCCAAAATTTGTGCGGGAAGCAGTATCGTGGAGAAGGGAATTCCCACAGCTCTGATGTTTCACGCCGAAGCGATCCGGTTTAGTTTTCACTCGTTGCGCGCCAATAAGTTCCGGGCTTTCCTGACGGCGCTCGGTCTGGTCATCGGCAACGCCTCCGTCATCCTGGTGGTCACCATCTCGCTGACCAGCCGCGATTACATTCTGGACCAAATTCAGCGCATCGGCTCCAACCTGATTTACGCCCAGTACGACGCCGGCAACAATCCTTCCATGGGCGCGGCGGCCGCGGACTATATCAAGATCTCCGACGTGGAAGCGGTGCGCAATCAATTGGGCACGCGCATAGTGGCCGCCACCGGTGTCATGAACAGCTACGACCGCATGCGAATCCAGGGCGGCGATGAGCTGGATGTCGCCATCATCGGCGCGGACGCCGAATATCCTAAGGTCCGCAATCTCGATCTGCTCGCCGGGCGTTTCTTCGACGCGACCGACGTCGCCCAGCGCGCCCGTGTCGCTTTGCTGATGGAAAAGCTCGCCAAGCGTCTGTTCGGATCGCAAAGCGCCTCTATCGGCGAGACGATCAAGATCCACGGCCTTCAGTTCACCGTCATCGGCACGTTCAAGGAGCGCACCGAAAGTTTCGGGCTCTCAGAACTCTCCGGCGAGAACGCGCTGATTCCGCTCTCGGTGCTGCGCTATTTCGCGCCCATCGAACGCATCGATCCACTCTACGTTCAGGCGAAAAGCGCCGCCGACGTGGAGCCTTTGACCATCATGGTCCAGCGCATCATCGAAAGCCGTCATCGCCCCGGCGGACGGTATCGCGTGGATAATCTCGCGGCGATTCTCTCGGCCGCGCGCCGCATCGCCACCGTGCTCACGGTTGTGCTGATGCTGGTTTCCGCGCTCGCGCTGATTATCTCCGGGATCGGCATCATGAACATCATGCTGGTGACCGTCACCGAGCGCACCCGTGAGATCGGACTGCGCATGGCCGTGGGAGCCGCACGGAGAGATATTCTCGAACAGTTTCTCGCGGAGGCCGTGACCATCAGCCTGCTGGGAGGTGTGGCCGGCATCGCCATCGGCGTCGCGATCCCGTTAAGCGTCCGCTACTTCACCGACGATTTTGCCGTCCCCATTTCCCCGCTCTCGATCGCTGTGGCGTTCGGAGTTTCCGTGCTCGTGGGTCTCGTGTTTGGAATTCTGCCGGCGAATCGGGCGGCGAAATTGAATCCGACCGAAGCGCTCCGGTATGAGTAGGCGGTCCGGGCGCGAGGAACTCGCGAGTAGACACACGTCTCCCATACGAAGGGGCTCCGATCAAGAGAATTCGCCCGTTGGTTTACGCTCCCTCGCGGTCGCGGCTCTGTTGAGCGATTGGCTCATTTACGCTCCCTTGCGGTCGCGGCTCGGTTGAGCGATTGGCCCGCTCATTTACGCTCCCTTGCGGTCGCGGCTCGGTTACTTTCGCGGCTCGGTATTCGAAAGCGCGCTTTCTCCGGTTATTAACCCGCACGGTGGGCGAGCTGCCGTTTTGCTACGCGACAGGCGCAGCCGTTTGTTTTCCCGCAACGGCGTGGGTTCACTTTAACGCTCATGACTGTCGGTACACTGTAACGCTCGGTACGTCTCGGCTCATCGCACGCAGGGCACAAGGCGATCTGTTTGACGCTGAACGCGACGGAGACTCGAGTACTCGTGCGCGTTTCGTGGCCCGGCTTCCGATGGCAGAACCCGGAACTCTTGATCTTTGTATACGGCCGCGTGGCGCGGAGTGGCGTGGTTGTGAACTCGAAGAGATTGAATCTTTTGGGAGATAGAGATCGAAGGACACGGGTCATCGGCAATCAGCGTGATGGGCCAGAATTTCCGCTTCGGTTCCGTGGTCGCATGAAACGGCGTCAAGAGCGGAGCCGTGCTCCCACAGGATTACTCGCACGCGAGCTACTTGACCTCTGACCTGTGGCCTCTAATTATCCGCGAGCTTGTACGCGACGAACTCCGCCGGATGATTTGCGCCGCCGATCGCGACAATAATGTACTGCTTGCCGTTCAGCATATACGTCATCGGCGAACCCGTCTGCGGAGCTGGCATGAACACCGCGCCCGCGTCTTTGCCGTTGGTTTTATCGTAGGCTCGTAGCATCGCGCCGCGGCCTTCCGGATACGTCGCGTTCCCCGCTTCGCCCGCGATCACCAGGCTCGACGTCACCAGCGTTCCGATGATCCCCGCGCGTCCGGTGCGCGGAATGGTCACGCCCTTCAAAGCGGGATTATTTTTCACGTTGTCGGGTGTTTCGCCGTGCGCCACCTGCCACAGAATCTCGCCGCGATCCAGATTGATCGCCGTGATCTGTCCATACGGCGGTTTCATCAGCGGCAATCCGCGCACGGCCAGAGTCGCTTCGTTATCTTCCGCGGGACCCGCGCCCGGTGCGGCACTCGCATCCGCGCCCGCTCCGCCGGAGGCACGCGCGCCGGCGGTCGCCGTGCCCTGTACCCATGCGAAATCCGTGGTGTTGGGAGCCGGGGGAACCAGTCCCAGGATCGACGCCGACTTGCGCGAATACAAATACGCGATGTGCGTTTCCGGATCGTACGAACCGCCCTGCCACACGGTTCCGCCCTGCGCCGTGGCCATGGCGAGCGTACCCAGAGGGCCGCCCGCCTTGCTGACTACCGGAGGCGTGAAGACCGGGCCCAGCTTGTAGCGCGCCACGATTTTTTCCGCTTCGGCATGCAGCTCCGGCGTGAAATCGATCAGATCGTCCAGGACGAAGCCCTGGCGATCGTAGGCCGGAGGCTTGGTCGGGAAAGGCTGCGTCGGACTGGTCTTCTCTCCGGGCACCGTGGATTGCTCCACCGGCTTTTCCACGATCGGGAAAATCGGCTCGCCCGTCTCGCGATTAAACATATATAGGAACGCCTGTTTCGTGGGCTGCGCGAGGGCTCTCACCGCGCGCCCGTTCACGTTGATGTTCACGAGCATGGGGGCGCACGGGATGTCCATGTCCCAAATGCCGTGGTGCACCAGTTGGTAATGCCACTTACGAATGCCGGTATGCAGATCCACCGCGACGATGCTTTCACCAAAAAGTCCGTTGCCGGGACGATGGCCGCCATAGTAATCGCCGGTGGGCAATTCCACGGGAAGATAAACGAGGTTCAGATCCTCATCCACGCTCATCTGCGCCCACGCGCCGGTGTTGCCGGTGTAATCGGCGGAATCGCTGTCCCACGTGTTGTAGCCGAATTCACCCGGCCTGGGGATGGTGTGGAAAACCCACAGGCGCTTTCCCGTGCGCACATCGAATCCGCGCACGAAACCTTTCACGTTTTTGCGGGCGCGAGGAACTCCGCCGGAACGATGCGCGGCCCCGATGATGACCACGTCCTTTGCTACGACCGGCGCCGCATGCAGTCCGACTTCGCCGGTGATCGGATCGATCTCCTGATCGTCGTCCACTTTCAGATCGACGATGCCGTTGGTGCCGAAGCTCGTGACCGGTGCGCCGGTCTTCGCATTCAGCGCGACCATGCGATATCCGGGCGTGACGTAAATGATGCGCTCCTCACGGCCGTCGGTCCAATAGGCCAGGCCGCGTCCAGAGAGTTGGCGCGGGGCATTTTGTCCGCGCTTGCCTTCGTTCTCCCCATGAACCCACAAAAGCTCGCCGGTGCCCGCGTCGACGGCGACGACGGAACGCCGGGTGCCCGCTGTGGAATACATCACGCCTTTGACCACCAGCGGCGTCGATTCGAGATTATATTCGGGGCGCGGACCGAGGTTATCGGTGTGGAATCGCCAGGCAATTTGAAGTTTATTGAAATTCGACGCGTTGATCTGATTCAGCGGAGCGTAGCGCGTGTTGCCGAGATCGCCCCCATAGGTGTTCCACTCGCCGTTTTTTGCGCCGGTTTGCGCGGAAGCGGGCAAGGTTAACGAGGCAATTACAAAACTGAGAAATGCCAGCCGAAGGCTGATGGAAGAAGGCCGAAATCCGATTCGCCGCATGAAATTCTCCTGAGGTATGTCGCAGTGGAAAGTATATCGTACCGGTGGTACGGAGGCGACGATTCGAGGATTACTTTCTGGGAAATCCGTTGCGGAATATTCGGATGCCGAGGAGGAGACAAAACAATCCGATCAGCGAGAACGCCCCGAGGCCAAACATTGAGTCACCCGTGATGGGCCTCTGCCTGCCCGCCCGCGTGGCGCCCCACGAGAAAAGCAGTCCCAAAACAACGAATTGCAGACCAAACAGCCACGCGGCGATTCGTTGAACCAGCGGCGGATTGGGAGAGCCCCGCCAAAGGAAGGCATCGGCCGAGCGCCCGCCACGAACCGTTTCCGGGAAGACGATATTGCGCTGTCGAGCTTCGGCGTCCTCAATGAACTCGTGAATGTCGTCGGGTTTTCGATGATGATGGCTCATCTAGTGGCACATTCGGCCGAGCGTCCCGATTCCTACACTCTGGTGCCTATGATAAATCGCTTCGAGCGATGTGGCGCACGCACTGTGCGTGCCGTGTCGAGACTTTCTCGACACCTGGCCGGCGGAGAGGTCAACCCCGTAGAAGCGTCGACACGATTGTCGACGCGGCACGTTAAGAACGTGCGCCACATCAACGTGCGCCACCGAGGCCGCATTGTTGGGGTAACGGAAGAGAGCCCTCGTCCGTGTTATCCTGAGATCGTTATGTCAATTGCCAACGTGAAGCGTTATCGGATCACGAGCCCGGACGGCACGATGACGGCCAGTCTGATGGCCGTATTGCCGAAGGACCTCGACGTCAACAAATATCTCTCGGATGCGGCCCAGCGGTTCGACTGGAAGAGCTATCAGGAAGCCCAGGCGAAGCAGTTCAAAGTCCGCGTCGGCCAGCAGAAACAGAAGAAGGCGAAGTAACTCTCTCCTTCGAGATTCATTTCCTCGACCTGCCGCGTCCGCCTTCGGGTGGGCGCGGTTTTTGTATTTGGGGCGTCCGTCACTCCGAGCGCCGCGAAGAAGCTGCATTTATTCGTGGCCGCAGACGAACAGCAGATCCCTCGACTTCGTTCGGGATGACGGGCGCGAGAAGGGCTGGGCAACAGCCAATCGACGGAGTTTTATCCCTGGACTTGGCTCGGGATGACAACGCCGTGTGGGGAAACTCAGATTGCTACGGGAGCCGCGCACGCAACGCGCGCAGATCGCGGATTCCCTCGGCGGCCACGTCCGGATCGGGATCCCGCGATAAGCCTTCGAGAACGGCGACGCTATCCTTATCGCCCGAGCGCGCAAGCACCATCGCAATCTCCTGCTTCTCATCCTTGGTCGAATCGGGCAGCATCGTATAGATCGCCTGCCGGATCTGCGGGTCGCGCGCGAGCTCGATGACAAAGGCGATGGCCACGCCGCGCCAGGATCTTTGGTTCAGCGCGTTGACCAGATAGCGCAGCGGTCCGAACTGGGCCGTGTTCAACTGCCCCAGCTCCACCAGCGCGAACGCCGCCGAAAGCCGCGGACTCATTGCGTGTTCGTCGTTGAAGGCCTGCTCCGCTGCCATCCGGTCGGTGGGATTGCGCACACGCCCCAGGCCTTCCACGGCCGCCGCGCGCACACCGTCGTCGCGATCTTTCAGATTATTCAGGAAGAGCGTGCGGTCGGCGGGATCCGCGATCATTGCGAGCGCTTCGAGCGCGGCCCGGCGTACGCGCACCGAGCGCGCATGCTGTAGCGCGTCGCGAACATCCGGCGCGGCGCTCCTATCGCGCAGCAGGCCGACGGTCTCAAGCGCCTGGACCTGGATTTTTTCCTCAAGATCGCGCAACAGGAACGTCACGCGCGGAGCAGCCGTTGGATCTCCAATTTTCTGCAGCGCCACCAGCGACTCGTACATCAACTTATCGTCTTTGGAATGCAACGCCTCGATCAGATCGGGCACCGCGTCGCGCCCGCGCAGAATCCCGATCGCCCGGGCGGCGTCCGCGCGCGCATCGAAGTTTGCCGCGCCGCGCGCCAGTTTCCCGAGTGCGGCGATCACATCGGGCCGCACCATGATATACGCGTCAATCACGCGATCGTCGGTATCGGTGAACTTGCCCTTGACCGAATTACCGGCGCGGGAAAGTGTCCCGCTGAGTCCCGTCTTTACGTAACCCGGAATGTAGACGTTCACCAGACCGTCGGTCGCGCGGATCTGCACTTCCGGATCGTTATCGGCACACGCCCGGATCAGGCCGTCCACGGTCTTGGGACCCCCGATTTCCACCAGCGCCTTGGCCGCTTCGATGCGCACGCTCACTTCGGCATCCCCCAGGTAGGGAATCACTTGGGGAATCACCTCTTCGCCTTGTTTGCCCAGATCGCGCACGGCGCGCACACGTTGTTTGGGGTCGGAATCGGCGGATTGCGCGAGCGCCGTGGATGCGGCGGCGAGAGCCAGAAGAATGAAAGTCGTCTTGTTCAACGCGCGAACTCAAGCTCAACGCGGTGCGGAATCAACCCTGCCTCATAGCCCAGATCCAGGAGCTTCTGCGCGGCTTTCGGCACGATTTCCCCACAGTCCACGGTGTAATGATTCACATACATACCCACGAATTTTTCAGCGAGCGACGGCTCCATGTCGCGGGCAAACTGCATGGCGTAGTTCAGGGCTTCTTCGCGATGATCCAGCGCATACTGGATACTTTCGCGCATCAGGCGGCAGCATTCCGAAGCGACCTCCGGCGTAAGGTCGCGGCGCAGCGCGTTCGCCCCGAGCGGGAGCGGTAACGCATACGTGTTCTTGAACCAGCGCCCCAGATCGATGACGTTGTGAAAACCTTCCTTACTATAGGTCAGCTGCGCTTCGTGGATGATCAAGCCGGCGTCGACGCGGCCCTCTTTCACGGCTTCGAGAATTTTATCAAAGGGGGTCTCAACGGCCTCGAAATCCGGCTGCATGAGCCGCAGCGCCAGATAGGAAGTGGTCATGCGGCCGGGAATCGCAATGCGTTTCCCTTTCAAATCCTCGACGCTCAGGGGTTTGGCGGCCACCACCATGGGCCCGTAACCATCTCCGATGCTCGATCCGGCGGCCATCAGCTTGTATTTATCCGCAATGTACGGATACGCGTGATAGGAAACCGCGGTCAACTCATACTCGCCCTGACGGGCTTTTTGATTCAATGTCTCGATGTCGGAGAGCTCGTGATGAAAGTCGACCAGGTTCGAACGAATCTTGCGCGTTGCCAGCGCATAGAACATATAAGCGTCGTCCGAATCGGGACTATGCGCACAAACGATGGGAACAGGAGATGACATGCCGGGGTGAAACTTGATAATAGCAGGTGTGGCTCACACGGTGAAGCCGCGACCCCTGGGGCCGGACTTGCGCGATCGGGCTCACCGGCGTCAGGCGGGCGCGCTGAAAAAGGCCGCTATGCTATCGCTCCCTCGCGGTCGCGGCTCGGTAAATGCTTGCAGACACCCGAGCACGTTTCTGACCTCGCGCGTCAGCAAGCGGATTTGGGCCTTTTTCAGCATCCTGCTAGGACGTCTTGAGAAGCGCTTCGAGTTCGCTGCGCAAAAGCGCCAGAGCGGACTCGAGCGACTCCACGGCGGATTCAAAACCGTCCAGCTTTCCCGCGCGGCCCATCTTTTCAATATGCAGGCTGGTCTCCACCACCCGTCCTGCTCCGAAATTGGAGGCTGCGCCCTTCAAACTGTGCGCCGCCTGTTCCGCCAGGACGCAGTCGTTGTTCGTCCCCGCTTTGCGTAGTTCCGCGAGCGCGCGCGGGCAGTCGTCCAGGAAAACCCGAGCTATATCCTTGAGGAGATCGATGTCGCCTCCCACACGGGCGAGGGCCGCCTCCCGGTCAAGCCCGTCCAGCGGGCTAGAACGATTCATATCCATGCGCAAGCAACGTACATCTTCATTATCGGCAATTCCGGCGGATTTTTGGCGGCATCCGTTGTGTGATTCAAATGGATGCGTGTGATAATGTGAGTCTAGGGCCACCCTAGCTCAGTTGGTAGAGCGGCTGATTCGTAATCAGCAGGTCGCCAGTTCGATCCTGGCGGGTGGCTCCAGCTAACCCCTAACCGCTTCATAAGCTTACTGGCGCGTTGGCGATGCGCGAAAATCTGACCCCCGGCCAACTTTGCCTATTTTTGTGCCCACCCCGGCCCATAGTTCTGGTTTGTATTAGCGTAAACACTCCCCAAACTAGCGAATGCCTGACCAGCCATTTTCTTTTAGCGCTGCCTGCGGCGAGGGCGCTTTGACGGACGTCCGGCGGGACCGCAATACCTTCAGCCTGGCTAGAACTTCATAGCGCGCCCAAGCTCACCTTAGAACGGCGGCAACAGCTTTTCGAGACGCTGGCAGCAAACAAATTGAGGAGTTCAAAGCAGTGTTAGGTAGCAAGTTCGCGAGTTGGTTCGATGCCCAGACGCCCTTGGTGCGAGCCGCTGTTAGAGCTTTTCGGCCGGCCCGGACTTACGTAAGAAATCCGGCGAAGCGCCGCTGCGGATCGTACTTCTTGCGCAAGGTGTCGAGCTTGGCGGCGCTTTCCTTCGAGAGATACGGGCCTTTATTGAACTGCATATTCTCGTCGTTCATCTGGGAGCCGTTCGCCAGCGGACGGAGCTTCGAAATCACATCGGCGGACCAGGCCGCGCAACGGGCGTCGTCCGCCGCATCGTAGTAGATAGCGTTCGGCGACATGTAAATATCGCCTTGCAGCGAATATGCCATGTCGGGCAGTTTGTGGGGCGGTCCCCAGTGCAGCCACAGCATGAACGATTCTTTCGTGGGCAGCTTGAGGAACGCGTCGCGCCCGTGCTGCATGATTTGATCGGGAGTGGCGGTAACCCACAGGCCGTCCAGGATCTGGCGGGAGCCGGGGATGATGCCGCCGCCATTGCCTTTGCCCGTGTAGGGAGTCCGCAGGCGCTTTGAAGTTGCCTTCGCAACCACGGGGCTGTTTTCGACGAGCTTCAAGGCCTCATCCGCTTCCTTCTCCGAAGAGGCATGAACGGTGCCGCCCATGCGAACATACGATTTGCCCTCTTTGGTTGTGCCGCCGGTCATCACTGACTCCAGGTACTTCGGAAACGCGTTCTGATGCGTGCCGAGCCACTCGGATACCTCGTCGATCGCCTCGGGTTCGAAGATGAAGCCGCTCGACATGCGATGCGTCGGGAGAGGATACAGCTTCAGATAGAAGCGCACCGCAACGCCGAAGAAGCCCGGACCGGAGCCGCGCGCCGCCCACAAATAGTCGGTATTTTGTTTCTCGTCGGCGTGAATCAGCTCGCCATCGGCGTTCACTAGATCGAGAGCTTCGAGACTCGCGCACGCGGGCCCGTACATGCGGCCAAGGGTGCTATGGCCGCCGCACAAGGTGAATCCGCCGATCCCAACCGTGGGATCGTGCGCGGTTAATGCCACGAGGTTATCCTTGGCCAGTTCGTCGTTGAGCTGGTCGCCGAACCATGCGGGACTCACGACAGCCGTACGGTTCTTGGCGTCGACCTTGAGTTCCTTCATCTTATAGATGTTGATGAGCACCGCGTTGTCGCGGGTATGAGATCCGGTGAAGCTGTGGCCGCCGGAGCGCGTCGCCACCTGCCAGTTGTTGGCCTTCGCGAGCTTTACTGCGGCCATCACGTCGTCGACGTTCTCCGGGAACACGATGGCGTTCGGATAGCGGTTCGGCTTGCGCGCGTTCCACGTGGCCGCTTTACGAAACGTCTCGTAGCTGGGATTGTCCTTGTAGTAGACTTTGCCGCCGAGCCCGGCGGGCGCGTTTGCCTCCGCGGCTTTCGCTTGCGGCGTTGCGGCGAGAGCGCCAAGAGCGGTTGCTGCGTTGGCAGCCGCAGCAGCGACCACGCTTCCCTTTAGCAGTTTGCGACGACTCATCTTACGGCGCGTAGACATATTCGGGCCCCCTGGGTTTGCTCGGCGACAAACTTTCTCAGCTTATCCGGTTTTCGCAGCTATGTATACCGCAACCACAAACGCGCAAATCCGCACCGGCCGTTGGAAGCGGGCGATACGTGGATAGCGCCGGGGCACCGATCATGTTGGACATCAGGCGGATCGGGTAACACTATGCGCCGCGGCGCCACCACAGCCTCGTCAGTATCCGGCGGCAAATGGCGAAACCGAGACCGGTGCCAGGATACGCCTTCGCGTGCAGTCGCTTGAACAGCCCAAAGATGTGCTCACTATAGGCGGGTCAAACCCGATTGCATCATCCATAACGCGGCCCAAAATCGAGAAGTTCGCGAACGACGCCCTCACTGTGCGCGGACGATGTTTACGATACAGGGGACCCGGCGGGGTTAACTTGCGCGACGGCCAGGCGACGTAGCATGGAGCGCTTCTTCATGTGATGTTTCTGCATGCGGTGCAGGACGTGATCGAGAAACAGGACGGCGTCGACGATGTGTTCGCCCTTGTTGAGCATGACGCACTCGGCACGCACACCCATCGCGGCGTCGGTTACCTCGGCTCGCGAGGGAGTGCCCGTTTTGGCTAAGGTTTCCAGCACCTGCGTCGCCCAGATCACCGGCATGTGCGCAGCTTCGCTCAGCCACAGGATTTCCTCCTGGACTTCGGCGAGACGCTCGAAACCGACTTCGATCGCGATCATGATGAGCGGGAGCGTGTCAAATCCCTGACGAGTTTCGATCTTCAAAATGATTCCCAGGCCGCTCTTGCCGCGCGCCGTCAGTTCCTTTTGCAGTTCCCATACATCTTCAGGGCGCCGCACGAAGGACAGGCCGACGATATCCGCGTGTTCGGCGACAAAATCAAGATCGTGCCGGTCCTTCTCCGTCATCGCGCCGAGTCCGAGTTCGGTGTCCGGGAAATTGATACCCTTCGCCGAACCCAGCTTGGCCTCGCCCGCGCCGGTGTGCAGAATCTCCACCAGCATGTAATCAGGGTGGACCTCGCGGATGCGGCCTTCGATCTTGCCGTCGTCGAAGAAAACCGGTTGGCCCGCAACCGCCGTGGCGAAAGCTTCGGGGAGTGTACAGGCGACGTGCGGCTTGTTGCGATATCGCGCCGGTACCGCCGTTCCCTCCCTCGTCAGGACCAGCGAATCGGCCGGGTGCAGTCGAATCGGATCCTCGACCAGGGGAAGATCGCCGACGTGTCCGATGGCGATTTCCTTGCCGCCGCGCATCAGCGAACATTCGGCGCGGCTGAGGATGTAGGCGCCCTGGTCACAGGTGCACACGCAGGAATGATCGGCTTTTTGAATTACCGTCAGTCGCCGTTTCCTCTTATTGCTGGCTTTGATCCGGATCGTATCGCCGACGTGCACGGAACGCAAGAAAGTTTCGGGCACGGGAAGGACGACTCCGGCCGCGGACAAAGATTCCGGGTCAGCATGCTTGTCGGCCAATGTGATGCGAGCGAGGGAGATGACAGTACCGCGCCCATCCCGCTTAACCCTCCAGCGGACCACGTGATGTCCATGCGGGAGCGGACCGGTACGGAGCTTGGGACCGGCTAGATCCATCAGCACCTTGCACTGTTTTCCCGATTCCTCGGTGGCGCGGCGGAGGTGGGCGATCATGCGTTCCCACTCGTGTTCGGCATCGTGAGCGCAATTCACACGCATCACGTCCATGCCGGCGTCCAGCAAGCCTTTGACGAGTTCGTAGGACTGGGCGGCCTCGGACGGCATCGTCACCATGACCCTTACGGCTCGACCTTCGGGAACCGGTCCTAGAAGTTGGGCGGCCTGCGTTCTAAGGAGGGCCGGACCAGTCTCGAAATCGACGTAATTCTCGGGCGGCGGCGCGTCGTCGCCGGGCTGTTCGCCAGCTAGTGATTCCAGGACGGCGATGACGGCTTCGAGTCCAGCGAGCGTGCATGATTCATCGCGTCCCAGGGAAGACAACCCGAGAGCCGTAAGCCGGGGTTGCAGATTGCGCAGATCGTGTTGACGCAGAGCCAGATAGTGTACGAGGTTCTGCACGCTGCGGCGGGACTGCGGACAGGCCTCGGCGATGGATGCACCGAATTCCTTTTCCATGGCGAGGCAAGACTCGCGAAGGTGTTTGAGTTCCGTGAGAAGACTGCTGATTTCGAGTGAGGTCGAACGAACAGGCATGCCTTTCACATGCAGACCGATGGCCTTGTTACGAATGCGTTAAGTAACTGCAGATGCTAGGTGCCGAAAGAATCGGGGCGAAGACTCTGCGCGAAATCGCCCAAGGCGCTTCGGCCCTCCCCGAGTGTCTCCGCAAAGCGTAACGGCATTTGGCCAAGTGACCAGGCAACGCCGGAGTTACGTCGCTCGATTGATCTCGGCGGAGGAAAGAATGGGCTTCAGCAGATATTCCGACAACTGCTGGGTCGATAGTTTGGCATCTTCGTTCGAATGATCGCCGAGAATCCAAAAGCCGTGCCGGCCTTCCTGCTCGGACTCGATGGTGATGGCCAACGGCTGGTTGGGAAAATTCGGATGAACCGATACTTTTAGTTCGTTATCCTCTAAGGCCAGAACCAGCCTTTTGCTTTGCATACCAGGCAGGTACACCTCGCACTGATGGTGCGTGTCAAAGGCACTTCGCTGACCACTATCCTTCGAACGGCCACGCTCACTCCGGCGGGTCGCGGGGGTGTTGCAGTTGCCTATCGCAGTCTGCGCCCCGCGCCCGAATATCGGCATTCGAGCCAACAGACGACCGCGGACGATAGGGGGCAGACATCAATCTGACATCATCGCCTCCTACGATGAGGCATGCCCATCGAACGTACAGACCTGGACCGCTTACAAAACGCTTACAAGGACGCGGTGAATCTATGGATCGCCGCGATCCACGAAGAGGAAGATCTAGCGACTCCCGATCACTCCATCGTCGCCTGGGAGCGCTGGGAACAGGCGGGATTCAAGGCGGACGAAGCTCGCGACCGGGCAAACGTCGCGAAAGAAGCCTATAAGGCCGGGCTCCGACTTCTGGATTACGACATTTAACCTTCCGGCAGACGTCGCATCCCGCGCTCTAGAACTCAACACTTCGTGGATCGCCGCGGTTATCATGCGGTCGAAGGCGGTCCGCGGCACACCGAAGCGGGCTGCCGCGGCGCTGATCGCGTCGCGGGCCTCTGTATAACGCGCGCACGCAAGGATGTACGGACTCCCAGCACCAGGGCAGGCGGCGATTCGCCGAATGGTCACACCCTCGCCGGTGGTGTCAGCGCGACGGCAGCCTCTGTGGTGAGAAGCAGAAACGTGAAGGTCTCCTGCAGATAGAGCCGGACCGCATCTTCGTTATGGCTCAGGTAGCCGATCGAGAGGTCCTGGCCGATGTGCAGTTCGAAATCGCCGCCTCGCGTGGTTACGACAAATGCCCCGTCTATCGCGGGCGCCCAAATAATTTTATCGTCCACCAGGCGCTTGACGTGCTCCAGCACCGGGTAACCTTGATCGCTGGTTTCAGCCAGTGCGGTATAGGCGTCGGCTCCGAGGAGAACCGCATACGGGCCATTGACGCCGACAAGCCTCAATTGGCTCAAAGCTTGCGCAATGGCATCCGGGTACTGGCGAACATCGGCGGGGAGGGGCTTCTTCGGATTACTGGTGCCCTGACGAATTCCCACGATGCCGGCGGCGGTGTAGCCCTCAAAAATCGCCCCGTCCTCGGCGAAGGCGATCTGGCGCGCCGCGTCCTTGGCGGGTTGCCAATCCGAATCATTGGCCCCGCGTTCCACGTCGTCGATCGCCTGGCGATCCAGTTCAAAAGGAAAGCGCAGTTCCACGAGCGCCTTCAGCTCGCGCTGCCTCGCGAGAATGCCTTCCCGCTGGCTGGCAATCTGACGCAGATGGCCGGTGCCCACCGCGGAGAGACTGGCGCCGGCCGGTCCCCGCAGGTCCACCACACGCCGCCCGGCGAGGTAGCGTTTGAATGTGCGAGCTGTTTCCTCTTCAATCTGAGCCCATGCCGCATCCGAAATGGGGGCCAGTTCGCGGTGCAGATTATTCATGCGGAATTTCTCCTTTGAGGGAACCAATGCCGAGCGAACCGTCGCTCCGCGGCGTGGTGGACGGAGAGGTCTCTGTCGCCGGCTGTACCACGGACGCAGCGACCGCGGCCGCCTGCTCCCCGCCCACGGCGTCCAGAAATGTTGCGGACGGAGCAAAAAACATATTTCCCGTGACAGCGCGGCTGAAATCGAGCAGGCGGTCATAGTTGCCGGGGGGACGGCCGACGAACATGTTTTCGAGCATCTGTTCGATGGTGCGGGGTGAGCGGCTGTAGCCAATGAAATAGGTGCCGAATTCACCGTGTCCGGCCCGGCCGAAGGGCATGTTATCGCGCAGAATCTTGATCTCTTTCCCGTCCTCGACGATGGTGGTGAGGGCACTGTGCGCCGAGGTCGGCTTGATGGAATCGTCCAATTCGATGTCCGCAAGCTTGGTGCGGCCGATGATCCGTTCCTGCGCTTCCGTGGATAGCGCATTCCAGCCGTTCAGATCGTGGAGATATTTTTGTACGATGACGTAGCTGCCGCCGGTGAACGCGGGGTCTTCCTCGCCGACCAGCACGGCGTCGATCGCTGCCTGCCCCCTGGGATTTTCCGTCCCATCGACGAAACCCAGCAGATCGCGGTCGTCGAAATAGCGGAAGCCATGCACTTCGTCCGCCGGCGAGACGGCGTCTCCGAGACGCGCTATCATTTGCGTCGCCAGCTCGAAACACAGATCCATGCGTTTCGCGCGGATGTGGAACAGCAAGTCGCCTGGCGTCGAAACCGCATGGCGTCCTCCGGCGCGAATTTCGCGGAATGCGCGCAATTCCGCCGGCAGCGGCTGTCCAAAGAGTCTTTCCCACGCGCCGGAACCAAAACCCACGACGCAGGAAAGGCCCGCTTCCAGATCCCGAAACTCCACCGCGCGCACCAACGCGGAAAGATCCGCGCAGAAGGACCGCAGGACCTCGCGATTGCGAAAGCCCGGATTTACGGTCACGACCAGAAACATCGCGGCACGCGTGAGTGGCGCAGCGACGGGCTGCGCAACGGCCAGCGGACCCCGTACCGCTTCGGGCCCTCCTGTAGGATCGGGCTTCACCTGAATGTCATCCTAGCAGGACACACCGTTTTGAGGGCCGCGGGCTGCGCGCGTACGGACTCATGCCACCGCTTTTGCGCCCGAAGGCGCACCGCCTGTTCATTTCTTGCCGAACGCCGTGAAAATATAATCCTTCGCGGCGACTCTCGTATGGCACGCAAAGCCGCACGCGACCGCCCCGGTCGGATCGGGCTTAAAAGTGTCCGACGCGGGATTATAGTCGAACGCGGCGTATGCCCATCCCTTCGTGCCCGGGAATCTCTTGGTGTCCTTCTCGATCAGAAATACGTCTTGTAAGACGTCGGGTATTCTCACTGCAAAAGGGGCTTCCGTGCTCTTTTTCGGTTTCCACTCGATTTTTGCAATCTTCGAGCCGTCGGGGAAAGGCTTCCCGTTGCCGGGAACGCCGGCCCGGTAAGCGTCGATCATCGTGGGGTTGGCGACCTCCACTTTCAGCAGCTCTTCGGTCTGACTTACGGCTACTACCTGCCAGCCCTCGTACCCCCTGAAGTCAGAAAATGGGAGTCCGTTTGACACGCTCACCGTGTACTTATCCTGCGCCGCGATGCCCAGCGCCGCCAGAACAGAAAGAAATACTCCGACGAATCCTATTACCCAGATACTTTTACGCTTCATGACTACTCTCCTTCGGTGAATCCATCCTTGCGAACCCTACTCATCGCGTGAATCCCCACTCCGTACCAGTTCATTGCCGCCGAATCTCGACGGTGCCCTCGGCGCGGGGCAAGATGGCCATCACTCGTAATACGCCGGCAACTTCTTTTGAGCGTCGCTTTGAGGCTGATCGTGGTTGATCCAGAGCTGCGCATGTTCCTTCGCGATGATTGCCGCTATCTTGTCCATGGAACGGAGTGAAGCCGGCTTGCTCCAGTTATTCGAAGGGACATAGCGATGGTCAAAGCTTGTCTGGAAATGCGCGACATCGCCGCTGAGAATTACCGGTCCAGTTTTGGGAAGCCTCACGAGCAAAGACTGGTGGCCGGGTGTGTGCCCGGAGGTGGAGAGCAGTACGAGGCTGCCGTCGCCAAAGATATCGTAGTCGCCGTCAAGGAGCTTTACCGGATGCTTCTTGTTAAAGGCCACAGTATCTTGCCGGCTCCCGGCCCATTCGTACTCGACTCTTTGCACCAGCATCGGAGTGTTGGGAAACATCTCGATGTTTCCCGCGTGGTCCGGATGGCTATGGGACACGGCCATCAGTCTGATGTCCGAGGGCTTCACGTGGATCTCTTCGAGCTGAGCCGCGAGCGTTACTGGCTTGCGCCAGATCGGGCCTGTCCCGGGCCCCCATTCGTGAAACACCTCCTCATGATTGGGAAGCTGTGCTACGGCATCATCGATGCCCGTGTCCCACAGGAACCACCCTTCGGTGTGATGAATGAGGTAACAGTGGCCGGGAAAGCCAACGGGTCTTCCGATGTTGGCTCCTGGCGTCCAACGCGATTCGTCGGGACCGCTCCCGTCGCCGCAGTCAATCACATAGAGCCGATCCACTCCGGACTTGGCTCCCGGGTTGGGCGCCGCGGAAATTCTTGTGCCCGGGACGACGCTTGCCAGCGCGAAGACGGCAATTAAGAAGGCGCGCCTAACCTTTCCTTCCATGAAATCCGCTCCCATGAAATCCTCCAGCTGAGATCTAATCTGCCTGGTCATGGTTCAATCGGTCTTGAGATCACCAGCAAGATGCTCGATCCCAAAGCGCGCGTAATACCGCGCGTCAAGCGGCGCTTCCGGCTCGATAACGCTCCACGCGGCGTCCTTTAATTCATCCGTGGGACAACGCACAGCCAGAAACCCAGCGCCGTGCCGGGCGTCCTCCAGATCATGATCCGCGAACACCTGCTCCGTCGCAAAGAATCGGGAAATCGCCCGCATGATGAAGCGCGCCAGATCCGTTTCATCTCGATCGAATTCCAATACCGCTTTGCCGTCGGCGGTAATGACGTCGGAGGGCGCGAAACCCGCGTTCACCAACTTATGCAGCGCGCGTTCCGCGTCCGCCGGATTCGGGAAGACTGCCATCAGACAATGGGTTGGATAAAACGCACCGAGCCTTTCGACGGACGTGCCGAAGTAATCGAGAAGTTTGTTCATCTCATGCCCCTCCCACTCTTCCCGTCTGACTGCTTCCCTATTGCGGGCGGCTATTTCAGAAGCGATTCCCAGTTGGCCGGCGCCTTTCCTTCCGGGCCGGGAACGGGCTGATTTTCCGGATGCGAATGCGGCGGAAGCAACTTCACACCCTCGATCATCCCTCGCGTCTCGTAATCGTAAAACCAATCCTCGCCCGGCTCGAAGCTGGTAATGATCGGATGGCGTGTCGTCTCCCAATGCTTGGATGCGTGCTGACTCGGAGAACTGTCACAGCATCCGATGTGCCCACACTCCGCGCATCGGCGGAGATGAAACCACCAACCGTTCGGTGACGCCAGGCATTCCACGCATCCGTCGCCGCTTGGCTTCGAAGCGAGATTCAATCCGCGGTGATCTTTCTTCATGGTCGACTTTCTTTGGGCATTGGGTGTCCAACAACAAGTTCAAGCTACCAGCAGGATCTTCCCGACCCCGCCCTTTTCCGCCGTTGCTTGAGCCTTGGCCGCTTCGCTGAGTGGCAGGATCTTGCTGATCGGGATTATCAGCTTTCCGTCCCGCACCGCTTCGGCCATGAACTCGAGCGTTTTTCTGTCGAATTTCGAGAATACGTACACCGTTTTTACAGATGGAAACGTCGCTGCGTTGTGCGGCACCCCTACAACCGAAGCAAATATTCCTCCGGGCCTGACCTTGGCGATCAGCTCCTCGGCGATTCTTCCGCCGACCGCATCCGCAACCGCATCAAGCGCCGGAAGACTCGCTATCGCTGCGCTGTCGTCGGTTGCCACCACCCGATCCGCGCCGGCAGTCTTCGCCTCGTCCATCTGCCTTTTCAAAACCCCCGCAATCACAACCGCCCCGCGCGCCTTCGCCGTGAATACCGCCGAACGCCCCACATTACCCACGGCGCCTAAGACGATGATCGTCTGGCCGGCTTTAATTCCCGTGGCGGATGCGAGCTGGTTGCCGGTCGTCGTCACCAGCGGCAGCGCAGCCGCCTGGATCAAGTCGAGCCCCTTGGGGATCTTCGCCAAGACGGATGCACTTACGACACAGAGTTCGGCGTAAGTATTGTCGGCCATCGCGAACACCTGGTCGCCAACGGAAAAATCTTCCACGTCCGGCCCAATCCTGACCACCGTTCCCGCGATATCGACCCCTATGAGGCCGGGGAAGTGCATGGGATAAAAATCTTTCGTCAAGCCAGCACGACGCTTATAGTCGATCGGATTCACGCTGGTGGCAGCGACCCGCACCAGCACCTCGCCCTTACCCGGCACCGGATCAGGATAGTCCTCAAACTTGAGCACTTCCGGACCGCCATATTGGTGGACAACAATTGCTTTCATATTCCATTTCCTCGTGCGGCACAATCCTGCGATTCGAAGCGGTGCGAGGCGAGGTCCCACACACGAGCTGGTCCCCGCCTCGCATTCGGTTCCGCGAGTCGCGTTCAACGGGTCGCCGTTTGCGCGGCGGGCGCAAGGGCATGATCGGTCACACTGCTCGGTTTCAATGTGCTCAAAATATTCTTAGCCCTGGCCGCGTCGTCGGCGGTCCCATGAGCAACTACCAGAAACTCACCCGCCTTGATCGCGGTTTCGTAGGTGACGATGCTGTCTTTGGGGATACCGATGCTGTACAGACCGGCGCCGATGGCGCTCAATCCGCCGACTACCACGGCGTTTTCCAGGGCCGCTACGATCGAGGCCACCAAGGGACCAGCGACCAGCACGGGGCCTATCGCGGGCACCCAGAAGAATGCGGCGCCGAACAATAAGCCCCAGAAGCCGCCCCAGAAGGCGCCCCATTTCCCCCAATATTTCATGCGATCTCCCGTGTTGTAGTAGCCAACGGCGTGTTCGTCGGTGTGATAATCCTTCCCTACAACTGATAGCTTCTTCATGTCGAAGCCTGACTTCTGAAGCTCCTTTATCGCGCCTTCCGCCGCCGAGTGTTTCTCATACACCGCGACCACCGCGTTTGTATCCGTCATGATCCTGTCTCCTTTCACGTTAAGTTTTAGTTTGGTTGAGATTTCTACTTCACTTTCGCCATTACTTCTTTTGCCGGCCGGCAGCCTTTTCTTCTCTGTTCTGAGGATGAATGCCCAGGTCGTGCCACGATGTTTCCGCGAGGTTGACGTCGTAGTAGTGTGCGGCTTTCTCGATGTTTGCGAACGCCAAATCACGCTCGGCATCGGACACCCCGATGACTTGATCGAACCGTGCGACCGCGTTCCGCACGTGTTGCGCGTCGGTCAGCGGTTCCTTGCGCTGCTTCGGGAACGCGTAAACACTGTCGGGCAGATCACTCTGCGTCGTGAGCCGTCCGTGTTTCTCGTGAGGCTTCCAAGTCGCTTCCGGCATGTCTTTGCTGTCCCTTCCTTGATATGACTCAAGCACGACGGCGTTCGCCCGGTTCGAGGCACGCACCGTTTGCACTTCAGCAAAAGCAACGGAGTGGCCATCGCCAAATCAGTGAAAACCCGCAGTCCCGCCCACCGGTCGAATCCTCACCCGTCCGCTATGCGAGTCGGTGGTTCGACACCCTCTTTAGCTCGTCTTCAACGAGGGAGGGGACGGCGTGGGTTAAATTCATCATCAGCTTAATGCCGCGACATGCAACACTATTTTTCCGCTCTTGTGGGACGCTCCTCCGAGCATTTCGTGCGCCGTTCGCGCCTGTTCCAACCGAAGCACTGTCCCGACGCGCGCGGCCAATTTACCTTGATCGAACAAGCTGGTAATTTTATCGAGGCGCGCCGTTGTGACTTCCACGAGGAAAAACACAGCCCGAACGCCGTTCGAGTGATCGCGCGCGGGGATCGCCTGCGACACAGAGGACACCAGAATCCCACCCGGCTTGATGATCCGAAACGAACGCTCCATTGTTTCGCCTCCGACCGTGTCGACCACGATGTCAACCGGCGGCACAACGTTCTCGAATTTCATGGTTTTGTAATCGATTACGGTGGTAGCGCCGAGAGTTTGGACGAACCCCTTGTCTTCCGGTGAAGCTGTCGCAACAACCCGGAGCCGGCCGCGGAGTGTCCTCGATCACGATCACACTCGGCGGACCGAACTCATGAATTCTCGCCGCCATCATCGGTATCTCTCCATCACCGAATCGCGCGCTTCATGCCATTGTCCGAACTCTGAAATAGGAAAGCGCGACCGACCAGTACTGGCAGCTCGACTCGTAATTAAGGGAGCAGGCTGATACTCACCGCGCGCCCGTCGAGATAGACATTGCCGTCGGTACCCCGACCAAAAACCAACGCTGTTGCCGGCTGTGCTTCGGGCACTTCATGGGCCTCGACCCAATTTGCGATATAAAACCCTACCTCAGGCCCGAATCCTTCTTGCCGATTAGAGAGTACCCGAGTAACGACTGCCTGCCGTTCCCGCACAGATTCGTCGGACGACGACTTAAACGTGAACCGTTGTCCGATGTTAATCCCCGACTGCGACATATTTCGCACCTCAAAAGCCAGCCTGGAACTGCTCGCCAGCTCTTATATAAACAAGATTTCCCATCGAAATTCCTAGCTCGCGGCCAGCGACGCCGTCTCCAGCGGATCGAGCGAACGTTTCCGATCAGCCGCTCGGGAATCCGAACATCAACCACGACTGATTGGCTGCCCAATGCGGGTATAGTTCCGTCATCTGATCGAACAGCTCCCGGTCGGACGCCCCGGTTTTCTGCAGCCGATCGAAGTCCAGCAGATAGCGCTTGGTGTCCTCGATCGCCGATGGTGAGTCGGGGGCGCCCGTCTTCTTGTGACCGGCCACGACAATCGCCGGGTTCAGCGCCGCTAACCGGTCCAGGTCCGCGATCCAATTCTTCCGGCTCTCAGGGGTCGTGTCGCCAACATACATATGGCATTGGTTGTACACCACGTCGCCCGCGACGATCAGGCCGATCGACGGAACGTGGAGAGAGGTTGAATCGGGGCTATCGGTGCGGCCCTCCTCGAGGATGCGCAATTCATGGCCCTCGAGCGTGAACGTGGCGGGCTCGTAGGGCTCGGGGGGGACCAGCCTGGTGGGCACTTGCCCGGGAAACATACGGCGGGCTAACCGTTCCACCGGGGGAGTAAAAGACATCTGCATGGCCTTGACCGTCTTGGGCGTTGCGATTGCCCGAGCGCCCGGGAAACGGTCGAGCAGAATGCCCAGACCGTAGAAGTGGTCGAAGTGGGCGTGCGTGATATAGATGGTCTCCAGGTTGCGGTTGTGCAGAGCGACCCAATCCGCGAGAGCCTCGGCCTCGGCCACTGTCCCCATCGCATCCACCAGCACCGCGTCGTATTCGCCGTAGATAAGAGTCGATGTGATCGGATCAAAACCGAGCGCTTCGCCGAAGGGCTTTGGCCGCTCGCCGACCATAGTCTTTCCCGGCGCGGTAAAGACGTTGACACTCAGCGAGCTCGGCGCGACAGGCCCAGTGACGCGCGTGCTCTCCTTCAGTCCCTTTGTGCCGTCCATTTGATAGTCCTTTTGATGTTCAGAGGCATCCGTGGTTGATGCAAGTTATGGCTGCGTTAGGAGCCAAGACTCGACCCAACGGAGGCTGCGCCGGTCCCCTCAGTTCGTCTCGCGTCGAGTGCCGGCAGAAGAAGTTTCAGAAGCGCTTCGTCTGAGAACGGGTTCTGACCTGAGATCAACTCGCGATCTTGAATGACGTAGCTCTTCCATGGCGCGAGCACACTTACGTCACCGCCCGCCGTACGCAAGGCGAAATCCGGGTAGAAGAGAACCTTACCCCCAATCTCAAGCGGTTCCCGCTGCTGCTCTTCGGCCGTCGAAAAGATGGTCATCTTATATCCGGAATAAATCCATCCTTGAGCCTTTGCCCGCGCTCCGGCGGCATCGCCCGCAGCCAGCGCTCCGACAAACTCCGTCGAATTCGGAAGAGCCGATAGAAGTGAAATCGGGCCATGACAGAGCACCGCCGTGGGCTTGGATGTTGCATGAAAGTGCCTCATCACCGTGCCAGCGTCGGGATCATCGAGAAGATCCATCATCGGGCCATGGCCGCCGGGGACGAAAACAGCGGCATACTGATCCAGGCCCGATGCGATGACATCCGAGATGCGATTCGGAGTCTTCAGCCCAGTCAGACTGTCGCGGAATTTTAGATAGTCCTGGAGCCTGGCCTCGTCCCCGCCGAAGAAATCGGGGACGGCTGAATGCACATCCATTTGCGGCGTGTTGCCTTTGGGGTTGGCGAATGTTATTTCGTAGCCTTCCTTCATCAAGGCGCGAACCGGCACCGTCAGTTCGTTGAGATAGTAGCCAGCGCCGGCATAAACCTTGCCATCTTTCAATGGCAATCCGTGCCCGCTCGAGACTAGCACCAAGACTTTACCTTTTGTTGTCATTTTATTCTCCTCTCTGAAGTCGAACCTGTTTCCCGAGATCTTAGCTGGTCCCGTTTATTTGCTCCGACTAATATGCGGCGGGCCCAGGTACGGAAACTGATCAAGAAAATCGGCGTGAGGCCCAACGTTATCTCCTGTCACCTTCCCGTTGGTGAGGATCGCGAGGAAGAGATCGGAGACGTCGTCGATGAGCCCGCGGCCGTTATCCGGGAAGGACGCGGGACGTTCGGGGTCGTAGCGCAAAAGGTCCGGCAGAAGTTTTCCAGCCACTCGCTTCGCTTCTTCCGGCGAATACCCGCCCGTGTGTTCCAAAGCATGCGCGAAGACAGGAACGAAACGCGCATCGTCCGCCGGCCCCCCGGCGAGGTAAGCGTCGTTCTGCTCGCCGGTAAGAAAGGGGGTTTGGTTAGGCCGCGCTCCGCGGTCCGCTTGGACCCAGCCCCCACCCGCGCTGTCCGTGGGAATCAACGTGCGAGCCCACAGCCCAATCTCTTTCGGTCCAAGGAGAGAGTTGGGCACCTCCAGTACGATGCTGCAAGTATCTTTGTCCGCGAAGAAATCCCCACTCGTGAACTGAAAATTGTTGAGCGTGCCCTGTACGTCGAAGAAGAAGGGATCGCTGCGCCAGCCGGCAAAGAACCGGTGGTCACCAGCGTGCGTCACCTGTCCCTCGTGCCCTGTCGAGACCGGCGCTGCCTCAACAATAACCTTCCCGGTCGCGCCTGTTTCGGCGGCCTGTGCGCCCTCAACACGGCGTACCGTCGCGGTCTGTTCGCCGCCTTCAACCGATGCGAAGCGGACCTCGTAACTAATATTGGCGACGGCATCGCCGTCCGTATCGATCTTTAGCTCGTACCGTGCCTCGGGCGCGAAGGGCTCGGAAGTAGTAGGTCCCGGCGGATTAATGCCGACAGAAGGATGAAAGTTCATAATGAAGATCGACTTGTCAGGATCCGCCGGCTTGGGAAAGGCGTACAGATCGGTTAAATCGAGGCGCGCGTCCCCTCGCGGGAATCCGATATTGGGACCGGAGTAATGGTGCGACATCGTCAATCTATTCCTCTTATTGTTGGCCGAGGGGTGGAGATCGCTGCGACTAACCGTACTTGAGGGCGGTGCTTTGTCCGACCTCGATAATGTAACCGTCGGGATCCCGGATGTAGCAGCGAATTTCGCCGTACTTGGGGATCGGCTCCGTGATGAACTCGGCTCCCCGGCTTTTCCACAACTTGTAGCAAGCTTGAATATCCGCAACGCGCATATTCATAAAGCTGTTGATGTGATTCGGATCGGGAGTGCTGAGCGTTACCGCCGGTTTATCCGGGGTCGGGCCGCCGCCAACGTTTAGAATCATCCAAATATTCGCTAGCTGAAGGTACCCGGGCGCGTTGCCGTCACCCAAGCTTAGAACCTGGGCGTCAAAGACCTTTTCGTAGTAGCGAGCCGATCGCTCGATATCGGTGACGGTGAGAAACTGAGCGACGCTGACTCCCTCTCGCGGGGGCATCTCATAGCTCTTGTGCCCGACTTGTACGCCGTTCGTTGACGAGACCGATTCCGTTGCATTCATGAGTTTCAACAGCGCCTGGGCCGCTGAGGTGGACGACGCCGGATTCTGGCCGGTAATGAGGCGGCCGTCCGTGATGCAAAAAGGCTCCCAGTTCGCCTTCTTCTCGAATATGGCGCCGAGCCGCATCAGTTCATCTTCGACCAGGAACGGCACAACCTTCGTGAGCTGCATCACCTCTTCCTCGCCGTTCGTGAAACCGGTGACATGTTTTCCTTTCACCAGCGGAGCGCCCTGGTAGGTAACGTGGCGAAGCACTCCCGGCGAATGGCAAACCAATGCGATTGGTTTGCCGGAATTGTAGAACGCCTCCAGAAGAGCGATCGACGTAGGGCTCTCCGCGAGATCCCACATCGGGCCGTGCCCACCGGGATAGAAAACCGTGTCAAAGTCTTCCGCCTTCATGTCCACAAGTTTGAGCGTGTTGGCGAGAGCCTTTTGCGCCGCCGCGTCCTTCTTGAACCGCGTCATCGCCGGCGTTTGATTTTCTGGCAGATCGCTTTTCGGATCGAGCGGAGGCTGCCCGCCTTTCGGAGAAGCGAGCGTCAACGCCACGCCGGCATCCTTGAATACGAAATAGGGCGCCGCGAATTCCTCCAGCCAGAAACCAGTCGGGCGGCCGGTGTTGCCCAGTTGATCGTGCGACGTAAGCACCATCAGGATTTTCATGTTCGCTCTCCTTAGACGGGCTGATGCGTGCACGCCGCGTACCACGGCGAAGAATCAGAAGCGAAAGACCGAGCTGGGACCGTAGCATGTTATCGTTGGCGGACCGACTCGGCGGGTCGACGCGATCCGCCTTTCCAATTCGGACGCCCGGGGAACTCCGGCGTTGTCATTCGTCAACGTCCCGACACCGCCTACCGTCATCGACCGCTCATGTTCCGGGTATCTTTGAGATATTCGGCGAGATATTCGGCGCCAAACGATTGGAAGCGAATCTGCCGACGAATAGCCTGATGGGACAGCTTTTATCAATCAACGTCGGGCTTCCTCGTGACGTGGCGTGGAGAGGCGAGAAAGTCCACACCGCGATTTGGAAGCAGCCGGTCCAGGGGCGGGTTGCCGTCCGCCGCCTGAATGTCGAGGGCGATGGGCAGGGGGATCTGGCCGGGCATGGCGGCGAGAACCGCGCGGTGATGGTGTATCAGATGGAGGCCTATCGCTACTGGGAGGCTCAACTCGGCCGCAGCGATTTTTCATTCGGACAATTCGGTGAGAACTTCACCGTCACCGGCTTGCCCGATGCCGAGGTTTCGATCGGCGACCGATATCGCATCGGGAGCGCGCTCTTCGAGGTTACCCAGCCGCGCGTCACCTGCTATCGCGTCGGGATCCGAATGGCTGAGCCGGCAATGGCCGCGCTGCTCGTGTCCCATCACCGGCCTGGCTTTTACTTTCGCGTGCTGGAGGAGGGCGAGGTTGGCGAAGGCGACGAAATCACGAAGGTCGCGGACGGACCCGAGCGCATCACTGTGGCGGAAATGGATGGGCTCCTGTATTTGCCGAACCCGTCGCACGAACAATTGGAACGCGCGCTGCGAGTGCCGGCACTCAGCCCGGGATGGAAAACTTCTTTAAAGGCACTTGCCGAGCAGAAGAATCCGGAGGGAGGCAATCCCGGGCTCACAGAGTCGAGCGGCCCGCCACCGGCCTGGCCAGGTTTTCGGCCATTACGCGTATCCAGAGTAGATCGGGAAGCCGCCAATGTGGTTTCGTTGTCCTTCGAACACAGCGACGGGCCGGACGACGCGCCTCTGCCTGCGGCTCTACCGGGACAGTTTCTGGTTCTACGTTTGCGCACAGCGCCCAACGGCCCAATGCTGCTCCGGAATTACTCGATGTCAGGCACGCCTGGCGCCGGCGCTTATCGGGTAAGCATCAAACGGGAGACGAACGGCGTTGTCAGCTCGTATCTCTGCGACCACGCGCGGGCGGGCGATATTTTGGATGTGAGCGCGCCTCGAGGCGGTTTCATCCTGAAATCCGGCGATACGCCGGTCGTTTTGCTGAGTGCGGGCATTGGCGCAACTCCCGTGCTCGCCATGTTGCACTCGCTCGCTGCGGCGGCTTCGCGCCGTCAGGTCTGGTGGATCTACGGAGCGCGAAACCGCGCCGAGCACCCGTTTGCAAAAGAATCGCGAGGACTCCTGCAAACGCTTCCGAACGGCCGAAGCCACATTGTCTACAGCAAGCCCGATTCAGGGGATCAACGAGGTATCGATTACGACTCGGTTGGGCATGTAGATGCGCCGCTCGTTGACCGGCTGGGGGTAACTCGCGATGCGGATTTCTACCTGTGCGGTCCACCATCGTTCCTTCGGGACCTGACGGCGGGCTTGAAGACCTGGGGCGCTGAGTCTGCCCGAGTTCACACGGAGGTGTTTGGGCCGGAAGCGCCGATCACGCCGGGAATAGCCCAGGCGCCCCACCCGCCGGTTCACGCTCCCGCCGGAGAACCCGGCTCCGGACCGCAAATCTCATTTACACGAAGCGGGCTCACGGTTCCATGGAGTTCGCGATTCTCCAGTTTGCTGGAATTTGCGGAAGCTTGCGACGTTCCGGCACGGTGGTCGTGCCGCACGGGTGTATGCCATACCTGCGAGTGCGGATTGATCGGAGGCACTGTCCAATATCGGCCGGATCCCCTGGAGCCGCCGGCTGCCGGGAATGTGTTGATCTGCTGTTCGACGCCATCCGCCGATATCGAAGTGGATTTGTGACCGTACAACTACTCGCGCAGCCTTTTTGGACCGCTCACGTACGGACTGCCTCGCTCGTAGAAACGCAGCTCGCGATCCACGTTGCGGGTGAGACCGATGCGCACACTTTTGCCGATGGCGGCCGTTTTCCGCCGGCTCGTCGCGAGCCACAGCGGACCGGCGGCGCATAGATCCAGACCATCTTCCTTAAAATCAATCTGCATAGCCTGAGCGAGCCGGCCTGGGCCCCGGGCTAAAACGAGCGGGTCCGCCCCGCCGCGGAGGCGTTGCATTCGATCGATTCCCTCGAGAGGCTCGAGCGCACGCAAGAGCACACCCGCCCCGACTCCGGCCTTCTCGCTGGTCACGTTCAGCATGAACGACGAACCGTAGGTGAAATACACGTAAGCGTATCCTGGCCCAAGAAAGAGTGAGGCGTTGCGCCGCGTAAGCCCGCGGAACGCGTGCCCCGCGGAATCACCGGGCGGATATGCCTCCGTCTCCACGATGCGCCCGCTGAGCCTGCCAGCGCGAGTATCGTGGACCGCGATTTTGCCAATCAAGTAACGTGCCAGCTCCACTGTGTCCACCGGAAGTTCCGTTCGACGGAGACGCCGGAGACGAGGAACAGGAATCGGGCCGGCTACACGTTTCACTTTTCAGGAACCCGGCGAGGCATACCGGAAGATCGCGCACATAGGAATCCCGGAAGGCATGTTGCTCTCAGGCAGTGTTTGAACGTCGCCGCCGTGGCGAAGTGTTTCGACAGCCGCTCTGTTGAGCAGGTCGGCCCCGCCGTCGACCGAGCCCGGAACGGCCCCGTTCTCGAGCAGGAACAGATGTTCGACTCTGCCTGCGGAGGCGGCTCGTGCAATCTCCTGCGCATCCGTCGAAGCGTGGCCTGTTCCGATCTCCTTGTCGAACTTCTCCAGGGCGCGCCGCGCCGGACCGGTGGTCACCGACTGGACCAGTTCCAGTGACCGCCGATACATTTCTTCCTGGCCAAGGCGTCCTGGCAATCCGTGGATTCCCGGCTTCACGCAAGCAGGATAGGTCGTCAAACGGTGGAAGAGCGCGACTTCATGTTCGACGCCTACAACAACCAGGGGCGGATATCCATCCTTCAGGAGAGCGTTTACGTCGCGATCAACCTCACGATAAAAACGGCCAAGATGGGTTTCAGGATGATCGCGATCATGCACCGGCTCCGCGCGAAGCGAGGATTGGGAGGCGCCAGGAACGAAACCAGCGGCCTCAGTGCCCGCGTTTTTCGGAAATCTCGCGGCCTCACAGGATTGATCCGTGCATTTAAAGATACGCGTGTCATTCAGCTCCAGGGCGAGAATGTAGAATTCGAGGTGTTTGCTGGCAAGCGCCAGCAGAGGGCGAAGCTCGAAGCACTCACCAACGGCGGCGACAGGCTGGCCGACGAGATATCGCGCGCGGAATGACTCGCACAGCTCAGGCGAGCGCAGAAAAATAAACGTCGCAGGCCCCTCGGAGGCGTCCATGATATTCGCAGCCGCAAGTTCCAGGGGATCGAGAAGGGCGGCGATGTCATGCTTGGATGCGCTGGCTGCCAGCTTGGCGCGAACCTGAGCCAGCGCGTCTTTGACGGCAATTCGCGCATCGCGGGCCTCGCGTTCGAGAAGCACGACCGAAATGCAGGGTGGAGCAGCCTGCGCAAGACTACGCAGCTTTTCCAGCGAAAATCTTTCCCGCTCGGTTGTTGTCATAAGTAAACTCCAACTATCAGAATCGCGCTTTGTTCAGGAACGCACACCGCATCCACGACGCCCGCAAACGATGATTCAAGCGCTACCAAACAAGCACGCCACCCGCCATCGGTTATGCGGTCTTCACCGTCAAGGCCAAGATCAGGTCGTGAACACAATGGGCGCTGGTCATCCCTGTCAACAGTCGGCTGCCGGTGTCGGGCCGATGCCTTTTCCGGTCGTCCATGCGATCTGCCGGCCGTTCGACGGACGGCAAATGCGTTGATTTAGGAGATCGCCGGCCTCCTCCCCAAGATGACTGTGCGGTGGTTCTTGAAATGCACCAAGCAACGCTGTGACTGCGCAAACGAGCTTACTCGACCCAGCGTCGCCGTCGGACTCCGCGGAACCGAAGGAAAGCAATCGCTGTCTTGCCGTCAGATATAGGGCCGTGAGGTCGGGGACCCGCTCGATTGCGGCACGAGCCTCCGCTGAAGATCAGATGGTCCAATCCTCGCCGGAGGCTAGTCCGATGAAATGGCATCAGGCGCATACAACCTGGTTTTTCGAGACGTTCGTGCTGCGTCCATTTCTTCCGGATTACAGGCCTCTTTGCGAGGAGTTCCGCTGGCTATTCAATAGCTACTACAACTCACTCGGCCAGGAGGCTCCGGAGAAGAGGTTGCGCGGCTCGTTTTCGCGCCCGTCGCTCGACGAGGTCCTCGCCTTTCGCGCGCATGTGGACGAAGCGATGGAGAGGCTCTTCGCGGGCCACATTCCTGACGATGCAGCGCGATGCATCGTGTTGGGCCTGCATCATGAACAGCAACACCAGGAATTGATGCTAACCGATATCAAGCATGCCTTCTTCTCGAATCCTCTGCGTCCGGCGTACGCCGCCAAGCCTTTAGAGGAAGGACGCGAAGTTTTACCGCCCGAGTTCCTGTGGCATCGTTTCCATGAGGGCGTGACCGAAATTGGTTATCCAATAGAATCGGCGAACGGTCTCGACTTTTGCTTCGATAACGAAACTCCCCGCCACAAGGTCTACGTGGAAGCTTTTGGGATCGCAAATCGCAGCGTCACGTGTCGCGAGTATCTGGAGTTTATGTCCGACGACGCCTACGCGCGGCCCGAGTTTTGGCTTTCGGAGGGTTGGGAAGCGGTGGGGAGGCAGGGATGGCGGGCGCCACTCTATTGGGAGCGCGATGCTACGGACAGCACCGGCTGGCGCATCTTCACTCTTCGAGGCTGGCATCCGCTTTCCGCGTTGCTCGACTCGCCCCTATGCCATGTGAGCTTTTTTGAGGCCGATGCGTTCGCACGTTGGAGAGGCTGCCGCCTCCCGACGGAAGCGGAATGGGAACTTGCCGCGAATGGCAGTGCCATTCATGGAAACTTGCTCGACGCCGGCAGGCTACATCCCGCAATCGCATCGGGCGACGGCCTTCAGCAGCTTTTCGGAGACTGCTGGGAGTGGACAGCAAGCCCTTACATTGGTTATCCGGGCTACCAGCCTCTTCCTGGCGCCTTGGGCGAATATAACGGCAAATTTATGTCCGGCCAGATGGTTCTGCGGGGAGGGTCCTGCGTCACGCCCGCGACTCACATACGCTCCACCTACCGGAATTTCTTTTCCCCGGCGACACGCTGGCAATTCTCGGGAATCCGTTTGGCAGCGTGACGGGCCTCAATATATGAATGCCACGATCGGTTTTCAAACATTCGAAGCGAATGGCCTTGCCCCCCTCGACACGCGCAGGGCGATGATTGATGGGGTTTGGAGTGGCCTGCGCAAGCGTCCGCGATGCCTGGCTCCGTGGATGCTGTACGACGCGGAGGGCTCCCGTCTTTTCGAGCGCATCACGACCCTGCCGGAATACTATCCCACCCGAACGGAGCGCGACATTTTGGCGAACCACGCCGAAGCGATTCTTGCAGCGACGGGTTCCGACTCCGCTCGGCCGTTGCGCCTGCTCGAGTTGGGAGCGGGGACAGCCGCCAAGACCGGCATTTTGCTGGAAGCCGCAGCGCGATTGCGAGGCGAAGTTCTCTACATTCCGGTGGATGTCTCGCCGGATGCACTCGAAGAGGCGTGCGCCAGCATCGGGTGCCTGTTGCCCGAAGTGCAGTTACAACCAATGGTGGCGAACTACGTCACGCGCCCGCCGAAGCTGGAACGGTTCCGTGGAACCACGCTCGCGATGTACATCGGTTCGAGCATCGGAAACTTTTCGCATGAGGAAGCTCGCACCATTCTTCGCAATCTGAGGTCTGAGCTCAAGACCGGCGATACGCTGCTGCTAGGAACAGACATGGTAAAAGACGAGGCGACGCTCGTCCGGGCGTATGACGACGAAGAGGGCGTCACCGCGGCGTTCAATCTGAACATTCTGCATCGCCTCAATCGCGAGCTCGGCGCGAACTTCGATACCCGCTGCTTCCGGCATCGGGCGCGCTGGAATCGGTCCGAGTCACGCATCGAGATGCACCTGGAGAGTACGCGCGATCAGCGCGTGACTATCCCAGCCGCGCAACTCAGCCTTCCATTCGCGGTCTCTGAAACCATCCATACCGAGAGCAGCTACAAATTCACCCGGAAGACGCTCGGCGCCTTGTTGGATGATGCGGGATTTTCGATCGAGCGAATCTGGACGGATCCACGCCACTGGTATGCGCTCACGCTCGCGAGCCTTCGGTAGCCGCAATCGGCCAAAAATCGGAGCCGGACGACGTCTTTAATCAATCAAGCAGTCGCGGCTGTCCTTGCGCCCAAGCTAAACGGCTTTTCCGCGTTTGTTCCAGCCATGGAAGGCCGATAAGTCGCCCGCGTCCCAAGCCTCGCGAAGTCCAGGGGCCTTCAGATCCCAGTCGGGCCGAATCTCGCTTGTCACGGCCCGCAGGTCGTGCCACAGGTCCATGACAGAGGGCCGTCCCCAAAACCAATATCCGTTATAGATGCTGTGAATGATGAGTCCCGGCTTGATCACGAGTGTATGGGGAATCATCGGATTGTGCTCCGGGTCGGTGTATTCCTGGATGTCGAGGTCCTTCTGAACCGTTCTGCCGGGGTCGGAGAGGAAGGTCCATTGCGCGCCGATCGACGCGCGGAACTCCTGGATGGTGTGGTGGTCATCTGTCGAGATCGTGACGATCTGCGTGTAAGCCACGGCGATCTTGGGGTAAAACTCGGCGAGATCCCGATGCTGCTGGTGCTCTTTCGGGCAGTAATGGCCGCGCGAGAGCGTAAGAATGAGGGGGTCTTCACCCTGGAGTTCGCTGAGCTTGCGCGGCGTCTCCGTGTGATCGGGCAATTGATAGTCGGGAAAAATATTTCCGGGTACCAGGTCAGGGCGCATAATTGGATTTCCTCTGACAATCACAGCACAGTCCGCCGACTCAACCGATCGGTGCGATCTGAGTTGCCGCGGACTTCCAATCCCACCTCCACGCGGCACCCCATCTATGACCAGTGGACATCACCAATCTGACACGCTTGCCCTTTATCGCGCGGCCGTAAGCTTCCGCAGCCTGCTCCCCGCGGCAGAGGCGAGACGCCGGACCGCTGGACATTTATACGGTAGCTTTCGCCGCGCCCCTGAAGAAGGTGAGCAAATCCGCATCAATCTGCTCGGCATGGGTCGTCGGCATGCCGTGCGGGTAGCCCTTGTACGTTTTCAAAATGCCATTCTTGAGCAATTTTGCCGACAGCGGTCCGGAATCGGCATAAGGCACGACCTGGTCGTCATCGCCATGCATCACCAGGACCGGCACCGTGATCCTCTTCAGGTCTTCGGTGAAATCGGTCTGGGAGAAAGCAACGATGCCGTCGTAGTGGGCCTTGGCGCCTCCCATCATGCCCTGGCGCCACCAATTCCAGATCACCGGCTGGGAGGGTTTGGCGCCCGGCCGGTTGTAACCATAGAACGGCCCGGCAGCGAAGTCGTAATAGAACTCGGATCGATTGGCGGCGAGTTGTGCCTGGAACCCGGCAAACACTTCTTTGGGCAGCCCTCCGGGATTGGCAGGGGTCTTCAGCATCAATGGCGGCACCGAGCTGATGAGCACGGCTTTTGAGACGCGGCTTTCGCCGTGGCGGGCTATGTAGCGCACCACTTCGCCGCCGCCGGTGGAATGGCCGACGTGAATGGCTTGCTCGAGGTCGAGATACGCAGTGAGCTCCGCCAAGTCATCGGCGTAGTGATCTATGTCATGCCCACCATCAGTCTGAGAGGACCGCCCATGTCCGCGGCGGTCGTGGGCAATGACGCGATAGCCGTGGTTGAGGAAGAACAGCATGTGCGTATCCCAATCGTCGGCCGAGAGCGGCCAGCCATGACTGAACACGACTGGCTGCCCCTTTCCCCAGTCCTTGTAGTAAATCTGCGTACCATCCTTCGTTGTGATCGCAGGCATGAAGGCTCTCCCCGTCGTCTGGCATCCGCTCTAAACAATCGGTCCCGCGAAATCACTGAATGCACGACGAAAGCCATTCGAAATCGCGGTGCTGGTGCGGATTTCATGAGTTCAAGATGATTGAGGGCACTACGCTCGCCCCAAATTTGAAGGGGCTTCTTCCGATCTTCGGGCACATGATTTCCGAGTCGAGCGTCGAGACTTCGACTCCAGGTTTCGTCCCCACTCAAACGGAACCTCAGTAAGATCTGAATGCCGATCGGATCAGGCGATGTGAGCCGGGGCCTCAATTCCGAACGTCCCATTGTTAATTTGCGTGACGCCATGCTTGAGATTGGTGATCCGACCCCGTAACGCGCATCTCGGCCTCCTCAACAGTTCGCGGCGGCAACGCACGGTTCATCCTCCACCTGTCGAACGGGCGCCACCTGCCGGATTGGCGCCACCCGCCGAACATCCCCCACCGGCCGGACAGGGGCCGCCTGCCGAACCGGGCGCGCCCTCGGGGATCGGCGCATTTCAATTCCAAGCTTTCGCATTTTATAAATCAGCGTCGTACGCGGCAATCCAAGCCGATTGGCCGCTCCATCCTGTCCGCCGATCATCCAACCGGTTTGCTTCAACGTTTCGAGGATATGCTCCCGATCTGCGTCGGCCAGCGTGCGGGAAGCGCTCTCCGAGCTCTGCCTCGCCGTTTGCGTCACCCTCTGATTGAAGTCCAGCGGCAGACGCAACACCGACCCAGGCGAAAAGAGCACCGCGCGTTCGATGCAATTCTGCAGTTCGCGAATATTGCCCGGCCAGTCGCGCGCTTTGAGGACCGCCATCACTTCATCCGGAATCACATCGATGCGCTTGTTGAGGCTGGCGGCGAACTTTGCTACGAAAAACTCCGTCAGCGACGGGATGTCCTGCACACGTTCCCGCAAAGGAGGCAGGCAGATGGGAATGACGTTCAAGCGGTAGAACAGGTCTGCGCGAAACAGCTTCTTGCTCACCAGTTGCTCGAGGTCCTGGTTTGTCGCCGCCACCACCCGCACGTCGACCCGGACGGTCTGGGAGCTACCCAAACGCTCGAACTCCCGCTCCTGCAGGGCGCGGAGGAGCTTGGGCTGAAGCTCCAGCGGCATGTCGCCAATCTCATCCAGAAAAAGCGTGCCCCCATCCGCCAACTGAAATCGCCCCTTGGTTTGTGTGCACGCGCCCGTGAATGCGCCTCTTTCGTGACCGAACAGTTCGCTCTCGAGCAGCGCGCTCGGAATCGCTGCGCAGTTCAGGGCTATAAAGCGGTTCTGACGCCGGGGACTGGCCTCATGGATGGCCCTCGCAATCACTTCTTTTCCCGTCCCTGTTTCGCCCTGGATTAAAACGATGGAGTCTACAGGGGCAACCCTCTCCAGTTCTGTGAGCACTGCCCGGAATTTCGGACTGGAGCCGATCAAATCTAAAGTAGTCATGGCCTCGCTCCTACTCTCTTTTTGAATGCCAGATTCTGCTTCGCGTTTCCCTTTGATCGCGGGCGAACTCCCGCCTTGGATTCGACTGACGAATCACGATGCGCTCGCTTCTGTCGCTGGTACTGAGGCTCCGCCAAGTAGGGAGCCCGGCAAAATAATTCGGCCCGGCAACGTGGAGGCCGTACGCGAATCACCGGGCGATTCGATTTAATGCTCGATCGCCTCTCCTAGAATTTTCAACAGGTCTTCCCGCCGGAACGGCTTGGAGAGAAAACCGGATGCGCCCTGTCTCATCGCTTTTTCGCGATTCGCCTCGGTTCCTTGCGCGCTCACGAATACGATCGGCGGACGATTGTCGGCCCCGGCCAGCTTGCCCTGAAGTTCCAGGCCGGTAATGCCGGGCAATTGGATGTCGACGATCAAACAAGCCAGCGGTGCGCGCTGGCCCCCGAGGCCAAAAACTCCTCCGCCGAACCGAAGCCCTCGACCGCATATCCTGCTGATTCCACACAGTCTCCTAGCGCTTGCCGCACCAACACGTCATCGTCGATAATCGCGATGTTGCCCTTCAATTCTTCACTCGTCCGGCCAGCTTACCGGCCCCCGCTGAGGGTTGATCCCTCTGATATTGGGATACTACAGCGTTGCGGATCGAGGTCTATTCTACCTTGGTAGAATGCCAGCGCTAAGCCGAGATCTTGAGCTTCCCGGCCATTCGGACCAGATCGGCCAGCGAATCGGCGCCCATCTTTCGCATCACGCGGCCTCGGTGCACTTTGATCGTCTCCTCGGTGGTGCCAAGCTCGCCGGCGATCTGCTTGTTCAAGAGGCCCGTAACGACCAGCGTCAGGACCTGACGCTCCCGCGGAGTCAGCGTCGCAAGCCGTTTTTGGAGCTCGAAGCTCTCCGACCTTTGCTTGCGGACTTCGCCATCGCGGAGGAGCGCCTCTTTGATCGCGTCGAGCAGTTCCTGTTTGCCGAAAGGCTTCGTCAAGAACTCAACGGCGCCCGCTTTCATCGCCCGCACGCTCATCGGGATATCTCCGTGTCCGGTGAGAAAGACGATGGGCATCTCGATGCCGGATTTCGCCAGCTCCGCTTGCAGATCGAGGCCGCTCAAACCGGGTAGTTCGACGTCGAGAATCAGAGCATGCGGGAACATCCGGACGCTGGCCCTGGACGAACTCGGTTGCCGATCCAAACGTTTGCACCGCGAAACCGGCGGAGTCGAGCAGATCTGCAACGGAATCGCGAACCAATGGATCGTCGTCAATGACGAACACGATGCATTCGGGAGCGCTCATGCGGTTGGCGCGGCCGGCAGGGCGAAATGAAACACAGCGCCACGTGGCTGGTTCGCTGCGGCCCAGAGCCGGCCGCCATGCGCCTCGATAATCGTGCGGCTGATGGACAATCCCATTCCGATGCCTTCCGGCTTGGTCGTGAAAAAGGGCGCAAACAACCGGGCCGTTTGCTGAGGGTCGATTCCCGGCCCGGTATCGGCGACGGACACTAAAACCTCGCGAGCCTCCGTGAGCTGACGATTGAATCATCAGCCGCCGGGGTTGGTCTTCGAAAGCCGCCATGGCTTCCGTGCCGTTGATCGCAAGGTTCAGGATCACTTGCTGCAATTGAATCCGATCGCCCAGCACGGCGGGAAGATTCGCGGCAAGTTCGGTGTTCAGCGAGACACCTTTTCTTTGCACTTCGCCGTCAATTAAGGAAACGGTTTCGGTGATGACTTCGTTGATTTCGAGCGGGGTGGTGATCGAAGCCGTCTTTCTGAAAAGGGCTCGAATCCGCCGGACGATGTCGCTCGCTTGGGTTGCGGCTTGCACGATCCGGCCCGCGGCAGCGCGCGCTTTCTCCAGGTTCGGAGGCTCATTCGCCAGCCACGCCGATGCAGCTGTCGCCACTGGCGACAATCGCCGCAAGAGGCTGGTTCACTTCGTGAGCGATCGATGCGGCGAGCTCCCCCATGGTCATCACCCGATTCACATGCGCGAGCTCCGCATGCGCGTTGCGCAAATCTTCCTCCGCCTGCTTCCGCGCGGTGATGTCGCGGATGAAAGAACTAAACGTCCAGGTATCGCCGGATTTCAGCGGCGTGATCGTCAGCTCCACCGGAAACTCCGTGCCGTCGCGACGGAGAGCGGTAATCTCGATTCGCCGGTTCAGAACCGGGCCTTGACCCGTCTTGAAAAAATGCTCCAGGCCCCGTTCATGCGACAAACGATATTGCGCCGGGATGATTGTCTCCGACATCCGCCGGCCCAGCGCTTCCGGCCGCGTCCAGCCGAAAGTCTCCTCCGCCTGCTTGTTCCAGTCCGTGATATTCCTTCCGCGTCCATGACGACGACGGCGTCCAAGGCCGAATCGACAATCGCCCGGGCTTGCCGCTCAACTCTTCGAAGAGCCTCCTCGGCCCGATTGCGGTCGGCGATTTGCTGCCGCAGTTCCTCGTTGACCGCGGCGAGCTCTGCGGTTCGCTGTGCGACCCGTCGATCGAGTTCACTCGCGACATGCTTTTGTTCGCTGAGCAGTCCGCGCCCCTTGCAGCCCGATCGACGCTTGATTCGCGGCTACGCTCAGAATCAGTCTCTCGGTTTGCCGCGGGAAATCCGCGCGCTCCGAACCCGCTACGATTTCGCCAATTTCACCCCGCAGCCCCAATCCTATCGGCACGATCGAAATATCACGGCCTCCGATCGGGTTCCGTATCAGCGGCAGGCCATTGCTGAGGGTCGGCCCCCAGCCAGTGTTTGAATACCTCGCCGATCTCGCGCGGTTGGATCGCCGGTTCTTGCGATGTCGCGAACCGGACCGTCTCGATGGGCGCATGACCGCCGGCTCTCCTCACCCGCACATAGGCGAGATCAAGCTGGAGCATACGCAGTAGCGCGTCGGCCAGGGTATGAACAATCTGGGATGGTTCACCGCCGCTCCACGCGGCGGGAAGGGCGAACAGGCTCACCAGATCGTTGATGCAACGTTGTAGCCGCTTGATCTCTTCTGCAACATCTTCCGGTTGCACATCCATATCAGGCCGTCGCAGGTGAACTTCTGCGAGCGGCCCGCCGCTCGCGAAATTCTCGCAGGAACTCCTCCGGCGGCACGAAGAAAGGATTGTGCTGAAGGATGCCGCCGACGATGACCATAGGATGCGTCCGCAGAATGTCGATCACCGCGTCGCCTCCAAACTGCCCCAGATGGTAGGTGCAGATGACCGCATCGTCGTGGCGGCGCCAGACATCGTTTACGCGCGATTCGAACTCAATCACGTCGTCGACATGAGATCGATCTTCAACCGCCCAGTCCATACGACAACAAATGCGACTCAGCGGAAATCCTCCCGGGGCGTTTCCACTCGCGAGTTGCTCAAACACCCGCAGCATCCGGTCCTGATCGAAGCGGCCATCCGGAAGGTAGACTTCGGTGTTGATCCGTAGCTCCAGTTGCCCGCTCTGCTGCGCCGCCGCCGGGTCGATGCCTGCGGCAGCCAGGCGTTGTACATGATCCTGACGCTGCTGGGGGTTCAGGACATGAACGGCTTTATCTCCAGACTTCAATCCGTCCTTTATAAACGGAAGCAAAACGCGATATTCTTCCTCGTCGTTATTGAAGAACGCGCAGACGTGACGGGTTTCGCCGAGCTGCGAACCAGCCAGGGAGATAGGTGCTGGGACACTCTTCATGGCCTCTTCTTCCTATGTGCATATCGTACACGGATCGGATAGGCCGCCGGTAGTGTCTTCCGCAGTGGACCTCGGCAAATAGCCGCGATGCCACTGGCCACTGCCGGCGGGCGGAGTCCGCATATCGACGCGAGATAGAACCAAGGACCTAAGAGTTCGTCGCCCGATTTACTTCCGGTGCGACGACAATCAATCGGACTGAAATGGATGGGAGCGCCGTTGCAGCATATGGAAGCGGCCAAATCTGGCCACGGGTGGAAGCGCAACGGCGCTCGGCCTAGGCGCCGAACGACCGGCTCCGGGAAATGCGGAATGGCAAATTACTCTACTGCCACTACGCAAGCCTGGTCCGCTGCGAAAGCGGGTGCGTAGGTAAGAGCGTCTTCGACGAAATACAATAAGTACAGTTCATCAGCCCGGTGCCTGGGCATTGTGAATGCATGGGTCATTCAGACTCCGCCCGTGAGTTGCCCTGCGATCCAGCATTCTTTTGCGACGACTCCCATTTTCATTCGTCCGCCTTCCGAGCCGGGGATGTCACCAACGGTCCGCCCCATCATCTGGCACATCGGGATCCAGCATGTCGGGGGCCATTTATGGGCTGGCCAGATCGAGTTGCGTGCGGCACGCGACGGCCCGCATCACTGCTCGGACTTCTACTCGGGCTTCTTCGAAAAACCTTTTCGGATTTTGGCGATTTCTTCAGCGGAGGGCGGCCAATCCGTATCGCATGTGTTGCAGTGAAAAACCAGCGCGCCCGATTTCAGCTCCGCCTCAAATTCCTCTTTACTGAATGTGACGGTCTGCTCATGATCGTTTGGACAAACAATCTCAAAATCTATGCGTTCGCTCATAGAAACTCCTGCTGATCGGGTCATGGCCCTAGAGTTCCATAGTAGCGTGCGCCTCCGTCCGGGCCGCCGTTGGAACTGGCTCGAGAAGCCATTTGGGGAAGTTGCCCGGCGGCGACCACGGCTACCGGGAATAGGTGCCAGCTGGTTCCTAGCAGGGTGCTGAAGAAGGCCACTATGCTAAGCTCCCTGGCGGTCGCGGCTCGGTAGATGCATCCTGCTAGGGCAAACCGCGGGATCTTCGTGAGTGGTTTCGCCCGTTTCGATGGCGTGCCTCGCATATCAGAGCTCCGGCCGACGGGACACTCGCGATCGATAAAGCGCAACGGGAGTTGGGCTTTTGATCCGTCTTTCCGGCTCGCTTCAATTGAACCGCGGTGATTCCGATCTGCATCACGGCGCGTCTTGATAGCGCAGCGGGCATGCATGCCCAGGAAACTTTTGTCACTTCGCGGCGCCCTTTGCCGGAGCCGACTTGAGGCTGGTGTAGATGGCCTCGACGAACATGTCGGTCGTCCAGGGCCCGGATGTCGCTCCGTACCGGGGATCATATTCCACCGTCAAGTGGGCCGCTTTAATTTGCTCGAGCGAGGCGCCCTTGTCCATCATCGCCTTCACCCGGTCGCGAATTACCACCAGCATGTCCCGGGATTCGGCGATCTCAAACTCGTCGCACAACCGCCCATGCCCGGGAATGATGAGCGTCCCGCCCTCTTCATCGTGCTGGTAGACCGTCCGGTCGAGAATCGCGTTCAGAGCCGCAATCAGGCCCTGCAGGCCTCCGCCGTTCTTCACGTCGATGAACGGATACCGCGTGGTGTCAAATAGGTCGCCTGTGACGATCACATCCGAGCGCCGGAAATGCACGAAGCTGTCGCCGTCGGTGCTCGCGTGCGGCGCCCACAGAATTTCGATGGCTTCGTCGTTATAGTATTTTCTCCGGCGCCCTTCAAGGTACGTATCCGTCGGCCATCCCTGCGAATCCGTGGGAGCGACCTTGCCCGTGGGCGCGCTCATGCGCGTCTGCACGTTCTGCTGCGCGATGATCGTGGCGCCTAAGCCCACGTACGGATTCGATCCCGAGAAGAACGAGCCCGGTAAGCTCGGGTCCGAACCCGCTTCCCACATTTTTGCGTTTCCGCCTGTGTGATCCGAATGAAAGCTGGTGTTTACTACGAACTGGATCGGCTTGTCCCCGATCATCTTCCGAATCGCCGCCACCGTCTTATCGATCAGTTTGCCCGTGCCGGTATCCACCACCAGCGCACCCTGCTCGCCGATCTGAACCGCGATGTTGCCACCATCGCCCACCAGCATGTAGATGTCTCCCTGCACCGGCAAGACGTGTATCTCGCCATCGTGAGGATCGGGATCGACGGCCTTACTCACCTGCTGCGGGCCGGCCGCCGGAAACAGCACCGTCTTCGCGGCTGCTTCCGCACTTTCCCGATCCTTCAATTTCGCGACCATCTCCGGATACTGCGATTCCACACCGCCCATGGCGCCGAGCAGCGGGATCTTGTACTTGTCGGCGTACTCACGCAGATATGGATTTCCACCGAACGCATACGCGGGCACCTGGTCGGGCGCTCTACCGATAATCTGCTCTCCGTCGTCGCACGCATACAACCACGCATCGGGATTTCTGGTGTTGCGCTGGAACAGCGACGTGCGAATCAACGGCTCGGCCAAATACACGGGATCTGTAATGACGCTGGTGTAAGTAAGGATGTCGCCGTGACGCATGAAATGCTCCACCAGCGTCGCTTGATCGCTCATCGCGACGCCATTGGTGCGGATATAGTTTCGCTTTAAGTGAGTCGTATAGACCGTGAGAACGTTTCCGTCATACCGGCCGGTGGAAAATCCAAGGAAGCTGTGTTTCGCATATGCGGGAGGGTGAGGACGCCCATCCATCCAAATGGTACGCGTGCCCTCCGTAATCTGGCCGTACATTTTGATGTCGATCAGCTTCTGGGTGAACGGGTCACGATCTTCCCAGAACCGGTCGTTGCCGCCGCCATGCAATAAGCGCGTCGGTTCGTAGGCCATGCACTGTTGTTGCCGGGAAGTCCAGCGCGACGGATCCCAGGTGAGCGCATACAAGCGTCCCGCTTCATTGAAGGGAACTCCGCCGTAGTCGGTCAGCATCACCGCGGCGCCGCCAACGCCGGTCTCGGCGATCGTGGTCCAGCTCCCGGAAATATCGAAACCAGAGGTCTGCGTAGACGCGGTCTGACCCGATGCGCCGCTCGCCATAAAGGCCAGCGCAAACAACGTCCCAAGACCGAAGGCATCCTTCATCGCACTGCTCCTCGTCGAAATTCGATCGCCGCAAGTATACACCAGAGCGGCGCGACTCTGATTTGGTGGGGCCGGTTTTCCGAACCGGTTCCCCGGTACCACGCGGAAGACGTTAGGATGACCAAATGGAACAACCCGATTACCAATTCGTCGACCGCACGGGAGTTGCGGCCGAACCGCTGCACCTGATTGCGCCCGTCGTGATCCCAAAGGAGGCCATCGAGGCGGAAGTGGAGCGTCTGGCCGCGCTGCCGGCCCCCGCGAACGGGCGGCGCGTGTCCATGATCGTGAATCCTCGCACGGGCGTGGGCAACGGTCTGACGCCTGGAACCGCGGTCTCGCTCTCGGTGCTGAAACCGGGCGAACGAACGAAGCCGATCCGGCACAACTCTTCGCTGGTGAATTTTTGCATTCGGGGAGCCGGCCAGACGCACATCGATGGCACAGGTTTGAGTTACGGGCAGTATGACGTGTGGAACACGCCGGCGTGGGCGGTGTACGAGCATGTCAACAACACCCGGGATCTGCAGGTCAGACTGACGTACAGCAATTCCGCGCTGCTCGAGAAGATGCAGGTGCATATCGTGGATGAAGATCCGCCCCCCGTGAACGCCGCGCAGGACGAATCCGGTCCGGGAGCGCACGGGCAGTCGCAAAATCCGTTCGGCACCTTCGAGCTTGGCGAAGACGGCGCTTTCTTGATGCCCTATGAAAAGCTGATCAATCCGGACGTCGTCAAACACAAGCCACTGCTGTTTCCCTGGACCCGGGTGAAAGAGGAATTGGACAAACTCTCGAGCCTCGGACAGTCGTATCGGGGACGGCGGCTGTATCTGCTATACAATCCCGCGACCGGTTTTACCAACGGCACCACCAGCAATTTTTTCGCGACCATGACGGTACGGCCGGGCAATATTGTCGACCGCCCGCACCGGCACACTGCTTCCGCCATCAATTATTATTTCTCGGGGAGCGGATACAGCACCGTCGAGGGCAAGCGCTTTACATGGAAAGCGGGCGACCTGATGCTTTCCGCGCCGGGCTGGGCTATTCATAACCACGCCTCGAATGCCGAGAGCGTTTACGAGTTGACGATTCAGGACAGCCCGCTCAACATCTGGATGGGATCGCTGCTGTGGCAGGAAAACCTGAGCCAGCCGCTCGCCGCGCTTGGATCGACGGAAGGCTTCACGACCAACCGGCCGGTGTGACCTAGACGAACCGCAGGCCGCAGCTATCCGAAGGTGCAGGAGATGGAGCCAAACGAACCGTAGTCGATGTGAAACGTGTCTCCGCGCCTCGCATACACGGGTCGCGTAAAGGATCCGCCGAGGATTACTTCGCCCGGCTGCAGCGTTTCGCCATACGGCGCGAGTTTGTTGGCGAGCCACGCAACCCCGTGCGCCGGATGATTGAGCACGGCCGCGGCCACGCCGGATTCCTCAATCACGCCGTTGCGGTAGCACAGCGCCGAAATCCAGCGCATATCGGCTTCGAGCGGCCGGAAAGGACGCCCGCCCAGAACCAGGCCCGCGTTGGCCGCGTTGTCGGAGATCGTATCCGTCACTTTGCGAGTCATCTTGGTATCGGGATCCACCTGATGAATCCGCGCGTCGATGATCTCGATGGCCGGAGTGACGAAATCGACCGCCTTGAGGACATCGAAGATCGTGCAGTTTGGACCCTCCAGCTTTTGTCCCAGAACGAAGGCAAGCTCGACCTCGAGACGCGGCACGATAAAACGCTCGATGGGTAGTTCGGAGCCGTCGGGAAAAAACATGTCGTCGAGCAGCGTCCCATAATCCGGTTCGTTGATGTTCGAGGAGTACTGCATTGCTTTGGAGGTCAAGCCGATCTTGTGCCCGCGGATCACGCGGCCGGACTTCACCTTTTGATCGACCCAGGCTTTCTGGATCTCGTAGGCGTCTTCGATCGTCAGGGCAGGCAGGTCCAGCGAAAATTGTCGAATCTGCGTGCGGTCCTTCTCGGCCTGATCCAGGCGCCGGGCTGCGTCCTCAATCGTTGCGCGCGTCAGCATTCAGATATCTTCCCCGCAATGCCGTGAAATAGGCGAGCCGCAGCGGTGCATGAAGCGCATCGGGCGCGACGCGCGCAAGCCGACCGCCGGAAGGCGAAAGTCGTGGAGTGCACCAGGCTCTTGTATCCAGGCTTTTGTATAGTGTACCCGTGTATAGTGTACCCGAGAGGAGATATTCCGATGGCCAGTGAGCGCCCCGCGATCCGGATCGGCCAGATCGTACCCAGCTCGAACACCACCATGGAGACGGAAATTCCGGCGATCTTCCATGCCCGCCGCAGCGTCGCGCCCGAAGCAGAACGGTTTACGTTCCATTCGAGCCGGATGCGCATGAAGAAAGTGGTGAAGGAAGAACTGGAAGAGATGGATCGCGATAGCCTGCGCTGCGCGGCCGAGCTTGCCGACGCCCGGGTGAACGTGGTGGGATACGCCTGCCTGGTCGCTATCATGTCGATGGGCCGCGGTTATCATCGGGAATCCGAGGCGCGGCTGGCCCGGAGAATGAAGGAGGAGGGATCGAACGCTCAGGTAATCACCTCGGCCGGAGCGCTGGTCAACGAGCTGAAACTGGCGGGCGTTCGTTCGGTTTCGCTGGTGACGCCCTACGTCCAGGCACTTACGGATTTGGTGGTGGATTACATTTTGAATGAGGGAATTCAGGTCGTCGATTCGATTGCGCTTTGTATCGCCGATAACCTGGCCGTCGGACGCCGGAACCCGCTCGACCTGCTCGGCGACCTGGAGCGTCTGAACACGCAGGGCGTGGATGCGGTGGTGATCTCGGCGTGCGTGCAGATGCCGTCCCTTCCGGTGATTCCTCGCGTGGAGGACCGCTTGGGCCTTCCCGTGACGTCGGCGGCCGTGTGCACCGCCCGTTCTTTGATGCGCGCGGTTCAAGTGGAACCGGTCGCGCCGGAGGCGGGCTATTTTCTATCCCGTGCGAACCTGACGGCCGGCAGTCTCGCCCGCGGCGTGGCGCACGCGATACAAACCAACTAATTCCAAGCCAGGATCTGGAGCAGTCGGTGCGATCGCCGATGAAATCCCGATGACATCAATGAACGGAGCGTGGAGGAGAACACGGATGAAGCGTCAGGCCGCTGGCATCGCAACGTTATTGGGCCTTATGGCTGTCACGGCGGCGGCCCAGACAGTGGGCGATGTGCGCGCTGTCTTGGAAGCGTCTCTGAAAGCCATGGGCGGCGCAAATCTCAAGACGCTCCGCTACTCCGGGAGCGGCTGGTCGTCGCGAATCGGCCAGACGTACGGGTTGGCCGAGGACTGGCCGCACTACGAAGTCGCCGACTACACGCGCGTGATCGACTACGAAGCCCAGTGGTCGCGCGAAGACTACACGCGCCGGCAGGGAAAGTATCCACTGCTGGGCAGGCCGCCCACGGCGAGCGAACATGTAACCTCCATTCTCAGCGGCCGGTATGCCTGGGATATGCAGGGCGAGAAGCCCGTGCCGCTCCCCGGTCTGTACCTGGACGGCGTACCGTACGCGGAGCTGAGGCAGCTCGAGCTGGTGATTACGCCTCATGGCTTCCTGAAAGCCGCGCTCGCGGCGAAAGACGCAACCGCGATCACGCTCCCCATTGTCGGCGCCTCGGACTCCGGGCTCTCCGCCTTCGGGCGCAAGGTGACGATCGTATCGTTCACCAGTGGGAAACATCGCGTGAACGGCACGATTAACGATCAGAATCTGGTGGAGTTGACGGACACGTGGTTCCCAAATCCCGTCTACGGCGATATGGATTATGAGATGCGCTTCACGAAGTATAAAAATTTCGGCGGCGTACAATTCCCCACGCTGGTGCATGTGCATCAAGGAGACCCGCGCCTGAACCCCGCGCACAACTACTACGAATACAATGTGACCGACGTGCAGGCCAATATCGCCGTAACCGCGATGCCGGTCCCCGAGACAGTGCGCGCGGCTACGGCGCCGGCTGTGAAAGTCGAGAGCCAGAAGCTCGCCGAAGGAGTGTGGCTGCTCGGCGGAGGTACGCACAATAGCGTGCTGGTCGCATTCAACGACTTTGCCGCGTTGGTGGAGGCGCCGCCAGAATGAGGCCCGCTCGCTTGCGGTCATCGAGGAAGCCAACCGCCTGCTTCCCAACAAGCTGATTAAATATGTGGTGAATACGCATCATCATTTCGATCACGCGGGCGGCCTGCGGACCTTCCTTTCACAGGGCACCACCGTGATTACGCACGAATCGAATAAACAGTATTACCTCGACATCATGTTTTATCCCGCGGCGCGGGAGTTGCAGCCCGATCGCATGGCTCTTTACAGCCCGATGTACATGATCAGCCGGCGTCCCGCTCCGATCGAGACGGTGGCGAGTTTTGCGGGCGGCCCCGGCGGCGGCGCGGCGCAGTATGCGATCACCGATGGCGACCGCGTCCTTCAGATCTTTCACGTGCAGGACATGGCCTATGAGCTCGAAGACAACTCGCTCGCGCAGGGCAACCACAGCGCCGATATGCTGATGGTGTATCTTCCGCGAGAAAAAATCCTGATCAATGCGGATCTCTATTCGCCGCCCGCGCCGGGCGCGCCGACGGCGACGCCCACGGCCACGATGCGCACGCTCTATCAGAATATGCGGAAGCAAAAACTGGACGTGAGGCAGCACGTTCCCATTCACGGGCGCGTGGGAACCAACGACGAGTTCGTGAAGATCGTGAGCCAGTCGGCGCCCGCTAACGCTCGGGAGTAATGCTTCGGGAGTAATACTAATGTTGCGAGCTGACCAATTCCGTTTCGTGTGGATCCTCACGGCCGCGATTGCGCTCCACGCCGGGGCGCGGGGCCAGGGGATCGACTACGCAAAAATCGAAATCGTAACGGAGAAGATCGCTCCGAACCTGTACCTGCTGTCGGGTTCGGCGGGAGCCGATCCGGGGCATGAAGACGCGGCCGGAGGGCGGATCGGCGTGCTGGCCGGGCCGGACGGGATCTTCATGGTCGACGCTCAATACGCGCAGATCACCGATAAAGTCGTGGCCGCGATCCGCAAGATCAGCCCGGAACCGATTCGTTTTCTGGTCAACACCCATGTCCATGGCGATCACACGGCGGGGAATGCGAATTTCGTGAAAATGGGCGCACTGCTGTTCGCGCGTGAAGACCTGAGGGAAGAATTGTTGCGTCCTCCGGTGGGGAACGCCGCCGCGCCACGAGATCCGGCGCGCCTTCCGGTCGTGACCTACGGAATGGGGGATCCCGTCAAGCTTCGACTGAACGGCGAGGTGATCGACCTGATTCCCGTGCGTGCCGCTCATACCGGCGGCGACACGATGATCCGATTCGAGAACGCGGACGCGATCATGATCGGCGACTTCTACCGGAACTACGGCTATCCGTTTATCGACACCAATAATGGCGGGACCTTGCAGGGAGCGCTGGACGCGCTCAACGCCACGATGGAGTTGGCCGGGCCGAACACGCGGCTGATTCCGGGGCACGGGACGTTGATCCATCGCGGGGACATTGTTCCGTATCGCGACATGATTCTGGACATCCGCACGAAAGTGCAGCGGATGATCGACCAGGGCAAAAGCGAAGAGGAAGTTCGTGCCGCGAAGCTAACCGGTCCTTATGACGCCAAGGTGCCGGGAGGGCTGTTGCCGGCGGGCGCGGGAACCAGCGCCGACCGATTCGTCAGCATGGTGTATTCGCAATTGAAAGGCAGCCGCTAGCCTCCTCTGTGTGGTCCTGGACGGGACCGGTTGCACCCGTCCCGTTGCCCGGCGATGCATTATCTGCACTCGTGAACTGACCTTCGCAGTGCGGAATTTGCATTCAGCCGCGTATCCCCATCTTTCTTCAGGACATTTGCTTCGTGCCGAAAAACGGGCGTTGAGATGCAATACGTAATGCGTGCTTCGCGATTCGGAAGCTCATTTTTCTGAAGGAGAAGGAACAATGAATCGCACCCTCGGGATTATTCTGATCGTTTTGGGCGTCATTGGGCTTGCGTGGGGAGGCTTCACATATACGACGCGCGAGAAGGTTGCGGATATCGGTCCCATTCATGCCTCCCGCGATAAGACCCATAGCGTTCCCCTGCCGCCGATCGCCGGAGCGCTCGCGCTGGTGGGCGGAGTGGCCCTGCTGGTTTCCGGGAGACGGCCGTAAAGTGGCGCGAACGAGCCCGATTTCGATGAAACGTTTCGAAGAAAGACGACGGAGGTCGCATGGCACTACACACAGCTTCGCGTACCAGGCGCGCTAAATCGACTGTTCCTGAGAAACCCTTGATCGCGGCCGCGAAGGCCATCGGGACGGCGGTCGGGAGACTCGCGTCTTTCGTCGGCGTCACGGGCGTCGGGGTCACGAGCGAGGCACAACCCGCGGCAAAAGATCCGGCACGAACAAGAGCGCGGATGACGGGAACGCCGGTCCGGCCGAAAGCTCGTGTTGCGGCGGCCGTGAAGAAGCCAAAAAAGGCCGCGGGAATTTCAAAAAATGAAGCTTGAAACGAGGAGATCTTGAGATGGAAAACATATTAACGTCCGCGGAATACGTCCAGCCCCGTTCCGAGCGCATCAGCGCTTCCGGAGAAGCCCACGCGTCGGGTGTCTCGTGGGGCGCCGTGATCGGCGGCGCTTTCGTGGCATCCGCGTTTTACTTGATTCTTCTGGCGCTGGGCGCGGGCCTGGGCCTTTCGGCGATCTCCCCCTGGTCCAATCTGGGCGCTGCCGCCTCGACCGCAGGAACGATGGCTATCGTGTGGCTCATTCTCAGCGAGGTCGTATCGTCGGCCCTCGGAGGCTACTTAACCGGAAGGCTGCGCACAAAATGGGCTCTCATCCACACCGATGAAGTCTATTTTCGCGATACGGCGAATGGATTTCTGGCGTGGGCCGTCGCGCTGGTGATCAGTGTGACGCTGCTTGCCTCGGCAGCCGCGTCGATGGTGGGTCGAGGTGCCGAAGCCAGTGCGCCGCCGGCCGCCATGGCCGACGACAGCACCGGTTACTTTGTGGACACTCTCTTTCGCTCCGACCGCGTTACGCCGGAGAATGCAAACACGCCCGTGCAGGCCGAGGCGGCGGCGATCTTCGCGAACGCGATTCGCCACGAGCAAATGCCCGCGGCCGATCAGACGTATTTAGCTAAACTGATTGCCGCCAGGACCGGCATCAGCCAGGCCGACGCCGAGCGGCGCGTGTCCGACGTGCTCGCAAACGCGCGGCAGACCGCGGACACGGCGCGCACAGCCGCGGCGCATATGTTGCTTTGGTTCTTCCTGATTCTGATGACGGGCGCGTTCAGCGCAAGCTTCGCGGCGACCATCGGGGGAAGACAGCGGGATCACGTAAAAGGCGTTTAGGAACTACGGAGGCTTACAACATGCGTTCGATCTTACTTTATCTTCTAGGCATACCGATTCCGATTATTTTGGTGATCGCGCTCTTCACACATCATTTTTGACGAGCGCGGGTCAGGGACCGATCGAACACCCGAGTCCCAGCGCGGCCTGCACCACCCTTTGAACGTCGATGACGTTACAGACGCCGTCGCCATTCAAATCGCCGATTCCACATGACCCGAGCCCTAACGCGGCGCTGACATTCGCCTGAACATCCAGAACGTTCACGACGCCATCGTCGTTGACGTCGCAAGAGGCGGCTTCGGCCGTGTTCGCACTGACCGAGAAGGTTGATGCGTCCACGGCTTCGAAGTCGGAACCGGTGAGCTGCGTGAGGTTGTGGAGATCGCTATCGCTCCAGCGCGAATCCGGAGCGCCCGAAATGTACCAGGCGCTTCCGTTATCGGCGACGATCATGCCGTAGGTTTTGAGTGCGGTCAGAATCACCTGGTTGGCTGCTGAAAAACTGGAGATATCGTAACTGGCGCGCAGCCGAAAGCGAGCTCCCATGGGCGGGTATTGAGAGCCGGTGAGGCTCGAAGCTTCGTGCCGCGCAGGCCACACGTAGGTGTCCTGCGTCTGGGGGATGGTGAACCGAAGCGCGTGGTTGATGGCGCCCGCCGTAACTTCGTCGTAACGGACCAGGCCAGGAAAGACCGGCAAGCCCGCGGCGTCGGCGGAGGTCCACCCCGCGGGGCGAAGCGCATTCGAGGTCAGATTGAAAATCGCGCCGGAACCGGCCTGCCAGCTTGCGGTTTGCGGATACGAGCTCCACATTTCGTAAAGGATGCAATTATCGGTATCGATCGCGATCACATGCCGGTCGCCCGTGCTGCTGCTGCCTCCTTCAATGGGCGCGGTGAGCGGAATCGCATAGGGTCCCGGATCGCTCTCGCTCGAATAGGTGAACGTGGCGGGATACTTCGTCTGGGTGCCGGGAACGGTGATGAAAGGAATCCCGTTGGGGGCGCCGTTATATACCGTCCCGAAATCCGGATGGAGCGGGGTCCCGGACCCGATCGTCGTCACATAGGTGGAGGAATTCGCCGAGACCGGGAGCTGGTCGACTCGAACATTCCAAATGTTATTCGCGGGAAAAACGGTGCAGGAGCCGATCGTAGGCGTCTGACCGTGCGCGAAAAAAGACAGAGAGAAAAACGCGGCCAGCAAGACCTTGCAGGATTGCTCGGGGCCGGCTTGCTCGGGACGACGTCGGGAAGTCATGAAGCATCAGGCCGTTGGTTCGGCACTACCCCTAGCGTAGCCGCAGGGCGCGGCAAGCACAGCTGAAAAAGTCACTGACGGACACCCGTTTTTTGTCTTACGACCGTAGGGCCGTTGCCCTCGTGGCGCAACCCAAAACGCGCTTGACCGGTCCTAATTTTTCGCCGCCGCGGCTTGCGAGACTTTCTGCTCGATGACTACCAGAAACTTTGCGAGCCACGCGGGATGCGCGGGCCATGCGGGCGCGGTTACGAATTCGCCATCCACAAGCGCCTCGTCCATCCCCACGGAAACATACACGCCGCCTGCGGCGGACACCTCCGGTCCACAGGCCGGATAGGCGCTGATGCGTCTCCCCTTCAAGACTCCCGCCGCGGTCAGGAGCTGCGCGGCGTGACAAATCGCCGCGAGCGGTTTGCCCGCGGTCGCGAAATGCCGGATCATCTCGAGCACCTTCGGATTCAATCGTAGATATTCGGGAGCGCGGCCGCCGGGCAGAACCAGCGCGTCGTAGTCTGCGGCATTCACTTCGTCGAAAGCGGCGTTCAAGGTGAAGTTATGGCCTCCTTTCTCGCTGTACGTTTGATCTCCCTCGAAATCGTGAATCGCAGTGCGCACCTGCTGGCCGGCCTTTTTATCGGGACAAACCGCGTGTACGGTGTGCCCCACCATCTGGAGCGCCTGGAAGGGCACCATCACTTCGTAGTCTTCCACGTAGTCGCCCACGATCATCAGGATTTTCGCTGGTTTCACGGCAACTTTCCTCCTCCTTCATGCTCGCACCTTCGGGCCGTTTCTTTCGGAAGACGCCGGCCGCTTGAGCCGTTAGAGCCGCCGGGTGGGTTCCAACGGACCCCTTTCTTCGCGGAACGTGCAACGACGAGTGTCCGGCAGTAATCTTAAGATCCGGGTTGCGGTTTTTGGAGTGCGCTTTGCCGGCCGCAGCGGAAGAAAGGAACACAATGCCTGCAACCGTTTGGAAGGGATACCTCAGCTTTGGATTGGTTTCATTCCCCGTTCGCCTGTTCTCGGCGGCGCGCGCCGAGGCCGTCCACTTTCACATGCTCCATGAGAAGGACCTTTCTCGCGTGAAGGAAGTCTGGTACTGCGCCGAAGAGAATAAACCGATCCCGCCGGGCGAGATCGTAAAAGGCTACGAGGACGGCGAGGATGAGTATATCGTGGTGGAGGACGAGGAACTCAAAAAGATAGCTCCGCCGACCGCGAGCGCGATGGAAATCCTCCAGTTCGTGGCGAGCGACGCGGTGGATCCGATCTTCTTTGAAAGCTCCTACTACATTGCCCCCGAAGAAAACGTGGCGAAGCCGTACGCACTGTTCATGGCGGCCCTGAACGAAACCAAGCGCCACGCGATCGCCAAAATCGCGATGCACAATCGGGAGCACGTGGCGTTGATCCGGCCGGTGGAAAACGGATTGGTGCTGCACACTCTGTACTATGCCGACGAACTTCATGCCGCGAACAAAAAAGACGCGGGCAAGCCCAAGGTGAGCGCCAAGGAACTCCAGATGGCCAAAAGTCTGGTGGAGCACATGACCGCTCCGTTTCGACCCTCCCAGTTTCATGACGTCTATCGCGAGAATGTCCAGCGGCTGATCGAGCAAAAGAAGAAGGGCCACAAGATCACGACGGTCAAAAGGCCCCGCAAGGCGCCGGTGATCGACTTAATGGAAGCCTTGCAGCGCAGCCTGAAGCAAGCGGCCCCGGCGGGCCGTAGCGAACATAAATCGCAGCGTCCGCGTTCCGCGAAGAAGCCTGCCAATCGTCATAAGGCCGCGTAGGCCGGACACTCGCTCTTGACTCGAGCGCGGTTCCTCCGGCGCCGAGTTACGACCCAGGAACCCGGCTTGTAGCTTCGGGCTGCCTCCGCGGCGCTCCTTGTTTTCGATGATAGACTCACAAAGGACCGGCCAGACTGGCGCGTTTGCAGGCCATTCGGCCGCCAATCGTGATCGGGAGGAAAGTGATCGTGATGAATCGTCGCGAGTTTGTTCGCACTGCCGCGGGAGCCGCGACCTTCGCTTGTTTCCGGAGCGCCCACGCGGAAACGACGCCCAAGTACGACCTGATCGTAAAGGGAGGCCGCATCATCGATCCATCGCGCAAGCTGGATGCGATCCGCGATGTGGCCATGGCTCACGGGCGGATCGCGGCCGTGGGCGAAAATATTGCGGGTGGCGCGGCCGAGACGATCGATGCGCAGGGCAAGCTGGTTGTGCCCGGACTGATTGACATCCACACGCACGCGGCGCGCGTCGCGAACGGGCCGGCGCTGTGTCTTGCCGACGGCGTGACGGGATTTATCGATGCGGGCTCGCAGGGCGCCGATCGGATCGGCGAAACCATTGCGGTCGCCAAATCCGCTCCGCAGCAGTGCCGGGTGCTGATCAACATCGGGCGTGCCGGGATTCTGCCGGAAGGCGACACGATGGACCTCAAACGCGCCGATGTGGATGCAGCGAAGGCCGCTATCAGCAGCAACCGCGAAATGATCGCGGGAGTGAAGGCGCGGCTCTCGCGCGATGTGGCGGGGCCCAATGATTTCGAAGTTCTCCGCCGCGCGCAGGAGGTTGCCTCCTCGTTCCATCTGCCTGTGATGATCCACATGGGGCAGACCATCACGCCCTTGCCCAAGCTTCTCGCGTTGCTGAAGCGCGGCGACGTTGTTACCCACATGTATGCGCCGCCGCCGAACAGCATCATTGACGACAACGGTCATATTCTGCCGGAAGTGCTAGCCGCCCGTCACCGCGGCGTGTGGTTCGACGTCGGCAACGGACGCACGGGCCACCTGCGGTGGGATACCGCGCAGGAAGTGTTCAAGACGGGCTTCCTGCCGGATACGTTTTCCACGGACTGGACTCCCGAGGGCCGCACTTCACAGGTCATCGACTTTCCGAATGTGATGTCTAAGTTCCTGATGCTGGGCATGTCCCTCGATCAGGTGATCGCGCGCGCGACGGTCAACGCGTCCCGCGTGTTTCCCGTTTTCCGCGAGCGAGGCACCCTGAAGACGGGCGCGCCGGCCGACGTAGCCGTGCTGGAGTTGCGGGAAGGTTCCTTCGACTTCGACGACAATTTCGGGAACAAACGCAAGGGCAACCAGAGGCTATTTCCCGTTGCCACGGTGCTTGGGGGGAAGCGGGTCGCCACGCACGCGGGATAAAGAAAGCTCGACGGGGTGCTGTATAATGTCGCCGGATGAGTTTCCGGCGCGTTCCTCGGCGTCGGGTGAGCGGGAGGGACCCAGTGGACAGAATCGCGATCGCAATCGGCGTGGGGCTTCTTTCCGTTCCGTTGTGTGCTCAATGGCTCGATCTCCGCACGCCGGGCATTCCCCGGACCGCTGACGGGAAACCGAATCTGACGGCCGCCGCACCGCGCACGGCCGATGGCAAACCGGATCTTTCGGGCATGTGGCGGCCTGAGGCGAACGCTTACCGTTTCGACGTTGTCCAGGAGCTGAAGGATGAGGCTATTTTTCGTCCTCCGGCAGAGCAACTCTTTCGCAAGCGCGTGACGGATTTTCGCAGAGACGATCCCGTGACGAATTGCCTGCCGGGCGGCCCTTCGGAAATGTTGAACGGGATGTACCGGATTGTCCAATCTCCCACACTCGTGGCGTTGCTCTACGAAGGTGGAATGGGACGCTACCGGCAGATTTATATGGATGGGCGTAAACTGCCGCCTGATCCGAACCCGACCTGGCTCGGGTATTCGGTGGGTCACTGGGCGGGCGACACGCTGGTGGTCGATTCGGCGGGATTTAACGACCGGAGTTGGCTCGATCGGGCGGGCCATCCGCATTCGGAAAGTCTGCGCGTCACCGAGAAATTCACGCGCGTCGATTTCGGACATATGCGATTTCAGATCACGTTTGACGATCCCGAAACGCTCACCAAACCGCTCAGCATCTCGCTGAGGGTGGACTACGCCGCCGACACGGACATGCTGGAGGGGGTGTGCAACGAAACGAATCGGGATAGAGCTCACATGATTGCGACCGCGAATCAAGGGATTCAGCTCAGCCCTGCGATTCTGGCGAAATACGCCGGTAAGTACGAGTTCCGCGGTGGGTCCCGCGTGGTCGCGGGCTTCATGGGCATGAAACAGAACGTCACGCTGCTGGATGGTCAGCTGTACCTGAACGCTCTTCCTCTGATTCCGCAGTCGGAGACGAAGTTTGAATCGACCGGTTCGGCGGCTGAGTTCGTCCTGGACGCGGGCGGAAAGGTCACGCGTCTGGTGTTGGGTCAGACCGAAGGCGACGCACTTTACGATCGCGTGCCGTGACGTCCCTCCGAATCGGAATCAGACGCTCAGTCCCTGCAATTCGCCGCTAACCTGAGAATTTGCCATGCTGAAGGACAGGAACCGTGGAACGCCATCGTTCGATCAATTCGTCGACTTCCTGCGAGGTTGGGGCGGGATTTCGCGGAAAAAGACCATATCACCGGAGACGCAGTTTGAGGCAGACCTCGGGATCACGGGTGATGACGGTTGCGAATTGCTGGCGGCCACCGAGAAGCGTTTTGAAGTCCTACTGTCCTCGGGCGAGCGCGGCTACCGCGACACGTTCGGGCTGAGCTTCGATGAGTTCCTTTTTCACTCCGAAGGGCTCCGCTTCGGAGCACCGCCGCCGATTACGCTCTTTGGCTCTCCGGCGGAAGAGAAAGTGCGGTGTTTCACAGTTGGAGAATTGTACCGAGCAGTCTGCGCGGCACGCCTCCCAAGGAATCCTTTGAGACGTGGTGATCACACCGACGACCCGGACGATAGATTGAAGCCCTATGGCGACCCCTGACGCCGGTTTCCCGCTTTCTGGTGCTGGCCGGTACCCAGCGAGTTTTTCCCGACGGTTCTGGGCTTGGTGCGTCGATACACTGATCAGATTTGCCATCGGCCTCGCGGTCGTTTTCGTGCCGATGCGGTTCATCGTATTCGTGCAGGCCGAAAGATATCGATCGACGGACCCGCGCTATCTATGGAGGGTGATGTCCTCGTCGGAGAAAGCTGTTATCTCCGGGCTTTGGCTGCTCGCGGCGGTGATTGCTCCATGGTTGTATACAGCTCTACAAGAATGCTCAGCGTCGCAGGCAACCCTTGGCAAAAGGCTGCTGAATCTCAGGGTGACCGACCTCGATGGGCGGCGTGTCTCGTTCGCCAGAGCCTCAGGCAGATTTTTCGGCAGCCTCATTCCATCATTCGGCATCGGCTATTGCATGGCGCTGCTCACTCGACAGAAACAGGCGCTCCACGATATGATCGCCGGTTGCTTGGTAATTCGCCCTGCCGTCAAGAATGAACCGCCGTTGACGGAGTGATGAGCTCTCGTGTCCCTGTAACGAAGGACTTTGCACTTCCAACTCGCCTCGCACATACGATTTGCCGGTGCGCCGGAAAGCTCGAGTGCGCTCCGGGCCCTTGTTTTCCGCGACATATCAGATAGAATCATCAGGGCGTTTGGCGGGCTTTCACAGACGGCCAAACGGGAACTCGTGGGCATCGGCCTGGAGGCACAAGCATGACGAAATCGGCGACCGCGATCCTAATAATCGCATTGAGCGCACCGCTCGGGGCGCAATGGCTCGATCAGCCAACCCGTGGACTTCCGCGCACCCCGGACGGCAAGCCCAATCTCGCGGCAGCGGCGCCTCGCACGGCCGACGGCCACCCGGATTTCTCGGGCGTATGGTCGAAGATCTCGCCCAAATATAAGAGTAATATCGCCGCGGATCTGAAGCCCGGAGAAATCCAGCCGTGGGCGCAGAAACTGGTGGAGCAGCGCAACGAAGATTTGCAGAAGGATTACATGCATGAGCTCTGCTTGCCTCTCGGACCGGGCTACGCCACCGGCGCCGACAGCACCGGAGCTGAAATGATCAAAATTGTCCAGACTCCGAGCCTGATTGTCATTCTGAACCCGGATCTGACCTATCGCCAGGTGTTCATGGACGGCCGGGCGCTCGAAAAAACTCCCAATCCGGACTGGATGGGCTATTCGGTGGGACGTTGGGAAGGCAACACGCTGGTGGTCGATAGCTTCGGATTCAACGACAAGACGTGGCTCGATCACGACGGCCATCCGCACACCGAGGCGCTCCGGATGACCGAGCGCTACACACGCCGCAATCTCGGCAATATGGACGTGGAAATCACGCTCTCCGACCCTGCCGTGTACGCACGTCCGTGGACTATCAAGGTCCGTGCGGAACTGGCGCCGGATACGGAAATGATCGAGTTCGTGTGCAACGAGGCTAATAAGAACCGCGAGCACTGGATCGGGAAAGCCTCCGACGAGACCAAAGACGCGGTGAAAGTTCCGGCGGCCATTTTGGCGAGATACGCCGGCACTTATCTGGAGCAGCCCAGGTTGTGGAGCCCGACGGGCGTTGCGAGGATCGTTACCATTACTGTCTCGGGAGACATGCTGTACGGGGATATGGATGGACGAGGCGCTTCGCCGTTGCTCGCGAAATCGGAGACCGAATTTTCCGGTCTATACGGACTCAATGTTGAGTTCACTCCGAGCGGTTCCGGCCCCGCGGAACAACTTTTCGTGAAACACGTGTCGGGCAACTACCGCTTCACGCGCAAGAAGTAAGTTTCCCGCTCCGCGCATCCGCCGGGACTCATCCACAGTCACGCCGCCGGCCGCGTCAGGCGGAATGCGCCGGCGCCGAAAAAATTCGAAACCAAAAAAGCGGGGATCGGTATAACCTCTTTTTAGGAGGATTTCATGAGTTCTTTCGTTCGCGCGAGTTTCCTATCGTGCGCTTTGCTGCCGGGGATACTGACGGCACAAGTCGCGTCACAGCGCGACGCGGTGCCTTTGAAGCATTGGGAAGCGCCGTTGTACTGGCAGCCGCCGGTTTCTTCGGCCGGCCGAGTCGCCGCGGAGGCCTCCGCAAATATTCCGGGCAGCGCGAGCCCTCTGGTATTCGTGGCAATCACGCCGTGCCGTTTGGCGGATACCCGGCCCACCGCGCAATCGGGCGCGAACTACCCGAACGGCTTCGGGCCCCCGAGTCTGGTCGCGAACGCCACGCGGACCTTCGCGATTCAGTCCGTGTCGGCGCTGTGCGGAATCCCTTCCGTCGCTCAGGCATATTCGTTCGCCGTGACGGCTGTGAACGCCGCGGCGCTCGGGGTTATCACGATGTTTCCCACCGGCCAGACTCTTCCGTTCGCGGCGACCTTGATTTTTCCCGCGACGGTGCCGACGCTGGGCGCGGCGATCGTCGCGGCGGGTTCGAACGGATCGGTGGATGTGTGGACCAACACGGCTACCGATCTGGTCATAGACGTTAACGGTTACTACGCCGCCATCACCAACGGGCCGAATAACTCAAACGTGACGTTGGGCGCGGGTGCGCTGGGCTCCAACACCTCAGGCGTCAACAATACGGCCAGTGGAAATAGCGCGCTCGCTTCCAACACCGCGGGATCCGCGAATACCGCGAATGGATTTGACGCGCTGAGTTCCAACACGACCGGGGGCGATAACACGGCCATTGGTCAGATCGCTCTCTTGAACAACACCACCGGCGACAACAATACGGCCGCCGGGAACGCCGTGCTCGCGTCCAATACTTCGGGCCTGGGGAACACCGGGATCGGAAGCATGGCTCTCAGCAGCAACACCACCGGCAACGCGAACGTCGCCGTCGGGGAGAATGCGCTGGCCCGCAATGTCAGCGGCATCTCCAATATCGCGATCGGGCTTCTGGCGGGAAACAGCCTGGGGCCCGGAGGCAACGACAACATCGATATTGGAAATCAGGGCTCTGCCAATGACGCGGGGGTGATCCGGATCGGAGACATTCAGACGTCGTTCTTCGTCGCGGGCGTGCGCGGCGCGACTACTGGGGCGAACAACGCGATTCCCGTGGTGATCGACTCCAACGGGCAGTTGGGCACTATATCCTCCTCCATCCGCTTCAAAGAGGACGTCCACGATATGGCAGACGCCAGCAGCGGACTTCTGCGTCTCCGTCCGGTCACGTATCGCTACAAGAAGCCCTTCGAGGATGGCTCCAAGCCGCTCGATTATGGGCTGATTGCCGAAGAAGTCGCGCAGGTGTATCCGGACCTGGTTGCGAACGGGGCGGATGGGCGAATCGAAACCGTTCAATATCAAAAATTGACGCCCATGCTGCTAAATGAGCTCCAGAAGCAGCACGCGGAACTCGACCGTCAAACGGAAGCCAATCGCCGGTTGCGCGAAACCGTCGCCCAACAACAGAACTGGAACCGGCGGTTGGAGGAGCGCCTCGCGGCCCTGGAAGAGTTGATGAATCGATTTGCTCCAGCGCCTCAGCAGTAATATGGTCGGTCTTCTCCTGACGAGCTTGTCTTGACAAGCTCGCTCTGCCGGCGAACGCGACTGCAGGAGCCTCGGCACCACCCGCGAATTTTGTCCCTCAGCCTGCTAAGATGCCCGGGGGGAGGAGAAATCACGATGAAGGCAGCATGCGTTTCAGGATTTGTTTTCCTAGCTCTGGTGTTTGCGGCGGCGCCGCTTTCGGCCCATCACTCGTGGCCGGTGAGCTTTGACCACCTTGTGACGGTGAAGGGCACGGTAACCGCGTTCGTGTGGGCCAATCCGCATCCGATGATGACCCTGGAGGTTCAGACCAACGATGGCCGCATGGAGAAATGGACCGCCGGCGGCCCCGCCATCATCCGGATGGAAGCTAACGGCTGGACCAAGGGAACGGTGAAGCCCGGCGATGTGATCACCGGCATCGGGTATCAATTCGCCGACGGCCAGAAGGTCCTTAGGCTCGAGCGCGTGGTGCTCGCGGACGGCCGGGAAATGCGCATTTACGGCCGCTAGCCCGCAGCAGCGTGGGCGAGCCGACTGAAGTCGCACGGCGGGTCAGCCGATAGGCACGTGTGCGCATTCTCGCGATCCTCCTCGTAAGCGTAACCACCTGCCTTGCGCAATCCGACCAGAGCAGCGTGGAGGCGGTAATCAAACAACTGGAACGCGCCGAGCAAACCGGCGATTTCAACACTTGGGTGAGCCTTTTTTCGCACGAGAAAGCCGCCGAAGTCGAAAAAATCCGCCCCTACGCGACAGCGACGCCCGGGGTTCTCTATACCGTGACCAAGACCTTCGTCCGGGGCGATCAAGCTGTGGTCCTGATACAAGGCCAGCCCGGCTCCTTCGCCAGCATGGGCCTCCGAAAAGAGGGAGGGCAGTGGAAGATTCAGGACCAGTTCTTCAGAGAAACCGCGGCGAACCCAAGTTCCGTGTATGCGCTGCTGCCTCCCGACCCCGGCGCATTTGTACGTGCGGGATCGCCTTGGGACCAGGCCGCCGCAGGCGTAGACGCCGCGCAGGTGGCTCGCCGCGGATTTCAGATGAGGGCGGTCTTTGACGAGACCTATCTGTACATCCGGATTGAATACAACACGGACCTGCCGGCGCCCGGAAGCACGGTTGCGACGCCGCCCACCGGCTGGCCCGTTCTTAGAATCGTCACCTCGGACGCGGGTGAATTCGTGCTGTGGGACGCGGTCAACATCGGCGACCAGGCGACCTTCGATGACCATGGCAAAGCGAACAGCCATCGACCCTTCGCGGCTTATATGATTCGCCTTGAGCGCAACCAGCAGGAAGTCTTCTCTGCTTCGGCCGATTTACGGCCGAGCCCGCTGCTCGCGGTGGCGGGGAGGAATTACGATATTCGCATTCCCCTGGCAACCATGGGCATCACGGACTCGCGGGCAACCAAGATGACCGTCGGTGACAGGCAGAGAACGATGGTAAACATCGCAGTCCCAAGGTATCCCCGTTAACGCCGAGCCATCCGCAACGCGCAGCCGCGCGTGGCAGTGGACTATTGCAGGGCCTGCTCCACCAGCTTCGCAATCAATTGCTGACCGGGCAGGGTCGGATGCGGATTGCAAGTGAGGGGAGTTCCCGGGTTCGGAAAAGACAGCGGAACACTGGCCGCGCAGGGAAGGCCGCCGGACGCCAAGCTCGCCTTCTGGAACGCCGAAAATACGTCGGCTACTTTTCCTCCGAAGGCATAGGTGAGCTCCGCCGTGATTGCGTTCAAGCCGCCCACGGCGAGAGTCTCCAGCGTATTGGTGTAGTCGGTGGAGGCGTAGTTGACCGCCACGATGGGCCCTTCATAGCGCGCCGTAAAACGAAGCGCCAGGTAGATCTTCGTCAGGTTTTCGGCGTACGCGCCAAACACTTTACCCAGACCGGCGAGCTCGCACTCCTCAACCGTAGTAAGATTCGACGATTGCGCCGCGCACGTATTTTCAAGCAACAGTAAATCGTCCCCGCCGATCGTAATCGTAACCAGCCGCGTCTGAGGATTCGCGTGCAAAAAAGAGGTTGCGTAGGCGAGCTGGCTCTCCGTGGAACTGGCGTAGGGAACAAACAAGGGCAGAAGCGCACGCCATTCGTGACATCCGTTATCGGGAGCCGTGACGGAGATAAAACTGCCGCTGGTCTCACCGGGGCAGGATGCATTCGCCAGGGAAAGTCCCAAGGACTGCGCGATGAATTCGGGATAGCCCTGATAAACCGCAAGACTGGGCGGCGGCAAAGGGATCAAGGGATTGAACCCGAATGGAATCGAATCGCCCAAAGCGAGATAAGGTTTCGCCTGGCCTGAGGCCGTGCCGATTCCGGCGATGACCAGACCTATTGCGAGTAGAATTCTCCGACCGTTATAGAGCATGAGACGCAGTTCCTTCCGCCTGCGTGAAACGCACGTATAAGGTTCAGAATATCCAATTGCGACGAACGCCGGCTTGGGGTCCGGATCCGTTGCGCGCTGGCTTCCGGGGATGTCGACGAGGCCACGGAGGCGTGAAGATTTCGCGCGGCGGGCTTTCCCGTGAACGTCCGAGCGTAAGGCTTCAGCGCCCGATGGGTGCGCCGCAATCCCGCACGCATTTTGCGGGCATCACGTATTTGTCCCGAATCTTTTTGCGAAACTCCGGGTACATGGTTTCCGCTCCGCCGAGCACGGCTTCTTCCGGAATGCCATAAAGCCGCGTCATCTCATCGATAAAGGGATTCTTCCCCGGCAAGTAGTGCGGCACAGCGCCCTCCGGCGGACCTTCATCCGCGACGATGCACGGCGGACCCGCCGAGGCGATCGGCGCCTCGGGATCCAATTGAAACATTCTGGTCCAGTGCACCGGCTCCGAAAGATAGATGGGATCTTCCACCGAGGCTGTGACGGTCAGCAGATCGTCGTGACGAAGAAAATGCAGCGTCATCGTCGTCTCGTCGCTGCTCGGCGCGCCATTGCGCCGGATCATACTCGCCTTGATATGCGTCGTGTAGGTAGTCAGCACTTCCCCCTCCCACACGCCGGTCGTAAAGCCGCCCCGTTCGTGATACGCATTCTTCGAAGGATGCGGCCGGCCATCCATCCAGATGGTGGTCGGAGCCCGATCCTCCCATCCGCCGATTTTCCAGTCGATCGTTCGGCCGGTATCGGGATCCGTCTCATTCCAGATCTTCATCCCAAAAGGTCCGAGCATCAGGTATGTGGGGGCGTAGAACAGGCACTGGCGCTCGGGCATGGATAACTGCGATTCCGAATAATTCAAAGCCCGCTCGCGACCCGCGTCGTTGAGCGGAAGCCCCTCGTAATCCACCGGACGGGGCCCGCCGACGTTTCCTAAAGCGCTGCGATACGCCCATGAACCGGAAAGATCCACCTGGGCGATTGCGGAAACGCTCAGAGCCGCCGTGAGCGCGAGCGGCATAAAAGTTTGGACAGTGACCAGGAGAATATTTGTAGTGCGCATGGGCTTGCGTCTCACCATCTCGCGGAGCAAGGTGAAGGATCCCATCGGGATCCGTCGGGTTCTTTTTTGAACTGAGCCGCCGTAATGTAGGGCTGCCGTAAATACAGCGGATCGCGCACGGTTGTGGTCACGATCAGCCAGGTTTCTCCATTGCGCTCGTGGACCACGTCATAGTGCTCCGTCAGGTTGGCGTTTTCGCTATACGGGACCCCGTTCTTGCGCAGATAGCCGCCTCGCAAATGAGTGGTCGCGACTCTGAGGCTGTCCGCTCTTTCCCATTGTGCGATCGAATCCCCTTGCAAGCTGGGCGCTGGATCGGGCGCTTTCCATTCGCCAAAGTGGAACAACCGCGTCTGCGTTCCCGCGTCGATTTCCATGCGCAGAGTCGCGTCATCCTGCCAGGTTATATGGAGCCGTTCCGGAAGACGCATGACGCCCGCCGCGCCGTAGGATTTGCACTGATCGCCTGACGCCTCATCTTTCGCCGGGTTCCAGGCGTCCGCCACGGATTTTGCGGCCATGGTCATCGGGATCAACAGGTAGTCGCCCGGCGGAGGCGTCACCATGCGATAGCGCCATTCCTCGGTGATGACCGAAACCCAATAGCCCGTCAGATCGATGGGAGCGGCCGCACGGGGACTCTCCGGCGGTCCGCCTGCGCCTCCCCGCCCCTGCGCGTGCGCTGGCGCGACGGAAAGCATTGCCGAAAGCAATCCCGCGAGCAGCCATTCGCAATGGCGATTCTTTGAAATGGAATGGGCCAAATTGCTCCTTGCCACGCGACTCTATTTCTTCGCCCTCAGGCTCTGGTACACAGCCTCGACGAATTTGTCTGTCGCAGAAGGCCCGGGCGAGGAGCCGAACTCCCGCTCGTATGGTTTTGCCGGCGAAGCCGCTTTGATCTGTTCGAGCGTCATGCCGCGCTGCATCATATCTTGAATCACGTCTCGGGTGATCACCAGCATGTCGCGATATTCCAAGACGTCGGCTTGATCGCAAACCCGGCCATAGCCCGGAACCACGAAGGTTCCGCCATCCTGAAAGACGTACGGACCCGGCGGAATGGCGATCTTGATCAGACGATTCAGCGCAGCGATCTCCCCCTGGATGCTTCCGCCCTCTGCTGGATCGATTACGGGAAAACGGTTCGTGTCCAGAATGCTTCCGGCCATCACCACATCCGAAATCCGGAAGAAAACCAGACTGTCGCCATCCGTATGAGCCGCGGGCTGATGCAGCACTTCGATCCCTTCATGATTGAAGTAAAAACTCCGGTCAGCCGTTTTAAACGTTTCCGTCGGCCATGCGTCGCTTGGAAACGCCGGCGATTTGCCGGTCGGTGCGCTCATGCGGAGCAGTACGTTTTCATGAGCCAGTATCGAGGCCGCCCCACCCGTCATGGCCTTAATAAAGTCGTTACGGGCGCCCTCGATCGCAAAAATCGTCTGGCCGGCTTTGGCCAGATCGGCGTTTCCTCCGGCGTGATCGCGGTCGGCGCTGGTGTTGATGATGTAGCGGATCGGCTTGTCCGTGAGCTTGTGGATTTGGGCGAGGACCTCGGTGGATGTCCCACGTGCGCCGGCATCCACCAGCACCACTCCATCCGCTCCGATTTGTACTCCGATATTGCTGCCCGCCCCCGCGATCATAAAGAAGTTCGGGCGCAGGCGAATGACTTCGAGCGCCTCGGCGCCCCTCGCAGGCACGGTCCAGACGGCCGCGCAAGCGGCCAGCACCCAACCCGCCAGGAGCGCCCGGCGCGCGATCCCGCTCGATGTCGGCTTCACGGTTTGCTCTTCATGAACTTCTTCTCTGTGTGTAAGCCCGGTTCTTCTATGGATAAGCGGTTCGCGCCGAATGAAACCTTCGCCCATGTCTCGAACGCAACAGTAGGTAGTTTATCCGCGCCGGCCTGGGGTTGCAAGCGCAAATTCCCAATTAACAGCAGCGTAAACACCGCCGTAAAGAGAAGACGAGCAGACTCCGCGTGCCTATTCGACATGCAGCGAATCCGGCTCCGGCCGGATGATAGGATTCGAGCAAAGGTGTATACTGATTCTCGTTCTGGAACGTCCCCGGCGGGACGCAGGACATCAGGGAAGGTGCAAGGAATGAACTATCCGCGAATCCAACTGCTCGCCGGCGCGGTTGCGCTGCTGGCCCTCGCTCGCGTGCCGATGCTCGCGCAATCCGCCCAGGAGGAGCAGAACCAAAAGACGGCGATGAGCTGGTATCGAGAGATGATCCAGTTCGGTCACGTCGATCAAGCCTCCAAGTACATGGCTGACGATTACATCGAGCACGATCCCCGGATTTCCGGCGGAAAGGCCGGTTTCGTTCGCTATTACCAGAACCCTTCGTCGCGGCCCGCCGAAGCCGCGCCCATCACCTCGTTCAGCCAGGGCGATTATGTGGTGATCGTCTGGTCGCGCGATGACAAGGATCCGAAAACATCCACCCCTTACAAATACACGACGTACGACGTCGTGCGGATCAAGAACGGAAAAATCCAAGAGCATTGGAACAACGCCAAGCAAAATACCAGGTGGTGAGGTCGGGCAACGTTGATCAAACGCGTGAATAAGGACGTACACAAGGAGAAGATATGAGCATGTGGAAATTGTCCGGCGGACTCGCACTAATGGCCGTCGTGGGGCCCTTGTTGCTCGCGCAGCAACATCCCTCTAATATTCCCCCCATCATCCCGATCATCACCAGCTATGATGTGAGTTCTCTGAAGTACACACCCCGTCAGCAGGACCACATCGCGACCTCGGATCTTTTCTTCCGCGCCCTGCACTCGGGCCATTTTCAACTGGTGCTGGATTTGATCGAACCGCCCGATGCCATCAACCACAATCCGAACGATCCGAAAACCCCTCCCGGGCTCGCCGCGATGCTCGCGAGCCGCATCCCGGAGCCGAAGCCCCTGTTTGCCGAACAGGATCAGATCCCGAGCCTGGTGTTTGCCAACGACAATTTCGTAGTGTTCATGTGGGACCAGAAGGCGATGGGCGCCGACGGCAAGGAGTATCCCACCAATCGCTTCGAACTGATGCGTTTCAAGGATGGCAAGATCGTGGAGCATTGGGACGTCGCCAACCGGCGCGAGAACGCCCAGGATTGGAAGATCGACTGGTGCAAGAAGGCCGGCCGGAACGATTGTCCGACCCCGTAAACATTTTCTCCAGTTTGAAGTCGTGACGTATCCTCATCGCGCGGGTTCCGCACGTGAGGCATAACAACAAGGCGGCAAAATGCAACAAGCCGGCGACAAGACGGCAAAATAGAAGAAAGGGCCGGATCGCGCCGGCCCTTTCGCTATCTGCTCGTCTTACGACGCGATTATTTGGGTGTCACATGGAACAGCGCGCCGGGATTGGCATCTTCCAGCATCCACAGCGAGCCATCCGGACCTTCTTCCACGTCGCGGATGCGGTGACCGACATCCCACCGCTCCGCGGATTTGGCTCCGCCGTGGCCGTCAAAGATAATGCGGTTGAGCGTCATGGTCGCCATGCCGCCGACGAAGCCGTTGCCGTTCCACTGCGGAAAGGTCTGCGTGCCGCGGTAGAACATCAGATTGCCCGGCGCGATCACCGGCGTCCAGTAGAGCACGGGCTTCGTCAAGTCCGACCGCGTGTCGGGACTGGGAATCGGCACACCGTTATAGTTCGTCGCATAGGACACCAGCGGCCAGCCATAATTCTTGCCCTTCTCGATCAGGTTCAGTTCATCGCCACCCTTCGGGCCATGCTCCACCTCCCACAATTCGCCGGTCGGCGAAAACGCCATGCCATAGGGAGTCCGGTGCCCGGATGTCCAGGTTTCCGCGGGCGTCAGATTCTCGGCCGCGAAGTGATACGTGCTCACCACCTTCGCGGTCTTGGCGGCTTCGGTGTCGGCCGGAGGATCAATCAGAGGAATCGTAGACGCGCCGGTCTTGCCGAAGTTCGGATTATCAGGCGCGGGTTTGCCGTCGAGCGTCAGGTGCAGAATCTTACCTTCGGGCTGGTCGGGATCCTGGGCCGGCGTCATGCGCTGGCGGTCGCCCACCGTCATGAACAGCGACTGGCCGTCGGGTGCGAATGCGATCTGCGCGCCTTCCTGACCGCCCTTGCCCTTGGGCAATTGGCGCCACAGCACCTCGAAGTTTTCGAGCTTAGCCGTCGTGGCCGTGGCGTTTAGCTTGGCGCGAGCGAGTGCCAGGCCCCCGCCGTAGTCGCCCGGCTCCACATAAGTGAGGTAGATACTTTGGTCGGTGGCGTAATGCGGCGAGAGAAAGACGCCCAGCATGCCGTTCTGTCCTTGCCAATACACGGGAGGTGTATTCGTCACTAGAATCTTCTGTCCCTGCTGAGAGACCAGCCAAACCGGGCCGATCTTCTCGGTGATCAGCATGCGCCCGTCGGGCAGGAATGCCAGGCGCCAGGGCAGTTCAAAGGTCGCGACCGCCGTCATCTTAAAGGGCAGGCTCGCTTCGGGTTTCTGCGATCCTATATTGACCTGCCCCCAGGATGCCGCCGGCGCCAAGGTGGTGAAAAGCAACGCCGCTTTCGCCAATTTCATGGATCATCTCTCCTAGCTTTTTAAGCGCCCGGCCTCATGCGATCCGGGTGCTGTTGAAATCGTACCCTATCACGGCGCTCCGGCGCACATCCGCAATAAACCGGAAACCCCTACGGGTCAAGCTTCCATACCGATAGCGGTCCTAAGCAGGCTGGTGTGCCCGAAGGAAGGAATGCACCTGACGCACGGCCAGCGGGATCCGCTCCTTGGGTTCCTTCCAGGGGAACATGCTCACTTCGGCTTTCGGAGCAAGCATGGCGCACTCCATAGCAACGGAGTACGGGTGCGGGGGAACCTCGTCCGGCAGGACGAGCACGGGGTTCTGGCAGTTCCGCACGAAATCGCGGGTGACAGTGAAAACGAAGTCGGGGTCGGTTTCGAACATTTTCGTCACAAATTGGTCCGTCGTCTGCAGCGCGATCTCGGGGCGCTTGGCGATCAGCGTCTGGCCCCAGGTTCTCCAAAATACGCCCGGGTACTTGGGGTCGCGCATCTCGGGACGCCAGCCCACGGGCTGCGCGAGCACGCCCGCCACTACGCGATTCGGCGCGCGCTTCAAAAGACTCCAGATGAAGGGGCCGCCGATGCAGAAACCCATCACCATAAACTTGTCGATGCCAAGATGATCCATGAGCCCGAGCTGATCGTCGGCGTAGGATTCCCAGGGCCGATCGACTTCCACAGGGCCGGTCGATTGGCCGCTCGGGGCGTTGCGAAGGTCCGCTGTGATGCAACGGTACTGTCCTTTGAATTCCTCGATCGCGTTGAAAGGCGAGTTCCCGGAGAAGAAAGCAATGGTCGAGTTCAATCCCCCGCCGGGGATCAGCAAAAGCGGAAAGCCGGAGCCGGCCTCCTCGTAGTAAATGCGAACAGAGCCTTTTTCGTAGAACTTGCCCGGCCCTCCCTTGCCCGTCTGCTGACCAAATACGCGAGGTACGGAGGCTGTTGCGGCAGCCGCGGCTCCCGCTCTTAAAATGGTGCGCCTGGTCGAACCCATAATGGAGCTCCTCCTGATTCGTAATCGTCCGTGCGGCAGCCCAAAATCGGGTGCGCCGCGCGAATGAAACTTGAGTTTGATCCGTTAGCGCGATCATCATAACACAGACCTTCAGGACTGGTGTTCTAGAGAAGGCCGCGGAGAAAAGACCCGAGCAAGCGAGCGGCGTACAATGCCACATGGGAGGATTTGTGAAGTCAATAACAGTACTTGCGGTCCTTGCTTTCTGGAGTGCCGGATTGATCTCGGCGCAAAATGCGGCGGCCGGCGGACGAGCGGGATTCGGGGCCGGCGCCCAGGGAAGACCAGCCGATTATCTGAAGAGCTGCAAAGTTCCACCTGAGGCAAGAGGTGGTCGCGGTCGTGGACCTGGGCGAGGACCTGCTGTACCGCCAACCTTCGATCCCAAAGATTACACCGTAACCGAGATCCCCGGTGTGATCTCCGCGGGAGTCAGGTGGACTGAGGTCTGGCGTGCGGACGGCAATAATGGCGACGGACTCGTCGGCACGAAAGACGGCGGTGTTCTGTTCGTCGAAAACGATGGCAACATGGTCGGAAAGATCGACAAGAACGGCAAAGTCACTTTCCCCTTCACGGGCCTGAACGTCTCCGGCTCCGTAGCCATGAACTCAAAGGGTACGCTTTTCGTGTTGAATCGCGGGTATTCCGGTCTTTCGGGCACCGCGCACGGCTACGCGTCGATTGATGAACTCGCCCCGCAAAATAAAGTGATTGCGGATAAGGATCCCAATGGCGATCCCTTGGATTGTATCGGCGGCGTGCTGAACGATGGAGTCGCGGCGAGCAATGGCGGCATCTACTTTTCCATGGGCGGACTCTACTACGCCGCTCCGGACGGCAAAGTTACCAAGCAGGACGCAAAGAACGGGAACCCTCCGCTCGGCACCAATGGAATTATTTTGACCCCGGATGAGAAGCACGTCATCGTTACAAACGCCGGAACGCTCGTCATCCTCGACGTTGGCCCGAATGGTCAACTCAGCAACCAGCGCAAGTTCGCCGATCTCGATACAACGGGTTTAGCGGAGGGGCAAGGCGCTGGCGGCGACGGCAGCTGCTTCGATGCCGCAGGGCGTTACTATATTTCGGCGGCGAACGGTGTGCAGGTCTTCGATAAAGACGGCAAGCACCTTGGGAACATCCCGACAAATCGCGGCCTTGTGAGCCTGACCATCAGCGGAGCGCAGCACAAAACTCTTTACGCTGTCACCGCCGCGAACGTCAACGGCGATCGAAAAGTGTGGATCGAAAGCATTCCACTGCTCGCCACGGGACCCAAAGGCCGGGGCAAGTAGAATTCAGTCTCACCCGGCAAGCGGCCGGGGAATTGACGGATATCATCCAATGCGGCCGTTTGGCAGCCCGATGATTTGCAGGTAGGTGCTGCCGCCGGGCAACCGGATCATCAGCCACTGCGGGCTATCCGGCCTGCCGTTTCCCGTGACCGGAGCGCCGGAAGCGTTCATGATCTTCGCGTCGGGATTTGCCTTCACTTTAGCCAGCACGGGAGCCATGTCGCTCACGAAAATCCGCATAATTGTGGAGTTCGGATCCGCGACCAACGGCATCAACGTTTTTTGCTCGATCCCCTTAAACTGAATGAGATTCAGTTGCGGCGTCCGGTCGGGCCAGGCCACGGTCGCTTCCCGATATTGGGCGCCCTTCGTGCCGGATAACTGCAGGCGCTTCGGATCCGCGTGGAACGAAGGATCGACGGTCACGTTGAGGCCCATCGCGTCGCGGAAAAACTGGGCGCTCTTATCGATGTCAGCGACAGTGACGGTAGTGTCGAGGCCGTAGACAAACGCGCGCGGAGCGTTCGCCGCCGGCGCGACGAGCTGCTCCGGAAGCTTCTCGGGCTGGACGAGCTCGACGAAAAAGCCGTTGCCGTCGTCGAAGACGATCGAACGGGACATGCCGGCCGAACCCCCTGCGGAACTCGCGACCTCGACCGGCGCGCCGCCCGCCGTGATCACTTTCGCGCCCCCTTGCTTCAGGTAGCCAGTGAGTTTGTCGATGTCCGTCACATGAAAGATCATCGTCGTGGCGCCCGGATCTTGCGGCTTCGGATTCAGCGGCTTCCCCTTGGCGTTTTTCCAGTCGATCGCCTCGATCGCCATCTCCTGACCGGCCACGAGAAAGGGGGACCCGGGCGTCAGAAACGTAATATTGCGAAGCGGTCCGCCCACGGCGCCGTACATGTCCTCAAGGAACGGACGGGTGTCGTACCAGCTGAGACGCACGCGTGGATCGCCGGAGCGGCTTTCAAGTCCCAGCAGGTCGTGATAGAAGTGAATGGTCTTCGCCAGATCGCCGACCGGCATGGTCTCGCCAACCAACGGCCGGGGAGGCGGACCTTGTTCCCCACGTCCCGGGCCCTGGGCCTGCGCGACATTCTCGACAGTCACACCGGCGACTGTCAAAGCGGCGACGGCCAACGCCATCGCGAATGATCTTTTCATAGCTGCTCTCCTTCTATAAAGCTTTCACGGTGCGTAACTTCGAGCGCTTATCCACCAATATTTTGCCACCCTTGATGGTCATCACATCCGTCAGCAGGTTCCAATACCCATCCAAAGGGTTGCCCGTCAACACGACGATGTCCGCCAGTTTGCCGGGCTCCAGTGTTCCAAGATCTTTGCTCTTCCCGATCACCGCCGCTGAGTTCGGACCCATGATCTTGATCAGGTCGATCGGTGAAAACATCAGGTTGAGCACCTTCAGTTCGTGGGCTAACGCTTCGGTTGCCTGATAGGTCGTGTCCGTGCAATAGCCGAGAACTACGCCATTGTCGAACAATGTTCGGGCATTCACCGGCTTATAGCCCGCTTCGCGTCCGCGCCCCTCACCATCGATGATGCCGCCCGGCCACGGTTTGCCGTCGCGGAAGGTTGGAACATTCTCGTGATTGAAAACGTTGAACACCGGCGCGCCGAATCCGGTGCAGGAGGACACCACGGCGCCGGCATTCTTCACGGCCTGGGCATCCTGGTCCGTCAACCAGCCGAAATGGGGCGTGTGGATCAATTCCGTTGCGCCGTCGCGCACCGCATCGACCATTGCGTCCGGGCTCACCGCATGCACCTGTACCGGAACGCCATATTTTTTGCCTTCCTCGATGGCAGCTTTCAGGAACGCGTTTTCCTTTTGGGTAGCCTTGGCCGGGAAGGTCGCCTGAGGAAAGTGAATCTCGCCGAGCGACTCCGCTCCGGCCTTGATTTCCTCGTCGATCGCTGCGCGCAGTTCGTCCGTCGTCTGGTATTTATTGAAATTGAGCGGGCCAGGCGCGACGATCCGTGGACCCTTGATTTCCCCTTGCTCGATTTTTTGCTTCAGTTGAACGATGGCTGGGAACGCATCGCCCCCGGCTTGCACCGTGGTGACGCCCGACTCCAGAAGCTCCCTCATCTCTTTGTTCGCCCGATCGCCGAAAAAATTCTCGGCCCGGCCCACAAGATGCCGATGATCGTCAATGAAGCCCGGCATTGCGGTGAAGCCGCTCGCTTCAATTGTCTGTGTTCCCGCAGGTGCGGCGGAGGATTCTCCCGAAGCCACCGCGGCAATGCGGCCGTCTCGCACCAGGATGCTTCCGCGCTCGATCACCTGGCCGTTGCCGACAATGATTCTGGCGTTCGTAATCACCAGATTTTGCGCCAGGGATTCCTGCGCCGTCCCGAAGATCGCGAAGAAGGCGGCCGTAAACAGAGAGGCCAATTTGGCAAGCCTGCGGGCTTTTTTCATGCTGTCTGGACGTGCGCTCGATGAAGAAGATCGCATGTCGCCTCCCAGGATTCTATTTCATTGGCGCTACTTGCTGATCGCGGTTATCGTACCAGAAAAGCCGGTCAGAAAAGCCGGTTGCGATCGCGGGAGAACGGGCGAGGCACGCGCGACCCGCTGTTTTCGTGTTATTTATTTGGGCAGCGGAAGTAAAATGAACGAGCATGTTATCGAGCGGTTGCATTCCATCCGGAATCGCGAACGGGTCGATGTGAAATCACGCCGCGAGATGCTGCAGTCTTTTGGCGCGATCGCAGGAACGATCGCAGGAAATATTTTGATCCCAAACCATGTCGACGCCGCCGGCCACGGACCCACGGCATTGCTGCTCGATCCGATCTACAAGCAGCATGATCCCGGCCCTGGTCATCCGGAGGAACCTGCGCGTTATGACGCGGTCACGCGCGCGCATCGAAGACACCGGACTTCTTTCTAAGCTTCCGCGAATGGAGGTCCGCGTCGCGACCGAAGACGAAATCGCGCTCGTCCACGGGCGCGAGTACATCGCGAAGGTGAAGCGTGAAATCGCAGCCGGCGCCCATGAGTTGAGCACCGGCGACACCGACGTCGGTCCGCAGATCGTTCGATGTTGCGGTACGGGCGGTCGGAGGGGTTCTGAACGCGGTCGAAGGGTTGTGGATCGGAAGGCCGCAAATGCGTTTTGCGCGGTGCGGCCTCCTGGACATCACGCGGGGCCCGAATCAGGGGATGGGCTTTTGCATTTTCAATAATATCGCAATCGCCGCGCGCTACGCGCAGCGGAAACACGGCCTTGCCAAAGTGATGATCGCCGATTGGGACGTGCATCACGGCAATGGCACTCAGGAGACGTTCTACGAGGACGGTTCCGTGTTGTTTATGAGCACACATCAGTCGCCGTGGTACCCGGGTACGGGCGCCGCTACCGAAACGGGCGAGGGGAAAGGTGAAGGATGCATTATGAACTTTCCTTTTCCGGCCGGATCAGGACGAAGCGAGATTTTAGGCGTGTTCCGTGAGGATTTACGCCGGGCCGCGGATCGATTCAAGCCGGACCTGGTTATGATCTCGGCGGGGTTTGACTCCCGGACGGGCGATCCACTCGGCCGCTTTACTCTTTCTGATGCGGATTTTACGGATCTTACGAAGATCGTACTGGAGATCGCAGGAGTGCATGCCGAGGGACGCCTGATTTCGGTGCTTGAGGGCGGCTATAACTTGGACGGCTTGGAATCCGCTGTTCGAGCACACGTGAAGGCGCTGGCTTAGCTTCGGGATTTCACTCATGCGCGCCTCAGGAATCTCAAATAGAACGCCCCGAACACCAGAACAATTCCGACGTTCGCCATGAGGCGCGGCCAGAATCGGTTCCTGAAGAACAGGACGTCGACGCCGACGATGACCGCTACCATCGCGAGGCCGTAGAGTGCGAGGACAGTGTGCCTTGCCATACTTCCTTATTTACTACCTCCGGTCACTTCGCTGAAATGTTGACTGTACGTCCAAGTTGGCGAGCTCCCGGATGCGCGATCGCCCAGACCCTATCCGGTCATCCGGCTCAAAGAATTCCGTTCAGACGGTAGCACCGCGCCGCTGTGCCGGCGAACAGATCGGCCTTCTCGCCGCTGCTCGCGCCCTTTGCCATCAGCTTGCAGGCATTCCAGAAGACCTGATAACTGTAGGACATCTTGTCGACCGGGAAATTACTTTCAAACATGCAGCGCCGCGCACCGAAGGCCGCGATGCAGGTTTCGATGTAGGGACGGAATCGCGCTGCTACCTTTTCGGACGATGGCGGTTCGGGGTCCGCATCGAAGCGCAAGGCAGTGTAGCTTTGACCCAGTCCGCCGAGCTTGACGTATACGTTGGGCCGCGCAGCGATGGCCTTGATCGACGATGACCAGCGTGAAAACACTTCCTCTTGTTTGCCGCGGTAAGAGCCCAACCCAAGGACGCCGCCGACGTGATTGAGGACGATTCTGGTATCGGGCAACGCGCTCGCAAGGTCGGCAACTTCGCCGATCTGGGTGTGGTACAGCGACACGTCGTAAGAGAGGTTCATGCGGCCGACCGCCGTGACGCCTTCCCGGAACTTCTTGTCGGCCAGCATGCCCGCGTGGGTCTGCGGATTCGGTCTCAGGGTCGCAGTCTCGGCCTCCCATGACACGCCGTGGCGGATCCCTCGAAAGCGATCGCCGCCTGCGCGCATCAGCGCGGTCAACACCGGCTCCACGCGGCTGCCCAGCCTCAGATCCGCGTGCCCCACGATGCCGGAGGCCACCCTGGTCTTCCCGAAGACGCCGCTGTCGCACATCGCCGCGACGCCGTTGGCGAACTCGACCTCGCCGACCGGCCGCATCTCCTCCGGGCCCCGGTCACGATACATCGAGCTCGCTTCCATGTACACGGTCGCGATAATGTTGTGGCCGCTGCCGGTATCCGCCAGCAGGTCATCCAGCAAATACTTCCAGTCGGGACGCTTCCACAAATGATGATGCGGATCGATGATCGGCAGTCCTGGTTCGAGAATCGGTTCCTTGTGCCGCGCGAGCCAATCCAGGCGAGGCGCCGGGTTCGCGGGGGCAGCCTGTTTTGTTGCGGCTTGTTGTGCGCTCTGCTGCGCGTATGCCCGCCGCGGCCATGCGGCCGCTGCCGCGCCGAGGAGTTGGGAAAACTCGCGTCGATTCACGGGTGGCCTCCTTTATTGAAGGGAATAGAAACCCCTTTAATCTACATCAGGCCAAGCCGGGTGGGATGACGGCCGACCTTACGCCCGAATTGACATAACGACGGATTATAGGCGGCTGAGGCCTTCCTAAGGTTTTACTGCGTCTGATCCGATAATCAGAGCGGCATCAAACCAAATGAAACGCGCCGATCTGATACGCCTTGTCATCCTGCTTATGCTCATTTCATCGCTTTCGAGCGCCCAGGATCTCTTCGATCAGGGGGTGCAGGCATTTCGTCGTAGCGACGACGATCGGGCCCTCGAACTGCTAAAGCAGGCCGTCGCCCTTAATCCAAAGAGGGCAGACCCGCATGCATATCTAGGAGCCACCTATCTGGCGATTAGTTCTCGGTCCGCAGCGATATCCGCGATGCTCAAAAACCCCCAGGCGTCCGCCTCGATGCCTGAAGCAGAACGTCTGGCTGCGGCCAAAGCGATCACCTCCATTCCCGAGACCGAGCGCCTTGCGGACGTAGAACTTCGGCGCGCACTCGAATTGGACCCGAACAACGAGGTCGCGCTCGAGTCGCTTGTGACCCTCGCTAGAGACGGCCACGCTGATTTGCCGGAGGCGGAAAGAGCGCAGAAAAGGGCCGAGGCGAAACTTTTATATGATCGTCTAACCCTAGCGTTTGCGGACAGCTCCTTGCGCCAACTGGCGGAAGTTCAGCTGGCCCCGAACCCTGCCAGCGATTCCACCGGAGGGCTTTATTCCTCTGCGGCCGAAATTATCGAGTCAAATTGGCATCAGGTGATGGAGCGCGCGAACGCAAGCCCGCTTGACCCCACCGGGCCACTTCGGAATCCGATGCGGCAGGCTCTTCGTACGAAATATGCCGCCGTACTCAATGAAGCGCTCGGCGATTACCAGCAGGCTCTCCACTTCAATCCAAATAATTCATCAGCGATGATCGGAATGAGCATCCTTATTCGCGATCAGGCCGTTCTGCGGGACACCCAGGCTGAGTATGATGCCGATGTCGCCACCGCAACGCAATGGATGCATCGAGGAGTTGAAACCAGGCAGGCGCAGTCCCGTCCTGCCGCTGCGGCACCGGCGCAAGTGCGCGCCAGCGATAGCACAGGAGGGCCACGATTGATCAGAAAGGTTACGCCGAACTACCCGCCGTCCGCTGGCAGAGGTCAAGTCTCGGAAACCGTGCGCTTCGCGATCACGATCGCCGGGGACGGCAGAGCCACCAACCTTCGCGTCCTGAACGGAAATCCAATTTTCGTCGAGGCCGCCGAGGATGCGCTGAAACAGTGGCGGTGGCTGCCGACGATGGTAAACGGAAATATCGTGGAAGTTGAGACCGAGGTGGAAGTCCGTTTTTCGAATAACTAGAGTCGCGACAGCGAATGCGCGTGTGGAAGCCGATCTTGCCTTTTATTAGACGATAAAGTATGTTATCGCCTAACAAGCATTCGGGGTCGACGCCACTTCGCGACGATAACACGCTACCACGTGCCTGATGTGCAGCATGATCGGTAGCCACGCCGGCGCCTGCAGCAACCTGCGTGGCGCGGAGCCCGGCCAAGTAGAACCCGGCCCAAAGGACACACCGTTCTGAACGCGCGCGCCGGCCTTCATCTCCCCATGCGTGTTGAAACGGGCGCGTCGCGAGTCGAACGGCGCGATGTCATTTCGCTGCCGGTTTATAGTGTCTTTCGTTTCTATTTCGCTGCGTCGTTGTCGTCGAGGGGCTTGGAGAGATGGAGCTTGCTCATCTCTTTCGCTCCGACCGCGGGATCCTCAGCCGTCACTTTGATGCCCGTGGCCATGGCTCCGGAGGTCCATTTGAAGTAATAGGTTTTGCCCGCCTCCGCCTCAAACCGGGCCCGCTCGTTCTCTTTCTTCCTGGCCTCGCTCAGGGCCGCCCCGGTGGACTGGATGATGCCTCCGTAGTACATCTTGGGCAATCCGGCAGATAACAACGGTTCCCGGCTGCTACCTCCGTAAATGCGTATTCGCTGTTGAGGAGTTTGCGCGAGATGAGTGTCGTTGACATAAGACTCGTCGTGCGCGGCGGAGCCGGTAAATCTGGCCACCCGGTAGATACAGACGATCGCTTTGCCGCTCGGATGGCGCGGGAAGCACCGCGGGAGCTTTGGAATCCTGTGCGGCAGAGATGGGTCCTGTGAAGAGAAACGCCATCGCACTGAATGCGAGCAGAAGGTTTGCGAGTGACTAGCAAGCTCCCCTGCGGCAAAACGGTGCGACGCCGCGGAAAGTGACGTTACTCCCGTCGACCGCACTCGCTCCGGCGCCGGCCGGACAAGCAACCGCCGGGAGGCTCCGCGGCGAGCTCCGCCGGAAATTCCGATGGATGAGCACCTTGTGTGTGTATTTCATTCTGATTGTCTCCTGCGCGTCTTCGCCCTTCCTGCGTACCTTCGCCCTTCGAAGCGGAGTGCGCTGAGGCAAAATACGCAAATTGGCTGTGGACGGCTACGTCGTGAGACTAAGGTGCACTTCTCGAGCCACTTCGTTGCCTGCGCCGCCCCCGGTGACTTACGACCAAACGCGAATCAAGCCCGTTTGCGCGAGAGGTCACATCGAACAGAGAAAGAGGGGGAGGCGATCGAAGCGATCGTGAACTCCTGCAGGTTTCGAGCGGCGGCTACAAAATGTTCCTGTGCGGCTCTGTAAGTCTCGGCGGCACTATCGAGGCCCGCTCTCCGTTCTTCCGCGGTCAGGCCCTCCGAAGGGGTTGTCATAAGAACAGCGGTATATTCCCGGGACGAGTCCTTCATGGCCTGGTGGGCAGTCTCAAACTCGGCGAGGAGGTGACGATAAAGGGTCTCGTCCGCCGATACGGGACATACGGGGAATGAAGATCTAGCAGCCATCTGGTTCTTCAGATATACTCACCAGTGGCGTTTGGGAGCGCACAACTGCTAGCTCGGACTTCCCGCGTCGACGGTTGGGTCTAAAACTATGGTGCTCCCACGCCACTACTCGCAGCACTCTCGCCTAAAGCAGAAGCGTAACTCTAATTCGCGCCCCGGCCTAGCTGGACAAGTGTCTAGTGAGGGCTCCGATTATCGACGCGAGTCGGAATACGCTAGATCAGACCTTGGTCCAGGGCATAGTGAGTAAGCTGCGCGGTCGTCCGCAAACCCACTTTTTGCTTCAGGTTGTTTCTGTGGAAGGCGACAGTCTTCTCGGAAATGCCCAGCGCGAAGGCGACTTCCTTCCTGCTTTTCCCCTGGGCGGTCAGTTGGAGGATTTGACGCTCGCGCGCGCTGAGCCCCGGCTCGGGGCGCTCGACGCCCGGGGCGATGTATCGATTCCCCGCCAGGACCGACTCGACGGCGGCGAGAATTTCGCTTCGGCCGGAAGACTTCACCGCAAACCCATCGGCCCCCGCGTCGAGTGCGGCGCGCAGATAGGTAGGAGTTGTGTGCATGGTTACGAACAACAGCTTCACCTGAGGAAGTTGTTTTCTAATTTCGCGGGCCGCATCGATTCCGCTCAACACGGGCATGGTGATATCCATGATGACGAGCTCCGGACGGAGACGAAGAGCGGCGTCAACCAGGGCCTTCCCGTTTTCCACCGCTCCGACGACGGTATACGTAGGTTTGAGCAGACTCGAGAGGCCGTCGAGCATCAGCGCATGATCGTCGGCGAGGAGAATGCGCGCGCGCTTCATAGGCAGATCACGGCAAGGGAACAGTCACGGAAATTCGGGTACCATGTCCCGGCTTGGATTCGACGGAAAGTGTACCTCCCAGAATGCGGGTGCGCTCGCCGATGCTGACCAGCCCGAGCCCGCCCTTCCCTTTGACGGCCTCCGGCGTAAATCCGACGCCATCGTCTTCGAGCGACAATACCAGGGCGTTTTCTTTCTTGCCCAAGCTGACAGTGAGCTGCTTGGCCCCGGCGTGTTTGGCGACGTTGCGCAAACTCTCCTCGGCGATGCGATACAGGCCGGAAGCGATTTGTTGCGGAACGACATCGGGCAGCTTGCCCGCCTTGAACCGGACCCGCACCTTCTTGGTTTTCGAGAACTCGCTGCACAGCGCTCGTAATGATTCGATCAGCCCCAAGTCGTCGAGGACGGAGGGGTGCAGTGCGTACGCGATCTGGCGGGCCTCTTCGGAAGCACTGGTGGCACGGGCCCCGAGCTCTTCCAGGCGAGCTCGTGTGGCGGCGGGACGAGGGAGTGAAACCGCGAGATTCTCCACGTCGAGTGCCAGAGACGCCAGCTTCTGGCAGAGACTATCGTGCAATTCCCGGGAGACGCGGCGGCGCTCCTCCTCCTGGGCGGTAATGAGCTGGGCCGCGAGTGCGCGAATCTCGGTCTCCAGGCGCCGGCGATCGGTGCAGTCCGTGATAAATGCCACGGTGAGCTCCAAACCGGCTTGATCGAAGGCGCTCAGATGGACTTCCACCGGGAAAATCGAACCGTCGGCGTGCCGTCCTTCGTCTTGGGCTGGAAGAAGCAACGCGAAGGATTTCCCAAGCACATCGGCACGGCGATAGCCGAACATTCTTTCCGCGGCGCTGTTGATCAGCACGATCTTGCGGTCAGCGCCGGCCGCGATAATGGCTTGCTCGGCCGACTCGAACAACAAGCGGGCGTAGTCGCGGGATTCCACCAATTCACGCTGGATAATGTCGGTGTCGAACAGGATCACGATCACACCGTCGACTTTATTTTCGAGGGTGCGATAAGGACGAACGCGGAGAGAAAGCCAGCGGCCCTTCCCATCCCGAACCTCCCTCTCGAGGGGGGCGACCCTGGCTGGTGACTTCGGCGAACAGCGCGTCCCAATCCGCCACCTCCAGACCAGAGGCGATATCGCGGAACGGCCGGCCGATGTCGCCTTCGATGAGATTCAGGAGCTTGCCGGCGGAGGGCGTAAACCGGCGGATATGGAGGCTCGCGTCCAAAACCAGAATGGGAATCTCGACTCCGGCCAGCACGCGGTTCAGGTCGTTGGTCAGCGCGCTCAGATCAAGATTCCGGTGCTGCAGTTCCTCGTTCAGCGTCAGGAGTTCTTCGTTGGAAGATTGGAGCTCCTCCTTGGCGGTTTCGAGCTCCTCGTTGGTACTTTGCAGCTCCTCGCTACTGGAGAGCAGTTCCTCATGAGCCGCTTTCATTTGCTCCTGGGCGGTTTCGTGCTCGGCGACGACGGAAGCCAAATACTCTCGCGTGGCCGCCAATTCGCGTTCGACGGAGGAAACCTTCTGGGGGTGCCCCTTCGCTGGGGATTTTCGGCTGGGTTGCCCGCCGTGGGGGCCGGGGGGCGGCGTGGGCCTGAAGACGACCAGCAGATCCGGCTTGCCTCCGTCCGTCCGGCTCAGCGGCGATACTTCCACCCGCACCACCCACGGGTGGCCTTGATGTTCGAAATGGATCGGGCGGCTGTCCGCCGGGGCTCCTATCTGCAGGGCCTTGGAAACCGTTCGGCGAAGATCGAGGACGAACTCCGGACGGAGCATCTTGAGCAATTGAACGCTGGGCGGGCCAGTGGGAAGAGTTAAATAGGGCGAAACGTCGCCCTGAACATGCAGCATACGGAAATCGGGATCGATCACCAGCGCGGGCGGCGCATAGCGCTGGAGCAGAGCCTGCTCGGCTCGCTTCTCGAAGCTGCGGGCAAGGGCGGGCGGCGCAACGGCGGGCGGCGCGAATCCAGGCTGTTTGTGGTCGTGGAATCGCCCTTGGAAGCGGGACGCCAGCCCCTTATCGGGCTTGCGGGAGAAGATTTTGTGGGTGCGATCCTCGGGGGCGAAGCAATCCGAGTAGGCGCTGATGGATTCCGATTTTCCCAGGAACAGAAATCCGCCGGGCTTGAGTGCATACTGGAAGGCCGTCAGAATGCGGTCCTGCAAGTCCGGACCCGCATAGATGAGCGCGTTCCGGCAACTGATGAGATCGAGTTTCGAAAATGGCGGGTCGCTCGCCAGGTCGTGCCGCGCAAAAATGCACAGACCGCGGACATCCTTATTAATCTGATAACCGTGCTCGACTTTGACGAAGAAACGCCGGAGACGGGCGGGAGACACGCCGCGCACGGCGGCTTCCGAATAAACGCCGGCGCGGGCCCGCGCGATGGCCGGCTCGGCGATGTCGGTTCCAAACAACTGGATTTTGGTTTGGTTGGGGTTCTCTCCGAGGGATTCGAGCAGAAGCATAGCGAGCGAGTAGACCTCCTCGCCCGTGGAGCATCCAGGTACCCAGACGCGCACCGGATCGGGCCGCCGATTCAAATGCAATTTCGGGAAGACCAGCTTTCGCAGGGCTTGAAAGCACTCCGGATCGCGAAAAAAGCCGGTGACGTGAATGAAGATGTCGCGCTCCAGCGCCTTGACCTCGGCGGCATTCTGCTTCAGGAGCGCCGCGTAAGCGCCGATGGACGCGATCCTCCGCAAAGCCATCCGGCGCGCGATACGGCGCTTGACCGTTTGCGGTTTGTACAAGCGGAAATCCACGCCCGTCACGGAGCGCAGAAGGGCGTAGACCTTCTGCAGGCCATTGCCCTCGGGCGCTTCGGCGGCTTCGAGCAGATAGGGATCGCGGCCGATACGGGCTAACTCGACCGCAATCGCGGCGGGAGACAGGACAAAGTCCGCTGCGCCGGCCGCAATCGCGCTGGCCGGCATGGCCGCCCAGCCCGCCGTGTCGGGGTCCTGCGCGAAGGTGATGCCGCCCTCCGTCTTAATCGCCTTCAATCCATTTGTGCCGTCCGATCCGCTGCCGGAAAGAACCACGCCGATCGCAGCGGCCCCGCGCTCGCGCGCCAGCGAGAGGAAGAATTCGTCGATGGGATGATGCGGGGCCGGGGAGTCCTCGCGTGGGATCAGCGAAAGAGAAGGGCCGCGGACGGTCATGATCCTATCGGGCGGAATCACGTAAACATGGTTCGGCTCAACCGTCACACCGTCGATCACTTCCCGGACCGGCAGGGCGGTGGCTCTCGACAGAAGTTGCGTCAATGCGCTTTCGTGCCGGGGAGCCAGATGCTGGATGATGACGATGGCCATCCCGATGTCCGGGGACAGCGCCTTCAGGAACGTAGTCAATGGTTCCAGGCCACCGGCGGACGCACCGATACCAACGACCGGGAATGAGTCCGCGGAAGTCGGTCGAGCGCCCGCGGATCCCGCTTTGGGGCGGGCAGTGCTTGGCGCACGTTTCTTCTTTGGCATCAACAGGCACCCGGCGTGGGCTTCACGAAAGATAGCACCAAGACCGAGACGATTCTAGGCCTACCTCCCGGGCTCTCCTCGTCCGCCGCTATCGCCGCGCGTCCGATCGCCTCTCGGGGTTGATCAGCACCGCGGCGCTCAGAGAACTGGCGAGGGCCAGCCCAACAGCCACCCACGATACGCCGCGATAGCCGGCGACAAATGCTTCCTCGATCGCTTGGCGTCCACGCGCGTCCTCCGTTTCGGCCGCGGCAAGCCTGAATCGTTGTGCCTCGATTTGCGCCCGCACTGCCGGAGCGAGTCTGAGACTATCCAATCGCAGGCTCAGAGTGTGCTGGAAAACTCCGCTGAGTAGTGCTCCGAAAATGGCCACCGCCAGCAAACCGGCGACGCGCGAGACAGCGTTGTTGATCCCGGAGGCTGCGCCGGCGTAGCTTTGCTCTACGGCGTTCATCACGGTCGTGGTCAGGGGCGCTACGCTGATGGCCATACCGAGCCCCAGCACCAGCGCCGGGGGGAAGAACGTGGTCCAGTAGGACCCGCCAATGCCCGGCCTGGCGAACAACGCGAATCCGGCGGCGGCGATTACGGGGCCCACTACCAGAGGTAGCTTGGCGCCATAGCGATCGAGAAGTCCTCCAGACCAGCGCGACAGCAGGAACATCAACAAGATGAAAGGGAGCAGAGCAGCTCCCGCTTCCGTCGCCGAGTAGCCTTGCACCTGTATCAAATCGAGCGGGAAAAAGAAGAGCATTCCGCTCAGGGCGGAATAAAGAAAGAGGGTAATCAGGTTCGCCCCGCTGAAATTGCGGGAACGGAACAGGCGGAGCGGAACCATGGGCGCCGGTGAGCGGGCCTCCCAGCACAACAACGCGAGGAGGAGGGCAGCCCCCGCCGCGCCTGCAGTCGGCTTCGACTCGATCAAGGCGAAGACGATTCCTCCGAAGCCCAGTGCAGCCAACAGACCGCCCTGCCAGTCGAAGCGCCGGCTTTGGTTGCCTGCTGTGCTTTCCGGGACTTTCCATCGCGCGAGCAACAGGACGGCGACTCCCACCGGAATATTGATGAAGAACACCCATCGCCACGATCCGTGCTCGACGAACCACCCACCGAGCACTGGACCGATGGCAGCCGTGATCGAGGTAAACCCAGACCACGTCCCGATCGCACGACCGCGCTCACTCTCGGAGAAATTAGCGCTGATCAGAGCCAGGCTGCCGGGGACGAGCAGGGCGCCGCCGATACCCTGGATGCCTCTGGCGACGATCAGCTGACCAATATTGGGCGCTATCCCACACCAAACCGAGGCCGCCGAGAAGACCACGATGCCGATAGCGAAGATTTTGCGACGGCCGTACAAATCTCCTAAAGACCCGCCGATGAGGAGCAGCGCGGCCAGGAACAACGCGTAAGATTCCACAACCCATTGAACGTCCGCCAGCGTCGCCATCATTGCCGACTGCAGCGCCGGGAGCGCCACGTTCACGACTGTCCCGTCGATGAACGCCATGCTCGAACCAAGAATGGTCGCGGCCAGAATCCACGGACCATTCGGCGTGGTCTGGCAGTCGGATGATCTGCTGAGAATAGCGGCTTCGTCGCAAGGGGGTCGGGCGATGTTCCCCATAGCTCATTCTCCGCCAGACGGGACCGGAAAGTCGTCCCGTCAGTGCCCAGCGAACCGGAGGCGTACACTGAAAGGCTAAAGACAATCCCGGAGGAAGGAATTGCTTAAGGCAACCGCAAAACGGATTATCGAGACGATGGTCACGCGGAGCGCTTACGCCCCCGTGGTGCGGCCCCTGTTGCGGGTCACCGATTACGCGTCCCGGGTCGGGTACAAGGTTCAGAACATGGAATTGCTGTCCTTTGATCAGCCTCATCGCGCCGAGGGCGTCAGACTGATCAGGCAAATTTACGGCGAGCGAGAGATGCTTCTAAGGCTTCCTGAGGCGTACTCGATCTTTGCAGCCGTTCAGCAAACCGCCAAGGTTCCTGGGGACATTGCGGAGGTCGGCGTTTATCAAGGTGGTTCCTCCAAATTGATCTGCGAGGCCAAGGGAGCGCGCCACCTTCACCTATTTGACACCTTCGCCGGTCTCCCGTCGCCCCAAGGTATCGATTGCCCCTTCTTTACCGAGGGCAAATATGCTTGCACCCTTGATTCCGTGCGTCAATATCTTTGTTCCTATTCGGGAGTAACCTTTCACGAAGGACTTTTCCCGGAAACTGCGGCACCCATTCGCAATCATAGGTTCTCGTTTGTTAACCTTGACGTCGATCTTTACGAGAGCACCCGAAGTTGTTTGGAGTTTTTCTTCCCGCGGATGTCTCCCGGAGGTGTGGTTATCTCTCATGACTATTTTGCGAGCGGCGTGAAAGCTGCATTTGACGAGTTTTTCACCGATAGGCCCGAGCCACTCATAGAGCTATCCGGCGATCAGTGTATGGTCATTAAGATCGGGTAGCCTACCTGTAGGAGGTTTGAGGATGTCGGCGGACGACCCGGGGATATACGTTGAAATTCTAATCTGCGCGAACGTGGACGAAATCTGGCGCCGCACGCAAATTCCCGATCAGCACGAGCGGTGGGACTTGCGTTTTACAGCCATAAACTACCTTCCGAAACGCTCAGAGGATGAACCGCAAAGATTCGTCTATTCGACGCGCATGGGATTCGGACTGAGAATTGAGGGGAACGGCGAAAGCACGGGAGCACGCGAGGACGCAACCGGCATTCGCACGTCCGCTCTGAAGTTCTGGTCCTCTGATGCGAAGTCTTTAATAGAGGAGGGTTCAGGATACTGGCGATACTTTCCGGCCACTGACGGAGTTCGATTTCTCACATGGTACGACTATCGGACCCGCTTTGGTCAAGTCGGTCGAGCCATCGACCGCCTCTTATTTCGGCGGCTCATTGGCTGGGCCACAGCGTGGAGCTTTGATCGGCTTCGACTGTGGATTGAACGAGGCGTACCCCCTGAAGCGAGCATGCGAATGACGTTGGTTCACGCCTTCGCCCGGTTTGGAATTGCCTTTACCTGGCTGTGGCAAGGACTTGTGCCGAAAATCCTGTTTGCAAGCTTTGACGAACGGGCGATGGTGGCGGCGGTCGGCTTGCCACGTGGACTTGTGCCGGCGTTCGGCGCGCTCGAATTGGTATTCGCCGCCGCTACAGTATGCCTTTGGCGGTGGCGGTCGTTTTTTCTGCTGAACGTCCTGGCGATGGTGGGGGCGCTTTCGGCGGTCGCTCTTAAATCGCCAACCTACCTTGTGGCTGCGTTCAACCCGGTTACCCTCAACGTCGGCATGGTTCTTCTCTCGATCATCGGATATATTTCCGCGGTGGACCTGCCCACAGCCACGCGCTGCCGTCGGAGTGTACCCAAAAAGGTCGCATGAAATCGATTTACGAACGGGCGCTGGGCTCCGACTTCAATCGACTTCACCCTGAGATCCAGCGGCGATTCGGGTTTTCCAGCGCAAGCGGAATCGCTTCGATCGGCACCGGCGTGATGGAGGAGGTTTGGCACGGGCCGCCCTATACGCTGCCTTTCCTGTATGTGGGCTCTTGGCGTCACGTCATGTTCCCGGAGAGCGGTCAAAATGTGCCATTTCAAATTGTGAATTACGCCTACATCGATGCGTACGGTCGAGAAACCGTGACGTGGATCCGGACATTCCACACGAAACGTCCCCGACGTTTTGACGCGTACATGATCCTCAGCGAGCAGCGCGGGCGGATCGTAGATTATCTCGGCACTCATCAGCACCTGGCAGTGGACATCGATCTTAAGGTCGCATCCAATGGCGGCCTGTCACTACGATCGGGTGCACAGCGCTTCTACGAGGGGCCGGTTGGATTTTCTTTCCCAATGTTGTTTTCCGGGGTGGCCGATGTGTGCGAATGGTACGACGACGCGAATCAGTCTTTTCGAATCGAAGTCATCGTAAAGAATCGCACTTGGGGACGCCTGTTCGGCTACAAGGGTCACTTCCAGGTCGAGTGGCGCTCCGCGACCAGTATTCCGAAGGAACTCTTGCCGCAAAGAACCGAACGCCGAGAATAGGTATTTCACCGCGGAGAAAAGATCCATTTTATTAGCCTGATTGTGTCCTTATCGCAAGCCGAAAGCGCCGGGCACAACGTGCGATCTGGTTGCTGGAAACGGCTTTCAGCTACCTACAGCGCCGTTTCTCACAGCGAGTGACTGTTTAATTCCTATTAATTACTCAGTTCTCCTCCTCGGAGCCAGCCCCGCGTGAAGATATACAATTCAACTTGTGCCGGCGCCAGGCTTAAAATCGCGCGTGGGTGAGTCGAGTTTCCTTGAGGAGCTTCGAGTTCACGCCGTCGCGACGCCCGATGCACTGGCTGTTATCGAGCCGGGAGGCGCAAGGCTCACATTCGCCGATCTTCAAAATCGCATCGACGCAATCGCGTACGCGGTCGCGCGCGCGGGAATCAAACGCGACGATGTCGTAGCGTTGGTCTTGCCGGACGGCGTCGGCTTGCTGGCAAGCTTTCTTGGCGTCGCCTCGGTTGCCGGCTGCGCGGTTCTCAATCCGGCCCTGCTGCCTTCAGAGATTGAATCCGTACTGGCCGGTCTTCGAGCGCGCGCGGTGATTGTCGATCCGATGCTCTCCTCGCCGGCAAGCGACGGTGCGCGCCAATACGGAATTTCCGTATTGAATCTCGAGTCCTGTACGGACGGCGCGGCACCTCCTTCCGTTGAACGCGCGGATGGCCATCACGTGGCGTTGCTTCTGCAGACCTCCGCCACCACCGGGAAAGCGCGGATCGTTCCCTTGACGCATTCCAATGTGCGGGCCATGGCAGCCAACACGGGTGGGCCCTTGGGTCTGACGCCGGCGGACCGGTTCCTGAGCATGATGCCGCTGTTTCATCTGCAAGGATTGATGGGTTGTCTCGCGCAGTTGTTCGCGGGTGGAAGCGTCATTTGTACCGCCGGGTTCGAGGCGAGTGCGTTCGTGCCATGGCTGGAGGAATATCGCCCCACTTGGTACACGGCGGGACCGACCTTGCATCACGCCATTTTGCCGCTCCTCCACTCGCGCCCGGAAATTCTCGAACGCTCGCCGCTGCGCTTTGTCCGATCCATCGGCGCTCCGCTGGCACGCGCGTTATCGGAGCAGTTGGAACGCACCCTGCATGCTCCCGTTCTGGAAGGTTACGGCATGACGGAAGCGGGCGCGATCACCAGCAATACATCGCATCGGCGCAAGGCGGGATCGGCCGGCCGGAGTGCGGGATCGGAAATCAGGATCGTGAGCGAAACCAGTCAGATCCTGACGCCGGATTGCGAAGGCGAAATCGAGGTTCGTGGCGCGGCCGTGATGCACTCCTACCACAATGATCCCGAATCGAACCGGCAGGCTTTCCGCGACGGCTGGCTCAGGACCGGAGATCTGGGCCGTCTGGACGCGGAAGGGTTTCTGTTTGTGACCGGGCGGCTCAAGGAGATTATTAATCGCGGCGGCGAAAAAATCCTGCACGGTGAAATCGAGGACGCATTGGTTTCGCATCCTGCAGTGGCGGAAGCAGTGGCGTTTGGCGTGGCGCATCCAACGCTTGGCGAGGATGTGATGGCGGCCGCGGTCTTGCGCCCGGGAGCCTCGGCGAGCGAGTCGGAACTGCGCCGTTTCGCAGGCGAGCGCATTGCCTCCTTTAAACTGCCGCGCCGGATCATTTTGCTGAACTCCATCCCCAAGGGGACGACCGGCAAACCGGCGCGGGAAGCGCTCTCCGCGCAGCTTCAGGCGGAACTGGATTCCGTAACGGAAACCTCGGTCGCCACGACCGAAGTGGAGAAGAGACTTGCCAGCATCTGGCAACGGACTCTTAAGGTCCAAAGTGTCAGTACTCGGGACGATTTTTTCCAACTGGGCGGAGACTCACTGGCATTGGCGCTCATAATGGCGGAAATAGAATTGGAGTTCTGCCCGGAGCATCGAGCGGAGTTCCTGTCGAGCCCGACCATCGAAACATTGGCGCGGATCGTGACCGCTTCGGAGGAAAACCGGAGCGAAAACTCTTTCATAGTTGCGCTGCAGCCTCACGGCTCGCGCATTCCGTTCTTCTGCATTCCCGGCGGGTACGAGGACGCCTATTATTTGCTCGACCTCGCCCAGCCGCTGGGTGCGGATCAGCCGTTCTTCGTTGTTCGTGATCCGCGCCCTCTGCGGGATCGCGGAGTGTACACGCTGGAGGAACACGCCGCCTACTTCTGCAGAGCGATCCGTTCGACGCGTCCGAACGGTCCGTATCTTCTGGGCGGCCACTGTTACGGCGGCATTCTCGCATTCGAGGTGGCGCGCCAGCTTGTGGCCGCGGGCCAAGAGGTTCGCTTACTCGTGTTTTTCGAAGTACCTGCGCCCGGATATCCCAAGGTCGTGCGGCATTGGAAGAAATATCTCAAGCAATCGGCGGCCCTTGCTTCCTCGCTGAAGCAGGGACAGACTCTCGCGGTTTTGGCTCAGGTGCGCACGCATACGGGTGCCCTCAAGCAGCTGCTCGGAAGAAAGACCCGGGCAATCATGCACCGTGTTCTGATCTCGGCAGGCTTGAAAATACTGATTGAGCCTATGGAGCCGAATTACTTTCGGAACCAGCGCGCGGGACGAGCCTACGTGCCGAAGAAACTGGAGTGCGACGTGGTTCAATTCCTCGCCGCGGATGAGCGCCACAGCACCCTGATCCTGGATGATCCGCGCTTGGGATGGCACGCGATCGTCGGGCGGGGATTTTCGGTTCACGAGATCCCCGGCACGGCCGACGCGATTTTCAAGCCTCCAAACGTGGGCAAACTCGCGTCGCAACTTCGTGCGTTCCTGGATCTCGCGAACCTTTGAGGTGGGGGTGCGGGAGCCGAGCGACTTTACCATTCGCCTTCATAACTACGACGCGGCCCACCCGTCGCGGCGCCGGAATCCGCGTAAAATGAGGGTTTATGTGAGCACAATCACTTCGAATACGTCTATGACGCGCGCGGCAACTGGACCGAGCGGAGGGTTTCCTATCGGCTCGAGCCAAACTCGACTTTCCAGCGTTCGAACGTCGAGCGCAGGGTGATTACTTATCACGCCGAGTAAATGCCGGTGACAACACCCGCTAGAAACGCGGCTCTCGCGTTGTTGTTCGCTGCAAGCGCGCTTGGCCAAACGCAGCGCGCCTCGCCGGCGTCGATTCGGGTGCACGACTTTACCTTGGACTCCTTCACAACCGATGCGTCGAACACGTTGGCGAAGAAGTATCACGTCGTCATCGGCGAATACGGCGCGCTTGCAGATTCGGAGACATTCCACGCGTTCAGGGTCTCTATCAAGCGCGGGACGCTCGATCTAACGTCAGACTCATAGAAGGCCGTTATGGGGCAACATCGGAAGCCTGACCCAAACCTTTGAGTTGCGGCCGCGTCGTCGGCCTCTTCAGGACAACCACATTGCTGGGCTCACAATCCGTCCGTGCTTATTACCTGGAATTGGCTAGCCTTCGTCCATTGGAATGGGCCGGCGAGAGGGTCCCTTTGACGACGACTCGGATCCAGGCGGCTCGCGGAACGGTTCCATAGGAATGCGCTTGTAACACACCTCCAGCACGTCAAGGTATTCTGTGCCGCCCGGCGCTTGCAGAACAACGCTGTCGCCCGGCGCCGACTTCAACAACGCGCACCCCAGAGGCGACATCCAACTGATGTGGTTGCGGTCCAGATCGACTTCGTCGGTGCCCACGATGCTCACCACTCGCTCCACTCCCGCGGCGTTGGCATAGCGCACGGTCGCGCCGAAGAATGCCCTCGTCGCCGCTGGTCCCTTTCTCGGAGCTTCCGGGTCCACGACTTCCGCGGCTTCGATTCGTTTCCTGAGAAAGCGAATCCGCCCATCGATCTGCCGCAACCGCCGCTTGCCGTACTGATAGTCGGCGTTTTCACTCCGATCTCCGTTACTGGCAGCCCACGTCACCACCGCCGTCACGGCCGGGCGCTCACGGGTGAGCAGAAACCGGTGCTCGTCATGGAGACGCTGCAACCCGCTCGGCGTAATGTAGTTCTTGCCTGGCGTCGCAGGCTCGTCCGCTTTCGGTTTTCTCGTGAACCCTTTTCGCATCTCCTAGTCCTTACTGGTTTGATTCTCGCCGTGAAACTACTGATGCAAGGGGGATCCGGACGGCAAAGCTGCCTCAAGATTGACTTGTTCTCCGGTCACCGGGTGGTGGAACTTCAGATATTGAGCGTGCAGAAAATATCCTCCATCGCCGGGGAGGCCGGGGAGATTTTCAAGAGGCTGGCCCGTTAAGCCGTACAGAGGATCGCCTACCAGGGGATGGCCGATGGATGCCAGATGGATTCTGATTTGATGAGGGCGGCCCGAATTCAGGCTTACCTCAAATGTCGTGGTGCTGACGGCTGTTGCGATTCTGATGTTGCGTGAGATCACTTTTGCCACTGACTTTGATGGTTTGCCGCTTGGATGGGCGGCCCACACGGAACCGATGCGTGGGTGCGGTACCAGGCCAATGGGTGTGAGGATTTCGTAGGCGTCGTGGCGTGCAACGTTTTGAGCGAGCGCCCGGTATATTTTTTGAATTTTGGGTGTGTTCCAGTTTGCGAATAGATGCGAGGCCGCCTGCGGTGTTTTGGCGAAGAGGACGATGCCGCTGGTGGCTCGGCCCAGCCGGTGGACCGGGTTTGCGTTGGGGGTTTGCTTCTGTACCAGGCGCAGGAGGGTGTTTTCCATGAATCCGCCGCCGGGGAGGGTTGGTAGCCCGCTGGGTTTGTTGACGGCCAACACATGGAGGTCTTCAAACAGGACTTCGAAGTCTTGAGGGGCGTCTGGTTCGATCCAGGGTGGACGGTTCCAGACAAGGGTTTGGCCTAACGTGATCGATTCGCTCCCGGTGGCAGTGACGCCGTTGAGCGTGACTTCGCCGTTGTTCAGTTTTTGTTGCCAGGCTAGTGGGGTTGAGTGGGAGTAAAGGCTTGCCAAGTGGGAGAGGAGGGTTTGTCCATGGTATTTGCTGCTGATGATTGTGGCGTAGGCATGGCCCCGGTTGAGCATGTAGTTTGAGTCTAAGCTATGGCATCTCCGGCGCGTATCCACTCGCAGGCCCCGGCGCCTTTTTGGGCTAAGAGCCGGCAAGACCCTAGTTCCAGCAGCATGGACCCAATTATCATGCAATATATGATTCAGATCGAGACGCCTCAGCTGCGGCTGCGCTCCTGGATCGATGACGACTTCGAGCCGTTGGTAGCAATGTGTGCTGACCCCCGCGTGATGGAGTTTTTTCCTTCGATCCTTTCGCGGGAGGAAACCAAAGCCATGTGGATTCGCATCCACGAGCACCACGCGCATTACGGCTTCGGTCCGTGGGCTATTGAGGTAGACGGAGAATTCGCGGGCTCGCTGGGGCTCAATTGGATCCTCCGATTTGAGACGCACTTTACCCCGTGCGTCGAGATTGGCTACCGGCTGCGGCCCGAATTCTGGGGTCGAGGCCTTGCAACCGAAGCCGGTCAGGCAGCGTTGCGGTACGGCTTTGAATGCCTGGGGCTCCCAGAAATTGTCGCTTTTACACTGCCTGCCAATAAGAGATCGCGCCGCGTGATCGAGAAGATCGGCCTTGTATTCTCGGAGGAGTTTGACCATCCGCTTATCGCAGAGGGTCACCCTATGCGGCGGCAGGTGCTCTATCGAATCTCAAGGAGCGCCTGGGAGACCCGGCCATCTGATAAGCAGGAATCGACGAGACCGGCCGCATACCGGTAGCGACTTCTCGAAAACCGCTTTAATTCACCGGTAACCAATTTACGGAGGATGAAGGCCGTGTCGCGCTTAGCGTGAGGCAGAACTTCAGACCAGGTTTTTCAGTCGAGGGAATAGCCGGAAAGCATTCTCACGATAAATCGCATCGAGTTGCTCCTTCGAAAGGCCCAGGCTGGGAATCTCGTCGACTGTGGCCGGGATGTCTTGGGCGGGATAGTCCGTGCCGAACAGGATCTGAGAATTCGGGACAAGCTTGCTGAGCGCCGCAAACGGAAACGGGAAGGCGGCGTGGCCGATCTCGTAGTACTGCTTTCGAAAAAGATCGTACACCATCGGTTTCAGTTCCGGCCGTTTGGACGCCGCTACGCGGTCTTTCATGCGTCCGATCAGCATGGGAACGGCCCCTCCGGAGTGCGGCAGGATGAATTTGATATCGGGATTCTTTTCGAAGATACCGTGCACCAGAAGACTCGCCGCCGCGCGTGTGACATCGAAATCGTACTCGAGCATCGCGTCAGATACCGGAGGATCAATCGACCTGCAGCAGATCGGAGCGCCGCCGGGGTGAAGATAGACGGCTAACTTGCGGCGGTTGACTTCATCCCATATGGGCTTAAACGCGTCCTGGCCGGGATATTTGCCGTCGGCCGTGCTGGTCCACAAGGCGAGGCCGTCGGCCTTCAGTGTGTCCATGGCGTATTCGATTTCCTTGAGGCTCGCGTCCGTATGATTGATCGGCATATTGGCGAAAAAGCCAAAGCGCTGGGGATGATCGTGAACCAACTGAGCGTGGTATTCATTGCTGTTGCGGACAGCGCCGATCGCGCTCATGTCAGGCGTATAAAACTTATCGCGGCTCGCATTGATCGCGGATAGAATCGAGACCGTGATCGCGTATTTGTCCATCTGCTCGAGCGTCTGCTCGGGCGTCCAGGGGTTGTTTCCTTTTTGTCCCGGCATCGGTTGGCGCGTGTGTTGATGCACGTCAATCTTGCCGGTGCCGCGCTTGGGCGCCTGCGCGATCAAGGATTCCCAGGGCAGGAGAGCTCCCGCGCCGGCAACCGCCATGGTCTGTAACAACTCCCGCCGCGTGGCCCGGACGTTCGAATCAACTCGTCGCATCAGATGTTCCTCCTCTGGAATTCGATTGATTGTACCCGAAAATCAGAGAGAGCATCTCGGAGACGGCTCCGGCCGGCCAATGGATCGCGATCTCGCGGCTAAGCCGCGTAATCGGATCTTTCAGGCCCGGTGCCCGACCCGACCACCGGGAAGGCCTACGATTCAGTTGAGGACGAGTTTACTTCCAGGCTTCGGCCGATCTCTTGGGGAATGAGTCGACCCACTGATTTAACTCCAGCCTGAGCCCATCGGGATCGGTGACGTTGGCGGAATAGAGCTGGCTCGGCGGAGAGAACTGAGGCGCCGTTGTCGGAACGCCATTCTGCTTGAGCCGCGCAAGGGTCTTGGTCAAGTCATCGACCTGCAGGTGGATATGGTTGAAGGAAGGAGCAGCATCCCGCGCGGACATGAAGTCAATGAACGTGTCCCGGCTCAGTTGGAGATAAGGATGGTCGGGCGGGTTGATGAAGAAGGCCACCCGCAAACCCATTTTCTTCTCATAGAACTCGTCCGATACCGCGAAATCCTTGTAGCCAACTCCGATGACATAGAGCCTGTAACTGGGATACGTGTCCGACCAGGATTCCATTGCTTTCCTGGTGAGCGACTCAGGAAGCAACTCATTGATCTCCATCCTGAGACCATCGGGTTCAACGATGTTCGCGTTCTTCACATTGCTTGGCTGGGCCATACCCGCCTCCGTCACGGTTCCAGGAGTGGTTCCGTTTCGCGGTGCGCCCGGAAGACCCGCCTGCTTCAGCCGCGAGATGGTGGCGTCCACATTATCGACGGCCAGATGGACGTGCGTGAATCCCGGCTTCGCGTCGCCGGCGGCTAACTGCATTTCCAGAAACGTGTCCCGGCTCAGCTGATAATACGTTGTGGTGCGTTTGCCGTCCGGACTGGTGAATTTGAACGCCTCCCGCAACCCCATCTTGTTGGCGTAGAAATCCTGGGATTTCGCGTAGTCTTTGACGGCGATCCCGGCCACGCTCAACCGATAGCCGCCATGGCTGTTCGCCTGCGCAAAACCAACCTGCATCGCGGGCGATCCGAATACGACCGCCGAGATAAAAAACAAAACGCGCTTGGATGTCATCATTTCGCTCCTGTGGTTTCCTTCGGGGCTGCCGGCTTGCTGAATTTGGACGCGTCTACGGGTACGTTCACGTCAAGGGAATTGAGCGCGATCACAGAACGCCCGTCGACCCACGTCTTGGTTATGCGAAACGGCATTTTGATTCCGCCGACGTCTCGATAGTCGGCATAGTCCATCTCGGTGGTGATGAATCCGTATGGCAGGTTGGTGTAACGCACCATCCGCACCAGAAGTCCGGATTCCTGTTCGAAGTAGAGCCTGACCTTCAATCCGCCCGCCGTTGTCGTGCCCTGCATCACGATCAGTTCACGATCATCGATTCCCGCGCCGGCGCGGTCCGGCAGGATGCTTAAAGCTCCCGACAATGGATATCCCACCCGCAGGTTCGTCAGGAGCTGCTTGATACGTGCGGGAAAAAAGAGCTGTGCTTCAAAATGAAGACCCTGCAGGTCACCGCCGCCGAGCGTCACCACGGGAACAGGCACTTCCGATTCCGCCTGCGCAATCCACGCGGAGCGTCCGTCATCCACGGTCATCCTGTCGCCGCTGGGGCCGTGGTTCATCTGCGCAAACTGACCGGGAGCCTTCGCGTAAATCTCTACGGGAGTGGGGTCCGGATCGTCATAGCCTTGATACTTCCCTTTTCCGGCGAAGCTCGTGAGGGTCGCGGCCTTTTGCAATCCGCCGATGGCCTGCAGGTATTTATCAAGAACCTGGTCAGGCAGAGGAGCTCCGGGAGCCTGGCTCGAAATATTGTCAGGATCTTCCGGGGGCGGACTGGAGTATTGCTCGGCGAGCGTCGGCGTCACTTTGGGGATCGCCGCATTCCGGTGGCATGTGTAACAAGTCACCATGCGCGCTCCCCCAAAATTCGCCTTGTTGATGGTATCCACCATCAACATCATTTTTCGCGCGGTCTTCTTCATGGGAGGATCGTCGGCGTACCGCTCCCAGTTCCCGGCGCTTGCATCTCCATGGCACACGGTGCATGTCATGTTCGTGGCCGCCGCGATGAAGCCCATCGTCTCCATGAACTCCTGCACCGAGATGCCCTTCAGGATCTGGACATTCTTGAACCGCTTTTCGGCCGGCTCGCCCGCTTCTCCGGACGTCTGCGCCATCGCATATCCCGCGGGAACGATCCACAAAAGCAGCGCCGCGGAAATCCTGTTCCGCATTCGCTACTTGCCCTTGCCGATGACCGCTTTGGTGCCGAGCAGATCGTCGTACTGCGAGGTCTCAAGCCCGTTGTAGATGAACTCTTCCATATCGAAAGTATCGGGAAGCCGGTGGACGATAAATTTATCGAGACCGTTGAATTTTTTCGAGTAGTATTTGGGATCGTCGACGGTCGCCGTGACTTCCATCGTGTCGTAGTCGATGCGGTGCCAGATCTCATGCACCTTCATGTCATAGGTGTGCGGGCGGCCGGCGTTGTCGAGCCAGGTCCTCTCGTCCACGCCGATCGTGTCGATTTCAAACGTGTAGTCGTCCGTCCACTTTCCGACGGCGTATCCGTACCAGCGCTTCTCCACGTCATCGAGGTTCGGAAGCGGACGGCCGTCCGCCCAAATAGTGCGAAAATTCTGATCGAACTCGTCCAGATAGATCCACTGATCTTTCAAACGGGTCCATTCAAACACCCGTATTTCGTAGAACAACATCCTCGGAAACCCCTGCGGATTTCCCGTGTTCACCGGGTCGTTGGATAACGAGACGTCCACCGATCGTACGCCGACCCCCGGTTTATTTTTCTTGAGCGCGGCCAACCCCTCCGCCGTGTATGGCAACTGCCTCTTGGCAGTGCTCTCGTCGTCGCGCCCGGAAATCAGGTTCCCATTGTCGCCGGCCGGATATTCGTGCATCCCGCCGCCTTCCACTCCGCCCTCAGCCGTTCCGTCCCAGATCCCGGATAAATCACGCTTCGGGGCGGGGCGTGGGGTGGGCCGGTTTGCATACGCGGGCTTTTCCGGCGGGCTGTTGTTCCATTGCCTCTTGGCGAGTGCTTCTGCGAGTTCCTTGGATTGCGGGGCCCGTTGAGCCTCCAGCAGCGGCGCGGACACGAAGGCCACGACAAGCGCACTTGTCGAGAGGATAAAACGTTTTGACATGGAAGACCTCGATTCTGGACGTTCTACTGGGCTGCTGGCGCAGCTGCTTGCGGGGCTTTCAAGACCTTGCCGTTGATCACGATGCGGTCGCCAAACCGGCCGATCGGCTGGCCGTTGCGGGCCACGCTGCCCATCGTGATTTCCACTTCGTCGCCGGGCTTGAACGTATTTTTTGTCCATCCCTCGCGGGTCTGATCCGGAGGATTGCTCGCTTCGACCAGCCAGTGGGCGACGTTGCCGTTCTCGTCCGTAGCGTCGAATCTTAGGTAGCAATGAGGATTCGCCCAAATGAATTCGGTCACGACTCCCTTGATCGTAGGTTTCTTCGTCACATCATAAGATGCATTCCCATGATGTGCCAGCAGGGGAAGCGAAAAAGCCACCACTGTAGCAATCAGCATCATGATCGTCCGCATTATCGTCCGTCGATTTTTCACAATTTACCTCTGTATCCACCTGTATCCATCAAGCTGTATCCATCAAGACTTGAAACTCCCCGGCCGAGACTTGAACCCCCCGGCGCCACACCGTTCGGGAAGCTAATAATTATAGACGACAACCCGCTGCCCGACGGGCGGCGATTCGTAAAGTTTCGTAAATTACATCGTGTTCAGTGGGCACGGCTCTGGGCGCAGTCCGATTTTGAACACAGAATTACCAGTCAGTAATTTCCGGGAACGTGGCTAAATGGACTTCGAGTTAGGTGGTGGGTTCGTAGCCACGTACTTACCTACTTTCAAAGACTTAGCAGCAGGCGCACCGGGTATTAGCGGTTGATAGTTGTTGCCAGTTATCAAAAGGCTTCGACGGCCTCGCGCGATCTGCACGAGCTACCGTTCGCAACGCTTCCATGCAGGGAGTGGGAACAAAATTTGGCACAGTCCTGCGCGCGGTGGCTGTGAACGTCGTACACCGGGCGATGGGCCCCTGTTAAGTATCATTATCGGCGCCCATCGCTTGTTTCCGATCTCTATCAGTATCTAGTGCAGGAGCAGCTTTTGCACTCGCCAATTCGAGGTTTCCGCCACGTAGATTTCAGACTCTGAGGGGCACGCGAGCGCATGCGCACCCGAGAACTGGCCGAGATTGCGCCCCGATCGGCCGATCACTCCGAGGACCTTGCCGTCCAGGGCAACTTTGAAGATGCGTCCCGGGTAGGTCGACTCGCCGACGAACAGTACCTGATTACGGCCGGGAGTGATGCAAATCGAGTTCGGTGCTCCGATTAGCCTCTTGAGACTTTCGCCAGTAGGTGTAGCGCCATTCGTAGCGCGAGACGCGGGGTCGGGCGGCACATCAATCGAGAACATGCGCTTGAAATTGCCGTCCGTATCGAAGACCTCGATGCGATGGTTCGAGCGGTCGCCAACATAGATGTTGTCTTGGAGGTCGATGGCGATCGAGTGCGGCAGGTTAAACTGACCGGGGCCGGTGCCCTTCGATCCCCATGACTTCACCCAATCGCCATTCTTGTCGATTTTGGCGACTCGCGAATTGACGTAACCGTCAGTGATGTAGATGTTGCCCTGCGAGTCCCAGGCGACATCCGTCGGCTGGCGGAAGAGACCGTCCACCGGCGGCAGCGGCGGATCAGGATGCCCTAAGGGCTCGGCGCCGTCCGCCGCTTCCTGCTTTCGGCCGAACACCCACACAACCCGGCCTTGCGGGTTGAACTTGACGATCATGTTCGAGCCTTTGTCGATGGCCCAGATGTTATCGTCCTTGTCGATGCGGACGCTATGCGCCTCCGACCAGGCATAGAGACCCTTGCCGATTTCGTGCACAAAATTACCGCCCTGGTCGAACTCGAACAACTGGGCCGCCGCGGCGCCAAAAGCCGGGCCAGTGGCGCTGTTTGAGCGCGAGAACACAAAAACGTGACCTTTGGAATTCACAGCGACGCCGGGCACCTCGCCGAAATTCATCCCGTCTGGGAGGTTGGGGTAGTCGGGAACGGATGTGAAGGGGATCGCGGGCACGCTTCGCTGCGCGAGCGCCGGCCCCGCGAGCACAAGAAGTGCGAACAAATATCTCTTCATTCTTTCCTCCCTTGAGATGTTAGCTCAAGTTAGGCCGACCGCCCATCCTTCGCCCCGGCCAGGTGCACGGTGAGAATCCTTGTACTGCAACCGCGAATTCGGAGAAATCCATGTGGATAGTGAGAGATTATTTTCGATGGCCTGAATCGCCGTCGGATCGCACGGAAATTGCGGCCGTCAACTCCAGGCGGCCACCGCGATTTTAGACGCTTATGCGGCGCTTCACAAATCAGCGGGGAGTGCCGGGGGTAGCCCGAACGATGGGAGCACGCTGCTTTCGAAGCGGATCAGGGCGCTGATGCGTTCGCCGGTCAGGGCAATCGCGTAGAGACCGACACCGGGACGGGTGCCGTCCGCGGCGCGCAGGTAGACTCCGAACGCCGGCTGACCGTTGGCGCGCGTCGGCACGAGGTCGAACCTCGGGGCCTGGTCGAAAAACCAGGCGCAGAAGCGAGCCACGGCGTCCCGGCCCGCGTATTCGAAGGGCACCGGCGGCATCGAGATGAAGACATCCTCCGTCAGAAGGGCAACTAGCCCGTCGAGATCGGCGGACTCCCACGCGCTGACGAATTTCGCCACCATCTCATTTTCGGAGGCCGAACCAGCGGCGGGAGCCGGTTCGCGATCTGCGAGCGGCCGCTGGCGCTCGATTTTCGCCCGAGCCCGCTTGAGCGCGCTGGTGACCGATTGGACGGTAGAGTCCAGCATGTCGGCCACCTCGTCCGCGTGGAATCCGAGCACGTCGCGCAAAATGAGGACGGCAAGCTGGCGAGGCGGCAAAACCTGAAGGGCGGTCACGAAGGCGAGGGAGATGGATTCGGTCTGCTGGTAGGGGGCCTCCGGGCCAAGCGGCATATCGATCGCACCCTTGAAAAGGGAGTCGGGAAACGGCTCCAGCCACGCAACCTCGCCCAGCCGGGTGGGCTCCGGCGGGACTCCGGGAAAGTCCCACTCCTTTGCGGGTCGTCGGCTGGCCGAGCGGCGCGCATTGAGGCAACGGTTGGTGGCGATCCGATAGAGCCAGGTCCGGAGCGAGGCTCGTTCCTCGAACTCGCCAAGGCCTCTCCAGGCGGCCAGCAGCGTCTCTTGCAGGGCGTCCTCGGCATCCTGGAGGGAGCCTAACATGCGATAGCAGTGTAGCTGTAGCTCCCGGTGGTGCGGCTCGGTAAGCTCTCGGAACGCACTTCCGTCCCCCGCCCGCGCCTTTGCGATCAAGTCATCGATCACTCGCGTTCCCATCGCCGCACTTTCTGGTTGCACATTTTTGAACGAGCGCCCAGTTTTGAGAGGCCCCGGTGTCCATATCAATAGCAAACAGGCCGATGGGAACGGAGCAGTTGATAAGCGCCCGGTTTCCAGAGAGAACCGGTTTCTACATTAGCACGACCCTAAAAAAGGAGAAATCACCACATGCGATTCTTTCTAAAGATTTCAATTCCAGTCGAGGCCGGCAATGCCTCGGCGAGGATGGACAGGTTCCAATCGATCCAACGGATCCTCGAAGATCAGAAGCCCGAAGGGGCCTACTTCCTGCAAGATGACGGAAAGCGGACGGCTATCCTGATCGTGAACATGGAGGATGCTTCGCAACTCGCCGAAATCGTCGAGCCGTGGTTTCTTGCGCTCAATGCAAGCGTCGAATGTAAACCAGTCATGGTCGCCGGCGATCTCCAGAAGGCCTTCCCAGCCCTCGAGCGGGCCGTGAAAACCTTCAGCTGACGCAATGGTCTGCATGCCTGGCAGCCTCGCCGCTTGCAAACCAAAGCCGAGGTTGCCGCGGTCGCGAGCCCAGGATAAAGATACGCGGACTCCTGACCATTCTCATTCTTCAATGTCAATTTTGGATGACATAAACCAGGGAGCCCGCATTTTCGCGTGGACCACATAGGCCCTGATGTCAATATCGGAACCTTGGACGTGAGTTTTGGCGCACCCCGTGCCTCGATTCGCTGGGCGTCACTCTACAACGGTCGCCCTGTAATCGGTCGGCTCGGGAGCCGTGCCGCGGATCTGATCGACGATCCGCGCCGCCTCGCGGACAATCAGGTCTTCCCGGTCGACTGCGACCTCGTGGCTGCTCCCCCGCGCGATGATCCGCAGGCTGTGCAGCGAGAGGTCCTTCAGATCTTCCTGCATCGAGTTCCACACCCGCTCGCGCGCGACCTGGTCTGCGGACGCGCCCGGTCGCGCCAGCACGCGCGATGGATCGCGCGAGACGACGAGCACGGGCAGCGTGCCGAACGGCGGCGCGAGCGCGACTTCCGCGCTCGTTTGCCGCGCCGCCAGGAACTCCCGCACACCGCTCCAATGTGCGACGCAGTTGTCTTCCGCGAGCGCCTCGGCGTACCGCCGGTCTGGGCCCGGTGAAGCCTGGCCGCACCACCCGTACAAGCGAGCGAGGCCAAGCACGTACTGTGCATCGAGCACCGCGATCGCCCACTCGCGGCTCCCTTGATTAGGACGGAGGCGCTGCTCCTGGTACGCCGTCGAGCTGTCCAGCAGCATCAGCCCCGCGACCTCGCCGCGAAAGTGCGCCGCGTAGTCGCGAATATAAAGCCCGCCCAACGAAGCGCCTACGAGCATGAGCGGCGGCCGAACACCCGCCTCGGCGAGCAGCGCGTGCAGGTCCCAGGCGATATGGTCGGCGTCTCGCGGGGTGTCTGTGCCATCGCTCCAGCCCATCCCGGCGCGGTCGTACGAGCAGACCCGCGAGTAGCGCGCGAGCTTGGCTTGGTGTGGGCTCCAATCGAGCACGTCCGAGGCGGCCCCAAGGCCGGCTTCGAGCACCACAGTCGGCTCTCCCGCGCCGATACAGTAAAGGTGCATCCGGCGCCCGTTGACCGGGTAGAGTTGGCCCCGCGGCGGATTGGCTGCGAGGAAGCGCCGGATCGTGATGGCGTTATAAACTCCGCATAGCGCGACTGCGAGCAGACCGAGCGCCGCGACCGTGAGCGGAATGCGCTCGGCCGCCTTGCGCCAGAGCGGTTGCGTCGCCGTCGCCGGAGAGCGCATGCGGCGCGCGGCAAGCCACGCGACCAGAATCGCGAGCATCAGCAGGAAGGCAGGGACGGCATAGTAGAGGGAGTCCATTACCGAGTCCATAGAAATTATGGACACCGCACGCGATTCCCTGGTTCCCTTCCTGTCGGCCCGAACCGTCGATCGCGCCCGAGCGCCTTGCTTACTTCCGATACCGGCGTTATGCCCCGCACGCTTTGCGAGGCGGAATACCTGCCTGATGGGGGGCATTCTCGGAACGGAACTCGTCCCGCCCAGTCCTGGGTCTTGGCCTGCAGGCCGCGAAGTTGGCGCGCCATGTTCCCGCAGAAACCTCTCTAGGTGCTCCGCGATCCGGCCAAACCGGATCTGGCAGGGGTTGACGAGGGCCGATACGCGTGCCGATGGGCGGTCGCGCGGCAGCATTTGGTCACCGGATTCCTATGGAAGCTGGTCCAGGAATAGCCAATCCTTTTCGATTACATCCGCTCCCTTGAGTTTTTTCGGCTCGACGGTGGCAGCAGGATTGCTTTCGGATGACGCTAGAGATAACGCGGCGAATTCAGATTCGGCCGTTAAGGAGAAGAATGATCGCTGATCAAAATGCCCCAGGCAGGGAAAGAGCATCCTTGACAGCAGGTCACGAGGAATTGCATCGACAACTGATTGACCAGCTCTGTGTAGATTCAGCGGACCGATACGGCAGTGGCAGTGATCGGGTTCGCATGTTGTCGGTACTCCTCGCGGAATTGGATTCCGCAGGGAAGGGATTGTGACGCGTAAGTGTCCAAAGTGCGGATGCGCTCACGTGCACCGGTCCAAGAGACGCCTGTGGGAAAGAGTGCTGTCACTTCGTGCATTCCGCTGCATAATTTGCGCCCGCCGTTTTTCCACACCAGACGCGAACACAGTTATTTGGCGCGCCGTTAGGGGCTGGAAGTCGACACGCTGAGCTGGCTTTCCGTCCAGTGACGTGTCGATTACGAAGCGCCACGTTCATGCTCCGGAATACAGCACACGCGCCGCGATCGAGAAGGCGCGCGTGGCTCTTTGAGTGGGCACAGTCCGATTTCGGACACAGAAGTGCCTCTCTTGAATTTCTCCGCACCTTACTGAGGAATTTCGAGTTAGGTGGTGCGCCCGGCATGACTCGAACATGCGACCTTCTGGTTCGTAGCCAGACGCTCTATCCAACTGAGCTACGGGCGCGCAAAGGGAACAACTGGACTGCCAGTGAAATAGCCGCTGGCGGCGGACGATCTGGCGCGTTCTCTCCTGCAATCCATTTCAAGAACGCCTTCTCAGTGTACTACACGCGCCTCAGAGACCGGCAGTTCCCATCCGCGGCGCAAGCAATCTTTTGCGGCGCAGGCGCTCGCGGGAACTTATGCAAGGCGCGCGCAGCGAACGCCGCGATTGCCTCAGTGAGCCTGCGAGCCCAACGGCGGACGTCCCACCCTTTCCGTGGTGGTGACCGATCCCTCCGTCGCCATATTGGAAGGCTCGGAAGGGAAACTGAACCACGGCGCGCTTTGCGAGTAGTAGCACAGGATCCGGTAACTGATCTGTGTTCCGCTCGGCAGGGAAGCGACCGTGAGCAGCCGATTCACAGCTCCGCCGGAATCGGTGGTCCGCGTCCATGTCACGCCGTCGCTCGAGGTATCCACCGAACAGGCGCTCGCGTCCGGCGCGGTGTACGTAAACTGAATCGCGTTCGGGCCCGGAAGCGCGGCGATATTCTTCACAATGCCGAGCCTGGAAATCAAGCCCTGGATGTCGGCGCCCACCGCGCCCCCAAAATTGTAGGCCGTCGGCGTTAGACGCATGTCCTTCGTCGCGATGCCGAGCAGCCCGGCGGCTGCCTGCCGCGCAGCCATCGAATTTCCAGGAGGGTAAAGATCTCCGGGCGGCATGTTTTTGGCCTGCGCCGCGCAGTCGCTCTGGGACATATCGGGCCACGGCTCGGCGCCCGTAGCCTTGTTGCCGCAAATCACCACGTTGCCGCTCCAGTTGCTGGAGGAAGTAATGGACGACGCGATCTGAACCATCGTGGATTGCAGCGTGGTCGTATAGGTATTGGTGATCGGGAATGGAAAAACCGGAAAAGTGGCGCACCCGCCGGGGCACACCGGCGTGGACGCGATGATTCCCGAAGTCGTGTTGCCCGTTACGCCCTGGCTGAAGTAGAGGAGATTCCCGGTGAACTGAAATCCATTCGACGAAATTCCGCCGTCGCTGATCCCCAGGATCATCGGAACAAAATAGGCGCCCTGGGCGTAATCCGCATTGGCGAAATCGAGTGTGTTGTTGTAGATCAGGTGATTCTGGACGCCATAGCTGATGAAGTAATTGGAGAAGAGGCCTCCCACGCCGCCCTTGACGGAATAAAAATGACGGCCCAGATCCACGCCCAGGTTGTTATCCATTGCAACGTTCGAGGCAAGAGCGGCGTCCGGAGCGTAACCGCAACATGCGTCGATGATGGCTGTTCCCCACACGTCCGCGAAGACGGCGGCATGACGTACGTAATTCCACGAGATATCGAGATCGTGCGCCCCGCTGGCGCCCGTCAGTTTCGTCGTCGTCGGAATCGGCGTAACGAGAATCGCCTCCCCGGAGTTTTGCCCGGAGAAAGAACCGTCGATCCAGTTGCCGGTGATCTGACAAACCTGGCAGTTCTTGCTTTCGAACGGATTGCGAAAATTTCCGCGCGTGACGCCATCCCATGCTCCGTAGCCCGCATTGACCGGATTCAGCCAGCTGGGCGGCTCGTACAGCGTGTTTTTCTCGACCACCGCGTTTTGCAGGATGACGGGCGGCCCGCTGCCGCAGGCAGGCTCGGCGACCGACTCGAAATAAATTCCCTCGCCCGCCGCATCCACTTCATTGTTCAAAATCGAAAGCGGCCCCGTGCTGCAATCCTCGATATAGATGCCCTGGCCTAGATCACCGGCTCGTTGGAAGCCGACAATATAGTTCCCAATCAGCATCACGCCGGCGCCCACGGAACCGGCCACTCCCGTGACCGAAAAGGCCGGAGGCGACGGCGTACTAAAGTAAATCCGGTCCAGGACCAGATACGAAGGGGGCGTCTGCGCGTCCTGCGGACTGCCCTCTCCGTTTCCAAACATAAAATAAGCTCCCCATGGACCGTTGCTCGCGTTGCTATTCACCGAGAATTCCAGATTGGAAAACCAAAAGTGGTGGATCGGCGTGACGCTCGGGGCCGGCAGATTCGCCTCAAAGATCTGGCCGGAGGTCCACAGCACGCTCGTCGGTACTTGCGCCTGAAGGTTCGCGAGCTTCGGAGCCCATGCGGGACCCGTGCGGAAGCCGAACGGAGGGAAATCCGCGGCGTTCTGCTGCTGCGTCCGGAAAATAATCCATCTGTGATTCGGATCGTTCAATCCGGTTGCGCACGGGTCCACGGGAATCACCGGCAAATTGAAGCCGGAATTGTAACCGTTGGTATCCGGCACGCCGCCCATCGAAGCTTGCGGAAGTTCCACGATGGCCCCGAATTTGATTTCGCCGAGAATCGTCGGAATGGTGTCTCCGCTGTTCACCGTCCAACCCGGGTCATTCGAACAGAAACTGCCGCCGGCGTGCGTGACGGTCGCTGCCGCCACATAGGATCCGTTCGCGCTCATCATCGGAATGATGGTGTAGCCGCTCGAAGTATTTGGATAGGGGGGCGAATAAAGCGTCGGGGCCTGAGGATAAATCGGGAAGGTTCCGCTATTCGTGTGGCAGTGCAGCTCGCTGCTTTGGACCTGACCGCTGGTACTGTTATTCTGCGGCCGCGCCACGAGAATCGCGTAGTAATCCGTATTGGGAGCGAGCGCTCCCATGTTGAGAGCCATGTGTCCCGAATCCGGCGGCGTTTTGACGGAGCCCGTCAGATATATGTAGGTGCTGTAGGGATACGGCCCGCCCGCCCAGACGCCCCAATTGACTTGAACATACGCGTCGGGCGTGAGGTCCGCCACCACCCGGCAGTAATTCGTGCCGACGTCGCTAATAGCGACGTTCGAGAGCGTGATCCCCCAGCCCGGCAGTAAGCAAAGACACAGAAGCAGGCATAAAGCGGCCGCTCTAGGAACGTGCATGATAGATTCCCGTCCCGGTGCGTTCGCTCCGCAACCGGTTCGTCTTCCCCTTCGGATGTGCGAACAGGCATGCCCCCTTGCCTAGTATCAGGATGTCGACAAGTTTATCACGAGGGCTTGTTCGGCGGACTCCGCGGTTCATCGTAGGCGGCCGGTGAATTGACGCTTACACCCTTCTGCGCGGGCGCGGTGCGGCGTCCCGAAGAGTGAAAAACGTTACACTTGAACTTTCGTAATCGTGAGCTCATCTCCTTCCATGCCGCCTATGCCGCGAGCGTTGTTCTGGTTTCTTGTTGGGCTCTGCGCGACGGTCGCGGTTGTTCGCATCATCGCCACGTATCCTGTCTTTTCGCAATTCTACGATGAGCCCGACCATATCTCTTGTGGCATGGAGTGGCTTCAAAAGCACGTCTATCTTTACGATCGCCAGCATCCGCCGACCTCGCGGGTTGCGGTCGCGCTCCCGCTCTATTTCCAGGGCCTGCGCCTCCCTCCCGTTCCCGAGCCCAGGCCTTCCAGCGTGGCGGCAGACTACGCGGTCGATGACGGGAACGCGATTCTCTACTCCCATGGACAGTACATGAGTAATCTCGCGTGGGCGCGCGCCGCGATTCTGCCATTTTTTCTTTTGAATGTCTGGCTGCTGGCCCTGCTTGGGGATTTTCTCTTCGGACCATGGACCGCGTTGGGGGCGGTATTCCTCTTTACGATGTTGCCCCCGGTCCTTGGCCACGGCAGTGTCGCGACCACGGACACTGCACCCATCGCGGCTCTTCTCGCCGTGATTTACGCGCTCATTCGCTGGATCGAAAAGCCCGGGAAGAAAAGATCCGCTGTTCTTGGTCTGACGCTGGGCTTGGCGCTCATCGCTAAATTTTCGTTGATTCCCTTTATCGGCGTCGGCGCCTTCCTGACTGTGATCTGGATCTGGATTCGCCGGCCGGAGATTTTGCCGTGGCGCGGTACCGCCCCCCGGCAGCTGCTCGCGGACGTCGGCATCGTCTCGATCATCGCCTTTCTTGTCCTCTGGTCCGTCTACCGTTTTCACGTCGATCCCATTCTTACCGCGTCCGCGAGCCACGCGTTTGCGGGTCAATTTGGACCGGTCGCGGGTCCGATCGTGGAAAGGGCGCTCACCATCAAGCTGCCGCTTCGGGAATTCGTAGGCGGGATGCGCGTTCTCATGAGTCATAACAGCTCAGGACACGACAGCTTTTTGCTCGGCTCTTACAGAGTCACAGGATGGTGGTATTACTTTCCCGTGATCCTCGCCGTGAAAACGCCCCTGGCTTTCCTCGGCCTGGTGCTCCTCGGAATGCCCCCTGTTGTGCGGCGACTCTGGAGCGGCGAAGGCGACTGGCGTCAAAATGTCCCGTTTCTCTTCGCGATCGGAATCTTGATAAGCTGCGTAACCGCTCGGATCGACATCGGCGTGCGCCATATTTTGCCGATTTTTCCGCTCTTGTCTTTAGTGGCGGCAGAGGCCGTCGTGTCGAGCATGCGTACGTTTCTGAATTCGCCCGCGGCGCCCACCACGGGAAGGTGGCTTCGACGCGCCCTCCCCGCGATAGCTGCCGCGCTGGTCCTCATGCTGATGGTCGAATCCGCATCCGCTCATCCGGACTATGTGGCATGGTTCAATCTCTTGGGCGGAAATCATCCGGAGCGGATCTCCGTGGACAGTAACCTCGATTGGGGCCAGGACCTGAAGCGGCTTTCCGATCGCCTGCGCCAACTGAACGTCGACAACCTGAAGATCGCCTACTGGGGCACTGCCGATCTGAGCCAGATGGGTTTGCCGCCGTTCGTGGAATTAAATCCGCGCGAACCCGTTTCCGGCTGGATCGCGGTGAGCGTCTACAAATACGAGCTTGAATGTGCCCAGAGCGGAAATTATTGCTGGCTTCACGACCAACAGCCCGTCGAGCGTGTCGGGCGGTCCATATTTCTGTACCACCTGACCGATCCCGTCGTGCCGGCGAAAGCGGCCAACCCCTAAAATCTCGAACGGATCCCCGGGCGCTCTTCGATTTCAACTCACCTCGAAGCGCCCGCCAGACGCCGGCGCGAAACCAATCCGTTCCAGCGCTCGCGTTTGCCGGTCAGGAAAACATCGCCCCAAATTTGCAGATTCAAGAGCCGCCACAGGCGGTCGGTCGCGTCGATCTTTCCGCTGCGATTCCGCTGCACCAGCTTTTCGAGTTCGTCCGCGCGCACGTATTCGGAGAGCAAACCGCCCGGCCAGCGCAACGCTTCGATCAGGGGCTCCGCGCGCGGCTCTCTCAGCCATCCGCGCAAGGGCGTCGGGAAGCCCATTTTACGCCGGTCGATGATCTCGCGCGGAAGCAAATCTTCGACGGCCTTTTTCAGAACATACTTTTGCGTGGCGCCTCGAATTTTCAGATGGTCCGGGATGCTCATGGCGAATTCGACGAAATGATGGTCCAGGAACGGCACACGGCTCTCGATCGAGCAGGCCATGCTCATCTGATCCTGTTTCATCAGCAGCTCGACCAGATATGTCTTCTGATCGGCGTACAGCATCCGAGGCAGGGACGCCGCATGTGCGCGCGAATTCCATCGCGACATGTACGTCGCGTAAACCGCCTCGGGCGGCCGGCTGAGCAGGCGCATTTGCTCCGCTTCCGGGAACGCGGAGTAAAAATTATCCAGATACAGCGATTCCACGCCATCCTCGCGCCCCACGAAGGTGTGCCCGAGCTTGCGCCGCGCCCCCGCGGGCACCAGATACTGGTCGCAACAAGCTCGCGGATCCACGCGCGCAGCGCGCCCGGCAACACGCCATACATCCGCGCGTATTTCTGATTGAGCGCATTCCAGCGATACCGCTCGTAGCCTCCGAACAGCTCATCGCTGCCCTCGCCGGTCAGCACGACTTTGACTTGTTCGGCGGCAAGCTTCGCGACGAAATACAGCGACACGCTCGAAGGCCACGTGACCGGCTCGTCTTCGTGCCACACCAGATCGGGCAGCGCGTCGAAGAAATCCTCCATGCCGACCACCACTTCGTGATGCTCCGTCCCCAGGAGGCGCGCGGTCTCGGCGGCGTAGCTCAGCTCGCTGTATTGCGCCTCGCGGTAGCCCACCGAAAACGTTTTCACGGGCCCACGGGCCATGCGCTTGATCAACGCCGCAATCGCGCTCGAATCGATGCCGCCGCTCAGGAACATGCCCAGAGGGACGTCGCTCATCAGCCGCATCTCGACGGTCTCTTCCAGGCGCCGCCGCGTTTCCTCGATCCACTCGCGCTCGGAGCGGCAGCCCGCATCCTGCCGGTTCTCGCCGGGAGCGGGGACCTCCCAATAAGGCTCGATCTGAATCTCCGGCCGCGGATTGCCGAAGTCGAGGCGCAGATGATGCCCCGGCATCAATTTCCGGATGCCGCGAAAAAGGGTGCCTTCGCCGCTCGCATATCCGAAGGCGAGGTATTCACCGAGAAGGCTGTCATCGAAGGCCGGCGAGATCGCCGGATGCCGGAGCAGCGCCTTAATCTCCGACGCGAAGGCGAACACCCGCCCATCCCAAAAATAGTAAACCGGCTTGATCCCGAGCCGGTCCCGCGCGCAAAACAGCGTTCGCTTCGCCGCGTCCCACAACGCGAAGGCGAACATCCCCCGGAAGCGCCCAAGGCAATCCGCACCATACTGTTCGAAAGCATGAAGGATCGTCTCGGTGTCGCAGTGGGAAGCGTAACGATGGCCCGCGTTCTCGAGAGCAGGACGCAGCGTCGCGTGATTAAAAATCTCGCCGTTATATGTGATCCACAGGGAGCCCGACTCGTTCGACATCGGCTGGTGGCCGCCCGCCAGATCGACAATGCTCAGCCTTCGATGGCCCAGAAACGCCTGCCCGTCCGCGTAAATGCCCTCATCGTCGGGGCCGCGGTGGCGGATTGCATCGAGCATCCCGCCGAGCACGGGTTCGAAGCCACCGGAGCCGGCGGCCGTGGTCACAAAGCCCGCGATCCCGCACATGTATTTTCAGTGTATGCTCTTACACCTTCGGGTCGCGAATAAACTGCGCGCGGCGGTCACCCAGCGTGAGCCATTCCCCTTCGACGCGCAGCGGAGCGCAGTCCGCGAACGAATGAAATGCCGTGGCGATCAGGCAGGGAAGTTCGGTCTCCATACTGAGCCGCAGGACCGGAAGCGGATGCTTTACTCCCGGAACCGGCGAACGCCAGCCAAACTCACCGCCCTCCGCGATTTCGATTTCCCGGCCGGCTTCGGTGGTGAGGAGCATCTTTCCCGGAAGCTGAAGCGTGCTGCCGGCGAGCCGTCCCACCGGTCCCGCCGGATGCCAGAACTGCTCGATCCTGTGTCGTCCGGCGCCCGTCACGCGATCGATCACCCACAGCACGCCGTCGGCAAGAATCATCTGCCGCTCATGGCATAATCCGCGATACAGGCACTGCGCGCGCCATCCCCGGGGATCTTGCGGAAGATCGAGAATTTCACTCGCGGGAAGTTGGGACCAGCGGAACGGCCCCGCCGGATCGGCCTGATCCCTATAATCGATGCGCAGGGTGTTGTGCGCGGCCGTGCCGCGAAATCGATTGCGCCACGCCGGATCGGAAATATAAGTGTAGGTTCCCGGATCGATCAGCACTTCTTCGCCCGCGTGACGCAGCGTGAAATGCAGCGCATGCGCGTGACTGTGACCGGCGCTGCCCCGCCCGAATGCGCGCACCGCGGCAATCACCTCAAGGCCGTCTTTCAAGTCGACGCCATCTTTCACGGTGACGACCACGCCCGTGTCCGGGAACGCCGCGCTCTTCCGCGATGCGGGCGCTCGCGCCACCGCCCGATCCCCCAGCCACCACACCGCAAGCTCATCCAGATCCGCCGGATCTCCGTGCGAAGGAGTGTCTCCGACAAACGCCGCGCAGGCCGCAAGCGTCGCGCGCGCGAACCGGTCACGGGCGCCGAAGGGATGAAACAATCTTCCGCCGTCATCGTCACCCAAAAACGGCATTTCGCCCGAGCCCGCCACGGCCCATAGATACCGGGCCATGCGCCGCAGGGATTCCCGGTACGTTTCATCCGGCTCCTCGAGCACCGCGTGAAACAGAAACATATCGGTCGCATAGAGGTGGTAATAACTGGACTCTTCGAAGTGACCGCCATCGGGATGGACGTGATCCGCCAGCATGCCGCGGGTGAGCGCCGCGCCGCGGGCGCGCCATCGTTCCACGCCGAACAGCATTCCGAGCGCGTGCAGCGCGAGCGCTTCTCCCTGCAAATGCGTGTTCGGGGAAAAGTAGATCGAAAGGTTGTGCTCGAGATAGCAACCGTGGTGATACAACGCGAGATGCCACCGTGTTTTTAGACCCGGCTCCATGCGCTCGCCCGCCAGATGATCGATCCACATCCATGCAAGAGCGCGGAAGGCGACTTCCAACGCGCTCGCCCAATTGATTCCGCCCCCCACGGGATTCTGATCGAGCCAGGAGGCAAGCTGCGCGAAAAGATCGTCGAAAAAATCCTTTCGTCCACTCAACAGTCCGGCCTGTGCGAGCGCCACCAGATGCTGGTGACGGTTCAGTTCCCATATGATCTTGTGGTCGCCCACGCGCTCGAAGTCGAGATACGGGATGCGCCGGAAATAAACCGCGGATGTCTCGCGCTGGTGAACATAATCGCGCCGCCAGCGGATTTCGCGTTCCGGCTCGATGGTATATCCGAACAGCGGGATTCGCCGGGCCAGAATCCCCTGCGCGATCTCCTCTACTTGAGTGGCGAACCTGGTCCCGCGCAGCCGCTTCTCAATGGTTTCGAACCGCGGGAGAGGCAGAGCTTTCGCGGCAGGCGCTTCCCGCGGTGGAAAACGAAAGAGGCGAAGATTCGCGGCTTCCTGACGAAGCCGAAACGAGATTTCAGCCGGACTGCGCACTCACCAAGTTTCGCGCGTCACGCAGGCGTCGCGCTCGAAGGGCGGCATTCTCGAAGGTCGTCGGTGACGGGAACGCTGCCTGCCGTGAGACCCCTGGTCACCGCGGCGTCGTCAGCCGGTAGTGAACGGTCAGGACGAACTCGATCGCCGGATAAAATACGAACAACGCGGTGAGCGCGGCCATGCCGGCACTCAGGATCAGCCGTGGCAGGCGCCAGCGAGACACGAACGTTACGCCCGCACTGAAAATGACCAATCCTCCGAATAAGGATGGATAGAGCAGCCGGCTGTCCATGATGCTCCAGCCATGATATTTCACGACGCTGATCACCAGCATCCCGAAATTGGCGAATAAGAACGCGGCCGCCGTGCCGCGGGTCGCGAGCTTCGGGTCGATCTCGGGAGTACGCCACAAGCTCTTCACAAACCCAGGTGTTCGTCGCGCGAACTCCACGGCTCCGATCAGGAAAACGGCCGTAGGAACGGGCGTGAGCAGATAGATCAGCTGCGCAAGGCGCTTTACCGGCGTGTGCCACTCGAAGTTCGAAATCGGACTGTACTGATACCAAAACGATCCGTACAGCAAAATGGGATAGGAGCCGTTCGTCGCATCGGATACGCTCGGCGCGAGGATCGGTTTGGTGATGTCGAAATCGGTGAAGGACCGCCAGCCGCGGTAGGATCGCCGCTGATTCACCACCCAGTCGGGCGCGGGAACCGCATCCATGTTGTTGAGGAACGGCCTTCCGTAATACGCGTAGTTCTCCACGAATTTGTAACTGCCGAGCGGAAGGCTGATCATCGAAAAAACGGCCACGCGTCGCCATGCGCCGGCCGAACCGTAACGCCGCGAGCCCACATAAACGAGCGCCGCGAGCACCGGCACAAAGGCCAGAAAGGTTTGTTTGGTCAGCAGGCCCAGAACCAGCGTGCAGGCTAGCCCTGACAGGCTTCGCCACCCGGGACTCTGGACGAAGCGATACGCCATGGCGACGCACAATGCGGCTAAAAAAAACGTAAGCGTGTCGTCGGACACAAACAAAGAGCACGTCACGAATTCGGGGAGAAAGCAGGCGAGGAGGAAACTGAAGTGTTGCGCGCGAGGATCTTCGATGATTTCTTTTCGGTAAATGAGATCGTACAGGATCAGCAGCGTTCCTGTCGAAAAGACAAGAGAGAGAATCTGCACCACCTTTACGTATCCGGAAAGCGCCAGCAGCGGCGCGGCGAGCAGATAGTAGAGCGGCGGCGCGTAGGCTTCGTGAAGGTCCAGCGTATGGGGCAGCGCTTTATGATTTACGAGGAAGCGCAGCACTTCGCTGTGAACGTCCGGGTTATCCGGCGCGAGCGCCATTCCCGTCACCACCCGCACGAGAATTCCCATCCACAGCAGCGCGCGGGGATTGTGAAATGCCGCAAACACAAGCTTCGCTCCGGACTTCATGTTGCCGAAATCTCCGCGAGCATCGCGCCCAGGCGCTGCACATTTTTTGCCAGATCGTAGCATTCGATTACGCGCTCGCGGCCGGATTGCCCCAGCCGCGCCGCGAGCTCCCGGTCATCGATCAGCCGGGCGATCGCCGCGGCCAGCGCGGCTTCGTCGGCCGGCGCGACGAGCAGGCCGTCGACGTCATTCCGGATCAGTTCCGGAACTCCCGCGATCCATGTGGCGACGCACGGAATCTCCATCGCCATCGCTTCCATCAGCACCACGGGAACACCTTCGGCGAAGCTTGCCAGAGCGAACACCGAGGCGCGCTGGTAGAACTCCAGCACCCGGTCGTGATTGAGCGCTCCTTCCAGACGCACGAAAGTTTTCAATTCTCTCTGCTCGATTTCTTTCTCCAGATCCCGCCGCGACGGACCGTCGCCCACCAGCACCAGGCGAACATCCCGCCCCGCGGCCACCAGGCGCGCGACCGCCGCGATCAGCACCCTGTGCGCCTTTACCGGCGCCAGCCGTCCGACACATAGGATCTCGCAACCGGAAGGAGCAGGCCGGGGAGCAAACGCGTCCGTATCCACGCCGAGCGGAAGAGTTTGAATCTTGCCCCAATGAAGCGGATCGGAAGCCCGCATTACCTGGCTTGACGCATACCGGCTGATGGCCGCCACGGCCCGCGCTTCGGCCACTTTTTCCGCCAGGTGAAACGCACACGTATCGTCGAATTCCTCGGGGCCGTGGATCGTCACGGAAAACGAAATGGGAAAGAGGCGGCTTGCGAGCAGCATCACCGTGGAGGCGAAATGCGTGTGTGCGTGGCGCACCTCCTGGCCTCTCCATCGATCACCGGCCACCACCGCTTCGGCGAAGTAGAAGACGTGTCGGATTGCCGCGGCGAGATCCCAGCCGGCCAGGCGCAGCGCACCCGCGAGCGTACCGACATATCGCGTGGGCCGTGAGAAAAATGTGCGCGCGTGCGCCGCCGCGATTCGAAAAACGCCGGAACCGAGGATATATTCGGTGCGCTCGAATTCTTCCCTTTCTTCCCTGCTTAGTGTCTCCGGGCGGCGATCTGGCCGGCGGATGGAGATCACCCGGATGTCATGGCCCAGGCTCCGCAGAATGCGGATCTCCCGCAAGATGAACGTGTGATTTACCGCCGGATACTGGCTGACCAAATAGCCCAACGGCCGGTGTCGCTTTTCTGGCTGATCGGCGCTCTCCATCGGAATTGTTATCTTAGCCGATGCGAATATCGGACGACGCGCCTCGAAGGCTAAGTTGCCCCACCGAGCGTGGCCCGTGAAAGCTTCCTGAACTTGTTTTGGACTTGCGATTCCATCGCGTTAGGTTTCTGACCGAACCGCCCGCGGCCCGTCGCATGGAATAACGGACAACTGCCGATAATGGAGAAATGCCGGCAGAGTTCGACGAGTACTCTCACGACTACGAAAAATTAGTTACAGATCCGCTTCGAACCAGCTTCGGCGGCGGTTCGGACTTCTTTCACCGGCGGAAAATGGATCTGCTCTTGCGTTTTTTCAAGCGCCAGGGCCTGTCTCCCGAACGCATGTCGTGGCTCGATGTCGGATGTGGCCGGGGTGAACTGCTGGAACTCGGCAGACCGTATTTTCAAACCTGCGTTGGCTGCGACCCGTCGTCCGGAATGCTCTCGGAGACGCAATCAGCGGTCGAGGTCCGGGAGCAGACTTCGGCGACGGCGGTCCCTTTCGCATCCGGAACCTTCGATCTGGTTACAGCCGTGTGCGTGTATCACCACGTTGCGCCCGCCGATCGAACGCAATTGACCGCGGACATCCGCCGGGTGCTGAAACCCGGAGGCATCTTCCTGATGATCGAGCACAATCCGCTCAATCCGGTGACCAAGATGGTGGTCCGGCGTGTTCCTCTGGATCGTGACGCGCAGTTGTTGTCGGCGCGCACAGCCCGTTCCATTTCCGCCGCGGCCGGAATGACTCCGTTTCGAACCGAGTACTTCCTGTACTTCCCAAAAGCCGTTTATGAAAAAATAGGGCGTCTGGAAAACGGTCTGATCGGGCTGCCGATGGGCGGCCAGTACGCATCTTACTCGCGCAAGGCTTGAGCTCAGAAATCCTTCTCTAGCAGGGTGCTGAAAAGGCCGTTCTGCTTTCGCTCCCTTGCGGTCGCGGCTCGGTAGAAGCTCGCGAACACCCGAGCACGTTTCTGAGCCGCGCGCGCCAGCAAGCGGATTTGGGCCTGTTTCAAACCCTCTAGCGAATGACGTCTTCCTGCGCCACGGGTTGACGCACGGCGTTGCCCAGCGCATAGGCCGTGGAACGAGGGTGCACGATTCCGATCACCGAGGACACAATGGCCGCGGGCCGGCGCTTGATTTCATGCAGCAGCACTACCAGATACTCGCCGATGATCCCCAGGCACAGGAAGAGAACGCTGAGCGAAAAGGCAAGAAACACCACCACCGTCGCAATGCCGGCGTTCGCTCCCACCCAATAGCCGAGCAACGTGAAGCGCGGGAACAGGCGATTGGCCAGGATCAGAAGCCCGAACACCACCGAGCCCACTCCCATCGTTGCGCCCATCACGCTCGCAATGCGCAACGGGACGTTGCTGAATGAAATAAACCCCTGCAGGGCCAGCAGAGTGAGTCTGCGAACGTTGTATTTACTCTTTCCGTGCAAACGGGCGGGACGGTTATAGGTGATCCCGGCTTGCCGGAACCCGACCCAGGAGCGCAGTCCCCGCAGCATTCGGGATTGCTCCGGCAGATCCAGCAGCATGCGCTGGCAGCGCGCGCTCATCACGCAGAAATCGCCCACATTGCGCGGCCACTCATGTTCGGCGGCCTTGTTCATCAAATGATAAAAAGTCGAATAGGCGAGGCGTAGGAACAACGGAGCATCGCGCCGGCCGCGCACGCCGAAGCATACGTCGAGATCGTCGCGGATGCAGGTCTGGTAGAGCTGTACGAGCACCTCCGCCGGATCCTGGAGGTCGCAATCCATAATGCCGACGTAGTCCGCCCGCGCGTAAGCCATCCCTACCGAGAGAGCGGACTGATGTCCGAAGTTCCGGCTGAGCCGCGCTCCCAGAATGCGCTGGTCGCGCTGGTTCCACGCGGAAATGACGTTAAACGTCGCGTCTTTGCTTCCATCGTCCACGCACAGGATGGTCCAACGGCCGCGGGTTGCCTGCTCGAGGATCGGCACCACAGTGGTGAAGAATGCCGGCAGCATTTCTTCTTCGTTGTAACAGGGCACGATGACGCAAAGCGAGGGCTCTTGCGTCAAAAAAGATTCTGGCATCGCGCACCCCTGCCGTTCATCGGATCAGAATAGCAAACCGCGAAAGACGAAGCTTGTTCGCGGCTCGTTCGCCGGTGCTGCGGCTACGAGTGGTTGCGCCTGCGGCTATGAATGACGGCGCCTGCGGCTCCGGCGAGCTCCGGCTCTTCGCGGCCGTTGGTTCCTCCGTCACATAAACCTGGCTATAGGAATCCGCGTACACCATACGCGAATGCTCGATGAGATTGCTCACGTACTGGAAACTCGCCGGATTCGTCAGCCGTTCACGCGCCTCGAGGTCGCGGAACACGGGATCGAGAACGAAAGCATCGGGCCGCAGGCCGCTCAAAAATCCGAGGCGGAAATCATACAGAACCCGGCGCTCCGGACACAGCCCGAACCACAGTTCGCCCTGCGACATGACGAGCGCGTTCGGCCGGGTGTTGCGTTTGAGGGCCTCGATCACGGGTTTGTAGGTCCGGTGATATTCGTCCTGATGAATCAGATATGCGGCTCCCGCCAGCTCGATTCCCGCGAGCAGCGCGGCAACCGCCAAGACCGGCTTCCACCGCGGGGCGTCGCTCACCGCGTACAGAAATACGGCCAGGCACGCCGCCATGATGACCGTGCTGTGCGGAAGATAATAGTTGAACTTCGAAGGAGATACTTCGGCGAGGATGAAAAATGTCGCGACCCAAAAAATGGAAAACCACAGAATGCGGGCCTGCGCGCGTAGTTTTCGGGAGAGAAGGATACCGAATACGCCCGTCAAATAGGCCGCCAGCACCACGATTTTCGCGCGGCTCGCGAGCCCCACATTCCGCAGAAATCCAAAGGGGGCCGCGTAACGCGTCAGGATTTCCTGCTGCAAATAACGGAGAAGGCGCGAGTGCGATAAGTGTGAATAGTCGAAGCTGCCTTCGTTGACGAGCAGCGTCCCTCGCATTTGATCCAGGAACGCGGCGGGATCCTGGGCGATGTAGCTGCCCCACGCGGCCCCGGCGAGCAGGTACGGGATCGCCACGGCCGCGACAAGTTTCAGGGATAGCCGCCGCCATTCGAGCAGCACGATGGCGAGCATCAATCCAGCTGCCCACCCGAGTGCCGCCGGATGCGTGAGCAAAGCGAGCGCGGCCAGGGTATTACCCCAAAAGGCCGCCCGCAGCACATGCGTCTCACGCCCGCGCAGATAAATCGCGAGCCCCGCCGAGCCGAGACCGATGCACATCATGTCCATCCTGCCGTGCGAGGCGCCGATGAGGAAAAAATAGTCGACTGAAATGAGACCCATCGCCAGCAAGCCCGCCCTGGCCGATCGGGTGAGTCTGCGAACGATGGTAAACCAGGAGATCAAACACACCAGTCCGAAAAATACCGACAAGAGCCGCACTTGCCACAAGCCGGAACCCACCATCCGGAATAATGCGGCGGTCGTCACGAAATAAAAGGGAGGCTGGATGCAGGTGCGCCGCGCCAGGGAGAGCGGCAGATAATCCCTGAGCTCGTAAAGCGTGATTCCCATTTTGGCCCGTATGAACGAGGTTATAGCCGGGATTCGCGTACACCGCTTCGTCGGACTGAGGCCGCGCCGTGGCCGCGAGAGCCAGCGTCACGACGAGGTACAGCGCGAGGATCGCACCCGCGATGACCCTTTCCCGGGACGTCAGCGGCTTGAGGTTTTCCACCAGCGGCTCTGCTCCACCAGATTCCATCGGCATGTCGCGGTTTCCGGTTGAGGGGACCGGTGCTTCGGGATTCCCGCGCCGGCCATCCACCATCCGTTCCCCAATCCGAAAAAAAGTCCGGGCCCGACGCTGTCTTCCTTACGCTTTCGAACCCAGCATGGCATCGATCTCGCGGTTCGCGAGCTGGGGAAATACTCCCAGATCAAAGCGGAACATGCCGATGAAATGCAAGAGAGACATGTCCGCAGTGATCCCTTGTTTTTGAAACGTGGCGTACTCCGGTTCGAAGGTCGCGTATTTCGGATACGGGAGGGCGAGACTGTTCGGACTATTGGCCACTGTAAAATTGGACGCGATCTGCTCCGTGCCCCACTCCTTCCAGCGGTCGCCGTGAACTTTCACCCCGCCATCATGAAATTTCTCCAGGAAGTCGAAGGTTAAGGCGCCTTTCGCGAAGCCGGCGAATCCGGAGGATCCGCGCACGTAAAGCAGTTGATCCGCCTCCGGAAACTCGCGGCCGCGCAACTCAAAGGTATTCACGATGTGGTCCGATTTCCGGGCGACCGCCCGCTCCACCCACTCCGGGAGAGGCCGGATCGGGAGACCCTCGGACAGGGTAAAAGCGCGATTTTGATCCACGCACGCGACCACTTCGTCCAGCGCACCGAAGCACAAAGTGTCGCAGTCGATTTGAATCACATAGTCCGTGGCCGAGCGATTCACACAAAAGATCACACGCTCCCAGGTCCCGCCACGCTGGCAGCGGCCGGTCGGCAGGTCCTCGAGAAAATGAAACTCCACGGGGCCAAGATGGCGCCGAATCAGCGCAAGATCGGATGGAGGAAGGTCGCGGTCGACGATCGCGGCGATCTTGCCCCGGCCAAGCCGCCGATAGAGCGCCTTCACCGCCAGAATATACATCTGGACATCTCGTTTCTCGACCATACTGACGATGGTTAAGGGAGCTTCTTTGTAGGAAATGGGAGGGGTTTCGAGAATCCGGCGGGTCTGACGGTCAAAGCGCGAATTCGCCAGGTATTTACGTAACCGATAGAATCGATGGAACAGAAGGGTCCCCTTTTGCGCACAATAGTAGCATCCGCGGCGCGCGTCCCGCAAGATCGCCAGCGGAGCGCCGGGCTATAGTAAGAGAATGCGTTTCGTGAGTAAGCCCGAATGAAACCCACGATTTCCGGACGCACAACGGCCCTTCCAACCGCCTCGTTCCCGAACGCGGATTCAGGGCTTCCGGCCGTCCTCGCCGAGCCTCCGCCCCCCCTGAGCGAAGAACGCTCCCCGCTGCTCTGGAACGTTCCGATGGCCATTCTGGGGGCGCTGATCGTAAACCATTTCGGGCGGCCATTCGAGTTCATTCTGAACGGATATAGAATTCCGCTCGTGATCTGCGTGATCGGCATTGTCGCGGTTGTGACGTCGCGCGCACTCGCGGGATTTCTCTCCCCGCCAGGGAAGCCGCTTGCCGCGCTGCTGATCTGGATGATGATCTCCACGGCGTTTAGCAACTATCGGGGGGGGGAGCGCCATGTATCTCCTCTACTTCGGCGGGTTGCAGTTGATCCTGTTCCTGGTGGCCGCGGGTGCGCCGCGATCCCTGCGCGACATCAAGCGCGTCGGGTATCTCGTTTTAGCCTCCTCGAGTGCTTACGTGCTCATGGGAAGTTCTTCCCGGACGGAGGAAAGGTTCGATCTCAAAGGCACGTTCGGAAACGCCGATGACGTGGCCTTGCTCGCCGGATTTGCCATACCCTTTGTCGTTCTGATCAGTCAGCGTATCCGCAATCCGATTGGGAAGGCAGCCGTGCTGTTAGTGGGTTGCGGCTGGCTCGCGCGGATCATCGGATTAACCGGCACGCGCACAGGGTTGCTGGCCATGGCGGCCATGTTGATGCTGTACTTCATTTACGGCAACCTTATACAGCGCGTTACCATCGTCACGCTTGGGGTACTGGGGACGCTTACCATGCTCGTGGTTTTACCGAGCTCGGTTTTGGAGCGGTTCGCCAGCACCGTCAAAGTTTTTACGACAGAAACAGTGGCGGAGGAAGCCGCCGACCTCAAGACCGAAGCGGGGGCATCCGTCGCGGAGCGCCGGGAGTTGGTGCATGACGCGGTTATCATGACGGTGCGCAACCCGATTTTCGGGGTGGGTCCCGGCGAATTTCCCGATTACCGCTTCCGGTTTTTTGATCGGACCGCACAGGGCGGCCACAAGCGTTTTTTCCCTTCCCACAACACGTATCTTCAGGTGTCGAGCGAAGAAGGAATTCCGGGCCTGCTTTTCTATCTGGGATTTCTCATCGCGACGTTCTTGTCTCTGCGCCGGTCTCTAAAGTTGAACCAGCCAGGCAACTGGAATCAGCCGGGTATGTTGAGCCAGTCGGGCTTTTCTCCCAGCGGGGAGCTCGGTTCTCAGTTGTCCATATGCCTTCAGGCGGCGCTCGTGTACTTCGCGGTGTGCGCGGCGTTCATGACCTGTGAGCGCCATCCACAGCAATACTTGATTGCCGGCCTGGCGGTGGCGCTCGAGAGAATTTCGAGTCTGCGGGCGGCGAAGAAACCGGGGGCTGGCTCAGGAGAAATGGTCGCGGCGGGAGGAGTTGTGCCGGACTGGCGAGCGGTGCAGCAAACCCAAAGCATTCTCCAGCAGCCCGTCCCTCAGCAGGGCGTTCCGCAGACGGCCGGCTCCGGGGCTTCCGTGGCACGTTCTCAATCCGCCTTGGAACGGCGAGCCGCCCTCAGGCGGCGTTCGTGAGCGCGTCTCCCATTGACCAACGGCCAGACCAACGGCGTCCGCTTCCCGCGCTGACCGGACTGCGTTTCTTTCTGGCCCTGTGGGTGATTGTGTTTCATCTGGTTCCCGGCACGCCGGGGCTCGCGATTCCGTGGTGGCCCGAAGCTCCCGATGCGGTGAGTTGCCTCCTGCGCACGGGCTATGCCGCGGTTACCGTCTTTTTCGCGCTCTCCGGTTTTGTTCTGGCCTACAATTACGATCTGCGAAGGCCATGGCACGGTCCCGAGCAGAGGCGCTTCGCCATCGCACGGTTTGCGCGCATCTATCCGGCGTATTTCATCGGGCTTTTGTCGCTCGCCCCAGTCGCGTTGTACCGCATCTTGCAAGGAATTCCTTTGGGGGATTACGAGCTTTCCAAAGGAGTTCTGAATCTATTTCTGCTCCAGGCATGGGTGCCGGACGCGGCCCTCAGCTGGAATTATCCGGGGTGGTCGCTTTCCTGCGAGGCGTTCTTTTACGCGTTGTTTCCTCTGGCCGGATGTTTTTTATGGCGGGCGGAGCGCAGAAGGACCATGATCCTGGTGCTGGGGCTGCTGTGGGGTTTGTCGCTGGCGGCTCCCGTGGCGTCCCTGCCGATTCGCGGTTTCGGGAACGCAGCCGCGGCCGGCGGTACGTTTGGAGCCGAAGCGGGCTTCTGGCCCAACTTGATCAGCTATAATCCGCTGGCGGGCCTTCCCGCATTCTGTACGGGGATCGTGCTGGCGCGTGTGTACCGTTCGCTGCCGGCGGATTCACGCTGGTTCGGGCGGGGCGACTGGCTCGCGGTACCGGCTCTTCTCCTGATGGTGGTGGTGCTGGCGCTCGCCGATCGCATACCGATCGCCTTCGTGCATAACGGCCTTTTGCTGCCGCTTTATTCCGCGCTGATTTTAGGACTGGCGCTGGGCGGCGGCGTAGTGGCTCGCGGGCTTGCGGTCTCGCCATTGGTATTCCTGGGCAACGCGAGCTACGCGATGTACATTCTGCATTTTCCCATCGGTGAGTGGTTCGTGCTCGCGGAGAAATACTTTGCCGTTTCGTTTGAGGGCGTCGGATACGTCGTGCTCTACACCTTCGCCGTGGTTGCGGTATCCGCGCTCTTTTACAGGTTCGCCGAAGGACCGCTGCACATCAAACTCCGCAAGACGCTTGAAGCTGCTTAGGGGGAAGCTCATTAGGGGCGTGCGGCATAGGACCGCACGGCGGGTCGAGGGTAGTGGGCCAGACCCACGACCGGATCGACGCGCGCACTGCACCGGAATCAAGGGCGACGATATTCTTGAAAGGATTCCCTAAAGGGCCCATCTTGCTGCTTCGATTGCGCGGACTGCACATTTATTTTTTCGCCTTAGGCACGGCGCTGCGCCTGATGGCCGCGGGCGAAGTAACGGTGGGGCTCAAACTGCTGATCGCCTCGGTGGGCTATTGGCGTCTGCTCCCGAATGCCGTGGTGTGGGCGCAAGCGAGCGCGATGCAGAAGCCCAAGATTCTGGACGTGAGCAGCCCCAAGCTGGTGAGCCTGTATCTGGCGGCGCGTACGGGGGCAGAGGTGCTCGCCACGGATCTCAACGATCCGGAAATCTACCGCCGCTGGCAGAAAATGGGAAGGCTGCGGGGCCTATCCAATTACCGTGTGGAGTATCAGGACGCGCGGCAGCTCACGTTGCCGGACGCCTCCTTCGACCTGGTTTACTCGCTGAGCGTGATCGAGCATATTCCGGGAAATGGGGATCATGAGGCGCTGCGGGAATTCGCGCGGGTCACCAAGCCCGGCGGGGTGGTCATCGTGGAAGTGCCCTACCGGCGCACGTTCGAAGAAGTGTTCCGCACGACCGACAGCAAAGGCGCAGCGCTCGAGCGCGAGGAGTTTTTCGAACGCCGCTATGACGCCGCGACGTTGGAGGAAAGGCTCCTGCGCGTGGAGGGGCTGCGGCTCGAGAGCAAAATGATCCTGGGCGAATGGCTGCCGGTCGATCCGGTCATTAACGGGGACCGGCTGCTGCGGCCGCTGCGAATCGCGGCGCTGCCCGTGGAGCCATGGCTCGCCGCCGTAAATTATTGGTTGAGGCCCGACGATCGCGCGGGCCATCCGCTCGCCGCGCTGTTGATTTACCGCAAAGAGGGCTGAAATAGAGACGGCTGAAATCGACGGAATCGAGCGCCGGGGAGACCGCTTTTGCGGTTCATCTCGCGCCCGCCGGGTGCGGGTGAATCGGCCGCAAACCGCTGATCGGAGTCAATCCGGGTACGGCGCTCCCGGAAAGCCGGCGGGCGAGCGAAAAAATGCCTTTCCCTGACTGCACCGGCACATTGCGCGGCACATTGTTCGGCACTTGCGTGGCACATTGCGCGGCACATTGCACAACTACCCAAACCCACGATATTCTTGAGCGTAAACCAAAGGGATAAGGAGGCATGGATGTGGGCGGGCTGGTTCGGATTCTGCTTTTGCGTTCTGGCCATCCTCTACACCATTGCGGGTTACCCGTTGTGGCTCGCGTGGCGCACCCGGCGGATGCCGCATGCGGTGAGGAGCCGCGAGGCGAATCTTGCCTTTGAACCATCCGTAAGCATTCTCCTGCCGGTGTTCAACGGCCAAGCGTGGCTCGAGCAAAAGCTCCGGTCGATCCAGGCGTTGGATTATCCGGCGGAGAAGATCCAGATGATCGTCGTTTCCGACGGCTCGACGGATGGGAGTCTCCAGACGGCGCTCCGTTTCCGCGAGAGCCTTGCGCGGGGAACCGAAGCCGACGCGATCGGGACGAACGCAGTGCAGGCGGGCGTGATGCGCGCGGCCACGATCGACATGGATGTGATCGAGATGCCGCACGCCGGCAAACCCGCGGCGATCAACGCGGGGCTGCATCGCGCGCAGGGCGAGCTGGTATTTTTCACCGACGTGCGGCAGATCCTGGACCCGCAGAGTCTGCGCTATCTGACCTCGTGCTTTACCGATCCCGCGGTGGGCGCCGCAAGCGGCGAGCTCATCATCCGGGAGGGGGAGACACATCAGGAAGACACGATCGGGCTGTACTGGCGTTACGAGAAATGGCTGCGCAAGCGCGAGAGCGAACTTGATTCGGTGATGGGCGCGACCGGCGCGATTTATGCCATGCGGCGCGAGCTGGCGCGGCCGTTGCCGGAGGACCTGCTGCTTGACGACGTGTATTTGCCGTTACTCGCGTTCCTTCGGGGCTACCGCGTGGTGTTTGAAGAGCGCGCGATCGCCTGGGATGAGCCGACTTCCCTCAGAACCGAATTTCGCCGCAAGGTGCGGACGCAAGCCGGCGTATATCAGTTGATCCGGTATCTGCCGCAGCTGCTGGGTCCGGAAAACCGCAGCCGTATCGTATTTCTATCGCACAAGGTGGCGCGTCTGCTGCTGCCGGTATGGGTGGTCGCTTTAACGGCATTCAGTTTCGGGTTGCCGGCGAAAGTGGCGCTGTGGTCGTTTGGCGTGCAAGCGGTATTTTACGGCCTGGCTTTGGTGGACAGCGTCGTGCCCGAAACGTTTTTTCTGAAGCGCATCACCGCAACCGCCCGGACGTGCGTGATTCTGCTGGCCGCGGCCGCAGTCGCGATCTCGATCGTGTTCCGGCCTAGCCGGAACTTCTGGACGGCGGCCACCGGAACGTCCGCGCCTCCTCAGGCCGGCCGGCCGAACTGATCGAGCAGTTCCTCGAATCGGCGCGTGACCTGATTCCAAGAGAAGCGTTCGTTCACCAGCGTCCACGCGGATGCGGTGGTCGATTCGCGCGCGCGGGCGTCGTCCAGAAGGGTGAGACATTCGCCAGCGAACTGTTCCGGCTGATCCGCCAGACGGATTTCGGCAGGGCCCGCGAAAATGCCTTCCGCGCCCACAGTGGTGGAGACCGTGGCGACGCGGGCGGCCATCGATTCGTAGATTTTCAGACGGGTTCCGCCGCCGATGCGCAGCGGAACGATGGAGACCAGGCTGCGCCACAGAAACGGCCGCACGTCGGGCACGGTTCCGGTGACTCGAATCCGCGGATCGTGGCGCGCCAGATCGCGAATTTCGGGCGCGGGATCGCGGCCGACGATCAGCAGCGAAGTCTCCGGCCGGTGCTTGCGGATCAGAGGCAGCGTGGTGCGCACGAATTCGAGTAGCCCGTCCACGTTGGGCGCCCAGTCCATGGAACCGATGAAAATGAGATCGTGATCCGGCGCGGGCAGCTCGGGTGGGGGCGTGAAATATTCGACGTTCACGCCGGTGGGCACGGCGCCGATCCGCTGTACGCCATAAAGCTCGCGCATCTCCGCGGAGTCGGCGTCGGAGACGGCGATCACACCATCGACAGCCCTGCAAACACGCCCTTCGAAGGCCCGCATCCGGGCGGCCTGCCGCTTTAAAAAAAAGCGTTCCCAGGGATTGCGGGCGTGTTCGACGCGGCGTCTCCAGATGGCCGATTCCACGTTGTGCTGAAACAAGACGACGCCATCGAGCGCGGTGAAATTCGCGGCCGGAACTAAAAAGTCACACACAATCCGATCGAAGCGCTGGGCTGCGCGAAGCCCGGCGATCGTATCGCGCAGGGCGGCGGAACGGAAGCGCGCGACGGCCATGGGGACGGGATCGAAAAGACCGGCTGCCAGTTGCGCCTGGAAGCGCAGCGAGGGCTTGGGAGCCGCGACGAAATCCACGGGATAGGCTCGGGAACAATATTCCGAGCTGCGCTCGAGCCCCTCGGAGTCCCGGGGATCGCGCAGCGCCACGTAGTGAACCTCATGGCGCTGATGCAAGCAGCGCAGCATTTCGAGGGAGCGAATCTGGCCTCCGCGCGTAGTGGGATGAAGAAAATCGGATTTGACCCAGAGCAGTTTCAAAGTGGGGAGCCGTTGCTCCAATATATCGACTCTGCGCCGCGGGCGACGTGCCCGTCACGGAGCGCGGCTTCCTCTTTGCCTCCCGATTTTCCGGGAGTTGGCGGTTCGCAGCCACAGAAATCCGCGCGCCGCCGGACAAAACTCGGGCCGAGAGGTGATCGTGATGAGCGAGCGGTGGGCGTACGTGCTTCTTCTGGTCGGGTGCTGCGGTTTGGCGGGGGCGCAAACGCAGGTGGGTTTGAGAAATCAGGCCAAAAACGCGGATCTGTCGGCGGTGGGCCCGACGAAGCCGATGCAAACCGGCGCGGCGCTGACGCCGACGTGCGGTACCGGAGAAATGTTTTTCCTGACCACGGCGGCGGCGGGATCGAACTTGTACACGTGCGCGGCCCCCAACGTGTGGACGCAAGTGGTGAGCCTTGCGAGCGTCACGCAGGGAACCGGCACGATCGTGACCACGTCCGGGAGCATGGTCACGGTGGCGGTGGACCCGGCGCAGATCCCGACGCGGACGGCCGTACAAGCGAGCACGAGCAACATCGTCACGCTGACGTCTTCGTCGTCCACCGCGCTTACGGGCACGATGAACCCGACGCTCGGCGCCTACAGCGATAAACAACTGGTGGAATTCACCTGGAATCTTGCATGCACGCCCGGTGCGATCACCCTGGCGATCGACGGCCTGGCCGCGACGAATCTCTACGAGGCGGACGGGGCGACGGCCCTGAAAGCGAGCGATTGTGCAAGCGGTCAAGGCACAGGGGGAGCGGGGCAGACGAACGTGTTCGTCTACGACGGCGCGCATGCGGTCTTCAAGCTGGTGGGCGGCGGCATGAGCAGCATGGTGACGCTGCCGGCGAGCGCGCACGTGATCGGCTCGAATGCGAGCGGGCAGGCGGTGGCGGCAACGGCGTCCGATATCTCCGCGATCAAGTATGTCGCGGGTGGAGGAACGGCAAACGCGCAGACGGCGACGTACGCCCCGGCGATCACGGCACTATCCGCGGGCCTCAACGCCTGCTGGCTCCCGACCGCGGCGAATACTTCGACGACGCCCACGTTCGCACCAAATGGACTGGCCGCAAAGACGATCGTAAAGGCCGGAGGCGCGGCGCTTGCAGGGGGCGATCTTACGACCACGGCGATTGCCTGTGCGATCTACGACGGCACGAATTGGGAGCTGCAGAATTCGCAGACAACCAGCGGCGGAAGCGGCCTGCCCACCTATGCAACCACGTGCGTACTGACGACCACATGGTGCCTGTTCGAGGACTGGAACGGAAACGAGATGAACGGAGGAAGCGTAAATCCCTGGTTTACGAGCTCCGCTTATAATTTCGCCGCCACAACGGGGATGGTGGGAGCGATGACGTATTCAACGACGAGCGATGCGAACGTTCAGTGGTACGACGGCCACAATTCGACTCATGTAGCAGTCGCGGCCCTAACCACGAACGTCAGCGATACGCGCTGGCGCGCGAAGGCGAATGGAGCGACATCGATTTACACCTTTGTGGGATGGACGGACAACAGTTCGGCCAACGTGCCTGGCAACTCCGTGGGAATCGCGATGTGTCAAAACGATTTTTGTCCCGGAGGATTCGCGAACGCAGATTGGTACTGCGTCGCGAGAACGGGGGGCGGCACGTACCCGACGGGATGGACCATGACGGACACGGGCGTTGCCGCAGATGCCAATACGCATGTGTTCGAGGTAACCACGAACGGCTCAGGCTCGATGACTTGTACGATCGACGGCGCTCATGCGACGACGCTCTCGAGCGGGATGCCGACGGCGGCAATTTCTCCGGGCAAGACGCTGGGATCGAATAGCGGCACGACCAGCTATTCGGAAGACTATTTTTACGCGCAGATCACGGGGCTGACACGATAACCATGAGACGAGTGCTGTTATTTTTCCTGTTCGTTTTTGCCGCTTTCGGGCAGCAGCAGATTGTGGAGGATTTCAAAGGGACCAATTGCACGCTGACGGCGGGAAATCCCACGACCGTAACGTGTCCGACGGCGCACAATTTCCCCAATCCAACGTTCGTCGGAATATGGGGCGCAACCGGCGGTTCGTGGCCGAACATCAACGGGCAATGGGCCGTCACGCTGAATTTGCCGATGAGCGCGGCTTCTCCCGCGAACGGGGGTCAGATTTTTGTCGCCGACACCTCGATGTGGCCGCAAACGGGAAACTTTACGATCAGCATCGACGCCGAGCAGATCACGGTAAACGTAGCGAACGGATATTTCCTGAACGTGGTGGCGAGGGGCGCGAACAGCACGACGGCGGCCTCGCACGCATTTGAAACGGGGGTGAACGGTCCGATCACCGCGAATGTCAGCTACCGCGTGACAGTTACGGGCGCTTTCACCTTCACAATCCCGTTTAACTCGACGGGTTACGGGACGTATAGCGGGCCTGGAGTTACGGTGATGCGCGAATCGACGCAGTATCCTTATGCATCCGCGCCGTTCCCTCAGTTGTTCGCCGGAGACGGGGACGGAGCGCGCGGAGGCGTTACCCAGAGCAACAATACATGGAAACTGGTGGTGCCGAACTGCACGGGGCAGACATCCAACGATCAGACGACCGCATACCCGTGTTCGCTGGGATACGCCGATCCGGGAAACATCAAGGGCGAGGGCGCGTGCAATCAAATAACGAATCTGGTTGTCTCGGGAGGGACGGGGACGGTCACGCTGAGCTCGCCGTGGAGCGATCCGGGACAATGCGTGGGCGGTTCGGGCGGTCGAAGCCTCGGAGCGGGACAGCTGATCTGGCTGCAGTTCATGAATGAAGGCTCGAATGCATTCAATTCGATCAACCGGCCGTGGGTGATGTCGGCGGCAAACAGCGGACAAACCCAGATCACGATTCCGTGCATGGGCGCGGCGGGAGGCAGCTGCACGACGGGAGGAGGTGTGGCGGACGGAACCTACACCCCGGCCGCGACGCCGAAAAATTTATGGCTGCCGTTTTCGACGGACGTATATTTTTACTTTGACGCGTCGCTGCAGGACGGGGGACCCGCGTATCCGGACGGCTGGATTCAGCAGATGGTCAAGTCCAATGCCTCGTTCAATAATCTGGACAATCGGCTGTGCCTGAACTTTCTATGGGGCAAAAGTATACCGTATCCGAGCGACGGACAGGCGAATCTGGTGATGGGAACGTATACCTTCGAGCAGCCGAGCGGCATGTCGGCGGGCCACGGCTACCACGGTGTTCCCACCGCCACGCACGCGAACCAGTGGATGCAGTATTGCGGCTCGAGCACTCCACAACATTTCGAGGGCGCGGCGTCCCCCGCATGGCTGCCTTACGATACGACGTTCAACGGATGGGTGACGTCGCCGCCCTGGACCGGCGAGACGACACACTACTTCGACGCCATCCCGTATTTCTACATCAACGGGTCCGGAGCGCATTCGGACTTTAGCGGACAGACGGTCTACGTAGCGAATGCCACGTTGAACTACGTCGGCACGGGGCAGCCGGATGAAATGGTTCTCTCGAACACGATCGATTACGATGGCGCCAAGTACAATCTTTTTTTTCAGGGACCGCAGGAAATCGACAACGCCTCAACCTCCTATCAGTTTCGCTGGTCGGCGAGCGATATGACGGCGACGGGGTTCTCGAGCGGGATCTGTCAGAACGGAACGACGACCTGCGGCGGCGCCGACACCGTGAGCTATACGCCGAATATCAACACGCCGTACTTCAGCTACCAATCGGCGGCGATGGCGACCGTCAATCCGATCTATTGGGGCATTCGGCCGACGGTTCCGGTGGAGGGAACGAGCGGCAACGGAACGTCGCCGATCTGGATTGTCAGCGATCATCTGCTCTATTCCGGAATCACGACGGGGGACCACGTGACGATCGCGGGGCTCACGGGGAACACGGCGGGAAATGCCACGAATGCCGCGATCGTAGGAGTGTTCCCCCGCACGATCTGGCCACTTACGCAATTCACGACCGCTTGGGAAAGCGGCACGATGGCGCCCGGTACGCTGACCAGCATCGTAAGCGATGGAAGCGGAAACTGCACCGTGAATCTCACGGTCGCACACGGAATTCAGAAAGGCTGGCGCATTCGGGTGGACTGGCAAGCTCCGGGTCCGGGAAGCGCCGCGGCGGATTACACTGTGACTTCGACGCCGACCGCCGATTCCTTCGTGTTCGCATGTCCCGGCGTCGTCGCCAACACCTGGGACAACGCCAACAGCAATGGAGATTTTGAAGGCGGAAGCTGGCAGATCGGCTTCCACATGGCGGTGACGGCGGAGCCGGCGGTTGCGATCAGCGGCACGGGGAGCGGCAATTGGGACGGGTCAACGGGTGGAACCATCGTGAGCACGGAGAATACCAAGGGGTTCACGCAAATCATATTCGCTCCTCCCGCCCCGTCTCTGGCGGCAACGGGAATTTCGGTCAGCGACGTTGGGCAGCACTTTTGCCGGGTCGTGGGCAACGTCAGTCCGAATGCGTACGTCCAGGTGTATTACGGAACGACGTCAGGGGGCCCGTATCCGTACAACACGTATCCGTATCTGACAACCGGCGGTGTGTTCGCGCTCGACATGGGAGCCTTGGCTTCGGGAACAACTTTCTATTACGTGGTGCAGGCGCGCCCGGACATCGGCGACACGAACGGGCAGATTCAGAGCGCCGAGGGCTCCTGCGCGACCACTAGCGGATCGCCGCTTCCGCTCGCTGCGACGGTCTACAAACCGAATTATCCAAACACCACGAACGGCTATACGACGATCACGATGACGACGGTGGGCGGCGTGTTCGTTGCGGCATCGACGGTCACGCACGCGGGCGGAGTTTTCTGCGCGAGCGATCCGAGCTGGACGGTCACGGCCGGCGACGGTATCCCGACGATTCTCAGCGAAATCAAGTTCGGCGCGATCGTAGAATTTCCGCAAGCGGCCACCGGAAATGTTCCCGATACGGGCAGCTTCAACTCCGGGTATGACCTGCCGGTCATCGCTGTGGACCCCTGCTCATCGGGAATCGCGGATCCCAATCATCGCTGGGTTATTTTCCGCACGCATCAGGTGAATGCCGCCGATTTTCCGCCTTACGGTTTTCGCACCGGACCCACGTGGGCTCCGAAGCTTGCCAACTTCCAGGCACAAGTGCCCACTTCGGTGCTGTATACCTCAGGACAGATCTTTGAAACAAATCTTCAGAGTACGAGTGCAACGCCCATTCATCATTTCTGGCTTTCCAATCTTGCGTTTTCGGTAAATAGCGCCGCGAGCAATGGACCGTGGGGTCCCTACGTGATGCTGGGAGCGGGGGAAGGCAATCCCCCGGATTCGCAAAATCCGCCCGCGTATATCGTGCTGGATCGAATCTATTTCAGTACGCCCGCACCCCCCGCGTTCTCCGTCGTGGCCGTTGCGGGATCGGTCGGGGCCAACGTGCTGTTCACCGGGAACTATCTCGTGGGCTTTCAGCGTTCGGCGAACCTCGGCCAGGGTATCTATATCGAGGATTGCAGTACCGGGCCGCTGTCGATTCTGAACAACGAAGTGGACGCAGCCGGGCAGGGAATTTATTTCGAATCGGTGAGCGCGACCGCGTGCGGAAACGGACCACCGGTGATTATGCAGAACGCCGTGGTGCAGAGGAACGCCGTGTATGAACCGCCGAGCTGGCTGAATCCCGTCAATGCGGGCTACGGAGCATGGGATGGGGTCACCCGCGGCAACCTCCGCAATCCGTTCGAGAGCAAGAACTGTCAATACTGTCTTATCACCGGAAACTGGATCGACGGATCTTTTTCGGGGCAAAACTCCGGCGAAGCGATTCTCATTACGCCGGTACCCACGGCTGCCAAACAGACCGGCGCCACGGGAGCCCACGATCTTGAAATCTCCTGGAATTACGTGCGCCATGCCTCGGTTCTTGCGGACGTATGGGGGACGGCGATCATCGACGCATGTTGCGGCTACGCGCCCGACGCGGCGCTCAACTCCAACGTTCTGTTCCATGACAACCTCGCCGTGGACTTGGGGCGTCATCTTTATACCATCCAAGGCAGCGCGGGAGGTCTATTATCCAATTACTTCACCAGCTACGGCGTCCAGAATCACCTGATCTACAACAACACGCTCGATTTCACAAATGGTGATTATGGGTCGAACGCGATCTACTGGATTCCCGCAATCCTGGGGACCAGTGACGGCGGAATCTCTTCGAATGGATTCCAGTTCACCGGGAATCTCCTTTACTTCAGCCGCGGCGTAACGGGAAACACTACTTCCGGGATCGTCGCGAGCACTCCGACATGCAACGGCGGCTGTGCGACGTTTCCGGTCGTACCGCTTCCGACGACGACCACGTTTTTGACCAATCTGCAAACGACGATGGTGCAGATCGCGTCGGCGGTAACCTCATCGGGCATTTGGGGCGGCAACACGGTGATCTGCGGCACGAACGCGACCGGCGCGGAGCCGTGGCCGGACCTGGATCAAGCGGGCTGCACGTCGGCGACAACGGGCATGCCTTCAGCCGATCTTTACCCTCCGGGGAACTCGATGGCTGCGCGGCAGGCGGCCGCAGGCCTGCTCGGCACCGCGATGAAGGACATGCGCGTTACGCCGACGGCCTACAACTCCGGAGGAGCGGTTGGCGCGAACATCCAAGGCGTTTTGAGCGCGCTCGGAATCGTGAAGCATATCGTCGTTTTACCCGGACCAAGCTCGCTGCAATTCACATATACGGCTCCGGACAATAACGCGTGTTCCGTGGATACTTCGCCCGACGGCGCTACCTGGACGCGGGCGACGGCCGCGGGGGGAACCCGGACCCAAACCATTCTCGTAACGGGTCTGAGCGCTTCCTCAAATTATCAATACAGGCTGATGTGCGCTTACTCGCAGTCGCGGCCGTGGTTCTCGTTTCCGTCCGAACCGTCGAATATGGCAACCGAAGGAAGTGTTCCGACGGCCGCGGCGGGAACGGGTACGGTGGCGGTGGGCTTCAGTCTTCCGAGCGGCGCCGTCAGCGTCAAGGTGACATTGACGCCGCTGGTGGGCACAGCGGCGAGCGCGGTGTGCGCCAGTTCGCCTTGCAGCATTGCCGGCGTCGCCAACGGTGCGAATCAGGAGGCCATCCAATACTGGTCCGGCGCGGGAGCGACGGGGAAGATGTTAGCCAGCGGTTCGACGTGGCTGCCTTAAAAGCGAGGGGTCTCCCATCGCGTGCCTACCAAGGACGAACACGCGGGCGCGCTAGAATGGTCCTTTTGGCGCACGCAGGCCGATCCGGGCCCTGGTTGCGGAGAAGGGTGCGGGCGTCGCTAAACGGCTCCCCTTCATGAATCCATCTCATCCGTCCGATGGTGGGAAATGGCGCGCGAAATGACAGGCGCTCTCATACGATGAATCGAAACGCGCGAGGCAGGTCCGGGCAGGATTATCTGCTCGGAGCCGCGCTGGCGCTGATTACGCTGGCGCTGACCACCGCGACCGAAGTCGGCGATACGTTCGTGTATGTCGATTCGATCCGGAGCTTTCAAGCGGGGCACTGGGCGACGCCGATCAATCCGATCGGAGAGTTCGGTCACCTGCTGTGGAGGCCGTTAGGCGCACTGCTGGCGCCAGTCTTTACCGCCCTGGTTCCGGACGCGGTGGCATGGAATGCGCGGCTAAAAATCGGCTACGGCCTGATCTTCCTGAACGAAGTTTCCGCGATTCTCGCGGCGGCGCTGCTGTTCCGGATCTCGCGGCGGATTTCCGGTTCGGCCGCGGTGGCGGCGCTGGCCACGGTGGGTTTGATCTGGGCAAACGGATTCCTGCTCTATACGAAAGCGGGCACCGATTATGTTCTCGGTACGGCGATCGAGATCTGCGCTCTGTGGGTACTCACCAACGGCGAAGCCTACCCGGGCAAAGTAAAGCTGGCGGCGGGAGGAACGCTGCTGGGGATAGCAGCGCTCTTTTGGACTCCCTTCGCGTTCATCGTACCGGCCGCGGCTCTGATTCCGTGGGCGGTTGACGAGCGTCCTCTCCGCGCAAGCCTGGGCCCGTGGCTTACGGTGGCCGCCACGAGCGGTGCGGTCTATTTTGCAGTTCTGGGAGTGGGCGCGTGGGTCAGCGGCGTGCGGTCGCCCGCGGCGTTGCACGCCTGGATCATCGAATCGAGCCATGGATGGGCGCAGACACAACGAGCCTTACGCGCGGTCAGCGGCTTCGCGCGGCTGCTTATGGATCTCTCGAACGACGGCATCCTGATGAAACGTTTTCTGTTGAAGGACCCCTACAATCGCGAGACGATCTACGATTTGATCCGTTCGAGTCTGTGGAAAATAGGGGTATTCTACGCGTTCTTGCTGGCTTTGGCCCTGGCTGCCTTTCGCAGCGCCCAGGGAAAACGGATGCTTGCGGTACTGGCAACGGCCTTGGTTCCGATGCTCGCGTTTGCGATTTTTTTGTTCGAGCCGAGTTCACCCGAGCGCTTTCTTCCGGTGCTGCCGTTCGTACTGCTGACGCTAGCCGCGGCATGGGCGCCGCCGCCCGCCGGTGAAACGAGGATCCAGGGGCATGCGTGGGCACCCTGGGCGGCCGCCGCGCTGCTCGCGGCCATTGTCCCGGTCAATGCGTCGGCGTTTATCGCGCCGGGAAACTTCGAGGACCGGTTGGCGCTCGCGCAGCTTCGGGATTTCAAAAGTGCGGCCGCGCCCGGCGACGTTCTGATTTCGGTCCTGGGTCACGAACCGGTGACGGCGCTGATCGAACAAAAGCCTTTCAATCCGGTTTGCCGCGGTGCGGAGGTAGTCACAGCTCAGGTGTTCGGTCCCGTCGGCAAAACAGCCAAGTGGAGGGAGGAGACGGCGCGGCGCGTACTGGCGGAGTGGGCTTCGAACAAAGGCGTGTGGATCACGAAGTGGGCTCTGCGCGACCGTCCTCCGGCGGAAATGGGCTGGGTGGAAGGAGACGATCCGGCGGTGCACTGGCGGGAAGTCCCGGCATTTTTCGGGCAGTTTGAGTTTGACAGATCCACGGAACTCCAGGAAGGCTTCGAGCGGTTCGCGCATTCGGCGAAGAATCGCGAGATGCTGGAGAGTGCGGCGCGGCGCGACGGTTCCCCGGCGCCCGGCCACTGAGGCACGAGACACGTGTTATCCGACATTCGCATCGCGGTCATGATCCCCTGTTACAACGAGGCGGCGACTATTGGAGCGGTGGTGCGCGATTTCCGCAGGCATCTGCCGGAAGCCGACATCTACGTTTACGACAATAATTCCAGCGATCAGACGGGCCTGGTGGCGGAGGAAGCCGGTGCGATCGTCCGCGTGGAGACGCAGCAGGGCAAAGGCCATGTGGTGCGGCGCATGCTCAGCGACATAGACGCCGATGTTTATCTGATGGTGGACGGTGACGACACCTACGACGCCGCCGTGGCGCCGCGGATGGCGCGTATGATCGTGGAACAGAATCTGGCGATGGTGGTGGGGCGCCGGGTTCACGAACAAGCGGAAGCCTACCGGCCCGGCCACGTTCTGGGGAACCGGTTGTTCACGGGAGCCGTGAAGCGGCTGTTCGGGCGGACGTTCACCGATATTCTCTCGGGCTATCGCGCGCTGTCGCGCAGATTCGTGAAATCGTTTCCGTTAGCGAGCGCCGGATTTGAAGTGGAGACGGAACTCACGGTGCATGCGCTCACGTTGAAGCTCCCCGTGGCGGAGATCGATACGGCCTACCGCATGCGGCCGGAAGGCTCGGTCAGCAAGTTGAGCACGTACACGGACGGTTTCCGGATTCTGTACATGATTCTTCAGCTCTTTCGAAGTGAGCGGCCGCAGTTATTTTTCTCGGTCATTGGATGCTTTCTGCTGCTGTTTTCGATTGTGCTGGCCTATCCGCTGGTGGTTACGTTCCTCGAGACGGGGTTAGTGCCGCGATTCCCCACCGCGATTCTCGCGACGGGAACGGCCTTGAGCGGACTGCTCAGCTTCAGCAGCGGGCTCATTCTGGACACAGTGACGCAAGGAAGACGGGAGGCGAAGCAACTGGCCTATCTGGCGACTCCCGTGTTACCGGTCCGGTCGACCGCAAAGCGCGGCATCTGAGTCCCGCAGTGGAAGCGCCGCGGTGTAATCGCCTCGGAACGCCGCATTAGGACGCGACCGGGTCTCCTTCACCAGCTCGTGTTTGTTCCTGCCACTCCCGGACCGTGCGAAAAAAGAATCGCATGCACAAGCTGACGACAAAAATGTCGGTGAGAGAGGTGGTGAGCGCCACGGCGCGGGCGGGCGGCAGGAATAGCATCAGCACCGCGATCAAAGTGAAATTCACCACAAGAGACATGGCGATCACCCGGGACCAGGCTCGTTCATACCCGAACGCAAGCATGAAATACGTGCCGAAGCACATGCTGAGGGCGTGGACAAACGGCGTCGGCGACATGAGACGGAGCAGCACCGCGGATTCCCGAAAGCGGGCTCCATACAGGATGCGCACGGCGAGCGGCGAGAACAACAGCATGCCGAGACTGATCAAGAGAAACGGTGCGGCGGTCCACAGGAGCCGGCGTTTCAGGAACGTGACGGCTTGATCGCGGGAGCGCGCGGCGAGCTGACTCATGTGAGGGTATACGGCGCTCGCCACGGGATTCGCCAGTGCGCGCGAGGCGATAATCAGGCGCGAGGCCGCATTCAGAAATCCCACTTGCTCGGGCGCCGCGGCCATACCGAGGATGATGGTGTTGCTGGAGGTCATCACGTTTCCGCTCGCGAAGGAAAGAAAAACGGGCCACCCCTCCCGCATGTATTCGCGCATTTCGCGAAAGGAGGGCGCGACCAGGCGCATGCGCAGTTGATGGGAGGCGATGGCCAGGCCGAGGAGCGCGGCGACTAGGAATGAGCCGGACTGCAAAGCGGCCGCGATCAGATAATCCGACCCGTGCCGGACGAACAGAAAGATCAAAGCAACGGAAACGATTTTGCCCCCATAGTCCGAGATCGCGACCAGCTTCATGCGCTGCATCCCCTGGAGCAGCCAGTTCGGCGAAAGGCACCATCCCACGGCTTGCAGGTAGCTTACGAGATACAGAGGCCACTCGGCGCGCAGTTTTGGGATTGCCGCGATCAAGCCCAGCATGACCACAAAACAAATCACAAGGAGCAGACATTTACACCCCATGACATTGGCGTAGATGCGCCAGACCTGTGCAGCGTCCGCCTGGTGGATGGCGACGCGCCGCGTTCCGGTCACGCCGAACCCGTACTCGGTTACTACGACGAAATAGAGCACCAGAGCCGATCCGAGAGCGATCAGCCCGAAGTTTGCCGGTCCGAGCACGCGGGTCAGATAAGGCAGCGTCACCAGCGGCAGAATGTAGGCGCTGATCTGGACGCCTCCAAGAATCAGCGAATCCTGGACCAGTTTGTGCCGCAACAGGCGGATCAAGCGGAGAAATCCCCTTTATGCCGCCGGAAAATCCGGGGATGGAAAGGGCGAAGCCGGCGGTGGAGGTGAAAAGCCCATGCCGGAACATGCCTCTTCCAGGAGGCCGCTGGAACGCGGGGCCGGGTATCGGAAACAGCCAGAGTCCTTCCGCCCGAATCCTGCCATAGCGTGGAGTAATCGCTCTGTTGCGGAGGCTTCGCGAAAATCGGTTGGAGCGAGGTCCTCTTCGCGCAGACGATGAGGTAAGCCTCGCGGCCGCCGCTCAGTTCCACCCGCGAACGCACCTGCTTGGGATCGGCGACTTCGTACCAGACGCGCTTCCACGGATTTTCAAAAGGGACCAGGCGCACTATCTCGAATCCGTTTTCCGGCGTGAGAGCCCGGTAAAACAATTCCGGACTAAGCTGATAAAAGCCGTGGCCCAAGAGATTATTGGCGGGCGTGATGGTGATGAAATGGCCGCCGACCTCCACGGCCTGCATACAGTTCCGTAAAGCAGTGGTGTATTCGAAGACATGCTCGATCGAGCCGCCGTCGATCACCAGGCTGAAGCGGTTGCGAGAACCGGCCGGCAGAGGCTGGTTCATGTCATGCAGGATGGTGGCGCCTTCGTACGCGGAAGCGTCGAGGGAATCGACGGACCCGGCGCCGATGTAAGTGAGCAGCGGTTCCGCAAAGCCGCGATCCCGCGCAAGAATGTCCTGTGTAGGCGAAGGATCGAGGCCGTGCGCTTCGAGAATCGAGCGCAACTCCACCGGCGTGACATGCAGACCCTGGCGTCCGATAGTCAGCACGCGATCGAACCGAAGCCCGGCGGCACGGCCCCACAGTAGAAACTCAATGGCAGCGGCTTCGAAGCCCATAGGGCTAGTCGCCGGTCCTCGCGGTGCGCTGGATGTTGCGGAAGAAGACTTCCGCGGGATTGCCCAAGGCAATGGAGTACGGCGGAATGTCGGAGATGACCACGCTATTGGCGCCGATGATCGCGCCTTCGCCGATGGTGACGCCCTTCATAATGTGAACGCCGGCGCCGATCCACGCGTACCGGCAGATGTGCACGGGCTTGACCTCGTTGGGATCGGGAGGCATGTGCGCGGCGCGCTGGAGGGCGTCGCGCGGGTGGCCGTCGCTGTCGGAAACGCGGCAGCCAGGTGCGATAATAACATCTTCATCGATCAGTACTTCGCGATTCACCACGAACGTCGAGTCCCAGCCGATACCCGTGCGGTCCTTAATCACCAGGCGCGGAGCCTCGCAAACGTGCCCGGACAAAATCGAAACCTTGCCTCCCAACCCCACGCTTTCGCCGAGGTACAGTTTCACCGGGCCATCCACGAACGGGAGTCCCTCCAGGTATAAGTGCCTGCCCACCGCCGCGCAACGGGACTGAAACAAGGGATAGTAATACAGAAGCGTCACCACTTTGCGGGACCAGGCAATCACAAAGTAGTGCAGAAAATACAACACACGCCCGACGGGTTTGAGCGGCGAAGGAACGGGCACGGCGCGGGGCCTCAGAACTCCTAGGACAAACCGTTTCAAGCGCCGATATCCCGGCGTTTCCGCCCGTTTTACCTTGTCGATAAACCCGTCGAGGGACTGCAATCGGCTCCTTGGAGGCGCTCCGGTTGGTGAAACACGCCCGGCTTGGGGACACACGAAAAAGCCGAAGGCCGGAAGTCTTCATCCTACCTGAATCGATGCTAGAATCAAAGTCCGATGGCTTCCAGTAAGGTGTCCGGCGTGCGGATTGCGGGTATTGCCAGCGCCGTGCCGGGGACACGCCAGCCTGTCGCCGCGAATGTATCTTTTCCGGCGGAGGAGATCGAACGGGTCACGAAAACCGCGGGAGTGATGGCTCGGCACCTGGCCCCGGAGGGAGTTTGCACTTCGGATTTGTGCCGGGCCTCGGCGCAAAAGCTCCTCGCAGAGCTGGGCTGGAAAAGCGACGAAGTTGACGCGCTGATCTTCGTGACGCAGACCCCGGACTACATACTGCCCGCCACCAGTTGTGTGCTGCATGCCGCGTTGGGCCTTTCCACCAGCGCGGCGGCTTTCGATGTGAATCTGGGCTGCTCGGGTTATCCGTATGGGTTGTGGCTCGCCGCGTCGATGATCCGGGGCGGGATGCGGAAGGTGTTATTGCTGGTGGGCGAGACACCCACAAAAATCGTCTCCTCCCAGGATCGTTCCGTGGCTTTGTTGTTCGGCGATGCCGGAACAGCCACGGCTCTTGAGGCCGCCCCGGACGCTTCCGAGATGTTCTTCGAGCTAGGCACGGACGGAAGCGGAGCCGCGCATTTGATGGTTCCGGCCGGCTCGTTCCGGCGTATGCATAGCCCGGAGACAACCGCGCTCCAGGAGAGGCCAGGGGGGCTCGCAAGCGAAGAGCACCTGCACATGGATGGAGCCGAGGTTTTTGCGTTCACTCTTCGCCGGGTGCCTCCTCTGGTCAAGGCGCTGCTGTCGGCCTCGGGCTGGACCATCGATGAAGTCGACGCGTTTGTCCCGCACCAAGCCAACCGGTTCATGCTGGAGCATCTGGCCAAGTCCATGCGGATTCCCCCGGGCAAAATGATTCTCGCGCTCGAGGACTACGGAAACAGCAGTAGCGCGTCGATACCCCTGGCGATGACGACGAAGCTACAAAGCCGCCTGGCGAGCTCCGAGCTGCGCCTGATCCTGGCGGGCTTTGGCGTCGGATTCTCGTGGGCCGGCGCGGCGCTGTCCGCGGGGCCGATGGTCATGCCGGATCTCATCGAATATGCCGCTTAATCCGATGGACTTGTCCGGGAGGACCATTCTGGTCACCGGCGCTTCGTCGGGGCTGGGCCGGGACGCGGCCATTCTCTTGAGCCAATTAGGAGCCAAGGTAGCCCTCTCTGGGCGGGATGCGGCGCGGCTGCGCGAAACGCTCGGACGGCTGGAGGGCCAGGGTCATCGCGAGTTTTTGTTCGATCTGTCCGAATCCGAGCGGATATCTGAGTGGGTGAAGTCGGTCAGTTCAGAGATGGGGCCACTGAGTGGAATGGTGCATTCCGCCGGGGTATTATCCACGACGCCCGCTCGAGGAATGACCGCCTCACGGATCGACTCGGTCCTGCGGACAAACGTATCGAGCGCCCTGTTATTGGTCCGCGGATTGTGTCAGCGGGGATGCTATCAGCGAGGGGCAAGCGTGGTACTGCTCTCCTCTGTCATGGGTCTCGTAGGCGCTCCGTCGCTGGCGCTTTACGGAGCGAGTAAGGCCGCGCTGATCGGAATGACGAAGTCGCTGGCCGCGGAACTGGCGAGGGACCTGATCCGTATCAATTGCGTTGCTCCAGGAGTGGTGCGATCGGAGATGGCGGACCAGTTTGAGGAGGCCACCCTTCCGGATAATTTTGAGGCGATTCGCCGCAGCCATCCTTTGGACCTGGGCACGCCGCGCGACGTGGCCCACGCGATCGCGTTTCTGCTCGCGGACACGGGCCGGTGGATTACGGGTTCGACATTGATTGTCGACGGTGGCTATACCGCCGTTTGATTTTTCCAGCGCAGCATCGTGGCGCCCCAGGAATAGCCCACGCCGAAGCCGACCAGCATGATACGCGAGCCGTCCCGCAGGCGTCCTTCCCGCTGGGCGTCCAATAATGCAATCGGAATCGTAGAGGACACCGTGTTGCCGCAGTGCGCGAAGGAAATGTAAAACTTTTCTTCGGGAATGTGGATGGACTTGCGCAAATGGTCCAGCATGTGACGATTTGCCTGATGAAAAATGACCAGATCGATATCGTCCCAACCGAGCGAAGCTTTTTCCATCAGTTCCCTCACCAGGCCGGGAACCACTTGCATGGTGAAGGCGAAGACCTCGGGCCCGTCCATGTATAAATTGTCGGCACTGCGGACGTTGCCGCTCGCATCCGCCGATTCGCGCGCTGTTTCGGGCGAATGCGGCAGGCGCAGTCCACCCGCCGGAACCATCAGGTTCGGACCGCCGCGCCCGTCCGTTCCATAAACATAAGGACCGAGCCAGGCGGTTTCATGGGACGGGGGGGAAGAGGACGCGGAACCGATCCAGGTCGCTGCGGCGGCATCCCCGAAAATCGTCCGCACACTGCGGTCCTGGGGATGAATGAACTTGGAATAGGTCTCGGCCGTGATCAGCACCACGTTCGACGCCTGGCCGGTCTCGATAAGTCCCTGGGCCAGACCCAAGCCGTAAATATATCCGGAGCAGCCTAGATTGAAATCGAGCGCACCGAGCGCCTTGGTTAATCGGAGTCGATCCTGTAGGAGACACGCCGTAGTGGGAAGGAAATAATCCGGGCTTTGTGTACAAAGAAGTAAGAAGTCGACCGATTCGCGGGAGCATCCTCCGATCTGAAAGAGAGCCTCCGCCGCGGCGAAGCCGAGATCCGACGCGCATTGGCCAGGTCCCGCGATGTGGCGCTCACGGATGCCGGTCTTTCGATCTATCTTTTCTACAGACCAGTCTGGAAAGTCGTCCGCGAGGTGCTGGGTGTTGAGAACCTTGTCCGGGAGCGTATACTCAATCGCTTTGAGAAACGCCTTCATGACACCGTGAGCTGGTAAAGATCGTGTACGGTAACGCAGCCGGCGATTTTGCGGGGCGACAGATGGACATTGCACTTCTCATCGACGACGGACATTACCGTGACCATCGCGACCGAGTCCCAGCGTTCCAACTCATCGAGCTTGGCGTTGCCCGTTAGCGTCCCCGGCGCCTCCTCAAGAATTTCTTCAAATGCGCTGATAAACTCCTGTTCGCTCATATCGCTTACTATAACCTACGAATGTTGGGGGCGTTCCAGGATTTGGCGATAGTAATCGAGATTGCGTTCCACGAGTGGCCCCAAAGAAAAACGTTGCTCAGCGGCGCGCCTCGCGTTCTTTCCGAGGGTGCGGCGAAGCTCGGGATCCTTCAGAACGCGAATGATTTTGTCCGCGATGGAGTCGGGCGAATAGGGGTCGCAGAGGAGCCCAGTGACGCCATCGTCGATCAGCTCGGGTCCGGGGCCGGTGAAGGACGCGACCACCGCTTTTCCGCATGCCATTCCTTCGAGCCACGCGATGGGCATCGCTTCCATGTGCGAAGGGTACACGCACACGCTTGCGCGGCGCAGCGCTCCGGGCAATTCCGCGCGCGGCACGCGGCCTTTCCACTCGATGTGCGGCGCGACCGCGGGTGCAACCGAGGCCGCAAGCGTTTTCAGTAAAGGCCTTCCAGCGCCGCCGATGGCGTCGCCCCCATAAAGAGCAAGACGCGCGGAGGGGATCTCATGGAGGATCCGGGGCATGGCGGCGAGCAGCTCGCGGACGCCTTTGCGCTCCGTGATGGTTCCCGTGAAGACGATCAATCCGGGCTCCTCGGGCTCATCTTCGCGCGCGTGAAACAAATCGATATCGACGGGATTGGGAATCACGGTGATGGGGCGATCGCCGAGGCCCAGCATCCGGCGAGTGGTTTCGGCGACGAAGGTGCTCACCGCGAGCAGATGATCGGCCGTGCGAAAGCTCCAGCGCTCGATCAGGGTGCCCATCAAAGGGGGACGCGAATCGGGGGCGAAGACGGTCGGACCGCCGTGCATCCGCAAAATTGCGCGGCCCGGCAGCCTGCGAAGGCTCAACGCCAGGTCGAGCTCGCCGCCTTCTAGAATGTCGATGGGATGCTCGCGGTGGATGCGCCGCAGAGCCGCGGAAAGGGCAGCCCGATTGGTCACAAAGCGCAGCGGCGCGATGGAACCGAAACGCAGACGAAGGACGCGGACCCCGTGGTCGTCCTCTTCTTCCCGAGCAACTTCCGCGTAGGCGCCGACCGCGGTGACGCGATGGCCCCGCCGCACAAATTCACGGGCCATGGTCTGCGTGAAGCTGCCGATGCCTCCGTGCGGCGAAGGAGGATATTCCGGACAGACGTAACAGATGTGCACGGAGCTAGGGCCTCTGGCGGGGGTTCATGGTCGCATTCAGGCTAACCCGCGCGCCAGGTCCAGGACTGGCTTGCCGCTCGCGTGGATTTTTGCGGCGAGCTCGGCGGAAGGCTTCTGCGTGATCACCAGATGGTGCGCCCATCCGGCCAGCTCATCGAATCCGCGGGTGAGCAACTTGCCGATATGTGGAATCGCGTTGAGGACGTAGTCCCGGTTGGAGCCGTAGATGGAATCCATCTGAATGTGCGGATCGTAGACGCGAATCTGGCGGCCTTTGCCGATCAGTTGTTCGAGCATGGTGACCACCGGGCTTTCGCGCAGATCGTCCGTATTTTCCTTGAATGCCAGGCCCACCACACCGAGGTTCACCGCGCCGAGATCGAGCGCGGCTTGCGTGGAGCGCTTCAGATGCTCGTCGTTGCTTTCTAGAACGGATTCGAGCATGGGCAGTTTCAGATCCAGCCGCGCGGCACGATAGCGCAACGCGCGCAGGTCCTTCGGCAGGCAAGATCCACCGAACGCAAATCCCGGTTTCATATAGGCCGTGGAAATATTGAGTTTGTGATCGCGGCACAGCGTCTGGAGGACTTCCTCGGGCGGCACGCCCAGCACCTCGGCAAGGGCGCCGACCTCATTCGCGAAACCAATCTTCACCGCGTGAAACGCATTGCAGGCGTACTTGATCATCTCGGCGGTCCGAAGCGAGACCAGGCAGGGCTCGACATTCAACCCGGCGTACAGACGGGCAACCTGTTGCATCGCGCCCGCGTCATTCCCACCGACGACCACCAGCGCGGGCTCCATGAAATCCTTAATCGCGGCGCCTTCGCGTAGAAATTCAGGATTGGCCAGCACCCGAATCATTTTCAAGCCAGCCAGGACCGGCATCACCACCTCCTCGCATGTGCCCGGGAATACAGTGCTGCGGATTGCGAGGAGCAGAGGCCGTGAGCGCCCTGCGCAGACGGACGCCACTTCCTCCGTGGCGCGCTTTAACTGATCGAGGCCGAGATTGCCGTTGCGCTCCGAGGGCGTGCCCACGCAGACCAGCGCGATATCGGCATCCTCCAAGGCTTCAGCGGTGGAAGTGGAAGCGGTCAGCCGGCCGCCCGAAACGTTTTCCCGCACCAGCGTTTCGAGACCCGGCTCGAAGAACGGAGCCAGGCCACGCCGCACGCTCGATACTTTATGCTCGTCGCGATCGACTCCACAAACTTGATGTCCCGTAGCGGCGAGACAGGCGGCGGTCACGCACCCGACATAACCCAGTCCGAGCACGGCTACACGCGATGTTCCATTGTCAGAAGTCACAAGCTTCCAGTTTCCCATTACGCCGGAGGAGAATGCGACTTTGCGACGAAGGCGGCGAGAAGGCCGGCATTTGGGAAATGGTGTGCGCGGCAAAAGCAGGTCCCTCGACAAGCTCGGGATGACGAATGATGTGCGTTGCAAAAGCAGATCCCTCGACGGAGTTTACCCGCGGCGGGCTCGCGATGATGGTTCGCGAAAAGCTGCGATCTCTGAAAAGCAGGTCCCTCGACTAGCGCTCGGGATGACGGGTGAGTGTGCGTTAGGAAAAGGAGGTGCCTCGACGGAGTTTGACCCGCGGCGGGCGCGGGATGAAAAAGCAGGTCCCTCGGCTTTCGCTCGGGATGACAGTCGCGGAATGGCGTGTGCGTAGCACAAGCAGGTGGCTCCACGGAGTTTACCCGCGGCGGGCGCGGGAGGACGGTATGCCGTTAAATCCAGCCGCGCGCCCAATAATAGGCGATCTTCGAAGTTTCGACGGAAAGAAGCAGGCACGCATCCCAGCGCTCATACCAGTGCTGGGTCCGTTTCAGCAGATCGGGTATGGGGCGGGGCTGCGCGCGGAGGCCGGCTTTACGCGCCGCATGAAGAGCGCGGAACATGTGATAGTCGCTGGTCATCAGAACCACTCCGCCGCCATCTCCGTTGAGGTCCACGAGGCGCTTCGCCTCGATCGCATTCTCGCGCGTCGTTACGGAGGCGCGATCCACAAGCACGCGACTGGCATCGACGCCCTGGCTGATGACGAACTGGCGCATGGCATCGGCCGCCGAGTTCCGCACCGGGCCGCCGCACAGAATCATGCGCTGAAACGTTCCCTCGCGCCACGCGCGCACCGCGTAAAACGCGCGCCAGTAGGATGTGAGTCCGATCGTGCCGTCGGTCTGCGCTTCGTTCCCGAACACAACCAGCGTGCCGCCCGTGGGATCCCTCCAACTTCCCGCCAGAGCCCTGGTCCACCATTCCGCCAGGGGCGTGGCCGCCGCCAGGACCTGGAGCAATCCGAGGAGCATGAGAAGGCGGCCGAGGAGCCGCAAAGGACGCGATCCCGCGCCCCGCTTAGGAGAGGAGGGGTTCGCGCGCGACGAGCGCGGGGCAGGGCGACGAGCGCGGGTTTGAGAAAAAGAAGACATTAGCATTCATCCCGCCGGTGGTCCATCCGGAGACGGTCCCGCCGGGGGTTCAAATAAACTTTATGCGCCGCATGGCGAGCGCCACCATGCGCAGCAGGATCCAGCCATGCTTCCAGCGCTGGATATTGGTATCGCCGTAGGTACGCTCGGCGTAGCGGATGGGCAGATCGACCATTTTGAGATTGTACTTGGCGGCGCCGAAAATCAAATCGAAATCGCCGAACGGATCGATTTCGCCAAAATAGGCGCGATTGCGCGCGATCACTTCGTAGTGCGCGCGGCTCAGGACCTTGGTGCCGCACAGCGTATCTTTGATGCTTTGATTCAGAAGCCATGAAAAGGCCAGGCTGAAGAATTTGTTGCCGACCAGATTGAAGAATCGCATGGCGCGATCGTCCATGGGGTAAACCAGGCGGACGCCGTTGATGTACTCGCCTTTTCCGGAGCGCCACGCCTCGTAGAAGCGCGGCAAATCCTCGGGCGGAACGGTCATGTCCGCGTCCAGGATCATGAGAACGTCGCCGGTCGCATGGGCGAATCCGAGCCGGACCGCGTCGCCCTTGCCTCGGCCCGTCTGGCGATAAAGGCGGGCGTCGCGCCCAGGCCGCCGCGCGAGCTCCGTCTCGATCGCCGCATAAGTATTGTCGGTGGAATTGCCTTCGACGAAAATCAGTTCGGTGCCGGCGCCCATCTCCGGAACGCGATCGAGAATCTGCGAGATATTGCCCGCCTCGTTGCGCGCGGGAACCACCACGCTGACGCGCGGCTCCGGATTCGTGGGGGGCACGGGCAGGGGCCGGGCGATCAGAAGATGGGTGAGCGAAAAAATACTCCACGGCCACATTTTCACCAAATATCGATTCGCGAGCGCGGCGATTCCGGGCGTGGGAAGGGGCCACAGAACCTCCGGGCGCGTCTGGATCGTTTCGAATCCGGAGAGGTAGAGAAGATTCTTCACGTCCGGGACGGTGAGCCAGTTTTGACCCAATTGCGGGCGGGCCACGCGGAGCGCTTCGGCGATGCGCCGCGGCCCTTCCCACAACCGGCTATAGAAATTCATCACAAGGCGCGTGCCGGGATGAACGCAACGCCACACAGCCTGGAGCATCTGTTGCACGTCCCACAGTTCGTTGATCAAATCCGACGCAATGATGAAGTCGAACGTTTCTCCGCCGAAGTCGAACGACTGGGCGTCCCCTGCGCTGAGCTTGAGAGACGGATATTTCCGCCGGCCCAATTCGATGCGCGCCGCCGAAAGATCCAGGCCGACCCCGATTGCGGGCTCGAGAGCGGCGAGCAAGTCCCCTTCGCCGCATCCGAGCTCGAGAACCCGGGAGCCGGGCGGGATCACGAAGCGATACAGTTCCGCGAGCCGCGCGTGGTAGAAGCGGCGCGGTCCCTCCCAGCCGGAATGGGCGCGCGCAAAAGCGTCCCAGTAGCGGCGGCGTTCCTCGGTGTAGGCGGCCTGCTTGGCCGGTTCGGTTTGGATGGGGGTTTCGATTCCCATGAAGGTCCATGACTTCAGGCGGATCACCCTTAGTTTAGACGAGAGTTTAGACCGGGCCTGATGATGCGGCTGTTCCGCCGCCGCTCACGCTCCGGCCGCGGAGTGCGGCACGACCCAGAGGAACTACTTTACCGTGACCTTCACGAATGCATTGGTCCAGCAGCATTGATACCCTCCGCCGCCGGGACCCGAGAGATCGTTGGCGACGACGCGGAGGAGATATTCCCCCGGTTCGCTGAAGGTCGCGGTGGTGGATGCCTTGCCGTTGAACGCGGCGTCGCCGGCGGTCTTCTCGATCGCGGGCTTGGCGCTCGCGAAGGTGACGTTCCCCGGTCCACGATATTTACTCCAGGTGACGGCTACGGGAATCGGGCGAGGGCGTGCATTCGCGGAAGGGAGCTTCGCGTCATCGGCCAGGGAAACGGGCAGGGTCAAAGGTTGCGAAGCGGCGGTGCTCATGCTCACGGTAACGGGTCTGGGCCCCTGGTTCGATTCGCCGGTTTCAAAACGGAGGATTGGGGGCGTGTTGCCGGTCGCCTCCTTGAAAGGAGATATTTCCCACAAGGGATCGAGACCCGCGGGAATGGAAGCCGTTTGTCCGTTCACCGTGAGCGTCCAGGTGAGTTTGTTTTTTCCAAAATCCTTCGGGACGGTCACGACGAAGATGCCCCACTGCCGGCCCGGCACGAAGTGGGTGGGCTGGCCGCGATCCGGCCCGCCCGGCTCGATGCGATTATTCGGACCCGTCGGGACGTCGAGCTCCTGCACCTGATTGCGGCTGAAGTATCCGAACGACACGCTGTAGGTTCCGTCCGCATTCTGGAACCAGCCTTCATAAGCAGGCGTCACGCCCTGGCCGCGATCGTGAAAGGGTTCGACCGGCAGAGGCTGAGCGGCCAAGACCGCTCCGAAGCAGACGCAAAAAATCCCGGAACAGAATCGGGCCGGCATGTTTTTGCTACTTGCCCGCTTGGGCTACGGACGCGCCTTTCTTGGCGAGATACGACTGATACTCGTCGTCGCTCAAGAACGTCACGTTGACCCAGGCGTGGGCCATTTCATCCACTGTGCGCTCGCCCCAGCCGACCCACTGCGTAGGATCGGGATTGTTGGGATTGTTCGCCGTGTTATCGTGCCAGGCGGTGATATGAATCACGGTCCCGGCGGGGAGCACGGGGACGGCATCCTCCGCATAGATGTAGTTGGTCATCCAATTAAAGTTGAAGCGATCGACATAGCTCAGCATCTGCGTCGAGCCATCGGGCAGGATCGCCTCCATCGCCATGGCTTTCCCGCGGAGGTGCATGTGCGGCTGGAAATTGGACAACTTCGCGGGATGCCGCAAGACGTGGAAGCCCTGCGTTTCGGTCACGCTGTTCGGCGGAATGTCGAGCGTCTGCTCGTGTTCGCCGCCCACATAGGTTCCCGCGGTGAAAGAGAGCAGATACGTGCGATCTTTCGGCTCCTGCCCTTTGGGATAAAAATAAATGGCGAGCTGCGTCTGGCCCGTAATCTCCTCGCCGACGGCGTGCAAGTGCAATTCCCACCAGATGCGCGAGCCAGGCAGGAGCAGCTTGCCGGTGCCGGGTTCGTATTGATCGTAGTTCTTTCCGATGGCCCATTCCATCAGCATCCCCGGGCCGCTGTTATTCGCGTCGACGGCGGTGAGGAGCGAGCTGCGGAGATCCGGCTCTTCCTGCTGAAGCCGCGCAATCGCGTGATGAACGATGCGACGGCCCGCCGCAGTGGTCGGCCGGATTTCAACGGCCCGCACCCAGCGTGGTTCGGTAATCGGAATATTCGCATACGGCTTCCACCACACATCCTGGCCGTGGGCGGGCATCGTGTAGGGTTCGGAGTCGATGACCAAATCAGGCTGGCCGAGAGTCTTCGCGAGTTGCCACTCCTTAAAATCCGGAAATTGTTTCGGCGCCGGCATGTCCTTGGGATCGCCCATGGGCGCGCCCGTATCCACCCAGCGCGAAATGGTCGCGATCTGGTCGTCGCTGAGCGAGATGTCGTTGGAAAATTTTTGGATGCCGACAGTTTTATCCAAATGCCACGGAGGCATGTTGCGAGTTACTACTTTTTGCTTGATCGCCTTGGCCCAGGGACGCGCTTCTTCATAGGTGACAAGCGACATGGGAGCGCTGGACCCCACGCGGTGGCATTCCTGGCACTTTTCCTGAAAGATGGGCGCGATGTCCTTGGTGAACGTGACCGGCTTCGAGGTCAGCTCCGCGCCCGCGACCGTGCCCGCCAACAGCGTTCCCAGCAAGCCCGCGCCTGCGATGATGCCAATTCTACCGGGGAGTTCGAAACTCGGCATACACGTCTCCTCCGAGCAGAAGTGTACTGATTTTAAAGGCCGGAGTCAACGCGGGTCGACCGGGCCGCGGAGTCGCGATTTGGAAACCGATGGTGTTCTCCGTGATGGTCCGCCGTTCGTCGACAATAAAGATTCGTCGACAATAAAGAAATGTCCTCGCATCCCATCCGCGAAGAGCCGCGATGGCCGGCTACGATCGCCGTGATCGGCGCGGGAGGACTCTTTTATGCGCTGCCGAGCGCGCTGACGGTGGGTCCGGACTGGCTGATCCTGGTGGTAGTGGCAATCTTCGCCGCGCCGGGCGTGTTGCTGCGGCGCTACTGTCCCCGCGGCATTATCCAATTCTCCGGACATGCGGCAGTGGGCACGACCACTCTGGCGATGCTCGCCTCGCTGACCCTGCTGATATCGCGGCTGCCCGGGCACAAAGAGACGCCGAGCCAGTTGCTGCGCGCCGCTTCTGCGTTATGGATCGCGAACATTCTGGTGTTTGCCTCGTGGTACTGGCGGCTGGACGCGGGCGGCCCGCATCAGCGCGACCTGCGAGGATCCCACACCGATGGCGCGTTCCTGTTTCCGCAAATGGTGCTCGACCCGGCCATTCGCGAAGAGATGGGCGAGGGCGACTGGAGTCCGAACTTCGTCGACTATCTGTTTCTTGCGTTCAACACCAGTACGGCGTTTTCTCCCACCGACGTTCCCGTCATTTCGCGCTGGGCCAAGGGACTGATGATGATCCAGTCGCTGATCTCGCTGACCACCATTGCGATTCTGGCCGCGCGCGCGGTCAACATCCTGTAAAGCGGATTGCTACAGTAATACGTAATCATGGTCCTGTCCGACGTTGACATTCAGAAATATCTCGCGCAAGGCAAGATCAAAATCTCGCCGCCGCTGCCGCCGGAGCAATGCGGAAGCTGCTCGGTCGATTTCCGGCTGGGGAACGAGTTCAGCATCTTTGAGCACAGCAAACATCCTTTCATCGATCTGCGCGACCGCACGGCCATTCAGGATCTGATGCGCCCCATTACGGTTGCGGCGGGCGAAGCGTTTATCCTGCAGCCGCACGAATTCGCGCTGGCCATTACCGAAGAAGTGCTCGAGCTGGATGACGACGTGCTGGGGCGCCTTGAAGGCCGTTCGAGCCTGGGACGCATCGGCATCATCGTGCACGGGACGGCGGGATTATTCGATCCGGGTTGGACCGGGAAGGCGACGCTGGAGCTGAGTAATCTGGGTCGCATGCCGGTGGCGTTATATCCCGGGATGCGGATCTGCTCGATGACCTTTGAGCAATTGTCCTCGAAGGTCGCGGTGCCCTATCGCAAAAAGCCGGGGAATAAGTACGCGGGACAGGAGAAACCGCTCGCCAGCAAATTAGCGAGTGAGACCAGTTCCTAGCGAGAGTGTCCGCGCGGGACAGTCGGAGAGGAGAACGAATCCATGAGGTCTGTATTTTTAGCTGGTGTGCTGCTGCTCTCGACGAATGCGCTTTTCGCGCAGCCCAAAATGAGCAAGGCCGCGCAAGCTTTGATCCAGATGGAGCGCGACTGGAGCGAGGCGGACGTCAAAAAAGACGCGATGGCCCTGAACCGGATCCTGGCCGACGATTGGACCGGCATCGACTTCCAGGGGACCGTCATGACCAAGGCCGGCGTCCTGCGGGAACTCAACGTTCACTCCGACGCCACGGAAACCGAATCCACCGTTCTGGGCGCAATGAAAATCAGGATCTTCGGCAATACCGCGCTGGTCAGCGGTACGGAAACCGAGAAGAGTCAATACAAAGGCGAGGACAGCAGCGGCGAATATATTTGGACGGACGTGTTCGTGCTGCGCAAAGGGCACTGGCAGGCGGTTTCCTCGCAGTCGACGAAACTCGGAATGCGGCCGGGGCCGGAAGTCCTCGCGCGGCTGCGTGCGACTGTGGCACGAAGTACCAACTGATTGACGGAAAACAGAAAGGCGGATTCCGAGAGAGCGAATCCGCCTGTGATCGTCCTGCCAATTCCCTAACTCTTCAACTTGACGACGCGTTACGGCGCCTGACGCTGCGGAGGAGCAGCCGGCGCGAGCGGCGGTTGCGGCCCGACCACGGCCTCGAGCGCCTCAAACGCCATCTCTTCGTCCTTGTTGCCGCCGCCCACTCCAATGGTCCCGATCATCTGACCTTCGACCACGATCGGAAGGCCGCCGGAAGTGGTGAACACGCCGATATCGTGCCACTTGATCTGCTGCGGAATATTCGTCGCGATCATGTTCGCGCGCAGATGCGTGGAGTCGCGGGTTTCGAGCACGCTTTTCGCTTTGAGGAGCGCGGTGTCGATGTTGATCGGCACCTGTCCGTCCATGCGATGCGAGGCCACAATCTGTCCCGTGGGGCTCAAAATGAAAACCGTGATCGCCATGTTCGCCTTGGTCGCAATGTCGATGCATTTGTCGACGATCTTGCGCGCCGTGTCGGCGTTGATTTCATATTTGTTCAGTGTCTTCTTCGCGGCCGCGTCGGAGAGAACGAACTTGTTGATGTTCTGCGCGGAAGCCGTCCCCGCCGCGAGCGCGAGAGTGGCGGCTGCAAGCGTGAATTTACTGCGGAATGTTGTTTGCATATTTGTTTCCTTCCCTGAGGATTTGCTGAGTGATTTCGATTGGCCTTTTCGGCTAGCGCCCCCGTTTATACCACGAGGGGAAAAGAACGCGTGAATCGGCGCCCGCGCTATCGCCCGGATGATCCGAAGCCGCCCGCGCCACGCTCAGACTCGCCCAGTTCCTCGCCTTCTTCCCATTCCACGGACTCGTAGCGGGCGATGACGAGCTGGGCGATGCGGTCGCCTTTCTCGATCACGTAATCCGCACGGCCCAGGTTGAACATCACCACGCGGATTTCGCCGCGATAGCCCGGATCGATGGTGCCGAAATTCACCGTGACCGAATGTTTCAGGGCCATTCCGCTGCGCGGGCGTACCTGCGCTTCGTAGCCGGGAGGCAGCTCGATGGCGATTCCGGTGGGAACGCCGAGCGCGACGCCGGGCGACAAAACCACATGTTCAAGCGCGCGCAGATCCATGCCGGCGTCTTCCAAAGGACCGTGGGCATAGTGCGGCATGGCCGCTTCCGGGTGTAGCTTCTTGATCCGAATTCGCATGGGAGTGGAAATCGCTATGATAGCCGTTTGGCTCCGTAGTTTTCCCGGACGAGTGAGCTTCCCGACACGAATGACAAATTCTCCTCCATCCCGCGTGCTCGCCGTCGCGCCCATGCCTCCCGAGAAGGTGGCGTATGCGCTCGCGCGCTATTCGCGTTCTCCCGATTCCATCCGCGATTCGATCGAGTGGGTGCGCACGCACGACTCCATGAAGTTTTTGGAAAGTTTCTATTTCCAGTACGGACACGCATCCATCGCCGATCTGGGCCACGTGGTTCTGTGCTTTGAAGGAATCTCCGAGCTCGCCGCGACCGAAGCCGAGGACGAACAGTTGTGGGATGGGCAGGCGCGCTCCTCACGTTATCAGGACTTTTCGCGTTCGGGCTTCGTGACGCCTCCGGATTTAAGCGCAGGAGACGCGGCTGTGTACGCGCGGTCGGGTCAGAAGCTTTTAGAAGCGTACTCCCGGATACACGCTGGCATGTGCGAATTTCTCACGGAGCGCTTGCCGCGTCCCGCCGACATGAAGCCGGACGCTTACCAGCGGAATATCGCGGCGCGCGCGTTCGACGTGGCCCGCTACACGCTCTTTTTCGGAATTCCCACGGGCGTCGGCCAGGTGACGAGCATTCGCACCCTGGAACATCAGATCCGCCGTCTGAAAGCGTCGCCGTACGCCGAAGTCCGCGAGCTTGCCGGAGAAATCGCCGAAGCGTGCGCCTGTCCTCCCGCCTGCGTGTGGGACGAGAAGACCGCCGGCGAGCCTGTGGCACCCACGCTTGCGCGCCACGTGGAGCCGGACGATCACGCGATGCGCTCGCGCGCGGACCTGGAGGCGTGGGCGCGTCAAAATTTAGCGTCTCCTTTTCCAGGATCCGAGGGCCCGCAAACTTCCGGAGGGGTGGATTTACTGCGGCCCACGGATATGCATTCTGAAATCGCTGCGACGCTGCTTTATCCGGTGACCGACCACTCCTTCCGTGCGCTCTACGAGCTGACCACCGGTTGGAGTTCCGCGCGCCGCAATGAGGTGATCGACACAGCTCTCCGTTCCCGGACACGCCGCGACGATCTTTTGCGCGGGTTTCGCGGCGGACTGTACGTCTATGACATCGTCATGGACATCGGCGCTTATCGCGATCTCCATCGTCATCGCCGCTGCCAGCAGTTTCGTCAGGCCTATAGCGGACGGCTGGGCTTCGACACGCCTTCCGCGCTTGCCGAGGCGGGTTTGCAGGAGACCTACGAAACTGTGATGCGCGAGACTCTGGCGACCATGGCGGACTTGCCGGAGCCCGGCTGCCCACTATCTGCTGCCTTTTGGCGCGCGCTCGCGGTTCCTCTTCAAAATGGATTTCGCGGAAGCCGAATACATTGCCCGGCTCCGGAGCGGCGTGAAGGGCCACTTCAGCTACCGTCAAGTCGCCTGGGAGATGAAACAGAAGATGGAAGCTTTGGAGCCGGAGCTAGGGCGCCTGATGGAAGCAACCCCGCCGTGGGTAGAGGACCCGTTGAAAAGATAGCCAATTATTAAAAATACGTAATGATGCAAATTTTGCACTGAGAAGCATGGTTGCATCAGGTTGGCAGGGAAACGATGCGTCAAAACGCGTTCATGTGCCAACATGGGAAGTTCGGCTTTCGGACAATCTTTCGGACAATCGCCGCTCGCGGCGAGGCCTGTTGGCCAGCCTCGGAGGTGGAGCGTTGATTCCGGAAACAGAGAATAAGGTTTTTCTATCTAGACCAAGACGAAGGAGCGTTCAGTGTCCCAATCCCCCGGAAAATTAGCCGAAGTGCTGGTCAAGCGAAACCGCGAAATCACCGACCAGTGGACTGCGCTGCAGGCCGCCGACGATAAGAGATCGTCCCCGATCCAACAGCAGGAGGCCGCGCGAAAGGCGCGAGAATTCGGAGACGCGCTGAAGGCCGCCGCGGAGACTGAACGGCTGGACAGCCTTTCGGGTCCCGGATGGAACCCCGTAAAGGATCTTCTCAAAGATTTCTCCGCCAGCCGGGCGAAGAACGGGTACACACCCTCGGAGACGGCATCGTTCATTTTCTCTTTGAAAAAGCCCATTTTCGGCGCTCTGCGCCAGGAATGCGCGGGCAACGGCGAGCAGCTCGCCGAGACCACCTGGCAAGCCACGGAATTGATCGACCAGCTTGGAACCATCACGATGGACGCCTACCAGGCCAACCGCGAAGAGGTGATTTCGCGCCAGCAGCAGGAATTGCTGGAACTCTCGACGCCGGTGGTCCGCCTGTGGGAAAACATTCTGGCGCTGCCCTTGATCGGGACGCTCGATAGCGCGCGTACGCAGATCGTCATGCAGAACCTGCTCGAAGCGATCGTACAGACGCGTTCGGATTACGCCATTATCGATATCACCGGCGTGCCGGTTGTCGATACGCTGGTGGCGCAACATCTCCTGAAGACGGTGGCGGCCGCGCGGCTGATGGGGGCGGATTGTCTGATCAGCGGAATCCGTCCGCAGATCGCGCAGACGATCATCCACCTGGGTGTGGATCTGACCAACGTGACGACGAAAGCCACCCTGGCCGACGCCTTCGCCATTGCGCTGCGCCGTAGCGGGCACACCGTGACGACGAATCATGGCGCGGACAAGGGCAAGGCCGTCGCAGCGAGATAACCGCCGTGGATAGAATCCCGATTCTCAAGATGGGCAGGTTCCTGCTCGTCACCATTCAAGTGGATATGCACGATCGTCTCGCGCTGTCCCTCCAGGACGATCTGACGGATCAAATCGTCAAGCACCATGCCCGGGGCGTGCTGATCGACATTTCCAGCCTGGAGATGGTCGACTCCTTCATCGGGCGCATGCTGGGCAGTATTGCCGGGATGGCGCGCCTTTTAGACGCCGACACCGTGGTGGTGGGCATGCAGCCCTCGGTCGCCATCACGCTGGTCGAGCTGGGCCTCTCTCTCGAAGGAATCCGCACGGCTCTCGATGTGGAGAAGGGGATGTCGGCGCTCGAGAACGCGGCGGAAGAGGCGCAGCAGGACGACCTAGATGAAGGCGCTGAGCTCGGAATCGCTTAGAATCGACAGACCTGAAGACATCGTCGCCGTGCGCCAATCTGTGCGAAAGGCCGCGGTTTCGCTGGGTTTCGGAATTGTCGATCAAACCAAAATCGTGACGGCTTCAAGCGAGCTGGCGCGTAACACGCTGGATTATGGGGGCGGCGGCCAGGTGCAGTTGGAAGTGATCGAGAACGAGCGAAAAAAGGGATTGCGGGTGGTCTTCGAGGACCACGGGCCAGGAATTCCCGATATTGAAACCGCCCTTACGGACGGATTCACGTCGGGCGGCGGCATGGGGCTGGGCCTGGGCGGGGCCAAACGGCTCTCCCATGAGTTCGAAATCAGCTCGAAGGTCGGCGAAGGCACGCGTGTTTCGATTCTCCGCTGGAAGTAGCAGGTCGAAGTAGAATGAGCGAATCGATTCGAATCGTGGTGGAAGAAGGCAGCCAGACAGGAGAGGCGCGCCGCGCCGCGCGCAACGCGGCTGTCGAAGTGGGTTTCGACGAGGTGCTGGCAGAGCGAGTGGCGATCGTGGTCACGGAGGCCTGCACCAATCTGTTGAAGCACGCCGGGCGCGGCGAGATTCTGGTGACGAAGGTCGCGAGCGAGGTTCCCGGCGAATGCTGGCTGGAAGTTTTGTCGCTCGATCGCGGGCCGGGCATGAGCGATCTGAATCGCTGCCTTCGGGATGGATTCAGCACGGGATCCTCCCCGGGCGAAGGGATGGGCGCCATCATGCGCTTATCGATCGCCTCGGATTTTTATACCGTTCCGGAAAAAGGGACGGCGATCCTGGCGCGCTGGAACTGCGCGATTCCGCACGCCCACGGAGATCGAAAAACGCTCTATGTGGGAGCCGTGAACGTTCCCAAACCCGGCGAGGAGGTGTGCGGCGATTCGTGGGGAATGGAGCAATTCGACGACAAGACCGTGATCCTGGTTGCGGACGGGCTGGGCCATGGTATGGAAGCGCGCGCGGCGTCCGTCGAAGCCGTGCGGATCCTGCGCGCCTATCCGGATCTTCCGCCCAAAATGCTGACGGAACGGGTTCACCAGGCGCTGCGCAGCTCGCGGGGAGCCGCGGTGGCAGTGGCACGGGTCGACGCGGGCGAGGGCAGGATCGTCTTCTCGGGGGTGGGCAATATCTCAGCGCAGGTCATCTCGAACGGGAAAACCAGCCAGCATCTGGTTTCCGTCAACGGGACAGCCGGGCACCAATCGCAGGGAATCCGGGAGTTCAGCTACGCGTGGCCGCGCGACGGGGTCCTGGTGCTTCACTCCGACGGTCTCGCAACGAGCGCGGCGATTACGGGCTACGCCGGACTTGCGGCGCGGGAACCGAGCTTAATTGCCGGCGTGCTGTACCGCGACTTCAGCCGGGGTCACGACGACGCGACGGTGGTGGTGGCGAAGGCGGCCTGATGAGCACGATCCTGACCGTAAGCATCCGGTCCGAACACGATACGGTCGCGGTGCGCCAGCGCGCCCGCCAGATTGCCCGGCTTCTGGGCTTCGATATGCAGGACCAGACGCGCATCTCGACCGCCGTTTCCGAAGTGGCGCGCAACGCGTTCAATTACGCGGGCGGAGGGCGCGCCGAATATACCATCGAGGGCCGCACCGCTCCGCAGCTGTTCATTGTGAAGATTTCCGATCGCGGACCGGGAATCAAGGATCTGAACGCGATTCTCGAGGGACGCTATACGTCGGCCACCGGCATGGGGTTGGGCATTATCGGCGCGCGCCGCCTGATGGATCAGTTCGATGTCACGACCGGCCCCGAGGGGACCACGATCCTATTAAAGAAGCTGTTGCCGAAGCGGGCACCGCTGTTCCGTGACGCGGAGCTGGTCCAGCTGACGAAAGCGCTGGCACAGGAACGGCCGCAGGACCCCTTCCAGGAACTGCAGCACCAGAATCAGGAGTTACTTGCCGCGCTCGAGGATATTCGCAGCCGTCAGGCCGAATTGGCGCACCTGAACCGGGAGCTGGAGGATACCAATCGCGGGGTGGTGGCCCTCTACGCGGAGCTCGATGAAAAGGCCGACCATCTGCGGCGCGCCGACGAACTGAAGTCGCGGTTTTTGTCCGATATGAGCCACGAATTCCGGTCGCCGCTGAATTCGATTCTGGCCTTGAGCGGCTTGCTGCTCGATCGTTCCGACGGCGATCTGACCGCCGAACAACTGCAGCAGGTGAGCTACGTCAAGAAGTCGGCCCAGGATTTGCTGGAGTTAGTGAACGATTTGCTGGACCTCGCCAAAGTGGAGGCCGGTAAAGTAGAAGTCAAACCCATTGATTTTGCGGCGAGCGATTTGTTCGGCGCGCTCCGCGGAATGCTGCGTCCCCTGTTCCTGAATCAATCGGTCGAGCTGATCTTCGAAGAAGCCGGGGATTTGCCGCGCCTCTTTTCGGACGAAGGAAAGATCTCGCAAATCCTGCGAAATTTCATATCCAATGCCCTGAAATTTACCGAAAAAGGGACAGTGCGGGTTTCCGCGGCGCTCGTGGCCGAGGGACAGATTGAATTCTCGGTCGCGGATACCGGGATCGGAATCGCGCCGGAAAACCTTGAGTTGATTTTCCGGGACTTTGCTCAGGTGGATAGCCCGATTCAAAGACGCGTGAAGGGCACCGGGCTCGGCTTGCCTTTATCGAAGAGACTCGCGACAATCCTGCGCGGAGAAGTTTTCGTAAAAAGCGCGTTGAACGAAGGCTCAACCTTCACGCTGCGCATTCCGCTGCGGTATCACGAGGAAGCGGAACTGCAGGCGACCGAGCCCGCCGAATGGAAGGCCGACCCGTCGCTCATCCCTGTCCTGGTGGTGGATGACAGCCCGGACATGCTGCTGATGTATAAACATTATCTGAACGATTCCGGCTTCCAGCTTCTCCCCGCGCGCACCACGCGGGAAGCGGAAGAGGCGCTCGAAAGAATCGCTCCCCGGATCATCGTCCTGGACATCGTTTTGCGTTCGGAAAGCACGTGGGCCTTCATGGCCCGTTTGAAGAACGACCCGCGCACGGCGGAGATTCCCGTCGTGGTGGTCAGCACCCTTGAGGATCAGCCCAAGGCCTATCATCTGGGAGCGGCGGGTTATCTGGTGAAGCCCCTGTCGCGCGAGACTCTTCTACGCGAGTTGAACGGGCTGATAAATCGCCCGCGCCCTGTGGAGATTCTCATCATCGACGATGATGAGCGGGACCGATATGTGCTGAAGCAGAAGTTGAAGGGCGCCGCGGCCATTCTGCGCGAAGCTCCGAGCGGATTGCAGGGTTTTCACTCCGCCTGCGAAACCACCCCCGATGTGATTTTCCTCGACATACGCATGCCGGGAATGACCGGATTTGAGACTTTAGATCTGCTTAAATCGGAAAAGAAGTTGAAGGAAGTCCCGGTGATTATCGTGACTTCTCAGGAGTTATCGCAGAGGGAGCGGGATCACCTTCTGCACAAAGCATACGCTATCGTGGGAAAGGACGTCTCCAGTCGAGAGGATATCGTCGAAGTCATGCGGCGATCGTTGGCCGGCGCGCGGATGTCCGCGAGCCGCTAAGAACAGACGATAAGGAAGCGAGATGAGTGAGAGCCCGGTATCCGTTCTGAACATCGACGATTACCTGCCCGCGCGTTACGCGCGCTCGAAAGTGCTGCGCCAGGCCGGTTTTTCCGTGGTGGAGGCCGGAACCGGCAGGGAAGCGTTGGAACTGGTGGACAAGCACAAACCCGCCGTGGTTCTTCTCGATGTGAATCTCCCGGATATCAGCGGATTCCAAGTCTGTGACGCGATCCGAAAAAATCAGGAGAGCACGTCTCCCACGATTATTCACATTTCGGCGTCCAATATCGAGCATTTTCACATGGTCACCGGGCTTGAAGGCGGGGCGGACGGATACCTGGTAGAGCCCGTCGATCCTTCGGTCCTGATTGCCACGATCAAAGCGTTTTTGCGCGCGCGCCACGCGGAAGACGAGCTGCGCCGGTCCAACGCCCAATTGGAATCGTTCGCTTACCGCGCGGCGCACGACTTGAACGAACCTTTGCGGGCCATCGCCACTCATGCTCAGCTCGTCGAACTGGAATTGAAGAAGCTCTCGAGTCCTATGGCGGAGGCTTCCATCCGCTTCGTGGTGAGTGCGGCGGACCGGATGGGCAAGCTGATCAGCGAGCTCCTGCGGTATGCGCACGTCACCCATGTGGATTTCGAGCCCGTCCAGATCGACTGCGAGGAGCTTCTCGGGCGGGTGCTTTCCAATCTGGATGCTCCCCTTCGGGAAACCGGCGCGCGCATCACGCACGATCCTCTGCCGGTGGTAACCGCGGATCCGCGGATTGAAGAAGTTTTTCAGAACCTGATCAGCAACGCCATCAAATATAAGCGCGATCAGGTGACCCCGGAAGTGCACGTCTCCGCACGCCCCGAAGATAAATCGTGGATCATTTCCGTGCGGGATAACGGAATCGGAATCGGGCCTGAATACATCGGCACCATCTTTACGGTGTTTACCCGTCTGCACGGCCAGAAGATACCCGGCACGGGGCTGGGCCTGGCGCTCTCCAAGAAGGTTATCGAAGCGAATTGCGGTAAGATCTGGGTCGAATCTGAAGTGGGAGTGGGATCGACGTTTTCCTTTTCACTGCCCGCGCCCAGTGCCGCCTAGTCCGGTGGTTGACGCCGTCATTCAAAAAAACGCATTGGCGAGAATCGCCAGATTTTCCCAAAGTCCGGCCACGATCGCACGCGCCGCACGGATTTTGCGGTTCCGCTGCGCAACGCGACGCGTCCGGGATCGAGCAGATCGGCGGCAAAATCCCGGGCGCTCCCATACCGAAGCCGCGGATCACGTTGCAGGGCGCGATGGACGATCTCCTGCAGAGCGGGCGAAATGCCTGGTTCGATTTCCCGCGGTGGAATGGGATCATTCACCAGGCGGCTGCGCATGATGACGAACGGATTGGTTCCGGGGAAGGGCGTCTCGCCGGTCAGCATCTCGTAGAGGATCACCCCGAGCGCGTACACGTCGGTCCGCGCATCGCCACGCTGTCCCTTCACCTGCTCCGGCGCGATGTAATCAGGGGTGCCCATCACCTGGGAGAGCCTGCCGAACGTGAGTCTTCGCGCCCCGGCCTGACTGGCAATGCCGAAGTCAACGAGTTTCACGCGATCTTCGCCGTCCACCATTATGTTTTCGGGCTTCAGATCCCGATGAATCACGTTCTGCGCGTGCACGTAGGCGAGCGCTTCGCAGGTGGCCACGGCGATTTTTACGGCGCGTTCGCTCGAGAGCTTGCGCTCTTCGTGCATCACCTGCCGGAGCGACCGTCCCGGGGCGTATTCCATCGCAATGTACCGCTGGTTCGGCTTCTCTTTGTGGAAGGCCTTCACCACTCCGGGATGCGCCATGCTCTGGCAAATTTCCTGTTCGCGCGCAAAGCGCTGGTAGAAGAGCTGGTCGCCCTCCACGTCCGGATGCGGGATTTTGAGAACCGCGTCGAGGCCGGTGCGGGTGTCGGTGGCTCGCAAAATGGACGCGGTTTGCGTGCGGGCGATCAATTCCTCAAGAACGTAATGATCGAGCTGACTTCCGGGCTGGGTCGAGTGCATCGTGTTCTAAACCAGTCCAAGAATAGGGTGGAACGGCTAAAAAAGTCATAGAGGAGCCACAAGGAATTTATAAAGATGCGGCTATGGCACTAAAAACACGAATGATTTTGCGCTGTTCAAAACTGGCGGCGGGGGCCCGGAGAGCTATCGCTCTCTCGAAAAACAATTCGGAAAGATCGCGTTGCCTTTCTCGAATCCCGCAAGACTGCTGACGATCGTTTGCACCGCGGCGTCCTCTCCCATGGTGGAGTTGATCATCAGGTGAAAATACTGGCGGGCGGGCCACACGATTCCGAAATGCTGTTTGATAAACGCGGTGCGGTCGCGATCCACATTTTCGGCAAGCTGAACGGCCTCATCCTGGGATCTGCCCTCGCCTTGCAGCCGGCGCACTTTTTCTTCATAGGGCGCGTAGATGAAAACATGCAGCGTGCAGGGACGCTCGTGAAGATAGTAAGCGGCGCCGCGCCCGACGATCACGGATTTTCCTTCCTTCGCAACGCGTCTTACGATTTGCTCGGTCATTTGCCGAATCCCTTCGGCGTCGGCAACTTTCATTTTTGGGAGGTTGAGGCTTCCTTCGAAGCTCCCGCGCATGAATGCTTTGAAGAGGCGATAGTGCAGCGGGTCGCGGGTTTCTTCGCGCAGCTCCACATGGCCCCGATCGCATTCCATGTGCCGGGCAATCTCATCGGTGAGCGACTGGTCCCACAATTTCCAGGAAAGCTTTTCGGCGACTTTCTGCGCAATGCCGACGGCGCCGCTTCCATATTCGCGCTCGATGGTCAGCACGTCGATCATGGATGAATTCTCCTATTCCGCGACCACGTTGCCGCCCGCCCCGGGATCGTTCCTTCTGACTATAAACGCGAGCACGAACATAATGGTAGCGGCCACCGCGAGCACCTTGAACGTATCGATATAGGCGAGCGTCTGGGCCTGCAGTTGCAATCCCTGGTAGGAGCGCGCCAAGGCCTGAACCTGCGCGTCGGGCGCGCTCGCCCCGGAATGAAGGAACTGCTGGCTGAGGCCGGCCACCTGATCGCGAAAGGCGGGATCGTAATTGGTCGCGTGAAACGACATGGTCGACTGATGAAACTGCGCGCGCCTTGCGAGCGACGTGGTCACCAGAGATGTCCCGACGCTGCTTCCGATATTCCGCATGAAATTCACCAACCCCGACACGCTGTTTCCTTTTTCCGGCGCGATGCCGATATAAGCGGCAAGAGTGATGGGAACGAAGAGGAAACTCAAACCCAGCGATTGCACGATTCGCAGCTCGCTTGCCGACCGGAAACTGATCAGCAGATCGAGCCTCATCGTCGAATAGTACATCCCGAACGCAAGCAGCGACCAGCCGAACGCAATCAGGTATTTCGCCGGAACCTTCGTGGTGAGCTGGCCGACAATGGGCATCTGGAGCAGAATCATCAATCCGCCGCCCGAGAGCACAAGCCCTGCGGACTGCGCCGTGTACCCCAGCACCGATTGTAGAAATTGGGGCATCATCACCAGACTGCTGAACAAAAGCACGCCGAGGTTGAACATCATGAGGCTCGAGATCGCGAAATTGAAATTCTTGAACATTCGCATATCGATGATTGGCGCGCGTTGCCGCAATTCCCAAAAAATCAGACAAGCGAAGCCGACGGCTGAAATTACCGCGAGGGTGACGATGAAGTGCGAGCCAAACCAGTCGTCCTCCTGACCCTTATCGAGCAGGACCTGGAGAGCGCCGACCGCGAGCGCCAGGAGCGAGATGCCGATATAGTCCACTTTGATTCCGGCCCCCTGGCGACGTCTGATATAGGGCGGGTCTTCCACCAGCCGCATGACCAGGAACAGCGTGAGGATGCCGACGGGGAGATTGATGTAGAAGATCCAGCGCCAGGAGTAATTGTCGGTGAGCCAGCCGCCGAGGGTCGGACCGATCGTGGGCGCCGACACAGCGGTCACACCGTACAGGGCGAACGCCAAGCCACGCTTTTGAGGCGGAAACGTGTCCGCCAAAATCGCCTGGGCCATGGGCTGTAATCCGCCCCCGCCGGCGCCCTGAATCACGCGGAAAAGAATAAGGAGAGGCAGACTGGGCGCGATGCCGCACAGCAGCGAGGCGATGGTGAACAGGATGATACAGAGCAGGAAGAATCGCTTACGCCCAAACGTAGTGGCGAGCCATCCGCTGATCGGGAGAACAATAGCGTTCGACACCAGATAAGAAGTCAGGACCCAGGTGCTTTCATCACTGCTCGCTCCGAGGTTCCCGGCCAGGTGAGGCAAGGCCACGTTGGCGATGCTGGTGTCGAGCACTTCCATGAAGGCGGCCATCGCCACGACCACGGCGATCAGCCATGGATTGAATTTCGGTTTCCACGGCTCCGTGGAATTTGGCTCCAGCGCAGCGGGCGCGTTGTCTGGTGTCCGATCCGTTGTGTCGGGCATGGGCGTCCTTTATTCCAAATAAACTTTGGGATCAACGGACATTCCAGGACGCAGGCGATGATCGTTGTTCTGGCCCGGATCGAGGTTGATGCGGACGGGAATCCGCTGCACCACCTTCACGTAATTGCCGGTCGCGTTTTCGGGCGGCAACACGCTGAATCGCGAGCCGCTGGCGCCGCCGACGGCGATGATCTTTCCGGTGTAGCTCCGGTCGTAGGCATCCACGTCGACGCGGACGCGCTGGCCCGGTTTCATCTGGCTGAGCTGGGTTTCCTTGAAATTGGCCGTGACCCAGATATCGTCCAGCGGAACGACGGCCATCAATTGCTGGCCTGGGGATATATTCTGCCCGAGCTCCACCGTTTTCTTTCCGACGATTCCGGTCGCCGGCGCGACGATCGTGCAATAGCTAAGGTTCAGCTTGGCCTGGTCCACCGCGGCTTTTCGCTGCAACATCTGTGCCGAAGCAGCTTTTGCGCGAGCCTCGCTGACCTTCACCTGATCGGGCGCGGTCATGGCCGATTCGATGGAGGCGTCCGCCTGGGGGATGCGCTGGCTCGCCTGCTCCACAGCGCTCTCCGCCGCGGCGATGTTCTGCTCGGCTTCGCGCACCGACGCCTTGCGGGCGTCCACTGTGGCGAGCGCGGCGGCGGAGGCGGATACGGCGGTATCGTACTGCTGGCGGGGGATTTCATTCTTGTCGACCAGCGCTTTATAGCGCGCGACGTCTTCGGCGGAATTCTTGTACGTCGCCTCGGCTTCGCGGACCTGCGCACGCGCCGAATCGAGCCGCGCCTCGGCGGCGGTAAGCTGGCGCTGCGCCCCGAGAAGGAACGCCGTCGCATCGACCCGCGACGACCGCGCTGTTTTCAATTGGCTGGCAGTCGTGGCGGTAGTGATGGGAATATCGATCCGTGAGCTTTCGAACGCTGCCTGCGCGTCCGCCAAGTCCGCCTCGGCCTTGGCAAGTGCGACTTCGAAATCGCGCGGATCGAGACGGACCAGAACGTCTCCGGCGTTGACGAATTGCTCGTCCTCCGCGCGAATTTCGATTACGTTGCCGGCGATGCGGCCGCTCACGGAGTTGATATGCCCGTCGATTTGGGCGTCGTCGGTGGCTTCGTAGGAGTTGACGTACTTCCACAGGTAATAGCCGCCCAAACAGAGGGCCGCCACAACAACCACAGCCACAAGATAACGGCCAAGGCGGGGCTTTCGGCGCGGAAGGATGGGGTGTTGCTCGGGATCGGCCATGCTACTTCACCTCCAGGAATTTTTGAATTCCCTGCTCGGCTCCGCCCAGGGCGCGCGCCAGGGACACTTTCGCAATGTTATGAGCGTAGAGCGCGGAGATCAGCGTGTCGTTGGCGCTCGCCACGGATTCCTGCGCCTGCACCACCTCGATGTTGTCGGTGACGCCCGCGGAGAACCGGTCGCGTGCCTGACCCAGGGTCTCCGTCGCCAGATCGAGATTATCGCGCGCTACCGCAACCTGGTCCGCGGCGGAACGAATATCGAGAAACGCGGCGCTGACCTCATATGCGATCTGACCGCCCAAATCGGCGAGCTCATCCTGACGCTGCTTCAGCGCCGCGCGGGCCTGGGCCACTTCTCCAGCGATCCGGCCGCCATCGAACAGGTTCACGGACGCGGAAGCGACGAAGGAGAATGTTCCGTGAGAGTTGGCGAGGGTGGGACCTACGTCGCCGTAATCGGCCGTCACGCCCGCCGTCGGATAATGTTCCCCGCGAGCCGCTTTGACGGCCGCTTCGGCAGCGGAGACCCTGGCCCGGTAGCTTTGAAAATCGGTACGCTCCCGCAGAGCGGTGTCGATGGCTTCGCGAGGCGTCAGCGAGGTAAGCGGAGTGAATGGCGCCGTCTCCGAAAGATTGAACTCCTGCCCGTTAGGCAGCCCGATGACCCGGCCAAGCGCCAGCTTATCCTTGTCGAATTGATTGGTCTGGGCCAAGAGGCGCTGCTGCTGCTGCTTCAACTCAACGCGCGCCCGTAAGACGTCGATGCCGGCGGCCGTTCCCGCGTTTTGCCGGTCGACGGACCGGTCGTAGAGCGCCTGCGCCGTGTCCACCTGCGATCGTATGGCTTCCACCCGGGAAGCGTCGGAGACGATTTGCAGGTAAGCATTGGCGGTCGCCTGGACCACCAGATCGCGGGCATCCATGACGGAGAGCGCCGCGGCCCGCCGGTTCTCGACGGACACGCGATAGTTGTTCCGCGCGCTGTAGTCGAAGGCGGACCACGTAGCGTAGGCGCGCGCGTCGGTGTAGTGAAAAGGACCGACGATCGTAGGGATGTTCGCGCCCGGGATTTTAAAGTTAAACCCAATCGTCTTCAAGTTGATTTGCTCGACAGTTTCGCTTACGCGGCCGGTGAGTTGCGGCAGCAGAGCGCTGAGCGCCTTCAGACGCTGGCCTCGCGCCGTCTCACTCGCCGAGCTGCTGATCAGCAATCCCAGATTCGTCTTCAACGCACGATCGATGGAGTCGCGAAGAGTTAGAGCGAGGGGCGCCGCCGAGGGAGCGCCGCTCGGAACGCTTCCGAAATACTGGCTCTGTTGGCCGAAAATGGCAGAGGCAGCGAGGAATCCAATGGCACAGGATTCGCGTGTGAATCGCATTCGATTGTGTTTCCTTTCGTTCTCCGTCGTGCCCGGCAGCAGGCCCGCTGGCTTCGTACGCCACGAATTGTGGCAGCGCCCGGATCTTTCCCGCAAAGGTATTCCGGTGCAACTAAATAATATGGCCTCCGATAGCTCATGGGGCAGCTCTACAGCTTACTTCGCTCGCGGCTCATGACCGCGCGAACGATTGTTTTGATGACATTCGCCGGCCGTTCGTCGCTGATTTTGATTTTCCATTGGCCCGAGTCGCCTTCGGAAGGAGGGCTTCAGGCAGTTCCGGTCCGCGGGCGGCTTGCCGCGCACTGGCGTGTATGCGCGAACGGGCGTATATGACTGAGGAAATTTGGTTTAGCGGCGGCCCTGGCGAATGCCATTGAGACGATTGGCCCTGGAATCGAATCTCCGTTCATGGGAAGATGACTTGGACGTGGCTGGGACGTGGCGGGATCGGCGGCGCATCGCGTGTTTGCGGCCCGCGGGGGAAGAGGAGGATCGAAAATGCGACGCTCAACTGTCTTTGCGGGCTCGGCCTTTGCGGTTTTGGCGCCGGCGGTTTTTTGGACTTTGGGGACGCAACCCGTCCGGGCGCAGGGAAGCGCGAAGCCCGATCTCAGCTTGAGCGTTGTCGGGATCGGCGTGAAGGACTATGGGGAGTCGCTAAATTTTTACACCAAAATAATGGGTTTTCGGCCGGCATTCTCCTTCAATCCGGTCGGTACGAAAAGGACCTTCACGTATCTGCAGGTGAGCCGCAACACGTTCCTCGAATTGCAGGAGATGCCGCCGGGCACTCCTCCCGGACCTACGCACATTCACATGGAAACGAGCAACTCGGACGCCGTCATCGCCGGGCTGCGAAAAGCGGGCGTAGCGCCTTGTACGGAGACTCTGAAGACCGGCTGTGCGAACGATCCCCGCACCGCCCAGCCGACCCAGGAAAGAACGGCCCTCTTCGTCGATCCCAGCGGGATTCGAATCGAGCCGACGCAATTGATTCCTGGATCGCTCACCCGAAAAGCCGTGGATGCGTGGAGCGAGGCAGCCGACGCGAACAAAATGCGATTGCTCGTCGTCGGGATTGCCGTCAACGATTATCCGGGGTCCGAGAATTTTTATCGGAACTTGGTGGGATTTACCGGAGCTTTTCAATTCGGCAATCCGGGACGAATAACGACGTATTATCAGATCAGCCGGGATTCGTTTCTGGAGATGCAATCGGCGAACGAGAACGTACCGCCCGGAATCACGCACATCCATCTACAGACCGCGGATTTGAATGCCACGATCGCGCGCCTGCGGACGGCTGGCCTCGCATCTGCGGCGCGCAATACGACAGCCCCGAATACGGTTACCGAACCCGGCGTCACCCAGCCGAGTAACGTAAAGAGCGCCAACGTTTTTGATCCGAACGGCGTGCGCCTGGAGCTGAACGAACTGCTCCCCGATTCGCTTACCAAGAAGGCGATGGATTCCTGGAAATAGTGCGCGGACGCGTGGCGTGGAGGGCGCGCAGCTCGTTCGGGTTCAAGCCCGTGCCTTCGCGGTGAGCATTCCGAGAATGGCTGCAAAAATCCGTTCCACCGCGGGACGCCGGTACGCCCACGGCTCGTCGGGCTCCGGCGGATTCACGACCATCGTTGCGTTCGTCTCGAAGAGCAGAAGATCGCCGTTCGGGCGCAAGCCGAAATCGATGCCCGCGTAGTCCAGACCGAGGGTCTGTTGAATTTTCTCCAGCGCGCTCATGGCGCGGGGTCCCAGGACCGCCGGCATGTTTTCGAGAAAGCGGGCGTCTTCCGCGCGATGCTCTTCGGCGCCGGCCATCTCAGCCGTGAAGTAGTGAATTTTCCAGTGGCTCGCAATCGCGACGTGCATGGGATACAAGCCGCCGTCGATCATCATGACGCGGTATTTACGATATTTCCCGTCCGCCGCTCGCGAATCCAGATATTGAATGGCTGTAACCTCGGATCCGGGCAAGCTGGCGATCGCCTGCGGCAGTGCACTCTCGTCCTCGACGCGCACGAAGTGCCGGCCGGTGTGAAAACCCGGCGCTCTGAGCAGCAGCGGGAATTGAAAACCGTGGCGCGCCAAAGCGATTGCCGCGTCAGGCGACGCGAGCAGTTCGCGCGCCAGTGTGACCATCGCGGGAGCAATTGCCCCGGGGATTCGCGAGAGCCGCTTCGCATTGTCGCTCCTCCCCGTAGCCGCGACGGCTGACGGCAGGTTGAGGACCGGCGCGCTGCTGAGGGCCGCCACCGATTGCGCGGCGGCGAGCGCGTCAGGCGCGAGATCGGCATCGCCGATGGCATTGAATATGAGCTGATGGCGCGGCAAGGGCCGGTTGAAATCGTAGAACTCCGGCACCAGTACAGTGGTCTCGAAAATTCGATCGTCCAGAAAGCTGCGCGTGGGAATGTTGCCGCCGGCCGCCGAGATCAGGAGCAACAGCGATACCGGGGATCCGTTTCCCCGATAGGGGAGGGTCTGTACCGCCCGGTTCGCGAAACCCTTACGGCGATGCCGGGCAGCGCCCTCAGAATCTCCCATTTCCGCGAGCACGTATGACAATCCCTGATGGGCTTCCGGATAATCCGGCGCGAGGCGCAAGGCCGTTTCGAAATGCCCGCGGGCCGAATCGAATTCGCCGTTTTCGTACAGCGCATTTGCCAAATGAATATGGCTCGTGGGGTCCTTGGGATGACGAACCACGGCTTCCTTAAATGCGGTTCGTGCGGCGGTTCGAAATCCGGTGCTGTGCAGCAGCGAACCCAGGTTGTTCAGCGCGAGCCGATCGGCGGGCGCGCGCGACAACAGTTCCAAATAAGCGTTGCGAGCCTCCAGCGTTCGTCCGAGGTCGGCCAGCAGCCCGGCGCGGGTTCGTTGAAGGCTCAGATCCCCGGGCTCGTCTGCGAGGCGGCTTTCGACGTTTGCCAATGCCGCTTCGCGCTCGAGACGCGGGGGCCAATCCGCGGCACCGGCGTTTGCGGACACGATACTCGCCACCGCACGATCCCGCAAGGATCGGCCGAGCGCCACCGTGCGCTCGACCAACAAGTCCAGATCGGCGGGCGCGGTGCGATGATTCACGATGGCCGCACGAATCGCCAGTTGGCCTCTTAAAACGGTCGTTGAAGGGGCCGCGACGCCCGATTCCTGCAGCTCTACAACGATGCGCGCATTCACGCGATCCGCGTGGTCCGCGCGGTACCGGAAACACACGATGTTCAATTCCACGGGCGCCATCAATTCCAACTCGGGCGTTTGTGCAATTGTGCTTTCCAGAGTGCGCGCCAGCTCGCAGGTTCGCGCGATCGACCTTCCGATCGCCTCCGCGCCGTAGACCTTGAACGTAAACCAGGTCTTGAGAGCCCGAAAACCGCGCGAAAGATCGGGTCCGAGATCGCACGGCCAGGGGGAACCGGCGGCGAGTCCTTGTGCTTCCCTCCTTAAATACGGCGCCGAGGTAGCGAAGGCCTGACGATGCAAAACGCCATCGCGCACCAGCACGAAGCCCGCGTCGTAAGGCACCTGACCCCATTTATGAAAATCGAAGGCGAGCGAATCGGCGCGCTCAATCCCTTTGAGCCGCGGGCTCAATTCAGGCGCCAGCATCGCCAGTGCGCCGCACGCGCCGTCCACGTGAAACCAAATTTGCTCGGCGCGGGCCATCTCGGCGAGCGCTTCCAGATCGTCAATGGCTCCCGTATCCACTGTCCCCGCCGTGCCGACGAGCAGGAACGGCGTGAGACCCGCTACGCGGTCCGCGTTGATTGCTTCGCGCAAGGCAGTGAGGTCGATCCGGTAGCGCGCGTCCACGGCGATCCGGCGTAGCGCATCGCTTCCGATTCCGGCAATATCGAGGGCTCTTGAGACACAGCCGTGGACCGCGTCCGAAGCATACGCTACTAGCCGTTTTTGACTCCCCGCGGTACCAGTCCGGCGCACCTCAAAACTCAATTCGGCATCGCGGGCCACCAGCACGCCGATCAGATTCGCCATGGAAGCGCCGGTGACGAATAATCCGATCGCACTCTCGGGGAAACCGAAGAGCTTTCGCATCCACGCGGCGATCTGGCGTTCCACTTCGACCGGCGCATGATCGCGCCCACCGAGATTGGCATTCAATCCCGCGGCGAGCATCTCCGCGACCACACCCACGGGAGTTCCTGCTCCATGCACCCATCCCATGAAACCGGGATGCACGTTGCCGGCCGCATACGGCAGGATGTAACGCCTGAACTCTTCGTGAACCTCCGCCAGATCCGACGGGCCTGCTGGGAGGCCGGTGCGAAATTGCTCGCGGACGGCCTGAGGAATCGGCTGCCACACGGGACGATCTCGAATGTTCTCGAGATAGTCAACAATGTCATCGAGCATCCGATGCGCTTGCTCCCGAAAAGCGGTCCAATCAGCCGGATCGAGGCTGGTTTCCTTGGGAGATGGTTGGCTCACTGCTTCCATAGTAGCCGCGCCGCCGGTAGGTTCTCGATGGCAAGCCGGGTGGCCGAAGCTGCGCAAGGTTGTAGGCCGATCCGGGAGCGCCCGGTTCAAAGATTTTTAGTCGGCGCGAGGGATACGGGTGCTTCCCGGCCCGATATGTACGTGCGCGGCTGTCGCCTTTCCGGGAATCGCACTCAGGAAGGCATAGTAAGGAATTTTGCGCGCTTGCAGGTAATGGCGCAGCCAGACCCCGTCGGGATCACGCGGATTCACGGCAACATCGATACGGCCCCGATGATCGAAGCCCATGGCACGATGGACCTCTGTTTCTCCGTCCGCGCTGATCGGTAACGCGCGATTAAATTCGGCTTCGAAAGCGGCCGAAAGCGGTTTCAGATCCAGCGTCTCGTCAAACCCTCCGTCGCCTGCATAGTGCAGCATGCCGTTTGGCGCGAAGTCTTCGGACGCGAGCAGTTGAGATTCGTCCCGGAACCTCGCGTCTTCGAGTTGCCTTGTTTCGAGTGCGGCGGAAACCGAAATCTTCGACTTCGCGGAAGCCGCCGCCTGCGCGGCGTGTTCGGCACGCGACTGCACCCAGTAGAGATCGAGTTCGCGCCGGCCGAGTTCTTCTTCCAAAGAACCGAGATCGGAGGAGCTCACCAGGCCCGCGGCGATCAGCTTCTGCCTTTGTTCGATGCGCGCCTTCTCGCGATCCACACGCCGCTCGGCGGCGGATATTGCTTCGTCGTCCCTGCCGGCTCCATCGTTCGAAACGGCCGGCGGCGTTCGCTCGAGAATGGCGCTGTCCTGAACGTCCCCCAAATCCTGTTCCGCCTGCGTGAGGCGAATCGGCGCTTCCACGCCGCGCTCGACAAGATCCTTTATCCTTTGAAGCTCCCGGGTCGCCAACGCGATTCGTTGGCTCGCGGCGTCGTGCGCATCATCCGGCGGCGACTGGCAGAACAACGCGGCCGGCGAGAGCAAGGAAACCAGCAGGAGGGTTCCTCGTATGGAGGGCGTGATCTTAAACGATTGGGCCACAGAAAACCGCACAGGTCGCGGAGAATAGCGAAGCGATTCTCGGGTACCAGCACTACGATTCTAACAGTTGACAGCCCCTAGGTTCTTCGGAAGCTCCGCGCCTTGGCCGCGGTTCAAGGCCGGACTCTCGGTGCTGAGTCGGGGTGAAATTCGTTCGACCCCACGCGCGCGGCAAACTCCGGTACGCTAAGCCTGTTGTGCCGCAAGCACGAATTCGCCAGGAAGCGAGCTTTTTCCGGAGAGGAGAACCTGAATGATTACCCGCCGCCGTTTACTTGCAGCTCTGGGCGCCGCCGCCGGCGCGGCCAAAGCTTTCGCGATGCGTCTGCCTCGCTTGGGATTCGCTGCCCAGGTGGCCCGGCCGGCCGATCCTCTCAAGGGCAAAATCTATTATAAGGATGACCAGGGATACGAGATCTTTCGCAAGGGAGCTGTTTGGAACGCGCGTAAGCCCAACCGATATCCGAACGCCATCGTTCTCGCAGAGAGCGACAAGGACGTAATCGCGGCCGTCAAGCTGGCGAAGGAGCGCGATTGGCAAGTGGGCACGCGGTCGGGCGGCCATAGCTTTACGGCGTCGCACACACGCGACAACGCGGTGCTGATCAACATATCAAAGATGAAAGAGCTCTCCGTCGACCCGAAGGCGCGCATCGCCGTGGTAAGCCCGGGCTGGTTTGGCGACGCATTTAATAAAGTTCTGGCCGAAGAACATCAGCTCATGTTCCCGGCGGCGCACTGCCCGCGCGTAGGCTTGGGAGGATTCGTGCTCTCCGGCGGACACGGGTTCAATTCGCGCCTGTGGGGACCGGGCTGCGCGAATCTGCAGGCAATCGATGTGGTGAACGCTGACGGCGACTTGATTCACGCGGATGAAAATACGAATAGCGACTATCTCTGGGCCGCGCGCGGATCCGGCCCCGGATTTTTCGGCGTCGTGGTTCGCTTTTACCTGAATCTGCACCCATTGCCCACGGTGTCGAAGTCCAGCAACTATATGTTCACGCCCGATGTCGTCAACGACCTCCTGACCTGGTTCGGAAATACCCAGAATTCTTTCCCGAAATTCATGGAAGGCGGGATGAACGGCGGAATCGTCGACGGGAAACCGGTATTGCGGATGAACGGCAGGTGCCTCGGCTATTCGGAAAAAGATGTGGATGCCGCGCTCGACATGCTGGAAGAATGCCCCGTGGTGAAAAAGGCGGTCACCCGGCGTGTCAAATATGTCCCCATGCCTGTCGGGAATGGCGACGGGAATAACCCCACCGGCGCGCGCTACGTGTTCGATGGCGCGTGGACCAGCGCGTCACCCCAGCAGATTCTCGCTGCCGTGCGCGAGGATTTCATCAACCTCCCGACGCCCCAATCGTACATGCTGTGGATGCACTGGGGTCCAGTGCAGAAGCTCAAGGACATGGCGTACTCGGTGCAAGGCGATACCTACCTGTCGCCCTGCGGCATCACCTGGGATGAGAAAGACGACGCGAAATGCGCGGCCTGGACCTCAAACGTCATTCGCAAACTGAAGCCGATCAGTTTCGGCTCGCAGATGAATGATGAAAACATGCCCGCGAACAAAGGGCCCTACCTTTCGAAGGAAGCCTCCGCGCGCCTCGAAACTTTGCGCGCGAAATATGATCCCAACCGTAGGTTCGTGTCCTACTTGACGTAGGCGAACGACGGACTCGCACGCTTGCCGCATCCCTAGCTCACGGCAGAACCCATCAAAGTAATGGGACCAACGTTCGCTCAAAAATGAGTCTTCGGATGGGTTTTTCCGAAGATCCTGAATGATAGCCTCTTTCATCGGTGGAGATTAATCCACCCGAAGTGGAAGAGGCCTATGCAAAAGCTAAAAGCGAACCTCAGCCGGTTGAAAGGCACAAGCGGGCAGGATCTTATTGAGTACGCACTATTGGCAGCCTTCGTAGCCGTCGCTGCCGTCGCGATCATGCCGAGCGTCGCGCCGGAAGTGAGCACCCTTTACTCCCAAATCGGTTCGGTGATGACTCAGGCGGCTTCTCAGGGCAGCTAGGTCCAAAGGCTTCATGGATACGATCGGGTCGCTTACAAGCTACGTGATTACAGGAATAGCGATCCTGCTTTTTCTGTACTGGTCCCGCGAAGCTTGCCTGCTGATTCTCCGCTCGAGATCCCCGAAACCCCAAAGAGTTCGCATCCCAAGCCTTGTTCCGGGATTTCCTCGAGCCAGCGTCTATCTCCTCCTCAGGCTCTACCGCCGCTAGCGCCATAGAACTTCGGAAGCAAAGGTACCAGCGCCCGGAACTAAATAGAGACGGAGCTTCCTCTACTGCCTTTTCACCTCTAAATCGTAGTGGCGGTTGAAGACGCTGACCGGGTGCGGATCGCCGCGATGGCAGGTCCAGCAGGTGACCTCCTGCGCTCCCACCGGGAAAGCGCCCGTGCCGGGGAAATTCGTATTGATTTGGCGCACCAGAAGGATCATCCTGCGGGCGATATCCTTACGCGGATTCACATCTGCCTGCTGCGGTTGCCCTCCTCCGTGGCAGTAGTTGCAATCGACGTTGAGCGCGTCGCGGAAATCTCCCATGATGGAATCCGCGCCGTGGACGATCGTGTCAGGAGCCAGCACTTTTAAATTGACGCCGGGGTTTTCTTCGGCCGCCAGATTCGCGCCCTTGGAATTACCGAGGTTATAGAACTTGCGGGCTGCCTTGATTTCCGGCTTAGTGCTGCCGCGATGACAAGTGAGGCAATCGACCTCGTGATAGCCGTCGGGGAAAACACCGGTAGAGCTGGGGAAGCTGGCGTCGATCGCGCGCGCCATGCCGATCATCTTGCGGGCGATATCCTTTTTAGGATTCGCATCGGAGGAAAAGTCGCCCTGTTCGTGGCAGTAGGTGCACTGCACACCCAGCGCCTCATTAAAGCCCCGCATGATAAAGATGATGTCGGACTTGGCGTTGAGCAGCTTCAGGTTTTTGGCCGCCGCGGCCGGCGCCCCGCGCGTCCGCCTGGCTGCTGCGCGAAGAGTGCTCCGGAAAGAAGCAGGCCGGAAAGAAGCACGAATGACACGATCGGTTTCATAGGACGCATTCTACCTGATTGGCGCACGGAAGGCGGCACCGGCCCTAGCAGGGTGCTGAAAAAGGCCACTATCCTACCGCTCGCTCGCGGTCGCGGCTCGGTAGACGCCTGCAAACACGCGAGCACGTTTCTGAGCCGCGCGCCAGCAAGCGGATTTGGGCCTTTTCCAGCGTCCTGCCAGGAGGGCACATGATTAATGCGCCCAAGGAAGTGAAAAAAGGGGAACTGAAACCACGGTGCATAGAGTCAGTGGGCAATCACGCACTTGGCGGCGTGATTGAACACGATCCGCCAGTGTACTAGGCTGGTGGACGACGATGAATCGATTCGACAGTCTGATTCTTTTGGCGCTTGTGTCCGGATGGGCCCAGGCACAAATCGTGCTTCCGCCCGCTCAATTGTATGAGCTGGCTACCGGCGGCAATTCGGTGGCTTTCGAACAGTTGAAGGCGCTCGCCGATGAAGGAAGCGCCGAGGCACAGTTGAACCTGGGCTGGCTTTATCACGACGGCTGGGTTGTTCGTCAAGACTCCCCGCTCGCGGTGCAGTTGTTTACGAAGGCTGCCGAGCAAGGCCTCGCCGACGCTCAATTTTGGCTCGGCTGGATGTATGACATTGGCGAAGGGGTCCGCAGAGATCCTGCCGTGGCGGTCCTATGGTTTCGAAAGGCCGCCGACCAAGGCGATCGGGACGCCCAACATAACCTGGGTCTGAAGTATCGCGACGGCGTCGGCGTATCCAAGGACCCGGTTGCCGCCTATCTGTGGCTCAGCCTGGCCGCGTCCCAGGGCGAACGATTCGCCGAGAAGTCCCGCAACGACGTGCGAGAATCCATGACGCCCGCCCAGTTGGCCGAAGCCCAGAAGCTGGTCGCGGATTGGAAACCGAAAAAGTAATCCCCGTCGCAATCCGATAAGAGGAAGGTCCTGGGTCGCGCGGAGCAAGCATTCGCCTCGCGTACCAGTAGAAATTGAACCTCCAGAAGCAGGGACGTGCGACAGTGCTTTCGATATCCTGCCTAACAAGGAGGCAGGTATGAACGCAAATCGGATCAATCCCAGAGTGGACGCAAGCCGCCACGCACGAGCTGAGGTGAGAGAAGAGCGCTTTGCGAAGGCGAAAGCGCAGCAGCGTTTGGCAGCGATGGCCAAAAATCACCCACTGCCCTATCTCTGGTTGCGCGCCTCCCAGCGCGAGATCGCTTTCGGCGGCACGCGGCACGGCGCGATCTGACTTCGAAATTTCAGATCGTTTTTGCCCGAGGCGTGCACTTGACCCGCCCGGAGAAAGTCTCACGGAGCTAAGGCTTATCGTGAGCTGCGGCCATACTTCGGCATTTGGCCTGAAACCGCCCGTAATCTAACTTTGCTTCGAGTCGCCGAACTTTGCTGGAGCTGCCCAACTCCGCTTTATCCTGACAAAATTCACTGCAAATTCATTTGAAAGTAAGTATACTTTCAAGGGACTTTTTTATGGCCGCACCGCAAACTGTTTCGTCTTCGTCGACGGCTGTTTCGAACCGCTGGCTGATTCCGCTGGGGGCCGTGCTGGTGCACATCTGTATCGGCTCGGTATACGCCTGGAGCACGTTCAATATTCCTATCAAGAACGCTCTGCCCGGCACGCCTTCCTGGTTCAGTCCGCCGTACACGACGTTCACGGCCGCCTTAGTGCTGCTCGGGCTGAGCGCGGCGTTCGGGGGCCCCTGGGTTGAGAGGCGTGGACCCCGCGTGGCGGCTGCAGTGGCGGCTTTGTGTTTTGGAGTAGGACTGGCGATCGGGGGCCTGGGCCTGCTCACGCGGCAACCCGTGGCCGTGTTCGTCGGGATGGGTTTGATCGGGGGCGTGGGGTGCGGCTTGGGCTACATCGCCCCGGTCAGCACTTTGGTCAAGTGGTTCCCGGACCGGCGCGGCATGGCGACCGGGATGGCAATTATGGGCTTCGGCGGAGGAGCGTCGATCGCGAGCCCCATGAACGTGGCGTTGATGAGGGCTCTGGGGTCGCCCACCGATCCCGCGCGCGGCGTCGGTTTGACCATGCTCGTGCTGGCCGCGATTTACCTGGTGGTGATGTTGATCGGCTCGCGTATTTTGAGCCGGCCCCCCGAAGGATATCGGCCTGAGGGATGGACTCCGCAGGCCAGCAAGAGCCGGATGATTTCGGACCGCAGCATCAGCCGCAACCAGGCTTTGGGGACGCCGCAGTTCTACCTGTTGTGGGGCATCCTCTTCATCAACGTCTCGGCGGGAATCGGTGTGCTCTCACAGGCCTCGCCGATGACGCAGGATCTGTTTACGAAAACAGCCGCGGAGGCGGGGTACGTCGTTTCGCTGATCAGCCTGTTCAACCTGGCCGGCCGCTTCATCTGGGCATCCACTTCGGATTACATCGGACGCCGCAACACATATATCGTGTTCTTCGTGGTGCAATTCGGCCTATTCCTGCTGATTCCGTATTTGGCGGCGACCGGCAATTACATCGGGTTCCTCGCCAGCTGGTCGATCGTGTACACCATGTACGGCGGCGGCTTCGCCACCATCCCGGCGTTCCTGGCGGATATCTTCGGCCCGGAAAACGTGGGCGCGATCCATGGCGCGCTTCTCACGGCGTGGAGCGCGGCGGCGATCGTCGGGCCGATCATTATCACGGAGCTGTCCAATCGCGCGAAGGCGGCGCTCGCTCCCGGCGCGAGCAAGGTGCACGTCTATGACACGCCACTCGAAGTCCTGGCGGCTGGATTGGCTCTTGGCTTTGTGCTGACGCTTCTGGTCCGCCCACTCAAGAGTAATTCGTAAAAGTCGTACCGAACACGTTGGGAAAAGTTCACTCACGGGCGCACATTTTGCAAGTCGCCGACCACACACCAGGCGCGAGACCGAACCGGTTCGGCGGTCAGCTCGTTATGCGCCCGGTTGAATTATTTCCGGTTTGCGCCTATTCCTTTACCTTATTGGTCTTTAATCGAGTAAACTCAGCCGACCCGATGCGATGCTGCTTGTGCACAGGCGCAGGAAAGTGTCTAATCTGAAAGTTAAAAAGTTGAAGCTTAGGAGAGACCCATGAGACGACTGTTGCTGTTCACCAGGTTTGTTGCTCTATCGCTGGTTCATCTCCCGCTGCCTCATCGCCATCGGCGAGAGGCCGGGAACAACAGGAGAACTCCTTTGCCCAAGGCCTGGGCAGCTGCCAGCGCCGGCTTGTGCCTCATCGTGGCGTATGCCGCAGCCTGCGCCACGGCGTCCCTTGGGTACGCTCAGGTGATACCGGGTCAAGCGCTCGACGCAAACGGCGCGCCGCAGTACCGGGTCGATCCGTTCTGGCCCAAGCCGCTCCCCAACCGCTGGAGCATGCAGCAGATTGTCGGGATTTCGGTCGATTCCAAGGATCACATCTGGTATCTAAACCGGGGCACTGGCGCGCTTCCCATCGAGCTGACCGCCGAGGGAGATCCGTCGCCGGCGCTGTGCTGCGTGCGTGGGCCCGAGCTGATCGAGACCGACCAGCAGGGCAACGTTGTGAGCTCCTGGGGCGGACCCGGCTACATCCCGCAATGGCCCAAGTCGCTGCAGACAGTGATTGTCGATAGCAAGGGATTTGTCTGGATCAGCGGCGAAGCCAACGAGGACAGCATCCTGAAGTTCACCCACGACGGCAAGCTCGTGTGGGATTTCGATCATCGCCCCCCGGCGGGCGCAAAGGCGACGCCGGAAAACAATCAGGATACCGATCATATCTTCAACAAGGGACGCTTCCAGCTCGACGAGGTGGCCAACGAGCTCTACATCATTACCCAGAAGCGGGTGGTCGTGTACGACGCGTCGACCGGCGCCTTCAAGCGCGGCTGGGGAGGCCATGGGATGCCGCTCAGCGAGATATCGAACAAGGATATTCCCGGTTACACCTGGACCGGCGGGCCGCCACCTGAGGAGAAAAACTTCGTCCCTACGATCCACTTCCTCGAGATTTCGAAAGACCGCCGTGTCTATGTCGGCGAACGAGGGCAGAATCGGATGCAAGTCTTCACGACTGAAGGGAAATGGCTGCAGGATATTCCCGTCATGCCGAACATGCCTGCGCAGCGAGGGGAATGCGGCGGCCTGAACGCCGGCAAGTCCCCAACCCCTTACGCCCCACAGCAGTTCGTCCGATCCATCTGCGGCACCATGTACAAGATGGTGATCTCCAACGACCCGGGGCAGAAGTATCTGTTCGCGACCGAAGCGCATAACAGCGTCGTCTGGATCATCGACCGGCAGAGCGGCAAGACGCTGGGACACTTCAGCGGGAAGGGCCGGCTCGCGGGCCAGATGGAATTTCCGGACTCGATCGCAATCGATAAGGGCGGCAACATCTATGTGGGCGAGGTCGACAGCGGCAAGCGGATCCAGAAGTTTGTGCCGGTGCTTACGAACCCACGGTAGGTGCCACCGCGGATGCGCCGCGTGAGTGGCCCTGGCGTGATCACACCGCAACGTTCAGAACCGGACGCGGGCTTCCACTGCGAGGTCGCGGCCTCTTTGATTTTTGGGTACAATCAATCGAATTCCAGAGGAGGAACATTTGATGCGACGAGTTGATTCGAACGTTCGGGCCACGCGGCGGGAGTTGTTACAGACCATGGCGGTTGCCGGCGCGGGAGCCCTCATGCCCTGGGAATCCTTGATCGCGCAGGCGCCCAAGCGCGGCACCGGCAAGATTGACGTGCATCAACACACGCGCCAACCGATGCCAGGACAAAAAGGAAACAATCCCTGGACGCCCGAGCAGACGCTCGAGCAAATGGACAAATTCGCGATCACGGTCTCGATTCTCTCTGCGATCAATGCGAGCCGCGATAAGTTTTATACGCCTGACATGAGCGCGATCGGCGCTGTCCGCAACAGCAATGAATACCACGCTCAGTTGGTCCACGATCATCCGCAGCGCTTCGGCTTTTTCGCCAATATGCCGATCAATCATACGGACGCGAGCCTCAAAGAAATCGAATACGCCATGGACACACTGAAGGCGGACGGCCTCGCCTTGTGGACCAGCACGGCCGACGGCAAATATCCCGGCCAGGACGCGTTTAAGCCCATATGGGATGAAGTCAACCGCCGCAAGTTAGCCGTCTATCTTCACCCCGGCGGCGCGCCGATCTGCTGCAGGTCGATTGATCCTCCCGTATCTGACGCGATGCTCGAGTTCGATTTTGATGTCACACGCGCGGCGGCGAGTCTCCTGGTGCACGGTATCTTCGAAAAGAATCCCGATATCAAATTCATCCTGCCGCACTCCGGAGGGGCCGTTCCCATGCTGATCGGACGGATGAAAGACCGCGTAGCGGCGTCCAAACGGCCGGAACTGAAACCGATGGTGTACGATCTTTTTCGAAAGCAGTACTACGAGATCGGCCACGCCGCCTTCCCGTTTCCGTTTGCGGCGCTCAGCAAGCTTGTCCCGAATTCTCAGATCCTGTTCGGCACGGACTATCCCGCCCAAGACATCCCGGCCACAGTAGACGAGATTCCCAGCCTGGGCCTTTCGAAGGAGCAACTCGATGCGATTTATCGTGAGAATGCTTTCCGGCTATTCCCTCGGCTGAAAAGCTTGGTCTGACGTTCTGCCGGAGTGAAAACGCGGACTGGGAGCTGAGATCGGGCATCCTGCGAACCGCGACACGGCCATTTTACCTATCGGTCCGGGCCGCGCTCCGGGCCGTCTTTTTCTCGTCTGCGACGTCACGGGCAACCCACACAGGCGTGCTCCCCACCGGAGCGCAGTGAGAGCTCGATAATACGGTTCCCTTTCCAGTATCGATCTTAATTACCTCCAAGCTATCGCCGTAGAGCGTCCAGGCACACGCGAGCTGCGACTTCATTGTCAGAAGCCATCGTGAATCTGGGGACCAGACGGGTTGGCTGTCGCCCGAACCAAGCTTCCTCCTTCTTGAGGTATTGTTTGCGTCTATCAGAAGTAGCCCATGGCTTGATCCGCGATCGCCAGTAACTGCGGCGATCCACCGGCCATCTGGCGACCAAGCCCCCGTGCGAAAACCCTTCCCTAAGTCCTCCACTGAACCGGTCACTAGGTCGCGTAAACTCAACACGTCGCGCGCCACGTTCATCTCACGCCTTCCGTCGGGTGAGATTGGCCCACCGCAGTCCGGATACGTTCCAATTCGGAGCGGGCGAAGGGAGCCCGCCCTCGGATCGATCTCGAAGACGCCGCACTCGAAGCCACCGTCCTTGGGCCTCCGTGCGGAAACAAAAATCTTGCCTGACTGAGGGGACTCGATAAGGCTAGCGACATCTCCGAGGCCAGCTGAGCCGGGCACGATACTAATTCGCGCCCGATTGAACTCGATCTTGATTATCCCCGCCCAGCGGTTCGGATACGATGATTGTCCGTAGACTGCCTCGCCGTCCGTACTCGACCCGAGCAAGATGAAGTTTACGTTGAGCCCGTTTGGAGGCTCAATTTCAATTGGCGAACCCCTGAAGGGATATATAACGAGATTATTCGAATGAAAGCTTGCCGCAACGAAGGCTGCGTCGGCTCCCAGCGGCGCGTTGCTCGCGTAGCCTACGACCGCAGTCGTTGCCGTCACAATCAGAAGAGCCGATTTTAGAGCGAGCGCCGAACGAGACATTGTCAGATTCCTGGCACGAGTCGGCTCCAATGCGTTTCTGCGGCCGTCGCCAGGGCGAGGCAAAGCAAGCTGCAGGACGCGATTGGAATCCAGGCGCGCATTGGAGCATTCTAGAACATTAAATAGATCAGAGTTTGTGGCAGGCGAAGTGCGCAAGGCAAATCTCCGCCCTTCAGGCAGAACACCCGCAGCTGGAGGTATGGAAGGCATCCGACACACCCGCCTCGACCGCGTCGGCGAAACCGCCCAGCATACGACGTCGCGCCAAACGGGCGATTCTTGATCAACGTGGGACGCGGTCTGGACTGTCTGGAGGCACGCACTGGCGTCCCCTCGCAGGATGGAATAGGATTGAACGATAGCAGATTTGGGGCTCCCGGACACGCGGAATGGCGGAGGTATTTGATGAAATTCCCAATCGCTCTCGCTCTTGCAATCTCGGCGATAGGAACTCCCCTCCTGGCGCAGTGGGCGACGCTCCAAACTCCGGGCATTCCCCGCACGGCCGGCGGCAAACCGGATTTGGCGGCGCCTACGCCGCACCGCCGATGGCAGGCCCGATTTCTCAGGCCTGTTCACGCGTATTTCCTCCTACGATCGCAACGTCATCAAGGACGGAAAAGCGGGCGACGTTCAGCCCTCGGCCGATGCGCTCAGCAAACAGCGCATGGAAACCTTTGGGAAAGATAACCCCTCCGTGCTCTGTCAACCGGAGGGCCCCCACTACCTCAACTCCGACGGGGGAGCCGCGTCCAGCGGCATGATGCGAATTGTTCAAAATCCCAGTGTGATCGTCTTTCTCCATCCCGACCTCACCTATCGCATGATCTTTATGGATGGCCGGAAGCTCGAAGCCGATCCGAACCCCAGCTGGATGGGTTACTCCGTGGGCCATTGGGACGGCGATACGCTCGTCGTCGAAAGCAACGGCTATAACGCCAAGACCTGGCTCGATAGCGATGGTCATCCGCACTCGGAAGCCCTCAGAGTGACGGAACGCTACCGCCGCATTGATTTCGGGCACATCGAGGTCGAAGCCACATATTCGGATCCTTCGATTTATTCCAAGCCCTGGACCATAAAGTTAGAACTGCGTTACACGCCCGACACCGAGCTGATCGAATTCGTTTGCCTGGAGACCAAGGTCTACGGCGAGCATCTGGTGGGTAAGGCTTCTGACGTGAAGAACGCCGAAGTGAACGTCGATCCCAAGATTCTCGCAAAATACGTGGGCAACTATAAGGAGCTCGACGTCTGGCAGAATGAGCCGGTCCTGCGGACCATTGCGATTACCACGTCTAACGGGAAACTCTTCGCAGCCGTCGTCGGAAAGCCCAACTATCAGCTTGTGGCCGTGTCGGACAATACGTTCACCGGCTTCGGCGCCTGGGGTATCCGATTCGTCTTCGACGAAAAAGGAGACGTGAAATATTTGATGGAAATGCACGTCTCCGGCGATTACCGGTTCACGCCTGTAAAGTGAGGCGTCACCTCGCCGGGGCGGATTTGAGCCGCAAGGGCCGACTGAGCCGCCACCGAATCATGGAAGTTCCGCAGTCGCAAATCTTGTACAATCGCACGTAGTTGGAGAGGCTAATGACGCGCTTTATGCTGATGATGCGCCTTGTGCCGATGATGCGCTTTGCAAAGATACTCACTTTGATCGCGGTGGGTCTGCTGGCGCGTCCGATTTTCGTTTCCAACCTCAATGGCGCTAACTGCATGATTGATTGCATGAGCAGGGCGCCTGGCTGTAATAACTCCAGCACGATTTCCTGCTCCGGTCAGAACGACCACCAGCGGGAGCTTTGCGAGATCCGATGCAGAGGCCAAAGCGCGGATGCGGCGTGGGGATCGATCGCGTACAGCACCAAGGAAAAAGTGTACGGCTTCACGTACGGAAAATCCGATAAGGCCACAGCGGACAAACAGGCGGTTCAATTCTGCGTCAAACAGGGTGGGACAAAGTGTTTCACCGCCGCCTCTTTTAACAATACCTGCGGCGCGATTGCCGCGAGCGGGGATTTAGTCGCATGGGGTGCGGATCCCAACCGGTACAACGCGGAGCAGCGTGCGATTTCGGAATGTAGAAGGCTTGGCGGCAAGATGTGTGAGGTTCGGTCGTCGCTCTGTTCCCGGTCGTTCTGACGCGCTATTTTAGCGCGCTCGAAATGCCTGTGGTTCACTGACTGAACAACCAGCGAAGGGCCGATCACGCTGCATAACGAAACAACCCCAATGCCGTTTTCCAGACGCTACTTCTGGCGTTCGTACTTGAAGTCGCCAGCCACATGACCCTCAAGCAGAGCCGTCGCGATCCCGTGGTCGTCCCGGATGAATTGGTACGTGAGTCCGGTGCCCGAAAAGCTGGCATCCGACTGTGGAAGGATTGGCTGCTTCGGCCCTCCGTTTATGCTGATGAACAAGGCGCCGCCAGAGTAACTAACCTCAATCGTGCGGAGCGAGTTGAAATACGGCCCCCTGTAGACGCCCACATATTTCGCTAAAGTCGCGGCCGCGACGCTTACCTTCGATTTCTCGGCATCCGAAAGCTTGCCGACCCAATGCTCCTGCCCGTTTTCAGCGTTGTCATTGCACACGTCTTCGAGTAACGTCGTGTCGGGAGCAAACTCCGCGTGGATGGGGACTGTCCAAGCCTTGGAGTAAGCCTCCGGATCTTGGAACGTCACGGCGATTTCCAGGTGGCCGAAATCGGTGCGCCGATAGCGTTCCGTCATGCGCAACTTCTCGGTGTGAGGATAGCCGTCATGGAGCCAGGTCTGGTCGTTGAATCCCGCACTCTCCACCACCAGCGTGTCTCCATCCCAGTGGCCTACCGAATATCCCATCCAGCTCGGGTTGGGATCGGTTTCTAAGGCGCGTCCGTCCATGAAAATCTGACGGTACGTGAGATCTTCGTTCAAGATGACGATCATTGCGGGAGTCTGGAGGAACCTCTTCATACCTCCCTTCGTCGTGTAGCCCGGCCCCTCCGGCAAGCATCGGTATCGCGGGTTCCCTTTGCCGAAGTTCTCAGCGCGCTGCTGAAGCAACGCCTGCGCCCACGGCTGAATGTCGCCGGGCTTGAGGTCCCCGGCATTGCGGACCGTGACGTTTCCGACGGCCGTATCGATGGGGACGACCCACAAACCCGTGAGGTCGGGCTTGCCATCGGCGGTGCGCGGCGCCGGAGCGGTGAGGTTGGGTTTGCCATCGGCCGTGCGCGGGATGCCGGGCGTGCGCTGCTGCAACCATTGCGCCGCGAGCGGTGTCACGAATGCGGTCAAGATCATCGTGGCCGTGGAGATCTTCATAGACCCTAAACCTCCTCCGGGCAACTATACACCGAAGAATTGCCGACTGCCTGGGGGACCCGACGGGCGCACGCGATGAGGCGCTTCTGGAAAACTGCGCACCAGCCGGAGTGTCATCTCACGCTAGACTGGTTGATACCCTACCGGAGGATAACCTTGAATCTTCACAAACACACAGCCATCGGTCTTTTATCGATCGGCATGATGGTTTCATTCGCAAGCAATCTGAAAGCTGACGATTACGCGTACATGCTGGGGTCACAGTATGGGGGAATGCAGAACCCCTTCGGGACCGTGGACCTGAACTCTGGCGTGTTTACTTTGATCGGCAATATGGGAAACGGCGGGTTTTCAGGTCTGGCGATTGCAAACGGCGTGATCTACACCGAGCAAAATGGCATTCTTTTTTCCGTTAATACCAGCACCGGAGTCGCCACGCAGATCGGAGGCATAGTGGGAAGTAATCTAGCCACGTTCGGCTCAACCACCTCCGGGCTGTACGGCCTGCGCGATTCCGGGACTGGTCAAAACGCGGCCACCCTATTCTCGATCAATCCGCAGACCGGCGCCCAAACAGCGATCGGGCCCATCGGCTCCAGCATCATCGGCAACGGCCTGGGAACCTACTCTGCGCTTTCGGTCGGCTCCAGCACGCTGTACATGGAATACAACAGCAATCTTTATACGATCAACACCGCGACGGGCGCGGCCACGCAGGTGGGAACGACGGACGGTAACGACTTTCTTACCTCCATACTTCTCTTCGAAAACGGCACTTATTACACTGGATCCGGTTGCGTATTCGGCACGATCAACATTGCCACGGGCCAGATCAGTCCTCACTCCTCGGTTTTCGGAGGACCGGGCTCTGTTCACGGTCTCGCGCCGCTGAGTTCGTCGAACAACTATTACTTCTCCCAACTCGCGATCGGCGGCGGTTTTCAGACGACGCTCACGTACTTCAATTACTCCCCGCAGACGGTCACTTGCGTGACCAATTTCTATTCGAGCCAGGGCACACCACTGGCGATTCCTTTCAGCCAGGGAACCATTTCAACCCGCACCGACGTGCTTGCGCCGGGAGGGTCCATCCACGATCAGAGCATTGCCGGTCTCGGTGGCGCCGGATCGCAAGGATGGGCGCAGGGTGGATGCAGCGGCCCGGTGGAGGCCAGCGTGCTGTATCGCCTCTACCAGAACGGCGTCGCGACCGGCGAGGGGAGTGTCGCCGCCGAAACGGCGCCTACGACCGAGTTCGCCACGTTTGCCCAGGCAACCGCGACCAGCTCCACGGGCATCGCTTACGCGAATCCTTCGACCACGCAATCGGCGACCATTACGATCACGGCGTATAACGCGGCGGGATCGAAATTGGGCATCCAGGTCGTTACGCTCGGGCCGCTGCAACACGGCGCCTCCAATGTCGGAATGACCGGATCGGCGCCGCTCGGATTCCCCAACTTCACCGGTGGCGTCAAGATCGTTTCGACGATTCCCATCATCAGCCTTTCGTTAAACGCCGAGGCGTTCCCGGTGTTCTCATCGCTGCCTGCGGGCGATCTGCCTGGCGCAACGCAACTCGTGCCGTGAATCGCACGGGCAGCCCCGCGGCTTCCGTGAAGCCCGACGCTTCCCTGGAGATTTTGTTGTAGCGCTTTGCCCGGGATGGCTTCCGCTGGAGAGCGGGATGAGGGGAAGCCCCGTTGCGGACGAAACTCGTGTGGCGTGTTACTGTGCGGTAGTTTCTGGCGTCGCCGGAGCACTCCGGGGAGCGCTCTTCTTAACGCCCGCTGTCTTGCTTGCGGCTTTCTTGGTTGCCGCGCTTTTCCTTGGCGCTTTCGCTACGGTCTTTCCCGCGCGCTTCTTGATGGGCGCACTTTTCTTTGGCGTTTTTACGATGCCTGCCTTTGCGGCGGCCTTCTTGGCGCCGGCGGTCTTCCGAGCGGGCGCAGCTTCCTTTCCCCCTCGAGCCACCTTGGCCGCGACCACGGCCGCCTTAGCGACCGCGGATACGTGCAGGCTAACCGTATCCTTTGCGCGAACGACGGCGGCCTTGGCATGCTCAAGCGCTTCCTGTACGTGCGCCGCACCCGTTGCATATCGATCCGTAAGGTCCGACATCAACGCTTCAATCTTGGTCAGTCGCTTGAGAGCTTTGTTCGTTTTCATGGCCACTCCTCTCACTCACGTCTGGCGATGACCCGACATCCTATCGCCGCCACGCAGTACATCCCTGAACAGTCTTTACGAAGAAAACTGTCGATGATTCTGGACCACGGAAGTATAACACGCTAAAAAGGTCGGTCCCGTGGCCCGCGCGGGCGGCGACCTTTAAACTTCGACGTCGTCGGCCGGGTGCATGACGAGTCGGCAACCGCCGTGACCTATGTAAGCCGGATGACCGAATACCGTCGGCGCGCACGGTCGGCAAAACACACTCAATTCCATTAGAATCACACGCAATACCGCGGACATCGAAGTGCCCGGTTCCAGGTACGCTGTCTTTCGAGAGCCGTTGCACCGAAACCGGGAACTTCCTCTTCTGACCGGGTGTGGAAGGAGTCCCCTTGATGAATAGCATGATGCACGGCCAGTATTTTCGTCTAACTCGTTGGGCCATGGCGATCGCACAGCGGGATTCCAGGAATTCCGCAATCATCGTCCCGGAGGGAGCCATTATCGAGGTTTTGGGCGGTCCTTTCGACGGTGTTCGCCTTATGGATGTGCGCTACAACGGCGAGCTCGTAATGATGTTCACCAACGACATGGAGACCCATACCGAAGCCGTAAACGCGGAGACCGCCTAAATCAACCCGCCGCTGTATGGGAACGAAACCTTGAGGGAAGTTTGGTCGGGGCGAGTGGATTCGAACCGCCGGCCTCCTGGTCCCGAACCAGGAAAAACCCTATTTTCAAAGACTTAGCAGTGGGCGCAGTGGTTGTTGACGGTTACCCGTTGTTGCGAGTTATCAAACACTTCGCCGGCTCCGCGCGATTCATGCGAGCAACCGATCGCAACGCCTATATGCAGGGAGTCGGCACAAAAATGGGCACAGTCTAAATGGCACCATCGCGAGCGTTCGTGGGCGGCCTGAGACGAACAAGATTCCAGCGCTTGTCGGATGGTAGTAACTGTGCGGGACTTGCATCGGTTTCCAACGCCTCCCGCTGTGAGTCGGTCCGGCGGCTTCGTGGTGGACGACACTCAGCTTCACGAGGCGCTCCTTTGCCGATGCATGATCGCGGAGCCGAGTTGCCTACCTGATGTGTTCCGGATATTGAAGGAATCAAGGCTCTCGGTCCTCATGTACCCACAATCGCTGGTCCTCACTTTGGAGGAGCTGTGCCGTTAGTAAAATTGCCCGTGCGCAAGCTGCATCACGGTTTCCAAGGAAATCGGAAAACATCGTGCCAGTCGAAGACGATGGCAGGCAGTAGAGTCGTAACGTTCGCGCCCTTGAGGAGCCTCCAATAGAGAATCACCAGCTTCTACTGAACCCCGATTGCTGCGGTAAGCTCGTCGAATTTCGGAAAGGGACCGGCGGGTTCACGCCGGTCAAAATACGCCAAGCGGCGGTCGGCGTATTCTGCCCGCAAGCCGTTATCGGCGGCCAGCTTGCGAATTGCCGACATTCGGACGATGATCGACGAGGAGCCCAGGCGGCGGTCCTCCAGCGATACCCGCCACGCGCTCACGGTGGCCTTGGGGAAGCCGGGCCGCGGCGCCTGCTGGAACCAGCCCAGGAACTCGTCGAGCGCCATGTTGTAGACGCGCTTTGTAATCGGCGAGGCGACGCTGTCGAGCACCAGCGTCTTCAGTTTCTCCCAGCCGGCAATCTTCTGAAGTGCAATCAAATCGGGCATTCCACCCCTTTTAGTGGGCGTTAACGGTGGCTACGTCATCGAGGACATTACCTCTGAACGGGGTCGAACATCAACGCAAAACAGGACGACTGGAGTCAGCGACGGATCGCGACGATATCGAGATACTCGCTCTCGCCGAGGATGGTGGCATTGGGCGATCGGTCGAAGCTGCGGATGAGGTCGGCCATCTCATTGGTGAGGCGCTGTTGGGCGTCGGGTGCGGAGAACTGGAACGCGTTGATCGCTGGACCAAAATTGGTCTTCATGAACTCGACCCAGTGTGCGGACGAGGGTGAACGGAAGCGGACACTCCGACGCTCGATTTGGAGATCGGAGACATAGCGGCCCAGACGCTGGTTCAGGATAGATTCGTCGCCCCATGAGACGGGGAGATCGACCTGGGTGCCGGGTGCGGAGTAGCGTGCGAGGAGGCGAAAGAACTTGCCGAGCAGTCCGTCTGGCGTCCAGTTGGCCATGGCGATCTTGCCGCCGGACCGGCAGACGCGGGCCAGCTCTGAGGCAGTCTTTTCGGGGTTGGGCGCGAAAATCGCGCCGAAGGTGCTCATGACGACATCGAAGGAACCGTCCTGGAAGGTGAGCGCGGTGGCGTCGCCTTCCTCAAAGTCGACGTGGATCCCCTCGGCAGCGGCGCGCTGGCGAGCGCGCTCAAGCAAGGCCGGCGTTATATCGATGCCGGTTACGATGGCTCGGCGCCGGGCCGCCGCAAGTGCGGTGTTGCCGGAAGCGGTGCCAACGTCGAGGACGCGGTCACCGGCGAGGACCGGGATGGATTCGCAGAGAAGTTCGCCGACGATGGAAAGTTCGACACCCATCTTGGGGAAGTCACCCGCGGTCCAGGTTTGTTGTTGGAGTTTATTCAGTTCGGTAGGGGTCATCCCACTAGTGCTTCGTTCGCGAAAACAAGAAAGTTACGGCATGATTGAGAAGGCGTAACTTAAAAGCGCGGCGGATTCGAAGTAGATGCGTAGGAACCCTATCGAAGACAGCGAGCTGAGGACTCTTATGAAGCACTATCAATGTGCCGATGCCGGCGCCGTGGACGAGTTGGTCAGGCGCCTTTCGCCCCCGCTGCTGCGCTACTTCGGGGCCTTGCAGGTGGGCGGGCGCGCGGATCGCGAGGGTGCGGAAGATTTGCTGCAGGAGTGCTGGATCAAGATCCATAGGTCGCGGCACACGTATCGCGACTCCGAGCCGGTGATGCCGTGGATTTACGCGATTGCCAGGCACACGCGGCTGGATGCATATCGTAAGCGGCGGAGGATGAAGGCTCGGGAGGTGTTGGTGGCGAGCCCGCCGGATTCAGCGTACCAGCATGCGCCGGAGGCTGAGCGGGATGCTGGTGAGATTGAGTATTTGATCGCGGATCTGCCGGAGTCGCAGCGCGAGGTGCTGGTGATGCTAAAAGTATCGGGGATGAGTTTGGGAGAGGTAGCAAAGGCGACTGCGTCGACAGTGGGAGCGGTGAAGCAGAGAGCGCATCGGGCCTATGAAACACTGCGAAACGCCTTGGGGAAGGAGCGTGGAGATGCGGCACGATCGCGCTGACAGCGAAGTGGAACTGCGGCTGGCGGCGTGGGCAGCCGCTGATGAGATTGCAGTGCGGCCGGAGGTTCTACGGGAGGTGAGCAACGACCTGAAGAAGGCGCTGCAGGTGGTGAAACCACTGCCCTCGAATGGCGTGCTGGTGGTTCAGATCGTGCTCGTTTTCGGGGCGTGCGCGACGGCGTTGATGGCGGCTATGGATGGGGCGGGATTTCATCTGATGACGGCGGCGCAGACCGGCGGAATGGTGGCTTTGTTCGCGGGTGGGGGTGTTTACTTCTCGGCTCAGCTTGTGAGGCGAATGGTTCCGGGGAGCCGGGTTTTCGGGCCGATAGCGCCGGCGTGGCTTCTGGCCGGAGTTGCCGCGGCGATGGCGTTGCTGTTTCCGTGGAGAATGCCGCACGCGTTCGTGGCGGAAGGAACGCCGTGCGCAATCCTGGAGTTGAGCGTCGCGGTTCCGGCGGCTGCGATGTTTTGGGCGATGGCGCGGCGGGGCACGCTGTTTGCATCGGCTGGGCTGGGTGCGGCGCTGACAGCAGTGGCGGTTTTTCTCGCACTGATGGTGGATCAGGCGCAGTGCATGTTTCCGCAGGCTCCGCATTTGTTGGTGTGGCACGGAGGGATGGCGGCTGGGCTAATCGCGGCGGGAGCGATGACCGGCAGGGCTATGGAGCGGCGGCGGATTTAGCTTCGGTTTCGAGGTCGCGCAGGTCGCGGCCGCGGGTCTCGTGACCGAAGGCGGCGACGAGCAGGAGAGAGGCGAGCATGGGTAGGGCGAGGCCTCCCGCGGCGAGTCCAAATGCGGGTACCAGGGAGAAGACTCCTAGTGACTGAGCCATGACGCCCCCGACTTTACTGCAGCCGGCGATCCAACCTGCGGCTCGGCCGCGCTGGCGGACGGGGAAGCTTTCCGCGGCATAGGGCATCAGGATTGAGATCACGGCGCTGGTTCCGACCACAAGGAGCGAGACGGAGATGAGTGGGCTGGACAGCAGCGGGAGCGCACTGTCATTGCGGAGGAGGGTGGCGACGAGGCCAAGCGCGGTGACGGCGATGGCCAGGATCAGGACGCGCTTGGTGCTCCAGAGGCTGTAGAGGTAGGTGGCGACGGCGACGGTGGGAATGGCGATGAGCGAGGAGCGGGCGATAACGGCGCTGGCCAGTCCGACGCTACGGCCCTCCGCGACAAGCGCGGTGGGTAGCCACAGAAGGATGCCGAAATTGGCGAAGCCCCAGGCGAGGGCGGCAAGGGTGAGAGCGATGGTGACGCCGAGGAGCGGCTGAGACTTCGCGGCACGGGCTGCGCTCGCCGGGAAAGCTTGCGCTCTGGCGATTTTTCCGCCGTAGCGGGCGAGGGTTAGGCGAGCTTCTTCCACGCGTCCCATTTCGAGCAGGAAGCGGGCGGATTCGGGGAGAAGCGGACTGAGGGCTATGAGTAGGAGTCCGGTGGGAAATCCGATAAGCCACATGATGCGCCATCCGAAGTAGGGCTGCAGGAGCGCGGACGAGGCGCTGGTGGCGAAGTAGCCTCCCACGGTGCCGATGCCTCCGATGAGCACCAGGCACCAGCCGCGATGCCGGGTTGGCATGATCTCGGCGAGGAGTGCGTTGGCGACAGGGAGCATACCTCCGGCGGCGAGTCCCATCATAAAGCACATGAAAATGTTCCAGGCGAAGGAGGGCATGGCTCCGCAGATGGAGGTGCCGACGAACAAGACCGCGGCGAGTAGGATGGACGCTCGGCGGCCGTAGATGTCGGCGAGGACTCCCCAGATGAAGGATCCGACGGTGGTGCCGAGGAGGGCGCAGACCGGAAGCACGTCGACCTGAGCTGCGTTAAGTCCGTATTCGACGCGCATGCCGGGGATTACGAAGCCGAGGCTAGCGGCCTTCATGACGTCGATTACGAGGGCGATAGCCAGGACGGCAATCTGTATCCAATGTGCCCTCGTGAGCGGAGCGTCTTCAGGCGGAAAAATGGATTCGTGCGTGGAGTGCTGCGCGGGACGGCGGGGCAGCAGGCCGTACCCAGCCGCGGCGATTCCCAGGACGATGAGCGCCATGCCGATGAGCATAGGCGTCCCCATGGGCATGCCGGCAAGTCGCCAGCTGGTGTGGCGTCCCATAAGCAACATGGGGATGTGAAGGGCAACTCCGATGGCAACCATGAGGGAGCCGATCCAGAAGGCTAGCAGGTTGCGCCAGGAGGCAAAGAGGTGGGCGTTGTAAGTCACTCGTAAGGTGGTTCGATGGGAGGAAAAGGAAAGTTACGGTGAGTGCTTGCGAGGCATTCAGAACGCGCGTCGTAAATGGAAGTGAACGAGATGCACCGAATACAAAGCGGCACCGCTCGGGCACTCAGTTGTCAATCGACTTCATCTTCGTGGCGATTGAAAAATCTTTTATCGAATCACGAAGACCCCAATCGATGGACGTCGCCATATAACGCGCTAGTAGAAATGCCCGATGTGCAGCATTATCGGTAGCGCGTGCGACCCTGTACACTGGTGGGTTCCCTTCGAGTATGCCATCTTCTCAACGCCTCCAAACCTCATCACTCGTGTCTGCCGTCGCTTTTCTGGTCCTCGCCGCCACACCCGCTTCGGCACAGGCCCCCGTGCAGCTGCCCGCGGAACTCTCGTTCCTTACTAACCTGGTCCAGTTGCGGAAAGAAATTCCCTTCGACCTCTATGAAGAAGCTTACTTTCCTCCTGACCACGCGACCGGAACGGCACGGCGCGGGAAGCATTGGAACATGATCGGCGTGATTCCCGGCACCACCGATGTTGAAAAGGGATGGACCATCGTCAAAGCCGCTTTCATCGAGAACGGATGGAGCAGCGTTAAATCCACTCGCAACGGTGGATTTCGAGAAATGATGAATTATTCGCGAAACGGCGTCCAGGCCTGGGTCAACATCGAAATTTCGGGCAGCCCCCTGTATCTTATTGTGGAAGCGATCGAAGCTGGGCCGCCACCCATTTCGCTCACGCTCAACACACCCGCCGCGGAACCAGAAAAGATCTCGGTTGAAGCCGACTTTCCCTACCTTGCGCCTCTGCCCGGGTCCCGCTCCCACGGCGGCCAGATTGATGCCGGAGCGTTCATGGTGACTCCGAAAGACTCAAGCCAAGCCGAGATGGTCGCGCCGGCGGGCATTGTCCGTGTCTACGACCTGCCCGGGCTCTCGAACCTACTGTTCGTTACCGCTTATAAAGATGCGCTGAGCAAAGCCGGTTGGACCATTGTCAACGAAAGCAAAGCAGTCCTCTACGCGCACTATACACAGAAGGGCCGAAACATTTGGGCCTATCTCGTCTTCGGCGGTGGCGGATACTCTATCAAGGTTGCCGACGCAGGCGATCTCAGCGCCAGCCTCGCCAAGACCTGCCACGTCGCGCTCTATGGCGTGCTCTTCGACTTCAATAAGTCCACGCTCCAGCCGGTATCGGACGGGGTGCTGCAGCAAGTTGTGGGAATCCTGACGGCTGACAAGGCGCTCAAACTTGAAGTGCAGGGACACACTGACAACGTCGGCAACGACGCCTATAACCAGACGCTCTCAGAATCACGCGCCAAATCCGTCATGACCTGGCTTACCCAGCACGGCGTCGCCGCGGGCCGCCTCACGTTCAAAGGCTACGGTAAGACCAAACCCGTCGCCGATAATGGCAACGACGAGGGCCGCGCCAAGAACCGCCGCGTCGAAATCGCCGACCCGCGCTGCATTCCGAAGGCAAACTAGACGGCGTCGCAATCCGCTCGTCAATGCGCCTGGAGATTAGCATTGACCTCGGCGAGATTTCAATGCGAGTTTGCCGCCCAATATCCACCATTATCGGACGCAACGAATCGTCGTTTTCCTTAAGGTTCGAAAGAACGATCCCGCTTAAGGCCGCCGCGATCGCCGGCTGCAAGAATACCGATTACAACCCTAGGTAGAGCCGGTACAGCAGGTTACTGGGAACGTGAAAATTATCGGTGATGAGAAGCACGCCGAAGAACGTCAGGACGACGCTGCAGACCAGTCCCACGCCGGACGCTGTTTTTTGCAGCGAGACCAACAGCGGCAGCGCACGCGATAGAAAGAACGCTGCCAGCAAATAAGGAATCGCGATTCCAAGTGAGAACAGGAACAAAGCGAATGCGCCGAGAGCCGCGGAGCCGACGGCTCCGACGTAAATCATGAGCGAGATAAAGAGCGCTCCTCCGAAGCAGGTCGAGCAACCCACGGCGAAGGCTGATCCCATAAACATCATCTTTAAACCGTCCAACAACTTCGATTCGCCGCGCGGTTTCGCGAATCCGGGCAGTTTGCAAAGCCCGGGTGCTCCGGCGGTTGCTCCGACCCAAATTCCGAGTATCAGCACCCCAATTCCGGCGGCGATCATCAGCGGACGGTTGAGCGATTCCATAAGGCCGGAGGTCTGAAGCTTTTGGCCGGCCAATCCGGCGAGCGAGCCGGTCGCGGTGAATACGATGGTGAAGCCGGCGATAAAAAACAGCGCCGTGCGGATCACCTGCGCACGCGCTCCCGGCAGGTTCGCGGCATCGGAACGCATGTTCACGCCCGCCAGCGCAAACGTGTAATAAACCGTGAGCTGCAACAGGCACGGCGATAGCACCGCGAGCAGGCCAGCCAACAAGCCGAACAACGTCGGCAACGAAAGCGCGCTGTCGTCTTTCATATTTTTCGGGTAGACGATCGGGAGAGTCCACCGCATGGCTTGCTCCATATGCATGCCGGGCATGCTGTTATCGTCGGCCACCAGTTCGAACGAAGATGTTTTATCGGTGAAAAGCGGCTTTCCTTGCGAGTCGTTCAGGGGAAAACGCACGACCGTTGCGCGGTGGTGAAAAGAATTGCGAAGCACCTCGGTGTCGAGCGGAGCGGCCTGTCGTCCGTCGTCCATTCGGAGGTGGACCGCGGGAGGCGCCTCGGGGAGTTGACCCATGTGGACGTCTTCGAATACGTAGAAGACGGCGAATTTGTCGGGCAGATACTTCGCCGAATCCGCCGTCTGCTCGGTCATCGAGTAATAGGTGGGCGTTGCGTAAATGCCGGAGATCATCGCGGAAGTGTGATCGTGGTGTCCGGCTCCGTGCGCTTCTTTCATCAGCGCGCGCATAATCTGCGAGGTTAGGCCGGCTTTGAAGGTGAGGATGTCGATGCGGCTTTCGGGTCCCCATTTCGAAACCACGAAAAGCCATGACCACGCCGCGATCAATCCGATCAGCGCCAGTGCCGCCGCGCGCAGCCATCGCGAGCCGCCGATGCGTTGCGCCGGTGGAGCTTCGGTACCGGCCGTCTCGACCGCCGGAATGGGGATGGATTCGATCGTGGGCATGTTATCGGCCTCCAGCCATCGCCCACGGAGTCCCTTTGAGATATGCGTCTAGGGCGCTGCCTTGCAGTCCATTTTGATCGGATACAACCTCGGCTTTGACGCCGCCGGGACCGGGCGTGTACGCAACAAAGACGCCCCCGTGGCTGTCGCCTGAGTTCGGCATGGGGATACGATTCTTGATGGCGTGCGTCTTGGCGTCCAGCACGACGATCTCAAACGACGAATTACACGTCGCCCACATTTCGGAGCCGTCCGGAGAAAGGATGATGTGATCGTTCCGAATGCAATCCGTTTCAATCGCCTGCTTCACGCGGTTCTGCTGCGTATCGATAATTGTGATCGTGGATCCGTCCTTCGGTCCTAATTCACCTTTGTCCGCGACCCACACTTCTTTTTCATCCAGCGTCAGGCGCATCCCGTAAGGTCCAGGACCGGTTCGAATTTCAGCCACGACCTTGTCGCGTTCTCCGGGCGCAACCCCGCGTTGAATCTTCAAAACGGATTCGTCGGCCGACTGCGTGACCCAAGCCCATTTTCCGTCCTTCGAGAAAACGGTCCACAGCGGATACTTCTTCATCGGAATCTGCTGCACCACTTTCCACGTCGCGATGTCGATCTTCGCCATGTATCCGTCGATCGCGGCCATCAGATCCCCTCGGCCCGGTGGTGGCACGGACGCATAAAAGTATTTGCCGTCGGGCGTCGAGAACGTACTATACATGCCGCCGTGGACATCGCCCGGCAATAAACCCGCAACTACTTTGTTGTCGTTATTAGGATCAAGCTCGTAGATGCCTTTCCCATTCTGAGAGGTCGTGATCCAGTTCCAATCTTCCACGAGGACACGGTCCTTGCCCGTCCAATCGCGGAAGATTTTGACATGGTGGGGAGGACCGCCCGAGGCGATCACCTGATGGAGCTTCAAAGTCCTTGCATCCAGAATCAGCGTCGAGTTGGGGGCCTTTCCCGGCGGATCGGCGCCTCCAATATTGGCGAGGCTGGGCAGGTAAATATATTTCGCGTCGGGCGACAGCCCGATCCCGTGGCTCCCGTATTTGTCGGTGTAGCCCGAGCTCAGATTAGAAATTGCGATCGGCTTCTTCGTCTTCGCGTTGATCACCACCACAGAGTTCGTAGAATTCTTTGCGCCATAGGACGTGCCGGAGTTCGTGAAGAAGAGCAGGTCTCCTGGCTGCACCGGATAGGCGGCCGGTCCGCTTGCATCGCGACTCTCGAGCAGCCGGATTCCCATCCGCGCGGAAATGGGTGTTGTCCAGTTATCGGCTTGCGCGTGGGCAACCCCAGTCTGCTTCGCATGCCTGCTGCCCGACCACGTGAGCCAGGCGACGCACAGAACAGCGATCACGACGGCCGCGCTCGAAAATCTTTTGAATTGCTTCATGCTTCACCTCTCGATCAGAATTCTGAGCTCCCGCGACGAATTGTTAAAAACTGTATCACACCGATCCCGTACCGTCATAAACCGCAAGTCGGGCAAATTCATGGAAGCGCGCGAAACAACCACGGCGCGACCCACAGATGAAAAATGACGGCTCCCGCCAGGAAGCCAGCTAGATAGGTCCACGAACTGACGATGCCTTGCGCGGCCAGCACGTGCTGACGCAGAGGACACCCGTTCGTCAGCGTCGAAAAGAGCCCAACGCCCAACCCGCCCGCGACGGTCAACACGATTGTCGCTGCGTCTCCCCGAACAAACACCACGCGCGGCGATCCGGCAATCCAGCCGGCGAGCGGAAAAGCAATCCAAGCGGTGAGTCCGAAAGCAAAAAAGCCCTTCAGCAATTCCGTGTCGCGCACAAGAATAAAATCTCGAATGCCGCCGACGAAGCACATCCGGGAACGCTGGGCCAGGTAGCCGATCACGAGGCCGACGAGGAGAGTGGCGACCGCGGCCGTCATCGCATGGCCCTCCAGCGCATCCACAAGGTGCCGATCACGACCCCGGCAACCATCCCGCTCAACCCGAGCAAGCCGAGCGTGTCGGCGGCGGCCGTTCGCAATAGCAGCCGGATCGAGCATCCCCCAGCGACCAAAGCACATTGCATCACCAGAAATCCATACACGAAGGTCTTCAGGGGATTTTCCGGCCTTCGCCAGCGAAATTCGCGGCTACTCTTCGCGGCCACGAATGCCCCCAGGAGTGCGCCAACGGTGGTTAGGACCGGAAATACGAGCGAGGCATCGGCGACCTCCAGGTGCGTCCCGGCGAGCCTGTTTACGATCCAATTCACTAAATCGCGTCCGTGACAGGCCATGCAGATACCGTAGGCTTCGGGCGGACGGACGTTGAAAAAGGCGCCGGCGGCCACGGCCAACATCCCCGAGACGACGCCCATCCCGACGGCCGTGATCCGCACGGGGTCACGCCGCTTTGTGGGAGAGCCGATTTCAAGCGTAGGTGCGGACATAGCTGCAGTGCCCCTGGTGTTAAGCCTTCCTGGCCATCCAGGCGTCGGTTCGAGGAACGTAATAATGAACGTCCTCGATCTGAATGTTTTTTCCGGCGAGATACGCGAGCACGTCGTCTCGCCGATCATATTCAAAGCGAACCGCGACACCGCAGTTGGGACTCAATTCTTTGGGTCCAGGGATCAATTGAGACGCGTACCCGCCGCGCCTTAACTGCGTGTCCGCGCGGATCGCGTGATGCGAGCCGAAGAAGCTGATCAGGCCGTCCATATTTCTGGGTTCAGCTCCAAAGTACGGGATCTCAATTCCACGCAGCTCACGCGTCCCTCTGTGCCGATACCGCCGCGCCGCTCGCGGCCCATACGGAAATCTCGCGAAGTGCTTGCAAGGCTTCTTCGATTTCACGCGTTGTGTTGAACCATCCGAAGCTGAAACGAACAGTTCCTGTTGGAAACGTACGCAAAGTGCGATGCGCGGCGGGGGCGCAATGCAGGCCCGGGCGCGACATGATCCCGAATGACTCATCGAGCATGAGCGAAACTTCCGAGGGCGTCGCACCGGCGATATTGAAGGACACGATTCCGCAGCGTTTTGCAAGATCCCCAGTTCCATAGATCAGCACGCCCGGAATCTTCGCGCATCCTTCCAGGAATTGCGCGAGCAGTTCACGTTCATGCCGCATCACCGTTTCGATTCCGATCTCGGAAAGAAATCGCACCGCGGCCGCCAATCCCGCGAGCCCAATAGTGTTTGGCGTTCCGCTCTCGTAGGCGTCCGGGAGGAATTCGGGCTGACCCTCAAACGCGGACTGACTTCCAGTTCCGCCACGAATCAAGGGATCAAGCTCAACCCCCTCCCGAATGTATAGGCCGCCGGTTCCCGTCGGCCCCTGCAATCCTTTGTGTCCCGTAAACGCGAGCAGGTCCACGCCGATCTCGTGAACGGCGATGGAAATAGACCCCGCGCTCTGAGACGCGTCGAGAAGAAAAATCGCGCCGTGATCGTGGGCCAAGGCTCCCAGCGCTTCGACAGGCAGAATCCCGCCGGTTACGTTCGATGCGTGCGTGCTCACGACAAGCCGCGTGTTCGGCTGAAGCGCGGAGCGAACGCGTTCGGGGTCGAGTGATCCGTCTGAGGCGCACGCCGCCACGGCCAGTCCCACGCCCAGGGATTCAAGATGACGCAGAGGGCGCATGACGGAATTATGTTCCACGCTGGTGGTGACCACATGATCGCCGGGGCGCACGATTCCGCCATGGAAAAGTCCGTAAATCGCCAGGTTCAATGCATGCGTGGCATTGTGCGTGAAGACGATCCGGCTGGGATCGGTGACGCGAAACAGTCCAGCCAGAAGCTCGCGCGCCTCTTCGATCAACCGCGCGGCGGCAACCGACATGCGATGGCCTGAGCGTCCCGGATTCCCGCCGGCTTCGCCGAAATATTCACTGAGCGCCGCCCGGACGTTGTCCGGCTTGGGCCACGACGTAGCGGCATTGTCGAAGTAAATCATGCGAAACCGAACCCGCTCATGGTAGATTCATGGGCATTCAGCGGCCGAGCAACCGCTCGTCATTGAAAAGCTCCGGTCGCCGTTGCCGGGTGCGCAGCAAATCACTGCATTGTCCCACGCCGAGGCGCGTCCTGCCCTCAAAATCAAGTTGCACGGCTTCGACCTCCGGAAACTCCGTCAGGCTCGCGATTAAGCCTAAAAGAACGAAGCGAACCCGCTCGGGAGTTTCGAGCGCCAGAGTTCGCACGGACGGCGTGTAGGTGAAATCCAAAGCCACGAGCCGTTCCGCGGGCGCGTATTCGTATCTCAATAGGCGCACGTCAGACGGAAGGCCCGTGAGGTTTGCAGACGGCGGCCCATTGAGAAAATGAGAGATCGCGTCGCGCGGGTTCGTCGCCGGATCGGGAACCGCAACGAGTCCGCGGGCAGAGGTGAAGTACAGCAGGGGTTCATGTTGTCTTTCCGGCCCAAGCGATCTCCCTTCCACGCTGAGGGCGACCGAATGCACACCCGGGAAAGAGGTGAGGGTTTCCACAATCGAGTTTGCAGCGGAGGACGCATTGGCGGGACTCGCGTTGGCTTGACCCGCGAGAAACTCCGCTGAAAGATCGATTCGAGCCACGCCCCCGGAGACGGTGATGGAAAGGACCCTAACGCCGTTCGGAATCACTCCGGTCAGGCCGCTGTTGGCGGGTGGTCCGCTCAGCAAGTTGTCGAGTGCTGTACGGATGAGGTCGTCACTGGCGGGTGCGCGACGGGAGACGGGAACGAACAATCCACCATCGGCAAAGTACAGTGTGACGAAATTTGATTTCGGCCACGTCGCGGCGTTATGCCCAATGCCGCTGAAGGAAACACCTCTCATCCAGAATCCGGCGCCCAGCACAATGCCAGCAAGTGAGATCCAAATAAGTCGGGAGACCGAGCTTTTCATTGCTTCTTCAACACAAGGATACGGCAGCGTGGGACGAGTCGCGGGGGCGCACCAGAAATTGCACCGATAGCGGCAGATCGGACTCGCCCGCTTGGGCGTGCTTCAGCACGCGTTCAATTGTGCTCATTCCACTTCCTTCTAACTGGCGCGACCGAGGGGATTGAAGTGTACTCACCGGCACGATACGTATCATGATCGGAAGCTTCCGTGTTGCTCGGATAACTTCCGGATGGCGCGTCACTCAGGACCTGGTGGCTTCTTGATCGGCTAAACTGAGCTAAATCGCTCGAAAGCGCGAAATCCTTGCGCTCATTCGGCAAAGGGGGATGGGCGAATAGGGCGCCGGATACGCGGCTCACTCGCGACTCAGCCATTAAACACTTCGCTTTCAGCTAGTATGGGAACGGCCGAACGCTAGGGGATCTATCAAATTTTAAATGCACCTCGCAGGATCAGATCGGTGATTTGGTGCTGGTCATAGGAATGGCGGCCAACGCGATCGTCGTGTGAGAAATTCAGCGCATGCGTTAACCAGCTTGCAGGTTTGTAGCTTGCTCTGGACTCGCGCCGTCACCCCGGGCACGTCTTCGACATCAGGTTGAGGGATTCTTCAGCCTCCAAAAGCCTTCCAGGAGGGAGCGCGCTGCCTGGCCGCGGCGATTTCCTGTGGCGAATACGTGTTGATCGGAAGCAGCAGGAGATTCATGCCAACCTGGATGCGATTAGGATTCGGCCCGATCTTCTCCTTGTTCAGGTCGTAAATCAGCGGCCAGAGTTGCTCGCTTTTATACTCGCGCCCGGCGATTCCGGATAGCGTGTCGCCGGCTTTCACCATTACGGACTTACCACCGGAAATGAGGATCTCCCGCTGGTTGAGCGGCGGGGTCTTGCCGCGCTGCTTCAGGTAATTTGCAAAGTCCTTCTTGATGAATTCAACCGGCATCCTAGCTTGGTTGAAATCCAGGACCGCCCCCGACGTTCGCACTACCAGGCATGCCAGGGCTCCTAAGTTGTTCACACGAGCCAGCAGCGTTTCATCGAGCAGGGCGTTTTTGATAATGAAGAAGGGCGAGGCTGTGTCGATCTTGAAAACATACCCGTAGTGCTTGCTCAACTCTTCCAGCGACCTGAACACGCCTTCGCGGTCGATAATCCGCATGCCCGCTTTTGTTTCGGCCACCAGCGTACGGTGCCCCTCCATCACTAACTTGCCGTCTTTCATCACCTGGGTTTCCAACCTCATCATGAGGGGACTTTGGGCCTTTCGCGAAAAAGCCGCGACCTCCTCGAAAGTCTTCGCGACAGGGTTGGTGATTTTTTCAAAAACCAGTCCGAGCTTCTGCAGGGCGGGTTCGATCAACTTTTCCTTGGTACCGAACTCCTCGATCACTTTCAGATCGACGCCTAAAGCCTTCGCCACCTCGGGCAGCCCGATCGCCATTTTGTAGCCTGCCGTCTTGATGGCCTGCACGATCGAGATCGGCACGCAAGTCCCGCCTTCCACGGCGCGAAATGCTTCGGCCACTTCAATGGCTCTTCCAACCCTCCCTACTCCGGCGGCCACTTTCAATACCCGGCCCGGTGGAATGAAACTCATCACTCGGAAGGTATCCCGGACGATGCCCTTGAGACTTCCTTCGGCGGCGCCTTCGCCTAGCCGTAGCGTATCAATGATAAACGCATCCCCCAAGTCCGCCACGGTCGCTCCCGCGGTGGCTACCGCGATCGAGAAGTAGCCGGGATTCTTTTCCACGTAGTCGCCCAGATCGTCCTTGAAATCCTTGATGTGTTTCTCCCACCAGTCCGCGCAGTCTGAACCGATCATGATTCCATTCGACATTGTGATATCCTCCTTCGGGGACAGCCTTTAAGACAACCCCAGCTTGGCCGTGGGCGGCCTTCCGCCGCTCGAATGCTGGCGCCCTCCCGCGACGCGGCCCAAAACGTATAGAGCCAAAATGCCGCCAAGAGAGGAAAAGTTTTCCCAGGCATAGTCCGCGATCCTCCGACGGCGATAAGACGGGATTTCCACTCGTCCCGACTTCGGCAGTATACATCCGGTTGCCGCGTATCTAACTTTGCGGTTGCCGGTGGCCCCAAGGGCGGCGGTTTGGACCACTGCTGGTGCTCGGGCTAAATCGGAAGGTGCCGCTGACTGGATCGTCGGCTTATTAAATCCAAGAAAGAAGATGATTTCGAGACTGTACAATAAATCGCACTCGGACTACCGGACGTGGAGGAGTCCGCGATCTACGGGTCGCCAGGCCCTCAAAATTCGCCGAAGCTGCTATCGTGTATTCCCGCTCATAGGAACGATGGGCGTCGGATTACGGTTCCGTCCGGATTGTCGGGCACCCTTCCATAACTATTTTTGATCGCCCGTCGCTACCCCGAAGAAAAACTAATGGAAGGATGCGCCGTCATACAGGCGCAATCTGCTCCTTGAATCGAATTACGCCTAGGTGATTGATTCAGATACCAAGCGGCGTAGCGGCTAGGCCACGAGCTGTCGCATGACGGAGCTGGATCAGATCACTTTTTGCGCAGTTGTCCGGGGTGCTCTGGATAGACCGCCCCTCAGGAGCTTGCGCCGTCCCCAGGAATCCCAGCAACACAACCCCCGTCACGAGTAGAATGACCGAACTGGGCTCGGGAACGGCTGGTGCTATCGTGTAAGTTCCCGAAGCGTCTCCAGCCCCAAAAAGATTCGTCTGCCAGGTATTCCCTGGGCCAAATTGCGGCTCATTGAAAAACAGGTCGTAACACGGACAGTTGTCTACAGCGGGAAAATTGGTGATACCGGAAAAGGGCTCGAACGCCAATGGCGCGTTGGTTCACGACCGTCGCATTCGAAGCCACTTTGATCGTGGGTGAGAGGAGTCCGCTCAATGGTACGAGCACTGGATTGGGGATCGTGCAAATTGGCTGGTTCAGGACACCTTGGCGAAGGTAACGCTAAAGGATCCGAACGCAGACCCCGCGTCCCCGTCATTTTTCAGTCCGAAGGATATCGAGTTCATAGAACGCGACCTCACGAATTGCTTAAGATGGTGACGCACTACAAGGGACTGGCTGCATCTAGAGTCTTGGAGGCGATGGCGCTGCAAGGCGCCGAGGCCGCCGCGGCATCCAGAGAAGCCGGAGCGGCTAATGGTGCTCAACCGAGTGGAACCGAATCGGCCAAGATTAAGAGCGCTTTGGGGCGTAACGTTGATAGGCTGCGAAAGGAATGCGGGTGGAGCTTCGATGACCTTGCGAAGGCGACGGAACTCGATAAGAAACTCATCTTGGGACACGTAAACGATGCTAAGGGTGCTCACCCAAAGACTCTCGAAATATACGCGGCGCTCGCCCTCCTGTTTGAGTTGGCGGACGCGGCCGCGAAGGACAAACTGGGATCGTCCGATTTGTGCGTGTCGCTGGCGCACACTGCCCAGGCGGCGGAATGGTGCGGCTACCTGGAATCCCACCCCCATCGTATTTATTCCTGTGTAACGACGCCTCAAATGCGTGCCGCGCAAATGCTCGCGGAGAAGATCAAGAAGCGCCACGTCGGTGCAGACGGTTTCTTTACGTGCCGCGAAGTTTACGTGAAAGGCTGGACCGGTCTGCATAGTCCAGAGGCCGCGGGCATGAAGATCGCGACGGTGAACCGCGAACTGATGGTTCTGCTTCGGATGTTTATCTTGGCGGCCGAATGGGGTAAGGTGGAGCGGGCCTTGCCGCGCGTTCCGATGATTCCCGGCGAGGCCCGCCGCGATCAAGTTATCACGACCGACGAGGAAAAACCGTACCTCGCCGCCGCGCAGGCAATCGGCACTGCGACACTCGAAGCCTATCAGCGGGCGCTCGGTGGCATTCGTGCCTTAATGCGTAAGAAGCAGCCGATTCCACCCGAGGATCCGCTTCGGGTCCGGGACGCTGCGACGCTTCTCATCGATTGTGGTCTGAGGCCCGAAGAATGTCTTCGGCTCCGGTGGGAGCACATCCGCGGCAGCGCTCTTCACATTCCATTCGGTAAAACCGCCAGCGCCCGGCGCACGATTCCACTGACGCCGCGGGCGGAGGCTCTTATTCAAATGCGGCACACCGCTGCTCGATCGGAAGTATGGGTCTTTCCCGCCCTAACAAGGAGCGGCCACATCGAAAAATCGACACTTCGAAAACAACACGCCAACGCGTGCAAGCTGGCGAAACTAGCGCCATTCCCGATCTATACATTTCGACACACGTGCCTGACTCGCTGGGCCGCGTTCATGGACCCGTACACGTTGGCGTACCTTGCCGGCCACAGCGATTTTTCCACTACGCGCCGGTACGTTCATCCGCAGGAGCACACCGTTCGCCAGGCGATGGAACGCGCGCGGGAAGCACAGGGTAGGCACAATTCTGGGCACACTGACGAAACGGCGCCTTGCGTCGAAAATCAATCTGCGGCTGTATGTTAATGAAACGTTGCGGGAAGTTTGGTCGGGGCGAGTGGATTCGAACCACCGGCCTCCTGGTCCCGAACCAGGCGCTCTACCAGGCTGAGCCACGCCCCGAATAAACAAATGCAGCGTGCCCTAAAGCGCGCCCAGGAATTGATTATACCAGCTTGCTTCCGCCGAAGCTCTCCCGAAAATCAAACTGCTTGCATCCAAACCGCTTTGAGTTGGCTGAAATCGCTACTCGCCGGATTTCCCTTGCGCGAGCTCTTCCGCGGCGGTCTCGGCCGGCCTCGGAGGTTCCTTGCGGGCCTTGTCAAACAGGATCCCGAGAGTTTTCTCGGTGCGAATTTGCCCCGCGATGCGGTTCAGCGTGCCGTCCTTCTGGAGCTTCGCGCGTACGATCGGCACGGCCTCGCGCTGCTGGCGCGCGATCCGCTGCACTTCCCGGTCTACCTCATCCTGCGTCGCGCTCACCGCCTCGCGATCGGCGATCCGATCGAGAATCAGAGACGCACGAACGTCGCGGGTGGCGCGATCCTTCTGCGCCTCGCGGATCTTCTGCCAGTCGAGCTTCAACTGCCGTGGATCGACGCCCTGCGCCGCCAGTTGCCGCAATTGGCTCTCGAGGCCGATCTCGATCTGACGATCGACATAGGAATCCGGCACCGGGAAGGGATGGGTGTCCACCAGCTTCTCGATGATCTGGTGCTTGGTCTCTTCGCGGGCGTGATTCTCGCGTTCCGCGACGATGGACTTGCGGATGGCGTCTTTCACTTCTTCAAGCGTTTGATAATCGCCCAGGTCCCTTGCGAAATCGTCGTTCGCCTCGGGAAGTTCCTTGCGCCGGACCGCCTTGACCGTAGCTTTGAAGCGGACGGTGCGGCCGGCGAGCGTAGCCCGGTCGTAATCCTCCGGATAGGTGACATCGAACTCGCGCGATTCCTCGGGAGAGACGCCGCGCAGGTTTTCGGTGAAGGCGGTAAGCGTCGCTTCGTCACCGATCTTCAGCATCAGCTCGTCCTGCTGAACGGCTTCTTCCACGCCCGAAATGCTTTCGAGCGAGATCACGGCGTAGTCGCCGTCCGCGATCGGGCGCGGCTCCTCATTCACGTATTCGGCCTTTTTCTCCCGAACCTCGTTGAGTCGCGCCTCCACATCGGCTTCGCTCACCACCGGTTCCGCGTACGTTACCGAAAGCCCCGTGTATTCGCCGAGATCGAACGTAGGAGCCACCTCGAATTCCGCCTTGAAGCGCAAGGGCTCACCGGCGTGAAAATGGATGTCCGTGAAATTGGGCCGCCCCACCACCTGCAGATGATCCTGCTCGGCCGCGGCCTGAAAAAAGCGCGGCACCAGCTTTTCGAGCACATCCTGCCGGACGTCTTTGGCAAATCGCGATTTCACCAGCGCCGCCGGAGCCTTCCCTGGACGGAACCCCGGCAGCTTCACTTTGCCCTGAATGACCGCGACGGCGCGTTCGGTCTCCTGCTCGACCTCCGCAACGGGAATACTGATCTCGAGCGCATGCTTACAACCTTCTACGAAAGCCATTGTTTCTATATTAGCCTCTCGGACTCTTGCGCCAAACTGCCGGTGTCGACGCGCCGCAAGCCTGGAACCCAATCTTTTTTTTTAGAAAGTGTCGATTCCTGCGGCCCGCATTCGACTGAACAATGGAGGAAATTCTCACATGGCAAACGCCTTCGTACACATTGAACTGAACACCACCGACGTGGATAAAGCCAAGGCTTTTTACGGAAAGCTGTTCGCATGGACCCTGGAAGATGTACCGATGGGAGACATGCCATACACGGTCATCAAGGTTGGGAGCGGAACCGGCGGCGGCATTATGAAACATCCCATGCCCGGTCAGCCGTCGATCTGGGTCCCTTATGTCGTCGTGGAAGATCTTGCCGCCGACACCGCGAAAGCCAAGTCCCTCGGCGCCACGATTATCAAGGACGTCACGGAGGTCCCGGGGATGGGCTGGTTCAGCATCATTCTCGACCCGACCGGGGCCGCGCTCGGCCTGTGGAAAACCAAAGCCGCCTGAAAGTCCGTCCAGAGACAGAAACAGCCACTCGAAGGAGTGGCTGTTTTCATCCTGCGTGAGCTTTGCGAAGAAAGCTTCGTGAACAAAGCGCTTCGCGAATAAACTATCGCGCCGCTGCCGTCGTCATGGCGGCTTCTTTCAAAGCCTTGGCCTTGTCCGTGATCTCCCACGTAAAGCTGGGTTCGGTACGCCCGAAATGGCCGAAGGCCGCGGTTGCGCGATAGATCGGTCTGCGCAACTTCAGCGTGTTGATCATGCCCTTCGGGGTCAGGTCGAAATTCGCCAGCACGATCTCCACCATGCGCTCTTCGGGAACGGTCCCCGTTCCAAACGTATTCACGGATACCGAAACCGGCTCGGCCACGCCGATGGCGTAAGCCAGTTGCACTTCGCAGCGCTCCGCCAGACCCGCGGCCACGATATTTTTCGCCATGTAGCGCGCCATGTAGCACGCCGAGCGGTCCACCTTCGTCGGGTCCTTGCCGGAAAAAGCTCCGCCGCCGTGACGGCCCATGCCGCCGTACGTATCCACGATGATCTTGCGTCCCGTGAGGCCGGTATCGCCGTGCGGTCCGCCGACCACGAAGCGGCCCGTCGGATTGATGTGATACTTGGTCTGCGAATCCACCATGTTGCGCCGGCACGATCGGATCGATGATGTGCTTCTTCACTTCGGCGCGCAGATTGTCGGTGGAAACGTCGTCGTCGTGCTGGGTCGAAATCACCACCGCTTCGATGCGCTTCGGCGTGCCGTCCACGTACTCCACGCTCACCTGGCTCTTGCCGTCGGGACGCAGATAGTTGAGCTTGCCTTCCCGGCGCACGTCGCTTTGCTGGCGCACCAGCTTGTGCGCCATCATGATCGGCAGCGGCATCAGTTCCGGTGTCTCGTCGCAGGCGTAGCCGAACATCAGGCCCTGGTCGCCGGCGCCGCCCGTATCCACGCCCATCGCGATGTCGGGCGATTGCGACTGAATCATATTCAGAACGCCGCAGGTGTTGGCATCGAAGCCCATACGTCGCGTCGGTGAATCCGATGTGTTGCGATCACCTCGCGCGCAAGCTGCGGAACGTCCACGTACGTCGTGGTGGTGATTTCGCCGGCCACGATGCAGATGCCGGTCGTGACCAGCACCTCGCAGGCGACGCGGCCCGTCGGGTCGTCGGTGAGTACGGCGTCCAGCACGGCGTCCGAGATCTGATCCGCCATCTTATCCGGGTGGCCTTCGGTGACGGATTCGGACGTGAAAATGTGCCTCATTCGATCTGCCAGTTTAGAACTCCTAGGTGAGTATAACAATTCACTCTCGCGCGCCGCTTTTTCCCGCGCCGATCAATACCGATAATGGTCGGGCTTGTACGGCCCTTCCACCGCGACGCCCAGATAATCCGCCTGTTTTTTGCTCAGCGTGGTGAGCTTCACGCCGATTTTTTCCAGGTGCAGCCGGGCCACTTCCTCGTCCAGCTTCTTCGGGAGCGTGTAGACGCCCGGTTTATACGCATCGCGATTCTTCCACAGGTCGAGCTGCGCCAGCGTCTGGTTGGAAAAACTGTTGCTCATCACGAAACTCGGGTGTCCGGTGGCGCAGCCCAGGTTCACCAGCCGGCCTTCGGCCAGCAGGAAGATGCTGGGGCCGTTCGGGAACGTATACATGTCCACCTGCGGCTTGATGTTGGTTTTCTTCACGCCGGAGGCCGTGTTGAGCCGGTCCACCTGGATTTCGTTGTCGAAGTGTCCGATGTTGCACACAATCGCCTGGTCCTTCATGTGCTGCATGTGCTCCAGCGTGATGATGTCCAGGTTGCCCGTGCAGGTCACGTAAATATCGCCGCGGCCGAGCGTGTCCTCGATCGTGGTCACCTCGAAGCCCTCCATCGCCGCCTGCAAGGCATTGATCGGATCGATTTCGGTCACCACCACGCGCGCGCCCATGCCGCGCAGCGAATGCGCCGAGCCCTTGCCAACGTCGCCATAGCCGCACACCACCGCGACTTTGCCCGCCACCATCACATCCGTCGCGCGCTTGATGCCGTCGGCCAGCGATTCGCGGCAGCCATACAGATTATCGAACTTGGACTTGGTCACCGAATCGTTCACATTGATCGCGGGTACCAGCAGTTTGCCCTGCTCCTGCATTTTGTACAGCCGGTGCACGCCCGTGGTGGTCTCTTCGGAAACGCCGCGCCATTCCTTCGCGATCCGGTGCCAATGCTGCGGATTTTCCGCGTGCACCTTTTTCAGCAGGTCCTTGATCACTTTTTCTTCGTGGCTCTCCGACGAGCTATGGACCCAGTCGCTGCCGTCTTCGAGTTCGTAGCCTTTGTGAATCAGCAGCGTCGCGTCGCCGCCGTCATCGACGATCAACTCCGGCCCCTTGCCGCCCGGATGGCTCAGCGCCTGGTACGTGCACCACCAGTACTCCTCGAGAGACTCGCCCTTCCAGGCGAACACCGGCACGCCCGCCGCCGCGATGGCCGCCGCCGCGTGGTCCTGCGTGGAAAAAATATTGCAGCTTGCCCAGCGTACCGACGCGCCTAGATCCACCAGCGTTTCAATCAGCACCGCGGTCTGAATCGTCATGTGCAGCGATCCCGTGACGCGCACGCCCTGCAGCGGTTTCGTCGCCGCATACTTCTTGCGAATCGACATCAGGCCCGGCATCTCGAATTCGGCGACGGAAATTTCCTTGCGGCCCCACTCCGCCAGGTTCATGTCGGCGACTTTGTAATCGAGGGCGGCGGTCGAAAGTGTTGTGCTCATTTTTTCCTTTATCTATCGACGAATCTAGATATGTTGATATAATAGTTCAAAGACGCCATGCCGTCAATACTGCGACAGCTGCGTTTGCTCGGCGATCCTGCCCGCTTACGGATTCTCCTGCTCCTGGCTGCTGAAGAACTATCGGTTGCCGAGCTCCAGGACATTCTAGGCATGGGGCAAAGCCGTATCTCCACCCACCTTGCGCAGATGAAACAGGCAGGCTTGCTGGAGGACCGGCGCGAGGGCAAGAGCATCTTTTACCGCCTGGGAGCGCGCCGTGGATCCCAGGCCGAAGCCTTCGACCGGCTCCAAGCGGTTCTTCAGGACGCGGCCGCCGAGATCCCGGAAGCCGAGGACGACGAGCGCGCGCTCGCCTTGGTCAGCCGCCGCCGTCAGGATAAGGTCCGCGCCTATTTCGATGAACTCGCCGGGAAATTCGGCCGTCACTACGTTCCAGGCCGTTCCTGGCAAGGCCTGGCCGAGACCCTGCTCGCCCTCATGCCGCCTCTTGTCATCGCCGACCTGGGCGCCGGAGAAGGGACCTTCTCTCAGTTGCTGGCGCGGCGGGCGAAGAAAGTGATTGCCGTCGATAACTCCGGGAAAATGGTCGAATACGGAGCGGATCTGGCGCGTAAACATGGAGTTACGAATCTCGAATTCAGGCTTGGAGATATCGAGGAAATTCCGATCGAGAGCGCCACCGTCGACCTCGCCTTCTTCAGCCAGGCGCTGCATCACGCTCCGCATCCGGAACGCGCCGTCGCCGAGGCCTACCGGATTCTGAAACCCGGGGGACGCATCGTGGTCCTCGATCTCCTCCGGCACAGTTATCAGGAGGCGAAAGAGCTGTATGCCGATGTGTGGCTTGGCTTTATGCAGGCGGACGTGTACCGTTTCCTGACCGACGCGGGCTTCGAGAAGGTCGAGATTTCGATTGTTCACCGGGAAGAGGAATCGCCTCACTTCCAGACGTTGCTGGCGGTAGGCGATCGCCCTTAATTCACCCCAAAATTCTCCCTATCCGATTGAAATTACAAAACTCTTACAATCCAGCGCAAGGGTTACTGGTAACGTGGATCTGCGAGAACTCCGTGAGTAAACATACTGTCCCAATCACTCCTGAACGTAAGATTAATTGGCCCACCACGCTGATCCTGGTGCTGTTTCATATCGGCTCGGTGGCGGCTCTTTTCTGCTTTAGTTGGAAGGTCTTCCTGACCGCGGTGGCCCTGCATTGGATCGCCGTCGGGTTCGGAATCAGTCTCGGATATCATCGCCTGCACACGCACCAGTCGTATCAGTGCCCTCTGTGGATGCAATACGCTCTCGCGGTTTGCGGCACCCTGACGCTCGAGGGTGGCCCCATGTTCTGGGTGGGTACGCACCGGATTCACCATGCCAAGTCGGATCAGCCCGGCGATCCGCATTCTCCGCATGAAGGGATCTTCTGGTCGCATATGGGATGGATCCTGTTCGGCGAGACCCACCACGACGACGTCGCGTACATGACGAAATACGCTCCGGATATCGCGCGCGATCCTTTCTACCGGTGGCTGAACAAGTATCATTGGGTTCCCACGGCGATCCTCGCGGCGATCCTTTTCGCGTGGGGAGGAGTGCCCATGATTCTGTGGGGCATCTGCCTGCGCATCACCTTCGGCCTGCACTGCACGTGGCTGGTCAATTCGCTGACGCATGTCATCGGCACGCAGCGCTTCGAATCCGGCGACGATTCCCGAAACAGCTTCTTTCTTGCTCTGCTGACGTTTGGCGAGGGCTGGCACAATAATCATCATGCGCATCCGACCTCGGCGCGGCATGGACTCGCGTGGTGGGAATTCGATATCTCCTGGATCACGTTGAAGATGTTGCGGGCCGTCGGAATCGCGAAACATGTCCGCGTCGCCAAAGTCGATAGCGCGGTTCTCCGCAAAGCGGCGTAAAGCCAATCCAGGGCCGGTAGCTTCCAGTTTTCTAAGCCGCAACGATCTGCACGCCGATCCCCTGCGGGTCTTTGATGTGAAAGCCCGCGTCCAGATCTTCTTCCGGATTTGCGCCGCGCGCTTTGAGTTCGCGCGTCACAGCTTCTTTGTTGAAGTTCTCCACCCCGATCGCGAAATGGTCGACCACACCGGTGGGGCTCTTGTGATGCAGCGAAACGAGGACTTTCCCCGCCCCTAAACGAACGATCTCGTTGGGCTTATCCTCGCTCACGAATTTCAGCCCGAACATCTTCTGATAAAACGCGATCGACCCGGGCAGGTCGTTCACCTGAATGCTGATATGATCGATCTTGGTGGCCACGATCGGCGATGCTGGCGCCTGCGCCTGGGCCGCTCTTCCTCCCGCCGCGAGCATCGTGAGCCCCTGAATCAAGCCCCGGCGCGTAAGCGCCCCCTGCTCAAAGCGGCTCAGCAGATTTGCAATGATTGCTTCCATAAAGCCTCCTATCCGTTTCCGGTTCATTTTGCCATAATGCGGCCGCCCCGGAGCTGTCCCTTTGGTCTGAAACGTGCCATAGATCTTTTGCGAAGGCCAAGCGCCGCATTTCTCACACCGAGCAAATCTGAATGACGATTTTTCAATGTCAGCATTGCGGGCAAGTCCTGCATTTCGAGAATGACCGATGCGAGTCGTGTTCTCATAAGCTTGGGTTTCTCCCAGAGGAGCAAATCCTGACCGCCGTGGAGCCCGACGGGGAGCTTTGGCGCGCGCTCGCCAGGCCCGCCGAGCAGTATCGTTTTTGCGACAATGCTGCATTGTCTGCGTGCAATTGGATCATCCCTGCAAACTCTTCCCACACCCTCTGCGCCGCCTGCCGCCATAACCGGACCATTCCAGACCTTACGGTGCAGCAAAACATGACGCGCTGGCGAAAGCTCGAATTCGCCAAGCATCGTATGTTTTACTCGCTCCTGCGCCTCAAGCTCCCGCTCGCAAACCGGATAGACGATCCGGCGCAGGGGTTGGCTTTCGATTTTTTGGGCGAAGCTCCGGCCGTGGGACTTACTAAAGTGATGACCGGGCACGAGGACGGCGTGATCACGATCAACATTGCCGAAGCCGACGACGACGAGCGGGAGAAGCTGCGCCTGGCAATGGCCGAGAGCTATCGCACGCTCCTCGGCCACTTCCGCCACGAAATCGGACACTATTTTTGGGGGCGTCTGGTGCGCGATGGAGGCCCCTTGGAAGATTTCCGCAAGCTCTTCGGGGACGAGCGGCAGGATTACGCCCAGGCGCTCAGCGCGCACTACGCGGGCGGCCCTCCCGCGGACTGGCAGGAGCACTATATCAGCCAGTATGCGTCGTCTCATCCGTGGGAGGACTTTGCCGAGACTTGGTCGCATTATCTCCACATCGTCGATACCCTGGAAATGGCGGCGGCTTTTGGCGTGCGTCTGCAGCCGGCCGCTTCGAGCGCGGCCCATCTGAACGCCGCGATCGATTTCGACCCGCACGAGCCCGGCGACATCCATCGATTGATTCACGCCTGGGTGCCGCTCGCCGTTGCCGTCAACGCAATCGACCGCTGCATGGGAGAGCCGGATCTATATCCCTTCGTTCTGACGCCGGATGTGATCACGAAGCTCGGCTTCATCAACGACCTCGTGCATCAACCGGACGCTGTGGGCGCGGATCCATCGTTCGACCGGCAACGCCAGCGGAATGGGTAATTCCCAGCCGAGAAAAAACGAGCGGCCTGTCGCCGCGAGTTCGTCACTACGCCCTGATTGTGGCGTACGCACTCATGCGTGCCGCGTCGGCACTCGCGCCGACGCCTGGGCGCTTGCTTTCAATCCCGCAACGGGTGTCGAGAAGAGTCTCGACACGGCACGCACGAGTGCGTGCGCCACCAACTGTGCAATGATTTCTCCGCGACAATCCACTAGGCGGGGTTGGACAGCTCCGCAATCCCGAGGCCGAACGCTTCGGCAACGCATTGATAGGATCGGCGTCGGGCTGCGTGTTCGAACGTATTGGTAAGGATCATCACTTCGTCCGCTCCGTAAAGGCCCGCCAGGTCTTCGATTCCCTGTTTCACACGGTCCGGCGCACCCACGATCGCGCGCCGAGGCCGGACGGCGGAATCCGGGTTTGGACCGCGCTCCGCGAGGAACCGCAAGGCTTTTTCAATGGGCGGGACGGGTAGAAGCCGGCCTTCGTTCAGCAGCGCCCTGGTCATCGCCGCGCTCGAGGCGATTCGCTGGGCGTCTTCGTCACTTTCGGCGCAGACCACGAAACCGGCCACAATCACCCGCGGCTCGGTCAAAGTCTCCGAAGGGGAAAACCGTTCGCGATAACGCTGCGCGTAGGCTGCGCCCTGAGGATTGATGAAATCCGCGAAGCAGTAGGGAAGCCCATTATCGGCCGCCCACAGCGCGCTTTGCTCCGAGGAACCGAGCAGCCACACATCGGGAACGTAAGGACGTCCGGGGAGGGCCGCGAGCCGCGCGAAGGGATGCCCGGCCGGCATCCGGTTTTCAAGATACGCGAGCAATTCGCCGAGCTGCTGCGGGAAATCGTCAGGCGCGGGTTGACGGCGGTCGCGTTGCAGGGCGAATGCGGTCGAGGGATCCGTGCCGGGCGCGCGGCCAATGCCGAGATCGATACGGTCCGGATAAAGCGCGCTGAGGATGCTGAAGGTCTCGGCGACTTTGAGCGGACTGTAGTGCGGCAGCATGATTCCTCCGCTGCCGATCCGGATTCGTTCCGTCACTTGGCCGACCGCCGCGATCAGCACCTCCGGACTGGCGCAGGCAAGCATCGGAGTGCCGTGATGTTCGGCGAACCAATAGCGCGTATACCCGAGCTGATCCGCGAGGCGTGCGAGGTCCAGGCTGTTGCGCAAGGCATCGGCTCCGGCAGAGCCCTCGGAGATCGGCGACTGATCGAGAATGCCGAGTTTCATGGAAGACCGAAGAAGGACACTTCCATGATAGAAGACAGGAAAGATTGGACGACGAAAGACAGGACCAGAAGCGTGCAGCGTCCGAGCTCACCTACGGCTTCGCAGCGCTCCTCTCGAGGGAATCGTGCTCGATCGGATAACGCTCCCTCGCGGTCGCGGCTGCGAACATGCGAGCGCGTTTCTGAGCCGCGCGCGTCAAGCACGCGGATTGGGCCTTTTCAGGTTCCTGCTAGGCGCCGGATTTTGCCGCCAGGGGCGAAGGAGCGCTGATACCGGTCTCCTCCAGTCTCTGAAAACGATCCGCCAGGCCCGACAGATACGCTGTTTCAATCGCGTTGGTGGACTCCGACGCGGCTGCTCTGAGTTGGCGGATCGCTGAATCGAGGACCGTATTGAGACTCGGGACGACGTTGGGCTGTTCCACCTCTGTGGTCAAAGGGACGCTGGCAATTTGAACCTGATCTTCGCCCGCGGCCGCTACCGCCGCGGCGCGCGTCGTTGGCGCAAAGCCTGAAGGGTCGATGAAATTCAGGGCGCCGAGGTTTTCGATCACACTCATTTTCCACCTCCCGGGGTATCTTTACACGAGAGCAGTTGGTAGATCGGCGGAAGCCCGTAGGAACTTTAAGCCGGAAATTCCCGAAGGTTCATGGGACCGCCTTAGAATCCCCCTTATAATCCATAGATGAGCGACGAGAAAAGCGATGGCGCGCCGCTAATTTCATGAAAGCACGAAAGATCCTGGCGCGGGCCGCCGAGCTTTACGACGCCGGAAACCTGGAAGGCGCGGCGCGGGAATGCCGGCGGCTCCTCAAATCCGAGCCTCGCGAGACGGAAGCGCTCTATCTGCTGGGGGTGATTTCTCACCAGACGGGAAATCAAGTCCTGGCGGAGGAGTGCATGCGGCGGGCGCTCGCGATCACTCCTCACCACGCCGATTGCTGGAATATCCTGGGCCTTGCGACTCTGGTCCTGGGAAAAGACGAAGAGGCCGCGGCCAGCTTCGAGCGCGCGATCGAGCTGGGCGATTCGCACCACTTCTGCAACAATCTCGGAAGCCTGCGGAAGAAGCAAGGGCGGCTGGATGAGGCCCTCGCGGCGTACCGCCAGGCGCTCGGGCGCAATCCCGGCTTTGCCGACACGCATTTCAATCTCGGAAGCATCTATCGCGAGAAAGGAGAATGGCAGGCCGCGGCGGAATGTTTTCGATCGGCGATCGAGGCCAATCCCGGTGACGCGGAAGCCTGGGTGAACCTCGCGCAGGCGCTGCGTGCCTTGAACCGCAGCGAGGACGCCGTTCAGGTGCTCGAGAAAGCCATCGCCCAAGTCGCCGGCAACGCGGATTTATATTGCGAATGGGGCGACGCGCTGGGCGCTGCGGGCCGATTGGAGAACGCGATCGCCGCCTACACGCAGGCGCTTCAGCTCGATCCCGCTTCCGCGCGAGCCTGGTTTTCGGCGGGAGCCGCGCATAGCGCGCGCGAAGAGGACGCCGCCGCGATCCGTTATTTCGAGAAGGCTTTGGAGATTGCGCCGGATTGGGCCGCCGCGCAACACGATCTGGCGAAGGCTCTCTTCAACCTGGGCCAAGTAGACGAGGCGCTCGATTTCTTTCGAAAAGCGCTCGCCGGCGATCGCCCCCTGCTTCCGCTGTCTATGATCGCCCTGATCATCCCGGGAAGCTCGAAGGCCGGAAATCAGGATGTTTTAGACGCGCGGCGCGCTTACGCGCGGTACCTTCCTCAGGCCACGCCGAAGGAAACGACGGGTGAAGGATCGAATCAGCGATCTGTTCGAACGCGGCCGATCCGCATCGGTTACATCTCGTCGTTTTTTCAATTTCCGAACTGGATGAAGCCGGTCTGGGCATTGGTGAACCACCATGACCGCAGCCGATTTGAAGTGCACCTTTTCTCCGACGCACCCGCGTCCTCCATCGAACGCGGGTATCGCGCACATTCGCAAGATCACTTCCATGACATTACCGGCATCCCCAACGAGACGGTGGCGCGGAGCATGGAAGAGGCGGGGATCGACATACTGGTGGACCTTAACGGCTACAGCAAAATGCCCCGGCTGGGCCTGGTCGCGATGCATCCGGCTCCCGTGGTCGTTGGTTGGTTCAATATGTACGCGACCTCCGGAATTTCGTCCTACGATTATCTGATCGGGGACGACGTCGTGATCCCCGCGGAAGAAGAGAAGTTCTATTCCGAAAAAATTCTCCGCGTGCCGGGAAGCTACCTGACCTTCGAGGTCGGCTATCCGGTTCCCGACGTTGCCGATTCGTCGCGGCGCGGGCGCGATGCCTCGGGAGTCTTCACATTCGGCTGCCTGGCCTCGCAATATAAGATCACCAGGGACGTGGTCGCGGCGTGGTGCCGCATTCTGCAAGAGGCGCCCGCAAGCCGTCTGATCTTGAAGAACGCCAAACTGGGGTGCGCCGAAAATCAGCGGTATGTGCGCGGTTTGTTCGAAGCGCAGGGGATCGCGCAGGACCGCCTGCGACTGGAAGGCCCCTCGGACCACTATGAGTTTCTGAAAACGTACGGCACTATCGATCTTGCGCTCGACACATTCCCGTATAACGGCGGCACCACAACTACGGAGGCGATCTGGCAAGGAGTTCCCGTCCTCGCTTTTCGAGGGGACCGTTGGGCGGCGAGAACCAGCGCGAGCCTCCTGGAGGCCGGGAATCTCGGCCGTTTTGTGGCCCGAAGCGCCGACGATTACATCGCGCAAGCGATCCAGTTCGCAAGCTTTAAGGGCGCCGAGGAGCTATCCGAACTACGACAGGATATGCGCTCCACGCTCAGGAATTCTCCGGCCTGCGACACCGAATCGTTCGCGAGGAATATGGAAGCGCTTTACAGCAAGATGTTCAACACGATGTGACGCGCCGGTGCAACCGAACCGATCTGCCCGCTATCAGTCCGAGCTGTGACCGGCGCATTGCAATACGCCCAGGTACGCGCGCCAGGGACCTACCGCATCCCTATATTGGCGGGCCATGACCCTCGAGATCTGGTGCACATGGGTCAGGTCATGAACGGCCCAGGCCGCCAATAATTCCGACATGCTTACGGGGCCGAGCGCGGGATGCCGTCCGCGCCGGTCGAAATCCTCCTGCGCAAGCTTCAGCGCGCGCAATTCGCCAAGGCTTGTGAGGCGCGCGTCTGCGAATTCGTCCAGTAGGTCCGCGAGCGACTTCGCGCGGCTCTCGCGGACGTGTCCCGAGCGATCGAAGGACTCGAACACGTGGTGCTCCCCGGACTGCAGCATCATTTTTACCCGCGGCATCCAGTTGGTGCGTTCGGCATGTATTAAATGGCCCACCACGTCGAAAACGCTCCAGGTTCCATCGCCTTCCGGCTGCATCGTCCAGGCCGGCGGCAGATCCCGCAGAAGGGCGCTCAGAGCAGGCGGGGTGGAAGCGAGAAGCGATAAGGTCTGTTCCAGGTTATGTTCCATGCTATTTCCAGCATTACTATAGTTGAGGACGTGAGACACGGATCGAGTCTGTTGGAACGAGCCGGCGCGGCTCAGGAGGAAGGCCCATGCGTACTTGCTACATCAGCATCATCTGGATCATGGGGATCGCTCTGAGCGCACCGGGGTTTGTCGCGGCTCAGTGGCTGAACCAACCGACGCCCGGCATCCCCCGGACCACGGACGGCAAGCCCAACCTGTCCGCGCCCGGACCTCGCGCCGCGGATGGTAAGCCCGACCTGTCCGGCCTGTGGCAGACAGAAGCCGCTCCGCCGGTGGTGCTGGCGCGCATCCTCCCGGGAGCGGCGAACGGCGCGGGAGAAGATGCTCCGTCCCAATACTTCCTGAATATTCTCGACGACTTCAAACCTGAAGAGGCGCCGCTTCAACCCGCGGCGGCGGCCCTGTTCCGGCAGCGCGCGCGAACCTTCACCAAGGACTCGCCTCTCACGCACTGTCTTCCCACCGGTGTGCCGATGGTGGAAGTCGCGCCCGCGCCTTATAAAATCGTCCAGACTCCGGGGCTCATGGTGATGATTTACGAGAGAGACACAACCTTCCGCCAGGTCTACACGGATGGCCGAAAACTTCCGGTGAATCCGCAACCCGCATGGATGGGATATTCGGTAGGCAAATGGGATGGCGATTCGATGGTGGTCGATACCATTGGCCTCAACGACCGAAGCTGGCTCGATGCGCGCGGCCACACCCACAGCGAGGCGCTTCACTTGACGGAGCGCTTTCATCGCGCGGACTTCGGGCACATGGAAGTGCGCATGACGATCGACGATCCCCAAACCTACACCCGGCCGTTCACGATCACGCTGAAGCAGCGCCTGCTCCCCGATACCGATCTATTGGAATCCTTCTGTAGCGAAAACGAGAGAGACTTCGTTCATATCACCGACAAGTGAGCGCGGCTCAAAAGGGAAGGCAAATGGCAACGCTGAAACGCAATACGGTATTTTCCGGGCTGTGGTTGCTTGCCGCAGGAGTGACGGTCACCACCGCGCCCCTCAAGGCTCAACCGCCGGTCATGAGCGTCACGCTGACCGGGCAATCGATGATTCGATCGGATATTCGGGTGCACGCACCGGACGCCGTACCGGTCATCAAGTCCCTGCTCGAGGGCGACGTGGTGTTTACGAATTTCGAGACGGCCATCTTCGACGAGAGCAAGGGGCAGTCGCGCAAGGATGGCAGATTCGTCTCTCCGCCGGCCGCGCTCGAGGCTCTGCAAACGTTCGGTTTTAACCTGGTCTCGTTGGCCAACAATCATTCGTTCGATCTCCAGGTGCCGGGGGTTCAGAACGGTTTGGAGCAAACCAAACGGCTGAACCTGGCGCACGCCGGAACCGGGAATACGATCGAAGAAGCCGTGGCGCCGGGTTATCTGAAAACGGCGAAAGGCACGGTGGCCCTGATCGCGATCGCGTCCGGCCTGGTTCCAGACGGAGGGTCGGCGACGGCCACACGTCCCGGCGTAAACGAGCTTCGCGTGGAACGGAACGTAGCGAACCAGGAGGATACGCAGCGCATTCTTCAGAGCATCCGGGACGCCCGCAAGAAAGCCGACCTCGTCATCGTCTATCAACACAATCACGTGTTCGATAAACCGTTCCAGACGATCATGCTTGAGGAACTGCCCGAGCGGCTCGGCCCGCCCGAGTGGCTGAAGAAGTGGACGCACGCCGAAATAGACGCGGGCGCGGACCTGATCGTGATGCACGGCGCGCCGCTGCTTCATGGGCTCGAGATCTATAACCGGCACGCCATTTTTTTCGATCTGGGAAATTTCATTTTCCAGGTGCCGCCAGCGGATACCTTGCTCGACGAGCCGATTCTATGGGAGAGCGTGGTCGCTTACGTGGACTTTCAAGGACGCGATCTGAAGGCCATCCGGTTCCGGCCGATCGTGCAGAACAAGATCGGCCAGGGCGAGCCCGACACGCATGAAGAACACACCGATAACCTTTTCCTCGAGACGCGGGGCCTGCCGAAACCGGCTACCGGCGAGCAGGCTCACTATATTCTGGAACGCCTGGCAGCTTTGTCGAAGCCGTTCGGGACCAGCATAGTCGTCAAAGGCGATGCCGCCGAGGTCAATCTGAAGAACGGAAATTCCCAGCGCCAGCTTCGCCCTTGATTGCAGATCGCGAAGCGCACGAGGCAACGCGTCAGAGCCGTTTCAACGGCCGGATCTTTTGAACGACTTCACTTTCCCCGGTTTCATCGGCTTCCGCGTGAAGGTTTTCTTGCTTTTTTTGGCCCGGTAGGGACCGTCATTCTTGGCCCGGAATGGCACCGGGGTCTTGGTCCCGCCGTTGGCGAAAGCTGCCGGGGCAAGTGGGACAAAAACAGCGAGGATCGCGATCAAAAATCGTTGACGGTAGTTCATATGCGTCCTTGCACAATCATCGACAGGAACGGGCCAATACTTCAGCGTTTGTCATATTGTCTGGCATAGCGTCTGGCGGGGGGAGTTCACGTTTTCTGAAATTGTGGGATGCTAGGCACAGCGAAGTTCGTAAGGACGCGACGTGAAATAGGAAACGTCCGGAGCAGATCATGTTGGGAGTAAGTGATGTGGAGAAAATGCGCTCCTCACAAGACCTTTAGCGCGGCGGGTATCGCTCTATTCCTCCTTTTTTCGTCCGCTGCGAGCGGCCAGCAAAATCCTGCCGGAAGATCGGGCCCAACCGCCGCGGGTGCTCCTTCTTCGAACGGATCTTCGCCGGTTTCACACGCGGCTCCGGAGCCGGAAGCGAATCTCAGCCTGCACGTGGATACCACTCTGGTGCAGATTCCGGTGGCTGTCACCGATGCGCAGAATCGCTTTGTTCTGGGACTTCAAAAAGAAGATTTCCATGTGCTCGAAGACGGCGTGGAGCAGACTGTAGCGCATTTCTCGGGGGAGGATGCTCCGCTTTCGGTAGGCCTGGTGTTCGATGAGAGCGGCAGTATGGATTATAAGTTACGGACATCGCAGGCGGCCGTGGTGCACTTCCTGAAGACCATGAATGCCAACGACGAAGCGTTTCTAGTGGAGTTCAACGAAACGGCCAAGCTCTCGGTCCCGTTCACCTCGCACATGGATGAGATTGACAGCGCGTTGAAAAAAGCCCAACCCATGGGGTTAACCGCCCTGCTGGATGCGGTTCAAACCAGCCTGGCCGAAATGAAGAAGGCGAAGAACTCCCGCAAGGCGATCGTTATCATTTCCGATGGCGGCGACAACCATAGCAAGTATACGGCCGCGCAGATCGAATCGCTGGTGCGCGAGGCGGACGTCCAGATTTACGCCATGGGAGTTTTCGAGCCGACTTTGTCCCTTGGTTTACCGACGGAAGAGGTTTCGGGACCGCGCCTGCTCTCGGAGATTGCGACGCAAACCGGGGGCCGTGCTTTCGCGGCGGCGCTCACCAGCGATCTGCCGAGCGTCGCGGCCAGAATCGCCGTCGAGTTGCGGAATCAATACGTGGTGGGCTACTACCCGAAAAATGAGACCGCCGACGGCAAATACCGCAAGGTGGAGGTCAAGCTCGCGCAACCGCCCGGTGTGTCGGCTCTGAAGGCGCACTGGCGGCTCGGTTATTACGCCCCTTCGCAGTAGTGACCCGCGCGAAAGCTAGCGATGCGCTCCGCCGACGTGCGCTCCCACAGCTCCTCGCGGGCCAACCGGCACCCGCACGGGCATGGGACGCGGAAGCGGACGGATCGTAATGCCGCTCCCCGGGATCGACCCGTAACGCGGGTAGGAAGGCAGATAAACTCCGGGCCTTCCGATGGGGCCGACTCCTACACCCATCAAGCCCAGGATCATGGGGCGGTATGTGTAACCCGGAAGATAAACCGAATAGAAGCCCGGCGTCGCTGGATAAGAACTGTAGGGAACCAGGGATCCGCCGACCGAACTCAGGCCAATGGCAGGCACGCCCAGCATCGGAAAATAGGTGAAGCCGTACGGATCGGCGGCTTGCGCGGAGGGATCCTGATCGAGCTGCGCTGTGATCGCGTTATCGGCGGTAATCGAGTCGTTGCGTCCGTTCGACCAGTCATTGAGCGCGTCCTTGGTGGGCTCGCTCGCGCGATCCGCAACCAATACGCCGGCAAACGGGAGATTCATTCCCTGCTCGACGGTCAAGGGCTTTCCGCCGGCGCTTGTCGATACCTCCGCCTGACCCTGGCGAACGGTTAAGCCGGGGGGATCTCCGCCGGGGGTACTTCCATCGATACGATAAAGTCCCTGCTGCAGAAGGTGGACGCTCCACTCCTTGTAGGTCACCGTTACCGATGTATTCGGGTTTGGCTCTCCGGAATCCACGATCACGGAACCCTTAAGCAGCTCCACCCGTGTGTCCGCGAGACCGTTGGCCGTTAACCGAATCGTGGTCTGCGCACCCATGCGGAGGAAAACTCCTGGCGTGAGCAGGACCTCCGCGCGTCCGTCGGCGGTACGGAGTTCCGCGCCCTGCGGGATCGTGACGTATTTCCCCAGGCGCGCTTCGAGCGGCTGATCGCCGAGGTAGACATTTCCTTCAAAAAAATGGATGACGCCGGCACGCGTGGAGATCACGGATTGGGCGCCGGCTGGAAGCGCGACGATCACCGCTGCGGTGAAGATCAACTTAGTCAACGCGTTATCTAACCCGTTGGTCAAACCAGCGATAAACGCCGTGGGCGCCGACAGAGCGAAGATACGGCCAGACGGCATAAAATCAGCCTCAGAACGAGTATCCGCTCATTGGCGGTGCTGGTCAAGTGCACATATTTACCGGGAGGTGCCCCGTACGCGAGGGAATCAGGATGCGATCGATCGGCTTTTCCGATGCGCATTTTTCAATCGGCCGACTTTTCCGATCGCTGCCCATGGATCGCATTACCGGGCGTCGCCCAACAGCTCCTTCAACTTCGCGTGGCCGGGCCGGCTGACCGGGAGCTGGGTGCCATCCGTCAGCACGGCCACCCGGCTGTCTTTTGCATAGGGCTCGATGCGCGCAATCCTATCCAAACGCACGATATAGGATCGATGGATCCGCACAAAATCCCGCGGATCCAGTTGGCCTTCGAGCATGGAAATCGTTTGTTGTTTCAGATAGCGTTTCTTCTCGGAGTGGAAGCAAACGTAGTCGTCCTGCGCTTCCACGTAATCGAGCTTCGTTACTGGGATAATGTGGACCTTCGCGCCATCGCGCACCACGATGCGCTCCAGACGCTGGTCGGGCGGACGGGCCGCGGCGGCCAGTTCGGCGCGCGCAACCGGAGAGGCTTCCGGCGTGCGTTCGGCATCCCGTTGTGGGTCGTTACCGGAAAGGCGTGGCCGCAGACGCTCGCGTGCCCGATCGAGCGCCTTCCACAGACGCTGCTCGCCGAACGGCTTCAATAGATAATCCACCGCGCGAGCTTCAAAGGCGCGCATCGCGTACTCGTCGTAAGCGGTGACGAAAATGACGGCCACGTCCGGATCGATCAGCTCCAGCACTTCGAAGCCGTCGAGCTTGGGCATCTGGACGTCCAGGAAAACCAGGTCAGGCCGGTGTTCCGCGACGGCCTTAACGGCTTCAAAGCCGTTGGCACATTCGGCGGCAACCTCAATGCGGCCATCCGCCTCCAGATATTCGCGCACCAGTTTGCGCGCCAGCTCTTCGTCGTCCACGATCACGACCCGCAGCTTTTCGGAGGGTCTCAACGGGTGGCCGCCAGGCATGGAAGGATAATCTCCGTGCGGAACATGTTGTGATCCGCGTGCGTGGTCAATCGCGCGGCACCGCCAAAGGAGGTTTCGAGGCGGTTGCGCACATTGCGCAGACCAAGTCCCTGCCGCCGCGGGGCGGGAGCCTCCGCGTCGTAGCCGTTTTCGACGCGAACCTGCAGCAGGCCGTCCTCCAGGCGGCTGCTGACGCGAATGATTCCGCCGTCCACCAGGGTCGCGATTCCGTGCTTCACCGCGTTTTCGACCAAAGGCTGGAGCAGCAAAGGCGGAACCTGGCAATGGGCACAGGTATCGTCCAACTGCATCTCCACGCGCAGGCGTGCGCCGAAGCGAATGTGTTCGATATCGAGATACGCCCGCACCAGTTGAATCTCTTCTTCCCAGGGAATGTTCTGTTTCTCGCCCATGCCGAGAGTCCGGCGCAGGAAATCGGAGAGTAAGATACACATTTCGCGGGCCTGCGGAGGATCGCTCACCGCGAGGGCCGCGATCGAGTTGAGACTGTTAAAAAGAAAATGCGGATTGACCTGGGCTTTCAGAGCGCGGAGCTCCGCGTCGCGCGCCTGCACGGCAGCTTCGCGCGACTGCCGCATGGCCAGCAACATATAGTGAAGAGCTACCGACAGGCAATACAACAGCAATCCCACCGCGGCTAAGTACGGCATCACTGCCTGCCCTCGCGATCCCATTTCGAGAACCCGTGTGAGCAATTGCGCGGCTAAGATCCATAGCCCCGTTGCGAGTACCGCTGCGCCCGCGTGATCGAGCGCGAGTTGAAAGGGATGCGTCGTTGCTAGCGGAAGCTGACGGCACAGGTACCACGGCGTGAGGCACACGAACGCATAAAGCAGGACGAGCGGGGCCGCGAGCTCACCCGCCTCCGCCCAGGAGAGCCGGCAGGCGACGCGCAATAAAGCCGCGAGGAGGAGGGCGCCCGCGCCGGCTGCGGACAGATAGGCGGCAAACCACGCCCGCCGTGAAAAGATCGGATGCATGCGGCTCCTTCCTAGTTTTTTACCACCACGCCGCCGAAGACCGCGCTGCCCGTGATCACAACCCTGGGACGCGCGTCCTCGGGCATCGCATGCGAGGTTTGATCGTCATATCCTCCCAAAATGCCATGCCCTTCCACCTGCACGTTCCAGTTTTCCGGAACCTGGATATCCACGCCGCCGAACAACGCATTCGCCTCGATCACCACTTCGTCCTTGGTAATCGCGGCGGACCGCAGGTCCAGTTCCACGCCGCCGAACATCGCAAACACTTCGCCTCCTTTGAAGTCCTGCGAGTCCACGCGCCGCCGCGTGCCGCTGAAGACGGCCCATTCGTACAAGTGGCCGGGCATGGAACGACGCGGGGATGCCGGAGGAGATCCGTCCGGTGGATTGGCTCCGTCCGGTGGATTGGCTCCGTCTAGTGGATGCGCGCCGTCGTCAGGATCGTCGATGTGCGTTCGCCTGCGCATGGTTCTGTAGAGCACGCTCAATCCCGCGCCGATCAGCAGGAGCGGCCACAGGTTGCGCCAGGCGTTTTCACTGATGATCTTGAGATTTCCGAGCAGCAGCACCACGCCCGCGGTCGCAACCACCCCGCCCCAGATCCGTCCGCCCGGACGGCGCGAATCGCCCGCGCGCGCGACGCCCAACGCGATCAGGATCACGGGCCAGTATTCCCATGCGCGCCGGGCATGAATCAAGCCGAAGTTATCGAGCAGAAACAGCACGCCCACCAGAAGGATGGTAGTGCCTACGATGACGCCGAACGCTCCGGAACGCCTGCGGCGACGGTGACGAAAAATACGGCGGTGAATATCGTTTGTCAATTCATCTTGGAATCGACGGGGGTCGAACTCATTCATGAAAGCGCCTCTTTCATGATGAGACTAACAGGCAGCCGCGCTTTTCACTCCTGGAAATCGGCGAGCGGGGGGTATTTACCGGCGGATCACGGGGCCACGGAGGCGTGCGGCTCCCAGGGATTCCGTCGCTCATGGATGGGAACGCCGGGCTGGGGGCGGCGCGGATTTTCAATTCCTTCCAGAAACCGTCTTACTTTAAACCGTCTTGCTTTTAGAGACACGTAGCGCGGGGGCGCCCCCACATACCGTTTGATATCTCTCTCGGCTGAGAGTCCGTGTTTTACTCGAACGAAGCGAGGCCGCGTGATAACCCGCAGGGCCGGGGCTGGACATGTACCAGCAACGTTCATCGCACAAAGGCCCGCCCCGGTTTATCTAGAAAACCGTACTTGGCCGGTTGAGCCCTCCGATGACAGAGCGCATCAACTCCTTGCTTAGAACATAAGGGATGAAGTGCGTGTCAGCGGTGAGATGCATGCGCGAAGTGATTGAGTGGGCGAGGAATTGAGGTAATCGGATCGGGGTGAAAGGCAAACAGCAGGTCCCTCGACAGAGTTTACCCGCGGCGGGCTCGGGATGACACGGAGGGGAAAAGTCAGAAGCCCCGCGGATGTTGTGTGAGCTCGAGCTCACGCAAGGGGCCGGCACGCTTTTATGTGACGCGCTGAAGCGCGCCGCAAGCTGAAGCTTGCCCCACAGGAAACAGCAGGTCCCTCGACTGTCGCTCGGGATGACACGCAGGGGACTTGGAGGATGGAATTGAGGCGGTCGTTTGGCAGTGACCGCACTTCAGATTGTTAAACAGCAGGTCCCTCGGCTGTCGCTCGGGATGACGGCGCCAGGGGTATCGAGGCCGTCACCTGGCAGTGACCGCACTTCAGATTGTTAAACAGCAGGTCCCTCGGCTTTCGCTCGGGATGACGGCGTTGGGGTCCGTTCGGGATGACATGCGGGGGACTTAGGGCATGGAGCAGATTTCCGGCACGCGGCGTCATGGAATGTGCCGTCGCCACTCGGGGATCGCGCGAAATACTCCTCAATTGCGCGAAATACTCCTCAAATGATTGCTTGGGCCAAATCGTTTGATGAAACGTGGACGTCAGCGCTCGGACGCCGCGGGCATCTGGGCCTTGGAGGACTTGCCCGCCCCGTTGCTTGTCTCGCCGATAAACGCGTACGCCCCCACATCGTACGATCCACCCTCGCGCGGGCGGCCGTCGAAATCGCTCTTCAAATAGGGCAGAGCGAACCCAACGCCGATCGCGGGCGATCCGGCTCGCAGATGGAAGTCAAAGGGAGCTGTGGCTGCGTTTACGAATACTTTTTGTTCAGCCGGCGGCTGCGCGACGATCTGGTTTTCGCCGATCACGATTCCGTCCGTGGACCCGGCCACCTCGCGGCTGGCACCGTAGATTAGATTGTGATCGAAGGAGCTCCCGGATACGCTTGCGCCGAAGCGGTTCACGGCCGAACCTTTGGGATCGTAGAAGATATTGTTGCGGATGGCGATGTCTTTGTTCGTTCCCCAGAAGATCATCTGCCCGCCCTCACCGTTCGCGTTGTCGAAGGCAAAAGTATTGTTTGCGATCAGCCAGCGTGCGGCGCCCTCGGCGAGTTGGATCGACCATCCCCGGTTCATGTTGTAGAACACGTTGTTGATAATGGTCAGATTCTGGGCGCGCGCATAAATGCCGTGATCGAAGTGCAGATTGGATTGCCCGCTGGAACGGCCAATGTCGTGGAAAATATTTCCATCGAACAGGAAATTGAACTCGTGATTGTTGAGATAGATTCCGTCGCGGCCAATCTGATCCGAAACCGGATGGTTCGCGATATAACGGATTTCATTCCAGCGGATGGTGATGTCGTGGGCGTTGTCGTTGCTCTGGATGCCCGAATCGCAGGCGTGCTGGATGACGAAGCCTTGAATCACAATAAATGCGGCGTTCCGCAGATTGAAGTACGACGCGGCGCCGTTGCAGCCGGGCCCGGTGGATGTATTCATGGAGTCCAGAATCGCCTGACCCCGATTCTGCGCCATGATCGTGATGGGATTGCCGGGGGCGCCGGAATGCTCGAGCGTCACGACGAAGTTCGGAGCGACCACGCCCTCGTTGTCGTAGGTGCCGTTCATGACGATCACGGTGTCGCCGGGGCTGCGAGCAGTAGAGACCGCCTTGGTGAGGTGCCGGAACGGCGCGTTCTCAGTACCCCGGTTGGAGTCGTTTCCGCTGGGAGAAACGTAATAAGTTGCGGCTGCGTGGGCGGCGCTCGCGGCGCATAGAAATACGGACGCGACCATCCATACTCCCGACATGATTCCCGACATGATTCCCGACATCCGTCTCAGCCGGGCTGAAATAGTACGCCAGTACGTAAGTAGCATTTTTTCTCCAAGCCACTGTGCCTAAACGAGGTTTTCGGCTTTCGCCTCGTGATCCCACCGGTTCCCCGCGGCCTAACTTCTTAGGGCGATTGGGCAAGGACGTTAGGGTCCCTTCCGAATGGTATGGCGGGCCGTCCGTTTGTAGTATTGAGAAGTAAGTTCGGAAGCAGTTTGCCTTTCGTCACAAGTGATAGAGTGTTCGTCCAGGGTGTTTCGTTTAAAGTCCAGGGTGTTTCGTTTGTCCAGGGTGTTTCGTTAGGGTGTACCAGACTCTCCGGTCTGGTTTAGCCAGGCGATAGGTTCGAGCCGCGGTCCTGCGGCTCGGACTCTATCCCGTAGAAGTAGCACTTCGGTTCACGGATTTACGGTCCCATCGGATCGGCCCCGCGCCACGTGTGTCGATTCGGCCGGCTGACCTTCGCCTTCGGAAAGCGAGTCGCCCGTGAACCACAAAATTCTATCCATCGTACTGAGATCAGCGCTCTTTCTGGCCGCGCTCGGGGCCGGCAAGGGAGCCACGTACTACGTCTCTACGACGGGTAGCGACGGTAATTCCGGATCGCAAAGCGCGCCCTTCCTGACGATTTCCAAGGGCGTAGCGAGCGCCACGAATCCGGGCGATACGGTCCTCGTGATGAACGGGACCTATGGAAATAACGGAGTGGTGGAACCCAACTTCGTCGTTACGCTGCAGCATTCCGGGACGGCGGGCAATCCGATCACGATCATGGCGCAGAATCGCGGCCAGGCGATTCTCGATTCGGGGAACACGTCCACCACGACGACCTGCAATGGGGCGGCGGCGTATTTCAATCTGTATAACGCCTCCTTCGTCGTGATCCAGGGGTTTGTGATTCAAAACGCCTGCGATTCGGGCATCCAGAGCAACGACAGCGCGCACGACATCACCATCCGCTGGAATGAAATCCGGTACATCGCGAATCGCGAGGTGACCGATCAGATCGGCCGCGATGGAATCTACCTGAACAACAACGAATACAACTTTACGTTTGACGGCAACATTTTTCACGATATTGGCCGGACCAGCGGCCAGACGCTCATGCAGTTCGATCACGGGATTTATACCCACGCCCAAAACCTGACCGTGATCAATAACGTGTTCTACAACATGACGCGCGGATGGTCCATCCAGCTGGCCGATGGAGCCGCGAATATGCTGATCGCCAACAACACCTTCTCGGGCGGAGACGCCGACGGTGGGACAGGGCAGATCATGTTCTGGGCCGGCAACACGAACATCACCTTGGAAAACAATATTTTCTACCAGCCGACGGGCGCGGCTTTGACGCAATTCGCGGCGACGATTTCGGGCAGCACCTTCAGCTCGAACATCATTTACGGGGTCAGCACGATCATGAACGGGAGCACTGCGGGGTTCGCCGTTGGCGCCAATCAGATCGGGGTGAATCCTTCGTTTGTAAATGCCGCCGCTACGCCGCCTAATTTCGGGCTTCAGTCGGGGTCGCCCGCGATTGCCGCCGGAATCACGCTCGCGGCGGTGGTCGCCGATCAAACGGGGGCCACGCGCGCGACGCCTCCCGATGTGGGCGCGTATCAATATGCAGCGCCGGCGGGACCGTCGATCACGGGAGTTTTCACGTCCGGCATCAGCTCCAATTCCGCGTTTGTCAGTTGGGCTACCAATACCGCATCCACTTCGTATGTTCAGTACGGTCCATCCGGATATACGGCCTCGACGGCGCCGAACGCTTCGATGGTGATGCAGCATTCCGTCGCGCTGTCGGGCCTCGCCGCGTCCACCTTGTATCACTTCAGGGCGGCCTCGCAGGATTCGAGCGGAAATCTGGGGGTATCGTCGGATTTCACGTTCACGACCGCCGCGCCTCCGGTCATACCCACCACCTTCGGCCTGGCTCCTTCGCAACCCGCGGTCGTGGTGACCGCCGGGCAATCGGTGACGGCTACGATCAACGCTTCGCTGCTCACCGGGAACGCGGCCTCCGTGACCTTCTCGGCGTCCGGGCAGCCGGCGGGCACCGTCAGCTTTTCGAGCTCCAGTTGCACGGTGACCTGCTCCGTTACCGCTACGATCACGCCGTCCTCGAGCGCCACGGCGGGAGCATACACCGTGACCGTTACAGGCACCGGCGCGGGTACTTCCGCATCGGCCACCGTGGGTGTGACCGTGACGGCCCCCGTGATCGTGGCCGCACCCGACCCCACCACGGGTCTTATGGCGCGGTGGATTCTGAATTCGGCCTCCGGCACCACGGCCCTGGACTCCTCGGGGAACGGCAACAATGGGACGGTAACGAACGGCCGCTGGTGGGCCAAGACGACGCGCCCGTCGTTGATTCTCGACGGCTCGGATAGCTACGTGACCGTCAACGAAAGCGCGACTCTGGAGATGACGAGCCAGCTCACGGTTTCCTTCTGGGTGGACGCCGCGACGAATTCGAATGCGGATCCCCGCGTCATCGACAAGCTGTATGACTGGGACGTCAAACTGAACGGCACGAATCGCAATCCGCAATTCGAGATCGCGGGAGGCCAGTACGCCATGTTGAACTACTCTCTTCCACTCAACGCGTGGCATCATATTGCATTCACCTTCGCAAACGGAATTGTCACTGGCTATGTCGACGGTGTGGCGACGCCGTTCGCGCAAAATACGATTACGCCGGGAGGCCTGGCGCAGTTCGCGTACGGCCTTTATTTAGGCACCGATCCCGGCGTGGCGGACTCCTACGTGGGCGCGCTTTCCGATGTGCGCGTATACGATCGAGCGCTCAGCGCCGCTGACATTGGGGCCGTGTATTCGGGCTGCATGACCTCCTGCACGGTCCCGGTACGCAACGCGAAAACCCGATTCTAGGTTTCGATCGCGGGCCGCGCCTTCCGGATAAGGCCTACGTAATGGGTCCGAAGAAACGGGAGCGCAGAGAGCGCTTCCGCGAGCGTCCAGGAGCGGGCCGCGACCAGCCGGCTGATGGGAGGCGCGAGCAATGCCGGCGTCAGTTCGACGGAACATCCGGGAAAAAGCTCCCGGATTTCCGCCTTCCGCAGGCCCTTGACCTCCGGGTTTCGTGGATTGTTGACGCGCATGTCGACCCACAAGATCGCGCCGCCGGGCTTCAGCACCCGCAGCATTTCGTGAGCCGTGGCGCGTTTGAGCGCCGGGTCGGCGAAGGTGCTGAAGACGATCATCTGGCTCACCACATCGAATGAGGCATCTTCCCACGGCAGATCCGATGCGCTCGCCACGTGAAGATCGGCCTGCGGAACGCGACGCCGGGCCGCTTCGAGACGGGCGGGCATGAGATCGATTCCGGCGAGGCTTTCGGGCTCCGCTCCCCATTGCGCAAACTCCAGGAGCCAGGTGCCTCCGCCACACCCGATATCGGCGACGCGGAGTCCGCGCAAGGGATACAAATCCGCGCGCTGAAGCGCGGCCACGCAGCCGCGCACGGTCTGCTGGTGAAGCAGAAGGTTTCCGGGACGCCCCAGCGAATAAAAATCAGCGGGAATCTCGCGCGCTCTGCGCTCGTATTCAGCCGTAATGCGGGCGGTATCCACGCCTTCGTAGTTCATGCAAAATCGTTTCCGGGCGCGAAGCCTTCACGCACCGCCCATCCACTTTGATCGACTGGCCTCAAGCCGGCAGGCTGCACCGCCCGGGGGCTCGACGCCTCGGTTCTCATCGATCGCAGGGAGTGAAATGGAATCGCGATCGCTCTCCGGCGCGCGGCGTAGGTATGAGCCGCCATCAAGGCGAAGACAAACCACGTGGTCTTCTGGTATTCCCAGGTCAACGCATTCACACCCAGGGTCCAGGTGATCAAAACGATGGTCCACAACCAGCGCTCGTCATGTTGAGCTCGGGATGCGGACAGAAATAGGCAGGCGATGAGGGCGAGCCATAACATCTCGCCGACGACGCCTTGTTCCACCAGAACGGACAGGAAGGTGTTGTGCGCGACGTAACCGATGTCGACCTGGCGCACGATGGCCGGCCCGTAGGCACCCGCACCGACTCCGATGATCGGATGATCGCGGAATACTTCCATGCCCGCGCTCCAAATAACGGTGCGGTGGGTCAAGGTGCCTTGCGTGACGTCTGTGCCGACCGTGGCGATCCGCTCCCAGACATCCTGGGGTACCAGGACGAGGCCCGCCACTACGCCTGCGGCGCACACCACGGCGAAGGTCATTTTCTGCCAGGCGGGCAGGCGGTACATGATGAGCGGGAACATAAGCATGCCCACGGCGGCCGAAATCAGGCCTCCGCGAGAGCCTGCGAGGAAGAGAGCGGTTAGAGTCAGGCCAATGTGAATCCAGTACAGAGGGGCGAGCAACGGATTTTTGCGGCGGCTCAAAAGATACAGCGTCATGGGCAGACTTAAGGCCAACATCAGTCCCAGATCGTTTTCATTGACGCCCGCCATCGAATAACGCGAATCGTGGTATTTCAGGTCGTTTCCCTCTTCGGCCGCGAGATCGGCCGCCTGCTTCCCGATCGCGAAGTTATAGAGCGTGCTCACGGCGAGCACGGTGGCTCCGAAGACGTACGCTTGCATCAAGGCCGAGGCCCGTGCATTATTCTGGACCAGCTCCCAGGTCATCCACGCCAGCAGAAGAAGCTGGATGAATGTCCCGGCGCGCGAAATCGTGTTTCCCTGATCGATGGTCCAGAAAAAGCTCAAAGCCGACCAGGTGACGAAGGCGAGCATCAGGCCATGGACTAACGCGGGCTTGCGCACTTCACGGGCGGCCCCAATGCGCAGCACGAGCAGGCCGAAAACGGCGAGCGCAATCCAGCGGCTGATCACAAAACCGCCGAGCAGCGGCACGGCCTCCTCCCACGGCATCGTAAACGCGAAGGCCCATAGTCCGGCAAAGGCAATTTTGTCCAATGCGGTTCCGTACAAACATTTTTCCCGACGCTGGACGCTGATCCCGACCATCGATCGCCGCCTTCCCGCGCCCTCCGGGGCCGCGTTTCCATAAAAGTATGCACGGCTCCTGCCAATGTCCTGAACGTTTAGACTGTGAAGGGCCGGTCCCCAGGAATAAGCCGGAGGCGGGACTGCATGGTGCTAGTTTTGCACCGCCGGTACAAATTACGCATTTGCGCTGATCCGGCACGAAAGCATTTTGCGTGGAAGCCTCCGGTTGTATACTGATGGGCGGCCGGGACTCTCACCCGGTCGTCCGTTATAACGATTCGGGGATCGTTCTTGTCGTTTTTTTATTCGCAGTTTGCAGTCTTCTGTTCCCGAAAGAAAGAAGGGTAACAATGCAGCTTTCCCGTGAGCCTGTGCGGATGCACACGGTTCGTACTTCGGTTGTTCGTTTTATCTTTGCCGCATTTTTATTAATTTTGATCGGGGCGGATACCGCAAGCGCTCAAGCGCCGGCGCCGGCGAAACCGCTGCTCTCCGATCAGGCGTTCAAAAACGTCCTGGTTTTGAAGGGTATTCCGGTCGACGAATTCATGTCGACCATGGGATTTTTCTCATCCTCGCTGGCGGAGAACTGCCTGTTTTGCCATGTGGAGGAGAGCGCGGGCGACTGGACGAAGTTCGCGCTGGATAACGACAACAAGAAAACTGCGCGCCGCATGATCGCGATGGTGAATGCGATCAACAAAAATTACTTCAACGGCCGCCGCGAGCTGACGTGCTATTCCTGCCATCGCGGGGGACAAAAGCCCAAGGTGACGCCGAGCCTGGTTGATCTTTACGGGCCCGTGCCTCCCGACGACACGCCCGATGCGATGACGCCCGCGGCAGCACGCGGCGCAACGCCGGAACAGGTTCTGGATCGTTATCTAGCCGCGATCGGTGGCGCGCCGAAAGCCGCCGGGCTCACGAGCTTCACCGCCAAAGGAATTTACCAGGGCTTCGCGGATGAACGGGTGCCCATGGAAATGTACGCCAAGGCTCCCAATCAACATATGACGATTGCCCACGGCGGCAACGGCGACAGCATCACTACGTTTGACGGGAAAATGGGATGGATCGCGGGGCCCGCGCCGGAGCGCCCGGTGCAAGTGTTCGAAATGACCGGCGGCGATCTGGACGGCGCGAAACTTGACGGCGAGCTTTTCTTTCCCGTGAGGATCAAGCAGGCGCTGAGCGAGTGGCGCTCGCTGCTGCCGACCACCATCGACGATAAAGACGTCGTGCTCATTCAGGGTACGATGAACGGAAAATATCCCATCGATCTGTATTTCGACGCGAAAAGTAATCTGCTGGTGCGCTCGCTGCGATTCGCGGATTCGCCGGTCGGGCTGACTCCGACGCAGGTGGATTACTCGGATTACAGGGAGGTCGCGGGCGTAAAGATGCCCTTCAAGCGGGTGATCAGCTGGGTGGATGGCAGGGTGATTATCGAGCTCAGCGAGGTTCAGCCCAACGGGAACGTGGATGCTTCGAAATTCGCGAAACCGGCTCCTCCGGCGACCCGGCGTAAGTAGCGCAAACCGTGCGCGACGCTCTTAAAAACGCCGGGAAGGCAAGGCGATCAAGCTGGTTGACACCCACCAGACGCGATGCGAGAATCGTCGTGATTGGAGGTTATGTTGTGAAGCAACAGACTCAGAAGGTTTTATTTGTTTTTGCCGCTGCCGTGGCTCTTCTCATGGTTGCCGTCCCGATGTTCGCGCATCATGGAACGGCTGCGTTCGATACATCAAAAGCGGTGACAGTGAAAGGCACGGTCACGGAATTCGTTTTCTTAAATCCGCATGTCCAGGTCTACTTCGACGTGAAGAATGAAAAAGGCGAAATGGAAAAGTGGCAGGGCGAGCTGACGGCTCCGAATAAGCTGGCTCGGGCCGGCTGGACGAAGAAGACGCTGCAGCCCGGCGACATGATCGAAGTGACCGGTTTCCGCGTGCAGAGCGGCGGAAACACGTTGTGGATTCGCAAGCTCGTGGACCCGCACGGCGAATCGCTGCCGCTGTTCGAGGATTAGCCTCCGGCGCCGGTTTTAAAAATCATCAGAAGCAAAGGGAGGGATTTCCGCGATGTCGCGAGACATCTGGAAATTCCTCCCTTTTTCTTTGTCGGATCGCTTTTACTCGTGAGGGCGGGGACGAGCGACGCCGTCGCCGTTGGTGAGGACGAACTTCTGAACGCGCTTGCCGGTATCCACTTCGCCGGTATACATGTTGCCCTTGGAATCGATGGCGATCGCGTCGATCCAATGGAACTGGCCCGCCATGCGGCCGTTATCCCCGATCTCGCCGACCTTTTGCCCGGTCTTGCGATCGTGAATCCAGACCTTGTCGTTGGTGCCGTCGGCGAGGAATACGTATTTTTCGTCCTTATCGTGGGAGAACGACAGATTGTAAATGGTGCCACACATCCCGTACATCGTGCTGCCGGGCCCACCGCATTCCTTGCCGCGCGCGATGGTGGAAGGATGCACGAAAAATTGCGAGACAAACTTCCCTTCTTTGGTGAAGACCTGCACGCGATCGGCGCCGCGCTCGCAGATATAGACCAGATTGTCCACTGAAAAATGGACGCAGTGCAGAGCGGGCGCGAATTGTTTCTGATCGGGCGGGGGCCCGGACGTGTCGTAGGGCGGGGTAGGGTTGTTGTCGATTTCGCTCAGAGGCATTCCGTGCCCGCCCCAGCCGCGCTTGAAATTGCCGTCGTAGCCGTAGACCAGCACACGCTTGGCGTCGACGATATAAATCTCCTGAGCGTTTTCGTCCAGATCGAAAAAGAAAATCCCGCCGGGGAACACGTCGGTGTTCTGATTATTTTCGGGAAGGCGCGCGGCGGGCTCGCGCGGTGCGCGATGGCCGAAGTCCCAGAGAAGCTTTCCGTCGGCGGTGAACTTCTGGATGCTATCGCCCTGATGGCTGCCGGAGATCCACACGTTGCCGTCGCGATCGACGATGATGTTGTGCTCGGCTCCGGCTCCGGGGCGCGGGACGCCTTGGGCCGGCCAGCCTTCCACATAGCCGGGCCCTCCCCAGGCGCGGAGCAAGTTGCCATCGGTATCGAATTCGAGCACCGCCGGAGCGGCGACGCAGCAATCGGTGCGCGGCGGATTGGTGGCCGCGCCGTTCTCGTCGGGGTTGATGTCGCGGGGACGGTTCATCACCCAGATGTGGTCGTCCTTATCGGTGACCATGGTGGGCACGCCCTGCATCAGGTATTTATTTTTCAGGGGCTCTTTCGGCCAGAACGGATCGACCTTGTATACGGGCATCGGCGCGTCTTGCGCGAGCGCCGCCGGAACGGCCGACACGGCCAAAAAGCAGAGCGCGATTGCCCGAGCGCCAATCACGAGCGCCCGGTACGTCTTCATCTCCATGGAAAACTCCTTGCCGGCGTCGCAGAAGGAAGCTGCGCACAGAGCCGTTGGATCGACAACAGGAAGAGTATACACCCGCGGGCTTGGCATGAATGGACGGGCCTGAATGGATGGGCATGAATGGATGAGCGCGGTTGGATTTCCATTCACGTTGGCTGCGAATGACAACAGGTCGAGTACTGCCCACACGGGTACTAAGGCGATTTTGTGAATGCTTTCCTCCATTTGGGACTAGAAAGTTACGCATTCCGACGCAGCGGTTTTCCGTGTTCGGCTGACTGCTATAGAAGAGAAACCGGTTTACCATTAGGCCATGGCCAAACTCTATAAACTTAGACTGTGGATGGACCGGCGCGGTCAGGATCTTGTGGAGTACGCACTTATGGCCGGATTCGTTGCCGTTACGGCGGGCGCGATCATGCCGGGCGTCGCGACGAATATCAGTAAAATCTTCTCAAACGTAGCGTCGATCATGACGAACTCGGCCTCGCACGGCAGCTAAGGGCTGTCTCGCAGTAACTTGCCGGCTCTTGTCCGTACGGGCTGAAGAAGAATTGATAGTCTTCCTTCGTCACTCCGAGCCTGCCTGAAGCGCTTCCAACCCAGTTAGCCGCAAGCTTACGCATGGGGCTCGTCGCGGGTGCGCGAGCCGGTGCGCGAGCCGGGGCTAGCGGAACACGAATCTCATCCACGAACAAATGGCAAACTGACCCAATACTGATCTTCACGCCGTGTGATCTAATAAAGGGGAAAGGAGTGTTCCACGTATGAACACGAATAACAAGCAGGACCAGAAGAAGAATCAACGACAGAAGACTCGACAGCAACAGGGGCTAAGGAAGCAGGGGCGGAACGCCGGCATGCTTCACGAAGACCGCAGGCCCCACGAGCAAGAGCACCCCGAAACGCGGATGACGCGTTAAGTGTTCTGTTCGGTCTGTAGCTTCGTTCGTTGATGAAAGCTTCCTCCCGCGGCAACGCGGGAGGAATTTAGGTCCCTCCTTCAAGCGCCATCCGGCGTGACCCAATCGACCTCGTGCCATTCATGTTTCCTCCTTGCGGCACGGCACTGCTTTTGACCCGTGGAAGAATCCGCGCGGAGAGAGAAATGTCTCGCTCTGTCCGTTGAAGCATTGCGCGAAGTAGAATAGCGGCGATGGCCCACTTTAAAAAGAGCCCAGGCCCGCTGTGAAAATCGAGCCGGTCACGTTAGAAGGAAAATTCGTTCGTCTGGAGCCGCTTGAGGAATCGCGTCACGCGGCGGGATTAACCGCCGTGGGGCTCGACCCGGAGCTATGGCGTCTGGTTCCCTACCGGGTGACAACGCCTGAAGAAATGCGCGGGTATATCCGCCAGGCGCTGGCGGCGGAGACCACGGGATCGGCGCTGCCTTTCGCGCAGGTCGAAACGCGGAGCGGCCGAGTGGTGGGCAGTGCGCGTTATATGAATATCGACACGGCGAACCGGCGCGTGGAGATCGGAGCGACGTGGATTGCGGCTCCCTGGCAGCGGACGGCGATCAACACGGAAGCCAAATATCTGCTGCTCCGGCACGCTTTCGAAACGTTCGGGTGTATTCGAGTGGAGCTGAAGACGGACGCATTGAATGAGCGTTCGCGGCGAGCGATCCTGCGCCTGGGGGCCAAAGAAGAGGGCACGCTACGCCAGCACATGATCACCTGGAGCGGGCGTCTGCGCGACACCGTTTATTTCAGCATTCTGGATGCGGAATGGCCGGAGGTGAAAAAGAACCTGGAAAACAAACTCATGCAGGACGCCTGACGTGTGAGCGCCAGACGTGGGCGAACAGCGGGAAGGCCTCGGCGCGCCGCCGCCCGAGCAGAATTCTGACGCATTCGATTGCGATCCAGGCGAAATAAATCCAGGTGACGACGAGAGCCGCCCGCGCGTCGAAGAAAGGGACCGCGAACAGCACCGCGAGCACAGTAGCTTCCCACCACGCGAGTTCCATGTTCAGCAGAAAAACCACTGCGATTCCTGCTTGCCCCAGGGTGAGCCACAATTCTCCGCGCTGCTTCCCGTCAAAAATAATCTGCGCAGGAGCGCCATAGGAGAGCGAATAAATCACCGGCAACATCGCGGTGAGAAGCGTCCATTGGTTGATGTTGCTCGAAACCATATTCATCAACGCCATGGAAGCGCGGTCGGGGCGGCGCGCCCAATAGAGCGTGGATGCCATCTCCGGAAATTCGCTCACCAGCGGCGCGATCCATTGCACGAAGACAAATTGCGGAACGCCGGCCACGGTGGCGAGCGCCAGAAGGCTGGCGAGAAAAGGCTCCGCACTGAAATAAATGAGAGCGCCTCCCGCGGCGAACAGCATCGCGATCGTGAAGACCCTGCCCGTGCGCGGCGCGAGCACGATCGCACGGGGAATCCGTTCGAGATCGTCAATTTCCTCGTGATCCTCCGGCGGGAGCTTTTGCAGGATGATCAGGTAAGCCGCGTAGATCACGATAAGGATCGCCCCATCCCAAAGGGAGAGCGAGCCCTTCCAGGCGATGACCGGAATGTAAAGCACCGCCGCCAGAATCCCGATGACTTCCACGGCGTGGTGATTGTCCAGGCGGATGCGGCGCAAAGATGTACCGTGCGCGCGGCGGTGGAAGATCGCGGCGGTGAAATAAATCGCCGGCCAGCCGAATCCGGTGAGAAGCCGGAGCGCGCCGGTGAGGTTGGCGAGCAGCAGATGCGTTTGCTGATGCCAGGCGAGAACGGCTTCCACCGCGAATTCCGGGAGAGTCTGCATCCACGCGAGAATGGCGAGCGCGAAGCCCTGCGCGACGAAAAATTGCGAGGCTTCGGCGGCCCAGGCGATCATCAGCGAGGAGAGCAGAATGGCGGGACCGGTCCACAGGACGGTGGCGGGGCCGGCGACCCGTAACGGGGCTGCAAGGTAGAGGAAAAGAAAGAAGAGGGGATAAACGGTCTGGGGCAACACGCCCATGGTACAACGAACGTATGCCCGGCTTTTCCACAGATCGCGTATCCTTGCGTGGAGGCCCCGCGCGTTTTCGTGTGGAAACCCCGCAGCGCGCCTACGATGCCGTCGTCGAGCGCGGCGCGATCGCACGCCTCCCCGATGTTTTGCCCGCCCGGGCCGGCAAGATTTTCGTAGTCACCACCGCGGACGTGTGGGAGCTGCACGGCGCCAAGGTTCGGGAGACGCTGAGCTCGCGTCCTTTCGAGGTGTTGTTTTTTCCGGGCGGCGAGCCGCGGAAACGCCTGAGCGAAGTGGAAACGCTCGCGGAGCAGATGATGGCGGGCGGCGCGGACCGCACGAGCATTGTCATCGCTTTCGGCGGAGGCATCACCAACGATCTCGGCGGATTTCTGGCGGCGATCTTCATGCGTGGGGTTCCCGTAATCCAGGTTCCGACGACTCTGCTCGCCCAGGTGGACGCCGCGGTGGGAGGCAAGACGGGCGTCAATCTGATTTGCGGAAAAAATCTGATCGGCAGCTTCCATCAGCCTCTCGCGGTTCTGATTGACCCCGACGTTTTGCGATCACTGCCGGAGCGCGAGTATCGCGCGGGCCTCTACGAGATTATCAAGGCGGGCGTGATTCGCGACGCCGAACTGTTCCGGTTTCTCGAACAACACGCTGATCGCGTCTTGACCAGGGACGCGGACGCGATGGAGCACATCATCGCCGCGGCGGTGCGTATCAAGGCCGAGGTCGTCACCGCCGACGAACGCGAGAGCGACCTTCGCCGCATTTTGAATTTTGGCCACACCGTCGGTCACGCGCTGGAGGCTGAGACGTTCTACGAGCGCTTCCTGCACGGCGAGGCCGTGGCTTTCGGAATGCATTGCGCGACCGCGCTGGCGCAGAGGACGGGAAGATTGGGCGCGCCCGACGCCGCTTCGATCCACGCTCTCATCCGCCGTTACGGACCGATTCCGGGTCTGGAAGGGATCTCGGCGGCGAATCTGATCGCGCGCCTGGGAGCGGACAAGAAAACGGTGCAGGGCAGAGTGCACTTCGTCCTGCCGACGCGCGTGGGAGAGGTCGCGATCGTGACGGACATCGATCCGCTGGTGATCCAAGCGGCGATCGGGGATGGGATCGCCGCGTCCGCTCCCGGCTCAACGCCGGTGAATCGCGCATGAGTTCCAGCAGCACTCCGCAGCAGCCGCCATCATTGACGACTCGAACGGTCACGGAACGTGCGCTGGGAGCTTCGCCTTCCGGAGTGACCGGGGAGGAAGCCGCTTCGCGCCACGTGCGCGCGATGTTCGATAAGATCGCCGGACAGTATGATTTATTGAATCATCTGCTGTCCTTCAATCTCGACAAGCGCTGGCGGGCGCGCCTGGTGGAACGCACGGTAAGCCTTCTGTCTTCCGGCGGGGTCGGCAGAGATGCGAGCGCCGGTCATGCCGTGCGAATTCTGGATTTGTGCTGCGGCACCGCCGATGTACTGCTCGCGCTGGAAGCCCGGATGAGAGCGGCGGGAGGAATTCCGCGGGCGCATTTGCTCGGCAGTGATTTCTGTCATCCGATGCTGGTGGAGGCGCGGCGCAAGATCGCGATGCGACGGCTGGCTTCCCCGTTATTGGAAGCCGATGCTCTCCAGTTGCCGCTGGCAAATGCGTCGGTCGATCTGATCACGATCGCCTTCGGATTCCGGAATCTGGCCAACTACCGCCAGGGCCTCGAAGAGTTCGCACGCATCCTGAAGCCCGGGGGCGCGCTGGCGATTCTGGAGTTCTCGCAGCCGACCAATCCGGCATTCGCCGCGCTCTACGGATTCTTTTCGACGAGCGTTCTGCCGCGCGTGGGCGGACTCATATCCGGATCGCGTGAGGCGTATTCCTATTTGCCGGAATCGATTCGCAAGTTCCCGGACGCGGACGATCTGGCCGCGCAGATCCGCTCGGCGGGATTCGCACGAGTGGAGGTCGAACGCATGACGTTCGGGGCCGTGGCGCTGCACCTGGCTCGCAAGGGTTCGGAAGAAGCGCCTATTTGAAACGCTTGCGGAATTGCAGATCGATGCCGAATAAGCCATTCGAGTCCCGCACGGCGATGGCCGACCATCGTGGACTCAGATCCCACTGCAGGCGCACGATTTGTTCCTGCGTCCGGTTCAAATTCGTGATGTAGGTGAGGTTGATGTCCCGCGAAACCTGCTGTTCGAAGGTCAGGCGGGCTTCGGGAAGATTGTCCACTCCCGTCATGGTGGGGTCGATTTTCAGGCGGCTCGCGCCGAAAAACCGTTGCAGGCGATTGGAAAGCTCCTCGGACATCGCCTGCCCCAGCACGCCCCCGGCATCGGCGAATCCGGTGGCGCCCGCGGCGGTGGCCACATCGGCAGGACGCGTCGTGGAGTTGGGATCGCGGCCGACGGCAAGCAGCGCGATAATCTCCCGCGATTGCAGGGGCGGGTCCGAGCTGTAATTGACGGTCAGTTTTTGGGGCGGCCCGGAAAGCGAAACGTTGACCGTGATTCCGCGCGTGCTGGTTTCCAGGTTCACATCGAGCGTCGGTTCGATCTTGAGCGGGTTCAGAAAGCGGATCTCTCCGCGATTCACGGTGTAGCGATTTCCGAAAATCTGCACCTCTCCGGAATTCACGGAAATGTCTCCCAGAAGAACGGGCTGCTGGGGCGTTCCCCGCAGCCGCAGATCGGCCGAGGCTTGCACGTCGCGGGTCAGAGATGTCTCGAGCTGCAGGGTCGCGGAGCTTTGCACATGGACGTCAAGGCGTACGCCTTTGAGATAATCGTTCGCCTCGGGAGCCGGGGAAGGGCGCGCGCTGGCGGCCAGTAATTTCCCCAAGTCCGCGTTCGCGCTGATGGCCGCGCGCGTCAGCGTCAGCGTGCCGGAGAGCGTGCTGGCGTCCGATGTCCCGTACAGAGACAACTGTGCGTTTCCCGTCATGCTTACGTCTTCCGGATAGCGCACGCGAACTTGCCGCACATCCGCCTGGAGCCGGTAGATCAGCGGCCGGCCGAACTCGAGAAAGCCGGTGAAGGCGATGCGTCCGCCCCCGGTTTCAGCCACCAGGTTCTCAAGCGTGGCGCGATTCCGATCGAACAAAACGGCCCCATTCGCGCTGTCCACACCGCTCGGCAGATCGCCTAAATAGAGGGATGCGTTTTTCACTTCCAGGCGTCCATTCACCTGGGGATCACGCAGCGAGCCGCGGATCGAGGTGCTGACGGTCGCACTCCCGCGCGCGAGCAACTCCGGATTCAGCAGCTGCAGGATCGCGAGATTTACGCCGCCCTTTACGGTGAGATCCGCACCGGCCGAGGGATCGAGCGGCACCGTTCCACTGACTTCCAGATTTGTGTCGCGCGCGGTAAACGAGGCCGATTGCACACGCGCCTCACGTGCGGAGATGCCGATGACAACGGGCTGCGCATTTTTCAATACCAGGTCTTCGGCGGTGGCGATCTCGGGACGCGAGATCCGGGAGAGCTGCGCCGGCAAGGGCATGAACTGTAATGTATCGATGCGAAGTTCGCCTTGAAATTGGCCGGGGTGCAGGAGCGGCAGACGGACCGTGGCTCCCCCCTCGACGAACCCCTGAAAGGGTGGAGGCGAGCTTTTTTCCTGGGCGCTCGCGCCGATCATGACTAAATCGTGGAGCGAGCCGACCGAGAGCCGTGAAAACCGTAATGTCGCGGAGCCGGGAAGATCGCCTTCCAGGCGCCAGGTTCCCTGTCCCTGCACCGCGGCGTCGCGAAATTTAGCGTTCGCACGCAAGGTGAGATCGGCGCCGTGCGTTTCCGCGGTCATATTCACGTCTCCGAGTGCTTCGGCGTAGACATTCAAACGGGAAGCCGCAGCCTGGCCGTTAATTTCACGTACTCGGAAGGCGCCGGGCTCCATCCGGCCGGCGATTGTAAATTTGCCGTCCAGCCGCCCCTGCAAGCTCGGGACCAAGGACCGCAGTTCCTGGACGCGGGCGATTTCCAGGCTCTGAACGTTCGCATCAAGAGTGAGATCGCCGCGCGTCCAGACGCGCGTTTCGGGCATCCCGGTCCCTGCCTGGCTTGCCGCCGACTGATACTGTCCGCTAAACGTAAGACGTCCCGGACCGAGGGTCGCTTCCCCATTGGTGAAGCGAACGGAGCCGCTTGCGTAATGGAGATTTCCGCGCACGCGATCCAACTCCTGCCCGAAAGCCGCGGGATGCGCTACGTCGAGCGCGACATCCGCTTCCGGATTTCGCAGCGTGCCGGAGATCCGGGCTGACAGGGCGGTGGCGGTTCCGCGAATATCAGCGGTAAGTCCGGCCTCCTTGATAAGCTCCGGAAGCGCAGCATTGTGAAGATCGAAACGAGCAGAGACCGTCCCATCTTCGAAGCGCCCGCCGCGCGCGGTGAGCGTCGCGTCGCCTTGCAGTTGGGTCATGCCTCTGGCGAGGTCGATCCCGTATAAGGAGATCTCACTCGCACTCGCGTCCACCCGGGCGGAGAAGCGGTCGAAGCCATGACTTTGCCCATCGGGAACATGAATGCTCGCCTGGGTGAGCGAAGCATTTCCGTGAAGGGCGGGATTTTTCAGGCCTCCGGAGATTTGCCCATTGAAAGAAATTTGACCGCCGTGCAGTTCGAGCGGCAAGGGCTGCGGCACTTTCACGTCGAGCAGAGCGAGCGCCGGCAACACGTCCGCGAGATTCGCGGACTGGGCCTGCACGTCGAGCGACTCGGCCGGATCGCCCGAAAAGCCAACGCTTGTGGAGCCGGTCTGCAGGCGCGAATCGCCGAATCGCAGGGAACCCGATTCCTGGTTGTAATGGAACGCCACTTGGCCCGCAATCGTCCGGACCCCGGTGATCGGGATCACGTCCGCAGTCGCGTCGAGATCCACTCCGGTCCAGCCCGGCGCGGTGTCGAGACGGACGTTTCCAGCGAGGTTTGCGGCCCACGGCATTTGGCGATCTGTCACGGCTCCCAGCGCGTCGCTGAGCTGCAGATTTTCGAAATCCCCTTCCAGTTGCAGCCGGGCGTCGCTGCCGACGGTGGCGGAGCCCGTAAAGCGTGCGCCTGAAGCTTCGACGGCGAAATTTCGCAGCGTTGCGCCATCCGGATTCCAGACGAGCGCGGCGGAAGCTGTTGCATTTCTGATGTTGATGTTGCCGCGCGTATATCCCAAGCCGCGCGCGGTGGCCTGAGCCCGCAGTGTAAAGCCAGGATCGGGGCCCAGGGAAACGGTCAGCGTGCCATCCGCCGCGACCGACCCGGCCGGTTGCAACGGCAAGTTAAACATCGCCACGGCGTCGCGCGCCGCCACCAGCGCCTTGACGTGGAATTCGCCCGAAGGGGCACGCAAGCCGGATAAGGAGCCGGTCAAATCGACGCGAGTCTGGCCGCTCGCGACCCGCAGACGCGTGAAGGAGAGCCGGTCACGCTCCAAGGTGAACGATCCGGTGGTGTCGAACTCGACGGGCGTGGCCAAGGGAATCGCCAGATGCAGATGACGGGAAGCGAGCTCGCCCTGATAGCGCCGCGCGCCTCGTGCGAAGGTCATGGAAACGCGCAGGTCCTCGCCACGCAGATTGACCGGTAACTGGCGATCGTCGAAAGTAACGACGCCGTCCACTACCTCATAACGCCCTACCGCAAGATCGATGACATAGGCTCCCCAACTGGTTTTATCTTGCGCGGCCCGGGGCACAGGGAGGTTGGTTTTCCCATCCGGATAAATCGCCACATACACCGAGGGGTGATCGAGACGGATCGACGCGAGATCCACGCGACGCTCCAGAGCCGAGATCACACGCAGGCCGATCGTGACTTTCTCAACGCGCAGCAGCGGTGGCTCCGCGGCGGATTCGGTCCCGTGCAGAATCAGCGGAGAAACCGTCGCTTCGAGGCCGCGCCAGTTGAACGAAAAATTTCCGAGCTCCGCGCGGCCACCCGATCCATATTCGAGTTCCTTCACGATCCGCTCGCGGACGCGTTCCTGGAACCATCCACTCTGAAACACGAGCGCCGCGGTGATCGCGAGGACCGGGACGATGACGGCGATGGCGGCCGCGGTTCGCTTTACGGTGTGATTGAGGCGGGTCATCGGAAAGCGCCGTCCTTATACAAAATCTGGGTTTCCGCGCGGGTCATGGCAAGCCATCGGTTCATCGCTTCCCCCGTCCGCTGCGTGGTCACCAGCTCTTCGAGTTGGGCTCGGCTCGCCTCGAAGCTGGGCGCGGGAGAGCCCGCGGGCAACTTCGCGGTCAGCGCGGCAAAGGACTGGCGCAGATCCTGATCGGTGATCTGCACCTCCGGCCGGAATCGCAAATCGGTGTACCGCATCATGCGAAAGCCGGCCAGCAGATGCGCTTTCAGTTGATCTTCGGTGATGCCCGCCCGGGCGAGTGCGGCTTCATACTCGGCTTGCGACGCATAGCGGGCGCGCAAGGGTTTCATCAGGGCCTCGACCTCGTCCGCGAACGGCAAGGGCGCCCGTGTGACAGCGGCGTCTTCCAGGACCAGATATTGGTCGACCAGGCGATCCGCGGCTGTGCGTCTTTGCGCGCCGCTCAAATCCGGCGGTTTGCCGTCGAGGAACGCCGCGACGCGCAAATACTGCAGGACGTCGCTCTCCGTGATAACGTGACGGCCCACCGTGACCGCGATCCGATCGAAGGTCTCACATGAAGCCGGGCCGATCATCAGGAAGATGACCAGGAAGAGGATCAGGAAGACGAGCGCGGTCCGAGTCAAGATCCGGGTACGCTCGCCACGAAAAGCGCACGTGACGGAAGAAGGTGGAGACGACGGCCGGGAAACGCTCAACACGGTCCTTGTGATCCCAATCAACATCTTCAGAAAGTCTGTCCCAGCGAGAAGTGGAATTGAAACCAGCTAATGGACTGATGCGTTCCGACGCAGGTGTTGGTGGAAGTGCAATTGATCAGATCCTGCAGAGTGCCGGGAAATCCGTGGAAATGAGGCGGGTCCGGGCTGATACTCAAATCGATGCGCAGGGGGCCGACGGGAGTGCGATAGCGGATGCCGAAGCCGATCGAGTGCACCATGTAATCGAAATCCTGATCATTGCGCTGCCGAAACCGCAGATTGATCGCGTCGATATCGGAAAAAACGTTGCCCATATCGTGAAACAATACACCTCCCACATTCTCCCCGAATAACGGGAAGCGGAGTTCGGTGGAATGGAAGATCATCGCCGTTCCGCCCAGGGGGAACCCAGTTTCCAGGTCGCGCGGGCCCGCCTGGTTGTCGGGAAACGCGCGGAGCGTATTCGCCCCACCCGCGAACAGACGTTCGGCGAGCGGGATCTCCGGCGCCCCGCCGAGCCTCTGAATGTAGCCGAACTGCAGCGAACGTGCGAGCACCACTTCGCGGCCGAGCGGCGTATACGTCGAGTTGCGCATGATCACCCGCGTAAAGTCGGTCTGAGAGGTGAAGGCCGCGAGCGATACCCCGGCGTCAATCGTATTCAAGATGCCGCGATGGGTGTCGGTGGAATTGTCGCGCCGGTCGTAAATGTAGGTGCCCGACAGCAGCCCGACGCGAACCGGCTGCGAAAGCAAGGGGATGAGTTCCGGGGAAATCTTCAGGTCTCCGACCGAAGAACGCCGGTACGAAAAACGATACTGCAGGCTATTGGTGCGGGTGAGACGCTGCGCGAGCTGCACAGAGCCTTCCCACCGGTGCGATGCAAAGGTACGGATATCGTAAGAGTTGTCAAACAGCGCGGAGAAGGTGAGCGTCAGATTTTCGCTGTGGGCGAACTGCGGGATGAGATAGGACGCGATCGCCCGCTGCTCGATGGTGGAAACGAGAGTTTGAATGCTGGCGGTATGGGCGAGACCAAACAGATCGAGCCGGCTCAGTCCCACTGAGATGCGCGGGCTGAACCCGGTTTGGCCCGCAGGGGCGTCGAAGGTCGTGATGCCGCCGCCGATGCGCGCGATCTGCGCTCCGACGGCGGTCGTCAGCGAATATTTGTTGGCTTCGTCCAATTGAAACAGAACGTATTTGCTTTCCTCCGAGCCTTCCGGATTCTGCAGAGCCGCCTGCACTTTGGAGAAAATTCCCAGATCGTACAGTTTTTGCTGGGTCTCCGCGATCTTGACCTGCGAGAGGGGATCTCCCGCGCGCATCTGCAGGCGTGAGGTTACGAGCGAAGGCCGCGTGGCCTCCAATCCGCGCACGAGCACGTCGCGCACAAATACGCGATCGCCGGGATGAACCACGTAGCGCAAGCGCACGCGTCGCGCGTCGCCCCCCGGCATTTGCGTCCACTCGAACGTGGCGCCCACGTATCCATCGTTCGCGTAATAAGCTAAAACCGCGTCGCGATCGGCCGCCACCGCCGTGTCGCTGTAAAGCTGCCCGGCCGTGGACTCCATCATCTTCGAAAGGCGCGCGGCCTGATCCGGGGTGACGCCGTCAATATCCAGGCTCTCGACGTACCAGGGATCCCCCTCCTGAATTTGAAACCGTAAACCAATCGCGTCCCTGGCCCCGCCGTAGTCGTCGATGATGCTGGCGGTGACCATCGCGTCCCGGAATCCATTGGAGCGGTACAGATCCCGGATGGCGTCGCGATCGTCGTCGCGCATGCGTTGCGAATAGCGGCCATAACGATATCGCAGGAATCGGGCCTGCCGCGTCACAAGTCGCTCCCGCAGCGTGGCGTCAGCGAAAAAATGGTTGCCCGTGAACTCGATACGAACTAATTTATGGCGCTCGTTACGCATGATCGTGTAATCGATGACCTGCGTTTCGGGATCGTCCGTCTTCTCCGTGAACTCGACCGAGGCGTCGAAGTAGCCTTTGTCCTGAAAGTAGTTCGTCAGATTGCGCGCGCCTTCCACCAGAAGGCTGCGATCCACAGTTTGTTCCTCATATACGGGAATCAGCTGACGCAACCGGCCGGCGGAGACCTTCGCGCCGGTGGTCTGAACTTTAATGGTGGGCCCGTTATCGATCGAGAGGGTGGGTGTGACCGTGTTGGTTTGGCTGTGGTAGGTGATTTCTTCCAAGGTAACCTTGGCCTGTAAACGGTTCGCGCCTTGAAAAGTCTTGCGCACTCGCTCGATGCCGGTTTGTACACGATTCTCGGTAGCTTCGCGCCACCCCGAAAGTACGATAGGGCCAAAGCCGCGGTGCCAGCGGGTCGCACGGATAATGCTTTCTATAGGTCGCACGAATTTGCCCTGGAGTTGAACCCCGTCGAAGCGGGCGCGCGGGCCCGGCTCGATCTCAATCTCAATGCTCATCTCCTCGGTGGATGGATTGGGGAAGAGATGGTACTGAATGCTCCCCTCGCGCAGACCGTTGGCGAGCATGCGTTCGCGCATGTTTTCCACGGCCTGGCCCATTTGATTGGCGGCGAACGGTTCTCCCAGTTCCAGGCGGGAGGCAGAAAGCAATTGCGCGCGGCTCGGTGGGTTCGCGGCGCCCTCTACGTTCACGCCTCCGACGAAATAGTTCAATTCGGTGGAGATAATAAGCTCGACGCCCTCTGGAGCGGGTTCGGCGTCGATCGAGACGTCCGAGAAACGGCCCGTCTCGTATAACTTCTGGAGCGCCGCGCGAGCGTCCTGCGCATGGAGCGCCGAACCGGGATGAAGCGGCAGCAGACGCCCTAACTCATCAAAGGGAATCGGCTGGTTCGGGGGGTCGAAGCGGATCGAGCGGATAATCTGTCCCTCGAAACGAGAGGGCGCGGCAGTGGGGGCGTCCTGAGCCGAAGCCGCGACGCCGACGACGAACGTAACCAGCAGCAACACCGGCGGACGCACTTCCTCTAATAATAACGTGTCTACGCTGCCCCCAGCCCTTTCCACGACGGCCCGAAGCGATCCTGATACCATCGGGAAGGAGGCTGGCGCCCGGAAACGCGCCTCATACTTTTTAGATGCCTGCGGCGGAATCCCGTTACTCCCGTCAGAGCCGGTTCGCCCCTCTCGGCGAGGCCGGGCAGGAGCGCATCCGGAGTGCGACGGTCGCGATCGTGGGCTGCGGCGCGCTGGGAACCGTTGCGGCCGAGCTTATGGCTCGCGCGGGTGTGGGCCGCCTGCGCATTATCGATCGCGACTTCGTTGAGCTTTCGAATCTGCAGCGGCAATTTCTTTTTGAGGAGTCCGACGCCGCCGAAGGCCTGCCGAAAGCCGTTGCCGCCGCGCGCCGTCTGGCCCGGGTCAATTCGGAAGTGAATCTGGAGCCGGTGGTAGCGGATCTGGTTCCCGCCAACGCCGAGGAGCTCCTTGAGGATGTGGATGTGGTGCTCGATGGCACCGATAATTTTGAAACGCGATATCTCATCAACGACGCGGCGCTCTTCAGCCATCGGCCGTGGATTTATGCAGCAGCCGTAGGAAGCTACGGTTTGAAGCTCGCGATTCTGCCTGGACGGACGGCTTGCCTGCGCTGTATTTATCCGGAGCCTCCTCCCGGCGCTCAGCCGACCTGCGAAACCGCGGGCGTGCTTGGGCCGCTGACGGCCGTAATCGCTTCCTTAGCCGCCGCGGATGCGTTGAAGATTCTCGCCTCCGGTGCGGAGTCTCTGGAGGCACGGCTGACGACGGTGGACGTGTGGACTGGGGTTATCCGCCAGATCGCCCCGCCCTCACCCGATCCCGAGTGCGTCTGCTGCGTGCGCCGCGAATTCACGTACCTCGATGGCTCCCGCCGCGCGCCCATCAGCCTCTGCGGGCGCAACGCCGTACAGATTCACGAACGGTCGCGTCCGGTGAATCTTCCCGAATTGGCCCTTCGATTGGGTGCGTTCGCCCCGGTCCGCGCCAACGAATTCGCTTTGCGCGCCGCACTCGATCCGTATGAGCTCACGGTGTTTCCGGATGGCCGCGCGATTATAAAAGGCACGACCGACACGGGCGTGGCGCGTAGTTTATATGCCCGCTATGTCGGAGCCTGAAATCCGGCTGCCAGTCACGCCGGCCGTCGGATCGGACTTCACCCCGGGCCTGGTCACGATCGTCACCCCGTGCCTGAATTCGGTGCGCTTTATTCGGGACACGTTACAGAGCGTGGCGGATCAGGATTACCCATCGATCGAGCACATTGTCATGGACGGTGGATCAACGGACGGGACGCTTGCCGTGCTGGCCGAATTTCCCCGCTTGATCGTCCACAGCGGACCCGATCGCGGAACGGCGGACGCCATCAACCAAGGGTTCCAACGCTCCCGGGGCGAGTATTTCACCTATCTCAACGCGGACGACATCCTTCTTCCGGGAGCGATTTCGGCGGCCGTGCAGGCCCTTCGTGAGGATCAGCCCGGCGGATTTCTGTACGGCGGAGTCTATGGCGATGCAGCGTGGATTAATGAAGCCGGCGCGAGGATCGGCCCTTATCCCGTGCGCGATTTCGATCCGCAGCTTCTCGGGAGCGAGTGCTTTATCTGCCAGCCGGCGTCGCTTCTCCGCCGCGGCGCGTTTGAAAGCGCCGGGATGCTGGACGCCGCCTGCAATCTCACTTTCGACTACGAATTTTGGATGCGGCTGGTCCAGGTCGCCACGCTGCGCAGGATCCACGTCCCGCTCGCGCTTTCGCGGATGCATCGCGAGAACAAATCCCTGGGACAACGGTCCGCCGTCCTTACGGAGACCTTCCGCATTCTTCGCCAGCATTATGCCTACGTCCCTTTTCGATGGGTGTACGCCTTCGAGTGCCACCAAGCGGATGGGCGGGATCACTTCTTCGAGCCGCCCCAGCATTCCATCCGGCTGTATTTGAAAAGCCTGCCTGCCGGATTATCCCTGAACCCCAACGCCCGCCTGCGTTATACCGCGGAGTGGCTGCGGTTCGCCAACTTGCGCCGTTTCCTCCACTATCTGCGCTAGTTGTGAGCGGGCTCCGTCTGCGTAACTCGCCGCGGAGCGGGTGTCTTCGCCACGGAATGCCGGATCTCCCGGTTCACGGACATGCCGGTGCGCGCCGATACGGCGGAAGAGATCCCGGATATTACCGACGGAACTCACTTGACAAAGCCGTGGATCATATAACACCCCGCAATTTGCGCCGTCTGCTGATCGGCACCCTCTGGTGCGGTCTCGCATGCGCCGGCAACCTTTCGCTTCCGGTCTTCTTCGTTCCGAATCAGGGCCTGACCGACGTGCGCTACCGGTATGTCGCGCGGGCCCGCGGGTTGACCGCCGGTTTCGCGAAGGATTCGGTTATGTTTCGACTTGCCGCGAGCCAGATTCAATTGCGCTTTCGCGGAGCAAATCGGGATGTCGACGTCACCGCGATTCGTCCCTTAAGCGGCCGGGCGAATTTTTTTCGCGGGACCATTTCCGGGCAGGAGGGGGTGGGACTTCCCACTTTTGCCGAGCTCGAGTATCGGAACTTGTACCCCGGAATCGATCTCGTCTACACGGGCACCGACGACGGCGCAGGGGCCGGCCATTCACCGGCCGCTGGGCTGAGTGAACTGAAATCCGAATTTCACGTGGCCGCCGGCGCCGATCCGGCGCGCATCATAATGACTTATTCGCAGCCACTCGCGCTTGCCGATGACGGCGACCTGCTGATGGGAGATTCCGGCCGCGAGCTACGTGAAAAAGCCCCCGATGTTTATCAGTATGTTTATCAGGATGTTTATCAGGGAACCGGATTCTCTGGGGAGACGGGACGGCGGAGAGTGCGGGCTCGCTACCGCCTGCTCGATTCTCATACGGTCGCATTCGAGTTGGGATCGTACGACAGGGCGAAGCCTTTGGTCATCGATCCCGTGATCTCTTACGCCACGTATCTGGGCGGTTCGAACACAGGGGCCGTCACCGGCACGGCCGTGGATTCGAATGGAAATCTCTATCTCGCCGGATGGACGGCGGCGCTGGATTTCCCGACGTTCTCCCCCGTGCAATCCGCCAACGGCGGAGACGTCGACGCGTTTGTCGTCAAGCTGAACTCAACGGGAACCGCGCTTATTTATGCCACCTATATAGGCGGCAACGGCGACGATCAAGCCGCCGGGATCGCCGTCGATTCCGCGGGAGAAGCCTATGTGACCGGCTCCACGAACTCTTATAATTTCCCGCTTATCGCACCCATCCGGACCACGCTCGGAGGGAGCAAGACCGCCTTTGTCTTGAAAATAAACAACGCCGGGAACAAGCTCCTCTTCAGTACGTATCTCGGCGGGACCGCTTACGACATGGGCACCGCGATTGCTCTCGATTCTTCAGGCAATGCGTGGGTCGCAGGAGATACCCAATCGGCCAATTTTCCGCTGCACCTGCCGTTGCAGGCCGCCCTCGCCGGTCAGACGGATATTTTCCTCACCAAACTGACGTCGGCCGGGGCGCTGGGCTTCAGTACGTTCTGGGGAGGGAGTGGGGCGGAACACGCGGGTGGCGTCGCCCTCGATCCCGCGGGAAATATTTACGTCGCCGGCGGTACGTACTCCACCAATCTTCCAGTGGTCGCCGCGCTCCAGCCGGCGAATGCCGGCAATCAGGACGCCTTCGTCCTCAAGATCAATTCCGCTGCCACGGCCGTCATTTACGCGACATATCTCGGCGGCAGCGGGATTGTCACCGGGGAACAGGCCAACGGGATCGCGGCCGATCCGAGCGGCAACGCCTATGTGACCGGTGTCACCAATTCCTCGAATTTCCCGGTGAAGGCCGGCACCGTTCAACAGATTTTCGGCGGGGTGCAGGACGCCTTCATCACGAAGGTCAATCCCTCCGGGTCGGCGCTCGTCTACAGCACGTATCTGGGGGGGAGTGACTTCGATTGGGCCAATGGGATCGGTCTCGACACGGCGGGCAACGTCTACGTTGCCGGATATACGTCGTCATTCGATTTCCCGACCACGGGTGGAGTGCAGGCGGGTTTCGACGGCTTGTACGATGCGTTTGTGTCGATGATCAACACCACGGGCGGCGTGCTCGTTTTTTCCACTTATTACGGCGGATCGGGTTCGGATGTGGCGAATGCCATCACCGTGGACGGTAGCGGCAACATGTACGTGGGCGGCCAGACCAATTCGGTAGATCTGCCTTTGCAGACTCCCCTGCAGCCCGCGAACACAGGAGGCGCAACGGGTTGGGTAGCGCGGCTTGGAGTGACCGCTCCTCCACCGCAAACCCCCGCCGCTGTTTCGGTGACACCGGTCTCCGGTAGCGGCGGTACGGCGATCTTCACGGCGAAATATTCCGACACCGGTGGCGGCTCCGCTCTGACGGCCGCCGGAATTCTGGTCAACGCGAGCGCGGGAACCAGCTTTGCATGCTGGATCACCTACGTCCCGTCCTCGAATTCTTTCGCGCTGGCCGACGACACGCCTTCGGCGGGCTCCGTCACCACCCCGCCGGGAGGCACCAGTGTGCAAAACGACCAATGCACTCTGAACGCGGGCCTATCTTCGGCCGCCATTTCCGGCAATACTCTCACGCTCACGGTCTCGCTGACCTTTCAATCGGGGTTCGCGGGCGCGAAGAGCGTGTATCTTTCCGCCGCCGATGCAACCTCGGCCACCGGTTTCGTGACGCTTGGAAGCTGGACGGTGGCCGTAACCGGTCCCGCGCCCTCCGTGGTTTCAGTTTCTCCCAACGGCAGCGCCGGAGCGGCCCAGACGTTCGTATTTACGTTTGCCGACGCCGCTTCGGCCGCCAACCTGACCGCCGTCGCGATGCTGTTCTCCACCAGTACGGCCGATACCAACGCCTGCCTGATCGTGGTCGACCGCAATGCGGGCACCATCGCCCTGCTGTGGGACAGCGGGCTCGGTTCCAACTCCAAAGCGATCGGTTCGGCCACGACCCTGCAAAACGATCAGTGCGGGGTGGGAGCCAACAGCGCCGTACCGGCCGGACAAGACCTGACCGTGACCGTCGCGGTATTCTTCACCGGCAGCTTTAATGGACCGAAGAATATTTACCTGGAGGCGGCCGAAGGAAGCGTAAACACCGGATTGATCGAGGAGGGCACGTTTACGGTAATCGCGGCGGGCGTTCCAACCGCTACTTCCGTCGTCCCGAACTCCGGATCGGGAACCGGCGAGCGTTTTAGTTTTACGATTACGGACCCCGGCGGGTCCGGCTATCTAACGGACGCCGCGATGTTGTTTGGCACCTCCTCGGCCAACCTGAACAACACCTGTCTCCTCGAATGGAACGCGAGTGAGGGTACGATACGCCTTTCTTACGATATCCAGGCCAATGGCTCCACTCCCATCGTCCCGGGCACGAATACGACAGCTTCAAATTCCCAATGTGCAGTGAACGCGGCGAATACAACCGTACTGATCGGAAACACGACCGTCGTGGTGACCGTCGACTTGACGTTCGCGGCCGGTTGGGCCGGCTCGAAGAACATTTTTCTCTATGCGGCGGAAACGGGCTCGAATTCGGGGTGGATAACCGTGGGCACATGGACCGTCACATCCGGGATACCCACGGCAGCCTCGGTGGCGCCCTCCTCGGGTGCCGGACACTTCCCGCAGTTCGTCTTTACAACGGCAGATTCGTCGGCGGCCTCGAATATTCTCACCGCATCCATGCTCTTCACGGTGGGCTCTCCGGCCAATATCGCGAATGCGTGCTCCATCGTTGTGAACCGTTCCACGAATCAGATCGGTTTATACGACAATACCGGCACGATTCTGAGCACGAAGACCATTGGCTCAGCCGCCAATCTGGGAAATTCGCAGTGCGGGATCGGCTATGCGGCCGTCAATACTTCCGGTACTTCCGTATCCTTCACCGTCCAAGTGCAATTTTCGACCAGTGGATTCGCCGGACCAAAGTCCGTCTATTTGCAGGCGAACGAATTCTCTTCGAGTTCCGGCTGGGTTTCGGTGGGCACCTGGACGGCTCAGTGATCCCAATTAGGCCACGTGATCAGGCGGCGCGCGCCGAAGTCACAGCGGGACACCTTAGCGCTCGGATCCGCCGCTGTTCGTGCAGTCGGCCGACGCGCTCGCTTCCGCCGGAACTCGCCAGGAAGTTATGGTAGAAGCATGTCCGTTTACGACGACCGGAAGGCAGCGCTCGAAGAATACGAATTCCGCATGGGTCTCGAACGCGGCCGTCTCGCCGTGACGCTCGATCTGGTTACCGATGCACTGGTGCTGGTCGGCCAGCACGGCGTCTATTGCCAGAGCGCCCGCCAGCCCGGAAAGCCAGCGATGGATATTCAGATGATCCAGCAATGCCTGTCAGGCGCGAAAGAGCTGATTGCGAGCGTCATGACGGAGATTCAACGCAAGAAATCCCCGACGGCTTAGGCTTTCCGCAAGCGTGGGCGCTTTGGATCATGCCCGCCGTCACAGATCCTGCAGAAACGGGTTGCGATCCTTCTCGCGCCCAAGAGTCGTCGAAGGCCCATGCCCCGGCACCACAATCGCGTCTTCCGGCAGCGGCAGCAGTTGATTCTTGATGGAGCGCAGGATTTGCCGACCATCCCCGCCCGGCAGGTCGGTGCGTCCGATACTGTCGCGGAAAAGAGTGTCGCCCGCGACGAGTTTGTTTTCCGTAGGAATCCAAATGGAAACGCTGCCCTGCGTATGGCCGGGCGTCTCCAGAATCTGAAACGCCGCGTCTCCCAGGTTGAGCGTAACCCCCTCCCGCGCCTCCAAGTCAATTGCGGTCCGCGCGGGATTCTTCATCCCGAGCCAGGAAGCCTGGACGTCGAGATGGTCGTACAACTCCTGGTCCCGCGCGTTCATCATGACCGGGGCGCCCGTGGCGGCCTTGAGATGCGCCGCGCCGCCAATATGGTCGATGTGCGCGTGCGTGATCACGATTGCCTTGACCTTCAGATCGTGTCTCTTCAGACATGCAAGCACGTCTTCGATCTGGTCGCCAGGATCGATCACGATCGCTTCGCGCGTCTGTTCGTCCCCGAAAATCGAGCAGTTACACTGCAGTGGGCCCACGGGAAAAACCTCGTGAATCATAACCCCGATTGTATACTCAGGGTATGAGTTTGGCCCTTGCGATCCCGGATCGGTTTCCTTTGCCATCCCCGATCTCCGGCTGTGGGATCGTCGGAACGTCGGGCTGTCTGCGAGTGATGTCCCGGGCATGAGCGGCGGCTATACAGCTCTGCGGGAGACGGCCGCCTGGATGGATCTTTCCGGCCGCGGAAAAATTCGCGTCTCGGGCGAAGATCGCGCGCGCCTCCTGCACGCCATGTGCACGCAGGACATTGAAAGCATGCGGCCGGGCCGTGGCGCTTACGCATTCTTCTTGAACGCACAGGGGCGCATTCTCGCCGACGCGAACATCTTCTGCCTTGAAGATCATTTTCTTCTCGATACGGAACCCGAAACGGCGCGGAGCCTATTCGAACATCTCGACCGCTATATCATCGCCGACGATGTCACCCTGACGGACGAAACTGAAACCACCGCGACGCTCGCAATCGAGGGCCCCGAAGCCGAACCGGCTTTGCGCAGCGTATGGCCCGAAGTCCCCCTGATACCTCGCGGCGACTTTGAGACAGTGAGTTCTGCCGGCTGCATCCTGGCGAAGGTAAGCTCAACGGGCGGTTCGGGGTTTTTTATTTTCCTGCCCGTAGACCGGAAAAGCGAGTTCGTCCAAAAGCTCGCGCGATACCCGCAAGCCGACGCCGCTGAAGCGCGCGTCGTGCGCATTGAAAACGGGAGACCCCGTTACACCGAGGAAATCACGGACCGATATCTCGTACAGGAAACCGGGCAGATGCGCGGCGTCCACCTCAGCAAAGGCTGCTATTTGGGCCAGGAAATAGTCGAAAGGGTGCGCAGCCGCGCGCAAATCCATCGGGTGCTGCGGAGGCTCGAGCTCGATACCGCGAACCCTCCCGCGCCGGGAACGAAACTGGCCGTTACGGGGACACCGGCGGGAAACGCACAAGCCGAACCCGGCGCCACGCTCGTCCGCGCAGATGCCGCCGAGATCGCGAGCAGCGCTTTTTCTCCCGCGTTGGGGAAAACGATCGCGCTCGCGTACGTGCGAACCCCTTACGCCGAATCGGGGACGGTCATCGACACCGGCGCCTTCAGAGCCGTGGTTACCTAGCTCTCGTTACCTGAGTCCGGTCCACAGTCAGACGCTCATGCCGCGAGCCGAGCCTAATGCGCCGGGTGCGTCTCGGCTTCCACCGGGAATACAAAATCCTCGCCCGCCGCGTGCACAATCAAGCGTCCCGCGCCGAGCGGTTTTCCCTGGTTGGGGTAAAAAATCGCTCCATCGGTCGATTGTCCGGGCGCCAGTTTCGTGATTCCCAGCGCGATCGCGGAAGCGGCCGCCGCAGCCTTCAATTTTGTGGAACCTACTTCGGCAAAAAAGTTTTGGCGGCGCGCCTCGTAACCGTTGGTCGAATGGATCTGCGCGTTGTTGTAGAGGCTGGCCTCGTACGCCGCCACCAGTTTGATGACGTCTCCGCGGGTACCCTTGTCGATCAGCGTATTCACAACCGTGCGCGCCGGAAGTGCTTCCATCATGGTGCCGTCGGCCCGCTCGAAGCGAAAATCCTCCGAGCGAATGGTCCAGGAAATGGGCGAGCCGTTGGAAACGGCCACCTGAACGATTGCGTAGTCGCGAATGCGCATCGCGAGCGGCGAAAACATAACGGTAAGGCCGCTGTGTGTGAGCGCCTGATACTTCAATCCGCCGGATTCGAACTCGATGATCTGAGCGCGCGTCAGGCCCGCGAGCACAATCGCGAGCGCCATCACGCGACCGGCTCTCCTGTTCACACGCAGAATCCTTTGCCCAGAATCTTGAAACACCGGTGCTTCTTAAAAAACCACAGCCAGAAGTATTGATCCCCCGCGCCAATCCGATGACGTGGTTCGAAATGATGCCGCCACCCCAGATCGGCCGCCTGCGCATCCGAAAATCCGACGCCGTTCCAGGTATCGCCCGGGTTTTCGCCGATCTCGGGACAGCCCTGCACCTGGAATTTGAACAGGGCTCCATGCCGCAGCAGCCGATGGACCTCGCGTACGTAATTTTCGATCACGGCGCGGCTGGGAATGTGCTGGAAGACGATCGCGGAGAAAGCGAAATCGAAGGGCGCCGCCGGAATCACGGACAGGTCGAAACCATTATTTTGATAAACGTGGGCGTTCGGATGTCCCGCGAGCCCCTTCTCGGCGAGCGCTACCATCTCGCCGCTCACGTCCACCCCATGAACCTCGCCGAAAACGTTTGCCAGGGCGCGCGTCAGCCGCCCGGCGCCACAACCGATTTCGAGCACGCGCATCGATTTCGGATCCTTGCCCTGGCAAATATTCCCCATGTCGTTGAGGATTTGCTCGCGGATGGCTTTCTCTCCGGAGGCGTAGAATTCCTCGTCGCTCCAGGACTCGTTGCCGGTGGCGATGAAATAGCGCGCATTCTCCCGCGCGCGCGCATCCCAATCCTGCCGCATTCTCTCCAGTTGCTCTTGCACGTTGATCTTGCCGGACGTCTTGAACAAGGGACCCTCGAAGCTTGCGCACGGGTCAGGCACGCGTCATAAGACCGCCCATCCGGCGATCGCCTTTAGTGTAAGCCAATGCCGTACAAATGCCAAGAATGCCAGCGTTTTTCACGCTGCCCAAGGACACCTCGGAGGCGAGGATACTGGAAAGGAACGCTTGGCTTAAAAGGAATCGCGGATCGGCATGAGTTCGTTGCGGCGCGTTTTGATGGCAATGAGATCGTACAGCATGTGGTCGTGGCTTGCCGTCGTCACCTATGCCTGTGCAGTGACCTTCCCCCACCAGTTGGTGCAGGATTGGGTCGGGCAGTTAGCGCGGCGGATCACGCTTCGCCATGTGTATCAGGGATCGGTCGCAATCGCTCTGCTCGAAGCCGTCGTGCTGACCGTCCTGTTCGCAAAAAGGGTTCACCGGCAAAAAAATCGCGGGCTGCTGGCGCTGTTCTGGCTGCTCTCATTCGCTCTGATCGTAGGCACGTGGGGCTTGCTCACGGCTAACAATACCGAACTCGTCCACTATCCGCAGTATTTTCCCGAAGGGGTCGCGCTGCTTGCGCTAACGCTCTCGCCGGTGGAAGCCATGGCGTGGGTCGCGATCTTCGGCGGTTTGGACGAGGCGTTTCAATATACGTTCCTCGTAGCGGGCAGGCCCTTGCCATACGATTTCAACGACGTTTACATGGATCTGGTGGGCGGCGCCGCCGGCGTGATCTTCGCCATTGCCGTGTTGGGATTCACTTCTCGCGCCCGTCGAACGAGTTTTACCGGAATTTTCAAGAAACCTGGGATCGTTGCACTATTGGGAATCGTCGCTACGGGCGTCGCGCTGTGGGCGTCGGGAAAAATGCTGCTTTACGAAGGGGAGGGTGGCTCCGGCCACTGGTTCTCCCTGAGCCGCCTGAAGACCCCCACATTCTGGTACTTTAGCCCTCAGATTCTGGGACCGCACCACTTTCACGAATTGTCCCCCGTGGAGGGCACAGCTCTGATCCTCGCGACCATTGCGCTCTACGGAGTGCTCGATAGGATCGGCGTCATTTCAACGGGCGCTCAGGCGGAGAAATCGAACGAAGTCACTTTGGCCGCGCGAACGGGACGGCAACGTGACTAGCCGCTCGCGCCGGGACATCCTCCGTTCCATCGCAGGAAGTTCTCTCTTCTCCCTTGCTGAGAACGTTGCGTCGGGACGCGAATCTGTCCGTCTGATCGTCGCCGGGAAACGGACCGCATCGATCATCCTTTCTCCGGAAGCGTCGCCTTCGGAAAAGTGGGCGGCTGAAGAACTCCGTACTCATCTGGAAAAGATGACCCGAGTGCGCCTTCCGATCACGACGACGGAAGATGCACCCGATGGCCCCGCGATCGCGATCGGCCGCGGCTCCGTGACGGACCGGCACGGACTCGCCATTCCGGACGACGAATCTTGCCTCCTTAAAACGCTGGGGCAAGTTGTGGTGATCGCGGGCGGGCGAAAACGGGGCACGATGTACGGAGTCTTCTGCTTCCTTGAGAAGCTCGGATGCCGCTGGTTTACGAACGATGTCGCGCGAATTCCGGCTGCGCGCGGGATCTCGATCCCGGCCCTCGACGAGATCGCCCGTCCCGCGTTTGCTTATCGCGAGGTGTTCTTTACGGAGGCGCAGGCGAAGGAATGGTCGGCGCGAAACCGCCTAAACGGGCACTTCCATAAACTCGATCAGGCCGTGGGCGGCAAAGTTTCTTACTTCCCTTTCGCACATTCGTTTTACCAGTTGATCCCGCCCGGGCAGCATTTTAGCGCGCATCCGGAATATTTCGCGTTGGTGGCCGGGCGAAGGCGCGGCCAGAGGGCTCAATTGTGTCTGACCAATGCGGACATTGCCGGTCTCGCCACGGAGCGCATTCAGAAATGGCTGACCGAAAACCCGGACGTGGCTATTGTTTCGATATCCCAAAATGACGGGTCGGGCTGGTGCGAGTGCGAGCCATGCCGCGCCGTGGTTCGCGAAGAAGAGGGCGCCGTTTCAGGCGCCTTGTTGCGCTTCGTAAATCAAGTAGCGCGACGGATCGCCCTGTCGCATCCCGGCAAGATCGTAGATACACTGGCGTATCAAAAATCGGCCGATCCCCCCGCTGTGGTCACTCCACTCCCGAATGTTCAGATTCGCCTTTGCCCGATCGATTCCTGCCAGGCGCATCCGTACGAGTCCTGCCCTTACAATCGACAATTCGAACAGCGCCTCTCTGCGTGGGCGCGGATTGCGCCGAGGCTTGTATTGTGGCAATACTCCATAAACTTTTCGCATTTCCTGCTTCCGTTCCCCAATGAGCAGGAACTCGTCGTGGATATTCCGCGCTTCAAACGCGCGGGCGTATCCGGAATGTTCATCGAAGGTGCGGTCTCGGAGGGTGGTGGTGGCGAGAACGCCGAATTGCGCGCCTATCTGGCCGCCCGGCTTCTGTGGAATCCGGAAATCGACGTGAATGCGGAGATCCGCGGATTTTTGAGCGCGGTTTATGGGCCGGCCGCTCCGTTGATGGCCCAATATTTGGCGCTGCGCCGTAGCGAAACTCTCCGTAGTGACCGGCATTTGTGGATCGACCAGGACGTCAGCGCTCCCTATCTCACGGATAGTTTTTTGAAAGTCGGCCGGGAGCTTCTCGAGCGGGCGTACGCGAAGGCGGAGCCGGGGTCCGCGCGGCGGCGGATCGAACGCTGCGCTTTGTCGCTCGATTATGTCGACGTGATGCGCCGGAGACAATGCTACGCCGGCGTTGACTTTTACGGTCCGGAGAACCCGGATCGACTCAAGCTCGAAACAGAGAATTTTGTTCATAGAGCGGAGATGCTTGGCATCACGCATCTTCGCGAGGGCTATCCTCTGGCGGCCGAAGCGCAAGCCTTCGAAGAGTTGGGAAAAGCGTACCCGCTCCTTGCGATCGAGGATGACGCTGTCGCGGTCAAGATCGTTCCGGAACTCGGCGCGCGGGTCATCGCGCTAGGTCCTCGAGGCCGGCAGCCCGCCGCCGCGGCGCTGCCTTCGACTGATATCGCTTTTGCCGGCGCGAATGTTCTGCGAGTTCCCGGCCCGGGAGAGTTCTCCTATCCGTATGCGGGCGGGCTTCGGTTCGGTTTGGCCTCGAACTATCTAAGCACTGAGCAGCGCGTGGGCTGGCGGACGGAACGAACCGCAAAAGAGTTCACTTCCTTGCGCGGACTCTCCGATCAAGGCCTCGATCTGGAAATGGACTTCCGCGTCGAGGCCGGCATCCTGCACATACGAATGACGGCAACCAATCCTGGGCCGATCGCGTTGCCTGCGGTTCTTCTATGCCAGGCGGAGTTCGCCATGCAGCCGTGGAACGCCAGCCGCCCGGCTCGGCCGTATGCCGCGGTCCATTACACGACCCGATCTGGGGAAGAACGCGATCATCGGATCGACGCGCACGACTTCCCGGCGGATGACAACTTCATTTTGGAGGGTGAGGAATGTGCGCGCGAATCTTGTACGCTCCTCGTTCGCCAGACGCGGCCGAACGCGCCGGGATCCATCCGGAAAATTCAGAATCGGTTTCGCGACCAACAAGTGAAGCGAAGCGAAGTCAGGTGGTCTTTCCGGTCGGCTCCCCGCGTGACCATGAGTCTATGGACTCCCGAAGTCGTACTTGCCTCGGGCGAACAGATAAGCCTGGAAAGCGGGTATGAACTGATGGAGTCGGAGCGGTTTTAAAAATACTTCGCCGAAGAATCTAGCGGGCCCGCAGCTTGGCCCACCATTCCGGCAAAGGGATGCGCGGAAAAAAAGTGTGCCTCTTGTTTGAAAACCTAAGGAGGTCCGGGGTGAACTCGCGCAGCACATTTTGAATCGCGAAGCCGCCGAAAACAAATGCCGTCCGAGTGTCGCCATGGCTCAGATCGTTGAATCCCGCCGGTAAATACAGGTTTCCCACGAATCCTCCGGCGCCCGCTCCCAGAAAATTCGCGAAAGCGACGCGGTTGTTTCCGGAATCCGATTTGTCGACGAAGGTAAATGCGAGTGCGTGCCAAGCCCGCACGGCCGGGTTTCTGCTGGTGGACGGGCGATACCGAAAATCTTCGTGCAAAATCCCCGCGCTCAGAAACCTGGCTGTTTGCAATGAAGTTTCGGCGACGAACGCATTCCCGGTATTCCGGCCAAACGCGCCCGCGCCCAGGCGCCAATCGCGCGGCAGCCTGTTCGGCGGATCAATGAGCCACGCGGCGCCCACCACCGGGGGCACGAATAACGCTCGTGGACCAAACGTCTGGATGGCGTAGTCCATAAATCGATCCTGCTCGCTTGGCGGGCCGGGCGACGTCACAAGCGGTGCGAAAAGAGGGTCGCCGGCGGAGGGCGCAAGAGGCTGCAGCGCCGGGCTCGCCTGCGCTTCGCTGCCCTCGGGAGGCGCGACGGACTCCAAGGTTTGCGCCTGGATCGGGACTCGGAAAAGGGAGATTCCCAAAACAAAGACGAGGCTCAACCCTTTTCGACGCATCGTATTTTACCTATAGGAACATACTTCGGGGTTTCCGTGTTGGGACCAACACGTCCGTCGTTCTCCGAGCCCTACCCCCCGGCTGGCCTTGCCCGCAGTCCGTTTTTTAATCGCCTCGTAATCTTTTTGTCACGTGCGATCGTTAGCCTGAAACCTTACTTGACCAAAAACACTTCCTTTGGGGGGCAAATTTATGCAAAGAGCGTTAACTTTTGGGGGACGCGTGTACACTTTGATTCGTCTGTGCGCCATCAACCGGCTGCTGGTGATGGGAGCGATTGTGCCTTTCGTGCTCTCCGGGCCGGCTCCCCTTTGGGCCCAGCAGACCGTTGGGACGCTTGCCGGCAGCGTGCTCGATCAAGCCGGGAAGGTGGTCCCCAACGCGACCGTCACCGTCAAGAACGACACCGGCAATGTGACGAAGAATGCCACGTCCAACGAGGAGGGCCATTTCGAAGTGACGGGCCTTCCGCCGGGCTCGTACTCGTTGGAAGTGTCGGCTCCGGGCTTCGCGGCCAACACGCGCACGGGTGTGCAGGTAGGAGGAGGAGCGTCGCAGGAAGTCTCCATTTCGCTCGGTATCGCCACGCAGTCGGAATCCGTCACGGTCGAAGCCGTCGTGTCTCTCGCCGCGCAACTCGCGCCTTCGGGCAATACTCTGGATGCGGTCTCCGCGAAATCGGAAGTCACCGGCGACTTCATCAAGAACTTCGAGACGCCGGTCGCCGACTTCGGCGAGTATGTCAACTATGCGCCCGGAACCTACACGCTCAACCCCAACGGAGCCGGCATCGGTCAGGGCAAGACTTTTTTCCGCAGCTTCCCGAACGGCGATTACACGATGACTTTCGATGGCATTCCGTTCCAGGACACCAACAGCGAATCCCAACACAGCTGGGCGAATTTCCCGGAGCAGTGGATCGGGGGCGTGGATTTCGACCGCAGCCCCGGCACGGCTTCCACAGTGGGGCCCGCCAACTTCGCCGGTTCCATAAATCTGCTGCCGAGGGACGTGCCGTCCACGCAGGACATCCGCATCACGGAATCCTACGGATCGTGGTCCACGAACCTGCTCCAGCTGGACTACGACACCGGATCGTTCGGACCTGGCGGTAAGAGCAGCCTTTCGCTCGGCCTCCATCAAACGAAATCCGACGGGTACCAGACGTTCAATTACTTCAGAACAGGACGGCGGCGAAGGCAAGTACTTGTTCAGCTTTCTCCGCGTACCTACATTTCCGTGTCTGGGCGGGATGGTCGACCTGTGGACTAACACCCCGGGGACGGGCAATCCGACGCGGCAGGAGGTCGCTCTATTCGGCGACAACTTCCTGATGACCAGCACGCCCGTTGTGACTCCGGGGTCGCCCTCGAACCTCCTTGGGGTTGCCGTAGGCGCAGCCGGACCCGCTGTTCTATGGATTACGAAACCTACCACGTGCAGACCGACTTCGAAAACGTCAACTTCAACAGCGATCTGGGCGATGGCTGGAGATTCGACAACAAGCTGTTTACCTATCGTTATTGGAACAAAGAGTATTACCAGAACAACGGCGCGGCCATCGCGGCTGTCAATACCTCGGCCAACCCCAGCGGCGTCGACAAGCTGAACGGGTACCGCCAGGCCGGCGATATCGTGAACCTGAGCAAGGAAACCAAATGGGGGGTCCTCCGCGTTCGGCGCCTGGTACAACTGGGCTTATACGGATCGTTACCAGATTCCGTGGAACCCGGTCACGCAGGTGGATACACCTTTCGGTAACTTTCACGAGCATTTCAATTCGCAAACCTTCCAGCCGTTCGTGGAATACGAATGGCACGCCACCTCGAAGCTCGTGATCATCGCCGGTATCAAGGATGCGAACTACGCGTTGGCCCTGAATCAATATCAGGATAACGGCAAGACGGTCGGCTGTCTGGGCGGTGTCACCGTGGCGAAGACGTCCACCACACCGCGCCCTGTGCATCGGCGGCGCTCCGTTTGTATCGCACAGCATCGACTGGAACAACTGGCTGCCGAGCATTTCGGCGCGTTATCGCGTCCACCGGAACTGGTCGGTCTATGCCATGTTCGGCGAAGGCGACATCATTCCGCCGACCTCGGTATTCGACGTTAAGAATGCCGCGGTCACAACTCCTCTGCAGCCGCAAATCGCGAAGACCTACGAAGCCGGGAGCGTCCTGAAATACAACCGTTGGACGCTCGACCTCGACGCCTTCGATGTTCATTACGGCTCGGGCTATCAGGTGTATACGGACCCGCTCACGCTGTTGCCGGTGTACACGCAGACCGGACCCATAAACACACAGGGTATTGAAGGCGAAGGCAATATCGCCCTCGGGTATGGATTTTCGTTGTACCTCAATGGATCGGTGACCAACGCCAAATACCAGGAAGGTCCTTACACTCCGAACGGCGGACTGTGGGTGGCCAGCACGCCTAAAAACATCGAAACGGCTACGCTGCTCTACCGGCACAAGAACTACGACGTAGGTTTGGTGGAGAGGCGCGTGGGAACCATGTACAACGACAACGGTTCTATCACCTACCCGACCCCCGGGATCCCGGGAGCCGGGCTGGTCTACCCCGTCGACCAGGCCGTCACCATCCAGCCCTGGAACATCACGAACGTTTTCGTGAACTACACCATTAAGAACGCGTCGTGGCTGCGCGGAAGCAGGCTCGGTCTGGCGGTGAACAATCTGTTCGACAGTCACAACATCGTCGGTGTAACGCCGTTCACGACGAACGTCTCGCCTTATACGCCGAACAACAACGATCTGTTGAATCTGCTGCCGGGACGCAGCATCATGGCAACCCTTACCATCGGCTACGCGCCGAAACGGTAAGCGGCATTTGATTTCGTCGAGGATTGCGCTGGCGGGAAAATCGGCAGCGCGATCTTCTTCCGGTAGAATTTAGGTTTCCGTATTTGAACGAGGTCCCATGCCCCTACGCCTGAGCTTCGGTTTGATCCTTTTCGGCTCGGGGCTGGTGTACGCACAACTCCTCACACCGCCCTGGACCGAACTCGGCGAGAACGGACGCGTTCTCGCTCGCGTGATTGTCTCGACGGAAACCTGTCCGGCCATCACTGTCGACGGAACGAATCAGGCGATGACACTGCGCGCGCCCGTGCCCGCCCGTTTTCGGCCGTTGTGCGAGTTTGAAATTCCTTCGACGGCTCGGGCCGCTTCCATCGAAGGCCGGGCGCTTCGCCTGCCCCGGCCCGATCCGACATCCGTGGTCGTCATCGGCGATACTGGTTGCCGCATCGCGGGAGCCCGCGTCCAGGACTGCAACGATCTGTCCAAGTGGCCGCTGCAAGCGGTTGCCGGAAGCGCCGCCGACGTGAAACCGGACCTGATCATCGACGTCGGCGATTATCTCTACCGCGAATCGGCATGCCCGCCGGATTCTCAGAACAAGTGCGCCGGGACGCCGAACGGCGATAACTGGGAAACCTGGAACGCCGATTTCTTTGCGCCCGCCGCGAAACTGCTGGCGGCCGCTCCGTGGGCCTTTTCACGCGGCAATCATGAAAATTGCAAACGCTCCTGGCAGGGCTGGTTTTATTATCTGGATCCGCGCCCCTGGAAAAACGAATGCTCCGTTTATACGCCGCCCTATGTAATTAAACTCGGCTCCCGGGAGCTGGTCATGCTCGACTCATCGGCGGTCGTCGAAGATGAGCTGGACCCCGAACAGGTCGCCGAATACGTCGCCGAGCTCCGTTCGCTCCACGTCGAACACGCATGGCTGGTGGATCATCATCCCTTCTGGGGCGTGAAGCCCGGCGCAAAAGGCGACGGCGTGAAGCCTCTCTCGGCTCCGCTCGAGGCCGCGTGGCAGAAGGCCGCGCCACAAGGAGTCGACATGGTGCTTTCCGGTCACACTCACCTTTTCGCGGTAATTCCGTTCGGACCGGAGCGGCCTATGCAGATCGTCGCGGGCGACGGAGGAACGGCGCTCTCGGGGCCCCTTCCGGAGACAATCGACGGCACTTTGATTCAGGGAAATGCCGCCCAGGGCAGCCACATACGCGTTGACTTCGGCTACGTGTGGCTTCAGAGGCAAGGAGATGACTGGGACCTCAGCTTGCAGGCAACGCAAAACGCAACAATCGTTCATTGCCTGCTCCGGAACGGCCATTCCCTTTGCCGTGATCCCGGGCAATGAAGCGAGTCCTCGTTGCCGGAAGCGAATTCAAATCGAAATGCGTGACGATTGCAAGGGGACGAGGATTCTGGTGGACGGCGTGGGACTTGAACCCACGACCCCCACGTTGCGAACGTGGTGCTCTCCCAACTGAGCTAGCCGCCCTACGGTGAGTTCTACGAAACTAATATAACATGCGATCGCCGCGCGTCACTTTTTCAGAGAGGCTCTCCGCATCTTTTTCGCGGCTCAGCTCGCGCCTACGAATCGCGCTTCCATGCGCGTCTGGGAGCCTCGGCGGGATGACAGTCTGCAGTTCCGCCGCTTCGTCGCGGATTTTTCACTTGCTACGCGGCACAAATCAAACGACACTGAGATTTCATGACCACTGCACGTAATGACATCGCTCCCGTCCGCGAGCCCGCGGATCGCTGGTCCATCGCCGAAGCCGCGGAGCTGTACGACATCAGCAGTTGGGGCAAGGGATACTTCAGCATCGGCGCGAGCGGCCACGTATGCGTGCATCCGGATCGGAATCCCGAACGCCACATCGATCTCAAGGAACTGGTTGACAATCTCCAGCTGCGCGGCATCGCGCTCCCCATTTTGATTCGCTTCGGCGAAATCCTGAAGCACCGGCTCGGCGAAATCCATCGGTGCATTTGCCAACGCCATCAGTGAGAACAACTATAAAGGCACGTATTGCTGCGTTTTCCCGATCAAGGTGAACCAGCAGCGCCAGGTGGTCGAGGAGGTTTTCCAGTACGGGCGCCCCTACAAATTCGGACTCGAAGCCGGCTCCAAGCCGGAACTGCTCGCGGTCCTGGCGATTGCCGACAATGAAACGCCGATCATGTGTAACGGCTTCAAGGACGACGAATACATTGAAATGGTCATGCTGGCCAAAAAAATCGGCCGGCAGATCATACCCGTCGTTGAAAAATACACGGAGCTCGATCTCATCCTGAAGCACTCGGCCAAGGTCGGCGTCCGGCCCGTCATCGGACTGCGGATCAAACTCGCGAGCCGCGGCTCCGGCCGGTGGAAATCTTCGGGCGGATATCGCTCGAAATTCGGGCTGACCGTGACCGAAGCCCTCAAGGCGCTCGATCAGTTGAAGGCGCTCGGCATGGAGGATTGCCTCCAGCTCATGCACTTCCACCTAGGCAGCCAGATTACCAATATCCGGCAGATCAAGGGCGCGGTGATCGAAGCTGCGCGCGCCTATGTGGAGATGCGCCGCGCCGGCGCCGGCCTGAACTACCTGGACGTCGGCGGCGGATTGGGCATCGATTACGACGGCTCCCAGACGGATTTCGAATCGAGCGTGAATTACACCTTGCAGGAGTACGCGAACGATGTCGTCTATCACATTCAGAGCGTCTGCGACGAGGCCGAAGTGCAGCACCCCGTCATCATTTCAGAGAGTGGACGCGCCATCGTGGCCTATCACAGCGTGCTGGTCTTCAACGTCTTGGGCGTCACTGGATTCGGCGGCGATGAAGCGCTCCCTGAGTTTTCGGACGACGTAGAACAGCCGCTGATCGATTTGAAAGATACGCTGCGCGGGCTGAGTTCCAAAAATCTGCTCGAAAGCTTCCACGACGCCCAGCAGGCCCTCGATTCCGCGCTCAACCTGTTCAGCCTGGGGTATCTGCCCCTGCAGCAGCGAAGCTGGGCGGAAAGCCTGTATTGGGTGATTTGCCGGCAGATCCAGAAACACGCGAAGCAGCTCGATTATTTCCCGGAGGAGCTGGAGGGCCTGGATTCGCTGCTCTCCGATACTTACTTCTGCAATTTTTCGCTGTTCCAGAGCATGCCCGATAGCTGGGCCGTCAAGCAACTGTTCCCCATCCTGCCGATTCACCGCCTGAACGAAGAGCCGTTCCATCATGGCATCCTCGGCGATATCTCCTGCGATTCCGATGGAAAGGTCGATCAGTTCATCGATCGGCGCGACGTCAAAAAAACACTTCCTCTGCATGCATTCACCGGAGAACCCTACTACCTGGGGGCGTTTCTGGTCGGCGCCTATCAGGAGATCCTCGGCGATCTTCACAATTTATTCGGCGACACCAACGCCGTGCACGTGCGTCAGGATGACAACAATCAGGTGGTCGTCGAAGCCCTGATTCGCGGCGACACCGTCCGGGAGGTTTTGGATTACGTCCAGTTCAAGTCCACCGCCCTCGCCGAGCAGTTCCGCCGCGACGTGGAGGGCGCGGTGCGCGAAGGCCGCATCGGCTACGAGGAAGCGGGGCTGCTCCTGCGTTTCTACGAGGACGGCCTCAACGGCTACACCTACCTGGAGCAGTAGCTCCCACTGCGCGGAACCCGAACGCGTCGCGTGACCGTCAGAGGCACGGCTCCCTGAAGCCCGCCCGCACCCGGCTCGCCGCTATTCTATAGCTGTCGTTAATCTCGAGAACGCTGAAAAAGGGGACAGACTACTCTGTCCCGTCCCCTAAATTTATGATTCCACGTTCGAGTTTGAGCGTGGACAGAGCGGTCTGTCCCCTTTTTCAACGAGCTCCTGGAGAACGTTAATCTGGAGAACGAAGCTTTATGCCGCCCCTCGCCAAGATCATCCCGAAAAAAGTTACCGTTCACGACGACCCGCGCGACGATCCTTACTTCTGGCTGCGCGATCGCAGCGATCCGGACACCATCCCTTATCTCGAAGCAGAGAATCGCTACACCGCCTCCGTCATGCAACATACGGAGGACTTGCAGGCCGGTCTGTACCGCGAAATGCTCGGCCGCATCAAGCAAACCGACTCCTCCGTGCCGGTGAAGCGCGACGATTATTATTACTACACGCGCACCGAAGAGGGGAAACAGTACTCGTTTTACTGCCGCAAGCATTTGTCATTGGACGCGCCCGAAGAGCTCCTGCTCGATGCGAATGCTCTCGCCGAGGGCCACAAATATTGCCGCGTGGGGAATTTTTCCGTAAGCCCGAATCACCGCCTGCTTGCGTATTCGGTCGACTTCGAGGGAGACGAAAAATATACGATCCGCGTCAAGGATCTCCGGACCGGCCTTCTGCTCCCCGACGAGATCCCCGATACGTACTATTCGCTCGAATGGTGCGAAGATAACGCCACGTTCTTCTACACGGTGCTCGACGCGGCCCTGCGTCCCTATCAGGTCTTTCGCCATCGTCTGGGCACGCCCGCCGGAACCCTCATCTATCACGAACCCGATGAGCGCTTCACTCTCGACTTGTCCAAGACGCGCACGCGAGCCTTCATTCTGCTCGCGAGCCACAGTTCGGTCACTTCCGAAATCCGTTATCTCGACGCGCGCGAGCCCGACGGGGAATTCCGCATCCTTCTGGGGCGCGTTCAAGGCGTCGAGTACGACGTCACGCATCACATCGAAGCGCACCTGGGTGCGCTAGCAAATGGGCAGGTGGATGCGCACCTGAGTGCGCTGGCAGATGGGCAGGTGGATGCGCACTTGAGTGCGCTCGTGAATACGCAGGTAGACGCCCCGGTGTCTCGACGAAACGGGCCGGCGTACGATGCGGACAAAAATGCGGGATCTTTTTTTATCCGCTTGAACGATATCGCGCCGACCTTTCGCGTCGTCCAGGCCTCCGTCGAAAATCCCTCCCGGGAAAACTGGAAGGAGATCATAGCCGGACGCGCCGGGATCACCATCGAAAGCGTGACCGCATTCCGCGATTATCTGGTCACCGAAGAACGTCATCGCGGCCTGACCGAAATTTACCTGCGCCGCTTCGCCGACGGCCACACCCACGCCATCGAATTTCCGGAGCCCGTCTACACGGCCGGCGTCGGGGCGAACGCCGAATTTAACACCAGTTCGTTGCGCTTTGATTATTCTTCTCTCGTCACGCCAAATTCCGTCTTCGATTACGATATGGACACGCACACGCGCGTGCTCCGAAAACGTCAGGAAGTGCTGGGCGGGTACGATCCGGCCCGGTATCGATCGGAGCGCTTATACGCAACCGCCCCAGACGGCGTCGAAATTCCCATTTCGCTCATCTATCGGGACGATCTCAAACGTGACGGCACGGGACCGCTCTTGCTCTACGGTTACGGTTCCTACGGAATCAGCATCGATCCGGCCTTTAGTTCGGACCGCCTGAGCCTGCTCGACCGAGGCTTCGCCTTCGCGATCGCACATATCCGCGGCGGCGGCGATTTAGGCAAGCCCTGGCACGACGCCGGCAAAATGCTGCACAAGAAAAACACGTTTACCGATTTCGTCACCTGCGCCGAGCATCTGATCGCCCAGCGTTACACCTCGCCCGGGCGCCTTGCCATCAACGGACGCAGCGCCGGCGGATTGCTGATGGGCGCGGTTGTGAATTTGCGGCCCGATCTTTTCGCGGCGGTCGTCGCCGGCGTCCCCTTTGTCGATTCGTTGAACACCGCTCTCGATGCGACCCTGCCCTTGACCGTCGGCGAGTACGAAGAGTTCGGCGATCCCGGCAAACCTGAATTCTACGAATATATGAAGTCCTACGCGCCGTACGAAAACGTGCGCGCCCAGAACTATCCCGCGATTTTGATCACCGCGGGCTTGAACGACCCTCGCGTTTCGTACTGGGAGCCCGCCAAGTGGGCCGCCCGCCTCCGCGCGATGAAGACGGATCAGAACGTGCTCCTCCTCAAGACCGAGATGGGCAGCGGCCACTTCGGCGCGTCCGGCCGCTACGAGTATCTTAAAGAACGCGCCTTCGAATACGCGTTTCTCCTTGCGGTACTGCAGCCGGATTTGTGGAAGGGCGATTCGAAAATGGACCAGCCAAAGACGGAGGATGCCGCGACACGCCCCGCCGGCCAGCCGGCGATCTCCGCGACGGATGCCAAGACCCAGCCCGGGCGTCTATGCTGAAAGTATGATTCCCCAGCAGCCCAACCAGCCGAAGATCCAGCTCACGAATACCGAAGATTATCGCGAGAAATACGCCAATAGCGTGCAGGTGCGGGTCAGTCTGTGGGATTTTTTTCTGCTGTTCGGAATCGCGAATCAGACCTCTCCCGACGCCGTGGCGATCCAGAATTTTCAGGGCGTGTTCCTCAGCCCGCAACAGGCCAAAGCGCTCGCCAACGTCCTGAATCAGAATGTTTCGCAATACGAAGCGACCTTCGGGGAAATCAAGCTGGAACCCAAGCAGCCGGGCTCTATTCAATAGCCTGTGAATCGCCCGCTTCCGCCTGATTCCCTGACCAAAGCGTCATCATTTCGAAACCGTCATCCCGAGCGAGTAGAGGGACCTGCTTTTGTGGTGGACGATGGCGGCGTACCGTTCGGGCAAACGTTACGCCTGCTCCAACGATTCACGTACCTTGGTAACCAGCGCCCCCAGCGTGAATGGCTTTTGCAGGAACTTGGTGCCCGGCGGGAAATCCCCCGTGCGAGCTCTCTCGTCCTCCGCGTAGCCCGACATGTACAGAACCTTCAACGCCGGCAATTGCTCCTGCAATTGTTCCGCGAGCGCCGTCCCCGGGTGATCCGGCAGCATGATGTCGGTCACCAGCAGTTCGATGGGACGCGCCTGAGTGACCGCTAACGTTGCGGCCTCCGTCGCGGTCGACGCTTCCACTACTTCATATTGCTCGCGCCGCAGAATCTTCGCGACCAGCGCGCGAATTCCGGGCTCATCGTCCACCACCAGAATCACCGGATGCAGCGGCTCGGGCGCGCGTGCAGGGATTCCCGGGGCCGGCGCCTCGGCTTCCGCGGGTTCAGCAATGGGCAGGTAGACGACGAAGCTCGATTGAACGGAATCGCCGTGATAGGCGATGTCGCCTCCCCACTCCCTCACCAGCCCGTAGGCTTGGGACAGCGCTTCCCCGGCGAAAATCGATTCGAAAAGCCCGTCACTCTTGCCTTCCTCGAGCCCGGCGCCGTTTCCCTTCACCGTGACGCGAGCATAGAAGCCCGCGTCCAGCGTCGCATTCGGAACGCTTTCGGAAATGGCCGCCACATCGCAATGGATCTCGAGTCCGGTGCAGCCGGGTCCCTGGCACGCCGCGCCCGCCAGCGTGATCAGGAGCTCTTCCAGCGCCCGCACGTCGGCGAACGCCCACGTTGCGCCGGCTCCCTGGCCCGGGTTTTCCGCTGCCGCCACCGTGACTCGCGTCGTCACGGTTTCGCCGCCCACGCGCGTGAATCTCGGCTCCATCCGCCCTACCAGCGCCGTCAGATCCACGCTTGCCGGATTCGTCGTACCCCGGCGCGTGAAGCGCAGCAGCCGCGCCGTCAGGTCCGCAATCCGCTCCGTGGCCTTGATGATCTGCTCGGCGTCGTCCCGGCGCGTGTCGCCGTCCGGGAAGGCTCGCAGCATTTCTTCCGCGTATCCCGCAATCAGCATTAAAGGATTATTCAGATCGTGCGCCAGGCGGGCGGAAGCCGCACGTAGCGCGGAATGACGCGCAGCTACCTCCATCTGGCGCTGCATCTGAACCCGACCTCCGATCAAGGTCAGGACGCCGTAAAGTTTTCGTGATCCATCGCCGGCCGGCGCGGCGAAAATTGTTTCCCTGCACCATTGCGCGCCGCCTTCAGGCGTAAGGATGCGGAACTCCGCGCTCACTTCACCGTCATGCTCCCGCGCCGAACGGTACAGCGCCATGGTCGCGTCGCGATCCTCGGGATGAATGCGATCCTCCAAAAAATTCGCGGTTTCAAGCCACGCGGAGGGCGAATACCCAAGCACCGGGTTCGCAGCGCCGCTCACCGCCGTAACCTGGAGCGTGGCGGCATCGGCCTGCCACACGATCGCAGGCAGTTCCGCGGTGGGGAACGCACTGGGAGCAGGCGGCGCAACCGGCGCTGCTGTCGGGAGTGTTGCAGCCGGGACTACGGGACTGACGGCCACGGCAGCGGCGCTCGTGCGCACGGCGCCGGAATCGGGCAGCAGTTCCTGGATCGCCACCAGCGTCTCCCGGTCCGAATCCTCGTCCCAACTCCGGAAGGGACGCACGTCCACGCGGAGCCGCTTCCCCTGAACTTCCAGCGTCACGCTTCCGCGCGTGGCCCCGCCGTTCTCTACGTGTACCGAGCGGATCTTTTCGATCAGCTCATCGGACGGCAGAATGTGATCGATCGTCTTCCCGCGAGTTTCCTCGGCGCGCAGACCGAACGTCTGACGGAAGGCCCGGTTCGCAAGGACCACGGCGCGTTCGCTCGAAAGGATCGCGATTCCGACGGGCAAAGCCGCGACCATGTCCTGGTAATAACGGCGCTCCGATTCGACCAGCGCGAGCAGGCGCGCGACCTCTTTGCCCTTCCACTGTTCAAAGTCCGTGCGCTCCATCAAAAGGGGACGTTTCCTTAGGAACCAGTCTCGTTGCACGACCGGCCGGGCGGCAAGGTACGCGCGGTTAGTTCGTACCAGTACGGGGCAGGGTACCTGTGCAAGTGATTATTTCTAGGGACCTACTGAACGGGTGCTGTCTCCGCCACCGAGCCGCCGAGCCCGGCGTACGTTTCCTTGACCCGAATCACTTTATCGCCCGAGAACGTGACGAAAGAAACACGACCAGGTGGTTCGCCGTAGATCCAGTCCTCTATCTCCGTGCCGTCCTTCAACTCCCGGCTCTTGCGAATGGGGCGACCCACCGACATCAACACCTGGTCGCGATTCATTCCTTCGATCACCTTGTTCTTTCGGATGGCTTCCTTCACCGGCTCCGGGAAGCTCTCGATGTGACTTTCCGTCGCGGTTTCTTTTTCGAAATCCAACACCGGCTTCAGCATCTGTTTCACTTCAGCCGAGGTCACCTGCCCGATGGGACCGTCAAACAACAAGGCCACGCTCGTTCCACCCGGCGCGGTTGTAGCCGGGTTGACAGGCGTGGTCGAGTTTCCCATCCCGCCTTCGATGTGGTTATACCACTTGGTTTTGGAGCCCCCGTTGAGTTCGAAAATGATGCGGTCCTTATCGATCGTGAGATGCGTAACCTGGATCAGATCGCCGACGCGTCCCGCCGGACCCAGCTCTTTTTCGGTGGCCTTCCACGCGGCCTGATCCCACGTTCCGTTCGTGTGAAATTCCAAAATCTTCTTGGAAATTGGCAGAAGCGTTTTGACCGTGGCGTATTCCGCCGTCAGTCCGCGCAGCAATTCGATGCGCTGGTCCTCGGTGAGTTTCTTCGTGTCCGCCGTCGCGAGCCCGCAGACCAGGAGCGCCGCGAACCCTCCGCATAGGCACCTCCCGATAACCGGCCGGAACTTTTCAAGGCGCGTCATGTTTTTGTACCGCTCTAATTCCTCGACCAACTCGCCCGATCCACCCGATCAACTCGCCGCATCCCGCGGCCCGGCCCGGCGCAGCACGAAAAAAAGGACAACTACGGCGGCCGTTGTCAGCACGCTGCCCTCGAATCCATAGGCGCCGCCGCTCCATACTTCGTCCGCGTTCCAATGCAGCGCATATCCCGGCACCCCCATTGTAAACCCGCTCAAATTTACGCCCAATACAGGCATGGCCCCGTTCCAGCCGAAATGCAGGCCGATCGCGAGCCACAAAGAGCGCGTCCGCAGAAATGCATACCCGAGCAGCACCCCCCACAAGATCGTATTCACAATGGCGAGCGGCGTCACTCCCCGATTCCCCATGTGCGCGATTCCGAAGATCACCGCCACCGGCAGTACCGCCGCGAACTCTCCCATCATGCGCACCATCAATTGGAACGCGTATCCCCGGAACAGCAGCTCCTCGCCCACCGCGCCGAACGCCAGCACCACCAGTATGAAAACCAGATCCAGCGGCCACAGTCCCGGCGCAGGCGCGCGTTCCACATGAGCCATGCGGGTTGCGAGCGCCAGAACAAAGATCGCGGCCGCGGCTCCGGCGCCGCCCGCGGTGCCCGTGAGCAGTTCGCGCCCGGACGCCTTCGACCACGCCATGCCGAACGCCTTGAGCTCGCTGCCTTCGTACATGCGGACCAGGAGCCCGTTCGCGAATGCGCCGGCCGCGAACGTCGAAAGCGCCGCCACCACCAGCCCGCTCACCTCCGGCGGCATCAGCAGCGGCATCAGTCTCCACGTGCCGTAGCCCGCGATCACAAAGAGCGTGATGCGCACGATCACGCGGATCGCGTCCGCGCTCATACGGCGCCGTGCGGGTGTTTCTGGCATCATCGCGGCGCTACTTCCCTTCGCATCAATAACACCGCGACGGCGGCGATCGCCACACAATACGCCGCCGCCCCCAATGCCACGTCCGGCAGCCGCCGCGCCGAAAAAAAGAAGGCAACTAACAACGCCAGAAAGATCAATCGCATCCCCATCCGCGCGGCCGTCGCCGAAAAGCGCAACGTCACCCACCCCGCCAAACCCGCGACCGCGACTGAGCCGGTCAGTCCGAGCAGAGCCGTCTCGCCCAAAACGTCCAACTCCGGCAGCATCAGGCGCGGTCCGTGCGTCAAACTCACCGTGGCGACACCCACCATCGTGAAAAGAACCGCAAGCACCTCGCCATAAAGAACTGCCTTTCCAACTCTCGAAAACGCCTCTCCCATGGATTGCGGGCGGCTAATGGAAAATCCCTGGGCCGCTGCGGGAGCCGCGAAGATCATCCCGATACAGGCGTAGGCCGCCGTGATCGCCGGGTCGAAAAAATCGACGCCTTTCCACAGCGGAATCAAAATCCCGAAAACTGCGACAAGTGCCAGGTGTAAAAGCACGTGAAATTATGGTACCAACGAGGCAGTGGTCCCGATTTCGTTTGCCGATGGCTGCCGTAGATGGCAGCCCTACGCCGAATATAGGGGAAAATTGTCTAAGGCCGACTCGCTAAACAATTGATGAGCGTACGTCGATACACGTTATAGAACATGATGGACAGGCGAATAGAACCGAGATTGCTCTGCGCGGACCTGGTGGACGTGGAATGGAAAGATCCGAACGGCCGCATCCGCCGGGGGGTTGCCAATCTGGAGGATATTTCCCTTTCGGGCGCCTGTCTCCAGGTGGAACGGCCCGTGCCGCTCGGAACGGCCTTCCGCATCGCTTACCCTTCGGGCACTTTGATGGGAAAGGTGAAGTACTGCGTCTTTCGCGAAATCGGCTACTTCCTCGGCGTCGAATTCGAGCCGGGGCATCGCTGGTCCCAGAAACAATTCCGGCCCCAGCACCTCCTCGACCCGCGTAAACTCATGAACCGCGCGATCGCCAAAGCCATCGAGCCGGCCGCCAGCTAGCCTGCAGATCTCATCCAGGACCTCATCCAGGAAGCGTCCTCGCGTGCGTACAGGCATCTGCCGCGACCGCGAGGGAGCGATCGCATAATGGCCTTCTGCAGCACCCCGCTAAAAGCTCATTTGTGGATCACGACGTCCGTCACCGCGTTCCACGTAAATTCGACGAATGAATACAAAGCCGACTCCTGGAGCCGCTCCACATCGCTGTGCGCTCCAAAATTAAGATAGTCCTGCTCTGTCGCTCCCGGCCCGATGCCGTAGGATTGCACTCCCTTCGCACGTAAGTACGCCATATCGGTCGCCCCGGTCTGCATCATCGGCATCACCACGGCATACGGATAGACGCGCTTGGCGCTCCGCTCGAGCGCCAGATACATTTCACTATCCAGGCGTGAGGGCGGCGTCGGGGGACGCGCGCCAAACGTGGTCTCCTCGATCTTCACCGCCGGATCGTTGATCACCTTCTTCATCTCGGCGAAGAATTGCGGAATGTTTTCGTCGGGCAGTGCGCGAACGTCTACCGTCGCCTCGGCTTCCGATGGAATGACATTGGTGCGGAAACCTCCCTTGATGATGGTCGGAACCACCGAGGTGCGCAGCATCGAATAGTGAAACGGCTCGTTCACCGCCAGGTACTGCTGGATCGCCGCGCTCCGGTCCGCGCGGCTCAGCCCGTTATAGCGGGCCGCGTCCGCCGGCGCGCTCACGGTTGCGAGCTTCTCGAAATACGTGCGCGTCGTGTCGTTCAGCCGCGTCGGCGTCTGCCACGCCCCCAGCTTTGCCACCGCTCCCGCCAGATGCACCACCGCGTTATCCACGCGCGGACGCGAAGCATGGCCTGAAATCCCGGTCGCTACCAGCCTCACCGGGTGCGGAACTTTCTCCGCGGTCTCGATCTCCACGATCGCCACTTCGCCGTTGCGGATCACCGAGTTTCCGGCCTCGGTCAGCGCAAACTCCGCGTCGATTTCGTCGAAATGCTTATCGGCCATGAACATCGCGCCGAACTGGCTGTCCCCTTCCTCGCCCGCCTCCGCCAGAAATATGACGTCGCGATCGAGGACTGCTTTGGAACGCTTCAACAGCAGCATCACCATCAGGTTGGCCGCCAGTTTATCTTTGTCGTCGGAACTGCCCCGGCCCCACACATAGCCATCTTTCATCACCGCGCCGAACGGATCCACGGGCCATTTTTCGCGCTGCACGCTCACGACGTCGGTGTGCGCCATCAGCAGAACCGGCCGCTTGCTTCCGTTCCCCTTGATCCGCGCGACCAGATTCGCACGGGAGGGGTCCACCGCGAACGTTTTCGTCGGAATCCCCTCGGCCTCAAAAATCTTCTTCAGGTAATCCGCGGCCCGGGTTTCGTTGCCCGGGGGCGAGCTCGTATCGATCTGGATCAGCTCCCGGTAGCGCCGCAGAATCTCGGCCTTTTCGGACCCCCAGTTCACCGCCGGGACCTGCGCCCAAACCGCGGGGCTGCACAGACTTAAGATACAAATCAAACGAAACATACAGATATACGCTTCTAGCGCCGTATTATCAAATATACTGAAACTAATTTCTTATGGGTCCATCCGTCGAACAGATTGTGGATCGCCCGCCGGTCGCGATGACCGCGTCCCAGACGCGTCGCATCCCCTGGCTCGCCCTGGCCTGGTTCGCCGCGCTCCTGATCGGCGTTTATTATCCCATTCTGCACCGCCTGGTCGTCCAGTGGAGCAATGACGAAGACGTCAGCCACGGATTTTTCGTACCGCTAGTCGCCCTGTTCATCGCCTGGCAGCGCCGCGAAAAGCTCCTGGCCCTGGACTTGAAACCCGCCTGGTGGGGACTTACCTTCATGGCCTGGGGTGCGGTGCAAGGTTACGTCGGGGTGTTGAGCGCGGAATTGTTTCTCCAGCGAAGCTCCTTCCTGCTGACGCTCCTTGGATTGCTCCTGGTCATCGGCGGCACGGCTCTGGTGCGCGAACTGGCTTTTCCGCTGCTGCTCTTGCCTTTCATGATTCCGATCCCGGCGCTGATCTATAACCAGATCACCTTCCCTCTGCAACTGCTCGCCAGTCGGATCGCGGAAGGCGCTCTGGGATTGTTCGGCATTCCGGTTCTCCGCGACGGCAATATCCTCGAACTGGCCAGCCAGAAGCTCTCCGTAGCCGAAGCCTGCAGCGGCATCCGCAGCCTTCTTTCTCTTACGTTTCTCTCGCTCGTCTACGCCTATTTCTTCGACCAGCGTGTGTGGATGCGCTGGGTGTTGCTGATCCTGACGGTTCCAATCGCCATTCTCGCGAACTCCGGGCGCGTCACCATTACCGGAATGTTGAGCGAAGTGAATCCGGAACTCGCGCGCGGATTTTTTCACAGCCTGGAGGGATGGATTATTTTCATGATCGCGCTCGCGATGCTGCTGGTCACGCACGTGATCATCAACCGGCTCACGAGATTTTTCCAACCTCTCCATAAGGACCCGCCCGTTGCCTAAGTTCACCAAGTCTCCCGCCGTCCTCGTCGCCACCGCGTTGTTGCTCGTGCAGGCTGCGCTTCTTTACAGCGCCATCCGCCCGGAAGCGATCGTCCCCGGTCCGCCGCTCGCGCAGATGCCGAAGATGCTGGGAAATTGGAAGTTCCTGCAGGACGGCGTCATCGATCAGGAATCGCTCGACGTGCTCCAGGCCGATGATATTCTCAACCGGGTCTATTCAAAGGCCGGGCACGCGGCTTTTTTGTTTGTCGCCGCGTTCCGCTCGCAGCGCAGCGGCAAGGCTCCCCACTCCCCCAAAAACTGCCTCCCCGGCAGCGGATGGACGCCCTTGAATTCCGGGGAGATGACCGTCGACACCGCGAGTTACGGACTCATAACCGTCAATCGATACGTCGTCGCGCATGGCGACGAGCGAAGCCTGGTGCTCTACTGGTATCAATCGCGCGACCGTGCGATCGCGAGCGAGTATAAAGCGAAATTCTGGGTGATGGCCGACGCGATGCGTTTAAACCGCACCGATACCGCCCTCGTCCGCGTCGTCGTTCCCATCGTCGATCGCGATGAAGATGGCGCCGCCAGAACCGCCGTGGATTTTGTACAATCCTTTTACCAAACGCTGCGGCAATATCTTCCGGCCTGAGGAACGTGCGGCCGGCGTGACGAACGCGCGCCCGGCATAAGGGAGGTGCGGCTTGTTCTTCCAGCAATATTATTTGACGTGCCTCGCGCATGCTTCCTACATGCTCGGGTCGGAGGGCGTCGCCTGCGTCGTCGATCCGCAGCGCGACATCGCGCTTTACGTTGACGAGGCCCGCTCCCGCGGCCTCACCATCCGCTACATTATCGAAACCCATCTGCACGCGGACTTCGTGAGCGGACACGGCGAGCTCGCGGCGCGCACCGGAGCGCACATTTATCTCGGCGCGAACGCCGGAGCCGGGTTCCCGCACATCGGCGTGAAGGACGGCGATGAAATCCGCTTCGGACGCGTGATCCTCCGTTTTCTTGAAACGCCGGGACACACCGTCGAGAGCATTTCCATCGTGATCACGGATCTCGATCGCGGCCCGCAGCCGTGGGCCGTGCTCACCGGGGATACGCTCTTCATCGGCGATGTGGGCCGTCCCGATCTTTCCAAGGACAAAACCCCCCAGGAACTCGCGGGGATGCTCTATGAGAGCCTCCATCACAAGCTTCTCCCGCTTGGCGACGATGTCGAGGTCTATCCCGCGCACGGAGCCGGGTCACTGTGCGGGAAGCAAATGCGCGCGGAGCATCAATCGACCATCGGCAAGGAGCGCGCGCTCAACTACGCGCTGCGCGCGCCGAACAAAGAAGAGTTCGTGCGGATGGTGACGGCCGATCTTCCCGAGCGCCCGGCGTACTTCGCGGCGGACTCGGAGTTGAATCGGCTCGGCGCGGCTCCGCTCGTCGCATCCGCTCCGCTCGCCGTCCTGACTCCCGCCGAAATCGTGGGGCGGCAGCGCGCGGGCGCCGTCGTGCTCGACACGCGTCCAGCCATGCAGTTCGGCTCGGGACACGTCCCCGGGGCCGTCAATATTCCTCTCGCTGGCGCGTTCGCGCCGACTGCCGGCGCGATCCTTGGTCTCGATCACGATATTATCTTGGTCGCCGAGGACGAACCGGCGTTCGAGGAATCGCGCTTGCGGCTCTCGCGCGTGGGGCTCGAGCGAGTCACTGGGGCGCTCCATGGCGGCATGGCGGAATGGGCCGAAAAGAAAATGCCGACCTCCCAGATCCTGCAAATACCCGCCGACGAACTCCGCCGCGAGCTTGCCCGCGATCCCGCAAGCGTCCAGGTGATTGACGTGCGCCGCGCGGATGAATGGAGCCAGGCGCACCTCGCCGCCGCCGTGCATAAACCTCTGCAACGCGTCGCCGAATTGCCGGCCGGTCTCGATCGCACCCGTCCCATCGTGGTGCATTGCAAAGGCGGAGCGCGCAGCGCGATCGCCTGTAGCTTGATCCAGCGTGCGGGGTTTGAGAACGTCGCGAACCTGGTCGGCGGGCTCGATGCCTGGCAGTCCTTCGGATTTCCGGTCGTTACTGCTGCGCCCTGACTGCTTTCGCCGCGGCCATCGCGGCCCGTGCGGCGCGGCGCTGCTGCCTCTGCAATTCCAAAAGCTCCCGCCGCCGACGCAGCTTTACGTGCGTGTCCACTTTGCGCCAGAATTTCAGGAAATAGTCGGCCGCCGAGACCAGCGCGAACAACACCACCGACCACATGGCAAGCATTCCGTACTCGCCAAGCGCGGGCCAGCGGATGCCGCCGATCACCAGTGCGATCGCCACTACCTGTGCCGCCATCTTGGTCTTCCCCAGATCGCTCGCTTCAATGGTGTAGCCGCCGCTCGCCGCGATCGAGCGCAGGCCCGACACCGCGAATTCGCGGCCAATGATCAGAATCACCATCCACGCCGGGATGCGATGAATGTCCACCAGCGAAACCAGCGCGGCCGAAACCAGCAGCTTGTCGGCAATGGGATCGAGCAGCGTTCCCACCGTGGTGATCTGCCCCCAGCGCCGCGCGAGCATCCCGTCGAGTAAATCGGTGGCCGCCGCCGCGAGGAAAATCGCCAGCGCCCACGTCTCCCGCGAGAATAAAAACCGGCTCAACCACTCCGAATCGCCGAGCAGCGTCGCGACCAGGAGCGGCACAAAGAAAATCCGCAGCAGCGTGAGTAGATTGGGCCCGTTCATTTCCTATGCTCCCAATAATATCCCAACCGGACATCCGCACAAATACGCGCGCCCGCGTTTTAAACCTTAGGCCGTTTTCGTGCTTTTCCGGCGCGTTCGCTGCTTCACTACGTATTGCGCCAGGCGTCTGCGAACCGATTCCGGCGCCTCCGCCTTGATCTCGCAGGTCTCCCCGGAATATTTCGTCGCCGTCACCTTCGCCCGTTCGTGCAGCAGATGAATGGGGGCGCCTTCGCCGATGGGAATTCGAAACACACAGGGAGCCACCGGGTCGAGCGCCAGCGCCTGGTCGATCTTGCGCAGCAGCTTTTCGAAGCCCTCGCCGGTGCGCGCGGAAATTGCCACCGCTCCCGCCGGCTGATGCTCCGGATCTTCCAGAATGCGGCGCGCCAGCGCGTCCGTGTCCACCGCCTTCGCCTCCAGCGCTCCGGGAATCTGATCCGCTTTGTTCAGCACCAGAATCTGCGGCGTCTCCTCGGCGCCGATCTCGCGCAGCGTCGCGAGCACGTGGGAGGTGTGCTCGGGCGCCTGCGGCGAGCTCGCATCCACCACATGCAGCAGCAGCTCCGCTTCGGCCACTTCCTCGAGCGTCGCCCGAAACGCGCGCACCAGCGTGGTCGGCAGATTGCGAATGAAGCCCACCGTATCGCTCACCAGCACCCTGCGGCGGGAGGGCAGCGTCACATGCCGCACTGTCGGGTCGAGCGTCGCGAACATCTTCGCGTCGGCCAGCACGCCCGCCCCCGTCAGGCGATTGAACAACGTCGATTTTCCGGCGTTCGTATAGCCGACCAGCGCAATCGTCGCCAGCGGCACCGCCTGGCGCTGCTGCCTCTGCGTCGTCCTGCCCGTGCGCACCCGCTCCAGATCTTTCCCGATCGCATGAATGCGTTGATGAATTCTGCGCCGGTCGGTCTCGAGCTTGGTTTCGCCCGGACCCCGGGTTCCGATGCCGCCCCCCAGCCGGGACATCGCCGCGCCGTGGCCCGTCAGCCGCGGCAGCAGATAATTCAGCTGCGCCAGCTCCACCTGGAGCTGCCCTTCTTTTGTGCGCGCCCGCCGCGCGAAAATGTCCAGGATCAGCTGCGTCCGATCCAGCACCTTCACCTCGAGCAGACGCTCCAGATTGCGCTGCTGCGTGGGACTCAGCTCCCGGTCGAAAATCACCGTGGTCGCGTGGTGGAGCTCGATCAGCGCCTTCAGCTCCTCTACCTTTCCGGAACCAACGAGCGTCGCTGCGTCGGCGTGCGGACGGGATTGGATATGCGTCTCGGCTACGCGCGCTCCCGCCGTCGCCGCAAGCGATGCCAGTTCGTCCAGCGATTCGCGCACCGAGACCGGCGCGCTGCCCGCCGATCGTTTCGCGGGTCCGGACGTCCGTCCGCCCGCGCCCGATGGCGATGCGCTGCGGCTCGTCACGTGCAAGCCGGCGAGGATGACGATTTCTTCCAATTCCCTCGGTTAGTGCAAGAAGAGCGGTGTCAGAGCAGCCGTCTCAGTTGTTATCGCCGCCGGCCGGAGCGCCCGGAGCCGCGTGAGCCGACGCCGTAGCCGCCGGGCCCGGCGCATGCGGTCCGTTATGGAAAGGTTTCGAGAACACCACGGTCGAGATGGCGTGCTTAAAAATCAGCTGCTCCTGATTATTCGATTCCAGGATCACGGAGTATTTATCGAAACTCTTGATTCGCCCCGATAACTTCACGCCGCTCATAAGGTAAATCGTAAGGAAACTTTTGTCTTTACGCGCGTTATTTAAAAATGCTTCTTGTATGTTTTGCGCTTGTTTTTCCATGGAGGCTTCATCCCTTGCTTGTCCGTTGGGCTTTGCTGTCTGCCGGGTTCGGGTTGTTGTATCCATCCGTGCTCCTCATCATACCGCAGCGAAATCATTATTCTAAAGGGAGCGGGGAGCGGCCGGGACGCGAACGCACGGCTATGACCAACCGGGCCAGGAAGCTAAATCAAGCGGAGTGGGGTCCGCGCGGGGAATACGTTCTCTATTGGGCCCAGATGAACCGCCGCGTCGAATCGAATCAGGCGCTGGCGTTTGCCGTCGATCTCGCCAATCAACACGATGTGCCCGTGCTCTTTTATGAGGGCCTCACCTGTTCGTATCCCTACGCGAGCGATCGCTTCCATCACTTCATTCTGCAGGGGTCGCCCCAGACTGCGCGCGCGCTCGACCGCCTCGGGATCGGATACACATTCCACCTCCGCCGCACCCTGCGCGATCGCGACGATGCTTTCCATCGGCTCGCCGCGAACGCCGCCGCCGTCGTCACCGACGACTATCCCGTGTTCCTCGCCCGGCGCTACAACAGCCGCGTGCCCGCGAAACTCTCCATCCCCTACTACGCCGTCGACGCGAGCTGCATCGTGCCGGCCGCCCATTTTGAGAAGCAGGAATACGCCGCCTATACCATCCGCCCCAAAATCAAACGCGTGCTCGAGGAATATCTACAGCCAGTCCCGCCCTTGCGCGTCAAACGCAAATTCCCTCTGTTGGGTGCACAAAGTGGAGCACAAAGTGGGGCGCGAAGTGGGGCGCGAAGTGGAGCACAAAGTGGGGCAGGCCCCCGGCCTGCGGCGGTCTCCCAGACCGCCTCGCTCTTCCGCGATCTTCACACTCCCGTCACCGGCGAAAATCTCGCCGACCTCATTGCCTCCTGCGAGATCGATCACAGCATCGCCCCGTCTGCGTCACGTCCCGGTGGCCGCCAGGAAGCCACGCGGCGTCTGAAGCATTTCCTCCAGCACTACCTTCGGCGTTACGCGAAATGCAATCGGGAACCCTCCGCCCAGGCGACCTCCGGTCTCAGTCCCTATCTTCATTTCGGAATGATTTCGTCGCTCGAAATCGCGCTTGCCGTCCGCGACTATGCCTCCGAACATAAACTCATCGCCGACGAATTTCTTGAGGAATTGATCGTACGCCGGGAACTCGCGTTTAACTTTGCGAAATTTTCGCCTTCCCTGGACTCGCTCGATGCTCTTCCCAACTGGGCTCGCGCGACGCTCGCCGCGCACGATCGCGACCCGCGCGAATTCGTCTATTCGCGCGAGCAATTCGAACAGGCGTCCACCCACGACGCGTTATGGAACGCCGCGCAGCGTGAGCTCCTCGCCGAAGGCGTCATTCACGGCTATTACCGCATGTATTGGGGCAAAAAGATTATCGAGTGGTCGGCCACTCACGCCGACGCTCTCGCGACCATGATTTATTTGAACGACCGCTACGCGCTGGACGGGCGCGATCCCAACACGTATACCAATATTCTGTGGTGCTTCGGCCTCCACGATCGCCCGTGGATGGAGCGCCCCATCTTCGGCATGGTGCGCTACATGTCGCTCGACGGAATGCGCCGCAAAACCGATGTCGACGCTTATATCCGGCAGGTGCGCGACGGCGATTCGCCGCCCGCGCGAAAGGCTCGCTGAGGTTCATTGTCACTGAGGTTCTCTCATGAACATCGCAATCACAGGCGCTTCCGGCTTCATCGGCCGTCATTTAACGGCCACGCTCACGGCGCAGGGCCACACGACACGCGCCGTCTCGTCACGTACCACGCCCGCGCCCGGCTCCTTCGCGGGTTGCGACGCGATCGTTCATCTCGCGGGCGAACCTGTCGCGCAGCGCTGGACGCCTGCCGCGAAAAAGAAAATCATGGACAGCCGCGTCGAGGGCACCCGCGCGGTCGTGCGAGCCATCGCCGCCCTGAATCCCCGCCCTGCGACTCTCATCTGCGCTTCGGCTATCGGCTACTACGGATCGCGGGGTGACGAGCCGCTCACCGAAGACGCCGCGCCCGCATCCGATTTCCTGGCGCAGGTCGTTCGCGCCTGGGAGCACGAGGCGCGCGAGGCCGAAACTCTCGGCGTCCGCGTGGTCTCGCCGCGCTTCGGCGTAGTGCTCGGCCGCGATGGCGGAGCGCTCCCGAAAATGGCGCTTCCCTTTCGCTTCGGAGTCGGCGGGAGAATCGGCAGCGGCAAACAATGGACGTCCTGGATCCATATCGAAGACCTGACTGCATTGCTCGCCTTCGCGCTGGAAAATGTCCCGCTCTCTGGACCCGTAAATGCCGTCGCGCCCACTCCCGTAACCAATGCCGATTTCACCCGCGCGCTTGCCCGCGCCCTGCATCGGCCCGCCTTATTCCCCGCTCCCGCGTTCGCCCTCAAGCTCGCTCTGGGCGAGATGTCTTCGATGCTGCTCGGCGGCCAGCGCGTCCTGCCCGCCGCCGCCCTGCGCGCCGGGTTCACCTTCCGCTACCCCGAGCTCGATTCCGCGCTCGCCGATTTGTTCGAGTCCCACAGTACTTCCGGCACGCCCAGCGCGTGATTCGCCCACCTGCTCCACACGAACAAAGCATCGCTCAGCCGGTTGAGATATTGAATCGCCTCCGCGGGAATTTTCTCCTCCCGCGCGCAGCCCACCAGCAAGCGCTCCGCCCGCCGGCAGACCGTCCGTGCGATGTGCAGCTCGGCATTCACTCGCGTGCCGCCCGGCAGCACGAAACTCCTCAGCGGCTGCAGGACTTCATTCATCGCGTCGATCTCCCTCTCCAGACGCGAAACCTCCGCGCTCGTCACCCGCGGCTGCTGCGGATGCACGTCTTGCGGCTCGGTTGCCAGAATCGAGCCGAGATTAAACAGCTCATGCTGCACCCTTAGCAGAATCGCCCCGAGCGCCTTTAGCCTCGACGCCTCCGCGCAGGAAACCGCCGCCGCGCCGACAAACGCGTTGAGTTCGTCCACCGTTCCGTACGCTTCAATGCGCCGTGCATCCTTGGGCACGCGCTGGCCGCCCACCAGGCCGGTCTCGCCGGTGTCGCCGCGCTTCGTGTATATCCGGTTGAGCGCAATTCTTCGCGGTTCGTTGAATGGTTTCTCCACGGTGGGTACCTCGCTGCTGTCTATCCATTAAACATGTCCTCTGTCGAACATGTCCAATCGTCGCAACTCTTCCACCGTCATCCCGAGCTTGTCGAGGGACCCGCTGTTTCTTGTGGGGCAAGCTTCAGCTTGCGGCGCGCTTCAGCGCGCTTTAGAAAAGTGGCCACGGCCCCCGCGGCAGCCTTGCACAACATTCGCGGTGCGCCCGACTCTCCCCACCCGTCATCCCGAGCTAGTCGAGGGACCTGCTTTTGCCGAGCACACCTCACCGTCATCCCGAGCTCGTCGAGGGACCTGCTTTTCCCACGAACATGTCCAATGTAGATCAGGTGAAAGACCCGCCCGGGGGCGGGTTAAAAGGAAAGGCGAAACGGTAATACAAAAGGGGACGGACCTCCGATGGCCATCCCCCACACACGGTATATCCGCGTATAGCCACCTGGATGAATACTCCCGCGCGAGCGTTTCACAAAAAAGTTTGCGCGCGAGATTTTTTGAGCAGGTTCTTTTCCTTATGGCTTTTCGACGATATCCGACTTCATCGGCCCCAGGACTCCGAGCAGTTCGCCCTTCTCCCGATCGCCCACTTTAAACTTGTCCAACGCTCCCGTGAGATCTTCCACCAGGGCGTTGAAATCCGCCGTCGAGATGCCCATCCCCATGTGCGCCGTCTTCATGTCCTTGCCCGTGTACTTGCACGGCCCGCCCCCCGCCATGCAAATCTGATCCACCAGATTCATCTTGAACTTCGCCAGACGCTGTGGGTCCGCCGCAGTTGCGGCGAAAAAGCCATTAATCCGTTTATCCGCCGCCACTCTTCCGACGAACTCATCGACGACGGCGACAATGGCTTTCTTGCCGCCCAGCCTTTGATAAAGGGTTTTCTCTTTGGCCTCGAGCGGCGTGTGGGCGCCCGCGAAGTACAGAACCGCCGCCAGAGCCACTCCCCCGCACATCCTTCTCATCTTCGAATCATTTGCGTTGTCCACGCCTCCTTCGATAGGTGTATACGGAGGCACGTGGAAATCGGATGTCATGCCTCGCCCCCGAGTAGTGGGCTTGGAAAGAACAGCAAAATGGTGCACGCTCGTATGGTGTGGGGTAAAAGGTGGGCTCGAACCGTCCTCGCGTTCCTGGTCGCTCCTCTCGCAATTCCATTCGTATTCTTGCTTGTGTTCCTGCTCGGCCCCATCTTTTCCGAACCAGGCAACAGCAGTGGCAGTTTCCTCGTCAAGAGTGGCAATTTCCTCGCCGGACTCCTCCTGTTTTCCGCCTACGGTATCGTGATCGGATATCTGTGCGAGCTCACGCTTGGGCTTGCGGTCTGGATAATCTTCAAGCGATTAGGCGTTCGATCAACACTTGCCTTTGCCGCCGCCGGTGCTGTCATGGGTTGGCTGCCCACCGTCCTTATCACAAGGCGCTTGATGGACATGGCGAATCCGTACTTCTGGATCGATTTGGCCACAGGTGCCTGCTGCGCCAGTGTGTTCCGGTTGGTTGCCTTCTCGGGAGGTCGAAACGTTCAGTCAACGCAGCCCCCTACCTCGCCTCCACCTAATTGACAATCCGTTCTATACTGTGGACGGGTATACCTGCGCTGCCAGGAGGCAGTGGCGGCGTATTCTTTTAAGATTGACCGCAACACGGATCGCAGGGGCCGAAATATAAGTAGTGATGTCGCGAGGAAAAGCCTGCTAGCCGGTTGCTGATTAAAGTCTCCGTTCCGTTGATGATGGATTCACCAATCCGTGTGCTGGTGGCGAAACCCGGTCTGGACGGCCATGACCGTGGTGCTAAAATTATCGCCAAGGCATTGCGGGACGCGGGGATGGAGGTTGTCTATACCGGACTCCGCCAAACCCCGGAGATGATTGTAAACGCCGCGTTACAGGAAGACGTGCAGGTGATCGGCCTGTCTATTCTTTCCGGCGCGCACAACGCCATCGTGCCTCGCGTGATGGAGTTGCTCAAGGAAAAAGAGATGACCGACGTTCTGGTCATCGTCGGCGGCATCGTACCGGATGAGGATGCTGCCGCATTGAAAACCCTGGGCGTGGCTGCCGTGTTTCAACCTGGCGCTCCGCTCGAAGGAATCGTGGATTTCATCCGCAGCTCGGTGAAACAGACGGCTTGAAGAGCCTCGGCCCTCGAAAAGGGAAGGGAGGCCCGGCAACGCCGCCCGCTTCACCCGATATAAGGAACGCGCCGCAGGACTGCGCGCGTCAGGAGTTTGAATGCAAGATAAATTGAATATCGCGGTGTTTGTCGACTACGACAACATCGAGATCGGATTGAAGTCCACGCTGCGGCGGGAGTTCGACGTCTCTCTCGCCCTCGAGGCTTTGAAGGAGCGCGGCGACATCGTCGCCAAATTCGCCTACGCGAACTGGGGGCGTCAGGACGGAGCCACGCGCCAGATGGCGGAAAACGCCGTGCAGATGGTCCAGCGCATCCCCTCGCCCCGTGGCGACAAGAACGGCGCGGACATCAACCTGGCGCTTGACGCCCTGGAAATGGCCTTCACCCATACCCACGTGAATGCGTTTGCCATCGTCAGCGGAGATAGCGACTTCATTCCGCTGGTCAACAAATTAAAGGAATACGGCAAGACCGTGTTCGTGGTCGGCGGCAAGGCCTTCACGTCCACCATTCTGCAGCAGAATTGCCATGAGTTCATCAGCTTCGAATCGCTGTTGCTCTCCGAAGTCGGCCGGGAAATCGTGCAGCTCCCCGAAGAGACCCTCGCGGCCGCTGCGCCCGACCACCGCGCGCAGCACCAGTCGCAGCGCCAGCGCGGTGACCGCGGCGATCGTGGGCCGCGCGGAGATCGCCAGCGCCCCGCGCCTCTCGAACTCGGCCAGGCCATGCCGCTCGTCGAACGCGCCCTTCAGGTCCTCGAGCGCCGCGCCGTGCAGCCCCAGTTGGGACTTTTGAAGTCCACCATGCTGCAGCTCGATTCGGCTTTTAACGAGCGCGCCTACGGAGCCTCCAGCTTCTCCGATTTCGTCGAGAAGTTGAAGAAGGCCGATCTCGTCAACGTCACCGGCACCGGCGGCCGCTACGTCATCGAACGCAAGGGCCTCGCTCAGCCCGAACATCCCTCGCTCAAGCAGGAAGATCTCCTGCCGCCTTTGCGCGACGTGCTCGAGAACCATCGCATGGAGCTCGAGAGCGGATGCCCCGTTGAGGATCTGGATGCCTGGTTCAAGCAGGAGCAACCGGCTCTCGACGTAGCCGCCTATGGCTTCCAGGAATTTTTGGAATTCCTGAATTACGCCCAGGACAAAACCGTCGTGCGCCTGGAGCCTACCGAAGAGCAAGGCGTCCTCGTCTCGCTCGGCGCGGAGTTCTATCCGCCCGCCGAACCACCCGCTCCCACTCCCGAAGCCGTGGAGGAGGAAGAAGTCGAAGTCTACGAGCCGCAGCCTTACGTCGAAGGCCAGCCGACCATATTCGAGCCCAACCCTCCGCCCGCCAAGGCCAAAAAAGCTCCCTCGTCGCGCAAGCGCATTCCCAAACAGTCGGGAGGCCCTCAGCGCCGCGTCCGCCGCAAGAAGCCGGACTGAACCCATCGCGCAACCCTAAGTCCCTCGCGTGTCATCCCGAGCGCAAGTCGAGGGACCTGCTTTTTAGCAATCTGAAGTGCGGTCACTGCCAGGTGACCGCCTCAATACCCATGCGTGTCATCCCGAGCGAAAGTCGGCGTGTCATCCCGAGCGACAGACCGAGGGACCTGCTGTTTAACAATCTGAAGTGCGGTCACTGCCAAACGACCGCCTCAATTCCATCCCCCAAGTCCCCTGCGTGTCATCCCGAGCGACAGTCGAGGGACCTGCTGTTTCCTGTGGGGCAAGCTTCAGCTTGCGGCGCGCTTCAGCGCGTCACATAAAAGCGTGCCGGCCCCTTGCGTGAGCTCGAGCTCACACAACATCCGCGGGGCTTCTGACTTTCCCCCTCCGTGTCATCCCGAGCGACAGTCGACCTTGTCATCCCGAGCGACAGTCGAGGGACCTGCTGTTTCCTGTGGGGCAGGCTTCAGCTTGCGGCGCGCTTCAGCGCGCCACATAAAAGTGACCCGGCCCCTTGCGTGAGCTCGGGCTCGCACAACATCCGCAGGGGCTTCTGACTTTCCCCACGCGTGTCATCCCGAGCGAAAGCCGAGGGACCTGCTGTTTAACAATCTGAAGTGCGGTCACTGCCAGGTGACCGCCTCGATACCCCGCGTGTCATCCCGAGCGACAGTCGAGGGACCTGCTGTTTCATGTGGGGCAAGCTTCAGCTTGCGGCGCGCTTCAGCGCGCCACATAAAAGTGACCCAGCCCCTTGGCGTAAGCTCGAGCTCGCACAACATCCGCGGGGCTTCTGACTTTCCCCATGCGTGTCATCCCGAGCGAATCCCGACGTTGTCATCCCGAGCTTGTCGAGGGACCTGCTGTTTGCCTTTCACCCTAATCCGATTCCCTCAATTCCCATCCCACTCAATCACTTCGCGCATTCATTGCACCGCCGACACGCACTTCACCCCTTATGTTCTAAGCAAGGAGTTGACGCGCTCTGTCATCGGAGGGCTCAACCGGCCAAGTACGGTTTTCTAGATAAACCGGGGCGGGCCTTTGTGCGATGAACGTTGCTGGTACATGTCCAGCCCCGGCCCTGCGGGTTATCACGCGGCCTCGCTTCGTTCGAGTAAAACACGGACTCTCAGCCGAGAGAGATATCAAACGGTATGTGGGGGCGCCCCGCGCTACGTGTCTCTAAAAGTAAGACGGTGTCCGGAAGGAATTGAAAATCCGCGCAGGCCGCTCGCTCGCCGGAATCCGCGGTCTCCGGTTTTCGAACCGCTGCTACTCGAGCGACCCCTGGAATCCCACGTGCCCGACGCGGTGCAGCTTGATCAGATTCGCGCTGCCCGCCTCTCCGAACGGCGCGCCGGCGACGATAATCACGCTGTCGCCGATGTTGGACCACGCCTCCGGGAGCAATTTCAGATCGCTGACTTCCATCATTTCCTCGGTCGATTTCACGCGCACCGGCGAAATGGTCTGCACTCCGTAAATCACCGCGAGCTCGCGAGCCACTTCCGCTGTCTCGCAGAACGCGAAAATCGGCACGTGCGGGCGGAAACGCGCGATCAGCCGGACCGTGCCGCCCGTCGTCGTGAACACCACGATCGCCTTCACGCTCGCCGAAAGCGCGCAATGGTATGCGGCCTCCGCGATAATCTGCGCGTGCGACGGCTGCGAACCGAGCGGAGGTTCGGGAAAAGGCCGATGCGCCGCGAAGCTCTCGGCTTCGTTCGCGATATTCGACATCATGCGCACGGCCTCCAGCGGAAACTGGCCGCTCGCCGTCTCGGCCGAAAGCATCACCGCGTCGGTCCCATCGAAGATTGCGTTCGCGACGTCGCTCACTTCCGCCCGCGTGGGTGTCGATTTCTGGATCATCGATTCCAGCATCTGCGTCGCCGTGATGACGAATTTTCCCCGGATGCGCGCCTGCTCGATAATCGTCTTCTGCGCCCCCGGCACCCGCGCGAGCGCCAGCTCCACGCCCAGGTCCCCGCGCGCCACCATCACGCCGTCGGTCTCCTCCAGAATCCCGTCGAGATTTTCCAGCGCCTCCGGCTTCTCGATCTTGGCCACGATCGGCAGCCGTCGTCCTAGCCGCTCCAGCCTCTGCCGTAACCCCACCACATCCGCCGGCCCGCGTACGAAGGAAAGCGCCACGAGATCGACATTCTGCGTAAGCCCAAACTCCAGATCCGCAATGTCCTTCTCCGTCATCGAGGGAATGCTGACGCGTACGCCCGGAAGGTTGATGCCCTGATGATTTTTAATGGTCCCGCCGTCGACCACTTCGAACAGCACCGTGGTGGACGAGCTTTCGAGCGCACGCAGCTCCACCGCTCCGTCCGCCAGCAGCACGCGATTGCCCGGCTGAACGTCGCGCGCGAGCGACGTGTAGGTGGTCGAAGCGATCTGCGCGTTTCCCATGATGGGCTCCACCGTGATCGAAAAACGCGCGCCTTTTTCGAGCGTCGCCGAGCCGCCCTCGAAATCGCCCAGACGGATTTTCGGGCCCTGCAGATCGAGCAGGATCGCGGGCGCGCGGCCCGCCTTCGCAGCCAGTTCCCGAATCACGCGGATCGCCGCCGAATGATCTCCAAATGTCCCGTGCGATGCGTTGATCCGGAAAACATCGACGCCCGCGTCCAGCAATCCCTGGAGCATCTCCGGCGACCGCGAGGCCGGTCCCACCGTGGCCACGATTTTCGTGTTGCGCATGCGCCTCCCTTGAAGGAATCTTGCCGCGTCCCTGTGAGTCGTGCTGGACGCGCGTTGCGGCCCGGTCCATCTGGACAACGTCCGATTCAGAAATGATTCCGGCTCAGACCGGGGCTCCACAGGGAGCGGGAAAGTTTTCGACGGAGAACACCGTGAAACGGAAGAGCTTCTTTATTATACAATTCGATGATCGGCGGACAAACCAATGAACATCGAAAGAATCCTGCACGTAGGCGCGCCCACCCCGCGCGGTCCTTACTCCTCGGCGGTGCGCGCCGGCGGTTTTATCTTTGTGAGTGCGGTTGGCCCCATCGGCGAGGACGACAAGCTGTTGGCCGGCGACATCCAGCACCAGACCCGCCTGACCATTTTCAATCTCCAGAAAATGCTCGCCGATTGCGACGCCACGCTCGATCACGTCGTGAAGTGTTCGGTGTTCCTGCGCGATATCAACGAATTTTTGCGCATGAACGAAGTCTACGCCGAATTTTTCGGCCGCATCAAACCCGCGCGGACCACAGTCGAGGCCAAATTCTTTTTTCAGGACATGCGCATCGCCATGGATTGCGTGGCCTATAAACCCTAGCAGGGCATTTGCCGAGCCGTGTCCGCGAGGGAGCGTTAGAAACGTGTCCGCGAGGGAGCGTTCGCGGATCCCGCTCACGCGATCATCGCATGGCTTGAGACCTGGTCCACGTGCAGCACCATGTTGCCGTCTCCGTCGATTTCGAAGGCCGGCTGGAAGCGCGCCCCCCAGGCGACCTCGTCATAGCGGTAGGAATAGCGCGCATGTACCGATTGCGCGAACGTGTCGTCGAACGCCTTGATCATCACCACGAATTCGGCCTGCATCCGCTCCAGGTCTTCCGCCGTTTTCCCGAACAGCGGGCTGTCCTCTTCAATCGGATGCACAATCGTCCAGGAGAGAGCCAGAAAATAGAGATCCTCGCGCTCCAGCTTGAGCGTCCGGTAGGTTCTCGATTGTGCGCCGGGAGTGCCTTCCACGGTCATCAGGATCAGGTGCGCCTGCACCTCCATCAGCACGTTCGGGCGCAGATTCAGAATCCGCAATTGCACGCTCGTGCGCTCCTGATACGGTGCGATCAGGACATTTTCACTGAACGCGATGCGCGCCGAGGGGCGCGAAAAACGTCCGAACAGCAATCCCGTCCCGAGCGCCGCGCTCAACAGTCCAACCAGCGCCTCAATCGTGCTCAAAATATTTCCGCCCAGGCTGAGCGGCGCGATATTTCCGTAGCCCACCGTTGTGAGCGTATGCGCGCTGAAGAAAAAATCGCTCAGGAAGCGACCCCCGTCGGTCGTCGCCGTCACCCCCTGCAGCGCCTCCGGACCCAGCGCGAAGTAGCCCAGCGCGAACAGCAGGTTCATCACGCAGTAGGCGGCGAGCACCAGCAGGAAAAATTCCGTCCAGTTCATGTTCAACAGCGTCAGGTAGGGATGCCGGTGACGCCAGCTTCCCCCGGTCCGCCGCACGTTGAAACTGCCGTCCTTATTGATGCTGCGGCGCAGGACGCCCGTGAATTTCTGGGTTAAGCCCGGATCGAATGTGGCCTTCTTCATTTCACGATCTTAGGCCAATCGACGAAGAAGGCGCATCGCGACCCGCCTTCCCGCGCATTGGATGCCACTCGGCGATCTGTCGTACCCTAAAAAATACGTCAGGAAAATATCCCTCCCACTATGGCTGAATCTCCCATCACCGCACGCGCCAAGGATTTCGCCGCGTGGTATCAGGACGTCGTGCTCGCCGGCGACATGGCCGAGCCGGCCGAAATCGTCAAAGGGTGCATGGTCATTCGCGCCAACGGCTACGCTGTGTGGGAGGTGTTGCAGCGCGAGCTCGACGGGCGCTTCAAACAAACCGGGCATCAGAACATGTACTTCCCCCTGCTGATCCCGAAAAGCTTCCTCGAAAAGGAAGCCGAGCATGTGGAAGGATTTTCGCCGGAGCTTGCCGTCGTCACCGTCGCCGGCGGCAAGGAGCTCGAAGAGCCCTACGTCATCCGCCCGACGTCGGAAACCATCATCGGGCACTTCTTCGCCAAGTGGATCCAGAGCTGGCGCGACCTGCCCCTGCTCGTCAACCAGTGGGCCAACGTCATCCGCTGGGAACTCCGCACCCGCATGTTTTTGCGCACCACCGAATTCCTGTGGCAGGAAGGGCACACCGCGCACTCCACGCATGAAGAAGCGCAGGAGGAAGTGCTGCGCATGCTGGACGTGTATGCCGACGTCGCCGAAAACGTCATGGCCATGCCGGTGATCAAGGGTTTAAAAACGCGTTCGGAAAAGTTCGCCGGCGCGCTCAGCAGTCATTCGATCGAAGCCATGATGCAGAACGGCCTCGCCCTGCAGGCCGGTACCAGCCACGATCTTGGCCAGAATTTCGGCAAGGCTTTCGACGTGAAGTTTCAGAGCAAGGAAGGGCAGCTCGACTACGTCTGGCAGACCAGCTGGGGCGTTTCGACGCGCCTCATCGGCGGCCTGATCATGAGCCACTCCGACGATAAAGGTCTGGTCCTGCCGCCCCGGCTCGCGCCCGTGAAAGCCGTGGTCGTGCCGATCTACCGCAAAGACGAGGAGCGCGCCGCGGTGCTCGAAGCCGCGTCGAAAATCGCTCAGGAAATCGGCGCGAAGCTCGACGACCGGGAAGGTCAATCGCCCGGCGCGAAGTTTTACCACTGGGAGCGCCGCGGCGTGCCGGTTGTGATCGAGCTCGGACCGCGCGATCTTGCAAGCGGCAACGCGGTGCTGAAACGACGTCACACCGGAGTGAAGGAAGTGATCTCGCAGCAGGAAATCGCCGCCCGCCTGCCGCGGATTCTGGATGAGATGCAGACCGAACTCTTCGCCGCCGCGAAAAAACGTCTGGAGGACAATACCGTTCTCGCCAACTCCATTGAAGAGGTGGAAGAAATCCTGCGGCCCGTGACCGCCGAAAAAGGCGGCGGACGTTTCGTCATGGCGCACATGAAGGACGACGCCCGCTGCGACGCCCGGGTGAAGGAATTCAAGGCGACCATTCGCTGCATCCCGCAGGTCGACCGCTTCGACGGCCCAGGCAAGTGCATCGTGACCGGCGAACCTGTCGACCGCCGCGTGGTGATCGCGAAAGCGTATTAAGCCTAAGACCGGCCCCCGAGAGCCAAATCCTCCAGCCGCCCCCTTCGAGCGATCGCCTAATGCAAGCGGGAGGGGCGGTCGAAATAGGATGGGAGTGTCTCTGCGGCGCGGACGGAGCGCATGCACCGGGTACGATCTAAACTCGGCTACACAATTGGCGTCATCCCGAGTGAAATCGAGGGACCTGCTGTTGACGATGAGACTGAGCTTCCGAATCGCGATTCGGCTTCGCAAACACCGTCATCCCGAGCGTCAGCCGAGGGACCTGCTGTTGATGATGAGACTGAGCTTCCGAATCGCAATTTTCGCGACTCATGGAACCGTCGCGACTACGCGACTTTTTGGACTTTATTGCTTTTGATGCAGGCCGTGCACACACGCACGCGCTTGGGAGCGCCCTCGACAACGGCATGAACCCTCTGCAGGTTGATGTCCCAGCGCCGCGACGTCACGTTGTGGGCATGGCTCACCCGGTTCCCGAACCGGGGCCCGCGGCCGCAAATCTCACACACCTTCGCCATACAAATACGCTCCTGATCCTGTTTTGCTTCGTTTAGTTTAACACACCGCCCGCAACCGATGGCATAATCGAGTCGGCGGGCTGAATTCGGCCGTATGGACCACCGCTATATCGACGAAAACGGAGTGGCCGAACGCTATCTGGAACACGGCCTTGCTCCCGCGGAGCACGAGGCCTTTGAAGCCCACGTCGTCGATTGCCAGGAATGCGCGGACCGTCTGCTGCTCGCGCAAATCTTCCTGGAGCAGCGGGCCGCCCCTCCAGGGCCGGAAGCGCCGTTCGTCGAGCCCCTCCCGAAGCGCGCCCAGTTCGTGGCGAGCCTCGATCCATGGCAGTTATTCCTGCTTGCGCTGACCGCGGCCCTGCTGCTGCTGGCCGTGCCGACGGCTTACTTTCTGAGGGAACTGGCCCGTCTTAGCGGTCAGCGTTAGTCTAGGCGGGTACTCGGTGCAAACACGTGAGCACGTTCCTGAGCCGCGCGCGTCAGCAAGCGAATTTGGGCCCGTCTCAGCGCCCTGCTAGCGGTCGGCGCCAGTCTAGCGGTCAGCGCCAGTCTAGCGGTCGGCGTTCGTCGCGCCGACTCCTTCGCGCACCTGATCCTCGAGCAGCAGCTCCCGCGTGCGATCGGCCACCAGGCAGTAGTGCCCCACGAATCGCGTTTTGTGATCGTGCACCGGCACCAGCCGTACTTCCAGTCCGGCGAACGTCCCATCGGCGCGCTGTCCGAACGCCTGCAGGTTGCACTTGCCGCTCAGCATCGTCTGGTTGTAGGTTTCCCTCAGGCGCTCGCGCTCCTGCGGCGCGAACAGCTCCAGCCAGTTCTTCCCCAGAAGATCCGCCGCATGCGCGGCCAGGATCTCGGCGAAGGCCGCGTTGATGCCGTTGACCTCGCCGTTCGGACGGATCCAGGCAACCCCGCTCTGGACGTGCTCGATCGCCACCGTCTTGGCGTAGAGTTCGTCGTTGAGAGGCTCCTGGCGCCGTATCACCCGGCGCAGAGCAATCACCAGTAGAACCGACAACCCGAGCAGATAGACCCATAGCTCGGGGCTGGTGAACGTGAGTTTGCTGGCGCTTGCAAGAATCACTGCCTAATATATCGGCGATTCTGCGGTGTTAAGTAGAAAAATGATACTCTTAGCCCGCGAGTACCCCGGGATAACGTGAATCGGAGTAACCCGGGAATACACTGGCGATTTGTGGATTCCCAAGGTGACGGACCACCAGCTCACTTAAGACGGCCCGGAAATCGGTCGTCAGGTTGAGATCCCTCTGCTCATAGAGCTGCTCTTGCGCAAGTCCCGGCCACTCGCCGTAGACTTTGCCTCCGCGCACGTCTCCGCCCAGCACCATCATATAGTTAGCGTGCCCATGATCTGTGCCGCGGTTGCCGTTTTCGCGGGCCGTGCGCCCGAACTCGCTCATGGTGACCACGGTCACATCCGCCATCCGGTCGCCCATATCCTGATAGAACGCCGCGAGCGACTGGCCGAAGTTCGCGAGCAGATTTGCGAGCTGTCCCTGCGTAGGAGTCGCTCCGACTTCATTCACGTGGGTATCCCATCCACCGACGTCGGTGAAAGCCACTTCCATCCCCACGTCGGCTTTAATCAGGCGCGCAATCTGTTGCAAAGATTGCGCCAGACGTCCACCGGGGTAGTTCGCGCCATTCGCTGGCGTATACGCCTGTTTCTGGAGCGCGTCCACCATTTTCACGGCTTCGAAGGTGCGGCGGCCGGTTCCGTTCATCATTTTGTCCGTGGAAGATCCGTACATCGCCTCATACAGATCCGAGCCGCCGGCTTCCTTGACCTTGAAGTCGTTGAGATTATTCACCGCGAGCGCTTCGTTCGGACCTCGCAGCGTCCGCGCGAGTTCGGTGCCCAGGCTCACCGCGCGAACCGGCGAAACACTTCCCGAGAGCTCGGGCGGGAGTGCGCGATTCAGCCATCCGTCGGCGGTCGCCTTGCGGCCGGGCGTGCCGGATTCCATGTAATCCTGCGCGTCAAAATGCGAACGCGTCGGGTCGGGCGAGCCAACCGCATGCACTACCGCAAGATGGCTCGCATCATAAATCGGCTTCAGCGGAGCGAGCGCGGGATGCAATCCGAAAAACCCGTCCAGATCGACCGCCGCGTCGAGCTTGCCGTTGGGGGCCGGAATCGCAATGGTGGGGCGCAGCTCGTAATAATGCTTGTCGCCGAAAGGAACAACCACGTTCAGGCCGTCGACCGCGCCGCGCTGGAAGATGGCCACCAGAACTTTTTTCCGCGAGCCAGGGGCTTCCGCGGCGCTGGCGCGCGCGAGCCATGCCGGGACGCATCCGACCCCGAACATGGCGACTCCCGCATTCCTCATGAAAATCCGCCGCGTCAATTCCATCTGAACCTCCTTTGCGGCTGGGGGGCCCTCCCGCCTGCCTGCCACGCCTTTCATCCGGCTCATGCTACCTAAACGAGGTGTTGCAACATTCTTCTTACCGGCCTCTTACCGGCCTCTTGCCGGGCGTCCGATCAACGCCGTTGAAAATCGGGCGAGCCCAGCACAAGTCCGGCGATCAAACCGGGCCGGGGGGCCGCATTCGGCTTCTTCTGATTCTGTTCGGCCAGTGTTTTTTGGATTGCCGCGAGCGTTTCGGGCGAAACGTCGCGGAACAGAATGCGTTTGCCGACGTCGGCTGCGTCCGTCCCGAACCCCGCCGGATCCACCTTGCTGCCCTGCACGCGATTTTGCGCGAGATCCAGGGCGAAATTCATGCGTGTCAGCAGCGAGGAAGAATTCATCCATTCCGCGCCCAGGTTGGAGTAGCCGGTCGGCTCGAGTTTCCGGTAGAGAGGCTCGCCGAGCTGCGTCAGGCGATTTCCAAGGGGGAAGACGAAATCCACGTTTGCGCCGGTCGCGCGCACCGCGCTGACCACCATTTCGAACGGCGATTTCACCTTGGCGCGATAGGCGCCCTGGGAGAAAAATTCCTTGGACAGAAACGCCGTCCGCAGCACCGCGCGGATATCGCCGTGACTGCTCCGGAACGTCGCGGCCATCTTCTCCACCAGCTCCGGCGGCGGATCGTCGGCGATGAAGCGCTGCGCGAGCTTGCGCGAAATAAAGTGGGCCGTCGAAGGATGATTGGCCAGGATATCGAGAACTTTTTCGCCATCCTCTTTTCCGCCGCCGGCCGGGATCGTCACGCCCAGCACCACTTTCGCGCCTTTATCGTGGACCTTCTCGTTAAAGAAGAATCCGCCGCCCTCGCGCGGAGCGCGGATGGTCCAGCCGGTGAAACAGCGCGCCACTTCGGTGACGTCCTTCTGGGTGTAGCCGCCGTCGACGCCGAGCGTGTGCAGCTCCATCAGCTCGCGCGCGTAGTTCTCGTTCAGACCCCGCGTCTGCTTGCCCTTCGCCGCACGCTGCGTTTCCGGCGCCACGCTTTCCCAGTTATCCAGGTAAAAGAGCATGGCCGGGCTCAAGGCGGTCGCTTCGAGAAGATCGCGGAAGTGCGCGAGCACCCGGGGGCGGATGGCCTCGCGCTCATAGCTCGGGACCAGGAAACGATCCGAGCCCTTGTCGATGAAAACGTTGAAGTGGTTGTACCAGAAATCCACCAGCTCTTCTTCAAGCTGGCGATTGCTCAGGATCGCGCGGAACAGCTTGCCCTCGATCAGATCGTAGGAGATCAACTGCTGGGGCGCGTTCATCAGCATCATTTTCCGGCGCATTGCGGGGCTTGCGGCGGCCATGAGCTGGAACCGCAGATTCTGCGGCAGGGCGATCACGAAATCGTCCACTTTGTTTTCCGGAATCGAGGCGAGCACCGCGCTTTTCTGCTCCAGGTTCCCGTTGCGCAGCGTGCGAACCTGATCCACGGTCAGCAGATCTTCAAGCTTGACCACGGGCTCCATCTGCTCCGCTTCCGGCCCGTCCTTTTTTACGCGGACGCGGCGCAGCAGGCGCTGGATCGCAGCGCGCGTCACCGGATCCTCGGGCATCTGCTCCCGCCCCACCGCGATCGCGCGGATCATCTGCGGATTCGGATAGTTGCGCGCGGCGTCGGCTTGCGTCAGGCGCAGCGATTCGAGCGGGGCGAGCTTGCTTGCGAGCGCCGGATTTTCAGGAATCCGTTCGGGGTGCAACTGCAGGTCGATCCACTTCTTGACGCCCAGTTTCTCGACCTCTTCAACATCGCCCGAACGCGGACCGAAGGTCAGGCGGTTCAGCGCCTGCAGGATCTGCTCGTCTTTCGAGAGCTTATGTTGAAACGCGGAGGTATCGGTCCCTGTGCGATTGGTTTTCGCCAGCCCGGAAGTGCCAGCAACCAATGCAACAAGTGCTAGAGGCACTGCCGGCAACCAAAACCTGCGCATGAAATTCCGCCTCACCCCTATATTAAACGCATCCCGGCTTACAAAGTTGATCGAAATTCACCGGACTTTGCAGAATACAGTCCCGAGGGGAGAAGTTTATTGGAAGAAAAAGCTTGACTAGGAAAAAATAAGGCGATTCCCTGAGCGCGGCTTAAGCGATTCCGTATTGCCGGCAGGTGCGCTCGAAAAATCCATCGGTCATGCCCGCGATGTAGTCGCAGACCTGGCGATGGAGCGGCTGACCGGCCGACTCTTCCCGGTAGTTCGCCGGCAGGGATTCCGGCCGCTCCATGAGCACGTGAAACAACTCGGCGATCCGCGAGGCCGCCAGACGCCTGCCGGCGGCGAGTTCCTCGGCGCAATACACATGCGCCTTCAGGAAGTTTCTCAAGTCCTCGGTGCCCGCTATGGTCTCCGGCGTAAAGCGCACCACACGCGTGGGATGCGCGCGAACGTCGGCGACCGACTTCAGCTCCGCGGCGGCCGCGATGGTTCCCTCGATCAATCCGCCGACCAGCCAGTTGATCAGCGCGCGTACGGTTTCATGCATGCGCACGCGCTCGTTCGCTCCGGGAAAGTGGCCGGTGATTTCGTCGTAAAACTCGCGGAATTTGGCGACGTCGTGGCAGGCCTGCTCCACGGTGACCAACCCGGCGTGATACACGTCGTCGAGATCGGCCGCGTCGTAGGCGATCTCGTCGCACATATCGATGAGCTGCGCCTCGAGCGGCGGACGCAGACCCGGAAGGTATTCGTCGAGCTCCGGAATTTCGCCGCGCTCGAAATCGCGCGAATGCTTGACGATTCCTTCCCGCACTTCGAAGGTCAGGTTGAGCCCCGGAAAGCGCGCATAGCTGTTCTCGAACGATTCGACGATGCGCAGCGCGTGCAGGTTGTGTTCGAAACGCGCGCCGTACTCGCGCATGAGCCGGTCGAGCTGCGCTTCGCCCGCGTGGGCAAAGGGAGGATGGCCGATATCATGGGCGAGCGCGAGCGCCTCGGTCAGGTCTTCGTGCAGTCCCAGGGCACCCGCCACGGTGCGCGCGATCTGCGCGACCTCAATGGTATGAGTGAGCCGGTTCCGGAAATGATCCGACAGGCCGGAGGCAAATACCTGCGTCTTATTCTCCAACCGGCGGAAAGCCCGTGCGTGAATAATGCGGTCGCGGTCGCGCTGAAACGCGTTGCGGTAGGCGTGCGCGAGCTCCGGGAAGCGCCGGCCCTGGCTCTGTTCCACCGGAAAACGGAGATGAGACAGGGGCGCCCCGAGCCCGGCTTGTGCGGAAATCGATTCCCCGGGAGCTGGCACTATTTTTTTCCTGGCAGGCGTTCTTTTCCGGGCGATCGTTTTTTTCGGCAATCGCCCGGCCCTGGAACTATTTCTTGAGATTGCTCGACTGATCGATATCGCCGTAGGTGTTGACGGCCACGCGGCTCACCGGAAGGCGGGTCGAAACGCGCAGCGGTTCCAGCATCTTCAGCGCCGCCGACGGATCGGTCTTGGCGGTCACCTGGGCGAGCGCGATGGTCGCTTCGTCCTTCGAGACCATGAACGAGGGATCCTTCACCAGATCCTGCAGAACTTTTCTGGCGTCATCGAGCTTGCCCTCGGCGGCGAGCACCCGCCCGAGCGAGAGACGAGCCACGCCGGCATATCCCTTAGGCCCCGAATCGCCGACTTCACGGAAGATTTTTTCGGCCTGCGCGAGATTCCCTTTGTCCACGGCGTCGCTTGCGAGTTCGAAGGCCGCGAACGCGCCTTCCTGCGTGCCCGAATATTTCGCCGCGAGCTCGGAAAACACCTTGGCGCGAGCCTTATCTTTTTCCTCTTGGGTCGCGTAGTGCAGATTCGCCGGGAGACTGTTGTCGCCCACGGTGGCGTCGTCGACGCGCATCGCCGCCGCGAGCGCTTCTTCCCGGGACTCGGCCCGGTAACGGTTGTAATAAAACACGCCCACGCCGATCGCGACCACGGCGAGCGCGATGCCGCCATAGCGGAACACTTCCGCTTTATGCACGGAAGCCCAGTCAAAAATATCGAAGACTTCCTCGGCGAACTTGTCGCCTTTAAGTTCTTTGCGGGTGATACGATCCACGGGAAAACTCCTGAAAAAGGACACTTTTAGTTTATCATGGCGGTCTGCCTGATTGTCCGCGGAAGCCGGCGCGCCGCGAAGCGGCTCGGGTGCGAGACTGGCACTAGTGGCCTGTCGCAGCGAGTTCGTTACGATGCCCGAATTGTGGCGCACGCGCTCATGCGTGCCGCGTCGGCACTCGTGCCGATGCCTGGGCGCTTGCTTTCAATCCCACACCGGGTGTCGAGAAGAGTCGACACAGCACGCATGAGTGCGTGCGCTACGAGCTGTGCTCACGATTTCTCGGCGACAGGCCACTAGAAGCGAGGATTCCTGATGCATGATTCACAGGCGTGGCCTTCCCTGCCACTGAGCGATTGGCGCGACACCTACCGCACCCTCCACATGTGGACCCAGATTGCCGGCAAGATCCGCATGACGCTTTCTCCGCCTTTGAACCACTGGTGGCACGTCACGCTGTACGTGAACGCGCGCGGCCTGACCACCGGCCCGGTGCCTTACGCGAAAGGCGTTTTTGAAATCCAGTTCGACTTCGAGAAACACATGCTCGAGATCACGACGAGCGAGGGCCCCGGCATCTCGCGGCCGCTCATCGCCGAATCGGTCGCGAATTTTTACGGCGGCGTGACCGAGGCGCTCGCTTCGCTCGGCATCGCGGTGAACATCAATTTGAAACCTCAGGAAGTGGCCGATCCCGTCCCCTTCGACCGGGATACCTCGAATTGCTCCTACGACGCCGAATATGCCAACCGCTTCTGGCGCATTCTGGTTTCAAGCGCGAAGGTAATGCAGCAGTTCCGCTCGAAATTCATCGGCAAGTGCAGCCCCGTCCAGTTTTTCTGGGGCAGTTGCGATCTGGCGTGCACGCGCTTTTCGGGACGTCTCGCGCCCCCGCGCAAGGGCGTGATCAGCGGCCCCGCCTATTCGCATGAAGTCTCCAGCGCGGGATTCTGGCCCGGCGGCGGCGCGGTGGAGGGCCCCGCGTATTATGCCTACGCCGTGCCAAAGCCCGCCGGTTTCGAGCAGGCTCGCGTGGGTCCTAAAGACGCACAGTGGCAGCCGCAGCTTTCGGAATTCATTCTGATGTATGACGACGTGCGCCGCGCGAGCTCGCCCGAGACCGCGTTGTATGAATTTCTCGAGAGCGCCTACAACGCGGACGCGGATCTCGCGAAATGGGATCGCGCGGCACTAGAGATTTAAACAGCGGGAAATTTACCCCACGCGAAGTTCCTGTCATCCCGAGCGGAGTCGAGGGACCTGCTGCTCAAGCGCCAGGTCTCCTCGCATTCTCCTTCGCGATGGCGATGGGCGGATGCTGATTGCGGCCGCGGTGATTTTCCTTCCACATTTTTCGGAAACTTTTTTTCTCCCCGTGGGTTTCCACATTCGAACCGGGCGATCGGCTTACGGCCGAGGTCGAGGACGCCACGGATTCGAAACCTCAAGGAGAAAAATTATGCTGAAATTCGCACAGGGGATCTGTGTCTTCACGCTTGCGGCGAGCGCTCTGCTCGCGCAAACGGCCGTGTCCACGCCAACGCCAACGCCCGCGCAAGCGGTGGGGACGACCGGGATGGCCGGCGTCGCGGAAGGGCAATTCGCGCGCTTCAATGTTCTGAATCCAGGCGTTGTGCTCACCGTGCCTCCGCCGGTCGCGGTGGCGTGCAACGCTTTGCTGACGTTTCTTGGTCCGGACGGCGGTGTGCTGAAAACGAAAGTTGTCAGCGTGAATCCGGGGCAGAGCGCGTACCTCGATCTTTTCTCGGACGTGGATCTGGCGCTTGCGGTGGGAGAGAGAAAAGAAATCCGCGCGGTTTTCGCCACGCCGCCGGCGATTCCCGTGGCTTCCTCGTCGACGCCCGCGACGCTGCCGTGCGAACTGATCGCGACGCTCGAAATCGTGGACGAGCTGAGCGGGAAAACGCAGTTCGTGCTGGGTGGAATTCACGCGGTTCCAGGTTCCGCGCCCTTGCATTAGGTTACCGAAGGGTGGAAGATTGCACCCAGCTTCCATCGCTTGGATGGAGGGCGTTCGGGTCGAGGGCAGTGGTCGAGTCCGAGGGGGATCTCAATCGGGGGGATCTCTTCGGGTCCGGACGCTGCCCTATTTTTTTGACGGGTTCTTTGGGCGGGCTCTCTATTCGCTTGCTGGCGCGCGCGGCTCGGAAACGTGCTCTTGTGTTTAAAGGCATCTACCGAGCCGCGACCGCGAGGGAGCGGTAGCACGATGGCCTTTTTCAGCGCCCTGCTAACTTACGCGAACTTCGCCGGTATGGCTGGTGTCGTAGCCCGCCAGCATTTCGAGCCGGCGGCGAATCGCCGAGCGATTCAGGCTATCGAGCAGGGCCTCCACCGCGGGAAGCTTGATGAAGGGCTGGCGGATGACCAGATCGTAGCGCTCGGTGGCGAGCGGGAGAAATCCCAGTCCGAAGGCCTGCGCGGCGGAGCGCGTGGCGACGCAGCAATCGGCTTCACCTAAACTCACGGCGAGCGCGGCGGGCAGATGGCCGTAAGCGATGCGCTCGTAACCCAGAACGTCCTTGGGCGCGACACCGGCGCGCTGTAGTTCGTGATCCAGGAGCTCGCGGCTCCCGGCTCCGATCTCGCGATTCACCAGGCGCACAGCGTCTTTGCTCACGTCGTTGCCAACGTCTTTACCCACGTGGCCGCCCGCGAGATCCGCAACGGAACGGATATTTTTAGGATTGCCGGCGGCAAACACGAGACCCTGCTCCCAGATGGCGAACGTCACCACCTTCACGCCTCCGCGCGGGAACAGCTTGCGCACGGCCGCCAGGTTGTAATCGCCGGTGGAAGCATCGCGCAGATGGGAGCCCGCAATGTGCACGAAGCCTTCCTTGAGCCAGGTGAGCGATTGACGGCTGGAGGAGGAAGCCACGATCAGTTCGATTCCCGCAGTTCTTGAAAGGTGATGGGTGAGCAGCGCGATTCCCGGATCGCAACCCGCGATCAGCAGGCGTTTACTCTCGGAGCCATCGGCGGGAAAGGCGCGCACGGACGCCGGTCCTGAATGGCGCGCGGCTTCGATCAGGACGCCGTCGGCGAGCGGCAGCACGGCGGGCTGGGGTTCGGCGGGCACCGCGATCATCCGTTTCCCCACCTCGCACAGTTGTACGGGCTGGCCTTTGCGCAGCGGCTCGCCCAGGTGCAGGAGCTCGGCGGCGACGGGTTTCGCGGGAGCCTGGGGCTCGCCTTCCAGTTGAAACAAGTCCTCCACGCGAACTTCGAGAATCCGCGCGAGTCCCAGAGCGAGAGAAGTATTGGGGACGTATTCGCCCGCCTCCATCGCGTAAATGGTCTGCCGGCTCACGCCGGCGGAGCGGGCGAGCTGCGCGGCGGAAATTCCACGGCGGCGGCGAATCTCGGGAAGCTGAGTGCGAGTCTCCATGTGGTTTTTTAAACGGATAGGTCCGGATGAGATTGCGCCGCTAATGCCCGATCCGGAACGGAGCGCGCGCTTCGGCGGACTGGCTGCCGATCTGGTCGCGCATCGTGATCACAAGAATATAAGTTCCTTCCGGAACCATGGGGTCCAGATTCAGGCTGATGGAGCCGGGAACATAATGCTGCGGGTAAAAGGATTCATGCGCATCGTTCGCCGCGGCCGGTTGCGCGAACACCTGTTCGCCGTTTTCACGCAGAATAGCCAGGCCATATTCGACCGAATAGCGGTTCTTTTCGCCGTATTTAAATCCGGTGATATCGAAGCGCGCCCACAGCGTCTCGCCCGGATGATAGACGGGCGGATCGAGCACCGTGGCGTCGGTCTCGGTGCGTTGAAAATGGAGATTGCGCGCAACCAGTTCGGAGCTGGGCTGCACGTCGCGTCCGCGTATGGTCAATGTGAGTTGCGCGTCCACCTGGGACGCTCCCACTTCGTCGCGCACCGTGGTCGCGATGCGATATTTTCCGCCCGGCGCGAACGGAGGAATCTCGAAACTGTACAAGAATTTCGGCCTCCAGTTTTTATCCTGGGAAAATACCGGCGCGTCGATGCGCCCGGAGCCTTCGGGGACCAGGAGAAGGCCGGCGGGGTCCGTCACGTGGAGATTCCAGGAGAGCTTGACGGTGCGCGTTTCCTCGGCGGAGCCCGCGACCTGATAGCCCGTCAGGCGGCAGCTGAAGTACACGGTTTCGCCCGGCAGGTACGTGTGTCCATCGCCGAAAAGGGGGCCGTCTTCAAACTGATGGACGGCCACGCGCTCCACGGCGAGCGCCGCGTGCATGGAGGGAGCGCAGGCCAGGACGAACACGGCCGGCACGAAGCCTCGCGACAACGCTTTCGTCCACCCCGGCGTCTTCCGCCGGGCCGCTATTTTTCGCCCGGCGCCGGCATCGAGACGCTGGTGTCCGTATCCAGGCGCAGCGGAATTTCTACCCATACATTCTTCTCCGTGCCGGGCTCGCCGCCGTCGCTCAAACGCAGCCGGTAAGAGGTGAGCGGCACGTCGAACACAAGGTTCCCCTGACGCGTTTCCGCCGGATCCAGGGTGCGCAGCAATCCGAACCAGTGGTCGACGCCGTCGCCGTTCTGCATCTCTTTATACTCTTTGCCGTTCGGACCGTCGAGCGTGAAGAAGGGCAGCGCCACTTCTTTGCCGCCGCTATTGGTCGCCGAGAGGGTGATCATCAGAAAGCGATTTTGCGGAGTGCGGGCCGTGAACAGATCTCCGAACTGAGTTTTCCACACGGTCTGAACCACGTTGTAGACCAGAGGGCCATTGTTGATCCGCTCGCCCATTTGATAGTTAATCTGTGTGGAATTATGCGGCTGGCCGCAGGCGGCGAGGAGCAGCATGCCGAGCCCTGCCGGAAATAACCGCCATAATGTAGGAATCGAAAGTCTGAGGGTTCGAAATTCCGGCGACGGCAGGCGTCTGATCATGTTACTCCCACACTTTATCGGGTCCCGGCGGAGAAGGCAAATACAAAACGGCCGCGCGGCAATGTTGTTCATCGGCCTCGGCGCGCTGAGCGGCGCGCTCGGGTTCTTCACGTTGCCCGCGGGCGCGTTTCAGCAGGTTCATCCGCTTACCGGACGCAAGATCGCGGGAGTCATGTCGGTGGGCGGCGCCGACTGGCTCGATCGCCCGGAGCGCGAGTCCGAGGAAAACGTGGAAGGGGCGCTCGAGGCGATCGGAATTAAAAAAGGATCGACGGTCGCTGAAATCGGCGCGGGCACCGGCTATGTGTCGATCAAAATGGCGCGGCGCGTGGGGCCTTCGGGGACGGTTTACGCGAACGACATCCAGCGGGAAATGCTCGCCCGCTTGAAGGAGAACGCACAGAAGGCGGGCGTGGCCAATATTCAGACCGTGCTTGGAACCGATACCGATCCGCAGCTTCCCGCGGGCAAAATGGATTTGATCATTCTGGTGGACGTCTACCACGAATTGGCGCAGCCCCAGAAGATGCTCGACGCGATGCGCAGCGAGCTGAAACCGGACGGCCGCCTGGTGCTGCTCGAATATCGCAAGGAAGATCCCAGCATCCCTATTCTTCCCGAGCATAAGATGACCGTCGCCGAGGCAAAGACCGAAGTGGAAGCCGAGGGATTCAAGTTAAGCAACGTGCTCGAAACGCTTCCGAGGCAGCATATTCTGATTTTCACGAAGAATAAAAAATAGTTGCGCCGGCCTCTTGCGCTCTCTCGCGCGACCGTCTCGCAGCTAGCGGTCCGCGAGCAGTTCCACGATCTGCTCCCGCGCCTCGTTGGTCAGCCGTTCCCGGTCTTTCAAAATGAGTCCCGCCGTTGGAATCGGATCGCCGATGCGCAGGCGCACGGATCCGCGCCGGAGAACCGCCGAACCCATGGGCATGACCGCGCGGGTTCCGACGATCGCAATCGGGACGAGCGGCACTTGCGCCTTGATCGCGATGTAGGCCGCGCCTTCCTTGAAGGGCCGCAGATTCCCATCCTCGGAGCGGCCGCCCTCGGGAAAGATCAGCAGCGAGATCGCGCGCTTATGCAGGATCTCCGCGGCGTGGGTCATGGTTTTGACGGCCGCGCGCGGATCGTCGCGAGGCACCGGCACATGTCCGGCCTGAGTCAAATGCGTGCCGAGAAAAGGAATCTGGAACAGGCCGCGCTTGGCCAGAAAACGAAATTGCACGGGGATGGCCGTCAGCACCACGGGCGTATCCATATAACTCAGGTGGTTGCTCGAGAAGACGTAATGCCCCTGGGGATCGATTTTCTCGAGCCCTTCCACTTCTACGCGCACGCCCACGAAGAACAGCAGCGAGCGCGCCCACGCGCGGGCCACGCCGAGCGTCGCGTCGCCCTTTTTATCGAACAGCGACACTACGATGCTGACGGATCCGCACAGAATGGTGGAGAGAATGATGAGCGGGTCGACGACGATCAGGCTCCACAGGAACGCGAAGGGCGAGGCGGAATTGTTTTCGCCGCGCGGCGAATCCCCGCCGTCCGTTTTGCGCGAGTTCTCTACCACGCGCCTGAGAAGGGCCATGAGTTCTTATTGTAAGAGGCCGCGCGCGCTTCTCCCACCAGGAACAACGAACCCGTGACGACGATCACGTCGTCGGCTGAGGCTTCCTTTTGTACGAGCGCGAGGGCCTCCACCATAGTCGGAGTGGCGCGGCCGCGGCCTGCAAGCTCGACGAGCGCTTCCGGACGCAGCGCGCGCGGCGAATCGAGAGCCGTGAAGATCAACTCGTCGGCCAGGGGGAACAGGACGCCGGCAATCTCTTCGATGGATTTGTCGCGCATGGCGCCGTAAATGAGCCAGCGCTTGCGGTCCTGATAAAAACGCTCCAGGTAACGCGCCAGGGTGCGCGCGCCCGCCGGGTTATGCGCGCCATCCAGAATCACGTCGGGGTTGGGAGAAACGTGCTCCAGGCGTCCGGGCCAGCGAGTCTCGGCAATGCCCGCGGCGATTTCCTTCGATGCCACGCCAAGCGCGTGGAGCGCGAGCGCGGCGGTCACAGCGTTGCCGATCTGGTGCTCACCCGCGAGCGGGCAGACGATTTCCATCTCCCCGCGGCCCCCAAGCAGGAAGCGGCTGCCCCTCGCGTTCACATCCAGAATCCGGACGTGCGCCTCAGTGGCGCGCTGGACGGGAATTCCGAGTTCGGCCGCGCGCGCTTCAACGACAGCGGCGGCCTCCGGCCTCTGTTCGGAGAAGACCGCGGGGACGCCGCGCTTCAGGATGCCGGCCTTTTCCCCTGCGATCGCCTCGATGGTGTTGCCGAGATAGGCTTCGTGATCGAAATCGATGGGAGTAATCACGGTGAGCGCCGGCTCGACTACGTTCGTCGCGTCGAGCCGGCCGCCGAGGCCTACTTCGATGACCGCCGTCTGGACGCCCTTTTCGCGAAACAGCAAAAATCCCATGGCGGTTACGGTTTCAAAGTAGCTGGGATGGCAATCGAGATCGAGAGACTCCGCGGTGCGGTGCACTTTGTCGAAGGCGCGAGCGAAATCGGCTTCGGGAACCGGGATGCCATCGATGCGGATGCGCTCGACCGGCTCGATCAGATGGGGCGAAGTAAAGAGGCCGGTGCGGACGCCGGCGGCTTCCAGAGCCGCGTCGATCATCGCGCAGGTGGAACCTTTTCCGTTGGTCCCGGCCACATGCACCACCCGGTAGGCGCGTTCCGGATTCCCCAGGGCGGCCAGAATCCGCTCGATCCGCTCCAGGCCGAGCTTGGCCGATTTCATCTCGTTGCCGAGCGCGTAGAGAAAGCGGACGGAGTCGGGATAGTTCATGGAATCGCTTTCACGGAATAAATCCCGACACGGATATTCTCGAATTCATTAGGGTAGAAAACGAAAAAGACCTCGTCCACCTGAAATAAGTTGTCGTCCTGCGCTATGCGTCGAGGTCGAAGGCGCGCTCAAGGGGAATCTCGATGGCCGGATTTTCCGTACGCAGCGTTTCGCAAACTTCGCCGCCCGGATTCTTCTTCGAGTAACAGAGAGCGCTCTTTTCCCCGGGGTCGACGATCCACACCCATTCCACGCCGATCGCGAGATATTCTTGGATTTTCGGCTGCATCCGGACCATGCGATCCTCGGGCGAAAGGATTTCTACCACCAGAAACGGCGGAACGGTGGGGACACCGGCACCGACCACATCGTCGCGCCAGACCGCGAGATCAGCGACCCGGTACCGCCGCGCGTGGATCTGAATGCGAATCTCGGGTACCACCCGGATGCCTAACTGCGCCCGCAACAGTCGCAATTGGTAGTACAAGTTCCCTTGCACGTCGCCGTGCGGCAGCTCACCCATGTTTCGCTCCACAATTTCGCCGTCGAGATACTCGCAATCCGGCCCCTCGAAGCTGGTTCGCAAATACTCCTCGACGCTCATTAGGGCTTTGGTTGTTGTCGGGGTGCTCATCGGCTTGTGTCGCCCACCTGAATTATGACACCAAACGCCTTCGACGCCGCGTAGTACGCCCTGTTGTGAGGCGCTATAGTCGAAATCGAGACCCGGTCCGACTTTTTTACACAGCCGTGCGTCTTTCTAAACGGAGCAACCGTTGATCTTTCGAGAAGTCGAAGATCGCGACCTGATCGCCAAAGCGCGACGGGGAGACGTGGAGGCTTATAACCTTCTTGTGTCCCGATGGGAGAAGCGTATCTTCAATTATCTGTTGCGCCTGATCGGGCATCGCGAAGACGCGCTTGATGTTAGCCAGGAAACTTTTTTGAAAGCCTACCAGAGCCTGCCCAAACTCGAGGACCCGGCCCGCTTCACGGGATGGCTGTTCCGGATCGCCCATAACGAGGCGTATTCGCTCCTGCGCCGCCGCCGTCCGGAAGCCGATCTGGCCGACGAGCCCCGGCCCGCGAGCGGGGGAGCGCAGATGCTTCCGATCGAGCTTTCGCTCGCCGTGGAAAGCGCTCTGAAGACGCTCAGCGAGGATCAGCGCGAAGCGGTCCTTTTGAAGGTGTATCAGGGATTCAAGTTTGAAGAAATGGCGGAAATCCTGGGTTGTCCGGTCTCGACCGTGAAGTCGCGGCTGTACACCGCCCTCGATCTGCTGAAGACCACGCTAGCCCCCGCGGTACTCGATAAAGCCGTACAGCGGAGAGAAGCGGTACGAGGCGAGGCTGTTTGAGGCGAACCTGCCTGAGGCGAGCCTGCTTGAGGACAATATGACCTGCAAGTTAGAAGATCACCGGCCGGACTGGAAATCCTACGTGCTCGGCGAAGGGGAAGCCGGGGCGCGTCGCGAAGCGGAGCTGCATGCGGCGGCATGTGGCGCCTGCCAGGAAGAGCTCGCCGCGCTGCGCGTGACGCTCGACGCCATGGCCACGCTGCGCGAGGAGGAAGTTCCGCGGCGCATCGCTTTCGTTTCCGATAAAGTGTTCGAGCCCAAATGGTGGCAAACCTTCCTGCGGCCGTCGTTTGCGGCGGGAGCGGTGGTGGCCGCGGCCATTCTGGTGCACGCCTTTGTTCGTCCGCCCGTACCGGCCGTGGCCGGGGACTCCGCCGCGATCGAGGCGCGGGTCACGGCGGCGGTTGAGCAGCAGGTGCAGCAACAACTGAAAGCCGATATGGACCGGCGCGTGGCCGCGGAAGTTTCGGCCGCCGTGGAGCAGGCCGTCACCAAGGCGGTCGCCGACACGGAGAAGCGCGACGATCAGAGAACCGTTCAATTATTGGCCGCCGCCGAGCGACGCTACGCCGACACGGCCGAAATCCTTAACAAGCAAGTGAGCCAGATTTACGCCATGAACACCGGCGCGGGAGTCCGGTAGCCCATGAAACTGATGCAGCCTTTCCTCCTCCTTGTCGCGGCAGCCGCCGCCACTTACGTTCCGGCGCATGCCGGAAACGCTTCTCCGCGCGTGACCCGGCCCATGCTGGTGGCGATGGAAAAGAGCCTGGACAGCCGCGTGACGCGGATTTCCCAGGACAATCCGTTTCTCCTGCTGGGGCCCACGCGCGGAATTTATCTGGATGGATACGGAGCGGTGTTCACCGCGGAAATCAACCTGGTCTCGGCGCCCGCGGCGTTGATGATGTTCCGCGGAGAAATGACCAAGGAAGAAATCCAGCAGCATCGCCAGAAGAAGCTCCAGCGCTTGCCGCAATTAAAGGAAGCGCTGCGCCAGGCGCTGCTCGACTCGGCCGCGTCGCTCGACACGGTGCCCGCGGAGGAGCAGATCGTGGTGGTGGCCATGCTTTCGAAATATCCCTGGGAAGATGTGAGCGGAGTGCCGCAGCAGATCATGATGCAGGCGTCGAAGAAGAGTTTGCTCGACCAGCGCAACAATCCCGCCGCGCTCGATACCGTGATCCGGACCACCGAGAACTAAGTTTTTCTCATGAAGCTGGGCGAGATCCTGATCGAGCGGAACCTGATTTCCGGGGAGGACCTCGACCGCGCGCTGGAGCTGCAGAAGGAACGCGGCGATAAGCTCGGCAAGATCCTGGTCGACCTGGGCTTTGTGGCCATGCGCGACGTGGTCGCGGCGCTCGCCGAGCAATTGCAGATCCCCGTTGTGGCCATGGAGGGCCCGCCCGCGGTCTCGCCCGAGACCGAAACGCTGTCGCCCAAATTCCTGCGCCAGTTCCGCTGCCTTCCAATCGCCCTGCACGATCACACGGTCACGCTCGCCATGGCCGATCCGCTGGATTATGAGACGCGCTCGGCGGTCTCCTCCTGCACCGGGCTTGACGGTGGAGGCCGCAATCGCGGCCGAGCAGGAAATCCTGGACGCCATCGACCGCTATTACGGGCAAACCCAGAAGACCGACTCCGACACCGCGCCCTCGGCGGTGGAAGCCGACGAGGATCTGGAGCATCTGCGCGATATGGCGAGCGAAGCGCCCGTCATCCGCCTGGTGAACGCCATGGTCGCGCAGGCGGTGGAAAAGCGCGCGAGCGATATTCACATCGAGCCGTTCGAGAAAGAGTTCCGCATCCGCTACCGCATCGACGGCGTGCTGGTGAATCAGGACCCGCCGCCGCGCGAATTCAAGGCCGCCATTATTTCGCGCGTGAAGCTGATGGCGCGTCTGAATATCGCCGAGCGCCGCCTGCCGCAGGACGGGCGCATCAAGATCAAGACCCTGGGCCGCGAGGTCGATCTGCGCGTTTCGACGCTGCCGACGCTGTACGGCGAAAGCGTGGTGATGCGGCTGCTCGATCGTTCGGCCGGCGATTTTTACGACCTGGAGCGGTTGGGCTTCGACGCGCACATGCTCTCGCGCATGGAGTATTACACCTCGCTCCCGCACGGCATTTTTCTGGTCACAGGGCCCACCGGCAGCGGCAAATCCACCACGCTCTATTCGGCGCTCAAGCGGATCAACCAAAGCGATAAGAAGATCATCACCATCGAAGATCCGGTGGAATACCAGATGGACGGCATCAATCAGATCCACGTGAATCCGCAAATCGGGCTGACCTTCGCCGCCGGTCTGCGCCACATCGTGCGTCAGGATCCGGACGTGATCATGGTGGGCGAAATCCGCGACCGCGAAACCGCCGACATCGCCATCCGCTCCGCCCTCACCGGCCACTTCGTGTATTCGACGCTCCACACCAACGACGCGCCGAGCGCCATTACGCGCCTGGCCGACATGGGCGTGGAAAATTATCTGATGACCTCGTCGCTCGTGGCCGTGCTGGCGCAGCGCCTGGTGCGCGTGATCTGCAAGCAGTGCAGCGCCTCCGACGGAACCGCGCGGACCCCCGAGGGAGAGTCCATCGAAGCGTTTCGCGGCGCGGGCTGCGAGGGATGCCACGGCACCGGATACCGCGGGCGCGTCGGGATCTTCGAGCTGATGGAGCTGGAAGAGAATCTGCGCGCGGCCATCATGCGGAATGAAGACGCGTCCAAGCTCACGGCGCTTGCGCGCCACAACGGCATGCGCAATCTGCGCGAGGATGGTTGGGATAAGATTCGCCGCGGCGTCACGACCGTGGATGAGGTTGTTCGCGTGACGCAAGAGTTTTGACAGGAATTTTAAATGTCCACCGCCTTCCAGTTTCGCGCCGTGGCCTCCGACGGCAAGCTCCGCACGGGGACGCTGACGGCGGAGACCGAGAAGATCGCCGCGCAGGAACTGAAGCGCCAGGGCCTGATTCCGGTGTTCGTCGGCCGCGAGGAGAAGCGCGGCTTTCAGCTCACGCTGCCCGTTTTCAAAACCAGTAGCCGCCGCGACGTTCTGTTTTTTACCCAGGAGCTTTCCACGCTTTTGAACGCCGGCGTTCCGGTGGACCGCGCGCTTTCGATCACCGCCGAGCTCACCGAGCGGAGCGCGTTCCGCGCGGTGGTGCTCGATATCGTGCGCCTTCTCAAAGGCGGCAAGGCGCTCGCCGACAGCATCGCCGCGCATCCAACGCATTTCTCCGAGCTGTATATCAATATGGTGCGCGCCGGAGAAGCCTCGGGCTCGCTCTCGCAGATTTTCGAACGGCTGGCGGAGTTCGAGCGCACACGCGACGATCTGCGCGGCTATATCGTCAGCTCCCTGATTTATCCCGGGCTCCTTACGGCCGTGGGCTGCGCGTCCATTTTCATCCTGCTGAATTTCGTGGTTCCGCGCTTTGCCCAAATCTTTGCCGATCCGCGCATCAAGATCCCCACGCCCACGCTGATTATGCTCGAGACGAGCCGCTATATGCGCGAATATTGGCTCCCTGCGGCGATCGTGATCGGCGCGGCGATTCTCATCTTCGTTGCCTATATCAGGACGCCGAAAGGCGCCTGGTGGTGGGATTCCACGCGGCTGCGCCTGCCGGTGCTGGGCGATGCCTTACGCAAGGCCGAAACATCGCAGATTCGCGCGCGCCATGGGGACACTGGTGGCGGCGAACGTTCCGCTGGTGCAATCGCTCGGCATCTCGCGCGGCATTCTCAACAACCGCCGCATCGCCGGATGTCTTGAAAAAATCGCGCAAGGCGTCAAACGCGGCGAAGGCATTGCGGGGCCGTTGCGCAAAGCGGGCGAGTTTCCGCCGCTTGCCGGTCACCTGCTCAGCGTGGGCGAGGAGACGGGCCATCTGGACGCGATGTTCAATCGCATGGCGGATATTTACGAAGTGGAAACGCGCACGGCGATTCGGCGTTTCACTTCGCTGTTCGAGCCGATGATCATCCTGGTGATGGGCGTGGTGGTGGGGACTTTGATTCTGAGTTTGATGCTCGCCATTACGAGCATCAACGACGTGGCGGTGTAGATATGACGGAGATCGAAAAAATGCATACGGATACGAGCAGCGTGCGAACGAGGCGAGGCGAACGGGGTATCACTCTCATCGAAATGCTGGTGGTGGTGACCATCATTGCGCTGTTTGCGGCGCTGGTTGGTCCCCGCATGTTCGGGCAGGCCGATAAAGCCAAGCGCACGGCCGCGCACGCGCAGATTAATTCCTTCATGACGGCGCTCGGGTCCTATAAGCTCGATACCGGAACGTTTCCCACCACCGAGCAGGGTCTCAACGCGCTGCGCGTGAAACCCGAGAACATGGCGCAGTGGGCCGGTCCGTACCTGCCGCAGGACATCCCGATGGACCCGTGGGCGCATCCTTATCTGTATAAGTTTCCGGGCGACCACGGCGATGAGCCCGACGTGATTTCGCTCGGCGCCGACGGCAATCCCGGCGGCGAAGGAAACGCCGCGGATATCGTCAGCTGGAACAATCAGTAGTCCTCGTGCAAGATTCAAGCCGTCGGCATTTCGCGTGTTTTGGTGGGGCAGTCCCTTCGGGCTGCTGCCGGCTTTCGAGCCGCCGGGAACGCGGAGTCACTCTCATCGAAATGTTGATCGTGATGACGCTGATGGCGCTGCTTGCCGCCGTCGCCTATCCCTCCGCCGTGTCCGGTCTGGAAGCCGTGCAGTTGCGCTCCACGGCCGATACCGTGGTGAATTTCCTGAACGCCGCGATCGATCATGCCGAGCGCCGCCAGCAGGTGGTGGAAGTATGGATTGCGCCGAAAGACAACGTGCTGATCGCGCGCTCTCCCGATCAGGGTTTTGCGCGACGCCTGCAACTCCCCGCAGCGTTTCACATCACCGCCGTGCGGCCCGCGGCGGAAGTCCCTCCGGACGACCCGCGCCGTTTTCTGCTTTATCCAGGGGGGACCATTCCGCGCATGGGCGTCGAGATCACTGGAAGCAGCGGGCGCAAACGCGCCGTCACGGTGGATCCCCTGACCGGCATGCCGCGCAGTGAGGTTGTGACCGGCAACGAAGCGCCGGTTGCGGAGAGCCCCACGAAAAATCTCGGCGGCAGGACGGGAAAGAAATGAGAAACGGTGCGCGTGGGTTCACGCTTCTCGAAGTGATGGTCGCCGCGCTGGTCATGGGGATCGCGGTTGCGGGCGTGCTCAGCGGCCTCGCTGGAGCCGCGCGCAACGCTTCGCGGCTTACCGATTACGATCGCGCGACGCTGCTCGCCAAACAGAAAATGGACGGCCTGCTGGCCGATCGCGATGCGCCTCGCGGACAGGACGCCGAGGGATTGTTCGATCCGGCCATGACCGGAAACACGAAGATGGGCTGGCACGCGCGGGTCACTCCCTTTGAAGCGCCGCCCGGGCGGGGACCTTCGGCCTGGGGTGTGGATCGAGTGGAACTCGAAATCTGGTGGATGCAGGGAGAGACGCGGCGGACGTTCGCTCTGGAGGGGTTCCGGCGCAACGTACTGCGCCAGGGAGATCGCGCGTTCTGATGCCGAGCCACGGGTCCAGGTCCGTTGTCGCGAAAGTTTCGTCCGAACGCGGCGTCACGCTGATCGAGCTCATGATCGCCGTCTCGCTGACGGCGATGCTTACCGTCGGGCTCCTGTTCGCCCTGCGAACGAGCGTGCTCGCGTATGAAAAGACCAGCGACCGTCTGCGCGCCAACCGGGAACAGATCGGCCGCAACCAGATTTTGAACAGTGAACTCGAAGGCGCAATGCCGGTGCCCTCCACGTGCGGTGCGGCGAACCAGCCGTATTTCACCGGCACGCCTGCGACGCTCCAGATGATCTCGAGCTACTCGATCGCGGAGGGTTATCGAGGCTACCCGCAGATCCTCGACTTTCAGGTCACCGCGTCGCGCGAGGGCGGTGTGCGGTTGATCGTGAGGGAACACCCCTACACGGGTCCTGCGAGCATCAACGCGCTGTGCGCGGAAGGAACCGGCGGGGAAAGCTTTGCGGGCGCGGACGCGCAGCCGTTTGTGCTGGCGGACGATCTGCTCTCGTGCGAATTTTTTTATCACGAACCGATCGACATGGCCGCGTTGAAGGATACGGCCTGGGTGCCCGCCTGGAAAGGCAACCGTTTGCCCTCCGGTGTCCGCGTGGAGATGAAGCCGCGCGCCCCGTCGGGAGGAGGGTTGCCGGTGGTGAGCGTAACCGTGCCTCTGCGGACGGATCGCGACATTTTTCGTTTTTATCTGGATCAGTAATCGCAGCGCATGCATTTCCGGCACATGGCTTCAGGGCAAACAAAATCGCGTGAACGCGGCGGGGCTCTCCTTGCCGTGCTGTGGCTCTCGGCGGCGCTTGCGGCGATCGCGTTTTCCGTATCCTCCACGGTGCGCGCCGAAACCGACCGGGTCTCCACGTCGGCCGACGGCTTGCGCGCGGCTTATTTAGCCGAAGGCGCGGTGGAACGCGGCATTCAATGGATGGTGTGGGGCGCGGGGTACCGCAACAAGGATGGCTCGGCGATGTTCTGGGAGACCAATCAGCCGCGGATGAATATGGCGTTCCCGAGCGGGGCCGCGGTGGTCGAAGTGATTCCGGAGTCGTCCAAGCTGAACCTCAATACCGCGGTACCCGAGGATCTTTACCGGGTGGTGTTCGCGGTGAGCGGCGATGCCGAGCGCGCCCGCGAGATTACCGACGGCATCGTGGACTGGCGCGGGGCGGGTGACCGGGCGGGCGGCGCCTTCGACCAATATTATTTCGGAATCAGTCCGACTTTCCGGGCGCGCCACGCGTCTTTTCAGGAGATCGAGGAACTGCTCCTGGTGCGCGGCATGACCCCCGAACTTTTTTACGGCAACTATACGGCGGACGCCGAGGGGCGTTTGTTCGCGCGCGGAGGCCTGCGCGACTGTCTTTCGCCGTGGGGCTCGGTGGGGCCGTTTGATGTCAACACGGTGAGCCCTCCTTTAATGGAGGCGATCGGCGTCGCTCCGGGCGATGTCACCGCACTGGTCGCGCAGAGGCAACGCGAGCCGTTCCGTAATTTTGGCGATGTCAGCAAAGTGACGCCCTACGTGGGACGCCTCACCGTGGGCGGCGGCCACAGCATTTACACTTTGCGCGCCACCGCGCGTCTGCGCCGTCCCGATGGAATGTTTTCGGAAGTGGTGCGCACGGCCTCGGCAACCGTGAAAATGCTGGATCCACGGCAGCCGTTTTATCCGGCGGTGGTGTTGCGCTGGTACGGCGACGCGTGGTCGCAGGCGATTATTCCGCCGTCGAGCAGCATCTCTTTTTCAAACGGAAATCTTCCGGCGGGCACCGTTCCCGCTTCGGCCGTCGCGGGAGGGTCCGTCCAGTGAGGATTCCTGCCGAATTGCGGAAATGGTTCGCCTTCGGCGGCGGCGTGGGAATTGAAATCTGCGGACCGGCAGGCGCGGAATCGCTTCGTGTCGCGGCCGCGCGCGTGCGTCCCAGCGGCGGGCGGTTGGTTGGCGCGCTCACCATCGACGACGCGGGGCATCACGCCGCGGGAACGTGGGGAACGGAGTACGGGCAATTTATCCGGCGCCTGAGCCTGGGGCACGTGCCGGCCGCAGTGCTCCTGCCGCGCCGCGAAGTCACCGCGCGGATTCTGGCGCTCCCCGGCGTAACGGATAAGGATCTGGCGTCGGCGATCGATTTTCAGATCGAAGGGCTCCATCCGTATCCCGAAGCGGATGTGGTTTCGAGCTGGGCCCGCATTCCGGGGACGCACTCCGTGCTGGTCGCCGTCACGCGGCGCTCGGTGCTCGACCGTTTCACCAATCTGTTCGCGGAAGCCGGCATCGAGGTCGGGTCGTTCACCTGTTCAGCGGCGGCCATCTACTCCGCGCGGCACCTGTTTGGAAATGCTGCGGCGGAAATGCTCGCGTATGAGGAAATGCCCTCCGCGTCCGCTGGTTTGGGCACTGAGATCTACGGAGAAAGTCCGGCGCGCCCGATTTATTCGGCCTTGTTCGATGCGGCTCCGGAGCAGGCCGGGACGATGGCCGCCTCCGACCTGCGGCTCGATGCGGGCGTCGCGTTGCGTTCTCTCGGCGAAGTCCTGGGAGCGGAACCGGCGCTCGCGTATGCGGCCGCGCTGAGCTCGGCATGTCCGCGGTTATCGCTCTCCTTGAATTTGCTGCCCGCGGAATTGCGGCGATCCGGAACCGGCGCGGCGTGGATTCCGGCCGGCGCGCTGGGGGCCGTGGTGCTGCTGCTGGCCGGAGCTCTCGCGGCTTTCCCCAGCTTTGAGAATGGACGCTACGAACGCTCGCTCGGCGCGGAGATCGCGCGCGTCACGCCGGCCGCGAACCGTTCCGCGGCGCTCGACAAGGACATCGAAACGGCGCGCCGCCGCATTCTTTTGCTGGACTCGGTGAAGAGCCGTTCGAAGGCCGATCTCGACGTGCTTGGGGAGGTGACGCGTCTGCTGCCCCCGCCCGCGTGGGCGAATCTGCTCGAGATCACGCGCACGCAGGTGACGGTGGCCGGGGAAGCGCAGCAGGCGGCGAATTTGCTCGAGATCCTCGACGGCTCGCCGCTCCTTGAGAATTCGGAGTTCGCTTCGCCTCCGGCGCGCGTCGCGACCGGCGAAATTTTCCGCATCCGCGCGCGGCGGGAGAACACGAGATGAGCGGGTTCGCCGAGAATCAACCCATGAGGACGACGGCATGAATATGTCCGCGCGGGATCGCCGTGCTCTGGCTGTGCTCAGCGTCGCGGTGATTGTGGGATTGATCTACCGTTTCTGGCCCGCCGATAGCGCCCCCGCCGTGATCGCCCCGGCCTCGGGCACGGTGACGCTCACCGAGAAGCGGCTCGCGAGGCTGCGCGAAAGCGCGGCCACCGTGCCCGCGAAGGAGACCATCGCGAAACAAGTCTCGGGCGAGCTCGCGACGCGCGAAAAGGGATTGATCACCGCGCCCACCGCGGCACAGGCGCAGGCGCAGCTCATTCAAATCATCCGCCGTTTAGGCGAGCTCGAGAATCCGCCGGTCGAGATCCGCGCCACGGAAATCGGACCGGTACGGCCGCTCGGCGACGCCTACGGAGAAGCGCTCGTGTCGGTGCAGATCGAATGCAAAATCGATCAGCTCATTAATATGCTGGCGGCCATTCCGGCGCAGCCCGAGCTGGTCGCGACGAGCGATCTGCGGGTGATGTCCTCGAGCGCCAAGGAGAAAACGGTGGGCGTGCGGTTAACGCTTTCGGGCGTGGTTCCGCGGCGCCTGGTTCCGGACAAATCGAAGCCGGGAGCGAGCCTGTGAATCGACGCCTGCTGATGCTCGATCTGGTGCTTGCGCTGTTCGCCGCCGGTCTGATCTGGGTGCTGCGCGAGCGTTATCTCGAAGCGCGCGCGAGAGAAAAAGCCGTGCTGAGCCAGACCGTCGCGCCGAAGCAGGTGCTCGCTCCTCCCGTTCCCGCGGCCCCGCGCCCGGCCGCGCCTTCCGACTACGTCGACGTCGCGCAGAAGATGCTCTTCACGCGCGACCGTAATCCCAATATTCCCGTGGAAGCGCCCAAGCCTCCTCCGCCCGAGCCGCCCATGCCCGCGCTGCCGATTTATCACGGGCAGATGGCCATCGGCGAGCCGATCGCCATTTTGAGTCTGCCCGCTCAGGCGGCCACGCAGAAGGGCTATCACGCCGGCGACAAGATCGGGGAGTTCAAGCTGGTGGCTTTCGATGCCGAAAAAATCGAGCTCGAATGGCACGGCAAGACGATCGAGAAAAAGCCCGAGGAGTTGGTGGCGAAGGAAGCCCCGCCCGCGGCCGCCGCGCCCCCGAGCGCCGCCGTGAAGCCGGTTCTTTCCTCGAACTATCCGATGCCGCAAGCCGATGCGCAGCCGGATGCGTCGGGCTCGAAGGTAACGTCGCTTGGCGGGTCCTCGAGCACCAGCACGGACGCGGCGAGTACGACGCCTCCGGGAATCGGCCCGGAGATCGGACCGGGCGTGCACAATTGCCTGCCGGGCGATAACTCCCCCGCCGGAACGGTACTGAATGGTTATCAAAAACGGCTTATCCCCAGTATGTTTGGCTCAGTCTGCAGATGGGAGCAAGTAAAGTGAAACGTCCAGATTCATTCCTGATTTTGCCGCGAGCCGGAAGGCTCCTGGCCGGAGGTATTCTTGCCGCGGCGTTCCTGACCGCGCAGCAGTTTCCGCCGCTGCCGGGATTTCCGGCCCAGCCTGCGGCGCAAGGCCAAGCCCCGGCGCAAGCACAGCCTCCGGCCCAACCGGCCGCTGCTCCTGCGCAGCCCCTGCCCGCCGCTCCACAGCAGCCCCCGGCTGTGACTCAACCAGCCGCACCGCAACCAGCCGCTCCCGCTCCCGCCGCTCCCCAACAGCCCCCGGCTGCGACTCAACCGGCTGCTCCCGCGCCGCCCCCTCTGGTGCGCATCGGCAATCTATCGCTGCAGAACGCTTCGCTCACCGAGGTGATCGATCAGCTTGCCCGGCAGCTTCACCTCAACTACATTCTCGATCCCGCGGTGAAGGGTTCGATCGTGCTGAACACGTACGGCGATACCGGAAATCTGGACGCGCGCAATCTGCTCGACCTGATCCTGCGCATTAACGGAGCCGGGATGGTGCAGGAGGGGGAGATCTACCGCATCGTGCCCTTGAAGCAGGTTCCCAAGCTCCCCATTCGTCCTGAAAATAATCCGAAGAACATTCAGGAAGACGACCAGATCATGCTCAATATGGTCTTTCTGAAGTACGTGACCGTGGAGGAGCTCACCAAAGTGCTGGGCGAGTTCGTGGGCGAAAACGCCACCATGTACTCCTATACGCCGGCCAACCTGCTGTTCATTCTGGACAGCCGGCGCAACATGCGGCGGATCATGGATCTGGTTTCCATGTTCGACAGCGATACCTTCGCCAACCAGCGCGTGCGGCTGTTCGAAGTGAAAAACACACGGCCGTCGGATGTGCAGAAGGATCTTGAAAACGTACTGAAGGCCGTCTCGCTCGACGGCAAGAACGCGACCGTGCGCTTCCTGCCCGTGGACCGGATCAATACGCTGATCGCGGTGGCGCCCAACCCGGGCGTATTCGACACGATCGCCGAGTGGCTGCGCAAGCTCGACGTTCCCGTCCAGGTCTCCGCGGGAGCCGTGGAAACCCACGTCTACCATGTGCGCTACGGACGGGCGGAATGCCTGGCGATCGCGCTGAACCAGTTGTTCGGGACGCCGAGCTACGGGGGCGGATATGGCGGCTATGGCGGAGGATATGGCGGCGGTTACGGCGGCTATCCGGCGGCGGGCGGGTATGGCGGCGCTCCGCAACAGTATGGCGGCCAGTACGGTGCGGCCGCCGGCCTGGGCGCCACCGCCTATGGCTCTGGGGGCGGCGGCGGTCTGGCCGGGTTCGGCGGATCCGCGACGCCCGGCGGCTACGGAAACGCCAACAGCTTCAGCGGCGGATTTGGAGGCAGCGGAACCTGCGGCGGCGCATCCATGGGCGCCGGGGGCGGCTACGGCGGAGGGTACGGAGGAGGTTATGGCGGCGGCTACGGCGGAGGGTACGGCGGCGGTTATCCGAACGCGGGCGGCTACGGGTATCCGGTTTTCGGAGGATACGCCGCGCAACAGCCCGCGGCTGCGGCGGCGGCCGCGAGTGGGGCGGCGAACACATTAATTCCCGGCGCGACGGCCGGTGGCGCGGCGGTTGTGCAGCAGCCCGTGGTTCCTCCGCCGCCTCCGGTGCGGATCGTTCCGAACCCGCTCGATAACGCCCTGATCATTCAGGCGGACGCGCAGGTGCTGCAGTCGATTTTGAAAATTCTGAAAGATCTCGATGTGCCTCCCCGCCAGATTTTGCTCGAAGCCAAAATTTATTCGGTGGATCTTTCGGGCACCTTCTCGAGCGGTATCGCCGCCACGCTGCAAACCGCGGGTCCCGCAAGCGACCGGACGTTGCTCGGAAACTTCAGCAACGCGGTCAGCGGCGTCGGCAACTACGTTCTTTCCGGAGGAGCGCTGGTGAGCCGCAGCCGCGAATTGCTGGCCACGCTGAGTCTTTCTGAGAACGTTTCACGGGCGCACATTATTTCCGAGCCCAGTCTGATTGCGACCGACAGCATTCCGGCTTCGCTCAACGTCGGTACGCAGATTCCGGTGACCACCGGCTCGACGACCATTCCGACCGGCGGCGGCACCACCGTGCAGCAATCCATTTCGTCGGAAAACACGGGAGTCACCTTGCAGGTGCAGGCGCGGGTGAACCCGAGCGGAGTGGTCACGCTGATGATCAATCAGCAGGTAAGTACGCCGACGGGCTCGACCGCGACCCTGACGCCGTCCTTTAATCAACAGGTGGTGCAGACGCAGATCACCGTGCAGGACGGCGACACGATCGCAATCGGCGGCCTGATCGGCGAGACCACGACGTCCGGCATCAGCGGCATCCCTCTCCTGGACCGGATCCCGTACATCGGGGCCTTGTTCGGCACCAAGAACTATAGCCACGACCGCAACGAGCTGATCATTTTTATGACCCCGCATGTGATTTACGACGAGAGCGGGCTGATCGAGGCGAGCAACGAGCTGCGCGACCGGGTCAAGAAAATGCAGAAGTACGTTAAGGAACTTTAACCCGCAAATGGGGGCATAGGGCCCTCCGCATCCGTTCAGCCCTCGAATCTCCCCACCGGGGTCTGATTGACGCCGTTCCCGGAAACGGGCCCGGGTTTGTGCGTCCATTCGCCCGGTACTAATACTTTCTGCTTGACTTAACCCAGCCGTCGATGCTATCAAAGTAACTGACTCCGTCCAGGGTTCCACAAGCAGTTTGTAGGGTGTAATTAGGGCAGGCGGCCTTTTAGAGCCGTCCTCACGCGAGCACAAGAGAGAAAAAGAAGTCCAGAATGAGCTCTAGTAGTAAAGCAGGCGAGCGGAAATCAGCCATTTGTGAAGTCGGCTGGGAAGCTCGGTTCCCGAGGTTCGAAGCTCAGGGAATTGCAGATTGAGGCTCAGGTTGAAAAAGAGAACTTCCATCAATTCAATTCCAAAATTTCACAAGGAGAAGGCAATGGCAGATTTTCGCAAGTTGTTGTATGCGTTGGCCGTCGTGGCGCTTTTAGCGTGCTTCACGATTCCGGCCGCCGCACAGGGATTGTTGTGTACCAGTCTGACTGGTACCAACCAATACGTACGCGTGGAAGGGTGGGCGGAACTGACCGGTGATATCGTGCTGACTTGCACGGGCACCGGCGCTTCGACTGCTCCCGGCGCGCAGATCGCATATGCGAACATCACGGTAACCGTACCCGGCACCGTGATCACGAGCAAGGTCATCAGCGGCACGGCGGAAACCACGCCGCTCAGCGAAGCGACCTTGATCATGGACGACCTGAAAGATCCGAGCTTCCAGGCGACCGCGAACTATGCCGGCGTTCGTACGCACCGGTTGTGCGCCGACCTGGATCCGGTTGGCGGCCCCGGCGTTTGCACGGTGAATGCTCCGGCGTCCCCCAATCTGAGCTATCTGGGAGATGCGCAGCACCCGAATATTTTCATTGGGCGTCCGTCGGGACCGAATCAGATCGTGTTCCCCGGCGTACCGCTCGATCCTCCGGCCACCAGCTGGACGCGCACGATCCGCATCACGAATATCCGCGTGAATGCGACGGCGTTTGCTCCCGCCAATCTGCTCTCGCAGGTTGTCGCGATCATTCAGTTCCAGGGCCCGGCCGCCATCAGCTTGAACCAGATCCAGACGACCATCGGTTATGTCGCGCAGGGCATGGGCGCCACCAAAGTAACGGCGGACAACTCCTTCCTGCAGTGCGAATATCCGACGGCCACCCTGGCGAAGAACGACGTCCTGCCCTTGGAATCTCATGGGTGGGTAACCTGCGTATCTGACGGCACGCCCGCGACACAGGGAGGCGGAGGCTCATCCTCATCGTCATCCTCGTCGTCTTCGCAGACGAGCTGCCCGACGAGCAACGGTGGCTTCGAGTACCCGGGATATGAAAGCACCTTCCCGTACGTATTCATCAACACCGCCAGCTCCTACACTGGTCCTCGTTCGGTGATCTCCATCAACGAAGGCTACCAAAGCAGCTGGAAGGCGAAGAACATGGCTCAGTTGATCGGCAGCAACGGCACCGTCCTGACCCCTGGCACCGGCACGGTGACCGTGGGCACGAACGGCAACTCCGCCGCCAACAACTACGCCGCGTATGACGGTTCCGCCGGGGTTGCGTTCGCCACCACGAACTATCCTCCGGACATCGCCATGGACAATCCGCAGATCCGCTTCTTCACGGAAAGCGGCTTCGTGGAAACGCCGTCCACCGTCAGCTACACCACCGGCGGGCCGAACGGCTATCCCGTGGTTCCCGCGTCCTCGCTCGGCTACGCCGACACGACGGGCAACGTTGGGGCGGGTGTTGCTGATTACGGTACGCGCATCCAGTTCACTGTCGCCAGTGTTCCGAACGGAACGGTTCTCGCTCTGCCCACGATCGTGTATCTGAGCAACGGCCAGCCGAATCCGTCGGGCGTCATGGTGATGACCTCGGTGATCGGAACCGGCAAGGGTCCGTACACTCCGGTCCCGGCGGGCAGCGGTCTTGCCGCGCTGACCAACTCCGGTTACGTCGATCTGCCGGCCGGTGGCGCGACGGTTACCTACGAAGTCCTCTTCGCGGACACCGCGTCCATCGAAAAGGCCAACGTATACCCGGTCCTGTATTATCCGGCGTCCTCGCTGCCGTCCAGCGTGCAGAGCGATCTGCCGCAGGCCAACACGGCCGCCACGGTTACCGCGGGCACCTTCGCTCCGTGGTATGCCACGACGGGCAACCAGTCCACCACGCCTCTCGGCCAAGTGGATGGCACGCCGCGCTTCGTGCAGACGACCGGTGGTCCGTACACGTTCCTGACCATCAGCCGTTGCACTTGCAGCCTCCTGTTCCCGTGGGTCGTTTCCGACTCCAACTACGTGACAGGCATTGTTGTCGCCAACACCTCCGCTGATCCCACCAACGACCTCACGCCGCCGGTGATCGGATACAGCGCGGTGCAGAGCGCCGGCAAGGTTCAGCTGTACCTGTTCGGCACCATCGGTGGCAAATCTGCCCAGACCAACACCACGATCGCGGCCACTTACCCGGCTGGCGATACGCTGGCCAAGGCTGGCAGCTATGCAACCTTCGTCGTGAATACCGGCTTTGACGGTTACGCGATCACCCAGGCGAACTTCCAGTACTGCCACGGTCTGGCCTTCCTGTTCAACGGGAATGGCTCGGTACCGCCGGTATCGTATCTGGGTCTCGTGATGGATCCTCCGGGCCTTGGTCCACGGACCACGCAGCTCGTGGGCGATCCTCTGGAGAACTAACCAGAACGCTTGCGTAAAGAGAACGGGGGAGGCTTCGGCCTTCCCCGTTTTTTATTTGGTGGAGAGCGGATTCGACCTAAGGCCTGCGTTTCATCCCTCGCCCAGCCGTTGTTATTGCCCGCCCCGGTTTTACGCTCCCAGCTTTTCCAGATACGCCCCCAGCCGCACGATAATTGCTTTATCGCTCTCGGTGTACTGCGCGGGTAGAGTGCCTTGCAAATCGGTTCGCAGAACGTAGACCTCCGATATTCCCGGACCGCCGCCGTCCGGGCTGACGTACAACTGCTCGTTCGGGAGCAAGGGACGCACCGGCACCGGCTGGATGGGATTGGTGTCCTTGCTTTGCGGAGGCGGGATGTTGGGAGTGAGGGCCCACACGGCGGGAATGATCTGAGGGCCTATCACAGGATTTCCGCTCGCGTCGGAGAGCAGCGCCGAATATTGATAGATCGCTCCGACCGCGGCGTCCGCGGAGGAGTCGAACCAATACTGCTCCGGGCGGGTGGGATCCCAGGGCGAAGCGGCACCCGCCGAGGTCAGGTAGCTCTCATAGGTAAACACCGCGAGGGTCTGCAACTCGGACGCCGGATATTCAGCCTGATCCGGCTGGGCCGGGATGACGGGGATGCTGGTGAAGCTCATCGAAGAAGTCCTCTTACCCAGCAGCATGCCGCGCGATCTGGTGCGCGAGCTGTCGCGAAGAAGCTAAGCGCGGCCAACGAAGGCAATTCGGCCAAACGAATCCAGGGTCACTGGCACATTGGGGACGCGCCGGAGCCGCGTAGAGGGACCTTCACGCCGGCCACATAGGATGCTGAAAAAGACTATTGGGCTATCGCTCCCTCGCGGTCGCGGCTCGGTAAATGCTCGCAAAGAATCGAGAACATTTCTGACCCGCGCGCGTCAGCAAGCGGATTTCGGACCTTTTCAGGATCCTGCTAGCATCCCGCTAAGGAGTAGCGTTCTTAAATTTCAAGGGGAGCTGCACGGAGCGCCCAAACGGTTGGATGGTCACTCTTACGAAGACGGAAGGAGGAGTTACGAAAGCGTTCGGAGAAGTTGGCGGCTTATAATTCACCTTCACGTTGAGATCCTTGCCACCCTCCATCTGGACGTGAGCCGGCTCGACGGTGAAAGCTCCGTAATTACCCACGAGATCGACAAAAACATCGACCACGCCGGGGAGGCCGTTGTGAAACACGAAATCGTCGCTGCCCGGGGTTCCCTGCTCAAACAGCAGTTCCTTCTTGCTGGCCGAGGACTCCACGTTGACCTTGCTACCCGCCGCCTGCACCGCGGCAGGGCTGGTATCGCGGGGAACGGCAGGCGCGCCCGCATTCGCCGAAGGCTTGTTATGAGGCAAGGGGATCTCGCCGAACGGCGTAATGAGGACGTCGGGGTCATGCCACCACATCCATTTGCCGGCCTCGAGCTGCCAAAGGTCAAAGACCTTGAGCTCCGTTGAAATCTCCCGGCCGTTCATGCTGAGGATGCGCGTGACCTTGCTATGAACGGTAGCCTTTTTGAAATCCTTCGAATAATCGATGCTTTCAATCGCGAAGGCCGTATATTGCGGCTTTCCGGAGCTGAGATACCAATCCTTCGTCTCGGGCGATACCAGTTCGTACGCCTTGCTGAAGCTTCGCTCGACGGTGAATTGCAAAAACTGCGAAGCGCGTTCGCGCAACGCCCTGTCCACTTTCGCGGGCGCGGGTTTAGCGGATCCGGAAAACGCGGAAGGCGGCGCAGCGGCCGTGCGCGCCACCGGTCGAGACAATGGCTTGAGCAAAGGCGGCTTGAGCAAAGGCGGCTTGAGCAAAGGCGGCTTGCGCCCAGATACAAAGCGGGATCGCCAGCACGAAACCGGTGATGCGGATGAAATGGAAGGGCAGCGTTGCTCGAACGGCGAGTTGCATGTCTACTCGTGGACTGTCATTTGCGGACTCACCAAGCTCTGACTCACGAACGCGCAGACTCACCAGGCCGGCAATGGCTGGGAGGCAGGGACTCGAACCCCGATACGCAGATCCAGAGTCTGCAGTCTTACCATTAGACGACCTCCCAACAGATTTCAGTTTAACAAAGCTATACAAAAGTAGCCAGATTTCGAATAATCCTTTCAATAGACGGAGGAACCGGATTTTCGGGAGGGGAGCGAACGGAATTCTTTTGGGGATGCCGTGGGGCGGGGCTTGCTTCCGGCTGCCGCCGCCTGTCAGGCTAAGAACGTGCGACCGTCCTTCGCGCTCTCCGTTCGATCCGCGCTCACGGCGATTCTTGTCGCGCTCGGCGCAGGCGGAGCCGTGGCGCAAGTTGATTCGATCGCGCTCCGTTCCGCGCAAAAGAAGCTCGAAATCGAATCCTTCGAAATGGTGTGGAGCACGATCCGGGACAAGCACTGGGACGTGCGTCCCGGCGGCCTCGATTGGGCGGCGATCCACGAAGAATACCGGCCTCAAATCGAAAAGGCCCAGTCGCGGGAGCAGGTTCGCGACGTGCTGCGCGCGATGCTCGGGCGGCTGAAGCAAACGCATTTTGCGATCCTCGCTCCGGGGCTCTCCGAAGAGATCGCGCTCGATGGAGGCGAGGGAACACCAGGCTTCGACGTGCGAACTGTGAACGGGCACGTGCTGGTCACCGAAATCTTTCCACCGCCTTCGGCCGCGGAAAATCAAATTCGAACAGGATGGGAAGTGCTGAGCGCGGGCCCATGGAACCTGCCGGAGCTGGCGGCAAAGCTTCATGCCGATCCCGCCATCAACGATTTCGCCGTCGAGCGGGCGATTCAATCGAGGATCAGCGGGCCGGTGGGCGCGAGGAAGCATTACGTGTTTGCCGACGGCGCGGGCACGCACATCGGGCTCGACGTGTCCCTGCGTGCTCCGCGCGGGGAACTGGCGGGTTTCGGAAATCTGCCGCCGCAGAGGGTGTGGTTCGAATCCCACAGGATCGGGAACGTGGGGGTCATCCGCTTTAACGAGTTTTTGGATCTTCCGCGCCTGATGCCGGCGTTCGGCAAGGCCGTCGAGGAATGTGCGAAATGTGAAGGCCTGATCATCGACCTGCGCGGGAACGCCGGCGGAATCGGCGGCATGGCGATGGGGATGGCGGGCTGGCTGACGGACCGTCAGAATCTCCAGCTTGGAAAGATGTATATGCGGGGCGCGGCCATTAACTTCTACATCAATCCGCGCGAGGGCGCTTATCTGGGCCCGCTCGCGATCCTGGTGGACGGGACCTCGGCGTCCACGGCGGAGATTTTCGCGGGGGGGCTGCAGGATTTGCATCGCGCGCGGATCTTCGGAACGCGGACGGCCGGAGCGGCGCTGCCTTCGGTGGTGACGCGCCTTCCCGACGGCGACGGTTTTCAATACGCCGTGGCGAACTATCTCTCCGAAAGCGGGCGTCCCCTGGAGGGCAACGGCGTAACGCCCGATGTAGAAGTGAGGCTGACGCGAGAGAGCCTGCTCGCGGGTCACGATGCCGTCACGGACGCCGCTCTCGCGTGGATCAGGCAGCAAGGAAAGCAACCATGACGCTATGGATTCGAATCGTGATGGCGGGTGCGCTGAGCGGGACACTTCTTTCGTCGCAAGCTCCTCCTCTTCCCGCCCAGGCTGCTCCTTTTTCGGTGCAAGCGCCTCAGGCGGGGGGGGTGCCCGAGGCAGCGTCGATTCTGGATCGCTACGTCGAGGTGACCGGAGGGCGCGCCGCTTACGAAAAGATCCACTCGGAAATTATGACCGGGACGGTGGAGTTCGCCGCGCAGGGATTGAAGGGCAAAATGGCGCGCTATTCGGCGCCGCCGGATCAGGAGTATTCGATCGTGGAGCTTGAGGGAATCGGGTCGCTCGAGTCCGGGATTTCCGGAGAGATCGCCTGGGAAAAGAGCGTTCTTCTCGGGCCGCGCCTAAAATCCGGCGAGGAGAAAGAGCAGGCGCTGCGCGAAGCGCGCTTCAATACACCGATCGAGTGGCGCGCTCTCTATCCGCAGACGGCAACCGCGGGGATGCAGGTGATCGACGACGAGGAGTGCTACGAAGTGATCCTGACGCCGGACAAGGGCAAGCCGGAGCATCAGTTTTTCTCCCGGCGCACGGGCCTGCTGATGAGAACCACGGCGGTCGCGGCGAGCAAGATGGGCGACGTCCCGGTGGAAGTGGACTTCGGGAATTACCAGAAATTCGGCGGAGTTCTGTTTCCCACGGTTTCCAAGCAACGAGCTGGCAGCCAGGAACTCAGCATCACCATTGAACAGGTGCGGGTGAATGAAACTCTTCCGGCCGATCGATTTGCCCTGCCGGCCGAGATCGCCGCGCTGGTTCACAAAGAAGACGCGCCGGCGCGCGCCGCACCGTAAGGAAACGGCCTTATTGAACGCGCAAAACCTAGTCGATTTCCGGGGGCGGCTCGGCGGGGCGGAAGAATCGGATGCGGCAGCTGCGGCAGCGAAACGGCCAGCGTCCGAACACACGCTGCACCATAGCCCACGCTCCGACGCTTTTCGAACGGCGCACGTCGTGAGACCCGCATTTCGGGCAGGTGGCGGGAATTGCGGCCGTACCTTTCTCTCCGGGCATAGGCTCTTCCGACATGGGGGCTTCTACTGGTGAGATTAGCACGACCTCTAGTAATTTGACGCGATCCAGGTTATAAAGAGAAGACACCGAAAAACCACGTCACAGGCGCGTTGAGAAGCGCGCCCTGAGCATTTGAGGAGTAGCCCATCGGAGCCCGGTTCCCATCCTGGATATCCCTCCATCGCAAGCGCGCCATCGGGGTAGCGATTGCGTGCGCCATGGTGGCCGCCTACGCGATCACGGCGCTGCGCGGACCCCAGGGCGTGCAGGTTTTGCTCGAGAAGTATCGTGAGATCCGAACGCTCGAGGCGCAAAACGCCACGGCCGCGATGGAAAATCAGCGCCGCAAAGAACGCATCGAGCGGCTGCGCACGAGCACGAGCGAGCAGGAAATCGAGATCCGCAAGCAACTGAAGCTCCTGCGTCCCGGAGAAACAACTTTCATTTTGCCGGACGCTCCGAAGGCTTCGTCTCCCGGAGCTCCCGCCGATCAGCCCGCCCAATAGCGATAAGCTGCGCTCACCAAGCCCCGCGCAGAGCCGCCGCAAGCCTCAGCCCGATTTCTTTTCGGCCGCTTCATCTCCCGAGGGACGTTCCTGATGACGCCAGGCGAAGCGTTCCTTGCATTTTTTGAAGCTGGAGAAGTTGCAGCGGCAGGCGGCGCAACGATAAGGCGTCGCTCCCAGGCGCAGCTGCATGACGGTCCAGCGCGGAGCTTTATAGTATTGCTCGCTCCAAGTGGTCAACTGCTGGCGATAGCACCGGGGGCAACGCGCGTATCGCCAGTCGCCCGCATGCCATACGCTGGTCTCCCAGCGGGCGTGACAGCGGCGGCAGCGCAGCGGGTAAATTCCGACCAGGCCGCGAAGATATTCGCCGAGGCCGCGACGCTGAGAAACGCGCACTTCCCGCATGCCGCACTTTGGACATTCGAGCTGCATGGGAGGTTCCGACTTTTCCGATTATACCGCCGGGACCGCGCGGCGCCGCGCGGCTACGTAAGAAGCTACATACGCTCGAAACGCGCGCCGCAATTCGTCGCATACGGGATAGCCGCCATGATCCGGTAATTTGAGACTCAATCCCTGCACGGAAGCCACCGGCAGAAGCTCCCGCGTGGTGGACGTGATAAATACTTCGTCGGCGGATTCAAGATCGGCCGTCAGCAGGACGCGCTCGCGAACCTCGATGCCGGGCACATGAATTTCCTCGAGCAGAATGGATCGGGTGACGCCCGCCAGGCACCCGGCGCTCAGCGGAGGCGTCGACACTTTTTTCCCGTGCACGCAAAAGATGTTTGCGGAGGTGCATTCGGCCACCTCGTTGCGCTCGTTGAGCAGAATCACTTCGTCGAGCCCCTGCTCGTGCGCGCGCTCATAGCGCGTCAAATTTTCCGACCACGACGTATACTTGGTCCCCGCGAATTCGCTCGCGGCATGACGCCCGTGCGGCACCAGGCCGAGCTTCACCGTGGAGGGCCAATCGACAACATCCACGGTGAAGGCGATGACGTCGAAATCCCGAGTCTGCCCGGGGCCCGTGTAGAGCCCGCCCTGATTGCGGATCGCGACGACGCGGAGCGTGGAATTCCAGGCGTGATTGGCGTCGATCAGGCGGTTGAGGCCGTCGAACAACCGGTCCGGGGCGGAAGGGAACGGCACGCGCATGAGCGCGGCGTCGCGCTTCATGCGATCCCAGTGATGCTCCCAGGCAAACATCACGCCGTCGTAGACGCGGATGGTGGAAAAAACGCCCCATCCAGCGAGCAAGCCTACTTGCCCGGCCGCCAAACTGGTCTCGGCCGCCTCGCGAATTTCTTCGTTATGCAAAAGGAAGGGATGCATCGGATTTAGTTTAAACGTGGATCGCCGGTGTTTGATATACGGACACTTTCATTTTAGACGCCCGCAGCGGGAGGAAGAGCCGCGACGGAGGAGCAAAGGACGAAGGCCGCCCTTGAAACGGAGTGCGAGCCGCGCTCATCTACTTGCTCAGAGGTTAGTCTACTCAGCTGAAGTTCTCGCATTTGGGGCTGGAAGTATTTGGGGTTGTAAGTATGAAGATAAGAACCATCGTGATGGCGGTGGCGCTTGCGAGCAGTGCGCACGGAGCGGCGGCGCTGTTTGTGGAGGAGCCGTACGGGCACTTCGGCGGTCTTACGCCGACCGGGCATGCGGCCGTCTATCTTCCCCGCGTGTGCGCCGAGACGCCGGTCAAATTGAGGATGTGCGGGCCGGGGGAAACGGGCGTGGTGATCAGCCGCTACCACAGAGTGGGCGGCTACGATTGGATCGCGATTCCGCTGGTGCCTTACCTGTACGCGGTAAACAATCCGGACGAGGTCCCGTCGAAAGTGAACGCGGAAAGCGTCGCGGCGCTTCGCGACCGGTACCGGCGCGAGAATTTGGAAACCATCATCCCCGACGGCGCGGGCGGAAAGATGCCGGCCGGCGACTGGACGCAGCTTGTGGGATCTTCCTATGACCGCACGATCTACAGCTTCGAAGTGGAGACCACCGAAGAGCAGGATGCGAGGCTGGTGGATCTGCTGAACGCGCGCACGAATCAAACCCACTTCAACCTGTTTCTGTACAACTGCGCAGACTTCGCCCGCTTTGTGATGGATTTTTATTATCCACGGGCGGTGCACCGCGGCATCCTGAACGACCTTGGGATCATGACGCCGAAACAGGCCGCCCGCACGCTCGCGAAGTACAGCCGCGAGACACGAGGAGCTTGCATTCTCGAGCCTCGAGATTCCTCAGGTCCCGGGCCTGGCGCGCAGCACGCCCTTGCGGGACGTGACGGAGGCTTTCGTGAAAACCAAGAAGTACGTGGTCCCGGTGGCGATCCTGCATCCGCTGGTGGTGGGAGGCGTCGCGGTGGTTTACGTGACGGAGGCAATCTTCGGAGATCGATCGCCCACGGTAAAAGCGAAGCCGCTGAAGCCGGAAGAGGTCGCGAGCAAGCTCGAAGAGGGAACGTCCCCACATCCGTACAGGTCGACGCTTCGATAGGGCGACCGAGCTTTCGCGATTAATCAAGGGATCAACCCGAGCGTTCGTCGAGAGATGCCTTTGTTCCAAATCAAGTCATGCCGAGCGCAGTCGAGGGACCCGCTTTTCATCCGATCTTGCAATCGGTCCACGCCGCAGCCAGATCTTCCCAAGTTGGGTTCACGGCCTCGATCAACGCAACCTTCTTTTCCCGCCGCCATCCTTTCAGCTGCTTCTCGCGAGCGATGGCCGTTCGCGCGTCGTGAAAGCTCTCGAAAAATACGAGCCGGTGGACGCGGTATTGCTTAGTGAATCCTCCCAACTCGCCGAGTCTGTGCTCGCGCAACCGGCGCTCCAGATCGTTAGTCATCCCGATGTACAAAACGCGGGATCGGCTGGCCAGGAGGTAGACGTAAAATTTCCGATCTCGCAAAAGCAGGTCCCTCGACTACGCTCGGGATGACTTAAGGGAGAGTGTGCAGAGCAAGAGGAAGTTCTCGTGGTTTTTCGATTTTCTCCCGCATGTTTACTCACCCCAAGGAGGGCGTTAAGGAAATATGGCGGACATTCCTGCTTGCCGAAAATTCTTCGCCATCAACACCGCGCTGTCATCCCGAGCGTAAGTCGAGGGACCTGCTTTTCACCCTTAATTTCGTTCAAGTTCGAAACGATCCCTTACGATCGCTCGATCGAGCGCGAGCTCGTTCGCAGTGTCATTAAACCCTCGACTGCGCTCGGAATGGCTGTCAACGAATCGCTCGGGATGACGGCTACGCCAAGTCGAACTTCTCGTGATGCAGTTGCGGGTCGCCGCTGCACCAGTACCGGACGCCGCAGGACTTCCTCCAGCTCTTCCAGATACTTGTTCTGCGACGACTTCAAAACCTTTGCCACATCGGGATGCACTCGCAGCATGACGTCCTTGCCTTCGACGGATTTCGCCATCTTGCGCGCCTCGGTCAGGATTTCGCTCACCACGGTTTGCGTGCTCTTGATGTACCCGGCTCCCTCGCAATGCGGGCACAGCGAGCACAGCGTGCGTTCGAGCGATTGTTTGACGCGCTTGCGGGTGATCGCGACCAGATCCGAAATCGTTGAACTGGAGAATCTTGTACGGAGCGCGATCCACGCGCATCGCTTCCTCGAGCGCCTGCATCACCTTCTGGCGGTTCTTGCGCTCATCCATGTCGATGAAGTCGATCACGATGATGCCGCCCAGATCGCGCAGCCGGATTTGCCGGACGATTTCCTTAATGGCTTCGGTGTTGGTCTTGACGATGGTGTCTTCCAGGCGATTCGTTTTGCCGACGTACTTGCCGGTGTTGACATCGATCGCCACCAGCGCCTCGGTTTGATTGATCACGATAAAGCCGCCGGATTTGAGCCAGACTTTCGGGCGCAGGGCTTTTTCCAGTTCGCTCGTGATGTTGAACGCGTCGAAGATCGGGGCCTCGCGCGTGTACAGCTTCACCTTGCCCACAAGCGCGGGCTGGAACTGCTCGACAAAGCGCAGGACGCCTTCGTAGGCGGGTTCGTTGTCGATCCAGATCGCCTTGAAATTATCGGCGAGCTGGTCGCGCAGGATGCGCTGCACGATATCCAGATCGTGATGCAGCAGGAGCGGCGCCGGATGCTTTTCGGATTTGGTTTTTATGCCCTGCCACAGGCTATACAGAAACTGCATGTCAGCGGCGATCTCGTCCTCGGTGCGGCCTTCGGCGGCGGTGCGGGTGATGAATCCGCCGACCGGTCCGGGACGTTTGGCCTGCAGAACTTTTTTCAGGCGCTGGCGTTCCTCGTCGCTCGCGATCTTGCGCGACACGCCCATGTGTTCGAGCGTCGGCATATAAACGACGTAGCGGCCGGGAAGCGCGATGTGCGAGGTGATGCGCGCGCCTTTTTGCCCGAGGGGCTCCTTGGCGATCTGGACGATGATCTCCTGCCCTTCCTTCAAAAGGTCGGAGATGGAAATCTGCTGCGTGTTAGGACGGGACGCCGTGCGTTCGGCGCGGCCGCTGTCGCCGCGAGGCTCAGGACGCGCTTCGCCGCGATTTTCTCCCCGGCTCTCGGGCCGGCCTTCCGGGCGCCCTTCCGGTCCGCGCGCTTCCGATGACCGCGCCTCACGGCCTTCCGGACCACCGCGCCCACGGCGGCGTGTGCGGCGGGAAACGCGATGGGGGAATCGTCCGCCGCGCTCACGCACTTCAGCGGAGCCGCTCTCGAGAGGTTTCTCGGCGCCACTCTCCGATCCCTCGCTGCCCTCGGCGGCCGCTTCCTCGCCGCCGACACCTTCGGTTTCCTCGATTTCGATTCCTTCGACGTCGCCGAGGATCATCGCCTGGATATCCAGATCCTCGTCTTCGTCGAGCATGGGCGCGACGGCCGGCTCCAGATCCGCATCGTCCTCGTCGCTCTCGTCGGCGCGGCCGGCTGCTTCCTCCGCGTGACCGCCTGTTTCCTCCGCGATTTCCGCCGCATGCGGCAGGGATGCCGCACCGTGTTCCTCCGCGGGCGCGCTGGGCTCCGCGCGCAGAGCGGACGTCGCGTGAACGAACGACGCGACAATGCGCGAAGCGGGAGGGGCGGGCGGCAACTCGGTTTTCGATTCGCCTATGGGAGTTGCCGCAATTTCCTCCGCCACGGCTTCCGCGGCGGGCATTTCGTGAATCGGCGCGTCCGGAAGAGCGTTCTCCGGAGGATAGTGAAGCGGCTCGTCGTATTCGTTCTCGAGCGGAGCTTCGTCTCTTGCGCTCGCACCGCTTGCGGGAGCCGCGGGAGGCGCGGCGTGGTGCGATTCGGTTCTCGGACGTTCGGCCGGTGCGCCGCGATATTTTCGCAACGATTCGCCCGGCAGCACGATCGGCGCGGGGGCTTCGGAAGCTTCCGCGGGGCTGGGCGTCACGTCCGGTCCGCCTTCGTTCACCTCGGCCTCTTCGGCGGCTTCGATCTCTTCGGTTGCTTCTTCTGCCGCTTCTTGTGCTCCTTGGGCCGCGGAGGGAGGTCCAGCCTGCCCGGGCGCTCCTTCGGCGGCGTACTTGGAGTCCGGGAAACCACGGCTTCCGCGACGGCGGCGGCGACGGCGGCCACGGCGATCGCGATCCTGTGCGGAGAGTGCACTGGATTCACCCACCGGAGCGGCGATGGTGGTGGACGCGCCCTCGCTCGCTTCGGCCGGTGCTGCACTCGCAGCGTCGGCGGCTGCCTGCGGCTGCGGACTGCGGGAGCGGTCGTCTCTTCCTCGGTCGTCGCGCGGACGGTCATCTCTTCCTCGATCGTCTCGTGGACGATCTTCTCCTGGACGTTCGTCGCGGGGACGGTCGTCTCTTGATTCTCTCGAGCGCTCGTCTCTCGAACGATCGCCGCGCCCGCGCGAACGGTCGTCGCGGGAGCGTTCCGTACGCACGGGGCGATCGTCACTGCCAACCTTATCGAAATCCTCGTGCTCTTCGAGAAAATCCGAAACGTAGAGAAACGTGTCGCGCTCCAGGCCGAGATCGACGAAGGCCGACTGCATGCCTGGCAGCACGCGCGTCACCCGTCCCTTATGGATGCTCCCGGCGAGCGAATATTCGTTGGAGCGCTGGAAGTAGACCTCCACCAGCTGGTCGTCCTCCAACACTGCAACCTTGGTCTCGTGCCGATTGGACGAGATCACCAATTCCTTACTCATTCGTTCATCCCTTCTCCCGCGGCGGATTACGCTCGCGCGGCGGAGGGGACCAAACGCCGTTACGTACTACACGTGAAAAACAGTCAGGCGCGGGAAGCGGCTCGGGGATCGCGATCCTGCCGCCGGAATGGAGCCCAAGAAACAGCAGAGCTTCGCACACCCCGTAACCACTGCGGCACATCGCGCGGAACCGGCGCGCAGGAAAACGCTGGCCGGCGCCCATGCGCCCGGCAACCCTGCGATCCGGTCGAAAACTTGTGATTCCGAAATCCGCTTGAACGCCTGGCGCTTTTCGAGCGCTCGGCCCGTCCGTTCAACTTACAAAGCGCCGGAGCCGGACATTGTTCACCAGCCCCAGCATCATAAATACCGAAAACATGTTCGAGCCGCCCGAACTCATGAGCGGCAAAGGTATACCCGTAACCGGCATGCGTCCAACCACCATGCCCACGTTCACCAGGACGTGAAACAACAGCAGCGTCGCCACACCCATGCAAACGTACATTCCCGCGCGGTCGGGAGCCCGTTGCGCGTTCTGCACCACCTGCATGAGCAAAAGAAAATACAGTCCTAACACCACCACGACGCCGACAAAGCCGTGTTCCTCGGCGAAGGCCGAGAAAATGAAATCCGTATGCGGCACCGGCAAAAACCGCAATTGAGTCTGCGTGCCGTGCGTCACGCCGCGGCCCCAAACTCCGCCGTCCCCCACCGCGATTTTCGATTGAATCACCTGATATCCGGAGCCCTTCGGATCGTTGGCCGGGTTGACGAAGGTCACCAGACGCGCGCGTTGATAGTCCTTCAATACCAGCCATCCGACTGGTAAGACCAGCGCGCACGCGACTGCGATTACGGCCAAGTACTGCCATCGAATCCCGGCTATCAAGATTCCGGCCGCCAGAACCGGCAGGTACGTCAAACCCGTGCCGAGGTCCGGCTGGTACATCACCAAAGCCGCCGGAATGAGGACCAACCCTCCTAACTTCAAAAGGTCGCGAATGGTCACCTCGTCGCGTTTGAGCTCCGAGAGATATCTCGCTACCACTAATATTATCACTAACTTGACGAATTCCGAGATTTGCAGATTAAATCCCAGGATCCGGATCCAGCGGCGCGAGCCGAACACCAGCCGCCCCACCGCCAAAACCGCGATCAACGCCGTGATCGACGACCGCGTAGAGCAGCGGAATCTGGCCGAGCAGCGTATGATAGTCGACCGCCATCACCACCCACATCAAGCCCAGCGCGATGACGATCCAGATGATCTGCTTCCACCACGCGTCCTGCCACTTGGTGTCGTGGGTCGCGGAATAAATTTGCAGCACGCCGACCGCGCAGAGGACCAGGGAGATCGCGAGGAGAGACCAATCGAGATCGCGGAAACTGCGGTACTGCGCCACTTTTTATAGTTTAGCAGGGTGCTGAAAAAGGCCAAATCGCTTGCTGGCGCGCGCCCGGCTCACGGTGCTCGCGCGGATTTTGAGGCGCGCTGCAAAACTCTTCACGAGGCACAGGTCCGGCGTGGCGATCGTTAGATCGGCAGGAAGCGGAAACCCGGAGAGCTACAGCGAATTGATCGTAAAACCGTCGCTTTTGAACGTGATTTCACGAACTTTTCCGGAGGGCCCGATGGGTCCGATCGGAGCACCGTTAAAGCGCACCACCAGTCCTCCCGCATTTCCCGTGCGCAGCACCCCGCCTCCTTGCAGCTTCACGGTTCGCGCCGCGCCGGGAAGCAGCAATTGCGCGAACATGTCCTTGCCGTCGAGATCCTTCATGGACACCCAGGTTGGCTCGGTCGCATCGAGAACCACTTCCATGCCCGGACCGGTGGAAGAAGCCGACCGTGCAACCGGCTGCGATGGGGACGCGAGCGGTTTCGCGGTGCTGCCGCTTACTTGCGTTGCAGACGCCGAAGCCGGGGATGCGGACGCCTGGGTTTGAACACTCTGGGTCTGAACGGCGGGCGTAGAGACGCTCGCGGCGGAGACCGTCGCCGGAGCTGCCGACGGCTGGTACGCCGCGGCCGGCTGTGTCCGATGCGCGGGCCACAGCGAAATCCCAATCATGATCCCGGCGGCGATCACCACCCCGATTCCCGCGATCGCGATGCCGCTGCGGTTCGGCCGCGCGGGGCGCGCTGCGGGCCCCTGAATCGGAAAGGAACGGTCCGAAACGGGGCGGGGTGAAGCAGAGTTTGAGGCCGGCGCGGGAAGCGCGAGCGGCGACATCCGCTCGATGTTGAGCGTCGCCTGATTGCAGAAACTCTCGAAGGTGGAGAGGAGATTCCGGAAGCTGGTTTCGGTAGCGGAGGAATGGACGTTCAACTGCTCGATCAGACCGGAATGCATCTGCACCTGCGATTCCACGCGTTCGAGACGGGTGGAAAGGCCGCTCTCCACTTCCCGGACGTAGTCCGCGAGGCGATTCTCCCGTCCTGCCCGCTCGCGCCGCTCTCCGAACATGCGCGCCGCGAGGCCGGGATCGCTTGCCGCGGGAAGGTGCGGAGCTTCCCCCGAGCCCATCAGCACCTGGACCTCCTCGGCGATCCGCAAGGCATCGCGGCGGGAAAGGCACCGCCACTCGGTGGGATCCGCCTCATCGGCCTGATACAAGCCGAAACCGATCACCTCGTCCTCGCCGATCGCTTCGGTGATCTGGAGAAACTGGGCGATCGTATCGCGGCGCAGGGAGGTGGTGCCATCGAAGGCCGCGTTGAAATCCTCCACCTGGGCGGGCGTCACGGCGCCCACGTACTCGGCGGTGAAATTCAGGCTTTCCCGGTCGAAGTCGAACGCGAGCCATTCGCCGCGGTGCTGGTCGATGTGCACATCCTCCGACAGGAAGTTGAGAAACTTCTGAGACGCGGCGATCACGCTTGCCAGCTTATGCAAGGGCACTCCCGCGCCGCCCCGGCTCAGTTCCACTCGAATTCGCAATCTTGCCATGATTTATTTATTGACCTTTGCGCCGTGTCCTGGAGAGCAGATCGTGCCGAACTTCATGCAGCAGGTCAAGGCTCTTGCGGCTGAGACGATACTCAAAGACGTCGTCGTTTCCGCCGGACATCAGCTTCTCTTCGGGGGTGATTTCGAGCAGCCTCTCGTAATACCCGGCCGCGGTTTCATAGGATCGCCGCTCGAAGGCCACGACCGTCAGGGCCTGCAACGCGGCCACCGAGCGCGGATGCCGCGTCAGAAGCTGATTGGCGTAGCGCTCCGCCCGTTGCAGATCGAACATTTCCATGCTGAGCGCGATCAGATTCCCGAGCGCCTCATCGGGATTCGCATGCAGCTCCAGAAAACGCAGATATAACGCCTCGGACGCTTCGAAGCGCCGCAGCAACTGGAGCGTAACGGCCTTGCCGAACAGCGCCGGCAGCAGCGCGGCTTCCGACCAGCAGGCCTCGAAACAGGCCAGGGCCTCTTCGGGCTTGTTCAGTTGCAGAAGGCATTCGCCCAGCGCGACCCGCGCGGCGTCGCTATAAGAATCCGCCTCCAGAATTTTTCGCAGCGCCTCGGACGCCGCGCTCCAGCGGCCCAGTTTGCGGAGACAATTCGCCAGGTTCTGATGCGCGTAGGCATTTTGCGGGTCGAGCGCGATGACCGTGGAGTAGCTGCCCACGGCTTCGTGAAATTGCCCCAGGTCGCGCTGCAGATCGCCGCGCAGAGTGTATACGTCCTGCGCGTAATCGCCGGGCGCGGACAGCAATTCGAGCGCTTCGGCCAGGCGGTTTTCAGCGCGCAGCTTGAGAGCCGCCTGAGCGCGGCCATTGGGAGAGTCACTATTGTGGCGGGCAGCGGCCGCGGCTTGAGAAGGCATTGTCGTTTCCCTGTTATTTCCTGTTACTAGACCACCTGTTGCGAAACCATTGCCGCTTCTTATTTCTTCAAGAGCGGAAAAACCGCGAGATTGCTCACTTCGGCCGCCGGCTCGCCGCGGTCGTTGAAAAAGCCAACCGCCCCCGCAGCGAGCCTTGCATCCGTCCAGTCGTCCACTTTCCGATCGCCGATCCACGTCGTGAATTTGCCGCCCACGGCCTCGATCCGGATGTTGCACAGGGCGCCGGGCTGAATGGCCACGGTCACGGGAAACTGTGCGGCAGGCTGGTCCTGTCCGTCGATCACCGCGAACCGTTTCAAAACGCCTGTCGACGTTCCCGTCCCGGGCGAAGCTCCGGCCGGCGGCTTCGGCAGCTCCAGGCGCATCGCGTAATAGTTCTGCGAATCTTTCACCCGGAACACCCACCCGGTCGCTTTGGCGCTGACGGGGCTCTGAAAGCTCATGCGGAAATCGGCCAAGTTGGACGAGCCGCGCACCAGTGAGATCCGGCGGGGAAACTCCGTGAGAGGAGACCACTGCGCATCGCCGGACGGAAGCGCGGGACCCGCAACCACGGCGACGGACGCGGAGGTTTTGGCAGCCACCGGCTCTTGGGTCGAGCTCCACACCGCGACGCCTGCCGCCACAAGTACCGCGAGCGATGCTCCGCCGATCAGCACGAATTTCCGGCTGCCACCCGCCGCCTTCTGCTCCAGGAAGGTAAACTCCGGCGCGGGGACCGGCTCGGCGAGCTCCTTTGCAACGGCTGCCGGCGAAGCCTTAAAATCCGCCGGTGAAGCACTCTCGTCCGTGGCGTTCTTATTCCCGGCCTTCGGCCCCATAGGCCTTCTCTCCGCCGCGATTGCAAGCATCGGACGGCCGCTCGAAATCTGCTGCGGGGGCTTCGGCGAGCTCTCGGCGGGCGATTTTGCCGCGGGCGCATCCGTTCGCGTATCTGTGATCAGCTTTTTCGACGACCACGACACGGGCCGGCTCATTTTGGGAATCACCATTTCCCAACGGTCGGGACCCGTATGCCCGCCAGCCGGCTGACCCGCGCCGTGGTTGGAACCCGTCAGATCGCGGCGATTCAAAGCCGGAAGTTGGCTCTCCGCCGGAGGGGCGAGATTCGCGGGCCGGGCAGTCTCTTCGGGGATTTGGAGCAAGGCCGGTTCGGGAAGCGGGCTTCTTTCCAGCGCCGGTTCGAAACTGCTGGTACTGGCATCGGTAGACCAGCGAAAAGCGGGTGTGCGGGGACGCTCCGTCTTGGGTTCCGCCGGTGGGACCGCTTCGGGCGATAAGAATGACCAGGTTACCGGGAAACAGAAGCGGACGAGCTGTGGGGAACCGGTTTCCGGTGATTGCGGGAACGCCGCTGAGTGAGAAGCCGGCATGCGTCCGATTGGCCTCAGGTGAACAGCTTAAGCTATCGGTACATAGTACGGTGAGAGGGTCAGTTATGTCAAGCTGCCTACGAAATATAGGGGTCAGGTTGAATTGTGTAACTAGGTATTGTCAATCCGGCCGAATTTGCAGTAATCTGAAGAAACCGCATTGCAGCCAGCAAGGGGGACTTTTCAGTGTCGCGAAAGAACCCGGATCCGAAAAACGAACCACCCATCATGGAGGCGGCGGAGAAAGCCGAACTCCTGATTCGCGGATTGCAGAGCCGCCTGGCGGAATGCGCCGCGGAGGTCAAGGCGGAGCCCGCCGAGAACCTCGAGTGGGAGTTGGAACGGTATTTCGCTGCGGAGACCAGCAAGCAGGTGACCGCGCTCGCGCCTTTGCATCAAATTCGAAAACGGGTGGTGGAGGGTGTGGCGGAAAAGGTTCTGAATGGCTGGGAGTGGTCCCAGGCCGGAACCGCGGCGCCTCTTGAAAACGAAGTCATCGAGCGCCTGGTCGAACGGGTTTTTGAACGGTTGATCGAGACCAACGGCGAGTTGCCGGCGCGTCCGAACCGCACCCTCACAGCTGCGAAATCGCCGGCGCGGGAAGTATCGTCGGGTGCGATCCGGCAGATCAATCCCTCCTAGCCCATTTAACGCGTGCCGTGGCGAACGTTCTTCCCGTACACCTGCCGAGCCCGGCGTCCGATAGATAACTGAGGCTACTGGGAAAAAAAGAAGCCGAATATCGCGGGAGGGCCGCCGAAAAATCATGGAGAACGTGTATCTGATTCCGCTGACGATACTGATACTGATCGGCGCATTCGTCGTCCTGAAGCTTGTCTTTGGCAGCTTCTTCACGGTGAACACGGCGGAAGTCGCGGTGATCACGCGTTTCGGCAAGTTCCTGCGGCTCGCCGACCCCGGACTGAACTGGAAACGGCCGTTTTTTGACAACGTGGATGGCGTGATCAGCCTGCGCGTGAATCAGATCACGCTGACCATGGAGACCAAGACCAAGGACAACGTGTTTGTCACGATTCCGATTTCGGTGCAGAATCGCGTGCGTCCGGAAAAAGCGTACGACGCTTATTACAAGTTGTCCGATCCCGTCGCCCAGATCAAATCTTATGTGGAGCAGGTGATCCTGGGGCACGTTCCGGGAATGACGCTCGATGAAGTCTTCGCCAGCCAGTCGAGCATCGCCTCCGCGGTCAAGCAGGAGCTGGATGCGGACATGGCGGGATTCGGCTACGAGATCGTGAACGTTCTGGTCACCGACATTGTTCCCGACGCCAAAGTAAAATCGGCGATGAACGACATCAATGCCGCGCAGCGCGAACAGGTGGCCGCCAATGCCCGCGGCGAAGCGGAAAAAATTCTGGTCGTAAAGAAAGCCGAAGCCGAGGCTGAGAGCAAGGCGCTGCAAGGGCAGGGCATCGCCAATCAACGCAAGGCCATCATCGAGGGATTGCAGGTTTCGATCGAGCAGTTTCAAAAGGTGGTGGAGGGTGCGTCGGCAAAAGAAGTGATGCAGCTGGTGATGGTGACGCAATATTTCGACACCTTGAAATCGATCGGCGAAAGCGACCGCACGAACACGCTGTTTCTGGCCCATTCGCCAGGGGCCGTGAATGAGATCTCGGACCAGATCATGCAGTCCATGGTGGTCGCGAATCGCGCAAGCGCGTCTTCATAAGACTGGGCCAATCTGCATAACGACCGGCGCGCATCGGGCGGCGATAATGATGAAATCACCCGTGGCGCAAGAAAACCAATCTGAGCATTGCCGTCTGTCGACGTTTGTGTTTGCCTCCGTCGCGCTGGGTGCGGCGCTCCTCGCTTATTCACAAACCTACGCGTTTGCCTGGGACGAAGGATTTCACCTGATGGCCGCGAAGCTCATCGGTTCCGGCAAGCGGCCGTACCTGGATTTCGTTTTCGCCCAGACCCCGCTGAACGCTTATTGGAACGCCGGCTGGATGAAGCTTCTCGGAGAGAAATGGCGCGCGATTCACGTGATCGACGCGATCCTGACGACGTCTGCGGTTGCGCTCGCCGCGGACTTCCTGCGCTCCCGTTTTTCGCTGATTGTTTCTTCGGATCCATCTTCGGAATCGCGATTCCGTGGATGGAGCACCGCATGCGTTCTGGCCGTTTTCGTGTTCGCCGGCGTGAATGTCGACACGGTGGAGTTTGGAACGATCGGCCAGGCTTATGCGCTCGGTCTGCTGCTGGCAGTTTCCGCCTTCCGGCTGACCGTCGCGTCGGTGGGGAGTGGAAGCACGCTGTTCTCAGGTCTCGCGGGACTCCTCTCCGGAGCCGCCGCGGGATCCACGCTTCTGACCGCGCCGGTCGCTCCGGTTTTGCTGCTGTGGGCTTTTTTCTACGGTCCGCGCGGGAAAAGGCTCGCGCGAGGCGTCGCGTTCCTCGCCGGGGCGTTGCTCTCGCTGCTGCCGCTGCTGGCGCTGTTCGTCCAATCGCCGGCCAGAGTGATCTTCGATGTCTTCCGCTATCACATGTTCTATCGCCGTTCGGATTGGCCCGGCGCGACGCGTCACGACCTGGAGCTGTTTGCTTCCTGGGTGAACTCCCCGCCGGCGATTCTCATCGGCGTCCTGGCGATGGCGGGACTGTGGTTCATCGCACGAAAAAGCGAGTGGGACAGCGTGCGGCGCGCTGAATTTTATTTGTGCGGCTGGCTCGCGCTGGCGCTCGGAGCCTACGTATCCACCGCGCACCCGAGCTTCTATCAATACTATATTTTTACGCTTCCTTTCCTGGGCATTCTCGCTTCGGTAGGATTGCTCGCGATCGCCATCCAATGCACCCCACGCGAGAATGGTCGGCTGCCGTTATGGCCGGCCGCTGCCGTTTTGCTCCTCGTGTGTCTCAATGTGGCGCGGGAGGTGTACGACCGGCGCGATGACACTTCGTGGCCGAAAATGGAACAGATCGCACGCAAGGTGAACGAGGTTACCCGCGCGGGAGCGCCGCTCTACGCGGACGAGCCGACTTACTTTCTCACCGGGCGCACGCCCCCCCGCGGCAACGAGTATATTTCGTCGCACAAACTGCGGCTGCCGCCGGCCCTTGCCGAGCTCGTGCATATCGTGCCGCAGCCTGAATTCGACCGCCAGATCGCCGCCGGCGTTTACGAAACCCTCGAGACGTGCGACGAGGACGACTGGATCAAGGAACGGAAACTGGACGAGATCTATAAGCAGAAGGCCGAAGTCGCCGAATGCACGGTGTATTGGGATCGTTCGAAGCGGATCGAATAGACTTCGTCTGATACGCGCGGTGTTTGAGAACTCCTCTTTCGGACCTTTTTTGACCCGCTGGGCCGGGAACGCGATACTAGGCAGGTGTCGTCTCTCGCGTCGCCGGCCATTCCGCCCGCCCTGCGCCTACGCAATCTGCGGAAGACGTATAAAGACGTCGTCGCCGTGGACGGCATCGATCTGGACGTACACGCGGGCGAGTGTTTCGGCCTGCTGGGACCGAACGGAGCGGGCAAGACCACGACCATCGAAATTTGCGAGGGTCTGACGCCCGCCGATCGCGGCGAGGTCGCCGTGCTCGGCATGAGCTGGGATACCAATGCGAACCAGCTCCGCCAGCGGCTTGGAATTCAGTTGCAGGAAACGCAGCTCTCGGAGAAGCTCACGGTCTCGGAAACCATTCGCCTGTTTCGCAGCTTCTTTCAACAGGGCCCGGAGACGAGTGAAGTGATCGCGCGGGTGCAGTTGGGAGAAAAGCAGGACGCCCGTGTGGGCGCGCTCTCGGGCGGGCAGAAGCAGCGCCTGGCGCTGGCGTGCGCTCTGGTGGGCGATCCGGACTTCCTGTTTCTCGACGAGCCCACCACGGGTCTCGATCCGCAGGCGCGGCGCCAGTTGTGGGATTTGATCGAAGCGTTCAAGCTCGCCGGCCGCACCATTCTGCTGACCACCCACTACATGGACGAAGCGGAACGGCTGTGCGACCGGGTCGCGATCATGGATCACGGGAAAGTGATCGCGCTCGGAACCCCGCGCGAGCTAATCGCGTCGCTCGGTGTGGAGCACGTCGTAGAATTTTCGGCAGGGGACGCCGCGCATCCCTTGGATGTCGCTGCGTCTCGAACGCGTCCGTGGCGTCCGCAGCGTTCGTACGGAGAACGCAGGCGTTCTGATGCACGTCAGCGAATTGCATCAGGCCGTCCCGGCGCTGCTCGGCGAGCTCGGCCGGCAAGGGGTTGCCCTCACGGAGCTGCGCACTCACTCGGCCACACTGGAAGATGTCTTTGTCACGCTGACGGGACGGCACCTGAGAGACGAATAGCGATGCAGGAGACCACGAATCAGACGGTGAAAATGACCGCGATCTCCCCGGGTCCGGCGCACCGCCCTGCGCGGTCTTCTTCCTCGGGCGGCGCCGTCGTGATGGACCATCCGCTGACGCAGTTGACGCTGGTGCGCTTTCGCGAGTTTCTCCGCGAGCCCGAAGCGTTGTTCTGGGTTTTCGTTTTCCCCATTCTCCTGGCCGCCGGATTGGGCGTCGCCTTCCGCAACCGTCCCGCCGAGGTGCTCAAGATTGCGAGCACGTTCGCCCGCGCTCACCATGTCGCTGCGTCCGGAAAAGCTTCTCGACGTGCAGTCGCTCGACTCCTCTTCCGCCGAAGACGCGCTCCGCACCGGGAAAGTCGTGCTGCTCGCGGAGCCGGGACCGGACGGATCGGTCGTGTACCGCTATGACGACACCAATCCCGAAGGGCGCGCCGCGCGTCTTTTGGCGGATCGCGCAGTGCAACGTGCCGCAGGACGAGTGGATCCGGTTTCGGCTGCAGACCAGATCATGCGCGAGCCCGGGTCGCGGTATATCGACTTCCTGATTCCCGGCTTGCTCGGAATGAATTTAATGGGCAGCGCGATCTGGGGCCTGGGATTCGCCATCGTGGACGCGCGGCGTAAAAAGCTGATGAAACGCCTGATGGCCACGCCCATGCCGCGGGCTTACTATTTGCTCTCGTTCATTCTCTCGAGGCTGCTCTTGCTGGTGATCGAGGTCGGTATCGTGCTCGGTTTTGGAGCATTCGTCTTCGATGTCCCGATCCGCGGTTCGCTGGTCGAGCTCGCGATTGTGTGCGTTCTCGGATCGCTCTCCTTCAGCGCGCTGGGTCTTTTGATCTCCTCGCGCGTGCAGACGATTGAGGCCGCTTCCGGCTTGATGAATCTGGCGATGATGCCGATGTGGATCGTCTCCGGCGTGTTCTTCTCGGCGCAGCGCTTCCCGGATTTCTTTCTGCCCATCATCCGCGCGCTTCCGCTCACCGCGGTCATCGACGCGCTGCGAGCCAATATGCTGCAAGGGGCGGGCCTTGCGCAGATCGCCCCGGAGCTGGGAATCATGAGCGCGTGGCTGGCGGTCTGTTTCGCGCTGGCCTTAAAATTGTTCCGCTGGCGGTAGGGCCGCGAGCCCCGGAGAGAATCGCCGAATCCGTGCGAACCTGCCCGCATCCAAACAAGGAGACGCGAGGCACAGGCTACACTGGAGTGTGAGAGTGGGTCCCCATTCAGTCGAACGATCCGGAGCGCGCGGCGGCTATGGCCGCGACCGCGCCGAGAACACCAAGCGCACGCCGTCGGAACGGATCCGCAACGTTTGGCCCGATCTGCGGGAGATGATCCTGCCCAGAAGGAAACTGCTGGCCGGAGGTCTCCTGCTGATGGTGATCAACCGGCTGAGCGGCTTCGTGCTGCCCATCTCCGTGAAGTATCTGATCGGCGATGTGATCGGCAAGCGGCAGGAACGTTTGCTGACACCGCTCGTGCTCAGCGTTCTCGCGGCGACCTTGATCCAGGGCGTGACGTCCTTTACATTGACGCAGCTTCTGTCCAAAGCCGGCCAACGGCTGATCGCCGAACTCCGTCAGAAAGTCCAGCAGCACGTCGGGCGCTTGTCGGTGGGCTATTACGACGCGAACAAGAGCGGCGTCCTGGTGTCCCGCATCATGACCGACGTCGAAGGCGTCCGCAACCTGATCGGCACCGGACTCGTGGAATTCGTGGGCGGTATTATGACCGCCTTGATCGCGCTCGTGATTCTTCTCCGTGTGAGTCCGCTCATGACCGGACTCGCCCTGCTGTGCGTATCTTCCTTCACCCTGGTGCTGCGCCAGGCGTTCACAAAAATACGTCCGATCTTTCGCGAGCGCGGCAAAATCAACGCGGAGGTCACCGGCCGGCTGACCGAATCGCTGGGAGGCGTGCGGGTGGTGAAGGGTTACCACGCCGAGGATCGCGAGGCCGCGGTTTTCAGCCAGGGTGTGACGCGCTTGCTCGATAACGTGTTCCGGTCGTTGACGGCGATGTCTCTGATGAGTCTTTCGGCAACCGTTCTCATGGGGATGGTCACCGCCATGGTGTACTTCGTGGGAGCACGGGAAATTTTCGCCGGGACGCTGAAGCTGGAGGATTTCGTGATGTTCACGGCGCTCCTGGCTATGCTGGTCGCGCCGGTGTTCCAGGTGGTGCAGATCGGTACGCAGATCACCGAGGCGTTCGCGGGCCTCGACCGCACGCACGAAGTTTTGAGCGAACGTCCCGAAGATCAGGACCCCAAGCGCACCGTTACGCTCGGCCCCGTTCGCGGGACCGTGGTCTTCGATCACGTCGGCTTTTCCTACGAGCCCGGCAAACCGGTGCTGTACGACGTCAGTTTCCGCTCCGAGCCAGGTACGGTAACGGCTCTTGTGGGGCCTTCCGGCTCTGGAAAATCCACCATCATTAGCCTGATTGCGGCTTTTCATTCGCCCTCGGAGGGGACCATTCAGATCGATGGCGTGGATATCTCCACGGTGCGCCTGGATTCCTACCGCACGCAGTTGGGGGTGGTTTTACAGGATACGTTTCTGTTCGACGGCAGCATCGAGGAAAATATAGCGTTCGCGCGGCCGGGCGCCACGCGCGAGCAGATCCTGCACGCCTGCCGCGTGGCCCGCGTCGATGAGTTTGCCGAGAAATTCGAAAAGGGCTACGCCACCATCGTGGGCGAGCGCGGCGTGAAACTTTCCGGCGGGCAGCGCCAGCGCGTCTCGATTGCGCGCGCGATTCTGGCCGATCCCCGGATTCTGATCCTGGATGAAGCGACCTCCAGTTTGGATTCCGAATCCGAGGCGCTGATTCAGGAGGGGCTCAACGTCCTGATGCAAGGGCGCACCACCTTCGTGATCGCCCATCGTCTGTCGACTATCCGGCGAGCCGATCAGATCCTGGTCGTCGAACAGGGGCGGGTGGTCGAGCGCGGGACGCACCAAAGCCTGTATGCTCTCGGAGGCCGGTACTGGGATCTCTATACCCGCCAGCACGGCGTCGAGGCAAACCTCTTTCTCGCGCCAGGCGAAGGAGATAGCGTTCCGGACGACGAAGCCGGCGGGCAGAAAGCCGAGCGCGGCGCGATCGATGAGGCCATGCGATTGTTGCGCGGCAGTTAGGTGTTGCGCGGCAGTTAGGTGTTGCGCGGCAGTTAGGCTCGCCCGGGGCTCGCGCGTGCTTCATTACGTTTCCATTAAAGCGTCGCGCGAAGCTCGATGCCGTGATATACTGCGATTTCATGCTGGCACAGACCGCCAACTCGTTTCGATTTAGCTACTGGTGGTACTTTAGCGCCTGAATCGCGAACGAGTGGGCTGGTCATAGCAGGTTTCGAAAACGGACCCACTCGAAAGAGTGGGTTTTTTATTTTTAGGAGGCCCAAGTTGGCGTCCGAAGTTTTGGGGGAACCGATGATTATTTCGATGAGGCTGCACGCATCCAAGGAAGAAATCGCCAACGCCCGCGCGCGGATCGAGGAATTCGGCTATAAAGTCCACTCGATCACCGGCGAAGAGCGCGTGGTGATCGGCGCGGTCGGCATGGGGGATGTCACGCAATGTCTGGAATCGCTCGAAGCGATGCCGGGCGTGGAGCGCGCGGTGCGGATTTCGGCGCCCTACAAGTTCGTGAGCCGCGAGTTCAAGCCGGATAAGACGCTGATCCAGGCGCATGGCGTGGTCATCGGCGGCGACGACTTCATCACCATGGCGGGGCCGTGCTCCGTGGAGAGTGAGAAACAGATTCTGGAATCGGCGGAAATTGCCGCGAAGGGCGGGGCCAAGTTCTTGCGCGGCGGCGCGTTCAAGCCGCGCACCTCGCCTTACGATTTTCAGGGCATGGAGCTCGAAGGCCTGAAGCTGCTCGACAAAGCCCGACGCGTCACCGGTCTCGGCGTGGTGACCGAGGTGATGAGCGACCGCGATGTGGAAATGGTTTCCGAGTACGCCGACATTCTGCAGATCGGCGCGCGCAACATGCAGAACTTCGCGCTGCTGAAGACGCTTGGCAAATGCGGACGCCCCATTCTGCTGAAGCGCGGCCTCAGCTCCACGATCAAGGAATTGTTGATGTCGGCCGAATACATCGTGGCGCACGGCAATCCCAACGTCATGCTCTGCGAGCGCGGCATCCGGACATTCGAAACGGCAACGCGCAACACCTGCGACATCACCGCCGTCGCGGTGCTCAATGAATTGACCCATTTGCCCGTGATTCTCGATCCGAGCCACGCCACCGGAAAACGCAGCCTGGTGCCGCCGCTCGCGCGCGCCGCCGTGGCGATCGGCGCCGACGGCATCATCGTGGAGATTCATCCGCAGCCCGAAAAAGCGATGAGCGATGGAGCCCAGTCGCTCGATCCGAAGCAGTACGCCGCGATGATGCTGGATCTGGAGCCCTACATCGCGCTGTGGAAGAAATCCCGCGTCGCCGAGGCCGCGCTCGCAGTCTGAGGACGGGGATGGATCATAATTAGACGTGCGCATCCGCCTGCAGCCCTGGCAACTGGCCGTGCTCGTTATCGCGCTGTCGGTGGCGGCCGTCGCTCTCGTCCGCTGGCGCAAGAACGCGGTCACCTACGATGCCGCGCACATGTTCGCCACGCTTCCGACCGAACGCGGCACGCTTTTTTACGCCGACGTGGACGCGTTGCGAACGTCCGGGATTCTGGATCTGATGGCCGGATCGAAGGCCGCCGAAGAACCCGACTACCAGAAATTTGTCGAGCAGACCGGCTTCGATTACCGCAAGGACCTCTTTTCGGTGGCCGCCGCCTTCGCGCCCAACGCCTCCTATTTCGCGGTTCACGGGCATTTTCAATGGAAGCAACTGGCCGCCTACGCGCGGTCTCAGGGCGGCGAATGCCGCTACGCGATCTGCTCGCTGCCGGGTAGCACCCTGGAACACAATATCTCGTTTTATCCGTTGCAGCCCGATGTGCTCGCGCTCGCCGTCGCGTTCGATCCCAATGGTGTCGTCGCCATCGCGCCGAACCCGGTTCCCAAGAGCGACATCGTCGCTCCGGAGCCCGTGTGGATCACCGCCCCGGCGTCGATCCTGACCAAGCCCGGCGCCCTCCCGGAAAACGTACAGGCCCTCCTCGGTCCGGTGGCGCGGGCGCAGAAAATCACGCTCGCGGCCGGTTCCCAGGGTGCGCAGGTCAAGCTCCGGTTGTCGGTGGTGTGCAACTCCGCGGCCGACGCCGCAGCCGTCGTGCGGGAGCTTACCTCGGCCACCGAAACCCTCCGCGCCTCGCTCGTGCAGGATCACCCGGCCTTGGGCCAACCGGATTGGGCCGGACTGCTGCGCGGCGGCGCTTTCTCGCAGTCGGGTCCAGAGGTAACAGGTACCTGGCCGCTCGATCGAAGCTTTCTCGAAGCGCTCGCCGCTCCCATCGCGCGCTGAGCGTCCCGTTTTCCAATCTCCAGCGACGCCTCGAGCGATGCCTCCGGCGATGTCCTCCAGCGATGTCCTCCAGCGATCCGGCTGGTCTTCGTGCTCGGCGCTGCGGCCTTCCGGCCTGTAAATTTCCTGTGAAATCTTGCGAAAGTTGCATGCTCCCTGCCACAATAGGTGCACATGCAGGTACGAATCCTGGCCTTCGTTCTCGCGGGCGGCAAAGGAACCAGGCTGTATCCGCTCACCAAAGAACGGGCCAAGCCGGCCGTTCCCTTCGGCGGGCGCTATCGCATTGTCGATTTCGTCCTCAGCAATCTGGTCAATTCCGGAATCTATTCCATTTATGTTTTGATTCAATTCAAAAGCCAGTCCCTGCTGCAGCATCTGCGCGATGGCTGGGAAGTGAGCGGACTGCTGAAGCAGCATTTTATTATTCCCGTTCCCGCTCAGATGCGCACCGCCGGCGAAGACTGGTATCGCGGAACCGCCGACGCGATTTATCAGAACATCAACCTCATTGAGCAGGCCGACCCGCACTACGTCGCGATCTTCGGCGCGGATCATATTTATCGCATGAATATCCGCGAGATGCTGGAGTTTCACCTGCATAAACGCGCCCAGGCCACCGTTGCCGCAATTCCCGTCGATCGCAATCAGGCCTCGGAGTTCGGCGTGATCGAGGCTTCCGCCGAGGGACGCATCATCGGCTTTCACGAAAAGAACGCCGACGCGCCGCATATGCCCGGAGATCCCGCGCGCGTGTACGCCTCCATGGGCAACTACATTTTTTCCACCGGCCTGCTGCTGCGCGAGTTATATGAGGATGCGCAAAATCCGGCGAGCTCGCACGATTTCGGACGCGACATCCTGCCGAATCTGGTGGGCCGCGGCGACATGTACGCCTACGATTTTCAGATGAACCACATCCCCGGCGACCCTCCCTCCCAGGAGTCCTACTGGAGGGATGTCGGAACCATCGACGCCTACTACGACGCCAGCATGGACCTGCGCTCGCCCACGCCCACCTTGAATCTCTATAACCGCCAGTGGCCCCTGCGCACCGCCGGGTACTTCGACGCGCCCGCCAAGCTGATTCACGACGACGAAGGACGCCCCGGCGAAGTCTTCGATTCGATCGTCGCCGGCGGATCGATCGTCTCCGGCGGCGTCGTGCGCAACTCGGTTCTGGGTCGCGGCGTGCGCGTCCTCGCCGGCGCGGTGGTGGAAGATTCGGTCATCTTCGATAACTGCGTGATCGGACGTCACGCGCAGGTGCGCAAGGCGATCGTCGACAAAAATTATCGCGTGCCGGACAATGCCCGCATCGGATTCGATCCTGTGGAGGATGCTTCGCTGTACCACGTCACCGACAGTGGAATCGTGGTGGTGGAGGGCCATCGTTCTTCGGTGGATGTCGCGACCATGCTGCTATGAGTCCCCGTTTTTCGCTTCGTTTTTAGCTTTGAACAGAGCTTGTGCGGGCCAGCTTCTGCGGTACAATGAGGAACGTTGGCTGCTGGGCACCGCTCCGGCAAGCCTTCGATCCGAAGTCGGGCGCGTAGCTCAATTGGCAGAGCAACTGACTCTTAATCAGTAGGTTGTAGGTTCGATTCCTACCGCGCTCACCACTCAAATTAAGCACTTGCGATTCGCGGAATCGAGACGGATGCTTCAATTACAGCGATTTTCACGTGGCGGGCTGAGTCGTGGAAATCGGGGAATGTTCCTTCTGCCCGGTTTTCCTTCCCGACCGTTCGGTTTTACAATCTGCCGAAAACCGGGCTAGGGGGATGGAGGTGTAACGGTCTGGGTCGAGTATGCCACAACCAAGGTATCCGTTACCTCAGCGAAGACCTTTATGACTAGGACCGCATCTATAAACTCCTGCGATGCTGTCTTCTTGATTTCTGGTTCTGCGGTGTGGGCAAGAGCATGTCGTCGTGCCCAGATTTTCTGCATTTTGATCGATAAATCGGGCTCATAGCCCGTTGCCCCTAATTTCTCCAACTTCTTTATCCATTCGTGCGGGTTACCGCCGCGAATGAGGTTCTTGATCCATTTCTTCGTGATTTCGTCCGCGATTGGGTCCGGCAGAAAAGAGCGATTGAATCCCGTCGAGATGAGCAGTGAAAGCGCATCTTCAAGATACGCCTCGGCGAATGTTACCAGCATCACTATCATCCACGCTCGTAAGAACTCTCTGGTGTTGGTGAGAGCGGTTACCTCAGCGAGAATCTGGTTCACCGTTGCCAATCCGTCCGCCAGAGCCTCTGCGTGCTGGCGGAAAACAGTGCTATCGTAACCACTTTCGCGCGCCTGCTGCATAGCTTCAGTGAGCCTCTGAGCGGCTTCTGTAGAGGACTCGGTTTGCTTCCGTAGTCTATCTACCGTGTCTGTTATAGGCGGGGTCGCTGTCTTCGCCACCGACAACAAGCGAAGGACGTTGGTCTCGAAAACTGAAAATGGCTTCGATCTCTGCTGCTCATGAGCTGAAGCTTCCACGGTCCGATTGTATGCCACCGGGCGAAATCTCGAGTAGCCGGGGAGGAAAGCGGGGACGTGTGGGGACGCGGAAATGCCCGTCAGAGCCGGAAATGCGGGACAGACATTCCCCGACTTCGCTATTTAGCGCGGCCCTTATAGCCGTGCGCGATCATCTCGATTTTGTAAAGCTCGTCGCGAATTGCCGTCCCTTCCCGGATCAAAGAGACCGCGTAGAGCGTCCTCTTATTTAACCCGCTGAACGCCAGACTATTGACGCCCCGCGGGGTGGGGATCAAACCGAGATACTTGCCGTCCGGACCGATGACCTGCACGCCGGGGTTGCTGCTCACGTAGATCCGCCCCTCCGAGTCGATGGCGCTCCCATCGCCGTTTCCGCCCGCTTCGAGCTTGACGAAATCGCGTTGCCGGGTGAGCGATCCATCCGTCTGCACGTCGAAGGCGACCAGAACCCCGCCGTTGGTGACGTACAGAGTTTTCTCATCGGGACTGAGCATGATGCCGTTGGTGCGCAGATTCTCGCCGTATTTGGCGATCGACCCTTGCGGGTCGGCATAAAACAGTCCGCCCAGGGTGAAATACACTCCGCCTCTGCGATCGGCGACCAGATCGTTCAGCGCCGCGCCCGTGCAATCGAGAGGATCTCCTTGATACCGGTTGGCGAAAATCCTCCGCTTCGGCGCAAGCTCGATCACGGCTTCATTAAGCCCCCGGCTCACCAGGAAGAGACCACCCTTGGCGTTCATGGAAAGGGCTCCGCCGGTGTTCGTATCGGTAAACGCGATCGATGCGTTCCCGTCGCGATCGAGCTTCAGGACGTCGCTCTTATCGTTCTGCGCGATCAGCAGCCCGCCGTCTTTCGTGCCGATCATGCCGTCCGCGTTGTTGCCGTCCGTTTGCCAGACGCGCTGCCATTGCTGCCCCGCGGCGATCACCCCGGGAATCTCCGCGACCGTGTAGTTCCGTACGGCCACCGCCGCCACTCCTCCGGCGGCCGCCGGACCGCGCCCCGCAGCCGGCGGCGGAGGTGGAACTTTGCACGTCTTCAAGATCTCCGGCTCGCGAGAATCCTGGGGCGCCTGGATGCCGGGCCCCGTGCGGGCCGCGACGGCCGCCGTTTGCCCGTACGATTGCTTCTGAAACCAGAAGCCCATCGCCCCGAGCGTGGCGATCGAAAGTGCGAAGATCCGTCTGGAATCCATGAAAGCTGCCTCCGATCCTCACGGACAGGCCCTGAATTACGGGCTCGATCCGGGAATTTACACGCCGAGAAACGGCGGGTTCGGTCCGGTCACTGCCAGACTTTTCGCGCCGTGTCCGCCACCAGTTCCAGCTTGCGCCACTGCTCGTCCATGGAGAGCAGGTTTCCGGACGCCGTGGAAGCAAACCCGCATTGCGTGCTCAGCGCCAGGCGTTCGAGCGGGATAAAACGCGCCGCCTGGTCGATCCGCCGCCGCAAGTCCGTCTGCGATTCGAGCCGGGCTTCCTTCGTGGTGATCAATCCCAGCACCACGGTTTTATCGTCGGGCACTAAACGCAAAGGCTCGAAACTTCCGGATCGATCGTCATCATATTCCAAAAGGAAAGTGTCCACGTCCAGCAGTCCGAATAGTTTCTCGGCAATCGCGTCGTAGCCGCCCTCGGCGTACCACGCGCTGCGGCGATTGCCGCGGCACACGTGCAAGGCGAGCGTGAGGCCGTCGCGCGGGAGATCCTCGAAGGCCGCGTTGTCGCCCGCGATCGCGTGTTCGAGCTCGCGATCGGGATCGAGACCCGCGGCGCTCATGCGCGCCCGCTGTGCCGGATCGAGATAATGCGAATAAAACGGCGCGTCGAACTGAATATAGGTTGCGCCTTGGGATTGCAGCCACGCGATTTCGTCACGCGTGATCGCGACAAGGTCGCGCAGAAGGTCGGCGTGCGTAGGATAGAACTGCTCCGTCAACTCCGGCTTGTAACTCGCCAGAACGAAGTTCGAGGGCGCGGGGATCGTGATCTTGAACGGCCCGGGAGCCGACTGCTTCAACAAAGGCAGCTCATGAGCGGTCAGCTTGCGCACCTTGCGGAGCTTGGCTCCCACGGAGCTGGCCGAGCTCTTCTCTTTGCCGCCCCCCGGACCTTTCCATTCGAGCTCCACCGGACTCGGCACGAATCCTTCCACCGCTTCGGCCATGTCGGTGAGCCACGATCCGCGGCGCATCTCGCCGTCCGTCAAAATTTCGATGCCCGCCTGCTGCTGGCGCGCGAAGGCGTCTTCAATCGCGCGATCTTCGGCCGCACGCAATTCTTCGAGCGGAAGCTCGCCCGCGGCATGCGCGGCCCGGGCGCGCAACAACTCAGGGGGCCGAAGCAGGCTGCCCACCTGTTCGGCGCGATAGCGTACGGTCACGAATGTTTCTCCCATTCCGAATCATCCTCCGATTTTCCCGCCGATGGCGCGGCTCAGAAACGTTCTCGCGTGTTTGCAAACATCTACCGAGCCGCGACCGCGAGGGAGCGGTAGCTTGAGGGCCTTTTTGCACCCTGCTAAGCGCCGCCCGAGGTAACCGTGCCTTTTTTTAATACCTTTTTCGGATCCACTTTCTTATCCACGGTGATGGCGAAGAAGGGAGCCATCATCTCTTCCCAGGTCATATCGCCGTAGTACACGGTTTGATTCGGATCGGGATTATATTTGTTGTTTTCCGAGTTATCGTAATGGGCGGTCGCGATGAGCCTCGTGCCCTTCGGCAATTTTATCGGCTCGACGTTGTAGCCGAGCTGCCAGTTGAAGTCATAGTGCGGAACCGTCAGAACCGTTTGCTCGCGGCCGTCCGGAAACACCAGCTTATAGCTCATGTCTTTTCCGCGCAGGTGCATGTGAGGCATCATCCACACGAGCTCCGCGTCTTCCATGAACTCGGTCTGGGCGATGGGACTCTCCCAATTCCCGTCGTGCGGGGGAATCGCGAAGCTCGCGGCATCCGACGGCGACGAAAGGTTCACGGAGATGTAGCGGCGCTGCGGTTCGTCCTGGGCGACGGTGAACCCGATCTCCGGCGTGTCGGCGACCTCGGTGCCGTTCGGCGTGTAATGCAGACGCCACACGATATCCGTGTTCGCAGGGATCAATTTTCCGGAGTTGTAGAGCCGGTAATCCTGGGCCGCCACGCCCGGCACATAGCAGCCTTCGAGTCCTCCTCCGCCAAGAGTCTTCGATAACAAACGGGTGACGTCCGGCGAATTGCGAGGAGGGCCCCCCTTCACCTTCGGAAGCTCCAGACCCTTTTCGTCGCGCGGCTTATCCACCCAATAGGGAACGTTGTACTTGATCTCCGGTGTGTGCGGAACAAAGGAAACGCACATGTGGTGGGTCACCCCGATATGATCCGCCTTGATTTGCATGGAGGTCACCCACGTGTCTTTGATAATGCCGCTCGGCATGGCGATGGTGATCCACTCGATCACGTTGTTTTTCGGAGCCGCGGGAACCGTGTACGTAGGGCCCTTCGCGATGTAGTCCGGACGGATATCCCAGCCGTTTTCGGGCCACGCGATGGAGGCGGGAGCGTCCTTAGGATCGCCCTCGGCAGCGCCCGTGTCGGCCCATTTCGAAATGATTTCAATGTCGCTCGCTTTGAGCGTCCGGTCGTTCAGAAAATGACTGTGGCTCGCCTGCTCGTCGGCGAACCAGGGCGGCATCTTCTTTGTCAGGATGGCCGCCTTCATCGCTTTCGCCCATGGGCGCGTGCTTTGATACGTCAGGAACGACATCGGCGCGATCTGGCCCGGCCGGTGGCAGGTCTGGCAGTTCCGCTGGAGAACGGGCAGAACATCTTTATTAAATGTGACCGGCGAGGTTATCTCCGCTCCGGAAAGCCCCGCCGTCATCACCGTCGTTGCGAACAAAGCCGCTGCGAACAAAGTTGTTGCGAACGAAGCCGTCATCCAACATCGCATTGGTTTGGATCTCCTCTTACAACCGGCCACCCATACTCTATGTCCCCACGCACATGAAGTCAAAGAGATAAGTCCTATCAGCTGATTGAAAAAGAGAATCAATAACAGGATGCCGGAAGGTTCGTTCTCCTCATGCCCAGCGCTCGTTGTATGTCATCGAAGCCTGCGAGGAAACCCCGCGCGCCTCCGCGAGTACTGTGATATGCTGCTTGCTGCCGAGGGGCTACCGGTATTTTCGGCGCCGCTTTCCGCAAAAGCGCAATGCGTCCGGCCATCCGGGCCATACCTATGGACGGTATCGTGGAGAACGATCGCGATCGTAACCCGGCAGGGCACGTCCCGGCGGGGCAGGTAAAGGATTGGCCCCCCGCTCCCGTTCCCGCCGACGATCTGATTCGAAAGGAACTCGCGCGCCTCCTCGCCAGCCGAACGTTTCAAGCCGCCGGCGCCCAACGCAAATTTCTGCGCCACGTCGTGGAGCACACAATGGCCGGCCGCTCGCACGAGGTGAAAGAGTACACCATCGGAGTGGAGGTCTTCGAACGCGGGAAGTCCTTCGATCCGCGGCTCGATAATATTGTGCGGACCGAAGCGCGCAAACTTCGCGGCCGCCTGGCCAAGTACTACGAAGAGGAGGGCGGGAACGACCCGATCCGCATCGAATTCCCCAGCCGGGGCTACGTGCCGACGTTTCGCGAGGCCGAGGCGCCGGAAGCAGCGAAGCTCGATCCTTCCCACAACATCGATCCTTCGAACAAATTCGATCCTTCGAACATACAGGACGTGGAAAAAAACCACGGGGATTCATCGAGCGGCCGCCCTCCATCGGCGCCCGCATCCATCACGATGCTCGCCGGGAACGCTCTCCCCGCGCGTTCTGCGTGGAAAAGCCCCTATTCGGCTGCGTTGATCGTTATGCTCGCGATCGGCATCGCTACCGCCTTCGTCCTGCACGCGCGCGAGGGAGAACAAAGCCGGTCTTTCCAGAGTCCTTCGATTGCGGTTCTGCCCTTCAACGACTTGGGCGATAGTAAGGATCAATCCTTCGCCGACGGTTTGACCGATGAGCTCATCAACTCGCTCGGCCGGGTGCAAGGGCTGCTCGTCGTTTCGCGTGCATCGGCCTTCCAGTTTCGAGGCCAGAACCACGATATCCGCGAGATCGGACGAAAGCTCAACGTCCAGACCGTCCTCGAGGGCAGCGTGCGCATTTATGGCAACCGGATGCGCATTATCGCGGAACTGGACGATACGACCAACGGGTACCGTGTGTGGTCCAACAGTTACGAGCAGAACTTCGAGGACGTCCTCTTCGTGCAGCGCGATATCTCCCAGGCGATTGTTTCGGCGCTGGACGCGGAATTCACCAGGAACGGCACGCCCGGTTTATTGAAGGCGTCGCCGTACAAAGCCGTCCCGATTAACGCGGCCGCCTATCAAGATTATTTAAAGGGTTTGTATTTCTGGAACAAGCAGTCCACCGAATCCATCCGCATGGCGGCTCGTTATTTCGAACAGGCGATTGCGGAAGATCCCGCGTATGCTCTGGCATACACGGGCTTGGCCCGCTGTTACGTGAATATGCCGGCCTTCACCAAAGCCGCCCCGCTCGAAGTCGTTCCCAAAATAAGAGAGCTCGCGATGAAGGCTTTGGAATTGGACAGCGCCCTGGCGGAGCCGCATATCGATCTTGCCTACGCGAACTTCGTGACCAAAGACTGGGCCGGAGCGGAGGCGGAGTTTCAAAGGGGCCTGCAACTAAGCCCCGGCGATGCGTTCGCGCATCGCTGGTATTCGTCCTATCTATCCACCGTGGGACGCCTGCAGCAGGCTCTCGCGGAGAGCAAGAGATCCCAGCAGCTCGACCCGGTTTCTCCGTACGTCTCTTATAGCACCGCGCGGACCTTAAATATGATGCGCCGCTACGACGAATCCATCGCGGAGTATAAGAAATCGCTCGCGCTCGACCCGCAGCACGGATTCGCTCATTTGGGACTGGCCTCCAGCTATACCGAAAAGCGCATGTATCCCGAGGCGATTGCGGAGGCGAAGGCCGCGATCGAGTTGATGCCGGACAATCCTTCCGCTCCCGCGCAGCTCGCAGTCGCCTATGCCGTATCCGGCAATGCTCCCGAGGCGCGCAAGATTCTCGGAAAGTTTCTCGAGGAATCAGCCCGGGGATCTTTCCCGCCCCGTCCAATCGCTCAAGTTTATATTGGACTCGGGGAAAAAGATCGGGCCTTCGAATGGCTCACCAGAGCCGTCGATGCCCAGGACCCCTACCTGTATCTGCTCGCCGATCCGATCTATGACCCTCTCCGCGCCGATGCCCGCTTCACGCATCTCCTTGAGCGAGCCAAGTTGAACACAATCAATTAGTTGCCCTCCTTCCGTCTACGTAGCCGCTTACCGGAAACCGCGTCGAAAGCACTTGTATTACCCGCCCCCGAGCGGTAACGTTAGACCCGCATCCATCCGTTCGGAGCATTACGCACTGTGGGGGTCTGGCCATGAAGCTTAGATTCGGGATCGTCGTAGGAACATTGGCGGCCGCTGCTGCGGTGACTCTCAGTTCATGGGGGCCTCGTGCACACGCGGCGGAAAATTATAAACCTGTCGACCCGACCAAAATGTCGGCCGCGGAGTTCGACAAGCTATTTAACCAGGTCAAGAACTGGGGTCGCTGGGGCAAGGACGACGCGCTCGGGACCATGAACCTGATCACCGACGCGAAACGGAAACAGGCGGCGTCTCTGGTGAAAATGGGAATCACGGTTTCCGTCGGGCACGATCTCCACGAGGAGGCGACCGCCGACAACCCTGCCGGCCGCTTCAAAAAGGTGGTTGCTCCTAATTTCCGGACCGACACATATTTCTTCCAGTACCACGGCGCCTTCGTGACGCACCAGGACGCGCTCTGTCATTACACCTATAACGATCGCGTGTATAACGATCGTCCCCTGAACACCAAGGAATGCTTCCCGGGAATCGATCAGCTTAAGAATGGCGTCGTAACCCGCGGCATTCTGATCGATATTCCCCGCCTGAAAGGCGTTCCTTACCTTGAGCCGGAGGACGCCGTTTACACCAAAGACATTGAAGCCTGGGAAAAAATGGCGCACGTGAAGGTCTCCTCGGGTGACGCCGTGATCCTGCGCACCGGGCGCTGGGCTCGCCGTGAAAAAACCGGACCCTGGGACAACATTAAGTACGCTTCCGGATTCGATGTAACCGTGGCGCCCTGGTTCCGTGCGCGCGACGTCGCGCTCGCCTCCGGCGACACGACCGTGGAAATTCACAACACACCGGTGGTCGTCGAGGGGCAAACGACTCCCCTCCACACGATCTTTATCAACGGCCTGGGCATGCCGATCATCGACGACATGGATCCTGAGCTGTTGGCCGAGACCTGCGCGCGATTAAACCGTTGGGAATTCATGCTGGTAATCGCGCCGCTGCGGGTACCGAACGGCACGGGCAGTCCGGTGAATCCGATCGCGATTTTTTGAGCGCGCATGACGGGCAGGATTCAAGAAGACGCGGGAGAAGGATGCTCGAACGGATGAAAATGTTTTCCCAGCGGAGGTTCCGAGGGACGCGGTTGCTGGCCGTGATCGCTGTGGCCGTGGCGGCGGGAACCTTGCGGATGCCCGCGCAACCGGCTCCTGATTCCGCAAGCGATGTCGAGATTCTGGAGATCCGCCCCAACTTCTATATGATCGCCGGCGCGGGCGCGAACATCGCCGTGCAGGTAGGCCCCATGGGGGTGATCCTGGTGAATACCGGCACGGAGCAGATGGCGGACCGGGTTCTGAACGCCGTGAAGCGCGTGAGCAGCAAGCCCATTCGCTACATCCTTAATACCAGCGCCGATGCCGACGTGGTCGGCGGGAACGCGAAACTTTCCCGGGCCGGCCAGTCGGTCTTATCGGGCAGCGTCGGCAATCCGGGGATCACCGCCGACGTGATTGATAACGGCGGCGCGGCCAGTATTCTCGCCCATGAAAACGTGCTGACCCGGATGAGCGCCGGCGAGGGCGGAAAGTCGCTTTTCGCCGAACCCTCCTGGCCGACCAAAACCTATAGCGGCAAAGCCTATTCGATGTATCTGAATGGCGAAGGCATCCAGGTGTTGTATCAGCCCGCGGCCCATTCCGATGGCGACAGCGTCGTCTTCTTTCGCCGCAACGATGTGATCGTCACCGGCGATGTGTGGGACACCACCCGCTTCCCGGTCATTGATCCGAAAAAAGGCGGCAGCATCCAAGGCGAAATCGCGGCGCTGAACCGGCTTCTCGATCTGACCATCCCTCCCGTGCCGCTCCCGTGGGAGGCGGATCGCACTCTCTTGATATCCGGACACGGCCGCATTTGCGATGACTCCGATCTGGTCGAATACCGCGACACGGTCACCATCGTCCGCGACAATATTCGGGATTTGATCAGCCGCGGCATGACCCTCCCGCAGATCCAGCAAGCGGATCCTGCGAAGGCCTATCGCGCCCGCTATGGATCCGAGACGGGACCCTGGACCACCAACATGTTCGTGGAAGCAATCTACACAGGTTTGATCGGGGAGAAAGGGAAATGACCGCGAAGAACTGTCTTGCGCCTGCGCTCGCGATTTCTCTCCTCCTCGCCGGACGCGTGCACGCACAGGAAAACGGAACGCAGCCGGTCCGGTCGGCCAAAGCCTCCGCGCCCATCGACCTTACCGGCTACTGGGTCGCGGTCATTATCCAGGATTGGCGCTGGCGCATGGTTACGCCCGCCAAGGGAGATTACGCGGGCGTCCCGATCAACGCCAAGGCCAAGGAAGTTGCCGATACCTGGGACCCGGCGAAAGACGAGGCGGCCGGAGCGCCCTGCAAATCCTACGGCGCTCCCGGACTGATGCGCGGCCCCACGCGCCTCCATATTACCTGGCAGGACGAGAACACTCTGAAGGTGGAAACGGATTACGGGACGCAAACCCGCCTGCTTCACTTCGGCAACTGGAAGCCTCCCGCGAATCCCACGCTGCAAGGAGATTCGGAAGCCGTTTGGGAAACTCCGCGGGCGGGACGCGGCGAGGCGCCCCCTCCCTTTGGGGATTTGAAAACCGTGACGAATCATTTCAGCGGGGGCTATCTCCGCAAAAACGGCGTGCCGTATGGGACGAGCGCCGTTCTGACGGAATACTGGGACGTCTTCAAGGAGCCCAACGGGGACCAGCGGATTATGCTTTCCACGCGCGTGGCGGATCCGCAATATCTGTCGACCCCCTGGCTCACCGTGCTGCATTTCAAGAAAGAGCCGAGCGGAGCCAAGTGGGATCCCACGCCCTGCTCGGCGAGTTGGTGAACGCGTGATGACGGAGCTCTGCGCATGAGGAAGGTTTTAAGATCGGTTCCCCGCTGGGCGGCGCTCGGCGCCGTCGGGTTGCTGGGAGCTTCGCTCTCCGCCGAAGTGGATCTTTCGGGGACGTGGGCCAATCGCGGTCATCAGGATTGGCTCGATCGGGGCCGTGGCCCGGACGTGGTCGACTATCTCGGTCTGCCGATCAGCGAGGCCGGGCGCGAAAAGGCGCTGGCCTACACGTCCGCGCTGCAGTCCGAGCCGGAGCGCCAATGCGAATACTACGCGCCGACCTACATGGTTCTGGGGCCGTTCGGATTGAATATCTGGAACGAGACGGACCCGGCGACCTCCAAAATCGTCGCCTGGAAAATGGGCGCGTGGATCGACAAGGATATCGACACGGTGTGGATGGACGGTCGTGCGCATCCTTCGCAGTACGCGTTCCATCCTTATTCGGGTTTCACCACGGGTCTGTGGGAAGGCGACACCCTCACCACGCGCAGCACCCATATGAAGGTCGCCTACATCCGCCGCAACGGTACGCCCACCAGCGATCAAACCACGCTGACCGAACACATCGTGCGGCACGGCGACATCCTGGCCATCATGGGCATTATTGAAGACCCGGTGTATCTGACCGAGCCGGCCGTCATGGCGTCGATCTGGGAACAGGACCCCCACGCCAACGTTCCCCGGCTGTCCCAGGCGTGCGAGCCGATTCCGGAAGATCAGCGCCTCGAAGACGGCACCGTCCCCCATTACCTGCCCGGAAAAAATCCCTTCGTCGGTGAAGTGACGAAGCTCTATCACATTCCCCAGGAGGCGGTGATGGGCGGCGCGGAAACGGCCTACCCGGAATATCGCAAGAAGCTGAAAAACACATACGTGCGGCCGGAAAAATGCGACCGCTATTGTTGCGGGCCCGTGACCGATCCGGCGTTGAAGTGTATTCGCGACGGGAGCGGAAAGGAACGCTGAGCGCAGCACATCAAGGGAGCAGCCAAATATGAAACAGAAATTGATAATTTTGTTCGTGGTCGCCGGGAGCTTTCTCGCGGGAACGCGTGCGCAGGCGCACCATTCTTTCGCCGCGACCTACTTCGAGGACAAGACCGAAAAGATCGAAGGGACGCTGGTGCAATTCCTGTTCCGCAATCCGCATTCGTTCATCCAGGTGGAAGCTGAGGATGAGCACGGCGTGATGCAGCGCTGGGCCGTGGAATGGGGCGCGGGTGGGCAGTTGGGACGCCAGGGCGTCACGCGCGACACGCTGAAGCCGGGCGATCACGTGATCATTGTCGGCAACCCGGGCCGCAATCCGGAGGATCATCGCATGCGCATGGTGAACATCACCCGTCCGTCCGACGGCTGGAAATGGGGCGGAAGTTTCGAATAGTACGCGCTTGCGGAAGATCTCGCGAGCGAACAGCGAGGGATTTACGTGATCGATAAGCGAGGCATTTACCCGATCGTGAGCGAGGCATTTACCCGATCGTGAGCGAGGCATTTACCCGATCGTGAGCGAGGCATTTAGATGACGCGATTTTTTATCATCATTCCGCTTCTCGCGTCGGCGCTCCTCGGCGCCGATGCGCCCGTCACGTTTCATAAAGACGTTCAGCCGCTGCTGCAGAAAAATTGTCAGAGCTGCCACCGTCCCGGCCAGATCGCGCCCATGTCGTTCCTCTCGTATGAAACGACGCGACCCTGGGCCAAGGCGATCAAGGCGGCCGTCCTTTCGCGGAAAATGCCTCCCTGGTTCGCCGATCCCCGCTACGGCCATTTCGCCAATGACCGGAGCCTCGAGCAATCGCAGATTGACACTCTGGTGAAGTGGGCCGACGGCGGCGCGCCGGAAGGCGATGTGAAGGATTCACCGCCTCCCGTGCAATGGCCGGAGAACGGCTGGGATATTAAGCCGGACATCATCGTCCAGGGCCCCGACTTTCACGTACCCGCTAAGGGTCTGGTCGAATGGACCTGGATCACCGTGCCCAGCGGCTTTACGAAGGACACCTGGATCACCTCCATTGAGCTGCGCCCCAGCGATCTCTCCGTCACGCACCACATCTGCATGAACTTCAAGCCGCACACCGCGGATACCGAATATAACGTTCCGGTGTGGGATGACAAGCCGAGAAATCAGAACGGAGTGGAAGCGCCGCGGCCGAAAGGCACCACCATGCGAAGCAAGGTCGCCAAGGTCACGGCCGGCAGCTATTTGCAAACCTGCTACGTCCCCGGAATGGCCACCATGGATTTCCGCAGTATGAATGCCGGAAAACTGGTTCCCGCGGGAACCGATTTCGTGTTTGTATTTCACTACACTCCCAACGGTCACGAAGTCGACGCCCATCTTCAGGTGGGCTTTACCGTGGCGGCCGAGCCCCCGCAGCGCAAATTCGTAACGGTGGCGGGTTCATCGGTCACCGATGCCGACAGCTTCGCCATTCCTCCGAACGACCCGGACTGGGCCAGCCCCACCATGGAACTTACCTTTCTGGAGGATGCCGAACTCGTGTGGATGATGCCCCACATGCATCTGCGCGGGAAAGATATGAAGTACACGGTGGTGCGCCCGAACGGAGATTCGGAAGTGGAATTGTACGTTCCGCACTACGACTTCAACTGGCAGCTCGGCTATTACGAGGCGAAACCCATCCCGCTGCCCAAGGGCACGAAACTGATCGGCGCGGCGCATTACGACAATTCCGCCAACAACAAATACAATCCCGATCCGAACAGCACGGTTTACTACGGCGACATGACCTGGGAGGAGATGATGGCTCCCTTCTTCGGCGTGCTTGTAGATAAGAGCGTTGACGACAAGAAAGTTTTCAAATATCTGCGAGGCGCGAACAGCGGCGGCGCATGAGCGAATCGGCGTCATAAAAAGCGGAAAACACGCGACCAGCAATCACCGGATGATTCCACGTCGAAGCACACAGTTCGAAGCGGCGGAAAGTTCAAGGCGAACGCCATGAAGGTTCGCAAGCTGGAGTATCTCATCGCACTCGCGAAAGAAGGTCACTTCGCGCGGGCCGCGGCCGCCTGCCACGTCTCTCAGCCGACGCTCTCCAAATCCCTGCGCCAGCTGGAAGTCGAGATGGGCGTCATCATCGTGAAGCGCGGGCAAAGATATAGCGGGCTGACCGAACAGGGAGAGCGCGTTCTCGCCTTTGCCCATCGCATGGCGGCCGAATGCGAGCATCTGCGGCGGGAACTGGAAAACCGGGGAGGCGATTCGCTCGGCACCCTCCAGGTCGGCGTGATTCCTTCCGCCCTCCCCATGGTCCACACGCTCACCGTTCCCTTCCATCGCGACCACCCCCGGGTGAACGTCAAAATTATCGACCTCAATCCGGCGGACATTCAGCGCGCCTTCGACGAGTTCACGCTGGACCTCGCGATCACTTATTTGAACGATAAATTGGAGCGCCGCGGGCGGACCCATGCTCTCTTCCTTGAAGAATATTCGCTGCTCGTCAGTAAGAATAGTTCGCTCGCTCGGCGCGGTTCCATCACCTGGCAGGAAGTTTCCAGGCTTTCCTTGTGCTTGCTCGCGCCGGAAATGCAAAGCCCGAACTCGCCGATGCGCGACCTGCTGGGCCAGAGTGACCGCGCTCATATGGAAACCAACTCCGTGACCGCGCTCTCGTCGCATGTCCGGTCGGGCGCCTGGGCTTCCGTGCTTCCGCGATCCTTGGCAGACCATTTACAAACCGGCGATTGCCTGGAAGCGATCCCGCTCCCGCCTTCGACCGAGCCCGTATGGGTGGGCGTGACGATTCCGAATCGCGACCTGACCTTTCCTCTGGCCGAAGCGTTCTTGAATCTGGCGGCCGCTGAAAAAGAAATACGCCCGGAGCGGGAAACAATTTTGTCCGGATAGATTCGTCTGTCGACGTGGTTCGCTTGCCGGCTTCGATGGGCCGGTTGCGGTGGGTCGGTTGGGATGGGTAAGGCGCAGTTGTTGCATTGTCCGCTGTGCGTTTCACCGAAGAAATCGGTGAGGGCGCGAGGAGCGAAGGCTGTGCCAGCGAGCAGGTGGGTCCGAACGATGGGAAGCGTGGGGGAATCGATATGAAAGCTTCAGCCATAACTGTGTTGTTAGGCTTGATGGGCGCCGCGGTCGCGTGGGGACAGGCAACGGCTCAGATTCACGGGACGGTCATGGATACGAGTGGGGCCGCCATTCCGGGAGCCACCGTCAAGGTCACTCAAACGGATACCGGCTTGAGTCGAACGGCGTCCAGCGGCGCGGACGGAGGGTACGTTCTCACCAGCCTGCCGCTCGGACCTTATCGCCTGGAAGCCACGAAGGACGGTTTCAGCACCGCGGTTCAATCCGGCGTTGTACTGGACGTGGGCAGCGATCCGGCCGTGCCCTTCTCGCTCAAGGTGGGCGCGGTGTCGGAGACGGTGAACGTGGCCGCCGAGGCGACCCAGGTGGAAACGCGCTCGCTCGGGGTCGGAACGCTGGTCGAAACCACGCAGCGGATTCTCGATCTTCCGCTCAACGGCCGGCAGCCGACCGATTTGATCGCGCTCGGCGGCGCGGCCGTGGTGAACGCCGTTTCTCCCGCCTACACGATTAACGGAGGCGTGCAGATTTCCGTCGCCGGGGGAACCGCCTTCAGCGTGCAGTATTACCTTGACGGAGCGTCTCATCTGGACACCTGGTTCGGCCAGAATCTGCCGTTGCCTTTTCCGGACGCGCTTCAGGAATTCAGGTTGACCACCAGCACGCAGGATGCCGCCGGCGGCGGGCGCTCGGGCGCGGCCGTGAATGCGGTCACCAAGTCCGGGACCAACGCGTTTCATGGGGACGCTTTTGAATTTTTGCGCAACGGCGCTCTGAACGGGCGCGATTTCTTTGCCGCCTCCAACGATCACCTCAAGCGCAATCAGTTCGGCGGCGTCTTCGGTGGCCCCATCCGCAAAAACAAGTTGTTCTTCTTCCTCGGCTATCAAGGCACGCTGATCCGCCAGACTCCGAGCAATACGATCGATTATGTTCCCACGCCCGCCATGCGCACCGGCGATTTTTCGGCGTATATTGCGAACAACTGTCCGGAAGCATCCAAGATCTCGCGGACCGTACTCAGTCCCACCAATCAGCTGACCGTTCCTCTCAACGCCTCGGCCCTCGCTCTTTCAGCGCTGCTTCCCACGCCGATCAACGCCTGCGGAGAGATTCTGAGCGGCAATCCTCTGAGTACGAATGAAATGCAAGCGCCTCTGCGCGTCGATTATCAGCTCACCGATAAGCAGAGTCTTTTTGTGCGCTATCTCATCAGCCGCAATGAGACCGCGGCTCCCTATGCGCTGCAGCCGCAGAATCTCATCGCCACCACCGGTACCGGCAACGACGACACGGCGCAATCGCTCGCCATCGGCGACACCTACGTCATCAGTCCCACCATGGTCAACTCATTCCGCGTGTTCGGGAACCGGATCGGCGTCGTCAATCAGTACAAGCCGTTCTTGAACCCGGGCCCCGCATCCCCCCAGGTCTCCGGCCTTCCCAGTCTCGGGATCCAGAACTTCACCAACAGTCCCGGCCCGCAATATGGTCTTCCGGGGATGGTGTCGCTGAACGTGTCCGGAGACTTCCTGATCGGCGACCCTGCTTCCATCAACCTGGTCTATCTGCACACCACCAACTTCGGATTCAACGAGGACGTGAATCTCGTGCGCGGGCCGCATCAGATTTCCTTCGGCGCTTTCGCGATGCATCTGGTCGAGGTCGAGGAGGGCGACGCCTGGATCCCCGGCGTCTTCACCTTCGGCGGCTTGTCCGTCGCCGCCGGCGGAACCGGTTCGCCTCTCGCGGACTTCTTAACCGGAACGGTGGAGAACCTTCACCAATACAGCCTGAATCCCAACAACAACACGCAGACCTTCGTCAATCTGTACGCGGGCGACACATGGAAAGTGAATCCTCGTCTGACCGTGAATTACGGTCTTCGGTGGAACCCTTACATGCCGTTGCAATGGATGGGCGGCACCGCGGAAAACTTTAGTTTGTCCTCATTTTACGCCGGGACCCGGAGCACCGTGCTCCCGAGCGCCCCTCCGGGATTCTCCTTCCCGGGCGATCAGGGATTCAACGGCCGTTCCGGCATCGCCCCCATCTGGAATTTGTTTGAGCCGCGCGTCGGCTTTGCGTTCGATCCTTTTGGCGATGGAAAGACCGTGATCCGCGCGAGCGGCGGGATCTCTCACGATTTTCTGCAGGCGTTTCCTTTCCAGAACAGTCCCGGAGTCGCACCGTTCGTCACCGGACTCAGCTTGAACGGCCCTCTGAATTTCAGCAACCCGTACGCCACCGTGCCCGGCGGAAATCCCTTCCCGTACACCTATAGCAAAAGCTCGACGTTCCCCTCGTTTCCTCCCTACCAGGGCTATTACCCATACACGTCGCACCTGCCGAACACCGAACAGCAGTCCTGGAGCCTGGCCGTTCAGCGGCAGTTCACGCCGGGTTTGTTTGTGTCGGCAACCTATATAGGGACGCATCTTCTGCACCTGTGGGATGGCCTCGAAGAAAACCCCGCGATTTTTATCCCGGGAAATTGCTCCGCCGGACAATATGGACTTACCGCTCCGGGCCCCTGCAGCACGCTGGCGAATGAGAATCAGCGCCGCTTGCTCGAGCTGACCAATCCCGCGGGCGCGGGAACCGCGCTCGGCAGCATGGATTCCTTCGATACGAGCGGCACCCAGAATTACAACGGTCTGCTGCTGAATGCGACGTATCGCAAGGGAGCCACGAGCCTCTCGGGCAACTACACCTGGTCCCATTGCTTCGGAATGCCGATCATCGGAACCACCAACATCGGCTCCAGCTATGAGAACGCGCCGTATCAGAACAACGGCCCTCAGAACCGCTATCTGGACTATGGCGATTGTTATACCTCGGCCGTCGATATCCGCCACGTGGCGAATATCACGCTCGTCACCAGCACGCCCAAGTTTGCGGGCAACTGGCAGAACCGGCTCCTCGGCGGCTGGCATTTCGGAACCATCTACACCGTGCGCACGGGCGTCCCGCTCACTCCCAGCACCGGCTCGGATGTAGCTCTCAACGGCCTGTTCGCCTCAAGCGGCAGCTATAACTACGTGCAGCGTCCCAATCAGGTTCTCGGCGATGTTTACGCCACCAATCAAGGTCAGTCTTGTGCCAGCGCGCCCTGCATCAGTTGGCTGAACAAAGCCGCATTTGCGAACCCCGCGCCCGGCACTTACGGCAACATGGCCTTCGGCACCATCCGAGGCCCCAGCTTTTGGGAGTGGGATCAGGCGGTCTACCGGGATTTCAGAATTATTGAAGGCCATACGCTCCAGATCCGCGCGGAGGCCTTCAACGTCACCAACAGCGTGCGTTTCGCCCCGCCCAATGTGACGCTGACCAATGGGTTGTTCGGAAATATTACTTCCGATTACTCGACCACCGGCTCCGCCGTGCTCACCGGTAGCGGCGGCCGCGTCGTGCAGTTCGCGATGAAGTACGTGTTCTAGCCGAGGAGATTCCACACCGATGCCAGAGCTGTTCAGATCCACCGCGAGGCGGGGCGTCCGACGGATGCTCCCTCTCGCTTTCCTCGGCGGCGCGATCAGCCTGTATTGCCCCGCCCAGACGCCAAAAAATGCGGGCGATCTCGAGGTCCTTCAGGTCCAGCCGAATTTCTACATGATCGCCGGCGCGGGCGGAAACATCGGCGTTCAAGTCGGACCCATTGGCGTGCTCCTGGTGGATACCGGGTCGGCGCAGATGAGCGGCCAGGTTCTCGCGGCGATCTCGCGGCTAAGCCCTCAGCCGATCCGCTACATTTTCACCACCAGCGCGGACCCCGATCACGCCGGCGGCAACGCCGCTCTTTCCAAGGCCGGCGTATCGATCATCGCGGGTACGGCCGGAAATGCGCTCAGCGAATCCGTCATCAACAACAACGGCGCGGCCAGCATCCTCGCCCACGACAACGTACTCATGCGCATGAGCGGTGAGGATTCCTCGCAATGGCCCACCAAGACCTTCACTTCGAGGTTATATACGATGTCGCTCAACGGCGATGGCATCGAGGTCTTCCACGAACCCGCCGCCCACACGGATGGCGACAGCTTCGTGCTCTTTCGCCGGTCGAACGTGATTGTCACCGGCGAGCTCTTCAACCCGTCCCATTTCCCCGTGATCGACCTGGAAAAAGGAGGCACGATTCAAGGAGAATTAGCGGCCCTGAATCACTTGTTGGAACTCACCATCCCTCCCTACCCGCTCCCGTGGATGCCCGAGCGGACGTTCCTGGTTCCCGGTCATGGACCCATTTCCGATTCACACGATTTGCTCGAATACCGAGACATGGTGACCATCGTGACCGACGTCATTCAGGACATGGTGAAGCGCGGCATGACGCTCGAACAGGTGAAAGCCGCGAATCCCACGTTCGGATATAACGCCCGCTACGGCGCGAAGGAAGGCCCCTGGACCACGGATATGTTTGTCACAGCCGTCTATAAAAGCCTGGCGGGGAAATCGAAATGATAGTTCCCGGCCTTCGCGGCGGCGGGAGGAAGAAGCACGCATGCGCTTGAAGAAAAAGTTCAGTGGAAACATTCTGACCGTACTCGCGGCCTCCCTTTGCCTCGCCACCTTCGCGCGTGCCCAGGCGCCCGCAAGCGCCAAAGCGGCCGCCCCGATCGATCTCACCGGGTATTGGGTTACGATCATCGCACCGGACTGGCGCGAGCGCATGATCCCGCCCGCGAAAGGCGATTACCTCGCCGTCCCCATCACGCTCGCCGCGCAAAAGATCGCCGACGCCTGGGACCCCGCGAAAGACGAGGCGGCCGGTCTCCAGTGCAAGTCCTACGGCGCTCCCGCGCTCATGGCAACGCCGACGCGTCTGCACATCACCTGGCAGGATGACAACACTTTGAAAGTGGAAACCGACTACGGAATGCAAACCCGGCTTCTTCACTTCGGCAACTGGAAATCGCCCGGCGGCGCGGCCACCTGGCAAGGGGATTCCAACGCGACCTGGGAAATGGCCGCGGGCCGCGGCGCGAATCCGTCGCAAAAGTTCGGGGATTTGAAAATCATCACCACCCACATCCGGCCTGGATACCTGCGCAAGAATGGGATCCCCTATAGCGCGGATATTCGCATGACCGAATTTTGGGATCTGGTGAAAGATCCGGGTGGCGTGGGGAGAATCATGATCACCCAGCAGCTTGAAGATCCGGAGTATTTGTTCCGGACCTGGTTCACGACATTTAACTTTAAGCAGGAGCCGGATGCCGCGAAATGGGATCCCATGCCCTGCTCCTCGCGGTGGTGACACGCGACAGGAAAGGACTGCCCTCATGCATCGATTCAAAGTGCGCATCCCGGCGGGAGCCGCGCTCCTTGCCGGTACACTCCTGATGAGCCTTCCGCTGTTCGGCGAGGTCGATCTCTCCGGAGTGTGGCAATTTGTCCGGGGCCAGTATGGTCAGGAAAATGGCGGCGGCCCCGATATCGCCGACTATACCGGGATTCCCATCAATGACGAAGGCCGGGCCGTGGGTCTCAGCTACTCCGCCTCGATGTTGTCCGAGCCGGAACGCCAGTGTCAGTATTATTCGCCCCGCTATGCCTCCACCGGTCCCTTCGCCCAGAACATTTGGAGCGACAACGATCCGGTCACCGGCAGGGTCATCGCCTGGAACATGGGAGCGTGGATTGACAAAGACATCATTACCGTGTGGATGGACGGCCGTCCGCATCCTTCGCCCAACGCGTTCCATGGTTTTGGCGGATTCGCCACGGGTACGTGGCAGGGCGACACGCTGGTCGTTTACACCACCCACATGAAGTGGAGCATTCTGCGGCTCAACGGACTGGAACACAGCGACCGCGCCACCATGACGCAGTACATTGTCCGCCACGGCGATCTGCTCTCCATGCTGACGTATTTCGAAGACCCTATTTATTTATCCGAGCCCTTCGTCCTCTCGTCGGTGTGGCAACTGAATCCGAAGGCCGCTTCCTCCCGCACGTCACCCGCCTGCGAGCCGATCGATGAATCGCCCAGGCTCGAGAGCAATTCCGCGATCGTTCCCCACTACCTCCCGGGCAAGAACCCGTCCGCCGGCGACTACGCGAAGTTCTACAATCTGCCCGTCGAGGCGGCACAGGGCGGCGCGCAAACGCTGTATCCGGAGTTCCGCAAAAAGCTGAAGGACGTCTATCATTACGAGCCGCCCGAGAAATGCATTCGCTATTGCTGCGATACCCAGGACCCCTCCGTAAAGTGTATTCGCGACGGCAGCGGCAGGGTCAGATGATCCTCGACCGCGGCTAGTTGCGATCTTAAAAAGGGGTCTAAAAAAGGGGTCAGCCTGATCTGTCCCCTTTTTGCTTCAGGGACGACGATGCGCTTCCTCCTCGGCATATGCCGATGTAGTGTGGATGCTGTGTGGAAGATCTCACGCTAATTCGAGGAAGCGGTCGTTGTCCCGGATTTTAATAGTTATACTTTTGTTCCGATCTCAGTCAACTGTAGGTGAATTTCCAATGGTTCTTAATAGGCGGAAGATTACCCTTACAATCTTGGCGGTGTTTGCGGCGGCGACTTGGCTGTTTTTCGTGAGCGGTCAAGCGCAGATTACGCACGCTACAACTGCCGTCCCGAAAGCGCCATATCTTGGTTATCTTCTAGCATTGATCCTCGGGGGCATCGCGGCGCAGAGGTGGACGAGCGATAAGCCTCAGTTTAAGTTCTTGAATTTGGTGGCTTACGCTATGACTGTGATCTGGTCAATATCGTTCGTCTTTGTGCTAGCCCTTCTCACGCTGAGACGCTAACTCGTATGGTCGATAATTCCACGGGTCAAGAACGAGATACGGATGAACGACCGGGGACAGCCCGCAAGTTTCCGCGAGAGTTTTACGCCGCGACGGCCACCAAATTAAGCGATGCCAAGAATGGCGCGTGCGGTGCTCGCGGGTGTGGCGCACCACCTGACGCAGCGGGCCCTCGATCGTCGGCCCGTGTTTTTCGACGACAAGGAAAATGGAGGAAAATGGGGAAAATGGTAATGGTGGAAAATGGGGACAGACGGAACATTCCCCAATTTCTGAGAAAACGTAAAAACGTAAAAAGGGGTCAGCCTGATCTGTCCCCTTTTTTCGTCACCTTTTTTCGCCTTTTTTCGATGACTGTTTTTACGGATGCCCCGATCGGCGCTCGGTCGTAACGTTAGGTCGCTGGCGTACGACTGAATGATTCGATCATTCCCTTAGCGTCCCCGGCTCGCCATTTTTTCAGGCTTCTCCATCTTCCTGGCGGCACGGGCGGGACCCTGCTTCTCGATCGGTACCGTTTCCAGGTTAATGTTATTGCCGCCGTCTTCGATGGCCGCCTGCTGCAGCAGTGGCTCGGAAATCGCGGTCAGGAGAAAATCGCAGCTCTGTTCTTCCCCCAACGTGTGCGATAAGAGCCGCGCGGCGTCTACGGCGCCGATCTGGCGGGCCAGCGCCTTTACGGTGCCGTAGGCGGCAATTTCGTAATGCTCCACGCGCTGCGCCGCCGCGATCAGGGCCAGGTCAGCGGCAAGGGGCTCCTTCTCGTCGCCTTCCTCGATTGTCTCTTTGCCCTCTTCCATCAACCCCATCATGGCCTTGCATGGTTTCGGCTTCGCCTCCTCGCCCAGGAGCTCGAAGACCTTGCGGAGACGCTCGACATGACCCTGGGTCTGCGTAAGATGCTTCTCAAAAGCTTCCTTCAGCTTGGGATGGTTCGCGGCCTCTGCCATTTTCGGCAGGGCCCCCGTCAGTTGACCTTCGGCGTGGAGAAGATCCTGTAACTGTTCGACAAGTAGTTCTTTAATCTGTGGCATGTGATCCTTTCGAAATTCCTATTGATTCTTCGGTACGCCGTTGGTGGCCGGTTGACGGGTCCCGGCCCGCGCTGATTCAAATTCCTGGAAAGCGGGCGCCGTCACCATTTCCCAGTCGCCGCCTTGATTCCAGGGACCGCTCGCGTCCGGCTCGCCCCGGTCGCCGGTGCCCGTCGAATCGTTGAAATACTGGTCGACGAGCCCCGCGGTGGGAGGAATCCGGCCGATGGAGAACACCGGCTTCCCCATGCTTTCCAGTGCTGCCGTGAACGCCTTCATGTGAGTAATCTCACGGGTCATCAGGAATTGCAGCGCGTCAATTGTTCCCTGGTCGTCCGTGAAATGGATCAGGCGCTCGTAAACGATCTTCGCGCGCGCTTCGGCGGCGATGTTGCTCCGAAGGTCCACATCAAGCTCACCCGTGATCTTGAGATAGTCCGCGGTCCAGGCGTCACCCATGGAATTCAACAGGGCGACGCCCCCGCCGCCCGCGATGGCGATCAGCGGGTCGGCATGAGCCGCGCGGCGATCGGTCTTCAGGGGTTTGAGATGCATCCGGGCCAGAGTTCCAACAACCTCCAGATGGCTGAGCTCCTCCGTCCCGATATCCATAAGAAGGTCCTTCCGCTCCGGGTCATCGCAGTTGAGGCCCTGGATCGAATACTGCATCGCTGCGGCGAGCTCCCCGTTCGCCCCACCGAATTGCTCCAGTAGCATATTCCCGAAGCGCGGGTCTGGCACGCCGATCCGGACCGTATACATTAATTGCTTTATGTGGTGGTACATACGGCCATCGGTCAGCACGTCGACTGCCGAAGCGTTCCGAGTGGAGCATCGGTGCGAACATGCTTGTCGAATTCCGCATGGGGCCCGAGCCGGACGCGGCGTGCGAAGGCGTCGCAGACCGCGGTCGGAAGTATTTTCTTATGGTGCTGACATTCCCCTCGTGACTTCGTGATGATGCAGCGCTTCATCATGCGCGGGAGAGTGATCGTCCGGCTTGCACCCGCGCTCTGATCGGCAAGCGTGGAGGATGAGGGAAGCTGTTTGTGCAGCAGCGGCACAGCAGGATTTCAGCAGCGCGGAAATTGCCGCCCGCCGCCTTCGCGCAACGGACAGCCGCTGAAAACGAGAGCTTCAACGGAAGATTCCGTGCGCAGAGCCGATTTTACTGCTAGGATGTGTGTCTTTCGTTCCCGATCGGCAGGTTTTGCCGCGACTATCGATGGGAGGCAACGTGATCCCATCAAGGCCGTTTGAGAGAATCTCGGGCAGACCAATGGCATCGATGGGTAAGAAATCCATTGGCAGGAAGACGTAACGCGCGCTGGCTGCCGCCTTCATCATCATCACATCATCATCAAAAAGGCATCATCAAAAAGGGGTCAGCCTGATCTGTCCCCTTTTTGCTTAATGCGCTTGCTCCTCGGCATATGCCGATGTAGTGTGGATGCTGTGTCACGCTAATTCGAGGAAGCGGTCGTTGTCCCGGATTCCCCTCGGATTTCTTGATAGCCTGCCGCAGCGCGGAGGAACATGACGACCCCAATCCGAGTCACCGCGCGCCTCACGTGCATTGCCATCGTGCTCGCAGGAGTTCCCCTGGTGCCAGCCCAGCAGACCGGTAAGCCGTTTCTGCGCATTATTTCGCCAGCAAACGGAGCCGTCGCCAGGCCGGCGCAGAAGCTGGCCGTAAAGGTCACGGGAGCCGGTAATTTCAGAGGTGTGTTGGTCCTGGGCGAAATCGTGACAGGCGCCCTCGATGCGCCTATGGGCAAGCCGCCCTGGCTCATCCCGGTTGAAATCCCCTTGAGCGCCAATCTTGGCAAGACTTCGATCATAGCGATTGGGGCTACCGCGTCGGGAGACGACGTCGAATCAAACGATCTCGAGATCGATGTGGAACCAGCTGAGATTCCACCTGTGACGTTTGATCCGTCCGCTCTCTTTATTCCCCTCGGCGGCTGTATCGTCCTTACGAATACTTCGCACTGCAGCGGGCTAGCCCTCTCCGTCTACGGCACCTATGCAGACGGGACTCAAGCGTACCTGAATCAGTCCACAAAGATCACATTTGTTTCACGGGCGCCGTCAATCGCCGCATTGAACAGGGACGGCACCGCCATCCTCGGGCGATCGCCAGGCTCTACAAAAATCGTTGTGTTTGGCAAGTACGCGATTGACGTAACCGTTCGTTAAGGGAAACCGGGGAAACCGGGACAGACCGGGATTTCTCACATTTCGCGAGAGATCTCGCCTCCTTTAAAAAGGGATCTTAAAAAGGGGTCAGCCTGATCTGTCCCCTTTTTTCATGGATGCTGTGTGGAAGATCTCACGCTAATTCAAGGAAGCGGTCGTTGTCCCCGAATCTTCCCGAATCTTCAAATGTTCGAGCGCCGGGAACTGAACCGTGGGTTGTCTTGTCATTGGTCTCATGTGCTGGCCCGGCGGGCCACGGCTTGGAATCGAGTGGTACTCTATTGCGGGCTCGCGGCGGGAGGGGTGAACAGTGAAGTTGTTAAACAAAACTGCGCTGGCGCTGTCGCATTCTGGAAACGTCTGTCGGGGGAGTGCCTCATCGGGCGTTCAAAGCGTCGAACGCTGTAATCTGTGAAGGTCGTTACGTCAAGATAGGAGGAGAAAGGGAAATGAAAATTCAAATCACAAGCCTGATCTCGTGCGCGCTCGCTGCCTGGGTATCTGCGAACGTCGCGGTCGGTGCACCGCTAACCTACGCTCTCAACCTCACGTCGTCGGGACCGCAGTTCGGAACGCTCGATCTCGGTACAGGCACCTTTACCAACGTCGGTCTAACTGGGGTGTCGCCAGACACCAATACCCGTTGTCTTGGATACGGATCGAACGGAGCGCTCTACGCGATGTTCAGCACAAATTCAACCACCAGCCTATATACGATCAACCCGGCCAACGGCTCTGCCACGCTCATCGGCGATTCAACAGGCGTAGTGGCTACCTGTGCCATGACGGGCTCGGGAACGATGTACGGCGCAGCCTTCTCGGGAGCCAACCTTGCGTTGTACACCGTCAATCTGGCGACGGGATCCCCGAGCCTGGTCGGCACAATGCTTCCGGCGCCAGCGGGCGTGGTTCACGTATCTTTGGCTGCGGCCAACAACAACCTCTATTTGGCCGCTCAACCTTCGGGGGCAAGCACAACGCTCTATGCCGTGAACGCGTCTACCGGCGCGGCAACTTCCGTTGGGTCAACGGACGCTGGCGTTGGTGGAATGGCGGAGGTCTCCGGTAGTCTTTACGCTTTCACCGTTGACATTTCGGGCTTCAGCAGTATCCCGGCTCACATAGACGTAGTCAGTACGGCCAGCGGCGCGTTTTCGGCGGGACCGAATATTAGTGTGCCCGCTGCCTACATCACAGGAGCGGTCCCAGCACCGCTGCCCTATTACTTTTCCGACTTCGTCTTTGGCGGCGGCTTCCAAACGACCTTTACCTTGATCAATTATTCGCCTTTGGCTGTCACCTGCACCACGAACTTTTATTCCGACCCAGGTGGTTCGCTAGCTGTCCCCTTCAACCAAGGCGCAATTTCCACACGAACTGACGTCCTTCCGGCGGGTGGCTCCGTTCACGATCAGACGATATCCAATTTGACGGCAGCGGTCACCGAAGGCTGGGCGCAATCTACGTGCTCGAGCCCGGTGCAGGCAAGCCTGTTGTATCGTTACTACGTAAATGGAGTAGCCGCATCAGAGGCCGGTGTGAATGCGGAGACGGCACCTACGACTGAGTTCGCTACATTCGCCCAGACGGCCACCGGAGTGGCCTACGCAAATCCTTCTATAACTCAGTCGGCCACCATTACGCTTGAAGCGTACAACGCGACCGGAACGCTGCTGGGAAGCAGCATTATTGCTCTCGGGCCGTTACAGCATGGCTCCGCCAACATCGGGCCCTTGCTCGGACTGGCAAGCTTCACCGGATTCGTTAAGATCACGTCGACCGTCCCAATTATCAGCTTGTCGCTAAATGCAGAAGCGTTTCCGGTCATCTCGTCTCTTCCTCCTGGGGACCTGCCGAGCTCCACAAATCTGGTGACCCCGTAGGCGCGTTGGTGAGATCGTGGCGACGTTGGAATGCACTCGTCTCCGGCCGAATGAGAAACCGGGAGAAACCGGGACAACGACCGCTTACCCCGGATCGGGAAAGATCGAAGCTTGGGCGGTGTTGGCGAGATGTTTGGGCGGGCGTCCAGCCCGGCCGCGGCGCAAGCGTCTTACCGAGTTCCCTTTCCAAACGTTCGACGAGGGGCTGGCCCAGGGGATGACCGCTCAGTGTGGCCTCCTGAAGTTCCACGCGCGTAATCTCGTCGGCGTTTCCATCGGTCAACATCGGGAGCCACTCCGCTCTGGTCCAGTGTTGAGACCACGTGTTGAGAGAAACCGGGACAACGACCGCTTACCCGGATCGGGGAAGAAACCGGGACACACGGAGATTTCTCGGATTTCGTGAGACATCTCGCCTCCCTTAAAAAGAGGGAAAAGGGGTCACTGATCTGTCCCGCTTTTTTCCTGCCCTCACAGCCACGTACGACTACCACGCCTACGGAAAAGGCGGCATAGCAAGTTGATCCGCGCGCGCGGCTAGTTGCGGTTTCTCGAACACAACCGCCGCGACGTCGCCGAAGCTTCCCAACTTTCTCACCCGCCATCCCGCCAGCTCCGGCCGTGCCGCAAAGAATTTTTGCCAGCGCCTCACGTTCAGATCGCCGCCGTAAAGAATAAATTTAGGCGCGGAGCTCAGCCGTCCGCTCGCGAGCTCGCGGCATATTGCTCGGCTTCAGGCTGCACGGCGTCCATCGAGGATGCAAACGGCAGCAGATAAGGCGTGCCTCCCACCGGATAGGTCAGCAGATGGCAGTACAGAAAACCAGGCAGCGAACATAATTCAGGCTGCCACACCGGACTCTGGGCTTCGATGAAAGGACTCGGATACAGCAACAGGCGTAGCGTCCGAAATCCCCTCCCTGCGAATCGCGCGCGCCGCCTCCCGCCAATTGGAGTTGTGATGCAGCGGAGCGAGACGAGGAACGCCGCCCGTGAACAGCAGCACCACCGCGCCTAATACCGAGGGCCGACGGCTTCCACGCTTGATCTGGAATGAAGCAGGCGGCAGCCGCGGTCGCTGCGAGCGCCGCTCCCGGCAATGCCAGCCACAGGTAGCGCGGCACGAATATGTTGTTTCCCGTGAGCCGCGAAAATACGAACAGCGTAACCGGCTGCGTCACCCACCATCCCACGATCAGCACGCCTGCCGACCACGCGAGCGCCGGCTTCCGCGGCCAATGGAACCGCAGGCTGAGAATCCACGCTCCCGCGCCGACGCCCGCCACCAACATGAATTGAACGCGCCGCGGAAGTCCCGCCAGGAGCGGCGGCGTATTCAAAAATTACATGCGCTTTCGTCTCCGTGAGTAATCGCAGAGTGGTGAGCAGCACGGGAATCAGCGCCGCGGCCAGCGCCGCGTGAACGATCACGATGCGCGGCACGCTGACCCGTGTTTCGTGCGCCAGAACGCGCGCCAACCGTATACGCGCCGAGGACGATATAGAACGGCCACTCGATTAGGTGTACTCGCCACAGAAGCGCCCGCACAGCAGGTAGAAAGACGCGTCCAGCCAGCGCCCGGTATCGAGCCAGCGCACCAGAAACCACACCGCGCCCGCCGCGGCGCACGTCGCCAGTGCATACGGTCGCGCATCCGCCGCCTGATAATTGATGCCGGTCAGGGTCAGTGCCGCGAACACCGCGAACCATCCGGCTTCCGGATGAATCAGGCGCATAGCCAGGCGGGCCAGCAGAAAGAGAGACAGGCCCATCAACAACGTGGAAGGAACACGGTACACCACTTCGGAGAAGCCGAACAGGCGCTCGGCGGCCCACGGCAGCCAGTAGTAAACGGTCGCAGTCACCTGCGGCGCGACCGCGAGCGATGGATGCGCTGGAGCCGTAGTGCACCACGAACGCCGTGACCATCTCGTCCACCCAGAAGCTGGAAGGCAGCGGCAGAATCCACAGCTTGCACACGGCGGCCGCCAGCAGTTCCGCCCAACGCCCACCGGATGTAATCCGAATTGTCGCGAGCCATCGAGCCCGTCATCGAATTATGCGACGCCTGGATTATGCGAAACCCGGGAAAAAGAAGCTGCCCGTGTGACGCGGGCGCCGCGCATTGCGGTACGGGAAGAGAAAGCGCGGGCGGCCGAAATCGCCGCGCAGAAACGCGTGGAATCTAAAAAGTCTAGTCGATCTTCCCGGGCTGTTTCCATTCCTTCGCGGCGTCCCGTGCGGCGGTGGACGCTGCGCCGAAATCACGCTCGGCGAGCAGCATGCGCACTTCCTCAACGGCGAACATGGTTTGCTGCGCGCGTTGCAGATCGAGCGGGATCGCCTTCGGATTGGATGACTTGTTTCAGATACGCGGCCACGTCGGTAGCGATGTTTTCCGCCTCGGGGCCGTTGCTGCGGTGCAATTGTACGATCAGATCGCGAATGCTGGGGAGAACTTCGGCGGATTCGAGGAGCTTGCGTTCACCGCTCCCGGCCGCCGGCGACCCGGGCTTCAAGCGATCCCGCTTTCTCGCCGCGGAACGGTGAGTCTTATTTTTGAAGGACGAGCATGCACTGGTTTTCTTCCTCTTGTACCTGCGTCTTGTACCTGAACAGAAGAGATCGCCCAGCGCTTCCGGATACGACGAGGCTCTTAAATCGAGGTGCTACAAGTATGGCAGGTATCGATATCCCGCGCAATGGAACGTGCCTCGCGTGCGTTTCAGCTCTGGCGCGTCGACGCGAGAAGACCGCTATGGCGTACCAGTTGCGCGTCCAGCAGATTCGCCCGATTGCGGCACTCGGCCGTGTCTTCGTGAACCCGCTTGCGCCCCGCCATATAGTCGTCCTGGCTCATGTTCTTCGCCAGACGGCCATTCACCAGCGCATTGCTCTTGCGCCGCAGTTCTTTGCTCCACATCCGGTTCTCGGTCTGAAGCCGGAGGATTTCGTCCAAGCCGCACCCCGAAAAATCCTGTGACCATGGTTCCATGCATCATCTATCGTCAGAACGGCGCGAAAATATACCTATTCTGAAAGCCCCGATGGGGGGACCCGAGGGACCAAGCCCCGAAGAGTGAAGACTAAGGTGTTATCGGCGGGCGCCGCGTGTTTCCGGCCAATCGCCTGGCCGCCTAGCTTAAATGGAGGCCGAACTCCCGCAGGAGCCTTCCCGACGGGGCAAAAAGGCGAACCCAGTAGACGCCCGCCGCCAGGCGCTTTTCGACCCGTGCCCGGACCATGCCGGAAGCCGCGGACAAGCCTGTCCCACGCCACGCCTGGCGGCCCGCGGCGTCGACTACCTCCACTTGGTAAGAGCCTGACTCCCCAGGAGATATCGCTGTTTCCCGCATATCGATCGCCAGCTCCAGGGGCCGTTTCGCCGTGGCTTCGGCCATACCCCCTGCGTCCCCGCCGCGGTACGTGCGCAAGGTCACGGCTTGGACGGTTTGGGTGGCCGGATTGGAGAAAGGGATCGCCGGCAACCGGAGCGGCAAACTCCACGCCGCGATTCCAAGCCCGATGGCAGCCACGGCCGCCAAACCGGCACTCCACCACGGAGATACATCGGACTTCTTTCGTGGGGTAATCTCAGAGATCGCCGACCGGAAAGCCGGAATGGGAGAGCGGAAATTCCCGCTTTGGGAGATTCGTTTGAGGCGAAAAGAGGCTAGTGCCGCCCAGTTCTTTACTGGCGAGCCGAACTCGGCGGACGAAGCGTTTGACACGTTGAACGCTCTGCGGTCGTCTTGCTCCAAACGCGCGAGCGCCGCCATGGCTTCGGCAAAATTGTCCTCGTTCTCCAGTTGTTGCTGGCAATGCACACAAACCAGGAGATGCTCTTCGAAAGGCCCCAGTTCCTCGGCCGGAAGGCGCCCGAAGGCGTACCTCTCCAGGACTTCCTCCGAGAGGTGGGTGTTCACCGCAGCTTTGGCTTCCAACGCCATGGATTGCCTGAGCTCTGCTCGTACCAAAATGGGAGGGTACCGAACTGAGACTCGCAATATTAGTGGGACGCGGCGGCGGAAGTTCTCGTATAAACTGACTGCAAAGCGCGTCCCGCCAGCTTTTTTTTGCCCAATTCGCCGAAGCGCGCCTTGGCACGCGATTTCAGCAGGCGGAACTGCGTCTCGCTCAGTGACATTTCAGAACAAATTTGTTCCTGGGTCTCCTCCAGCAGATAGAACCTGTTCAGGATTTCGCGGTCGCGGGTGCCCAGTTCGTGCAGAACCTTCTGGATCAGTTCATTCCTTTGACGAAACATCGCGGCGTCCTCCGGATTGCCGCGGGGATCCGCGATTCGTATGGTCGATTCCATGTCCTGCTGATCGCGGCGGTCGTGCACCACTTTGTCGATATGCGCCGCCACCTGACGGCGCACGATGGTCCTGACGAAACCCATCAGACGCTGCGGCTCCCGCAGCTCGCCCCGCCGGATCGCCAGCACGACCACGACGAACGTATCGTGGACCTTATCGTCCAGCTCCTGGGGTCCCAGTTGACGGCATAAATAGAAACGGATTCCCTTGGAGAACAATTCATAAAGCTCGGCCATCCCGTCGGTCTGGCTGGTGCGAATGCGCTCGACCAAATCCACCCAGCCCGCATATACGTCGGGACAGGATTCGGCTCCCCCCCGTCCGGGACCTGATTCCTCGGGAGCCTCCTCCGGCGCGAGCGGCATCGCGTGGCCCGCAACGGACGCGCGATCGCGGAGAGCGTTCCTCGCGCTCGGCTCTCCAGCTGCGGCTTCGACGCCGTCCTGCCCGTAAGGGCCCTGCTCGGCGGGGCCCTTCCCGTCGATATCCTGCTCGTCAAGGTCCTTCCCGTCAATGTCCTTCCCGTCAATGTCCTGCCCGTCAAGTTCCTGCCTGCCCGGGTTCGCTTCGGCCGAATGCGCCTCGCCCGAATTCACTTCGTCCGCGTTTCGACGACGCGCGGCTTCGCCGGGGACCGCGAGCGAATTCCGGCGGTCGTCGTCTTTTTGTGGCCTCGGCGTCGACATCTTAATGCAGCCCTCCGGTGAGTTGATAGGACGCCCATTCCGCGGGCCGCGTATGATGCAGCATGTCGACCTGGCTCTTCCGCAAGGCCTCGGCAGCGGATGCTTCGGGGTAGTATTGGTAAAACCTGGAAAAGATTTCGCCGGGCGAGTCTTCCACGGGCCATCCCGTGGAGAGCACCGCGGAAGCGCCCGCCATCAGCCAGGCGCGCGTCAGGCCGAGCAACCCCGCCCCGGCGCGAACATCGCCGTCCCCGGTGGCGCATCCCGTCATCACCACCAGAGCGCCCGGAACCTGCAGCGTCGCGATGCGCGCGGTGCTCAGGTATTGGGGACCTTCGGACGTGCCCGAGGTTTTCTCCGGTGAGGACGGAAGGATGCTGAAGGCCATGAACGATTGCTCCCGGTTGAACCCCGGCAGCATAACTTGCGGGTACACGACGTGGGTTGCCAGGTGAATGACGCGCGGGCGCGCGGAGAGATGCTCGAGAAAACCCTCGCGCGAGGCCTGAAATCCCTCGAGAAGCGCCGCTGTTCCCGAGCTCCTCTGCCAGCTTGCAGCGCTCGCCTGCACTTCGTCGGCGCTCGCCACCAGGCGCGCCAGCTGATCCGGCTCCGGCGTGTCGCCGAGGAGAAGGAAGCGGTGCGAACTGGGGTTGCCCCGCCAGCGCGCGTCCGCGGTGTTGTAAACGGGATCGCCGACGCCCAGGAACAGACCGCGTCCGGCTCGATCCGCGGGCTTGCCTAAGAGCAACGCTCCGGGCACCGTTTGCACCGAATGTCTCTCCACCATATAAGCCGTGTGACCACCGGCGCGCTCCCTCAGGGCCGCAAAAGGCGCCTGAAAGAGCACCCCTTCCACAGAGAGCAGCCAAGTTTTTTTGGATCGCTCCCTCGGATCTAATGGTCCGAATAAGTCCTCGTATAGCCTCTGACCTTGCCGCTCCGCACCCGTCTCGCCCTCACCCGCCCGTCCGCCCTCCGCCGCGCCTCCGGACGCACCCTTCAGGATCGCTTCCCGCAACGCCGCTACTTCTTCCGCAATGGCCCGCTCACGGCCGATCCGGTATAGATGCAGCGACTCCCGGCTCACTGCCCAGACATAGGAGCTATCCTTGCCTAGCAGGAAGGTTAGAAGTAGTTCTGGTTCTTCTAGACCGGCCTGTAAATGAGTAAGTGAACTCTGAATGCGATAATTCTCGTCTTTCTTCACCGCGAAGCCGAGCCCCGCGAGCGCTTCCATTTCGGAAATTTTCAAACGGAGATTGGCCGTTTCCTCATCGATTTTCCCCGTGTGGATTGCTTTTGCCTCCACCGATTCCAGCCGTCCTATGGCTTCCCAATACTCCGGGGGTAGCTTTTCGTGCCACGCTTCGGCCAGCGCGAGGCTTTGACGGAGGCTTGCGGCGCGATTCATTTCGAGCGCCTGGAACGCGCGCGCGGCCCACGTGGCGCTGTGCGATCGCACGGCGTAGCCCGCGGCCGTTTCGACAAACGTCCGGTAGATTTTTTCTTCGAGGCCGGTATTGGCCGCCGCGAGCGCGGAACGCGAAGGAAGAACGCGGAGGCGCCACTCGGCTGCGGCCGCGGCCGCCTGGGAGAAATCCTCGAGCGCCAGCTCCAGCGCTCCGCCCGCCAAATGGATGTCGGCCTCCTGCTCGCGCAGCACGGAATCGGGCCAACCGAGCAGACCGGCCCGAACCGCCTGTCCCGCTAAACGGGTCAAACGATCGGCCTCCGGCAGGCGTCCTTGACTCAGGCGGAGGGCTCCCAGCCGTCCATAGGAAAATCCGAGCTCTCCCGATTTGGTAAGCAGGCGTAAACGGTACGCCTCCAGGTAGAACGTCTCGGCCTGGGCGATTTCGTCGCGAGCAAAGTACGCGTCGCCGAGCCAATCCCAGGCGCGCGCCTCGGTGGAGCTGTCGCCGCGGCTCCGCGCGGCTTCAAGACCCCGGCGGTAAAATTCCTCCGCGTTCCGCCCGTCGTTTTCGAGCGAATGAATTCGGCCCTCTTGCAGCAACAACGCGGGCAGGTAGTAGGCATCGGGGAAATGCAGGCTTGCCGCCAGACCTTCCTCGGCGGCCCTCTGCGCCGCGGAAAGATCCCACATCTGTAAATAAAGACTGGAGAGATTTACGGCGATGGCGCCCGCATCCAGGGTGTCTTCGAGGGCTACGGCGCGCGTGCGCGCCTCGAGCAGGGCCGTGAGTGCCGAACGATATTCAATGAGCAGCAAACGGCATCCGCCGACGCTCATCAGGAACCGCACGACGGCGAGCTGGTCGTTACGCCGGGCGGCTGCCTCCACGCCACGCTGGTAGAGCGCTTCGGCGGAACGGGGATCTCCTGCTTTCCGGTAACGGAGGGCTTGGGAGGTGATGTCGAAATAAGCCTGATCCCATTGCAAACCAGACTCTATCGATCCAGTGCGAGGGCCGGCTGCAGAGCGCGAACCGGTCATCCACAGAGCGAGGACCAGGCATACGCCAATAAGCGCTGCCATGGTGCCTTAACTACGTAAGCATACTACCAGAATTTCCTCATTATTATTCCGGCATATTTCTATTAATCGGAATTGGGAAGTTCTATTATCCCAAAATGGGCAAATGCATGGTAATACTAGTACTTCGTTCGTGATTTACGGGACAGGGACGATACCGCAGGAGCTTCGAAGACTTCTGTCCGGCACTCGATCCGGGCTCCCGAGGGACGCCGGTTGGTCCAGACGTCCCCGGGGCTTGGTTCAGTGACTAGTTGCCACCGCCGCTCGGCGGGAACACTACGATAGGATCACCCATGGACGTTTACCCCTTTCTGCCTCGGCCGTCCCCGAGACCGGGCGCCTTTAGCCGCCTTCACGCTACCCCGGCAAACCGGCATGGGAGACAAAATCGAAGGCCTATATACTTCGAAAATCTAGGAGAACGATTATTCCCGCGATCGGTACCGGCGCGCGATGGACCACGCGAATCGCCTAAAACGGCGCTCCGTATTTCCTCGCTCATCCAACGCTGGTGGTTCTCTCGTGCGATACTGATCCTCTTCGCTCCGCGAACCGATTTGCCGCATGCGCCGCTTTCTTTTCCTCCTCGTACTTCTGTTCGCAGGCAGTGGATGCGCCGCTCTCATCTATGAGGTTGTCTGGTTCCAGTTGCTGCAACTGGTGATCGGCTCGTCGGCCGTTTCGCTCGGCGTGCTGCTCGCTACCTATATGGGGGGCATGTGCCTGGGGAGCTTACTGCTGCCGCGCGTGGTTTCCCCGCGTGCCCATCCGCTAAAGATTTACGCGTGGATCGAGCTCGGCATCGGAGCCTGCGGAATCCTGGTGCTCTATGGCGCTCCGCGGATCAACGACGTCTATCCGGCGCTGGCGAATGCGATCGGCATCGCCGGATTCGGAGCCATCGTGCTGCGCGCGGCTATCGCCGGCTTATGCCTCATCCCTCCGACGCTCCTGATGGGCGCTTCGCTCCCCGCCGTTTCGCGCTGGGTGGAGATGAGTCCGGAAGGGGTCGCCTGGCTCGGGTTTTTCTACGGCGGGAACATCGCGGGCGCGGTGCTGGGAGCCGTACTCGCGGGCTTCTATCTGCTGCGCCTGTACGATATGGCGATCGGCACTGCGGTGGCCGTAGGAATCAATATTGCGGTAGGGGCCGCCAGTCTCCTGCTCGCGCGAGTCGCGAAAGATGGGCCCCAAAACGGGTATGAAGCGCGGATCGCAACAGAAAATCCGTCAGCTTCTTCGGCGATTCCTTCGTCGAGAGGAACCGTATACTTCGCCATCGCCTTGTCCGGTCTATGCGCGCTGGGAGCCGAGGTCGTATGGACGCGCCAGCTTTCGTTGATGCTGGGGGCGACGGTCTACACATTTTCGATCATTCTCGCGGTTTTTCTCGCAGGGTTGGGCATCGGAAGCGCCGTCGGAGCGCTGCTCGCCCGGCGTGCGAATGCGCGCCTCGCGCTGGGCTTATGCCAGTGTCTGCTCGCGGCCGCGACGGCTTGGGCGGCCTATACGATTTCCACCCTGATCCCTTCTCCGAACTTCGATCCCACGCTGCTGGTGCGCCCTCTCGCCATCTTTACTCTGGATTTCACGCGCTGCGCCTGGGCGATTTTGCCGGCCGCGATCTTATGGGGTGCCAGCTTCCCTCTGGCGCTCGGCGCGCTCGCCGAACGAGCGTCAACGAACGATCCAAATGCGACGCGAGCGACGCCAGATGCGATCCCAGCGACGTCCCGAAGCGCACTGAAAGCGGACGCTCTGGTCGGCACGGTTTATGCGGCCAACACCCTTGGCGGCATTGCCGGTGCGCTCCTGTTCAGCATGATTCTGATTCCCCTGCTCGGGACGCGGCAAGCGGAGCGCTGGCTCATCGTGGTCTCCGCTCTCGCGGCGCTGATTGTGCTTGCGCCGTTGGTGCGAAGCTCCGCGACGCGAACGTCGAAATTCGCTCTTGCGATTTTGATCGCCGCGATCGCGATCGGGGCTGTGGGGGCGCGCACCGTGCGCGAGGTGCCCTGGCTCGCGATGGCCTACGGCCGCAGGATGAATGAATACAAGGATTACAACAGCCGGCTGCTGTATATGGGCGAGGGCCGAAATTCCTCCATCGCGATTTCGGAATATCCCGGCGGCGTGCGCTATTTTCACGTCAGCGGCAAGGTGGAGGCCACCACCGAGCCGTTCGACATGCGTCTGCAAAGGATGCTGGGGCATCTTTCGGCGCTGCTCGTGAACAAGCCCGAGTCGGTTCTGGTAGTCGGCTTCGGTGCGGGCGTGACCGCCGGAACTTTCGTGCTGCACCCCGGCGTGAAACACATCGCGATCAGCGAAATCGAGCCGCTGGTCCCGCGCGCAAGCTCGCAATATTTCAAGACGCAGAATTATGACGTGTTGCACGACCCGCGCACCCGTATCTTTTACGACGACGCGCGGCATTTCGTGCTCACCAGTAAAGACAAGTTCGACATCATCACGTCCGATCCGATTCATCCATGGGTAAAAGGCACCTCGACCCTGTACTCGAAAGAATATTTCGAGCTCTGCCGGCAACATTTGAATCCGGGCGGCGTGGTGACGCAATGGGTGCCGCTTTATGAGAGCGATGTCGAGACCATCAAAAGCGAGCTCGCGACGTTCTTCTCCGTTTTCCCGCATGGGACCATTTGGAACAGCGACGCGAAAAACGAAGGTTACGACGTGGTGCTGGTGGGCCGCGCGGAGCCGGAAACGATTAACCCGGAACTCATTAACGTGGATGAGCTCGACGCACGCCTGAAGCGGCCGGATCATGCCAAGGTCGTGGCCTCGCTCGCGGAGGTGGGCCTGGGATCGGCGTTTGCTCTGATGAGCACCTACGCCGGGCGCGACGACGAGCTGCGTCCGTGGCTCAAAGGCGCGCAAATCAATCGCGATCTGAACATGCGGCTGCAATATCTGGCAGGCTGGGGCTTGAATTACAACCACGCCGACTTGATTTACGCGCAGTTGATGGATTATCGCGTCATGCCGCGGGATCTGTTTCAGGGATCGGACCGCTCGCTTGCCCAGTTACAGGCCGCGCTCGCCGCGCAGCGCTTTTGAACAACCTGTGCTTCCGGCGCGGCGACTTTGACTCGCTTTTGCATGCTCGCAGCGTAATTTTTCCCGCTATCCTAATTTTTCCCGCTATCCTAGAGCTATGCTGCGGTATCACGTTGCCTACTATCTTCCAAAGGGCGAAGATCGCATGGTGATGGCCGAGGTCCTCGATTTCCCGGGAGCCGTCAGCCAGGGGTTCGACCTGGAGGACGCGCGGCGGATGATCGCCGATGCGGTTACGGAATTGGCGCAGATTTGTCTCGAAGAAGGACGTGCGCTGCCTACGCCCGATCCGGGTGCCAGTGCCGTTGAGGCGGATTTCGTCGAGCTTCTTCCTCTCACGGTGGAAGCCGGCGCTCACCGGTCGTGAAGCGGCGCCAACTGCTCGAACACCTGCGTCGCCACGGGTGCAAGCTGGAACGGGAGGCGGCCGCCATTCCATTTAGGGTAATCCAGTCACCGGAGCGCACGTTCCGGTCCCGCGCCATGGCGAAATTGACAACCGCCTCGCTCGCGCGATCTGCCGTCAACTCGCAATACCTCAAATCAGATAAGCCGGTCGGTCGCGACCGATCCGCTAAAATACCGGCATGCGGATTCCAATCTTACCGGCGCTGTTCGTACTGGGAGCGGCGCTCGCGAGTGCCCAAACGCCGTCGCAAGCTCAGACACTGCCCGCTCCAGGCTTTCATCATCTGCATTTGAATTCCACGGATCTGGAAGCGGCCATCGCCTTCTACAAGAAGCAATTCCCCAGCACGGAAAGAGTGGTGTTCGCCGGGCTGCCCGCGCTCAAGACCGGCAACGTCTACGTGCTCTTCAATAAAGTCGCGAAGCCTCCGAAATCTCCTCTCAATGGCGGGCCGCAAACGGCCATCTGGCATTTCGGCTGGCATGTGACCGACGAACGCGCGGATCTGGCTCGCTTCCAGCATGCCGGCGACGTGAAATTGCTGCCGCTCTATACCGGCGAAGGCGAAGCGTCCGTGCTGGTCAGCAGCGATACGTGGCCGGGCACCGGCGGATCGTTGGGTTTGACCCGGTCCCAGATCGCCGACGCGAAGGCGAAGGGCGTGAAACCGGCGGGCGGCGAGGGGTTCGCGTATATGGAAGGTCCCGACCACGCGTTGATCGAGTATCAGGGCAACCTGCCGCGCGAGCGTTTCAATCACGTGCACATGTATCAGGAGGAGCCCGTCTGCGCGACCACCTGGTACGTGACGCATTTAAACGCCGCGCCGCGCGAGGGCGTCGTGCCGCGCCCGGAACCCGGCTGCAGAATTTCCGCGTCGAAAGAACGCGGAGAAGAGAGCTGGCCGGCTTTGGATAAACCGGGCATGCTGCGCTCGCCCACCGGCGGCGTGACGTTCGATGACGTGGCGCTCAACTGGTATCCCAATCCTTCGAATGTGCCCGGACCCTCGCGTCCTCTCGCGCCCACGCGCGGCCAGCTCTACGATCATTTCGCGCTGAGCGTCAAGGATCTGGACGCATGGATCGCGAAACTGCGGAACGAAAAAATAAGATTCATCGGCAAGCCGTACAAGCTCGGCGATCTGCGTGCCGTGATGATCGAAGGGCCGAGCCACGAAGCGATCGAGCTCGTCGAAGTGAAGTAACCCGATCTACCGAGCCGCGACAGCCTTGGAGCGGGCACGTCGCCCAACCCTTCCCATTTCCTGTATCCTCTAACGTGGGCGTTCACTCTTGACCGTCATCCGAGGACATCGACATATGAAATTCACAACGCTTTATCCACTGGCCGCGATTGCACTGATGACCGCGGGACTGGCCGCGGCCCAGGTGCCCGCCGACATCGAAGCGCAGCTCGTGAAAATCGGGCATATCGTGGACCCCGCGTGTACCGCGAAGCTGTACCGCCCGCTGATGCCGGCGAACGACATTCATAGCAAGGTCACGCCGCTTTATCCGGGCGTCGCCATTACGCGCGACGTTTCCTTCGGACCGAACACGAAGGACGTGCTCGACGTGTTCACCGCGGAAAAAGGCGGCGGATCGCGCACCGTCCTGATGTACATTCCGGGAGGCGCCGGTAATAAAACCGAGCAGCAGAACCGCGAAGCCAACGCCTTCATGGACAACATCGGACGCTGGGGCGTGCGTAACGGGATGGTCGTGTTGGTGATGCAGAGGCATCCCGGCCAGAGCTGGGATGATCCGGGCCGCGACGTTTCGAAGATGGTGGTGTGGGCGGAAGAGAATATCGCCAAATACCACGGCAATCCGGACCGCATGTTTCTGTGGGCGCAATCGGCCGGCAACGGTCCGCTTGGAATCTATCTCGGGCGTCCCGAATTGTGGGGACCGAAAGGCGTCGGGGTGAAGGGCGCGATTTCCATGTCCGGGCAGTTCAACATTACACCTCTCCAGGTGCCCGGCGGCGGACGCGGTCCAGCGCCGAATCAGCCTGGCGGAATCTTTTATGGAGCCGGCGCGACCTGCGGAGCAAACGGACCGGGTTCGACCGATGGATTGATCGACGGCCCCAGCCGCGCGACGCCCGCCGCCGAGGGAGCGGGACGCGGAGCCGCCGCGCCTCCCGATGCCGCGACGCTCGAGATGCGCTCCAGCTTGCCCGAGCTGCGGAAAACTAAAGTGAAGCTCCTGTTCGCCTCCGCCGAGCTCGATCCCGGCGTGAACGGCGGGATGGCTCCCTTTTATCAGACCCTGCACGATGATCTGTGCAAGAACAATCCGTCGAATTGCCCGACGATGTTGTACGAGAAGGGCGAAAGTCACATGTCGGAAGTGTTCTCGATCGATACGCCCGACAAAACCGTCTCCGGTCCAATTCTTGCCTGGATCAAGAAAGTGAAATAGGGTTGATCGCGCGGGTTTATGGTTTTATTTGCGCGATGCGGGCGCTCTCTTCCCATAGCCTCCGCGCGGCGTGATCGTCGAGCGCGTTCTTCGCGAGCTGTTCCGGCCGATTGCGCACGAAGTATTTCCCGCTGACCGCCGCGACCTCGGGTGACGTTGCCAGATAGATCAGAGTCTTTGCCCCTTCTTCCGGCGCGAGCGCGCCCGCGTTCGAAATGCCCCAGATCTTCGATGTACCGCCGTCCTGGTGCCCGATGCGCGTGGCCACGAAGCCCGGGTGGAAACAGTTCGCGGTCACCCCGGTTCCTTCCAGGCGGCGCGCGAGCTCGCGGGTGAACAGAATATTCTCGAGTTTCGAGCGTGCATACGCGCCCGCTCCGGTGTAACCTTTGGCGGACTGCAGATCGTCTACATCGAACACCGCGCTCGCGTAGGTCATCGAAGCTGTGTTGACAACGCGCGCCGGCGAACGATGGCCCGGTCCGCCAAGCCGATCGAGCAGGCCAAGAGTCATGACGAAATATGCCATATGATTGACCGCGAAGGTCATCTCCAGCCCGTCCTCGGTAATTCGGCGATGCGCGAACGCACCTCCGGCGTTGTTCACCAGGACATCGACGCGGGGTTCGGCCTCGGCGATTTCCCCCGCCACGCGCCGCATCTCCCCCAGCCTCGAAAGATCGGCGTAGAAAACGGTGGGTTCTAAGATGCTGGGTTTCAACGTGGATGAACCCCGTAGCTTTTCGAGGGTCTCTTTTGCCCGCGCGCGATCCCGCGCAATCAGAACCAGCCGCGCGCCGTCGCGTGCCAATTTCCCTGCGGCCGCTTCGCCGATCCCCGAGGTCGCGCCCGTCATAACGATCACTTTTCCACGCAGATCCGTTCCCATTTTCGGCCTTGAGCCATGCTATCAGAGCCCGATTTTGGGCCGCCGGAAGGGGCGGCTGAGGTTGACAGTCGTGAATCCACATGACTATAATTTTTTCGCGCCTCACCACAGCGGGATTGGTCCGTTCGGTGGCGGTTTCAGGAGCAAAACATGAAGAGCTTTCGTCGATTCGGAATAGCTGCCGGACTGGTGTTTCTGGCGGTGCTGGGAATGCGTCCGGTGTTCGCCCAGGGCGGGAAAGGCGCTGGTTCGCCAACAGATATCTCCGGAACATGGCGTAAGATCGGCCAGGAAGATACGCACGAGCGCGGTTCGGGTCCCGATCCCGGCGAATACTGGGGCCTTCCGCTGAACGACGCGGCGCGCATGCGCGGCGACACGTATAACGAAGAGTGGGTTTCCACTTCGTACATTCTGCAGTGCCGTCCGCATCCCACCGGCTACCAGCCGCTCGGTCCCGATCCGATGCGCATCGAGCAGCTGACCACCCCGATCAACCGCCAGTTGGTGGCCTATCGCGTTTCCTACGATGAAACCCCGGGCGACCGCATGATCTGGCTCGATGGACGTCCCGGTCTCTCGCCGCTCGCCGTGCATACCTGGGAGGGTTTCTCCAAAGGCCATTTCAAGGGCGACACCCTGATCATCGAAAGCTCCCACATGAAGGAAGCGTTTCATCGCCGTAACGGCGTACCGAGCAGCTTCCGCGCCACCACGATCGAACATGTTTCGCTCGACGAGCCCTATCTCACCTGGGTGGTCACCACCTACGACGACGATTACCTCACCGAGCCGGTGGTGCGCAGCGCGACCTATATTCGCGCGCCGAACGTCCAGATTCCGCCGTATCCGTGCGCCGCGCAGCAGGAAGAGATCGGCGCCGACGCCGACAGCTATCGCGTCCCGAATTATTTCATGGGCGAGAATCCGTACCTGACGGAAGTCGCCGTGAAGTACAAGGTGCCGCTCGAAGGCGTGCGCGGCGGCGCGGAGACAACCTATCCGGAATGGCACGCGAAGGGGATCGCTCTGAAGGCTCCCACCGCGCAGTTCACGCTGAAGCCCACCTACACGGATGCCTCGACGAAAATCGCCGAGCGCGCCGATGCGATGCCCAAGCGCGCTCCCACCTACGACAAAGTCGAAGCGCTCCACGCGGGCGGCAACGTGTATGTGATCGCCGGTGCGGGCGGGAATATCGCGGCGTCGGTCGGCGGCGACGGCGTCCTGCTGGTGGATTCGGGCGCCGAACAGGCCGCGGACAAGGTGCTCGCGGCGATCGAAGGTCTCGATAGGCAGACCCGTCCGCCAGAGCGGCCGGACTCCGCGTCCCCGTTTGCCGATACCTGGCAAGCGACCCACGCCTTCGCGCCGACCAACATCCGGACCATCATCAACACCAGCCCGCTGCCCGATCACGTGGGCGGCAACGCCAAGATCCGGGATTCGAAACTGTTCCACGCGCTCGGCGTGCTGGGCGAAGAGGAGCAGGGCAGCGAAATCATCCTGGCTCAGGAACTTGCATCCAAGCGTATGGGCGAAATGAAGCTTCCCGACGATGGAATCCCCACCAATACGTATTTTTCCGCGCATTACAATCTGCACCGGTTCTTCAATGATCAGGCCGTGCAAGTCTCGCATATGCCGAACGCGCTCACAGACGGCGACAGCATCGTCTTCTTCCGCAAGTCCGACGTCATCGCCACCGGCGATATTTTTATCGCCGATCAATATCCGCCGATCGACGTGGATAAGGGCGGTTCTATCGACGGCGAGATTACCGCTTTAAATAACATCTTCGATATGTGCGTCACTGAATTCATGGCGCAGGGCGGCACTATGATCATCCCCGGCCACGGCTGGCTCGCGGACGCCGCCGATCTCGGCTACTACCGCGACATGCTCACCGTCATTCGGGAGCGCATCCAGAAAATGGTGGACGGCAACATGACGCTCGCGCAGGTCAGAGCCGCGAAACCCACCATGGACTACGATCCCGAATACGGCCGCGAACCGGGCGTGACCGCGAAATTCGTGGAAGCCGTGTACCGCAGCATTTCCGCCAAGAAGAAGGGCAAGTAAGGAAATCTCATGACCTACGCAAAAAGGCTTGCTCTCATTGTTCCCGCCGCGCTCGTGACGCTCGCTCTGCCCGCCACTCTCGCGGCGCAGGGCCGCGGCGGACGGGGCGCTGCTCCTGCCTTGCCCGCGAAAGCCGATGCGCCTCTCGATATGACCGGCTATTGGACCGCCGTCATCACCGAAGACTGGCATCAGCGCATGCTGACCGCCGAGAAGGGCGATTTCGGCGCGGGTGCTCCCGGAGCCGTGAACCTGCCCGGCGAACGGCCCGCCGGCAGCAACATCCCGTATAATCCAGCCGAACGCAAAATCGCGCTGGGTTGGGATCCCGCCAAGGATGAGGCCGAAGGCAATCAGTGCAAAGCCTACGGCGCGCCCGGAATCCTGCGCCAGCCCACGCACCTTCACATCACCTGGCAGGACGACAACACGCTCAAGATGGAAGCCGACTTCGGCACGCAGACGCGTCTGTTCCATTTCACGCCTCAGGGCGGCGGCATGGGAGCCGCGGCCGCGAAAGCCGGACCGCCCGCGGGCGAAGCCCCAAGCTGGCAGGGATATTCGGTCGCCCAATGGCACGAGCTCGGCGGCAAGGAAGGCTTCGAAAAAGGTGGAAGCATGGCCGCCGTCACCACCAATTTGAAGGCCGGTTATTACTATAAAAACGGCATGCCCTACACCGGCAACGCCGTGCTCACCGAGCACTTCCGCGTGATTGATATTCCCAAGAGCGGTCAGTGGCTGGCTTTCTCATCGATGGTCGTCGATCCCGAATATCTGACACAGCCGTACATCGTGACCTACCAGTTCAAGAAATTGGCCGACGGCTCCAAGTGGAATCCGCAGCCCTGCACGGTTAAATAATCGCGCAAGCCACAACCGGCCGCCCGTGTCATCCCGAGCGCGAGTCGAGGGACCTGCTGTTCCCGCTTTTGCTACTTCTCTTTTTTCGTCGTCGGCGGATTTTCGATCGCGCGCTGCTTCTGCGCGAGCGTGCATTCCGCGATCACCTGAAAGTAGCGGGCGTACGTGGCCGTCGGCACGTAGAACGGGCTCGGGTCTCCCGGCTTGCGCGATTGCAGCTTGTCGAGCTTGTCGGGAAGATTCAGCATGTGCGGGTGATTCTGCAACTGCACGTCGATCTTGTATTTCTTCGCGGCCTCCTGCCATTTCTCGAGCGACTTCACGTATTCGTCCAGGCTGTAAGCGATGCGCGGCAGCAACACCGTCCCGCCGAACATTCCCGCCGTGTACTTCTTCTTGCCGTCCGTGACCGGGAAAATATAGCCGAGGGTTCCCGGCGTATGTCCCGGCAGCAGCACCGCGGTGATGGAGAAATCGCCGATCTTCATGGTCTGTCCGTCACTGATCACCAGGTCGCGCTTGGGAGCGTCGTCGCGCCGCTGTTTGCCCATGCCCGCGCCACGGTCGATCAAGTCCCAATCGGCCTCCGAAAGCACGATGTGCGTCCCGTATTTTTCCTGCAAATATTTCGACGCACCGTAGTGATCCACGTGCCCGTGCCCCAGGAACACATACTTGATCTTCGATTCATCCAGGCCCAGCTTCTTCAGTTGCGGCAGCAGCACCGTATCGGCCTGATTGGGATAGCCCGCGTCGATCAGCACGATGCCCTCCGACGTGTTGAACGCGTAAATCGTCGTGCTTGTGCTGCCCAGGATGTAGACGTTGTCGAAAATCTTCATCGGGGTGATTTGCGGATCAGTGGGAAGATTCGGGACCGGCATTTCACAGAAAAAGTTTTCCTGCGCGGCCCAATCCTTGCCGGCGATCTTCACGGCCTTGTCGATGTGTTCCTTCACCGCCGGCGAGTCCGTCTCGGCGGCGAAGCAGGCCGGGAAGAAGCAGGTGGCCGCGATCAGAAGCACGGGTGGCAGCGCCGCGCGGAGCAGCGAACTGGGCATGGATGGATTCCTCACCCGCATATCTTAGCTCAGGGGGAGGCCCCGGGGGCCTTCCTGATTGAAGCGCGGGGACCTTGCGTGATTGAAATTCGCATGGCTACCCGTCTTCCCATCGCGTGTAGACTGGAAGTGTGCCCAGCAAGATACCGTCGAAAGCCCGCGGCACCAAGAACGGGAGGGGCGTCTCCGTGGCCCCTCATGAGCCGGCCGAAGATACTTCCGATCAGGCCCTTGCCGCGTTGCTTGGCCGATTGAAAACCGCCGTCGATCCTGAGGAGATTCGTCGACTCTCCGCTCAAATCGAACGGGTGGTCTTCCACAAACAATTCACGGATGCCTAAAGTCCGGAAACCGCCTCCACCGGCGATTCTGGATCACTTGCTACAGCGCTTCCGGGACGGTCGAATTGCGGTCGAGGATTTTACGGAGTTGAAACACTGGCTCGAAGCTGAGCCCGAGGTTCCCGCGGGTATGTGGTTCAAGCGCTTCCCGAATTTCATCCTGGCCGGCGAGGGCGAATTCCCCAAGACTTTTCTCACCTCTCGAATGAAGCCGAAAGGAACCGAGGTTCGCTGATCGCCCGTCCGCGCCTTCGCTTATAATTTTTCGGCGATCGCCTTGGCTTGCAGGAATTGGAGCAGATAATCGGGACCACCCGCCTTGGAATCCGTTCCCGACATGTTGAATCCTCCAAAAGGATGAGCGCCCACCATCGCGCCCGTGCACTTGCGGTTGATATAGAGATTCCCGGCGAAGAACTCTTCTTTCGCGCGGCGGATCTTCTCCGGATTGCGTGTATAAACTGCGCCGGTGAGTCCGTATTCGGTGTCGTTCGCGAGCTCCATCGCGTGGTCGAAATCGCGTGCGCGCGCGATCGCGAGAACGGGGCCGAAAATTTCCTCGCGGAAAATGCGCGCCCCGCGATCGACGTCCGCGAAGACCGTGGGCGCCACGTAATGACCGCTGGTATCGGCGCCCCTCGGGCCGGGCGAGTGCGTGAGCAATCGCGCTTCTTTCTTCCCGATCTCCACGTAATTGAGAATCGTCTTCTGTGCCCCGGCGCTGATCACCGGTCCTATGTAATTCGCAGGGTCCTCGGCCGGGCCGACGGTCAGCGCTTCCACGCGCACGCGCAGCTTGTCGAGAAACTCATCGTAGATCGCGTCATCCACAATCGCGCGCGAACAAGCGGAACATTTTTGCCCGCTATATCCGAAAGCCGATTGCACCACGCCCGTGAGCGCGCTTTCGAGATCCGCGTCGCGATCGACGATGATGGCGTCCTTGCCGCCGAGCTCGACGGAAACCCGCTTGATCCAGATCTGCCCGTAGCGTGGCTTGGCGGCCAGTTCATGAATGCGCAGACCGACGTCGCGGGAACCGGTGAAAGCGATGAAGCGCGTCCGCGGATGCTCCACCAGCGTGTCCCCGGTCACTCCCCCGCTGCCTACGCAGAGTTGCACGCTGCGCGGCGGAAATCCGGCGGCGAGCAAAACCTCAGCGAACTTGTGAGCGATGACAGGCGTCTCGCTCGAAGGCTTGATCACTACGGTGTTGCCCGCCACCAGCGCGGCCACCGTCATGCCCGCCAGAATCGCCAGCGAAAAATTCCACGGCGGAATCACCATCCCCGCTCCCAGCGGCAGATAAACCATCTGGTCCCGCTCGCCGGGGAGTTGGGTCAACGCGGGCGGATCGGCCACGCGCAGCATCTCGCGCGCGTAATACTCGCAGAAGTCGATTGCCTCGGAGACCTCCGCTTCGGCTTCGGGCCAGGGTTTGCCCGCTTCCACCACCAGCCACGCGTCGAATTCGAACTTGCGCTCCCGCAGGATCGCCGCTGCGCGCATCAAAAGCGCGGAGCGATCTTTCGGTGACACTCGCTTCCACTCAGGGAAAAAAGCGTCAGCGTCCTCGACCGCGCGCGCAGCAAGCTCTACCCCGGCCTTCTCGCACCGCCCGACAACTTCCTCCGGATGCGATGGATTCGTGCTGACCAGAAAATCGCCGGTGCGGCGCGCAGCCCCCCCGATCCACAAGGGATATTCCTGGCCAAATTGATAACGGACCCGCGCCAGCGCGGTTTCGGCCTGCGCCCACACCTCGGGCCGGGAAAAATCGGCGTACGGCTCGTTGACAAAGGTCGGGTGCGAAGCCGCGGTCAACATTTCCACGAAGCTCCTGGGTTTGGCGGCGTTCGCTTAGCCGTCGACCATCTTGCGGCCGCGCTCGAACAAATCGGCCGCTTCGTCGGCCACGCGCCGTCCCTGTTTATAAAGATCGCGGCCCCGGTCGAGCAGATCGCGTCCGCCGTCTTCCAGAACCTCGCGGCCCTCGCGAGCCTTGCGCGAAATGATGCGCCGGGTTTTGTCGCCCGGCATCGGGGCATAAAGCAGAGCGACGGACGCGCCAAGCGCGGCGCCGATCACGAACCAAAGGATGCGATCGCCAGTATCTTCCATGTCTCTATTCTAGTCCCGGATTCTAGTCCGGTCCCTGCCGCGTTTTCGCCCCGGCGAACTCCCGATCGTCTATCCTGTTCCGAGGTGCCAGCCACAAGGTGGAAGGTCGGCGCGATCGTCAGCCTGGTGAATATCGCGATCTGAACTCCGGCGGGCTTCGCGCGGTGGAAATTAATCTGCGTGTGGTTTTCCGGGCGGAATGCGTTTTTCAGACGAGACAGTCCTGACAGGTGTGGGGCAGGCCCACGGTGTCAAGGGACAAGACATCCACGGCCTGCGGCGGACTCTTAGCCCGCCCGGTGTACGCTCGGGATCCGGAACCCATTTTTGCTCGAACGCTTTGTCTTGCGCGGGCAAACGCAAACGTCTACGTCCATCCCGGATCTCGGCTAAAATCCCTCTATGCCGCCCTCCGCAAGCGATAAATCCGCGCTCTCCATCAAGATCAGCTCCCTCAAGAAAAGCGAACTCCCGGAAGCCGACCGCATCGTGAGGCTCGCGTTCGGAACGTTCCTCGGCTTGCCCGCGCCCGAGGACTTCATGGGCGATCGCAGTTTCATGACGCCGCGCTGGCACTCCGCGCATGTGAAAGTGCTCGCCGCGCGCGACGGACGCCGCCTGGTCGGATCGAACGTCGTCACCCGCTGGGGCTCGTTCGGTTTCTTCGGACCGCTCACCGTTCTGCCCGAATATTGGAACGGGGGCGTCGCCCAGCGCCTGCTCGCGGCAACCATGAAGGTGTTCGAAAGCTGGGGCCTGCGGCACACCGGTTTATTCACGTTCCCGCACAGCCCCAGGCACGTCGGTCTGTATCAGAAGTTCGGCTATTGGCCGGGATACCTGACCGCTCTGATGTCGTACACTCCCGAGCCGCGCGCGACACGCACGAGCGACGCCTTTACGCTGCTCTCGGATCTTCCGAAGAACCGCCGCGAGCAGGCCATCCAGGCGTGCGGAAAGCTCACCCGCTCGATTCACAAAGGACTCGATCTCAGCGGCGAAATCCGGGCCGCTCTCGCGCAGCGAACCGGCGACGTCGTGCTCCTCTATGCGCGCGGCACACTCGACGCATTTGCCGTGTGCCTCAACGGACCGGGCTCGGAGGGGGGCGCAAAGGTGTGCTACGTGAAGTTCGCCGCGGCGCGCGGCGGTACTCGTGCCGGCGAAAGATTTGACAGGTTGCTCGACGCCTGCGACGCCTTCGCGGCCTCGCGCGCGTTGAAGCTCGAAGCAGGCGTGAATCTGGCCCGCGAGGACGCCTTCCGGCGCATGCGCGCGCATGGATATAAAGTGGACGTGCAGGGCGTCGCCATGCAGCGTCCGCACGCCGCGGGATTCAACCGGCCGGATGCCTACGTGATCGACGACTGGCGTTAGCCGCCCAGGCTAAAATTCTTGGTAGCCTCGCCATGAGCGAACCGCGAAAGAAATCCTCGCTAGCCGCCGTCCTTACGTGGATCGTCGTCGCGGTGCTGCTTGTTCTCATCGCCGCCTGGACGGTATGGGCCGCGCGCCAGCCCGACGTCCCCTCTTTGTGGGCTCCGCCGTCATAATGAAATGGTGCCTGCGAGCCTGTGGAATCCGGCAGCGACGGAGGACCGCCTCGCGCCGAAATTCTGGTTGTGGCCCAACCTGCTGAGTCTGGACGCGCCCTTTGTCGCGCTGCTCTGGCAAATTCTGTTCCTCCGCTGTTTTCATGTTGCGCCGGCGCTCGCGCCCGCCGTGCTCCTGGCGGCTTCCGTCTGGCTGATTTATGCCGCGGATCGCGCCCTCGATGTGTGGCGTGGGGAATGCGGATCGCCGCGCCACCGTTTTTATCGCGCCTACTGGCGAGTTCTTTTGCCCGTGTGGATGCTGGTGCTCGCTGGTTCGGCATGGCTCGCGCTCGAATGCCTTCCGCCCGTCCTCTTGCGGCGCGGATGTTTTCTGCTCGCCGCTGTGGCCGCCTATTTCCTCGTCATCCATGCATTTCCCGGAACCCGGGTCAGCGTGAATATGTTTGGCGGGAATCTGAAAAGCCGCGCATCCGGGCAGCCTCCCTTCCTTAAGGAGGCCAGCGTGGGATTGCTCTTTGCCCTGGGAGCGTCGCTGGCCGCCTGGACCAACGTGCACACGGCCGTTGATGCCGCCTCCATCGCGCTATTTTTCATTCTGTGCTGGATCAACTGCGCGGCCATCCAGAAATGGGAATCGAATTCCTGGGCATCCCAGACGGACGATTGGCAGGTCGACTGGCCCGTCGGATGGTCCGCCGCCGCCGTCGCGCTCCTGGCCGTGGCCCTGCTATGGATGCACCGTCCCGTGCTCGGCGGAGCGGAACTCGCAAGCGCCTTCGCATTTCTCGCGCTCGATCGTGCCGGACGCCGTTTCTCTCCCGATCTGTTGCGCGTCCTGGCGGACGTCGCCCTGCTGAGTCCCGTGGTCTTCCTGCCTTTGGCGGGTGGCGGGTGAATTTTAGCTGATGAACTGCGACAGCATCGCTTCGGCGTACCGCTGGATCGAGTATGCCGTTTTCGGAAAGGCGCTCGAGCGAAGCCGCACGGCTTTGCTTGGCGAAGTGTCCGACGCGCGCCGCGTGCTCGCTCTGGGAGACGGTGACGGACGCGCTCTCGCCGCTCTGATCGCGGCCGCTCCGGGAGCCCGCGTCGACTACGTCGATCTCAGCCCGAAGATGCTCGCGCTCGCCCGCGCCCGCGCCGGAACCGCGCGGATTCGCTACTGCCAGGCGGACGCGCGCATTTTCCCGCTCGGCGAGTCCCAGTACGATGTGATCGTCACGCACTTCTTCCTCGATTGCTTCGACGACCGCGAAGGAGCCGCTTTAATCGAGAGAGCCGCCCGCTCGGCGGGTTCCCCGGCACGCTGGATCGTCTCTGAATTCCGTCCCGCGAACCTCTGGGCGCGCGTCCTCATCGCCGTCATGTACGCTTTTTTTCATCGCGCTACGGGACTCGCCACGCGCCGCCTGGCGGATCATCATCCGCACCTCTTGCGCCAAGGCTTCCGGCTGCAGCGGGTCGAAAGCCGCCGCGCGGGCCTCGTCTCTTCGGAATTATGGGTCCGGTAGGGGATTGGGCGGGGGTCGTGTATAATGGTTCCGTAGGATGTGTGGCCAATATGTGCGTGGGCGAAAGCCCACTTTTTTATTGGGAATTAGAATTTTATGGCGCAACGCGAAGAAGTGACGCAAAAAGTGCTTGCCATTGCCGAGCGCGCCGCCTCGCGGGAAGGCATCGAGATCGTCGATGTCGAACTGCTCGGAGGCGGGCATAACCGCTTGCTTCGTGTGTACATCGATAAGCCCGGCGGCGTGTCGCACGCCGACTGCGAGCTCATGTCCGTGCAGATCGGTACGGTGCTCGATGTGGAGGACGTCATCCCCGGTACCGGCGGCTATCAACTTGAAGTCAGCTCGCCCGGCGTCGAGCGCAAGCTCACCAAGCCGCGCGAGTTTGAGCGCTTCATCGGGCACAAGGTCAAAGTCGTCCTGCGCGAGCCCGTGGAAAGCCAGAACCACTGGACCGGCGCGCTCACCGGCTTTGCCGGCGGCGTCGTGACGCTTGAGCCCGCGCCCGGCAAGACCATTCAGTTCCCGCTCGAACAGGTGCAAAAAGCCAACCTGAAGTTCGAGTGGTAATTTTCTCAAGAATCGAAATCAACGGAATTTTTTTATGAGCCTCGGACCCATAGTTCAATCCATCGAAATCCTCGCCAAGGAAAAGGGCGTGGAGCCGAAGGTCATTCTGGACGCCGTCAAGGACGCCATGCTGGTGGCCGCGCGGAAACACTTCCATACCGAAGAGGATCTGGTCGCGGAAATGGATCAGTCGACCGGCGCGATCCAGATTTTCGGCGTGCGCCATGTGGCCGCCGAAGTCACCGATCCGCTGAAGGAAATTTCCCTGGCGGACGCGCAAAAAGTAAATCCGCAGGCGGAAATCGGAACCGAGATCCGCTTCCCGAAACCCACCGAGGCCCTGGGCCGGATCTCCGCCCAGACCGCCAAGCAGGTCATTCTGCAGAAGGTGCGCGAGGCCGAGCGCGAAAATATTTACTCCGAATATTCGGGCCGCGTGGGCGAGCTGGTCAACTGCGTGGTGAAGCGCATCGAGGGGCCGGATCTGATTCTGGACCTGGGCAAGACCGAAGCCCGGCTGATGAAGAAGGAACAGTCCAAGCTCGAGAGCTTCAGCGTGGGAGACCGCGTGCGCTGTGTGATCCGCGCCGTGGAAAAGGCCGGCAAAAACGCGGGCGTCATCGTTTCGCGCGCCGCGCCGGAGCTGGTGATGCGTCTGTTCGAGCAGGAAGTTCCGGAGATCTACGACAACACGGTGATCATCAAGGCCTGCGCGCGCGAAGCCGGCGAGCGCACGAAGATCGCCGTCTCCAGCCGCGACCGCGACGTGGATAGCGTGGGCGCCTGCGTCGGCATGAAGGGCATGCGCGTGCAGTCCATCATCCGCGAACTGCGCGGCGAAAAGATCGACATCATCGAATACAGCGACGATCCTGTGGTGTTCGCCACGCACGCGCTGAGTCCCGCGAAAATTTCGCGCGTCAGCGTCGTCGATCCCGGCGGGAAACACATGGAAGTGATCGTCGACGACACCCAGCTCTCGCTCGCCATCGGCAAAAAGGGCCAGAACGTGCGGCTCGCGGCGAAGCTCCTCGGCTGGCGCGTCGACATCAAGAGCGAAGAGGAAAAACGCCAGGAAGCGGAGTCGCAATTTGAGGCGCTGGTCGTACCGGGAGCTCCCGTATCCGTGCTGCTCGATCACGGCGTCACCGACGACATCGTTGAAAAACTGGTGCTCGGCGGCATCCCCACCGTGGAAGCTCTCGGCGCCATGACGCCGGAGGATCTGGAAGCGATTCCGGGTATCGATCCCGATATGGTGGAGCGCATCCAGGCGGCCGTCAATAGCTATTACGGTCAGTTTGAAAGCCCCGCCGAGGGTGCTGCCGCCGAGGGTACTGGCGAGGCTACCGCGGAAACCGCCGTGGAAGACGCCGCGCCCGAGGGCGGAGATGCCGCGGCGCCTGCTTCCTCCGCGGGACAATCCGTGCCGGATGCCTCCGAAAATGAATCTGTTACGATAGGAAAAGTGGAAGCGATTGACTAAATTCGGGACGCACGGAAAGGTTCGGCATTAGACACCGGTGAGTATGACCAATACCGCCGGATCGCCACTTATGGTTAAGATTCGCATCAACGAGCTGGCTCGTGAACTCGAGGTCAAGCCCAACGTGATCCTCGATTTGTTGCCCGAACTGGGGGTTCACGACAAGAAGACCCACTCCAGCTCTCTCGACGACGACGTCGCCCTGCAGGTGCGGCGCCGGCTCGCCGACGCGGGCGAGGGTGCGTCCTATATGCCGCCTCCCGCGGAAACGGAATTCGCACCGCCGGCGTCCCCCGAAAGCGCGCCCGCTGAAAGGCACGCCGAGCGGCATGAGCCCGCCGCGGCGATCCCGGAAGCCCAGCCCGAAGCGCGCGGCGAAGTGCAACGTCCGGAAGCTCCCAAAGCGGAAACCAGCGCCCCGGTCCCGCGCATGCAGCCCTTGCGTCCTCCGCTCTCGAGCGGTCAGGCGCCCGCGATCCCGCGTCCTCCCGCGATTCCTCCGCGTCTCATGCCGTCGCCCCGGCCGGGACAGATTCTTTCGGGTCCGCGTCAGCCGATGCCGGGATTTGGCGAGCCGCACCGGCCGCCGCCGGCCGCGCCTTTGCACCCCGCGCCGGCAGCTCAGGCTCCGGCGTCTCATGCACCCGGTCCCCACGCGCCCCTTGCTCCGCCTTCAGGTGCTCAGCCTTCCGCGGGTGCGCACGCTTCAGGCCCGCACGCGGGAAGTGCTCATGTTTCGAGCGGACCCGGCTCTATGCCGCTCGCTCCCCGGCCCGCGAGCGTCGCGCCCGGCGCGCCCGCGAGCGTTCCCTCGATTCCCTCGATTCCCTCGCCCCCTTCGCCTCTGCGTCCCGCCATGCGGCCGCAGGGTCCGGGCGTTCCCGCGCCTCCGCAGGCGCACGCGCAGCCTCAACCGGCTCTTGGAAGCGGAGGACCTCTGCGTCCGCCCGCGAAACCGAATCTTGCGGGCCAGCCCGCGGCCCGGCCGGTGGTTCCGCCGCGCGCCGATATTCTCGCGCGTCTCGCGAAGCCTCCCGCCGCGCCTGTTCCCGGAGCGCCTCGTCCGGGAATGCCTTCCGCGCGACCCGCCGCTCCAGTTCCTGGCCGGCCGATTTATACCGGCCCGGTGCGTCCCGGTCAGCCGCTCATGCGCGGTCCCGGCGGACCGAGCGGTCCCGGAAGTCCCGGCGGCTATCGTCCCGGGGGACCTCCCCGCGGACGTCCCATGCATCCGACCTCGCCCTTGCGGGCCGAGCCGACCGCGATGCCGACCGAAGTCGGACGCCGCCACGCAACCAAACCCGGCGCGCGCGATGGACGCCGCAGAGATGTGGATGCCGAGGAGGGACGTCTTCGCCCGATGTCGCGGCGCTCGGAAGCTTTCGAGCCGCCTCCCATCGATCGCGAAATCACCATCGCCGAAGGCGTCACCGTCAAGGAGCTTTCGGAAAAGCTCGGCGTCAAGGCGAACCTGCTGATCAAGAAGCTGGTGGAGAAGAAGATTTTCGCCACCATCAATCAAACTCTCGACGTGAAACTCGCCGAGGAGCTCTCGCGCGATTTCGGCGCCTCCACCAACAAGGTCAGCTACGAGGAAGAGAGCACCCACGAGATTCAGCAGACCGAGGTCGACGAGGATCGCGAGACGCGTCCTCCCGTGGTCACCATCATGGGCCACGTCGATCACGGCAAGACTTCGCTGCTCGACGCCATTCGTCTGTCGAACGTCGCGGAGAAGGAAGCCGGCGGCATCACCCAGCATATCGGGGCGTATCACGTGGAGAAAAACGGCCGCAAGATCGTGTTCATCGACACGCCCGGCCATGAAGCGTTCACCCGCATGCGCGCCCGCGGCGCCAAGGTCACCGACATCGTGGTCCTGGTGGTCGCAGCCGACGACGGCGTCATGCCGCAGACGCTCGAAGCGATCGATCATGCCCGCGCCGCCAAGGTTCCCATCATCGTCGCGATCAACAAGATCGACAAACCGGGCGCCCAGGTGGACCGCATCAAACAGCAGCTCTCCGACCGCGGGCTCATCGCCGAGGACTGGGGCGGGGATACCGTCATGGTCCCGGTTTCGGCCAAAGCCAAACAGAATCTCGACCTGCTGCTCGAAATGATTTTGCTGGTTGCCGACATGCAGAATCTGCGGGCCAATCCGGCGCGTCCCGCCATGGGAACGGTGCTCGAAGCGAAGCTCGATCGCGGACGCGGTCCGGTTGCCACGGTGCTGGTGCGCAACGGGACATTGAAGGTGGGCGACTACTTTATCTGCGGCTCGGTTTTCGGACGCATCCGCGCCATGTTCGACGATCGCGGAGACCCGGCTCGCGAAATCGCGCCGTCCATGCCGGCCGAAGTGCTGGGACTCGAATCCCTGCCCGAAGTCGGCGACACGATGCAGGTGGTCACCGATACCGCCAAGGCCAAGCAGATCGTCATTTACCGCGAATCGAAGGCCCGCGAAGTGGCCATGTCGAAGAACAACCGCATCACGCTCGATCAGCTTCACGATCAGTTGAAGGAAGGCGAAACCAAGGAGCTCAACATCATCCTGAAGACGGATGTGGGCGGGACCGCGGAAGTGCTGACCGATACGCTGCAGAAGCTTTCCACCGACAAGGTGAAGATCCGCGTGCTGCACTCGGGCGTGGGCGCGATCACCGAAACGGATGTGCTGCTCGCCTCCGCGTCGAACGCCATTATCGTGGGCTTCAATGTCCGCCCGGAGCGCACGGCGCAGGCCGTCGCGGAGCAGGAAAAAGTCGACATCCGGCTGCACACCATCATTTACGAGCTGGCCGACGAGATCAAGCGCGCCATGACCGGAATGCTGGAGCCGGTGTTCAAGGAAGTCTACAAGGGCCGCGCCCAGGTCCGCGACGTGTTCCGCATTTCCAAGGTGGGCAGCGTGGCGGGTTGCTACGTGGACGACGGAGCCATTGGACGCAACAACGAAGTCCGCCTGCTGCGCGACAACGTGGTGATCCACACCGGCAAGATCGAGTCGCTCAAGCGCTTCAAGAACGACGCGAGCGAAGTGAAGCAGGGCTTCGAGTGCGGCATCTCGCTCGCGAATTACAACGACATCAAGCCGGGCGACGTGATCGAAGCGTTCGTCACCGAGCGCGTCGCGGCCGAGGCAATGGCGTAACGAAATAGAGGTCAGGGGTCAGAGGAGAGAGGCCAGAGGATAGTGCAGATTCGGTGGTTCGGCCTGACCTCTGTCCCCTAGCCTCTGTCCCCTGACCTCTAATGCCCTCCATCGGCGTCATCACCTTTGAACTTCGCATCGACGACGCGCAATCGCTCAAAGACAAACGCCACTACGTGCAAGGATTGAAGGACCGTCTGCGCACCAAATTCAACGTCGCCGTCGCCGAGATCGACGCCCAGGATTCCTGGCAGCGCGGGGTAATCGCCTGCGTCACCGTCTCCTCCGACAAGGTATTTGCCGAAAAGGTTCTGCAAGCCGTGGAGCGCGAAGCGGCCTCTCTGCTCGGAGGGATTCTGGTGGACGCAACGGTGGAGTGGCTCGCGTAAGAAACGGCCTTTCGCGAAAGCCCCGCCCCCGTATTCTGAAGAATCGGGCGTGCTCTAATGAAAATCGCCAGCCGTGATTACTTCCGACCAGGAACGCGAATTTTACGACCGCCAGTACCTCCCCTTTCTCGCGTACTCGGATGACGCTCTGCGCGTCGACCCGAATCTGCTCGAACGGGATTTCGAAAATCCCGTGAAGCCATCCTACGAGCGGCGCCGGTTGTATCGCGCGACGCTCCGTGATCTTGCTCGCGAGCCGCTCGCGGGTCGAAAGGTTTTGGATTACGGCTGCGGCCCCGGGGATTTTGGATTATGGATGGCCTGCCGCGGCGCCGACGTTACGCTGCTCGATCTTTCTCCCGCCGCGATCGAACTCGGGCTGCGCCGCGCCCGCGCGTCGGGGCTCGCAGTGCGTGGAATTGCCGCCGATGCGAGCCAGTTGCCGATGTTCGCCGACCGCGAGTTCGATCTCGTCTTCGCCTGCGCGGCCCTACATCATACGCTGAAGTACGCGGGCGCGGTCCAGGAGCTCGCGCGCGTGACCAAGCCCGGAGCGCGCCTGGTGCTGTGCGAGACCTGGGGCGGCAATCCGCTGCTCAACGCGGCACGCCGGCTCTACTGGAAAATGACCGGCGTCGGCGAGGACGACGGCGAGGATATCCTGATGTCCCGCCGCGAACTCAGTGCGCTCGATTCCTATTTCGAGGACCTGCGCATCGAGCCCCTGAATCTGCTCGCCATGGGAAAACGTCTGTTGCGCGGGCGCTTCCGGTACGCTCCCGCGCGCGCGTTTTTGTTTACGCTGGAGGCTCTCGACCGCGTGCTTCTGCAACTCGCGCCGTTCCTGGGGAACTGGTGCGGGGAGGCCGTGATCACGGCGCGCAGACGCTCTGCGTAGTTGCCTGCCGAGCTACTTGCCGACCAGGTGCGGGAGATCTTTTTCGTTCTCCTCGCAAAAGAAATCGAGCAGCTCCGTATCCGGCATCAGGATCTGGTGCAGCTTCACGGTCCACGGCTGCGTGTACGCTTTCGGATCGTCCACCGTGATTTCGAGCTCGATGTTTCCGAAGTTCACGCGCCGGTAACGCTCGGTGACTTTGGCCGCGCTAGTCATCGGGCTGCCGTTGCGATCCATCCAGATGTCGTCCTTGAAGCCGTTGCTGTGCACCACCAGCGCGTCGCCTTCCCACGCCCCCACGGAGTATCCGCGCCACGTCGGGTTCGGATCGTCCTCAAGCTTGCGGCCGTCCATGAAGATCTGGCGATAGGTCGCGTTGCGTTCGTTTAGGATCAAAAACATCCCGGGCATCACGATGTACTTCCGCATCAACGGCGCGGTGTGCATTTTGATGATGCCCTGCGGCAGGCAGAACGGATCGGGATCGTCTTTGGCGTTATCGGCCATGCGCTGTTTCACCAGCGCGGCGGCCCAGGGCTGATACGGCAATCCGCCTTTCAGATCGTGACCGATGTTGAAAAACTGTTCACCAACCGGCAGATCGCGGCATCCTTCGGGATCGCAGGGGCGATTCTGCTCCGTCATCCAAATTCCGGAGAGATCCGGATGCCCGTCGCGCGCCTTCGGTGTGGGCGCGGTCAGATTGGGCTTCCCGTCGGCCTTCTTGGGAAGACCGCGCGTCGGATAGTTGAGCCACTGCGCGGGCAACGCCCGCGCCGCCAGCGCGACGATCACTGCCGTCAGGGCCGCATGCGTCAGCATGCGCGTCATGTGCATCTTCGCCTCACAGTTCGCCGTTGTACGCCCTTATCGGGCCGGCTAAATGCCCGGACTATTTGCCCGGACCGCCGTCTTCGGCCGCGCCCGCGAAGATCTTTCTGCCGTCCGCGAGGCTCACCGTGCGGGCGTTGACCAGATGCGATCCATCCTTGGCCGTATAGCCTTCCACGCTGATCACGTCGCCCGGCTTCAGCGAACTCCGCGTCCATCCGCGCCGCATCAGGCCGTTGGGGCTTCCGAGCTCGAACTCCCAATTGACCACCGTGCCGCTGTCGTCCTTCACGTCGGCATAAAAGCGGGCGTGCGGATTCGTCCATTCGAGCTTGGTCACGGTGCCCGTAAGCTTGATGGGCTTGTTCGAGTCGTATTCAGCCGCGAACGAATGATGCGCCATGGCCGGGATCGCGGCCACGCACAGGCCTGCCGCCACCAGCATACTCAGAGTTCTAACTCTCATCGGTTGCCTCCACATTCGGGCCTAGATTATCACACTTTCCCCTGTTTCCGGTCGGGCCACCGGGGGCGGGGCAACCTGGAGAAATTCCCAGCTGGATTAACGGCTGGGAGCGAAGCGCTTCCGCGCCACGAAGGCGATTCCCAGCAGCACCGTGGACAGAAGGACCATCGAAGACGGTTCCGGGACCGGAGCCGCCGTGAACTCCCACGCCTGTACGAATCCGTCCACATTGGCGGAAGGGACGCCGTCGCTGTCCAGGAGGTTGAAGGGGTCGATGTCGGAATACAGGTCATACAGCGGGCCGGGACCAAAAGGCCCGTCGAAGCCCTGCAAACCGACACCCATGCCGGAGCCGCCCGGAATCGGGTTCGACATGACGGACGCGCCGCCATAAATTCCTGAGGAGGGCGTGATGGTATTTCCGCTCCCGTCGAGGAATGCCTGATAGTAACCGATGAAACTGCCGGCGACGGCCATGTCGAGGCCATTTTGATCGCTCTCCCAATCGTCTGCGGTATTGGACATGACCGGCGACGGAATCTCGGTGGTGGTCATGAAGCTGAACTCCACCCACTCGTTTACGCCATCCGGCACGATGGAGATGGTCAGAGCGAGCGCTCCGCCGTCCACCGTCGTGCTGCCGTTCTGCAACGTAACGGTATCGGAATAGGAGCCTCCCGAAGTTGTGCCGTTGACGGTGAAGGTGCTCCCGATGACGAATACTTCGGCTTTCGCGGCGGGCCCGAGAGCGAGCGCGGTCGCTGCCGCCAGGACCAATCCGATATTTGTGGTGCGGCCGGAAATCATAGAATCACTCCTTCATCGTCGTGAATCGATCGACGTGAATCGAAGGCTTCGATCCCTGATCGATCTGGATCGAAGGTTCGATCCAATGCGACTTGAGACATCCAGTTGCAGGTCGGTCACCGAACGTCCCACGAAATTTGCAGCTCACGATTACCCGCTCGTTATCAACACTTCCTTATTCGAGTACCAGGCTCGAGTACTGAACTGGCCAGATAAGGAATCGGAAACATTCCTAAGGTTGTAGGCAAAGGATGTGGAACAGCGGCAGCTACAACTTGTTGACGGAACGAGTTCACAAAGCTAATCCTGCGCAGCCGGACGGCCGATATTTCGATGTGCGCTCTCCGTCCATCTCCAGAGTTCCGGCTCTCACCGGGCTGCGCGCGATCGCCGCATTTTGGGTTCTGATGCTGCATTACGGGGAAGCCGTCACGCTCGGCTGGCCCCCGGTTTTGCGGCGGCTTTTCTCGAGCGGATTTATAGGCGTCGATCTGTTCTTCGTGCTCTCCGGATTCATTCTGAGCTGGAACTATCTCGGCGAGGATCGCCGCTTGACCGTCACGCCTGGACAATTCTGGCGTGCGCGCGCGGCCCGGATTCTGCCGGTCTACTATGTCTCGCTCGCGCTCTCTCTGCCCGTGTTCCTGCTGATGCAGTTCGGCGCGGGCATCAATCCTGCATCCATCAAAAGCGCGATCGTGACCGCCGTTACCACGCTGACGCTGACCCAGTCCTGGGTTGAGCCGTTCTCCTACTTGTGGAACAACCCCGGCTGGTCGCTATCGGTCGAAGTATTTTTGTATCTTTCGTTCCCCTTCGCGGCTCGCTGGATCGCGCGCAAACCGCTGGGCTCCGTGATTCGCGCGACGGCGATTCTCTACGGCGCGACGATTGCCGCGGCCATCGTCTTCACCGCTCTGCATCCGCATCCCTTTGTGTGGAAGTGGGAGCCCGAAGTGGAATTCTGCATCTGGGTTTCCTGGCTGGGCTGCAATCCCGTGGTCCACTTTCATGAGCTGCTCTTGGGAGCCGCCGCCTGCATGGTTCTGCGCGAGGAGCGCAGCGGCGCTCGACGGGAATTTCTCCCAGGGCCGCAAGCCGTCCTGTTCTCCGGGGCCGCAATCATCGGATTGCTCGCCTGGCGCGGACCCATGCCGTTCATGGCCGCGCTCGCGGGCGTCTACAGTCCGCTGTTCGCGCTTCTAATCTATGGGCTCGCGAAGCAGCAGGGATTTTTGGCCCGCATCTTGAGCACCCATACGTTCGTTTTTCTGGGAGAAATCAGTTTTTCGTTTTACATGATCCATCTGATCGTGTGGACGAACGTGGACGGCCACCTCCGGGAGCATCCATTCATCAAGCCGGGGTCGGCCGCGAATTTTTTCGTGTGCCTCGGCCTCTCCCTGATCCTCGCCACGCTGCTCTATCAGTTCATCGAAGTCCCTTACAGGAATGCCCTGCGCAAGCGCTGGAGCGAAGACGCGCAGACGCGTCCAGCCGCGGAACGGTTCGCGGACGCGCTGCTTCCGGAAACTCGCTAGCAGGATGCTGAAAAAGGCCCAAATTCGCTTGCTGGCGCGCGCGGCTCAGACATGCTCGCGTGTCTGCAGGCGTCTACCGAGCCGCGACCGCGAGGGAGCGTTGGCATCTGAGGACACGCGCTCGCGGCCCTGAGAACAGGCTCGCGTCTTATGGACACGGGCTCGCGCCCCGAGGACGCGGGCTTGCGCGCTCCCCGATCGACGCGTGCTCCCACGGGAACCGGCGCAAATGGAGTAAAATGCGTGGGACATGAGACTTTTTTCGAAGCCCGCGATATGCGCCACGGCGGCGATCGTGATTCTAGGAACGGCCGGGGTCGGATGGACCAGCCGGGCCGCGGCGCAGGGGACGCCCGCGGCAAAAGGAGCGCCCGCCGCGGCGAAGGGGAAAAACGCGGGCGAGGCGTTTCAGAACGTCAAGACCACGGCGCTCGCTGCCCTGACCGTGGACGATTTCCTCGGAACCATGGGCGTGATCTCCGCCGATCTTGGATTCGACTGCGCCGATTGCCATCCGGGCGCGGGATCGGACAAAGTGAACTGGGTGATCGACACGCCCCGCAAAGTCATGGCGCGCAAAATGGTCGACATGGTCGCGCTGATCAATCGCACCAGTTTTAACGGAGCGCAGAGGGTGACCTGCTTCACCTGCCATCACGGCCACGACATCCCGACCACCACGATTTCGCTCGACACTCTGTACAGTCCCCCGAACGAGGAAAAGTACGACGTCGTTGTGCCGGGCGAAGGCGTTCCCACCGCTACGCAGATTCTGGACAAGTACATTCAGGCGCTGGGCGGGGCGCAGAAGCTCGCGGGACTCACCAGCTTTATCGCCACAGGAACCAGCGTCGGATATGAGGGCCTGGGCGGCGGCGGGTCGTTCCAAATCGTGGCGCAGGCGCCCAACCGGCGCGCGGTCATCATCGAATTTAAAGATCATCCGGAGCGTGGCGACAGCGCCCGGATTTTCGATGGACGCAACGGCTGGATCAAATCGCCGCGCGGACTGCTGGGGCAGTATCAGGCCGAAGGGAGCGAGCTCGACGGGCAGAGGCTCGACGCGCAGCTTTCCTTCCCGGGGCAGATCAAGCAGGTTCTCACCGGCTGGCGCTCGGGCAATCCGGACAGCATCAACGGACGCGAAGTCGATGTGGTGCAGGGCAACGGCCCGAAGGGAATGATCGCGACGTTGTACTTCGACAAGCAATCGTCGTTGCTCGTGCGGGTGGTGCGCTACAGCCCTTCGCCCATCGGACGAGTGCCCACCCAGGCGGATTTCGACGATTATCGCGACGTGAATGGAATCAAATTTCCGTTCAAGTACACCTTCTCCTGGCTCGATGGACGCGACGCGTTTCGGTTGAACGACGTCAAGATCAACGTGCCGATCGATGCCGCGAAGTTCGTGCTGCCAGCCGCGAAATAGCGGCTTCAGCCCCTGTCCCAGTTAGCTGCGACGCGGCTGTTGATGACTTGCCGTAGATTTGTCCGAGGGCTTGCCGGGCGATGCGAGTGCCGAGCGAATCCTTTCGGCGATTCCCCTGAGCGAACGTAGATCGTGTTCCCAGATCCGCAAGACCTTCCAGCCCTGGCGACGAAGCATCGTGGTGGTGGTCCGGTCCCGTCTGCGATTACGGTCGATTTTGGCATTCCAGTAATCCGTGTTAGAGCTCGGCGTTCTTTTGCAACGGGGACAGCCGTGCCAGAAGCAGCCATCAGTGAAAATCGCGAGACGCTTGGCCCGGAAAACGAAGTCGGGCACACCAGTAAGGTCCCCTGGGCCGACGTGCCAGCCGCGAAGTCCGCTCCGAATGAGCAATGCCCTTACACGCCATTCCGTGGAACGGTTCCGCTTCGACCTAACCTTGGCCATCACCCGCGAGCGAGTCTCTACGGAGACGGAATCCATTTCATTCCTCTTCGTCGGGCCCCATCACTGCAACTGAGCCGCCGACCTCGTTAAATCTCTCGGTAGCGAGCCGCTCAAGACGCTTGGCCTGCGTGACGAGCGTTCGACGAAGGCCCTTTTTCTTCAGCTCCCGTTCACTGATCACGCGCGCAAGAGCAGCGATCGTGGTCGCCCGCCTCGCTATTCGCACGTCCGGGTGTTTGCGCTGCTCGTACAGGTCGTTAGGGATGATGCGGCTTTTGATAGATGTTGGAAGCTCAATGAGATCGGCCGGGACAATGTCGGCCTCGTTCAGCACCGCCTTGAAACTGGAGCGGCTCAATAGATTGTGGAAGACGGTATATTCAGCCGCGTCGAGCCGCTGCTTCGCTCTCTTGAACGCGCTGTGCTTGCTATTAATTTGATCGAGATCCCATAGCGGCCAAACCTCGATATCGGCCACCTCGAAAGGATCGAGAACGTTCATTGCGACGGCGTCGGAGCGTTGATTCGTCAGGTGTCGGCTGATTCGCTGCTGCAGACTCTCGAAGGTCCGTCCAACGTAAATCGGCTCACCGTCGTAATCGTAGAACGCGTAGACGCCCCATCTGGCGCTGCCGATTTTCCTGCCATTGGGAGCCCGACGGTCCAGATAGGCGCGAATCTGCTTCCTGATCGCTTCAACGTCCTGCGGTGGACCTGGCGGCCTCTTTTTCCGTGGCGGCACTAAGCCGCTATCATAACCCGACTGCCGGTCGCGATCGGAGTCAACAGGTGCGTGCTCAACCAGGCAACTACGGGAACGGCAAGACCGTCGCCGAACAAGTGGTACGCCTCGTTGTAGTTCAACGGGAGGGGATAGTCTTCCGGAACGCCCATCAACCGCGCGGCTTCCCTGGGCGAGAGGAGACGAGAGCGAACCTGCTTCCCTTCGACCACGACAATTACTTGTCGACTCGATCCTCCGGTCGGCGTCCTCAGGCACCCCGAGATTTGATCGAAGCGAACTTCGGCCCGTTGAATTCGCGCTCCGTTCTCGTCCGGCCTCATCCGTTTGTAAACGGTTCCAACGACTCGCGTCCTAAGTTGTTTCGCCTTCTCTAATTTTTTCAGGTGCAGTGGCGACATTAAATTGACGAGGTGAGTAGTTTGTTCTGCCGTATGCCATTCTACGCCGCTGGGCTCATCTTCGATGATTTCGCTGAGGAGCGAGGTCGTTGCTGGGGGCGATGGAAGTGTCCACCAGAGCCATGCCGCTCGGAGGTTCTCCGGGAGCCGCTCGTGGGCATCCCGGACCGAGGCTGTATGCCACCGCTCATCCGGGACGGCTGAGACGAGGCCGGAAGGAATGGAAGCCTTTGAGCGGACTCCAACTATGAACAAACGTGGACGAGATTGGGGCAGGAATCGGACGGCATCTATGACTAGTCCGCCAACAAGGTACCCGCATTGCGCGACCGCGCCAATAAGCGCTGCGAAATCGCGTCCATTATGTGAGCTCAACGCGCCCACCACGTTCTCGAGAACGACTATCTTGGGTGCACGATCTAGCGAAGCCATCTCGCCCACAAGCTTCCAGAAGTCCTTAAACGTCCCACTCCGCGCGCCCCTCAGACCAGCTCCCGATCCGGCAAGCGACAAATCTTGGCATGGGAAGGAGGCCCAAACGAGTGTCGGTACGCCAGGCAAATCCTCGAGGCTGACGTTTGCGACGTCTTCGACCTTAAGCTCGTCGCATCCGAAGTAGGCTCGGTATGATGCCGCCTTCTTCTCGCACCACTCGTTCGCGAACGCACAGCGCCACAAGGGCCCGAGGCCGAGACGAGCCATGCCGCCGCCAGCAAAAAATTCGTAGAATGTGTGCGGTGCCTTCTTCACCTGTGACGCATTTTAGCCGCTTCGTGCGTGCTGTGTCTATATCCCGTCAGTAAAGGGTTTTCCGGCACAACGGCGCTACCGCGTCTCTGGAGAAACCGCCAGCCCGACGCGTTTGCAAGGCCGGACAGCCGTTCTCGGTTCCGACTCTTACTTATTTCCCCACCATGTGGGGAGTGTCCTTGTTGTTGTCGCACACCGATTCGATCAGCTCCGTGTCGGGCAGCAGATCGAAGTGCACCGTCGCGTTCCACGGCTTCACGTAGGCTTTCGGATCGTCGATGGTGATCTCCATGATCAGGTGGCCGAAGTCCGGCCGGCGGAAACGCTCGATGGTATGCAGGGCGTCGGAATGCGGATGGCCGTCGTCATCGAGCCAGCTCTTGTCGTTGTATCCGCGCGTGTCGATCACGAACGCGCCGTTTTCCCACTTGCCCACCGAATAGCCGAACCAGGCCGGCTCGGGGTCCTTCGGTAACGGGCGGCCGTCGGTGAAAATCTGACGGAAATCCACGAACTCCTCGTAGAGAATCAAAGTCATTCCGGGAGTGTGGACGAACTTGAAAGGCGTGGGCGCAAGCATCGCGTCGGGAATGCTGTGCGGCAGGCACTTTCCCGAGGGCCGGTCGCGGCCCTCCTGTTCGAGATGCTGTTTATAGATCGGCGCGTAGGCCGGCGTGAGCTCGACTCCGGGCGTGTCCGCCGCCATGTTGAACTGCAGGTGCGGGTCGTGAACCAGCCACTCGCCCGACAGATCCGGTTTGCCATCGGCCTGTTTCGGCGCGGGCGCGGCCAGATTCGCCTTCCCGTTTGCCAGACGCGGGACTTTTGGATCGTGAACGGTCCATTGCGCTCCGGCTGGAACCGTCAGGATCCATAAAAACGCGAACGCGCACGCCGCGCGGATTCCGCTCTTGTATGTTCGGTAAATGATCACGGATTCGACTTTTATTTGGGCTGCGGAACGATGCGTATATACGGCTTGGGCGTTTTCCAGCCGTTGGGATATTTTTGTTTGGCTTCCTCGTCGGTGACCGAAGCGAGCAGGATGACGTCCTCGCCGTTTTTCCAATTCACGGGCGTTGCAACCTTGTGCTGCGCCGTCAGCTGGAGCGAATCGAGCACCCGCAGGACCTCGTCGAAATTGCGCCCGGTGCTCATCGGGTAGCTGAGCATCAGTTTGATTTTCTTATCCGGTCCCACGATGAACACGGTGCGGACGGTAGCGTTGTTCGCGGCGGTGCGGCCTTCCGAGGTGGTCCCGGCCTCGGCGGGCAACATGTCGTAGAGCTTGGCGATCTTGAGCTCCGGGTCGCCAATCATCGGGTAATCCACTTTGGAGCCTTGGGTTTCTTCGATGTCGGCGGCCCATTTGCCGTGGCTCGCGACCGGGTCGACACTCAGACCGATGATCTTGGTATTGCGTTTGGCGAACTCCGGCGAGAGTTTGGCCATATACCCGAGCTCCGTCGTGCAGACGGGCGTGAAATCCTTGGGGTGGGAGAACAAAATCGCCCAGCCGTTGCCGATCCAGTCATGGAAATGGATGGTGCCCTGCGTGGTCTCAGCCGTAAAATCGGGCGCTTCGTCGTTTATTCTTAAAGACATACTGGCCTCCTGCGGTTTGGGTGCCGGGATCGCGTTGAATCAGCCGGAATGACGTACCGTCCGATTTTACGCTATCGCGCGCGCGGGGTGTCAAGCTCTTGCCCGCCCGCTCAGGTTTGATGATGGGTTCCAGCTCTACGATTCCCGGCGAGGCATAGAGACTGGCGCGCCACTGTGTCACACTGGAGTTTCAAGGAAAATGAAAGAACGTATTCGATCCACGACGATCCTGTGCGTCCGCAAGGACGGGAAGGTCGTGATGGCGGGCGACGGACAAGTGACGCTCGGCTCGGAAGTCCTGAAGGCGTCCGCCAAGAAACTGCGGCGCTTATACAACGGTAAGATTTTAGCGGGATTTGCCGGCTCGACGGCCGACGCCTTCGCGCTGTTCACGCGCTTCGAGACCAAACTGGAGCAATACAACGGCAATTTGTCGCGCTCGGTGGTGGAGCTCGCCAAGGACTGGCGTACGGATCGCATGCTGCGGCATTTGGAAGCGCTGCTGGTGGTAGCCGACCCGGCCAATACGTTCATCGTCAGCGGAAACGGCGACGTGATCGATCCGGACAACGAGATCGCGGCGATCGGCTCGGGCGGGCCGTTTGCGAAGTCGGCGGCGACGGCGCTCGCGGAAAATACCAAACTGAGTGCGCGCGAGATCGTCGAAAAGTCGATGATGATCGCCGCGAAGATCTGCATCTACACCAATGAGTCGGTGATCTACGAGGAACTCGGCTAATGGTGATCTATTTGCCCGCGCAATCCGTGGACGATGAGCCGCTGCTCGACGAGCTGACGCCGCGGGAGATTGTGCGCGAGCTCGATAAATATGTGATCGGGCAGGCCGACGCCAAGAAAGCTGTGGCGATCGCGCTGCGCAACCGCATTCGCCGCCAGAAGCTGGATCCGGAGATGGCGGATGAGGTGATGCCGAAGAACATTCTCATGATCGGGCCGACCGGCGTGGGGAAGACGGAGCTCGCGCGGCGTCTCGCGAAGCTCGCCAATTCGCCGTTCCTGAAGGTGGAAGCGAGCAAGTTCACGGAAGTGGGCTACGTGGGCCGCGACGTGGAATCCATGATTCGCGATCTGGTCGAAATCGCGATCGATATGGTTCGCGAAGAGCGCCTGACAGAAGTGGGCGAGCGCGCCGAGCGCAACGCCGAGGAGCGTCTGCTGGATCTGCTGATGCCCGCGCCGCCGCAGCAAGCCGAAGGCGAGGCGGTGGAGAGCACGGAGCGAACCCGCGAAAAACTGCGGGAGCGCCTGCGCGCCGGGAAGCTCGACGACCGGCTGGTGGAAGTGGACGTGAAGGAGCGCGGGCCGACGTTCGAAGTATCGACGGCGGGCGGCATGGAAGAGATGGACATCAATTTAAAAGATGTCCTGCCGGGATTGTTCGCGGGGCGCACGCGCAAGCGCAAGATGCGGGTGAGCGAAGCGATGGAATACATGGTCCAGGAGGAAGAGCAGAAGCTGGTGGACATGGACCAGGTGACGCGCGTCGCGATCGAGCGCGTGGAGCGCAGCGGCATCATCTTCCTGGACGAAGTGGACAAGATCGCGGGACGCGAGGGCGGCCACGGGCCGGACGTGAGCCGCGAAGGCGTGCAGCGCGACATCCTGCCGATTGTGGAAGGGACCACGGTGAATACGCGCTACGGCTTCGTGCGCACGGATCACATTCTGTTTATCGCGGCGGGCGCGTTCCACGTTTCGAAGCCCAGCGATCTGATTCCGGAGCTGCAGGGCCGTTTCCCGATCCGGGTGGAATTGAAATCGCTGACCGAGGGCGACTTCATCCGCATTCTGAAAGAGCCCAAGAACGCGCTGATCAAGCAGTATCAGGCGCTGCTCGATACCGAGGGCATCAAGCTGGCCTTCACCGAGGACGCGATCCAGGAAATCGCCGCCTTCGCCACGCGGGTGAACGAATCGGCGGAGAACATCGGCGCGCGCCGCCTGCACACGATTCTCGAAAAGCTGCTGGAGGAGATTTCCTTCGAGGGTCCCGACCTGAAGAAGAAGAACGTCAAGGTAGATGCGGCGTACGTCCGCAAGCAGCTCGCGGAAATCGTGAAGGATCAGGATCTGAGCCGGTACATTCTGTGAGAAGCGTCGTGCTACCACTCCGCGGGCTGTGAAAATCGCGTTTCCGGTTTTGCTCGCCGCGCTCGCCTCCGGCTGCGCCTATATCGGCGATGTCCGCCCGCCCACGCTCGACATTCCGGCACGCATCTACGACCTGCGGGCCGCGGAATTCGGCGATAAAATCTCCGTCGCGTTCACGCTTGCGCCGCTGACCACGGAGGGCCTCGCTCTGAGAAACGTACGCGCCGTGGAGCTGCGCGTGACGGGCGCGGGCGTGGACCGGACGTTTCAAATTCCTCCGAAGGATGCCGGGCCGTATGCGTACGACGCTCCCGCCGGCGAGTTCATCGGCAAGGGCGTGATCCTGGCGGTGCGCGCGATCGGGCCCAAGGGGAAATCCTCCGACTGGTCGAACCTGGTGATGATGGATGTGCAGACGCCGCTCCTGACGCCGCAAGATGTCGCCGCCGTGAATTCGCCCAAGGGCGTGCACGTGACGTGGAAAGGCACGGCGCCTCACTTTCGAATCTTCCGCGCGGGTCCCGGAGGAATGCCGGAACCGGTGGGGATGACCGATACGAACGAATACGACGATACGACGGTCGCGATGGGCACGGTGTACCGGTACAGGGTCCAGGGTTTCAACGGCGATGTGCATCAGAGCGAGGTTTCGGGCGAGGTGGAGGTGACGCCGGTGGATCTATTTGCGCCCGCGGTTCCCGCGGAATTTTCGGCCGTGCAGGGCGTGGGAGCGATCGAACTGGTGTGGCAGCGGAACACGGAAGAGGATTTCGCGGGCTACAACGTATTTCGAGCGGAGGGCGGCGGGGAGTTCGAAAAAATCGCGGGGCCGATCGATGCGCCGGCGTATAGCGACCGGGCGGTGGAAGCGGGGAAGACGTATCGCTACGCGGTGAGCGCGATTGATCGCACGGGCAACGAGAGCGCGCGCACGGCGCCGGTGGAAGTGGTTGCGCCCTGACGCGCGGGCGCAGAAGTCCCGCACAAATTTCCAAGTAGGGGGCTGGTGAAGCGAGGCTTTGCGATTTTTTGCCGAAGCGCGGGACTGTTCTCGTTGCTTCTTCTCCTTCTTCTCTCTTTGCTGTTGTTTTCTGCGACTCCGTCTTTGCTTTCTTTGTGGGGATCCCCTCCGTTTGATATCTCTCTCGGCTGAGAGTCCGTGTTTTACTCGAACGAAGCGAGGCCGCGTGATAACCCGCAGGGCCGGGGCTGGACGTGTACCAGCAACGTTCATCGCACAAAGGCCCGCAGCGGTGTATCTAGAAAACCGTAACTTGGCCGGCTGAGCCCTCCGATGACAGAGCGCATCAACTCCTTGCCTAGAACATAAGGGATGAAGTGCGTGTAAGCGGTGAAATGAATGCGCGAAATGATTGAGGGAGATGGGAATTGAGGGAATCGGAATGGGGTGAAAGGCAAACAGCAGGTCCCTCGACTGTCGCTCGGGATGACACGCAGGAGGACTTATGGTGAGAGGCGAATAGCAGGTCTCTCGGCTGTCGCTCGGGATGACACGCATGGGGACTTATGGTGAAAGGCAAACAGCAGGTCCCTCGGCTTTCGCTCGGGATGACACGCAGGAGGACTTATGGTGAAAGGCAAACAGCAGGTCCCTCGGCTTTCGCTCGGGATGACACGCATCGGGACTTATGGTGAAAGGCAAACAGCAGGTCCCTCGGCTGTCGCTCGGGATGACACGCAGGAGGACTTATGGCGAAAGGCAAACAGCAGGTCCCTCGACTGTCGCTCGGGATGACACGCATGGGACTTACGCTGAAAGGCAAATGGCAGGTCCCTCGGCTGTCGCTCGGGACGACACGATTGGATTTTGGTGAGTCTAGGCCGCGGCTTCGTCTTCCTTCGGATCGGGCTGATGATCGGGTTCGCTCCCGTTTTCGCCGGCCCGCTTCCACAGACCTCGCGTGGACCAGGCGACCAACAACAACACGATGGCGCCCACGCCGTTGGCCAGCGCATCGACGCTCATGAGACCTTTCGCGCCGCCGTGCTTGTAGCCGACGCCATCGAGCCAGGTCATATAACTGATGGGAAGGTTGCTGCTTCCGACGAGGAGCGCGTACGACGTTCCCGCGGCATGCCGCCTGCTCCCAAGGACTTCGAGCACCAGCGCGGTAAAGACGGCGTAGGCGAATCCGGTGGCGATGGAATAGCCCGAATAACCGGCGCCGAAGGTGAAGGCCGTGTGCCGCGCGAGCCCCATATACGCCGCGAAAATCGCGCACAGGCCTCCGGAGAGAGCGTAGGCCGCCATGCGGTTCATGCGATCCGATACGTAGCCTCCGATGAAAGCGCCCGCGGCCGAGAGCAATCCGCCGGCGATCCCCGTGATCCACAAGACTTCGGTATCGGGCGCGCGATAATCCGGACCGACGCTCGAGATCAAATTGGCGACCGCGCCGCTTCCGACGGGAGAGAGAAAAAATACGAGGCCGATTAAAGCGCGGGGCGACCAAAAAACGTCGCGCAGTCCACGCAGGAGCGGCCGGAAGCGATCCGCGATGGAGAGGGAGCGAGTCTGGGTTCGCGCGGCTTCCTGAATCAGAGGGGCGGCGAGCGCGGGTCCTGCGACCAGCACGAACACGCCGAGCGAGAGCAGGGGAAGATTCACGACGCCCGCAAGCCACAGCGCAACGCCTCCGCCGACCGCGCCTCCGCCGAGGTTCCCGGCGTTGAGCCAGCCGCTCGCGCGTCCTCTCATCGAAGGCAGGAGCAAGGAGAGAAGAGTGCCGTTCGCGGTTCCGAGCACGCCGCTTGCGGCGCTCGCGAGAAACAACAAGACGGTGAGCAGCGTGAGGGATCCTCCGGCGAGCAGGGTTGCGCAGGCGCAGAAAAGTCCGGCGGTCACCGAGCTGAGCATCACCCAGGTGCGGCGGCGCAGTCCGAGGTCGACCACCGGGGCGTAGGCAAAAAACCACACGGAAGGGATCATGGCGATCGCCACGATTTCGGCGATGCGATCCACCGGGACGCCGTGCTTGCGCAGGAGGAAGGGCGTGAGGATGGTGATGATCGCGTTGGAGATCCCGTACGGCAGCCCGAGGAGCCCGAAGAGCCAGGGAGGGTTTTGCGGCGGAGGGTCGTGGGGGCTCAGAACTTTATTTTAAACGGATCCTTATTTTCGTGGGACGTTTTGCAGCGTGACACCTTTAGAAATACACTCACGTTCGCGCGCCGCCGCTCACTTCGCCTTAAGAATCACTCTCACTGGAAGGGTTCGTTGCAGGCCTCGGTGACGAACAAAAATGGTCGTCGAGCCAGGCGCAACGCCCTTGACTAGGCCGTCGGAGGTTACTACTGCGGCGACGGCGGGATTTTGTGATGTAAACGTGGTTTGTGTGGATTCAGTTACGCGAACAGTCGAGCCATCGCTGTACGTACCGTATACCCCAATGGGCAAAGCGTCGCCGATCGACAGTTCCAATCCGGAAGTATTGATAGCGATGCTCACGGGAGAATCTGAGCGCTCGATGTCGACGGGCACCGCACTAGAGAAAACAACCGCGGAGGCCGTAGTGCCAGCGGCCGTTATCGTGTTAATGCCAGGCCCTATCCCCTTCGATGGTATCGGAGGCACCGTAAACGAAAACTGATAGGGAGGGGAATTTAACGCGGCGAGGCCGTTTACATATCCTGGTGCGATGATCGTGACCGATGTGAACGGACCCCCGGAAGCCGATACGTTCACGACAACCGTTTGACCCGGATTTACCACTGTTCCAGGAGCGGGATTCGTAATCTGGAGGGTTGCCTGAGCGAAAAGGCTCGCCGGCGCGCCGACGATTACCGCGAACACGGAGATACGGTGAAGGCTGCTTCGCATTTTCGTGGCCTTAGGGACGGGGCGCGAACGACGTGGAAGGCACGTTCAACAGGCCACGGATCGCCGTGGCGACATTGCCGTCGCAAAATCAATCATGTTCGTGCGCCGGGTGCGACCTGGGTGCGTGCACCGGGCACGACGGCCGCTTTGCGGAGCTTTGCGAGCTCGCGGCGGGCGATGGCGGCCCACTGGCTGGCCGGGTCCAGCTTCAAATACGTCATCCAGTGGTGCACGGCCTTGAGACCCTGATTCGAGCCCTGATACAGAAGCGCGATGTTGTAGTGGGCGTCGGCGTAGCCGGGCGAGATACGCAGCGCGGCCTGATAGTGTTCGAGCGCGGGGTTGCGCTGGCCGCGCTCGTCGTAAAGATTCGCCAGATCGAAGTGCGCGAGCGCATACTCCGGGTCGACTTCGAGAGCCTGCTTATAGCACTGCTCGGCGCGGGTGAAATCGCGAGTATTGAAATACAGCGTGCCTAAATTCACCAAGGCCCCGGCCGATTGCGGGTCCAGCTCGACGGCTTTGAGGTAGGCTTCGAGCACCTCCTCGACGGGTCCGCCGGTTTGTTCGAGCTCCAGGCCGCGCTGGAACCAGTGGTCGGCTTCGGCGCGGCGTTCGGCATCGGCGCGAGGATTCTCGCGAGCCTTGAATTCGAGCAGGCGGCTGATTTCGCCGGGCCCGAAATCGAGCAGGAGCTGGCCGGACTCGGCCTCCATGTGATGGCCGTCGATCTCCACGCGAATGCGCTTGCCATCGATGTAGACCTGGAGCTCCGTGAGAGGATGCTCGACGCCTTCGAGTTTGCGCGCAACCGCGTGCACGGCGCGGCGCATCTGCGCGGGGGCAACTCCCTTGCGGCGCAGTTCGGTGAGCATGCGCAGGGCGAGCAGTTCGCGAAAACCGTAGGTGTCGGAAGCGGCGACGAGCTTCTGACGCTCCCAACTGCGGAGCTGGCGTTCGGAAACGCCGGCGAGCCGCAACACGGCCTCGCGCGAATACGCGTGGGTGTTGGGAGGGGATGCCATTGGGGATGTCGTCTCGGCGGCTGCCTGGGATGCCACTGTGCCGATTCTAAACCATTTCCCAGAAATTAGGAGACGGATTTTGCCAATGCTGAAACGGGCTATTGCTGAAACAGAGAGATCGCGGCGATGCCGGCGGCACCGGCGGAGACGCAGGCCTCGGCGTTCTCCGCGGTGATTCCTCCGAGGGCGAGCACAGGAATGTGGACGGAGCGCGCGGCCTGCTTCAATCCCGCGAGCCCGCGCGGCAGGAGATCGGAGGATTTGGAGCGGGGAGGAAAAACGGGTCCGAAGAAGGCGTAATCCGCACCGCCGCTCTCGGCGGCCCGCAATTCGGGCAGCGTGTGACAGGAGACGCCGATGAGAAATCCGGGCGGAACGATCGATCGCCAGCGGCTCGGCGGAGGCGAATTCGCAGGCAGATGGACGCCCGCGGCTCCGGAGGCGAGCGCGATATCGAAGCGCGTGTTGACCAGGATCTTGACGCCGGCGGGAGCGGTTTCGACGGCGTGTCGCACGAGCTCGAATAATTCCCGCGCGTTGAGGTCTTTCTCGCGAATCTGAATCCAAGTGGGGGCCGTTTCGGGGTGCGCGGCCGCGCGGGACATTACTTTCTCGAGGACCGTTTCGAGCGAAATGCCGGGCGCGAGCGAGCGGCGATCCGTGATGTAGCAGCGCAGCACAGGTACCAGTGTAAGCGCGGCTGTGCTATAACGACCGGGTGGCCTTAGACGAACGCGCTTTCTTCCGGGAATCCAAGACGACCAAGGCAGTTCCGCTGAATTGTCCTTACTGCAGGACGTCGGACACCTATGACCTGCAGTGGCTGGTTCGCAAAAAAGTGGAGCAACTGCCGCGCGGCGCGGACGAGCGCGACCGGGCGCGTTTCGCGAAGGCGGCGAGCTACATGGTGCTGCTGGACGATAAGGCCATGTGCAAGAACATGCGCTGCCGCAAGCGGTTCGATATCTCGGGCGTGAAGACCACGGCGTTTATTTAGTAAAAAGCAGGTCCCTCGACTGGCGCTCGGGATGACGTGTATCGGTGAGAGGCGCGGCTAAAGCCGCGCGCAGCCTAAAGGCCGACCCACCCCAGAGCTCGGGAAGACGAGGTGGCTACCGGGAAAAATAACTGCGATTCGGTGCAGGCGGATCGGTCTTCTTGATCGCGAGCCATAAAATCGCGTTGAGCTCGTCGTCATCCGCGAGGTCCGCGTTGCTGAAATCGAGTTTCAACGAGCGCGCGGCAGTCGGCGAATTCGCGGGATTTCTTTCGGTCAAAGAGATACGCGGCTTTTCGGCGACGTAGGGAGCGGGATCGGGAGTGGGACCGAACGCCGCGCCGAGAGGGCGCGCGCCGGCGTCGAAATGGGTCATGGGCCGCAAGCCGAGAATCAGCTCCATGGTGCGCAACACGGAAGCGGTGTTGTACATGGAGCTATCGACGATGCCGCGCCGGGTATAGGGCGAGAGCGCGAGCAACGCGGAGCGGTGCGAATCGACGTGATCGGGGCCGTCCTGGGCGTCGTCTTCGAGCACGAAAATCGCGGTCTTCAGCCAGAACCTGCTGTGGGAAACGCCGTCGACGATGGCGCCCAGAGCGGAATCGTTATCGGCGAAGGCGGAGAGCGGAGCGATCTTGCCGGGGGTGGTGCCGGAGGTGTGATCGTTGGGCAGGCGCAGAATCATCAAACGGGGCATGGCGCCGCTTGCTTCGAACTGGCGCAGATCCTCAAGAAAAACGTTGGCGCGCTCCACGTCGGGATAATCGGTATCGAAGCCTTTGTACTTTTTATTCGTAATCTGTTCGAGCGCGGGATCGCCGACTTTGTCGCCCGCAAACCATTCGCCGTAGTTCCGCACGGTGAGACCGGCGGCGAGCGCGTTGGTCCACAGATAACCGGCGGGCGGGACGTTGGCGGGCTCATTGCCTTCGAAGCCGTAATATTTGAGGCGGCGCGCGTAGTTGCTGGGCCATAGTCTCTGCGCGAAATCCGGGGCGATGGCGGCGGTGGACCAACTGTGACCATCCGCGCTGACGTCGGCATTCACGTAGAAGTTGTCGAACAGCACGAATTCACGCGCGAGCTTGTAGTGATTGGGAGCGGCCGATTCATCGAATAAAGTGAGAGCCGGATCGCCGTTGCCCTTGCCGATTTTTCCGAAGATCTGATCGTAGGTGCGATTCTCCTTGATGATATAGATCACGTGCTCGATGGGCGAAGGGCGGCCGGGGCCGGGGTAGAGGACGCTATCGGCGGGCACGGCGGGCGTATCGAGATCGGAATCCTGATAGCGCGCGCCGCGGTGAACGGTGGCGCTGTACTGGTCGAGTTTTTCGGGAGAGAACGGCTCCACTTCGGAGAGGGTGCCGCGCTGCAGGTTGCCGACGTATTCCGCACGCGGGTCGTCGCCCTTGGCCGGCCGCACCGATCCGCCGAAATTCGTATTGGGGAGACTGCCCGGGCCCCGGCCGTTGAGGATGAGCAGGCGGCCGTCGGAGACGGCGCGCGCGGCGGTAGGGTACCAGCCGGTGGGGACGAATCCTTCGACCTCGGTGCGGGGTGCGGAGATATCGGCCACGGCCACGGCGTTGGCGTCCGAGCACACGACGAATAGGCGCTTCTGATCCGGGGACAGAGCGACGGCGCTGGGAGTCATGCCGGCCGGTTCGCGGGGCGTGAGCGCGACGTTGATCGTTTCGAGCAGCCGCAGAGCGCTGCTTCCGCCCACACCCACGACGTACACGCTGTTGGTATTGGCCGCCGCGACAAACAGGCGATAGCTCCAGGAGGCCGCGGCGGGAACTCCTACGGCTTTCTTGTCGTCATCGTCGGCATCGCGATCCACGTCGCTGTCGGGATGGCGGACGCTCAGGACCATGTCGGTGGTATGGGGCGCCAAGCCGATGCGGGCGAGCTGCTCTCCGCTGTTGGCGTCGTGCTGGCGAAGAGTCGCGTCGCCCCAGCCGGTGACGAAAAACGATTTTCCGTCGGGAGCAAAGCGGATCCGGTAGGGGCGGCGGCCGGTCTTCCAGCGCTCGATCACGCGTCCGGACTGGGGATTGATGACGACGATGGAATCGCGGAACAGGTCCGCGGCGTAGATCAGATGGCCGTCGGGGGAGAGCGCCACGTCGCCGATGAAATCGAGCTCGGTGTGTTCGGCGGTCGCCTGCATCTCGCGCTGAAGTTTGAGCTCGCCTTCGTCAGAGAACGAAAATTCGAAGACCGTGCCGCGCGACCCGCCGCTTACATAGACGAGCTTACCGCCGGGAGCGAAAGTCAAGCCGAGCCACGCATCGGCAACGGGAACGCGCGCGATTTCTTTCAGCGGAGATACGGTCATCACGCTGATGGAGGGCGGCCGGTAGCCGCCGTTCAGCACCAGGAGAAACTTCCCGTCGGGCGAGAGCGCGGTGGACATGGGCATGGTGTCGAGCGGGATCTGCCGGCCGGCGGGCTGAATGCTCCAGCCGTTGGGAAGGAGGACGAAGCCCGAAGGCTGGGGGCCGGGCTGCTCGCGTCCGCCGGGCTGGGAGCACAGGAGCGCCGCGGAAACGAAGATCACGAAGGATGCCCAATATTTGTTCATCGTGAATGCTCTCTCCTTCAGAGTATCTTGAGCCCGAGCCCCGGATGAGGGCGGAGCCGGGGACGAAAAGCAGGTCCCTCCGCTACGCTCGGGATGACGGGTGGGGAATCAAAAAGCAGCTCCCTCGACTGAGTTCACCTGCGGCGGGCCCGGGATGGCTCCGTTTTGGTCGACGAAGGCTCGCGAACACAGCGTGCTGCGCTGCGCCACAGTTCGGGCCCGAAGGCTTCTATCCCGAATATTTCTGGGCAATCGGCATACGGCGCCCGATGCCGAAGGCCTTGGTGGTTACCTTGAGGCCCGGGGCGGCCTGCTGGCGCTTGTATTCGTTGTGGTCCACTTTATTCACGATCCCCTGCACCAGGTCGAGTGGGACCTGGAGCTTTTCGGCGATCTCGCCGGGGGCGTGGTACTGCTCCACGTAGGCTTCGAGGATCGGATCGAGAATGTCGTAGGGCGGAAGCGAATCGGTATCCTTCTGATCGGGGCGCAGTTCGGCGGAAGGGGGCTTGGTGAAAACGCTCTCCGGAATGGCGCCGGGATGACGTCGGTTGGCGATGCGCGAAAGCTCGTAGACCAGCGTCTTCGGCACATCGCTGATGACCGCGAGGCCGCCGCACATATCGCCATAGAGCGTACAGTATCCCACCGCGAGCTCGCTCTTGTTGCCGGTGGTGAGGACGAGCGCGCCGCTCTGATTGGAGAGCGCCATCAAGGTGACGCCGCGCAGGCGGGACTGTAAATTTTCGCCGGTGACGCCGCGCGGGATTCCGTCGAGGACCGGGGCGAGCTCCTGTTCGAAGCGGGCGCAAATCCCGGAAATCGACACCACCTCAAAACGAATGCCGAGCTCGCGGGCCATGGCGCGCGCGTCGGTGAGGCTGTGGTCGGAAGAATACGGGCCGGGCATCGCGACGCCGGTGACGTTTTCCGGCCCCACGGCCTCGACGGCGACGGCCGCGGTGAGAGAAGAATCGATGCCGCCGCTGAGCCCGATCAGCACGCGCGAGAATCCACACTTGCGGATATAGTCCCGCGTGCCGAGCACCAGCGCTTCGTAGATCGCTTCGGTCTCATCGCCGAAATTCGCGCGCAGGTCGCCGGTACCCGCGTCGATATCGCACAGGACCAGATCCTCGGAGAAGGAGGGCGCGGCCGCGATGATTTCTCCGCGCGCATTCATGGCGAAGCTCGAGCCATCGAAGACCAACTGATCGTTGCCGCCGACCTGATTGACATACACGACGGGCTTCTCATACCGGCGCGCGGCGGCCCGGTACACGGCCTGGCGGATCGAGCGCTTGCCCCGGTTATAGGGCGACGCGTTGATGCACACCATCATTTCGGCGCCGCCGCCAAAGAGCTCTTCGACGGGATCGCGGGAATACAGACGCTGGCGCCAATATTGCCGGTCGTTCCACGCATCCTCGCAAATCGTGAGAGCCATGGGGCGGCCGCGGAGAGGGCACAGGAGCTCGCGCTCGGCGGGGCGAAAATAGCGCGCCTCGTCGAAGACGTCGTAGTTCGGCAGCAGCATTTTGCTTTGCCGGAACAGAACCTTTCCGCCATCGAGGACGGCGGCGCTGTTGAGCGCGCGCTTGCCGGTCTCCGCTTCCGATCGTCCGACGTAGCCGCAAATCACGGAGAGGTTCATCCCGGCGGTCGCGGCGGCAAGCTCGCCTAAGGCGCATTCGTTGGCATCGAGGAAGCTGATTTTCTCGACCAGGTCCCGGGGAGGATACCCGGTGAGCGACAGTTCCGGGAAGACCACGACTTCGGCGCCGCGCGAGGAGGCTTCCCGGGCGAAGCGCGTCATGCGTTGCACGTTACCGGAAAGATCTCCGATGGTGGGATTGATTTGCGCCAAGGCGATGCGCATGGAACTTCTATTCTAACCGCGCGTCAACGCGAATTTGAAGAATCGATGTATTCCGCTCCGGCGGGCGGTTGGAACTGAAAGAGCGAATCCGGAACCGGCGCGTCCTTGCGTTCGCCGTCGAAGACGAACTCGAGAACGGAACTGTCCTGGCCCTTCACTTCGAGCCGGCGGATCGAGCCGTCGGGCGCGGCGAGGAAGGTGACCTCGGTATACGGGAGCTTGTCGGATTTCGGGAGAGCGGTGATGGTCACGCCGCCGTCCTCCGGATGCGCCCGGAATTCGCGAAAATCGTCGGCAAAGTGGAGCTTTCCAAGCAGGAACGCGAGGGGTGCGCGAAGGTCGTCGGCCTCCTTCAGTTTCATTTTCTCCGCGCGATTTTCCTGCGGCTCGAAGGAGTACATGAATTTCCCATCCGACACGAAGAGCTTTCCGGGAGGCGCGGTGTACTGCCAGCGCATGCGGCCCGGCTTGCGGAGATACAACTGGCCTTTCTCCACGCGGGCGCGGCCCTGGGCACGGTAGGTCTCGGTGAAGGAGAGCTCCAGCGTTTGCGTGCGGTTGTAGCGATCTTCGACGGTTTTCAGAATCCGGTTGATGTCGACCGCGCCCGTCCCGGCGGCATCGGCGGCGCGGGCGGCGTTTCCACAGGCAAAGAGCAAGAACGCGGCGATCGCGAGGCGGGAGGGGAGGGAGGGGAGCGGCGATTTCATCGGAGCGGCTTTCTCTTCCAGTATGAGCGACGCGGTGTGCTTCGTGCGACTAGTGGCCTGTCGCAGCGAGTTCGTTCCTATGCCCGATTCGTGGCGCACGCACTCATGCGTGCCGCGTCGGCACTCGTGCCGACGCCTGGGCTCCTGTTTTCAGTCCCCAACAGGTGTCGAGAAGAGTCTCGACACAGCACGCATGAGTGCGTGCGCCACGACTGTGCTCAAGATTTCCCGGAGACAATTGCTAGTACTTCTTCCCTGGGCCGTGTGCGGATGGGTACCGGGCCGGTTTGCGCTGCTGGTCTATTGGGGCGCGATGGAATGCCGGTGAAGATGGAACCATGGGAAACGATCCATCGCCGGTCCAGATGCTGTTCAACGGGATCGCGGTCGCGGCGATCGGGTGTCTGGCCATGTACTGTGTCCTTCTGCGGCGCGATATGCTCCGTCTGGTGGCCGAACTGCGGCGGCAGCGGTCGCAGGACCGGGGCACGGGTCCCGGTCACGTCATCGAAATAAACGTGGAACGCGCAGGGGACGCGAGCGGGTCGCCGGACGAACACGCGGATGCCGATCGTCAGCATGCCTATCGGGATGTCCATCGGCACGATGCCCGGCAGCAAAACGTCCATCAGGATGTCAATCAGCAGGATGTCAATCAGCAGGACGTCCATCAGCAGGATATTCGGCGGTTCGCGGCCGCCCGGATGGCGACGTGGATCGCGCGGGCGCAGGCCAATCGTGCGTCCTGAACGTTCCCTCGTTCGCCTGGGACTCCTTACTTTCGATCCGCTTCGTTAAACGGCCCCACGCTGACGCACGGGGCTAATCGATCCGCCTTCGTTCGATCCGCCCGGCTTAATTTACTGCCGAGCTTAAATCCATTTCTTTCGCAGCAGCCAGACCTTGATGATCTGCGTGAGGACCACGTAGGACAGCAGTGTGAGCAACAGGATCGGCCAGTAGAGCGGCGGCAGTTGCGTGAGGCCTAACGAAGAGGCGAGCGGCGAAGAGGGCAGCCACGCGCTGAAGGCCATGATGCACACGGTGGTCAAGGTCAGCGGCCAGCTCGCGCGACTCTGCAGGAAGGGAATCCGGTTGGTGCGGATGACGTGGATGATGAGGGTCTGCGTCATCAGCGATTCCACGAACCAGCCGGTCTGGAATACGGACGCGCGGGACGGGTCCCAGCAGTGGAACACCCACAGCATGACGAAAAACGTGGTGTAGTCGAAGATCGAGCTGATGGGTCCGATGCACAGAATGAAGCGCCGGATCTCGTCAATATTCCACGGACGCGGCAGCGCCACCTGCTCTTCATCCACGGCGTCATTCGGAATCGGGACCTGCGAGAAATCGTACAGGAGATTGTTCGTCAGCACCTGGATCGGAGCCATGGGAATGAAGGGAAGGAAAGCGCTGGCCCCGAGCACGCTGAACATGTTGCCGAAGTTTGAGCTCGCGCCCATGCGAATGTACTTCAGGATATTCGCGAACACCTTGCGGCCTTCGATCACGCCGCCTTCGAGCACCATCAAATCCTTCTCGAGCAGGATCAGATCCGCCGACTCCTTGGCGATGTCCGTCGCGGTATCCACGGAAATGCCGATATCGGCGGCCTTCAGGGCCGGAGCGTCGTTGATGCCGTCGCCCAGGAAACCGACGACGTGTCCCTTCTCGCGCAGAAGACGGATGACCCTCTGTTTGTGAGCCGGGGAGAGTCGCGCGAAGAGCGTGGCTTTCTGGGCGGCATCGGCCAGATCAGGGTCGGACATCTTTTCGACGTCGCCGCCGAGCAGCATGGGATCGGGCGAAAGTCCCACGTCCCTGCAAACCTTGCGGCTGATGAGCTGGTTGTCGCCGGTGAGAATCTTGACGGCCACGCCATGTTTATGAAGGGCTTCAATGGCGCTGCCGGCGGTAGCCTTGGGCGGGTCGAGGAAGGCGACGTAGCCTTTCAGGATCAGGTCGCATTCATCCGTCTTGGAGCAGGCGTGTTGCGCCGCGGGGAGTTCCTTCTTCGCCACGGCCAGCACGCGGAATCCGTCATTGCTCAGGCGGTCGTATTGCTCTTTGAGTCCGACCATGCGCGCGGGGTCCATCGGCGCGAGTTTTCCATCCAGCTCGAACTGAGAGCAGTGCTCGAAGATGGCTTCGGGAGCGCCCTTGGTCAAAAGAACGGCGTGGCCCTCGGGATCGGCCACCAGCACGGACATCATGCGGCGGGTGAAGTCGAAGGGCAGCTCGTCGAGCTTTTTATATTTTTCGACGGTCGCCTGGCCATGGAAGTCGCGGCACTGGAGGATGGCCGTATCGAGCAGGTTCTTCAGTCCGGTCTGGAAGTGGCTGATCAGGTACCCGTCGAGGAGCACTTCGTCGGAAAGGCGCCCCGCGACATCGCAATGCTGTTGCAGGACCACGCGGTCTTCGGTGAGCGTCCCGGTCTTATCCGTGCAGAGCACGTCCATGCCGCCGAAGTTCTGAATGGAGTTGAGGCGCTTGACGATCACCTTCTTGCGGCTCATGGCGAGTGCGCCCTTGGCCAGGCAAACCGAGACGACCATGGGAAGCATCTCCGGCGTAAGCCCGACGGCTACGGCCATCGCGAAGAAAAAAGCGCCTTTCCAATCGTGCTTGGTGAAGCCGTTGATCAGGAAGACCAGGGGCACCATGACCGCCATCAGACGGATCATGAGCCAGGTGAAATCGTTCAGCCCGCGGTCGAAACTGGTAGGCGCGCGTTCCTCGGCGAGGGAGCCGGCCATGCTGCCGAGGTAGGTTCCTGCGCCGGTCGTGACGATCACGGCGGTGGCCGTGCCGCTTTCGACGCTGGTGCCCATGAAGCACACGTTGCGGATCTCGGTCGGTGAGCTGACGGGGCTCGCTTCCGCTTCGTGGAATTTCTCGACGGGAAGCGACTCGCCGGTGAGGCTTCCCTGGCTGACGAAGAGGTCTTTGCTCGTGAGCACCCGCACATCCCCGGGAATCATGTCGCCCGCGGAGAGCTTAATGACGTCGCCAGGCACCAGGTCCCGGAGCGGAAGCTCCTCCGCCTTTCCGTCGCGGAGAACGGTGGCGGTCACATGGATCATGGCCTTCAGCTCGGCCGCGGCGGCGTCCGCCCGCGCCTCTTGTACAAAGCGCAGGGTGACGCCCAAAAACACCATGACCGCGATCACGATTCCGGCGCGCGCGTCGCCTGTGGCGAAGGAGACTGCCGAGAGGATGGTCAGGAGAATCACCAGCGGATTGCGGATGATTTTCAGCAGGCGGATCAGCCAGCCCTGCGGGCGCTCCTGTGCTACTTCGTTGGGACCGGACGCGAGCGCGCGGCGTTCAGCCTCCGCCTGCGTCAAGCCGTCCGCCGTTGTGTGCAAGGACTCGAGCAGCGCGTCGCCGTCTTTCCGCGCGGCCTCGAGCACCGCCGGAGACACGTGAATGTTCGGGTTTTTCGGCTTTCGGGCATCCGCCGGAGGAGGACCGGGCGACCCGGATGACGCGGAGGGAGGCGCGGGAGCGCCCGCTTTTTCAGCGTCGGCTAGAGCCATGCGGAAATATCCATGCCGAATGTCCGGGGTCCCCTTGCAGACCTTTCGAGTGGCCCTGGCACAGGGCTCTCCCCCATCTTAGCGGGAGGTGGTAGTTTCGCGGGACGCTGAGGGAAGAATTTCGATGGCACACGAGAAGCTTGTCCCACGGCGATTTCAGGAAGATGTCGTCACGAGAACGAAACGGCTATATTGAGGGAGTCGGGTTCAGTAGCTCTTTTCGAACGAGTCTCAGAAGCTTTTCGGACGGGCCCGGGCGGCGCATCCGAAGGGGAGAGTCCATCAGCCTGCCCCGCCGCGGCGCAGCGCAGTCCCGTTGACGGAGACCCATGGATAACGCGGCAGGGATTGATCGGCTGCAGTTTGCGTTCACGGTAACGTTTCATTACATCTTCCCGCAACTCACCATGGGCCTCGCCCTGCTGCTGGTGGTGCTGAAGACCATGGCGCTGCGGACCGGCAACGATCACTACCATCAAGCCGCGCGTTTCTGGGCGAAAATTTTTGCGATCAACTTCGCGGTGGGAGTGGTGACCGGCATCCCCATGGAATTTCAATTCGGAACGAATTGGGCGCGCTTCTCGAAGGGAGCCGGCGGAGTGATCGGGCAGACGCTCGCCATGGAGGGGATGTTTTCTTTCTTCCTGGAATCTTCGTTTCTCGGATTGTTTGTGTTCGGAGAAAAACGGCTCTCGCCGGTGCTGCATTGGTTCTCGGCGGTGTGCGTCTTCATGGGCTCCTGGCTGAGCGGATATTTCATCATCGCCACCGACGCGTGGATGCAGCATCCGGTCGGCTATTCGATCGGGCAGAACGGCGGCATTGTTTTATCAAGCCTGTGGGAGCTGCTGACGAATTCGTGGATCGTGGGGCAGTATTCGCATAACATGATCGCGGCGGTGGTCACGGGAAGCTTCGTGATGAGCGCGGTGGGAGCGTTTTATATCCTGAGGGGAACTACGCCGGCGTTTGGACGGACCTTCGTGCGCATCGGAGTGGTCGGCGGCGCGATCGGGACCATTCTGCTCCTGTTCCCGACAGGAGACCGGCAAGGCAAGATGGTCGCGTTGAACCAGCCGGCGACGCTCGCGGCGATGGAAGGGCTGTTTGACGCGCAAAACGGAGCGCCTCTGGTTCTGATCGGCCAGCCGGATACGGATCGCGGGCGATTGGATAATCCGGTGGAGATCCCGCGTATGCTGAGCTTTCTCACGTATCAACGCTGGGAGGCCGAGATCAAGGGCTTGAACGATTTTCCACGCGACCTGTGGCCGGACAATATTCCGCTGCTCTACTTCAGCTATCACATCATGGTGGGGCTCGGGACCATCCTGATCGCGATCGCGGTGCTCGGCGCGCTGCTTCTGATGTCCGGGAAATTGTATGAGCAAAAAATAATGCTGTGGATCCTGATGCTGGCATTCCCGTTCCCCTACATCGCGACCACGGCGGGATGGATCACGGCGGAAGTGGGCCGCCAGCCGTGGCTGATTTACGGAGTGATGCGGACGGTGGACGGAACGTCCGCGCGAGTCTCGGCGGGCAGCGGCATGTTCACGCTGCTGGGGTTCATGGGCCTGTACTTCCTGCTGGGCATTCTGTTTCTGTTCCTGATCTGGCGCGAAGTGGAACGCGGTCCGGAGGGCGCCTGACATGCCGACGCTGTGGTTCTGTCTGGTTGCGGTGATGCTCGCGGGCTACGTTATCCTGGACGGTTTCGACATCGGCGCGGGGATCGTCCATTTATTCGTGGCGAAAACGGACGCCGAACGGCGCGCGGTGCTGGCCTCGATCGGGCCGGTGTGGGATGGCAACGAAGTGTGGCTGCTCGCGGCGGGCGGCACGTTGTATTTCGCCTTCCCGGGGTTGTATGCCTCGAGTTTCAGCGGCTTCTATCTGGCGTTGATCATGGTCCTGTGGCTTCTGGTGCTGCGCGGAACGTCGATCGAGTTCCGCAGTCATGTAAACAGCGCGATGTGGAGCGGCTTCTGGGACGTGGTGTTCGCGGGCGCGAGCGCGCTGCTCGCGATTTTCTTCGGGGCCGCGCTTGGCAACGTCGTGCGGGGCGTGCCGCTCGATGCGGATGGCTCGTTCTTTATCGCACTGTGGACGAATTTCCAGCCGGGACCGGATCCGGGCATCCTCGATTGGTATACGGTCCTGATCGGAGTGACGGCGTTCGTCGCGCTCGCGATTCACGGGGCGCTGTGGGTCGCGTTGAAGACCGAGGGAGACCTTGGAGTCCGCTGCCGGAAGGTCGCGCGCGGCGCGTGGCCCGTATTGGCGATCCTCACGCTGCTCGTGAGCGTGGTCAGTTTCCGGGTTCAGCCACGCCTGCTCGCGAGTTTCCAAACGCACCCATGGGGTGCGATTTTTCCGCTTCTCTCCGCATGCGGCCTGGCCGCGATGCTTGTTTTTTCGAAGCGCGCGGCGGGCCGGGCCGCGTTCCTCGCGAGTTGTACTTTTCTGATTGCGTTGCTGTGCTCCGCCGCCATGGGGCTCTATCCGAACGTGCTGCCCTCGAGCGTGGACCCCTCTCGTAGTTTGACAATCGAGAACGTGGCGGCGAGCGCCTATGGATTGCAGGTCGGGCTGTACTGGTTCTTTCCCGCGTTTGCGCTCGCGGTGGCGTATTCGGTGTTCGTGTACTCGCACGCCGCGGGAAAAGTGGACGGGAAGGGCGACGGGCACTAGAACAAAAAGAATCGCGCGGGTGCAGCGGCTCCTTTTACGATCCGGTGGGCGCGACGATGATCGGCATGGTGGTGGGCGCCGGCGATCCGGCCTCGGGCTCGAGCGTAACGGCGACGGCATTCAGCGCGGCCAGATCGAGCGGGCCGCTCAGAATGTACAAACCGCGCATGCCGTCGGATTGGAAGAGTCCCGCGGGCCGCGGCGCTCCGGTTTTCGGGAGAACCCACATCTCATACGTTTTTCCCGCGCCCGCCGCGGGCAGGTTGGAGGCAATCAGCATCACGCCGAGCTGCGGATGCAGGAACACAAATCCGCGCGGAGGCGTCTGCTGCCCTTTTCCGAAACTGGCGGGCCGGGTTTCCGGGTCCGATAGAAATTGCAGAGCCTGATTCAGGCGATCGCGCTCCCCGGTCACCTGCAGAAGCGTCTTGCGCGCGTCGGCAAGCTGGTTGCTGCGCTCGCGCTCCTGCGTGCCCATCCATAGCGCCAGAGCGAGCATCAGCGCGGCCGCAAGAGCCCCCGTCCAGAACCAGCCAGGGCGCTCGTACCCGATGGAGGCCAGTAAGCGATGCCGCAGACGCCGGGATGGAACTTCGACGGGTCCGAGGCTAAGCAGCATGGCGTTGAGCGCGCGCGCGTCGGCGAGCCCGCGCCGGCAGTTCTCGCAGCCGCGGCCCAGGTGCTCTTCGATCTCGGCTTTCTCCTCGCCGTCCAGCACGCCCAGAGCATAGAGCTCGTACATGTCTTTTAGCTCCTGACAGCTCATGCCAGCTCCTGACAGCTCATGCGATGGCCGCCTCAATCAGCTCGGCGCGCAGGATCTGAAAAGCGGTGCGCGTCCACGTCTTCACGGTGCCGAGAGGCTGCTTCAGCCGGTCGGCCATCTCGGTCTGGGACATCCCTTCGTAGTAGGCGAGCTCGATCACGGCCCGTTGATTGGGGTTCAGCTTCTCGAGGGCGGTCTTCAGACGCCGCGCGCGGTCAAGCGACAAAGCGTTCGAGTCGAGGTCCAGGAAGAGCGCGGGCCGCTCCAGGCGGTCGAGTTCGACGGCTCCTGCTTCCATGCGGCCGTCCTGGGAGCGTACGTGGTCGATCGCGCGATTGCGGGCGACGGTCAGCACCCACGGGGTGAGCGCGCCGCGCCCGGCGTCGAAAGAGCCGACCCGATTCCAGATGCGGAGGAACGTCTCCTGCGTCAGGTCCTCGGCGACGCCGGTGTTGCGCACGATGCGCAGAATCACGGTATAGGCCAGGCGTCCGCAGCGTTTGTAAAGATCGGACATGGCCTTGGGCTCATGGGCTTTCAGGCGGCGCACCAGGTCGGCGTCGTCGTCGCGGCGCAGGGCCACCTGGAGGAGCGCGTACGCGAGCATGGCGGGGATGAGCTTCAGCAGCCGCATGTCTATTTAAATGTTATACGACGTAATTGTTATACGACGTAAAGTGTTGTACGACCCAAATGCCATATTACGACCCAAATGTTATGCGACCGAAATTGTTATACGACAGGAAGCCGCGCACCGGATGTCGTCCGTCTGAATTCGGTGTCGGCACCCCGGAATCCAGCGTTTAGGACGCCTGCCGCGGTCCCCGAGGGTCTTCCCATAGCCGCCCCAAAAAGACGGTTCCAACAACCCCCCGATCTGGCATAATGAATCCGGTGTCACGCACAAGAGAACTAGAAGCTCAGCTGGCGGATACGGAAAAACAGCTCCGCCTGCTGCAAAAAATCAGCCGTTTCATGGTCCGTGAAATGGCGCTCCACGAGGCGTTGCAATCCGTCGTTTCGCTCGTCGTTGCCTTCACGAATTCGGATTCCTGCCTGCTGTACCTGCTTGCCGACGATGAGCTGGTGCTGTGCGCGTCGAACAACCCTCAGCCGGACACGATCGGAAACGTGCGCCTGAAGCTCGGCGAAGGCCTCACCGGTTGGGTGGCGCGCGAGCGGCGCTTGTTGTCCATCTCACGCGAAGCCTACACGGACCCGCGCTTCCGGCGATTCAGCGATCTTCCGGAAGACACCTTCGAGGCGTTTCTTTCCGCGCCGGTCATTATCCGCAACCGGGTGGCGGGCGTCATCAACGTGCAGCATCGCGATCCGCACGCGCATACCGGCGGTGAAATGGAACTGCTGACCACGGTCGGGGAAATGGTCGGGTCGCTCACGGCTTTGGCGTCGCTCGATTCGGCGAAGCTCGCCAAAACCGATTTGCTCGACCTGGTCATGGCGCCGGCCCGCAGAGCGTAGGCGGATGTTTTCGCGCGGCAAGTTACGGCCGGTGCTCGCGCTGCTCCTGGTTTCAGGCATATTCGTTCCCGGCATATTCGCGCCGAATGTGTTCGCGCAGGCGGCTTCCGCTAAGAGCCCGCGCTGGAAGCTGCAATACTTCTACGACGAGATTGACACCGAGCTGCAAATCATCGGGTTCGCATTTCCGTCGGCGTCGCGCGGAGTGGCCGTCGGGGCGATCGTCGACCGCCAGGGGAATCGCAAATCCAAGCCGACGGCGCTGATTACGGACGACGGTGGCGCGCACTGGAAACTGGTCCCTTTGCGGGACACTCCGCGCTCGCTGTTTTTTCTCGACGAAGCCCACGGCTGGATGATCGGGCGCGACGGCTTCTGGTTCACCAGCGATACGGGCGCTACATGGACGCGCATCACCAATCAGCTTCGACCGGGCAAAAAACTGGGCGAGGAGGGCCTTATTTTGCGGGTCGCCTTTCTCGATCCGCTCCACGGATTCGCGGTTGGCCTCCAGAAAAGCGTCTTCGAAACGAAGGATGGCGGGAAGTCCTGGACGCCGGTTGCCGAAGCCGCGAAGCCGTCGTCGAATCCGGCGTATAGCTCTTATACGCATGTCGCGTTCGCCAGCGACACGCGCGGCATGATCGTGGGCGGTTATTCGCCCCCGCGCAAAGATGCCGAAAATGAGCCGGATTGGGTGGATCCGGAAAAAGCTCTGCAACGCCGCCAGGTTCCCACCCTGACTCTCGAGATGGAGACGCGCGACGGCGGGATGAGTTGGAATTCGGCGACGGCCCCTCTGCTCGGCTCGTTGATCAGTCTCAGCCTGAAAGGAGCGAGCGGGCTCGGAATCTTCGCGTATGCGGATTCGTTCATCGTTCCATCCGAAGTTTTCCGCTTCGATCTGTTGACCGGGAAAAGCGACAGCGTATTCAAACAGAAAGAGCGCCGCGTCACGGACGCCATGGTGTACTCCGAAGATCAAGGGTTCCTGGCCGCGGTCGAGCCTCCGGGGCAAATGGCTTCCGCACCGGTGCCCGGCAAAGTGCGCATCCTTCATAGCGCGAACCTGCATAGCGCGAACCTCGTCGATTGGGAAGAAATGAAGGTCGATTACCGGGCCGTCGCCGGTTTTGTCACGCTTGCCGGCCCGGACCGGGAGCATGTCTGGGCGGCTACGGACACCGGCATGATCCTGCAGCTTAGCGATCCGGATGCTACTTCGCGATAGCTCAGGTCAGTCTCCACCGTTAGTACCGATATTCAGCACCCACATTCAGTACCCCGCCGGCATATGACGCAGTACCAACGATCCTAAGAGCTACGAGCCTTTCCTGGCATCGAAGTGGGGCCTTTCCATGAGAAATAAGCGGTCCGCCTGATACCACCGCCGTTCGTTCCGAGGTACTTTACCGGTGGAGGGTAAATCCTGAATGTCTAGCTCAGCATCGGACCTTCAGGCCCGAGCCGCGATGCCGAAGATTTCTCCAGCGACCAAGCTCGGCGCCAGCGCGGCTTCCCTTAGCGCGGCTTCTCTCACCGAAAATGCCGTCAGCCCAACAGCCGTAAAAGAACCCGCCGCCAAGGGCGCGGACCGGCGCCGGGAGCGGCGCTACGTGATCCCCAACCAGAGCGTTGAAATCCGGATTCCACCGGAGTCCCAAATCATACGGGCGCTCGTGGTGGACGTTTCGAAGAACGGCGTGGGCTTAATCGCCAGCGATTTTATCAATCCCGGACTGCAGATCATGTTCTCTTTCGGCGATCAATACGTGTTCGCGCGGGTTCGGCGCTGCCATCCGGTAGAAAGCGGCTTTTCGATCGGCGCGTCGATTCGCGACGTGGTGCGCTAGCCGGGGCGCGGCACGGCACATCGTCGGAAACCCTCCAGAATATTTCATTTTCGTGAGAACGCTCTTCCGCAATTCTGTTTTATCCACAGGAGATCCACTGGGAGGTCCCTGCAAGCTGCTGATTATAAACAAGTAAATAACCGAGGAAGGCGCTGTTTTTTCCTTGACTCGGTATATCCCGCGGAGCATGATGAAGCTGGTTCCAAGAGGTTCGAAGGACAGCGAGCCAAGCGGGAAGTAGCGGAGCTGGAACGTTGATCCGTTGTGTGGCGCTAATTCATTATCGCGGCGCAGCGGGGAGCGAAGGCAGATCGGGCAACTCGCCATGGTAAGCATCTCCGGCTGGAACCGGGCTGAGCGCAACGAGCCCGAGGGATCGAAAGGTCCCGGAGGGGAGCGGCGGCACGGAGACCAACGGAGCGGTCTGGGATCGGACAGAATAACGGGTGACGCGCAGTGATCGAGCTTTACCGGGCATAAAAGCCGGGCGAGGCCGGGAGCGGGAAACCGAACGGATTCTGCGGAGAGACCAGAGCGGATTCGAAGATGCAGGCCGGGAACTTCGACACGGTTGTGGGGGCCGCCGCAAGGCAGGCAATCATCGCCGGATAGTGAAAGGCCGCATCGAGGATCAAGCTTCTATCGGAATGCAGCGCGGGCGCGCACCAGAGCGTTTGATCCGATGCCGTGTAACAGCGGCGCCGGGGAGCGAAGGGCTTCACGCCACGGTGTTCCGAATGCCAGGCTCTGACCGTGCATGCCGGTTGGGGAGCGAGCTGCCGGAGGGTCACTTGGAACCATTTCTATTTGTGCACCGCGCAGGGGGGTCGTTTCCACTCGATTGACGCGTAACGTCAACAAGGCCCCCTTCTTAGCGCTGGGTAGTGCGATCGCACTACCGGGCGGGGCGCGGTCCCGCCTCTATCTCAAGCGTGTAACCTTTTTTCCCTACATTCATCGCCCGCGTCCGTCCCATCGTGATCGTTTTCCCCTCAGCCTCGTGAATGTGGCCGCAGAAAAAATAGGCGGGCTGCTGCGCTTCAATAAAATCGCGGACGGCCTGGCTGCCGGCGTGTAATCCCTCTTTGATCCGGTCGAGCGCGGTGTTGAGCGGAGGAGCGTGGCAGATTAAAACGTCGGGTTTCCAATCCGCGAATGCCGCGAGACGCGCACCCATTTCGGCTTCCGTGTATTCGCCCGGGGTATCGAAGGGCGTGGGCGTCGAATAGCCCAGGCCGGCAAAGCGTAAACCCGCGAATTCGGTGGTGGCGCCGTGGAAATTGATGAAGTTGTGCCGCGCGCAAAATTCTTCGATGTCATGAGCGGATTCGTGATTGCCGGGCAGCACGTAGACGCGCCCGGATTTGGGCGCGAGGAACGGCGCCATTTTTTCGAGCCCGCGCGCCCAGCTCACCAGATCGCCCGCGCAGATGTAGGCATCGGCCTCCACCTGCATGAGCTTTTCAAGGGCGCGCGTATCGTTATGAATGTCGGAGAAAATAAGAATTCTGGTCATCGCGCTATCGTCCGGCTCGGTTTCGCATTGTTTCTGCTGAAGGTTTGCTTAAATTCAGTATCATAAGAAAGAGAAAGCGAGACGTAGACGTACCTCCATGCCCGAGACATCCACGCCGAGTGTCAATAGCTGGCTCGAAGACGAGCTGTACCAACAATATCAACATGATAGACGGGATGTCGATCCGTCCTGGGGGAGCGTTTTCGCGTCCGAGCACCCAGCGTCCTCAAGCGCAGCAGCAAGCACGTCAGAACGCGCGGGCACCCCGCTGAAGGAACCGGGGCGTTCCGGGTCGCCTTCGGTCACGGTCGAAGTAACGTCTCCTGTAAGGGCTCTGGCGGCTCCGCGGACTCCCTCGGTGGCGATCGGAGAGGGCGATCAACTGCTTCCGCTGCGCGGGCCGGCTTTGAGGATTGCCGAGAACATGACGGCGAGCCTTACGGTGCCCGTGGCCACCAGCCAGCGCTCGATGCCGGTGAAGGTGATGGAAGAAAACCGGCGCGCGATCAACGAGCATCGGGCTCTGCGCGGCGAGGGCAAGATTTCCTTCACGCACCTGATCGCCTGGGCCGTGGTGCGCGCGGTCGAAACAGTGCCGGCTGTGAACGAGGCTTACACCGACGACGGCGCGGATTCCTTCCGCATTCATCGCGGGCATGTGAACCTGGGAATCGCGGTGGATGTCGCGGCGAAGGACGGCGGACGATCGCTGAAAGTTCCGTCCATCAAGAAGAGCGAGACCATGAACTTCGCCGAATTCGCGGCGGCTTTCGACGACATCGTATCGCGGGCGCGCGGCAACAAATTGACGGTTGCCGATTTCGAAGGCACAACGGTTTCCATTACCAATCCGGGCACGGTTGGCACGGGCGGATCGATTCCCAGGCTGATGCCGGGGCAGGGCGCCATTGTCGCGACGGGCGCGATCGATTATCCGCCCGAATATCGCGGCGTTCCGGAAGACGTGCGCGCGTCGATGGGACTCAGCAAGGTGATGACGGTCACCTGCACCTATGATCACCGCGTGATTCAGGGCGCGGAGTCGGGGGCCTTTCTCGGAAGACTACAGGCGCTGCTCGAAGGCGAAAGCGAATTCTATGAGGGGATTTACAGGGATCTGGGCATCGCGGGGAAGCCGGCGCGGTGGGAGGTGGATCAGGCTTCCGCGCCCGTGGTCAACGCCGATCCATTGAAGCAGGCCGCCGTCGCGCGCCTGATCCAGGCATGGCGTACGCGCGGCCATCTGGTGGCTGAAATCGATCCGCTCGGGGTGCAGCGTCCGGTCCGCTCTGACCTTGAGCTCGAGGCGCACGGGCTGACCATTTGGGATCTGGATCGAACGTTTCATTGCGGCGCGTTCGGGGTGCTCCCGCTGCGGGAACTCGTCGAACAGTTGCGCGCGACCTACGCGGGACACATTGGCATTGAGTACGCGCACGTGGAGGATCCGGACGAGCGCGAGTGGTTCGAACAGCGCGTGGAGCCGTCGCGCTTCCGCTGGACGCTGGACGCCGCGGCGCGCAAACGGGCCCTGCGGAGCGTGGTGGAGGCCGAGGGGTTTGAAGGTTTTCTCGAAAATCGATTCAAAGGACACAAGCGCTTTTCGATCGAAGGCGGAGAGACGTTTATCGCAGCCATCGAGGAGCTGCTCGATCGCGCGGCGGCGGGGGGCGTGGAAGAATGCGTTCTCGGCATGGCGCATCGCGGAAGGCTGACGCTGCTCGCGAACGTGCTGGGGAAAGGCGTGGCGCAGATATTTTCGGAATTCGAAGGGGAGATCGAAGAGGATTTCGACGGTTCGGGGGACGTTAAATATCACCTGGGCGAAAGCGCCCGGCGCCGCGTGGCGAGCGGGAGGGAAATCACGGTTACCGTGGCGCCGAACCCGAGCCATCTGGAAGCGGTGAATCCCGTGGTGGAAGGCATTGTGCGGCCGAAGCAGGACCGGCTGGGGGATACGGCGCGGGAACGGGTGATTCCGGTTCTGGTGCATGGCGACGCGGCCATGGCGGGCCAGGGAATTGTGGCTGAAACGCTGAATCTTTCCGGGCTCGACGGCTATAATACGGGCGGCACGATTCACATTGTCATCAACAATCAGATCGGGTTCACCACCAACCCGGGTTCTTCGCGATCCACCACTTATTGCACCGACGTCGCGCTGAGCGTGCACGCACCGGTGATTCACGTAAACGGCGGCGATCCGGACGCCTGCCTGCGCGCGATCCAATTGGCCTTCGATTTCCGCCAGCGTTTTCATCGGGACGTGGCCGTGGATATCCTGTGCTGGCGCAAGCACGGGCACAACGAAGGCGACGACGCGAGCTACACGCAGCCGGTTCTGTACCGCCGCCTGCGCGACCGCCAGCCCGTCTCGGCGGGTTATGGGGCTCAGCTGACCGAACAGGGTGTGGTCACGCCCGAAGAAGTCGACGGGTGGTCCGCGGCGCAGAAGAAACGCCTCTACGAGATTTACGATCAGACGCACAAGAGCAAGGAGGAGTGGGAGCTGCACGAGCTCACGCCCATGGCTCCGGGCCTGATCCCGCAGGATCTGCCTCCGACCGGCGTGACGCGCGAAATGCTGGAGCGGGTGGCGCGCGGAATCACCGCATTCCCTGCGGATTTCCACCTGCATCCGAAGCTCGCGCGGTTGATCGAAAAGCGCGCGTCGGCGCTCGCGGAGAACTCCATCGATTGGGCGCTTGCGGAGACCATGGCGTTCGGAAGCCTGGTGCTTGAAGGGACGCCGGTGCGGCTCAGCGGCCAGGATAGCGGCCGCGGCACGTTCAGCCACAGGCACGCCGAGTATCACGACTATGATTCGGATCGCGTGTATGTGCCGCTGCAGCATCTTTCGCCCGCGCAGGCGCGCTTCGACGTGTACAACAGCCCGCTGAGCGAATACGCGGTGATGGGATTCGAGTTCGGCTATAGCGTCGCGGATCAACTCAGCCTGGTGCTGTGGGAGGCGCAGTACGGCGATTTCGTCAACGGCGCGCAGATCATTATCGACCAGTTTTTATTCACCGCGGAATCCAAGTGGAAGCAGCCGAGCGGGCTGGTGCTGCTGCTGCCCCACGGGCAGGAAGGCGGCGGACCGGAGCATTCGAGCGCGCGCCTGGAGCGATTTTTGCAGGTGGCCGGGGAGGGCAACGTGCAGATCGCGTGCCCCTCGACACCCGCCCAATACTTCCATCTGCTGAGACGGCAAATGCGCGGAGGCCCGGATCGCCGGGGCCTGCGCAAGCCGCTGATCGTCATGACGCCCAAGAGCCTGCTCCGCCATCCCAAGGTGATTTCGACGGCGGGCGAGCTGACCAACGGCGTGTTTCATCCGGTGCTGGCGGATCCTTCCGTAAGCGATCCATCTTCCATTCGAAAAATTCTGCTGTGCACCGGCAAGATTTATTACGAACTGATCGCCGCGCGCGAGGCCCGCAAGGCGTCCGATCCGGTGGCGGCTTCGACGGCGATCGTGCGGATCGAGCAATTTTATCCGTTCCCGGAAGTGGAGATCCGGCAAGTGCTCGAGCGCTACACCGCTGCGAGCGGCATCGTATGGGTGCAGGAAGAACCGCGCAACATGGGCGCGTGGATTTTCATGCGCACCCGGCTGCAAAGAATTCTGGCGAATCAGGCGCGCGTGCTGGGTTACGCGGGACGTCCGGAAAGCGCGAGCACGGCGGCCGGGTCGGCGAAGCGCAGCGCTCAGGAGCAGGCCGACCTGCTAGCGCAGGCGTTCGAGCCGCCCACCATCGCGCGCCGGTGGCGGAAACGGCTGATCCGCAAACGCAAACAGAAGGACGCACCGGTTTCCTAAAGAACGAACGCGCTAGGCGCCCGGTTCGGAATCCCGCAACGTGCCCGCCGGACGATCGAGCTTGCGCGAAATCGTGGAAACCAGCCACAGCAGGCCTGCGAGCGATACCGCGACCATGGCCCAGTGCATGGCGGTCACCCAGAATGCCGCGGTGAAATCGGGCCATTGCCACCGAAACTTCTGCAATTGAGCGCCGCGATCGATCATCCAATGCCAGGCCGTGTGCGCGACCAGAGCGGAGAGAATGATGGTCCCCATGCGTTCGGCGACGACGAAGCGGAAGAGCGCGTCCAGAACCGGAATCAAAAGAATCAGCACCAGGAGTTGCCCCAACTCCACGCCTACGTTGAAGGCGAGCAGCGAGGTGAGCATGTGGCTGCCCCCGAACTGGAGCGTCTGGCGGAGCGCGAACGAGAATCCAAATCCGTGGACCAATCCAAAGCCGAAGGTGATGATCCAGCGCCGATGCACGTTCGCCGTTCCCACAATGTTCTCGAGCGCCATGTAGACGATCGACGCAGCAATTAACGTTTCGATGAGCGGAGGAAACCACAACGCGTCGGGTGCGAGATCGTACGCGGAAGCGATGAGCGTGATGGAATGCGCGACTGTAAACGACGTCACAATCGGAATGAGGGCGCGCAATTTACGGAACGGAATCACCAGGCAGAACAAGAACAGCAAGTGATCGGTCCCGTCCAGGATGTGCAGGAATCCAGATCGGACGAAGCGCGCGGCGGCCTGATACCAGCGCGGGTCCAGCCGCACGAGTCCCGGATTTCCTTCGAATTCAAAGGCGCGAATGGTCCCGTTCGGCTGGAGGAAACGCAGGGTTGTAATTACGCGGAGGCCCAGATCCTGGAGCCGCGCGTGAATGGAAAAAAGCGACTGATCGGAGCCGATGGGATATTCGAACAGAACATCGAGGTACGTCTGATTCCAAACCACATTCGTTTCGGGGGCAAGCTTCGGACCGGTCACGTGAGCCCGCGCCGTCTCGAAAGCTGCAAACGATTTATCGGATTCGAGAGAAATGCAGGTCGCGATCACCGCGGGCTTCGGGAGTTTGGTGTCGCCTTCGTAGAGATCGATAAAGTCGGAAAGCCACAGCGTAGCCGCTCCAGGCAGGAGAAGCTCGGTCTTTTGGAGATCCAGATAGCCCGGGCCCTTTTCTGGAAACACGACATCGCGCATGGCCTTGAGCGGGACGCGCATCAGGAGCTCCAGATGCGTTCCGGAAGGTTTTAAAAAGGTCTGGACGGTGACGTCGTTGGGGATATCGTGGGCGGAGAGCGTTGGCTGGGGGGCGAAGCTCAGAAGCGCCAGCGCCGCGATGATCCGAGTCTTGTATAATGCTCCCACGGTTTCCGTTTGAACGCTTCGCGCGGGCCCGCGGGAAGCGTCGTAAAGTAGGTTACCTCGGATCGGGAAGAGATGGGAAAGTTGAGGGACGGGATGACAAGAAACGTTCGCATCGGCACGGGCTTTGTCGCCGCGCTCGTCGTATTGGGCGCGGGTTCGGCGATTCTCGATAAGCACGCCTCGGTGAGCGCGGCCACGGTGATGGCGCCCCGCTTTGAAGTCGATCCGATGTGGCCGAAGCCGCTGCCGAATCACTGGGTGCATGGGCATGACGATCGGCGTTTCAGCCGATGCGAAGGACCACATCTGGATCATTCACCGCCAGGGCTCGCTCGAACCCAAGGAAGTGTACCAGATCGCGAAACCCACGCCGGCCGCCGATTGCTGCACTCCCGCGCCTCCGGTGCTCGAATTCGATCAGGAAGGGAACCTGATCGGCCATTGGGGCGGTCCCGGCGCGGGCTACGACTGGCCGGATTCGAACCACGGCATCACGGTGGATTACAAAGGCAACGTGTGGATCGGCGGCAACGGCCGCGGTCCGCAGGCCGCGCCCGCCGAGAAGGGTGATTACCGCCGAGGCTTCCAACGTGGCCGGGCGTTTCAACGACAACGAGATTCTGAAGTTCACCCAGGACGGAAAGTTCCTGATGCAGATCGGCAAGCCGGACCAGAGCAAGGGCAGCAACGACCTGGCGAATCTGAAGGGTCCCGCGAAGCTGATCATCGATCCGAAGACCAACGAACTGTACGTCGCCGACGGCTACGGCAATCACCGCGTGATCGTGTTCGACGCCGATACCGGGAAGTACAAGCGGCACTGGGGCGCCTACGGCAACAAGCCCGACGATAAGGACCTGGGTCCCTACAATCCCGACGCGCCGGTCGCGCAGCAGTTCCGCAACCCGGTGCACTGCGCCGAGCTTTCCAACGACGGGCTTCTGTACGTCTGCGACCGCGTCGAACGACCGCATCCAGGTTTTCAAACCGGACGGGACCTTCGTGAAGGAAGTGATTCATCGAGAAGAACACGCTGGGCGACGGATCGGTGTGGGACATCGCGTTTTCCAAGGATCCGCAGCAGAAGTACATTTATCTGGCCGACGGGGCGAACGAAAAGATCCACATCATGCAGCGCGACATCGATGGAGATCCTGACCAGCTTCGGCGACGGCGGCCGGCAGCCCGGCGAATTCTACGCGGTCCACAGCATCGCGACCGATTCGAAGGGCAACATCTACACGACCGAAACCTATCGCGGCCAGCGCGTGCAGAAGTTCGTCTACAAGGGCATGGCGCCGGTGACGAAGAAGGACCAGGGCGTGGTGTGGCCGAAAAAGGCGTCCTAGTGGCCCGCCGCGGATTTAGCACGGCTCGTGGCGTACGCACTCATGCGTGCTGTGTCGAGGCTCTTCTCGATACCTGTTGTGGGATTGAAAACGAGCGCCCAGACGTCGGCACGAGTGCCGACGCGGCACGCATAAGTGCGTGCGCCACAACGAGGGCATAGGAACGAACTCGCTGCAACAGGCCACTAGTCGCTGGCAGCGTTTGTAAAACGGCGCGTACGGATTGAGCCAAGCAACGCGTGCGGCTTTAGTCGAGCTTCTTTTTTTTGCGCGCCGCGACCCAGCCGGGCTTCACCACCTGGCGCGCGCGTCCCAGGGCCAGGGCGTGGTCGGGAACATCCTCCGTGATGACGCTGCCCGCGCCGATGTAGCTCCCCTCGCCGATCTCGACCGGCGCCACGAGCGTAGAGTTGCTGCCGACGAAAGCTCCGGCGCTGATCCGCGTTACGTGCTTCGTTTCGCCGTCGTAGTTGCACGTGATGGTTCCCGCGCCGACGTTGACGTTCGCACCAATCTCGGCATCGCCCAGATAAGCCAGATGCTGGCTCTTGGCGCCGGAACCGAAGCGGGTTTTTTTGAGCTCCACGAAATTCCCGACGCGCGCTTCCGGGCCCACCTGGGATTGCATGCGCAGCCGGGCAAACGGGCCCACGCGCGCGCCCGGATCGACGCGGGAATCGGCGATCAGCGTATAGGGCGCCACCTCCACGCGATCGGCGAGCGCGGCCGAGTCGAGCACCGCGCCCTGTCCGATGCGGCAATCCTCACCCACCGCGGTGTGGCCGGTCAGGCGCGCGAAGGGCTCGATCACGGTGTCCATACCCACGCGAACCTGGGCGTCGATGGTCACCGTTTCGGGGCGCTCAATCGTCACGCCGGCAAGCATCAGCTCGCGGGTCTTGCGTGCGCGCAGGATGCGGTCGGCATCGGCCAGTTCCACGCGCGTGTTGATGCCGAGCAGCTCGCTTGAATCCTCGACGTGAAGCTGCTGCACGCGCTTTCCATGCGCGGTGAGGATGGCGGCCATGTCGGTGAGATAGAGCTCGCCCGAGGCGCTGGGCTTGACTTCGCCGAGGTATTTCCAGGCGAGCTCCGCCCGAAAGCAGTAAATTCCGCTGTTGATCAGACGGATGGCAAGCTCCTCGGGGCGCGCCGCGCTGTGTTCCACGATGGCTCGCACGTCGCCTTCATCGCCGACGATCACGCGTCCATAGCCGGCGGGATTCGCGAGGGTGGTGGTGATCAACGTTGCGGCCGCGTCCGAGCCGGCCTGAAGATCGCGGAGCTCTTTGAGCGTGGAGGCCGAAAGCAGAGGCGTGTCGCCGTACAGGACCATCAGGAGTCCGGATTTCCGCTGCACCTCATCGCGCGCGCACAGCAGTGCGTGGCCCGTACCTTTTTGCTCCACCTGGCGGGCGAAGCGAACGCCGAGCGGCGCGAGGATCTCCTCGACGGCGTCGGCCTGATGCCCGGTGACGACTACAATCTGGTCGGCCGGCGCGACCGAGCGCGCGGCCTGGACGACGTGTTCGATCAGAGACAATCCCCCGGCCCGATGGAGGACCTTGGCGCGCTTGGACCGCATGCGCGTGCCCAGCCCCGCGGCCAGGATGACGACGGTCGTGTTCATGAGTTCCCTCTTTAGGAGTTTAAGACTTCCGCCGCCGGGCGCGCTGCGCCAGTTCGACGGCCACGGCGGCGATGGCCCCCGAATCGTGACGAATTCGCGGCGTGGAACGCGCGCCCGACATCCGGACCAGGTCGTCCCCGTGAATCTCCACGCCGAGCGCGCGCAGATTTTCCAGATCGTTTTCGACCACGCGCGCGGCGCGGCGCTGATAGCGTTCCAGGACATTGCGCCGAATCCGCCCGGTATTCACCACGCACATATCGATGACGCGGCAGGAGCAGTGCCGCAGGATCGCGGCGACGTGATCGGACGCCCGGAAATTTGTGGTCTCGCCGGGCTGCGACATGAGGTTCACGAAGTAAACTTTCAGCGCGGGCGACGCCGCGATCGCCTCCGGGATCCCTTTCACCAGCAGATTCGGGACGACGCTGGTGAACAGCGATCCCGGCCCGAGCGTAATCAGGTCGGCATTGGCAATCGCTTCGAGAGTTTCCGGCAGGGGCCGCGGGCGGCGCGGGCGAAGCGAGATTTTTTCGATCTTCGATGTCGCGCGGCTGATGCGCGTTTCGCCCGCCACGATCCGTCCGTTCGAGAGCTCGGCCTCCAGCACCACGTTCGCCGCCGTCGCGGGATAGATGCGTCCCAGCACCGAAAGGACTTCCGAGGAGAACTTCACGGCCTGGCTGAAATCGCCCGTCAGCTCCGTCATCGCGGTCAGGAAAAGATTCCCGAAGCTGTGTCCCTTCAGGCCTCGTCCGCTGGTGAAGCGATGCTGAAACAGGCGCGTTAAGAGGGTTTCGTCTTGCGAAAGCGCCACCATGCAATTGCGAATATCGCCGGGCGGCAGGACGTCGAAATCGCGGCGCAGACGGCCGGAGCTGCCTCCGTCGTCGGTCACCGTGACGATCGCGGTGAGGTCTACGCCGCCGCCGGAAGCCTTGGCGAATCGTTTGAGCCCGCGTAGTAAGGTAGATAACCCGGTGCCGCCGCCGATCGAGACGATGCGCAGCGGAGAAAGAGACGGAATCCGCTTCAGTCGAAAAACTCCCTTTGTTCAGGATCGCATGGAGACCGCGCACGCGCCAGAGCGAGCGGCGCCCGAGGTCAGGAAGCCTTGCGGCGAGGGGGCTTTTCTTCTTCCTCTTCGTCGAAGGCGGGGAGCTGTTCCAGGTCTTCAGCCTCGAAAACGTGGCCACAGTCGATGCAGCGGACGTAATCGATCCCGTCCCGCCGCATCAGGAACTCCGCGTGATTGTGCTCACATCCGGGCATTGGACGTAGATTATCCCTATTCTATGGAACGCAATACCGTTGTCAAGCCCTAAATTGCATTACCTTCCGGGGATGGCCGCTCCCGCCGTCGATAAAAACTCTGTTTTTACGGACGCGACCTGCCGAAAGGAAGAGAGTTCGCTCCCGAAAGACGTTACACAAATGAAATCCCAAGAAAATTCCAAAATGAAGATAGGACTACCCAAGCGCCCGGGTTTCGCGATTCTTATGACGGCGGTGCTGGCGCTTACCGGGATCGCCCGGGCTGCCTCGAATCCAGCCCCGGACCTTACCGGGGAGTGGAAATTGAACCTGGGCAAGAGCAATTACGGATCCTTTCCCGCGCCCCTCAGCGCGACCCGTTCCATCGTGCACCACGATCCGAAGCTGGCCATATCCACTGCGCAGAGAGGACCGAAAGGCGAGGTCACGAGCAAGCTGAATTACACCACGGACGGGAAGGAATCCGTCAATCCGTCGCCCACCGGCGAATCGAAGGGTTCGGCGCAATGGATCGGCGATAAACTGATGATCGACAGCAGCCGGGAAATCCAGGGAACGGTCTTGAAGCAGAAAGAAATCTGGACTCTTTCGGCGGACGGGAAAACGTTGACCATCGACGCGCATGTTTCCCTGCCCAACGGGGAATTCGACGTGAAGCAGGTGTTCGAGAAACAGTAAGGCGGCGGAAACGCTTAGACCTTTTTCCCGGACTCTTCCACCATCCGGCGCACGCGGTCCAGTTCCTGGCGCAGGCGGCGTTCGCGCAGCGCCAGAAGGACGACGTACACGGTAACGATCACCCAGGCCGCGGCGAACCCGTAGAACATGTAGGTGAAGTTGCGTGGGTCCATTTATGAAGGGGCTTTCATGAGGTTAGCTCAATCGTTGTTCGGATACTAATAGGAATGTTCGGATCCTAATAGGAGTGCGCCAGACGCCGCAGGGAATCGATCTCGCGCGCCATGTTCTCCTGATGCATGCGAATCATCACCAGGACGGCCGCAAAGCACATCAGCGCCAGCCAAATCCAATAGATGGGCGCTTCCATTCCCGGCGCCATTCCGCCGCCTTCGCGAACGCTCAACACCGGTGCGGGATGTTGCGTGCGCCACCACTCGATGGATTTCCACACGATTAGAATATCGGTGCAGCCGAAAATCGAAACCACCGCGGAGAGGCGCGCGCGCTGGGTCGGCTCGTCGATCGCGCGCCGCAGCATCAGATATCCGGCGTAGATCAGCCAGCATACGAGCATGGTCGTAAGCCGGGCATCCCAGGTCCACCAGATGCCCCAAATTATTCGTCCCCAGATCATGCCGGTGGCGAGCACGATGCTCGCAAACGCGAGCGAGACTTCGGTGACCGCGGCGGCGAAGGCATCGTATTTCAGATTGCGGGTTGCAAGGTAGAGTCCGCTCGCGGCGAGGGCGACGAAGAAGCCCGTGAATCCCGTGAAAATCGACGGGACGTGAAAGTACATGATGCGGTAAATGGCTCCCTGATTTTTTTCGTCGGGAAGAACCAGCAAAACATTGTAGAGCTGCCAGCAGAGAATTCCCGCCGCCAGCGTGCACAGAATGAATACCAGCTTATTGCGCATCTCGATACCCTCGTAGGGAAGCCATCTTTATTTTCTCAGCCCACTAAAACTACATCAATGAATACCACGGCCAGAATCGAATAAATGAAATCGAACCCGCCCAGCACGCGCAGCCAGATCATATTTTCCTTCCCGAAGGGCACCCCGTTCATCAGGTCCGTGGTCAGCGTCATGGCGGCCATCAACGCAGGCACAAGCAACGGGTAGACCAGCGTCGGGAGCATCATTTCGCGCATGCGCAGGTTCACGGTGAGGGCGCTGAACAGCGTCCCGATGATGGTGATCCCCCAGGTGCCGAAGGCGATCACCAGGGCGATGGAGCCGAGATGGGAGCCGAAATGCGAATCGTAAAAAATGGCGAATACGGCGAGCGAGGCCAGCTCCACGATCATCAGCAGCAGGAAGTTGGCCAGCGTCTTGCCCATAAAAATAGCCGCGGCCGGCGCGGGCGAGGAAATGAGCGCGTCCAGGCAATCGTTCTGCAGCTCGCGCGCGAAACTGCGATTCAGGATCAGCGCGCCGGCGAAGGAGAAGACCAGCCATAGCAAGCCTCCTGAAATCGTCTGCATCTGTTCCGAGGAGGGATCGAACGCGAAACTGAACAGCACCAGGATGACGACGGAGAATGCGAACGACGCGTTCAGCGCTTCTTTGGTACGGAACTCCGACCGCAGATCCTTGATCGCGATGGCGAATGTCGCGCCGAAGAAAGGGGACACGCCTAGTTGTCCCCGTAGGTGCGGTACAGATAACCCGGGTCGTCGAGCATTTCCTGGGAGCGCACGCCCGTATACGCGAGCTGCCCGCGCTGGATCAGAGCGACGTGCGTTGCGAGCATCAGCGCTTCCCGCAATTGATGCGTAGACATGATGATGGTGCGCCCGGCCGCGTGCGCGCCGGTGAGCAACCCCTGCAGCACCGCAATGGCGCGGTCGTCGAGCGCGGTGAAAGGCTCGTCAAACAGCAGGACGTCGGGATCGTGGAGAAACGCCCGCGCGACGGCGAGACGCTGGCGCATGCCCCTGGAAAATTCGCGCACCAGGCCATCGCGGACGCGCTCCAGGCCCACCCGCTCCAGCCATTCCTCGGCCCGCTTACGAGGCGCCGGATGGCCGTACAGACGCGCAAAAATCGTGAGATTCTCGGCTGCGGAAAGTTCGTCGTAGAGGGAGATGCCGTGGCCCAGAACGCCGATGCGCCTCCGCGTATCCACGTCGCGCACGTCGCGGCCGCGCACGCGTACGCTTCCTTCCGACGGTTTGGAGAGCCCCGCGAGAATCCGCAGAAGCGTGGTTTTTCCGGCTCCATTGCGCCCGAGGAGCGCCACCGTGGAGCCGGCGGCGACCTTTAGTTGAATCTCGCGTAGCGCCGGAAAGTGGCCGTAGAACTTCGAAACGCGATCGATGTCGAGAGCGCAGTCCGTCGTCAAGCCTCGCCCCGCCGGTACAGCGCCACGCCGCCAAGCGCGAGGATTCCAAACGCCAGCCCAAGCACCCAGCCGAGCCGCGAGTAGATACGCGCGGAGGCGACTTCGATCTTCGGAGCTCCGTTGTCATCCGCTTCCGCCGTTCCGTTGCCGCTCGGCGCGTCGAGGTTCAGTGCGCCCGTTCCCTCGATCAGCACGTTGTAGTCGAGCGCGGAAACGTTGTACAGATGGGCCTGGGTCTGCGGTTCCTGTCCGAGAGTCTCCACACCGTCCCCGGTAACGGTGACCGTGGAGGGCGTCACCAGGCGCGTGGGCGCCTCCGAGGGTACGATCTTGCCGGAAAACTTTTGCGCAGCCGGGAGTGTATAGGTCACTTCAATGCGCGTCTCGCCGGGCTTCAGGGGATAATCGACTTTATAAATGCCGGCCTGCGCGGTCAGGGTCGCGGGCCGCGGCACGGGCATGCCGCCGGGAGCGGTAATAATCGCCTTGGCGCCTTCCACCGAAGCCGCCGGCACATAAAATTGCGCCGAGCCTTTGGCCGGATCGTGAAACGTCATAGCCGTTTTATTGTCCATGATGAACAGCTCGCTGATCTTGATCCGGTCGGCGGAGGGCTCGAGCACGATCAGGTGCTGGGCCGCTTTGGCCGTTCCAGCCTTGCTGGTCGATTCGTACACCATGACCTCGACTCCGGTGGTCGGCATGCCGGGCGTGATGATCTGGTTGTAGGTCGCGTCCTGATAGGTCGACTGCAGAAGCCCCGGGCCCGGCGGGATGGTGACGTCGATATTAAACTTGCCCTGCGCGTCACTAACGGTTTTGCCAAGCTGCTTCATGCCCTGCTGGCCGGGCTGCACCAGAACGATTTCGACGCCCGGCTGTGGACGCATCAGAGTGCCGTTCAAGACCACGCCGTCCACGGCAAACAGGGGCGCGGCGAACACCGCGAAAACGCTCGCGATCGAGAAGGAAGCGGAAGCTTTCACGTCATCTCCTTCCCGCACTCTCCGCAGAATTTCAAGGGCAGCGGAAATTCGGCTCCGCAATGCGGGCATGTGTAAGCCGCTTGATGTGCCGGTGCTGATGTCGGTGCCGGCGTTCCGGTGGCGGCCTGTGCGCGGAGGGCGGCGGGCGCTTCTTTTGCGGCGTGGCCTTTCCCTACTTGCTGAATTTCTCCGATCACGGCAGCCAATTCTTTCTGCAGGGTGAGCTTGGTTTGTTGATAGTCCGCGTCGGAAAGCTTTCCGACCCGGTATTCGAACTGCAGGTCGCGCAGATTCTCGAAAATAGCCGCGCGCCGTTCCTCCAGATGCCGCGTGGGAGAAACCGGCTCAGGGGCCGGGATATCGGCCGGGCGGACGAACAATGTATAAAGCAGGGTCACGGCCACCAGGACCGTGACGGCGATCACCAAACTCATTCTTCGCAATCCATAGAAGCCGGGCTCATCAGTCGAACTTGTCTCAGTCGAACTTATCTAGGTCCTTCTCGATTTGGGCGAGCGTGGCCGGATCGATCCCTCCGCCGGGTCCCGCTGCCGCGCCGGTCAGCGCCGGTTTCTTCGCAACATATCGCCGGATGGTGTAGAGCACGGCGATCAGGCCGAGCCCCAGCGCCACGTACGGGCCCATGACGCCACCCACGCCCGGAGGAATCACCACAATCGCCGGCCCTTTTTCGGCGACGAATTGATCGATGATCTGCTGGTCGTTCATTCCGGCATGCTGCATTTGATAGATCTTCGTACGGCTTGCTTTACACAACGCGCAGCCGCCGGGCATCTGACAGGCAACGGTCTGGTTGCAGCCGCAGGTGCACTTGAGTTTCGCGCCGACGCGCAAAACCGTATCCGATTCCAGGTCCGCGCCATTTTGCGCGAACGCGGCCGCCGTCATCGCCGCCACCAACAGAAGCGACCGCAGCGCGCGCGGAGAAAGATTTCTCAGGCTCCGCAGCATCCGCCGGTATTCGTCACGCAAGTTCGACATCGTAGTACTTCTTTCTTCGTCTTCTCGCCAGTGCTTAGTTTTCCACCCGGGCGGAGGTGGCCGCGACGCTCACGACTTCGGTGCGCGGGTAAACCAGCCGCGATTTGCTGGGAATCAGGCACACGATCGTGCCGAACAGCACCACCCAGTATCCCATCCAGATCCAGCTCACGAGCGGAAATACATAGGACTGCAAAACCATACCGTCGTTGTCGTTGGAGTTGCCCGCGAAGTTCAAATACAGATCCTCATTCAGGCGGCGTCGAATGGCTACTTCGGAGGTCGGCTGGCGCGAAGCGGTATAAAAGCGCCGTTCCGGGCGCAGCGTGCCGAGCTCGCTGCCGTCTTTGCTGACGCCCACGTTCAGAATTTCCCATTGGTAATCGTTGTTCTGTCCGGACTCCACCTTGCCGATATGGAGCCGATAATGGCCCAGTTCGACCGTCTCGCCGGTTTGCACCTGCACGGTTTTGCTCAGGTCGAAGGCTTTCCCGGTGAAGCCGATGAACATAAACACCACGCCCATGTGGACCAGATAGCCGCCATAGCGCCGGGTATTGCGATGCGTCAGCTCGAACATCGCCTTCGCGATATTCATCTGATTCTTCGCGCGGATCGCGATGGCGCCTTTGAAAAATTCCAGAATGACGGTCACCGCGACAAAGATGCATAGCGCGAAGGAGATCAGCGCGTAGAAGTTGCGGACGCCCATCGCGAACAGGAACACGGAAAACGCAGCCCCCGCCGAGGCGGGCCACATAAACGCGCGTTGCAGGCTTTCGAAGGAACTCTTGCGCCACGCGATCAACGGACCGACGCCGGTCAGGAGCATCAGCATCATGGCGATGGGTATATTGACGCGATTAAAGAACGGAGCATCCACGCTGATCTTCTCGCCGCTGATCGCTTCGGTAATCACCGGGAACAGCGTGCCCCACAAAACCGCAAAGCAGCTCGCGAGCAGAATCAGGTTGTTGAACAGGAAGCTCGATTCACGGGAAAGAACACTCTCTAGCGGCGCTTCGCTTTTCAAATAATCGAGCCGGCTGAGAATCAGATAAAGCGTCGCGGCGATGCCGATCGCCAGGAACGCGACGAAGTAATTGCCCAGGTTGGACTGCGCGAACGCGTGCACCGATTGCACCACGCCGCTGCGCGTGAGGAAGGTGCCGAAGATGCACAGGAAGAACGTGCAGGAAACCAGCACCATGTTCCACACCTTCATCATGCCCTTCTTCTCCTGCATCATGACGGAATGCAGGAACGCGGTCGCCGTAATCCAGGGCAGCAGCGAAGCGTTTTCCACCGGGTCCCAGCCCCAGTAGCCGCCCCATCCGAGCACCGCGTAGGCCCAGCCCGGCGCCGAGCAGAATGCCGGTGGTCTGGAACAACCACGTCACCAGGGTCCAGCGCCGCGTGGTGTTGATCCAGGCCTCACCCGGCTGCTTGGTGATGAGCGACCCGATCGCGAACGCGAAGGGGACCGTGAATCCCACGTAGCCGAGATAAAGCATCGGCGGATGGATCACCATGGTCCAATACTGCAGCAGCGGATTCAGTCCCTGCCCATCGCCCACATCCACGACGCCCTTGCCGGACATCAAAACGTTGAACGGCTTTTCCACGAAGGAAATCAGGATCAGGAAGAACGTCTCCACGGTCATCAGCACGGCCGTGACGTAGGGCATCATGTCGCGGAATTTGCGCCGGTTCTGATACACCAGCACGGACGAATAGGTCGCGAGAAGCCACGACCACAGCAGGAGCGAACCTTCCTGACCGCCCCACCAGGAAGTGAACTTGTAAATCGCCGTCATCGTCTTGTTGCTGTGCGATGCGACGTAGGCCAACCGGAAATCGCCGGTGATCAGCGAATAGACCAGCAGTCCCGCGGCCACCGTCAGCAGGGCCCAGATGGAATACACCGCGCGTTCGCCGCTCAGAATCAGGAAAGGACGCTTGGTCCAGCGGCCGGCGAGCGACGCGAGAACCGCGTACACCGCAAAGCAAAACGCCAGAAGGATAGCCAGCGAGCCGATGTTTTCCATATAAATACTGGACGTGCTCCTTTACCCGAGGTTATTGAAAAAGGGACGGCAACCTCTTTCGCGGACGCAAGGCGCGCAATTCAAAACCTCGCGAAGCCTGTCCCGGCACTCCACATCTTCTCAAACTCGCGCGGAGTTCACACGAACCCGTGCGGCGCGACTCGTCGCCCGAGCCAGGGACGAACTAGCTGCTGCGAACCGCGGGGTTTCCCTTTGCCGTCGGAGCGGCTTCGTACTTCGAGGCGCACTTCGCCTGGATCTTGGTCGCGTGAAAGATTCCGTCGCTGCCGAGTCTGCCGTCGGCGAGAGCCTGCGCGCCGGGACGAAACGTGTCCGGGAGCGGATCGATCCCGCTATACACAACCTTCAATTGGAGCTTCTCCTGCGACATGACGAAGGTCACGTTCGCGCCGCTGCGCTCGATCGAGCCCGCGGCGATATCGCCGCCCACGCGCAGCCGTTTTTCCTTGGCCGAATCGCCCATCTGATGCAGCTCGGCGATGGTCTTGTAATACGTCTTGGTGTCGTTGATGCCGCCCGCGGCCAGCCACCCGAGCGTCCCAAGAATCGCGAGGATCAAAACCCCGAACTTTACGTAATTTTTCATATCCGGCAAATCCTCCCGAGACGGGAAAATGCTCCGAACTCCAGTATACTCCCGCCCCCGGAGGCCTGGGGCTGGCCACAGGTGACGTATCTGCGCCAGTTAGCGGCCCGTGAAATGGCCGTCCCACGAAAACGTACTGCTTGGATCGTAAATTGCTTGTACTCAAGCGGAGGTGTAACCGAACGTTTCGCGCGCGGAGCCTTTACAAGCGAGGCCAATTATGAATTCCAAAGGTGCATCGATTTTGGTAAATCCGCACCCTTCCGGACACATCGTGTATCCCTACACCGACGAAAGTCTCGTGGGCCACGCAGTGACTCTGTTTGCGAGCGCAGGACTTCGCGAGGGCGAAGGCGTGGTTTTGATCGTGGCCGCGGGCCACTGCGAGTCGATCAAGCTGCGCCTGCGTCTTGAGGGCATCGATCCCGAGATGTTCGAGCGGAGCGGCCAGCTTACATGCGTCCTCGCCGAAGATCTGTTAGCGGGTTTTGTGCGGGATGGTGTGCTTGACGAAGGTTTATTCCGGTCCACGATTGCCGCCCTCATCGGAATCGCGCGGAAAAACGCGCCCGATCCGGCTGGCAAAGTCCGTATTTTTGGAGAGATGGTGAGCCAGTTGCGGGCCACGGACCTGCAATCCACCACCCGCCTCGAAGAACTGTGGAACAAAGTTATTGAAGAGCATTCCGTTTCCCTTTTGTGCACCTACGCTCTGGACGGTGAGGAGGACAAGGTGCCGGATCAGCTCGCGGACCTTCATTCGGTCCGGCTGGAGCGGGATTCCAAGATCAGGTAGCGCACCGAAAGCGGGGAAGATAGCGCCGGCCGCAGACTATTCCTTCGTCCCGTAGGGACGGGTTGCCCGCCTCTGGCGTAAAACGCTACCTTGGTAGTACCGCCATGCTAAAGCCACGCGTAGAGGCGCCGGACGACCTCAATCCCCTGGAAACCGGCGAATGGATCGAAGCGCTGGACGAGATCATCGATCAGGAAGGGCCCGACCGGGCGACCTATCTGCTCGAAAGGCTCATGGAGCGGGCCTCCAACCTGGGTGTGCAGCCGCCTTTGCGCTGGAACACGCCCTACATCAACACGATCAAGCCCGAGGAAGAAGTCGCGTATCCGGGCGACCGTTTCCTCGAGCGCCGCATCAAGAGCCTGGTGCGCTGGAACGCCGTTGCCATGGTGGTGCGCGCCAACAAGTACGACGCCAATATCGGCGGGCATCTGGCGACCTACGCGTCGCTCGCGACACTGGTGGAGGTCGGCTTCAATCACTTCTTCCGCGGCTCCTATGAGGATCCGGCCGGCGGCAAGCTTCCCGGCGATTTCGTCTATTTCCAGGGCCACGCATCGCCCGGAATTTACGCCCGCGCCTTCATGGAAGGCCGGCTGACGGAGCAGCATCTTGAAAATTTCCGCCACGAGCTGCGCGATCACCCCGGGCTGTCGTCCTATCCGCATCCCTGGCTGATGCCGGACTTCTGGCAGTTTCCGACGGTTTCGATGGGGCTCGGCCCCATCTCGTCGATTTATCAGGCGCGCTTCATGCGCTATCTGGAAAATCGCGGCATTACGCCGAAGACCAATCGCAAAGTGTGGGCGTTTCTCGGAGACGGCGAATGCGACGAGCCGGAAACGCTCGGTGCGTTGACGCTCGCTTCCCGCGAAAAACTCGACAATTTGATTTTCGTCGTCAACTGCAATCTGCAGCGCCTGGACGGTCCGGTGCGCGGCAACGGCAGCATCATTCAGGAACTGGAGGCCGCGTTCCTCGGCGCCGGCTGGAACGTCATCAAAGTGATGTGGGGCGAAGGCTGGGACGATCTGATCGCCCGCGACACAGCCGGTCTGCTGATCAAGCGTTTCCACGAAGTGCGTGGACGGCGAATACCAGGCCTATCCGCGCCATGGGCGGCGCCTACATCCGTCACGAATTTTTCGGCAAATATCCGGAGCTCGCGGCGCTCGTCGAGCACATGACCGACGAAGATATCTGGGCGCTGCGCCGCGGCGGCAACGATCCCGTGCAAAGTTTATAACGCCTATCTGCGGGCGCACTCGCATCGCGGTCAGCCGACCGTGATCCTGGCGCACACGGTCAAGGGATACGGGCTCGGCGAAGTCGCCGAGGGCCGCATGACCGCGCACCAGCAGAAGAAGCTGAAGGAATGCCGATCTCATCAAGATCCGCGACCGCTTCGACCTGCCTCTCACCGACGAGCAGACGGACGCATCTGGAATTTCACCGTCCCTCCGAGGATTCGCCGGAGATGCGGTACCTGCGCGAGCGCATTCGTGCCCAGGGCGGCTCGCTCCCCATGCGCCACGTGCGGCCCATCGAGATCAAGGCTCCGCCACTCGAGGCTTTCAAAGAAGCGCTCGAAGGCTCGCGCGGCCGCGAGGCGTCCACCACGGCCGCGTTCGTCGCCATCCTCAAGACTTTGTTGAAGAGTCCCGAGATCGGCAAGCTGGTGGTCCCGATCATTCCCGATGAAGCGCGCACGTTCGGCATGGAATCGCTGTTCCGCGAGTACGGGATTTACGCGAGCCAGGGACAGCACTATAAGCCCGTCGATTCCAACACGCTGATGTATTATCGCGAAGCGCAGAACGGGCAGATTCTGGAAGAGGGCATTACGGAAATGGGCTCCATGGCTTCGTGCATGGCGGCCGGCACCGCTTACGCCAACTACGGCGTGCCCATGATTCCTTTCTACATTTACTATTCGATGTTCGGCTACCAGCGCGTGGGCGACCTGGTATGGGCCTTCGCCGATTCGCGCGGCAAAGGCTTCATGCTCGGCGGAACCTCCGGCCGCACGACGCTGCTCGGCGAGGGGTTGCAGCACCAGGACGGGCACAATCCGCTGCTGTTCAGCGTGGTGCCGACCTGCGCGGTGTACGATCCGGCTTACGCCTACGAGCTCGCCGTGATCATCGAAGAAGGCATCCGGCGGATGTACGAGCTGAACGAAGCGCGCTTCTACTACATCTGCGTCTATAACGAAAATTACGTGCAGCCTCCCATGCCCGGGAATCGAGAACGGCATTTCGGAAGATCTGCGCCAGGGAATTCTGCGCGGTTTGTATAAGTACAGCTCCGCGGCGAACGGTCCCGCGGTCGCGCAGTTATTCGGCAGCGGATCGATCTTCAACGAAGCGTTGCGCGCGCAGCAGATTCTGGCGGAGCGTTACCAGGTCGCGACCGACGTGTGGTCGGTGACCAGCTATAACGAACTGCGTCGCGATGGTCTCGATGTGGACCGCTGGAATCGTCTGCATCCGACCGAAGCGCCGCGGACGCCGTACATCGTGACGGCACTCCAGGGCTCGGAAGGGCCGGTGATCGCTTCGAGCGATTACATGAAGGCGATGCCCGATCAGCTCTCGCCGTGGATCGGCGAACGTCTCCATTCGCTCGGCACCGACGGTTTCGGGCGCAGCGAAAATCGCGAGCATCTGCGGAAATTCTTCGAGATATCCGCGGAGGCGATCGTGCAAGCGACCATTTCGGCGCTGGCGCGCGAAGGCAAGTTCGACGCGCAGCGCGCCACGGCGGCGATCGCCGATCTGGGCTTTGACGCCGATTCCAAGGATCCGGTGAAGCTGTAGGCCGGTCCAGGCGGACGCCTCGGTCCCCGCCATACCGGGATTTACGACGGCCCCACCAATTCGACAGGCCCGCTGAGAGCGGAAGCCGCGCGATCGAGTGTCGCGAGCACGCCGCCGTGAGCCGCCGCCAATCCGATCAAATACGCGTCCGTCACCTGTCGATGCCCCGCCACTGTTCGTGCGATTTTACCGGGCGGCTGGCCCAGAGCGTTGGCGTATGGCAGATCGTCGGGCCAGAACCCGTGCTCGGGAAGCGCTGTAATCCTTGAGAGCAGATCTTCGGCCTCTTTCGGTGAGACCGCCTGAGGAGAGAACCCCGGGTTGCTCGAAATGCGCACGAAGCCGAGCTGGGTGAGCGGGCAGGTCCGGAACCCGACTTTTCGTCTGCGCCCAAACCAGGCCTGCGCTTCCGCGTGATGAACATGCGAAGGCCACGCGAGCGCGATCAGCACATTGACGTCCAGGAGATAAGGGCGGCTCACAGCTCGTCTTCAGCCGCCAGCGTCTGGTCGAGCGTGATGGGCTTTGCGCCGGAGGGCACGGGGAAACAGGGAAAGCCCCGCTTGGTTTTGGCCGCGGCGCGGATCTGCGGCCGCAAGCCCCGGCGCGCGAGTTCGGCCAGCGCCTCGCCGAGCGGAATCCGCCGCTGCGCGGCGAGAGAACGCGCGACCTCGTACACATCTTCGGGGAGATTGACCGTGGTTCTCACAAGCTGGCGCGCACCATGATGATCATAGCATCATGATGTCCGGCGGTCCTCAGCGAGGGTCGAGTCCCTTTGCTTTCAAAACCACCCCTGCCTTCGGAGTCTTCAGAAACGCGATCAGCGCCTTGCCGCCTTCCGCGTTGTGCGCACTTGCGCTGACGGCGGCGGCAAACTTGATATCCGATTGATACTCGCCCGGAAGCGGGCCTAAGATATCGACACCCTTCGTCGGCACGATCTCGCTAAACAGCGTAATCACGAAGGTGGCTTTCCCGGCCGCGACGCTCTCGCTGGCCGCTCCGGAACTCGGCGCCAAAACGATTTTCGGCTTCACCTCGGCCGCGATGCCCAGCCGTTCAAACATCATGTCGATATAGCCGCGGCTCGCGCCGTCCTGCGGATACGTGATGATTTTGGACGCGACGAGCGCGCGTTTCAGAGCCTCGACGGTGCGGATATCGGGCTTGGCAACGCCGGCCTTGATTCCGATCCCGAGTTCGGAGCGTGCCAATTCCGTACGCGAATTCGAGGCGAGCTTCCCCTGCTTGATCAGGTCGGCAACCGCCTCCGTCGTGATCAACGCAGCGTCGAAGGATTCGCCGGCCTCGATCGCCTTCTTCACCTTCAACGTGGAATTATATTGGATCGCCAGCGGATGCCCGATTGCCTTTTCGGCCGGGGCCTGGAGTTCTTCCATCGCGCCCTTCAGGCCGTTTGAGACGAGAACGTGAACGGTATTCTCCTGAGCAGCAGCATCATGCGGAACAGCGGCGATCAATCCCATCGTGATCGCGAGAGCAGCGGCGTAGCGGCGTGGTTTCATCGCCCCATTATAGGGAACTCGCGACTCGCGATGGTCGATTCGTGAGGCCAAGCTTTAAGTCCGAAGCTGACGCATGGGGCCTGCGCCGACGACCACCGTTCTTTAAGCCCCAAGCTGACGCATGGGGCTCCGCCGACGACCGCGGTTTCTCCGGTTGACGGGACCAGCCAGGCTAAATACGGTCAAGTTATACACTGTCAATGATGATCCACATTACGGAACAGCAGGTCCGCGACACGCTCAGCATGAAGCAGGCGGTCAGCCTGATGCGCGACGCCTTCACCGCCTTGCGCGAAAGGCAAGCAACGAATCAGCCGCGGCGGCGCATCGTTCTGCCAACAGGCTCGACGCTGCACAGCATGGGCGGAGCTTGGGGGAAATACTTCGGGACCAAGTTTTATTCCACCAATCCCAAGTATGGCGCGTATTTCTTCTTCTTCCTGTTCGACGCCGAAACGGCCCAGCCGCTCGCTCAGTTTGAGGCGAACTGGCTCGGGCAGATCCGCACGGGCGCAGCGTCGGGCTATGCGACGGACGTTCTTGCGGCGACTGACAGTGCCACGCTGGGCGTGATCGGGAGCGGATTTCAGGCCGCGGCGCAGATTGCCGCGATCCGCGAAGTCCGGAAGCTTGAGGACATACGCGTATGGAGCCGCAGTGAGGAGAAACGCAATGTGTTCGCGCAATCGACCGGAGCCCGCGCGGTCGCCTCGGCCGAAGAGGCGGTACGCGGAGCCGACATCATCGTAACCGCGACTTTTGCGGGCGAGCCGGTCCTCGAAAGCGCGTGGATCAAAGACGGGGCGCATATCAACGCGATGGGCTCCAATCGCGGCAACCGGCGCGAGCTGCCGACGAACTTGATCGAGCGTGCAAACCTGATCGCCATCGACTCCGTTGAGCAAGGCAGGATTGAGGCCGGGGATCTGCTGTTGGCCGGGGCCGATTTCAACGATCCGCGCGTCGTCGAACTCGCGGACGTGACGAAACGCCCGTCCGGAAATCCTGTGACGATTTTTAAATCGCTGGGTCTAGGCGTGGAAGACGTGGTGGCCGGAGCGTGGATCTACGAAAAGCTGACAGCTCGTTGAGCGCATCCAGCACGCTGCCGCTGAAACGCTCGATGAAAGTTATGGAGATTTAGGGCCGCGCGCTATTCCTGCGCGGGCATCTGTGAATCGGAATCGCGCCAGGCGCTCAACTTGAGCCGCCGGCATACCCAGCACAGGCCTTCGGCCGAATTGGGCGCGCACTCTTCGCCGCATACCGCGCATTTCGCCGGCCTGCTCATGCGATCGGACTGAATGGCACGGCGCGCTTCTTCCATCAGAGCCGGGGGAACTACGGTGACTTCGTTCGAACTCACCTCGGGGGCGATGGGACGTTTGCGCTTCACAACTCCATCATAGCCGAAAAAACATAGCCCAAAAAAAACTTAGCCAGATCCCGGGCGCGATGATCAAACAGACGGCCGACAAGGAATGTTCCCCGTGTCTCCGATGAAAAGCCGTTCATATACGCAACCTTGCCAGTGGCAGCCGCGTTTGAAACGATAGGGGAAGTATGCGTAAATCAGTTCTGGGTGGCGGTTGGAGTCCGATGTTGCGTGGCCTGGCCGTGGCGGCAGCGTTGATCGGCGTGGCGTCCGTTCCATTTCTTTTGCGGGCGCAGGCCCCCGCGGGACCTCTGGGAGCACCTCCTGGATCGCCTGACGCAGGTCCTCTGCCTCAGCCTCCGGGCGATCAGGCGGACCCCAATAATCCTCCGAACGACCCGCCCACGCGCGCCGCGCGGCTGGGCCTGGTGGAAGGCAACGTTTCCTTTCAACCGGGCGGAGTGGAGGATTGGGTCCCGGCGACCCTGAATCGTCCCATCTCTACGGGTGACCGTCTGTGGACCGACGCGGGGGCGCGCACCGAACTGCACCTGGGTTCGTCGGCCTTCCGCTTGAACGGTCGCACCAACTTCACCTTCGTGAACCTGACCGACGCGCTCGCGCAGGTGCAGGTATCTTCGGGCACGCTGGATGTGCGCGTGCGCCGGCTCGCGGAACAGGAAAGCGTGGAGATCGACACGCCGCAGGCCGCGTTCACACTGCTGCGGCCGGGCGAGTACAGGATCGATGTCTCCGAGCAGGGCGATGCCACGGTTGCCACCGTGCGGGGCGGAGACGCCGAGGTCGCGGCCGGAGGCCAGGTCTTCCCGCTGCACCCGCGCGATCAGGTGCGGGTGATGGAGGAAAACGGGCAACCGGTGTTCGACCGTCGCACGGCGCCGGTGGCCGACGGTTTTGACAACTGGTGCGAAGATCGCGACCGGCGCGAGGATCGTTCCCCATCGGCGCGCTACGTTTCGCGCGACATGCCGGGATATGCCGATCTGGACGACCATGGCGTGTGGAGGGAAGAACCCAATGTGGGCATGGTATGGGCTCCGCAAGTTCCGGTTGGCTGGGCTCCCTATCACAACGGACATTGGGCCTGGGTCGAGCCGTGGGGTTGGACCTGGGTAGACGACGCTCCCTGGGGTTACGCTCCGTTCCACTACGGGCGCTGGGCGTTCGTGGGCGCGGGATGGGTGTGGGTGCCGGGACCTGTTGTGGTCGGTGTCCGGCCGGTGTACGCGCCGGCGCTGGTTGCCTGGGTCGGCGGCGGGGGCTTTGGAGTCTCCATCGGGATTGGGGTGGGACCGGCGGTGGGGTGGTTCCCGCTGGGACCGCGCGAAGTGTGGGTGCCCCCGTATCGGTACAGCCCCACCTATATCACGCAGGTGAACGTCACGAATACGGTGATTGTCAATCGGACCGTGATCACGAACGTCAACGTCACCAACGTAAATTACGTGAATCGCGGCGTGCCCGGGGCGATGACCGCGGTGCCGCAGTCGGCGATGGTCGGGGGCCGGCCGGTGGTGGGTGCGGCTGTTGCGGTTCCTCCGAATGTGGCGGCGAGAGCTCAGGTTGCGTCGTTCGCGGCGGTCGCTCCGCAACGGGGCGCGGTGGTGGGCGGACAGGCTCCCTCGAACTTTGCTCCTCCGGCGGCGGTCGCGAATCGCGCGATGGTGGCGAGGACGGCTCCGCCGCCCCCTCCCGTCGCCTTCAATCAAAGGCAGGCGGCACTGCAACAAAATCCGGGGCAACCGCTGAATCGAACGCAAGTCAGTCAGCTTCAGCGGACGCAGCCTGCGACGTCGCGTCCGGCGTTCCGCTCGGCGCTTCCCCAGCGAACGGCTTCGCCGACTCAGCAAACGCCTGGGCAAGGCGGCCAGACCGGCAATCGTCCGCAATTTAATTCGCAGCCGGGCGGAAATCCACCCAACGGAAATCAGCCGGGCGGCGTGAGGCCGGCGATTCAACAACAGCAGCCTCAGCAGCCTCAACAACAACAGCAACAGGTCCAGCAGCGGCAGCCACAACAGGTCCAGCAGAATTCGGCTCCGGTTCGCCCGCAGGTGCAGAACGAGTCCCGGCCGCAGCCCGCGACATCCACTCCTCCGCCGGCTAAAAAAGGGCCGCCGCCCAAGAGAAACGAAAAAGAAAAGCGCAAGGATTAGAAGACAAGCGCAAGGATTAACGCGCGCCCGTTCCGGCGTTCGAGCTAGTGGCCCGAACTTGCGGGCTGGTTGCCCACGAGCCTGAGCTTCTGGAGCCCGCGATTGGTCGCCGCGATATAGAGGTTGCCCTTGGAGTCCGTCTGCATCTGATGGCCGCCGCCGACCATTCCGGGCATTTGGATGGTTGCGGCAATTTCCAGGGTCTTGCGGTTGACGACGACGATGTCGCTGCCTCCGCCGACGTACAGCCACTGCTGGCCGGCATCCGGCGAGAGCGCCAGATCGCGCGCAAACGGCGCTGCGCCGCGCACCAGTTGTTTGACGAACTTCCCATTCAGGGTGAACATCTGCACACGCCGGTTTTCGCGATCGGCCACATAGACCATCCCGTCGTTCGAGACGCGAATCGCGTGCACGATGCTGAACTGATCGGGACCCGGGCCGTCCGGAACGCTCGATAAGCTCGGCGGCGGGCAGTCGTCCTTATCCATGGGCTTGTTGCCGAAGGCGCCCCACATGCGCTTGAACGCTCCGCTGCCGGCGTCGAGCACGATGACGCGATGGTTCCCGTAGCCATCGGCGACGAACAGCTCGTTGGTTTTCGCGTAAACCACGGCGTCGGCCGGCTGGTGGAAGTTATGCACATCGGCGTTGCCCTTGCTTTGCGTGCTGCGTCCGATTTGCATCAGGAATTTTCCATCTGGGGTGAACTTCAGAAGCTGATCGTCTCCCACGGGCTTCAATCCGGGGAGATTTCTTCCGGGACAATTATTGCCGCCCACCCACACGAATCCCTCGTTATCGATGTGAATCCCATGCTCGCGCTCGGGCCACTGGTAATCCGCTCCGGCCCCTCCCCAGCCACGGATAAAATCGCCCGCCTGATCGAAAATCATGATCGGCGGCGCGGCCATCGACGATTGTTCTTTCGGCAGAGTTCGCGGACGATGCAGAACCCAGATATGATCCTGCGCGTCCACCGCGATACTCGAGGCATCGCCCAGTTTGTAGCGCGCTGGAATTTTCGGCCACGAAGCGTCGATCTGGAAGGCCGGGACATCGGCGCTCGCGGCAAGGGCGGGGAGGGAGAAACCGGCGCAAAGAAGTCCCAGGGCCGCGATCTCAGAGCAGGTGAATCGGGTAGAGAACATCAAGTTTCTCACGGGCGACTAAAGACCCGGAGTATATGTCTTGCTGAAGCCATTCCGCGCATTAGTCACCGTGAAAACGCCGTCCTGCCGCGCGGTTACCTTGATCCAGTAAGCCTTCCCATCGTGAGCCGGAGGAGGAGGCACGTTCGGCCCCGGCGCCGGCGCCGCCGCGGGAGCCACCGGCATAGTGGACGCCTCCGCGTCCGTCCCATTGGCGATAAACATCCCCGGAACCGTGTATTCCTGACCGCTCAACGTTGAAAAGTGCAACTGCCACAGGTCTTCAAGCCCGGGCGAGGAATGGATGGTCTGCATGGTCTCCGGATCTCCGCCCTTGCGCGTTCCATTGTTCATGATGGCGACCCGGGGATGCAGCGCGTGCACCATCACCGGAGAGTTCGAGCTCCCCACCCCGTGATGCAGGCCTAAAAACAGATCCACCGTGCCGAGCCGGTTGGTGGGGCACATCATCTCAAACTCCTTGTTGCGCGTAAGGTCGCCGAGGTGCGCCGTCCGAAATTTCCCAAAGGTCACGAAGACCGCAACTGAAAACGGATCTTCGGCGTTATTGTCGGAGGGTTTGTAGGCGGAGCAATACGGATTGGCCTTGCCCGCGCCAGGCAGCGGTTTCTGGATCAACTGCCCGGCGGAGGCGACCACTGTGAAATCCACGCCGTTCATTGCGATCTTATCGCCCGGTTTCGCGACGGTGTGCTTGGCCTTGGCGATCAGCTGCGGATACGTGTCCCTGAGGAAGTTATCGGCGAGATCGCCGGGCTGCACGTTGGGGCCATGATCGATGAACTCGCGGATCTGGACTTTTGACGCGAGCTCCGCAAGGCCGCCGAAGTGATCTCCATGCCAGTGCGTGGTGATCAGATGGTCGATGTGATCCAGTCCGGCATCCTTCATCGCTTCCTCAATACGTCCGGCATCGCGCTTGGCGGCGATCGATCCCGCGTTACCCGTATCGATGAGCAGAGACTGGTGGTCCGGCGCCACGAACAGCGTGGCATTGCCGCCTTCCACGTCGACGACGTAAATCTCCAGAGCTTTCGCGGCCGTCTGCGCCGGAAGCGCGGGCGCCAGAAAGACCGCCGTAAAAATCACAAGGCCGAAAAATATTGCGAATGGCATGGATCGCCGCATCGTAATCTCCTTAGATCGGAAAGGGACCGTCATCGAGTCTATCGCAAAGGAAAGCGGGCGAGCGCGAAGGACCGGACCCGACCGGAAGCGAAAACCTCTCGGCGTCGAAACGATTCAGGCTCGCTTACGTCCAAGGTCTGTGTCTTGACGGGCGGAGCGGAGCGTCGCATTCGACTTCAGATCGTTACATAATGTATGCAGGTGGTTTTTTCCCTATGAAAAACTGGCTCGTGGCAGGGTTGTCAGTGACGTTGTTACTGGCGGCGGGGCTTGCGCCCGCGGCGGAATTAACGCCGCCCAAAGCGGGCAAGCCGCCGATCATGGCACTGAAAGACGTGAAGCCGGGTATGCAGGGGATCGCCTGGACGGTCTTTCAGGGCATGACACCGGAGCCGGTTCCGATCGACATCATCGGTGTGTGGAAAAACGCCATGGGCCCGCGGCAGGACGTGATCGTCGCGAAGATGGGCGGCAAGGCCAAAGAGACGGGAGTCGCCGGAGGCATGAGCGGAAGCCCCGTTTACATTGATGGAAAGCTGATCGGCGCGGTCGCGCTGCGGCTCAGCCAATTTTCCCCGGATGCGATCTGCGGAATCACGCCGATCGAGACCATGCTTGAGATTCAGGATCTGGACAGCTCGATTCCAAGTGACGCCCGGACCCCCGATAAAGCTGCCGGCACGCGAAGTCCTCTTCGGCCGCGGCCGAGATGCCGAGCGAGCTGCTGGCTCAACTGGTGGCCGCCGGCGCGAGCCCGTCGTTTTCGGGCGGGTCGTCTTCTGCCCTGCTGACGCCGATCGAGACGCCTCTGGTGTTCTCGGGATTCACTTCGGAAACGCTCGCGACATACGGGCCGCTGTTCCAGCAAATGGGTATCACCGCCGTGCAAGGCGGCGCGAGCGCCGGCAAACTTACGGCAAAGCCCGCCGCGGGATGGGAGAACGCGCTGCGTCCCGGGGAAGCGATCAGCGGGGTGTTGGTGTCGGGCGATATGGACGTCACCGGCATGGGGACGGTGACGTATAACGACGGCAAGCACGTGCTCGCGTTTGGGCATCAGTTTTTCGATCTGGGCCCGGTGAATATGCCCATGACGCGCAGCGAAATTCTCACGGTGCTCAGTTCCCAGTTCCAGCCGAACAAAATGGGCAACGCCACGGAAATCGTGGGCGCGCTGAAGCAGGACCGCTACACCGGCATCATGGGCGAGCTGGGCGCGGAGGCTCCGGTTGTTCCGGTTCACGTAAAAGTTCGCGCGCTGGATGAGCATGAGATGGTGCTCAAGGAGCGCGATCTCAATTTCGATATTTTCGTGCAGCAGAAGTGGACGCCCTTTCTGATGTCGGCGACGCTCAGCAATTCGCTGCAGCAGATGAATCTGTACGCGGATGAAATGACCTACCGCATGACCGGAGACGTGTTGATGGACGGTTCGCCGAACATCCACGTATCCACGATGATCGCCCCAGGCGAACTGCCCGTTCCCATGCCTACGGTGCTCGCCGGGTGGTGGGGCGACAAGTTCAACAAGCTCTTCATGAATCCGGTAAACACGCCGAAGCTCAAGAGCGTGAATGCGACGGTGGACCTGCTGCCGGCGCGCCGCGTGATGTTCGTCGATAACGCGTGGACCCCATCGACGGAAGTCGAGGCCGGCACCGAGATTCCGGTGAAGGTTTTCCTGCGGCCCTACCGGGGCGATAAAATCGAGCGGTCCATCATGGTGAAAATCCCGGCCGGAATGCCCAAAGGCGAGCATCGCATTCTGTTCACGGATGCGCAAACGCTGGACCGTTCCCAGGAGGCGGCGACGCAGAGTACGCGGTTCATGGATATTCCGGAGACGGTTTCGCTGTTGAATCAGGAACGCAATAACAATCGCCTGTACGTCGCTCTGGTGCAGAGCCGCCCGACCTATTACGCCGATGACAAGACGCTGCCCGACCTGCCGCCTTCCGTGATCAACGTTTTGCAGACAGAGCGCACTGCGAATCGCTCGCTGAGCGGAACGCCCGACAGCACGCAGGTCCAGCAATCGATTCCCTTCGATCAGGTGGTCGTGGGCAGCTATTCGCTCCGGATCACGGTAAAGTGAAGCACTACGCAAACCGGTAAAGTAGACCACTCATGCAATCATCGCGGGTACTAGCAGCAGTTCTGTGCATTCTCGCGCCTTTGGGCGCGAAACTTTGGGCAGTAGAGACGCGCACCTGGGAGCAATCGGAACAGGACGATTTCGAGCGCGGCACGCTCGACAAGCTGTCGCTCTCGAGCGAAGGACGGCTCACCCCGGCGCCTGTCGTGAAGGAGATGTACGATGCCTCGGTCACATTCCTATGGTCCATCGCCCGGGATTCCAAAGGCAATCTCTACGCGGGCGGGGGTGGAGTGGGAGGGTCGAAAGCCAAGCTGATACAGATCGATGCCAGCGGCAAAGCGAAGACCTTCGCGGAATTCGACGGCCTGGCCGTGCAGGCTGTGGCGGTCGACCGGCAGGACCGCGTGTATGCGGCGACGTCTCCCGACGGGAAAGTTTATCGCGTGGACGCGAGCGGGAAAGCCAACGTTTTTTACGATCCCAAGACGAAATACATCTGGGCGCTGGCGTTTGCGAAAAACGGCGATCTGTACGTCGCCACGGGCGATCAGGGCGAGATTCATCGCGTCACGCCGGCCGGAGCAGGCTCTGTTTTTTACAAAACCGAGGAAGCGCACGCGCGCTCGCTCGCCGTGGATGCGAGTGACAATCTGATTGCCGGAACGGAGCCGAGCGGATTGATCCTGCGCATCTCTCCGGCAGGCCAGGGGTTCGTCCTCTACGAAGCACCGAAGCGGGAAATCACGGCCGTCGCCGTGGCTTCGAACGGCTCCATCTACGCCGCCGCAACCGGGAATAAAATCCCCGCCAGGGCGCCCGCCGCGCCAGCGGGGGGACGGGGCGGTGGGGGTGAAGGAAACGCCAATGCGATGCCCGCGGCTGCTCCCGCGGTACGCGCGGCCCCTGGTCCTCCGGCGACGGCCACTCCGGCGGCGGGTGTTCCCGGCGGCTCGGAGGTGTATCGCATCCAGTCCGACGGCTATGCGCGCAAGATCTGGAGCCACGCCCAGGACACGGTTTACGCGCTCGCGCTCGACGGGCGGGACCGCGTGGTGATCGGAACCGGGAATCGGGGCATGGTGTACCGCGTGGACAACGACAATGCGTACACGCGACTTGCGAATCTGGCTCCCGCGCAGGTTACGGCCTTCTGTGCGGCGCCCGGTGGGAAAATTTATGCGGCCACCGGGAACATCGGCGAAGTGTTTTCGATCGGCCCGGAAAACGAAGCGGCGGGCACCTTCGAAAGCGATGTTTTCGATGCCGGCGGATTTTCGGATTGGGGCCGGCTGACTCCGCTGAGCCAGGGTTCCGGCAGCGTTACCTTCGAGACGCGCAGCGGCAACGTCAGCCGGACGCAGAAGGACTGGAGTCCCTGGATGCGGCTGAATGCGGGCCGCGTGGCCTCTCCTTCCGCCCGGTTTCTGCAATACCGGGCGACCGTCACGGGCGCGGCCGAGCTCTATGACGTCGCCACGGCGTACGAAATGAGGAACGTCGCACCGGTGGTGGAAGAGATCGAGATCACGCCGCCGAATTACAAATTCCCCGCTCCCGCCGGTCCCGCCACCGCGCCCACCACCTTGAGCCTTCCGCCATTGGGAAAGAAACGGGCGCCTTCGATGAGCGCATCAGGCGAAGGGGGAACGACGCCCGCCCTGACTTTCGCCAAAGGTTACGTCGGCGCGCGCTGGCTCGCGAGCGACGAAAATGGCGATGCCCTGGTCTACAAAGTCGAGATCCGCGGGGAGGGCGAGACTTCCTGGAAATTATTGAAGGAAGGCTTGCACGAGCGCTACTATAGCTGGGATTCCGCAGCGTTCCCGGACGGAAAATATTATTTGCGCGTAACCGCGAGCGACGCCACCGCCAATCCTCCGGAGCAGGCTCTGGTCGCTTCGCGTGAAAGCGACCGCTTCCTGATCGATAACTCCGCGCCGGAAATCAGCGGGCTCGCGGCGGGCGTGATGGGGGCCAAGATCGACGTCCGCTTCCACGCCAAAGACGCCTGGAGCGTGCTCGACAGCGCGGAATATTCGGTGAACGGCGGTGATTGGAAAGGCGTGGAGCCCACGACTCGTCTGGCGGATTCCGAGGAGCACGATTATCATTTTCAGGTCGACCGCGGACAGGGTGAGATGACCATCGCCGTGCGGGTGAAGGACGCGTTCGCGAACGAGACGGCGGCAAAGACGGTCGTGAAGTAAGACTCGATCGACGCTTCGCCGGCCGGGGCGCTTCACCGGCGAAGGGGGAAGACTGCATCCGATGCGAACTTTTCCCGGCCTGATCCGTTTGGCAGTCGAGCGAGCCCCGTTCTCATCGGCCGTCATCGCGCCGAGAGCTCACGATTGCCTATGCTGAACCTTTTTCAGAATGCCACGGCGAATCGGGGGCGCGGTTTCCTCGCTATCTTCCGGCACCTCGGAGCGATGGGCCTTTTCGCGCTCACGATTCTCGACAGCTCTCCCATGCCCACATTCGGCGGTCCGGACATTCTGATCGCAATTCTGGTCGTGACGCGCCGGGACCCATGGTATGAGTACGCGGCGGTTGCGACACTGGGCTCGACGATCGGCGCCGCGATTACCTTCAGGCTTGCGCGGAAAGCGGGTGCGGCTTATTTGGAGAACAAATTCGGGCACGCGCGGGTGACGTCATTCTTGGACATCTATCAAAAATGGGGTACCGGACTTCTCGCCGCCTCCACCGCCATCCCGTTTCCTTTTCCGACGAGCCTGGTTTTCGCGATGGCGGGTGCGTCGAATGGCCGGCTCCCGCCGTTTCTGACCGTTGTGGCCGTGAGCCGGGGCGTGCGCTACACGATCATCGCGCTGATTGCGGACCAGTACGGACGAAAGTTTATCGGGATTCTGCGCCACCCGGGGCAATACTGGGGTTGGCTTCTGCTTCTCGCCGTGCTTGTGCTCGGGCTGACCGTCACGGGAGTTTGGATCAATCAACGGATCGCGGCCCGCTCCGCCTAACGGAATTCCAGCGCGATTCCCCTCGATTGCCCTTAAGATAAAAGACAATGGCTCATCTGCCGCGGCGCCTCGCCCTCATCGCCATCGCCATTCTGGCAACGCTCGCGTTCGGCACGGCCGGGTTTGTGTTGATCGAGCACTATCCGGTTTTCGACGCCTTTTACATGACGCTGATCACGGTGACCACCGTAGGCTACGGCGAGATCAGGCCTCTCCACCAGGCCGGCCGGATCTTCAACTCGTTCCTGATCGCCTTCGGGGCGAGCGTCGTACTCCTGGCGATCGGCGCGATGACGCAGACGGTGATCGAACTCGAGTTCAACCAATATTTCGGAAAACGGCGGGTCAAAGGCATGATCGACAAACTGGAGAACCACTTTATCGTGTGCGGCTACGGCCGTGTGGGGCGCGGCGCCGCCGAGGAACTATTCCAGGCGCGGGTGCCCTTTGTCGTCATCGACCGCGTCGAAGATCGCGTGGAGCGGGCCATGAAGGCGGGAATGCTCGCCGTGGAGGGCGACGCGACGCGGGACGACGTTTTGCGCGAGGTGGGAATCGACAGAGCGCGCGGGCTGGTGGCGACGCTCGCCTCCGATGCCGACAATCTGTTCTTGATTCTCTCGGCGAAAGCATTGAATTCGCGGCTGCATCTGGCGGCGCGCGTCGACGAGGAAGCGTCCGAGCAAAAGATGCGGCGTGCCGGGGCGGATTTTGTGCTGGCGCCCTACAACAGCACCGGGCATCGCATGGCGCAGGCTCTTCTCAAGCCCCACGTGCAGCAGTTCATGGATTTCACGGCGCACGGCGTGGGACCGGATATCGGCATTGAGCAGGTGAGCGTCAGCACGCGCAGTTCGTTCGCGGACCAAACGCTGGGCCGCATGGAAGTGCAGCGCACGCTGGGGCTGATCGTGCTCGCGATCCGCAGGCCTGACGGCCAAATGCTCTTCAATCCCACAGCCGAGCAGAAGATTTGCGCGGGAGACCATCTGATCGTTATGGGCGAATCCCAGGGATTGCGCAAACTCGAGCAGATGCTCACGGGGGTGCCGGCATGAGAGTTGTGACCAGCGGACAGTCGCGCGCGGCGGATCAAGCCATGTTCGAGCGCGGCACGCCCGTCGAGACATTGATGGAGCGCGCTGGAAGCTGCCTGTTCGAATTCCTGGAACGGCAGTTTCCTCCTCTCGGCGAGCAGCGCGTGGTGATTTTCTGCGGTACCGGCAACAACGGCGGGGATGGACTCGCGCTCGCTCGGTTGCTCGAACGCCGCGTCGCCGAACTGCAGGTGGTCAAGGTGACGGAGGAGACCGCGGACTTCGATCGCGACGCCACGATCGTTGTCGACGCGCTTCTCGGCACCGGTTTCCGCGAGCCCGTGGAAGGCCGCTACGCGCAACTGATCCGGTCGATCAACGAGGATTTCCATAAAGCGAAAATCGTTGCCGTCGATCTGCCCTCGGCCATGCAGGTGCGCGCGGATTTCACCGTCACGTTCGCGGCTCCCAAGGCCGAGATGCTGCTGAGCACGCGCGCTCACAACATCGGGAAGCTCGAAGTGGCCGATATCGGCATTGCCGCGGATTTACTCGAATCCGGTTTGGAGTTATCGGAGGCGCACGACTTCCGGCCTCTGTTCGAGCCGCGTCCGGTGGATGCGCACAAAGGTCTGTACGGGCACGTCCTGATGGTCGGCGGTTCGGCTGGAAAAACGGGCGCCGTGGCGATGGCCGGATTGGCGGCGCTGAAGGCCGGCGCGGGATTGGTGACGGTTGCCTGCGCGGACCCTTCGCGCCTGGCGCCGGAGCTGATGACCCAGGAGATGGACGATATCGATCTCCGGAAAAAAACGGTGCTCGCGATTGGACCAGGTTTGGGAATCCGCCGCAAGCTCGTATCGCGATGGCTGCAGGCAGCTGCCGCGGCTTCACCCATTCCGCCTACGGTCATCGATGCGGATGCTTTGAACTCGCTGGCCAAGGAAGAAGGAACCGAAACTGATTTTCGCGGCCGCGGCGCGCAGACGATCCTCACGCCGCATCCGGGCGAGATGGCGCGTCTTCTGGGCAGGCCTGTTCCGGAGAACGAGCGCCTCGAAATCGCACGCGCGTTCGCCAAGGATCACGATGTGTGCCTGGTGCTGAAGGGGTATCGCACGCTGATCGCGTTTCCCGAAGGCAACGTCTGGATCAATCCCACCGGATCGCCGGCGATGTCGAAAGGCGGTACGGGAGATATTCTCACCGGGTTGATCGCGGGATTCGTGGCGCAGACTCCGCGCGATCTTCCGGGGGCCGTGCGGGCCGCGGTATGGCTTCATGGGAGGGCCGGAGAGCTCGCGGCCGAGGTGCTCACGGAGCAGTGCGTTCTGGCGACCGATCTGCTGACTTACTTACCCGCGGCGATCGGCGAGTGCCGCTAGCCGCTCGCATCCGAATCCGTTTTTTACAAAAGCCCCTTCAGGCGGCCGCTTCCGGAAGCATGGACGCTCTCGCAGGCATCCGCGACGCTCTCTCAGACACTCCGCGCCAGGCTTCCGAATTTCGCCCGTAAAATAGTCTCCTGTAAAATGGTTTGAGGAGCAAACATCCATGTTGACCACCGCAGTCCCCTCCCTGCAGCTCGCGGATCCCAGCCTGCTCCGCCAGGCGAACTATATCGACGGCCAGTGGGTGAGCGCCGATAGCGGCGCGTCGATCGCGGTCCGCAACCCTGCCAATGGGGAACTGGTCGGCGAGGTTCCTGCTCTCGGGGAGGCGGAAACGCGGCGCGCGATTGAGGCGGCTCACCGCGCCTATCCGGCGTGGCGGGCGCTGCTCGCAAGCGAGCGCTCTGCGATTTTGCGCCGCCTGAACGACTTGATGCTGGAGAACAAAGAGGATCTCGCGCTGATCATGACCGCGGAACAGGGCAAGCCGCTCACGGAGAGCCGCGGGGAGATTCTTTACGCCGCCAGCTTCATCGAATGGTTTGCCGAGGAGGGGAAGCGCGTCTATGGCGATACCATTCCTCAGAATGCGAAAGGCCGGCGAGTGCTGGTATTCAAGGAACCGATTGGCGTGTTTGCCGCGATCACTCCATGGAATTTTCCGGCCGCGATGATCACACGCAAGGCCGGTCCCGGATGGGCGGTCGGCTGCACGGCGGTGATCCGTCCCGCCAGTCAGACTCCGTTTTCGGCGCTGGCGATCGCGGCCCTATGCGAGCGCGCGGGCATGCCGCGCGGGGTATGCAACGTGATCACGGGCCCGGCGAGCGTTCTCGGCAAGGAATTGACAGCGAACCCGATGGTCCGCAAGCTTTCTTTTACAGGGTCGACGGAGGTTGGCGCGACGTTGATCGCGCAGACCGCGCCCACGATTAAGAAGCTCAGCATGGAGCTCGGCGGCAACGCTCCGTTCATCGTTTTTGACGACGCCGATCTGGACGCCGCCGTGCAGGGCGCGCTTGCTTCGAAATACCGCAACACGGGACAAACCTGCGTGTGCGCAAATCGCCTGCTGGTGCAGGATGGCGTATACGAAGCGTTTACCGAAAAGCTGAAAGCTGCGGTGCGGAAACTGAAGGTCGGTCCCGGGATTGAAGACGGCGTGACGCAGGGACCCCTCATCAACGCAGAGGCGGTGACCAAGGTTGAAGAGCACATCGCCGACGCGGTGAGCCATGGAGCGAAGATCGCGCTTGGAGGAAAGCGCCACAGTCTGGGCGGCAATTTCTTCGAGCCCACGATTCTGACGGACGTGACGCGGGACGCGATGGTGTTCCACGAAGAGACTTTTGGACCCGTGGCCCCGTTGTTCCGCTTCAAGACCGAGGAAGAGGCGATCGCCCTCGCCAACGATACCGAATTCGGCCTGGCGGCCTATTTCTACGCGCGCGACGTGGGCCGGATCTTCCGCGTCGCGGAAGCTCTGGAATCCGGGATCATCGGCGTGAATGAAGGGATTATTTCGACCGCGGTCGCGCCTTTCGGCGGCGTGAAATCGTCGGGGTTGGGACGCGAAGGATCGAAATACGGAATAGACGATTACCTGGAGATCAAGTATGTCGCGCTTGGCGGTATCGGAAGCTAGGCCGTACGCACGTCACCCAACGCGCGTCACAAAGCAACTTGTGGCGCGGATTTGACAAACAAGCGTATGGAGCCGATCGTCTCCGGCTCCCCGCCTTGAAATTTACTGCTTGATGTGGAAATCCCCGGGTTTGCCTTCGCGATGCGCCATATGGCACCCGCCGCAAGCCATGCCGATGCTCTTGGCGTCACCCTGGGCCTTATCGAAATCTCCGGCCGCGACGTCGGCGGCCACCATGCCCGCGATCATTCCCGCCTTCTGAGCGAATCCAACGGCGTCATTGGCGCCGCGGCCTTTCCAGAAAGCCTCCACCATCTTGAAGGTGTCCTGCAGTTTCTTGGCATCAGCGGCGGCGTCCGGGCTCTTCGCCCCGACATTTTTCTGCATGCTGCCATTGGCGGCGAAGACCGCCTTCATGTAGCCCTGGTAATCGCTATCGCTTTGCGCCAGCGCGGTAGCGGCCATCATGGCGGCGAGCGCTCCGATCGTCATCCATTTCATGTGCGTAAAACTCCCCGGTTTGGAATGTGATACAGGGCCGGCGATTGGCGAACCGGCCTGTAGTGATTCTAAGCGCTTCGCGGCGCTAGGGTCAAATCAACTCGAGAAGACGCCGCGTGGTAGGATTCTAGAAGCTTTCGCCCGACCGAAGGGCACGTGGCCGAGCGGGAGCGAAGGTCTGAGATGGAAGTTATGAGCGAAGTGACCGGCGCGGCCAGCATTTTGAAGATCGATTCGATTCCTCAGTTCCAGCGAGGAGACGGGGTAATCACGACGCTGTTGGTGGGAGCCGAGCGCGCTCCCGATACCGTTTTTACGTCCGGGCTAACTTCGTTTCCGCCGGGCCGCAGCGCTCCGATGCATAGTCACAACTGCGGGGAGCAGGTCACGCTCCTTGAAGGCCAAGGCGAAGTGGAAGTCGACGGACGGAGCACGCCTCTGGCGCGCTACGACACGACCTATATTCCCGCCGAGAAGCCGCACCGTTTTAACAATACGGGTTCCACCCCGCTGGTAATCCTATGGATTTATGGCGCCCGCAGCGTGACCCGGACGTTCACCGAAACGGGCAAAACGGTGAACCATCTGTCGCCGGGCGACCTCGTGACGCAAGACCTCACGAAAACCGCGGCCGGCGCGAGGGTTGACCGCGAGGACAAGTCATGAGTCCGAGTCCCGGGACCAGTCCGCGAAGTGCGGTGGGTGGCGCGATAGGCGTTTCAAGTGTGCAATCCGGAACCGCGGCGATTGCCATCAGCATGTTTTGCGTGCTGCTGGTTTCCTACGTTCTGATGGCTGCCGACCGCTATCTTTTCCCGGTACTCGCCGCCGACGTGCGCAAGGCATTCGGATTCTCGCTCAGCAATACCGGACTGCTATCGACCATCTTTACCTTGGGTCTGGGCCTCGCCGGTTTGCCGACGGGCTATCTGCTGACGCGCTTCTCGCGCAGGACGGTCCTGCTGATCGGGATCGCGGTGTTTTCCGGAGCGACCGCGCTCACGACCGTCGCCGCGGGATTCTTCAGCATGCTGGTTTTGCTTGCCGCGCAAGGCATCGGGATGTCCATGCTCGCGACGTCCATGTTCGCGCTGGCCGCGAATTATTTCTCCGGCAGCCGCGCCGCGGCAATCGGCTCGGTTAATTTTTGCTACGGCATCGGCGGCTTTCTCGGTCCGTTCCTCGCCGGCATCCTGCGCACCAGTTACGGCACCTGGCACGCTCCCATGCTGGCGTTCGGCGGGTTTGGGTTTTTTATGATCGTGCTGATCGCGATCACCGTGCGCCCCTGGTTCAGCGAAACGCAACACGCTTCGAAGATGCTCGCCGATACGGGCGGCGCTTCCACGCTGATGAACCGCAATACGATCCTTCTCACCATCTTGAGCATGATCCACGGGCTCAGCATGTATGGATTTCTCGGTTTGTATCCCACGTTCCTGCGGGAGAACCTGCACTATTCGCCGACCGACGCAGGCACCGTCATCGGCTTTTTCGGGGTGGGAGCGCTGACTTCCATTTTGGGAGGCTGGCTCGGCGATCGCCTCTCTCCCAAGCTGGTTCTGTGCGGCGCGCTGCTGTGCAGCGCCGCGCTGGGCTACGTCTTTTATCTGCCCTCGCTCAGCATGCTGACGCGCGAAGCGCTCACCTGCGTCTACGGCGCCACCGGCAGCGCGGTCTTGTACGTCAATCTGGCGGGCTATCATGTCAAGGCTCTGCGCCGAAGCCTTTCGAGCAAGGGTTCCGGGATGTTTGTGACCACGCTGTACGCGGCCGCGGCGTTCGGAGGCTACCTGCTGGGCGCCCTGGCGACGCCGCTTGGGTGGCAGACAGCCAGCGAAATCGAGATGTCGCTGATGTGCCTGATCGGGGCTGCGCTCGCTCTCGCGCTCCGGCCGAGCGAAATGTCGCTATAGATTCGATGGAAGTTTAAATGGCGACTCCGACGTCCACAACGCCCGTCCCCGTCACCCCCAGGCAGAAGCTCACGCCCAACCAGGTCCGCGGATTTCTGGCGGCGTGGGGCGGCTGGGCGCTGGACGGCATGGATTCGTTCATCTACGCACTGGTGCTTGTGCCGGCGCTCAAAGAGGTCCTGCCGAAATCGGGAATCGCGGCGACGCCCGCGAATATCGGCTATTATGGCGGACTCCTCTTCGCACTGTTCCTGGTGGGCTGGGGTCTGGCCGTGCTGTGGGGCCCGGTCGCCGATCGTTTCGGACGCATGCGGACTCTGATGTTCACGGTGTTGTTCTTTTCCGTCTTTACGTTTCTGAGCGCGTTTGCGCAAAGCGTGTGGAGTCTCGCGATCTATCGCCTGCTGGCCGGAACCGGAATCGGCGGGGAATGGTCGGTGGGTGCGACCTTCGTCTCGGAGGAGTGGCCGGAAGATCGCCGCAAGCAAGGCGCGGGCCTGATGCATACGGGCTACTACGTGGGCTTTTTCCTGGCCGCGGTGGCGAATTATTTCATCGGCGCGCATTACGGCTGGCGCTGGATGTTCGCGGTGGGGGGCTTTCCCGCGCTGCTGGTCGCTGCCTTCTACAGCAAGGTCAAAGAACCTGAAAAATGGAAGCAAAAGAAGGCCGAGCTCGGGGGTACGCACACCTTCCTCGACGCGCTCCGCGGGCCGTTCTCGAAGGTCTATCGCAGGCGGACCATCTTAAATTCGATCTTCATGCTGGTTTCGATCACGGGCTTATGGGCGGGGTCTTCCTATGTGCCCGCCGCGGTGACCGACATCGCGACGCGCGCCGGCCGTACGGCGATGTCGGCCGCGCAGTTGTCCTCCTACGCGACGGCGATTTTGTCGATCGGCACGATTCTGGGCGCGCTGATTACGCCGTGGCTGTGCGAGACCCTGGGACGCCGCGGAGCGCTCGCTTTTTTCTTTGTCATGATGTTCGTGTTCATCATCGCTGCCTTCGGCGTCGTGTTTTACATGCACGGCGACGTTCTGCCCCTGTTCATGGCCTGCCTGTTTTTCCTGGGCGTCGGCGGCGCGAACTTCGCGGTCTATTCGCTGTGGCTTCCGGAGCAGTATGCGACCGAATGCCGCGCGAGCGCTTTCGCCTTCGTGACCAGCGGGACGCGCTTCCTGGGGGCGGGTATCAGCTTTCTGGTGGGAGCGGGCGTCAGCTATTTCGGAACGATCGGCACTCCAGTGGCCCTCACGTCGATCGCTTTCGCGCTGGGGCTTGTGCTGCTGCCGCTCGGTCTCGAGACCAAAGGCCAGCCGCTGCCGAAGTAGGCCGTCACGCGCCTATTTGTGATCTTCTACCGGCTTGATCTCGATCCGGTGCGCCTGATACAAGTACGTTCCCGTGTTCAGCAGCGTGTGCATGGCCGCCGGGAAATTCTCAAAGGTGACCTGCTCCTGCGTAAGCTCGGGACGATCCACCGCGGGTTTTCCGTCGGTGGTTCCACGCCGCGATGAGGGCAGCCGGTAATAGTAAACCACCGAGGGCCAGGTATGCGTGTGCGGCGGCTCGGCCTCGCCCGGCTGAACCTCGATCTCCAGCTCGCGGACATAAGCGTTTTCAAAGGGAACTCTGATCTTAGGATCGTGAATCCTCACGCCGTCGGTCGCGGGCAGCGGCGGTTTCCTCACCGGTTTGCAATCGGCCTTCTTCAACTCGATCCGAAGAGCGTGATAGGGATCCGTGCCGGGATTTCCTCCCTTGGCCTTATGGCTGGCCGGGTCCCAGTGGGCCGTGAAATTGCGCACGGCGGGAAGCTGGCCGGGGCGTGGCGTATCGCTGATGACGAGCGCCGGCCAAACGTGCGAGTGTTCGGGTTCCGTCGCTCCCGGCGGCATGTTCACGTCGAGAACACGGATCTGGTCATTATCGATCAGCACCTTGTAGAAGTCCGGAGACACCGCGACGGCGTCCTTGGCATCCGGCTGGACGGCGCCGCAGCCCGCGGCGTACAGGCTCGCGGGAGCGAGCAGAAAGCTCGCCGTCAACAAGCCGAATAAAACGTTCCTCATGGTTTCCTAAGCTCCTGTTCACAGGCACCGGCACGAAGCCTATCGCGGGCTCTCCCACTTCGCGAAGGGGCCGGATGCATAGACAATCTTACCGCCGACCATCGTCAGCAGACTCTCCATTCCGCCTATCTGGTCGACGGGCACGGTCATGAAATCTTTTGTAAGCACGGCCAGGTCGGCGAGTTTTCCGGCTTCAAGCGACCCCCGTTTTGTCTCGTCATGCGAGAACCACGCGCTGCCCTGCGTATAGAATCGCAGCGCGTTGGCGCGGCTGGGGATCTCCGCGGACGCCCGGGTTGGATTTCCGCTCACCGTTTTCCCGTCGAGCAGCCATTGCAGCGAGGTCATCGGACTGTAGGGCGCCACCCGATGGGCATCGGTTCCAGCGCCAACCGGAACGCCGAGTTCGCGGGCCGTTTCCACCGGCGGCATGCGCTTGACGGCCTCCGGGCCAAGACGCTTCGCGGCTTCGTCCCCTTGGAAATACATTTCGTCCTGCATGGTCCATCCGACGCCGAGCGCCTTCATACGGCTCAAATTCGCCGCCGAGACGTCGTTCAGGTGCGCGAGCGACCAGCGCAGGTTGGCGATGGGGATTTCGCGATTGATGCGTTCGAAGACGCTCAAAACCGCGTTGGCTGCGGCATCCGTCCCGCAGTGGAAGGTAAGGCCGTAGCCGCGTCCGGCGGCCCATTTCGCAATTTCGTAAAAGCGTTCCAGATCCTCGGGTTTCGGATCGACAACATTGTTGATGGCCCACACCACCTGCTCGCCAATTCCGTTGAAATGCATCATGTCGTCGCCGAAACCCATCGGCATGAGGCCTAGATATTTTTTAAAATCGTCAAACTCCTGCCCCGGCGTGAACCCGCAGATCGAATAGGCCACGCGCACGGTAAGCTGACGGTCGCGCCACACCTGGTTGATCGCGGCGTAGGTTTCCGGCGTAACGTTGTTGCCGCAGGGATCGCTGACTCCGGTAATGCCCAGGCGGTTGAGCTCGCGAAAGAACTTCTTGGTCCCTTCCACCTGCTCTGCGTGCGTGGGCTTGGGCAGGCGATCGAACAAGGGAATGATGCCTCCGGTGATGCCCCCTGTGAGATGGCCGGCTGCATCGCGATCGAGCTTGCCGCCGCGCGGGAGATCTGCGTCGGTCTTAATCCCGAGCGCATCGAAGCCCAGAGGATTCATCAGCACCCAGGCGTACAGGAGCTGAATATAGGCCGGATGATTGCCCGCCGCCGTGGTCAGCTCCGCCTGCGTAGGCGGACGGCCTTCCTTGAATTGCTCGGCCTTCCAGCCGCCGCCGACAATGATCCACTCCCCAGGCTTCATGCTCGCGGCGGCCTGCCGGATGCGTTCGAGCGCTTCGGCAAGCGACGGCACACCCGCCCAGTTGACCTCGGTGGAAAAGAAAGACGCCGCGCGGATCGCGTGCATGTGCGAATCGATCAGGCCCGGAATGACGGTGCGGCCGCCTAGGTCGATCACCTGAGAGCGTGGACCGGCCGTCCTTCGGATTTCGGCGTTCGTCCCTACAGCCTCGATCTTGCCGTCGCGCACGGCGAGCGCCTGGCGAATGGAGAAGGGCGCGTCGGCCGTCAGGATCTTGCCGTTCACCAGAATGGTATCGGCACCCGTTTGCGGTGTCTGTGCCCCTGCGGAAATCGCGCAGGCGGCAGCCAAGGTGAACGCGTGAGCGGCGAAGCGGGTTGTCGTCATCATTAGCTGTTGTATCAGTTTTTGAAGCAATCCGACGAGAAAGCCGGCCGGCCTTGCTATTGGCATTGCTATAATAGTCCAGATTTTCATGCGATTCGCCGGCTTTCTCTTCCTCTCCTCCGGTTGGCTGATCGTCGCGGCGGCGGTGATTCTGTTGAAATCCGCAGCCCTCTCCGGCTTCGTCCTGACGGGCGCGGCCGTACAAATACTGGGACTGACCCTCGTCGTTCGAACCCACGTGCTTCCACACGGGGAAAAACGTTGACGCCCACCGCTCCCGCATTCTCACTCGATCCCGCCTCGGCCCTCTGTCTGTTGTTGATCCTGCTGATTCCGCTGACCGTCGCAGGGCTTGCGCTCATCAATACGGGCCTGGGCCGCGCTCGCAACGCGGCCCATATGATGCTGGCATCGATGTGCGTGGTGGGCTCGGCGGCCATCGTCTATTTCATGATTGGATTCGCATTGCAGGGATATCCGGGCGGCCCCGCGCATGTAGTGAACATCGCGGGGAAGCCGCTTGACTGGATCGCCGCGATGCCATTTTTCCTCCGGGGGATGGCCTTCGACGGATCGAAGCCCGCGCTCGCGGCCCTGTTCGGCCTGCTCACCGCTGCTCTGGCCGCGACAATCCCGCTCGGCAGTGGAGCGGACCGCTGGAAGCTCAGCTCGGCCTGTACGTCGGCAGCGATTCTCGGCGGGTTTACCTATCCTCTGTTCGCCCATTGGGCGTGGGACGGATGGCTCGCACAGTTGGGAACGAACTTCGGCATCGGGCAGGGATATCTGGATGCGGGCGGCGCCGCGCCCATCCACGTGGTCGGCGGATTGACGGCGCTCGGGGTGACATGGGTGCTCGGCCCGCGCCGGGGCAAATACACCCCGGAGCGAATGCCTTTGGCGATTCCCGGTCATCACACAGTGTTTGTGTTGCTGGGAGCATTGCTCGCCTGGATCGGGTGGATCGGCCTGGACGGTGCGGGTACCCTTCTCTTCACGGCCGCGGGCGGGGGCGCCGTCGTCCTGGTTGCGATGAACGCGACTCTCGCGGCGGCGGCGGGAGCGTGGACGGCTGCCGCGGTGACGCGGGCGCGCTACGGAAAGCCGGATGCCTCTCTGTGCGCAAACGGATGGGTTGCGGGGCTGGTCGCCTCCAGCGCGGGATGCGCCTACTTCCGGCCGCTCGCGGCGTTGATCGTCGGTCTGGTTGCCGGCGCGCTGGTCACCTATTCGGTGGAGCTGCTCGAGCTGCATTTCACGATTGACGATCCCGGGGGCACCATTTCGGTTCACGCAGTGGGCGGAATCTGGGGAATTCTGGCGGCCGGATGGTTTACGACGCTGCCCGGCGGGGACAGTGCTGCGCAAGGCAGCCAATGGATCGCGCAGGTGGCGGCGATCGCCACGCTCCTCGGGTTCGTGCTGCCGTTCAGCTACGGGATCCACATGTTGCTGAATCGATTTCAACCCATGCGGGTGCGCCCCGACGGCGAACGGAAAGGGCTGGATCTTTACGAGCTCGGTGCCGGAGCGTATCCTGATTTCCTGAGCCACAATGACGACCTGCTGCAGCGCTAGCCGGTTGAAAAAGGGGACAGACCGCTCTGTCCACGCTCAAACTCGAACGTGAAATCATAAATTTACGGGAAGGGACAGAGAGTCTGTCCCCGTTTTCAACATCCTGCTAAGTGCGTTTGGCCACGAGGAATAACAATCCTAGAATCACGATGGGGATGAGCGCCATTCCGACATAGAACAAAATCTGGCGCACGAGAGGCGTCTTGCGCTTCTTCCAATCGTGCAGCTCAGCGCGATCCTCCACGCCTACCTGATCCAGATGCTCCAGGTCCCAGGCGAACTCATTCGCGGTGGAGTAGCGATTCGCCGGCTCGCGCTCCATCGCCCGGTAAATGACTTCCTGCAACGCCGGGGAGATCTCCGGGTTTGCCTCGCGCGGCGGGATCGGATTGTTCATGAGCCGGTCATTCATGACGGCGAAAGGATTGGGACCGGAGAACGGCGTCTTGCCCGAAAGCATTTCGTAGAGCATGACGCCAACGGCGTAAATATCGCTGCGCCCGTCGCCGCGCTTGCCCTTTACTTGCTCCGGCGAAATGTAATCCGGCGTGCCCATCACCTGCGAGAACTTGGCGAAGGTCAGCCGCCGCGCGCCTTCCTTGCCGGCGATGCCGAAGTCGATCAGCTTGATCCCGTCATTCTTATCCACCATGATATTTTCCGGTTTCATGTCGCGGTGCACGACACCGTTGTGATGGATGTAATCGAGCGCGTCCAGGATGGCCGTGGTGATTTTCACCGCGCGCTCCGGCGGCAGCCTTTTCTTGTCGTGGATGATTTGCCGGAGTAACTCACCCTCCAGCCATTCCATCACCATGTATTTCGAGCTGCGTTTCTCCCCGCCGAACACTTTCATGACGCCCGGATGATCGAGCTTTTCACCGATTTCGGACTCCCGTTCAAACCGCTCGTACAAGACCGGGTCCGCTTCCATCTCCGGATGCGGAATCTTGATGGCGACAGGGCCGCCGGTGCGCATGTCGGTGGCTTTATAAATGGAGGCCATTCCGCTGCGGGCTACCAGTTTCTCGATCTGGTAGTTGTCGAGGTGGTCGCCCGGGTGTACGGATTTCATGAAGGCTGTGGGCGTCTCATGCAGGATGAACGGATTTCATGAAAGTGGATGAGGTTTGATGGCAGTGAATCGCACCGGCGGTTTTTTCGAAATGAGGCTCTCGAAATGAGTGTCATGGGTTCGAAGCGCGGATCTCGCGAAAGGGGCGAACCGGCGGGGTGGGGAAACCGGACTGGCTAGCGCAGTTTATAAGGCCTTCCCCGGTACATCCCCACGCGTTCCACGTCGCGAATTCGGATGATCAAAACGCTTATATTATCGCTGCCGTCCCGATGATTGGCAAGCTCGATGAGACGCTGCGAGGCGGCGTCCAAATCGGCGCCGGGCTGCCCCGCGATGGCGGCAATTTCTGAACCCTCCACGGAGTTGTGGAGACCGTCGGAACAGAGCAGCAGGATATCGCCCGCTTCCATCTGATGCTCCTCCACATCGGCGGTGGTAAACAGATCCATGCCGAGGGAGCGCACGAGCAGGTGCTTGGTATTGGATTGCGCGGCCTCCTTCGAGGAAAGAAGTCCCAGCCTGGCCTGCTCGCTCGCGACCGTATGATCTCTGGTGAGCAAATAAGCGTGGCCGGCGCGGATCAGATAGCACCGCGAATCTCCCGCGTGCGCGACGGCTACGCGGTCGTGACGCAGGACGCAGGCCACCAGGGTTGTGGCCATATTGCTGCCGCCCGGGCTCGCCTGCCGGCCGGTTTCATACACGCGCACGTTGGCTTCCTTGGCGAGCCTTCCGAGCATCGCTCCCAGCGGTTCCTGGGACGCCGCCTTACGGAAGCCCGCTTGCATCTGCTCGATGGCCGTTCGCGAAGCTACCTCGCCATGATCGTGTCCCCCGACACCGTCCGCCAGCGCGAACAGCCACCCGTGGGATTGCGCTTCTTCCGGTGTAGCCGGTTGCACGAAACCGGCAAAATCCTCGTTATGATCGCGCTGCTTCCCGTCGTCCGTAACGTGAACAAACTCTACGTCAAGCATGTTTCCAAACTGCGGTTGTGCTCGGCTCGCGGCTTCAGGCATTGATGGAAAAAGGCGGGCGGGCCGCTGACGGCCCGCCCAAACCACTTCACAAAGTTATTCGAAGCCGCTAGGAAACGGCGCCCATCCCTCGCTCGCCGATCAGCGTCGTGCGGCCTTTCGCCTTGCTGGATCGGACGAAGTAGATCGCGCCGTAGATGCCCCACACCAGCGCGATCCCTAGCGCCAGCAGAGGCTCCATCTTGGTTCCGTAACCCATGAGCGGACCGATCAGATAGAACGCCATGCAGCCGAGGTTCGCGATCAAGCCGAACATCGGAACCAGGCGATGCTTCAGCATGCTGAATTGCGGCATGTGGGGCTGGAACGCCACGATACAGGTGATGCAGCTCAGCGCATACAGAATGAAGGTTCCGAAGTTGGAAGCCAGCGTGACCGCAAGTAGCGTATTGGGCATCTTCGCCATGCCGTCGTGCGTGGTGTAGCCGAAGCTCGAGAAAATACCTTGCGGAAGAGCCTTGATCGCGGCGTCCTGCGGAGCGCCGGCGTCGCCGAAGGCAACCGAGACCGAGATGACGCCGATCACCGCGGAGATGATCGCCAGCGTCCAGATGGCGCGATGCGGGGTCAGGCTCTTGCCGTGCAGCATGCCGAAATGCTCGGGAACTTCATCGTCCTTGCCCATCGCGTAGGTGACGCGCGCGCCTGTATTCATGCAGGAAAGCGTCGTGCCGATCAGCGCCAGGAAGACCGTGAACGCCTCGATCAGCATGAACGTCTTGCCCAGGCCCGGACCGAGAATCGCATTGCCGACCACGATCATCATGTCGCCCACCGGAGCCGCGGACGCCGAGGCTGTTTGCATGCTGTATCCGCTGTTCAGGAAATAGTTCGCCGCGAAGTACTCGATCAGGTAACAGACCAGCCCCTGCACCAGCAGCGAAGTAATCACGGCGATGGGGACGTCTCGTTTGGCGTTCTTGGCCTCGCCTCCCATGGCGGTCACGGATTCGAATCCAACCAGAATCAGAATCGCGACCGTGGCCTGGATGAATACCCAACTGATGTTGTGCGGACTGACCACGGAAGCCGCGGTCGCGGTGCGAGAGGAAGATGCCCTTTTCATCGGTGGCCGGGTAGGCGATCTTGAACGGGATCACGTTGCCCGCGGCATCCTTCGCCGGTTGCGGGATGCCGTCTTTGTCGCGGACGATCACGTCCGTCGGCTTTCCGTCGACCACCGTGTTCATCATGGCGAACTCATATTTATACGCGTCGCCCGATTGCGAATCGAACTGCCAGGCTTCGCTTCCCGGCGGGTGGTTCATGCGGTAGATCAACGCCAGCAGGGAAAATACCACCAGCGCCGTGATCTGGATCACGTTAATCGCGATGTTGACCGAGGTCGCGCCGTTGACGCCGCGGCTCGCGATGTAGGCGATCGCGAAGCAGAACACGACGGCGACCAGCGCCATGAATACCGGTCCGGGATTCGACGCGCTCATGAAGTTCGGCCAGATGGTTCCCGTCAGGTATCCGACCAGAATGCCCATGAAGCCGACCATCACGCCCGGGTAGATCCAGTAATACAGGTGGGAGCCCCAGCCGACAATGAACTTGGCAAGCCGCGCGTATTTCCAGGCACCTTCGTGGTTCAGAAACGATTGTTCGGCAAAGTAATACGAACTGCCGGTGCCCGGGTACAGCTTCGCCATTTCCGCGTAGCAGACCGCCGTCGCCAGACAGAGTAAAAGTGCCAGGACAATGCCGCTCCACATCGCCGGCGATGTCGAGCCCGTGGTCGCTTGGACGACATAGGTCAGCCATAGGAAGGCGCCCGGGGCAATCAGCGCCATCGCATTCATCGTCAGGCCGGTCAGGCCCAACGTCGCTTGCATTTTAGGTGCGTCGTTCTCCGCCATTTTAGTTCTCCTAATTTTTGTCTTTTCGTTCAGTGCTGGGACCGCCAAGAGACACGAAACCCCCGCGCCGCAAACGGCGGAGATCTTCCCAATTTGTGGTTTTTGCACTGCGGCAGCAAGCGACGGGGCTTGGCTTGCGTTTACAATTTCATGATTATTCTAAGGGCAGTCGATCGGTTTAAGCTAATAGATAATTTCGATTAGTCCCATAGCGAACTTTAGCTTCCGATAAAAGCCTTCTTGCGTGATACTGGACGCGGGCACAGCTCGCCCTACAGGCAAAGTTTGCCAAAACAAGCAAGATAAAGGTTTGTGCATGCTAGACCTGCAGAAATTAAAGACCTTCCGGATGGTCGCGGTAACCAACAGCTTCACCAGGGCTGCTGCGGAACTGGGCTATTCGCAGTCGAGTGTGACCACTCAAATCAAAGCTTTGGAGCGAGAACTGGGAGCTCCTTTGTTCGACCGGTTTGCGAAAAAAGTGGCCCTTACGGAAGTGGGACAGAAGACCTTTGAGTACGCTGGCCGCCTCCTGGCGCTGGCGGATGAGACCAAGGCGGCCGTTCGTAAGCAAGGAAAACCCGCCGGTCCGCTGAAGGTAAGCGCGCCGGAATCTCTCCTGATCTACAGGCTTCCCGATCTGCTTCGCCAGTTCCAGGTCGAATATCCCTCGGTGCATCTCGAATTGTTTTCTGGAGGCGATTTGCGGGCTCAAGTCGGCGCGGTGCTGGATGGCGCCGTGGATGTGGCCTTCGTCGCGGGCGAGGCCGTGCAATCCGAGCGTCTCGACGTGCAGCATCTCGCCGAAGAAGACATTTTGATGGTCGCCGCGCCGCAGCATTCTTTGGCGAAAGCCGACGCGGTCACCTGGGATCATTTGGCGCGCGCGCAGATCCTGCTCACCAGCCGCGGTTGCGGATACCGCGCGGTGTTTGAAGCGATGCTCGACGTGGTGCCCGTGCAGCTTTCGGGCGTGCTTGAGCTGACCAGCCTCGAAGCCGTCAAACAATGCGCCATCGCAGGGATGGGCGTGGCCCTGTTGCCGAGGACGGCGATCGCCCATGAACTCGCGCAGAGAAGGTTAGTCCCGGTACGCTGGACAGGCGCGCCGCTGGTTGCCTACACGCAAATGCTGCGCCATCGGGATCGCTGGATGACCCCCGCTCTCGAAGGACTGTGGACCATGGCGCAGAAATATTTCGGCGTCGCCGCGCCCACTCCGGATACAGAGATGGCCGGAGCGGCCGGCTAAGGTTCTGTCCTTCGTCAGGCGTGAGAGAAGATTCTTTTCGTCGCGTCGATTTTCAGGAAAAGCAACGCGGCGATGACGCACAAAGCGCTGGTAATCAAGAACGGTGCGTTCCAGCCGTAGCTTCTTACGGCGTACGTTGCCACCGTCGCCGATAGAGCGCCGCCGACGTTGCCGAGCGTGTTCATCACCGCCGACACCGAGCCTGCGTAATCCCCGCCGATATCCAGCGGCACCGCCCATGAAATGCCGACGGTCCATTCGAGCGCGAAGAAGGCGAGGCAATAAAAAGCCACCGAGATCTGCGGATCGGAGGTGAGAATCGCCGGGATGGTCGCAGCTCCGGAGACGACGAATCCCGCGATCGCCACCCAGCGCCGTGCCAGGTTCACGTTCCCGGTCCTGCGCAGAACCCGGTCCGAGCACCACCCGCCGAGCATATCTCCCAACGTTCCCGCAAACAGGGGAAGACTCGCGTAAATCCCCATTTTCGCAAGCGTCATCCCGCGCGCATCGTGCAGATAGGTGGGAAACCAATCATTATAGACATTCAAATTGAAGTTGTAGCAGAAGTACATGCACGCGAGAATCCACAGATTCCCATGCGCCAGGATCTCGCGCCAGGGAACCTTCCCCGAGGGTCGATTGCGCATGCCGATCAACGCGCGTTCGGCATCGTTCACGCCGTGATGTTCTTCGGGGGTATCGCGATAATACAGGAACCACGTCGCCGCCCACGCCACGCCCAGCACGCCGAAAACTAAAAACGCCACGCGCCATCCCCACCGGGCAATGATGAGGACCACGATGGGAGGCGTGAGCGCCGCTCCGAGCCGCGATCCCGCGTGGGTGATTCCTTGCGCAAAGCCGCGTTCCGTGGGGCGCATCCATCGGGAAAGGGATCGGGTTGCAATGGGAAATGCTCCCGCTTCGCCGACTCCGAAAAAAACCTGAATTGTCAGCATGGAAACGGCGTTCCAGGCGAGCGCGGTGAAGCCCGTGAACGCGCTCCACCAGATGACGATCAGCGATAACCCACGCCGCGCGCCAAAACGATCTCCGAGCCATCCCCCGGGAATCTGAAACAGCGCGTAGGCGAGCCGAAAACCGAACGTAATCCAGCCCATCATGACGAGCGAAATGTGCAGCTCGTCGCGAATCACGGGCCGCGCGACCGCCAGGATCTGGCGATCCATGTAGGTGATCATATAAGCCGCCACGGTCAGTCCCAGAACGGCGTATCGCACGTGCGTGGGCCGCTGCGGGCGCCCGTGTGAATCGGGAGTTTCTGCGCTGGTCGTCGCGGGCTGCATTCTTCTGAGTGATGATATCATCCGCGATGGGAACCGGAAGCCGCTCCGCACGAAACGGGCGCGGCCAACGAATCGTCGAAGCAGCTCGCGACCCACCCGGTGCTCCCAGTAAACGCCTATGACATAATAATCAGGTTTCAAGATCCATTGAAGGAGATTCCCATGGCGAAATCGAAAAATAGCCGGCGCGGATTCCTGCGCGGTGCGGCAGCGGCCGCGGTGGGCGCGCCCGTCGCGATGGCGCAGCAGGCGGCGTTGAAGCCCGAAACCTCGAGTGCGGCTCCCGAGGTGACCTCCAATGCGCGGCCTGGCTCGGATTTCATGGTCGATGTGGTCAAATCGCTGGGCTTCGAATACGTCGCGGCGAATCCCGGATCGAGCTTCCGTGGCGTGCAGGAGTCCATCATCACGTACGGCGGCAACAAGAGTCCCGAATGGCTGACCTGTTGCCACGAAGAATCGTCGGCCGCCATGGCGCACGGCTACTTCAAGGTTGAGGGCAAGCCCATGATGATCATGGCGCACGGCACGGTCGGCCTGCAGCACGCGTCGATGGCGATCTACAACGCCTGGTGTGACCGGGTTCCCGTCTACATCGTGCTGGGCAATATTCTGGACCCGAACTACCGCCGCGGCAACGCCGAGTGGGTGCATAGCGTACAGGACGCGGCCGCGATGGCGCGCGATTTTCTCAAGTGGGACGATACGCCGGTCACGCTGCAGGCCTTCGCCGAATCCGCCGTGCGCGCTTACAAGATCGCGATGACGCCTCCCTACGAGCCGGTGGCTATCGTCGCGGACGGCGCCTTGCAGGAAGAGCCCATCACGGAAAAGAATCTGCGCATTCCGAAACTCGCGATGAGCGCTCCTCCGCAAGGGGAAAGCGCCGCCGTGAAGCAGGCCGCCAAGATGCTGGTGGATGCCGAGAATCCGGTGATCGTGGCCGGCCGCGTTGCCCGCACGCCGCACGGCATCGAACTCCTGGTGGAGCTCGCAGAGACCTTGCAGGCTCCCGTGAAAGACCAGCGTCTGCGTATGAATTTCCCGACGCGGCATCCGCTCGCGAGCAACATCCGCCTCAACGATGCCGACGTAATCCTTAGCCTCGAAACGCAGGATCTGTGGAGTTCGATGAATTCGCAGACCGGGCTGAACAAATTCGGGATGGAGATTCATCCGACGACCAAAGCGAAGCTCATCGATATCTCCTCCGTCGAGTTGAATTACAAATCGAATTATCAGGATTTCGGGCATTATCTCGAAGCGGCGCTCTCCATTCCGGGCGATTGCGAAGCCACACTTCCGATGTTGATCGAGGAGGTGAAGAAGCTCCTGACCGTTGATCGCAAGCGCGCTCTCGCCGAGCGCGGCGCGAAGATCATCGAAGCCAACCGCAAGGCCCGGGAGCGGGATCGCGAGCTCGCGACGCTCGGCTGGGACGCAAGCCCCATCAGCACTGCTCGCCTCTCCGCGGAGTTGTGGAATCAGATCAAAAACGAGGATTGGTCGCTGGTCTCCACCGATAATTTCCAAAGCGCGTGGCCTTCGCGTCTCTGGGATTTCACGAAATATCATCAATACATCGGTGGCCAGGGAGGCGCGGGAATCGGCTATGGAGCTCCCGCGGCCGTGGGCGCGGCGCTCGCCAATCGTAAATATGGCCGCCTTACGATCAACATCCAGTGCGATGGCGATTTGAATTACGCACCAGGGGTGCTGTGGACCGCGGCGCATCATCGCATTCCCATGCTGAGCGTGATGCACAACAATCGCGCCTATCATCAGGAACGTATGTACCTGCAGATGATGGGCAATAAGTTCGATCGCGGCCTGGGCAATTCCGACGTCGGCACCGCGCTGAACGATCCGTTCATCGATTATGCATCGATTGCCAAGGGCTATGGACTGTACTCCGAGGGACCGATCACGGACCCGAAGGAACTGGGTCCAGCGCTCGGGCGCGCCATCGCGCGCGTCAAGGCCGGCCAGCCCGCGCTGCTCGATACCGTAACGCAGCCGCGTTAGAAAGCATAATCATGAAAACCAATCTGGTTCTCGCGACATTTTTCGCACTGGCTTTCTGTGGGGTAACTGCGAATGCCCAGCTTAAGCCGGGGGACGTGAACAACGGGAAGCGCCTGTTTGCGTTTAACGGCTGCTACCAGTGCCACGGAACGGTCGGGCAGGGCGGAGCCGCGGGAGCGCGCCTGGCGCAGACCAAGCTGACGCAGCCCGGGTTCATCGCGTTCGTACGAAATCCTCCGCCGAGCAACATGCCGCCGTACCGGGCCAAAATTATGTCCGATCAGGAGCTCGCGGACGTGTACGCTTACATTCGAACGTTCCCAGAGCCGTTGAATCCGGCCACCGTTCCGCTGCTCAATCCATAGTTCGTGCAACAGGACATTCGCCTCTCGCGCCCTGTCGGACTCGGCGCGGCGTCGAATAACTTTAACGAGACGTATTTTTTTCCAAGAGGTCTCGGATGAGGATCGCCGGATGCAGTGCCGTTGTGCCGCTCAGATCTGCGACTTGATGACGGCACGAGGTTCCGGGGGCGGCAAGAACCTCGCCCGCCTGCAACCCTTTCGCCGCGGGCAGAAGCTTACGATTCGCGATCGTTACCGATACATCGTAGTGTTCCGCGGAATATCCGAAAGACCCGGCCATGCCGCAGCAACCCGCGTCAAGATCCACAACCGATGCGCCCGGAATCTTCGCCAACAGCGCCATGGACGCTTGCAGCATACCCATTGATTTTTGATGGCAGTGTCCATGGAGCAGGATTTTCTTCGGGCCGGCACGCAACGGCAGGTCCAGCCCGGAGGCGAATTCGTCGAACAGAATCGCTGCCGCCGCAACTTTCCGCGCCTTCTCCCGCAGCTCTCCGCGCACCAATGACGGCGCGTCTTCCTTCACCGCGGATAGACAGCTCGGCTCCAGGAACGAAATTTTGTCGCCCGCTGCGGCGATCGGAAAAAGTCCTTCGATCAGCTTTTCCGCCGATTCGCGAGCTTCCTTCAGCAGGCCCTTCGATATCAGGGGCCTTCCGCAGCATCCGGGCTTTACCACAGCGACGCTGCACCCTCCGCGCTCCAGGACTTCCACCGCGGCGATGCCGATCTCAGGATCGTAGTGATTAGTGAAGGTGTCATTGAATAAAACGGCTCTGGTGGAACCTCTTCCGGCTTCGTGTCCGGCCGCCCATTTCGCGAAGGTATCTCTGCGCCACTTCGGCAAGCTGCGCCGCGCGTCCACTCCGAGTATTTTTTTATTGACACCCGTGCCCGCGATCCAATTCGAAAGCGGCGCGAACGCGCTCCCCAGGCCCGCGAGCTTTGCGACTCCCCCAAGCGCCCGCGCCTGCAGAGGCGTTCCGTGCTTTTCGTGATAATGCGCCAGGAATTCGCTCTTGTAGCGAGCCATATCCACATTCACGGGACATTCCGCCTTGCACGCGCGGCATTCCAGGCACAAATCGAGAACCTGATAAACCGCTGCGTCCGCGAGCCCTTGATCGCTTAATTGCCCGGACATTGCGAGGCGAAGGACATTCGCACGTCCCCGCGTGGTATCGGATTCCTCGCGCGTTGCCATATACGACGGGCACATGGTTCCGGTGAGTTTTTTGCGGCAGGCGCCTACGCCGCTGCACATCTCCACCGCTTCGGCGAAGCCTCCGTATTCGGAATAATCGAAATACGTCGTGGCGGGATTCTTGGCACGATAGCCAGTCCCATAGCGCAGATTTTCGGTCAGGGGCGGCGAGTCCACGATTTTGCCGGGATTCAGAATGCCCAGCGGATCGAACGTCCGCTTCACTTCCCGAAACGCCTCGTACAGCGTTCCGCCGAACATTTTGCGCATGAAAGGACTGCGCACCAGGCCGTCGCCGTGCTCGCCCGAGAGTGCGCCGCCGAACTCCAGGACCAGATCCGCCACCTGATTCGCCACGGATTCGAACTTGCGAACTCCGTCCTCGGTTTTCAGATTGATCACGGGACGCACGTGCAAGCATCCCACCGATGCATGGGCGTACACGCCGGCCGTCGTACCGTGGTTCGCGACAATTTCCAAAAACCTGCCGATAAATCCGCTGAGCTTTTCGGGAGCGACGGCCGTGTCCTCGACGAAGGACAAGGACTTCGCCTCTTCCTTCATCGCCATCGATAGCCCCAGTGCCGCTTCCCTCAAGCTCCAGATGCGCGCCTGCGCGGCCGGATCCGTCTCGCGATGGTAAAAATATCCGAACTTCCGTGCTGCCAAATCCTGTTCGAGCGCATCGAGACGCGGCGGCAGATCCTCTCTCCGATCCGCGTAGAATTCCACACACAGCGTGGCGGCCGGATCGCCCTGCACGATTTTGCCGCGGATCCGGTCGAGCGCAATATTCTGCCGCGTGTTGTCGAGGATGGCTTTATCCATTACTTCCACCGCGGACGGTTTATGCGCCAGAATCGCGGGCGCGGCCGCCAGCGCCTCAAGCAGGTCCGCGAAACAGATGACCATCACGGCTTTAAACTTCGGAAGCGGCACCAGCCCGACCTTGGCTTCGAGAACGATGCCGAGGGTTCCCTCCGACCCGACCATCATCTTCGCGAGGTTCACGGGTTTCGATGCGTCCACGAATTCGTCGAGGTTGTAGCCGCCCACGCGCCGCAGGATCTTAGGATAGCGGCGGTCTATTTCGTCGGCGAGCCGCCGGCTCAAATCAAGGACGGTCCGATAGCAGGCGGCTTCGAGCGTCTCACCGGCGGGAATCGCATCGCGCGGCACGTCGCGAAAAACAACCACGCTCCCGTCGGAGAGAAGAACCGTCTGTTCCATCACGTGGTCGATGGTCTTGCCGTACAGCACGCTGCGCGCGCCGCAGGAGTTGTTCGCCATCATGCCGCCGATGGTGGCCCGGCTGGCCGTCGAAATATCGGGCGCGAAACGCATGCCGAGTGGCGCCAGTTGTGCATTGAGCTCGTCCAGCACGATTCCAGGTTCGACGCGCGCCCAGCGTTCTTCGGCGTTCACCTCGAGGAGACGGTTGAAATATTTCGACGTGTCGACCAGCACTCCTGCGCCGATCGATTGGCCGGCCTGCGCGGTACCGCCGCCGCGCATCGTGATGGGGCACCGGTGCCGGCGGCAGAGTTCGACGATCCTGACGAGGTCCTCGCGCGTTTTGGGAATCGCCACGCCCGCCGGGCGGATCTGATAAACGCTCGCGTCGGTGGAATAGAGCGCTCGCGAAACGGTATCGAAGCGAACTTCCCCCTCGAGTGCTTCCTGCAGTTCCCTCTGGAGAGCTTCCCGATTTACCAGGCTCGCGTTCGCTTGCGCAACGGGCGCCCCGGAGGCCACCGGCACGAGATTCACGCCGCGTCTCCGTCGCCCGGGGAAGGCGCGTCCGGTAAGGTGTTGTCCGGCATGATGTGGTCCGGAATGACGTGGTCCGGAATGATGTGGCCCCGCATCACGATGCGGCGCCCTCCGCAATTTCGCGCAGCCCTTCACGCAGAGCCGCGAGGCCGCTCGTCAATTTCTCGCCGCCCGAGGCGAACGAAACGCGCAAGGTACCTTCGCCGGCGGGACCATACGCGGCACCGTGGATCACCACCACACCGTGCTCCCGCATCAGCCGCTCGCGAATTTCATTCGATGGCAGTCCCATGCCCCGGACATCGAGCATCGCGAAGAATCCGCCCTCCGGAGGCAGGACGGTCACGCCCCGAACGCCTGCGAGCGTACTGAGCACCTGCTGCCGGCGCTTGGCGTACTCCGCGCGCATCTCGGCGACGCATTTCTGCGGTCCGGCCAGCGCCTCCGCGGCGGCGTCCTGGATAAACGTCGCAGGTCCGCGGCTCGATTGCGCGAGCACCATGAACATCGCCTGAATCAGATGAGCCGGCCCGGCACAGTAGCCCACGCGCCATCCTGTCATCGCGTAGGTTTTGGAGAGGCTGTTAACCAGAATGCAGCGTTCCCGAAGCTCGTGCGATACGGCGGGCGGAGAAAGATGTTTCGCCTCGCCATAGGTGATGGCTTCATAGATTTCATCGCTGAGCAGAATCAAATTCCGGCGCTCGCAGAAGCGCGCCACGATCTCGATCTCTCCGCGTGTCAAGACGGTGCCGACCGGATTCCAGGGCGTGTTCAGGATCAGAATGCGTGCTTTCGGGGACCAGGCGGCTTCGAGAGCGTCTTCGGTAATCGAAAAACGGCCCTCTTCGATCTTAGATGTCACCGATCGGATGCTGCCGCCGCACAGGCGGATGGGCGATTGATAGGCATCGTAGACCGGGTCGGGCAGCAGAACTTCGTCGCCCTCGTCCAGCAGCGCGGCGAGCGCGGCATAAATCCCGAAGGTCGCGCCGGTCGTTGCCAGAATTTCAGTACCGGGGTGATACTGCAGCCCGTTATCGCGCTTCAATTTCTCGGCCACGGCCTCGCGAAAGGCCAGCTCGCCGCGATTGTCGGGATAGGTGGTGCGTCCGGATTTCAAAGAGCGCGAGCACGCCTCGACGATGTGCGAGGGCGTAGCCAGGTCAGGCTCGCCGCGCATCAGCGAGATCAGCGTTTGTCCGCGCGCCTGGCATTCGCGGACTTCCGCGAGGATCGCGTTCACCGCGGTGGGCCGTAACGTGGAAATCCGTGGGGAGGGAGTTACCGCAGGAACGCGCACCACCCGAGAATAACAAAGCGGTCGAATCGCTACAAGTTGCAATCCCGCGTGCGCACACCGCTGTGCTAGCTGAGTTTCGCGCGCACCCGATCGCTCAACACTTTGCCGTCGACGCGCTTGCCCTGGAGCTTGGCCTGCGCGGCTTTCATCACGACTCCCATCTGCTTCAGTGACGTGACGCCGGTCTCGGCCATGGCCGCCGCGACCGCCGCATCCATCTCGGCATCGGAAGGCGCGGCCGGCATATAGGATTCGATCATCGCTAGCTCGGCCTCTTCCTTATCGGCCAGCTCCGGACGATTGCCCTTGCGGAACATATCCGCCGCCTCGCGGCGCTGCTTGATCAGCATGCTCAGAATCTGCAATTCCGTCGCTTCATCCAGCGGCTTCATGCTGTCGATCTCGTGCTTCTTCAGCGCCGTTTTGATCATGCGTACTGTGTCGAGGCGCATTTCCTCGTGGCCTTTCATGGCGGCCACCATATCCTTCTGAATCTGGTCTAACAAAGCCATAAACACCAGCTTAACGGGACAAGATGCTCGCTGTTTGCAGCCGCATTCCATCACCGCGCGGCGCAGTGCGCCAATACCATTTTGATATCCTGGAATCTCGGCCCGCCAGAGGCGGGTTCCAAAGTTCGGCCCGCCAGAGGCGGGCTTCCAAGAATGAACATCAAGAAGCAGCGTTTGCTTACCGCGGGTCCGACGCCTCTCTATCCTAAGGCGCTTCAAGCGATGATGGGCGCCGACCTGCACCATCGTACCCAGGAATTTCGGGACGTCGTCCTGTCCGTGCTGGCCGATTTGAAGTCGCTCCTCGCGACCACGCACGACGTTCTCATCCTCACCGCATCGGGTACGGGCGCCATGGAAGCCTCCGTCACCAATTGTTTTTCGCCCGGGGATCGCGTCATCGTCTGTTCGGCCGGCAAATTCGGCGAGCGCTGGCTTGACATGGCGAAAGCTTACGGACTTGATGTTGTGGCTCTGAAAGCGCCTTATGGAAAAAGCGTTGAGGCGGAGGCGGTCGCACAAGCACTCGCGGCGAATCCGGACGTGAAGGGCGTCTTCGTGCAGGCTTCGGAGAGCTCCACGGGGGCGGCCCACGACGTTCAGGCAATGGGCCACGCGATTCGTCAGCGGGCGCCAGAGGCGCTTTTCGTCGTGGACGCAATCACGGGCATAGGCACGATGCCGCTGGATCTCGACGGTTGGGGGCTCGACCTCGTTGTTGGCGGCTCGCAGAAGGCGTTCATGATTCCGCCGGGCCTCGCGTTTCTCGCGGTCAGCCCGAAGGCGTGGGCTCGCATGGAAACGGCCAAACTTCCACGCTATTACTTCGATCTGCGCCGCGAAAAGAAGAACGCGCTGAAGGGCGAATCTTCGTGGACTCCCGCAACGTCGCTGATTCTCGGCCTCGCGGAAGTGCTCAAGTTCATTCGGACTCTCGGGTCCGGCAAACGGGCCGGAATGGACGCATTGATCGAGAATGCCCAGCACCTCGCCGCGGCGACGCGCGCGGCCTGCACCACCCTCGGGCTCGAATTATTCGCTCCAGAGCGTCCCAGCGCCGCCGTGACCGCGGTCCTCGCGCCTCCAGGACTCGACTCCGGTGTCATTGTGAAAGAATTCCGCCAGAAGTTTGGATCGATCATCAACAACGGTCAGGGCGAGATGAAGGGCAAGATTTTCCGCATCGCTCACCTCGGCTATTTCGACGTGGTCGATCTGTTCGGGATTATCGCCGAGCTCGAACTGATTCTCGACGCGAACGGATTTCCGGTGAAGCTCGGCTCAGGCGTCGCGGCGGTGCAGAAGTATTACGCAGAAAACGCGATCGACAGTAAACAGCCCGTGACCGCGTAGCTCTTTCAGCTTCTCAGCTATCGACTCCGTGGGAATGCAAACCCTCTTTCGCAACCTTTGGCCGATGCGCTGGCAATGGCCGCGTAAGGATGAAGATATTTCGATGGTAATGCTCCTTAGAAAGCCCCACACATTCGGAGAAGAAGAGCTTCGTCTAGCTGCCGAGAGAGCGTGGGGCGTGTCGTTTTCGGGCGGGGGCGGTTCTAAGAACTTCGTGGGACGATCAGAACGCTTAACGATGGTGAAGGTCGGGCCGCACCTGCTGAACTTTTTCACCTACCCGGGCCCGTTCATCGATAATCCGGAGACGAATGTTGAATGGCTGCCGGAAGGAAGCCAGCGTAAAGCCTGGGTTGAACATTCGGCCTGCGTAGGAATTAGCTACGTAAATGTAGAAAGTGCAGACCTGGAGCTAATGCTTTGCGTATTGTCACGATTAACGGCAGAACTGCTCGATGACAACTGCACCGGAATTTACACGCCGTATATTAGCAGCCTCGTGCCGAATATCGGATCGATTTACGAGGACCTTCGAGCGATTGGCTCGTCGCGCGTAACCGGCGCGCCGCCGACGACGTAGCTAGCCTTTCGCCTTCTTCACTGCTTCCACCAGCGCCGGCACCACCTCAAACAAATCGCCGACGATTCCATAATCCGCGACCTCGAAGATCGGTGCGTTGGCGTCTTTGTTAATCGCGACAATGGTCTTCGATCCTTTCATACCCACCAGATGCTGGATCGCGCCGGAGATTCCGACAGCGACATACATCTTCGGAGCCACGGTCTGCCCGGAGCTGCCGACTTGCCGTTCCATAGGAAGCCATCCCGCATCGCAGATCGGACGTGATGCGGCCAGTTCGCCTCCCAACGCCTCGGCCAGTTCCCGGACGATCGCGATGTTGGATTCCTCTCCGATCCCGCGACCCACGGATACGATGATCTCGGCCCCCGTCAAATCGACCGCACGGGCCGCTTCGCGGAAAGGAGCTTCCGGCTGCTGGCGAATCTGTGCGGCCTCAAGCGCGGGTGAAAAGCTTTCGATCGGCGTGGGGCCGCCGGAGGCGGTTTCCAGAGAATCACTGCGCCACGCGCCGGCCTGCACGGAGGCGAAGCGGGTTCCTGCTTCGGTGAGCCGCACTTCGCCATTTAATTTGCCCTGGAACAGCTGCCGCACGAAAACGAGCGCCCCGTCTTCTACTCGCGCCGCGATCACATCGCTGGTCAGCACGCTTCCAAAGCGGGTGGCCAGCTTCGGCGCAAAATCGCGGGTCCGGTACGTGTGGGGGAACAGAACCAGCGTGGGCTGCGTTTTTCGAATCAGTTGTTCCAGCGCGATCGTGTATCCATCCGCCGTGTAGGAGGCGAGGAGTTCATGTTCCACGGCCCACACCCGCGCGACGTTCTTCGCAGAAACTTCCGCCGCAAGCGATTGGACGCCGTTGCCAATCACGGCGACTTCCACGGGGATCGCGAGCTGCGATGCGAGCTCCTGCGCTGCCGCCAGCGTCTCCCAGGACATCCGGTGGAGCTGCCCGTCCTGTTGTTCGAAGACGGCGAGGATGTTCTTGGCCGCGCTCATATCACCCGGGCCTCAAATCTCAGCTTTTCGACCAGATGTTCCGCCGCCGTCCTGGCGTCGCCTTCGAAAATCTGGGCGTTCTTCTGCTTCTGCGGTGCGTAAATCTTCGAAACGCCGGCGACAGGCTGCGAAACGCCTCCCACATCGGCGGGCGTCAGGCGGCGGATCTCCTTGGTCTTCGCTTTCTTGATCCCCATGAGGGTCGCATAGCGCAGCTTGTTCGACCCGCTTTGCATGGTCAGCACCGCCGGCAGCGGCATCCCGATGTGTTGGAACCAGCCGTCTTCGAGCTCGCGCTTGACTTTGATATAGGGACGGCCGATGCGGGCGCTCTCCACTTCGACTTGCATGATGATGGTCGAGTGCGGCATGCCGAGTAGTTCCGCCATCACCACGCCCGTTTGCCCGGAACCAAGATCGTCCGATTGCAGCCCCGTCAGGATCAGGTCGGGATTCTCCGGACGCACGGCTTCCGAGAGAATCTTCGCGATCCCCAACGTGTCGAGAGAATTCAAATCTTCCGTTTCGACATGAATCGCCCGGTCCGCGCCCTTCGCCAGCGCCTCGCGAATGGTCTGCGTGGCGCGCTCGGGCCCCGCGCACAGCACGATCACCTCGCCCGCGTGCTTCTCCTTCAACTGCAGCGCTTCTTCGAGCGCATAGGCGTCGGGTTCGTTGATCTCGAAGCTGAGTGAGTCTTCCTCGATCCACCGCCCGTTCGAGGCCACGCGCAGGGATGAATCGCGCACTGGGACCTGCTTGATCGCAACGATGATTTTCATCGGCTAGGGCGTAAACTTGCGGAACAGCAGGCAGCCGTTCGTGCCGCCGAATCCGAAGGAATTGGAAAGTGCATATTCGATTTTCAAGGGACGCGCGTGGTTGGGTACGTAGTCCAGGTCGCAATCCACGTCGGGGACGTCATGGTTGATGGTCGGCGGCGCAATCTGGTCGCGGATCGCGAGCACCGTGATCCCAGCCTCCAGGCCGCCGGCCCCGCCCAGCAGATGCCCGGTCATCGATTTCGTCGAACTCACCGCGACCTTATAAGCGTGCTCGCAGAACACCCGTTTGATCGCCAGCGTCTCGATACGATCTCCCACAGGCGTCGAGGTTCCGTGGGCATTGATGTAATCCACCTGGTGCGGCGCAATGCCCGCGTCGCGCAGACAATTCCGCATGACGCGAAAGGCGCCATCGCCATCCTCGGAGGGAGAAGTGATGTGAAACGCGTCGCCGGACATCCCGTAGCCCACGATTTCGGCGAGAATGGGCGCATTTCGCCGCCGCGCGTGTTCCAGTTCTTCCAGAACCAGAATGCCGGCGCCTTCGCCCACGATGAAGCCATCCCGATCCTTGTCCCAGGGCCGGCAGGCGTGCGCGGGGTCGTCGTTGTGGTGAGAGAGAGCCCGCATCGCCGCGAATCCCCCGATGCCCATGGGCGTGACGGCGGCTTCCGTTCCGCCGCAGATCATGACGTCTGCGTCGTTATGTTGAATCAAACGGAAGCTGTCGCCGATCGAATGCGCGCTGGTCGTGCAGGCCGTCGCCGTCGCCGAGTTCGGTCCCTTCGCGCCCGTTCGGATGGAAACGAAACCGGAAGCCAGGTTGATAATCGTGGCCGGAATGAAAAACGGAGAGATGCGCGAAGGCCCTTTTTCGAGGAGGATTTTATGCTCGCGCTCGATCACCTCGAATCCGCCGATGCCGCTGCCGATGTACACACCGGTGCGCTCGGCTTCGTCCGGGGTTACGCGATAACCCGCGCCCTGGACCGCGAAATCCGCCGCCGCGATGGCGAACTGGATAAAGCGGCCCATCTTCTTAATCTCTTTTTTCTCGACGTAATTCGCCGGGTCGAAACCCTTCACTTCGCCGGCAATGCGGCAAGTGAATTCGGCGGCATCGAAAGACGTAATCGTCGCGATCCCGCTGGTGCCTTTCTTGATGGCCTCCCAGACAGGTTCCGTGCCGATGCCGACCGAGGTCACGAGTCCGACACCGGTAACTACCACTCTACGTTGCAAGCGGGACTCCAATAAATGCCGATGAACGGCGGGTAAGCTCTTCTAACGACTTCTTTTTGGATTCGATATAATCGACGGCGTTTTTGACGGTGGCGATTTTCTCCGCATCTTCGTCGGGGATATCGAGGTCGAACGCTTCCTCGAACGCCATCACCAGTTCCACGATGTCCAGCGAATCGGCGCCCAGATCGTCTACAAAACTCGCGGTGGGATCAACTTGGGCCTCATCCACGCCGAGCTGTTCGACGATGATTTGTTTGACCTTCTGCTCAACGGTCATGCATCCTCCAGTTTGTACTCGAAACTCCTGATTCTATCCAGGTACGCGCTGGGAAGCAAGTTCCTGACCGTGAAAAAAGGCTAGTACGAGTCTGTTATTTCAGCCGAAGGTCACACTCTGTCTTAGACTTACAGGGAGTCCATGCAGCGGCGCTCTGTTTTGCGGCCGCCACCTCGGATGGGCTCATGCGCGGCGCCAGGCGGTCCAGTGCGCGGGCGGCGTCCTGGTCGCCTTTCGATGCGGCGACCGCAACCCATTTATAGGCTTCGCCGTCATTCTTCGGCACGCCGCGCCCCGTCGCGTACATGCCGCCCAGGTTAAATTGAGCGTCCGAATGGCCTCGTTCCGCCGCCGACCGGAACAACTGCACGGCTTCCTTGAAATCCTGCGCGAGGCCTTGTCCTTCCGTGTAAAGAACCCCTAAGTTATACGCGGCGTCCGCGACCCCCTGATCGGCGGCTTTGCGATACCACTTCGCCGCTTCGGGAAAGCTCTGCGGCACCCCTTGCCCGTTCGCGTACAACAACCCAAGGTTGAATTGCGCGCCGCCGTGCCCCTGATCCGCGGCGTCGCGGTACCAGCGAGCCGCCTCTTTGTAATCCTGCGGAACGCCGGATCCGGCTTCATACAAGGCAGCCAGATTGAATTCAGCCTCGGGGATGGCGCGTTGCTCGGCGGCCAGTTTGTAGAGCCGCGCCGCCTCCGCCAGGTTCTTCTCCACGCCGAATCCATTGGCGTACATCACACCTAAATTGAATTCGGCGTCGGGCATCTTCAAATCCGCCGTGATCTTGTACCATTTCACGGCCTCTTTGTAGTCGCGAGGCACACCCAAGCCGCCGTCGAAGATTACTCCGATATAGAATTGCGATTCCGGCAATCCTTGCGCTGCCCCGGCGCGAAACCAGCGCAGGGCCTCTGGATAGTTTTGCGGAATCATTTCACCTTCGTAGTAAAGAATCGCCAGGGCATGCTGCGCCTCGGCCATCCCTTGTTCGGCGGCCATCTTGTAATATTGCTCGGCTTTCGGCCCGTCCGGCGTAACGCCGGCAAGGCCCAGCCGGTAATCTTCGCCGAGCGAATATTGCGAACTGCGATCACCCTCGGCGGCCTTTCTCTGGAGTTCGGCGATCGTCGCGTTTGCGTTTTGCCCGGCCTTGGAATTGGCGCTCGAACTCGTACTCTGCGCGAGCAGAACAGGGAGCGTGAGCAACATCAAAAGCGCGGCGAATCGCATCACTGAAGCTAATGTTACCAGGAGACGCCGGACCGTCCCGGTGCGCCTCCCAATTGTTCTTGTCCGGAATCTCCCAGCGCGTCACGTACTTGGAGCTCTCATCTTACAGGTCGCCTCACGAACCTCCTGTACTTTGTAAACAAGAGTTCCGGGTTCTGCCATCGGAAGCCGGGCCACGAAACGCGGAGGAGTACTCGAGTGCCCGTCGCGTTCAGCGTAATCTCGTGCCTTTGTGCCCTGGAGCGATGAGCCGAGGGTCGTCGAGCGATACAGTGACCCCTTTGCCGTTGTGGGAAATAAACGGAACGCCTGTCGCGTAGAATCGGCAGCCCGCCTACCAAGCGGGTTAAACCTTGGAGGAAGCGCGCTTCCGAATAAAGTCGAAACTCAACCGCGATCAACCGAGCCGCAACAGGAATGGAGTGGACAAACTAAACCGAACCGCCAATGTAAATGAGCGGGCATGCAGTGGGGCAGGGCCCCGGCCTGCGGCGGCCTCTCGGGCCGCCTGTTCCTGTCCCCGGGCGTCTGTCCCTTGGGCGCCTGTCCTCTTTGGTGTGGGACAAGTGTGCCTGCTCGCGCTCTGCTAAGTCCCCAGCCTGAACAAGCGGGCGCAGGCACGATCAAAAAGCGCGGCGAATCGCATCACTGAGAATATCGCCAGGAAATTGACGGGGCAGTCTCCGTTCCGCGTCCCCCGACGCTCGACGTCGGGCCGCCCCGTCATCCCCTCACAGGGAGCGCAAGAAATTCAAGATGTCCTGCTTCTGCGAGGAACTGAGAGCGTTGAAAGCGCCGACCACTGCTGTGGCTTCGGAACCGCTGCTTGCGTGCGCCTGGATCGCCTGCAGCAGATCCGAAGTCCTCCCGTCGTGCAGAAAGTACAACCGCTGCCCCAGACCCCACAGCGGCGCGGTCCGGAACTCGTCGGGTCCGGCAACACCCTGCGTGATTCCATCGCTCAGGTTTGATCCCATATGATGGAGCGCGAAATCGGAGAACGGATGATATGTTTCAAACGACATGCCTGTATAGGGAGAAGCAGCGGTGGTGAGTGAGGTGCTATGACACAGCGCGCATCCCACATTCGTGAACTCGGCGGCCCCGTTGCGCTCCGATGAAGAATTCGTGGTGGGAGCCGCGGGAGCCGACAACCGCATAAAGAGCGCGAAGTTCACCACGTCCGAGGATGTTTTCGAAGCGGTTCCGATGGACGAAATGAGCGTTCCCACACTCGTCGAATCCTCCGGCGTCGCATTGTAAACGCATCCAGGGACCGCTGAGCGCTCATTCGGAAACGCCTCGTTCGAAACTCCCTGCTCCACGTTATAGGCTTCGCCCGCGAAAACCAAAAGCGATTTATTCTGCGCTTTCCAGCCGAACCGCGTGATCGTCCCATCATTGCCGGACGTATTGAACCTGCCGGAAATCTGCATCGCGGCCTTTTGAGCTTGATTGGAAGCGAGGTTCGCCTGGAGCGTGGCATCGGGAGTGTTCTCCACCAGGCCCAAACCGAACGTGGGAGTTGGAATTCTGAAAATGATGTTATGAGTACTGATCGCCGTAGCGAAATCCGGCTGGGCCAGGGTACAGCCCGTTGCGTCGGACCGGCCGGCAATCGTGTACAGACCGTGCACGCCGCCGTCGGGTCCGTTCGGTCCAGAAAGGAAGCGCGCTTCGCGCACCGGTCCATCGGCGGTGATGAAGGGAGGCACATGGTTCGTAGCCCCGTCGAGCGTCGCAAGCGCGATCTGGGGATTGGAACGTGAGTTTTGCGGGCTCGCTAACCCTGGACTGCTTCCGCCCACGCTAGGCTGCGCATGGCACATCGCGCAACTGTTTCCGTTGAAGGCCGGCCCCAGTCCCGAGCCGCTCTCTCCCACAATCTTCCCCGACACCGAATCGACCTCCTGGAAGACGGTTTGCGCCTGATTGAAAGTCAGGCGCTCGCTAAAATCGAGCGATGGATAGGCGCCGCCGGCCGAAGCGGAACCGCCTCGCGGACCGGGGTCGCTTTGCGCCAGGCACATCCCGGCCGATAAAACGCAAACCAAATGCGCACGGGCACACGTATGGCGTCGAGATCGTACGAACTGCATACACGCTCCTGTAAACGCGGCCTCCGTGAGGAAGCCGCGGCTATAAATCGACGATGTTGGTGGGAAAATTGCAGCTCGAATGGCGAGTAAAATGGAACTGTTGAGAGGATGCCACTAACCCGGTATCCGAGATTCGGCCCTCGCCCACACGGGGGCCGTTTCTTTTTCGAGCGCCCCGAGCGGGCGCACTTTTTCAAACATCAGTTTGTTGACAACAATCCGCGCCGTCACCCAGATCAGCGTTACGGATCGGCGAACCGGGGCTCGCGTGAAATTTGGTTTCAAAAGCACAAGCACGAATGCTTCCAATGAAACCCGCATTTCGCGCGCGGCAACTCGTTCATCCAATTGAGATCGGCCGGAGCGCTCGCGAGTCATGGACGCGCAATCTTTACCGGGGACGGACGGGCGGGCAGGATGAGTTTTTGATGATGGCCGTAACTACAAGCAATTCACCACGCGGGAGCAGGCCGACAGGAGCACGTCTAGGGAGATCGCCTTAGAAATCTTTTCCCGGACCTCAGGAATTTCTGCCTGTGCCTCTCGCCGATTGATTCCTACACTTCCAGGCGCGGGAAGAGGCGCAGCGCATTTTTGCGAAAGACGCCTTCCAGATCCGGCGCGCTGAAGCCGCAATCGCGCAGCCCCGCGATGTGCTTTGCGAAGGACCCGAACGGGTAGTCGGTTCCGTAGACAATCTGGCCCGCGCCGACAATGGTTCGTAATCCCGTCATCTGCACGATGTTCGTGGATTGCGCCGTGTCATAGTAGAACCGGCGTAAATGAAACAGCCGCGAATTGGGTTGCGCGGGACTGCGCAGATTTTGGTTGATATTGTCGGGCTGGCCGATCCCGAAGCGCTCGACGAGCGAAGGCATGGTTCCGCCGCCGTGCGAGAAGATGAACTTGATGTCGCCGTAGCGCGTGGCCGCATTCTGATACAGGAGACTGAAAATCGTGCGCGCCGTGTCCGTGTTGTACTCCACCGCCCCCGGCTGCGCCCCCGCGAATAATTCCTGGCAGCATGGCGCGTCCGTCGGATGGACGTACACGACCGCGCGGCGCCGGTTCAGTTCGTCCATAACAGGCCGGAACATCGGATCGCCCAGCCAATGATTTCCGTAGCTTGAAAGCAACCCCACGCCGTCGGCTTTCAGCGTGTCGAAGGCGTACTCGATCTCTTTCAAACTATCGCCGATCGCCGGAAGCGGCAGCAGCGCGAACAGACCCAGGCGCTGTTTGTGGTCGGAAACCGCCTTCGCCCCGAAATCATTCATGTCGCGCGCGAGAGCCTTGGTTTCTTCCGGATCCCCAAACCAGATGCCTGGCGTGGTACAGGAGAGCATGGAAGACGCCACGCCGGCGCGATCCATATCCTCGATATCTTTGGCGACGGTGTAAGGCCGCAACTGCGGCAGCGCGAACCACGTCGTATATCCGGCGAGCTTCTTGTTTTCTTTGGCCGCCATTGCCCTGATCCACGCCGGCGAAACAAAATGATGATGGCAATCGATCGCCTGCGGCGCGCCCGCGCCTTGCGCGCGTAGCCGGCGCGGGGCCAGGAACGCTCCTAATCCCGCCGCGGACAACCCGGCGAATAGATCGCGCCGCGTCGGGCTTACCCGTTCACGCGAAGTGGAAATCATGACGCTTGCTCCTTGCACTTTTAGATTTGGATAGCGACTTAAGCAAACTTGGGTAACAGTTTTGCGGCCGTCCCGCGGTAAATCCCCTGCAGTTCGCCCGCGTTAAACCCGCATTTTTCGAGACCCTTTAGCGTGCGCGCCGCCGTCACGAAAGGATAGTCCGTGCCGAAGACGATCTGCGAAGCGCCCACGATCGTTTTCAGGCCCTTCATCTGCACCACGTTCACCGACTGCGCCGTGTCGTAGTAAAAGCGGCGCAAATGAAAGAGCCTCGAATTGGGCGCAGCCGTTGCAGCCAGATTATCGTTGATGGTGTCGGGGGCGCCTACGCCGAAGCGCTCGATCAAGGACGTCATCGTTCCGCCCGCGTGAGAGAAGATGAATTTTATATCCGGATAGCGTGAAGCCGCGCTGGGCTGGCCTTCGGAAGCAGGTCCATTTCCCGCGATCAGACTGAAGATTGTTCGCGCCGTGTCCGTGTTGTATTCGATCGTCGTCGGATTCACGCCCGCCATTAATCCACTGCAGCAGGGCGCGTCTATGGGATGCGTGTAAACTACGGCTTTGCGCCGGTTCAGTTCCTCGAATACGGGTTGGAACGTGGGATCTCCGAGCCACCGATTTCCGTAGCTGGTCATCAGTCCCACGCCGTCGGCCTTCAGCGTGTCGAACGCGTATTCAATTTCCTTCAGGCTCGCGTCTATAGTCGGCAGAGGCACAAGCGCGAATAAACCGAAACGTCCCTTATAATCGGACGCCATTTTCGCGCCGAATTCGTTCATCTCCCGAGCGAGCGCGGCGCTCTCGGCCGGATCGCCAAACCAGATGCCGGGCGTGGTGCAGGAAAGCATGCAGGTCGCCACGCCTTCCTGATCCATCAACTCGAGGTCCTTCGCGGGCGTGTAGCTCGTCAGCACGCCCAGGTTAAAGTACGGCGTGAATCCCTGCCGATACTGCCCTTGCTTGGCGGCCAGGGCCTTCAGATACCCCGGGGCGGTGAAGTGATGGTGGCAATCGATCATGCGCGGGTTTGACCCTTGGGCGCGCAGGCCCTGTGTGCTCCACAGCGCGCCGCCTAGACCGGTGAATCCGGCCCCTACGAGCAGGTCACGCCGCGAAATCCTTTGCAACGAGCGGGAATTCATGACTTCCTCGCTGAAGCTCAGGCGTACTTCGGGATGAATTTCGCCGCATTCCCTCGATAAATTCCCTGCAACTCGGCCGGCGTGAAGCCGCATTTCTGCAGGTTTTTGACAATCGCGCCGACATTGCCGAACGGATAGTCCGTGCCAATCACGATTTGCGACGCGCCCACCAGAAGCTTCATGGCGGTCATCTGCACGATGTTCGCCGAGCCGGCCGTATCGTAGTGGAAACGGCGCAGATGATACAGCTTCGAATTGACCTCCGGTGTTTTTGACATGATGCTGTCGTTCACGTCCGGCAAGCTCTTCGTGCCGAGACCAAAGCGTCCCACGAGCCCCGGCACGGTTCCGCCGCCGTGGGACCAAATGAAGTTAATGTTCCCGTATCGGGTCGCCGAGTCGGTGTACAGCAGACTGTAAATGCTCCTGGCTGTGTCGTGATTGTATTCAAGAACCGTCGCCGATAAATTCGGCATCAGTTCCTGACAGCAGGGAGCGTCGATTGGATGCACATACACGGTGGCGCGCCGCCGGTTCAGCTCGTCGAAAACCGGCCGGAACTGCGGATCTCCCAGCCATACGTTGCCGTAGCTTGAGACCAATCCGACGCCATCGGCATGCAGCGTATCGAACGCGTACGAGATTTCCTTCAGGCTCAATTCAATGGACGGCAGCGGCAGCAGCGCGAACAAACCGAAGCGTCCCTTGTGATCGTTCACTTGCCGCGCGCCGAATTCGTTCATCTCGCGCGCCAGCATGGCCGTTTCCTCGGGATCTCCGAACCAGATCCCGGGCGTGGTGCAGGAAAGCATGGACGTGGCGCACCCGTCGCGATCCATCGCTTCCAGATCCTGCTGGACCGTGTAATTCTTCAAACGGTCCAGCGCGAACCACGTGGTGTACCCGTTCACCTTCTTGCCATCGTGCGTGCCCAGCGCTTTGATATACGCCGGGGAAAGGAAATGGTGATGGCAATCGATGGCGCGCGTATTGTTCAGCGCCTGCCCGGACGCTTCCTCGAGAAACGCGCCGCGCTCGAAGAGAGCGCCTGCGCCCGCCGTGGCAGCCGCTGCCGTTAGAAACCCCCGCCGTGACGGACGAAACGTGAAACCGTTCATGTGGATGAGACCTCGCCTTATCTATGTGATCCAAATGGAAAGCTAAGGGCCGACGGAAGCGCTATGCTTTGAGCCTCGGCAAAAATTTGAGAGCATTTTCGCGATGGATCAGCCGCAACTCGTCGGGGGAGAAGCCGGCCTTCTGTAATCCGATCAGATGCTTGCCCATCCCCGCGCCAAACGGATAATCGCTGCCGAACACGATCTGGCCGATCCCCGCCACGGTCTTGAGCCCTTGCATCTGAACTATGTTCGGCGATTGGGCTGTATCGTAATAAAAGCGCCGCAAATGATACAGGCGCGAGTTTACCGCCGGAGTTCCAGCGAGCGCGTCGTTAATCGTATCGGGCCCGCCCACTCCGAAGCGTTCGATCAGCGAGGGCATGGTCCCGCCGCCATGCGAAAAAATGAACTTGATATTCGAATAACGCGTCGCCGGGCTCGGCAGGCGTCCTTCGGGCGTTTGGGTATCGCCCGAAATCAGGCTGTAAATGGTGCGCGCCGTGTCCGTGTTGTATTCGATGGTCGGCGGCGAAACCCCCGGCTGAATATCCTGGCAGCACGGGGAATCGATCGGATGCGTGTAAACGATGGCGTTGCGCCGATTCAATTCATCGAACACGGGCCGGAAGATCGGATCCCCGTGCCAGTGCAGATCGTGGCTCGACATCAAGCCGATGCCGTCGGCGTGCAGCGTGTCGAAAACATATTCGATCTCTTTCAAACTGTCGTCAATGGTCGGCAACGGCAGCAACGCCCATAAGCCGAAGCGGCCCGGATAGTCGGAAACCATCCGCGCGCCGTACTCGTTCATCTCGCGGACGATCCGCTTGGTTTCCTCGGGATTGCCGAACCACGCGCCCGGCGTGGTGCAGGAGATCATGCAGGTCTGCGTGCCCTGCTTGTCCATATCCTCGACGGCCTTGGCGGGCGACCAGCCCTTCCAATTTTGCAGCGCGAACCAGGTGGTGTAGCCCGCGACGTGCTTACCGTCCTTCGCCATCAGCGCCTTCACGTAGGCGGGCGATCCAAAGTGATTGTGGCAATCAATCGCGCGAGCATTCGGAACCTGTTGGGCGCCGGCTTTGGGGAGCAGCGCGGCAGTTCCCAGGGCCGCCATTCCCGTCAATAATTCCCGCCGCGAGAGATGGTGATTTTTAGGAAGACCCATGGTCCGTGAGGCTATCGAAAATCGGGGGCTATGTCAAGGTTCGCGGCGCGTTACAGCAATCGCGCGAATTCCGCCACAGTCAATTTCGAATCGCGAACGAGAGCCCGCAGGGTACCGGGAGCGAGTTCCCGATGCTGAGGTACCGACAAACTCGCCGGATGGCCTGCCTTGATGAGAATGATGTGACTGCCACGCTGGCGATCGACGATCCAGCCAGCTTTCCGGAAAGCGCGAACAGCTTGTTCCCCGGAAACGACGGGGAGGCCAGCCATCAGACCGGAACTTCAACCTCACGGACGGAAATCGTCAGCGGCATGCCATTTGCGGCGCGAGCCTCCAGGCATCCCGCGATGGCCTCGCGAATATTTTCCAAGGCTTCTGCCTCTGTGCGTCCTTGAGACACACAACCGGGGATGGACGGGCACTCGGCGACGATTATGCCGGTTTCGTCCTTTTCCAGCGTGACAAGCAGCTTCATAGCTACTAATTGTAGATCGTTGACTCGCTACTTGCCGTGAGCGACCTATTCCGCCTTATCCGCGAGCACCCTTACGTGATTGTCGCGGACCTCGACGTAGCCGCCGGAGATCTGGAAGTTCTCGGTCTTGCCGCCCACCGCGGTCACCGACAGCGTTCCCGTGCCGAGCTCACTCAAGAGCGCCGCGTGGCCCGGCAGGATTCCGAGATACCCGTCGAGGCCGGGAATCTGCGCGGACTGCGCGTGCGTGTCGAGAACCAGTTTCTCGGGCGTCGCGATCTGGATTTGAAAAGTGTCCGCCATAAAGTGAACCTAAGTGCCGCACCGAAAAACGGGACAGCCCGCTCTGTCCGCTCGCCGCCGGCCACGGTCCGGATTGTCCGGAAACCGACGCGGCTTGGGACAGAGTGGGCTGTCCCCGTTACCCCTTCTTTTTCATCTCCGCGTACGTTTCCAGCACGTCGTCGATGGATCCCTGCATGTAAAAAGCCTGTTCCGGAATTTCGTCGTGCTTTCCCTCAACCACTTCCTTGAAACTCCGCACCGTATCGGCGACCTTCACGTACTTGCCCTTGCGGCCGGTGAACGCCTCGGCGACATTGAAGGGCTGCGACAGGAAGCGCTGGATCTTGCGGGCGCGCGCCACAGTCGCTTTATCTTCATCCGAGAGTTCGTCGACGCCCAGAATCGCGATGATGTCCTGAAGATCCTTATAACGCTGTAGAATTTGTTTCACCTGCTGCGCGGTGTTGTAATGTTCTTCGCCGATAATGCGCGGATCGAGAATGCGCGACGTGGAGGCCAAAGGATCGACCGCCGGATAAATGCCCATTTCTGAAATCGATCGCGAGAGGTTGGTGGTCGCGTCCAAGTGAGCGAAGGTGGTCGCAGGGGCGGGATCGGTATAGTCGTCGGCGGGCACGTAAATCGCCTGCACCGACGTGATGGAGCCGTTTTTGGTGGAAGTAATGCGCTCCTGGAGATCGCCCATCTCCGACGCCAGATTCGGCTGATATCCCACCGCGCTCGGCATGCGGCCGAGCAGCGCCGACACTTCCGAGCCCGCCTGCGTAAAGCGGAAAATGTTGTCGATGAACAGCAGCACGTCCTGATTTTCTTCGTCGCGGAAATATTCGGCGACCGTCAAAGCGGTCAGCGCCACGCGCAGACGCGCCCCGGGAGGCTCGGTCATCTGTCCGTAGATCAGCGCGCATTTCGATTTACGCCAGTCGTGCGGATCGATCACGCCCGCTTCCTGGAACTCGAGCCATAGATCGTTGCCTTCGCGCGTACGCTCGCCCACGCCGGCGAATACGGAAACGCCGCCGTGCTTGGTGGCGAGGTTGGAGATGAGCTCCTGAATCACGACGGTTTTGCCCACGCCCGCGCCGCCGAAGAGGCCGATTTTGCCGCCGCGTAAGTAAGGCTCCAGCAGATCGATGACCTTGATCCCGGTCTCGAACATCTGCAGTTCCGTCGATTGTTCGTCGAAGAGCGGCGCCTGGCGGTGAATCGGATTGCGCTTGGCCGTGTTCACCGGCCCCATCTTGTCCACCGGCTCGCCAATCACGTTGAGCACGCGGCCCAGCGTCTCCTTGCCCACGGGAACGGTAACGGGCTGGCCTAGGCTCTCGGCTCTCATCCCGCGGACCAGGCCTTCGGTCGGCTGGAGCGCGATGGTGCGCACGCGGCTCTCGCCGATGTGCTGCGCCACTTCGCAGATGATACTGATGGGCTCCGGGACCGTGAAGCCTTCGCTGGTGATGCGGATGGCCGTGCGGATGACGGGGATTTCTCCCTCGTTAAATTCGACGTCCACGGCCGGTCCGGCCACCTGAATTACTTTCCCTACGGCGTTCATAAGACCTCTTCCTCCCGCGAATTCCCCCGAAAAGTTCTAGTCGAGGGCCGCGGCTCCGCTGACAATTTCAATAATTTCGCGCGTGATACTGGCCTGGCGGACGCGGTTCATATAGAGCGTCAGCTTGTCGATCATATCGCCGGCGTTCGAACTCGCTGCCTCCATCGCGGTCATGCGGGCGGCATGCTCGGCGGCCACCGACTCGAGCAGCGCCCGATAAATCTGGCCCTTGACGTATTTCGGCAACAGAGTGCCGAGGAGTTGTTCGGGCTTTTGTTCGTAAATGTAATCGACGGGCGCCGAGCTCGGCGGCAACTCGATCGGGAGCAGGCGTGACTGGACGAGATTCGACGCCATCACGCTCTTGAATTCGTTGACAAAGAGGTAGACCGCGTCCACTTCGCCGCGGGAAAACCGTTCGATGACCCCGGCGGCGATCTTGTCGGCGTAATCCACGCTCAACTGCCTCATCATGTCGAGGTATTCGCCGATGACCGTCCCGCGGCGTTTACGGAAATAATCGCGTGCCTTTCGGCCGATCGCTTCGATCTTTAATTCTTTGTCGCCATTTTCGGCCACGAAACGCTGCGCCAGCTTTAAAAGATTGGTATTGAAAGCTCCGGCCAAACCGCGATCGGCGGAAACCACCAGCAGCAGCACCTTCTTTTCCGGACGGACCGCGAGGAGCGGATTCGACCCGGCTTCGGGACTTTGGCTTGCGGCCTCGGCGACGTTAGCCAGAATTTGCTTCAGCATGGCGCCGTAAGGCCGCGCGGCCACGGCCCGCTCCTGGGCGCGGCGCAGCTTCGCCGCGGAGATCATCTTCATGGCCTTGGTGATCTGCTGCGTGTTGCGGACCGAGCGGACACGCCGCCGGATGTCGATTAAGCTGGGCATTTAAAAATCGGCCAATTCCGCTTTACTTCTTCGCCTGCTGCTCCTGCACAAAGCGCGTTTTGAATTCCTGCAGCGCCGCGCCGATCTGCGCCTTCAGCGCGTCGTCGAGATTTTTCTTCTCGCGTATTGTGGCGAGCAACCCTGGATGCGCGTTCTCGACAAAAGTATACAGGCCGGCCTCGAACGGGCGGCACTGATCGAGCGGAAGGTCGTCCAGATACCCGTTTGTGCCGGCGTAGATGATCAGAACCTGCTTCTCCACGGGCACGGGCGAGAACTGGCCCTGCTTCAGGATCTCCACCATGCGGCTGCCGCGCGTCAGCTGCGCCATCGAAGTCTTGTCGAGATCGGAGCCGATTTGCGCGAAGGCCGCGAGCGAGCGGTACTGCGCGAGGTCCAGGCGGAGCGAGCCGGCCACCTGGCGCATGGCCTTGATCTGCGCGTTGCCGCCGACGCGGCTGACCGAGATGCCGACGTTGATGGCCGGGCGCACATTGGCGTTAAATAGATCCGATTCGAGATAAATCTGCCCGTCGGTAATCGAAATGACGTTGGTCGGAATATACGCCGAAACGTCGCCCGCCTGCGTTTCAATGAAGGGCAGCGCGGTGAGCGATCCGCCGCCTTTTTCGCTGCTGAGCTTCGCGGCGCGCTCCAGCAGGCGGCTATGAAGATAGAACACGTCGCCGGGAAACGCCTCGCGTCCGGGCGGACGCCGCAGCAGCAGGGAGATTTCGCGATACGCCGCGGCGTGCTTCGAAAGATCGTCGTACATGCACAGCGCGTGGCGGCTGGAGTCGCGGAAATATTCGCCGATGGCGCATCCCGAATAGGGCGCGATATACTGCATCGGCGCGGGGTCGGAGGCGGTGGCGGCCACCACGATCGAATACTCCATGGCGCCGTAGTCTTCGAGCGTCTTTACCACCTGCGCGACGGTGGAGCGCTTTTGCCCGATAGCGACGTAGATACAGATCACGTCGCCGCCCTTCTGATTAATGATGGTATCGAGCGCGACAGTCGTCTTGCCGGTCTGACGGTCGCCGATGATCAGTTCGCGCTGGCCGCGGCCGATCGGAATCATCGCGTCGATCGCCTTAATGCCGGTCTGCATCGGTTCTTTCACGGGCTGGCGATCGACCACGCCGGGCGCGATGCGCTCGACGGCATTGTAGCCTTTGGCCTCGATCGGTCCCTTGCCGTCGATCGGCTGCCCGAGCGCGTCCACCACGCGGCCGATCATCGCCTCGCCCACCGGCACGGACATAATGCGGCCGGTGCGGCGTACTTCGTCGCCTTCCTTGATGCCGGCGTATTCGCCGAGCAGCACCGCTCCCACCTGATCCTCTTCCAGGTTCAGCGCGATGCCGGAAACGCCGCCTTTGAACTCGATCAGTTCTCCGGCCATGACGTTTTCGAGGCCATACACACGGGCGATGCCGTCGCCGACCGAAATCACCGAGCCGGTCTCGGCGACGTTCACCGCTTTTTCGTAATTCTCGATCTCTTCGCGCAACAGGCGCGAGATTTCATCCGCCTGAATCTGAGCCATAAATTCCTTTACGGGGAGTGTTAGCGACTCCCCAGTCTAACTTTCAAGCGCTCCAACTGGCCGCGGGCGCTGCCATCGTACACGGTGGAACCCACGCGCGCCACCAGACCCGCCAGCAGGGACGGGTCGGTCGTAAATCGGACCCTCGCCTTGCGGCCGGTCAGTCGCGAGAGCTGCCCTTCGAGCGCGCTCTTCTGCTCGCCGCCCATTTCGAGGGCGCTCGCCACATCCGCTCGGATGAAGCCCAGCCGGTCGTCCATGCGCCGCTCGAACGCTTCGATGATGGAACCAAGTTCGTTCACCCGGCGATGATCGCTGATGAGAAACATGAAATTCCGCACTTGGCGGAACGTGTTCATCGATTCGAGCAAACGAGCCAGCACCGCGCGCTTGCGAACCGGAGCCACGGCGGGTGAAGCCAGGGCGTTCCGCAAATCCGCCGAGCTCTCGATCAGGTCTTGGATCGCCCGCAGCTGCATGAGCACTTCGGCGGCGTCCAGCTTGTCGCCGAGCACGACCACGTCCGCGAGAGCTTTGGCATAGCGCGTGGCGACGACCGAAACCATTTAATTTTTCGACTCCCGGCGTCCCAGGTCGGCGACGAAAGCGTCCACCAGCGCACTCTCCGTGTGATCGTCCACGCGGGTGCGGATCCGTTGCTCCGCGAGCTCCAGGGCGAGCTTCGCGGCGTAATCCTTGAGTTCGCGGCGCGCGAGCTTGCCGGCCAACTCGATTTCCTCGGTGGCTTGCGCATTGTGGCGGGCGATCTGCCGGGCTGTCTCCTGACGGATGCGGTCGCCCTCCTGCTGCATCTCAGCTTTGGACTGGGTGCGGAGACGCTCCATTTCCGCACCGAGCGCCTGCACCCGCGCGTCCACGGCCGCTGCTCGCGCCTCGGCCTCCCGCTTCGTGGCCTGCGCTTCCGTAATGTCCTTCTGAATTTCAGCGGTCCGCGCCTGGAACATCGCCGGAAGGTGTTTCTTCATCAGATACCCGAGGCCGGCGGCCAGAATAAGAAAATTGGCCCACTTCCAGACAGCGGCAGGTTCCGACTTCTCCGCCTTTTGGGCTTCCTGCTGTAAGGTTTCCTGGGCTGGCAAAATACCGCTGGCGCCGAAACTCAGGAATAAAAATAAAGCCAGACGTTTCACCGGGACACCTTGTTTGTGCCGCGATTCAAAATGCTGCTGGCGATCTGATCCGCCAGCGTGCCGCTGCTTTCAAGAAGCGTGGTGCGCGCGGCGGCAGCTTCCCGCGAAATTTGAAACTTGGCGTCGCGGACCACGGCCGCGGTTTTTTCACGCCCCTGTTCGATCTGCACGGCCTGTTCTTCCAGCCACTTGCGCCGCATCTCTTCCTGCTCCCGATAGACCTCGCTGCGCGCCACCTGCAGTTTTGACTCGAATTCCGCGGTTTTGCGCTCGGCGGAGACAAGGCTTTCCTGCGCGGACTGCCGCGCCCCCGTGGTCAGCGCGTCCCTTTGCCGCAACGTCTTCGCCAGCGGCCGAAACAGCATGGCTTTCAAATAGAAATGAAGAACGATGAGCAGCAAAATAGTAGGTACAGCCTTTTCCAGGATGCCCACCAGTGCTTGCAAAGTTTGTTCCATGCTGGATTTTCGGGGATCGAACGAGCGACGGCCCCAGGTACGACTCCTGCTGCCGAAGCAATCACGTTATCACAGTAGAAACCGGATGGTCAACTTTGGCCGGAATATCGCTAGTCTGGGTGGAACGGTGCGCGTGCGGTCAAGGCGCGGGATATCTAGTAAGTTGTTTTAAAGCTATAGGATAGAAAGAGTTAGGCGATCGCGCACACGGGCGGCTTGCGGGATTCCAGGTTTGCTGCCTGCTCATATGCATGGGCGATCTGGAGCAGGCCCCACTCGTCGCGATGACGCCCCACAATTTGCAGTCCGATCGGCAAACCGGCGGGAGTAAAGCCGCACGGGATGGAAATCGCGGGGGCTTCCGTGAGAGTGATGTAATAACAGCTTTTCATCCAATCGATGTAGGAGTCCATTTTCACGCCGTCGATTTCCGTGACATAGGGCTGGTTAATGTCGAACGGCAGAACTTGCGTGGTCGGCAACACGAAGAACTCGTAGCGCTCGAGAAAAACGCGCATGCGCTCCCAGAGTTGCGCGCGTTGCGCAATCGCGCGGGCGATTTGTTCGGCGGAGAGCTTGCGCCCTTCCTCCACTTGCCACACGATTGTGTCCTTAAGCAAGTCGCGGTGCAGGCGGAGGTTCTCGGAGTGCGCGCCCACGTACCCGGCTGCGCGCAGCACGCTGTAAGATTCCGCCGCTCCCTGCCAATCCGGCTCGGCTTGTTCGACAATGCAGCCCAGGCTTTCAAATCTCTGGCGCTGGAGATTTACGCTGTGGAGAATCGCGGGCTCAAAGGGGACGCCTCCGAGATCCTGGAACCACGCAACGCGCGTGTTCTTGAAGTCGCGCTCCAGCCCGCCTGCGAATTTCGCACCCGATTCTGAAATCGAAATCGGACTGCGCGGGTCGGGTCCGGCGATTGCGCCGAGATAGAACGCCAGATCGGCGGCGTTGCGGGCCATCGGTCCGTCGACGCTCAGCGTCGACCAGGGATTCGAGGCGGGAGTGGTCGGCACGCGGCCGGGAGCGGGGCGAAGTCCAACTACGCCGCAAAAGGCCGCCGGGTTGCGCAGCGAAGACGCGTGATCGGAGCCGTCGGCGAGAGCCACCATTCCGCACGCAAGCGCCACCGCCGAGCCGCCGCTCGATCCTCCGCAGGTTTTCGTGACGTCGTAGGGATTCGCGGTCGCGCCGAACACCTCGTTGAAGGTCTGCGCTCCGGCCCCGAACTCCGGCGTGTTGGTCTTGCCGACGGTGATCGCGCCGGCCTTTTTCGCGCGTTCCACGATAATGGCGTCGCGATCCGGAATGTAATCCTTGAAAATGCGGGATCCAAACGTAGTGCGTATCCCCGCGGTCTCGAAAAGGTCCTTGTGTGCGATGGGCAAGCCATGCAGAAGACCGAGGGAACTCCCGTCCGGGGCAGACGCGAGAGCCTGATCGGCTGTGCGCGCGTTGTCGAGCGCCTGCTCGGCAACCAGCGTTACAATCGCATTCACTTTAGGATTCACCCGGGCAATCTGATCAAGATGCGCCTGCATGAGTTCCCGGGCGCTGATTTGCTTCGTGCGAATTAGCGAGGAAAGCTCGCGCGCGGAAAGGAAACAGAGGTCGGGCATGCTCGGGGCCACTCAAGGCGCCCATTTATCTTAAACAATCCGTGGCCCGTCATCATAAATTATTCGCAATCAGGCGCCGCGCTTCGGGAGGCGCATAGTCCATTGGTCCCAAAGCGAATACGGATTCGCGAAAAGCCTCAGGTGGTCTCAGGGGATCGTTCTATGGCTAACTCACCCATTCGCGGGTAGACTCGGGCTAGTCATGCAGCGTTGTATGCAGTGCAACTCTCCCCTTACCTCGGCCGAGACGAACTGTTATTCGTGCAATTCCCCGGTAAAGGCGAAAAACAAGAACGAATTCAGCGACCGCTTTCGGACCACCGTCAAGATCTTCTTCATCATTTCGGGAGTGGTCACCGTCGCCTCGCTTTTCGTGGACAGCCTTCCCTCATTTTGGAAGTGCGTCGCCGCATTCACGGTCCTGTACCTGGTGAAAAACTCGGCCGACAACATGTCGGAATTTCGTAAGAAATAAGCGTCCGACGAACCGCTCGGGTTCTCTGAGATGTCTCTGAGTTTACCGATCGGTGTGCCGGAGCTTATTTACTTCGCGCGTTTGGCGGTACAACTCATGGGAACGCCCTGGCCATCGGCCCGCACGATATTGATTTGCATCTCGTCGCCCGCAATTTTCGCCTTATAGTCGAATTGAACGGTTCCATTCGGCGTGGGACGCTTCGACGACCACATCACTTCTTCGCCGTGAGCCATGCCGTTGAATATCTCTATATCAGGCTGACCGTTCATTCCGTTGACCGTGCCGGTCAGTTTCATGCCGTCCGCCTTCAGATTGGCCACTAATGGACGCACCTGGCCATCGCCGCCCTTCACGCCGCATTCCCATTTACCGTCGGTTCCCGCGGCGCACGCGGATACGGCCAGTCCGAACAATCCGACCAAACACGCGAATTTCATGGCAGTTTCTCCTCCTGCCAGGATACCCGCGGGGCGGACCGTTTGGAAACCGGCCACCGCGGCGAAGGAAAAATCGGTCACAATAATCAAATGATCAGAAAGCTACTTGTCGGAGTCAGTTTTGCCGCTCTCGCGTTCGCCGCTGAAGACGTCGTGACGGCCGTAGAAGGAACCGTGAAGAAGGTGGATGCCGGTAGCAAGACGGTCGTGGTATCAGCCGCCGATGGGACCGAGCACACAGTGCACTTCGTGAAGAAGACTTCCGTGCAGGGCTGGGACGCGGCGGAGGCCGGCGCGAAAGATGGAATGCATGGCGTGAAGGAAGGCAGCCACGTGGTGGTGCATTATACGGTGAAGGGCACCGAAAAGACCGCCCAGGAAGTGGATCGAATCGGAGAAGGCGGCTTAAAGGTGACCGAGGGGACAGTGGGCAAGATTGATCGCGGCGCGAAAACGATCGCCGTCAAGACCGCCGATGGCGTCGAGACCACCTATCGCATCACCGAACACGCATCTGTGGACGCTGGCAAGGACATCGGCGAAGGTGCGAAGAAGGCCGGCAAGGTCACTGTGTATTACACCGAAGAAGGCGGCAAGAAGATCGCACACTTCTTCAAGGGCAATTAGCTTCTTCGCCGACTGTTCAACAGCAGATCCCTCGACTTCGCTCGGGATGACGCGCGTGGTTGGGATGGCGTGCGTTGGATGTGTTCAGCGCTGCTTCGCCTTCTCGATTGCCCGCTGTGCCTCCGGGGTGACGTTCAGGTGCGTCCTCGGTCGCGTGCGATACCACACGAACGCGAGGATCAGAAGCACGGCGACCACTAGCTGAAGCACAGTGCGTTTCATGAACGTATGAGTTCGGGACGGATTATTTCGTCGCCACAATAAATAACCGCGGAAACCGCAGCAGCACGCGCCCGTCTACGCGCAAGGCGTAGCGACACTTGATTTCCTCCGTGTAGGCAGCGAGGAAGGTCTCGGCGGACCGAGAGTCGAGAGCCGCGAGATAAGGCCGCAATGCGGTTCCCTTGAACCATTCGACGATCGCCTCGGGACTTTCGAGCACATGATTGTAAACGGTATGCCAGATATCGATTCGGCGGCACAGCGGCCGGAGGAGGTCGTAGTAAGCTTCCGGGGTCGGCAGGTCGCCCCGCCCGGCCTCCTCGCTGGCGAAAGCTGACGCCCACGGTGGTCTCCTGGCAACCTCCTGCATGATGGTGTGCGAGGGTTCTCGCGTGTTGTCGGGCATCTGGATGCCAAGCACGCCGCCGTCCGGCAGGGCGCTGACCAGCCGTTGAATTACTTTTGTGTGACCCGGTATCCACTGGAACACGGCGTTGGCAAACAGTAAATCCGGGGGCTCCTGTGGTGTCCAGGACGCTAGATCCGCTTCCACGAATTCGCAAAGCGGCAGCCGCTCGCGCGCACGCTGCAACATCTGTGGCGATGAATCGACGCCGGTCACTTTGGATTCCGGATAGCGCTCGACCAGGAGTTCCGTGGAATTACCGGGACCGCAGCCGAGATCGACCACCACGCGGGCGCCTTCGAGCGGAACCCGTGCAAGGAGTTCGCGCGCGGGACGGGTGCGGTCGTCTTCAAATTTCAGGTATTGTCGTGCGTTCCAATCGGGCGATGATGTGGATGTCATAATTTATGCCAGTTCGTCGCCACGATTGACTACACAAGCTTATTCGTATACTTCGCGGCGGTGGGCGACGCGTGTTACGCTTACTGATTTCTCGTCGTCGTCGATGATATACACCACTCGGTAATCGCCGACGCGGATGCGCCAGAGATCGCGGTGGCCTTGCAGCTTTTTGCAACCTGCCTGGCGCGGATCAGTCGCCAGGCTTTCGATTTTGGGAACAACGCGCGCGAGGAGGACATCGCTCAGCTTTTCCAACTCCTTACGAGCCGCTGGCTTGATTCCGAGATTGTACTTAGCCACGCAGACGGCCGCGCTTGATTAGATCAGCTTTGACGGTTTCGAAGGGCACGCTGTTCTGATCGCGGCGACGCTCGGAGATGATGCCGTCGTAGAAGTCTTCCCACAATGCCCGGTGTTTCCGGAGGTCGATCTGCACAGCGACTTTGCGGCCTTTTTCGTCGGTCAGAAATTGGATGCCGGTCATGATCTGAGGCTAGCAGATACGCGTTCTTACCGATTGCATCAGATCTACTTCAATCCGAACACGTACAGCGCGTTCCCCGCCGCGGCGGCCACGTACTGTTTTCCACCGACCGAATAGGTGATCGGGCCGTTCATGATGGCTCCCCCGAGCGCCGTCTTCCACAGCAGATTCCCGGTGCGAGCGTCGAGCGCGTAGAAATACTCCTCGCGTCCGCCGCTGAACAGGACATCGGAATCCGTCGTCAGAATGCCGGCGTCGGTGACGTCGGTGAGATCGAATTGCCATTTCTTTTCGCCCGTCTTCGGATCGATCGCGATGACTGCGCCGTGGCCGTCCTCCGGTTTGCGCGTGTTGTTCTGGATGCCGCGATTGGGACCGAAGCTCGAATTATGCATGCCGCTCGAATAGCGTTGGCCCTCGACGAACTCCTCTTCGGTCTTCACGTAGACCGAGTACGTCTTATCCCAGGCGGGAATGTAGAACAATCCGGTGCGGGGACTGAAGGAGGGCGAGTACCAGTTGGTGGCGCCCTGGTTGCTTGGGTAGATAAGCGTGCCCTCGCGCGAAGGGACTTTTCCAGGCACCCGCATGGGACGGCCCTGTTCGTCGAAGCCATTGGCCCAATTCACCTGCGTGAAAGGCTTGCCGACGAGGAACTGGCCGGTGGCGCGATCGATGGTGTAATAAAAACCGTTGCGATTGGCCCACAGCATCACCTTGCGCGGGCGTCCCTGGTATTCCATATCGGCAAGCACCGGCACCTGCACCGAATCGTAATCGAATTCGTCGTGCGGCGAAAACTGATAATGCCATTTCAGCTTCCCGGTATCGGGATCCAGCGCCACGACGGAATCCGTATACAGGTTGTCGCCCATGCGCTTGTCGCCATTCCAATCGGGGCCCGGATTGCCGATGCCCCAATAGGTCAGGTTGAGATCCGGATCGTACGAGCCGGTCACCCATACCGAACCGCCGCCGTGTTTCCAGGAATCGCCGGCCTAGGTTTCGTTGCCGGGCTCACCCGGAGCGGGAATCGTATAGAACTTCCACAGTTCCTTGCCGGTGTGGATATCATAAGCGGCAATGAATCCGCGAATGCCGAATTCGCCGCCCGCTACGCCGACGATCACTTTGTCCTTGATCACGAGCGGCGCATGCGTAAGGGCGTAGCCGGATTCGGCCCGCGCCACCGTCGTATTCCACACGGACTTCCCGCTTCTCGCGTCGAGCGCGATCAGATGCGCGTCGATCGTCCCCATGAACAAAAGATCTCCCGCGACGGCGAGGCCCCGGTTCACACGGCCACAGCAGGGGCGGGACGCCTTGGACGGCGTGTAGTTGAAGGTCCAGAAAACGCGGCCGGTAGCGGCATCCATGGCGACCGCGTCATTCGGCGCCTGTACTGTGTAAAGAACGCCATCCACCACCAGCGGCGTGGCTTCGAATTTTTCGAAGGAGCGGGCCTGGAACACCCACTTGAGCTCCAGATCGCGAACATTCTGGGGCGTGATCTGGGTAAGGGCGCTGTGACGCTGTCCCGCGTAGGAGCCCGAATACGTCAGCCAATTTTGCGGCTCCTGGCCGGCCTTGAGCAGGCGGTCCGCGGTGATCTGCGCAGGGAGCGGCGCGATGGCAAGAATAAACGCGAAGGCAAGTCTTATGAGATCGCGCTCCCCGCTGCCGTTTTGGATTGCATGAATGCTCACTGGATCACCTCTCATTGCAAGACCGTCTCTCATTGAACGACCGCTCCTCGTAGCGACACCAGGTAGGCGATCACATCCGCCAATTCCTGGGGGTTGAGTTTTCCCTCGTAAGAGGGCATCAGCGACGTATCGAGAAACCGGAATTCGCGAAGATCGGCGCGCTGGAACGAGGACGGCTTGCCGGCCGCATCCGTGATCTGAACGGTGAACGTGTCTTCGTTTAGCAGCAGGCCGTTGATAGTCTCGCCGTTCTTGCGCACCAGGCGGACCGGCCGGTTCTCGAGTCCTTTTCCAGGGCCGGGATGAAGGATGGACGTCTCGATTTCAATCGCACGCTTATTCAGTCCGATGTCGCTGAGATCGGGTCCCATTGTTCCGCCGACCGCGCGCACGCGGTGGCAATTGCTACAGCCGCCGGACCCTTCAAAAATCGCTTTGCCCCGAGCGGCGGTGCCGGTTTTGGCGGCCTCGGAAACGTTGGCGGGCTCGGCCGCGAGCGAACGCAGATACGCGACGATGACTTGCGCGCGCGGGAGAATCATCTCGAACGCCGGCATGCCGGTGCCGGGAACTCCGTTCAAAATCGTCTGAATGATGTCGTCGTCCGTGGACGCGCGGCGGAACTTGCCGCGGCCGAGATCGATCCCGGTGACCAGGTTGCCATCGGGTCCGTGGCAGGTGATGCAATTCAGGCGGTATTGACGGCCGCCCTCTTCAATTTCAGAAGGGGTGTAGCCGTGCTGGGCCGGAGCGCTTCCCGCGGCCGCCAGCAAGCCCAGAACGAGAGCGAGCGAGTGAACTCCTCGGGGGTTCATGATCTGGCATGGTAGCACCCTATCGAGAATAAATACAGGCAAGGAACGGGTAGACGCGCGGCGGCGCTAGCAGGATGCTGAAAATTGCCATAATGCTATCGCTCCCTCGCGATCGCGGCTCGGTAAATTCCTTCAAACATGCAAGCACGTTTCTGAGCCGCGCGCGCCAGCAAGCGGATTCGGGCCTTTTCAGCACCCTGCTAGGGCTCGATCTGCCGCATGATCGATTGCACTTCGCCGGGATAGGCGGGCTTCGGATTGTAGCGAAACAGCTTGTCCGGAAGCTCTTTGCCTTTGTAATAGGGATGCTCGGCGAGCCTCTTCCCGATGAACTCAATACCAGCAACGACCGATGGGAAGCGGCCCTCCCCTGGATGAAATCCCCACCAATTATTCCCGGTCTCGTGCACGCCGCATTGCGTCTCGCGAATGGAGATCGCGGGAAGCAAACGGTAGTCGAGGCCGTTTTCGTCGGCGACGCGCAGGTATTCGGTGATATAGAGCGGAGCGGGGCATCGGTACAGATGGAAGAATCGCTCCAGGCGCGCGTAGCGGGAATCGTGCAGCGATCGCGCGATGGGTGCGGATATTTCGAACATCGGACGCGAATCGAGTTTGGAATCGAAGTCGGCGTCGGCCGTCGTCAACGCAAACATGAGGATTCCTGCCAGGGGCGCCGCGAATGCGCACGCGCGACGAGACGCTCGCGCCAAATCGCTGATTTGGAAGCCGCGCAACATGTCGCGAAGAAGTTGCGCTCGAACAGGCGTGAGCCGTAGGCGGACTACCACGGTATGCCTTCGGCGGAAACCGGCGGGGAGTTTAGGACCGCGATCACCGGACGATCGGCTCCGGGATTGCCTCGCCATCGGCACGCGGATCGGAGGCGGCGTAATTGGTTTTAGTGCGGGAATCGTGCAGGATCGCTTGGCCGCGGCCCATCTCCTGCGTGTATTCGCGGCGAATGCGAATTTCGTGGCCGCGCTCGGAAAGCTGTTGCAGGGTCGCGGCGGGCACGCGAACTTCGATGGACACATCGCAGCCACCGGCGTTCTTTTTCGTGAAGCGCGGCGCTTCGAGCGCCTGCTGGATATTCATGCCGTAATCGATCACGTTGGAGGCGAACTGCGCGTGTGCGAGCGGCTGGTTCGCGCCGCCCATAATTCCGAAGCCGATATGCTGATCTCCGCGCTCCATAAACGCCGGGATGATGGTGTGGAAAGGGCGCTTCCCCCCGGCGAGGACGTTGGGATGATTCGGATCGAGCGTGAATAACGCCCCGCGATTTTGCAGGATAAAGCCCATGCCTTCGGCGGTAACGCCCGAGCCGAACTCATCGTAAACGCTCTCGATCCAGCTCGCGATATTGCCGTCCTTATCGACCACAGTGAGGTACGTGGTATTGCTGCCGACGGGGTCGCCGTTCGGCACATCGCAATGCGCGGTGTGGGGATCGATCAGCGCCGCCCGTTTTTTTGCGTAATCTTTCGAAAGCATGCGATCGATCGGAGCGTCATAGGTGCGCGGGTCCGCGACGAAACGGCGCACGTCGGAGTAGGCCAGCTTCATGGCTTCGATCCGCTTGTGCATCTCCATCGGGCTGAACGCGCCGAGCGGGGAAGCGGGCGTCACTTCCATGATATTGAGCATTTCCAATGCTGCGACGCCCTGGCTGTTGGGAGGAAGCTCCGAAACCTTCCATCCGCGATAATCGATGGAAATTGGCGTCACCCACTCGGGGGAATAACCGGCCAGATCTTCGGCAGTCATGGTGCCGCCGAGCTTATGGGAAGTTTTCAGGATTGCCGCCGCAATGTCGCCCTTGTAATATGCCGCCGGTCCCTGTTCCGCGATGAGGCGCAGAGCGCGCCCGATATCCGGGTTCTTGAATACGTCGCCGACTGCGGGAGCTTTGCCGCCGTGCATAAACACGCGCATGGATTCCGGATCGCTTTTCAATCGATACCCGGAAGTGGACCAGGACTCCTGAATCGCCTCCGTGACCGGGAATCCTTGCTCGGCGTAGGCAATCGCGGATTGAAACAGATCCTTCCACGGAAGTTTCCCGTAGCGTTTGTGGATTTCGGCCCAGCCTTCCACGGCTCCCGGCACCGTGAGGCTGTGAATGCCGTCCGGCGGCATCGATTTGATTCCGCGCTTCGCCAGGAATTCGGGAGAGAGCGCTTTGGGAGCCGGGCCGGAGGCGTTGAGGCCCACGAGCTTTTGGGCGCCCGCTTCCCAATACATGACGAACAGATCGCCGCCGAGGCCGGTCTTCATCGGCTCGACCACGGCGAGTACGGTGTTGGCGGCGATGGCCGCATCGACGGCCGATCCGCCTTTCGCGAGAATCTGCGCGGCTGCCGATGAGGCTAGCGTTTGACTTGTCGCCGCGATGCCCTGCTGCGTGATGACCATGGAGCGGCCATAGTTCCGCCCCTGGCCGTGAAGGCTGGCCGCCAGGCAGGAGAGAGTCGCGAGAGCGGCGAGGGGTCGCATGATTGGGCTCATTTTAGCACCGCCCGATCCGGCGAATCGGAAAATCAACGGCGTGGTATCCTGTCGGATGTCAAATGCCGAAGGATATGTCGGCGCACGTCAACTTGCTCAACGAAGCTGACGCGGGCAAGCTAGATGCGCTGGAATGCCCAAGCTGCCATCGTCCGACGGTTTCAGTGTCTTTCACTCATCCGGCAGCCGATGCCTACCGAGTGTGGTTCAACTGCACAGAATGCCCGTTTTCGCTGCGCGCTCAACATGTCGGGCCGCCGCGACATTATTCGGAGGACCGGGTCGATGCCAATCGGCAAGCATACGATGTTGAGCTTTTGCGAAAGTGCGTTTTTCCTCTTCCATAGTCTTGTCTAAGGTTCTGACCTCGCCAAACAAGAGAAAAAGCAGATCCCTCGGCAATAATATCGTTGACACACCCAAGAGCGAAGTGGGAAGATCTTCCCAGGGTGGATCTGCGTCGATACTGCGATCCCCCGGAGGGTAAATCTACATCCATGGAATTTAGATTGTTCTATCGAGGAAAGCTGCCAGCAGAAACTAGTCGACCCAGACTGAGCGACAAACACAGAATTCGGCGCGCGCTCCATCCTCAATTGAGAGAACTTTGGAAAACTCATCGTACGCTTCAGGCGCTAACGGAAGTTCGCCTAGAAAGCGAGAACGTCGCCAGTGGATTACCCTGGGTGGAATTCCTGGCCGAGAACCATAAGTTCATCAGCTTTAACAGTCACATCCATAAATTCGCCCCCCTCATCACCGAACAGAATTATCACGGATGCTCGCTGGATATTTTATTTCTACGCAGGGACATGCCCGGGGGAATCGTCAAGCATGGTGGCGATATCGATAATCGCCTAAAGGTTTTGCTGGACGCATTGCGTATGCCTAGGGAGACTCAGGAAGTCGAAGACGTTCCGCAAGTGGCGGAAGAAAGTCCAACCTATTGCCTCTTGGATGATGATCGACACGTGGATCAAATATCCGTCACAACCGACAGACTGCTGACTCCCATGGAGACAGACGAAGGGATTCATGACGTGGTTCTTGTCATCAGGGTAGTGGCCGGGATCTATGATCCACGGATTCACTTTGCGCCGGAATAACGACGGTGTATGATGCTGACCAAGTGATTGGAGGAAGACGACCCTTTATGGGATGGGTAGAAAAAACATTTCTCGATGAAGTTGCCTTTCGTAAGGTCGTGCCTGTCTTATGGAATGAGGTTAGGGACAGCATTGGAACATCTAGAGAGGAATTCAATAAGCGCATGGCTGGATCGACTACTGTTACATTCAGCACCGAAGACTGCAAATCCCTGAGTGCCTACTGCCTGCGAATTCGCACTGTGCCATTTAGCACGGATTGTGTTGAATTATTTCTAAACGACGGAACCAAGACCCTCATGATGAAACGCGGCACCGTCGATGACGGCCTAAAACGAATTTGCGGCTACAGGCTCAAGGGAGACCGAAGCTCGGCAGAGTTCTTCGTGGAGCTTCCTGACGGCGGAACATCTCCCATATCGGTTGAGTCTGCCTGCGAAATGGCACTCCACGAATTTCTCTTTGTGCCGTTTCCAATCTGAAACCGAATGCGTTACTATCCCAATAGTGAAGGAACCCGCCACGTCCGAGTACGACGCCTTCAAGGGCCTGCTCAATCGGCTCATGGCCGTGCCGCATTCCGAGATCGTCAAGCGCGAAGCGGAGTACAAGCGACAGGCCGCGCTCAATCCGAACAAGCCGGGTCCAAAGCCGAAGCGCAAACGTGCGTTTCAGCGCGGCACATAAATAACGGCCATTCCGTCTGCAAATTCAACCTTCAGCAACTCCTCTACGTAAGTCACCTCGGGAGGCGCTTCCCTGCTGTCCCTATAGTCAAACTTAACGGCGCGGCTCAAATTCAATTGGAAAAATCCAGATACTTGCTTTCTGGTAGAATCGAAGGTGGCGATCCATATGGATTCAGAATCAAACCCTCTAATCTTGCCTTCGCAGACGAAGCAGGAATTATCGCACTGGAAGCTGCCTTTAATCAGCGTGGATTCTTCGGCCCATTTAGACGCAAGCAAAAAAGCCGATTCAAGAGAGATGTCCATGTTTCATCTCATAGCGGCGTGGGATGGAGAGCATGTAGCTCAGGATATCGCACGGCTTCTCAATTGGAATGTTTCCGCTTCCCCCTCGGGTTCCGTCTAAGCTCCTTCGACCACAGTCCACGTTTCCCCCTCCTTTCCGATCAGTTCGGCATAGGTCAGCCGTTTGTCTACGATCTGGGAAAGAAGAATCTTGAAGCGGTCGAAATCGTTCGCGTATTTGCGATTGTTGTAGCGGAATACCTGTTCGTCAACATAGGCCTGCAAGTGGCAGGGATCGACGCTGACGTAGGTGCCCTTCAGGGTCCGCTTAAGAAGACTCCAGAAGTTTTCCAGACCGTTGGTGTGAACACGCCCGTTCACATATTGCTGGAGATGGTTAATCAGTTCGCGCTGGTACTCAGCCGGAAGCGAATCGTATCCGGGATAGTCGTCGGTGTAGAGCTTGGTTCCGGGTTCGACGTTCGCAATGATGTTCGGATGAATGTGGCGCTTCTTGCGGTTCGGTGCGACAGCGGCGCGGACCTTGCCGTCACGCTCAAGCAAGCCGAGCACGGGAGTTTTGCCCCAGTTGTTGAACTTGGAAATCTTGGCGCGAGACTTCTTGTGCATGAACTCGACTTTTCCGCCAATGAAGGTTTCGTCCGCTTCAACTTCGCGACCGCTACCGCCAATCTTCTTGGCCCCATCCTCGCGCATCGCCAGCCGGATTCGATGCAGCATGAACCACGCGGTCTTTTGGGTGACACCGAGATCGCGCATGATCTCGTAGCTACTAACACCGTTCTTGCAGTTGGCAACCATCCAAACGACCGCAAGCCACTTGTCCAGGGTGATCGGAGAATCCTCGAAAACGGATTTGGTTTTGATGGAAAACTGCTTCCGGCACTTGGAGCATTTCCAGATACGGCGGGTCTTCAGAAACATCGGCTTCTCGGCTCCGCAATGCTGGCAGATGACGCCCTTCGACCAACGGCTATCCGCCACTTCGCTAAGCGCGTTGTCCGCGTCGGCGTAGTGTTTGATCGCATCCATCAAGGTCTTGGGCTTGAGGCTTTCCATGAATTAAGTATGCCCGAAAACCGTGGGTGTGTCAAGTATATTCTTGCCGATCCCTCGACTGCGCTCGGGATGACATCGGAGAAATGTTAGTGAAAGCCAGTGGTGATGGGCGAGGATCGCCGAGCTTCATGGCTAGCTGTCGAACGTCGCGAGGTGGTTCGGCTCTCACGATCCCGGCTTGACCGATCTGGGAGAATAGAGTTGCTTGCTCGATCGCATCACCGTGCATGGGGCACGGCAACACAATCTTAAGAACATCGACGTCGAGATTCCGCGCAATACCTTTACGGTCATCACCGGGTTGAGCGGGTCCGGCAAGAGTTCGCTCGCCTTCGATACGATTTACGCCGAAGGCCAGCGCCGCTACGTCGAGACGTTGTCGCCCTACGCGCGCCAGTTTTTAGATCAGATGGAACGGCCGGAGGTGGATTCCATCGACGGGCTGAGCCCCGCGATTTCCATCGAGCAGAAGACCACCAGCCGCAGCCCGCGTTCGACGGTGGGAACCATCACCGAGATTTACGACTACCTGCGCGTGCTGTACGCATCGCTCGGCATTCCGCATTGCCCGAAATGCGGCCTGGAAATCTCGCGGCAATCCACGCAGCAGATTTTGCAGCAGGTGTTGTCGCTCGGCCCGCAGGAGCGGGTCATGATTCTCGCGCCGATCGTGAGGGGACGCAAGGGCGAATACAAGAAAGAACTCGAAAAGCTGGCGCGCCAGGGCTTTGTAAGGGCGCGGGTGGACGGAGTGCTGCGCTCGCTCGACGAGGAAATCACGCTTGACAAGCGCAAGAACCACACGATCGAGGTCGTGGTGGATCGTCTGCTCATCAAGCCCGAGGTGGAGAAGCGACTGGAGGCGTCGATCGAAACGGCCATGAAGCTGGCGGAGGGCCTGGTGGTCGTCGCGCAGGTGCAGGGTCCCGAGCGCCTGTATTCGCAGAAGCTGGGCTGCCCGGTATGCGGATCGAGCGTGCCCCAGCTCGAGCCCCGCTCGTTCTCTTTCAATAGCCCGTACGGCGCTTGCGAGACCTGCAACGGACTCGGCAGCCGCTGGAGCTTCGATCCGCTGAAGGTGATTGCCGATCCTTCGCGGCCGTTGCTCGACGGAGGACTGGCGATCGCGGCGGGATCCTCTCACGTGACTGGCGACTTGAAATTACTGGCGGCCCGCTTGAAGATTCCGATCCACAAACCGTTCGATCAGCTGCCGAAGAAATCGCAAGAGGCGCTTGCCGACGGAGTGGTGAAGGCGCTCGACCAGTATTACGAACAGGAAGACGTGAGCGACGATCAGCGCGATTGGCTGATGCAGTATCAATCGTCGACCGTGTGCGATACGTGTGGCGGCAAACGTCTGAAGCCGTCGAGCCTGGCGGTGAAGGTGAAGGGGATCACGATCTCCGACTTGACCGGCATGTCCGTGCTCCGTGCGCTCGACGTGGTGAAGAAATGGAAGCTGCTTGGAAGAGAACAACAAATCGGAGGGAAGCCGGTTGACGAGATCCGCAATCGCCTGGAGTTTCTGGATGCGGTGGGGCTGGAATATTTAAGCCTGGATCGCTCCTCCGCCACGCTTTCGGGCGGCGAAGCGCAGCGCATCCGGCTGGCGACGCAGATCGGGTCGAAATTGCGCGGAGTTCTGTACGTGCTCGATGAGCCTTCGATCGGGCTGCACCCGCGCGACAACGGAAGGCTGCTCGATTCGCTGCAGAACCTGCGCGACCTGGGGAACACGGTGCTGGTGGTCGAACACGACGCGGAAACGATCGAGCGCGCCGATTACGTGATCGATCTCGGTCCCGGCGCGGGGCGCTTAGGCGGCGCGGTGGTCGCCTCGGGGACACCGGCGGACATTCTGCGGAATCAGGCGTCGCTCACCGGGCAATACCTCTCGGGCGCGCGCGTGATTCCGATTCCGGAGACGCGGCGGCCGCCGGAGCGCAAGCGCATCGTGATCCGCGGGGCATCCGAACATAATTTGAAACATGTGGATGTGGAGTTCCCGCTGGGACTGTTCATTGCCGTGACGGGAGTTTCGGGGAGCGGGAAATCTACGCTGGTGAACGATATCCTTTACCGCGCGGCGGCGAAGGAGGTTTACGAATCGCACGCGGCGCCGGGCGCGCACCAATCGATCACCGGTCTGGATCTGATCGACAAAGTGATCGAGATCGATCAGGCGGCGATCGGCCGCACTCCGCGCTCGAATCCCGCGACGTACACGCAGGTGTTCACGCATATTCGCGAGTTGTTCTCCATGCTCCCGGAATCCCGCGCGCGCGGCTACAAGCCGGGCCGCTTCAGCTTTAACGTGAAGGGCGGCCGCTGCGAAGCGTGCCAGGGCGATGGGCAAAAGCGGATCGTCATGAACTTCCTGCCGGACGTTTTCGTCACGTGCGACGTCTGCCGGGGACGCCGGTACAATCACGAAACGCTGCAGGTGAAGTACAACGGTTCTTCCATCGCCGACCTGCTCGAAATGCCGGTGGAGGACGCGCTGCCGCTGCTCGAAAACATCCCGCAGATCCGCATGCGGCTGGCGACGCTGGTGGACGTGGGGCTCGGATATTTGCATTTGGGACAATCCTCGACGACGCTTTCGGGGGGCGAGGCGCAGCGGATCAAGCTCTCGCGGGAGTTGAGCCGCCGCCAAACCGGCAAAACACTCTATATCCTGGACGAGCCGACCACCGGTTTGCACTTCGAAGACATCCGCAAACTTCTTGATGTTTTGCAGAGTTTAGTAAAACTGGGCAATACTGTCGTGGTGATTGAACATCAGCTGGATGTGATCGAGAGCGCCGACTGGGTGATCGACCTGGGTCCGGAAGGCGGCGAACGGGGAGGTCATCTGGTGGCCTCCGGAACGCCCGAAGATATCGCGCGTACGCCCAAAAGTTATACGGGCCAGGCGCTGCGCAAAGCACGCAAAGGACGCGCCGCATGAGCCGTTATCACGACCAGCCGCTGAGTTTCGAAGGGTTGAAGACCGTTCCGATCGATGACCGCGGCGGAAAAGTTCAGGTACAGCATTTCGCCCGCCCGTATCGCGCGGGGGAAGGGTTGGGGGGATTTCTGGACTCGCTGCCGAAGCTTCTGGCGGCGGATTCGTTCCGCGCCGTGGTGGACGCCCTCCGCGCGGCGCGCACGAAGAAGCGGGCGATTTTGTGGGGCCTCGGCGGCCACGTGGTGAAGTGCGGGCTCGCGGATATTCTCCTCGACCTGATGAAGCGCGGATGGATTACGGCCTTCGTGATGAACGGCGCGGCCTCCATTCACGATTTCGAGATCGCGATTGCGGGACAGACCAGCGAAGACGTGGAAGCCGTGCTGCCTGACGGACGTTTCGGCGCGGCGGAGGAAACCGGACGCGAGATGAACGTGGCGATTGTCGAAGGAAATCGCGACGGGCTCGGGATCGGCGAAGCGCTGGGCCGCCGATTGGAAACGCTCGCCAAGCCGGAATTTGCGCCGCACAGCCTGGTAGCCATGGCGTATCGTGCGAACGTGCCCGTCACGGTGCACGTGGCTGTGGGCACGGATACGCCGCATACGCATCCGGCGGCGGAGGGAGCGGCGATCGGCGCGGGAACGCATCGCGACTTCCGCTTGCTGTGCTCGCTGGTGCGCGGGCTCGATCAGGGCGGCGTCTATCTGAACGTGGGCTCCGCCGTAGTGCTGCCCGAAGTGTTTTTAAAGGCCGTTTCCGTGGTGCGCAACCTGGGCTACCCGCTCACCGAATTCACGACCGTCAATTTCGATTTCCTGCAGCATTACCGCCCGAAAGTAAATGTGGTGGAGCGTCCGCACGCGAAGGCCGGCGGCCGGGGCTATTCGATCACCGGGCATCACGAGCTCATGATTCCGCTGCTGGCGGCCGCCCTCATCGAACACGAATGATGACGCCCCAGGAGAGCGCCGTTCCGGGACGTCGGCCGGCGTGGGGCTGGGAAGACGTGGCGCTGCTGATGGGCGCGATTCTGCCGTCGCTCCTGCTGGGAACAGGATTGATGCGGGTTCTGCGCTGGTCCGCCCCCAAGTTGTTCGGGATGGTTGCCGTTGCCACGCTCACCTATCAATTCCTGGTCTACGCATTCCTCATCGCCGCGCTGTTCCTGCTGATCTCCGGGAAATACGGGCAGCCCTTCTGGCGATCCTTGGGATGGACCCTGAATTTTCGTGGTGCGATCGGGAGCGTGCTGGCGGGTCCGGTGTTGGCCATTGCCGTGTCCCTTCTCGGCGTCCTGTTGCGCGCTCCAGACGTGCGGGATCCCATTCGACAGATGATCACCAGCCGCGCCGCGCTGACCGTGGTGATCCTTTTCGGGGTGCTGATCGCGCCGTTCGTCGAGGAGTTGATCTTCCGGGGCTTTCTTCTTCCGGTTCTCGCCCGTTCCGTCGGACCGTGGCTTGCGATCGCCGGGACGGCGGTGCTATTTGCTCTGCCGCATGGCGCGCAGAACGAATGGGCCTGGCAGCAATTGACGCTCATAGCGCTCGCCGGCGTGGCGTTTGGATTCGTGCGTGTTCGCACGGGCGCAACGTCCGCGGCGTTCCTCATGCATGCGAGCTTCAATGCGACCCAATTCGTCGGCTTCCTGCTCACGCGCTGAGTGATCGCAGTAACGTGGGGCAAAGGCTTCAGAGGTCCCGGTAGCTCGCGAGCTGAACGCCGCATTCCTGGATGCAGGCGCGCACGTCAGGCGAGGTTAGGGCGCGCAGCTCCTGCTCCCGGCTTTCCTTGAGGCGCGAGCGCGCGGAACGCAATTCGTCTCCCAAAAATCCCGGATGACACATGAACTCCGTCGATCCTTCCGGCAAAGCGCGAATCAGCCTCGCTAGGGCCGCGGCGTCATAGTTCCCGGTGATCTGAAAGCCCGCGAAATGATCCGTGGAGCGGCATCCGCGGCGCGCCAGGACTCGGGCGGAATATCCGCGCATGACTGTCATGCTCTTCGCGGTGGCGCGCTTGATTGCGGAGACGCCTTCGGGCGTGAGTGGAAAATCGAAAGGACGGCGCACCCACGGAATCTTGAATTCCTCTGAAATCGCGGCGACGGCCTCGAGCACGGGCGGAAGCAGGTGCGTATGTTTGTGTGTGTCAAGATGCGTGGGATGAAGGCCCGCGTCCAGAATCCGGTGCACCTGAGACGCCAGTTCTTCGTAAATGCGGATGCGTCCGCGCGCGACCGCATAGACGAATCGCGCAACCGTCGGGGGGAACGGAGGATCGCCCACGAGCACCAGGTGACACCCAATATCGAGCGTGGGTGTTTCCCGCGCGAGCCGGACAGCGTCGTCAAAAGCGGCGCCGGTGGCCATCAGCGTAGTCGCGGTGAGAATCCCGCTGCGGTGCGCTTCGACGATTCCCCGGTTCACGTCGCGCGTGAAGCCGAAATCGTCCGCATTGACGATTAGCTGCCGGACGCCGGTTTTCATGAGCAGCGGCGCATCTGTTCTTCGACGGTGTTTGGAACGATACCCTGCTTAGAAGATCGCGAGCTTGATCCGTAGAAACTTCTTGGGGTTGGAGCGGAAATCCTTCATCAGGCCGTTGATCTCCCTGGTTGTGCCATCCAGATTCTGGTAGAGCGAAGGATTTACCAGAAGCTGGCCGATGGTTCCCTGTCCGCTGTTCACCTTGTCGAGCAGCGCGTCCAGGCGGCCCATGCTGGCCTTCAGTTCGTTGTGGAGCTCGTCGCTCTTGAGCAATTTGCCGATGTCGCCCTGGCCGTCGTTGATGCTCGCGATGACCTTGCGCACATCGGCGATGGTGGCGCGCGTGTCATCGTAAAGCGCCGGATCTTTCAGCAGTTTTCCCGCGGTCCCCTGACCTTGCTGCAGGCCGTCCATGAGCGTATCCACCCGCGCGACCATCCCGCGCAGGTCATTGTACATCTGCGGATCGTGCATCAACTTGCCGAGCGTGCCCTGATCCCCGTTTAGGGTCTCGGCCAGCTTCTGCACTTCGGTGGTGATGTTGAGAGCGCGATTGTAAAGCGTCTCGTCGGAGAGCAGTTTGCCGATGGTGCCTTTGCCGACCTGGATGGAATCGACAATGCCGTCCACTTTGTTCAGGATCGCATCGAGAGAGGAGAGCGCCGTGTAGCCCTGCTGCACCACTTCATCGAACGCGCGCGTATCCAGGCTCTTGATTTCCGAGCCGGCCATCACGGCCGCGGCGCTGCGACCTTTCTTGATGTTGATATATTTCGTGCCCAATAAATTTTCGGCCGCGATGGTGGCCTGGGAATCCGCGGGAATCGATGGCATAAACTCGTCGTCGATCTGCATCGTGATCCTGACAATGCGGTTCGGCGCGTTGGAGCCCGAAAGCGTCACCGCGGAGATGCGTCCAATGTCGATCCCGTTCAAGCGCACCGGCGAGCCAATGGACACGGCCGCGGAATCATCCAGAAAGGTGTAGATTTCCGACCTGCGCTTGAAAAACCCGTGCGAGCTGGTCAGCGCAAATATCAGCACCGCGAGAATCACCAATGCTCCGGTCGCGAGCAGACCCACCCGCAGCTGCGCCCAACGTTTCTTCTCTTGGCTCGGCATAGAATCAGGACGTCCCCGGCTTGCAGAATTTTTGCACGTACGGATCCCGGCTGGCGAGCAGTTCGCGCTCGGAGCCCTCAAATACCAGCCGGCCCTCTTTCATGACTAGAAACCGGGTGCTGACGGCCGCATCTTCCCTCCCGGCGCTTAGATGCTCCACGTTGTGAGGCTCGACGTTGCCATTGTTCGGATTGTAGCGGAAATTCGCCATCAGGTGCCCGTCGAGGAAGCGGTGCGTGACCATAATCGCGGCGGTATCGCGAAGATCGCGCTCCTTGATGATCAGATTGATGATGGTGTTGGCGGTGATCGGATCAAGCCCCGCCGTCGGCGAATCATACAGCACGAGCGCAGGACGCGTCACCACCGCGCGCGCGATTCCCACGCGCCGGCGCATGCCGCCGGATAATTCGCTGGGAAATTTATCGAGCGTATGCTCCAGTTCGACGAAACGAAGCGTTTCCGTTACCCGTTGCATAATCTCGTCTTCGGACAGGATTCCTTCCGTGGATGTTCTCCGATTCTCGAGCGGATACGCGACGTTTTCGGCGACCGTCAGAGAGTCGAAAAGTCCGCCTTCCTGAAACAGGATGCCGACCTTCGCCCGTATCGCGAACATCTGCTGCTCGGTCCATCGCGTCACATCCTCGCCGAACAGGAACACCCGCCCGGTGTCGGGTTTCACCAGGCCGACGGCGCACTTAAGCAGCATGGTCTTGCCGCTGCCGGCCGCCCCTAAAACGACGAATGTCTCGCCCGGCTTCATGGAGAACGAAAGATGATCGAGCGCGGGCGTTTCTCCAAAATGCAGACCGACATCTTCGAACCGGACGACGGTTCCGTCCTTGGAAATGGGGTTCGGAGCGGTCATTGGAGGTTGACAAAAAGCGGATCGAGCAGCGAGGTGATCACGAAAACCCACACCGAAGCGACAACGACGGCCTTGGTGGTCGCGCGGCCCACCCCCTGGGTTCCGCCTGATGTCTGGATTCCGTAGTAGCAGCCCACCAGAGCGATCACTATGGCGAAAAAAAACGGCTTGATCAAACCCTGCACCAGATCGTTGTATTCCAGAATGCGCCAGGCGGAATTCCAATATTGATCGAAGCTGATGTTCATCATGGTACGGGCGATCAGACCGCCCCCGATCAGACCGATGAAGTCGGCGATGATCGTCAGCAGGGGGAGCACGACGGCGGTGGCAATCAGCCGCGGTGTGACCAGTTTCTGTATCGGGTCCGTGCCCAGGGCGCGCATGGCGTCGATTTGCTCGGTGACACGCATGGAGCCGATTTCGCTCGCGATCCCGCTCGCATTCCGGCCCGCCACCAGCACGGCCGTCAGCACGGGTCCGAGTTCGCGAACCAGCGTGATGGAAACAATTTCGCCGATTTTGCCCTGCGCGCCATACGTGGCGAGAGCGCGCGACATTTGCAGGCTCATGACGACGCCGCTGAAAAAGCCGATGAGCGTGACGATGAACAACGATCCCACGCCGATCACGTCCATCTGCAGCAGAATGTCGTCGGCGTAGTGCGGGCTGCGGAAAATATTCCGGAAGGCCCGGCCGCTCAAGAACAAAAACTCCTGGAACGATTCGATGGGTTTTTTCAGGAAGTCGAGCAACGCAAGTCCTCCGGAATTGCAGATGCTAACATGAGAGGCGCGCCATGAGCGGTCTCACGGATATCCCCGGCCTGCAGGTCGGTCATGCATCCGATTATGACGGATTAACAGGGTGCACCGTGGTGCTCGCCGAGAACGGGGCAGTCGCGGGCGGTGACATCCGCGGGTCGGCCACCGGTCTCGAAGAGTGGGACCTGCTCAATCCGCTGCATGTCACCGGGCGTATTCACGGGGTGTGCTTCTCCGGCGGCAGCGCGTTCGGATTGGAAACAAGCAGCGGCGTGCGCCGTTTTCTGGAGCACAAGGGCGTCGGATTCCCAACCGGAGCGGGTCCCGTTCCGTTGGTGGTGGGCGCGATTCTCTACGACCTCGGCATCGGCAAGAACAGCGCCCGTCCTACCCGCGAAATGGGCGAAAGGGCCGCCGCCGCGGCGTCAAACAGGCCTGTCGAAGAGGGATGTGTGGGCGCGGGAACCGGCGCGACGGTCGGCAAAATTCTGGGGATGAAGCAGGCGATGAAGTCCGGTGTCGGCTCCTGGACGGTCAACTTAGAGGGGCCGAACGCCGGTGTGATGGTCTCGGCGCTCGCCGTGGTCAACGCGCTCGGGGATGTTCGCGATCCGGCGACCGGTAAGATTATCGCCGGCGCCCGGCAGGGGCCCGATTCGCGGGAATTCGCCGACAGTGAGCGCTTGATGAAGGCATCCGGGCCGACGGGCTTCACCCGCGGCAATACCACGCTCGTGATCGTCGCGACCAATGCCGCTCTGGATAAAGTGCAGGCGACCAAACTCGCGCAACTCGGACAATTGGGCGTTGCGCGATCCATTTATCCCGTCAACACGATGTCCGATGGAGACATCGTGATCGCGCTTTCAAGCGGCCCACGTGCCGCCCCGGTCGACGCGCTGGGCGTGGCAGCCGCGGAGGCCGTAGCGGAATCGATTCTCCGGGCCGTCCGTCTGGCTCGCACCCTGGGCGGGATTCCTGGACTGAAATCCGCCTGAAATCCAGCCTGCAAGCGGATCTTCAGTTACAATGGGCCAAGCGAAGAAAGAGCGAAACATGAATCTGTCTCTTGGTTTCCCCAACTCCGGTTTTCCCGAGCCGGTCGAAGAAAAAATGCTGGCGCGCCGAACCGGACTGGCAGGAGCCATCGCGCGTTTTCAGGAATGGATGGCGGATCCCGATTCGCCGGTTCGCGCTATTCGCCACCAGCCTTCCCGGGACGGAGTCTTTGCGGATTTCCCGGAAGCGCTGGCGGCGCCCTTGAAGCAAGCGCTCGCCTCACGCCGCATCCGGCAGCTCTATTCTCACCAGGCGCAGGCGCTGGCGCACGCCGAAGCGGGGCGGAATGTGGTCGTTGTCACGCCGACCGCGAGCGGAAAAACTTTGTGCTACAACCTTCCGGTTCTGAATCGCCTGATCGCCGAACCTGCGGCTCGCGCGTTGTATCTGTTTCCCACCAAGGCGCTCGCTGAGGATCAATTGCAGGAGTTTCAGGCCGCGGTGAATGCGATGGATTCGGACGTGAAAGCGTTCACCTACGATGGGGACACGCCGCAGGACGCGCGCCGCGCGATTCGGGAACGCGCCAACGTGGTGCTGACAAACCCCGATATGCTGCACGCCGGGATTTTGCCGCATCACACGAAGTGGGCCAAGGCCTTTGAGAATCTCCGCTATATCGTCATTGATGAACTCCACTCCTATCGCGGCGTTTACGGGAGCCATCTGGCAAACGTGCTGCGCAGGCTGAAACGCATCTGCGAGTTTTACGGATCTTCGCCGCAATTCATATGCTGCTCGGCCACCATCGCCAATCCTCAGGAGCTGGCGGAGGCCCTTACCGGGCGCCCCTTCGCGCTGGTGGCGGAGAACGGCGCGCCCGCGGGTGAAAAGTACGTGGTTTTTTACAATCCTCCCGTGGTGAACCGCGCGCTGGGAATCCGCCGTGGCTATCTCGGCGAGACCCGGCGGATCGCGCGAGAGCTGCTCGACCGCGGACAGCAGACGCTGGTGTTCGCCAATTCCCGGCTGGCAACCGAGCTTCTGCTCACCTATTTGAAAGACGATCACGCGGGGGTGCGCGGCTACCGGGGCGGCTATCTACCGAAGGAGCGGCGTGAGATCGAACACAAGCTCCGCGATGGCGAAATCCGTGCCGTGGTGTCGACGAACGCGCTGGAGCTGGGCATCGATATCGGATCGCTCGATGCCGTGGTGATGGCCGGTTATCCCGGCACCATCGCGTCGACGTGGCAGCGTGCGGGCCGCGCCGGAAGGCGGCAGACGACTTCGCTTGCCGTGCTGGTCGCCTCAAGCGCGCCGCTCGATCAGTACATCATCGAGCATCCCGAGTATTTTTTCGAACGGACGCCGGAACACGCCCGCATCAACCCGGATAATTTGGAAATCCTGCTCAATCATCTGAAATGCGCGGCCTTCGAACTGCCCCTGCGCGACGGCGAAGAATTCGGAACGCGCGAGACCGGCGAAATGTGCCGGTTTCTCGCGGATCTGAAGCTGCTCCATCCGTCGGGCGGCGCATGGCATTGGACGTCGGATACATATCCGGCCGATGCCGTCAGCCTGCGATCGATCTCCAGCGATAACTTCGTCGTCGTGGATATTACCGGGGACCATCGCATCATGGCCACGGTGTCGTTCACCGACGCACTCACGTCGCTGCATGAAAAAGCGATTTATCTGCACGAGGCACGGCAATTTCAGGTGGAGCGATTCGATTATGAGGGACGCAAAGCCTACGTCCGCGCGATCGATTCAGATTATTTTACCGATGCAATCGACTACACCCAGGTGAAAGAGCTCGAAGAGTTCGAGTCAGCTCCGGCGGGAAGCGGTGCACGCGCGGCTCACGGCGACGTTCGCTTGAATCGTCAGATCGTCGGCTTCAAGAAGGTGAAGTTCTACACGATGGAAAACGTCGGGTCAGGGAACCTTTCGCTGCCCGAGCAAGAGATGCACACGACCGCTTTCTGGCTGCACTTCTCCGCGGCGTTTCTCGAGCTCTTTGCCGATTTGACGCCCACAGAGAGACAGGCCGGCCTGATCGGTACGGCAGCGCTCTTGCGCACGGTCGGATCGCTTGCGGTGATGTGCGACCCGCGCGACCTGGGAGTTTCGATTACGGCGGCGATTGCGACGAAGCTGCAAACCTTCGAGCCGAACCTCTATTTGTACGACAACTATCCTGGCGGCATCGGGCAAAGCGCGGCTCTGTTCCGGTTGCGGCAAAAGTTGCTGGAAAGTGCCGCTGCGCTCGTCACGGCGTGTCCTTGTGAGTCGGGCTGCCCCGGTTGCGTAGGCCCGGTCGGCGAGGTCGGGGAGCGCGGGAAAGAGGTCGCCCTCAAAATGCTTTATGCGCTGGTCGCAGGCTGACCATATTGGGAGCCCGCGCCGGAAATCTCACACCACGCGATGCAACGGTTCTTCGCCGCGGCGCAAACGATCGATATTGTTGGCGACAACCCTCGCGATCTCCTGATAGGAGCGGTCCGTGACCCCTGCAATATGCGGAGTTGTGATGATGTTGGGGAGCGCGAGAAGCGGATCTTCCACGGAGATCGGTTCGTCCCAAAAAACATCGAGCCCCGCGCCGGCCAAGTGACCGCTGCGGAGCGCCGAACAGAGCGCTTCGTAATCCACCAGCCCTCCGCGAGCCGCATTGACCAGATAAGCGCCTCGGGGCATCGCCTGAAACGCCGCGGCATCGATCACGCCGCGCGTCTCTGGCGTAAGGCGCGTGCACAAAATCAAAATTTCGGTGCGCGCGAGCGCAGCCTCGCGATCGGCTACGGAATAGCATGCCTCAAGTCCTAAAGACGCTGCCTTTTCCGCCTTCCGTTCCCTGGTGATGCCGATGAGGCGGACGCCGAAAGCCCGCATCCTTTGTGCGGTTGCTTGCGCGATGGAGCCTAATCCCCACAGGCAGACGGTGCGTCCGGCGAGCATTTTGCCGAGCGGAATTCCCAGTAAGCCAGCGCGCACGTGGGCCTGGCATTTCGGCAAATCGCGCAACAGGGCGAGAGTGAGGAGCACGATATGTTCGGCGACCGAATCCGCATTCTTGCCGGACGCCGGGACGTTGGCTACGCGGATGCCTCGCTCGCGGGCGGCCTCCGTATCCACGCCTTCCAATCCCGCGCCCCATTGCTGGATCAGGCGAAAGCGGCCGGCGTCCATCAGTTCCGCGTCCACTCGCGACATCAAGGGGATGACCACATCGGCACGTTGCACCGCGGTGCGGAGATCGGCGCGAGGGCTGGAGAAAACCTCGTCCGCCTGCTGCACGGCGTAATCCTCCATATGGCGCCGAGCCTCGGGGAAGCTATCGCCGCAAAACAAAATGCGCATTTCCAGGTATTCTAACCGACTCGCCGGCGAAACCGATTCGCGGCCGGCGCTAAGGCAAAATCGGCAGCAGCCGGTAATCCGGCGCGACGTACAAACTGCCTTGCGTGGTGCCCTGTGGCGCGACGCTCTTTAGTTCGCTCGCGAGCTCCCGCGCGGAACCGCCGTGAAGCAGCGTTTTTTCGAAGGCTCGGAATACTTTGGTCAGCTGATTTCCGGACTCGTGCACAAACTCCAGCCGCCAGTGGCGGATGCCGGCGCGCAGCCAGGCATCGAGATGCGCGCTCGCCTCTTGCGCCTCTGCGCCAAAAACGGTGTTGCGGCAGCCGACGTCGGCGATCACCGGATGCGAACGGCCCGCCGGATCTTTTAATTCCACGCGATGCGTCTCGCACGGGCGTCCGCAATCCCGAAAACTGGTCCCCGTGGAAAGAAATCGGCAGAAGACGCAGTGCTCGGTGTGAAACACGGGCAGATGTTGGTAGGCGACCACCTCGATTCGATCGCCTCCGGTGTGACGAGCGAGCTCGCTGATCTGCGCGGCGTTGAGATCGTGCGCCGGAGTAATGCGATCGAGCCCCATCGCGAGAAACATGTCGGCGGAGACCGAATTCGCCGCGTTCAAGCTGAAGTCGCCGGTTAAGGGCGGATGTTCACCTCCCTGCAAGGCATCGAGCAATCCGGCGGGACGCACTAAAATCGCACATTTCAGGCTCAGCAAAAAATTAAGGATGCGAGCTTCGTCCGGCTTCATGACGCGGGGACTGGCGACGCGCGCCGTAATCCCGCGCTCCTTCACGCGCTCGACGGAGGGCCGCAAACCGTAAAAATCCAAATAGTCGAGCGTAATGCTGGCTGGTGCGAGAGGGAGCGCGGCTTCGAGCTGCTCCGGCGTGCGAACCAGAACGTGCAGTTCCACGGCTGGCGAATGCGGATGGTCTCTTTCCCTCAGGGACCCCGCTCGCGTCACCATGGCCAGCGATGTCTCGGGATCGCGAACGTCCGCGTGGCGCGTGCGGAGTTGCTCCTCCCGCAGTTTCGACACGGCTTGGCGGCGCAGTTGGTTCAGCGCGGATATCGGAGCGAAGGGCGAGCCTTCGGCGTCCAGCGCGATTTCGCCGAGATGGTACGGCGTTCCGCCCAGGCGGCCGAGCTGTTCGCGCAGCAAATCGAGCAGGCCGGCGTGCGGTTTGCCCGGATCGCGCGCTGCTTCGAGAAGCGTATCCGCTGTGGTGCGGACGCAAATGCAGGGATCGGCGGCCAGCGTCCACTCCACGGTGAGCGCTTCACCTTCGCGCGCCCGCACACGGATATCAACCGGCTGCCGCGCGACAGGAGACGGGGCGTGCGTGAATCTTCGCGCCTCGCGATCCACGTCCGGGTCGTGTGTCCGCCACACGAGATCGCCGGGACGAATGCGGCGCGCCTGAATCGCTCCTCGCCCAAATTCCAGGTGCAGCGTTCCATCGGGGCGCTCGGAGATTTCAAAAATGCGTCCGCCCTCCTCGGGTTCTTCGGGACTACGCCAGTCCGCCGCGTCGAAAACCAGACCGTCGCCCGCTTTGAGCGGCGCCTCGCGATGGACCAGTCGAGACGATGCGTCGTCGGCTCTGATCACGACGCGGTCCCCGTCCGCGAGAACGACCACGCCCACGCGCACTCCCCGATGCCGTGGAGCACGACCCCTGACGACGCTCTGATGATCGGTCCCGGCGAGGAAATAAGGGCCAAGTCCTCGGGAATAAACCTGCTCCAATTGCAACGTCACTTTGGAATCGATTGTTTGGGCGCCGAGATTCGGAGGAGACACGCGCGCATCGGGCTCGGGATGCTGCGCCGCCCACGCGGCGTCGACGGCTTCCCGATACGCTTTCGTCGTCAGAGCGACGTACTCGGCGTCCTTGTAGCGGCCTTCGATTTTTAGAGCCGCAATTCCCAGCTCTACAATTTCCGGGATTTGACCGAGGGCGTAGAGATCGCCCGGCGAAAGCAGGTAGCGCGCATCGCCAAGCGGCTGGAGCTTTCCGTCCACCATCATTTCGTACGGCAGGCGGCACGCTTGCGCGCACTGCCCGCGGTTGGCGCTGCGCCCTCCCCACGCTTCCGAAGAAAGGCATTGGCCCGAATACGCCACGCACAGCGCGCCGTGAACAAATATTTCAAGATCGCAGTCGCTCTCGCCTCGAACTTCCGTCGCGATCTTGCGCACTTCCTCAAGCGACAGTTCACGCGCCAGCGTCACGCGGGAAACGCCCAGACGGTGGGCGAGCGTTACGCCGCGCGCCTCGGTTACGCTCATCTGCGTACTGCCATGCAGTTCGAGGTCGGGTGCGATGGCCCGGGCGAGCTTCACAGCCGCGTAATCCTGCACGATGATTCCATCGGCGCCGGCTTCAGCAATGGAGGCTATGGCCCGGGCAGCGGCGTTCAGCTCATGCTCGAAAAGGAGCGTGTTGAAAGTGACGTAGCCGCGCACACCCCGCCCATGCAACGTGCGCATCGCCTCGGGGAGTTCGTCGATGAGAAACCCGGTCTTCGCGCGCGCGGTAAACAGCCGCAAGCCGAAATACACACCATCGGCGCCCGCTTCGATCGCCGCGTGCAACTGTGGCCAGTGTCCCGCGGGACTTTTGACTTCGGGCTTCTTTCGCGTTCGTGACATCCGGATACTGCGGAGTTGGTGCTTTTATGTTCTCACTGTTCCTGCGCCGAAACCGTCACGCGGGAGCCGCTGGGAATCCTGTCGATGCCTACGTCGATGGTGCGCTTTTTGTCGGAGCTCTCCCCGTGAAGATCGCTCTCCTCGCCCGTCGGATTGCGGGTCTGGACGGCGAGGCCCGCTCCCCGCAGCCTGCGGTCGAAGTAGGAGGCGATCTCCGCGGGCGTATCCGCGCTTTGAAATTCGAGGCCGTACGTCAGCACGCTCTCGTTCACTTTTGTGCGGATATCGAGGACATTGGCTCCAGGGTAATGCGGAATCCACGCGAAGCTCCTGTTCCCTTCCGCCGAAGGCGCCTGGGAACGAAAGGAGGGAACGACGGGCTCCTTCTTCGGGGCCTTCCCAAACTTGATCAGAATGAAGAGCGCGAGTCCCAGAAGGGCGAGGCTCAGCGAGATTCGGACCAGCGGATTGCCTCTTGTGGGTGGGGGCGTGAGCATTGCGAAAAGGGCGCGCGAAATCCCTGCTTGTAAGGTGTCACACCTGTTCGCCTTCGAGCAAGCCCGAAGATGCCAGCGATATGACTGCGGCGAAATGTGTCACTCTAGAAATTCAGGGTCTACAGTCAAGTCTTCCACGATGGAAACCTCACTCGCCAAAAATAAGATGAAGATTGTCTTGCTCGAAGGCATCCACGCCAGCGCTGTGGACGCGTTTCGCGCGGACGGCTACACGGAGATCGAATATCACGAGAAGTCGTTGCCCGAGCCGCAACTGATCGAAGCGGTGAGAGAGGCCTACATCGTAGGCATTCGCTCCTCCACGCAACTGACGCGCGGCGTGTTCGATAACGCCCCGCGGCTGATCGCGGCGGGATGTTTTTGCATCGGCACGAATCAGGTGGATCTGGTTGCCGCGCAGGAGCACGGAGTAGCGGTCTTTAACGCTCCGTTTTCCAATACGCGCAGCGTGGCGGAACTGGTGCTGGCGGAGATCATTTTCCTGATGCGCGGGATTCCTCACCGCAACGCCGCGGCGCATCGCGGCGAATGGCTCAAGACGGCCGCGGGCTCGCGGGAGGCGCGCGGTAAAACGCTGGGGATCGTGGGCTACGGGCACATCGGTACACAGATCGGCGTTTTAGCCGAAGCGCTCGGCATGCATGTGCTTTTTTACGATATCGAGCTGAAACTAGCGCTCGGGAATGCGCGCCCGGTCTCCACGCTCGAGGAACTGCTCGAAGCCTCCGACGTCGTCACCGTACACGTACCCGAGACGCCCCAGACGCACATGATGATCAATGCCGCGGCGCTCGCGCGCATGAAAAAGGGCGCGGGCTTGATCAACGCCGCGCGCGGCACGGTCGTCGATATCGATGCGCTGGTGGACGCGCTGAACTCGAAACACTTGGGCGGCGCGGCGCTCGACGTATTTCCGCAGGAGCCCAAGGGAAACACGGAGGCGTTCGTTTCACCGCTCCGCGCCATGGACAACGTCATTCTTACGCCGCACGTCGGCGGCAGCACGCAGGAAGCGCAGCGCGATATCGGGATCGAGGTATCCGGCAAGCTGATGAAGTACAGCAACAACGGGTCGACGCTCGGCGCGGTGAATTTCCCGGAGGTTTCGCTGCCGGAGCATCCCGGGCAGCACCGCTTGCTGCATATTCATCGCAATCAACCGGGAGTGATGTTCCAGATCAACGCTATTTTTTCCGAACAGCGCATCAATGTCGCGGGACAGTATCTACAAACGAACGCGAAGATCGGGTATGTGGTGATCGACATCGAAACGTCCGAGCGCGCGCTTTCCCAGCAATTGAAGAAGCAGCTGGATCAGGTTGAGGGAACGATTCACACGCGCGTTCTGTATTAGCGCGTTCTGAAAGCGGCGCGATTCACGGTTAGTTCGGCCCCGTGCGCGGCGCCTGGATGTGGACCACGAAGTACGGGGCGGCGGCGAGAGGATCAGGCTCAAACCAGCCGACGCCTTCGCGGTTTAAGACCTCAAAGTAATAGAAGAGGTCCCAGGTGCCCGTTAGATCCGAGCCCGGTATGGTGAAGTGCACTTCGGGAGACGCTGGCTCTTCGAGCACCGTCTCTTTGGATTGCGGATCCAGTGTTCGATAATGCAGCCTGACCGTGGTGAGCTGTCTTGGCGCGACTTGTTTCGGCGCCGCTTGTTTTGAAACAACGCTCCGGGGCGTTTCCTGCACGGGTACGGTAAGGTGCAGCGTTACCACGAGAGGTTGATCCGCGGCGGTCGCTTGATTGGGCTTGTGCATGATCTGCGGACGTTGTTGAAGCGGAGCGTTAGAGGTCGCGTTCGCATAGAAGACGTCACCGTGATCGCCCGTGCGATTGCCACCGGTCCGATGATCCCCAGGGTCCTCGGCTATTACCGGTGCTCCGGAAGAATTCGTCGTCCACAAAGCCCGCGCATACGCGGCTCGCTGTTGGCGGACCTGATCCTTCGCCATTCCTGCGAGCGCCTGAAAATCCGGGAGCGCCGACTTTTCGAGTATCGTCGCGGCGGATTCCAAGCGAGCGGCAATATCGAGCGGTGTGAATTTCGCAGAGGCAATCCCCTGCTTCATGTTCCGCACGGCTTCCGCAGCTGAAGCCACATGATCGGAGCCACCCGCGTCCGCTATCTCGGCGGCCGCGATATGCACGGCAGCCAGATGCGCGGCTTCATACTCGGAGGGGTTCGCATCCTTCGGCGGTTTGGCGGCGGGATCGTATCCGAGCCGTCCCCAGACCCAATAAAACGCCGCGTGCCGCGTTGCATACATCGGGTCCGTCAGCGGATCCGGCGCCTGCTCGGGATGTCCGGGCTCGACGGAATGGAAGGGCGCGCGAACCTCGAAACTAGGCGGCCATAGCGCCGGCGGCCGCAGGAGTGCGACCGTTGCATCGCTGTTCATGGCGACGCCGCTTTCGCCATCCGGGTCCACCGTAATGAGGCGCCCAGCTCGCCGGATTGCTTCGAGAATTGCTCCCCGCGACGGTGAGCGTAACTCCACAGCGACACTGCGAACGGACGGACACACGGCGAGCAGGACTCCCATTTCGTCCGCCCCGATTTCCCCTGCTACTCCCAACGTGAAATCGACAGCATAATCCGCGGCGGCGCGCGATACGATGCACGCGGAGCGATAGGGGCGCGTCAGGTGCTGGAAAACGACATGCGCCCGGTTGAACCGGTTGCGCGCAAGCATCTGGAAATAGGATCGCCAGAAGTCCTCTGGCGCGCGCTCCAAATCCGCATCCAGATCGACATACACTCCGCGAAGAGCCGCCGCATGCTCGCCGTGAGATTTCGCGAAACGTCCCGTTGCGCGAATCTGTTCGGCCGCCTCGAGCAAGCCGTACATCAGCCCGCGGACGTCCCCACCCGTGATGTAAGCCCCACCCGAAGAATACGGTTCCACGCGAAAGCTTTCGGGGGGATCGAGACTCAACTCGACTCTGTTCTTCGCCTTGAGATTTCGGGCAGCCATCGCGGAGTTGAGTTCAGCGAGTCCGTAGTCGATGGGCCCGCCCCAGGCCACGCTCCACGAGAGCAACACGACGCCCACAAAGATCCGCTTGGCGCGAACGCGCCGGATGCCAGGGCCGGTTGGCCGCATGGCGGGCGGCCTGAGTTTAATCGGTGACAACACTCCACCCTCTTCGCGAAAGATCGAAATAGATAACGGCCCCGCCCGCAAGTCCCGCAGCCAGCAGCACCCAGCCGGCGGCAGCTTCGTGCAGCAATAATTTTCCGGTCCCGAACAGCACGCCGTAAATAAGCGTACAACCAGCCGCCCAATCCATCAGATTAGCCCAGCCGTCCTGCTCCGGCCGCACCTCCGGCGCGAGCCGCGCGATCGGTTTCCATCCCGGTCCGCCGGGACGCGTGCGGCGGTAGAAGGCCACCAGTACTTCCTCTCGTTCGGGCCGCGTCGCGAACGTAACAGTCAGCCACACCACGGTCGTGATCGCCACGGTGATCATCATGATGTACGCGAAACTGCGCGGATCGTCGGAATCCATGTGGAAGCCGGTCTGCAGGATCAGCGATACGGCGAACGCCGAGATCATTGCGGATACTTCGCTCCACGCGTTCATACGCCACCAGAACCAACGCAGCAAAAGCACGCTGCCCGTGCCCGCTCCCGCAACCAGGAGCAACTTCCATGCGCCTGCGATCGAATCGAGATAGAACGTCACCACGGCCGAAATCACCGTAAGTAGAATTGTCGCAAGTTGGGACGCCCTGACGTAGTGACGGTCGGGTGCCCGGGTTTTCCAGAAGCGGCGATAGAAATCGTTGACCAGGTAGCTGGCTCCCCAATTGAGCTGCGTCGCAATGGTCGACATGTATGCCGCCGCAAAGGCCGCCACCATCAGGCCGCGCAGCGAAGGAGGCAGATGCGCGATCATGACGCGGATGTATCCCGTCTCCGGGTCCTTCAATCCCGGGAACAGAATCAAGGATGTCAGCGCCACCAGGATCCACGGCCACGGACGCACGGCGTAATGCGCCACATTAAACCACAGCGTGGCGAGCAGCGAGTTTTTTTCGTCCTTCGCGCAAAACATGCGCTGCGCGATATAGCCTCCGCCGCCCGGCTCCGCACCGGGATACCACGTGGCCCACCAGTTCAGTGAAATGTACACGAAGAATGTGACCATCGGCATCCACGCGGAATTGAGGTCGGGCACGAAACTGAGGACCGAGCCTTGCGACCCGCGCGTAAGGTCCACGGCGGCGAGCTTTGCCTTCATGGCCTCGATACCGCCAACGGCGTTCACCGCATAGACGGCCAACGCGATGACCATACCCATCTTGATGACAAATTGAAAAAGGTCCGTGACCAGTACGCCCCACAATCCCGAAAGCGTTGAGATAGAGGACGTCACCGCGATCATGCCGATCACAATAGCGAGCGCCTGAAGCTTCGAAACATTCAGGATCAGCATCAGGATGTCGACCATCGCTTTGTTGACCCATCCAAGAATGATGCAGTTAACCGGAATTCCTAAATAGATGGCCCGGAAGCCGCGCAAAAAAGCCGCCGGCTTTCCGGAATAGCGGATCTCGGCGAACTCGATGTCGGTCATCACGCCGGAGCGTCTCCACAGGCGGGCATAGAAAAATACCGTCAACATCCCGCTGGCCGCGAAACACCACCACAGCCAGTTGCCCGCGATCCCGCCCTTGGCGACCATCCCCGTGACTGCGAGCGGCGTATCCGCGGCGAAGGTGGTCGCGACCATCGAGGTTCCGGCCAGCCACCACGGAATGTTGCGACCGGAAAGGAAATATTCGTCGACACTTTTGCCGGCGCGCGCGCGGTAGTACAAGCCGATGCTCAGGTTGAAGACGAAATAGAGAGCGACGACCGCCCAGTCGATAGGAGAAAGCTGCACGAAGGGGAATTATAACGTTCCGGTTCGCGCCGCCGCGCAAGACCGCGTAAACTAATTCCTTGCGCTACTTTTTCCGCCGGGCGGTCCCCGCCAACCCACGCGTGCTTCTGGTCGAAAGCGGATCGCGTTCGAATCTTGAACGGACGATTCCGCTGTTCCGGGAAATTTACGGCGACATCGCGAAAATCGACGTGATCACCTGTTTTGCGGGAGCGCCGCAGGGCGCGGACGGCCGGATCTATCGAGTCGCGGACTATCCCACGACGCAAGCTCGAAAAGGTCTCTACGCCGAGCTTGATGCAAATCGCTACGGAGTGATCGGCGTTCTGTGCACCGCCGAGCCGATCATGACGAAGTGGAAATTCGCGCTCGCGGCTCGGGTTCCCGCGAAAATTCTGATCATCAACGAAAACGCCGACTTCTTCTGGTGCGACATAGGCAATTGGGCCATGATGCTGCGCTTCTCGCTTTTCCGTGCGGGCATTACCGGCGCCTCCGCCATACCCGCGCTCGCCAGACTGCTCTTTTTCCCGCTGACCGCGGCCTATCTGTTGATCTACGCCGTAGCGGTACACTTGCGAAGAAGGATGCGCATGATCGGCATGACGAGGAGGATGGAAAAGAGCTGAGAGGAACTCGTTTCGGGCGATGCCTTCCCGCATCGCGCGCGGGCGTGTGCGAAGCAAGGTCCGCGATCCGGATGGTTCCTCCCGTTTCCTGGCAAAAACTATGAAAGCTGTCTACATTGATCAGCACGGCGGTCCCGAGGTGCTCAAATACGGAGATTTTTCGAAGCCGGTCGCCACAGCCGGGCAGGCGCTGGTGAAAGTCGCCGTCTCGGGCGTGAATTTTATCGACATCTACCATCGCATGGGGTTGTACAAGCTTCCGCTCCCCACGGTGATCGGGACGGAAGGAGCGGGAATTATCGAAGAACTAGGCGAAGGCGTCGCCGGATTCAAGCCGGGCGATCGCGTCGCCTGGACCATGGCGCGCGGCAGCTACGCCGAATACGCGGCCGTTCCCGTCACGTCGCTGGTCCACGTCCCCAGCCACATTTCTTTGGAAGATGCCGCCGCGTGCATGCTCCAGGGCATGACCGCGCACTATCTGACGCACTCCACCTTCCCGCTCGAGAAGAGCCATACCGCGTTGGTTCACGCGGCCGCGGGAGGTACGGGACGGCTCATTGTGCAGATGGCCAAGCTGCGGGGCGCGCACGTGATTGCAACAGCCGGATCGGCAGCGAAAGCCGACGTCGCGCGCGAAGCGGGAGCTGATGAAGTAATTCTCTATAAGGACGTCGATTTCCATGCCGAGGTGAAGCGCATCACCGGCGGCGCGGGCGTCCACGTGGTGTACGACGGCGTGGGAAAGGCGACCTTCGAGAAGAGCATCGATTCTCTGCGTCCGCGCGGAATGATGGTGTGCTTCGGGAATGCCAGCGGAGCGGTGCCGCCCATGGACGTCCTGATGCTGAGCGCCAAGGGCTCCTTGTACCTGACGCGCCCGACGCTCGGCAATTACTCCTCTCCGGAGGAGTTGGCCTGGCGCTCCGGCGACATTTTCTCCTGGCTCGAACAGGGCAAGCTGAAGCTGATGATCGAGAAGGAATATCCTCTCGCGGAAGTCGCGCAGGCGCAGATCGATCTGGCAGGCCGGGGGACCATGGGGAAACTCCTGATCAAAATTTAGGTGCGTTTTCCCAAGTGCCGGGGATCGATACTTGGGACGACGGCTTTCGGATGCGGATCCGGAGCTTCGCGCCCCGCTCGTCCGGTCCCCGGCGCACCCTCTAAAATAGAATCATGCGCCTGTTGAGCCGCACGATTTTCCGCGAGGTCTTTGTCAGTGCCTCGCTGGGAGCGGCCGTTTTTACATTCATCATTTTTCTGCAGAAGGCGCGCCCTTTGTTCGAATTCCTCGTGCGCAGCCCGGGCCCGGCTTCCCAGGTCGCGTACTTATTCGCTCTGGTGCTTCCCCAAGCTTTGCCGTTCACCGTCCCGGCAGGCATGTTGTTCGCCACGCTGATCACGCTTTCCCGCATGTCGAGCGATGGCGAAGTGACCGCCATGCGCGCCGCAGGCGTACCGGGCCGGCGCGTGGTTCCTCCCATCCTGACGTTCGCGTTCTTAGCGATGGGCGTCGCCGCGGCGGCTTCGTTGTGGCTTACCCCGTGGTCGATCCGGGAGCGCTACCGCGTGGAGAATCAACTGGTCGCCGGCGGGTTGACCTCGGACGTGCAGCCACGGGTGTTCGACGAGGAATTTCCGAACTCGGTCCTGTACGTGACCGACGTGGTCACGGGAACCACGGGTTTGTGGAGGCGTATCTTTCTGGCCGATGTCACGCCCCCCGCGGAGCGCCTTCCCAGCGCGACGGAGCGGGGCGACGACAGCCCCCGGATTACGCTCGCCTCCGAAGCGATCGTTTCGCCCGACGCCGCCCAGAATCGCCTGCAGCTTTCCTTGCGAAACGGCAGCACCTATGAAGCCGGAAAGGAAGCGACGGACTATCACATCACCATGTTTCCGGCCGGCGATCAGGTTCTGGAGGCGAAGAAACCCGACGAGATTCACGCCATACGCGTCGCGCCCGAAATGGATACCGGTCCTTTGTACCGGCAGGCGTACAAGGACGCGTCGCTCGACCGCACGGCCCGGCTCGACGCACGCACGGAACTGAACCAGCGATTTGCCATGCCGCTCGCTTGTCTTTTGATGGCACTGATCGGCGTCCCTCTTGGCATCACCCGGCGGCGGGCGGGAAAATCGGCGGCCGTGGTCATGACGGTGGCAATCGCGTTTATCTATTACATGGCGATGATCAGCTTCATCGGCATGGCGCGCCAGGGAGTGATGTCCGCGGAAGCAGCCGTATGGCTGCCCGATCTTTTTCTGGGCCTTTTCGGCGTCCTGTTGATCACGCGGCTCGAGCGGCCCGGCGACCGCGACCTGATGGGGGCGATCTCCGGTTCGTTGCAGGCGCTGCGCGCGCTGTTGCGCGGCGGCTCTCAAGACGGCCGCCGTCCGGTGCTGGAGCGCCTGGAGCCGAAGCGGGTGCTCGCGCGCTTCTCGCTGCTGCCCCAGGTGATGGACGCCATGGTCCTATCAAGTTTTCTGTTTTATTTTTTGGTGCTGCTCGTCAGTTTCGTGATGATGACTCATGTCTTCACGTTTTTCGAGCTGCTGAGCGATATCGTCAAGAATCACATTCCCATGTCGCGCGTCCTGACGTATCACTTTTTCCTGACGCCGCGCCTGATTTACGATCTAACGCCGGTGGGCGTTCTGACCGCAGTTCTGGTGACCTTCGGAGTCCTCACGAAAAACAACGAGGTCACCGCGGTGAAGGCGTGCGGGATCAGCGTCTACCGGCTGACCGCTCCGGTCCTGCTCGCGGGATTCTTTCTGAGCGGCAGTCTGTTCGCGTTCGATCATTATTGGGTTCCCGAAGCCGACCGCCGCCAGGACGCGATCCGCGCCGAGATTAAGGGCCGGCCCGCGCAGACCTTCCTGCGGCCGGATCGGCGATGGATTTATGGCTTGCGCGATCGCGTCTATTACTATCGCTACTTCGATTCGGCCGAGCAGGTGATGCTCGGCGTGAACGTGTATGAGATCGACCTGGAGCGCTTTCGCCTGAAGCGCCACATTTTCGCCGAACGCGCTCGCTGGGACCGCAATTCCAAAGCCTGGGTTTTTGAAAACGGCTGGAGCCGTGACATGACTGCAAGCAATGTCACGCACTTCGACGATTTCTCCGGAAAGACGCGCACGTTCCTGGAATTGGAGGAACCGCCCGATTATTTCGTCAAGGAAGTGAAGCAGTCCCGGCAGATGAATTTTCGCGAACTCTCGAGCTACATTCGTGAACTTCAGCAGAGCGGTTTCGATACGGTCGCCCTGCAGGTGCAGTTTTATAAGAAATTCTCGGTGCCGTTATTTGCCTTGATTCTCGCGATGGTTTCGATCCCGTTCGCCTTTCTTGCTGGGAACCGCGGCGCCATGGCTGGCGTCGGCATGAGCCTCGGGATCTATATTCTTTATTGGTCCATCGGGCAGGTCTTCGAACAGGTCGGGAACTTAAGCCAATTGCCGGCGCAAGTGGCCGCCTGGTCGCCGGACGTTGTTTTCTCGCTCGCCGGATTCTATCTGCTGGCGCGCATGCGGACCTGACCGCGCGGAAGGAATCCGGTGAAAGCCTGCATCCTGAAAGCGTCCGCGCCCGTCGAGACGAATCCGCTCGAATACGCGGAGGTCCCCTCGCCCGATCGCTTGGAAGATGGACAAGTGCTGATTCGCGTCCGCGCCTGCGGCGTGTGCCGCACGGATCTGCACGTGGTCGAAGGCGAGCTCGCCCCCGGCAAATCGCCCGTGATCCCGGGCCATCAGGTGGTGGGCGTCGTCGAGCGAATCGGTTCCGGCGTGACGGGTTTTCGGACGGGCGACCGCGTCGGCGCGGCGTGGCTGCGGGAGACCGATGGAACCTGTGAATTCTGCCGAAGCGGACGCGAAAATCTGTGCCCGTCGGCCTCCTTTAACGGCTATACCGCGGACGGCGGATATGCCGAGTTCATGGTTGCGCCGTCGGCGTTCCTTTACCATCTCCCGGATGGCTTCTCCGATCTGAAGGCCGCACCGCTGTTATGCGCCGGAATCATCGGATTCCGTTGCCTGCGCGTCGCGGGACTCAGTGCGCAAACCCCGGGACGGACGCTGGGACTGTACGGCTTCGGCAACGCCGCCCACATTGCGATTCAGGTAGCCCGTTTCTGGGGTGTGCGGGTATTGGCCTTCACCCGCGATGAACGTCATCAAAAGCTTGCCCGGGAACTGGGAGCCGTATGGGCGGGCGGCGGGATGGATGCGTCGCCTGAAAAGCTGGATGCCGCGATTCTGTTTGCGCCGGCGGGCGAACTGGTTCCGGCCGCGCTGGCCAATTTGAAAATGGGCGGCACGGTAGTGCTCGGAGGAATCCACATGAGCCCGATTCCTTCGATGCCCTATGAGCTTCTCTATCACGAGCGCGTGGTCCGCAGCGTCGCCAATAATACGCGGGCGGATGCAAGGGACTTTCTCGAACTCGCCCCCAAAGTCCCGATCGAGGTATTTACCGAGACTTTCCCGCTCAAGGACGCGAATCGCGCTCTCAATGCTTTAAAAAACGACGCGATCCGGGGCGCCGCGGTCCTGCTCCCGGATTGAAAACCGGCGGATCACGAGCCTGATCGTCCGTATAATAGAAACTTGGACCTGGAAAAAACACTGCTGCGCAAGGTCGGCGACGCCGTCACCCGTTTCAAGATGATCCGGGAGGGCGATCGCGTGGCGGTTGCGCTCTCGGGCGGCAAAGATTCGCTGACCATGCTCGAAGTGCTGCTGCGCCTGGCGGAGCGCGCACCCATCCATTTTTCGGTATGCGCGTTCACCGTGGAGCAGGGCAAGTTCCTGCGGCCGGTCCAACCGCTCGGCGATTACTTGAAGGAGCGCGACGTCGATTGGACGTATTTCACGGACAACCCCTCTCTGCGGTTGTTGCAAGAGAAGCCCGATCATGGATGCGACCTGTGCAGCCGGTTCCGCCGGCGCGCCGTGTACGAAATCGCGCGCGGACTGGGTGCGAACGTCATCGCCTTCGGTCATACCGCGGACGACCTGTGCGAATCCTTCCTGCGAAACGCTTTGTTCACGGGACGCATCAGCGCGCTGCCGCCGGTAACGTATTCGAGGGAGCGCGATTTTCGTCTCATCCGTCCGCTGGTGTATGTCAACGAGAAATTGACCGCGGCGTTTGCAGCCTTGCTCGGCGCGCCCGTGGTCCCTTGCGGCTGCTCTTTGAGAGCCGGGGCGGTGCGGCGTACCCTGCGCGACGTTCTGGGAGGTCTGGAGCAGGAATATCCGCATATCCAGGAAACCCTGCTTTCGGCTATGGGCAATCTCCAAACGGACCGGCTACTGGATCCGCGCTATCTCGATCTGGAGGCCGAAGGGTCCGAAACGGGGGACGTCGAAGCGGAACCCCCGGCCGAAGGCGCGTCGCTTTCGGAGCCGGCGAACCCGTTCGTGGTGGTGGGATAAAATCATTTCTTGCCTCCTTTGGTTACACCGCTGGTCAGTGTGGCCGTGCCGACGCTGACCGCAGGCGATGCATTGGCCGATTGTTTGCGTTCCCTTCAATGCCAGAGATTCCGGCGTTTCGAGGTTGTGGTTGTGGACAATAGCGGTATCCGCCGCGTGACCGATCCCGGATGCGCCCGGGTGATTTACAACTCCACGAACGTCGGCTTTGGCGCGGCGGTGAATCAGGTGTTTCGGGAAACGGAGGCGCCCTATTTGGCGACTCTGAATGATGACGCCGCCGCGGACGCGGGATGGCTCGAAGCTTTAGTGGAAGCTGCCGAAAGCAACCCCCAGGCCGGAATGTTTGCGTCCCGGGTGATGCTCGCGGGAACCGGCACGCTCGATTCCGCCGGCATGCTGCTTGCGGCCGATGGATCGAGCAAACAGCGGGGCCATGGACAAGCGCCGGATGCGTTTTCGAAAAAGCGCCAGGCGTTGTTTCCGAGCGGATCCGCCGCGCTGTACCGGCGCGCGATGCTCGAGAAAATCGGTCTGTACGACGAGAGCTACTTCCTTTATTGTGAAGACACCGATCTGGGCCTGCGCGCGCGCTGGGCCGGATGGGATTGCCTCTACGTTCCGGAAGCCGCCGTGGAGCATCGTTATTCGCATACCATGGGCGAGGCCTCGCCGATGAAGGCGTATTATGTGGAACGCAACCGTCTTTATACGGTGGTCAAGAATTTTCCCGCGCGGATGTTATGGCGCGTTCCTTTTGCTTCTTGCGCGCGGTACTTCTGGCATGTTGTTGCGCTCCTCGGCGGGTTGGGACGGACGGGCCAATATCGCACGGCGGGCCACGATCAGTGGCTGCTGCCCTTTCTCGTATTCCGGGCGCACATCGCCACGCTTTTCCGCTTGCCCAGGCTGGTCCGGGAACGCCGGCGCTTGGCCGCCGGGCGACAGCTGACGCCGCTCGAATTTCAGAAACTCGCGCGAGCACACCGGATCTCTCTCCGTGAGGTCGCGTCGCTGTGAAGCTCATGATTCTGATTCCGGCCTACAACGAGGAAGGGGCAATTCAAGGCGTGGTCGAGGAAGTCCGCGGCGTGATGCCGGGAACGCCTGTCCTGGTGGTGGACGATTGTTCCAAGGACGCGACCATATTCCGCGCCCGGAGCGCGGGCGCCGGGGTCCTGGCGCTGCCGTATCATCTGGGGCTCGGCGGCTGCGTACAGGCCGGTTACCGGCTCGCCTACCAGCACGGATTCGACTACGTGATTCGCGTCGATGGCGACGGTCAGCACGATCCTCGGGATATCCCTAAAATCCTGGAGACTTTACAGAAGGAACGCTGCGAGATGGTCATCGGATCGCGGTTCGTGGACGGCGCCGGCGAGCATACTACCGTCACCCGCGGATTGGCCATCGCTTTCTTTCGCGCCATACTGCGGCCGATCCTGGGCAAGCCCGTCCACGACCCGACCTCCGGTTTTGTGGGCGTGAATCGCACCGCGCTCGATGTGTTCAGCCGGACGTTTCCTTTGGAATATCCGGAAATCGAAGCGCTCGTCGTGCTCCAGCGCCGGCGCTTCCGTTTCGTGGAAATTCCCTGCCGCATGCGTCCGCGCAAAACCGGGCGGAGCACCATCACGGCGGTGAAATCGGTCTATTACATGGTGCACGTATTACTTGGCGTCTTCGTCAACGTGCTGAAGTTCGAACCGAGGAGAAAATAGCACATGGACCGCATGATGGACGTCGTGGCGATTTTCAGCCTGCTGCTCGCCGGGCTGGTACTTCTTTCGGTGCGGCGGGAGCACATCCGCGTGGAGTTTTCGGTGAGCTGGCTCGCGGCCGCGGTCGTACTGCTGATTCTTTCGCGCTGGCGCGGTCTGGTGAGCCGCATGCCGGCCTGGCTTGGCGTGAGTGATGTGGCCCTCGCGGTGCTGATTGCCGCCGGCGGGGTTTTTATCATTGTTTTATATCGGTTATCGATGATTATTTCCCACTTAAAGGACTCCAACATCGCGCTCATTCAAAAGGTGGCGATCCTCGAGTTCAATATGGAATCTGTGCATGAAAAAAACCAAGCGGTTGGCCAAAAATAGCGCCGAGGTTCCCGGCAAAGCCGGAGCCGGAACGACTGGCCCTCCCGCCCGGCCGTGGATCTGGTGGCCATGGGCCACCGCTCTCGCCGCGCTGTTCGTCGCGTTTGAAATCTACGGGCCCGCTCTGCGTGGACCTTTCGTGCTCGACGATCGCGTTCTTCCGTTCATGAATCCATCGATCGGGCTCGCACCGTTCCGGGCCTGGATCGCGGGCGTTCGTCCCTTGCTGATGTTCAGCTTCTGGCTGGATTACCAGCGGGGTGGTGTCGATCCCTTTGGCTACCACCTCACGAATCTGCTCTTGCATTTTTTTACCTCGGTCGTGGTGACCTTCATCGCGGCGCGTTTCCTTGCCTGGACGAAGATCGAAGGCCGCCAGCGCGACGTGCTCGCTGTGATCGCAGGGACCCTGTTTCTGGTACACCCGGCGCAAACGGAGTCGGTCGCTTACGTGGCGAGCCGCTCCGAGGCCCTGAGCGTGTTCTTCTTCTACGCTGGTCTCGCCGTATTCCTTTATCGCGGCGAGGGCCCCATGAAATTGCCTCGCGCACTCGCATCGGTCGCGCTGTTTGGCGCGGCCGTGGTGACGAAAGAACATACCGCCGTTTTTCCAATCGTCGTGATCCTGGTCGATTTTTTCTGGAAACGTGGAGGGCTGCGCAAGAATGCCGTCTTCTACGCGCTGGTGGCCGTCTGCGGGGCTGCGGGTGCGTTTATGGTCGTGCGGGTGCTGCGGGGCGCGGCCACCGCGGGATTCGGAATCGCGGGCTTGACGCCGCTCACGTATTTCTTCACCCAGTGCCGCGTGGTGTGGTCCTACGTACGGCTCTTCTTCCTGCCCTTCGGGCAAAACGTGGATCCGGAAGTGGCCGTTTCGCACAATGTTCTCGAGCACGGTGCAATCATCGGGTTGGTGGCGATGGCCGCCGTCCTAGCCGGAGTGTGGATATTCCGGAAACGCTGGCCGCTCGCCTCGTTCGGCGCCATCCTGTTTGTGGTGCTGGTGGCCCCGACTTCGTCCTTCGTTCCGATCTTCGATCCTTTGGCGGAACGGCGGATGTATCTTCCTTTTCTGGGCCTGATCCTCATCGCGCTCGAATTGCTTCGCCACCTGAAAGTGCAACAGGCCATGTGGATCGGCGCCGGGATCTGTGCGGTTCTCGCAGTGCTCACGTATCAGCGAAATGAAATATGGGGAGATCCGGTGGTGTTGTGGACGGATACGGCCGCGAAGTCCCCTCACAAGCTTCGTCCGCGTTTTCAGCTCGCCTACGAGTATTACGGCCGAGGACAGTGCCCCGAGGCCGCGGCCAATTACGAAGCCGCCTCTAAGCTAGAGCCCCCGCGCTTCGATCTTCTGATGGACTGGGCTCTGGCCCTCGATTGCGCCGGCAACGGCACCGAAGCGATTCGCGTGCTGCGCCAGGCGGAGACGTTGGAAAATGGCGCGCACGTTCACGCGGTGCTCGGTAAAGTCTACGCGGAACGTGGGCAGACCGACGAGGCTCTGAAGGAATTAGATCTCGCGCAAGGCTACGATCCGCGCTTCGAAATGACCTACGTCTATCGCGGCATCATCGAAGAGCAGGGGGGCGACCGGGCCGGGGCCACGCGGGACTATCGACGCGCGCTGTCGATCAATCGGCTCAATCAGCCCGCGCGGGAAGGTCTGGCGCGCGTGAACCGCTAAATGGCCCGCATCGGCGTCAACGCCCTATACCTGATTCCGGGCGGTGTGGGCGGCACCGAAATTTATTTGCGCGAATTGCTCGCCGCCCTCGCGCGGATCGACTCCCAAAATGAATACTTCGTATTTACGAATCGGGAAACCGGCGCGGACCTGACGCCGCGGGCGGCAAATTTTCACGCGCAGCCGCAAGCCGTGCAGGCCCGGTCCCGGCTCCTGCGAATCGCCTGGGAGCAGACGATTCTACCTCTGGTAGCATCGCGACTCGGGCTCGACGTTCTCCTGAACCCTGGATTCACCGCGCCGATATTCACCACCGTGCCCAGCGTCACCGTGTTTCACGATCTCCAGCACCTGCGGCATTCCGAATATTTCCGATGGTTCGATTTGCCCTTCTGGCGATTCTTTTTGTGGGCGGCGGCGCATCGGGCCGCTCGCATCATCGCGGTTTCCGAGGCGACGCGCGCGGATCTGCTGCGCTTTTATCGCATCCCGGAAACGCGCATCCGCGTGGTTTACCACGGCGTGGATCCGGCCTTGTTCGATTTGAGGCGGGAACAGCTCGAACGCTTTGTCCTGTGCGTCTCGACGCTCCATCCGCATAAAAATATCGAGCGTCTGATTCGCGCCTATGCGTCCGCGGAGCGCGACTTCCGGCTGGTGCTCGCGGGCTTCCGGGGTTTTCACGCCGAGGCCATCGAAAGGCTGGTGGTGGAATTGAAGCTGGGGGATCGCGTCACATTGACGGGCTGGATCTCCCGAACCGAATTGTTCGGGCTCTACGATCGTGCGCTCGCGTGTGTTTATCCTTCGACCTTTGAAGGCTTCGGAATGCCGGTGCTCGAAGCGATGGCGGCTGGCGTCCCGCTCGCGTGTTCCGATATTCCGCCGTTGCGCGAGGTAGCCGGCGATACCGCGCTGTATTTCCCGCCGCTCGACGAAGCCGCTCTGGCTTCCGCCTTGACGCGCATTGTGGCGGACGAAGCGTTGCGCGCGGAGCTCGCCCGGACCGGCCGCGATCGGGCACGGGCTTTCACCTGGGAACGCGCCGCGCGTCAAACCCTGGAAATTCTGCTAGCGAAGTAAGTCTTCGAGCTGCACCCGCGCATCCGTTTTGCTGTCGCGATATTTCACGATCACCGGCGTGTACAGCGAGATGTTCCATTCCTTGCCCTTGCCGTGTCCGATGGCGCGCGATCCGGCCACGACCACGGCGTCTTCGGGAATGACGAGGGGCTCCTCCCCGGATGCGGAGAGGATTTCGCCGCGCACCAGATCATACAAGGGCGTGGATCGGGTCAGAATCGTCCCGCTGCCGAGCACCGCGCGCTTCTTCACGACAGTACCTTCGTAAACGCCGCAGTTTCCGCCCACCAGAACCTCATCTTCAATAATTACCGGCATCGCGCCGACCGGCTCCAGCACGCCGCCGATTTGCGCCGCCGCCGAAATGTGGCAGTTCGAGCCCACCTGCGCGCAGCTCCCGATCAGAGCATGCGAATCCACCATGGTTCCGTCGCCCACCCACGCGCCCGCGTTAATGTACATGGGAGGCATGCACGTTACGCCTTTGCCCAGGTAGCAGCCGTCGCGTATGCTCGAGCCGCCCGGCACCACACGCACCCCCGCTCCGGAACTCAGACGGCGCACCGGCCACGTGGCTTTGTCGAACAAGGGCTGACGCGCGGAGTCGATCGACATATCCACGACCGTGCCCATGCGCATTCCGAGAAGGATGCCTTTCTTCACCCACGCGTTTACGCGCCATCCGGTGCGCGTCGAAGGGTCCGGCTCCGCGGCGCGGATTTTCCCTTCGTTCAAAGCTTGCTTGAACCGCGCGAACAGCGCGAAATGATCCTCTGTATAGACGGACGGCTTGTGATCGAACAGCTCTTCTATCTTTTTCTGCATTCTTTCGGAGTCGTTTTTTCGAATCGGGGCGGTCTTCGCGAGGCGCCCGTGTTTAGTCGGCGTGCATGCTTTGGCCGATGAAAACCTGCGCGGGCAGCAGCCCACAGGATTTGAGCACCGCCTCGATTTTCGCTTCATTATGCGCCTGCGGCGGGCACATCGGCAGCCGGTATACCGGCTCGACCAACCCCATCAGGGCCATGGCGGCCTTTACGGGAATCGGATTCGACTCCACAAAATTTACCTCGAGTAGCGGAAACCAGGTTTTCTGCAAAGAACGGGCGCCCGCGTAGTCGCCCGCGATCGCGAGGTTCGTCAGCCGCGTCATCTCCGCCGGGATTTCGTTCGAGGCCACAGAAATCAACCCGCGGCCGCCGAGCGCGATGAGCGGGATAGTGATCGCGTCGTCGCCCGACAGGATCGCGAAATCCGCCGGAAGGTTGTGGCATACCGAGGCCATTTGCCCGATGTTGCCGGAGGCTTCTTTTACCCCCACGACGTTATCGATCTCCGCCAGACGCTTCAGCGTCGCGGGCTCCACGTTCACTCCGGTGCGTCCCGGCACGTTGTACACGATGATCGGAACTCGCACCGCTCCCGCAATCGCACGGTAGTGCTGATATAAACCTTCCTGGGTCGGCTTGTTGTAGTAAGGCGTGACCGATAAAATCCCGTCGACGCCCATGTGCTCGAGTTCGCGGGCGAGTTCGATGACCTCGGCCGTATTGTAACCGCCCGCTCCCGCGACGACCGGAATTTTCCCCTTCGCGACCTCCAGCGTGATCTCCACCACGCGGAGATGTTCCGCGCGGGTCAGCGTCGGACTTTCGCCCGTGGTTCCGCACGGTACGAGAAAATCGATGCCCGCCCGCACCTGCCGTTCGACCAGACGCCGCATGGCGCTTTCATCGAGCGACAGGTCCCGGCGGAACGGAGTAACGAGTGCTGTGCCGCAGCCCTTAAACATGGTTTCACCTCAAACAGCGCTTTGCCTCTTGGGAAAGAGTACGTCGGCAAATTCGTGCACGCCTTGCTTTCCCACAATCCATTGTGCAGCTTTCAGGGCTCCGCGGGCGAAACCTTCGCGGCTGCGCGCGGCGTGCCGCAGCGTGATCGTATCGGCGGCGGAGTCGAAACCGATCTCATGCGTTCCCGGATGGCGGCCCGCGCGGTTGCTGCTTACGTCGATCGGGCGGGAGTAGCCCGCGGTTTTCATGTCCTCCACCAATTTCAGCAACGTACCCGAAGGCGCATCTTTCTTGGTGTCGTGATGAATCTCCCAGGCCCACGCGCCGTAGCTCGGCTCCTCCGCCAGCAGACGGGCGGCTTCCTGCGCCAGGCGAAAAAATACGTTTACGCCGATCGAGAAATTCGGACTCCACACCAGGCCGGTACCGTTGCGCTCCACCGCCGCCTGCACGCGCGCGCGGTCCGCCAGCCAGCCCGTCGTCCCCACCACCACGGGGACTCGCAACGCGGCCAGCTTCTCGATGTTGCCTGCAGCCGCTTCCGGCACCGTGAACTCGATCGCTACGTCCGATCCCGCGGCACGGGCGATGTCGTCCTTCAGGTCGAGGCAGGCGTGCACCGTGAAATCATACTCCGGGGCGAGCTGCTCGATGAGCTTGCCCATTTTCCCGTAGCCGACGATCGCGAGTTTCATGCAATGCCCACGCCTACAATCAACGTACCGCTGCTCTCTTCAGCAGCCCGCGCTCGGCCATTACTTCGGCGATCTGCACCGCGTTGAGCGCCGCGCCTTTCAATAATTGATCGCCGGCCACAAACATGCTGATCGATCGTCCGCTCGGATCGCTGAGATCCTGGCGAATGCGGCCGACCAGGACGTCGCCCTGGCCGGAGGCGTCTTTGGGCATCGGGAAATAATTCTTCTCGGGATCGTCCACCAGTTTGACGCCCGGCGCGTCGCGCAGAATGGCCCGCACCTCGGCGGGCGTGATGGGCCGTTCGCACTCGAACGTCAAGGACTCCGAATGCGCGCGCAGCACCGGCACGCGGACGCAGGTCGCGCTGATGCGAATGTCCGGATCGCCGAAAATTTTGCGCGTCTCCTTGATCATCTTGGTCTCTTCTTCGTTGTAGCCGGTTTCGGGATCGATCTTGGAATTATGGCTGAAGAGATTGAACGCATACGGATGCGGCAGCACCGTATTCTTGTATTCGCGATTCTCCAGATGGGCGCGCGTGGATTCCCGCAGTTCCTCCATGGCCGCGGCGCCCGCGCCGGACGCAGCCTGATACGTGGAAGCGATCAGCCGGTGAATGCGATTGGTCCGATGAATGGGCCACAGCGGCACAATGCCGATGATCGTCGAGCAGTTGGGATTCGCAATGATGCCGTTGTGGCGGGCAAGGGCGTCCGGGTTGATCTCCGGAATCACCAGCGGAACCGACGGGTCCATGCGGAATGCCGAGGAGTTGTCCACCACCACCGCGCCAGCCTTGGCCGCGATGGGGCCGAACTTTTTGGAGATCGAACCTCCCGCGCTGAAGAACGCGATGTCAATATCCTTGAAGCTCGCCTCGGTCAGTTCCTCCACGGCGATTTCGCGCCCGCGGAACGGCACCTTTTTCCCGGCGGAGCGAGCGGAGGCCAGCAGCCGCAATTCGGAGATCGGAAATTTTCTTTCTTCCAGACAAAGGAGAAACTCGGCGCCCACGGCTCCCGTGGCGCCGGCAATCGCGACTCGATATTGATCGTTCATAATTTACGCTTCCCTCCTGGCTAACAACTTCCTTGCCAGATTTTGATACGTTTCTATGGCGGCGGCCAGCTCCTGTTTCGGAATGCGCTCCTCGGCGGTATGCGCCACATGAATCGACCCGGGGCCGAACAAAAACGGCTCGCCCCAGGCTCCCTGAAATGCGGGTATATCCGTCGTGTACGACACGACGGAAGTGGCGAAGCCCTCGACCGAGCCCAGATGCACCGCGGGAATCCACAGCACTTCGCGCGCTTCCACCGACGTTCCGGCGGCTTCGGAAATTGCCTTCCGCGTGCTGTCTCCGTCGTCCACCAGCCGAATAAAAATTTCCGCCTGCGCGTGATCTGGAATCACGTTCGGTGCGCGGCCGCCCGCGATGCTCCCTATATTGAGCGTGCTCGCACCGAGCACTGCATCCACCGGCAGAGCGATCTGCCGGACCCGCGCGAGCGCGTCCAGTAATTTTTCGATCGCCGATTCGCCCAGATGCGGATACGCCGAGTGGGCCATGCGTCCGGTCGCGATCAGCTCGTAGCGGAGAGCGCCCTTCGATCCGAGCGCCAGTGTGTTTTCGGTGGGCTCGCCGTTAATCAGATAGCGGCTCCCTCGGGGGTCCTTCGCTGCCGCCCAGGCTCCCGCGCTGTTGCGCTCCTCGCCCACCACGAAAAGAGCCGCGACCCGGCGCTCCCCGCTTTCGACAAGCGCCTCGAGCGCCAGCAGCATGGCCGCAATGATGCCTTTGGTATCGCACGCGCCGCGGCCCCATATGAATTCGTCGTCCTCGCGCGAAGGGAAAAAGGGCGGAACCGTATCCATGTGCGTCGAGAACGTCAGCACCGGCCGGTCCCAGTAGGCCAGGACGTTATAGCGGTGCGGCTCCACTTCGATTCGCTCCACAGTGCCGCCGGTGCGCGCCGCGAAATCGCCCAGATAGCCGGACAGGAATCGGCCCACTTCCTCCTCGTGAGGAGTGACGGAGTCGATGTCCACCAGGCGGCGCGTCAGCTCAAAAACGTCCATATGCTCTCTACTGTGCACTACGCTCGAAGCGTGCACCCATAAAACTGGATGAATAGAGGAAGCGCGCCGTAGCTGAGCAGCAGCCCCGGCCAGGAGGGTCTGTACCACTACCCGATAGCGCTCCACCTGGCCGCACAATGCGGACCAGATGACAGTGGGCAGGTGTTAACCTTACCCCCCAACCGCTACGCTCGAATCCATCGCAGCGATTTCGGCGAGGACGCCCTGCTCACCATGCGCTCCGGGATTTCGCCGGAACCGCGCGCTGGCTACTGATGGCCCCCGCTCCTCTACCAGAACCTCCAGAATAGCACGGGGCGCGCCACGTCCCATAATTTGGGTGCGATCTTAATTCGTGCATAATCTAGATGGATGAACGCGGCATCCCCGATCAACGTCGTTGAAGTCGGATGGCTGACCCGCTTCTGGACGGTCCTGCGCGCGGCAGCCATCGGTCTCTACAGCGACAATTGTTTCGGGATCGCCAAAGGCGCCGCGTATTCGGCGCTTCTCGCGTTTTTCCCCATTCTGACCACCCTCGCTTCCTTGCTCGTACAGGCCAACGCGGACCGGGTTTCGCGCACCATTGTCCGGCTGCTTTTCGACGTTGTCCCGCCGGGCACGGAAGACGTGGTGCGGCAATTATTCAATGTCCGCTACCAGCGCCCTTCCGGCCTTTTGGCTACCGGTTTTGTTCTGGCCGCATGGGCCGGCTCTGGCGTGATGGTGAGCCTGATGGAAGGTTTCCGCGCAATTTATCGGATTCCCACCGGCCGGTCCTTTGTCTCCGAGCGGATTGTGGCCATTCTGCTGGTGATCGGCGCCTCGGTGCCGTTGTTGGGTGCGTCGTTGTTTCTCGTGTTCGGCAATCAGGCTCAGGCCTGGTTCATTCACGGGCTCGGGGTCGTCGATGAAAACGACGGTGTGCGCGGATCGGTACGGGTTCTTTGGCGCGTGCTGAGCTTCCTCGTGGCCACAGCCGGGATGGTGGTTGCCACTTCGCTGCTTTACTACTTCGGTCCGAATCGCAAACAGCGTCTTGGAGACGTCCTGCCGGGAGCTTTCGTGGCGATGGCCCTATGGCTGGTCTCGACCTTGGGCGTCGCCTGGTATTTTCGCCACATTACCGACTACAACGTCCTCTATGGGAGCGTCGGAGCGGGACTCGCTCTGCTCGTATGGTGCTACGTCCTGGCCGTGATCGCCTTCTTCGGATGTGAGTTCAACGCGGCGCTGGAACTGCACCGGCAGACGTAACCGGTTCGTAAGAACCGCGATGTTCCGCATGAACGCCCCCACCCTCACCGCCGGGGAATCTGCTCAAATCGACGCCTGGTGGCGCGCGACCAACTATCTTTCCATCAGACAAATTTAACTCTATGCGAACCCGCTGATGACCGAGCCCTTGCGGCGCGAACACATCAAGCCTCGTTTGCTCGGTCATTGGGGAACAACGCCCGGCCTGAACTTCATTTACGCCCTCGCGAATTCAGCGAGGAGGCGCCGGGCGCCGGGGATGAAGTTTTGATTTACGGCCTGCGCGATTACTCGCCTATCGCGACCCTGTCGGCTCGGCGATACTCAACAGCTTCTGGCTCGCTCCATTCAACTCTGTCTGCGTCGTCAGCGTGTCGGACGTGATCGTTTGGCATGCGCTCACATCCGGTGGAATGGCGGGGTTGCCGGGTGACGCGGGGCTGCCCGTGATAGAGATCATCTCGCATTGGCTGAGGCCGGATGCGTATAGAATATCGCCATCATAGATCTCCAAAAAATTCATCGGTGCGTCGCTGTAGTTGAAGTTGCCGAAGTTGGTCACACTCGTGGATCCGCATCCGTAGCCCGCTGTGTAGGCGCAAAAGGATGGTCCCGCCGCCGTACCAGGAAAAAAGCTGATACTCAGCACATTTTCGAGCCCTTCGCCTGGCGTGAGTGAGCCATCGGGCTCGCCGCCGCTGCACTGCATGGGGTATGTCGGGCAACCTTCCGCCTGGATGTCATGCTTCGTGGCGGAGAACGTATGGGCAAACTGCAGTCCGCCGAGGATCCGAGACAAGCGGAAGGGGGTGCCGGCCACGTGCGCCGTGCCCGCGGCCGTCGTCGCCGCCAACCATTTTATGCCGTTGGTTCCAAGGTCATAACTGTCTCGAGCCGCTGTCATCCCGGCCTCAAAGACCAGCTTTGCATTGTTCCCGCCGACGAACGGATTCGTGTAATACGCCAGGACCTGCGTTACAGCCGCACAGGCCATTACGTCGTTCGGGTCGGTCGTTGGGTCATTGCCGCAGTCCGATTCAAAACCTGGCGCAGCGACTAACAACGGGGAAGACGCCGCGACCGGGAATGCGGGGAGTGCGTCCGTGGTGGTGGTGAGGGCCAGCGTTACGCCACTGAAGATCTGGCTGTAAACGTCGATCACCGCATCCCACTCCTGGATGAACGGGAGATCGGTATTTTGGTATTTCGGATCCGAGCCGTAGAAATTTTGGAAGAGCGTGTTCCATGCGGTGGGCACATCGACGGTGATTGCCGTCTCACCGGCGGGGACGACGCCCGGCGCCATTAACGTCAGCATCGCTTTCCCACCCACCACGTTGGTGGAATTCGGGTCGGGGTTATTGGGAGGGTATGGGCTTATCTTCTGGTTGGCCAAGTTGGGCAGAATCATCTCCGTCGAGGACGCCGTCGGTCCGCCCATGGCGATGGAGTCAAAGGCGTAGCTTGCCGGTTCCAGCTGAATGTGCTGGTTGAGCGCAACCAGGAAGGTCTGCCAATCGTACTTATAGACGGAATTCCATGGCAGCGGAAATGGCTCTTGCATCGGCGTACCGCTTTCCACCTGCCAGAAAAGAGTCGTATATCCGCACTGATGCGAAACCGCCGGCACTGGCGCCAGGAACAACCCGTCGCAGGAGCCCGCTCCGCCACAGTTTTCCTTCCATCCGCACACGCTGGAGTCGATGTTGTTGAAGACCCAAGAGGGTGAGTTATACCCGGGTGAAATGATGAGCTGAATCGTTTTCGGTGGAAGCCCCCGGTGAGCGGGAGCGTTGTTCCATTGATCCACCGCGATAAAGACGTCATCCAGCGCGTTCCACGTATAGGCTCCCTTCGCCGGGTGGAAGGGGTCGAAACCGGGGTCGTTCGGGTTCAGTAAGTACCACGGTATTTGGGGCGCTAGCCCGGAAATCGCGGGATTATCCAGGAGTGTAGTGAAGTATTTGACGAGGACCGCATCTGCAGCCGGATTGGGATAGGCAGGCGAACCGCTGGGATTAGCCGCTGCCTCCGCCAGACCGACCTTATCATTGAGGAGAAAGTTGGCGTAGATACCTTTTGGTCCGCGTGCGCCCACAGAACCAAGTTGACCTGAGACGAAGCCCGCCGTCGAAGCCATTAAAAGGCACGGAATCAGAGCACTATTTCCAAATGCCATGAATTGTTCCCCCTAAACCAGCCAGCCGCGTTCCATCAGAGCCGGAGTGCATTCCTCGGCCCGCCAGGCGACATTCAAGGCTAGCCTATCATGAGCGGCCAGTTTTCAAACGCTTACAAGACCGCTTTTCTTGCTGCTGATCGCCCAAATCTGTACTGGTACTCAGCGGGAAGAGAGCGAGGGAATAGAAGAGAGCGAGGGAATAAATGATGTGCGCCGGATTTTGAGTCCTCGTGCTTACTTCGGCACGTTCACGGTCTGCGTACCGTCGACGTACCCGATGTATTCGGAGCCCTGAACTGCGGCGGTCGTCTTGTTTCCGCTTTTGCCCGTGTCCACCTGGCGCTGGGTTGCACCATCGGCCCGCCGCGCCGCGAGCGCGCGCACATTCAATTCCACACCCCCCGGTCCGAACGCTTTGCTGAGCGTGAAGCTGAGTTTGGCTCCGCCGCCGATGCCGAGGAACTTCTTCTTTTTGGACGTCTCCGAGATTTCACCGTTCACAGTGGATCCCTTCGCGAGTACGGTGATGCCGGCGGACTTGAAATCCTCTAGGACGGTGAACTTGAGCGGCGCGCCCAGCTCCACATCGAGCGGAATATCCGCCGCGGTCGCAATGCGGAAGGGCGTGGCATCCTGCACGGTTACGGGCGTGGTCTGCGGCTTCGGCGCGGGGGCCGGAGTCGGTGGCGGAGGGGCCGCGGAAGCGGCCGGGGCGGGGGTCGGCGCGACCACCGGAGCAGGTGCCGGCGCGGGCGTGGGAGCGGCGGGCGTCTTTACCGACGCCACGGCAGGCGCGGCCGCCGGTTGTTTCGGACTGACAGGCGCTGGGGCCGACGCGACTGCGGCGCGCTTCGGATTACGCATTTGATCGATAATCACGGGCGAAACTCCGCCTTTCGCCAGGCGGATGATTTCGGCCGTCGAAAAATCGAACTTCGTATTTTTCGCGTCCCGAATTTGGTCCAGGATCACGCTGGTGGGAACTTTCTCCTTCACCAGGTCCAGAATAGAATCGTTGGTCACCGTCTCTTCGGCGGGAGGCGCAGGCGTGGCGGCGACCGGCTCCGCGGGCTTCGCGGCTTCCGCGGCGGCTTGCGCGGCCATGGCGGCGGCAACTTCGGCCGCTGCCTTTTTTGCGGCCCTCTGCCGCAGGAACCAAACTCCGCCCCCTATCGCCAGGATCAACACCATCGCACCCGCGGCGAGCGGAATCATCAAATTCGTCTTTTGCGCTTTCGCGGCAACGGGCGCAGTTCCCGAAGAAGCGGTCGCCGGGCCGCGCAATCCGGACGGAGGAGCGCCCAGTCCGGAATGGCTTCCGGAGCGCGACGTGTACAACGATCCCGAATCCGACTCGCGCTTCAGGACGGACAAAGCCGCCTGCACCTCGCTCATGCTCTGCCAGCGCTCGTCCGGATTTTTCCGGAGGCACTGCAGAATCACCGCTTCAAGCTGCGGCGGCACGTCGGGCGCGACTTCGATCATGGGCTTGACCTCGTCGCGGAGAATCGCTGAAAGCGTAGAGAGGCTCGATTCACCCTCGAACGCGCGCAGTCCGGTCAGCATCTCGTAGAGCACCGTCCCGAACGAGAAAATGTCGGACCGCGTGTCCACTTTTTTGCCCTGCGCCTGCTCCGGCGACATGTAGCTGACCGTGCCGAGAATGGATCCCTCTACCGTGAGCGGACTGGTCGTCGCAATGGTCTCGGCGTCCTCGCCGAGTTGCGTCGACCCGCTGCGGTCGGTCAGCTTCGCTAGTCCAAAATCCAGCACTTTCACCAGACCCGCATCGGTCACCATGATGTTGGCGGGCTTCAGGTCACGATGCACAATGCCGGCGTTGTGGGCGGCTTTCAAGGCATCGGCCGTCTGGAGCGCGTATTTCAGCGCCTGCGGAACGCGCAGGCCGCCTTTGGGAATCAGATCGTTCAGCGTCTTCCCGCTGACGAACTCCATCACCATGAACTCGTTATCGCCTTCCGAAATCACGTCATGAATCGTGATGATGCTGGGATGGTTCAGTCCGGAAGCGGCCTGCGCTTCCTGCAGAAACCGGCGTCGCCGGTCGGGGTCGCCGGAACGGGCGCTCGGCAATGCTTTGATCGCGACGATCCGTCCGAGCCGCGTGTCCTGGGCTTTATAGATTTCGCCCATGCCCCCGGCGCCGAGCTTTTCCACGAATAGGTATTGAGCAACCTTGCGACCGACCATCAAACCGCCCCTCCGGGAATCTTCTAGTTTGTCACATTTTCGGCGGTCCGTCGCCCGCGCCAGCCGGTTATTCCACTCAACCACTGCCGCCTTCCGCAGCGCCACGATCGCGGCAGTGATAGTACACTCTTTCGCAGCAGCGATAGTACACTCTACTACGCAGGCGATAGTACACTGAGGGTTCGGGAGGACCGGTCATGGGACGACTTGCCCGCGTCGTCGGGATCGTTCTGGCGGCGTTGATCGTAATCGCGATCGCCCTGCCGTTTTTCGTCGATGCCAACCAGTTTCGTCCGCGCCTCGAAGCGGAGCTCAGCCAGGCGCTGGGGCGCGTCGTAAAACTCGGCGATCTGAAACTCTCCATTTGGTCCGGCGCGTTCACGGCCGCTGATCTGTCGATTGCGGACGACCCGGCGTTTAGCAAGACGCCGTTTTTGAGTACCCAATCGCTCGCCGTGGGTGTCGATCTTGGGGCACTCGTGTTCTCTAAGAAACTGAGTGTCGTCAGCGTTGAGATCAAGAAGCCTGAGATTGCGCTGCTGCAGAACGCCGCCGGCGTCTGGAACTTTTCAAGTCTCGGCGTGAAGTCGGCTGCCTCCTCCGCTCCCGAAGCTTCCTCCTCGCCGGGATCTTCTGCCGCTCCCGACTTTTCCGTCCGGCTGTTGAAGATCTCGGACGGGCGTGTAACTCTGAAACGCGGCGGCGATCCCATGACCCAGACCGTCGACAAGCTCGACATCGTAGTCCAGGATTTCGCGGCCGGCGCGTCGTTCCCCTTTTCACTCGCTTGCTCCATACAGGGAGGCGGAGATTTGAAGCTGACCGGCAAGGCGGGTCCCATCAATTCGCAAGACGCCGCCGCGACGCCCTTCACCGCCGCCGTGAAGCTCGACAAGCTGGACATCATCCACAGCGGGGCCGTGCGCGCCGAGACCGGCTTCGGCGGCCTGGTTTCGGTCAACGGAACCGTCGGCTCCGACGGCACTACGATCGCGTTGCAAGGCGATATACGGGTGGATCAAGTGAAGTTGGCGAAGAATGGAATGCCCGCGAAGGTGCCCCTGGACTTCAATTTCTCCCTGCGTCATGACACCGCCATGCATGCCGGATCGCTCAGCCACGGCGACGTGCACGTCGGAAAAGCCGAAGCCTCACTCACCGGCACTTACAAACTGGATGGTCCGCGCGCGGTGCTGAACATGAAGCTGAACGCTCCCGCCATGCAGATCCAGGAGCTCACGGCCATTCTTCCGGCGCTTGCCGTGGAGCTGCCGCGCGGTTCCTCGCTGCAGGGCGGAACGCTAAGTGCGAACTTCGCCATCACCGGTCCGGCCGAACAGCTGGATATCAAGGGAACCCTCGCCGTCAAGGGAACCCGGCTCGCGAACTTCGATTTAGGATCCCGCATGACCAGCGTTGCGAAGATGGCCGGCATCAACATGAGCCCCAGTACGGACTTTGAGAATATCAGCGCGGACGCGCACTCCAACGCCCAGGGCGTCGATCTGCAGGATATTTCCATCATCGCGACGAATATCGGCGAAATCGCGGGCTCGGGCGCGGTCAGCCCCACCAACACGCTCGATTTTAAAATGCGCGCGAAGCTCAAGACGAGCGGCGTTTTTTCCCCGCTTGCCTCCAATGTGCCCTTCAGCATTCAAGGCCCCGCCGCCGATCCCAAGTTCGTGCCCGATATCAAGGGCATGGCCGAGGAAAAATTGAAAAGCATCACCGCGGCGCCCCGCGATGTCGGCAAAGCGGCTACCGACGTCGGAAAGGCAGCCGGCGGGATTCTCAATGTGTTCAAGAAGAAAACGAACTGAGCTGTCCTTCGGGAAACGGAGCGGCTCCCGGCGTTCTCTCCTTTTCTCGCGGCTATTGTATACTGCGAGCAAGTTGAGAACTCGAGCGAGCTGAGAGCCTTTTCGTGAACCCCACCGCAACCGCGCCCGACGCCTTCCGCTCGGTCCGCAGCCACAAGACCATCTTCGGCCACCCGGCCGGGCTGTTCGTCCTCTCCTCCACGGAAATGTGGGAGCGCTTCAACTATTACGGAATGCGCGCCCTGCTGATCCTGTACATGACGGATTTCCTGATCAAGGGCTTCCGGGGCGGTACGGTCGAAATTCTCGGCTTCGCTGCGCTGCAGCATGGGATCGAGGCGGTCTTCGGACCGCTGAACATTCAACCGCTCGCGTCGCAGATCTACGGGCTCTATACCGCGTTCGTCTATCTGACGCCGCTGTTCGGCGGCATGCTCGCCGATCGCGTCTTGGGGCAGCGCAAGACCGTCGTGATCGGCGGCGTTCTCATGGCCATCGGCGAGTTCATGATGATGCGTCCCGCGCTCTTCCTCGTTGCCATGCTGTTTCTAATCGTCGGCAACGGCTGCTTTAAACCGAACATCTCCACGCAGGTCGGAAGCCTCTATCCCCCGGGCGATTCCCGCCGCGACCGCGCCTTTACGTTTTTTTACGTGGCGTTTAATTTTGGAGCGTTTCTTTCCCCTCTGATCTGCGGAACGCTCGGGCAGAAGCTCGGATGGAGTTACGGTTTCGGAGCGGCCGGCGTCGGCATGATCGTGGGCCTGATCATTTATCTGTCGGGCCAGCGCTACCTCGCCGACGACCACTTGAAACGCGCGAAAGAAACGCACGTGATCAAAGCCCCTCTTACTCCCAAGGAACGCAACGCGATTCTCGGGCTGATCGTCCTGTGCTGCATCAATGTGATCTTCTGGGCCGTTTACGAACAACAGGGCAACACCCTGCAGCTCTTCGCCGACCGTAATACGGACTGGCATATTTTCGGCCTGGAACTGCCCTCCACCTGGCTGCAAGCCTTCAATCCCTTCTGCATGTTTTTCCTTTTTCCGATCCTCAACGCGTTCTGGGGCTGGCAGGCCCGCCGCGGCAAGGAGCCGCCGAGCGTCACCAAAATGGCCATCGGCGCAGCCCTCCTCGGTCTGTCTTTTCTGCCGCTCGTGTACGTCTCCAAAGGCCTCGGTCCCGATCAGAAGATCAGCTTCCTGTGGTTGTTCTGGAGCACGCTGGTGTTGACCATCGGCGAGTTGTACCTCTCGCCGATCGGCCTGTCCCTGGTCACGAAAGTCGCTCCCGCCCGCCTCGCCAGCATGCTGATGGGGGTGTGGTTCCTCTCGAACTTCTTCGGCAATTATCTGACCGGATACCTTGGCACGTTCTACGAAAAAATGTCGCGCGACTCGTTCTTCCTCATGCTGGGAGCCCTTTCCGTAGGCGCCGGCCTCGCGATGTTCGCCTTGAACCGGCCCCTGAAGAAGGCGGTGGGCGCGGGCATGTGAACCGCTCCCACCAAGAAGCCCGGATTTTGTATAATTATTCATATCGGTGAATAAATAACCATGCGTACCCCCGTTGGGATTGTCGGGTTCCGCGGCTATAGCGGCGCGGAACTGGTGGACCTTCTGAGCAGGCATCCTCATGCCGAGCCGGTCCTGCTCGAGCACCGGGACGCCGCGCATGGTGTTCCGAAGGATGACCGGCCTCAGCCGATCGGGCATCCGGGTCCCCGCCGTGTGGCGTTTTCCCCGGACGCGGTTCGCGCCGAAGGACTGGCTGCCGTTTTCCTGGCCACCCCGCCCGAGGTATCCATCGAACTGACGCCGCCGCTTCTTGAGGCAGGCACGAAGGTGATCGACTTGAGCGGAGCGTTCCGCCTCGGGACCGTGGAAAATTATCTGCGCTGGTATAAGGAGAGCCATGCCCAGCCGCAGCTGCTGGCGGAGGCGGTGTACGGCCTGCCCGAGTTCTGCCGGGCGCGTGTTCCAGGCGCCCGCCTCATCTCGAATCCCGGCTGCTATCCCACCGCGGCTAACCTGGCGATCAAACCCCTGATCGGCGCGGGGGTCGTTGTGCGCGCTTCCGGCATCGTTTGCGACGCCAAGAGCGGAACCAGCGGCGCGGGGCGCAAGCCTTCGCTCAAAACGAGTTTTTGCGAAGTCACCGATAACTTTTCCGCCTATTCCATCCTGGATCACCGCCATGTTCCCGAGGTGCTCCGCGTTTCCGGCATCGAGGAAAGCGAGTTCAGCTTCACCGCTCAATTGCTCCCCATCGATCGGGGTATTCTCGAGACCATTTACTTTCGCGCCGCGGGCGTAGACTCCGCCGAGGACCTTCTGGCCATTTATCAGAAGGCCTATGCCGGCGAACCTTTTATCCGCCTTTATCCCGCACAACAAGTCCCGGATTTACGCGCCGTCGCGCGCACCAATTTTTGCGATATTGGCGTGCATTATGACCCTAAATCGGGGCGCGCCGTCGTCGTCTCTGCGATCGACAATCTGGTCAAAGGCGCCGCCGGCCAGGCGATTCAGAATATGAACCTGGCGCTCGGTTTCGGCGAGACAGCGGGACTCCTCTGAGGGCCGTATCTTGAAGATCCTCATCAAGTTAGGCGGGACGCTGCTCGACGCCCAGGACTCCCGCGAGCGCCTGGCCCAGGAAATAACGGAGCTTTCGCGCGAACACCGCGTGGTCGTCGTCCATGGCGGCGGCAAACAGATGACGCGCTTTCTTGCCGAGCGAGGAATTGAGAGCCATTTCGTAAACGGTTTGCGCGTTACCACGCCGGACGTTATCGACGCCGTGGTGAAAGTTTTCGCCGGCAGCGTCAACTCTCAATTGGTAACCGCGTTTCGTGCCGCCGGGGCGCTTCCGGTGGGCCTGAGCGGACTGAGCGCGGCTCTCGTAGATGCCGTGCAACTGAGTCCCGAGCTCGGTCAGGTCGGCAAACCCGTCTCCTCCGATGGCCGCCTGCTCGATATTCTCGTGGACGCCGGCTATTTGCCGGTCGTGGCCTGTGTGGCCGGCGACTCGAGCGGCGCGATCTATAACGTGAACGGAGACCAGATGGCGGTCGCCTGCGCCACTGGCTTTCGGGCCGAAAAGCTTATCTTTCTTACGGATGTGGACGGCGTCCGAGATGCGTCCGGCAGCACCTGCGCGCAATTGACGTCTCGCGAAGCTACGGACTTGATCCACACCGGCGCGGCCACCGGAGGCATGCAGGCCAAGCTCGAAGCGGCGATGGGTGCCCTTGGTCAGGGAGTGGGCCAAGTGCTGATCGCGCCCGGCGCGCGGCCGGGAATCGTACCCGCTCTCTGCGGCGGAAAGCCGATAGGCACACGAGTCGTCGCGTAACAACACTTTTCAGAAAAAAAGTACCCGCGTTACTGAGAAACTTTCATGAGATCTTCCACTATTTGTACGTTAATATAGCTGGCCACCTTTCAGGCACTTGTGATCTTGGTTGTCACACCTGGTACTGAGTCGCGCTTTATGCTTTTTGACGCTCGTACCCGTTGGTGCGTGGCACTGTCCACGAGAATGGTTGATCATGAGGGCTCAAACCGTGAATGTCCGGGAATCCACCGGACGAATTTTGTGCTGTACAATCTTTCGGCCGGGCGGCCGTAAGTTATTGGCAAAAGGACATATTCTCAGTGACGAGGACGTCCGCCTTTTGGAAACGGAAGGTTTAGGACAGGTCTGGGTTACGGAACTCGAAGACGGCGAAGTCAGTGAGGATGAGGCGGTGCGTCTCGCCGCGGCCGAAATCGGATGCGGGGCTTTGGAAATCCGCCTGGCGGCCGGCGGACGGGCGAATCTGTTCAATACGGAAGACGCCTGCATTTTGGTGGATGACGAACTGCTAAAACAGATCAATTGCGCCGGGAATCTCGTCGTTGCCACGGCCCCGAACTTCAGTTTTGCCCGCGCCGGTCAAAGAATCGCCACGGTAAAAAGCGCCCCTTTCGCGGTCGCCCGGCCACAACTCGAGGCGGTCATCAACATCCTTCACGAACGCGGCCCCATACTCCAGGCCAGGCCCATCCGGAGTCCCTCCGTCGCCGTTCTGTATACGGACCCCACGGCCGGCGATCGCGCTCGAACCATGTTCGAATCGATCATGGCGCAGCGGCTCGAACGCCTCGGCACGGCGGCGACGTTCGCCCTCGCCTGCACGGAAGAAGAAAACGCCGTGGCCCGCAGCCTGCAGCATCTGCTGCGCCCGAATCCCACCCTCGTCATGGTCGCGTCGACCACGGCTCCCGCGGGTCCGGACGACGTCGTGGGGCGGGCGATGCGCCGCGTCGATTGTCAGATTGAGCGCTTCCTCGCTCCTGTCGAGCCAGGCAATCTCTTTCTGCTCGGGTACAAGGATGACGTTCCCATCGTCTCAGCGCCCGGTTGTTACCGTTCGGCGAAGCCGAATGTCGTCGATCTGGTGCTGCCACCGATGCTCGCGCGGTATCGCATCTCGGGGTTCGAAATTGCCTGCCTCGGGCACGGCGGCTTGCTCGGATAGCGGCGCACGCGGCTCGGCCTCCGAGTAACAGGAGCCGCGAGTAGGAAGCTGCCAGCGGGAGCCCTCGAGCGGGAGCCCAGCAAAAAAGAGCTCTCGAGTAAGAGCCCTGCGAGCAAGAGCTCGCCAGCGGGAGACTGCGAGCAAGAGCCAATCAACAGGAGACTGCGAACGCCAATCGAGCAGGAGACTGCGAATCAATTATGTCCCGCGAATGAGCCAGTAGGCGAGCAATATCCACGCGGCAATGAACGACAATCCGCCGAACGGAGTAATGGCTCCCAGCATCCGGATCCCACTGAGCGCCAGGGCATATAAGCTCCCGGAGAACAACACGATGCCCGCTGTCAGCAGCGCGCACACCCAGGCCGCCCGGTAAGCCGTCAGGGCTCCTGCGCGCGCCAGCACGGAAACGATCAGGATGCCCAACGCGTGAAAAAAATGGTACATGACGCCCGTCTCATAAATCCCTCGGGAGTATGAATCGAGCCTTCCCTGCAAAGCGTGCGCGCCGAAGGCCCCGATCATCACCGCAGCCGCCAGCGCGATCGCTCCCCCGGCGCTCCAGTTCATGCGTTTAACGTAGCACGCCGGGAGGGCGATCACATTCGCACGCCGACTCAGGACGCCGTGTCTGGACTTTCTTTCGAAATGCGCGCGATGAGAGCTCTGATGAGAGCTAAGGACGTCCCGCGGCGGTTTGCACGGACGTTTGATAGCTCACCACCTCCATCCACCTGCCGTTTCGTTTCACCCAAACCCGGATAACCCGAAGCGGTTTTCCGCGATCCGGGACGTGGTCCGATACCATCAAAACGGCGTCCCGGAAGTCGAACATCCGCGCGGATACCAGCGGTGTGGGCGCTACTCCGGCCATCTTCGCGTGATCGAAATCTTCCATTCGCCCACGTTTGTCGTAGATCTTGTTGCTGTTGGAACTGGCGGCGACGAATTCATCGCCCACCAGCGTCGCAAAAACCGGCGAATCGTGAGCCATGGCCGCCGTTTCAAGCCGCGAGTAAGCCGTAGCGACCTCCCGCTCCTGTTCATTCCGCGGAGTGTACGCAATGGACTTGCAGGGATTTTCGCAATCCTTCCCGGCTCCTGGCGCAAAGGACGGGGGCGCCTCAAGGGACATGACCTCCTGATAGGCAATCGCCTTCCACCCACCAATCCGTCTGGCCCACACGCGCAGCGCGTGCGCCCTTCCGGCGTTCGCCTGCACATCTCCCAGCTCGCCGTACGAATATTGTTTTACCTCCGCGGCTTTTTCGTCCGCGATCGCGGGCCGAAGCGGAGCTTGCAGCGCTTGTGCACGCGTGAGTGTTTTTCCTCCGAAATCCGTCCAGGTGAAGTCGGCATCGAGAAGCTTTGCAAGCGCGGCCTTGTCGGATTTCGCGATGGCCTGGACGAAAGCGCGATCAGCTTCGAGCATTTGCCGATCTGGCGCTTGCTGGGCATAAGCACTGCCTGAAATCCCGCTGCCGGTAATCCACAATACCGCCAGGACTTCCACCATCAGCCGCACCCGCTGAGCCCCGATTCCCACAATGACGCTTCGCATGATCCAACTCCCCGGCCATTCGACTCTCTCGACTCACGGTAGCGCGGCGGGGCCGCGTTTCGTGCGCCTGGCGTATCATAGCAGCTAGTATGTGGTGAAGATTCCTAGCGATCCGCCACCGAAAAATTCATGCCGAGCCCGTTATTTGCCCCTATCCAGCTGCGCGAACAGACGCTGGAGAATCGCATCGTGATTTCGCCGCTGTGCCAGTACAGCGCCATCGATGGCACGGCACAGCCCTGGCACTGGATGCATATCGGCCACTTCGCCGTCTCCGGCGCCGGGCTCGTGATCCTGGAGGCGACCGCGGTCAGCGGCGTCGGACGCATTTCACCGCAGTGTTTGGGGCTTTATTCGAACGAAAACGAAGCGGCTCTCACGCGGCTTGTGCGGGATGTGCGCGCGTTCTCGAAAACGCCCCTCGGGATCCAGCTCAGTCATGCGGGGCGCAAAGCGTCCACCAGGCCCACGTGGGATCTGTGGAAAGGCCACGGCGTCCCCGCCGAGGAAGGTGGATGGCGACCCGTAGGTCCGTCGGCGGAGGCGTTTACCGGCGGCTGGCAAGTTCCCGAGGAACTCGACCGGGCGGGACTTACGCGCATCGGGGATGAATTCGTTCAAGCGACGCGCCGTGCGGACCACTGCGGATTCGATTGGGTGGAGATCCACTGCGCCCACGGCTATCTGCTGCATGAGTTCCTCTCGCCCTTGACCAACCATCGCACCGACGAATACGGCGGCAGCGCAGCGAGACGCGCCCGTTTTCCGCTCGAGGTCGTGGAAGCCATGCGCGCCGCCTGGCCCCCGCACAAGCCCCTCGGCGTACGCATTACGGGCGAAGACTGGGTTCCCGGAGGTCTTACGCTCGACGACGCAGTCCAATTCGCGGGAGCGTTGCGTGAACTCGGCGTCGACTACGTGACTCCATCGGCGGGAAACATTGCTCCGGGCATGAAGATTCCCACCGTCGCACCCGGATATCTGGTGCCTTTCGCCGAGCGGGTGAAGCGTGAAACCGGCATCACCACCATGACCGTCGGCATGATCATCGAAGCGCAGCAAGCGAGCGACATCATCGCATCCGGGAAGGCCGATATGATCGCGATCGGCCGGGCGATCATGGACGACCCGCGCTGGCCGTGGCACGCCGCGGCGAAACTCGGCGAGAAGCTCGCCGTTTCCCCACAGTACGCGCGATCCACGCCGGAACACTGGCCCGCTTATCCGCTGGTGCACGAAGTCGCGGCCGGCGCTGCGAATGGCCAGAATCCGGCCAAAATGGGGCACGCGACACGCGAATAGCGTTCGAGCAGTCCCGCTGTCCCTCGGTCCGGCTTACAGTCCGGCGTTGCGGGCCGAGACGCGCGCGACGCTCGACCAATCCATTTCTCCTTGACCGTTCGCGAGAGCCGAGAGCAGTTGGTCGTGAACCAGGCTCGCGAGCGGCATGGGCGCCGCGCATTCCTCCGCGGCCGCCAGCATAAGGCGGACGTCTTTCAGGCCCAGGCGTAGCGCAAATCCGGCCGGCTCGAATTGATCTTCCGCGATAATGTGGCCGTAGCGTCCAATCGCCTGCGGCGTCATCAGCCCGTCCATGATTTCGAGAAAGGCAGCGGGTTCGACGCCCGCTTTTTTAAGAGTCGCGAAAATCTCCCCGAACGCCTCAATGATGCTGACCACCATGAAGTTCCCGCATAGTTTCACGACGTTCGCCTGCCACGGTTCCTTCCCCACCACGAACGTGTGGCGGCCGATCGCATCGAAAAGAGGCCGGCAGCGCTCGATCAGGTCGGCGGGCCCGGCCGCGACCACCGCGAGTTTTTTTGTCTCGGCCGCCTCGGGACGTCCGAATACCGGGATGCTCAGATAGCCCTGATTCCGCGCTGCGTGTTCGTCGGTCAGCCGGCGCGCCAGGGACGTGCTGATGGTGCTGTGCGAAAGATGAATCCCATCTCTCTTCAGGCCCTCTGCGATGCCGTCGTTCGCAAAAACGACCTGCTCCACGGCCGGATCGTCCGCCAGCATCGTCATCACCACGTCGGCTTCGCAGCAAGCCTCCGCGGGAGTTCCGGCGACGCGCGCGGCGCCATATCCGACGGAGGCGGCCAGCGCTTCCGCTTTCTCGCGGCTGCGGTTGTAAAGCGCCACGTTGTGCCCCGCGCGTAGTAAGTTACGCGCCATCCCGGCGACCCATTTTCCCAATTCCGACGAAGGCAAGATTCATACCGCCAGAATAGCCAATGCAGCAATGGCATACACTAATGCGAGAGGGTTTTTTAACAATCTGGGAAAAAATAAAACATGATAATTAGATCAAATCGATGTACTGTACATGCACTCGGACTGACGTCGGCGTTGCTCCTCGCAGCCATGCCGGGAATGGGTCAGGCTCCGCAAGAGAAGACGCTGATGGTGGAAGATGTCTTCAAAAACGTTCAGGTACTGAAAGGGATTCCCGTGAACCAGTTCATGGACACGATGGGATTCTTTTCAGCCGCCATCGGCCTCAACTGCACCGGCTGCCACGTGGCTGAGAGCCTGCAGGACCAGAGCAAATTCGCCGAGGATGTTCCGCGCAAGCGCATGGCCCGGAACATGATTCTTATGGTGAACAATTTCAACAAATCGGGCTTCGGAGGACGACGGGCCCTGACCTGCTGGACGTGCCACCGGGGCACGCAGGCTCCCGAAGTCGTCCCGAGTCTCGCGGCGCAGTACACCATCGCGCCCGAAGACGCCAATGCGATCGAAATCGTCCCGGACGGCCCCACGGAGCCGACTGCGGATCAGACGCTCGACAAATATATACAGGCGCTCGGCGGCGCGCAGAAGCTGGCCGCGCTCACCAGCTTCGCCGCGAAGGGCACGATCGAAGGCTACGACACGTATCACATGAAGGTTCCGGTGGAACTCTACGCGAAAGCCCCGCGCCAGCGGGTGCTGATCTCGCACACGCAGAATGGCACCTCTACGACGACCTTCGACGGCCGCGCCGGTTGGGTCGCGGCGCCGGATAAGCCCGTTCACCTGCTGCCCATGCTCCCCGGCGCGGAACTCGACGGCGCAAAGCTCGAAGCGGATTTGTGTTTCCCCGGCGGCATCAAGCAGGCTCTCACGAAATGGCGCGTGGGTTTCCCGGTGACCACCATCGACGATAAGGCCGTGAACGTGGTGCAGGGAACGGGAGCGGGCGGCGGCCGTTTTAAGCTGTACTTCGATGTCGAATCGGGGCTTCTCTCGCGGATGCTGCGCTACGAAGACACGCCGATCGGCGCGGTCCCCACGCAGGTCGACTACTCCGACTATCGCGACGTGGCGGGCGTCAAGATGCCGTTCCATATCGTGATCACCTGGACCGACGGGCAGTCCAATATTCTCTTCACTGAGATTCAACCGAACGTCGCCATCGATGCCGCGAAGTTCGCAAAGCCCGCGCCGGCCGTAGTGACGCCTCTCACCAAGGCCAAATAGCGGATCGGAAAACCGTCTGCCAAATAAAAAATCCCGGCTTGCCGGCATCCTTCAGGGGACGCCGTGCAGCCGGGACTTTTTTCTTGAATGGTAGACTACGGCGCGGCTATTTCACGCCGCCCGCGTGATTGCGGAACGTGTTGAACAGCGCCTCATCGCTCGGAATGCAGCGGTCTTCGAGAATTCCAGACCAGCCGCCGATCGTCATGGCCTCTTTCGGAATCAGAGCCCAGATCTTGGGGCTCGCGTGCCACGGCCGGGTGTAGATCGTCGGATCGGTGAGAGTCATGTCGACGCGCAGGCGATTCGGACTGGGGCGCGTGTAGCGCTCCTCGAGAACGGCCTTGTCGCTGATCGGATAGCCGAACTGGTCCACCCATTGCCGGTCGTCCAGGCCCACCGTGGTGACCACCAGCGTGTCGCCTTCCCACTTGCCCACCGAATAGCCGTTGTAGCGCGGCAGGTAGTCGTCGACGTTGGGCAGCTTGCGCCCATCCGTCCAGATCTCCCGGTTATCCCAGGTCCATTCGAATCGTTGGATGATCAGATCCTTTTGCTGCACCATCTGCATGGTCGCGCCGCCGCCGGAAAACGTGACCAGGCGCATGGCGCCCAGCGGCTCGCAGCGGCCCTCGGGATCGTTACCCTTCGCGGGAATGATGGCCCGGCGCATGCCGATATCAACTTCGGGGTGAGCGTTCGCTTCCTTGCTGTTTAGCTCATATCCGCGCGACGGATGATTCAAATTGAACTTCTTCTCCCCCTCCGGCGTGCGCGGCGGGACATCGCCGTAGAACCCGTAGCCGGGGGCCGAAGCCTGGTCGCGGCATTCCTGGCACGGGGGCAGTTTGTACGTCTGCGGGTTGCGGGCCCACAGACCATTGAAGTCGTGCTTGTCGAAGGGACGCGTGTCCTTATCCGAAGACACGTTCGGATCGCTCTTGCCCATTGGGCCTTGCGCGAACGCCGCGGAGCCCGTTAACGCAAAGATCCCGAACGCCGCCATGCTCGCCGCCAGACATCGGGAACCCGAGGGACGCGAACCGGAAAAAAATAAACCTCTGATGCGTGTTGTCATTTGGCTCCTTGCTACTCGCCCTTCTCGCCGGGCTTCGGCTGCAGACCGCCGGGCACGCCGTCCATGTCGACCGCGGTCGCATTGGCGCGCTCGCCCACGACGTTCTCACCCTTTTCGTTTTCGATCTTCATCACGATACCGCTAAATCCGCCGACGCGGGAGGTGCCGATGTACAGCTTCACCCGGGTTCCCGGCTTCAAAGCTTCGACGCTGCGGCTCTTGGTCCAGCCCGCGCGCGCGAGCGCCGAGGGATTCGTGAGCAGCTCGGAGACCCAATGCTCGACCATGCCGTCTTTGGTCGTCCGGTCGAAAGTCATCGAAGGATGCGGATTGAGATAGTTAAATTCCGTGACGGTGGCCCAAGTGGTCCATAAATGTGCGGTGTCATAAGAAATGGCGCTGCCGTGATGGGCCCACGCCGAAGCGCAAATCAGAAGGATTCCCGCCCCTAAGCCAAATAATTTTGTTAGTTTTCGCATGGTTCAAAGTGTAGGACGCCGCGCATCCCGTGTCAATAGGCGGGGATCTATTGGAGCCATCCTCCGTTGCCCGCAAGCGGGCAAGACGCAGGAAAATTCTGCCATGGCACTAAAGCGCGGGACCACAAGCCCGTCCTGATCGCCGAGGAACTATCGCGTAATCGTAACAATCGCTTGCGCTTCCGCTGAGAAACCCAATCCGACCGGACCGACCCGTTCGGCGGTTTTGAACTTCACCGACACGCGGTCGAGGGGTAGATCCACGATGCCCGCAAGCGACTCCCGGATCGCCGTGCGAAAATCCTTAAGCTTGGGCGTTTCGAGAATGATCGTCGAATCGATGTTGCAGACGGTGAATCCCTGGTCGCGCACGAGCGCGAGCGCGTGTTCCAGAAATTTGCGGCTGGCGGCGTTCTTCCACCGGGGATCGGAGTTGGGGAAGTGCTCACCAATGTCGCCGAGCGCCGCGGCGCCGAGCGTCGCGTCGGTGATCGCGTGCAACAGGATGTCGGCGTCGGAATGGCCCTCGAGCCCGTAGGTCCAGGGAATCTCCACGCCGCCGAGAATCAGCTTGCGGCCGCCGGCGATGCGATGGACGTCCCATCCCTGGCCGGTGCGAATTTCCGAAAAACTCACGACGCGGTGCGCTCCGTAGCTTCCTCGGAAAGAAACAGGCGCGCCAGGTCCATGTCCGTGGGTCGGGTGATTTTGATGTTCCGGTCGGTGCCCTGCACCACGCTCACCTCGAGCTCGTCGAGCCGCTCCACCAGACTCGATTCGTCGGTGCCGAAGAAACTGTCTTCGCCCGCGCGCGCGAACGCACGCTTCAGCAAGTCGAAGTGAAAAACCTGAGGGGTTTGCGCGAGCACCAGATTTTCGCGCGGCAGCGTATCGCGGACCTTGTTTTTGTGCACGCGTTTCACCGTGTCTACGGGCACGATGCCGACGATCGCGGCGCCGCACGCCGCCGCTTCCGCGATTACTTTTTCCACTAGATCGGGCTCGATGAAGGGCCGCACCGCATCGTGCACCGCGACCAGATCGGTATCGGCGGAGAGCGTGCCTAGCGCGTTTCGCACCGATTGCTGCCTGCTGTCGCCGCCTTCGACGAAGTGTACGGGCTTCGCGCCGTGATTCGGGTGCTGCTGCAGCAGACCGCGCGCCCAATCGAAATCCTCCTTGCGCAACGCCACGACAATTTCGCTCACCGAAGGACAACGAAAAAACTTGCGGATGGTGTGCACCAGGATCGGCGAGCCGTCCAGCAGCATGAACTGTTTTCTGCTGGTGCCCGCCTTTTCCCGGCCCATGCGCGTGCCCAATCCGGCCGCGGGGAGGATGACGGAAACTTTCATGGTAGCCCTACGATTGTAGCCCGGCGGGCGGGGTGAAGCGGAACGGCCCTTCTCCTCCCCCGCCTTCGGGCGCGATTCAAAAACGCGGCGAATCCCCGTTAATTTTTCGACGCCGGCTTCATCCCGGCGGCTTTGATCGCGGGAACCGCCTTCGCGCTGGTCAGGAATTTCACGAGAGCCTTCGCCCCCTCGGCGTCTTTGGCCTGTGCCCCGATGGCGGCCGTCATGATGACCGGTTTCTGATATTCCTTTGGATAAATGCCAAGGAGTTCCACGCCTTTCACGGTCTGGATTTCGCTGACCGGCGCGAACATCAATTCGTTTTCGCCTTCCGCGATGCTTTCCGCGGGGCGGCCGGGCGTTTTTTGAAGCACGATCTTCGGCTTCAACTGATCCTCAATGCCGAGGCCCTTGAACATCGCGAGAGTCGCCGCACCCGCGGCCCCTCCGTCGGTCCACGTGAGCGACTTCGCAGCCAGCAAGCGTTTCTTCATCCCCTCCGGCGTTGTCACGTCCGCTTTTGGAGAACCCGCCTTGATGCCCACGCCGAGGTCCGCGCTCGCGAGAGTAGTTGCGGAACCGGCCACAACTTTGCCGCTCTTGACGAGATCGTCGACGATGCCCGGCGTCAGGATCGTGAGATCGAACGCGGCTCCTCCGTCAATTTCTTTTTTGAGAGCGGTGGAGGCCGAAAACTCGATGGAAAACGTGCGTCCGATCGCTTTCTCGGCTTCGGGCTTCAGTTGTTCGACGGCTGCGCGAATGCCGTTGGAGCAAAGGATGCGGATCTCGGCCGCCTCGGCCGGCGCGCAGGCCGTAAAGATCGCCGCGACGAACATCCACAGCGCAAATCGTGATTGGTTCATAAATTTTCTCCTGTCCGCTCAAAGCGGAGCCGTTTCATTGCTTCACGTACTTTTTTAAATCGTTCGGGACCACTTCTGCGCCATAGATGACACCGTGCGAATCGACAGCGATTCCTTCCGCGGCGCTGGTGGTCTCGGTGGTGTCCGATGGATCCGGAATAAAGGCCCGGACTTTCCTGTCCTTCAGGCTCCCGATCCGGATGCCGCGTTTCCAGCCATCGTGATTCCGGGAAACGGATTCCGACTCGGAATCGGACACATAGATCGTGTCGTCCGGGCCGATCGCGATTCCACTCGGACGGCTGAACTGCGTGAGTTGTTCGAGAAACCCGCCGTTCTGATCGAAAATCTGAATCCGATTATTATTGCGGTCCGCGACGAGCAGGCGTCCGCGATGATCGAACGCCATCGCGTGAATGATGTCGAATTCGCCCGGACCGGTGCCTCTTTTTCCCCACTCCGCGAGATATTTGCCGTCCTTGGTGAACTTCACGATACGGTCGCCTTTATCGCCGCCGTGCCCCTCGCCGATGAAAATATCCCCGTTGGGCGCGAATGCGATCGCGTTCGGCTCGGTAAACGTATCGTGATCTCTCCCGGCCACGCCCGCTTTGCCCAGGACCATCAGCACTTTTCCGTCCGGCGAGAATTTGAAAACCTGGTGGCCCTTGTTGCCTTTGCCCTGGCCGTCGGTGATCCACACATTGCCGTCGGCGTCGATACCGATGCCATGTGGAAACACGAACATCCCGCCGCCCCAGTTGTGCAGGATCTTTCCGCTCGCGTCAAATTCGAAAATCGGATCGAGTGTGGAATCGGCGCAGGCGGCCGCGATGAATCCCTTGATGCCGCACCGTTCGATCGCCCACACGTGGTCCCTTTGGTCGACGGCCACGGCGGGCAGGGAGCCTTTGAGCCTGCCTTGCGGCCACTCGTACCAGCCGGCAACTGTGCGATACGGATTAGGCGCGGAGTTGACAGGCGGCCCGGTGGGAACCGGCGGATCGAAGTGCGCACGTTCGCCCCGGCCTCCCGCGCGCCCGGCATCCTGCGCCCTCACGCCGCTTCCCGGAAAGACCGTGAAAGCGCCGAAAGCTAACAATGCTAACGATGAGATGACGCGCGGCATGCGATACCCCAAGCTGTTCTAAGATACAACGTCCGGCAAGCGAGTGGGCGCGGCGGCGGGTTCTTCTTCGGCAAACGGCCGGTCCGGGCGCAGGCGCCACGCGAGCACCGCGCCCACAAGCAGCAGAAAGATGGACGCGAGAAACGGGACCACCCAGCTCCCCGTGCGATCCACCAGATATCCGAAGCTCGAAGGCGAAACCAGTCCGGCGATGGCGAAACCAAAATTCATCATTCCGCTCGCCGTCCCCGCGTAGCGCGGCGCGATATCCATCGGCACGGACCAGATGGGTCCCACGATCAGCTCGGCCGAGAAGAACGCGAGCGAAAGGCACAGAGCCGCGACCGTCAGGTTGTGAATCAGAACCACCGGTATCAGAAAAACAAACGCACCCAGAAATCCCGCGACGATCACCCCGCGCCGCGCAATTGCGAGACTTCGCGTTTTTTTCAGCAGCCTGTCGCTGACGAATCCTCCCGCGGTGTCGCCGACCACCCCTGCGAAAAAGACGCCTCCCGAAAAAAGCGCGGAGGCCTGCAGATTTTGATGATAATTTTCGAAGAAGAACGCGGGGATCCAGGTGAGGAACAGCCACAAGGTCCAGCCATAACAAAAATCCACGAGAGTGACGGGAAGAATGTGCCGCGCCAGGCGCAGCCACGGAATCGATCGTGCGGCTCCGGCCGCTCGCACCGGCAACGCCGACAAGTCCGCCGCGGTGATGGAGCGATGTTCACGCGGGTCGTTGCGGAAATACCACGTCCACGCCCCGAGCCACAGGAGACTCGCGGCCCCGAGAAAGACGAAAGAGCCGCGCCAGGTGAAGAACACGAGGAGGCCGGCCATCATCGGCGGCGTAACCGCGTTCCCAATGCGCGCGAAGGAGTGCACGATTCCTTGCGCGAACCCCCAGTTGCCCCGCGGCGTCCAACTGGCCATGGCGCGGGTCGCCGTGGGGAAGCCAGCGCCTTCGCCGAACCCGAGAGCGAGCCGCAAAATGAATAGAGAAACGATTCCCGTCGCCGCGCCAGTCAGCATGGTCGCGATTCCCACGATCCCGCAGCACAGCGCCAGCGTCAGCCGGGGCCCCAGCCGGTCGCCGATCCATCCACCGATCAATTGGAAAAAAGCATAGGGAATCGCAAACGCGGAAAACACGATGCCGAGTTGCGTGTTGCTGATCTTGAGATCGGCTTTCATCAACGGGGCGGCCGTGGCGATGCTGACGCGATCGACGAAATAAAGAAAATACATCGCGCACAAAAGCGCGAGAACCGCCGCCGGAGCGCTCAGCTTCGCTATCCGCATCGAAGAGCCTTCCTGCCGGAGGGCATGCGCTTCACGGAGCCGGACGCGTTTCGCTCTTGATCTGCGTACGATGCAGGACGCGGCGCGCAGCGGGGTCGAAGGGATCGCGGCGATGCATGGTGCAGCGATTGTCCCACAGCACCACATCGCCCACGCGCCACTCGTTGTGCCACGCGAACTCCTCCCGCGTCGCGATCGACCACAGTTCGTCGAGCAGCGCGTCGGACTCGTCGAGCGGGAGACCCTGAATATAAGCATTGCGGCGGCGTCCCAAATACAGCGCCTTGCGCCCGGTCTCGGGATGGGTGCAAACCAGCGGATGATAGACGCCCGGCGAGGTTACCGGATCGTCAACCGCCGTTACGCCCTGGCGCAGGTAGCCGCCGCTGTTATAGGTGCCGTCGTGTTTCACCCGCATTCCGCCGATGCGTTTGCGGAGCGCCTCCGGGAGCGCTTCGTAGGCGTGGTACATCCCGCAGAAATACGTGTTGCCGCCGGCGGCCGGGACCTCCAGCGCGTATAGCATACTTGCTTTCGGCGGATCCTCGAGGTACGACATGTCCGTGTGCCACGCCGCTTCGCCCGCGCCCAGGCTTCCGATCGGCTCGCCGTTAGCGATCACATTCGAGACGACGTAAATCTCCGGATGGCCGTCGACGAAGCGGCGTCCGGTTTCCTGAACGGGCGCCCAGTCGAGCTCGCCGAAGCGGCGGCTGAAGCGCGATGAGATCATCGTCGGTTAACTGCTGGCCGCGAATCAAAACCACCGAGTGTTCGTTCCATGCGCGATGAATCGCGGCGAAGTCCGCGTCGCTGACGTTCCGCAAATCCAGGCCCCGGAGCTCCGCGCCCAGCGGCTTCCCGCTCGGAATCACCGTGATCGATTGGAGTTCCGTCATTGTCTCCGTTGACTAATTTAGCAAATGAAGGCCGCAGCTTTCTAAAAGTTTCGCGCGCAGCCGCGGGCGATTGGTAGAATCAGCCTGTAGGTGCCTCCCACAACCAAACCCCTCACGGTCCGGCAATTCTTCGGCCGGAAGGGACTGCTCTCGGAATGGCATCCGAGCTACGAATTCCGCCCCGGTCAAATGGAGATGGCGGAGGCCGTCGAAAGCGCGCTGCGCGAGAAGAAGCACTTGATCGTCGAGGCCGGCACGGGCACCGGAAAGACGCTCGCGTATCTGGTGCCCGCGATTCTCTCGGGCAAGCGGGTGGTGATTTCGACGGGTACGAAAAATCTGCAGGAGCAACTGTTCTTCAAGGACATTCCATTCCTGGAGCGGCATCTCGGCCCTCTGCGCGCCTGCTACATGAAAGGCCGTGCCAATTACGCTTGCCGCCAAAAAATCTACGACGCCGAAAAGGAGCCGATCCTCGAAGGGTTGGAGGAAGTCGCGGACTTTCGCGTCATCCGCGAGTGGGAGAAAACCACGGAAACCGGGGACCGCGCCGAGATTAAGAGTCTGCCTGAATCGAGCAGCGTATGGGCGAAGATCGACGCGCGAGGGGAGCTCTGCGCGGGTCAAAAGTGCCTTCAGTTTGAACGTTGTTTCATCACGAAGATGCATCAGGTGGCGCAGGAAAGCGACATTATCATCGTCAACCACCACCTGTTTTTCGCGGATCTCACTGTCAAGGGCGGCCCCGTCGGCAGCGAAGCGGGCGGCATCATTCCGGACTACGGCGCCGTCATTTTCGACGAAGCTCACGACATTGAAGATGTCGCGGGCCAATATTTCGGCGTCACGGTCTCGAGCTATCAGTTCGAAGAACTGACACGCGACGTCGCCGCGCTCGCGCGCCGCAAGAATTTCGGATCGAAGGAGCTGGATCACACGCTCACGATCGCCGGGGATCGCGCGGCGCAGTTCTTCGCTTTATTCGGAGCGTTGTTTGGAGCGGGCGAAGGGCGCGCGGCGTTTCGCGACCACGAAGCCTTCCTCATCAAGCACGAGGAGCTGTATCGCGACGTTCTGGCGGCTCTCGAAATCATCGCCCTGAATCTGGAACTGGCGCGCGCGGCGCCTGAGGAATCGATTCCCCTCATCCATCGGGCCCGGGAAATCGCGCGGCGCCTCCAATTCTGGATGGAGTCCGGGGAACGGACCTATGTGTACTGGATCGAAAAACGGGGGCGCGGCGCGTTTCTGCAGGCAACTCCGATCGACGTTTCGCAACTGTTGGACGAAAAACTTTTCGACGCGATCGATACCGCCGTGCTGACGTCGGCGACTCTCGCGGTGTCCGGAGAGTTCGAGTTCACCAAACAGCGCCTCGGACTGCGCGGCGCGCGTACGCTGGTGGTCCCCAGTCATTTCGATTACGCGACACAAGCGCTGTTATACGTTCCGCAATCGCTGCCCGATCCGCGCAGTTCGGCTTTTACCGCCGCCGCGGCCCGCGAGATCGTAGAAATTCTGACCCATAGCCGGGGCAGGGCCTTTGTGTTGTTCACCAGCTATCAGCAGATGCGCCAGATCTACGACCGCGTGTCGTTCGAAATCCCGTATCAGACGCTGCTGCAAGGCACCGGGCCGCGCAACGCGCTGCTCGAGGAATTTCGCGCCACCCCGAACGCCGTGCTTTTCGCCACCTCCTCGTTCTGGCAGGGCGTCGACGTTCCCGGTGAGCAGTTGAGCTGCGTCATTATCGATAAACTTCCGTTCGCCGTGCCGAGCGATCCTGTGGTCGAGGCCCGCATCACCGCCATTCGCAACGAGGGCGGCGATCCTTTCTCGAGCTATCAGGTGCCCCAGGCAGCTATCGCGCTTAAGCAGGGATTCGGCAGGCTGATCCGCAGCCGCAGCGATCGCGGCGTGCTGGTCTTACTCGACAATCGGATTACCCGGACGCGCTATGGTCAGATTTTCTTCGACAGCCTTCCGCACTATTCGTTCACGACGAAGCGCGAAGACGTGGAGAAGTTTTTCGAAGGTTAATCCTAATCGCAGCGTTTCGCAAGGTTCTCCCGTCGAGGTGGGAGAATGCCGCGATGAAAGAATGCCGCGATGCGAGAATAGAGAGAGCAAATGTTTGAAGTCACGGTCGAACAGGAATTCGCTTCCGCGCACGCGCTCCGCAACTACAAGGGTGCTTGCGAAAACGTGCATGGGCACAATTGGAAGGCGCAGGCGGTGATAGAGGGCGAGAAGTTGGACCAGGCAGGGATGCTGGTCGACTTCCTGGACGTGAAGCGTATGCTCGAGGCGATCATTGCCCCGCTGGATCACCGGTTCCTGAACGAGGTCCCGCCGTTCGACGTAAGAAATCCGTCGGCGGAAAATCTCGCCGAACATTTTTACGAAAAACTTCGCGAAAACTTGCAGGACATCCCGGGAGTCCGCGTCAAGGAAGTCAGGATTTGGGAGACCGGCATTCAGAGCGCGACATATCGGCCCTGACATCTACGCCGACCCCAACATTCGGCCCGGCTGAGATCGAGCCCCGCGCTACGATCCGGCCAGGTCCGAAACAAGCTGACGACGCGCGTCGAGACTTATGGCCTAGCGACCGAAATAGGCGGCGTTTTTGCCCGCAAAATCCGACCATTTTTCCGGAAGATCGTCCAGAGCGAAGATCGCCGATACGGGACAGACCGGGACGCAAGCTCCGCAATCGATGCACTCGACGGGGTCTATGTACAGCAATTCGGCGGTCGCGTAGTCTGCTTCGTCCTTCTTCGGGTGGATACAATCGACCGGGCAGGCGTCCACGCAAGCCGCATCCTTCACGCCAATACAGGGTTCCGCAATTACGTATGCCATAGAGAATTCTCGTGTTTCAGCCTGGACAAAAAGGCAGGTGTAAAACCGAATCTATACTAATAGCATAGCGCTCGAACAGGTACAACGTGGACCCATCGGGAGGTGTCCAAACCCTAGCGAGTGGAGATCAAATCCCTTTGAATGGCAAACTTCACTAAGCCTGCCACGTCGTGGATATCGAGTTTTCGCATCAAGCTCGCGCGGTAGGTGTCGACGGTTTTGGGGCTGAGTTCGAGGCGCGCCGCGATTTCCTTGGCGCGGATCCCGTCGACCAGGAACGTGAACACCTGATACTCCCTCGCGCTCAAGGATTCGATGGGGTCCTCGGGAGCGGCCTTGGTGCCGGCAGCGAAAATCTTATCCAGTTCCAGTTGCGGGGAGACGTAAATCGCGCCTGCCAGGATCTGATCGAAAGCCTCCAGCAGTTGATTGGAAGGACCGGTTTTGAGCAAAAAGGCGTTGACGCCGCAACGCAGCGCCTCCACTACAGTCTTGCGGTCCTTGCGCGTCGAGAGAACCACGATCCGGGTGGGAAGATTCGCTGCTCTCACCCGGCGGACGATCTCTAAAGTATACAAATCGGGGAGGTTAAGATCGAGAACGGCAATGTCCGGGCGCTCCGTTTCGATGATCCGCAGCGCCACCGCGCCCTCCGAGCACTGTCCCACCACGCGCAAGTGGGGCTGCGATTCGCATAAGGCCGCCAAACCCTCCCTGACCAGCGTCAGGTCGTCGGCTAGAAGAATCGAATACGTCTTGAGTTCTCTGATCGGGACCATGGGCATTCCTATTCGTTGAAACCGCTCTGAAAGAAGCTCAACCTATTCGCTCCCTTCACTTTAGAGTGAGCGGCCGAGAGCGGAATTCTCTCGAATTGCTGCGCATGCCCCACCCGGCTCTCAAATCCCGAAATAGGAATTATCCGTCCGAGCCCCGATCTGGTGCACTAAGCGAAACTACGAACCGCTTTCGCCTCATCGTCAAAAACCTCAAAAACCGTATACAATTTCGTGATCTGCAGCAGATCCTGAACGCGCTTGGTCAGGTTCAGCAGTTTCACCGTACCGCCCTGATTCGCCACGGTTGTAAAGCCGGAGACGAGCTCGCCGATTCCGGAGCTGTCAATGTAGGTGACCTCGGCCAGGTTCAGCAGCAACTTCTTATGCCCGTTGGCCGCCAGATCCCGGATGTTATCGCGGAAAGCGCTGGCGCCTTCTCCTAAAGTGATGCGGCCCACCGCATCGACCACAGTTACTTCACCCACCTGCCGGGTGGTCAATTTCACGCTCACAGGATATCCCCCTTTTGCTCGTCTGCTTCTAATTACTTCTTCGGTTTGTACTTAACCATTCTGACCTCGGTGCCGTTCGGCTCCCGAAGGGAAACTTCAAATTCGTCCATGAAGGCGCGCATCAGCATGATTCCCCGCCCGGAGAACCGCAGCAGATTCTCATTCGCCAGCGGATCGGGAACGGCCGAGGGATCGAAACCCTCGCCCTCGTCGGCGATCGAGATGGCGATCCGATCCGCGGTCCGGGACACTTTCACACGCACCTTTTTCCGGGCGTTATACCGATTCCCATGCACCACGGCATTGACCAGACACTCGCGCACGGCAATCCCGATCTTGTGCAGGTCGTCGTCGTCGAAGCCGAGCGCCCCGGCTTCCCGCAAAACCGCGCCTTCGGCGAGATCCACGCTTTCTAAACTCGACTCCAGCGCCAGATCCAGGGCATGCGTCTGGGTGCTTTCGTGATCCGCCATAGTTTAGGAAACACAAGAACTGCGCGCAAGGCACACTATTCCCCGCCGCTGCAGTCGAACCGCTACATTAGACTAGTGGCGCGGGTAAAGTCAAGCAGGCGGCGCTGCCCGGCCCTGCCCGCATGAGAGCCCGGGCCGCCTTCTTGGGCGCGATAGGCGTCGGTTTACGGCGGCGACCAGCGCGATGAGCGCTGGACACCGAAGCAGATCCCGGCACGGAAGTTGCGAGGCCAGTCGGTGAGCACTCGAGGGCGACCAGGGCGAGGTTGGTTTTGATGCTGGACCGGTAGATAGTTAAGGAGGGCATCGGTCTCCATTCATCCTTCCACGTCTGCTATCGTGGCCTGGACGGTCGGGACTTGTGCTCTCGCCCCGGAAAATGTCGACTAACCCCGCAACCGCACCGAATCGAAACGAGGCTTGGCGCAACTACACGAAGAAAGTGATCATAAGTGCGTGCAGGCTCCGCACGGAAGATCTTAAGCGGTTATACCGGATCATCAACGAAAAGCAGATCGAGGCCTGCAGAACCGTGGTGAGTCGCTTCTGGAAAACCGAGCAGGAGACACAACGACAATTTGAGGATCGATGCACGGTGGCGACAAACGCTTTCGTTACGACCGTACAAGTCAAAGGTGCGAATGCTGAGACTGTGACGGGGCACGGCGAAAGTTTCTTCGATAGCGGGCTGCTTCCCGAGCAGATAATTTCGATCGAGTACGATACGGCCTGGAGTCCGAAGGCACAGTTGAACTTCACGCCAAATGACAGAGCGGCCGTGTTTCTGGACTTCAGTCACCCGAACATATTCGGTCGAACGATGCCCTCCGAGCCGACTCCAAATGGCAGCAACTGGTTTGTTACGGCCGAAAATGAGGGATGGTCGACCTCTCTCAGTACGCGGCTGCAGGCGTTTTTCGCGGAACGGAAGACGAGCATCGATTGGTTACACCGTCCAAACATCTACGACGCATTGCTCATAGTCGTCGGTGCGCCTCTGGCGTTATGGGGAGCAGCCCGGATAGGACATCCGATTGTTGGGAGGGTGCATCCCTCCGCTACTGTCGAAACCGCGCTCTACGTATACCTGTTCATGTTCTGCCTGAATGTGTTTCGATGGATGTTTTCGTATGCTCGTTGGGTGTTCCCCAAAATCGAGCTCGATTCCGCACGGTCATCCACTGGAAGACACCGCGCTGTCTGGGCCACATTGACGCTCGGCATTTTTGCCGCGGCAGCCTGGGACGTTATCAAGACGTTGACGGGCCTTTGAGTAGAGGGCAACGAAGCCCGACGTCACTAAGGAAAAGATAAGGTCTTTCCTTTTTGCCGAAGGGCTGCTGCGTTTTTCCGTTCGGGCGCGGCAGGTATCAGCGCGGGACCACATCGGGCGGTCGCCATTTCAAGTGTTACGATTTCAATGTCGGAGGGTGCGGGCCCTTAGCACAGCGGTTAGTGCAGCGGACTCATAATCCGTTGGTCGATGGTTCGAATCCATCAGGGCCCACCAGGATCGCCGCGAAGGAGGGCCAATATGAAATATGCGCTCGCGTGCGCCGCTGGGTTGCTCACTGCGGTTGGGTTGCTGACCGTGGTTCCGGCGGTAACCCGGGCCGCCGACATTCCTTCCGAAGTCCAGCTCAAGAAAAAGGCCCGGGTGATCCACGACCGGATCATCACCTTCGATAGCCACCTGGATCTGCCCTTCGATTATCCCGGCGCGGCCAAAAACGGAAAAACCCAATTCGATCTGCCCAAGGCCGATCACGGGAAATTGAAAGGCGCGGCCTTCGCCGTTTTCGTGCCCCAGGGTCCGCGCACGCCGGAGGGGTACCAAAAAGCTGCCCAGGATGCGGATAAGAAGCTTGCGCTGATCAAGGGCATCGCGGAGCAAAATCCGACGCGCGCGGAGATCGCTTACTCCCCCGCCGATGTGCGCCGCATTGCCGGGCAGGGAAAATTCGCGGTGGTGATCAGCATGCTGAACGCCTATCCGCTGGGCTCGGATCTCAATCAGCTGGATGAATGGTACAAGCACGGCGTGCGCATTCTCGGCTTCACGCACGCGGGCAACAACGATTGGGCGGATTCCTCGCGTCCGAGTAAAGCGCTCATGGACCAGCCGGACGAGCACGGCGGCCTGTCGGAGCTCGGCAAGCAAGGGGTCGCGCGCATGAACCGGCTCGGAATGCTGATCGACGTCTCGCAGCTTACGACGCCGGCTCTGAAGCAGGTGCTCAGCCTGACGAAGGCGCCGGTCGCCGCGACGCACAGCGGGCTCAAGGGGATCGTCGATTCTCCGCGCAATCTATCCGACGAAGAGCTCGACCTGATCAAGAAAAACGGCGGCGTGGTGCAAGTGGTCGCCTTCGGAAACTATCTGCGCAAGGCTCCCGCCGCGGCGGACGAGCATGCTCCCGTCGAACCCGCGACGGTCGCGCAGCTTGTAGATTCGATCGCCTACGCGGTCAAGAAGATCGGCATCGATCACGTGGGCATTTCGTCGGATTTTAACCACGGCGGGGGCGTAGCGGGTTGGCAGAACGAAGGCGACGCACAGAACGTCACGGTGGAACTGCTGCGGCGGGGGTATTCCGAGCGGGCGATCGCCAAGTTGTGGGGAGGAAATTTCCTACGCGTGTGGGCCGAGGCGCAGAAGGCCGCGAAGACTCTGGGTCCCCAGTAAGGCGCGCGTCCAACAAGGTGCGCCCCCAATAATGCGCGAAGGCGCGCCCGACCAATAAGACGCGACAGGGCCGGCGGATCGCCGAGGGCGTTCGTCGCCGCAAGGTTCTGAATCCACAGCCTCTCTCCCAGAGCTCATACACTCTCCGCTCACGCCGAAGAGAACTCAGTAGATGCCTATTTGCACTCGATTTTGGGGAAAAGTGTGATTTTGACCACGGTTTCATCCGACGCGGCTTTCCATGGAGACGTGCGTGCGGCTCTCGATTCGCGCTTTCGATTCGACGCGATGTGGGATCTAAGCTATGACGACGCAGCGCGGCTTCACGGGGTGAAATCCGATCAGAAATGTCTGAATATTCTCGATTTTGCGCATCAGCCGCGCGCGCTCAGCGTAGCCCGTTCGCTGACGGGAAGGCCGCAGATCACGACGATCGCCGTCAACTGCGGGGCAAGCCGCGAGGAACTGGTCCTGTTGATGCAGGCGGGGGTGCGTGACGTCCTTCCGAATTTCACGGCCCGCGATCTGCTCCAGGGCGCCCATCGGGCTCTTGCGGTGCTGGGGGCGACGGGCGAGATTCTCGCGGATCTCTACGCTTTTGTTCCCGCGAAGCCGGGCTGTGGGACAAGCACCATCGCGACGCATGTGACCGGCATGGCCGCGAGCCTTTCCGAGGACCCGGTGCTGCTCCTGGACTTCGATATCCGCCTGGGCGTGACCTCGTTTCTTCTCAAGGCGGAAGGAACGCGAACCATCGTGGACGCGCTGCAGCAGGTGGAGCGCCTCGACCGGGACATTTGGTCGGGTCTGGTTTCACAGATCGGGAATCTCCATCTGCTCGGGTCCGGGGCGGCCGGCGCCGATTTTGCGCACAACTTTGGAGAAGAGCATTTCCGCAGGCTGATTGATTACGCCGTGCGGCAGTACTCGGTGGTCGCGGTGGATTTACCGGGCGCCATGGAGAGCCACGAGTGCGACGTCCTGCTCCGCGCGAAGCGCATCATCCTTGTGTGCACGCCGGACATCGGCGCGCTGCACGTGGCGCGGCGCAAGTCGCAGTGGTTTCGCGAGTTGCAGCTGACCGATAAAGTTACTGTGGTGGTGAACTGCCCGGAGCGGCGCAGCACGCTTTCGATGGAGGAGATCGAGCGCATTATCCAGCTGCCGGTGCGCCATCTGCTCCCGTCCGATACCAAAACAGTTTCGAAGGCCGTGCACAAAGGCGAAATTCTGAGCGCCACTTCCGCGCTCGGCCGGCAACTGGCGATTATTGCCTCAGAAATGCTGCCCGCGAAATCGATCGTGGCGCGGCCGGGGGCGGTGCGGCGCTTCGTGGATTACTTTTCGGTCAGCCCGGCGCGGGGCGCCCGCAGCGCCTAGGGTCCGGGCACTCCTATATCAAGGAAACCGTCATGAATGATCAAGCGATCTCGTCCATTCTAGATCACCTGTGCAACGAAGCGCGCAATTCGATGCACGCGAGCTTCGGCGTTATGGACCTGCTCCGCGACGTGCTCACGGACCCGGCGCAGCGCACCGCCGTCGCCATCGGCCGGGCCAGCGCGGATCAGCTCCTGCGCTCGATCGACGACATCCGCGATCTGCTGTCCCCAACCTCGCTTTCTCCGGCCATGCTCGAGGAGTTCGATCTGGCCCTTAATGCGGCGGAGCTAATTGAGTTGTTGAATCTAGCGTCCGGAAAACGGCGCCGCCACATGGTGTTCGATTCCCCGAACGGACCGTTGCTTGTGACCCAGAATCGCAGGGCCGTGGAGCAGGCGTTCACGCGCATTTTGGATACGGCGTTCAAGCTGAGTCCGGTGAGCGACGTCCACGTGCGGCTGACCCCCCAGCGCGAGGAAGCGGGCGCGCAGCTCGCGATCACCATTCGCAACCCCGATCTCGCCGAGAGCCTGATCCGGTGGGTCAATTCAAACCTGGAGGAGGCTGTGCTTGAGGATCCCGCCGACGTGCCGTTCGGCGTCGCCGTGATGGTGGCCGGCAAACGGCTGCGGGCACTGGGGGGCAAAGCGGAACTGATCCACGACGCCGCGCGGCATTCGGCCGTGGTGCTTACCATCCCCTCGCTGGTGAGCGCAGCGGAAAATGGGGCGAACCACGCTTTTTCCGCAGCGATCCTGCCCGGAGGCCTGAACGTTCTGGTGGCCGAGGATTGCGACGAGAGCTTCGCTCTGATCGAACTCGAACTGCGCGACGAGCATGTGCGGCGCGCGCGCGATGGGCGGGAAGCGCTGCAGATTATCCAGCGCCAGCGCTTCGACGTCGTCTTTATGGACGTCCATATGCCCGGCGTCGGCGGCTACGCGGCCATCCGCGCCATACGCGAGTGGGAAACGCAGACCGGCAACGCCCGCACCCCCATTGTGATCCTGTCCTCGGACGACCCGGAAACGCAGCGCCGCGCGGCGGCGGAATGCGGGTGCTCCGGATATCTCCGCAAACCGCTGCGGATGAGCGAGCTGATGAGTCTGATGGAGCGCCTGAAGCTCGCGCGCATGCCCCTGGTGTAAAAGAGGCGTGTCTAAACAGGCCGTCCAAAAGGGCGATGGAAGAGCGCGCAGAGGAGTACAGGGGGAAGAGCTTGCGACGCCTCGGCCTTCAATCAGGTCGGGGATTGCTTACGGGATGAAGCAATGGCTAAAGGCATGGAACAGAGCGCGTTTTGAAGACGAAAAATTGGAAGACGGGGAATGAAACGAAGCGGCCCGTGGTCAGACGATCCCGGGGTTCCCGCAGCGGGAGGGCCTCGCTCGCGTAACGGCGTTGCGCAGCGCTCGTTTGAGGCGTTCCGGGGAGCTTTCCTCTTTCAATAGATAATCGGAGGCGCCGAAGCCGATGGTCAGGTCCCGGGACGCGCTGTGATCGTCGGAGGTCAGGATCACCACCGGCAGGGCCGGTCCGGCGGCGATGTCGATCGCGCGATAACTCTTGTACCCGCTCAGTTCGGGCAGGCCCAAGTCGAGGAGAACGACGTCGAGGCCGGGTTCGGCGAGGCGCGTCATGGCTTCGGCGAGATTGCAGGCCCACTCGACGCGAAACGGGTCGGCTCCTTCTTCGGCCAGATAGATCCGTACCAGTTCGGCCGCCTCCGCGTTGTCTTCGACGTGCAGGACCTGGATGGGGCGGCCAACGCCGGTCTCGGGCTCGGGCGCGAATTCCGGTACGATCCGGCAGGGGAGAGTGGCTGTGCCGCTGAATTCCATGCAGTCATTTCGGCTAGCTCCCCGGAAATGTGAGGTTAAGGTGTGCGGAGGCGCGCACAATTTTTTAACCCTCCGTGATGCCAGGCCGAAATGCTACACGTATGCAAGAGCCGGGCGACATTTTACAGCAGGCTACGGAGCTGGCACACCTGGGGATCGCCACACTCGACAATCAGGGATGCTTCCTGACGGCGAATCGGGCTTTTCTCGCCATGCTCGGCGAGGAACAAGCGAATCTGACGGGGCGTCATTGGCGGACCACGGTTCATCCGGACGACCTTGGGCTGGTACAAGCGGCGTATCGCGAGGCCGAGACAAACGGGCGAGGGTACGTGGAACTACGCGCTTTGCGCCACGATTCGACCATCGTCTACCAGGCTCTGGTGGTGAGCAGCATGCGGGACGAGAACGGGGTGCAAACGGGCTATCACTGCCTGCGTCACGACGTATCGGGCTATAAGCGCGATCAGGAAGTGCTGCTTTTGGCCGTCGAATCCGCTCCGAACGGTTTGCTGATCCTGAACCGGGATGGGAGTATCCGGTCGGTGAACCGGGCCGGAGAGAGACTGTTTGGATACACCCGGACGGAACTGGTGGGCCGTCCCGTCGAGATGCTACTTCCGGAACGCTTCCGGCAGAATCACGTGGAGCATCGCGAATTGTTCAACGCGAACCGCGGCGTGAGAATGGGCGCCCGGGAGCTGAATGGCCTGCGCAAGGATGGCCTGGAGATCCCGCTGCAGGTATTTCTCGATCGCATCGAGACCGATGCGGGGGAGCTGATCCTATGTACGGTCATCGATAACGCCGAGCGCGTGCGCTATGAGAAGCAGCTGCAACTGGCGAAACAAGCGGCGGAGGCCGCCAACCGGGCGAAGAGCGACTTTCTCGCGCGCATGAGCCACGAGATCCGGACGCCCATGAATTTGATTATGGGGATGAACGCGCTCCTGCTCGAAAGCCCGCTGGATGAAAAACAGCGCAAGCACCTCGAGATTTCGCACCGTAACATCCGCCGATTGTTGCGCCTGATCAACGGCATCCTGGACCTTTCGAAGGTGGAAGCGGGCCAGCTGACCTTCGAAGCCGCTCCCTTCGATCTGAAAGAGGTGGTCGAGGGGTGCGCCGCGACCATTTCATCGGCGATTGAACAGAAGGGCCTGCAATTCGACGTCTCGCTCGATCCGGACGTGTGGCGTTACTGGATCGGGGATGCCGAACGGCTGCAGCAGGTCCTGCTCAACCTGATCGGAAACGCAGTGAAATTCACGACGAACGGTAAGATCGCACTGAGCGTCCGCCCCGATAGCGAGGAGCACGGTAGACACGGGTTGAAGTTCGAGATCGTCGACACCGGCTGTGGCGTTCCCGAGGGCAAGGCCGAAGTAATTTTCGAGGCGTTCCAACAGGCGGAGAGTTCCATGGACCGGACCTACGAAGGTACGGGCCTGGGACTCGCGATCACCCGCACGCTGGTCGAAATGATGTCGGGAAAAATCTGGTTGGAACAGGGGCATGAGCCCGGTTCCAAATTCGTGTTTACCGCCTATCTCCCCATGAGCACCGAGGATGCGGTGAATGCCAAGATGTACTCGGCCATGTCGGTGCCACTCGCGGCGAAAGTGGAGGCGGGAACGCGGATCCTGGTGGCGGAAGACAATCCCGAAAACGTGATTCTGCTCGAAGCCTATCTGGCGGGCCTTTCGGTTGCGCTCGATTTCGCCGCAAACGGCCTCGAGGCAGTCGAAAAGCGCAAGCAGGCGACCTACGACCTGGTGTTGATGGACGTACAGATGCCGGTGATGGACGGGTACGCGGCCACGCGTGAGATTCGGGCGTGGGAGCGTGGCCGGCGGTTGCCGCGCGTTCCCATCGTCGCGCTCACAGCGAACGCCTTGAGCGGGGCGAGTACCGATAGCATGGATGCCGGCTGTGACGCCCACGTCACGAAGCCGGTCGAAAGGAACGATCTCGTGTCAGCCATTGCAAAATTCGCCAAGCGTCCGATCCCCAAGGGCTCAGCCCTACCGGAGCCCATCGTCGCGCGCCGCCCGGCCTTTCTCGCGAACCGGCGCCAGGACCTGATCAAGATGCGGGATGCACTGGCCGCCGGAGATTTCGGCACGATTCAATCCATCGCGCATAACTGCAAGGGGATCGGTACGGGCTACGGTTTCCCCGATATCACCAATCTTGGCGCGGCGATCGAAAGGGCGGCAAAGGCTCTCGACGCCGAAGAATTGACGGAATCCCTCGGCGAATTCGATTGCCATCTGCAGGCGGTTTCCGCAGGTCACTGAGAACTCGCGCCATCGGTCTCAAGCTGCGGTCCGCGGGTTCACCACCGATACGAGCGCACGCGCCATAATCGTTTCAGAGCACAATCACACAGCCGCACCACCTGAAGTTTGATTCCTGGCGGTGTCATCGAAGCCGCAATCGATCCGGGATGGAAGCTTCCAGTTTTTGGAACGCGGAAAAAAGGTCATTCTTCTTGCCCGAAGCTTTTCCCAATGGTAAAAAGGGCGGGCATACGCCGCCCGCCGCGAACGCGACGGAAACCACCGACTCGACGCCAGCCAATACAGCTCTGGCCGATTCAACTTTGATCGACCGGCTCCGCTCCGCCACCGAACTGCTCGAGGCCGTCGGCTTCGATCGGTCCATCCTGCGGGAGATTTCCGCGGAAGACCGCGAGCGCTTTCATCGGGCCGTGGCGGAGGTGTACAATCCCGATCCAACGGCACGGCGGCGCATGGTGCGGGCGGCCGGGAGGGAGCGCACGGCCACGCGCGCGGGACAAGTGGAAGCGGTCCTCGGCGAAACCGGAATTCGCACGCTGCGCCGCAAACCTGTCTTCACCACCGCCAATATTTTTCCTCCTCCTGATTTCGCACAAGAGGAATGCGGGCCGGAAAGCACTTCTGAAAGCCCGGCAGCAAGCGCGCAGGTCATCGATCCCCAGCACTGCTACGTCTGCAAGCAGAAATTCTCGGAGATTCATCACTTTTACGATCAGATGTGTCCGCCGTGCGCGGCCTTCAATTTTCACAAGCGCACGGAGCTCGCGGATTTGCGGGGCAGGGTGGCGTTGCTCACCGGGGGACGCGTGAAGATCGGCTATCAGGCCGGGCTGAAGCTGTTGCGCTCGGGCGCGCGCCTGATCGTAACCACGCGCTTCCCTCGCGATTCGGCGCGGCGCTACGCGGCAGAGCCGGATTTCAAGGAGTGGGGCGATCGCCTCGAAATCTGCGGACTAGACATGCGCCACACGCCCAGCGTGGAGGCGTTCTGCACGCATTTACTCGAAACCCTCCCGCGCCTCGATTTTATCATCAACAACGCCTGCCAAACCGTTCGCCGCCCGCCGGAGTTTTATCAGCACATGATGGAGGGAGAGCGCGCGGCGCTCGTGGACATGCCGCCGGACGTATGCCGCCTCCTCGGAATGCGGCGACTCCACGGCCTGGTTCCTGGGCAGAGATTCGAGCCGGGTAACCGGGAGCCGTGAACTCGCGCGCGAGAGCGAACCCGGGATGAAAACGGCGGCCGAGCTTTCCCAAGTCGCGCTGCTCGCCGAGGATCTTCTGGGGCACAAGGATTTGTTTCCCGAGGGGCGCCTGGATCAGGATCTGCAACAGGTGGATTTGCGCGGCCGCAATTCGTGGCGGCTGCTGATGGCGGAGATTTCGACGGTGGAGCTGCTCGAGGTGCATCTCATCAACGCCATGGCGCCCTTCATTCTCAACGCCCGTCTGAAGCCTTTGATGCTGCGCACGCCCGAGCGCGATAAACACATCGTCAATGTATCGGCGGTCGAAGGTCAGTTTTACCGGAACCGCAAGACCACTCGTCATCCCCATACGAATATGGCCAAGGCGGCGATGAATATGATGACGCGCACCGCTGCGACCGACTATTACGGCGACGGGATTCACATGAATTGCGTCGACACAGGATGGGTAACGGACGAAGATCCGGCGGAGATCGCGGAGCGGAAAATCGTGGAGCAGCGCTTTCACCCTCCGCTGGACATCGTCGACGGCGCCGCGCGCATCCTGGACCCGATTATTCACGGCATGAATACGGGTGAGCACATATGGGGGCAATTCCTGAAGGATTACCGGCCGACCGACTGGTAAACGCTCTGAATCCCGCCCCATAAGACTGCTATGATGCCCGCATGCAGATCCGCGCTTCCCTCAAGATGGTTAAGCTCGGCTATATTCTTTCTCTCCTTTTAGCGGCGGCCATTGCCGTTTATCTGCTCAGCATTCACAACGAGGACCCTCACATGTGGGGGCTGCTCGCGGTTCCGGCGGTCCTGATCATTTTCGTGATGATTCGGCACTCGCGCCGGAGGCTTACAAAGCTTGTGATCTTAAGCGACCGGCTGCGTTACGAATTCGGACTTTTTTCGAAGACCACCCGCACCATTGAGCTGGCCAAAGTGCAGGACGTGCGCGTCGATCAGAGCCTGAGCCAGCGCCTGCTGAATATCGGGGATTTATCGATGGAGACGGCGGGCGGCAGCAGCCGCATCGTCATGTTTTCGATCGACCGGCCCCAGGAAGCGGCGGATCACATTCTTGAGTTATCGAAGGCGGGCCGCGCGGGTGCGGGGCTCGAAGGAGCCCGGCCTGATCTCGCACGGGGCGCGGACGCTCCGCGGATTGGCGATACCCCGTAATCCCCTATCAGTTCCTCCGTCCGGCCGGGCAAAAAGGTCTTCTTTTGTTCCGTACCCGTAAAATATCCAGGTGCACGATTTCTTTTAGGCGTTAATATTGGACGAAAGGCTTTCTTTACCGAGCCGTTTTGCTGTCGAAAAACATCCTTTCAAAAAGAGGACCGCATGGGCACCCTGCGAAATCATCCTTATCAAGGGATCGCCGAGGCGCAATATGGAGCTCGATCGGAGTCCACGACCGCGGTTTCCGTCACTGCGCTTCCCGATTCGAAGACCGTGGAGCGGAGAGCGGAGGCGCTCAGCGGGACGGCCGCCGGCAAGACGTCGGAAACCAAGGCCGCGCGGGCAGTGGCGGCATTGTTCGGACTCGCGGGAGTGGCAATCGACGGTCCCCATCCCTGGGATCTGCAAGTTCACGACGAGCGCTTCTACAAGAGGCTGCTCACGGGCGGGAGCCTCGCGGCGGGCGAATCATACATGGAAGGCTGGTGGGACGCCGAGGCGCTCGATGAATTATGCGCGCGTGTGCATCGCGCCGATCTCGCTTCCCGGGTGGGGAAGTGGGTGACGAGGACGCTTGCCCTCAAGGACCTGCTCCTGAACCGCCAGGCAAAATCCCGCGCGGCGGAGGTCGCGCAGGAGCACTACGATCTGGGCAACGATCTGTACGAGGCGATGCTGGATCCCCGGATGCAATATACCTGCGGCTATTGGAAGGGAGCTTCCACGCTCCAACAAGCTCAGGAGAACAAGCTTCACCTGATCTGCCGCAAACTGGGCCTCGAAGCGGGCATGACCGTCCTCGAACTGGGAGGAGGCTTCGGAGGACTGGCGCATTTCATGGCGTCGGAGTACGGCTGCCAAGTGGTCAGCTACAACATTTCCCGGGAGCAGGTTGCCTTCGGCCGGGAATGGTGCCGGGATCTTGCGGTGCGCTTCGAGCACAAAGATTATCGCGAGGCCGCGCGCGAGTCCCAGCTTTTCGATCGCGTGGTTTCCATTGGTCTCTGCGAGCACATCGGCCGCAAGAACTATCCCGCATTTCTCGGGCTGGCGCATCAAAAATTAAAGCCGGGAGGATTGTTTCTGCTACACACGATTGGAAACAACCGGTCCCTGACGTGCACCGATCCGTGGGTGGACAAATATATTTTCCCCAACGGTATGATTCCGTCGATTGCCCAGCTGGGCAAGGCGATGGAAGGGTTGTGGGTGGTGGAAGACTGGCATAATTTCGGTCCGGACTACGATCAGACGCTGATGGCGTGGTGGCAAAACTTCGATCGCGCGTGGCCGCGGTTGCAAGGCGCCTACGGTGATAAGTTCTATCGCATGTGGAAATACTATTTGCTCGGATGCGCCGGAGCTTTTCGCGCGCGCACCCTGCAATTGTGGCAAGTTGTGTTATCCAAGGGTGACATCCGCGCGTACGCGCCGGTACGATAGAATCCGGTCTTCCCATGGATTCCATCGCGGGGCATTCCACACGGCGCGCCGTGCTGCTCGCCGAGTTCCACGCTGCGAAGGCCTCCGGCCGGTTGATTGGCCTGCAGAAGACCACCTCAAATCTGTTCCGCCGCCGCGAACCGAGCGCGCGGAACACGCTCGACGTGCGATCCTTCCATCACGTCCTCCACGTCGATCCCGTGCGCGGAATTGCCGAGGTGGAGGGCATGGCGACCTATGAAACGCTGGTGGAGGAGACCCTTCGCCACGGCCTGCTTCCCGCGGTCGTCCCGCAGCTGAAAACGATCACCGTGGGCGGCGCGGTCAGCGGGTTGGGCATCGAATCGTCGTCTTTTAAGTACGGTCTGGTACATCAAGCGATCGACGAGATGGAGATCCTGACCGGCCAGGGGTCCGTCCTCGTCTGCTCCGCGGACACGAAACCCGAACTTTTTTTCGGGTTTCCGAACTCGTACGGCACGCTGGGCTATGCTCTGCGGCTGGCCGTGCGTCTGGTTCCAGCCAAACCTTTCGTTCATCTCTCTTACACGAAGTTCTCCGAAGCACGCGCGTATTTCGCTCGCATCGCCGAGCTGTGCCATCGGGGGACGCAAGACTTTCTCGATGGTGTGATTTTCAACAATCACGAAATGTACGTGAATCAGGCCGTTTTTTGCGAGGACGCGCCCGGCGTCAGCGATTACACCTACATGGACATTTACTACCGGTCGATTCCACGGAAGGCCGACGACTGGCTGACGTCGAAGGATTATATCTGGCGGTGGGACGCCGACTGGTTCTGGTGCTCCAAGCACTTTGGAATGGAGACGCCGGCGATCCGTTTTTTCGCCAAGGCGGCTCTCAAGTCGCGAACCTATCAGCGTCTCATGCGATTGTCGCAAACCGTGCTGCCGGCGTCGAAAACGACCGAGTCGGTGATTCAAGACGTTCAGATTCCGATCGAGAACGCCTCCCGGTTTTGGGAGTTTCTAAACAGCCGGATCGGCATCACGCCTGTGTGGGTGTGTCCGTTTCGAAGCTCACACAAAAATTATGATCTTTGCGGACTTGAGGCAAATCGTCTGTATGTGAATTTCGGGTTTTGGGACGTGATCCCGACCACCCACGGCAACGGTTATCACAACAAGCTCATCGAAAGCCAGGCCATGGAGCTCGGCGGCACCAAGGGGTTGTATTCGGCGTCTTATTACGATCGTGAAACCTTCTGGCGCATCTTCAACAAAAAACGCTACGACGAACTTAAAGAGACCTACGACCCGGACGGGCGTTTTCCGGATCTGTATGCGAAATGCGTCGAGCGAAAATAGCGAGCGCGCGAATAGGGTGATGCGAAGCGTCGTGATCAGGGCTTGCGCGGCGCCCTCGGGTCCGCGGCTGCGAGTGCTTTCGCCGAAGGGATCTGCGATGCATCCCATCCGCCGCCCAATGCTTTGATCAACTGAACACTGGCCAACATGCGCTGCTCCCGGTAAGTGACTGCAGCTTCCTGATCGCCGAGCAATGCGGTTTGTGCGGTGATGACGTTCAGATACGGATCGAGACCGGCGCGATAGCGGACCTGGGACTCCTCGTAGCTTCGTGCGGCCGATTCGATCGCGGACTCCTGCTGTTCGATCACCTGGGTGAGGATGCGCAGCGCGGCCAGGTTGTCTTCCACTTGTTGAAAAGCGGTCAGGGCAGTTTGGCGGTAATTGGCGACGGTTTGATCGTAGGCAGCCTGATATTGCTGGACGGTTGCCCGGCGCAAACCGCCATCGAAGATGGACTGCGCCACGCTCGGACCGACCGACCAGATTCGGCTGGGCCACGTGAGCCAGTTTACGAGGGCGACACTTTGCAGACCCGCGGCCGCGCTGAGAGTAATCGTGGGGAAGTACGCCGTCTTCGCGATGCCGATTTGCGCGTTGGCCTGCGCGACCGCGCGTTCGGCGGCCGCAACGTCGGGTCTGCGTTCCAGAAGTTGAGACGGGACTCCGAGCGGGATCGGCGGAACCATCATGCGCGCCGCTTCCCTGGAAATTTCAAACGTGGATGCAGGCTGGCCAATCAGCAGCGCGATGGCATGTTCGTACTGGGCGCGCAGAACGCCAAGACCGATATCCTGCGCTTCGACGGTTTTGAGCTGTGCTTCGGCCTGGGCGATCGCTTCATCATTTCCGATCCCGGCTTGATACAAGTTGCGATTGAGCTCAACCGCTTCGCGATAGGCCAGCACGGTGGAATCAAGAATACGTTTCAGCGCGTCCTGCGCGCGCAATTCGAAGTAATCCGTGGCCAGGTCGGATTGCGCGGAAAGCCGTACGTTCTCCAAGTCGGCCGCGCTCGCCTGCGCCGCGAACGTGTTCGCCTTGACCGTATTTCGTACGCGGCCCCATAGATCGGGTTCCCAGGACGCATCAAACGGCAGCGAATAGGTCGGGAACACGACGCCAATCTGCTTTCCAAATCCCGTCGAGATGCGCGAATTCGTGATCGAAGGATTGACGGTGACCGAAGGGAAATATTGCGAGCGGGCTTCGCGAACCACCGCGCGAGCCTGTTGTACGCCGGCCGCCGCGGCCGCGATGTTCTGATTCGAAATACTGGTTTTCTCTTCGAGTTCGTTCAGCGCGGGATCTTGAAATGCTTCCCACCACTTGCCGCGCGCGACGGCGTCGCTCGGTTGAGAGGGTTTCCAATCGCCATTGATTTCCGGCGCCCCGGCTTCCTTAAAAGCAGGCGGAACGGGCGTGGATGGCCTCGCGTACTGCGGTCCCCGGTTCCAAGGTGTGGTGCACGCGATCGTCAGCAGAGCGATCGCCAGCAGCCCCGGGGCTACGGCGGCAATTCTCGTGCGTCGAGCGAACGATTGTTTCTCGGGATGGTATGCGTTCGCCATGGTCATTCCCCGATATAAATGTCGACCAATTGACCGGGATAGAGGATCAGATCCTTCGTTTGTTCCAGCCGGAAAATGATCGGCAAAACTCGCACGTCTACTTTCTCAAGCCTCTGGTCGGAGAGCTCGATTTTAGGAGAGACGATCGGCTGCATCCGGACAAAGGTCAGCGGAAATTTGGCTGTGGACCCGCGGACGGACATCTGGGCCTTCATCTTGCTCGCGGCGGGGATACGCGGCACCAGGATTTCGTCGACGTAACAACGCACGTTCATACGCGCGCGCGGACTTCCCAGAACGATCACGGGATCCATCCCCTGCGTGTACGTATCGTAAGCGCCTTGCGTGGAAACGAAGCTTCCCGCGGTGGGGTTGACGGTCAATACGACCCCATCTTTCGGAGCACGGAGCGTGTACTTGGCGAGTAGCGCGCTCGCCGAGAGATAAGATTTGGTGAGCGCGTCGTGCGTGCGCTCCTGGTTGTTGATGTCGTAGATCCAGGCGCCGGCCTTGGTTAGATCGCGCTGCCTGCGCGCGACTTCCAGGTTCGTTTTCGCGGTGAGCACGGCGTTCGCGGCCGTATCCAACGCATCTTTACTGATGGATTTCGGATTCAGATCGTACGCGGCTTGCTGCTTATCCAGCGCATCCTGAGCGGTTTTCAGCGTTGCCTGCGCGGCCACAACTTGAGCTTCGTTCACGTCGAGAGTTTCTTTTCTCGGCTGCGCCTTTAGTTCATTGAGAAGAGTAAACGCAGCTTCCGCCTGCGACTTCAATTGCTCGACAGTCGCGCTTTGCACCGAGTCCTCGATGCGCAGCAGGGGTGTGCCGGCCTTTACTTCCTGGCCTTCGGCGACCAGAATCTGGGTCACCGTGCCGGGAACTTCCGGATACACGTTGATGTTCTCGCCGCTGGTTTGATCGCTCTCCAGAATGCCTTCGGCGTAGATGCCCTTCGGATAAGGATTCGTGGGAGGACTGAAGGCCGGCGGGAGCGGGGGCTCCGTGATCCCGGACAAATATGCGACCAAGCCTCCGGCAAATAGACCAACGAACGAGAGTATGAAGATAAGCCTCCTCACATGTTGCCTCCCTTCTCTACTCCGATCAGCCGCCCGTCTTCCATTTTCAAAATGCGGGTAGCGAATTCGGAGATTCTGTCGTCGTGAGTCACGATGAGGATGCATCGCTTGTCATTCAGAACGTTTTCTTTTACAAACTTGACGATGCCGTGGCCGGTGTCGCCGTCGAGTGAAGCGGTGGGTTCGTCCATGATAAGAATGTCCGGCTTTCCGACAATCGCGCGCGCGATGGCCACGCGCTGCTGCTCTCCGCCGCTTAATTTCACGGGGGGAAGATCGGCGCGATTCTTTAGGCCGACGATATCCAAATATTTGGTGGCTTCGACGATGGACTTGTTCCAATCCTCGCGCTTGAGGATTAAGGGAATCGCCACATTTTCGGCCGTCGTCAAGCGCGGAAACAAGTGAAAATCTTGAAAGACGAAGCCGATGGTGTGCAGACGAAAGTCCGCGAGCCTATCGCTCGTGAACTTCCAGATGTCCGCGCCTTCCACCGAAACGGCGCCGCCGTCGGGACGGAGAATCCCGGAGAGCACGCTCAGCATCGTCGTCTTTCCGCTGCCGGAAGGTCCAACAATGTACAGCATTTCGCCGAAATAAGCCTTCAGGCTCACGCCCCGGAGGGCCTGCGTTTTGGCCTCGCCTTCGCCGAACCACTTGACGATGTTGTCCGCTTGTATGGCGATATTCGGCATACTAGCCTCGGAAGACCTCGAAGGGTTCGATGCGCAAAACTTTACGAACACCGAAGTAACTGGAGACGGCGGCGATGATGACGACCATCACGAACGACAGCGCGAGATTCCAATACGTGATGATCGCCGCGTAATCCGGCAGCCGTATTTTCGCGAGCGTGATCATTAAGGCGCATAGACCGATCCCCAGGCCGTAGCCCGTGAGAGCAGTGAAACTGGCCTGGAATAAGATCATCAGAATTAATTCGCGGCTCTTTGTGCCCATGGCTTTCAGAGCGCCGAACTTTTCCAGGTTCTCGAGAACAAACGTGTAGAACGTCTGGCCGGAAATGGAAAGCCCGACCACGAAGCTCATGATCGTCATGATCAGAATGTTCATTCCAACGCCGGTCTGGAACATGTAGAAGTTGGTAATCCGGCTCACGAACTCGTCTCTGGTAAGAGCCATGTAGCCCAGTTCGCGCACGCGCTGCTTTATTTGAGCTATGGCCGCGGGACTCTTTGGCTGCACCAGGACGTAGGAGATGGTGAAGCGCGGGTTTGGAAGATATTGAAGCGCGCGGTTGTAGGTCGTGTAGAGAGTCGGGACTCCGAACAGGCCGCTGCTTGCGACCTTGGCGATGCCCACGATAATTCCGCGGTGATCGTTGACCTCGAACTCCGTTCCCACGCGAGGATTACCCAGTTTGGGAAACTCCGGATCTTTCACCACGATGAAGCCGTTCTCGCCGTAAATATCTTCGATCTTGCCCTCCAGAAGCCTGGGCCTGCCGAACAGGCTGGTATCGTCCAATCCCACTACCGTGACCGATTGATACGTGCCGTCACCGAGCTTCACAAGCGCGCCGCCCGAATAGACGGGAACCGCGTAATCCACCCCATCGATACTGCGCGCGGCGTCCAGCACGTAGTCCGGCATTCCAATGGTGTTTGCGACGGTCTGGACGGCCGGGTCCATGATCCACATGGAGGCTCCCAGGTTGTAAACGGTGGCGGACGCGCGGCTGAGAACTCCGGCGAACATGGCAGTCATCTGAGTCATCAAAAACACCGCGAAGGTGATGCCTACTAAGAGCGCCGTAAACTTGGCCTTGTCGTTGACCAGAAGCTTATAGGCGAGTTTTAGGATTCCCTTCATACGAAGTCGCTTCGATGGCTACTTGTGCATCCTCCCTGCCACGGCAACCGCCTCTTTCTACATGGGTTTAGTGCCATGGTTCAGCGATGCCTGGGCCAAATCACCCACCTTATGCGCCGTTCATCGCGCTATTTGGGCAGTTTCGGAGCCGATCCGGTCGTGGGAAGAATGACAGGAGAAGCCGGTTTTGACGGGACGGTACGCGAGGTATATCTACCGAGGAATTCAGGACTTAGGAAATTCAGGACCTAGGAAATCAGACCCTGTTCGATCGCGTGCCTGGTCAATTCGGCGGTTGTATTCAGATTGAGCTTTTTTCGGATATTCTCGCGATGGAAGCTGACCGTCTTCACGGAAATCTGCAAAATGAAGGCGATCTCCTTGGCGCTTTTACCCTCTGCGATGAGTTGTAGAACTTGCCGTTCGCGGGAGGTCAAGCGCAGGGTGGCCGCCGCGCGTGCGGGATCGGAGAACCGTCCAAGGCGCCCGTCCGAAACTCCCGGACTCACGTAGATGTGTCCTTCGAGGACGGTCTGAATCGCTTCCAGAAGCTCCTCGCGGGCGGCTGATTTGAGCACGTATCCGGTTCCTCCCGCGTTCAACGCGGCTTCCAGATACGCGGGGCTCACATGCATCGTGATGAACAGGAACTTCGTCTTCGGCAGCTTTTTCTTGATTTCTATCGCAGCCTCAACGCCGTTGAGCAGAGGCATTGCAATATCCAGGATGATCACGTCGGGGGCGGAGCGCAGCGCCTCCTCTACCAGCGCCCTTCCATCGGCTACCGCTCCCACGATCTGCACATGAGGTTCGAGAAACGCTCGAAGTCCTTCGAGTGTCAGCGGGTGGTCCTCTGCCAACAGCACTCGTGTGCGTTTCATAAGGGTGCTAACGGAGGTGACCTCTGAGTGCAATCCGGGTGCCACGTCCGGCCGCGTCCATTCGAAAGCTTGCTTCCCAAGTGTACGCGCTCCCGCTGCCGATAGACAGGCTATTCCCGAACGCTATGCCGATTTCCAGGAGGACGTGTCAGCAGGTGACGGGTGCCAAAGCAGGGAACTGATGCTGAAGTTCAGCGCCTACTCGAAGGCCCCGGCAAAGGCGGGCTCGGGGAGCCTTTCGCGGCGAGGGACCGTTTCCCGTCAAGATCCAGCGCGAAGCTCGGTTCGTGAGCGGTCCCTTTGATCGTGAAGGCTACGACGGTCATGGATTTCTTCTTCAGGAATGGGCCAAGCGCTTTCAGGACCACGGATTTGAACCCCGACGTTGTGTCGGGCAGCTTTCCGTGGGTCCATAGTACGCCGCGCATGTTTAAGCCACTGTTCAGAAGGTTATACGTGCCTTCGATTTGCGCGCTCGAACCGGGCTCGGTGAAGGAAATGTTCGAAAGACGCGCGACTCCGGCGTCCGCGGATACGTGCCCCTTAAGATCCGAAAGGACCGTTGCCGCGTCCGAATTCTCCTGTTTTCTGCTCTCGTTCCTCGCACTTTCGGCGAGCCTATTGATAGGCGTCTGTATCGCCGAATCGGTAAAACGCCCGCCTCCGATTCCGAAATCCCCGTCCGCATGCAGGCGCCTAAGAAACCCCTGCGGGCCGGGCGGAACTTCAACCTTGGCCTGTAATCGTCCTTCTCCGGTTTCAGCGGGCCGCGCCGTGCCGCTGAAAAGACTCAGGAGATCCTCCACTCGACCCTTGTCCACGTTGATCTGAAGCCGCACAGTTTTCCCGTGCTGACCAGCGCGGCCCACAACGTCCCCCTGCGAAATCATCGTGGTGTTTCCGAAGTGCGTCTCGACCCGCCCGAGATGGGTATCGCCGTTTGTGCCATCGACCTCGGCCCGATATTGTGACGCGAGATGAATCGCCTGGCTGCCTCCGGAAATTTTAAAATCGGGGACGTCGACGCTGCCCTCCGCGTCGATATGGCCCACGGTGCCGGCGAATTTTCCCTGGGAAGAAAGCGTTCCGTCGATGCCTTCAAAAACCCCGAGCGTGACATGCTCATAGGTGTACGATCCGGAGACCGGCGTTGCGCCGGGATCTTCGTCGTTCCATGGACCAACCTGGCCATCCGAGCGTATCGCACCGGGCGGTTCGGTGTTCTGGAGGCTTACGTGAAACGCGATCGGGCCGCTCTCCTGGATGTGATCGAGGATCAAATGATCAATCCTAAGAACGAACCGGTCGCGTCCGGGGTCATTCGAAATGAATTCCAGTACCGCATTGTCAGTTGAGATTTGTCCAATGTTCAGCGTATCCCCCGGCGTGCTTCCAGGGGACGTGCTCTCTGTGAGGGGGAAGACTTCCTTCGCAGCGTTCGGATCCTTGGGCGGCACCGTCACATGCAAACCGGCGACGGTGACTTCATTTACCGTCGCATGAATTCTGAGGAAGTTCCCGTACGAGCTCCGAATCGCGAGCCTTTGGACCGTGATCAGCGGGGGGAGATCCCTTTTCTTGCGATGCTCGAACTCCACGTTTTCAGCCACACAGCCGGGTGGGAAGTAAGTCTTCCGGAACGTTCCGATTTTGACCTGGCGAGCGAAACGATCCTGCAGAGCTTTCGTGACAGCCTGACGGGTGAACGGCCAGTTGATGGCGACGAGCGTCGCCCCGAGCGCTATCCCGGCTACCAGAACGGCCGCTACAATCGAGATGACACGCCGCGGGAGTCGATTCTTCACGCTACAGGCCCATCCCACAATCCCATCCCATAATCCCATCATTGTCGTGCAATTCTCCGGCCTAAAGCCGGTACGCTCTCACATCCGCCGCCGACTGGATCTCGTTGGTATTTGGACCTCGTTGTTATGATGACGGTGCATGGGGCATTTTCCACGGTGGATCTTCCTTGCAGTGATCTGCTTTGCGGGCGCGGTTTACGGGCTCGCGCAAGCCCCCGTTTCGTTCGACGCCGTTGATTTGGATGCGCAACTTTCGCTCGATCGCCTCGCTACCCGGCTCGCGGCGAAACGGGTTGTGTTTATTGGGGAAACCCATGACCGCTATGATCATCACTTGAACCAGCTCGAGATTATCAGGCAGCTTTACCGGACCGATCCCAATCTCGCGATCGGAGTGGAATATCTGCAGAGGCCCTCCCAGCAGGCCGTGGACGATTACATCGCAGGAAAAATTACCGAGGATGAATTCCTGCGCGCCTCCCGTTACTTTCAGAGCTGGGGCTACGATTACCGGCTGTATGCGCCGATTTTTCGTTTCGCCCGTGAGCAACATATTCCGATTCGGGCGCTCAACGTGCCGGGGTCGCTTCCTTCGGCGGTCGCCAAATCCGGCATTTCCGGGCTTTCCCCCGAGCAGAGCGCGTCCCTGCCGCAGGAAATTGTCCCCGCCGACGACGATTACAAGAGCCGCCTGCGGCCCGCGTTTGAAGCGCATGGATCGGCGAAACCGGGCGCATTCGATCATTTTGTGGAAGCCCAACTGGTGTGGGACGAAGGCATGGCCGAAAGCGCCGCTGGATATTTAAACGCAAATCCCGGCCGCCGCCTGGTGATCCTCGCGGGCTCCGGTCACGTGGTCTTCGGCGCCGGCATTCCGATGCGTCTCGAACGGCGCACGCACGCGAGCTACGCCGTGGTGCTCAGCAGCGGCGAGGACGTGGAACCTGGAATCGCGGATTTTCTGGTTCTGAGCAAAACGCAGAATTTGCCTCCGGCCGGGGTGCTCGGCGTGCTTTTGCAGGATAAAAGTGTTTTGCAAGAAAAAAGCAGGCCGGAAAAACAGCCGCCGGGAAAAGAGGACGCCGGCTGCGCGGTTCGTTCCGTGACTCCGGATGGGGCGGCCGCGAAAGCCGGGATCAAAAAAGGAGACATCCTGCTCCAGGTTGACGGCCGGAAGATCGATGGAATCGCCGATCTTCGCATCGTCTTATGGGATAAAAAGCCCGGGGATCAGGTCCAGCTTGCTGCGCGTCACGGGCGAGGCTCCGCGCGTACGTACGCCGTGGAACTTACGGCGCCCGCTAAACCCGCCGGTAAGTAAGAGTCGATCCCGCTCATAGGAAAGAGGCTCAGCGCGTCCGAACCGAGAGTTCCATGCGATCTCCAATTGGGACTTCCACCGACACGTACCCGCTTCCGGGACTCCGCACATACGCCAGATACGGTTTGTGAACCTCCGGAAAAAGGTCCAGGTCGTCCGCGATCACCAGCGCGCCTGGTGCAAGCGCGGGCTCCAGAAGTTTTAAAACAGGCAGATAGAGCTTCTTCCAGCCGTCCAGGAATACCAGGGTCACACCGCCGGTGACGTCGCGCAGCGTCTCCAGCGCGTCGCCTTCGCGAAAATCGACGTAATCGAGCAACCCTGCCTCTTTCAAATTTTCCCGCGCTTTTTGCGCCTTGCCCGCGTGAAGCTCCGTTGTGACGAACGTCCCTTTCCCCCGATCGCGAATCGCCGCCGCCAAGTAAACCGCGGAAATCCCAAGCGAGGCGCCGAACTCAATCACCACTCCTTCGGTTGCTCGCGCCAATGCGTACAAAAAGCGGCCCGCCTCGCGCGACACCGGAATAAATGCCTGGTTCAGCAGTTCGGCCATTTCGTCGTCGGTGTGATCGCCCATGTGGGCGAGCAGCGGAGGGTCCACCCGATCCGCCTCGGCATGAAGCGCGTCGAGGATACCGCCGATAACCGGATCATCCAGAGAAGAAGTCATCGTTTACCACAATACGCTATGAGCAAATCGGAAGATCCACGAATGCCGGGTCCGAGAAGGGCAGCGGCTTGCGCCGCCTGTAACAAAAACGTAATCTATTTGTGACGTATCTGTAATCTGACCGTGCTGAGCGACCGATAAAGACCTATCGGAGGCCAAGTGACTGAGATAGCTTCCTGGCGGGCATGCCGCGGCGCGATCCTGCTCGCCGCACTCCTGAGCGCGTCGCGACTCTTCTCGCAAAGTCCGGTCTCGCGAAGTCCCGCCGCACAAGATCGCGATCCGGCGATCGATGGTGCATGGGGACAGAGCGATCCTAGTCACCTTGGTTCCGACGCGAATGTTACGAATGGCCGGCTGGCGGTGTCGGTCGACGTGCTACGGCATCCGCTCAGCGAAAAGGCTCGCCGGGCGTTTCAACGGGCGCTCGAGACATTCAACGCGGGCCACGACGAAGCCGCCCGCGAACAATTGGTAGACACCCTGGGGAAATATCCCGATTCGGCGCCTTACGTCCACAGCGTCCTGGGCGTTATTTATGTGCGGATGTCCCGCTTCGAGGATGCCGTAACCGCTTTCGAACAGGCCGTTTCGTTCCTGCCGCACGACGCTACGACCCACTATAACCTTGGTCTTTCGCTCGCCTGCGCGCGAGATTACGCCCGGGCCGAGCAGGAAACGCGGAAGGCGCTCGAACTGGATCCGAAGAGCGCTCCGGCGCAGGCGTTGTGGCACATTCTGCAAGATCACAGGCCGGAAATCTTGAACTCCCGAAGCGAGTCTCCTTCAGGCGACAGAGGTTCCGGGAACTAGCACGCGCGGAACCAGGCGGATGGGGCGATCGCGAAGCGCCTGGGGACTCACCTTATGCCATTGCTCGGGCTCCGGCGCGGTTGGGGACGCCTCCACGGGCGGGGCAGCGGACCGGCATAAATCACAGGCGCATTTCGCGAGAACTGACGTTTGTTGTAGCACAGGACGGTTGTAGCGCACGGCGATTGCGGGGTGATCTTGCGCCGGTTACAAACCAGTGAAACGGATCAACCTCGGAGAAGAGGGGTCGAAGGAAATCACGCGTACCGCAGAGCGAGAACCGTTATGTCGTCATTCTGCGGGATTCCGGCCGAGAAGTCCTGGATCGTTGTGTGCAGATTGCGGGTGAGATCTTCGGCCGCCTCCGCCGAGTGGCCCAGCACAAATTCGCGGAGCCGCTCATCGCCAAAAAATTCGCCCACCCGGCTCAGAGCCTCCGTCACCCCGTCTGTGTACAGAAGAATCCCTTCGCCCGGCTTCAACTGTTCGGTGAGCGTCCGGTATTCGTAGCTCGGAAAGAGTCCCAGCATCGGTCCGCTCTTCTCGGTCAACGTTCGCAGCGTGCCATCCACGGAAAAGATATACGAGGGATTGTGGCCGGCGTTGGCGAACGCCAACTCGCCGGAGCGGAGGTCGAGCACCCCATAAAAAAGCGTGACGAACATGGAAGAGACGTTCTGTTCGAGCAGCGTCGCATTCACATCGGTCAGGCATTCGCCGGGCGACGTCCGATGCTGCGCCGTGGCGCGCAGCAAAGTCCGGCTCACGGCCATAAACAGAGCCGCGGGAACTCCTTTCCCGCTTACGTCTCCGATGACGAAGCCGAGATGATCGTGATCCAGCAGGAAGAAATCGAAAAAATCTCCGCCCACCTCCGTGGCCGGAACCATCGACGCATGTAATTTGAATTCCGTGCGATGAGGGAAAGCCGGGAACTGACCCGGCAGAATCGACCTCTGAATGAGCGCCGCATGTTCCAGTTCCTTGGCGCGGAGTCTCTCGGCCTGTTCGATCTGCGCGAGCCTCGCATGCTCGATCCGGATGGCGGCGATGTTCGCCATGATCGTGAGGAGTCCCAGATCCTCGTTCTTGAATTCATGCACGAAGAAGGGGGAATCCAGATAGACCAGTCCGATCACGCGCTCTTCGGTCTGCAGAGGAACCGCGAGAATGCTGCGAATTTGCTGCCCCATGATACTCTCGCGTCCCGCCAGGGCGCTATCCTGCAAGGCATCCTGAACCAGCAGGGAGCGTTTCTCTTTCAGGACCAGATCGCGCACGCTCGAACTGATTCGCAGGCCCGCGCCGCGGGTAGCGCGGACCATGAGCTCGCCGTCTTCAAGAATCATCAGAGCCCCGCGCGAGGCCCCGACGGTCTCGAGAGAAAGATTCAGGATCAGGTCGAAGAGATTTTCGAGCGGCATCCGACCGGCGAGCTCGCGGCCCGCCCGGATCAGCGCCCGCATGTAGCGGTCCGAGCCGGTGCCTTCCTCGGCCGCGAGCACTCCATCGAGCGTCGTGGCCGTTGCCGTGAGATCCGCGGGGCCCTCCACGAAAACGACATCCTGCGTTTTCGAGCCCCCAGGCGCGTGCCCGGGCCCATGCCCGGCCCCATGCCCGGCTCCATGGAAGATAAGCTTTAATTGGCCCGCGGTGACGCGGTCGCGGGGACGAAGCACCGTAGGAGCGTCCATCCGCACGCCGTTGACGAAGGTTCCGTTCGTACTCCCCAGGTCCCGAACGGTCCACTCCGCGCCCTGGCGCTCCAACGCGAAATGTTCCCGGGACAAGCCATCCACGCCTTGAAAACTAAGATCGTTCGAGGAAGACCGGCCGACGCTATAACGGGGAAGCTCGAGGGCAATCGTGTGCGTTCGCCCATCCGGCGTGCGAATGGAAAGCTCGGCACCATGCGCTTCCTTTGACGCCGCCGTCATAAAAATCCAGCGTAGCCGAACCGGCCGGAGAAAGCCATCGAAATTGCAATTTAGGGCGAGCGCCGAGGGAAGAGCTGCTACAATTTCGTTAGCGCTGACGTTACGCAGCGACTGTTGCACTGTGCCGCTCATAAGGGCTGCATGTAAGTCCCGGACTTGATCGATTTCCGACAGGTACCAAGGCGATGCCGAAGATTTATTTTCAACCCGCTTCCTTGTGCGTCCCGCCACGGCAGCCTTCCGCCCCCTGTTTCCTCGAGGAGGTGAGCGATGGGCAGCCATGATTTTCTCCAGGCCAAGATCGAAGGCCGCAAGCTTTCGATGATTACGTGCTACGACTATACGTTTGCCCGTTTGATCTCGCAAACGCCGGTCGATGGCATTCTGATCGGCGACAGCGCCGCCATGGTCGTGCACGGCCATTCGTCCACCCTGACCATGACCGTGGACATGATCCGCACGCACACCGAAGCGGTCGCGCGCGGCGCGGGCGGAAAATTCGTGGTGGCGGACATGCCCTTCCTCTCCTTCCGGAAAGGCCTGGACGCGGCCCTGAGTACGGCGCACGTCCTGATGGCCGCCGGTGCCCACGCACTGAAGCTCGAAGGGATCGACGGGCACGAAAATGTGGTTCAGCGGATGGTGGAGAGCGGCATACCCGTGATGGGGCATCTCGGACTGCAGCCTCAGTCCGTCCACGCTTACGGAGGCTTCCGTGTACAGGGCCGTAGCGATGGCGCGGCGCGCGATATCCTTCGCCAAGCTCTCGCTCTCCAGGAGCTCGGCGCTTTTGCGATCGTGCTCGAATGCGTGCCCGCAAGCTTGGCCCAGGAGATCACCGCGGCGCTGCGCGTGCCGACCATCGGGATCGGCGCGGGCGCGGGCTGCGATGGGCAGATTCTGGTGCTGCAGGATCTCCTCGGGATGAATGTGGATTTTCACCCCAAGTTCGCGCGACCCTTCATGGACGGCTCCTGCAGCATCCGGGATGCCCTGGTGCGCTTCGATCAGGCGGTGAAAACCGGCACGTTTCCGTTGCCTGAAGAAAGCTATTCGTGATGCGCATCTGGAATCATTTGGAAGATTGGGCCGCGCGGCGGCACGCTGTGGACGGCCTCGCCATTGGGTTCGTTCCCACAATGGGCGCGCTGCATCGAGGGCACGCGTCACTGGTCGAGCGTTGCCGGCGGGAAAATGAGATTGTTGTCGTCAGCATCTTCGTGAACCCGACGCAATTCAACGATCCCAAGGATCTCGAAAGATATCCCCGTACGCTCGCGGAAGACTGTGCGCTTCTGCGCGGCCTTAGAGTGGACGACGTGATCGTTCCGGACGCGGCGGAACTCTATCCGCCCGGAATGAACATCCGGATAGCGCCCGACCACGCGAGCCTTCAGTTGATGGAGGGCGCGCACCGGCCTGGATTTCTCGAAGGCATGCTGACCGTCGTCCTGAAGCTGCTCAATATCGTTCGCCCGGGCCGCGCGTACTTCGGAGAGAAGGATTACCAGCAATGGAAAGCCATCGCCGATATGGCGCGGGAGTTTTTTCTTCCCACGGAGATTGTCGCCTGCGAGACCGTGCGCGAGAAATCCGGGCTCGCGGAAAGCTCACGCAATCGGCTCCTTTCAAAGGAAGCCCAGGTCAAAGCAGCCTGCCTCTCGCAAGCGTTGAAAACGGCGGCTGACGCGTCCACCGCACGGGTCTTACTCGAGGCCAACGGATTCATGGTGGATTACGTGGAAGAACACTGGGGGCGGCGCTTTGGCGCGGCATTCCTCGAAGGGGTGCGCCTCATCGATAACGTGCCTCTCCGGAAACAGGCGGGCGGTTGAAACCCATGCTGCTCACCTTGGACGTCGGCAACAGTCAGATTTTCGGCGGAGTATTCGACGGAGAGGATCTTCGGATCACGTTTCGGCGAACGTCCAGCATCCGCGCCTCCTCCGACGAGTTCGGGATATTCCTGCGCGTCACGCTGCGCGAAAACGGAGTCGCGCCGGAGGCCGTTGACGGCGCAGCCATCTGCTCCGTGGTTCCCGACGTGGTGCATTCTCTGCGCAATTGCTTTCGCAAGTATTTTCATTTCGAACCGTTCGTGCTTCAACCGGGAGTGAAAACGGGACTAAAAATCCGCTACCGCAATCCGTTAGAAGTAGGCGCCGACAAGATCGCTAATGCGATGGGCGCGCTGCACCGTTTTCCGGGCCGGCATCTTTTGATCGTAGATTTCGGTACCGCGACAACGCTTTGCGCCGTGACCAAGGAGAAGGAGTATCTCGGCGGAATTATCACCCCCGGCATCAGCACCTCCATGGCGGCGCTGGAATCGAAAACCGCCCGGCTGCCCGCGGTAGAGATCATCCGACCGTCGGAGGTTCTGGGACGCTCGACCGTCGAAAGCATTCAGTCGGGTTTATATTACGGCACCCTGGCGAGCGTGCGCTCGCTGGCGGATCTGGTAACCAAGGAGCACTTCGACAAGGAACAGCCCGTGATTCTCGGAACCGGCGGATTTGGAAGGTTGTTTCAGCAAGAGCGTCTCTTTGACGCGTTCGTGCCGGAATTACCGCTTGTTGGATTGCAGCGGGCGGTTGACTTCTCGCGGTCGGAAAAGCACAAATAGCCGGCTGGTCACCTTACTTCGCGCCATGCACCGACCCGGTCGGGGGACAATCGTTTTCGCGCCACCTCATGGGAGCTGGCTTTCCCGGCGCCTTTAAACCACGCGAGAAGGGAAAACTTCCTGGCTCCGCGTACCGGTTCTCCACAAACCCAACAGGTGCGCTCGTTTTTCGCAATCACGCTGTTGCAGTCCATGCACCGTGAGTTGAAAGTGGGCATGGTTTATTTGACTCGAAAAGGCCTTTTCTGTCCATGGAGCAGCTGTACTGGAGCGAAAGGCCGAGTAGTTTAACGCTCTTCAGGCGAACGAGCACTCGATGCGATTGACCTCAATCGCCAGCACTTCGTTCAAATAATTATCGGAAGGCGCCACCAGATCATCCAGCATGGCGTTCGCTGACTGGCTGCACCCGCACTGCCCGAAACCGGCGGCTTCCGCGTACCAGCATCCGGCCCGAACCGTGGCCGTCAAAGGCTCGAAGGCATCCGGATCCGAACACTCGGAAACGGCTTGCTGCAGACCGCCGGGTAATCCCCATTCGCGCAGGACCAATCCCGCCAGCTCGGCGTGATCCGTCCCAAAGCGCGCCCGCTCGCGCTCGATCGCATCCCCGGAATCGGCGCGTACCGCATCGAGCAGCTTCGGATATTCCTCCGGGGCGTACTGAAAGAGCACAAGCTGACCAATGGAGTGGAGCAGGCCCGCGGTATAGCCGAATTCGATATCCAGCTTGGTCGTGCCGATGTGATCTGCAAGCAGGGCAGCCGCGATACTATGCCGCCACCAGCTCCGCATCCACGGGGAGGTCCGGCGCGGCATCCCGTTCGAGAGCGCCGCCAGAATGGCGATCCGGCTGACATTCTTTAACCCCAGCAGGGCAACTGCATGAAGAATCGATTGAACAGACGCCTGCCGCGCATATAAACCCGAATTCGCCAGCTGTAGGACTTGCCCCGCCAGGACCGGGTCAAGCGCAAACAGTTTGGCGACCTCCTTGAACGAGACATTCTCATCCATGACGAGCGCCATGAGCTTGATCGCAACCGGCGAAAACGCGGGCAGACGCTTCAGCAGGACGGGTGGGGGAGCGGGAACGGCGACCGCCACGTCAGATAGTTTCTGGTAAGGCACGAGTCTGCGTACCATATCGCAAAAACCGGACCCGTATTCGAGCGTTTTCTGCCGCAAGGCACCTTTTTAAGAAGAATTTCGGAATTATCTCTAATTTGCGAATTATCTAGGAGATACGGGCTACGGGACCGGCGTATACCTAACCGGCAACCCCCTCCTGCGGTCATGCATAATGAGCGCATGCTCCGGACACCCAAAGAACGTATCCCCTATTCCGCCATCGTGGACCGGCCACCGCTCAAATTACCCGGCTCCGCCCGGATGGTCGTGTGGCCGATCGTCAACATTGAATACTGGGACATCCGCAGGCCCATGCCCCGTACCGTTCTGCCGCCGCCGATGGGCCTTCCTCTGAGCCCGGATCTGCCGAACTGGGCCTGGCATGAATATGGAATGCGCGTCGGGTTCTGGCGCCTGTATGAGTGCCTCCGCCGGTTCGAGATCATTCCCACTTTGGCGCTGAATGGCTCGGTATGCACCGAATATCCCCGGGTCGCCGAAGCGGCGCTGAAGGCCGAGTGGGAATTTATGGGGCATGGCTATAACCAGGTTCCGATGCATCACCTGGAAGACCAGCGCGCGGCCATCCGCAAAACGATCGACGCCATTCGCTCCTTCACCGGGAAAGCTCCACGCGGCTGGGAGAGCCCGGGGCTGACGGAGACCTTCGAGAGCATCGATATTCTCTCCGAAGAGGGAATCGAGTACGTCGCCGATTGGATTATCGACGACCAGCCCTGTGACATCGCCGCCAGCGCCGGCTCCGTTGTCGCCATGCCCTACACGATCGAGATCAATGACGTCCCCATGATGGCCGTGGGCCTGCATTCCTCAGAAGAGTGGCTCAAGCGCGGCATCCGCCAGTTCGACCGGCTGTACCAGGACAGTGCCGCGGGCGCGCGCGTGATGGCGATCAGCGTACACCCGTTTCTTTCCGGCGTGCCGCATCGCATCGGCTACGTGGAAGAGCTCTTCGAATACGTTCGCCAAAAAACAGACGTGCTGGTGTGGAGCGGGGAGCGGATTCTCGACTGGTATTTGAAGACGCGGCAAAACGAGTAACGCGGACCCGTTTCGACGTTTACAAGGAAATTTCGGTCAGCGTTCGGCCCTTCAACTCCTTCAGGCGGTCGCGGTAGATGGCGGCCTGTTTGAAGTCGAAGCGGCGCGCGGCTTCGCGCATTTTTTCCTCGAGCTCGGCGATAAACTGATCCATGTGCTCCGGCGAGACTCCCGTGAGATCCTCTTCGAGCTCCAGGGGGACGGTGACATAATCGCCTTCGGCCACCGCGACCAGGTCCGCATCGATCGGCTTGATGATGGACTGCGGCTCGATGTTATTGGCGGCGTTATACGCGCGTTGGATGGTCCGCCGCCGGTTGGTCTCATCAATAGCCCGGCGCATCGAATCCGTCATGACGTCCGCATAGAGAATTGCTTCGCCGCGCACATGGCGCGCCGCGCGGCCCATCGTCTGAATCAGCGATCCGGCCGACCGTAAAAAGCCTTCTTTATCGGCATCGAGGATCGCCACCAGCGATACTTCCGGAAGATCCAACCCCTCGCGCAGAAGATTCACACCGATTAATACGTCGTACACCCCGCGCCGCAGGTCCCGCAAGATACGGATGCGATCGAGCGTGGACACCTCCGAATGCAGATAGGAGCACTTCACGCCGGCCTCCGTGTAGTGCTCCGCCAGATCCTCGGCCATGCGTTTGGTCAGCGTCGTAACCAGCACGCGCTCGTCGCGCCGGGCGCGCTCGCGAACCTCGTGCAACAGGTCGTCCACCTGGCCGCGAATCGGCCGCACGCTCACTTCCGGATCTACCAGGCCGGTCGGGCGGATCACCTGTTCGATCACTGCGCCGCCGGTTTTCGTCAGCTCGTAAGGTCCGGGCGTCGCCGAAACGTACATCACCTGATGCACCCGATTTTCGAATTCTTCAAAGGTGAGCGGACGGTTATCGAGCGCGCTCGGCAGCCGGAATCCGTACTTCACCAACTGCTCCTTGCGCGAACGATCTCCGTGGTACATGCCGCCCAGCTGCGGCACCGTCTGGTGGCTTTCATCGATAAACATCAAGGCGTCGTGCGGCAAATAATCGAGCAGCGTGGGCGGGGCTTGCCCGGGAGCCTCCCCGAGAAATGCCGCGAATAATTTTCGATCCCGTGGCAGTAGCCGATCTGCTTGATCATTTCGAGATCGAACTTGGTGCGCTGCCAGAGCCTCTGCGCCTCGATGCGCTTGCCCTGCTTTTCCAGCTCTTCTTTCCACCACTGCAGCTCGTTCTCAATGCCGCGCATAGCCGTGTCGCGCGTCTCCTGCGACATGACGTAATGGCTCTTGGGATAAATCGGCAAACGCAGATAGGTTTGCTTTACCTGCCCGCTCAACGGATCGATCTGTTCCAGGGATTCGATCTCGTCGCCCCACAGGCTGATGCGAAACGCCAGGTCGTCGTAGGTGGGAAAAATCTCGATGATGTCGCCGCGCACCCGGAAGGTCCCGCGCTTGAAATCGCCCTCGTTGCGCTCGTAGAGAATCTCGACCAGGCGCTTCGTAATGTGCTCGCGCTCGATCTTCTGTCCTTTTTCGAGCATCAGCAGCATTCCGTAATAGGCATCCGGCGACCCGAGGCCGTAGATACAGCTCACGCTCGCGACGATGATGCAGTCGCGCCGCTCGAACAAGGAGCGCGTCGCCGAAAGGCGCAGCTTGTCGAGCTCGTCGTTAATCGTCGCTTCCTTTTCGATGTAAACGTCGCCGGCGGGAATATACGCTTCGGGTTGATAGTAATCGTAATAGCTGACGAAATACTCCACGGCGTTCGACGGGAAAAAGGTCTTGAATTCCTGATATAACTGCGCGGCGAGCGTTTTGTTGTGGGCCAGGACCAGGGACGGGAGGCCCAGCGCCTCAATCACTTTCGCGACGGTGAATGTCTTGCCGGAGCCGGTGACGCCGAGCAGCACCTGGTGTTGTTCGCCATCGCGCAGACCGCGCAGCAGCGCCTCGATGGCCGCCGCCTGATCGCCCCGCGGCTTATAGTCAATCCCGAGCCGGAAGCCCATCTCCTCATTATAAAGGGCCGCCCAAACCAACCACCACGCCAAAGCAGTGCTTTCTTAGCGAACTCTCTCGAACGAGTACTTTGCTTCGGTCAGCCGGCGCAGGATTTGCTCGACGTGCTCCGGGCCGCGCGTCTCGATCGTCAGATCGATGATGGTGTTGCCGAGCGCCACGCCGTAATATGCGCGATCGTGCGTCGCCTGCACGATGTTCGCGCGCAATGCCGCGATCAGCCCCGCCAGCTTTTCCAGGCCTCCAGGATGATCCGGCAGTTCCACCCGCACCCGCACCAGCCGGCCATCCTTGACCATGCCGCGTTCGATGATGTGCGAAATCATCAACACATCAATGTTGCCTCCGCTCACGATCACGGCGACCTTCTTGTCGGTGAGCGTGGTCTTACGCCGCAGCATCGCGGCCAGTGCAGCCGCGCCCGCGCCCTCCGCCACCGTCTTTTCCTTCTCCAGCAGCCACAGGATCGCCATCGCGATCTCTTCATCCTCCACCGTCACCAGTTCGTCGACATACTTCTCGAATAGGGGCAACGTCAGCTCGCCGACCTCCCGCACCGCGATCCCGTCCGCGATCGTCGAGGCCGGGGGCACCATCACCGGGGTATGCCCCGCGACGGCAGCTTTCATCGAGGGGACCGCCGCCGTCTGGACGCCGACGATGCGTACGCCCCGCCGCGTCTCGCGAATGGCGCACGCGATTCCTCCAATCAAACCTCCGCCGCCTACCGGAACCACCACGGCTTCCAGATCCGGGATCTGCTCGAGCAGCTCCAGGCCGATGGTTCCCTGGCCCGCGATCACCGCGTCATCATTGAAAGCCGGAAGGTAGGTGATTTTTTCTTCCGCGGCTATTTGCCGGGCTCTCGCGACCGCCTCGTCGTAGTTGCTGCCGTATCGGATCACTTCGCCGCCGTAATTAGCCACCGCCGATACCTTTACGATCGGCGTGAATTCGGGCATGCAGATGCGGGCGCGAATCCCGTGCCGCGCGGCATGATAGGCGACCGCCTGGCCATGGTTTCCCGCCGACGCCGTGATCACTCCGCGCGAACGCTCTTCGTCCGTCATGGTGAGAATGCGGTTCAACGCGCCCCGCTCCTTGAACGAGCCCGTGTTGTGCAGGTTCTCGAGCTTGAGATAGAGCGCATTACCGGTCGCGCGTGATAAGGTGGCCGAGAGAGGCGCGGGCGTCAGATAGATACGCTCGCGGATCCTCTCGCGGGCGGCCTGAATGTCGGCGAGCGAAATCATACCTTCTCACGTTAGCGCGTCTTCCGGCGAAGCAACCGCCGGTACAATCGACCTGTATGCTCTTCGTTTTCGCGGGCTCCAGGGAAACGGCCGAACGTGGACACCCAACGTCCTGCGAGGAGCCTTCGGCAGTGTGCTCAAAGGCATCGATCCCGGCGCTTTCCTCGAGTTCTTCACCCCGACCGTCCTCACGGCCCGGCTCGCGCATTCGCCCGCGGGTCTGCATGACCTGCCGCGGCCTTTCGTCTTCCGCTTTCCCGGCGAGGAAGTCGGAATCAATCTGTTCCGCCTATCTTCGCTTGATCTCGTGTGCCGCATCATGTCGGAACTGAACCTCACATTGGTCGGCTCTCCCAAGCATGTTCGGATCTCCCTCGCGCCCGGTGTCGATCCTGCCCGCGAGCCCCAAGCTCTGCGGGTCCGCTTCCTGACTCCTACCGAACTGAAAGGAACTCACGAGCCTGCCTTCGGCCCTCTGCTCGCGCGCATCCGCGACCGCCTGTCTACTTTGCGTGCGGCCTACGGACCGGGGCCCCTGGAGCTCGACTTTCGCGCCTTTGGCGAGCGCGCCGGCCGCGTATCGATGACGCGCTGCGAGTTGCAATGGATCGAGCAGGAGCGCCGGAGCAAGCACACTGGTCAAACCCACCCGCTCGGCGGATTCGTCGGACTCGCGGAATACGCGGGAGACCTCGCCGAATTCATTCCGTATCTCGAGGCGGCGCGCTGGACCGGCGTGGGACGTCAAACTGTATGGGGCAAGGGTGAAATCGCTCCGGAAATTTTGAATGGCTGAACGGGTCGAACGCGAACTTGTCCGCGGTTGGTTTCATCCCGCGGCCGGCCCGCCGCGCAAGCAGGGCCTGGTCATCACCCACGGCGCGGGATCGAACTGCGATTCTCCTCTGCTCGTCGCTGTCGCCGAAGCTTTCGCCGCGGCGGGCTTTCCCGTTCTGCGCTGCGACCTTCCCTATCGTCAGTTGAAACCCTCGGGGCCGCCTATCCCTGGAGGTTCGGCGCGCGATCGCGAAGGTTTGCGCCGCGCGGTCCTCGTGATGCGCGAGAGTACGGAGAGCATCATTCTGGGTGGTCATTCCTACGGCGGGCGGCAAGCGACCATGCTCGCCGCGGAAGATCCGCAGATCGCCGCAATGCTGCTGCTGCTCTCTTATCCGCTCCATCCGCCGCGCAAACCCGAGCAGCTCCGCACCGCGCATTTTCCGAATCTGCGCACGCCCGCGCTCTTTATCCACGGCGCGCGCGATCCGTTCGGCCGGATCGACGAGCTGCGCAATGCGATCGCGCTGATTCCGGCGCGCACAGAGTTGATCGAAATCGAAAAGGCGGGCCACGAATTGGGTACTGCGGCCGTCCCGGTTATACTGCGAGGAACAGAGTGCTTCGGGAACGGCTAGAAAAGGTCGAAGAGCGCATCCAGCAGGCCGCCGCACGCTCGGGCCGCAGCCGCGCCGACGTGACGCTCGTGGCCGTCACCAAGAAATTTCCAGCGGAAGTAATCTGCGAGGCCCACGCTTTGGGAATCCGCTGTTTTGGCGAAAATTACGTCCAGGAGTTTGAGGCCAAACATGCGCGCCTGCCGGCCCTCAAAAATACCCAGTTCCATTTGATCGGTCATCTGCAGAGCAACAAAGCTCGTCTCGCCGCGGGACTTTTTCAGGCGATCGAAACCGTGGATTCCGCAAAACTCGCGCGCCGGCTCGACGAGGCCGCGGAATCGCTTCCCGCCGGCATCCAAATGACGATCGATGGGACGATCGAGGTCATGATCGAAGTGAAACTCTCCGAGGAAAACACGAAAGCCGGGGCCGCGCCCGCTGACCTTCCCGAGCTCATCGCGGCAATCCGATCTTTTCCGCGGCTACGGCTCACGGGTCTGATGACGATGCCTCCCTGGAACGACGATCCCGAACAAACGCGCCCGTATTTTCGACGCCTCGCTGAGCTCGCCGCGCGCCACGGGCTTCCCAAACTATCGATGGGGATGTCGCACGATTTCGAAGCCGCGATTGAGGAAGGCGCTACTCACATCCGTGTGGGGCGGGGACTTTTCGGACCACGTCCGAAAGCCGATGGGCCGGTTTCTGTTTGAATAGTCTTCGGGAAAAGCTTCGGGGATAAAGCCCGGACTATTTGGCTTCGAGCGGCGGATACAGATCGTTCATCATCTTCTCGAATTTCTCGCGCTGGGCGGGATCGAGAATTTGCAGGATGTGATTCTTTCCCGTCGAGCGGACGTCGTCCAGTTGATCGCTCAAACTTTGATAGTAACGGCGGTAGTCGTCGAGCACCGCGCCGATCTGCTGGGTCTGCTCCGGTGTAAGATTCAGCTCCGTGCGGAACCGCTGGACCACGGTGTCGCGGGGCGTTTGTCCGGGCGGCGTGCTGGCAGCAGCGACGGTCCGATGCAGCTTGTCGTGTAAACCCTCCCGCATAAACAGCGCGCCGCAGGCCATGCCCGCGAGGAAAACGAAGGCCAACGTCGTGATTACCTTGGGATTCCGCTGCGCCGGCGCCGTGTACATTTGCTCTACTGTTCCCGATACGTGACCAGGTTCACCAGCATATCGTCATTCGGCGGTTCCTGATCGAGCCGCGACAACACCGCGCCAGGACCGTCTTCGCCCGCAATCGCGGATATCGGCGAGGCCGTTGCCGCCCCCCCGCAAGCCGGACCCGTGCAAGCTTTTTCGCTCGCCTGGCCGGAGGCGACCATGGGCTCCGCCGAGCGCTCGATCGACACCAGATACGCTCCCAGCAGAACCGCCAGGGCCAGCGACGCCACCGCGATCCGCTTCCCGAAGGCTGACTCCACGAAGATGTTCCAGATAGAAACCGGACCTTCGGCCTCGATTCGCTCCAGAACCCGTGCATAGAAGCCCGCACGGGGTTCTACTTCAGCGGCTGGTTTTAACTCGCGTACCAGCGCAGCCTGGGACCGCATGGAAATCACTTCCTCGCGGCATCCCCCGCACTCTCTCAAATGTTTTGCGGCCCGATCGGGAGGCGTCCCTGACAGGACATCCTCAAGATGTTCGTATATCTCGCGGTGCATGGTTCTTCCCTCAGTCACTCAACAACGCGGGTCTTAAGCCCGCTTCGATCGATCACGCCCGTTCTTGCGGGCTTATCTGCTACGTTCGTCCGTCCCAAGCCTGATCATTTCGCGAACGATCGGGCGTGGGTGAGACGTGAGGCAGCCTTCAACAGCTTCTGCCTCGTTCTGAAAAGCTTAACTTTGATCGTATTTTCGTTCAATCCGGTCATCTGAGCCAATTCTTCCACCGAATGGCCTTCTACTTCCTTCAGCAGCATGAGGCTACGATCTTCTTCGGAAAGTCTGCTCAGTAACTTTAAAATCAGGTCGCGCTGTGCCAGCCGCGTATCGATGGGCGGATGCGGGTCCGTAGCGGGTTCGGACGCTTCCATTCGTTGGGCGTCTTCGTCCGTGAAGTCGCTCTCGTAGACCAGCTTCCGTACACGCTTTTTGCGCAGGTAGTCGTAGCACTCGTTTACCGTAATTTTATAGATCCAGGTAAGCAGAGAACTGCGAAAGTCGAAATTTTTGATGGAAAAATAGATCTTCGCGAAAACCTGCTGGGCGATATCCTCGGCGTCGTTGCGATTGCGGAGAATCCCGTAAATAATCGAAAAAACCTTGGATTGATAGCGCTCTACGATTTCCCGGAACGCCAGCTCATCCCGAGCCTGGACCCTTTTGACGAGTTCCGCTTCTTCGCTGTTCCTGTGGTCCACACGGGTCCTCGGCCGGGCTTCGCCACCCGTGGCCGGAAACGGTAACACCCCGATCAAGCTCGTCATAGCTACACCGTGCGACGCGCCCCGATTCCTATAGGTTACGCCCAACAAATCACGACCAGAATGCGCAGCGGGCGGGTCCTGCGAAAAGCCTGCATCCCCATCGGTCCGCCTCGCATCATAGTACAATTGAGGAGAGGTTTAAGGCAATGGTTCAACTCACGGAAACGGCAGTCACAAAGGTGAAAGAGATCCTGGATACGCAGGAACCCAAGCCCACCGGGCTGCGCATATCCGTCGTCGGCGGCGGATGTTCGGGATTCAGCTATTCGATGGCCTTCGAGAACGCGCCGGGAATGCTCGATAAGACCTATAGCTTCGAGGGCCTCAAAGTCTTCGTCGATCAGGCCAGCATGCTGTACCTCGACGGAGCTGAGGTGGACTACGTCGAGACGCTCGAAGGTTCTGGTTTTAAGTTTAATAATCCCAACGTAAAATCGACCTGCGGCTGCGGCAGCTCCTTCAGCGCCTAGCGGTCACGGTCCTCAGAGCGGGAAGAGCGTTAGTGCGCTCAGACGATCTGCGCCCCTTGCAAAGGGGCGCTTTTTTTTGCCTGTTTCTAACCTCGGCAAATAGCGAACGGACCGTGGGTTGATGGTTCCGCCCAAAATAAAAAACGGGAACCGCCTTTTGGCGGCTCCCGCTTGGGTGAAACTTATAAACTATGTCGATTCTACGCTTTTCGGCGCAGACGACGCCCGAGGAGGCCGAGACCGAGCAAACCGCCGCCCATGAGAAGGGAAGTCGTCGGTTCCGGAACCGTCGTGTTAAAGCCTTCCGTGTAGAAGTCGCTCTCCAGGTTGCCAAGAACGTTATTGCCGTCATAAGCGGAAGACTGTGTGATCGAGGTCACGCCCGAGAAATTGCTCGGCCCGAAGGTCGAGGATGCCGGTGTCAGGGTAATCGTGCCTTGGCCCGCCGTCTCGGTCGTGGTTACGGTTCCAGCGGAGTTACCCTGTTGGACGAAGGAAGCCTGCTGATAGACTCCATCCACGCCGCAGAAGAAATTCAACGTGCAATTGCTGATCGTCGCCGTATAGCCCAGGGTGGTGAAGGAAGGAACACCGCCGGCCGAGCCCACAAATTGAAATCCGGCGATTCCGAAAAAATTGTTGAAGTCGACTTGGTTCAACACGATGTTCGAGCCATTCGCGTCCGCCGTGAAGTTGCTGAACGTAATGGTGTAATTCGTGAAAGTATCCGTGCAACCGCCCGAAACAGCCGCGAGTTGGGTATACGTATCGCCGACCTGACTGGCGCACGTCGTACCCCACGCTGTTGCTGAGAATAAGGACAGTCCCACCACTGCGAACGCCATCTTAAGCTTCATTACCTTGATTCCTCCGTGAAATCGCTACCAAAGTTCCTGAATGCTTGCACACAGGGCTGGTACAGAGGAGTGTAGCCCGGCCAGTAGTCCCGTGTCAACCAATTTTTTCGTAACCAGCTTATAATGAGGCGTTTGCAGTGTTAAGCCATCTAAGGCCCCTCGGGATAGGTCAAATTCTTATTCCACAGAAAAAGCATGGGTTAGGACTGCTAGAACCGCCTCCTCACGCCATTTTTCCGTGCCTTTGTTCTAAGGTAAGGGCCCTAGGGCCCGGTCTAAGGTAATTTTCTTTTCGCGCGGGCGGGCCTATCTTCCACCTCCCGAGCCGTGATCAGGACTAGTACAATCAAGACATTGGCCGAGCTCAACGACAAAGAAAACGACCAGGAAAAAAGTCCGCTCGCGGAAACGATCACCGAGCGAAGCTACCCGGGCGCCGCGAACCTTGACCGGCTTTGTATTGCGGACATTCTTACCCTGATGAATCAGGCGGATGCGGCGGTGCCTACAGCCGTGGCGGCCGAAATTCCAGCAATCGCGCGCGCCGTGGAAGCGATCGTGGGAGTCCTCGAACGAGGCGGGCGTCTTTTCTATATTGGCGCGGGTACCAGCGGACGCCTCGGGGTCCTGGACGCTTCAGAATGTCCCCCGACCTTTGGAGTCTCGCCGGATCTGGTGCAGGGGCTGATTGCCGGTGGCGAGGCGGCCCTGAGCCGGGCCACAGAGGCTTCCGAGGACGATTCTGAAGCAGGGGCCCGGGATCTGCTGGCCGCGGGTTTCACCCGCACGGACGCGGTCGTCGGGATCGCGGCAAGCGGCCGGACGCCTTACGTTCTGGGGGCCATCGCCAAGGCACGCGAGCTGGGCGCCGTCGCCTGCGGCATCAGTTGCACGGAAAACTCCACGCTCTCGCGGGCCGTCGATTTTCCGATGGAGCCGAAGCCGGGGCCGGAGGTGATCGCGGGATCCACGCGCCTGAGGGCCGGAACGGCCACCAAGCTGGTGCTCAACATGATCAGCACGGCGGTGATGATCCGGCTGGGCCACGTCTACGGGAATTTGATGGTGGACGTTCAGCCCGGCAATGAAAAGCTGCGGGACCGGGCGAGGCGCATTATCGAGCGGGTCACAGGCGTTTCCCCCGCGCGGGCCCGCGAACTACTGGAGCTTTCCGGCAATCAAGTGCGCGTCGCCATCGTGATGGACAATAAAGGCGTGCCCCGCGCAGAGGCGGAGCGCCTGCTGGCCTCCGCGGGCGGGCGGGTCAGAGACGCGCTCAGTTAATCGAAAGAGGCCGTTTGGAGAAATTCATTATTCAAGGTGGCGCGCCGCTCACCGGGGAAATCGCCACCAATGGCGCGAAGAACTCGGCGCTGCCGGCGCTCGCGGCCTGCCTGCTGACCGATGAGCCCGTGACGCTCGAACGCATTCCGCGCGTCCGCGATATCCGCACCATGGAAGAACTGCTCGCCTACACGGGTGCGCGGGTTTCGGTGGGCGGCGCGAACGGGTCCGTTACTGTGGACGCGAAATCCATCCTGCGTCCGGAAGCTCCTTACGACGTGGTGAAAACCATGCGGGCATCGAGTCTGGTGCTCGGCCCGCTGGTCGCACGCTGCGGGAGCGCCCGCGTTTCCCTCCCGGGAGGGTGCGCGATCGGAGCGCGGCCCATCAATCTGCACGTCGCGGGTCTCGAAAAATTAGGCGCGACTATTCGCCAGGAGCACGGCTACATCGAAGCCCTCGCGCCGGGCGGGTTGCGCGGCGCCGAAGTGCATTTCGACCGGATCACGGTCACCGGCACCGAAGACCTGATCATGGCCGCGGCCCTGGCGCGCGGCGAAACCGTGATCAATAACGCGGCGCGCGAGCCCGAAGTGGTCGATCTGTGCGCGCTGCTTACCAAAATGGGCGCGCGGATCGAAGGCGCCGGGACCTCCATCATTCGCGTGCAAGGTGTCAGGAAACTCTGCGGAACAAGCCACGCCATCATACCGGATCGCATTGAAGCCGGAACGTTTCTGATCGCCGGAGCCATCACCAAGGGAGACCTGGTGGTTACCGGCTGCGAGCCCGGGCACCTGCGCGCGTTGATCGCGAAGCTGGAGCAGGCGGGCGCCGAGGTGACCCACGACTCGCCCGGCGCGCTGCGCGTTCGCGTGCGCGGAAAATTAAAGAGTGTGGATGTGACTACCGAGGAGCATCCCGGTTTCGCCACCGATCTGCAAGCCCAGTTCATGGCGCTCATGACCCAGGCGGAAGGCATCTCCATTCTGATCGAAACGATTTTCGAAAACCGCTTCATGCATGCGCAGGAGCTCGCGCGCATGGGGGCGAACATCCGCCTAGACGGACGGCGCGCGCTGGTGGCTGGGCCCACCGTGCTCTCCGGAGCCCAGGTCATCGCGAGCGATTTGCGGGCCAGCGCGTCGCTGGTGCTCGCGGGCCTGGCGGCCAAAGGCGAAACGGTTGTGGATCGCGCCTATCATATCGATCGCGGGTATGAATCCATTGAAACAAGGCTCGCGGCCGCGGGCGCGAGCATTCGCCGGATCAGCGACAAACGCCCGGTTGCCGATAAACTGGAAGAGGCAAGCGCATAAGCATGGCTCACAAAACTCACAACCCCGGCTTCGTGGCTCTGGTGAACGACGCGAAGACCCGAATTCGCGAGATCACGGCCCCTGAATGCCGGAATCTGGATGGGACGCTGATCGACACCCGGGAAGATCACGAATGGGCGGACGGGCACGCCGCCGGAGCGACGCACCTCAGCCGCGGGATTCTGGAACGGGATATTGAGACCGTGGTGCCGGAAAAATCGACGCGCATCGTGCTGTATTGCGGCGGCGGCTACCGTTCGGCGCTGTCCGCGGATTCTCTCGCCAAGATGGGCTACACGAACGTGTGGTCCCTCGCCGGCGGATGGCGGGCGTGGCAGGAGGCCGGCCTGCCCGTTGAGAAAGACTGAAGCGAAGAGGCTCGTGGCGCGGCTTCGCGTCCGGCTTTCTCAGGGAACGACACTCGAGGCGACCGCGAAACCCGGCTGATCCGGCGTCCCGTAACGCAGGTCCAGTAATTCCACCGAATAACCGCCGCCCGAAAGAGGCGTGACGTTCCAGAACGGCGCCTGCGAAAAGCGGATCATCGTCTGAAACTCGGGAAGCTTGCGTGCGGCCGCAACAGCAGGGCCCGGCGGAGGATCGTCCCACATGCGTTCCCCGGCGGCGTCGAAGCCGTCCTGTACGTCAAGCGGCACGATCGTGACGAATCCCTGGTTGCGCGCGATTCCTTTCCAGAGGGCCGGATGAAGAAAGTCCGCGGGAACGGCGATGGTTTGCGAAGGAGCCTGACCCCGGTAGGTCTGCGATTCCAACATCTCGATGGCCTTGGCATGTAAAGCGAAGCGCCCGCCTTCGTACGTAACCAACACCGCGAGGGCGATAAAGGCCCAGGTCATACGCGGCGCGCGCCCGGGCAGTGCGTTGGGCGTCTCCACTATTTTCCCGTCTACGGGCGTTTTCTTTTTTGCTGCCAGTGGCGCGAGCAGACCGAGAAACAGAATCGCCCAGATCCACACGTCGGCGATATTCGTGATGTCGAGCATCAGGCGGCGATGCGAAAAGGGCAACAGCAGATTGATGCCGTAGGGATTGGTCCAGTCGAGCAGAAGGTGGCTGAGGATTCCCGCGACCGCCGCGCCGTAAGCCTTCCAGGAAAACCGTGCGCGCACCAGCAGCATGGGGAGCAGAGCCATGAGCGGCGCGCAGGCGAAAGAATGCGTGTAGGCGCGGTGATAATCCAGATAGTGCTGGCGGTTGAACCAGAAAACCGCGTCGATGTCCGGCGCGTTCGCCGCGAGCATCATCATGCCGGCGCCCGGACCGTGGTCTTCTCCAGGCCGCAGCGCGCCATCATCAAACCAACCAGCGTGTGCGTCAGGTTCTCCATGCGATCTTTTGAGGGCCGGTGAGTCTTGCGGTGAATATTAACGATACGCGGGGGGAAGCAGCACGCTGAGCGCGTCCTTTGCGATTCCAAAAGAGCCCGGCGTGCGGCCCGCGTATTCGCCGTCGAGCTGCACCGGGACGTCCGCCGAGCATTCCACCGAATCGGTGTGCAGGTCCGTCACCCCGGGCAGCAGGTTGAGAAAATTTCCGCGGACACCCATAAGGTAGCTGGCGTAGCGCAACGAAAGAGAGCCCTCAAACATGACGACTTCAAAATCATCGCGCAGGAGCGAGGCGCGGCGCGCGATTTCCATATCGCCCCCGTAGTTTCTGACGCGCGAGACCAGCGTGAAGCCGGACTGTTTGCGCATTCCATCCTTGTGCGAGCCGTTCACCCGCGCCTCGAACTGATCCACGCGCCCAAAACTCTTGGCGAATCCGGCGACCCAATAGGCAAACTTGCCGGTTTTCGCCTTCAGCTCTGGATTCACGTCGAGGACGACCGTGGCGTCGAATCCCACGCCTCCCATCGACAGAAAGTAGCGATCTCCCTGGTCGTTCGAAAATCGTCCCAGCGCGATGCGCTGCTCCACGCTTTCCGTCAGGCGCTTCGCCGCGCGGGCCAGGCGGGAGCCGAAGCCCGCTTCCATGGAAAAAACATTCGCGGTGCCGCCCGGCAGCACACCGAGAACCGCAGGCGAGTGCGCCATGCCGTTCACGACTTCGTTGACGGTGCCATCGCCGCCCAGAACTAGAATGAGGTCCGCGCCTTGCGCCACAGCTTCCCGGGCCAGACGCGTCGCATCGCCCGGCGCTTCCGTCGCCAGCAGCCGAGGATGCCACCCAGCGCCGGAAAGGATGCCAGTGATACTTTGTAGAATGCCCTCAGGACCCCTCCGGGTTTTTCCGGCGGCGGGATTGTAGATGAGGACTGGCTGCCGATAGTTCGCGATGCTTCGAGTATAGCGCCCCGTGAGTTCCGCACTCCAAAAAATCGAGCAGCTCCGCGAGACCCTGCGCCACCACGAGAATCTTTATTACGTGCTGGACGCGCCCGAAATTACCGACGCCGAATACGACACGCTCATGCGCGAACTGAAGGCTCTGGAGGAGGCCCATCCCGAGTACGCGAGCGAGGATTCGCCCACCCGGCGGGTCGGGGGAAAGCCGCGCGAAGGCTTCGTAAAAGTGGCGCACTCGAGCCCCATGCTGTCCCTTGATAACGCGCTGAACGAGGCCGAATTGCGGGACTTCGATCAGCGCGTGCGGGATCTTCTGGGCGAGGAAGCTTTCGCCTACGTCGCCGAGCTGAAGCTGGACGGACTCTCGCTCGCGGTGAATTACCATCGCGGGAAATTCGCGCAGGCGGTGACGCGCGGGGACGGCAGCGTCGGCGAGGACGTCACGGAAAACGCGCGCACCATCCGTTCCCTGCCACTCCAGGCGCGCGCCGGACATCACGGCGATTTCGAGGTGCGCGGGGAAGTGGTTTTCGATCGCAAAGGATTTGAGCGCCTGAACGCCGAGCGCGTGGCGGCGGGCCTGCCTGTGTTCGCCAATCCTCGCAACGCGGCTGCCGGATCACTGCGGGTGCTCGATCCTTCGGTCACGGCGTCGCGCAAGCTCGAATTTTTCGCCTATTTCCTGATCCCCCCGCCGGCATCGCAAACCGAGGCTCTGCGGGAGCTCCGTGAGAGCGGGCTGAAGGTGAACGCACATTGGCACGTGTGCCGCGATATCGACGCCCTGGTTGCGTTTTGCAAGGAATGGGAAGGAAAGCGCGACGCGCTGCCTTTCGAGATCGACGGGGTGGTCGCCAAGGTCGATCCGGCTCGATCAGCAGCAGAAACTCGGCTGGACGGCGAAAGCTCCGCGCTGGGCGATCGCCTTCAAGTTCCCGGCCAGGCAGGAGAAGACGGTTGTCGAGAGCATCGAAGTGCAAGTCGGACGGACCGGCGCGTTGACGCCCGTCGCCCGTCTGCGGCCGGTGATGGTCGGCGGGGTCACGGTGGCCCGTGCGACGCTGCACAACGAGGACGAGATCGAGCGGCTCGGCGTGCACGCGGGCGACACGGTTCTGGTGGAGCGTTCGGGCGACGTGATTCCGAAAGTCGTACGCGTGGTCGCCCATGGCGCCGACCGCCATCCGTTCCGCATGCCCAAGGTCTGCCCGGTATGCGGCGGAGAAATCGTCCGCGCGGAAGGCGAGGCCGCCAGCCGCTGCATCAATACGAACTGCCCGGCGCGGCTCAAGGAAACCATCCTGCATTGGGCCGCGCGCGGCGTCATGGACATCGACGGCTTGGGCGACGCGCTGGTGGATCAACTGGTGGATAGCGAACTGGTCCGCAACGTGACGGATCTTTACACACTCACGCTCGAGCGCTTAACGAACCTGGAGCGCATGGGCGAAAAATCCGCCACAAAGCTGCTCGCCAACATTGAAGCGTCGAGGAAAGCGCCGCTTCCCCGCCTGCTCAACGGGCTCGGGATTCCTTTCGTCGGCGAGCGCACGGCGCAGATTCTGGCGGAGACGTTCGGGGATCTGGACGAAATCGCGAATGCGGAAGAAGAAGAGCTGCAGCGCGCCGAAGAGGTGGGTCCAAAAGTTGCCGCGAGCCTCCGGCGTTTCTTCGCGGAGAGGCACAATCGCGAGCTAGTCGAAAAACTGCGAGAGGAAGGTTTCTCCTTTCGCTATGCGGTTACGCGAAAATCCGGTAAGCTTGACGGGTTGACCTTCGTGCTGACGGGAACCCTGCCCGGTCTCTCGCGCGAGGATGCCAAGGCGCGGATTGAAGGCGCGGGCGGCAAAGTCGGCGGCTCGGTCAGCCGCAAGACGCGTTACGTGGTGGCGGGCGAGGATGCCGGATCGAAGCTCGATAAGGCGCGGGAGCTGGGCGTGGAGGTGATCGACGAAGCCAAGTTGCTGGAACTGATCGGATAATCCATGCGTCATGTTCGCGACGTCCTGATTTCGTGGGGTCCGATCGGTTTGCTGGTCTTTGCGGCCATCGAATCGGCGGGGATTCCCAGTCCGGGCGGCACCGACGCTTTGCTGCTGGTTCTGGCGATCGCCCGGCCCCAGGAAGCCATGTTATGCGCCCTTCTTGCCACTGTCGGATCGTTGATCGGGAGTTTTATTTTCTATGAGATCACGCGCAAGGGCGGGGAAAAGTTCCTGGTCAAGTATGCGTCAGGGACCGGCGGAACCAGGTTTCGGGAATGGTTCGCGCGCTACGGATTAATCACGGTTTTCATTCCGGCCCTGCTGCCCATTCCGATCCTGCCCTTCAAAGTTTTTGCGGCCTGCGCGGGCGTCATGTCCGTGCGGCGCAGCCGGCTGCTGATCGTCCTCGCGGCCGGACGCGTGCCGCGCTATTTCGCGCTGGCCTTCCTGGGACAGCAGTTCGGGGAGAATTCCACGGCGTGGTTGAAGAGACCATTTGTGGCATCTTCTGGCTCTCGCCGTGGCTATCGCCATCGCACTGTACGCTCTCGTGCGTTGGGTGGATGCCCGCCGTCCGGTTACAATTAAGTAAAGAGGATTTCTCTTTCGTATGGTAGGTATTTCTTCCGTCCTCGAGGAGATCGCGGAGCTCAAGAAGATCGCGCCGCGCGGTGATCCTCGCCCATCATTATCAGGACGCCGAAATCCAGGAACTGGCCGATTCCATCGGCGACAGCCTGGAGCTCGCGCGCGTCGCGCGGAATTTCGAGGGCGATGTCATTGCTCTGTGCGGCGTGTGGTTCATGGCGGAGACCGCCAAGGCGCTGAATCCGGAACGCATCGTGATCGCGCCCGATCGCAACGCGGGTTGCAGCCTGGTGGACGCCTGCCCGGTGGAGGAGTTGCGCGCCTGGAAAGACCGGAATCCGGGCTACACGATCGTTTCCTACATCAACACCTCGATCGAAGTGAAGGCGGAAAGCGATATTCTGTGCACGTCGCGCAATGCGGTGGATGTCGTGAATTCCATTCCCGCCGAACAGCCCGTGATGTTCCTGCCGGATCTGAATCTGGGCCATTACGTACAGCGGCAGACCGGCCGCCGAACATGAAGATCTGGCCGGGGACCTGCATGGTGCATGCGACGTTTCCCGCGCGCCGCGTGGCCAGGGCGCGCTCCCAATATCCCCACGCGCTGGTCGCCGCGCATCCGGAGTGCCCGCAGGACGTGCTTCTGATGGCCGATTTCATCGGCTCGACCTCGGCCATCGTGGACTGGTGCGCGCGCTCGTCCGCCGAAGAATTCATCATCATGACGGAGAGCGGCGTGCGCTATTCCCTGGAACGCGCGGCTCCCGGCAAGAAGTTCCATTTCGTCGCCAACGAGCAATGTAATTGCAGCGAGTGCCCGTATATGAAGCTGAATACGCTCGAAAAATTGCGTGACGCACTGGAGCAACTGGAACCGCGCGTGGAGATTCCGGCGGATATCATTGCCCGTTCCCGCATTCCCGTCGAGCGTATGCTCGCGGTGAAAATGAGCCATTCGTGAAACCTCTGGTCGACAATTTCGGCCGCACGCACGACAACCTCCGGATCAGTGTGACCGATCGCTGCAATATCCGGTGCTTCTATTGCATGCCGGAAGAGGGCGTCAAGTTTCAGCCCCACGAGCAGATCCTGCGCTTCGAGGAAATCGAGCGCTTCGTGCGCGTGGCCGCCACCCTCGGCGTTCGTAAGCTGCGCATCACCGGCGGCGAACCGCTGCTCCGGCGAAATCTTTCCACGCTCATCCGGATGCTCGGGAAGATCGAGGGCATTCAGGATCTGGCGCTCACCACAAACGGCGTCCTGCTCGCCGAACAGGGCCAGGAACTCTTCGATGCCGGCCTGCGCCGCATCAACGTGCATCTCGATACGCTCGACCGGGCGCGCTTTCAGAAAATTACGCGCCGCGACGATTTCGATCGTGTCCTCGCGGGTATCGACGCCGCGCAGCGCATCGGCTACCGCGTGAAGTTGAATGCGGTCGCGGTGAAAGGACTGGTGGAACCGGATATCGTGCCCCTGGCCCGCTTCGGGCGCGAGCGGGGCATCGAAGTTCGCTACATCGAATTCATGCCGCTCGACAGTCAGGAACTGTGGGGCATCGGCCGCGTCCTGACGGCCAGCGAAATGATCTCCATGATTGCGAGCGAAATCGGTCCGCTTCGCGAAATCAAGGATCAGGACCCGCGCGCGCCCGCGACCGAGTATGAATTCGAGGACGGCGGCGGAAAAATCGGCTTCATCGCGTCGGTCAGCCGCCCGTTTTGCCTCAACTGCAATCGCATCCGGCTCACCGCCGACGGCAAGTTCCGGTATTGCCTGTTTGCCCTTGAGGAGATGGACATGCGCGCGCTTCTGCGCGACGGTTCCTCCGACGAGAAGATCGCCGAAGCAATGCGTGAGTGGGTTCGGGCCAAGTGGATTGGCCACGAAATCAACTCGCCTAAATTCGTGCCTCCGCCACGGCCCATGTATTCGATCGGCGGCTAGCGCGCCCAACTCTTATGACTGGTTCTGTGACTGGTTCTGCCGAAATGGTTCGCCTCGCCTTCGGACGCGAAGGACTTCCGATCCGTCTGCGCGATGATTTTCAACACCGGATTTTGAGCGTCCCGGTGCTCACTCCCTTGGCCGATCCCGCGGACGCGATTGCGTCGGCTCTGGATGAGCCGTACGCGGGAGATCCTTTAGCGGAGCTCGCGCGCGGCCGGCGCTCGGCCGCCATCGCAGTGTGCGATATCACGCGGCCCGTGCCGAACCCGCTCATGCTCCCGCCGCTGCTCGAGCGTCTGGAAACAGCCGGCATCCCTCGCGCGGGGATCACTATTCTGATTGCTACCGGACTGCATCGGCCGGCAACGAACGCCGAAATACGCGAAATCGTGGGGGAAAAAGTCGCATCGCAATATACCGTTGTGAATCACGACGCGCGCAACGCGGCCTTGCATCGTCCGGTGGGCACGACAAAATCGGGGACCACGTTTGCCATCGATGCTCGATTCCTGGACGCCGATCTGCACATTACGCTCGGGCTGATCGAGCCGCATTTGATGCTTGGATTCTCGGGCGGGCGCAAATTGATCGCGCCGGGATTAGCTTCGGAGGCGACGATCAAGCAGCTTCACAGCCCGCGCTTCATGCGTGATGAGCGCACGCGCGAGGGATTTATAGAAGACAATCCGCTCCACGCCGAGCTACTCGAAATCGCGCGCGCGGCGCGCCAGGATTTCATGTTGGACGTGGTCCTCACGCGCGAGCGCGGTATCGCCGCGGTATTTGCCGGAGAACCGCGAGAGACCCACGCGGCCGGAATGCGCTGGGTGACCGAGGCCACCATGCAGACGCTCGATCGTCCCGTGGATGCCGTCATCACCACCAGCGCCGGTTATCCCCTGGACCTGACTTTTTACCAGTGCATCAAGGGCGTGACCGCGGCCTCGCAGATCGTGAAGGAAGGCGGCCGCATTCTGCTCTTTGGCGCGTCGAACGAGGGTGCGGGCGCAAAGGAATTCCGCGAGATGCTGACTCGCTTCGCGACGGCCCAGGATTTTCTCGAGGGGACGGCGAAGGCTCCCGTGACCATCGATCAATGGCAGCTCGAAAAGCTCGCGCTGGCGGTGCGCAAGGCAAAAATCTTCTACTGCGTCCCCGGCCTTCCCGCGGACCAAAGGAATGCCTTGTGGGGTCCGGCATTTGACGATCCCGAAGCGGCGCTGGAGGCTTTTTACTCCGATCTCCCCCGCGGCGCAAGCGTCGCGGTGATTCCCGAAGGTCCGTACGTGTTAGCTGGAGTGCGGTAAAGGTCTTCGATTTCGCGAGAAATTTAGACGGTTTCGCCGCCTTCAAGATGTTCCAGACGACGCTGGCGAAGTTCGGCAATGCGGGCGAGCGCACGGATGTTTTCGGAGTCGGCGGCGCTGGCGGTGATGATCAACTTCAACTCCGCGTCGTGCCGTTCGAAGGCCTCGTCGTGGTATTGCTGACGCGCGGCCATCTCTTTTTGTTTCTTGGACACTTGTTCAAGAATGCCTTCAATGCGGTCGAGCCGATCGCCGCCGTTTGTCATTCGGGAAGCCTCTGGTTTCAGGCTAACATCGTTTGTTCATGGACGACTCGCTGGCGCGTCGCGGTGATTCTGGAGGTCCCTTACGTGCTGGCTGGGGTTCAGTCGCGACTTTTTCCCGGTCTTGCAGCTGACGGCGCGATGATCTACGATGGGGAGCACCGTTGACCGGCTCTGGAGACTGCTTTGGACTTCAACAACGAGAGGACGGCTCTGTTCTGTTATATCGCCGCAGCATTCTTGGCCGGCGCTATCGCTGGGACCGTCACCCTGCCGTCCGTGGTTAACGCGCAGGCGAGAGCGCAGAAAACCACGAGATTGATGACGACCGATCTCGCGGGTTGGTGCGACGGAAAAGAAGCTGTCATCGAATACAGCGAAGAGGCGCCAGGGCCGGGTCGCAAGCATTACCACCCGGGACATTCGTTCACATATATGATCGAGGGATCTCGGACCGTTACGATCGACGGCATGACAACGGAGGTCGTACCGGCGGGTGGAGTTCACTACGAGGCGCCAATGCAGGCGAACGTCTCGAACAACGGGTCGCCAGCAAGGGTTGTCACGTTCAGAATATTGGAAAAAGGCAAAGAGGAGACGGTTGTAGCGCCATAGGCCGCTTGTTCCTGGACACCTCGAACGGAACGCGAACTCGCCAGCTGCCAAACGGATACTCGTTGGCGCTCTTCCCTCTCAAACCTTTGATATCGTAGTTTGTTGGATTCCCACGATCCATGCCGGTTGTATGAGGAGGCCCTGTGAAACTCGGTCGTTTTTCCGTCGTTGCTCTGTTGGGGTTCGCGCCGACTTTATTCGCGCAAAGCGCCCCTGAAATTCCTTTCGACGCCGATGCCAATTTTCTGAAGCTCCCTGCCAACATGTACCTGGGCGAGCCTTCGGGCGTCGCGGTGAATTCGAAAAAGCACGTCTTCGTTTTCAATCGCGGCAACACCACGGGGCCGGCCTATGGGGCCGCCGCCGCGCAGTTGCTCGAATTCGGTCCCGACGGAAAGTTCATCCGCGAGATCGGCCACAACCTGTACGCGTGGTCGTTCGCGCACGACGTGCGGATCGACAAGAACGACAACATCTGGGTGATCGATAAAGGCTCGGACATGATCATCGAGTTCAATCCCGATGGCCGCGTGATGATGGTCTTCGGGCGCAAATCCGAAGCCTCCGACGAGAACGCCCATCCGCTGGAGCATCCGCGTCCGCCGCTGCCGTCGGTTCCCGGGCAGTTCCGCCAGCCCACCGATGTCGCCTGGGATCTGGAAGGAAACTCCTTCATCAGCGATGGCTACATCAATTCGCGCGTCGCCGAGTTCGACAAGAACGGCGTGTGGGTGCGGTCGTTCGGCACGCCCGGGAACGGTCCCGGCCAGTTCAACACGCCGCACGGCATCGCCAACGACGCGCAGGGCAACATCTACGTTGCCGACCGCGGCAATCGCCGCCTGCAGGTCTTCGATCACGAAGGCAAATTCCTGCGCGAAATCAAAATCGATGCGGTCGCGCCTCCCGGACTGATGCCGTGGATGGGAAATCTCCCGGATATGAACGCGCCCAACAATACCCAGAAACCGGGCGCTCCCTGGACCGTGTGCATCTCGCCCGGACCGACGCAATACATCTACACCTCGGACGCCTTCCCGGGCCGTATTTATAAACTCACACTCGACGGGAAGCTCGTCGGCATGCTGGGCAAGGTGGGACGCCAGCCCAAGGAGTTCGGCTGGATTCACCAGATCGCCTGCCCTTCGGAAAATGAACTGTACGCCGCCGAGATTTTGAACTGGCGCGTCCAGAAGCTCACGCTGCACCCGGTGAAGGTCGGGCCTTGATTTTCCGGTTCACGATTCTGCTCTGCGCAACCGCGGCGATCACCCTGGCCGCGGATCCGGTCAGTGGCGAGGCGCAATATCGCCAGCGTTGCGCGGCGTGCCACGACCGCGGCGGCGAGCGAATTCCGCCGAAGGACGCCTTGAACGGCATGACGCCCGCGCACATTCTGCGCACGCTCGATATGGGCGCCATGATGTCCATCGCCTATCCCATGAATCGCAGCGAACGGGAAGCGGTCGCGGCGTATCTCGGCAAGGCGGCCGCTGATCCCGCGCCGCCGCCCGAAGCCTTTTGCAAGGATCGCTCGATCACGCTGAACGATTCCTCGAAGTTCATCTGGAACGGGTGGAGTCCGAAAAGCGATAACGCGCGCTACGTTCCTACCGAGCTCGCCGGTCTGACGCTCGCGCAGGTAGGGAAGCTCAAACTGAAATGGGCATTTGGATTTGAAGGCGATGTGAACGCTTTCGCGCAGCCCACGGTTTTCGATGGCCACGTGTTCGTCGGGTCCGCCGGCGGCGCAATCCATGCCTTGCGCGCGGACTCCGGCTGCATCGAATGGATGTTCCAGGCCACCGGTCCCGTCCGCACCGCGATCGCCATCGCGCGCGTGGGGGATGCGCACGCTCTCGTGTTCAGCGATCTCACAGGCTGGGTCTATTCGCTCGAAGCCGAGACCGGCAAGCTGCGCTGGAAGAAACGCGTGGAGGAGCACGAGGCGACGCGTCTCACCGGCGGCGCTCTGATCCACGATGGGATCGCCTACATCCCGGCGTCGTCCTGGGAAGAAACGCGCGCGCTGAATCTGGATTATCCGTGCTGCACCTTTCGCGGCAGCATCACCGCGGTGCGGGTTCGCGACGGATCGATCGTGTGGAAAAGTTATATGATTCCCACGCCGTCGAAGCAGACCGGCACGCGCTCCGATGGGAAGCCCGCCTTCGGGCCTTCCGGTGCGGGCGTGTGGTCCACGCCGACGCTCGATCTGAAACGCCGACTGCTTTACGTCACCACGGGCGATAGCTATTCCAATCCGGCGGCCCCGACGAGCGACGCGATCCTGGCGCTCGACCTCCGCACCGGGCGAATCGTGTGGTCCCGTCAGACCACACCCGGCGATGCCTGGACCTCCGGCTGCGGGCGCGACGCGCGTACGGCGAGCTGTCCCGACAACAACGGCCCGGATTACGATTTCGGCTCCTCGGCGATTCTGGTCAAGACCGCGCAGGGCCGCGATCTGCTGCTCGCCGGGCAGAAATCGGGCATCGTGTACGCCATCGATCCGGAAAAAAAGGGCGAGATTGTGTGGCAGCAGCGCGTGGGCAAGGGAGGCATGGTGGGCGGCGTGCAATGGGGCATGGCGAGCGATGGCCAGAACGTCTACGCCTCCGTATCCGATGCCGCGGTCGCCGCAAATTTAAACGGTCTCGATCCGACGCAGGGCGGAGGCCTGACGGCCTTGCGCATCGCCGACGGCAGCCGCATCTGGCACAAGGATCCCGCTCCCTGCGGCGATCGGCCCAACTGCAGCCCCGCGCAATCCGCCGCGCTGAGCCTGATCCCGGGCGTGGTTTTCTCGCCGTCCATGGACGGACACCTGCGCGCCTACTCGACTGAGGAGGGCAGCATTCTCTGGGATTTCGACACGGTGCGCGATTTTCAAACCGTGAACGGCGTGAAAGCCAAAGGCGGATCGATCGACGGCCCCGGCGCCGTGATCGTGAACGGAATGCTCTTCGTGAACTCCGGGTACTCGCGTTTCGGAGGAATCCGCGGGAACGTGCTGCTCGCGTTCGCGCCGGCGGAATAGGTTCCAAAACGTCCGGCACATGAGCCGCCGGTGCTGGTCTTGAAAAACGGCGTCCTGGGAACGACTTAACAACGAGACCACCTCCAGAGGACGTCTTAAAGAAAAGAAATGCCTAACCCGACGCCTCGCCGCTTTTCCTGGTATCTCGGCGCCGCCATCTTGATCGCGACCGCTGCCCTCGCCATCTTCGTGTTCTATCTCGGCGGCTACTCCTACCTTCTTTCGGGCGACAGCGCGTCCTTCACCGTTGAATGGGTACTCGCGCAGGCGCGCGTTCACCCCGAAGCGAGTCTCCTCGTACTGGGTAACTCCACGGCCGCCGAAGGATTCCGTCCTAATTATTTCCGGTCTCACGCATCGGGCGCCGTTGCCCTGGACCTCGGAGTTCCCAGCGGCTGGATTTTTCTGTGGCAGCGCATGCTGGAGACGGCCCTCGCAACCGGCATGCATCCGCGCGCGGTGGTTGTGATGCTCACTCCCGAGATCGTCAGCGCGACGGATTACGATTTTCTGCTGAACGATCTGGCCATGCTCAAGACCGTCCTCAACACGGGCGATCTTGTGCGGCTCGCCGCCTACACCGAGTCCCCGCGACAGTACGCCGATTACGCGGCCGAGGTGATCGCCCGGCCCATCCTGTTTCGCGCCGAACTGCGGGACTTCGTCACCCATCCGATCGGACGCCTGCGCGAGGCCAAGCATATCCACGATTGGATACGCTCCTTCCGCACCGATTCGCCCATGGTGGAGACGGACAACCAGTTTTCGGTGTGCCAGGCCGGTCCTCTTCGCGAGCTCGATAAAACCATCGCTAAGCTCCGCGGCGAAAATAGTCCTCTTACGGCAAACGTCCTCTTCGTGCAGGCGGGGTACAATATTCGCCTGAACCAGCACTTGCGTATTGATGGCCGGAAAGTGGAACTGCTGCGGCGTTTGCTCGCCGAAATCGAAGCGCGTCATATGACCGCGTACGTCACGGAGGCGCCCTACTGGGACCCCGATTTCGATCTATACCCGGAGCCCTACCGGCGCGCAGTGTCGTCCACGTTGCGCGAGGTGGTAAACAGCGTCCACGGCGCGGCGATCCTGCCCATGCTCAGCGTCGATTGCAGCATGATGCTCGACACCGTGCATTTGAATCGTAAGGGCGGCGAGATTTTCACGGAGTACGTTCGCACTCGTGTCCTTTGACGCCTTTCCGTTCTGGGCATTCGTTCTGGGCGTGTGGCTGGTATGGGCGCTGGTGCGCCACAACGGCGCCCGCAAGCTCCTGCTTACGGTTGCGAGCTATGTCTTCTATGCCAGTTGGAACGTAGCGTATCTGCCGCTGCTCGCCGGGTACACGCTCCTCAGCTTCCTCGCGGGGCGCGGGTTGCAGCGCACACGCCGGCTCCCGGTGATGATTGCAGCGGTCGCGGTTTGCGTCGCCGGGCTAGCCTACGCGAAGACCCGCATGATGATTTTGCCCGTGGGCATCAGCTTCTACGCGCTGCAGGCCATCTCTTACATCGTCGATTGCTATCGCGGCGATGCCGGGAAACCGGCGGGGATCCTCGACTACGCGCTGTACATGAGTTTCTTTCCGCGTTTGACGGCGGGTCCCATCGTGCGCGCCGATCAATTTCTGCCGCAACTCGTGAAGCGCCCCGTGGTCGATCGCGCGGCGCTATGGGAATCGCTCGTGCTCATTTGCTTCGGCCTGTTCAAGAAGCTGGTGATTGCCGACAATCTGGCCGCGGTCGCCGATCCAGTCTTCGCGGACCTGCACACCAGCCCGAGCCGCATTCTTCTTGCGACCTACGCCTTCACCGTGCAGATCTACTGCGATTTTTCCGGGTACACCGACATCGCGCTCGGCGTCGCGCGCCTGTTCGGATACCGGCTCCCGGAAAATTTCAACTGGCCGTATCTGGCGAAGAACCCCGCCGATTTCTGGCGCCGCTGGCACATCTCTCTGTCCAACTGGCTGCGCGATTATATTTTCTTTTCCCTACCCGGGCAGCGCTCCAAGCGGAAGATTTTTTCGTACGTAAATTTTCTGATTACCATGCTCCTCTGCGGCCTGTGGCACGGCGTCGGCTGGACGTTCGTGCTGTGGGGCCTGTACCATGGCGTGCTGCTCGCCGGCTATTATGCGATTCGCGACGAACGGGCCACGAAACCGAAAAGCGCGAGTCCAGTCGGCGGGTTGCTCTCTATTCTGCTGATGCAACAACTCGCCGTTGGCGGATGGATTCTCTTCCGGCTAAATCATCTGTCTGACTTGCCCGTATACTGGCACTCCCTGACGACCGGCCCGTTCTTCCCCGGCTTTACCAGCGCGGAATGGATGGCGGTTTGGTTCATCGGGCTCACGGCGGCGGCGCACGTCGTCGAACCCCGTCTTCCCATCACCCGCACGGCGCTCACGAATCGGTGGAACCCGTGGGTGCTGTGGATTTTGCTTCTCGCGGTGGTCGCGGCGAGCGTGTTCAGCCTTCCCAAACAGCAGATGTTTCTATACTTCCGCTTCTAAAAACATTCCAGTCGAAGATTGTGGGTGGTCGGAATTTATCCAAAAACCAGATTATGGACCGTTTTGGTCCTGTATGGTGCTATACTGATTCTGGTTCCTTCAGATGCAAACCGTTTGCTTGATACCGGACCGCGGAGTCGGCGATACTAATCCTCAGATGCAAATGCCTGTCAGGAAGGGGATGCCTCACGCAAAGCCGGCCCCCGACCCGAGCCGTCCCATCACGGCCCTGCGCCGCGGCGAAGCAGGTATTCTGGATCGCATCGAACTGCCCGAGCCCGATGCCCGGCGTTTGATGGAAATGGGTTTTCTTCCCGGGCACACGATTGTTCCAGCGCAGTCGGCACCCGGCGGGGACCCGCGCGTGTATCGTGTGGATGGATCCGAAATCGCGTTGCGTCGGGAGACGGCGCGTCACCTCTACCTCCGCTGAGAATTCCGCATGGCCGAATGTCACGATTCCACGACCGCTACGCTCCCGCCTCCTTCCGCGGGCCGTGCGCGCCACGTTGTGGCCATCGTAGGGCCTCCCAATTCCGGCAAATCGACGCTCTTTAACCGGCTCACGGGGCTGCATCAGAAAGTCGCGAATTTTCCCGGCGTGACGGTGGAGCATCGCATGGGACGCATGCGCCTGGAGACCGGCCGCGACGTTTTCCTGGTGGATCTTCCGGGCGTTTATAGTCTGGAGCCGCGCACCGAAGACGAACGCGTGACGCACGACGTGCTCACCGGCCAGATGAAGGATCTGCCGCGGCCCGACGCCGTGATGCTGATTCTGGATTCCACGAATCTCGGCCGGCATCTCGCGCTGGCCGCTCCTATTCTGCGTCTCCAACTGCCGACCATGGTCGTCTTGAACATGGCCGACGATCTCGACCGCCGCGGAGGGAAGGTCGATGTGGCGGAGCTCTCGCGCCAGCTCGGCACCTCGGTCGCGCTGATCAGCGCCTCGCAGGGCGCGGGTTTGCAGAAGGTGAACGAGTTTCTTTCGGGCGCGACGCTCGGGTTGAAGCCCGCGCCGCCGCTGCTGCAGTTGCCCGTCATTCAGGACGTTCCGAAGTCCCGCGATTGGGCGTCCAACATCGGACGCAAGGCCAACTATCGCGCTCCGGCTCCACCTCTGTGGACGCGCCGCCTGGACGCGATTTTTCTGCATCCGGTGATCGGCCCGCTGGTCTTTCTTCTGGTGGTGATCGGCGTCTTTCAAACCATTTTCGCGGGCGCGCGTCCGCTGATGGACGCCGTGCAGGACGCGATTCAAATTTCCGGGAAGTGGATGGGATCCGTTCTGCCGGATAACGCTTTCCGCTCGCTGCTGATCGACGGCGTGTGGAGCGGCGTCGGATCGGTGGTGGTGTTCCTGCCGCAGATCCTGCTGCTGTTCCTGTTTATCGGAATTCTGGAGGATTCCGGCTATCTTTCCCGCGCCGCGCTGATCGCCGACCGTACCATGTCGCGCATCGGATTGCAGGGGAAAAGCTTCATCCCGCTGCTCTCCGCTTACGCCTGCGCGATTCCCGCGATCATGGCGACGCGCACCATTGAGAACAAGCGCGACCGCATCGCGACGATCCTGATTGCCCCTTTCATGACGTGCTCGGCGCGCCTGCCGGTCTACACCCTGGTGATCGCCGCTTTCGTGCCGGAGAAGTCCCTGCTGGGACCGTTTTTCGGGACGCGTGCGGCAGCTCTCCTGGGCTTGTACGTCGTGGGATTTTTGGCCGCGGTGGTGACCGCCCGCCTGTTGAAATCGACCGTGCTGAAGAGCGCCCGGGCTCCCTTCGTGCTCGAAATGCCGCCCTACCGCTGGCCCACCCTGCAGTCGATCGGATTGCGGCTGCTCGACCGCTCCCGTGTATTTCTGCGTCGCGCCGGTACCGTAATTCTGGGCGTAGCGGTCGTGCTGTGGGTGCTTTCCAATCTGCCGTTGCACGACGGGAAACCACCGGAGATCGGGCACAGCATCGTCGGCATGATCGGACATGCCGTGGAGCCCGCGATCCGGCCGCTCGGATTCAACTGGAAGATCGGCATCGGTTTGATAACCTCGCTCGCGGCGCGCGAAGTGATCATCGGCACACTGGGCACCATCTACGGGATCGAGGGCACGTCGCAATCCGTCGGTCTGCAGGCCGCTCTGCGGCAGGATCTGACGCCCGGAGGGGCCGCAGCGCTTTTGGTGTTCTTCGCTTTCGCCATGCAATGCATGTCGACCATCGCAGTGGTGCGCCGGGAAACCGGCGGCTGGCGCTGGCCCGCCATTCAATTCGCCTACATGACGGTATTCGCGTACGTCTTCGCTTTCCTCGCTAACCGCCTGATTACATACTTCTTCTGAAGATAGTTCCGGAAGTACTGGAACCCTTGCGGTTCCACAAACCAGCCAAACCATAGGACCCTGAGTACCACGCGTCCATTGGTAGCCCCCGCCGCGAATGAGATTCTCCTCTTGCAAGCATTCATCGGAGGAAAGCATTCGTAATGAAAAGACTGATCAGGTTCGCGATGCCAGGGTTAATTGTCGCGTTCGGCTTTACCGCCTCCGCGACGACCCTGACCGTGGACAGCACGATTCTGAGCGCGGGCACCGCCCCTGACGGCGGGACCGGCGGAGAATTCGGAGCATATCTGAACGGCGACCACGCGAGCGTAGCCGACGTGTACTGCATCGATTTTTCGGACGCCTTCCGCTGGAATCAGACTTATACCGTAAACGTCAGCACGCCCGCGAATCTGGTGAACACGCATTTGGGCGGATACACCGGCGCGTGGGAGTACGGGAACTATTCCGCTATCGATCGCTACGAAATGGCCGGCGTCCTCGCAAGCGGGCTCTCGTCGGCGGCTTCCCAGGGCGCGAAAGACGCAGCCGTCGAGGCGATGTGGAGCCTGCTCGACACGGGGGTCTCGCTCGCACCGTACCGCTGCAGCGGCGAAACCTCCGCCCTATGCCAGACTGCCGTTTCGAACGATATCACGAGCGCGTACACGAATCTTCCGGGCTTCCTTTCGGATCACGCCATCACGATTTATACAGACGCTAATCCGGGATGCACGGCATCCGGAAGCGCGGGAGATGCTCCAAACGCTCACGGCTGCATGCAGGAATTTATCGCCGTCTCCATGTCCTCGCCCGGATACGCATCCCCGGTTCCGGAGCCCAGTTCCTTCGTTCTGATCGGCATCGGCGGCGCGTTGATCGTTCTTGCCAGGTTGGGCCGCCGCAAGGTCACGCGCGGCTGAGGCGAATTTGCCGCTTCCTGACTTTGCCGTTTGCGACCAGCTTGTTACCATGAAGCGTGCGAAATGTGATCATCCTCGGCTCGGGCTGCGCCGGCAATACCGCGGCGATTTACGCGGCCCGCGCCAGTCTCCAACCACTGGTTGTGATCGGTCATGAACCGGGCGGCCAGCTTTCCATTACGACGGAAGTCGAGAATTTTCCCGGATTTCCGAAGGGTATCCAAGGCCCCGAACTCGTCGCCAGCATGCAGGAGCAGGCCGAGAAATTCGGCGCTGAATTCCTGCACGGCCTCGTAACCGAGGTCGATCTCAGCCGCCGTCCTTTCCGCGTGAATATCCATGACGAATGGCACGAGTGCCGGGCGCTGATTGTGGCCACCGGTGCGTCGGCGCGCTGGCTCGGGTTACCCAACGAGCAGAAGCTCATCGGTCACGGCGTGAGCTCCTGCGCAACCTGCGACGGGGCTTTCTACCGGAATTGCAACATCATGGTGGTGGGCGGCGGGGACTCGGCGATGGAGGAAGCCAACTTCCTGACGCGCTTCGGCCGTGAGGTGACGCTGGTGCATCGCCGCCCGGAATTTCGCGCTTCGAAGATCATGCAGGAACGGACGCGCGCCAATCCCAAGATCAAAATACTGACGAATACCGTCGTCGAGGACCTTTACGATCCCGAGGCGGGCCTGGTCAACGGCGTGAAACTACACGACCTGGTGACCGGGAAAGTTTGGGATCAGCCCGTAGACGGCTTTTTCCTGGCGATCGGGCACATTCCCAACACCAAGCCGTTCGTGGGAAAGCTCGATCTCGATCCGGAAGGTTATATCGTTTCCCACGGAGGCGCCCGCACCAATATTACCGGCGTCTTCCATGCCGGCGATGTGCAGGATCGGACGTACCGGCAAGCCATCACCGCGGCGGGCGCGGGCTGCATGGCGGCGATCGAAGTGGAAAGATTTCTGGAGACCGAGGGGCACTGAGCCGCGTCTGGCGGCCTCCGCCCACGCCGGCGATTAATTATTATTGGGCGGACGCTGATATTTCGCGTTGATGTATTTCCCGGCTTCTTCCTGCGCGCCCTGCGTATTGTCTTTCGTGCGCACGGCCTGCCGGTATTCATTTACCGCGCGATCCCGCTGGTCGGTGATGTCGAAAATCTTGCCCAGATTGATGTGCGCCCACACCTCGGTCCACTTGGGATCGAGATCGCCGTTAAATACTTCACGAAATTCGTTCGCCGCCGATTGATAATTGTTCTGCAAAAAGAACAATTCCGCGATGCGGTAATGCGCGAGCGAACTGTTGCGCTTCACGTCGACCGCTTTTTGATATTCCTTGAGAGCTTCCGAATATTCGCCGATCTCCGCGAACTGCTCGCCCCGGCGGATCGCCACGGCCACACGAATGGAATTGTCATAGCGCAGCACCTGCCCCTTGGGATCGAGCGCCACGGTCTTCGGCTTGCCGAACGTATCCATGGCGAATTCCGAGGACGTGCCCACCACTTCGATGGTTTTTTCCTCCGGATTGCCTTCCGTCTCCACGCGCAACAAGACCGGCATACGGAAGGTATCGAGATCCTGCGTCACCTTGCCCACCACGCGAAATCCTTTTTGCGTGCGGAACACGGTGTACTCCATCTTGAACTCGGGAGCGCCGCTCGATTCGATCCATTGCAGGAAGAAGCCCTGCAGGCTTTGCCCGGAAAACTCTTCGCAGACCTTGCGGAAATCGTCGGTGCTGATGGACTTCCACGCAAACCGCTCGGGCAGCGCTTTCAGGATTTTCGCGAAATTCTCCTCGCCCACGATCACGCGCAGCATGTTCACCACGGCCGCGCCTTTGCTTGCCGTTTCCGCCCAATATTCCGGCGAATAATCCTCCAGGCGCGCGGATTGAATCAGCGGCGGCTGCTCCACCGTCAGCGCTTCGATATAGGTGTCATGAATCTCGGCATCCAGTGCGCCCGCGCCGTTCACGTGCTCCAGATACATGATCTCCGCATAGCGGGCCATTCCGTCTTCGATCCACATGTGATTGCGCGTGGAAGGAGACAGCAGCATGCCCCACCACTGCCGCGCCACGCCATTCGCCACCAGTTTCAGCGCGACCTGCTTGCTGATCCCTTTCGGTGAAAGAAAAACGACTCCGGGCGCGGCATAGCCGGCGGGCGCGCCGTTGTCGGTCTCCACCACCGTCAAATTCTTGCGATACGGCAGACCGAACGCGTCCGTGAAGAAATTCATCGCCCGCGCGAATTCACTCCCGTAGGCGCTGGCCATTTCGGCGCCCTGACGAAAGTAAATGGATGTACTGATTCCCTCGGCGGAAATCACGCGCGGCTCGCCGCGCACCACCGCGAGGCTCCCCGGAAAGGAGGCTTGCGTGAATTGATAGCGCTCCGTGCGCATTCCCGCGGGCGCGCCGCTCACGGTGACGCCGTTCCCGCTCGCCACCACGGCGTACCCTTCGGGCACCGTCACCTTCAGGTCCGAGGTGAAGCGGTCGATCGTATAATCGTTCACCGGAAACCAGCGCGACGGATACATGAGGTAGGTGACATCCGGCGTGATGGCCGCGAACTTAATCCCGAACACCGGGGATTCTTCCTGTCCGGTGAGCTTGCCGCCGTAAACGAACGTCAGCGTCGTGGCCTTGCCCCGCTCGAGCGGCCTGGGCAGGCTGACGCGCACGCTCATGTCCTCCTGATAGCGCGACGCCGAGAGTTGCGAGCCGTCGGCATCGGTCACGCGGTTCAGATCGAGCGCATTATTCAGCTCGAACGAAAGCGCGGAGACGTTGTCGATGGGGACGAAGGTCACGCGCGCGGTCGCGGAAATCGTCTGCGCCTGCGGATCGATCGTCGCGTCAATCACGTAGTTTTGGACGTCGATGCGCTGCTGCTGCGCGGAGCGGCGCTCCTGCGCAAACGCGGGACTCGCTGTTAGTGCCCAGGCTCCCAGCAGCGCACACCCCAGGGCCGCCGTTCCGGTCCGATCAAGCCGCCCGATCCAGGGCATCCCTTCTCTTCGCCCGACCCGCCTCATGACTTTCCTTCCCTGCGTAAGTTCCCTGTGCCGCTCGCGAGCACCTGTTCAATCCAGCCGGCCGCCGCCTGCATCGGATCGTCCGCGCTCTCGAGTTTCGCCGCCACAACCGCCAGTTCCGCGCGCATCGCATCCCGCGCGTCCTTGTCCTCCAGAAGCCGCAAGGCTTCCCGGGCGATGCTCTCCGCATTCATATCGCCCTGGATCAACTCGGCCGCGACCCGGCGGCCAGCCACCAGATTCACCATGGACAAATAGGGAGCCTGTACCAGCCAGCGCCCTAACATCCAAGTTAACGCGTTTACGCGATAAAAGGTCACCATGGGGGTTCCGCACAGGGCGGCTTCGATCGTCACCGTACCGCTGGCGGCCAGTGCCACCTCCGCCTGTGCGAGGCAATCCCAGGTGTGCCCTTCTATTACTTGGATGGACGCCGCCCGCGCCCGTTCCGTAAAATTTTCGTATTTATTATGTCCCTTGGCGAATCCGTCCGGCAGCGCCAGTACGTACCGTAGAGCGGGCTTTTTTGCGTCCACGCCGGACAGGCGTGCGGTAATCTTATGTACCGCCTCGATCAGATGCGGCAAGTGGCGTTCGACCTCGCCGTACCGGCTCCCGGGGAGAAGAACCACGATACGATCGCTTTCCGCCATCCCGAACCGTTCGCAGAATTCCACGCGTGACATGCTGGGCCTCACGATGCGCGCCAGAGGATGCCCGATGAAGCTGGCCGGGACGCCGCGTTCGTTGAAAAACTTCTCCTCGAACGGGAAAATGCACAGAAGCCTGGTCAACACGCGGCTCATCATTCTCGTCCGGTGTCCCCGCCACGCCCAGGCTTGCGGAGCGATAAGGTAGACGACGGGAATCCCGCGCGCGTGGAGTTTTTTGGCCAATCTCAAGTGAAAGTCCGGAGAATCGGTGAGAATGGCGAGCGCTGGCTTCTCTCGATCCGCCGCGCGAATCAGTTTGCGGAATTCGCCGTATATACGCGGAATATGCGCCAGCACTTCCACGATTCCAACCACCGCGAGCGAGCGCTGATCGACCACCGGTTCGACGCTCGCGGCCTGCATGCGCGGTCCGGCACACCCAAAAAATTCAAGATCGGGACGCCGGCGCCTCAGTTCCTCGACCAGGCGGGAAGCATAGAGGTCGCCCGAAGCTTCCCCGGCGGAAATCAGAATGCGCACAAGATTCAGTCTAACGGGGCGCCCGGGGCCGGCGTGTACGCGCCGCCCGTGCGGCGTGGACGGAGACCGGCTCGCGCGCATCGACGATCACAAGAATTTCTCCCTGATTCAAAATAAGTCGCGGCTCTTCATGGCAATCGCGATTTCCCATCCCCGGGGCCTGGGAGGCGCAAGGAGCGATCGGCGGAGTTTCCGGCCACTTCGGTATCAGCCTGGGTCCGCGGACGCGTCGTTTCAAAAGTCAATCTCGCATCCGATGGACGCGCCGAAGCTTGCTTCCGGGAAAAATGGGAGTTTGGCACGCCGATCTTTTTCGACCGGTTCACATCGAGGCAAATTCGCGCTTGATGCGTGGCTTTATAATAGTTGACAGTTCTTCCGTCGGTGGTTTCTTAACTCAAATCGCAAGGAAAATCCTCTTATATGCAATTTTGCCCCCCCATCCGCGCACGCGCAGTTTTTTTGAGTAGATTCTTCATTCCCGTGCTGGCCGCGCTCGTCGCCCTGCCGGCGTGGGCCGACCAAGTTACGCTGAAAAACGGCGATCGCGTTACGGGCAGCGTCGTCAAGAAGGATGGAAAAGACCTCACGGTGAAGACCGATCAGCTTGGCGAGGTCAAGCTCGCCTGGGACCAGGTGACCTCGATCAAAACCGATAAGCCGGTCAACGTGGTGCTTGCGGACAAGCGAAGCGCGAAGGGAACGATTGCGACCGAGGGAGCGATGGTGCAGATCGCGTCGCAGCCGCCGGTGAGCGCGGCGCTTGCCGACGTCGCCACCATCCGTAACGACGACGAGCAGGCGGCGTTCGACCGGTTGCAGCATCCTCGCTGGGACGAACTGTGGGCAGGTACGGGAACACTGGGCTTTGCTGGCACGACGGGCAACGCCGAGACGCTGACCTTCACCACCGGCCTCACCGCGGCGCGCGCGACCAATACCGATAAGACGTCGCTGTACTTTAATGCGATCAAGGCTTCGGCGCTGGTCGACGGCAAGGATGCCGATACGGCCGAAGCCGTGCGCGGAGGCTGGGCCTATCAGCATAACGTCAGCCCGCGATTGTTTGTCAGCATCTTCAACGACTACGAGTACGATAAATTCCAGGACCTGAACCTGCGCCTCACGTTTGGCGGAACCTTCGGGTACCATGCGATCAAGACCATGCGCAGCCAGTTGGACGTGGTCGGCGGCGTCGATTACAACCACGCGAGTTTTACTCCCGCGCTGAAGCAATCGGGCGCGGAATTCACGTGGGGAGACAATTATAATTTCAAGGTCAGCAGCAACTCTTCGATCGTGCAATCCTTTCGCATGTTCAATAACCTGAGCGACCTCGGGACCTACCGCCTGAACTTTGACGCCGGCACGTCCACCAAGATCGCGAAATGGCTGACGTGGAATGTGGCGCTGAGCGATCGCTACCTGAACCATCCGGCGCTCGGCCGCAAGACCAACGATTTCCTTTACACCACGGGCGTCGGCGTGACCTTCGCGCGATAACGAAGCCTGGATTTTCTAAAGCGTCGGTGAGTCGTCGCCCAGCATCGCTTTGCGAACGATCTTGATCGGCGGGTACCCCTGACTCAGCAGACGATCGTGGAATTCCTGGAGCGAAAATTGCGCTCCCCGCTTTTTGCGATAGTCCTCGCGCAGCTTCATGATCTGCAGTTTGCCGAGCGTGTAGTACAGATAGATGGGATCGGAGGTGCCGCGCTTGGTTTCGCGCAGCGCCCCGTCGTGGGTCTGGAAGCTTTCTTTCACGAAGAAATCGACGCCTTGCTCGAACGTCATTTTCCCGGTGTGCATCTGGATGCCGACGATGTAGCGCGCGTCGCGCATCAGCGCGTCCTGCAACTGCCCGAGCTTCAATTTCGGATCGGTGGTGTAGCCCTCGTCGAACATCATCTGTTCGCAATAGTGCGCCCAGCCCTCGACAAATGTATTCGCGCTCAGAAGCTTGCGCACGCGCGACGGCGCCTGCTGCAGCCATTGAAATTGCACGTAGTGCCCGGGATAGGCTTCATGAATGGCGGTGGAAAGAATGGTTCCGCGATGGTGCCCGCGCAGGAATTCTTCCACGTGCTCCGGGGTCCAGTCCTTCTCGGGCAGCGTCACGTTGAAGAACGCTTCTTTCGCGACTTTTTCGTACGGTCCCGGCGTATCCATCGAAGCGAAGGTCAGGGCCCGGGCAAAGGGGGGCGTCTCCTCCAAAATCGGAAGCACCTGCGTGGGGATCGTCACGAGCTTGTGCGCGGTGATGTAATCCCGAAGCTGCACCACCACGGCTCGATACGTATCGAGAAGCTTATCGGCGGGAGGATGATCTTTTTCCATGTCGGCGAGGATCTGCTGCGGGGATTTCTTCGGATCAATCGCGGCTGCGGTGCGGCGAAACTTTTCCTGATTCGCACGCAAATCGGCAAACCCGATCTCGAGCAGGCGGTCGAGCGGCAGATCCACCATCTCTTCGTACAGCAGTTTCTTCGAATATTTCTCCGCGCCCAGGCGGAAGTCCCCATTGGAACGCGCCAGCAGGTCGTTCTTGAGAAACGTCTGATACGCCTGCAAAGCCGCGATGACGGCCTGATTGGTAGTGTGGAATTCGGCCAGCAGCTTCTGGTCCGTCACCTTCTGAAAGGCCAGCGGGACATCGTGCTCGAAGAAGCGCACCATCCCGGGAAGCTGTTCGATGGCGACTTCGGTATAGATATGCGGCGGGTTTTTCAGATTCGCGCGCGCTTCCGCGAGAACGTTCGGCATCTTGCGCTCCCGTGCAATCAGCGATCGCAGGCGCGCCTCGGGGGGCGCGAAGGCGCGGCTCATCAGCGTGAAAGCGCTGCTGGTGATGAAGCTCGAATACAGATCCGGATTCCGCTCCCAGGAGCGCACCGATTCAAGCTCCAGGAGCGCGGCGCGGACATTGGCGAGCAGCAGGTCGCGGTCGGGATCGGCGGGGAGCTGACCGAAGGCCGTTTCAAACTGCTTGAGTTTGGCGACCTGACTCGCGATCGTGGCCTGGGAATAATCTTCGAGCTGGGAATCGTACTGGTGCAGCCCGGTATAGGTGGCCGTGGTCGGATTAAAGGGAAAATAGTACTCGTCGAAATAACGGTCGGAGAGCGCCTGCGCTCCGGCCGTGGCCGTCCATAGAGCCATCAGCAAGATTCCCCTCGTTGCGTTGCCGGCCAAACCCTGGTTCAGAAAACTCTTCCCTTTCCACATTCAATTTACAATGAAAGAAGTGTCTTTTGCTCCCGTACCCGAACAACTGGAATACCTGAAGAAAGGCTTCGTCGAGATCATCCGGGAGGAGGATCTTAAGGAGCGCCTCGCGCGGTCGGCCGCGACCGGGAAGCCTCTGCTGGTAAAGGCCGGCTTCGATCCGACGGCGCCCGACCTGCATCTTGGCCACACGGTTCTTCTGCGCAAGATGAAGCATTTCCAGGATCTGGGACACCGCGTCGTTTTTCTGATCGGCGACATGACCGGGCTGATCGGTGATCCTACCGGCCGCAATCTTACGCGCCCTCCCATGACGCGGGCGGACATCGACAGGAACGCCGAGACGTACAAGGCGCAGGTGTTCAAGATTCTGGATCCGGCGAAGACCGAGATCCGCTACAACAGCGCGTGGCTCGAGCCAATGCGGTATGAGGACATGATCCGGCTGTGCTCGCACTACACCGTGGCGCGCATTCTGGAACGGGACGAATTCGCCAAGCGCCTCAAGGAAGGCACGCCCATTTCCATGCACGAACTGCTGTATCCGCTGGTGCAGGGCTACGATTCGGTAAAGCTCGAATGCGACGTCGAGCTGGGCGGAACGGATCAGAAATTCAATCTGCTCGTCGGGCGCGAACTGCAGCGCGATTTCGGCCAGCCGCCGCAGATCGTGGCCACCACGCCTCTGCTCGAAGGCACGGACGGCGTGGAGAAGATGTCGAAGTCCAAGAACAACTACATCGGCATCACCGAGCCGCCGAAGGTCATGTTCCGCAAGATCATGCAAATCAGCGACCACCTGATGTGGCGCTATTGGGAGCTGCTAACCGACCGGACGCTTGCGGAGATCGCTCTCTTGAAGCAGCGCGAGCCACAGATGGAAGTGAAGATGGAGCTCGCCGGACGAATCGTCGCCGATTTCCACTCGGCTGCCGAGGCGGCGCAAGCGCGCGAGGATTTCGATCGGGAAGTGCGCCAGGGAGCGATGCCTGCCGATGTGGCCGAAGCGGCCAATCCTGCCTACGACGTCGCCTTGGGCACGCACGTCCCCAAAATGCTGCACGGCACCGGCCTCGCTTCTTCACGGACGGAAGCGGAGCGGCTGCTGAAGTCGGGCGCCATCGAGCTGAACGGCGAACGGTGGACCGCAACGTACTACCCGCACGCCCATTTCACGGTGAAGTCGGGCAAGAAGTGGAAGAAGATTACGGCCGGCTGAGGGAAAATTCCGGATGGTCGGAGCACTTGCGCCACGCGCAGAGGCCTCCCGAAAAAGACAAAGGCGGCAGGCATTTCTGCCGGCCGCCCAAAAATACCTGCGCGAAGGATCCTTCTAGGGGCGCGCGAATTTTTGCGACGCGAAGAAGAACACGCCCAGTGCCGCCAGGCCGAGCATCGTCAGGATCAGCGACGGAGGCGCGGGAACTCCAGACAGGTTCGTCGGGATCGCCACGCCGTTGATGGTCGCGCCGTCCATGGCGAGCCCCGTGTCAACCTCTTCATCGATCCAGTTCACGACTCCGATCTCAAGGTAGTAGTTCCCAGCCGTCGGAATGGTATAGTTCGACCGAATCCAGCCGGTGTAGCCGCAACCGGGGCCCTCGCCGGTATAGCAGGTGCCGGATGAGCTGCCGAGAGGCGACCAGGTGGGCGCGCCGCCAATGATCGGAATCGAAGCGGGAGTCAGCGTCGCGAGAGGGGTGGGCATTCCGGTTCCCGGAACCACGCTACCGCTTGCCGTGGTTCGTGCGGTGAAGAGAAGGGCGACCGGGGTGTTGCCGGAAGTGAACAGTTCGGCCCAACCGTAGTCGGCATATCCGCCGCCGTCCGCAGTGACGTAGTTGAAATAAAACTGCAACGCCGATCCCGCCGTCGCCGAAAAAACCGGTGTGGAAAGTGTGGATCCATCGGTCTCGCTGCCGAGTTTGCCGGTGGGAAGCGCTCCAACGCCGAGCGTGCCTCCGTTGGTCGAGACCCATTCGTACGCGCTGTTGCCGGTAGGCGAGAGGGTCACAGACCCATCCGCGCCGTCCGTACCGCAATTTCCGGAGCACGTCCAACCGCTGGGGATCGGGCTAGGGTCCTTGTTACCGCTGACGGGGCGCGTATTCGACGCCGCAGTGACGGCGCGGATGTGCGAAACGAAGGCTGCTCGCGCCGCCGATTGCTTCGCACGCGGCGCCTGGGCCGAAGCAGGTTCTGGACTCAAAACGAACACTCCCCACAGACCAGCGGCAAGTACTCCCGTAAGTCCAACTGTCAGCAGCGGTTTCACTCGGATCATTCGCTCTCCCTCTCACGTAATCTTTGAAACTCACACTCGTCCTGCTAAATTGGCGCACCCAGACTAGCAATTCTCCATGGCCTGAGCCGAATACCTGAATTCTAAAGGGCAATGTCCGATAGGACATTACCGTATACCCAAGGACTTTAAGGGATTATCGCTGGGAAGGCTCCCTGATGTCAACCTTTATCGAGGGGCTTAGCGTTGCCTAAACGTCCCCAAATACTCCATGGCAAGAAGTGGAAAAAGACTACTGCTTAGGCGGTTGGTACTCGCCGGACTTGGACCGCAGCGTGTGTCCGTCCGGGAAGGTGATGATTCGTCCGTTCCCGGTCTTCGAACCATCTTTCGCGAGAAACCCGTAAACCTTCAAATGATCGCCGGGCTTCACCGAGTCCCGCGTCCAGCCGAGGTGGGTCAGCATAAGCGGACCGCCCAGCTCGAAGCTCCACTTGGTGACGACGCCCTTGTCGTCCTTCACATCCAGATAGAGACGCGAGTGCGGATTGGTCCAGTCCAATCTGGTGACAACGCCCGAGACTGTAGTGGTTTTGGTGACATCATACTCGGCGGTGAATGCGTGGTGGGCCGAAAGCGTCCCGGCCGCGAGCAGGAGTGTCGCGGCCGCCGTTCGGAAAAAGATTCTGAGAAAGGGCTTTTTCATGCCGGTTTTCCTCGCCACTCCTCCTGGCGCACCTCAGGCTGCTCCGCCGTCTTATTTCTGGGTGGCCGGATGTTTGACCCTCGCCTCGGCGGTGAGCTGATTGAGAACCGTGTTGTACTTGGCCATCATGCCGGCGATGAATTTCATCGATTTATTCGCATCCGGCTTCGGGGCTTTGAGCTCCGTCTGGAGCTGTACGATGCCTTGGTTCACGGCGTCCAGCGCCTCCGGGGAGCGATCCTTCAGGATGCCCTTCACGCTGTCGAGCTTGGCGGCAAAGGCAACGGTGCCCGTGCGCGCCGCGGCGAAATCTCCGGCGCGGAGCGCGATATCCACCAGGCGCAGGCTGGCGCGGAAGATACGCAGCCGGGCGACATCGTCGTAGAGCGGATCGAGCGGCGCGCCTTTTTGAACCATCGCGATCGCTTCATCGAACTTCGCGAGCAGTCTCCGTGCGTCCGTGGTGAGCACGGGCAGGTCTGGTTTAGGAGCGTTGAGCTCCGTCGTAACCTTCACTCGCAGATTGCTTTCGAGCTCCGTATACATACTGCGATCCCGCGCAACCAGATAGACTTCAATGCCCCTCCGCCCGGTTTCGTAGTCGGCCAACGCGGCTTTAGCGCCGGGGATATCGCCCTTTTGCAGGGCGGCCACCAGCCTGGCGAGAGAAGGGCGCACGGATTTGAACGTGGAAATCTCAAACCGTTCCGCGGCCTGGGCGCTATTCTGGATCGCGCCCATCCCCGCCGCGGAGAGCAGTAGCGCAGCGGACCAGAGCCGTGGGAGTCTGTGGACAGATATTTTCATCGGACATTCCTTTTGGCTGGGCGACAGGTTTCGGATGCGTCGGGAGGCCCAAAAAAGAAAACGGCGGGCACCTGCGCCCGCCGCTTTGAAACCAACATGAGTTGTACCGAACCTAGTTCACGCGGGCGAATTTACCGTTGGCGAAATAGTACATCGCCATCGCGGCCAACCCGGCGAACATCAGCAGCATCGAGGTCGGGACCGGGGTGGTGGGGGGTGTAGCCGGGCTGATCTGCGACGCAGCGATCTCTTCCTCGTTCCTCCAACAAGATGTTTTGGTACCGCGCTACTCAGGCCGAAACGTCTAGCAGTCCTACGTGCCCGAAGATGTAGAACTGCAGGGTACTTCTTGGGACCTTAAAGCATTATCCTGAAGATCACCTGAGCTGTCAAGGCAAAAATTCTGCTGCATTAGCCGTAAAGCACTGTGAAATATACCGCAAACCGAACGCAGTCAGCGGCGGGGCCATCGCGTAAGGGCCGTTTTCCGGCTCGATTTTCGAGGAGCGCACGGCCACTGTGATAAACTAAGTTCCGAATCGGGCCGTGGCGCAGCCTGGCTAGCGCGCTTGCTTGGGGTGCAAGAGGTCCCGGGTTCAAATCCCGGCGGCCCGACCAAAGTCTGCAAAGACTTACAGCCTTTAGACCTATTCAGACCCCCTGTTCTGGAGTCGGAACTGGAGTCCAAAAATGGACGCCACCGTCGACCGCCGGCAAAATACCGGCGGAACCGTTGCCGCGATCGGCTGAAAATCTATGGCAATGCGACGTCCCCTCGGTCCTCTCGTCACGGCATTGTTGAGCGCATCCCTGGCGCTTGCGCAGAACGCGGGTGCGGGGCGCGAGCCCGATGTTCCCTACGTTCCAACCACGGAAACCGCCGTGAAAGCGATGCTGCAGCTGGCGAAAGTGAAACGTTCCGATGTCGTTTACGATTTAGGTTGCGGAGATGGCCGGATCATCGTTGCGGCTGCGAAGAATTACGGCGCCCGTGGCGTCGGGATCGACATCGACCCGGTGCGCATTCGCGAGGCCAAGGAAAACGCCCGACGAGCCGGAGTTGAGAATCGCGTGGAGTTTCGCGAGCAGGACCTGTTTCAAGCGGACTTCCACGAGGCCACTATTGTGGCCCTGTTCCTTCTGCCCGCCATCAACAGGCGCCTACGTCCTCAACTAGAAATGTTGAAGCCCGGCACTCGCATCGTTTCCAACACATTCGAGATCGGGGACTGGAAGCCGGCACGAGAACTTGTCGTCAAGAACGATGCCAACGACGACTACTATTTCGGCAGCCGACGCTTGTTCCTCTGGATCGTACCCGAACGCAAGTAACGGCGGGCCTGTCGCGTCGTCAAGCGTGCGATTTCGACTCCGGATTTTCACGCTTCGTTTGGTCCGGGAAAATGCGAACCTGCCGTCGCTTGGTAATGAATGCAAAGCCCCACTGCAACAACACGAAAAACCGGTTCGCGAATCCGATGAGAAAGTAAATGTGCACGGTCGCCCAGACGATCCACGCGGGAAAACCGGCGAAGCCCAGAAATCGCAAGTCCGCGATTGCATAGGTCCGGCCGACGATGGCGAGATCGCCCTTGTCCCAATACCAGAAGGGAGGTGGCGGGGTCCGTCCAAGCACCCGGCGTCGAATCAGTCGCGCGACATACTGGCCCTCCTGAATGGCCGGCTGCGCGACGCCGGGCATCACCATCGCCTCTTTTGCCTTGATGCCCAGCAAATTCCGCGACGGCGCAACCACGTGGGCTGTATCGCCAATCACGAACACTTCGGGATGACCGGGAATCGACAGATCTGAATTGACGATGACTCTTCCGGATTTGTCCGTGGCCGCGCCCAGCCAGCGTCCCGCGGGTGAGGCCAGCACGCCAGCGCTCCACAACACGGTGCCGGCGAAGACCCGTTGGCCTCCCGCCGCGCTGCTCTCGGCAGCGGGTTTCGCAACGACGCCTTCGGCGCCGGCTTCCACTATGACGCCTTCGGCGCCGGCTTCCACTATGACGCCTTCGGCGCCGGTTTCCACTATGACGCCTTCGGCATCAACCTTGGTGACGCGCGTGTTGGTGTGGACCTTGACCCCTAAACTCTCGAGGTGACGGTGTGCCTTGGTCGAGAGCGTCTCGGGATAGTTGGGAAGCACGCGCGTCCCCGCCTCATACAGCAGGATTTGCGCGGAGCGGGGATCGATGTGGCGGAAATCGCGCGCCAGCGCAGCGCGAGACATCTCCGCGAGGGTGCTCGCCATCTCTACCCCGACGGTCCCGGCGCCAACCAGCACGAATGTGAGCAATTGCTCGACGGCATCCGGCGCGGGATGGCCGAGAGCGGCAAGTTTCTCGGCGCGCTCAAAAGCCAGCAGGATTTTGCCGCGGATCTCGTCAGCGTCTTCGAGCGACGTCAGTCCCGGAGCGATCCGCCGCCACTCATCGTGTCCGAAGTAGTTGTATTGAATGCCGGTGGCCAGAATCAAAAAATCGTATGGCAGATCGTACTGCGACAGGTGGATTCGCCGCGTCCCCGAATCGACGCCTACGACCTCGTCCAGTATTACTTCGACGTTGGTTTGCCTCAGAATGGATCGCAGCGGTCCAGCGATTTCGTCGGCAGAGAGTAAGCCCGTCGCCACCTGATACAACATCGGGCGAAAGAGATGGTAGTTGCGCCGATCGATCAACGTAATCCTTACGGGAGCCTCGGCCAGGGCGCGCGCGGCATAGAGGCCCCCAAAACCACCGCCCACGATCACCACACGGGGAGAATCTGAGGATAGAGTTGCTGGCAAAGTTGCCTCCGGAGGCCGGCATATTTTAGGAAGGACCTCTCCTTGATGATTATTGTGACGGTATTTAGTTTCGCGAACCGCTGCGGACATCAATCGTTATGCAAGAAGGCCGGCAGCGGCCGCGGCTCCTCTGCGAAGGAATGGAGTGAGGGTGGTACCGGCCAAACAGCCTCCTGTCCGCAAAAGATCTTAAGCAGGCGCCGCTGTTGCGTTCAGAAACGAATGCATCAGATCGCTCATTCGGTCAAAGCACGTAGAGGCCGGTTCATCCCAAACAGCCGGTTCAAGGAACTTTCTGGCCGCCGCCCGTTCTAAGCCACTTCGTAAAACGGCGGTCAGTTGGCTAGCGCTGAACTTGAACCTCTAAAACCGGTATCCAAATCCGAGCGACGGCTGCGCGAGATGCGTTGCCCGATCGGCGCCGGCCAAGCCCGGAAGACCGTAGGTGGGAGAGTCGAAGACGAAGCCGCGATATTCGGCGCGCAGGTACACGTGCTTCGAGAGGTTGATGTCGGCGCCGCCTCCATACGCGAATGCAGCCCGCCCCTGGTTGCCCGCTCCCACGAAATCCTTGGGTTCGAACACCAGCGCGCTCGCACCGGCCAAAAGAAACGGCGTGACGCGTCTCATCGGGAACCGGAAAACATAGGCTAACGAAAATTCGTGAGACCGGTTGGAAACGTTGGCCACGGCCGAGTTCGTCCCGTACGTCACGTTGTTGTTGCTCAGCCCGTAATCCGCTTCTATTCCGTTATGCCAGTTGAAAAAATAGCGGTAATTGAAAAGCACTCCGCCCGCATCCGAAGCGCTCTGTTGCAGGCCATTGTACGTGCTTCGTTGAAAACCGCCCGTGCCTGATATGGTGACTTCCTGCGAGGGTCCGTTCTCTTGCGCCATCGCCGGCAGCACCGTCAGAGCCGAGGCCAGCAATCCCATGAAAAGTTTGTTTGTCCGTGTCATTGCGTCTCTTTCTCCGGGATGATTTCCCGTTCGATTGACGGAAGGCATGCGAGGGACCACGCGGCGCCGCGGCGCATCTGAGTGAAAACGCGCGACGTCGAGAATGTTTATCCGGAGCGACTGACGGGTTTTGTGTCGACGGAAGGGCATCCGGGCCGCCATTCGACATCAGAGCATTATGCAAGCGCCCTTCGGCGCACGCCGCGCGACCAGTTCGGCCTGACGTACTCGCTTGCAGCGTTCGGCGCGCCCGATGTTTTCGCGAAGCTGGTCTAGTGTGCTCGCGTAGTCACGAGAATGACGCTCGCGAGTGGGGATCGTGACACCATGACTGCCGGCTGACAGTTTCAGCCCCCTCCGCGGGGCGTGCCCGTCTGTTTTCATACGTTACTGTCAACCCCTCAGGCGGCCTCTCGCGGACTCGGGATTGCTTCTGACTGAGCGACGCGGTCAATCTGGCTTTCGATGCGAGATGCGGCCGGACATTCGAGAGGAGAATAATGTTTCCCCCGGGCCTCTGGTAGTCGAAGCCTTTACGAACGAGAGCTCACTGTGAGTTTTTTCTGGACGACGCGATGCCACCACATCATCGCGCCCGTGAAAACCATGACTGCGGGTGCGATTCCAAAAATAGCCCAAACCAATTTCACCGTCTGGTCGCAGACCCCCGGCCCTCTGCATCCGAGACCGATGCCATCAATGCGGCCGACATGCAGGTACGCGAGCCAATAGATCACCTGGTCGCTGAGGCGAGTCCGTACGTTCGCGGAGGTGAGAGGCTCGATCCGGTCCGCAAGATCCTGGAACCGCTCCGGGTCGCCAAGATAAATCCCGCTCACGCCAAACATCAAAATGAATGCAAAGCTCCAGAAGCCGACCATGCTGTGCAAGCCCCACAGGAAGCGCGTCCAACTGGTGTTCCTGGGGAGGGTCAGGCTCCGCCGCCACGTCTTGATCCCAGGCCACCAAACGACGATGCCGGTCAACGCGACGACCAGCAGGAAGATCGCGCAGAGCCCGTTGATCGAGCGGCCGGTGGGCCCGCCCAGCAGATCGTCGTGCAGCTCGAGAAGCTTCGAGACGGTCCAGATCCCAGGGGGCACGGAATTGCCGAGGTCTTCACCCGTATACGGATTGAACAGACGATTCTTGCGCCGGCTCTTGCTCTCGAGCGAGATGCTCACGGCTCGATCGGGACGGCGAGCCGGATCAAGGAAGGTGATGCTGTAGCCCGGATAGGCGCGTTCCGCTGCCGCTTTTAGTTGTTCGTCGGCTAAGAGCGGGCCCGAGCTCGTGACCATGACGGGATCGCGTGTCGCCGCGCGATAAAGCTCATTGCGATAGACCAGCACACTGCCGGTCACGCTGATCAGGAACACGTAAAGCCCGAGGCCGATCCCGCTCCAAAGGTGCACCTGGAAAACGGCCTTGCGCAGCCACGTGGTCTGCGGTTGCCGAACCCACCTCTGCCAATACGTCATCGTTTTCAGCTAAACGATTCTAACTCGACGGGCGAACCTGAAATGTTCCTTCAAACGCCGGGGGCGTGAAACACCTCGAAGCCCTGGGCAGACTATCTTTCGCTCGGTTGCCGAGCGCATACGGCCCGCGCGCATTCAAGGGCCGGGTGTTGAAGTGTGGTCGCACGAACGACACTTCGAAGAGCCGACCGACTTCTGGAGACGAAGCTTCGGCAGATCGATGAGCATGATAGTCCCCAAGATATCCGCAACCGACTTGCCCTCAATCGGATAAAGACAAACTTCAACACACCGCATTTCCGGTGCAGTAATTGCTCTCATCGCGACAGAAAGAATGCTTAGCTCGTTGCCCAGAGTACATCACGCATGAGGGCGGCCGTAATGCCAGGTCCCACATCAGCCGGATCCTCCAGCCGGCCGCCGCGGGTGCCCACCGCCTCAGCCATGCCGGCGAAAGATTCTTGAGCTGGTCATCGAAAACGCGTCGTGAGATGTGGCTGTCCGCTTCACAAAAGAGTTGGCTTTCCGATGGCAGACGAATTGCACCCGTAAGCGTCATCATGTCCTTCATCACGAGCAACAAACATTCCTGGGCCGTTGTGCTGGCCGGAGGCGATGGCAAGCGGCTTCAAGAGCTGGCTTACCGCCTGTCCGGTGATCGGAAGCCGAAGCAGTTCTGTCATTTCTTCGGAGGCAAGAGCCTGCTTGGGCACACGCGGGATCGCATTGCTCCTTTGTTCCTTCAGGACCGGACTCTGTTCATGCTGACGCGCACGCATGAAAACTTCTATCGCGAGGAGTTGGCGGGCGTTTCCAAGCAGCGCCTGATGATTCAGCCCGCGAATCGAGGCACCGCACTCGCATTCGCCCTGTGCCTATGCTCGATCGCGGAGCGCGACGAAGACGCGATCGTAACGTTCCTGCCTTCCGATCACTACTATTCGTGCTGCTCCTCATTCCAGGAGAGCGTCGCGTCGGGATTGCGCTTGATCGACGAATATCCCGATTCGCTGCTGATCATGGGCGCTGAGGCGCGTTATCCGGAGGTGGAGTACGGCTGGATTCAGCCGGGCCGGACGCTGGTGGAATCTCGTGTCAATCCTCTGCAGCGGGTTTCACGGTTTTGGGAGAAGCCGGAACTAAAGCGCGCGCAGCTTCTGCATCATCGCGGCTGCCTTTGGAATACCTTCATCACGATGGGCCGGGTGGGAGCGTTCCTCGAACTTCTGGACGCAACCGTTCCCGAGCTGATGGGAGCGCTGCGACGTAGTATCCGGCAGAACGCAGTGGATCGGCTGTACGATAGTGTCACTCCCGTCGATTTCTCGCAAGCCGTGCTGACGCGCGCGCCGGAGCGTCTCGTGGTGTTGCGCGACACCTCCGGTTGGACCGATCTCGGAAACCCGCGCCGCGTGGCGGAAGTGCTGCTCCACCAGGGCATGCAGCTCCCGTGGCTCGAACCCCATGGCGCGGAGGAGCGGCAGTATGCTTTCCGATGACGCCTCTGAGCGGCTCAGGAGATTCGCAGACGACTATTCGACACGAAGGCGCGGGGACTCGACACGGCCAGCCTGGTTTGATCGAACTTGGGTAGATATTCAACAGGCGTCACTCCGCAAGCGGAGACCCATTTAGCGCGTGCGAGGATGCCCGGCTTTGAAATACTCGATACAAAAATCGAGTGCGAAAGTTCCCGCACACTCCACGGTGCGTTTCGCGCGGCCTTTATGCTTACGGCCAGTGCCGATCTCGTGGAAGAAGCGCGAACGGACTGACGGGCTTCGCTTCCGGTATGTGCAACGTAGCTCCATGACCTCGCAGACTCTCCGGCCTGACTGGAAATCATCATTCCGACACGGAGAACCGGGGCCAACGCAAGCCGGCCGCTACGATCTGGACCGCACGGGAAAAGATTCTCGTGCCCTGATCCGAGTTGGTCATCAGGACGATGCCGTGTCCGGCTTGGGCGAAAAAAAGCATATCGCATTTATAGCCCGCGTTGTCTCCCGATTTCGCGAAGACGACGTCGTTGCCCGAGAGAGAACGGCGCCGCCGAGTCCATAGCTGAAGCGATCGACGCGAGTCATCATTTCTTTCGCGAGATCCTGCCGCAAAAAACCGCGCGTGGTGAGCAACGACTGGCTGAGTCCATTGCACAACAAAGCGAGATCCGTGGGGGTCGTCCACAGCCCGGCCGCCGCCAACTCGGGATAATTGTGCCAGCGTCCGGGCAAAGGCCTGCCCGCGTTATCGTGACCCTCGGCGGCGGTGGCGGCCAATGCGCCGGGCAGCGGATGATCGAAATGCGAGTTCATCATCTTTAGCGGTCCGAAAACGAGAGAAGCGGCCAGCTCCGCGTAGCTTCGTCCGCTGGCATCGTGCATGAGCATTTCCGCGATTTGATAGCCGCCTCCGGAGTAAGCCTCCTGGCCACCGGGCCGGCTCACCACGCGAACCGGCGGCGAGTTGGCGGGACTCCGTCCTTCCAGAATTTGGACGGGCGTCGGCTGCGGCTCATCCGCCGGATAGCCGCCGAATCCGTGGATATTGATTCCGGCGGTCATCCCGAGCAGACGCCGTAACGTGACCGGCCAGGACGCGTCCTGCCGCCCCGGCGGAAGCTTCCAGGATTTGAGCTGTGCATCCACGGGTTCGTCCAGCGTGAGCTTGCCCTCTTGTACCAGTCGAAGGGCCGTGACCGCAGCGATTGTTTTTGAAATGGATGCGGCCTGGAAGAGACTATTCGGTGTGGCGGCGGTATTCTGCCCGGCACGCAACACACCGAGCGCCCGGGTCGCACGGATACGCTGGCAGCCGATCACGGCGTAGCTGACCGAGGGGATCTTGTACGCGGCCATGTCCCGCAGCAGCGCGGCGTCCAGCATCTGCGTCACGCCCGCGATCGCACGATCGTCGGCGCATTGCGCGGCCGCTCGCGAGGGCCCGGTCAAGCCGCCGCCAATCATCCCGGCAAGAAAGGCGCGGCGATCGAAGCCAGCGCGATTTGGATCAGAGGGAGAACGCCAGACGACGCTCATATTCTCCGGTCGTGCTCCTCGGCTGGTTGCACCGTTCATTTATCTTCCACGCTTACGGTGAACGTCGTAACCGGATCCCCATAATAGTGGCCCGCGCTTAGGGTGACCTTACGGCTTCCGCTCTCCATATTTAGATACCCGGCCGTATCGTTTAGGAAGGATTGCGTCACTTTAAGCCCCATGAGATGGGTCCGGTAGAAATCGACCACGGTTTTAAGGGAATCTTTGCTTTGCAGCCCTTGCGAATACTGGGTATGTCCTTCCACGGGAGTGACCGAGTTCCCGGTCGTGGTTGCGCCTGGATAAACGGGTATCCAGGATGGAAGAACGTATTTCGAGCCCTTGCCGGTTTGTGATATCCCCAGGCTGGAGGAAACCGTGAACGTGCCTCCTTCGCTCGACGTCTGGGTATCCGTAGCTTCGGTGTGCTTGGAGAACAAATTGGCCATCCCACCGGTGGAGTCTTTATAGCCTGATTGCGCAACATAACAGTCGCCCGATATCGTTTTGAGGCCCGGCTTGGACACGTCGGGAACGCACGATCCAGATTTCGCCGGCGCCGCAGCCGTAGTGGCGGCAGCGTGCGGTACAGGGTTTGCCACAATGGGCGCCTCAGAGGAAACGGCGGCTGCTGCGGCTGATGGAGATCCGGCGGAAGGCGCTGCCGGCTGAAGATCTGGCGGAGCCGTCCGCATCGCAGTCAACGCGGCCTTCTTGATTGCGTATTCCTGATCCGAAAAAACGCCCGCCTTATGAGCCTGTTCGAGCGCTGCGATCGCAGTGCCCTTGGCGATCAAACGAGCCTTAATCGCGGGATATTCCTGTTTGCCGACGGCGCCCGCGGCGACCGCTTTCTCGAGAGCTTCGAGAGCCGGGGCCTCAGACTCCAAGCCCGCCTTCTTCACTTCATACTCCGTTTTTGTCAACACGCCCGAGCGATAGGCTTGATCGAGCGTCGTCATTTCCGCCGCCAGCGAGTCTGAAGAGCCGCGGGAACAGCCAGCCGCCCCCAGGATGACCGGTGCGATCACGAACGTAAGTAGGCGAACGTCGCGAAAAGGGTGTCTCATCCTTCACCGCCGGGAAGTCGGCTCGATCCAGAATACATGGAATCAACTCGCGTCGCGACCCAATTTGCCACAGAGATTTCTACCTGCCTTCGCGCAACTTACACGCGGTTTCGGCGAGCACCGCGTCTGTCCAGCTCCGCTGAGCCAGGCGCCCGACAAAGTTCTTTTTCGTTTCGCCCGTGACCAGCGTTCCGCTCTCGCCGCCCTGTTTTGTCGGCTTGAAAGTGAGCTTCACCTTTTCGCCTCCAGCGCCGATCAGGGCCCCAATGTGCCGCCGTTTCGTCGCTTCAATTTCTTTGGGGGTGTTTTTGTGAATATCGAAATCCAGCGCGTTGAGCGCGGAAACGGCCGCTTGCGAAACTGCATCGGGAGGCGCGGGATAGAAGCGTGAGCCCAATTTTTGTCCGCCCGATTTAAACTCCTGATCCACGCAACCGCCGGCGAGAGCCGGTTCATCCTCATTCTCTTTCTGCTGTACTTTCTGTTCCACCCGAACGGCAGAAGCCGCGGACGCGACGCTGTTCGTCACGGCTCGTGGAGCGAGCTGTGCCACGGCAGGTTGACTCTGTGGGCCAGAGGCGCCTAAACCGGAAGCCGTTAAACCGGAAGCTTTTAAAGGAGACGCGCTTGTAAGCGAGGATGCCGGTCGAGCGGACGCGGCCGGGGCTGATGGGGGTGCCGTGGGTGCGTTGGGCGGCGCGGGTGAAGGTGCGGCATCTACCGCGCCCGGTGCCGCGCCGTTTCCCGGCGGCTCAACGTGAGCCGTCGGCGCGGGAGCTGCTGACGGTGGAGGCGTCACCGGAGTCGCCGGAGTTGCCGCTGCGCCGGGCAGCGCCTTGAGCTTCGCGTCGAACTCTTCTTTCGTGAGCAAGCCCGCTTTATAGGCGTCGTTCAGAGCTGCCACAGGATCCGGCTTCTTTTCGCGACCGCAGCCGGCCGCTATCACGAGCAACACGATCACGCCGGCCCACTTCGATCCGAAACGCAGGTGCGTGCTCATTTGTTCACCCTTTCGAGCTAAGCCATGGATATAATCCGCTTGATTTTATCGCAGATATTCTCATTAAATGTCCCCGACTACAAAGTGCTGGAGCCCGCCGGCCGCGGGAAGAAGGCGCCGGCGACTTCCGCGATTGCACGATGTACTATATTGGACGCTATGTCATCTTTCAACTCGCGAACGAGGTTGTGGTATTTGCCGGCCGCCGCCGGCCTGTTGATCGCCAGCTTTAGCGCCGCGTCCGCCCAGGCACCCGCTCCCGCGCCGCTCCAGACACCGAATCCGCATTACGTTTCCATCCCCCTGGAAGTCGCCGTGAACCGTCCGGCTGCGGAAGTCTGGAAGCGCGTCGGCAAGTTCTGCGATATCCACGAATTTCTTCAGGTCGATTGCGTGATCACTTCGGGTAAGGATGGGGAATTCGGCGCCGTCCGGGCCCTTCGCAACGGCGCGGTCGTTGAGATTCTCGTCGCAAAAACGGGCATGTCCTATACCTACACGCAGCCCGTGCGGGAAGGTCAACGGTACAACCTGTATCACGCCACGGTAGAAGCTGTTCCCGTGAGCGCGACCACTTCGAAGGTCCTTTATACATTGGTCTTTGACAACTCGATGCTTGCGGACGATGCCGCTCGGGAAAAAGATATTCAGCAGCGCACGGCGCAGTTTACGCGGGCGCTCTACAACATGAAGACGCTTGCTGAGGGCGGCACGATCGCGGCGCGGTAGCATGACCAGCTACGTTCGCCGGCGCAGTTTCCTGCAAGCCGCTGGAATTGCGGCGCTCGCTCCTTTTGCCCATGCCGCGGAACCCCGGGTGGGCATGATTTTCCCGCCCAGTGCGGCGATTCCCCCCGACGGACTGGCCCTCTACCCGTCGGGCGTGGAATTTCTCGGGGAGGGATTGAACTTCAAGGGCATCAGCCCGGAGAGCTTCGACGAAGTGGTTCCGAAAATCGTCCCGGCGGCCGTCCGCCTCAAGGAACGCGGCGCGCAAGCGATCTCCATCATGGGAACATCGCTCACGTTCTATAAAGGCGCCGAGTTCAATCGCAAGCTCATTGCAGACGTCCATGACGCTACTGGTTTGCCCGCAACATCGATGTCGAGCGCGATCCTCGAAGGTTTGCGTATCGCGGGAGGCAAACGCATCACGGTCGCCACTGCCTATACCGACGTGATCAACCTGGCGCTGAAACGATTCCTCGAGGAAAACGGTTTCACCGTCGTGGGCATCAAAGGCTTCAATCTTGTGATGGTTACTCCCGAGGCCCAGAGCCGGTTGTTCGATTTCACCACGTCCGTCTTTGCCGAACACCCACACGCCGATACGCTGCTTGTCTCGTGCGGCGGCTTTAGGACCCTGGATCTTCTGGTGCCGCTCGAAGAGAAGTGCAAAGTGCCGGTCGTTTCAAGTTCGCCGCACGCGTTTATGAACGCCGTACGTCTGGTCGGTTTCAATCCTCGGGTGAAGGGTCGCGGGAATGTGCTGGAGAAAGCGTAGCCAAACGCCACTTCGAATGGCTCAGGTCCATATGCGCGGCTGTCCCGATCGAAGCAACTAACGAGACACGGGCCTCGGCATCGTGGGCCGCCCCTGCACATTTGACTTCGTGAAACCCTAGGGCGCGAACCCGCTCGCTCCGCCGGGGCTCGATTAGGATTGAGAAGTGAGTGGCGCATCAGATCGACCGATCAGCCACTCCGAAATCGTGAAGTGCGCTCAGCTTCTTCCAATGAGTGAATGCGGACGCTTCCGCTCACCAGCTAGTATTGTTCGGAAGGGTGCTCCGTGTTCGATCGCAAGCTACGCTACCTGAACGCACTCGCGGCAGAGGCGAATTTTTCTCGCGCAGCAGCGGCCTGTAAGGTTGCGCAGCCAACGCTCTCGAAAGCGATTCGCCAGTTGGAAACCGAGCTCGGGGTCCAGATCGTGAGGCGCGACCCGCAATTCGGGGGACTCACTCCGCAAGGGGAAATCGTCCTCGCGTGGGCCAGGCGGATCATTGCTGAGACTGATTCGCTCCGCGAGGATTTGAGAGACGCGGGGAAAAGCTTTTCAGGCGTACTGCGGCTCGGCATACTGCCGGTGACGTTTCCCCTCATGACCGTATTCACATCGCGGTTCTCGAAGCTGCACCCGCGAGTCAATTTAAAAGTGACGGACTACGATGCGCCCGAAATCGTGAGAGCCTTCAAAAGAGGAGACATCGATCTCGCGGTCACCTACGTCGGCGACTACCCGGGTCCGGCGGGGCGATCGCACGTGCTGTTCGAAGAGGATTACGAGCTCGTAATCAGAAAAGGCTCGAAGTTCGCACCGCGCAAGAATCTCGCGTGGAGTGATCTTGATCGCATGCCGCTCTGCTTGCTGCCGCCCAGCACGCGGGTGTTCAGTCCGGACGTGGTCCGGTTGCTTGACGATCTCCTAAAGAGGACTCGCCACATCATCACGACCTCCATCCTCATGGTGATGGAGCACGTTCGAACGGGCGAATGGGCGACGGTTCTGCCCAAAACGATCAGGATCAGCCTCGCGGAAGAACACAGGATTGTGGCCATCCCGCTCCCCAAAACCGATCTCACGCCCTCTATCGGAATCGTGATGCCGGCTGACGCATCCCGTCGAGGGTTGGCTGAGTCGTTTTTTTCGATGGCGACTTCGAAGGGCACTCTGCAGGTTCTGAACGCCATGATGAATCGGCCGAACTTCAAAGACGGATTCGTGGGCCGTCCGAAATCTTCCGCTATCGGATAAATCGATTCCTCATAGCGAAAGGCTATAGTTGCATGACGGTCCGCTATTTGACGCCGAAGAGCCCGCTTCTGTAAATTCGAGTTGCGTCGAACAGACTTGCCTGGTAATCAGTTTCACGATTCGAGAGGGGACGGTTGGAAGTATGAGCTCGAGACAGCATCTACTGATCTTTGCCTTTTCGTCGATGACGTTTGCCGCTTCGCCGGAACCCACGTTCTACAAAAACGTTCTGCCCATTTTTCAGGACCATTGCCAGGAATGCCATCGCCCGGGCGAAATCGGCCCCTTTTCCCTGATGTCTTATGAAAGTGCGCGTCCGTGGGCCAAATCGATACGGCAAGCCGTGTTGACCCAGAAGATGCCACCATGGCACGCCGACGACACACATTCCGCCAAGATGGCGAATGATCGATCTTTGACCAAGAGCGAAATCGATACTTTAGTTGCGTGGTCCGATGGGGGAGCGCCCGCGGGAAGCCCGAAAGATGCGCCGACGGCGCGCGCGTTTCCCGACGGCTGGACCATCGGGAAGCCCGATGTTGTCTTGGATCTCGGCGTCGACTTTCCGGTACCTGCGAAGGGCGTCGTGGAGTACACGCTTTTCCTCGCGCACACGAATTTCACGGAGGACAAGTGGATCTCCGCGATCGAAGTACGCCCGGAGGTCCGTGCGTCGGTCCATCATGCCGTCGTGCATGTGCGTCCTCCCGGATCAACGCGCTGGTCGTACTTGAAAGTGGGCGAGCCGTACCCTGAATCGATCATGCCGAAGGACCCAACGGGTGTGCGGCCGCCGCAGAACGATCGGGGGATGCTCTCCTTTACGCCGGAGCAGGATGAGTGGCTGGGCGAGTATTTCCCGGGCGCGAATGGGTTCAGAGCCAAACCGGGCCAAGCGAAATTAATTCCCGCCGGGTCCGACATCATTTTCCAGATGCACTATACGCCGTTCGGAAAGGAAGTAACCGATCGCACGAAGATCGGCCTCATATTCGCCAAGGAACCTCCCAAGGAGCGGGTCTTCAATATCGGGCTCAATAACAACTCCCTCCGCATTCCGCCGGGAGCCGCTCATCATCGGGTAGATACGAACGTCGAAATCCCGAACGAGGTCACGCTGGAGGCGATCGAGCCTCACATGCATCTGCGCGGGAGCGGTTTCGGCCTGGAAGCAACGTACCCGAGCGGCGAGCACGAAACTCTGATCGATGTGCCGCACTATGATTTCAACTGGCAAATGAATTATCTGTTGGCGCAACCCAGACTCCTGCCGAAGGGTACCAAGCTGCACATGACGGCTTATTACGACAACTCGCCCAACAACAAGTACAACCCGGATCCGACGAAAGAGATTTATTGGGGCGAGCAAAGCTGGGAGGAGATGATTACCGGCTTCTTCGATATGTCCATTCCGGTCTCGGCGGACCCGTCCAAGGTTCTGCCTCCTCCGGCTAGAAGACCTGCTCCGGCACAGACCGCGAGCGCGCAGTAGATCTCGGCCCGTCCGGCCGTCCGTTAAAATAGGCGCGCCGGAATCACCGACCGGTGCGGAATTCAATGCGCGAAAGTAGCGTCGCCGTAAGTTTGGGAATATTTCATGACTAAGCTGGCGTTTCTGGCAGCATTGATTTCGCATTACCCTTTGATTGCCCAGGCTCCCGCTCGTCCAAGTGGGTCGCGACTGTTCGATTAAGTCTCTGCCGCCTGTCACGGGAACGCCCAGGTGGAGCGGGGGCCTGGTCCGACGGTGGCTGATGGAATGCTTTTCGCAGGTTCTGGGTACCGCGGATTTGGTGGGGGACTGCCTGGAAACGTGCTGCTGGCGCTTTCGGCGGAGTGACGTATCGGAGAAAGAACGGCTTCCGGCGCGAAAGGTTTTGAAATGATGGACGAGCGATATTATCAACAGGATAAATGGTGGGTTAGCCCATACAACTTCATTGACGAGGTTCGTGGCGCCTGGCAACTTCCAGCATTCGTAGAGATCCACGACGCGACGTTGCGCGACGGCGAGCAAACGCCAGGCGTCGTCTTTACGCCGAGCGACAAAATCGCGATTGCCGAAAAACTCGCCGAAGTTGGCATTGAACGGATCGAGGCTGGGATGCCCGCGGTCTCCGAGCCGGATTTCGAGGCAATCCGCCAGATCTCCCGGCTTGGATTGAAATCGCGCATCTACACGCTGGTGCGTGCCATGAATGCGGACATCGACAAATCGCTGGAGTGTGGAGCGCACGGCGTTGTGGTCGAGGTCCCCATCGGCTATCCCAAACTCAAGTATCAATTCGGGTGGACCTGGGAAGACGTTCTTCGCAAGAGCGTGAGAGTAATCCAGTACGCGAAGTCGCACGGGCTGCACGTGGTGTACTTTCCCTACGACACCACTCGTGCGCGCGAAGAGGATCTGCGGAACCTCCTCACACGGCTGGTGCAAGAAGCGCCGCCCGACTCCATCGGTGTGGTCGACACCATGGGGTGTGCATTACCGGAGGCCATCAAGTATCTGGTGCGGCTGGTGAAATCGTTGACGAATCTCAGTGTGGAGGTGCATACCCACAACGACTCCGGCATGGGGCTGGCGACGGAACTGGCCGGAGTCGAAGCCGGCGCGGATTGTGTCCATAGTTGTGTTAACGGACTGGGTGAGCGAACCGGTAACGCGCCAACCGAGGAGCTGATGTTCGCTCTCCACGTTTTATACGGATATCAGACGAACTACGATCTGAGTAAATTGCCCGAGCTCGGGAATTTGGTCCGACGCCTGAGCGGCGTAAACTATGCCGTGAACAAGCCTCTTCTTGGGGAGCGCAACTTCACGCGTGAGTCGGGCATGGGCGTGGATCTGGTGATCAAAGAGCCACTGGCCATGTTCGCAACCCATCCCGCGCTGACCGGGCGCACCGGCGAGATCGTGCTCGGGAAAAAGAGCGGGAAAGCTTCGATTACCTACAACCTGGAGCGGATGGGAATTACCGACGCCAGTGAGCTTGCGATTGCCGAGATCCTACAACAGGTAAAGCAGAGAGGCATTGAGAAGCGCGCGCTCGTTACATCCGATGAATTTCGGACAATCGTCGATGCCGTGTTATCCGCCAGGGCATAGATTAGGGGCGAGCCAGCCCAGTCTGGAAACGAAGACCATATGCGAAATCTATCTCTTGAAAACGTAACTCCGGCCCTTGAAAACGCATTCGATCAAACGCCAAGTCCCCGATTGAAACAAGTCATGTGCGCGCTGGTCCGTCACATCCATGGTTTCGCCCGGGAAGTTCAGCTCTCCGAGGACGAATGGACGTACGCGATGGATCTACTCTTGCGTGCCGGGAAAATCTCCGACGAGAGGCGCAATGAGTTCATCATGTTCTCCGATACACTTGGGCTCTCCGCCGTAGTGGACTTGCTCAGCCACGGGGACGGAATGCTGGAAACTCCGGCCAGTCAGCTCGGTCCGTTTTTTGTCGACAATCTTGCGATTTCCGAATCCCACATGGTCGATCTTCGTCGCGAGAACCCGGGAGAACCAGTTCTGTTTACCGGCAAAGTTATCGACGGCGAAGGAAAGCCGATCCGCGACGCGATCGTCGATGAATGGCAGACCGACAGCGAAGGTCTGTACGACGTTCAGCTGAAGGGTCTGAAAGAGCCACGTTTTCGCTGCCGGCTGCGGGTAGGCGAAAACGGTCAGTTTGTCTTGAAGACCGTTCGGCCGCGTGGATACACCGCGCCAATGGATGGCCCCGGCGGGGAAATGCTCTCCGCGACGAAGCGGAATATCTGGCGCCCAGCTCACTTCCACTTCAGAATTCAAGCAAAGGGCTACGCAACAATTGTCACCGAGCTTTTCCCCGAAGGCGACGAACACCTGGACAATGACGTCGCTTTTGGTGTCCGAACGCCTCTCATACTGAACCTTCCCAAATGTACCTCCGCAGAAGTTGGCAAGAAGGTCGGCATGCCTGTGCCGTTTACAAACGTAGAGTACACGTTTTGGATGAGACGCGGGAGGAACTGAGAAGAGATCCCAAAGAATACAGAGACGCACACTTAGTGTGCATGCAATGCTTTCTATCCGAACTGCTCCAGCACCATCGTTTTGTCCGCACGCGGCCGCTTTCCGCCGGAGCACTCCGGATAGAATCCTTTTCATTATCGGACTCTACGGCCACGCGAACTGGCGGCGTAGGGCCGCAAGCCCGTCCTGATCAGTGATACTTTTGTCTTGAGGTGGCTATGATCCAATTAAGCGTTAACGGAAGCGCGCGGCAGTTCGATGGCGAAAGCGAAATGCCACTGCTTTGGTACTTGCGCGATTTGATCGATCTAACCGGAACAAAATTTGGCTGCGGATTGGGAGTGTGTGGTGCCTGTACCGTGCACATCGACGGCAAGCCGATGCGCAGTTGCACGACGTCCATGAAGGCCGTCGCCGGTAAGAACGTCCTGACGATCGAGGGCCTCAGCGCAAAGGGTGATCATCCCCTGCAGAAAGCCTGGAAACAGTTGAACGTGCCGCAGTGTGGCTATTGCCAGAGCGGCCAGATCATGCAGGCGGCGGCGCTACTCAAAGAAAAACCCAAACCCACCGACCACGACATTGACCAGGCCATGCAGGGCAACATCTGCCGTTGCGGAACGTATCAGCGCATTCGCGCCGCCGTGAAACAAGCCGCGGGGGTGAAAGCATGAACGGCGCCGTGACGAACGCGGATCGCCTGACCGAAATCCGCAGAGTGAGCAGGCGCGGATTTATCGGCAACGTATTCTCGGCCGGGGCGCTTGTCTTAGGCGCCGGCGCCCTGCCTGTCACATCGCTGTTTCACGCACAGGGGCAAACGCCGAATGCGGATTATCCCGCTGATGGAGCGGCGTGGCACCCCAGCGTTTATCTGGGCATCCAGACGGATGGCGCGATTCTGATTGTGGCGCACCGGTCGGAGATGGGCACGGGCATTCGCACATCGCTGCCCATGGTTGCGGCCGAGGAGATCGAAGCGGATTGGAAGCGTGTCAAAATCGTGCAGGCTGTAGGCGACGAAAAATACGGCTCGCAAGATACGGACGGGTCGAAATCGATTCGCGAGTTTTACGATCCCCTGCGAGAGGCAGGTGCGTCAGCGCGTTTGATGCTGGAGCGCGCGGCGGCCGCGCAGTGGAGTGTCCCCGCGGCCGAATGCCATGCCCGAAATCACGAGATTGTACATGCGAAATCCAATCGCAAGCTGGGCTTCGGTGAAGTCGTCACGCTGGCCGCGAAACAGCCGGTGCCGAAAAAAGAAGAACTGAACTTCAAGGCGGCAGCGGATTACCGCTACGTCGGCAAGCTGGTTCCCGTGGTGGATCTGGACGACCTGGTAACAGGACGCGGTAAGTTCGGGCAGGACATGAAAGTACCCGGCATGGTGTACGCGTCCATCGAGCGGGCACCCGTGTTCGGCAGCACCGTGAAAAGCGTGGACGACGCCGAAGCGCGTAAAGTGACGGGCGTCTCGCAAACATTGACCATCGCGCCGTACAAGCCTCCGTACGGCTTTCAGGCGCTGGGCGGCGTCGCGGTGATTGCGGACAACACGTGGGCGGCGATGCAAGGGCGTAAGAAGTTGAAGATCGAGTGGAACGAGAGCCCCCACGCGAGTCATGATTCAGAGGCGTACCGTAGAGAACTGGAAGCCACGGTCCGCCAGCCGGGCAAGGTAGAGCGCAACCAGGGTGACGTTGAAGCGGAATTTGCCAGCGGGAAGAAAGTGCACGAAGCGGCGTATTACGTTCCCCAGTTGGCGCACGCTCCGATGGAACCGCCCGTGGCCGTCGCCGACTACAAAGAGGGCAGGGTCACAGCGTGGGCGCCCTCGCAGAATCCACAGGCCGTGCAGGACACCGTCGCCAAGGCGCTTGGCATAAAAAAGGAAGACGTAATCTGCCACGTACCGCTGCTGGGCGGGGGGTTCGGCCGGAAATCGAAACCCGACTTCGTGGCGGAGGCCGCTTTGCTCTCCAAGCAAACGGGCAAGCCTGTCAAAGTGGTGTGGAGTCGCGAAGACGATATTCATTTCGACTATTTCCATTCCGTTGCGGCGATGTATCTGAAAGCGGCCGTGGACGAAAAGGGACGCCCGACGGCTTGGTTGGGGCGCAGCGCGTATCCCCCGATCGGTTCGCAGAACGACGTCAATGCACGCTATGGCGGTCTGGGCATGATGGGGTGGGCGGACGTGCCGTGGGAGATTGCACACATCCGCACTGAAAACGGACCGGCCGAGGCCCATACCCGGATTGGGTGGCTACGTTCGGTGGGCAACGTATTCCACGCGTTTGGCGTGCATTCCTTTGTCGACGAATTGGCGGCGCAGGCGGGACGCGATCGCGTAGAGTATCTGCTCGATCTGATTGGCAGTAAACGTGTCATCGAACTGCGTCCCGAGGCGCAACGTGCGCAGCCCAACCCTTATCCCATCGACACCGCGCGCACGCGACGGGTGTTGGAAATGGTGGCCGAGCAATCCGGGTGGGCGAACAAGAAATCCGCGAGCGGCCGCGGATTCGGGGTCGCCGTGCATCGCAGCTTCCTCACTTACGTTGCGACGGTGGTGGAAGTGGAAGTCGACGGCAAGGGGGGCATCCGAATTCCAAGAGTCGACACCGTCGTGGATGCCGGCAAAGTGGTGAACTTCGATCGCGCGAAATCGCAATTCGAGGGCGCGGCCGTATTCGGCGCAAGCCTCGCGCTGATGAGCGAGATCACTGCCTTGAACGGTATGATTCAGCAGTCGAACTTCCATCAATACAAGGTGGCTCGGATCAACGAATCGCCCGTTGAGACAAACGTGACGATCTTGCAGAGCGACGCGCCGCCCGCGGGAATCGGCGAACCGGGAGTTCCGCCTATTGCCCCCGCGCTCGCCAACGCGATCTTTGCGGCGACGGGGAAGCGAATTCGTGAACTTCCTTTCAAGAATCGGCTGGCATAGCCCGCCCGTCAATTCGGATTGTCGCCCTTTACGTGGCGAACTCTCACAAAGAAGCGTTGCGGACCAACGCTAAACGACTACTTCTTCCCCGTCGGCTTGGACTTGACAGATTTTTCTCTAACGCGTTGCGCGCTCTGCGCGGTGCTGCCCACGGCGCATAACCCTATCAAGAGGTGGTCGCGCTAACGCGAATCGAACCCGACTGATTCGAGTTCAGTGGGGTTCAGTAGAATCTAAGTCGTTGCATTTCGGTTCGAACGAGTCTCCGAGTAAAGCGGACACGACCGCCTTAAACGGCTGACGTGCTTCCCTGGTGCTGCCGCGCATGTGAGTGCCGAGCTCCTTGACGCACAGCAGATATCGCGAGGTGGAGGTCAAGCCCGCAAGTCGCACTTAAAACAGAGGCCGCAAAATCCGGAGGCCGACCAACTTCCGAATCGAGCCAAGGCAGTCTATATCGCGGCGGTTCGGGGGAAAAAGGCGCCATTGACGTCGCCGCAATTTGTATGCGTCTGGACGATCAAGAATTCCCACTCCCAAAACCACGGGCTGGGGTCATAAAGCCTCACATGGCGAGGGCCATATTGAGCTCCGAAGCTAGATGGGTTGGTATCCTGTATAGTGCTGATGTCCACAAAAACGCGCAGTGGTGAGTCCCTCCCGAGAGCTGTTCTTTGGGATCTTGACGGCACTCTCGTTGATTCTATGGAATACCATTGGTCATCTTGGCACGATGCCATGAAGGAAGACGGAGCGGCCGTTACTCGAGACCAATTCCTCGCCACGTTCGGGCACCGAAACGATGAGATATTGTCGCAATGGCTTGGGCCCGAAGCGACCGCGGATCAAATTCAGCGTATAGCTTCGAGGAAAGAAGTTCTCTTTCGCAAATTTATCCGTCAAGGAGGGCTGGCCCCGCTGCCGGGCGCCTCGCAATGGCTAGAGAAACTCGCGACTGAGGGATGGCGGCAGGCCATCGCGTCGTCAGCGCCCCGAGAAAACATCGACACAATTCTAGAGGTCGCAGGCTTGACAGATGAATTTCAGGCTATCGTTTCCGGCTACGACGTCACGATAGGAAAGCCGGACCCTCAAGTGTTCTTGCTTGCTGCGTCTCGCGTTCATGTTCCCTCAAGTCAATGCATTGTGGTGGAAGATGCGGCGGCGGGTATTGAAGGTGCACGACGCGCTGGCATGCGCAGCATCGGAGTTTGCCCCCATCTGTCAGCGGACATGGTTGTTTCATCGCTTACTAACTTGCTTCCCGGAGCTTTCGAAGACCTACTGGGAGAATTCGCCGGTGGGCGACAGTCACGATAGAAGAACGCCTTTGACCGCGCGCGGGATGCTTAACGATGCGACTGGCTGCGGATCAACCATGCTGCAACAAGATGTCCATGGGGGAAGATTCTTAGCGTCCTAAGTTGCAAGCGCTTCTCAGGAGTCCGGCGGCCCACTCCGGAGATACGTCGCGCTGCGGCGTCGCGAGCAGCTCATAGCCGGCCATGAACTTGCGAATCGTGGCTCCTCGCAGGAGCGGGGGGAAATAGTGCGCGTGAAGATGCCATGCCCCCTGATCTGCTTCGCCTGACGGCTGCTGGTGAAAGCCCATGCTGTAAGGAAATGGCGCATCGAAAATACGATCGTAGGAGCGCGTAATTCGCTGCAACATGTCTGCCAACTGTTCGCGTTCGGATGACTCCATCGCATTCATGCTACTGATGTGCCTGTTGCTCACGATCAACACTTCGAAGGGCCAAACCGCCCAAAAGGGCACGAACGCGACGAATCCGGAGTTTCTGAAGACCAAGCGTTCACTGTCTTTTTCCGCGGCGACGTAATCGCAAAGTAGGCATGAGCGATGCTTATCGAAATACACCCGTTGGCTGGTGTCTTCTTTCGAGATTTCATTCGGGATGGAGGCGCTTGCCCAGATTTGGCAATGCGGATGAGGATTGCTAGCGCCCATCATGGCGCCGCGATTCTCAAAAATCTGGACGTATCGAATCGACGGAAGAGCCGCGAGCTGGCGGTCCTGTTCGCACCACGTATCTACAAGCTTCGTGATAGCTGTCTGGTCCATTTGCGGTATGGAAAGATCGTGACGCGGCGAAAAACATACTACCCGGCAGACGCCTGCCTCGCTACGCGCGATCAGCAGATCGCGATCGTCCAGGAACGCGATCGGAGTTTCCGGCAGCAACGCTGGATAGTCGTTATCGAACACGAACGTGGATTTGTAATTCGGATTTCGAACTCCCCCAACTCTTTCATTACCAGGGCACAAGTAGCAGTTCGGGTCGTACGCCAATTGAGGCGCGTCGGATGTTTTTTCAATTTGTCCTCTCCACGGACGCAAAGCGCGGTGCGCGGCTACAATCACCCATTCTCCCGTGAGGCGATTCAAACGCCGATGCGGACCACTCATCCAATCGGGAGTCACAGAGCCGTCTCTTCCCGAGCTCCGTCGGCGGTTTCGCAGACATAGATTTCGCAGCGTAGGCCGGTTCGCCGGGCATACTCTTCGGCTACGCCTCGAACAAACGAATCGATATCTGCCTCCTGCACGATGGATATCGTACACCCTCCAAATCCTCCGCCCATCATTCGGGATCCGTAAACACCCGCTTGATCGATGGCGGTTTCGGCCAAAATATCCAGCTCCTCGCAACTGACCTCATAGTCGTCGCGCAGACTTTCGTGCGAGGCGATCAGCAATCTTCCAAGAGCGTCAAGGTCTCTGTGTCGCAGTGCCGCGGCGGCCTCCAACGTTCGTTGGTTTTCACTCACCACGTGACGGCAACGGCGAAAAATAGCGGGATCGAGTTCAGGTCTGAGTTGATGCAATTGCGCTAAGGTCACGTCCCGAAGTTGGCGGACGTCCGGCAACAATTGAGAGATTTGCTCCACGCCCCGCTCACACTCCTCCCGTCGGCGGTTATATTCACCGGAAGCAAGTGAGTGCTTGACCATGGAATTACACACCACGATACGCGCTTGCTCGGGAAGCGGCACGTACTCAATCTCAAGCGTCCGACAATCGAGCAGTACCGCGTGTCCGCTTCGGCCCATGCAGCTTGTCATTTGATCCATGATGCCGGAGCGGACTCCCACGAATTCGTTCTCGGCGCGCTGGCATAGAAGCGCCAGGTCGCGCGCATCCATTTCTAATCCGGAACGCGCGAGAAGGGCGAGCGCCGTGGCAACTTCCACTGCAGCCGACGAGGCGAGACCTGCGCCCGCGGGAATGTCGCTGTGGATGCTGAGATCGGCGCCGCGCAATCGGTACCCTTCGTTCTGAAGCATGAAAGCAACTCCCCGAACGTAATCACTCCAATGTCCTCGTGGAGTGTGATCGATGGAGCCGATTTCGAAATCGATTGTTTCCAGAAAGGTCTCGGCTCGCGCAACAATGGTCTGATCTTCTCGCGGAGACATAGCGACGGTAACAGTCATCCCTATCGCCGTGGGTAGCACGAACCCGCCGTTGTAATCGGTATGTTCCCCAATTAAATTGACTCTCCCGGGGGCGCGAAACAGCCGGGATGCCGCCGATGCTGAGGATTGCATGCTCTATCGCGTCACTTGCCGCACCCGAACCGCTCCTTCGTCTCGAAGATGCGGGTCGCCGGCGTCAGGCTCGCGGCCGGAGTGCTCTTCAAGAAGTCCCGACGCGGCGAACGCTTCATCACCCATCTCCTGTCTTATTAGACTCGAGCACTCTAAAAAGTCTATTGCTCGCGGTCCCTTCAGGCAAGGCGGACATAGCCGAGTGCTAGCTCGCTTGAATCGTGACGGTAGCAACCGCTAGTCCCGGAGCTTCGGCTCGAACCAGAATCGCACCCGGTGCCCCCTTTGGTCTGACGATCGCGAGCGCCCGCCCGTGGAACGTTGTTGGCCGACGATTCCGGAAGCTGTAAACATCCTTCGGATTCGCGGTTCCGGACGCAGCTAGTTCTCCCACGCCCGTGACTGCGAAGCTTACCGGTATGGACACATCGGGAATCACCTGGCCTGAGTTGTCGAGAACGTCCAGCGTGACAAAGGATAGGTCATCGCGACTGCGGCGAATTACTTTCCGGTCCGCTCTCAACCGCAGTCGGGTCGGCTTGCCAGCCGTCTTAAATGAAAGCTCCGAGATCTGCTCACCCTTGAGAAAGGCTATGGCCTTGAGTTCGCCGGCGGCGTAGGGGACTTCGAACTCGGCCTTGAGCGCTCGAGAACGCGTGCAGTCAGCTTCGGAGGCGCATGGGGTGCCCGCATCGTTCGATATCGGTTTGGTGGCGATCTCCTTGCCGTTCAGAAGAAGCCGGACCTGATCGCCGCTTGAGTAGACGCGGACGTTCAGCATCCTTCCCTCAAAACCTGGCCAAGTCCAACTGCGTAGCTCGTCGGACCAGCCCCACAGGCTGATGTCCTCAGCGCGTCCCGCCGGCAGAGGACGCTGCACGGCCATTTCGAGCTTGCTTGCGCCCCATACCACCTGCCTGAAATACCACTGAGGCTTAGCCTCGCCAATCAAATCCACATCGCCGGAAAAATTGACGAACCAGGGGAAGCCCTCTTGCGTCAGTCCATTGCCGCCTGCGGGAGCGGGCCCACGACCGCCGCCACCCGGGCCTGCCCCAGCGCCACCCCCACCCCGCGCCGGCGCACGCAGTGTCGCATTTCCGACCGAGGACTCGCCCAGGTGATCCATGCCGGTCCAAACGAAGTCGCCAATGATCCACGGGTTCTTATTGACCATTTGCCATCCTTCGAATGCAAGGCCCGCGAAAGCCTCGGTACCAGCGAATACGCGCTTCGGCTGGATTGCGTGCTCTTTGTCCATATTCCATTGATTCGGCGCGGCCATGTAGTTACACCCCGCCACATCCAAAGTGTGGAACGCCGGTTCCAGGCCGCCGTTACCCAAGCCGTTCACAGACGCGGTGACCGGTCGCGTAGCATCGAGCTGGCGCACCCAGTCGCTCAGTTGTTTTTCAATCTCAACGCCGCGCGCCTGCCTGTGCTCTCCAATCTCGTTGCCAATGCTCCAGAAGATGACGCTCGGGTGGTTGCGGTCGCGGAGAATCGTCGACTCAATGTCGCGCTTCCACCAATCCGTGAAGTATAGGTGATAGTCGTCAGGGTTCTTCTGACGCTCCCACTGATCGAAGAACTCGTCTATGACCGCAATTCCAAGCCGGTCGCAGGCATCAAGAAAGGCAGTCGATGGCGGATTGTGAGCTGTCCGAATGGCGTTGAACCCGTGGTGTTTCATAAGTTCCACGCGCCGCTCCTCGGCCCGGTCAATCGCTACCGCTCCCAAGAGGCCGTTGTCGTGGTGCAGGCAGCCGCCCTTCAGCTTGACCACTTCGCCGTTGATCCGGAGACCCCGCTCGGCATCCACCTCGATCTTGCGGATTCCGAAATTGGTCGCAAAACGGTCAGATTCCGTGCCACCGGTCAGTAACTCAACCTCCGCCCGGTACAAGTTAGGGCTATCCAAAGACCATAGCTGTGGCGACGTGAGCTGGAACGATTGTTCCGCCTCCATCGCCGCCCCGGCTGCGACCGCCCGTGTGAAATCGCCCGTCGCGACGACTGTATTGGCGGAGTCCATCAGGCGGATCCGCACGGAAACAGTCTGGTCCGACGCGCCCCGATTTTCTATCCCGACGCCGACTTTTACCGTGGCTCTTTCTCGCGAGACATCGGGCGTTTCGACGTGCACCCTTCCAAGCGGTAGCCGGCAGGCGCCGGTAACCCGCAAGCGTACATGGCGGTAGATTCCGGACCCCGAGTACCAACGGCTATTACGGCCTTCATTACGCACGCGCACAGCCAGCACATTCTCGCCTTCACGGCGCAGATGGGGCGTCAAATCGAACGCGAACGGAGTGTAACCGTACGGATGATTACCCAGATGCTGCCCATTAATCCAGACATCGCTATTCATGTAAACGCCGTCAAACACGATCTCCACCCGGCCATCCGCAGGTACAGCGATGGCGGCAAATCGTTTGCGGTACCAACCGGTGCCTCCCACCATCCATCCGGTACTTCGTCCGTTTTGGCTGAGTTCGCTGTCAAATGGACCGACGCGCGTGGGGAGAAGACTCTCGCCCCAGATTGTGCCCAGACCATTTTCTTCCCCCGGACGGGCTGGCAGATCTTCGATACTCCAATCATGGGGCAAGTCGAGAGCGCGCCATCCCGTGTCCACGAATTGCGGCGCCTCAGCGCCAGGTATGTCACCAACGTGGAACCGCCAGCCTTCATCGAAGAGCCGATCATGGCTGTTTTTTGCGGTGGCAGCGATGGAAGGCGCTCCCTTTTGAACACCACTTTGCGCATCGAGGCGAGTGGAAGCGACGCCGATAAGAACGGCCTTCAATGCGTCGCGCCGGTTCAGGGCGCTTGCGCGGTCAGCGGCACCGGCGGTCTTTTTGGACGGTGTTAAATCATTTTCAGTCGACATAAGGTTGAGTCTCCAAGTCCTGAAACCACTCCACGCGAAGTCCACACAGAAATAAGCTGCCCAGCGGCTAGCGCTCAAAGCGAAATAACGTAACCGAAAGTGGGGGGAATGTGTAGCGAGCGACGCCCGTCCAGTTCTCCCAAGTCCGAGTCTTCGGAAGTACATTACCTGGGCGTTCCGGCGTATTGAGCGCATCCTCGGGACCGCTTACCTCCACGACGGTTGTTGGCTTGGCCGGGCTGAGTTCGATTCCGCCGATGCGCAGCGCCGTTTCCACCGATTGGCTCGTGTCGTTGACGACCTGCAGGACAATGGCTCGGCCGTCTTCAGTGGTTCGCGCCTGCGCGTCGAGTGTTCCTCTCACTGTGGTCTCGACGACGTTCGGGGCCCAGTAGCGGGCGACCGCCTGGTCCACATAGTAGGAAGGCTGATGTACAACCTTTGAAGGTGTAAAAACGGTAACTCCTTGATCCCAGCTTAGAAACTGCTGCGACGCTTCAAGAGCATTGGCGATCGCTACCGCCGGCACGTATTCGCCGAGCCGAAAAAACGAGTTCAAGTTCCGCGCGTGCACCAACGCGCGCCGCATATTAGCGGTTGCCCCATTTTCTTCGAGGGCTGCTACGCGGAGGGTATTGCCGGGCACCAGCTTATCGATGGTCCGCTTCAAAGTGGCAATCACATCAATGGTGGGAGTCGTGGTCCCGAGTTGATCGTAGTCATTTGGAAACGCCTGATAGTGTTGATCCCACCAGACCTCACCTTTTTCTTGCTGTGCGAAGCGGACCAGCCGAACGGCATTCTTCAATCGGTCCGACATCTCTCCTCCCGGACCAACTTCCCAAACGGCCTGCGGGGGGGCACCATTGTTTCCCCGGCCGCCCGGATTTATGAGCGAATGAGCAATCAACAGAACCACTGTGGGATCTTTCGCCCAGATCGCTTTTGCGAGAGTTTCGAACCGGTCGCAATAGTTGTTATCCAGAGGATGTTCGTTTCCTATTTCTAAATGCTTCAGGTTGTACGGGCTTGGATGGCCGTCCGCCGCGCGGCGGCTTCCCCATTTTGAAGTCACGGGTCCATTGACGTACTCGACAAAGTCCGCCATGTCTTCCGGGGTTTCGTCTATGCGAATTCCGGGTATCGGCATTACATCCGCAGCTTCCGCGAAGTTGAGGAAATCGAAGATGCCAAAGCCGTTGCTGGCGTACGGATTAAAGGACCCCGCATAGGGCTTGCGGATATCGCGCGGGCCAATCATTTCTTTCCATTTATATAGGTTGCCGTCGACCGCACCGCTCACCATCGAACCGTCATATCGAATCACCTTGACGCCCTGGTCGATAATGGCCTGGGCCAAATCCTTACGGATCGGCAAATCCTTGAAGCGGCCCCAGGAACCGGGCTGGAGGAATGCGTAGCCGACGGTAACCGAGCTTGGCGCCTTGAGGCTAATCGCAAATCGCCCTTTTTCGTCGCTGGCGCGTGGCGTAAGAACGAACTCGACGCGTTGGTATTCGTTCCCTGCCGTTATGCTCAGCGCTTTTTCGGCAAGCTTTGTCGATCCGGTCGAATCCAGTAAGGAGACCCAGATAGTTGCGGCGCTCGCGGTCTTTACCCGAACAATTCCCTCATAAGCGTTGCCGCCCACAAGATTTATGCCCCAGCGACTCAAGCCTGCGTTATCGATTCCTACTTCGCCTGTACCGCTAACGAACGTCACAATCTGACTTTGGCCTCCGACAAACGGCGCCTTCCGTTCGAAGCCAAATGTGCCCGCGGCCCCAAACTCAAAGCTTCGCCACTGTCTGCTCACCCGCCGTTCGGGACGAGCAGCTTCAAGCAGCGCGGCGCGCTTGTCCTCGGGCAATTCGCTGATCGCAACCGAGGGCGGCATCCGGCGCGCTGGCGCGAAAGCGCCCGGTTCCGCTGGTGGCGGGCCAGCAGGAGGCTCGGGTTGCAATTTTAGTCCCAAGATTTGCCGCACGACGTTGGCTGAGCGCCCGCCCCTCAGCTCGATTTCTCCCTTGGCATTCTCGCCGACGTAAACACCGAGGCGGTCTTTACCGCTCAGCCCAAGAACGGCGCTGTCGATATGCTCCTGGAAGCTCTCGCCATGGATAAGCTGGCTGTACAGGCCGCCATAAGTTTGAAAGTTTAAGTCCTCGATGTTTACGCCGATGTACTGCGGCGTGACGCGGTGCAGTACCTTATTCGGATCCACTGTTATCCCGGCCAATTGCGCAAATGCCGTCGTCGCGCAAAGAAGAAGGACTACACTTCGTCGTAAATGCATATGTTCTCCCTCAGTTTTCCGGCCACTTGTACGCGATCGACCGGCCTAACTCGGCGTGCCTACAGTTACAAACTTTCCTCATCCCTGCCCGTAATATGCCTTGGGACCGTGCTTACGGAAATAGTGTTTATCCCGCAGTCGCTCTGCGAGTGACGCAGCCTCGGGATTGATCGTCAGCGTCTGCCAAGCCATTGCCGCGAGTTCTTCGACAATCACTGCCGCGTGAACGGCGTCGGTCACGGACTTTCCCCAGCAGAACGGCGCGTGGCCGGCAACCAGCACGGCTGGGCAGCCTAAGGGGTCGCAGCCTTCCAATCGGCGAATGATTGCGGTCCCGGTGTTCGCTTCGTAAGCAGATTCGATCTCCTCCGTGCTCAATGTCGCAGTTACCGGTACAGCTCCACGGAAATAATCCGCCTGAGTGGTGCCGAAACAAGGAATCTCGCGACAGGCCTGCGCCCAAGCAGTGGCGTGGCGGGAATGCGTGTGCGCCACTCCACCGATGGACGGGAATGCGCGATATAAAGCAGCATGTGTCGGCAGATCGGAGGACGGGCGCAGCGAGCCTTCAATTACGCGCCCTTCGAGGTCTGTAATGACCATGTCCTCAGGCCGCATTTTCTCGTAGGGAACGCCGCTCGGTTTAATAACGATGAGGCCTTCTTCGCGGGAAACGGCGCTCGCGTTGCCGAAGGTGTAGATCACCACACCGCGCCGCACAAGTTCCAGATTGGCTTCATAGACCTCAGCTCGCAGTGTTGGCAACATTTGTTCCTCCTAAGACGCTCGAAGCAATCGCACGCAATTCCGGTAAGACGTCTCCTATCGTGGTTGGGTCTGAGTGCGGCTGTCCGAATGCGAAGTATAGTTTCCGATATATGGGGTAGAGCGAAGCGTACGTCGCAACGGCCCCGGGATCGGGTTTGAAGGTGATGTGACCGGGGCAAAGCTTGTCCTGCGCCTCCTCGATTGTCCGGAAAGTGCCCGCTGCGAGAAATGCAAAAATCGCGGAACCCAAACTGGTCACATCGCCTTTCGGAACCAGGATCGGCTTGTTCATTACATTCGCGTACACCTGATTTAAAACCCGATTGCGCTGCGGAACGCCGCCTCCGTTGATGATGCGATGCACTGGAACACCGTGCTCCTCCATGCGCTCCAGAATCACCCGCGTGTGAAATGCGGTGCCTTCGATCGCCGCGAATAGCTCATCCTGCGCCGTATGCATCAAGCGCCAGCCCAGCGTCACCCCGCCGAGTTCCGCGTTGACAAGAACCGTGCGATCACCGTTATCCCAAGTCAAACGCAACAGCCCTGTCTCGCCGGCCCGATGGCGATCAATCCCCTTGGATAAGTCGGCAACGCTATGCCCCGCGCGCTGCGCAATCGCCTCGAAAAGATCGCCCGTCGCGGACAATCCGGCCTCAATCCCGATTCGCTGTGGATGTGCCGAACCAGGGACCACGCCGCAAACACCGGGAATCAAACCAGACCTCTCGGCGATCGCAATAATGCACGTGGAGGTGCCTACGACGTTGACCACATCGCCTACTCGCACGCCCGCAGCGATTGCGTCCCAATGCGCATCGAACGCGCCGACTGGAATGGGGATTCCCGAACGTAACCCCAGCTTTTCAGCCCAAAACGGCGAGAGCCTGCCGGCAATCTGATCGGATGTCGCATAGCGGCCGTTCAGTTTCGCGCGGACGCCGCCCAGCAGTGGATCGATCCCGACGAAAAAGTCCTCCGGCGGTAATCCCCCCAAGGAGGCGTTCCACATCCACTTGTGACCCATCGCACAGATGCTGCGTGCGATCAGCGCGGGATCGGTGACGCCGCAGAGGGTCGCCGCCGCCATATCGCAATGCTCCAACGCTGTTGCGAATCGCGCGCGTTTCTCGGGGTTGTGTCGCAACCAGTGCAGCAGCTTGGCAAAACCCCACTCGGAGGAGTACACGCCGCCGCACCACTGAATGGCTTCGATGTTGCCTGCGCGCGCCGCAGCGGTGATCTCAGCGGCTTCTTTCCAAGCGCGGTGATCGCACCACAGGTAGTAGTCATCTAGCGGCTGGAGGCACGCATCGACGGGAATCACGCTTGAACCGGTGGTGTCGACGGCAATGGCTTCGACTAGATCCCCGCTGATTCCGGCGTCGGCGAGAGAGCTTCGCGTGGCCTCCGCCAACGCCCGCATGTGCTCGGCGTGGCTTTGCGTGCCGTGATTGGGATCATCTTTCTTTCGCACCAAAGCGTAATCAGCCACGCCCGTTCCGAGCCTGCCGCGCGCGCTATCGAAGATGGAAACCCGGACATTCAGGGTTCCGAAATCCACTCCCGCAACAATACTCATTCCGCCTCTGTCACTCAGTTGTGCTTATGAACGTTCCAGCCGAGATAGCGAGTGGTGGCCTCATATACCGCTCCGCCGACGGTCGCGAGGTTCGCGGCTACGTGATGTTCGAAGCCCTGCTCGCAGATGTACCGCAGCAATTCCTGCATTCTGGGGATTTGCACCACGCCCGCGCCGCCGAACGTCTCAAGCGGGTCGTTCGTGAACTCGCCCTCCCCGACGTAGCCCGAGATGGAGCCCTGACGATCGTCAGTGGAAAACCGCGCGAAACTCATCGGAGCCGGCTTCACGCGGCCCACGCACGTGCCGAACGTGTTCTCTTTGCCCACGGTGCCCGCGATGATTTGCTGGAAGTCCATGCGGACTTCATTGAAAAAGTGCTTGGGAAGGTTGCTGCAGTGGAAACAGACGGCCTTGTCGGGATCGCTGCCGTAATTGTTGTTCCAATCGAGAAGCGCGCTCGGTGTTTCTGACGCAAGCTGCAGCGCGTGCATGCCGACCACTCCGCAAATATCCACTTCACACGCGCTCGACATTAAATCGTTGCTCATCATGCTCATCACAGTGCACGGGACAACGCCGAAGAATTCTTCCAGCGACGTCCAGCACTGAACGGCGCTGATCCGGCAGTCCGTCTGACGCATCCATTCATCAATCACGGCGCCGAGCTTAGCCATCTTCAACAACGCATCACGCGGCACGCCATCGGTCGGCACATAACTCTTGATCAGCGCGAGCTTCTCCTGGGCCGCGGGATCATCATCGCGCATGCGCTGGATGCGGCCGAGGATCTCGGACAGATCGATTGGCTCGACGGAGATGCCATGGGCCTCGAGAAGCTTTTCGCTATAGCGGACCGTGTTAAACGCGGCCGGGCGGGCTCCGATCGCCCCGATGCGCAGCCCTTTCATTCCCCGCACCACCCTGCAAACGGCGGCGAATCGGTCCAGATCACTTCGGAATAGTTCGCACTCAGGCGCTTCGGTGTGCAGCGTGGTGAGTGAATAGGGAATGCCGTACTGCTTCAGGTTGTTGCAGACCGACATCTTGCCGCAGAAACTGTCCCGCCGGTGGCGGATGCCCATTTTGTCCGGTGTATCAGGCGTGGCCTGAATGAGAATGGGGACCTGCAATCCGGACATCCGCAGCGTATCGGCGATGGCGCGCTCATCCCCGAAATTGGGTAAGGTCACGATGATGCCCGCGATGGATGCTCGATTCTTCTGGAACACTTCCGCGCAGCGGGCCGCCTCGCTACGACTTTCAATCGCGCCGTGCTTAGTCTCGTCCGCCCCTACGGCAACGACGCCATAACCGGCGTTTTGAATAGCCGAGATCATCTCTTCGCGACCGCTTTTTGCCAAGTGATCCGGGAAGAAGCCCCGATTGCCGACGATCACGCCAAAGGTGATTCGCGGATCCGATTGCGCCATTTATTTATGTCTCCCGGGATAAAATCGTGCGAAATAAAATGCGCCAAGCGCCGCCACAAGAACACCCCACCAGATGTTGGCATGCAAACTGGCGAGCACCACGGGGTGTTCGGGGGGCATCAGAAGTTCATAGATGCCGGCGCCTAAAATCAATACCCCATACAGCAGGAGGAGGAAGCCGATAAAAAACCAAATTGAGATTAGACCTGGCCGATGCATGTTGCGTTACCAGAAAATCACGTTTAAAATTACGAAAACGACGGCCACCAGCGCCGCCCAGAACACGGGCCGTTGATAAAGTGGAAGGTGGGCTTCGGAGGGAAGCTCGGTGTATCCGTAGACCAAACCGACCAATTCTTCGGCAGGCTTCGGCCGCGTCAGATAGCTCACGCCGACCGTCACCAACACGCACACGATCCAAGACCAGAGTGCCCGATACATGTTCTCCGCCATGTCTTTCGCCCGAGGAGAGAGAGCCACGTATTGCAGAGCGGCTGGATCCAGTTTTACCCAGGCCCACATTCCAATCGATGAGGTGGTTCCTGCGAGCAAGCCCCAGAATCCTCCGGAGGGAGTCGCCCGCTTCCACAGCATCCCGAGTATCACCGTGCCAAACAGGGGCGCGATGAAGAAGCTGAAGAGCGCCTGAACGTAGTCCATAATGCTTTGAAACTGCATTACGAAATACGCAGTTCCGATGCTCACCAGCACTCCAAGGACGGTAGACCAGCGGCCCACAGCGACATAATGCCCGTCCGACGCCCGCTTTCGGATCAGGGGCCGATAGATATCGTATGTCCATACCGTGGCGAAGGCACTGACATTACCAGCCATGCCAGACATGAACCCCGCAATCAGTGCCGTAATGCCCAAGCCCAGCAGTCCCGAACCGCAGTACCGCGCCAACATGAGCGGCAGCACTTCGTTATAGCTGTGACCGCCGGTGGCGATCGCCTGGCTCTCGCCTGTAAGGTGGTCGGGTAGGAGCGCCAGGCCGAGCAGCCCAGGTAGGATCACAATGAAAGGCACCATCATCTTGAAGGCCCCTCCGATAATCGGCGCCATCTTGGCGGATCGGAGGTCTTTCGCCGCCAGCACCCGTTGTACGACCAGAAAGTCTGTGGTCCAGTAGCCGAATGAGATCACAAAACCCAATCCAAACACGATGCCGATCCAGTGAACTCCCATCGGATTGTCGCTGAACGATCCCAGAGTGCTCCATAAATGCGTGAAGTTTTGGCCCGGAAAATTATGATGAATGCGCGTCACCATCCCGCTCCAACCGCCGGCCTCCACCAGCCCGATGATGGAAATCAAAAGCCCGCCGAGCCAGATCAGCACAAACTGAAGTACTTCATTGAAAATAGCCGAGAGCAACCCGCCCGAAACCACATAGATCCCGACAGTGAGAGACGATACCCAGATGCTGAAGTGGATGTCCCATCCCAACACGATCTTCATGACCAGGGCCATCGAATACATGTTGATGCCGCTCATCAGCACGGTCATCACGCCGAAGGAGGCGGCCGCCAGCACTCGCGATGATTCGCCGAAACGCAATTTCAGGTACCCGGGCACCGAATGCGTTTTCGAGATGTAGTAGAACGGCATCATCACCAGCCCCAGGAAAAGCATGGCCGGAATCGCGCCGATCCAATACCAATGAGTTGCGAGGATGCCGTACTGGTAGGCGGCTGCGGCCCAACCCATCAGCTCTAAAGAGCCGAGATTTGCCGCTAGAAAACTCAAGCCCGCCACCCAGGCGCTCATTTCGCGCCCAGCCAGGAAGAAGTCCTCGCCGGTTTTCGTATAGCTTTTTAAATAGAAACCAATGCCGAGCACCGCGACGAAATAGAGGGCGATGATAGCGATATCAACGCTGGACAGGGTAAGCAAGCGTGAAGGCTCGCTTACGATCAGGAACGCGGGTACAGGAATCATCAGTATACGGACCGATCCGTGCCGGAGCCTCTCCGCGGGCAGTAAATGTAAACGCTTTCAATCCTATCCGCGTTCTTCCCGTTATGTCAAGGCCGGGTGGGTTTACATTAGTTTCTGCTGCTTGCGCTCGCGGTGCTGTGACTGTAGCCGCGGCTTAGCGCTTGCTGCGGCGCTGAGGAGCGGGGCCCGTGGATTCGCGCACCACCAGCTCGGGATCGATGACAATCTCATCCCTGGATAGTTCCGATGGCGAGCCGTCGGGGATCAATCGGCTACAGATAATGTGACCGATCTGGTCACGGGGGATGTGAACCGTCGTTAGCGCGGGATAGCAGAACTCCGAGAGTTTCACATTGTCGAAACCCGTCACCGATACATCCTGCGGCACGCGAAGGCCGCGTTCGCGCAATTCTCGAAGGGCTCCCACGGCCATCATGTCGTTGACACAGATAAGGGCTGTCGGTTCGAAGCCTGTAGACAGCAAAGATCGGGCGGCCTTGCGACCACCTTCGAGAGTATCGGCGTCCGCCGTGGTGCGTACTTCGAGCGATGGATACTGCGCCACTGCGTCCAGCACCGTCCTCATACGTTCGTTGATCGGTTCTAACACCGCGTGATGTCCGACGAACCCTAATTTCCTGTGTCCCAGACTGCGCAGGTATTCTAAGACCTTCTCGATGCCTCGGCGATAATTCACCCGGATGTTCGCGATATTCTGCTTCTGCACCCCGACGTCGTAAAAAACCGTCGGAATGCCGCCTTCATTCAGTTCTTTGATAAGGGACGGAGCCATTTCCGAGACAATTGCAGCCAGACCAGCGACGCGCCTGCCGATCATCAGACGGATGCTTGCGACGAGTTGTTCCGGCCGGTAGTCCGTGTTGGCGACCACGACTTCGAATCCGTGAGAATGCGCTTCGGCCTCGATGGCTCGGTAAATATCAAAGAAGAAAGGATTCTCCAGGTTGGAAACGATTACGCCGAGGCTGCGGCTCTTGCCGCCGGCCAGACTTCGGGCATGCAGGTTGGGGTGGTACTTCAAGTCACGGATGGCCTTCATCACGCGAGCGCGAGTACTGGTTTTTACAAGGCTTGTATTGTTCAGAACACGCGAGACGGTCGCGGTCGAAACCTTCGCGCGCCGCGCTACCTGTGCGAGGTCCATTTAGATCAATTGTAAACGACCGATGAAAGCGTCAGAACGTTTTTCGCGATCTATTCGAGGAAGCGCATACAGAACATCTACGGATGGGCGACGCACGTGGCCGCAGGGCGGGCTGTTATACAATAGCGCTTGGCCGGCGGAGGTTTATGAAAGCGCTATCATGTTGTTTCTTTCTGATCGCGAGTGTGACAGTGATGCACGCGGCAACAAAAACGACGAGAGCGCAGTTCGGCAACACGCGTGACGGCGTAGCCGTGTCGGTCTATACGCTGACCAACAGGAATGGCCTTGAGGCGCGCATCACAAATTACGGCGGCATTCTTCTCTCGCTGCAGACACCAGACCGAAAAGGCACAATGGCGGATATTGTGCTCGGATTCGATTCTCTGGACGACTATCTCGCCAATCCCGGCTGGTTCTTCGGCGCGCTGATCGGGCGTTACGCGAACCGGATCGGTCACGCCGGCTTCACGCTCGACGGTCACGAATACCAAGTGGACAGGAACGATGGCGCGAACTCGCTACATGGAGGAGCGCGGGGGTTCGATAAGCGCGTATGGACGCCGCGCGAATTGCCGGACGGAGGTCTGGAACTCACCTATCTCAGCAAGGACGGCGAAGATGGGTATCCCGGCAATCTGACCGCAGTCATCACTTATCACCTGATAGACACGAACGAACTGCGCATCGACTATGCCGCCACAACAGACAAAGATACCGTTGTGAATTTGACGAACCATTCCTACTTTAATTTGCGAGGCGCGGGAGCCGGAGACATTCTAGGCCACCTGATCACCCTTCATGCCGACCGTTACACCCCTGTCGATGCCGGATTGATTCCAACCGGAGAATTGCGGGATGTCGCCGGTACGCCTTTCGACTTCCGCAAGAGCACGGCGATCGGGTCCCGAATTGCCGTTGCCGACGAGCAACTCAAGCTCGGCAAGGGCTACGACCATAATTGGGTTCTGAAACGCAAGGGTCGCGCCCTCAGCTTGGCCGCGCGTGTCGACGAGCCGTCCACCGGACGGGTGCTGGAAGTTTTGACCACGCAACCCGGAATCCAGTTCTATACCGGCAACTTCCTGGATGACACCATCAAGGGTAAAAATGGCAAGGCTTACGGCCTTCGTTCAGGATTTTGCCTCGAAACCCAGCACTTTCCGGATTCGCCCAATAAGCCAGCATTCCCTTCCACTGAGCTGAAGCCGGGGGAACGATTTACGAGTGCGACCGTCTTTCGATTCCTGACTAAATAGGAGTCGTGCAGTTCGCGCGACAAAAGGCCGGCCAGTCGGATCGACTCGCAGTGGGGTAACTCGGGTTGAAATAACGATCGTCAAAGAAGAGAGGTGGACACATGCACGCCAGAACGTTTTTACTCGGCATTTTTGGCACGGCTATCGCCTTCGTCGGCACGGCTATCGCCTTCGCGCAACCCGCGGCCATTCACATCGACGCCGGCAAGGTGCTTCACCGCGTTACGCCTCTCTATATCGGAAGCAACATAGAAGACCTGAATTACCAAATCTATGGGGGGCTCTATAGTCAGTTGATCCACGGCGAGAGCTTTCAGGAGCACGTGGATAGCGCGGTTCTGGGCCTGACCGCGCGGCAGCGCCTCCAGGTTTACATCGGCGAGAGCGAGACCGGAGAAATTCAGGTTTGGGGAATCCGCACACGACAGTGGGAGCACAACGGAGCACGAGAGGTGCTCGGCCTGCCTCTTAAGCCGGAATCTCCTCAAGTCACCCCACCGGGAGTCGCTCGGCCCGCCGGGATCCCCGTCACGCTTGATGAATTGCCCGCCGACAAGCGTCAGGCCTTGCTCGCTGCCGCAGCTCCGGAACGTAGAGTAAGCCGGCAATGGCGAAGCATGGAGACGGGCTCGGCAAAAGGTACATTCGGCTTCGAACGGCAGTCACAGTTTATCGGGGTTCAAAGTCAGCTTCTCACGTTTGTTGCCGGTGCCGGTGAGGTGGGAATCGAGAACGCGGGTCTGAATCGCTGGGGCATAAATGTGGTTGGCGGGAAGGCCTACGATGGGATGCTGCGAATCAAGACTTCTCAGAATACTACCGTGTGGGTATCGCTACTCGATTCGACCGGATCGACCAAACTCGCCGAGAGGGCCCTCAAAGTCAAGCCAGGCGACGGCTACCAACCCGTCTCATTTACGTTGACCCCGCGGTCCAGCGATGAAAAGGGCCACTTTGAGATCAGTCTTAAGGCGCCCGGCTCAATCACGGTAGGTTACGCATTTCTGGAACCCGGACCGTGGGGCCGGTTCAAGAATCTGCCGGTCCGCCGGGACTTGGCTCAGGCCATTGTGGATCAGGGCATAAAGGTGATTCGTTACAACGGGTCAATGGTGAACCGCGCTCCCGACAGCTACCTATATAAGTGGAAGGGAATGATCGGGCCGCGAGATCTCCGCAAGCCGTATCGCGGAAATTTCAACGTGTACGCCAGCAATGGGTTCGGCATCTTCGATTTCCTAAGCTTCGCTGAGGCGGCCGGGATCCTGCCAATACCTGGCATCCGCACCGACGAAACTCCGGAAGACATGGCGGATTTCGTGGAATACGTCAATGGGCCGGCGACGACGACGTGGGGCAAACGGCGCGCAGCGGACGGGCATCCTGCTCCTTACGGCCTGACGCACCTGGAGATCGGCAACGAAGAGGCGATGAACGATGCCTATTGTGACCGGTTCGAAATTCTCGCCAAGGCAATTTGGGAGAAGGACCCGGGGATGGTCTTAGTCGTTAGCCATAACTTGGGCCAGGATCCCAAGGTGTTTGAGATCGGCCCGGGAGGCGAGGTGAGCGACCGATTGAAGAATGCGGCGCGCCTGGTCCGCTTCGCGCAAGATCGCAAAGGCACGATCTGGTGGGATCACCATTACGGGGCTCAGCCGCGGGATTACGAACAACCCGGGCCGGCCGCTTCGCTCACCATCATGAGAACTTTCAAGCGGTCCATCGATACGCTGGTACCCCGCGCCGATCTGCAAATGTCGCCGCTTGAGGAAAATGGTCCGATCCACAACATGCGTCGTGCCTTGGTACACGCGCGCAATTTAAATGCCTTTTTCGGGATGGGCGAATGGGTCAAGGCGGTTGCGGTCGCCAATACCCTGGAGGCATGGGACCAGCCACTCGTCTGGGACCAGGGAAGAACGGTATTTACTTCGTCAAAGACCATCCCGCAGCCTCCCTACTTCGTCGATCAGGCCATCGCTCGCAACTGGGCTCCTAACGTAGTTCAAACGATTGTGGACGGAGTGCTGGACGCGCAGGCTCGAACAACGGAAGACGGCAAGGCGCTCGTCCTCAATGTCGTCAACGACAAGAACGATCCCATCGAGGCGTCGCTGAACATCACCGGATTTGCGCTAGGATCCAATGCAGCGACCGTCATAGAGCTGACCGGTAACGAGGACGCAATCAATACGCCTTCACAGGCCGAAAACGTAAGTCCGAAAACTCACAATTGGAATCCCGTGGTTCAAAACGGCATCACGCGGTACACTTTTCCCGCTCGTTCAGTAACATTGATCCGCTTCGAACGCTAGTTGGGTTGGCGTGGGCAACGTGCTCACATGACGCCGGATTATAGGCGTTGGGGAGCCTGGCAATGCACGGCCGATCCGGTATGAACGCTTAGAGCATGGTGAAATCGGTTACATCTAGCGTTCGGCGAATCAGCAGCCGACTGCTGAAAAGATCCGGTGCGGAGGTGAGCGACCGTCCCGGGCTAATCTTGAGCAAAATTAGTTTTGATATGTGCCGCCGAAATACTCTGCTCTTTGAAAGTCCCCTCTTATTTCTGAAGATAATCGAGTGACGTATCTCCTGCACCGACATTTAACGCTGACGGCAATGTCAGGCGGGAGGAAATAGGGCGAACGTTTATGTCGAAGGTCGTCCGAAAGGTCATCCTGACAGATCGCCGATCGTGGACTATGTCGTCGAAGACCATGCTGACAGTGTCCTCGGCACTTTCCAGACCCAGCACGTGTGATCAGATGTGATCATGACCGCTGTAAGTCTACGAAAGGATGGTAGCGCTAACGGGAATCGAACCCGATGAGCATCGGTTTGATGGGGTTCGGTTCGAGCTAAGTCATTGCGTTTCGGTCTGGCTCAGCCTAGGGAAGCGGTTGATTCGGCCCTACAAGTAGCGATCGTGCTGCCCTGGTGCTGCCCTGATTTCGTGCGGAGAGGACATCGGTAGGTGTGCGGAAACGGGGGAAGGTCACTCGGAGTGAAGCCGCCCAAGGTCCAGCGCATCGATGACGACTCCGAGGCCCGCCGCATGTGGAAACGCTTCCAGCGCGTCTCCTCTCTCCCCGAGCGCGATCAGAAAGCCGTCCTTAGACTCATCAACTCCCTCGTCTCCGTCAGCGCCACACGCCGCGCCGCTAGGGCCGGCTGAGCGACTAAAGGAATCACGCGGACTGTCCAAGTCGTTCCGTGATGCTAATCACCGATAAGCTCCAGGTAACCTAATCCGCCGTCCCTCGATTCACGATCGCTCCAACATCCGTGGCTGCCCGAAAAAACTCGTCAGTGGTCGCCTCATTGGCGAATGACAACTCAAACGGTTGCCCTTCAAGCAGACAATCAACGCGATTTTTAGCCGGGGCCAAGGTCTCTCCTGTTAGGCGCTGAATCAGTTTGACGAAAGCAATGACGTTCAGGTATTGTTCATAGCCTGTGACCATCACGGATGGCATTTAGTTAACCTCCACATGCATCGGTGAAACAGGTCCTGCACCGCCGAGGCGAGCACCGGGAACAACTCTAACCTCGCTTGCGCCTTGTTGCGCATTGGTTGGCAAGAAATGAGGGAAATCGCACGAACGAAGGAGCGTTTCGCTAATTTCTGTCGCGCGTGCTGCCCTGTGCTGCCCTGCCTCATATAAGTGTATGAGGAATTGGTAGCGCTAACGGGAATCGAACCCGTATTTAAGCCTTGAGAGGGCTCCGTCCTAACCGTTAGACGATAGCGCCAAAATCCGCGTTCCAGCGGTTTCCGTCATTAGTATAGCAATGGGCCCCGTTGTTCTGGGCTTCGAGTTTCTCAGTATGTCTCGATGGTGGGCTTCACAGCCTCCTGCGCGCGGGACCGGAGGCCGAAGTGATATACGAGCGCGCCTGTGGCGATCGTGACGATCGTGGCGAACGATATCCACGGCTTGAGCTGCAGACCCATGATCGTCATCCAGATTCCGACGATCAGAAAGACGACGGGGAGCAGAGGATACGCGAAGCTCACGACCCGAAGTTTTTGCCAGCCCGGGCGGCGGCGGAAAAGCAGGAGTGCGATCACGCTCATGACCGCGAAGAAATTCAAGGTGAATCCGATATACACCACCAGTTGTGGGAAGGGCGTCATCGTCAGCAGCATCGTGCACACGCCCTGTGCGACAATCGCCGCGACCGGCGTGTGCCACTTGGGATGAATTTTCGCGGCCGAACTCAGGAACGCCTTATTTTTCGCCATGGCGTAGTATACGCGCGGTCCGATCGTAATCATCGCGTTCACCATCGACATGAGCGAAAGCGCGAGAAGCAAACTGAACATGTCCGCGACCCTTGGTCCGAAAAGCCGCGAGGCGGCCAGCGCGCCCACGGCAACCTCACCCTTCATGACTTCGAGAGGCGCAGCGTAAATGAATACCACGTTCAGCGCGAAATAAAGCGCGGCCACCAGGATGGTTCCCACCATGAGGGCAAGCGGAAGCGTGCGCGTGGGATGGCGCAGTTCCTCGGCGACGTATGTGGCCGCGTTCCACCCGCTATACGCGAAATAAATCCAGAACAGGCTGATGGCGAACTGGGCGCTCAGCGAGGTCTTGGCCGTACGCACCGCGTTGCAGCGAAAAATTTCCCCAGTCCCCGTGACCCACGGTGAACGCCAGTACGATGAAGCCGATCAGCACCAGAACCTTCGCGCCGGTCAAAACGTTTTGCAGCCTCGCGACGCGCATAACTCCAAAAATATTGATGACCGTGAAGACGAGCACCAGTAAGCAGGCGACCACCTGCGCTCCACCGAACGACAGGGTCCAATCTCCCGAGCCGAAGAGCACGTGAGAGTGCTCCTGATGCAGAGCGGGAAAGAAGTGCCCCAGGTAATCGGCAAACGCCAAAGCCCCGGCGGCGATGGGCGCCGAGAAGCCCGCGAAAAAAGACACCCAGCCGGTCATGAATCCCCACGTGGGGCCGAACGCCTGCGTGAGATAAACGTACTCGCCGCCGGAGCTGGGCATGTTGATGCCGAGTTCGGAATAACAGAACGCCCCGCACAGCGCGACCACGGCGCCCACAATCCAAATCCATAAGACCAGCTTGGGAGATCCCAGGTCACCGGCGAGAAATCCACTGGTGGTGAAAATCCCGGTCCCGATCATATTGGAGACGACGAGCGCGGTCGCGCTGACGACGCCAAGCTGACGGAGAAGAGAAGACTTAGTGGTCGGCACGCTACCCTATTTTAGGCGCGGTGCGGGCAACGCTGGTTACTGCCGGGCGCAATTCTCACGCTCCGTGGCACTTCTTGTATTTCTTTCCGCTGCCGCACGGACAGGGATCGTTGCGGCCGGGTTTCTGCGCCGGGAGTGCTTCGGTCGCCGGAGCCGCCGTGTTCTGATGATCATGGGCTCCATGCTCGTGATCGTGATCTTTATGCCCATGATTTCCGTGCTCGTGAGCCGAATGATCGTGCTCGTCATGTTGCTCGGCTTCGAACACCGGTGCCAGCCCGTGGAGGCGCAGCCGTTCGTCCAGCGCAAACTGCACGAGATCGGCTTCGTCTGCGGAGAGTCCCGCCAGTTCGTCGATCTTTCGAAGCATGCCTTTCACCCTGCCGCGCGTGGTTTCCCCGGGCATGGCCAAGCGCGTAGGCGAATAACGCGTCCTCGCGAAGAACATCGTACGGCTCATCGCGTTCAAAAAACGAGGCAATTTTGTCGATATGCGGCGTCAACCGGAAATAGCCCGCGCCACGGAGCGCCTGGCGCAGCAGCCCCACGATCTTTGTTTGCGGGATCACTCGAGTCCAGGTGCGCGCCGAAAAATTTCGCAGTACGGCTGCCACAAGGAGCGCCACATGGCCTCCAACGCCTTGACTCTTCCCTTGCCGCCCTCCGCGTAGAGAGCTTCGAGGCCACGACGGACGTTGTCACGGTCGGCGACTGCATACAGGCCGACCGCTGCGCCGCCACGCTCCTCGACGGGACGTAACGCATCGTTGAGGACCGCGATCATTTCGTCGCGAATCTTTGTGGATTCCCCGTTTTCCTCACCGATCGCATCGCTCAAGGAGGCCCACGCCTGGCCGCGCACTGACGGATCGGAGTCGGAATGCGCCACCTCGAGCAGAGCCGCGCGCGCTTTCGGACTCAGCTCCTGATTGAAGAAGCTGTGTGCGGCGCCCGCGCGGATATCCGCATCTGCGGATTGCGAGCAGTGCCAGACGTTCGGATTCGTCCAGAACATCGAAGGGCGGAAGAGTGCGTCTGGGATATTCCGCGAAAATATCGAACGGCTCGGGTTGATACTGGGGTTCAGGAGCGTTGAGCTGTTCGATGCGCGTACTCGATTTCGCGCCGTAACTCGACGTCTTGTTTTTCTTCGCCCGGCACTTCCGCGAGCATTTTTTCGAGCGCCGGACGAGCTGCGGCATCGCCGATACAATCCCAGACAAAAAGCGCCGTCGGCCGCATCGAATTCCAGGCGGTCGAGCAGCAGGCTAAGAACTCGCGGATCCCGCGTTCGCAGACGCAGCGAGCAGAAACGCGATGTCGGAGCCGCGCTCTTCCCCGAGCTCTTCGTAAAGGTTCAGCAAGGGCGTGACGGCATGCACGCCAAACGGCAATAGGGCCTGGATCAGGCTCTCATCGACGTCTTCCGGCTCGCGCCGGAGCATGCCGATGTAGAAATCCAGGATGGCCCGGTCGTGCGACCCAAGATCCTGTCCGGCTTGGGCGTGCATTCCGAAATGACGGAACAAATCCGCGAGCAGAGGGTCGAGATCAATGCGATCCGCCGCTCGCGATTGCTGCGCGAAGCGCAGAACCGCCGGCGGATCATTGGAGTCGAGGATCTGCCGCACGAAGCCTTGGTCGACGCCGACACGTCCCGCCGCCGCTTCCCGCAACAGATCTTCTACGCTCGGCACGTAAGACTGCGCTACTCTTCCCGGACGACGTGGACGGGGACGTCGATGGATACGTCCCGGTGCAGCCGCACGGTCACCTTATGCTCGCCGAGCTGCTTGATCGGCTCATCCAGGTGAACCTTGCGGCGATCGATGCTGTAACCGAGCTTTTCGAGCGCGGCGGCGACATCGCTGGCGGTTACCGATCCGAACAATTGATCATTCTCGCCGGCCTTTTGCGCGATGGTCACCGATACGGAGCCCATGAGTTTCCCGAGGTCTTGCGCCTCGGACACTTCCTTGGCCTCACGGCGCAGGTGGGCTTGCTTTTCCTGCTCGACGATCTTCTTGTTCGACTCGGTCGCCGTGACCGCCAGTTTTTTCGGCAGCAAAAAATTGCGTGCGTAGCCGGCCGCGACTTTCACCAGATCGCCGCGCCGGCCGAGTTTGTCGACTTCTTCTCTGAGAATAACTTCCATGACAGATCCTTTTATACTGACGTCGTTATTACTGACGTCGCTATACAGACGTGGAGAACGGCATAAGCGCGATATTGCGCGCCTGCTTGATCGCTTCCGCCAGACGCCGCTGATGCGGGGCGCACACGCCCGAAATGCGCCGCGGCGTGATCTTACCCCGCTCGGACATGAAAGAGTTCAATAACCGAACGTCTTTATAGTTGATGTCGTCGATCTTGTCCACGCAGAACCGGCACATCTTCTTGCGCCGGAAAAACTGCTTTTTCCCTGCCATGGCCTTATCGCCGCCGGTCGGCCTCTGGGAGGCACTGATGGGTCTTCCGCCCCTTTGTTCAGCCATGGCTTACTCCTTCTCCCCCGGCAAACCCGGTGCGGGCGCCGCCGCCACTGGTTCGGCCGGCATAGCGGGCGCCATCGCCGGTGCGGCCACCGGCATGGGCGCGGGTCTGCGTGCAGCGCGCTTATCCCGCGACTTCTTTCGCTTCTCGATTTTCTTGATTTTCTCGTCAATGCGCACGGTGATGAACTTAATCACCATGTCGGCGACGCGCAAGCGCCGCTCCACTTCGTGCACCAGTTCGGGCGACGAGGAGAACTGGACCAGCACGTATCCGCCCTCCGCGTACTTTTGCACGCGGTAGGCCAGCTTGCGAATGCCCCACTTATCGACTTTGTCGATGGTCCCCTTACCGTCGGTGATAATGCTCTTGACCTGCTCGATAAAGCCGTCGACTTCCTCTTCCGAGGTGTCCGGCTTTACGATGAATAACTCTTCGTAGACTCTCATTCTTCCTCTGGTTTTAAGCCCTCGGCGCGACGATTAAAAACCGTCATGGACTTTTCGACGCCGACAGCGATTATGGATTCCACGGCAGCGGCTCCCCGCAACACCGTCTCCTCCACTTCCTGCTTTTGTGCCCGCCGGAACGGCGCGAGCACGAACTCCGCTCCATCCTTGAGCGGATGCCCCGGATGGATCCCCAGGCGCACGCGCGTAATCTCGCTTGTCCCGAGGCTGGCGATCACGCTCTTCATCCCCTTGTGACCCGCCGCGGAGCCTTTCGGCTTGATCCGCAGCTCGCCCCAGGGAAGGTCGAGCTCGTCGTACACCATTATCAAACGGCCGGGTTCTAAGCCGTACCGTTCGAGCAGCCCTCTAATAGCCGGGCCACTCAGGTTCATGAACGTCCGGGGTTTGGCCAGGGCGACCCTCACTCCCCCGATCGTTCCCCGTCCCACCTTCGAAAAATTCTCTTTCCGGCTGATGCGAATTCCGTGGGATTCCGCTAACCGGTCCATCACCATGAACCCAAGGTTATGCGGCGTATTCTCGTATTCCTCGCCTGGATTTCCCAGCCCGACCACCAGCATGTCCAGAATGTCGATCTCGTCCGGCATTCCGCTCGCACCCCGGCGCGTCGCTGTTCGCCGCCGTTTTTACTTTTTCTTCTTTTCTTCAGGCTTTTTCTTGTCTCCGGCGGCGGCCTCGTCCTCTTCCTTCTTGCCCTTCTTGATCACTTCCGGCTCGGTCCCGGCGGCTGCAGGGGCGCCTTCGGTAGCCGGCGGCCGCGACCTCTTCAGCCTTGAGCGCCACGACGTGCGAGATAACCGCATCGGCCGGGCTCACCAGACGGGCGGAGCCCCCGAGCGCGATATCGCCCGCGCGGATGTTCTGCCCGATCATGAGCTCGGTCACGTCGACCACATATTCTTCGGGGATGTCGTCCGGCAGGCACTCGACTTCTATTTCGCGGGTGATCAATTCATGCAAGCCACCCTGGAGCTTGACGCCCTTCGGATCGCCGTGCGCGTGCACGGGAACCTTGACGCGAATCTGCTTGGTCAGGTCGATTCGTTTCAGGTCGACGTGCAGCAGATGTTCCTTAATGGGATCGTTCTGCCAGTCGACGATCATCACCGGGGAGCTTTCGCCGTCCTTCACTGCCACGTTGAAAATCGTATTGTGGCCGGTCTTGCTGTTCAGGATCTTTTTAATATCCTTGGGATTCACAGCGACGGCAACGGAAGTTCCACCGGCCCCGTACAACACGGCCGGCGACGAGCCGGCGACGCGCAGCCGGCGCGCTTCATTTTTGCCGCGGCGAATCCCGCGTCTCCGCCGCGATCGTAATGTCTTTTCTTGCCATACCTTTTTCCCCCTGCGTCTTCTAAACAAATAACGTACTTACCGAACCGTCTTCATGGATCGACTGGATCGCCTTGGCAAGCAGCGGAGCCACCGATAGCTGCTTGATCCTGCTGCAATCGTCGGCCTCCTCCCGCATGGGGATCGAGTTCGTCACCACCACTTCGACAATTTCGGACTTCTCAATTCGCTCTACCGCCGGGCCCGACAACACCGCGTGCGTGGCGCTGGCACGGACCGATTTCGCACCCTGCTTCAGCAAGGCCTCGGCCGCCTTCACCAGCGTTCCCGCCGTATCAATCAGATCGTCCACGATCAGACAATGCTGCCCGGCCACGTCGCCGATAATATGCATCACTTCAGCGACGTTCACTTCCGTGCGCCGTTTGTCGATGATCGCGAGCGGGGAATCCAACCTCTTTGCAAAGGCCCGGGCCCGTTCCACGCCTCCTGCGTCCGGAGACACAACCGTCAGCCCGTCGCCGCCCATCTCCTCAAAATACTCAATCATCACCGGCATCCCAAACAGGTGGTCCACCGGAACATCAAAAAAGCCTTGGATCTGCGCCGCGTGCAAATCCAGCGCCAGAATACGGTTGGCCCCGGCGCGTTCCAACAAACTGGCCACTAGCCGCGCCGAAATCGGCATACGCGGGCGATCCTTGCGGTCCTGCCGCGCATACCCATAATAGGGTAACACTGCCGTGATACGTTCCGCCGAGGCGCGTTTCAGTGCGTCCATCATCAGGAGCAGCTCCATCAGATGCCTATCCACAGGCGTGCAGGTTGGCTGCACCACGAAGACGTCGGAACCCCGCACATTTTCCTGGACCTGGAGGTGAACTTCGCCGTCGGAAAACTGTTTGACGTTGACCGCCGCGAGCTGGCACCCGAGCTCGTAGCAGATCTCCGACGCCAGGGCCGGGTTCGCATTGCCCGTGAATACTTTGAAGTGGTTAAACCTCATCGCGCGTACCGGCTGTGGGGCGGCCATATGCCTTCGCCGGAGATCGTGTGCCCGGCCAGTTGCTTCAGCCACAGCCGCATGTAACTCCGACGACTGACGAGCCGCGCCGGAATGATCCGGCTCCCCTGGAACCCCCGATCCCCCTCCAAACTCAGTTGCGCGAGGTCGCGTTCCGGCGCCGAGCCAAAAATCGCGAACAACGCCGACCCGCTCCCCGTCATCCGTACAGCGCCGCCGGCAACTCTTGCGCCGGTCTTCCGCTTGGCGCCCTCATGCCGCGCACTGCTCCCGGCCGCGATCGCAGAAGTGGTGCGTCGTAGCCTCGAGAATAGGGCGTTTAGCTGGGGATACTGTCCAAACACGATCGGCTCGAAGTCGTTCGCGCCGACCGCACTTGCCACCCTCGCCGAACGCGACTCCACGAGCGTTCGGACTAGCAGCTGGAAACTATTAATAATATGTGACGAATCGGGCAAAGTCAAACCGCGATGCAGGGCCTGATAGGCCGGGCCGGTGGCCACGTGAAGATCCGGAGCGACCACTAGAATCGGCTCTTCGGCGATATCGGGCAGCGAGTAGAACTCGGTTCCGCGATCCACCGCGACCGCGGTTCCACCGCTCAGGAAAAAAGGTACGTCGCTGCCGAGTTCAGCGCCCAAGGCGAGCAGTCTTTCGTACTCGATCGCCTTGCCGGCGAGTACGGGAAGTGCCAGCAAAACCGCGGCGGCGTTGCTCGATCCACCACCCAGTCCCGCGCCCATCGGGATCTGCTTGCGCAGCTTGCATTGAACGCGTCCCGAGACTTTCATCGCTTCGAGCGCGGCCTGGGCGGCACGCAGAACCAGATTGTTAGGGATGTCCAGCGCATCTTCGATCGTCAGCGACGTCTTGCGGGAAGGCGCAAACGTCAGCTCGATCGTGTCGGCGAGCGAAATCGTCTGGAAGACGGTGCGCAGCTCATGAAAGCCGTCAGCACGGCGATGAAGAACCCGCAGATCCAGATTGATCTTCGCAAAAGAGCGCAGCTTTGCAGAGCGAGTCATATGTACGGTGGCCTGTACGATGGGTGCGCGCAGGAGATACGCGCCTCAGGCGGGTAACATCCGGTAACGGCACACCCCTCGGCTAGTGTATACCGCCGATGGCCGCGACTTCCCGGCCGATCAAAGCCGTAGGGAGAGCCAAATAGCCGAGCGAGGCGGCTTGGCGCTGACCCGGGCCCAGCATCCATGTCAGGAAATCCACGATCGCCCCCCTCTTGGCGCCTTCCGGAATCCGCGCCGGCACTACCAGCCATGTGAAGGACGCAATCGGATAGGAGCCCGCGCCAGGAGCATCCACGATGGAAACTTTGAAGTCCGCACTGGGTTCCATGGCGTTCGTGGCCGCCGCGGCGATGCTTTCGAGCGTAGCCGAGACAAACTCGCCGCGCTGATTGCGAACTTTCCCGAAGCTCAGATGGTTCTGCAAAGCGTAGATGAATTCGACGTAGCCGATGGAGCCTCCCAGTTCCTTGACCAGTTTGGCGGCGCCGTCGTTTCCCACCGCCTCCCGCCCCACCGGCCATTTGGGCGCAAGGCTCGCCCCGGCGCGAGCATTCCATTCGGCGTTCGTCTTCGAGAGGTAATCCGTCCAGGTATAGCTCGTGCCACTTCCATCGGCCCTGTGAATCACCACGATATCGAGGTCGGGGAGACGATGACCGCGATTGGCCTGGAGGAGAATCGGGTCATTCCACTTCTTAATTTTTCCTAAATAAATGCCGGCCAGAGCCTCTGGAGTAAATGCGATTTCCCCGGTGTATCCCGGAAGATTCACGATGGGAACTACGGCGCCCACTACCGAGGGAAAGAACAAAAACTGCGGCTCGTTGCCGGCCGAGAGCTCTCGCAGGACTTGCGGGCTGTCGGAGGCTCCAAAATCGACTTCGTTCCGCAGTAACCGACGGATCCCGGCCTCGCTTCCCACGGCGTCATAGCGGAACTCCACGGTGGGTGCATGCCGCCGGTAATTCTCGAACCATTTGGCGTAAATGGGATACGGGAACGTGGCGCCAGCGCCCGTCACAGTGATGACGGACTGCGCCGATAGGACCGGGAACACAATCAGCAGTAAGGCGAGAACACGAATCATGGCGAGGCTTTCGAGACTATTTCAACGCTTCCATCAAATGTTTGGATATTTGTTTCGACAAATCTTTGGTGATGTTTTCCGAAGACGGGCCGAGGGTGACGAGATACGACCATAGTGTGTCGCCTTTCGGATCTTTCAATTCCACCGAGAGAAAACCTGCGTAGATCGCTTCCCCGTTTGATGGAAAACGTCCGGAACGCGGATTCAGGCTGCGATAGCCCTTGATCCATGTTTCTCCATCGCCCGCCACAATCACGTCGGCATCCGCCTCGGAGGCTACGACGGAAAAGGAAAGCCTTCGCAGTTCCGCGATGAGGCTGTCGCGAAGCTTTACGGAGCCGCTCTTGACTGGAAACGGTTCCACGTACACCCGCTTGATCCCCACAAGCGAAAACCCGGCGTCATCCGCAAACAACAGCGGCGTCAGCAAGGAAGGCGCCAGAACGCAGAGGCAAACCGGGATGATCCACAAGCGGCTGCGAGTCCCTTCGAGAAATAGCCGGCCGCGCTTCGACATAAGGGATCAAGTTCATCATGCCACCGATGCCAGGGGCATAAATGTCGATTCGATTACATCACTGTGAACATCGCGTCATTTCGCGTTCAATTTCTTGACACCGCCCGGGACGTCTTGAACCATAAGAAGACGTGCGCCGGTTCCTGCTCTTTTTGACTGTTGCCTTGTGTCCTCTGATGGCACAAGAAACAGCGGTTACCACAGCAGCGGCGCCGGCCCCCGCTGATGACGACTCGTTTTGGAGCCGTTTCTGGGTTTCCATTCAAGGGAATTTCATTCGTCAGCAGCATTCATCCTTTGACGCCCTGTATTCCGGCCCCAATAGTTTTTCGTCCGCCAGCGAGCACGCTACTTCACGCGTGGAAACGCTCTACACGGGCTTTCGCATCGCCAAGCCCCTGGAAATCATATTCGACGTGGAAAGCGCCGGAGGCGCCGGTCTGAGCAACGCGCTGGGAATCGCCGGATTTCCCAACGTGGACGTCGTACGCAATCCTTCGCTCAGCGAGAATCCCTACGTATCCCGCGTGATGCTTCACTACACAATCCCTTTGAGCGCGGAAACGACGGAGGCGACGCGCAACCCACTGGCGCTGGCATCGACCGTCCCGGTGCGACGCTGGAACTTCGCCTGGGGAAGATGAGCACCGTCGATTTTTTCGATTTGAATTCCGTCGGCAGCGACAGCCATCTGCAGTTCATGAACTGGGCCGCGGTAAATAATGGCGCCTTCGATTACGCCGCCGATACGCGCGGGTACACATATGGGTTTGTCGCCGAATTTTATGCCAAGACGTGGGCGGCGCGTTTTGGCGAGATGCTGATGCCGACGGTAGCGAACGGCATCACTCTCGATTGGAATTTGACTCGCGCCCGCGGCGAAAATTTCGAAGTGGAGTATCACAGCGCGTTTCTTCCCAAACGCGCGAGCGTCGTCCGCGCACTGGCGTTCGTCAACCACGCGAACATGGGCAGTTATAGGGAAGCGATTGACGGCTACCTCAGCGGAAAGGATCCGGTTCCCGACATCACACTCTACCGCGAGCAGGGCCGGGTGAAATACGGGTTCGGCCTAAATGCGGAACAGGAATTGATCCGGGATGTGCGCGCCTTTGGCCGGCTGGGATGGAACGACGGCGCCGAAGAATCGTACGCCTACACCGAAATCGATCGGACCGCGGAATTCGGCGCCGATATCCGCGGGAGACGCTGGCATCGCAATCAGGATCGGATCGGCGCCGCTTTTGTCGCGAACGGACTCTCCGGCGATCACCGCCGGTATCTGGCTTTGGGCGGGGACGGATTCATCCTCGGCGACGGCGGGCTGAATTACGGACTGGAGAAGATCTTCGAAACGTATTACACGGCCCACCTGTGGAGAGGAATCTCTGTCGCGGCGGATTACCAGCATATCCAAGATCCCGGCTATAACCAGGATCGCGGACCCGCCTCCGTGGTGAGCTTTCGCATCCACTTCGAAGATGCGATTCCCTTTGAAAAGTTTGCGAAGTAGGCCTGCCTCGTGCCAGTGCCTCTTTTTCGTAACGGGTCAGATGCCCAGAGGCCGTCGGGGGACGTCCTTGAATCGATCGTCCCTTTTGCGCTTCTGCCACGCGCTAAAAAGACGGTACGCCTGCACCATGCCCAGGACTCCCAGCGCGAGCACAAGGGCCGGCCGGTTCGAGCCGAGCAAACCTAATCCGCGAGAGGTCGTCGCGAGTACCAGCGCGCCCAGCGTCAGCGTAAAGGTGATGAACGTGCGAAGCATGATCGCGTTCTCAACGGAGAGTATAACTCTTCGGGCGTATAATTTGACCAGAGGTATAGAGCTTGGAGATCGATGTCGAAGAATTGAGACGCGGGTATGCGGAAATGTCCGATGAAGGTCTTCTCGCGGTCGACCGGAAAGATTTGACCGACATCGCGCGACCGCATTACGATGCGGAAATAGCGCGACGCGGTCTTCAGCCCGAGGTCGCGAAGCCCGAGCCTCCCCCGGAGCCGAATTCCCAGGAAGATCTCGTCACCGTGGAGACGTACTTGTCGATCTACGAAGCCGATTTGGGGCGAACCCTGCTCCAGAGCGCCGAGATCCCGGCGTTCCTCGACAATGAGCTCAGTTCCGGAATGACGGGTGCCGGAGGGCTCCGGCTCATGGTGCCCGCCTCCTTCGCGAAACAAGCGGAAGAGATTCTGGAAACCCAGATTTCCGACGAAGATCTTCAGGCGCAAGCGGAGGCAGCCGCTCCCGTGGAAACCGCATCCGACGGAAATGAGGGCGACTAAAACCCACTGGAGTGAGCGCCTGTGAGTCGGGCCCGCTTGGCGCTATGGAACATGCGGGTGGCGGAGCAAGAAACCGTTCGCTCCCGAACCGCGTCTGCTGAGGAAATGGAACGTTTGGAACATCGTAAGTATCCCCGTCCTCGGCCCAGCGTACTCTGTGTCCAGTGCATTTCTCTGCTTTCGCTCTCTTTCTCGTTGCCCGCACAGATATCGCAGCCCGACGCCCAGCCGCCGGCCAATCAGAAAACGATCTTTGAGCGGGCGGTAGAGATGTACGAGTCCAAGAAATATTCCACGGCGCTGCTCGCTTTTCAGGAGGCCGGCGCGGCGGGGAACACGGAAGCGGCGGCGTATCTGGGCGTCATGTATAGCGAAGGCCAAGGCACGCCGGTGGATTCCCCGGAAGCCATGAAGTGGCTGGCTAAGGCTGCCGCGGCCGGTGACTCGCAGGCCATGTGCAACATCGGCATTCTATATTTCCGGGGGGAGGGCATTCCCCAGCGGCTCGATCTGGCCCGGCAATGGTTTCGCGACGCAGCCGTCGCGGGCAACAGCCAGGCCATGTTCAATATCGGCGCGCTCTACCGGGACGGTATCGGCGGCCCGGCCGATTTTAACGAAGCCATCAAATGGTTTTTCAAGGCCACCATCGAAATGAACGACAAGGCCATGAACAGCCTGGGCGCCATGTATCGCAGCGGGCAGGGCGTCAACATCGATAATGCGGAAGCTGCACGATGGTTCCGTAAAGCAGCGGATCTGGGCAATCAGTCCGCGATGTACAACCTGGGGACCCTCTATCAACTGGGACTCGGCGTCCCGCTCGATGAAGAAGAAGGACGCAAATGGCTCGCGAAGGCGGCTGAAGAACGGGCTCCGGACGACTCCTATGCTCCGCGGCCGCCGCGCAAAGCGGCTACGCCGATGGCGCAATAAGCGGGAGGAGTCGCCGTCCCCCTCGGCCCCTCAGGCGATACCGGCCTTATATAGGGCTTCCAGTTTGCGCCACGCGCGCTCCGCGTCGGCCTGGTTATAAATCGCCGCGCCATTCTGCATGGGCATATCGGAAACACACCATCCGTGCTGTGATCCCGTATACACTTCAATTCTGCTGGAACTTTGGCCTCTGCAAAGGCTTCCTTCAGCTTGGGCGGACCCGTGGTCGCGAAGACCGGCGCGGTGCTGCGCAATTTTTTGAAAAGCTGTTTTGAGAATTTTGGTGGACCTGAAGGGATTCGAACCCTTGACCTCTTCCATGCCATTTAAGAAATATCAATCACTTAGCCCGGCGTTTCCGGATTTCCGTAAGAATCCCCAGATCGGAGGCTCAATCAAAAACTTCGTGCCCGATTGCGGCATCGCCAGCGTCGAAGCGGCAATCGAATTCAAGATCGCCCACACTCAAGATCGCCCACACTAAGGAGAAGGCGGTGACGGCGTTTACAGGCGTCGTCGAGGATACCGGCGGGTACAAAGGCTCGAAGGACTGGACGCGATCTACGCGGTGATGTATCAAGCGAAGCCGTTCATCTTGAGGAGCCACCTTCAGAGCGACATGAAGCGCATCGGTGCGGCCACTTGGAAGGCCATTCTCGTGAACGGCGCGACCAAGCCGAGAGCGAGAAAGAAGAAGGCTCCGATCAAGAAATCATCCTAGCGGAAACCGCCTTATGAAACCCGCATCGTACAAGAAGCGACTCGGAATGGTGGACCCCCTTAGCGGTCAGCTTCATTACCGCACCACCGCCGTCTGCTTCTCGCCGACGCTGGCGAGGCGTTCCTGGATCAGGCGCGTGAGTTCTTCCTGGCGGGTGAGTTGGACCTTCGTGTATTCCTCGGTCATCCGGACCGTGCTGTGACCGGCGATCTTGGACGCTTCAATGCTTGACCCACCCACCTCCTGCCGCCAAGTGATGTTGGCGCGTCGGAAGGAATGCGGACCCAGACCCGGGAAATCGCAGCCCTCGACCGCAGCAGACCGCTTTAGTGCTTGTCGTACCCCAGAATCCCACAGCGGGAGGCCGCTACCGTCCGTTCGGACGAAGACCCAGTTGTCCGGTTTCGCGTTATCCGCCGCAGCCTTCGCGCGGTAGCGGTCGCCCAGGCTCTCGCCGGTGATGCGGTCAGCGCGATTCACGGATCGGAACACCTGGCCATCCGCCACGCCCGCCGGAACCGTCCGGGCGTCTATCGCCACCTTCACCCACGTCGGCATCGGCGCGGTGCGGACCCGGCCATGTTTGCCGACCAGATCCACGATGCACCAGCGGCCATCGCGCTGCTGGAGATGCGAAAACATCAGCGCGGCCACTTCGGAGCGCCGCAAGCCGCATCCGAGAAGAACCGCGAGGATGGCGCGGTCGCGCAGCCCCCGGAGCGTCGTAATATCCGGCGCGCTCAGGAGCGCCTGCGTCTGCCGCTGCAAGAGCCCGTTCCCGGTGCGGATACCCTGCGTCTTCGCGCTCTTCACGCGCGAAATGCCGGCGGCCAATTCGGGCGCGAGCAGGCCATTGTCCGCTGCCTCCGCGGCGAGCTCGCGAATGGCCGGCATGCGGACGATGATCGATGACGACCCAAGCCTGCGCTCCTCCAGCGATACCCGCCACGCGCTGACGGTGGCCTTGGTAAAGCCCGGCCGCGGCGCCTGCTGGAACCAGGCCAGGAACTCATCCAGGGCCATGTTGTAGACCCTTTTCGTAATCGGCGAGGAGACGCTGTCGAGCCCCAGCGTCTTCAGTTTCTCCCACCCGGCAATCTTTTGAAGTGCAATCAAATCGGTCATTTCGTCCTCGTTATTGGGCATTATCGGTAGCCTATGTCATTGAGGACATTACCTCGATGTGGCGGGGACATCAAGTGAAACCCGCTGCCTACAGGGCATGTTTGTTCGGAGCTGATTTGCGCGAACTCGCGCAAAAGAGAATCTGAGCACGCTTGGCTTTATTCCACCGGACGCCGGACAGCATCTACTGCAATCTGTGATCGAGTCGATAGTACTTCAGTGGTAGATAGCGGGTAGTGCTGAGAGGTAGAAGGATGATAAGGAGTCACCGGGCCCACCCTAGGCGACAGGCAACGTCAGCCCAGGACATGCCGTTCGCGAGGATTCCGTCGGGAGTGGTGACATGCCAGTAGTCGCCCCACCAGCCGTTCTAGTCGGTAGCTACAACTACTTGCTTGTTGTCCTGTCCGTACTGCTAGCGATCTTAGCCTCTTACGCCGCGCTCGACCTCACTGGACGCGTTAGGGCTGCGCAGAGAGGCAGACGGACCGTTTGGCTTACGTGCGGCGCTGCGGCGATGGGGCTAGGCATCTGGTCCATGCACTACGTTGGCATGCTCTCATACAGCCTTCCTGTTGGAGTCTATTACGATTGGCCAACTGTGTTGGCTTCTCTCCTGGCAGCGATACTCGCGTCGGGCATCGCGCTATGGGTGGCGAGCGGGAACGGAATAGGGCCGCTTCGTTCTGCTGTCGGCGCCATCTTAATGGGAATCGGAATCGCGGCCATGCACTACATCGGTATGGAAGCGATGCGGCTTCCGGCGATGTGCCACTATTCTTCGGGACTCGTGTTCTTGTCCGTCGTTCTGGCAATCGTGATTTCAGCCGTTGCTCTGCGGCTGACATTCCAGCTGCGCGACGAGACCAAATCCGGGGGCTGGCGAAAGCTTAGCAGCGCAACCGTGATGGGGTTAGCAATTCCGATCATGCACTACACCGCAATGGCTGCAGTGACTTTTGTCCCGACGGCTGCAACCGAACGCCTGACACATGCGGTAGGGATATCCGCTCTTGGAATAGTGGTGATCAGCACCTTTACCACGATTATCCTCGGCTTCGCGATCCTGACATCTTTGATCGACCGGAAGTTTTCCGCGCAGGCCTTCAAACTTCAACACTTGATGGAAGATGCAGTGATGGCGCGGGAAACCCTCGCCGAAACCGAGGAACGCTTGCGCCTAACGCTCCATTCCTCCGGGCTTGCTGTTTGGACCTGGAACATTGCAACGAATGTCATCGAATCAGACGAGAATTGTTCCATTCAATTCGGTCTTCCGATCGGCCAGTTCCCGAAAACGGTCGAGGAATTTACAGCGCTCGTTCACCCAGAGGACCGCGAGCGTGTCCAGCGGGATACCGCGGCTTCGATCGGACAAGGCGCGCCCTTCGACACGATATTCCGTGTTGTGCAGCCCGATGGCGCCGTCCGGACTCTAGCCACGCGTGGAAAAGTCTATTACGCCAAAGACGGGCACCCGGAGCGGCTCACCGGCGTAACATGGGACATCACGGAACGCCGGCAGGCGGAGGAGAACCTGCGCGAGTCGGCGAAGAAGCTCGCGTCAGAGGCAAAATTCCGAGAGCTCCTGGAATCCGCTCCTGACGGTGTCGTCGTAGTGAATCGCGCCGGCGCGATCGTCTTCGTCAACACCCAAGTGGAGAAGCTGTTTGGATATCCGCGTGGAGAATTGTTGGGGCAGACCATCGAGAAATTGATCCCACAGCGTTTCCGGGACAAACATCCGGGTCACCGCACGGGATTTTTCGCCAGTCCTCGCGTGCGGGAGATGGGCACCGGCCTGGAATTATACGCGCAGCGCAAGGATGGCAGCGAGTTCCCGGTCGAAATCAGCCTCAGTCCTTTGGAAACAGAAGAAGGAACAATGGTCTGCAGCACGATTCGCGATATCACTGAGCGAAGGCGCGCCCAACAAAGCCGAGACCAACTTGCCTCGATCGTCGACTACTCGGACGACGCCATCGTGGGCAAGTCGCTGGAGGGAATCATCCTCACCTGGAATGCAGGTGCGGAGCGGCTCTACGGATACACGGTCGAGGAGATTCTGGGACAACCGATATCGGTCCTTCTTCCGCCAGACCGCACCGATGAGCTTAGCAAGATCATCGCGCAACTTCAGCAAGGACAGGTCGTGAAGGAGGAGACCGTCAGGCTCAGAAAGAACGGGACTCTGATCGACGTCGCGCTCACGGTTTCGCCGATCCGGGATTCTGGAGGGACGGTCGTGGCGGCATCCGCCATCGCCCGTGACATAACCGAGCGGCGGGCCGTTGAAGATGAGTTGCTCCGCAGCCGAGCCGTCTTGCAGAGCCTTTTGGAATCGCTTCCCTGCCTATTCCTGACTCTCACACCCGACCTGAAAATCGTCTCGGCCAGCGACGCGTACCTCAAGGCCACCATGACCAGGCGCCAGGACCTGGTCGGTCGCGGCATCTTCGAAGCCTTCCCCGACAACCCCGATGATCCCGACGCGACCGGCACGTCCAACTTGCGCGCCTCGCTCGAGCGCGTCCTTCAAACTGCGGAAGCCGACACGATGGCCATCCAGAAATATGACATTCGTGGCCCCGACGGCGTATTTGAGGAGCGCTATTGGAGCCCGGTCAACTCCGTCGTGCTGGGAGCCGACCACCAGATCGAGTATTTGATCCACAGGGTGGAGGACGTAACAGATTTCGTGCGGCAAAAGGCGCAGCCCAGCGGAAATACCGCGGAGCTGCGGGCACGGATGGAGCAAATGGAGGCGGAAATTTTCCAAAATTCGCAGCAGTTGCGGATGGCCATCCAGCAGCTTCATGAAGCCAATGCTCTGCTATCGAAAACCAAGAAAGAGGCAGAAGCGGCCAATCGGGCCAAGAGCACTTTCCTGTCCACCATGTCGCACGAAATCCGCACGCCCATGAATGCGATTCTCGGCTACGCCCAGTTGATGTTGCGCGATCCGGGCATAGCAGAGGAGGGCAAAACCAATCTCAGAATCATCGGCCGCAGTGGCGAGCATCTCCTGGCCCTGATTAACGACGTTCTGGATATGTCCAAGATCGAGGCCGGCCGCATCGAACTCAATCCCGTGACGTTCAATCTTTCGCGGCTTTTTGACGACCTGGCAGCGATGTTTCGCTTGCGCGCCGCGGCGAAGGGGCTCCGATTCAAAATGCTTTCCGCAGGAGAGGCGCAGTATGTGCACGCCGACGAGGGAAAAATACGCCAGGTGTTGATCAACCTTCTGGGAAACGCGGTAAAGTTCACCCAACAGGGCGAAATTAAGCTGCATGTCAGCCTCGAAAATCGGAATGCGGATCAATTGTGGATGTTATGCCGCGTGGAGGATAGCGGCCCGGGCATTGCGGATCAAGAGCAAAAGATGTTGTTCGAGCCGTTCAGTCAAGCCAAGCGTGGTCTGAGCACGCTGGAAGGAACCGGATTGGGACTGGCCATCAGCCGCAAATGCGCGCGCCTCATGGGCGGCGACGTTTCCGTAACTAGCACTTCGGGCGTAGGTTCGATATTTCGATTTGAGATTCCCATCGAGCGCGGAAACGCCGGTGTGGCGGTGAGGAAGAATGCTCTTCGCCGCGTCAGCTCAGTCCGAGCGGGGCAAGCACTCTTCAAGATTCTAGTAGTCGATGACCAGCTTGAGAATCGGGATTGGCTGATAAAACTATTGACCGTAGTTGGCTTCTCCGTGCGAAGCGCGGATAACGGCGAGACGGCTATTCGCACTTGGGAAGAATGGAATCCGGAGTTGATTCTGATGGATGTGCATATGCCGGAGATGGACGGACTGGAGGCGACTCGCCGAATAAAAACGGATCCCCGTGGCAAGCGGACTGCCATCGTCGCGCTCACAGCAAGCGCCCTGGATGACGATCGGCGGAGAGTCGCCGCCAGCGGAGCGGACGACTTTCTGGCCAAACCCTGTTCTGAAGACGAATTATTCGAAAAGATTCGTCTTTGTCTAGACGTTGTCTACGACTATGAGGAGACAGGCGAAGCCGATGGCCAATCTTCTCCCGGCGCGACGGCCCTGAACGCAAAGAGGCTTGGCGAACTGCCGCTGGAGCTGGTGGAACAACTTCGTAAGGCGACTTTGACCGGCAACAAAAAGCTTTTGGATAAGCTGATCGTCACGGTGCGGGAGACCGAATATTCGGAGTCTGCCCTGGCGCTTCAACAACTGGCGGACAGGTACGAATACGACGCCCTCACGCAATTGCTGGAGGAAGCGTGCCGACGCTAACAGAAAAGTCTCCCGCTCAACACGGCAACATCATGATCGTGGATGATAATCCCGCGAACCTGAAGCTGTTGGATGGCATGCTCAGGCAGGATGGATACGACATACGTTCGTTTCCACGGGGCCGGTTAGCGCTGGCAGCGGCAGACCAGGAGGCCCCCGATCTGATTCTGCTGGATATCAATATGCCGGAGATGAATGGCTACGAGGTATGTCAGCGGCTTAAGGCGCACGAGACACTTTCGGGCGTGCCGGTTATTTTTCTAAGCGCTCTGAATTCGACGGAAGACAAGCTGAAGGGATTTCAAGCGGGAGGAGTTGACTACGTTTCCAAGCCTTTTCAGTTCGAAGAAGTGCAGGCGCGTGTGGAAACGCATCTTAAATTGAAGCGTGCGCAATTGGCGGAACACGATCTACTGGAAAGAACCCTCGGCGGCGCGGTCGAAACCCTGTGGGCCTTGATCCAGCTCACATCGCCGGTGCTGGCGGTGCGATCTCAGTCCATTCGAGAGATCGCGCTCAGGATCACAAACCGGATGGTGAGGCGCAAGGATTCATGGCAGTGGGAACTCGCTGCGAGGCTTTGCCTGGTGGGTTGCATCGCCTTGCCCGAAGAGGTCTTCGAGAAGGGCTACTGCGGCCAGAAACTTTCGCCGCACGAAGATCGGATGTTTCGCGCTCATCCGGAGCGGGCCGCTCGGCTGCTTTCGAATATTCCACGGCTGGAAATCGTGGCCGATATCGTTCGAGGGCAACAGAAGCCCGGCCCAACTGTACTGCACTTGGCATTGGAACTGGACCGGCGGATCTATCGCGGCGCCGCACCCGGCGCCGCACTTTCCGAGCTCAGGTTATTGCGGCGATTCGACGACCGCATGTTGGATGCGCTCGGAGGCTACGCTCCAACGCAAGTTGAGTTCGAGCTGCGGCAGATACCGATTCGCATGCTTCGCGCCGGCATGGTTATCGAAAAGGACGTTTCGACCACCGATGGGAACCTGTTGATTCTTAAAAAGGGAACCGTCCTCAACGATCTGTGGATTGAGCGCCTGGAAAATTTTGCGAGAGTCCGCGGCGCGCAGGAATTTGTGAGCGTTCGCGTTCCAAGAGCTGCTGAGCAGACCGGCAGGAGTGCGCCGAAAGAAGGAGCGTTATCTTGACGCCAAGCGACATCATGATCGTGGATGACAATCCTGCGAATCTGAAGCTGCTAGAAGAGATGCTTGTCCGTGAGGGGCATGAAGTGCGTTCGTTTCCTCTCGGCAGACTGGCCCTGGCTGCAGCAAGGAGAAACCCACCGGACTTGATTCTGCTGGACATCAACATGCCGGAAATGAACGGCTACGAAGTGTGCAAGGGTCTGAAGTCTGAACCGGAGCTCTCAAGAATACCTGTCATTTTCCTCAGCGCTCTAGACGGAATCGGAGATAAGGTGCGGGCCTTTCAATCTGGTGCGATTGATTACATTTCCAAGCCATTTCAGTTCGAGGAGGTTCACGCCCGGGTTGAAACACATCTCGGACTTCACAACCTGCAGCGAGCATTGATTCGCCAGAACGAAGGCTTGGAGGAAACAGTAGCTGAGCGTACACGGGAACTTGCGCAAGCAAATGAACGACTGACTATTTTAGATCGTTCAAAGAATGACTTCCTTAGACTCATCTCGCACGAGTTCCGGACGCCACTCGTCGGACTTTTCGGCGTCGCCGAGATAATTCTCGAACAAGTGTCGTCCTCCGCGGAACGGAGCGACCTTCAAGAGATGTTTGATCAGTCGCGCCAACGGATTCTCTCGATATTGGATGATGCCCTGCTCCTGACCAAAATCGACGTGGGTAGCGAGCAATTCAGATCGGCCCCGGTATCGCTGAATGCTGTGCTGCATCGCGCGATTGAGGAGGCGACTGAGTTAGCTCAATTCCGTGGTGTGGCTCTCGAAGGAATGCCGGATACGCAAACCGTCGTCCTAGGGGACGAAGATTTGCTGGTTAAAGCGTTGCGTAGACTGCTTGAGACTGCCATTAAATTCTCCGAAAAGGGCGAGACTGTCCAGCTAACATGCGGGCCCGAGCCAGGAAAGGTCATCATCGAGAGTCGGAGCAGGATGATTCCTAGCGCCGCCTTGGCGAAATTCTTTGACGTCCTCTCGATCGGCGAAGCGATAACCCCTGGCGGCGACTTGGGGTTGGGACCTCCCGTGGCATCTCGCATTCTATCCTTGTTAGGCAGTTCGGTCAGCGTTGCGAATCGCGATCCTTCGGGGATAAAGCTGACCATCTCGTTACGAACGAGTCCGCTGGAGACACAGCGTTATCACGAATAGAAGTTCCCGGTCGTCACGTTAACGGTCATTATCGGAAGCTGATTTGGCTCCGATCCGCCGACGATAGTCCCACGATTCCGTTTTCCGCGCGACTTCTATAAAATAACTAAACTTCCGTATGGCGCTCTCCATTGGCGACCGGCTGGGATCGTACGAGATTCTTGCGCCCATCGGAGCCGGTGGAATGGGCGAGGTGTACCGCGCTCGCGATACCAAGCTCGATCGCGAAGTAGCCATTAAGGTTCTGCCGTCCGCACTTGCGAAAGATCCCGAGCGTCTTGCCCGCTTTGAGCGCGAGGCGAGGGTTCTCGCCTCCCTGAATCATCCGAATATCGCACAAATCTACGGCGTCGTAGAAAGAAGCGACGGCGAATCGGACGGCGCACGTGCGCTGGTGATGGAATTGGTTCCTGGCGGCACCGTGAGAGGGCCGTTGTCGCTCGAAACCGCCCTCGGCTATGCGAAGCAAATTGTCGCCGCTCTTGAGGCCGCACACGAAAAAGGGATCACGCATCGGGACCTGAAGCCGGCGAACATCATGATCACGCCGGCGGGTGTCGTGAAGGTGCTCGATTTCGGATTGGCCGCGGTTTCGCAGCCATCCGGCCCGCAGGAGGTCGATCCGAGCCGATCGCCGACGTTGACGATGGCGGGGACGCAAGCTGGCATGATTCTGGGTACGGCGAGCTACATGTCACCCGAACAGGCGGCGGGCCAGCCGGCCGATAGGCGAGCTGACATCTGGGCGTACGGGGTGGTGCTGTGGGAGATGCTGACCGGCAAGCAGCTGTTCCACGGTCAGACGATCTCGCACACGCTGGCCTCCGTGCTGAAGGATGAACCAGATTTCGAGCTGTTGCCCGTCCGGGTTCGAGGCCTAATGCGAGCCTGTTTAGCCAAGGATCCGGCCCAGCGTCTGGCATCGATCAGCGACGCGCGGTTCTTGCTACGAGGTGGCGAGGAGGCTGGGAGTAACGCAGGCTCCTCTCAGTCCGTGGCAACGTCGCGGCACGGAAAACTTGGTTGGCTTGCAGCCGGAGTCATGACAGCGGCGGCGTTGGTGTTGGGTGCGGTGGGCTATCGCCACTTCACAGAATCGCCTCTGCAGGTTACCAAGCTGTCCATCCTGCCCCCCGGAAATGCCGAGCTGGACACGCTGAGTATCCCCGCCGTGTCTCCGGATGGGCGCCTGCTTGTCTTTGTCGCTACCTCGGAAGGCAAGAGCCAGCTTTGGGTGCGCGATTTGGATTCCGTGTCCGCACACCCCCTCAGCGGTACTGAAGGGGCGAGCGAGCCGTTCTGGTCGCCGGACAGCAGCACGATCGCCTTTTTTGCGGACGGAAAGCTAAAGAAGACCGGAGTCGCCAACGATGCGGTGCAGACTATCTGCGACGTTAGCAGCGACGCGCTCGGTGGCACCTGGGGCAGCAAGGATGTAATTGTTTTCGCCGGCGTTGCCGACAGCACCTCTCGTGTTTCGTCGGCGGGAGGGAGTGCGACTGCTGTGACCACGCCGGACCGAGCGGCCGGTGAATCCTACCATCATTTCCCTTGGTTCCTGCCGGACGGCCGCCACTTCCTGTACACAGCAGCCCATCTCCAGGAGCAGGAAAAGACAGCGGTGTACGTTTCCCACGCCGGGAGGGAAGTGGCAGATTTCGACCAACGGCGGGGAGCGATCCATTTGGAGCCGCGACGGCAAGGAGCTTTATTTCATAAGTGCGGACCAGAAGATGATGACGGTAGAAATCAGCGGCGGCTCGCGATTCGAGGCTGGCGCACCGAAGGCCCTGTTTAATGTCCGCTTCCCGGGCGATAATGCCTGGTTTGACGTCAGCAAGGACGGCCGCTTCCTGATCCCCGTTGCGGCGGAACAATCAGCTGCGGCTCCGCTGACCGTTGTACTCAACTGGCAAGCGGGGCTGAAGATGTGACATCCGACGTCGCATGCTCGTCGCGTGCGCGTTGAGGTCCCGTTATGGGGCATTATCGGAACCTACGCCGGTCGCCTGCGCTCGGCACATGTGCGAGTCGCGCGTGATACAGCCAAGTGGTCTATCCACGTGGCCGTCGTGCACTCATCCCAGAGGCTCGATCCAAATCAGATCATTCACCGCACCCCGTCAGGCAATGAACTCCTCGATTGGGTGCCGATACCCCGCTGGGACTCCTTCGATGGCAAGCTGTGTAGAACAGCGGATTTAGCTTGATCAAGATCGGGCAGCCCGAGAATATTCTTCGGCTTCCGATTTGCTGCGGTGGGTTTCCTCTTCGCGGATGGGCCTCCTTCGCCCACCATGAGTAGATCGGCGCCAGCGCTGCCGAGTGGATATCGCGGCGCTTCTGCGTGGTTAGAACAGAAGCTTCAATGCTAGTTGCACCGAGCGCGGTCCGCCGACTTGATACAGAGGATTGAGACCGCCGTTCTGGCCCCCGCTTCCGAGCGAGGCTCCCAGCATCTGCGTCGATTGGCCAAATTGAGGGGAACTGAGATAGTTGATCGGACTTCCGAAGTTGGGGTGGTTGAAGATGTTGAAGAAATCCGCTCGCGCTTGAAGAGCAAGGCGCTCCCGGAGTTTGAACTGCCTTCGCAGCGTCAAATCGACGTCTGCAGCGCCGAATCCGCGCAGGGCATTTCTTCCGAGATCTCCTTGCACCGCTCCCGTCGGAATCGCGAACGCCGCTGGATTGATTTCCTTTCCGCCGGCCACGTTCGGATCTGAAATCCAGAGCGGCATTCCGGAAATTAGATTCGGACGCGCTACGCCGGAGGCTCCCGACAAGAATCCGCCAAAGGGGTCGAGCCCTGTGACCGCATTCACCGGGGGTGCACTCCGAGCGTACACAATCGAATCGGTCGACCAATTCTCGAAGATCGTCTTCGCGACGCCGCTCCCTGTCGTTGGAAGGTTATACGAAACAGCTCCGGAGAACGTGTGCCGGATGTCGTAGTCGGACGAAGCACGATCCGAAGACGAATAGCCGGGGGGCACGTTCAGGTAATCGGCGTCGTACGAGGCGTCGTCGATCGAATGCGCCCAGGTATAAGAGAGCAGGGTCTGGAGGCCGTGTGAGAAGCTATGGCGGTACTGCGTCTGCAGGGCGTTATAGCTGGAGTCCGCGCCATTCGTCATCACGGTGACCTGGGAGGGGAACTCGGGATTCGGGTCCCGGTATTCGTCCGTCCGCATCAGCTTCCGGCCCGCCGCGCCGAGGTAGGTAACCGTCAGAACGTCGGCCCTTCCAAAACGCCTTTCCAGCGCCGCGTTCCATTCATAGGTTCTGGGCAATACGTGATTCGGATCGACCACCGCAAGGTACGAAACAGGAGGAGTGGTCGTAAAAACAGGGGGCGCGGCGTCCGCAGCGCTGACGGGGAATCCGGTGCCGAGAAACAGCTTATCCTGCACGAACGGAAATGCGCTGGTCCCATTCGCCACACCGGCGTATCCGAGGTCGTAAAAGAAACCAGCGCCAGCCCTGAAAACCACATTCGGAAGGAGCTGCCACGCCACACCCAGCCGCGGAGCAAAGTCGTCTTTTTGCGGATGCCACAAAGGCGTGCCCGGCGGAGCAAGCGTCATCGTCGCCAGATCATTCACTTGCGTGACGGTGAACGGAAGATTGCCGTTGGGCGAGGAGGGCGAGGCATCGTACTCCCATCGCAAGCCGTAAGTGATCGTCAACCTTCTCGTGGCCTTCCAGGTGTCCTGGGCGAATAGGCTCCAGTTGGAAAAACTCAGCGTAACGGGTTGCCGAGAGATTATGTACGCCAGGGCCGCATTGCTGGCCAGAACGTTTGCCAAAGAAGTGTATTCATATTCGGCCTGATAGGATACCGGTCCGGCCTCCGGTCTGAGAATGCGATAATCCAGCCCGAATTTAAGTTGGTGTGCGCCAACCGCGCGGGAAACATTGTCGGTCACGTTGAACTGTCGCTGGAAGTTGTCTCCCTGATTGCCGGTGATGAATCGAAGTCCATTCGGATTCAGGTCGCCAAAAAATTCAAAGCCTGCGCTTTGCGGAGGAGCAAGCGATGGATATAACTCCGAATCGGTCGGAGGCGACGCGCCCCCGAAGTTGTCGGCCGTCACGAAGCCGCTCGCGCGGCTCCGGCTGTAATTGAAGCGAAACTCGTTGGTCAACCGCGGAGTAAGCGTCTGGTTGCTCCCCAGGGTCAGGCTCTGGGTCCGGTATTTTGCTTCATCGACGTTGCTATAGTTCGTTTCAAGAGCGCCGCCGCCCGCTCGAATCGAGCCTCGATGGAGCGTCGCTGTACCTGGCGAAAATAGTCACTCTTTCCCATGGCAGATAATCGATCCGGATGCCGGAGGTATTGAGCGTGGAGGGATTGGAGTAGCTGGCCGCAAATCCAGCGGTTCCGTTGCCCAGGTTCGGACCGTTCGGCAACGGGAAAGCGTTCAGCAACGGCTGAAGAGCCGCGGGCGCATTCTCGCGCGAGGCCACGGTCGGCTCATACGTATCTGCAACCTCCGGCTGGCGCACCAGCAGCCCTTCGTAAGAGCCGAAGAAGAAGAGTTTGTCTTTCTTGACGATCGGCCCGCCCAGCACTCCGCCGAAATCGTTCTGCCGCAGTTCGGGCCTCGCCAAACGGTTCGCGTTCGCGAACCAATCGTTGGCATCCAGCTTGTCGTTTCGGAAGTATTCGAACGCAGTGCCGTGAAACGCATTCGTGCCGGACTTGGTGACCACCGATATTTGCGCGCCGGGAGTGCGTCCATACTCCGGCGCAAACGTCGATGTAATGATGCGGAACTCCTCCAGCGCGTCCAGCGACACCAGGTTGCTGGTCCCCCCGAAAGCACTGGTTGCCGGAAGCGAGCCGGCTCCGCTCTGGCCCAAATTGGACCCACCCCCCAGGTTCCCGAGGTTGGCGCTCACCCCGTCCACTGAAACGTAATTTGCATCCGGCCGCTGGCCATTGACGCTGAACTGGCCCTGCTCGTAAAAATTCGATGGCGTCAGCACCACCCCCGGCGTCAGATCGATCAGCGAACTGAAGCTGCGTCCATTCAACGGCAGGTTCTCGACGAACTGATGATCGATCACCGTGCTCACCGAGGCGTCCGAGGTGTTCAGCAGCGGGGCGTTGCCCTGTACCGTGACGGTTTCCGTTGTGTTCCCGACGACGAGCGCGAAATCCAATCGTGCTCGTTGGCCCACTTCCACCACGACGCCATTCTGGTGGATGGTCTTAAATCCGTTTGCTTCTACTGTCACGTCATAGGCTCCAGGCGGCAACGCTGGAACGCTGTACTCGCCTTGCTGGTTTGAAACGACGCTTCGAGTTGCGCCGTTGCCCGCGCTTTGGACGACCACCCGTGCGTTAGCGACCGCCAGACTCGACGGATCGCTGACGAAGCCGGAGAGCTCTGCGTTCTGCGCGAGCAAGGGAGATGCAGCCAGCAGCGCCACCGCAAACAGCGTCAGCCGGACGGACGCCGGACGGCAAACGTTCCGGTACAATTGCAATCTCTTAACAGCTACGGATGCGCGCATGGATCTCCTTGACGGTCTGAGTGCGTCCAAAGTGGTGAAGCCTCTATCTGGCATTTGAACTTCCAGTCGCAAAGGCCTCAGGTTACAGAGGAGTTATGCGCTAGTCGACAGGTGAGTATCGACGGGACGACACGCCCACCGCCCGCCGCTGACGAAAGGACGACACGGGTCGGATCTCATTTAGCGCTATTCGGGATGAGGTAGCGACACGGCGCATACAGGCATTTTACGCTTGGATTCCCCTCCCGGTGCATCCCTTCGATGCGGGATAATTGTGCGCATGCCCAAGCGGGCCAGCCTGGTGACGAGTACGCTCCTCGCGTGCTGCGGCGTTGCGTCCGCCCTCAATCCTTCCCTCGACATCAATCAATACGCGCACAAAGCGTGGACCATCCGCGAAGGGTTTTTCAAAGGTGTCATCGAGGCCATTGCGCAGACGCCCGACGGTTATCTCTGGCTCGGCACCGAATTCGGCTTGCTTCGCTTCGATGGAGTTCGGCCCACCCCGTGGGAACCGCCGTCGGGCGAACGCCTTCCCGGCAGATATATTCGAAGCCTGCTCGCAGCGCGCGATGGGCGTCTTTGGATTGGGACACGCGAAGGGCTGGCCAGTTGGAAGGACGGCAAGCTGACGCACTATCCCGAGCTCGCCGGACAGGACGTTTATGCGCTTCTTGAGGATCGCGAAGGTACGGTATGGGCGGGCGGAACGGCGAGTCCCACTGGGAGACTCTGCGCGATTCAGAGCGGCAGCGTCCAGTGCTCTGGAGAGGATGGCAGTCTGGGACGTGGAGTGCTGTATTTATACGAGGACAGCCGGGGCAATCTCTGGGCGGGGCGCCGACCGGGTTGTGGCAATGGAAACCGGGTCCCCCGAAGCTCTATTCGATGCCAGACCCGGTGCACGGTCTGATCGAAGGCGACAATGGCGCACTCTTGATCGCCATGCGCGATGGAATCAGACGGTTCCTGGACGGGAAAACCGAAGCGTATCCGGTTCCAAGCGTCGGGAAGCACTTCAACCCCTATCCGCTCCTGCGAGATCGCAATGGCGGTCTGTGGATTGGAACCGCGGACCGGGGCCTCCTGCATGTTCACGGGGGAAGGACGGATGGGTTTGCTCAGCCAGACGGTCTCTCAGGCGGCCAAATCGATAGACTCTTTGAGGATCGTGAGGGCAATATTTGGGTCGCGACACTGGATGGCCTCGACCGCTTTCGCGACTTCGCCGTTCCCACGATTTCTGTCAAGCAGGGTTTGTCCAACGCCGAAGTCTGGTCCGTCCTGGCGGCCACCGATGGCAGCATTTGGCTTGGCACGATTGACGGTTTGAACCGATGGAAGGACGGGCAGATTACAATTTACCGCCAGCGGAACGGATTGCCGGGTGATTCCGTGGGGTCCCTTTTCGAGGACGAGCACGGGCGAATCTGGGCCTCGACCCCTCGCGGGGTCGCGTACTTCGAGGATGGCCGGTTCACTCCCGTCAGCGCCGTGCCCGACGGACAAGTTCATTCCATAACAGGGGACGGTTCGGATAACGTCTGGCTCAGCTATTTGGATCAGGGTCTTTTTCATTTGCTTGCGGGAAGTGTGGTCGAACAGATTCCATGGGCCCGGCTGGGGCGGAAGGACGACGCTTATGCTCTGCTCGCTGATCCTCTGAAGGGTGGCTTATGGCTCGGATTTAATCGAGGTGGAGTGGCGTATTTCAAAGACGGACAGGTCCGCGCATCCTATTCAGTCGCCGACAGGCTAGGAGAAGGCCGCGTTGCGGGCCTTCAACTCGACCGGGACGGTGCGCTCTGGGCCGCCACCGAGGGTGGACTCAGCCGCTTGAAAGACGGCCGGGTTTCCACGCTGACCAGCAAGAATGGATTGCCGTGCGATTCAGTTCACTGGACGATGGAAGACAACGATCATTCGGTCTGGCTGGACACGGCCTGCGGCATGGTGCGGATTCCCCGGTCCGAGTTGGACGCGTGGGCCGCCGACTCGAAGCGGACGATCCAGACCACGATTTTCGACAGCTCCGACGGTGTCAGGAGCCACTCGACCGCAAGCGGCTACAGCCCGCGTGTTGCTAAGTCCGCGGACGGAAAAATCTGGTTCCTGCCTTTCGACGGCGTCAGCGTCGTCGATCCGCGTCATCTTCCCGTCAACACACTCCCACCGCCGGTGCGTATCGAGCAAATCGTTGCCGACCGAACGACATATCTGCAAAACTCTCCGGGCGAGACCTCTTCCAACTTGCGCCTGCCTCCGCTGATTCGCGATCTGGAGATCGACTATACCGCGCTCAGTCTGGTCGCGCCGGAAAAGAATCGATTTCGCGTGAAGCTGGAAGGCTGGGATCGCGACTGGAAAGACACGGGCAATGAGAGGAAGGCGTTCTATGGCAATCTTCCTCCACGCCATTACCGCTTTCGCGTGATGGCCAGCAACAACAGCGGCGTGTGGAACGAAGCCGGCGCGGCGTTCGATTTTTCCATCGCCCCGGCCTATTATCAGACGGCGTGGTTTCAATCGCTGTGCGGCATGGCTCTCCTCGCGTTGTTGTGGGGACTTTACCGGTACCGGCTCCATCAGATCGCCCGCGAATTCAGCGTGCGGCTCGACGAACGTGTGGGCGAGCGCACACGGATTGCGCGTGATCTGCACGACACGCTGCTGCAAAGCTTTCAAGGTTTGATGCTGCGTCTTCAGGTGGTGGATGATTTGCTTCCGCCGGGCAAGGCGAAGATTGAACTCGAGAAAACACTCGACCGCGCGGATGAGGCGATCGCGGAGGGCCGCAGCGCCGTCTACGATTTACGATCGTCGACCACGACGACCAATGACTTGGCGCACGCGGTGAAGGCGCTCGGCGATGAACTTGCCACCCCGGATGCGGCCGCCTTCCGGCTCGTGGTGGAAGGCGCGACACGGGACATGCATCCGATCATTCGCGACGAACTGTATCGGATCGCTCGTGAGGCGCTGCGAAATGCTTTCAGCCACGCCCACGCACACCACATTGAAGCGGAGCTGATCTATACCGACCGATCGTTCCAGTTGCGAATCCGGGACGACGGCGAGGGCATCGCGTCCGAAATCCTGAAAGAGGGCCGGCCCGGCCACTATGGCCTGCCTGGCATGCGCGAGCGCGCCGAACAAATCGGCGCCAAGCTGACCATCTGGAGTGGCGCGGGATCTGGAACGGAAATCGAATTGAACATTGAAGGCTCGATGGCCTACGGCGGAACCTTGCCCGGCAGCACCCGGCCAGGAAGATCGCGCCTGCGGCTCTTCCGCAAGAAGGTGGGATAGGGCGTGATCCGTGTACTCGCCGTAGACGATCATGCGCTGCTGCGCGACGGCATCGCTGCGTTGGTCGGGAATCAATCGGATATGGAGTTGGTCGCCGAAGCCTCCAACGGCCGCGAGGCGATTGAACTCTTTCGAACCCACCACCCGGACGTCACGCTGATGGACTTGCAGATGCCGGAGATGGGCGGCATCGATGCGCTGAGCGCGATCCGCGGCGAGTTTCCCGAAGCGCGCATCATCGTGCTAACCACCTACGCCGGCGACGTCCAGGTTTTTCGCGCCCTCAAGGCCGGCGCGCGGGCTTTCTTGTTGAAGGGGCTGTTGCGCAAGGAACTGCTCGAGACGATTCGCGCCGTCCACGCGGGCCAAAAGCGCCTCCCCCCGGAAATCGCCGCCGAAATCGCCGAGCACGCCACCGATGATAGCCTGACTCCCAGAGAAATCGACGTACTTCGATTGATCGCCGGGGGGAATGCGAACAAGGAGATCGCCGCGCAGTTATCGCTCACGGAAGAAACCGTTAAGGGCCACGTGAAGAATATCCTCGCCAAACTCGGAGCAAACGACCGCACCCACGCCGTGACCTTAGGATTGAAGCGCGGGTTCATCGATTTATAGTCATTCCATCCCCCTCGAAAGAGGGGCCCTCACGCGGGCTTTATGGGGTGTCGGCAAAGTTAGCAATTTTCATACCATTACGGTGGTATGCAACGCTTGTTTTCGACCTTCCCGAATGGCTGGCCCGGTCTGGGACTCCTACTTCTCCGGCTCGGAGTCGGAATCGCTCTCATCTCATTCGGTATCAGTGGTTTCTCCGCATCTTCCGGGGAGCCGGTCGCCACCGCGCAAGACTGCATTGAAGCTGCGGGAGCTATCTTCCTCATCCTCGGTTTGTGGACGCCAGTAGTAGGAGCGTTGATCGCACTGAATGAGCTGTGGATCGCCCTTTCGATTTATTCTTCTCATCCCAACGGCCACTGGAATCACGTGTTCCTGGCGGTTCTTACCGCCGGTGTTGCCATGCTCGGTCCAGGCGCATGGTCAATCGACGCTCGCCTCTTTGGAAGGAGGCGGTTCGATATCGCGGATGGGAGTCGTGGCAGGAAAAACCCCCACTAAAGAGGGGCGCGGGCCACGACCATCGAGGGGCCGGATCAAAGTCTATGGAGGGGCGAGCGCGAAAAGAATTCGCCCCACAATCGGGAACAGAAAGATTGCAGCGGCTTCGTAAGGAGAAAGACATCATGACCCCAGACCTGATCGGATCTAGCGTGAAATTCCGGGCTTTGCTCGACCACGTAAAGACGGTGGCGCCGGTTGACTCGGCCGTTCTCATTCAGGGCGAAACGGGCACCGGAAAAGAAGTGATCGCAAGGGCCATCCATGAGGCTAGCCCTCGGTGTAACAATCGCTTCGTGGCCCTTAACTGTGCGGCGATCCCGGGCGCTCTGTTGGAGAGCGAACTGTTCGGCCACGAAAAAGGCGCTTTCACGGGCGCGTGGGCGCAGACCAAGGGACGCTTTCAGATGGCGGATGGAGGCACGCTCTTTCTGGACGAGATTGGCGACATGCCGCTCGAACTGCAACCCAAGCTGCTACGTGCTCTGCAAGAACGCGAGATTGAACGTTTGGGAAGTGGTCAGACCGTGAGAGTCAACGTGCGGGTGGTCGCGGCCACAAACCAGGATCTCGAACAACTCGTGGCCAAGAAGCTCTTCCGCGCGGACTTGTTCTACCGGTTGAACGTGATTCCACTCTCCCTGCCTCCCTTGCGGGAACGCGTTCAGGACATCCCGCTGCTGACGGAGTTCTTCGTGGCAAAGTTTGCCGCCTCGCTCAACAAACCCATCGATCTGATTCCCGATGAGGTGATCGCTGTGCTGAAAGCGCATGACTGGCCGGGCAATATTCGTGAGTTACAGAATTTCATCGAGCGCGCGGTGCTCTTTTCCCCCGGATCCGTGCTGCGCCTGCCGATGGATTTGCAGCAAACGATGACGGTGCGCTCCGAAAGCGCCGCCAGCACGCTTGCCGACGCGAATCGGGAGCATATCCTCGAAACGTTGAATCAGACCGGCTGGATGATCGGAGGACAGGATGGAGCGGCCAATCGGCTTGGGTTGCCCCGAACCACTCTGATCTATAAGATGCGAAAGCTGGGAATCGAAACACGGCGGTCTCTGGGGACGCGACCATTTCGGCAGCTGGTGGATGAACAGTGCCACGCCGCCGCGAGCTGTTGAGGAGACGCTGCTGCTGAGTGGGCGGCGCATCACTTTGAGGAGAGATCCGAAGCTTGCGAATTCTCCCGCTGATTCTCGTCATCTTACGCGTCGGTCAGCGGGAAACTGGCGATGAAGTCCTCGAGTTGCTCAGCGGTCAATTCATCCCCGTTTCCCTGGAGCGTAACGATCTCGATGAGCGCGCCTTCTGCAGTGACTCTCCGGGTACAGGTAGACTCAGCCAATGTCGGGAATGTCGGGTCACTACAGGAGTTAAGGACTGCTAGGAAATCAGATGACCAATTTTGAAGCGCCGTCCGCGCTCGACGCGGCGGACTTGCGGCGTCCATTTTGGACTCCAGTGGCTAAGTTCTAGCGGGCGGGGAACCGGTAAGTGTTTGAAACGTTTTGGTGGACCTGAAGGGATTCGAACCCTTGACCTCTTCCATGCCATGGAAGCGCGCTCCCAACTGCGCCACAGGCCCACTGCGAGGCACAAACGACTACCGCAATTTTAACACAGGCCAGCAGGGCTCACTTCTTTTTCCCTGATCGCGGAGCGGGAGCAAGTTCGCGTAAATGCTGCTGCGCGTTGCTCGCGAGACTGTGGGTGGGATAACGCGACAGAAAATCCTTAAACTCGGTAACGGCGTCGCTCTTCCGGCCTGCTTTCTGCAGGTCGACGCCCTTCATGTAAAGAGAATCGGGGGTCTTGGGATTTTCGGGAAATCGCTCGAGCACGGCGTCGAACGCCTGAATCGCGTCGTCGTACTGTTTGGCGCGATCGTAAAGCTGCCCGATGTAATACTGGGCGCTCGCGGCGTTCTCGGTCTGCTGCGGGAAGTATTTCAGATAATCGCTGAACTCCATCATCGCCAGGTCGTCTTTCCCGCTCGAATAATCGCGGAAGGCACCTTGAAACAGCGACTCCGCCGATAAGCCGGGAGGCGGTGCGGGCGCGCCCGGAGTCGCGTTCGGCGGCGGAGGGGGCGCGGCGGCAGCAGCGCTCGCGCGGACGGCGCTCGAAATATCCGCGAGCTTGTTGTCGAGACCGCCGAGCCGATTGTTTAAAGCCGTCACGTTTTCACGGATCGCCCGCAGATCATCCGAAGATTGATCGAGTCTCGCGCCAAGGTTGGCCAAGGGAGCCTCGAGCTTGTTCTGCTGATCGGCCATGCGATCGGCGAGCGCTTTTTGCAGCGTGCTCATCGCGGCGGCGACGCGGCTCGATTCTTCCACCGCCTGCTGCACGAGCGCTTGCAGCGAGGCGATCTTCTGATCCTGGGACGCCTGGAGCTGCTTGACCTGATCCTGAAGCTGGGCGACGTCGCGCTGGATGGACAGAAAATCCTCGCGCTTTTGGGCCAGCAGAAAACCCGGGCAGACGAGAAGCCCGACCGCGGCCAATCGAAAAGCCGTCATCGATATTCTCCCTCTCGCGAGCCGAACAACCCGACCCCGGATCCCCGCCTCGAAAAGCACGGCGAACCGCTGCCGCTCCCGCTCGCTTACATTACGCGTCATTACTTACTAATTTACCGCCACTGGTTCACGAGCGCCGGCCGACTTATTGGGCCGGCGAAAGGTGTACCCGGCGATTGCGCTGGTAGCAATCCTCCGTGGCGTCTGTACACACCGGCTTGTCCTTGCCAAAGCTGATGGTTTTGAGCTTGTCGGCCGGAACCCCAAGCTGTACCAGGAAATCTTTCGCCGAAGTGGAGCGCCGGTCGCCGAGGCCCAGATTGTATTCCGCCGATCCGCGTTCGTCGCAATTGCCTTCGAGCATTACGCTGAAGCTTGGGTCGGCCGCAAAGATGCGCTTCAGCAGATCCGCATCGCGGGTCAACGCCTGATTCGCATCGCTGCGAATGTCGCTCTTATCGTAATCGAACAGAGCGTCGGTTGCTTCCCGGCTCAGCATATCGGCGCCCGAGATCCTGGGAGCGGCCGGGGGCGGAGGCGGAGGCGCCGGGGGCGCCGTGACTTCGACCGTGACCGAACGGGTATCGGTCCCGCCCGAACCACGCGCCGTCAGGGTGTAGGTCGTCGTATTGGCCGGGAAGATCTGGCGATTGCCGTTCGCCTGCACCGCGCCGACTCCGTTATCGATGGCGATATCCGTCGCGTTGGCGACCTGCCATGTGAGTGTGGCGGCCTGCCCGCGCTGAATCGAGGAAGGCTCGACCGTGAAATTGACGATGCGGGCCGCAGCGGGGGCGGGTGGCGGCGCTTCTACCTTCGCGGGTTGGCTCGGAGGAGCGGGCGGCGGGGCGGGCGCCACCTTTTTCTTGCATGCGGTAGCGGATAACAACAGCGCGGCGGCAAATACGGCTGCGCCCAACGTTCTCAAGTTCCTATGCATGTGGGACCTGTCTCCTTGAGGTCTCCGGCTAGACGAGCAGGCCGGTTTTCACTACTTTCATTCTTTAACCAAGATTCTATACCGTAATGCAGCCTAACGTACAGCTTTCCGCGCCCTACGCGCGCGGCTTTATGAGGAACTCGAATCGACTTATTTTCAACCCTAGTTTACCCCGTTTGCCCACACGGGTTGAATATTATTTCCTTGCGTGGTCAGCTGTTGAACGTTGCTGCCATCGGCGAGCATGGTATAGATTTGGGTCGCCCTGCCGCGCTTCGATGAAAACACCAGATGCACGCCGTCGGGGGCCCACCACGGATTCTCATTGCGTCCGACGCCGCTTGTCAGCTGGACGGGCTGCTGCGTGGCCACGTCCATCACGAAGAGGTTGAAGTTCCCAGGCTCGTATCCGCGCGTCCACGCAAATGCGATCGTCCTCCCGTTCGGGCTCCAGGACGGGTTGGCGACATCGCCTTCGCCCGAGGTCAGCCGCTGGAGGTCGGCGCCTTCCAGTGTGCTTCGCCATAGCTGCTGATGCCCGCTGCGGCCGGAAATAAACAGCATGTCGGAGCCGGTCTTAGGATTCACCCGCGGTGAAACTTCGATGGCCCGCACGTTCGATATGCGGCGAAACCCGCCGCCGTCGACGTTCGCGATGCAGATCTGCACCCAGCCGTCGACCGCCGTCGCAAACAGCAATTGCTTCCCATCGGGCGTGAATTCCGGGGTTTCCACCACCGAAGACACCGGATTGTAGAACGGCACTCTTCGGCCTGTGGCGACGGAATGAATGCGGATTTGCGGATTTCCGCCGGCGTAGGTGGTGAATGCGACCAGCGACCCATCGGGCGAGACGGCCGGCATGTTGGAGGTCGAGTTGTAGCGGGTCAGCTGCTTCTGATTGCTGCCGTCATAATCCATCGACCAGATTTCTTTGAAACCGCTGCGGTCGGAAACGAAATAGATCTTGGTGCCGGCCAGGCTCTTCGCGCCGAACTGCTGAAGAATGTCGGCGGCGAAATCCCGCGCCACCTGTCGCGCGCCCATGGCATCCAGGCTTCCGAAATATACTTTCCCGATCACTTGCGCGCTGGTGACGTCCGGTTGGCGCACGTTAAAGAGCCATCCGTAGAGCGCGAGCCGGCCGTCCTGCACAGCCGTGTATCCGAACGCCAGATAATCCGCATTCACCGGCGGCCCCGACCAATCCGTCAGCCACGGGCCGTTCTTCTGCAAGGGCAACCTCCGGTTGCCGACTGCCGGAGCGGTTTGCGCGGAACTCGCCGTCGGAGGCTGGAAATCCTGTGGGCGCTGCGGAACCATCAGCGGATACATGGTTTTCGCCACCATCTTCAGGACGCCGGCATTCGCCAGTTCATCCCACAGCGTCGAGTTGAACGTGTCCATGAATTTCTGCGCGTCGCCCGCTCCACGAATGTCGGCGACGGCGATGGAGGGCTTCTCGTGCTGGGTGTCGATTACGCCGCTGATCTGGCTTCCATTCTGTTGCCCATTGAGCAATCCGCCAAGTGTCAACGCGCCGCCGCAAATCAATCCGGCAATTCCGAAAACCTTCGCGATTTTTTGAAGTTTCATCGTTTTAACTCAAACCAGAATTCCACTTTGGCCGAATCCTTGTCGTATGCCGGTGGAATCGGCGGAAAGGGGCTCGCCTCCAACACCGCACGCTGCACTGAATAATCCAGCGAAGGAATACCGCTACGCTGCAGCAGTTGAAAATTTTTGATCGTTCCGTTGCGCATCAGCTCGAACGTCGCAATGACGGTCGGCGCGGTTTGCAAACTCGCATCCACGTCGCCCGTGCGCCATTTCTGGGAGACCAGTTCCTGAATCTGCTGCGCGTAGCCCGCGAAGCGCGTGCCAAGGGTCGTGTTCGCTCCCGTGCCGATCCGCCCCGAACCGGGCTTGGCTGAAAACAGGGGGTTCGAAACCTGGGGTGCCTGCTTCGCGTAAACCTGGTTCGATTCGAGCTCCTTAAACGGGCGGAAACGCTGCCGTTCGCTCGCTACGTCGCTCAGCCGCTTCTTCTCACGGCTCTTCAGCGGGATCGCGTTGGGCGAGATTTTTTCTTTTTTCACCTGCTCGACGGGCTTGGTGGCTTCCTGTGGAATCTGAGACTGCGTATCGTTCGCCAGGGGATTCGGCATGCCTTTATGCTGCAGGGGGATCGCGTCGACGGCCTGGATTCCAATGGAAGCTCCTCCCGCATCCTTCGCACCAAACACTTCTCCGCGAGTGCCCATCCAGTTATAGAGAGCGAGTGCAGCCACGACCGTTACATGCAGGGCGATGGCGAAAGCCACGGGCCGGCCCATAGGATCGCGCTGATCGAGGATGTCAGCGTGCTGCGTCATGCCGTGACCCCGGTTTTGATCCGAATAATCTCGTCACTTTCCGCGCGAGGAACTGTCTTCCGGTTTCGCCACCAGCCGGATCCCGAGCTTGGCGTCGTTCAACGTGCTGATCACCTGCGCGATCGGATCGAACGTCGTCGCCTTGTCAGCCCGAACATACACGAACTTTTGATTCTTAAAGCGCTTTGCGACCTCATCGGAGAGCTGGTTGATGTTTACCGGCTTCTCATTCAGGAAAAGCTTGCCGTCGCGCGTAACGCTGACCACGGGCAAATCCTCGGCTGAATCCTTGACCTGCTTCACCTCCGGCACATTGACCTCCATGCCGAACTCCATCACATGCGCCGTCAGCATGAAGATGATCAGCAGCACGAGCACCACGTCCACCAGGGGGATGATGTTGATTTCGGCCAATGCGCCGCCCGCCGCCCGCGAGCGCCGGCCACCTGATCCCGCTCCGTTCGACGAGCTAAAGGAAAACGCCATAGTTGCCCCCGGCTGCGCTAGCTCTCGAAGCTGCGCTCGGTCAGGTTGAGAAACTCGAGCGAAAAATCTTCCATGCGCGCGGCCATTTCTTTGATCATGTGCCCGAAGTGATTGTAGAAAATCGCGGCCGGTATGGCGGCCGCCAGGCCGAGCGCCGTCGCCACGAGCGCGTTCGCGATTCCGGGAGCCACCACCCGCATGCTCGTCGAACCACTCAATCCGAGCGCTTGAAAGGCGTTGATGATGCCCCAGACGGTGCCGAACAGCCCGATAAACGGCGAGACCGTGGCCGTGGTTGCGAGCCAATTCATACTTCGTTCCAATTTAGCGATCTCTTCGCTGACGCCCACCTGCAGCGTGCGTTCGAGCGCCAGAAAGTTGCTGATCCGTCCCTTCGCCGTCATTTGGCGGTTCACTTCGTTGTAACCGAAATCGAAGACCGCAGCGAGGGGAGCAGCGTCGTATTGCTGGCCCGCCGCGGCGATCGCCTCAAGCTTGCCCCCCTTGCGGAAGGCTCGTAGGAAATGGCGATTCGCGCTGCGCGCCCTCCGGAACAACGACCACTTCGAAAATATGATGGTCCACGAGAGCAGGGAAAACAGGAGCAGGAACCCCATGACCGCGAGAGGGATTGGCTCCTTCGTGCTGACCAGTTCCCAAAAATCCACCTGCAGTAAGAGAAACCCCGACGCGTACACTTCTTTATTGTATCCGGCGTTCGAGGGCGCTGGCGGGGAGAATTCTATCGATCTTCGCGAAGTTTGTGCGCAGGATGCCGCCAAACGGTATAACATTTGTATGTCATTCCCTCGCAAGTCACTCGCTCGACCCTCTCTGACCCTGGCCGCTTTTATCGTGCCCCTCGTTAGTTCGGGACAGACAGGTGCCCCGCGCAACTTTCCGCAGCCTGCTCCCGCCCGCGAAGTCACCGTCACTGCGATTCCCGGCGTGATTGAAGCGGGCGCAAAATGGAAGCTCATCTTTCAAAGCGCGGAGAATTCCGACGGCATCACGGGTTCGCCCGATGGCGGCCTGCTCTTCGCGCAGGAGCAATCAAGCCGCATCAACAAACTCGATAAGAACGACAAGTTTTCCGTGTTCCTCGCGAACGGTCACGGCGTAGGCGCCGTCGCAATCGGCCCGAAGAATCGTATTTATGCGGTGGAGCGGACCTGCACCGATCCCGGTGGGAAACCCGAGGAATGCAAAGAGCCGACCGATATCGCCACCTTAACTCCCGAGCGCAAAATCCTAGCGTCCAGTTATATGGGCATGGGCCTCGGACGGATTAACGATTTAGTCGTGGCCAAGAATGGCGGCGTTTATTTTTCGAGCGGCGCGCCTTATTACGTGAGCCCCCAGGGGAAGGTTTTGCAGTTGGGCGAAAACCTGCGCACCAACGGCATTATGCTTAGCCGGGATGAGAAGACGCTTTACGTCACGAACGGTCCGGTGATTGTGGCTTTCGATGTCCAGCCGGATGGTTCCGTGAAAAATCAGCGGGAGTTCGGCAAGCTGGAAGGTGGCGGAAACGGGGACGGAAGCGCCATTGACTCGGAGGGCCGCCTTTACGTGTCGACGGCTCCCGGAGTTCAGGTGCTCGGTTCCGACGGGAAATATCTCGGCCTGATTCCGACCCCGCGCAACGCAATCAGCATCGCGTTCTCCGGACCCGGCAAGAAGACTCTCTTCCTGGTTGGAAATGGCGGAGTGGGTCCGGACGGCAAGGAGATCACGACGCCGCCGGGAGTTCGAAACACCGCCATGACGATTTACAAGATTCCGATGCTTGCGCAAGGGTTCAAGGGGCGCGCCAAATAATTTCCGGGCGAATCATTTTACCGGCATGTGCTGCGCGTCTTTTTCGTTTTCGGCGCAGACCGCATCGAGTAGTTCGGTATCCACCATCAAGTCCTGAAACACCGTCACCGTAAACGGATGCGTATAGGATTTCGAATCCTCCACGGTGATCTCAATTTCGAGCTTGCCGAAACGCGGGCGGCGGAACCGCTCAATCACTTTTGCGGTACTGGTCAGGGGGCTTCCCGCGCCATCGAGCCACTGGTCGTCGCGATAGCCGATGGATTGCACCACCAGCGTATCGCCCTCCCATTTTCCGCTGGAATATCCGTTCCAGTTGGGCACGGGATCGTCCGGCAACGGGCGTCCATCCGTAAAGATCTGACGAAAGTTCGCGTTGAACTCGTTCAGGATCACCAGCAACGCAGGCGTCTGCACGAACTTCTTCATTGTCGGCAGGACGTGCATGCGCGGACCGCCCGGTGCGATGCAATGCAGGTACGCATCGTCGAGTACCGTCTTTTTCGCCATCTTCTCTTTCACCTGAGGCTGATAAGGCAGGCCGTCCTTCAAATCCGCGCCCAGGTTGAAGAATTGTCTGGTGACCGGGAGATCCGTGCACACGCGATTGATTCCATCGCAGGGCAGAGGATCAGACTTCTGCCATAACCCGGAAAGATCCGGTTTGCCGTCCTTGGTGCGAGGTGTGGGAGCAGCCATATCCGGCTTGCCGTCGGCCGTTCGCGGAACGCCCGGCGTCGGATAATTGATCCACTGCGCGCATGCGTGCGCGCAAAAAAGCATGAACGCAGCAGGCACTATGCGGATTCGCACGGGAGCATTATAGCAGCGGTGCGAACCGGCCCATTCCCCGGACCCGGAAAGTTATAATTCATCCAATGCTCGTCGAGCTGACCGTGGAAAATTACGCCGTGGTCGAACAGGTCCGTGTCAGGTTTCATCGCGGCCTGAATATATTGACGGGCGAAACCGGGAGCGGAAAATCGATCGTCGTCGATGCCCTGACGCTTTTGTTCGGAGCGCGCGCCGCCTCCGACGTGGTGCGGGCGGGATCGGAACGTGCCCGCATCTCCGGTATCTTTGAAGTCGATCCGGCTCATTTACCCGAAGGCGTGGAAGCCGAAGACGGCGAACTCATCCTGGAGCGCGAGATTCTGGCGAACGGTAAATCGCGAGCCTTCGCCGGAGGCCGTCCCGTTACGGCCGCTGTCCTGCGTGAGATTGCGGAACGCCTCGGCGATATTCACGGCCAGCACGATCAACAGCAGCTTTTCTCCCCGGCTGTGCAGCGCGATATGTTGGACGCTTTCGCGGGCGCGCTGGATCTCGGCGCGGAAACCCGCGCTGCGTTCCGCCGTTGGCACGCCGCCTCCGCCGAACTCGCGGAACTGGAGCGCACGTCGCAGGAAAAGCTGCGTCAGGCCGATCTGTGGAAGTTCCAGCTTCAGGAGATTGAGGCCGTCGCTCCGGAAGCGGAGGAAGATCTCCAGCTTGAAAATGAACGCCGCGTTTTGCGCAATGTGGTTCGCCTTCAGGAATCGGCGGCGGCCGCATACGCCGCTCTCTACGAAGATCCCGAAAGCGTCGCCGCGCAGCTCCGCTCCGTGCAGAAGCGTTTGGAGGAAGTCGCGCGCATTGACGAAGGTCTTCGAGACGTGCTGGCCGCACTGCAGCCGGCGTCGATCGGCGTTGAGGACGCCTCTCACGCTCTGCGGAACTACTTGGGGAAGCTGGAGTCCGATCCGGGCCGGCTGGAGGAAGTCGAAAGCCGCCTTGCCGCGCTGGAAAAGCTGAAGCGTAAGTATGGCGCGACTCTTTCGGATGTCCTCGTTTTTTTGGAAGACGTGCGTGCGCGGCTCGCCGCCGCCGAAACCTCCGGCGAGCGTCAGGAATCCTTGCGTCGCGAGCTGCGCGCATTGACGGCGGCTTACGAGACCGCCGCGGGAGCTCTGTCGACGCGCCGCAAGGAATCCGCGCGCAAGCTCGCCAAGCGAGTGGAAACGGAACTCGCCGCGCTCGCCATGGAACGGTCCCGCGTCGAAATCCGCGTCTCCCCGGCGGAGTGGTCGGCCTCCGGCGCGGACGAGGTTGAAATTCTTATTTCGCCGAACCTCGGGGAAGACCCCAAACCTCTGGAAAAGATCGCATCGGGCGGCGAGCTGTCGCGCATCGCGCTGGCGCTCAAAACCTGTACGGCATCTCCGGCGAAGGGACGCGCGATCCCGCGCACGTTGGTTTTCGATGAGATTGACGCAGGCGTGGGAGGAGGCGCAGCCGAGGCGGTCGGGCCGGCGGCTCAAGAAGCTGGCCGGAACCAGTCAGGTCCTGTGCGTTACACATTTACCACAAATCGCCGGATTTGCGGATCACCACTATTCCGTCGAGAAGCACAGCGAGCGCGGACGCACTGTGACCACGATGGAAGAGTTAAGTCCGTCCGCGCGCACCCGCGAAATCGGGCGCATGCTGTCGGGCGAACGCGTTACTCCTGAAGCGCTGCGCCACGCGGAACAACTGATCAAGCTGGGCGCTGAATGAAGATGTTCGTGGAAGTAGCCATCCTGCCTGATCCGCCGAAACGAATGAGGAGGAATCCCGCTCCGGGTGCTACGCTCGATCTATGACCGAAGACAACGACCGGGCTGATGCTCAGGCTCAGATCGACGCATGTATCGCCATGTTGAAGTCTAAAATTCCGCCGATGGAGCACGGCGCACTGGATTCCCGGCTGGAGGGACTGCTCAATGATTCGAGCGCTACTCCCGACGAAGTAATCTTGGCTCTGCTTCAGGAATTCGATCCGCACGGGGCTAATTCCTGAGCGCACGAACCGGATGCAAGACAACTCTTGGGTTGGGGCGGCTGGTGGGATTTGAACCCACGACATCCAGAACCACAATCTGGCGCTACTACCAGCTGAGCTACAGCCGCCGTAAGAAGAGCGAACGTTTTTAGTTTAACACGCCGCCGAAAATCGCTTGTCCGATGCGGCTTGCCCGCGCCGCTATTTCAGCCCTGCTTTCTTCCACAAAAGGTTTACGCGATCCTCGACTTCGGCGGGCATCGTAATCACGTCCGGCCAGGGCCTGGTGAAGCCTTCGCCCGGCCACTTCTTTGTCGCATCGATGCCCATCTTCGATCCGTAATTCTCCAGGCGGCTGGCATGATCGAGCGAATCCACCGGACCCATCACGAACTGGATATCCCGCTCGGGATCGATATTGTTTAAGGCTTTCCAGGCCACTTCGTGGAAGTTCTGCACATCCACATCCTCATCCACCACCACGATCACTTTGGAGAACATGGCCTGGCCCAGACCCCAGATCGCGTGCATCACCTTGCGGGCATGGCCCGGATACGATTTGCGTATGGACACCAGGATCAGGTTGTGGAACACACCTTCTGCGGGCATCGCGATGTCACGCACTTCAGGCAGGTGCATGCGCATCAGGGGCAGAAAAATGCGACCGATGGCCTCGCCCATGTAAAAATCCTCCATCGGAGGCGGTCCCACGATCGTGGTCGCATAAATCGGATTCTTGCGATGCGTAATGCATCCGACGTGAAACACGGGATAATCGCCCGTCGAGCGAATAAAATCCGGTGTGATCGCCAAACGGTCCTTCGCGGCGCAGCTCGTCGAGCTCGACGTAGCCTTCAAGCACGATTTCGGCGTTCGCGGGAACCTCAAGGTCGAGCGTTTCGCACTTCACCATTTCGACGGGCTTTGAGCGCAGGAAGCCCGCGATCATCATCTCGTCCAGATCCGGCGGCAGAGGCAGGATCGCGGAGTACATGGTCGCGGGATCGGCGCCGATGGCGACCGCGACTTCCATCCGATTGGTCCCGCTTCCCGCGGCTTTGCGCCTCCGGTAATGTTCGGCGCCCTGTTTGTGCGTCTGCCAGTGCATCCCGGTCGTGCGGTCGTCGAAGATCTGCATGCGATAGCATCCGCAGTTGCGTTTGCCGGTTTCTGGATTGCGCGAGAACACCATGGGCAGCGTGATGTACCGGCCGCCGTCTTGCGGCCAGCAATGCAGGATGGGGAAGTCGTCGAGCGAGAAATCGGTCCGGCGGATGACGTCCTTGCACGGGCCGCTCTCAACAATCTTGGGAAAAAACGCGCCGACTTCCGCCAGCATGGGCAGCATTTTCAGCTTGCCGAGAATGCCCTCCGGCATGCGCATTTCGAGGAACTGCGAGATGCGGGCGGCGATTTCATCCGGCTGACTCCACCTCCAGCGCGATCTGCATTCGTTTCCGGCTCGCGAACGCATTGATCAGCACCGGAATCTTTGAGCCCTTGGGCTTTTCAAACAACAGCGCCGGCCCGCCGCTCTTCACGCTGCGGTCGGCAAAGGCGGTGATTTCCAGATACGGGGTCGACTTCGAAGGGGATGCGCCTCAGTTCGTCGTGATTTCTCTAGGGCGCGAATGAAATCGCGGAGGTCGGCATAGGCCATAATCTTAAATATGACAAACAGAACGGCGTTGGTTACGGGGGCGAGCCGCGGTATCGGATTGGCGTGCGCGAGGGCGTTGGCCGCCGGAGGCGCCCGCGTGATCTTGGCCGCGCGCAATCAGCGAGAAACTGGAGGCGGCCGCGGCGCGAAATCCCCGGCGCGTCGTGGGTGCAACTCGACCTTGCGTCGCCGGAATCCATCAAAGAAGCCTTCGCCAAGGCGGGTAAGGTTGACATCCTGGTGAACAACGCGGCGCTCACAAAGGACGGCCTCGCGTTGCGCATGAAGAAAGACGATTGGGATGCGGTGCTGGCCACAAATCTGACGGGCGCGTTTCTTGCGATTCAGCAAGTGCTTCAACCGATGATGAAAGAGCGCTGGGGGCGCATCATCAACATCTCTTCGATTGTCGGCGAGACGGGAAATCCGGGGCAGGCCAATTACGTGGCGTCGAAAGCCGGACTGATCGGATTGACCAAATCGCTGGCGCAGGAAATCGCAAGCCGCAACATCACGGTGAATGCCATTGCTCCCGGTTTCATCGAAACCGACATGACGGCCGGCATTGTCGGAAGAGCTGAAGAATAATATGCTCTCGCACATTCCGCTGAAACGTTTCGGCAAGGCCGAAGACATCGCCGCCGCCGTGAAATTCCTGGCGAGCGAAGAGGCCGGCTACATCACCGGCGCTGTGCTGAACGTCAACGGCGGAATGTATATGTGATGGCGGCAAGGTCAGAGTGCGGGCATCAGACGCGCGAGTGCGGTTTGAACCTCATTCAACAATAGCGGATCGGTGCCGTCGAGTACGATGCCTGTCGGCTTCCAGCGCGCCGCCATGCGAGGGCTGGCAAATCCCTTGGCAATACTGATCAGCGGAACGCCGCAGGCTGAAGCGACGTGGCCGCCGGCGGAATCATAGCCGACGAACAGTTTGGATTTCGCAATGAGGGCGGCGAAGGGTGCGAACTCTCCGTGGTGCGTACGTGCTCCCTGGCGGCAGCGCCCGTTCGACGCGCGCTGCTTCCGCAGGGCTTCCGCCCTTGTCTACAACAATCGAAGCGCCGGTTTTCGCCAGGATGCGAAGCAATTCGCGCTCGAAATCCCCATCGATGCGCTTGGACTCGTTGTCGCCCACGCCCACGCTTACAGTGATGACGGCGGAGGGCGCTCCAGTTGGGAGCGGGAGGATATACGGGTGAGCATTCTCGACGCCGAAAACTTCATGAGCCCATCGAGCCGCAAGAACGGGCAGCGAATCGGAGCCATCTCCTCCGTACGCCCGGCTTTCGAAAAAGAAATAGTTCGGGTCTTCGCACACCGGAATCAATCCCAACTGCGAGAGGCGTGAATCCGGATCGATGACGATGCTCTTTCCCGAGACGCCGTCGTGTGCCAGTAACTCCGCCAACTCGAGCGAGGCGGAGAGCCGACTTTCGAGCGCGCCCGTGCGGGCGTACGGCGCGGAGAGATGCCGAACGCGAGGGTCGTTCTCGAAAAGTTCAAAGCTCTTTCGGGACCCGACGAAAACAATCTGCGCGGCAGGATATCGGCGTTTGGCCGCATCGAGCAACACACTCGTGACCGCGACGTCCGCACCCAGGGTGACTCGCGAAAGAACGTACACACGATCCACTGAGGTGGGAAGCGCCTGCGGCTCGCGGATCCGGCGGTAGCGTTGTTCGGATTCCTGAGGCCTCCAGCCCGGCCAGACTCGAGCGATCACCTCGCTGAAGAGCCTGACGTAGGTCTCGCACAGCGATGGCTCGAAAAGATCGCCCAATCTTTCAACGACGACGGAGAAGAAGGTTCGCCCGGAATTTTCGGCGAGGGCGCGGGCGAGAAGGTCGGCGGTCCAAGGTTCGCCCTCGAGACACCGTGCGAGCAATTCACTGCAGGCATCCGCGAGCGGATGGTCGGGCGGCAAGTTAGAGATATTTCCCAACCAACAGCTCCAGTTTCCTGCGCGTCGCGACGGGTATCGCCTTGCGATCGGTGATCAGCGCGTGCGCCAGCGCCCGGCCGCACTTGCATTCGCGTTCCGCCGGCATCGCATCGACCGCGGCCGCAATGAGCTTGCACGCGTTCGCCGCATTCCGGTTCAGACACCGCGATAATCTCGTCGACCGTAACAGCGTCGTGCTGCGGATGCCAGCAATCGTAGTCGGTCACCATGGCGATGGTGACATAGCAGATCTCCGCTTCGCGAGCGAGTTTGGCTTCCTGCAGATTCGTCATCCCGATGACGTCCATGCCCCAGCTGCGATACAGATTCGATTCGGCGAGCGTGGAGAACGCGGGACCTTCCATGCACAGGTACGTCCCTCCCAACTTTGCGTTGACGCCCGCATCGGCACCGGCCTTGTGAGCCACTTTCGCGAGCTGGCCGACAGATGGGATGCGCAAAGCTGATATGCGCGACCAAGCCCTTCGCCGAAGAACGTGGAAACACGGCCCCGCGTACGATCGACGAACTGATCGGGAATTACGAAATCCATGCGGCTTGTGCTCTTCTTTGAGCGAGCCGACGGCACTGAGGGAGAGGATTCGTTCGACGCCCAGCGCTTTGAAGCCGTAAATATTCGCGCGAAAGTTAAGCTCGCACGGGGAGATGCGGTGTCCGCGTCCATGGCGCGCCAGGAAAGCTACTTCCTTCCCGGCGAGCTTGCCCACCACGTAGGGGTCCGAGGGCTCGCCCCACGGCGTCTCTATAGACCGCTCCTCCTGGGCCTCAAATCCGGGCATGGAATACAGTCCACTGCCCCCGATAATTCCAATTTTAGGGTTCATTCGAGATGTTTACCTGGATCGTCGACTCATGCCATAGGTGTCACGTTTGGACATGAGCGCACAGTTTAAAAGGAGTCCGGCCGAATCGTAAATGTCTCGATTATTGTCAGGGATGAATACATCTGTCAAGGAGAAAGCCCGCTGTGGCTCGAAAACCTGAATCTCAAGCCTGAATCAATTCCAACAGCACGCCGCCCGTGGCGGACGGATGTACGAAAACATAAGTGTGTCCGCCGGCCCCCTCCCGCGGCTCGTTCAAAATGCGTACTCCCGAGGAGCGTAATCGCTTTACCGTCGCGGCGAGATCCGCCACGCGCAGCGCCACGTGATGCAATCCTTCGCCGCGGCGTTCGATGAATTTTCCGATCACCGAATCCGGTTCCGTTGCTTCCAGCAGTTCGATGCGAGGCGCGCCCCCGCTTCCTAGCAAACCCGGCGCAACGTCCGTCGGTGATGCGAGCGGCAGCATCGCCACGTTCACCTTTTCCACTGCGACCGTCTCGCGCAACGCCACCAGTAAACCGAGCTGGCCGGCGTAGAACTCAAGCGCCTTGTCGATCGAGCGCACGGCAATCCCCAAGTGATCGAGACGCGCAGAGGTTTCGCCGGCGTTAGCCACGGGACGGGTCGCTTTTCAAGAGCTGGCGGGCGATCACCAGCTTCTGAATCTCGCTGGTGCCTTCTCCGATGGTGCACAGTTTCACGTCGCGATAGAACTTCTCCACCGGGTAATCTTTCAGGAATCCGTAGCCTCCATGAATCTGGACCGCCTCGTTGCACACGCGGACGGCGATCTCAGATGCGAATAGCTTCGCCATGGCGGATTCTTTGTTGACGTCGAGACCTTCGTCTTTCATCCACGCCGCGCGCGACGTCAGCAGGCGCGCCGCGTCGATTTCCGTGGCCATGTCGGCGAGTTTATGTTGGATCGCCTGAAATTCGGAAATGAACCGGCCGAATTGTTTGCGTTGTTTCGAATAGTGTAGAGCGGCCTCATAAGCGCCCTGCGCGATTCCGACGGACAGGGCGGCGATCGAAATGCGCCCGCCGTCCAGAATACGCAAAGCGTCCACGAACCCTTCGCCCGGACGGCCGCAGAGTTGTCCGGCAGCCACGCGGCAATCCCGCAAGATCATTTCATTCGTCGGCGAACAGCGCATGCCGAGCTTATTTTCTTTCTTGCCGGGACGGAACCCGGGCGTTCCTTTTTCCACCAGAAAGGCCGAGATACCGTGCGGCGCCGCGGAACGGTCGGTCACCGCCATCACCACGCAAACGTCACTAGTCTCGCCATTCGTGGTGAAGGTTTTATTTCCGTTAATCGTCCACGTATCGCCTTCGCATGTAGCCCGCGTATGAGTCCCGCCCGCGTCGGAGCCGGATTCGGACTCCGTCAGCGCCCACGCGCCGATCCATTCTCCCGAGGCAAGCTTGGGGACGTACCTCCGGCGCTGCTCGTCGTCACCTGCCACGTAAATATGATTCGTGCAAAGCGAGATGTGCGCCGCAACGCTCAGCGCGATCGACGGGTCCACGCGCGCGAGTTCCTCGACCGCGATCATATACTCGACGTAGCGATAGCCCGAACCACCGAGATCCTCGGGGAAAATGGCGCCGAGCACGCCCATGGCGCCGAGCTCGCGAAACACCTCCACCGGAAAATGCTGCGATTCGTCCCACTCCATGACGTGCGGCTTGATTTCACCTTCCGCGAATTCGCGAATGGTACGCCGCAGCTGCCTTTGTTCGTCGGTATGCCCGAAGTTCATGTCTCGGAGAGGGTGCTAAACGATCTCTTCCGCGTGCGGATCCCAGCGCACAGTGCGCTCCTGCTGGTAGCTTTCGACCGCCATGCGGCAGGCGACCGAGACGCGGAAGCCCGTTTCGAAAGGACAGTTCAGCTCTCGCCCCAGGCGGATCGCATCGAAGAAATTCTGCACGTGCCCGTGGGGGACGTTCGTCGCTCGCCCCAACATCTCCCCGTGCGGAGAAGCCATCGTCTTCTGCGGTGCGTACCGCACTTCACTTGCGCGCGAAATCGTCCCCGCCGAGCCCAGCAAATCTTCCCCGATGCCCGGATGACTATTTCCGAAACCCGACGACCATGTGACCAGCATTTTCTCGGGCTGCTCGAGCGAGACCTGCATGGTATCCGGCGTCTCGCGGCCGTCGTTCCATAAATAAACGCCGCCGGTCATCGAAGCGGACTCGGGAATCTGCATATCCAGCGCACGATACCAGAACGCCAATTGCTGGCTCATATTTTCCGAAACACCGCCGCCCGAATAGTCCCAATAGTAGCGCCAATGAATCAGACGCTGCGCGTTGAAGGGGGGCTCGGCGCTTCCGGAAGCGGTCTCGCCCAGAAACGCTTTCCACTCCACGTTGCGGGCATTCACATCCGCGGTCAGCAACGCCGGACGCGCCCACTGGGGCTTGCTCGGCGGCGTGTTGCGAAAATAGCGCATGGCGAGCGTCGTAACTCGCCCCAGACGCGACGGATCCTGGATAAACTGCTTCACGTCGGACATCTGACCGTGAGAGCAGGACTGATGCCCGATCTGGACGGCGTGCTGCCTGTTGTCCTCGCGCCATGCCTGCCGCATCCGTTTGGCGTCGGCGACGGTCAGCGCGAGCGTCCTCTCCTGATATACGTGCTTACCCGAAACCAGGGCGGCACAGAACTGCGCCGCGTGCAGATGTGGCGGCGTCGCGATCACCACAGCGTCAATCGAGCTATCGTCGAAAATTCGCCGCGGATCACGATAGGCCGCTGCGCCGGGGAAGCAGGAAGCGGTCACAGCGGCAGCCTTCTCCAGGCGCTTCGTGTAGACGTCCGCAAAAGCCGCTACTTCCGCGTTCGGGCACATGCGAATCTGCTGGACCAGTTCCAGTCCGCGATCCCCCACGCCGATAATCCCGACGCGAATCCGTTCGTTCGCGCCGAGCACGTTCCGGGGAACGGCGGCCAGCGTCCCCAACCCGGATGCGACTTTGCCGAGAAAATGTCTGCGGGAATCCACGCAATTTGAGTGTAGCAAGCCTGCGTCGCGGGCTTTTCCCGCCGTTATTCCAATTGCTTGTTGAAGCGCCTGACGCTCAGGCCAAGAATCACCACGCCGAAGACCGCCAGCGTGACCAATTGAGGCCACAGAGTGGATACCCCCGCTCCTTGCAGGAAAACGCCGCGGACGACCTCCATGAAATAACGCACAGGGTTCAGCAGCGTTAACCATTGCACCACTTGCGGCATATTCCGGATCGGAAAAGAGAATCCGCTCAGCATGAAGAACGGCTGAAAAATCAGCGTTGTGGCCATCATCGCCTGCTGCTGGGTGCGCGAGATCGTGGAAAGAAACAGCCCGGCTCCAAGCGTGGTCAGAAGGAATACCAGGGCGGCGAACAGCAAGAGCAGGAAGCTGCCGTTGAACGGCACATGGAAAACGAGCAGCGACGTGCCCACGACCAGGAGCAAATCCCAATAACCGACCAGGACGAACGGCAGCGTCTTGCCGAGGATGAGTTCGAGCGGACGGATTGGCGTGACCATCAGCTGCTCCATTGTGCCGATTTCTTTTTCGCGGACAATGGCCATGGCCGTAAGAGACAGCGTCACCAGCGTGATGATGTTGACGACCACTCCGGGAATGAAGTAGTTCCGGCTTCTGAGTTCGGGATTGAACCACACGCGAGTCTGCTCGGTGAGCCGCGGAACCGGCATGGAGAGCGGCCCGCCATTGGACTCGGTTCCGCCCACCAGGCGGACGCGCTGCTGAGCGTTGGAGACCGATTGCGAATAACGCGCCACGGTTTGCGACGCGAACCCGGAAACGATCGAAGCTGTATTGGAATTCGTTCCGTCCAGAAGCACCTGCACGCTGGTGTAGCGGCCGCGCGCCACGTCGCGTCCGAAGCCGGGAAGCACACGAACCACGCCATCCACCTGACCGCGGTCCAGCGTATCCTGCATCTCTTTTTCGTTCGCAGGCGCGGAGGCGATCTCGAAATGTCCGGAGTTCGCGAAGTCCGCGAATAGCTCCCGGCTTTGCGGCGTGTGATCCTGATCCATCCACGCGATGCGGGCCGTGTCGACGTCCAGATTCACCGCATAACCGAAAACCAGCAGTTGGATCAAAGGCGGGAAAATGAGCATCCCCCGCATTCGGGAATCGCGCAATGCCTGGATAAATTCCTTGCGGATAATGGCGCGCAGTCTCTGGCGCATACTCAGGCCACCTTTTCCCGAAGTTTGCGGACGGTCAAGAAAAACATCACCGCGCCGTAGACGCACAGCCACAGGAAATTCGTCCACAGTAGTTCCACGCCCGTGCCTTTTAGAAAAACGGCTTTGATGATGTTAATGAAATATCGGGCGGGCACGATGAGGCTCACGAGTTGGATCACACGCGGCATGCTGCTGATCGAGTAAATGAATCCGGAGAGCAAAAATCCGGGGAGGAAAGTTGTAAGCGTGCCCAGTTGATACGCGATCAGTTGCGTGCGAGCCGTGGCCGAGATCAGAATTCCAGAAGCGAGAGAGCCGAAGAGAAAAACAAAACTAGAGATCACCAAAAAGGTCAGGCTGCCCTTGAGCGGCACGTCGAAGACATAGACGGCCATGATCAGACAGATGACCATATCGATCAGTCCGACCAGGAAATAGGCGGACAGCTTCCCGAGGGCGAGTTCGGCGGGCCGCACAGGCGTCGAAAGAAGCTGCTCCATGGTTCCCGATTCCCATTCGCGGGCAATGGTCAACGAGCTCAGGTTTCCCGTGATGATCATCATGATGACCGCGATCAGCCCCGGAACAATGTAGTTCCGGGAAAGCATGTCCGGGTTGTACCAAACGCGTGTTTCGATTCCGACACCCATCTGCGGCGGCTTTCCCGCCACCATCGTTTGCGCGTCGGTCCGCACGTGCACGCCGTAATTTTGCACCACCCCTTCCGCATAACCCTGCGCGATGGAAGCCGTGTTCGAATCGCTCCCATCAAAGAGCAATTGCACCGTGGATTCTTCCCCCGCGAGCAAATGCCGGGAATACATCGGAGGGATCACCACGGCCAGCAAAGCGCGGCGCGCGTCCATCGCTTTTTCCACGGGGCCGTAGCTTTGCGCGTTCTCCACAATCTGGAAATAGCGCGACCCCTGAAATTCGCGAACCAGTTCGCGGCTCTGCGGCGTATGATCCAGGTCGTAAATGATCGTCGGGATGCGATCCACGTCCAGGCTTAAGGCATAGCCGAAAATCAGCAGCATGATGAGCGGCGTCAGAAGCGCCGACGCAAGGCTGCGCGGGTCCCGCACGATGTGCAGAATTTCCTTGCGCGCAATGGCTTTCAATCTGCGGAATTTCATGCAGCCGCCTTTTCCTGCTGCTCGATCAGGCTCACGAAAACATCTTCCATGGAAGGCGTAATCTGTTCCAGCGTCTGTATCTCCACCGCGCCCGCCAGCAGCTTGCGGATCGCCACCATTCCCTCGAAGGCGTCGTTCACCTTCACGTGCAGCCCTCCGCCGAAAACGGCCACATCCAGGATGTCCTTCTGCCCCACAAGCCGCGCCAGGCTCTCGAGCACCTGAGACGTCTCGAGGTTCAGGAGATGCTCGCCACCGAGCGAGCTCTTAAGCTCCGCCGGAGACCCGAGCGCGATCGTCCGCCCGCCGTACATGAGTGCGATGCGATGGCAGTATTCCGCTTCATCCATGTAATGCGTCGTGACGAAAACGGTGTGGCCAGCTGCTGAAAGCTGGTAGATGAGATCCCAAAAATTCCGCCGGGCGATGGGATCGACGCCACTGGTGGGCTCATCCAGAAAAAGGATCGGCGGCTCATGCAGAATCGCGCAGCCGAGTGCGAGCCTTTGCTTCCATCCGCCCGACAGAAGATTCGTTTTCATGTCGCGCTTGTCTTCCAGGCTGGCCATTTTTAAAACGAAATCACGGCGCGCAGGAAACTTGGCCGGCGGCACGCCATAAACTCCCGCGAAGAACTCGATGTTTTCGCCGACCGTCAGATCGTCGTACAGGGAAAACTTCTGGGACATGTAACCGATATTCTTTTTGACTTGCTCGGAATCCGTCCTTACGTCGAAGCCGCCCACCGTCGCGCTGCCGGAGGTGGGCAGCAGCAGTCCGCAGAGGATGCGGATCGCGGTGGATTTGCCCGCTCCGTTCGGACCCAGAAATCCAAAGATTTCGCCGCGCGCGACCTCGAGCGACACATCATCTACGGCGGTGAAATCGCCGAAACGCTTCACCAAATGTTTCATCTGCACGGCCGGGCCGGTCGTTTCAGGCGGCATGGGCGGGCTCCTGCTCATACATCAGCGCGATGAAAACGTCCTCGAGAGAAGGCAGTATGCGGTAGAAATCGAACTCGGCGATCCCGCGGAGCGTTTCGATCGACGTTTGGTCCGGCTCCACGAAAAGGTGTAGGTCGGCGCCGGTCGGCTGCACCGCTAGGACGCCCGGCTGATGGACCAGAGCCTCGCGGGTTTTCCGGTTATCGGGCGAGTGGACGCGATAACATTCCTGTCTCAAGCTTTGTTTCAGTTCGCGCGGCGATGCGCACCGGATCATGCGTCCCTGGTACATAAAGCCCACCCGATTGGCGCGCTCGGCCTCGTCCAAATATGCGGTCGTGACGAAAACGGTCAGGCCTTCTTGGACCAGCGTGTAGAGAATCGCCCAGAAATCCCGGCGGGAAACAGGATCGACCCCATTCGTCGGCTCGTCAAGAAAAAGAATCCGGGGCTTGTGCAGGAGCGTGCACATGAGCGCGAGCTTCTGCTTCATTCCGCCCGAAAGTTTTCCGGCCTGGCGCGCTACGAAGGGGGCCATGCGCGTCATGCGCAGCAGACGGCTGGTCAGTTCCGTCCGTTCCTGCCCAAGAATTCCGAACAGATCGGCGTAAAAGGCCATATTTTCGGCGACCGTCAGATCTCCATAGAGCCCGAAGCGCTGAGCCATATACCCGATCTGATCTTTCACCGCGTCGACGTTCTTTGCTACGTCCTCTCCCGCGACCACGGCGCGGCCCTCGGTGGGATTCATCAAGCCGCACAGCAGACGCATGCTAGTGGTTTTGCCGGCGCCGTCCGGCCCGACGAGGCAAAAAATCTCGCCCTCTTGCACTTCCAAATTCAGATGGTCCACGGCGGTGAGCGCGCCGAAAGTGCGCGTCAGGTTTTCGGCATGGATGATGACACTCACAACGGGACCGTCACAACTGTATTTCTGCGTCCACAGGCATATTATTTTTCAATTCGTGCGCCGCGTTATCCACGTCCACCTTGATCCGATACACCAGCTTCGCGCGCTCTTCCTTGGTTTGAATCTGCTTAGGCGTGAATTCCGCCTCGGAGGAAATAAAGGAGACGGTCCCCCAGTAGACCTTCCCTGGATAGGAATCCGTGCTCAGCTTCACTTTTTCCCCCAGCTTGACGCGCCCCAGATCGGTTTCGCTGACGTATGCCCGGAGCCAGGGATGATCCAGATCGCCGACCGTCACGATGGTGGTTCCGGCCGCCAGAACCTCACCCGCCTCGGCTGATTTCACTAACACAACGCCGTCGATGGGGGCGAAGATATCGGTGTCGTTGAGCTGTGCGTCGGAGATGCCGGCTTGCCCGCGAGCCTGCTCGATTTGGGCCCTCCGCGCGACCAATTCCTGTTTCTTGCGGTTCAGTTCGAGACGATCCGCTTCCGCGGTCCCGAGCGCCGCCTGCGCGTGGGCAACCTGCGCCCGCCCGGCCGCGATATCTTCCTTGCGCGGGCCTTCTTTCATCACGGAATATTTTTCGTTGGCCTGGCGCAGCATGGCGGTGGCGCTATCGAATTTCTGGCGGTACTGATCGAACTGCTGGGTGGAAATGTCCTCGTTCTTGTAGAGGGTCTGGGCGCGTTCCCAATCGGCGCGGGCCTGGTCGAGCTGGGCCTTGGCGTCCGCAACGCCGGCCTCCGATTGCTGAATCTCCTGCGGGCGATTGCCGGCCAGCAATTCATCGAGCTTGGCGCGCGCTTCCTCCAGATCCGCTTTGCGCGCCGCGACATTACTCTCCAGGGTCGCCTCCTGATATTGAATCGACGTGACCAACTGATCGTAATTCGACTGCGCATTCGAGACGGCCGCTACGTCGCGGAAGCGCTGCTGCTGTAGTTGCGTAGGGTCGAGCCGGGCGATGAGCTGGCCTTTTTTCACCCAATCGCCTTCCTTGACGTGCAACTCCGTCATGCGGCCGGCCACTTTGAAGGAAAGATCGACCAGCGTTAATTCCAAATTCCCGGACACCAAAATCCGATTATCCGGCTTTTTGAAATATCCCGACTGCCACAGGTACAACCCAACCGCCGCGGCCGCCGCAATCAGAATGATCGGCAATCTTTTTTTCATTGGTTCACATAGTCTCCGATGGTTCCGGTGGCTGTGGCCAGGTCCAGCCGGGCCACGTTATGGTCGTACAGCGCCTTTACCAGGTTGTCGCGCGCCCTCTGCAGGCGTGTCTGCGCGTCGGTCACTTCCACCGACGTGGCGACGCCGGCCTCGTACCGTCTGCGCGCCTGCGCGAGCTCGCTCTCAGAAAGCATCTGCCCCTCCGTGGCAGATTGCACCTCGGCCACGGACGAACGCAGGCTGTCGAGCGCCGTGCGGACTTGCAAATCGATTTGCTGGCCGAGGTCGCGTGTTCGCAGTTGCTCCTGACGGAACAGCGACGCGTTTTCTCCGATGCGCGCGCCGCGCCGTCCGCCGTCAAAAATCGGGACCTTCAGCGAAACTCCGATCGTGTACGTCGGATGTGCGCCGTCAAGATTCGAGCCGATGGTTCCGTAATCCGCGGATGCGCCTACCGACGGAAGCCGCTCGTCCTTTACCGCGCCAAGCGTCATGCGCGCGGCGTCTTCGCGCTGCTGCTGGGTCTTCATCTCGGGGCGGGTTTTCCGTGCTTGTTCCACCAGGGCGTCCTCGGCGCCCGCCTCGACCGGCTTAAATTCCAGTTTATTGGTGAATTCGACCGGCGCGTCCAGCCGCAATCCCATGGCCTTCAGGAGGGTCAATGCCGCGCGATTGCGGTCGTTTTCCGCTCGAATCAGGGACTGGCGGTCGTTTGCGAGCTGCACTTCCGCGCGCGTGACCTCAATGCCGGTGCCGGTTCCGGCGTCTTTTTGGCGCCGGGACAGCGTCAGGAGCGCCTCCGACAGGTCCACGTTTGCGCGCGCCGTCGTCCGGTCCGCTTCGGCGCGCAGACACGCGAGATAATCCCGCGCGACCTCGTCGCTCACCGAATTGCGCGTGGCGGCCGCATCCGTCGCCGTCGCCGCGGCGCTGATCTTCGATGCGCGGTAGCGCCGTAAATCCGCGAGGTTGAAGATCGACTGCTGCGCCGTCACACGGGCGTCAAAAATATTGAAAGGCCCCACGATCGTGGGAATCGAAAAGCCGGGAATCGGCAATTTAAAGTTGAAACCGTACGCCGCTAGATTGGTCACCTGGCGATGTTCCTGCACCGAACCGTCTAAGTTTGGAAGCAGCGCGCCTTTCGATTCGGCCGCCTGCTTTTTCGCTTGCTCAATCGATTCCTCCGCCAGCGCTACGCGTGTGTTCCCGTCGGGTGCCAGCGCGATCTCCACCGCGCGCTTGAGACTCAAAGGCATGCCCGGTTGGGGAACTCCGGCTGTTTGCGCGCTGCCGATCGACGCCGCAGCCATCATTAAAATCATCAGACGCATGCTTGTTCTGTTCTCCACGCGCGTCATTAATTACCCCCGCCATCGGGATTGCTCTCGTCATCGGGATTACTCCCGGCGACCGGCGCACGAAATCCAGCAGCCAGAAATTGCACCATCCGCCGGACCATCGTGTGCCGATCGATGGGCTCGATCGGCAGCGGTGTCATCAGAGGCAATGCATCCCAAAGGATGAGCAGGTGCGTCATCGCGCCCGCCATAAAATGCAGCCGCCAGAAGCACTCCTCCGCCGGAAGATCCGGCCGTGCGGTTCGCAGGGCTGCCTCGAAGCGGCGAGCCACCGGGCCTAAATGCTTTTGAAAAATCCGCACGGCGAACTGCGCGGGATCGGAAAAAACGCGTCCGATCATCGGAAGACCGTTCCACACATCTGCTTCGAGCACAGGCGAGACAAAGGCCTCAATAATAAGTTCCAGGCTCGGCGCCGCGCCCGCCGCATCCAGCATCTCCATGCGACGCCGGTTCACCGGCTCCAGCCGCCGGACCACCACTGCGTCGATAAGACTTTCTTTGGACTGGAAATGATAGTTGACTGCAGCCAGATTCACTTGCGCCTCAGCCGTGATATCCCGCAGGGAGGTGGCATCGAAACCATTCTGTCCAAAGAGTTTTTCTGCCGCATCCAGGATTTTCGTCTTTGTCCCAACCGGCGCCGCAGTCATACGTATGTTTCAAGCGTACGACTGTTTTCTAAACGTGTCAAGCTATAATCAAAAATGCTGCCTTTCCGGCTCGTTTATCACGACGCATATAACTTCCGGCTGCGCGGGCACGTTTATCCGACCCACAAATACGCTCTGATCCGGGATCGTCTGCTGGCCGAGCATATCGCCGCCGACTCCGATTTCGTGAGGCCCGAGCCGGCCACGGACGAAGATCTTCTGCTGGTGCACGATGCGAGCTGGATTGAGCATCTTCGCGAGGGGTCGCTCACGCATCTAGAGGAAATCGCTTTAGAACTCCCATACTCGGCTTCGATGACGCGAGCGTTCTGGCTGGCTGTGGGCGGGACGATTCTGGCGGCGCGGCTCGCTCTGGACAATGGCGTGGGATTTCATATAGGCGGCGGATGGCACCACGCCTACGCCGACCACGGCGAAGGCTTTTGCGCCCTGAACGACATCGCCGTGGCGATCCGGAGGGTGCAGAAAGATGGGCGAATCGAGCGCGCCATGGTCATCGACGCGGATAATCATCACGGAAACGGCACGGCCGCGATTTTCGCGAGTGATCCTTCCGTCTTCACGTTTTCGATTCATCAATATTCGAACTATCCCTCGGTCAAGCCGCCTTCGAGCCTCGATATTGATCTGGCCGACGGTGTGGGCGATGAGGAATATCTGCGGCGCTTCACTCACGGCTGCCGCGAGGCGCTCGCGCGATTCTCGCCTGATCTCGTGATCTACGTGGCGGGGGCCGATCCCTTTCGCGAGGATCAGCTCGGGGGACTGAACCTGACTTTCGGCGGCTTGCTGGCGCGCGATCAATTCCTGTTTAACCTGCTGCGGGAGAAGAAAGTGCCGGTCGCAGTGACGCTCGCGGGAGGGTACGCGCGCAACGTGGAAGATACCGTTACCATCCATGTCAACACGGTAAAAGCCGCCGCGATCAAATAGCCACGTTAAGCCTGTTACGCAATTTCGAGACGCTGCCGGCGCGCCGTACAAACCAGCGCCGGTTTAACTGACGTCAGGCTTTCACCGGCAGTGGCGCCGGAGCGTTTGCCAGTACCGCGTCCTCGAAGGAAAAATCGGGCTTCGGAAATTTGGCATTGCGCAGATACCACTGATACGTTTCTTTGAGTCCGCCTTCGAACTCCGTAGGCTTGAATTTCAGCATGCGCTGCGCCTTGGCGGTGATCTGCGTAATCGGGGGCACGTCCAGGTATACGCCGAAATACATTTTGGGCCCCATGGGATGGCCCCCCGCGCGCGCAATGAATTCGCGGGGAACCCGCACCAGTTTGGGTGACTTGCGGCAGACCTTCGCCAGCGCTTCCACCAGTTCCGTCTGCGATACAGGCCGCGCGTTGGCGATATTGAACGCATGCCCCACGGCGGCGGGTTCTTCGATCGCTTTCAGACTCGCGCGCACCAGATCCTTTACATAGACGAACTGCATGAGCCGACGTCCGTCGCCGGGCACGATGATCGAACGGCCCGCGCGCAGCCGGTCCCAGAAGTAAGCTTCCCGATAAAAAGGATTATGAGGTCCGTAGATGAAGGGGGGCCGCAGCGTGACGACCGGGAGCCCGATGCGCTGGTGCAGGCGAAACAGCGCTCGCTCGCTCATGGCTTTATTGCGGACATACAACTCAGCCGCGTCATCGGCCGCGAGAGCGTCGCCCTCGTGGTGATTCAAGCCATCGCCGTAGGCCGCGACGCTCGATATGTAAACGTAACGTTGGAGGTTATCGCCCGCGGCGCGCGCGGTGGCTTCGACGTGGGCGGCCGTGGTGCCTCGGTCCCAATCGTACACATGGTCGAAAACAACGTCGAAGTTTTTCCCGGCGAGGGCCGCCTTTATGCCTTTTGGATCATTACGATCGGCGGCGATATTTCCGACGCGGCGCCCGAGCGTGTGCTTGGGCTTGCGATGCAGCACGGAAACGTCATGGCCGGCCTTTAAGAGCTCAGCCACCAGGATCCGTCCGATGAACTGAGTCCCCCCGATCACCAGGCAATTCATCGTCGCGTATCAAACAACAGCAGGAGAGTGCGGCACAAAAACGTCTGTCTTTCCGCGGATGGCTAGTCGTAATATTCGAGGCCGAGATGCGTAATGAGGTCCTCGCCCCGCATCCAGCGCAGTGTATTTTTCAGTTTCATCAACTGAATAAAAATATCGTGCTCGGGATACAGGCCCGGGGCCGTCATGGGCGCCTTGAAATAGAAGGAGAGCCATTCCTGGATGCCCCGCATCCCGCATCGTTGCGCCAGATCCAGGAACAGCACCAGATCGAGCACCAGCGGGGCGGCGAGAATGGAATCGCGGCACAGGAAATCGATCTTGATCTGCATCGGGTAGCCGAGCCACCCGAAAATATCGATGTTGTCCCAGCCCTCCTTGGCGTCGCCGCGCGGAGGGTAATAGTTGATGCGGACCGCGTGATACAGATTTTCGTAGAGCGCCGGATAGAGCTTCGGCTGCAGAATCTGATCGAGCGAACTGAGCTTGGTTTCTTCCTTGGTCTTAAACGAGCCCGGATCCTCGAGCACCTCGCCGTCCCGATTCCCCAGAATATTGGTCGAAAACCAGCCGTTGATGCCGAGCATGCGCGCCTTCAATCCCGGCGCGATCAGCGTCTTCATGAACGTCTGACCCGTTTTGTAATCCTTGCCGCAAATCGGGACGTTCCGCTCGCGCGAAAGATCGAGCAGGGCGGGGACGTCGGTCGTCAGATTCGGCGCTCCGTTGGCGTAGGGAACGCCGCACTTCAATGCGGCGTACGCATAAATCTGGCTCGGCGCGATATCCGGATCGTTCTTGCACAGGCCTTCTTCGAACTTAGCGAGCGTCGAATGAACTTCGGCCGGCTTGTGAAAAACTTCCGTCGATCCGCACCAGATCATGACGACGCGGCTCGCACCCGTCGATTTGCGGAACTCTTCGATATCGGCGACCAAGGCTTGCGCCTTGTCCATCTTCGTGCCCTTGTGCTTCACGTTAGGGCCGTTGATGCGGCGAATATATTCGGGATCAAAAACCGCGGACATCGGTTTGATGGCCGAAAGCGGCTCCTTCAACTGCGAGAGCAGCGCCGGGTCGAGCACCTTCGCATTCACCGCGGATTCGTACGCCGTATCCTCGAAAATATCCCAGCCGCCGAACACCAGGTCCTCGATCGACGCCAGCGGGACGAAATCCTTAATCATCGGGGAGCGGCCGTCGGTACGCTTGCCGAGCCGGATCGTCGCCAGTTGCGTGAGCGACCCCACCGGCAGGCCGAGGCCGCGCTTCACCGCCTCGATTCCGGCCATGAATGTGGTGGAGACGGCGCCGATGCCGGGAATCAGGACGCCGAGTTTTCCCTCGGCAGGCGCAATCTGGACATTATCTTTCCCGGGCAATGCGTTGCTCCTTGAAGCTGGTGTACGTGACGCGCGGCGATTCCGTGAACTGCGAGGCGCGGGGCAGGAACTTGAAAGTAATGGTTGCCTATCCTTCGATATACTAGCATCTTATGGTGAATCGCGCGACTGGCGGCACTGGCGCCGCCGTGATTTCCGCGGTCCTGGTGGACGACGAGAAGCTCGCCAGCGAGGAACTAGCCTACCAGCTCAAGGAATTCGCGGACATTGAGATCCTTGCGACCGCTTCCAATGGACTGGAGGCCCTGAAGTTGATCGAGGATCTGGAGCCCGACCTCGTTTTCATGGACGTCCAGATGCCCGGTCTCGATGGCATGAGCGTCATCCGCAAGCTGCGCGAGAAAAATATTCCTCTGCCGCATTTCGTGATGGCCACGGCCTACGACCAATACGCCGTGGAGGCGTTTCGTTGGGAAGCGCTGGACTATCTTCTCAAGCCCGTGGACAAAGATCGCCTCGCTCTCGCGGTGGAGCGCGCGCGCCGGGCGGTGGCGGAAAAAACGAAGGCCGCGCCCGCCGAATTGCCGGTGTCAAAACCATCGCTGCAGCGCTCCAAGCTCCTGGTGAAGAATGGTCACCGCAACTTCATCGTGGATGCGCAGGATGTCGTTTACGCCACGATTGAAGACGGCTTGATTACGGTGGTGGCCACCGGCATGGAAGGGGAATCGAATTACCGGACGATCGAGGAGCTGCAGTCCAATCTGGACCCGGATATGTTCTGGCGCGTGCACCGGTCCTACCTCGTAAACATCCATCGCATCAAGGAAGTGATTCCCTGGTTCAAGTCCAGCTTCCAGCTCAAAATGGATGACAAGAAACAAACCGAGATCCCGGTAAGCCGCGTGCAGACGAAGCGGCTGAGGGCTCTCCTCAAGCTATGAAGCGGACGCTGCTGGTCGTCTCAAGCTGGGTCGCGTTCAGCTGCGTCGCGCTGATCGCGCAGACCGACAGCGTGATTCAATACCGCCAAGACGGGTCGATGGCGCTCCCAAAGGATTATCGCCAGTGGATCTTTCTGAGCGCCGGAATCAACATGACCTATGGCCCCGCTGCTGGGACCAACGATCATCCGCGCTTCGAAAATGTCTTCGTCAATCCGTCCGCCTTCGCGCAATTTCAGAAGACCGGAACGTGGCCCGATAAAACGGTCCTGGTGCTTGAGATTCGCAATTCCGATAGCAAGGTTTCGATCAACAAGGATGGCCGCGTGCAAACGGGCATCGCCGCCGTGGAGGCCCACGTGAAGGATGCATCGCGCGGAGGCTGGGCCTTTTACGCGTTTCGCGACACCGATCGCGGCACGCCTTTTCCACGAAGCGCCGATTGTTTTACCTGCCACGAACAAAACGGCGCCGTGGACAGCACATTCGTGCAGTTTTATCCCACGCTGGCGGAAATCGCGCGGAAGAACGGCACGCTAAAAGCCTCGGCCGAGTAAGCCGTCGCCATGATTCGAATCGTGCGCAGGTTCGCCATCTTCTGCCATCGCTGGATGGGCGTCGCGTTCTGTCTGCTGTTCACATGGTGGTTCGTCTCGGGAGCCTTCATGATGTACTGCCCCTTCCCTGAAGTCCGCGACTCCGACCGGCAGCGCCATGCGCAAACTCTCGACGCGTCTCGTATTCTTGTTTCGCCCGAACAGGCTTATAAGACGTCGGGCCGCCGCGTGCCCGGACTGGTTCGTCTCGCGATGTTTGATGGACGCCCCGCCTACTGGTTCGGAGCGGTTCCGGAGCAGGTCATCGTCTATGCCGACGACGGCAAACTGCAGGAGGACTATGCGCCGGAGCTGAATCTGCGCACGGCGTCCGCTTGGGCGGGCCTTCCTCCAAGCCAGGCGACCGTCGAGCAAGTTCGTGAGCCGGATCAGTGGACGGTTGGCGACGCGAGCGAGTATCTTCCTCTGGTGAAGTATTCTTTCCCGGACGGCCAGCAGGTCTATGTTTCGCCTTCGAGCGGACAAGTGATGCAAGCGACGACGCGTGCCTCGCGGCTGGGCGCGTATCTCGGCCCCATTCCTCACTGGCTGTACTTCACGCCCCTGCGCAAAAACGGGCTGTTGTGGACCCGCATCGTGATCTGGCTCGCGGGAATCGGGACGCTGATGGCGATCAGCGGGCTGCTCGTCGGGGTTCTGGTTTATTCACCATCGAAGCGCTATCGATTCGAAGGGGAGCCCGCAAGCATTCCGTATGCGGGCACGAAGCGCCTGCATATGATCTTCGGATTGTTTTTCGGCATTCTGGCCTGCACCTGGGCCTTCAGCGGGATGCTCTCGATGGACCCGTTCCCTGCGCTTCTCCCGCAGGCATCGCCCGGCGAGGGCAAGATCGTGGAAGCGCTGCGTGGCGATCGTGACGATCTGGCGCTGTTTTCCAAAAAACTTCCGGCCGCGGCGCTTCAGTCCGTGCCGCGGAATCTGAAAACCAAAGCAATGGATCTAATGTTCTTCGCCGGCGATCCTTTCTATATCGCGTATGGGGCTATCACGTATGGAGCTGTGGATCGGGAAGCCGCGAAGGCTTCCTATGTGATTCCGGTTGACGGCGCGCCGCGCGCAGCCTTCGATCCGGACCAGATCGTCGGAGCCATCCGTAAAACGATTGCGCCTGGATCCTTGGCGGAAGTTCGAACCGTTACCAGGTACGAAGCTTATTATGCCGATCGAACCGGGGAACGCCCGTTACCGGCAATCTTCGTTCGTCCCCGCGCTGATGAGCCCAGTGACGGATATTACATTGATCCGGCAACAGCGGATATCGTTGACATTCAGAATGCGGACGGAGGACTCGAGCGCTGGCTCTATCATGGCCTGCATTCGTTCGATTTTCCGTGGCTCTACAATTACCGTCCTGCGTGGGACATCGTCGTTCTGCTTTTGCTCGCGGGAGGGGCGACCTTGTGCGTAACCTCCGCGATCCTTGCCTGGAAACTGCTCCAACGGAAGATCGGCTGACGCGCGTTGAACGTGACACGTATAACGCTCTACGTGCTATCCTGGTCGTGTGATCCGATCTTTTCGCGATAAGGACACGGAAGACATCTATCGGCGACAACGTGTACGGCGACTGCGGAGTATCGAACGAGTCGCACTGCGGAGACTGGTTCAGATCGATAACGCATCCGAGCTTCGCGATCTGGCGTCACCGCCGGCGAACCGTCTGGAAGCCTTGAAGGGAAAGCGGCAAGGACAATACAGCGTCCGCATCAACGATCAATACCGGGTGTGTTTCCGATGGAAAGACGGCGACGTATTCGATGTCGAGATCACGGACTACCACTAGGGGAGCACCATGAAACGCAAAACGGAACAGATCCGTTTCCCTCATCCGGGCGAAACGATTCTTGAGGACTACCTGAGGCCGCTCGGCATGAGCGTAAACCGGCTGGCGATCGAACTGCGCGTGCCGGCGACGCGAATGGGCGAGATCGTTCACGGGCGGCGGGCTGTTACCGCAGACACGGCTCTCCGCCTGGCGCGGTATTTCAACACGACGCCAAGGTTCTGGATGAATTTACAAGCGTCCTACGATTTGGCCGCGGCCGCGGATAGAAAAGCGAAGGAAATTGAGCGAACAGTTCACCCTCGCGAGGCAGCCTAGTGGAAGACGCGCTTGGAATTTCGAAGGTTAGCTACCCCGCCTATCTCAACTATTTGGGCGAATCCCAGAAGGACTCCTGAGAGTCGGCGTGGAACAGTGCGCCCGTTTGCGGGGACCGTTCACAGGCGCCTCGTCGGAACGCTTGGCGTTCCTTCCCGCTGCGGCTCGAAGGTGCACAATGGGTCCGAAGCCAGCGGATTCTGCGCCGCTCCGAACGCTCGCGACCGCGAGCCTCCGCACAACGCGTGATACTCGCAGGCGCCACAGCGTCCTTCAAAATGTCCGGGATCGTGCAGAGCTTCAAAGAGCGGCGCGCGGCGATACACGCTTGCGAGGCGATTCGTGCGGACGTTGCCAGCGACGAGCGGAAGAAAGCCGGCAGGGCAGATGTCGCCGGTGCTCGAGACGAACACGATGCCGTGACCGTCGCGGATCCCGAAGCCGCGGTAGATTCCGGTGCTTTTGATTTGTTCGCCGGTAAGTCCGTCCTCACGCATGCGTTCGAGCGCGACCCGCCGGTACGACGGAGCTTCCGTGGTCGCCACGAGGAACGGCGCCTGGGGGGAAGTCTCGTAGATCCAGCCCATGAGCTTTTCCGCTTCCTCCGGAAAAAGAGCCTGAAGAACTTTGCCGCGTCCTACTGCGATCAGAAAGAAAAGGCTCCAGCGCGCGATGCCCAGAGGCTTCAGCAACTCGTAAACAGCCGGCAAATCGGGAGCCGTCTCGGCGGAAATGAGCGTATTCACCTGCAGCGGCATGGCGAGCTCCCGCGCCCGGTGAATCGCCTGCATCGTCCGATCGAATGTTCCCGGGATGCCGCGGATCGAATCGTGCTTCTCCGCGGTCGAGCCGTCGAGACTGAGACCGAGCCCCTCGACGCCGTGCGCTTTCAGTTCGACCAGCGTTTCTCTCGTCAGCGCGGGGGTTGCCGCGGGTGTAATCGACAACGCAATCCCCAACCGGCGTGCTTCGTCGATCAATGCATAAAGATTTTCGCGCATCAGAGGATCGCCGCCGGTGAGAATCAGGTGCGGAAGCGGGTGCCCGAATTCTGGGATCTGGCGCAAAAACTCCAATCCTTCCTGCAGCGTGAGCTCCATCGGATGCGGCGTGGGAACCGCTTCGGCGCGGCAGTGGCGGCAGGCGAGTGCACAGGCCTGGGTCACTTCCCAATAAACGTTCAACGGCGTTTGCGAATAATCCCGAGGGCTGTGATGCGGCGGCATAATGCTCTTCCAGCGTTTTGGTGTGCAGTTGGATTGCCACCATGCGCGTTTCTTTAAGCCTCTTGGAGTCTGGTCTTTAGGTGTCGGCGCCGACAGTCGCGCAGGTCGCGTTTCGAGTGACTTTCCACGCGTGCTGCGTGAAAAAACACAGCAGGAAACAACAGCCGGCGCACGTCGCGGCAAGTTTAGAATTCAGATCTAGCGCAACGGCTTCAACTCGGGCTTCTCGCCCGCCGGCAAAGGATATCGGTCGATATCGAGCATCATGGAAACGAAGCTGTAGTAGCCCATGACACCGGTAAGGTCGACGGCTCCTCGTTCGCCGAACTTGTCGACCACGGCCTTGAACGAAGCGTCGCTGACCTGTCTTTTCTCAAGCAGCTCGTGCCCGAAATCGTAGATTGCCTGCTCGTCCGGCTGCATCGTGCCCGGACGCTTCCCGGCGGCAATCGCGTCAATGATCGCGGGGCTTAAGCCGGCTTTCAAGGCGAGCTTCTTGTGAGCCGACCATTCATACTGAGCGTTCCAGAATCGCCCGGTCATCAGGATCGCCATTTCATTGAGCTTGGGGGGAAGCGTGGTGTGAAAGCGCAGCAACGCTCCGAGCTTTTGAGCCTGATCGCCCACTTCCGGGCTCCGCAGGGTCACGTTAAAGGGCCCGTTCATTCCGCCGCGCTCGCCCGCGAGCAGATGATCGGCCATGGCCTTTTGCTCGGGCGTCAATTGATCGTAGGTCAAGGGCTTGAAGCGGTCGCCGCGCAAGTGAAGATCGGGACTCGCGGGAGTCTGCGCGGATGCGAAACCAATGGAAAGAAGAATCCCGAGAGAAATCGTGGAGAGCCGCATTTTTGTTCCTTTTCCGGCGCCGGCCGGTCGTGTCCGGCCGCACTCTGGCTATTCATACTAACGCACGCGGATCGATTCCCCGACGGCCGAAACCAGGCGACCGCCTTGCCGCGCGCTGCTCGGTCGAGAGCTAACTCGCTCGCAGATTCTTGTTAAAGAAATCCACCGTCCTTTGCCAGGCGAGTTTCGCGTTCGCCTCGTCATAGCGCGGCGTCGTGTCGTTATGAAAGCCGTGATTTGCCCCTTGATAAATGAAGGCTTCGTAGTGGACGTGATTTGCCTTCAGCGCCTCCTCGAACGCCGGCCAGCCGCCGGTAATGCGTTCGTCGAGCGAAGCGTAATGCAGGAGCATGGGAGCCTTAATTTTCGCGGCATCCGCGGCCTTGGGCTGCCCGCCATAAAAGGGCACGGCCGCTGCCAGATCCGAGCCCATCCGCACGGCCAAAACATTGGCGATCCCGCCGCCGAAGCAAAAGCCGACCACGCCGATTTTGCCGGTGCAATCCGGCCGAGCCTTGAGCCAGCGCGCGGCGGCGATGAAATCTTCGGTCATCTTGTCGCGATCGACCGTGGCGAAGACTTTGGCGGCCTTCTCTTCATCACCCGGATATCCGCCGACGGAGGTAAGTCCGTCGGGGGCGAACGCAATGAAGTTGGACGTGCCCAGGCGGCGCGCCACGTCCTCGATATAGGGATTCAAGCCTCGATTCTCATGCACGACGAGCACGGCAGGAACTTTGCCGGTGAGGTTCGCGGGGCGCACGAGGTACCCCTTGATGTTTCCGTTGCCGTTCGGAGACGGCACCGTAACATATTCCGTCTGAATGCGCTTGTCATCCTTGGCCACCTGCTGCGCCCACGCGTAATGCGGGCGGAGACTTTCCCAAATCGCGGTGGCGGTCAGACCCCCGACGGCGAATTTCTTGGCGCCCTCGAGAAAATCACGGCGTTCGATCTCGCCGTGCACATAGCGGTCGAACAGATTCAGCAATTCCTGCGGGTAATCGCCGGCCTTTTTGCGTTCCGAAATCGAAGGTTCGTGCGTGCGGTCCATGATCGGCAGTGCCTCCTTTTCAGCGGAAGAATACCACATCAAGACGAGAAAAACCGCGCCCGATGGCCGTCCTTCGGCTCCCGCGCGTTAAGACCGGACGGTGTAAAAAATCAGGCCGGCGGTCAGCGCGACCATCACGATCGCCGTCGACCAGGCAATGGCGTTCTGCCAGACGTTGTTGGTGTATTCCTGCATGATGCGCTTGCGGTTGATCAGCATCAGCATGTAAAAAAGCACGAAAGGCAGCAGGATCCCGTTGGCGACCTGCGAAAACAGGATGACTTTCAGCAGAGGCATGCGCGGAATCAGCACGAATCCCGCACCGCAAACGATCAGCATGGAATAGAGCCAGTAAAAGATGGGCGCCTCTGAAAATCGCTTTTCCACGCCGGATTCGAAGCCCAGCCCTTCGCACACGTTGTAAGCGGTGGCCAACGGCAGGATGGCCGCGGAGAGCAGGGATGCATTCACCAGACCGATCGCAAACAGGATTCCGGCAAACCGTCCGGCGAATGGCACCAGTGCTTTGGCGGCGTCGGCGGCGTCGGTGATTTCGCCGCCTCCGGCTTTGAAAATAGTCGCGGCGCAGGCGACCACGATGAAGAAAGCGATGACGTCGGTGACAATGCAGCCGACGATCACGTCCCAGCGGGAAAGCGAATAATGCCGGCGATCGACGCCCTTTTCGACGATGGACGCCTGCAGATAGAACTGCATCCATGGCGTAATTGTGGTTCCGATCAAGCCGACGATCATGACGATGTACTGCGAGTCGCCATGGAATTGCGGCACCAGCGTGTCGTGCAAGGCGAGCTTCCAGTCGGGCTTCGCGAGGAATGCCGAGATCGGGTAGGTGAAATAGATCAGGGAGAACAGGATGAGCATGCGCTCCACCGGTTTATACCGGCCGCGCACGACCACGAGCCAAACCAGAATCGCGCCCGCGGGAACGGATAGATATTTGGTGACGCCGAAAACTCCCATGCCCGGACGCGAGGCCCGCGAATTCAGCCGCGATATTTCCGAAATCGGCGACGCTGAGGATCGCCATGGTGATGAAGGTGGCGCGCAGGCCGAACTCTTCACGGATCAGGTCGGAGAGGCCTTTGCCCGTCACGGCGCCCATGCGGGCGGCCATCTCCTGCACGACGATGAGTGCGATGGTGGTCGGGATCAGGGTCCACAGCAGGACGTAGCCGAACTTCGGCGCCCGCCTGCGAATAGGTCAGGATTCCGCCGGGGTCGTTATCGACGTTCGCGGTAATGAATCCGGGCCCCATGACGGAGAGGAAGGCGAGAAGCCGGTACCGGAACATCGACAAATGGGCAGTCCGGCGCACCAAAGGTTTCGGGATGGAATGTTCGCCTCGCACGGGTCTCATTTGAGGCTAACCGCTGAGATCGGGCGAGGCAAGTTTCGCAGCGATTTCTTCCATGACGAATATGTTTCAGCCGGCCCGCTCGTGGCGCTCGGCGCCGAAGCCTTCACAAAACCGCAGTCAGAAAAGCTTTTTCTGACGAGGAATCAGCGGTATACCGCGAAACGGCCGACGCTCGTGCCTGGATCGGATAGAATGAAGGGGCCACTCTGATGCCGGCTCAATTCGACTTATCCAAACTGAGCGTGCGCCAGTTCGCCGAGCGGTTCCGCGGCGAGATGATTCCACTCAGCAATACGTTCTCCTACTTCTGCGCCTCCGTGCCGATGTCGGAAGAGGACTTGAAAGAATATCTGGAGGAGCCCATCGCCGCGCTTCCGGCCGCGGTCGCGGCCGCGCTCCCGAAGATCTCCATTTTCCTGGTCCCGTACCTGGAACGCGGGGATGCGGCCGAGAAGAAGAAAGCTCCGGCCGCCTCCAGGGCGGACTACGTCTCGATTGAACGCCCGCCGGACGAGCTGCTTTCCACCTCCACCCAATTGAAGCTCGGCGAGGAGACCGTACTGGCGTTCGCACTGAAGGATCAGGAAGTGGCGGAGTATCACTACCGGCTCTTTCATTTGCTGGCGACGCTGATGGCGGACCGCCGTAGCGACGATGTCGAGAACCGGTACGGCCGCATCGTGCGCGAGGAGATTAGCGCCGACGTCCACGGCGAGGTGGACGAGCCGAGCTGGCGCCTGAAGCAGAGTTTGCGCCGATCCGGCGGCACGCGCGCGCACCCAACGGGGCAAGGCGTTCAGCGAATACGCCTGGCAGTCCTTTATCGATACGCTTACCCTTTACCTGCACGGCATCTGCTGCGATATCGATGTCGACACCGGCCCACGCCAGCTGCCGAGCCGCTATCTGCGCAGGCGCCTCATGCTGCTCGAAGAGTTGTTCCCGCCTCCCAAGGGCTACGCGGTTTTTCCGGAACAGCTGGAATCCTGACGGAGGCCTTCCGACGTGTGCGGCATCGCCGGATTTACCCACGATCGCCGGCCCGCCGACGCTTCCCGCATCTGGACCGTCACGCGGGCGCTGACGCATCGCGGGCCCGATAAACAGGACGTCTGGGAATCCGCCGCATGTGTCGCTCGGTGCCGTACGGCTGCGCGTCATCGATCTGGAACACGGCGACCAGCCGATGATCAGCGAGCCTCGGGTCCCGATGGCGGCACCGTGCTGGTCTTCAACGGCGAGGTTTACAATCACGCCGAGCTGCGGCGGGAACTCGAGGCCCTAGGGCATCGGTTCGCCACGCATTGCGATACGGAAGTGGTGCTCCACGCGTTCCTCGAATGGGACATAGAGGCGTTTCGCCGGCTACGCGGAATGTTCGGCGCGGCGTTCTGGAACGAACGCGCAGGCGTCTGGTGCTGGTGCGCGATCGCGTGGGCATCAAGCCCCTGTATTACGCCATCCGCAACGCCGACCTGTACTTCGGCTCCGAGATGAAGGCGATTCTTCTGCATCCGGAGATTCCGCGCTACATAAACCCCTCCGCCCTGGATCGTTATCTTGCGCTGAACTACATTCCCGGCACCGAGACGATGGTCGAAGGGATCGAAAAATTATCTCCGGGATGCTGGATCGAATGGCAAGAAGGCCGCGCGAAGATCGAGCGCTATTGGAAACTCGAGTTTCGTCCGGAATCGCGCTGGGATCTTGCCTTCGGCAAGCGAGGAGCTCGATCGCCTGCTGCGCGCTTCCGTGCGGGAACATCTGATTGCGGATGCTCCTCTCGGCGTGTGGTCGAGCGGCGGACTGGATTCCTCCGCGATTTTGCACTACGCCGCGGAAGAGTCTTCGTCGCGCCTGAAAACGTTTTCGGTTTCCTTTCGGGGCCGCAGCTTCGATGAGACGCCTTATTTCCGCGAAGTCGCCAAACACTACCAGACCGATCATCACGAATTCGATTTGAATCCCGAGGTCGATCTGCCGTCTGCGATCGAAGAATTTGCCTTCTATTCGGATGAACCGAGCGCCGATGCCGGCGCGCTGCCGGTGTGGTTTCTTTCGAAAATGTGCCGCCAGGACGTGACCGTGGCGCTTTCCGGCGATGGCGCCGATGAATTCTTCGGAGGTTACAAAACGTATCTGGCGGATCGCTATGCGCGGCGTCTGCGCGATGGTCCCTTACGGTGTTCGTGCGCTGGGCGGCGCGCGCGGCGCGGCTTCTGCCGGTATCGGATGAAAAAATCGGCCTGGATTACAAGATCACGCGAATGCTGGAAGGCTCGCTGCTCGATCCGGTGGACGCGCATTTCTACTGGAACGGCACCTTCGGTGATTCAAAGGAAGGCTCTGTCGGCGCCCTCGAACGGAGCAATCTGCTCTCAGATCCCGGATCGCGCGCCGCGCCGATCGAGCTTCCGGGAGACGGAGTTGGATCTTTAAACCGATTTCTGTGGCTCGATCAGCTGTGCTATCTGCCGGACGATATCCTCAACAAATGCGACCGCATGAGCATGGCGCACTCGCTCGAAGTGCGGCCGCCGTTTCTCGATCACCGCATCGTCGAATTTGCGGCGCGCCTGCCGGAAAATCTGAAAATTCGCGGGACCGCGCTGAAATTCGTGCTGCGCGAAACTGATGCGCAACAAGCTTCCCTCGGCGGTTCTGAAACGCGGGAAAGAAGGCTTCGACATCCCGGCCCACCACTGGCTCCGCGGCCCGCTGCGTCCGCTGCTCACCGAAACTTTGAGTGAATCGAACGTACGCGCCTCCGGTTTATTGCGGTGGCCCGCGGTCGAACAGGTGATGCGGTTGCATCTGGAGCGCCGTGCTAATCTCGGATATCACTTATGGGGACTTCTGGTTCTATTCCTTTGGATGAAACGATGGCAAATCGAGCCGCCGTCCAAAGCGACCGGGAGCCGCGAGACCCCCACCGCGAGCGCCGTTACGCCCTAATCGTCGTCCTGGTCGCCGCTGCGATTTACCTCGGGTGCGTCGTCAGTCCGCCGTCCCTCATGGACGACGTGGATTCCGTGCAGGCGCAGATCGCCCGCAACATGCTCGATTCGGGCGATTGGGTGACGGCGCGGCTGGACGGCATCGCGTATCTGGAGAAATCCCCGCTGATCTACTGGATGATCGCGGTGTCTTACGAGATTTTCGGCGTGCACGACTGGGCCGCACGGCTGCCGGTGGCACTCTCCGCGATTTTTCTCGCGTGGCTCACGTTTCGCATCGGAGCGTGGGCGTTCTCGCTGCGCGCAGGTCTCTACGCGGGTCTCACGATAGCCACATGTATAGGATTGTGGCTGTTCACGCGCATTCAAATTCCCGATGTCACCGTGACGGCGACCATCGCTCTCGCCATGTGGGCGCTGCTGCGCGCGCTCGATGCGCAGGAATCGAGGCCGCGATTGTGGAGCGGAGTCATGGCGGCCGCGATTGGAACGGGATTGCTGCTGAAGGGTCTGATTGCCGCGGTATTTCCGATCGCCGCCGCGCTTCTGTATCTGGCGTTCACGGGAGAAATCAAGAAGCGGGAAACGTGGCGACGGCTGCATATTTTTTCGGGACTCGCGGTCGCGCTCGCGATTGCCGCTCCCTGGCACGTGCTGGCGACGCTGCGGAATCCGCCATACTTCGAATTCACGATGTACAGCGGGCCGGGCCACTATCACGGCTTCTTCTGGTTCTATTTCATCAATGAGCACCTGCTGCGTTTTCTGAACCTGCGCTTTCCGCGCGATTACAACACGGTTCCGCGCCTCTACTTCTGGCTTTTCCATCTGGCGTGGCTGTTTCCGTTTAGCGTGTATTTCCCGGCTATCGTAAAACTCCGGTTTCGTCCCGTGGATCGCGCGTCGAAATTGCGGCTGCTGTGCCTCTGCTGGGCCGGATTTCTGCTGATTTTCTTCACCTTCTCCTCGACCCAGGAATATTATTCGATGCCCTGCTATCCGGCGCTCGCGCTGCTGCTTGGGTCGGCCATGAGTGAGGATTCCGCCCGGTCGTGGTGCCGGCGCGGCCAGGTTGTTCTCGCCGTGATCGCGACTCTTGCCGCCCTGGTCACGATCTTTCTGCTTGGCAATGTTTGGAATCTGCCCGCACCCGGCGATATTTCGCAGGCTTTGGTGCAGCGCCAGGTGGCGTACACGCTTTCGCTCGGGCACATGGGCGACCTGACGATGGAATCGTTCGCCTACCTGCGCGTCCCGCTGATGGCTGCGGGGGCGGCCTTCGTGATCGGCGCGTTTTCCGCGTGGCGCAAGAGCAACGTGGGCGTCGTGATTATGATGGTGCTGTTTTTCCACGCGGCGCGTCTCGCGCTGGTGGCGTTCGATCCCTATCTCGCGTCGCGTCCGCTTGCCGAGGCGCTGAATCGGGCTCCGCACGGCACCGTCATTCTCGACGATCAGTACTATGCATTTTCCTCGATCGTGTTTTATGCCGAGGCATATCATAAGGAGCGGTTTTTGCTTTTGAATGGCCGCGTCAACAATCTTGAATATGGTTCCAATGCGCCGAACGCGCCGCAGGACGTGTTTATCGACGACGCGCGATTTCAGCAAATATGGCTCGGTCCCCAGCGCGCCTACCTGTGCGTCGAGAAGCCGCGGGAGGAGCGATTGGTCCAGTTGGTCGGCCGCGAGCGGCTGCACAGCCTTGCGCAGAGTGGCGGGAAATCGGTGTTTTCGAACCAGTAGCGGTTTAGGGAAATTGAGCCATGCGCATCACGATTGATGCCACGCCGGCGCTGGTCCGCAGCGCGGGCGTCAAGAATTACATTCATCATTGGATGCGGCATCTGCGCGCCGCGGCGCGCGGGGACGAGATCCGCTTGTTTCCTTTCCTGGACGATTTGGGTGCGCTGAACCACGAGGGTTCTCCCCTCGGCATCGCGTCCACGGCGTCGCGCCTGGCTTTCGTCCACGCGCTGCGTATTTTCGGAGCCGGCGCCGCTCGATAAGGCCCTGGGCGACGCCCAAGTGTTTCATGCCTCGAACTTGATTCGCGCGGCTCCGCGGCGCGCGAAGCTGACGGCCACGGTGCACGATCTCACGTCCTGGCTGATGCCGGAGCGCAATACACCCGCGAGCTCGGTGGCTGATTTACAGTTTGCCGATCGCATCCTCAGCCGTGCCGACGGGCTGATCGCGGTGTCGGAGAACACGCGCCAGGACGCCATCCGGCTGCTCGGCATTGCGCCGGAGATTATCACCACCATCCATTCGGGCGTCGCTCCCGAATATTTCGACGCGACGCCGCGAGACCGCGGACGACCTTATGTGCTGAGCGTCGGCACCATCGAACCGCGCAAGAATCTCGACACGCTCCTCGATGCGTGGAAGCAGGTGCGCGGCAGCTTGCGTAAGGAATTCGATCTGGTCATCGCGGGTCCGCGCGGGTGGGCGGCGGAAGAAACGGTTGCCCGCGTGCGATCGGAGGCGATCTATCTGGGCTACGTGCCCGAGCCGGAAATGCCCGGATTGATGGCGGGGGCGACGATCTTTTTGTATCCGTCGCTCTACGAAGGTTTCGGTTTTCCCGTGGCGCAGGCGCTCGCGGCGCGCGTACCCGTGATTACTTCGAACACCTCCGCTTTGCCCGAAGTAGCGCGGGATGGATCCGTGCTCGTTCATCCGACAGATGCGGAGGAGATCGCCGCGGCGATCGAAGGACTGCTCGATTCTCCTTCCGAGCGCGCCAGGCTCGCGGGATACGGACGGGCGAGCGCCGAGCGGTTCCGCTGGGAGAAATGCGCCGAACAATCGCTAGCGTTCTTCCGCCGGGTTATTTCACGCTGAAATCCCAGATGCGGGGATTCATCTTGCCTTCGGTGTATTCGATGAGCGCATACTCTCCGGGATCGAGAGGTTTCTCGGCCCAGATCTTATACAACAGCTCCGCCGCCTGCTTCTTGAAAGTCGGCACGATGTCCACCTTTTCGTCAACGATGCGCTCTCTTTGCACCGTCAGGATGCTCAGGTTCTCCACGATGCGGGCGTCTTTCTTGGGCGTCAGCTTGGCGATGCCGAAGCGTTCGTCATCGGCGAGCCGAAAATAAAATTGCGGCTCGCGCCCCTCCACCGCATTGGGCGAGACGAGTCCATCGAGTTCCACGGTGGATTTGCCCGCAAGAGGCATCGGCGCCAGAATGCGCAGCACCTGGCGTTTGGTGCTGGTCACGATCTTCGGTTCGGCGATCTTAATCGGTTCGAGCTTCTCGCCCCGCAAATAGTACACACCGGTTTCCGTGGGAACTTTCTCGACCTCCTCGCGCATGGCGCGAACGGCCGCATCTTCCTCCGCGACGACTTTGGCGTCCTCCTTGAGGACGGCCTGCTGCGCGGCGGCTTCCTTTTTTGTGCGCTCCAGATCCACCAGCTCCAAAGGAATTTCTTCCCAATCGCCGCGCTCGGTGGAATAGTAGCGAACGCGATCCGGCTGGACCTGATATTCGCGGACCAGCTGGTAATCGCCGTCCTTCAAATACAGACGGTCGGCCGCCGCACACACGCTCGCCAGCAGTACCGCGGCGCACAATAACCAGATAGCGCGTTTCATAACTCGGCTCGCTACCGCTATTATGAGTGATCATGCGGGTCCCGCGGTTGTGCGCCGCTGCTTGCGCGTCTCGCTGGGACCGGCCGGACTGAGCCCGCGTGCGCATCGGCATCCATACCTCTATTGCGAAATCGCTCGAGCACTCCGCGGTCAAGGCCGCCGAGCTCGGCGCGAACGCGTTTCAAATCTTTTCCGCGAGCCCGCGTCAATGGAAAGCGTCTGTTCCGAGCGAGTCCGCGATCGCGCTCCTGAATCGTGCGCGGCAGAAATTCGATCTGTCGCCGCTGGTCATTCACGACAACTATCTGATTAACCTCGCGGCCGCGGACGAAACCGTGCGGCAGAAATCCATCGTGGCATTTCGAGGAGAGCTTGAGCGCGCCATTGCCCTGGGCGCTGAATATTTGGTCGCGCATCCGGGAAACTACAAAGGGCAAACTTGCGAGCAGGGGGTTCTTGCTCTGCTCGAAGCCCTGGGCGCCGCGGCGAGCGGCCTGAATTTCGGCAAGCTGATGCTGCTGGTGGAAGGGACGGTGGGAGCCGGCGCACAGATCGGAGGGAGGTTCGAAGAGCTCGCGACGATTCGCGAGTTTGCCCCGCGATTCACGGATCTTCCGGTGGGATTTTGCCTCGATACATGCCACCTGCTGGCTTCCGGACACGACATCGCAAGCGAGCCAGGTTTAAAGCGAACGGTCGCCGAAATCGAGCGCGTGCTGGGCATGGACAACGTCCACGTGATCCATGCCAACGATTCGAAAGGCACGCTCGGTTCGCGGCTGGACCGGCACGCCAATATCGGCGAAGGCTATATTGGTCTTGACGGGTTTCGCCGCATCCTCACCCACCCGAAGCTTCGTGGAAAACCTTTTATTTTAGAAACGCCGGTGGATCGGGATGGCGACGATAAGAGGAACGTCGAAACACTCAAGGACCTATGCCGGAAAGTACGTACGACCACAACCAAATCGAGCTGAAGTGGGAAGATCGCTGGCGCCACGATGTGAATTTGTACCGCGCGAGCGCCGGCTCCGAAGCGCCCAAATACTACGTGGTGGAAATGTTCCCCTATCCGAGCGGGCGTCTACACATGGGTCACGTGCGCAATTACTCGATCGGCGACGCGCTCGCGCGGTATATGTGGATGCGCGGCTATAACGTGCTTCATCCGATCGGGTGGGACGCGTTCGGCTTGCCGGCCGAAAATGCCGCCATCAAGGGCCACACTCATCCGCAGGATTGGACGCGCGCCAAGATCGCGGAAATGACGCGGCAAATGCACCGCATGGGCTTTTCCTACGACTGGTCCCTGGAAATCGCCACGTGCGATCCGGAATACTATCGCTGGAACCAGTGGCTTTTCCTCAAAATGTTCGAACGCGGGCTGGCGTACCGCAAAAAGGCCCTGGTGAATTGGTGTCCGGAATGCGCGACCGTGCTCGCGAATGAGCAGGTGATCGACGGCTGCTGCTGGCGCCACGAATCCACACCGGTGGAGCAGCGGGCCCTTGAGCAATGGTTTCTGAAGATCACGGATTATGCGGATGAATTGCTGCGCGATACGTATGACCGGCTGGCGGGTGGATGGCCGGAGCGCGTGCTGGCGATGCAGCGCAACTGGATCGGACGCAGCGAAGGTTCGGAAATCGACTTCGCCGTCGAGGGCTCTCCGGATAAAATTCGGGTCTTTACGACGCGCGTAGACACGATTTATGGGGCCACTTGCGTGATTCTGGCGCCGGAGCATCCCATCGCGCAGGCGCTGCTCGACGAGGCCGGGCGCGCGAAGGCGAAGCAGTTGATCGACGCGCGCAAACAACAGGGGCCGGCTGATCTGATCAAAGACGGGACATCCGTGAATCGCTTCGCCATCAACCCCTTCAGTGGAGAGAAAATTCCCATCTGGATCGGGAACTTCGTCCTGATGGACTACGGCACCGGCGCGATCATGGCCGTTCCGGCTCACGACGAGCGCGATTTCGATTTTTGCACGACGTTTGGGATCCCGATCCGGTCTGTCATTCGTCCGGCGGACGGACCGCTCGACGAGAATCCGAAGGCCGCATTCACGGAGGACGGCGTGACCGAAAAATCCGGAGGGTTTTCCGGTCTTCCAAGCGTGGAAGCGCGGCGGGTGATGAATCGCTACGCCGAGGAAAAGGGCTTCGGCAAAGCGGCGATCACATTCCGGATCAAGGATTGGGGCGTTTCGCGCCAACGGTATTGGGGCACGCCGATTCCCATGATTCATTGCCCGAAGTGCGGCCTGGTTCCGGTCCCCGAAAAGGACTTACCGGTCACGCTGCCCTACCATGTGCAATTCACCGGCAAAGGCCGTTCGCCGCTCGCTGAAGTGCCCGAGTTCATGAACGTAAAGTGTCCTTTGTGCGGTGAAGACGCTCAGCGGGAAAGCGACACCATGGACACGTTCGTCGATTCTTCCTGGTACTTTTATCGCTACTGCGATCCGCACAACGATCGCGCGCCGTTCGACGGAGCGGCGATCAAAAAATGGTTTCCCATCGACCAGTACATCGGCGGTGTGACGCACGCCATTCTGCACCTGATTTACTCCCGGTTCTTTACGAAAGTGATGCGCGACATGGGCCTGATCGAGAATTCCGAGCCCGCGCAGAATTTATTCACCCAGGGCATGGTGTTAGGTACAGATGGTTCGGCCATGTCGAAATCCAAGGGCAACGTCATCGATCCGGAGGAGATGGTGGGCAAATACGGAGCGGACACGTGCCGCCTGTTCGTCCTGTTCGCGGCGCCTCCCGAAAAAGACATGCCGTGGATCGAGGCGAGCGTGGGCGGGCAGCGCCGTTTCCTCGAACGTGTCTGGCGGTTTGTCACGCGCAATGTTCCTCAGAACGCTGAATCGGCAGCGGCGGCGGATGGACCCGTCGAGAATCCAGGCGACCGGAGAGCTCTGCGCAAACTCCACCAAACCATTCGCAAAGTGACGGAAGATTTCAACAATCGCTGGCACTTCAACACTTCGATCGCGGCGCTGATGGAGCTGACCAATGCTCTGTACGAAGAAGAAGCCGGGCTTTCCCGCTCCGCGCTCGACGAGATCCTGCGCGATCTGACGCTGCTGCTCGCGCCGTTCGCGCCCTTCATCGCCGAGGAACTATGGGAGCAGCTCGGGCGCGCTGGGCCAGTCTTCCGTCAACCGTGGCCGCAGTGGAGCGAAGAGCTGGCGGCGGAAGATCTGTGGGAGATCCCCGTGCAGGTCAACGGCAAGTTGCGCAGCCGCATCGCGGTTCCGGTGGGAACGCCGACGGAGGAGCTTGAAAAAATCGCACAGCAGGACGCGAAGGTGAAGGCATTCCTCGACGGGAAACAGGTGGTGAAGGTCGTCGTGGTCGCGGATAAACTTGTGAACATCGTTGTACGGTAACGTGCCGATTCGGCCGTTCCGGATCGGGAAGCATGTGCTCGAACGCGCGCTCGCGGAGGTCTTTTCCTAGCCTTTCCTTCAGATGGCCGTCTTTTCATATGTAGCATTCCATTTGAATGCCCGATAATGACAGTAGGGTTATGTTTGAAGAGACCGCCATACGCACGGTTGGTGTCACTAAAAAGTATCGTTCGGGCGACCACGACCTGGTGGTTTTTTCGGACCTGAACCTGGAAGTGGCGCGCGGCGAGAAGCTGGCGCTCGTCGGGGAATCAGGGGCGGGGAAAAGCACGTTGTTGCACCTTCTGGGCGGGTTGGACAGGGTTACGGAGGGTGCGATATACTTCGGTCAGAATGACATTTGTAAGCTTTCGGGGGACCAGTTATCCGAGTTCCGTAACCGCGAGCTTGGCTATGTCTGGCAGATTCAGTCTTTACTCGCCGAATTTACCGCGCTTGAGAATGTGATGATGCCCTTGTTGATACGCGGCCAGAGCCGGGACCAGGCGGAGCCCGTATCCATGGCGCGGCTCGACGAAGTGGGCCTGCGCAACCGCGCGACGCATCGCGCGGGAGAACTTTCCGGGGGCGAACAGCAGCGTGTGGTGCTGGCGCGCGCGCTCACCGGCGATCCGAGCGTACTGCTCGCCGACGAGCCCACCGGGAGCCTCGATTACCGAACGGGAGAGATGATTATGAGCCTGCTCGACGAGTTGCACAAGTCGCGGCGGCTCACGTCGATTCACGTCACGCATAACTTGAATTTTGCGCGCCGCGCCGACAGGGCGGTCGCGCTCGAGCGGGGACAACTGGTACCAGCCACACTGTCAACCGAGGAAGGTCGCCATCATGTTTGAACGTTATACCGAGAAAGCCCGCCGGGTGATTTTCTTCGCGCGCTACGAAGCCAGCCAGTTTGGCAGCCCGTGCATCGAAACCGAACACCTTCTGCTGGGCCTGCTGCGGGAAGACAAGGCGTTAGCCAACCGCTTCCTGCGCTCGAGCGCGTCCGTCGATTCCATCCGCAAGCAAATCGAAGCGCACACCACGATGCGCGAGAAAGTTTCCACGTCGGTCGATTTACCGCTGAGCCACGAATGCAAGCGCGTGCTGGCCTACGGCGCCGAGGAGGCCGAGCGCCTCAGCCACAAACATATCGGGACAGAACATCTGTTGCTCGGGCTGCTGCGCGAAGAGAAGTGTTTTGCCGCTGATATTCTCCATGAGCGCGGGCTCCGGCTTTCGCAGGTGCGCGAGGAGATCGCGCGGTCGAGCTCCGAGAAGATGTCTTCCAACCGTCCCAAGGAAAGCTCGCTGCTCAGTGAGTTCAGCCGCGATCTGACGCAGGCCGCGATGGACGGCGTTCTCGATCCGCTGATCGGGCGGGATTACGAGCTGGAGCGCGTCGTACAGATTCTGTGCCGCCGCACCAAAAACAATCCGGTGCTGATCGGCGAGCCCGGCGTGGGCAAAACGGCCATTGTCGAAGGGCTTGCGCAGCGCGTGGCCGATGGCGATGTGCCGTCTTTCCTCGCGGACAAACGCATTCTCGCCCTGGATCTTTCTCTGATCGTCGCGGGAACGAAATATCGCGGCCAGTTCGAAGAGCGGCTGAAGACCATCATGAAGGAATTGATGGAGAATCAGAACGCCATCATCTTCATCGACGAATTACACACGCTCGTAGGCGCGGGATCCGCCGAAGGTTCGCTCGATGCGGCCAACATCCTGAAGCCCGCGCTGTCACGCGGCGAGATTCAGTGCATCGGTGCGACCACGCCCGCGGAATATCGCAAATCGATTGAAAAAGACCGCTCGCTCGAACGCCGCTTCCAGGCGGTGAAAGTTCCGCCGCCGAACGAAGAAGACGCCACGCGGATTCTATTCGGCATCAAAGAACGGTACGAAAAATTCCACGCAGTGGCCTACACCGACGAGGCGATCGAGAACGCCGTGCACACCTCGGTGCGCTTCATCCCGGATCGTTTTCTGCCGGATAAGGCCATCGATCTGATTGACGAAGCCGGTGCTCGCGTGAAGCTGCGTCAGACCACGCTGCCTGGAGAAGTGGCCGATATCCAGAAGCGCATCAAATTTATCGTGCATCGCATGGAAAATGCCATCGCGAATCACGAATTTGAAAAGGCGCGCTTCTACTCCGATGAGGAGCGCAAGGAGCGCGAGAACCTTCGCCAATTGCGTGAAAAGTACAATCTGGACGACACCTCGACCGGTGTGGTCACCAAAGACGACATCGAAGACGTGGTCGCACGCTGGACCGGCGTGCCCATGACGGCGATTAAGGAAGAAGAAGTATCGAAGCTTCTGCGGATTGAACAGGAGCTGCACAAGCGCATTATCAGCCAGGAAAAGGCGATCTCAGCTCTGGCGCGTGCGATCCGCCGTTCGCGCGCCGGATTGAAATCGCCCAAGCGTCCCGCTGGATCGTTCCTGTTCCTGGGGCCGACCGGCGTCGGCAAAACCGAGGTCGCCAGAGCGCTCGCGGAGTTCCTGTTCGGCAGTGAGAAATCGCTGATCCGTTTCGATATGTCGGAGTTCATGGAAAAGCACTCCGTCTCGAAGCTGATCGGCTCGCCTCCAGGCTACGTGGGCTATGAAGAAGGCGGCCAGTTGACGGAGCGCGTGAAGCGCGCGCCCTATTCGATCATCCTGCTGGATGAAATCGAGAAGGCGCATCCGGATGTTTACAACATCCTGCTGCAGGTTTTTGAAGACGGCCAGTTGACCGACGGTCTGGGCAACACGGTGGACTTCAAGAACACCATCATCATCATGACTTCGAACCTCGGCGCTCGCTTCCTCGACAAGCGCAGCCCCATGGGCTTCTCCGGGCCGGGCACCGGAATTCCCGCCAAGGTGGAAGATCAGGTGATGTCGGAGGTGAAGAAGGCCTTCAATCCGGAATTTCTGAACCGCCTGGACGAAGTGATTCTATTCACCTCGCTGACGGACGAGGATCTCATTCAGATCGTTCGTCTGCTGGCGGACCAGATGAATGTCAATCTCGCCGCCAAGCAGATCAAGATCCGCCTGAACGACGACGCGGCCAAGTACATTCTGGACAAGACCCTGACGGATCGCAGCTATGGAGCCCGCCCGTTGCGGCGCGCGCTCCAGAAATACATTGAAGATCCGTTGAGCGAGGCCCTGATTCAGGGCGTACTCGCACGTCCCGCGGAGTTCGAGGTGTATCTCGGTGAGACCGGGATCTATTGCCGCCAACTGGTGGAGCAACCGGTCGAAGCGGGTACGGGCGAAGGCGCTCCCGCGGTTGCGGAAGCCCCGCCCGCGGGCATTCCGCTCTATCTGTTCGACTAAGGATTTCTTTTTACGGAACCCGCACCCACGCAAGCGGACCCGGTGCGACCCGACGCCGCCGGGTTTACAGCGTTGCAGCCGGCTGTGCCGGCGAACGGAGCAGAGCAGCCGTCGTGGAAAAAGCGGTTAGGCCCGTTCGGCGTCCTTCTGGCGTTTCTCGCAAAGTTCAAGACCGGCGCTCTCCTGCTGATCACGAAAGGAAAGTTCCTCCTTTTCGGACTCACCAAGCTCAGCACGCTCCTCTCCATGTTTGCATCGATGGGGTTGTACTGGGCGCTCTACGGCTGGAAGTTTGGGGCTGGGTTCGTGCTCGGGATCTACGTGCACGAGATGGGTCACATGTGGGCGCTACGGCACTTCGGCCTGCGTGCGAGCGCGCCGATGTTCATCCCGGGATTCGGCGCTTTCGTGAGCCTGTACGACAGTCCGGCGAGTCCATCGCAGGACGCTCGCATCGGGTTGGCGGGGCCGATTTGGGGAACCGGTGCGGCCCTTGCCTGCCTGTTACCGTGGACTCTTCACGGGGGCGGAATCTGGTTGGCGCTGGCGCATTCGCTCGCGTACATCAACCTGTTCAATCTGATTCCCATCTGGCAGCTGGACGGGGGGCGCGGTTTTCGCGCGCTCGATCGCCGGCAGCGCCTGTACTCGGTCGGGCTGATGATCGGGCTCTGGTATTTCGTGGGCGCGGGTATGTTTCTCCTTCTGGCCGCCGGCGCAGCGTACCGGATTTTTTGGAAGAAAGATGAACCGGCCGAAGGCGATCCGGGAGCGTTCCTCCAATACGCGGGATTGCTTGTCATGCTCGGCGCGATGCTCGCTTGGATTCAAAGCAGCTTCCCCGGCTCCGTCTATTCGCGTCCGCATTTTTAGATTACGGACGTCCGGCGGTAGGCGGCGGGAAGGTGATGCCCGCGGCGGTGAACGCTTCACTGACCTTGCGATTCAACTCCCATCCGACGCGATCCTGCCGGGACGCGAGCGTCCGTATGCGCGCGCGAATCACCAGACCTCGATCGCCGAGCCGGTCCACGCCCATGACCTCGATGGGCGCGAGAATCATAGGCCCGCAGACAGGGTCGTCTTTCAGCGCGGCGCCCACGTCCGCGATAATTTGCAGCGCGCGATCCACGTCGGACCCATAGACGATGGTCGCCTGAAATAAATAGTAGGCGTACTCGCGCGTGGTATTCGAAAGCGTGTTGATCAAGCCGTTGGAGATCACGTGTACGGCGCCGTTGTCGCCACGGAGAACCGTGGTGCGCAGGTTGATTTCCTCCACCGTTCCGCTGATTCCGTTGATGATGACCGCGTCGCCGATGCGGATCTGGTCCTCGAGCAGGATTAACAATCCCCCGAGCCAATCCTTAATGAGCGCCTGCGCTCCCAGTCCCACGGCGAGGCCCGCGACGCCCAGTCCCGCGAGGATCGGCTGGATGTTGAAGTTCAGCTCGTGCAGCGCCATCGCCAGCGCGACGAGCCAAATCAGGACGCTGGCGAGTTTGGAGAGTGTCGAGACGATGGTGGTGGCGCGCTTCTCGACTTCCAGTTCGTGCGTCTCGCCCCGCCGGTCCATCGCGTGGATGGCGTAGGCGCGAAGCCCGCTCAGCATCCGCCGCGCGATGTATGTCAGGAGCCATGCGCCCGCGAAAATGATCAGAACGCGCACGCTCTTTTCGGCCCACGGCAGCCAGTGTTCCACGCGGGTCAGTTCCCGGGTGACTTCTCGCGAAATTTGCATTCTCCCTCATGATGCGATAAATGATGCGATAAAATGAAGTGGTGGCAGAAAATGTGAGTACAACCGCGGGCCAGTCGGCTTCGCTCGGCGCGTGGGTTCCGGCGGTTCTGGTCGCGTGGCTGATTCCGGGAGGCGGGCACTTCCTGCTGAAACGGCGCGAGCGCGGGATCGCCATCGCCGTATCGGTCACCGTGATGTTCCTGCTCGGCCTGATGATGCGGGGCGCGATGTTTCATCCCGAGGGCGGCGATCTGCTCACGACCGTGATTTACTACGGCGGCTTTATCGGCGACCTGCTCTCGGGCGTGCTTTACTTTATCGCCGTGGCGCTGGGTTACAGCCAGCCCGATATGGCCGGCCACGTTCACGACTACGGAACGAAATTTCTGGTGGCGGCCGGGCTTCTGAATCTGCTGGCCATTGTGGATGCCTACGAAATCGCGACGGGGCAGAAGGACTGACCGATCGATGCCCAGGATGAACCTGTCACATTTCGAGGCCTCGATTATCTTCGCCTTCTTTACTTCCGTCGTGCTCGGCGTGATTACCAAGCGCACCGACCGCGAGCGCATCCGTCATGCGGCGCAGACGTTTGGATATTTTGTGCTGGCGATTTTTGGATTGAGCTGGCTGATGTATCTTGGGCACGGATAAGTTTTCTTCCGCAAGATTATTTCACGTACATGAAATCATGCATACCCCGCTGTTGACTCGCGGATGCTCGCCGTTCTAGCAGGCGTAACCGCTCCCTTCGGTCACGGCTCGGGTCGGATTGAGTGGGTTCCGCAAGGCGAGCGGAAGGTTGGGCAAAAAGCCTCCGCCTTTGAGGGCGCCGTTGTTACGCCGCCAGTCCCATCCGCAACTCAGAGCCTACCCGACGCCCGACCCGAGCCGCGACCGAAGGAAGCGATTCATCCTGCGGATTACGGCGAACGCTGCCGGCGGTGGTGGGTAGATTTCGTACACTGGCTAGCCCGCGCCACCCGAAAATCATTTGAGAAATACGAAGCCGGCGAGCCCTACGAAATTGGCGTGCGACGAGCGCGATATAAGGACGACGCTGCGATCCTGAAGGCGAGCGCAAACCAGGTCAACACCGAGACCATGGACGTCGTCGGCTACCCACGCTCCACGCGCATCGATTATTCCGATTAGCTAAGATTTCGCAGGAGTAACCGGCGTCTCCCGGTGATGCGAGTGATGTCTGGGTTTATGCTGAACGTGCCTGACGTGATGCGCACACCAGGCAGCGAAAAGAGCCAGCGATCCACATAGGAGAGGCCACGCAGGGAAACTGTACTCGATAGTGAGCTGTTTAAGGCAGGTGAGGGCGAAGAAAGTCAAGGCGAATCGGTCGACTATTGTGGTTTGCGCCGGACGCTCACCGACGAATCTGAAGGTCAACGCAACTACGGCCACAGAATACGCCAGAAATTCAGCCATTCCCGTTCGCGACATCGAGTGCGATGAATAATAGGAGTTCGACTGAAGGGCGAGCACCGCAGCAATCTTTAGCAACGCCGGTCCAAAAAAGAACCCCGTCACGAATGGTGCCCACCGGTTGGCGGTCAAGAACATCACGATCGCTGCAACTGCGAGGGCGATCACAAACTCGAAGACGGTTCCTGTGCTGCGTCTTGGTTGATCTTCCGATAGAGCGCCAAGACATCCCGTCACCGATGCAATAACGACTAACCCCGCGATCAATCCGCCAGCGATCCGAACCCCGTTTACTAACTGTTCGGTTTTAGATCGCTTATCGTGCCAGGTGAAGCTATCAGTTGGCGAGGTCGGCGCCGGCTCCAGTAGGCGACGCAGCCGAGGATTCATGCGCGATCAGTAAGCCAGTATCCGCTGGGCTTCCTCGACAATATTCTCCACTTGCGGGAGGATCTCATTCTCCAGTGGCGGGCTGTAGCCGACCCACGTATCCAAAGCTCCGAAGCGGTCCACCGGGGGCGAGCATTCCGAGAAGCTCGCTCCCGACGCGCGCCGAGATCTGGCTTCATAGCGCTAGCTGCGCCGGGCTACCGAGACGGCGGACCTGAATTCTCCCGCTTTGCGCCTGTATCTGCGCCAAGTCATAATTAAGCTGCAAGCGCAGCCAAAAGCCGGCCGTGCTGCCAATCGCCTTTTCCAGCCGCACCGCCATTTCCGGCGACACACCCGCCCTGCGATTGATAAGACGCGACAACGCCGAGCGCGTCACCCCCAGCGCCTTAGCGCCGTCCGTAACATTGACGCCTAACTCTTCGAGACAATCCCGGATCAGGTCGCCGGGATGGTTCGGATTCCTCATCGCCATGATCTGTGCTCCCGCGTTTCCAAGCCTTAGTGATAGTCCTCTAAATTCACGTCGTACACAGCCCCGTCCTGAAAGCGGAACGTGACGCGCCAGTTGGCCTTGACCGTCACCGAATATCCGCCGCGCCGGTCGCCGGTCAACCGGTGAAATCGGAACATCGGCAGGGCCATATCTTCCGGGCCGTTCGCCGCTTCCAGCGCCGAAAGTATCTTTTGCACCTTGTCCACCCAATCGGGCCGGATTCCGCTGCGGTCGTTCTTCTCGTACAACCGCCGCAAGCCCTTGTGTTTGATACTCTCGATCACGCGGCCGCCTATTCCAAGTGTATAGTGAGGCGCTACGCTACACAAGCGACTCACTGTCACGCGATGGGACTGGTTGTGGAAGGCGCCCCACCGGCTCCCGGATCAGTAAGCCAATATCCGCTGGGCTTCCTCGACGATATTCTCCACTTGCGGAAGAATCTCATTCTCCAGCGACGGGCTGTAGCCGACCCACGTATCCAGCGCTCCAACGCGGCCGACCGGGGCGTCGAGGCTGCTAAAAAGCTCACTCGCAATGCGAGCCGAGATCTCCGCGCCATAGCCCCAGGAAAGCGTGTCTTCGTGCACCACCATCACGCGGCTGGTTTTCTCCACCGACGTTTTGATCGTTTCCCAATCATAGGGCGAGAGCGAACGCAGATCGATCACTTCGATGCTGACGTCGGGATGTTGTTGCTCTATCTGCACCGCCGCTTGCAGCGATTTTTGTACCAGAGCACCAAAGGTGACGATGGTCAGACGCGTTCCCGGCTTCACGATCTTCGCTTTGCCGAACGGAATGGTGTAATCGGGTCCCGGATGCGGCGACCGATTGTAAGGCTCGCGGTACAGGCGCTTGTGTTCCAGAAAAAGAACCGGATCGTCGCATCGGATCGCGGTGCGCAGCAAGCCACATGCGTCGAGCGCGTTCGAAGGAAGCACCACACGCAATCCGGGAATATGCGCGAAGATCGATTCGCCATTCTGGCTGTGATAAATCGCGCCGCCATTCAGATAACCGCCGGTCGCGACCCGGATCACGAGTGGCGCCGACCAGGCGTTGTTGGAGCGCCAGCGCAAGGACGCGAGCTCATCGCGGATCTGCATCATCGCGGGCCAGATGTAATCGAAGAACTGGATCTCCACAATGGGCTTCAGCCCGCGCATCGCCATCCCGGAGGCCCGGCCCACGATCGCGGCTTCCGCGATGGGCGCGTTGAACACGCGCTCGGAGCCATAGTCCGTCTGCAGTCCCTGGGTGGCCTTGAAGACGCCTCCCTTGCCCTTCACTTCCTTAAGATTCTGTTCGCGGCTGCAATCGGCGATGTCCTCTCCGAATACCACGATATTGGGATTGCGGCCCAATTCCTCATGCAGCGTGAGGTTGATGGTATCGACCATCGTACGGGGATCGCCGCTGAAGTGCGGTTCGGCCGCGAACTGCGCGGAGGTCGGATCGACACGCTCTGAATAAAGATAGCGCAGAGCCGATCCGCGCGCCGGGACGGAGGCCTTCAACGCGCGCTCGCTGACCTCCTGAATTTCGGTGTCCACTTCCAGCATGACCTGGTCCAGCCGGATGCGATCGGCGACGCCGTTCTCCACCAGCCAGGTCTGGAAGTTGCGGACCGGATCGCGCAGGGCTTCGGAGGCGCGCTCGGCTTCGGTCTTGTAGAGTTTCTCGTCGTCGGAGAGGGAATGCGAATAGGGACGCGTGCAGCTCGCATGGACCAGAGCGGGCGAACGCTCCGCGCGGCAATAGTTGAGGGCTTCCGCCATCGTCGCGTAGGAGGCGACCAGATCCGTGCCGTCACACTGGAGAACGCGCAGGTGCGGATGCGCCGAGACCAGTTTCGAAACATCGCCGCCGGGAGTCTGATGCTCCACCGGAACCGAGATCGCAAATCCGTTATCCTGCACCAGGAAAATAACGGGAAGCTTCTGCAGGCAGGCAGCGTTGATCGCTTCCCAGAACTCGCCTTCGCTCGTCGCGCCCTCGCCCGTGCTGGTAAGGGTGACGGCGTCAGAGGAAGGATCCAGATGGCGATTTCCTTCGGCGCAGCCGACGGCCGGGAGCAATTGCGTTCCCGTGGCGGAGGACGGCGAAACGATGTGCAGTCGGGTGGAGCTCCAATGCGACGGCATCTGCCGCCCGCCGGAAGACGGGTCGCTCGCCGCTCCGGCCGCTTGCAGGAACATCTCTTCGGCGGTGATCCCCAGGGTCAGGCACAGCGCCCGATCGCGATAATACGGGAAAAACCAGTCGTAGCCGGAGCGGAGCGCCAGACCGGCCGCCACTTGAATCGCTTCATGTCCCGCACCACTAATCTGGAAAAAGATTTTGTTCTGGCGCTTGAGAAGAATTTCCCGGTCATCGATACGCCGGGAAGCGTACATGTAGCGGAAGGCGCGAATCAGATCTTTCGATTCAAGGCGGGCGGAAAGTGTTGTAAGACCAGATTCCGTGGCAGTGCTCATCGGAGGCGATACCCTAAATAGTGTAACAGCGCCCGGGTCTTGCCGACCATGGATTTTACTTCCAGAGCGAACCAGGCTACGGCGCAGTAGTGTTCAAAGGTAGAAGGCTTAACCGCTCTTTTGGTCGCGGCTCGGTTACGGAGTCGTCAATGAGCCGCGACTCGAGGGAGCGGTCTAAATCACGGGCCGTTCAGCGAATCCCTAATTGATCGGGATCATGATGTGGGCTCCCGCCGTCCCCGGCAGCATCATCCACGGCAGGCCCTGGCCTTTCAGCGCGGCGTCGCGCTGGCTGACGGTGGAAACGCCCAGCATCTCAGGCGTCGCATAGGGCACCGAAACGATCCATAGCTTCTTGATGACGTTGTCTTTCTTTGAGAGACGGTACGACATCGTCCCCATCGGCGGAACTTTCAAGTCGCCATTCTTGATCGAGTCGGCGACTGCGGCCTGGATATCTTTATCGGTCTTGCCTTCGGCCCGGAGCTTCTCTTCCAGTTCGCGGCGCGGCCGGTTGACGTTGCTATAGCAGCGCGTGAAACCATCTTTGGGATTCTCGGGCTCGCATTCGAGCGTGTTGGTTCCCTGGCGGAGCACCTTGCGAGCACCCGTGGCGGAATCGTAAATCACCACCGTCGCTCCGGCTCGCAGATCCTCGGGCAAAGGCGTAAGCGCCTGCGCGATCTGTTCATCCGGCGAGGCGGCCACAGCCGGCACGGTAGCGCTCCACGCGCCGATCAGAAGTGCACCCGCGAATCCCAGAAAACGTTTCATAGATCTTCTCCCGCTCCGGTTCACAGTGTGACATAAGCAAATGGTTGGCTCAAGTTTCATGTGAATCAGGCTTCGCTGTGGATCAGGCTTCGCTGTGGATCAAGCTTCGCTGCTGCTCAAGCTTCGCGCGCCTTTGGCGTTCGGCAACCCGGCGTGGCAAAATAAGCCATGCTTGTTTCGCCGGAACTGCTACGTACGCACATCGACTATACAACTTGGGCCAGCGCTCGCCTGGTGGACGCCGCCGGCCAGCTGACCCCCGACGAGCTCACGCGCGATTTCAGTACCGCCGATAAGAGCGTCCTCGGCACGCTGGTCCATGTCTTTGCCGCCGATCGCATCTGGATGGCGCGCATCGCCGGCGACCCGCCCGCGAAGTTCATCGAACCGGAGCGCGATATGCACCTCTCGGTGCTGCAGAACGTCTGGCCGCCTCTCCTGAGAAGATGGCAGGAGTGGGCGTCACAGCTCACCGCGGATTCGGCCGAGGCCGTGGTCTCCTGGACGGACCTGAAAGGGAATTCGTTCGAAGCGCCCACATGGCAGATCGTGCTTCACGTGGTGAATCACGGAACGCATCATCGCGGCCAGGTGTCAGGTTTTCTCAGGGCGCTCGGAAAGATTCCTCCGCCGATTGATCTTGCCCGCTATTACCGGGACCTGAAGAGCGCGGCGTAATCGCCCTAGTCGCCAATATCGCTAGATAGAACATTTCTCGAAAAGCGCGTGTCCGCCGACGGACTTTCCACAGCCCAATTTATTGATTTGGCTATAAAAACGCAGTTTCACGGAAGCGATCGCGAGACCCGCGGCACGCTTCGATCACGCGCTGGTGCGAGAGCCAAAATCTGTTAGATTTCATGATGTTATGGGCTTTTTTCTCTTGCAGATCCCAAAGGCGCATGCGACAATGGCGGAAGTTTTAACCGCCGCGAAGGTCGTCGGAGATTTTGCTGGAGGCCAGGACGGCGGTGGAAAGAACGTCCCGGCGAAGCCGGGAATGGAATAGGAGATACCTGCAGTGAGAGAAAAGGGTGTAGTGAAATGGTTTAACGCCGCTAAGGGCTATGGATTTATCCAGAGAGCAAGCGGCGAAGATGTATTTGTCCACTTTTCTGCCATTCAGATGTCCGGCTACCGGACCCTCGAGGAAGGCGCCGAGGTGGAGTTTGAGGTGAAACGTGGGCCAAAAGGCCTGCAGGCGGAGAATGTGGGTCGCCCCTAATCTCACGGGGATCCACGCAACAGCAACAACGAGTAGAGAAATCGTCCCAGGGCCGTCCGCGCTGCAAAGTGGCGGGCGGCCTTTCGATTTTCTGGATACTCTTTAAAAGCATGCAGAGCCGTTCCACGAAAACCCAAGAGACCGCTGGATCGGGAAGGCTTGATGGCCTACTCCGCGCGCATTCTTTCCTCGCGGGCGCAAACGCTCGCCGAATTGCGCGAGAAGCTGAGGCGGCGCGCGGCAGCGCAGTCTGACGTCGAGGAAGTGCTCACGCGGTTGAAGCAGATGGGATATCTCAACGACGAACGCTTCGCCGAAGGATTCGCGAGTTGGAAGCGGGATGAGGAGGGCGTGGGAAAGACCCGCGTCCTGCGGGATCTGATGGCCCGTCGCGTGGCGCCACCGGTAGCGAAGAAGGCGGCCGAAGCCGCATTTCAGGGGAGCGGATGAAATCGCGGCGATCGAGCGATTTCTGGAGCGCAAATATCGAGGCAAAAATTTGGGCGAGCTTCTACGTGAGGAAAAGCATCTGGCCTCGGCGTACCGCAAATTGCGCTTGGCGGGATTCAGCGCGGGGAATTCAATCAAGGTGCTCAAGCGGCATGCATCCGAGGCGGAGAAGTTGGAGGGGATGGACGAAGGAACCGAGGGGGAGACGTAGAAGCTCCTCGGCTTGCGTGTAACTACAAATAGAGCTACATTTGAGATGACCTACGAGTGGGACGAGGCGAAGAATCGGACCAATCTCGCCAAACATGGCCTGAGCTTTGAAGACGCCGAACAAGTATTTGCAGGGCCGTGCGTCACTTTCGAGGATGACCGTTTCGAGTATGGAGAAGTCCGGCTCCTCACGCTGGGTTTGCTGGCCGGGAGGCTGGTAGTCATCGCCCACACGCCGCGCGAAGAGGGGTCGCGGATAATCTCCATGAGGAAAGGAAACCGGCGTGAGCAGGAAATCCATAAAAAGCGGCTTACGCAAAAGTGACCTGGGGCGCCTTGACCGTATGAAGGATTCCGAAATCGACTACTCGGACATTCCTCCTCTCGACAAGACGTTTCTGAAGAAAGCAACTATCGCTTGGCCCCCGGCGAAGAAGCAGTTGACGATCCGGCTCGATGCGGACGTGCTGGATTGGCTGAAGGGCCACGGCAGAGGCTATCAGACGCGTATTAATCGGATACTGCGAATAGCGATGGAGAGCCAGTTGCCTCGCGTGGCGCGGAGAGGTTGAACTTCAGAGCGAAGCTTTGTGGGCTGCTCGGTAATACGCATGACGCAAACGCCCGAAACGCGGCTATTAATGAAACGCCTAGTCTGGGGTGGTGCAACGCTAGTGGCACTCTTAGTCGGGCTTTTCGTCGGGATTAACGTCGGGTATGAGAGGAGCCCTTTGCGCGGCCCGCTGGACCTGAGAAGACTCAGAGGAGTCAAGGACGGTCTTAGGGAAGAGGGCCGCATCACCGATCCAACCGGGCGTCTTGATGCTGTGGTGCTTACCGAGACCTATGGAGGCGGGGCCGGAGGAGGGGTCAACCTGTTCGTGAGTATTGTTCAAAAAAGTCAACCGGCCGTTTCTGCGCCGGAAGCAGTGTTCTTGGCGAGGTCGACCCACGGTGCAAGGCTTTTCTGGCGTCTGCCTCACTTGCTGGAAATTCAGTACCAAAAAGCTGAGATTCTTGACTTCTCGAACCTTTGGAGTTCAAGTCTGGTCGAACCTAAATGGTTCGCGACTAAAGAACCATACTGGATCGAGATACGACTTGCCCCCACGTCGCCGGATTTCTCGATTCTGAGTCCGGAAGGTAACTTTCAGTAAACGGGAGGCCCAGATCCCTGAGAACGTTCGTTAGTTTAATAGCGCCGCCGTATTCGTCAGCTCCCCGAACTGCGGCATCCGGATCGTTACTACATCTCCATCCGCCAGCGCGCCCTCGCGTCCCACGGTAATTCCCGAGCCGGTCAATAGCACCGAGCTCGCCGGCACCGGATTTGCGCGCATCAAATACTCGATCAACGTTTCGACCTTCCGCGCGAGCTCCGACGTCGAGACGCGAGCTTCAAAAATCGGCTCGCCGCGGCGGCAAATCTGCATGCTCATCTCAAGCGCATAAGGATCGGAAATCTCATCGGCGGTAATCATCACCGGACCGAGCGCGCAGCTCGCGTAGTAGGATTTCGCTTGCGCGAGATAGTACGGATTTTCGTATTCCAAATCGCGCGCAGTTACATCGTTCGCCAGCGTGTAGCCGAGAATGTGACCCTTCGCGCCCAGGATCACAGCGAGTTCCGGCGCGGGCGTCGTAAATGTGGAATCGGGACGAATACCGATCGATTGCCCAGGTCCCACACAAATTCGCGACGTTCCTTTAAGCACGAATTCGGGACGGGCGGCGTTATGCACCTGTTGATGAAACGCGTTGCCTCCCGGCAGCGCTGCGTCGCGGACCGCGGCGGCCGAGGCATAGCCCGCTCCGGCGGCCCAAACTTCCTTGGGATGCAGCGGAAGGATTGGTTTCGCCGAAACGGGCTGACGGCTGGCCAAGCCGGAAGCGAGCGCTGGAAGGCTTTCACCCTCCTTCTCCGCGCGTAGAATCAAATCGCCCAGCGTGTAATCGGGGATCGGACGTGCGGAATATAAATCGAAGATCGCGGCCGTTACCGCGCCATTCCATCGAACTTGGCCTAATCGCATACAGCTTCGAAAGCGCGGCGAGTATGCAAGCGCCGCGAACTACGTGGATCACTCATGGTGTGCGTCTAAAACTGGTGTTCGTCTAAACCATGATATATGCCCGCGCGGCCCCGAAGCATCACGCGGACACTGATTTCATGAACGGAATTTAACGGATGGTACCGGAACGTTCCGCCTAGAACTTAACTTTCGGAACCTCGCGCGAGCTGCCTTCGGCCTTGAAATAGGCGTCGTTGCGTTGGAAGCCGAACATGGAAGCGGCGATATTCTTGGGGAAGAGCGCGATATCCGTGTTGTAGCGTTGCACGGTCTCGTTATACTTGCGCCGCTCAACCGCGATGCGATTTTCCGTGCCGGCGAGTTCATCCTGCAACCGCAGAAAATTTTCGTCGGCTTTGATATTGGGATAATTCTCGACCACCACCAGCAAGCGCGACAAGGCGCCGTCCAACTGGGAGTTGGCCGCAATTTTTTCCGCGGGCGTGCGGGCGCCGCCCAAAGCAGCGCGGGCACTCGTGACCGAGTCAATCACGCCCTGCTCATGCTTGGCGAACCCTTTCACTGCTTCGACCAGATTCGGGATCAAGTCCGCACGGCGCTCCAGCGCGACATCCACTTGCGACCACGCGCCATTGACCGCTTCGCGTTCCGTGACCAGTTCGTTGCGCGCGCCCATCAGGCTGCCGCCGAGCATGAGCACAACGAGAACAATGACAGCTAAAACGACTAAGACGATCTTCATGACTTCTCCTCCAGTCCATCCACAAACTCGACCAACCTTCGGACGCAATCCAGATATCCGGCAAACAACTCGGCCACATTCCTCAAGCCCGCGCCGGCCTTGCCCTCTCGTATATCGAGAAGGGTGTTAAACGGGGACATATCGGCGCGCATCGCCACGCCCAGACGCTCGACTACAGCGCGCCGCCCTGTAATCCCCTCGTCGCCGCGATTCGATTTTTCCATATGCGCGGCAGCCAGAGCATGGCGGCTCAGGAGACAAAACGTAGAAACGGACTCGATGCACAGCTTCATCAGCGCCGCATCGTCGGACAGAATCCCCGCTGCCTGCTGGCGCAGGCGCAATTGTTTCGCGCGCAGTTCGTGTTCCAGGTGAACGCGGTAATACTTCGGATCGACGTACAGATCCGCGATCACGTCGACGCCGTGAAGCACTTTGCGGCGCTCCTGCATATCCTTAAATTCCACGGGGAAACTATCCGCCGAGTTGTGGGCCTCTTCCTCGCTCATCAAAAGCGGCGAGATATGGCCGAGGCTCCGCCACCACCGCACCACCGGCTCGCCATCGGCGAGCTCACGCGGTGTGACGTGCTTTAAAACACACAGGACATTCAGCTCGTCGAATCCGTCGTGCGCGCCGTCGACGGATGCGGAACCATACTGGATCACGGAGACCAGGCGGTCCTGATAGGCGTTCTCGAGTTTTGCGACCAGCGCTGTGAGCTGGTCATTCATTTCGGCCATGTGCATTCGCCTTTGCCTTCCGCCTGCCTACCAACCTCCGGAAGCTCCTCCTCCGCCCGAGTCTCCTCCTCCAAACCCGCCGAACCCGCCGCCGCCTCCCCCTCCACCTTCGTACCCACCGAAGCCTCCGCCGCCCCACCCTCCGCGACGTCCCATCATGTTACCGAGAAGCATACCGGTAAGGAACCCGGTGCCGCTGCCGCCGCCCCCGCGCCCGAGGAGACTGAGCAAAATAAACAGACCGATCAGGATGAGCGGGAACGGAATCCCGCGGCCTCTTTGCACCGCGCGCGGACGTGCCGGCGCTCCTTGCGGCCCGGCCAGCGCGACGCCCTTGGCCTGCGCGATCTGGTTGCCGAATTGTTCGGCCGCTGCGAGCAACGCGCCCGCATAATTGCCTTGACGCAAAATGGGCCGGATATCGCGCAGAACGCCGCCCGAAAAACCATCCGTAATGATGGGCTCGAGCCCGTAGCCGACCTCGACGCGGCTCTTGTGCTCCTTGATCGAAAGGAGAATCAGCAGCCCTTCGTTCGTGCCCTTCTTTCCGATCCCCCACTCGCGGTACAAGCGATTGGCGACGTCCTCCACAGGTTCATCGTCAAGCGAATCCACCAGCACGATGGCCATCTGCACGCCCGTCACGCGCTCGAGATTTGCGCAATACGCCTCGAGAGCCCGTTCGCCCGCCGGATCCAGCTTGTGCGCAAAATCATTCACATACCCGGCGGGTTTGAGCTTCGATGTATCGAGGCTCCACGCCCACACCGCGGTGAGAGCAACCACGGCTGCCAGAGTTAGGAATCGTTTCATGAGCGGAGCACGAATGCCTATCGTCGGGCGCCGACCATCATGCCAGATCCGCGCGGCGCACGCGAAACCCATTTAGGCGCCCGAGCATGGTCACGGCCATGCGGCGATGATCGAAGAATTGCTGGGCGAGCTTCAGCACCTGCGGCGCGGTGACTTTTTCGACGCTTGCGAGCATTTCGTCGATCGTGAAAAAACGCTTGAAATACAGCTCCTGGCGCGCCAGGTTGCCCATCCGGCTGGACGTGGACTCAAGACCGAGCACGAACGATCCCTTCAGATGATCCTTCGCGCGGCGCAGTTCCTCATCTGTCACCAGCTTGCTCGCAAGCTCCCGCAATTCGTGGGCGATCGAATCCACGACCTTGCCGGCCGATTTCGGCGACGTGCCGGCATAGATCAGCATGCACCCCGCGTCGCGATACATCGCGAGCTCGGAATAGACCGTGTACGCCAGCCCCTGTTTTTCCCGAATGTTCTGGAAAAGCCGCGAACTCATCCCGCCGCCCAGAACCGCATTCAGGATGTAGCAGGCGAAACGATCGCGGTGCGGTAAGGCGATCGAGGGAACACCCAGGTACACGTGCACCTGCTCGAGCGACCTCTTGTTGCGGACCACCAGCGGCGCGTGAGGCGAGGGCAGAGTCGTCATCTTCGGGATTGGATGCGGCTTCAAATCTCCGAAATGATCCTCTACCAGATGTACGAGACGCCGATGCGTCAGGTTCCCCGCGGCCGTTACTAGAATATTCTTCGGCGTATAAAATTGCTCGTAGTAACGTTCAACCTTCGCGCGATTGAAACTCTGAATGGTATGGCGCGTGCCGAGAATGGACCGCCCGAGCGGATGCCCCTTCCAGAAGTTCGCGGCGAAAATCTCATGCGCCAGAGACTCCGGATTGTCCACTTCCATCTTCAGCTCTTCGAGAATCACGCCTTTTTCTTTTTCGATGTCGGCTTGCTCGAACAGCGGATTGCGGACCAGGTCGGAGATGATATCGAAGGCCTGGGGGAGATGCTCGTCGAGAACTTTAACGTTATAGCTGACCAGTTCCTTCGAAGTGAAGGCGTCGAGACCGCCGCCAATGGAATCCGCGGAACGGGCAATCTCCTCGGCGCTGCGATTCCTGGTCCCCTTAAACAGCATGTGTTCAATGAAGTGGGAAATCCCCGTCTGTTCCAGGGATTCTTCGCGCGCGCCCGTCCCGATCCAGATGCCAACGGATGCGCTGCGCATATGCGGCATCCGTTCCGTGATGACACGCACACCATTCGCAAGGACGGTGCGCTCTACATCTCGATTGGCCTCAAAACGGACAGGCATGGACTAACTTCATTGTAGCGCGGCGTCCCAAATTGGATCCGGATGGTATACTTTTAGCTATGCCGCAAACTATTGTAGGCATGGAGCTTGGCGATATTCGTTCAGCTCTGGGACCGGCCCAGCCGGCATTTCGCGCCCAGCAGATTTATGACGCGGTGTACCGGCAGAGGATCGCTGATATCTCAGCTATCTCCAATCTCCCGAAAGAGTTACGAGCCCGGCTCGCGGAGGAATTTCCCCTCGGTTCGCTCGAAGTTGCCCACCGCTATGAATCGCTCGACGGGACCGTCCGCTACCTGTTGAAACTCAGCGACGGAAAGACGGTGGAAACCGTATGGATGCCGGACTCTCCACGGCGGGACGCGGATGAGGAATTCAACGACGACGAGCCGGACCGTGCGACCGTCTGCATTTCAAGCCAGGTAGGGTGCGCGGTGGATTGTAAGTTCTGCCTAACCGCGAAGCTGGGCTTGGAGCGGAACCTGACGGCGGGCGAAATCGTAGGGCAAGTATTGCTCGCGGCGGGCACCGCGCCCGTGGACCGTTTGAATATCGTGATGATGGGGCAAGGCGAGCCGCTCCTCAACCTTCCAAACGTGATCAAAGCAACGCGGTTGCTCGCCGATTCTCAGGGCATGGGCATTTCTCCGAAGCGGATTACACTCTCGACCTCGGGCATTGTTTCGAAGATCGCCGAACTGGGGCGCGAAGCGGTACGGCCCAAACTGGCGATCTCGCTCAATGCCTCGAGCGAAGAACAGCGGCAGGCTCTGATGCCGATCACCCGCAAATATCACCTGAGTGATTTGATTGAGGCTTGCAAGGCGTATCCCTTACGGACCTGGGAGCGGCTGACCTTCGAATACGTGCTGCTGAAAGGCGTCAACGATACGGATGCCGACGCGAAACGCGTAGTGCGGCTGCTTGCGCATCTGGATGCGAAGGTGAATTTGATCGCGCTAAACCCGGGACCGGAGATTCCGTTCGAAACGCCCGAACCTGCCCGCGTTGCCTCGTTTCAAAACATTATTCGGAAAGCGATGCCCTGTTTCGTCCGCAAGCCGCGCGGCCTCGACGTCTTCGCCGCGTGCGGGCAGTTAAAGCGGATGGATTTGACGCAGATCGCCTGAAGGCACTCGCCAGCGAAGGTTCCCCGCTAGGGCTTCCAATCGACTGTGAATAAATTGAACTCGTAGAAACTCTGGCTGCCGTAGCTGGAGGAGAAAATGAGTTTCTTGCCGTCGGGCGAGAATTCCGGGAACGAAGTAAACTTCCCGTAGTCAGTCACCTTTTCGAGCCCGGTGCCGTCGGGGTTGATCAGGTAGAGCTCGAAGGTGCTCGAATCGCACTTATCTTTATTCGTCGCAAATAAAATCTTCTTATCGTCGGGCGTGAAGGTGGGTGCGAAGCTGGCGCATCCGAAGTGAGTGATCTGCTTGGCGTGCGAGCCGTCCGCATTTGCGACCCACAACTCCATCTTCATGGGCGCGGTGAGATTCTGTTTGAGCAGCGCCTCGTAGGCGGCCTTCTTCTCCGGCGTATCGGGATGATAGGCGCGCCACACGATGTTCTTGCCGTCGTGTGAAAACACGGCCCCGCCGTCATAGCCTTCCGTATGCGTGATCTGCTTCTTGCCGCTGCCATCCTCGTTCATGGTCCACAGATCGAGGTCGCCCGAGGCCATCGAAGTATAAATGACCTTGTGGGTTTTGAAATTCACGGTAGCCTCGGCGTCATAACCGGGCGTGTCGGTGAGTTTCTTCACGATCTTCCCGTCGAGCGTCGCCTCATAGATATCGAACGTCGGATGCACGGCCCAAACGTATCCCTTACTGTGATCGGGCGGCGCGGGACAGGACGGATTGCCCTCGTGCGTCGAAGCGTAAAGAAAATGTTTGTTATCGCTTAAGAAGTAACCGCAGGTGGTCGATCCCTTCCCCGTTGAAACCATATGCTGATCGGACCCGTCGGCGTTCATGATATATTCCTGATCGCATTGCGCGCCGTCGCGTGTCGATTGAAAGATCACGCGTTTGGAATCGGGCGACCAGTAGGATTCACCGTTCGACCCTCCCTGTGTTAACTGCTTGGGGTTCGCAAAATGTGGTGAAGATTGAGCGTTCGCCCTCGCGATTAGCGCGCATACGACGAGAAAGCCGCGACGTTTCATATACGAAACATTCTAGCTCGCGCTTTGCTCGCGGGTCGTGCAGGAAATGCATCCGCGAAAAGTGCAAAGATGGGGAGTGAAGCTCGGAATTGATTTTGGCACGACTCGAATCATTGTAGCCGCCGCCGATCGCGGCAACTATCCGATTCTCGATTTTGAAACACCGGACGGCACCTGCGACTGGTTCCCGTCCCTTGTCGCCTCGCGCGAAGGCGAGCTCCGCTTCGGTTGGGACGCGTGGCAGGCGCAGACGCAAGCGGACTGGACGGTGCTGCGGTCCGTGAAACGGTACCTGGAAAATTCCGGTCCCGCGACCCGCCTCGCCATCGGAAATCAGAACTTCCTCCTTACGGATCTCCTCGGCGGGCTGACGCGCGCACTGTTCCGCGCGCTGCGTGCGCGTGTGGGGCCGAATGAGCCTCTCGAAGCCATGCTCGGGGTTCCGGCGAATGCGAATGGCAACCAGCGTTTTCTCACGATCGAAGCCTTCCGGAACGCCGGCTTTGAGGTGCTCGGTTTACTGAACGAACCTTCGGCGGCGGCCATCGAGTACGCGCATCGCCAAAAAATGAAGGGAAGCCTGCTGGTGTACGACCTCGGCGGAGGAACCTTCGACGCGTCCGTCGTGGAAATGGACGAAGGCGTTCACACGGTGCTCGATGCCGATGGCATCTCCAGCTTCGGCGGAGACGATTTCGATCTGGCGCTGGCGGAACTGGCGGCAGGCAAGGAGATCATGTACTCGCTTCCCATCGGCGAAGTGTTCCTTCTGCTCGAAGAGTGCCGCCGCCAGAAAGAAGCACTGCATCCGAATTCGCGGCGCATCGTGGTGGATCTGGACGCCGTGCGCGAGGGTATGGGGCAGGCGACGGTGGCCGTCGGCGACTTTTACGAATCTTGCCGGCCGCTGCTCGACGAATCGGTCCGGATCACGGCCCGGCTCGCGGAGGGGCGCGATATTGACGCGCTTTACGTGACCGGCGGTGGGAGCGAACTCCCGCTGGTGAGTCGCGTGCTGCGTGAGGAGTTCGGCCGCAAGGTGAAGCGCAGTGAATACACGCGGTCGGCGACGGCCATCGGCCTGGCCGTGCAGGCGGACGCCGCGTCCGGCTACAAGCTGCGCGAGATGTTTCATCGCAACTTTGCGGTGTGGCGTGAAGGCGACGCGGGCGCACGCTTGATCCTCGATCCGATTTTTCCACGCGGAACGCGCCTGCCTGCGGCGGGCGAACGCGGAATCGTCGTCCGCCGGGTTTACCGGCCCATGCACAACGTCGGCGACTTCCGTTATCTCGAAGCCGGCCTGATTGACGCAAATCTGCAGCCCCGGGGCGATATCGCCGTATGGGATGAGATTCGTTTCCCCTTCGACCCCGCGCTCGCGGAACTCTCCTCCCTCGACGCCGTGCCCGTGCACCGATCCCCGCGCGCCGAGGAACAGGAGATCGAGGAGCGGTACACGTGCGACGCCGCGGGAGTGGTGACCGTGAGAATCCGTAACGGCACCGCGAACTACGAACGCGAATACCACCTGGGGCGCTGGAGTGGAAAGGCGTCCGTGGTTCGTCCAGCGGGCGGAAAACGCGCTCACAAAGCTTCCTCCTGAAAGAGCGGTTGGCGTCGCGTTATCCTTCGTAGCGCCGTTCCGCACTTTAAACTGTTATACTCCGCGGCTATGAGGAAGCTCGCGAGCGCACTCGTCGTTTTTCTCATTGCCGCCTTCGCAGCGACGGCTCAATCCCCGGCGCAGGACTGGAACGTCGTCAAAGCGCTGGCGCCTGGCACCATGATCCGCATCACCACGGGGCCGCGGAAGGCGACCGGCGAGGTGCAGGGCGTAACGGACGATTCGCTCACCATCCGGTCCCGGGACGGCCAGGAAATGTTCCCGCGTCCGGACATCGTGCGCCTATCCGTACGAGGGAAAAGCCATCGCTTGCGTAATACCCTGATCGGGTTGGGCGTGGGCGCTGGCGCAGGCGCAATCGTGGGAGCAACTGCGGCGAGGTGCCGCGGTTTTTGTGTGGTTTCGGCAGCCGAGCTAACCGGAGTGGCGGTGCCCGTCTTGGGTGGAGTGGGCGCGATTGTGGGCGCGGTCATTCCGACGCGCGGCTGGCGCGACGTCTATCAACGACGTCCATAAACGGCAGGCGCTAGTCGGGCTGCGAACACCGTGAGTGCATGCGCTCAGCCCAGCGCAGGAATCGCGTCAGCTCGCCTCGATGAGTCCAGCTGAATCGCCAAAAATCACCGGGTGTGATCTTTTCGGCATGCCATCCCTGGTATGTTTCGATCCGCCACAGCAGATACGGACTGCGCCAGGGGCGCAGGCGGTAACCTTTGGAGAGCCGCCAGAGGGTGCCTAGCATTTATGTGGCTCCGCAAAAAGCAGGTCCCTCGACTTCGCTCGGGATGACAATCTCAATTTCGGGATGACAATCTCACAGATTGATTTTCCGCGACCTGAGTTCACTTGTGGGAAGCCGTCGCGTAGTATCCGTTGCGGCTGCGCACGGTGGGTTTGCCGGGCGCATTCACCAACACGGAAATCCTGCGAAATGTCCCGTCGAGGGCCGCGTTGGTCGGCGTGTAGCCGATGGTGTATTGATTCCGGATGTCATGCGCAACTTCCGGTGTGATCCGGTCGATCTCCGCAAGATCCTTGGGATAGTAATCCACTCCTCCGGAAGCCTTTGCCAGCTCGTCAAGAGCGCGCTTGGCACGTTTGGCCTCCCGCGGTTCTTCTTCGCCAAGAATCCCGATCGAATAAATCAGCACATCCGCCTGCTGGGCTTTGCGCACGAGATCTTCCAGGCTGATGTTGCTGGTGTTGTCGTTTCCATCGGTGACCACCATCAGGACCTTCTTATCTTTCTTCCCTTTGTCTTTCAGGTAATCGATGGACATGGAGATCGCGTCGCGCATGGCGGTGCCGCCCTTGGTGTCGTAGCGCTCAAGAGCCTGCTCCAGCTTCTTAATATCGTTCGTGAAGCTCTGGTCAAGATAGGCGTCGTCATTGAAATTGACAACGAATACTTCGTCCTGCGGATTCGAGGCCCGGATCAGATCGAGCGCCGCCGCGGCCACTTTCGCGCGCTTGTCGCGCATGCTGCCGCTGTTGTCGATCACGATCCCCATCGAGACAGGGAGATCCTCCCGGCGAAAAAGCGTGATGTTCTGATCCATGCCGTTTTCCTGGACCTTGAACGCGGATTCGGCAAGATTGGTGACCAGTTTGCCGTTCTTATCGAGAACGCTCGCGTGCACTACGACGAGCCGCGTATCGCTCGTAAATACGGCAACTTCGTCTTGCGCCACTTCCTTGGGGGCGTCCTTAGGGAACGCGGCCGGAGGGGCGGGTTCTTGCGCGAGACCAGCGCAGGCCAGCAGGAGAGCAAAGGCGCAGGTCTTCCTATTGAAGAGGTGCATAATATCCGGTTCGAAACATCGCTTTAAGGGGCGGCAAGCCCGCCGTCTTCACCAGTTTCACTTGCACCCGGCGATATTTGCCATCGCGGGCCGCATTCTTCGGACTGTAGCCGACCACGTATTCGTTGCGCAGTTCGATTCCGATCTTAGCGGCTACGTCGGGCAACTCCGCCAGATTATCGACGGAAAAATGACGTCCGCCGGTCTGTTCCGCGATCTCGCTCAGCAATCCCGGTCCGTTCAACTCCTCCATCGTTCGGCCGCGCGAGCTGACGGGCTCGAAGATGCCTATGGCGTAAATCTGAACATCGGCTTCCCGAACGGCATTCTTTACTTCCGTTTCAGTATACCTACTGGAATTATCGCCGCCGTCGGAGATGATCAAAATCGCCTTGCGGGGGTTGTGCGCTTTTTTCATCTGGCTCATGGCCATGTAAACACCGTCGAGCAGGGCAGTGCGTCCCTTCGCCTGGGTGAAGGTGAGCCGGTTCTGAATCTCTTCGGTTTCCTTGGTGAAACCCTGGACCAACTCGGGACGGTCGTTGAAGATGACCAGGAAGAACTCGTCCTGCGGATTGGCGGTCTTCATGAACTGGGTTACGGCCTGCCGCGAACGCGTCAACTTCGCACCCATGCTGCCGCTCGTGTCGAAGACGATGCCCACGGAAAGCGGGGCATCTTCACTTGAAAACTGCGTGATCTCCTGTTCGATCTTGTCCTCGAAAACCTTGAAGTTTTCACGCTCGAGGCCGGTCACGAAGCGCGCCATGGGATCCGTAACGGCCACCGGAATAAGCACCAGCGTGGTGTCGATGCGAATGTCGGCGCGCCGGTCCACGATCGAATCGGCCGGTTCCGGACCGCGGCCACGAACTCGCGGTGTGATGTTAACGGTCGGTTCCGGGCTAGCGTCGGGCTTGGTGTCTTGCGCCGCGGGAAACAGCGCCAGCGGCAGCAACGCGACGAAAAGAACAGGGACCAGAGTGCGCATCAATCCCCAACCTGCACACAGTATACCAATCGGTCCCCGACGTATACCAATCGGTCCGCGCACCAAATTATGAACTACAGAAATCCAGATTGCGTCCAGGAATAAGCCACCTGAAAAGAAAAAAACCGGTGAGTACTCGGAGGAAGATACTCACCGGCCGGCTTACCACGACCTTTAGGTTGCAGCTTGCCGAACTTTCGGGCGGCTCACCGATATTGGTTCACCTTCCCTAGAGAAAGAGACGCGGTGGAACACGAGAGCGTTCCACAACTGGACGCTCTCATACTAACACTAATGATGTCAACCTGTACAGACCCCCGGGTGTCTATCGTTAAAAGCCCGGGCTAGAGCGGTACCTTCAGAACTAGCGGAAACGGACGTTAAGGACAGCTCCCAACCGATAGCCGGACAAGGTGAGGCGCTGGCGAGCAATTTTTTGCGCGTTTGCGACGTAGCCAGGGGGGAGCTGTATAGGTTTCTCCTTCGTTCCACTTTCGTCGCCGAAGGTATAGACCTCTGCCTGCGCCAGCTTAAAGCTCTCCTCTAGCCATGCTCCCGGCTTCAGAGAGGAGCTGACCGGCGGTGGCTGACGGGAGACAAAGTCGTGCGCGTACTTCAAGATGCCCTCGTAGGTGACCTCGCGAGGCGTGGCCGCGTCATCCCAGACGCCGTGAAGATTTCGCCCCCCTACGAATACGAGGTTTCCGCCTTGGTCGCCTTCCGGGAGGTTCTTCGTGAAGCGGCTGGTGGCATGGAGAGGGTTGTGAACATCGGCCACCAGATGTTCAACCCAGGGGAGATCGTAAGCGGCCAGAATGAGCTCCGACCGCGATCCCAGTTCCTCCAGCATCCGGCGCAGCTCCGTTTCGGCGTTGGGGACAGGCGCTTGAATCAGCGGCGTGTGGTCCGGGGAAAACGGAATATCGGAGTAATGCCAGTTCGTATGCCTCTGCATGCCTGGGAAACCGGGCAACAGCGGGGTCGGAACGGCGTCCTTACGCGTGTCGTCGTAAAAACGTTCGTCATTGCGGATTTCGTCCGGCCAGCTGGCGGCGCGTATGAACGCGGCCCGCGCCCGGTTTTCAGGATCTGAAGGTGCGTCGGCAAATACCATTTTTTCGTAATCGGGATGCCTTCGGATCAGATCGTCAATCTGTGTGCGCGCCATTGGAGTCAAGCGTTGGTAGGCGATGGCCGCGGCGACCCAGTGCCCCGAAAAGTTCCACGCCGGCGCGGGAACTGCCAGCGTCAAAATCAGCAGAACTGCCAGAACGAATCGGGTCGGCTGCATGGGAAGGTTCCATTGTACCTGTTCCTGGTGCTCTTCTCCCGGGCTTCAATCGGCGAATTGCGTGGGCCGTTAATTCTGCTGTAACAATCCTCAAGTTACACTAGAAAAGAGGGCTGCCATGAAGAAAATCGTCCTGATCGAAGACGACACGGATCTGTTTCGCTTGGTCCAGTATAATCTTGAAAAAGAAGGGTTTCAATTCGCCGGTCTGCAAACCGGACGGGGTGCCCTGGAACTGTGCCGGCGGGAACGTCCCGACTTGATCATTCTGGATGTCATGCTGCCCGACTTCGATGGTCTGGAGTTGTGCAAGGCGATTCGCGGCAATTCCGAACTGGCCCATATCCCCGTGATTTTTTTGACCGCGCGCGCTTCGGAAACCGACCGCATCGTCGGCCTGGAACTGGGCGCGAACGACTACATCGTAAAGCCCTTCTTTATCCGCGAGCTGATTGCGCGCATCAAGATCCATTTTCGAGGCCCGGCGCCCGCCACGAAAGTGCTACGGGCCGGAAACCTGGAACTCGACCGGGCCCGCTGCCATGTAAGTCTTTCCGGCCAGGAAGTGACTCTGACCGCGACAGAGTTTCGCCTGCTCGAGTTCCTCATGAGCCGGCCTGGGGTGGTCTTCAGCAGGGAACAACTGCTCGATGCCGTTTGGGGGCATGATCGGGCGGTGACGGACCGTACGGTGGACGTCTACATCCTGCGCCTCCGCCAGAAGATCGAGCTGGATGAGGGATCGTCCTTCATCCGTAGCGTGCGCGGGTTCGGGTACAGCTTCAGTGTGGAGCAAGGCGCTGCTGTTCAGCAGGCGACGTAGCGACGCGTTTACACGGGTGCCCCTCGCTTTCCGGAACAACTGGTCCGGACATTTTTTCTATGAACCGGACATTTCCATGAGCCGGACGATCCTACAATTGAGATAACGTGCTCGACTGGCTATTCTCGAAGCCGCTTGAGATCGGCGATCCCGCGCCCGATTTCTCGCTGCCGGATCAAGACGGAAACATCACGATTCTCCGCGAACTGCGTGGGAGGAATGTGGTTCTCATTTTTTATCCCGGCGACGACACTACGGTTTGCCGCGCGCAGCTGTGTGAGTTTCGTGATCGATGGGCGGACGCGGCCCGAAAAAATACGCTCGTATTCGGCATCAATCCGCAGGATTCGGCGAGCCACGGCCGCTTTCGTGCGAAGAGCAACTTACCCTTTCCGTTGCTGGTCGATCGGGGCCAGAAAACCGGCGAACTTTACCACGCGCGCGGGTTGATCGTGAGACGCACGGTTTATCTGATCGGACCGGACGGAACGATTCGTTACGCCCGCCGGGGCAAACCCGATCCTGTGGAAGTCCTGGCGGCCGCCGCATGATTTCGATTCCCGCTTTTTACCCGATCATCGATACTGCTGTCGCCGAACGGCACGGCATCAAGAGTCTCCACGCAGCTCGGGAGTTGCTGCAGAGCGGCATCGGAATCCTGCAAATTCGCCACAAAGGGGTGTGGTCGCGAGAGATGCTGGAAACCGTCGAACGCCTCTATGAAATGTGCCATGAGGCGGGCGTTTTGCTGGTCGTGAACGACCGCGCCGATATCGCGCGTGTAACGGGAGCTGCGCTGCATCTGGGCCAGGACGACTTGCCGCCGTCCGCGGCGCGAAAGATCCTAGGACCCGGCGCGATCATCGGCTTTTCGACCCACAACGAGGGGCAGCTTCGCGCGGCCTCGTCCGCGCCAGTCGATTATCTCGCGATCGGACCGATATTCGGCACCGCGACCAAAGAGAACCCAGATCCGGTTGTCGGTCTGGACGAACTGCGCCGATTGCGTCCGCTCACGAATCTCCCACTCGTCGCGATTGGCGGGATTACCCGCGCTACCGCGCGCGCGGTGCTCGACACCGGGGCTGATTCGGTCGCCGTTATCGGGGATCTCTTCCCGGAAAACGGCACGCTGAGCGCGCGGGCCACCGAATGGATAGCCGCGACGGCGCGCGGGCCCCGATAGCAATTCCATCACGCGTGCCGATGGGCGTCGGCGATTCCAAAACGCGCGGCGGTCTCGTTCTCGAAATCAAACTCGATCATCACGGCGGGTTCGCTGCCCACAACCCATCCATCATGACCCGGCTCGATCGTCACCGCCTGCGGCGCGGCGAATTCCATTACGCAACCATCCTCGTATTGGATATGAATCTGCCCATGGGCCAGAAATCCGACGTGCGCGTGTTGGCAGAAGCCGCTTCCGATGATCGGCTTCATGTGCGTGGACCAACGAAAGCCGGGCGGATAGATGAGCCGTTTTACTCGCCCCGCTCCAGCCGGAACAACGTCCACTTCAACGCCGGCGACGATGCGGTGCGACGCGTTCTTGATCGGCGCGATTAACGGATCAGAAGGATGCATACCGTTAATCTACACCCGCGCGAGGCCGCCGTCTCCCATGAAAACGCTCGTGAAAATCGGGACTCCTGTCATTGACTCCGCTCTTGATTTGGAGTAGACTCGCGCAAGTTGTGCTTGGGGTGGTCGCTGTGCGATGAGGCCGGATGATACTCCGGCTGGGGAACTTTCATTCCTTTGGGAGGCTATCAATGTTGGTGAGCAAAAACGCGCGGAACGGGTTCGCACGCGCAGCCGGGATTCTGGTTGTTTTGTGGGCGATTGGGTTTTTCACAGCGGGCGTTGCATACGGCCAGGCCGTGGCTCAAATCAACGGCACGGTCAAAGATGATACCGGCGCCGCGGCTCCGGGGGTGATGGTAACCGCGACCCAAACGGAAACCGGTGTCAAACGAACCGTCACGACGGACGATGCAGGCAATTACATCCTGACGAATCTCCCGCTCGGTCCTTACCGGATCGAGGCGACCAAGATGGGTTTCCGTACCTATGTGCAGACGGGAATCGAGCTCCAGGTGGGCAGCGCGCCCGAAATTCCGATCACGCTGGGCGTCGGTCAGGTGACCGAGTCGGTGAGCGTGGAAGCCAACGCGTCGCAGGTGGAAACCCGCGCGGTCGGCGTGGGAACCGTGATTGAAAATCAGCGCATCGTTGACCTGCCGTTGAACGGACGCCAGCCGACCGACTTGATCACGCTGAGCGGGTCGGCTGTATATTTCAGCAATTCCGCTGGATATGGCATGCGCACCGGCGTTCTGATCTCGGTCGCGGGCGGCAGTTACGAGGGCGTGCAATATAACTATGACGGCGCCCCGCACATTAACACGCTCGACGCGAGCAACATGCCGCTGCCTTTCCCGGATGCTTTGCAAGAGTTCCGCGTGACGACGAGCGCGCAGGATGCATCCGCCGTGGGACACTCCGGCGCATCGGTCAACGCGGTGACAAAATCCGGAACCAATGCCTTCCATGGGGACGCCTTCGAATTTCTGCGCAACTACGACGTGAACGCGCGCGACTTTTTCGCATCCAAACCCGACGGGTTGAAGCGCAATCAGTTCGGCGGCACATTTGGCGGGCCGATTAAGAAAGACAAACTATTTTTCTTCTTCGGCTACCAGGGATCGCTGATCCGGCAGGAAATCATTCAAACGCCCGCCAGCATCGCGACGCCGCAGATGCTCACCGGCGACTTCAGCACCTTTGAATCGGCTGCTTGCCAGGGAGGCACCGCAAAAACGTTGGCGGCGCCCTTCGGCACCGGAGGATTGCCCGCGAACACGATCAACCCCACGTCGTTCAGTCCGGCAGCCGTGAAAATCGCGAACCTCATGCTAAATGGCGGCGTCAACGGTCTGAAGCCGCTGTCGCCTAATCCCTGCGGGATCGTGCAATGGACGCTGCCGAACAACGAAAACGACAACCAGGTTCCGGTCCGCGTGGATTACCAGCTGAACGACAAGAATTCCTTGTTTGGCCGTTACCTGCTCACCAAGCAGCAACTGGCGATTCCGCTGGCCGTCAGCGGCAATCCATTGACGGAAGGAACGCCCGGTTTCGACGATCAAGCGCAGAACTTCACGATTGGCGATACGTACACGATCAACGCGAATCAGGTGAACTCGGCCCGCGCGTTCATTAATCGCATCCGCTCGCTCAAGCAGGAATCCCCCATGTTCGGTGAGTCGAACGTAGGGATCAACTCGTACACCTACGATCCGGCCTATCTGTATGTCGTGGTCACCGGCGGATTCACGATGGGCAGCACGACCAAGAACGCTTTTTCCTACGTTACGGATTTCGGCGTGAGTGACGACTACAACATCGTCAAAGGAAACCACCAGTTGGGATTTGGCGGTTATTACATGGATTCCATCAACTGGCTGCTCGCGCAGGCGTACGCCGGAGCCAACTACAACTTCAGCGGCGGACTTTCTGCGTTCCTGCTGGGCAACGTGTCACAGCTTCGCCAGGAATCTCCCAATCCGCTCAATGTTCGGCAGAGTTTTTTCTCGGCCTACGCTAAGGACACCTGGAAGGTCAACTCGCACCTGACCCTCAATTACGGTTTGACCTGGGTTCCCTTCTGGGCCGCATCGTTCCCGCAAGGCGACTCCTACATCTTCAATCTGTCGAATTTCTACTCAGGAATTCATAGCACCGCGATTCCCGGCGCGCCGGCCGGCTTCCTGTATCCGGGCGACCAAGGATTTAACGGCAACTCCGGCATTCAGAACCGATGGGGCAACTTTGATCCGCGCTTCGGCGTTGCGTGGGATCCCAAGGGCGACGGCAAGACGGTGCTCCGCGTGGGAGCGGGCATCGCGCACGACTTCGCTTCGCAAAACCTGTTGATTAACAACGAAGCGTCTCCTCCATTCCGGGCGTTGATCACTCTGAACGGAGTAAGCCTGGACAACCCATGGGCCAACTATGCGGGCGGCGATCCGTACCCGTTCAACTTCAGTAAGACCAATCCAACTTATCCGAGCTATTCGACCTACCTTCCGGTGCCCTCGAATTGGAAGACCGGCCTGCAGCAATCCTGGAACGTCGTGTTGCAGCGCCAGATCAATTCGAAATGGTTCGGCTCCGCTACTTATTTGGGAACGCACATTCTCCACGTCGTCAGCGCGGTGGAGCTCAACCCGGCGCTTTACATCCCGGGCAATTGCGTCGCGGGTCAATATGGGTTGACGGCGGCTGGTCCCTGCAGCACCGGAACCAACGTGAACCAGCGCCGTATCTTGAACCTCCAATCCCCGAGTACAACCCCGTTCGGATATGTGACGCAGTACGATGACGGCAGCACGCAGAGCTATAACGGATTGCAACTCGCGACGACGTACCGCATGAGCAACAACGTCAACCTGAATGCGAATTACACGTGGTCGAAGTGCATCGGCATTGTGCTGGTCAATCTTTTGAATCCGGGTCAGAATTACGTGCACACGGGATATGGCAACGACATGCCCGGCGCGAACAATCGCGTTGCGGACTACGGGCCCTGCACTCAGGATCGGCGACAGAACGCCAATATTACGCTCGTCGCGCAAACTCCGAGGTTCTCGAACAACATCGTCCGCGCGATTGGAACGGGATGGACGCTTTCGACGACTGTCGTCGCGCGAACCGGCGGACCGTTCCAGGTGGTGACCGGCGTGAATCCGGACCCGGGTGATGGCACCGGCGGAAACTCTTCCAGCCAGCGTCCTAATCAACTGCTCCCCAACGTTTACGCCGTCAATCAAGGTTCGCCCGGCCCGGCATCGGCCGGCGCATACAGCATTCAATGGCTGAATCCAGCGGCGTTCGGAGGCGGTTGCCCGGCCGCGCCCGCCGCGCAACCAGCAGGATGCGTGCCGATCGGGGCCTACGGCTCGATCGGAGCCATGTCGGTTTTCGGGCCGAGCTTCTGGGAATGGGACGAAGCACTCTCCCGGCAGTTTGCTTTCCGAGAGAGGAACCAGTTTGAAATCCGTTTCGAGGCCTTCAACGTGACCAACAGCCTGCGGCCGGGCAATCCGAATCTCACGGTGAGCACGGCAGCCAACTTTGGTCAGATCACCACCGATGCCACGCCGCCCTCGGCCACAAGCGCTCCGGCGCGCGTGCTGCAGTTCGCGATGAAGTATCGCTTCTAGCCGACGGTCATCGAAAAGAAGAGAGGCCCTGCGCGGAGATGTGTGGGGCCTTTTCCTTATCCCGTGGCCCGATGAACGTTCCATGCCGGGAGCGATTCGCGTCACGGCCTAGCGGCCGTTTGCCAAGGCGGCGCGCTCAACCCTACCCGTTCACGGATGTGGCTTCGCTACCGCCAACGCTTAGCGCGCGGTGCACGCCGCCGGGTGCCACTTCGATGCGTCCGGCAATTTCTTGTAGTGATAGGTGACGATCCACGGCTCGGTGAGATATTCGGGATCGTCGGCCTGCTGGGAAAAATTGAGCCATTCATCGCCGTTGGGCTCCTTCTGATAACGGAAGTGCTCGGTGAGCGTGAGACGTGCGCTGTAGACCATGCCGTTCTTCCAGAAGTAACCGGGCTTCAGGTTGGTCGTCACCACCTTGAGATTTCCGCCGCGCGACCAATCGCCGCGACCGCCGAGGATCACCCAGTCGGCGACCGAGTTTCCTTGCAGGGAGGGTTCGCCCGCAGGCTCCGGCGCGGTTGCGGTTTGCCCGGCCTGGGCAGGCCGGCGGAAATGAAAGAGCCGCGTCTGATTGCCGGCGTCGATATCCATCTTGAGCGTGTAATCGTCCGCCCAGGTGATGTGCAAATGTCCAGGCAGGCGCAGGATGCCACCCGCTCCGTAGGCCTTGCACTGATTCCCTTCGGCCTCATCTTTCGCGGGATCCCAGGCGAGCGCTAGCTTCTTTGCGTCCCGGGTGTACGGAATGCTTCCGCCGCCGCCGAACGGGAGTCCCTCGGCGTCGGGTCCCGAGCCGAAATCGCCTTTCGGAGCCACCAGCATACGCACGTGCCAATCTTCGGTGATCACCGAGGTCCAATAGCCGCTCAGATCGAAGGGCGCCGCAGCTTTGGGAACGGGAGGAGGGCCGCCACGTCCTCCACGTCCGCCCTGAGCGTTGATACCGGCGGGAATCGCGAGGGAGAAGGACAGGATTCCCGCAATCGCCACAACGGATTTTCCATGAGCGCGCATGTACGAGCTAAAAAGCGTCATGGGTTATTTGTCCTTCTTCTCTGTGAGGCTGCGATAGACGGCCTCGACGAACTTCCCGGTAGAGCCGGGCTGGCGTCCGAACAAGGGATCGAAATCCATGGTGGGTTTGGCGGCCTTCACTTGCGCGAGAGTCATTTTCTTGTCGATCATGTCCTGCACGCGATCGCGAATCATGATCATCATGTCGCGGTAGTAGCCGACTTCGGAACCATCTGAAATCCAGCCATGTCCGGGAACGACTAATGTCCCGCCCTGGCCCATGTATTCGGGGAAGCACAGGTCGGCGAGCTTATCGAGTGCGTTGATCACACCTTCGATACTGCCGCCGTGATCCACGTCGATCGGCGGATACATATCGGAATTGAAGATGTCGCCGGTGGCCAGCACGTCCGAAGTGCGGAACCACACGACGCTATCACCATCGGTGACGGCGTGGGGCATGAACTGAATCTCGACGCCTTCGTTGTTGAAGTAACGGTGCAGACGGTAACGCTCCGAAAAGTAGGTGTTTGTCGGCTGCGCGCGGACCGGAACCTTGGCGGCGATCATGGCCTGCTGCACGTTTTCGTGAGACAGGATCACTTCGCTGGCGGATTGGTCGGCGCCTTCGATGCCGATCGGATGGAAGATCGCGGAGCCGGCAATGTTGCCGTTGCCGCCCACGTGATCCGGCGCGGCGCTGGTGTCGATGATCATGCGAATGGCGGTTGGTCCCTGCGAATGCAAGCTCTGCCAGTCATCGGCGAAGGACGAAGCTGCGTTCGGCTGCGCGGCGGGCTTCGGGATGCGGGTGACGTCCTTAATCGCCTTCAAAACTTTGTCGCTCGCGGCCGCTGCGCCGGAATCCACCATGACAACCCCGTCGCCGCCTACCGAAAGCGCGATGTTCGCTCCGGCGCCGGCCAGCAGGAAAATGTTCCCCTTCACATGAAGAGTCTCGACTTTGTCATAGGTGGGAGTGGGAACCGGCTGGTTGGCGATGCGCTCCGCGAGGCGCGTCGACTCGTCGTTATAAACCGGCTTCAGCGTGAACTGCTGGGCGGGCGGCGATTCGCTCTTGATTTTCGCCACGAACTCGGGATACATGCTTTCGGCGCCGCCTCGCACTCCGACCAGAGGAGTTTTATACTTGAAAGCGACTTCCGTAAGATACGGATTGCTCCCGGTGAGATAGAACGGCACGCGATATTTGCCGACGTCTTCCGGACGGTATTCCTCCTGCTGCGGAGCGCAGGGATAAACCGGAACTTGCGTATTGGGAGCGCGCACAAATGTCACGCTGCGGATTAACGGCTCGGTAAGATAATCCGGATCGTTCACGATCAGAACCCAGGTCAGATACGGTTCGTCGAGCGAAACGTGCTCGGTTACGGTGCGGCGGAAGCTCCCCTGCACGCCGTTGCGGCGAATAAAGCTTTCCTTGAGGTGATCGGACGTGATCGTCAGAGTGTCTCCGTCCCACTTCCCGAGCGAAAAACCTTCCCAGCTATGGGCCGCGTATTCGGACGGGCGATCGCGGCCGTCGAGCCAGATCATGCGGTCGCCAGGAGTTCGTTGGAATAAGACGCGGTAAGCGATCAACTGGCGGCTGATGGTATCGATTTCTTTCTCGATGCGCATCTGATCCGGACCCAATTGCTGGTATCCGGTTGGATGCGGCCGGCATTGCAGATACAAGTTGGTCGATAGAATCTCGCCGTTGTACGCATCGGCGCGCATGCGCTCCGCGTCGTTGAGCGGAAGTCCCCAGTACTCTCCAGGATCGGGCCCGGGGCCGCGCTCATGAGCGTCCTCATGGTTGGTGAGCCGGCGCCACTCGCCCGAAAGATCGGTGGGGAAAGCTTGGCCCTGCGAATAGGCCCGCGGAATCATGCCGGAAACGAGCAGCAACCCGCCCGCGATTCGTAAGAGAATGAATTTGTTCATCCAGACGCACCTCGTGGAGCAGACAACAGGAAACAACCAAACGTGAGCGAATCTGAAGCCTGCAGGCGTACAGTCCGAAAACCGGGCAAACACGCCCATTCGCGACCGTTTTAGCCGACGGTCAGTATATCACGGAGCGGGTCTTCACCCTTCGACGCTTACAAATGTTTACGAATCTGCTTGCGGATCAGGGAAGCAGCTCGATCATTTTTTCAATTCCTTCGGGACCAACATAAAAATGAGGCGACGCGCGCACCCAGCCTGCGCGCGCAGCCGCGATGATCGAATTCGCCCGCAGATCGGCGATGATGGCCTGAGCCCCGTCATTTCCGGCTCCCGCTTTCCGGAAACTGACGATGCCGGAGGACGTGTCGGCCGATCGGGTACCGAGTACCTCATAATCCTTGCGCCGAACGCCCTCGGCGATCCTGTCCGCAAGCGCCTGAACTTTTGGCGCGATGTTTTCGATACCGACTTCGAGGAGGAAATCGATCGCCGCCCGCAACCCGAAGCATCCTATGGTGTTGAGCGTGCCGCATTCGTACCGCCCGGCGTCGGGACGGAGTTTCATGTCGCGGCTCCCGTAATCTTCGTAGCCGGCGACGTTGGTCCACCCGAACTCAACCGGCTCCACCAGTTCCTGGAGCCGCTTCGAGATATACAAGATACCGCAACCTTCCGGACCCACAAGCCATTTGTGACCGTCCGCGGCGAGCGCATCGATCCTGGCGGCCTGCACGTCGATCGGAAACGCGCCTAATCCCTGGATCGCATCCACCAGGAAAATCGTACCCCTCCTTTGACAGATCTCGCCGATCGCCTTGAGGTCGGCGCGAAATCCAGTGAGGAATTGAACGAAACTGATGGCCAGAAGCCGGCTGCCGCGGGCGGCCTCGTCAATCCGGTCCAGGGGGTCGGAAGCGGACAGCCATTCAATGCTAACTCCTTTTGATTCAAGCCTTCTCCATGGATATTGATTCGCGGGAAACTCCTCTTTAAAGGCCACCACTTTATCCCCGGCGCGCCAATCGAGACCCATCGCGATTGTGGCGATGCCTTCTGAGGTATTCTTGACGAGCGCAATTTCCGAGCGCGTGGCGTTGATCAACCGCGCGGCGGAAGATCGCAATCCCTCATAGGTCTCCAGCCATTGATCGTAGTGGACGGACCCATTGTTCAGGGCGTCTTCGGCCAGCCATTGCATGGCTTTGGACGCCCTCAGGCATAACGGGGAAACGGCCGCGTGGTTCAAGTAGATGAACTTGCGGGCGGAAGGGAATTCATCGCTGTACATGAAATAAGAGTAATCTCCGTGGGATCATCGGCGTCAAACCGGGAGTATACTGATGGCAAGGAGTTTGCTGTGCGATACATGCGTTACGCGGCCGTCCTGTTGATCGCTTTTTCGCTGTTTGCGGCGGATGACAAGAAAAAGGACCCCGACGAAATCGGGAACCGGGAAGTCGGCAAGGGCGTGAACTTCTACTCCGTTGAGAAGGAGATCGCACTGGGCAAGGCTCTCGCGCAGGAAGTCGAGCGCCAGGCCAAAATCATTGACGATCCGGTGATTTCCGAATACGTCAATCGCGTGGGACAGAATCTGGTGCGCAACTCCGACGCCAAGGTCCCGTTCACGATCAAAGTCATCGACACCGAGGAAGTCAACGCGTTTGCGCTCCCCGGCGGATTCTTTTTCGTGAATTCCGGACTGGTGCTGAAGGCGGATTCGGAAGCGGAATTGGCCGGTGTGATGTCGCACGAAATCGCGCACGTCGCGGCACGACACGGTACGCGGCAGGCGACCCGCGGCGAAATCGCTCAGTTGGCAACGATTCCTTTGATCTTCATGGGCGGTTGGACCGGTTACGGAATTCGCCAGGCGGCGAGCGTGGCCATTCCCGTTGGATTTTTGAGTTTCTCGCGCGGGTTCGAGTCCGAGGCGGATCTGCTCGGTCTCGAGTACATGTATAAGAGCGGCTACGACCCGGGCGCATTTGTGGATTTCTTCGAGAAAATTCAGTCCATGGAGAAGAAGAAACCCGGCACGATGAGCAAGGTCTTCTCCACGCACCCGTTGACCGAGGATCGGATTCAGACGGCACAGAAGAACATCCAGGAATACTTGAAGGAACGCCCCGAGTACGTGATCACGACGTCTGAATTTAACGACGTCAAGGCGCGCCTCGCGTCTCTCCACAACAAGCGGAAGATTGACAACGCGGATCCGAGCCGTCCCACGCTGCGCAAAGCGCCGGGCTCTGGTTCCGGGTCGAGCACCGGGAGTGGAAGCGGCGACAGCACAAGTGACGACGACCGTCCCACGCTTAAGCGCCGGCCCGATCAGTTTCAGTAAAAGAAGTTTTCTCCTCGTGGTTTCCTCACAGCTCACGGACAGCGTCCGTGGGCTGTGTGTATTTTGGATCTCTCTTTGAGCCGTGCACCGATGAGCCTACAATAGACACGAGGTAAAACGGTACCAATGCGAATAGCGTTCGTTGGTGTGATGGCGATGGCCTCCGTGGCGCTCCTCACGCCCGTTTTTGCGCAGGAGTCCTCGGCCAAACCCACCCCGCGCCTGGCCGACGGCAAAGTCGACTTCGGAGGCAAGGGCGTCTGGGCGCCGATTTGGGTGCAGGATTGGGCAGATACCAAATACGTTGAAAAGGCGATCGACGTTCCGTTCACGCAATGGGGTTTGAAGACCTTTCAGGAGCGCCGCTCGAGCCTTTCCAAAGACGATCCCGAAGGCTATTGCCTGCCGCCGGGCGTGCCGCGTTACACCGGAACACCCTATCCGTTCCAGATGATTCAATTGCCGGATCGCGTAGTTGTTCTTTACGAAGGCGGCTCGCACATGTACAGGACGATCTTCGTGGACGGGCGGCCGCATACGAGCGGAGACAAGCTGAATCCCACCTGGATGGGCGAGTCGATCGGCCATTGGGACGACAAGGACACGCTGGTGGTCGACACCGTGGGTTTTAACGGGCGCACATGGCTCGACTATGTCGGACATCCGGCGACCGAGAAGCTCCACGTGATCGAAAAGTATCGCCGTCCGGATTTCCACACGATGAGCTACGAAGCGACGATCGACGATCCCATGGCTTACGCGAAACCGTGGACCACCAGCTTTAAGATCCCATTCAAGGAGGGCTGGGAGATTCTCGAATACGTGTGCCTGGAAAACAACAAGGATCTGTTACATCTTGGAACGAGGGAACCAAAGTAGCGCCTATTCGGCGCTGAATGCCAGCAAAACGTTCCCCGGTACGCCGCCATTGCGCGGATATCCCGAGCTAATAAAAACCATTCCGTGAACAACTACCGGCCCCGGTCCGTCGATCGACCCGCCATGCGCCTTCGCCCCATTTACGGTCTGGAAATCGCGCATCGTATCGAACTCCCATAACTGCTTTCCGTCTTCGGTGGAGTGCGCGCGAATGTGACCGTCCGTGGATGTGGCGAAGACCACTCCGGGAATTTCCGTCACCGCTCCCGGCTGTGAAGGACTGCAACCCGCTGGAGCATACGCCGGACAAGGGACCGGCGCCACATGCCACACTTCGCTCCCGTCCGCCACGCGCAGTGCCGTGAGACCGCCGCCTTGATTGGGATCCAAAATATAACGCCGCGTTTCCAATGGACTCGTTGGGCGCGAGCGGCCCACGTCGGAAGTCGCTGCGAACACCCGTTGTCCGTCGGTCGCCATGCCCCATTGCACGCCGCCGTTGGTGCCCCCTTTTCCTACGCGCGTCTGCCACACGATCTCGCCCTTCTTTTCCGGATCGAGCGCGAAGACAATTCCCGACTTCTGTCCGGCGAGCAGAAGATCGCGGCCGCCCGAGTTCATCAAAATCGCAGAAGATCCGAAATCGAAATCCGGACCGCACGTGGTCCGATCGCCAGCGCAAACGCCGCTATAGACGTCGGCGGCAGTGATCTGCTTCTTCCACACGAACTCTCCGTTCTTCAGCGAGAGCGCAATCACCGCGTCGCTCGTATCCGTTGCGGGCGCAGAGTAGTTGTCTCCCGTGGTCACATAAAGAAGATCGCGCTTCGCGTCTACGGTCGGTGTTGACCACACGCCTACGCCGGAGGGTCCGAAGTTCGGTGTGCCGCGCGTGGCCTTCCCATTTTCGACCGGCGGCGCGGTCATGTAGGTTTTCCACAATTGCTTCCCGTCGCGAATGCGCAGCGCGACCACGCTTCCGCGAAACGTGCAGCATGCATATTCCGGATCCGCCGAACGTGTTTCTTCCCACGACGCGACCGGCACGAAGACGGTGTCCCGATACACGGCCGGGCCTCCCGTGAGGCGCGTGGAATCGTGCGTTTCCACCTGCACCTTCCACAAAAGCTTGCCGCTCTCCGCTTCCACCGAATAAAACCAGCCCGTCATGTCACCGAACAGCAGCGCATGTTTGCCGGCCTGCGGTACGGAAACGATCGACGTGCGCACCGGACCGTTGGCCTGAAAAACCCATTGCAGGCATCCCGACTCCGCGCGCATCGCGTGGATCAAACCGCCGGCGCTGCCGACAAATACCTGACCATCAATCACCGTGGGCGGAGCGAACGCCGCGACATCCCCATCGAAGCCGAACGCCCATTTCAGCTTCAATCCGCGCACCTGATCGATACTCAAGCCCGCGACGTCGGCCGGTTGGAAGCGCGCGTTCGCCGCTCCGGGACTCCATCCGTTCCATACATATTTTGGAGACGTGGCGATCTTCACGCTGCGGTCTTTGCAAAACGCCGAAGCCGGAGGTCCCGCGATTTGATCTTTCGTCCCCAGATAATCCGCCACGGCGATGCGATCCACGCGGCTGATCGTCAAAGCAACCGCCATCATCGCGCCGGTATCAAGAGCGCGTAAAATCCTCTGCGCCGGCATCTTCTGCAGCGCCTCGCGATGCGGGATGCGGTCGTTCACCTGTTCGTGACAGCCGGAGCATTTTTTCTGATAAACCGCTTCCCCAGATTGCGCGGACGCGATGAGAGCGAACGAAAAGAAAAGGGAAACGAACCTCATGGGCGGGAAGGTAGCATATCCGCGAGACGGATGTCTATTGATCGTTAAAGTACGGAAAGAACCCATATCCGGCCCTTGCAAGAAGCGGACGCTGAAATTTTCGTGCGGCCGGATCGCCGGCATTCGAGCGGCAGTCCGCATAGTACAATCCCACTTGTACGAAGGAGCCGCGATGATCCGTCATTTGAACCGCCGTCAGTTCGTGAAAACCGCGACCGCATTTGCCGCCGCGAGTGCGATCGAGCGCTCTGCGTTCTCCGCACAGGCAAAGAAGGCGGCGGCGCCGCTTCCCGCTCGCGGCGAGTTCCTCATCCGCGACGCCTACGTCATGACCATGGACCCGCAACTTGGCGACATCCCGGGCGGCGATGTTCACGTGAAGAATGGCGCGATCATCGCGGTCGGCAAGTCGATCCAAGCTCCCGGCGCGGCGGCGATCAACGGGCGCGGAACCATCGTGCTGCCGGGTCTCGTCGAAACTCACTGGCACATGTGGAACACGCTGCTGCGGAGCTTCGCGGGAGAGAAGCCGGATCAGGGATATTTCCCCACGGCTGCCACGATGGGAGCGGTGATGACGCCCGAAGACAATTATCACGGCGTGCGGCTCGCGGCTTGCGAGGCGCTCGATTCGGGGATGACGACGGTCCATAACTATTGCCACAATCTGCGCAGTAAAGAACACGCGATCGCGGATGTTCGCGGGTTGCAGGAATCCGGCTTACGCGCCCGCTGGTCCTATGGATGGCCGCAAGGGCTGCCAGACACGCAAGTGTGCGATCTTGCGGGCCTGGAGGACATGCATCGCGACTGGGCGAGCTACTCGAACGACGGGTTGATCTCGCTGGGCTTCGCGTGGCGCGGAATGTTCCGCGCCGGCCTGCTCCCGCGCGAGGTGTATCGCAAGGAGATCGACACCGCGCGCAAACTGGGCATCCCGAGTTCTTCGCACATCGGCAGCGCGGAGATCGCGGCCAAGGGACAGATTGAATCGCATGCCAAAGAGGGCCTGCTGGGCAAAGATCTGCAAATCATTCATGCGCTCTCGGCGACGCCTGCGGAAATCGAGATGATCAAGAAGTCCGGCGCGGTGATGAGCGTTTCTCCCGACACGGAGCTGCGCATCGGCTACGGATTCACACAAGTCAGCGAGTTTCTGGATGCCGGAATTCCGCTCGGGGTATCCATCGATTCGACGGCGCTGGCGGGCGATGCAAATCTTTTCGATTCCCTGAAGATGATCCGCTACATCGAAAACGCGAGAGCGCATAGCGAGACGAAGATGACGGCGCGGAAAGTTCTGGAACTCGGCACCATCGAGGGCGCGCGGTCGCTCGGGATCGATGATCGCGTCGGGTCACTGCGGCCCGGCAAACGTGCGGATCTGATTATCATCTCTCTCCAACATCCCAATATGGGCGTATTCACCGATCCGGCGCATTTGGTGGTGGAAGCGACCCAGGCAAGCAACGTCGACACGGTTGTGGTGGATGGACGTATCTTGAAGCGCGGAGGCAAGCTGGTTGCTATTCCCGTCGATCAGGTCCTGGCCGACGCCTCGGCGTCCTTCGAGGGTATTCGCAAGCGAGCCAACTGGCGTTAGCGGCGCACTTGAAGCCACGGACGAGGTTCGGTTACGCTGACGAAGACGTTGACTTTACTCCAAGGAGAGCTCCGATGTTTTCTACCAAACTCGCGGTTGCCGCCGCGCTGATCGCTTCCGCACCGCTGATAAACGCGCAGGACAAAGGCGCGAAGAAGCAAGGTCCTCCTCCCATGCTCAAGATTAAGGTCGCCGATTTCGCCGACGGCGGCAAGATCCCGGCCAAGTTCACCTGCGCGGCCGGACAGAACAGCCCGTCGCCCGCCATTTCGTGGTCCGGCGCACCGGGCGGGACGCAGAGCTTCGTCGTCATCCTGCACGATCCGGATCCGGTGATCGCGAACTCGACGACAGACGTGCTCCATTGGGCGATCTTTGACATCCCCGGAAACGCCAGCAGTCTGCCGGAGAATGTAGCGAAGGGCGATCAGGCGAGTGGCGCGAAGCAGATCAAGAATATCGCTGGTGGCGACGGGTATTTGGGCCCGTGTCCTCCTCCCGGCCACGGAGATCACCACTATACGCTCGAAGTGTTCGCGCTGAATGCAAAGCTCGGGCTGCCGTCGTCCACTTCGCGTCAGGATCTGATGAAAGCCATGGACGGCAAGGTGTTGACCAAGGGCGTTTATATCGGTATTTTCGGCCGGTAGAGGCTGGCCAAAAGCCAGCCGCAGCCTGGGAAGCTGCCCCACACGAAGCTACTTCGCGCGGCCTTCGAAGCCTTGCGACAACGCGCTGATCCGGTAAATAGTTTTGGCGTTGTTCCTGACGCCCTTTGGAGTTTCGTACTCTTTTCCATCCAGGCCGAGCGCGCCTGCGCCGACCACGTACATGGTCCTTTTTTCAGGACCTGAAAACGCAATGCTGATGACGCTTCTCGGCGTGGGAATCAGGCCCAGATACTTTCCATCCGGACCGATCACTTGAACGCCGGGCGCGGATGTCACGTAGAGACGCCCGGCAGCGTCGATCGCCATGCCGTCGCCGTTGCCGCCCGCTTCTAATTTGCTGAACACACGTTGTTGAGCCGGTCCCCCGGGCCGAAGATCGAAGGCGACGATTTCCGGACCGTTCGTGATGTACAGCGTTTTCTCATCGCGGCTTAGCATAATCCCGTTGGTGCGGAGCTTTTCGCCGACCGCGCTGACCGCGCCCGCGCGGTCGAGTCGGAAAAGTCCACCGGAAGTAAAGTAAATGTCGCCGTTTCCGCTGACGATGAGATCGTTCAGGCGCCCCAAGGATGCGCCTCCGATATTGTCGGCAAGGATTTTTCGCTCCGGTGCGAGCATAGCGATCGCGGTGGGCTCAACGCAGGCGGCGCCGTGTCTGCCTGGATCGGTGCACGTCCGTTCCACCACGAAGATCCGGTTCTTGCGATCCATACTGATGGCGCCCGCTCCGTGCGTGTCTTCGAGAAACACGGAGACCCTGTCGTTGCGATCCAGTTTGCTGATGCGATTCGGCTGCTCCTGGGCAAAGAGCAAGCCTCCGTCGAAGGTGCCGACGATCCCATCGGCGTTATCGGTCCCCTGCCACGCAACGCTCCATGTGGCTCGAGCGGCGATGACGCCCGGGATTTCCGCTACCGTGACGTCCCGAACCTGCGCGTCGGAACGATCGGCTCCGGGCACAAACGCCAAGCCAATCAGGAGGGCCGTTCCGAACCGGTTCGCGGCGCGCGCCTTTGCCCGGGCTGCTTCTTCTTCCCTATTCTTGGGCGGCGCGGTGGTTTCGAGCTCGTGAAGTAACCGGTTCGAGATCTGGGCGACTGCTTCCACGGCCGCGAGAAAACGCGCTTCGTTGGCCTTCGATGGTTTGGTGAACCCGCTGATTTTCCGTACGAACTGAAGGGACGCGGCGCGCACTTCCTCCTCGGTAACGGGTGGATCGAAATTAAAAAGCGTTTTAATATTCCTACACATGGCTTATACCTCAAGCGGCTGTGGATCACGGGCCATCCACGTCGCTTCCTATCCAGCATAAATAACTCCGCCTCAGCATAAATTCAGCCGCGGCATACTATACTGATGCTCGGCGGACCCTACGTGAGTCCCCGGCATCGCATAGGCCGGTCGCGGTTTGGATCGATGTTTGGATCGATGCGTCTCTTAGGTCAAGCCGGAAGAAACAGGATGAAAAGAGGTTTTATGAATCGTTTCGCGAAATATGGAATGGGTCTAGGAATCGTTTGCACGGGCCTTATCGGGACGCTGTGCTTTGCAGCCTCCGCAGGCGCAGCCAGTGACGACGAAGTCATGAAGGCCGATCGTGCCGTGGTGGCCGCGCTCGCGAAAGGGGACAAGGCCGCCGCGAATAAGTGGCTGGATGCGGACTTCAATTGGATCGACTCGGAAGGCATCATGTGGTACAAAGACGACGCTTTTCGCGCCGGTCTCAAGCCGCTGGTCGCCGCGGGTGACGACGTGAAGGTGCTCGAGCACAAGTACGGAAAAAGCGTCGTGTGGATTCAATGGAACCAGGGGGATAAATATTCCGCGCGCTTCTGGGTAAGGCGCCCGAACGGCTGGAAACTGCTGCACACTACCGAAATTGCGGCCGTCGCCAAACGCGACTTCCAAACGTACAAAGCCCCGTACGACATCCCCTGCAATAATCCATGCAAAGCCCTTCCGTATAAACCGCTAAGCGAAGGGGAGAAAGCGTCGCTGGCCGAATGGCAGGATCAGGAATCCGGTCAGGCGCGCTGGGAAGTGCGCGTCGCTGACGATCAGGATCAGCGCGTGGTCAGCACCTACGGCGGCGCGTCCCCGTCCAAAGCGGACCGCATCGTGGGGATGAACAAGCGAGCCGCGGCCAACCCCAACGGTCCGAAGGAGGGTGCTGCTCCGGCCCTGTGGATTCGCACCTGGGATTTCGGCGACGCCGTGGTGATGGTTTCCATTCAGCCGACCTACGGGGACAAGCCGTATTGGTCCAGCCGGATTCTCGCGAAGGACGCGAAGGATTTCTGGCAAATGAAGGAGAGCTATCACAACTACATTCTTGCGGCGCCGGTGATGACGGCGACGCAGAATCAGCCTGACCTCAAGTAGGTTCGAGGTCATTTTTTCAAAACGGCCGGCGGATCCCATCGTGGAAGTCGCCGGCCCTTTTATTTTTTGCCGCGTGCGCGAGGGCTTGACAGAGAAACCGCGAACCAAGTACAGTTGCCGGTTCGCGAGGAACGCTGAGCATCCGGCACTTCGCTCCAGGACTGAGATTATTGGGAGAGTCACTCATGAAGACGTTATCCGTAGCGGCGCTTTTGTCACTGGTGCTCGCGGCCGGCGTGGAATCGGCGGCCGCACAGGCAGCGAGCACAAATATCGTCAAATTCGACGCGGGTCTGGACGCGATCCTCTCCGCTGACGCAAAGCTCGAAATGCTGCCTGCGGAAGGCTTCGAGGGTGGGGAAGGCCCCGTGTGGGTGCAAACCGGCAGCGCCGGGTACCTTCTTTTCAGCGACATTCCCGGAAATCAAATTTACAAATGGACACCGGACTGTTTCCGCTACCCCTGTCCCGTGGCGGGAAAGCTATCGGTTTATTTGGAACACGCGGGCAACAAGGATGCCGCGCCCTCCGGACCGGGGATGAGCCGGGGAACGAACGGATTAACGCTGGATGGGGAGCATCGTCTGCTCATGGATGCGACCGGCGATCGGGCGGTTGAACGCATCGAGAAAAGCGGCGCGCGAACCGTGCTCGCGGACCGCTATGAAGGCAGACGCCTCACATGCCCGAATGACATCATCGTGAAATCGAACGGAACTGTTTATTTCACGGACGGCGCCGCCGGATGCCTGCCAGGCCGCGAAGAGAGCCCCCAGAAGGAACTCCCCTTCCACGGGGTTTATTTGATCAAGGCCGGCAAGTTGCAGCTTCTGGATCAGGATCCCGATGGAATTCCGCCCAATGGGATCGCACTCTCACCGGATGAAAAAATTCTGTATGTCACCAACGGCGGTCCGGCTCCCAACCAGCGCAAAATTTTTGCGTATGACATTCAGAAGGACGACAGCGTCAAAAATCGCCGCGTCATCGTTGATCTGACGGGTGAGAAAGGCCTGGGCGGTCCGGATGGGGTGAAGGTGGATCGCCGGGGCAATATCTACACAGCCGCAACCGGCGGGCTGTGGATCATTTCTCCCAGCGGCAAACGCCTCGGTCTGGTTCGAGCGCCGGATGGCATACGCTTTGCCAACAATGCCTTCGGCGATGCGGATCGCAAGACCATGTATATGGTCAGCGCGAAAAATTTGTGGCGGATTCGCGTAAATGTACCCGGCGTCCGGCCTTAGTCACTCGAACGCCCACCAAGGAAATTCGTGACCCTTCGCGGCCCACTAGCTCACGCTTGACACGCACCGGGAACTGATATATCGTCACTTCGATCTCCCGAGGCATTGGTGGGCACGAATCGGGAAAAAACAAAAAGGGGCGATTTCTCCATGTTCAGCAGAATGGCAGGCCGAAGGCCCAGTTCCGTCAGGATCTTACTTTTGATGGCGCTCATCGCCACGTTCGCACCGTGGATGATGGCGCAAACGGGCGCGACCGGGGCGCTCGCGGGAACGGTGACTGATCCCTCCGGCGCCGTGGTGCGCGATGTGAAGGTGACGGCTACCAGCGCGGACACGGGCCAGGTGCGAACAGCGACAACCGCAGTCGATGGAACCTACACGATTGGGTTGCTCCCCCCGGGCAATTATCGGGTGAAGTTTGAAGCCGCGGGCTTCAAAGGCATCGAGATTCCTTCCGCGACCGTGACCGTCACGGAGACCGACGTTCTGGACCGGACGCTCGAGGTCGGAAACGCGACCCAGTCGGTAACGGTCGAGGAAGCCGTGGAGACCGTGCAGACCACCAGTTCGACGATGGGTACGGTGGCCGACGCCCACACAGTGACGGAACTTCCGTTGAATACCCGGAACTATACGAACCTTCTGACGATGACGGCGGGCGCGAGTTCTTCGGTCACCAACGCTAGCACCATCGGAAAGGGCTCGCCCTTTATCGCGGTGAACGGCGCGGGAACTTCCCAGAACACGTACCTGCAAGACGGCGTGGTGCTCAATAATTGGTACAGCTTCAATACGGGCGTGGAAGGTGTGGCCTTCGGGTCGTTTGTGATCCCGATTCCTGACGCTATCGCCGAATTCAAGATTCAGACCGCGAGCTACGATGCGGGCTACGGACGCGGGCCGGGGGCGAGCGTCAACGTCATCACGAGAACCGGAACCAATGCATTTCATGGCAGCGGATTCGAGTTCTTCCGCAATACGGATATGAACGCGAACGATTGGTTCCGGAACTTTGAAGGACTTCCGCGCGGCGCGCTCAGTTCGAACCAGTACGGGGGCGTGATCGGCGGACCCATCAAGAAGGACAAGCTGTTCTTCTTCACCTCCTATCAGGAAACCGGGCAAAAGAACGGACTCTCGGGATATGGGCTCACGAACGTAACTCTGCCACCGATTCCTGGCGGAAATCGCGGTGTTTGCCCGACTGGATTTACGACTCTCTCGCAATGCGACGCGGCCGGACAGGCGTTCGTCCAGAACCTGGCATCGGCGGTGTGCCCGGCGAACCATCCGGGAATTACCGGTGACGCGACCTCAATCGCCGGTGGTCTCAACGTTGCATGTCCCGGCTCCGGGACCGGCGATACGTTGTTCAACATGAGCCCGTCGGCCATCAATATCCTGCAGCTGAAGTTCGCCAACGGGAACTACGCGATCCCGGGTTCAGGCGTCTCCCCGGGAGCGCCAGGCGGCGGCTACGGACTTCAGAGCTTTTCGGATCCGGCCATTTTCCGCGATCACAACTTCATGGGCAATGGCGACTACGTGATCAATGAGAAGAACACGCTGGCGCTGCGCTATCAGTATGAACGAGATCCACTGCAGGCGCCGTTCCCGGTGTTGAACGCAAATCTGGCGGGCAGCTATCTGCCGGGCTTCCCGGTGGTGACCACGAAGTGGAATCACGCCGCGATGGTAAAGCTGACCACGATTCTCACTCCCACGCTGGTGAACGAGGCGCACGTCGCCTATCAGTTCAACGGCGTGATCGACACGATCAATACGCCGTTCACGAATACGCAAGTAGGTATCACCCCGTTCGATTCCAGGCTTCCCGTTTTGTCCGACATCACCATTGGAAGCGGCCAGGCCGGTTTCTCCTTTGGCGCACAGTATCAGTTCGACGGGCAGTTCCACGACACGCAAGTCGGCTGGGGCGATCAGGTTTCCTGGAGCAAGGGGAAGCACAACCTGCGCGCGGGTTTTGACGTGGAGAACATCCGCTTTGCCACTTACTACCCGGGTCACGCTATTGGCGCGCCGACGTTCACCCGCTTTTCCGATTTCCTGATCGGGAGAGGCTCATGCCAGGTGTTCACGGGGACCGGCACGTGCAGCGCGACCAACCCCGGCAATACCAACGGCTCCTCGGCCAGCAGCGATGTCAACAACGACGGAACGTTTATCGCGCAGGGCGCCTTGGACAACCACTGGTTGTTCCATGCGCTGGAGCTGGCCGCTTTCGTACAAGATGATTTCAAGGTGAGTTCGCACCTGACCGTGAATATGGGCGTCCGCTGGGAGTACAACGGATATCCCACGGATGCGAACGGCGGATTCAGCGGCGTTTTCCCCAGCTATTTCTCCACCAGCGCACCGCCAACGTGTCCCGCGCTCAACGGCGTCACGTGCACGACGAATGCGGGGACGTTGCAGGGATACGGCGTGCCTGGGAACTACAGCCTGCCGGCTTTGTCGGGCGTGACGAAATACGGCAACAACGGCCCGGCGCTCAACGGCGCACCCTTCACGGACTTTGCTCCTCGCGTCGGTTTCGCGTGGCAGCCCACCAATAGCAGCAAGTGGGTCATCCGCGGGGGCGGCGGAATGTTCTACGATCTGATCGCGGGCATCGCGTTCCTGAGCAACATGACGCTGAGCGCCCCGTATGCCGCGCAGCCCGTTGCAAACGGACTTTCCGGCGCAACCCTCGCCGATCCGTGGCCAAGCGCTCCGGCCATTTCGCCGGGCCCCGGCGCCTACGGGTTCATTCCTCTCTGGGTGAATCCGGCCACGAATACCAGCTCCAACCTGACAGTCCAATCCGAGCAGCCCAATATTACGGTTCCCGTGACGTATCAATGGAACATGAACTCGCAGTGGGAATTTCTGCCGAACTGGCTGCTGCAAGTGGCGTACGTCGGTTCGCACGGAACCCATCAGGGCGCCGAATCGCAAGCGGCCCAGCAGGGTCAGATCGCCAACATTGTTGGCTCCAATATTGCGCCTTTGGCGGGACCGGGCTGCACGAGCTGCGCGATTTACGGTGTGACCACCAACACCGTTGCCAACGTGGTTCTGCGCGTTCCCGAACTGGGCGTTGCGGCGCAGAATCCAATCCTCGCGACGGAAGAGAATTACAAATACAACGGTCTTCAGGTGACCTTGCGGAAGCAGATGTCGCACGGACTGCAATTGCAAGCCGCCTATTCTTGGAACCGTTCGTTCATCACGGTGCCGTACGGCATCAACACGTACCCGTATTTGGTCCACCTATACCAGCCAAATAACAACTATCGTCCGCAGTCCTTGATTCTGAATTACGTTTGGAATATCCCGAGCGGACACGCCAAGGGCGTTCTACAGCGTGTGATCGGCGATTGGGCGCTGTCGGGGGTAACGACGATCCAGGCTGGCCAATACATGACGATTACGGATACGGGCGGATCGATTTTCTTCGGCGGCGCGGGCGCGATTTCGACGGCGAACATGTGCCCTGGATTCACGTACTCTCAACTTCTCTCGAGCGGCAGCCTGGATTCTCGCGTCACCAGCGGATTGCTGGGCGGCACGGGCTATTTCAATGGCGGCTCTACGGTTGCGGGGAGCGGCTTGTGTCCGACGCCGACCATCGGCAACGGGAAAGGCTTTGGAAACATGGGCGGCGGCGCCGTCCTGGGGCCCGGCCAACTCAACTTCGATGCGGCGCTTTCCAAGATGATTCGGATCACGGAGAGGCAGTCGCTGCAATTCCGTTCCGAATTCTTCAATATCATGAATCATCCGCAGTTCGCGCTGCCGGGCCTGAGCGCCGCTCAGTCGACGTTCGGACAGATCACAAGCGCTTCGGTGAGTCCGCGCGTGATTCAGCTTGCGTTAAAGTATTCGTTCTAGCGGGCAGGGAATGCGACGCATGCTGGTGAAGCGTCGCTACCCTTTTCCCCGTCCAGAGACTCGGTTAACATGTCCCATGGAGGGTTTATGACCAAATTCAGCTTCTCGGCGCTGGCGGTAAGTGCGCTCGGCCTGCTCCTTTCCGTTCCCTCGTACGCGCATCATTCTTTCGCGGCGGAATTCGACGCAACGAAGTGCGGAGATTATACCGGCACGTTGACGGGCATTGAATGGCAGAATCCTCACGGGTATTTCCACGTGGACGTGAAGAACGCGAGCGGCGCCGTCGAGTCCTGGACATTCCAGACCGTTTCGATCATCACCATGAAACGCAGCGGGACCACCCGTAAGGATTTTGAAGATAACATCGGCAAGACCATCTATGTGAGAGGTTGCCTTGCTAAGAATGGCGTGAAAAACAGAGCCGCCGCCGAAACCATGAAGATGACCGATGGCGTGGTCCGCATCGTCGGGCAGGAAGTGGAGCACGGCGGCCGTCAGGAATATTAGGTCTCGCTGCGCGCGGAGCGGCGTGGATCGGGAAGGTAAAGGAGGATCACAGTGAAACGATCGGGTGCATTCCTTACCGCGTGGCTCGTGGCGGTGCTGTGCTTCGCCTCCGTGCAAGCGTTTGGGCAGGATAAGTCGGAAACCCCCATCAACGCCAAACGAGCCGTGCGCCTTGGTCCAGGCGGGCCCGCTCCTCGTCTCGCCGACGGCCACGTCGATTTCTCGGGCGTTTGGTTCCAGGGCGCGGCCGGAGCGCAGACCTTTGATGCGGGCGCGAGAAGGCAGTTCGATCCGAAAGTCACGCCCGAGGAGCAGCCGTCCTTTCAGCCGTGGGCGGCCGCAAAAATCAAAGCCATGACCAGCACCGATTTCGAACTTGGGCGCGCCTCCGTAAATTGCATGCCGCGCGGTGTTCCCGGCATGGTCCTGATCAACCCCTATCCGTTTCAATTAGTCGAGACGCCGGGCCAATTGGTGCAGTTGAACGAACTCAATAATAACTTCCGCGTGATTTCGACCAACGGAGGCACGCACGATCCCGATCCCGATCCGGGTTTCCTGGGAGATGAGGTCGCTCACTGGGAAGGCGACGCGCTGATTGTCGACACCATTGCGATCGACGAGCGGACCTGGAATAACTTCACGGGCTGGTTCCATAGTGACAAGGAGCATGTCGTCGAGAAATTCACGCGGCCCGATCTGAATCACTTGTACGTTCAAGTTACGATCGAAGATCCGAAAGTACTGACGAAGCCGTGGACCTCGGCGCCGCGCATGTGGACGCTCGGCCACGAAAAATTACAAGAATACTTTTGCACCAACAATCAGGACATCGATCAACTGAAGACTTTGAAGGGCAAGGAGGCGGGGCAAAAATGAAGGCGCCCGGCCGAATCCAGATTTTGAGTAGGAGATACCAATGAAACTAAGTTTTGCGTCCGTCTGTCTGCTGGTCGCGGGTTCGCTCGCGGCCGTTCCCCTGCTGGCGCACCATTCGATCACCGCCGAGTTTGACACCTCGAAATCTTTTACGGTAAAAGGCACGCTCACGAAGATCGAGTGGGTGAATCCGCACGCGTATGTTTACCTCGACGCGAAGGATGATAAAGGAGTCGTCACCAGCTATTCGTTCGAAACAGGCCCTCCCGGAAACCTGCGCCGCTCGGGCGTGCTGAGAACCATGTTTGTGGTCGGCGAAGAAGTGACGATCGACGCATATGCGGCGAAGGACGGTAGTAAGCACCTCGGGTTGGTGAAGGCCTACCATTTTGCTGATGGCAAGACGATCGTGGTCGGGAAAGACCCGGCGGACGTAGAAGCCGCGAATAAATAAGGCGGGAATTTGGGAGCAGGAATCGCAATGGAGGCGGGCTTTTCCCGCCCGTGCAGGGTTCAAACTTTACGACACGTCAGTAAGGAGTTCCGAGATGAAACAAACTTTCCTCAGGCATGCCCTTGCGCAAAACCTCGCCGCGGTTGCGTGCGTCACGTTGGCTTGCGCGCCGGCTTCCGCGCAAACGAAGCTGCCGCCCGGAGCAATCGCCGACAAGGTCGTCAAAACCGGTTATGGGCTGGATAAGGACCAACCCTTTGCCGGCGCCGATCCGGATGGCACGGGGCTGCCCTTCAAGGAACCGCCTGCCGCCGCGGTCGACGAAGCGAAAAGGGCTCCCACCCCCCATATGCCCGATGGAAAGCCGGATCTCACCGGATTCTGGGGACCAGCCGGGTGGGGTTACGCGGTGACGCAGGGAAAAGTCACGGCGGACGGGAAGACGGCCTTTACGCAGCGTCAGGAGGACGGCCCGCGTCAAACGCCCGAGAAGGCGGCACAGTTAAAGAAACGGATGGAAGGCTCGAACCTCCCTCCGTACCGTCCTGAACTGGTCGCGAAGGTGAAAGATCTGGCTGAGCATCAGAGCAAGATGGATCCCGCGTTTTATTGCGCACCGAAGGGATTTCCGCGCGTAGGCCCGCCCACGGAGATCGTGGCCTCGGCCAAAACCATAGCCTTCCTCTATGACACGGTGAACTCGTCCGAGCAGAATGCGTTTCGAGTCATTTCGGTCGACGGCCGCCCGCACGACGTAACGCTCAATCCCTCGTATTACGGCGATTCCATCGGGCACTGGGAAGGAAACACTTTGGTCATCGATGTGACGAACTTTGTCGATGACACCTGGCTCAGCCAGAACGGCACGATCCACAGCGACGCGATGCACGTCGTCGAGAAGTTGACGCGCGAAGGCAACGTGATCAATTGGGAAATCAGTATTGAGGATCCCAAAGTATTCACGCGCCCCTGGGTATACAGTCGGCATTTGATTCACGGCCTGGCCAGTGGACACGCGCTTGAAGAAGCACCGTGCGTGGAACACGACGGGAATCATCTCGTAAACACGGATCGTAACTAGTCCTCTGAGGAATCTTTATGAAGGACCTGCTGTCCGTTAGCGGCCCGAAAAAAACAGCCGCCCGCCGCGAGTTTTTACAGTCGATGGCGGTGTTGGCCGCGGGAGCGAGCGTGTCTCGCCGTTTAATGGCGCAAAGCGACGCGCCTGGTGGAAGGAAAGATCGAATCGACATCCATGGGCACATGACGCCTCCCATCGTGCTCCAGGTAATGGGCGCCCAGGAGCTCGGGAACTTTGCGAAGTGGACGCCGGAAATCGCTTTGGCCGAAATGGAGAAGAACGGCATCGCCACAGCCATGGTGTCCGTGCCGCCGCACTACGATCCTAAAGTGGTAGACAAGCTCGCGCGTCCAACCAATGAGTACGCCGCGCGCCTGGCTTCGGATCACCCCGGCCGGTTCGGGACATTCGCATTTTTGCCCATGCCCCACGTGGATACGACTCTCAAAGAAATAGAGTACGTCTTCGATACGCTCAAGCTGGACGGCGTCGGGATGTACACCAACTACGGAGATAAGTGGATTGGAGACGCGGCGTTCAATCCCGTGTTCGAGGAACTGAACCGGCGCAACGCGATCGTTTTCACGCATCCGATCACGGCAAATTGCTGCGGGAATCTTCTTCCGAACGTAGGCGACGGAACGATCGAGTGGCAAACCGATACGACGCGGGCAATCGCCAATCTCCTGTTTAATGGAGCTGCCTCCCGGTATCCCAACGTTCGCGTGATTTTTTCGCACGGCGGCGGGACCATGCCGTATCTGGTCGAGCGATTCACCGCGGCCGCGCGATCGCCTAAGTTCGCGGCGTTGTTCCCGCAGGGATTTTCGGGTGCCGCGGCGAAATTCTTTTACGATACGGCGTGGACTTCAAATCCTGTTGCCATGGGCGCTCTCAGCAAAGTCGTGCCTTTGTCGCAAATCGTGTTCGGGACGGATTATCCGGCTCGCGCGATGAGCGATCACGTGAAAGGGCTGATCGAGTGCGGCGTCTTTAACGCCAAGGAACTCCACCAGGTGGAGCGGGAGAACGCGCTCGCGTTATTCCCGCGATTCAGGAGTTAGACCAGAAGTTAGACCGAAGACTCATTCGCAAGGGGCTCACAGGGAAATCGGGATCGCATGCACCTTGTCAGCCTTTTTCAGTGGCTCAACGACTCCGCCGTGAGTGTGTGGTTGCGCGAGGGGGAGTGGCCCTTCCCCATTATTGAAACGATCCACATTCTCGGGCTGGGTTTGTCCGTCGGAACCATTTTATGGGTGGACCTGCGCCTGGTGGGACTGGTCACGACGCGCCACCGGGTTTCGGAGATCGTCGGGCCGCTCGAACCTTGGGCGATGGCCGGCTTTGGTGTCATGTTCATCAGCGGTTTACTTTTGTTTCTCGCCGAACCGATGAAATGTTTCACGACACTTTCTTTTCAACTGAAGGCGATCATGCTCGTATTGACCGGCTTGAACGTGTGGTATTTTCACGCCAAGGTTTACCCCGGCGTCGCGAATTGGGATGAGGCCGTTGTGGCTCCCAGGCCCGCGAGAATCGTCGGAATCGTATCCATGGTGCTGTGGTTCGGCATTATCATCGCCGGACGATGGACCGCGTATTTATAACAGTCGCACTTTGTAAGCGACCACATTTTTTTAATCGAATGTTGCTTTCGAAAATCTTGCCCTATTCCGTTTTTGACTGGTGCGAAAGCACCCCGCTCGGCAGCTGGCTCCAACAGGCCATGTGGGGGTTCGCGATCATCGAAACGATTCACATTATGGCCCTCGCCGTTTTGCTGGGCAGCATGGTGGTGATCGACCTCCGTCTTCTCGATCTGGGATTGAAAAAGATTCCGATGGGGGAACTGGACCGTCTGTTGAGTCCCTGGTTCTGGGGTTCTTTCCTCACCATGATCGTTTCGGGCCTGTGCCTGTTTTCAGGCGAAGCCGTGAGACTCAGTCATAGCGGTCCTTTTGCATACAAGATGATGCTTGTTCTCTTGGCCGTGACGGTGCATCTAACGATTCATAAACGGGTCATCGCGCGGGGAATCGATGGTGCCTTGGCCGGCAGGGCCGCCGCATACCTTTCGCTGGTATGCTGGTTGGGAATTGCGCTGGCTGGACGCGCGATCGCCTTTCTCTAGCCGACGGGACGCTTTCCTTTTCTGAGACGAACGGTCGTCGAATTGCTCGCCTGACTATGACCGCCGGCTTCTCGATGCTGGCCAATCTGCCAAGAATTTCGATTCCTTCAAGAAAAACATTCGCATGAACATCCTTGACGTTCTTGTAGGCGAGCCGATCCGGACCAGTGATGAACGCGCCGAGCAGATCGGACCGGCCCAGGGCATCCCGATTTTTGGTCTGGACGCGTTGAGCTCGGCGGCGTATGGACCTGAGGCGGCGTTGAGCCTCTTGATTCCGCTTGGCCTCCTGGGGGTTCGCTACATCGTCCCGATCAGCGCAGCCATTATCGCGCTGCTCATCATCGTCTATTTTTCTTACCGCCAGACGATCGCCGCTTATCCTTCGGGTGGTGGATCGTACACGGTGGCGCGTTTTAATCTTGGCGCTCGCGCCGGCCTGTTGGCGGCCGCTGCCCTTCTCACGGATTACATTCTCACGGCGGCCGTAGGAATTTCCGCCGGCGTCGGAGCTTTGGTTTCCGCCGTGCCCTCACTGCTCCCTCATACGGTCACGTTATGCGTCGGCATCCTCGTCGTGATTACGATTCTGAACCTCCGGGGCGTGCGCGAAGCCGGGGCCGTCTTCGCGATCCCCACGTACCTGTTCGTGGGTACGCTTCTGGTGACGATTACCACCGGAGTCCTCCGCGTCTTGCAGAGCGGCGGCCATCCTCTGCCGGTCACCCCGCCCCCGCCGCCGCTGCCCATGACAGAGGCGGTCAGCTACTGGCTGCTGCTCAAAGTTTTCGCCAGTGGCTGCACGGCGCTCACCGGCGTGGAAGCGGTGAGTAACGGCGTGAGAGCTTTCCGCGACCCCGGTGTCACCAACGCCCGCCGGACTCTCACCGTCATTATTTTCCTCCTGGCCGTCCTGTTGGCTGGAATTTCTTATTTAGTGAAAGCCTATGGGATCGTGGCGACGGATCCGGGAATGCCCGGCTACCAAAGCCTGCTTTCCATGCTCCTCGCCGCGGTTTTCGGGAAAGGCTTCTTTTACTACCTGACGATCGCCTCCATACTCATCGTTCTCTCGCTTTCGGCGAACACGGCATTCGCGGATTTCCCGCGCTTATGCCGCGCCATTTCGCAAAACAGCTATCTCCCGCATGCCTTTGGATACCGCGGACGCCGGCTCGTTTATACGTATGGCATCGTCGTCCTGGCTGTGCTAGCCGGCATCCTTCTCGTTCTGTTCAAAGGCGTCACCGACCGGTTGATCCCCCTCTACGCCGTCGGCGCCTTCCTCGCCTTCACCCTTTCGCAGGCAGGGATGGTTGTGCACTGGAAGAAAAAGCGAGGCCCGCATTGGGTGAAGAGCGCCTGTGTAAACGGCTTCGGCGCTCTTGTAACTGGAGTTACCGTCGCGGTCGTGCTGATCGCGAAATTCGCCGATGGCGCCTGGATCACGCTGCTGTTCATTCCCTCGACCATCTTTTTCTTCCGGGCGGTGCGCCGCCACTACCATCACGTCCGGCTCCTCACATCGTGTACTCTGCCGGTCCAGGCCGCGAGTCTCAACGAGGCGCCGCTCGTCGTCATCCCCGTCGATCGCTGGAGTAACATCACGCGTCAGGGGATCGAGTTTGCCGCGCGTCTCTCACCCGACGTGTTAGCCCTGCACGTGGACCCCAGCGATCGCTCCGGATTGTTTCAAGCCGAATGGGAACATTATGTGGCGGAGCCTTTCCGCGCCGCCGGGAAGGAGCCGCCGGAACTGCGAGTGTTGCCCTCGCCCTACCGCTTCATCATCGTCCCCGTCGTTCAATTCATTCTCAATCTTTCCAGGGAACAGCCCCGGCGCAACATCATCGTCGTGGTTCCGGAGCTCGTTGAGAACGCCTGGTACGAATACTTCCTGCACAACCAGCGCGGGCGGTTGCTCGAATGGATGCTGCTCGCTCGTGGAAATGACCGCATTTTCACGGTGAGTGCTCCATGGTATGTCAGAGCGAAGGATCCAGCGGCTTAAACCCTTCTCGATTGGCGATGCGCCCCACCCCCCAGTCCTCCAAGATCGATGATCACCGCGATCAAGAGCCACAACAGATTGATCCCCGCGGTCGGCATTCCGTTATTTAGCTCCCACGCATAAACCAGCGTGGTGAGCGGCAAAAAAATCAGGCCGAGCAGCGGCAGCAGAAGGCCGGAGGGGAAAGCCCTCTGCAGGTAGTTCGTGAAATACCACATCAAGATAAGCGTCACGCGCGGGAACAGCAGAATAACAAATAAGAGCAAGCAGGGCATGTTGGTCTCCGCATCCGCCGTTTACCTCCGGCCGCCATTACTTCAACGAGGTGATATAAAATCTGCGCGCCGCGTAACGTCTTGGCGACGAATTTCAAATCCTCCGCAACAGATTCTCCTCAACGCGCAAACATGTTATACATTGATGGAAAAAATGAAGGCGCCGTTACGCAACATCGTTTTGGCGGGAGCGTTAAGCTTGCCCTTGGCAGGCCAGTGGAGCTATCCCTCTCCTGGAATCCCCAAGACCGCGGATGGCAAGCCAAACCTCTCCGCCCCCGCGCCCCGTATGGCCGACGGAAAGCCTGATTTTTCGGGGCTTTGGGACGTGGAGCATAACAAACCCTGTCCGCCCGAAGGCTGTGTGGATTTTTATGCGCCGCAGGAATTTGGAAATATCGGCTGGGGACTAAAAGCCGGCCTTCCGTATCAGCCTTGGGCCCTGGAACTGGCTAAGGCGCGCACCGCCGCGCAACGGAAAGACGATCCGCTCACCCACTGCCTGCCGATCGGGATTGTGGAGCTGCATACGATTCCGCTGGCGCGAAAGATCGTTCAGGTTCCCGGGCTCCTCTTGATCATCCACGAATACAATGCCAGCTATCGGCAGATTTTCACGGATGGCCGGCCGCTGCCGGTCGATCCGCAACCTTCCTGGAACGGGTACTCGACGGGGAAGTGGGACGGCGATACTTTGGTGGTCCAAAGCGCCGGATTTCGCGACGGAATCTGGCTCGACACGTACGGGGATCCGATCACAGACGCGGCGAAGATTACGGAGCGAATTCGTCGCGTCAACTACGGGCGTTTGGAGATCGAACTCACCGTCGATGACCCCAAGGCATACGCCAGACCATGGACCATCAAGCTAAACCAGATTCTGATGCTGGATACTGACCTTCTGGATTACGTTTGTCTCGAGAACGAGAAGGATCTATCGCATCTCGTCGTGAAATAAGCGCTACCGCCTGCGACCCGTCAGCCGCAGAAGGCTCAGGAACAGATTGATGAAGTCCAGATAGAGCATCAGAGCGCCGAAGATCGCCGATTTCCGCCCCGCGTCCGTACCTTCGCTGCCGGGTACGTTCATCATCTTGATCTTCTGGGTATCGTATGCCGTCAGCCCAGCGAACACGATGATGCCGACCACGGAGAAGACAAAGCTTCCGCTCCCGCCCATTAAGGATGGGAAAAACATGGAGATCAACGCGAACCCGACCATTCCGAACAAGCCCATCATGCAGAAGGATCCCACCGGTCCGAGGTCCCGCTTGGTTACGTACCCGACGGCGCTGAGCCCCGCGAACCCGAACGCGGTGACGCCGAATACTTCGGCGATACTGGAACCGGTGTAAGCCAGAAAGATGCTCGATAAGGTTAACCCTGTCAATCCGGCGTACACAAAATAGATGACCGTCGCCGTGAAACCATTGATCCGGTTGATGAGCCAGGAGAGCGCGGCGACAGCTCCCAATTGCGCGATGATCAATGCCCAAAACAACAGGCGATTGCCGAAAATCTCGCGCACCATTTCCGGATTCCCGGCAACATTCCAGGCTACGACGCCCGTGACCGCAAGCCCGCTCGTCATCCAGCCGTAGACGCCGCTCATGAACCGGGCGTTCTCCGCCGTGGTCAGGGAAGGCACGAACGCCTGTCCGGAGTTGCCGAAACGCGGATTATTTATCGGTTGTGGTCCCATGCCCCAACTGTAGTCGTCGAGCCGGAAAGTGTCAATCAAGCCCTCATCACGTCGTGGTTCACGCCACGGATCGAGCTTCGCCGGAACAAAACATCCACCACGCATCCTACGTATTGTTCGTTGGTAAGCTGTTCGACAACGTATACAGGATAAGGTACGAGCGTTTTCAGGTACTCGGCGAAATCCCGGAAAAGCGCCAGTCGCGCCGCCGGTTGGAACGCGTCGCGCCGCAGCACCGCATCCAGGCAGATATGCCCCACTTCCGCAGGAACCTTCTGCCGCAAGCGAGCCGCAAGATGCCGAATCTCGGCCAGGGAGTTGAACTTTCGCCCCAGAATTTGGTTCACGTCGGGCTCTGTCAGTTTGGGGATGCGTATCACGAGAGTGCTCGCCGCGATGTCCCCGAGCCGCTGGCGGCGCGCGCTCCATATGCACAAAACGCCACCTGCAAAATACAACCCCGGCAGCACATCCACGAACCGCAGCAAATTTCGGATCGCGATTTGAGACGGTCTCAATCGCAGGCCATTCGCGTCGACTACTCGCAGGCCAAGCAGGCGCTTTCCGATCGTCTGCCCCCTCCACCCCCATTCCGTCAGCCCGCCATAAAGCAGCGTCAGGGCGAAGTAAAGAACTGTAATCGCCGTGGTCTCGGCGTCCGGGCTCACCAGCGAAAGGGGAGCGGCAATTCGCACGAGCAGCGTCCCTGCCGCAGCGATCACCACCAAATCCACCGCCAGGGCCAGCAGGCGGCTGAAGGGTCCCGCGATCGGGAGCGCAAACTCGATCCCCTCTGGAGTTCGAATGAAAACGCCCTCAGTGCGCATCGCGAGCCCCGCTTGCCAGTCCCGAGCGCATAAGGAACAGCGTCAGCAAAACCGCCTCTACGATTCCGAATGCGATCTTCAACGCGTACGGGACAACCGGCTCGTGATACTGCGAGACGAATGCCTCTACGATGCCGGCCCAAACCAGCATCAGCGCGAGCCCGCCCGCAAGCGTCGCGACATCCCGCGAGATCGCCCGTAACCGTTCGGCCCGCGAGCTTCGGTCGCCCCAGCCAATCAGCGCGTGAGCGATGACAAACCCCGCTTGTGCGCCTACAAGGATCGCCGGAATCTCGATGACCCCGTGCGGAAGGAGCCATCCGAGCAGAAATGTTGTCTGGCCCCCGGCGACGTAATCGAGAGCTACTGCTCCCAAGATGACTCCGTTATAAAACAGCATGACGATGGTCCCCACTCCGAACGTCATCCCCAGAGCGAGAGTCATCAGCGCGACCTGAGTATTGTGCGTCATCAGTTGCGCGGAGAAGCTTCCCTTCCTGCCCGTTAATTGCCTCCCTTGTTCCGCACGCTCCCGCGCCACGCGCTCCGCGGGCGTTGTCTGGAGCCCCTCAAATGGCATCAGCGTGGACTTCGCCTCGGGATCATAGTGGACCGCGAGCGCTCCGAAAGCGCTCCCGAGCAGCGTGATCGCCGCGGCGAGCTGAAAAGCACGCACGTGGCGGCGGAAGGTGCTCGGAAATTCGCATGTGAACCACCGCCAGGGGCGAAAAGGAACATGCTCGCGAGCTTCGTGAATCTCCGCGTAAGCGCGGCTCACCAGCCCTCCGAGGTAACCACGGAGTTCGCCCTCGCCGGCGAAAGCCGAGACCCGCGCAAGATCGTCGGCCGTGCGTTGATACAGCGCGTGAAATCGAGCGACCTCGTCTACGCTGAGCCGGCTCCCTGGATTCATCTCAAGCCACGCCAAAGTCGCTTCGAGCGCCTTCCACTGCGGCCGTTCTTTCTCTACGAAACGCGGTAAATCGAGAATCATAGCGATTGCTGCTGCTTCACCTTGTCATAAAGATTGATCACGCCCTCGGCGAACGAGTCCGAATCGAGCAGGGCAAGACCTACGCCGCGGCGCGCCAGCCCACCCTGCAACTCCTGCAGCTTTTCCCACCCTAAGTGTCCAGCCAACGCACGGTAAATATCATCCGAGGATTCCACATCGTTCTCGTCAAACAGCGGGCGTGCCGTATTCGGACGCAGCATGGCCGCGAGCACCCGATGCCGTCGGGCGAGCAGGCGCGCCGCCTGTTCAAAGCGTTCGGCGACGAGCGGGTCGTCGAGCGCCGTGAGAAATAGAATCAGCGATCGGCGGTGCAGCCGCACGCTCAATACCGTCGCGATTTCCTCGAAATCCGGAGAGACCGGCCGCGAGCGCAAATTATTGATCGCCTCCCGGCACGTCGAGAAATGCCGTTTGCCGCCACGCGCCTGAACAAATGTTTCGAGCCGGTCGGAAAAAGCTGCGATCCCGAACAAGTCGCCGCGCCGCTCTGTGACGGCCCCCACGGTTAAAGCTGCTTTCAGCGATAACTCCAGCGCTGGCTCGGCTCCGATCACCCGGGCCGACAGCCGCGAAGCATCGATCACCACATAAATCTCCTGGGTCCTCTCGACCTGAAATACCTTCGTGATCGGGCGGGCCCGCCGTGCGGTTGCCTTCCAATGGATCTCATCGGAACCGTCGCCCGGGGAATATTCACGGAGCTTCTCGAACTCGCGCCCGCGCCCCAACTGACGCGTCAGATGCAGATTTTCAATTCCGCGCCGAAGCGCTTTTAAAGTTGCACGCTCCCGCAGGTTGGGATAAACGCGAATCTCGGAAGAGATCGCCTGCGTGCCGCGAACGGCCCATAGGCCCAACGGCGAAGCCGCTTCCACATAGCATTCGCGGAGCGTATATTCTCCCCGGCGCTGTGGTGCAAGCAGCCATTCGAGACGGGACGCACCCCCCGGCACTTCGATCGATTGCTCTTCCGGATCGAGCGCCAGCCCCTCCGGCACGGCCAACCCGATTCGCAGGCGGCGGCCTTGATCCCTCTCGTTGTGAATCGTAATGGAAACGGGAGTTTCACGGCCTTGGATCAGCCGCTGCCGCTCGGGAAGTTCAATTTTCAATCCCGCGAGGGCCCGGCCGCGAAAGAGGGCGTCTGCGATAGCCACAGCCAAGATGAGCGCGATCACTGCGATAGCCCCACCGCGGACGCGAGGAAGAACGGCCTCCGCCACGACCGCTGGAAAAGCCGCCAGCGCTACTATCCAAATCAAGCGTGTCGATGGAAGGATCGTGCTGGCCATGCCTTCCTTCATCAGACGGGAACGGCCACGGTCTCGACAACTTTCTGGACCGCTTCCGCCGTCGTCATTCCCTCCATCTCAAACTCGGGGCGCAGAACGATGCGATGCTCCAGAACCGGCTTTGCGAGCGCTTTGACATCGTCCGGAGTCACGAAGGCGCGCCGGTCGAGCGCCGCGTGGACGCGGCTCGCGAGCACCAGGGCCTGGGTCGCGCGCGGTCCCGCTCCCACCAGAACGCTTTCGTGGGTGCGCGTCTCGCGGACCAGGTCGACAATATACGCTGCGAGCTCCGGGCGCATGGCAACATCGGTCAATGCGGCCTGCGCGGCCGTGAGCTCTCCTTGGTTCAGAATCGGCCGGATCGCTCCGCGGTCGAGCGATTCCTCGGGCGGCTCATCCGAAAGCATGCGCATCGCCAGTTCGAGTTCGTGCTCACGATCCGGCGCGGCCATCGTGATTTTCAGGAGAAAGCGGTCCTTCTGCGCTTCCGGAAGCGGGTACGTGCCTTCGTACTCGATCGGATTCTGCGTCGCGAAAACCGTAAAATGTTCCGGCAGCGCATGCGTTTGCCGGTCGATCGTAACGGTGCGTTCCTGCATCGCCTGCAGCAGGGCCGATTGCGTTTTCGCCGGCGCCCGATTGATTTCATCGGCCAGCAGGAAGGAAGTGAAAACCGGTCCTTTCACCAGCGTGAATTCGTTGCGCCCGAAGTGAAACACGTTCGTGCCCGTGATATCCGCGGGCATCAGGTCCGGCGTGAATTGAATGCGTTCGAAGTCGCAGCCGAGCAGGTGCGCCAGCGTGCGCGCGAGCAGGGTCTTCGCGATGCCCGGGACCCCTTCGATCAGCGCATGCTTCCGCGCAAGGATCACGATCAGCGCCTGTTCGATAACCTCGTCCTGTCCCAGGATGACCTTGCGCGCTTCTTGCTTCGTCAATTCCAGAATGCGGTGGAGCTGTTCGAGTCTTTCGGTCATTTTCTCTCTGTCAAAAGCCGGCAAACTGTGCGATAACCCGCCACCGGATCCCCTGTTTTATTCTCATGCCCAATTTCGATCCCAATTTTCGCGACGACCTGCTCTGTGCGATGCCCGGCAGCCCTGCTGCGCGAACCCGAACGCCGCCACTCCGTCCAACAAGCGTTCAAGAGCTGATTTTCGGGAATATTCCTACGCAACAGCGCGGCAAGGCCTTCGTGCGCATCACGCCCGCTCACACGCGAAGCATCCCTCTTCTCGCGCGGAGGAAGAAAGGGCGACGCGGCACGCCACACAAACAAGCCGGCGGCGGCCAACAATACACCGAGCGCCGCTTCCAGATGATATTTCCGGATGAGTACCGCGACGCTTCCCGTTTCCGAGACGCCAAATTGATTCTCATCGAACAGCACCCGTCTGGCCGGACCGACGAGGTGCGTCACAAGCGCTCCGTCGCCCGTCTCCGACAGGCCCTGATTACTCAGCGGAAAACTATCGCCGACCAAAACAACAGTTCCTCCCTTAAGATTTCGTTCCACCACCGTCGCACGACCCTCGCTCTCCGCCAGCACACGCCACTCCGGACCGGGCTCGAAGTATAGCGCCGACTCGCGCGGCATCGCACCGGCATCCGCCTTTGCCTGCTCCGGCGCCTCCCGATAGCGAAAGCGGATATGCCACTGTTCTCGAAGCGCATCCGCGGCGGGAGGCGTCCCCGAAGGCCGGGCCGGAAGAAACGCGATCACCACTCGACCCCCGCTGTTCAACAGTCTTTCATATTGGTCCAGAACGACTGCCGGCCCGGCGCTCCATCCTATTGAGTTGACGCCTAATATAAGTAAAGTCGTGGAGGCATCGAGCACCGGACGCTCCTTGTAAAGCCGCGCCACTCCGAGGCCGGGTTGTTCCGAGAGGCTCTCAAAAAGCGCCTTCGCGCCCAAGGGGTCCGTTCGCAGCGACGAATAGGGCGGGTAAACATCGCCGGTGGTGAGCGGCGCGATCATCACCTCCCACGCGCCCGCGAAAAACAGCGTGGCCAGCACGACAATGGACCAGATTGCCGGGTTACGCGTGTCCCGCATAGCGTCTGATTTCCTCCCAGCCCCGCGCGAGTGTTTCCACATCCTCGCGTTCCACCTTCCCCGCTCCGTACCAGCCACGTTCGAACAGGAAAACGTTGCTGGCGAAAGCCGGCGCCAGGGCCGTCCCGGTCGGTCCGCCTCCCCGGCGCTCCAGTTCCCGCCGATATTCGCGTCCGGACTTCCACCGGCGGATCGAGATCAGCCCCCGGTCGCTCAAGTGGACCAACCCCGCCAGGTACAACGCGCGCAGCGCGAGCCGGCAATCTCCCTTCGCGAGAAGATCCTCGGCGAGGACGAGCCAGGAGCTCTCCGGCATCTGCTCCGCGCTGACGGACTCATCGCGTAGATCGATGGCGGCGGAGACCTGCGTTACCGGCCGTGCGGAGATTGCCTTCTTTCGACGTCCCGCTATGAACGCCGCGCCGGCCGACACCAGGAGCGCGATCGCCACGGCGCCGATCCATATCTCGATAGGCGGACGCTGAGTCGGGGATGGTCCGCGGGCGGTCTCTTCGCGGTCTCCGCCGAACCACTTTTGAATTCGCTCGGCGAGCCAGTTTACGCCTCGCCTGAGCGCATCCAGTGCGCCGCGCACCCATCCCACCCATTGGCCCTGCGGCTCGGCCCGGTCGGGTTGCGGCCTGCGCCACGCAAATTCCGGGCGGCGGATTACTTCACGGATGGTGCGATCAAGCTGCTGCGGATCGATCGCGGGGCGTTGAACGCCGGTTGGACCATCTTTCCCCGTGGGTATCCCCGGCGCTGTGACGACCTGCGCCCGGGCTTCGGGAGCGGCTACCTGAAAGACGATGACGAAAAGCAGTGGCAGCGCGGCCGCGCGGAGCGCCCGTGCGAACTCCACTCGCAAATCCTCCCCCGAAGCGAGCGCCTGACCCCGAAAACAGCGAAGCACGTAAAAGGCGTCCAAGAGAGGATCGATGCCGAGCCACGTGACGGCTGCAGCGACGGCAAACGTCGTTGAGTTCAGGAGACGTAAGCCCAGTCGCGCGAATTCGCCTTCCGTTCCCAGAATGCTCCGCCCGATCTGGGGCAGGAGCGCGATCAGGATCAGAACGTTTCCCAGGAGCAACAGGGCCGCCACGGTGATCAGTGTCATCGCGAGCCAGTTCTGCCGCGTCCACAATCCAGCCTGGCGTCGCGCCATCGGTAGGACGCGGGCTTCTCCCAGCGCGGCGAAGAGTCCCGCGTTGCGAAAAAATGCGATCGTCCAGGCGAAGGGAATCGCGGCCAGGGAACTAAGAGGAATCACCACCAGACTCAAAGGCTGCAGGGTGCATTGAATGGCTATCAAACGCGCGAGCCGCAAGGGTCCGGCGGAACTCATGGAGCGCTGCCGGTAAAGCCGGGCTTCAAAAACCGCCTGCCACACGCTCTTCCACACGAACAGCAGGGCGACTCCCAATGATTCTTCGGCGACTCGTTCGGACGCGAACGGATTGCGCGTCATGTCCGTCCAGAAGAACAGCAGGCCGAGGGAAAAAGGGATTGCGCCGACCAGATAAACGGCGATGCTCGACGCAGGCGCGGAGCGCAGGAGCTGAACCGCTTCTTCCAGGATTTCGATCGCCCCCTGTTCCTCCGGCTTCCGTTCGCTCATTGAGAAGCGCCTCCGAAAAACAGCGAGGGCACTCCGGCGAGCGTCATACCGAAATAGTAGAAAACCATCCAGGCGAAAAACAATCCGATCATGGAGAGCAGCGCCCACGCGAGCGAGGACGACTCGCGCTTGCCGGTGGGCGCCTCCGCGCGGGTCACACAAAACGAACACAACATCCGGCCGCTATGCTCCGTAACGCATTCGCGGCAAAAGAATCGCCGGCATCCCGGGCACAGCACCGCCGCTTCACGATCGGCGTGAATGACGCAGCGCTGCTGGAGCAGGGAACTCAAGAATAAGCCGTCGTCCTTTCGAAATAACACACCAGAAGGCCCATCACCGCCAGCGCCGCGCGCCAGCCGCTTGCGAGCAGCATCGTCTTCCGGGGGGCGGCGATCAGCACGTTCCAGGGAAGCGTGCCGCTGGAAGCCGCCTCCCGCATGCCGGAAACAAGGCCGGGCCAGACCGCCGATCCGCTCATCACGAAAGGATCGATCACGATGCACAAAAACGCAGCGCCGAGCACGGCGAGGATAGCGGCGTTTCTGGCGCGGGATTGAAAAAGAGCCACGACCCCCAAAACGAACTCCGCCATGTACACCACCGGCAGTAACCCGAGCGCGACTCCAATCTCCGATCGCAATCCCACAAAAACGAGAACGCTGTTCAGCCCGAGCGTCCCGAAGAGGACCTCCGGGGCGTATCCCGGGGCACGCGTGATGGCGGGAGGCTTCGATAGCGTCTCAAGCGAGCCTGTCGTTGCAGCCCCGGGCGATCGTTCCGGCGCAAGCGCCGGCCACGTTTCGTCGATCAGTTCTTCCTCGGGAACAGCGCCCTGGATCGATTCGATGAGCGGCGAGAGTTTCGCCAGAAACGAGCGCGCCGTGCTCATCCGGGAAATACACAGAATCCGTTCACGCGTCACAGCTGTCTGCAGCCAGCAGCGGCATCGCGGCCCGCGCGCAATGTCCAGCACCGCGAGCGCCAACGCGACAACGCCGATGCCGGCCCAGAATCCTCTGCCGAAAGAGGAGGTTGCACTGAGGCCGAGGATCAGGCTGAACAACGCAATCAGCCCCGGCCAGATGGCTCGCCTGCCGCCTTCCGTGATCACGATGGCCTGAATGTCGGACAAGGCGAAGCGCTGGTAGCGCTCCGTGAAGCGGGTCGAATGCACCACCAGGAGATGATCGCTCGCGAGCCAGGCCTGAGAGAAGCCGCTCCACGTACGCCTTTTTCTTGTCAGGCGGGCATAGCCGGCGTGGTTCATCGGCGCACCCTTAGAATCGCTACCGTCGCGAGAATCACCAGGCCGATCTCTCCCAGGGCGCACAGACCGGCGAGATAAAATCGAATCCGCGTGCGCGGTAGGATACTGCGCGGAGCATTCCAATAACGGAAAACCCAGAATAGAGTGAGTGGTGCGGTGATGATCACCGGCCACACCATCACAGCAGGAATCGTCGCCAGCGCCAGCGCGATGCTATCGTGCATCGTGCGCGTCGCCTCCAGAACCGGCCGCTTGCGGCCCGAAACATTGGCTTCAAAGCATACAGGACAAAGCTTCGCGCCGGGAATTTCCAGTGTGCAGAGGGCGCACAGGAATCGGCCGCACTCCTCGCACGGGACCGACGCGCGGCTTTGCGGGTGATAGAAGCAGCTCGCTTCCGTATCCGCTCCCAGGGGCTGGGGCTGGCTTCCGGCCGCCGAATTCGCAAACGCGGGAAAGATTTTGACGAGCACGGGAGCGCGGCAGAAACGGCACGTTTTTCCTTCCGTGCCCGACCAGAACTCTCGCGGAAGCGGCTGGGAACAGGCCCCGCAAACGATGCCGTCGTAGGTCATTCGTTGCCGGTCATTCGCCGTCGTTCGTTCCTATCAAAAAGGTGTCTCCGCTTGCGCTATGCACTGGGCCGCGATCCACTTAGACGTGAATCACTCTGGTCTCGCAAATCCGGTCGTGGAGCGCGCGCTTCTGATCGTCGAACGCCGCGATCAAATACCCGATGCCCAGGGTAAATACGTTCAGCCAGCGCGCGGCGAAATAACGCCCCGTCGAAAGCCCCATCGAAAGTGCGGTCCCGTCGGCCCGGATCACCCTCAGACCGAACAGCATCTTGCCGATCGTCGCACCACGGTTGGCAACCAGAAGGATTTCGTAACAGGCGGCAACCACGTAGCTCAACAAGGTGATGAGGAGAGACGTTCCCACGAAGGCTGCCAGCGCACCGGGGTTGCGTCCCAATCCTGGTGTGAACAGCGCAACTCCGAACGGAATGCGAATGACTAGGAAAACAATGCTGAGCAGAATACCGTCGACCAAAAGTGCCGCGAACCGAATCCAGAACCCCGCGTAGCGCCGTACGCCCACGGCCATCCCGCCGCCTTCACGAAGTTTTTGCAGGTATGCGGGCTTGCAAGCCGCGCACACGGATACCGGTCCAATCGCGACGAGTTCATTCGCGGCGAAGGGCCGCCCGCATTCGCCGCAATAGCGGGTTTCGCCGGCGGCCGCGGAGGGAAAGGCGGGGGGCGGAGCGGCGCCGCGCACCGAACTGTGTTTCTGCCACGTTGCCATGCCCTCGTGCCAGACGAGGGTGTCATCCCGCACCACGCCCGCTACCACGAGTTCGTCTAAAGCCGGGTCCTCCACGGGGCCCTTCTGCTGACCTTGATCGGCATAGTACCACTTCATGGCACCTCCCCTTCGCTGCGTCAGGATAGCATGCGAGTCGCTCGTACCGGCGGCGATTTATGGCGATTTATAATGCTGCCGCAGGCCTATTGTAGTGATTATGGTGGCGATCCTCACTGAGGTCAACGCCCTAATGTACCTACGGCAATGCCCCGTCAGGTCGGAGGAAGAAAACCGGGTGCGAGAACGCCCGAAGGCGGCTGCGTAGTCAGTACGGCGTGTTTAGTAAGCGGGCGGGTCGCTTGCGGGAAACGACTCGTCCGACATAAGATCCACTTTTTCATCCGGCGTCTGCATCCCGGAATCGCGAGAGCCCCGAGCCTGCTTTCGCGGATCCAGCAGACCGGCGAGATCGCCGTCGGCTAAGCCGCTCTTTTCCTGCGCCACTTCGCGAATGCTCAGCCCCTTCCGGTAGGCTTCGAGCGCGATTGCGGCCGATTTCTCGTATCCGAGCTCCGGAACCAGCGCCGTGGCGTTTCCAAGCGACCGTTCGGCGTACGAGAGAGCGCGGTTCTCATCCGCCTCCAGACCCAGGACGCAGCGTTCGAGCAGATTCGCTGCTGCCGCGCTTAACAGGTCGATCGAGTCAAGCAAGTCATAGGCGATCAGGGGCATCATCGTGTTCAGCTCGAAATTTCCCGAGGCGCAGCTCCAGGCGATGGCGGCGTCGTGGCCAATCACCTGCGCGCACGCCATCAGGGCGCTTTCGGCGACAACCGGGTTGACCTTCCCCGGCATCATGCTGGAGCCGGGTTGCACCGCGGGCATGCGCAATTCGCCAAGCCCGCAGCGTGGACCCGAGGCGAGCCAGCGCAAATCGTTCGCGATCTTGGTCAGCGCGATGGCGCACGTCCGAAGCGCGCCGCTGAGAAAGCACACCGCATCTTTCGCGCCCTGCGCTTCAAAAGGATTCGCTGCCTCGCGAAACGGTAAGCCCGTCCGCTGCGCCAGCTTCGCGATCGCGACCGCTCCGAATCCGCGCGGCGCGTTGACCCCGGTTCCTACCGCCGTTCCTCCCAACGCCAGTTCGTAGATGCCGGGAAGAGCCGCGTGAATCCGCTCGCCGGATGCTTCGATTTGCCTTGCGTAACCGCTGAATTCATCCCCCAGGAACATGGGAACGGCGTCCTGAAGGTGCGTGCGGCCGGTCTTTACGATGTCCTGAAACTCGCTCGCTTTTGAGGCCAGGCCGCCGCGAAGCCCGCCGAGCGCGGGCAGCAGCCGGTCCCGGATCGACAAGGCAGCGGCCACATGGATCGCCGTTGGGATCACGTCATTGCTCGATTGATTCCGGTTCACGTCGTCATTCGGGTGCGCCTTCCCGCCGTCCTGCTCGACAAGGTGCGCGATCACCTCATTCGCGTTCATGTTGGTGGAGGTCCCGCTGCCGGTCTGAAAAACATCCACCACGAACTGCGAATCGAAGTCTCCTCGCGCGATCCGCTCCGCTGCCGATTCGATCGCGCGGGCGACTGCCGGCGCAAGCTCTCCAAATTGCAGATTGGCGCTGGCCGCGGATGCTTTGATCAGCCCTAGAGCGCGCAGAAAATCGCGCTGGAACCGCAGCCGGCTGATCGGGAAGTTCTCGACGGCCCGCTGGGTCTGGGCCCCGTACAGGGCTTTCGCGGGAACCGCTATTTCGCCCATCGAGTCGTGTTCGACGCGCATTTCCGAAACGCCTGATCCTGCCGGCCCTTCCCCTATCTGGTGATTGTCCTGAAGCGGAGTGCGTTTCACGTCAGTACCTTCCCGATGAGTAGATGTTCGAGCACGGATCTTTGGCGCAGCGCCCAAAGCGACAGAAGGGTACTGCTATTCGCGACGTGCTCCACAATTCCCGCAAAATGGCCCGCTGCCCGGAAGGGCAGCTCCGCACTGGGTACAGAAGCGGCTTTGGGAAGTGGCAGGCCAGCGCGGCGCCGAGATCGTGCCGGACCTTCTGCCGCCAAACCTATAGACGATCCTCAAAACGAGCAGGGCGAGAATCCCGAGAAGGATCAACCCCCGGAACCCGAAGAGAAGCATACCCCAATTCTCCCATCGGAAAAATAAATATGCTGGAGGAGCCACTCTGGGATCGGCAAAGCTTTTCGACAGAGTATGGCGTGCCAAGCGTTTGGGCGGTGATCGCGATGGGCGCGATCCTACTCTTGCAATCGCTCGCAATCTGGAGGTCGGCGAGCCGCTAAACGTCCTTACCTGAGACGGTGCTCGCGACAGCGGCGCGCGGCCCGAAGGGGAGCCGGATGCGAAGGACGCGCTCCCGGTCGCGTTCCTCCGAAAGGCTCCGCGTGCGGGCTTGCAATAAATCCTCCAGCGAAACCATGCCAGCGAGCGAGGGGTCTTCGGGGCTATTCAGAACGGGCATTCGCGTGAAGCCCGTCGAAGCCATGCGATAGACGACCACGCGAAGCGGTTCGTCGGCGTAGGCGGCAACCGGAGCCGTTCCAGCGAAGCCCGCGCGCAGGTTGTCTCCTTCGGATTTCCCCGGCGACGTGCTCTTGGACTGCTCCGCGAGCTCCCGAAGGCGCTTGCGGGTCACGACGCCGGCCAATTTCCCGTCGTCGTCCAAAACAGGATACAGATGCTGGCCCCGCCGGCTGCGATCCGGATGCAGGTGCGCGATCGCTGCACTCACCGGCGTCGATATATTGAACGCCGCGATTTTGGTGCGCATTACTTCCCGCACGAAAAGGATTTCAAGGGGGTCGACGGAATATTCGCGGCTGAGATGAAAGCCCCGGCGGCCAACTTTTTCCGTCAGGATGGAGCGTTTCAGCACCAGGACACTAATCGTATAAGCCAGCGTATTCGCCACGAGCAAAGGAAGAAGAGAATTGAAATCGTGAGTAAGCTCCAGCGCGAACACCACTCCGGTGAACGGCGACCGCATGGTTCCGCCGAGGATCGCACCCATTCCGATGAGCGGCCAAAAACCCGCGCCTTCGGCCGGCAGAAAGCTGGCCTCGAGACCCCCGAGCGCTCCGCCCATCATGAGCAACGGCGCGAGAACTCCTCCCGAGGTTCCCGAACCCAGCGCAACGGCCCAAATCACCGACTTCACTAACAGAATCCCGATAATCATGTTTCGCGGAACGTCCCCCTGGACGAGCGCACCGATCGTGTCGTATCCCACGCCAAGCGCTTGCGGGAAAATCAGTCCGCCGAGCCCGATCACCAAACCTCCGATCGCGGGCCACCACATCCAGTGAATGGGGAGCTTCTGGAACGCGTCTTCCGCCGCGTAAACGGCCGTGGTGAGGACGGCGGCAAGCAAGCCGGCAAGGATCCCGGCGACCACGCAGCCGGCGAGCCCGGCCGGTCCGATAAACACGGGGTGAGCGGCGACGGGGAACAGAGGACCCAGACCGATGACATAGCGGCGTGCGGCTCCCGCGGTCACGCTTGCCAGAGCAACGGGGATGAAACTGCGGGGCTTCCATTCGAACAGCATCAGCTCTACCGCGAGAAGGACGGACGAAAGAGGAGCCGCGAAGGTCGCCGCCATACCTGCCGCGGCGCCTGCCACCAGTAACGTTTTTCGCTCCGCGCTGGTCAGGTGGAACAGTTGAGAAATCATGGATCCGATCGCGCCGCCGGTCATGATAATGGGTCCTTCCGCACCGAACGGACCCCCCGAACCGATGGAGATGGCCGCGGAGAGGGGTTTCAGGATCGCGAGCCGGGGTTGCACCCGGCTGCCGTGAATCAGGATGGATTCGAGCGCTTCGGGAATTCCATGACCGCGGATGCGTTCGGAGCCGAAACGCGCCATCAGCCCGATAAGGAGGGCTCCAACGACGGGAACCAGCACGGCGAGCGCGCCCAACGAGTTCGAAGCGGGCGAAACCAGCGCGGTGCTCCAGCGGTGGAAATAGAACAGGTTCGTAAACAGTCCGATCAGCCGCAAAAGGGCCAGAGCGACGAACGTGCTTACGATCCCGATGCCGATCGCCAGCAGTGAGATCACCAAAACGCGGGGCGTGACGGTGAAGTCACCCAGCTCGGGATGCAGGGCCTGAGTGTTTTTGTCGTGTTGCGGACGGGCGCTTCGAGTCATTTCGCCTCTCTAGATCTGGGAAGATTTGTTTTTCCAGGGGGATTCGCTTTCGGAAACAAAATGGTGTTCAGGGCTCTTGCCAGCTCCGGACCTTTGACGCGCAGCTCATTTCTATGCGCCAGGGACAAGGCCCGCAGCTTCGCGGCTCCTCGCGCGGTCAGATGAACTAGGATCTGCCGCCCATCCTTTGGATCGGCGAGCCGCTTGACCAGTCCGGCGGCCGCCAGACGATTTACCAGTTCGACCGTGCTGTGATGGCGCAGCAGGAGCCGGCCGGCCAGTTCGCGAATCGTGGGCCGCGCACCGCGAGGCAGACCCTTGAGGGCCAGCAAAGCCTGATGCTGCTGCGATTCCAGGTGATGCTCACGCGCCATCTCCTCACTGAAATGGAGGAAGCGGCGCAAGTGATAGCGGAACTCGGCCAGTTCTCTATACCCTTTTGAAGAGAGATCCATTCCTGAATATATCGTAGCACGATCTATTTCAGGAAGGGAATGCCGTGGGCTTTTAGAGTGGCAGGTATCCTCCGGCAGTGGCGCGGAGTTACTTGACGCGCGGCCCCGGCAAGGGATCGCCAATCATTTCCTTCCACGCTTTCTCGTCCTGACCCACACTGAGCCGCTGACCCGCGCGCACCAGAGGAAGGCGCAAAAGGCGGGGGTCGCGCTCGATTCTTCCTAGAAGGTCGGAATCCGAAACCTTCAGGTATTTCAATCCGGCATCCACATAGGCGGTCCCTTCGGCGTCGATCAGCCCGTCCAGGCCGAAACGCTCGACGAACCTTCGAATCTCTCCCGGCGCCATGGGCTTTTGTTTCAAATCCACGAATTGGATGGCCGCCCGGCGCTCTTTGAAAAAACGTTCGGCTGCGCGGGTCTCGCGCGAATTTTTCAAGCCAAAAATCTGTATGCTCACGATAGAAACGATTTTGGCAGAGCTTCCCGCGTTGTGAACCGGGCCATTGGAATAAACTGAAACGCTATGCACGGCAGGAAGCATCCTTATAGCGTGCTCATCCGAGCGTTGCTGGTGGCCCTTGCGGCCCACGCCGCGGCCGCCGCCCAAACCAACCTTTTGGCGCAAGCGACGCCCCTTGCCCAACAGCAAGTTCTCAGCCAGAATCCGCCCGCTCCAGCGGCCGGTCCTGTAGGCGCGGCTTCGTCCCCGGCCGCGACCTCGGGTCCGGACTCGCCGCACTGGCGCGACCTCAGCGTGGAAGACAAACTCCGCTATGACGCGAAGCATCTTTTTGCCGTCGACAACCTGGTTTTCGCCGGGATAGGGGCGGCCATCGACCAGGCTCGCGACCGCCCCAGCGAATGGGGCCAGGGGTGGGGCGTCTATGGAGAACGATACGCATCCCACGTGGGGCAATTCATGATCCAGCGGAGCATTATGTTTCCCGTGCAGGCGATCGACGGGGAAGATGCCCGGTTTCACCGTTCGAGGCACACGAACTACGGCGCCCGCCTTGGGGATGCGTTCCTTCACACCGTATGGCGTCCCGATCACTACGGCGGCGCGATGCCTGCCTATAGTGAGTTCCTGGGCGACTACGGCGCGTCCGCTGTATCACGTCTGTGGTGGCCGCAACGCTTTCATAACGGTGGGAGCATCTTCGTGGCCGGATCGGACACGATCCTGATTGACGCCGGCATTAACGTTCTCCACGAGTTCGCCCCGGACATGAAACGCTGGCTGCATTTCAAGCGCTAACACGTCAAGCGCTAACGTAAAGAAACGACATCGAATTCCCGGCCGGGATCGCTCCCATCGGCGCGAATGACGCGAATCATGTACGCTAGTAGATTGCCCATCACTTCAATTCAAGGTTGGTTAAGCTATTTTGCGTACGAGTGTGCATTCACAGGTTTTCGATTGGACCGGTCTCGGCCCCGCGCGGCCGCGGCATTCTTTTAGATTTGCCAAGCATCCCACGATTTCCATAGCAAGGAACGTTGCGCTAACAGTGTGGTTGGCGGGGTGCATGGCCCTGGGCGCCCAGGCTCAGGGACGGGGAGGGGGAGCACCACCAGCCGGACCGCCGCCTACCCCGAAAGCTTCCGCCCCGATCGATCTGACCGGCTATTGGGTGTCGCTGGTCACCGAAGACTGGCGGTATCGGATGGCGACGCCGCCCAAGGGCGATTTCTCGGGCGTGCCTCTCAGTCCCGCGGGCCGCGGCGCGGCCAACGCGTGGGATCCGGCGAAGGACGAAGCGGCCGGCGAACAGTGCAAGGCGTACGGCATCGGCGGGCTGATGCGCATGCCCACGCGTCTGCACATCACCTGGCAGGACGACGACACGTTGAAAGTGGAAGCGGACGCGGGCACGCAAACCCGGATCCTGAACTTCAAACCGGCGCAAACCAACGGAGGCGACTGGCAAGGCGTCTCCACCGCAAACTGGGAGCGGGGGGCGAGCGTCATGGGGCCGGGCCGCGGAGCTCCTCCGCGAGGCGGTTCGTTGAAAGTAGTCACGACCAAGATGAAGCCGGGATACCTGCGCAAGAACGGCGTGCCGTATAGCGCGAACGCCGTCATTACAGAGTATTTCGAGCGGTTCGACCAGCCCGATGGCGGTGCGCTGCTCGTGGTAATCACCGAAGTCAATGATCCGGCGTTCCTTGCGGCCCCGTTCTGGACCAGCACGCACTTCAAGAAGCAGAACGACGCGTCCGGCTGGAATCCGACGCCTTGCTCAACGAAATAATGTTGCCCGAAACACGGAAGCGCACACAGAGAAAACCGATGAAGCTTACGAATTCAACCATCATCCTTTCGACGCTGGCCGCCGCCGGCGCACTTCTTTCGGCGCAGGCCGCGCGGCCCGCTGCCCAGGATCCGGCTTTCGATGTCTCCGGCTATTGGTCGCCGGCGATGCACGAGGATGCCCTCGAGCGCGGCGGAGGTTCCGAGCTTGGCGATTACGCCGGGTTCGCGCTCAACGAAGCGGGCCGCCTGTGGGCGCTGTCCTATGATTCCTCGCGCGTCACGCTGCGGCATCATCAATGCGACGCCTACGTCGCGCCATATCAGATGCGCGCCACCGGGAATTTTCGAATGTGGGAGGAGCGCGATCCCCACAATCAACGCTTAGTCGCGGTTCACATCTGGGCGCAGACGACCGAGGGACATCGGGTCGTGTGGATGGACGGCCGCCCGCATCCTCCGGCCTGGGCTCCGCACTCGTTTCGCGGTTTCTCCACCGGTAAATTTGTAGGCGACGCGCTGGTCATCGAGACCACGCACATGAAGCAGGGCTGGCTGCGGCGCAACGGGACCCCGGAAAGCGATCAGGCAACGGTGCTCGAATACATCGTCCGGCATGGCGACCACCTGACCGACACCACCATCGTGACCGATCCGGTATTTCTCTCGGAGCCTGAAGTTCGCAGCAATGACTATTTCCGCCAGGTGGTCGATCACCGCGCGTGGCTCTACGCGTGCGACGACGGCGAACAGATCACCGGCCGCGCGCCCGATAAGGTCCCGAACTACCTGTTCGGGCAGCAGCCTTTCGCCCTGGAATTCGCGCATGTGTACAAACTTCCTCTGATCGCGGGCGTCGGTGGAGCCGAATCCATTTACCCGGAATTCATGGCGAAACTGAAGACCGCAACCGATGCCGAAGGTTTGGCGCGGATGAAGCCTGAGGCCGGAAAGACTTCGGAGACCAGCAAGGCAGTGGATCCCGAGCCGCACGACGGCCAGATCCATGTTCTGCCGCTTCGCAATAACGTTTACCTGCTGGTGGGGGACGGCGGAAACATCGTGGTCCAGGTGGGCGACGAAGGCGCGTTTGTGGTCGATACCGGGACGGGCGCGTTGGCCGATAAGACGGTCGCCGAGATCAACAAGCTCTCCGACACGCCGATCCAGTTTATTGCCAATACCGGATTCCGCGCGGATCACACCGGCGGCAACGTGAAGGTTCGGGCGGCGGGCCTCGATCCGAGCCTCCAAGGCTCGTTTTTCTCGAATCAATTCGCCGACGCCGGCCAGGGCGCCACGATCATCGCGCATCAGAACACGCAAAATCACATGGACGAGCTTAAGATGCCGTCCGACGGCGTGCCGAGCGATACATATTTGACCGAACGCCGGCGCAAATTCCACAACGGCGATTCCATCGAAATGTTCTGGGAGCCGAACGCGGTGACCGACGGCGACAGCATCGTCCATTTCCGGCGCGCCGACGTGATCGTGACGGGCGACATTTTCACCACCACGCAGTACCCGTTTATCGATTTGAAGAACGGCGGTTCGGTGCAGGGCGAAATCAAGGCGCTGAACGACATCCTCGACCGGACGGTATACGAGCATGAGGAAGACGGTGGAACCATCGTCATCCCGGGTCATGGATACGTATCGAACGAGCATGAAGTTCTGGAGTACCGCGATATGGTTGTGATCGTGCGCGATCGCGTGCGCGACATGATCAACAAGGGCGCCACGCTCGAGCAGGTGAAGGCCGCCCGCCTGACCGCGGACTACGATACGCGCTTCGGGAAAAACACCGGCCCCTGGACCACGGATATGTTCGTCGAGGCGGTCTACAAGAGCCTGAAGCAGCCCGTGGTGGCCACCTCGGCGTCGAAGTAAGCCCGCAACCGAATTCGCGAGACGGCCGTTGGAACGCCGGTCTCCGATCCGTCACGCTGCGCCTTCGAGAGCTATACTTTGAACATCCGGACCCACTGTCCGGGACGCAGAGGTCGTATGCTCAACTCGCTGGTTTCGGCGCCGATTCTTTTGCTTCTCGTGGCCGAGTGTGGCTTCAGCCAGATCGGCTATCCGGGTCAGTACCCGGGCCAATATCCTGGCCAGTATCCGCAAGGCGGCCGTTATCCGGGGGGCGGGATTCCTTTTCCGGTTCCGGGGCGCAGGACCAGGACCGATCAGGATCAGGCGCCCACGCAAAACCTGACCGGAACCCTGCGCAGGATCTCGAGCTCGGAGCTTGTGCTGCAGACCGAAGACAAGCGTACGGTCACGATATCGCTCGCAGGATCCACGCGCTATTACAAGTCTCAATCCGACGCGGATGCCGGTACGGGCAGCGGCAGGCCGTCCAGCACCGCGAAACGGACCGATTTTCAGCCCGGCGATCAGGTCAGCGTCGACGCGACGCAGGACGACAACGATAATTATCGGGCCTCCAAAATTGCTTTGATCAAGCAGGGCACGGCGAACGATCGCGCGCGGGCCTCCGGGCCCGTGGATACCGCGCAGACTGCAACCAATTCGGACTCCGCCGATGACGATCGCCCGCGGCTGCGCCGGGCAGGCCAGCAGGATGCCGGGAATAATTCGGGCGGGTCGGCATCGAACGCGGGCCAGGGATCATCCTCTGGCTCGGCGTCTTCGGGATCGGCCGCGTCTTCAGGATCGGGCAATGCCCCGCCTGCTCTGGACGCCGATAGTGCGGGACAGCCCACGCTCCAGCGCGCGCGCCAGACGCGCAACGCTCCTTCGTCCGCGGATTCCTCCGTCCCTGCCGAAGTGGCGGACGCGCGTCCGAGTCTTCACGCCGAGGACGTGAACGGCGTAACGCGCGTGCCGGACGCCCCCTTGATCGATCGAAACTCGCCGGGTTTCCGCACCGCGCCTGTGAATGGCGATGAAGATGAGGTGATCACCAAAGCCCGGGAAGAGGCGTTCTCCTTCAGCGACACGCTCCCGAACTACGTGGTGAAACAGTTCACGACAAGATTCGCCACGGAGGCAGCGCGAGGCGGCCATACTTCCTGGCAGCCGATCGACAACGTCACGGCCGACGTGGTCTCCGAAAATGGCAAGGAAGCCTACAAGAATGTGCTCGTGAACGGAAAGCCGCCACGGGAGGCCATCGAAAAGACGGGGGCGTGGTCCACGGGCGAGTTCGCGAGCCTGCTCCAGGACGTTCTTTCGGACGATACCAACGCCGATTTCCACAATAAAAAGGCCACCACGATCGTCAATCGGTCGGCGTTTCGCTACGATTTCTCGGTCGCGCAGCCGAACTCCCATTGGCATATTTATGCAGCTTCAGAATCCTACTCACCCGCCTATAGCGGCGCGATTTGGATCGACAAGAGCACGTATCGCGTTCTGAGAATTGAGCTGTCCGCGCAAAAAATCCCGACTGCCTTTCCGCTGGACACCGTGGAATCCGCGGTCGACTACGATTTCGTCTTGATCGGAGACGGCAAATTCCTTTTGCCCGTGCACTCCGAGGCGTTGAGCTGCCGCCGAGGAACCGGCGAATGCACCCGTAATGTGATCGACTTCCGGAACTACAAGAAATTTTCGGCGGAAACGAACATCACGTTCGGAGCCGACCAGTAGAAAATCCCTCGCAAATCCCGGTTTCCGATGGATGGCCCGGTGGCGGAATACGTACGAGTCGCATGGAGTCCCGTTAGCGCGACGGTCACACACCAAACTGCCGCAAATGATGGTCCAGATGTTTGTACGCGAGGATCGCCCACTCCTCCGGCGTCATCTTCCCAAAGAAGCTGTGCGGATTTTTCGTACACCCGGCCGCCCCTCCCGCCGCAAACTTGTCGATCAGTCCGGATAACCGCTTCCATTCTTTATCGAAATCTCGGTCGTCCGCCACGATCAGGCTTTTGGCCGTGGGCGAATTCTTCCGTAGCGGGTCTTCGTTACGAAACACCATCGGCTTGATGAGCCTCCCGATCAGACGCGCGGGGAGCGGTCCTCTTTCTGGAACCACTTCTCCCACCGCCCACTGCATACTCACCGAGCAATGTGCCAGCATCTGCGCCGCGGTCATCTTCCCCCAGCGACTCTCGCTGTGCGGCTCTAATTTCCCCATCCGGGTCTTTACCTGATTCGCCACCGCCGCATCGAACAGATTTTTCATACTCCGATGCCTCCTTTGAATGAGGATAACCGGTGAATGAGGACAGCCATTAAGGAGGACAAGCGGGGCCGATACGGAAATGATTCTCTTTCTGGGAGGAATTCGTTTGGCGCGTTTCCTGCGACTGGAACCCGCATCCGGCCTCGCTGACCGAAGTCATTCGCGCGAGTCGCCGGATTCGGACGCATGCAGGAGCGCCCGGGAAAAAACGTGCGGCCCGGGCTCCGAGATGCCGCTTCTGAACGATGAGGATCTGTATGGTGCGGTCGAGAGGACTTGAACCTCCACGAGATTGCTCCCGCTAGCACCTCAAGCTAGTGCGTCTGCCAATTCCGCCACGACCGCGCATGTGCAAACCGATATGGCCGAGGCGACGAAAAACACCCACGGATTCGGCTGCTCAGAAACTAGGATACCGCACGCTTGTGCGTCTGCCAATTCGCTGCCTCAGAAAACCGGAATCTACTTCTTCGGCGCGGGAGCCGGAGTCTGCGCGGCAGGAACCGCGGCAGGCACCGGGATAGATTGGGTCTGCGCTCCACCGGCCGCCGGAGGCGCACTCTTCTGCTGTTGCTGGGCCGGAGTATTCAGGCTCTTGTCGAAAATCCCGGGACCGCTCTTGCCGTGGCGAGTCGAAATGATGGAAAGCGAAAGAGAGGTAATCATGAAGAGCGCCGCCGCGAGCGTGGTCGCTTTAGACAGGACCGTCGCCGACCCACGGGGACCGAATACCGTCTGGGAGCCCATCCCGCCAAAAGCGCCCGCCAGATCGGCCGCCTTGCCGCTTTGCAGCAGTACCACGACTGCGAGGAAAACGCACACGATCACGTGAATTATCGTCAGAAGAATTGCCATAAGAACCGCCCAGCCAGGAAGAATCCTCGATTAGTTTAGCACGGCTGGGCGCCCGCCGCCGCGTTCGGGGCGCGAGTTTGGAGGCTCCCATGACCCGTTCCCCGGCTCCTTGTTGAATCCTTGTAAAAAAAATGTTGGGAAAATGTAACACACGGCGCTTTCCCCTCATCCGACCCTGCATGAAGGATAGGTGGTCTGAGATTCGACTCACATCACGGGTGATGAACTGAAAGCCCAGTCCTAGCGATCGCCGTAGGCCACGAAGCCGAGAAAGCCCGAGTTTGAGCCGGGACCGCCGGAAAGGTCGGAACGGTGACTAAACTTAGCCTCGCCGCACTTACGGTTGTGTTGTGCGCACCCATCCTGCGCGGACAGACCGAAACCGGACAAATTACAGGAACGGTGCTCGATCAAAGCGGAGCGGCGATCGCCAACGCCACCGTAACCGCTATCGAACCCGCCACCAAAGCGACGCGCGTCGTGAGGACCAACCAGGCCGGAATTTACGTATTTCCCAGCCTTCTTCCGGGACGCTATGAGATCGACGCAACGGCGAGCGGCTTTCAAACGACCAAGCAGATCGTTAACCTTGCGGTCGGCGCGCAGGTGGGGCAGGATTTCCACTTGATGGTCGGCGAACAGACGCAGGTTGTCGAGGTGCGCGAACAAACGACCCAGATCAATATCGAGAATCAATCCATCGGCCAGAACATCAGCGGCCGGGAAGTGGTGGATTTGCCGACTCTTACGCGCAATCCCTACGATCTGGTCAAGACCATCGGGAACACCACCAACTCCGACCCTGAAGCCACCGGGAATCCTCCGGCTCGCGGCGTCGGCGTCTCGATCAATGGTTTGCGCTCCGCGGATGTGGCGATCTTGCTCGACGGCGTTCCGAACAACAACAACTTCGACACAACGGTCGCACTGCAGACTCCTCTCGATTCCGTGGGCGAATTTACGGTTCTGACGGATACGTTTACGGCCGAGTACGGTCGCGCGCTTGCGGGCGTCGTGAACGTGGACACCAAGCGCGGTGAAAACGCTTTCCACGGGACCGTTTACGAATTCAATCGCGTGTCGGCGCTGACCTCGAACACCTATGAAAACAATGCCACCGGGATTCCGATTTCCCCATTCACTCGCAACCAGTTCGGGTTTTCCTTCGGAGGCCCTCTCAAGAAGGACAAGTTATTTTTCTTCGGCAATCCGGAGTGGCTCCGGGTGCGGAGCGTGGCAATCCAGGAAGCCGTCATACCGAGTCCGCAATTGATCGCGGCGTCCGCCCCTGCCACTCAAAACTTCTTCTCCGCTTATGGGACGCTGGCGCCCGGAATCATTCCGATTCAGACGTATACGTACGCCCAGGCGTGTAACAATCCCGCGACCTGTACGCTGATCCCGGGCGGCACTCCCGCGTATAACTTAATCGCGTACAGTATTCCGGCCGATTCCGGCGGCGGCGCACCGGGCAATACGTTCTCGTTTGCCGGACGGGTGGATTATATCCTCTCCGACAGCAGCCAGATGTATTTCCGCTACGCTCGTTTTTATCGCACCGTTTTCAATGGAGATGTGAACAACAGTCCCTACGTCGGCTACAACACAGGCGAAAACGATACGAAGGATGCGTATGCCCTTTCCTTCACACACATCTTCTCCCCGAACGTTGTTTCGCAGACGAAAGTCAGTTTTAACCGGATCAGTATCGTTCAGCCTTTGGTTTCCGCGCCCAAACCAACGTTATTTACGACCGTAAGCTCGACCGATACGCTTGCGGGCTCACCCGTTATTTATCCCGGCTACAACGCTTACTCGCCCGAAGGGGCACTCCCCTCGGGCGGTCCGCAGAATTATTTTCAGATCAACGAGGATGTGACGCGAGTCTGGGGCAAGCACAATTTCCGTTTCGGCGGCCTGTTTACGTATCTCCAGGACAATGAAACCTTCGGCGCTTACGAAAACACGGTTGAGGCATTGGGCACCGATCTGCCGAGCTCGATCAACAACTTTCTATCGGGGAATATTCATGAATTCGAAGCCGCTATTTATCCCCAGGGAAAGTTCCCCTGCGTAAACGGAGTGCAGACTGCGGCGTGCACGCTCACGCTGCCCGTGGGATTCCCCAATTTCAGCCGCAGCAATCTGTTCCATGAAGCTGGTCTCTACGCGCAGGACAGCTGGAAGGTGCGTCCCCGCCTGACGCTGACTCTCGGGGTGCGCTGGGAGTACTTCGGGCCGCAGGCCGACAAGAATCCGGCGCTCGATTCCAACTTCTTTCTGGGACCCGGCTCCAATATCGAAACGCAGACAGCGACCGGGCAGTTGTATACCTCGAACAATCCGGCGAATCCGGTCGGTGGTCTGTGGGCCAAACATTGGCTGAACTTTGAACCTCGCATCGGCTTCGCCTACGATGTGTTCGGCGACGGCAAAACCGCCGTGCGAGGAGGGTATGGATTGGGCTTCATTCCGAATTTTGGGAACGTTACGTTCAACGTGATTCAGAATCCACCCAATTACGCCGTGACCGGGTTGGTGGCCGGCGTGGACCTTCCTTCGATCCCCGTCGAGACCAGCCTCGCGGGCCCCTTTGCCGGCAGCAGCGGCAGCACGGCATTCACTCCTTCCACGCTGCGCGCCATCAATCCCCATATCGAGACCGCTTACGCGCATCTGTGGAGCGCGACGATCGAGCACCAGTTCGGGACCGACGTGGTCGGAGCGCTGGAATACTCGGGAAGCGATGGACAGGACCTCTATGCCATCGACCGGCTGAACATTCCCGGCTCGCAATTGGTGTACACCGGCACAGGGACCACGACAGCCCGTCTGAATCCCCAGTATTCCTACGTCAATTTCCGCACGAATGGCGGATTTTCCAACTATAACGGCCTGAATACACGTTTTGAGCTGCGTAATTTCCGCAGACAGGGCCTGACGCTGCGCGCCAACTACACCTGGTCGCACGCCATCGACAATATCAGCAACACATTCAGCGACACGGTCACCGGCTCCGGGAACCTGGGCGTGCTCGATCCGCTGCACCCGGGCCTCGATCGGGGCGACGCCGAGTTCGATGTCCGCCATCGCTTCCTCCTGGTGGCGCTGTGGGACGTTCCCTTCAAAAGCAGTCACAAGGCCCTGCGCGAAATCGCGGGTGGGTGGACGGTGGTGCCGAATTACAGCGTGCGGACGGGAACTCCGTTCAGCGTTTATGACTGCACGAACGCGGCCTACGTTTTCTGTCCGCGCATCATGTACGATTCGCCCTTTCACGCGGCCTATACGCAAACCGCGACGGGCACGCCGAACGTCTTCAATTATCTGAATTTAGGAAATTTTGATAGCAGTTACGTCAATCCGCTGGTGGGCGTCTCAGACTTCGGCCCGTACCCACCGACCATGACCGGCCGTGACGTTTTCAGAAGCCCGGGAACTGGAGTTTCGACCTTGCGGTTTATAAAAATTTCGATGTGAGCGAGCGTCTGAGACTGCAGTTCCGGGCAGAGGCGTACAACGTGTTCAATCACTCGAACCTGTATATCGTGAACGAAGGTACAGATGCGTCCTCGAATGGGGGCGTCATCACGGCGCAAAAGGGCACCTACTATAACAACGATCTGTTTGGCGGCCCGAGCACGGAAAACCGGAACCTGCAGCTGGCCTTGAAGTTAATTTTCTAAGCCCCGCAGTCCCGGAGCAGAAACGGGTGGGCGATTGGCCCGCCCGTTTTCTTGGGTTTTCGGACACTGGGCGTGTGAAACCAGGCGATACGCGGTTCCGGAAATCAAGTCAGCCGCCAATGCTACGATGAAACGCAAACATGATTCTTGCGTTTCCGCTGCTGTGGGCCGCCGGGGCGCTGGCCGGTTTTCTTTATGCGCAAGCGCGCGGCATTTCGTGGAGCACGGCTGCTCTCGCGCTTCCCGCGCTGCTTCTGGAAGTTTCGTTCTATTACACGCTCGGATCGGAACGCCTGCGTGCGCGTCTCGAAAAGCTCCCCCCGTGGGATTGGCGCTCGGGTTGATCGCAGCCGCGCTCGCTCCTTACATCGCCGCATCGCTTGCATTCGGATCGTTCCGCTGGCAGTCGCTCGGGATTTTGGCGATCCTCGCCGGGGGAGCGTCGTTGTGGTACGTTATCTTTCCGCAGGGGGCTCTTACCGACGTTTTTTACTTGATCGCGATGGCGGCCTTGTGGCTGACCAAGGTGATTCCGCATCAATACGTCAGCCGGGATCCGCGTCTCCCGTTGGCGGTGCTGGGACAGCTCATGTGGTTCCGCACGGGCTTGTTCGCCATGGTGAGCCTGCGGCGTACGCGCAATATCGGCTTTGGATTCTGGCCCGCGGCGTCGGAATGGAAAATAGGAGCGCTGTACTTCGCCGCGCTCCTGCCCGTCGCGGCGGCCACGGGCTGGCTCTTGCGATTTGCCCGCCCGCACCTGCGTTATGAAGGCTGGGAAAGGCTTTCCCTGTATACGATCGCGACCTTTTTCGGCACCTTGTGGGTGCTCGCGCTGGGCGAGGAGTTCTTTTTTCGGGGACTCCTGCAGCAGTGGATCGTGGAATGGCTGCACAGCGAATGGGCCGCGCTGTTGCTGGCCTCGTTGTGCTTCGGGTCCGTTCATCTGTGGTACGGGTTGTTCCCGAACTGGCGATTCGCAATAATGGCGGCGGTAGCGGGCGTGTTCTACGGAATGGCGTTCCGCCAGGCGCATAGCATTCGAGCTTCCATGGTGACGCACGCGCTGACGGTCACAACCTGGCGGATTTTTTTCTCCTAGCTGCAGCGGGAGCTCCGGTCATCGGGAAAAATACAACCACAGAAGCAATCCCGCGTTTATCAAGACAATCGCGCCCAGAAGGAGCCATTGCCAGCGGGGCGTGGCGGGGCGTGCGGGCTTCGTCCGTGGGGTTTCCCCGAATGAGCCGCGTTGCGCGAATGGCTCCCACGCCGGCGTCGACTTGTCGGCGAGCGTCACCGAAAGCACCGTGACGTTGTCCTGGCTCGGCAAGGCCTTCGCGATCGTCTGATCCACCAGCACGCCCGGCCAGGATTGCGGATGGCCGGTCAGACAAGCTTGGATCTCGTCCATTTGCAGGGTCTTGAACATGCCGTCACTGGCGAGCAGAATGGTGTCTCCCGGACGAACGGGGCAAGGTTCAGGATTGCGATCGATTTCGTGGAGCGTGCGGATGCCGATGAAACTGGTGAGGGATTCGCGCTCGGGGTGACTCTCGGCCTGCTCGCGCGACATCGCGCCCCGGGCCACTGCCTGATCGAGCAAATTGGCGTAGACATGCGGCCGGTTCATCACCTGCACTTGTCCGTCTGCTACCAGGAATAACCCGCTATCGCCGACCGATATAAAATGCAGGGACTCGCCGTGCAGGACGGCCGCGACGAGGGTTGTGCCCACGCCCTCCCCACTCCCCAGGCCCCGCCCAATGGCAAGAACCCGCCGGTTCGCCTCGCGGAAGCTGCGTTCCAGGGCGTCGGGAACGCTCTCGGAGGGTACTTTACGGGCATAGGCATCGAGCAGAGCGCGAACCGCCGTCTGGCTCGCGACATCGCCGTGTTCCATGCCGCCCATACCATCACATAGAACCGCTAGGAACCCGCCGTGCGTAACGAATCTGTGGTCGTTCGCATCTGAAAAACCGAAGCAATCCTGCTGGTAATGCCGCGACCCAATGTGCTGTGCGTCCGCTCGAAAGATACCGCATCGGAGAGAACGCGGCCATTATAGCGAACAGCGGAGCGGCCGCAGACCGATTCTGGGTGTTGATGCGGAGGATTCCGGCCGAAGATTAGAAGAGACAGGCAATTTCAGCCGCTGTTCGAAGAGATGCAGATTTCGCACCGCGATCGCTCGTCCCGGACGGCACATCTGGTGCTAGGATGGGAGCTAGATGGGTTCGCTTTCGCCACGCCTGCAGGTACGGGTTGCGCAGAAGCAGATCCTGACCCCTGGCCTGGTCCAGATGGTCAGTCTGTTGCAACTGAACCGCCTCGAGCTGAAGGATATGATTTCAGCCGAAGTCGCGCAGAACCCCGTGCTCGAAGAGGCCGTGGAGGGCGGCGAGGAGCTCTCCCCCGAGGAGCTTCGACCGCTGCTCGAAGCCGAGCGTGTCGCCGATCCCGCGGATGGGTCGCATTCTGGAAGTAACTGCCGGACCGCCCGAAATCGACGGTGGTGAGATCCGACGGAAGCGGTTATTCTTCTGAAGGCATTTACGCGGATGCCACGCTGGGCGACGGGCAAACGGCGGTGCCGATGGCCTGGCGGCCGGCGCCTCCGCTGCGCGAGATTTCGGCGCCCGAAGCGGACAAAGCGGCCGATCCGTTCGACGAAATCGATTTCGGCTCCTATTTCGACGATTATCTCGATCCCGGCTACAAGAGTCCGGCTTCGGAGATTTCGGAAAAGCCTTCCTTTGAAACATTTCTTTCTTCGCCGGTCACGCTGAGCGATCATCTGCATTCGCAGTTGGCGCTGGTCGCGCTCACCGAAGGCGTGCGCGACGCTGCCGAAAGCGTCCTCGGAAACCTGGATGAGAACGGCTATCTAACTCTTACGCCTGAGGAAATCGCGGCTTCGGAGGGCCACACCACGGAAGACGTCGCCGAAGCTCTGCGGGTCGTGCATACGCTCGATCCGGCGGGCGTGGGCGCCGCTGACTTGCGCGAGTGTCTGCTGCTGCAACTGGAAAGCCGCAACGCAAAGGGCGGCGTGGCGTGGAACATCGTCGCCGATCACCTGAAGCTGGTGGAGCTCAAACAGTTTCGCGAGCTGGCGCGGGTGCTGCGGCGGCCGCAGGAACATATCGACATCGCGATCGGCGTCATCCGCCATCTGGACCCCCGTCCGGGGCTGCGCTATTCCGGGCCAGGGGCGCGCCAGGTCGAGCCGGACGTCTACATCACCAAAGATGGCGACGACTACCTGATCCAGATCAACGACGAGGATCTGCCGGTGCTGCGCCTGAATCCGCAATACCGCAAGATGCTCGACCGCGATCAGGAGCCCGACAAGGACGTCCGCAACTACGTCAAGGAGCGCTACGCGAGCGCCATCCAATTGATGAAGAACATCGAGCAGCGCAAGCAGACGATCCTGCGGGTGTGCCAATCCATTGTGCGCCGCCAAGGGGATTTTCTGGAATCCGGCATCGATTGTTTGAAGCCGATGATGATCAAGGAAATTGCCGAAGAGATCGGCGTGCATCCTTCCACGGTCAGCCGCGCGGTATCCAACAAATACGCGCACACGCCGCAGGGCGTTTTCGAACTGCGTTATTTTTTCTCGGAGGCCGTGCAGGGTCCCTCCGGCAGCGCGACGCCGCTGCTGATCCTGAAACGCCGGGTCAAGAAAATGATCGAGGAGGAGGATCACGCGCACCCGCTTACCGACGAACAGATCACCGAACGTCTGCAAGTCGGAAGGGATCGAAGTGACGCGCCGCACCGTCGCCAAGTACCGCGAGGACATGCGCATCCCCTCGACGCATCAGCGGCGTGTTCGAAAGTGAAGCGAGGGTGGTTCGTTGAATACGAATGAAAATTAGCTACCGTGGTTTGAAGGATCTGCCTGCTGCGCAGAAGGAGAAGTTCGAGATCAAGCTCGCGAAGTTGGCGAAGCTCCTGGACGGACCGTCCGGGCGAGAGAGAAGCGCACGTCGTGGTCACCAATGAGCGCCATCTCCACAACGCCGAAATCACGCTGCACTATCTGGGCCATCAGATGGTCGGCATCGGCTCGGACGCGGATTTGTTCCTGGCCCTGAGCAAGGCGTTGGACAAAGCCGAGAAGCAGGTGACGAAACAGCGCGCCAAGTGGCGCGGAAAGCTCCGCCCCAGCCGCGCGGCGGCGGCGCCGCGCCGAGAAAGCGGAGCCGGTCGCGGCGGAAAATGTCTCCCGGATTTACCGCGTCAATCAGCACGAAAAGCGCAAGCCGCTGACCGTGGACGAAGCGCTGCTCGAAATGGAGGACGGCCGCAATTACCTGGTTTATCGCGACGCCGACAGGGATTCCGTATCCGTGCTGCTGCGCCGTAAAGACGGCCATTTCGATCTGGTGGAAGCGTAAACCGGCCGGGCGTTGTTTCGAGCTGGACGCCATCGGGGCGGACGACTCTGTTCCGCCTGGGGACTTTTGTCCGCGGCATGGGACAAGACGTTCCGTGACGGGCGGTTGAGGAAGAACCGGGGCTGTTCAGCTTAGAATAGATTTATTCCCGGAGAATGAAAAAGACCTCCACCGAACGGGCGCGCACAGAACTGGTGATCATCACGGGCTTGAGCGGATCGGGCAAAGGCACGGTTCTGAAGGCTCTGGAGGACATCGGCTACTATTCCGTCGATAATTTGCCGATCGAGCTGATCCCCAAGTTCGCGCAGCTCGCCAAGGACTCGCCGAACATCCGGCGCGCGGCGCTGGTTGTCGATATCCGCGAAGGAGCGTCGCTCAAACGTTTTCCCGCGCTGTTCAAAAAAATCCGGCAGGAAGTCGACACGCGTCTGGTTTTCCTCGAAGCCGACGACGCCAGCCTGTTGCGGCGTTTTAGCGAGACTCGCCGTCCGCATCCTCTGGGCGCGGACCAGAGCGTCGCCGCCAGCATTCGCAACGAGCGCGAACGCCTGGCGCCCATTCGCCGGCTCGCCGATCCGGTGATTCAGACCAGCAAGTTCAATGTGCATGAACTGCGGGAGACGATTCACCGCATTTTCGGCGGCGCACGCGCGGCGCACCCGATATCCTGGTGCAGGTCACCAGCTTTGGCTATCGTTACGGCGTTCCGGCGGAAAGCGACCTGGTCTTCGATGTCCGCTTCCTGCCGAACCCGAACTATATTCCGGAGTTCAAACATTACAGCGGCAAGCATCCAAGCGTGGCGCGCTATATCCGGTCGTTTCCGCAGACCCAGGAATTCGTGGAGCGCATCTCCGATTTGCTGGTGTATCTGATCCCGCATTACATCGCCGAAGGGAAAAGCTACCTGACGATCGCCTTTGGGTGCACCGGAGGTCATCACCGCAGCGTGCTGATCGCCAGCGAAATCCGCCGGCGCCTGAGCCGCGCGGGCTATCGCGTGAAAGAAACCCACCGCGACGTCAAAAAGAGTTAGCGCAGCGGAGTCCCCTTAGAAGCAGATCGAGTTTCGCCTTGTACGGGTCGAGCGATAGAAAGTTTCTATTGGTCAAGGGGCGGCCTCGGCTCATTGAGCGCATAGAAAAATTTTATTGGACCGGAGAGCGGTTTCGGTCCTACGCTCGGATAGCAATGGCACCCCCGGACCCGAACGGCGCGGATTCTCTGTTCCACCGCGTGAGTCGTATCGCCAACTCGGATCTGACGTTGGATGAGATGCTGGGGCAGATTGTCGGACTGGCGGCACGCGTCTCTTCGTGCGACGCCTGTCTGGTGTACCTGAAGGAGGCGACCTCAGGCGATTTTGTATTGCGCGCGTCCTTGCTCCCCCGTTCCCTGAATCCCGACAATTTACGCATGCGAGCGGGGGAAGGCGTAACGGGTTGGGTAGCCGAGCATCAGAGACCCGTGGCGCTCAGCGCCGAAGCATGGGCGGATCCCCGGTTCAAAGGTCTCGCGACGCTCGTCGAGGACACCTACGAAGCTTTCCTCTCGATTCCGCTCGTGAGCCGAAACGATACGATCGGCGTGATCAATGTGCATCACCGGGAGCGGCGCGAACATCCCGCGGAGGAAGTGGCCGCGATCGCCTTCATTGGGGAACAGATGAGCTCGGCCATCGCCAAGAGCCTGCTGGAGGATGAAAACGCGCGCCTCGCCGAGCGCGACTCCATCCGGGAACGCGAGCGCGCCCGGCTCGAAGAAGAAGTCGCCCGGCGTACGGCGCAGCTTGAAGCAGCCAACGCCGAGTTGCGTGTGGCCAAAGAAAAGGCCGAAGAACTGACTCGTCTCAAGAGCCAGTTTCTGGCTAACATGAGCCACGAAATTCGCACTCCGATGAACGGCGTGATCGGCATGACGGAGCTGCTGCTCGAGACCGACCTGCAGCCGACCCAGCGCGAGTTCCTGGAAATTGTCAAGAATTCCGCGGATTCTCTGCTTGATACGATCAACGCGATTCTGGATTTCTCCAAGCTCGAAGCGCGCAAAGTAATTCTGGACCGGGTGGAGTTTGAACTGGATACGGTGCTCGGAGAGACGGTTCGTTCGCTCGCCATGCCGGCTCAAGAAAAAGGTTTGGAGCTGACGTACCATCTGCGGAGCGATGAGATCTCGTGGGTTCTGGGCGATCCTCACAGCCTGCGGCAGATTCTGGTGAATCTGCTCGGAAACGGGATCAAATTTACGACGCAGGGTGAAGTCGTGCTCGAGGTGGAAGTCATCAGTTCCACCTCCGAGGAAATCGAACTTCACTTTCTGGTCAGTGACTCGGGGATCGGGATTTCGAAGGACCAGCAGGAAGGCATTTTCGAGGCGTTCGTACAGGCAGACGGATCGAACACGCGGCGTTACGGGGGCACGGGATTAGGGCTCGCCATTTGCGCGAATCTGGTACAGCTCATGGGTGGAAAGATCTGGGTGAAGAGCGAGCCCGGCAAAGGAAGCACGTTCCATTTCACGGCTCGTTTTGGCCGTGTGGCGTCCGTGGAAACCCCTCGGCTGCTGCCCCGCGCGGAGGATCTGTCAGGACTTCCCGTGTTGGTGGTGGATGACAATGCCACCAATCGCCGGATTCTGGTCGAAACGCTGAAACGATGGGGCATGCATCCGGTCGCGGCCGCGAGCGGTTATCAGGCTCTTGAAATCCTGCGCGCCTCGGACGCCCCCATCCTCGGCTTCGGCTTGCTTCTGGTGGATCTGCAAATGCCGGGTATCGATGGACTGGATTTGGCGCGCCGGCTGCTCACGCAACCCGCGCCGGGTTCGCCGCCTCTGATGATTCTGAGTTCGGTGGGTCGCCACATCACCTCGGCGCAGTGCGAGGAGTTAGGAATCGCAGCCTATTTGACCAAGCCCGTGACCGCATCGTCCCTGTTCGATGCCATGCTGCGAACGCTTCGTGTCGAGCCAAAGGAAACCGCGGAATGGTCCGCCCCGGACCGGGAGGGCGACCTCCAGGGCTTGCGGATCCTGCTGGCCGAAGACGATGCCAATAGCCGGATTCTGGCCAGCAACATTTTGACGCGAGAGGGATATTCGGTTGTTATGGCTCGAGACGGCCAAGAGGCTGTCGACCTCTTCGGCAAGGGTGGATTCGATCTCATCCTCATGGATATTCAAATGCCAAATCTGGGTGGGCTGCAGGCGGCCGCGGAAATACGAAAAAGAGAAGGGCGCGCCGAGCATCGTATCCCCATTCTTGCCTTGACTGCTCACGCGATGGCGGGAGACCGCGAGAAATGCATTGTGGCCGGCATGGACGACTACCTCTCGAAGCCCATCCGGTCCAAGGAGCTGTTGGCCAAAGTCGTCAGCTTAACTTCGCCGAAACCCTCCGGCGTGCGGCCCGCCTGACCCTGGGCTCTTCATGGGCGCTTTTAAGAGGAAGGCCTTAGCCGGCGTTTGATCTTCTTCTGACCTACCAGCGTGTAAGGTTAATTCTTACGCGAGGCGCAGCCGATCTACGCCCGTATGCCTACGAGAATGGTCTCCGGTCTGGTCTTGTCTGCCGCGCTGCTGGCCGGCGCCGACATCCGTGGAACCATTACGATCGATCGGAAGCTCACTCGCTCCAACGTCACCGCCTCCGCGGGGATGTACCAGCGCGGGGTCGCCGTTGAACTGGGAGCGGACTCGGAAGGGGATCCGCTCGCGTTTGAGCGTTCGCACGTGGCCGTGTATCTGGAGGACGGGCCGAGCTCTGCCGCTTCCGGCTCCGGTAAAGCAGTCACATCGCTCGAACAAAGGGACCGGCGATTTGTGCCGGATCTGGTAGTCATCCCGGCCGGATCTGCCGTCTCCTTTCCGAATTTCGATCCGATCTTTCATAACGTCTTTTCGCTCTCGAAAGCCAAGAGTTTCGACCTGGGCAATTATCCCGACGGGCAAACCCGCATGGTAACGTTTCCGTCGCCCGGCATCGTCGCCGTGTATTGCCATTTGCATTCCAACATGGCGGCTACCATCGTCGTCGCGCCGAACCGCTGGGCTGCGCGCGCTGACGGGCACGGCGCGTTTACGCTGAAAGATGTTCCCGCCGGAACCTATACCGTTGTCGCCTGGCACAAGGCCGCCGGTACGTTTCGCCAGACCGTGACGATCGGCGCGCAAGGCGATGCCGACATAAACTTTACTCTTCCGTTCGTAGCATCCCCTGGCCCCAACCACGTAGCCCAAAGGTGAACATGCGGTTTGCGACGCGGACATTTCTCGGTTCCTTCGTTCCGTTCGCGGTGGTTTTGGCCATTAGCTTTTTTGCGATAAGAGCGTCCGTGATCGCGACGGTGCGGGACGGTCTGCGAAATTCCGTGCGGGACAACCAGGTTGCGCTCGCCCGCGAACAGGCGCGCAACGAAGCGCGGGATCGAAGATTGCTCGAAGGAATCGCGGAAAATCCGACGCTGAAGGCCGGCCTGCAACTTCTGGCGGCGGAGCCGGGCGCACGGGATCAGGCCCGCAACACGGTGCAGGACCAACTGAGCGAGATCAGTGACTCGCTGAACTTCGATTTCATGCTGCTTTCCGGCGAGCGCGGAGAACCGCTCGCCGCCGTCGTGCGATACGCCGGAGGGTTCGCGCCGGTCAACCTCACGAATCTCCAACCGCCCCAGCAAGGTTTCTTCTCCGCGGATGACCGGCTCTACGAAGTCACCTCCGTGCCTATTCATGAGGCCGGCGCGCAAGTCGCGACACTTACCGTGGGTAGCCGCTTCGACGTCTCCCGCTTCGGCGTACCGGCGGTGCTGCTACACAAAGGAGTGGTTATCGCGGCTCAGATGCGGGATTTGGCGCCGGCCCAGATCGAGAAGTCGCTCGCGGCCTGCGGGCCGGCCGAATGCGAGCCGCGGATTCAGGGGCAGGAGTATCTTTCCCTGCCGCTGGGGCTCGCGGGCGGAAGCGAGAACGACAAGTACGTGCTTCGCAGCCTGCAAAATGTGGACGCGGCTACGGCTCCGCTGCAGGCCGTGCTGAGGAAGTTATTTCTAATCGCCGGACTTGCCGCGCTCGCCGCCATGCTGGGTGTAAGCGTTCTCACTTCCCGGTCGATCGCCCAGCCGATCGCCGACGTCGTCGCGTATTTGCGTCTCAGCAGCGCGACCGGAGAGCTTCCCGAATTCCCCGAGCATCGGGGCGGCGTGCAGGAAATCCGCGCCCTTACGCAGGGATTCAACCACGCCGCGAAAGCGGTGCGTGAGAGCCGCGAGCGCCTGACGCGGGCGTATGTTCAATTTGTCGGATCGCTGGCGCAGGCTCTGGACGCGCGAGACGCCTACACCGCGGGTCACAGCCGGAGGGTCAGCGAGTATTCCTGCGCCATCGCGAAAGCCATGAACCTTCCGGCACAGGATCTGGAAACCATCCGCGTCGGCGCGCTGCTGCATGACCTGGGCAAGATCGGAATCTCCGATCTGGTTCTGCAAAAGCCGGGACGATTGACGCCCGAAGAGAACGAACTGATCCGGCAACACCCCCTTATCGGCAAGCGCATTCTCGAAAGCGTGCAAGGCCTGGAAGCCTACCTGGACATCGTGGAATTGCACCACGAAAATCTGGATGGCACCGGTTATCCGCGCGGTTTGAAGGGGGAAGAAACGCCGCTCCATGCCCGCATCGTGAAGGTGGCGGACGCCTACGATGCCATGACGTCGGATCGGCCCTACCGGCGGGGAAAGAGTCATGCCGAGGCGCTCGCGGTGCTCAAAAGCGCGTCCGGCACGGAGATGGATCCAGCCGTGGTCGAAGCATTTGCGCTCTTGGGCGATGAGCGCAAACAGCAGGCAGTTTTAGCGGGGACGCCATCGCTCGATCATCTCTCGCATGCGATACAGAGCGAAACCGACGGATCTTCCGTTGCCGGATTCGTCGCGCAGGAATCCCCGGCGACGGGTTTCCAGGAAACAGCACGCGTGGCGACCGAAGCAGAGCAAACGCCAGCGGTTCAAGCAATGGTCGCGCAGCGGGGCGACAAGCTATGAGACGTTGCGCGCTCTTCTGGTTGTTTGCCGTAACCGCGTTCGCGCAGGAAGCGGACTCCGGATTCGAGTTGAGATCGACCGTGAGCGCGATTTCGTCCTATTCCGAGGAGCTTTCGCAGCCTCCGCGCGACGGGGCGGATGTAACCGGCGGTTTCCAGGCGATGCTCTATCCCACCTGGAAGCTGAACTCGCAGTGGACCATATCTGGAGCGATGCAGATCATCTCGCGGCCGTATTACGAAGAGGATTTCGAAACTCAGGGTTACGGCGTAAAAGGGAACTTACTGCAGCTGAATATCAGCTACGCGCGCTTCTGGAGCCATAACCGCTCGGTGGTAGCACGCGTGGGACAACTGTCCTCGGCATTCGGCGCATTCGCGCAGCGCTACGATACCTCGGTGAATCCCCTGATCGGAATTCCGTCCGCGTATGGATACTATTACACGCCGGTGGCGCTGCTCGGTTTGACCGGTGCACAGGTGGATGCCACCGCGGGCAGATTCGATGCCCGCGCCCAGTTTGTGAATTCCTCTCCAGCCAATCCCCGCAGCATTTTCGATCACGATCAGTACGGCAACTGGGCGGGAGGCGTGGGCTACACCATCCGCCAGGGCTTTCGGGTCGGCGCATCCACGTATTACGGACCGTATCTGGATCGGCACTACGCTTACTATTTTCCGGGTGAGGCGCCTCCTCGAACGTTGCCGGCGACCGCGGTCGGATTGGACGTGGAATGGGGCTTGGGGCATTGGAACGCGTGGGGAGAGCTGCAGCACTTCCAGATGGACTACCGCGTCATCCCCACGTTCAAGCAGAATATCGGATACGCGGAGTTCCGAAGGGTGTTGAATGCCCGGTGGTATGCGGCGACTCGTATTGGTTTCACGCGTCCCTACGGATATCCGGGCTCCGAAACCTACGAATTCGTCGCCGGATTTCGTCCGAACGCCCACCAGTTGATCAAAGTCGGCTACACCATTCAGCAGGGGGCCGAGTATCCGGGTACACTTGGCAACGTCGCGGCCATCGAATACGTCACGGCCTTCCGCGCGATCTCGCTAGCCAGGGATTGACGCCGGTCAAACAGAGTTCCCGCCGCTAATATTGAAGGCGCAGCCCGTGGTCAAAAATCATTTGAGGCCGAACGCTGGGCGTCGGCCTCAAGACGGAGACGTATAACGAACGTCGTGCGCGGAAAATTGCGAGAAGCTTACTGGATTCGTTTGCGGCGAATCGCGATCATTCCGACGAGGCCCAGCAGGACGGTGCCGAGCATCACGACGCTCGAGGGTTCCGGGACCGTCGATTGGTAACCGGCAATGTCGTATGCGGTCTCAGCGCCGTTTTCTTTTACTTGAGCGGCAGCGTCAAAGCCGGGGGCGCTGGGGTAATGGGTCTTGCTGTAGCCCGTGGTCAGAGCGAGCACGTTGGCCGCGCTTGTCCAGGTGCCATCGTCGATAAAGAATTCGACGCTGGTGTCATTATGCGTCGTGAGCCCAGTGGAGAAACTCCCGTATTCGTCGAGCGACGTTGCGACAATTCCTGGAGTCGGGGAGTCTTTGACGCCATTTTCGTTGACCTGGGTGATGCCGAAGCTCCCGTTTACGTTAAAGAGAACCGAGTACAGCGTATACGTGATCGTGCCGACCGTCTCGCCGGTGAAAGTGACTGTGGCCGTACTGGTACCCACGCCCGAGGTGATCAACTCTACATCGACCACGACTGCGCCCGCAGCCGGGCAGTTCACGGTGCAGCTGTTCTCGTCCACCGTCAGGGGGATCAGTTCCGCAAAAGCGGAACCCGCGGCCAAAGTCAGGCCCACAAACGCAACAAGCAGTCCTCGCATTAATTTCCTCGTTTCCTTTCGCGAATGGAGAGATTCTAGCCACGCGCGACTCTCAGAGTTGCATATCTAACCTTGCAACCTTGGTTGGCTCTCGCCGCGCTGACCGGGTCGCTCAATTTCAGCGCAATTACTCTGCCAATTTCACTGGTGCTGCGACCAAAGGGATTTACCGACTTGATCTCGATGGGCGAAAACAAAACTTTTTCACAATTCGCCAGAACTGAGTCCGGTTTCCCCAGGCCGGATTGTATAGTTTCGACTCGGCAACCAACCCTTGGCTTCAGCGCTCTCGCGTCCGCAACCGGCATTTTTCCGCCTGCAAATAAACCTCCCGGTTGACTTCCATCCTCTCTTGTGAAGGAATGAACTGCAGGGGTGTCTATGGATGATTTTCGGATCGGCTCCCTGGATTTTAACGATTATTCCTCGAATGAATTTCGGGATGGATCGAAGAAACGATCGAAGCAACGGCCGGTTGCGCCGCAAGAATCTGAAGATCAGGTAGTGCTCTCCTCTTCTGACGCTGATTCAGAGGACGAGCTTCCGGGCTATCTGCCTGGTTCGTCTGACGAAGAATGAGTTGTGCATCTCCTGGTTTGCGCAATTTCCTGATTGCGCATTTTTAAGATGCGTACGTTGCCTAATATACGTGATCGCATCGCCTCGCTGGAAGCGAGTACCCAAGAACGAAAAAACCCGGGGTCCTGACGCCCATCCTGACGCCCATAAGGAAGCGCGTCGGGACCTCCTCGAGAGCGCATTCGCGGTATCGGCGATGCCGGCGGATGGACGGAGTTGATCGTCCCCACGGGACGTGACGCTGGCAGCGGAGTGGAGCTTCTGGGACTTCAAAACCCTGGCGTTTGCCGGCGCCCATAGCAACGAAGGGAAGGCGCCTTCGGCCATCGCCCAGGTGGTCCATATTTCGCTTGCCTATCAGTTTTGATCCGCCCGGCTCATCAGGTTGAGACCCACGGCGAAGTAAGCGGAAGGCGCAGAAAGAATTTGGCGCCCGGTCCGGGGGTGGAATCGATCCATAATTCGCCTCCGTGGTCGAGAACGGTCTGATGCGAAAAGGCCAGACCCAGACCGACGCCGTTCTTCTTTCCGGCGGTGACAAAGGGCTGGAATAATTCCGCGCGAACCTGAGGCGCAATCCCGGGTCCGGTGTCCTCGACGCGCACCACTACCGATTGAGTACCCGCCTCCGCGGCGATTTGGAGGCGTCCTCCCGCCGGCATCACCCCGAGCGCGTTGTCGATCAGATTCAGGAATACACGCTCGATACGGGCCCGCTCGAGGGGCAGTTCGATGTCCTCGGGTATCTGGATACTAACGGCAACCGACTGCGCGTCGGCGGCCAGCGCGAATACTTCATAGGCCGCCACCACAACTTCCCTCAGGCGGCACATCTCGGCGCCGGTGCTGCGCCCGCGCCCTGTATCCACCAGTTCCTGGAGCAGTTGCTGCATCCGGCGCGACGAACGATAAATATTCCCTGCGAGCCTTTGCACTTGCGGAGAGGAGAGTTCCCCGTCCATCAACATTTCCGCGCCGCCATAAATCGCCGCGAGCGGATTGCGAAGATCGTGGACGATCGACGTGGAAAGCCGGCCGATGGTGGCGATCCGCTCCTGGCGAATCAGCTCTCGCCGGCTGTCTTGAATCGCCGCGCACATGGCGTCGAACGCGCCGGCGAGACGGCCGAGTTCATCCACGCTGTTCAGACCGGCTCTTCCGTTTGTAATGCGGTAATCGTAGTTGCCGCGGGCAACCTCCGCGGCCCCGCGGTCGAGCGCTTTCACCGGCTCCAGAATCCGGCGCGCCAAGCTATACGTCAGCACGAGCCCCGCGAGCACCGCGCCGAGCCAGATCAGAACGATGTTGCGGCCGAGCCTCACGATATTGCGGTGCGCATTCTCGAAGGAGCGCAGGATGCGCAATTCCCCGAGCGGCCGGCCGTCGATCCCCGTCAGCGTGGTCGCAAGCATCGTGTACGGGGCCTCGCCCGCTGTGATGCGCCGCAGTTCCCCGGCGGTCGCACTCGCGGCCAGCACGCCCGCCGTCGCGCCCGGCTCCAGGGTGGACGCCATCACTCGTCCCCCCGCCAGAAAGCAGAAATCGCTCCCGCCCGTGGCGTCCTTCAGGGAGCGTGCGACGTCCCGATCCACAGCGTAGCCCGCTACCAGAACGTCCAACAGGCCGAGCCCGCCTCCAGATTGAACATATACGGGAGTCACCGCGATTTGATACAACTCGCCGCCCGCCATCATGAATCCCGAGGCCTGCCGCGGGAAATTGGCCGAGGCCTGTTGCACCACGGGCAGCTCCTCGCCCACGGTCGCACCGCGGGAGTCACGGTCATTCGAACTCAGGCCTGCCGCGCCCATGCCTCCGAGTGACGCGATCACATGGCCGCGCGGATCCGCGACCAGAAATACCGCTTTTTCGGGAGAAACTTCCTTCCACAGATCGGACGCCGTATCGCGGATCGTGGCGGCGTCTCCCGTACCGAAGGCGGCTCGCACATCCGACATACGGCTCATCACCAGGCTGATCGACGCGAGCATTTCCGCGCGCGAGCGCCATAGAGAATCGTAAGCCCGGAAGCTTGCCTGCACTTCCTGCTCCACGCCCGATTCGAGTGCGCGGCTGGCCGTATTCTGCACGATCACGCCGATCACGCCGAACAAGACGGTCAACGCGATCGAGGTGGAGAGCAGGATCTTCCACAAAAGGGACAAGCGCCAGGGCCCGAGTTTGCGCGGAGGCCAAGCCATGTCCTAATGCCTCATCTCCTGATAAGCGGATTGACTGGGCGGCTCCGGCGCATAATCCTGCCCGTACTTGTTTTTGTGTGGGGTCGACAGGAATCCGGCCTCCGAAATCATGATTTCCGACAACGTCAATCCCTCGGCGTCTACTCTCACATGGCGGCCCGCCGCGGCCAGGGCTTGCTCGGTAGCTCGCTCATGAATGAAGGACAATCCGTAATCGCCTTGCGGCACGCCGGCAATCTCGAAGGATCCGTCTTCCCGCGTGGTTGCGTAATAGGGAGTTGCCAGCACCACGATCATCGCGCTCATCGACGGATGGATGTTGCAAAAGACCCGCACCACTCCCTCGCGCGAGAATCGCACCGAGCGCGATGTTCCCGGCGGATAGAGTCCAACGTCGAAAATTTGTCCGTTGTAGCTCGAGAACGCATTGTGAAAAATCGGGTCCGCATTCGGAAAATCCACCGTGGAGCCGACCGGGACGGCCAGCACGTGCGGCAGGAACGTTTTATCCTTCTGAACGATCGCGGACTTTTTCGGTGGCGGCACGCCTGGCTGGGGACCATTCGAGGACCGCAGTATGACCACGACTCCCGAGTAGTCGCGATGGCGGCGCACCGCGGGATTGCGCGAGTCGACGAGTTCGATCCGGCCCGTAACCTGTCCGGCGGGCAATAAAAAAGGCGTCGCGGACAAGGCGAGCAATGCCGCGCCAAGCGAATGGCGCCGCGGAGCGCGCACCGCGCGCGAACAGAATGCGGATAACAAGCCCGCGCTAGAACAGGTACGCCAGCGACAAATCATAATGATCGTTTACCCGGTTCTGGATACCAACATAAGTTGTTCTCACCTGAGAAGTCTCGAATCCCAACAATACGTTCGATCCCAAGCGATAGATCGCGTTCCCGGCATACAGGAAGTTCCGGCTGATGAGACCCGTCAAGAGGTCCGCGGCCTGGTCGCTTTCCTGCCCGGCATAGGCATGGAACGCAAGGCGCGGAGTGACTTGGAACGTGACCTGGGACCAGCCTCCCGCCGCATGCACGACCCTCACGTCGCCGCCGCCGAAAACCGTAAAGCCTTGGCGCAAACCTCCCAGGCCGGCTGTGTTCTCCCCCTGAAAAAACATACCTGTGATCTTCACCCTGGAAATCGGCTGGATCAGCCAATCGATGGTGAATAGCCGGGACGGAACGGAGACGTTCGCCACGTGCGTCTCGCTCGTGTGGAATCCGGGGGCGATCTCGATCCGGCCCGCGGTGCCGAAACTGCGCCAGAATTCGAAGCGTCCCTGCGCCGCCGGCCGCGACGAGGATAGGGTGGAGGCGTATTCATTGCCCGCGCTACTCACCGGTTCACTGGTTTCGTAAACGCCCGCCTGGGCGCGCAAGCCCATCGCGTCGCCGAATTGAAACCGCTGCTCGAAGCGCAGTTGCGGCTGCCACAGCCATAGATTTCCCGCATTGGCGAGCGGGGAGAACGCGACCTGGGCCAGCGAATCCGGCTCCCGGGGAGATACGATCGGCTTGTCCTGGCCGAACGTCAGGCTGCTCGACTTCCAGTCCAGAGAAATCGTCGCGATGCGCATGCGCAGCAAATGGTCGAGGGAACTCGATGGTGTTCCGCCCCACAGGTCCATGAGGAGCGACGCGTTTACCTGCGCTCCTCCCAGAATTTGGGGTCCTTGATAGTTCAATCCGACAACGCTTTGACTGAGCGTCGCACCATCGCTGGCATGGCCCGAGCTCGATGCGGCCACGGTAGGATACTCCTGCCCACCGCTCAAGGAGCCATTCGCAAACGAATTGAACAATACCATTCCGGTGAGCGAAATAGGCAGGCGCTGAGATGCCTGCACTTTGGTCTGCGCCAGATCCGCAACGCGTTGCTGCTGGACGGCCACCTGTTCCTCCAGAGGCTGGGCGGTCGGCGCTGCGGGCACAGACGAGGAGGCGGCCGGTCCCTCAGGCGGAATTTGCGCGGATGCACTCGCGCCAGTCGCAGCGGTATCCGAATGCGCCGCGGCCGCCAGCTCCGAGCGCAGTGCGTGTACTTCCGCGGCCAGATCGCGATTCTCCTGCTCCAGCCGGTCCAGGCGCTCCAGAATCCGGTCGACGTCGCTCCGCTGCTGAGCCGCGAGCGCAACCGGGAAAACCAGAAAAGCAAAAAGGCGGATTTTAAGCGGCACGATTTTAGGCTGCACGCTTTTAAACTGCACGCTTTTAAACTGCACGCTTTTAAACTGCACGCTTTTAAACTGCACGCTTTTAAACTGCATAGATCAGTTGCTCCAATGTGCTGCGGACCTCCGCAGGAGAATAGGGCTTCGGGAAGTATGCGTTCACGCCCATCCCAATCAGGCGCACGGGAGTTCGCGGGTCGACATCGCCGCTGATGACGAGGATCGGAAGAGCCTCGCCGCCTTCGCGGGTACGCACGGATCGAATCAGGTCGAAACCGCTCATCGACGGAAGGTGCAGGTCCGTCACGATCGCGCACACATCCGAGGAAGCCAGTTGCCCCAATGCCTCCTCCGCGGTTGCTACGCTGCGAACTTCGATGCCGGGCATATTCGTGAGCGCGACCTCGAGCGTTTCACTACACGACGGAGTGTCTTCTACGATCAGAACCGTTCGCATGGAAGCTTCTCCGCGAGCGTGCTAGGGAAGAAACCGGTAACCGACACCGTGGAGGGTGACAAAGTGTTGGGGGCACGTCGGATCCGGCTCCAGTTTCTGCCGAAGCCTGACCACATGCGCATCCACCGTGCGCGTATTTGGGAACGATTCGTAGCCCCATACCGAATTCAGGATCATATCGCGGGTCAAAGCCCGATCCGGGTTGTGGAGAAAATAAGTGAGCAGATTGTACTCGGCCCGCGTCAGCTTAAGATCTTCCCCTTTCTTCAACACTACGCGCCGGGTCAAATCCACTTCGACGTCGCCGAAAGCGACCACTTTGGTCCCCTCCGCCGATGCGCGGCGCAGGACGGCTCGTATGCGCGCGAGCAACTCGCGCGTGCCAAACGGCTTCACCACATAATCGTCGGCGCCCACTTCGAGAAGCAACACTTTATCCATTTCGTCGCCGATGGCGCTAAGAACGATGAGCGGCGTCTTCAGTTCCGTGGCCCGAATCTGCTTGCAAACTTCCATGCCGCCCATACCGGGCATGCGCAGGTCCACCAGGATCAAATCCGGTTTCAGGACCAGGGCTTGCTTGAGGCCGGAACGCCCGTCTCCCGCGAGCGCGGGACGGAAGCCTTCCATTTCGAGCATCAGACCGATCGTGTCCCGCAAGGCGGCGTCGTCGTCGATCACCAGAACCGTTTGCATAAAACCGGCTTAAGAGCTTGTTGAAAAAGGGGACAGACCGCTCTGTCCACGCTCAAACTCGAACGTGAAATCATAAATTTACGGGACGGGGCAGAGTAGTCTGTCCCCTTTTTCAACATCCTGTTAAGTCTAATCTTACCGGAGCCTCTTAGGCGGGCTCGCGCCGGAAGCACTTGTTTACAAGAATTTTACAAATTGCCAACGACTTGGCCGCGCGGCTCCCGTAGTTTGAACCGTAGTGGGGATGAGGGGCGGCCGCGGATCTCCCACAAGGTAGCGAGCCGCCCCGCTTATCTGCAATTGGCCGCGCGTCCCGGCAGGTCATCCGGCGTTCCCCAGGCCCTCGCGCGCGTTATCGCGAAGCTCTTCGCGAGCGTACGATACAATCGTGCTTGTCGAGACCCAAGGCGTCCGGAAATCGCGTGGATGTCGCGTACCGGATCGTAACGTCGGTGAAGCTCATGAACGCGACCGCCATGCCGCCGCGGACCGTGCCGGTTTCCGGACCACACCGCGTCGCTTTTCTCGATGGCGTACGAGGATGGGCCGCGCTCGTTGTCGTGTTCCACCATTTGTTGGCCTGTTTTCTTGCGCCGACAACGCCCGCCTACCGGCACTGGTATCTCACCTTCTTCACGGATGGCAATCTGGCGGTCTACGTTTTCTTCGTTCTCTCCGGGTTCGCTTTATCGATCCGCTTCGCGCAAACCCGCGATCCACGAATTCCAGCGGAGCTCGCGTTGCGCCGCTACCCTCGCCTGGCGCTGCCGATCGGCGCTTCCTGCGCGCTCGCGTATGGGATGTGGAAAGCGCACTGGTTTTATAACGTGGCCGCCAGCGTTCCGGCGCGCAGCGAGGAATGGCTCGCCACGTTCTACCGCTTCGATCCTACTCTGTGGCACTTTCTTAAATTCACACTCTACGGGGTCTTTTTCCATTACGATGCCGCGGCATCCTACAACCCGGTTTTATGGACAATGCCCGCCGAATTCTATGGATCGATCCTGATTTTCTTGCTATGCCTGATGTTTCCCTATTTGCGCGCGCCTTGGATTGTGTTGGGGATTGCCGGCGTGGTCATGCTGGCTATGAACAGCCTTGTGCTGCCTTTTATTCTAGGCCTGGGCATCGCGTTCGCCTTCGAAAGCAGCGCGCGCCGGAAATACGACCTGAGCCGAGGGGCGCTGGCCGCTTCGCTTGCGCTGATTGTGGCAACAGCCGCCTATTCGATCATCAGCTTCAAGGGATTTCCCACCATCCATGCGATCGTCACGCGCAACACTTTTCCCACCGCGATTTTTGCCGCTCTGTTCGTGTTCGGCGTGTCCCTGTCGGCGCCGGTTCGCGGTTTTTTTTCGAACTCTCTTTCGCGCTACCTGGGAAGCATTTCCTTCCCGCTGTATCTCACGCATTTGCCGGTCATCTGCTCGTTTTCGAGCTGGCTGTTTTTGCGCGGCGTCAACGCGCACGTGATCTTGCTTGGCTCCTTCGCGGTTTGCCTCGTATGCGCCGATTTATTCAAGCACGTCGAACAGGCCTCTATTCGCATTGCCCGGCGGTGTTCGGACCGGCTGATGAAACCGCTTCCCGCTCCCGCCCGCCGTCTGGCCGCGGGAGTGCGCTAAGACCTTTGTATAGAAGACCCTTGTATACTGGAAGTTCATGAATCGAAAGCGCGCGATCGTCATCGCCGGGGCGGTGCTCTTACTGGCCGCATGCTACGCGCGGACCCTCTCCGGCATGGTTTCCCAGTGGACCAATGATGAGGATATGGGTCATGGATTTGCCGTTCCGTTCGTGATGCTGTTTGTCGCGTGGCGAGAGCGTAAGCGATGGCAGACGTTGACGCCCGAACCGAACGCCTGGGGCTTCGCGATCCTGGCGCTGGGCGCGGCGATGCAGCTGCTTTCCGCCCTCGGAACAGGTCTTTTCGCGGGCTCCGTGGCGTTTCTGATTTCGCTCTTCGGCCTGATCGTTTGCTTCGGCGGTTTCCCCTACGTTCGCGCGTGGGCGTTCCCGCTCGTACTCGGGTTGTTCATGCTTCCGAAGCTGGCCGTTGTGTACAACCAGGTCACGCTGCCAATGCAGTTGCTCGCCAGCCGCATGGCGGCAGGGATGCTTACCGCCGGGGGCTTCGGCGTGATCCGGGAAGGCAATATTTTGGACGTCGGTGGTCACCGTGTAATGGTTGCCGAGGCGTGCAGCGGAATACGCTATCTGCTGCCGCTTGGGTTTATGGCCGTTCTGATCGCGTATTTTTCCGACCGCCGTCCATGGATGCGCGCGGTATTGGCGGCGCTCGCAATGCCGCTCGCGATTGTGGCCAATGCGCTGCGCGTGGCGGCGTCGGCGGCGGTGCCGAAGTTTGCCGAAGGCACTCCGCATGAGTTGATGGGGTTGGTTATTTTTGTGATCTGCCTCGCCCTGCTGATGCTGTGTTCGAAGTGGTTCACTCCTTCGGCCAGAGGCGCTCAAATCGCATGAGCGGCGAAACACACTCGATCGATCGGGAACTGGACGTGCGGGCGCAGGAGCCCGATCCGCGGCTTTCCCGAAAATGGTCCAGCTGGGCGATCGGCGTGTTCGCATTCCTCGCGCTGCAGGGCGGCGCGGTCAGTTGGCTCGCCGGTTCGGAGCGAGTTCCGGCCATGCCTGATCTTTCCAAATTCCCCGCGCAGTTTGACGGCTGGAAGAAACTCCGTGAAGACCCTATCGACGCGGACTCCCAAAAGCAGCTCAATGCGGATCAGATCATTAGCCGGACCTATAGCGCGGATTCAGTGGGAAATCAGGAGGCCGGTCTGTTCGTCGCCTGGTTTCAATCGCAAAGTTCCGGGTTGAAACAGCCGCATTCTCCTCAAGTCTGTCTTCCTGGATCGGGCTGGATTCCGCAAGTCACCGATGATCTCACGCTGAATACTTCACTCGGAGCCATCCGCGTGAACCGCTACATTGTTTCGAACGCCGGAGTTCACGCCGTGGTCCTTTACTGGTATCAGACTCCCCGCCGGGTGATCGAAGGCGAGTGGGCGGCCAAGTTTTGGCTGATTCCGGACGCGCTACGCGATCGCCGTACCGACACCGCTCTGGTGCGCATCGTGGCCTGGGGAAATCAGGGCGATGAGATCGCCACGCAAACCGCTCGCGCCTTCGGCGAAAAGCTCTATCCGCAGCTGCGGCAATGGCTGCCGCGTTAGCCGGATTTGACGCGCCGCGCGCTATTTGACTCCCATCCGCAACAGCAGATTGAATCCGAAGGCGAAGATACCGGCGCCCAGCAGCACGCAAACCGGCAGCGTCAGAACCCAGGCAAGAAGCAGGTTCCGGAGCGTTTCGGTCTGAAGCCCGGAGCGGTTTGCGAACATGGTCCCCGCGATACCCGAAGAGAGCACATGGGTCGTGCTGACAGGGAGGCCATATTGGTCGGCAGCCATGATCGTCGCCATGGCGACTAATTCAGCGGAAGCGCCCTGCGCGTAGGTCAGGTGTTCTTTGCCAATCTTTTCACCCACCGTCACCACGATTCGTTTCCACCCGATCATTGTTCCCAAACCTAACGCCAGGGCCACGGCGACTTTCACCCACAGCGGGATGAACTTGGTCACTTTGTCCATGTGCTTTTTGAGATCCGCCACGCTCTTCTGCTCCGTCGGATCACTCAGCTTTTTTTGTTTGATCAGTTTTCCGAGCCCCTCCGACGTCAGATAGAGGTCGCTGCGGAGCGTGCGGCGCTCCATCGGGCTGAGTTCGGAAAGAGCCGTCTTGCCATTCAGGATTTCCGAAATCTCGCGGCACTTGGTTCCAATCGCGGCGAACGTGCGATCGTTCACCTTGCCGGTGGTCTTCAGATAGGCGGACACTTCATCCGCTGCCACCTGATATCCGCCCATTGCGATCCCCGGTGAATGGCGATCCATCTGAAAGGAGATCGTCTGCGTAGTGGCAGCCAGGTCCGTGATGGAGGTCTGCGACGTGTTCAGATCCACGGCAAAACTGAGCGGGACGATTCCCACCAGGATCAACATGATCAGACCCATGCCTTTTTGACCGTCGTTTGAGCCGTGCGCGAAGCTCACGCCCGTGCACGTGAGCACCAGCAACCCGCGAATCCACAGCGGCGGGGCCTTTTCTTTATCCGGTGCGGCGTAGAGATCGGGACGTTTGATGAGGGCTTTGCACAGTAATAAAAGGAGGGCCGCGCAGCTAAAGCCCACGATCGGGGAGACGAGCAGCGAAGTGCCTACTTCGGAAGCTTTGGCCCAGTTGATGCCTTCCCCGAATTCATGGTTGCCGGAGAGCCACGAATTGGCGAGCCCGACGCCCATAATCGCACCGATTAAGGTGTGCGAGCTGGAGGCCGGCAGCCCGAGATACCAGGTGCCGAGATTCCAGATGATGGCCGAGAAGAGCAAAGCGAACACCATGGCGAATCCCGCGCCGGAACCAACGTTCAAAACCAGTTCCACGGGAAGCAGGGCGAGCACGCCGAAGGCGACCGCGCCGGTCGAAGTCAGAACGCCGATCAGGTTCCAGCAGCCCGACCAGATCACCGCGATCCATGGCTTCAGCGAGTGCGTGTAAATTACCGTGGCGACCGCGTTGGCTGTGTCGTGAAAGCCGTTCACAAACTCGAAGCTCAGCGCCAACCCCAGCGCCAGCAAGAGAAAGATACCGCTTCCGACCGTGATCGTTTGTCCAAAAAGTTCCATTCGTCCTCCCGGATAGACTAATGAGTCTACGCGAAGGACGTTACAAATCTGTTAAAGATGTGCGACTTTCCGGTGAGCCCGCGGGGTTACGGGGCAGGCACGGTGCGGCGAGGCCAGAGGCTCCTGACGAGCGCGGAAATCGTGAGCATCAGAGCAGCCATCGAGGCCGCGAATAACGCGAGTAAACCGACGAGTATGATCCCGCGAAAAAACAAATTCCGGACCGTGCTCCAGGCCAGATAGCTGTACGTGCCCCAAAACGCAAAGAGGAGCGACCCGAAAAAGATTCGCAGTAAGGCGCCACTGGCCGAAACCACCGCTTCCCCCAGGCTCAAGCGAGGTTTGAAAGTATACGGAATGGCCATGCGGTCGTAGGACGAACGAGAGGGATCGACCTCCTCCTGTTCACTCGGGAAGGAAGTGAGTTCACGCCACTTTTCAAGCAATAAGGTCTTCACGGCCCTGCCTTGATTATCGCCTAAACTTAATACGAACTTGAGGTTTTCGATTGCTCCCGCCACGGAAAACTCCGTCACCTTCATTCTGTTACATTTGCGTTACATTTCTTGCCAATCTTCAACCCCGGGGTGGGTCCTCTCCCCCCTTTTCAAGCACGGCTAGAACGAGCGACAATGGAGTCCTATATGCGCTGCCCTATCTGCGATGAGCTTCACCGTGAGCATAGTCAGGCTTGTGAAGAAGAGGCGACCGCGAGTCTCGAGCAACGCTACGTGTTGCTTCGGCCCCCTGCCCGGAGCACGGATTCCAAAGCCCAGGAGCGGCAGGCGACCATTCTTTCAAGTAAGAAGCGCCAACTGAAAATCGTGGCTCGCCTGGAACAGCACAAGGCCATGGCCCACACGGCCTAGGTCGAGCTCAAACTCGTTTTCTGACTATCGGAAGGATTGATGTCGGCGCGGCGGGACTTCTGAGACGTCGAAAGATCTTTTTGTAGCGCCGCCATTCAGTTCGTCAGCGATTCCTGGCCGTCATGAAGACCGCCGAGTTCCAGTTCCAGCGTTCGAGGAGCACGCGTTAGGGGTCGCGAAACAAATCGGCCGCGCACGCGTAGACAGTGCGGTCGGCACTTTCTGGAATTCGCCTCATGCGGCCGAAGCCCCATGGAACCGGAGAAACTCCGCGGCGTTGGCCTTGCCCATGTAGCGTTCCAATTGACGATGCGTAGGTTTCAGGAGATCCACCACAATCAGCCCGTCCAGCACGTTCGAAAACTTTCGATCCACGCTGAAGTCCAAAATCTGTCCCCCCAGGTTGAGGTACTGTTGCAGCAGAATCGGGATGCCCTTTCCGTCGGTTTCGAGATCCGCGACCACTTCCGAAAGCTCTTCCAGGTCAGTGAGCAGCGAACTGAAGTTTCGCGGATCGCAATTGCGTTCGACTCGAGCGAAAAACCTCTTGCGTGGTTTCACGCTGCCCGCGAGGGATCTGTCACAATGACGCGCCTTTAAGAACGAAACCATCAGCGCGCGCGAGGACGGGTTGTAATCTTTGCTGATGCTCACGGGACCGAACAACGTTCGATAGCGAGGGTTGCGGGCGACGTAATGGCCCAGTCCCTTCCAGAGCAGGAGCAAGGGAAGGTAACCCTTCTGATATTCCGGCCGGACGAAGGACCGGCCGAGTTCGAGAGCCGGCCGGATGTTCCGGTAAAACGCGGGCTGCAGGCGGAAAAGCGTGCTGGTGTACAAGCCTCGCGTGCCGAAACGCTCGATCACCTCATCGCTTTTCGCCAGACGGTAGGCCCCGATGAGTTCTCCCGCTTCCTGGTTCCATGCAAACAGATGCTCGTAGTGGCCGTCGAACGCGTCGAGGTCGGAAGGGCGTCCCGTGCCCTCGCCGGCCCGCCGGAAGGTGATCTCGCGCAGGCGGCCAATTTCCGATAGCACGGTGGGAATCTCGCCGGATCGCGCGACCAAAATCTGATAGTGACCGGAACTCACCAGCCGGCATTCATCGGGCAGCGACTCGATCTCCCGCCGCACTGCCGCGGCCTCCTGCGCCTCGGCAACGGGAGGAAGTGTTTTTGGACGATCGGGAGCGGGAAATCGCAATTTTGGCGCGGTTTTTCCTGCCGGCTTGCTGCCGAGCATGAAGGTGCGCGCCCGCACGTATGCCGTTGCTTTCTCGATGCCGTCCTTGCCCGCGAGCCGGTCCGGCGAAATCGAAGTACCGATCGATACGCGAACCACCGAGTTTGCCTTATTCAGAAGTTCGTGGGGAAGCAACAGCGTTCGCAGCCGTTCATGGACCAGTCCCGCCAGATGAAAGGCCGGGCTGTTGGAGCCGTGGAAGAACACGGGCACTACCGGAGCGCTGACCTTTTGGGCCAGACGCACTGCGTTTTCGGTCCAATCCGAATCGGTGACGCCGAAGCGCCCCGGGTGGAGAGAAGCAACCTCGCCGGCCGGAAAGACGGCGAGCAATCCGCCATTGCGCAACCACTGAATGCTCTCCCGCAGGGGCTTGCGATTCGCCCGGGTCGCTTCGGAACCGCCGAACGGATCAACCGGAATCGTAAACTCCCGAAGCTCCGGAACGCCGGCGATGAGGGAGTTCGTCAAAATGCGGAAATCGCGCCGGTAACCCGACAGGATCGCTCCCAGGACCACTCCGTCCAACAAACCGAATGGATGATTCGCCACAATCATCGCCGGACCTTCCGCGGGGATGTGATGAATCTCTTCGGGCGCGCACTCATATCGGATATGCAAACCATCGAGCAGTGCGTCGAAGACGCCGCCCTCGGAACGGACCATTTTGCTGTAAATCTGTTCGATATCCCCGATGAAGCGCTTTTCGAGCATCGGCGCGATGGGCCCGAGCGGCGCGTTGAGGATCAGGCTGCGGGCGCTTTTTAGACTTTCGCTCGGAACCTCGATGGAATCGGTTAGGAATGATCGCGGGTTGGGCACGCACCCTCCTGGCACAGCTTAGGCGGGCTATGTTACGTCTCCATGTGGCTTTGGCGAATGTTCGCTAACAAACATGTTCCGTCCAAAATGTTGTGGGGGCCGAGGAACTTCTCCGGCCGCCGCTGTTGCCGCCGTGTGTCGATCAGAGCGGCGGTTTCAAATCAGAACAGCAGCTTCAATCCGAATTGAATCTGCCGCGACGGCAGCTGTGTGGTGACCGTCCCGAAATTTGCGGCGCTGCTGATATTGTTGGGCGGCCCGAAGTTCGTGTGGTTCAGCACATTGAAGAACTCGCTGCGGAACTGCAGCTTGACGCCTTCCGTGATGCCGAAATTCTTGGTGATCCCCAGGTCCAACTGCTCGAGGCCCGGCGCGCGAAAAGCGTTGCGGCCCAGATTGCCGAAGGGGTCGTTCACCGAAGGGAGTGGTGAATGTGTAGCCCGCAAAGTAGTTCACCAGGCTCTGCGCCGTGCTCTGGCTGGCGGCGCTTCCCGAGACGTTGGGCCGCTCGAACGACTCGCCGCGGTATTCGGCGCTCGCCCCGCCGCTCACATCATAGGCGGCGGACGGCGCGTAGTACACGTTGACGGGCAAGCCTGTGCTCGCGGTATTGATCGCGTTCACTTCCCAGCCGCCAAGCACCGCGTCCAGCGCGCGATTGATGCTGCCCAGAAACTGCCGTCCTTTGCCGAAGGGAAGCTGGTAGACCACGCTGGTGACGTTGACGAGCGTTGCGTCGTAGCTGCTCGGCCCGCGCTCCGCCGCCAGATTGTTGATGTTCTGCGGATTCGCTCCGGTAACGTTTGAGTAATATTCCAGCGCCTGCTCGGAATCGCCCATCGCCTTGCCCCAGGTGAACGAATTCAGAAAATACAAGCCCTTGCTAAAGCGATGCTCCGGCGCGCACGGATAGCCCGTTGTAGTCGTTGTTGCCGGCAGGATCCACCCAGGTGATGGCGCCGAAACTCTGGTCCGGACGCGCGCCTGCATCGCCGAGGCACCCGGAGGTGATTTGAGGCGTCACGCTCCCGTTGCAGGTGGCCGTCAGCGGATTGGGCAGCGCCTGATTGTAGTCGCCGATGATCGGCAGATTCAAACTGTGATTGCCGTTGTAGGCGACTTCAATCACGGTGTCTTTGGTGATCTCGCGCTGAATCGACAATACCCAGGATTGAACGTAGGGCCAGGGGCTGTGAGCCGGAATATAATCGTTGTTGGTGGTGATCGGGTTGAAGGTCGAGCCGATGCCCGCGTTGAATCCCGTCTGCGTCGTCAGGAAACCGGGCTGGCCGGGCGCGACTGAGTTGGTGAAGCTTCCGAAGACTCGCGAGCGGTCCGTTGATGCCCTCCTCCGCGCTTCCGGGCCGATTGAAGAATGCGTAGCTGATCCCGTAGCCGGCGCGAATCACGGTCTTCGGATCGATGCTGTACGCGAGTCCCAGGCGCGGCCCGAAATCGTTGTAGTTCGGATTCACCAGCGCGCGATCGTACAGGCTGCCGTTGGTGGCGCGCACCAGCGTATTGGTCGCCGGATTGAAATTCGACCACAGATTGTCGCGTTCCCACGCGGGCGTCGCAAACTCCCAGCGCAGACCGGCGTTCATGGTCAGCTTGGGCGTTACGCGCCAGTCGTCCTGCACGTACAGCGAGTGGACGTGCTGCCGCAGGTTGGTCGCCAGGTTGCTGCCCTGCGCGATCGTGCTGGGGAGGCCGAAGTAGAAGTCGGCGAGGTCGTAGCTGGTCGCGTCCGCGGCGATCGCGCATCCCGCGGCCTGCCCGAGCTGCGCGCAAGTCGGCTTGCTGTATTGGTTGGCATAGGTGTCGTGCCCGTACAGCGGATTGATGTCGAGAACTTCCGTGCGGATCGCCGATGAATTCATAGCCGGCCTTGATCGAATGCCGTCCCTTGCACATGGAGTAGTTCAGTTTAGGATTGAACGACGTCGGATTCTGGAACTGCGGATTGGTGGCTTGCCTGCCGAAAGTCGGATTGCTGAATCCGCTGACCACCTGGGTGGGGAAACCGCCCGCCAGGCTCGACGGTTCGCCCAGAATGCCGATACTCGCCGCGATATTCGGCCCGCCCAGATACGGCGGAGACTTCCCGCCCAGCACGTGATCGAATCCGAAGCGCACCTTCGACCAGCGAGGTCGGACGAAGCCGTCCAGGTGTAGCCAATGGCCGCCTGCTGTTGGATCGCGTGGATAAATCCGTTTCCGTCGCCGCCCGAAGGACCCGGATCGCTTGGCCCGAAGAAAGAGATATCTTTTCTCTGGCTGAACCGCAGAAAAGTGTTCATGTTGTTCTGAATCTGATAGTCCAGCTTCGCGTCGTATTTGTCGCTTTTGTCGGTGATCGGAAGCGTGGTCTCCAGGTTGTTGGAGCGGCCCGCGATGGTAGTCGCCGGCGAGACCGGCAAGCGCCGCGGCTGCGAATGGATTCAACTGCGCCACGGGAATCTGCGTGGCCAGCCGGATAAACGGTGCCGGTGAGCGGATTCACGACCGTGACCGGCAGGATCCCTGCGCGATCGTTGGTGCTCGGGACCGAGTAGAAATTGAGCAGGCCCTGCGCCTGCCGCAAGCCCTCGTAGTCCACGAAGAAGAACAGCTTGTCCTTGATCACGGGACCGCCGAACGTCGCGCCGAACTGATTGCGGTGGAACGTACGGCTTGCACGAATGCGGACGCGCGCCAAGAAGTAGCCGATCGCGTTCAGATCCGTATTGCGCAGAAACTCGTAAACGGTGCCGTGAAACTGGTTCGTCCCGGACCGCATGACCGCGTTCACCACACCGCCGGCCACGCGTCCGTACTCGGCGCTGAAGTTGCTCGTGATGACGCGGAATTCCGCCAGCGCATCCGGCGATGGCTGCACCACCTGGCTCGAATAGTTCTGGTTGCTGGTTCCGTAGGAGTTGTTATCCAATCCATCCATCAGAAAGTTGTTGTACGTGCTGCGCATGCCGTTCACGTTGAACGCGCCCTCGCGCGGCGTGCCCGTCGGTCCGAGCGAGACGGCCGCGGGAGAGATGTGCACGTTGGTGGCGAGCAGCGCGAGCGCCGCCTAATCGCGGCCGTTCAAGGGCAATTCCACAATCGTCTGCGTGCCGATCACCTGGCTGTGTTCGCTGGTATCGGTCTCCACCAGGCTCGCTTGATCGGTTACCGTGACCGTGTCGGTTACCGCGCCCACCTGCAGAGTCGCGTCTACGCGCTGGCGCGAGTTCACCGCGACGTCGATATCGGGCGAGGAGAACTTCGAGAATCCGGCAAGCTCCACCGTTACTGTGTAGCGGCCCACTTTGACGTTGAAAAAGTCGTAGTTGCCGTTTCCGTCCGTGGCGGTCTTCGCTTCAATTTGCGTGTCCTGGTTGGTCAAGGTCACCGTGGCTTTGGCCACCGGCTTCTGCGAAGCATCCCGCACCGTCCCCAGGACTTCGGAGGTTTCAAACTGGGCGAAACACGCGGAGCTTCCCAACGCCAGCGCCGCGAACAATGCCATCTTGCGATAAGTCATGGTTGCAAGGATACACAGCGCGCTTTTCAGTCCATTTGCGGTTTGATGACAAAGCAAATACGGCGAGCCGGTGAGCGGTCGTGACGAGCGAGAAGGGACCCAGTGAAAGGAACCGGGCGAAAAGATATGTGCGTTATCGCTTTTTCAGATGCGCGATCAGCGCGGCCGGGTCATCCGTAATGATCGCGTCCACTCCCGCGGCCACCAGGCGATCCCAGTCGGCGGGGGTGTCGGCCGTCCATGGGACCACCGCGAATCCGGCGGCATGCGACTCGCGCACTTGTTCCGCTGTTACTAATGAATGCTCCGGAGAAATCATGTCCGCGCCCGCGTCACGCGTGATCTCGACGAAGCTCTTCGGCGGGCCCGAGTAGAGCGCCGCGAGTTTGATTTCCGGAGCGATCTTTTTCATCTCGTGCAGAGTCCGGAAATCGAACGACTGCAAAATGATGCGCGACTCCAAATGATGTTTGCGGATTAAGGCAAGCACCAGGCTCACGAATTCGGCCGGAGGCGGCGAGAGCTCCGGATGATCGGCGAAAATCTTCGTCTCGATATTAAATTTGAAATTTCCCTTGGGAGCCAGCGCGAACACTTCCTCGAGCGTGGGCATGCGCGTTCCCGGGATCGCCTGCTGGTGCGGGAAGCCGGGATTTTGGATCTTGCCGCAGTCCCACTGGCGAACCTCGGCGAGCGTCAGATCGTGGATGGCCGCCATCGGCACCGCGCCGGAACACACGGGAGGATGCAGGATCGGGTCGTGCGAGACCACGACCACGCCATCCTTTGTAACCGCCATGTCCAACTCCAGGACGTCCACGCCCTGCGCGATCGCGTACTCAAACGCGGGCAGCGTGTTTTCGGGGCGCATGGCGCGTGCTCCCCTGTGCCCGTGAACTTCGATCCGATGGGATTGGTCGGCGGCCACGATGCTCATGGCCGAGCATACAACGAGAACCAATAGTTTCACGCTGCCGAGAATAGCGAAGCATTTCTACAAACACGTGACAACGCTTGCCGCAAGGCTGCCGCGCGTCTCCCGGCACACACACTGCGTCAGGAGGGACACGCCTTGCGCGACGCGAAAAGCGTTTTGAATCAATCGTTTCCAATCCGGTGATCGCCCTGCACTGTAAGCGGGCATGAAAAACAAATCAGCAACGACGATGACGAAGTTGGCCGCGGTTCTGATGATCGCGGCGGCCGATGCCTCAGCCGAGGAGCGCCGCCAGGCGCAGATGCGAATTGTGGTTTCGATTCCCGACCGCAAGCTCATCCTGTTCGATGGTGACCGCATCACGAAGATTTACGACGTTGCGGTCGGCAAACCGTCCACGCCGACCCCGGAAGGCGAGTTCCGAATTGTGAACCGCATCCCGAATCCCACGTATTACGGCCCCGGCGTCGTCATGGGACCCGGCAAAAACAATCCGCTCGGCACGCGCTGGATGGGTTTAAGCGCGCTCGGCTACGGCATTCACGGCACGAACGCGCCGGGTTCCATCGGCAAAGCGGCTTCGCATGGCTGCATCCGGATGCGGCAGCAGGATCTTGAAGAGCTCTTCGAGTTGGTGAACGTCGGCGTGACCGTTGAGCTCCGAGGCGAGAGCTCCGTCGAGCTGGCCCAGGTTTTCGCGGTTCACTCCGCAAATTGACTTGAATCCGCGAAGGAAACAGGAGAACACAGAAAATGACATTGCTTCGATATTTGCTGATCTTTACGGGCATCGCGCTGCTCTCAGCCGCGATGGCCATGCTGGCCTGGGATCTGTACCAGATCGTGAAGTGGAGAAAACACAACCTGGGGGAACCTCAGCCCGGCCTGCGTTGGTACGCTTCTCGTCGGCTGGCTATGCTGTGCGTACTACCATTCCTGGCGGGTTTGAGCATTTCCGTGATCCCAAGCGGCTGGGCCGGCGTTCGCGTGAATCAGTTTTTGGGGACGCGTCCGGGAACGCTGTATCCCGGCGTGCATCTGATCCTTCCCCTGATCGAGCAGGTGGAGACTTACTCCACGCGCGACAACGTGATCAGTACGGTGGCCAAGGAAGATCCGAAAAAAAAGCGCGACGCGTTGCGCGTCCAGACGCGAGAAGGTCTCGTAGTGGGTCTCGCGGTCGCGGTTCGTTATCGTCTCGATCCGTCCAGACTCGCCTACATTCAGCAGAATTTGCCGGAACCTCTCGAGGAGGAACTGATTGTGCCGGCGATCGCCAGCGCGTTCCGTGATACCGCGCCAAGCTACCTGGTACGCGAGCTCTTCTCCACGCGGCGGGAACAGTTCCGGCAAGCGGCGGCGGGGATCGTCGCGGCGCGTTTGAAGGAGAACGGGATCGTGGTGAGGGAACTGGTGCTGCAGGACGTTCAACTTCCCGAGGATTATTCCAAGGGCCTCGAAGCCCTGTTGATTAAGGAGCAAGAGAACGAGCGTCTGAACATCGAATTGGAAGTGAAAAAGAAGGAAGTGACCGCGGCCGAACTGGAAGCCGAGGCCCAGGAGGCGCGCGACGTAAAGCAGGCGGAAGCACAGGCGCAGGTCGTGGTGCTCCAGGCAAAGGCCCAGGCCGATGCCATGCAGCACACTCTTCCCCTGAAGCAGAAGCAGATCGAACAATCGCGCCTGGAAGCCGAGGCCCGCAAGGAATCCACCGTGAAGAACGCCGAAGCCATGGCCGAAGCGAAAGTGATCGATAGCAAAGCGGAATTGCAAAAACGCAACTTACTGAGCGATAGCGAAGAATATCGGATCCGCCGGGTGGCGAGCGCGGATGCCGAACGCATGAAGCTGGAGGCGGCCGTGCTCAAGGAAAATCCGCTTCTCATTCAGAAGATCATTGCCGAAAAACTCTCCGACAAGGTACAGATCATGATGGTGCCCAACGACGGGAAGTTTTTCTTCGCAAACGACGTTTTAAAGGGCATGACAAGCACTTCCGGGATCGAGCACTGAGCAACGGTGCCGATGATCGAGAGAACGCAGACGCACGCAAACTGGACCGGGACCGGCGGAAGCGCCGGTCCCTCTTTTGTTATCATTTCGCCGTGAAGGGGTGTGTCCTGCTGTTCGTTTTCGCGGCGCTCATGGCGTCCGCCGACGCCTTCGACGAGGCGGCCGGCCCGTGGGCCAAGAAGATTTCCTCTCACCTGGCAGCCGATGAAGTGGCTCATATCACCTGGCGAGAAGCAGCCCCCATGGACGCGGGCGCTGCCGCTTATGTGACACGGGCAAAGGCGCTGCTCGCGCGAACTCTGCAGCGCCGCGTAAAGGATTCCAAGCCGGTCGAGATCAGCGCGGCCGTTTCCCAAAATCTTAAGGACTATTTGTTCATCGTCGAGATGCACCGGGAAGACGAAAATATCGTGGAAATCGCCCGTGTGCCGCGGATCGCCGCGCCGCCGGCGCCGGCCGCGGGATTCCAGCTCGAACGCAAAATGCTGTGGGAACAGGAAGAGCCGATCCTCGATGCGATAGAAGGAATTGGCGTGAATCGCGATCGCATGCTGGTGCTCGACACAGCCGGAGTGACGCTGTTCGAACGTCGCGATGCGAAATGGCAGAAGATCGACGCCGCGGTGGTCAATATTCCTCCGGTACGCGATCCTCGCGGGCGTCTGACGATCACGGAGAACACGCTGCTCGCAGAGGTCGCTGGCCTCGCGTGCCGGGGGAGCTGGTCGCCGGCCCTCACCCTGGAATGCCAGCCTGGGGGACGTTTTACCGCGGGGCGCAACACTATGGAAGCATCCGGGTGGCCCGCATTTTTTGCTCAAGCCGAGATCGATGGGGACCATATCGTCGTGGCGGCCGACGGCCGGACCTATCTCTATGACGCGAGCCGCAAGCAAACCGCCGCTCCCGATGCGTGGGACGATTTCGCACTCCTTGCAAGCTCATGCGCGGGTCCGAAAATTGTGGCGCTGGAGTCCGAGGCACGCACCGTTGCGTTGTTCGAGTTGGCCAATCATATTCCTGTGCGCGTCAGCGAGTCCATGTTGATGCCGGGCGACGTCACGGCTGTGTGGCCGGATGGGAACGACGCTCTGGTCGTCGTGCGAAATAAGAATAACGGTTATGAAGCCTACCACGTCGGCGTGGATTGCGGCCGCTAGCGCGCTCGTCGCGTTCGCGGTCGTGCGCGCGGAAGGCCGTCCCCGCTACGGCGGGACTTTGCACGTGGAAATGTCGGCGGCCTTAAACAACCTCGATCCGGACGTCATTCCCGCGGATCCTGCGCTTTTGGACGCCAAAGCGCGCCTCATCCCCGCGGTTTTCGAAACGCTGGTTCGCCTGGATGAAAACGGCAAGCCTCAGCCTTGGCTGGCCACGTCCTGGACTCACGACGTGGCGCGGAAACGATGGGTATTCACCGCCCGCACCAACGTCCGTCTGCACAATGGCGCGATGTGGGCTCCTCCCGCCGGCACGCTCGAAGTGCCCGACGACCGGCCCATAGAACAAATTCTTTTGGAGCGGGCACGGCCCTGGAACGCGATCGTGGTTCGGGAGCCCGACGGCACGTTGGTGGGGACGGGACCATTCCGCGTCGTCCGATGGGAAGCGGGCAAGTCGGCGACGCTTGCCGCTCACGAAGAATATTGGAAGGGCCGGCCGTATGTCGATTCTGTCGAAATCCAGATGGGCCGCGATCTTCGCGATCAGAGCCAGGACCTGGAGCTCGGGAAAGCCGATATCGCGGATGCCGCCATCGGCGTGAGCGACGCGCCGGCAGATACGACGGTCGCTCTGATCTTCGAGACGGCGCGGGCGTCGGCGGCGGTGCGCCAAGCGACGGCCCTTTCGATCGACCGGCTGGCCATCCGGCGCGTTCTGCTGAAAGGACGCGGCGAAATCTCGGGCGCACTTCTGCCGCAGTGGCTGAGCGGTTACGCATTTCTTTTCGAACAGAAGAGAGATGTCATGCGCGCGCGTGAGCTCTCAGCGGGCGCCGCTCCGCTGACCTTCGCATATGATCGCCAGGATAGCGTGCTGCGTTCGATCGCGGAAAGAATTTCCGTCAATGCCATGGAAGCCGGCATCATTTTGCGTCCGGGAAACGGCGCGGCAGACGTACGCCTGGTCGCACTCCCCATCACGTCTCGGGATGAATCCGCGGCGCTCGCGGACCTGGCCGTGCTCCTGACAGCGCCGGTACCGGCAGCGGCGTCCCCTTCGTCGTTTTCGCCCTATGAAGCGGAACATGCGCTCCTCGATAGCTTCCGCGTTGTGCCGCTCTTTCATCTCGCCCGCAGCTGGGGCTCGAGCCCGCGAATACACAATTGGCCCGACCTTCCGAATGTCTGGATCGGGAAGCCGTGACGTTTCGCACCAAGCTTCTGCTGGTTTCCTCGATTACGGTGGCAGGCGCCGTTGCGCTGGTCACGGGCGCGGTATCCGTCGAAGCGCGGCAGGCGTTTGAGCGCGCCGACGGCCAGCGGCGCGCAGACCTGCTCGCCCAATTGCGCGCGGAATTGGACGCCCGAAGAAGGGAAGTGGTCCGGCAGGTGGAGCAAGCGGCGGCCTCGGCCGGAGTGGAGCGTATCGTGGCAGGAGATGCCGAATACGACCGGGCCCAGCAGGAAGGCGCGGCGCTGGATTTACAGTTCCTGGACGTTGTGCAGCCCGATTTGACCATCCTGTCTTCCGCGCATTGGCCGGCGCGCTTCGGATACAAAAACGACTGGGGATGGGCGGCGGAGGACGGGAGCGCGGTGTCTGACGCGTGGCCGGACACCGCATGGTTCGCTCACATCCCTCAGCCCGACGGGAGCTCCGTCGCGGCCCTGGTGGCGGTGCGGCCTACGCGCGACAGGAAGGCGCTGGTGATCGGAGGGCGGCCGGTCAATGCGGAATTTCTCAAATCTTTGGGAGAAGCGCCCGGCATGCGAGCGCTCCTGTGGCTGCCTCCCGGCGAAGTGGTCGACGCCCAGGGCGGAAATCCGGATACCACGAAGCTCGCGGGCCTGGTGAATGCAGCGCGCAGCACGGGAGCTCAGGCAACCGGCACCGTTCAATGGACCTCCGCGCGTTCTACGGCCGAGGCGTTTCTCGCATTCCCCTTGCGGCAAAGGGACCACACGGAAGCGGTGCTCCTCGCGGGGACGTCGCTCGCGCCGGAGTTTGCGCTCGAGAGTCAGATTCTGGGGATCGGCGTGATCGTTTCGACGTCCGGAATCGTGATCGGCATCCTGCTCGGTTGGTGGACCACGGAACGCGTGACGCGGCCCGTTACAAGGCTCGCGACCGGTGCGCGCGCCGTGGCGAGCGGGGATTGGTCGGCCCGCGTCGAGGTGCTTTCGAACGACGAGATCGGGGAGCTGGCGGCCGCCTTCAACAAGATGACGGAACAGCTCGCCGAACAACGCGATCGCGCCATTCAGGCGGAGCGCGTGGCAGCGTGGAGAGAGCTTGCGCGCCGCCTCGCACATGAATTGAAAAATCCTTTGTTCCCGCTGCAGATCACGATCGAGAACCTGCGCAAGGCGCGCAAACTTTCCGCGGCCGAGTTTGAGGAAGTGTTTCAGGAAAGCACTGGAACCCTGCTCGCGGAGGTCGGCAACCTCAAGACCATCATCGGCCGGTTCAGCGATTTCGCCAGAATGCCGCCGCCCCGCTTCGAGGCGGTCGACCTGAACGCGGTGATTCAAAACGTGATGAAACTTTACGACGCGCAATTCAAGGCCGAGGGCCGGCCGAAGGTGATTCCCCAGATGGCGCTCGCCGAAGGCGAGTTGCGAATCCAGGCGGACGGGGAACAACTGCAGCGGGCGATCGGCAATCTGGTGTTGAATGCCATTGACGCCATGCCTGGCGGCGGAACACTGCGCATCGCGAGCTCCTCCGATGAGGGCCACGTCCGTTTGTCCGTCTCCGATACCGGGCAAGGACTCACCGAGGAAGAATGCGCGCGTCTGTTCACTCCGTACTACACCACCAAGCTGCACGGCACCGGCCTCGGTCTCGCCATCGTGCAGAGCGTGGTGAGTGATCATGGAGGAAAGATATCCGTCCGCAGCACGCCGGGAAGCGGCTCCACGTTCGTCATCGAGCTTCCCGTTACGCCAGGGGAGAATCCGTGAGCCATTTGCTCATCATCGACGACGACGCGAATACTCTCGCGTCCCTCGCCCGCGCGTTTCGCCTTGAGGGATACGAAGTCACGGTGGCGGATCACGCGGCCCGCGCGCTCGAACTGGTGCGGGCCCATGCGTACGACCTCATTTTTTCCGACGTCGTCATGCCGGACAAGGATGGCGTCACGTTGCTCGAAGAGATGCGCGCGGCCGGTGTGACAACTCCGGTGGTCATGATGTCTGGGCAGGCCACGGTCGATATGGCCGTGCGCGCGACGAAGCTCGGCGCCATCGATTTCCTTGAAAAGCCGCTGTCTACGGAGCGGCTCCTGTTGACCGTGGAGAATGCTCTTCGCCTGAAGCGGCTGGAGCAGGAGAATCGCGAGTTGCGGGCCCGTGTCGGGCGCCACGAAATCGTGTGGGCCAGCGAGGCGATGCGGCGCGTGATGGCGCAGGTAGCGCGCGTAGCGGTCGGCGAATCGCGAGTGTGCATTCTGGGGGAGACCGGGACGGGTAAGGAGTTGATCGCGCGCGCGGTGCATGACGCGAGCGCACGCGCCAAAGGCGCCTTTGTCACGGTCAATTGCGCGTCGATCCCCGGCGAATTGATCGAATCGGAGCTTTTTGGGCATGAGAAGGGGGCTTTCACAGGGGCCCTCACGCGGCACCTCGGTAAGTTCGAGCAGGCGCACCGGGGCACGCTTTTTCTCGACGAGATCGGCGACATGCCGGCCGTGATGCAAGCGAAACTTCTGCGCGTTCTCGAAGAGGGCGAGGTGGAACGCGTCGGCGGCTCCGGAAGCACGCGCGTCGACGTGCGCGTGGTCGTCGCCACACATAGAAACCTGGAGGAACTGGTCCGCACGGGAGCCTTTCGCCAGGACCTGTTTCATAGGATCTACGTGTTTCCGGTAATCCTGCCGCCCCTGCGCGAGCGTCCCGGTGATATCAGGATCCTGGTCGAATACTTCGCCCAGCGCATTTGCGAAGTGAACGGCTGGAGGGCCAAGCCCTTCACGCCGCCGGCGATTTCAGCGCTGGAACGGTATGCGTGGCCCGGCAACGTTCGCGAACTACGCAACGTCGTCGAGAGGCTCCTGCTGTTAGCGGATCAGGAAGTGGACGAGGGCTTGGTTCGAGAGGCGCTGCCGGGAAATTCGGTGGCGGTTCCGGGCGCGGCTTCCGCCAGCCCTATGCTGAACGGGTCCGGGGCGCTCGCGTCGCGCGTGGAAGTATTCGAGCGAGCGACGATCCTTGCCGAGCTGGAGAAGGCGCGCCATAATATGACGGAAACGGCCAAGGCTCTCGGACTGGAGCGCAGCCACCTATACAAGAAATGCGCGCAGCTCGGAATTCAGTTGAAACAACTGCGGCAGTAAATCTCGGCGAGGGCGTTACTGGCTCAGCGTGAAGTTGACGTCGATCTGAGTGAGCACTTCAACCGGAATGCCGTTCAGCACCGTGGGCTTGTAGGCCCATTGCTTCACGGCATCCATCGCCGCTTGGGCGAGTGGCGATGGCCCGCTGACGAACTTAAGATTTTGGATTTTTCCATCCCGCCCGATGACCGCCGCGAAACGCACGGTCCCTTGAATCCGCGTGGATTTCGCGAATTCCGGATAGGCAGGCGGCACTTTCTTGATTAGATTTCCCGCCTGTAAATTGCTCGCGACCGTGACCTGGCGTACAGCCGGAACGGATTCCCTGGCGGGCGCAGGCGTCGCGGTCGCGGGAGTTGGCGCGGCCGGCGCCGGATATACGGCTGGGATTGTTACGGCAGGCAGAGCCAGAACCGGCGACGCTCCGGGCGTGCTCGGAAGGCTCGGCGGGGCGTCGATCAACGCGCTTTGCGCGGTCGATTGCGCCGCTGCCGGTGGAGGAGTGAATTTGCGTGATGCGCGGGCCACCGGGGTCGGATCCACACTCTTCGCGATTTCCGGGGAGGGCGGTTTCGCTTCCACGCGAGGAACACTGGGCACCGCCGCCGCGGGAATCACGGCGGGCGCCGGGCGCGCATCGGGAACGGGCGAAGATGTCGCGGAAGCGGGCTGGCCTTGCGGACTCGATTGCCGCGCCGAGACTGCGGGACCCGCCGGAAGTGATCTATCGTGCGCGGCGGGCTTCGGAGGGATCAATGCGATAGCGCCCGCACCCGCAAGACTCAAGGCAGCGCCCGCGATCAAAAACGGCTTCCAGCGGAATGCCTGGGGGCCCGGAATGCTTCGCTCGAAAGACTCGAGCGCGACCTCAGCGGCCGGAATCGCCTGAATTTCCTCCGCGTCTTCACGGCTCTCCGGCTGTGGCCACTGAGAAGGAGCGGCCTGTGGTGCGGGCCGTGACATTTTCGGAACTACGATTCCCCATTGGACGCCGGACCGGGGAGACGAAATTTCTTCCCGTGCCGCGCTCGCTGAGACTGCGCCCGCTGAAATCGGGCCCGCTGAGACCCCGCTCGTAGAAAGGCCCGGCGCGTCGGCAACCGCAAGAGCCGCCGGGGTGCTGAAGGCGGATGTTCGTGCCGGAATTGACTCTGCCGCTTCCACCGAGCCGTGGCCAGCGAGGTAAGACCACGTCACGCCAAAACGGAACGTCACCGACCATTCGTCGGTTTGTCCAAGGTCGCGGCCATGCACGGACGATTGCAGCGAGGACATAACACCTAACCTGGGAGCCTAATTAAAGAACAAATAGTGCCAGAAATGTTTCATCGTGTCAAGACAGTACTGCCCGTGACGCTACCGTCCGGCTGCAGGGTCTGTGCTGTGACGGACGAGCCGCCTGCGCATGAGCGAGATGATTCCCGCCAGGGCACCTTGCTCGTCGCGTTCGGTCCGGCACAGGGTCGTGAGCAATTCTGAGACGGCGATCCCGGGCTCGATGCGGCCGATTAGTTCCCGTTCCACGGGATCGAGCTGCTGCTCGATCGTGAGCGCCTGTCCGAGCCGCGTGGCCTTGGCGTGCGGTGGGATCTCGCGGCCCGTCACCCGGGCATCGAAGAGAGCGAGCGGTCCCGCCAGACGCAGAAAGCCGCGCCGTAGGCGTTCCTCCAGATCAGGCAGGCGGGTCGAGCGCTCAGCGAGGAAAGCGGCCTCAATTTCCGACCCCGCGTCGCGCTTCGGGGGCGGCGACTCCTCCATACGATCCCAGGGCCCTCCGCACGCGGGGTTGCTCCACTGGAAGGAGATCAGCAGAGCGACAATCCGGACGAAGCCCTGCGTCCGTAGATTACTGGCCCAATCGTCGACCGAGCCGAGGAACGTGTCGTATTCCTCGCCCTTGGCATGCGCAATCGCGTAGCGGATGGGCGTGTGATCCCGCAGGCGGAGCACGTGAATATCGAACGGCGCTCCTGCGAGCCATTCGCGCAGCCGTTCCACGATCGATTCGCCCTCCCGCTCGCCGAGTTCCGTCACCATCTGCGCCATGCCGCCCGGCGCGAGGTGCTGGGGCAGCCCGGCCACAATGCGCTTCTGAATGTCTTCCCCGGACCGGCCCCCATCGCGAAACCGGAGCGCATCGACCGGCGAAGGTACAAACGGGGGATTGGCGGTGATCAGATCGAAGCGCTCGCCCGCCGCGGGTTCGAACAGGTCTCCCTCTGCGACCCGCAGATTTTCGATCCCGAGCGCTTGCACATTGAAGCGGGCGCAAGCAGCGGCGCGGGGATTGAGATCCACGGCGAGAACTTGCTCGGCATGCGCGGCCGCAAGCGCAGCCTGAACGCCCGAGCCGGTGCACAGGTCGAGAGCCGAGCGAACGGGGCGGCGTGAAGTGCAGCGAGCCAGGTGACGGCTGTCGGGCCCCACGAACATCACCTGGTCATACGGAACCGGGCTCCGGCCGGAATTCGATAGCTCGGGCCACGCATGATCGGAAAAGATCAGCCGGTCTCCCACAGGGAATAGGGATGCGCGCGCGGTGGCCCCGCCGTTCTCGTTGACGGCCAGCAGTCCTGCGCGCACCAGCATCTCTAGTTCGGAGCGGGTGAAGAGCCGCTCGAGTTCGTTCGTCGGGAGCGTCCGTTGTAATAAAAACAACTCGATCGCCAGATCCAGAAGCTCGCGACCTGCGAGCCGTTCCTTGCGATAGGCGGGCAGCGCGCGCCATTGTAACTCGGTGAGATCGTCCAGTCCCAGACGCTCCCGCACGATTTTTTCTGAAAATCCCAAGCTGGCTGTTTTCGCTATCAGGCCGCGCAGCGCGGGAACATCGGCATCGTCGATCAGGAAAGTCGCGGGGGTGATCATAGGGCGGCCGGCAACGTCATGGATGAGAAGTGAAATCGAATCGACAGAACTCGCGCGGGGCGAGACCTGAAACCGGCTCGTTTGACGATGCCCACAAACGAAAGGCAACGGTTCGTTTGGATTGTAGCGCACCTCCAGCGCCGGGGCGGAATACAATAAATTGCCGGCGGTAAACTCCTACGCCTGAAGCAGATGGAGGTTCGAGGTGAGGTGATAACAAGCCCACTCGCTATAGAGTGGACGCAGGGTCCAGGATATATCCAAATGGATTTACTGAAATTGATCGACGGATTGCGCGTCTACCGGACGCAACTCGAAGAGGCCATCGCGGCTATGGAAGAATTGGCGCGGCGCCGCGGTTTGTCCGCTCGCGAACGTAAGCGGCGCGAGGCGAAGCCCGTTGCCGGGGCCGGGAAGCCGAGCGCACGAGATCGCTCATTGCGTCCAAAGCTGGTGCAGCAGAAACGCGGTCCGCGTGCCCGCGGCCGCAAATCCGGATAGACTAGCGCTATGCAAATTGTGGTTGTGGCGGCGTTGCTTTCCGCGGGAGCGGTGTACGCCCAAATCGGCGAAATATCGGGCGAGCGTATGCGCGCGCATGTGCGCTTCCTGGCAAGCGATTCGCTTGAGGGGCGCGGCGTCGGAACGCGAGGGGGCGATGTGGCGACCGAATATATGGCTACGCAGCTCGCCCTGGCCGGAGCGAAACCGGCCGGCGACAACGGGACTTATTTTCAAAACTTCACACTGATCGGAACCGAACCGTCGCCGACGACGCAACTCACCGTGTCCGAGCAAAAACCTCACGACGCTTCCGGGTCTGCCCGCGCAGCGAGGGCCTCCTTCCGGTGGCTCGACGATTTTGTGGGCGTGACGTTCCAGCAGAAGCCGGACGTGAGCTTCGAGGCCGATGCGGTTTTTGTGGGTCACGGGATCACGGCGCCTGAATATCAGTGGGACGATTACAAAGGCGTGGACGTGAAAGGCAAGGTCGTCGTGCTGTTCACCGGCGAGCCGCCTTCGAACGATCCGAAGTTTTTCGGCGGCCCGGCGCTGACCTATTACGGCCGCTGGACCTACAAATACGAGGAAGCAGCGCGCCGCGGCGCGATTGGCGCCATCATCATCCACACGACGCCCACGGCGAGCTACGGCTGGAACGTCGTTCGATCCTCGTGGTCCAAAGAGGATTTGGCCGTGCGAATCCAGCCCGGCGAGAACGCGCTCGCATTCGCCGGATGGGTGACGGAGGAAGCCGGCGGCCGGATCGCCGAGGCGCTCGGAAAATCCACGGGCGAACTGCTCAAGATGGCCGATACTCGCGGGTTCAAACCAATTCCTATCCCGCTGCGCTTCCGGCTGCATGCGGAATCGAAGGTGCGGGAAATCTTGACGCGCAACGTGATTGCGAAAGTGGAGGGCAGCGATCCGAAGCTGAAGGACGAGGCCGTGATTTTCAGCGCGCACTGGGATCACCTGGGCATCGGCGAAGCGCAGAGCGGGGATCGCATCTATAACGGTGCGGTGGATAACGCGACCGGCTGTGGGATGCTCCTGGAGCTGGCGCGCGCGTGGGCCGATCTGCCGGAGAAACCGCGCCGCTCGGCGTTATTTATTTCCGTCGCGGCCGAAGAAGCGGGGCTGCTGGGATCGGAATATTACGGACAACATCCTGTGATTCCGGCAGGGAAAACCGCGGTGGCAATTAACTATGACGCGTTTCTGCCGCTGGGGCGCTATAACGATTTCGGCGCTTATGGTGCGGAACGGACCACGGTTTATCCGCTGGTTCAAGAAGCAGCCAAGCGGCTGGGGCTCGCGATTTCACCCGACCCGAGGCCCTACGCGGGAACATATTACCGCTCGGATCATTTCATGTTCGCGCGCATAGGGATTCCGGCATTTTCCATCAACCGGGGCGATGATCTGGCGGGCCGTCCGTCAGGGACCGGCGCGAAACTGTTCGAAGAATTCAATACGCAGCACTATCACCAGCCGTCGGATGAATATCACGACGATTGGGATTTCTCGGGCCTCGAAATCTACGCGAGGCTCGGGTTTCTCATTGGGATGGATGCCGCGAATATCTCGACGCTTCCCACGTGGAAGGCGGGAGATGAGTTTTTGCCGGCCAGAGTCGCGAGCGGGGTGAAGTGAGTTCTACTTTTCTGAACGGCCGCTTCGGAACAAAGGAGACGGAGTCGGTGTCCATCGCATCATGAGGATTTTGAGGCCAGCCGGTTTCACAGGGATTTTGTGCGCACTTGCCCTCATACCGCAAACGGCCTCTGCGTGTAGGTGCAGTGGGATTCACGGAAAGAATTATTGGGACGGAGCCAGGCTGAAGGCGGAAGGCGCCGCCGCGATTTTTGAAGGGACGCCTGAGCGCATCGAGACACAGTGGAGCGTATTGATCGCGAAGCGCGGGGAATTGATTACCGCCGAGGATCAAAATATCGCAGGCTCTCGTGGACCCCGGATTTTAGTGAACTTCCGAGTTCGGAGAGCCTACAAAGGGGACGTCGGGCTCGAAGTTCAGATTAACACCGGAGTCACGACAATGGATTGCAGCGGAGCTCGGTTCTCCCCTGGGCTGAATTATCTTGTCTATGCGTACAGTCACAATCACGGCGAGTTGTGGACGTTTTTTTGCAGTCCAGGTGGACAGATCGATAGTGGTGGTCATGACACGGAGTTGAGATTTCTTCGGAATGAACGGCCAACCGCAAGCGATCTCGCCTCACCCGGAAGGCTGCCGATCGCCGCTGAGAGCGCTGGCAGCGCTGCCGATGAACGGCGCCGGCGCTATGTTGCCGCTACGGGCAACTTCTGTGGAATCGTCACGCGGGAGGGGGTCACAGACCCCGCTTCCGGAGTCGTCTTGTTTCTCTCTGCGCAGGGATACTCGCCGTACGACTACACAGCCACACCACTAAGGCCGGACGGCTCCTTTTGTTCCGATCGCCTTGGCCCGGGCAAATACTTTTTGCACTATTCAGGGTCGTCTCGCGGTCATTTAACGTCGAGCGTTTTTTATCCAGGCGTATCCCAACGCGAGAGAGCAACCGCAGTTGAGGTCATCGCCGGTAAAACACAGTCCGGCATCATTTTTCACGTGCCCGAACAAAAGACGTACTCGGTGCATGGTGTGATTTCCACCAATGACAAATCGGCGCTCGGAACGGGAACGGTTTCGATTCAACTTATCAGTCTGGACGGGTCTCCCAGTGGAACCTGGGATTACCAGCAAGTTCATTTTGACTCTCCGTTTCCGCTCTCGAACGTCAAGTACTTCCATTTCGACGATGTTCTCCCAGGTCGTTATGTCGTATACCCCTCGGTAATGGGTCAAGGATGGTTCACGAGGAAGGTAGAAGTGAACGTCACGAATTCCCTGAACGCCGTCTTTCTCGAATTGACCCACAAGAAGTAGGCCCACTAGACTTCCGCAAATCGCCCTGGTGCCTTCGACAGCCGAGACTCTCGCTGAAGAAGTCCGCAAAAGCGCTACTCCCCGATTTGCCTTGGCGCGGCGAAGAAATAGCGTAACTGCTTAGCCTGAATAAAGTTGTTGACGTTTAGAATGAGACTGCCGTACACTGAGTGGGTCGAAGTGGACAACTTTGGACTGAAATGGGTGACGGTGTGGTCGAGAACGGCGAAATTCGGGCCGGCGGAGGGGTATCCGTCGTCGAACCGCCCCATTCGATCATCCAGGCGCGCGTAGACGACAAGGGCAGGCTCAAACTCCCGGCGGAGTTCTGGGAATATCTGAAGCAGCTCGGTGTGGAAAAAGTGTTTATCACGACCGTCGATTTGCAGCTAGCTCGAATCTACCCGATCTCGGTGTGGAAGAGCAATGAAAACTTTTTTGCGGGATCGGGCGATTTGGCGGAGTTGGCGGAGGACGTGGCCTACGTGGCGAAGTATTTCGGCGGCGATTCGGAGATCGATGCGCAGGGACGCGTGCTGATGCCTGCCGCGCTGCGCAAGCAACTGGAGCTGGAATCGCAGCCGGTATGGCTCGATTGCTACAACGGGCGGATCAACGTCGCGGGCAAGGCCATCCACGAAGCGCGCTTCCATCGCGCCATGGCGAATCTGGGCGAGAAGGTAAAGACACTCGAAAAGAAGGGATTGAAGTAGCGGTCATGTATGCACGTTCCGGTCATGTTGCGCGAGTGCGTGGAGTATCTCGCCGTTCGGCCGGACGGGATTTATTTAGACGCGACGTGCGGCATGGGCGGGCATACGGCGGCCATCGCGAGGCAGTTGACGAGCGGATTTGTGATTGCCTGCGATCGCGACGCGGAGAGCCTCGAAATCGCGCGGCGGAACACCGCGGAGATCGCGACTTCGCCCACGGGGCAATCGCGCATCCGCTTTCATCACGTTTCATTTTCTTTGGTGGGGACAGCGCTCCAAGCCGAGAGCATTGCACAACTGGACGGGTTGGTAGCGGACTTGGGCGTATCGCGTTTTCAGCTTACGGAAGGCGCGAGGGGGTTCTCGCTGATGGCGGAGGGGCCTTTGGATATGCGCATGGATCGCAGCCAGGGTCTCACCGCCGGGGATTACGTCAACGCGGGATCGGAAAAGGAACTCGCCGATTTGATCTTCAAATTAGGCGAGGAAAGGAGGAGCCGGAGAATAGCCAGAGCAATCGTGCGGGCACGGCCGGTCGCAACGACAGGTCAGTTGGCCAAGCTGATCGAAAGCGTCGTGCCCCGTACGGGCAAACTGCATCCCGCCACGCAGACCTTCATGGCGCTGCGGATCGCGGTCAATCGGGAGAACGAGGAACTGGAGGCGCTGCTCGATTCCTTACCCACGCTGGTGAAGCCGGGCGGGCGAGTGGTATTCCTTACGTTCATGTCGCTCGAGGATCGCAGAGTGAAGCACGCGTTTCAGGCGCTTGCACGCGCCGGGCAGGCGCGGATTCTGACGCGCCACGTGGTGCGTCCATCGGAAGAAGAAATCCGCGAGAATGCTCCGTCGCGCAGCGCGAAGCTGCGAGCTCTCGAGATGGTGTGAGCTCCCGCGGCGGCCGGTCGCAAGTCCAGAACGGTCCCGTAATCATTCAGAGTTTTGTTGCGGGGATTCCCTCCCCCGGCTCCCGCAACGGGTGTGCGCTTCGAGCGTAACGATCGCAGCGCAGGTCGGAAAAAACGCAGAGGAAGACGTTTGAGATGGCAGCTTTAGCGACCGCTTACAATAATTTGTTCCGCAAAGATTCCCGCACCGTGGATCGCCGCGCAGCCGCAAAGTCCGTTGCGGTCCGGTGCTTCGCGAACGAGGATATTTATTTTTACGTGAAACGCATTGACAACAGCCGCTTGGTCCGGCAGGCGGACCCGAAAACGGGCGGTGTGTGCTGGCGGCTGATTGGCTCGGTCGCGGCCGCGGCGCTGCTGTTGATCGGGGTTCTGCTGCCGAGCGCGTACGGGCTGCTCGCCGGATATCAGATCCAGGCGCTCAAAGAAGAGTCCAAGCGTCTGACGAACGAACAGGCTTCGCTCGAGCTGGAAGAAGCGAAGCTTTTGTCGCCGGAGCGCATGGAGCAGCTTGCGCGCGAGCAGCAATTCGTCGATCCGGATCCGCAAAAAGTTGTGTACCTGGATTCGGCCCACGGCGCTGCCGTAGCGATGAACGAGTCCGCCATGAGCCCGGCGACGATCAACCCGTCCGGCGCGCCGTCCAAGAAGTAGCAGCGATCGGGGGAAGCGCCATGGTCGAAAATCAGTCTACCCAGCGGCTCAAGTGGCTGCTCTGGATGATGCTCGCCTGGGTCGCGGCGATCTTCGGACGTCTGGTGTTTTTGCAGGTGTTCCGCCATGACGAACTGCTGAGGATGGCGCTTTCCCAGCAGCAGAGAACGGTGGCCATTGAGGCGGTACGGGGCACGATTTTCGACCGCGCCGGTCAACCGCTCGCGAAGACCCTTCCCGCCGAATCGATTCTGGTCAATCCGATGAAGATTCCGGATGTGTCGGTGGCGGCCGACATCCTCTCGCGGGTTCTGGACGTGGACCGCGCCGAGCTGTATTCCCATATTCAATCCTCGAAGCTCCATAAGAGCGGTTTTCTTTGGGTAAAACGCAAAGTTTCGGCGGATGAAGCCGCGCGGGTCCGCAGCTTGAGGCTCGACTGGGTGGAGTACCGCAGTGAAATGCGGCGCTTTTATCCTCACGGGCAACTCGCCGCACACGTGCTCGGCGCGACCGGCATGACTTCCGCGGAGGATGTCAGCGAGCACGGCAATGGCGGGGTTGAGCTGAGCTTCGACGACGAGCTTTCCGGAAATCCCGGCGTCGGGCGCGTGTACAACGATGTCCGGCAGAACGCCTACGACATGCTGGTGACGCGGGCCCCCGAACCCGGCGCAAATCTCACGCTGACGATTGACTCCAACCTGCAGTTTGACGCCGAACGCGCACTGGCGTCGGCGGTGGAAAAATCGCATGCGCGAACCGGTTCGCTGGTGGCGCTCAATCCCTACACCGGTGAAGTTCTGGCGATGGCCAACTATCCGACGTTTGATCCCAACTATCCTTTGAAGCCGGGGGAGTCGGCGGCCGCGCGCAGCAACCTGGCGGTGGCGGCGCCGTTTGAGCCGGGCAGCGTATTCAAAGTGATCACGCTCTCGGCTGCGCTCGAAACCACGCCATTGACGCCGGACTCGATCATCAATTGCGGATTCGGAACCATCAGCTTATTCGGACGAGTGATTCACGATGCCCCTCACGAACATTTCGGCTCGCTGAGCATGGCGGATGTGCTGGCGCATTCGAGCAACATCGGCGCGATCAATATCGGGCTGAAAGTCGGTCCGCGCAACCTGTACGACTACGTGCGGCGGTTCGGATTCGGACAAAAGACGGGTATCGATCTTCCGGGAGAATCCTCCGGCCTGTTGCGCCGGCTCAAAGACTGGGAGCCCGGCTCTATCGCGTCGGTAGCCATGGGACACGAAGTGGGCGCGACCTCGATTCAATTGGCGCTCGCGGGCGCGGTCGTGGCGAACGGCGGATTGATGGTGAAGCCGCAGATCGTGCTGGCGAAACAGACGCCGGGATCTCCGCAGGAGCGTATCCCGCAACAAAGGCCTCAGCGGATCATCGCTCCCGAAACCGCGATCAAGATGCGTCAGATGATGGAAGGCGTGGTGCTGCACGGCACGGGGAAGGCCGCCATCCTGCGCGGGTACACTTCGGGAGGCAAGACCGGGTCGGCCCAGATTTACGATTTCAAGGCGAAAGCTTATACCCACAGCTACAACGCCAGCTTCCTGGGATTTGCGCCGGTCACCAACCCGCAGATTGTCATCGCCGTGACGCTCATCGGGACCACGGGCGGCGGGGCGGGCTTCGGCGGAGCCACCGCTGCGCCGGTGTTCCACGACGTGGCGATGTCGGCGCTTCGCATGCTGGACGTCCCCAAGGATTTGCCGGACACCTCCGTGGTGCTCTCGAAATCCAACGACAAGCAGAGCTTGAACGACCTGGCGATCGCGGGATTGACCCCGCCGCCTGATCTCACGGGGACCCAGCTCAACCCCGCGGGCGCTCCGGCCATGCCTTCTGCAAGATCCACCGCGGATCCTCTCGTGAAGAATTCCGCATCCACTTCTCCGCGCAATCCGGCCGCGGGAAAGCAATCTGAACGTCCTCTCTCCGTCACTCCGCCGCCGGTTCAAGGGAGCTCGTCCGCATCGGCGAATGAGCCTTCCGTGGACCGGCGGCCTTTTTTCAACGCCCGCGCCGGCGGATCCCGCGTACCGGATTTCCGGGGGATGCCTCTCCGCACGGTGCTTGAAGAATCAGCCGCGACGGGGCTGCCGGTCGAAGTGCAGGGAAACGGACTCGCCCGGGATCAAGATCCGGCGCCAGGGAGCGTGCTTCCCCGGGGCAACAGGGTCCGCGTCCAGTTCGCGAGATAAGGACCAATCCATCGCGATGACCTTGGCCGAGGTGCTGAACGGTGCGAAACTTCGGCGCGAGCTGATTCCCGAGTGGGCTCATTTAGTGATCGCCGGGCTGGAGTACGACTCGCGCCGGGTCGAAAAGGATTTCGTGTTTTTTGCATTTCCAGGATCGCGCGCCGATGGGCGCACCTTTGCCGACGCCGCGCGCGCCCGGGGCGCCTGCGCGATCGCGAGCGAATCTCCTTGCCCGCAAGGGTTCCCGGCGCCGTGGATTGAAGTCGAGCATGGACGCCAGGCCCTGGCTATATCGGCGCGCAATTTTTACGATAAGCCGGATAAACGCGTAGCGCTGACCGGCATCACCGGCACGAACGGCAAGACCACCACCGCCTATTTAGTGGACGCCCTGCTTCGCGCGGCGGGAAGAACTACGGCAATGGTGGGAACGATCGAATATCGGATGGCTGGTGAGGTCAGACCCGCGCCGAATACCACGCCGGAATCGCTGGACGTGATGCGGCTCGCCGCGGAGCTCGCCGACCGCGGAGGATCGCATCTGACCATGGAAGTTTCCTCCCACGCGCTGGCGCTCGGACGAGTGTATGGCTTTGAGTTTCATACCGCTGTGTTCACCAACCTCACGCGCGATCATCTGGATTTTCATGGGACCATGGAGGAGTACGCCGCGGCGAAACGCCTGCTCTTTCACCCCTTGGAAGGACCGGCGCCGCGCTGGTCCATTCTGAACGCGGACGATCCGTTCCAGGAACAGATGGCTCCTGCGAGCGGTACGAAGGTAGTGCGATACGGTCTGCGAAAAACGGCGGATTTGCGAGCGGAAAACATCCGTTCCGGGTTCGAGGGATTGACTTTCGATGCAGTCTATCAAGACCAGCGCTATGCCGTCTCCTCGCCCCTGGCCGGCCGCGTAAACGTTTACAACATCCTCGCCGCGCTCGGAACGGGAGTCAGCTACGGAATTCCTTTGGCGGATGCGGCGCAAGGGGTAACTGCGTGCCGCGCGGTGCCCGGACGATTCCAACGCGTCGACGCGGGCCAGCCGTTCCTGGTCGTCGTGGACTACGCGCATACGGACGACGCGCTTCGCAATGCGATCCAGATTACGCGCGAACTGGCGAAGGGCCGGGTCATTACGCTGTTCGGATGCGGCGGGGATCGGGACCGTACGAAGCGTCCGCTCATGGGCGCCGCGGCCGGCGAACTCAGTGACTTCGTCATTCTCACGTCGGACAATCCGCGCTCGGAAAATCCGTTGGACATCATGAACGATGCGATGGTCGGTTTGTCGCGCTTCGATACGCCGCACCTCGCCGAGCCCGATCGCGAGCGCGCCATCCGCAAAGCCCTGGAGGAGGCACGGCCGGGCGACGCTGTTCTGCTGGCCGGAAAAGGCCACGAGACATACCAGATTCTGAAAGACCGGACCATCCACTTCGATGACCGGGAGACGGCGCGGCGGGTTCTCCGTTCGCTTGGGTATGAGAAGCCGGAATGATCGTGGGGCTGCGGGAAGCGGCGGAGGCGTTGGGCCATCGGGTTGCATCTTCCGCGACGATCACGGGCTGGTGCGTGGATTCGCGCACGCTGCAGCCGGGCGATTTATTTTTCGCGCTGCGCGGCCCGCATCACGACGCGCACGAGTATGCGCCGGGGGCGGCAGCGGCCGGGGCCGTAGCGATTGTCGCGGAGAGGGACGTGGCGGCCGCGTGTCCTGTGATTCGGGTGCGCGACACGCGGGTTGCGCTGCAGGATCTGGCCGCCTGGGCCAGGGCGCGGTGGGGTGGGAAGATCGTGGCGGTGACAGGCAGCGCCGGAAAGACCACCACGAAGGACGTGATCGCGAACATGCTGGCTGAACAGATGCGAACGGCGAAGAGCGAAGGCAATCTCAACAACGAGATCGGGCTGCCGCTTTCCCTATTGCGCATGGATGACGCCGCGCAAGTTGGCGTAGTCGAACTCGGCATGAATCATGCGGGGGAGATCCGGCGGCTCTCCGAAATTGCGCGTCCGGACGTCGGCGTGGTGACCAACGTCGGGTACGCGCATATCGAGAATTTCGATTCCATCGACGGAATCGCCGCGGCGAAACGCGAGTTGATTGAATCCCTCGACGCGGGAAATGTCGCCGTGCTAAATGCCGACGATCCACGCGTCGCGGCGATGCGCAGCGCGCACCGAGGCCGAACGATTCTCTATGGTCGATCGGCGGAAGCGGATGTGCGCGCGGAGGACCCCGAATTAAGCCCCGACGGCGTTCGTTTTCGCGTGGGGAAGACGATTTTTAAAAGTGTTCTGAGCGGCTGGCACAACGTCTCCAATATTCTGGCGGGAATCGCGGTCGCCGGGATTTACGGAATTCCGCCGGAACGGCTTCAGGATCGCGTGACGGCGCTCGCGCCTCCCAAGATGCGGGGTGAGCAGTGGACCGTTCACGGGATGACGATTTATAACGATTGCTACAACTCCAATCCGGACGCGGTGCGCGCCATGCTGGAGGTCCTGAAGGACACTCCCGCGAAGCGGCGCATCGCCGTTCTGGGGGAGATGCTCGAACTCGGCCGCTGGGCTGAGCCACTGCACCGCAGCGTGGGAGACTACGCCGTAGCGTGTGGGGTGGATGTGCTCGTTGGGATACGCGGCGCTGCCTGTCAAATATTGGACGGGGCCAAAAGCAAGGGCCTCCGGGCCAGCGCCGCCTTTTTTTTCGACGATCCAGCCGAGGCCGGAAGGCTGGTGCGGGCCCTCGCCGAACCTGGCGACGCGATCCTTTTTAAGGGCTCGCGGGCCGTGCACGTGGAACGGGCTCTGGAAGAATTTCTCTATACGCCGAAGCAGCCGGAAGGCGGCGTCTAGATGTTCTATTGGCTGTTCTACGAGAAACTCTTTCACTTGTTTTCGCCGTTTCGCGTTTTCCAGTACTCGACATTTCGCACCGGCATGTCGACGCTGACGGCGCTCGGGTTGTCGCTCCTGCTCGGCCCGTGGATGATCGCACGTCTGCGGAAATTTCAAATCGGTCAGCACATCCGGGAGGATGGTCCGCAGTCGCATCAAAAAAAAGCCGGAACTCCCACCATGGGCGGACTGCTCATTATTATTTCGATCGCCGTGCCCACTCTGCTGTGGTCGAATCTCGGCGTGCCTTCCGTTTGGGTGGCGCTGGTCGCGCTGATCAGCTTCGGCGCGGTGGGATTCTGGGACGATTTTTCCAAAGTCAAAAAAGCCCGCAACCTGGGCCTGACGGCGAAGCGCAAGTTTGCCGCCGAAATCCTCGCCGCGCTGATCGTGGGCGGAATGCTCCTGGCGATGAATGCGCGGGGCGTCTATTCCACAAGCATGAACGTCCCGTTTTTCAAAAATTTCAGGCCGGACCTGTTGGTAGATGCCTGGCTTCACAATCCCTGGACGTATCCTTTCGCCTTTGTATTCTTCTTTGGATTTCTCATTCTGGTGCTGGTGGGCGCGACCAATTCCGTCAACCTGACCGATGGGCTCGACGGCCTGGCGATTGGACTGATGATTATCGCGGCAGGCGCCATGACGGCGCTTTCCTTTATCAGCGGGAACGCGGAGCTCGCGCGTTACCTGGACATTGCGCGGACGCCCGGCGCCTCCGAATTGACCATTTTCTGCGGCGCCATGACGGGGGCGTCGCTCGGGTTCCTGTGGTACAACGCTCATCCGGCTGAGGTCTTCATGGGGGACGTTGGCTCGCTCGCCCTGGGCGGGGGATTGGGCGTCGTCGCCGTGCTGCTGAAGCAGGAAATCCTGCTGTTGTTCATCGGAGGCGTCTTCGTGGTGGAATGCGTTTCGGTCATTTTGCAGGTGGGAAGCTATAAGCTGCGCGGAGGCAAGCGCATCTTCCGGATGGCTCCGCTCCATCATCACTTCGAACAATTGGGTTGGGCGGAGTCCAAAGTGATCGCGCGCTTCTGGATCGCCGGGCTGGTGATGGCGTTGTTTGCCTTGACCACTTTGAAGTTGAGATAGCGCACTGAAGGATTCATGAAGCTAGAGGGAAAGACCGTGGTGGTGGTGGGAATGGCGCGGAGCGGCGTGGCCGCGGCCGAACTGCTCCGCTCGAAAGGTGCGCGGGTGCGCGCGGTGGATCAGAATCCGGTACCCGTGGCCGGATTCGACGTCGCGCCGCAAACCGCCTCTTCCGTTTCCGGAGCCGATCTCATTGTGCTCTCGCCGGGCGTCCCCGCCGATCTGGATATTATCGACGAGCAGCGCCGCAGGGGTGTTTCGATCGTCGGCGATCTGGAACTCGCAAGCTGGTTTTTGCGCGGCGAAATTATCGCGATTACCGGCTCGAACGGCAAGACCACGACCACCGCCCTGACCGGCCACATCCTGAAGGAAAGTGGCATTCCGGTGCAGATTGGCGGCAACATCGGCTGGCCACCCGCTGCGATGGTGGAAACCTCGCGGGACGGCCAGTGGAACGTGCTCGAACTCTCGAGCTTCCAGCTTGAAACCACGAAAACGTTCCGGGCTCGCGTCGGCGCGGTATTGAATGTCACGCCGGATCATCTGGACCGGCACTATACTTTGGAAAGCTACGCCGCCGCCAAGGGCAAGCTGTTTGCCAACCAGGACGCCGGCGACTTCGCCGTGTTGAACGCCGATGATCCGGTTTGCCGCGGCTATGCGCATGCTGGTAAGGGCACGCCGGTATGGTTTAGTTCGACGCGCGAGGTTTCGCCGGGAGCATTTTTGCGAAACGGGTGGCTCTTTCTCGATCACGAATCATTGATGCCCGCGTCGGAAGTTCCCCTGCGCGGCATGCACAATCTGGAGAACGCCATGGCTGCCGCGGCGATGACGCATCTGGCCGGGCGTGCTCATCCATTAACCCGCGAGCAAATCCGCGCAGCGGTGTCGACCTTCCCCGGAGTGGAGCATCGGCTGGAGTTTGTTCGCGAAACGAGCGGAGTGGCATGGTATAACGATTCAAAAGCGACGAACGTCGATGCGACGCTGAAGGCGCTCGCCGCGTTTGAAGGCGGATTATGGGTGATCCTCGGCGGCAAAGACAAGAACAGCGACTACGCGCCGCTCGCGGTCCCGCTCCGCCACAAGGCCCGCGGAGTTCTTTTGATCGGGTCCGCGGCGGAGAAGATCGAAACGCAACTTGCTGCCGCCGGTCTGTCGCGCCGCGGCGAGCCCGCCCTCGTGCCCTGCGGAACGCTGGAAGCCGCAGTCGAGGCTGCGCACTGCCAGGCGAAATCCGGAGAGACCGTCTTGCTTGCGCCCGCATGCGCGAGCTTCGATCAGTTTGAGAATTTTGAACACCGCGGCCGCGAGTTCAAGCGGCTGGTGCGAGCCTTTTAGGAGAATTCGTGGCGCGCTTAAAAACTGACTGGATTCTGTTTCTGGCGATCGTTGCGATGGTAGGTTTCGGCGTGGTGATGCTGTATAGCGCCTCGAGCGCGGTCGCGGAGCTGCGTTACCATGTCGCGCCGTATTATTTCGTCGTGCGGCAGCTCGGCTGGGCCGCCTTCTCCTTTCTGGTGCTGATGTATTTCAAGCGCACGGATTATCGGCGCATGAATAGTCCCTCGTGGGCATTCTCCGGGCTCGGAATCGTGCTCACGCTGCTCGTGCTCGTATATTTCGCCGATCCCCGGTCGCACCGCTGGTTCAAGATCGCGGGCCTCGGATCGTTTCAGCCTTCCGAATTCGCCAAGCCCGCGCTGATCCTGTTTCTGGCATACTTCATCGCGCGCCGCGCGCACATTATTAACGATCGCCGGACCCTAAAGCAGGCGCTCGTCGCGATCCTGATGTTGGCCTTCATGGTGGTCGTCGCCGACCTGGGAACCGCCCTCGTGCCTGTGATCACCGCCGTGCTGGTGTTCTGGATCGCCGGACTGGAATGGCGCTACATGGCCCGAATCGTCGCGATCGGCGTCCTCCTGGTGGCCGTCGCGATCGGTTCAAAAGGTTACCGGCTGGGCCGCATCATCGCGTACGTCGATCCGGACTATTCGAAGTTGGAACTGGTCGATCCGCACGGCTGGGTCAAATCTTATATCCAGCGATCCACCAGCGTGCGCGACGCGAGCTATCAGCCGAGGCAATCGAAGATCGCCGTTGGCACGGGAGGGATTTTCGGCGTCGGCCTGATGGAGGGCAAACAGAAGTTGATGTTCCTGCCCGATGCCCATACGGATTTTATTTACGCGACGGTCGGAGAGGAACTCGGGTTATGGGGCTCTACCGCGGTGATCCTCGGCTTTCTCGTCATCTTGTGGCGCGGGGCGCGATTGTTCGTCCTCGCGCGCGACGACTTTGGAAAATATCTGGCCCTCGGCGTGACCCTTTCGGTGGTCGTCCAGGCGTTCATCAATATGAGCGTGGTTCTCGACATGGCCCCCACGAAGGGTTTCCCGCTGCCTTTGATCAGTTTCGGGGGCAGCTCCCTGTTGAGCACACTCACTTCCTTGGGCATGCTCTTAAGCGTGAGCGAACACGAAGGCTAGCACTTTGCACACAGGCCTGATCATTTCGTTGTCCGCGTTTTTCGTTCAAGCTCGTTGGGCGCACGAATAGTTCGCTGAGAAATGAATGAGCGGGGCGTTTACTTTTGTCATGGCCGGCGGCGGGACGGGTGGACACGTCATTCCCGCGCTGGCGGTTGCGCGCGAATTGCGCGCCGACGGCCACCGGTGCGTATTTATCGGCGTGCGTCGGGGCATGGAAGCGCGGCTCGTTCCCGCGGATGGGTTTCCCTTGGAGTGGATCGAGACCGGAGCGCTCAAGCGCGTAGGCTGGCGGCAGACGGGGGCGACGCTTACGGGATTGCCGGCCGGGTTGTGGCAGGCCGCCCGGATCCTGGATCGGCTTCAACCACAGGCGATTTTTTCCATGGGCGGATATGTCGCGGGTCCGGTCCTGCTGGCGGCTTTATGGAAGCGGATCCCCGTCGTCATGATGGAGCCCAACGCCGTACCCGGTTTCACGCATCGTCATCTGGCGCGCTACGCCACGCGAGCTCTCGTGAGCTTCGAAGAAACGGCGCGCTGGTTTCCGCGCGGACGCGCCGAACTCACCGGCCTGCCGGTTCGCGAGGAATTTTTTGCTGTACCCGCGAAGCCCCTCACTTCGATCGTTACCGTGTTGATCACCGGCGGAAGCCAGGGATCTCGAACCCTCAATCGCGCGGCCGAGGAGAGTTGGCCGCTGTGGAACAAAGCGTCCGTTCGGCTGCTGCATCAGAGCGGTGCGGCCATGTATGAGGAAATGGCGCAGCGCTTTCGCGAATGCGGGCTCGAGGGAGAGATCTCTCCCTTTGTGTCTGACATGCCTCGCGCGTTCGCCCAGGCGGATATCGTGGTAAGCCGCGCGGGTATGGGCGCGGTGAGTGAATTGGCCGCCGCGGGCAAGCCCTCGATCCTGGTTCCGTTCCCGGGCGCGAGCGACGATCATCAGCTGCACAATGCCCGCGCGATGGAGCGGACCGGCGCGGCCCGGCTCGTTACGGACAGGGAAATGACCGGCCCGCGCCTGGTGAAGGAGATCGGGCAGCTGGTGGCGCATCCAGACATCCTGCAGAAAATGGGCGCGGCGGCGCGCACCTTCGCCAAGCCCGGCGCGGCGCGCAGAGCGGCCGAAATTCTCGAAGGCTTGGCTCCCCGAAATTCAACATCGCGCAAAATGGGGATTGACAGGCGTTCGGAAAGCCGAAACAATACTTAATTAAAATGTTTTTCAAGCGCCAGCCCGTGCACTTCGTCGGAATCGGCGGGATCGGCATGAGCGGACTTGCCGAAGTTCTCCTGGAGCTGGGCTATCCGGTTACCGGTTCGGACCTGAAGTCGACTCCGATCACGGAGCGTCTCGCCGCGCGCGGGGCGGTGATTTTTGAAGGTCACGCGGCGGCGAACCTGGGTGGGGCGAAAGCGGTAGTGGTCAGCTCCGCCGTGCGCGCTGAAAATCCGGAACTCCTCGAGGCGCGGCGTCGCAATCTCCCCGTCATTCCCCGCGGCGAACTGCTGGCCGAGCTGATGCGCCAGAAATTCGGTATCGCCGTCGCCGGGAGCCATGGAAAAACAACCACCACCTCCCTGATCGCGGCCGTCCTCAGCCACGCGAATCTCGATCCGACGATTGTGGTGGGCGGCCGCGTAGGGATGATGGGCGGCGCGAACGCGCGCCTCGGTCGCAGCGATTATCTCGTCGTCGAAAGCGACGAAAGCGACGGATCGTTTCTGAAGCTCGCGCCGATTCTTGCGGTGGTCACCAACATCGACCGCGAGCACCTGGATCACTACTCCGGCATTCAGGAGATACGCCAGGCGTTTACGGATTTTATCGGGAAGGTTCCGTTTTACGGGGCGGCTATCCTGTGCCTGGACGACGAAAACATTCAGCAGATTCTTCCGTCCCTGAATCGCCGCGTCATCACCTACGGGATAAGCGCCCAGGCCGCCGTGCGAATTACCCACTCCTCGGTGGGGCACTTGGCCTCCGAGTTTCATCTGGTGGCGGGCGAACGCGACCTTGGCTGCTTCCGCCTTCCCGTTCCCGGAGCCCACAACGTTCTCAACGCCGCGGCCGCCGTCGCGATTGGCCTCGAACTGGAGATACCTCTCGAAACCATCCGCGAAGCTCTCGCCGGCTTTAGCGGTGTGGACCGCCGCTTCCAGGTGAAGGGAACGGCCCGAGGCGTGACCGTCGTCGACGACTACGGCCATCATCCCACCGAAATCCGGGCTACGCTCGCGGCCGCGCGGGCCTGCCGCTTTCGCCATGTGCACGTGTTGTTTCAGCCGCACCGTTATACCCGGACACAGGCCCTGCTCGACGACTTCGCGCGCGCCTTTCATCAGGCGGATACCGTGGACGTCACTGATATTTATGCGGCATCGGAACCTCCGATCGAAGGAGTTACCTCGGCGGCGCTCGTCGAAAAGCTCGTGGCTTATGGACATCGCGGCGCGCGCTACGCCGGCTCCCTCGAACAGGGCATGGATGCGGTCCTCGCCGCGGCCTCCGCGGGAGACGTCATCGTGACCCTCGGAGCCGGCAGCGTTTCCCAGGCCGGCGATCGCATTCTCGCCCGGCTCAAAGGGGATGAATAACGTGGGACGTCCGCGCGAAGATTCCGAAAAAGACGACGGCATGCTTGCGCCCCTGGACCCGGGGAGTGATGCCGTTCTCCGCTCGCGTCCCCGCGCGAAAGGCGTGAGTCCGCGCCCTGTTTCACGCGCGTGGATCGTGCTCCGCGTGCTTGGTGGCGTGGTCGCTGCTCGGTGCGGGGCTGTATGGATTTCACCGCGTGGAGCAGTTTCTGATTCGAGATCCGCGATTTGCATTGAAGGGACCGACGGCGCGACGCCCACGCTCGAAATTCGCGGCGCCGCGCACGCATCGGCGCGCGCGCTCGAGGCGGCGTTTCGCGAGGACTCCGGACGCAGCGTTTACCTCATGCCCCTGGCCGACCGGCGCGCGGCCCTGCGGACGGTGGACTGGGTGAAGGACGCCGCCGTCGCTCGCGTGTGGCCCGAATCGCGTCCTGGTGAAAGTGTCCGAAAGCGACTCCCGTGGCTTTCGTCTCGCTGGCGCCTTCCGTTTCGGCCTGATCGATGAGGACGGCGTCATTCTTCCGCCCGCGCCGGATCGATTTCATCTTGCCGGTCTTGACCGGCGTGAGTCTCAAGGACTCCATGGCGGAGCGCGCAAGCGCGTCCGCCGCATGACGGGTCTGATGGCGAGCCTCGGGTCGGCTGCCGCCGAGCATTGCGGAAGTCGACGTCTCCGACCCCAGCAATCTGAAAGTGAAGCAGCCTTCCGGCGGGCGCATGGTGACGCTGTTGCTCGGCGAGCGAACTTCGCCGTGCGTTATCAGAATTTCGTGACTCATTTTAGCGAGATCCGGCAAAAGCTGCCGGGAGCGGCAACGCTCGACCTGCGGCTGGAGGATCGTATTACGGTGGTGAGTACGAATGAGCCGATGCGTCCAAAGCGCGAATCACACCGCTGAACCCAACTCGCGGTGGGCGTGGACGCCGGCGCGTCCCGACGCGCGTGCGTCGTCTGTCTGCTGGAAGAGGGCGGCCTGCGCTACCTGTCGCACGGCCTGGCTCCCGCAGCGGCTGGTCGAAGGGCCGCATCATCGATCAGGGCGCCGTCGCCGAATCCATTCACGCCGCCGTGGTCGACGCCGAGCGCGGCGCCGGTATTCCCGTGGATTCCGCGACGCTCGGCATCGGCGGCATGGAAGTGCGTGGCGCGCAAAGCCGCGGCCTGTACGAATTCGGCCGCTCCGCACGAAGTGGATGCCGAGGATCTGGCGCTACGCCGTCTCGCTCGCCTCCGAGGTTCTGCCTCGAGCGCGGCCGCATGCTGCTGCACGCGCTGCCCCAGGATTTCACCCTGGACGGCCGTGCCGGCTTCCGCAAGCCGGAGCAGAGCCTGTGTACGCGCCTGGAAGCGCACGTCCACATCGTAACGGCGCGATGCCGGCGAGCACCACGCGTCTGGTATCGGCCGCCCATATGGCGCATCTCGCCGTCGAGGAAACGGTTTTCGAACCCATGGCCGCCGCCTACGCCTGCCTGCGCCCCGAAGCGCGCGCCCGCGGCGCGGCGCTGGTCGACTTCGGGCATACAACTCCACCGACCTGGTGATCTACGACGGCGACGCCCTGCTGCTCGCCGCCAGTATTCCCGTGTGGTCCGATCACATGACCCGCGACATCGCGAACCATTTTCAAAGCGACCTACGAGGACGCCGAGTGCTTGAAACAGGAATACGGTTGCGCGTTGCTCGGCCTGACCTCCGATTCGACGCTGATCGAGGTGCCGTCCCCCGAAGGACGCCCCTCCCGCGAGGCGCGCCGCAGCGAATTAATTGAAATTCTGGAGGCCCGCGCCGAAGAAATTTTCCTCTACGTTCGCACGGAGCTGCAGCGCGTCGGGCATGGAGAAGGGACTGTGCGAAGGGATTCTGCTTGACCGGTGGCGGGGCGCTCCTGCCCGGCATGTGCGATATGGCCGAACGTATTTTGAATTGCCAGGCCGCCAACGCGCTCGCCACCGAGGACGACATCGGCGGCTGGCCTGAGGAATTGAAAACTCCCGTTTGGACCACCGCCGCCGGCCTCGCAATGTATTCCGCGAAACTGAAACTCCACCGGCCTGCCCGCCGCCACGCGGAGGGCTGATGGGCCTGGTTTTAAAATAGTGGGTTAAAGAGTGGTTTTAAAATGCGTGATTTTGAAATGACATGTCTTGAAATGCGCGTATGGAAATGAAACCATCCGCTATCGATCGTATAAGACGTTTTTAAGCAGCCCGCAGGGAGAATCAACATGGCACTCGATGCATTGAAATTCATGATGGAAGAAGACTCCGAGCCGCGAACCAGGATTCGCGTTTTAGGCGTCGGAGGCGGCGGATCCAATGCCGTCGCTCGCATGCTGAATGAAGGATTGACCGGCGTCGAGTTCTGCGTGCTCAATACCGACGCCCAGGCGCTCGCCGCCTCGCCCGTCCCGCAACAAGCTGGCCATCGGCTCCAAAATCACCAACGGTCTCGGCGCCGGTTCCGATCCTTCCGTCGGCCGTCAGGCCGCGCTCGAGGATACCGAGCGCATCATCGATCTTCTCGAAGGCGCCGACATGGTCTTCGTCACCGCGGGCCTTGGCGGAGGCACCGGCACCGGCGCCGCTCCCGTGGTGGCGTCTCTCGCGAAAGAACTCGGCGCGCTCACTGTCGCCGTCGTCACCAAGCCGTTCGGCTTCGAAGGCCCGCGCCGTCGGAAACAGGCCGAACAAGGGCTGGCGGAACTGGCCGCCGTCGTCGACACGGTCATCACCATTCAGAACGACCAGCTCCTCGACCTGGTTCCCAAGGGCACCAGCTTCTTTGAAGCGTTCCACGCCGCCGACGACGTCCTGCGCCAGGCGGTGCAGGGAATCAGCGACATCATCACCACCCCCGGGCTGATCAATCGCGATTTCTCCGATATTCGCGCCATCATGAGCGGCATGGGATACGCCATGATGGGTACCGCTTCTGCGACCGGCGACGACGCCTGCGTCATGGCCGCGCGCAAGGCCATCAGCTCTCCGCTTATGGATTCCGGCGGCGTGCGCGGCGCACGCGGCGTGCTGATCAATATCACCGGCGTCCAGCCATCTTGGCCTGCACGAGGTGAACGATGCGTGCACCCTGATTGGCGATGCCACCGAGAACGACGACGTGCAGGTCAACTTCGGCGTGGTGTTGGACGAGTCGATGAAGGACGAGGTCAAAATCACGGTCATCGCGACCGGCTTTGTCCGCGAGAACCTGCCGCGGATCGAGCGCCGCTCCTCCCGTACGTCCGCTCCCGGGCCGGTGGAGACGCAACCCGCCGGCGACATCGAACCGGTTCCCCCGCCCGCACACGTGCCGGAGCCAGAGCCGGTGTACGCCGAGGCGCAGCCGGCCGAAGCGCATTACGATCACTTGGCCGCTTCCGCTCATGCCGGCGAATCTAACGTCAATAGCCCGGCCCACGCCGGTCCGGGCCACGGCACTCCGGGGCAGCCCGCCGCCGAAAATCTCTTCGACGACCTTGACGTTCCCGCGATTATGCGGCGGTCGAAAAGGCTGATTCAATAACGGCTAGCCGAGCAGTTGGAGGATCACGTCGCGCCGCATCGGGTCGGAGCGATGCTCGAACAGGTAGACCCCTTGCCAGGTTCCGAGCGTCATGCGCCCCCCGTCACCGGGATCGAGAGCGAGGTTTGCGTGAGCGCCGCCCGGATGTGCGAAGGCATATCGTCGGGGCCTTCCATCACATGCCGGTAGCGTGGATCGCTCTCCGGCACCAGCCTCTCGAAAAAATCGGCCAGGTCCAGGACCACATCCGGATCTGCGTTTTCTTGAATGACGAGCGACGCCGAAGTGTGCTGGACGAACACGGTCAACAGGCCATTCTCCACACCCGTCTCCCGAACCCAGCGCGCCACCTCGCGTGTGAAGGGATAGAGCCCCTTGCCGCGCGTCGCGATCTCGAGCCCGCGCGAGAAGATCTGCATCGGATTGGCCGCTGCGGGACCGCTCTTACTCGACCGTCACGCTTTTTGCGAGATTGCGCGGCTGATCCACGTCGCAGCCCCGGCGCACAGCGATGTGATACGCCAGCATCTGCAGCGGAATCACTTCGAGAATCGGCAGCAGCAAATCGCTGGTCGTCCCCACCGGAATCACATAGTCCGCGACCTTGGCCACTTCGGCGTCGCCTTCGCAGGTGATCGCCACCACCAGCCCCCCGCGAGCCTTCACTTCCTGGATATTGGAGAGCGTCTTCTCATACAGCACATTGCTCTGTTCGCTGTCGCGATCCCTGGTGGCGATCACCACCGTCGGCAGATTTTCGTCGATCAGGGCGTTGGGCCCGTGCTTCATCTCGCCGGCCGGATAGCCTTCGGCGTGGATATAGGAAATCTCTTTCAGCTTCAGCGCGCCTTCGAGAGCAATCGGGAAATGGATGCCGCGTCCCAGGTAGAGAAAATCCGACGCGCGGAACAGGACCTTCGTCAATTCGTCGTAAACGGCCTCGCGCCGCAGCACTTCTTCGAGCTGCGCCGGAAGCTTCAGGAGTTGATCCACCAGTTTCATCGACTGCGCTGGATCCAGCCGTTCGCGGGTTTGCCCCAGGTACATCCCCATCAAAAACAGCGCCGTCAACTGGCAGGTGAACGCTTTCGTCGAGGCCACGCCGATCTCGGGCCCCGCATGCGTGATCAGTGTTCCCGAGGCTTCCCGCGTGATCATCGATCCGACCACGTTGCAGATCGCCAGCGTTTTCGATTTCTTCTGCCGCGCTTCGCGTCTGCGCCGCGCGCGTATCGGCCGTTTCCCCGGATTGCGAAATGACGATCGTCAGCGTATCCGGCCCCACGATCGGGATCGCGGTACCGGAATTCGCTGCCGTAATCGACCTCCACGGGGATCCGCGCCAGCCGCTCGATCATGAATTTTCCCGCGAGCGCCGCATGCCAGCTGGTGCCGCAGGCGACAATGCGGATCTGCCGGAATTCCTTGAACTCCTTGGCCGAGATATCCATCTCGTCGAGAAAGATCCGTCCCGATTCCTGGCCCACCCGTCCCAGCGTCGTGTCCCGCACGGCGCGCGGCTGCTCAAAAATTTCTTTGAGCATGAAATGCTTATAGCCGCCCTTTTCGGCCATGATCGGATCCCACAAAATGTGCGAAACCTGGCGCTTTACCGGTCGCCCATTGAAATCCGTCAGGTGCACGCCGTCGCGCGTCAGAACGGCTACGTCGCCGTCCGCCAGGAAAAACATGTCGCGCGTGTGGCTGAGAATCGCCGGGACGTCCGATGCCACGAAATATTCGCCGTCGCCGAGGCCCACCACCACCGGCGGACCGGACCGCGCGGCCACGATTTTGTTCGGGTCTTTGAGGAAATCACGCTCACCGCGAAGACCCCGGTCAGGTGCCGGATCGCCTCGCGCACGGCGCTCTCCAGGTTCCCCTCGAAATATTTTTCCACCAGGTGCGCGATCACCTCGGTATCGGTTTCGGTGACGAATTTGTGGCCTTCGGCCGTCAGTTCCTGCTTTAGCTGCAGATAGTTTTCGACAATCCCGTTGTGCACCACCACGATATCGCCATGGCAGTCTTTATGCGGATGCGCATTCTCTTCGGTCGGACGCCCGTGCGTGGCCCAGCGCGTGTGTCCGATGCCGTAGGCGCCGTCCACCGGATTCAGCCGCAGCACATCTTCCAGGTTGCGCAGCTTGCCCGACGCGCGGCGCACCGTCAAGCCGTTGTTCGTCTCGAGCACGGCCAGCCCGGCCGAATCATACCCGCGGTATTCGAGCCGTTTCAGCCCGTCGATAATGATGGGAACCGCCTGCCGCGGTCCGATGTAGCCTACAATTCCGCACATGGTTCCGTCCTGTTAGTCCACGAACTCGACGCGGTAATCTTCAATCACCGGATTAGCCAGCACGTCGCGGGCGATCTCGTCGATCTCACGCCGGATTTGTTCCGGCCCGGCTTCGGGAGCCACTTCCAGGTCGAAAAACTTGCCCTGCCGTACGCCGGCGATGCTCTTGTGCCCCAACCCCTGCAGCGCTCCGCAGATCGTTTGACCCTGCGGATCGAGCACGGTGGGTTTAAAGGAGACGTATACGCGAGCCTTCATATCTCTACTCTAGTGGATTCGGCGGAATCCGTCCGGAACTGCACAGTGCCTGGCGCGCTCCCGCAAGCAAACCCAGCCGTGCCTCCAGGCATTTCTCACGGACCGGCCCCAGGCGCTAAACTAGCAGTCCATGACCGATCTGATTACCGTCGTCGCCGTGATGCACGCCAAGCCCGGCAAGGAGGCCGAATTGCGCGCCGCCGCGCTCGCCCTGGTCGAGCCCACCCGGAAAGAGGAGGGCTGCGTGCAGTACGATCTGCACCAGCATCTGAGCGATCCCTCCTGGCTGGTCTTCTATGAAAACTGGACCTCCGCCGGGCATCTGGACCGGCACGGAAAGTCGCCGCACATCACCGCCTTCCGCGCCGTCGCGCCGGACTTAGTGGACACTTCGCGCGTCGAACGCTACCGCCGCATCGCGTAGCTCTGATATTTTATTTCCGAGCATCGCGGATGGTCTTCCAAAATGTTACGTTGTCATCCCGAGCGAAAGTCGAGGGATCTGCTTTGCGCTGGCCCCTGATGCCTGATCCTATTTTGAGAAGACCGCGTGCCGGATGAAATCCATCTTCGGGAAGTGCGGGATCAGGTACGCATTGGTGCCTTCCTCGAGCCGCCCCGGGTCGATTTCTTTTCCTTCTGGCCGTAATTCGCCGTAGCCGGAATAAAATTTATCGACCACGTCCATCCCTTCCACTACCTTTGCGAAGGGCACAAACCCCTGCTCGTCCAAAATCTTGTTATCGGCCAGGTTGATGAAGATCTCGGTCGCCCTCGTATTCGGACCGGATTCGGCGAATGCCAGCGTCCCGCGCGTGTTCTTCTGTTCCTTCATCGGATCGTCGACAATGAAATACTTGCGCCACTTATCGTGGACGTCGTAATCGCGATGAACGCCGAACTGCGCGACGAATCCTGGCACGACACGAAAAAAACGGCCCTCGTCGAAATAGCGCATCCGGACGAGCTCGTGAAATCGATCGACGCCCCGCGGAGCCCACGCCCGGTTCGCTTCCACGATCACGTCCCCCTGCGAGGTCTCGAACTTCACCCGGAAAACCTCGGGCACCACGACCGCCGCCGGCTTTTTTTCGCAGCCTGTGAGGCCCAGAAGGAAGCCCGCTACGCCCAGCCCGATCAACGCCCACCGTGCGGTCGCGCTCGTTCCCCCTCGTCCTCGCGGCATTTCGCAATTATCGCCGAGCCCGGCCGCGGGTTCAAATGCCGCCGCGTGCCCTCACAACAGCAACCCCCGAAAATGTTTCAGCGAGCCCTTGCGTCCGCCCCTCTTTCCCGCTCTAATGATGAGAGGAGTTCCCGCCATCTTTAAGCTCTCAGTCCTGGCTTCGTCGAGTTCCGGCAACTCCGCATTGGTTGCCACGGAGCGCACCCGACTGCTCGTCGACGCCGGATTGTCGCGCAAGGAAACCTTCGAACGTCTTCATGCCGTGGGCGTCGCTCCCGAATCGCTTACCGCGATCCTCATCACCCATGAGCATAGCGATCATATTGCCGGCTTGCCGGTGATCGCGAGGAAGCTCGGCATTCCCATCTACGTCTCGCGCCTCACCGCGCCCGCGATTCCCTGGCCTGAGGATTTCACCCCGCGGATCGAATCGTTTGCGGCGGGGTCCAGCTTCCCGGTGGGCGATATCGACGTCTCGAGCTTCACCATCCCCCACGATGCGGTCGATCCGGTTGGCTTTACCTTTCGCTCGCAGGGCATCAAGATCGCCCTCGCGACGGACCTCGGCTATATGCCCGATTCCGTCCGTTTCCATCTGCAGGGATCGGACGTTCTGCTGCTCGAATCCAATCACGATCTGGACATGCTAAAGGTCGGCCCGTATCCCTGGTCCATCAAGCAGCGCATCATGGGACGCATGGGGCATTTATCGAACGAGGTAGCCTGCTCCTTCATTCAGAACGATCTCGACACGCGCACGTCCACCTTGATCCTCGGCCATCTGAGCGCTCACAATAACCACCCGGCCCTGGTCGAGCAGGGCGCGCTCCAGGCCCTCCATGGACGCAGCCTCTTTACACGCCTGGTGGTGGCCGAACCGAAAGTTCCCACGGAGACGTTCGTTTACTAAAAAATCATGATTGCCCGCTACACACGGCCCGAAATGGGCCGCATTTTCGGCGATGAAAACCGCTTCGCGCAGTGGCTCGCGGTCGAGCTCGCCGCGACCGAAGCGCTTGCGGAGACCGGCGAAGTCCCCGCCGAGGCCGCCCGCGCGCTCCGTGAGCATGCCGCCTTCGACGTCGCCCGCATTCACGAAATTGAGCGGGAGGTGAAGCACGACGTCATCGCCTTCACTACGGCCGTGGCGGAAACCATGGCGGCCGCCGGGCAGGCGGACGCCTCCCGCTGGCTGCATTACGGCCTCACTTCGAACGATGTGGTCGACACCGCCCAGGCGCTTGTCCTGAAGCAGGCCTCCGCTCAGGTGCGGCAGGGAATCACCGCCTTGATCGATTGCCTGCGGCGTCGCGCTTTCGAGTTTAAAGACACGGTCCAGATCGGCCGCACCCACGGCATCCACGCCGAGCCGATCACCTTCGGCCTCAAGATCGCTTTGTGGTACGACGAGATGACGCGCAATCTCGCCCGCTTTGACGCGGCCGCCGAAGACCTTCGCGTCGGGAAAATTTCGGGCGCGGTCGGCGCCTTCGGTCACATTGGTCCGGCCGCCGAGGAAAAAATCTGCGCGCGTCTCGGCCTGCGCCCCGCGCCCATCGCTTCGCAGGTGATCGCCCGCGACCGCCACGCGGCCTGGATCTGTGCGCTCGCGCTCCTCGGCGCCACGCTCGAGAAAATCGCACTCGAAATCCGCCACCTGCAGCGCACCGAAGTGCGCGAGGCCGAGGAACCCTTCACGGCCGGCCAAAAAGGATCCTCCGCCATGCCCCACAAGCGGAATCCTGTCACCGCCGAACAGATTTGCGGCTTGGCGCGGGTGCTCCGCGGTAATGTGAGCCCCGCCGTGGAAGACGTCGCGCTATGGCATGAACGCGATATCTCGCATTCTTCGGTCGAACGCGTGATTCTCGCGGATTCCGCCATCCTTGCCGACTATATGCTCGCGAAGTCGCTGTGGCTCGTCGAAGGAATGCGCGTCTACCCCGATCGGATGCTCCACAATTTGGAAAGTACAAAGGGGCTGGTCTTCTCCGGCCAACTCCTGCTCGATCTCGCTGCCGCCGGGATGCTGCGGGAACAGGCCTATCGCTTAGTGCAGTCCCACGCCATGCACGCCTGGGAGACTGGGGGGGATTTTCGCGAAGTCATCACGCATGACCAAGAAGTTCTTTCTTATCTGTCCATTGAAAAGATTAATGAGGCCTTTTCGGTCGCTCGCCATCTCGCCCACGTGCACGCGATCTTCCACCGCGTTTTCCCGCAATCCCAATAGCTACAATTGGTTATGCGGGTACTAGGGCCCTCCCCAAAAATCATCGGGTCGAATTTCATCGATATTGGGTTAAACTGTCGTTAGCGGTTTTCAACTATGCGTCGTTTGCCACGTAGCTTCGATTATGACCTCGCCCGGGTCCTCCTGGTCGACGACGATCCTGCGTCGCGCATCACTCTCAAAACCGTCCTCGAAGCCAGCGGTTACGGTGTCGATTCGGCTGCCAGCGCCGCCGAAGCGGTCGGTAAGCTCGAAGAGGGAACCTACGAATTGGTATTGAGCGCATTGGATTTAGAGTCCCCTGACGCGGGACTGAATGTGCTCGCGCAGGCTCGTAACATGGATTACAAGCCGGCCACCGCGCTCCTCAAAACCTACCAGGCAAAGATGCTGCCTTCGCAAAGGCTCAGTTCGATCCTGATCAAACCTGAGGATATCCCGGGGTTGCTCAGCAAGGTTGCCGGGCTCATCAGCGAGCGGGCGACCCGGCGTATGCAGCGCGAACTGCGTCTTGCCGGCGTCTAAGCTGTTTTCCTTATCTTTTAGCTCGCTAGCCTAGCCGCACGATTTCTTCTTCCAGACGCTCGAGCGCGCCGCTGAAAAAATGATCCTGCGCTTCCACCAGAATCAGCCGTTTCGGTTCGGGCAGCCTCTCGACCGTTGCTTTTAGATCCTCCACGGAGCCGAACTCATCATGCGTGCTTTGAATGAAAACACGCGGCGTGACGCAGCCGTCCAAACTCGATCGATCCCGGTAGGCGGTCGGAAACCCGGCGGCGATAATCCGGCTCGCTGAACTTCCTTCAGCGCATCCCAAGCGGAGCGCGATTCTTGACCCGAAAGAAAACCCCGCGAGCGTATAGCTCAGGTCCGCGTAGCGATTTCGCAGATACCTAAGAGCCGCGCGCGCGTCCTCCAATTCCCCTTCGCCCTCCGCGTACGACCCTTCGCTCAGATTCACGCCCCGGTAATTGAATCGCAGGACCACGTGCCCGCTCCGTCGCAAGCCGCGCGCTACGCGGTACACGACCTTGTTATGCATCGTCCCGCCGTGCTGGGGATGGGGATGGCACACGAGCGCGGCCGCGCGCGCGGGACCCTCCTCCGGCTCCTCCAGCAGCGCCTCCAGACGCCCCGCCGGCCCCGCTAGAAATAGACTCTCTATTTTCCTGGACACGAATGATGCTTTTTCCCGGCCCCTAATTTGTCCGGTAATTCGTAAACTGCATATCGATCCCGAAGTCAGAGCCTTTCAGCAGCGCGATCACCTCCTGCAGCGAATCGCGGTCTTTGGCGGCCACTCGCACGAAGTCGCCCTGGATCGATGCCTGGACTTTTTTCTTGCTGTCCTTGATCGCCTTGACGATCTCCTTGGCTTTCTCCGTGGCGATGCCTTGCTGCAGCGTCACCTCCTGGCGCACGGTCGAGCCGGCCGCCGGAAGAATCGGCCCGTACGTCATGCCCTTGAGCGGGACCTTGCGCTTCACCAGCTTCCCCTGCAGGATGTCGGTCACCGCCCGCAACGTGAATTCGTCGCGGCTGAGGAGGATCAGCTTGTTATCTTTTTCGTTCAATTCGATGGATGACTTGGAATCCTTCAAGTCGTAGCGCTGCAAAATCTCTTTCAGCGCCTGCTGCACCGCGTTGCTCACTTCGGGCAACTCGATTTTGGAGACGATATCGAAGCTGTTATCTGGCATAGAAGCTGTTAACTGGCATAGAAGCTATTGTGTGGCATAGAAGCGTTGTCTGGATTGTGAAAGACTTCTGGCATCGGCGCTCCGTTCCAGCGCCTTCCGCTACCGCCCCCTCAGGGCGATGAGAACCTTCTCCGCGATCTCTTCAAAAAACTTCGGCAGCGCCAATTCCAACTGACGCGCAACCTCGGCTGCGATCCGCTCGCGATCGTCCTTCGGGTGCCGGGCCGCCTGCGCCAGTTGCACCTGCTCCCGCACGGATTCCAGAAACGCCGTCGCTTCAAACGGCTTGCGGATAATCGCGTCGCAGCCCGCCCGCCGCCCCTCTTCTTCATCCAGCGGATCGAGCAGACCCGCCGTTAAAATCAGGCGAATCCTGCGCTTTTGTTTTTTCAGTTGCCGGCACAGGTCGAGGCCGCTGCACCCAGGAAGAAAAGCGTCCGCAACCACTACGTCCGGATCGATGTTGGTCAGCAGCTTCAGCGCCGCCGTGCCGTCCGCCACGCATACCACCGCGTAGCCTTCGTCTTCCAGAATCTTTTCTCCCATGCGGCGCGCGTGCGGACTGCGGTCCGCCAAAAGAATCGCGCTCATCGCATGTTACTTTTTGGGAGCAGGAGCATTGGGGCTGACAGCTCCGTTGCCGCGGGCGTCGGGCTGCGAATCGAGCGCCGACGTCCCGTTGATCGGCGCGACCGTCACGTCTCCCGTGAAGCCCGCGTTCTCGGTCGGAACCGGGATCGTCGCCGGAATCTCACGCTTCGGAGGATCCATCGTGGGCTGTCCGCTCTTGGCCGCCGAGCTCACGTCCGGACCCCTCTTGAGAAGGCCCATGCTCTTCTGTCGCCAGCTCGGTTCCACGTGATTGGCCGCTTCATACTTCATGCGCGCCACGGCCGCGGGATCGGCTTCGGGCACCGCAAGTTCCATCTCCTGGAGTTTCTTCTTGGCCAGTTCGGCAAAGCTGCTGAGCGGATAATCGCGCACGATTTTGGTGTACGTCTCGCCGGCTTTTGTGCGGAAGCGCGGACCCATGCGCGTGTAGGAATCGCCCTCTTCCCACAACGCCTCGGCCGCTCTGCTGTACAACGGATACTGCCCCACCAGCCCGTTCAGACGATTGGCCGCGGCCGCAAACGATCCTTTGTGGTGATAGTAATCGGCCGCCGCCATTTCCGCTTCCGCCAGCACTTCCTGGATCTCGCGCACCTTCTGTTCCGCCCCGCGCGCGTACTTCGAATTCGGATACTGGATCAGCAACTGGCGGCATTCCTGCTCGGCGCGCAGCGCATTATTGGGATCCCGGTCGGCTTTATCCATCTGGTTGTAATGGATGTCGCAGATCTTGGATTGCGATTCGGCCGCCTCTTCCATAGTCGGATAGAACAGAATGAAGTCTTTGTACTCCGCCTCGGCCTGCGCGTTTCCTTCGGCGCCGGACTGGCGGAACCAGCTATCGGCGATCGCGAGTTTCGCTTTGGCCAGATACTCGCTGGAATCGTAGGTGTTGATCAGCGTGTTCAACGTCAGCCGGGCCGTTTCATAGCGCCCGTGCTCGATGTCCTTCATCGCTTTGTCGTACAGAACCTTGTCCGGCTGCTGCGTATCCTTGGTGATCGGGTTCTCGTACGCTTTGCGATGGAGCCCGCAGGAGCTCGCGGCGAGCATACTCAAGAGCAGCACCGCCGTTCCATACTTCGCCCCATACGTCGCCCTGCGGACTTCCGCCGGGCGGCTTTTCACGAATGATTCCATAAATAGTGATTCCTTACAGCTTCGCTAAGCGATTCACCTGACTGCGCGTATCCCTTGACTATACCCGAATTGCGAACGCTGCGTCGGCCTCCCGGCGCAGCTCGCGAAACGCCTCTCCGGATTGTTTTTCCCGAAAACCGAGGAGCCCGCAACCACCCAGTCCACTCCCGCGCGCGCGATTTCACCGACGTTCTCCATCGTTACGCCGCCATCGATTTCGATGTGAAACGCGAGGCCCCGGTCCCGCCGCATCGCTGCCAGTTTTCGGACCTTGTCGAGAGTGTACGGAATGAATTTCTGGCCGCCGAATCCCGGGTTCACGCTCATCACCAGCACATAGTCCGCGACTTCCAGGATGTCTTCGAGCGTACCGACCGGCGTCGCCGGATTGATCACCACTCCCGCCTTGGCGCCCTCGTTCTGGATCATGCGCAGCGTCCGGTCCAGGTGCGGCGCCGTTTCCTGATGCACCGATACCTGGTTCGCTCCCGCCTCGATAAACAGGGGAGCGTAAATGTCGGGGTCCGTAATCATCAGATGCACATCCAGGATCAGGTGCGTGCATTTGCGCAGCGATTTCACCACCGGCGGCCCGATCGTCAGATTTGGGACGAAATGCCCATCCATGATGTCGACGTGCAGCATCCGGCAGCCGGCGGCTTCCACGGCGGCCACCTGCTCCCCAAGACGGGCGAAATCGGCGGATAGAATGGACGGCAGAATCTCGATCATTCCGGGCGTTCCGGTTCCGTTTACCCTATATGTTATCACGGCGTTATAACTGCGGCGAAAAATCCGTCGCCGGCGTCGCGCCCGGGCAGCCGCAGCATTGTCCTTTCGACGCGCCAGCCCTCCACCACGTTTTCGTTTTCTTCCGGCTCAAGCGAGCAGGTGGCATACACCAGACGCCCGCCCGGCGCGAGGCACGCCATCGCGTTTGCCAGGATGTTCGCTTGCCGCTCCCGAAACGCGGCCAGATCCGCCTCCGCCAGGCGCCATTTGATTTCCGGGTTGCGTCCCAGGGTACCGGTCCCGGAACAGGGCGCGTCCACTAAAACCCGATCGAACTTCCGGCCGAAGGGGAGGGGGATTGTTGCGTCGGCCGCCACGCGTGCGGCGCCACGACTCCAAAATGGCCCAATTGCCGCCGGAACCTCGGCCAGCCGCTTCACATAGCGGTCACACGCGACTACTACCCCTCCGGAAGCCAAAGCTTGCGCGGTTTTGTTTCCGGGTGCCGCGCACACATCCAGAACGCTCATGCCCCGTTCGATTGCGAGCAGAGGAACAATCGATCGGGCCCCCACATCCTGCACCCTGCCCGTCTCGGGATTCACGCTGGTTTCGGGCTTCTCGAGCCCCGCCCGCGCGATGCCTTCGGCCGCCTCGGCGCCATAGCGCCGCGTCCATCGATCCAGCATCCAACCTTCGACGTGTCAGCTCGGTGGCCTTATCCGGCCACGCCACGGCTTCCCGATTCACCTTCCGCAGAACCGCATTGACGAATCCCGCCGCCGAACGTTTGCGGGCGCGTTTCACGAGCTCCACGCTCTCATCCACCGCCGCGTGCCCCGGCACACGATCCAGATAGCGCAGTTGGAAAACCCCGATCCGCAGCGCGAGCCTTACCGCGTCGTCCAGTTTGAGTTGTGGTTTGCCGGAAAAATGACCGATCAGGAAATCGATCTCGCGCTGCCGCCGCAGACACCCGAAAACTATCGTCTCCGCCAGCGCCGCGTCGCGCGTGGCAAGCGCGGAGGTGCCGGTGCGCAACAAATCCGACGCGTATCCGCCCTTGCGGACTTGATCGAGAATTTGAAAGGATATTTCCCGGGCGGGTGATAGAGCGCTCACGCGGCTGCGACTAGAATACCAGCATCGATCGAAAGATCGATATCGGCATCCGAATGAGCAATCGGACGTGGCCCGGGTTTTGGCGTCGGCCTGGAGCGGGCGTGAAGCGAGGCGATCTTCTCGGGGCCTAGTTTCCCTCGGCCGCCGCTTGCGAGAAATACACGTCCAGCTTGGAGAAAATCATGCTGACATTGGGCATCAGCGTATTCGGGAAAATCGCCGCCGCCGCGACCGCGACAAAACCTGCTACCAGGGCATACTCGATCAGATCCTGGCCCGAGCGATTGCCTAAAAACCGAAGTGCCGCCGCCTTCCAATAAGTCATCATAGACGAGCCCTCGCTGCGCTCCTTACAAACCCATCTTGCTGGAATTCGGAAAAAACGACAATGGTTATATTACCGTAGCGGACCTTCCAAAACCCCTTATATCCCGTGGTAGCAAGTTTTACTACGAATGGTCGTAAGGCCCTTCCGCTCACGGATTGGATTGCGCCGGATAACGGATCACGGTGAAATTACTGAGCGTCACCGTGTCGGAGGTCGTGGCGGCCATCTGCGCCTGAAAAGAGATCGTCAGGTTGATGCTCGAATTCGCGGTCGCGCTGCCTACGCCGGCTGCGAATGCCAATGCGCTGCCCCAACTTTCCGTCGAGTAGGATTGCGCGGCCACATTAATCCCGAACCCCAATTGTCCGGCCACGGAGGTATCGGCGGCCGCGGCGGTCCTCGAAAGCGCGTTTGCGCCTGCCCATAAGATTTGTGGGATGAATCCCGCGCTGGTGCCTCCGTGCGTATATTGGAAACGCACTTCGATGCGATCGCCCGTGCCGAGCAGCCCGCCCGGAAGCGTGCAACTCGCGAGCTGCACCGCGGTGATGGAGCTGGTCGCGGTGCCCGCGCCGCTGCACACCACCTGGGGCGACGTCAGCGAGCCCAGCGGATTGTTCGGATTCGCGTAGCGGTAGCTCGCGACGATCAGGTCGCCCGTTTGCGGCGTCGAATGCAGAAAGAAGCTGATTGTGTTGGCCGTCAGGGTGTAGTCGGTGCCCTGCGTCATCAGCAGACCATTGACATAAAGATCCAGGCTTGCGGCGGGCGACGGCGTGTTCACGAGCGTGAATGCCGTATTACTGCCGTTCACTGCGCCGCCCGGCGTCTCGCTGTCGGAATACGATGTGGCCAGGCCGCCTCCGCCCCCGCACGCGCCCGTGCTCCCGTCCACATGCACGCAATCGCCCGCGTTCCCGGCCGCTCCATCGATCTGCCCGGCTTCATTGATGATCGCCGCGCGCCCGATGGCAAACCCCACGCCCTCTTGCGCGCGCACCGCGAGCGCATTACTCAATCCCGTCACGTCCCCGATCGCAATCGGAGACGAGGTAACCGGCGGCGGCCCTACGATGGATCCGGTGGACACCAGAATATCCCGCACGCGCAGCGGGAGGCTGCTGGGCGGAACGGCCCATACTTCGGTGAACTGCGGCGTGCCTGCCGTGGTGCTGAAAGTGACGTTATATTGCGCGCCCGGGCTCGCGGTGGTCGTGGGGACCAGTTGCACGTTGAGCACGCCGTTAATAATGGGCAGCGTGACCGTCGCCGTCGCGATGTTGGACGTATCGCCGGCTTGAAAACTGCTCCACGAAATGAAAATCGTTCCGTTATAGCGCGTCCCGTTGGCGCTGTACAGTACGTCCTGAATCGTCGTTAACGCCGGTTGCGCCGCTGCCCCGGCCGCCGCCAGCACCATCATCACCGCCACTCGGTTGAACCTGACCATGCCTTGTCTCCCGTCGCCCGAGAGTAAAAGGCGCGCCCCGCAAAACTCTCCGGATCTAAACCCTAAACCGAACAATCTCCGGTCCCTGGCGGATTCTCGGATGCCGTCACCTGCACCGCACGCACGGGAGCAGATGCAGTTACAGAAAGCGAGGCGAGTAGGAGAGAGCGGTCAGTGGCGACCATGCGAGAGAGCGCCGTCGTTCGAAGCTGGATGTTTCCGAGGCTTCTATTTCACGCCGCGGATCACTTCCACACCCAGATAAGGCCGCAGCGCTTCGGGAACCACCACGCTGCCGTCGGCCTGCTGGTAATTCTCGACGATCGCGACCCAGGTGCGTCCCACGGCCAGTCCGCTGCCGTTCAGAGTGTGGACGAACTCGGCTTTGCCCTTGCCGGATTTCGCGCGAATCGACGCTCGCCGCGCCTGAAACGCCTCGAAATTCGAGCACGAGGAGATTTCTTTGTAGCCGTTCTGCCCCGGCAGCCACACTTCGATGTCGTAGGTTTTCGCCGAGCTCGCGCCCATATCGCCGGTGCACAGCACCACCGTGCGATACGGCAGGCCAAGCCGCTGCAGAATATCTTCGGCGTCGCGCGTCAGCGCTTCCAGTTCGTCGTAGCTCGTTTCGGGCCGCGCGAACTTCACCAGTTCCACTTTTTGAAACTGATGCTGCCGGATAATGCCGCGCACATCGCGTCCGTAGGATCCCGCTTCGCTGCGGAAGCACGGCGTATAGGCGCAGTATTTGATCGGGAGAGCTGTCCAGATCCAGCGTCTCGTCGCGATGCAGATTGGTCACCGGAACTTCGGCGGTCGGAATCAGGTAGTAATCGGTGCCTTCGAGCTTAAACAGATCCGCCTCAAACTTGGGCAAGCTGCCCGGTGCCGTACAAGCTGTCTTTATTGGCGATGAACGGCGGCAGCACTTCGGTATACCCATGCTGCTGGGTATGCACGTCCAGCATGAAATTGATCAGCGCCCGCTCGAGCTTCGCGCCCAGGCCCATGTATACGGCGAAGCGCGCGCCGGTGATTTTCGCTGCCCGGTCGAAATCCAGAATCCCGAGCTCCGGTCCCAGATCCCAGTGCGCCTTGGCGGGAAAGGAAAAATCGGGAGGCGTTCCCCATCGCCGCACTTCGACGTTATCGTCGGCGCTTTTGCCCGTCAGGCACCGATGCATGCGGCGTATTCGGGAACGCCGGCCAACATCAGAGCGTATATTGCTCGTCGAGCTCATTGGCCCTCGATCTCAAGCGCCGCCGTGCGGTCGCCCATCTCGCGCACTTTTTGCTGCCGTTCGCTCGTGTCCTGCCCGGCTTTTTTCAGCTTGCCGATTTCCTGCGATTCGGCATTGCGCTGTGCCTTCAACTGCTCGGATTCCGTCAGTGCCGCGCGCCGCTCGACGTCCAGCGTGCGAAACGCCTCGACGTCGAGCGTGAATCCGCGATCCGCCAGCCGCGCGGCAATCGCATCCAGATTATTGCCGGAAAAACGAAAGATCGTACATAAAAGAACGAGGGACAGTCGCCTGTCCCTCCTCTGCTCCTAACTCGTGACGCTGACTTCGCGACCTGACCTCTGTCCCCTAACGAGCCGCGATCGGCACCCACGGCTGGCCCGGCTCCGACCCTTGTAATCGGCGCGCGGGCGGATCAGGCGGTTGTTGTGATATTGCTCCAGCACGTGCGCCGTCCAGCCCGACATGCGGCTCACCGCGAAAATCGGCGTGAACAGGTCGATCGGAATGCCCAGCGAATAATAGGTGGACGCCGAATAAAAATCGACGTTCGCGTTCAGTTTCTTGTTCTCCTTGATGTACTTCTCGATCTGCGTCGAAATTTCGTACAGATTCTGATGCCCGGTGCGCTCGCCGAGACTCTTCGCCATGCCCTTGAGGCACGCCGCGCGAGGATCGGTGGTGTGATACACGCGATGCCCGAAACCCGGAATCTTGATCTTTTTGTCCAGCTTGTCCTTGATCATGATGAGCGCTTCGTCGGCGTTCTTCACTTCGAGCAGCAGTCTGGATCACTTCTTCGTTCGCGCCGCCGTGCAGCGGGCCGCTCAGCGCGCCGATGCCGCTGGTGATCGCCGAATAAATATCGGAGAGCGTGGCTGCCGTGACGCGCGCGGCGAACGTGGACGCGTTCAGCTCGTGCTCGGCATGCAGCGTCAGCGCGATATCGAAGGTCTTCTCCATCACGTCGTCGGGCTTTTTGCCGGTCAGCGTGTACAGGAAATTCGCCGCGAAACCCAGCTTCGGATCGCCCGGAACCACTTTGTTGCCATTGCGCAGCCGGTCGAAACTGGTGACGATGGTCGCGGTCTGCGCCATCAGCTTCACGGCCTTCTTCTCGTTCGCTTCGAGCGAGTTATCGTTGATCAGCGGATCGTACAGCGCGAGCATCGAAACCGCCGTGCGCAGCACGTGCATGACGCCGGCGCCTTTCGGAACGCCCGCCAGGAACGCCTCCACCGGCAGCGGGCAGCTCGCGATTGGCCACCAGAGCGGCCTTCAGCGTGTCCAGTTCAGCCTGCTTCGGCAAGCGGCCGTTCCAAAGCAGGAAAATGACCTCTTCGAACGTGGCGTTGTTCGGCCAGCGTCTCGATCCGAAAACCCTGATAGCTGAGGATTCCGGCGTCTCCGTCGATATAGCAAAGCCGCGAATCTGTCGCGATGATGCCCTCTAAACCCGCACCTGTACCTGCCATGATTCTCCTTCGCGCATCTAGAAATAGTTCGAATAGAACTCCGCCTCGCAGGACCCACAAATATTCGGCTGGCGGAAACGATTATTCTACCATCGCGCGCGCCGAACCGCCGGGCGGATGCACCGCGCGCGGCATGCCGCTGTTGAATCTGGCAGAGAATGTCATGCGAACAGAACGTCCGCGGGTCACAGCTTGGGCATCGGCCCTTGGTAGAAAAACGCCCCCAGGCCGACGGTAAAGATCATGCATCCGTATAGAGCGTGCTCGGCCGCCGAAACAAGCGCGGAACGCGTCTCCCGGTAGCGGGCGATGAACAGAAGTCCGGCCGGAAACGAAAGACCCACGGCCCAGGGATTCCGGAAAATGATGTGCATGTAGGCGAATGCCATGCCGCTTGCGATCACCAGCAGCGTGGGACTCCCGAACATCCGCGCGTAGCGATGCGTGAAAAAAACCCGGTACATCAGGCCTTGCGGGTACACCGAGAAAACCGGGTACAGGCACAGGAGCAGCGCCCAGAGCACCGGATTGTTTTTAGGGAGATCGAAGAGAATTCGGGGAGCCCAGTGCCATATTGCCAGCAGCAAAACACCTGCCGACACGAAGAACGGAATCAGAACGCCCGTCCAGCCCTTGGGAAAGGGGCCCGCGTTCCACAACTGGCGGCGGTCGAACCGCGGGTCGCGCCGCAGGAAAAGCAGGCAGATCGCGCTGACCACCCACAGCACGGGGAGTCCGGGCACGCGTGGCCCCGCGTAGGCGATCAGCGAGGGAAGAACGAAGAACAGACCCGCGAACTCGAGGACGAGCATTTATTTGCCGCGCGCTGGGCTGGATCCGCTGTGCGTGCCGTCTCGCCTCAGTGCACGAAATGATCCACGCGCCATCCCTTATCCTCCAGCGCGAAGATCATGGTCACGGGCAGGGCCTGATTAAACTGGCCTTTGCGGATTCCCATGATCGGCAAGTCACCAGTGAAGCACTCGTTCGGCACCTTCACGCGCACCTGCGCTACCACCGTCTTGATGCCTTGCCCGGGCCCATCTTTCGTATCGATCAGGTTTTCGACGCGCAGCATCATTTTCCCGCGCATCTGCGAGTACGGCTGGCTGTAGCCGGGCTCGTTAATCGAGACGTCGTCGCTGAAGCCCAGATCGCGGGCGGCCTGGCGCAAGTGGGCCACCGACCGGCCGTTCTGCGCGCCGAAGGTGTTGTCGCCGGAAACCTGCACGGGGGTATCCCACAGCTCTTTGTCGACTCCGCAGTCGACCTGAGCCGGGGTGAGCGTGACCTGCTCGCTATCCAGTTCTACCGGCGCGCCCTCGGTGGTTCCGCGCATCTTGGTCTCGTCAAAATCGTTGCTGCACCCCGCGCAGATCGCGCACAGGGCGGCGACGAGCGCCCACTCAAACCGGTGACTCATGATTTGCTCCGCTCCGGCCGGCCCGCTCCCGGAAAGTCTTCCGGACCGCCCGACGCCGGTGAATACCGCTGCGCCAGGCTCTCGAACTGCCGCTGCCGAACCAGGCCCGCCTTATGCAGCAGATAGCGCCCCAGGAGTCCCAGGATGGAGAGCCCATAAATCGAACTCTGCACGAAGGAAGCGGACGAAGCCTGCGGAAAATAGCGCGTCGGCACAGGAACTTCGGCAATGCGCGCGTTCGTCTGCACCAACTGCGCCATGATCTCCTGATCGAAAATAAAATTGTCGGAATTCATCTCCAGGTTTACGCTTTCCAGCGCCCGGCGCCGGAACGCCCGGTATCCCGTGTGATATTCGGCCAGATGCAAACCGAACACGGCATTTTCGAGGCCCGTGAGAAAGCGGTTGGCGATGAACTTCCACCACGGCATCCCCTGCTGCAGCACCTGGCCGCCTAACAGACGCGATCCCAAAACCACGTCGGCGTTGTCGTTCTCGATCGGAGCGATCACCACGGGCAGAAGCCGGGGGTCGTACTGGTAGTCGGGGTGCACCATCACAACGATGTCCGCGCCGGCCTTTAAGGCTTCGCGGTAGCAGGTCTTCTGGTTGGCGCCGTAACCGTAATTCTGATTGTGAACGAATAGCTCAAGGCCGAGCTCACGCGCGATGGAAGCCGTCTCGTCGGAGCTCCCGTCGTCCACCACGATCACCAGATCGAAGGATTCGCGAGGGAGTTCCGCGTAGGTCATGCGCAGGGTTTTGGCCGCATTGTAGGCAGGCATCACCACGACAACCTTCGGCTTGTCCCCAGGCATAGTCTGTTACGCATTATATCGGTTGTACTATCGGGTGATGAGGCCAGCGGCTTGAGAGTCCCGGGCAGCGCTTTTCAACGGCCGTCCACATACGCCGAAAGCCGCCGAATCCCCTCCCGAAAAACGCTCGCTTCGGTGAGCAGGCTCACGACGAGAAAAGCTTCCGATTCAAAATCATAGAAATAGCCCGGCTGAACCAAGACTTCTCTCTCCGCGAGCAGTCCCAGAGTCCACTGTTCCTCGCTCCGGGTTCTGGGAACCTGGATCACGATGTACCAGCCGCCTTCGACATGCAGGATGCGGCAGGCGGAAGCCGCGCCGAAATTCGCGCGAGCCTGCTCTAGGTTGGCTCGCGTCCGTTCGCGGATCTGGCCCCGGATTGTCTCGGTCGCGCTCAGAAGCCGATCGAGCGCGAGCTGTACGGGCGTCCCGACCGAAAGGAACGTGTCGGCGATCCATTCCAGGCCGTCGAGCGCCGCGGCATGCCCCGGACCGCTCGCGACGATCCATCCCAGCTTCATTTGCGGAAGCCCTGCGATCTTCGACAATCCGCTCATCGCAAAGACGGCAGCTTCTTCCCGCGCGGCGAGCGTCGCCATGCGGCCGGCGTCGGGCGAGAGCGGGAAGTCCGAAAAAACCTCGTCCGAGAGAATCGCCAGTCCGCGGGAACCGGCCCATCGAGCGAGCTGCGCCCATTCGTCTTTTTTTAGATACGACCCCGTAGGGTTGTTCGGATTGACGATGGCAATGGCGCGCGTCCTTGGACCCGCCGCGCGCTCCAGGGCGGCGAAATCAATATGCCAGGCTCCGTCGTAGCGCAAAGGATACGGCGTGGCCGTTACCGATTCCATCGCAGCCAGGTATTCGAAAAGGGGATACGAAGGGCGGGGAACCAGAACTTCGTCGCCGGGATCGGTCAATAACTTGAAGAGATACGAATAAGCCTCGCTGGTGCTGGCCGTGAGGATCACGCGTCCGGGATCGACCTTCGTCCCGCGCGCAAGGTAGTAGCGCGAGACCGCTTCGCGCGCCGCAAGCATCCCGCGCGGATCCGGATCGTAGCGCAGCGACCGCGCGTCCGCGAACGCCCCGAGGATTTCTTCCTGTGGATAAACGAGTCCGGCGTGAGTGGGATTCGATTCCGTCAGGTCGTACAGCGCGGCGCCCGCGCGGCGCTTCTCCTCGAGGAGCTTCGAGAGAGGATTAGGCCGCGAATCCCAGCGGAAGCGCGAGGAGAGCGAGGGGCCGGAGGCGTTCACGCCGACTCATCGTAGCAGAGCCGTGCCGGTAGACGCTCTCAGCCGGTTCCTTCGACCTGGAATTGATAACGTTAGTGCGAATCGCCGTCGTGGTCGGCGTCGCTACTCGCCGCCTTCTGCGCGGTCTGGCTGAGCTGAACCGTATCTTCCGGTGGCTTCGGCTTCGGAGGAGCAGCAGGGGGTTTTGCCGGGGTGGCCGTGTACGTCGCAGGCGAACTGGTCACAGGACTAATCATTTTTCTCTCCTTGCGACTATCCTCATCGGTAGGGAAGACTTTTCCGATAGCAAGGCGCTCGAAATTTCCGAAGAGGACTCCTGGGGCCGCAATCCTCTGTAAACACAGCTCTTAGAAGCTCCGCTTGGAAAGCGTCGCGTTCGATGCGAGCCCCCGGCTACTGCTTTTCCACCGCCATCAAGCTGGCCGCAGTTTCATTGCCCGAGGCGTTCACGGTAACGGTCAGCGTGCGCTTCCCGTTCTCGGCCGAGATCAGTCCGCCGGCCGCCGAGGTGAAGGTCCCGGAGATGGTGAATCCGGAAGAGGTCAACTGATTCTGATAGTATTCGATGACCTTCGCGGGAGGGTCCTGCGTCGTGAACCCGAAGCCGCTTTGCGAGGCGCCGTTATTCTGCGCGGAGAACGTTCCTTTGGGCGTCGAACCGGGGTACACGGGCACCCAGGCAGGCATCTGATTATCGCCCCCCACGCTGAACTTCGCGTTCCCGTCGGAGGATTGGACGTTCAGCGCGGTTTTGTCACCGTCCCCGGTGATGCTCACCGTGGCCTGCTTGCCCTCGTTATCGGTCACCACCATGCGTTTCGTAGCGGGGTCGAAGCGCAGAGTGGTGGTCTGGCCGGTTTTTTTGTCGCGGACCTGGATCGTCCCGGTGCTGTCATCGGTCGACAGCACGTCCACGTCTTTGTTGAGCGTCGCGACCATCTTCGCCGCAGCGTAGCCGGGATTCTTCGAGAGCAGCGTGCTGTCGAAGCCGGCCTCCTTCGCCTTGTGCATCACGAAGAAGGCGCCGATGCCGCACATCGCCGTGAATCCCAGCACCACCACGGCCACGCCGCCAAGGATCCACACCAGAAGGTTCGATTTTTTCCCCGGCGGAAGCGGCGGTTGCGGAAAAGGGCTCCGCGGTTGGGAATAAGGGCCTTGTTGATAAGGGCCCTGCGGCGGCGGAGGAAAGGGAGGCGGTGGCGGTCCGGACCCGGGCGGCGTGGGAGGAAAGTTGGGAGGAACACTGCTCGACATAAGGACGTCTCCTTTCATGTGGTGCGGTTCGCTTGGAGCCGCAACCTTTCATCGGGCGTCGGTTGAAGGAATCATACAATGAATACGGTGCTCCCTGCCGCCGCGCGTCCTCCCGGACCCAAATCCGTCCAGCCCTTCCTCGGCGTCCTGACACCTTTCAAGAAGGATCCGCCTGGATTTCTGCTGCGCAACGCGCGCGAATTCGGCGACCTGGTTTTCCTGCCGCTCGCGCGCCAGCGCGTATATCTGGTGAACCGCCCCGAGTGGATTCGCGACATCCTGGTGACCCATCAAGCTAATTTCGTCAAGAGCCGCATGCTGGAGCGCGCGAAGGTTCTGCTCGGAGAAGGCCTGCTGACGAGCGAAGGCGAGTTTCATACGCGCCAGCGCCGCCTGGTGCAGCCGGCCTTTCATCGCGACCGCATGGCGCATTACGGCGCCCAGATGATAGCCTGTGCCGCGCGCGTCGGCGACCAGTGGCAGGCGGGATCGACGCTCGATATCGCCGCTGAAATGCCGAGACTGACGCTCACCATCGTCGGCCGGACGCTGTTCGGAGCCGACGTTTCTTCCGACGCGGACGAAATCGGCCGCGCGATGACCGCCGTCTTTTCCATGTTCGACCGGCTGCTGAGTCCGTTTTCCGAATGGCTCGAAAAGCTTCCCCTGCCTTCCGTACGAAGATTCGAACGCGCCCGTGCGAGCTTGGATGGAGTGATCTACCGCTTGATCGCCGAGCGCCGCGCGAGCGGCCGGGACGCGGGCGATCTGCTTTCGATGTTGCTTTTGGCTCAGGATGAGGATCGCGGCGGCATGACCGACCAACAGGTGCGCGACGAAGCGCTCACGCTGCTGATCGCCGGGCATGAGACCACCGCAAACGCGCTGATCTGGACCTGGTATCTGCTCTCCCAGAATCCGCAAGCCGAGGCGCGCATGCACGCCGAGCTCGAAGAAGTGCTACGCGGACGTTTGCCCGTTTTTGACGATGTAACCCGGCTCCCTTATACAGCCGGGGTCTTCTCGGAGGCGCTGCGCTTGTACCCTCCGGCCTGGGGCATCGGGCGCCGGGCCAAACAGGATTACCAGATCGGCGAGTACATTATTCCCGCCGGCTCCATTCTGCATCATGAGTCCGTGGGTTTCCCACCGCGATCCGCGCTGGTTTCCGGAGCCGGAGAAATTCGATCCCGAGCGCTGGCGCCCGGAGATCGCCGCGAAGCTGCCGAAGTTCGCATATTTCCCCTTCGGCGGAGGCGCGCGCGTATGTATCGGGGAGCGCTTCGCCTGGGCGGAGGGCCTGCTGGTGCTCACGACCCTCGCGCAGAAGTGGAAGCTTCGTCTTGTGCCGGGCCAGAAAGTGGATACGCGCGCGGTGATTACCCTCAGGTCCCGTTATGCGATGCACATGATCGCCGAACAGAACAACCGATAACCCAGTGGCCTCGCGTCACGATGAAACCAACTAAGCTCGGCGCACCAGTTCGATGTCGATGCTGATCTCGACCTCTTCGCCCACCATAAATCCTCCGGCTTCGAGCGCCATGTTCCACTCGAGACCGAAGTCCTTGCGCCGGATGTGCGTCTTCGCGGTCGCGCCGCGGCGGAAACCGCCCCACGGGTCCTTCGCTTCCGGGGTTACGTCGCTCACTTTGAGAGCGACCTGCCGCGTGTTCCCGCGAATCGTCAGGTCGCCCGCGACCTCGAAGCTATCGGAACCGCTGGCGGCGACGCTGGTCGATTTGAAGGTGATCTGCGGATAGCGCGCCGCGTCGAAGAAGTCGCCGCTCTTCAAATGCTCGTCGCGCTGGGGCTCGCGCGTGTTGATCGTGGTCACATCGATCTCCGCGTCGATCTGAGTCGCGGAGGGATCCTCGGCGTCGTAGGTGACGCTGCCGGTCACCTTCGAGAATTCTCCCTTGACGTTGGAAATCATCATGTGGCGCACCTTGAACTGCGCGTGCGTGTGCGCCGTGTCGATCTGGTAGGTCATCGCGGCCATTTCGTGGTTCCTTTCCTTAATTCTACAGATGCACAGATGCCGCACCGCGCGCGGAAGTTGCGGAATTCCACAAGCCTGGTCCCGCCGAAAGCCTGGATCGAGAAGGCTCTACTGCTTCTCAGGATTCAGCACCGCGACGCACCCCAGGTTGCGGTACAGTTGCCGGTAATCGAGTCCGCAACCCACCACGAATCGATCCGGAATTTCAAAGCATCTAAACTCGACAGGCACCTGCACAATACGGCGCACGTGACGGTCGAGCAAAGTGCAGATGCCAAGCGAGCGCGGCCCGCGTCCGGCGAGGGTGTGAAGCAGATAGCGCGTGGTGAGACCCGTGTCGACGATATCCTCGATCAGGAGGACATCTTCGTCCTGAATCGGTTCGTCCAGGTCTTTCGCGATCCGGACCATGCCCGCCGCGTGATTGGCGCCGCCGAAGCTCGAGATCGCCAGAAAATCGATCTTCACGGGAACGGTCAAGGCGCGCGCGAGAGCCGTGAGAAAAAAGACCGAGCCCTTCAGCACGCCGATCAGTTTAAGCTCGCGGCCCTGATACCTCTGGTCGATCTCCGCGGCCACTTCTTTGACCCGCGCCGCCACCTGCTCCTCGGTATACAGCACGCGCTCCACGCCCGGAGGGAGATTCATGACGCCTTCAGCCCGTATTTGAAGATCAGATCCTGATAATCCTTCTGATAAAACACCTGTATATTGACGTGCGGATAAATGGCGCGCAGCAGTTTCACCTTGCGATTTTTACGCGTCACCAGGGATTGCTTCATGGTCGTCAGCTCCACATACAAATCGAATTCCGGGAGATAGAAATCCGGCGTGAACGCTTCCACCACCTGGCCGTTTTTATCCCACTGCAGGGGAAAGGAGCGCGGCTCGTACTCCCACGAAATGCGATAGAAATCCAGGAGATTCGCGAACATTTCCTCGCTCGGATGGCTGAAGGCCGCGCGCTTCAGATCCGCGCGTCCGGCCGGCGCGATGTGATCGCGCGCCAGTTGCAGCCGCGTGGAGAATTGAATCCGGTCGGCATGGGCGGCCGAAAGCAGGCCCTGCTCGGGTAGCCTGCGGGCCGCGGCGATGGCGGCGATGGTCTCGGCGGCCTGGTGGACGTCGATATTCACCAGACGCAGAGCCACATCGAATTCGGCCGGATCGGCCGTGGCGCGCCCCACGCGCGATTTGCGCAGACGGCTCCGCTCCTCCTCCATTTTGCTCACGTGCGCCGCCGCGGCGGACTTTTCGAGCCGATGTTCCAGCATTACGTTCCCAATGCGCCGCGCTTTCGGCGCGCCGATATATACCGTCATCAGCAGCGCAAAAGGATCGGCGAGCACGGTATCGAACAAATGCTCCGCGCCTTCGACCGCGATCAAGAGATGATGCTCCCTGGCGAGCCGCGTTAGGATGCTGGCAGCCGCGGCTTTCCATGCCCGGGCGGGCAAATTGCGATCGCCAAACTCCTCGATGATCCATTGCGCGAGGCGCGCTTCGGTGACAAGTTCAAAGCGCAGAAGCGAAGCGGTCTCGCGGGCGACTTCTTCCCAACCCGAAGCCGCGTCGCCGGAGATCGTCAGCAGTGCCATCCGCTACAGGCAGGATAACGCGACGACGGGTGGATGACCCGGGCGGCGGATCATTTGCGGGAAGCGGACTTCGGGACGACAAAGGTTCTTCCCCGAGTGATGCACTTTTCGTCCAATTGGCGGCCGGACTTCGCACGGTACGAATCGCTGCCGAGGCATACGTGGCGTGCCGATTGCCAAACAACCTAAAATTGAACAATGCGCAGATCGCTGTGGGTATCGGCCATCTTATGGTGCGTACCAACTTGGGGCGCCGGGGCTGAACCCAAACCAGAGATCGTTTCTCTGCTGACGATCGTCGCTGAGCAGGACCAAGTCGAGAATCCCGAAGCCACCTTGAACGGTAACGTCGAGAGCGTTTTTTGGGAACAATTAAGGGTCGATCGTGGTCCATCGGGTGAAGAAAAAGAAGTCCTCGTTCGATCGCGCCTGACCAAGTATGATGCGGATAATCGCGTCGTCGAAGTAGCGGAACACCAGCAGGGTGAAACTCATTCCACAAACACCTATCAGAATGGCCTGTTAGTGGGCACGAGGGGGCGAACGTTCAACAAGGATGGGAAACAGATAGGTGAGGAATTCTGGCAGGACTATCAGTATGATGCTGCCGGCCAACTCGTCGATCTTAAGCGCGGACGTGGTCAGAAACTTCAAAATCATTATGTTTCCGAGTACGACACTTCCGGGCGCTTAATTCGCCGGGAGATCCGTCAGGGTGAGCCCGACGCGATCGTTTACACGGAAGAATATCTTTACACTGGCATACCAGCAACCATTCAGCGGCGCATTCTCTCCCCACAGAAAGGCGCTAGAGATTCCGTCAAATTTCGTCTGGATGAACTCGGGAATATTGCGGAATTGTGGAGTACAGAGGACAACTACCACGTCCGCTGGAAGTACGACAGTCAGAATCGGGTCATCGAGCAAACGACGGATCCATATGCACCTCCAGCCGGTTGCGACGGATGTCCGCTTCCCGGTGTGATCAGAACTAGCTACCAAGATCACGTGCGTAGACAAATATTCCTTGCACCCAGCGGAACGGCTGTGCTGGAGAGAATCACGACATGGGAACGAGACGGATCGATTGCCTCTATCCGATACGTGCGACCGGATGGCGCCACCCCTCAGGAGGCATCTGACCTAAATCGTATCGTGAGTGCGATTATTCCTCAAGGCGCCGACAGGCGTGTCGAGACGACCTGGGACGATCGTGGAAATTGGAAAGAGAAGTTGGAGATCTTTCAACCCACTGTGGGCGCTTCGATCACGCGTTTTATTTACCGCCGGACAATCACATACCGGCGATAAAGGTCTGCGCCGCAAAATGGCGATGCAATGAGCGAAGCGGCACCGTGAGCGACTTCTTCCCAGCCCGAAGCCGCGTCGCCGGAGATCGTCAGCAGGGCCATCCGCTACAGGCAGGATAACGCGGCGGGAAGGGAACGATACGCGGGCCGGTCGTTTTCAAGAGCCGCTGGACAGCGACGCCATTGTCGGTACGTTCTGCCGAGATTCACGAGAACGCGAATTGGACGATCTTAGCGCGCCATGGTAGTCTCATCGTAAAGGAACCACCCGTGAACCCAGCGCGTAGCTTGACTGTGGCCTTCCTCTTCCTGGGCGCCTGCCGGCTTGCCAGTGCCCAATCGCCCGACGCCAGCCAGCTCCTACGTGAAGTTCAGGCGAAATACGCTTCCCTGCAAAGTTATTCTGACGTCGGAGAGGCGCGTTTAGCGTTGATCATGCGCACGCCGGGCGACGGCGCTCAGGGCGCAGGCGACGCACCCGCGGAGATCCCAACTAAATCTTTCCGGATAAAACTCGCGAGATTTCAAATGTTCAGCATCGCGTGGGCGGAGAACGGCGGCGCTTTTAAATCGAAGGGGGCGCTATGGTCGGATGGCGGCTATCGACACTTCAAAATGGGGGAAATTAAGGCGGAGCCGCAAAGCACAGAAGAGGGTTTCGGCATGGCTACAGGCGTGTCAGGCGGCGTCGCGCAAACTGTTCCCTCTGTCTTTTTCAATTTGCAGGGCAACGCCATTAGCGCAATGCAAGGTGCGCTGCTCAGCGGTCAGGAATCCATCGATGGAGAAGACTGCTACGTGGTGAAGTCCCATTCCGAGAAGATAGACCGCACGCTCTGGATTTCGAAGACTTCGAAGTTGATACGCCAGGCGAGGGCGGATATATTCGCCGATCCTGCACAGATACTGATGAAGATGTCCGACTTTGATTTTAAAGTTGGCCTCGAAAAGTTAGGAAAAAAGGTTACGGACGAAACCGTTCAGGAAATCCAGGCGATGACGGCGAGTGCGTTGAAGGAGTTGGGTCCTGTGCGTTCCACGTTCACCATTGAGACGCATCGCGAAATCAAGATTGACATGCCGATGTCGCCGATCGACTTTCGCGAAGAGCCTCAAGCCCTGCCCGCTATCGATCCAGCGAAGTGAATCGCCGCTCCGTTGGATACTTCTTCCCAACACCCGAAGCCGCGTAGCCGGAGATCGTCAACAGTGCCATTCGCCACAGGAAGGCTAACACGCTGCTGCAGCCGTCCCGGTCGCTAATTCCAATGCTTCACCGCCGGCCACAGGTCCTTCAAGGGAACACGCAGACCCGTACAGTAATAGATATTGAAATGCTCATACGGCATCGAGTAGGGGTGCTCGACGCGACCGGCCACGCGCACGTGTTCGAACTGTTTTTCTAACGTCCTGAGGGCGCCGTCCAGCACGATGACGCTCTCGCCCGTATAGACTCCCGGACCCCACAAACAATAGCTCTGATGGCCGCTGATGGCTTTCGGGATTCCATAGTGCGGGCCGAAAAAATCAATGGCGCCGGCCTGGCCATAGTTCTGCGCGAAGATTGCCGTGCGCGGGCGTACGCCGGGCGGCAAACGCCAATACACCTCTGCGACCGCCGCGGTCATCTCTTTCCATCCGAATTGATCCGCGAAAAGCTGCGGCAGCGGTCCGAGCTCCGCCGTCTCGATGCGCGGCTGTTCGACGTGGAGGAAGGAGGCGTAGCGAATGTACGCTTCGACAGGCAGCGCCGGCACGGCAAGCGGAAGGGCGAGCGCGGCCGCGGCGATCCACAGCACGGCGTAGGTCCCGATCCACCAGCGCCAGACTGTCCTGCTTGGGAGCGACCTCCTTTGGGCGATGCATTGGGCGATCCACGCCTCCCACATCACTGCGCCAGCGGAAAACAGAATGGGGAAAGCCGGGAAAAGATAATACGTGCGCGGATTCGCGGTTATGATCACCGCAGCGGTCGCGATCCAGGCCCAGCCGAGCGCCCTAAATCGCCGTCCCGAGGGAGCGCGGAAATAGAACCACAGACCCGCGAGCCACACGGGAAGACTGAGAGGCAGCATCGCCACAGTCTCTTGCGCCAGAAACGTCAGCGGTGGAAGTGGGACGTTGCGCCCACTCGCGCGAATGTTGGCTTGCAGATCGAGAAACGGAAAATGGTGGGCGAAGTTCCAGGCCAGGTTCGGGGCGAATATCGCCAGCGCGATCGCGGCGCCGGCCCACACCCACGGCGTGCGAAGAATGCGGCGTTCGGGCGTCGCCAGCAATCCGGCGATCAGGCCCGCGCCGAAGATCAACATCGAATACTTGTTTTCCATGCCAACGCCGGCGAGGATCCCAAACCACAACCAGTACGCCGGCCGCCCCTCGCGGATTATGCGCGCGACGAACAATGCGCAGCCGGTCCAAAATAGCGGCTCGAACGCATTCATCGAGAGCCAGTTGTCAATCGCGAAAAATCCGGGCGCGGTGAGCGCGCACAAAGCGGCGATGGTTTGCGCCGTCCGGCGTCCCCCGAGCTCGCGCGCCAGGAGCCCGGTGAGCACCACTTTGAGCGATCCGGCGAGGATCGGAAGAACGCGGATCGCGGCGAGAGAGTCGCCGAGCAGCGCGCGTTCCGCGTGGGCAAGGAAAGCAATCAGCGGAGGTTGATCCACATAACCCCACGCGAGGTGCGTCGAGCAGGCCAAATAATACAGCTCGTCGACAAAGTAGCCGTAGCGCAGGCCCGTCCAGGCGTGAATCAACAGTTTGAGCAGGGCGAGCGCGGCGACGGGCCAGCCTTCACCCCAAAGCCATGGCCTTTCGCGCCCGAGCGGAGCCGTCATAACCCCTTGGGCGATACCCGGGGCGGGCCTCGACGCTGTATTTCTTGGCCACGCAGCAACGCCATTTATTAAATGCAGGATAGCGCGGCGGTAAGATCCGACACTCAGGCGGTCGTTTTCCCGAACGGCGCGCGTGAGTGCCAGGGCCGTTGTAGGAGTCGCGCGTGAAAGGTCACAGCACAACGGGCTTCAGTTCGCATCGCGGATTACGCCGTCAAACGCACCACGGCCCGAGAAGCCTCAAAGGACACAGGCGTCAACAGAACGAGGCGATCTTTTCCATCAGGCGCTGATAGATGATCGGCTTGGTTTCGTAGGCGTCGATGCCCACGCGCACGGCCCGGTCGACGTCTTCCGCCAGGTTGTGAGCGGTGAGCGCGATGATCGGAACCTGCGCGGTTTCCGCCTTGGACTTGATCATCTGCGCCGCTTCCCAGCCATCCAGATCGGGCAAGCCCAAATCCATCAGGATCAAATCCGGAATATTTTCAGCAGCCATCCGCACCCCGGTCAAGCCATCGAAAGCCACCAGAACCCGATGACCGCTACGCCGCAGGAACCGGCTGATCAACTCGACGTTGGCCTCGTTGTCCTCAACCACCAAGATCAGTGCCATATCCTGCTCCCTTCATCCAGCCGATTCATCAGGGGAAGTTTCGGTGGCTGCCGGAGAGAGATGTTTGGGCAGGCGAATCGTGAACCTGGAACCCGCTCCGAACTTGCTCTCGGCCGTTATATCGCCACCCATCAAACGGGCGAGCCGGCGGCTGATGGCCGATCCCAAACCTGTGCCGCCATACTTCCGCTTCCGCGAGTTATCGACCTGCGTGAAGTATTGGAATAACTGTTCCAGATCCCGCGGCTGAATTCCGATGCCGGTATCGGCGACCGAGATCGCGTAGAACTCCTGGTCGCCCGTCCGCTCCCATGCTCCCTGGACCCGCACCCGCCCCTTTTGCGTGAACTTGCATGCGTTGCCGACCAGGTTGAAAAGGCATTGGCCGACTCGTGTTCGGTCGAGAGAGAGCGCCGCCGGTTCACACTCGGTCTGCAGGTCGATCTCGTTCTTGCGAACGATCGCATCGAAGCTGGCGATCACATCGTTCAAGAGAGCCTGCACGTCGAAGGTCTCCGGCACGAGCTCGATGCGATCAGCTTCAATTTTCGAGAAATCCAATACGTCGCTGATGACGGAGAGCAAATGATTCCCGGCTCTCCGAATCTTCTGCAGGTCTTCGTCCCATTCGTGAATCCCGCGATCCGCCATGTCGAGGGAGAGCAACTCCGCGAATCCGAGGATCGCGTTGAGCGGGGTGCGGAGCTCGTGGCTCATGGCGGCGAGGAACATGCTCTTGGTGCGACTGGCGGCTTCGGCCTGCTCGCGAGCCAGAATCAAAGCCGCTTCATAGTTCTTCCGCTCGGTGATATCCTCCGCAATGCCGGTCACGCGGATCAGGCTTCCGTCGTGGGCCCGAATCGGGAAAGCCCGGTCGCGGATCCACTTGACTTGCCCTTCCGGAGTCAGGATGCGGAATTCCGTGTCGACCGGCTCCGGCGGGTTGAACAGGACGTGGGCCCGCTCCACATCCTCGGGATGGATTGCATTGAGCCATGCGGCGGGATCGGCATAAAGACTTTCGCGGGTACGTCCCCAGACTTGTTCGTAGGCCGGACTGACATAGAAGCTCTCGCCGTCGCCCGGCCTGAGAAGCTCATCGAGATTCGGAGGCACAATCCAGAAGACATCGCGAATGTGTTCTGTTATTTGCCGGAATTTCTCTTCGCTGGCGCGGAGCGCCCGGTCGGCCTCGGCGCGCTCCGTCAAATCGTGAAAGATTCCGAGAACCCATTCCTGGCCTTGCGGGCCGCGCATCGGGCTGGCGGAAATCTCGACGGGAATGCGCGCGCCATCCGCCCGGACCAGCGTGTGTTCGTTCGCCCCGGACCGATAGCGGCGCTCCTGAAATGTGTTGCGCCCCGCGTCGAGATCCTCCTCGGAATGCACCGCGCTCTGATGCATGGCGCGGAATTCTTCGAGAGAGTGGCCGAGCAACGCCACGGCAGCGGGATTCGCATCCAGCAGCATGCCCGTCCGCGCGTCCGCCACCAGGAGCGCATCGCGAGACGCTTCAAAAATCGCCCGATATTGGGCGTCGCCCAAAACGCCGGCATTGCCATCGCGCGGGCCGGCTCCTGCGTGGACGACCGGTTCGGAGAAAAATCTCATATCCGCCCCGGCCCCGTCGCGGGCTGCAAGACGAGCGAATCGTAAGTAGGAACGGTGAGCTTTGCTTTCACGGATGACCGGCCGGCCCTCCGAAAACAGCAGTCTTCGGGCCTGCGAAGCATATCGGAAGGAAGTTTGAGGATTTGAGTCGTGATCGGGGGCGCGCTATTTGGTCGTTTTCCAGAACGGCGCGTGTGAGTACGAAGGCCGTTGTACGAGTCGCGCGTTCACCGGCCAAGTGGCGTCGACCCCGAGCGCTTATTAGGGACTCACATACTTTGTCGTCCGACAATCAGATTGACGAAAGCTGTCCCACGCTTGAATGAACGGACGCTGAAAATGACCGGACGATGATCTTTTCAAACACAATGGTAAATAAGGAGACGCCTAATGGAAATCAAACGAAGTGGTTCACAGCCTTCAGGCACAGGACCGGCAGACTATTTCACCGGCACGGTGCGAGTCGACCCACTTTTTAACGCGCCCGCCCCGGCGCGTGTACTTGGGGCAAGTGTTACGTTTGAGCCGGGTGCCCGGACAGCTTGGCACACGCACCCGCTAGGGCAGACTCTGATCGTGACGGCGGGTTGCGGTCGAGCGCAACTCTGGGGAGGCCCGATTGAGGAAATCCGTCCGGGGGATGTGATCTGGTTCCCTCCCGGACAAAAGCACTGGCACGGGGCAGCGCCAACCACGGCCATGACGCACATCGCCATTGTCGAGCAGCTTGACGGAAAGTCGACCGACTGGATGGAAAAAGTCAGCGACGAACAATATCTGGCCTGAACTCAAGCCGAAACCAAGAAGGAAGGAAAATACCATGTACAAGACGAAAGCCTACTCCGCTTCGAGCGCGACCTCACCCTTGGCGGGAACAACGATCCCACGGCGCGATCCAACCGAACACGACGTGCAGATGGAGATCCTCTTCTGCGGTATCTGCCACTCCGATCTTCACTCCGTCCGAAATGAATGGAGCGAGTTCATGCCCACTGTGTATCCGATTGTCCCCGGACACGAGATCGTCGGGCGTGTGACTAAGGTCGGCCCGGCTGTTACCAAATACAAAGCAGGGGATTTGGCTGCGGTGGGGTGCCTGGTCGATTCCGATCGCACCTGCCGGCGCTGCAAGGCTGGGCTGGAGAACTTCTGTCCGAACCTAAAACTCACGTTCAACTCCCCGGACACGCATCTTGGGGGTGTTACTTACGGGGGCTATTCCGATAGCATCGTTGTGGATGAACGCTTTGTTCTTCGTGTTCCGTCCAATCTCGATCTTGCCGGGACCGCGCCGCTCCTCTGCGCGGGAATCACAACATACTCCCCGATGCGCAGAAACGGGGTGGGCAAGGGGAAGAAGGTTGGTGTGGTCGGCCTCGGCGGACTCGGACACATGGCAGTGAAGTTTGCCCATGCGCTGGGGGCTCACGTGGTTGTGTTCACCACCTCGCCTAACAAGAAGGAAGACGCGCTTCGACTCGGAGCCGACGAAGTTGTCCTCTCGACAAATGCCAATGAGATGCAAAAACATGCCGGCAGCATCGACTTTATCCTCGATGCTGTTTCGGCCGGCCACGACATCAATGCTTATCTGAACTTGCTGGCGATGGACGGAAACCTCACCATCGTCGGCGCTCCCCCGAAGCCGCTTGGCGTCTTTGCCTTCTCCCTTATCTTCGGGAATCGCAGTTTTTCGGGATCAAATATCGGCGGCCTTCCCCAGACGCAGGAGATGCTCGACTTTTGCGGCCAACACAACATCACCGCCGATGTTGAAGTGATTCCGATGCAAAAGGTCAACGAAGCGTACGAGCGATTGCTGAAGGCGGATGTGAAATACCGTTTTTCGATTGATATGGCGTCTCTCAAATCCGCATAGCAGAGGAGAGTGTCTTGAAAAACGTCATTGTCGTGATCGGAGCCGGATCGATCGGTCAGGCAATCGCGCGGCGGGTTAGCGCAGGAAAACACGGAGTGACCGCATCCTATTGGTATGGCGAACTCGCTCCCAAATGAGCTCACAGCAAGCATGCCCCAGCAGCAGTTGATTCTGCTCCAAGGTGGTAAACGCCAAGCCCGTTACTCGGGAGAATAGTCGGATCCGTCCGCTATGAATTTGTTCTCGGGGCGCTCCGGCCACTCGGTAGAGAAGGAGTGTTCGGGCGTCGCCGCGTCACGTGGCGAGCGGTCGCGCCTGCGTGCGGCCACTCAGTGAGCGGCGGGCAGCCCAATAACGATGAGAACCGCGTAGTCCTGCTTGCGGCAGCCGTTCACGACGGGCATGGCCGCCCCTGGAGTCACCGGAAAACCTGTGGTCCGAACGTTTGTGGGCGAGCACGAGTTGTTAGCCGCCGGCGTGTAGCGTGCGGAGCGGCATCCGAGATGGGTGACATCGTAGAGGGTCGCGCCGTCGGCGAGTTCCCACCGCTGATTGCCGTCCTTGTCCTTGGGGTGAATCGTCAGTACGCTCGTCACCTCGCGGTCGCCCGTGACGAGGTATTTCCCGGGAGCCAGCGGAAAGGTCGGCTTCTCCATGATCAAGCCGTGTTCCTCGAGCCACCAGTCCCCGGCGTCGAATTTCCACTGTGCCGGCGCCACGCCGCCGGCCGCCTTCAATTGAGGGTAGTGGTCCAGCTTGCAAGCGCGCGGGCCCGGGTCCTGGTTCCAGAAGCCCCATGATTGCGCGCCCGTACCAGAGGTGGCGCCGGGGTCTCCCAGCGCCGCGATGAACTGCGGCTCGATGCGCCTGAACTTCGAGAGGTCTACGCCTGATGCGTGAACCGGCTGCTGCAGGCCGGCAGCCAACATGAGGCATCCCATGGACAGGAGCTGGCGGCTCACGGACGGTACGAGATGGCGGACATTCATGCGATTGCTCCGATTGTACGACCTGATGACATCCTACACCAACGCGCTCCCCGGTGCCGGCTTCCTCGGCGTTTTGGGTCCAGACAATTGGGTTGCCCTTTCCGACTCCAGCGGATCCATCGATGCAACACTGCTTCCCCAAGAACAGCCGATTGCCTCGCGTTCACCCGGAGAGCCGCAGCGTTTCGATCAGTGCCGCTAATGCGGCAGTTTGGTTTCGGCGGCTTGGATAGTAGAGGAAATACCCGGGGAATGGCGGGCACCAATCTTTGAGAACCTGAATGAGACGGCCTTCAGCGATCATTTCTTTAAGAGTCTCCTCCATAGCCGTGCCGATTCCCGCGCCATCCAGCGCTGCCTGAACCACAAGATCCGGATCGTCGAATGAGGCGGGCCCTTGTGGACTGACCGTGAGAGCCGTGCGGCCCTTTTGAAATTCCCACCGGTAGAGACCGTTGCTGAATCGAAAGCCAATACAGGAGTGGTCTTTCAAATCCCGCGGGTGGCGCGGAATCGCGTTCGATTCGAAATACGCGGGAGAACCGACCACAGCAAGCCGCATCTCTTCTGTGACTCGCACCGCGATCATGTCCCGCTGAATGAACTCCCCCAGCTGGACACCTGCGTCGTACTCTCCCGCTACCAGGTCGACGGGGTCGTTCGAGGAACTGATCTCCAAAACGATCTCGGGATAGGTACGGGCGAATTTTGCCAATTTCGGGAGGATCACCATTTCGGTCGCGGTACGCGGAATGATGAGTCGGATTCGACCCGCGGGGCGCTCGCGCTGCTGCATGGTTTCTGCGAGTGCTTTTCCAATCCGGTCTAAAGCCGGGGAGAGTTCCCGAAGCAACGCCGTCCCCGTTGCTGTCGCGGACACGCTGCGTGTGGTTCGTGCGAGCAGTTGAACCCCGATCCTTTTTTCCAGACCTCGTATCGAGTGGCTCAGAGCAGACTGCGATATGCCGAGCCTGGCGGCGGCATGGGTAAAACTGCGCTCGGCCGCAACGGCGGCAAACGCCGAGAGATCCGCAAGATCGTTTCTCCTCATTCATGAATGATACTCATGAGGGTTATCAAGAACAACGGCATCGGATCATAAATATCCCGCGTCTATCCTGTTGTGCGGCTTTTCAGAGCAACATTTTCAGAGCAACGGAGGGAGATCATTGTGGAAATTTCGTTTACCCAGAAAGTAGCGCTCATTGCAGGTGCGGCCTCGGGTCTAGGCCTTGCAACGGCCCGGGCATTTGCAGAGGCCGGCGCTTCCGTGGTCTTGGCCGATCGCAACGAGAAAGAAGTGCAAACGGCGGCGAAGGAACTCGCAGACCGGGGCTACAAGACGCTCGCTGTCACTTGTGATGTGGCGGAGGATGCCCAGGTCGAGGCCATGGTGCAGCAAACGGTGGCGCAGTTCGGTCGACTGGACGCCGCGTACAATAACGCCGGCATTCAGAACGTGCTGGCGGAGACCGCCGACATGCCGCGCGATGATTACGACCGCGTCATGGCCGTGAACCTGCGCGGCGTGTGGAGTTGTATGAAATTCGAACTGCAGGTCATGCGCAAACAAGGCAGCGGGGCAATCGTTAACTGCTCTTCGCTCGGCGGGCTCATCGGCGGCAATCAGCGCGGCACCTACCATGCCGCGAAGCACGGCGTCATCGGCTTTACCAAGAGCGCCGCGCTCGAGTATGCGACCCGCGGCATCCGCGTTAATGATGTTTGTCCCGGAATGATTCAAACGCCCATGTCCGACAAAATGATCGCCGAGGGGCAGGGACCGGAGTTGGATAAGATGCTCCAAACCTTTGTGCCGATGAAGCGTCTAGGCCGTCCTGAGGAGATCGCTGACGCGGTCCTGTTCCTGTGCAGCGACCTCGCCAGCTATATCACCGGGCAATCCATCTCAGTCGACGGTGGCTACGTGATGCGGTAAAGGTGGGTTTTCCGCCTTACCCGTCATGAAGGATGGATTCGAAAGCAACTGAAGGAGCATGTCACTTCAGCCGCTCCAACCAAAAGGAAAAACGATGAAAATCACACGCGTCGGAGCTACCTCCTCCATGGCTGGCGTCCGCATCGATTCGCTCTTTCGCGGCCGCCACTCCAATGGTGGTGTCGGCATGATCGTCTTCCCGAGGCAGCAAACCCGCAGCGAAGGGCGGACGCCTACCTCGTCATTTCTCCTTCGTCGGTGTTGGCATCCATGTGCATGTCCATTCCGGCCCATACGTCTTTGGGGGACTTTGCGTTGGGGTAGGCATGAGTCATCCATCCGAAGACCACTGGAATCCAAAGCCCGTGGGCCTCTTTGCATGCCTCTTCGGTGTGGATACTTCCTTGTGGACCAAACTGCGCATGCGGCCCAAGCTGCTCCTTCAGAGACAAAGTTTGCGGTCCGCCGCAGAAGTCCACGTGACGGTGCCAGGTCGCGAAGCTGAGGGGAGCGACTGCATTCAATTGATCCGCCGTCGCATCCTGCCGGGCGGTATACATGACACCCACGGCCTGCATGCCTTCCGGCGTGCGTTTGTACAGGATCGAGCCGGGATGGTCGTAGTCTACGTGACGCTGCTCAAGCCGGTTGTAGCGATAGTTCGTGTAGTGGACCTCTTCGCCCAGTTTGCCTGTGGGATGAAACGGCTTGTAGCCATCTCGAAGCGCGGTGTTCACATCGGAGTAATGTGCAACTACGCTTCGAGCGACAGCGACGATCCGCTGGGCCCGTTGTTCGTCCCCGGGTTGCGGCCTGCCCTTGAACGACATCTGCATGTGATTGCCCATCTTCATCGAGGGCACGGGAGTCTCATCGGTTTTGCCGCCATAGTAGCCGAGCAACCGTTCCCACAACGGAAATTGTTGCGCCGTTATGGCGGTAAGAGAACAGAGCAGAGACAAAAGAAGAATTATCTTGAGACCTTTTGCCACGAAACCTCCAACGCGCTGGGCCTACGAAAATCGAGCCAGCTAGAAAAGAGAGCCCTCGACTCCGAAGGGATGATCGTCATCTTCGAAGACCGTCTATAGGGATGACGGATTCTCGCCTGGATTTGTTCGGCGGGATGCGAAGGGGCGTTAGAGGAAGCTGGCGGGGATTAGTACCGTCGGCTTGTGGAAGTTAGTTCCCCGGTTCACCAGTCACCCCTTGACGTACGCGAGTTTCGCAGCCACTTTACCGTCGCGTACTACGAATACGTCCACTCCACGAAGATGCCACGGTTGTCCATTGCGAGTCTTGCGATATATCCAGCGCACGACTGCACGATCGCCACTGACAAAGATTTCCTCGGCCTCGAATAACGCATCGGGATTGCGCGCAAACCATTCCCGCCAGAAAGCGACGACCGCAAATTTACCCTCAATTCGCTTCCCGTCCGGCGGTGGAGATGTATCCTCGAAGACCGTGTCATCCGTGAGCAAGGCCGCTAGGGCATCAAGATCGTGCCGATTGAATGCCTCATTGAAATCATCGACCACCGTGCGAGTCCTCGTCCCGGCCATCGGCGGATTGGGTTCCGCAGTCATATTTTGCCCATGCCCCCTCTTTGCTACTCGTTTCAGCGGCAACAAATGCCTTGGCCCTGGAAACAGTAAAACGCCAATCCGATTATCGTCCATCGCTTACCTTAGGCAACGATTCAAGGGTACGGAGGACGGCAAAGGGAGCGGTGCCCAGCCGCCCCGAGGCGCTGGGAGTTGCCCGTTACCACGTGGCATCGCTCATTAACGGAAACCTTGACGCGTCTCCGTTGGCCAGCCGACGCGCGATGCGACACGCAAGCGTGGGCTCTCGATTAACCTTTTCCATCGTGTCAAAATACCGGACTAGGGATGCGAAAGTCCCTTATAGAGGAATTTTTGGACTCTGCCGGCCCATTTGTCGTCACTTCGGACGCCGAGTTCCGTGACGTAGAGATTCCCACGGGAATCGGCCGCAATGTTGTGCGGAATCCTAAATTCACCAGGATTGCCGCCGGATCTGCCGAACGATCCAACGGTCTCCAACGTTTGACGGTTCAAGATGTGCACTAAACCTTTACTGAGATCGAGAACGTACATGAACTTCTGTTGGGGATCGCGAGAAAACGCAAGGGAAGCCACTCCCGTCCCTTCTTTGGTGTCCTTATCGAGGAAGACCTCCTTCAGAAATGTGCCGTCCAGTGTGAAGGACTGAACGCGTCCGTCCTGTCGAGCGGCGACATAGACCACGCCGTCGTTCGATACGCGAACATGGTGAACGATGGCGAATTGCTGGATATTCCGGCCCCTTTCGCCGGAATCGTCGGGCTTGTTTCCGTATGCACCCCAATCACGCTTAAACGCACCAGTGGTGGCATCGAAAACGATCACGCGCCGATTGACGTAGCCATCGGCTACGAAGACCTCGTTTGTTTTTGGATAGACATAGACGTCGGCGGCGTTATTCAGATTTTCGACGTCGTTGCTGCCCGCGCTCTTCCCGCGATGCCCTATCTGCAACAGAAATTTGCCGGCCTTGGTGAATTTGAGGATCTGATTCACGGTCCTATCGGGACCGCCGCCGGCACCGATCCAGACGTTACCCCTGTAGTCGACGAAAATGCCATGCTCGTTTTCGTCGGGCCAATCATACCCCACGCCCGGTCCGCCCCAGCCCCGAACGTACTTTCCTTTCTCATCGAACTCGAGAACCGGAGGCGCGGAATTCTCCCGGTCCTTCACGGTCGCCGGCCGGTGCAGCACCCACACATGATCTTGTGCATCCACGGCGATGCCTGTGACCATCCCCAACCTGAGTTTTTCGGGCAGCCGGGGCCAAGACGGATCGACCTGAAAAGTGGGGATACCGAAGGTCAACTTGACGTTCTGGGCCACGCCAACGCGCTCTGCAAGTCCTACGCCGACCAGTAGGAGCAGGCCGCCCATCATTCTCCGGAAGTTGCTTCGCACGATCCGCTCCTTTTGATATAGTTTGCGCCTTTCACTCGCCACAGTATCGGGGCCGCGTCTTCCACGGGAATCGCCGGCTGCTCTCGATGCCGCCTGAAGGGCGCATTCCGATTGCATCTTCATAGTTCGTATCATCGTAAGTGACTTTCCGGAAAGGACCTCCTCCCACACGGACGCAAATGTTACGATGAGGGGCTAATTCCGGCGTTTCGCCCTGGATACGGTCCATCCGCTCGGAAGTGAGTCATGAAAGCAAATCCAATTCTCATCGACGCACGCCACTCTCTGCGCGTTCTCTTGCCCATGAAACCGATTGCCGCTTTTCTGCTTGGAATATGGGCGCCTCTGGCGGCTCAATGGCTCAACTATCCCGACCGGCACACGCCGCGCACCCAAGACGGCAAGCCAAATCTGGACGCGCCCGCTCCGCGCGCGAACGGGAAAGTCGATCTTTCCGGAATTTGGCAAGCCGCCTATGCGCTGCCCGGCGAGAATGATCGCGCTCTTGGCAGAAAACTGGAAACTTTCGCCGTGCCCGGTGACGATCCGCGTACGTTCTCTAAATATTTTGTGGACATACTCGCCGATTTCAATCCCGAAGAGCAGATCATGCGCCCGGAAGGGATGGCTTTATTCCGAGAGCACACCGGGCCGAGCGGCAGTTTGGAAAGCCCTTCCACGCGCTGCGTTCCGCAAGGTATTCCGCGTGGCGACCTCGACAACTATCTCCCGTTCAGAATCCTCCAGCACCCCGGCCTCACCGTGATGCTCTACGAGCAAAGCAATACGTTCCGGCAGATCTACACGGACGGCCGCAAGCTCCCGGCCGACCCACAACCGGCGTGGATGGGATACTCGGTCGGAAAGTGGGAAGGCGACACATTCGTCGTGGATTCGGCCGGTTTCAATGATCGTGGCTGGCTCGATGCAACCGGACACCCGCAGAGCGAGCAACTGCGGATTCGTGAGCGCTTTCACCGTCGTGATTTTGGCCACATGGATCTGGAGTTGACGATTGACGATCCGAGGATGTACTCGCACCCGTTCACGGTCAAGGTGAAGGAAGTCCTGGTTCCCGATAGCGATCTGATCGAGTACGTTTGCGGGGAAAACGAGCGCGACCGCGTTCACCTCGGCGCACCTTAGTTCACAGCGGATTTTCTTTGTGATCGACCTGAGCCCGGGGTCTCACTTCTGTTCCACAGAAATCCGCGATGGGAGCCCCTGCGGCAGCAACGGCTTTACCGGGGCCACAATGTTCGTCTGGAACCGAAAGCGTAAATCGTGCGCGAACGCCACTGATCGGGGACCGCAAAAGATAAGTATCATAATCGGAAGCGCCGGCCCTAGCTCCGGAGCGATAGTCCCACGAGTAGGCGACATGCGTCGAGATGCAGTGAATCCGACATTACCGGAGCAATCTTCCACAACGCCGTTCGCATGAATGCCCGCCCGCATACGCCTCTACCCTCGTGCGCCAACGTCGCGCGCGGCTTTGTATTTTTCGATCATTGCGATCAGCGCGGAAGAGTGGATCGGTTTCGCGAGATAGTCGTCCATCCCGGCGTCGAGGCAGCGCTCGCGATCTCCGCTCATGGCATGAGCGGTGAGAGCGACGATCGGCGTGCGACAGGCCCCTTCGGTTTCCCGGATCTTCGCGGTCGCTTCAAAGCCGCCCATTTCGGGCATCTGCACGTCCATCAGCACGAGATCGAACTTCTCCCCGTGAAACTTCTCGACCGCTTCGATTCCATTGCGCGCCAGCACCGCCGAATGACCCGACTTTTCAAGAATGCCCCGGACCACGCGCTGATTCACCACGTTGTCCTCGGCAAGAAGAATACGCATGGCGACGTGCGGTTCGCGGAGCGCGAAAGCAAGCGCCGCAACATCGGCGCCCGGATCGTTCGGCGTGGCGATGGTATGCCGCGCAAGCGCTACGGACATGGCGGATCGCAGTTCGGCGTGCCGCACCGGCTTCGTCAGATAGCCGGAAATCCCCAGGGCCTGGCAGCGCTGAATATCCTCAGCGCGCTCGTTCGAGGTGAGCATCATCAATAGGGCGCCAGTCACACCGGGAGCGTTCCGGATCTCCCGCGCTAACTCGAAGCCGCTCATTCCGGGCATGTGCGCATCGATCAGGACCAGGGAAAAAGGCGAGCTCTCGGCTTCATGGCGCAGCGCCGCCAGCGCCTCCCATCCGGTTTCAAGCGCCGCCGGTTTCATGTTCCAGCGCGTCAGCAGGTCCGCCAGGACGCGCCGGCTGGTGGCGTTGTCGTCCACAATCAGGACTCGCACCCCTTCGATCGAGGGGTCCGGCGCATCCCGCGGCTCGACCACGCCATCGGGCCCGAAGCAGGCCGTGAAGTGAAAACAGCTTCCACGCCCCGGATCGCTTTGCACTTGAATTTCTCCCTCCATCAGCTTCACCAGGCGCGCGGAGATGCTAAGCCCCAGGCCCGTTCCGCCGAACTTGCGCGTAGTCGAGCCGTCGGCCTGCGCGAAGGCTTCAAAGATCAGGGCGCGATTCTCCGTCTGAATGCCGATTCCGGTATCGCGAACTTCAAATCGTAGGCGGATCCGCTCGCCGACTTTCGTATCCACATCGACGTTGACCGCCACTTCTCCGTAGTCCGTGAATTTGATGGCGTTGCCCACCAGATTGGTAATGATCTGCCGCAGGCGGGTCGCATCCCCGACGACGTGGGCGGGGACATTTGGCTTCACATCCAACAACAGCTCGAGCCGCTTGGAGTGCGCCTTCAGCGCCAGCGCCCGAACAGCTTCTTCCACGCACTCGCGCACGTGAAAGCGCACCGGATCGAGAGTCATCTTTCCGGCTTCGATCTTGGAAAAATCGAGGATATCGTTGATCACCGTCAGCAACGAATCGGTCGAGAGCCTGACGATCTCCAGGCTTTCGCGCTGCTCCGCCGTCAACTCGGTATCGAGCATCAGCTCGGTCATTCCCAGGACGCCGTTCATGGGCGTGCGGATTTCGTGGCTCATATTTGCCAGGAATTCGCTCTTGGCGCGGTTGGCGGCTTCGGCGCGATCCTTGGCCTGCGCCAGTTCCTGGGTGCGTATGCTCACTTCCTGCTCCAGATGATCGTGGTTGCGAAGCAGCGTCGCGTCGCGAAACTCGATCTCGGCGAGCATGGTGTTGAAGGTCTCGATGAGATGGCCCAAATCGTCGTCGGCGCGTTTTTCCGCGCGGACCGTATAATCCTTTTCGCTTGAAATCTTGCGCGCGGTGGATGCCAGGTGTGCGATGGGCTCGGAAATGACGCGCTGCACGCGTAAAGACATGACCAGCGCCAGCGCCATGGTGACCAGTAGAATCACGAGCATCAGCGAAAAGATGCGCAACAGCCGTGCATGCACCTCATCCGAGTCGGATTCGATATAAATGACGCCTTCGCTCTGGCCTGTCAGAGGAACCGCGCGATAAACGATGAGCCGGTCATTTTTCACCCAGGCTCCTTCCCGATGAAACGGCGGCGCCGGTCTCGTCGAGCCGGGATCGCGCTGGTATTGCGCGAAAACGCGCCCATCGCTGGTGAGGAGAGCCGCGCTGGTGATGTGCGGCTTCGCCCGAAGCGCAGAGAGAAATTCGGCCGCGGCGGATGCGTCATTGGACTTGAACAGGGCAGCACTGTTGGAGCCGGCCACCTCTGCCAGAATCTCCAGATCCGTCATGATGTCGTTGCGCAGCACATAATCGGCAAAAACAAGGTTGGCCCCGAGCGCGAGGGTGAGGGAGGCACCGACAGTAGCCATGATGATCAGAACCAGCTTGCGCTTGATAGGCAGATTTCGATAGCGGCTGACCTTTGTCATGCGATTTGCGTAGGACCCTCGGCCATGCTCGGCAGCTTCGAGCTGATGGTCAGCGCCTGGTCATCGGCCGCGGCCCGATTGATCTCACATTTGCCCGGGGTCCGGATCTGGCGACGGCACAGCGGTTGGCTCCGCATGGTCTGCCACTCAACAACCAGAGCGAGTGTCTCGCCGGATGGACTTGTTCCTGACGCGCAAACGGCGATCGCGTCGCTGGGAGCAGGCCCGCGATCAGGCGGCCATTCGACGAATTTGGCGAAGTTGCACAGAAACGCAGGCTTGACGCGATACTCGGCGTTGATCTGTGCGGACGTTATTCCCGCCGCCAGCACGGTCACGTCGATTCCAGGGATCGAACGAAGGCCCATCACCTCTCACGATGCTCATCGGTTGCGCGGGTGCGCTCTTGAGAACACGGGGGTGAATTGCCATACAAAGAGTCGCGCAGGTCTTCTCAGGCGCGAGTTCCTCGGCGGTCAGGGTGTCCCGTTTCCACCGGGCGCAACGATCTCGATGAGCGCGCCGTCCGCAGTGACTCTCCGAGTACAGGTAGATTCAGCCCGATTCAATGAACCCCAGCTGGAAGCTAAAACTCGGAACGTCTTCGATCGACAACCGCGGCGCCCCGGCAGGAGCTTCTACCGCCGACCGTCCAATCGCCGCCTTCGGTTGATGGTAATCAGCAACACGGCTCCTGCGGTAAAGGCCATTCCGCCATAGACAGCCCAACGGATTTGTCCGGTCATAAAACTACCGGGCAGCACGTTTATTCCTTGGAAGAACCATATTCCTCCCAAGACGATCAGGACGAGACCCGCGATGTTTAGGGCGATTTTCATTTTCTTGAGCGCTGGACCGATGTATCGATCAAACGCTCATAGTTGTCACGGTGCACCTCTTCGATATCCGACTTCCACCCTTCACGAACGGAAGCGTCCGCATGGACGCGTTCGATCTGGGCCTCCCGTGATGCCGCAAAGGTGTCCTTCGGTTTCGCCCACAGTGCGTCCCATGAGTTCGGGTGAGCTTCTTGCTCCATCAACGTCATTCCTATACCCTACGACGCGGGGTTGCCGCCGTCTACGGGTCGCCATGTGTCATGGTTGGTGCGAGGATGAACCTATGAACCCGCACAAAGAACTTGACCGAAAAGAAAAGCGCGACGAGCCGCTGGAAAACCAACCGCTGGCGTGGGCGGACGAGGATCGCGTGATCGAGGACCGCAAGCCGGACTTGGGCGAGATCGAAGAGGACACGTCGGAACTCTAGTTCGGCCCCCTGGAAGCGGAATGGTCTTCACGCCGCCTCGGCCAGCACCAACCGAAAACGCCCTTAGGTTCGGATCCTTGCACTTTTGGGAAATCGCCCGGGCTCATTTGGAGAGGAGAACCTTATTCCCGTCCTAGGCATCGACGTGGGCACGGGCGGCTCCCGCGCCGTGGTACTGGCGGATGATGGCTCGTTGATCGCCTCCGCGACTACCGACCACCAAGCCTTCACTTCAGCTCGAACGGCTTGGGCTGAACAGGATCCCGCCGATTGGTGGAGAGCTTGCCAACAATCGATCAAGTCGGTCCTGTCTCAAAGCGGCATACGGCCCCGGCAAATTGCCAGCATCGGCCTAACCGGCCAAATGCACGGAACCGTGGTTCTCGACAAGGATGGCCGCGTCTTACGGCCCTCCATTATTTGGTGCGATCAGAGGGGCGGGGAACAGTGTGAGTGGCTCAATCAGACTCTCGGCGCTCGGCATCTTCTGGAGCTCACCTGCAATCCCGCGCTTACCAATTTCACCTTGATCAAGCTTTTATGGATTCGGGAGCATGAGCCTCAAGTGTGGAGCCGCGTCCGCCATATACTTCTCCCCAAGGACTATGTTCGATTCTGTCTGAGCGGCGAATATGCCATCGATGTGGCGGAAGCTTCCGGCACACTCATGCTGGATGTGGCACGCCGATGCTGGTCGCAAGATCTCCTCCGCCATGTCAAGATCGACACCGGATTGCTCCCGATGATTTTTGAATCTCCAGCGGTCTGTGCGCACGTTTCAGCTCAGGCCGCCCAAATGACCGGTCTTGTAGAGGGAACTCCGATCGTCGCAGGTGCAGGGGATCAGGCGGCGGGCGCGGTCGGGACGGGGATTACGCGACCGGGCACGGTGAGCGCGACCATTGGAACATCTGGTGTGGTGTTCGCGGCGACCGACCGCCCGGCGCTCGACCCCAGGGGCCGCTTGCATACATTCTGTCACGCTATTCCTGGCCGCTGGCATGTCATGGGTGTGACTCAGGCGGCCGGCCTTTCGCTGCGCTGGCTCCGCGATCTGCTCAGTGCGGAATCGAACACCGAGCCCTGGTCCTATCACCGCATGACCGAAGAGGCAGCCCTGGCGCCGCCGGGTGCGGATGGCGTTCTCTGGGGACCGTATCTGATGGGCGAGCGAGCCCCGCATCTGGATCCGAATGTCCGTGCCGGACTCGTCGGTCTTGCTGCCCATCATACCCGCGCGCACGTCATTCGTGCCGTCCTCGAAGGAGTCGCGTTCAGTCTGCGCGACAGTCTTACGATATTCGCGGAGATGAACCTGCCCGTGGAAAAGATTCGACTCGGCGGAGGCGGCGCGCGATCGCCGCTGTGGCGCCAGATCCAGGCGGATATCTACAATCACTCTGTCGAAATCGTCGCAGCCGAGGAGGGTGCGGCGTTTGGCGCAGCCATCTTAGCGGGGGTTGGCGCCGGGTTGTGGCCCGGAGTCGATGACGCTTGCGACCAAGCGGTCCACCTGCTGGAGAACGTCTCGTGCCGGCCCGACGTTGTTAAATTCATGAACGAACGCTACGGGGAGTACCAGCGTCTCTATCCCGCCCTTCGCGGCTTGCATTCATTCTATGCCTGATCGATATAAACCACTTCCCGAACATAAGTTTTCATTCGGTCTCTGGACCCTCGGCAATCGCGGGGGCGGGACCCGTTTGGCGATACGGTGAGAGCGCCGCTCCCGCCTGTGTATGCTGTAAAGCTTATAGCGGAAGTCGGTGCGTGGGGAGTGAATTTGCACGACAACGATCTGGTGCCGATCGACGCCGCGCCCGCCGAGCGGGACAGGATTGTTAAGGAGTTTCAGGAAGCGTGTCAGGCCGGGAAGCTCTACCATATCGATCTGAACGATCAAACGCCGGGTCGCTATGACCAGGACTTGCGCTTCGGTTCCGCGAATCTGAAGTCGACTTTTTGGCTGGTAAAATTTCTGGAGGATGTCGGGTACGCGGGCCCTCGGCATTTCGATGCCCACGCTTATCGGACCGAAGACTACAGCGGTGTTAAGGATTTCGCGAGTGGCTGCATGCGAACGTATCTAATTCTGAAGGAACGGGCGGCGCGCTGGAATGCCGATCCTGAGATTCAGTCGCTTCTCCAGAACACCGCTCAAACGGGGGCGGGGCGCCGGCCCACATCCACGGCGTGCGGAGAATACGGCGTTCGGGAGTCAGCAGCAATCCGGCGATCGGGCCCGCGCCGAAGATCAACATCGAATACTTGTTTTCCAGGCCAAGGCCGGCGATGATTCCAAACCACAACCAGTACGCCGGCCGCTCCTCGCGGATCATACGCGCGACGAACAATGCGCAGCCGGTCCAAAACAGCGGCTCGAACGCATTCATCGAGAGCCAGTTGTCCATCGCGAAAAATCCGGGCGCGGTGAGCGCGCACAAAGCGGCGATCGTTTGCGCCGTCCGGCGTCCTCCGAGCTCGCGCGCCAGGAGCCCGGTGAGCACTACCTTTAAGGCCCCGGCCAGGATCGGAAGAACGCGGATTGCGGCCAGCGAGTCGCGGAGCAGCGCGCGTTCCGCGTGGGCAAGGAAAGCAATCAGCGGAGGCTGATCCACATAACCCCACGCGAGGTGCGTCGAGCAGGCCAGATAATACAGCTCGTCGACAAAGTAGCCGTAGCGCAGGCCGGTCCAGGAATGAATCAACAGTTTGACCGCGGCAAGCGCGGCGACGGGCCAGCCTTCACCGAAGAGCCACGGCCTTTCGCGCCCGAGCGGGGACGTCATATAAGCCGCCTTTGGGGCGATCCCACGGGCGGGCCTGCATGCGGTTTTTCTTGCCCACGCAGCAACGCCATTTATTACATGCAGGATAGCGCGGCGGCAAGGAACGGCCGGTTGGGTGGTCGGTCGTTTTCCAAAACGGCGCGTCCGGGTATCCAGGCCGTTGTGCTGGTCGCGCGTTATGTGAGCGGCGTTTCCGCAACATCCGATGACGTTGTTACCAAACCCAATCGTCCGGAAGACTCCCGCGTCGGGCCTGCCCTCCGATTTTTCCCGCAGGCTCAATTAGACGATTGAATTGTGCGAAAAAGTGACTCGTATTGATTTGCTCGGCCATCTGAAAGCCGCTCCCCATTAAAGGTCACGTATTCGAATCGCTTCACGAGGTGGGTCAGGCCGTTTCTGTACCACAACTCCCTCGCGATCGTCGCTGCGATATCGGCCGCCTGAATCGGATGCGAATCTGCGGAAGGGATCTCTTGAAGGGGATCGGGCATGTTCCGTGGGTAGAAATGCTTGTGTACATCCGTTCGGGACAGAACATCGGTGCGTTGCTGCTCGATCCACCTGATGCGGTCGCTATGACCTTCGTCGAAAGCATGGGGACGCGTTAAGGTGGAGTTGATAAGGTAGGGGCCTGCCATAGGCGACCGAAAGAAGTAATCCTCCCGCGCCTCTTGGAATTCATCAAGGGCCTCAGAGAATACCGACGCCGATGCAGAAACGAAGTTGGCAACGTCCTTCAGTACGTTGGCTTTCGCATGCTCGAAGGGAGCCAAATCAAAGGCCTCGGGCTCCTGGGGGCCCTGCCTAACTCCCATGTCGATCACCTCCTCCAAGTCGGAACCGCACAACGCAAGACGGCTCCCGCTGGCATGTTCCCAAGCCCTGTATTCCTGCTTGAGTCTCTCCGCTGGCGCATCCATGAGAATTCGCGTCGCAATACTCTGAAGGGCACTCTGGCGGACGAACGCGAGATGCGCCGTTGAATCGTCCAGACGCTTTAAGAACTGCGTCAAGTTTGATCCTTTGGGAAGATGCTTCTTAATGGCATCGTGCAGGTCAACTGTATAGGGCCTAGGGTCAACGATATGAATGCGGACAGTGCGAAGCGTCTTAAAAACGTTCTCGCGATCGATCTCAGAGAGGGCAAGGAAAGTATTCAAAGCCATCGTCTTGAACTCGCCGCGATGCGGCGTTTTGTCTTTCAAAAAAAAGTACCAGCTAATTTTATGCTCTCGGATGATCTGAGCATGGATGGAGACATGGAGCGCCGCGTGCGGTAGCGACGTATCGTCGGTGTAGGATGCGGCTTGTGGCAAGCCCCGATTCGGGGACATTGTTATCGCCTCACTGGCCTCAAAACACGTAGTTTAACATGCGTAACTTTATTCGAGACCTGGCCGCAGCCTCAAAAATGGCCACGCCGGTCGGCATGTCGGACAACTCCCGGAGGTCCCTTGCGAATCACTCCCCTAAAGCCGCCGTCGCAGATTAGGAACGAGAAACGGGCCAGTGTCCGGGAATCCACCTTGACGGTTTGTCGGCATTCCGTAGAAGTGACCCAGAATTGGCGTCCTCGAAATCGCCAGCCCCCAGGATTACGCCGGCCGCACGAGACCGCCCGAGTCAGAATCCGCCCTTGGGGCGATACCCGGGGCGGGCCTGCACGCGATATTTCTTGCCCACGTCGGAGGTCACCTCGACGGAGATCTTGCGGAATCCGTCGTTGGGATTCGGCTGCGGATAATAAGTCACCGTATAGGAGTTGCCCAGATCCTCGCGGATCGCCTCGAAGGCCTCCACCTGTTTCTGCCAGGTCTTGGCGAAATACGATTTCCCGCCCGTGCCTGTCGAAATGCGCCGGAACACGTTCGAGGAAACCGGATCCTTGGTCACGTCGTTGGTGGAGATGACGTAGATCGGAATGCCTTCGTCCTCGGCCACAGCGCGGACATCGTCGGGAGCCACCATGCTCGCGTTGTCCGGACCGTTCGAAAATACGATGACCACTTTGCGTCCGGGGATATGCGCGGCGTCGCGCAGCGTGAGCAGAAGGCCGTTGTAGAGCGCCGAATCGTCGCCCGCCACGGCGCTCCGCAGGCCCGCGACCGCGCCATTGCGCTCCTTGCTCAGCGGCGCGATGCGCGTCAGATTGCGGCTATAGCTGTACACCGCGACGGAATCCGCGCGATCCAGCCCGCGGATGAAATCGGCGATGGCGTCGGAGGCGTACACGAAACCGCGGTACATGTAATTGCTGGTGTCGAACAGGACGAAGACGTTGGTGCCGACGAACGCGTCGCTGCGGCCCTCCACCTTGCCCGCTTCGTTCACCGGAATCGGCTTCAGCGTGACCCCGTCGGCGGCCACGTCCATGGGAGGCTTGCCGCCTTCGGCGAAGGTCGCGAGCTTTTGCGGGATGCCATCCTCGGAAATTTTGAAATCCTTGGGCTGCAGGCCGTTTATGTAATGGCCCTTGCTGTCGGTGATGGTGAAGCTGAGCACCACCATGTCCACTTTGACCCGGAACGTCGGCCGGTCCTGGGCCACGGCGATCGCGACGAGCGCGATGGCGACCAGGGCGAACAGAAGACTCAGTCTGCGCAGCAAGGGATTATCCTCCGATAAAAATTCGTCCTACCGATCTCGTCGTACCAATCTAATTGTTGGCCGCGACCATCTGTTTGCGGGCCTTCTGCACCACTTCATCCCCCACCTGCCGCAGCGAGCGCAGCAGCGCGGGCCAGTCCTCCAGATGCGTGGCGAAAATCCGCTCTACGGTCAGCTGGGTCCAGCCGGGCACCAGGAGATTCAACTCCGCCGGGCGGATGTGCACCTGGTCCGCGAGAGCCGCGTAAAACAGGAGATTCGATTCCCAGCTTTCCGCCAGAATCCTGCTCGAATAACCCATCAGAGTGGGAAATGTGCGCACGTTCAGAAGTTCGGGCTGGTACGAATTGGTCAGGATCGGTTTCGGACTTCCAAACGCGTGCGAAATGGCGCGCGGCGCCAGCTCCTCGGGAGATTGCGCGGCGAGCGTGCGCATTTCCGCGGCGATCGGGGAGTCCCGGTCGGCGGGCGCCAGTTCCTGGGCGAGCAGATACATTTCGGAGGGAACCACATGCTCGAGCGCCGTATGCGTGTCCCCCGCGGCAAGCATGAGTTCCACTTTGCGCAGGCGCGCGGGCGGAACGTAGCGCCGCAGCACCGCCACCACGCGCTGCCGCTCGGCGGCATCGAACACCGCGTCGGCGAGCGCCGTTTCGGCGTACGCCATATTCAATCCCACCCAATGGAGTTGCACCGGCGTCACGTTCCAGAAGCGCGGAATGACGGCCGCCTGGATCATCTGCGGAACCAGGTCGCCCCAAATGAGAGCCTGTTCGCGCGACGGAATCAGGAAGTTCTGTTCCACCTCGGCAAGCGCGTAGGGCAGCGCTGAAAGCGAGCCCACCAGCCTGCCGCCGGCGTTGGCCGGCCAGCCGTTGCCGAACACTTCCGTTTGCGACCACACGCGCGGGCGATCCGGCGTGCCGAAGAAATCGTGATTCCGGACGAACAGGGGATTGGTGTAGAGCACCTGTGCTCCCGGCGGCGCGTAGTGGATGTAGGCGAGCCCGACCAGGGTATCGCGTAAATAGGGAGCGAGCGCCGCGCGCGCCTCACGCAGCTTTTGCGGATCGGCGCCGGCTTTATCGATCAACGACCGCAGGTTGGTCTTGCGCTCAACGTCGATGTGGCGTTCCGCCCAAAAGCCCGCCGACATCTCGGTCCGCTCGCGCGTGGTGAGCGAATTCCGTGGAAGCTGCACTTCGCTGATCCGCGCCGCGAGCTTCATGACCTCGGCATCGGGCTTCTGCCCGGAGGCCGCGCCCTCCAGCTTATCTGCGAGGTTGAACAAGGTGTCGAGCGAGATCAGACGCTGGGCTTCGAAGACCCGCTCCATATCCTGCAGCATCTGCTGCTGCGCGTCGGAAAGATCGGCCCCCGCGGTGGGCTTCGTGCCCGCCAGCAGATCGAGGACGTGATCCTGCGTGGTTCCCGGCGCCGACGACGCCTGCGCCGCGTCGAGTAACGTGCGCAGGCCTTTCTGCCCGGCGTCGAAAACGTCGCGCCAGTTCTGGACCTTCGCGAAGGGGCGGAGCGTCGCCGCCAGGGCCCCATCGGCATCCGCCGCCGCGATATTTCCCTGGCGCACGAAAATCTGCCAGAAGGCAGTCAGAGCCTGCAGCGTCCCGGCTGCGTCGCCGCGGAGGCCGAAGTCCCGCATCTGCGCATTCGCGCGCGCCGTATCCAGGAACAGAAGAATCGTGCTGTCGCTCACCGACGGCACATCCGAGAACAGCGCGTATTGCGAGCCGAGCAGCCGGTAGTCGCGAACCATCGCCTCCACCGTCGCGGTCTGGAGCGGCTTCGCCCGATTGCGCTCCACGTCGGTCAGCGCCATGAAGATTTTCAGCGGCTCGTTGTCGGCCATCTTCTTGGCCAGACCGAAGAAGGCTTCGAGCACCTCCTCGGATTCCTTCCATCCCGGCGCGGCCTTCGCGAGTTTCGGGTCGTACTTGGCGATGGCCTTGCCCGCGTACATGTTCTTCCATACTTCAAGGCCGCCCGGAAGATGCGGACGGCCATCCGGATTCAGCCGTAAACGGGCCGTGAGCAGAACCAGGTCGGTGCTCGAGCGGAACACCGGGCGCGCCGGACCGGGACTAGTCACCCGTCCTCGCAGAGCCGTATAGAAGCGCTTGAGATGATCGGGCTCCGTGAGATAATCCTGCACCGGGCCGCTGATGCGGGCGAGAGCGTCGTAATAAGACGCGAGCCATCCGTCGTCTTTCGCGAAGAGCCTCTCGATGAACGCAGGGCCCCGCTCCGGAGACACGCCCACCAGATCCGCCCACGCTTTTTCCGAGCGCGCGCCGCCGGGCGGAGTGACCTTTCCATCGCGGATCTCAAACATCGCGCCGAAAAAATCGAGGACATGCGCATAGGCCTTGGCCTTCTGCGCCGGCATATCCTTGCGAATTTGTTCGGCCGTATCGGGATCCAGCGCCGAAAGCGCCGAATAGAGACGGCACAGCGTCGGATCGCCCAGGAAGGAGTCGATAAAGTCCCCCGTTTCGCGCTTCGCCATGTCCTGAATCCAATAATCGGCGCTGAACAGAATCGGAAGCCGGGTCGGATGATAATCTAGGTTAAACACGCGGTTGGTGCGCAGCGCCTCCTCGAGATCGGAGAGCGGGAAGCCCGAATCGATGGTGATAAAGGCGCGCGAAGCGTTCACCGTTTCAAGCACCAGGTCCGATCCGCAGCCGCCGCGCATGCGATATCCCAGAACGCGCAGCAGATCGCCGGTCTGAGCGGACTCGCACATCTCGATGTGCACGATTTTTCCGGCGCCCGCCAGATTTTCGATTTCGCGGGCTTGTGAAATGTACCGCTCGAGCAGCTTCAGATATTCGGTCGGCTCGAGCGAATCGGAGCCATGCGTGGCCGCATATCCATTCAGCACCACGTTGTGAGAGAGCGAAGCCAGCACGTCTTCGGGCGCGGCATCCGGCGAAATCGCGGCCATGCGCGCGAACGACCGGAGCGGGCCGGGAATTTCGATATAGTGCGCCGGCTGGGACTGCGTGGTCGGGAGCTGCAGGTTCGCGGCGCCACCCGCCGCGCGGTAGACCTCCAGATGCCGCGAGGCGGCTCCGCTATCTCCGGCGATCAGATCGAGCGTCACCAGACGGCGCGCGATGCGCGCTCGTTCCCCCGTGCTCGCGCGATTGCGCGCCAGCAGATCACTGAGTTTTTGGTAAATGTCGCGAGCGGCCGGATCCCGATGCCGGTCGAGAAAAAGCGCGTAGGATTCGAGCGCCAGCGGATCGTTGGGGGCGTTTTCGGCCGCGCGGCGCAGTTGCTCGCGCGCGTTCGCTCCATCGCCACGCGCCTCCATCTTCCAGGATTCTCCGGAAAGATCCTGGCCCTTCAGGCCGATCCAACCCCGGCCCGCCGAACCCAGGCCTAAAGTCGTCACCACAATGCAGGAAGTGACGCCGATTCGCAGTAGCCGCATTCCCGTCTCCTTCGGCTTGCGTTCTGGACGAGTGGCCGGAAACTCCCGGGTAACCGCCAAGTCGTCCGCTCTATCTTGGCACCTACTCTATCACCGCCCGCGCCCCCGTGTGGGAGGGCGGTGATCCGGCCGCCGCCAAACCATGAGATATCCGGTTTGCGTAGAATTGTTACACTGGATTTTAAGACGGTTCAGCGATGCTCGTTCGCGTCAAGCTCCGCAAAGGCCGCGCACTCGTCCGCAACCGCAGGAAGAACACCCAACTGGCGCTTGCAGGCAGCGCGCTTCTTTATCCAATCTCTCTGATGGCGTATGTGTTGGGCGTGTGGCGTCTCGCCTCGGATATGAGCCTGGTCGGCGAATTTCCGGTGCACGGATTCCTGGCCCACTGGCAGGTTTCCCTGGTTCTCGGCGGCCTGCTGCACGCGACCGCGGTCGTACTCAGCCGCTATGGCCGGGGCGAGGAGCTCCCGCATTTTTTGATGCTGCTGCGTTTCGGTAAGCCTCGTCAAGAATCTCGATAACGTGCGCCACGCGCTGGCCTTTCCCGAAGCGCCTCACGCCCGCCTGCAACTGCAGCATGCATCCCGGATTGGCCGTAGCCACGCGGCTTGCGCCGCTCGCGTTTACAGACGCCATTTTGGAGCGCAGAATCTCGAGCGACATCGCCGTTTCCACCACGTTATAAATCCCGGCGCTTCCGCAGCACACATCTGCGAGCGGCATTTCGCGCAGCCTTAATCCCGGTATCTTGCGCAGCAGTTCGCGCGGGGCGGAACGGACCCCCTGGCCGTGCGCCAGGTGACAGGAATCCTGATACGTCACGGTCTCCGGCAGCGGTCCCAAATCGGGGTTGAGTGGGATCGACGCCAGAAACTCGGTGACATCCTTCATCGCCCCGGAAAATTCCCGGGCCCGCGCGGCATACACCGGATCGTCTTCGAGCAGCTCGTGATATTCCTTGAGCGTGGAGCCGCACCCGGCCGCGTTAGTGAGAATCGCGTCGAAATTCTGTCCCCGGCAAGCGTCGATGTTGCGGCGCGCGAGCGCGCGGGCCTGCTCCCGCAGTCCGGAATGGACGTGCAGGGCTCCGCAGCAGGTCTGCTGCTCCGGGATGGTCACCTCGCAGCCGTTGCGCTGCAGGACCCGTACCGTGGCCTCGTTCAGACGGGCGAAGGCCACGTTGGCCACGCAGCCCGCCATAAATCCGACCCGATAGCGCCGCTCGCCGTCCGCCGGAAATACGCGTCCGATGTGATCGAAAAAAAACGGAGCTTCCGCGCGCGGAGCCAGGCTCTCCATCTCGCGCAGCCGCGGCAGAAAAGCCGGCGCCCGCAGCCCCGTCGTCTGATACGCACGCAGCACCAGGCCCGCCAGCCGCATCCACGAACGGCTGGGCAGCAAATGTTCGAAGACGAACCCGCGCATCGCCCGGACCGGCCAGGAACGCCGCCGATGAGGTTCTATCTGCGTCCTGGCGGCCTCGATCAATCTCCCGTAAGCAACGCCCGACGGACAGGCCGTCTCGCAACCCCGGCAGGCCAGGCATAAATCGAGGTGCCGGATATAAGAATCTGTAATCGGCGCACCCGCGGCTACCTGCTTCATCTGGAAAATCCGGCCGCGCGGAGAATCCATTTCGATGTGCAGCTCGCGATAGGTGGGACAGGCGTTCAGGCACAGTCCGCAGTGGACGCATTTGTCGAGGTCGGCCTGGCGCGGCGCGTCCAACGCGTCCTGTGCGCGGATTTTGACGGGCGGCGTTGCCGCATCAGAGGTAGCCATGCAAGCGCCCCCTATTGAGAAGATTTTCGGGATCGAACATGCCCTTCACGCTCTTCATCATCCCCGCGTCGTCGCGCAAAGGCACGCCAGGCGGGTTCTCTGCATAATGCGCGTAAACTACGCCGGAGCCGGCGCGTGCGATAAACGGCACGCCCAGATCTTCGACCAATGGGCGCATCGCGTCCAGCGAGCAGGGTATGGTCACGACCGAACCCTCCGGATGCGCGTCCAGAAATCGTGGCGTGAACTCGCGTACTTCGCGCCATAGATCCGCCTGCTCATCGCCCTCCAGCGAACGCGCCTGTTGGAACTCGCGCGTGAATCGCTCCACCACGGCGAGCGTTCCCATCGCCTGGATCAGCAAACGAAAGTTCGACGGCCAATTCACGATATCGATCGCAGCCGGTTGCATCTGTCCCCGCAAAATGCGGTCGCGCTCGGCGAACGCCGCGGCCGCCGTCTCGAAGTCCATCACAAAGGTGCGCGCGGCCGGCGGAATCGGAAAAACTTTGAAGTTCACCGACGCGATCGCCGCCAGCGTTCCATAAGAGCCGATCATCAGCTTGCCCATGTCCAGGCCCGCGACGTTCTTCACCACATTGCCCCCCGTGCGAATCTGCTCGCCCTGGAGCGTTACGAACGTCATGCCGATCACCATATCCCGGGCCGTGCCGTACTGCCGGCGCAAAGGACCGCTCTGATTCGCCGCCACCACGCCGCCCACCGTGGCCCGTTCGCCTCCCACCGCGGGATCGAGCGGCAACATCTGCCCGCGTTCGGCGAGCGTCCGTTCCAGCTCCGCCCACGGCATGCCGGCCTCCACCGAAATCGTAAGGTCGCGAGGCTCATACTTGAGCAGCCGCCGCAACGCGGCTACGGAAACAGTCTCCTCGGCGGGGCACGGCCGCCCTCCGAGGCGGTCCTTGGTAAAATTCCCACCCAGGCGAATCGTGCGGTGCGCCTGCGCGAGCCCTCGCAGGGCGTCGCCGAGTTGGGCCGCGGTTTCGGGAAGAATCACGCGAGCGCCTCGGACATCGGAGCAGGGAAACCGGAGGTCATGAGTTGGAGTTGTGCCGCATGGCTCGCTCTCCTTATGATCGTACAGCGATGAATGGTGATTCAGCGATGAGTGATGGTCCAGTGATAAGTGATGGTCCAGCGATGCGTGATGACACGGCGATGACCGGATTCCCATGCTGACGGCCCGTCGATGATCGAGTGCGTCCCCAACTTCTCCGAGGGCCGCGATCCCGGCGTGATCCGGGACATCGCCGCTGCGATCGCGTCGGCCGAGGGCGTCACGCTGCTCGGGTGGGAATCCGACGCCGACCATCACCGCAGCGTCATCACCTTCGCGGGGCCCGTGGACGCCGTCGGCGAGGGCGCGGTTCGCGGCGTGGGCGCGGCCGCCCGCCGCATCGACCTGAACCTCCATCGCGGTGTGCATCCGCGCGTGGGCGCTGCCGACGTGGTTCCGTTCGTGCCGCTGGCGGGATCGACACTCGAGGAATGCGTTGAGCTCGCGCATCGCGCCGGCGCCGAAATTTGGGAACGCTTCCGCGTGCCCGTATATTTTTATGAAGCCGCCGCGCTCGTCCCCGAGAGACGGCCGCTCCAAAATGTTCGCCGCGACGGTTTCGACGGCAAGCCCCCGGATATCGGCGATCTGGCCGCGCATCCGAGCGCCGGCGCCGTCATGGTGGGCGCGCGGCATTTTTTGATCGCCTACAATGTGAACCTCGCGACGCCGGACGCCGCGATTGCCAGGGAAATCGCGCATGAAATTCGCGAATCGTCCGGCGGATTCCGCTTCGTCAAAGCGCTGGGCTTGCACCTCGCTTCCTCGAATCACGCGCAGGTGTCCATGAATCTCACCCGTTTCGCGGAGATCCCTCTCGAGGAGCTGTATCGAAAAATCGAACGGGCGGCCGCGCGCCGGGGAACGTCCATCGCCGAAAGTGAGCTGATCGGATTCATTCCCCAAGCCGCGTATGACCAGGCTCCCGACTTTTTCGAGCGGACCCGCGGATTCGACCCATCGCGGATCATCGAGAATCATTTGCCCGCGCAGGGGCAATCATAGTTTTTCCAGCGGCAGTAGGTTTCCGCCTTTTTCTTTCTCCGCAAAACCTGCCGCAATTTCCGGGCATTGCTACAATCGGATTATCGTGCTGGTCAGCATCGAACCCAAACCCTTTCCGCGTCCCAGCTGGCTGCGCGCTCCCGCGCCGGTCGGCGAGAATTACGACAACCTGAAAAAGCTGGTTCGGCGTCTGGATTTGCACACGGTCTGCGAGAGCGCGGCCTGTCCCAATATCGGCGAATGCTGGAACCGGCGCACCGCGACGTTCATGATTCTCGGCAACGTGTGCACGCGCCGCTGCGGGTTCTGCGCGGTGCAAAAAGGCGGTCCGCTGCCCGTGGATTACGACGAGCCCCGGCGCGTCGCCGAGGCCTGCGCGGCTCTCAACTTGAAATTCGCGGTCATCACCAGCGTCAACCGCGACGACCGCAAGGACGGCGGCGCGGAACTGTTCGCGCTCACCATCCGGGCCATTCGCCAGCGCCTTCCCGAATGCGGGATCGAAGTGCTTACCCCGGATTTTCAAGGCTCTCACGAGGCCATGGATATGGTCCTCGCGGCGCGTCCCGACGTGCTGAATCACAACACCGAGACCGTGCCGCGCCTGTACCGCATGGTGCGTTTGGGCGCGCGCTATGAACGTTCGCTCGATATGCTGGCGCATGTGAAGCGGCGCAATCCCGCCATCCCCACCAAGTCCGGCGTGATGCTCGGACTGGGCGAGACGCTCGAGGAAGTCCATCAGGTGATGCGCGATCTGCGGGCCGCGAACGTGGATATCCTGACCATGGGCCAATATCTGCGGCCGTCGGCGAAGCACCTGCCCGTGATCCGCCACGTGACGCCCGAAGAGTTCGCGGAGTTGAAGCGCCTGGGCTATGAGCTCGGCTTCCGCCACGTGGAAAGCGGCCCTCTTGTGCGCAGCTCCTACCACGCCTCCGACGCCATCGCCTAGCGCGTTGCGCGATCGGGAATCAAATGTGTTCGTAAAATCGCGGCTTGAGGCGCGTGAAAATCAGCAGCCCCAGTGCGGTTGTGAACGCCGCGACCACCAGCATGTTGGACACAAGCGATACCGGCGGCGACTTTCCGTCGATCAGGATGTCGCGCATCGCCAGCACCATCGCCGCGACCGGATTGAATTGATAAATTCCCGCATAGCGCGCAGGAATGATGGAAAAGGAATAGAAAATCGGCACCAGGTAAAACAGCACCGTGTTAAAGGATTCGACCAGATACCGCGTGTCCCGCAGGTAGACGTTAATCGCGCTCGATCCGAGCGCCAGCCCGCACACGAAAATCACGTACAGCGTCCATATCAGCGGCAGCCATAGCCACGCCTTCACCGGATGCAGCCCGAACCCCAGCGCGAAGGCGATCAGTAAGGCGACCTGAATCAACAGGTTCATCACGTTCGACAGAACCGCCACCACCGGTATGATTTCTCTGGGCACCGGTACGCGCTTGACCAGCGGAGCGTTGTCCACGATCGACAGGGTTCCCGCCAGGAACGCCAGCGTAAAAAAGTTGTACGGGACCAGCCCGCACAGGACGAATACCGGGAACAGCGGCGGCCGGTTCCCCCAAACACCCTTCCGAAAATGAAGGTCAGCACGCCCATCATCACCAGCGGATTGATCAGCGACCACAGAACGCCCAGCGACATGTTGCGGTAATGCACGCGGAAGTCCCGCAGAATCAGGTTTTCGAACAAGAACAGGTAGTCGCCCTCCCACCTTCGGCGCGTCCTGTGCGCGGGTCCGCTCATTCGAGCTTCAGTATACAATGCGCCTGCCATCGCCCCTTTTCGGCGCGCTCTTCCGGCGATAGGGCCCTAGGTGGCGACCCTATTCTCTTTTCAGGCATAACCTATCCTGTTATTTAGGCCCGAGAGTTAAAAACGGGTCTAAATGGGCCGATACTGAATTCAGGGCGATGCCGCCCGCCGAGCAACTCATGAAGGTAAACGATCCCAACTCCGCACAAGGCGCCGCAGCCGCGCAAGGCTCCGCGGGGGCCGCACGGGCTCCGCAAACCGAACGGCCCACATCGTCTTCGGGAACTACCGGCGCGACGCCCGCTTCCTCGTCCGGCTCCGACGACGTCCATCTTTCTGAACTGGTGCGCACGCTGCGCTCTCTTGCGGCCGATTCGCCGGAGCGGCAAAGCAAAATTGAGCAGCTTACGCGGTCGTACGCGAGCGGCTCCTATCAGGTGGACGCGCAGGCCACGGCGGGCGCGATCATCAAAGATGCCACGAAGGGGTAGCAGGTGCCTTCCCCCATCGCCGACGTTCGCCGGCAACTGGACCGCCTGCGGGTAGCGCTGGCCTCGCCCTCCCACGGCGAAATCCGCAACGCGCTCGCGGACTTAACCGCAGCTCTGAAATCCCTGCAGGAGCTTGAACGCGCACTAACGCCCGCGCAAGCAAAGCACATCGGATTCGCGAAGGACACAGGATTCGCGAGCGATACAGGATTGGCCAAGGACATGGGTTTCGCGCGCGAACTGGCCGCGCTCGCAGCGGAAATCGGGAGTACGCAGCGCCTGGCCGACCGCGGCCTGGAACTCTGCGGCCGTTGGGCTGTTTCGCTTGCGGCCGCCGCCGGCGGCTATCTTGCTTCGGGAAAATCTGCTCCGCTCAGCCCCGCCGCGACGATAAGAATAGAGGGATGAACTTATGGGCAGTCTGACCACCGCTATTAGTAGCGCCGCAAGTTCCTTGCAGGTCTACGATCAGGAATTCAACGTCATCGAAAACGACGTCACCAACGCGAACACCCCGGGCTACGTGCGCCAGGACCTGTCGCTGATTCCGTCGGCCGGCGGCGGGATCGAGGCCGGACCGCTGATCAGCTCCCGTTCCACGTATCTCGATCAGGCGGTGCGCAGCCAGACCGAGCAACTGGGCAGCGCCCAGCAGCAGGCCTCCGATCTGTCGCAGATCCAGTCCTTGTTCGATACCACCGGACAGGCCGGCGTGCCGGGCGCGCTCACCAGTTTTTTCAACAGTGTTTCCCAGTTGAGCGTTAACCCGAACGATTCTTCAAGCCGGCAAGACGTGATCACCGCGGCCCAGGGCGTGGCCCAGCAATTTAATCAGAACGCCATCGGCCTCCAGCAGGCTTTGACCAATGCCGACAGCGAAACCACCGGTACGGTGACCACGATCAACGATCTCGCCTCCCAAATCGCGAATCTGAATCAGCAGTACGAGAACAGCCCCAGCGCGGCCCAGAATCCCGGCCTCGACGCCCAACTGAATTCGGCGCTCGACCAGCTCTCGCAATACGCCAATTACAGCTCGGTGAAGCTCGCGAATGGGACGTACAGCATTTTTCTGGGAGGGCAGACTCCGCTCGTCCTGGGCGGCCAGTCGAACCCTATTTCCGCCGATCTGTCCTCGTCTCAGACCGCCATTAAGGATTCGCAGGGCAACGACATCACCGCCGAACTGCAAAACCAGGGAGGAGAGCTTGGCTCCACGCTCCAGACAAAGAACGTGACCCTCCCCGGCTACCTCACTTCGCTCAACACGGTTGCCCAAACCTTCGCCGATACCGTGAACACCGCCTTGTCGCAGGGTCTCGATAGCACCGGCAATCCACCCCCGGTCAATCTTTTCCAATACAACGCCGCGCAGGGCGCGGCCTCCACGCTGAGTGTGACCGGGATCACCGCGGCCCAGATCGCCGCCGCTTCCTCCACCGCTCCGGGAGGAAACGACAACGCCCTCGCCATCGCCCAACTCGCCAATCAGCCGGAGGTCAATGGGTCGACGTTTACGCAGGCCTACGGAGTCCTCGGCGCACAGGTCGGCGAGGACATCTCAAACGCCCAGCAGGAACAGACAACTCAGCAGAGTCTGGTCGATCAGGCCCAGCAGACCCGCAGCGCGGCAACCGGCGTGTCGCTCGACGCCGAGGCAGCCGAGCTCATCCAGTTCCAGCAGGCCTACCAGGCGGCCGGAGCATTGGTGACCGCGCTGAACAGCATCACCCAAACTCTGATCACCATGGTTCAGAGCTAGAAGGTTCAGGGCTAGAAAGCTCTGAGATGCAAGGTTCAGGCATGAAGGTTCAGCACATGAAGGTTCAGCAATGTTCACCCCCGATCGAGGACCGCAGGAGAACCCCGTGATTTCTAACTTGAACGCCACCTATCAGCAGTTTCTGGACAACGTGAACCAGATCGGTGAAGAAATGACCACCGCGCAGGAACAGGTCTCGAGCGGTCTCAAGATCACCCAGGTCTCCGACGCGCCCGACTCCATTTCGGAGCTGCTCGCCGCGCACGCGAACCTCGCTTCCACCCAGCAGACCTTGTCGAATTTGAGCAGCGTCACCACCGAGGTGAACGCCGGCGAAACGGCGCTCGAGACCGCGACAACCGTATTCGACCAGGTGCAGACCCTCGCCGCCGAAGGGGCCACCTCCACGCAGACCGCCGCCGGAAACTCCAGCATCGCGCAGGAGGTAACCTCGCTGCTCCAGCAATACGTGGGCCTTTCGGCCACCAAAATCAACAATCGCTACATCTTCGCGGGCGATGAAGACCAGAATCTCCCCTACACGTATAACGCGTCTCAGACCCCGCCCGTCAGCGCGTACGGCGGGTCGGCCTCCACGCGGACCGTGCAGGATGCCAACGGCACGGCCATTCCCGTGGCCCTGACCGCGCAGCAGATTTTCGACTCCTCAGATCCCTCGACCAACGTATTCACGACGCTTGAAAATCTAAGCACCGCGCTCGCCTCCAACAACACCGCCGCCATTCTAACTTCACTCAACGGTCTTCCCGCGGTCAGTCAATATCTCAATACCCAGCTCGCCTATTACGGCAACGTCCAGGACCAATTGGCCGCCGCGACAACCTACGGCAACACGCTCGTAACCCAGCAACAGGCGCAGGTCGCGGGCATTCAGGACGCCGATGTGACCCAGTCCATTCTGGAGATGACGCAGGCGCAGACCCAACAGCAGGCCGCCCTGCAATCCGAGGGGCAGATTCCCCGCACCACGCTGTTTAATTTCCTCACCTGACGCGCCCGCAGCTCCTTAAAGACGTCTCCAAGAGACGTCCCCCGGCGCTCGCTTGTCAGCAGATCCTGGTGTGTGCTTTCCTGAACACGTGTGCTTTGCGAAAGCAAAGGACACTGCGGCAATCCGCGAAGCGCCATCTTGCCATGAACATCACGATCCTCGATGATTATCAGGACACCATCCGCACGCTCGCGTGCTTTCAGAAGATCGCGCATCAGAATGTAACCATTTGGCGCGACCACACCACGGACACCGGCCAGTTGGCGGAGCGCCTGCGCGACACCGAGGCGCTTGCCCTGCTGCGCGAGCGTACCCCGATCCGCGCGGCCCTCGTCGAGCGGCTTCCCAACCTTCGCATCATCAGCCAGGTGAGCGCCTTCCCGCACATCGACGTCGGCGCCTGCACCCGGCACGGCGTGCTGGTATGTTCCGACACGTCTTCGCACGTCTCCTACGCAACCGCCGAACTCACCTGGGGCCTTGTCATCGCGGCCTTCCGCAGAATTCCGCAGCAGATGGCCGCACTCCAGGCCGGAGCCTGGCAGACCGGCTCGGTCGGGCTGGGGCTTTATGGAAAGACGCTGGGGATTTACGGCTACGGACGGCTGGGAAAATTGATCGCGACCTATGGGCGCACGTTCGGTATGCAGGTGCTCGTATGGGGGCGCGCTTCCACGCTCGAAAAGGCCCGCGCCGAGGGATTCGAAACCGCCCGAAACAAGCAGGAATTATTTTCTCAATGCGACGTGGTTTCGCTGCACGTGCGCCTGGTGCCCGAAACTCGCGGCATGGTGACGTCCGCGGATTTGGCGTGCATGAAACCCGACGCGCTTCTGGTCAACACCAGCCGCGCGGGGCTGATCGAGCCCGGGGCGCTCGAAGCGGCGCTACGCGCGGGACGTCCCGGCATGGCCGCCGTGGACGTTTACGAAGAGGAACCGGTACTCGGCGGAAATCATCCCTTGCTCAAGATGGACAACGTCGTGTGCACGCCTCATCTCGGCTACGTCGCCCGCGAAGATCTCGAGCGCATGTTTTCCAAGATCTTCGATCAGATACTTGCCTACGAGCGCGGCGAGCCGCTGAACGTCGTGAACCCGGCCGCGCTCGCCAAGCCCTGAGCTATTCTTCGGACACCGCCACGCCGGTCAGTTGATCGCCCTGCTTGATGCTATTGACCACATCCTGGCCCTTCACCACTTTTCCGAACACCGTGTGCTTGCCGTCCAGCCACTCCGTCGCCACATGCGTGATGAAGAATTGGCTTCCGTTGGTATTCGGTCCGGCGTTCGCCATGGAGAGGGTACCCACGCTGTGGCGATGCGGGCTCCCTTTGAACTCATCTTCAAAACGGTAGCCCGGCCCTCCCCGGCCCGTGCCCGTGGGATCCCCGCCCTGGATCATGAAATCGTTGATGACGCGATGAAAAACGGTGCCATCGTAAAATTTGTCGCGAGCCAGAAAAACGAAGTTGTTGACCGTCTTCGGAGCTTCCTTCGCGAACAGCTCACAGACAATGTCACCGCGCGAGGTGCTGAAAGTCGCGGTGTACTTCTTGTTCGGATCAATCGCCATCGGGGGCGCGGCATTATATTGTTTGGACATTCGTTTTTAGTGTAACCCGGCAACGCAGCGCAGACTCGCCGCGCTGGGGATCTCCCGTCGCCCGGACCCTCCCGCGCGCTGCCGCATACTTTTGTGGCCGGTTTTATTCCGCGCGTTATGCGTTGCGCGGCGTGTTATGCGTCGAAATAAACCAGTGGTTTCCGCATGGGTCGACGACCGTCGCGGAACGGTCGCCGTGGGAAGTATCGTACGGCTCTACGATCGAAGTGGCTCCGGCCCCCACCGCTCTGCGATACGTCGCGTCTGTGTCCGGAACGTACAGATGCACTGCCGCGGGCATCGCCTGCCACGGAGCGTCCTTGCTGCCCTCGGCCTGTCCCAGCTCGAGCATGCTATCGCCGATCTGCAGCTCGGCGTGCAAAACAGTGCCGTCCCGGCGCGGCACCCGCAGGACTTCATGAGCCCCAAACGCGGACTTCAGAAAATCCATCAGACGTGGCGCGTCGTTCACCAAAAGAGAGGGCGTGAGCGACCGGTAGCCGGGGCGAAAATAATTTCTTGCCACCGCGCGGGAAGCCACCAGGAACATGTAGCTGTTGTCCATGCGGTAGCTCCCGTCGGTTTGCCGAAACTGCCCGAGGACCGCGGTAATCGCCTCTCGCACTTCACTCTCGCCCGAGGTCTCGATCGCGCGTACCGCCGGTCCGGCCGAGAGCAATCCGCGCAGCGCCGTATCCAGGTCTGGATAGAGCAGCGGCGCTGAGATTTCGTGGAAGCTCGCCGGCTGCAGGCCGCCCTCCCGCACTAATCCTTCAAGGACCGCACGGTCTGAAAATGCGAAAGGCCCGGGTGCCCCGGCCGGCGCGGGCGGAGCAAGCGGGCGAAGCGCCGAGATATATGCGGACGCCGTGCACTCCTCCGGGCGTCCCCACGTTGCGATCACCACCGAGCCTCGCGTCTTTACCACCCGGCACGCCTCCGCCAGTGCGCGCACTGGATTCGCCGCGTATTGGAACGAATTGATGCCCGTAACCAGATCGAAGGAACTATCCGCGAAGGGCAGCGATTCCATGTCGCCGATCCGAAAATCTCCGCCCGGAACACGGGACCGCGCCGTGGCGATCATGGGCTCGGCCGCATCGAAGCCCGAAACCGACGCGCCCCTTGCCGCGGCGAGCTGGCACATCAACCCCGCGCCGCATCCCACGTCGAGCAGTACGGTTCCGGGACCAACCCCCGTGGCTTCCAGGATCGCTTCGAATAAAGGACGCGTCGTCGGTTCCTGCACCTCCGCCCAATCCTTTACGCGAGCTCCCCATAGAGGAGCCTGTACGTGCGCCGAACCCTGGGGTTTAGGGGCAGTCGGTTCCATCGGCCCGATTATAACCGCTCGCCCCGCGCCCCTCCACCTGAAAACATCCAATGGAACAGATTGCCCGACAGAGAGGAAAAATGCGGCCGGGAGCGGCTGCTACGCTTTTGGAGATCTTCATCCTGCGCTCGAACGGCCGCTTTCGTCTCGCCGCTTGGACCCTCTCGCACGATCAATTCCTTCGGGACCGCCGCGGCGGAATCCGCCGCCTTTGCTGGTACGATAGTATTTTCCTTTTTCTCATGCTTCGGTTTGAAACAGCGGGAGAATCGCACGGGGAGTGCCTTGTCGCCACACTGACCGGCTTGCCCGCCGGCGTGCCTATCTCGCTTGCGGCCATCGATCGCGAGCTGTGGCGGCGCCAGCAGGGCTTCGGGCGCGGCGGCCGCATGAAGATCGAGACCGACCGCGCGCACATCGTCAGCGGCGTGCGCCATTCCAAGACCATCGGCTCGCCCATCGCGATCCTGCTTGAGAACAAGGACTGGAAGAACTGGACCGAAGCTCTTCCCGTCGAGGATATCGACGGCGGCGAAGAAAAGAAGAAGCCCGTCACGCGTCCCCGGCCCGGCCACGCCGATCTCGCCGGCGCATCAAGTACGATTTTCACGATGCCCGCTATATTCTGGAGCGCGCCAGCGCGCGGGAAACCACGGCTCGCGTGGCGGTAGGCGCCCTGGCGAAAGCCTATCTCGCGGAGTTCGGAATCCGCGTCCTCAGCCATGTGATCGCGGTGGGCGAGCGCGCGCCTGGAGCGGCAGCGCATCCTGGGAGGAACTGGTCGCGCTCAGCCAGCCGCGATGAGGTCCTGTTGAATTGCGTCGACCCCGAAGCCGAGCAGCGAATGAAAGCTGTGGTGGATCAGGCCTATCGGACCGGAGACACCGTGGGCGGCGTTTTCGAGGTGGTGGCGCGCGGCGTGCCGTCCGGGCCTGGGGTCGCACATTGCCTGGGACACGCGCCTGGATGGGAAGCTGGCGCAGGCGATCGTCTCCATGCAGGCGGTGAAGGGCGTGGAGGTGGGCTTCGCCGCGGAAGGCGCCGCGGCGTTCGGATCGAAAGTGCAGGACACCATTCACTACGATCGCGAAGCACGCGCCTTTACCCGCGGCGCGAATCGCGCCGGAGGACTGGAAGGCGGCATGACCAACGGCCAGGACGTCCTGGTGCGCGGAATGCTGAAGCCGATCTCGACGCTGCGCCGGCCGCTCGAAAGCGTCGATCTTGAAACGCGCGAACGCCGCTGCTGGCGGCCTATGAGCGCAGCGACGTGGCCGTGGTTCCGGCCGCGGGCGTGATCGGCGAAGCGATGGTGGCGCTGGTGCTGGCCGCCGCGATGATCGAAAAGTTCGGCGGCGATTCGCTGCCGCGAAACGAAGCGCAATTACGAAGGTTATCTCGACCAGGTGAAGAATTTCTGATGATTTATCCGATCGTGAAGTACGGCCAGCCCGTGCTCGAACAGAAAGGCGCCGAGGTCGCCGAATTCGACACGCCGGAGCTGCACCAGCTCATCGAGGACATGTTCGAATCCATGTACGCCGCCAAGGGCGTGGGCCTCGCCGCGCCGCAGATCGGCATTGGAAAACGTCTCGCGGTGATCGATATCACCAGCGGCGAGGACCCGGCGCAGAAGATGGTCCTGATCAATCCCGTGATCGTCAAGACCGAAGGCTCGCAAAACAGCGAAGAAGGCTGCCTGAGCCTGCCGACGTTCCGCGAACAGGTGACCCGCCCCAGGAGTTGACGTCATTCGCGCGCAGGATGTGAAAGGCGAGACGTTCGAGATGACCGGCGAAGATCTGCTCGCCCGCGCGTTCCTGCACGAAACCGATCATCTGAACGGGACGCTGTACATCAGCTACATCAGCCCGCTGAAGCGCGACCTGATCCGCCGCAAGGTCCGCAAACTGCAAAAGGCCGGCGAGTGGGAGTGAATTCCCGCACCCCTCGTCCCGCCATCATGAAACTGATTTTCATGGGCACGCCCGCCTTCGCCGTTCCGACGCTCGAACGCGTTGGCGGAAGCGGGACACCACGTCGTCGCCGTCTTCACCCAGCCCGATCGTCCCAAGGGCCGCGGCCAGAACGAGGCCATGCCGCCTGTGAAGGAAGCCGCGCTGCGGCTCCGCGCCGCTCAGCCCGAGCTCACCATCCACCAGCCGGAGCGTGGAAACGCCTCGAGGTGGTCGAACAATTGCGCGCGCTGGCTCCCGAAGTGATCGTGGTCGTCGGCTACGGGCAGATTATACCCAAGTCGATTCTGGATATTCCGCCGCAGGGCATCATCAACGTCCACGCGTCTTTGCTCCCGAAGTATCGCGGCGCCGCTCCCATCCAGTGGGCCATCGCGCGCGGCGAATCGCGCACCGGCGTCACCACTATGCGGATCAATGAGGGGCTCGACACGGGCGACATGCTGCTGAAGTGGGAAACGGAAATCGGCGCGGATGAGACTGCGTCCGGAATTAGGCGCGCGACTCGCGCAGGCGGGCGCGGATCTCGCTGGCGCGAACCCTCGCGCGAACTCGCCACGATCACGCCCGAACCGCAGGACGACTCCCAGGCCACCTACGCGCCGATCCTCAAAAAGGAGGACGGTCGCGTCGATTGGAACCGGTCCGCGGGCGAAATTTTGAATCGCATTGCGCGGCTTCGATCCGTGGCCGGGGGCCTATTCGCAGCCTGCGCGGCCAGAAATTTCAAATCTGGAAAGCGGCGATCGCGGGGCCGAAAATCTCCCCCGGCATTGCTGCGCGCGATCGATCAGAAACTGTATGTGGGCTGCGGGGATCACCAGGGTGAAGGGCATCCCTGGAATTACTGGAGGTACAATTGGAAGGAAAAAAGCGAATGACCGCGTCCGCCTTTTTGAACGGATTTCCGCTCGGCGCGATAACGAGGTTCTGGCATGAAACTCCCGGCCGGTTTTCGTTTCGCCGCCACCTATGCGGGAATCCGCAAAATCGCCAAAAACGATGTGGCGTCTGATCGTGTCCGATCGCCCGGCCGTCGCGGCCGCGGTGTTCACCCGGAATCTGCGTGGTTGCCGCGCCCGTCGAAGCTGCGCGGCGCAATCTGAAGTCGTCGCGCGGGCATCGCCCGCGCCATTCTGGTCAACGCCGGGAACGCCAATTGCGCCACGCGGACCGGCGAGAAAGTCGCGGCGCAAACCGTGAAAGCGGCGGCGCAGGCCTTGGGAGTGAAACCCGAGCAGGTTCTTCCCGCCTCCACCGGCGTGATCGGCGTGGAGATGGACGGATCCAAAATCGTGAAGCGCTCTGCCGAAGCTGGTCGCGGCGCTCGATGCCTCCCGTTTCGATGAAGCCGCGGCCGCGATTCTGACCACCGACACTCGTTCCCAAGACCGCTTCTGCGGAACTCAAGGGCGCGTGCATCGCCGGCATGACCAAGGGATCGGGAATGATCCAGCCGAATATGGCCACCACGCTGGGATTCGTCGTCACCGACGCCGTGGTCTCGGCGCCGCTTCTGCGCGCTGCTCTGAAGAAGGCCGTCGATCGCAGCTATAACCGCATTTCCGTGGACGGCGACACCTCCACCAACGACACCGTCGCCGTGCTTGCGAACGGTGCTTCGGGCCATCGGCCCTCCGCGAAGGCGTTCGAGGACGCGCTGACCGAGGTTCTCGTGTCGCTCGCGCAACAGATCGTGCGCGACGGCGAAGGCGCGCAAAAGCTGGTGACGATTGATGTGGAGGGCGCGCGCACCGAAGCCGACGCCGCGAGCATCGCTCGCTCCATCGCCAATTCGCCGCTGGTCAAAACGGCGATCGCCGGTTCCGACCCGAACTGGGGCCGCATCCTTTCCGCCGCCGGAAACTCCGGCGTCAAGTTCGATCCACGCAAGGCGGATATCGACATGCAGGGCGTCGCCGTGTGCCGCGGCGGCCTCGCGGCGGATTTCGGCGAAGACGATTTGAAGAAGAAGCTCGACGAGCCGCGATTGCAGCATCCGCTTTGCCCTGCGCGGCCGCGGCCGTGGCGCGCGCCCGCTTCTGGACCTGCGATTTCACCGAAGATTACATCCGCATCAACGCGAGCTACCGGACCTGATCATGCGCACTTGTCTTCTCCTGCTCGCGGGGCTCGCCGCTTCGGTGGCGGCCTTCGCCCAGGTTTCCTCGGACGTGTGGCAGACCTTCTCCGATGCCGCCGAGGCCCTGGCCAACGACGACGCCTCCGCGTTTCTCGCGCAGTTCGATTCCTCCATGCCCGGATACACCGCGCTGCGGATGAATGTGGAAGCCCTGTTGAACGCGAACCAGGTGATCTCCACCATCGACGCTCGTGACGCAAGAGGGCAACGCGCAGACGTATTCCCTGGAGCTTGATTGGTTGCTCGCGTTGAACGATAAGCGCGACCCCGGCATCCGCAACGACACGCGCCGCGGCATTCTCAAAGTTCGCCTGGAGCGTCAGGGAAAGCGCTGGAAAATCGTTGCGCTGGAGCCGGTCGATTTCTTCCGCCCTTAGCGGACCGATTCTCTAAAACGGCCCCAACGGGCCGGATTTAAAGCGAACCTTCCATCGGCATCGCCAGCGGCGGCTCGATCAGGAAATCCATCGTGGACATTCTTTGCAGCGCATTGCAAATCGATTGTTCCGAGGTCGGTGCCACCGTGATCACGAACGGCAGGTCTTCCGCGTTCCCATGCGGGAAGCTGCAGGACAGCGTCGAGGGAAATATTTTCGGCGGCCAGCGCGGCCGCCAAAGCGCGCGATGATGCCGGGGCGGTCCTGTCACGCGGAAGCGCAAATAATAGGCCGAATGATTCAGCGCGATCGGCAGCGGCTGATACTCGCCCAGACGCGCGTGCGCGAAGGGCGAAACGCGCTCCGGACTGCCGGAGCGAATCTCACGGGCCACCCGCATCAGGTCGCTCACCACCGCGACGCCCGTCGGAAGTGGGCCCGCGCCCCGGCCGTAATAAAACGTATCCGCGCCGTATTTCCCGCGCACCCATACCGCGTTGTAGGCGCCGCGCACGCTGGCGAGAATCGTCGCGCGCGGCATCAGGGAAGGACGCACGGACAGCAACAATCCGTTCGGCGTCTGGCGCGCCGCGCACACCAGGCGGATGGTGTGGTCCAGCATGTGCGCGTAATCGAAATCGATCGGTGAAATTCGGCGGATGCCCTCGGTATAAATATCGGAAGGCACAATGCGCTCGCCGAAAGCCAGCGCCGCCAGAATCGCGAGCTTCGAGCGCGCGTCGAAGCCGTCCACGTCCGCCGAAGGGTCGGCCTCCGCGTAACCCGCGGCCTGCGCCTCCGCGAGCACTTGGGCGAAGTCCGCGCCGCGCTGCTCGATCTCCGTCAGAATGAAATTGCAGGTGCCGTTCAGGATGCCGTAGAGCGTCGTGATGCGATCGCCGGAGATGCCCTCGCGCAGCACCGCGTGAATCGGAATGCCGCCCGCCACGCTTGCCTCCATGGCCAGATTGATCCCCGCGGCAATCGCCGTATCCCACAACTCCGCTCCGTGCAGCGCCATCAGCTCTTTGTTGGCCGTGACCACGGATTTTCCGCGCGAGGCCGCGGCTTCCATGATTTCACGCGCGCACCGTCGTTCCGCCGATCAGCTCGGCCACGATCTGGATATCGGGATGCTCCACCACCTCGCGCCACTGCGACGTCTTCAAAACATCGTCGAGCCCCGCGGGAAGCGTCTTCGCGCCGATGTTGCGGCTGCACACGGCGGCCACCCGCAAAGGAAATCCCAGCTTGGCCGCGATCTGCGTCGCGTTTTCCGTGAGAATGGTCAGCGCCCCCGACCCCACGTTGCCGAGGCCGATAATCCCAACATTGACTGGCTGCATAAATGAATAAAAGCGACTTGTATCATTGTATGTGATGAAACATCCGTGGCTTCTGCTTTTCGCCGCATTCGCCGCGCTGGCCCAGCAGTCCGGCATCCCGCCGTCCGATCCTACGCTTGCACCAGGCGGCCCTCCCAATCCCGGTTTGCGCCGTCAGCAAAGAGACGCGCTCGCCAAGCAGGATTTCAAGGACAACCTGCACGACGCCGCCGAGCTCGTCACGCTCTCCCAGCAATTGCAGGCCTCGTTCGAGCGCCATGGAAGTTTTATCGTGGACGCAGGCGACATCCGCACCGCCGAACGGATCGAGAAACTGTCCCGCGGGATCCGCGGCCGTCTTAAGCGGTTCTGACGGCGTCTGTGCTACGCTGAAACGTTTACCCGCCATGCCTTTTACGCGAGAAAAATCCCAATTGATGAGCGCCTCGGAAATCGACCGGACCCTGGTCCGGCTGGCGCACGAGGTCCTCGAACGCACGGCCGACCTCGACAAACTGGTCTTCGTCGGCGTGCGCCGCCGCGGCGTGCCGCTCGCGCAACGCCTGGCTCAGAAAATCGAAAATCTGGAAGACCGCAAAATTCCGGTGGGAAGCCTCGATATCAATCTGTATCGCGACGATCTGTCGATGGTCGCCAATCAGCCCGTGGTGAATGCGACGGATATTCCTTTTTCGGTGACCGGCAAGGACGTGATCCTGACGGACGATGTGCTCTACACCGGCCGCACCGTCCGCGCCGCGCTCGACGCGCTGTTCGACCAGGGACGCCCCGCGCGCGTCCAGCTCCTGGTGCTGATCGACCGCGGCTGGCGTGAGCTTCCGGTCCAGGCGAGCTACGTGGGCCGCCACGTGCAAACCGCTGCGAATGAGATCATCGAAGTGAAGTTTCGCGAAATCGACGACCTCGAAAAAGTCCTGCTGGTCGAAAAGATCGAATCCCTCGAACAGGCCAATTAAGGAGCGCTGCGGAATATGGCGGGACTGCTCGGCACCGAACACCTTACGCGCGCGGAAATCCAGGCGATCCTCGATCGCGCGCGCGATTTTCAACCCGGTCCCGGCCAAAGCTTCAAACGCTTCGATCTGCTGCGCGGGCGCACCGTGGTCAACCTTTTCTTCGAAGCGTCCACCCGCACCCGGACCAGCTTCGAAATGGCCGCCAAGCGTCTTGGGGCGGACGCCGTTTCCATCACCGCACAGGCTTCAAGCGTTTCCAAGGGCGAATCTTTGGTCGACACGCTGAATACGCTGGCCGCCATGCGGCCCGACGCGATCATCATGCGTCACGCCGCCTCCGGCGCGCCGCACTTCCTGCAGCGTCACCTCGGCATCCCGATCATCAATGCCGGCGACGGCACCCACGAGCACCCCACCCAGGCCCTGCTCGATGCGCGCACCATTCTGGATCGCGGCAAGCGGCTCGAAGGCGCGCGCGTCGCCATTATCGGAGACATCGCCCATAGCCGCGTCGCTCGCTCGAACATTTACCTTCTTTCGAAGTTTGGAGCGCAGATCGTCCTGTGCGGACCCGCTGCTCTGTTGCCGCGTGAACTCGCGCGTCTTGCTCCCGGCGTCACGCTCACCACCAACATGGATGAGGCCATCCGCGACGCCGACGTCATCATGATGCTGCGCGTCCAACTGGAGCGCCAGCACGAAGCCGCGTTTCCCGCGGGCGAATATTATCAGTTCTACGGGCTGCGGCTCGAACACTTGAAGCTCGCCAAACACGATGCCATCGTGATGCACCCCGGACCGATTAATCGCGGACGCGAGATTTCCTCGGAAGTCGCGGATTCGCAGCGATCCGCCATTCTCAACCAGGTGGAGAACGGAATCTCCGTGCGCATGGCGGTTCTGGAGCGGGTCCTCAGCGGCGGAAATCGCGTGGAACAAAACGGAGAGACTGATGTCCGCGCTTCTCATTAAGAACGGAAGAGTGATCGATCCCGCGTCCGCCCGGGACGGGATCGCCGACGTGTGGATCGAGGACGGCGTCGTCCGGGGCGTCGGCGCGGGGCTCTCGGCTCCCGGCGCGGAGGTCTTCGACGCTTCCGGTTTGATCGTCGCGCCGGGCTTCATCGATATGCACGTGCATCTTCGCGAGCCCGGCTTCGAACACGCCGAGACCATTGAATCCGGCTCTCGCGCCGCCGCGGCCGGCGGGTTTACCAGCATTTGTCCCATGCCCAACACCTCGCCGGTGAACGATAGCGCCACCGTCACCAGCTACATCGCCGAAAAGGCCCGCCGCCTGGCGATCGTGAACGTCTTCCCCATCGGCGCCATCACCCGTGGCAGCGCCGGCGAGGAGCTTGCCGCCATCGGCTCCATGCAGCAGGCGGGCGTCGTCGCCATTTCCGACGACGGCCGTCCCGTGATGAACGCGCGCGTGATGCGCCGCGCCATGGAATGCGCGCTCAGCTTCGGCCTTCCCGTGATCAACCATTGCGAGGACCTGCATCTCAGCGCCGGGGGCGACATGCATGAGGGCCTCGAATCTGTGCGCCTCGGGCTGCGCGGCATCCCCGGCGTCTCCGAGGAAGTGATGGTCGCCCGCGATATTCTGCTCGCGGAGCTCACCGGTGTCCGCTATCACGTGGCCCATATCTCCTCGAAGCACTCGGTCGAAATGGTCGCCTCCGCCAAGGCGCGCGGCCTGGCCGTCACCGCGGAAGCGACGCCCCATCATTTCGCGCTTGCCGACACCGACATGCGGCCCTACGACAGTAATTACAAAATGAAGCCGCCCCTGCGCGGGACCGCGGACGTGGAGAGGGTCATCGAGGGCGTGGCCAACGGCGCGATTGATGCCATCGCCACCGACCACGCGCCGCACGCGGGCGCCGAAAAGATGCAGGAGTTCGAACAATGCCCGTTCGGCATCATCGGCCTCGAAACGGCGATCGGGCTGACCTTGGAACGCTTGCTTCATAACGGCCGCATTACGCTGCCGCATTTCGTCCGCTTGTTCACCACGAATCCCGCCCGCATTCTCAGTCTCGATCTTGCCACGCGAGGTCCCGCGCGCGGAACGCTCGCCCCGGGCGCGGCCGGCGATGTCACTATCTTTTCCACCGATCGCGAATGGACCTACGACGTCAATAAATCTTTCTCGAAAAGCCGCAACTCTCCGTTCGACGGAAACAAGTTCCGGGGAGGGCCGGTCGCCACCGTGGTCGCGGGCCGGATCGTGTGGCAGGCCTAGGCGTCGAATCCGTCGCGCCTCAGGCTTGCGATTATTCCCGCTGCGGTTATTCTCGAGCTGCTTTGCACTCCGCGCACGAACAGATTCTGCGGAAATGATCGTAGGAATAAATGCCGGTGGAATGCCCGTCGGACCAGTGAATGCGGATCGCGTACGCCCCCACCGGTTCCACGGATAGCATTTTGAGCACGGCCTTGTACATCGGAAATAATTCTCCCGCTCCCGCGGCATGATTCGTCTTCTGCGGCTCGGTGCCGTGAGCTCCCGTACATGTGGCGCACGGGCATTCGTCGCGCAGATAGCCCAGCGGATATTCGCTGTGATGGCCATCCTTCCAGTCGATGCGGATGCCTTTGGATTTGGAAATCGCGATGTGTTCCGGTTCGTGAGCGGTTAGGGGAGTCACGGAAAAATTCTTTCGAAAGAGTTAGGACGGATTTACGCGTTCGATGTCGCGCACGCCCGGGATGCGGCGGCACGAGGAAATCACGCGCTCCAGTTGCTTTTTGTCGCGCACGTCCACTGTGATGTCGATCACCGCTCCGTCGGCGGCGCGTTCGTCGTCCGCGCGCGCTTCCAGACTCCGGATGTTGGTCTGCTCGTTGAACAGAACCGTGGTGAGCTGGTTCAGGATCCCCGGGCGATCCTCGCTGTGCACCACCAGCTTCACCAGAAACGTCTCGGCGGCGGCGCGGGCCCATTCCACGTCGATCTTGCGCTCCACTTCGTACATCAGGTTCTGAACATTCGTGCAGGTCAGCGAATGAACCGCCACGCCCTTGCCGCGCGTGACGTAGCCCACGATCCCTTCTCCCCGGATGGGATTACAGCATTTGGCGCGATACACCAGCAGATCGTCGGCGCCCTTCACCTTCAGGACGACGTCCTGCTCCTTGCCGTCCACACCCACGCCCGGCGTCGTGGCCGGAGCTTTTTCCGGTGTCTCCGGCGCGGGCTCCGCCGGCACGATTTCGGGAGCAAGATTCTGCAGCACCTGGCGCGGAGAAAACTTCCCGTACCCGAGCGCCGCGTGCAAATCCTCGATTTTACTGCAGCCGTAGTCCGCCGCTACCTCCGCCAACCGCCCCTTCGGGACGCGGCTCAGGGCGACGCCCAGCCGGCGTGCCTCGCGCTGCAGGTGCTTTTCTCCGATTTCGATCGCCTTCACCCGCTCCGTCGTATTAATGACGTGCTTGATCTTATTGCGCGCCCGCGAGGTCTTGACCAGCGCCAGCCAATCCTTGCTCGGAAGATGACCCGGCGTGGTCACGATCTCCACCACGTCTCCGTTGCGCAGCGCGTATTTGAGCTGCACGATGCGCCCGTTGACCTTGGCGCCGGTGCACGTGTTGCCCACGTCGGAGTGGATCGCGTATGCGAAGTCGATCGGCGTCGCATCGCGCGGCAGCGTAATCACGCGTCCCTTCGGGGTGAACGTGTAAACCTCCTCGGGATACAGATCCACCTTCAAGGTCGACATGAACTCGGCGGGATCGCGCATTTCGCGCTGCCACTCGACCAGCTGGCGCAGCCACGCCACGCGCCGGTCGTCCTCGCCTGGACCTTTGCGGCCCTCTTTATATTTCCAGTGCGCCGCGATCCCCTCTTCCGCCACGCGATGCATTTCGTCCGTGCGAATCTGTACTTCGAAATGGCGTCCGCCCGGGCCCATCACGGAAGTGTGCAGAGATTGATACAGGTTGGGGCGGGGAATCGCGATGAAATCCTTGATGCGCCCGGGGATCGGATGCCATTCATTGTGGATCACGCCGAGCGCGGCGTAACAGTTTTTTACCGAATCCGTAACGATGCGGACCGCCAGAATATCGTAGACCTGATCGAGGCCGATCTTCTGCCGCTTGAGCTTCTGGAAAACCGAATACGGACGCTTCAGGCGGCCTTCGACCCGCGCCGGGATGCCCTCGCGCGCCAGCAGCACCTCAACTGTGTGCTTCACCTCTTTGAGGAAAGCTTCGTTCGAGGCGCGCGTGGCCTCAAACTCGCGCGATAATTCCGCCGAAGCCTCCGGCTCCAGATACTGGAACGCCAGGTCCTCGAGCTCGCCGCGAATTTTCCCCATTCCAAGGCGATGCGCGATGGGCGCGTAGATCTCCATGGTCTCCGCCGCGATCCGCTCCTGCTTATCGCGGGGCAGCGAGCCGAGCGTGCGCATGTTGTGCAGCCGGTCCGCGAGCTTCACCAGGATCACCCGGATGTCGTTCACCATGGCGAGCAGCATCTTGCGAACGCTCTCGGCCTGCCGCTCCTCGCGTGACGCGAGGTTCAGCTTGCTCAGCTTGGTGACGCCGTCCACGCAGCGGGCCACGTCGTCTCCGAAAGCCCGCTTCACGTCGGCGATCGTCGCGGAAGTGTCTTCCACCACGTCGTGCAGCAGCCCCGTCACGATGCACGTCATGTCCATGTGCATGTCCGCCAACTGCCGCGCCACCAGCAGCGGATGAATCATGTAGGGCTCGCCGGTGCGCCGCTTCTGCGCGCCATGCCGCTCCCGCGCGAATTCGAAGGCCTTCCGCAGCACCGCCAGATCGTCATCGGGACGCTGCTCCACGATGCACGCTTCAAGCTCGTGGTACAACTTTTCAACCGCGTCGTCCTGCGCCGGTACCACCGTTTTGGGCCCAACTACGGCAACGACTTCGGTGACCGCCTCCACGATCGCGGGTGTCGCGGCTCGCGCGGCGATCCGATCGGCTTGCGCGGCGGCCTTCCGAACGGCGGGCGGCACAGGCGGATCGGCCTTTTCCGGAAGAACGACGGACGTGGGTTTGGCCGAATCCCGCATACTACAACTTCATTTTAGACGACGGCGCAAGTTTCCCGAAGCTGATTCCCGATATTCGTCGAAGTTTCAAGTCATCGGAGCGCGGCTTGCATTCGTGATTTCGGAAAAGAAAAAGCGCCACCCCGGAGGATGGCGCTCTCGATACTGCCTGAACTGTGTGCCGCTGCGGCTATTCCGTAACCACGCCCGCGGTCTTCTTTTCGGCCGCTTCGGACTTGCGCTTCCTGGCATCCAGCGCTTTCTCGAGCCACGAATCGGCGACTTCGATCTGCTTCTTGTACTCTTCCTTGTCTTCCGACAGATCCGCCTTCTCGCGGATCAGGAGGTTCATATAAGCCATGGCGTCGTCGCTGTCCTTGTCGATGTCGAGCGCCTTTTGCAGGTCCTGCAATCCGTCCTCGATAATCGGTGAATACTTCGCCGAGAGCTCGGCCTTGGCTTTCTTGTCCTTCAGCGGACCCGGCTCATCGGGCTTCATGTTCGCGTCCACCCGGGCCAGCATCAGCGCCGGATAGAACTTCTTCTGCGCGATCGCGCCCAGACCGTAGTAGGCGTCGCGATTCTTGGGATCGGCAACGATCAGCTTCTTGTACCAGTCGGCCGCCTCGTCGAGCTTCGCCACTTTCTGATCCGGCGGAAGCGAATCGGCTTCGTTATAGGCCAGCGACGCGAGCGACGCCAATGCCGTGGTTTCGTTCGCGTCCTGCGACAGGACCTTCCCGAATTCCTCGCGGGCCTTGGCGGCGAACTGCACGTTTTCGGGAGACTGCGCGCCCGGAATCCACTGCATCATGTACGCGATCGCCAGATACGTGCGCGCGTTCAGATTGGTGGGGTCCAGATCCGCGGCTTCCTGGAACAGGCTCACCGCGTCGTTATACTTGGCGTTGCGGTACGCCGACACGCCCTTGTTCAGGTCGTCTCGCGATTTCAGTTTGTTGCACCCGGTCCCCAGCAGAACCAGCGTGAAGGCCAGCACTGTCGCGCCGGTTAAAGTAGCTTTTCGCATACCGTCTATCCTCTGCTCCTCTATTCGCCCGCTTCGGCCTTGGGCGTAATCAGACCGACCTTGTCGATCGCGGCGCCCTTGGCGATGTCGATCGCGTGCGCCACCGTTTGAAAATCCAGATCCGGATCGCCCTTCACGAACACCACCCGCTCCGCGCGCGTCTTGAACACTTCGATCAGACGATCGCCCAGCCGGCTCTCCTCGATGGGATCCTGATTCAGCTTCATCGACTTGTCCTTGTCGATGACGATCACCACCGTGCGGTCCTGATTGGGCGGCGGCGGCGGCATATTCTTGGGCGGCGGCTGCGGCGCCAGAGCCTCCAGACCGTGCGGCGTCAGCGGCGTGATCACCATGAAGATGATCAGCAGCACCAGAAGCACGTCGATGAGGGGCGTCACGTTGATCTCTGACTTCGCGCCGCCCTTGCCCCCGCCCATTGCCATTGCCATATAGAAATCTCCTTAAACGAACTCACAAAAACCGAATCGACGAAAACAATGTCCGGAGAAATGTCCGGAGATGTCCGGCTACTTCGTCGCCGGCGGACGCGTCGGACGATCCTGCGGAATCTGTTCGGTCAGCAGGCCCAGCTGATCCACACCCGCCGACCGCAGGCTGTCGACCACGTCCTCCACGCGCTCGTACTTCGAGCGCGGCATCGGCCTTGATGTAGACCGTCTTATCCAGCTTGTTGGTCTGCAGGTCCCGCACCTTGGCGGGAAGCTCCTCGAGCGACAACTGCTTGTTGCCCGGGACTGATGAAAATCTTGCCGTCGCGCGTGACCGCGACCAGGATCGCGTCTTCTTTGTCCGCGTCCTTCATGGCGATCGGGTTCTTGCTGCGCACCATGTCCACGTTGACGCCCTTCGTCAGCATGGGCGTGATCACCATGAAGATGATCAGCAGCACGAGCATCACGTCCACCATCGGCGTGACGTTGATGTCGGACGTTACCGAAGGGGCTTCCGGCTTTTTCATACAACACTCCTCATTTTCCAAATCCCCCGGGACGCGCCGCCCGGGAAGAGCGGCGCATACCGGAATTCAACTCGCGAAACAGGACGCAGTTACTTGCCGGCGCTCGGCTTTCTGCGTGCGCTTGATGAAGTAGTCGAGCAGCTCGGAGCTGGAGTTGCCCATCTCGACGTCGAACGCTTCGATGCGGCCCGAGAAGTAGTTGTACATCCACACGGCCGGGATCGCGACGAACAGACCGACGGCGGTGGTGACCAGCGCTTCGGAAATACCGCCGGCGACCGCGCCAAGACCGGTGGACTTCTCGGTCGAGATGCCCTTGAACGCGTTGATGATGCCGACGACCGTTCCGAACAGTCCCACGAACGGCGCCGTCGAACCGATGGTCGCGAGCGTCGAGACGCCGCGCTTCAGTTCGGCGTGCACGATCGCTTCGGCGCGTTCGAGAGCGCGCTTCGACGCCTCGATTTCCTCGCCCGATATATCCGAGCTCATCTGATGCGCCCGGAATTCCTGCAAACCGGCCACCACGACCTTCGCCAAATGGCTCTTGCCGAAACGGTCGGCGATCTTGATGGCCTCATCCAGCTTGCCTTCGCGCAGCGCGCCCGCCACTGCCGGAGCAAATTGCCGCGACTGCCGAACGCGCGCCGTTGTAGGCGATCACGCGATCGATCATGACGCCGATCGACCACGCCGACATAATAAACAGCGTGATAACCACGAAACGGGCGAGCCAGCCCATCTGCGTCCACATGGCGCGAGGATCGAAGCTGATACCGCCGCCCTCACCGCCGCCTTCCTGTAGCAGCATCATCGCCCAAACCTGCAACTGTAAAACCATGATTTTCTCCTGCGAGTTGAATTTGAAAAGGGGTGCCTTCGGCACCCCTTCGGACTACTGACTTAAAGTGAAATTCACGTCGATCTGAGTGATCACTTCCACCGGCTCGCCGTTGAGCAGCGTGGGCCGGTAAACCCATTGCTTCACCGCTTCGGTCGCCGATTGAACCAGCATCGGATGGCCGCTGATGAGCTGAAGATTCTGAATCGTGCCATCCTTGCCGATGATGGCCGTAAACCGCACCGTCCCTTGAATACGGGCCGATTTGGCGAGCGCCGGATAGACCGGCGTGATTTTCTTGAGCAGATTGGCCGCCTGCACGTTGCCGCCGACCTTGATCTGCTTCGGTCCCGCATCCACAACCTTCACCGGAGGCGGAGGAGGAGGCGGAGGAGCAATGCCGCCGATCGCGCCCAATCCCACGCCACCGCCGATGCCGCCCGGGATGCCGCCCACCACGCCGCTCACCTGCGCGGCGCTCGGCGGAAGCGCGTCTTCCTGAATAATCGCGACCTGTTTGGGAATTTCACGCGGCGCCATCAGGCGGCCGGCGTCGAACTGGCGCGGAGCCACTTTGATAACTTTCACGACAGGTGCCGGAGGAGGAGGCGGAGGCGGAGGCGGGGGAGGCGGAGGAGCCGTCAGCATACTGGAGAGCGTCGCCTTCGGCAGCACATCCGTATAAATCAGGGGAAGCAGCGCCATCACGCCGATGGCCGCGGCCTGGACGATGAAGGAGACCCACACGCTCCAGCCCTTATTTGTCTTCCCGACGCCATCCACGAACGTTTGATTAAACATTCCCTTAATCCTTTCCCCGTCCCTCGAAAGTTAGCCTCGCACTGCCTTCCGCGTGCTCCCCGGCCGTGCCGGTTCCTTAACCGGAGCTGCCGGAGCCGGCTTCGCCTTCCGCGCATCCATGAAGTTTTGCCAGAATACCAGGATCGGGCTCGCGATAAAAATAGAAGAATACGTTCCCACCAGAATTCCCACCACCAGCGCGAACGAGAAGCTGTTCAGAACCTGCCCGCCGAAGATAAACAACGAGAGTGCGGTCAGCAGCGTCAGGCCGCTGGTCAGCACCGTCCGGCTCAGCGTCTGATTCACGCTGATATTGATCAGACTGGTCAGCGATTGCCGCCGCATCAGCTTGAGATTCTCGCGGATGCGATCGAAAACGACGATCGTATCGTTCATCGAATAACCGACCAGAGTCAAAAGCGCGGCCACCACCGTGAGCGAAATCTCCTTATTGAAAAGCGAGAACAGCCCGATCGTAATAATGGTGTCGTGGAAGACCGCGATCACCGCCGCCACTCCGTAAATCCACTCGAACCGGAACGCCACGTAAACCAGCATTCCGCCCAACGCGTACAGCGTCGCGAGAATCGCCTGCCGCTGCAAATCTTTTCCGATCTTCGGTCCCACCACGTCCGCCGATAAAACCGTGAACGGACCCAGCCCGCACTGCTGCTTGATCACGTTGAGAATTTGCGGCGTCACGCCCTGCACGCCCGAAAGCTGGTCCAGCGACGAAAGCAGCCCGCCCTTCGATGCCCGGAAATCCTCGATCGACTTCGCCACCGTTTGCAGTTCCTGCTCGGAGAGCGGAACATTCGCCGCGAGCAGCGGATCGCGCAGCTTCGCCACCAGCTGATCGACAGCCGAATTGTTCAGATCCAGCTTGCCCTCGGCCGTGCCGAACGTCGTGCGCAGCGTGTCTTCAATAATATTGCGATTCGCGTTCAGTTCCTTCTCATCGCGAATCTCGGTCCCTACCAGAACTTCCGGCTTGCCGGTGATCTGCTGTACGGAAATCTCGCCTTTGACCTTGCCTTCAAGCGCCGACCGGATTTTCTGCACCGGAGGCTCTTCATTGAAACGCAGGTACATAAGCGCGCCGCCCTTAAAATCAATCCCGTAATTGGGACCGCCTTTTATGGCCAGGCTGATGAGCCCGGCGGCCGTCAGCACGAGCGAGGCGCCGATCAGCGGCCATTTATTGCCCAGGAAATCAAAATTAGTGTTCTTGAATAATTCCATCGATCCCGCTACTACCGGCTAGTCCTTACAGACACCGGATACAACCCTAAAGTTCCCGGCCGATGCTCCGGCGCGGTTTTCCACGTTACCACAAAATCTCAAACCGATCCAAGCCATTGATGACTGTATCTTTCGGAAAGCCGGCAGATGCCGCCGGACGCCCGTTCACCGCCATTTTTGGCCCGCTTATCGGCAAATCTTCAAATACTGATGGCCACGGCTTTCTTCTGCCCGCCGAGCTCCCAATCGAAAATCGTCTTCGACACGAACACCGCCGTAAACACGTTGGCGATCAGACCGATCACCAGCGTAACCGCGAATCCCTTCACCGGGCCGGTTCCGAATAAAAACAAAAACGCGCAGGAGACCACGGTTGTCACGTGCGTATCCACGATGGTGAGAAACGCCTTGCTGAAGCCCGCGTCCACCGCCGCTACAACCGCTTTGCCCGCGCGCAATTCCTCGCGAATCCGTTCGAAAATCAGCACGTTGGAATCCACCGCCATACCGATCGTCAGGATGACGCCCGCGATTCCGGGAAGCGTCAGCACGGCATCGAAATAACTGAGCGCGGCGATCAGAATTAATGCATTCAACACCAGCGCGAGCGTCGCGTTGATGCCGCTCTTCTTGTAATAGAACAACATGACGAAGATCACGGCGATCACGCCCGCGATGCCCGCCGCGATTCCCGAGCGGATCGAATCCGACCCGAGCGACGGACCCACGGTCCGCTCTTCCAGATATTCCACGCCCGCCGGCAGCGATCCCGCCCGCAGATTCAGCGCCAGGTCCGCGGCTTCGTCGTGGCTGGCCGCGCCCGTAATGCGTCCCGTGTCGCTGATCTTCGATTGAATGGTCGGGGCGCTCAGGACCACCTTATCCAGTACGATCGCCAGCCGGTTGCCCACATTCGCGCCGGTGAAATTCTCAAACCGCTTGGCGGCGTCCTGGGTGAGCACGAAATTCGTCTCCCAGCGCCCGCCGTCGCCTTGCGCTGGGCTCGCATCGCGAAGGTCGCGGCCCGTCACCACCGGGGTCCGCGCCAGCAGGAAGGTCTCGGCCGGCGCCCCGCCCTTGGGCTGGCTCGAAAGCAACTGGCTGTTCAGGGGAAGCACGCCGCCCTTGCTCGAAAGCGCCTCTTCGCGCGAGGCGAACGGACCGCCGATCACCTGATAGAGCTCCAGCATCGCGGCTGTTTTCAGAATCTGCTTCACGCGCGCCGGATCGTCCACGCCCGGGAGCTGGACCAACAGTTCCGCCTCGGCATCGCTGCGCCCGCGCTGCTGCACGCTCGATTCCGCGAGACCCAGGGCGTTGATCTTTTTCTCGATCGTATGCATGCTCTGCGTGAGCGTGTCCTGGCGCAGCTTCAACGCTTCGCTGGTTTTCATGGTCATGCGATAGTCGGTCGGATTCACCGGGCTCAGGTTCCACACCCCGCCATAGGTATCGTTCACGATTTGCCGGAAGTTCGCGGCCTGGGTCGCCGGGACGCCTTTGACGTCGATCTGGATGGTATCGGCGGCCTGAATGGTGGCCGGTTCGTTGCGCGCCAGATCCGCGAACGTCACGCCCGCCTTGGTCAGCTGATCCTTCATCCTTTGGATCACCGAGTCCGCCTCGGCCTTGAAGGCGTCCTGGATCTGCACCTGCAACACCAGCTGGCTGCCGCCCTTCAAATCCAGGCCAAGATGAATGTTGTGCTTCCAGTTCTCTTCGAGCTCCGGGATCGACTTGGGCACGCCCACGATGCCGTAGATGCACACCAGGATCACGACGAGGATCGCCGCTACTTTGAACTTCACATTATTGGCCATGGTTGGTTACTCGCTTTACTTCTTTTCTTCGCTCTTCACGTCCGTGCCGACGAGGCTGGCGACCGAGCCGCGGGTGAGCTGCAACTTGACGTTGTCGGGCTTCACGCGCAATACCAGCATATCCCCGGAAATGCTGACGATGGTTCCCACGATTCCGCCCGTCGTCAGAACCTCCTTGCCCGCCTCCAGATTCGACAACATCTGCGCCTGCGCCTTCTTCTGCCGCTGCATGGGCATGAAGACCAGGAAGTAGAAGATCGCGACAATAAAGATGAGCGGGAGGAAGCTCAGGACCGGATTGGAGGCCGGCGCCGTCTGCAGGAGGATCAGTCCGACGTGGAGCATTTGGGAGTGACTTCTATTCAGGCGCTCGAAATCCGCCGGCGCGCACGCGGTTAAGAAGTTCCGGGAACTTCCCAAGTAGTATACACTGCCTGATCTCGCGCATGATGTCAAGGTAACGGCGCAAATTATGCAGCGTAGCCAGGGTCGCGAACGAAATTTCCCCCGCTTGAAATAAATGCCGGAGGTACGCGCGTGAAAAGTTCTGGCAGGTATAGCACAAACAGGCTGGATCGAGAGGCCTCGGATCGTCTTTGTACTGGGCCTGTTTGATCTGGACCCGGCCTTCGGACGTAAACAGCGATCCGTTGCGCGCATTGCGCGAAGGCAGCACGCAGTCCATCATGTCGATGCCGCGCGCCACATACTCGGGAAGCTCCTCCGGCATACCCACGCCCATCACATAACGCGGCCGTTCGACCGGAAGCAGCGGAGCCGTGATTTCCACCATTTCCAGGCTCAGCGCCCGCGGCTCGCCCACCGAAAGCCCTCCGATCGCGTAGCCGTCCGCGTTCAGCTCCAGAAGTTGCTCGGCACAAGCCCGGCGCAGATCGGGATACATCGAACCTTGCACGATTGGAAAACACGCGCGCTGTCCGTCGTCGCTCAAAGCCCGGTAGTGCGCGTAGGCCGCTCGCGCCCAGCGCACGGTCCTCTGCATGGACGCGCGGCTCGCTTCGTGACTCGCCGGATACTCCAGGCATTCGTCGAGCACCATCATGATGTCGCTGCCGAGTGCGACCTGAACGTCGATCGTCGATTCGGGCGTGAACAGATGCTTGCTGCCATCCAGGTGCGATTGAAAAACCACACCCTCTTCGGTCACCTTGCGCAGCTCGCTCAGGCTAAAGACCTGAAAACCGCCCGAATCGGTCAGAATCGCCCGCGGCCATTGCATGAATTTGTGCAGGCCGCCGAGCGCGCGGATCGTCTCGTGCCCCGGCCGCAGATAGAGATGATAGGTGTTGCTGAGAATAATGTGCGCGTTTAAATCGTTGAGCAGATCGCGCGGAAGAAGCGATTTGACCGCCGCCTGCGTCCCCACCGGCATGAATACAGGCGTTTCCACATCGCCATGCGCGGTATGCAGAATGCCGGCGCGCGCACCGGTGACGGGACAGGTAGCCTGGAGCTCGAAGCGGGGCACAGATTTTATTGTAGGATTGATGCCGTGCGGAGGCTGTTATTCTTTTGCGCCACGCTCGCGTGGGCGCAGCAAAACGTCATTCCGACGCCCGCGTTTCCCGACCAGACGCAGGATCCAAAGCTTGCCGGCGGAGCGGAGATGCTCGAAGCGGTGTGCCCCGGCCACGTTATCACGACGACGTCGCTCTCGCCATGTCGGGGTGCGAACTGCAAGTGTTTAACTTTGCCGGAACCGCGCTGGTGAGTCGCGAATCGGGCAAATGGAAGATGCGCTGGTACCAGGAGGGCATTCCGGCCGAGACTGCCTAAGCCCCAGTGAGGCGGTCCTGCCAGGCACGAGGATCACGAGCCGCGTGAAACACGCCATAAACGGTCACTACGCCGTCCGCGTATTCATAGAAGACGACGTGCGGGAACCGGCGCATGACGTAACGACGAAAGCTTTCAAATGAGCCCGCGCACATTTCCGGGTTCCGGCTGAGCGCGTCGAAGCATTCGTCCATCGCAAGGAGAAAATCTTCACCCAACGGCTGGCGGCGCGCCTCGTACCAGCCGCTGATTGACCCGATGTCGCGCGCGGCTTCCGGTCGAAGTACGACCCTAGCGGCCATCGCGGCTGCGAATCTCGCGCTTCACGGTCTCCCAGTCGACGCTGGGTTCCGCATGCGCCAGCAGACTCGCCTTGCGCCGCAAAAGCTCCTCTTTTTGCCACTCGGGAATGGGGGCGTGTTCTCCCCCTTGGAATGCGCGAAGGTCCTCAAGCGCCAGCGAGGCCTGATCGTCCGACAGACCATCGACCAAACGGTGGAGCTCCTCCTTGATCGTCACTTCCCCATTCTAACGCTGCTCAGTGCGCCATTTGAGCCGCGTCGGTTACGATAAATAGACACTCTCGCCATGGCCCTGCGTTTCTACAACACCCTGACCCAACGTGTGGAGGACTTTGCTCCGCTCGACGGCAACCTCGTGCGGATGTATACCTGCGGGCCCACCGTTTATAACTACGTCCACATCGGTAATCTGCGGACGTTTACCTTCCAGGACATTCTGCGGCGCTGGCTGCAGGCGCGTGGATACAAGCTCGATCACGTGATGAACATCACGGACATTGAGGATAAAATCATCCGTCACGCGGCCGAAGCGCACCAGACGATTTTCGAGTACACCAAGAAATACACCGACGCGTTTCTTGAGGACATTGCGACCTTGCGTCTGCAACTCCCCGAGCGCCTCGTGAAAGCCACCGATTGCATTGGCGATATGGCAGCGGCCATTCAGAAGCTCGAAGACAAGGGCTACACCTACACGAGCGAAGGCTCCGTTTATTACCGGATTTCGAAGTTTCCGGAGTACGGCAAGCTTTCGCATCACGACTTCAGCGGGAGCCTCGCCGGCGCGCGCGTCGACGTGGACGAATACGATAAGGCCGACGCCCGCGATTTCGTGCTGTGGAAGGCCAAGAAAGATAACGAACCCTCCTGGGACACGCCCATCGGAAACGGCCGTCCGGGCTGGCACATCGAATGTTCCGTAATGGCCATGAAATACCTGGGCCCCACGCTCGACATTCATACCGGGGGCGTGGACCTGGCGTTTCCGCATCACGAAAACGAGATCGCGCAATCCGAAGCCCTCACCGGCAAGCCCTTCTCGCGCTTCTGGCTGCATGCCGAGCACCTCAGCATTGATGCGCAAAAAATGTCGAAATCGCTGGGCAATTTTTATACGCTGCGTGATCTGCTCGGCGAAGGCTATGCGCCCGAAACCATCCGCTACCTGCTCGCGTCGGTCCCGTATCGCAAAAAGCTCAATTTCACGTTCGAGGGTTTGAAGGCCGCCGCGACCTCGATCGAGCGTCTGCGCAATTATCAGCTCCGCCTGAAGACCGCGAAGTTCGCGGATGGATCGAATGCGGCTTTGGTCGAACGGACCGAGGCGGCGACGAAAGCCTTCGACGAAGCGCTCGACGACGATTTGAATACCGCCGAGGCGCTTGCCGCGGCGTTCGAATATATCCGCGACACCAACACCGCCATGGATGACGGCGATTTCAAATCCGGCAACACTGCGGGCGCCGTGGATTTCTTGCAGCACTTTGACTCGGTATTCGACGTGATCCGTGCTTCGGAACAGACCAGCGGTTTGTCCGACTCTGAAATCAACGCACTGATCGCCGGACGCACGGCGGCGAAAAAGGCGCGTGATTTTGCGCGCGCCGACCAGATCCGTAAGGACCTCGCGTCCAAAGGTGTGATCCTGGAAGATACTAAGGATGGGGTTCGCTGGAAACGGCAGTAGAACGCGCGGCGTCCATTAAACCTGAGCGTCATGAAATTCGAAAGCAAAACCGTCCACGCGGGTGACCGGCGGAAAGCCGGCGATTTCGTCCCGGTCACGACACCTATTTATACTGCGTCGAGCTACTACTACGATTCGATGGACCAGCTCGATCGCGTGTTTGGCCGCGAGGAAGAGGGCCCTTCCTACGCGCGCTACGATAATCCCACCACCACCGCGCTCGAAACGCTGGTGAACGAACTCGAAGGCGGCCACGCGGCCTTCTCCTGCTCCTCCGGCATGATGGCGATTCATCTCGCGCTGCTTGCCGCGCTGATCGACCGTCCCAAGCGTGTGGTCGCAGGCCACGTTCTCTATGGCGCCACCACGCATATGCTCATGACTGTCTTCGGCGCGCTCGGCGTGGAGACGGAATTCGTGGACATGTCCGATCTGGCCGCCGTGGAGCAGGCTTTAAAGGATGCGAAGACCGGCGCCGTGGTGGCCGAAACCATCACCAATCCGCTGCTTCGCGTTCCGCAAATGGATAAGATCGCGCAGATTGCGCGGCGCGCCGATGTGCCGTTGATCGTCGATAATACTTTCGCCACACCGATGTTGCTGCGCCCGCTTGAGCTCGGCGCGGGCATCGTGATTCACAGCGCGACCAAATATCTGGCCGGACACGGCGATGCGCTCGGCGGCATCCTGGTTTGCGAGCCGGCGCATTTTGAAACGCTGAAAACGCTGACCCGCACGCTGGGGCCGAATCTGGGGCCTTTCGAGGCCTATCTGACCATGCGCGGCATCAAGACTCTCGCGCTGCGCATGGAGCGGCAGTGCCACAATGCCTGTAAAGTTGCGGCGTGGCTCAAGTCCCACCCGCGGATCGCGCGCGTTCATTTTCCCGGCGATCCCGCGCATCCCGATGCAGCGGCCGTGGAGCGGCTTCTGCCGAAGAATATGGCGGGCGCGATGGTCGCCGTCGAACTGAAAGAGGCCGGCAAGAACGAAGTCTTCGCGTTTATGGAAAAGCTTCAAATGATCGTGCGCGCGACTTCTTTAGGGGACGTTCACACGATGATCCTCTATCCCGCCATGGCCTCCCATCGGGATCTCTCGCCGAAGCATCGCGAGCGTCTCGGGATTGGCGAGAATCTGGTTCGCATCTCGGTCGGGATCGAAGCGATTGACGACATTCTCGCCGATCTGGATCACGCGCTCGACACGCGCTAAGCGCGTGAGTGTCGGTAGCCCTTAAGCTGACACCGGCGAGCAAGTTTGGTATACTTCAATTTCATGTTCGCCGGTACCCATCATGGAAGCCATCACCCCCATGGACATTCCATGCCGCGGCGGACTTCCCGTTAATCCCGAAAAGAAAGCAGAACGATTTTCGAGAGCCCGCCGGTTAACTCCGAGCGGGCTTTCTTATTGATACCGAAATTATGCAACTCGACTTCAAGAAACTCGATGGATTGATTCCGGCGGTGATTCAGGATCACGAGACCGGCCGCGTGCTGATGGTCGGCTTCATGAACGACGTGGCGTTTCAGAAGACCGTCGAAACCGGCTTCGCCACCTTTTATAGCCGCTCGCGGAATAAGCTGTGGCTGAAGGGCGAAAGCTCCGGGCACCGTCTGGTGGTCAAGGAAATCTCAACGGATTGCGACCTCGACACGGTGCTGGTGAAAGTCGCCGCGCTCGGGCCGGGCGTGTGCCACGAAGGCTACGAGAGCTGCTTCTTCCGGACGCTCGAAGACGGCGAATGGAAAATCAGCGAGTCCCAAACCTACGATCCGAAAGCCGTATACGGGAACTAAGGCCGATGAAACTGAAACTAGGGATTCCCAAAGGCAGCCTCGAAAACGCCACCGTGGATTTGTTCCGGCGCGCGGGCTATCAGATCACCATCAGCAGCCGCTCGTATTTCCCGGCCATCGACGATCCGGAGATCGAATGCATGCTGATTCGCGCGCAGGAAATGGCGCGTTACGTCGCCGACGGCATTCTTGACGCGGGCCTGACGGGACGTGATTGGGTGGAAGAGAATGAAGCCAAAGTGGAGACGGTCGCGGATCTGATCTACTCCAAGGTGAGCTTCGGCAAGGTCCGGTGGGTGCTCGCCGTGCCGGAATCCTCGCCCATCCAATCGGTGAAGGATCTCGAAGGCAAGGTCGTCGCCACGGAGCTCGTCGGCGCGACTAAGCGCTACCTCGCGCGGAACGGCGTGACGGCGAAGGTCGAGTTCAGCTGGGGAGCCACAGAGGTGAAGCCTCCGCACCTCGCCGACGCGATCGTGGAAGTGACCGAGACCGGTTCGTCGCTGCGCGCGAACAAGCTCCGCATCGTGGAAACGCTGATGGAATCGAATACCCAGCTCATCGCGAACTCAGACGCGTGGCAGGACGCCGAGAAGCGCAAGAAGCTCGAAGACATGAAAATGCTGCTTGAGGGCGCGATCAACGCGCTCGGCAAGGTCGGCCTGATGCTCAACGTGGAGAAGGCCAACCTGGCGCGCGTCCTGAGCGTGCTTCCCGCACTGAAGCGCCCCACGATTTCCACCTTGAGCGAGGACGGCTGGCTTGCGGTGAACACCATTCTGGACGAATCGACGGTGCGGACGATCATACCGCGCCTGAAGGAAGCGGGCGCGCAGGGCATCGTCGAATATCCGCTGAACAAAATCATCATGTAAGTATTTGAGTTGCTGCCGGAGCAAGCAATATCAACGACGATGACGAAACGATCGGCTATCACAGGCGAGTTCCGGGGGGAGCTGCCCGAGTAAAACGAGGGCAGCTATATCAATATGATTAGAGTTCTTACAGCCCGCGACGCGCCGTCTCTCATTCAGCGCAAGACCATTCGCCTCGAACAGGCCGAACTGACCGTCCTGCCCATCCTCTCCGATATCCGCGAGCGCGGCGACGCCGCTCTGCTCGAATACGCCCGCAAATTCGACCGCTTCGACGGCGAGAGCGTGCTGCTGCACGTGACCGGTTCACTCGAGCCGGAGTTCCAGAACGCGGTCGAGATCGCGGCGAAGAATATTCGGGAATACGCGCAGGCCCAATTGCCGAAAGAATGGTTCGTCGATTACCCCGACGGGCGGCGGCTGGGACAGATCGTGCGGCCGCTCGACGCCATGGGTGCCTACGTTCCCGCGGGGCGATATCCGCTGCCTTCCACCGTGCTTATGACCGTGATTCCCGCGCAGGTCGCGGGCGTTTCCACGATTTGCGTCGCCTGTCCGAATCCCAGCGTGGAGATTCTCGGCATCGCGCACCTTCTCGGCGTGAAGCACATGTTCCGCATGGGAGGCGCGCAGGCCATCGCGGCGCTGGCGTACGGCACGGAAACCGTGCCCAAGGTGGACCGCATCGTCGGCCCCGGGAATATTTATGTCGCGGCGGCGAAAAAACTACTCGCCGGCGAAGTGGGAATCGATTTCGTCGCGGGACCGACCGAGATCGTGGTGATCGCAGCTGAAGGCAACCCGCGATGGATCGCGGCGGATCTCCTGGCCCAGGCCGAGCATGACCCCGACGCTTCCGCAATCCTGCTCACCACCTCGCGCGGTCTGGCCGAGGCCGTGGCGAATGAAGTGGAGGAGCAGCTCAGAGAGCTTCCCACCACGCACATCGCGCGCCCCTCGATCGACGCCAACGGCGCGATCGTAGTGACGGATTCTATCGATCAGGCCATCGAAATTTCCAACGCCCTCGCACCCGAGCATCTGGCTCTGCACGACGGCACTCTGCTCGCAAAGATCCGCCACGCCGGCGCGGTCTTCGTCGGGCCGTCGAGCCCGGAGGCCGCGGGCGATTACGTTTCCGGGCCGAACCACGTGCTGCCCACCTCGGGCGCGGCCCGCCAGCGCGGCGGCCTGTCGGCGGCGGACTTCGTGAAAATCATCGCCGTGCAGGAACTGTCACGCGAAGGGCTCGCGCGGCTCACTCCCGCGATTGCCACGCTCGCGCGCGCCGAAGGATTGGAAGCACACGCGCGGTCGGCGGAGGTGCGCCGCCATGACTAATCCGCAGACGCGGCCGGAGCCCGCGGCCCGCGCGCTTACGCCCCGCCCGGCCGTGCAAAAAATGGCTCCCTATTCGCCTCCCACGGGCGGGCGAGCGGGAAAGCTGCGTCTCGATTTTAATGAGAACACGGTGGGATGTTCGCCTCAGGTGATCGAGTTCCTGCGCGAGAAGCTCACTGCGGAAACGCTGCCCGTCTATCCCGAATACGTCGAAGCCATGCGTGAGCTCGCGGATTTTTTCGGCGTAGCCGCGGATGAATTCCTGCTCACCAACGGAACCGACGAGGCGATCCAGGTGATGATCAATACGTTTGTCGATGACGGCGACGACGTCCTGCTGCTGCGGCCGTCCTACGCGATGTACCGCTTTTACGCCGAGCTCGCCGGCGCGAACGTCCGGGAGCTGGATTACCGCGTGGAGGATCTGGCTTTTCCGCTCGAGGAACTGCTCGCCGCGCTCGGCCCACAGACGCGCGCCGTTCTGATCGCCAATCCCAACAACCCCACCGGCACCGGACTCGACCTCGACGGCGTCCGCAAAATCGTTGAAGCCGCCCCGCACGCGGCCGTGCTGATCGATGAAGCGTACTTCGAATTCTGCGGCGTCACCGCGCTGCCGTTCATCCGCCAATATCCGAACCTGTTTGTCAGCCGCACTTTTTCGAAGGCCTACGGCATGGCCGCCATGCGCTGCGGGTGCCTGTTTTCAAACGCGGAAAACGTGCGCTGGATGCACAAGGCCCAATCGCCTTACAGCGTGAATATGCTGGCCGCGCTTGCGGCGCGCGCTGCGGTGCGCGACGGCGAATATGTTGCCCGCTACGTGCAGGAAGTTCTGGCGGCGCGCGAGCTTGCTTCGGGCGGGCTCGCCCGTCTGGGCATCCGTTCTTATCCGAGCCGCGCCAACTTCGTGCTGTTTTACGCGGGCGACCGCGCCATTCCGATCCGCGACGCTCTGCGCGAAAAAGGAGTTCTCATTCGCGACCGCAGCTATGAGATTGCCGGTTGCGTGCGCGTGACCATCGGAACGCGCGCCCAGATCGAGCGCTTTCTCGAGGAGCTGGAGAAGCTGTGGAAAGCCTGATCGTGCCCGACCTGATCGTATTTGACATGGACGGCGTGCTCGCCGAAGTGACCGAGTCTTACCGCGAAGGCATCGTGCAGACCGTGCATCACTTCACCGGCCGGAGGATTGAGCGCGAGTTGATCCAGGACTATAAAAATCGCGGCGGATGGAATAACGATTGGGCGCTCTCCCAGAAGATTGCCGCCGATCTCGGCGTGACTGTCGATTACGATACCGTGGTCGATCAGTTCAACGTATTCTTCCTCGGCCCGAACCACGACGGGCAAGGCTTGATTCAGCGTGAAGGCTGGTTCCCCGCGGCGGGTATGCTCGAACGGCTCGGCGAGCGTCATGAGCTTGGGATCTATACCGGACGCGTGCGCTACGAAGCCGCCATCACTCTGCGGCGCTTCGCGCCCGGCGTGCTTTTCGATCCGCTGCTGTGCGCGGATGAAATCGCGGTGGGGAAACCTGCCCCCGATGGTCTGCTCGAAATCCAGCGGCGCAAGCCCGGACGTAAGCTGCTATACGTGGGCGATACCGTGGACGATGCCCGCTGTGCGCGCGCCGCGGGCGTGCCGTTTATCGGCGTCGCCGCTCAAACCCATACCAAGCGGGACGCGCTGATCGCGCTCTTTGAAGCGGAACAGGCCCTCGCCATTGTCGAAAACGTGAATGAAATCGAGGACGTGCTATGCCGCAACCGGTGACGCGGAAAAAAGTCCGCCGCGCTTCGATCGAGCGCCTCACGAAGGAGACGGAGATCCGCGGGACGCTGCTCCTCGAAGGCCGCGGCGCGTATCAGATCGCCACCGGTATTCGTTTTTTCGATCACATGCTGGAGCTGTTCGCCAAGCACGGCGGCTTCGATCTGACGCTCGCAGCCAAGGGCGACCTGGACGTCGACCAGCACCACACCGTCGAAGACGTCGGCATCGCGCTGGGGCAGCTTTTCTCGAAAGCCCTCGGCGATCGCAAAGGGATCAATCGCGCGGGCTACTTCGTGCTTCCCATGGATGAAACGCTCGCGGTGGTTGCGCTCGATCTCGGGGGACGTCCCGCGCTGGTGTATGAAGACCGGGTGCGCGTCCGCCTGGTGGGCGATCTGCAAACCGAACTGGTGGAGGATTTCTTTGGCGGCTTCGCGAATCATGCGGGCGCGAACGTGCACGTGAAGGTTCTGTACGGGCGCTCCAATCATCATAAGATCGAGGCGATTTTTAAGTGTTTCGCGCGCGCCCTGCGCTACGCGTGCTCCACGGACGAGCGGTTAAAAGAGGAGCTTCCCTCGACGAAGGGCCTGTTGTGATTTCAATTTTCGATTACGGCGCGGGCAATCTTCGCTCGGTGGAAAATACGCTCGGCGCGATCGGGGCGGACTACCAGCTGGTTCGCGACGCCGAGGGTCTGCGCCGCGCCACGCGCCTGATTCTCCCCGGCGTCGGCCACTTCGGGCAAATGATGCGCGCGCTCGAGGAGCTGCGGGTGCGCACGGCGCTGATCGAAACGATTCAGGCGGGAGTTCCGTTTCTCGGAATCTGTCTTGGCCTGCAGGCGCTGTTCACCGCGAGCGAGGAAGCTCCGGAGGAGCGCGGCCTCGGCATCTTCCCGGGAAGCGTGCGCCGTTTTCAGGGAAGCATGCGCATTCCCCACATGGGCTGGAATCAGGTGGAGCGGCTGCGGGCGTCGCGCCTGCTCGAGGACGCGGGCGAAAAGCCGTATCTGTATTTCGCGCACAGCTACTACGCGCCGGTCGCCCCTGGCACGGCCGCGATCTGCGAGTATTCGGTTCCGTTCACGGCCGTGCTCGAACAGGACAATATTTACGGCGTGCAGTGCCATCCCGAAAAATCGGGCGCCCTGGGACTGAAGATCGTTCGCAATTTTGTGGAAAGCTAACTCCGTGCCCATCCACACTATGCCCATCCACACTATTCCCAACGACACCCCGTCAGCCCGAGCGAACTCAAGAGACGTGCCCTTTCTCCCAATCCTTTCGTTGTGCGCGGTTCAAAAATGTTAGCGAAACGTATTATTCCCTGTCTCGACGTCACCGGCGGACGCGTCGTCAAAGGCGTGAACTTTGTGAACTTGCGCGACGCGGGCGATCCCGTGGAGCTTGCCGCGCGCTATAACGAACAGGGCGCCGACGAGCTGGTCTTCCTCGATATCACCGCATCGAGTGATGAGCGCGACACCATGGTGGACGTCGTGGCCCGCACCGCGCGCGAGGTTTTCATTCCCCTCACCGTTGGCGGAGGCATCCGCTGGGTGGCCGACGCCCGCAAGATTCTGCACGCGGGCGCGGATAAAGTTAGCGTCAATACCGCGGCGGTGCGGCGGCCCGAGCTGATCACGGAGTTGAGCGAGGAGTTCGGCGCGCAAGCGGTGGTCCTCGCGATCGACGCTCGCCGGCGCCGCACCAGCGACGAGGAAGGCCCCGCCTGGAACGTGTACACCAAAGGCGGCCGGCACGACGAAGGCATCGACGCGGTGGAATGGGCCGCGCGCGGCGAACAGCTGGGGGCGGGCGAAATCCTGTTGACCTCCATGGACACCGACGGCGTGCGGACCGGCTTCGATTGCGCGCTGACGCGGGCCGTGCACGACGCCACGCAGATCCCGGTGATCGCTTCCGGAGGAGCGGGAAAGCCCGAGGATTTCTGCGATGTGCTGGAGGGCGCCTGCGCCGATGCCGCGCTCGCCGCTTCCATCTTCCACTACGGAACGTATACGGTCGCCGATCTCAAGGAATTTCTCGCCGCGCGCGGCGTCCCCGTGCGGAATGCGGTGCGGCCATGATTTTTCCGTGCATCGATTTGATGGACGGCAAGGTCGTCCAGTTAGTGCAAGGCCGCGACAAGGCTCTCGAGGGCGATGCGCCATTGGAGATGTTGCGGAAATTCGCAGCCTTCCCCGAAATTCAAGTGATCGACCTCGATGCCGCTATGGGCAAGGGCGAGAATTCGGCGCTCGTGGAATTGCTCGCGGGCCGTGCGCGGTGCCGGGTCGGGGGAGGCGTGCGGACGCCGGAACGCGCCCGGCGCCTGATCGAGCAGGGCGCTCATCGAGTCATCGTCGGAACGGCCGCGTTTACGCCCGTGATGCGGGAAATCGCCGCTGCCGTTGGGCCCGAGCGGATTCTGATCGCGCTCGATTCGAAGCACGGCAAGATTGTGGTGAAGGGCTGGCAGGAGGCGACGGATCTGACCGCGGAAGACGTCATCCATCAGCTCGAACCCTTGTGCGGCGGATTTCTGTGCACCTACGTCGACAAAGAAGGCATGCTGCAGGGCACCGATCTCGATTGGTTCCGGCGTCTGCGCGCGGCGACGAAGCACGAGATCACCGCGGCGGGCGGGATCACGACCATCGACGATGTTCGCGCTCTGCTGAAGATGAACGTGCACGCGGCCCTGGGGATGGCGATTTACACGGGACGCCTGGATCTCGCGGAATTGGCCAAGCTCCAGGAAGGTGAACGGGTCCATGACAGAAAGACCTCGACCGTGCATGCTGGCTCGACGACGTACTTTATAACCGACGTCGTGCCGCGCCCCGACGAACTCCCCTGGGGCAGCGAAGAATGCGATGCTTTCGTAGCTATCCTCGACCCGCAACTCTTGACCGGGCAACTTGCCACCGATTTGTCTCTTCGCATCGTCGGCCTGACCGTCGACTGGGTCGAAACAATGGGCGAAAAGGCGGAGTCTCTCCACGATTCAATTGACAACGCAAGTGTATTGATCGGCCGGCAGAAGAGGGTCGGCGATGGCATCCCGATGACTGCTTGGCACCAGGACCTTTCTCACGTGGATCAGATGCGCGATTATTTGGTCCTCGGCGGGCATGGAGGCACCGAAAATAAACTGGTTGTGGTCATAGGACCCGAAGGAAGCGCCGCCCTGCTCGCCGAGAGATTGCGCATAACAGGGTAGCGCGAATCAACTGGAATCGCGCGGTCTCAGTAATCCGGGAGCAACTCGTGCGGCGCGTGCGCCCAGAAATCCGGCTTGGCGTCCGTGAGCTGTTCCAGGTCGCCATAGCCCCACGTCACCGCGCACGTCGGCATTCCCGCGCGATGGCCGGCCTCGATGTCGGTCGGCGCATCGCCGATGAACAGGCAATCTTCCTTGCGCACGCCGAGCGCGTCGAGCGACTTGAACAACACATCGGGCTCCGGCTTGGCGGGAAATCCGTCGGTGCCCTGCACGTGATCGAAATGCGCGATCAGCCCGAACTGTTCGAGCACCGCGCGCGTGGTCGCCGAGCCTTTCGTCGTCGCCGTGGACTTGCGCCCGCCCAGCCGCGCGAGCGCCTCCGGGATCCCGGATAAATCGACGTGCTCGCGTGTTTGCGCGCCGCGTAGGTGGTGCGATACTCCTGGATCATTTCCTCGATATCGGCTTCCGTGAATCCGAGATCCAGAAACTCGTCAAGCAGATGCCGCCCGATATAAATGCGCAGCGCTTCGTGGGTGATATCGGTGCGCCCGCGCGCCGCGAGCACGGTTTGAATTGCGCCGCAGATATCGAGCTGCGAGTCGAGCAGGGTGCCGTCGACGTCGAACAGGTACACCGGGAAGGCTGGGATCATATGGGCAAAAGACCAATAAAAAAGGGGACAGATTGCTCTGTCCCCGGGGTTCTTGATGCGCTCGAGCTTACGCCGGCTGCGGGCCGCCCTCGAGCATGCCGGGCATCCGCGTAGGCGGAGCCGGTTTGATCACCTGCTGCGTTTCGCCGCCTTCGGGCTTGGTCGGCGGCGGCGTGGGCATGGCCGCGAGCGTTTCGCCCGCGATCAACTGCCGGACTTCGGCGCCGTCCAGAACTTCGCGTTCAAGCAGCGCCAGGGCGATGCGCTCCAGTGCGTCCGCACGTTCCTCGATGATCTTGCGGGCGCGGTCGTAGCCGTGCTGCACCAGCTTCTTCACCTGCTCATCGATGCGGATCGCGGTCGATTCGCTGTAGTCGCGATGCTGGGCGATTTCGCGGCCGAGGAAGATCTGCTCTTCGCGTTTGCCGAAGCTCAACGGACCGAGCTCGCTCATGCCCCACTCGCATACCATCTTGCGCGCCATGTCGGTGGCGCGCTCGATGTCGTTGCCCGCGCCGGTGGTGATGTGGTGCATGAAAATCTCTTCGGCGATGCGGCCGCCCATCAGGATGGCGAGCTGCGCCTCCAGATAATCCTTGTTGTAGCAGTGCTTGTCGTCGAGCGGAAGCTGCATGGTGAGGCCGAGCGCCATGCCGCGCGGGATGATGGTGACCTTGTGCAGCGGATCGGCATCCGGAGTGATCGCGGCCACCAGCGCGTGGCCGGCTTCGTGGTACGCCGTGTTTTTCTTTTCCTCGTCGCGTGATGACCATGCTCTTGCGCTCCACGCCCATCATCACTTTGTCTTTGGCCAGCTCGAAATCGAACTGCGTAACCACTTTGCGATTCTGGCGCGCGGCCACCAGCGCGGCTTCATTCACCAGGTTCGCCAGATCCGCGCCCGCGAATCCCGGCGTCCCGCGCGCGATCAGCGTGAGATCCACGTCGTCGGCGAGCGGCGTCTTCTTGGTGTGCACTTTCAGAATCTGCTCGCGGCCCTTCACATCCGGACGGCCCACCACCACGCGGCGGTCGAAACGGCCCGGGCGCAGCAGCGCCGGATCGAGCACGTCGGGACGGTTGGTGGCGGCCACCAGAATCACGCCTTCGTTCGATTCGAAACCATCCATTTCCACCAGCAACTGGTTCAGGGTCTGCTCGCGCTCGTCGTGGCCGCCGCCGAGGCCCGCTCCGCGATGGCGTCCCACGGCGTCGATTTCATCGATGAAAATGATGCACGGCGCGTTCTTCTTGCCCTGCTCGAACAGATCGCGGACGCGGCTCGCGCCCACGCCGACGAACATCTCCACGAAATCCGATCCGGAGATCGAGAAGAACGGCACGTTGGCCTCGCCCGCGATGGCGCGCGCCAGCAGCGTCTTGCCGGTTCCGGGAGATCCGATCAGCAGCACGCCCTTGGGAATGCGCCCGCCGAGCTTCTGGAACTTCTGCGGCTCCCGCAGGAACTCGATGATCTCCTGCAGCTCTTCCTTGGCTTCTTCCACGCCCGCGACGTCCTTGAAGGTCACCTTCTTCTGCTGCGAGGAGTGCAGACGGGCGCGGGACTTTGCCGAAGCTCAAGGCTTTGTTGCCTCCGCTCTGCATCTGGCGCATCATGAAAATCCAGAAGCCCAGCAGCAGCACGAAGGGGATCGCGTTCACCAGGATCGATACCCAGTTGCCGCCGGCATCCTTTTCCACGGTGATCTGCACGTTCTTGTCGATCAGCAGCGTGGTGAAATCGTTGTAGGTATGGGGAACGGTGGAGCGGAACTCGTCGCCGTTTTTGTATTTCCCGTGAACGTCGCCGGTCACGCTGTTGAGGACGATCTTATCGACCTTGCCGTCTTTGATGTCCTTCACCAGTTCCGAGAACGTGGGCGTCGCGCCGGGCACTTTGCTGCTCTTGAAAACCGCCCAGACCAGCACCACCAGACACAGGATGATCGCCCACAAAACTATATTTCGAACGCTTGAATTCATGACCTCTCCAAACCGCCGGTCTTTCTCACTCTATCCGGATTTCACTCGATCCAGATTTCACTTCATCGAGCCGCGGGGAGCGAACCTCGAAGCCACACCTCAAAACAACACCTCAAAACAACACTGCGAAGCAACCCCTTACCCAATTGGACGAACTTCGTCCGTCAAAAGATCCAAACCTTTACAATCGCACTTCATCTTTACGCAGCACTTCGGAGATCCGCAATACCCGAGCCGCTTCCTTGTCCGCCGTGAACTCCGCGGCCGCACCGAACCGCCTGGTCCACACGATTTTCTCCCCGCTCATAACCATCGGCCAATAGAGCCTTTGCCATGAGGGGATCCGAGCCTCCGCGAACATTTCGGCCACGTTCCGGGCTCGCGCATGTCCCGTGGGACGATAGCGATCGCCGGGTCTCCAGCCGCGAAGCTCTAATTGTCCAGGAATCTGGTTCAAACCTAGTACTACTGTTCTAAATGTAGCACAGGCCTCCTGCCGGGGGTCCTCTGCGTCGTCCGCAGACACGGGCCGGCTCTCTTCTCCGTTCGGCAGGCCCTCCCCGAACTCGAGATGAAGCACGGATCTTCCGTCGGGAGACGGGCAGGACCCCGGAATCGTGAGCGGGACCGGATCGAGGGAGGGTGCGCGGACCGGTACGGCCAGGCGCAGCCAATCGAAGGAGCGCCGTACATCGATACCGGGCAGGCGCAGGCGGCCTTCCCCGGCGGCTTTCCCGGCGAGTGCGAGCACCCGCTCCACGTGCTCAAACTCGATCTGGCGCAAGTCGCCCTTGGCCCGGGCGATGGCCCTGCGGACGGCTCTGCGCGCGACCGCTCGGGGGAGTGCGGCGAGGCTCCCCGCGTGGACCTCGACGCCGCCCGCGCTGCATGCGAGAGGGATCTGTTCGAGCGGAGAGGCCGGGCCCGACCACCACCGCTCCTCCTCATGCGCAAGATCGGCCAGATGGGCGAGCGCGCCGGTCAAGCGCGGATTCCAGGCGGCCTCAAGATGGGGAAGCAGTTCGAGGCGCACGCGATTGCGGGCAAATTTCAAATTTTGATTCGAGGAATCCTCGCGCCATGCGAGGTTCCGGGCGCGCAGATATTCACGCACCTCGGCGCGGGTCACATCGAGCAGCGGACGGACCACGCCCGCCGCGGTGACCGGCAAAATACCCGCGAGCCCCGCCAATCCCGACCCACGCAAAAGACGCAGCAGGACAGTCTCGGCCTGGTCGTCGCGCGTATGCCCGGTCGCGATGAGTGCGGCGCTTCCATTTGTCCGCAGGCCGCGAAAGAAATCCAGGCGGGCGCGCCGGGCTTTTTGTTCGAGGTCGGCCTCGGGAGGTTGTTCCAGGTCGCCCGCGGGGCTCGGTGCGCGCGCGCTATGAAACGGCAGATTTAATTCGCGAGCGAGCTCACGGAGGAAATCCTCGTCGCCGTCCGATTCCGCGCCGCGCCAGCGGTGATTGTAGTGCGCGATTTCCACGTGCAGCTTCGCGGCGGGGGCGAGCGCGACCAGAACGTGCAGCAGGCACACCGAATCCGCGCCGCCCGAAACCGCGGCAATCACGCGGCTTCCCGAAGGCAGCATGTTATAACGGGAAATAGTCTTTAAGACCCTTTCCAGCATGGAGGATTCCTACCACTAGTGTAGGTCCAGCGTCATGTCTCTACTCTCCGAGGCCGAACTGCACGAGCGCGCGGCAGGCATTCGTCTGCTCCTCATGGATGCCGACGGCGTCCTCACCGACGGCGTGATTTTCAACATTCCAGGGCAGACAGGGGGAACGTACGAGACCAAAGGGTTCCACTCCCAGGACGGAATCGCTTTGCAATGGCTGATGCAAAACGGCGTGCACACCGGGGTGATCAGCGGTCGGATCTCGCACGCCACTGAGTTTCGCGGTCACCAGCTGGGCATGACCTACGTGTATCTGGGACGTTTGGAGAAGCTCCCGGTGTTCGATGAAATCGTCCTCCGCAGCGGATTGAATCACGAGCATATCGCCTACGCGGGGGACGATCTGGTCGATATCCCGATCCTGCGGCGCGTTGGGCTCGCGTTTGCGCCGGCGAACGCAAGGCCGGAGGTGAAGAATATCGCGCATTACGTGACGCCCTCGGCGGGCGGACGGGGCGCGGTGCGGGAAATGGTGGAGGTCCTGATGCGCGCGAACGGGAGCTGGGACAAGATTTTGAAAAATTACGAGGTGGAATGAATGGAGGCTTCCGCGACCAGGCGGCGTATTGGGCTTGAGGTCCAGATGGGATCCGGCCCGGGAACCCTGCACCAGCTGACCGGGGTGATCGCGCGTCACGAGGGCAATATCGAAAGCGTGGAGATCATGGGCGCGGCGGGCGCGCTCACGCGCATTTATTTCGAAGTCGTGCTGCCCGGCGAGCCGGCGGCAATGGTCGCGGAGATGGATCAACTGCCGGTGGTGGAGCAGGTTTCGCTGGTCGACACGATGGAGAAGATTTTCGGCAAGCGCATCATCATCGTGGGCGGAGGCGCGCAGGTGGGTCAGGTGGCGCTCGGCGCGATCCTCGAAGCGGACCGGCACAATATTCGCGGCGAGCATATCTCGGTAGACACGATTCCATTGGTCGGCGAGCAGGCTCTCGCGGCGGCCGTTCGCGCGACGGCGCGGCTGCCCAGGGTGAAAGCGATTGTGCTCGCGGGATCGTTGATGGGCGGGGAAATCGAACCCGCCGTGCGGGAAGTACGGGCGCAGGGTCTTCTGGTGGTGAGCCTGAACATGGCGGGCAGCGTTCCGGACGCGGCCGATCTGGTGGTCACCGATCCTGTGCAGGCCGGCGTGATGACGGTAATGGCAGTCGCGGATACAGCAAAGTTCACGGTGGAAAGACTCAAGCGGCGGGTGTTCTGAAAGAGGGCATGAGTCGACCACGCAGAGACACGTATCCCATATCGGAGGGGCGGGCGTGCTCATTTTCGCTCGATCGGTTTCGCTGATTTTCGCTCCCTTGCGGTTGCAGTTCGGTATTCGAAAGCGCGCTTTCTCCGGTTATTAACCCGCACGGTGGAGCGGGCTGCCGTTTTGTTACGCGACAGGCGCAGCCGTTTTGTTTTCCCGCAACGGCGTGGGTTCACCTTAACGCTCGTGACTGTCGGTACACTGTAACGCTCGGGACGTCTCGGCAACATCGCACACAGGGCACAAAGGCGATCTGTTTGACGCTGAACGCGACGGAGACTCGAGTACTCGTGCGCGTTTCGTGGCCCGGTTTCCGATGGCAGAACCCGGAACTCTTGCTTACGGTATACGCCCGGCGAATCCGGAAGGGCTCGGAAGGGAAGAGGCAGGTTGTTGCAGTGAGGCGGGATGTCGCTCTTTCGGATGGTGGGACAGGCACCTGTGAGACCATCCAACATTCAGGGGAAACTTTTCGAGATTTTTTCACTTCATGCCATCTTCTGTCGGTTTATACGATCTTTCCCCTTTTCGATTCCGACATTCATCTGCATTATCTAGCAGTTGGGCATTGGCATTCGCATTGCGGCAAGATTCCAACCGTAGCATCTTGAAAGGGAGACCCGAATGCGCCGTTTTCTTCTAAGCTTTGCTCTTGTGCTCGCACCTGCCGGTTTCGCGTTTGCGGACACTGTCACGATTGGAAGTGGCAACGATGGAGGGAACGCGTTTCCCTTTGACTACCCGACCTACGCTGGCGAATACCAGCAGGTCTACAGCGCTTCCCAATTCTCCGGGCCTGAAGAAATCACCGCGATTACTTTTTTTTCGTACTCGGGCTTTCCCTCTACGATCAGTGGCGATTACACGATTGACCTTTCCACAACCAGCGCCGGGGTCGGCACTCTGAGCAGCACCTACGCCAATAACATCGGCGCGAACAACGCCCAGTTTTTCAGCGGCGCGGTAAGCGATGTTTTGACTTTCACGGGAGGCCCGTTCCTGTACGACCCGTCCCAGGGGAACCTGCTCCTCGACGTATCTGTAGTTACCCCTGACTCGGTTACTGGTTCTCTCTCGGCGGATTGCTCCGCGGTTACGGAGCGCGTCTTTAATCTGAACGGGAACGGGTCAGCCATCGCCGATTACAACAACGATTGCTCCGGGATGGGGTACGGCCTGGAGACCGAGTTTACGATGACGCCGGCCGGCACCACGGTTCCCGAACCGCACTCGCTGCTATTGCTGTTGACGGCGATCGCCGGGGTGGGCCTGGCGGCTGGAAAGAAACGGCTGGGGCGAAGGGCCGCTGGGATCGAATCGTAGCTACTGATGCCGGCGTTCGTCCCCGATACGTCGAGGGATTAACTTCGGCACCGGGAGAAAAGCAGGTCCCTCGGCTTGCGCTCGGGATGACGGGGATTTTTAACGGCGGGTCCCTCCATGGTGTTTACCCGCGGGCGGGCTAGGGATGACGGCGTTTGTGTTTGGATGGTGACGTTTTGTTTGAAGCCCCAGGCTTACGCCAGGAGCTGGGCGCGCTGAAGCGCGCTGCAAGCTGAAGCTTGCCCCACAAGAAACAGCAGGTCCCTCGGCTTGCGCTCGGGATGACAATGAAAGCAACAGCAGGTCCCTCGGCTAGCGCTCGGGATGACGCAGAATGGTCGGGATCACGCAAGTCCTTGCTCGATCGCGTTCAGACGCCCGGGCTCGATCGCGTTCAGACGACTGCGACTTGATGGGCGTTCAGACGACTGCGGCTTGATGGCGCTCAGGCGACCGCCGCTTCGAGCGCGTGGATTTCCTGGCGGAGCTGCTCCAGGTCCTTGTGAATGGCGGTAAAATCGCCGCGGCTTCCGGCCAGCTCGATGCGGATGGCGCACTGGCCGAGATGGGGAGCGGCAAGTTGTTCGGCGGCTGCGGCAATCTTTTTGGCTTCGGCCGCGATGGCCGCTGCGTCGTGATTTTGCGCGGCGCTCTCGAGACGCTCGATGCGCGCGGGGGCGAGCTGCAGGAACACCCGCAACAGATCGCCGACCAGGTCGTTCTGATCCGAGGGCGCGCGTTCGACGAGCTCCGGCGCCGAGGGAACCGGCTCGGCGGGATGGGATGCCAGCGCCTGGGTGATGGTGGCGATCAAGTGAGCGGGCTGGATGGGCTTCGAGATGTAGTAGTTCATGCCGGCCTGGAGGCAGCGTTCGCGATCGCCGGTCATGGCGTGCGCGGTCATGGCCAGAATCGGGAGCGTGGCCCAGCGCGGCTCCTTGCGAATGAGCCGGGTGGTTTCGAGGCCGTCGAGAACCGGCATCTGGACGTCCATCAGGATCAGGTCGTAGGGCGGCGACGTCTCCATGATGGAGAGCGCCTCGCGTCCGTCGCCGGCGACGTCGATGTGGAACTTCTTTTTGCGGAGCACCGCGAGCACCACCTTCTGGTTGACCACGTTGTCTTCGACCAAAAGGATGCGGGCGGGACCGCTGGGCTCGGCGGCGGGAGCGAGGGAGGCCGCGGGAGCTTCGCTCGGCGCGGCTTCGGGGACGATCTCATAGGGCAGCGAGATGGTAAAGCGGCTGCCGCTGCCGAGGGCGCTTTCAACGGTGACGTTGCCGTCCTGGAGCTCGGTGAGGCGCTTGGTGATGGCGAGACCGAGGCCGGTGCCGCCGTACTTGCGCGTAATGCTCCCGTCGGCCTGAGTGAACTTTTCAAAAATGCTGTTCAGCTTTTCGCTGTCGATGCCGGTTCCGGTGTCGCGCACTTCGACTTTGAAACGCGCACATCCCGGGCGCGCCTCGATGGGCTCCGTGCGCACGGAGACGGCGACGAAGCCCTGCGCGGTGAATTTGATGGCGTTCGATAAGAGATTCGTCACGATCTGACGGAGGCGCAAGGGATCGCCGATGACGTTGGACGGCGAAGCGGCGTCCATTTCGAAGTACAAGGAAACGCCCTTCTGGAGCGCGCGGGGCTGATACGATTTGACGCAATCGTCGAGGACCGTGCGCACGTTGAAGGGGATCTTTTCGATCATCATGCGGCCGGCCTCGATCTTGGATAGATCGAGAATATCGTTGAGCAAGGCCAGCAGCGAGTAGGCGCTGTGCTGGGCGGTTTCGAGGTGGTCGCGCTGCTCGGCCGCGAGGGGACTGTCGAGCACGACATCCAGCATGCCGAGCAGGCCGTTCATGGGGGTGCGCAGCTCGTGCGACATGTTGGCCAGGAATTCGCTTTTGGCCTGGCTCGCGGCGACGGCGGTGCGCATGGCGTTTTCGAGCTCTTCGGTGCGCTGGCGGATGCGTTCCTCGAGCAGGTCGCGATGCTGCTGGATTTCGCGGTTGCTTCTCTGCAGCTCGTCGATCATGCGGTTGAAGCTCTTGCCGAGATCTTCGATTTCGTCGCCGGTTTCGCTGACCTGAATCGGCTCGAAGCGCCCCTGGCGGACGGACGTGATGCCCTGCTGGAGGAGGGCCAGGGGGCGAGTCAAAACTTTGATGGTGAACTGGGAGACGAGGCCCGCGACGATCAAAACGACGACCACCAGCATGATCCCCTCACCGGGGCTGAAGGTGTGCGTGCGGATATCCCATAGCAGCACGATGGCTACAACCCACACCAGGAGCCAGGCCATAAAAGTCGTAAACCTGGATGCCAGCGTCCGATGTTTTGGCGGAGCTGTACTCACTCTTCCATAGTCCGATGATTCCGGGTCCCCGACTATACGTAGGAAACCCTATTACTTCCTCGGTATCGCTTGTAGGCGAAGGTCGCGCATCTCTCACATTTTTCGCCTGTGCGGGGTTCGTAGCCGTGGATCTAAACGGGGGCGGGCATGCGCGCGAGTGCGGGACTGTTATTCTGTGTCCAATGTCCCCTCGGCTTCGGACTTCGCTATGCGGCATCGCGCTTCGGACGCCGGTCCTCGCGGCGTCGGGAACCTATGCCTATGGCATTGAGCTGAAAGAAGTTGTCGAGCTAGGCAAGGTCGGGGGCATTGTGACCAAGGGGCTGTCGCGGGAGGCGATGGACGGCAATCGCGCGCCCCGGGTGCTCGAGACCGAGTGCGGGATGATGAACTCGATTGGTCTGCAAAATATTGGGGTGAAAGCGTTTATCGCAGAAAAGCTACCGGCTTTGCGTACCCTGGGGACGCCGATCCTGGCGAACGTATTTGGGTACGCAGTGGAAGACTACGTAGAAGTACTTAGGGCCCTGGAGGAGGCCGAGGGAATTGCGGGCTACGAGCTCAACGTATCCTGTCCTAACACGGCGCACGGGGGCATGTATTTTTCGAACGATCCCACGTTGTTGGCAGAAGTGGTCACCGCGGCGCGCCGGATCGCGAAGCGGCCGTTGATCGTAAAACTTTCGCCCAACGTGGCGCGCATCGAGCCTTTGGCGAAAGCGGCACAAGAGGCCGGCGCGGACGCGATTTCCCTGGTGAACACGTTCGTCGCGCTGGCGATTGACGCGCGCACGCGCAGGCCGCGGCTGGGCAATGGATTCGGAGGGCTCTCGGGTCCGGCGATCAAGCCGATTGCGCTGCGCATGGTGTATGAAGCGTCGCGGGCGGTGACGATTCCGGTGATCGGGCTGGGCGGCATCGCGACGGGACTGGACGCGGCGGAATTCATGATTGCGGGGGCGAGCGCGGTGGAAGTGGGAACCGCGAGTTTTTGGGATCCACAGGCGCCGGTGCGCGTGGCAGAGGAGCTCGACGCGTTTCTCGCGAAAGAGGGGATCGCGCGCGCACGCGACCTGGTGGGGACTCTGGATTTTTCGAAGTGACGGAGGGGAAGATGAAGCAGATCGTTTCCACGGAGCGTGCGCCGAAGGCCATCGGTCCGTACTCGCAGGCGGTGATCTCGGGCGGGTGGGCGTACTTGAGCGGGCAGATTCCGCTCGACCCGGCTACGGGGCAGATCATCGAAGGGGACATCGCGGAACAAACGGCGCGGGTGTTTGAAAACCTCAAGGCGGTTCTCGAGGCGGCGGGGACGTCGCTCGAAAGGGTTGTCAAAACGACGGTCTACCTGAAAGACATGGGCGAATTCGCGCGGATGAATGAAGTCTACGCGAAGTATTTCACGGCAAATCCGCCGGCGCGCTCGACGGTGGAAGCCGCACGCCTGCCGCGCGATGTACGCGTGGAGATCGATTGCATCGCGGAAGCCGGCTGATCGCGGGCACGCTACGCGGGTCTTTTGAACAGAGCTCGTTTGAGGACGTCTCGTTTAAACAAGGCTGGTTTAAACAAGGCAAAGAGTCCGAGGAGCGCGACGAGACTGATTGCGGCACCGGCGCGCAGTCCGCGATCCTTAAATTCGAAATCGATGCGATGTTCGCCCGCCGGGACGTTGATCGATTGGAACGCAACGTTCCAGCGACTGATGTCCACGGGATGGCCGTCGATGCGCGCGGTCCAGCCGGGATTCCACTGCTCGGAGAGATGGAAGACGGCGGGCGCGGAGGTCCGCACGGTAAAGGCGCGATGCTCGGGTAGCCAGAGGGTGCGCTCGACGGGCGCGTCTGCATCGTTTTGCTCGAAGCCGTAAGGCGGGCGCTTGTCGAGCACTTCGAAAACCTTATAGAAAGAATCGTTGGGCTCGAGCCGGCGCAAGCGGGGATTGGATTGGAGCGCGGGGAGCTGCGGGCCCTGATCGGCGGAGATGAAGTATCCGAGGCCGAGGATCTGGATGCCGCGCTGGTTCGCGGGGTCGACGGCGAAAGCCCAGTTGGTGAGGAAGTGCGCGGTGGTCTGGATGAAGTCGCGATAGGCGCTGGTGATGAACGGATCGAAGCCCTGAGGCGTGGTGAGGCCGAAGTGGCGCAGGTCGGTGGAGAGCGGACCGGTTTCATCGACGGAAATGCGATACACGGAGTTGGCTTCGAGTTCGCGGAAGGTATCGGCGTTCATGCCGGGCATCCAATCGGTGCGCCAGGCGTGCTCGAGCGAGGCGTTGAAGCGCTTCGACGTGGCGTGAACTTTATAATCGATGCCAATCGTGAGGAGCAGCGCGGCGGCAAGCGCACAGCGCAGGGGTCCGCGAGGGGAGCCGGGAATATGGCCGGGGCGCAAGAGCCATAATCCGGCGAGAAACAAAAGCGTAAGAATGCCGACGTCCCAGGCTCCGGCCCATCCGGGCGCAAAATCCGTCTTCGTCCAGGAGTATTTCCAGATATACAGGAGCCGCGCGGAAAAGGCGGCGAGACCGGCGATGGTGAGAATCGTCGCCCAGCGCGTTCTGGATTCGGGAGCGGGCTTCGCTGCGCGCGCAAGAAAGCGGTCGATCCCAATCGCCGCGAGAGGGGCCGCGGCGGCGAGAACACCGGGCAGAAAATAGCGATCCCGGCAGACCTGTGCGAGGAGCGTCGAGCGAAAAACGATGTTCGAGACGAGGCTGAACGGATTGGTGAGGATGACGGCGCAGGTCGCGAACATGGCGGCGAGAGAAACGGCCGACCAGGGACTGCCTGCTTGAGCTCCGTCTTGAAGGGCTTCGCCGGGGACGTCTTTGGGTTTGCGGTAGAACGCAAGCAGCGTGAGTCCCACGATGGCGGGGACGCCGATGTAGAGATATTCCTGGCCGTAATTCTTGAGGGCGTTCACGCGCGGGCCGAAGTCGTAGAAATTGGGAATCAGGCAAGAAATGTAATACGCGGGGTCGCGGATGCCGAGACCATAGCGCGCTTCGGGGACGCGCAGGGCGGTGAGGCGCGTGGCGGGAAGAAGCTGGACCATCGCGACGGCGAGAGAAGCTCCCAGCGCGGCCGCGGTCTGGAGTCCCACGCGCCAGCCGCCGCGACGGAACAGAGAATAGCTGAGCAGGCACACGGCCGCGACGAACCAAGTGGGCGTGTAACCTCCGAGGAAGGCCAGCGCGGAGGCGGCGATCACTTTCCACAGAGGCCGCCAGGAGCGAGTGTCCGAGGCTTCGTCGATGCCCATGAGCCCGAGAGGAATCCAGGCGCAGGCGACGATCACGCCGAGATGCTGCAAGCTCATGGGGAGATAGCCGCCGAGGGCGAAGATGGATGCGCCGCAGACGCTCGCGAAGGCGCTCAAGCGGCGGCGCATCCACACGAAAGAGAGCATCCAGGCGATCCAAATATGGGCGAGCACGAAGACTTCAAGAGTCCAGTAGGAAAGATGCTGGCGATGCCAGTTGCCCAGGAACATGATCCAAGTGCCGGGATAGAAAAGAGCGACCTGGGGATTGGCGGCGAAGGGCATGCCGCTGTAGTCGGTCGGGTCCCATTCGGGGAAACGGCCGTGGCGCAGAGCCATGAAGGCGTAGTCGGCGAGAGGGTCGTGAAAGGAGGGGAGATCGAAGGGGATGTAGACGCGGCGGACGAAATATTCGTGGAAGAAAAAGAACGTGCCGAGGATCGAAAGGAGCGGCACGAGCGAGCGGCGCAGCACAGAAGAGTTTCGAGCGCGATCGCCGATGTGCATCGCCAAGGCTTGAGTATAATCACTTTGGTGTGCGCTATGCCGTGGCGCGTGGCGTATTTTGCGGTTGCGCCGCAAGGAGGCCCGAGTGAAAAACCTGAAGCCCGGCTCGCGCGTGTCTCCTTCTGAGAGCTTGCCGGCGGGCGGATGAACATGGCGAACCCAATCGGAGTAACCGGGCGTCTCACATGCATCGCCATGGTGCTCGCAGGGGTTGCCGTAGCGCCGGCCCAGCAGGCGGCGAAGCCGTTTCTGCGCATTATTTCGCCGGCAAATGGGGCCGTGGTCCCGCCGGGGCAGAAGTTAGCAGTGAAAGTAACGGGCGGGGGCGACTTCAGGGGCATTCGCGTCTTGGGAGAAGAGGGGTTTGTCGCCCTGATCACCCCGTCTATGGGCAGGCCTCCGTGGGTGGTATCCGGCGATATTTCCCTGGATACTGATCCGGGCAAGGTCGCGATCTTGGCGATTGGGACTGCGTCGGACGGGAATGAAGTCGCGTCAGACCCTGTCGAGCTCGATGTAGAGCCGGCGGTAATGCCACCCGTGACTTTTACCCCGTCGGACCTTATCATCCCGGTGGGCTTTTGTGTGAGGCTCACGACCGGAGCGCCGTCGCGATGTGTTGGAGACCTCTTTGTTACTGGCACGTATGCCGACGGGACGCAGGTGAACCTGAATCGCTCAACCAGTATCCACTTTACTTCTCAATCGCCCGCCATCGCCGCCGTGAACCGGGATGGCAGTGTCCTCCTCGGTGTATCGCCCGGTTCCACAAAGATCGTCGCGTTTGGTAAGTACCCGGTTAACGTGACCGTTCGATAACAGGACTCAAATTACAAGCCCCGCCGCAGTGCGATCGCGCATGTGCATCGCCAAGGCTTGAGTATAATCACTTTGGTATGCGGTCCGCCGCGAGATGCGATCGGCCGTGTGAACGCGCGGCGCACGCAATCCGGTAACGGCGCAAGGAGGCACGAGTGAAAAACCTGAAGCCCGTGGACGTGGCGATCGTGGGAGGAGGATTCACAGGCCTCGCCATGGCCAAGGAGATTTCGACGCGCACGGCGCTTCACGTTGTTGTGCTCGAGCGGGGTGCGCCGCGCGATACTGCCGCCTACGGCAAGCAGATGGACGAGGTGGACGGGTTCCTGCGCTACCGCATGATGCAGAATCCGGCCGAAGAAACGATTACGCACCGGCATTCGGTGAAGGACGCGTCCGTGCCGATGCGGCAGTATGGGTCGTTCCTGCCGGGCACGGGCGTGGGCGGGACGGGCGAGCACTGGGGCGGGATGTCCTTCCGTTTTCCCGCCGAGCAATTCCGGCTGCGCACGCATCTGGCCGAGAAGCATGGGGCCGGGAAGCTCCCGGACGATTTGAACGTGCAGGACTGGGGCATTCGCTACGAAGATCTGGAGCCGTATTACTGGACCGCCGAGCAGATGATCGGGGTGAGCGGCAAGGCGGGCAATCTGCAGGGGAAGCTGATCGAAGGCGGCAATATTTTCGAGGCGCCGCGCGCGCACGAATATCCAAATCCGCCGATGAAGAAGCCCTACATTTCGGCGCTGTTCGAGGAGGGTTCGAAAAAAGCCGGGTATCATCCGTATCCGGTGCCCGGGGCGTTGTTGAGCCGGGCTTACAAAAATCCCGACGGCGTGACGCGGCCGGGCTGCGCGTACTGCGGCTATTGCGAACGCTACGGATGCATGATCGGGGCGAAGGCGCAGCCGACCAATACGCTGCTTCCCGTGGTGCGGAAGCAGAAAAACGTGGAACTGCGCACGGGCGCGTGGGTGCGCCGCATCGTGCACCGGGACGGGCGCGCGACGGGCGTCCAATATACGGATGCGAACGGCGAGGAATATTTTCAGCCGGCGAACGTGGTGGTGGTGGGGACGTTCACGCTCAACAACGTCCGGCTGCTGCTGCTGTCGAAGATCGGCACGCCGTACGATCCGGCGACGCGCAAAGGAACGCTGGGGCGCAATCTGACGCATCAGGTGCAGGGCCCGACGCGCGTTTATTTCGAGAAGCCGCTGAACCTGTTCATGGGCGCGGGCGGCCTGGGGTATCGCATCTCCGATTTTGAAGCCGCGCACAATATCCCGGAATCGGAAAATCTGTATTGCATGGGAGGGATTAACTGCACCGCTGTGGGCGCGCATCCGATTTCAGGTTTCGGGGCGATGCCCGAGGGCGCGGCGAAGAGCAACTGGGGATCGGAGTGGAAGAAAGCCGCGCTCGCCTGGAACGACCGGGTGAGCGGTCCGAGCCTGGCGGGCGAACATTTGGCTTACCGCCAAAATTATTACGACCTGGATCCCGACTTCACCGACAAGTACGGCGATCCTCTGATTCGCTTTACGCTCGATTGGACGGATCACGAATTCCGGCAGCGCGAGTTCGCGGCGAAAGTATGCGTGGAGATCGCGCGCGCCATGGGCGGCAAGACCGACCCGCTCCGTCCAAACCGGGCGCGCTACAACACGATCAACTATCAGAGCACGCATATTCAGGGCGGCGCGATTATGGGTGCCTCGCCCGAGACGAGCGTCGTGAACCGTTATTCGCAGCACTGGGACCTGCCCAATTTATGGGTGGTGGGCGCGTCGGCGTTTCCGCAGAACGCATCGGGAAATCCGACGCTGACGGCGCTCGCGTTGACTTATATGGCCGCGGATGGATTGATCAACAAGTACCTGAAACATCCGGAGAAACTGGCGTGAGGAACCTTTTATGAAACGGCGAGAATTCCTGACGATTCCGGCGCAGGCCCTGGGAGGGACGCTGCTGTATACGCTGGCGGGCGAGCCGCTGCGGCTTTTTGCGCAAAGCGCGGCGAAGCAGGACACCGTGCGCGTTCCGCTGCGCTTTTTCACGGAGCAAGAAGCGCGCGTGATTGCCGCGGCCGCTGAACGCATTTTTCCGAGCGATGCGACGGGTCCGGGAGCGACCGAAGCGGGCGTTGCGATTTACATCGACCGGCAGCTTGCGGGCCCATATGGCCGCGACAAATATCGCTACACGAAAGGGCCGTGGCCTGAGACGTATCCCGAACACGGGTATCAAGGCAAAGAAAATCCGCGCGACACCTACCGGAAGGGGATCAGCGGCCTGGGCGCGAATTTCGCGGGGCTCTCCGTCGACGAACAGAATCAGAAGCTCGCGGCGATCGAGAAGACGCATTTTTTCGCGCTCCTCAGGACGCATACGATCGAAGGAATGTTCTGCGATCCACAGCACGGCGGCAATGCGAATATGATCGGCTGGCAACTGGTCGGCTATCCGGGGCCGCGGATGAGCTATCACGACGAAATCGAGAAGCATTACGGGGAAGAGTATCGCGTGAAGCCGGCGAGCCTGGAACAAATCGCGGGCCGGCCGGGGGATCCGTGGGAGAACGAGAAAGACAATTAGGACGCTCAGGCGGTTCGGGGATTGACCACTCCCTTTGGTCGCGGCTCGGGTGGGGGTTCGGACGCTCGCGGGCTACGCTTCCCGAACGGCGGCTTCCTGAGGCTCGGGCACTTCCTGATTAACGATGAAATCGTCGGGGAGGGCGGGGCCCCACAGATAAATCGAGTCCTCCGGTTTGTGATGGCCGGCTTGCCAATCGCAACCTTTGGGGATGTAATCGATATCGCAGGTGTATTCGAAATAGCTGCCCCACGGATCGCGCACATAGTGCGAGTAGTTCGAACCGAGGACATGCCGCAGCAAGCCCCAGCCGGCGCTATAGCCCTTATCGGCCATCTGCATGGCACCGAGGCCGACATCGTTGATGGAATCGACGCCCCAGCTTGCGTGGTGGAATCCCGGATGCGGCGCGAGACCGAAGGCGAGCATGTGATGATCGCTGCCGTGGATTCCGTGCATGAACGCGATGGCGTCGCCGCCGCGATCGGTGAGGCGGAGGCCGACAACGTTTTTATAGAAGCCCACCGCTTTTTCGACGTCGGTAGTGAATAACAGAACGTGGCACATGCGATTCGGGCGGACCGTCTGCACTTCGGCTCGACCCGGAGCGCCGCGCTGGCCGCCGGGGACCGATGTCATCGCGAAAGCAGTTTTCTGATTTGGCGACGTCTTCTCGGCCACTTTGATTTCGATCAGATTCTGATCCGGATCACGGAACCACAATCCGGTGCTGTCATAGCCTGGAGGCGGATCGAGGAGGCGGACGCCCTGGCGCTCGATGCGCGCCTTGAAGCGCGGGACATCCTCCTCGAAAGCGCCGAAGGAAAGATAGCGCAGGCATTTGCGCGAGCCTTCGTGGATGGTGCCCCAGGTGTGCGCGCGGCCGGTGGTGCGGAGCAGGAGCTTTGCCGATTCCGCTTGCACGTCCATGCCGAAGCTGCGATAGAAATGGTCGGCTTCGGGGACGTCCGGCACGTTGAGGCTGAAATGATCCACGGAGTGAACCCCGAGTTCGCCGGGCTCATGATCGGGCGGAATAAAGCGTCCAAGCTGGGTCATAGTTCTGTTCCTCGTTACGCGCGCGAATCCATAAACCAACGTAGCGCTTCGGCGGCGATTTCGGGAGGGAGCGTATGCTTGCCTTCGAATTCGCGATAGGTGACGGTGTATCCTTCGCGGCGCAACTGAGGGACGATCACGCGGCTGCATTCATCGATGGGCAGGACGGGATCGATGGTGCCGTGGGACATGAAGACGGGCGGCTTGCCGTGACGTTCCGCCGGCGCGAGGAAGCCCGGCGAGAAGCCGAAGACGGCGCTAAACAGGTCGCCATTCGCGAGTCCCAGGGAGAGCGAGTAGGAGGCTCCGTCGGAGAAGCCGGCCATGGCGACGCGCGCGGGATCGATGCGGCGCAGCTCATAGGTGCGCGCCAGGGCGCGATCGATGAAGGCGACGTCCGGGCCCCAGGTTTCACGAATCGCGTCCCAGGTTCCGTTTGAGGAGGCGGGGGCGAGGAGGACGAAGCCGAGCTCGTCGGAGAGCGAACGAAACAGGTCGATGCCGCGATCGGCGCCGCGCGTCGCTCCATGCAGAGAAATGAACAGCGGGGCTTTTTCGAATTTTTGGGACGATTCGGGCACGTACAAGAGCGCATCGCGATCGCTGCGAAGCCGCAAAGGGACGAGGCCAACGGCCGCGCTCGAGGGAGCGGAGGGAACGGGACGGGCGTGAAGACGGCTGCGGGAATCGGAAACCTTTGCGGATTGCGCGTGCAGCTTGGGCGCGGCAGACACCAGCAGGAAACCGCTCGCGCCCAGACTCGCGCCCAGACTCGCACCCAGAGAAGAGAAGCTGCGGCGCGTGAGACCGCGGTCGGAGCGGGACGGGCGGAGGGGTTCGTTAGGCAGCATGAGATCCTCGTCGGAAGCGATCATAACATCAAAAAGATTCCCGAGAAAAAGATTCGCGAGGCGTTCGACAATCGATTCGCGCGGCACTTGATTGTGGCGCATGCCCGAGGCCGGGGCGTCGGGCCGATTCCTGCGAAAATGAGAGCTTGAGTTCTCCTTTCCGCGCCCTGCGCTCGCGCAATTTCAGGCTGTTTCTGATCGGCCAGGGGATTTCCCTGACGGGGACATGGATGACGCGGCTGGCGACGAGCTGGCTGGTGTACAGGGTCACGGATTCGCCGTTTTTACTGGGCGTGGTGAGCTTCGCGGGCCAGGTTCCGGGCCTGTTTCTTCCGGCGATCGCGGGCGTGTGGGTGGATCGCTGGGACCGGCATCGGGTGCTGATCGTGACGCAGGTGCTCGCGATGCTGCAATCACTGACGCTCGCGGCGCTCACTTTGAGCGGGCACATCAACATTGGATGGGTGATCGCGCTGACGCTTGCGCAGGGAGTGATCAGCGCGGTGGAGATTCCGACGCGCCAATCCTTCGTGATTCACATGGTGGAGGATCGCGCGGACCTGACCAACGCGATCGCGCTGAACTCTTCGAATTTTAATATCGCGCGCCTCATTGGGCCGGCGATCGCGGGACTGCTGGTCGCGGCCGTGGGGGAAGGCTACTGCTTCCTCATCGACGGCTTGAGCTACATTGCGGTGATCGCGGGGCTCCTCATGATGAGGCTGCGGAAAGAGACACCCGCGCCCGTGGAGCATCATCTGAAAAGGGATTTGCTCGAGGGCTGGCGCTACGTGTCGGGCTTCGCGCCGATCCGCTGGATCCTCGTGTTTCTCGCGCTGATGGGAATCGCGGGCGCGCCGTATTACGTGCTGACGCCGATTCTCGCGGGAGGGATTTTGAAGGGTGACGCGCATACGCTGGGCTTCCTGATGGCGGCGTCGGGAGTCGGCGCATTGATCTGCGCAATTGGACTGGTTCTGCGGCGCAGCGTCCTTGGATTGGGAAGACTGATCGCGCTCTCGGTGGGAGCGTTCGGGATCGGGAGCGTGGGGCTCGGACTTTCTCACTCGCTGTGGCTCTCGATGTTTCTGATGGCGGTAACGGGCTACGGGCTGATGACGCAGATCGTGGCGAGCAATACGATCGTGCAGACGCTGGTGGATGACGACAAGCGCGGGCGGGTGATGGCGTACTACACGATCGCGCTCATGGGATCGATGCCGATCGGGAGCCTGCTCGGAGGAATGCTGGCGGCGCGGATCGGCGCTCAGGCGTCGCTAATCGCGAGCGGGATTGTATGCGTGCTGCTGGCGCTGTGGTTCTGGCGGAGATTGCCGGAGATCCGTGAAGTGATGAGACCGCGCTACGTAGAGCTCGGGATTTTATCGTAAGGGCGGGCGTGCTGGGGCGAACTTCAGGATGGGAAGGGATCGGCGGACGGCTGAGCGGGGACAAGCGCGCGCAGCAACGTGACGCCGCCGGTGATCGAAAGGTGCCCGGAATCGCCGGGGACGTACCACACATCTCCCGCTTTGAGCGGGTGTCCGTCGATCTCGCCGTGTCCCTGAATCGCGATCAACAACTGCGGCTGGCGGGTCATGGGGCGATACAGAACCTGGCCATGAACGGTCAAGCGGGATGTGACGAAGTAATCGCAGGAGACCGGGAGCTTCGCACGAGCCTCATGCGGAGCGAGTTGCGCGACGGCGAGCGCCTGGTCCAGATGCAGCATCCGCCCGCGGCCGTAATCGTAGATCCGGTAGGTGACGTCGGAGGGTTGCTGGATCTCGCAGAGGACCAGACCCGCGCCAATCGCATGCACCACGCCCGCGGGGATGAAAAACGTGTCACCGGGGTCGGCATCGAACCACTCGAGCAGGTCCTCGATCGCGCGGGCGGAGGGCGACTGGGCCGCGGCGCGGAGCTGATCGGCCGTTACGGGCTTATGGAAACCGGCGGCGATTTTCGGGTTGGCCGCGCCTTCCGCGGTGCGCGATTCGAGGATGTGCCACATCTCCGTTTTCCCGGGCGAGTTGTGATGAAGTCCGGCGTACTCGTCATTGGGGTGGACCTGGATGGAAAGAGGCTCCGTGGTGAAGAGAAACTTCACGAGGAGCGGGAGATCGGAGGGGACTTCGTGCCAGACCTCTCCTATCGGTGCTTGCGCACCTTGTCCAACCGGCGCGGGCGCGCCGGGGCCGACCGGCGCGGGCGCACCGGCCGGAGAAGCGGGATCGGGAAACCACGGTTCCAATTGAGTGGATCCCCACACGCGCTCCTTGAACTCGGGCTCGAGTTTGCGGAGCGGCATAAGAATCAGACGCGCGCGGCGATGAACTGCTGCAGCCGGTCGAGGCCGCGTTCCAATTCGTGCATGGAGGTCGCGTAGGAAATGCGGATGTGCTCGTTGGTGCCGAAAGCCTCGCCGGGAACCACGGCGACGAGCGCCTCCGCCAGTAACTTTTCGGAAAACTGCAGCGAGTTGGTGATGCCGTTCTTGTAGGCGGCGCTGACGTTCGGGTAGGCGTAGAAGGCTCCCTGCGGAACCTGCACCGTGACGCCGGGCATGGCCCGCAGCCGGCCGATCACGTAGTCGCGCCGCTTTCTGAATTCACCGAGCATCATGGTCACTGAATCCTGCGGTCCGCGCAGCGCCTGGACCGCGGCTTTCTGCGCGATCGAGGTGGGATTCGAAGTGGAGTGGCTTTGCAGCTTCCCGATGCCGCTGACGACGGCGGCCGGACCGAGCACGAAGCCGATGCGCCAGCCGGTCATCGAGTAGGTTTTCGAGAGCGATCCGGCCACAATCACGGTGTCCTTCAGCGCCGGCGTGGCGAGCGAATAGGGTTCGCCTTCATAGAGGAAGCGATCGTAGCACTCGTCGGTGATCACCCAGATGCCGCGATCCTTGGCGGTCGCGATAATCTTGTTGAGCTCGGCGCGGTCGAACACGGCGCCGCTCGGGTTCGAAGGCGAATTCAACATGATCATTTTGGTCCGCGGTGTAATGGCCTTCTCCACCATGGACGCCTTCAGGTCGAAGCCGTGGTTCTCATCGGTGTTGACGAAAACGCATTTGCCGCCGGCAAAATTCACGACATCTTTATAGGTGACCCAGTAGGGAACCGGGATGATGCACTCGTCGCCTTCGTCGAGCAGGGCCTGGGTCAATCCGAAGATCGCGTGCTTGCCACCGACGGTGACGATGCATTCCTTGGTGTTGTACGCGGTGCCGTAATTTTTCGCGTGGCTATCGCAGATGGCCTGCTTCAGCTCCTCGGTGCCGGCGGTGTTGGTGTACTTGGTGAAGTTCTGGTTGATCGCGTCGATCGCCGCCTGCTTGATGTTCTGGGGCGTGGGAAAATCGGGCTCGCCCGCGCCGAAATCGACGACGTCTTTACCCTCGCGCCGAAGTTTATCGGCGTCGGCCGCCACCTTCATGGTGGACGATACGCTGATCCGCGAAATTCTTTCCGCCAGGGACTGCACTGATTGCATTTCGTGTTGCTCCTTCCATTCCATGCGGAAATACCAGGGCATCGAGGCCCCTTCCGCCAACTCTGAACATTCCCGCTCCATCGCTGTCGCGGCTGGGTAAAACCAATCTCGTTACGGACCGCTAAAAAATACCTCTATCGCGGTGCCGCGGCCAACCCTTCGCCCGAGCCACCGAGCAAGCGCTTTAACCGCTGCTGCACCAGCGGCGGAACTAAACCGCTCACGTCGCCGCCGAGCGAAGCCACTTCCTTCACCAGTTGCGAGCTGATAAAAGAATACGCTTCGCCGGCCATTAAAAAAACCGTCTCGACGCCGGGGCTGAGACGCCGGTTCATGTGCGCGATCTGCAGCTCGTACTCGTAATCCGAAATCGCGCGAATTCCGCGCAGAATGAAATTCGCCCCGCGCTCCTTGACATAATCCACCAGCAGCCCGTGGAACCAGCCGACTTCCACGTTCGGAAACGGCCGGACCACCTCGGTCAGCATTTCCACGCGTTCCTGAATGGAAAAAAGCGACTGCTTGCGGCGGTTTTCCAAAATCGCCACGATCAGGCGATCCGCCAGGCGGCTCCCGCGCTCGATCATATCCAAATGTCCGTTGGTGATGGGATCGAATGAACCGGGATAAATCGCTACGATTCTGGATTGTGGCGCAGCCACACGTTCACCTGTTTCTTTTTCCAGCAGGGGATGCTCCTTCAGTTTATCAAAGCGCACGGCTTATCAAAGCGCGGCATTAATGAAAGCCCGGTGCTTATCAAGAATCCGCCGGGCTCACCGGCGCGCTCAGCGCGATGCCAGATCGATGCCGAGTTTCTTGAGCTCTTCGGCGTAGTAGCGCTTATGCAGGAGATCCCATTCCTCGGTGCCTTCGGAGATCTCGCGTTTCTGCGTGCGGATCTTGGTGCGCGCGGCGCGATCCACCTTTTCCTCGGTCTGCAGGAGCTCGGTCATGAGCTTCACCATTTCGAGGCGGACCTCGTTGGGATCGCGCTTCAGGCGGACGTCGCGATTCTTGCGCAGCGCGGTGACGATCTTGTGCGAGAGATCATTGATCTTGTCGCGCGAGAGTTTCATGGGGTCGCCCGAATCGCGGCCGGTCGCGCGGATGACTTTCCGCTGGGTGATGAGCGTATTCTTGATGCGCCGGAACATCTCCTGATAGCTGACGCCTTCGCGGCGCATGTACTCGCTGTACTGGCTGAGGAGATCGCGGACTTCGTCGTTGAGCTGATCCTCGACGGCGAGGTCGGCATCGACGACGCCGGCGATAAATTCCGAGGCCGAGGCCGGGTTGGACGTTTCCATCCACAGCGGCGTCAGCTTCTTGACCATTTGGCCGGCGATGTAGTCGATGAGCTCGTGTGCGAGAAGCATTCCCTAGTCCAGTCTATCGGCCGCGCCGGAAGGGTGTCAATTTGTGGGGCTTCCGCGATGCTGCTCGCGAAACTCGTCGTCGATGGGTTTGCGCCCGCGGAATCCCTCTTCGAGGCCGTGCCAGAAGGCGATTTGCTGCTCCCCGAGTTTCCAGCATAAAAGCACTTCGCGCCCGCGGTAGAGCGTGGGAAAGTCGATCAATCCGATGTCCAGATCCTTGATCTGCGCGCCGAGCCCGGTGACGCGTTCGACGGCCGCGGCGAGCGCGCTTGAGGCGGCGTCCTTGCGTGCGCGCAGGGCCAGAAACGGACCGGGACTCACGCGCGATCCTCCGGCCATGCGAATGTGCTGGGTCGCGCGGTTGAGCTCACCTTCAGCGGCCTGGTATTCCGTCTTCTGGAAGATCGCGTCGCGCAGGGCGTGCTCCACCTCCGGCAGCAGGCGCTCCGCTTGTTCGAGAGTGAAGTATCGGGACATTTATTTCGTGTGGGGCGGCGGCACGCGTAGCGAAGTTAAGCCCGCTCTTTCTCCGTGCGGGCGGACGCCGCATCTTTCCACCATTTCTCCATCGTCGCCTTGCATCGCGAATAGACGTAGGAGACCAGCAATAATAATGCGCCGAGCCCCAGAAAAGCCAGAATCCGAAAGCCACGGCTCAGCTCCCATACATCGACCAAATAGAGTTTGACGATGACAAGCGCCAGCAGCGCCAGGCCGAAGATCCGGTTCAGAGCCGAGCGCAAAACGACTCCCGCCCCAATCAGCGCCAGCCCATATACAGCCGTCAGGATGGAAACGCCGGTCGACGCGGCTCCCGCGATGTCGGCAGCGCTGCGGCCGGCCCACGCCTGCACTTCGAGAATCAAGCCGGCGAGCAGGATCAGATGTCCCGTGCAATAGATGAACGCCGCGCCAATCGCGACGGCGAGGCATCGTGATGCGAACAGGAAGCCGGCGGCGGCCACGACAAACGCGAGCAGACGCGCGTTCAAGAAGGTATCGGCCGCGACTTCGGCATCGTATGCCGCAAGGCGCACGAGTACGAACGTCAGGAGCACGACCGCGGCGACAGTCAGGCGGCTGCTCGCCAGTTTCTGGGCCAGCCAGGCGCATGCGGCCGCTTCGATGGCCCATCCGACGGTGATCGAAAATCCCGAGAACTGGATCGGAACCGCGAGCGTAAGGAGCACCGCCGCGACCCCGCCGCTGATCTGTCCCGCGTAAGAATCAGCCTGCCCGCCGGGCTTCCACAGAATTTGGGCCAGCATCCCGTGTACGGCGGCCAGCAGCGCAGCCAGCAAGCCCATATATTCGTGATGTGTCGGATTCAGCAGCGCGTAGCAAGCCGCGAAATACACCGGCGCGCCCGTTGCCATCAGCCACAGTTCGCCGGCGCGCGCGGTGCGCTTCCGGAGAACGCTCCACCACAGCACCCACCCGAGCAGCGCGGCGAAAGCCAGCGAGAACCACAGGAAAACCACGGCAGGGCGATCCGTCCAATCCCTGACTCGCCAGAGCATCCAAACCGGAAGCCAAAACGCCAGGCCGGCGATGGCCGGAGACCCGCCCCATTTGCGCCACTCCTCGGTGGCGAGGCCGCCGAGAAGAACGGCCCACGCGAGCGGAAAAGCGATCGACGGGTCGGTCCACACGCTCAACACTCCAGCCGAGGTGAGCATCTGGGCCGCCTGCGACAGTTCGCGGAGGCCCGCGACGGCAAACTGTGCGTAGAATCCGAGCGCGGCCACGGTTGCGACTATGCGCATGTCGTCATCGAACCAGCGGCTGGCCCAGCCCGCGAAGTACAGAGTGGTCGCGACGAAAGCCAGGATGCCGGGCGCTCTCCAGCGCCCCCTGCGCGCCATCACCAGCGCTCCGGCGTTCATCAGGAACAAATATCCGAACAGCGTCCACGGCCGATTCTGATTCGTGGATAGGAGCGCCGGCGTGAGATAGCCTCCCAGCAGTCCCAGAATTCCGACCGCGAGCGAATCGTAATGAATCGCGAGCGCGCCGGCCGCCACCGTAGTCGCAGCCATTAAGAGGAACGCGGCGCTCTGCGGCAGGAGATTGTAAAAGCCAAACGTTGCGTAAAAAGAAAGATACAGAAGCGCGAGCCCGAGTCCCGTGACGCCGCGGGCAAAGATTTTTTGTCCGCGCAGCGACATCCATTCGGCGCAAGCGAGCGACGCGGCACCCGCCAGGATGCCGAGTGCGACCCGCATTCCGGGGCCGATCCATTGATTATCGACGGCGTATTTAAACGAGAATCCAGCGCCCAGTATGAGCGTTACCACGGCTACGCGATTGAGCCAATTCAATCCCAAGCGCGCCTCGATTCCGGACTCCCGCGTCGCGGTCTCCGCATACGCGCTCGCGCCCGGCATGAAATTGCGGAGAGGCGGTGTCGCCGCAAGATCGGACGGCAGCGGAGGCGGGGCGGCGTGAACGCCCACACGCGGAGTTTCAGCGGCCGGGATGTGGGGAAGGGGAGGAGGGACGGGTTCCGGGAAAGCCGGCGCCGGAGGCTCTTCCCGCACGGCGAAATCGGGCGTGAGAGCGGTTCGGAAATTGGGCGTCTTTTCGAGCCGCTCCAGGCGCGCTTCCAGATTCCGTTGACGAAGCAGTATGCCCGCAAGCGCCTCCGAAAGGGCGTTCATGCGGGCCTGCAGATCGGCCTGCCACGGTTCCTGCTGCTGCATTCCTTTCCACACTACACTAAAGAGGAGAGTATCGAAGAATCATGAGTGAATCCGACTTTCCCCTCCCGCCCCCTTCCTTTGAATTCCTGGTGTTTTCGCTGAAGACGCAGGCGGAAATGCAATTGGGCCTGTACGGTTTCGGCGGAGAAAAGCCGGAAGGTCCCAATCTGCCCGCCGCGAGCCACGCGATCGATATGCTGTCGATGATCGCGGAAAAAACGCGCGGCAATTTATCGCTGGAGGAGCAGAGGCTGCTCGAAAACTCCCTTACCGAATTGCGCTTCCGTTTCGTGCAAGTGCGCGACGAGCGGTCCAAAGCCGCGCCGGAGGCGGCAGCCGAAGCGGGCGCGGAGCCCCCGGCGTCGTCCTGAGTGGAATGGCACAGAGCATGGGGGAGGAAGGGTTCCGCATCACGGTGCTCGGATCGGGCACCAGTTCGGGCGTGCCGACGATCGGCTGCAAGTGCGCGGTGTGCACCTCGACCGATCCGCGGGACAACCGTCTGCGGCCGTCCGTGCTGCTGCGCTACGGCGGGAAAAATGTCCTGATCGATGCGACGCCCGATTTTCGCGCCCAGGTGCTGCGCGCGCGCATCGATCGTATCGACGCGATCCTGCTCACCCACTCGCATGCCGATCACATCCTGGGCCTGGACGATCTGCGTCCTTTGAATTTTCATCAGGGCGGATCGATTCCGGTGTACGGCACGGAGAAGACCTTCGAAGTGGTGCGCCGCGTGTTTCAATATGCGTTCGATCCGCGGCCCACGCAATCCTCGGTGCCAAAGGTGGATCTGCGGATTTTGGACGGCGAGCCGTTTGAGCTTTTCGGCCGGGAAATCATCCCGATTCCAGTTCCCCACGGGGACTCCTGGGTGTTGGGATATCGAGTGGGCAACGCGGCGTATCTCACGGATCACAACGACATTCCGGAAGCGGCCAAGGCTCGGCTGCGCAATCTGGACGTACTGTTTCTGGACGCGCTGCGGCATCGCCCGCATCCCACGCATTCGACCGTGGCGCGCGCGCTCGAATGGGTGCAGGAGCTCGCTCCGCGGCGGGCTTTTTTCACGCATATGTCCCACGATCTGGGCCATGCGCAGACCAACGCGACGTTGCCCGCGAACGCGCAGCTCTCCTATGACGGGCTGGAAATCGAGGTCGCGGAATGAGAGTCGCGCGCTCGCTCGAGGAAGCGGCCCAGTTCGGCCCGACGGCGGTCGCGATCGGGAATTTCGACGGGGTCCATATCGCCCATCAGGAATTGCTTGCGACCGTTGTGCGCACGGCGCGGGAGCGCGCGCTGGCCGCTTCCGTCCTGACCTTCGATCCGCATCCGGCCGCGGTGGTGGCGCCGGAACGCGCGCCGCGCCTGCTTTCGACGCTGGGTGAACGGTGCACGCTGCTCGCGCGCGAAGGGATTGAAAACGTGTTGATCCTGCCCTTCACGGCGGCCTTCTCCCGCCGTACGCCCGCGGACTTTGTGGAACGCGTGCTGGTGAAGGCGCTCCACGCCCAAGCCGTCGTGCTCGGCGAAAATTTCCGGTTCGGCCATCGCCAGGCCGGAGACACGCGGATGCTCGCGGAACTGGGCGGCCATTTCGGGTTCGAGACGCACATCGTAAATGCCGTGAAACTGCGCGGGCGGGTGGTGTCCTCGAGCGAAATCCGCAAGAACATCGAGGCGGGCAAGGTCGGCCTGGCTGGAAGGATGCTGGGGCGTCCATACGGCCTTGCGGGCGAGGTGGTTCCCGGGCAGGGGATCGGCGCGAAGCAAACCGTGCCGACGTTGAACCTGCGCACGCCGGCGCAGGTGATTCCCCACGCGGGCGTGTACCTGACGCGGACATGGGACCTGGACGATGAGTCCCGGCGCTGGGATTCGATTACGAATGTGGGCTACCGGCCGACGTTCCGGACGGCGGGAAACGAGGGCTGACGATCGAAACATTCCTGTTGTCTCCCTTCCATGCGCCCACGCCCCGACGGATTCGCGTGGAGTTTTTGCGGCGCGTGCGCGATGAACGCAAATTCGAGTCGGCCGAGGCTTTGAAGGTCCAGATCCTGCATGACGTCGGGCGGGCGCGCGTTTTTTTCCGGCAGGCTTGCGGGGCTGGTGCGGGAGGGCGCAGGATCATTACAATAGGTCATGGCACTCTCCGCAGGAAAACTCAAACACATGAACGCGCTGTCCAACAAGGACGGCATTATCGCCGCGGCCGCAATGGATCAGCGCGGCAGCTTGCAGAAGTCGCTGGCTTCGGCCAAGGGCGTCGACCCGAAGGCCATCACATGGGACATGATGTCCGAATTCAAAACCGCCGTCACGCGGATTTTGACGCCGCACGCTTCGGCCATCCTGCTCGATCCCGAATTCGGCCTGGATGCCGCCAAGGCGCGCGCGTCCAACGCGGGGTTGCTTTTGGCCTACGAGGAATCGGGCTACGACAACACCAAGCCGGGCCGTCTGCCCGATCTGCTGCCGCATGTTTCGGCGAAGCGGATTAAAGACTGGGGTGCGGACGCGGTCAAGATCCTGATCTACTATTCGCCGTTCGACGACACGCAGGTCAACGACATCAAGCACGCTTTCATCGAACGCATTGGGGCGGAGTGCGAGGACAACGATATTCCGTTCTTCCTCGAATTCGTCGGCTACGATCCGAAGGGCGGCAACGAGAAGGGCCTGGAATACGCCAAGATCAAGCCGAAGGTCGTGATCGGGTGCATGCAGGAATTTTCGAAGCCCCAGTACAAAGTGGATGTACTCAAGGTGGAAGTGCCGATCAATGCCGAATTCGTGGAAGGCAGCTCGGTTTATAAAGGACAAAAGGCGCAATCGATGGCCGAGGCGCTCGATCTATTCCGTGAGGCGGCGGCGGTTGCCACCAGGCCCTTCATCTATCTGAGCGCCGGCGTCGGCAACGCGCAGTTCGTGGAGAGTCTTCGCATGGCGACGGACGCGGGCACGGATTATTCGGGCGTCCTGTGCGGGCGCGCGACATGGAAGGACGGCATGCCGATTTACGCCACCAAGGGGCTGGCCGCGCTGGAGGATTTCCTTTCCACGCAGGGCGTGGAGAACATCAACGCGGTGAACGCTGCTTTGAAAGGCGCGAAGCCGTGGTCCAAAAAGCTGGGAGCGGCGGCCTGAACGATTGAGAACAGTTCCCTCGACTGCACTCGGGATGACACCTCGGTGTAGTCGAGGCGCTGGCTGAGTGCCCGGAATCGCCGCCGCCCGCGATGATCATCAAGAAATTATCGAATCTTGCCCAATTCCTGCCCGGGAAAATGGGGAAGGTGGATGTCGTCCGCGGCGAGACGCTATTCGCCGGATTGAATTGCTTCGAGCCGGGGCAGGAACACGCCGCGCACGCGCATGCGGGGCAGGACAAGCTGTACGTGGTGCTCGAGGGCGAGGCGGAGATTCGCGTGGGTGAGGAGAGCGCGATTGTAAGTTCGGGCGCGGCAGCGTTTGCGCCGTCGGGAGTTCTGCATTCGATTCGCAACACGGGTGTTGGAAGACTGATCGTGATGGCGGTGCTCGCGCCACCGCCGAAGAAATGATTCGCCGCGGATTTTCTTAATCCGCCGCTTTTCTTAATCCAGGGAAACGATTCTTGGCGTATGAAAATCCACGCCTTCCCACCGTGCGACCACCGCGCTCGCCAGGCAATTGCCCAGCAGGTTCACGGATGTTCGCGCCATATCCATCAGCGTGTCCACGCCTAAAATCAGGGCGACGCCTTCGGCGGGCAGATGAAAAGCGGCGACGGCCCCGGCCAGGATCACGAAGGAACCCCGGGCACGCCCGCGACGCCTTTGCTCATCAGCATCAAGGTGAGCATCATGGTCGCTTGCGCGCTGAGCGTGAGTTGAATCCCCGCGGCCTGTGCGACAAAGATCGAAGTGAGAGCCAAATAGAGGGTCGCTCCGTCCAGATTGAAACTATATCCGGTGGGCAGCACGAAGGCGGCGATATGCGGCGGAACGCCGAAGCGCTCCATATTTTCGAGCGCCAGGGGCAAGGCGGCTTCGCTGGACGCGGTGGAAAAGGCGATCAAAAAAGGCGCGCGCGCGGCCGCGGCGAAACGTCGCGCGGGGATGCGCAGGAGCGCGACGACCGCGCCCAGCACGACCACGACGAAAAAGATTTCGGCCGCCCACAACGTCGCGACCAATTTCCCGAGACTCACGAGAACCTTCCATCCGTGCTCGCCGACGGTGGACGCGATGGCTCCGAAAACGCCGAGCGGCGCGGTCCACATGACGTAGTCCGTAAAGCGGAACATGATCGAGGCGAGCGATTTACAAACCTCCAGCACCGGCAGCGCCTTCGCGCCGATCGCCGCGCATGCAGCGCCGAAAACAATCGCGAATACCACGATTTCGAGCACGTCTCCGCGCGCCATCGCATCGACGACACTTTGCGGAAACGCGCGCTCGATCATCTCGCGCAGGCTGGAATCCGCGGCGGCGATTCCCTGCGGAAGAGGCTCCGCGTGCAGGGCGATTCCTTCTCCGGGACGAACCAGATTCGCCGCGCCGAGTCCCACGCCGAGCGCGATCGTAGTGACGATTTCGAAATACACGAGGGCCTTCACTCCGATGCGGCCCATGATTTTGAGGCTGCCGGTGGACGCGATGCCGGTGACCAGGGTCGCGAAGATCAGGGGCGCGATGATCGACTTGATCAGCCGCAAAAAGATAGTGCCCAGGAGTCCCATCTGCCGGGCCGGGCCTGGAAATGCAACGCCGAACGCCACACCCGCGACGAGGCCGATGAGGATCCACACGGTGAGCGAAGGGCGCTTCAGAAGGGATCGCATTCGGAACCGCGGCGGGTCAGCGGCCGCCCCACTGCAGCTTTTCACGCAGCACGTCGAAAAACATCAGGCCGGGGGGCTGGATCAATCCCACGGCATGGTCGGAGTGCCGGCACACGACATGATCGCCGCGGACCATCAGCTCTCCCACCTGCCCGTCCACTGTGAAGTATGTGGGGACGTCGCTGTGCACCGCGATTTTAATCACCGCCGTATCCGGCACGATCACGGGGCGATGCGTCAGCGTGTGCGGGCAAATCGGCGTGACACACAACGCCGATACGGTGGGAAATACGATCGGTCCGCCGGCGGCGAGTGAATACGCCGTGGAGCCGGTGGGCGTGGAGACGATCAGGCCATCGGCCTTGTACACGCACATGAAATGTTCATCCACGTGCACTTCGAGGTCGATCATGCGCGCGATTTCGGCTTTGGCGAGAGACACGTCGTTGAGCGCGTCGTAGCGGCCCGCGCAGGTTCCCTCGCGCCATAATTCGCAGCGCAGCATGTAGCGCCGTTCGATGCGATAATCGCCGCCGAGAACGCGCTCGAGCTCCGAATACAGCTCGTCGACTTTGATGGAGGTTAGAAATCCCAGATTGCCCAGATTGACCGCGAACAGCGGAATGTCGCGGCCGCCCACGGCACGAGCCGCGGAAAGCAGAGTGCCGTCGCCGCCGAGCACGATGAGCAATTGTGCACCCTCGGCGACATCGGACCTGTCGAACGAGCCAGCGACGCCCGCATAGGCGGCGGTTTCAGAATCAAGGCGCGTGCGGATTCCCTGCGCCTGGAGCCAGTTGAGCAGATCCGGCACAACCGCCGCGGCACGATCGCTGCGGGGCTTCGAAATCACGGCCGCGGTGTCGATTTTAGCGGCTGGCATAGAGCAGAAATTCCCGGTTGCCTTCGGCCCCCTGAATGGGACTCTCGACGATCCGCGCTCGAAATCCGAGAACCTCCACGGCCCCGCGCACGCGGTCGCAGGCGGCCTGATGCAATTCCGGTTCCTTCACGATACCGCCTTTGCCGACCTGGCCGCGCTGCACTTCGAATTGCGGCTTCACGAGAATGATCATTTCTCCCGCGGGTGTCAACAGCGGCTCGACGGCGGGGATCAGCAGCGTTGTGGAAATAAAACTTGCATCGCAGACCGCCAAGTCGAAACGCTCCGGAAAATCTCCCGGAACCATGTGCCGGGCGTTCACGCCCTCGCGCACCACAACTCGCGGATCGGTGCGGATTTTCCAGTCCAACTGGCCATGGCCCACATCGATCGCATAAACCTTGGCCGCGCCGCGCTGCAACAGGCAATCCGTAAAGCCGCCGGTGGAAGCTCCGACGTCCAGACACACGCGATCGTTCACATCAAGATGAAAAGCGTCCAGCGCGCCGGCAAGCTTGTAGCCGCCGCGGCTCACGTACGGCATCCGCTCCAGCACCTCAACCACCGCGTCGCCCGGCACACTGTGACCCGGCTTCTCCATCTTTTGTCCCGCGATGGTCACCTGTCCGGCCAAAACCAGGGCTTGCGCCTTTTCGCGCGACGCGGCCAGACCACGTTCGACCAGCAACTGATCGAGCCGCAGCTTACCGGATTTTCTCTCGAGCGCCATCATGCTGACCGCTGCACGACCAGATCGGCGAGCTCGCGCAGCCGCGTTCCGCGCTCGTCAAAAACGTTTAGTGCCAGGTGCGCCGCCAGGCGTTCTTCCTCGGCCATGCGGCGCGATTCCGCAATGCCGTAAACCGCGGGGAACGTGATTTTGTGCTGCGCCGCGTCCTTGCCCGCGGTCTTGCCCAAGGCTTCCGAGGATTGTTCCACATCCAAAATATCGTCCACGATCTGGAACGCCAGGCCGATATGTTCGCCGAATTTCGTGAGCGCCGCGAGTTGTGCCTCGTCGGCGCCCGCATAAATCGCACCCATGCGAACGCTCGCGCGCAGCAGTGCGCCGGTCTTCGCGCGATGAATCGATTCCAGCAACTCCGCGGTCGGAAACTTTCCTTCGCCTTCCAGATCGTTCACCTGCCCGCCGATCATTCCGCCGACGGTTCCGGAAGCCGTCGCGAGCTCGCGAACGAGATCGATGCGCCGGCCGGCGTCCACGCCTTCGAGCCGGGCGAGCACCTCGAACGCCAGCGTCAGAAGCGCGTCGCCGGCCAGGATAGCCATCGCATCGCCGAATACCTTGTGACACGTGGGGCGTCCGCGGCGCAGATCGTCATTATCGAGCGCGGGGAGATCGTCATGAATCAACGAATAGGTATGAATCATTTCGAGCGCACCCGCTGCCGATTCGATCCCGAAGGGCGCGTCGGAAACGGTTTCGGCCGCGGCGATTGCCAGCAGCGGACGGATGCGCTTGCCGCCCGCGAAAAGGCTGTAGCGCATGGCGCGATGAATCGTCTGCGGATTCGCGCTTTCGGCGGGAACCCAGCGGTCGAGAGCCGCTTCCACGGCCTTCTGCTGAACCGCCATATACTCGTGCAGCGTCATTCGGAGAACCGGGTGGGGAGGAAGGCAAGGACCGGGCGCCCGCCGGACAAGGGAGGCCTATGCGGTGACATGAGTATCTATTCTAGCGAATGCCCCGGCGAACAGGGCGCGTGGAGCTAGCGCTTTTCCGGGCGGAACGGGCGCGCCTGCACGCTCTCTTCGTCGGCTGCGGCGCCCGCCCGCTTCATCAGGATTTCGACCCGAGTCTCGGCCTCACCCAGCTGCTTGCGGCAGGCTTCGCTCAGCTTCGTTCCGCGTTCAAAGAGCTCGAGCGCGCGCTCGAGCGGCAGATCGCCGCTCTCCATTTCGCGGACGATGGTCTCAAGCTCGCGAAGTCCAGATTCGAAGGTAAGGGGAGCAGCGCCAGGTTCGGGTGTTTCGGGCATGAGTTCAAGTACATTCTAGCGGAATCGTTGTGTCGCGCACGCCGTGGTTTATAATGAAAGCTCCGCCTTCGGGCGCGTAGCTCAGCTGGTTAGAGCGCCTGCTTCACACGCAGGAGGTCCGGGGTTCGAGTCCCTGCGCGCCCACCATTCAAAATCGGACCTCTCTAAGATGCCTGCCTGTCGAGGGCGGCGCGCCGCGCTTTTTCAAACCCTGGGGCTCCCGATCAAGCGGCTGTTCCCAAGAAAGAGTGGATACAATAGCCGCAGCCACCATGCGGACTGAGTTCAGAAGGGCTGTCCTGCCCAGGGAATTGACGCGCCTTGTTGCTTTCGACCACAAGGTTTTCAAGAAGGCGGACTGGTTCCGCAAAGCGGATTGGGAGCGCTACGAAAATTATTGGATGATCGTGGACGGAATCGCGGTCGGATGTTGCGGGTTTGAACATCACGCCGATTTTGATCAGGAGCAAGAGAGCAGTCCCCGGCTCCGCGGTTCGCTTCACATCTCGACGACCGGCATCCTGCCCCGTTTTCAAGGACAGGGCTTCGGCCGCCTGCTGAAGTCCTGGCAGATCGCATATGCGCGTCATCATCACTTCACCGGCATCGTCACAAACCACCGGGCAAGCAATCGCGGCATGATAAAGCTCAACAAAGCATTCGGCTTCCGGATTATTCGACGACGCAAAACGAACTACTACGCAGATCCGTCAGAACCTACCGTCGTGATGGAATTGAAACTACCCGGATGAACGCCATACGCGACTCTGCTTGGCCGACGCAGCGCGAAACGTTTTTCCGACTCGCAGATCTAACGAGCAAACCGGACCGAGGCGAGTTCCGTTTCCGTTTGGAAACGCCGAGTTCAAGAAGTTCCAACGCGCGGGGATGCGGCCCGGATCTCGGGACTGCGAGTGCGGCACAAGTTTTAAACTGGTCGAATGTCCAGACAAAGCGCGGGGATCCTGCTGTTCCGGCGCTCCGAAAGAGGCGCGCTCGAAGTGCTGCTGGTGCATCCCGGCGGGCCATTGTGGAGCAAGAAAGATGCGGGCGCCTGGTCGATTCCGAAAGGTGAAGTTGAGCCGGGTGAAGATCCGTTGGCAGCGGCCCAGCGCGAATTCAGCGAGGAACTCGGAAATTCCGCGCGCGGACCCTTTCTTGCGTTGGGCGAGATCCGGCAAGCCGGTGGGAAACTCGTACGCGCCTGGGCGGCGGAGGGAGACTGCGACGTGTCTTCCATCAGAAGCAACACCTTTTCCATGACGTGGCCGCCGAAATCCGCAAAGCTTCAGAGCTTCCCGGAGATCGACCGCGGCGAATGGTTTTCGCTCGAGGCGGCCCGCGACCGTATTCTTAAAGGCCAGATCCCCTTGCTGGAACGACTCGAGCAGGCGCTTGCGGACGGGGCGGGGAATCGCTCTAAAGGAGGATGAGACGTGCCTCGCGTTTTTCTTCTTTCTCCAGCGAATGCGTCGGGCATCCGCGCTCGTCTGGTGATGAATCCGCAGTCGCAGTTCGAGCTGGCGGTGCGCCTGCGCGAGACCGGCGCGCCCCTGGGAGAAGTATTCGACTTTATCAGCGGCCTCTATTTTCGGGGCAAGTCCGCGTACGCCAGGGCGTTTGCCGTGCCTGCGCCGCCCTCGCCGGGCGCGCTCGTCATCGCCGCCGGCCGCGGCCTCGTGACGCCGGAGACGCGGATTGGTTTATCCGATCTGCGTGAAATCGCTTCAGTGCCAATCGACCTCGCGGATCGGAGGTATCGCGATCCTCTCGAACGGGATGCCGTGCGGCTGTTCGAGACAATTCCGCCGGCTACCGAGGTGGTCCTGCTCGGCAGCATTGCGACTCCCAAATACCTCGAGCCCCTTGTCGAGATTTTCGGCGCGCGCCTGCTCTTCCCCTCCCAATTTGTCGGGCGGGGAGATATGAGCCGCGGCGGGTTGATGCTCCGCTCGGCGCGCGAGGGAGTGGAACTGGACTATGTGGCGGCCTCGACGGCCGCGCGGCGGGGAGAACGTCCCGCGAAATTGCCGCGACTCGAGACCAGAAAAGCGGAGGCGAAATGATCGTCACGCTTTCTTGTGCGACGCGCGAATCTTTTCGGATAAAAGTGCTTTGGCCTTTTCGAGTTCCCCGCGGCGTTCCGCGGATAAGCCTTTGCCGCCGCGATTCAGAAAATAGGTAAGCATCCGCATCCCCGATCGAGGGCCTTTGGGAGATACCTTCTTCGACGCGAGACTCTTCGCGATCGCCGCGGCGTCTTTCGTGAAAAGGCCTTCCGGCGGATGCGTGGAATCCGTGGCTACTTTACTCACCCATCGTCTGGTTGGGGCGGCGCGCTTCTGTGCCATGAGAGAGATTCCTTGCAAGAAGATCATCCGGCGCGGATTCTGTTTCAATCGGTTTTCGCGAGCGGTTTTTTGAAAACCTTGACGCGGCAAAACGCAACAAGTTGGTCCGAAAGTGATCCAACGGGTATGCAAGGGTCATCCACTCGCTTCACTCACGACCCCTATACGGACAGTGTCCAAGAAACCGTCCGAAGAAACGTCGGGATAGAACTTCGGGCGGAGTCCCAGGCGCATTTGCAACAATTCGTGGAAGTACAGCTTAAAATGGGAAACACGTTCGCCGCGCTCGCTTCTACGGAGCGAATTCTGGGCAATCTGCAGGATTTCAGAAAGGCGAAAAGAGACGCGGCGAAAGCGGCAGCCGTGGTTTTAGAGTTTCTCGACCGGATTGACGATTTAGACTATAGGTGCGGGGCGACCGAGCGTTGCCGGCAACTCGAACGAACGATCGGCGGTCTGTAGCACGCGGCCATGCGGAAAACACCTTCGCCCTTGAAGCCACGCCCCAATTCGCATCCAAGCGAGTACACGGGCCGGCGGGCGCGTCGGCCACCTCTCGAGAGCCGTGGTTCGCACGTAGAGATTCCGCGCGGCGCGGGAGATGGCGAGGTCCAGTGCAACGGCCGATCGGTCCGGCTGACTCACCTCGACAAAATGTTTTGGCCTGAAGCGTCCATCACCAAGCGCGACTTGCTCCAGTATTACGCGGATATCTCCCCATTTCTTCTTCCGCACTTGGCCGGGCGCGCCATGGTCATGAAGCGTTACCCCGACGGCGCGTACGGCAAATTCTTTTTTCAAAAGCGCGCGCCCGAGCCGCGTCCGAACTGGATTCCGATCTGCGCGATCCAGCACCCTTCCGCGAATCTCGTGGACTTCCCGGTGATCGAGGACCTCGCCGGATTGCTGTGGGTAGTGAATCTCGGGTGTATCGATTTAAATCCCTGGTACGCTCGCTGCGACGACGTAGATCGGCCCGACTATCTGCATTTCGACCTCGACCCGACTCCGGGAGCGGAGTTCAAGCAGGTGCTCGAAGCGGCTTTGGCCGTACGCGATGCGCTTGCGAAATTGAAGATACCGAGTTATCCGAAGACGACCGGATCACGCGGAATTCACGTCTACGTTCCGCTCGCTCGCGGACCGCTGCAGAAGGAAGTCTGGACTTTTGCCAAGGCGCTCGCGAAGGAATTGGAGAAGAATCATCCTCACATCATCACCGCGGAGTATCGCGTCGCGCGACGGCCCGAACGCCGCGTGCTGGTCGACTATAACCAAAATGCCTGGGGCCGGACCCTGGCATCGGTTTATTCGGTTCGGCCCAAACCGCACGCACCCGTGTCGGCTCCGGTGACCTGGGAAGAGGTGGAGAAGGGAATTAGAATCGAAGATTTCCGCCTGGACAACATGATCCAGCGCGTGAACCGGGTCGGCGACCTCTTTCGTCCCTTACTGCTCGCGAAGAATCGCGTGAAGCTGCCGCCTCACGTGGCGCTGTAGCATGGATCTCCCTCTCTCTATTCCCTTCCTGCCGATGGAAGCGAAAATCACGAGTGAAATTCCTTCGGGGCCGGAATGGCAGTACGAACCCAAATGGGACGGTTTCCGGTGCGTGGCGTTTCGCAGCGGCCAGGACGTAGAATTGCAATCGAAGGCCGGCCAGCCGCTGACGCGCTACTTTCCCGAAGTCGTCGCGGCGCTTGTGCGGGCTCGCGCGAAGACCTTCGTGTTAGACGGCGAACTGATTGTCCCGGCGGATGGGCGCCTGTCCTTCGATGATCTGTTGCAGCGCATCCATCCGGCCGCGAGCCGCGTTCAGCTTCTATCCCGCACGCATCCGGCGCGCTTGGTGGTGTTCGATTTTCTGGTGAATGAAAAAGGCGGGAAGCTCGTCGCCCAGCCGCTCGAGGAACGGCGCGCCGCGCTCGAGAAATTTCACGCGCGCTACTTTGCGGGGAACGACTCCGTAGAATTATCGAGGGCTACGCGCGATCCGAAGGTGGCGCTCCATTGGCTGAAGACCATGCGTGGTCAACTGGACGGGATTGTCGCAAAGAAGATCGCGGACCCCTATCGGTCGGGCGAACGCGCCATGCTCAAAATCAAAAACATCCGCTCCGCCGATTGCGTGGTGGGCGGCTTCCGCTATGCCACGGGAAAGCGTACAGTCGGTTCGCTTCTGCTGGGGCTCTACGACAAGGAAGGATTGTTGAACCACGTAGGTTATACGTCCTCCATGCCCGCAGCGGGCCGTAAGGCGCTCACGGACCAGTTGCTCGAGCTGCGTGAGCTTCCTGGATTCACGGGCCAGGCGCCCGGAGGTCCCAGCCGGTGGAGCACAGGCCGTTCGGCGGAATGGGAGCCGCTCCGGCCGCAGCTGGTGGTGGAGGTTCAGTACGATCACTTCACGGGAGCCCGATTCCGTCACGGGACGAAGCTTCTGCGCTGGCGTCCGGAGAAAGATCCACGCGAGTGCACCGTGAAGCAGGTAACTTTTGAAAGCCGCGTCCCGATTGAAAAACTCCTCATCGAGTGACCCTTGATGGGTAACAATGACTGCGCGGGGAAAAAGCGCTAGACTGCGTGCGCGACGGCATCGGCACGCGAACGGCTGAGTCCGATCCACAGGAGGACGCCCGCAAGCGGGATCAGCGCGACGGCCCAAAAAATCCATGCATAGTGGGCCTGATCGAACCACCGGCCGGTGAGCGGAAGAATGACCGCGGCCTCGGCGGCCCAGGCTCCCGAGGCGACCCCGGCCACGCTCGCGGTCCGTTCGCCGGGGTAGGCGCGAGCGCCGGTGCGCAAACCCAGCATTTGAAAACCTCCGGTAACGAACATGCACCAGAAGAATAACGCGAGAACTGCCGCTGTGGAACCAAGAAACGTCATGAAGCCGAAAGGAATCGCGCAGGCGGCAAGCAGCAGGAACATACGGACCGGCCGATCCTCACCGGGAGCCACGCGGTCGAACAGCCAGCCCCACGCAAAATAGCCGATCTCCCAGCCGAGCGGCGGAATCCACAGAACCTTGCCCAGATCGCTTTGCGAGAGCTTCATCACGCGATTCAAATAGAGAGGACTCAAATAGAACACCGGGCCGATGGCGACCGAGCCCAGCGAATAGCTCGCGATCAGAGCCCAGAAGCGCTTTTCCAAAGGATTAAGCGTGGCGAGCTTCGGCTTCTCCTTGGGTTTCGGAAGCATCGGCGGGCGTGCGAGGAACGCCCACAGCACCACCCACAAAAGTCCCAGCAGTCCGGTGACCAGGAACGCCGCACGCCAGCCGAAAGCGGCCGCCACGGGCACCACGACTACAGGAGCGAAGATCGCGCCGAGAGATCCTCCGCTGTAAGAGATGGCCATGCCGCGTGCCTGCCGGTCCTTGGTTAGGGAATCGATGGACGCTCGAAAGCCGCCCGGAAATGTCGCGCCTTCGCCGAAGCCGAGCAGTGCGCGGCACAGGGCGAACCCCACGAATCCGGCCATCCACGCGTGCGAGACGCTGGCGATGGTCCATATCAGCACCGCCGCGATCATGCCCAGGCGCAAGCCCACGTAATCGAGCACAGCGCCCCAAATGGGGTTCGCGATCATGTAGGCGATGGAAAAGAAGGCGACGATTTCTCCGTACCTTTGCGCGTTCAGATTCACATCGTGGAGAATCGTCGGCGAGAGCACGGCCAGAATCTGGCGATCGACGTAGGAGAGCCACGAGCACAGCATCATGGCTCCGCTTGCGACCCACATGCGCCAATCGGTCGCCCGCTCATAGGCGCTCAGTGATTGCGGGGCCGTGGCGCTCTGCGAAGACATTACGGAGTCAGGCTAACACAGGGGTCGTAGCAGTCGTCTTGTTTCGGTGTCTAGCCTCGGAATTGTTATACTGCGCTTACGCGTTCGGGACCTTTACGATCAGGAGCTTCATTTGCGAAAGCTGGGATTCGAGCAAGTCGCGCCGAAGTCTACCGACGTTGACCCCGCGAAGCAACAGGACTCCGATCGCGAGCCCAAGCCAGCTTGGCTGCCAGACGCCGCCTGCGCCTGCTCATTCGATTCGTTTCCAGGGCAAAATGCTGCTTCCAAGGTCGACGAGGCGCGCGGGATACTGGAAGAGGCCGGAATCCCGACCTACACGGTCGCGCAGCGGAGGGATCCGTCGATGCTCGGTCCCCAGCCTTGGTACATTTATGAGCTGATGGTTCCCGGCGCGCTCAATCTTCACGCGCTCAGCGTTCTCGACAAGGAGTTTTTCAACCCCGAACTTGAAGCCGAATGGAAAACGCATTTTGCTGCACTTTCGGATGATGACTTTCACGCTGTGAATTTGAAAGATCTCACGGCCGGTTTTGAGGATCGGATACAACGATTAACGAAGGCCTATAACGACGAGCGGGAACTTCGGGCGCGCTAGGGCCGCGGCTGTTCCCTTCCTATCTTGATCGTCGTTTTATTGATGCGTGGTCATCGGCTCCAAGCCGGTCTTCTCGATGATCGACACGTTCGCGGGTGAGGCGAGAAATTGGATCAGCTTCTTCGCTCCCTCGGGATTTTTCGAGGTCGTAGGAATGCCGGCCGAGAAGACCGTCACTCTCTGCGCTCCGGGAGGCAGAGGGCCCACGATATCGATGCCCTTCACCGGGCGCAGCTCGCTGATCTGCTGGAAGCCAATTTCGAATTCGCCTGTTGCGACCACGCCGCCCACGGGATCGGCCTCGATCTTCTTCGACTTCGCCTTTATCTGATCGGCGATTCCGAGCTTAGGGAACAAGACGGTAGAAAGATACACGCCGCTGGCGCTATCGGAGTAGGCGATCGATTTCGCGGCGAGCAAGGTCTTCTTGAGGGCGTCGACGGTGCTGATATCGGGGTGCGGCGCGCCGGCTTTGACGGCGAGCGCAATTCTCGATTGCACCAGATCCACGCGGCTTGACGCGATCAATTTGCCTTGTTTGATCAGATCTTCCAACGCCGGACTCGCCATTATCACGACATCGATCGCTTCGCCGCGGGCCAAACGCATGGGAATCGCGTTCTTCGTCGTCCCCATGGAAGGCCCGAACCCGGTCACGATTTTCGCGTGCGTGGTCTTCTCGTATTCGGGAGCGAGCTGCAGATAGGCGGCAGTGAATGCGCCGCTGGTTACGACATTGAGCTCGACCGCCTTTTCCGGCGCCGCCCCTCTCACGAGCGCGGCAACCAGCGCAAGGCCAAGAATCAAAGTTGCTTTCCTGGAGCCACGAAAAATCCCTCTCATCGACGATCCTTTCTTGGAAAGGCAGCCCTTCTCCAAATCCCCGGGCTCACAGAAGCCTGATCCCCGCCGCGCGGACGGTCACATTCATTATTATTCATTTTTTCAAGTGTTCATTTTTTCGCGGGGACCGATTTCCATTTGCGATTCCGTTGCAAGAACCCGCCGCGCTGGGGCACGCCAGCTTGACTTCCCGCCGGGCTTTCGACATAATCCCCGCCATGGACGAAACCAAAAAACTTCAGGAGCAGTCTTTATCCGGTCTCAGTTCGCGGCGTGTTTTTCTCGGCGGCATGGGAGCAGCGGGCGTCGCCGCGCTCTTCCCGCGCTTTAGCGTCGAAGCGCAGGGCAATCCCCGCCGCATCGACGTGCATCATCATTTCACACCACCGGCTTATTTGGAATATACCCGCACATACAACGCAGGTGCACCCGGAGCGGGCGGGCGTGGAGGAGGGCGGGGTGCAGCGCCGCCGGCGCCGTCGACTCCGGAAGCCTTGGGAGGCCGGGGCGGAAGTGCATACCCAGGCTGGAAGCTCGAAGAAGATCTCGAGGATATGGACAAGAATGGAACCGCGACCGCCATTCTCTCGCTGACCACGCCCGGCCTGTGGTTCGGTCCGCAGTTGCCGCAACGCAAAGTGATTCGCGAAAGCAACGAATTCGCCGCCCGCCTGGGCACCGATCACAAGGGACGCTTCGGCAGTTTTGCTTCCATTTATCCTCCGGACACCGACGGCGCGCTCAAAGAAATGGAATACGCGTTCGACACGCTGAAGGCCGACGGCATCGCTCTTTATTCGGATTATCGCGACCGGTGGCTGGGCCACGCATCATTTGATCCGGTCTACGAGGAATTGAATCGCCGCAACGCCGTGGTCTATGTGCACCCGATCGAGGCCGCCTGCTGCATGAATCTGGTGCAGGACGTGGGCGATACGGTGATCGAGTACGGCGCCGACACGACGCGCACGATCGCGAGCCTGATTTATAGCGGCTCGACGACGAAGTTTCCGAACATCCGCTGGATCTTCTCGCACGGCGGCGGCATGATGCCGTACGTAATCGAGCGCTTCCTGGGCGGGACGACCGCGGAGCTGATCCCCGGCGTCGTCACAAAGGGGCAGGGGAACAATCCTCCGGCGAAAGTGCCGAATGGCGTGCTGCATGAGCTCCAGAAAATGCACTACGATACGGCGCAGGCGTCGAATCCCGTGGCGATGCGCGCGCTGCGCACAGTCGTTCCGGTGACGCAGATTCTGTTCGGAACCGATTACTGGTACCGCACCGCGGGCGAAACCGGCAAGGGCCTCACTACGAATCAGGTATTCACTCCGGCTGAACTGAAGATGATCGATCGCGGGAACGTCGAGCGGATCCTGCCGAAATACAAGGGCGCTTAGCTCCTTTTTTCGCAACGGCGAAAATGGACACTCGACAGCCGCAACAGCGGCCAAAATTGACACTCGATGGACAGGCTGTAATAATGTCCACCGATGCAAGCATTTCGTCCGTTTAAATCAGCCGCACCCTCGCGCCGCGACTTCGTGAGCGCCGCGGGCGCGGCCACCGGCATCGCCGCGCTCTTTCCCGGACTCAGATCGTTCGCGCAATCGGGCAACAGCCCGCGCCGCATCGACGTGCACCATCATTTTGTGCCGCCGGCCTACGTGGCCTTCGCCAAGGCGCACCATCAATCTCCGGGGCTCATGATGAAGGGCCGTACGACGAGCGATGTTCCGTGGGAGCTTTCCATCGATCTGGAGGACATGGACGCCAACGGCACCGCGGTCGCGTTGATGTCCGTCACCACGCCGGGATTCTGGTTCGGGGAATCCGCGGAAGAAATTCGCAAGGTGATGCGCGAATGCAATGAGTTCGGCGCGAAGCTCACGAAGGACCATCCCGGGCGCTTCGGCAGTTTCGCCGCCATCCACCCTCCTGATCCCGACGGCGCGCTCAAGGAAATCGAGTACGCGCTCGACACGCTGAAAGCCGAAGGTATCGGCCTGTTTTCAAACTATCGCGATAAGTGGCTGGGACACGAATCTTTCGCTCCGGTGTATCAGGAGTTGAACCGCCGCAAGGCCGTCGTGTTTGTGCATCCCATCACCGGCGCGTGCTGCGGAAATCTGGTGCCCGGCGTCGCCGACACGCTGGTGGATTATGGGGCGGACACGACGCGTACCATCGGAAGCTTGATTTATAGCGGCACGACGGTGAAATATCCCGACATCCAGTGGATCTTCTCGCACGGGGGCGGCGTGATGCCGTACGTGATCGAACGTTTCCTCGGCGGCGCGCAGGCCGAAATCGTTCCAGGAATCGTCACCAAGGGGCAGGATGGAGCTCCTCCGAAAAATGTCCCGGGAGGGACGCTCGCGGAAATCCGCAAGATGCATTTCGATACCGCGCAGGCGTCGAATCCGGTGGCTATGGGCGCGCTCCGGAAAGTGGTTCCGGTCTCGCAAATTCTATTCGGCACGGATTACTGGTATCGCACCGCGGCGGAAACCGGCCACGGCCTGGTGACGAGCAAAGTATTTACTCCCACCGAGCTGCGCATGATCAATCGCGGCAATGCCGAGCGCATGATTCCGAAGCTCAAGACTTCCGTATAGAAGGCTCTGCTACCATTTCGCGGCCGGTGCGTATACTCTAGAGGAATTATGAACGTGCCACGCGCCGGTGTGACCTCTCTCCAGTCTGCGTCCACGCGCCGGGAAATCCTGCAAGCCCTGGCGGCGGCGCTGCCGGCTTCCGCCTTACTCGCCCAAAGCGCGAACGCGACGCGCAAACGCGGGCGCATCGACGTGCACCAGCATCTGCAATCGCCTGCGAACCCGGGCGCGGGCCAGGCGGCGCGATGGACGCCGGAGAAGGCCGTCGAGGAGATGGAGAAGAACGGCGTTGCGACGGGTATTCTCTCGCCGGTGAATCAGGTGCGCGATCGCATGTGGGATGGCTCGGAAAAAGCGCGCGGCGTGGTCCGCGAGAATAATGAATTCGGGGCGAAGCTGATGCGGGATTATCCGGGCCGCTTCGGATTTTTCGCTTCGATCCCGTTTATGGATCGCGAAGGAAGCATGAAGGAAATCGAGTACGCCTTCGACACGTTGAAGGTCGACGGGATCTGCCTGTGGACCGACACCGGCGACAAATGGCTGGGCAATGCGATGTTCGCTCCCATCTTCGATGAGTTGAACCGGCGCAAGGCTGTGATCTTTCTTCATCCGAACACGCCGGCCTGCTGTCATAACCTGGATCCGGGCGTCCCGGATTCCATGAATGAGTACGATTTCGATGTGACCCGCGGCGTCACCAGCCTTCTCGTGAACGGGACTTTGTCACGCTGTGCTGATATCCGGTTCATCGTCCCGCATTCCGGCGCCACCGTTCCGATGCTGGCCGGACGCATCAAGGATCGCGTGCCGAAGGAAGCCCAGAGCCGGATTCCCAACGGTACCTACTACGAGCTGCGCAAGCTCTATTACGACACGGCGCATGCCAGTTTCGCGTTTCCCATGGCCGCGCTGCTGAAGCTGGTTCCAATTACGCAGGTCATGTTCGGCAGTGATTATCCGATCGAACGTTTTGAAGTGACGATTGATGAGTTTCCAGCGTCGAATCTGTCCCCGGAAGCCATGCGCGCGATCGATCGTGAGAATGCCGAGAGGCTGTTTCCCAGATTTAAGTCGTAAGAAATCGGTTCTGCAAAGAGGAGATCCATCATGAAGCTTTCTGATCTTGGCCCGCGCACCTCGCGCCGTGAACTTCTGGGCGCAGCGGCTTTGGGGGCCGGCGTTTTCGCGAGCGGGCGGCGGGTGCTCGGTCAGTCGGCTCCCGGCCAGCGCATCATTAACGTCCATCACCACTTGACGGCTCCCGCTTACGTGAAATTCCTGCAGGACAACAAGGTTCGCGAGTTTCCGGTGAAGGGACCGGCCGAGTGCATGGAGGACATGGATAAGGCGGGCGTGAACGTCGCGCTGTGCTCCACCATCGGTCCGGGCATCTGGTTCGGCAAGATGGCCGATACGCGCAGGCTCGCGCGCGAGATCAACGATTACGCGGCCAAGCAGGTTTCCGAACATCCGGGACGGCTCGGGATGTTCACCATGCTCGCGCTGCCGGATATCGACGGCAGCCTTAAGGAAATCGAATACGGTCTGGACACTTTAAAGGCCGACGGCGTGTTTATGTACACGAACTGGGGCGGCAAGGCGCTGTATGGCGATAAATATTTGGGCGACGTCGCGCTCGCGCCGATTCTCGAGGAGCTCAATCGCCGGAATTCGATCGTGTATACGCATCCGAAGGATGCGGCCTGCTGCGAAGGCGTGATTCCGGGAGTCGGATCGGGCACGGTGGAATACACCATGGATACGGCGCGCACGATGGTGAGCCTGCTCTATAGCGGGACCGCGGCGAAGTATCCGAATATCCGATGGATTTTCTCGCATGGCGGCGGCGCGCTTCCTGGGATGATCGGACGTCTCGCCGGAGCGCAGGCGAGCTATCTCGAGGACGGCGGCAAACTGCGCGCGGGCGCTCCTCCGGCGCGTAAGTCCGCCGCGATGCCGAACGGGGCGCTCGCGGAGTTGCAAAAGTTTTATTACGATACTTCGAGCGCGGTGAATCCTCTGGGCGTCGGCGGTCTGCGCAAAATGGTTCCGCTTTCGCAAATCATGTTCGGCGGCGATTTTCCGTTCGTGGTGAGCGCGGAGCAGGTGCATCTGCTCAAGGAATGCCGCGTATTCAGCGACGCGGAATTGCCGGCGATCTTCAGCGGCAACGCGAGCCGGCTGTTCCCGAAGTACAAGGCGTAAAGGTTGTTCGCCGGGAGGACGCGATGCAGGATTTAACCACGCGACGCCATATGCTCGCGAGTCTAGGGGCCCTGGGTGCCGGCGCACTCGCGCAGCGCTCGTTCGGCCAGACGAAGCGGAAGCGCGTGATCAACGTGCATCATCATCTGACCAGCCCTGCCTATGTAAAATTCCTGCAGGATAACCACGTGCGCGATTTTCCGAATAAGAGCGCGGCGCAGGGAATCGAGGAGATGGATAAGGCGGGCATCGACACGGCCGTCTGCTCCATCATCGGCCCCGGCGTCCACTTCGGCAATCTCGCGGATACCCGGCGCATGGCGCGCGCCTGCAACGAATACGCCGCGAAACTGGTTTCCGATTATCCGGGCCGCTTCGGAATTTTTACCGTGCTGCCTTTGCCCGATATCGATGGCAGCTTAAAAGAGATCGAGTACGGATTCGAAACCCTGAAAGCCGATGGCGTGTATCTATTCACCAACTGGGGCGAGATGCCGTTGTATGGCGATAAATACATCGGCGACCCGGCGCTCGCGCCTATCTATCAGGAGCTCAATCGCCGCAAATCCGTCGTGTATACGCATCCCAAGGACGCAGCGTGTTGCCGCGACATTGTTCCCGGCGTGAACGGTCCGACCATCGAATACGGCACCGACACGACTCGCGCCGTCGCGAGCCTCCTCTTCAGCGGGACTGCGGCGAAGTATCCCGACGTGAAGTTCATCCTGTCGCACGCCGGCGGCACCATGCCATTTCTGATCTCGCGCTTCATCGGCGCGGACGCGGCGTACCTCGAGGAGGGCGGAAAGCTGAAGGCCGGAGCGCCTCCCGCCCGCGTCCGTGACACCATGCCCAAAGGCCCGCTGTACGAACTGCAAAGAATGTATTGGGATACGGCCAACGCCGCGAATCCGATTTCGCTCGGGGCCCTTCGGCGGATGCTCCCGTTTCAACAGATCTTATTCGGAAGCGATTTCCCGTTTTCCAATATGGCCGAGGATCGCAAACTGCTGGCCGCTTGCGGAACATTTACCGCGCAGGAGATCGACGCGCTGGGCTACGACAACGTCGTCCGGATCCTGCCTAAATACGCGGCGTAGAACTCATTGAAAAGCGAAAAGCCCGTGCCACCGACTCGATGAGGCGGCACGGGCTTGCTCTCCCCCTCGCTCCTGCCCGGCGACACCGGGCGGGAGACCTGCATCCCTTAATTTCTGCGGAAAAATGTATTCGGCACGGAGCCCGGGTCGTGCCAAGCCTGATACATGTAGGCGATGCCGATCGCCAGCCCGAGTGCTATCGTCACGACGGTCAGGATCTTTCCCCATCGGTCGATCGCGTCGAGCTTCGTGGCCAAGGCAGCCTGTTCGGGAATGTGGCGTTCTTCTCCATCGGCCAAGTGGACAACATCTTCCTCATTCATCGTCGCTATCTTGCGATAAAGAGCAAGACCAAGTGTTGCCGCTCCAAGAACTACCCAAGTCATCACCAGAGGCGTCATAGCGGTGGATCTCCTTTACGAATCATGGAGGGTGCAATTCATCTTCCAGGGACCGTTTCGCCCGAACGCTCAGGAATCAGGAGATACGAACGCGGAGACGGGGCGCGGGTGCGGGAAATTACGCAGCCGGTACGAGTTCGCCTACGCCAGAGGACCCAGCCCCGGCGCCGGTGGGGGGTGGTTCGGGTTGGAATGCGTTTTGAAGATCATCCGCCGGCAGCAAATGAAAACGCCGGTGAATGCCAGGACAGCGGGCACTAGAGCGACCATGCTCCAGAGCGCTTGGGTGAACCAGTCGAATCTGCCAAAATGCAGATTCGAAAGCAAGAACAGCCCCCGATCCGTAAAATGGTCCGCGCGATCCACCAGCAACAGGGCATCGAAGATGTGGGGGAAGCAGAAGTACATCCCGGAAATTCCCCACATCAGAAGGAACGGGACGCACCAGAATCCCAGAGCGCTGTGGAGATCCCAGTTTATCCGCCCAAAATTCGTCTTCCAGTTTACGGTGAGGCTCCGGCGCCAATTTTTTATACCCGGCCACCAAATGACGGCGCCCGTGAAGCAGAGCAACGTCAGGCAAACCGCGCCCGCGCCATTCACCAACCGGCCGATCGATCCGGCGTGCAGGTTCTCGTGAAGATCCACTAGCCAGCCGATGTTGAACCGATTTCCAAGTTGATTACGGAATACGATCACGCTGCCGGACAAGCTCATCATGAAAATGTAGGCGCTGATCACTGCTCCCGTGGCTAGATGAATCTGGAAAAGGAGATTGCGGGTTCGCGATCTCTCGGGATGGTGAATCCACTGTTGCAGGTGTTGCCAGGAATTGACCTGGTTCACGGGGCTGCCGGGCGAATGGGGCGTCACACCGGACCTACTGGCGGTAAACGGGATTCGATTCTTTCAGCTTGATCAGTTTTTGCTCGAACTCGACCTCGCGCGCGGCGGACCAATCTTTGAAAATATCGGGATTCGCGAAGAGTTTATTGTCCTGTTTGAGCTTGGCCATACGCTCCAGGATCGTCCCGGAGCTCTGGTTCAAAGTTCCCGACCAGCCGTACGCCCCGGTCTCGAGATAGATATCAACAGGCAGGACCTTGCGGAATATCTCGAGATTATGGCGGACTCCCGCTTCGGTGATGAACGCATTCCGGCTGAAGTCGTCCGGATATTCCCAGCAGCAGAATTCGAACACACGATACTCCCGTCCATTGTCTTTCACCGTATAAAGAAAGCTGGTGGAGGAGGGGCTGTGGCCCGGCGCCAGATACGCCGTGAACTTGAGCGATCCCACTGTGACGACGTCGCCGTCATACAACGCGCGATCGACGTGTACCGGCGGATACCCACCGCCGCCGCCCGGAGGGGGCACGTTGTTGGGGATGGTTGTTCCGGGCGGAAGAACGCCGCCGTGCTCCAGATACGGGACTTCCGCGAATCCGGCCATCATCTGCGCGCCGCTTTTTGCTTTCAACGTGGCCGAGCCGCCGGCTTGATCCCCATGATTATGATTCACCACAATCACTTTCACGTCCTTCAGATGAAAGCCCACGGCTTCGATGTTTTTCTCGATCTGATCGGCCGTGTCCGCGAACGCCGCTCCGAACAGGATATGGCCTTTCGGCGACGTTAACAGATACACCTCACCGTTCGCCACGCCGACGAAATATAGATTTCCCATGATCTTAAAGGGCTCGGCGGGCGTTTTCATATTCGTAATCTGCTTGCGAATGCGCAGCGATTCCTCTGCGATTTTCGCTCCGCGCTCGGCTTCTTCCGCGGTGAAGGGAGCCTTGGGAGCAATCGATTGCGCGTACAGCACGGCCGCCGCGATCAGCACTGCCGGCAAGACTATCCATAAGAAATTTGTTCGCATGGGGTGTTCTCTCTGCTACTTTTGCGCAGCCCTGACCTGCGCCAGCTTCTCTTCGAATTCCACCTCGCGGGCCGCCGAGAGCGCTTTAAAAATCTCGCGGTTGACCCACGGCTTATTGTCCGTCTTCAACTTGGCCATGCGTTCCGCCATGGTGCCGGCGGGTTGATTCAAAATGCCCGACCATCCGTAGGCGCCGGTTTCGAGATAGATGTCCACCGGCAGAACCTTGCGGAACAGATCGAAGGTGTGACGTACGTTGGCTTCTGCAATGTAAGCGTTCTGCGTGATGTCGTCGGGATACTCCCAACAGCAGAATTGAAAGACGCGGTAGTCCTTGCCGTTATCCTTCACGTCGTAAAGCCAGCTGGTGGAGGACGGGCTGTGTCCGGGAGCGAGATAGGCCGTGACCTTGAGCGGTCCCACGTTGATCACATCGCCGTCGAAGAGCGCGCGATCCACTTTCACCGGCGGGTACTGATTAATCCCCTGAAATTGGGCGTTAATCCTCTGCAACCGCGTGGGAGGGCCCGGCGGCGCCGCGGGAGGATCGTTCGCGCGGCGCGGCACGCCCCCCGGGAGAATTCCGCCGTGTTCCAGAAATTGAACTTCGGCGAATCCGGCCATCACCTGGGCTCCGGTCTTCTGCCGGAAGGTTGCCGCCGCGCCGGATTGATCGCCATGCCCGTGATTCAGCAAAATGGCCTTGATATCGGTCATCTTGAAACCCAACGCTTCGATATTTTTCTGCACCAGATCGGCCGTATCCGCGAAGCCTACGCCAAAAAGGATGTGGCCCTGCGGCGAAGTCAGAAGATAGGCCTCGCCGTTTGCAACCCCAACGAAGTACAGGTTCCCCATGATCTTAAAAGGATCCGCAGGGGCCTTCGCATTCGTGATCTGCTCGCGGACAGTCAGCGACAACTCGGCGAGCTTCTTGCCGAGCTCGGCATCCTTGGCGGTGAAAGGCGGCTTGGGACTTTGGCCGTGGAGCGCGCACGCCAACACGCACGCGAACCCAATGGCCGGCAGCGGACTTTTTCGCATAAATCTCCTGCTTCTCAGATTGTTGCCAGTCTCCATGGCTAACATTCCCCGCCATGTCTGTCAAGACATTCCAAGCATGTCTGTCAAGACATTCCCAGTCTGTCTGTCAAGACGGCGTGACCCACGGGAAGCTCTTCCTCAGATCGGCCCCTCAATTGCTGATATTCTTATCTTTTAACTCACGATCATCCGGCGCGTCCGAGCAGTCGGCGGCCGGGGAGGGTTATTCATTTGATGTCCATTGCGGATTTTTGCAAGCTTCTCGAGCACAGCAGCGTCGGCACGAATATCCGGGAGTCGAGTTTACTCTTTCCGGTCATCGAGGGCCTGCACGTTCTCGGGCTCTCGATTTCCGTCGGCCTGATCGTGATCTCCGACCTGCGCCTTGCCGGCGTCCTGCTGTGCAAGAGGACGGCTCGGGAAGTGTGGTCGAACTTCCTTCCGTGGCTGATTCCCGGCTTCATCCTGATGACGATCACGGGAGCGCTGCTGTTCTGGTCGCATGCCTACGCTGCCTACCAGAGCATCGCATTCCGAGCCAAGCTGATCTTATTAGTTCTGGCCGCCGTAAACGCCGCCGTCTATCATCTGACCGTTTACCGCCGTATGAACGAGTGGGATACAGCGGCAGTCCCGCCGGCCGGAGCGCGTTTCGCCGGATGGGCTTCTCTGGCCCTATGGGTGTGCATCATCACGATGGGCCGAATCATGGCCTACACGTTCTAGGCTTACACGTTCCAGCGAGCTCTCGCTCGCATTTGATGGCCTCCGGCATTCGCGCACGCCGCGGATGTTGGCTACACTTTCTAGCTAGAGGCCATTTTCCCGCGTGCAATCCATCTATCCCTTTTTTGAGTGGTGCCAGCGAACCGCAATCTACAATGCCGTCGCCAATCATGAGTCGGCGTATCCTGCTCTCGAGACCCTCCACCTTTTTGGACTGACCCTGCTGCTCGGCACGATGGTGGTTGTATGCCTGCGCCTGATGGGCTTGATTTTTAAGCGGCAGCCCGTGGCGGAGCTCGCAGGCGAGCTGTCGCCCTATCAAACGTCCGGTCTGATTTTGATGCTGATCACCGGCCCGCTCATGTTCGTCGCCACGGCGGTGCGTTGTTACGGGAACACATCGTTTTGGGTCAAGATGATTCTTCTGGTTCTCGCGCTCACGTTTCATTTCGCGTATTTCCGCAAACTGGTGCGCAAGGACGACGCGAGCATATCGCCGGGAGCCGGAAAACGGGCCGCGGTCGTCGCACTGCTGTTGTGGTTCGGAGTCGGCATGGCCGGCCGCTCGATCGGATTCTTCGGCTAGACACGCTCACTCCGCGCTTTTGGTGGGCAGGCCCGCGGCCTGCGGCGGCCTCTCACGCAGCCCGCCACACGTCATCCAGCATAGAGCGAGCTGCTTTTAGAGCCCGCGATTACTTCTTCGCGACCGGCTTTACGACGGCCGCCGCAGGCTTTGCGAAGCGCGAAGCGTCGATCGCGACGTTGGCGTCAACGCTCGCCAACTCGTTGATGGACATTCCATTGGTCCAGGTGACGGTCCAGTTGAACGGGATCTTCACGCCGGCTACATCTTTGTAGTTGGAATAGTCCACCTGGATGGGCAGCGTTCCCACCGCCGTCGGCTCATAGCGCACGACGCGGTCAAGCAGCCCCGATTCCTGATCAAAGTACAGCTTAAAGCGCGTCCCGCCGGCGCCCGTTCCCTGCACTACATTCGCGAGCTTGTCCTCGATGCTCGCCACCGGGAACCCGGTCTTCCACTGCGTGAGCGCCTGTTTGATATTCACAGGGATGGCCAGATCCGCGTCGAGTTTCGCCGCATCGCGCTCGTAGCCCGCAAGGTCCGGCAGCAAGCGCACCGGTTTGTCCACGGACGCGACCCAGCCGGACATGCCATCGAAAACGATCGTGGAGTCGCCGTTCTGGGTATGTACGATCTGCGTCAGTTGCCCGGGCACTTTTGCGTAAATCTCCATGGGCACCTTCTGATGGTAGGTGTCGTACCCCTCGAATGTTCCCTTGCCGGCGTAACTCTTGAGAGCTGCAACTTTCTGAGCGCCTCCGAGAGCCTGGATGTACTTGTCGAGAATCTGATCAACGGTTGGCCCGGCCGGCCCTCCCGCTACGATCTCCACTTCATTCGGATCCTCGGCCGCAACCCCATACTGCTCGGCCAGGCTGGGAATCACCTTGGGCCGTTCGTTGCCGTGATGGCAGGTGTAGCAGGTCACTTCGCGCCGGCCGCCGAAGTTATTCTTATTCAAATTGTTCACCATGGCGATCATGCCGCGCGCGATTTTCTTGCGCGGAACATCGTCGGCGAAATGGCTCCAATCCTCCAGGCTCTCGTCGGTATGGCAGAACACGCAGTTCAAGCCAAGGGAGGCCGCGAAGAACCCCATCGTGTCCATGAACTCGTTGACCGGAATCCCTTTCAAAACCTGAACGTTCTTGAAAACCTGATCCGACATCAGAGGCTTGTCGCCGTTCGGAGCCGCAGCCGGAGCGGCCGCCGGCGTTTGCGCGGTTAACTGGAAGCCCGAGAGGCAAATGCTAAGAAGGCAGAGGATTATGATTGTGCGGGGCATAAGAGCGGGACGCCTGACGGGACTAAACCCCTTCGAAAATAGTTTCATTTTTCTCCTTACATCCTGGTACATCGCCGCGTGCCAAGAACGGGGCATCGTTCCGCCGGTCATCATAACACCTCGGGGTCTTGAAAATCACTCCATACCCTCCCGGCGCCGATCTTCCCTTGACTTCCATCTGGATGCGGTGGTAAAGTTTTGTGCGGTTCCGTGCATTCATCCGGTACGGTGGATTCACCGGAAGATCTCATTGAGGTACATCATGAAAGCCAAGTTTGCAGTTTCTTTTTTGTCCGTTGTCGCGCTTTTGGCGCTCGGTATGCCGCTGAGCGCTCACCACGGCACGGGCGTCTCTTACGACGCCTCGAAGCCCGTGACCATGACGGGGGTGGTCACCGAGTTCCGCTATGCCAATCCGCATCCGCAGTTGTTCTTCGACGTGACCGACGACAAGGGCAACGTGGCGCACTGGAGCGGTGAATTCTATCCGAATCCGGCGCAGTTGGTGCAGGCCGGCTGGGGGCGCAAACGCTCGGAGGCGGCCCTCACGCCGGGCACGAAGATCACGGTCACGGTAGCGCCGGCTCGCGCGGGCGGCCCGGTGGGCGCGCTTGTCAAACTGGTAAACGAAAAGGGCGAAGTCATCATGGGCGTGGCTCCCGGCAACGCCAATGCATCGCCGACGCCTGAGCCTGCGCCCGCGAAGTAACAGCAACACGATAAATTAGCGCAACGAAGTACGAGCACAAGGAGCGCGAAAAATATGAGAATCAGCTTGGTTACATCCGGTGCGATCCTCGCCGGCACGCTCGCCTTCACTTCGGCGGCTTTCGCACAGGCTCCGCCTCCCGCGGGCCGCGGCGGTGGTGGCGGCGGACGGGGCGGAATTCTGGCCCACAATCCGGCCAACGATAACAAGCCTTTCGACAAACACGATCTGAACGGCATCTGGTCGCGAAACGGTTCGCCCGCCGGTTATGGCGGCGGCGGCACCTGCCGGGATTGCGGTGATCGCGGTTACAGCAACGACGTTCCGCCCATGACGCCGCTCGGGCAGAAGATGTTCGACGCGAACAAACCGTCCTATGGGCGCAATCTGAACAGCCCGGACGCGGATGCGCATCCCGAAGAGGCCATCGGCCGGCGTCGGGCCGTGCCTCCTGCCAATGGCACCGATCCTTATCAGTCGTGCAACCCGGAAGGAATTCCGCGCGCGCTGATCTATCCCGATCCGATCGAATTCACCGTGCTGAAGGATCGCGTCCTGCAACAGTTCGAGTGGGGCTATCAGGTGCGCACCATCTGGACCGACGGCCGCGCACCGCTGAAAGATCCGGACCTGCCGCGCTGGTGGGGCTACGCCACCGGCAAGTGGGAAGGCGACACGTTCGTCGTCGATACGTATGGCTTCGATCCGCGAACCTGGGTGGACCATTTCGGCTATCCGCATTCGGCCGATATGCATCTCCAGGAGCGCTACACGCGCAAGTACTACGACGAGATGGACCTTTCCATGACCATCGACGATCCCAAGGTCTATACGAAGCCGTGGGTCAGCCAGCTTAAGAAATTTCGCCTGATCGAACAACCCAAGACGATCGAAGGATGGAAGGGTTTGATCGAAGACATCTGCGCCCCCATCGAGGACGTCGAGGAGTTTAACAAGCGCATCCGTGACCCTGCGGGCGGGATCGTTCACTAACGCTCGCGTTTTAAGGAGAAGTTCGTTGTGCGGAAAACTCCCTGCCCTCCCGGCGGGGAGTTTTCGTTCCGGCCGCGGTTTGTTTCAAGAAGCGCCGCGGTTTGTTTTTTAAGCGCTGCGATTTGTTTTTGGAGCTACGGTATAATGTTGACCGCCCACCGTTCCCTCCGGGAAAAAGCAGGGAGCCGTGGTACACGAGGAGATTGTCTATGAATGCACGCGCCCAGTCTTGGCTCAGTGTTTTGCGATTCGTAATGGGTTTTCTTTTTATTCAGCACGGACTCGAAAAAGTATGGGGATTTGCGGGCGGCCGGATCGATCGCGATTTCGGGCAGGCGCACGCGTGGGCCGGGCCCATCGAGGTCACCGGGGGCATCCTGCTGATGCTCGGATTGTTTACCAGGACCACTGCGTTTATCCTGTGTGGCGAGATGGCGGTCGCTTATTTCAAGTCCTGGGCTCCGCGCGGCTTCTGGCCGATTACCAACGGCGGAGAACTCGCGGTGCTCGATTGCTATCTTTTCCTGTGGCTGGTCTTCGCGGGGGGCGGGGCGTGGAGCCTCGACGCGCTGCTTTCGCGCCGCAAAAAGCCCGCAGCGGATTTCATAGCCGCCGGCGAACCCGCGCGGACGTAGAGCATTCAGAATCGATTTTTCAAGAGAGGCTTCTATGAAAGAAAAACTTTCTTCCTGGGAAGGTCAGGCCCGCTCCGTCGCCCGGATCATTGTGGGCTTTCTGATCACTCTGCACGGCTTTCGGAATGCGTTCGGGATGCTGGCGGCCCGGGCCGGGCGGCGCGGCGCGCCTCCCATGGCGCTCGATATGTTGGGGTCCATTGGCGGCTACGTGGAAATAGCCGGAGGCATCCTGCTGATCCTTGGACTGCTGACGCTTCCGGTCGCGATCATGTTGTGCCTCACTTCGGCACTCGGCTACGTGATGGGTCCGATCTCGCGCCCGTCCCCTTGGCCGATCCGCAACGGCGGCGAGGAAGCCGTGGTCTATTGTTTCGCGATGATCTACTTTGCGTTCGCGGGGGCCGGCGCCTGGAGCGTAGACGCGCTGCTCCATCGCCGTCCGGGCGCGGCGCGAACGGCCGAAGCATCCTGATCGCGGTTTGCCGCGCCGGTCACGATGCGGACTCGAGTTCTGATCGGTTCTGAGTATGCGCGCGCCTTTTGCGGGTTCCTGCTGATCGGCTGCGTACTATCGACGTTAGAATCCGCGGCCCAAACCCGGAAGTCTAAAAATCCTCATCCCCCCGGCGCCTATGCGTCCGTAGATGGGCGAAAGCTTTGGTACGAGAGCGAGGGAAGGGGCGACCCGATTCTTTTGATCGCGGGCGGTCCCGGTGACTCTCACGCCGTGTTTCATCCGTTCTTTTCGCGGCTCGCCGATCGCAATCGGGTCATTTACTACGACGCCTTCGGGGTTGGCCGCTCGGACCGCGCGAAGTCTCCCTCCGAATACCATTTCGCTCGCGATGTGGACGACGTGGAGGGCTTGCGGAAAGCCTTGGGACTCGGGTCGCTTACCATCCTGGGCCATTCCTACGGAGGCATGGTCGCGCAGGCCTATGCGCTGAAATATCCGCAATCCGTGAAACGCCTGATTCTGATCGACACCTTTGATAGCGGCGCCATGTGGCAAAGCAACAACGATAACTGCAACCGGGAGATCCGCAATCAGTACCCGGACGTCTGGGAACGGCTCCAGGCTTTGCGTTCGAAGGGGGTTGTTTCGAGCGCCCCCGAGCATCAGGATCTGTACTACGGGATCCCTCTCGGCTTGTTCTATTTCTATGATGCCGCCAAGGCCGCCCTCCTGCCCAAAGAACCGGGCAATGTTGAGGTTTACTACGCCATCGCCGGGGCCGACGCCGATTTTCAGGTGGGGGGCGATATCGCGCTTCTGGATTTCCGCCCCAAACTCGGGAGCCTGCGCATGCCTGTGCTCGTGATCGCCGGGCGCTACGATCGCGTTTCCATGCCCCGCGACGCCGCCGAATTCAAAACCCTGATTCCCGGCGCGCAACTCGTGGTCTTCGAGAAAAGCGGCCACTTCCCGTACATCGAAGAACCCGATGACACACTCGAAACTATGCGGGAGTTTCTGAAGCCCTAGCCGGCAGCCGATTGCGGACGAAAACGATCTCGCCTCAATTCACTAAATATCTTAAAATAAAGGAAAAACATGGTCAGTAACCGGTCAGTGACGCCCTTTGACCAAATCGGGGCTAGGAATTGTTTGCGGTTGATGATACCTTCTCTTTGTGGCGATGCTCTCGTCTCGAAACGTGCGCCACTAACCCCGGGGAAGCGGATGCGCGCGGGCAAGTCGGTTTAAATCGTCCTAACTTCTGAATTGAGGAAAGAAATTCCAGATGAAATCTAAGGTGCTTGCTCTTCCGATCGCCGCCGCGCTGATGTTGGCCACGGTTCCCGCCCAGGCTCACCACTCCTTCGGCGCCACCTACGACGTTTCCAAGGAGATCACGGTGAAGGGAAAGATCGTTCAGGTCTCCCTGCGTTCGCCGCACTCGTTCTTCTTTATCGAGGCCGAGGATACGAGCGGGACCGTTCAGCGGTGGTCCATTGAGGGCGCAGCCGCCGGGCAGTTCGCGCAGCAGGGCGTGACCAAGGACGCGTTCAAGGTCGGCGATCCGGTCGAAGTGATTGCAAATCCGGCGCGCAGCGCCACCAGCTATCGCGGCCGCCTCATCAAGATCACTCGCACCACGGACGGGAAGTCCTGGGGGAATAAGGCCGGCGAGACCTTCGAATAAGCTTTCGGGATTCTTGAGTTTTGTGTTCGCTAAATGCGGCCCCTTGCCGGGGGGCCGCATTTCTATTTTGGAGGCATTTCTATTTTTGAAGCAGAGAGCACGGCTCTCGGGCTGAATCCTCAGGAAAAGAAAAAGGGCGCCCCGAAAACGGACGCCTGGAAAAGAAAACGGGCCAGGGTGTTCCACCTGACCCGCCAAATTTGAAACCGCGATCTTCCCGGAAAACGGGACGTTAGACCGAAGCCATCGCGCCCTTCGGCACGCTGTTGATGGTCTTCAGAATCTGCGAGACGATCTGATACGGATCGGCCTCGGAGTTCGGACGGCGATCTTCCAGATATCCCTTGTAGCCGTTCTTGATGAAATTCACGGGCATGCGGATCGAAGCGCCGCGATCCGAAAGACCGTAGCTGAACTTGTCGATGGCTTGGGTTTCGTGATGCCCGGTCAGACGCAGGTGGTTATCGGGGCCATACACGGCGATGTGAGCGCCCACGTTCGCCGAGAAGGCGGCCATCAACGCCTCGAAGTATTCTTTGCCGCCCACTTCGCGGATATATTTCGTTGAGAAATTGGTGTGCATGCCGGAGCCGTTCCAATCGCCCTTGATCGGTTTGCAGTGCAATTGCACGTCGACTTCGTATTTTTCGCACAGCCGCATCATGAGATACCGGGCGGTCCACAAATCATCCGCCGCCTTGGCCGATCCTTTGGCGAAGACTTGAAATTCCCACTGGCCCTTGGCGACTTCCGCGTTGATTCCTTCATGATTGATCCCGGCGGCAAGGCACGCCTCCAGGTGCTCTTCCACGATCGTGCGCGCCAGGCTGCCCATATACTTGTAGCCGACGCCACAATAGTAGGGACCCTGGGGCGTCGCGGGATGGCCGTGCTCCGGGAAGCCAAGCGGGCGTCCGTCCTTATAAAGGAAATATTCCTGTTCGAAACCGATCCATAGGTCGGGGTCGTTCTGGATGGTCGCGCGCATGTTGGTGGAATGCGGTGTGAGGTCCGCATGCAAAACCTCGCTCAGGACGATGTAGGCGTTCTTGCGGCTACTGTCGGGATAGAGAGCGACGGGCTTCAGCACGCAGTCAGAGCTCTTGCCCTCGGCCTGCATCGTGGAACTGCCGTCAAACCCCCAGTTCGGAAGATCCGCGAGGCTGGGTGCGCCGGCAAATTCCTTCATCAGCGTTTTGCCGCGAAGTTCCGGAACCGGCTGCTTGCCGTCAAGCCAGATGTATTCGAGTTTGTATTTTGGCACAGTATATCTCCTGAGATTGATTGATCCGCCCGCGTAACGTCCGGGGAGAACTTGATCACAAATGGATGAAGAGCCCGGCGAACTCCTCGATTATGCATGACGCCATGCCGCGTCAGCAATACTTCCATGCGAAATGGCTTATAGGTTCTTTTTATGGATGCCATCATCTTTCTGCCCCGGGAACCGCGCGTACGTAGAATCTCTTTTTCTTATAAATGCCCGATCGTATTTCTGAGTCGTGTTCCGGCTTTAGCAGCGTTCGATACGCGACCGGGCCGGACTTGCGGAATCCCACGCACCTCCCTCATCGGGATGCGCTAGTTGCCCCAGATTGTATTCGTGCTTCGAACCGTAATCACAACGATAGGAATGAGTTACAAATCGATTCGTTTGGCCTGAGACCTGCCGATAAGAGGGCATTGGCGGTGGCAATCCCGGACCGCCATCCACTCGGGAATGGGCGATGATGCAACGCTCAGCGGTCAGGATGATTGGCCTCTCCTGCCGGCGGCGGTCCAGCCAAGGGACCGCCGCTCCCTTAAAAACTTTCACGGTTGGCACTTCAACGGTTGGCGCCTTGAACCGTTAGCAACGCCGCGCTCAAAGATTTCCGCGGCGCGGCATGGAAAGCACGATTACACGCGCCCCGATCGCAGGCATAACCGGCGCAGGAATAAGGGACGCCTGCATAACGGACGCGAACAAAAGGACGCGGAAAGTCGAGGGCTCTTGCGATGAAGCGCCGTGCTGATGGAACTTCAACCGCCGCGAACGGAGTGGCCGGCGAAGCAAACCCAATGATCGCCCACGCGAACCCGGTGGTCGCCAAAATGACGACTGCCTCGCTCGCAGGCGCTGTCCTCAGCGCCGCGTTGGTCTTCTTCGGACCGTCCGCGGGGATGGCCGGGCCGAGGAACCCAACCTACCGTCGCGACGTTTTCCCGATCCTCCAAAAAAACTGCCTCTCGTGCCACAGTCCGGGCCGGGTGGCGCCCATGTCCTTTGCCACATACGAAGACGCGCGCCCGTGGGCCCGCCAGATGAAGGCCGTCGTCACGGGAAAAAAGATGCCGCCCGGGGCGGTGGAGCGGCATTACGGTTTGCTCGGCGACGACGGAACGTTGACCCAGGTGGAGATTGACGTCATCGCTCTTTGGGTGGACGTGGGCGCGCCGGAGGGAGCCGTTCAGGATGCGGCGCCGTAGGGCCGACCCCCGATGACCCGGCCGGGTTCGCTTTAGCCGAAGATTTTTTCGAACACCGCGCGGACGCGCGAGCGAATGTCCTCGACGTCATCGAGCGGAATCGGCGTCCACCGCGCGAGCAAAGCGCGCAGGGTTTCCACCTGCGCGTCCGCGGAGGGTAGTTTATCCTGAGCGTGCCCGGTGAGGATGCGGATGCCGTGATCGAGCGCGCGGTAGAACGTGGCCGCTTGATGGAGAAAATCCGCGGTTGCGCGGTCCATGAGTTCCATGTGCTCGAGAAGAACTTCGATGCGCGCCGGGGTGTTCAGCACTTTGAAAAACACGCCCGCGCTTTTCAGGCGCAGATACATCAGGATGAAATCAATGTCGAAATAGCCGCCGCGGCCTGATTTTAAAGGATGCAGCGCGCCATGCTCGCGTTCGATTTTCATGCGCATCTGTTTTAATTCCGTGCGCGAGCGGCCGCCCTGGCCGTACCGCTGCCAGTCGATTTCCTGCAGTTCATGCAGGAAGAATTCCGCGCGGTCGGGATCGCCCGCGACCGAGCGCGTCTTCATGTACGTGATGCCCTCCCAGGCCTCCGCCGCGCGCCCGAAATAATTCTTGACGACGCTCTCGGTTTGAACCAGCAGGCCGTCGAGACCGTTCGGGCGCAGACGCGTGTCGACGGCGAACAGAATGCCTTCCCCCGTATACGCGGTAATGAGATCGACAAACCGGCCGGCGACGTGGGTCCAGAACAGCAGTTCCCGTGCGTCGGTGTCCGCGAGGACGAAAACCAGGTCAGCGTCCGAGGCCATATCGAACTCCCGGGTCCCCAGCCTCCCGAGCGCGATGACCCACAGTTGATCCACAGGATGATAGTGAGGATCGGCGGGAGGGTGGCTGATGCAGGTTTCCCGGATCGCGATCTCATAGGCGCGCGCGATGACCGCGTCGGCGAGATCGGAAGTGCGGGCGAGTGTGTCGAAAATCGGCTGCGAGTAACTCACGCTCGCTGCCTGAATGCGCAGCATCTCGCGCCGGTACCAGCGCCGCAACTCGGTTATGGACGGCGGCGAGGCGGTGGTGGCGGAAGCGACCGCCGAGTGTGCGATTTCATCGACCAGCTCGGGCGTGCGGATCAGCTCTTCGGCGAAATACGGGCTGTGCTCGAAAAAATCCAGAGTGCGCGCGGCGAAATCGGGATTCGCATCGAGCTGTTCCAGACGACCCGGCTCGGCTGAAATTCTTTCCAGAAAATGCTCAAAGGCGCGCCGTCCGCGATGCAGGTCGGACTTCGCCAGGGCGTCGAATAACCGCGGAGCGCGCTGTTCCAGCACCCGTACGACATTCGCCGCCTGCGTCGCGCCTCCATCGGCGGCGGCTTCGCTCGCGGCCGAGCCCGCATGCACCACGCGCTCATAAATTTCGATCACCTGGTGCAGGTGCATACGGGTGGTCTCGAGCAGCCAGTCCGCCGAATCGCGGCCGCCCGGCATACGCCGCGCGAGCAGCGCGAGAGCAGGATCGTGCGTGGGAAGCGTGTGCGTCTGGCGATCATCGGCGAACTGCAGACGATGTTCCAAATGCCGCAGGAATTGATAGGCCGAGGCCAGGCGCCCGTATTCGGCGTCCGAGAGAAAGCCTTTATCCTGCAGGCGTGCGAGTGCGAGCATGGTTCCCCCGTGCCGCACCCAGGGATCCGCGCCACCGTGGAGACGCTGCAGGCACTGCACCAGGAATTCGATGTCGCGGATGCCGCCGCGCTCCAGTTTCACGTCGATCGCCCGATGCGCTCGCGGACGCTTGTGAGCGCGCTGGCGCGCGACCAGTCTTTCGTTCATCCGCTCGCGGGTGGCCGAAAGCGCTTCGATGGCGGTGAAATCGAGGGTCGTCGCGTACGTTCGGGAGGCCACGAATCCGAGCAGATCGGCGCCGTTCGCCGGATCGCCCGCCGCGACGCGCGCCTTGATCATCATCTGTAATTCCCAGTCGCGGGCTCTCTCGGCGTAATACTGTTTTGCGCCTTCGAGCGAAACGCACACCTCTCCCAGGCTGCCCTCCGGACGGAGGCGAAGGTCCACGCGGTAGCACATCCCCTCGGCCGTATAAGTGGAGAGCAAATCGGTCAGCGCATTCGCCAGACGCTTAAAGAATTCTTTGTTGGTGATGCGAACGGGCCCAGCGGTTTCGCCGTTCTCGGAATAGAGAAACATCAGATCGATGTCGGAGCTGTAGTTCAGCTCATTCCCGCCCATTTTGCCGAGCGCGATTACCGTGAACCGAGCTTCCTCGCCCGCGAGCGTTGTCGGCTTTCCGAACTCCTCGATCAGCCGCCCTTCGAGGCGCGCGAGCGCCGCGCCCAGGATGGCATCGGCCAGGGCCGTTAATTCGCCGGTGATTTCCGGGAGACTCGCCAGGTTCAACACGTCGCGCACCAGAATCCGCAACATCTGGTGGCGCCGGAAACTTGCCAGATCGAGCGGTGAGGCGGGACCCGGAGGGAGCGAGGCTTCGAGCACCTCGCGCGTGCGCTCCGCGCTCCACACGCGCAGAAGAACATCTTCCTCCAGCAATTCCTCCGCCCAGCCCGGGTGCTGAAGAACCTCCTCGGAAAGAAAGGGACTATAGGTGAAGACCGCGATCAGGCAGCGCAAGCCCTGCGCGGAGGCGAGCATGCGCCGGAACGGGTCGGGATGCTGTTCCCACAGGCGCGCGAATAGATGCAGTCCTTCTTCGGGCGCCGGGGAAGACGCGAGCAGCAAGTCGAAACGAATCGCTGTGCCGGGCGGAAGGACGCGCTCAATCTGCTCGATCTCCCGCAAGGCTCGCGCGGGATCGCGATAGGGAAGCTGCTTGAGCCGGATCATGGCTTCCGCTTCCGCATGCAGTCTAAGGGGACCGGACGGAGTCATGCAGGACGGATTGTATCCCCGGGGTGAATCACGCCGCATGCAAGTACCCGCGCATAGCATCCGCTCAATCCCCAGCGCGGTGAGGAGGGATCGCCCGCCTGGACCCCTTCGTCGTACACCGCTTTTTGGATGGTTCCCGCGCCATAGCGATTCAGAGTCGCGCAGGGGGCGCGGATCTTGGTCAATTCCACGATGACCTCGGGGCCCACGCGCCAGCGCTGACCGATTGCCCAGGAGCGGTGGTCCAGTCCGCTGGTGGTGATATTCTCGCCGAGCGCGCCCGGAAACAGGACGAATCCCGCTTGTTTCAATTCCTCGATGCCTTCCGCCGCGATGAACAGGAGAGCCTGGTGCGGCCCGCCATGGAGTTGCGATTGGGCATGATCGTCTCCCTGGAGCCCGAGTTCCGTCACCACGCCTTCCGGGACCGCGTGCTTCGGCACGCCTCCCGGGGAGACGTTGATTTGCAGGACCGTGCCTGCGGTCTGGCTGTCGCCCACTGGCTCGGGATTCCTTTTAGATGTCGTAATACAGTGCGAACTCGTAGGGATGCGGCCGCAGGCGAATCGCATCGGCCTCGTGTCTGCGTTTATAGGCGATGAACGTCTCGAGCAGTTCCTCGCTGAAGACATCGCCCTTGAGCAGAAACGCGTGATCGTCCTCGAGACAGCTCAACGCTTCCTCGAGCGAAGACGGCATCGACGGAACGTACTTCATTTCTTCGGGCGTGAGATCGTAGATATCCTTGTCCAGCGATTCGCCCGGATCAATCTTGTTAATCACGCCATCGAGCCCGGCCATCAACATGGACGCGAACGCCAGATACGGATTGGAAGACGGATCCGGCGGACGGAATTCGACGCGCTTGGCTTTGGGGCTCGCCGAGTACATGGGAATGCGAACGGCTGCCGAGCGGTTGCGGCGCGAGTAGGCCAGATTCACCGGCGCTTCGTAGCCGGGGACCAGGCGCTTATAGCTGTTCGTCGTCGGCGCGATAATCGCCGAGAGCGCACGCGCGTGTTTCAGCAGGCCGCCGATGTACCACAGCGCCATCTGGCTCAGTCCCGCGTACATGTCCCCGGAGAACAGCGGCTTGCCTTCCTTCCACAGGCTCTGATGCGTGTGCATGCCGCTGCCGTTATCGCCGAAGAGCGGCTTCGGCATGAACGTGACGGACTTTCCATACTGATACGCGGTATTGCGCACCACGTACTTGTACAGCATCATGTTGTCGGCCGACCGCAGCAAGGTATCGAAACTCTGGTCGATTTCACACTGCCCGCCGGTGGCCACTTCGTGGTGATGGCATTCGATGTCGAGACCGCACTTGATCATGGTCTGCACCATTTCGGCGCGCAGATCCTGATAATGATCCGTCGGGGGAACCGGGAAATAACCTTCTTTGTAGCGTGGCCGGTAGCCGAGATTATTTTCGACACGGCTCGAATTCCAGCGGCCCTCTTCCGCGTCGATGAAATAGAAGCCCGAATTCGCGGTCTGATCGAAACGGACGCTGTCGAAGATGAAGAATTCGGCTTCCGCGCCCACATAAGCGGTATCGGCCAGGCCCGAATTCTTCAGGTACATCTCGGCTTTCTTGGCGATCCAGCGCGGATCGCGGTCATAATGCTGCCGCGTGATGGGATCAATCACGTCGGCGGTCATCACCAGGGTTTTGGTTTCGTAGAAGGGATCGATGAACGCCGTATCGGGATCCGCGATCAACAGCATGTCGCTTTCGTTGATGGCCGCCCAACCCCGGATGCTGGAGCCGTCGATACCGAAGCCCTCCTCGAAGGCAGCTTCGTCCAGCTGGCTCACCGGATACGAGATATGCTGCTGCAGGCCGGGCAGATCCGTGAAGCGCAAGTCGAGCTGCTTGGCCTCATGCTGCTTGACGTAGTCGAGTACATCTTTCGGGGTCTTGGGCTTATGACTCATACGTACCTACATCATAACCGCCCGCAGACAGCCGTGCGTGACGAATGCGCAACGATTGCGGGACGCGCAAGGTACATTGAAATGGTGGAACAGATCGCTCTCGACTGGACTCCCGAGCCGCACTACTACAGCGTCGGTGAACTGACGACCGCGCTGCGCGGGGTTTTTGCGGAATATTTCACCAATATCTGGGTGGCCGGCGAGATTTCCGGCACAAAATTCGCCCCGAGCGGCCATTATTACTTCACATTGAAGGATGAAAGCGCTCAACTCAAATGCGCCTGCTATAAGATGAGCGCGCGATACCTGAAGTTCAAGCCGCAGGATGGTGTAGCGGTGCTGGTTCGAGGGCGCGTCGATCTTTATGAAGTCCGCGGGGAAGTGCAGTTGATCGTCGAAGCCATCGAGCCGCGGGGTCACGGCGCTTTGCAGATGGCGTTCGAGCAATTGAAAAAGAAGCTCGACGCCGAGGGCCTGTTTCACGCCGGCCGCAAGCGAGCCCTTCCGCCCTTCCCGGAACGCATCGGGATTGTGACCTCGCCCACCGGAGCGGTCATCCAGGACATGCTCAATGTCCTGGAGCGGCGTGCACCGGGAAGACACATCCGTCTCTATCCGGCGCTTGTGCAGGGGGAAGCCGCGGCCGGCCAGGTGGCGCGCGGGATCGAATACTTCAGCGCCTCCGGGTGGGCGGAGGTCGTGATTGTGGCGCGCGGCGGCGGGTCCCTTGAAGATCTGTGGGCGTTCAACGAGGAGCGGGTTGCCCGTGCGATCGCGGAATGTTCCGTGCCCGTGGTCTCCGCCGTGGGCCATGAAACCGATTTCACCATCGCCGATTTTGTGGCTGATCTGCGAGCGCCCACGCCCTCGGCGGCCGCGGAGCTGGTGGTTCCCTCGCGGGAAAGTATGCTGGATGCACTGCGCATTGCCGACCATAAGCTCGCGCAATCCATTCGCTTGACCATCGCGCTCGCCATGCGTGCGTGGCACGGTCTCGCGATCGACCGTACCCGGCTGCATCAGCTCATCGGAAAACAAGCGCAGAGGGTCGACGATCTGGACAGTCGCTTGCGAGATCAATGGCGCAGCGGGATCGCCGAACGCAAAAACGCTCTTGCGTCCGTCTCCGCGCTCCTGTCGTCGCTCGATATTCGCCTGCGCTTCGCGGCCTTTCGCCGTCGCTTGGAAGTGTGCGACTCCAGCGCAATGCAAGCCATGCGCCTATGTCTTAGCCGCGCGCACGGCGAAATCACGGCGATGGACGCTCATCTGAAGCAGCTCAGCCCGCTCGCGATTCTGGAACGCGGCTACGCCATCGTGGAACGAGACGGGAAGATCGTGAAATCGCCCGAGGATGCACCGGTGGGATCGGAAATCCAGGTCCGGCTATCGCGAGGAGCGCTGGGTGCGACGGTTACGGGAGCGCGTGAATGAAACCGGCGGTTCAGTATCGGATCACGCTCGCGACGGCTGCCCTCGCACTTTTACTGGCGTTCCTTCGTCCTACGCTGGACTCCCTGATCCTCGCGGCGCTCTGCCTGCTTCTCGTATGGGCCGTGCGCCGGAAATATAAAGGAGCACAAGCGGAGCCCGATTACCCGACCGAACGGAGATGGATCATCGGTTCGGCTGCGGGGATCGCGCTGTTTCTCGCTTCCACTTTTCGTCAGATGCTCAGCGACGGAATCGCTCCTTCCGCCGTGGTTACGGCCGCCGTGGTAAGCGCGCTGGCACTCGTCGTCTTGGTTCCGTGTCTGACGATCGCCGCCCGGATGCGGGATGACGCGAGGAGAGTCAAGCGGGCCGCGGAACGCTTTCCCTACTCCAACCGATAGTTCGGTGCTTCCTTCGTAATAATCACGTCGTGCACGTGGCTTTCGCGCAAGCCCGCTGACGTCAGGCGGACGAACTTCGCGTTCTTGCGCAGCTCCGAAATCGTCGCGCACCCGCAGTAGCCCATGCCCGCGCGCAGACCGCCGACCAATTGATACACCAGCTCCGAAAGCATTCCTTTATACGGCACGCGCCCCTCGATGCCTTCCGGAACCAGCTTGCCGCCGTCCGATGCTTCCTGCGCGTAGCGATCTGCAGAGCCCTGCGTCATCGCGCCCATCGAACCCATGCCGCGATAGCTCTTGAAGGTGCGGCCCTGATACAGAATCGTCTCGCCCGGCGATTCCTCGGTACCGGCCAGCAGGCTTCCGATCATCACGCAATCGGCGCCCGCTGCGATGGCTTTCGTCACATCGCCGGAAAATTTGATGCCGCCATCGGCGATCAGCGGAATGCCGGTTCCCGCGGTCGCCTTGGCGCATTCGGAAATCGCCGTGATCTGCGGGACGCCCGCGCCGCTGACCACGCGCGTGGTGCAGATCGATCCCGGACCGATGCCCACCTTGACGCCGTCCACGCCGAGTGCGATCAGATCGCGCGCGCCCTCGTAGGTCGCGACATTTCCGGCGATCAGTTGCACGTTCGGAAACGCCTGCTTCACCGCGCGAATCGCGTCCATCACGCGCCCGCTGTGGCCATGCGCCGAATCGATGGCGAGCAGGTCGACTTTGCGATTCACCAGCTCCTGCGCGCGCTCCAGGAAATCGCCCGAGGAGCCAAGCGCCGCCGCCACCCGCAGCCGGCCTTGCGCGTCCTTGGCGGCATTCGGATACTTCAACTTCTTCTGAATATCTTTGACCGTGATCAGGCCCTTCAGGTTGTAGTGGTCGTCCACCACCAGCAGCTTCTCCACGCGATGCTGATGCAGAATCGCTTCGGCTTCTTCGAGCGTGGTGCCCACGCCCACCGTGATGAGGTTCTCCTTGGTCATCACCTGGAGACCGGAATGTCGTAGCGGGTTTCAAAGCGCAGATCGCGATTGGTCAGGATGCCGACCAGCTTGCCGTCCTTGGTCACCGGGACGCCGGAAATGCGGTAGCGCTTCATCACTTCGAGCGCATCGCTGATCTTGTGCTCCGGATCGATGGTGACGGGATCGACGATCATGCCGCTTTCCGAGCGCTTCACGCGGTCGACTTCCTCGGCCTGCCGCTCGATCGTCATGTTGCGGTGAATGATGCCGATGCCGCCCTGCTGCGCGAGGGCGATGGCCAGGTGCGACTCGGTGACCGTGTCCATGGCCGCGCTCACAATCGGAATATTCAGTCCGATATTGCGCGTCACCCACGTGCGCGTATCGGTATCGGCGGGAACTACGTCGCTGCGGGCGGGGAGCAGTAAAACGTCGTCAAAAGTGAGGCCTTCCGGGATCGTTTCGGGGATCATGCGGGGTATTTCTCATCATACACGCGCTGCCGCCGATGCGCGCGGCACGTCACGCGGTCCGCCGCCGCCCATCGCGTCTGTTACACTGAAGCTTCCTTTTATATGATTTCAGCAACACAAGTGCGTCCTGGCATGGTGATCAAGTGGAACGGCGAACTGTACTCCATTTTCAAGATGGAGCATCGCACGCCCGGCAACCTGCGCGGCTTCGTGCAGGTGAAGATGCGCAAGCTCAGCTCCGGCACCATGATCGAGCACCGCTTTAGCTCCGAAGACAAAGTCGAAAAGGCCGCGCTCGAAGAACACGAGATGGAGTATCTGTACGACGACGGCGAGTACTTTTACTTCATGAATACCGAGACTTTCGAGCAGATGCACCTGACGAAGGATTTTCTGGGCGACGCGACCGGTTTTCTGATTCCGAATCTGAAGGTCGCCATCGAGTTCTACGAAGGCAAACCCATGGGCATCGAGCTGCCTCCTTCCGTCGACATGACCGTGGTCGAAACCGAGCCGGGCCTGAAGGGCGCGACCGTTTCCAACGTCACCAAACCCGCGAAGCTCGAAACCGGGCTCGTGGTGCAGGTGCCGCCGTTCATCAGCGAAGGCGAAAAAATCCGCGTTTCGACCTCTGAAATGGCGTACCTGGAACGCGCCTAGGGACGCCGAGCCGGCGCAAAGAGTTCGGTCTTCGTCAGAACGATGCCGTATTCCGGCAGTTCGAGTTCGTTGACTTCATGCAGGCCCGCGGCGCCGTATGCGAAGAGCTTGCGGTCCTCCGGATCGGCGATCCAAATGTGACGCACGCCCCACGATCGGTATTCCTCGAGCTTGGGCACCACATAACCGATTCGATCATCGGGAGATAAGATTTCGATCGCAACAAGAGGCGGAACCGAAGGAACCTCGCCTTCAGGCTCTCCATCGAATACCGCCACGTCGGGAATCCGATAGCGAACTTCCGTAACTTTTTGGCGCATCTCCACGATCACGTACAGTCCCGTTCGCGCCTCATGCTGTCGAAGTAGAGACGCGATGATAACCTGGATCCGCCCGTGCGACTTATTCCCCATGTTGCGTTCCACGACCTCGCCGTCGAGATATTCGCGGTCGGCGCCGTCGAACGTGGTGTGCAGGTACTCCTCCACACTCATTAGGGTTTTACTATTCATGCCCAGCTCTAGTTTAGCAAGTGTCTACTTCCTGGCCTTCGGGTGCGCCTTATCGTACACCGCCATCAAATCCGCGAGAGAAACCTGCGTATACTTTTGCGTCGTGGCGAGGCGCGCGTGACCCAGCAATTCCTGAATGGCGCGCAGGTCGGCGCCGTCCTGCAACAGATGGGTCGCGAACGCGTGCCGCAAGGTGTGCGGATGGATGGACGCGTCGCCGGAAATCATGCGCGCATAGAATTTCACGATCTCTCTCGCGCGCCGGTCTCCTAACCGCGCGCCTCGTTCGCCGAGCAGCAAAGCTCGCTCCGCCGGCCGCGCTGCGCGCACGCTCAGATATTTTTCGAGCGCGGCGGCGGCTTTCGATCCATAGGGAACCTGGCGCTCCTTGCGCCCTTTTCCGCGCACCCGGATCCAGCGCTCGCGCGGATCGAAATCGTCCAGGTTCAAACCCGCCAGCTCGCTGACGCGGAGGCCGCAGCCATAGAGCAGCTCGAACAGCAGCAGATCGCGCTCGGGATGGGGACGCTCCCAGCGCGCCGCGCTCGAAAGCTCCGCGGCCACGCCTTCTACCAGCGTATTGGTTTGTTCGGCGGACGGAACTTGCGGGACTCGTTTCGGCGCGCGCGGCGTACGCAATTGACGGGCGACGTTTACTTCGAGCGTGCGCTCGCGGACCAGGAATTGGAAGAACGACCGGACCGCGGCTAGCTTTCTGCGGATGGAAATGGCGTCCAGGCCGCGATCAAACAGATTGGTAAGCCATTCCCGCAACAGGGTTGCCCGGATCTCTGAAGGTAAAGGAGGCGTGCCGCCCGGCGGCGAAAAATAGGCGAGAAACTGCTCCAGATCGGACGCGTAATTGCGAATCGTGTGCGCCGACGCGTTGGCCCTGCTCAGCTCCGCCAGATAGCGCGTGATCGCAGCCTGTAACTCCGGCGCGGCTTGGGCGGATGCACACCCCTCTGCCGTGTGCCCGTCCGGCGATGGTTGCAACGGAGGCATTCGCTACGGCACCGGTGCAAACGCGTAGGCTTCCAGCGCGGCCAGCGCCCGGCGGCACACCTCGGTCTGGCGAACGCGCTTATCGCGTGGTGGATTTTCAAGCTTCGGCAGCAGATCGAACGTGATGTTCGCGGGCTGGTAGTTCGCAGGGTCCGCTCCGGAGACGTACGCGCAGAGCGAACCAATGGCCGTGGCCCGGGGAAACGCCGGCGGAGTTTCGACTCCCGCGTGCGCGAGCGCCGCCGCGGCGCGCCCCGCAACCAGGCCCGTGGCGATGGATTCCACATAACCTTCCACGCCGGAGATTTGTCCCGCGAAAAGAATCCATGGCGCCGTGCGCAACTGGAGCGTCGGCGTGAGCAGCGCCGGACCGTTCACGTAAGTGTTCCGGTGTACCTGGCCGTAGCGCAGGATTTCGGCCCGTTCCAAACCCGGAATCATGCGCAAAATCCTTTGTTGCTCGCCGAAGCGCATGTGATTCTGAAATCCAACCAGATTGTAGCTGCCCGCGCGCGCGTTCTCCTGACGCAGCTGGACCACCGCGTAGGGACGCCGCCCGGTGCGGGGATCGGTCAGGCCCATGGACTTCATCGGTCCGAAACGCAGAGTCTCGCGCCCGCGCCGGGCGATCTCCTCGATCGGCAGGCAGGCTTCGAAGAACCTTGCCTTCCCGACGCCGGCCGCGGAGCCTTGCGCCTCTAGCTCGTCGTCCTGCGCGGGATCACAGGGGCTATGCAGAGCGTGATCGTCTTCAATATGCGCGGGCACGCTTTCGGCGGCGAGCAGTGCGTCCAGGAATGCCTCGTATTGCGGCCGGTCAAAGGGACAATTCAGATAATCGTCGGTGCCGTCGAGCGATTTCCCGTAACGCGAGGCGCGAAACGCGATCGAGAGATCGATCGATTCGGCGTCGACGATCGGGCTGATGCTGTCGTAGAAGTACAGGCGCTCCGAGCCGGTGATGCGCGCGATCTCCTGGGCCAGCGCGTTTGAAGTCAGCGGCCCGCTCGCCACGATAACGATCCTGCCGGGCCTGCTCTCCAGGGACGTGATTTCCTCGCGCCGGATTTCGATGTTGGGATCGGACGCGATACGGCGCGTGACTTCCGCGGCGAACAACTCGCGATCCACCGTCAGCGCATGTCCGGCGGGAACGCGGGTCCGCGGCGCGACCTCGCAGATCAGCAGGGAACCCAGCCGCCGCAGTTCTTCCTTCAAGAGCCACGGAGCGGTGTTTTCCTGCTCGCTCTTGAGCGAATTGCTGCACACCAGCTCCGCCAGATAATCGGTCCTGTGAGCTTGCGTGCTCCTCTCCGGGCGCATTTCATACAGGATCGCGCGTCCACCGGCACGAGCGATCTGCCACGCGGCTTCGCATCCCGCGAGTCCGCCGCCTATAATTTCGATGGGCGCAATTGGCATGTCTCTCCATTATCGGGGCGCGCCCGGTCCGATACGAAACCGGCGCGACTGGCAATTCGCGGGAAGGTCCGGTATTATCGTCTGGAGACGAGACGGGGCGGAAAGCGCCTTGCAATTCGCTCTTCAGAGGAGGCAGTCATGTTCAAGAATTGGCCGATGCGCCGCACGTTGCAGATTTCCGCCGCGGTGATTTGTTTAGGAGCTGCGAGTTTTGTGGGTATCCGAGCGGTCCACGCTTCCGCCGATCCGGCCGTCATCAAGATCATTCCTCCCAATGAGATTAAATGGGTGGAGGGCGCGGGAGGCGCTGCGAATGCGATTCTGGCCGGTGATCCGGCCAAGCCCGGCCTCTACGTCGAGCTCACCAAATGGCACGCAGGCCATATGAGCCGTCCGCATTTCCACCAGAACGATCGCTTCATTTACGTGATCTCGGGAACGTGGTGGGTCGGCACGGGCACCAAGTACGATCCGGATAGCACCACGCCCGTGCAGGCGGGCAGTGCCGTAACGCACTTCGCCAAACAGATCCACTACGATGGCGCGAAGGAATCGACGGGAGACACGGTGCTCGAGATCGTCGGCATGGGCCCGGCGACGTCCACGCCGGCGGAAGTCAAGTAATCCACGCCGCATGAAGCGAATCCACGCTGGATGAAGCTAATCCAGTCGCTCCCATTGAATTTTGGGGATTGATCTAGCGACCGAGAATCAATGTCCGAAGTTCGTCGGGGAGACGATCTTCCTGAAGAGGGTCGTTGTTAGCCAGATTTTCCGTAAGCCTTCCGAAAATCTCGCGTTTGCGCTGAAGCTAGGCCTCGCGATATTCCCCGAACACATTCCTGAGCCGGTCGGAAATCTCTCCGACCGTCGCCATCGCCTCACATGCGGCGACGATTTTCGGCATCAGGTTATCCGTCCCCCGCGCGGCCGATTCCAATTCCGCGAGGCTCGTTTCCCACGCGCTTCGATCGCGCGATGCCCGTACATCGCGCACCCGTGCAACCTGCCGTTTCTCGATCTCGGGATCGAGCCTGAAAGTGGGAACGCCGCTTCCTCCGGTCTCCTGGAATTTGTTAACGCCGACGACGATCGTCGAACCGTCTTCCACCGCCCGCTGATACCCGTACGCCGCGTTCTGGATCTCGCGCTGAATAAACTGGCTCTCGACGGCCGCGAGCGTTCCGCCCATTTCGTCGATTCGCTTGATGTAAGCTTCGGCCCCGCGCTCGATCTCGTCGGTGAGCCGTTCCACATACTCGCTGCCGCCGAGCGGATCGGGCTCGGCCGTCACACCGCTCTCGTAGGCGATTACCTGCTGGGTGCGCAATGCCAGCCGCGCGGATTCCTCGGTAGGCAGGGCCAGCGCTTCATCCCGCCCGTTGGTGTGCAGGGACTGCGCCCCTCCCAGCACCGCCGCCATCGCCTGCAGCGTCACGCGAACCACATTCACGTCGGGCTGCTGGGCGGTGAGTGTCGACCCGGCCGTCTGCGCGTGAAATCGCAGCATCATCGATTTCGGATCTTTTGCCCCGAACCGGTCTTTCATGATGCGCGCATACAGCCGCCGGGCTGCTCGATACTTCGCGATCTCTTCGAAAAAATTGCTATGCGCGTTGAAAAAGAACGAGAGCCGCGGCGCGAAGGAATCGACGCGCAGTCCGGATTTCACGGCCGCTTCGATATAGGCAATCGCGTTGGCCAGCGTGAACGCGACTTCCTGAATCGCCGTCGATCCAGCCTCGCGAATGTGATATCCGCTGATGGAGATGGTGTTCCACTCGGGAACTTCCGCGCCGGCCCAGGTGAACAGATCGGTGATGAGCCGCAGCGCCGGGCGCGGCGGATAAATATAAGTCCCGCGCGCGATATATTCTTTCAGAATGTCGTTCTGAACCGTTCCCTGGAGCTTTCGAAGATCCGCGCCCTGGCGTTTCGCGACCAGGACGTACAGCGCCAGCAAAATCGCGGCCGTCGAATTGATCGTCATCGACGTACTGATTCCGGCCAGAGGAATGCCTTCAAACAGGACCTGCATGTCGGTGAGCGAGGCGATGGAAACACCGACGCGCCCGACTTCGCCCGCAGCCATGGGATGATCCGGATCCATGCCGATCTGCGTGGGCAGATCGAAAGCCACGGAAAGGCCGGTGGTTCCCTGCGCGAGTAAATAGCGGTAGCGCCGGTTGCTCTCTTCGGCCGATCCGAAACCGGCATACTGGCGCATGGTCCAGAGCCGTTTGCGGTACATGTCGCGGTAAATTCCGCGGGTGTAAGGAAACTCGCCGGGCCGCTCGTTCACTGCGCGTCCTTCATGAACGCGAAATCCTGCGCGCGCGCAGGAAGGAAGAAATGCCGAAATACGCCATCACCACGCCGAACAACGCCGGAAATACGATGCGCACCAGACTCTCCATGGTGCCCGCGAAGTCCCGCACGGCACGGAAGACGTAAAAGGCGCACAGGGCCGCAAATACCAGAAAAAGAAAGCCGATCACTTCGTTCCACAGCGCATGCAGCGGGCGCACCACGCCCGGCATCACGTGGCTGACGAATTTTGAAATCAGCTCGCCCATCCGTTTCATGCTAGCAATTCATGTCCCGGCGTGGGTAAGCCGCTTGGCTCCAGGAAGTTGCCTCGTGACCGATAAGGGTTATGATTGTTTCGTTTGGAACGGAATATCCGTGCGCGGCATCAGATGATATGCTGGTGGTGGTTTCGGACATTCCGGCGGCGTCGGCCGCACAGGTTGACGAGAGTGCGTCGGCCGCGACAGGAAGGAAGGACGATTTGGAAGACCGCCTGAAAGATCTGATGCAGGAACTCGGAAACGCGATCAACGAATCGTTGTCGGATTCCGATCGCATCGCGGCCGCGATCGGTGAGATCAAACGCGCTGGTTATGATGTTTTCCTGGTCCTTGAAGCGACCATCGGTTTCAACAAGCGGGACGAAAACGACGATGGGGAAGAACCGGAATCCGTCGAGATGGAATCCTCCACCACCCCCGAGCCGATCCGGCGCCGCGTGGGGAAGATCAAGCTGACCTCGCAAGATCAAAAGTTTCTGCGGGCTCTGAAAATCGCAATCGACGAAGACGCGAAGCATTAATCGCCCGGCTTCCCTCAGCGGAAGCCGCGGCCCGACCGCTAGCCCCTCCTCCCGCAACGATCTCCTCTGGCGCCCGTCCCGATCGACCGCCCGTCTCCGCCCTCCTCTCCGGTTTCTTTAAGATAGGACTGTGAATTATCGTAAACTCGGCCCCACTGGCATGCTCGTCTCCGAGGTCGGTCTCGGATGCAACAACTTCGGAATGCGGATCGATCTTGAAGGCACGCGTAGAGTAGTCTCGAAGGCACTCGACCTCGGCATCACGCTTTTTGACACTGCGGATAATTACGGGAACTTCGGCGGTTCCGAAACCCTGCTCGGCGAAGTGCTGGGATCCAACCGGCACAACATCGTGCTCGCCACGAAGTTCGCAGCCCCCATGGCCCCTGGCGTCACGCGTAAGAATGCCTCGCGGCACTACATCATGTCCGCCGTCGAGGCCAGCCTGCGCCGCTTGAAGACCGACTGGATCGATCTCTACCAGATGCACTACCACGACGAGCTGACTCCCATCGAGGAAACCTTGCGCGCGCTCGATGACCTCGTCCGGCACGGAAAGGTCCGCTATATCGGCTGCTCCAACATGCTGCCCTGGCATGTGGTCGAAGCGGCGTGGACCGCGCGCCATTGGAATCTGCAGCGCTTCGCTTCGATCCAGGCCGAATACAGTTTGCTGGTTCGCGAAATCGAGCGTGAAATGCTGCCCGTTCTCGGCGCCTACAACATCGGCCTGCTTCCCTACTTTCCTCTGGCGAGCGGTCTGCTGACAGGAAAGTACAGCCGCACGTCGCCCCCTCCTCCGGACACCCGTTTTTCCGCCTGGCAGCGTCTCGGCGACCGCTACGCCACCGAAGCGAACTGGGATGCCGTCGAACATCTGCGCTCCTTTTGTGCCGCGCGCGGGAAGAGCATGCTGGAGCTCGCGTTCCGATGGCTTCTCGCGAAGCCCGTGGTTGCAAGCGTCATCGCGGGCGCAACCAAGCCGGAACAGGTGGAGCAGAACGTGACCGCCGCCTCCGGATGGAATCTCACCGCCGAAGACCTGGCCGAAATCGACAAGATGCCGCGTGGATTCGCGCCACCGCTTTCCTAGGATCAAAATTTCAGTTTGAAACCCAAGCGAATCCGGCCGCGTTTAACTCTTGGAAGGCTGCTTCCCGCAGGGAACGCCTCGCTGATCGAGATTTGAGGAGTTGTCGCACATGAAAAGACTCGGAATTCTGGCGCTCGCGCTGACCATGTTCACAGGGGCCGCGGTCGTCAGCTTCGCGCAGACCGATACAGGTAAGACCACGAAGAAGAAAAAGAACAAGAAGAAATCCACCAAGGCGACTACTTAGTCGTCGTTCGCCGTCTTCGTTCGCGCGATCGGGTCAACGTTCGCGCGATCAAGCCTGGCGACGTTGCGATCCGCTGCCCTCTTCGTAAAACGCGGCTTCTTTCGCGCGCAGCTCGTCCAGTCCAATCAGCCGGTTGAATGCGCCGAAATCGAGCGTAGCGTCGAAGCCCGCAAGCGTTTCGCGCGATTTTAAATGCGCCAGCGCTCGTTCGGCGGCGTGGGCCATGGCGTAGGTGGTAAATACCGGATAGGCGGCAATCGAGAATCCGAGATCCTCCAGTTCCTTGGCCGAAACGAGCGGCGTCTTCCCGCCGGCCACCATGTTGGCCATGTTCGGCGCCGCGATCTCCCGTGTGATGCGCCGCATTTCCTCGATCGAAGCCGGCGATTCGACGAACGATAGATCGGCGCCCGCCTCCAGATAGCGATGCATTCTTTCGATCGCGTCGTCGATCCCGTGGATCGAAAGCGCATCCGTGCGCGCCATAATCAGGAGGTCCGGATCCACTCGCGCATCCACGGCGGCGCGGATCTTAGCCGTCATTTCTTCCGCCGGAATCACCTGCTTGCCCGACATGTGACCGCACCGTTTGGGGCTGACCTGATCTTCGAAGAAAATGGCCGCCACGCCCGCTCGTTCGAACTGCCGCATCGTCCGCATGACGTTCGTTGCGTTGCCGTGCCCGTTGTCGCCGTCGGCGAAGAGCGGAAGATCGACGGCGTCGGCGATGCGCCGCGCGCAGTCGGCCATTTCACTCATGGTGAGCAACCCCACGTCCGGGGCGCCCAGTAACGAGGCACTGGCGGCGTAGCCGCTGAGGAAGACCGCCCGAAAGCCCGCCTTCTCCACGAGCCTCGCGCCGAGAGCATCGCCTACACCCGGGATCATCACGATTTCAGGACTTGTGACGTAACTCTTGAATAAAGTTGTCTTCTTCACGCGAACCTCTCTCCAACGTCTCTATTTTAGGGACCTTCGTCGGCCGAATCCGACGGAAGCCGGTTCCGGAGGAATCTCGCGAGGAAACGAAAATGCCAGATGTAGGACAATAATCCACGGGCTCATTACGCCAACGCCCGACGCGTTTGAACACGCGCCGTATTCGAGCGACCGAGAGGAGTCATGTTGATGAAAACGACACCGCGGCCCGGCCATTTCTCCGGAGCGCGGAGGGATTCGAAAGGCCTGCTCATCGCTCTCGCCATCGTGGTGGCGGGACTGATCGCGCTCCCCGGTGGGACGCGCGCGCAGGAAAACGGCGTCGAAACGCTACTCGTCAAACCGAATTTTTACATGATTGCCGGCGCCGGAGCGAATATCGGCGTGCAGATCGGAGCGGACGGCGTGGTGTTGACCAACGCCGGCTCCGGAGAGAAGACCGCGCAAGTGCTCGCGGCGATCAAGAAACTGACCGACCAGCCGATTCGCTATATCATCAACACCGGCGCGGATGCCGACAGCGTCGGCGGTAACGAGGCGCTCTCGAAGGCCGGACGAACCATCATTCCGCTTGCCGATACACTATCGGTCGATCTCGGCATCCGGATGACCAGCGGCGGCGCGGCGCCAGTGCTCGCGGCCGAAGGCGTACTGTTGCGCATGAGCGCTCCCACCGGGCAGAAATCGCCTTATCCTCCCGATGCGTGGCCGAGTGAAACGTTTAGCAACCGGCAAAAATACATGTACATGAACGGGGAGGCCGTGATCACCATGCACCAGCCCGCGGCGCATAGTGATGGCGATAGTTTTGTGCTGTTCCGCCGCAGCGATGTCATCGCCGCCGGCGACGTTCTCGATACGACCCTCTTTCCGGCCATCGACGCCGCCCAAGGCGGGAGCATTCAAGGCGAAATCGACGCATTGAACCGTCTGATCGATATGACCATTCCGCCCGTCCCCTGGGTTTGGCGCGAGGGAGGCACGTATGTGATTCCCGGGCACGGACGCATCTGCGAGCAGTCCGATGTCGTGGAATATCGCGATATGGTCACCATTCTGCGCGACATCATCCGCGACATGAAGCAGCGCGGCATGACCCTCGATCAAGTAAAAGCCGCCGATCCAACCAAGCCTTATTATCAGTTCGGTTCGAAGACCGGCCCCTGGACCACCGACATGTTCGTCGAGGCCGTCTATAAAACCCTGCCGGACGCGATCGCCCCGAAAGCGAGCGCCCCGAAATGAGAGTTTCGAACACGATGGCGTCGACAATGTCTATGCAATCCCGTCTTCCTTCTCCGCGACTCGCCGCGACTCTTGCCATAGCAGCAGCCCTCGCGTTCACGGCGCCGGTCTTCGGACAAGGCCGCGGCGGTCCGCCCCCGGGACCGCCCCCCACCGCGAAGGCCCTCGCGCCCTACGATCTGACCGGCTACTGGGTTTCGGTCGTGACCGAGGATTGGCGCTATCGCATGGTGCCTCCTGCTAAGGGCGATTATCAGGCCGTGCCCATCAATCCCGAGGGCCGCAAACTCGCCGACGCCTGGGATCCGGCCAAGGATGAAGCCGCCGGGAACCAATGCAAGTATTACGGGGCCGCGGCGCTGATGCGGATTCCCGGAAATCTCCACATCACCTGGCAGGACGACAACACTTTGAAGATCGAGACCGACGCCGGTACCCAGACTCGCATTCTGCATTTCGGCAATGGGAAGCCCGCGGGCGGAGAACGCAGTTGGCAGGGCGACACGGTTGCTACCTGGGAAGTCCCTCGCGGCCGAGGCCCTGCGCCCGTCCCCGCGCCTTATGGAACGCTGAAAGCCGTCACCACGAATCTTAAGGCCGGATACCTCCGCAAGAACGGCGTGCCGTACAGCGAAAACGCGGTCCTCACCGAATATTACGACCTCATTCACGGCACGGATGGAACGCCCTGGCTTGTGATCAGCGGCATCGTGGACGATCCCCAGTACCTGCGCATGAATTTCATTACGAGTTCCAACTTTAAGAAAGTGGCCGATGGTTCCGGCTGGGATCCTTCGCCCTGCTCGGCCCGCTGGTAGTGGCTCGCTGATACAAGACACGCTACGAGGAGATGGTCATGAATCTGATCTACCGTCGTAAAAATTTCTGCTCGATCGCACAGCGAGCAACGCTCCCCGCCGCCATGCTCCTCGCCGGATTGTTCGTTGCCCGCCCCGCATTCTCCGAGGTCGATCTTTCGGGCGACTGGGTAGCATACGGTCATGAAGACCCGATGGAACGCGGCGGAGGTCCCTATGCGGTGGATTACCTCGGTCTCCCGCTCAACGAACAGGGCCGCGAACGCGCTTTGCTCTATACCGCATCACAAATCGCCGAGCCCGAGCGCCAGTGCCTTTACTACACGTCGCAGTATCTGGTCGGGGGACCGTTCGGATTTAAAATGTGGTCGGAAACCGAGCCCGTCAACGGACGGACCATCGCGTGGCATTTGAGCGGTACTAACGATCGCGCCCCCATGACGATCTATGTGGACGGCCGTCCGGATGCCTCACCGTACGCGCTCCACCCCATCGGCGGCTACTCGACCGGCGTGTGGGACGGCGACACGCTGCGCGTCCGGGAGACGCACATCAAAGCGGGATATCTCCGGCGCAACGGCGCGCCCACGAGCGATCAGGCAACCATCACGTTTCACTTCATCCGCCACGGCAACATGCTGACGATCATTTCCGAAACCGTCGACCCGGTTTACCTCTCCGAGCCATACGTGCTCAGCCGCAACTATATGTTGGGGACGCAGCCGATCCGGCCCGTCGATACACCGTGCATTCCTGGATATGAAGGTCAGGAACCGGGGACCGTCCCGCATTACCTGCCCGGCAAAAATCCCTCGGTCGATGAAGTGTCGAAGCTTTACAATTTGCCGCTCGAAGCCGTCATGGGCGGGGCGCAGACGCTCTATCCGGCCTATCGCAAGAAACTCAAAGAAACCTACGTGCCGCCCGCGAAATGCCCGGCGAATTGTGCATACGGCGCTTTCGAGACCAACGCGTCGCAGTAAGCGCGGGATGCGGCGCGCGGAGCGAAAGAGCTCTTAGAGCGCGAACACGACTTCGATGTCCGTAACCACTTCGACTGCCTCGCCGTTAATCAAGGTGGGCTGGTAGCGCCACTGCTTGACGGCCTCGGAGGCGCCCTGCACCAGCGGAGACGGACCGCCCAACACCGTCAGGCTTTTGATCTGTCCGTCGTTTGAGATGGTCGCACGGAAGCGAACCGTACCTTGCACGCGGGTTGCTCGTGCGAGTGGGGGATACGCCGGCGTTACCTTTCTCGTCAGTTTGGTGGCCTGTACAGGCCCTGAGACGGTGATTTGCCGGATAGCCGCCGGCCCTTTCGGTGCCGGGGCGGGCGGAGGCGGAAGCGGCGCGATTCCCGCCGGCAGGCTCACCACCGCGGCCGGCGCAGTATTTGATCCTGCCAGCGCGGGAGGAGCGTCCACAATTGTGCTGTCGGCCGTACGGGTCCGGGCCGATGGCGGTGCGAAAGCACGCGCCGCCGTCCGCGGCGATTCTACCGGAGCCGCCGCCGGCGCGACGGGCGCGGCTGGCGTGGCCTGGATCCCTGGCTTCGCTTGTTGAGCGAGTTCTGTTTTCGCTTTCAGATCCTCCGGGCGCGGCGTCTGCGCCGGAGCGCCTGGAATTTTGCCGGCCGTGGGCGATGCCGCGGGCGTTACGCCCGCCGCTGGTGTCGGGAGCGGTGCTGTCGGTCCTGCCTTTGCGGGAGCCGATCCTGTTTGCGGCGTCCCTGTTTGAATCGAGCCGTTCTGAAGCGAACCCGATCCGGTTTGAACCGGACTTCCTGTTTGAACCGAACCCGCCGGAGCCGTCGTTTGCACAGCCGTTTCGGCGCTTGCGGCGACCGCGGGTTTCGGCTTCGTGCCGCGTCCCGCCACAAGATAGATCGTCAACCCGATGGCCAGAACCGCGCCTCCGATCACGCCCATTCCTACTCCGGACGTGACGAAGCTCTTCAGCTTGTTCGACTCTTCGAGTCCGGCCGCCGGAGCAACCCGCGCTCCACTCGCCGGTGCCGAATAAGCCCCGGATTTCGCGGCCGGCCACGCGGAGAGGCTTTCGCCGCGCGCCGCTCTCGGCGGGCTTTGCCGGACTTCTTCAACCGCCGGGCCACGCCGTTTTGGCTCGCTCGCTTTGGGCTGCGCCGGTTCTTCCTGCGTAGTGCGCTCGGGCTGCGCGATGTTTTCTGCAATTGGATTTGGAACCGGCGCTTGTATCGTTTCCGTCGCAGGTGCCCGCAGCGCGGTCGGCTCGATGTCCGCTGGCTCCATTTTCGCCGGGGCCATCGTGGCCGGCGTGACTCGTGCCGATTCGAGTGGCGATGCCAGGGCTTCTGGATCAGGCGCAGCGGCGCTTCCCGAATCGCTGCGCGTCACTACGGCCCTCCGCTGTTTGATCGACGAAAGCAGCGCGAGCTTCGAATTCACTTCTCGAGGTTCCGCGGCCTCCACCGCGGGAGCCGGCGATTCCTGCGGCGCCGCCGCCGTGGAGCTTGCACTGGATTCCGAAACTCGGGTCACTTGCGTCTCGGGCATGAGGGCTGCGGGTTCGGCCGAAGGCGTACGAGGCTCGGCCTGCCGGACTTCGGCCTGATGCACTTCAACCTGCTGTACTTGGGCCTGCCGAACTTCGGCCTGACGTACTTCGGCCGCGGGTGCAGCCGGGATTTCCCGCGAAGCGCCGGATGACTTTGAAGCGCCCGACGATTTTGAAGTGTCGGACGACTTGGATTCGGCGGGCGCCTGCACCGGGGCCGCGGGCCCGGGTCCCGTGACCGCCTTGAGAAGGGCTTCCAGATTTTCTTCGTTCAACGCCACCGACGCGGATGGGTTTTCTCCGCCTTCCGTGGGCGTGAGCGGTACGTTTTGTTGCGTTTCCACGTTTGCCATGGGCGATCCTCGCCGAACACCGTGCGCAGGGCTCTAATACGTACGCCTTACGCTGCCTGTCTCAAAATTTGTTCAGCGGATCGCTAATCGACGGAATACGAGTCCTACTTTAGCCCGTTAACCCTATGTCTCCCCGGAGTCATCGCTTCTTCTTTGCCAGGCGAATCGCGAGCGTGCGGGCTCGATCGCGACGGCCGAGGACTTCGGCGAGGATCCCTGTTTGCTACCTTCAAAGTGTGTTGAAGCCAACGATATTTCGTGAGTACGACATCCGGGGAATTGCCGAAACCGAGCTTTTAAGCCCGGATATCGCGGATTTGGGCCGCGCTCTCGGCACCCTGCTCACCCGCAAGAGCGGCCGCCGCGTCAATTTGGGGAGAGATTGCCGGTTGAGCTCGCCTCGTCTGCACGACGCCTTGCTCGAAGGTCTCGCCGCCGCCGGGTGCGAGGTGACCGATATCGGCGTGGTACCTACGCCCCTCTTGTACTATTCGGCGCACCTGCTCGAAGCCGATGGCGCGGTGATGATCACGGGCAGCCACAACCCCGCCGAATTCAACGGATTTAAAACGGTGTGCGGCGCGGGCACGATTCATGGCGACGAAATTCAGGACGTGCGTCGGCTTGCCGAAGCGCGCGACTTCACCACCGGACACGGCTCGCATCGCTCCGTCGACGTGATCGAATCTTATGTGGATGAAATCAGCGCGCAGTTCGACTTTCCACGGCGCATCAAAGTCGTTCTCGACGGCGGCAACGGCACCGCCGGGCCGGTTGCCCATCGTTTGTTCAAGAAACTGAATTGCGAGGTTACCGAATTATTTTTCGAGATGGACGGGCGCTTTCCCAATCATCATCCCGATCCCACTGTCCCCGCGAATTTGAAGCATTTGCAGGACGCCGTGCGTGCTCAGGGTGCCGACCTCGGGATTGCCTTCGACGGCGATTCCGATCGAATCGGCGCCGTCGACGAAGCCGGCCGGGTGATCTACGGCGACCTTCTGCTGCTCATTTACGGCCGCGAGATCCTGACCCGCAAGCCGGGCGCCACCTTCATCGGCGAAGTGAAATGCTCCCAGATCCTCTACGACGAGCTCAAGCGCCTCGGCGGGAATCCGATCATGTACAAAACCGGGCACTCGCTCATTAAGGCGAAGATGAAAGAGGAACACGCGGAACTTGCCGGCGAGATGTCCGGCCACATGTTCTTCGCCGACCGGTATTTTGGTTACGACGACGCTTTGTACGCGGCGTGCCGCCTCATTGAAATCGTGGCGCGCAGCGGGCAGCCGCTCTCGGCGCAGCTCGCCGGATTGCCGGCCATGTTCTCCACCCCCGAGATCCGGATCGATTGCCCCGACGAAACCAAATTTCAGGTGGTCGAGCGGCTGCGCGAGCGCCTTCGCCGCACCCACGAAATCATCGACGTCGACGGAGTGCGGGTCCTCTTCGCCGAAGGCTGGGGACTGGTGCGGGCCTCCAACACCCAGCCCGTCCTGGTCCTGCGCTTCGAAGCCGCAAGCGAGGCTCTCCTCGTGCAGTATCAAGCCGAAGTGGAAGCTGCTCTGGAACAGGCAAAGGCGGCCGCTTGAACGCTCGTTCAGGGAGAGAATTTTGTGCCCGGTGTCTCATTCACCGGCCGGTGCGGAACTTCGAGCGGCCGCCCTCCTGATCTCCATGATGTTCGGGAAACGAATCGCGTAACGGTTCTAAGTATATTTTCCGGGCGCAGCCAGGGATTCTGCGGAACCGCCTACCCGGATGCTGAAAAAGGTCCAAATCCGCTTGCTGGCGCGCGCGGCTCAGAAACGTGCTGGCGTGTTTGAAAGCATCTACCGAGCCGCGACCGCGAGGGAGCGCCAGCATGGTGGCTTTTTCAGCACCCTGCTACGGGCGCAACCTGCGAAACGCCAGCACGGCGTTCAATCCTCCGAACGCGAACGAATTCGATAGCGCGTACTCGATCCCGGCCTGCCGCGCGGCGTTCGGCACCACGTCCAGATCGCAGGCGGGATCCGGCCCCGTGAAATTCGCCGTCGGCGGCAGGATACCTTCGTGGAGCGCCATCAGCGTTGCCGCGGCTTCCAGCGCTCCCGCCGCGCCGAGCGCGTGCCCGTGCATCGATTTAGTGGAGCTCACGGCAAGTTTCGCCGAGTGCGCTCCGAACACTTCGTGAATGGCCGTGGTCTCGGTCGCGTCGTTGACCGGCGTGCCCGTTCCGTGGGCGTTGATGTATCCTACCGCCTCGCACGCGATTTCTCCATCGCGCAACGCCGCCCGCATCGCCCGCGCAGCCCCCTCCGCGAGCGGCTGCGTCAGATGAAACGCGTCCGCCGACATGCCGAAGCCCGCGACCTCGCCCCAGATCCGAGCGCCTCGCGCCTGGGCGCGCTCCAGCGGTTCGAGCGCCAGCATCGCCGCGCCCTCCCCCAGGATCAACCCGCGCCGGCCGGCCGAAAAAGGACGGCAGGTGTCCGGAGCGACAATCCTCATCGCCTCCCAGGCTTTCAAAAATCCCAAAGAGAACGGCGCCTCCGCCCCTCCCGCCAGGGCCACCTCGGCCGCGCCGTGGCGCACCATCCAGAACGCCTGGCCGATGGCATGATTCGCCGAGGAGCATGCCGTGGCGACAGTGAGCGCCGGGCCCGCGATTCCCAGCTCCCGCGTAATGGCGCTGGTTCCCGCGTTCGCCATCGTCCGCGCGATGGTCAGCGGATGAATGCGCGCGTTCGCGCTCTGGTACAACTCGCGAAATTGCGCGTCTTCGCTCGTTTGCCCGCCCGTCGAGGTACCCGTGACCACCGCGGTTTGAACGGCCAGCTCCGGAGGGAACGTGAGACCCGCATCCGCCACGGCCTCGCGCGCGGCGATCACCGCGAATTGGGCGAAGCGATCCAGAAGATCCGCTTGCTTTTCTTCGAAATAATCGGCGGCGCGATAATCCGGAACTTCCGCGGCATTCGAGAATCGAAGGGATCCTGCCGGAACCAGCGTCATGGGCCGGATCGAGCTGCGCCCGCTCCGAAGCGCCTCCCAGAACGCGTTTCGGGACCGGCCCGGCCCCGCGATCACGCCGATGCCCGTCACCGCCACGCGGCGATTCATGAAGCGGGCTTCGCCTCCACCAGCTTTGCGATGCCCTCCACCATGTCGCGGACCGAATGAATCGAGGCCGCCGCTTCGTCTGGAATGTTGATATCGAACTCGCTCTCGATCGCGAAGACCAGATTCATGCCGTCGAGCGAATCGATGTTCAAATCCTCAAATGTTTTGTCGAGCGTCACGGTTTCGAGCGGCAGATGCTGCGTCTTGGCGATTACCTCGAGCGCCCGCGCGATCAGTTCGTCCGACATAGAATCCGGCTCACCGTTTCGAAGCGAAACCCCATCTGCTGCAGCCGTGGCACCGCCGTCGCCACCGCCTGCAGCGTGTCTTCGATATCGGGGGCCGTCTGGATGCCTCGTCCATCGTGCAGGCAAATGATATCGCCGCCGCGGGCTTTCCCGGTCAAAAATCCGGCCACGCGCGCCGCCGGCCAGCGCCAGTCCCGGCCCAGAAGACTCCACATTACTCCGAGCAGCTCCAGGCGCTTCTGCGCGGCGCTCAGCCCAAACCAGCGCACTCCGTAAGGAGCGCGAAAAAGCCGCGGCGCAATCCCGGTCGCTGCGGCGATTTTTTCCTGCGCCCCGGCCAACTCCCGATAGATAAACTCCGCGGAACAAAAATCAAACCGCGGATGCGTATCGCTGTGATTGCCGATTTCATGCCCCGCCGCGCTCACCGCGCGGGCGATCTCCGGGAGCCTGTCCACGTTCGCGCCGCACATGAAAAAAGTGGCCGGGACCCCGAGCTTCCGGAGCAGCTCGAGCAGCGCTGGGGTCGACTCGCTCGGACCATCGTCAAACGTCAACGCCAGTGTCTTGCGCCGCCGGTCGCCATGATACGCCGACGGACCGAACAGCGTAGACGACCGCCCGCGCACCGCATACGCCAACCCCGCGCCCGCCCCGAGAATCGCGATCGAGCCTCCGATAAGCGAACGTGGGCCCATGAATTATTTGGGTGAATACTTGAAATCCGAAAGCCCGATTTCGTCGCTGCCCTGCACCAGGAACCCGAATTTCCCCTTGGTGAAATCGCGGCCCGGTTCGTTCCACGTATCGAGCACCAGCCAGTTGTCGCCGTTTTGCACGCGGTGCACCACCTTGCCCGGCGCGACCTCGATCTGGATGGTGTTGCCTTTTTCCTTCTCGCCCACCCCATGCTCGTGCTTGTCGCGTTCGTAGGTCTTGCCGCCCTCGATCACCTTGGAGTACAGATATTTTTTGTCGAGCTCGAAAAGATCGTAGTTCTTCGCGTCCATGTATTGCAGCGCCCACCGGATCCGTCCGCCGCGCAACAGATTCCCACCGTGCAGCAACTGGATGGTGAACGTAAAAACGCCGTTGGGGACCGCCTTAAAAGGGATAAAGCCCGCGCCTCGATGCGTCCACAGGCCGTTCTGCAGGCTCCACGCATTGGGATCCTCGAAATCCATCATCCCGAGAACCTTGGGAGGCGGAGGCGGAGCCGCCGCCACCACCTTGGCGAGCGCGAGTTCCACGGGATCCGTTTCCCCCGCGTTCACCTGCACCCGTTCCGATTTTTCAGTGAATCCGTTGGCGCGCGCCGTGAAGACATACACGCCAGGCGGAAGCTCCAGCTGGTTGTCGCGCAAATCATGCGTCTGCGCCTCGTCGGCGCGATGATAACTTACCGCGGCGTCGGCGGGCGTCCGCGTCACTTTCACGGTTCCGAGCGCTGCCGCGAGCACGGCATCGGCTCCTGCGAGCGTCACCGTTTGTCCCGCTCGAAACGTCCTCTGCAGGCGCTTTGGCGTATAGCGGTCGTGCCGCAGCTCGATCGTATGATCGCCCGGTTTCACGCTCGCAATCAGCCCGCCCTCGTCGCTGACCGTGCCAATGCTCTTATCGTCCAGCACCACTTCCGCTCCCGGCATCGCGCCTCGGATCAATAGATTCGAAAGTTGCGGCAGGGCTTGCATCTTGAACTCCAGCCGCACCTCCGCGCCTTTTTTCACGTCGGCCATCTGCGGCGGCGGCGCGTCGAAGCCGTCCTTTGCGACCCGCACGTTCACCGCGCCGATCGTCTGAAGGCGCACCTGGCCGCGCTGCGTCTTGCGCGGATATTCCCGATTGTCGAGAAAGACGCGCACGCCGTCCTCGCCCGTCGAAATGATCAGCGTCCCCACGTTGAGATCCGATTTCAAGAACGCGGTGAGCATCGGAGCCGGTCCGAAACTCTCCTTCATATTGCGCTGGTCGCGTCCCTCGCCCACCACGATTTCGTCCACGCCCGGCTGGAAATTGTTTAGATCCTCGCCCGCCGGTGTCGCATCCGCCTGCGGCTGGCCGTTCAGCGAAAGCTTCCACGGGCCGCCGTTGGTGATCACGCGCGCCTTCGATCCCATGCTCGCCACCAACAGGGCGACCAGGTTGCGCGCCGTCACCGGACCGCTCACCTGCGGCTGCTTCGCGTCGGCCAACTCCACCGTGAACGACGCCTCTCCGGTCTTCGATGTCACCTTGATGGTATGCGTGCCCGGCTGCACTTTTTCGAGAACGAACTGGCCGTCCTGTAAATCCGCGGGCGGCTGGTCGTCAATCGTGATCTTCCCCGAATCCAGATCCGTCAGCACCCGTACCGACTGGGGCTGCGGGTCGAGCGGTAAGTTGAGCGCCGCCGGCTTTCCCGGCTGCACCGTGACGCTGCTCGCCGCCGGTTCGTAGCCATCCAGAAATGCCGTCACCTGATAATTGCCGGGACGCATCGAAACGCTGCAGTTCGACGTGCAGATCGGCTCCCCGTTAAACCGCACCGACGCGCCCGGCGGCGTAGTCGCCACCTGGACCGGGACCGCAGCCGTCGTCAGACGCTTCTCGCGCGCGCGATTGACCAGCAGCCCCAGAATCACAACACAGACAATCGCCCCCACTCCCGCGCCGATCACCAGCGGGCGTTTCCAGGAGGAGCTTTTTGCGGACGCGTTTTTCGAGGAGCCTCCAGGTGGCCGTCCGGCCGGCGAAGGTGGCAGGGCTGTCCCCGGCGGTAGTGGTGGCGGACCGGAGACCCCACCTTCCATGCCCGGCGCCGATGGACCCAGAGGTGAAACTGAAGGCGAACCCGAGCCCGGGAAAATGCTGCTCGCGGGAGGCGACCCTGGCGCCGGAGGCGATCCTGCAATGGGCGTCGATCCAAAAATACCGCTCGTACTCGGCGGCCCGGCGGGTGCATTCGGGGGTGGATTCCCTCCGATTGGTGGCGCTTGAAACGTGCCCGAAACAGGCGAACTTCCGGATGTACTTGAATGGAGCGCCTGCAGCCCCGAGATGGAAGAAGAGGAAGGCGGCCCTCCCATCGCTTGCTTCAAAATCCTGCCGCGATCGACGATCCGCTGCTTAACCTCGCTCACGGCGACCTGGACTTCAAAATCGCCCGAATGCAACCGTCCGATCTCGTCCACCCGCGAAAAAATGGGCTTGAGCGCGGCCAGATCGGCGACGTGGTCAATCTGCAGATCGACGAATTTCAGCTCGTCCAACGCACTGAGGCTATTCGCGCTCACGATGCTATCGTACACTAGGACCGTTTAAGGAAAAACTAGTACTCTTAAGGGACTCCCCGTAATTCCCAAAGGATCTCTCCCTTATCTGGCAGCCCACTTAGAACGTACCCGACTGTCGGCAGCCCCCGTCGCGGTTTCAGGACTTTCAGATCCATGGATCGACGGCGGACCAACCGCGGCACTTCCTCTTTTTTCCGGACTCCTGTTCCCGACTCCGCTCCCATTGGAAGACCAGATCCTCGAGACCTCTATCACGGGGCCGCCGTCGAGCCGGTTCCGCGTTGAGCCCCATGCGGTCAGCGTGGGGCTTAAGATGTTCGTCGTGTTCAGCCCATGCGTGAGCGCGGGTCTCAAGATCTTCCTCGGGTAGCCCCAAGCTGACGCGTGGGGCTTGACAAGGGGACCGGGAAACCTACCCGGCGTGAGCTCCGCTCCCTTCACCAGGAGTCGACGGAAAATGGATGCAAAAGCGTTTACATACAATGATATACGTCTATATCTCCCACCCAGAGCCGAAAATACTCAACCCAAGCTTGACAAAGATACACTAAGGTTGCATAATGTTGTTAGGCTAAATTCAGAGCCGAGAATTCTACGCAAGACGAGACGCAAGGGGAGTTGAGAAGATCATGAGCAAAATTATCGGAATCGACCTGGGGACGACGAACTCCGTGGTCGCAGTGATGGAAGCTGGTTCGCCGGTGGTAATCCCGAATCAGGAAGGCGGTCGTACGACCCCTTCGGTAGTTGGCTTCGCGAAAAGCGGAGAGCGGCTGGTGGGTCAGGTGGCCAAGCGCCAGTCGGTGACCAATCCCGAAAACACGGTGTACTCGATCAAGCGCTTCATGGGACGCCGCTTTGACGAAGTGAGCGAAGAGATGAAGCTGGTCCCCTACAAAGTGGTGCGGGGCGACGGCGACGATGCCCGCGTCGATATTAACGGGAAGAAATATTCGCCGCCGGAGATTTCGGCGATGGTGCTCGGCAAGTTGAAGGAAGCAGCCGAGGCGTACCTCGGCGAAAAAGTCACCAAAGCCGTCATCACCGTGCCCGCATACTTCAACGACGCGCAGCGCCAGGCGACCAAGGATGCCGGCAAGATTGCCGGTCTTGAAGTCATGCGCATCATCAACGAGCCGACGGCCGCGGCGCTCGCCTACGGGCTCGATCGCAAAAAGGATGAAACCATCGCGGTTTACGACTTCGGCGGCGGTACGTTCGACATCTCCATTCTTGAAGTCGGCGACGGCGTGGTGGAAGTGAAATCCACCAACGGCGATACGCACCTCGGCGGCGACAACATCGATCACCGCATCATCGACTGGCTGATTCAGGAGTTCAAGAAGGAACAGGGCATCGACGTCTCCAAGGATCAGATGGCCCTGCAGCGCTTGAAGGAAGCCGCCGAGAAGGCCAAGATCGAGCTTTCGACGCTGCTCGAAACCGAAATCAATCTGCCGTTTCTCACCGCCGACGCAAGCGGGCCGAAACACCTTGCGATCAAATTGACGCGGGCCCGTTTCGAGCAGATGGTGGCCGATATTCTGGACCGCACCGTGGAGCCGTGCAAGAAGGCGCTCGCCGATGCCGGCGTAACTCCTTCGCAGATCGACGAGGTCGTGCTGGTCGGCGGATCCACCCGCATCCCCAGGGTTCTCGAAATCGTGAAGAACCTGTTCGGAAAAGATCCCAATCGCAGCGTGAACCCGGACGAGGTGGTTGCGGTGGGCGCGGCGGTGCAGGGCGGCGTGCTCGCGGGCGACGTCAAGGATGTCCTGCTGCTCGACGTAACGCCGCTGTCGCTCGGCATTGAGACGCTGGGCGGGGTCTTCACCAAGCTGATCGAGCGCAATACCACGATCCCAACCCGCAAGAGCGAAACGTTCTCGACCGCGGCCGACAATCAGACCTCTGTCGAAATCAAGGTTTCGCAAGGGGAGCGCGCGCTCGCGCGGGATAACCGCCTGCTCGGCGTGTTTCAGCTCACCAATATTCCTCCGGCCGCGCGCGGAGTTCCGCAGATCGAGGTGACCTTCGATATCGACGCGAACGGCATTCTGAACGCCACGGCGAAGGATAAGGCCACCAACAACGAGCAGAAAATCACGATCACGTCTTCCTCCGGACTGAGCAAGGACGAAGTCGACAAGATGGCCAAGGACGCGGAATCGCATACGGCCGAAGACCGCAAGCGCCGCGATGAGATCGAGGCCCGCAACCGCGCCGATTCGATGGTCTATCAGATCGAGAAGATGTTGAAGGACCATCGCGACAAGATCAGCGAAGCCGACGCGAAAAACGTCGAGGAAGCGATCGAGGCGAGCAAGAAGGCCATCGCCGGGCGGGTCGATCGACGAGATCAACAAGACCACCGAAACGCTCACCCAGGCCAGCCACAAACTCGCCGAGGCGATGTACAAGTCGTCTGCTCCGCAGGGCGGGGAAGCCGGGGCACCCGGCGCTGCGGGTTCTGACGGTGCCCATGGCGCGGCGCCCGGCGCCGAGAAGCCGAAAGACAACGTCGTGGATGCCGAATTCGTCGACGTCGACGAGAAGAAGTAACAGAGAGGGGCCAGGGGACAGGGGTCAGAGGCCAGGAACGCGCTGGAAACTGACCTCTGACCTCTGACCTCTGGCCTCCGACCTCTATGGCACAACAGGATTACTACAAGACGCTCGGAGTTGAACGCGCGGCCGACGCGGACGAGGTCCGCAAGGCCTACCGCAAGCTCGCGCGCAAACACCATCCGGATTTAAATCCCGGCGACAAGTCCGCCGAAGAGCATTTCAAAAAAGTTCAGGAAGCCTACGATATTCTGAGCGATCCCAAGAAGAAGCAGATGTACGATCAGTACGGCTTCTATTCGGAAAACGGAGCTCCCGCGGGTCCCGGGGGGCCGGGCGGACCCGGCAGCGGTCCCAACATGGGATTCGGAGGATTCGATTTTTCGGACGTCTTCGCCAAGGGCGCGGGTGCGCGCAGCCGTCCCTCTCCTTCCGAGGAAACCACGGGTTTCCACGACATCTTCAGCCAGTGGTTCGGCAAGCAGAACGAGCCGGCCGCCGAGGCCACGCAAAAAGGCACCGATCTCGAATATGGCTTGAGCGTGGATTTCTGGCAGGCCGTTCGCGGCACGCAAGTCAAATTGAAAATCAACCGCCAGGAAGTGTGCGCCACCTGTGGAGGCACGGGCGCGCGCTCCGGAACCAACACCGTTTGCCCGGAATGTAACGGCAGCGGCAACGTCACGCAAATGGCCGGGGCCATGCGCTTCAGCCTCACCTGCCCGAAGTGCGAGGGGTCGGGCCGCCTGCGGAACCGCTGTGCGACCTGCAACGGCGACGGCCGGATTATGACCACGGAGAACGTGGAAGTGCGCATTCCGCCGGGCGCGCAGCAGGGCTCGCGTTTGCGGGTCGCGGGCAAGGGCAACGCCGGCACCGGCGGCGCTCCTCCCGGAGATCTGTACATCACTCTGCGCGTCGAACCGCACGCGTTTTTCCGGCGCGAGGGAGATGACATTCACATCACCGTGCCGGTGCGCATCGACGAAGCGGGCCTCGGAACCAAGATCGAAGTGCCCACCATCGACGGCCGCGCGCTTTTGAAAATTCCGCAGGGGACCAAGAACGGGCAGAAGTTCCGGCTGCGCGAAAAAGGCGTTCTGAACGCGCGCACCAGCGTGCGCGGCGATCAGATTGTCGAGATCGGCATGGAAGGCCCGGTGGTGCAGGACGAGCGCACCAAGGAACTTCTCAGGGAATACGCGACGCTGCATCCGGAAGATCCGCGCGCGGAAATGTGGACGAAGGTCTAGCCCGTGGCTTCGTCAGGCAAGGTTTAGAGGCAGAGTTTTATGGCAAAGACGCGAAAAGCCGGCTACATGATTTCGGCTATCGCCGAACAGTATCAGATCCATCCGCAGACGCTGCGGCTCTACGAGCGCGAGGGTCTGCTCAAGCCGTCGCGCAGCGAAGGGAACACTCGCCTGTACACCGAAGAGGATATGGAGCGCCTCAACGTCATCCTGAAGCTGACCCGCGACCTCGGGGTGAATTTAGCGGGCGTCGAAATCATCCTGAACATGCGGGAAAAAATGGAAGAGATGCAGCGCCAGATCGAGACGTTTGTTTCCACCCTGAACACCGAAATGAGCACCCAGCGCGCCCGCTCGACGGCCGCCCCGGGACCTGCGCATTCGCTGATTCCCGTAATCGAGATCAAGCGTCCGAAGAAGTCGTAGCAGCGAATTTCGCGGAGCCCCATGCGTCAGCTTGGGGCTTACACGACGAAGCTCTTAAGCCCCGCGCTCACGCACGGGGCCGCGGAAACAAAACTAAAGGCGCCCGCACGGCCGGCCGATTAGCCGGTTAACCATGAAATCCCGGTTCATCATGAGACGATGTTTTGCCTGCGCCGCAGGATGGGCTTCCATCGCCGCTCTGCATGCGGAAAACTTCGTCAGCGTGGAGGCGCAGGGCCACCATCTCGTCATCGACACCGACAGCGACGCGGTGCAAAGAAACCTGAAGCCCGCGAATCCGCAACCGGGGCAGAGCAAGCTCCCGGCCTGGCTTTATCCTTATGCCGGCGCAGTCCCTCTGCGGGCTGAATATGACGTGAACTCGAGAATGTCCTCGGCCACCTTCGCCGGCGGCGGCACGGTCGATCAGTCGGTCGCTTATTACGCGCAATTGCTGGCCTCCCAGGGATTCGTGACGAGCGCGCCCCTCGGGAGCCCGACGAGCAAAATCATCTCCGGCAAGAACGCCACGGGCCTTGTGTCGGTCATGGTCGGCATCCCTCCCCGCACTCCCGAGGGCGCCGTGCAGATGACGGTGACGTTCAAGCCGTCCGGCACGCAAGCTCCGAAGAGACATTTCGTGGCGGCGTGGTACGACGACGCGCGCGGTCTGCTCTGTCTGCGCGATACCGGCACGGCGGACGAGTATTATCTTGAGATCCGCAGCATCGCCGAGGCGAATTTGAACCGGCCCGGCGCGGTGAAGTCGGAAGGTGCGAAAATGCCCGCCTGGCTTCCGGTGTACCCGAATGCCCGCGCCTCCGAGCTGAAGATGCTGTGGACTTTCGAACCGACGGCCACCTTCGGCACCCGCGATTCCATCCGCGCCGTGTACGAGTACTATCTGGCAGCGGTGAAAAATGCGGGTGCGCGCGTCGTCGAGAACGGCATTACCCGCTCCGGGAATCCGCCGCAGGATTTCAGCGCTCAAATCGTGGCCCAGCTCGGCGACGATGTCGTCGATATCAGAAGCGGCGAAATCCTGGGCGGCATGAACTGGAGCGTTGCCACCGATCCCAACCCGCTGAAAACCGGCATCGGTATCCGCTACACCGTGCCGAAGCGTTGAGTGGGCCTCGCGGCGCCGATCGCTGCGGGGTCTTGCATCGCCACGAACTCCTTGAACGAATCGCTACTTCGATGGTTCGCGCTCGGCGAAAACTTTTTTCGCGAGGGCCAGCGTCGACATCGCCGTCGGCCAGCCGGAATAAAACGCAAGCTGCGTGATCGCTTCCACCAGCTCTTCGCGGGTCAGGCCGTTTTCGAGCGCCCGCCCTAAATGGAAGGGAAGCTGTTCCAGCCGGTTCATTGCCATCAGTGCGGCAACCGTAATCAGGCTGCGGTCGCGCTTGGCGAGGCCCGGACGCTCCCAGATATCACCGAAAAGTACATCGTCGGTGATCTCCGCCAGCTTGGGCGCGATGTCTCCGATCATGTTTTTCACGGGCGACTGATTTGGAACGGGTTCCGACGGAATCTTCGCAGCCATGTGGCTCTCCTTGAAATTGCGATCGCGCCGGCAATCGCCGGCCGAAACGTACGCGGCCTATTCCTTCGCTAAAAGTTTTCCCGCGGCGGCATCCACGGTCACGGTATATTCCGCCGATGAAACCGTGTTGCCCCACAGCACGCGCCACGCGGGAGCGGAAAAGCGGCCCGACACGTCGAGCAGGAAATTCACGGGCGGATGCTTGCCGGGTTTTCCCAGATATTCGGCGCTCGCCTTGGTGGCGATGTCCAGCGCCTCCGGCGTATCGATCTTAATTTCACCGGCCGCGAAAGGATTCTCGGCGCCTCCCGGGCTCCACGCTTGCCGCTGTCCGGGAAAGACCCCTTTGTGCAGCCCTTCCGTCTCCAGAGCCGACCAGGTATAGGTACGCCCCATTGCGGTGGAGACGGAAACAAACACCACCTCCCAGGCCCCGGCCTTTCCCGGTTCCGTTTGCACGCCGGTCACATTCACGCTGCGGACGGATAGAGGCTGGGCGTCGGGAGCCCACAGGCGCGCCGAGCCGTACATATATTGAAACGCCTGCCGCCCCGTGATCGGGGGCGACGGAGCCTCGGGGGCCTTGGGAGCAGCGGTCTTGGAATCGTCGGAACAGCCGGTCAGGAGGATCGCAGCGACAAGCGCCACGAGAAAAACTCGCATACTCTTCCACTGTCGGATTTGGCGCCGTCGGTGTCAAATCCAAATCGGGAGTTTCTAAATTTCGACCCCAAAATCTTCGACGCGAATGGGAACGGCTTAGCCGAAAGGCGGATCAAGAGGAGCCGGAAGGCGGATGCAAGAGAAGACGGCAGGCGGAGCAAGAGCGGAACGACTACGTGCGAGGGGCGCCAGTCCTGAGACCGCGCCCCCTGCTCGAGGAATCAATCTACCAGCGATTGTTACGACGCTGGCCGCCGCCGCCGCCACCGCCGCCGAATCCACGCTCGGTCTTCGGGCGAGCTTCGTTCACATTGAGCGCTCTCCCATCCATTTCATGACCGTTCAACTCGGCGATCGCGCGGTCCGCGTCCGAGTTCACACTCATTTCGACGAAGCCGAACCCTCTTGCCTGCCCTGTATCGCGATCGGTTACGATGCTAACGCGTTCGACGGTTCCATATGCCTCGAACAGAGACCGGACCGCAGCTTCAGTGGCACCGAAGCTGAGGTTCCCTACGAAAATATTCTTCATTTCAATTTTCCTTGTGGATGCTAGTTGGTGAATCGGGGCAGGATCGGACGAGGGACGGTCTGGACCGGACTGAGCGAAGATGCCAAAACACAAATACTTCGGCCTCAGAGTACCATGGAAAACTTCGAAAGAGCAATCAAAAAAGAGCGGCAAAATCGCGGTCTTTTTCTGCAATTTCTACACAGTCGGCAGGCGTCGGGCTCGGGTGGCGAAATCCTGCGCGCTGCCGATGGCGCCACCCGCGCCTGCATTGCTTGCTGGTCCGGAGGATTTTAACGGTTCTGTTTCAACGATTTGTGGTGAACGCCCGGGAAGCCGTAATTCGCGCCGCCGGCATTAGGATGCCCCAGGCGATCGACGGACGTGAAATAATTCCAATTGCGATTCCAAGGAGGAATGCATGATCCGTTACTCGCCGCTCGCTCTCCTGCTGTGCGCTTCCTGCGTTCTTGATGCGCAGGCTCCCTTGCCGCCCTTCACCGCCAAGGATCTCGAAACCGGCAAGAAGATTGTCGCGGTTTCCGCCGAGATTCGTCCTCAAATCGCGGACCCGAGCGCGCCGGCCGAGCCGTTCAAAGTCATCAGCAATCTTTACATGGTCGGCGACGCCAACGGCGGCGCGTATCTCTTGACCTCTCCGCAAGGCCACATCCTGCTGGGCGCGGGCTTTGTCAATGCTTCGGAAAGCATTCAGAAAAATATCGAGAGCCTGGGATTCAAGATGAGCGACATCAAAGTGATTCTGCTCAACCACAGTCATCCGGATGTGGCCGGAGGAGCCGCGTACATGAAAGAGAAAACCGGCGCGCAGATCATGGCCGGATTCGCGGAGATCCCTTACATCGAACATCGCACTCCGCCTCCTCCCGCTCCGAACGCCGGGGGCCGCGGCGAAGCCGAGAAGAAGGGACCTCCGAATCTTGGCGCGCGTGGCGGCGGCGGACGGCCGACTCCCGCGGTGAAAGTCGACCGCGCGCTGTATGACGGAGATGTGGTCAAGGTCGGTCCTTTGTCCGTTACCGCGTACCTCGCTCCGGGCCACAGCCCTTCGTCCACCAGTTGGTTGTTCAACGTGAAAGACGGGGGCCACACGTATCGCGTCATCGAATTCTGCTGTTGGGAATTTCCCGACGACATCAGCCGTAGCCCGTACATTAACGAAGCCTCCGTACGCCACACGTTCGACATGTGGGCGAAACTTTTGCCCGTGGACATTTACCTGGAAAATGGAATCTACGGTTGGGGCGGAATCGTGAACCAGCCTTCGGGAACCATGGCCGAGCGAATCGCGAAATTGAAAGCCGATAGCAAGCTCAATATCGATCGGGACATCTTCCGGGGCTACGCCGCCGCGCGCGAAGTGGAGTTTCAGGAAAAGCTCGCGAAGATGAAGGCCGCCGGATCATCGAACTGACATAAAGGGGGGGATCAAACCATGACGAACGAAAAGACGAACGAAAAGAAGACGCAGTCGGATCGCCGCCAATTCCTCAAAGGCAGCGTGGCCGCGGGCGGAGCGATTCTGCTGGGCCGCGAAACGGCTTCGGCCTCCGAGGGACCGGTTGCCGACACCGCGTACGGCAAAATTCGCGGCTACGCCGACGGGCCTATCAAAGTGTTCAAGGGTGTTCCGTACGGCGCATCCACGGAGGGCGCGAATCGTTGGCTGCCCGCAAAAGCGCCCAAGGCATGGAGCGGAGTTCGTGAGACCACCCAGCAGGGCGGGATGTGTCCGCAGCGCACCGGCACGCCGATGAAAGAAGAGACCGACATGGTTCAGAACGGCCCCTACACGGAGGACTGCCTGAACCTTGACGTGTACACTCCTGCGGTCGGCAAAAATTCCGGAAAGCGTCCCGTGATGGTGTGGTTCCACGGTGGCGGTTTCGCCGCGGGCTCCGGCGGCGCGACCAGTTACGACGGCCGCAATCTTTGCGAAAAGCACGGTGTGGTGCTCGTGACCGTTACGCACCGCCTGAACATCTTCGGGTTTCTTTATCTCGCCGATCTTTACGGCGATGCTTATGCCGACTCGGGCAACGCGGGCATTCTGGACTGCGTCGCGGCGCTGCAGTGGGTGCGGGCGAATATCGCCAATTTTGGCGGAGATCCGGGCAATGTGACCATCTTCGGCCAGTCCGGAGGCGCGGGGAAAGTGTCCACCCTCATGGGAATGACCCCGGCCAAGGGGCTCTTCCACCGCGCGATCGCGGAGAGCGGATCCGCCGTGCGCTCGGGTGTGAAGGAACAGGCTTCCGCGGCGGCTAAGCGAGTAGTGGACGCGCTCGGTGTCAAATCGCTTGCCGAACTCCAAGCCGTACCTGCCGACAAGCTGGTTCAGGTTATGGCGACGGTGCGTTTCAATCCCTCTCCGGTGGTGGACGGACGTGCTCTCTCCGCGAACGTATTCGATCCGGTCGTTTCGCCCCTCTGCGCGAGCATTCCTTTCATGACCGGCACCACGCGGAACGAGTCCAATTTTTTCAGTCCGGACCCACCGCTTGATCCGATCGACGATGCGCGTCTCAAGGAACTGCTGAAAGGAAACTTCAGGGGCATCACGCAGGACGATCTGGCGCGGCTGGTGAAAACAGTCCGCGCGCAGAATCCGGGCCAGCCCAATCAGATCGTGTACCAACTCATCGCCAGCCAGGCGGCCATGACCGGCATTCAGGATCAGGCGGATCGCAAAGCGGAGCAGAACGGCGCGCCCGTGTTTGTCTACTACTTCGCGCACACCGTGCCTGCCCGCGGAGGGAAGCTTGGGGCGCCGCATACCGCCGAGATTCCCTACGCGTTCGACAGTCTGGCCCACGCCGACGCCGCTGATCGGTCCCGTCACTCCGCGCGAGCAGGCGCTCGCGGATAAAGTCAGCCTCGCCTGGACCAATTTCGCGAAAACCGGAAATCCGAGCAACAAACTGATGCCGGACTGGAAGCCGTACAACCCCAAACAACGGGCCATCATGGTGATCGACGATCAGCCCAAGCTGGTCGAGGACCCTCTGCATGATTCGCGAGTCATCATCAGTGAGCTGCGCGGAAAATATCAGGTCGTCCGGTAGAGTTTGAACCCGTTAACCTGAGTCGCTCAAGCGATGCTATCTCGCGTTATCCATCATTTGGACCGTGAGTAGAATCGTGCGGCCGACGATTTCCAGGCTCTTTTGCGAGATCTTGTCCATCGTGTCTGTGTTCGCGTGATGGAACTCGCCCATGCCGTCGAAACCCGGCCCCATCCGGCCGTACATTGCATCCACTACATCGACCGAAGGAATTCCGGCGCGCGCGAAGGGCACCTGGTCGTCGATGATTCCCTCTTCGTATTGGAAGAAGTACCGGCTGTAGCCAAGCTTCGCGGCCGCGGCGGCAATGATTTCCTGGAGCGAGCGCGACGAAACCGTTTCGCGGGCCACGCCAAGGTCCTTGTCGCCGATCATGTCGAGAAGAAAAAATCCCTTCACTCGTTTGGCGGTCCCGTTCATGGCGAGCTTTTGCGCGAGATGGCGGCTGCCATAAAGGCCGTCGTTCTCGTTAAACGCCTGGATGGCTTCTTCGAGATCTGTCCAGACAAGCCAGACCTGCATTTTGGTTTTCTCACGCGCTAAAGCGTCGGCGAAGGCGAGCAGAATTGCCGTGCTGGAACCGCCGTCGTTGGCGCCGATGAAGCCCGGCTGGAAGAGCGTGTCGTAGTGGCCGGCGAGAATGACGATCGGCTGGTTCGGATCGGCAGTGGAATTGAATTTGCCGATGATGTTGTGGACCGCGACGGACCCGCGCGGAGTTTGGGCGGTGAAATCGTCGCCCTCGATCATAGCGCCGTCCTTGCGCAGAACCGCGTGGATCAGGTCCTCGGTTTTTTTATGCCCGGGGGAGCCCGGCCAGCGCTCTCCGAAGCCGGCGACCTGCGCGGTATAGGCGTACGCTTGCCGCGCGTCGAAGGCTTCCTGCAGCTCCGCCCCAGAGCACAAGGCGGCCGCGGCAAGGATGCAGAACAAAAATTTCATTGCGGACCTCGCCGGAATAAATCGCGCCGGAATAAATCGCGCCGGAATAAATCGCGCCGGAATAAAATGTCTAGAACGCTCGAACCGTTTGCGCACGCGGAGTCTAGTTGCTGGGACGACGCGCGATCTCGGCGCGGATGCATTCGGAAACCACACCCCACATCCTCGCGTACTTGTCGATCGGCATCAGCAAAGGATTCGGGTCCCCCGCTTTTCGAGTCTTGAATGCCGCCATCCGGCCTTCCGTGTCGTCGAAGAGCGCGTGGTTTTGAATCTCCACGTCCACATTCATCCTCTTTGCAATTTCCAGATAATGATCGATGGACCGCAGATATTGGTTCAAACCCTCGGTCGTAATTCCCGCCTGGCCCAGGATCGTTCCTGCAAAAATTCCAGCCGTATGCGTTGCACCGTTCTCTTTCACGTTGAAAATGAAGGCGACCGAGCCGGGGGTGTGGCCCGGGATTTCGATAACGTGCACCGTTTCCTCGCCGAGCGTAATATCCTGGCCTTCTTTGAGAACCAGATCGCGATTCGGGCGGTTGTCACTTTGCTTTTTGCCGTTCGGATTCGCCGGGTAAATCAAATCCCAATCCGCGGCGGTGGTCCCCACCCGGGTGCCGTAGTGCTCCTGGAAGTACGCCGCGCCCGCGAAGTGATCGCCATGGCCGTGCCCCAGCAGGATGTACTTCACCTTTGCGGGATCGAGTCCCAAGCTTTGCATCTCCGCGATGATGGCCTGCGTCCTGCCCTCCTGCCCGGAATCGATCAGAATGATTCCATCGCGCGTGGTGATGGCCCACACCGTGGTTTGCTGCACGTTGCTGCTGGGGATCGCGTAAAGGTTGTCGAATACTTTCGTCGCTTCAATCCCCGGCCGGGGCGCGTTGATATCGTTTACGGTGCAGAAAAACGTAAAGGTTTTCGCCAGCACCGGGTCGTCGCCCGCGAGTTTCTTGGCGGCCGCGATATGCGCGCGCGATTGGTCGTTATCGGGCAGATTTGAAATATTTTGCCCGCGCCCACCTTTTTTGTCCTGCGCGAACGTGCCGCTCTCGAACGCAACGAAGCACGCGCACAGCATCAAACAAGGAACAAGATACGCAACGATTCTCTTTGACATCTCTTTTCGCCTTTCGCCTTTCCGGTCTGTCAGTCGCACGAGTTCGATTAGAGAGTATAGCGTGACAAAGGAACGTGCTGGGGAACACGCGCCCGACCTACGCGCCCCACTTCATCGCGCCGAGCCTCCGTCGGTTTTGAAGTCGAAAAGCATCACATTGGTCAGCGAGCCGTCCAGAGCGACGGCAAACCATCGCGAGTTTGCGAGATTTGCGCGGCGCATGCAGAGCATCACATTCATCTCGCAGTCAGCATCAACCGCAGCCAAGCGGCGCCCCGTATTTGTGTCAAAAATATCCACGGCGAAGGTTCCGAAAGTTCCACCCATGATCGGGTTACCCAGAAATACCTTGTTCGGATCCGGCAGTTTCCGCTTATCGGCGCCTCCAAGCACCAGAATTCGTCCGTCCGCCGAGTCGCCAACCGTACGCAGCGAAATCCAAGCACCACGGCGGTGATACGCCTTGCCCCGATACTGGTAGCCCTCCCGTTCGAGTCGTTCGTCTGAAGGAATGGGCATCGGCTTCACATCTGCCGGCTTTGCCAAAAACTCTTTTAGCGTTCGCTCAAGAGGGTCCTTCATATGAAAGTAGCCAGGAACAGAGACAGTCCGGTCCCACTCCTGGGGCTCAACTGCACGAACCGCGTAGAGGTGGCCCGCGTCGATCGCGAACGCATTCGGGCTGCAGATATCCTCCTTCTGAAGCGACTTGGTCTTGTCGGCGACATCATACTTGCAGGCGGCCAGGAGAAGCACGTCTGGCGAAGAAGGGATGGATCGAAATGCGTAATGATCAAAGGGGACTCGCGGATCGCCCAAGCTTGATTCGCGGAACGCATCCGGGAGCTGAATGAGATGTTCAAACTGGTCGCCCTCGGAGACGGTCACATGCAGTCTGTTCTGACCACAAGCGCTTGCGGCGATCCCGAGCAGCACGAGGCTCCCGCAGCACGTGAACAGGCTGAGTCTTCTGAATTTCACCGACACCCCCCTTTCGATCGTGCGATTGGTCGCCGATCTTTAGCGCAAGTTGACCCGCGAGCGTTCGAACGAAACGTCTGCCCGTTGCTATGTTAGCCAGAATCGGACCGAGATAGGGCGTGTCTCGGGGGTATGGACGAGAGTATCCGCTCGCGGCCACTTTTTTCTCCGCCATCCCGCGCGAATACACTCAGCTCGAAAGCAAAGAAGCACGCGCAGAGCACCACACGCGCAGAGCGCCAAAGGAGGGAACGCGTGCTTGGCCGGCTACGCGCCCCGACGTTTTGTTGATTTCAGCCCCTCATTCACATAGACTGAAAGCCTTTGGAGAACCCGCGCATGAGCTTAAACCTAGGCCGCGTGAAAACCCGAGTGAAGACGAGTGCCGCGTTCCTTGCTGTAGCGGGACTCGTGTGGCTCGGGTTCGCCGCGGCGCAGCAACCTTCGGGAAACGAGCCCGCCGGAAAAAACGATCAGAAGAAAAAAACTCCGCGCCCGGGCGGCCTCGCCGGTAAGGTTCCGGAGCTGCCGGCCAATCTCTTTACCGCGGCGTCCACGGTTGCGCGAACGCCGCTGAAGCATGAATGGCAGGACATTCCGTACGGCAAAGGAAAACTGCACATCTGGGTGCATTATCCGCAGGGCGACGGCAAGGTCCCGGTCGTACTTCTCATGCCGTACGATCCTGGTCTGGACGATCTCCAGCGCGCGCTCGCCGATCAGCTTGCCTCCGAGGGATTTCTCGTCGTGGCGCCGGATCTGACCTCGGGATTCGGCCCGAATGCAGGGAACTACGAATCCTTCAAATTTCCGGATCAAGCCTGGCGGGCCAACTTGAAGGTCCCCGCGGCGGAGGCCATGCGGCGATACCGCGCCGCGTACGATTTTGCGCTGCGCCAGCCGCGCGCGAACGGGAAGATCGCGGTCCTTGGCTCCGGTCTTGGCGGAACGCAGGCCTTTCGCTTTGCAGCGGAGGCTCCCAAGCTGGACGCCGCGGTCGTATTTTATGGAGCTGCCCCGGAACCCGCCGTCATGGCGAAGATCAAAGCGCCCGTTCTCGGGCTCTATGGCGCCGACGATCCGGTCGAAACGCCGGCCCGCGTGGAGCAGGTCGCCGCGGAGATGAAGAAGGCCGGCAAGAATTTTGAATATCACGTCTATCCGGGAGCTACCAATGCATTCCTCTCCTATCAGGTGGAAGGAATGAACGGGCAGGCCGTTGCCGAATCCTGGACGTTGGCCATGGAGTGGTTGAAACAAAATCTGAAGTAAAGGTGGCTGCATGAGCTCGAAACAATTCCATTCGCTGCTGTTCTGTTCCCTTTCGATCGCGGTGTGCGCCTCGGCGCAGCAATCCGCCGCAGCCGGAGCACACATGAATCGCGATTCCCCGCCGGTCTCGATCACGCGTCCGGTGGGAGGCACGCTCGCGCCCACTCTGCATTCGGCGCTGATCACAACAGCGGAATCGAAAGCGGTGCTCGAGACCACGCCCCGCTGCCGCGATTGGGTGGGCGTCACCTACGGGAATTCCGTTCTGCTCACGTTCATCGTTTACCCGGAGCGTTCCGATCGCGCTCCCGTGGTCTTCGTATCGGCCAAACGGGAAGGCTTTACGCCGTGGGTGCGCGCCGTAAGCGATCAGGTCGCGGCCGACGGATTTATCGCCGTCGCGGGCGATGTGCTCACCAATGCCGGTCCCCGCGGCGGCGATAGCGAATCGTTTGCAACGGCGGAGGCGCGCAACGCGATGCTCGCGCGGCTCGGACCCGCCGAAATCGCCAGGCGCGAAAAAGCCATTCGCGATTTCTCACTCGCCTTGCCGGCCGCCGATGGCAAGAGCGCGGCTCTCGAACTCGATAGCAGCGCTCGATCGATCCACGCGAAATCCGGCGTCCGCGCTCAGGATTTCCCGCTCTCATCCGAAGGATGGCGCGCCGCCATGGACTTTTTGACCGTACAGACGGGGAATCATCCCCAAATGGGAGCTGAAATGATGATGGGAATGGATATGGGGATGGGAGCCATGGACCCCTCCGAACACGCCGCTCACATGGGAATGATGCCGGGCATGGAAATGCCGCATGGCGGAGTCTTGCTCGCGCAGCAGGGCTCGCGGGCTTCGGCGGGCGGCGGCGCCACCAGCACCATCGAGAAGCAGCCGAATCTCCCCGCAGGCCACTATACTGCGCGCGCGACGCTTGCGGCGTCCAAGCTGCGCAAGGAGTGGATCGATATTCCGTACGGCGATATCAAGCTGCACACGTGGGTCGAATATCCGGCGGGAGAAGGGAAGGCCGGAGTCATCATCGTGATGCAGTACGGCACAGGCATGGACGAATGGGTCCGCTCCGTGGCCGATCAGCTCGCGCAGGAAGGTTTTATCGCGGTCGCTCCCGATGCGTGGTCCGGCACGGGACCGAACGGCGGCGGGATCGATAGCTTCGAGTTCGTCGACGATGCGATGCGCGCCGGCGCGAAGATCACGGGCGATGAAAAACAGCGGCGTTACAAGGCTGCCTGGGATTGGGCCATGAAGCTTCCGCGCGCCAACGGCAAAAGTGGAAGCATCGGTTTTTGTGACGGGGGCGGACAGAGCTTCCGTTTTGCCGCCCTGAATCCCGCGCTCAGCGCAGCCGTGGTCTATTTCGGAACGCCGCCGGACGATGCCGAGATGGCGCGGATCAAAGCTCCGGTGATCGGGTTCTACGGCGAGAACGACGCCCGCGTCACCAGCACTGTGGCGCCCACGATCGAAAAGATGGAAAAGCTCGGGAAGGTTTATGAGTCGCACATCTACCCGAAGACGACCCACTCGTTCCTGTATTTCCAGGAAATGGCCGGCAATCCCGCCGCGACGCTGGACTCCTGGCCGCGAGCCATCGCGTTCTTTAAGAAAAATTTGAGTAACTGATCGTTGGACGTGATCGCGACTCGAGCGCGGTTTGGGAACCGGAGCGCTGACCCGTTCGCCATCCGTACTCACTTCGAGAAACGCTTTTCGGAAGCAAGTTACGCGAGACGCTTTACCGCTTCGAGCGCCAATTCGTGAAGTCCCGCGCCGCCTTGTGCGACGTATTGCTTGATCTGATCCTTCATTCGCCGCTCCCAGAATTTGGTGAAGTGGTCGGCGATTCCTGCTACCGCTTCCTCGTGGGGATAGCCGGCGAAGTACAGCGCGATCTGGTTCGCGTTGTGGACCATCGTGTTCGCGTTCATCGCGGTTTCAGTCGCCGGCCGGGCCGCGGACAGCCTCGGTCAAAATATGAGTGGTCTGCTTCCGGGTTTCCCGATAATGCTCCTGCCACTGGGACAGCTTCCTGGCGGGACTGACCTGAACAGCGGTTACCTTGTATTCCGGACAACCCGTCGCCCAGTCGCTGAATTCGGTGGTCACCACGTTGGCCCCGGTGAACATGTGATGAAAGGTGGTGTACACCACGCCCGGCTGCATGCGCTCGGAGATGTGAGCCTTCAGGGACGTTTCGCCGGCGCGGCTCGCGAGCGAGACGAGATCTCCTTCTCGAATCCCGCGGTTTTCCGCATCCGCAGGATGGATTTCTAAAATATCCTCCGGGTGCCAGACATTATTTTCCGTGCGCGCCGTCTGCGCGCCCACGTTGTATTGCGTCAGGATGCGTCCGGTTGTCAGGATCAGCGGGAAGCGGGACGTCGTCCGCTCGTCGGTGGGCACAAACTCGGTGATCATGAATCGGCCTTTGCCGCGGACGAAGCCGCCGACGTGCATAATGGGCGTGCCTTCCGGCGCCTTCGCATTGCAGGGCCATTGCAGGCTGCCCATTTGGTCGATCTTCGCAAAGCTCACGCCGCTGAAAGTCGGAGTTAAGCGTGCGATTTCATCCATGATTTCCGAAGGGTGCGAATAGTGCATCGGATACCCGAGCGCTTCGGAAAGCTTCATGGTAATCTCCCAATCCTCCAGGCCCGCGAGCGGCGGAATCGCCTTCCGCACGGGACTGATCCGCCGTTCCGCGTTTGTGAACGTGCCGTTTTTTTCGAGGAAGGAAGAGCCCGGCAGGAAGACGTGCGCGTAGCTTGCGGTCTCGTTCAGGAACAAATCCTGAACCACCACGCACTCCATCGCGGTTAGCCCCGCTGTCATATGTTGCGTATTCGGATCGGATTGGACGATATCCTCGCCCTGTATGTAGATGCCTTTGTACGTGCCGTCGATAGCCGCGTCGATCATGTTCGAGATCCGCAGGCCCGGCTCATTTTGCAAAGGGACATGCCACGCGTCCTCGAAAGCCTGGCGAACGGCGTCGTTCGAGACGTGGCGGTAGCCCGAAAACTCGTGTGGGAACGAGCCCATATCGCAGGACCCTTGCACATTATTCTGGCCGCGTAACGGATTCACGCCCACCCCGCGCCTGCCGATATTGCCCGTAGCCATGGCGAGGTTCGCCATGCCGATCACCATGGTGGAACCTTGGCTGTGCTCGGTTACGCCCAACCCGTAATAGATAGCTGCGTTGCCGCCGGTCGCATAGAGCCGGGCAGCGGCGCGTACGTCAGCCGCAGGCACACCGGTATAACGTTCGACGGCTTCGGGCGAGTTCCGCTCGTCGGCGATGAATGTGCGCCAGAACTCGAACGCCGCCGGATCGCAGCGTTCCCTCACGAATTCCTCAGCCACCAGCCCTTCCGTTACGACCACGTGCGCGAAGGCGTTGATCATCGCGACATTGGTGCCCGGCAGCAACGGGAGATGATAGTCCGCCTCAATGTGCGCCGATTTCACCAGATCGATGCGGCGTGGATCGAGGACGATCAACCGCGCTCCCGCACGCAGCCGGCGTTTCATCTGCGAGGCGAACACGGGATGAGCGTCCGTCGGGTTGGCCCCGATCACCAGGATGACATCCGCTTCTTCGACCGAATCGAAATCCTGCGTTCCGGCCGAGGTGCCGAACGTGTTGTTCAGTCCGTAGCCCGTGGGCGAATGGCAGACTCGGGCGCACGTATCGACGTTGTTGTTGCCGAACGCCGCGCGAACCATCTTCTGCACCAGATACGTCTCTTCATTGGTGCAGCGCGAAGACGTGATCCCGCCGATCGAGTCCCTTCCATACCGGGACTGAATGCGCTTGAATTCACCCGCGGCGTATTGAATTGCCTCTTCCCAGCTCACTTCGCGCCACGGATCTGTAATCGTGGCCCGGATCATGGGCTTCAGGATCCGGTCCCGATGAGTTGCGTAGCCCCAGGAAAACCGGCCCTTGACGCAGGAATGGCCATGGTTCGCCTTCCCGTCTTTGTAGGGCAACATGCGGACGATGTCGTTTCCCTTCATTTCGGCCTTGAAGGCGCAGCCCACGCCGCAATACGCGCAGGTGGTTACCACGCTGTGTTCGCCCTGCCCCTTCGCGATGAGAGTTTTCTCCGTGAGCGTGGCCGTGGGGCAAGCCTGTACACACGCCCCGCAGGAAACACATTCCGATTCAAGAAAAGGTTTGTCCCCGGCTGAAATCTTTGACGCGAAGCCGCGCCCGTCCACCGTCAGCGCGAATGTGCCCTGGACTTCTTCACAAGCACGCACGCAGCGTGAGCACACAATGCATTTGCCGGGATCAAAAGTAAAATACGGATTGGATTCGTCCTTTTCCGAATTTGTAAAATGATTTTCCCCTTCGTAGCCGTATCGGACTTCCCGCAGCCCGACGACGCCCGCCATATCCTGGAGTTCGCAGTTCCCGTTTGCGGCGCAGGTCAGACAGTCCAGGGGATGGTCTGAAATGTACAGCTCCATGACGCCGCGCCGCAGCTTCGCGAGCCTCGGTGTCTGCGTGTGGACGCGCATTCCCTGCTCGACGAGCGTTGTGCAGGACGCAGGCGTTCCGCGCCGTCCTTCAATTTCGACGAGACATAAGCGGCAGGATCCAAATGCGTTCAGGTTATCGGTCGCACAGAGCTTCGGCACCTGGACTCCAGCCATAACCGCCGCGCGCATAATCGACGTGCCGCCGGCAACCGTTACCGGTTTCCCGTCGATTTCGAGCGTGACGCTCTCTTTACGATCGGATGCCGGCGTCCCGTAATCAGTTTCTTGCAGAAGTGCCATTGCGATCACCTACCGTTTCACGAAATCCACGGTTTGAAAAATCCCCTGGGAAATGCCGAATCGCGCTCAGAACCGGAAGCGGCGTCAGTCCCCCTAATGCGCACAGCGAACCATCCCGCATCAGTTCGCACAAATCATCGAGCAGCTCGAGATTCCGCGCGAGATCATGGCCCGCCACGATGCGATCGATCACTTCGACTCCTCGCGTAGACCCGATGCGGCAGGGCGTGCACTTGCCGCAACTCTCGATCGCGCAGAACTCCATCGCGAAGCGAGCCTGTTTGGCAAGATCGACCGTGTCATCGAAGACGACGATACCGCCATGGCCGAGAATTCCCTTGTGAGCGGCGAAAGCTTCGTAATCGAGCGGCGTATCGAGTAAAGACTCGGGGAAGTACGCTCCCAGCGGTCCGCCCACCTGTACGGCCCGCACTGGTCTTCCGCTGGCGGTTCCTCCGCCGAAATCGTAGATCGCTTGGCGAAGCGTCACTCCAAAAGCTTTCTCCACCAGCCCGCCACGCTTCACATTACCCGCGAGCTGAATGGTCAGTGTGCCCCTCGATTTGCCCAGGCCGAACTCACGATAGAAATCCGCGCCCTTCTCCAGAATGATCGGCACCGTCGCGAGCGAGATCACGTTGTTTACGACGGTCGGTTTGCCGAATAACCCTTCGATGGCGGGCAATGGAGGTTTGTAGCGAATCTGGCCGCGCTTTCCTTCCAAGCTCTCGAGCAGAGACGTTTCTTCCCCGCAAATGTACGCTCCGGCGCCGAGGCGGACGTCCATATCAAAAGCGTTTCCGCTCCCGAGGATATCGTCGCCCAGGTAGCCTTTCTCGCGTGCGATCGCAAGCGCGCGCTGAAACGTCTGGAAAGCACGAGGATACTCCGACCGGATGTACACATATCCCTTCGTCGCCCCCACCGCGATCCCCGCGATGATCATCCCCTCGATTAAAACGAAAGGATCGCCTTCCATAATCATGCGATCGGCAAACGTTCCGCTGTCGCCTTCATCGGCGTTGCACACGATGTACTTCTGATCGGAGATCGCCTGCCGCGCCGTGCGCCACTTGATCCCCGTCGGAAATCCCGCGCCTCCGCGACCGCGCAACCCCGAGCCCGCGATCGTTTCAACAATGGCCTCCGGCGATAACTCCAGCGCCCGCGTCAAGCCGCGCCAGCCGTTGTGCCCTGCATAATCCGAAAGCGAGAGAGGATCGGTGATGCCGCATCGCGCGAATGTGAGCCGCTCCTGCTGTTTGAGATAGGGAATCTCTTCCGTCGGTCCCAGACGGGAGGAGTGAGGTTTGCCCTCCAGGAAACCGGCTCGCAGCAAGTCCGGGATTGCGCCTGCCGTGACCGGCCCGTAGGCAATCCGTCCCGAAGCGGTTTCGACTTCGAGCAACGGCTCGAGCCAACACATGCCGCGCGAGCCCGTGCGCACAATCGTGACGTCGGGGCGGGACTCTAAAAGGGCCCGGGCGACCGAATCCGCTCCCACCGAAAGCGCCGAAGTGTCCCGCGATAGATAAACCGTCATTCTTCTTGCTCTAGACCGTCGATGATTTCTCTAAACCATCGATGAGACTGTTCAGACTGTCCTTTGAAAGGCGGCCGTATACTTCGCCGTCCAGCATGACGGAGGGAGCGAGCGCGCAGTTTCCCAAACAAAAAACGGGGTCCAGGGAAAGGTTTCGATCCACAGTTCCTCTCCCGAGCTTCACGCCAAAACGGTTCTCGACGCTCTTGATCAGCCCTTCGCAATCCATGGATTGGCACGCCTCGGCACGGCAGATTTTCAGCGTATGATTTCCCGGCGGTGTGGTTCGAAAATCAGGATAAAAACTGAGTACGCCAAAAACTTCCGCCTCCGACAAATTCAACGCGTCCGCGATCAGCGGAATCGCGGATTTGTCGATATATCCGAACTCCTCTTGCAGCCCATGCAAGATCGGCAGCAACGCACCGGGCAAGCGCTGCAAATCCGCGATCACCGCGATGCCACGCCGCGGGTCCCATGTATTCATTTCGGTCCCATTTTAGAGCATCTTCTTCTACAGCGTGTTTTCTTGCTTCGAGGCTGGTCAAATAGGAGGAACCTATCGCCGAAGAGGCTGACGCTATGCGAAGACTCCACTGCTAAGATCTCAATCGGCAGTTTGAAGCGAATTCCTAGCGAAAGATTGCCTGATCAAGCTGCACGGATTCCTGGGCAGCCCCGTACTCTCGCAAAAGCAGGTCCCTCGGCTTCGCTCGGGATGACGGTTAGAAAATGATGACGGTATTAGAAAATGATGACGGTAAGAGAATAGGGCAAGCCGAGGCACGAAGCTCTCGGAGCCACCCGGTCATCGCCAACGCCAGCCGAGGAAAAGCCCTTCCCAATTACCCAAATCCCCAACCGTGTCATCCCGAGCGCAGTCGAGGGACCTGCTTTTCATCCTGACTACGTTTTCTTCGCGGATTCCGGGGGTCTACGCCTGGATTCTGTCCGCTGCCGAATAGATGTTGAATCGATTCTCACGTAAGAATCCGATGAGCGTGACGCCAAAGCGCAGGGCCGTTTTGACCGCTAGACTGGACGGCGCGCCTATCGCCGCCAGAATCGGAATGCCCGCCATCGCGGACTTCTGCAGCAACTCGAAGCTGGTGCGGCCGCTTACGATCAAAATCGAATTATGCAGCGGCAAGCGATCGGAGAGCAGCGCCCATCCGATCAGCTTGTCCAAAGCGTTATGCCGCCCCACGTCCTCCCGGACGGCAATCAGTTCCCCATCGGGAGAAAGGAGCCCGGAGGCATGGAGCCCGCCTGTACGCTCAAACACAGCTTGGGCGGTGCGAAGCCTTTCGGGCAGGGATCGGATGACGGATGCGTCCACCTGGGGAACGCCCCGAGGCAACGTCGTGCAGCCCGCGTTTTCAAGCGCCTCAATCGAAGCCTTTCCACAGACGCCGCAGCTCGAGGTGATATAGAAATTTCGCTCTACGGCGGAAGCGTCGAGTGCAACGGACTCCGACAGAATCACGCGAGCGATGTTCCTCTGACAGTCAATCTCTCTTATGTCGCTACGGCTGCGTACAAACCCTTCGGTGAACAGAAAGCCCGCGGCGAGTTCGGCATCGTTCCCCGGCGTGCGCATCGTCACCGCCAGGTTGCGTGTTCCCACTTGGATGTCGCGCATACCCACATGAATGTTGCGCGTTCCTACTTGAATCTGGAGCGGCTCCTCGACGGCAACGAGCTCCTGCTCCGCTTCGTCGATTGCGCCAGTATCGGAATGGAACCTCCGCACCGGCACCGTCAGAATATTGCGACGGTTCGACGGCTTCGCGCTGGAAGGCACGATACCAACTTTACAACAAGACGATCTGTGTTCACTGCTTGTTCCCGCGGAGCGCGCCTGTGCGACCTACCGCTCCTCACGAGAGACGGCGGCGGTAGCAAAGGTATGGGATGAGCAGGCTCAAGAGAATCCCGGCGATGGACCATCCCTCCCATCCGAATGCCTGTAGCGGAACCGAGTAGGTCCCGGGCAGAGCCCTCCGAAAGAGATACGGGGTCGTATTGTACATATAAAGCGGCAAGCACAAAATCGACGCGGCCACAGCGACGATGGTTGAGCCTCGCGAGCGAAAGAAGATAAAAAACGCTGCCGCGACCATCAGAACCATTCCGATCAGATTCATCGTCAGCAATGGTCGTGTAACGGAACCGCCGCTGAACTCCGATCCGTCGAGTTCAACCTGGCTTTTCAATGCCACGGCAGCCCCTAGTAGGCACGCGAGGCCAGACAGAACAGCGCTTCTTCCATGTTTCACAGTTCACCCGCAAGGTCGGTTGGCCTTCCCGCTCAGGCCGGGAGGCGAAGGCTGTCGGCAGGCAAATCTCCTGACGGTCACCGCGCGGAGTCTCACTCCGTCTCTACTAATCTCGTTTATTTGGTGGGCGGTCACAGGATCGAACTGTGGACCTCCTGCTTGTAAGGCAGGCGCTCTAACCGGCTGAGCTAACCGCCCTGAGGGCGAAAACAACGCGGCGAAACAGCGCCGACGTTCCAGCTTAACATGACCGTTTTGCAGAGCCGTCCGCTCTTTTCGGATTCTTCTCGAAACGAACGGCTGGCGACCCGCGGATGTGCGCGCGGAAGAGATCGTCGTGGACTCGCGAAAGAAAAAAAACGTGCCGCGGCTCCCGGCGGGATCAGGCGTCGGGGCTCTCGATGACCCCCCCTTGACGTGGTATGCTGATTTGGCTCTAATGCCTCAGCGCACGCCATTTCCACGAATCTGTATCGCGCTCGGATTTCCCGGCGTCGAGGAACTCCTCGACCACGCGAAGGCCGAATACCGGGCCGGCGAGCGCTTCTTCGAGTTTCGGCTGGACTATCTGCCGAATCCGCAATTGGGCATTGCGGCGATTCGCAAGTTCCTGCAGAGGCATCCTGACTGCATGGTGCTGGCCACGTGCCGCCGGCATCAGAACCACGGACGGTTCAACGGCAGCGTGGAGCAGCAGTTGTGTGTTCTCGAAGCCGCCATCGCCGCCGGCGCGCAGGCGATCGACGTGGAGGTGGAGAGCGCCGAGGGCTGCCGCCCGCGCCTGCAGGCTTTGCGCTCGCGAACCTTCGTGCTGTTGTCGTATCACAACTACGGCGGGACGCCTCCGCTTGAGTCCGTGATGCGCCGGATGACGCGCATCGAAGCGGACGGATATAAAATCGTCACCACCGCGAAAAAGCCCTCCGACAACTGCCGCGTGCTCGATCTGGCGCGGGCCCACGCCAAGGTGCCGACCGTGCTGCTCGCCATGGGCGAAACCGGATTCCCTACGCGCGTGCTATCCACCTCGTTCGGAAGTCTGTACACCTACGCCGCGCCCAACGCGGCCGAAGGAACGGCCACCGGGCAGGTATCGGCGCGCCAGCTTCGCAATCTGTACCGGGTGGAAAAACTTTCGCGCGACGCGAAGATTTACGGAGTCATCGCCGATCCGGTGCGCCATTCGATTTCGCCCGCGGTGCATAATCGCGCGTTTCAAGCGCGCCGCATGGACGCGGTCTATCTGCCCCTGCTGGTGCATGCCGCGCAGTTGAAGGATTTCTTCCTGCTGGCCGGGAAAATGCCGCTTGCAGGCTTCTCCGTCACCATCCCGCACAAGCAGAAAATCATGCGCTACCTGGATCAGATCGACCCGCTCGCCCGCCGCATCGGCGCGGTGAACACGGTGTGGCGCAAGGCCGGAAAGTGGCGCGGCGCGAATACGGATATTGAGGGCGTTCGCCGGCCGCTTGAGAAGCGCGTGCGTCTCGGGAAATGCACCGCGCTGATCGTCGGCAACGGCGGGGCTGCGCGCGGCGCCGCGTACGCTCTGGCCGAGGCGGGCGCGAAGCTTACCATCACCGGACGCAATATCGATCGGGTGCGCGTGCTGGCGCGCAGTTGCGGGGCCGAGCTGATAAGCCGCCAGCAGGCCTCCACGCGGATGTTCGACGTGCTGGTGCACGCGACGCCGCTCGGCATGCGCCCGCGCGTCGATCAATGTTTCTTTGAGGAACGCATTCCGGCGAAACTCGTGCTCGACATGGTCTACAACCCGCTTGACACGCTGCTGCTGCGCAAGGCCCGCAGCCAGGGAGCGGAAACCGTGGACGGTTTGGAAATGTTCCTGGAACAAGCCACGCGCCAGTTCGAAATTTTCACCGGCGAAACCGCGCCCCGCGCCGTCATGGAGAAGGCCGCGAGAGAAGCGCTCGAAGCGCACGCGAGCGCCAACGGAGTCGCCGGCGGCCGCTGAAACGTCAGACGCCGGACATTCCCCGCCGTCATTCGTTGTCCGTGCGCCTATAATGTTCCTATGAAACTTTCCCGTCGGAGGCTGGCCCGTATGCTGGCGATTTCGGCCGCGCTCCCCGCGGGAGTTTCCGCGCAGGCTCCGGCGCAAATTCCGTCTTCCGGGCCTTCCTCGCGGTCCGATGCCGAGCTCGCCGCGGGCGACGAATTTCGCGAAGCCGCCCGCTCCTTGAATTCCGTGAAGCTGCCGCGCTCCGCCGAACCGGCCACGCGGTTTGAGGCCTGAGCGTGGCGGTCCCCTCGGGCGACGTCTTTTACGCAACCATCAGCGAGCTTGCCGCGCGGCTGCGCTCGAAGGAGTTCTCCTGCGTAGAGCTGACGCGAGCCTTCTGCGATCGCCTCGAATCGATCGGCGCCGATCACCACGCCCTGGCGCATTCGTTGCGGGCGAGCGCGCTCAAGAAGGCCAAGGACGTCGATGGCGATTTGAAGCGCGACCGCACGCGCGGTCCGCTCCAAGGAATTCCGTACGGCGCCAAGGACCTGCTCGCGGTGAAAAAACAGCCCACCGCCTGGGGCTCCCGCATTTTTGCGGATCAGGTTTTCGACGAAGACGCGGCCGTGATCGCGAAGCTCGATAAAGCGGGCGCAATTCTGATCGGGAAGCTTTCCATGGTGGAGCTCGCGGGAGGTGTGGGCTATCGTTCGCCGGCCGCGTCCGTGACCGGAGCCGCGCTGAATCCGTGGGATCGCACGCGCTGGGCCGGTGGCTCGTCGAGCGGCGCGGGCATTGCCGTGGCCGCCGGTCTCTCTGTGTTCGCGCTGGGCTCGGAGACGTCCGGCTCCATCATTACTCCGGCGGCTTTCTGCGGCGTCACCGGGTATCGCCCCACCTATGGATTGGTGAGCCGGCGCGGGGCCATGGCGCTCGCCTGGACGCTGGATAAAATCGGTCCGCTGTGCCGTTCGGCCGAGGATTGCGGGATCGTGCTCCACGAAATCGCCGGCCCCGATCCGGAAGATCCTGGCTCCGCGCGCAAAGGTTTCGCGTATGCGCCGCAGTTCGATCGCCAGGTAGCGGACTTCACGGTCGGTTATTCGCCGGCCGATTTTGAGCAGGGTGATCCCGAGGCGCGTCCCGCATTTACGGCCGCCATCGAAACCGTGAAGAAGCTGGGAGTGAAGCTGAAGGAAGTCCGCCTGCCGGACTTCCCGTATAGCGCGCTCATCGAAACCGTGATCGGAGCCGAAGCCGCTTCGATCTTCGAAGATATTATTCGCGGCGGCAAGCTCGACCAAATGGCCGATTCCGCGCAGGCCGCCTCGCTCAAAGCCGCGCTGGATATTCCGGCGGTCGATTATCTGAAGGCCATGCGCATTCGCGGGCAGCTTCGGGCGGCCTTCCGCGAGCTATTTTACGATTTCGACCTGTTGCTCGCGCCCGCGCGCACTTCGCCCGCTCCTCCCATTACGGCGTCGCTCGGCGGAGGACGCATGTCGCCTGCCGCTCGCGGGCAGAACGACATGATTCCGGCCGGCAATTTGGCCGGGCTCCCGGCGATCTCGCTTCCCTGCGGTTTCGCGGGCGGCCTTCCCGTCGCCATCTCTTTTGTCGGACGTCCCTTCTTCGATAATCACGTGATCGCGATCGGCCGCGCGTTTCAGGGGCAGACGGACTGGCATCGGCGCAAGCCGGGGACGGCGAGCGCATAAAGATCAGGCGCGTTTCGTCAAGGGTCCTTGGGGAACCTCGTCAACGTTTTGCCACGACCGCTGCCGCCTCGGTCTGAAGACAAAATTCCCTCCCATGAACCCAGATTTCGATGACTGCGCCCGAAATCTTGAGATCGCTCGGCGGCGGAGCAACTTCCTTACAGTCATATACGACCGTCACTTTTTCGGTCTTGAGGCCAAACATCCGTAACACGGCTCTTTCGAAGGCGTTCCCTCGCTTCACGGTTCGCGACGTTAGCACACTGTTGAACGGAGTATCAAGAACAAAGTGGTACGTCACCTCAAAGTTCGTTTCGCCTAGAATCGATCCCAATGCCTTCGCGTTTTCGACGGCGATTTGAACGAGCATGGGGTGCCCGGACAGCAGGCTTACGGCGCCAGATTTGACGTTAAGACGGACATCCCCCTGAATACGCGCTGTCTCACCCAGCGCGGGATAATGGACGCCCGTAATTTTCGACTTCAGGGCGTCTTCGGGGGCCTGTGCGGCCACCGCCCTGAGAAGAACCAATGCAACGGTCGAGATTCTTACAAGTCCCATGGTGCGCCGCGACATCTAAAGTGTATTACGGTCCGCGTCCCAAAAATTGTCAGGCTTCGGGGCCGAAATCGCACCGCCGGTAACGCATCCGTCCTTGTTCTTCCGCTTTAACCGATCCATCCGAGCAATCGCAGCACGCCTAATCCCGCGAGGCCTGCAAGCGCGGGGTAAACCGCCGCACCGGCCCCTCTTTTTTCCCATTCTCCGTGCACCGCGTGAACTCCCAGATAAACGAAAGCTCCCGCCGCGATCGCCAGAAGCACGTGCACAACCGAGTCTCCGAGGAAACGCGCCAAAACGATCTCCAGGCCTGCTCCCACCAGCGTCATCAGCTCGGCCGTAACGCTCCACCACAGCGCGGCCCGGCGTGAATCGAGCGCGGCGCGCGCGATCACCCCCAACGCGATCCCTTCCGGAATTTTGTGAATCGCGACGGCCAGAACAAACGCCGGTCCCAATCCCGTGGTGCCGTCCGCCGCCACCACGCTCCATCCATCGAGCGCGGCATGCAGACTCGCGGCGATCAGCAACGGAGGGCCGAACCCGTGCAGCGCCGTGGCGCAGTGATCATGATCGTGATCAGGATCGTGGCCGTGCGCGTGGGAGCAAGAAGGGCACACCGGATAAAGATAACGATCCGCGAGCCACAGAATGCCGAAGCCCGCCGCGATCCACGCGAGAGCCGTCGCCCAATTCCAGAAGCCGGCCATCTCCGGCAGTACAAATAAAATCGCAACTCCCACCAGAACGCCGCCGCCGAAGGGCACAACGCGGCGCGCGATGGCATGCACCGAGCTCAGCCATACTCCGCAGGCGGAGGCGAGAACGGCGATGGCCGTGATGATGAGAGGCGCGGCGAGCAGAGCAAGCTCCTTAGAGACGTTTCATTCTATCGCCGAAAGTGATCGTAACCGGCGGGCGCGAGCGGCGCGCCTTGAAAGCGGACCGCGCCGGGACGTCCGCGCACGATCGTTCCGATGCGCGTGGTTCCTTGAGGCGCCTTCCGTCCTTCCGCCATGGTGAACAGAAGTTCGTAATCCTCGCCCCCGTTGAGGGCTCGTTCGAGCGACACGCCGCGCGCAATGGGAATGCTCTCCACCTCGGCCGCGACCTTCGACGCTTTGCACAGCCGGAGAAGATCGAGCGACAGGCCGTCGCTGATGTCGATGCAGGAACTCGCGCGCCCACGCAGACTGCGGCCTAACTCCAGGCGTGGCTCGAAGCGCCGTTCCCACGGCCGGCCGAGCTTCCCCGAAACATACAGAGCATCGCCCGGCCGCGCGCCCGTCCGCAGCAAAGCATTCCCGCGCGGGACGCTGCCGCACACAATCACGTCGCAGAATAATTTATTTGCGCTTGCGAGATGCCCGCCCGCGAGCGCCGTGTTCGTACGCCGCGCCAGATTCATCAGGCCGCGATAAAAGCCGCCGATCCATTTTTCTCCGAGCTTTTCCGGCACCGCGAGCGACACCAGACAGAACTGCGGATCGCCGCCCATCGCCGCAAGATCACTCAGGTTGCGCGCGAGCGCGCGATGCCCGACGAGAGTCGCGGGCATTTCGCGCTTGAAGTGAATATCCTCAATCATCGGGTCGGTCTTAAAAAGCAGGTCCTCTCCGGCATTCGGCCGGAACACCGCGCAATCGTCGCCGATGCCCACGGCGATGCGCCGCCCCTTGGCCGCCAGCCGGCGAATTTTTTCGATCAGCGCGATCTCGTTCATGTGCGTACTGGGGATGGCCCTAGGCGAGAGCCGGACCATCCACCGCGACTTCCTCCGCGGCGAACACCAATCCGGACGGCAGTTCCTCGCCGAAAATTTTTCCCATCGCGGCGAGATCCCCGGATGGTTCGGCGTCCAGGTTGATGGTGGGGAACGCGCGCCGCACCCGCTCCAACACGTGCGGGGGAAGATCGCGTGACGCGTCTCCCGTTCGCCGGGCCAGCGCCGCAATGGCGTCGCCGGTGCGCGCCTCCGCTTTTATATCCAGCTTCAGCAGCCCCTCCACCCAGCGCGCCGCCGTCGCCGGAGGAAGCACCTGGTTGTTCGGTCCATAGAACAGTTTGCGCGCGCCGAGCCGCGCCAGGCACCACAAGCCCGTGTCGACGAGCTCGTTTTTTTGCAAGCGCGCGAGCAATTCATCCCCGAGCTGCGTGCGCGTTCCGGCGGGCAAATGTTCCAGGCTCGCCGCCGCCCGCCACATTTCGCGCAGCAGGCTCGGATTCACGCGCGGCGGGCGTTTCGACCCGCGCGGCAGCAGCATGGGCGAAATGCGCTGGAACACGTCGGTCTGTTGGTTCTTGTTCAATCCGCCCGCGACGCGCCCGCAGAAAATCCACCATTCGATTTCGTTCTGTACCTGATTGGCGAACTTCAGTCCCGCGGCGTAGACGCGCCGCGCCTGTTCAATGCGGAAGTCGTCTCCCGGGTACCCGAATCCGGGACGCAGGCAGAAGCCGCACAGACTGAGCCATCGCAGCTCGTGCGCCGCGCTCCGTCCACGCCCTTCGGCGAGCTCCAGCATCCCGTCCCCTAGTCTTCGGATCGCAGGCAGCGGCCACGATCCGCGTCCCAACCCGAGCGCTTGTTCGAGCCTGGCAGGGAGCTGTGTCGGCTCGATCGTCTCGCTCTCCGGCGCGTTACCGGCGAACACCGCGGGCAGAAGCTTCGACGCCGCCTGCAAAGCTTCCTCGCTGATCACCGCCGCGGGCCGCGCGGACGTCGCGGCGCCGGATGCATCGGCCGCGCCCTTGCGTAACTCGAACTGCAGGCGCCAGCGATGCTCGCTCGCCTTGGAATCGGCCCACAGCTCGATGGTTCCCACCTCGGTAAGCCGCGCGCCGAGCTTCACCGGGACCAGCCGCTCGCCGGCTTTCCCGAAGCGCAGCACGGCGTTCAAAGGCGCATGGATATGAGGCTCGCCGTCGACGGGCGTCGCGGGAAACGTGACCACGTCGCCGATCTGATCCTCCGTCCGCGTCCGCGAGCTATAGAGCCGGAAAGAAACCGGCCGGTTCGCGACGAGTTGCAGATTACCGGGATCGATTTCGAGAGTCGTGCCTTCTTCCGTTCCGCGCGGCACCAGGCACAGCGCGCGCACCGATTCCTCCGCGCCTCCGCCGAGCCCGATAAAGTATGCGCGAGGCAGGCCGCCGCGCACCAGCAATCCTTGCCCGGTCGCGCGCACGTAGGAATAGTAAGCGGCGCCCACCGCGACCGCCAGGTCCAGATCGCGATTCTCGAAAATCGCGGGACGCCGTCCGTACCAATGTCCCAGAACATCCGCCACGCGCTCCCGCAGGATCTCCGGAATAAAAAAGCCGCCGTTGAACAGGATCGCGTCCGGCACCGCGCCGCCGGCGCTTTCAAGGAACGCCGCCAGATGCCGCGTCACCGCCGGATCCGTCACATAGGGCAGACCCAGCTCGCGGAAAGGGCTCTGCTCTTCTTCTTTCGGACGCTCGTCCGGTCCGCACATCGGCAGAAACCCTTCGAGCGCCAGCTCGAGCACTTCCTCGCGCAAAATCTCGGTCTTCAGCGTGCCGCCAACCAGCGACGCTCCGCCGCCGAGCACCGTGATCTCCACGCTTTTTAAATTCGGATCCGCGAGCAATTTTTCCTTGGCCGCCGCGCATTGTCTCCGCAGTGCGCTGCGCTGCCGGACGGTCAACGACCGGCCAAGTTTCGATTCCACCAGCCACGCGAGCGTGAGGTCGAGATTGTCCCCGCCGAGCAGCAGATGCCGCCCCACCGCGGTACGCGTGAAATCGATGCGATCCCCCTCTCGGCCCACGCGGATCAGCGTGAAGTCGCTGGTCCCTCCTCCCACGTCGCACACCAGCACCGTCTGGCCGTCGAACAAATTTTTGCGCGACCGCGACAGATCGTTCGCCACCCACGAATAAAACGCCGCGGCGGGCTCTTCGAGCAGCGTGAGCGTTTCCATGCCGGCCTCGCGCGCGGCCGCAACCGTCAGCTCCCGCGCCTCTTCGTCGAAACTCGCTGGAACCGTCAGCACGACGTTGTGCTCGCCGATCGGCGAACCGTGTTCCTTCAACCACGCGTCCGCCAGGTGCTTCAGGATTTTCGCCGAGACCTCGACGGGAGACAGTACGCGGCCGCCCTCCTGCGCGTCCCACGGCAGGATCTTCGCCGTGCGGTCCACGTCGGGATTCGAGAGCCAGCTCTTTGCCGAATGCACGCATTTGGTGGGGACCACGGCGCCCTGCTCGCGCGCGTACGCGCCGATGTATTCCTGATCGCCCAGGAACAAAAAAGAGGGAAGCGTGCGGCGCGCCTCTATACGGCCGGGCGCCACGTACTGCGGCGTCTCCTGCACGTGGATGCGCGGAGAATCACCCGTGTCGGTGGGATCAATATACGCGAGGGCCGAGTTCGTAGTGCCGAGGTCGATTCCGATATTCATCGTGCAAGGGCCGCTCCGCGAACGGATTTCGCGAAGCCGGGACAAGATTTTCTGGTGACGTGATTTTCTTTATTCGACTTCAATTTCCGCCGGTGCGAGCAACCCGGCCGCCGGAGCCGCCGCCGGTAAATCTACTTTGTCGGCTTTCCAGCCTTTGTGCCGCAGCAGGCCGCCCGGAGCTTTCCCGTTGGCGGGCACATTCCCCACCAGCTTGTAGGCGCCCTTGGAAACGCTGTCGGTTTTGACGTACACTCCCTCCACGGAATCGATCACCGGAGCGAGTTGCAGATAGCGCTGCAGCGCCTCGCGGGCCTGGCTCTGCACGTCGCGCACGGCCGCGCCCACCTGATCGTCGGAATAAGCGGCGATGTCTTCCATCAAAAAATCCACCAGGCGGGAGTCGCGCTGCAGGATCGCGAGGATCTGCAAGGCTCCGTCGGAGGGGCCGGCCTCGGCTTTGGGCGGGGCAGCGGGCTTCGCCGGAGGAGCAGCGGCCTTAGGGGCCGGGGCCTTCGAGTACCCAAAGGCGCGCGCGACGTCGTCGGGCAGTTCGCCCGTAAAAAGAAGTACGAAAAAGCTTTTAAAAGCCGCGGAAATTCGATTCAAAGTGATCCTCGTCGCAGTGGGGGAAGTCTCTTTTTTATTTTAACCCGCATCATATTTTAACCCGCATCCACGCGAGTCTAACCGGAGCGCGCCAAACTCTTTTTAAAAGCTTCTTAAAAACGCACGATCGGCCAGAGGCTCGCGAAATCGTCGGTCCAGGTGATGGTTTTCTGGCCCGGGGCTCCCCATCCGAGAATGGTGTCGCGAATCTTCGAATTCTGAAACGTCGCCAGGCTTTCGGTCAGCAGCACCCAGCGCGAATTATTTTCGCCCCGCGCCGGTTCGGGCAGCGCGATCACCATGCGCACCTGCCAGCCCAAATACCGCGCCATGCCGCGCGCCACCGGCTCCAGGTCCAGGGAGCGATTGGAAATATGCAAGGCCAGGATGCCCCCCGGCGCCAGACGCTGCCGGTACAGATCGGCGCATTCGGCCGTCAGCAGGTGGATGGGAATCGCGTCGCTTGAAAACGCGTCCACGGCGATCACATCGTAATCATGCGTCCGTCCGGAGGCCAGCTCCTTTTCGAGCTGCACGCGCGCGTCTCCGAGCACGACATCGATCCGAGCCGCGGAGTCCTTCAAAAAGGAAAACCACTGATGCGCGATGTCTTCCACCGCGGGATTGATTTCATAGAAGCGGTATGTGTCGCCGGTGCGTCCCCACGCGGCCAGCGTGCCTGTGCCAAGACCGATCACGGCCACCCGGCGCGGTTTCGGCCGGGCGTCGATCGCGAGTGCCACGCCGCTGTGCGGCCCGTAATAAGACGTCGGCCAGTCGCGCTTGGCGGCATCCAGATATTCGAAGCCGTGCTGGATCAAGCCATGCGTCAGTTGGCGAAACGGGCCGTTCTGATCGGAACTCTCCGACACCCGCAGAATGCCGTAAAAGTTGCGCCGGGCCGCAATCGACGGAGCGCCGATCGAGGTCACCGCATACAGCGACGTCGCGCCGCCGATCAGCAGCGCCATCAGCGGAACGCGCACCGCGAAGTTGCGGCTGGTCCACTGCGCGAACGCTCCGCTGCGTATCCAAGAAACGAATCCGAGGAAACATCCGGCCGCGAGAGCCAGAGGATATTCATCGAGCTCGGTGAAAATGCGCGGGGCGATCAACGCGCTGAACGCCCCTCCGATGGCTCCCCCGGCGGCGATGGTCAGATAAAAAGCCGTCAGGTATTTCGGCGCAGGCCGCGACCGCGCCAGTTCTCCGTGGCACACCATGCATACGGCGAACAGGCATCCGAGGTCGACCGCGAGCTGGGTGAGGATCGACACCCCTGTAGTCAGAGTGATCACCGCGCAGGTCACCGGCGCGAGCACGCCCGCAAGGACCGCGAACACTCCGCGGCGGTACCAGCGGTCGCTGTCAAAGGTGAGGATGAACGTCAGCAGATACACCGCGAGCGGCGCGATCCACAGGAATGGGATGACCGCCACTTCCTGCGAAATCTGGCTGGTCGTCGCCAGTAACAAGACCGACGTTACGATCGACAGGCCCAGCCACAAGAGCACATCGCCTGTCGCCGGCCGCGCGGGAGCAGGATCGAGCTCTTCCTGGGTGAGCTTTCCCGGATCGTCCGAGCCTTCCGCTTCCTGTGCGTGGATCGCTCCGCGCGAATGCCACGCGGCCCACGCGCACAATCCGGCAAACGCGAGATAGCCGGCCGACCAAAGGATCGCCTGGGTGCGGAGGCGCAGCCAGGGTTCGATCAGAAACGGGTAGCTGAAGAGCGCGAGAAACGAGCCGGCATTGGAGAGCGCGTACAGGCGCCACGGCGATTCGCCCGGGTGCATGTTATGGAACCAGCGCTGCAGCAGCGGCGTGGTGGAGGAAAGCAAAAAATAGGGTGCGCCCACCGTCGCCGCGAGCAGCAGCAGAATGTGTCCGGAAGGATTGTCGCTCGCCGCCGGTTTCCACAACGTCGCGCTGGGCGTGACGGGCAGGAGCGCGATCGATCCCGCAAGCAGAGCCATATGCACCCATGCTGAGACTTTCGTCCGCCTCCGCGAGCCTAGCCAGTGCGCGTAGGCGTAGCCGGCGAGCAGCGCGGTTTGAAAAAACAGCATGCACGTGGTCCACACGGCCGGTCCTCCGCCGAACCACGGCAGCACGAAGCGCCCCATCATGGGCTGCAGTTGAAAAAGCAGAAAGGCGCTGAGGAAAATCGTGACCGGAAAAAGCATGGCGGGCAATTTTCGACTCTAGCACGCGCAGCGGATCACACGGGGCCAACCCGCCGGATATTTTTGGATGCGACGCTAAATGGTCGCGAGGACTTCGCCGATCTGCTCGATGGCCCAGGCGGTCTCCGCTTCCGTGATCACGTACGGCGGCATGAAGTAGACGATGTTGCCCAAGGGACGGAGCAACAAACCGCGCTCCAGGAAAGCCGCGGCGAGCCGCGGGCCAACGGCGTCCAGATAACCACCTTCGCCCGCTAATTCGATGGCGCCCACGCCGCCGATCACGCGTACGTCGCCGATTTTGGATCCTGCGCCGGGCATGCCGCGCAACGCCTCAAATCCGGCGCGAATCTGCTGTTCGAGCCGCATGACGCGCGCGAGCACGTCCGTTTCCTGGAATAAATCGAGACTCGCGAGCGCAACCGCGCAAGCCAGGGGATTCGCGGTGTAGGAATGCCCGTGAAAAAACATCTTCGCGCGGTCATCGCTCAGAAACGCTTCGTAGACCGAATCGCTCGCGGCCGTCACTCCCATCGGCAAATAGCCGCCCGTCAGCGCCTTCGAAAGGCACATCAGGTCGGGGCGGATATCGGCATGCTCGCAGGCGAACATGCGGCCGGTGCGGCCGAATCCGGTGAAGACTTCGTCGGCCACTAATAATATGTGATGCCGATCGCAGATCTCCCGCACGCCCGCCAGAAATTCGCGCGGCCACACGATCATGCCGCCCGCGCCCTGGAGCATCGGCTCGACAATCACCGCGGCGACGGTGTCTCCGTGTTGGGCGAGCCGCTGTTCCAGATCTCCCAGGCAATCGATCGAGCAGGTGGCGCGCGTCAGCCCCAGCGGACAGCGGTAACAGTAGGGAGCGTGCACGCGCTCCACCGGAAACACCAGCGGCGCGAATGCCTGGGTGAAAAGCGAATCCTCGCTCGCCGACATCGCGCCGACGGTATCGCCGTGGTAGGCATGATGCAACGCGATGAATTTCACGCGCCGGGGCTGGCCGCGATTGCGCCAGTATTGGATGGCGAGTTTGAGCGCGACTTCCACCGCGGTCGATCCGTTGTCGGAATAAAAAATGCGGTTCAGGCCGCGCGGAATCGCCTCCACCAGGCGCTCGGCGAGCTCCACGGCGGGCGCGTGCGTGCATCCTGCGAAAACCACGTGCTCGATTTTTCGCGCCTGCGCATACAACGCCTCGTTCAGTTTCGGATGGGAGTGGCCGTGAATATTGACCCACCACGAGGAGATGCCGTCCAGGATTTTGCGCCCGTCCTCCGTGAATAAATACACCCCTTCGCCGCGCGCGATTGCGAGCGGAGCGGGAGCCGTCGCCATCTGCGTGTAGGGATGCCACACATGCGCCTGATCCCGGCTGGCGAGGCTGTTGATGCCGTCGATTCGTTCGAAGCCCTTCACGAAAGGAATCCCAGGGCCCCGCGCGGATCGAAGTGCGCGTCGGCCCAAGCCCCCAGAGTTTGCGGCGTGAGGGGATCGAAGCGCGGCATCTGCGCGAGCACTGGAGTGCAGCCGTAGTGCTCGATGGCCTGCGCGTTGCCCTGTGCGGGTTCGCCGATCAGCACCACGCCGGCGATGGCGATGGAGCGGGCGCGCAGAGCCTCAATCGTCAGCAGAGTATGGTTGATGGTGCCGAGCCCGCTCTCCGCCGCGATCAGCGCCGGCAGATTCAGCATGCGTATAAAATCCGCCATCGTGCTGGTTTCGTTGAGAGGGACCAGAACGCCGCCTGCGCCTTCCACGATCCATCGCGCGTCGTCCCCGATCCAACGCGACTCGACCCCGATCCAACGCGAGTCGACCCCGGCGGGCGGCATCGCGCGCAGCCGCGCGAGGTCGATCGTCACGCCCGCCCATTGGGCGGCAAGATGCGGCGAAACGGGCCGCTCCAGTCGCAGGCCCTGATCGAAAATCTCGCCGTCCCGGGCCTCGGCCAGACGGCGGACTTCCGCTGTGTCATCGTCCTGCTCGATGCCGGTCTGCACGGGTTTCCAGTAACGCAGAGGAGCCGCTCCGCGGCAGCGCCGCAACAGCGCCGCCGAGAGCACCGTTTTCCCCACGCCCGTGCCTGTGCCGGTCACAAAAACCCCCCTGATCATTCGACCTTCTTGAGCAAATCTTCTTTGAGTAACCCTTCGAGGACCACGGCAAAGCGTTCGAGCGCGACCTTGCTGAGGCCCTGGTTCACGGAAATCCGGAGTCTCGCTGTTCTTGGTGGAACCGTCGGCGGACGGATCGCGCGCACGTCGAATCCGGCCGCCTGTAGGCTCCGCGCGACGGCCAGGGCGCGCTCGTTTTCGCCGATGACGATGGGAATAATCTGCGAATTTCCGGACGTGCAGAACGCGCCAAGACGGCCCCGCAGTTCCGCCGCCCGGGAAAGCAATCGCACGCGGCGCTCCGGTTCCTTTTCGATAACCTCAAGGCTCGCCAGAAGCGCGGCCGCCATCGCGGGCGGAGGCGCCGTGGAGAAAATGAACGGCCGTCCGCGCTGGATCAGATACTCGATCGCGTTTGCCGATCCCCCGACAAACGCTCCACCCACGCCGAGCGCCTTTCCGGCGGTATTTATGGAAACGAACACGTCGCCCGCCACGCCGCGCGCTTCGATCAGTCCGCTGCCGCGTTCGCCATAAATGCCCACCGCGTGCGCCTCGTCCACGATCAGAGCCGCGTCGAAGCCCCGGCACAGAGCGGCGTATTCCGCGAGCGGTGCTTCGTCGCCATCCATGCTGAACAGCGATTCCACGACGACGAACTTCTGGCCTTCCACGGGTTCGCCCAGGAGACGCCGGAGAGCCGCGACATCATTGTGCGGGAACACGACTTTCCGCGCCCGGGAAAGCCGCGCGCCGTCGATCAGGCTCGCATGATTGCGCTCGTCTGAAAAAATAACGTCGCCCGCTTCCGGGAACGTCGTGAGCACGGCCAGATTCGCCAGATATCCACTCGAAAAATAGAGACTCCGGTCAGTCTGCTTGAATTCCGCGAAGGTCTGTTCCACACGCGTGAAACATCCGCGCTCGCCGCGCAACAGGCGCGATCCGGTGCTGCCCGCGCCCTCCTGCTCGACGGCCGCAGCCATGCGGGCCTTCACGGTGGGATGTTGCGAGAGGCCCAGATAATCGTTCGAGCACAGATCGATGCCGTTCGGGGGACACGGCGTGCGATACAAGCCCGCTTCCCGCAGACCATTCAGGCGTTCGAAAAGTCGCGATCCGAGCGCGCGCTCCGCGGATTTATCCGCCGGCATGTGCGGAGGTCTCCGCGGAGGCGCCGGTTTCGGAACTCTGCGGAATCAGACGCATCCCCAGCTTGTCGAATAATTTCTCATCGGCCCCGGCTCCGGGGTTGGGCGTGGTCAGAAGTTTTTCGCCCATGAAGATCGAATTCGCGCCCGCGAGGAAGCACAGCGCCTGGGCCTCGTCGGAGAGCGACAAACGGCCGGCGCTCAGCCGCACAAACGACTTCGGCATCAGGATGCGCGCGGTCGCGATCATGCGGACCAGTTCCAGAGGATCCGCCGCGGGTTGGCCCGCGAGCGGCGTTCCGTCCACGCGGACCAGCATGTTCACCGGCACGCTTTCCGGATGCGGGTCGAGCGAGCAGAGCTCGCGCAGCAATCCGTAGCGCTGGGAGCGGCTTTCGCCCAGGCCGATAATGCCGCCGCAGCACACCGTGATGCCGGCCCGGCGGACCCGTTCGAGCGTCGCGAGCCGGTCCGCATAGGTGCGCGTGCTGATGATCTCGCCGTAGAACTCGGCGGAGGTATCGAGATTGTGATTGTACGCCGTCAAACCGGCAGCCGCGAGAGCGTCGGCCTGCGGCTGGGTCAGCATGCCGAGCGTGCAGCACGCCTCCATCCCGAGATCGCGCACGCCCCGCACCATTTCGAGGACGCGTTCGAACGGCTCGCCCTTAGGAATGTCCCGCCACGCCGCGCCCATGCAGAAGCGGGTGGCGCCCTGGGCTCGCGCCGCGCGCGCCGAGTCCAGAGCCTCTTCGACATCGAGCAGTTCTTTCCTCTCGACGCCCGTTCGATAGTGGGCCGATTGCGGGCAATACGCGCAATCCTCCGGGCAGCCGCCTGTCTTGATGCTCAGCAGCACGCACCCCTGCACCTGGTCGGCCCGATGCCACGTCCGGTGAACGGTCTGCGCGCGGAAAATAAGATCGGGCAGAGCGAGCGAATAAATCGATTCGATTTCCGCCAGGCTCCAGTCGTGGCGCAGGCCGTCGGATGGAGGAGGCGGGGAAGCGGCGCCTGAGGGTTTCAAGCTTTTATTCTAACGCTCGCATTGGCCGTTCGGCGGATGACCGGCCTTACTGGCGGACCAGCGCGAGAAATTCGTCGCGCGTGGCTTTCTGCCGGCGGAAGCCTCCGAGCATGGTGCTGGTGATGGCGCCCGAGTGCTGCTTCTCCACGCCGCGCATCATCATGCAGAAGTGCTGGGCTTCGCACAGCACGCCGACTCCGCGCGGGGAGACCACTTCGGCCACCGCTTCGGCGATCTGCTGGGTCATGCGTTCCTGCACCTGCAGACGCCGCGCGAACATATCCACGATGCGCGGGAGCTTGCTCAGCCCGATCACCTTGTTCTTGGGCAAATACGCGATGTGCACCTTGCCGAAGAAGGGCAGCAGGTGGTGCTCGCACATGCTGAAGAATTCGATGTTCTTCACCACCACCATTTCATCGCAGGCCACGCTGAAAAGCGCGCCGTTGACGATGTCGGAGAGATGCGTATGATACCCGCTCAGCAGGTAGCGCATGGCTTTTTCATAGCGCTCCGGCGTCTTCACCAGGCCTTCGCGGTCGACATCCTCGCCCAAAAGCCCGAGCACTTCGTGCATGTGTTCCGCGATCTGTCCCGAAGCCGGAACGCCCGCGGCGGAAATCACCTTGACTGCGGCTTTTTGTTTCATGGTGTGAAGTTGAAATGGTGTGAAGTTAAAGATTCAATTCGAACGCATTGCGCGCCGTCTCCGCGATGCGCACGCGCACCAGCTTTGCCGGAAGCGTCCAGTCCGATTGCAGCATGCCCGCAATGGCGAACGCCAGATTCTCGGTGGTGGTGACGCGCCCGGCGAGCTCACGGACGTCCGAGTTCAAATCGCGATGATCTACGCGCGCGAGCACCTGGCGCGCGACCACGGCGTGCAGCGCGTCCCGGTTCACCACCTGCCCGGTTCGATCAATGGGCCCCTCCACCGTAATGTCCAGAACGTAATCGTGCCCATGACCATGCGGATTGTTGCACTTCCCGTAAAGCTGGGCGTTCTCAGACGGCGTGAGCGCGTCCGTCGCCAGACGATGGGAAGCCGCGAAGCGATAGCGGGAAGTCAGTTGCATGAGCTTAAACCTCCGCCTTCCCGCCGTAGTCGACGTATAAATCCGCGGTCTCATAGAGGCGAACGTTCCTCAGCGCCACGCGGGGTGAAGAGATCCGCGCGGCCAGCCTCCGCCAGATTTCCGCAGCGAGGTTTTCAGCCGTGGGAACAATTTTGTCGAACGGCGGAACCTCGCGATTCAAAAAACGATGATCCATCGGATCGACCACTTCCGCGTGGATGATCTCCTTCAGCTCGCGCAGATCGAACACCATCCCGGTCACCGGATCGGGCTCGCCTTCAAGCGTCACCTCGATCACATAGTTGTGCCCGTGGCCGTGGGGATTCGCGTTCGCGCCGTAGATGGCGAAATTTTCCTCGGCCCCAAGCGCGGGATTGGCGCATACATGCGAGGCGGAAAATTCGGCTTTGCGGGTTAGCAACATTATTTTAAGAGCGATTTAAGAGTTTCAAGAGCGATTTAGGAACAAACCACCCCACAACTTGGATGCGCAGAGCGACGGCCGCGATGCACGGTTTTCGGGTGGGATTGGTCTTGTGCGCGGGCGTTCGCCCGCTCCGGAATTCACCCACACCGTCCACATCTAGTAAAATCATATCGTGAACCGGTATTTTGACAAGATTCTGCTCGGGGCGATTGCCGCCATGGCCGTGGCCCTCGTCTGGGTGGTTTCGGGAACGCTCGAGCCTCGCATCGTGAAGGCCGGCGACCTTGCTCCCGACTTCCGCGTGGTCACCGATTCGGGCCGCACCCTCACCCGCTCGGACTTCGGCGGCAAGCTTCTGGTCCTGAACTTCTGGGCCTCCTGGTGCCCGCCCTGCGTGGAGGAAACGCCCTCGCTCAACGCGTTTCAGCAGCAGATGAAATCGAACGGCGTGGTGGTGCTCGCGGTGAGCATCGACGCGAACGAAAAACTGTATCACCAGTTCATCGACCGCTACAAAGTCACCTTCGACACGGCCCGCGATCCCGAGTCGAACATCAGTTCGAGCTACGGGACGTTCCAGATTCCCGAATCCTACATCATCGACAGCACCGGCCACGTGCGCGAAAAAATCATCAGCAACATGAACTGGATGGATCCCGAGTTTCTCTCCCGGGTGAAGTCGTTCCTGTGACGGCGGCGCCGGGGAGCGCGACGTTTTCGGTAAGCGCAACGCTGGCCGCGCGCGCGGCCGCCATCCTCGGGCGCGATCGCACGCTCGACCGTCCGGAGGATCTCGCGCTCTACCAGTACGACGGCAGCATCGATACCGCTCTGCCTGACGTGGTCGCGTTTCCGCAGTCCACCGACGAGGTGGTCGCGCTGGTAAAGATCGCCGCGGAGCTGGATGTTCCTCTCGTGGGCCGCGGAGCGGGCACGGGGCTGAGCGGCGGGGCCATCGCGCGCGCGGGCGGACTCATGCTCTCTTTCGCGCGCATGAACCGGATTCTCGAAATCGATCTGGCCAACGAATGCGCGGTGCTCGAGCCGGGCGTCGTCAATCTGGATATTTCGGCGGCCGTGGACGCCGACGGTTATTTCTACGCGCCCGATCCTTCCAGCCAGCGCGCCTGCACCATCGGCGGCAACGTCAGCGAGAACGCGGGCGGCCCGCATACGCTGGCCTATGGCGTGACGACCAATCACGTTCTGGGGATCGAGGCCGTGCTGCCGGATGGCGCGGTGATCCGCCTGGGCGGGAAATCGATGGAGACGCCGCCGGGATTCGATCTGCTCGGTTTGCTGGTGGGCTCCGAAGGGACGCTCGTGCTCGTCACCCAGGTGATCGTGCGCCTGATGCGCAAGCCGGAGGCGGTGAAGACGGGGCTCGCGGTTTTCGAGCGCCCGGAAGACGCCGGCGAAGCGGTGGCGCGCATGACGGCGGAGGCCATCACGCCGGCCGCGGTCGAAATGCTGGACGACGTGCTGCTGCGCATGGTGGAGGAATCCTGCCACGCGGGCTATCCGCTCGATGCCGGAGCGGTCCTGCTGATCGAGATCGAAGGCGTGCGCGAAGCGGTCGAGGAACAAGTGGAGCAGGTGCGCGCGGCGTGCCTCGCCTCCGGTGCGCGGGAGTTCCGCCTGGCTCGCGATGCGCGCGAGCGCGATCTTCTGTGGAAGGGCCGCAAGAACGCCTTCGGAGCGATCGGCCGCGTGGCCCCCGCCTACTACGTGCAGGACGGCGTGGTGCCGCGCACGCAGATCGCGCCCACGCTGAAATTGATTCTGGACGTCGCGCGGCGCTACGGTCTGACCATCGGAAACATTTTTCACGCGGGCGACGGCAACCTTCACCCGCTGATCTGTTTCGATCCGCGCACGCCCGGCGAGCTCGAGCGCGTGCTGGAGGCGGGCAATGAAATTCTCGACCACTGCATCGCCGTCGGCGGTTCCATTACCGGCGAGCACGGCGTCGGCATGGAAAAAATGGAGATGATGAGCCGCCAGTTCCCGCCCGAATCCCTGGCCATGATCGCGCGCTTCAAGCATCTGTTCGATCCGGGCTGCCGCCTGAATCCGGGCAAAGCGCTGCCCACCGGTATGGGCTGCCGCGAAATCCGTCAGACGCCGCACGACCTCAGGTACTGAGCCCGCGGCGTGCCGTGGCATTGCGCTGCGGAGGGCGTTTGCGATACTAAGCCCGAGTGAGATACTGAAAATGTTATGCGGCTGAAAAACGTTCCGGGTCCCGTTTTTCGGCGAGCCGCGGCGGGCTTCTGCGCCGTCGTGCTGCTCGCGAATATCATGACCGCCGGCGCCGAACGCAAGCCGGCCGAAGCGCGCGGTTCGAACGATCGCCTGGCCGTGGACGCGACGCTGCTGCTCGAGCCCTCCGACATGCACGACGCGCTCGGCGCGGATCTCGAATCGGGCTACACGATCGTGCGTCTGAAGGTGACGCCCAAGGGCGATCCGCTCGCCGTCTCGCCCGACGATTTCACTCTGCTTTCGCGCAAGGATGGAGATCGCGCCGAGGCGCTCGCGCCCGCGCAGATCGTATCGAAAAGCGCGCTCACGGTGAAACGCGACACGCGCGGCCGCGAATGGGCCCAGCAGACCAATCAGGCGGGCTTCAGCGGAATCGCCGGCATCAAGCGCGATAAGAACGCCAAGGAAGACACCGATCTGAGCGACGCTCTCAAGTCCAAGATTCTCCCTGAGGGAGAAACCAAGGACGCGGTGGAAGGGCTGGTTTACTTCGCGCTCAATACGGCCAAGCTGAAGGCCAAGGATCTGTCGTTGTTATACAAAGGCGCGGGCGGGCGGATCACGATCGACTTCAAGCAGTAGCGCGAGCCGTGGCGCGCACACTCATGCGTGCCGTATCGAGACTCTTCTCGATACCTGTTGTGGGATTGAAAACGAGCGCCTAGGCGTCGGCACGAGTGCCGACGCGGCACGCATGAGTGCGTGCGCCACAACGAGGGCATTGGTAACGACTCGCTGCGACAGACCACTGATATTTGACTGGATTCGCGTCGGGCGAATATTTAGGCTCGCTGCGGCCGCTTTAATATTTAACTGGCTTGGCGTCGCGCCACAAACGCTCCAGGTCATAATACGCGCGCGCCTTCTCGGAAAAAACGTTAACCACGAAATCGCCGTAATCGAGCAGGATCCATTCGGCGTTGGTGTAGCCTTCGACGCTCGTTGGCTGCTCGCCCTCCTTCTTCAACTCGCGCTCGATCTCGTCGGCGATGGTCTGGCTCTGGCGCGCGTTGGCTGCGCCGCAGATGACCAGCGTGTCGGCGAAGGTGGTGACTTCGCGCAGGTCGAGTACGCGAATGTCCTTGGCCTGTTTCGATTCGGCGGCGCGGACCGCGGTGAGCCAGGCCGACGAGACTTCGGGAGCGGCCGGAGTCTCGGCCGCGGGCGGAGCCGTGCGGGACCGGGGAGCGCGTTTTGCAGCTATCTTTTTCTTGGGGGAACGGGCGGCCTTCGCGGCCGGTTCTGGGGGAGTTTTGCGCGGGCGTGGCAGTGGGGCGTGATCTCCTGCTCGTATCGTACTACAGACACCCCCACGCGGCCTACACACACACCCGCCGTTTCCGTTACAATCGCGTGATGCCAACGCTGCGAGTTTTACTTTCCGCCGCGGATATTCACAAGCGGATTGCGGAATTAGGCGCGGAGATCGATCGCGACTATCCGTCCGGGGAGCCGGTCTATCTGATCGCCGTTCTCAAAGGCGCGTTCATCTTCCTGGCGGATCTGGCGCGCGCCATGAAGACGCCCGCGCGCATCGAATTCATGGGGATTTCGAGCTACGGGAAGAACAGGAAATCGTCGGGAGAAGTGAAGGTGACCAAGGATCTCGACGTGAGCATCGAGGGTCATCACGTCGTGATCGTCGAGGATATCGTCGATAGCGGCATTACGCTCAGCTATCTGGTCAAGCTGCTCGCGCAGCGCAAACCGAAGTCGGTGCGGATTGCGACGCTGCTCGATAAGCCCGAGCGGCGGCAATCTCCCGTGCACGTCGACTACGTTGGCTTCCGCATTCCCGACGAATTCGTGGTCGGCTACGGGCTGGATTTCGCGGAAGACTATCGCAATTTAGGGACGTGTGCGTGCTCGCGGAGTGAATCTAGAGTCGGGAGGTCCGCTGCCGTTCGTTACTAGTTTTTCACCGGCCCTAGCAGCGGCTTGATCGTGCGGAACACTGTATTCGAGATGATCTCGGCGCCATCCGCCGTCGGGTGAATATGATCGGGCTGGAAGTAGCGCAGATCGGGCGTGATAATGTCCGCAAAGATAAAAGGGATCAGAGGGGTCCGGTACTTCGCGGCCAGGTCCGTGAAAATTTTCTCGAAGCCGTGGACGTAATCCATTCCGTAGTTGGGCGGCAGCGTCATGCCCGCGATCACCACCCGCGCTCCGGCGTGTTCAAACGCGGCGATCATCTGATCCAGGTTCATGCGCGTCATGGCGAGCGGGAGCCCGCGCAAGCCGTCGTTGCCTCCAAGCTCAAGCAGCACCATGTCGGGCTTCGCGCCGACCGCCGTATTCAGCCGCGCGACGCCGCCCTGCGTCGTGTCCCCGCTCACGCCCAGATTGACCACGCGCCAGGAGTAGCCCGCGGCATCGAGCTTGTGCTGTAAATCGTCCGGATAGCTCTGGCCCTGGGGCACGCCGTAGCCTGCGCTGATACTATCGCCGAACACGACGAGCACTTTCTTCGTAGTTTCTCTTGAAGAGCCCGTGTCGGGCGCTTGTCGCGGCAGCGTCTGGACCACCGGACGAGTTTGCGCGAAGGCGGGGAGAAAGCTGAGAAAAACGAAGAACGCGAAGCGATACATCTGTTGCCATCATAATAAAAAGGGGCGCGGGAAGAAAACGCAATGCTGATTTTGGACGCGGCAGGAATCACGAAAGCGATCGATACCGGCACGCACCGCGTGGAGATTCTGCGGGGCGTCGACCTGCAGGTTCCGGCCGGTCAATTCGTCGCCATCATGGGAGCATCGGGCAGCGGAAAAAGCACGCTGCTCGGGTTGCTGGCGGGTCTGGATGCGCCGACGGCGGGCCGCATCGTGCTCGACGGCGTCGAGATCACCGGATTGGCCGAAGACGATCTGGCCCTGGTGCGCGGCCGCAAGATTGGATTCGTGTTCCAGTCGTATCAATTGATCCCCACGTTGACCGCGGAGGAAAATGTTCTTCTTCCGCATGAACTCACCGGCGGCGATGTCTCGGCGGGACTGGCGCGCGCGCGAGAACTGCTGACGCGGGTCGGCCTGGCGGACCGTCTGGATCATTATCCGGTGCAGCTTTCCGGAGGCGAGCAGCAGCGCGTCGCGCTGGCCCGCGCCTTCATGGTGAAAGCTCCCATCCTGATGGCCGATGAGCCGACCGGCAATCTGGATAGCGTAAACGGGACGCTGGTGCTCGATCTGTTGATCGAGCTGAATCGCAGGGAAGGCACCACGCTGATTCTGGTGACGCACGATCAGGCGCTTGCGGCGCGCGCCGACCGCATCGTTACGCTGAGCGACGGGCTGGTGACGGGCGACACGCTGATCAACACATTGAGCAAAGACGCCGCGCATGAAGAAGGGACACGGTTGCCGGACGCGAGCGAGGTACGCCGGTGAGGCTTTCGCTGCGCACGGCCGCGCGCATCGCCTGGCGTGAAACGCGTTCGTCGATGACCAAGTTCCTGTTCGTGGTGCTGGCGGTGGCGGCGGGCGTGGGCGCGCTTGCGGGGGTGCGGGGATTCAGTCAGAGTTTTCGCGCCACGCTCAAGGACGAATCGCGCACGGTGATGGCGGCCGACCTGACGGCGCGCCAGTTTGCTCCGGCGAGCGAGGCGCAGGCCGCCAGGCTTGACGAGCTTACGCGCCGGGGCGTGGCGCACACGCTGATCACGGAAACGATTTCGATGGCCGCCTCCGGGACGGCCGCGCCGGGGAGCGACGCCGCGACGCCCGCGCTGGTCTCGGTCAAGGCGATCGATCCCACGCAATACCCGTATTACGGCGAGGTGAAGCTGGATCCGCCGATGCCGCTCTCGCAGGCGCTGACGACCGATTCGGTGGCGGTGGCGAACGACGTGTTATTGCGGCTGAACCTGAAGGTGGGCGATCCGATCCGCATCGGAACCGCGACCCCGCGCATCGCGGCCGTGGTGCTGAGCGAGCCGGACCGCATGTCCGGAAGCATGAACGTCGGGCTGCGCCTGATGATGTCGCGCGAGGCCTTCGCGCGCACCGGCCTGATGGGTTTCGGAAGCCGCGCGGCGTATCGCTATCTGTTCAAGACCGCGGCGTCGCGCTCTTCCCGTGGCGGAAATCCGCGCGGACGTGCAGAGCGCGCTGCCCGATGCGCTGGTGGCCGATTTCCGCGAGTCGAATCCGATTATCACGCGCGGGCCTGGATCGCGCGACCACGTTTCTGAGTCTGGTGAGTTTGATTGCGATGATCGTGGGCGCGCTCGGCGTGGCCATGGCGATGCACGCGCATCTGCAGCAGAAGATGGACAACATCGCGGTGATGAAATCGCTGGGAGCGAGCGTCGCGCGACGTCATCGGGATTTACGCGATCCAGACGCTGATGCTCGGCGCGCTCGGCGGGATCGCCGGGGTGGTGGTCGGGAAAATCGTGGAGCAGGCGTTTCCGGTTCTGATCGCGCGATTCTTCCAGATGGACTTCAAAACGGGCTGGAACTTCGATGCCGCGGCGCAAGGCATCGCCATCGGGATTCTGACCACGCTGCTGTTCACGCTGCCGCCGCTGCTCGCGATCCGCAAAGTGCGGCCGGCGCTGATCCTGCGGCGCGATATGCCGGAGGCGCGGCCGCCGTGGCGCACAAACTGGCGGACGAGAATCGCCGACGCGGCGCCGGCGATCGCCTCGGGCGTGATGATTCTGGTGGGCCTGGGAGCGCATCGCGGGTTGGCTCGCCGAATCGCCGAAAGTGGGCGGCTACTTCGCGGGAGGGCTCGGTTGCAGCCTGCTGCTGCTCGCGCTGCTGGCGGGCGGGTTGCTGCGGATGGTCAAACTATTCCTCCAGCGCACGCCGTGGAGAATTCCGACGCTGACGCGTCAGGGGCTCGCGAATCTGTATCGGCAGGGGAACCAGGCGCGCGCGATTCTGGTGGCGCTCGGCCTGGGCGTGATGTTCACGCTGACGGTATACCTGGTGCAGCATTCGCTGGTGGCGGAGATTATCGAAACGGCGCCGCCCGGCATGCCCAACGTTTTTCTCATCGGGATCACTCCGCAGCAGTTGGAGCCGCTCGAGCAACTGATTGCGAAACAGCCGGGTGTGGAAGCGACGCCGGAGTTCGCCCCCAGCGTTCCGGTCCAGATCGCGAGCGTCAATGGAGTGCCTTTCCGCGAAATCGAGCAGACCGAAGGACGGCGTTTCCGCGCGAGCCGCAGCGTGATGTTCGCCGACGAGCAGCCGCCGTCGCTCAAAGTGATGCAGGGAGCGTGGTGGAAGAAAGGCGAAGCGCAGCCGGTGGTTTCGATCGACGAGGAGGCCGCGCGGCGTCTGGGAGTGAGCCTGGGCGACACGCTCACGATTTCGGCCGCGGGGAAGGAAGTGGCCGCGCGCGTGACGGCGCTGCATCAGGTGCGGCAGATGCGCGCCGGGATGGTGAATGAGCTGGTGTTCAATCCGGCCGCGCTCGAAGACATGCCGGCCACGTTTTACGGGGGGGTGCGGATGAAACCGGCGCTGGTCGGGGCGCTCGAACGCGCGGCCTACGCGCAGTTTCCGACCGTAACCGTGATCAACGTCGCCGAAGCGCTCGCCATCATGCAGCAGGTGGTGGATCAGATCGCGGTGGTGATCCGCTTTCTTTCGGCGTTCGCGATCCTGGCGGGCGCGATTATTCTGGCGGCGAGCGTCGGCGGGCACGCGTTTCCGGCGCGTGCGCGAAGTGGTGATCCTGAAAACGCTGGGCGCGACGCGGCGCTCGGCCGGGCGGATTTTTTCGGTGGAGTTCCTCACGTTGGGAGTGGTCGCCGGGATTATGGGCGCGTTGCTGGCGTCGGTTTTTTCGAACCTGCTGTTGAAGAGGCTGCTCGACGCCACTTATTCCTTCGATTGGAAAACGACGGTGGCCGCCGTGGTGCTGACGGCGCTGCTCGCCGAGGCCTCGGGGTGGCTCGCCAGCTTCCGCATTCTGCGGCAGAAGCCGCTCGAAGTTCTGCGGGACGAGTGACTCTGTGTCCGTCTTAGTAGTGGTAACGGCACGAAAGAATCCGGATCTTCTTGTCCAGCACCTGATAAACCAAACGGTGTTCCTGATCTATGCGGCGTGACCAAGCGCCGGCCAATTCGTGTTTCAGCGGCTCGGGCTTGCCTAGGCCGTCGAACGGATTCGCGCAAAACGGCACGGATCAGGCGAACGACGCGAAGTGCGTGCGTTTGGTGGCTCTCGACCCACCAAGCGAGATCCTCGAACGCCTCAGGGGCGAATTCCAAGCTTCGCAAGTGCGACCTCGAAGGGGACTCCGTCGTCCTGGCGGCTCATGGCCCGCTGGAGGCGTTCCTTCATCTTCGCGCTGCGGAGAAGATAGGCGGTTTCACGCTCGGACTCGATCTCGCGCCACAGTTCGATGGGCACAATGACGCTGACCGGTTTACCCCGTTGAGTCTTTGGTAAGGCGGATTGAGTCGAAAGACGTCGTCGTGCCGGTCTTCAGATGGGACCAGCCCCCCGAAACCAAAATCGTCGGCTTTCAGCGAGAATATGTTTGGCCGCGCCCAAAAGCGGACCGATTCATCGAGTCCCTACTTCTCGGACTTCCTGTGCCCGGTATTTTTCTTGTCAAGGAGCCGAACGGTCTCCTACTCGTCCTGGACGGCCACCAACGGTTACACACACTGCATTCGTTCTATCAGGGTGTCATCGAAGGCAAAGAGTACCGCCTTTCAAATGTGCAGGAGCGGTTTGCCGAGAAGCGATATAAGGACCTGGACGTTGAGGACAAAAGACGCCTGGACGACAGCATCCTTCACGCTACCATTGTTCGGCAGGACGAGCCGACCGAGGATCTGAGTAGCATCTATATCATATTCGAGCGGCTGAATACCGGCGGCGTGAACTTACAGCCGCAGGAGATCAGAGTGGCGCTCTACCACGGGGAATTCGTCCAGGTACTTCAGGAATTGAATGAAACTGCTCAGTGGCGCAAGTTGTACGGGAACAAGTCAAAACGGCTCAAAGATATCGAGTTGATATTGCGCTTTTTTGCTTTCCTATACTACGCCAGTCAATACGGTAGTCCGATGAAAAGCTTTTTAAATCGCTATATGGCGACAAATCGGCACCTTGCCAAGCAAAGTGGGGAAGAGCTCGCAAGAATATTTGTCGAGACGACGACGACGATTCTAAAGGCCGTCGGCCCAAAGGCTTTCCGCCCAGAGCGAGCCATCAACGCGGCCGTCGTCGATTCTTTTATGACGGGCGTGGCCAACCGGCTTCTCGCAAGGGGGCCAATTGTGGACCTGGCTGGGCTTAAGAGCCGTTACGAAAAACTGCTGCAGGACAGCAGCTACGCTGATGCGATCGAGACGGGCACGTCGCAAGAGGCGAAGGTCAAGACTCGACAATCAAAGGCTCAGGCGGCGTTCGCAACCTTAAAATAAATGACCGGGCGAGCAGAGGTGGCGCGCCTAAAGACGCGACTGGATGCCACGTTTGGGCGGTGTGGCAGGGTCGCGGATCTTGAGACCCAGTCCGATCTTGCCCGTTACCTTTGTGTCCTCGTGTCAGGGTATTTGGAGAAGGCGGCGGCAGAACTGGTTCTTGAGCACGCGCGGCGCACCGGCGGCCCGACTTTGCAGAGGTACGTCGAGAAAACCACGAAGCGCTTTGCGAACGTCGACGCAGAAAAGCTTAAGACGCTCCTCGGAAAATTCAACGGCGATTGGCGGGACGAACTTGACACCTTCATTGTCGACGATCTCAGGGACGCCGTGAACAGTATTGTCGGGTTGAGGAATTCGATTGCCCACGGGGGTTCCGCGACCGTAACGTACGGTCGCGTGGTTGATTACTACAACCGCGTCGAGAAGGTGATCCAGAAGGTCGCGGACCTTTGTGCCCCATGATTCGATGAAGAGCTGGTCTCATTAGCGAGCTACTGGCTAGAAATCGATCCCCATCAAAATCTCGCTCGGCTTTTTCTCGAACGCTTTCGAGATGGCGAGCAAACTTTCGATGCTCGGGAGATTGGTTCCGCGCTCGATGGCGCTGATCTGGGAGACGCTCAGCTTGGTCTGCGTCGCGAGATCCTTGAGCGACCAGTCCCGCTCGACGCGCAGCATTTTGATGGAGTGCCCGAGGCGCTCGCGCAGGCGGTCATGGGGCGATTTTCCGAGTCCGAAGGCAGTGACCGCGTTCTTCAAAACCAGGCGCAGCTGGGCGAGCGAAAAGGGCTTGGCGAGGTAATCGAAAACCTTGAGCTTGAAGGTGGTGCGCATGTCCTCGAGCGAGGGATAGCCGGTGATGATGATGACGCACAGGGCGGGCCAGCGGGTGATGAGCTGCTCGAGCACTTTATCGCCGCTCGCCTCGCCCATTTTCATGTCGAGCAGGACGATGTCGGGGAGGCTTTCCTCACAGGCATCGAAGAGCCCGGAGGCGGCGGAGAAGGCGCGCACGGTATAACTGCCCTCGTCCTTTAGGAAGTCCTCGAGGTACATGCGGAAGTCGGGATCGTCGTCGAGAATGGCGATCGAGGCGGTGAGTTCGGGAACGGTTTCCGTCATGGCTGGGGCCGGTTCTGGGTCAGTTCGAGGATGCTCCTAGATTACAACGAACGATTCGCTTCGATTAAGCGAACGGTTCGCTTACACAGGGCGGGAAAGGAGCGATCGCGGAAAAGCAGATCCCTCGGCTTGCGCCCGGGATGACAGTTAAAAAAGTAGGTTCTTCGACTTGCGCTCGGGATGACAGTTCAAAATTCCGGGATCGCCGTCTAAATACAGTGGGTTGCGGGGACGTGGGTGAATTGCGGGCGAGCTGGCAGCAAGACTGGCAGATAGAGGCATAATAATTATTAATGATAGATGCGGCTTGCATTTGCGGATTTAGTGCTGTATTCTGCTAAACGAGAGACGCGATGAAACCGATGGAACCCAACCAGGCCCTCCCACAACCCATCACGATCTCTACCGCAATTATTCCGCTGCTTCAGGTAGTCGTTATTATTGGGGTCGGTGTAGCCGGCCCTGCCTGAACGGCCCGATTCAAACGCACGAATCTTGGCCACTGGGCGGGGGACAAAGAGCCTCCGGCAGTGGCTTTTGTGTTATTAGGCGGGCGTTGCGGAAACGTGATGGATGGCGAACGAGGAGTCAAGCACATGTCGGGAACACTTTCGGGAGCATTAACCAGCGGCGCACAGACGGTTCTGGAATGTCTGACGCGCGAAAAAGTGGAGATCATTTTCGGGTATCCGGGCGGCGTGACGCTGCCTTTTTACGATGCCATGTACGATAGCCCGATCAAGCACATTCTGGTGCGGCACGAGCAGAACGCGGCGTTCGCGGCACAGGGCTACTCGCGGGCGACGGGAAAGACGGGCGTGTGCTGCGCGACGTCCGGACCGGGGGCGACGAATCTGGTGACGGGTCTTGTCGACGCCATGATGGATTCGATTCCGCTGGTGGCGATCACGGGGCAGGTGACGAGCAAGCTGATCGGCAGCGACGCGTTTCAGGAAGCCGATACGTTCGGCATCACGCGGTCCGGGACGAAGCACAATTTTCTGGTGAAGAACGCCGCGGACCTGCCGCGGATTATCCACGAAGCGTTCCATATCGCCTCGACGGGCAGGCCGGGGCCGGTGCTGGTGGACATCACGAAGGACGCGTTTCAGGCCCAGGGGCATTACACGCCGGTGCAGTCGATTCACCTGCCGGGCTATCGCGTGTACACGGACGGCCACGCCGGGCAGATCCGGCGGGCGGCGCAGGCGATGTGGGAGGCCAAGCGTCCGATGGTGTACGCGGGCGGTGGGATCATCCATTCGGGGGCGCACGCGGAGCTGCAGGAACTGGTGGAGCTTTTAGACGCTCCGACGGTGTGCACGCTGATGGGCTTAGGAGGGCTTCCGGGCCACCACCCGAATTTCATCAGCATGCCGGGGATGCACGGCAGCTACGCGGCGAACATGGCGATGACGGAGACCGATCTGCTGATTGCGCTGGGGACGCGTTTCGACGATCGCGTCACGGGGCGTCTGGCGGCGTTCGCGCCGCACGCGAAGGTGATTCACGTGGACATCGATCCGGCGGAAGTGGGCAAGAACCGGATTCCGGAAGTGCCGATCGTGGGCGACGTCAAGAAAGTCCTGACGCGGATTCTCGAGGAATTAAAGGCGACCGGGGAAGAGAAAGCCCGGAACGAACCGGCGCGCGCGGCATGGTGGCAGCAGGTGAACGAGTGGAAGCGCGAGCATCCGCTGGAGCCTTCGATGTCCACCGAAGAAATCAAGCCGCAGCATCTGATGGCGGAAATCGACCGGCTCTCGGGCGGCGAGGCGATCGTGTGCAGCGACGTCGGCCAGCATCAGATGTGGGCCGCGCAGCTGATCAAGTTCAATCATCCACGGCTGTGGCTGAATTCGGGCGGGCTCGGATCGATGGGCTTCGGGCTGCCGTCGGCGATCGGCGCGCAATTTGCGCGTCCCGACAAGCTGGTCTTTGCGATCTGCGGCGACGGAGGGTTCCAGATGTCGATTCCGGAGCTCGCCACGATTGCGAATCACGCGCTGCCGGTGAAGATCATTGTGATGAACAACGGATATCTCGGGATGATCCGGCAGTGGCAGGAGCTGTTCTATAACAATCGCCTGTCGCAGGCGAAGCTCGATACGTTCCCGAATCCGGAGAAGCTCGCGGGGGCGTACGGGTTCAAGGGACGGACGGTGGAAAGTCCGCGGGATCTCCGCGGGGCGCTGGAGGAAGCGGTGAAGGATCCGGGTCCGTATCTGTTGAACGTGCGGGTGTCGCCGTACGAAAACGTGTTCCCGATGGTTCCGGCCGGAGGGGCGATTCACGAGATGGTGCTGGGTCCGCCGCAGCCGGTGGAAGTGGCGTAGGGTCAGACGTCAGGCGTCGGCAAGCAAGAGATGTTTGGGAACGAGACACAGGACTGATCTTGCGGAGCGAGAGATAGAAATAAGGAGCGGGCCGGAGGGGAACCTTCGGCACGGAGGAAATATATGTTGCAGTTGATTTCGCTACTGATGGAAAACAAGCCGGGCGCGCTGATGCGCGTCACCGGGCTACTGAGCTCGCGGGGCTATAACATCGAGAGCCTGACGGTCGCGCGCACGCTCGATCCCAGAGCTTTCGCGGATGAGCATCGTGGTGGACGTGGAGCCCAACCAGCGCACGCAGGTGATCAAGCAGATGAACAAGCTGATCAACGTGCTGCAGGCGGTCGGATCTGACCGAAGGCGCGGCGGTGCGGCGCGAGCTGGTGCTGGTGCGCGTGCGCGCGCAGATGCAGAATCGCACGGCGATTCTGAAGGAAGCGGAAATTTTCGGGGCGCGGGCGGTGGATTCCTCGGTCGAGGGATTCGCGCTCGAGGCGACGGGCGATCCGGAGAAGCTCGACGAGTTTATCGATGTCATGCGGAGTTACGGCGAAATCGAGGTGACGCGGTCCGGACTGGTGGCCGTCTCGCTCGAGAACAAGAAGCTGAAGCTGGCTCCGCCGGTGCATAAAGATCCAGAAGTAGAATCCTCATCTCATGGAGTTTTGAAGAATGGTTAAGACGTACTACGAGCAGGACGGCGACCTTTCCCTGTTGAAAGGTAAGACCGTCGGGATTTTCGGCTACGGAAGCCAGGGTCACGCGCACGCGCTGAATCTACGCGATTCGGGTGTGAGCGTGGTGATCGGGCTGCCGGAGACGAGCAAGAGCCGCGCGAAGGCCGAGTCCGCCGGGCTGCGTGTCATGAACAATGCGGAGGCTGCCAAGGCTTCCGACGTCATGATGCTCCTGGTGCCGGACCACATTCAGCCGGATCTTTACGAGAAAGACCTGCAGCCGCATTTGAAGGCCGGCAAGACGCTGATGTTCGCGCACGGCTTCGCGATCCATTTCGGATTCATCAAGCCTCCGGCCGATATCGATGTGAGCATGATCGCGCCCAAGGCGCCCGGACATCGGGTGCGGGAAATGTTTGTGGACGGGATGGGCGTTCCGGCTCTGGTCGCGGTGCACCAGGATGTTTCGGGCAAAGCGCTGCAGCAGGCGCTGGGGTACGGGCTGGGGCTCGGGTGCCTGAAGGCCGGGATCATCGAGACGAGCTTCAAGGAAGAGGCCGAGACCGATCTTTTCGGCGAGCAGGCCGTGCTGTGCGGCGGGCTGTGCGAGCTGATCCGGGCGGGCTTCGATACTTTGGTCAACGCCGGCTACGCTCCGGAAATGGCGTACTTCGAGTGCCTACACGAAGTGAAGCTGATTGTCGATTTGATTTACGAGGGTGGTTTGAGCTACATGCGCTACTCGATTTCGGATACGGCGGAGTACGGCGATTACACGCGGGGTCCGCGGTTGATCAACGATCAGACGCGCGCGGAAATGAAGAAGATCCTTTCGGAAATTCAGTCCGGGCAGTTTGCGCGCGACTGGATGGCCGAGAATAAGAGCGGCCGTCATAAGTTCCTGGCGATGCGCGAGGCGCAGCAGAATCAGCTGATCGAGACGGTGGGCGGGAAGCTGCGCGCCATGATGCCGTTCCTGAAGAAGAAAAAAGAAGCCGGCGTGGCCTAAGGGCGCCGCGGAAGCGGAGAAACCATGGGACACGGACCCTTTTTCGCAGGGAAACACCTGACGATCCGGGTACGGCTTCGTGGTTTTTCCGCCGATTAAAGAAACAAGAACTATGCGGATTTTCACGTTCGACACCACGTTGCGCGACGGCACCCAGGGGGAAGCCGTCAGTTTGTCGTCGGAAGACAAAGTCCTGGTCGCCCACAAGCTCGATGAATTAGGGATCGACTACATTGAGGGCGGCTGGCCGGGCTCGAATCCGAAGGACAAGGACTTCTTCGCGCGCGCGAAAACGATTCGATTCCGCCACGCGCGGCTGACCGCTTTCGGGGCGACGCGCATGGCGCGCAACAAAGTGGAGGACGACGCGAGCGTCAACGCGCTGATTGAAGCGGACACGCCGGTAGTGTGCATTTTCGGCAAGACCTGGGAGCTGCATGTGCGGCGGGCGCTCGGGATCACGGAAGAAGAAAATCTCCAGTTGATCGCGGACACGGTGCGGTATTTGAAGGCGCACGGCAAGGAAGTAATCTACGACGCCGAGCATTTCTTCGACGGATATCAGGCCAGCCGCGATTTCGCGCTGCGGACGCTGGAAGCCGCTCGCTCCGCGGGAGCGGACACGCTGACCCTGTGCGATACCAACGGGGGCACGATGCCCGCGCGCCTGGCGGAGATTTGCGCGGACGTGCGCAAGAACTTCGACGGGGTGCTGGGGATTCACACGCATAACGACTGCGAGCTCGCGGTAGCCAATACGCTCGCGGCCGTGGAGCAGGGCTTCACGCACGTCCAGGGCTGCATGAACGGATACGGGGAGCGCTGCGGCAACGCGAATCTGACGACGGTGATCGCCAACCTGGAACTGAAGATGGGGCACACCACGATCGGCAAGGAGCGGCTGCAGCAGCTGACCTCGACGGCGCGATTCGTCGCCGAGCTGGCGAATCTGCCGATGCGCAACGATCAAGCGTTCGTGGGCCACAGCGCGTTCGCGCACAAGGGCGGGGTGCATGTGAACGCGGTGCTGAAGGATTCGAGCACCTACGAACACATCAGTCCCAAGCTCGTTGGCAATCGCCAGCGCGTGCTGCTGAGCGATCTGTCGGGGAAGGGAAGCATCCTTTATAAGCTCAAACAGCACGGTCTTGAAGACCGGCTGGACGACGCCGCGCGGCGGGAACTGCTCGATCGCATCAAGCAGCTCGAATTCAAGGGCTACGAGCTTGAAGCGGCCGAGGGCACCTTCGAATTGCTGGTCCGGGAGGCGCTGCGCCCGGGACTGCAACTGTTCGAGGTGGTGAACTACGAGGTACTGACGCGCTCGGCGCAATCGACGGCGAATGTGACGTTGAAGGTGCAGGACAACGTCCTGACGGCTTCGGCCACGGGCAACGGGCCGGTGAACGCGCTGGATCTTGCGCTGCGCCAGTGTTTGAGCACGTTGTACCCGGCGATCGCGGGAGTCAGGCTTACGGACTACAAAGTTCGCGTGATCGATTTCAAGAAAGGCACGGCCGCGCGGGTGCGGGTGCTGATTGAATGGTCGGATCACAAGCGCAGCTGGGCGACTGTTGGGGTTTCGGAAAACGTGATTGAAGCGAGCTGGTTCGCGCTGGCCGACGCCATGCGGCTTGAGCTGATGCGCCTGAACGAGCAGGACCCGAACATCCAAAAAGCCGTCGAGGATTATTGCTGGGGAGTGTAAGGCCCCTGGCTTCGAATCCGCTCCCGACGCTTGCAATTCGCGCTTGAAATTTACCCCCGGGGCGCGGCGAGTTTTATTCTCGCCAGCGTTCCGAACGCGGACGGGCTACGCCCCGATGCCCGAAGGTTTTCCGATCGCGCGGCGAACGATCCCGATCTGGCCGTTGTGATATGCCTCGTGAATGACCAGAAAAGTGATCAGCGCGCCGAGGGTCGGCTGATCGGGCGGGATCGGGAACAGACGCACGTCGACTGCGGCGTCGAGCTCCGCGTCGGTCATCGCGGCCAGACGCGCGCGGATCTGGGTGCCGCTTTCGACGAGGCCGGCAACCAAACGCTCGAGCTGCGCGCAAGGATCGCCGGCGCGGACGTTGTGCGAACCCTTGCCGTAATAAGCGGACTCCTCCGCGGTGAGAAACGGGCCGCCCGCGCCGGTCAGTTTCGCGATGCGTCCGCGCGCGTTCAAGACATGTCCGGCAAGCCAGTTGATGCCGTTGGCCGTGGGGCCCGGCGCAAGCAGGCTTTCGTCGTGGCAGATGCCGTTGAGGTTGGACAGCAGAATTTTATTTTGCGCGCCAAAGGCGTAAGCGAGCGTTTCCGCGTGCATGAAGCTCATGCTACTACGGGCGCGTGGAGAAGCGGGCGTCCGGTCGCGAGACGCCGCGATCATTCGGATCGGCCGAACGTCCGATCGAGCGGCTTAAGGGGTTGGATTTTTCCTCATAGTACGAGGCGTGCTTTGGTTTAAAGGCGCTGTAGCGCCGGACTACGCGGGAGCACGTAAGCCGACTCCTAGCGGCGCTCTAAGGTGTTCGCAGCATAGCAATTGCCCCGGACCGCCCTTACGATGGAATCAATGTCGTGGTCCGATGACATGCGCTGCCTATTCTGCGACGGCAAACTGCCGTTGTACCGCAAGATCACGAACGGACAGTTCTGCTCGGCGGCGCACGGGCGCGCTTACTGGAAAGAGCAGGAGCGCCTGGCGGTGGAGCGTCTTACGCAGACCCACGATTCGCTGCGCGCCTATCGTCCCGCGGGAGCCGACGCGATTCTGGGCATCCCGGCCACGACGGCATCCGCCCCGCTCTCGAATCCCTTCTATTTAGACGGGCAGGAATATCCGGGCGAAGTGGTGCCGGAATTCGCACGCCTGGCTTCCAATCGCGACCAGGTCACGCTTGCGGAATTCGTCAGGTATGCGTTTCCGCTCGCGCTCGACTGGCTCGCATCGCCGGCGGCCTCCGCGACCGAACCGGTGAGCTTTCCTGCTGGTCCCGAGATTCCCGCCGAATCCGGCGCGACGCCGGTTTTCCTCGCCGGTTTTTCAGCCGACCAGCCGGTGGCGGAGACCATCGAGCTGACGTCGTCCATCCTGCCGGCCGCGGTGAAATGGAATCGCCGCGCGGTGCAGCCGCTTGCGCCCGCGAGTCCCGTGCTCTCGCACGACGTCGCGCTGCACGTCGCGCCGGAAGCGCCGCTGGCAATGCGGAATCCCGAAGTTGCAACCGCGAGGGAGCGGGTCGAGCACCCGGCAGTTTTAGAAGACACGCAGCTTGAGACCGCGATCGAGGTCGAACCTGCGGAAATCACGGATCTCGAACCGGTGGCCGCCCGAGAGGCAGGCATCGCGGAGGAAGCAGCGGCGCAGCTTGTAGAATCGGCCGTGCGGCTTCACGAAGACGCCGCGCGGACGGAAGATGTCGCGCGTATGGAAGACGCCGCGCTTCCGATCGCCCTTGAGAGCGTGGTGGAGGAGACGGCTCCCCCGTTTGCCAGCGAACTTCACGGCGAAGTTTCGAGCGAAGTTCACGGCGAAGTTCACACCGAGTTTCAGAGCGAGCCCGAAGCGGAACCGATGATGGCGGGGCTTGCGGCCCTGGCGATGCCGGCGGATTCGCAGCCCGGCTCATCTCCCCTTGCGGTCCAGTACGCGGAAGCTGTCGAATTCCTGCCGGCAGCGATCCGGCCGGTGTTCGCGGAAAAGGAAATCCCGGCTCCGGCTCCCTCAATGGCCGCTGCGGTGCTGTTCGCGAGGGCGGGCAAGGGGAAGTACGCGTTCACGCCGCGCGTTCCGGAAATCGCGCCGCTTGCTATCGCGCCTCCTGCGGCCGTGACGGGAGATTTCTCTCCAGCATCTTATGCACCGGCTTTGGGATCGGCAAAAATGCTCGCGCTGGTGGCTCCGCGCACGTCGGCTTCGGCCTCCGCACCGGCCGATGGATCGGTAGAAGCGGTCGATGTTCCGGCCGCGGCGCGCGCTCCACAAAGCCTGCCGCCTTCCGGACTCGCGATCCCGGCTGTGGCCGAGCACATGCCGCTTGCCAACATCGTGCGCTATCCGCTGCGGAGCGGAGGCACGGTGCCGGCGAGGAACGAGGTCAGCCCCGCGGAGGTCGCGGCGCAGACGGTGGGCCTGCCGGGCCTGGCGCTGGGCGTTTCTCTGATGCAGGAGCCGGGGCTGGCCTGGCTCACAAAACTTCCCTGGAACGTGCGGAAGGCCCCGCCCGAGCCGATGCGCGCTTCGGCCGCGAGCTTCGCGCGCGCGTTTCCGACCGGCGTCGAGCCGAATCCGCCCCGGCTGCAACTGGAACCGGTGGACGGGTCCGCGGTGCCTCCGCCTCCGCGCAGTTTTCTGGCGTTTGCCAATTGGACCCCGGGCGACTCGGAGGGCCGCAATGCGTGGGCCCACGTTCACGATTTCTGGGCGCATGCGCCGCGCGACCTGAAAGTTTTGTTGTTCGCGATTCCGGTGCTGCTGAGTCTCGCGCTGCATCCGCGCCTGCCGAAGTTTCATGTGACGGCGCCTACCGGGAACGCGAGCGCTGGATTAAGCAAGAATTTCCGGCAGGTGATGGCGCAGCAGATGAACGCCATGCAGCAGAACGTCGCAAGCCGCGCGGGCGTGGCGCTGGCGGAGGATTTCCGCTCCGGCCTTGAGGATTGGCAGACGCACGGCGATCTTTCGGCGGCGTGGTCCTTCGATGCGAATGGCTTCGTGCGGCCGGGGTCGCTCGCGCTGTACCGTCCCTCGATGCGGCTCACCGACTACGATCTGCAATTCCTGGGACTGATCGACAAGAAAGCGCTGAGCTTCGTGGCGCGCGCCGAGGATTTCCAAAATTATTACGTGATCAAGCTGGTGGTGTTGAAGCCCGGGCCGCTGCCGACGATCGGGATCACGCGCTACGCGGTGATCAATGGTAAAGCCCAGAATCGCGTGGATTCGCTCGCACCGATCCTGGCCATGCCCGATATGCTCTATCACGTCGACCTGAATGTTCACGACGATACCTTTCTGCTGTCGCTGCAGGGCAAGGTGGTGGACAACTGGTCGGAGCCGCGGCTGACGCGCGGCGGAGTCGGTTTCTTCGCACCGCGCGGGGAAGAGAGCCGTGTGCGGTGGGTGCAACTGACGCATCAATACGACATGCTGGGACGCCTGTGCGCGTACCTGGCGCCCTACAATATTCCAACTACGAATGGGAGCTGGTAATTCTATGAGTGCTCGAAAGACCGACGCGGCCGCAGCAGCAGCCCAAGCTTCGTCCGCGCTGGCGCGCGCCGTCTCGCTGCATCTGGAGGGGAAACACAAAGATGCGCTGAAGGAGCTCAACACCGCCATCGAAAACGGCGATGAGCGCGCGGAAATTTATGCCGCCAAGGCGCACATCCTTTTTGAACTGGATCAGTTCGAGGATTCCGTCAAGAGCTATGAAAAGCTGCTGACGCTCGCTCCGCGGCACACCACGGCGCATTTCAATCTGGGAATCTGCTACGAGAAGCTGAACCGCTGGAACGAGGCGACCGACGCGTTCCAGAAGGCGATTGACGCCGATCCGAATCGCCTCGAAGCGCAGCTCGGCCTGGGAATCTGTCTGCTGCATCAGGAGAAGCCCGAACCGGCCATCAGCGCCTTCGACCGGGTTCTCGCGAAACAGCCGGACCATGAGACCGCGCTCTTCGGCAAGGCCGTGTCGCTGCAACTGTTGTGGAAATTCGACGAGGCCACGGCGCTTTATCAGACGCTGCTCGCGAAGAATCCGCAGTCGGAGGAATGCCTGGTGAATTTGATCACCATCGGCATGGCCCGCAAGGATTACGACGGGATCCGGAAATTTTCCGAACAGCTTCTGCTGTTGCGTCCGCATTCGCAGACGGCGCTCGAGGGACTGGCGACCTGCGCGTTCCAATCGAACGACTACGACGCGGCGGCGCAACTGTGCGTGAAGCTGGTGGAGGCGACGCCCGATCATTTCGAGCGCTGGTTCAACCTGGGTGTCGCGGAACAGAAGCGCAACAATCTTACGGCGGCCGCCAAGGCCTACGGAGAAGCCATACGCATCCGGCCGGATGCGAAACAGGCGCACGTGAACCTGGGCATCGTGCGGCAGGAAGGCAACGATCTGGCGGGCGCGCGGGAGTCTTATGAACGCGCACTGCAGATCGCCCCGGACCTGGCGGACGTGATCTATAACCTGGCGGGCGTGCTGGAACAGCAGGGGCAGAAAGAGGAAGCCGAGCGGCTCTACGTAAAACTGCTTTCGCGCAATCCGGATTGGGAAGACGCGTGGTTCCGGCTGGGGTATCTGCGCCTGCAACGTGCCGATCACCGCTCAAGCGCGGAAGCGTTCCAGGCCTGCGTGCGCAAGCGCGCGCAATGGCCCGAAGCGCAGCTCAACCTGGGCCTGTGCTATTGGAATCTGGGCGACCGCGATAGCGCGGCGAAAGCATTTGAAGCGGTCATTGCGTCCGATCCCGCGTCGCTCGACGCGTTGCGCGGCCTGGCCGCCCTGGCGGTGGAACGCGAGGATCTGGATAAGGCGCTGGACCTGCAGGCCAAGCTCATCGAGGCCGGCGAGCGCACCCCGGAGCTGTTCTACAATACGGGACTGTTACTGCAGAAATCGGGACAGGTGGAAGACGCCATCCGGCTGTATCAAGAAGCCCTGGCGGAGCGTCCGCAGTTTCCCGAGGCGCTGCTCAATCTGGGTCACGCGCTGAAGTCGCAGGGCAAGCCCGATGAGGCGCGCGATTGCTGGCGTCAGGCGCTTGAACAGAAGCCCGAGCTCGCCGCCGGATATTTCGAACACTAGACACTGAGCTACGCGATGCTGGGCGCGGCGGTTCGGATATTGCGTTCCAGGAAACGAATCGCTTCCGCGGCTTCGCGGCCGATGGTTTCGAGGTTCGCAAGCAGGCGGATCCGCTCCCGCCGGCGCTCGAGATCCACGGCGGAAAGCACGTAGGCGAGCAAGCCGCTCGCGTCGGCGACGCTCACGAGCATAATGTCGCGCGGCTCGGGGATTTCGTCGGTAAGAATGGCCTCGGCGAGCCTGTGCCGCACATGCCGGATCGTTTGATTGTCCACGACCGGGAAGCGCGTAACGTCGATCACCCATAGCTTGCGCGATGTTTCGTGGCGAAGAATCCCGCGCGCGACGAGCGAAGCGAGGGCAAACTCTTCGAGGTAATCGCGATATCCGAAAGCCTCCTGAATCCATCCGCGCACGGTCGCGACTTCGGGTTTCTGGGCCATTTCCCCGAGAAAATGATCCATCGCCGCGTGACCCGACGGCGACGCGTCGACGATCTGAATTTCAGAGGTTCCGGTATCGATTTTGCCGGCGAGCGCAAGATCGAAAAACAAGGCGCCGCCGAGCGCATACGCGGTGCTGAAGCGGTCGGGCGAGCGAAGCTTGCCGGTCTGCTCGTCGACGGCGAGCAGCACGATCTCTTCGAGCATGCTCAGCATGGGAGCGCTCCTTCGAGGCGAATCAGGCGATCCATGCCGCTGATCTCGAAAACCTTTTGCACGCCGGGAGCGGCGGCGCATACGACAAACTCGACGCCGCGCTTTTGCGCCGCGCGGGCGCCCAAAAGCACCGCGCGCAAGCCGGCGCTTGAGATATAGCCGAGTTCGGCAAGATCCAGCGCCACCCGCGGATGCTCGGAAGCGGCCGCCACGAGAGAGGCCTCAAGATCGTTCGAGGTGGTCGCGTCGGCGCGCCCTTGCGGACTCACTACGCACCAGCCGTCGCGGACATCCTGCGAGATTTTCATGAGATTCCTAGTGCGAGGACAGGGGAGCGACGTCCGTGCCGCGCAGATTCGCGCGGTCCAGCGCCTGCTTGACGTAACCGCTGCGGAGCGCGTCCTTGATAAAACGATTCGCGGCCTCGAGCTTCGCGCGATCGCCCTTTTCGACAATGATCGACTGGCCGACCGATAAAAAATTATCCGGCAGCGCCCGCACCGCCGGGTTTTTTTCCGCGGCCGCCTCCGCGCGATCGCGATTTTCTCCCACTGCGTCGAGTTCTCCCGCGAGCAGCATCCGGTTCAGCTCGGCTTCCGGCGGCGTCGTGGGCATGACCACGACCTGCGCCTGTTTCAAATTCGTACTCAGGAAATACTGCTGGCTCTGTCCCTTCGTGGCTCCCACCTTTACGCCTGCGCGATCGACGTCGGCGGAAGCCCGGAACGGCGATTTCGCGGCCACGAGATATGCGTTGTGCATCAAAATATACGGGTCCGAGAAATCGACCTCCGCGCCGCGCTCGGCGTCAAATGCCAGAAAACCGACGTCGGCGGTGTGATTGTTCAAGCCGTCGATGACCGCGCGGGCGTTGGCCGCGGGAATCAGCGTGTACGGTACTCCCAGCATCCGCGCCCACTCTTTCACCATGTCCGGAACCATGCCGGAATACGCGCCGGTCTGCGGATCTTTGTGGCCGTGCACGGGGTTGCCCCCGAGAAACGCCGCGCGCAGCGTTCCGGTGGGCGTGAGATCGGCCGCCTGTCCGGGGGCAGCCGCGATCATGACGATCGCCATCAGGCTAAGCAGCGCAGAGACGAATTTCAGAGCGCGGCAGCGATCTCTTGCCGAGCCGCGAACGGGAGCGAGCGAGAACAGCCGACGCGTCATAGGTTGATTATATTCGTTGATCGATCCTATCGTTCGACCGGCGATAGCGCGGCCAGTTTTCCTCAACGGCCGCGCTCTTTGGCCGTGAGATGATGCTGTCATGGACCCGTCCAGCGCAGATTTGTCTCGTGCCGTTCCGATTCGTCATGTTCTCGCGACGTTGTCCTATCGCCTGGGAAAAGCCGTGCGCGACGCACCACCGGAGTTTCGCGTGTTCCACGCCGCGCCCGGCCTGCGGACGCCAGGGCAGATTCTGGCGCATATTGGCGATTTGATGGACTGGGCGCTCACGATGGTGCAAGGGCACGGTCAATGGCGCGATTCGGAGCCCTTGCCGTGGATCGAAGAAATCGCGAGATTCTATCGCGCGATTGATGCGCTCGATCAACACCTCGCCGAACACGGGCTTGGGGGCGTGGATGCCGGGCGGCTTTTTCAAGGTCCGTTGGCGGACGCGCTCGCGCACACGGGGCAGATCGCGCTGCTGCGGAGGCTGGCCGGCTTCCCGATGCGAAGCGAGAATTACTACGTTGCGGAAATCGTGGAGGGCCGGGTCGGTCCGGAACAGGCCGATCCGGTCCGCGAGTTCGACTGACGAGTTTGATTGAGGAGTTTGATTGACGAGTCTGATTGAAGGGACGCGCGCTGATTTATCGCCCTTGAGGAGGCGCGGCGTTTACTCCCTTGAGCCCGGCGCGCTCGATCGAGTCCCTGACCACGCCGGTCGCGAGCACTTGTTCGAGGAGTTCCTTGATCGCTTTCAGCCGCGCGGAATCGCCTTGCCGGACCGCGATCGCTTGCCCGGCGACGAAATAATCGCCGGCGACCACGCGAAGCTCCGGAAATTGCGCTTCGATCTGAACCAGCCTCTGCCGATTCGCGGCGAACGCCTCGATCTTATTTTCCACCAGCATCTTTTCGATTTCTTCGGGCGCGGGCATTTTTTCGACGGCGTCGACGCGCGTGTTCTTCAGGTTCTTGCTGAGGTACACGTCCTGCGTATCGTTTTTCACGGCCGCAATACGGACGCCGGCGCGGTCGGCGTCGGCCACAGTGCGGATCGGCGAATCCGCCCGCACCACGTAGCTGTTGGGCATCAGCAGCCAGGGAGCCGAGAATTCCACCTGTTTCGCGCGGGCCGCGTTATAGGCGAAGAATCCGAGATCAGCGCTTCCGGCGTTGAGCCGGCCGATGATATCCGGAGTGTTCGGCGCAGGCTGGAGCGCGTAGGGCACGCCCAGGCGCCGGGCCAGTTCCTTCACTAGGTCGGCAACCGGTCCGGTGACGTTTCCGGACGCGTCGACGCGTCCGAGCGCGGGGTTATCGCCAAGGAATGCCGCTCGCAGAGTGCCGGTGGGCGCGAGCACGGCCGCTGTCTGGGCGTCCGCGCGAAACGGGATCGTCGCGATGAGAGCGAACAGGATGAGTTTGACCCACGTCATGGGACGATTATAGGCCGGATTGCCAAACCTCATCCTGCACCGGCTTCTCAAGTTGGTTTCGGGCGGGCTAAGAGCCTGCCGCAGGCCGAGGTCCTGCCCCACCCGAAAAGGAGCCGGAGAATCTCGCGTCGAACTGGGTCTCTCCGCGTATTTTGGAGCCATCGTTCGTACCATGCCGCGGCAAAGAAGCCCTGCGATACAATGAAGTTGCTACCTTCCGGTGGATTCCCCAGGTAACGATTTCTCAAGGTAACGACGTCAGGGCCGTATTATGTTCGATAACTTAAGCGACAAACTCCAGCGCGTTTTCAAAAGCCTCCGCGGAGAAGGCAAGCTTTCCGCCGAGAATATGGAAGCCGCGCTGCGCGAGATTCGCGTGGCGCTGCTTGAAGCTGACGTGCATTTCAAAGTCGCCAAGCAGTTCATCGAAGCGGTGAAGGAAAAGGCCATGGGGCAGGAGGTCCTGACGGCCCTTTCGCCCACGCAGCAGGTGGTGAAAATCGTCCGCGACGAAATGGTCAAGATGCTGGGCGCGCACCAGGCCAAGCTGCGCATGGCCAACGAACCGCCGAGCGTGTTTATGATCGTGGGCCTGCAGGGATCCGGAAAGACCACGTCCTCGGCGAAGCTCGCGCGCTGGCTGTCGAAAAACGGGAGCTCGCCGATGCTGGTCTCGGTGGACGTGTACCGTCCGGCCGCCCGCAAGCAGCTCGCGATTCTGGCACGGGATCTCAAGCTGCCGATTTACGAGGGGACACCCGAGGAAACCAAGCCGCTCGATCTGGCGCGTTCGGCGCGCAAGGAAGCGGTGCAGACGGGGCGCGATGTGCTGCTGGTGGATACGGCCGGGCGGCTCCACATCGACGAAGAGCTGATGACGGAACTTTCCGAACTCAAGGATTTGCTGAACCCGTCGGAAATTCTGTTCGTCGCCGACGCCATGACCGGCCAGGATGCGGTGAAATCGGCCGAGGAATTCCACAAGCGCCTGGGCATTACCGGCGTGATTCTTACCAAAATGGACGGCGATGCGCGCGGCGGCGCGGCGCTTTCGATTCGCGCCGTCACCGGACAGCCGCTGAAATTCGTGGGCGTCGGCGAAAAGCCGGACGCTCTCGAGCCGTTCCATCCGGATCGCGTGGCCGAGAGAATTCTCGGCATGGGCGACATGCTCAGCCTGATCGAGAAGGTGGAGCAGAGCATCGATCACAAGCAAGCCGAGGAGATGCAGCGCAAGCTGATCGAGGACGATTTCACGCTTGGCGATTTTCGCGATCAGATGAAGCAGATCCGCAAGCTGGGGCCGCTCGAGTCGATCCTGGGAATGATGCCGAACATGGGAGGGGCGCTCGGCGGGTTGAAGAACGCCAAAATCGACGAGAAGGAAATCACGCGGCTGGTGGCGATTGTTGATTCCATGACGCCTCGCGAACGCACCAACCACATGATCATCAACGGGCAGCGGCGCAAGCGCATTGCCAAGGGCAGCGGGACCAGCGTACAGGAAGTGAATAACCTGCTGAAGCAGTACACGCAGATGCGCAAGATGATGAAAAGTATTACGGGCGGAGGGTTCCTCGGCAAGCGCCTGGGGAAAATGAAGCTTCCGCCCGGCTTGCCCTTTGGGCGCTAAGTTTTACATAATAGTTAGGATATTTAGGAGTGAAGGAATGCTGATGATTCGTCTGGCGCGGTTCGGCGCCAAAAAGAAGCCGACCTACCGGTTGGTGGTGATCGACAAGGAACGCGCGCGCGATAGCCGCGCGGTCGAAGTGGTCGGGATTTATAATCCGGTAGCGCAGCCCACGGCTGTTAAATTGAACCATGAGCGCATTGACTACTGGATCAAGAACGGTGCGCAGCCGTCCGATACCGTGGCCCGGCTGATGAAGAACAATCCGGTCGCGGCTGTTTAGCGTCCGCGTTCCCAGGAGCGTAACGGTGAAAGAACTGGTGGAAGAGATCGCAAAGGCGTTGGTCGACCAGCCCGATGACGTCACCGTGGCTGAGACCGGTGGGGATCAGGCGACGGTTCTCGCGTTGCGCGTGGCCCCTGCGGATCTGGGCAGAGTGATCGGCAAACAGGGCCGCACGGCGCGCTCCATCCGCAGCCTGCTCGCCGCAGCCGGTGGCAAGCAGAATAAGCGATACACGCTGGAGATCGCGGAGTAGCCTTCCCGAGGGTGCAGCAGAACTGGATCTCGATTGGGCGCCTGGCGCGCGCGCGGGGAATTCGCGGCGAAATCGTCGGCGAGCTGGACAGCGCCGAGCCCGGCCGTGAGGAACGGCTCCACGAAGTAATGCTGCAACTGGGCGAGCGCACGCGTGTCGTCCGGGTGGAGAAGGTCTGGAGTAATCCGTCCATTTATCACGGGCGGCCCGTGTTCAAGTTCGAAGGAATCGATTCCATGTCCGCCGCCGAGGCCTGGCAGGGGGCCGGGATTCTGGTCTCCGAAGACAACGTCGCAAAGCCCGAGGAAGGCGCGTATTCTTACGCCGATCTGGTGGGTTCGCGAGTGGTGCAGGTGGGTTCGGAGAAGCCCATTGGAGTGGTCGAGGGAGTTGCCGAGTATGGCGGTCCGCCGCTGCTTGAGGTGCGCACGCCCGAAGGGCGGCAGGTTTTAATCCCGTTCGCGCGCTCGATTTGCCGCGAGATCGATCCCGCGGCAAAAGTGATCCGCGTGGAGTTGCCCGAGGGCCTGCTCGATCTCCCGTGACGCGCAAGCGCAGCGGTGAACGGTGGCATGCGTGAACCGCGGCTTGCATGAAACGCGGCATATAGTGTTGAGGACGGAAAAGCGTGAAGTTTCACATCGTGACGATCTTCCCCGAGTTTTTCCGCGGGCCGTTCGAGCACGGTGTGATTCAGAAAGCATGCGCCGCTGGAAAAATTGAAATCCTCATCCACGATTTGCGGAAGTGGACCTATGACCGGCATCGCACCGTGGACGATCGTCCTTTTGGCGGCGGCGAGGGCATGCTGCTCAAACCGGGTCCCATTTTCGAAGCCGTCGAAGCGATCTGGCCGGAGCGGGCAATCCAGGGGACCGAGCCGAACGCGGCGGCGGACCGCGGGAAACTCGACCAGGGCGAAAGTAATGAAGCTGACGAAGGCGATGCAGGCGACACCGGGGAGGATCGCGCGAACAAGCGGGTTATTTTGCTCTCGGCCCAGGGCCGGCGCTTCAATCAAAACCTGGCCCGCGAATGGAGCGGCTGTCGCGAACTGCTGCTGATTTGCGGGCGCTACGAAGGCGTGGACGAGCGGGTGGCCGAACATTTGGCCGATGAAGAGATTTCGATTGGAGATTACGTGCTGAGCGGAGGGGAGCTCGCGGCGGCCGTGGTGGTCGATTCCGTGGCGCGGCTGATCGAGGGCGTGCTGGGCAACGAAACGTCGATCGTCGACGAATCGTTCAGCAGCGAAGGATTGCTCGACTGGCCGCAGTACACGCGGCCGGCCGAATTCCGGGGGTGGAAGGTACCGGAAGTACTGATCGGAGGCAATCACGCCGAGGTCCGGAAGTGGCGGAGCAAAGCTGCGATCGAGAAGACCGCGCGCCTGCGGCCGGATTTGTTGCACGGGCGGACGGCCTTTCCGGAAGTGCCCCAGCCGGGCAATCCGGGAGCCTTAAAGCTCAAGTCCGCCAAGAGGTCCTCCGCGGGCGCATCAAAAGAAGTTAAGCTGGAAGTTACGACCGAAGAAAGTAGAGAGAGTTAAAGAAGCCATGCACAACGCCATGCTGTCTAAAATCCTGAACAAGAATAAGCGCGCGGACCATCCGACATTCCGTCCCGGCGATACCATCCGGGTCCACGTAAAGATTCGGGAAGGCGACAAGGAACGTCTGCAGGCGTTCGAAGGCACGGTCCTCGCCAAGCATAATAGCGGCATGGGTGAAACCATCACGGTCCGCAAAATGAGTTTCGGACATGGTGTCGAGCGCATCTTTCCGGTAAACGCGCCGGTGGTGGATCATATCGACGTGGTGCGCACCGGGCGCGTCCGCCGCGCGAAGCTCTATTACCTGCGCGGGCTGAGGGGCAAGGCCGCACGTTTGAAGGAACGCACCTAAGGGTCGGGCCCGGTTCCTGATTCGATGCCTTCGAGCCGCTACGAGCGCGCCGCCCGTCAAGCCGGGTACCGGACCATTGCCGGCCTGGATGAAGCGGGGCGCGGCTCATTATTCGGGCCGGTCTTCGCGGCAGCTGTCGTGCTGGATCCGGCGCGACCGCTCCGGGGCCTCGATGACAGTAAGCAACTGGATCCAGACCGGCGCCGGGTGCTCGCCCATCGGATCCGCGAGCGCGCGCTTGCCTGGGCCGTAGGGGCGGCCGACGCGTTCGAGATTGACCGCATCAATATTCTGGAGGCCTCGCGGCTTTCGATGCAGAGGGCGCTCGAACGGCTCCCGGTGGTGTGCGATTACCTGCTGCTCGACGCCGTGCGGCTTCCGGTAAGCATTCCGCAACAGCCTCTGATCCATGGTGATGCACTCTGTCCCTCCATCGCCGCCGCGTCGATCCTCGCGAAAGTGGAGCGGGACGGCGCTCTGGAAGCGTGGGACCGCGTGTTTCCCGAGTATGGCTTCGCGCGCCACAAAGGCTACAGCACGCCTGAGCATCAGGACGCGCTGCGCAGACTGGGACCGACGCCCCTGCATCGTTTCAGCTTCGAGCCGGTACGCGAGGCCGTTTCCCATTCGCGCCTGGTCCCGGGCGCGCGGAGTGTGTTGCTGTGGGACGGGTATCCGCAGCGGGACGAAGTCAAACCAGCCGCCAAACAAGCCGAGCTCTTCGCATGTCCCTGAGCTCCGCAGGCACGCCGCAAACGCCGCCGGGGGAAGAAAAGCATCCGGCGTATTCGTTGGGTGAGGCAGCGCCGCGCATGATGCATCGCGGCCGCATCTGGACCGTGTGCTTCGCTATTCTCGCGTTTGAGATTGGTGGTTTCCTGATCGTTTTCCCGTGGATGGACGCGTGGCGGCTCAATCACTTCCCGTCCTTCTATCCGCCTCTGTTCAACGTCTGGGACGATCCCTACTTCCGGGGCGCCGTGACAGGATTAGGCGTGGTCAATGTAATTATCGCCCTCTGGCAAACCGCCGTGCTCCTCAAAAAGCCCACAAACTCCTGATTCAACAGGAGATAATGGCCACTGCAGCTTTTTCTTCAAAACCTCACGTAGTACTGTAGTTTTTTCTTGCGAAATTTAACTTAGTACTATAAACTTAATCTGTACTACGGAAACCCCGGAGTGGCAGTACTTTCGCTCTAAGGGGCAAAAATAGGGTGTTTGCCTTAGCGTGAGTCCATCGCGTACTGAAGGCGGCCCAATGAGGACGGTGAGGGAATGAAAATAACCAAGTTCGCGGCGGTTTGTGGTACAATCTGCACGTTATTTGTTTTGGCGCTCACAGTGGGTGCTCCGAATCATCCTTCCTATGTTGGCGGCAATCTTACCGCGCAATGGCCTGCTCCCCCGGACGGCGGCGGCAATATTATCGCGCAGTGGCCGGCTCCTCCGGACGGCGGCGGCAATATTATCGCGCAGTGGCCGGCTCCTCCGGACGGCGGCGGCAATATTATCGCGCAATGGCCGGCTCCCCCGGATGGTGGTGGCAATCTTACCGCGCAATGGCCGGCTCCTCCGGACGGCGGCGGCAATCTCGCCTAGTTTTCGATTGCAGTTTTCAGCCGGACTCCCGATATATAGTCGAGGAGTCCGGCTTTGAGTTTTCTGACCGTTTTCCCGCCCATCAGTAGCGCCGTACTCCTGCTGCTCCTCGCTGTTTTCCTGCTCCGTGGCGCCTATCATCAATATCCGCTTCTGCTCGCCTATTGCTTTACCGAACTCGCGAAGGTTGTGGGTGAGGGCATGGTCCTCCGTTCCGCCGGCGTGAGCAGTGCACTGTACCGCTACGTGTACTGGGGTGGCGACTTGCTCCATGATCTGATGCTGTTCCTGCTGGTGATCACGCTTACCTATAAAACCCTGGAGGGGAGCCCGCTGCGGCCGGCGACCAGCCGCATGCTGACGATTATCGCCGTCGCGGCCGTGCTGCTCCCGTTTGCCATTTTCCACCCCTATTTCACTTCCCGGTGGTTCCGTCACGCGGGTCAATTGCTCAGCTTGGGCGCGGCGTTCATGAATCTGTTGTTGTGGACGGCGGTAATCGGGACGAAGAAACGCGATCCTCAGTTGCTCATGGTGAGCGCGGGGGTGGGGATCGCCGTCACCGGCGTGGCGATCTATTACGGCCTGTTGCAATTCATGTCCTCGGCCGCGGTTCGCTGGGTTCCCGATCTGTTCCACGGGCTGACGCACGTCGCGGGAAACGCGATCTGGTGCTGGGCTTTCCGCCCGAGCTTTCGGCGGCGCCCGACCATTCACCCTCCCCGGCAACCCGTTGTCGAGCAGGGTCTCAACCAACCCTCCGCGTAGCCACTTGCCCCGGCGCTAGAGCGCGCGCTTCGCGCGGATCGCGGTATATTCCGCCATGGCGCGATCCGTTCCCGGCGTCCATCTCCGGCGTAAGCGTTCCGCTCCATTCCGCGTACAGGCGAACGGTGTTCCACACGTTGCGCTCCGGATTGGTCCCGGGCGCGAGGGCCAAGGAAGCCGAAAAAAAGGCCACGCCTTGCGGACGTGGCCCTTGCCGTCTACACGATATGCTCGGTTGATCGTGATGCTCAGTTGATCGTGATCGTGGCCGTGGCGGTTTTATTCGAGGTGCCGGACGCCGAACCGGTGACGGTTAACGTCCGGGTGCCTGTCCGCGCCTTGTTGGTTACCGCGACGCTAAGCGTTCCCGTTCCGCCGGGCGTAACCGGATTGGTCCCGGTGATCGAGGGCGTTACCCCAGTGGCCGCACCGCTCGCGCTCAACGTGACCCCGTTCGCAAATCCATTGACCGGCGTCACGTCGACGGTATAGGTGACGGTCGTCACGCCGCTCGACGGACGGGAGACCGATTTGCTGCCCGGAACAATCGATAAGGTGAACGTCGAAACGGGCGCGGTAACCACTAACGTTGCACTCGCGGTCTTCACCAGCGCGCCGCTCGTGCCGGTCACCGGAATCGTATACGTCCCGGCCCCAAGACTCGACGCGGCGGTCAGCGTGAAGGTCACCGAATTTCCCGTGAGGGAGCTCGTCGGCGTAACCGTGATGCCCGCCGTGCTCCCGAAGGTCCAGCTCACGCTCCCCGTAAAGCCGCCCGACGGTGTCGCCGTCGCTGTATACGTTCCCGAAGTTCCGCCGTGAGGGACGGTCTGTGAGCCCGAGACGGAGACGTTGAAACTCGGCGTGGACGAATACGAGAGAACGCATCCGCCCCCATTCGCGTTCACCCAGAGCTGCTGCATCAGGTAGTTGGCGCCGTTCAAAGTCACGTTGTAGCGCGCGCCGTTCGGAAGACCGGAGGTCGCCCCGAAATTCCAGGCGCACAGATCGCCATTTTCCTCGCCGCTCGAGGTATACCAGGCGTTGCCTTCCGGATCGGTCGACGACTCGGAGAGCTCGTGGGCCATCACGGAAATCATGCCATCCACCCCTGCGTCGTTATTCGGGCTGACCGACTGCGCCGCGCAGCTGCTCATAGAGGGACCCGCCGCATCTCCGATAAACGCAAACTTGGCGACGGGATATCCGGAATAAATCGTGCCGGCGGTGATCGCGCCGTTCAGGAAACTCCCGGACCAATGCCAACCGCAATATTGGCTGAGAAATCCGGAGGTCTCCGCGACACCCGGGGCCGTCAGCACCATGTAGACTCCGTTGGGATCCACATTGCCGGGCGTATTCGGCGAGCCGCTGAAGCCATGATTGATGGCATTCGATGCGAGCGTCGCGATATTCGCGTCGGAGAGCGAATTTCCGAGCGAACCAGTGTCGGTATACGCGCCTTCGAAGGTCACCAGGTTCGGCACGCTCGCGCCGGTCGAATCGCCGTAGGTCGAATTGATATTGAAATACGAAGACGGCGCGATGTTCTGGGCCCACCGTTCGAGAAGCGCGGGACCCGTGGAATCGAGAGTGGCCCAGTTGCCGTACAGAATGAAATACAGGTTGACCGGGTGCATGACCGGACCGCCGTTGTAGTTAATCCCATTGCCGCTCGTCACTGCTCCGCCGGCCGTCGGTCCGAAGCGCGGGTATCCACGCGTCTCCGCGCGGCGCGTGGGAAGCTTATCCGGTCCGTCATCTTCATCCGCGTGAAGCGTGGCGACGGTCACGCAGGCTCCCAGGGCCACGACGGCTGCGGCGATCCATGGACGTCTTACAATCGAATAGCGGTTGCTCATTTCTCTCCGACTCTCTTTCCCCGTTCAGAGTCCAGGATGCCCTAAAAACAACCCCCCGAGCCACAGGAGTTCACCTTAATTCGTGGGGAAAACGTCCCGCCTCCGTTTCGCGGGCGCAGTCCAGGTCACGCGAAAAATAATGACAGGAAAGGGAAGCGCAAAAAATGCGCGCCACTAGTGCAGCCGTGGCGCGCAGGAAGGAGAGGTATAGGTCACTTTCAAGAAGAGAGAGCTAGAGCAAAGACTTTTAAACCAAGATGTCTGTCAATTCGGGATTTCGGCTGCCGCGGTACCCTGCGATGCCGAAGCGGTACGAAACTCGTATTGCTGGATTTCGAGAGCGGCGCTGCCTTTTTCGAAGCGCACGATACGGCCCCGCGCCACCAGCCTCAGCGCGCATTTGTTGTTCAATTGAGCCGGCCAATTAATGGAAACCTCCAGGCGGCGGCCGGGGAGGAGCATCTGATCGGTGGTGAACAGAACTCCGGAACTGGAGATGTTGAGGGTCTTGCCGTCGCCGGCTTCTTCGCCTCCGCGCTTATTCATAACGCGGAAACGAACTTCACGCTCGATCGGAAAGCGATCCGAATTTCGGCGGTCTGCTTGGACTGTTTCGTTCGAATTCACTCGGTGACCTCGTGAATCGAGTGTCGCTCCGAGGCCGTGCTCGAACAATGGGTTACTAGGACTATTTCGCGGAGGTACTGCTGTACCTTCCCGCATAGCCCGGCGACCTAGGACTTCTTGCGTTGCTCCCGTATCTCTTGCAAACGCTGGGAGATACGCTGCTCGACACCACGGTCGGTAGGCTGGTAGAAGACCGTTCCGCGCAGGCGGTCCGGAAGGCAATCCATGCTGTTGATCGCGTCTTCGAACTGGTGGGCGTGCTGATAGCCTGCGCCGTAGCCCCAATCTTTCATGGGGCGCGTGGCAGCGTTGCGAAGTTGCATGGGCACAGGATCAGCGGGAGATTTCGCGACGGCTTCCCGCGCGGTGTTGAGAGCGCGGTAGGCCGCGTCGGATTTCGGCGCGACGGCCAGATAGAGGGCGATCTGCGCCAGGGCCTGATCGCCTTCCGGGATTCCGAGAAAATGAACCGCCTGTTGCGCGGCGATGGCCTGTTCGAGCGCGCGGGGATCCGCGAGGCCAATGTCCTCGATGGCCATCCGAACCAGGCGGCGGGCCAGATAGAGCCGATCCTCGCCGCCCTCCAGCATGCGCGCGAGCCAATAGAGCGCGGCGTCGGGGTCGGAGGAGCGGACGCTTTTATGCAGCGCCGAGATCAAGTTGAAATGCTCCTCGCCGGACTTGTCATAAAGCAGCATCTTGCGGCCCAGGGCCGATTCGACGGCCTCGCGATCTAAGGCGCCCTCCCGCGCGACCGACGCGGCGAGCTCCAGGAGGTTATAGGCCGTGCGCGCGTCGCCGTTCGAAAAGATGGCGATCTGCTCCAGCAGTCCACTCGGCGCCGAAAGATTCAGCAGTTTCAGCGCGCGTTCGAGAAGCGTGACGATCTCCTCGGGTTCGAGCGCATGCAGGGCATAGACCTTGGCGCGCGACAGCAGCGCGGAAACAACTTCGAAGGAAGGATTCTCGGTGGTCGCGCCGATCAGGACGATATCGCCGCGCTCCACATAGGGCAGAAACGCGTCCTGCTGGGCCCGGTTGAAGCGATGAATTTCGTCGACGAACAATACCGTGCGGCGGCCGAGCCGGCGCGTGCGTTCGGCGTCGGCCATAACGGCCTTGATCTCTTTCATCCCGCTGAGCACCGCGCTGAAGGGCACGAAATCGGCCTTGGTGATGCGCGCGACCAGGCGCGCGAGCGTGGTTTTGCCGACGCCCGGAGGTCCCCACAGGATTAAGGATTGAAGCTCGTCGCGCTCGATTTGAGCGCGCAGAGGCTTGCCGGGACCGAGGATGTGCTGTTGGCCGATGAAATCCTCGAGCCGATCCGGACGCATGCGTTCGGCGAGAGGGCGTCCGGTGTCAGAGTCGCGGGTTTCGTCATGGCCGCCGGGCGGCGTGGTGTCGAAGAGACTCATCGTGAATGCTCCGGACTCGAATTTGGTTTACGGGCATCCCTCTGCCGCCGCGCTTCGTACAAGAAAATGCCGGCAGCCACCGCGGCGTTCAACGATTCCACGTTGCGCGTGGGGATATACACGGCCGTGGAGCAGGCGGCCAGTTGTGCGCTTATGCCGCGTGCTTCAGCCCCGATCGCGACGGCGCAGGGGATGGTGAAATCGGCGTCGCGAAGTTCGGCGGAGGATCGTTCGGCGCCGGGGACATTTCCACGCGACGGCGGGATCGCGGCGTAGATGCGCAATTTGCCGAACGCCTCGGGAGACCGCTCGAGGTCATGACCCGAGAGGACCGGAAGGCGAAAGGAGGACCCCGCGGAGCCTCTCAACACACGCGGATGAAATGGATCGACTGTTCCCTTCAAAAAGACCGCGCCGGTTGCTCCGAAAGCTTCGGCCACGCGCACGATGGCCCCGGCGTTGCCGGGCTCCTGAATTCCGTCGAGAATCACGACCAGCGCGTCGCCCCCAAAAATCCGTTCCGCATCCGCTCGCGGAGGCTTCACCAGCGCAAGAACGCCTTGCGGAGTTTCCGTCGAGGAAAGGGAGCGAAACGTTTTCTCGCTTACCACGCGAGCCTCGGGGAGCCCTGACAAACCCTCGCTGTTCGTGCTCAGAAGGCCCGGTTTCGCGGATTCGGAAAGGATCACCGCGCTGATGTCGCAGCGGGCGCGCACCGCTTCCTCGATCAGATGCACGCCTTCGGCGACGGCGTGGCCGTCTTCGGTGAGGGTGCCGCGCGCGACCGCGCGCCGGATTTGCTTCACAAGCGGATTCTGATCGCTAAGGGGGTCCACGTATACAATGAGTCTGAGCTCGAAACTCTGAGGGAAAGCCCGGGCGGCCTTTCCTCGGTGGGTAGCCACCAGGCGCGGCCGTGTCGTCCTCGCCAAGCCCAGCATAACGCATGCGACGGAGACTCATCCCGATGGGAGCGCTCGTGCTCCTGGTGCTCGCCGCGATTTTCACGGTGCGAGTGGTCGCGGCCGCGGCCGACATCCGGCGTCAATCGGAAAGCGACGAGGTTCGTCCAGCCGATGTCATTGTCGTCCTGGGCGCGGCGGAATATCGGGGGCGGCCTTCCCCGGTTTTACAGGCGCGCCTCAACCACGCTCTGTTTCTTTACCTTGAGCACATGGCTCCGCGCATTCTCACGACCGGCGGCGCGGGTGGTGATCCTTCGTTTACGGAAGGAGACGTGGGACGCGCCTATCTCAGCCAGCACGGCGTTCCTTCCGAGGCGATTCTGGTGGAGGACGAGGGCTCGTCCACGGTGGAGAGCACGGCTGCGGCGGCCGAAATCATGCAGCGGATGAACCTGAAATCCTGCATTGTAGTGAGCGACGGATATCATATTTACCGCGTCAAAAAAATGTTGCAGGCTCGCGGCGTCGAAGTCTACGGATCGCCGCGTCCCACTGAGCCGAACGCGGGATGGCGGCAGCAGTGGCTGTACGTCCGCCAGGCGATCGCTTATGAGCTGTGGCGCGTGGGAATCGCGGTGTAAGAAAACGCGTGGCACCTGCCCGCGCCGTTGGTCTCCTTCAATGCGCCTCTTGCGCAAGCTTCAGTAGCTCGCAAATCGTCCGCCAGTTTCTGGCGGTCGCCGGAACCCCGAGATATCGTTCGGCCCTGGCCGCGAGCTTCGAGTTCCCGAATCCTTCGGGTGTGTGCAAATAGAAAACCGCTCCCGCGACGCCCCAGCGTTCGCTCGGCAGTTTGACGGCCTCCAGAGCCGCGCGGTCGAGCTTCTCGGGCTGCGCACTCAAAAAGAAAAGGTGCAGCGATTTGCCGTCAGGCTCCTTTTCCACCTCGCGGAAGGGATTCGCAGCGGCGGCCGCAATCAGATCCTCTATGCGGAGCACCATCACTCCGGGTTTGAAACCGAACTTGTGTTGGATGGACGCGGCTATCGACGACGAGATCGCGGCCGCCGTGTTCGCTGACGCGCGTCCAGGCCGGGGCGCGGGCGCATCGAAGAGTACGTTCCCGCTCTGGATGTAGGTCCGGACGCTTGTGAACCCAAGCGCTTCAAGTTCGCCAGCCAAATCTTTCATCGGGAGCTTATTTCTGCCGCCGACGTTCACGCCGCGCAACAACGCAACCCAGGTTTGCGTTGCGCGGTTCTTCCGCTTCGCGGCGCCGGCAGCCATGTGCCGCGCCGGATCATCTCGCTTTGCGCGACCGGCTTCCTTTGCGCGACCACTCTTCCTTTCGTTCTCGGCGAGTCTCGCCCGGATAAGCTTCTTGATCAGCGCCGCCGCGGGAGGTTTGTCCACTGGAAAACGGATGGTCCCCTTGGCGGTCTCAAACTGGCGAAGTTCATCCCGGAAGGCCGCAAACGCGGAGAGACTGCCCGGAAACAAGCTGCAATGATCCGAAAAGGCGGCGAATCCCATCAGCATTCCCTTGTGCTTGAACATGGGGATGCGATAGCTGATCGATTCCGTGGCTTCCGGGGCGCCGCTGCGCGTATAGCCGCGCGAACTTTGCTCAGGGACCTGCGTGCCGGCTCCGGAAGCGCGGCGAGATACTCGTCCACATTCTTCGGGAGGGCGTTTTTCTTCGCTTTCTGCATACCGCGGTGGAAGCTGAACCCGTCCGCCGGACGCTGCTCTAATACCGGCGATGGACGGCGATCAGTTTCCCCTGGATCTGTAGACGCGCACGATCTACAATGATCGGCTCCATTGCGGCGTTAGCGGGCTGAAGGCGGACGCGTCCGCCTGCCTCCTGATAGAAGCGTTTCAGCGTGGCTTCGGTCCCGTCTACCAGGGCGACGACGATGTCGCCGTTGCGAGCCTCCGAAGCTTTCTCGATCAGTACGTAATCGCCGTCGCAGATGTGATCTTCGATCATGGACTCGCCGCGCACCTTCAGGGCGTAGGTACCGGGATCGCCCGTGAAATCGGAAAAACTAAGCGTATCTTCGCCGGCGATGGCCTCGACCGGCGTACCGGCGGCGATGCGGCCGAGTAGCGGAACGTCGAGAGGAGCGGGTTGTGCCGAGCGGTGCTGGCGCTGCTCCTGATAATACTTGGGGGAAATCTCGAGCGACCGGCTCTGATTGAATCCCCGCTTCAGATAGTGCTTCGATTCGAGCGACAGAATATGCTTGTGAACCGTGGCAAGCGAGGCGAGCTGCATTCCGGCCGCGATCTCCTCATAGCTCGGGCTGTAGCCGTTCTTCTCCAGGAATCCGGAGAGGAAATCGAGGAAGTCCTTCTGGCGTTTCGTGAGAGCCATGCGAAACATTATAGGCGAAGAAAAAGGGAACTTGCAAGAGCTTAGCGCGCGATTATCCCTGGACTATCGCTACCGTGTCGCAAAGGCCCTCACAGAGCCACTGGGATGAGTACAGTTTCCGGAGTCGGCCGCTTCGTCGCAGGCTCACGGTCTTAACATGACGCCTAAATCACGAGCCATAGCCGCGAGCCGGTCCTCTTCCTGAATGGCGGAGATATGAAACTTGTCGAGTGCGTTCCAGATCCTTTGATGCCATTCCGAGTGCAATGTGTCGAGAGAATCCTTGCGCCGATACCATGCCACCAGATCCGCCGCCTGTAATGGGATTGCAGTTCTCTCGTCGTCGAATTTCGGCTCTGCGCCAAGTACTGCTTGGACTTCCTCGCTGCAACTGCTTTCGAAGATGTGGTAATAATCCTTGGCCCGCCTTCCTATCTTGTTTTGGTTGTCAAAAACAAAATCTACAGGAATCGGATTCGCCTCTATATGATTTACCTGGTAGGCACACATCGTGATGATCCCGTAGTACAGCCAGAAGTACGGGCTGTCTTTACCTGAGGACAGGGCGTAGTCGTTACTGAAACGCTCAAAGGCGCGCCACTTTATTCGACATGAAAAGATTTTTGGCTGATACTCGCACGTGACATCGACAAGGGACTCGACCTTCCTTCTCCTGTCCTCGTCAGATAACAAACGAAACGGGCTTTCTTTGGCTATATTTCTCTCCCAGACCTCGGAAGCCTTGAAGTACTCTACCGCGGGTGGGGCCCGCAATACGCCTATCCAGTCATCCTGCCACCGCCTCCACTGCCCGGCGGACATGACGACACCGCCAAGCACAAATTCGTAGGCGCTTGGGTCGCTCCCGCTATCATCCACATAGGCAGTGAGACACATGGTTCCCTTCCATGCCGTCAAGCCGCCGTCGTGGACGAATCCCAAACCGCCTCCGGCGCATGACGGCCGCGGGTTACTTCAACAGATCCGCGACCTTTGCGACTCCGGCCTTAGCACAGGCGTCATCGGCTTCCAGGCCCGAGCCCGAGCTGCCCACCGTTCCGATGATTTCCTTTCCGATCTTGACGGGCACGCCGCCGCTCAGCGCCAGCATTTCGGGAACGTCTCGCTGGCCGGATCGCGGGGAATCGGGCATGGTGTTCTTTTGAAAATCGGCTGACGTCGTATTGAACATGCGCGAGGTGAGGGCCTTGCGGCGCGCCATCTCCACCGTGTTCGGCGGCGCTTCTTCGTCGCGCAGGGCGACCAGGATCTGGCCGGAGCGATCCAGCACGACCACGGCGCTGCGCGCTCCCTTGGCGCGGCACTCCGAGATCGTTGCATTGGCGATAGTGATCGCCATTCCGAGTGACAAAGTGCGCTGCGAGACCACTCCCTGGGAGGCCTGCGGTGGGGCCGTGATCACGGGCGTTTGCGCATAGGCCTGACTGCAGGCGGCCGCGGCGAGGCCGGACAGAAGGAACGCTCGGAAGGTGCGCGACGGGATGAGTCTCGAAAGTGCGGCTGTGGGCATGATGGCTCCTATTCGGGGCAATTATACGCCGAAAGACCGCAAGAGAGCTCGCGACACCGCACGCCTACGAGGCAGAGGGTAGGATAGGAGACCGGCGGTAGGATAGAAGACCGGCTGTAGGATAAAAGAATGACGCGCACTCCCAACCCCTCCCCGATCTTCGCCAGCATGATGCGTTTCGCGTGTGCATGGGTCGCGTGTGCATGGGTCGCGTGTGCCTGGATCGCGTGCGGGGCAATGGCGTTCGCGCAGGCACCACCGCCAACAGCCGGTGTCCCCGCGAGCGGTGTCGCCGCGAGCTTGGACGATCTGCGCCGGGCTGCGCATTTGATTCCGGGCCGGCGGCCGCTGCGCATCAACGTCGTGAAATTCGCGGAGAGCCTCAGGACCAAGAATTTTTCGGTCAAAGGAGCTCCGGCCGAGCCCAGCGTGCAGGCCCGCACGGCGTATCAGGTGGTGTACGCCGACGGGACCGTCATGATTGACTCCGGCATGGACCAAAGGGTGCACAAGTTTTTCGGTCGCGGCGTCGAGGAGCCGTATGATTCCGAGGCCGCGAAACAAGTGGAAAAGGCGGTCCGCGCGGCCCGGCTGATCGTGATGACGCACGAGCACGGTGATCATGTGGCCGGGGTGATCCGGGGTCCTTACGTGGATGAGATCGCCCCGAAGACCGTACTCACGAAGGCGCAAGTCGAGACGCTGCTCACGAATCCTCAAATGCCGGAGATCAAGCTGACGCCGGCGATGGCGCGACGGTACATCGTGATGGATTATGAACGGTATTATCCTTTCGCGCCGGGCATGGCGTTGATGAAGTCCGCGGGCCACACGCCGGGATCGCAGATGATTTTCGTGGCGCTCGAAGGGGGCGGGGAATATCTCTTCATCGGCGACAGCGCCTGGCACATGGATGGCGTGCGGCTGATGAAAGGGAAGGACGCGTCGTGGATCAAGGAAGACGAAGACGCGCTGCGGGCGCAGCTCACCTGGCTCAACGGCCTGGAAAAGAGCGAAAAAAATCTGCACATCGTGGTGAGCCACGATGACGAGCAGCGCAAGCAGTACATTGCGGCGGGCCTTCTGGGCGCGGCATTCGAGTGACGGCGGCGCTGCTTTCGCGGACTGGTTTTCGAAGAAAATAGGAACATGACCCATTCGGCGTTCCCTGTACCGGCTGCGCGACGTTATTTCGAGGATTACGAGCAGGGTGCTGTTTACGAATTCGGCAGCGTCATCGTGAGCGAAGCCGAAATCCTGGATTTTGCCCGAAAATGGGACCCCCAGCCGTTTCACATCGATCGGGAGGCGGCGGCCCAAGGACGCTTTGGAGGGCTGATCGCTTCGGGCTGGCACACGATCGCCATGGCGATGCGGCTGCTGGTGGATCATTATTTGTCGGACGTGGCGGGGATGGCCTCGCCCGGAGTGGACGAAGTGCGGTGGCCCGCGCCGGTGCGCCCCGGGGACACGCTGAGAGTTCGCGTGGAAACGCTGGAAGCGCGGCCGTCCCGCACCAAGACCGATCGCGGGATAGTGCGGGCTCGCGTCGAAGCCGTGAATCAGAAGGATGAAGTTGTCCTGAGCATGCTCGCGCTGTGCATCGTGGGCCGGCGCCCCGCGGGGCGAGCCGAGGAACCCGTAGAGTGAGGATCGAAGGCCAGGCCGCCGTGGTGACGGGAGGCGCGTCGGGATTAGGCGCGGAGACCGTGCGGGTGCTGGCGCGCGGCGGCGCAAAAGTCGCGATCCTCGATGTGGATCTGGACCGGGCGCAAGCGGTCGCCGCGGAAATCGGAGGCGCCGCGATTCCCTGCGACGTGACGGATTCCTCGAGCGCGAATTCGGCCCTCGGCATCGCGCGCGAGAAACATGGGCCGGCGCGGATCCTGATCAACTGCGCGGGCATCGCGCCGGGGAAGCGGATCGTAGGCCGGGAAGGGCCCATGCCGCTCGCGGACTTCACCCGGGTTATTCAGGTGAACCTGATCGGGACCTTTAATATGATGCGGCTTGCCGCCGCCGAGATGAGCGTGTTGGAAGCGCTCGGCGAGGAACGCGGTGTGATCGTCTCGACGGCTTCGGTAGCGGCCTTCGAGGGACAGATCGGGCAGGCTGCGTACGCGGCATCCAAAGGCGGCGTCGCATCGCTCACCATGCCGGCCGCGCGAGAGCTTGCGCAGTTCGGTATCCGCGTGATGGCGATTGCTCCCGGCATTATGCTCACGCCGATGATGACGGGCATGACCGAGGAAGTGCAGAAGAGCCTGGGCGCATCGGTTCCTTTTCCCAAAAGGATGGGCCGGCCTTCGGAATATGCGGCGCTCGTGCTGCATTGCATCGAGAACGAATATCTGAACGGCGAAGTAATCCGGCTGGACGGGGCGTTGCGGATGCCGCCGCGATAGCGCCTCGCGCGGTTCAGACTTCGGACGCCTGGCGAGTATCGTACGATGTTGCTTACATGGTGATTTTGCTCGCTCCGGTCGTGATTTGTCTGTTGGCCGCGCTGCTCCTGTTTTTCGGTTTGCCGCTCGCGACGTCTTTCATCGTTGCAACGATTACCGGAGGCGCGGCGATGTGGTTTCTGATTCGGGCGTACAAGCGCGCCAAGCATCGTGCGGAAAATCAATGGAGGCGATAGCGGGCCCGAACGCGGTGAGGACCGGGTATTTTGGTGTATTCTGCAATAGATCCGGGCGCTTGCCGACAAGCCTTGGCCACGGGAGGATCCATGTTTCCACTGACGAAAAGCTTAGGGATGACGAAAAGCGTAGGATTGACGAAAAGCTTAGGAATCGCGGTGCTGGGATGTGCGTTCGGCGCGATGCTCGGAGCGCAGCCGACCCAGCCGCCGTCGGCCGCCCAAAAAACTCCGCGCGCCAGCAATATGACGCTCGTCGGCTACAACGATTTACAGGCGCGCAGCGCGTATCAGCCGGTGATCGAGAAGCAGGGCAATCGCTGGATCGCCTACGTCGGCCATCACGGCGGAGAGGCGCTGAATCCGCAGACCGGGAAAATGGAGCCGAACGGAACGTCGATTATTGACGTCACCGATCCGAAGAAGCCCAAATATTTGATTCATCTGCCCGGTGAGCCGAAAGAAAAAACCGGGGAGTTCGGCGGCGCTTCGATGGTCCGGGTGTGCAGCGGCAACGAGCTGCCGCACGGGCAAAAGGACAAATTCTACCTGCTGCGCGCCTACGGTAATACGCGCCACGAAATGTGGGACGTCACCGATCCGGCCAAGCCGAGTTTGATGAACGTCATCGTCGACGGCCTGCGCGACACGCATAAAAACTGGTGGGAATGCGATACGGGTATCGCGTATCTGGTTTCGGGTCCGGTGGGCTGGCGAACGCCGCGCATGCTGCAGATCTACGATCTGAGCGATCCGGCAAAGCCGGTTTTCATTCGCAACTTCGGACTGCCGGGGCAGGAGCCCGGTGCGAAGGGACCGGTGCCGGGCGCGCTGCACGGAGCCTGGTCGACGGGGCCGAAAGGCAATCGCGTGTATCTTTCCTACGACAACGCGCGCAACGGGATTCTCGAGATCGTGGATCGTGACAAGTTGTTGCATGGCGCTCCGGACGTGACCGTGGAGAACTTAAATTATCCGGTCATTTCCAGAGTCGATTTTCCGCAGGATATTGGGGCGCACAACGTCTATCCGCTGCTCCAGATGCAGCTTCCCGAGTTCAGCCAGCAGAAATTCGGCAGGCAGAAGGATTTCCTCCTGCAGGTCGGCGAAACGACGCCCAACGAATGCCAGGAATACCGGCAGATGGTGCGCATATTCGATATCACGACGGAAGCGGCGCCGGTGGGCGTTTCCACCTGGACGGTGCCGGAGGATAGCGGCAATTTTTGTACGGCCGGCGGCCGCTTTGGAACGCATTCCACGAATGAGAGCACAGCCCCGGTGTTCGACAAACGCGTGGTCTTTGTCGCGCATTTCAATGCCGGCGTACGCGCGGTGGATGTTCGCGATCCTTATAAGCCCAAGGAAATCGGCTACTATATTCCGGCGATCAACGATAAAACCGACAAGCGCTGCGTGGGCGACGAGAAGACCGGGCACTGCAAAGTCGCGGTCCAGACCAATAATGTCGAAGTGGACGAGCGCGGCTACATTTATGGAGTGGATCGCGCCAACACCGGGATGGTCGTTCTGGAGCTGAGCGGTGCGGCGCGCAACGTCGCCGACTATAGCAAGGCCGTGAAGTAACACGGCCGTTCAATAAAAACGAAACTTCGCCCGGCGCATACCCTGCGGCCGGGCACTCCCGATCGTTCTCGTCCGCGACGCCCCGCCTGAAGAAGTGTCCCCAGCGGCTGCGCTATTTCACGCAGGTCCCGCGCGCGTCCGGCCTTTCCGCGATTTCAGCAACCTGTTTTATATCATAAGCTTAAAGCCGACACTCAGTTAAGTTCCCGGTGGCCGTGCACCTGCACCTTCGGGGATACCCCTGGTTTGGGGGAAACCGCGAAAAGGAGCAGATCCATGACAACGACAACGCACATTCTAGCGAACGAGGAACTCACGAAGCTGGTGGCTTCGTCCAAGAGCGAGGATCATCGCAAGTTGGCCAGCCATTACGCGGCCCATGCGGCCGATCACGAAGCAGACGCCAAGGCGCACGAGGCGCTGGCTAAGCAGTATGAGAAAACCTCTCCACAACTGGCCGGCGAAGCGCGCCACTACGCCGCGCATTCGATGGAAGCCGCGGAAGCCCTGCGCAGCATGGCCACCCAGCACCAGCATCTCGGGAAATAAGCACAATTCGCCGGCGGTTTGATTTTGCGCGCGGCGCATACGCGAGAAAGGGTCCGCGAGGAACGTTATGGTGAGCGCGAGTCCGGAACATCCGAAGCTGGCCGAGCAGAGGCCGATCGAAGAGCAGAGCGAGCACGACCACGAGCATGAGCATCCCGAAAGTTGGATCGAATGGCTGCGCGTAGGCCTGGTGGCGGCGGTGTTGCTCGTGGTCTGGTCGGGCGTGGTGCCGCGGCCGCACGGGATCGACTGGCTGGCGCTCGCGGGGATCGCGGTCAGGCGGCTATCCGATCTTCAAAGAAGCGATTGCGGATCTGCTCAAAGGGCGCATGACCATGGAACTCTCCATGACCATCGCCCTGGTGGCGGCTTCGGCGATCGGCGAGTTCTTTACCGCTCTTCTGATCACCGTTTTCGTGCTGATCGCTGAAATTATCGAAGGGATGACGGTGGGGCGGGGCCGAGGGGCGATCCGGCAGTTGCTGGATTTACTGCCGCCGACCGCGGAAGTGCGTTCGCAGGGCCAGGTGAAGCCGCGCGGCGCTCTGACGACGTGCGGATCGGCGACGTCGTGTTGGTGCGGCCGGGCGGTCCCATTCCCGTCGATGGCGTGGTGGTCAGCGGTCATTCATTCGCCGATCAGGCCGCCATCACGGGCGAGTCGATGCCCGTGGAGAAGACGCCTGGCTCGCGCGTGTTCGCGGGGACCATCAATCAATCCGGCGTTCTGGAAATCCAGGCGGACCGGATCGGAAGCGACACGGCGTTCGGCCGCATTATCGAACTGGTCGAGCGGGCGGAACGCTCGCGCGCGCCCATTGAAAGAATCGCCGACCGGCTGGCGGGCTACCTCGTGTACTTCGCGCTGGCCTGCGCGGCGCTCACATTTTTCATCACGCGCGATGCGCGCTCCACCATTTCCGTGATCGTCGTCGCAGGCGCCTGCGGGATCGCCGCCGGAACGCCGCTCGCGATTCTTGGAGCGATCGGCCGCGCCGCGCAGAAGGGCGTGATTATCAAAGGCGGCCGATATCTGGAAGGGCTGAGCAACGTCAATGTCGTCGTGCTGGATAAAACCGGCACCCTGACGCTGGGAACTCCGGAAGTTGTGGAGGTGCAGACGGCCGAGGGAGTCAGCCCGCAAGAGGTGGTGCGGATCGCGGCCGCCGCCGAGCGTTTTTCCGAGCATCCGCTGGCGAAAGCGATCGCCAAGAAAGCCGCAGGAATGGGCGACTTGCGGTCGGCGAGCCGGAAGATTTCCAATATTTCCCCGGCAAAGGAATCGTCTGCCGGGTGGATGGCGCTCGAGGTTTTGGTCGGAACCAGGGCGCTGATGGAGGCCGAAGGCGTCGCAGTTCCCCCGCTGAAGGCTGCCGAGAAAAAGGCGTCCGAAGTAATCGTCGCGGTCGATGGAAAGTTCTTCGGGTCGATCCATATCTTGGACGTTCCGCGCAAGGAAGCCGGCGCGGCGATGTCGCGAACTCGCGGCGATGGGGTGCCGGACGGTGCTGCTCACCGGAGATCGCAAGGAAATCGGCGAGGCGATCGCGCAAGGAGCTGGGAGTGAGCGAGGTCCGGACGCAACTGCTTCCGGAAGAGAAAGTGCACTGGGTTCGCGATCTCCGCCTGAACGGGAAATACGTGGTCATGCTGGGCGACGGCATCAACGATGCTCCGGCACTGCTCGAAGCGGACGTCGGCGTCGCCATGGGATCCGGAACCGAGGTTGCTCGCGAAAGCGCGGACGTCGTGCTGCTGGGTAACGACCTGCTGCGCTTCGCGGAGGTTTTGAAAGTGGCGCGCCGCTGCCGCAATATCATTTACGCGAATTTTGCGGGCACGCTGCTGGTGGACGGTGCCGGCGTGTGCCTGGCGGCGTTCGGGATGCTCAACCCGGTTTTGGCCGCCCTGATTCACGTCACCTCGGAGCTGATTGTTCATCGGCAACTCGGCCCGTCTGCTGCCCGCGATGGCGCCGGCTGCAGCAAAGGAGCGCCCGTAAGCGGTATGCATATTTCGGAAGGCTTTCTGCCGCTGACGCATTGCCTCGCCTGGGGCGCGGCTTCGCTTCCCGCCGCTATCGTCAGCGTTCGCACCATCGCGAAAGGTCTCGAAAAGAAGCGCGAGAATCGCGTCCTGCTCGCCGCGTCCGCCGCATTCCTATTTACTCTCAGCGCGCTGCGATTGCCCTCGCTCACAGGCAGTTCTTCCCATCCCACAGGCACCGCCGTGGGCACCTACTTGTTTGGACCATCCGCGATGCCCGCGCTCGCCCTGATCACGCTGGTGTTCCAGGCGCTGCTGCTGGCGCACGGCGGATTGACGACGCTCGGAGCGAATCTGTTCTCGCTCGGAGTGGTCGGACCCTGGGCCATGTGGATCCTGCTGCGCCTGCTTTTGCGGATTGGCTGGAACAAGGACCGCAGCATTTTCCTGGCAACAGTGGCAGGTGATTTGGCGACTTACGTAACCACGGCCGGCCAGCTCGCGCTCGCCTATCCCTCCGCGCACGGTGGTTACGCCGCGTCCTTCGCGAAGTTTATTGGCGTGCTTCATGATCACGCAGATTCCGATCTCCATCGCGGAGGGTCTGCTGACGGTGGTTCTCCTGCGGAATCTGGCGATGGAAGGCGTCGGCCTGGAGGGGAACGCACCCGCACACCGACAAGCGCTTCCGTTTCGCGAATACAGCGATTCTGATCGTCGTTTTCGCGACCATCATCGGGGCTTTCCTGTTTGCGAACTTCAATAAACCGGTCGGCAGCGACGATCAGGCGGTAAGCGCAATTCAGTCGCTTCGTCCGAATTACCATCCCATCGCGAAGTCCTTTTACGTTCCGAGCGAGGCCGTCGAACCGCTCCTGTTCACATTGCAGGCGGCGATCGGAGTCGGGATTCTGATCTGGGCCATCCTGTGGTTTCGAAGACGCGCCCAGCGGAACGCGCATCCGCATGTGCAGCGTGCCCACCGCCATGTCCATCTGCACCCGCACCTGACCGACATCGCGTTTGTCAACGCCTGGCGGCACCGCAATCCCTGGGAAAAAGTGCTGTTCGGCGGAGGGCTCTTGATCGTCGCGCTGCTCGTGCCGCCGTTCCCGTGGTGCGTGGCGATCGCGGTACTGGTCACCATCGCGGCGACCGCGGGCGCGAGGATTCCAGTGGCGAGCTGGATGGGCGTGCTCTCCGTTCCCGTATCGTTCGCGCTCCTGACAGCGCTCGGCATTTTGGTGCAGATCAATACAACGGGCGGATTCTCGGTGGGAATTGACTGGGGTGGGCTTCCGTTCGCGGCGGGTTTACTCCTGCGCTCCGTGGCCGCGATCTCCTGCCTGGCGTTTGTGGGATGGACCACGCCCCTGATGGAGCTGATTCCGGTCTTCGAGCGCCTATGGGTTCCGCTGGTGTTGATCGACCTCGCCCTGATGATCTACCGGTTTTTGTTCGTCACGGCGACCACCCTCGGCGAGATGAAACGAGCTCAGTCCTGGCGCCTCGGCAAGGCGGATTATCGCAGCAGGATGCGGGCGCTTTCGATGCTCGCCGGAGGACTCTTCGTGCGCTGTATCCACCGGGCCAGGCGATTGGAGGACGGCATCGAATCACGAGGATATCAAGGGCATCTGTGGGTCCTGGCGCCGCGCCATGCCGCTTCGCCTGCGGTCATAACCGGCATTCTGGCGCTGCAGGCCGGGCTGCTGATTCTGGGATTCCTGCCCAAGGAGGCTCAATGGCTTCGATTCTAGAAGCGCGTGATGTATGTTTCGCTTACGGTCCCGGAAAATGGGCCATTCGCGAGATGACGTTCTCACTCGACTCTCCCCGGCGGGTTGCGCTGTTGGGCGCGAATGGGGTGGGCAAATCGACACTCATGTTGTTGTTGAACGGCACGCTGCGTCCGCACGAGGGCGAGTTGTCGATCCTTGGACGGCCCATGGATTATTCGAAGTCCGGTTTGCAGTGGCTGCACCGGAAGGTCGGCATCGTCCTCCAGGACCCCGACGACCAGTTGTTCGGGGCGACCGTGGAGCAGGACGTGGCGTTCGGTCCGCTCAACAACGGCATCACTTCCGAGGAGGCCCGGAAGCTGGTGATGCAAGCGCTCGAGAGCCTGGGAATCGTGCATCTGGCGGACCGTCCGATTCATGAGCTCAGCCTGGGCGAAAAGAAACGCGTTGCCTTGGCCGGGGTGCTGGTTTTAGAGCCGGAGATTATTCTTCTCGACGAACCGACCGCCGGGTTGGATTTCGTCGGCATCACATCCATGCTCAACCTGCTCGGCCGTTTGCACGCCGCTGGAACCACCATCGTCATCAGCACGCACGACACCGATCTGGCCTACGAATGGGCCGAAGACGCGTGGATCATTTTGAACGGCCACGTGGCGGCGCAAGGCGCGATCGCGGACGTGATGCAAGAACGTGAGATTCTGCGCGAAGCTCACCTGCGTGTTCCGTGGCTGGTGGAAGTGGGACTCGAAATGCAGAAGGCCTACCCTGGATTGCTGGAGGGTCCGTTGCCCCGAACCCGAGATCAGATGCTGGCTCGCATTGCGAACGGCCGCAGTGGTTATCAAGACGTGTTGAAGCGGCCTCAGAGGGATCTTCTGAGGGCCTGACCCGCGCGTCCGGCGAATCCGCCGGCAGCTTACCGGAAGTTACTGGGTGGGTCCGCCGTCGCCCGATGAACCAGCGAAAACTTTGCGTCCGTCGGCAAAGACCACGTTCCGCGCATTCGCCATCTTGGACCCGTCTTTCGCAAGATATCCGTCGACTTTCACCTGGTCCCCGGCCTTCACGGAATCGCGCTTCCAGCCCAGCCGGTTCAGTTGCAAGGGCCCGCCGAGCTCGAAATTCCAGTTGGTCACGACTCCCTTGTCATCTTTGACGTCCACGTAAATGCGGGCGTGCGGATTGGTCCACTCCACCTTCGTGACGGTACCGGTGACGGTGATCGGCTTGGTGCCATCGTACTCCGCGGCAAACGAATGATGAGCCGATAGCGACGCGGCTGCGGATAGGAAAATGATTGCGATCGCGAGTCTCGTTTTCACTTGGATCCTCTCATATCATTGTGCCGCGAAACGGGTGCCGCGAAAGGGCGCTCGCGGTGGAGATCCCCTCACGAGCTACTGCTTCGCGGGACGTTCTTTGGAAACCGGCCGCACAAATTTCGCGTCCTCGAGCGGCGCGTTTTCCTGGATTCGCGAGATGCGGATCGTGGAATGCGTGGCGATTTCGGTGCGCGGACCCGCAGGCTCCATATGAATCCGGTACGCGTATTTCACGCCGTGGCCGGCGTCGCGATATTCCGAATAGTCGATTTGAAAAGGGCTCAGGCCGGAATGCGTGGGGACCTCGGTGCGTTTGCGCAGCAATAAGCCGGTTTTGGTATCGAAGTACATCCGCATCGGGAGGCCTTCGGTTGGTTCGCCGCGCACGACGTAGACTTCATTCGCCCCGATCTTTTCAATTCCTTCGACCTTCACCTTCGGGTATTCCCGCGCGATGTCGAGCGGTTCGTAGAAATCGTCGCTCCGGCGCTCCCGAATCTGCTCGATTTCGATCGGACCATTCACGCGTCCCCGCGCGTCCTGCGTCCACGCGCCCCTGGCGTCGTAGCCGTTCAGCAGCGTCATATCCTTGGTTTTGGCAATGCGGAGCATCAGGTTCGGAGCTTTTTGGTAAATCTCGATCTGCGCGGGCGTGGGGTTGACGCCGCCCGGGCCGGTGGGAATATCCTGCTGCGCAGTGATGATCCGCGTGGTGATCTTTTTCAGGTTCTGCTCGCCTCCGAGCGCGGTGATATATTTCGAGAAAATCTGCTCCGCGGGCGGCAGGGAGGGCCCCGGGCCCGGCTCTTTGAAATACTCTCCCACCGGAAGGACCACGGTGCTGAGCGGAATCGGCTGGCCTTTATGGCAGGTATAGCAGGTGACCGCCTGCTCCCCTTTGAAGTACCGGCGATTCAGATCCATCATCATGGTCATCATGTCGCGGGCGACGTCTTTGGTCTTCTTCTCGTCGGCGACCCAATCCATCTGCTCCGCGTGGCAGTATTCGCAGTCGACGCCCAACTCGCCTGAGATCAGGTGCATCCCCTGATTCAGACTGTCGGCCGGCGTCGCCCCGAGCACCTTCAGGTTCTTGTACACCTCGTCCGCTCTTTTCGGCGGTGCGCTTTGGGCCGACGCGTGGACCGCGGTCAGGAGGAAAACGGCGGCCAATGCATTCGCAAGACCAGACGTCACACCCGGCGCCGGCGTGTTTCTAACGACCATAAGACCTCTGCATCGATGCAATATTATCACGGCGAATGTGGGCTTTTCTCCGAACCCCGCTCTATTTCGTGAGTTTTTTGCGGATGGCTTCGAGTTCCCGAAGGTGCGCGGCGTCGGTTTTGGGATACTTCAGCTTCAGGCCCTGCAACGTTTCCACGATGGCCTCGGAAACGATGAGCTGCGCGGTTGGCTTATCGTCGGCGGGGACAATGTACCACGGGCTGTGATCGGTAGAAGTGGCCGGCAGGCAGGCTTCGTAGGCGCGCATGTAATCGTTCCAGAATTTTCGTTCCTCGATATCGTTCATGCTCAGCTTCCAGTTCTTGTCGGGATCGTCGATGCGCTTCAGGAAGCGTTTGCGCTGTTCGTCTTTGGAAAGATGGAGGAAGAATTTAACAATCGTCGTGCCGTTGCGGTGAAGATGACGCTCCAGATCTTTGATGGAACGGAAGCGATGCTCCCAGACGTCGCTCTTCTTCGCCAGTTCCGGCGGGAGTTCCTCGCCTTTCAGGATTTCCGGATGAACCCGTACGATGAGAACCTCTTCGTAATAGGAACGGTTGAAAATCCCGATGCGCCCGCGTTCCGGCAGGCGGCGCACGGCGTTCCACAAAAAATCGTGCGCCAGTTCTTCCGGGCTGGGATGTTTGAAGCTAAAAACCTGGCAGCCCTGCGGATTCACGCCGGACATAACATGCTTGATCGCGCTGTCCTTACCGGCCGCGTCCATCGCCTGAAAAATCAGGAGCAGCGCCCGCTGGTTTGAGGCATAGAGAATGCTTTGGAGCGAGGCGAGCTCCTGGATGTGGCGATCGAGAAGCAGCTTGTACTGCGTCTTCGAGCGATAAGGAGGCTTGACCTGGGTCGGCCATTTGTCGAGATCAATCTTCTGACCCGCCCGGACACGAAAGTCGTGGAGATCGATCTTCGCCATGTTTTTCTCCGTCACGCTTTTTCCCCGCTGCACACATGCTCCGTCGACACAACACCGCTGCACTCATCGTAGCGCTTCGCCAATCCTTAGTCTGCGTGCGGGCCGCAGCGATATAATGAGGCGGTGAAAGCAGACATATCGATGCGTATCGAAGCGAGGCTCCAAACCGCCTGCAGGGCCACTTTGTTCATGGCGTTTTTCGCGGCGCTGACGGGGGGTGCGTTCGGCCAGGCTCACGACGACACGCGGCCCGCGGAGCAGGTTTTCAAGAATGTCCAGTCCATGAAAGGCATTCCCGCGGACGAGTTCATGTCGACCATGGGATTCTTCTCAGCGTCCCTTGGGATCAGCTGCAGCGATTGCCACACCGCCGAAAGCGGCGGCGACTGGTCGAAATATGCCGACGACACGCCGCGCAAGAAGCGCAGCCGCGGCATGATCGCCATGGTGAACACCATGAACAAGAGCTTCTTCGCGGGCAAGCGTGAGCTGACCTGCTATACCTGCCATCGGGGAAGCACGTCGCCCGAGACTACGCCGGATTTGACCATGTTTTACGCGAATCTGCGCTACCGCGAGCCCGATCAGATGGTCCCGCCGTTCCCGGGTGCGCCCGAAGTGAGCGAGATCCTCGATCAATATCTGAAGGCGATCGGCGGCGAGCAGAAGGCGGCGGGATTGACCAGCATCGCCGCGAAGGGAACGTTCCAGACGTATGGAGTCCCGACCAAATATTCCCTGGAATTATTCGCGAAGGCGCCCGCGCAACGGACCATGATCGTTCATAAGCTGGCCGATGGCGAGTTGGTCGATACCGTGAATGGCAACGCCGCCTGGATTCAGCAGCCTTCGCAATTAACCCCAATCCCGTTAATGGAGCGCACGGGCGGCGAAGTGGACGGTGCGAAGCTCGCAGCCATGCTCACCTTCCCTGGCCAGATCAAAATGCTGCTGACGCAATGGCGGGTGGGGGCTCCCGCCGTGATCGCCGATCGGGACATGACCATGGTGCAGGGAACCCTGAACGGCAAGTTTCCCGTGAACCTGTACTTCGACGACGAAACGCATTTGCTCGCGCGCAGCGTGACGTACGCGGATTCGCCGGTGGGCTATTCGCCCATCGAAGTGGACTACGCCGACTATCGTGAGCTCGGCGGTCTGAAAGTTCCGTACAAGTTTACGGCCACGTGGCTCGATGGAAAATCGATTATTCAGCTCAACGAGGTGCAAGCCAACGTGCCGATCGACGCCGCGAAGTTTGCCCGGCCGGCGAACTGAGGAAGGCGCGAAGGGTTGACACATGGAGACTGATTCGATACAAGAGGTTAAGTCTTTTTAGATCTCACTGCTTGGGAATGGAGATGTGAATGAAGAATAAACTAGGAATTTTACTGGTCAGTCTGTGCGCGCTGACTGCTCCGGCCGCGCTTCTGGCGCATCACGGGAGCGCCATCTACGACGAGAGCAAGGCCGTCATTGTCACCGGAACCGTTACCGATTGGGTGTGGGCAAATCCGCATTGCCTCCTCGAATTTGACGTAAAGGACGACAAGGGTGGTTCCGTGCACTGGACGGCCGAAGTCAGCAATCCTCCGGACATGATCGCCCGCGGCTGGAGCCGCAAGATGTTCAAGCCCGGTGACGAAGTCAAACTCTGGATGATCGTTGCAAAGAACGGTGAACCGGTCGGGCGCATTGTACGCGCCGGGATCGGAGGCAAGACTTACGAGGGCTTCGGCCGGGTTCCCGGCGAAAAATAGCCGGACCAGGGTCTCCCGCGCAGAAAAATGCAGGACCACAATCGCGATTTAGCGTGTAGGTACGGGAGTCTCCGGATGTTGCGGCGCGCGAGTTTTTGCGCCGCGGCAGCGCTCGCGTTTTTTCTGCCCGCGCTCGCAAGCGCCCAATCGAAATCGGAGAAATCTGCGCCCGCGCCCGCCCGCGATCTCTCCGGAATTTGGGCGCCGGCCCGCTCGATCGAAGGAATCCAGCCCAACGGCGCTCTCAACATGCCGGCGGACGGCAAGCCCGAGCACGATGTGCATTTGACGCCTTTCGGCCTGGAAATGGCGAAACGCAACAAGACTTCCAACGGCCCGAATCCGGTGCCGCCCACCGAAGAAAACGATCCGGGTCACGCGTGCGAGCCGCAGGGATTCCCACGCGAGGAATTGTTCGAAATGCGCGCCACGGAGATTCTCCAGAATCCGCTGCAGGTGGTGATGCTTTACACCTACGGAAGAGTATGGCGCGTGATCTGGACGGACGGGCGCGAGCTTCCCAACGATCCGGATCCGCATTGGTATGGATATTCGGTGGGCCATTGGAAGGACGACTACAATTTCGTCGTCGAGACCAATGGCACCGACGCAAGGACGTGGCTCGATACCGCGGGACGCCCGCATAGCGAGGATCTTCGCGTCGAGGAAGTATTCCATCGCATCGATCACGACCACATGGAGTTGAGCCTGACGATCAACGATCCCAAGGTGTACGAGAAGCCATGGCTCGCGCTCAATAAACTCCAGTTTCTTTTGAAGCCGGCCCAGACCGAACTCCTCGAGATGATGTGTTCGCCTTCGGAGCTCGCCGCATACAACAGGAAACACGCGGGTCCCGGATCGGCAAAAAAATAAGATCGGCGAATAAATAGCGGATTCGCCGGAAACGGACGCGCTTCGACTCGGGTTCCGGCAGCGGCGTCATCGTCCATCTGAAATCCCTGCAATGTTGTTTCGCCCTGGGAATTAGCGGAAGATAACGAGAGGCAGATAGCCCTCCGCCCGTACACGTTTGCCTGTCCGAGGACATGATCACAGTGCGTTTTTTTTCGATTCGATTCGCGCTTGGCGCGCTGATTTCCATCGCGGCGTTGTTCGCGCAGGCTCCCGGATCTTTGAGCGGCGTGGTCTTCGACCCTCTGGGCGAACCTCTCCCTGGCGCCGACGTGCAAGTGAGCGTTCCTTCCGGGAACATTTTCAAGGCGGCCACTTCCGCGAAGGGCGCGTACTCGGTCGCGGGTTTGCCGGCGGGAAATTATCAGGTCGCAGTTTTCGTGCACGGACGCCGTAGTTTTCTTAAGCCGGGAGTCGCGATCGGCGCGGGCCAATCCGTCAAATTGGAAATTCATCTGGAGGATGACGGCCAGTTGGGGTCTATTGGGGATACCGCGATCGCGGCCGCGGTGATCGCCGCGCGCAATCCGGCGCCGACGGGTCCTGCGCCCCGGTCGCTCGACGGGCATGTGGATCTATCGGGCGTGTGGGCTCCGACGCAGAAAACCGAAGAAGGCAAGCCGGACATGCTGCCGTGGGCCGCGGCCAAGGTGAAAGAACGCGTGGCGAGCAATATGAAGGACATTCCCACTGCGATCTGCCTGCCCTGGGGCCCCACGTTCGACCTTCCCACGGCCTTCAAATTTATTCAGGCTCCGAAGACGATCGTGATCCTGACGGAAGATGTGTATCCCTATCGTCAGATTCATATGGACGGACGCCCTCATCCGCCGGACGCCGATCCCACCTGGATGGGGCACTCGATCGGACATTGGGATGGCGATACGCTCGTCGTCGACACAGCCGGCTTTAACGCCAAGGGTTGGTCGCCCATGCCGTATCCCCGCACCGAGAAATTTCACATGATCGAGCGCTTCCGGCGCCCCGACCTAGGGCATCTTGAGATCGAAACCGCCATCGACGATCCGGGCACATATGCGAAGCCCTGGAAGTTTAAAGTGGCTTCCACGCTTCTCGCGGGCGACGAGATCGGCGAATACATTTGCACCGAGAACAACCAGTATGTCGGCCACGCTCGTTAGGACGGCGCGCGCGCTCGCCCTGTTGTTTGCCGCTCTTGCGCTCACGGCCCAGGATCAGGGCGCGAGCATTTCGGGCATCGTTTACGATAATCTCGGCGCGCCTTTTTCCGGTGCCGAAGTGCGTCTCAAGAACGCGCCGGGCACGAATCAACTCCGCACAACGAGCGCGGCGAAGGGCGAATTTTTGTTCGCGGGATTGCCGGCTGGGACTTACGAAATAACCGTCCTGGTGCACGGCGCGACCATTTATTCGGCGAAGGATCTTGTCGTGGGCGCGGAAAAAGCGCTGAAACTCGAAATCCACCCGCGCGACACGAATCTCGGCGCGATTGGAGACAATGTGTTCGCCGCAGCCGTGCTCGATCGCCGGCCATCGCCCACGGGCCCCACGCCGCGCGCCTTGGATGGTCATCCCGATTTGTCCGGTGTATGGAGTCCTGTTGAAATCGTGGCGACTACCGAAACCGAGCTTCTGCCGTGGGCCCAGGCCGAGATGAAGCGGCCGGATCGGATGAGCCCCAACGCGTTCTGCCTTCCCCAGGGGACCAGGCTCGGTGGCGCGACCGTCTTTAAGATCATCCAGGCGCCCCGAACCATCGTCACCCTGACCGAGGACATTTTCACGTACCGGCAAATTCACATGGACGGGCGCGGCCATCCGCGGGACGCCGATCCCACCTGGATGGGCCATTCCATCGGGCGATGGGAAGGCGATACGCTCGTCGTCGACACCGCGAATTACAACAACAAGAGCTGGCTCCCGTTCGGACGGCCGCACACCGAGCAGTTACACGTAATCGAGCGCTTCCGGCGTCCGGACGAAGGCCACCTGGAATACGAATTTAACGTGGACGACCCCGGTACATTCACCAGACCCTGGAGCATCAAACAGACGTCCAAGCTACTGCCGGGCGAAGAAATCGGCGAGTATATCTGCACGGAAAACGAGCAGGACATCGGTCATTACGACGGCAAACGGCCGGACCGTTAAACCGCGCAAGGTCACTTTAATTTCGCCGCGATTTTCGCGATGCCCGCGTTCGCGCAAACCTCGTCGTTGATTCCCGCGGGACTGCCCGCCGGCGCGCCGCTGACACCCACCGCCGCGATCACTTCATTGCCCGCCTTGATGGGAACGCCGCCCGCCAGCGTCACGATGCCGTCGATCGCGGGAGGGACCTGTCCCGCCCATTGCTTCGCAACTTCACCGGACAGATTCTTTTGCGTGACCGCGGTGAACGCCTTCTTCTTGCTCAGATCAATCGTGTGCGGACCCGAGCCATCGTCGCGCACGAAAGCTTTCAGCAGCCCGTCCGCGTCCACCACCGTGACGCTCACATGGTAGCCTTGCTCGCGGCACTTATCGAGCGCTCCCTGCGCCACGTCCTGCGCCATCTGGGCGGAGAGAGCCTTCTGCGCGACGAGCCCTTGGGCGGATGCGTGAGTGGTGAAGATGAGACCGGCAAAGAGGGTGAGGGTCGAGCTTAGGCGCACGTGAGTTTCCTCCGGGATGATCCTCACCGATGTTATCTACGCGGGCATGGGAATGCAAACGGCACGCCATCATCTGCACTCCATCATCCTGCGACGAGAGCCGGCACCCACTGCAGCTTGCCGCCCTCCATCGACTACCCCGGCGAGGGCACGGACTTCGCAGCCGTTGGGCGGCCGTCGCCGGGGCAACTCCCCTGAAAACGAATTGGCCCGTGCTACCCTGTAGCGCATGCGCGACAGACAGTTCACGATTTGGAAAAAGGAATCGACCGAGCATTGCGGGTTACGCGTCACCTTCGGAGTGTCCAAGCGGTGGTATTTCACGAACGGTCCCTGGGCGGATTGGTTTGGAGTACGGGACGGAACGTGGAGCGCGATGGAGCATAAAACCGAGCAGCTGAAAATCGACAAGTTCCTATTCCTTTGGGGAGGCCGCCGCATTTTTTCCTGTAGGAGTTGGGGAAAGTATGGCGAGAGCTACCCGCTGCACGGCCAGGAGGGGGCGAATTTCATCCTGAAGGCACGCGCGGACTTCCCCGAAACCAAAAAATTTCGGATCATGGTCATGTCGCAGGCAGGCGTCAGTCAAAGTGTTCCGATTATCAATACCAGCGTGCAGGCGGAACGCATTTATCTCAAGATCGAAGATATTGCCGAGGGAGAGACAGCGACTTATACCTATACCGGAGCCGGCCTTGCACCGGATCTTCCGTTCGGAAAGGGCGCGGCGAAGGTCGTCGGAAAGCTCGGCGGCGCGGCGGAACGAATGAAGAAGGTCGAGGGAGCCGTTGGGGCGTTGGGCAAGGGCGGCGTCAGCGCGCCGGGCGACTGGAACAACTTTGACGCTCCGGGCTGGATGTCGGCCTATGACTTCGGGGGGAGCGCGACGGCGGGAACCGTATACTCGGCGGGCATGGGTTCCTCCAAGAGTTGGAACACGTTCAGCTTTGGCGGGACCGACGGAATGTTGATCGAGTTGTACGATTTTTCGACAGGTGCGACCTATGCGCTGCCACAGGCAGCGGCGTTCACCACCGGCCGGATGTCTCTGGACAAATAGCGGCTGCGCTACGCAGGTGATCAGCTACGCGAAGGCCCGACGGCTTCTTTGGAGTATCCGGCGATCTTGGCGTAGTTCTCGGCGATTTGCTTGAGCTCCTCCTGGCTGATCACATCGTCGATATTGCGGAACGGCTTTCCGCCGGTGAGCTCGTCGACTTTGATGTTGATATAGTCGGGCGGATATTGGCGATTGGTTCTCACGATGTGGCTGGTGACGGCCAGCCGGGCGTTTTCGTACTCGGCCAGAGCATCGAGAGGATCGCCCGCGTTCTGCAACAGATCCGCAAGCGTCCGGCCGTCGATGATCGCCTGCGCCGCGCCATTCGCTCCGCGCGGGTACATGGGATGCGCCGCGTCGCCCATCAACGTGACTCGTCCAAACGTCCAACGCTCCAAAGGATCCTTGTCCACCATCGGATATTCCAGAATCCGTTCGGTGTTTCGGATCAACTCCGCCACGTCCAGCCACTCGAAATGCCAATCCTCGTAGACATCAAAGAAATCCTCGAGCTTCCCGGGCTGGTTCCAGTCGTTCATGGTTGAGCCGGGGCGCCGCAGCTCCGCAACCCAGTTGATCATTTGATCGCCCGTGCCGCCGACATTGTCGATGATGGGATAAATCACCATCTTTCCGGTATCGATCGAGCCCACGCGCAGGTACGTCGCCCCATCGAAGACCGGCTTGTGCCTGGTCACGCCGCGCCACATATTGATGCCCGCGAACGCCAGCTTATCATCGGGATAAAACTGCTTCCGCACGACGGAGTTTACGCCGTCGCAGGCGACCGCTATGTCGCCTCGCAAGGAGGGCAGCGGGCGGTCGGTGTCCGTCTCTTGAAAATGCACCGTGACGCCCCGGTCGTCCTGTTCGACGCCCGAACATTGATGATTCGTGTGAATGCGATCCGCTCCCAATCGCGTGCGGGCGGCTTCGAGGAGCACCATGTGCAGGCGTCCGCGATGAATCCCGAATTCAGGGTAAGGATATCCTGCGAACTTCCCGCGGGGCTCTTCGTAAATCCACTGTCCATAGCGGTTGAAAAACTTGTGGTATCGATTCTCGATCGCCACCTCGCCGAGGCGCGGCTCGAGCCCCAGCAGGGAGAGCTCCCGCACGGCATGGGGAAGGAGCGTGATCCCGACGCCAAGGGGTTTCAGCTCGGGGGCGGCCTCATAGACGTGGCAAAAAATCCCGCGCTGCTCGAGCCCCAGCGCGAAAGCCAGGCCGGCGATGCCTCCGCCTACGATGATGACGTTCATGCGTTGTTGCTCCTATTATTTGCCGCAAGGATTCTTATTTGCCGCAGAGACTTGCGATGGGCTCTGCCGCTCGCCGAAAAGCGTCTCAAAATTGCAGGTTACCGCAGGTGGGGTTGAGGGAAGGCGACTTCTCTTCTTTAGGATTTCGGCGCGGAGCGGCGGACGTGGGCTGCGAGTCGCAAAGAGGAAGCCGATTCACGAGCCGCCGATTACGATGGGTTCAAACGAATTCCCACGCGGTAGCCCTCGCCATTGCGCCCCTCGCAGTACCGCACTTCGCCCAGTTCCACGGCTTCTCCGATTCGGATTTGCACGATGGTCCCGGGGAGAACCGGCCCCGGTGAGGACAGGCCGATTCCGTTCTGCGAAACGTTGAGCAGCTTGACTCTGCGGCGTTCGAAGGAAAGGGGGTTTAATTCCTGAAGAATAGCCTCGTCCGTCGTTTCGAAACGCGGCTCGGATCGCTGGTGGATAGGGTCGATTCTTTTCCCCGTAAATCGAAGGCGAAGATGCAGACCGACGCATTGCAAAAATGTCTCCCGGCACAACGCGCATTCCGATAAATGGGATTCCAATGCGGGAATATTTTCCGAACTCAGTCCACCCTGAACGTAAATGGTCAAGTCGTCTTCGTGAATATGTGCTTCTGTTTGTGTCTGATGCATCCTATCCATTTCCCATATACGAATTGCATCGGTTTCTTGATGGCCTCAAACCGCCGATTGGATCTCACCCCAAGCACTTCGCGGACGCAAACAGTTTCTCGGCGCCTGGAAACGCCCTATTAGAGGACGAATCGGCTGGAAATGTTGCATCTTTTCCTGAAAATGTTTGCGCTGCTAGGGCAGTTTATCCTAAATAGAGTCGGTATTCCCATACAGGCCCGGCATTAGGACCCCCGGCTTTGGACAAGGAACCGATCCGGCTAGCTCCTGGAGCGAGCGAAATGCAGGGGCTACGTGAGCGTGTAGCGGCGCGCGCTGCTCGCGTGTCCGGTCGATTCGTCCACTGCGACGATGACGGCGTGGAGTTCCGCGCCATGCCGCGCCGCCTCCATGCGTACCGGCATCTGGCTCAGGAATTTTTCAAGAATAATATCTTTATCGACGCCGATCACCGAGCGATACGGACCCGTCATGCCTGCATCGGTTTGATAGGCGGTGCCATTGGGCAGGATGCGCGTATCGGCGGTAGGAACGTGGGTGTGCGTGCCGACGATCGCGGAAACGCGGCCGTCCAGGTACCAGCCCATGGCCATTTTTTCGCTGGTCAACTCGGCATGGAAATCGACAAAGCGGACTTTTACGTTTTCTGGAAGCTCGGCGAGAAGGCGGTCGGCGGTTCGAAACGGGCAATCCGTCTGCGGCATGTACACGCGGCCCTGCAGGTTCAAAACAGCGCATTCCACTCCGTTGCGTGCGCGCGCCACCACCACCCCCGCGCCCGGCGCATTGCCCGGATAGTTCGCGGGACGGAGCAGGCGCGGGTGGCGTGGAAGATAATCGTAAATTTCGCGCTTATCCCAAACGTGATTGCCGGTGGTGAGGACGTCGAGCCCGTAGCCGAAGAGTTCGTCCGCCAATTGCGGTGTGATTCCGAAACCGCCGGCCGCATTTTCGGCATTGGCGATGGCGAGGTCGATTTTTTCCTCAGCCACGATCTTCTTCAGATTCTGCGCGACGATGGACCGGCCCGGAGAAGCGAAAATGTCGCCGATGAACAGAAGATTGGTCAAAGTGCCCGCAAAGAATATTCTAGGTGAAGAAAAAGGAGCGCACCGCGCAGCCGCTTCAGCTCCCGTCATTGACCCCGAAAACCACAAGGGGGGAACCCCCCGCGCACCATTAGGCTTCTCCATGGCGGCTTACGCCGCCGGAGCCTGCTCACCGGTACGAGATCGAGTCGGATTCCATGACATTGACTATCGGATCAATTTTTAGAAGCCTGGCGAACTTCGCAGGAACGCTCCCTTTTGATGATAGCAGGGTGGTCCAGCCCTCCAGCCGCTCTTGTTTCGGGGGCCCTCCTCCGGAGTCCTTCTGACCATTCGTATCCGTCTCAAGCGGAGTATACTTTCGGGCATGAGTTTCCTACGAGGCTTCGTCACGCGATGCTTTCTGGCGGTCGCGATCCTGTTCGCAGGTGTGTCCGGGAACCCGGCCCACGCACAGCAACCCGGGACCGCCCAGCCCGCTCCTACCGGACCGGTGTACGTGGTCACCCACGTGGATGTCATCGGCGGCGCGCAAGGCACCGCGGACGCGATCAAAGCGATGCACGATTTCCAGGTCGCGAGCCTGAAAGATCCGGGCGCCGTTCGCTTCGAGGTGCTCCAACAGGATGGCCGCCCGAATCACTTCGTTATCTCGGAGGTGTGGCAGAGCCGGGAAGCCTACGACGCGCACAACGGCCTGGAGCATGCGCGCAAATTCCGGGAAAAGATCGGTCCGATCCTCGGCAGTCCGTTCGACGTGCGGCTGCACCGGATGCTGCCCTAAAAACGGAACCCTAGAAGTGCCTCTAATGGGCCTCTAATGGGAATGTTGGGGAGCGTTGGCTGGCGCCTCGCGCGGCGTCTCACCGCGCGAATCCGGCAGCATGCCACCGCCGTGGTCCATATCGTGCCCGCCGTCCATATGCATGCCGTCGCCTGCGGACATGAGCTGCATCATCTGGTCCATCTCGCCCGTATGGACGCGAGACATCATCAGCCGATGCAGATCCGCCGGTTTCATCGCCGTGACTTTCGCCCTTTGCGCGTCGTTGAGGACCGCTTTCATCTTGTTTGCGGTTTCGAATCCGGCATACTGTAACTGCGCTCTCAGATCGGCTATTTTTTCAAACAGCGCTTTCACCGCCCGGGTTCGGGATGTATCTCCGGAAAGCAGCAAATCCAGTTCCTTGCGGCGAGCGGCGGTCTGGCCGGAAATGTCTCTGGATTTCGCGAGTAGATCCTGCTTCAAGCCGCGCAACTCGACCACCTGGTGGGATGACAATCCTAACTCCGCCTGCATCTCCGGAAGCAGGGAGACCATCATCATCTGGCGGTGTAAGGGATTGTTCATGTGACCGCCATCGGTCATTGCGCCGCACTGCGCGCAGGGCTCGGCCGCGGTCTCCGGCCCCGAACGCTCGGACCGTATGAAACCCGTCATTCCTATCAGGATCGCGGCCCCCGCAAACGTCCGCCGCACGATCGAATATTTCATGAGCAAATTTACTCCGTTATTTATCGCCGCACGAATAGGACCACTACAAGATACCCTGAAATCAAGAGGTTAGCCCTTGGGGCCTCCCCGGGTGCGCAAACTCACCCATGGTACTGCGTGCACCGGAGCTAATCACGTCGCGCACTTATCTTTACCCTGCCTCGGCGGACCTGTGAATTTTTGCAGGATCGCTCCCTTAAAGCACGCGATATCAAGACGCCATTCTGCGTGTGACGATGGGGCGGGTAGCCAGCAAAACCACGATCGCCACCAGGTATAACGATCCTCCGGCCAGCAAGGTCGCCTGCAAGCCGGTGTAAATGGCGAGCACAATCGCGCCTGCTGAGCCCAGCACGCTGGCGGCTGCGTTCAGCGACCAAGCCCACCGAACCGAGGCTGGATGTCTTTGCTCCAAACGGCGCAGACCACTGGGGAAAGGCATGCCCATCAGGAACGCCGCCGGTCCGATCGCGAGCGCGGTTAATAACATTTTCAGCGGCAGCGCCCACGTTGCGGCCATTCTCACCAAAGGTCCCGCGCCGAAGGCCAGCGCGGCGACCAATACGGCGATGGTAAACAGCACACGGGCCAACCGGGAGTCATCGCCCCGGGTCCACCTGGCGCTGAAAAAGCTGCCCGCTCCGCTCGCCACCAGCATCGAAAAAACGATGACGGTAAGCGCGTAGGCGGGATGCCCCAACAACAGCACGAAGCGCTGGATCAGCGCGACCTGGATCATGATATAGCCCGCGCCCAGGCACAGAAAGTACAGCAGAAACATCATGACGCCATGCTCCCGCGGCAGTTGCGCGCCGAGCAGCAGACGCGGCAGGCCCAGGATCAGCGCCGTGGCCACTAAACTCGTCGCCACCAGCTCAAACAACAACGGTACGGCGATGTTAATCTTGAAATCCGCGCTCTCCCGGTTCGCGCTGCTCAGGTAGGCGCGCACGTCGCGGGGCTGTACGGTGTAAAAGAAAAAGGGCCGGTCGTCGCTCACCGGAGAAACATCGAAACGGTAATCGCGCAGGAAACCTCCCGGATCGGGGCTCTCGAGGAGCGTCGCGAATTCGTTGCGCATCTCTCCCCCGGGGAGATACATGGCCTCCAGCTTGGTTTCGGAAACCAGTTGACGCGCGCGGGCGATATCGGCCGCGGTGAAGGGCTCGCGTGATATCAGAACGGTGTCCTGAGCGCCCCACCCGTAGAGCTTCGAAGAATCGTCGCGCAGAACAATAAAGTGACTTGCGGGATGGCTCTCCCCCAGGCGCGCCAGGGCCTCCGTCGCGAGCGTCAAAAGCCGCAGCGACTCGCGCGGCGGGTCGAAACCCCAGCGCGTAAAGGACAGCACGCCGTCGCCCGTCATGTGGGACAAATAATCGTAAAACGCGTCGGTGGTGTAGAGGTTATTTTCAGAGAGCGCGAAGGCCCCGGCCGCCGTGGATGCCCACGTGTCGACGAGCGTCGCCTGCAGCACCTGATATTTTTCCGCACTGCGCCGCACGAAGGACCGGCCGTCTTCGACGAACACGCGCACCTCCGGACGAAAATAGAGGCGGTGGCTTTGCTCGGCGAACTTTCCGCGCATGATCGTGTTGGCGATGATGGGATTAATTTCCACCGCGGTGATGTCGCGGCTCCCGGAGGCGAGCGAGCGCGCTACGTCGTAGCCCCCGCCCGAACCGATAATCAAAGTCTTCGCTCCGGGGCGCAGCACGTACACCGCCCCCGGCCCGTCGTGGCTGAAGCCGAGACGTTCGGCCGCCGTCAGATGATCCCAATCCTTGTCGGCGAGCGCGGTCGCCGCATCCGCATCGATCACGATGCTGGGATAGCCGCGGTCGGTGGTGACGCCCACGCGCGAAAAACTGTTCCAGGCCGCGAAGATTTCGGGCGGAATTTTCTGCCCTTTCGCCACGCGGACGTCCAGCATATGGAACTTGCCGTTGGCGACCATGAGCCCCACCACGAGCAAGGACGCGAGTACCGCCGCCGCCCTCAGCCTGGGCCGCCCCGCCTGCTGGAACCACAAAGCTCCTCCGATGGCGAAGAATACGCCCGCCGCGAGCACCGTGTTCGGCCCGCCAAAAACGTTCAGGAACGGAATCAGGACCAGACAACCGGCCGCGGCGCCCGCGAGATCGAAGAAATACGCGCGATCCACCCGCTGAATGGCCTCGGAAATAGCGCTCGAAACGATGATTCCGGAGAGCAGGAAGGGCACGGCGCTCGCCATATACACGGCGATCAGCGCGCCGAAGCCGAGCGCGGCAGGACGCGACAGCAGAAACCATAGCAATCCCGTGACGCATGCCGCGTTCGCCAATCCGCACGCGCCGAGCTTCGCGTAAATGTTTCCCGGCCGCGCCGCGACCACGTAGGAAACCACGCCTCCCGCGCCCAGACCGAACAGCGCCACCGAGATCGCCAGAAACGCGAAGTGATAATAAAAGACCACCGAGAAAATGCGCGTGAGGGCGAGCTCCAGCACCAGCGTCGCGAGCGTCGTGAACCCGAGCCCGAGATATAACTGCGTCCAGCGAACCTGCTCGGAGGGGACGGACGGCGAGGAAATAATGCGGGACAATTCTCTAATCTAACATCGGCAGCTCGACCATTTGTTCCTCTGCGCAGTTCCCCGGCGTCTCGGTGAAGAACGCACTCGGAAAGCGCGGTCAATTCGTCACTTGGGAACATCGCGAAAATTGCGGGCCGGCTTTGCCGGCGCCGACGGATTCCGGCCTCCGCTATCTGTGGTCAAATATGGACGTATGAAGTTTCCGCGTCTTGTCCGCCTCGCTCTCGCGACGTTGCTCGGCCTGGCGATCGCATCCCTTGCATGGGCACAGGTGCTGAGTCCGCCGGCCGAGACCGCGGCGACCGTCGGGGGCAAAAAGATTCAGATCAAGTACTCCTCGCCCCGCATGCACGGACGCAAAATCATGGGAGGGCTGGTGCCGTTCGGCCAGGTGTGGCGGACGGGGGCCGACAGCGCCACCAGCATGACGACGGAAGCCAATCTCGAAATTGGCTCGCTGAAAATTCCCAAAGGCAACTACACCATCTATACGATCCCTCAGCCGAACGAGTGGACGCTGATTATCAGCAAGGAACTGGGCCAGTGGGGAACCGAGTATCATCCGAAGCTCGATCTGGGCCGCGCGAAAATGAGCGTGAAGACGCTGGCCGCGCCGGTCGAAAATTTCAAATTGGAAGTCACGTCGCAGGGCGGCAACACCGGGTTGCTGACCATGACGTGGGAAAAGACGCAGGCGTCGGTCCCCATTACCGTAACGCCGTGAGCTGTTTTTGAAATCCTGTTCTTGAGTTCTTAGAAAGGGGGCGGACGATTCCGCTCCCTGCATAAGTTCCGAAGGAGGCTCCCGTGATCAATCGCCGTCATTTTCTAATGGCCGGAGCTGGCGCGGCCGTTCCGGTTTTCGGCCAGGGATTCTATGGCCGCTATCCCGCCAGTCCTCAGAAGGTCACCGACGCCATGATCGGCGGCAAGCCGGTCAAGGTGGATTACTACGCGCCGTCCATGCGCGGGCGAAAGATCATGGGCGATCTGGTCCCCTTTCGCGAGGTGTGGTGCACGGGTGCGAACTGGTGCACCACGATCACCTCCGAACAGGCCGGCATCGAGATCGGCCCGATGAAGCTCCCCGCCGGAACCTATGCGATCTGGACCATCCCCGACGAGAAGCAATGGCAATTGATCCTCAATAAATCGATCCACGCCTTTCACCTGGATTACGACGCCTCGCAGGATATCGGGCGAACCAAAATGAATGTAAAAACGCTGTCCGAACCCGTCGAGCAACTGCGCATCGAGCTGCGCCCGGAGGGCGGCAACAAAGGGACGCTCGCGGTGATGTGGGAGCGTACCGAAGCGTCGGTGCCCTTCACGCTGCTCTAGGAAGCGCGACGCGGAAGGCTTTACCGGTACCGGAAAATTCTCCTTCTCGGTCAGCTCGAGTTCTTTCGCAAAATCAATCAATTAGTCCTGGCACTCCAAGCGCTCGGAACAGACCCGTCAGTTTCCGTGCGTACGCGCGATTACGACGGCAAAACGCACGGAAAAAGGAGGGTTATGCGACCGATTCTTCCTCTTTCCTTGCTCCTGGCGCCGGCGCTGAGCGCCGCGGACGCACCGATTTATCGGGTCACGGTGGTACAGCGCTCGCTTCCGGCCGTGAACTACGGTCATAGAGCGGCGCCGACCCGCATCGATTTTCGCGGGACGGTTCTTGCGCCCGACGCGCGCGGCGGCGCGGTGGTGGAGGCCAAGCCCGGCGCGGTTCTCGTGCAGGCGAAATTCAATGGCCTGGGGAATCCGGCCCGCTACGGCGCGCAGTACTTGACCTACGTTTTATGGGCGATCAGTCCGGAAGGCCAGCCGGAGAGGCTCGGTGAAATTGTCACCAACCACCACGATGAGGGCAAGCTCCAGGTCTCGACATCCTTGCAGACTTTTGGACTCCTGGTGACGGCGGAGCCCTACTTCGCGGTAACGAAGCCAAGCCCGGTCGTGGTGATGGAAAATGTGCTGCGTCCCGATACGATCGGAGCGTCCGAGCCGATTTCCGCGAAATATGAGCTGCTGCAGCGGCCCGAAAACTATGAAGTGACGCTTCCGCCGCCGCCCCAGCCCGGCGCGGCCAGCGGGCCGCTGGTATCGCAGAAGGAATATGAAGCGCTTCTCGCTCTTTATCAGGCGCAGAATGCGATTCAGATCGCCAAGGCGGAAGGCGACGACATGTACGCGCACGAAACCCTGAGCCGCGCGGAAAGTCTGGAACAACAGGCCAGTCAGATTCCCAACCGGGGCGACAATCGCGACAAAATCGTGATGCTGGCGCGCCAGGCGGCCCAAACAGCCGAGGACGCCCGCACCATCGCTGCCCAGAAGAAGGGCAGCCCGCAGTAGGCCTGCTCGCCCGCTCACTCACGCGTCCGATCACCCAAGTTGTGCCTTCGCCCCGCGCGGGAGTGGCGTTTCATTGTGCCCCGCGCAGGCGATCCAGTTTGCGGCGGTCCTGTTTGGTGGGCTTTCCCACTCTTGTTCGATCCGGCTCAGGCGTCCACTTGCGTTCCTCGGCGGCCTTCATCCGCAACGCCCGGCTCGCTTCGGTCTCCGCGTAGAGCGTTTGGGCCGCCGCAGCCGGGCCCCGCATTTCGCTCAAACCCTTGACCTCGATTTCAAAGTCGCCGCTCTCATTCTTGATGCGCAACCGGTCGCCGGCTTGAACTTCACGAGAGGGCTTGGCCCGAACGCCGTTCGACTCGATCCGTCCGATGTCGCAGGCTTTGGCGGCGATCGAGCGCGTCTTAAAAAATCGCGCCGCCCAGAGCCATTTATCGATTCGCACGTGAGTTTCCGCCCGCGATCATGGTGACATATCCGATTGAAAGGCGGGAAGTGGTTCAATGCCGCGACCGACGACACTCTTCACACCAAGCACTGCCCAAAAGTTGGATGACAAAGAGAGTCCGGCCCGAGCACTCGCGGGCGAGACATCGATTGATAGCCAGCTATTGATAGCTGGCAGCTTGCAGCTTGAACATGCTCGCGTATCCGCCGCCGTTGGCAAGCAGTTGGTTATGCGTGCCTTCCTCGTGGATTTTTCCGTTCTTCAGCACCACGATACGATCGGCCATGCGGACCGTGGAAAGCCGGTGCGAGATCAGCACGGCAATCTTGTCCGTCGTGAGCTCGGCGAAGCGTTTGAACACTTCGAATTCGGCGAGTGCATCGAGCGCCGCCGTCGGCTCGTCGAGAATCAAAACATCCGCGTTGCGAAGATAGGCGCGGGCGAGAGCCACTTTCTGCCACTCGCCGCCGGACAGATCGACGCCGTCCTCGAAGCGTTTCCCGAGCATCTGATCGTAGCCGTGCGGAAGCTTTTCGATGATCTTCGCGGCGCCGCTTTTGTAAACGGCTTCGTCGAGGCGGTCCTCGTCGCGCGCGCACTCGATACGGCCTAGCGTAATGTTCTCGCGCGCGGTCATGTCATAGTGCATGAAGTCCTGGAAAATGACTCCAATCTTGCGGCGCAAGGAATCGATATCGTATTCCCGCAGGTCGATTCCGTCCAGAAGGATTTTTCCGCTGGTCGGTTCATACAGGCGCGGGATCAATTTCACGAGCGTGGTCTTGCCCTGGCCGTTTTCTCCCACCACGGCGATGCGCTCTCCCGTCCCGATGCGCAAATTCACGTCCTTGAGGATGAAGCGGCTCGCGCCCGGATAGGCGAACGAAACGTTGCGGAATTCAAAGCCGTCGCGAATCGCGCGCGGCGCGGGGATCGGGTTTTCGGCGTTGCAGATTTTCGGCGCCACTTCGAACAGCCCAAAAAAGTCGGTCAGGAACAGAGCCTGATGCGCGATGTCGGCAAAGTTCAGGAACACGGCTTGGAGTTGCCGGCTGCACGCGGCGAGCGCGCTCGATACGAACACTAGCTCCCCGATGGTCATCGCGCCACGGATGGTCCTGTAGAGCAGAACCGCGTACACGCCGTAGTATCCGAGCGATCCGATCGCGGCAAACACCGCGCCGCTCACCGTGCGGTCCTTCGCCAGATTGCGGTTCCGGGTGATGACTTCGTCATTGATATGGGAGAACCTCTCCTGCAGGAAATCGGCGAGGCGAAACAGCTTCAGCTCTTTGGCGCTTTCCTTTTTGGTTCCCAGATCGCGGAGGTAGTCCATTTCCCGCCGCAAGGGAGCCAGGCTGTAGGCAAGCGCGTAGCTCAAGGTGGCGAAGTAGCCTTCGCCCACGAACGCCGGCACCACGGCCGCGACCAGAACGATCAGCATGAGCGGCGAGAATAACATCACGCCGATCGAGAGCGAGATCAGCGTAACGACTTGCTGGAAGGTCTCGCCGAGCGGCCGCAGGATGCCCACGCGGTCCGTGGTTTGGCAGCGCGCGCGTTCGAGCTGGTCATAGAAATTCGAATTCTCGAAACATTCCAGATCGAGCGAAGAGGCATGTTTCATGATCAGCAGTCCGGAATGCTTGGTGAAGCTGTCGGCGATGCGGCCGTCCCAATATTCGATCGCCCTCCCCAGCACGGCGCCGATGGATCCCACGGCGAATTCCGCTGCCAGCAGGTACCACAAGCGGGTGAGACCTTGACCCGGATGCTGCACCGCATGGACGACCAGATCGACGATCATCTTTCCGATCCACAATCCCGCCAAAGGCAGAACGCCGGTCAAAAGCCGCGAAACGATTTCCGCCAGCAGCAGGCCTCGCCCCGCCTGCCACAGCAGAGCTCCAAGGCGCGGTATATTTTTCAAGGCCAGGAGTTGATTTTTCCGGGTCGCGAGGTAAGTTTTCCAGTACCGTGTCATATACATCCGTGCTGATCTAAAGTCTTCACTACCAATGCGAAAACCGGAGATCGGCGTTCTGCCCGAGCCTGTGCAATCGGCTGGCCACGATTTCTCTTGCCGCTTCCGAATCGTTCGCGTGGCGGATGAACCCGAGCGGGTGCGCGTAAAAAACCCTAGTTAACCAACGCGGGTTCAAATCCGTCCTATAATTTGTCTTCAGACTGGTGATTTTTCACGCCAGGCGAAGGACCTTGATGTTGAGGGTGTCCTCTTGGTTCGTGGGTGTAGCACTATGGCCGTGTCTTTAAGCCGGTTTTTCGGGCCCCGCTCGGTGCGTCCGGTCGCATTCCTCCTCATCATCAGTCTCACTGTTGTTCAAGCTCAGGGTGTTCGCGGCGAAGACGGGCAAGCAGCCCAAGGCGAAGCCGCTCAACGCAGCGAAGCCGCTCAGCGCAGCGAAGCTGCTCAAAACGACGCGCTTACCACCTCACAAACGCTCCGCAAGATCGATATCGATCTTCTGGACGATATCTCGCGCCGGGCCTTCCGCTATTTCTGGGAGCAGGCTTCGCCCCGCACCGGACTGATTCTCGACCGCGCCGTGATGAGCCCCGCGCCGCCGCCCGTCAGTTCTAAAGAAACCGGGAAGAATCCGCAGGTTGCAAGCATCGCCGCAACCGGTTTCGGTCTCGCCGCGGTGTGCATCGCCCAGGATCACCGCTGGATCGGCCACGAAGCCGCAACCGAGCGAGTCCTCACCACGCTTCGTTTTCTGGCGCACCAGGCCCCGCAGCAGCGCGGCTGGTTTTATCACTTTATGGACGCCTCCACCGGAGACCGCGTGTGGCACAGCGAGGTCTCCTCGATCGACACCGCCCTGCTTCTCGCGGGCGTGCTGACCGTCCGCCAGTGCCTTGAAGACGAGCCCGAAGTGGTCAATCTGGCGAATACGATTTACGCGCGCGTCGACTTTCCATGGATGATGGACGGAAGCCGCACCTATTTTTCGCACGGCTGGACGCCTGAGCAGGAGTTTCTTCCGTATCGTTGGGATACGTACAGCGAGCTCCTGATCCTCTATGTGTTGGGGATTGGCTCGCCCACGCACGCCATTCCCGGCGACACCTGGGGCGCCTGGAAATTGCCGGTTGCCGGAGAGGGCGTGAATACCTATATAGGCGGTGGTCCGCTGTTTATCCATCAATACTCTCAGGCGTGGCTCGACCTCCGGGACCGAACCGTGTCCCCGGCCGCTTCGCCGGTTGCCGGTGCGGCGCATCCCGCGGGCGGCGTGGATTATTATGCGAACTCCGTGATCGCCACGCGGGCGCAGCGCGATTATTTCATCAACCTTTCCGCGCAGTTCAAAGGATATTCCGCCGACGTGTGGGGCATCACCGCCTCCGATAGCGCCGAGGGCTACACGGATTGGGGCGGAAACTCGGATCATCCAAAGATCGACGGCACGGTGGTGCCGAGCGCGGCCGCCGGCTCTCTGATGTTCACGCCCGATATCTGCATTCCCGCGATGCGCGCGATGCTCGTGAAATACGGGAAAAGCATCTATGGACGCTACGGATTCGCGGACGCGTTTAATCCCACGAGCGGGTGGGTGGATCCGTACGTTATCGGAATCGACGCGGGAATCACTCTGCTCAGCGCGGAGAACCTGCGAACCGGGCGGGTGTGGAAGTGGTTCATGGCGAATTCCGCTCCGGAGCGCGCCCTGGATCTGGTCGGCCTGAAAAAATTAGTACACGTGGAGCCCGCGGCGGAAAATCTGCACGCGCAGCTCGGCAATTGATCCTTGACGCAAATGAATTGGGACGGCGAATCCGCTATCGCGGACGGCGCCGCGCCAGGATGACGATCAGGCTCGCGAGAGCCAGCAGCCCCACAACCCAGCGCAGCGCGGTCACGATGAGAGCTACTGCATCTTCGGCTTCAGTACGTCGACCAGCTCCTGGACGGCTCCGGCGCTCTTTTTGAGCGCGGCGATTTCCTCGTCCGTCAGCTTGATCTCGTAGATTTTTTCGACGCCCGCGGCGCCGAGTTTCACCGGCACGCCGACAAACAATCCCTTGATGCCATACTCGCCTTCGAGCAGCGCGGCGCACGGCAGGATCTTCTTCTTATCCTTGAGAATGGACTCCACCATCTCCACCGCCGACGCCGACGGAGCGTAATACGCGCTCCCGGTCTTCAGGTATTTGACGATCTCCGCGCCACCGTTGCGCGTGCGATCGACAATCGCAGCCAGGCGATCGGGCGGAATCAGCTCGGTCAGCGGAATTCCCGAGACGTTCGACAAACGCACGATCGGGACCATGGTGTCGCCGTGACCGCCGAGAACCACCGCCGTGACGTTCTCCACCGAGACGTTCAGCTCGCGCGCGATAAAGGTGCGGAAACGCGCGGAATCGAGCACGCCGGCCATGCCGATGACGCGGTTCTTGGGAAACTTCGAAACATGATGCGCCACGGTGCACATGGCATCGAGCGGATTGGTGACCAGCACCAGAATCGCGTCGGGCGAATATTTCACCACCTGTTCCGTGACGCTTTTGACCACTTCATAATTGGCCAGTAGAAGATCGTCGCGGCTCATGCCGGGCTTGCGGGCAAGACCGGCGGTGATCACAACGACGTCGGACTTGGCGGTCGGTTCGTAGTCGTTGGCGCCGGTGACTTCGACGTCATATCCTTCCACGGGTCCCATCTGGGCCATGTCCAGGCCCTTGCCTTGCGGGACGCCTTCGACCACGTCCACCAGGACGACATTTCCAAGTTCTTTCGCGGCTAGGTTGACTGCGGCGCTCGCGCCGACGTTGCCTCCGCCCACTACGGTGATTTTTTTGCGCATAAGTCGACAATTATAGCGTGCCGCGAGAGCGCGCGAATATACAGGCGAGCGGTGATCTGGAAACGCCGGCGCCGAAAGAGGGCTTATGGAGCCCTGCGATCCCACGGGCCTGCTATGCTGTTGGTAACCGTGCAGATTTCCATCGTCATTCCGATCCATAACGAGGAGCCGTCTATTCTGCCGCTGTACGACCGGCTCACCGCCGTGATGGAAAAGGTCCGGCAGCCCTACGAAATCCTGTTTGTCGACGATGCATCCACTGATCGCAGCTTCGATCTGCTTGCGAACCTGGTCGAGACCGACGGCCGTTTGAAAGTCATTCGGCTGCGGCGAAACTTCGGCCAGACCGCCGCGCTTGCCGCCGGGTTCGACGAGGCCCAGGGGAATGTCATCATTTCGCTCGACGGCGATCTGCAGCACGCGCCCGAGGATATTCCCGCGTTGCTCGCGAAAATAGAAGAGGGCTACGATATCGCGAGCGGCTGGCGTAAAAATCGCGTGGATAACGCCATGACGCGCAAGTTTCCCTCGCGCATTGCCAATTGGCTCATGGCCAAAGTCTCGGGCGTGGAGTTGCGCGACTTCGGCACCACCTTCAAGGCATACCGCGCGGAAGTGCTGAAGGATGTCAACCTCTACGGCGAGCTCCACCGCTTCATACCGGCTCTTGCCAGCCTGTACGGAGCGCGCATCGCGGAAGTGCCCATCAAGAACATCGAGCGGCCGGTGGGGGCGTCGCACTACGGCCTTGGCCGCACGTTTCGCGTGATGTTCGATATCTTCACCATCTGGTTCCTGCTGAAGTACTTCACCCGCCCCATGCATTTCTTCGGAAAATGGGGCCTGGTGAGCGCGGGCGTGGGCGGGAGCATTTTGGCCTGGATGGCGGCGGAGAAGATTTTCATCGGCGGCGACATCATCCAGGCGCACGGCCCGCTGATGGTGCTCGGCGGGATCGCGCTCGTGACCGGCGTGATTCTGTTCTGCACCGGATTGCTGGGGGAAGTGTTGACCCGGACCTATCACGAAAGCCAGGGCCGCCGCATTTACGCGGTGCGTGAAATCCGCACGCGGCGCGAGGCTCATACCGCCGGTGGCGGCGCCCGCTAGTTCCAGGTTTCCTCTCTCCATGCAATCCGGCGAGCGCAGCACAGAAGCCGTCCTATTCGATTTCGGCGGAGTGATCTGTTTCCCGCCCAATGAAGCGCAGTGGCGGGAAGCGGCCGCCTTCTGCGGGGCCGGCCGCGCGGACTTCGAAGCGGCCTTTTGGGCGGATCGCGATCGCTACGACGCGGGAGAAGACGCGCACGTGTATTGGACCGGCATCGGCGAGCGCCTCGGCATTCCCTTCGGAGCGGCGACGATCCGCGGCCTCATCGATCGCGAGATCGCCTTCTGGAGCCGTTTTGACACGCGCGTGTTGCACTGGATCAGTGATCTGCGCGGGTCCGGGATTCGCACCGGAATTCTTTCCAATTTGCCGCGCACCATCGGCGAGGCGCTGAAAACGGCGCCCGGATTTTTGGACCATTTCGACGAAGTGACATTTTCCTATGAGTTGCGCGTAGTCAAGCCCGACGCGGCGATTTACGAAACCGCGGTGCGGGGCCTGGGGATCGATCCGCGTGCGGCATTATTTCTCGACGATCGCGCGGCCAATGTGAATGGCGCGCGCGCGGTGGGACTGCAGGCCGAAATTTTCACCACGTGGGAACAATTTCTGGCCGGCGGCCCGCTGCGCCTCGGCCTTCCGGCTCCCGCCGCATAGCGCCGCCGTCTCGCACCAGCCGTCCCACGCCAGCTGTACCGGGACGCGCTCACGTTTTTTCCGGAGCCGAACGGAGGCCCATGCCCCTGCTACAATCCGGTTAGGACGTACGGCCTTCATGAATTCTTCTTCCGGCCTTCCCAAGACTCTCGGGGCGCTCCGCCAGTCCCCGAAATATTCATCCATGCGCACCGTGAAAGACGAGCTGCGCGAAAACCTGATCTGCAAGCTCGAAAAAAAGGAAACTCTGTTTCCGGGCATCGTGGGCTATGAAGACACCGTGGCGCCACAGGTGGTGAACGCGGTTCTCTCGCGGCACAATTTTATTCTGCTCGGGCTGCGCGGCCAGGCGAAGACGCGCCTGATTCGCATGCTGGTAACTCTGCTCGACGATTTCGTGCCCTATATCGCCGACTGCGAAATTCACGACGATCCGCGCGCGCCCATTTGCAAACCATGCCGCGACCGCGTAGCCGAGGAGGGCGATAAGACTCCGATCGCGTGGCTCCCGCGCGACGCGCGCTACGTGGAAAAGCTGGCAACGCCGGACGTGACCATTGCGGACATGATCGGCGATATCGATCCGATCAAGGCCGCGCGCACCGGCGAAACCATCTCGAGCGAACTGACCGTGCATTACGGGCTGCTTCCGCGCGCGAACCGCGGCATCTTCGCCATCAACGAGCTGCCGGATCTCGCCGGGAAAATCCAGGTCGGCCTGTTCAACATCATGCAGGAAGGCGACGTGCAGATTAAGGGCTATCCCGTGCGCTTGCCCCTGGACGTGATGCTGGTGTTCACTGCGAATCCCGAAGATTACACGGCGCGCGGGAAAATCATCACGCCGCTTAAGGATCGGATTGGAAGCGAAATCCGAACCCATTACCCCGCTACGCTCGATCACGGGATTGAGATCACCGGGCAGGAAGCCTGGACCGACCGGAAATCCCCCGCCGAACTGCGCATTCCGCGCTACATCCGTGAGGTCATCGAGCAGGTTGCGTTCTCGGCCAGAGAAGACAAGCGTGTCGATAAGCGTTCGGGCGTCAGCCAGCGGTTGCCGATCTCGGTTCTGGAGAATGTTTCCTCCAATGCCGAGCGCCGCGCGCTGATGGCCGGGGAAAAAGTCGCGGTGCCGCGCGTTCTCGATCTGTACGCGGCGCTGCCCTCGATTACCGGCAAGCTCGAGCTCGAGTACGAAGGGGAATTGAAGGGCGGAGACGCGGTCGCGCGCGAGATCATTCGCATCGCCGTCGGAAAAGTATTCACCACGTACTTTGAAGGCGAGAATCTTTCGAACGTGGTCCAGTGGTTTGAACTGGGCGGAACGCTCAAGCTCGACGAGACCCAGTCTTCTGCCGTCATGTTCAAGGAACTGACCGGCATCCAGGGGCTGATGGAAAAGATCAAACTTCTGGGACTCGGCGTCAGCGAGCCGGATGCCGTCCGCGCCGCGGCCGCCGAATTCATTTTGGAAGGTCTGTATGCGCACAAGCGCATCAGCCGCAACGAGGAATCCGTGTATGCGGCCGGGGAACGCCGCCGCGAGCCTTCCGACGAGGCGCGCGCCAAAGCCCGGCGGCAATTTCAATAAGGCCCAGGCAAGGTTTCGGGAAATCCGGCAAGAGATATCCGGGAAGAGACAGGCTGCGATGAAGAGAATCAATTATTCACGCTACACGGGCGAGGATTTCGGCCTCAGCGCCGAAGATCTTCTCAAGGCCCTGTCGGACTTTTTTCTCGAAAGCGGCTTCGACAATCCCTACATGCAGTTCAGCGAGTGGAATCAGCATTCGCTCGAAGGCTTGAAGCGCGCTATCGAGGAAGCCCTGGAGCGCGGCGAGATGTTCGATTCCGAACGCGCCGAGCAAATGCGCCAGGCCATGGCCAAGATGTCGCCCGAACAGTTGGATCAGCTTCTCAATCAACTGGTGCAGAAGCTGGTCGACGAAGGCTACATCACCACCGAGCAGCAGGAGGGCGGCCCTGGCGGCGATCGCGAGAGCAAGATCGAGGTAAAGATCACCGATAAGAGCGTCGACTTTCTCGGCTTTAAGACGCTGAAGGATCTCCTCGGTTCGCTCGGCCATTCGAGCTTCGGCGCGCACGATACGCGCGATATGGCGACCGGCGTCGAAACCAGCGGAGCCGCGAAACAGTACGAGTTCGGCGACGTCCTGAACCTGGATATCTCGCAAACATTGTTTTCGGCCGTGCAGCGCGAGGGATTGAAGCTGCCGATCAATCTGGAATACCGCGACCTCCACGTGCATCAGAGCGAATACCAAAGCTCCTGTGCGACCGTTCTGATGCTCGATTGCAGCCACAGCATGATTCTGTACGGCGAGGATCGCTTCACGCCCGCGAAGAAGGTCGCGATGGCGCTGGCGCATCTGATCCGCACGCAATATCCGGGCGATTCGCTGCGCTGCGTGCTGTTTCACGATTCCGCTGAGGAATTGCGGATCGAAGACCTCGCGCGCGTGCAGGTGGGTCCCTACTACACCAACACGCGCGACGGTCTGATTCTTGCCCAGCGTCTTCTCGCCCAAGAGAAGAAGGACATGAAGCAGATCGTCATGATCACCGACGGCAAGCCCAGCGCGCTCACGCTCGACGACGGCCGCGTTTATAAGAACGCATTCGGGCTCGATCCATTGGTCATCAGCCGGACGCTCGAGGAAGTGAGCCGCTGCAAGCGCCAGGGCATCCTGATCAACACCTTCATGCTCGCCAGCGATTACGGCTTGATCAACTTCATCCAGAAGGTGACCGAACTATGCCGCGGCAAGGCGTACTTCACCACGCCGTACACGCTCGGTCAGTATCTGCTGATGGATTACATGAACCGCAAGACGCGGACGATTCACTAAGCAGCGCCTAGATATCCACCTGCACACGGGGCAGGTCCGGAAAATCCTGATCGTAGCAGCCTCCGTCGAGCGTCAGCAATCGATCGGCGCAAACCAAGGCGTGTGCTCCCACGATGAAGTCGGTCAGGAGGCGTTTCGGATGGTTCCCGCGAGAGGAACGCCGTCGGCCCGCGTATTTGGCAAACCGGAGCGCTACTTCGCGCCAAACGGCTTCGCCGAAATCGAAGTCTATCGCAATACCAGTTGATTCCAGGAAATCGTCGGTGAATTTTGCGGAATTTTTAGGATAGGCCAAGAGTTCGGCGTATACGGCTCCGCACACCACTAAGGCTCCTTCGGCGCTCGCGGTTTCCAGAACGGCGGAAAGTCCCGAGGCCAACGGCTCCGCGGACCACAACGCGGAGATCACATTGGTGTCAACCGCTGTCCTCATCTTCCTTTGTCGGGATCGCGCAGATCTCGCACCCAGGTGTTAATTTCTTTCCTGCTCTTGAATGCTCCGAGCGCTCCGACGTATTTAGAAAAAGGATTTGCTGAAGGACGCGCGCGGCGCACGATCGTACGTCCGTTCTCCGAAACAAATTCGAGGCGATCGCCCTGCTTAATGCCAAGCCGCTCGCGAATTGCTTTGGGGACCGTCACTTGGCCCTTGCTGGTGACAGAACCGGAGTAGGTAGTCCTTACCATGAGGTAAGGATAGCATTCCTTACTCGGCGCCGCAAATGACCGACAGCCACATTTCCATCCACCTTGAATCCGCAAATGCGCGGACTCTTACAAGCGGTAGACGTCGCGAACTCGCGGTCGCGTTAACAGTCGGAATTATGCGCCGTTATCCGATCGCGGCAGTCGGAGGCGAACTCGAATCGGCCAATGCTCTTCGCCACGCCCTCAATCCGACCACGCACAGAATCATGAAGATCGTATACAACGCCGACGTCAGCCACAGGCCTTTGTAAATATACAAAGGAATATAGATCACATCTGCCAGAATCCAGATCCACCACGACTCGAGCAGTTTCTTGGTTTGCCCATACGTCGCCGCGAGCGAGAGAGCGGTCGTCAGGCCGTCCCACCGGGGAACTGTGGAATCGGTGAAGCGGGCGAGAAAGAACGCCAGCGCGACGGTTGCAAACGCCGTGGTGGGGATCAGCCACATCCACGTCGAACACGAAGTGCGCGTGACCCTCAGAGTCTCACTCCCGGAAGCCGGATGCGACCACTGCCACCATCCATAGAAACCGAGCGCGGCGTAGATCAGTTGCAGTCCGGCGTCGCCGTACAAACCCGAATGCACGAAAACGGCGAAGTAAAGAAGATTATTCGCGATGCCGACCGGCCAATTCCACAAAATCTGGCGCGCCAGCAGCCAGACGTTGATTACGCCGGTCAGGAAGCCGAGCAGTTCGATGAACGACACGTCTCCTCAGAATATCGGAGAGATCGTTTCAGCGTCCCATCACGCCTTCGATCGCCGCGACCAGTGTACAGATCGCGGTGTGCGCGAAGATGCCGTACTGAATCCAGCGGCGGGTGTAGCGAAGCACGAGGTAGACGTCACTCATCGGACGTGTCCACTATGCCTTAAGTACCCCTACTAGAGCCAATAGATCTAGAGCGGTCACTTAGGAAAAAAGTTCTAGTACCAACTAAGAGTGGGGATTCAGAAGAAGAGGGAGGAGTTTCCAGAAAAAACCCCTCTGTCGCAACTCACACAAACGATTGAAGGAGCGGTTTAAACTTGTGACCGACTCCCGCAAGCACGCTAGAACTAGCCAACCCGCTTCGTTCGTTTATGCTCATTCCAACAGAGGGCAGGTTCCAAAGGGTACTTCATCAATTCGCTTCGTATGATAGCACGGGCCCGGCCATTGTCTTCCCCTTGTGTTGCAATAACTTGTGGAAATCCACAGACTCCGGAGCGCCCACCCCGACCCGCCCTGTGTGTCGGTGTGACACAATGGTCGCCGAGTGCGGATCTTCTTCGGACTTGTATTCTTCGCGGCGCTCGCCCTGGGGCAAAGCGGCCCCGACGACGATCTCCGCGTCTACACCACCGCGCCGCGCCTGTTTCTAACCCCCGCCCGGCTCCGTCTGCTCCAGCGCGAGCGTGATCGCAAGTCATTGCGCTGGGAGCAGTTCGACCTCCTCATGAATGGCGGTGCCATGCTTCCGGAGCTGGGTTTCGCCGCCGCGCTCTACTACCGTGTATCGGGTGACGCCCAGCAGGGGCGTCGCGCCGTGGAATGGGCTCTCGGCGACGCGGTCCAGGACCTCCGTCAGACCGCGCTGGTTTTCGATTGGTGTGGTCCGGTGATGACGCCCGCGCAGACCGAGAAGCTCGGAGCGAAGATCCGACGGATGCTCGCGGCCCCCGCCCCGAGAGACGGTGGTGAGATCGCCCGCGACGATCCCCGGGTGCTCGCCGTGATCGCAGTCGCCGACCGCTTCCCCGATCACGGCGAGGCCATGTTGAAACCCCTGCTCGCCGAATGGAGGGAAATCGCGAAGAAACTCGAAGCCGGCCAGCCAGTCGTTGCGCGGACGGAGATCTTCGCGCTTTTCGAGATGCTCCACGCGATCCGGGACAATCTGAAGATTGACCTGCGCGAGGACGCGCCGTCTTATTTCAAACAGCTTCCCTTCGACCATCTAAGCAGTCACTATCCGGCTTCCTTTCAGGCTCCCGAGAACGAATTCAGAGTGCCTGCCTTTGTGCGCGATGGGGAACCCGACCTGACGGAGGCCGCTTTGTCCAGGGCCGCCGAACTCGCCATGGTCGCCTTCGATTCGAATGAGGCCGGAAATCAGTACCTGCAAGGCTGGCTGACCCAGGATCGCTTCCTGATGCGGGGAGCCCTGGGCGCCCCGTACGAATTTTTATGGGCCAATCCGTACCAGCCGGGGCTGAGCTACTCGCAGGCGCCCCTCGTGTTTCACGACGAAGTCAGCGGACATCTCTTCGCGCGCTCCAGTTGGGACGAGGACGCGACCTGGATCGGTTACTTCGACGGGCACCTGCAGATCTTCCGCGACGGCCGTATTTTTGTGCCGCGTCCGGACGCGCCCGGCGAGACCGTACAGGCCGGCGACGCGAGCATCGTAACCGTCAAGAATTCCGGCGGCCTTGTAAAGTTTCACATCAATACCGCGCAGACGTTTGTGCTCGGGCTCGCCAGGAACGCGGCCTATGACGTTGAAATCGACGATCAGGAACTGCGCGAGTCCCAGACCGACAACGGAGGAACGCTGGTGCTCGCGGTTCCCGAAGGAACGAATGCGGGCGCGCGCGCACGGAAGCGTCCCTAGCAGGATGCTGAAAAGACCCAAATTCGCTTGGCTCAGAAGCGCGTCCGCGCGGCTCAGAAACTGCTGGCGTGTTTGAAAGCATTTACCGAGCCGCGACCGCGAGGGAGCGGTTAGCATAATGGCCTTTTTTCAGCACCCTGCTTAGAGGGTCATAAGATGAGAAGAGTTCGTGCCGCATGAACGCCCGGCAACCCGCCCCGCCGGTGGTGATTTCAAACCCTTGAGGTGTACAGTTAGGTCGTGACGCTGACGTTTGAACAAGCGCGATCCTGCGTGTTGCGGGAAATCCCGGTTTCGATGGGAATCGAGTGCATCGCCTTGGCCGATGCGGATCAGCGCGTGCTGGGCGAAGAAATCCGCGCCGACCGCGATTACCCTCCGTTCGCGCGCTCCGCCCGGGACGGTTTTGCGATCCACGCGGCGGATGCGCCGGGAGCCGTTTGCGTGATCGGTGAGACGCGCGCGGGAGAGGCATTTCCCGGATCGCCGGCCCTGGGCGAGGCGGTGGAGATCATGACCGGCGCTCCCGTTCCCGAGGGCGCCGACGCCGTCGTGATGATCGAACACACGGCGCGGGACGCGGAGTTTGTCAAAATCAGCCGTTCCCTGAAAGTGGGCGAGAACATCACTCCACGGGGCGACGAAGCCCGCGAGGGCGATCTCCTCCTTTCCCCCGGCCAGCGGCTCGGCTACGCCGAAATCGCGCTGATCGCGATGGTGGGTCACGCGCCCGTCCAGGTGTTCCGCAGGCCGCGTGTTGCGATTCTTCCCACCGGCGACGAGCTTGTGGAAGCCGGCGAACGGCCCGGCCCGGTTCAGATTCGCAATTCGAACGCGGCGTCCCTGGCCGTCCAGGTGCGCCGTGCCGGCGGAATCCCGGAGATTCTTCCCATCGCGCGCGACAATGAGGAATCGACGCGCGAGCTGATCGCCCGGGGCCTCGAAGCCGACCTTCTCCTGCTCTCCGGAGGAGTTTCGGCCGGCAAGTACGACGTCGTCGAGCGCGTTCTGGCGGAAGCCGGCGCGGAGTTCTTTTTCGATCGCGTTTCGATTCAGCCCGGGCAGCCGGTCGTCTTTGGCCAGGTGAGTCCGCGCGAAAAGCAGGACGGTTCTCGCCATGGGCGATGCGCGCCCAAATTTTTTTTCGGCTTGCCGGGCAATCCCGCCTCCACCATGGTGACGTTCGAAATCTTCGCCCGTGCCGCGATCGAAAAAATGCAAGGCTTAGAGCAGCCTCCGCTGCGTCTCCTGCGCGCGAGGCTCACCCGGGAGTTCCGTCATAAGCCCGGGCTGACGCGATTTTTACCCGCCCGGCTGAGCGCCGACGGCGCCGCCGTGGAGCCGGAACCGTGGAAAGGATCGGGCGATGTGGCGTCACTCGCCCGCGCGAACGCGTTCCTGGTGGCGGAACCGGATCGCGAAGCATGGGCCGCCGGAGACGAGATACGGATACTCTTGAGATAGGACGTCCTCAAACAGGACCCTTTGAGATAGGAGCATGGTGAGATAGGAGCATGGCAAAGAAGCTCTCGCACTACGACGCCTCCGGTCGCGCGAAGATGGTCGACGTTTCGGCTAAGGCCGATACGAAACGCACCGCCGTCGCGCATGCGTTTGTGCGGATCAAGCCCTCGGTGTTGAAAAAACTGCCCTCGAATCCAAAGGGAAATCCGCTCGAAGTGGCCCGTTTTGCCGGAATTTCGGCCGCCAAAAAGACCGCCGAGCTGATTCCCATGTGCCATCCGTTGATGCTCTCGCACGCGGACGTTGCCTGCCGGCTCGAACCACGCGGCGTCCGCATTACCGCGACGGTCTCCGTGACCGGGCCCACCGGTGTGGAGATGGAAGCGCTCACGGCGGCGTCGGTCGCGGCGCTCACGGTTTACGATATGACCAAGGCGCTCGACAAGGGCATCCAGATTCAGGATGTGTTTCTGATCTCGAAAACCGGCGGCAAAAGCGGAGACTTTCACAGAAAATGATTCGAACGGCGATTGTCGTGATTAGCGATGGCGTGACGGCCGGAACGCGCGAGGATACTTCCGGCGCGGAACTGGCCCGCCGCGCCGCCGAACTCGGCTGGAGCGTCGCTGAGCGACGCGTGGTCCCCGACGATTCCGGCGCGATTTCGCCCCTGTTGATCGCGCTCGCTTCTTCCGGCGCGATCGATGTCGTTCTGACCACGGGAGGAACCGGCCTGGGACCTCGCGATGTCACGCCCGAGGCTACCCACGCGATCGCGCACCGCGCCGTTCCGGGCTTCGGCGAGCTCATGCGCCTGGAAGGAGCGAAACACACTCCTCGCGCCGCGCTTTCCCGCAGCGGAGCCTATACCCGCGGAGCCGTGCTGATCGTAAACCTCCCGGGATCGCCCAAAGGCGCGTTGGAGTCTTTGGATGCCGTGGCGGCCCTGATCCCTCACGCCGTGGATCTGCTGCATGGCCGCACCGAGCACGGCGGGAAACTATCATGTTAGTGGGAGCATCATAAAAACATGAGAATCCTGCGTGATAGGAAGGGTGATATGAAAATCCTGGCTGGACTTCTCGCCGCCGGTCTCTTGCTGATACAGCAAAGCGTCGCTCAGCAGAGCACCCCGCTCGCGACGCCCGCGGACGGGTTTCAAAGCGCGCGGCCGAGTACGCCGTTGGCTCCCGGCGCACAGCCGAGCACCGCATTGACTCAGCCGTCGAGTGATTCGGACGCCGCCGCCAATTTCAGAACCCAGGTTCGCATCGTCATGGCTCCGGTCACCGTGACGGATCGCGCCGGCAGCATCATCGACGGCCTCATGCCTTCCGATTTCCGCCTTTACGACAACGGCAAGCTGCAAAGAGTGACGGAAGACGTAACCTCCCATCCCCTTTCGCTCGTGGTGGCCATACAAGCCAACGGGCAGGTGGAAAAAATCCTGCCGCAGATTCAGAAGCTCGGATCTCTTCTGCAGGCGCAGGTCCTCGGCGATAACGGCGAGGTCGCCATCCTGGAGTTCGATCATCGCGTGCAGACGCTCACGGATTTCACTCCCAATCCGGACGATGTGACGGCCGCGTTGAAAAAAATCAAGGCGGGAAGCTGGACCAGCCGCCTGAACGACGCCGCGCTCGAATCCATCAATCTTCTCAAGACCCGCCCTTCCACGCGCCGCCGCGCCCTTCTGCTGATCAGCGAGTCGTTGGACAAGGGCAGTCAGATCAAACCGCGCGAGGTGCTGGAAGCGGCCGAATTCGCGAACGTGGTGATTTATTCGGTGGACATTTCCAAGCTGGTCGCGTCGCTGACGGCGACCCCTGATCCTCTGCCCACGGACACGCGTCCTCCGGGCGCGGTGCACTTGGGTGGGCAGGGAGGCAACGTCGCCACCCCGACCACCGATACGCAAATGCAGCTGGGCAATTGGATCCCTTTGATAAAAGATATTTTCGATGTAACGAAGAACGTGTTCGTGAAGAATCCCCTCGAGGTTTTCACCACATATAGCGGCGGACGCCAGTACAGTTTCCTGAACCAGCGGGAACTTGATCGCGCCGTGTCCGACTTCGGCGCCGAACTCCACAGTCAATATCTACTGACCTACTCGCCCAACAATCAGCAGGAACCCGGCTTCCATGCCATCGTCGTCCAGGTGTCGCGGCCCGATTTGAAGATTCGCACCCGCGACGGATATTACCTGGCGGGAACCCCGGAAGGCGCCAAAGACAAGAAAAAATAAGAAGTAGAAGGTCCGGACTAAGTCGAGGGGCAGACCAGGATCAGGCCGCGGGCTCCACCACGGCGCTCATCGAACCCTTCGAGCGCGGCATGCGCGGGTCGGCGCCGTAGGCGTGAATCTGCCGACGCCCGAACTCAGCGGCCTCGCGATCGCACGTCATCACGATCGTGCGGCCAATGGAATCCACTTCCACGGCGCGCTGAAACGCCTCGGAGGCGGTCATGCAGAAGGTGGCGCACAACATTTCGATGACGTAATCGTAGGTGTGATCGTCGTCGTCGAGCAGCACGACGTTGTACAGGCGTTCGCGGCGCTCGTCCGTGGTTCCACTCGGAGTCGCGCCGGGCGTTTCGATAATGGTTCCTGGCCGGGGCGTCATAGAAAAGCAATCCACAAGGCCATCGTCCTTAGAGTGGCAACGGGGCCCATTCATCAAGATGATAACGCGGGCACACGAGAACGCGCGTGCCCTAGAGTCGAAGAACCGCGCACAACGGACGCGAGATCCCGTGCTCGTTTCGAATGGTAGAATGAAGTGAAAGGGGGGCGCAACGGATTCGACGGGATTGTATTCGTCGTGGTGAGTCGTGCCGGGTTCCGAGCTCCCGTAAAACGATCGGAAAACAACAACTGCCAACAATCAGCAGTTTGCATACGCTGCTTAATTAATTAAGCAGCCGCTCTGAGGCGATGGGCCTGCACTCGTTTTAAGAGCGTCATTTCGCAGGATAGGTCCAAGGCTTCCGTCTGGAGCCCAAAGCCGAGATCAATCAGGCTAAGCCATCCCCCTCTTGCCGGTTCCGCATGGGGTGGTCGAAAAATACCGAACCGGAAACGCACGTAGTCTTGTCGCGATAAGCTTTCTCGGACGCGGGTTCAACTCCCGCCGCCTCCACCAGCCTTCGCCAAGGCTTCGGCTGGCAAGCCATGGCTGCAAAGCCGAGGGCTTGACGAGCCGGGGATTTGGCAAAGGCTGGTGCCCGCCATAGCAATTTTTCGGTTCGCCCATAGTCGTTCGCAATTCCCAACGGCGACGGCGGGCTATCGTTCCTGAGTAAGCGGTTTTGGCTTGCCCGTCGTAGCGCATCGCGCGAAGGAGGGCTTTCGAATTCCAGTCGGCGAACTGGGCAAACAGAGTGGGCCGTCGCGCCTTTCGATTAAGAGCGGCCTATACACTATGTCTACTTTCTCCAGAGTCTTTCCCGCCCTGCACGAAATCGATTTAGGAAATCGCTTCGAGCTCCACAAAATCCACGTCAGCCGTGGGTGGCGGGATCGGTTCGCCGATTTCTCTCATGGCTTCGAGGTGCAGTTCGACGGCTTCGCGGATGTTACGCTTCGTATCTTCGAGCGTACGGCCTGTTGTGATGCAGCCTGGTAGATCCGGAACGTAGGCCGCCCAGTTGGATTCCGCCTTCTCGAACACGACAGCGTATCTCATTGTTCCTTCAGCTCCGCCTTTCGGAGGATCGATTTCAAAGTGCCGACCGGCAGGTCGTCGTTCCAATGGCCCGGTACCGTCACCACCATGGGTTTCTCCGGATGCTTGAATGCGCGGTGGCTCCCCTTCTGGCGAATGAGCCGCCACTGATCCGCTTCCAACAAGCGAATCACATCGCGAACTTTCATGATTTCACTTCAAGCTTAGCAGGGTCGCCGAAGGATCACGCCGACTGCTTCTTCCACGTCAGCCGATGCACCCCGCCCGGCACTTTGTAAATCAACGTCAGTTCCTGCGCGTCCGAGGACAATTCATAATTCCGATGCTGATCGACGCCCAGCCATCCCGGCCGCAGGCAGCCCTCGACATGAATCGTGAGCAAGCGCGCGGCTTCGTCGATCTCATAACTTCCCCAATACGCCAGATACCCGTCGAGAATCGCGAGCATCTCGGCAGGGCTCAGCGCACCCGCCCAGCTTGGCCCCGTCGATGGCCGGTCGCCCGGCCGGTCCGTGCGCATCATATGAAGAGACACGCGGCCCGCCGCGTCGAACATAAAGCGTCCCTTCGCGTGCCCGTCCCAGGGCACGGAAATCGCGCCCGAGGCGTCGTCGCGATAGTTCCAATGGACGATATCCCAGACGCCGGGAAGCTGCTCGCGGACTGCGGAGGACATATTCTAATCACTCTACTCCACAACGTAGAAGCGCCGCCAGAAAAGGCGTATCCCGAGCGGAAGGCGAGTGGTCGGAGTGCCGGCCGCCGTTGAAATGCCAGCGGCGCTGGTGTAAACTCAAAGCCGTATCTGGACCGAAAGAGTCCGAATAACGTCGAACGAACCACCACAAGCAACCATTCAAAGGGGAGGCTATTTCAATGCATCGCTACATCGTACTGGCGCTGGTCCTGCTGGCTAGCGCAGCCCTATTCGCAACCGCTCTGTTCGCGGCGGAAGTTCCGCAGGTCGGCCAGATGGCGCCCGGTTTCACGCTGCCTTCGCAGGACGGCTCGAACGTCAGCCTCAAGGATTTCAAGGGCAAGTGGGTGGTCCTGTATTTCTACCCGAAAGACAAGACGCCCGGCTGCACCATCGAAGCCCACAATTTCCAGAGGGACCTGGCCCAGTTTGAAAACAAGAACACCGTGATCCTCGGCGTAAGCGTCGATTCGGTGGATAGCCACAAGGAATTCTGCGCGGAGCAGAGCCTGACCTTCAAGCTCCTCTCCGATAGCGACAAGAAAGTCGTGCCCGTGTACGGATCCCTGCGCGACAACGGGATGGCGTTGCGCAATACGTTCCTGCTCGATCCCAAGGGTAAGATCGCCAAGGTGTGGACCGGCGTCGATCCCAACAAACACAGCGTGGAAGTTCTCGCTGCGTTGAACGAAGTCGCGAAGTAAGCTTTCGCGTAAGAAGACTCACGAGCAACGCAGCGCGTTTCCATAAAAACGAAAGCAACGCCGCGCGTTGCTCGGAAAATGTAAGCAAGGCCACGGGCGTTGCTCCAAGGATGTAGGGACGGCGTAAAGCCGTCCCTTTTCATTTCACCGCTGATTATTTTACGGTCGCCGGCTGCGTCTTGGCTCCGCTCGCAGACTTCGCAGTCTTCGTGGGCGCGTGCGACGCCGGCACTTCCGTGTACTTGCGGCTCTGTTCCAGCCACGCCAGGCGCAGGTATGCGGCCGAAGCGCGCAGACGGACCGATTCCCTCATGTCGTCCATCAGCGGTTGAATCGTCTCGATCATTCTCGTTTCGTCGCGCATCGCGATCGCGTGGACCGCGGCGGCGCGCACCGAGGCATCCTTATCACTCAGTGCGTCGAGCAGGGCGGCCAGTACTTCCGGCGTCTTGTCGTTGGCCATCAGCAGCGCGGCGGCCGCGCGTCCGGAAACCCCGCTATCGGAAAGAATGGCCTGCAGCGAGGAAACTCCCGCGCCGATGCCCGGAACGGGCGCGAAGCCGATGCCGTTTTTAAAAGCGAACAGAAACAGGTCGTGCGGCATATGGAACAGGCGCATCGTGTCGCGCATTTGCTTGCTGATGAAGCCGGAGGAGGTCTTGGATTCCTTCCCCAGAACCGAGATCAGCGCGCTGCGGCCCTCCGCGTCGTTCAGCGTCCACAGCGCCTTGGCCGCCGCGAAGCTCACCTCGGGCGTGGGATCGCGAAGCGCCTTCCGCAAATCCGGAATGGTACGCGGATTTTTCAGATCCACCAGGCTCGTGATCGTCGCCGTACGCACCGGCACGTCCTTGTCGTTCAGCATGTTTTCGAGCCACGTGAGATAGGGCTCGCGCGCGCTCGCAAGACTGAGCGCCACCACCGCCTGCTTGCGCGTCTCGGGATTCTTCGAATCGAGCGCGGTCTTGATCGTCTCCGACGCTTTCTTTTCGCCTGCGAGCGGCGCCAGCGGATACGGCGCTTCCGCGGCTGCCAGGACGCCGGCCGCCAGCGCGAGGGCCAGGACGGTTTGCATAAAAAGTCTCCGTTTCGCGGGAGCTTCCTCCGGCTCCCTTGGGCCAGGATTAAGGGGTGATTCCAAGTTTATCGCGCAACGCGTCGATCGGAACATCCTTCCAATGCCGCCCGAAATTATCCAGCGTCGAGAACGTCCGCCTCTCCATCCGGTCCAGATACAAACGTCCGCCCAGGTGATCGATTTCGTGTTGCAGAATCCGCGCGAGCCAGCCCGCCGCTTCCATCCGCCGCGGTTCCGCCTGCTCATCCAGATATTCCACCGTCACGCGGCGCGAACGCCGGACCAGCGCGGTGAACCCGGCGACGCTCAGACAGCCTTCGAAGAACTCCACGGCGTCTTCGGAATATTCCACGATCCGCGGATTGAACAGCGCGAAGTAGTCCACCGCGCTCCTCGCGCGCGCGGCCAGGACCTCCGGCGCGATCCCCTTCATATATTCCGGACGGTCTTCAATCACCGCGAGTTGGATCCCCAGTCCCACCTGCGGAGCGGCCAGCCCCACGCCAGGGGCATCGCGCATCGTTTCGCGCATGTGCGTCAGCAGCTCGCACATCGCCGGCGTGCGAATCTCCTCAGCCGTAAGAACACGCGCGGCCTCGCGCAGCACCGGTTCGCCGGCCTGGACGATTTTTAGTCGCATTGTTTTATTCTTGCGTATTTACAACGAGAGCCGCGTGGGCGCAGTCTAGCAGGTTCTACCGAGCCGCGACCGCGAGGGAGCGCTAGCATAATGGCCCTTTCATTACCCTGCCAGTGGCTTGCCGCGCGGAGAAATCGTTCGTACAGTCGGTGGCGCGCGCACTCATGCGTGCCGTGTCGAGACCCTTCTCGACACCCGGTGTGGGATGGAAAGCAAGCGCTCAGGCGTGTTTGCAGGTTCTACCGAGCCGCGACCGCGAGGGAGCGGTGGCATAATGGCCCTTTCAGCACCCTGCTAGAGCTGCTGTCGCGCTCAAATATTCAGAAGTTGTCATCCCGAGCGAAGTCGAGGGATCTGCTTTTTGCTCTGATTCGGATCGATCGCAGCCTGCTTATCCCTGCGGCAGTTTGTCCCAAGGGTGCACTTCGGGCTGCCGGTCGCGATCCACCACGCGATCGTACATGTGCGCCTCGCTCGTCGTGCCCAGCGACAGATTGTACAGGCTGGTCAGACCGAGCGCCTCGCGCAGATCCTCATCGAAGGAATGCAGCGTCTTCAGATGCGTGGCCAGAGCGGGCACTTCCAGCCCCGAAGGCGTCCGCAGGAACATCTGATACCCCGCGCTTAAAAGCACCCCGATTTCCTTGCCGATCAGGATTCCGGCTTTCCCGATCGCCACTTCTCCATCGCCCTTGTCTTCGACGAGCGCGCCGCAGATGCCGCGCGTCACCCGGGCGGCTCCCGATTCGCGCACCACGGAAAACCCTGCTTGCGTCAGGCTGGCCAGCCGGTCCTCGAACGTCCACACTTTGGGTTTTGCGTTGCGGAAGAACATAGAAGATCCATTATATCGCCCGGAACCTGCCGGGCGAGCGCACGCGAGCGCATTCACGCGCAGCGGCGGCCTGCTACTTGCGCGTGAACCGATAATTCCCCGAGACGTGCTTGACGAAAAGCTGCGCCGCCGGGCCCGAATCGCTCTTCGTGAACTCTACGCCGAGCCCGTAGAGCCCCGAAAATTCCACCTCCGATTTCGCGATCAGCGGCACCTTGCCGCGTCCGTCCATGTCGCCGTACAACTTGCCGTCCGCAAGCGAGATCTCCACCACGCGCGCGGCTTGCCGCCAGTACCGGGGCTGCTCCACGAATGTCCCCACGTATTTCGCCAAAATCTCGGGAGCGATCTTTGGCTCCCCCTTGGTCTCATCCGACGCTTTTCCCACCCAATGTTCCCGTGGATTCCGGTCGCAAACCCACTCCAGCATCTCCGTGTCGGCGGCCAGATCCGCGCGCACCGAAACGGTCCACGGCTTCGCATAAATGCTCGGATCGGAGAGCGTGACATCGAGGTCGAGATGCCCGAAGTCGCGGCGCCGATAACGTTCGGTCATGCGCAGGGCCTCGGTGTGCGGATGCCCGTCGTGATCGAGCCAGGTGCGGTCGTTGAATCCGAAACTATCCACCACCAGCGTGTCCCCGTCCCATCGCCCCACCGAATAGCCCATCCAGTTGGGATTCGGCGCGGCTTCGAGCGGACGCCCGTCCATGAAGATCTGCCGGTAGGTGAGATCGGGATCCAGAATCACGATCAACTGCGGCGTCTGGATAATTTTCATCATCTCCGCGCCGGTACTGTCGGCCGCGGTTGCATAGCCCGGTCCCAACGGCTCGCACAGCGCGTTCATGTAATCTTTTTGCAGATCCTCATCGCGCTGCTTCACCAGCGCGACCGCCCACGGCTGAATATCGCCCGGCTTCAGATCCGCCGCGATATTCCTTCCGTACTTCGGTGAGATTTTATTCCACAAACCCGAGAAGTCCGGATGGCCGTCGGGAGTGCGCGGAGCGGGAGCCGTCAGATCCGGCTTGCCGTCCGCCTTGCGCGGGATGCCTTTGGTCGGCTGATTGAGCCACTGCGCCCCGGCCGTCGTCGCCACGCAAAGAACCCCAAAGAACAGAACCGGAAGTGTGACCGCCCATCGTTTCATCGCTTATAGCCTCCCAAGGCTGCTAGCTTCCCGAGCCTCATGCGGAATGCCGGATCCGCGCCTCCGCGCATCGCGCTCTACTCCCCTAAATCCGCTTTGATCGCCTGCGCGATCGAGTGCGCGAAATGCTCCACGCGCGTCAATTCGGGGCCTTCCACCATCACGCGGGCGAGCGGCTCGGTTCCGGAGAATCGCACCAGCACGCGGCCGGCATCGCCGAATTCCGCTTCCGCGTGACGGATCTCCTGATTGGCGCGGTCCAGCTCTTCGAGCGGACGTTTGCGCGCCACCTTCACATTCACCAGCAGCTGCGGATAGCTTTCCACCGCCGCCGTGAGTTCGTCGAGAGTGGCATGCGACTCGCGCATCACGTCGAACACCCGCAGCGCCGTCAGCAAGCCGTCCCCGGTTGTCGCGAAATCGCGAGAAAATGACGTGGCCGCTTTGCTCGCCGCCGAGCGGCGCGTTGCGGCGCAGCATCTCCTGCAGCACGTACTTGTCGCCCACCGGCGTGCGCACCAGGCCGATGCCGTGGGCCTTGCAGCGCCCGCTCCAGGCCGAGGTTGGACATCACCGTCGCGACCACGTCGGTCAGGCGTCCCGTGCGCTTGCAGCGGCAGGGCGCGCAGGTAGCAGACCGCGTCGCCATCGACGATTTTGCCGGAATGCGAAACGAACAGCGCGCGGTCGGCGTCGCCGTCGAAAGCCACGCCCACTTCGGCGCCGGTCGCGAGCACTCTCTCCCGCAGGCCTTCGAGGTGCAGCGATCCGCAATTGAGGTTGATGTTGCGGCCGTCGGGCGCGCAGTGGATGCACTCGATGTCCGCGCCCAGCCGTTCGAAACAGCGCCGGCGCGAGATAACTGGCCGCTCCGTTCGCGCCATCGGCCACGATTTGCATTCCGCTCAGATCCCGCGTCATGGTGGAGGCCAGGTGCTCGATATATTCGCGGTCCAGGCCCTCGTCGGCCGTCGAGCGGCGTCGATTCCGGGGACGACGCCGATCGAAAGATACACTTCGATATCGCGCTCCAGAATATGCTTCCTGTTCATCCGGGAGCTTGAATCCCGAATGATCGATGATCTTGATGCCGTTGTCCTGGTAAGGATTGTGCGAAGCCGAAATCATCACGCCCGCCGCGAACGGCCCCGTGCGCGTCACGTGCGCCAGGCCGGGCGTCGTGATCAATCCCGCGAAGTGCGGCCGGATCTGCTGGGCTCGCAATCCCCCGGCGACATGCTCGGCGATCCAGGGGCCGGACTCCCGCGTGTCCATCCCGATCACGACTTCGGTCGGCCCGGAACGCTCTGCGCACCCAGAGTCGCAAGCGCAAGCGCCCACGCAATACGTGGTGAAGCGGTCCAGCGGATACTCGCCCGCCACGCCGCGCATTCCGTCTGTTCCAAAAAACTTTCGCATTCTGTTGGTCTTAATTTCCTGTTCTTTCGATCGCCAGCTTGACGGTGACGATCGGGGTGGATTCGAATCGAACTTGTGGATCGGCGATAAAAGCGTTCACCCGCCGCTCGGCGGATTGCGGTAAGTGCCTTCGACGTCGATCGGGTCGGTCTCTACGCCCGTGATCGCCGCCACGCGCCCTTCGGACCCGGCGATGCGGAGCGTGGAGGGCGCGGCCGTCGTCGCCGCCAGACGATACCCGGCGGGCACCTGCCCCGTCACGCGCACATCCACGCGGCACGTCTTTCGAGGCCATCCGCGCGATCCGCAGACGCAATTGCGAAGGCATGGCGCGCAAGAATGTCACGCCCCGCGGCAGATTCAGATTGTCGTTGGAAATGGTAAAGGTCCGCTCGCCCGCCGTGTCGATGACGCCCAGATCGAACAGGGCCACCGTGTCGGCCAGACTCGAGGAGGAAAGCTGCCGACGCCGAACCGCGAATCTCCAGGCGCACCGCGTCCGGGAAATCCCCGGTAACCACGAATTGCGGAGCCAGGTTCCGGTACAAAATCGGAACCGAACGCGCCGTCACCAGGTCGGGCTCCGCCGAGAGCGCGATCCACAGCAGCACGGAAAGCCCCAGCGCACGCCACTTTCCAGCCGAGATTGCTGGGGGAACCAGCTTCACGGCTGAGCCTGCTTCCATTCCGGCTCCACGCCGCCGGATCGCTGTTTCCGCACGCCCGTGTGGCGCGTCAGCAGTTCGCCCAGCCGCTCGATCGAAACATCGGATTCCAGGTCGCCGCGCGAGCGCCGACCGAGATCTGTCCGGTCTCCTCGGAAACCACAATCGCCAGCGCGTCGGTTTCCTCGGTCACGCCGATCGCCGCGCGATGCCGCGTGCCCATGCGCCGCAGCATCACGGGATTCGTGGTCAACGGCAGGAAGCACGCCGCGGCCGCGACGCGGTCGCCCTGCACGATCACCGCGCCGTCATGCAGCGCGCCGCCGCGGATGGAAAATGCGAGCACAGCAGATCGCGCGACACCAGCGCGTCCAGCGCCACGCCGCTCTCGATAAACGTGCGCAACCCGATGTCGCGCTCCATCACGATCAGCGCGCCGGTCTCTCGCCTCCGCCATCTGCCTGCACGGCCAGCAGAATTTCATCCGCGATCTCGCGCCGTTCCAGTTGCCCGCCCAGTCCCAGCCAGCGGCCGCGCCCGATGCGCGCCAGCAGCCGCCGGATCTCGGACTGGAACATCACGATCAGCGCGAAGGCGGTGTAGGGCGCCAGCCCCGCCAGCACGCGAGCGCAACAGATTCCAGATGCGCCCACACCGCGATCTGCATACATCGCGAGCAGCACGCAGACCTGTCAGGATGTGCGCCATATGCCGGCCCCGGATCATCAGCACGAATTGGTAGATCAACACCGCGACCGCGATGATGTCGACGATCGAGGCGACCGTCAGCTTCGGCAATACAGGAAGCGCAAAGTACGGCATGCGTGGACGTATCCGGCTATCGGCGGTTCGCGGTCCGTTGCCGCTCTCCCGCCATCTTACTAGTGTATTAAGAGCTTTTCATCTGCGTCCACAAGCGGTCCCGTAAACGCTGGGAGGATGTCGACTGCGGCGCGAACCATTCGCCGCGTTCCACCATCCCTGGAGCCGGATACAGCACCGGATCTTCGCGTACATCGCGCGGAAGCAGAGCGAAAGCTGCCGCCGTTGCAGGTGGCCGTGCGCGTGGCTTCTACGATCGATGCCGCGACCGCCGGGCGCAGCAAATAATCGATCCAGCGATGCGCGGCTTCCGCGCGCCGGCTTTCCCGTAGGATCGCCACGCTATCGGCGAAGCGCGCGAACCCCTCGGCCGGATACGCAAACGCCAGCCGCCCCGGAGCCGCCGCCATCGCCTGCGCCGCCGTAACCGCCCAGGCCTGCGCCGCCGCCACGTCGCCCGCTACCACCTGATCCCGAACTTCGGCGTTCAGATAAGCGCGCAGCAGCGGCTTCTGACGTTCGGCCTCCGCCGCGGCCGCCCGCAATTCTCCCGGATCTGCCGAATTCAGCGAATGCCCCAGCTTCTTTAGACACGCTCCGAAAACCTCGGTCGCGTCGTCGAGCATGGTGATCTTCCCGCCGAGGCTCGCGTCCCACAGATCGGCCCACGCGCGCGGCGCGGGCTCGAGCGATTTTTGATAAAGAATTCCCGTCGCCCCATACATGTACGGAACCGACCACTCGAGCGCGGGATCCCACGGAGGACTGCGGAATGCGGCGTCGAGCGCATCCAGATTCGTCAGCCATTCATGGCGGATCGGCGCGAGCAGTCCCAGATCGCGCAGCGGACCGACAAAATCCCCGGAAGGGAAGATGACGTCCCAGCCGGAATTTCCGCCCAGCACCTGCGCCAGCATCTCCTGATTGCTCTCATACGTCCCGTAGCGCACCCGCAGGCCGGCTTCGCGTTCGAAATTCGCCACCGTGTCCGGAGCCACGTAATCCGACCAGTTGTAGACGTTCAGGCGCGGCCCGCCGGCGCAATCCGCAAGCAGCACGGCCGCGCCCGGAAGCGCTGCAGTTTTCGCTACATGTTCGAGAAAACGTCGGCGATTCATACCCTCCGCAGCCTTTCCGAAATCAGAACCAGCGTGCCGAGCCCGGCCACAACCACCGTCGAGACCGCGTTCAAAACCGGATTCACGCCGCGCCGCGCCATCGCGTAGATCACCATCGGCAGCGTGCGCGAATCCACGCCCGCCACCAGGCTTGTAATCACGTAATCGTCAATCGAGACCGTGAATGCGAGCATCGCCGCCGCCGCAACGGCCGGCGTCAGATACGGGAGCGTCACGCGATAGAAAGCTTCAAACTCCGTCGCGCCCAGGTCGAGCGCGGCTTCTTCGAGCGACGACATCGAAGCTACGCAGCCGCGCCATCACCACCAGCACCACGTAGGCGAGCGAGAACGACGTGTGCGCCAGGATCACCGTCGGCATCCCCAGACGGAGATGCAAAAAGCGGAAGATCCATTGAAACAACGCGAGCAGCGAGACTCCCGTGACAATCTCCGGCGTCACCAGCGAAAGATACAGCGATCCCGCCAGCCAACCCGACGCCTTCTTCCACAACGCATAGGCGGCCAGCGTACCGGCCACCGTCGCGAACACCGTCGCCGCCGCCGCGATGATCAGGCTGTTCCCCGCCGCTTCCAGCAAATCGCGATCCGCAAGCAGGGCGCGATACCAGCGCAGCGAAAATCCCTCCCACACCGTAAAGCGCGCGGCGTTGACGCTGAACACCGCTAGAATCGCGAGCGGCAGATGCAGAAACAGATACCCGCAGGCCGCGTAAACCGGCAGCGCGCGCTTCACAAAATCTCCTGTCGCGATCGCCGCATCAGAAGCAGCACGCCCGCCGCGCCCGCCAGCAGCACGATCGACGCCGCAGCCCCAAACGGCCAGTCGCGCGACGCCGTGAACTGGTTCTGCACCAGATTGCCGATCAGCACGGTCTTGCTCCCGCCCAGGAGATCGGAGACGAGATACGTTCCCAGGCACGGAACGAAAACCAGAATCGCCGCCGTCCAAATTCCCGGCGCGGCCAGCGGAATCGTAACCCGCATCAGCGCTCGTAAAGGCGACGCGCCCAGATCCGCCGCCGCGTCGAGGAGCGCCGGGTCCTGCCGCTCGAGCGTGGCGAACAACGGCAGCACGGCAAAAGGAAGATACCCGTAAATCAACCCGAGGAGCACCGCTCCCTGGGTATAGAGCAGCGGCAGCGGAACGCGGATCAGCCCCAGCGATTCCAGAATCGTGTTGATCAGGCCGGTGTCGCGCAGCAGAAACATCCACGCGTACAGGCGGATCAGGAAACTGGTCCAGAACGGCACCACAACAAGCGCCAGATACAGATTCTTGCGCGCTCGGGAGCGTGCGATAAATAACGCGAGCGGAAAACCCAGCGCCAGACATCCCGCCGTCGCAAGCGCCGCGATCCACGCCGACCGCACGAAAATGCCGGCATACAATGGATCGAGCAGGCGCGCGTAATTCTCGTTCGTCCACGGCGCTTCCACGCCCCCGTACGCGCCCCGCGACAAAAAACTGTACGCCGCCACAATCAGGCTCGGCGCAAGGATCGTCCCGGCCGCCAGCACCGCCGCCGGAGCCAGAAACCACGCGCGCAGACGCATGATCCTCTGTGACGTTCCCTGAAACGTTCCCTGTGCGGGGCTCATGCCAGCCCGCGCAGTTCGTCCGCCGGATTCCACTGCAGCACGATGGATTCGCCAGGCCGCAGCGGCGCATCGCTCGAAGGCACCTGCACCGTCGCCACGCACCCGTTTTCAAGCCGCGCCGTCACATGCGCGATCGGACCCAGAAACGCCGTGCTGCTGACGATGGCCGCGGCCGAAATCAGGCCCGTCTCATCGGGAGATTGCGGCAACCCCGGAGGCTGCGGTTTTAGGGACATCCGCATCGCCTCCGGACGCACTCCCGCATCGCCAATCCAGTTCATCGCTCCCAGAAACGAGGCGACGAATTTCGTCCGCGGCCGCCGGTACAGCTCGGCCGGCGTTCCCATCTGCTCCACCCGCCCCGCGCGCATCACCGCCATTACGTCCGAAAGCGAGAGCGCTTCTTCCTGATCGTGTGTGACGAAAAGGAAAGTGACCCCGGTCTGCTTTTGCAGATCGCGCAGCTCCGCGCGAACCTGCTTGCGCAGCTGCGGATCCAGAGCCGAAAGAGGTTCGTCGAGCAGCAGAACCTCGGGCGCCAGCACCAGCGCGCGCGCCAGTGCCACCCTCTGCCGCTCGCCTCCGGAAAGCTGCGCCGGTTTGCGCGATTCTTTCCCCGCGAGCTCCACCTGCGCGAGCACCTTTCGTACCCGCTCGGCCGCTCCCTTCACGCCTCCGTTGGTCCGCAGTCCGAATTCCACGTTGCCCTGCACTGTCAGATGCGGAAACAACGCGTAGCTCTGGAAGACCGTGTTGACGTTGCGCCGGTAAGGGGGAAGATGATCGATGCGCTCGCCGTTTAATCGGATTTCGCCCGCGGTCGGCGTCTCGAACCCCGCCACCATGCGCAGCGTCGTCGTTTTCCCGCATCCCGAAGGACCGAGCAGCGAGAAGAAACACCCGCGCGCGAGGGCGAACGATACGCCATCCACGGCTTTGTGCGCCGCGAAATCCTTCGACACGTCGGCAAGTTCCAGGACGGCATCCATCGGCGGCGGAGACTGCACCTCTCCGTCACATCATAAAAGATTGCCCGTCAAAGAATGCCGCCGAGTCGCGCGAGCGCGCGGTTCGATCGATCATGAGGAAGGTCATGAGTTCAATCCCAACGAGGGCCATCCCGTCCAAGGAACGTCATCCCTTCAAGGAACGTCATCCCGCCCAAGGAAGGTCATCCCGAGCGGGAGCCGAGGGACCTGCTGTTAGTGCTCGGTCGCACTTGAGGCCCGAGCGTTTAGAAGGCGATCGATTTTTAGAACGGGCTAGGCCGCTATCTTCCGCCGCAGCGATTGCCGGACGCGCAGCAGCCGCACCCGGATGCCGGTGGGCGTAATCCCCACCTCTTTCGCGATTTCTTCGGCGGAATAGCCCTCCAGGCTTTTTTCCACCATATCGCGATCGCGATGGCTGCAGTGCCGCAGCAGCCCGTTCAACTCGATCGCGCTCACGTCGATGGAACTGCCGGGCCGGTCGTGTTGCGGATCGAGCGGCACGGCGACGGGCATGCGGAACCGGGCGCGATATAAATTCCTCGCGATCGAGTTCACCCAATACCCCACCAGCACCGGATCCCGGAGTTGATTTCTGTACTCCCATCCGCGAACCCAGGCGGCTTGCGCAATCTCTTCAGCTTCTTCGCGCGGGGCTCCTCGTAATTGTAGAAAACGTCGCGTAGCAGCGAATCCGTTTTCGAAGGCCTCGGCGTAATCGTTGGGATGCATTGTGGCAGCCATCGATCACAGAGCTGGCAATTCGCGTACCAGTGCGTAAAATCTGCACTGTCAACGACTTCGATTTTTGTCGGCGATTTGCCTCGGTAATAATTTCTGAACGTGCAAAAAATTCAATGCACGTCCGTGCAGCCGGTTAATATTCCCACCGCCACAGATTCGCCCCCACCGTGAATCCGGCTCCCACCGCCGCGAACAGCACCAGGTCGCCCTTATGGAGCTTTCCGGCGTCCAGGGCGCTCTGCGTCGCGAGCGGAATGGTCGCGGCCGTCGTGTTTCCATAGCGATCGATGTTGATCACTACCTGGTCGCAGCTCAGCCCCAGGCGTTCCACTGCGGCAGTGATAATCCGCCGGTTCGCCTGATGGGGGATCAGAAGCTTGACGTCCTTCGCCGTATATCCATGCCGGTCCAGCAGTTCCTTGCAGCACTCGTACATTTTGCGAACCGCGAACTTGAACACCTGCTGGCCTTCCTGCTTCACGAAATGCTGCCGGTTTTCCACACTCTCCCGCGAGGCGGGCATGCGGCTGCCCCCGGCTGGCATCTTGAGAAATTCGCCGCCGGACCCGTCGATTTCGTTGTGGAAGCCGATGAATCCCTCGCCCTCTGCCGCCGGTTCCACCAGCATCGCTCCCGCCGCGTCGCCGAACAGGACGCAGGTGTTGCGATCCGTGTAATCGATGATCCGGCTCATCGTGTCGGACCCGATCACCAGGACCTTCTTATGGGATCCGCCCGAGACCAGGTGCGCGGCCACCGTCAGGCCGTAGACGAATCCCGAACAGGCCGCCACCAGATCGAAGCCCCATGCCCCTTTCGCGCCCAGCCGATCCTGCACCAGGCACGCGGTCGACGGGAACAGCATGTCCGGCGTTACCGTGCATACCAGGATGGCATCCACTTCGGACGCCTCGATCCCGCGATTGGCGAGCGCAACACGCGCGGCCTCCACCGCCATATCGGACGTGGCTACGTTGGGAGCCGCGATGTGCCGCTCCCGAATCCCAACCCGGTCCATAATCCATTCGTTCGACGTCTCGACCATCTTTTCCAGGTCGGCGTTTGTCAGCACGCCCGGCGGTACGTGAACCCCGAGCGCCGTTATTTTTGCTCCCAGCAACGAATTCTCCTTCTTGTGCGAGCCCGCGCATCCCGAGCGCCGTAGCGCGATAACAGCGGAAGCACGGAATCACGAAAGCGCGGAATCATGAAAGCGCGGAATCATTAAGGATACCGCGCCTCCGGCGTGCGCAGCATGAGGTGAGATGCTTTTCCGTCCGGTGCGTGGGGCGGCCTTTCAGGCTGCGGCCGGCTCTCAGCCGGCCTCCGATTCCGCGGCAAAGTAGAGTCTGAGAGACCGTCCCACGCCGAGTGACAGACCCGACCGGGACGTCGCAACGGCGCGCCGGGGAAACAGAACCCCTGCCTGCTCGCTAACAATCGCGTCAAGCTCAAAGACCGAACGCCGATTTAGTGACGCGCCACGATGATTGGCTGCGCAACGGCGGCCTTGCTTTGAATAGCATGCAACCAATCCCTGAAATAGGGAATTCTGGCTTCCTCAAAACGAGCGGCAGAATTCTCTAGCAAGGTTGGAAATCGACTGGATAGTCCATCCCAGGGTTCGTTCTCCGAAACGTCGAGGATAGGCCACCTCAGTTCCTCGACTGTCCAGCTCTGCTTTACGGAGTTACACATGTAGCAACTCGTCACAAGATTGTCCCCTTTGGATGAGCCACGTTGGGCAACCGGAATCAGGTGGTCACAACTTGCTATATCGCGCCAAAACGCGAGATGACACTCGCTCATTTTTCCGTGTGGGTGGTACGGGAATACGTTCCCCAGCGAGATTGATAGGAGCCGCAACACGGGCGGAATAACTACGTGCCTGTCACAGTAGCGGCACGTATAGTTGTCGCGGCGGAACACCGCCACTTGCGCTGACATTGAAACATTTCGCGCAGTGAGCTGCGCATCGGTCGGAGGCAGCCAACTCGGGATCTCCCCGAGAGTTTGCGCAGCGCTATCCAGGTTGCCTTTTAGAAGATTTTCCACCACGCTTGCGTACGCAGCACTATAGTCGACGGACATTCTCATGGAAATTACCTTCCGCATCAGGAGACTTAGTCGTCATCCTTATCGGCGGAACTTGTCTACGCGCTCAGTGTTTCTTATCCGTCCAAGCGACCGGAACGGCGTCTTCGTCGTGCCGGACGATCGGACTGGAAATTATCAGCTATTGGTACGAGCTCCCGGGTTCACAACACTGGAGGCGAGGGCTCTCATCGACCCCGACGGAAGCGCGGAACCCGTTAACCTCCAACTCAGTATTTTGTTTGGTGCGGCCGCGTGCAGTCGGGCAGCAGTGGCGCATTGAGCGAAAGGGCGTAACGCAGAGCGCCTCTAGCGATACGCCAAAACCGCCTTCTCGGGCATGCCGGGATGATAGCGGAATTTGTACCTGCACTCTTTGGGAATGGATTGCAGGGACTGGGGAGCAGGTTTGGTTGGCACCGGACCAAAACCGGAGTCGATGAACCGGAAGAATTCCTGGCCTTCCGCAAGATATTTCACCCGATACTCCACCCGGAATTGGCCGTTTTCCGGCACCACCCGCGTGCCGACGACTTCACAGCGGGTTTCAGCCCACGGCAGCTTGCGCGGAGGATGGCATGCGCGCCCGACCCTGGGCTCCTCGCAATCTACCAAGTACCAGGCCACGTAGAGTTCGTCGAATTGCAGACATACTTCATTCGTTGCGAACGAATCGAAGCGAAATGCAAAAGAAGCGGTCTGCTTTCCGTCACCGAAAATGCGGATCACGTGCTTATCCGCCAGGGACAGCAGCGGGGCTTCGACGGGTCGGTCGGGAAGGCCGCGGATCGGCGCACGCTCGTCGATCCTTACGGCATAAACCTTGACCTGATTGCCGCCGGCGGGGTTCGCGAGCGATTTCATTCCCGGCGCCGGAGGCGCCACCTCCGTGATGCATATGGAACCTTGCCCCGGCGGAGGAAGATCAACAGCCGGCGTTTGCGCGAGCAAGGTCGGGCCAAGACAAACGGCCATGATGCATAGGATTCGCATTCGTTCCGCAGACATTATATCGGCTAAAGCAGCGCTCAACTGCAACTCGGAATGACCGAGCCGGGGCACCATGGTACCTTCGAGAAAGATGCTTGTCGCGACCGAGGTTCCGAGTAATGTGCCGGCGGAATCGCACGCAGAAATCTACGCGTGCATCTTTCGCGAGCTCCGTCCGCGCACGCCCGTTCCCGAGATCCGCGTTCAATTTAAGCGCTACGCCAGCGCCAACGCGCAGATCCGGCTGGAGCAGGGAGTTCTCCTCGTGCGCATCGCCGATACCCTCGAAGGCGCGCCCGAATCGGTGCACGAAGCCCTCGCCGAAATTCTGCTCGCCAAGCTCTTCCGCCGTCCCGTGCCCGCGCATTCCAACGATCGCTACCGCCGCTATCTCAACCGGCGCGACATCAGCGAGAATCTGAGCCTGGTGCGCCAGATCCGCGGCCGCAAGCGTCTCGAACATCCCGCCGGAACCCATTACAATCTGGAAGAGATTTTCGAGGAGCTGAACCTGCACTACTTCTGGGGCCTGATGGCGCGCCCGCGCCTCGGCTGGAGCCCTTACGCCTCGCGAACCCTGCTCGGCCACTACGATCCGTCGCACAACGCCATCGTGCTGAGCCGCATTCTCGATCGCCCGCAAACCCCGCGCCTCGCCGTCGAGTACGTCCTCTATCACGAGATGCTCCACCTGCGCCATCCCGCCGAGCATCGGGGAGTTCGGAGATGCGTCCACACGAAGGCGTTCAAGGAAGAAGAAAAGCGTTTCGCCCGCTTCGCCGAGGCCAAGGCGCTGCTCAAAAAGCTGTGATCCAAGCTTTTATCTAACAGGATGCCGAAAAAGGCCCACAGCGGCTTGCCGACGCGCGCGGCTCAGAAGCGTGCTAGCGTGCATGTAACGAGCCGGACCGCGAGGGAGCGAACGTGCTCGCGTGTTTGCACGCATCGTGTTTGCACGCATCTGCCGCGCCGCGACCGCGAGGGAGCGATAGCATAATGGCCTTTTCATCGCCCTGTTAAAGCTATGATCCACGCTATGACCGAAGGCCGCGCCAAAAAAACCCCGCGCCGGACATGGAAACGTCCGGACTTCGAATTCGCTAACGGACCGCACGCGAGCGCTTCAACTTTGCGGGACCAGGCGTTCGCCGAAACCATTCGGTCCATCCCTCGCGGAAAGGTCGCGAGTTACGGTCAGGTCGCCGCCGCCGCGGGATACCCTCGCTACCACCGCGCCGTCGCGCGATTCTTGAAAACCGCAATCCCGGACGCTCTTCCCTGGCACCGCGTGCTGGGCGCGGGCGGCGCGATCAAGCTCGCGGGGCGTGCAGCCGCCGAGCAGAGACTGCGCCTGAAGCTCGAGGGCGTGACGTTCAAAGGCAAGTCCGTGGACCTCGCCCGCCATCAACACGTCTTCGAACTGGATTAGCAGGATGCTGAAAAAAGCCCAAACCCGCTTGCTGCCGCGCGCGGCTGAGAAACATGCCCGCGTGTTGTAAGCATTTGCCGAGCCGCGACCGCGAGGGAGCGAACGCGCTCGTGTGCTTGCAAAATGTGCGATGCCCTCCGTTCCCCAGCCCCCATTCTTCGAGTTTTGAAACACTTCGGCGTTTCCCCGGCGCGCTTCCCTTTGGACATCGTTTACAAAGGAAGCAAGAGTTCCGGGTTCTGCCATCGGAAGCCGGGCCACGAAACGCGCACGAGTACTCGAGTCTCCGTCGCGTTCAGCGTCAAACAGATCGCCTTGTGCCCTGCGTGCGATGAGCCGAGACGTCCCGAGCGTTACAGTGTACCGACAGTCACGAGCGTCAAAGTGAACCCACGCCGTTGCGGGAAAACAAACGGCTGCGCCTGTCGCGTAACAAAACGGCAGCTCGCCCACCGTGCGGGTTAATAACCGGAGAAAGCGCGCTTTCGAATACCGAGGAGCTATAGTAACAGAGCCGCGACCGCAAGGGAGCGAAATAAAACCGCGAATGTAAATGAGCGGGCCAATCACGCAACGAACCCGCGAACACCAACCGAGCCGCGACCGCAAGGGAGCGAAACCAAACCGCGAATGTAAATGAGCTGACCAATCGCTCAACCAAGCCGCGACAACAACGACCTCTTGCCCACACGCGGGTTCTCAGTATTTTTCACGCAAGCGCCACCCCTCCCTCGACTGTTCTAAAATGAGCGCGATACCCTTCGCGCCTTATGCCAAATCGTGGTGCGTCAAGAGCTCTGCCCGCGTCGGTGCCGATCGTGCTCGTGCTTTTGTGCGCGGTCGCGACGCCGGCCCTCGGCCAGATGACGGCCGCCATCAACATCGATACGACCATCACCACTCCGGTGCAACCCGGATTTTCCGGCGTCAGCGCGGACCTCGGCCTCCCCGTTGAATATTGGGACTACAACTTCAACACCCTAGCAGCCACGATGGGCTTCGGCTGGGTACGTTTTCCGGGCGGGACCAGCAGTGACATTTATGACTGGCGGATCGGCCAGGACAACACCACTTGGCAACTCGAATTTCCCGCAGGCTCCGCGGTCGCCGCCGACACCAAGACGCCCGAGCTGGTCGCGGGCAGAGGTGGCGCGAGGCTCATCGACGCCGCCAACCGAGCCAACTTCCTGGGGGCGTCTCTCATCATTTGCGTCAATGGATATACCGACACGGCCATCTCCGCGGGCGAGCTGGCCGCCTATGTGAAAGCCAACCAGATCCATGTGGCGGCATGGGAGTTGTCCAACGAGCCCTATCTGTATCCCTCGTTCTTCGCGAACGCGACCGTTTACCTGAACCGGATGAAGCCGTACCGCGACGCCATCAAGGCTGTGGACCCCAAGGCGATCATCGCCGTTTTTGCCACCGATCAAGGCTCGCCCGGCGCCGCGACGAATTCTTGGGACATCGCTCTCGCCGCGTATACCGACAAGTATTGGGACGCGATCACCTATCATCACTATCCGCCGCAGAGCATCGGCCCATTCGCGCAATGGATGGCGGACGAAAGCGCCGTGTTGGCCGGCGGGACCACCGCCGTGATCACCAGCCGGCTCGCCTCGGTGGGACCGTCCGGCGTCAAGTTTCTGAACACTGAGTTCGATTCTTCCCGTCCGAACGATTCGGCCGGAAATTCCTCCATCACCGATGGCACGGTGTGGGGCGGGATCTATGCCGCCGAGTACATCATGCGCCTGTCCACCGAGCCCAGCGTTTTATACGTCGGTCCGAGCGAAATTGCCTACAACGCCGGCGTCTTCTACACCACCGGCCACCAGTCCCAGGTGGAAGCGGCAGCCGCCGCCAACATGCCCATCGACACCGCGACGCTCAACTTCGGCTTTTACGTCTCCGCGCAGGGCCTTGGAACCGCCGTGCTGAACAGCGTCCTGAAGCAGGCCGTCGCAGTGAATCAGACCGCCGTCAGCGGCGGCGCGAGCGTTCCCGCTACCGGCCTCGCGCCGATTCCCGCGCTCTACGCGATGAGTTACACGAATGCCCAGGGTGGGCTCTCCGTGGTGATCACCAACAAGAGCGCAATCGCTCACCAGGTGACCCTGAATGTGAACGGCGCGCCCGCGGGCGGCCCGTTCGCGCTGCAGTTCATCAGCGCGATCGATCCCAGCGCGGCGAACACCGATACCAGCCCGAACATGATCGCGATTCAGACCGCCAGCTCCGGCAATCCCGTTCCCGTGCCGCCCTATAGCGTGGTGCGCGCGGATATCACCGTGCCGCCTGTCGCCAGTTTTGTGAACGCAGCGAGCCTTCAGCCCGGCCCGCTCGCGGCCCAGCAACTGGTGTCCGCCTCCGGTGCGGGCTTCGCGTCGCAAACCATCACTGCTCCCGGCCCCACTCTGCCTCTCGTGCTCGGCGACACGAGCATCGCGATTACCGACAGCACCGGAACGGTGAGCGCCGCCGAGCTCGTTTCCGTATCGCCCAACGGAGCTCTTTTTGTGATCCCCAAAGGAGTCGCTCAGGGTGCGGCAACGGTCATGGTCATGCGGAGCGGCACAACCGTGCTCACCGGAACATTGGACATTGCCGCGGTGTCCCCTGGTCTCTATTCCGCGAACGGAAACGGCGCGGGCGTTGCCGCCGCGGGCGCGGTCCGCTACAACGCTCTGTGGATGAATCCCCAGCCCCTCACCGTTTTCTCCTGTCAGGCGTCGATTGCCTTAAGTTGTCTATCCTCTCCGCTCACGCTGGGCGACCGCACCGAATCGGTGGTTCTCTTTTTGTATGGGACCGGAATCCGCGGCACCGGAACGGTCCAGGCGTACGTCGCCGGAGAGTCGTTACCGGTGTTGTACGCCGGTCCGCAGGATCAATATACGGGTCCCTTCGTTTCCCCCTACGCCGGCCCGGCCGGCATGGGGGCCGGCCTTGACGAAGTGGTGGTCCTCCTTCCGCGCAGGCTGGCCGGGACCGGGGAGGCAAGCGTGTATCTGACGGAACGCGGCAAGGCGTCGAATATGACGACCGTGAATATTCAATAGCCGCGGCTCTGTTGCGCGGGCAACGTGGCGCACGTACTCTTACGTGCCGTGTCGAGACTTTTCTCGACACCTCCGAAATAACCGGGGCGGGGATTTTCTTTCCGCCCTGCGGAGCCCGAGAAATGCGGACTAGCCCGGGTAGCCGAGCTGCTGCAAAAGCCCCGGCAGCTTCTTCTCGAATGCCTGCCCTTTGGTTGCCTTGCGGAAATCGACAGCGCGAACTTTGCGGATGTGCGTCGCGTGCGGGTCCTTCCATTCTAAGAGTGCGTCGTCGATCATGACGGGGAAAATGACCTGTGCCTTGCGTTTTTTCTCCTGCTCGATGCCTCTCTCGATCTCGTACTGTACGTAGTCTTTGGTCAAGGAAACTTCGCTGCAGACGAGCAACATCCGGTCGCGCAGCGAAATCTCCAGATCGATTTCCCGCTTGATGTCCACCCCCACACGTCCGTGCTCTGGAGCATACCAATAGTCGACCTTGCGCTCATTCAATTTTTTTTGCAGCCGGTCGACGAACGATTTGTCCTCGGTCGCGTAGCTGATGAAACACCGCTGAAGCGGATTGTGCCCCTTGGAGTTCCATTCGTAGAAGGCTTCGGATTTGGAATGGCCATCCCCGACGAGCATCTTCTGAATTAAAGGATCGACGCCGCAGCCGCGCAAGAATACGTCCGGGATCTTTCCGCCTGATCCGAGAATGGTGTCAATTCCGACGGTGGAAGGCCCAACGTGGCCCACCGTCTCGAGTCCAGCCACACCGCTCAGATCCACCGATCCGAAAATTGTATAGCCGACTATCGCCCTGGACATCGTCGCCCCGCTGAGGTTCGCGCCGCTGAGGTTCGCCCCCAGCAGGTCCGCCCCGGTGAGGTTCGCCTTACCTAAGTTCGCCCTGTTGAGGTTCGACTCGATGAGGTCCGCGTCATTGAGGTCCACGCCGATGAGTCTCGCCCGGCTGAGGTCCGCCCGGACAAGGTCCACGGTGACCATCGGACGTCTCTCCCTGTATCGATTCCACTCGCTGACGCTCTTCTTGAGTAGCGCGAGTTGCTCAGCGTTGGCCATTCTCGTGGAACGGGTTGTTCGTTATTTCGCCGACTGGATCTTCACCAGCGGCTCGGTCGCCGGTGCATCCGGCATTCCCGATTTCAAATTCTGCGGGCCGCGCCAGAAATCGAAATAAGAAACGTAATGCACGCAGCTCACCGTGCAGTACGGAGCGCACGGCTTCTCGGTGTGATACTCGCGTTTGATATCTTCCACCGTATATTGTTCGAGGGGTTTTGCCGGATATCCGCGCTGCTGCGAGCAGTAATGCACCAGGCCTTCTTCGCAGATATACATGTAGCGCGCGCCCGCGCGGCATTTCCAGCTGAGATTGGGCTCGCCCGCCGCGATCGAATCCTGGAAATAATTCAGCCGCGCGAAGTGCCGGTTCTCGAGCGCCTTCATCTCGTGATACACCGCGCGCTCGCGCTCCCCGAGCGGCTTCAACTGCCCGCCGCCATCGTGAATGATTCCGACCGTCGCCGAGAATCCGAGCTCCAGTGCGCGCCTCCCCACCACCAATGCGTCGTCCGGATTATGAATCCCGCCGCCGACAACGGAATTAATATTCACGTGAAAATCGGCGTGCTCGGCCAGGATTTGCAGCTTCTTATCCAGCACCTTCAGGCTCTTCTTCGAGACTTCGTCCGGCATGACGTTGTCGATCGAAATCTGCAGATGATCGAGCCCGGCGCGATTCAGGCGCTGCACCCGCTCCGCCGTCAGCAGATAGCCGTTCGTTATCATGCCCGCCAGAAATCCGCGGCGGCGCATGATGCGGATCACGTCGTCCAGCTCCGGATGGAGCAGTGGCTCGCCGCCTGAAAGCGTCAGAATGCTGGTGCCCAGATCGGCCAGCTTGTTGATCCGCCGCTCCAGCACTTCCACCGGGACGGGCTTCGAATAATCGTCGTATTCGTTGCAGTAGGCACAGGATAAATTACAGCGGCGAATCGGGATAATATGCGCCATGATCGGATGGCGCGTGGAGAGCGCCCCGTGCGCCAACAAGCGCAGCTCGCGCAGCCGGCGCGTCATCGCTTTCCACGTTCGTCTGAATCGAATATCCCGGGATTCCATGAATCTAAAGAGGCTTGCCTTTATTAGACCAGTTCGATCGCGCCGCTTCAAGCGATCGCCAGCGAACGGCGGTTTTCGCGAGGCCAACAGTCCGTTTGAGAGTATTTCGGACTTTTCTGCACTTAGTCCATGTGATCCGGCCCCTTGCGTGGATTCTCCTTATCGCTCTGTTGTCCGGGACGGCTGCCGCCCAAAATAGCACCGGCCAAAGCGATCAGGATGTCCTTGGACTGAAAGCGGTGGAAGGCGAAGGGGCAACCTACGCGCCCGGTTCCAGGGCGACGCGCGGCATCACGATTCTGGTTACCGATAGCGCAGGGAGGCCCGTCGACGGGGCAGTCGTGGGTTTCACGTTACCCATGACCGGCCCCAGCGGCGAATTCACCTCCGGCGGACGCACCGCGATCGTCACCACCGGGGCCGACGGCCGCGCCCTGGCATGGGGCATGCGCTGGAACCGGATCGCCGGACCGTTCGATATCCGCGTCTCGGCGCTCAAAGGACAGGCTAAGGGCAGCCTCGTGGTGACCGAGTACCTGGCCGGTGCAGCATCGAAATCGTCCGCGCCCGCATCGTTCTCAAGCGGAAACAGCCACAAGTGGCTGTGGATCGGTCTCGCAGGGGCAGCCGCCGTGGGAGCCGCGGCCGCGGCAGGTTTGGCCGCCAAGGGCTCGGGGAGCAGCGGGACGTCGGCCTCCACCGCGAGCGTGCAGATCGGCGCGCCCAGTGTTCACCTGGGTCCGTAGCAGGATGCTGAAAAACGCCAAATCCGCTTGGCTCAGAAACGCGTTCGCGCGGCTCAGAAACGCGCTCGCATGTTTGGAAGCATCTACCGAGCCGCGACCGCGAGGGAGCGATGTGGACAGAGCGGTCTGTCCGCTTTTTCAACAGATGAAAATATTTCTTCCAGGGGCGGTCCTGTTGCTTCTTGCCTCCGCGCCCGCTGGAGCACAGATACAACAGCCGCAAATTGGATTCATGCTGGACGCGGGAGGCGCGCTGCGGCCGGTATTCGGCATGCCCGCGAGCGCGAGCCTCGGAGATCCGGCGCTCGCGAACGTCCATTCGTTCGCCTGTTCGTCCACGCTCTGCATCGCCAAGACGGAAAGCGCGCTCGCAGCTTTCGTTTCCGGCGTTTCGGGTAGCCAAGGCGCCGGGATTCCTTCTCCCATCCTGACGCCTTGCGCCTGCCCTGGACCGGCTCTGATCGCGCTTGATTCCTCATCCGGCGCGTGGATCTTCTTTCCGATGACGCGGCAGTTCGCGCGCTGGGCGAACGGGACGCTCGCGTGGCTCAACTTCGCACCGGCCGGAGACGTTCTCTCGCTTCGGTCGACCACGGACGGTTTCGATTACGCGTTCGCGCAGGAATCGGGCCGCGGCGCTGCGACCGTCTGGATCGCGCACTACACGGCGAGCGACGGGAGCACGGCGATCGTCGATTCACTCGGCCTCATGGAAAAGCTCGCGGGAGCGGTCCTGCTATTCGACGGAGGCTCCCTGCAAGCGACGCCCGACGGCGTGATTCTGCGGCGTCCGGATGCTCAGGAAATGCTCTTTCCACTGGCCGGCGCGCGCGGCTTTCAAGCCTCCGCGACGGGCTTCGTCGAAATTGCGGCGTCCACGGGGATGTGGATTCTGCGCACAGATCCCGGAAGCGAAGGGCTTTCGCTTTTGCCGGGAGTGCTGCCGAAGCGGTCGCCGCGCACGCTGATACGGCTGGGAGCGGTGCGGTGAACCGGAACACCCTGAATCAAGGCAGCCTGAAGCACGGCATCCTGAAGCACGGCATCCTGAAACAACCGAGGGCGCTGTTCCTGCTGGGGCTCATGCCCGTTTTCATTGCTCTGTTTGCGCCCGCGTCGATGAATGCTCAGGTGGTTCTTTCGACGGTGAGCGGCTCGACGGAAACGCCGATCACCGGAGGGTCCTTCAACTTTGGGACCATCGCTCCGCTCACCACGGAGGATGTGACGTTTCGGGCGCGCGGCACGGGGAGCGCAGCGGTGACCATCACTGAGCTTGCGCTTTCAGGCATCGGGTTCGAGATCGTCAACACGTCCACGCTCCCTGTGACCATCGCGGCGGGCAATAGCTTCGACTTCTTCGTGCGCTTCACCGGCGGGCCGGTCGGCTCTTTCTCCGCGAACTTGCAGGTGAACACGGTGGTCGTCGCACTCCAGGGTTCGGTGGCCCAAACCTCCACTCTCACCGTCGCAACGCCCTGCACGGGTCCCGACGCGCAGAACAACATCAGCTTTGGACGCATTCCGCAGACTACGCAGACGAGCTGCGTTTTCACGCTCTCGAATCCCTACACCCAGGCGCTCACCATTTCGCCGATCACGCTGACCGGCGCTGCTTTTCAAACCGTGCAGGGCGCCTCCGCCGCGATCCCGGCGGGACAAGCGGTCACCTTCACCGTGACCTTCATGGCCGCGACCGCCTCTACGTTCACCGCGACGCTGGTCGTTGGCGTGCAAACGTACTTTCTGAGTGGAACCGGTTATCTGAATCCCCTCCCCGCTCCCATTCTCACGTTCGATGTCCCGACGCTTCACAGTAATGAGCAGCACACGCTGACGGCCGCTCTTTCGGCTCCGGCGCCGGCCGCGGCGAATGGCAGCATCACGCTCGGGTTCACGTCCTCGGTCGGATCCGTCACCAACGATACAGGCGTGGATTTCGTGGCGACGGGGAACAGGTCGGTGTCCTTCAGCGTGGCCGCCGGTGCGACGACGATGCTGCTGAATAATCAAACGGGCGTCATCTTTTCCACGGGGACAACCGCGGGGACCATTACCTTCACGGTGAACGCCGGCGCGATTGGGCTCGCGGGCGGCGCCACCACCACCGTTACGCTTGCGCCCTCGCCGGTGTTCGTCGCGGCGGGGAGCGCGACCAATCCAACCGGCAGTCTGGACGTGACCCTATCGGGTTTCGACAACACCTATTCGATCGGCGCGATGACCTTCACCTTTTACGACACCTCGGGAAAGACGTTGGGTGCGCCGATTCAAGCGAATTTTTCTCAGCCGTTTCAGCTCTTCTATCAAAGCGAGAGCCCCGGCGGCGTATCCCCGGGCAGCGCCTTTCTGATGCTGGTTTCGTTTCCAGTGACGGGAAACGAAGCGGCGGTGGGCAGCGTGGTGGTGCAGTTGACTAATACGGCTGGATCGACAACCATCGCCGCGCTCGACTTTCCACCTTAAGGAGGGCCGTCGAAGACCGACCTAACACTGGCCCAACTTACAATTGTTATGAATGACCCCAGTGGCGCTCACGATCGCAGGCTCCGACCCCAGCGGAGGAGCGGGCCTGCAGGCGGATTTGAAAACCTTCCATCGTTTCGGCGTCTATGGCGAAGCTGTGGTCACGTTGATCACGGTGCAGAACACGCGAGGAGTAACACGTGTAGATCCGCTTGCAGCGGATCTGGTCACCGCGCAGATCCGCGCCGTGCTCGACGACATTCCGCCGCACGCCGCAAAGACCGGAGCGCTCGGATCGAAGGAAGTGGCCGCGGCCGTGGCCGCAGCATTGGCCGAGGCCGCTGCGTCGTTTCGCTTCCCGCTGGTTGTCGATCCGGTCATGATCAGCAAGCACGGCGCGCGCCTCCTTGACCAGGAATCGATCGCCGTTCTGATCGGGCAATTGATTCCGCTGGCCTTTCTGCTGACGCCCAATCTGGACGAAGCGGCGGCGCTCACCGGCTTAAAGGTCCACGATCGCGATTCGATGATCCGGGCTGCGGAGAAACTACTGGCGATGGGTGCGGCCAACGTTCTGGTGAAGGGCGGCCACCTGGCCGGGGATGCGCTCGACGTCCTGGTGACCGGGGCGGGCGAGGTTCACGAATTTACCGCGCCGCGCATTGAAACGGCGCATACGCACGGGAGCGGGTGCACCTATGCGGCAGCGATCACCGCGGAACTGGCCAAACAGACGCCCTTGCGTGAAGCGGTCGACGCGGCCAAACAGTTCATCACGCGCGCGATCCGCACGAACCCTGGGCTCGGGTCGGGGCAGGGACCGCTGAATCATCACGCCTAGCAGGGTGCTAAGCATCTACCGACCCGCGACCGCGAGGGAGTGGTAGCTGAAAAAGGCCCAAATTCGCCTGGCTGCCCGGGCGATTCAGAAACGTGCTCGCGCGGCTCAGAAACGTGCTCGCGTGTTTGCAAATAATTGCCTTCTTCAGCACCCAGCCAGATCGCCCTGCTGAGAATTCACGGCCTGTCGCGGCACTTCATAGCAAGTGATCCCGCCGGCATCCCATTGGCTTTCGCTTATCGATCACGCGGTCATCTGGTCGCTCGTTCCGCTCGCTCTGATCTTCATCCTGAGCGGGCTCGACGATCTCGCGATCGATATCGCCTGGCTCGTCGCTTGGCTCCGCTCCCGGCCGCGGCGGAAACAGCTCCCCGACCCACAGGCCCCGGAGCGCCCGATCGCCATTCTCGTGCCCTTGTGGAAGGAGCACGGCGTCATCGCGAGGATGCTCGAACACAATCTGGCTTCCCTGCGGTACACGAATTACCACGTTTTCGCGGGCACCTATCCCAACGACGACCCGACCACCGCGGCGGTGCAAGCAGCCGCCGCCCGTTTCGCCAACGTGCATCCGGCGCTTTGCCCCCATGACGGGCCGACTTCGAAGGCCGACTGCCTGAACTGGATTTACCAGCACGTGGGCCTGTTTGAGGAGCGGACCGGCGAGCGGTTCGAGCTGATTGTCACGCATGACGCCGAGGATTTGATTCATCCGGAAGAGCTCCGCTGGATGAACGCCTACGCGGATCGCTACGACTTCATTCAGATCCCGGTGCTCGCGCTGGCGACGCCGTTCGCCGCGCTCACCCACGGCGTGTACTGCGACGAATTCGCGGAAAATCATTCGCGGGATATGCGGGTGCGCAGCGCCTTCGGATGTTTTGTGCCGGGGGCGGGCGTGGGGACGGGCTACCGGAGGGACGCGCTCGAGAAGCTCGCGCTCTCGGAATCGAACCGCGTGTTCGAGCCCACCGCGCTCACCGAAGATTACGATATAGGACTGCGCCTGCACCGGCTCGGGTGCTCGCAATGGTTCCTCCCTCTGACCCTGTCCGATGGCTCCCGTTCCGCCGCCCGGTCCCGCGATTTCATCGCGACCCGCGAATTTTTTCCGCAGCGCTGGCATGCGGCGCTGCGCCAGAAGACGCGCTGGGTGACGGGAATCGGGCTGCAAGGCTGGGAACGTTTCGGCTGGCGCGGATCGCGCGCGGAATTGTACTGGTTATGGCGGGATCGCAGGGGGCTGGTGGGAAGTCCGCTGGCGGTGGTGGGCAATGCCATTTTCCTGTACGGCCTGGCGACTGCTTTATGGACGCGCGTCACTCCGCTGGGCGCGTTGCTGACTTCCATCGCCCTGGGATTTCAATTGCTGCGAACCGGCGTCCGCATGGGATGCGTCGCGCGGCTGTATGGATTTCCGTTTTCGCTCGGGGTGCCGATTCGCATTTTTTACGCGAACCTGCTGAACGCGGCCGCGACGTTCGGGGCGCTCTCTCAATATTTCGTGGCGCGGCTCCGCAAGCATCCGGTACGGTGGCTCAAAACGGAACACGCCTATCCCTCCCGCGCGGTTCTGCTTGCGCACAAAAGGCGGCTGGGCGAGATCCTGGTGGGCTCCGGGCAGATTACGGCCGCGGCTCTGCAGGAGGCCGTCGAGTCGCGGCCGAGCGGCGTCCGGCTGGGTGCGCAGCTGGTGCGCCTCGGCTACCTGCGCGAGGATCAGTTGTATGAAGCGCTCAGCTTGCAGCAGGGCTTGCCGCTCGCCCGCCTGGCGCCCGCCGACGTGGAACGGAAAAGCGTGCGCGTGCTGCCCTCCGCCGTGGCGCGCAACTGGCGCGTCCTTCCCTTTCGCGTGGCCGAAGGGAGCCTGTTCATCGCCGGTCCCGATCTGCCGAGCCCGGAAATGAACGCCGCCCTGCGCATCTTCACGGCCCTTGAAATCCGGTTCCATCTGGTCACGCCCTCCGACTACAATTACCTGACGCAGGCCATGCTTTAGGAGCTTGTTGAAAAAGGGGACAGACCGCTCTGTCCACGCTCAAACTCGAACGTGAAATCATAAATTTCGGGCGGGACAGAGTTCCGGAACGGACGCCAACAACGCGAGTCTGTCCCCTTTTTCAAGATCCTGTTGGTAGGGTGCTGAAAGAGGCCATGATGCTTTCGCTCCCTCGCGGTCGCGGTTCAGCAGATACTTGCAAACACGCGAGTACGTTTCTAAGCCGCGCAGCGTAGCCGAGCGGATTTGGCCCTTTTCAGCATCCTGCTAAAAGATCGCGTCCACGCGGAGTGATTTCTTACAAACGCGCGGCGCGGCCCCACAACACTCGACGCGGACTTTCCAACAGGCGGCGCGGGCTTTGTTATAACAAAACCAGATGAATTCACCTGTCTCCGGCGCGAGCGAGCATCTGTTGAACCTCGCGCTCCAGGCGCGCGCACACGCCCATGCTCCCTACTCTAAATTTCATGTCGGCGCGGCGCTCGAGGATTCGAGCGGATCGATTCACACCGGGTGCAACGTTGAAAACGCCAGCTACGGGCTCACGATCTGCGCGGAGCGGAGCGCGGTGTTCAAGGCCGTGTCGGAGGGCGCGCGCAGTTTTCGCCGGATCGCGGTCGCTGCGGATTCCGACTCGCTCACCCCTCCCTGCGGAGCCTGCCGTCAGGTGCTGTGGGAAATGTGCGGCGATATCGAAGTCGTGCTGATCAATCTGCAAGGCCGGACCGAGAGCCTGCGCCTGAAGGACCTGCTCCCGAGACCGTTCGAGGCATCGTTCCTCTAAACGGGAACGCTTCACGAATCATGACCGGCTTTTATCAAAATGACCCGCTTCTATTAAAATGACCCGATTCGATAGACTGGCCCTCGGCACGCTCTTTGCCGCGCGGCTCTTTGCGCAACCCCCCGTCGCACAGGCTCCTGCGCCGGCTCCGCCCGCGCCAATTTCGGTGGATGCCATCTGGAGCGCGCGCTACGTGGTCACCATGGATCCCGGGCGGCGCGTATTCGAGAATGGCGCGGTCGCCGTTAGCGGCGATCACATCGTGGAAGCCGGACCGCGCGCCGAAATCGACCGGCGTTATCGCGCCCGGCAGAGGGTGGACCGTCCCGATGCGATTCTCGCTCCCGGCCTGATCAATACGCACACGCACGCGGCCATGAGCCTGTTTCGCGGCATCGCCGACGACCACACGCTTCAGGACTGGCTCCAGAAATTCATCTTTCCCGCCGAGGCCAAAAACGTGGACCGGGAATTTGTCGAATGGGGCACGCGGCTGGCCGTCGCCGAGATGGCTCTTTCGGGCACGACGACCTACACCGACATGTATTATTTCGAGGACGCCGTGGCCGAAATCACCAAGCAGGCCGGCCTGCGCGGCGTACTGGGCGAGACGGTGATCGGATTTCCCGCGCCCGATTACAAAACGCCCCAAGCCTCGCTCGCGGCAACGGAAAGTTTCATGAAGACGTACGCGCACGATCCGCTGATCGTGCCGGCTGTGGCGCCGCACGCGATCTACACGGTTCCGGACGACATTCTGAAACTGTGCCGGGCGCTGGCGAATCGCTTCGAAAAGCCGCTGGTGATTCATCTGGACGAGACCAGGACGGAGCATGACGAGGCGCTCGCAAAGCGCAAGAAGACGCCGACGGGTGCGCTCGACGCGCTGGGCGTGCTCAGCGGCTGGACTGTGGCGGCGCACGCGGTGTGGGTGACCGACGCGGACATCGCGATTCTGCGGATGCGGGGCACGGGTCTCGCGCACAATCCTTCGAGCAATATGAAGCTCGCGAGCGGCGTGGCGCCGGTGGGAAAAATTCTGCGCGCGGGCATCGCCATGGGACTGGGCACGGACGGCGTGGCCGGGTCCAATAACGATCACGACATGCTGCAGGAAATCGACCTCGCCGCGAAGCTCCAAAAAGTGAGTACCGGCGATCCCCAGGCGCTTCCTGCCGAGCAGGCCTTCGCCATGGCGACCATCATCGGCGCGCGCGCCCTGCGACTCGACAATATGATCGGCTCGCTCGAAAAAAATAAACGCGCCGACATGATTTTCGTGAGTCTGGCCGAGCCCCACGGAGCGCCCCTCTACAGCGTCTATTCGGAGCTGGTGTATGCGCTCCAGGGCCCCGACGTCACCGACGTGATGGTGGACGGGCGGGCGATTGTACGGGATCGAAAAATGCTGACGATCGACGTGAAAATGGTGTTGGCGAAAGCGTCCGAATATCAGGAACGCGTCAAAAGGTCGCTCGGCCTGCGCTAAATCAGCGGGCTTTTTCGATAAATCAGCCGGAGTTTCTGATAAATCAACGGGCTTGTCTGATACGTCATCGAGCCTTGCCCCAGCCGCCGCCGCCGGGCGTTTCAATGCGCACGCGGTCCTGCGGTAACACTTCCACGCGCGTCTTCGCAGGAAGTTTCGTCGAGCGTTTTCCGCGGATCAGGCTATTTCGTCCCGGCTTCCCCGGCTTTCCACCCGCCAGACCGTACGGCCCGCGCGCGCGGCGATCCGTAAGCAGCGTAACTTCGGCGGGAACCAGAAAGCGATACTCCCGCACGATGCCGTCGCCGCCGCGATGCAATCCCGCGCCGCCCGAGTTGCGGCGAATCCGGTAGCACTCGATGCGCACGGGGAACTGGTGCTCGAACGCTTCCACGGGCGTGTTCCAACTGTTGGTCATGTGCGTGTGCGTCGCGCTATGGCCCGCGGCCTCGGCCGAGGCTCCCATGCCGCCGGCGATGGTTTCGTAATAAGCGAATGTTTGAGGGCGCGAGCCGTCGCGTGAGCCAAAGCCGCTGTCCGAAAATGTCCCGCCGAAGCTTACGTTGTTCATGGTCCCGGAGCTTGCCGCCGGAATTCTTCGCGGAGCGGCCTGGGCCAGCGCGCCGAGCACCACGTCGGTGATGCGCTGCGAGGTTTCGACATTCCCAGCAGCCATGGCCGCCGGCAGCAGGGCATTCACGATGGTCCCCTCCGGCGCGATGATCCGGATGGGACGCAGAATTCCGGATGTGAACGGAATTTCTTCCGCGACCAGGCAGCGGAACACGTACATGACGGCCGCGGTGGTCACTGCCAGATTCGCGTTGACGGGACCGTGAACCTGGGGGTCCGAACCGGTGAAATCCACCACGGCGCTGTCGCCGCGGAGAGTGATCGCGACGCGCACGAACAGGGGGCGATCGGACGTGCCGCCGCCTTCGAGCGAATCTTCGAAGCGGTAGGTCCCGCGCGGCAATTGGCGGAGCGCGGCGCGCAGCATACGCTCGCTGTACTGCTGCAGCCCGCGCATGTTCCTCTTCACAACCTCCTCGCCATATTTCGAACTGAGCTCCTCCAGCCGTTGCGCGGCGCGGCGGATGGACATGAGCTGAGCGAGCAGATCGCCTTCACGCTCGACGGGCGTGCGCACGTTGGCCAGAATCAGACCGAGCAGCCCTCGATCGAGACGCCCGGCGCGCTGGATCAGGATGGGCGGAATGCGGAGGCCCTCCTGATAGATTTCCGTGGCGAGCGGCATGGAGCCGGGACTCATACCGCCCACGTCGGCATGATGCGCGCGATTGGCCGCATAGAAAGAAGGACGCCGCGCGCCGGGCGTGAAGATTGCGGCGACCGCGGTGATATCCGGAAGGTGCGTGCCTCCCCGAAATGGATCGTTGACCAGCGCGACGTCGCCGGGGGCTAGCTCGAAGGCCTGGCGGATCGCGCGCACCGCGAGGGGCATTGCGCCGAGGTGCACGGGCATGTGATCGCCCATGGCCACGGCATTCCCCTGGGCGTCGTAAATCGCGCACGAATAATCGCGGCGCTCCTTAATATTGGCGGAGTACGACGTCTTGCGCAGAACGATGCCCATCTCTTCGGCAATCGATCCCAAGAGATGGCGAAAGAGCTCCAGCTCGATTGCTTGGGATGGCCCTCGCGATGGGGCGCGCGATGTGTCGCGAGCCGCGCTGCGTGATTTCTGTAACGTCCGGTTTATTGGCAATCGGTCACGTGGATGGTGAAACTCGCAACGCGAGCCCACGTTTTGCCGCCCCCGCGCTCCACGATGTAAGTACCGCTCGCGGCGTCCGTGCGCACGCGCAGCGGTCCTTGATTCGGCGTGCGCGCACCCTTCACGTGGATGACGCCGCCGGTTTGCTTAAGCTCCCATCCGGCGCCGCCGGTCATGGACTCGTACAATTCATTCCGCACGGTCTGCCCCTGGGAGACGTCCAGAACCGCTTCACCGTGGTTGGGAGAATCGAAATGAAATTGGGCGACCGTCCCATATTTCGTGTCTTCGACCATCAACTTCTGGGTCCAGGTTTTTCCGCCATCCGTGGTCAGCAGGAAAAATGGATTGCGTGCCAGCGGATCGATCGCTTCGCCGTTGATCCAGCCGGTTTGCAAATCGATAAATTCGATCTGTTCGAGCGCCGCGGCGCGCAGGCGTTCGTGCGCGTCGGTCCAGGTTACGCCGTTGTCCTCGCTCGCGAGCACGAGGCCGTAGAGCGTGACATTCTTGGTGTGAAGATTTCCGGCGACGATGAGGCGTCCGCCTGCCGCGTCGGCCGAGGCGAGCTCCAGGAAGACGGGGCAAGGATCTTCCATCGTGCAGGTGAGCCCCAGTTCGTTGGCGTCGTCCTCGGTGCATTCGTAGGCCACGCGCACGGGCTCCTGCGCCTTGAGGGCCGGGACCAAGGCGAGCGCTCCGGCGAGAGTCGCGACGATGAGCCGGACCATCATCCAGACCATCATCCAATGCTCCGTCGGGAACCGCGTCATCGGGGCCATTCTAGCAAGCGGGGCCATTCTAGCGAGCCCGTGGCGTTCCGCCCGCGATGGCAGCGCATCCCGAAACTTCTACAATGAGAAAAGCCGTGCCTGCGCCGCAAATCCCGACACCGCTCGATCAACTGGGTCATCGCCGGTTTTCGTTTTTCCCTTCGCTTGTCAATGTAGAGCACAACGAATGGCTGTTCCGGCGCTCGGATTGGGATGAGATCCAGGTGATGAACACCAAGACGCACCAGGAGTTGTGGATTCCGCGGCGCTTTCTCGGCGGCGTATCCGCGACGGAAGAACCGGTGGTGATCGTGGGCCTGTTGCAGGAGCTCGAATACCGGGAAGGGGTGGTGGTTCCGCTGGTGCGCCGCGTGATCGAGATGCCCCGCGCGGTGAACGACGCTCCGCGTCCCTCGGTTCCGGCGCCCGGAAGGCTCGCGCCGGTTGTGGGAATCCGCACGGAGAGCGCCGCACATCCCGCGCACGGCCGCGGACTGCTACCGAAGGTCGCGGTGGGCCTGCTGACCTGCGTGGTCGGGCTGGTGCTTTTTCGCGACGGACCTCTCTCGACGCGCGCGCGTTTCTTTTCCATGCCCGCGCGCATTCCGCTGCCGTATCAGGCGAGCGACGATTACCTCGCGATCGTGAGCCGCGCCGGGCGTCCGGCCTCGGACTCCGTGCGCACCCCGCTTTCGGGCGGCGAAGTTCACGTGCTGCGATACCCGGACCGGGGCTACTCTCTGGTGCTTTTTGGAGCCGACCGCGATCAGGCCCGTTACATCGGCGCGCTGGGGCGCGGCGGCCGGGTGATCCATTCGGTGACGCTTCCGGACGGAACCGATTCGTCCGCGCTGGTCGCCCGCCTTACGGCGCGCTGAGCGCTTCGCGCTCTCCGGCTTCCACATTGACGCGCGTGAGCACCGCGAGGCCCGCGATGAAAAAAATGACCAGCGACAAAATCGCGATCCGGTAGCTGTGGGTGAACTGCAGCGCGAGGCCAAAGATCAGGGGACACAACCAGCTGGTCCCTTTGTCGCTGATTTCGTAAATGCTGAAGTATTCCGCTTCGCGCCCCGGCGGAATCAGCTGGGAGTAGAGCGAGCGGCTCAACGCCTGGCTCCCGCCCATCACCACTCCGACGGCGGCGGCGACGGCAAAAAACTGCGCGGTGGTGTGAACCTCCGCGTAGAGATAAATCAGGGTTACGGTCCACAGGACCAGGCTCGCCAGCACGGCGCGCTTGGCGCCCACGGCGGCGGCAATCCAGTTGAATCCGAAAGCGCCGAAGAAGCCGACAAACTGGACCATCAGGATGGCGAGCGTCAGTTGCGATACCGGTATTTTCAATTCGTCGTTGGCGAATTGCGAAGCGAGCGCGAGGACGGCCTGAATCGCGTCGTTGTACAACAGATACGCGATCAGGAACAGTGGTGGTCTCGGGATAGCCGCGCACGTGGCGAATCGTATCGGCGAGTTGTCCCAGGGTGTGCCGCACGGCATCGCCCGTGCTGCGTGCGAGCTTCGCGGGGCCGCGATTGCGCAGCGTCAGGAGCGTCGGGATCGTGAAGATCGCCCACCATGCGCCCGCGGAGCTCAGGTTGATGCGCACCGCGAGTCCCTCGCTGATGCCGAGCTTCGCGGCGTTGAGGAACAGCACGAGATTCAAGGCGAGCAGCACTCCGCCGCCCAGGTACCCGATTCCCCAGCCGCGCGAAGAGACGGCGTCGCGCTCTTCGGGCGGGGCAATCTCCGGCAGAAACGAATTATAGATCACCACCGACGCGCCGAAGCTGACGTTCGCGAGAATGAACAGCGCGCCGCCCCACAGATACAGATCGCCGCGCAGGAAATACATGGCCATGGCGGCGGCCGCTCCGGTATACGCCGTGGCAGCGAGACATTCTTTTTTGCGGCGTCCGTAGTCGGCGATCGCGCCCGTGACCGGCAGGACGAGCACCTGCAGAATGACGGAGAGACTGACCAGGTAGCTCCAATAGCTGCGCGCGTCGACCGTCAGGCCGAGCGGATGAACGTATCCCTGAGGATCGGCCGCGGCTTTCGCGAGCGCGGTGAGATAAGGGCCGAGAAACAGCGCGATGGAAGTGGTGGCGAACGCCGAGTTGGCCCAATCGTAGAGATACCATCCGCGCTGTTCGCGCGCGCTGTAGGACGTCACAGCTTTTCGATTTTATCGAGGGCCAGGGTCAGGCGCGCCGCGGCCTCCGCGCGGCCTCCAAAGCGGAGATCGTTATAAGCATCGGTAGCCTGCGCGGCGAGCATCGCCAGATCCTCGCGCTTCAGCACGCGCACGAATTCGGCGGGCGTCAGCCATGGTGGTTTGCGCACGCCGCGCTTCTCGAGCAAGCGCAGAAATCGCTGATAGAGGATGGTCGCATCCGAGCGCCGCGTTTCTCCGCGCGCGATCCTGCGGGTGTGCGAGCGCTCCCGCCACCAGCGGCCGAGCGCGGGAGCGGCGAGAATCCAGGACGCGAGCATCACCGCGAGGGCCCCGAGAATCCACGCCCCACGCGCCAGAAATCCGGTGAAATCGCCCCAGCCGCGCGTGATTTCATCGAAGCGCGGGAAGCGGAACTCGCGGCTCGATTCATGCATGCGCGTAAATAGCGCGATCTGGCGGTCCACGTCGTAGCGGATCACCCAGTCCTGCCACAGTTGATCGGCGGCGTCGGAGAGCATGGAGAATTTCGAAAAAAGAGCGGGAGCGGCGGCGGAGGGATCGGAGGGGGTGGGATCGAACGTGGTCCAGCCGCGGCCCTCGAGCCACGCTTCCACCCAGCTATGCGCGTCCGATTCGCGCACCACCTGCCAGCCGGTAATCGAATTAAACGTACCGCTCTGGAAGCCGGTCACCACGCGCGAGGGGATGCCGAGGGTGCGCAACAGCACAGCCATGGCGGAGGCGAAATATTCGCAATGCCCCTTGCGGCGGTCGAATAAAAAATAGGCCAGGGGATCGGCGACAGGCTTGTCGAGCAGCTGCAGAGTGTAGCCGTAGTCCTTGCGCAGATGACGTTCGATGGCGCGGGCCTGTTGAACGTCGTTCTCCGCGCCCGAGGTCATGGTGCGTGCAAGCTGCGGGATGCGCGGGTCGAGCGGAGGCAGACGCAGCAATTGCTCGCGAAAGGGACCCGCGAGAGGAGCCGTGGTGAAGCGCACCTCCGCCCATTCATCCGGCAGGAATGCGTACGCGCTGTATTCGAGACCGCGCGCGCCGAAGCGTGGCGGAAGGTGAAAGATCCCGCCACGGGCGTAGCGCAGGAAAGGCACGTCGATGCGAATGGTTTCCGGATTTCCGGCGAAAAAAAGCGTGTCCGAAATCAGCGGGCTCAGGCGCACCTGATAAATCAGATCGCGGCCGAGGCGCGTTCCGGCGACCGCAGTGCGCAGCGCGATCACTCCGGTGTCGACGCGCACCAACTGATCGGGCTCGGCGGGATTAAACCAGCGCTTCCCATCGAATTCGGCGAGCACGGAGCCGCGCCATTTCACTGGCAGGAAGCCTTCGTTCTGATAGGAGCGCACGTGCATGACCGGCGTATCGTTGGTTTTCAACTGCCCCAGATCGCCGAGCGTGACCGAGTTGCCGAAACCCGTGAGCCGGCGGCCCGGCGGCCCCAGCCGCGCGAAGGCTGCGCGCGCGGTGCGCGGCAAAATCAGAAACATGCCCGCGGTCAGCGTGAGGATGCCGGCGAAAAGAAACGCCGAGAGCCATCCGAGGCGCGCCGGGAAAGAGGCGAGCGTTGCCCGCGAGACCGCCGCGGAACCGGCGGCGCCGCGATACACTTCGCTGCTCGCGAAGGCCACGATCGCGAAGAATAAAAAGATCAGCAGGAAGAGTAAATAGCTCGCGCCGCCCGAAAGCACCGCCGCCGAGATCAGCTCCAGACCGGCCACGACTTTTAAATATCCGAAGTCGCGCTCGGTTTTCGCGGTGATGAGCTTCAGCACCGCGAGGAAAAAGACCATGTGGACGGTGGCGGCGAGAAACGTGCCGGAGACGTAATACCAGTCCAGCGGAAAAAAGCCGAGGTAAAGGATCGCGAGCGCGCCGGTCACGCGCGGCGGGATCACCACGCGGACGAGGCCCGCGGTCATGAGCGCGCGCACCATCAATCCGGCCGCGCCGAACAGCATGGCGGGCCAATCCAGGCGTCCCGATCCGATCACCGCGAGGTACCCGGATGCGAGCATCCCGAGCAGCGCGTACTCAAACGTCCGGCCAATCGGCTTGGGAACGGTGCCGGGCGCGCGCGGATTCACAAAACCATTGTCCTATAGCTTCGGATTCCGCACGGTGTGTGCTACACGTAAGAGGGTGCGAGAATTTCCGATCCGCGGGCGCGCCCGCCATCCATGGCCGACGCCGGAACTGAACTTGCGAGTCCTCTTTTTATTTTTATGCCGACTTTTTATGCCGAACCGTAAGCCCGCGCTTTATGGCGAAATATAAACCCGCGGGCTCGCGCAAGAAAGCGTCCGCGGCCTCGAATGCCCGCGCGATTCCGTGCCTGATCGTCATTGTCGGCATCCTGCTGGTGGTCTCGCTGCTGTTTTACGAAATGTTGAAGTCGGGGAGCTAAACAATTATGCGCGTCGATCAGCGGAATCCCGGCCAGATGCGGCCGGTGAAGGTGACTACCAACTATCTGTTGACGGCCGAAGGCTCGGCGCTGATCGAAGTGGGTCACACGCGCGTTTTGTGCACGGCGTCGGTGGAGGATACCGTCCCGCCGTTCCTGCGGAATTCGGGCAAGGGATGGGTGACGGCGGAGTATTCCATGCTGCCGCGCGCGACCGCCACGCGCACGCCGCGCGAGGTCACCAAGGGCCGGCCTTCGGGGCGCACCATGGAGATCCAGCGGCTGATCGGACGCGCGCTGCGCTCCGTCGTCGATCTCGAGGCGCTCGGCGAACGCAGCGTGATTCTCGATTGCGACGTGCTGCAGGCCGACGGCGGCACGCGCACCGCGGCCATCACCGGAGCCTACGTGGCGCTTTCCATGGCGGTGCGGAAGCTGGTGAAGTGCGGCGCGGTGAAACGCTCTCCGCTGCGCGATTTCGTCGCGGCCACCAGCGTCGGAATCGTGGGCGGCGTCGCCATGCTGGACCTGTGCTACCAGGAAGATTCGCAGGCCGAAGTGGATATGAACGTGGTGATGACGGGCGCCGGACGCTACGTGGAGCTGCAATCGACGGCCGAGAAAACTCCGTTCGACGACGAGCAGCTCGCGAGCCTGATCGCGCTTGCGCGGCAAGGCGTGGGCGAACTGGTGGCTATCCAGCGCGCGCTCGAACAGGAATCGTAAGGGCCGATGACGGTTTATTGCGCCACCGGAAATCCCGGGAAGCTCCGGGAATTTCAACTTGCGGCTCCCGATTTCGACGTTCGCAAACTGCCGGTCGCCGTTCCCGCGCCGGAGGAAACCGGCGACACGTTCGAGGCCAACGCCGCGGAGAAAGCGCTCGCCTACGGCCGGCACGCGGCGGGTTATTTGTTCGCCGACGATTCGGGCCTTGAAGTAGACGCGTTGCGGGGCGCTCCAGGCGTGCGCTCGGCGCGCTTCGCGGGGGAGCATGCTACCGATGAAGCGAACAATGCGCTGCTCCTCGAACGCTTGCGCGGCGTGGAAGACCGGACGGCGCGCTTCGTGTGCGTGATTGCGCTGGTGAAAGATGGGGCTCTTGGTCCGCACGTTTCGCGGAGCGGTGGAGGGGCGGATCCTGGACGCGCCGCGCGGGAGCGGGGGATTCGGATACGATCCGTTATTTTTCTATCCTCCGTTCGGCCGCACCTTCGGCGAGGCAGCGATCGAGCGGAAAATGACGGTGAGCCATCGCGCGCAGGCGCTCGCGGCGATGTTCGCGTATTTGAGGGGACTCGGCGGAGTTTCCGCGGGCGCTCAGCGCGAACAGTAGCGTTTCCAGCGCAGAAATCCGATATTGGTTTTCGCGTCCAGAATTTTACCCGCGCCGATCATCGCGTCAATTTCGGCCGCAGGAAACCAGCGTGTCTCGATGCGCTCGTCTTCCATGGGCATCGCTTCTCCGGCGGTCAATTCCGTCGCCAGATAGATGGTCATCTTTTCGGTGAGAAATCCGGGGCTGGGATAAAACTCCGCGAGCTTGCGCATCACGCGCGCGCGCAGTCCGGTTTCCTCCTTGAGTTCCCGGCGGGCCGTCTGCAGGGGCTTTTCGCCCGGGTCGACGGTTCCGGCGGGCAGCTCCCACAGATATTGGCGCGCGGGAAGGCGATACTGCCGCACCAGAAGAATGCGCTTCTTGTGGTCCACCGGCATGACCACCGCGGAGCCGCGATGCTGCACGATGGCGCGCTGAATTTCGAAACCGCCGGGATCCACGGCGTGATCCATGGTCACGGTGAAAATCCGATTGCTTGTGATTTCTTTCGAAGAAATAAGTTTCATTTTTGTTTTACGGTCTTTGTTTTACGATCTGGGCAAATTCCGCCGCAGGTCTGGTGTTCACCACGTCGGCGGCTTCGAGCCACCCGCGGCGCGCCATGCGCACGCCGTACTGCATATTGGCCAGGTGCTTCGGCTGATGCGCGTCGGTAGAGATCACAAACTTGCATCCCTTGGCGCGGCCGGCGCGGATCAACGGCGCCGCGAGATCCAGACGCTCCGGACTGGCGTTGATTTCAAGGAGCACGTTGCGGCGGGCGGCTTCGGCCGCGATGAGCTCAAAATCGAACGGATACGAATCGCGGTGCAGCAGAATTCTGCCGGTCGGATGGCCCAGCACACGCAGGTGCGGGCATTCGAGCGCGCGCATCAGCCGCGCGGTCATCTCGTCGGGTTCCAGATTCATGTAGCTGTGCACGCTGCCGATCACCCAATCGAGCTCCGCGAGCGCGTCGTCTTCCAGATCCATGTTCCCGTCGCGGCGGATATCGCATTCGATGCCGGAGAAAACGCGAATGCCGAGATCCTGCTCCCCTATCTCGCGGACGCGATGCGCGAAGGCGACGGCCCGCTTCTCGTCGAGTCCGTTGGCCATGGCGAGCGCCTTCGAGTGATCCGTGATGGCGATGTACTCGTAGCCCGTCTCACGCGCGGCGGCGGCCATTTCCTCGAGCGTCGCGCGGCCGTCGGTCTCCGTCGTGTGCATGTGCAGATCGCCGCGAATCTGGCGGAGGGTGACCAGAGACGGAAGGCGATGCTCGGCCGCGGCCTCCATCTCGCCGCTGTTCTCGCGTAATTCGGGCGGAATCCAATCGAGCCCGAGCGCGGCGTAGATTTCCTCTTCCGTCGCGCTGGCCACGCGTTCGCCGTTGTCCACCCGGGCGAGCCCGTATTCGTTGAGCGTCAGGCCCATCTTCTGCGCGCGCGAACGCAGCGCGACGCCGTGTTCCTTGCTTCCCGTGAAGTACTGCAGCGCCGCGCCGTAGCTTTCCGTGGGGAGGGCCCGCAAATCCACCTGGAGGCCTTCGAGACCAAATTTAATGCTGGCCTTGTTGGGTCCTTTGCCCAGAACTTCGTGGACTTTCGGGTGAGTCACGAAGGCTTCGATGCGCTTCGGGCGCACCCGGCCCCGCCGCGAGCAGGTCCAGATCGCCAATGGTTTCTCTTCCGCGCCGCAGACTGCCGGCGGCAGTTACGAATTCCACGCCCGGAACGGCGCGCAGATACTCGATCAACTCGTCGGCCACGCGCTGCCCGAACGAAAGAAGAAATCGTCCCTGAGTTTGCCGGTAGGAGCGCGATGGAGCGCAGAACTTTTTCTTCGAGCTTCGCTCCCATGCGCGGCATGGTCGCGCAGCTTCTGTTCCTTGCACACGCGCTCCAGATCGTCGATGGTTTGCACGCGAAAGGTGTCGTACAGCGCGCGGACGCTTTTGGGGCCCAGGCCCTGAATGCTGAGACAGCTCGAGGAGCGACGCCGGATATTTGCTCAGCATTTCGTCGCGCCGCTCGAAACTTCCGCGGTCTTCGATTTCCTGAATCACGGCCGCGATGCCTTTGCCCATGCCCGGGATGTCGGTGAGCTTGCGCGCCGGGTCTTTCAAAATCGCGGCTACCTGTTCGGGATAGCCTTGCAACCGCGTCGGCCGCCGTTGCGGTAGCTGCGGATGCGAAACGAATCCTCGCCGGCGATCTCCATCAGGTCGGCGGTTTCCGCGAGCATGCGGGCGATGGCGCGATTTTCCATTCAGTCGTCCTTCCCGGCGTTCATGGCCTTGTGGGCCGCGGGGTCGCCCAGTTCCCCGTAAGGCTCCACATGCACCAGCACGTCCTCCACCCAAGGGACATCGGTCTTCACGGCGCCGCGCACGGCGGTGGCGATGGCGTGGGATTCGCGGACGGTGAGGTCGGGGTCCACTTCGAGGTGCAGATCGACATGATAGCGCAGCCCGGTTTTCCGGGCAAAACATTTTTCCACGCTGCGCGCGCCGGGGACGCGCACGGCAGCCGCGCGAATGGCGCTCATCTGCTGCGCGTCGGGCATCGTGTCGGTAAGCTGGAGCGCCGTTTCGCGGGCCACGCGCATCCCGAAGAAAATCACGATCAGGCCGACGCCGAATCCCGCCCAGTGGTCGGCAGCCACGTATTCGCGGTGCAGGAGCGCGACGGAAAGTCCGGCGAGCGCGACCAGCCCGGAAGACAAATCGAGCAGGTCATGCCACGCGTCCGCCTTCAGACTGGAACTGCCGGTGCGCCGCGCCGCGCGAAATTTCGCGGAGGCGAAAAATCCCTTGATCCCGATGGATAACAGCAGCGGCCAAACGGCGTACGGCGCAAGCGGATGGACCAGGTTTCTTTGTTGCAGGGATTCGAGGCAAATTCCCGTGCCCACCACCGCGAGCACCACTCCGATGGTCAGGCCCGCGAGGATTTCGAAGCGCCCATGGCCGTAGGGATGATCCTGATCGGAGGGCTTTGCGGCCATCCACAGGCCGGCGAGCACCAGACCCGACGTCAAACAATCGGTGGCCGATTCGACGCCGTCGGAAACCACGGCGGTGGATCCCGCGGACAGCCCCACGCTGATTTTCACCACCGCGAGAAAAGCGCTCACGGCCAGGGAGAGCGCGGGGATGCGGCGCGCCGTGGCCTCAGCGGAGCTCATGCTTTCGAGTGTCTCACGCGCCGCTTTCGATCGGCCAGCGGAATTCGAGGTATGAGAATCTGAGATGTGCGCGAGCCGCGAACGGTGCTGCCCACCGAGATCGATACTGTTCCCGACCGGCCCGCCGTATTTCTGCTGTGGGCCGGCGAAGGCCCTCCGTACCTCGCGCGGACTTCACTCCTGCACCGCCGTTTGAAACGTCTGCTCGGCGAGCCCGCCCGCCTGTCCCGGCTGTTGCAGCTCGGAGGGGTCGTGGACCGCGTGGAGTATTGGCTGACCGGCTCCCAGCTCGAATCCGCGTTTATTCACCTGGAGCTCGCGAAGCATCATTATCCCGAGGACTGGCCGCGGATCACGCGCCTGCGTTCGCCCGCATTCGTGCGGCTGACGTTGGAGAATCCGTTTCCGCGGACTTTGATCACCACTCGGATCTCGACGCGCATCGCGAGCCGTGTGAAAGAGAGTGCCGGGGGAGACGTGCTGTTCGGCCCGTTTGCGAGCCGGGCTGCTGCGGACCGCTTCGACGCCGCGGCGCTCGATCTTTTCCAGCTGCGCCGCTGCGAGGAAAATCTGGAGCCTTCGCCCGAGCATCCCGGCTGCATGTACGGCGAGATGAATAAATGCGCGCGGCCCTGTCAGCAGGTTGTGAGCGCGGACGAATATCGCGGCGAAGCCATGCGTTTCGCTCAATTTCTGGAGACCGGGGGCGCGTCGCTCCGGGAGCCCGCGGAGCAGGCCCGCGATCGCGCGAGCGCCGAGCTGCAATTCGAAGAGGCCGCGCGTTTGCACGAACGCGCCGAGCGCATCCGGCAAGCATGTGGGCTCGCGGGGGATTTGGCGCGCTCGCTCGATCGGCTGGCGGGCGTCGCGGTCACGCCTTCCGCCGCCGTCGAGTGCGTGGACCTGTGGTTTCTGATCGGCGGGCGCTGGCAGAAGCAGATCCGGCTGCCGCTTTCGGAGGCCGCCGGAGCGGGCCAGCCGATGGACCGGCGCCTGCGCGACGCCGTGGCCGCACTCGATCCGCAGGGAGCGCCGCGCGCGGAACATCTGGCGATTCTGACCCGCTGGTACGGGTCCACCTGGCGCGATGGCGAGTGGATCGCGATCGATTGGCCGGAGCGGATTCCGTACCGCAAACTGGTGAACGCGATCGCGCGCGTGAGCCGGCAGGGCGCGGCGGGCGACGTACACTGAGGCATGGGCCTGCTTCGCAGACTCCGCGCATTGTGGCCGGGCGCTTTCCGCCAGCACGTCACGCGCACCGGTTTAATTTTCGCGGCGAGCGTTGTGCTGGTGGCTTTCATCGCCGTGCTCTCCGCGAATAATCTGTTGTTTCTGATTCTGGCGGCAATGCTCGCGGTGCTCGGGATTTCGGGATTCGTCAGCAAGCTGGGGCTCGCCGGTCTGGAGATCGACATTCTGCTGCCGGAGCATCTTTCCGCGCGGCGCAAGTTTCGCGCGGCGGTGCGCCTGAAGAATCTGAAACGCTGGATGTCCTCGTTCGCCATTCACGTCGCGGGATCGGCCGGCGCGGGGTTCGATTGCGCGCTCTTTTTCCCGGTGATTCCCAAGGGCGCGACCCTGGAAGAGCCGGTGGATCTGTTCTTCCCCCGGCGCGGCCGCTGGCGCGAACGCAGCTTCGAGTTCACCACGCGCTTCCCGTTCGGCTTCGCGGAGCGCCGCGAGGAAGTGACCACGCGCCACGACATCGTGGTGTATCCGTGCCTCGACGGCCGTCCCGAGCTGGAGAATTTGCTGGCCGCGATTTCGGGCGATCTTGAAGCGCGCCGCCGCGGGCCGGGCCACGATTTTTATCGCATCCGCCCGTATGAAGCGCTCGAGAGCGCGCGCCACGTGGATTGGAAGGCGACGGCGCATACCGGCGCGCTGCAGGTGCGCGAATTCGCGCGCGAGGAAGATCAGGAGGTGCTGATCGGGCTGGACCTCGACGTTCCCGAGGAGTCGCGCGAGTGGTTCGAAACGGCCGTCGATTGCGCGGCGTTTCTCGCCTACCGTTTGAATCTGCGCGGCGCGCGCGTACGATTCCGCACTCAGGAATTTTCGCTCGCGGTTCCGTCGGAAGGCACCATCCACATGGTCCTGCGGTATCTGGCGCTGGTGAGCCCGCGAACGGGCGCGCCGCTTGCGCCCGAGTCCGAAAACGGACGGCTCGAAATCATCCTGACCGCGCGTCCGCGTCCTTCGGGCGCTGCGGAGGAGGGAGGTGCGCGCGTGCTCGATCCCACGACACTTCCTCACGCCCCGGCGGCGAGTGAACCGCGGGCGGAATCTTCAGCGCTTGAAAAACGAGCGCTTAAAAAATGAGCTTCAGACCAAACTGAATCTGGCGCGGCGTAGTCGCCTGTGTGGTGATCAGGCCCGCGGAAGGACTGACCGAGGTCCCCGAAAACACGGTCGCGTTGGGCGTTCCGAAATTCGAGCGGTTCAGCAAATTGAAAAACTCGGCGCGAAATTGCAGGCTCACGTTTTCTTTCAGCGCCGTGAGTTTGGTCACGGAAACGTCGGCTTCGGCGAGGCCGGGCCCCAGATACACGCTGCGTCCCAGATCGCCGTACGTTCCCGCCGTCGGATGAATAAACGCCGCTGGGTTGAACCACTGGCCCGGATTCCCCAGCACCACAGGACCGGTGAACGCCGGATTCAACGAAGGCCGGTCCGGATTGCGCGTGTCGCCGTCGCCCGAATAATTCGCACCGATCTGCGGCGTGAACGGGAAGCCGCTCAGCAGCGTCGCGATGCCGTTCAACTGCCATCCGCTCGCAAGCTTGTTGGCCGCGCCGCTCGCGCTGCCGAAGAAGCGCTGGCCGTGACCGAAGGGCAGCGCATAACTCCCGGAGATGCTCGCCTGGCGTGCGGCGTTGAGCGCGGAGGGGCCCCAATCCTGGCGGACATCTTCGCGATTCAGCACCATCTGCGCCTGATTCTGCGCCTGCGCGCCGGTCAACCCCGAATTCATATCCAGACTTTTCGACCAGGTGAAATTGCCGCGTATCTGCAGGCCTTTGGTCAACCGGTGCGTTACGTCCGTCACCAAGCCGTTGTAGCTCGTGTTGCCTTCCGTGTACCAGAAGAAGCCGCCGGACAGATTCGGATTCGGGCGTTTGCCGGACGGAATGTAGACGGTGCCCGCGGGAACAAGCGTGGTGGTGGTTCCGCAGGTGGTCGCCGTGCAAACCCCGCCGGCCGTGCATCCGCCCGTTGCGGTGCAGACCTGCGGCGGGATGCTGTTGGGATCGATGTTCAGCAGCCCGTGATAACCGAACGATCCGATGTACGCGAGGCGCAGCACGGTGCTGGGCGCTACCTGCTGTTCAATGGTGAAGTTCCACTCCTCCACCGTCGGCGTCTTCGCGTTGGGCTGGATGCCTTGGGGTGCGAACGTCGTGGTCGCGGGCGGCTGCTGGCCGGCGGCGATCGGCAGGAACGAAGACAACGCGCCCGTGTAGGTGGCTGAGCCGTTATAGGGCGGCAGGGAATTCAGCAAAAACGCCAGATCGTCGATCAACGAATAATACATTCCGTAACCGGCGCGCACCGCCGTCTTCCCGGTTCCGAACGGATCCCACGCGAGGCCGATGCGCGGTGCGAACAGATGGGTCGCGTTGTTCTGCGTGTAAACGGAGTTGGCGATGCGCGGCGCGGTGATCAGGACGTCGTTGGCGTCGGTGAGATAATTGGCCGCGCGCCCGGAGACCTCGTTCCATCCGGTGGTGAATTCATAGCGCACGCCCGCGCGCAGCGTCAGATTCGACCGCAGCTTGATCACGTCTTCCACGTACCACGCTCCGAACCAGCTTCTCCAGCCGAGCTCGTTGGCCGAGGGGACCACTTGAAAATTGCTGGCCGTCCCCTGGAGAAACGTCTGCAGCGTGGTGAACGTCGCCGCGCCCAGCCGGCGCGACGCGCTGTTTTCGTTGTCGCGCATTCTCTGGAACCACACGCCGAAACTCAGCTGATGAATGCCGTGGGTCCACTGCACACTGTCCTCAAGCGTGAACAGATTGCGGCGGTTCCACGCCCCCGCCGCATTATTCGGCCCCGCCGAAGTAATGGTGGATGCGCCGGTCGTGGTGGTTCCTCCGCCGATCACGATCCCGCCCGGTCCCTGCCCCGTCACGAAATCGAGCGCGGGATTAATTGAAACGAGCGGGTCAGAGCCCAGCGTATAAGCGGCGCGCGAAAATCCGAGCGTGGCCGAATTCAACATGTTCGACGTCAGAATATGGGTTTCCTCCAGGCTCGCTACCTGCGCGCGCAACGCCAGCGCCGAAGCGAAGAAAGGATCGGCCTGCGGGATCACGCTGTTGCCGTCGTCGATGGTGTAGGCAGCCGAGAGCGTGTCGGCGTTACGCATCAGGTAATCCGCGCGCGCCGTTCCGAAATTCTCGTGAATCGGCTCCAGCGGATTGTTATAGGAAAGCGCGGTCCCCGAGGCGACCCCGCTCGCGAGCAGCTCCGGACCGTTGGCCTGGGGCCAGAACGACATGTAATTGAGCATCGTGGGATTCAAGCCGGTCACCGGCGCATACACGCCGGCCGCGTTCGGCAACTCGCCGGTTCGCGCCAGGGCGTCCGGAACCACGCTCACGTTGCTTAGCGCGAGGCTTTGCTGGAATCCTTCGTAATTGCCGAATAAAAAGAATTTGTCTTTCTTGATCGGACCGCCGAGCGCCGCGCCGAACTGATTCCGCCGGAACGGAGGCACGTGCGCCTGATCCAGAAAGCTGCGCGCATCGAGATCGCTGTTGCGCAGGAATTCGTACAGCGACCCGTGCACGCGGTTGGTTCCGGATTGGGTGACCACGGTCACCTGTGCGCCGTCGCGTTTCCCGTACTCCGCCGAATAGGTATCGCTCAGCACGTTGAATTCGCGCACGGCGTCGATGCCCAGCAGTTCGCCGCTCACGCCGCCCGGGGTGATCGCAAGCTGGCTCGATCCGGTGTATTCGATTCCGTTCAGCAGCATGATGTAATCGCTGGGACGGCGGCCCGCGACCGAGAACGTGTTCCCGTTGCTGGTGCTGGTGTTGGCGCTTTTTAATTGATAACTGATTGCCCCGGGGTTGAGCGTGACCAGATTATCGAAGCTGCGGCCGTTGAGGGGGAGTTCTTTCACCTGCTCCTCGCCGACCAGACCGGAGATTGAGGAGGTGGTTGCGTTCACCAGAGGCGCTGCGTCGGTAACGGACACTACAGTGGGGCGCTCTCCACCCACTCTGAGAACGACGTCCACCACCGCATCTTGGCCGACCGAGAGATTCACTGGTAGCGTGCTGGGATCGAATCCGCCCTTCTCGAGGAGCACGTCGTAGGGCCCCACGGGAAGGGCGGCGATAAAATAATCGCCCGCGGCGTTGGTCGTAACGCTCCGCTTCGCGCCGGTTTCTTTGCTGGTGACGGTAACCTTTGCATCCGGTACTACCGCACCCGACGGATCCGTCACCGTTCCCGAAATCGCGCCCGTGACCTGCGCCCAAGCCGGAGTTCCCAACCCAAAAAGAACGAAGACGGTCAAGATCAGACCACGGAAACAACGCCCGCTGAAACGGCGCCAAGGTTGTGTGCTCATCCAAAGGACCTCTGTGTTGATCTAGCGTATCAAGTTGTAATACCTCGCGCCTATACGGCGCTCGAGTTTGTGGCGCCTCGCCGGCGCCCTAGTTGTGGCGCCTCGCGCCCATACAGCGCTCGAGTTTGTAAGGCCTCGCGCCCATATGGGCGCTGCTTCTTGCAATACCTCGCGCCCATCGGGCGCTGCTTCTAAAAAGGCAGCGCTCTTTACGCGGGGAAATTTTCCTGCAGCAGTTTTAAGACTCCCGCCGCCCGACCGGAATCGATGGATGCCGCCGCTGCCTCGACGGCCAGACGCGGCGTCGCTTCCTTCCCGCATGCCATCAGCGCGGCCGCCGCGTTCAGCACGGCGATGTCACGGCGCGGCCCGGGTTCGCCCGCCAGAATCCCTTGAATGATCGCGGCGTTTTCGGCCGCACCGCCGCCGGCCAGATCGGCCAGCCTCGCGCGCTCCATCCCGAAGTCTTCCGGCTGCCACAGGTGCTCGCTCATCTTTCCGGTCCATACCTCAAAGACATGCGTCGGGCCCACCGTGCTGATTTCGTCCAGGCCCGAATGCGCGGTCGCGAACCCGTGCACCACATAAGAATGTCCCGTCCCCAGCTCGCTCAACGCTTCGGCCATCATGTGCGCCGCCTTGGCCGAAGGCGCGCCGATGAGCTGGCACTGCGCGCGCGCCGGATTTGCCAGCGGACCGAGCAGATTGAAGACCGTGCGCATTTTCAAATCCCGCCGGACCGACTTGCGCGTGCTTCATCGCCGGATGAAGATGCGGCGCGAACAGAAATCCCAAGCCGATTTCGCGGATCGCGCGCGACGGCTTCTTCGGGCGTCAGGGCGATCCGGACGCCCAGCGCTTCGAGCACATCCGCGCTGCCCACGCGTCCCGAAATCGCGCGATTGCCGTGTTTGGCCACGCGCGCGCCCGCTCCCGCGGCAATGATTGCCGAACGGTGGAGATATTGAACGTGCCCGCGTCGTCGCCGCCGGTGCCGACGATGTCGATGACGCCATTCCCGGGGATCTCGCCCGCATCGACAAACACGGATTTCTCGCGCATCGCCTGCGCAAAGCCTGCGAGCTCGGTCGAGGGTTCGCCTTTCATGCGCAGCGCGACCAGAAAGCCCGCGATGACCGCGTCGCTCACGCCGCCTTCGAGCAGCACGGTCATGGCCTCGCGCGCGTCTTCGAAGCTCAGGCTCTCACGCGCCGCGACGCGATGAAGAAAAGGCAGCAGGGACATGCGGAATCTATTATCATCGCGCATCTATGGGAGAATAAAGGCGTTCAGGACGCAATTTATTTGTGGTGACGAACGAGCAGCTCTATTTGGCGATCGGGATTCCGATGCTGTTCAACGCAACGTTGTTCGGCCTGCTTTGGACGCATATCAACTCGCGCTTCGATGCCGTCGATAAACGTTTCGATGACATGAAAGATCTGTGGCGCGCCGAGCTGCGCCGCGTTGAAGAAGTTCTTGACGCGCGCTTGCGTCATCTTGAAGAACGCCACTAATCTTTTCGGCTCATCTTTTCCCCTAGCGGATGCTGAAAAAGGCCCAAATCCGCTTGCTGGTGCGCGCGGCTCAGAAACGTGCTCGCGTGTTTGCAGCATTTACCGCGACTGCGGAGAGCGGCAGCATGCCGGCCTTTTTGAGCACCACGCTAGGCCCGCTTCGCCTTCTTCACCGCGAATAACATTCCGCTCCACGTCGGATCGAGCGAACAGATTTTATAATCGACCAGTCCGACTTTCAGCGCGGCCTCACGCACGAAATTTCCGTTCAAGCCATCGCCCCGTCCCTTCTTCCAAATGATCCACAGGCGGCTTTTTGCCGCGAGCTTCCGCCGCTCGGAAAGCCCCCGTTCAAGATCGCCCGCGTCCAGGACGAACCACAGCGTGATTGCCGAAGCATCCATGCGGTCGTCTGCGCTGTCGTCGATCACCGCGACGTCGATCAGCGCGACACCCCCGGGCAGGTCTCCGATCACGCGCTCATAATGACCCGGCGGATCGATCAGCCGAAGTGCAATGCCTGCGCGAATCCCCAATTTCTGCGCCGTTGTACGCTGCGGATTCGCGGTCATCATTGGTTTCGGAACGACGGGATCTTTCGGCGCTTCGATTTTTCCCGATGCTACCCGCCGCAACGTTTCAACGAGACGCGCATGCGAAGCGTAGATCGCGTCGGGAAGATCCTTGCGGATAGCCGCGATTTTCACCGGATCGCCGCCGGCGAAAATCAGGGGGATGTGGCGCGCGCTTTTGGATCCCCGGAGCCAGGCGCCCATATTGCGCCCGTGCGAAGGCAAGCGCGAGAGGTCGATGACGATCGCAAACGTCCCGGATTCGCGGATCTCCCGCATGGAGGGGGCCTGCGATCGTTCGTGATAAATCACGCCGTATCCCGCATCGCGCAAGGCGTCGAGCAAAACCACGGCTTCGCTCGGCCTCCAGTGGAACAGCCGGACGGATTTCATAACCGCCCGCCTATTTTCATAACCGCCCGCATAAACGACAGTGTAGGAGCATTTTCAAAACACGCGCGGCTCCAGAAAACCTGCGCTCCGGCAAAGGCAAATGTTATAGTGAAGTTTCGTCGGTTCCACTAAATCCCAATGAAAATTCACGAATATCAGGCCAAGGCTCTCTTGGCGAAATACGCCGTACCTGTGCCTCGCGGCGAGGTCGCCTATACGGTTGACGAGGCGGAAGCTGCGGCGAAGAAGATCGGCGGCAGCGTCGTCGTGAAGGCGCAGATTCACGCCGGAGGGCGCGGCAAAGGCGGCGGCGTCAAGGTGGCCAAGGACGCCGCGGAAGCGCGGCGCGATCGCCGAAAAGATTCTCGGCATGACGCTGGTCACGCACCAGACCGGCCCCGAAGGCCGCGTGGTGCAGCGGCTGCTGATCGAAGAGACGCTGCCCATCGAGCGCGAACTGTATCTCGGCATCGTGCTCGATCGCGCCACCGGCAAGAATACGTTCATGGCGTCGGCGGATGGCGGCATGGAGATCGAGGAAGTGGCCGCGAAGACGCCCGAGCGGATTCTGAAAGAAGCGATCGAGCCGGGCATCGGGCTGCAGCCGTTCCAGGCCCGCAAGCTGGCGTTCGGGATCGGCATCCCGGGCACGGTGGCGAATAAGGCCGCGGCGGCGATGATGGCGCTGGCGAAGGCCAACGAGGCGCTCGACGCCTCGCTCGCCGAAATCAATCCGTTCATCCTGACCAAGGACGGCAAGGTTTACGCGCTCGACGCCAAGATCAATCTCGACGACAACGCGCTGTTCCGCCACAAGGATCTGGTCGAGCTGCGCGATTTGAACGAGGAAGATCCGCTCGAAGTGGAGGCCTCGCAAGCTCGGGCTGAACTACATCAAGCTCGACGGCAACGTCGCGTGCATGGTGAACGGCGCCGGGCTCGCGATGGCCACCATGGACATCATCAAGTACGCCGGCGGAAGTCCCGCGAATTTTCTCGACGTGGGCGGCGGCGCGAACGCCGAGCAGATCAAGAACGCGTTCCGCATTCTGCTCTCCGACGCCGCCGTGAAGGCCGTGCTGATCAATATTTTCGGCGGCATCCTGCGCTGCGATACGCTGGCCACCGGCGTGGTGGCCGCGGCGCGCGAGCTGAAAGTAAAGCTGCCCATCGTGGTGCGCATGGAAGGCACCAACGTCGAACAGGGGCGGCAAGATTCTGAAGGAATCGGGATTCAATTTCACGGTTGCCGACGGCATGCTCGACGGCGCGCAGAAAGTGGTGGGGCTGGCGATATGAGCGTCCTCGTCAACAGGAATACGCGAGTGCTGGTGCAGGGGTTCACCGGCAAAGAAGGCACCTTTCACGCCCAGCAGGCGATCGCTTACGGCACGAAAGTGGTGGGCGGAATCACGCCCGGCAAGGGCGGCCAGACACATCTCGACCGGCCGGTTTTCAACACCGTGGCCGACGCCGTGAAAGCCACCGGCGCGAACGCGACCGTGATTTTCGTGCCGCCGCCCGTTTGCGGCCGACGCGATTATGGAAGCGGCCGACGCGGGCGTCGCACTGGTGGTGTGCATCACCGAAGGCATCCCCGTCAACGACATGATCGCGCCTGGCACTTTCTGCAAAGCCATCCCGGCACGCGCCTGATCGGGCCGAATTGTCCCGGCATCATTTCGCCCGGCGAATGCAAGATCGGCATCATGCCGGGTCACATCCACAAGCCGGGCCACGTGGGCGTGGTTTCGCGCTCCGGGACGCTGACCTATGAAGCGGTGGGGCAGTTGACCGCGCTCGGGATCGGCCAATCGACCTGCATCGGCATCGGCGGCGATCCCATCATCGGCACCACGCATCTCGACGCGATCAAGCTGTTCAACGAAGATCCCGACACGCACGCCATCGTGATGATCGGCGAGATCGGCGGCAACGCCGAGGAGATCGCGGCCGCCTATATCAAGGAGCACGTGAAGAAGCCGGTGGTCGGATTCATTGCCGGGCAGACCGCGCCTCCCGGACGCCGCATGGGTCACGCCGGCGCGATCATTTCGGGCGGCAGCGGAAAGGCCGAGGACAAAATGGCCGCGATGGAGGCGGCCGGCATCACCGTATGCGCGACGCCCGCCGAAATCGGACAAAAGATTAAAGCGAGAATGAACTAAGCGAGAAAAAAATCAGCTCGCGTCTCTGAAAAGGCCCAACCAAGAAAAGGCCCAGCCAATCATTTATGGAAAGAACATTCGCAATTATCAAGCCGGACGCTGTCGCGGCCGGGCAGACGGGCGAGATCCTCGCGCTCATTCAGAAGGCCGGATTCCGCATCGCCGGAATGAAGATGAAGCGGCTTAGCCAGGTGGAAGCCGAGGGCTTCTACGCGGTTCACAAGGAACGCCCGTTTTACGGGTCGCTCGTCAAATTCATGACCGAGGGCCCGGTGGTCGTGATGGTGCTCGAAGTCGGAAGGCGCGATCAAGAAATGGCGCGAGACCATGGGCGCCACCAATCCGGCGAACGCCGCCGAGGGGACCATCCGCAAGAAGTTCGCGACCTCCATCGAGCGCAACTGCGCGCACGGCTCGGACGCGCCGGAAACCGCGGCGGTCGAAATTCCGTTCTTCTTCTCCACCAGCGAACTGCTCTAGCGGAATATTTACAGCACGACCTGTTCGCGCCGGGCGAACGCCATCCGAAAGGCGTGCTTGAAGCGGGCGTTGCGGAGCACGTTGACGCCCTGCGTGAACAGACGGACAGGCAGTGGATCTTCACCCCACACGGCGCGCAGGGAACGCGTCACGCCATCGTCACAAAGGTAGAAGCAGCGATCGCTCCAATGCTTCCCATAAATGTGGTCGTCATAATCGCGCAGCACGTCCTCCACGTTTTGCAGAACCCGCATACTGAGCGGTTCCATGTACTGCCGGGTGAGCAGCACATGGCTGTAGCCCTCGCGGATCTCCTCGACGAACTCCGGGAAGGACACCGCGTTCGATAGATTCAGCAGCGTATTCGCCTCCAGGCCATGGCGGTCGCCTCCCGAGATCACGGGCTTTGCGAAGTGCCGCGCCAGGTCGATCACCGTGCGATTTTCCGACCAGGGGCGCAGACCATTCAGCTCGAGGGCGTGCAAGTATTGCCGATAGGACGCCGAAAATTGGCGAGCCGCTGAGCGATGCGCTTCTTCGCCGATCCGGTTTTCATCCCAATGGGGATGGTTGAACACGATGAGCGTCGCGGGGTTTGCCGCAAGCCCGCGCAGCAGTTCGGCCAAGGGCACGTTCGATTGCTGCGCGGTGAACGCCGCGAGTCGCGCCATGATCCCGCGGGCGTTTTCGAGCGGAAGATTGTGCACGCCCAAATGGAAGAACGTTCCCCCGAAGGGCACCGTCCACTCGACCGAAACCGGAACCGGCCGGCATTCGGCGCGGTGCTGCAGTAAAACCGGCGCGTCGATATTGTCGTGATCGGAGAGCGAGACGAGCGGCCGCATTCCCAGGCGTTCGGTAATCTGGCGCGTTTCGAGCGTCCAGGCATCGTAGGCCGCAAGCGGCGGCGTCCACCACGCGCGGGAAAAATCGAAGGCCGCCCCGGTGCGCCGGCGATACAAGGCTCCGCCCCGTTCGAGCGCGATGCGGATGGGGGCCAGGCGCGCCGCCATGCGGTAAATGAAGCTCAGGTTTTCTTCGGAATGCAGCGTATGGCCATGCAGGGAAACGCCCGTGCGAAACACGCCCGCGGCGCGCAGATCCTCTTCGAAGTGGATTTGGGAAACGCTCATTCTGCCCCCCTGGGATCAGGGTGGCGGCGTTCGATTACGGGATGATATCAGGACTGTGAATCATCAAACAATTTTGTCCTAGAATGTTGCAAACGCGCGTGTCTTGCGCCGATTTTTGATTGCAAAACGAAAAGGTTCCTTATAATAGCGGATAGGCCGCCCGTGAACAGGCGCAACGGGACGGCCACTCCCCCGATCGAAAAATCATGTCAAGATACGCGGCGATCGACATCGGCAGCAATTCCATCCGCATGCTGGCGGCGGAGATGAATCCGGCCGGAGAAATGATCACGCTCGCGGCGGAGCGCCAGGTGGTACGCCTGGGCGCCGGCGTTTTCCGCGACGGGCGGTTGAGCGAACCCACTATGGATGCCGCCTGCGCCGCGCTCGAGATGATGGTGGCGAAGTACCGAAAGCTCGATCTGCTTGCCGTGCGGGCAGTGGGGACCGCGGCGCTGCGCGACGCCGGGAACCAGCCCGAGTTTCTGGCGCGGGCGTCCACGATCCTCGGTTCGCCGGTGGAAATTATTTCCGGCCTGGAGGAAGCGCGCCTGGTGCATCTCGGCGTGCAAAGCCGCTGGCCGCATCCCGAGCAGCGCATTCTGATCGTCGATGTCGGCGGCGGCAGCGGAGAAATCGTGCTCGCCGAGGGCGGCCACATCGCCGATTCTTTTTCGAAGCCCCTCGGGGCGGTGCGGCTCACCGAACTGTTTCTGAAGAGCGATCCGCCCGATCCGCGCGAGCTCGCGCGCATGCAGAACTACATCCGGGAGCGCATTGCCGGGCCGGCGGCGCGCATCGGGGCGTCGAAGATCGATCGCATGATCGCCACTTCCTCCACGGCGGCCGCGGTGGTGTGCGCGGTGAATCGCGTGCGCCGCTCGAAACGCGATCATGCCGACCGGCTGGCGGCCACGGGGCCGCAGATCCGGCGCCTGTACCGCGAAGTGATCGAGATGACGCTCGCGGAGCGCCGGAATATTGTGGGCATCGGTCCGCGGCGCGCGGAAATTATCGTGGCGGGCGTCGCCGTGCTGCACGAGTTCATCGAGAACTTTCATCTCCCGCGGCTGTACTATTCGACGGCCGGCGTGCGCGAGGGCATCATCGCGGATCTGGCCCATCGCCAGGTGGGGCTCGCGCAGGCGCGCCTCGATACAGACCGGCGCCGCGTGGTCCAGTCCGTATCGCGGCGCTATGGGATCTCCTCGCCGCACACGCGCAAGGTTGCGTGGCTCGCGGTGCGGATTTTTGAGCGGCTCGGCTCGCTGCACGGCCTTCCTCCGGTCCACGGGCAATTGCTCGAGGCCGCGGCGTACTTGTACAACATCGGGCATTTCGTGAACGAATCCCGGCACCACAGGCATTCGCTGTACCTTGTGCAGAACTCGGATCTGGCCGGATTTTCGGAGTGGGAGCGCGGGGTCATCGCGAACCTGTGCCGATATCATCGCAAGTCGATGCCGCAGCCCGCGCATCTGGAATTTCAAGCGCTCGACGCCGAGGGGCGCAGGGCGGTGGTGCTGCTTGCTCCGCTGCTGCGCATCGCGCTCGCGCTCGACCAGAGCCAGGATCAGCGTGTCGAGGACCTGCACGTCACGTTACAGGACCGGACCGTGCAAATTTACGTTCGTTCGTCGAAGGATCTGGACGTGGAGGAGTGGCACGCCGCGCAGGTTGGTCCCGTTTTTCGCGAAAGCTACGGGCTGCCGCTGGTGATCCACGTGGAAAAAGCCGTCGCCGTGCGGAGTAACGGTTTCTAAAAAGACCGCGTTGCAGGATTGCATCAGAAGAATGCATTGAAACACAATGCGCGCAAAGAGGGCAGGGGAATCGAAACGAATCGCGAAGGCGCGGAAGGCCGCGAAGGCCGTGCCGTTATCATCGTTCGCGCTCGCGCAGACGCGTTCCCGTTTGAAGAAAGTCCGGGCGCAGATCAAGCGCGCCACCGACCATCCGAAAAATCCCGATAGCGCGCACGATCTGCGCGTGGCTATCCGCCGGTTCACGCAATGCCTGCGCCTCTTTCGCGACCTTCTCGATCCGGGGCCCGCGAGGAGAATGCGCAAGAAGCTGCGCAAGCTGATGGAGCTGTGCGGAGCCAAACGGGATTTCGACGTGGGCCTCGAGGTGCTGCGCGAGGCCGGCGTGCCGTCCGATGATCCCGCCTTCGCCCGCTTCGAGGAACATCGCGATCACCGCATGCGCGAGCTGGCGCGCGCGCTGCGCCGGAAGCACAAATGGGACTCGGCCGACCGCTGGCCGAAACAACTGGCGCTGCGCAAACACCCGGCCGGCGGCATCGCGACCGGTCCTCCGTCGATCGAGTGGGCCTGGGACGCGACGCCCGAAGAAAATGTCCGGCGGATTTTGCCGGCGCTCGCCGAAGAGTTTTTCCGAGACGGCGAGCACACCGTCGCGAACAGCAGATCCCTCGGCGCCGCTCGGGATGACAGGATTATGAGGTCACGCGGAAACGTCGGCAACAACGAGGACCTGATCCATCCCTTCCGTCTGCGCGGTAAACGCTTCCGCTATACGCTCGAGGTTTTCTCCTCCTGCTATCGAAACGGGCTCGAGGCGAAGCTCCGCGAGCTTCGCGGCCTGCAGGACCGCATGGGCGCGATCAACGATTGCCTGGTCGTGCTGACGCTGCCCGGCACCACCCGCAGGGCGCTTGCGGCCGTGCGCAAACTTCTCGCGGTGCGCGACGCCGCCTTCCGCGACCACTGGCGGAAAACGTTTTCGCACGGGAGCCAGGAATCGTGGAAGCACTTCCTCGCGAATCCGCTCGCGACCATGACCTTCTCGTCTGCGCCGCTCGCGTCTGCGCCGGTCGCGTCCACCCTGCTCGCGTCTGCGCCGCTCGAGCCGAAACCGGCCCGCCGATCTTTGCCCGGCGCCTGAGATCGCCGCATTCGGGACCTCGCGTTCCGCTCACCCGCTGAAACAGGCCGCTCATCATTTAAGTGGGTCCGCCCGCAGGATTTCATCCAAAACGGCGGCGCGGTTCGGCCATACTGATAGTAATGAGTCGCTTCTTGGCGTCGTTCCTGCTTCTTTCACTGATTTCCGGCTTTTCCATTCCCGTCCTGGCGCAATCGTCGGGGAACACCGGCACGATTCAGGGCACGGTGACGGACCCCTCTGGAGCTCTCGTGGCCAATGCCGAAGTCATGGTCCACAACGTGGTGACCGGCTACACGCAGATGGTCACGTCGGACGCGAATGGAGCCTTTCGCCTGGGGAATCTTCCTCCGAACCGCTATCATCTCGAAATTAAGGCCGCGGGTTTCAACGAATATTCGCAGGATATAGATATCCGCAATGCCGTTCCGGTACAGGTGAAGGCCGCGCTTGCGCTCGCCTCGGCCACCACTAGCGTCACGGTGGAAGCCGCGTCGGAGGCGCTTGAAGTAGATCCTTCCGCGCACACCGACGCCGACCGGAGCTTGATCCAGAAGCTGCCTTCGGGCGCTCCCGGCGGCGGTCTCAGCCAGGCGATTACTTACAGCACGGGCGGCGTGGCGGCGGATGCCAATGGATTTTTTCATCCCGTCGGCGATCACGCGCAGGTCAGCTTCGTGATCGACGGCCAGCCGATTTCGGATCAGCAGAGCAAGGTTTTTTCCACCCAGCTACCGACCAGCGCGATTCAGAGCATGGAGATGACCACCGGGACGCCGAGCGCCGAATTCGGCGATAAGACCAGCCTCGTGGTTCAGGCCACGACACGCTCCGGCCTGGGCGCGCCGCGCGCATTCGGGAATGTGGACGCCACCTACGGAACCTTCGGGCAGGCGGGCGGGGATGTGGGCCTGGGATTCGGCACAGCCAAGTTTGGAGAATTTTTCGCGGCCGACGGCGTACGCAGCGGCCGCTTCCTCGATACGCCGCAGCTTCAGCCCATTCACGACGCGGGCAATAACGGGACGATCTTCGACCGGCTCGACTATCAGCCGAACGGCAAGGACGCCTTTCATCTGAATCTGTTTACCGCCCGGAACTGGACGCAGATCCCCAACTCGCTCGACCAGCTTACGCAGGATCAGAAGCTGCGCGTGCTCACCTGGAGCATCGCGCCGGGCTATCAGCACACCCTCAACTCCACCACGCTGATCACGATCAATCCTTACATTCGCAAAGATCAGATGAACTACTACGCGAGCCGCGACTATGCCACCGCGGACACGCCCGCAACGCAATCCCAGCAGCGCCAGCTTTTGAACTGGGGGACGACGGCCGCCGTCGCCACCATGATCGGGCACAACAATCTGAAGTACGGGATCGACGTGAAGCAAACGCGCCTGCTCGAAGATTTTCAATTCGGCATCACCGATCCTTCGTTTAACTCGCCGTGCATCTTCAGCAATGGCAGTGGCGTGGGCGATGCGGCTTTGACCAATCCCGATCAGTGCGCGGCGCTCGGCTTTGAGCCGAATGTCGCCGGGGGCGCGGGCGTGACGGGGACGCCTTTTTCGACGAGCCTGCTTCCTTACGATCTGAGCCGCGGCGGCCATCTGTTCAATTTTCACGACACCGGCGTGATCAACCAGCAGGCGGTGTATGTGCAGGATGGGATCACCCTGGGGAAGCTCGAGATCAACGTCGGGCTGCGCCTGGATCACTACGCGGGGCTTGCCTCGAACACCCAGCCAGAGCCGCGCCTCGGCCTGGCCTACAACGTGAAGCGTACGGGAACGGTGCTGCGCGCTTCCTATGCGCGCACCATGGAAACGCCCTTCAACGAAAATCTTCTGCTTTCGAGCGCGACCGGCGCCGGAGGGCTGGCGCAGACCGTCTTCGGGTCGAATTCGGTCCCCATCCAGCCGGGATTTCGCAACCAATTTAATACCGGCCTGCAGCAGGCCGTGGGTAAATACATTTTGATCGACGCCGATTATTTCTGGAAGTACACGCACAATGCGTTCGATTTCAGCACCCTTCTGAACACCAACATCACGTTTCCCATCGCCTGGCATAATTCGAAGCTCGACGGCGTGACCGGCCGCGTCAGCACCACGAACCTGAAGGGTTTCCAGGCCTACTGGACCTTTGGCCACACGCGCGCCCGCTTCTTTTTTCCGGAAGACGGAGGGCTGATTCCCCAGGGAACGCCGCTCAACGGCAGCGTTTTCCGTATCGATCACGACCAGGCGTTCGAATCGAACGTGAGCCTGCGCTATCAGCGTCCGAAAAACGCGGAGTGGATTTCGCTGATCTATCGCTTCGACAGCGGCCTGGTAGTCAGCGGCGTTCCCGACGCCGGCGCCGCGCTCGCGCTCACGCCGAATCAGGAGGTAACCATCGGCCTCGCCTGCAATGGAGTTTTCGCCACGCTGGCCCAGCCGCTCACTACCTGCGTCAATGCGAACGGAACCGAGGGCAAGGTGACGTCCACGCTGATCCGGCTCCCGCAGGGCGGCTACGGCGGCTTCCTCAGCCAGGAGAACGACGACCACAACCCGGCTCGCGTGCAACCCCGCAACCTGATCGATCTCGGAGTGGGCACCGACAACCTGCTCCATCGGGAAGGACACGTCCGCTACACCGCCTCGCTCCAAGTGGAGAACCTGACGAATAAAGTGGCGCTCTATAACTTCCTTTCAACCTTCAGCGGAACGCATTTCCTCGCGCCCCGAACCATGATCGCGAAAGTCGGAGTGGTCTTCTAGCAATACCTTCCCGATCCGTGAAGTACAGCCTTCCGGGTATTTTTTGCGCCTTCGCAAAGGGATTCCGCTAGAGCTCTTGCGGTGAGATCTTGAACCGAATGAACGACTTGCTCCCATAAAGACGACATGGCCTTGTAGCTGCAACGAACGGCTGCAGGAGAGTGCTACTATGCCTCGTTTCATGCAAGCGGCGTTGTTGGGAGCCGCACTGATTGCCCCCTTGGCGCTCGCGCCCACGTCGTTGAAGGCCGATGATGACCGGGATCGCAAAGCCCGCACGTATCATGACGCCAAACATAACGACGATCACGAATGGAACGATCATGAGGATCGGGCGTACCGCATGTGGGCCAAGGAAAATCACCGTAAATACGTGGATTTCGCCAAACTGAGAGCGGAAGATCAGGAATCGTATTGGGCCTGGCGTCACGAACACTCCGACGCCGTGCTCCATATTGATATCCGCTAAATAACGAGGTCCGACACGCAGTGGGCCGGGTTGCTTTCCATGGAATCCGGCCCGCTCCCAAGACCGATCTATTTCTCTATAGATCCCTGGATGCCTAAATGTTCGTCGTGGGGCAAAATGGCCTGCCGCAAAATCTTGAGTTGTAATGCCAAAAGTTCCGTGCTATTCTCGGATAGCTGTAAGAAAGCCTAGTTGCGTCGCTTGAACTCCTACGAAACGCCGTTCCCTCGCTAGAACCCCTCAATCGAACTCCCTGGATTTCCCACGCTAGAAAGAGAAACTCATGAAAGAAACAGGAACCGTAAAGTGGTTCAACGCCGGAAAAGGCTTTGGTTTTATCGCACGCGAAAACGGCGAGGATGTCTTCGTACATTTTTCGGCGATTGAGGCGAGCGGCTATCGTTCGCTGGATGAGGGAGCCAAGGTTTCCTTCGTCGTGACGCGCGGACCGAAGGGTCTGCAAGCCGAGCAAGTAAGCCTGGCGTAAAGCCCCAAACAGAAACGTTCGCGCCGGCGCTTTTTAAAATCAGGGCGTGCAAGAACAGGGCGTAAAAGAACGCCGGCGGGACATAAATCGTAAAATCTAGGGTGACGCCCCGAAGAGCGCCCTGTACTCACGGCGCTCTTTTGCCTGGGCTCCGCAGGAGAAATATCATGTCCAAAACTTGTGGCGATACCGCCCGCTATAACCGGCTTCGGAAACAGAAGATCCGTCTGCGCGAGCGCGTTCGCGAAATGCGGGCGGCGCTTGAAGCGCGTAAAGCGGCTGCACCGGAAGCTCTCAAGCCGAAGGCGTAAGCGCTCCCGCGATCGCGGGATTATTTCAGATAAAAACAAAAAGAGGCGCGGCTTGCGAGCGGCGCCTTTTCTTTTTGCGTATCGACGATTCCTTCGCGCGTCAGCAATTTCTTGCGAGATTTTAAGGTCCCGCGCCGAATCTTACGTATTCGGATAAACTGATCCCGTGAGCCACCGCGCGCACCGGATTTCGAACGGCTATCGCGAGCGATGGGCCGAGCTCCGGCGTGCGGTCGCACCTGCGGCGGTCGCACCTGCGGCGTTCGCACCTGCGGCGTTCGCACCTGCAATGACATGCTCACGCCGCGAGCTTCTCGGGCTTCTGGCGGCTGGTCCCGTGCTTGCGGGCTCGCGGGGCCAGAGCCGGATCTATCCTGAGGAAAAACACGGACCGGGTAAGATCGACGTGCATCATCACGTCGGCCCTCCCCCGGGCGTCGGGGGCGGCGGAGGCGGGCCCGCCTGGTCGCCCGAAAACGCGATCAAAGAGATGGACGACTACGGGGTCGCGACCGGGATCGGGTTCCCGGGACCGATTGCGGTTTCCGCGGATCTCGAGCGGGGGCGCAAGCTCGCGCGCGTGTATAACGAATACGCCGCGCAAATCGGGCGCGATCATCCCGGGCGTTTCGGCTTGTTCGCGTCGCTCCCCATGCATGACGTCGAAGGCGCGCTGCAGGAAATCGAATATGCGCTGGACGTTTTAAAAGCCGATGGCGTGGGCATTTCCACGAGCTATGGGGAAATGTGGCTCGGGGACCCGAAGCTCCGTCCCATCTTCGAAGAGCTGAATCGCCGCAGTGCGGTTGTCTACGTTCATCCGAACGACGCGGTGTGTTGCACGCCGCAGACCATGACGTACGAAAAAAACGGCATAAGCGGGGCGTGGATCGAGTGGCCCATGAACACGGCGCGCACCATCCTGAGCGTGATGGCGGCCGGATACACGCGCGAGCTGCCGCAACTGCGTTTCATCTTTAGTCACGCGGGCGGGGTGATGCCTCTGCTCGTCAGCCGGCTGCAGGGATTCACGGATTGGGCGGCGGTCGGTCCCGAAAAATTGCGCCAGATGTTCCCCGAGGGACTCGGCGCCGAATTCCGCCGGTTTTATTTCGAGGGCGCGCAAGGTTTCGACGTTCCCAACTTTGACGCCATCCGCAAACTGGTTCCGGACGGGCACCTGCTTTTCGGAACCGACTACAATCGCTTTCCCATTGCGCATACCGTGCGCATTTTCGACGCTCTGAAGCTTCCGGCGAAAATCAAATATGCGATCGGCCGCGGCAACGCGGAGACTCTGCTCCCCCGCTGGAAAGCGCCCGCGGGGGTCTGAGGGCGCGTCAAGACGCGCTGGACGCAAGCAATTCTATGGATTATCATGCTATGTGGCCGTGAGAGACGCGGCCGGTTGGGAGGAATTGCTTGAAACACCGGATTTCGTTCGTTTTGCTGGGCCTCGCGATGCTGGTTCCGGGCGTCGCGCTGTTCGCGCATCACTCGCCTTCGGCGATCTTCAATATGAAGCAGAAGGTGACGATTAAGGGCACTCTGACCAAGGTGGATTGGGTGAATCCTCACATCGTCGTCTTCATGGACGCCAAGGGCGATGACGGTAACGTAGTCAACTGGAAGTTCGAGAGCAACCCGCCACGCTGGTTTACCAAAGTCGGCGTGACGCGCGCGGATTTTGCTTCGTCGGTCGGTCAGATGGTTTCGGTCGAAGTGGTCACGGCCATTGACGGTTCGAAGTACGGGTACCTGCAGAAAATAACGTTCCCCAACGGGAATCAAATTTCTCTCGAAGAGGGTCAGAAGGAGGAAATTCGTCCATGACGCTTCATCAAGGAACGCGCGCCGTCGCGCTTGCAGCCGCGCCGTTGCTGGTGGCTGCCTTATCCTACGCGCAGGCTCCCACCACCGCCGCGGCGAAAGCCAAGAGCGCGACCCCGGCGAAAATTCACCGCACCGCGGACGGGCATCCCGATCTCAGCGGGAACTGGTACTTCGGAATCGATCTGCCGCACGGCGATCTGGTGAAAGTCGTGGACGGCAAGGTCACGCGCACCCATTTCGATCAGACCGCGCGCCATCACGCGAGCGACGACGTGCCGGGCGCGCTGCCGTGGGACAAAGCTCCGTCGTATAAGCCCGAGTATCAGGAGAAGGTGAAATACCTTTTCACCAACGAGAGCAAAACCGACCCGGTGTTCTACTGCGACAAGCCGGGCACTCCGCGCATCGGATCGCCGCGAAAAATCGTGCAGTTGCCCAAGGAAACGCTATTTCTGTACGAAGACATTTCCGGCAACACCTTCCGCGTGATCCCGACCGACGGCCGCCCGCACCGCGCCGACGCGAATCCGTCGGCATTCGGCGATTCGATCGGGCATTGGGAAAAGGACGTCTTCGTGGTGGAGACCACGAACTTTCTCGACGATACGTGGTTCGGCGAAAACGGCTACATGCACTCCGATAAGATGCGCGTGATCGAGCGTCTGTGGCTTTCGCCGGAAGGCAACCTGGTCTATCAGGCAACCGTGGAGGATCCGGTGGTGCTGGCCAAGCCGTGGACCAATTTTGCGCGGGTCATTCCGCCCAATAACGATCCGATCGAAGAATCTCCCTCGTGCAAGGAAGACGACGGCGCCCGCCTGCTGAACAACGATCACCACCTGCAGCGTTAGTCTCTTCCCTGGGGGTTAGAGAAAGTTTCATCACGGGCCGTCGCAGAGGTTTTGCGGCGGCCTTTTCATAAGCGTGGGGCGAATCGCGCGGCAAGACCGCTCGCCTGTAAGGAGAATCGATGAGGTTCGGATGCGTTCGAATGGTGATGGCCGTCGCCGGTCTGGTCCTGGGCCAGGCCGCGCTGAGCGCGCAGACAGCGCCCGCGGCCGGGCAGAAGCCGCTGATGGCGGAAGATGTTTTCAAGAACGTGCAGGTGCTGAAGGGCATCCCGGTCAACCAGTTCATGGAGACCATGGGCTTTTTTTCGGCGGCGCTGGGCTATAACTGCACCAACTGCCACGGCAACGACGTGCTGGGGAATTGGGCGAAGTATGCCGACGACATTCCGGTGAAACGGACCGCGCGCCGTATGGTGACGGTGATGAACACCATCAATAAAAATCTGTTCGGCGGGGCGCAGGCGGTGACCTGCTACACCTGTCACCGCGGCAGCCCGACGCCGAAAGTTGTTCCGAGTCTGCTCGAGCAATACAGTGAACCCGCGCCGGACGATCCGGATGAGGTCGAGATCAGCGCGCGCGTCGTGAAGGGCCCGAGCGTGGATGAAATTCTGAATCGCTATCTCGAAGCGCTCGGCGGCGCGAAGCGTCTGGCCGCGCTGACGAGCTTCACGGGGAAGGGGCAGTACGACGGCTTCGACAGCTATCACGGCAAGGTTCCTTTCGACTTATACGCCAAGGCGACCGGCGAGCGCACGGTGATCGCGCACACCCAAAACGGCGATAGCATCAACGCCTACGACGGGCACACCGCGTGGCTCGAAGGTCCGGACAAACCGGTTTCCGTACTGCAACTGGTTCCCGGGAGCGGCGATCAGGACGGCGTGAAATTCGATTCCGATCTCGCGTTTCCAGCGAAGCTCAAGCAAGCGCTGACGAACTGGCGCACGGGATTTCCGACGACGGAGATCGACGGCCACGGGATGAATGTGGTGCAGGCGACCGAGGGCGGAACGCGGGTGAAACTGTTCTTCGACAAGGAGACGGGACTGCTTTCGCGCACGGTCCGCTACAGCAAGACGGTGGTGGGTCCGGTTCCCATCCAGATCGATTACTCGGATTATCGCGACGTGGCCGGCGTCAAGATCCCGTTTGAATGGAAGCTCACCTGGACCGACGGCCAATCCTCGTATGCACTCGAAGAGGTCAAACCGAATGTGGCGATCGATCCCGCGAAGTTCGGGAGACCGGCGGCAGCCGTAAAGCCGGTGGTCGCGCCGGTGCAATAGCGAACGGTAACGAAACTCTAAAGTCTCGCTCGTTTAGAAAAGTTTTGGGAAATAGTGCGACGCGGGCGTTCTCCGCATCGAGCGGGTTTCCTGTTCCATTTCTTGCATTTAGCGTTCGGCAAACGACCTGCTCCCACCCTGGAGACGTTTGAGTTCGGAGGAGCTCCACGCGCGTGTTCCCAGGCAGCGAGTGCCTGGGGGGCGCGATACTTCCGGATCAGAGATTCGGCACGCGGAAAAAGGAGAACACTCATATGCTGAAGATGTCCATTTTGCCCGTATATGTCCTGGTCGTAGGCCTTGGCCTGGCGGCGTCGGCGAAAGCGGAGAGTTATACGTTTTCGATCGTCGAGGACCAGGGCGCGATTACAGGAACCGTCACAGGAACGTTGGACCTGCCGTTTGTGAGTGCGGGTGGTTCGGGAAGCGGCGCGGCCGATTCCTTGGTCATTACGTCCATTCCGGCGGGCTATAACGCCCTGACGGAAGGCGACACGGTGACGAGCTGGACCGATCAGATCGCCAACAGCTTCACCGTGACCAGCGGAGTCATTACATCCGTCGAGTTCTTTGCCACCACGGGTTCGAGCGATCCCTCCGATGTTTTGTGCCTGAACAGCACGGGGGCGGGACCGGGCTTCGGAAGTTTTGGGTGCCCGTCCGATTTGAACGAACTGCACGAGGATACGGCGGAAGGTCTGTACGGATACAACTTCGATGGTCTGGCGGGCATCACGTTCACGCCCGTCGCGTCCGCGGTTCCCGAGCCCGCGAGCGTGTGGCTGCTTGGCACGATCCTGGCCGGGGTCGCGTACGGTTTCAAAAAGCGTCACGCCTAAAACGCGGCGAAAGCTTTCGCAAGACCACGGCCGTTCATCACCGCTTCTAAATTGCGCCGCCGGATTGAATTCTGGCGGCGTATTTATTTTGTCCTGGAGACGTGAGCGAGAATGCCGAGGTCTAGCTCGGAGCGCGGGACTTGCTCAAATCGCGGCAGGCGGCGAGGCGCTCAAGACAAGGCGCTGAAGAAGTGGTGCGCCCGGAGAGACTCGAACTCCCGGCCTACTGATTCGAAGTCAGTCGCTCTATCCAGCTGAGCTACGGGCGCACTTATGATAAGAATAGCGCAACGATCCGCTGGTGCTCGTTTAAAATGCGCATCAGAGCTTGAACTCCGGGGCGAGCGGCCGCTGCGACGTTTCTGAAATATTCTCATGACCAGCAACATGACCGAGACCGAAGTGAAGCTGCGATGGGAGGGCGACGCCGCTTCCGCGCGCGCGCATATCGAAGCGAGCGGATTTCATGCCTCGGGGCCGAGGCTGCTCGAGGCCGACCAGCTTTTCGATCGGCACGCCGGCGAACTGCGCCAGGAGGGGCGCGCTCTGCGCCTGCGCATCACGGGTACGAAGGCCGTGGTCACGTACAAAGGGCCGGTGGCGGAGGGTCCCTACAAAAGCCGCGAGGAGATTGAATTCGAGGTGAGCGATGCGCACGCCTTCGAACTGGTACTCGAGCGGTTAGGGTACCAACGCCTCTTTCGCTATGAAAAATTCCGTACGAAGTTTGCCGCGGGCGCGGGTGAGATCACTCTCGATGAAACTCCGATCGGGATTTTCATGGAACTGGAAGGGCCGGGGTACTGGATCGAAACCACTGCGAAGGCCCTCGGCTTTTCCAGAGACAAATTCGTAACGGCCAGCTACGCAGCACTTTACAACGAGTATCGGCAAACGCACGCCGGCGCGGCTCCGGACATGGTTTTCGGGTCGTGAAGACCCTTAGCCATAATGACCTTAGAAGGCACTAAAACTATTGAAGTGACCAGGGGTGGGTGATATTCTCCTTGTAGCTTCACAGCGTGGTGGAACTCACAAGCGCCACGCGGGGAGCGATGCGGAAATGATTGAGCTACTGGCAACGACATTAATTACGATTAGTTCGGTGGCGCTCTTCGGCTACTGGTTCCGCTATACCTGCCTGCTGATCTTGAGTACCAAGACGGCGCAGGATTATGCGGCTCAAGTGGCTACCGCGAATCAGCTGGGTTTCCTGGAAGTTCGCTCGCAGTTGCAGGCCGGTTCTGCTGATCTGGACCGTCTGTTTGGTGCGCTCGACCGGGATTACAACGTGCTCTCGGGCCTGCTGAAGAATGCAAGCTCCCTGGAGCAATCGGCTCTGGAAAAACGGATGCTCGAGTTGAATTATCAGGTCATGCGGACCTGGTACAACACGAGCCGCCGCTTCTCTCCGGCCGCGGCTGCCCGCGCCCTCGACGAGATGTCTCAGGTAATCGCCCACTTCGCGAATGTGATGGGCGAAAGCGCCGCCTGTTCCGCGGCTGCCTGATACGTTACAGGTTGTCCGGCGTCAGCCCTCTGATGCCGGAACCGGGAGTCGTGCGCCCGGCGTTCCCATACTGAAATTCTCGCCCAGGTAAACGCGCCGCACTTCCGGATCGTTCCCCAATTCTTCCGGCGTTCCCGCACGAAAAATCTTTCCGTTATTGATGATGTAGGCGCGATCGGTGACGGCGAGCGTTTCGCGCACGTTGTGATCGGTCATCAGAATGCCGATGCCGGTCTGCTTGAGGTCGAAAATAATTTTCTGCAGCTCGAGGACCTGGATCGGATCGATCCCGGAGAACGGTTCGTCGAGCAGCAGGAAGCTCGGTTCGATCACCAGACTGCGCGCGATTTCCACGCGGCGGCGCTCGCCGCCGGAAAGCATGTAGCCGCGGCTCTTACGCACTTGCTCCAGACCAAGCTGTTCGATCAGGCGGTTCATCCGATCCTGGCGCTCCCGGCGGCTGAGACGCAGGGTCTGCAGAATGGCGATCAGGTTGTCCTCGACGGAGAGTTTCCGGAACACCGAAGCTTCCTGGGGCAGATAGCTGATTCCCTTGCGCGCTCGCTGATACATGGCAAAGCGCGTAATGTCGTCCTGGTCGAGCAGCACGCGTCCGGAATCCGGCGTGACCAGGCCGACAATCATATAGAAGGACGTCGTTTTCCCGGCGCCGTTGGGGCCGAGCAAGCCTACGACTTCGCCCTGGCGCACATTGACTGAAACGCGATCCACCACTTTGCGTCCGCGGTAGCTCTTGACGAGTTCCTCTGTCTGAAGTGTGTGCACGGGCTATTTTTTACGCAGAAGACTATCGGCGGGCCGGCTCTCAATACCGTTCACGAGCAGCCTATCATTGTGAGCAAACCAGGTCAATTCATGACCGCTGGTTTTCCCTTTCAAGCTGTCCACCAGAAGCGGGCTGCCGCCGTTGAGCAGAACCTTTTCATCATCCGCATAGTACTCGGCGTGTTCCGAAGTGCCGACGCGGGTCCGGGGGCCGTCGGTGTGCACGATCTTGACTTCGCCATCGGCGAACGCTTTGTCGAGCGACGAATCGGAATCGGAATCGCGAAGAAAAGCGCGGATGGCGCGGCCCACCACGTTTAAGCCCGGGCGCGCGAGCGTCGCGCCGCCCTGATAGTTGGCGATGCGCGAATCCTCGTCGTAGATCAGATCGGGAGCGCGCACGACGGTGTAGACGGGGCCCACGGCGGCTTTCGAGCTTTTCGCCTTACCATCCGTGCTTTTGGCCGGGCTGTCGATGCCGGCGTCGATATTTTTGTTGGCGACGTCTTTGCTGATAATCTCCTTGCCGCGATCATCGGCCACGGTTTTCAGCGGGAGATTTTTCGTGCTTGCAGAGACCTGGGCGGTACTCGTTTTCGCGGCGGTACCCTTGGCGGGCTCGCTCTTGGCCTTGTCCTTATCGCCATCGCCTTTGGCTTTATCTTTATCGCCATCGCCTTTGGCTTTATCTTTGCTGTCATCGCCTTTGGCTTTGTCGATAAACTGACTCACGACTTTTCCGTGGGCCTCGAGGATGTGACGTCCGCGGTCGATATCCAGGCGATCGGCCTCCACGCGATTCGCGCCCTGCCAGGCGACGGCATTGCCTTCGTAGTGGAGCTTCTGATTATTCTGGGCGGAGGTCATGTGCTGCGCGCGGGCCTGCATGATTTCGGTTGTCGAAAGCATGCCCGGATTGCCCTTTTCGTCGGGTATGCGGGTGGTGGCAACGTGTCCGTCAACGGCATAGTCGCCGGTTTTCTGATAAAGCGCGATATGATCGCCGGCGGCCGAGCCGGTATTATCCCAGACGCGTGCGGTGCCGTCGAGCGTCATCAGATCCTTGGCCTGCTCGAGCACGGCGCGATCCGCGGTGGCGTGGCGCAGGCCTTCCTCATAGCGGAAGTCGGTTTTCTGCTCCAGCCGGTCGAGCTCGCTGGTCATGGGATTGAAAGTCGCGAGCAGATCTTTACTCTGGGTGACCTGCGGGGGAGGAGGCGCGAGAGACTTATCCGGCGCGGGCTTACCCGCGGCGACGGTGGGTTTTTCGGTGCGCGTCATCGCGTTGATCGAGCGGAACGACCGGATGCGATTTTCGTCCCCGTAGGCGATCCAGATGCGATCGCCCTTCATCCACCGCTTGGGCTGTTCCGGACGGTTGGGCAGAAAGTCCACGGTGCCGGGCCCGTCGGTCACAACGTTATCAATGTCCTGGCCGTTGGGGCGCATCTGCATGCGGATGGTATCGCTGCGCAGGATGCGCGTGTCGGCCAGCAACACGCCGGGTTGCGGGAGCGGCTCAGCCCGGGCGACGCCTTTTCCGGTGGCGACGGCGCCGGTGAGCGTGCTTTGCTGGCCGGAGGGCTGAAATTCCAGGTCGAGCCGGTCGGCGGTGACGGTGGTCCGCATCCCCACGGAGGTCGATACGATGCGCCCGTTCTGCTGGCCGTACATCGAGCGCACCAGCATGTTCTGCGCGAAGTGAATATCCAGATGATCCGCGCCGAATTCGAGCCGCCGGCCGGGATCGTCCTGCACCCCGTGGGCGTTCTCCGTGATGACTTCCTGCACGGAGCCGTCCTGGAGCAGGACGGTGGCGGGTCCCGCTTCCATGCTGAGCGCGTCGCGCATGAGCTTGGACCATTGCATGAGAAGCACCCGCGATTCGCCTTCGAGATAGAGCGCCTCGCCCGCCTCGATATGCATGGGCTTCGCTTCATCCGTCTTGCCGCGCCAATCGAGCTTCACGTCATGGAGCAGGTGGAGCTGCTTGGTGGTGGGATCGTACTCGGCGCCGGTGGCCGATCCGCCGCCCTGATCGAATTGAAAATGAGCCTCGCGTTCGGTGGTGGCCTTGCCGGTATCGCTCGCAAAATGGACCCCCGAGCCGGTAATCTTCAGCTTCCTGCCGGAGGGTTCGGAGCCGTCGGCGGGAATGCCCATGGCGATTTCGACGGGGCCGTCGGAATAAAGGGTCTTGCCGGGGATATCGAACTCGGCTTGCGCGCTGTGGACCAGGTCGTACTCGGTACCGTCTTTGTTGAACAACTGCAGCTCCACGCCATCGAGCTGCAGAACGGAGGGCGCCCGGACCTGCTTAAAGCTTTTAGCGCGAACGGTGACGCGCGGGCGGTCGGAGTCGCTCTGGGTATAAACCCAGTCGTCGGCGCGTCCGTCGAGGCCCGTGGCGAGGCGAGGCGGAGGAACCGGCGCATTCCGGGCAAGCGCCGCCTTGCGCTCGGAGTAGGTTGCGCCAACGGCGATCGCGATCAATACAATGGCGACTAGGATCAGCCACCGTCCCCAGCGCATAGTAGTGTAAATCTCAGGATATCAAGTAGACGCCCAGAACGTAGACGTTACAGAGCGGCAGTCAGTTTCGCGAGCAATGCCGCTCTTTCCGCCAGCGTTCCGATGAAAACGGATTCGCCGGAGGCATGCGCTCCCTCGCCGACCGCGCCCAAGCCATCGAGAGTAGGAACCCCAAGCGCGGCGGTGAAGTTGCCGTCCGAGCCCCCGCCGACTCCGCATTCGTCGAGATCGAGTCCCATTTCCGAAGCGAGACTCGCCGCGAGTTGGAACAGCCGGGCGGTTTTAGCCGTGCGAATCATGGGCGGACGGTTCAACCCACCTTCGACGCTGACGGAACAGCGCTTGTCGAAGGGTTTGAGCGAGCGGAAGAAGCGATCGACAAAACGGGCGTCGCTCAAACGGGTGACGCGGACGTCCACCTCGACGGAACATTCGGCGGCCACGACGTTGCTGGCCGTGCCACCGCGAATCACGCCGGGGCTGATGGTGACGCCCGGACGCCGGAACGAAGCCATATGTAACGAGTCCATATGTAACGAGTCCATCCGCCCGATCTGCCGCGCCATTTCCACGATCGCGCTCGCGCCCTTTTCGAAATCGAGGCCGGCGTGCGCGGCCACGCCCCGCACCGTGACGGTATAATCGCCGACGCCCTTGCGCGCGGTCTTCAAGCGGCCTTCGGAAGCGGCTGGCTCGAGCACCAATACCGCTTCGCTTTCAAGCGCGGCCTGCTCGGTGAGACGGCGCGACGATGGGCTGCCGATTTCTTCATCCGAATTGATCTGCAGGACGACGCGTCTCCGGACGGGCACATCGAGATCGCGAAGAATGCGCATGGCGGTGACAAAGAGCGCCAGGCCGCTTTTCATGTCAAACACGCCCGGTCCCCATAGGCGGCCGCGCGAGCGCCGGAACGGCATGGTCCGCAGAGTTCCCAGCGGCCAGACGGTATCGGAATGGCCTAATGCGAGGATCTGGCCCTGCTTCTTCGAGCCGGGCAAATCAAACTCGCAGCGAAAATGGGGCCCGTGGGCCGCGCGGCCCATTGAGCTTCCGGAGAACGTCCGGACGCGAGCGATATCCTCCACGCGATCGGCGAACATGTGGACGAAGCGGGAGAGGGCTGCGGGATCGCCGCTCGGAGTCTCGCATTCGACCAGATCGCGAATCAGCGCGATGGCAGGTGCCAGCCGCCGCCGCGCCGCGCGTAAAAAAGCATCCATTTCTAGAGGATAGTCCGAGAGAACAGCAGCCGCCGGAAAACGCCTTGCTATAATGGCGAATTCATGCCTGTTGGTGAAATGACAACTCGGTTGAATATCGAGGAGATCCGCGACATCCTGCCGCACCGCTATCCGTTCCTGCTGGTGGATCGCATTGAGGAACTGGAGCCGGAGCGCATCGTGGGGATTAAGAACGTCACGATCAACGAGCCGTTTTTCACCGGCCATTTTCCCGATTACCCGGTGATGCCGGGCGTGCTGATCGTGGAAGCGATGGCGCAGGTGGCGGGCGTCCTGGTGCTGAGCCAGATTCCGGAGCGCAAAAATAAGCTGGTGCTGCTTGCGGGTGTGGACGGCGCGAAGTTTCGCAAGCCGGTTCGGCCGGGCGATCAATTGCGCATCGAAATGAAGCTGATCAAGCGCAAAGCAGCGCTCGCGAAGATGAACGGCACGGCCACGGTGGACGGCGTTCTGGTGGCCGAGGCGGAGATGTTCTGCGTGCTCGCGGACCGCCCGCAGCCCGACTCCCCGTCGCGCTGACGATCCCCGATGCCGATTCATCCGACTGCGATTGTCGATCCGTCCGCCCGAATTGCGGACTCGGCGTGCATCGGACCGTATTCGATCGTGGGCGCGGACGTCGAGATCGGGGCGCGCACCGAACTGAAGGGCCACGTATTTCTCGAAGGCCCGTTAGAGATCGGTGAGGATAACGTTTTCTTCCCGTACTCCACGGTGGGCGTGGCTCCGCAGGATCTCAAATACCATGGCGAGCGCTCCCGCACCAAAATCGGAAATCGCAACCGGGTGCGCGAGTTCGTGACGATCCACCGAGGCACGGAAGCGGGCGGCATGCTGACCTCGATCGGTGACGACAACCTGTTGATGGCTTATGTTCACGTGGCGCACGATTGCGCGGTAGGGAGCCACACGGTGATCGGGCACGCGGCGACGCTGGGCGGGCACGTTACGGTTTTCGACTGGGCGGTGGTGAGCGCGGGCACCGCGATCCACCAGTTCTGCCGTGTGGGCCAGCACGCGATCATCGGAGGATTCAGCGTGATCACGCAGGACGTGCTGCCGTTTTCGACCACGCTCAGCACGCGCGAAGTGAAGGTGTTCGGCGAAAACAAGACCGGCCTGGAGCGCCGGGGATTTTCGCCCGAAACGATTGCGGCGCTGCACAAGGCCCTGCGGCTACTGACGCGAGGCGGGCGCAATACATCCCAGGCCATAGAGCAAATCGAGGCGGGAGTGACCCGGACGCCCGAGATTGCCCATTTGCTCGCTTTCATCGCAGAAGCCGAGCGCGGCTTCCATAAATAAAGTATGCCCACGACCCCTGCGCGCGTGGCCGGACCCATCGGCATGATCGCGGGCAACGGACGTTTCCCGGTGCTGGCGCTCGAGGCCGCGAAAAAAGCCGGAATCGAGGTAGTCGCGATCGGGATCAAGGAAGAGGCGTCCGCGGAGATCGAGGCACTGGCCGCGCGCTCGCATTGGATTTCGCTCGGGTCGCTCGGCAAACTGATCGACATCTGCCATGCGGAGAAGATTTCGCGGGTGATGATGTGCGGGCAGGTGAAGCACGCGAAAATCTTTTCGTCCATTGTGCCGGATTGGCGGCTGGTGAAATTGCTCGCTTCGCTCGAAAGCAAAAACACGGAGGGACTGATCGGCGGAGTGCGAAAGATTTTGGCGGAGGAGGGAATCGATTTACTCGATTCGACGCTCCTGCTGAAGGACCTGCTCGCTCCCGAAGGCGTCCTCACGCGGCGCGCGCCGAATGAGGACGAACGCCGCGATCTCGATTACGGAAGCAAACTGGCGGCCGCGCTTTCCGCGCACGACGTGGGGCAGAGCGTGGCGATCGGCGAGAGGGCATGCGTGGCGGTGGAAGCGATGGAGGGAACGGATGCCATGCTGCGCCGGGCCGCGGCGCTGGTCCAGGGGAAACCGCTGCGCCTGGTGAAGGGATCGCGGCGCAGAGCGCATCTGCTTTTCGACGTTCCGGTGATGGGCCCGCAAACGATCGCGGTGATGGCGGAAACGGGGGCTACGGCCGCGAGCATCGATGCGGGACGGACGCTACTGCTCGATCGCGAAGAGATGGTCCGGTTGGCGGATCAGGCCGGCATCGCGATTGTCGCGCGGAAGCCCGCCGGGTAATCCCGCGTGCGGTTTTCATTTCCTGCGAGGAACCGTCGAGCTCGTCTCCCTTGCTGACTGTAGGAGCTGTGCGATTCCGCTCGGACTTCGGCTATGGCAGCGGGGAAATCGCCCGAAATCGTAACGGCCTGCCGCCCTCTTCATCTTTAAAAGCGAGGAGAGGCCCCTTGCATCCCATAAAAATTGCATTGTTCGCAGCGGTACTTGGAATCGGACTAACCGCCCTTGCGCCGAAAGCAGAAGCGCAGGTCAGCGTCCAGATCGGAGCCGAACCGGCGTGTCCGTACGGCTATTACGACGTGGCTCCGTACAATTGCGCGCCGTACGGTTACTACGGTCCGGAGTGGTTCAACGGCGGGGTCTTCATCGGCGCAGGCCCGTGGTTTCACGGCTCGGGAGATTTCCGCGGTCACGTGAACAATCATTTCCATCCGGATCACGGTTTTAAAGGCAAGCTGCCGGAGCGCGGAGAAAAGCCGGAACCGTCGAAGCCGGTAGGGAATGTCGCGAAGTTTAAGGGCAACGAGATGCGCGATGGGCGCGGCAACGTGGTAAAAGGCAAGAAATAGCGTCTGGCTCGGGCCCTGGTCGCCGGCGCGGCGTGCGAGCGCCGGTTAGCGAAGCGGAGCGGACAGCAAAGCGAGCGGCGTTTGCGGCTCGGCCTTTTGCGAGATGCGCGCCTTCTTGTCGAAGTACGCTTTGACGATGTCGCGCGCGACCGGAGCCGCGAGCGCGCCATGTTCGCCGCCTTCGAGCAGCACGGCGACGACGATCTCCGGATTCTGGCGCGGAGCGAAACCGACGAACCATCCGTTGTCGAGGTCTTCGCTCTTATCGAGCTTTCCGGATTTCCGGAGGTCGTTCGAGACGCGCTGCGCGCTGCCGGTTTTCCCGGAGAATTCGATTCCCTCGATGCGCGAAGCGGCGCCGGTGCCTCCCTCGTTCACCACTCCGTACATGCCCTGGACCACCGCGGCGACGTTATCGGGGTTGAGTTCCCCGCGGCGGGGCTCGAGCGGCGCGCTGGTCTTGACGAGGTGCGGCCGGTACCACGCGCCTTCGCTGACAATTCCTCCGATGGCCGAGGCGAGTTGCAGAGGAGTCACAGTGACGGCGCCCTGCCCGATGGCCACGGAAATCGTTTCGCCGGCGTACCATTTCTCGCGCTGCGTGCGCAGTTTCCACTTGCTCGAAGGCATGAGACCCTCGGCCTCGCCCGGCAGGTCGATGCCGGTTTTGGACCCCAGGCCGGCCATCTGGGCGTATTGCGCGATCGCATCGATCCCCAGTTTGTTGCCCAGGTTGTAAAAGAAAACGTCGCAGGATTGGACGATGCCGCGGTGGACGTCGACGGTTCCGTGTCCCGGTTTCCACCAGCATTTGAAATAGCGTCCGTAGAACGTCGCTCCTCCCGGGCAGTGAAAGGTATCGTGTTCGGTCGATGGTTCCGGTCTCGAGTCCGGCGAGCGCCATGATGGGCTTGAACGTTGAGCCCGGGGCGAACTGCGCCTGAATCGCGCGGTTGAGCATCGGATTGTCGTTGCCGGACGTGAGCTGCTTCCAATAGTCCGGGCTGATGCGCGTGGCGAAAGCATTCGGATCGAACGCCGGGCGGCTGACCATGGCGAGCACTTCGCCGGTGCGCGGATCGAGCGCGACGGCAGCGCCCTTTTTCCCCTCAAGCGCCAGTTCGGCGACGGCTTGCAGATCCAGATCCAAAGTGAGCTGGAGGCTGCCGCCCGGAGTAGCTTCGGCGCTCTCGAGAACTTCGCGCTCGCGCCCGAGGCTATCGACGACGACGCGGCGCTGGCCGTCGACGCCGGTGAGCAGGTCGTTATACTGGCGCTCGATGCCGGCCTTGCCGACGATTTCGCCTTGGGCGTATTTCGCGAATTCGCTGGAATTCGAGCTCCTGGTCGGAGACTTCGCCGACGTAGCCGATCACGTGCGCGGCGAGGCCATCGCGGGGATAGAGGCGGCGCTGGTTCTGGATGAGCTCCATTTCCGGAAAGGTGTTGGCGTCGCGGTGGGATTCGACGAAGGAGATTTCCGACGGCGACAGATCCTGCTTGACCACCAAAGGCACGTACTTGGGGCGCGATTGAAAGCGCTTTAGACGCGCGCGCAGATCGGCGGGGTCCAGGTTGAGGCCCCTGGCGATGGGATCGAGGTGCTCCGGCTTCAGATTTTCGCGGGTCAGCAGGAGCGTGTAGGCGGATGCGTTATCGACGATCACGCGGCCGTCGCGGTCGAGGAGCTTGCCGCGCGGAGCGAGAACCGGAATGGTCTTGATGCTGTTGCGCTCGGCGAGCTGGCTGTTGCTTTCGGCGTCGCGTACCTGCAGCATCCAAAAACCGGTGATCAAAAAAAGAAAAATAGCGAGCGCGGTGTACTGGAACACGGTGATGCGTTCGAGCGCAAAACGCGTGTCGTCGCGCGCGAGGCGCCTGGGCGGATGCTGCGGATACTCAGGATCAAAAGACGGCATTCCCAAATCGCTCCGCTACTCGGTAACCTTCAGTTTATCCAACACGCGGAATAAAGGCACCGCGACCAGCGCGTTGAGCGACGGCCACGATCAGCGTGGTTGGCAGGTCAAAACCGATCATTTGCGCGAGGAGCGCGCGCGCGAGCACCCAGTAAAAGAATTGATGAAAGAAATAGAAGAAGAAGCTCAGAGTGAAGCGCACGCCGGTGTTTTCGACGTTAAAGCGCTGGCCCACCGTGGCCGCGAAATATCCGACGAGCGTTTTGACGATGCCGAACATCCCGAGCGGATCGGGCGAGAGCGAGTCCTGGGCGAGGCCGATGCAGGCGCCGTAGGCCACGCCCGCGAGCGGGGATCGCCGCATCAGCGAAAAATAAATGGTGACGAGCAAAGGCAGTTCGAGATAGGCCAAGTACGAGATCCAGCGGGGGACATACACGCGGAAAAGAATGGCGGCAACGGCGATCCCGGCGACGGCGACCACGCGATAGGTGACGGTATTGCCTTTGAGTGACGCCTGGGAGAAATCTTCGCGGAAATCGCTGCCGGTCGTGGTCGCCATGGATTAGCGCGCCGTTCCGCGGTCAGAGGGGGGAGCGGCCTGGGCGGCGGCCGGGGAGGCCGTTCTCGGCGACGCGGCGTTCGCGTTCACCTGTGGAGAGGTTGCCTGTGGAGCGGTCGCCTGCGGAGTGCTTGCTTGTGGAGTTGTCGAGGGCGGCGCTGCCTGGGGCGTGGTGAATCTGGGGGCGGCGGGTGACGTCGCAGCGGCGGGTGACGTTGCGGCAGCGGGCACAGGTGCGGGCGACGCGGCGGGGGTCTTCGGAGCGGCAGTGGACGACAATGCGCCGGGATCAAGGTTATAGTTCGGGGCTCCACTGCCATGCTCGCCGTACACGTGTTTTTGCGCCTCCCCGATCTTCTTATAGCGATCGACCAGGCGATCGGCGTCGGTGACGCGCGGGCCGGAATCGAGGGGAGCCGCTTCGGAGTTTCCGTCGGCGGGCGGCGGATCGAGGAGATGGACGGGCTGATCGCCGGCCGATATTTCCGGCAGGTCGCGATGCACTCCATCGACGATGATGAGCACTTCTTCGAGCCCGTTTTGCAGGCCGGCCGGATTGACGTAAATTTCTTTTCGTCCTTTGCCGGAGCGCGCGACGGTCACCTGGCCGACGGGCAGACCTTTGGGAAAAATGCGATCGTCGCCCGAGGTATAAAACCATTCGCCCTGCTCCACGGTTTCCTCGTTCTGGACATAATCGACGGTCACGCTTCCGTACCCCAGGCCTTTCACGGTGCCGTGGACGCGGTTCTTCTGCGAGAGAACGCCCGCGGCGAAGCTCGGATCGGTGATGAGCAGCATATACGAGGCGGTGGGAAACACACTGATGATCTTGCCCGCGATGCCGTCCGGAGTAATGACGGCCATTCCTTTTTCAATCCCGCTGTTGGAGCCGCGATCCACGATGACGACCTTCGCGCCGACGCCGGTGGTGTTTCCGATCACGTGCGCGGCCACGGTGCGGGAGGGAGATTGCTGCTGGAAAATGGCGAGCGATCTGGCGCGATCGGCGGTGGAAAGTTCATTGCGCAAGAACTGATTTTCCAGTCGCACGCGATCCACTTCCGCTTTTAAACGCTGGTTATCGCCGCGCACGCTGAGCAGATAAAAATAATCCCTCAGGAAATGCGCCACCGAACTACGTCCGGCTTCCATGCCGCGGGCTACGGGAGTGACGGCGCTGACGGCCCACACGCGGATCAGGCGAACCTCGCCGTTGCCTTTGATCTGGTAGGCGAGCAGCATGAGCTGCGCGACGATGGCGACCACCAAAGCGCCGACGTTCCGGTACCGATTAAAAAGCGCTTCCATACCTATAACCGCGCTCGCGGAGTCCTGCTACTCGATGGCAATGCGCCGCAGCAATTTAAACTCCGTCAACATTTTCCCAGTTCCCAGGACGACCGAGGCCAAGGGATCCTCGGCAATGGACACCGGCAATCCGGTTTCCTTGCGGATGCGTTTATCGAGATTCTTGATCATGGCGCCCCCGCCGGTGAGCACGATGCCCCGATCGCTGATATCGGCGGAAAGTTCCGGGGGCGTGCGCTCCAGGGCCACGCGAATCGCGTTCAGGATGACGGCGATGCATTCGGCGAGAGCCTCGCGGATTTCGCTATCGTCGACGGTAACGGTTTTCGGAACGCCCTCGATCAGGTTGCGTCCCTTGATCTCCATGGTGAGCGGCTTATCGAGCTCGTAGGCGGAGCCGATCTGGATCTTCACCTTCTCGGCCGTGGTTTCGCCGATCAGGAGATTGTACTTGCGCTTCATGTACTGCATGATGGCGTCGTCCATCTCATTGCCGGCGACGCGCACGGAGCGCGAATAGACGATGCCGGAAAGAGAAATCACCGCGACGTCGGTGGTGCCGCCGCCGATATCCACCACCATATTGCCGGAGGGCTCCGTGATGGGCAAACCCGCGCCGATAGCGGCGACCATGGCCTGTTCCACCAGGTACACTTCGCTCGCTTTGGCATGATAGGCGGAATCGATGACGGCGCGCTTTTCCACCTGCGTGATCTCGCTCGGCACGCCGATGATGATGCGGGGATGCACCAGCATCTTGCGTCCATGGGCCTTCTGGATGAAGTAATTGAGCATGCGCTCGGTGACCTTGAAGTCGGCGATGACGCCGTCCTTCATGGGCCGGATCGCCACGATATTGCCGGGCGTGCGCCCGAGCATCTCTTTAGCCTCGCGTCCGACGGCTTCCACCTCGCCCGAATTTTTATTCAGCGCGACGATGGAAGGCTCGTTCACGACGATGCCCTTGCCGCGGGCGAAGACCAGGGTATTGGCCGTGCCGAGGTCGATGGCCAGGTCGGACGAGAACAGACTAAACAAAGACCGCAGATTCATAAAAGAGAGAGCAGAGAGATCCCGGGCCGAGCGTTCCATCCGAAGTTAACACAGCGAAACGTGATGGGCAACTTACGTTTTATTTTCAACGACCTAGAGAAGCGCCGGGAACACGGTTTACACTGGAGCAGTGATCGCCCGCCGAGGTTTTCTCGCGCTTTCGTTGGGGGCTCTGGCCGCCGTCTCCGAGGAGGCCTGCAGCCGGCGCCGGCGCGGGCCCGGATTTCGCGGCTACGCGTTCGTGGCGAACGAGGAAGGCAACGCGATCGCCGCGGTGGACCTGGAAGCGATGGCCGTCGCACGGCAGATCCCTCTGAGCGGTGCGCCCACGCAGGTGATCGCGGCGAAGAAACGTCCCTTCGTCTACGCGCTCGCGGCGGCCACCGGCACGATTCACGAAATCGCGCTCGACCGGCTCAACGCCACGCGCGCAGTGCGAGTTGAGGCGAGCGCAATGGCGATGCGAATGGCCTTCGATGAGAGCGCGCTCTACGTACTCGCCCGCGAGCCGCGTACGCTGATCCGGCTGAATTTGGCTGCCATGACAGTGGATTTCAAGCTGGCGCTCCCGGAGGAGCCGGTGGATTTCGCGCTGTCGCCTGACGGGAAAAACGCGGCCATCGGCTTCAAGGCCGACGTGCGGCTGGTGGACCTTGCACCGCGCAAGCTGCTTGCCGCGGCGGGGACGGGAGATTTCGGAGCCGTGCGGTATCTGGCGGACGGCAGTATTCTGATCGCCGCCGATCGCGGGGAGCGGCGTTTATCGCTCTACGACGTCCGGGCGGCGAACGCCGCCGCGCCGCCGCTGATCACGCACCTGCCGCTCGCGGTTCGTCCCGATAATCTGTGTTTCAACTCCGACGGAGGGCAACTCTTTGTGACGGGTGAAGGCCTGGACGCGGTGGTGATCGTGTTTCCCTACCGCACGCCGGAGATTGCCGAAACCGTACTGGTGGGGCCGAATCCGTCTGCCATGGCGGCTTCGCAGGCTTATTTATTTGTCGCGAATCCTTCGGCGGGCAACGTCAGTATTCTGGAAATCAATTCGCGCAAAGTGGTCGGGGTGGTTTCGGTCGGCAGCGATCCGGGTTTCATCGCCGTGACGCCGGACGATCAGTACGCGCTGGTGCTCAATCGCCAATCGGGGGATGTTTCGGTGCTGAGGGTCGCCGCGATTACGAAGAATCGCGAGCGGCGGGCGTCGCTGTTGACGGTGATTCCGGTCGGGTCGAAGCCGGTGAGCGCGGCGGTGCGGGCGGTGTGAGCGTGGTGCGTACGGTGCGCTCCGACGCCGCTGGGTTTCTGCGCTTGCTCGGGATGGTTCGATTGCAACCGCACAAAAAGCAGGTCCCTCGACTTCGCTCGGGATGACGCGCAGTCAGGAGGACGTGCAAGGCTCGGGATAACGTGCAGGGAGGGCTATAGAAATCGGTTGGAGGCCGACGCGCTAGACCACTCTAAGCGCCTCCCTCGGAAATTCCACGACCCAGGCGCGGGTTTCCTTCAGGCGTTCGTAATCCGCGCGGGAAACGGTCACGCGCACGGTGCTCGAAAACGCCGGACTGGTAAATTCCAGGCGCAGGCCATGGGGACGCTCGACGACGCGAGCGAGTTCGGCGGGGATCTGGTTCGGACGCATTTGATAGGATCCTGTTTGATTTAACCCAGGCTTCCCGTCGCGCGCGGCGGCCGAGAGTTGCTCCGGGCGCACGCAGAGCGTCACGCGGTCGCCTTTCAGATGACCGGGGAAATAGGGACCTTCGAGTTCGAATTCACCGAGGCGCAGACGGCTGGTGTGGCGGCCCGGATCGAGCGTGCGGATCTCCGCGTCGATCAGATTGAAAGTGCCGAGGAGCCGCGCGACTTCGAGGTTGGCGGGCTCATCGAGAATGGACCGGGGAGTGCCCTTCTGCACGATGCGTCCGTGATGCACGATCAGCATTTCGCCGGCGAGCTCGAAACATTCGGCGAGATCGTGGGTGACGAGCAGCATGGGGGTTTTGAAGTCTTCCTTGACGCGGCGGAGGGCGTCGTAAAATTCGGCGCGCAGGGGAGCGTCGAGGCCGGTCGCGGGCTCATCGAGCAGCAAAAGTCTAGGCTCCGCGATCAGCGCGCGGGCGATGGAGCAGCGCTGGCGCTGGCCTCCGGAGACTTCATGCGGGCGGCGGCCGGCGGCTTCTGTGAGGTGGAATTTCTCGAGCATCTCGTGCACGCGCCGGTGGCGTTCGAGGCGCGGCCGGCGCTCGGCGGCGAAGGCCAGGTTTTCGCGCAGCGTCATGTGGGGAAACAGCGCGTAATTTTGAAACACGTAGCCGCAGTTGCGCATCTGCGGAGGCAGGCACACGCCGGTCGCGCCGTCGTAGAGAATCTGATCGTCGAGCAGGATGCGTCCTTCGTCGGGGCGGGAGAAACCGGCCAGGGCATCGAGCGACAGCGTCTTCCCGGCTCCGCTTGGGCCGAACAAAACGGTGACGCCCTGGGTGGCCGAAAATTCGAGATCGAGGGTAAACCCCGCCGAATCGGGACGCGGCGGAAATGTTTTACGGATGCGCGCGGCGAGCATGGCTCTTTTCAGATTAGAGGCGGGGGCGCCGGCCGGCAGCAACCGGTTGGCCAGAGTAAGGATCAGAAGCGCGACCGCCGAGACGACCAGCACCAGAATGCGGGCGGCCGCGCCGTTGCCCGATTCGACGGCGTCGTAAATCGCCACGGCCACGGTCTGCGTGCGGCCCGGAATGTTGCCCGCGACCATGAGGGTGACGCCGAAATCCCCGAGCGAGCGGGCGAAGGCGAGAGCGGTGGCCGCGAGGATGGAGCGGCGGGCGAGCGGCAGGCTCACCCGAAAGAAAAGTTTCCATTCGGATGCGCCGAGATTGCGCGCGGCGCGCTCGTAGCTGCGATCCACACTTTCGAGAGCGGCCCGTGCGGATTTGACGAGCAGCGGGAGTGCGTGCAGGAGCGCGGCGACGACCGCGGCCTTCCAGGTGAACACCAGGGGCGAGCCGAAGGCGGCTTCCCACAATTTTCCGAAAGGGCTCGCGCGGCCGATCAGGACCAGCAGATAGTATCCGAGGACGGTGGGCGGGAGCACGAGCGGCAAGGTGACGGCAGCGTCCAGAAAATCTTTTCCGCGAAACTCGCGATTGGCAAGGAGGTAGGCGATCCACAGGCCTCCGACGAGCGCGAGCGCGGTGGAGAGAAACGCCACGCGCAGGCTCAGCCAAAGAGGGAACCAATCGATATTCATAGAGATGGGACGAGCCGCGATTCGGAGCGAATGGACAATTATAGCGATTTGAGAGACGGCGGACCCCGGGGAGGAGCAGGCGTGCACGGATCGCCGATCTTTTTTGTCTCGATCGCCGTCTTTCTCCCGCTCCCTGGCTCCAGTTTGGCGCGCGTTCGTCCGATATGCGAAGAGTGGACGTTCAGATTGCCCGCCAGGCGATATTCGATCGCGACAGAAAAGTTTATGGATATGAATTGTTGTACCGTTCCAACGCCACGAGTAACGGGTTTGACGGGACCGCGGCCGACGCGGCGACCATGCAGGTGCTTTCGAACACATTGATGTCGATCGGCGCGGAACGGGCGCTGAGCGGGAAAAAGGCGTTCGTCAATTTCGATCATCGTTTGCTGCGGCAGCAGATGCATTTGACGCTGCCGCGCGAATCGATCGTGATTGAAATCCTGGAAACGGTCCAGCCCACGCAGGATCTGGTTGCGTTGTGCGAGAGCATCGCGCAGCAGGGTTACGCGCTCGCGCTCGACGACTTCACCAACGAACCGGGCTGGGAGCCTTTGACGCGCATCGCCGGCGTGATCAAGGTGGACATGCGTTTAACGTCGCGCGAGGAGCAGGAGCGCATGCTCCACGCCTACAAGCCGCGCGGCACGGTGATGCTGGCGGAAAAAGTGGAGAGCTACGCCGAGTTCGAATGGGCGCGGCGGGCCGGTTACGATTTGTTTCAGGGATACTTTTTCGCTCGTCCCGTGCTGGTGCGGAGCCAGCAGATTCCGGCGGTGAAAACCTCCTGTTTCCGGCTGCTGCGGGAAGTGCAGCAGGTGGATATCGATTTCGACCGGGTGCGGGAACTGCTGCGCCAGGATGTGGCCCTGACCTATAAACTGCTGCGCTACGTGAATTCCGCCATGTTCTCGCGTCGCGCGGAGATCCAATCGATCCGCCGGGCGCTGATGGTGCTGGGTGAGGACGGGATGCGGAGATGGGTGGCGCTCGCGACGCTTCCCACGCTCGCGACCGATAAGCCGACCGAATTGCTGACGCTTTCACTGCAGAGGGCGCGTTTCAGCGAACGTCTGGCCGAGCTTGCGAATGCGCCGCGACCGGGCCAGGCCTTCCTGATGGGCATGTTCTCCCTGCTCGACGGGCTGGTGGATCAACCGCTCGACGAAGCTTTGCACAGCATGGACATCGGAACGGAAATCACGGAGGCGCTCCTGGGGGTCGCTCCGGAGGGCAGCCTGCTCGCGCGGCTGCACGAACTGATTCAATGCTACGAACGCGCCGACTGGGACGCCGCGGAGCGGTTAGCGCAGCTCTGCGGAATCTCGTTCTCACAGGCCGGAGACGCATACCTCGAAGCCACGCAGTGGGCCGAGGATCTGCTCCGCAAGGCGGACTGAAAACCAGAGAATTGTCTTCGCCTTCCGACTTTTATCGAACGATCCGCGACGGCGCTTACTTCAGCTTATCGGCGACTTTGGCGAGGCCGGCGCGGGCGCAGGCCTCATCCATATCCCAGCCGGGCGCGCCGCTGACGGCGATGGCGCCGATGGTTTCCTTATCCACGATAATCGGGAGCCCGCCGCCCATGTCGATGGTGCCTTCGATGGGAGGATTCGGCTCGGTGCCTTCGAGGAGCGGAGTCGGCTCGGCGGTTTTCTTGGACCAGCCCTCGACGACATCTTTCGAGGGCTTGCGATACACCAGCGCGGTGTAGGCTTTCTTGCGAGCCACGTCGAAGCGATGGAGGCTCGCGCCGTCGTCCTGAAGCGCGATGATGGTCCGCCCGGTGGCATCGAGCACGGTGATCGCGCAGTGGTAGTTCATCTGGCGGCATTTATCGAGAGAGCCGTGCGCCATGGCGAGCGCCATGTCGAGCGACAGGGCCTTGTGAGTGATGAGTCCCTGTTCGGCGCGGGCGACGCCGGCGCCAGAGATCGCGACGATCGCGAGCAACGTTGAGAGTTTCGTTTTGGGCATAGACATTTTCTCCTTCAATGCCTTGCTATCGTATCTCAATTCGGCAGGAGATGGTTGTCGAAGGCGGTCTGAGAGACCGCCGCAGTCCAAGGGCCTCCCCCACGCCGCGAGAGCCCCACAGGGGATCCGAAATGTCCCGCTAGAATAGTCCTGTGAAAGTTTTCTTCCTCGGCATGCTGATCGGCTGGATCGTGTTGCCGGCGGCCCTGTTCCTTTATCTCCGCTTCGGGTATGTTCCAGTCGCGGTGAACGGACCCGTGATTCCGTTCGAGCAACTGCTGGCGGGTGCGGCGATCGAGGCGAAGATCGCGCGCGAAGCGCCCACCAGCGCCGGATTGCCCGCGAGCGAGGAGAACCTGCTGACGGGCGCGAAGATCTATCGGGAACAATGCGTCGAATGCCATGGCCTGAAGGGGACGCCCCGAAGCGTCGCGTCGAAGGGCATGTTCCCGGATCCACCGCAGTTTTTCGAGCGCGCCGTCATGGGCAACGATCCGGTGGGACAGAACTACTGGGTGGTGGCGAACGGCATACGGCTCTCAGGAATGCCGGGCTATCGCGGATCGCTGACCGAGGACCAGATGTGGCAGGTCAGCCAGTTCCTTTCCAATCGAGGGAAACTACCGGACAGCGTCGAGAAATGGTTGCACTCACCCGACGCACTGAAATAAGCGCCCGGTTTTTTGAATACCCGGCCAGGGTAGAGTCCAGCCAACGTACTGCGTGTCACAACCCGGCGGGCCAAAATAATTCCGCGCCAACACGCCATACCCAGCACGCCATACAATGATGCCGTAGCGTTCGGCGTGCGCAGACTTCCGAACGGCTAGCGCTTGACCGGCTTGCCGTACACTTCGACGCGGGCGACGTTGATCCAGCCGCCGGGACCGTGGCCGCTGCCCGGCATCAGATCCGCAAATCCGACTTCGTCCACTTTGCTCAGGTCGACGTTCTCGACCCAGCGTCCCTTGGTGACAACCCGTTCGATGTCGAGCGCCATCCAACGAACTTCGGGAAAGGAGATCTCACTCTCATTGAAATCGGCCCACGTGCCGGAGGTTCGATCGCCCACAAGCCAGGTCCCGTCGGCCAGTTTCACGGCAGGCCGCACCGCGTGGAAGCCGGAGGTGCGCGTGATCCAGCGGACCTTCCCGAGGCCTGTGAGATCGACAAAACTATTTTTCTCGCGAAACGCGACGGCGATCGGCGACGTGGTGACGCCGGTCCACAAATTGAGGGGTCCGGCCTCGTTGCCGGCGTTGCCCGAGAGCTGGATGTCTTTTGCGGAGGCTCCGTAGAGTTTTAGTTCGAGATTCGGATTGCTCACGTCGTCCAGCCGGACGGGCCGCTCACCGGCGGGGCTCGGCGCTTTCCAGTCCTCGCGAAAGAACAGAGGCGATCGTTGGAGAGGCGCCTGTTTGGCCTTCTTTTCCGCCTGTTTCCCCTCCCCGGCAGGCGACTGCGCGCCCGCGCCGACGATCCCGAGAGCCAAACCGGCGACGACCATCGCTGAAACCGTCCACGCGCGCCAATTTTGTTTGTGCATGCCCGCCTCCTTCGAAAAATAAGCGGATTCGATTATAGCAGCATGCGCGTGCGTCATCGATAGGAAATTGGCTCGGTTCCAAGCGTGGAATCCCATCTTCCAAATCCCGTAGAGAGCACGGATGGGGACAAAAAGTGCCATACTTTTCAATAGGAAACGAACGTTCTTGCGTGGTTATCGACGTGCAAGGCCTTTAGCGGACAGGTGTATCCACAGCGTTTCAGGGCGCGATGAAAGAGTTAAAGCAACAATTCGGCAATGCGTTGCTGGTGATAGTGACGGTGGCGGTTGTGGTGGCCGCCGCGATCAACTTCCAGCAGCAGAGCCGCTTTCATCTGCCCGACGACGGCGTCACGTGGCTCGATCAGGAGCGGGGCGCGGGGCAGAACTCGGCGATCACGGCGGTATGGGTGGTGGAGGGAAGTCCGGGCGAGAAGGCCGGCATTCACAAGGGCGACGAGCTGCTCTCGATCGCCGACGTGCCGATTCAGGAGTCGCAGGATGTCACGGCGATTCTGGCGCGGCTGGGGGCGTGGAAGAAGACCGAGTACAAGATTCTGCGCGCGGGCGAGGAAGTCGTCTTCAACGTCATCATCGGCGAAGCGGAGCGGGATTCGACGTTGTTCTACCAATACGCGGTGGGCGCCGTGTATCTGGCGATCGGGCTGTTCGTCTATTTCCGGCGCGTGGGAGCCCAGCGGTCGCTGCACTTTTTCCTGTTGTGCCTGGCGAGTTTCGTTCTTTCGACGTTCCATTATTCGGGCAAGCTGAACAACTTCGATAAGGTCATTTACCTGGGGAACCTGGTGGCGGGCTTCCTGGCTCCGACACTGTTTCTGCATTTCTGCTGCATTTTCCCGGAAGAGCAGAAATGGATCCGGCGGCGGGGCATGGCCGCGCTGGTGTACGTGCCGGGCGTGACACTGCTCACGCTGCATTTGGGCTTCGTGTACGGCTGGCTGACGAGCGCTGCGCCGCTGCTTGAAACACGGTGGCTGCTGGACCGCGTGTGGCTGGGATTTCTGAGCGCGATGTATCTGGCGGGCGCGGCCGTCCTGCACGTGCAACGTTCGCGTGCGGAAGATCCCATCGTGCGCCGGCAGCTGGTGTGGCTGCGCAACGGCGCGGTGATCGGCATTCTGCCGTTCACTTTGTTCTACGTGATTCCGTTTATCGCCGGCGTGACGCCGACGCACGCCATGAATCTGGCGGTGCTCTCGCTGCCGTTCATCCCGCTGACCTGGGCCTACGCGATTCTGCGGTACCGGCTGATGGACGTGGATATTATTTTCCAGGAAGGGTACGTGTACACGCTGGCGACGCTGTGCGTGGTCGGGGTGTTCTACGGCTTGATTTTTTCGGTGACGCGCGCGGGCGATCTGAGCGGCACGGCGATGGTGGCGCTGATTCTGATCGCGGCGTTCGTCTTTCAGCCCATTCGCAACTGGATTCAGGAGCAGTTAGACCGTTATTACTTCTACAAAGACCGCTACGATTACCGGCGCACGCTGATCGAGTTCGCGCGCGAGCTCGGATCGCCTACGAATCTCGATGAGATGCTCGAAACGGTGGCGGACCGGCTGGTGCGCACGCTGGGCATCCGGCACGTGGCGTTCTTCATTCGGGACGAGCGGGAGGGCGGATTCCGGCTACAACTCGCGAGCAACCGGCAAGGGAAGCAGACGAGCCAGCTTCCCTACGGGCTGGATCTGAGCTTTCTCGATGCGGGTCCCGACGGCGCGGCGAAGCCGTATCTCTTTTACGAACGCACGCGCAACATGCTCGATGTGGTGTCGCACGAGCTGCCCGCGTCAGTGCGCCGCACCATTGCGGAGCTGGATCTCACCTATTACCTGGCGTGCTCAGCGCGCGGACGGGTGATCGCCTATCTGGGCGTGAGCCGCACGGATTCCGGAGATTTCCTTTCGAGCGAAGACGTGGAGCTGCTGGTCACGCTGTCGGGGTACGTGGGGATCGCGGTGGACAACGCGATGCTCTATCGTTCGCTCGAGCGCAAGGTGGAAGAGTACGAGCGGCTGAAGGAATTTTCGGAAAACATCGTCGAATCGATTCATGTCGGGATTCTGGCGGCGGATCTCGACGGCCGCGTGGAGAGCTGGAACCCGCAGATGGAGAAGCTCACCGGGATCGGACGCGAGGAGGCGGTGGGGCACACGCTCGAGGAGCTCCTCGAAACCGATCTGTACGAAGAGCTGATGCGGGCCGGAGCGGACGACGGGATTCGCGACATTTACAAATTCGCGATGCGCTCGGCGGGCCGCGACGCGACCGTCAATATCGCGGTGGCGCCGCTGGTCTCGAAGGAAGGGTCGCAGATCGGACGGTTGATTATTTTCGACGACGTGACGGATCGCGCGGAAATGGAGCGCCGGCTGGTGCAAACCGACAAACTCAGCTCCATCGGTTTGCTGGCGGCGGGCGTGGCGCATGAAGTGAATACGCCGCTTGCGGTGATTTCGACCTACGCGCAGATGCTCGCGAAGCAAATTGCGGGCGACGCGGAAAAGGCTCCGTTGCTGGAAAAGATCGCGAAGCAAACGTTCCGGGCGAGCGAGATCGTGAATTCGCTGCTGAATTTTTCGCGCACGTCGACCACGGAATACGCCGGCGTCGACCTGAATAAAGTTCTGAACGAAACGCTGACTCTGATCGAGCACCAGCTCGCCACGGCGCGCGTGGAAGTAAAGCTCAGCCTGGGCGAAGCTCTCCCGCGAATCAAGGGAAACCCGGGAAAACTGCAACAGGTATTTCTCAATCTGTTGTTGAACGCCCGCGACGCCATGGAATCGGGCGGTGTGCTGGCAGTGAGCTCGACGGCGAGCGAGGGACTGGTACGGGTCACCGTGGCGGATACGGGATCGGGGATCGCACCCGAACATCTGGCGCGCGTCTTCGATCCGTTCTTCACCACGAAAGCAGCGCGACGTGGCACGGGACTGGGGCTCTCCGTTTCCTACGGGATCATCAAGGAACACAGCGGCGAAATCGAAGTGGAGAGCCAGATCGGTCTGGGAACCCGTTTTCATGTAACCTTCCCCGAGTTCGCCGGTGCGCGCAGGGCGGCAGCATCGCCGGCGAAGTCCGAGCAGCCGGGCGCGACGCCCGCGGTGGCGGCGGAGCCCATGGCCGTGCCGGCGCACTCGTTTTCGACCAACGCGGTCGCGGCCGGATCGATCCGGCTTTCCGCTCACGGGAATATCGTCGCCTCCACCGATCCCCGGGCTCGCTAAGATTTATTGATGCCCAGCATTCTTCCCGACCTGCCGCCCGACGTTGTCGAAGAAGGCCATTCGCGCGGGTCCATCCTGGTTGTGGACGACGAGCCCGATATCCGGGAAAGCCTGGAGGCTTTGCTTTCCTCCGAAGGCTACCGCGTGACGCTCGCGCCGAACGCAACCGACGGATTGAAGCGGCTGGAGGCGGCGAACTACGACCTCGTTCTGCTCGACCTGATGATGCCCGATAAGAGCGGGCTTGAGGTTCTGGACGAGGTACGCGCGCGGGATCGCGAGACGCCGATCTTTTTAATCACCGCCTACGGATCAGTGGAAACCGCGGTCGCGGCGCTGAAGCGCGGCGCCAACGATTATTTTTCCAAGCCCTGGGACAACGAAAAGCTGCTGATTGAGATCGGGCGCATGATCTCCAAGCGCCAGCTCGAATCCGAGAACGCGCATTTGCGGCGAGCCCTGCGTGAGCGTTCCAGTTTTCCGAATATCGTCGGCAAGAGCGAGCGCATGCTGAAGATCCTGGATCTGGTGGCGCAGGTGGCCGCGAGCCGCGCGACCATTCTGATCACGGGAGAAACCGGGACGGGCAAGGAGCTGATTGCGAACGCGATTCACGCGCATTCGGCACGCTCGGAGCATCCATTCGTGCCGGTGCATTCCGGTTCGGTCCCTCCGGACCTGCTTGAGAGCGCTTTGTTCGGCCACGTGAAGGGAGCGTTCACCGGAGCGGTGACCTCCCGCAAAGGGTACTTCGAGACGGCCGATCGCGGGACGATCTTCTTCGATGAGATCGGCACGATTTCGCTCGAAACGCAGACCAAGCTGCTGCGTGTGATTCAGGAGCGCGAGTTCATGCCGCTGGGGTCGACGGAAACCGTGAAGGTGGACGTGCGCATCGTGGCGGCCACCAATGCGGAGCTCAGGAAACTGGTGGAGGACGGAAAATTCCGGGAGGATCTGTATTACCGGCTCAATGTGATCAATGTCGCGCTGCCCGCGCTCCGCGAGCGCAAGGAAGATATTCCGCCGCTGGTCGAACACTTTTTCACGAAGTATTGCCGGGAAAACGAAAAGCTTCTGGATGAGCACGGACGCTCGCGGCTGCTGTTCGAGCCGGAGGCCATGCAGATCCTGATGGACCACGTGTGGCCGGGCAACGTGCGCGAGCTCGAAAACGTGGTGGAGCGCGCGGTGGTACTCGCGATCCAGCCGCCGGTGCCTGCTTCCGTGCTGCCGGAGCATCTTTTGGAAGCTCGCGGGCTGCGTATCCGCCGCGATCCCAGCGGCCACCTGCCCGCGGACGCCTCGCTGTTCGAGATTGTCGCCGACTTCGAGCGGAGCCAGATCGTGGAACATCTCGAGGCGTCCGACTGGAGCCAGACGGCCGCGGCCGAAACGCTCCGGATTCCGCTGTCGACTCTCAATCAGAAAATCAAACGGCTGAATATCGAGGTCCGCAAAAAGACCGCGAGCTAGCGAGTTCGATATCGTTACCGTGGCTTCCATATCGTTACAATAAAGATGTGCCGAAGGTAACGTTCTCGAATCTTGATCGCACCGTGGAATTTGAAACGGGGAAGCTGCCTTACGACGAGCACGGCAAGCCCGAATCGATTCTGGACGTCGCCCTCCATTTCGGGATTCAGCTCGAGCACGCCTGCGGCGGAAACTGCGCCTGCACGACCTGTCATGTCATTGTCAAGAACGGAACCGACGGTGCGCTGTCCGAGGCTGACGATGACGAACTGGATCGTCTGGACACGGCGCCCGGTCTGACGCTCCATTCACGCCTCGGATGCCAGGCTGTGGTGAAGGGCGATGTGGTGGTGGAGATTCCAACCTGGAATATTAATTATGTGAGCGAAGGCGGAGGTTCGATGAACCTCGGAAACGCGATTCCTCCACCGAAAAATCTGCCGCCGCAAGATCCTTCGCGCGTTGATCCGCCTCCGGGGAAGTAAACCGCCGAGAGTTCGAACATTCAGGCGCGCCGGGCTCAGGGGTATGAAGTGATGATAGGCTGAGCGCCGGCGCCGTTGGTTTTATGAAAACCCTGTTCGCGGGCGGAGCTGCGCGAAATCGCGCACCGCTCTCCGCTCCGCTGCGTGAAAATCAGGAGCCAAACGTACGTCTGATCCCTAACTACCCTCTTTTCCCAAGACAATCTGCATTCTGTCGCCGTTCTGTGCATTGACTGATTGCATCCAAATTGCCATTCAGCCGCGGTTGCCATTCAGCTGGGCACGCGGTCCTTTGCCGACGGTCGCGGGTAAAGCCCGGTAACTCCGGCGGGTCTGCTCTCGTCTCCATAAATTGCCTTCCCAAAGAAGCGCCGATCATGCCTTCGTATCAGCACATCCTTTTCCCCATTGATTTTTCTCCTCCGATCGATGCCGTGATTCCTTATGTCGCGGCGCTCGCGCGGCACTTCAACGCCAAGGTGACCTTGTTGACCGCCGTGCCCGCAATATGGCTGGGACCGGGCGCCCGCCCCGAGTCCGCTTCGCGATTAACGACGGACACGCCGCACGATGGCGAGCTGGAAAATTCGATCCGGGATCGTCTGGGTCGCGCTTTGGCTACTGAAGTGGAGGGACTCAGCGTGGAGCGGGTGGTGCGCTCCGGAGAACCGGCGGAACAAATCGTCCGCTTCAGTCAGGAGCACGCCGTGGATCTGATCATGATGCCAACGCATGGTTACGGAACGTTTCGCAGCCTGCTGCTGGGTTCGGTGACGGCGAAGGTTCTGCACGACGCTCCTTGCCCGATCTGGACAGCGGCGCACGCGGCGGAGCAAATCGCCCGGCACCTTCCCCGGACGGTCCTTTGCCCGGTGGATGGAGATTCCGCAAGCGTGGATCTGATGCGTAAGGCGGCTCAGTTCAGCGAGCGTTTGGGAGCAACCCTGCAATTGCTGCACGTTGTGGCGCCGGTTCCGGGATGGGCGGATTTTGTGACCAGCCGCAAAGAGCACGATGCGGAGCGCGCGGCGGCGCGGGCCCAGATCGAGAAGCTATGCGGAGAGGCGGGAGTCGAGGCGCCGGTTCACATCGCGACGGGGCCGGTCGCGCAAACTGTCGCCGAGCGCGCGGCCGAGGAGGCGGCAGACCTGTTACTGATTGGGCGCGGCAAAATCGCCGCGAGGCTCGGGCGGCTCCGCACGCACTCCCAAGCCATCATCCAGCGCTCGCCGTGTCCCGTGCTGAGCATCTAGCTTTCGGCCTGGACGCTGGGTCTTTTGACGCAGCCGAGCGGGCAGCTTCGGGGGACGGAACCCTCCCCCTCGCGTGGTTGCACCGAATTCCTTACATTTAACTTAATTCGCGACTCCGGCCGCATGGCCGGAGGATTGCATCGAACAACTATAGATCAGACGGCTATAGATTAGATAGCCCAAGGAGGCCTAGATATGTCGAGTTTCACGCACATTTTGTTTCCGGTGGATTTTTCGACGCGCTGCGACGGCGCCGCACCCTTCGTGGAGTGCATGGCCAAGCGCAGCCGCGCCAAGGTCACGCTGCTCAGCGTGGCCAATCCCTTCTATCCGGCCGTGATGGAAGCGCCGCTGATCGATCCGGAGGAACTCCAGGAGGAACTGAAGTCGACTCTGGCCGCCTCGTACATGGGAATGTTCCAGGGACTTGAAGTGAATCGAGTCGCAATGCTGGGTGACCCCGCCCACGAGATTGCCGAATATGCCCGGGCGCATGATGTGGATCTGATCATGATGCCGAGCCACGGTTACGGACCCTTCCGCCGATTCCTCCTCGGGTCGGTGACGGCCAAGGTGCTGCACGACGTTCCGTGCCCGGTATGGACCACGGCGCATACGGGCACCGAGCCGGATCTCCAGCATATCGGGCTCAAAAAGATTTTGTGCGCCGTGGATACTACGCCGGACAGCGCGAACGTGATCCGGTACGCCGCTGTTCTCGCGAAGGAAGCCGGAGCCGATCTCCGGCTGGTGCACGCGGTTCCCGGCGTCGAAGCATGGCCCGAGCGCCAAATGGACATCGAATTCGAGGAGCAGCTTCGCGCGAATGCAAAACAAAAATTGGAAGAGCTGGAAAAGACGCTGAAGATCGAGGTCCCGTTCTGCGTGGGCGTGGGCGCCGTGGTCGATACGGTGACGGAAGAGGCGGAGCGTCACGGCGCTGACCTGCTGGTCATCGGACGGGGCGCGATTCATGAGACGCTCGGGCGCTTGCGGACGCACGCCTACGGCTTGATCCGCTTATCGCCCTGCCCGGTGCTCAGCGTCTAAACTTTTCGCGTTCGCAGCCCGTTCCGGAGAAGGGCCGAGATTCAGGGGCGCTTGCCGGGCTGCGGTTCATGCCCGCGCTTATAAACGAGAATCGAGCGCCGGTAGGTGATCACGGCGGTACCGTTCTGGTTGAACCCGGTCGTCTTCACTTCCACCACGCCCATGTTCGGCCGTGATTTCGAAGGACGCGCGCTGAGGATTTCCGTTTCGGCATAGATCGTGTCGCCTTCGAATACCGGGGCGGGAAGCCGGATTTCGTCCCAGCCCAGATTGACCGCGTGCCGGGAAATGTCGGCTACGGAAATCCCGGTGACGATCGCGAGCGTGAGCGTGGAGTTCACGAGCGGACGGCCGAATTCGGTCTGCGACGCGTAATGCGCGTCGAAATGGATTGGGTTTGAATTCACCGTCAGCAATGTGAACCACGTATTATCGGTCGTGCTCACGGTGCGCCCGAGCTCGTGACGGAGAACCGATCCTACGGCGAAATCTTCAAAGCAACGTCCCATGGCAGCTCCTTATTTTTGAATCGGCCGGTCTTGGATCGATGGGCCGGGAATTGAATCCTGGTCCAATTCGGCCAGAATTTCGCGCGTATGTTCTCCGAGCGCGGGGATCTTTCCCATGCGCGGCGGAGCGTGCAGCAGGTTATGCGGCGGAAGGAGCGCGGGAACCGCGCCCACCGGGGAATTTGCTTCGCTCCAACGGCCGCGCGCGGCCAGTTGCGGATGCGCGACCACGGCCGGAATATCGTTCAACACGGCGTTGGCGATATCGGCCTGCTCCAGGCGCGCAACGATTTCTTTTCCCGACAGATTTGCAAAGTACCCTTGGATCCAGGATTCCAGCTCGTCCCGGTTTTTCAAACGGTCGGAATTGGTCGCGTAGCGGGGATCATCGGCCAGTTCCGCGTTCCGGAATACCGTTTCGCACAGCCTGCGCCATTCGCGCTGATTCTGGATGGCGAACGTAACCAGCCCGTCCGCGCACGCGTAGGCGCCGTAGGGCACGATGCCGCTGTGGCGGATACCCACGCGCGCGGGCACGCGGCCCGCGCCGAGAAACATATACATCTGCGGCGCCGTCCACTCCACCAGACATTCCAGCATGGAGATATCGATGCGTTCTCCGGTTCCGGTGTGGTTCCGCTGCAGCAACGCAGCCAAAATGGACGAATACGCGTAAATTCCCGACGTAATGTCAGCGACGGAAATCCCGACCTTGGCGGCGGCATCGGGAGCGCCGGTCAGGCTGACGACGCCGGATTCGGCCTGCACGAGCATGTCGTAGGCTTTTTTATCGCGATACGGTCCATCGGGACCGTAGCCCGAAATCCCGCACCAGATCAGGCGCGGATTACGCTCGCGGCACGCTTCATAGCTGAAGCCCAGCCGTTCCACCGCGCCGGGCGCCAGGTTGTGCAGGAAAACGTCGGCGCGATCGATCAGTTTTTCGCAGGCCAGCCGATCCGTGGCTTGCTTCAGATCGAGAACGATGCTGCGCTTTCCGCGATTCAGCCAGGCAAAGTGGCCGGAAAGGCCACGCATATCGTGGTCGTAATCGCGCGCGAAGTCGCCCCCTTCGGGGCGCTCCACTTTAATCACGTCGGCTCCCAAATCGGCGCATTGGCGCGAACAGAATGGCGCGGACACGGCTTGCTCGAGCGCAACAACGCGGATGCCGGAAAGGGGAAGACGTTCGGACGTTTCAGAAGACGGCATGATTCAAAAAGAGCGCGGCATCCCGAGCACGTGCTCTCCGATGTAGGAGAGGATCAGATTCGTCGAGATGGGTGCGACCTGATAGAGGCGCGTCTCGCGGAATTTCCGCTCGACGTCATATTCGGCCACGAAGCCGTAACCGCCATAGGTTTGCAAGCATACGTTCGCCGCTTCCCAGGACGCATCCGCTGCGAGCAACTTGGCCATGTTGGCTTCGGAACCGCACGCGCTCGCCGCGTCGAACAGGCGGCAGGCTTCCCAGCGCATCAGATCCGCGGCCCGGACATTGGTATAGGCGCGCGCGATCGGGAACTGAATTCCCTGGTTGCGGGCGATCGGGCGATCGAAGACCACGCGATCCTGACCATATTTACGGGCACGGTCGATGAACCAGTATCCGTCGCCGATGCATTCTGCCGCGATCAGGATACGTTCGGCATTCATGCCGTCCAGGATGTAGCGGAAGCCCGCGCCCTCTTCCCCGATCAGATTTTCTTCGGGAATTTCGAAATTATCGAAGAACACTTCGTTGGTTTCGTGATTCACCATGTTGCGAATCGGGCGCAAAGTAATTCCGGGACCCGCGTTGTTTTCCAGGCCCGAAGCGCGGAGGTCGATGAGGAAGACCGAAAGGCCTTCGGTTTTTTTCTGCACCTCAGCGAGCGGCGTGGTTCGCGCGAGCAGCAGCATGAGATCGGAATGCTGCACGCGGGAAATAAAAACCTTCTGGCCGTTGACCACGTACCGTCCGTCTTTCTTCGCGGCGAATGTCTTGATTTTGGTGGTGTCGGTGCCGGTGGTCGGTTCACTGACCGCGAACGATTGCAGCCGCAGACGTCCGGAAGCAATTTCGGGAAGATACCGCTGTTTCTGCTCAGGCGAGCCGTGACGCAGCAGGGTTCCCATGATGTACATCTGGGCGTGACAGGCTCCGGAGTTGGCGCCGGAGCGATTGATTTCTTCGAGAATCACGGACGCTTCCGCGATGCCGAGACCTCCGCCGCCATACTCCCCCGGGATCAGAGCCGCGAGCCAGCCCGCTTCCGTGAGCGCGCGGATGAATGCTTCCGGATAGGCCGCTTCCTCGTCGACTTTCTGCCAGTACTGGCTGTCGAAACGGCTGCACAAATCGCGGACGGCGCGGCGGTAGTCCGCGAATTCATGGGAGCGCGGATTTATGTCCTTCAATCCGGTCGCTCTCATGCAACTCCAGAAAGCCAGGCTGCCATGTCCCGGCAGGATTCAACGGAGCGCGCGGCGTCGAGGGCGCGACGAGCAGTGGCCGCGCCACAACGTGGTTCGACCACTGAAAGAAATTTCTCTTCGAGTTCGGCCGTGGAAACGGGATTCTCCGGATTGCCGCGCGGGAAATCGGCCGCGCGGTGTTCCCGGCGCGAGTCGCGATAAACAACTTCGAGCCGCACCGGCCATGCTGCGGGATACCGTCCGGTCAGATCGTCGGCAGCCCGCACGTGAATGCGAGGAAGCAAACCCGCGATGACCGGTTCGCGCACACCTTCCGAGGAGAAACGCGCCGGGTCAAACTGTTCGAGGCCGCAGCGGCCTTCGGCCAGAGCGGCCGCGACGGTATAGGCGAGGCTGAAGCGGGCTTTGAACGGAGTCGACGGATTGGACTCGTTCACGATGGCGAGCCCGGGAGCGTAGGTCTCCACTTCCACCTTTTCGATCTGCTCCACGCCGCGTCCCGCAGCACGATTGTGCTCGTGAATCTGGACCGCCATATCAATCGCGGTGTGCGTGTGGCCGCAGCAGGCGTGCATCTTGTAACAGTTTTCGAGAATCTTCCAGTGCTCGCCGAGCCCGTTTGTGAGGCGCGCGCCATCCCATGATTCGCTCATGGCGCGAAAAAATCCGCGATCGCCTTCGAGGATGCGGCTTGCGCCGGTGAAACCTTCGCGGGCAAGGTCGGCGGAAAGCAGGCCGTTGAAAGCGGCCTTTGCCGGGTGCAGGGGCTTACTCATGGTGCCGTCCGCGTTGAATTCCCACAAGCCAGCGGCCTGCGTGCCGGCGCTGCCGAGGGCGTCGGTCATACGCGGGGCGTCCAGGTTCAGGATGGAGCCGGCCGCGGCGGCCGCTCCGAAGGTGGCGGCGGTCCCGGTAGGATGCCAGAAACGGTAATGGCTCGGATTGACGGCTTCGCCGATGCGCAGAGCCGCTTCGTATCCCAGGGCGACGGCTGCAAGAAATGCCCGGCCATCGGCATGCTCGCGTTCGGCGGCGGCGAGCGCGGCGGGGAGAATCGGCGCCGCTGCGTGCAGCGTCGCGCCACGGTGGACGTCATCCAGTTCCAGAACGTGCGATGAGACGCCGTTGGCGAGAGCCGCTCCCAAGGCGGAAGACCGTCCGGCTCCGAAAACGGTGGCTTCCGCGGAAGATCCGAAGGAAGCTACGATTTTTTGCATGGCTCGTGCCGGGGGCTCCGAGGCGCCGGCCATACAGGCGCCCAACCAATCGAGCACTGCGCGCCGCGTTTCGCCGACGACCGGGGCGGGAAGATCCTCAAAATGAGTTGCTGATAAAAAGCGGGCCAGTGCGCGCGTCAAAGGAATATTGTCGCAGGGTTCCCTTCGCGCCGGGAAAGCAGCGGAGCGCAAGAAGGAGCGGAAAATTACGGGCTCTCAAATGGAACGGGGCGCCCTTGCGGACGCCCCGTAGCCTGCACCCGATCTGAGAAGTCGATGAGCCGCACGCGCAGGCTGGTCCATCTCTCCCCCGATAACGAGCGCTCACCAACCTGCGCCGCGCGCTTACGACACCGCGCGACACACTGCGTTGGACCTGTAGGTTATTAAAGCAGACGAGCGCGACTCAGTCAATGATCCGGAAAGGCAAGTTGTACCAGCGCCCGGCCCCGGGGAAACCACCCCGCGAACAAGCGCTCAGGCGATGTCGGGAATGACGAAGTGGTGGGGAGATCCGACGGCTTCGGTAATCGCTTCGGCGGCCCGGTAGCCGCTGCGCACGGCGCCTTCCATGGTCGCCGGCCATCCGGACCGGGTCCAATCACCGGCCAGGAAAAGATTTACGATTTCGGTTTTTGCGAGCGGACGGAATGGCTCCAGGCCGGGTGCCGCGGAAAATGTGGCGCGAATTTCTTTCACCACGTGAGCCTTCACGAGCTTCGCGTCCACCACGGCGGGCAGGAATTCGGCGAGCTCGCGCAGGGCCAACGCGATTACATCCGCTCGCGGAGTTTCCGAGAGGCTCCGGGAGGCGCTCACGACCAGCTGCAGATAGCGGCCATCGCGCTTATTAAACATCCATTGGATCGTCCGGTCGAGCAGCGTGGCGTGGGGCAGATCCGTCACGGGACGGTCGAACCACAGGTGAATGCCGGTGATGGGTGAGTGTTCGTAGCGCTCCGTATTCAGGGTGAGATCGGGGAACGTAGCGGTTATTTTTTCAAACGGCAGGGCGCTCACGTAATAATCGGCATGGTGCTGCATCTCGCCGGACGCACCGCCCGTGATGACGGATCGGACGCGATTGCCCTCGGTCGCCACCCGGAGCACCGGCGTTCGTAAATGAAGTTCGACGTTCGCGAAGCGCTTCCAGGTCTCACGGCTATACAGTTCTCCGAGTGGCACTGCGGGAATGCCCATATGATACGCATCCGCTCGAGCCAGAAATCCCAGCCGAAACACTTGCAGGCCGTGCGAGGCGGCCATGCGGTCGAGCTCCTCGTTCACCGCGCTGACGAGCACCTGGCGCCAGAATCGTTCGATCGCGCGTTCGGGCTGCTGCTTTTCCCGCAGCCAATCGAGCATGGTGATGCGCTCGAGATCGGGGCGGAGGCTTTCCTTTTCGATGGTCAAGAGTGCGCGGCTGACGGCGAGCTTTTCCCTCCAGTTCAGAAACGTCAGTTTCAAAAACGCTTCGGTGAAATGCAGGGGAGCGGGAAGCGCGCCCGATTTCAAAATGCTGCGCCGGCCTCCCGGTTCGATGAAGGTGAATTCCCGATGAAACGCCACGTCCTGCTCGACGCCGAGGCGCCGGTAAAAATCCAGCAAATTGACGCAGCAGCGCAACAGGATGTGCTGGCAGTTGTCGATGAGCTCGGTCTCGCTGCCCGAGTTGATTTCATAGGAAGTCGCGCGGCCCCCGGGGAAGGGACGCATTTCGAATATCTTTATGGAATGCCCGGCTCCGCTGAGGGCTGCGGCTGCGGCAAGTCCCGCGAGACCGCCGCCGATGACGATCACTTCAGCCATGGGAACGCAGTCTCACTCGCTCTGATCCGCATTCGAAGACCGGGCTCACGGTAACCTCGGGGGCATTCGAGATCTTGGGCCCCGAGCCTTATAGAAGGGGAGGAAAAGTCACGACCGCACGGGCACGCGCGACCGGCGTCCGCCGCCGCCGCCATTCGTGAGCTGGACTGCGATCCACAGCACGATCGCAATGAAGAGGAAATCGGAAGGCTGGAAATCCATGGCCGTTTTCAGTATGCACGAGGATGGCACGGGCGGGCAAGTCCCACTCAGTACTGTACTGTAGTCCCGCTGGAATCGGAACGATGGTGGAAAAAGCGCGCTATCGGACGCCGGTCGCTATACGTGCGCGGCCGAGCTGCCGGACGACGTTCTCCATGAGACGCAGACCGCAGTTGCCGTCCAGCGTAAGGATAGATTCGGGATGAAACTGCACCGCCTCCATCGGCAATTCGCGATGCCGCACGCCCATGATGACGCCGTCTTCGCTCTCCGCCGTGATCTCAAGGACGCTTGGAAGCTTTTCGCGAATCGCGTACAGCGAATGATAACGCCCCACGCGGAACTCCTCGGGAAGCCCTTCGAAGACGCCGATGCCCCGATGGCGGATCAGGGACGGCTTTCCATGCACCGGATAATCCAGCACACCAAGCTCCCCGCCGAAGGCCTCCACCATTCCCTGTAATCCGAGGCACACGCCGAAAACGGGAACCTCCAGTTTCGCGGCGTGACGAATCAGCGCGGGGACACCGAAATCCGCCGGCCGTCCCGGACCCGGAGAAACCAGGATCAGCGAGGGCCGCACCTGCCCGATCATATCGAGAGGGAAGCCCGAGCGATAGGTCATGACTTCCGCGCCGGTCTGCCGAGCGTAGTTGGCCAGGGTGTGGATGAAGCAGTCTTCGTTGTCCACCAGAAGCAGCCGCACGCCCTTGCCTTCCTCCGCTCGCGGAACGTACGCTGGCTCCTCCGCTTTTTCCGCGTTCAATGCGCGGAAGTAGCCGGTTGCCTTCATCCAGCACTCGCGGTCTTCACTCGCCGGATCAGAATCGTACAGCAGCGTCGCGCCGGCGCCGTAGCGCGCCTCGCCGTCTTTCAAATGAACGGTGCGGATCGTGATGCCGGTGTTGATGTCCCCGTCGAGCGAAATCATCCCCACCGCGCCGGCGTACCAGCCACGGGCGTCTTTTTCGAGGTTCTCGATGGCCTGCGCGGCCCATTTCTTGGGCGCGCCGATGACCGTCACCGCCCACATGTGCGTGAGAAACGCATCGAGCGAGTCGAAGCCCTCGGCGAGCGTTCCCTCCACATGATCCACGGTGTGAAACACGCCCGCGTAGGATTCAATCAGCCGGCGTCCGATCACTTTCACCGAGCCGGGCACGGCGATGCGCGACTTGTCGTTGCGATCCACGTCGGTGCACATGGTCAGCTCGGATTCTTCTTTCTTGGAATTGAGCAGCTCGCGGATGTTGTCGGCGTCCTTCAAAGGATCGCCCGTGCGCCGGGCGGTCCCTGAAATGGGACACGTTTCCACGCGCCGCCCTTCAATGCGCACGAACATCTCGGGCGAAGCTCCGATTAATTGTTCGTCGCCGAATTGCAAGAAAAATTCATAAGGACTCGGGCTCGCGTGCTGAATCTTCTCGAAAAGCTCGGATGGGCTTCCCGTGTACGGCGCTCGGAATGTCTGGCGCAAGATCACTTCGTAGTAATCGCCCTGGCGCATGCCTTCGCGAACAGTTTGGACCTTTGCTATGTATTCTTCGGATGTGTGGTCGCTGGTGGGCGCGGCTTGGGGGCTTGCGGACGTGCGCCGACGCGGGGAACGAATCCGTTCGCCCGCCCGCGAAAGACCCGGGGTGGAGACTCCCTTGGCGGAGAACTCGAACTGATACCGTTCGATGCGCTCCTTTTTCCGATCCATGAAATAAATGTCGTCACACAGGAACAAATGCAGATCTTTTACCGATTGCCTCGGCAGCTTCAACTCAATCGGATCGAACTGGAGCAGAAGATCATAACCGAACGCGCCCACTAGCGCCAGCCGGGACGCGAGTGGATGCTTAAATTCATGGAGCAGGGCGCGAACGATGGAAAACGCCGAGGGCTGTTTGCTGCGCTCTTCCTCCGGAAACAGGGCAGGCAACGGTTTTAGCCGCCCCACCAGAGCGGCGCCCTCGCGAGCGAAGGACTCCCAGTGCGGATGCGCTGCAAGGACCGGCTCCAGCATGCCAACCAGAGCTTCTCCCCGGGCGTTCAGCGCGCGGATCGATACATCGCGGCCCTTCGCGATGATCTCGAGCGGCGGCGCCAAGGCCGCGATATCCCATCGTGAATAACGTCCCGGAAATTCATAGCCCGAAGACAGATAAATTCCGCGCTGTGTATCGAGCTTTTTGAGCAGCCCGTGCAGCCCGCGGGTGAAGGCCACGTTTGAAATCGCCCGAGAGACGACGATTCCGCTGGGTGTTGTATAGGTTTCCGGACTCATAAAATGCACTGGGACGGGCTTACTTCGAGGATATCACTGTCGCCCGGAAGGCCCTTTGAGGGGGCTCGATTTTCAGACAAAGTGCGTGAAAATATCGTTGGACATCAGAATGCCGCGATCCGTCAGCCTAACGCGCGTTCCCGCGCGCTCCGCCACACCGTCGCTCACCAAGCCGCGGATAAGCTCCGCGAATTCGCCGCCCGCTTCGCCCTCGCCGCCCATCTCGACGCCTTCCCGCAGACGCAGTCCGAGGAACCACTTTTCTCCCCGCGCGTCGGCAGGAGTGCGCTCCGGCGCCTGGTATCCGGCGAGAGACTGCGCGGCGTAGGCAGCCGCGCTCTCCGGATTTCGCCAGCGATACTCACCGTCGAAGGAATGGGCATCGGCGCCAAAGCCCAGATACGCCTCGCGCCGCCAGTATTTCAGGTTGTGCCGTGATTCCCGCCCCGGATGCGCGAAGTTCGAAATCTCGTAGCGCTCCATGCCGATCTTTTTCAGTTGCTCGACGGCAATTTCATAGAACGCCGCGATCGCGTCCTCGTCCGGTACATCCCCTGCGCCATAGCGCGGGCCGCCGGCGATCAGCTCGCGTCCCAGGCGCGAGTCTTCATCGATCTCGAGCATGTAGACGGAAACGTGCGGAACCGCTAAGCGCTCCACATAATCCAGCGACATCCTCCAGCTCCGCTCGGTTTGCGAAGGAAGTCCCGCGATCAGATCGACGCTGATATTCCCGATTCCCGCGTCACGGAGCAGCGCGATCTCCTGCCGGACGATTTCGTGCGTGTGTTTGCGGCCGGTTCGAGCGAGTTCCTGGGGGACAAACGATTGCACGCCTAAGCTGACGCGATTGATTCCGGCACGCCGCCACGCCGCTGCCTTCTCGCTTGTAATCGTGCCCGGCGCGGCTTCCATCGTCGCTTCGGCCCATTTGGAGCCGGCGGATTCCCCGGGGATCAGGTTGAGCAGGCATGCGAGCGCTTCGCCATCCAATTGGCTTGGGGTTCCGCCCCCCAGATAAACCGTTTCCGGCATCCACGGCCACGTCCGCTTGTCCCCTCCCCCGCCGGTTTCGATTTCCGTCCGCAGCGCCGCGAGGTACTGGACCTCGAGTTCGCGCGGAAATACGCCGGACGCGAAGTTACAGTACGTGCATTTCTGCGCGCAAAACGGATACGAAATGTATACGCCGGGCATGATGAAACGAACCGCGAGCGGACTCCTGGAACGCCGAGGCGCTCAATCACAATTCCAGCCGATACCGATGCGGCCCGCGCTCGTGGTGGGCCGAAAACTACAGACTCACCACTTCGCCGAGCTGCTTCCCGACGGCCTCCGCGATCAATTCGGCCAGGGTTTGCCCATTCACCACGAAGGCGGAGCGCGCCGGGTCCCAATCGAGCTTAGAGCTTTTCATATGCGCTGAAACCCAAATCTGCTTGACCGGAGAATTCGGACTCACCACGAACTTCGCGGGAGGGTCTTCGAATTCGATGGCCAATGCGCCGGCGTTGAAGTCGGCTTCGAAATCATGTTTTTCGGCGGCACGCCCGAGCCTGTCGTACAGGTCTTCGAGTGCCTCGGCCGCTCGCGTCTGAAATTCTTGATCGTCCATCGTTTTATAAACGGCCCCTCTTAACTCGCTCGGATTCCCTCGGGGCCCGGCCCGTGAAACGGTCGAACCTTCATTCTCGCTTAAACGGTACGTCAAAACCCACTATGGCAAAGAGTCCCGCAACTTTCGTCCGGCGGCCGTCATCTGTTACGCTTGGACCGTTCGCCACGTATGCAACCGGCTTGTATCCGCCACTCCGAGCTTCCCGGGACTTCCCGGCTTTTTGGCGATTTCACCTATCATTTTGAACGAGTTGCAAGGTTTTATCGGCACGATCCGCACAATCCGGATTCGCTTCGGCGCGCCGCTGCTGAAATCGTTTATCCGGCGGAACGGCGCGCGGCCCTGGTTCAGGCGCTCGCAGCGCAGAACTCGAGCTCGCAGATCCAGGGATCAAATCCGCGCGGCGATGCTCTGCGAAAATTGGCCGAGCCGGGAACCGTCGCGGTGGTCACCGGTCAGCAGGTTGGTCTTTTCACGGGCCCTGCCTACACGATTTACAAAGCCCTCACGGCCGCGCGCCTGGCGAAACGGCTCTCCGAGAGCGGCGTGCCCGCGGTCCCGATTTTCTGGCTCGCGACCGAGGATCACGATTTCGCCGAAGTAAATCATTCGTGGGTGTTCGACGCGCAAGGGGAGGCGCACTTGTTGCGCGCCGAGGCTCCCGCGCCTTCGGGCGGGCGTCAGCGCCCCGTCGGATGGATCCCTCTCGACAAGCCCCCGCTCGATGCGTTGCGAGCCGCGCTCAGCGGGATGCCCTTTGCCGAAGAAGTAATGGCGGCGGCGGAGCAGGCTTACACGCCTGGGGCCGGGATGGGCGCGAGTTTTCGGGCGCTGCTCGAGACGCTCACAAAAAATCTCGGATTGATTTTCATCGATCCCTTGGATCCTGCCATTCGGGCTATCGCGGCCCCCTTCATCGCGAAGGCCGTCAGAGCTTCGGCCGAAATCCGGCCGCGCATGATCGAGCGAAACAAGGAACTGAACGCGGCTGGCTATCACGCGCAGGTGCATCTGGACGCCCGCACGTCGCTTTTTTTCCTGCTGGAAAATGGCGAACGCGTTCCGGTGCGGCGGAGTGATTCCGACTATTCGGATTTGGCCGATCGCGCCGCCGAGGTTTCGCCCAACGCGCTCCTGCGCCCCGTGATGCAGGATTTCCTGCTTCCGACGGTCGCCTATATCGGGGGGCCCGGCGAGCTCGCTTATCTGGCGCAGTCCGAGGTGCTCTACGACGCATTGCTGGGGCGCATGCCGGTGGTCATGGCGCGTGCGGCGTTTACCCTGCTCGACCCGCGCTCGGCGAAATTGCTGGAGCGCTATCATCTGACCGTCGCACAGACGCTGGTTCCGCAGCACACGCTGACCGACCGGATTGCACGCACCTTGGTTCCTCCCGAGCTCGAAAAATCGTTCGAAGTGACGGCGGCCGGTATCTCCAGCGAGGTAGACCGGCTCAAGGCCCGATTCGAGGAGTTCGATCCCACGCTCGCGGACGCGCTCGGCACGAGCCGCGCGAAAATCATTTACCAGCTCGAAAAAATGCGCGGCAAGACGGAGCGGGAGGCGTTGCGCCGCAATAAACAGGCCTCGGACGCGGCACTGCACCTTTCCGCCATGCTGTTTCCGCATCGCCACTTGCAGGAACGTTTCTACTCAATCCTCCCTTTCGTAGCGCAACACGGAATGGATCTTACGGATCGTTTGTACGACGCGCTCGAACTGGATTGCCCGGATCACCGGGTCGTCGCCCTGTAGCGCGCGGGCCGGTTCCGGGCCAGAGATTCCGACGATCGATTCCTTAGCGTCATCGTGACGGATCTCCAACCGTCATACCCAGCGATTCTCAAACCGTCATCCCGAGCACGCCGCGCGTAAGCGACAATCGATTGCATGCGTGTCAATAAAGTGAAGCAGGCCCTGAAAGAGGGCAAGCTGCAGTTGGGCTGCAGCGTGTCGATGATTCGCTCTCCAGAAATTACGCGAATTCTGGCGGCCGCGGGACTGGACTGGACGTATCTGGATTCCGAGCACGGAGGCTTCGATCTGGAGACTCTTCAGGACCTGGCGCGAGCCGCGAACGACAACGGGCTATGCCCGATTGTCCGCGTTGCCGAGCTGCAATATGCGCTGGTCGCCCGCGCTCTGGATAGCGGCGCGCAAGGAGTCCTGTTTCCGCGCGTGGAATCACCGGAGTTGCTGGAGCAGGCGATTTCCTGGACCCGTTTCCCGCCGCTTGGCGTTCGCGGATTTGGGCTGCAGCCGACGCATCTCAACTACGAGAAAGCGGGGATGCCGGAAATCATCGCGCACATGAACGAGCACGTGATGGTCGTGTTGCAGATCGAAACCGCCACCGCGCTCAACCGCGTCGGCGATCTCCTTGCGGTTCCCGGCGTCGACGCCGTCATGATCGGGCCGGCCGACCTTTCCGTCTCGCTCGCCGTGCCGGGACAGTTCGAGCACCCCTCGATGGTCGCGGCCATCGAGAAGATTCGCGATGCCTGCCTGCTCCGCGGCGTCGCCCCCGGGTTGCATGTCCGCTCCGTGAAGCTCGCGCAATATTGGCGCGATCACGGATTGAAGTTCCTGAGCTGCAATAGCGAAATCGGATTCCTGCTGGAAAAAGCCCAGGAGACCGTGGCCGCGTTACGCGGCTGAAATCGCCCTCCTTCAACCCTGCTCCGAGCCGGCCCGCGCCGAAGAGGCCCGGCAGCGCATCTAAGATCATGGTATGAGAATCGAAGTCGCCGGCATGCATTGTCAGCGGACGGTCGCACTTATTGCGTACTTGCCAAAAAACACAATACTCGTCGTGCCCGGCGACCGGCCCACGATCGCGTCGCGCCCGGCGTTCACGTACGCAATCGAGGGGTCTTTCGAGACAAAAGTAAGGCGCGTGGATTGATTCATGCTAACTTCAGTTCCATCGGGATAAGCGCCAAAAATTAGTAACGTCTGCCCACAGATCGGGGCATGGCTATTAACGCCGATGCATCCATCAAGCGGAATAAATAAAGAGGACTCGGTAAACTTCACGGGCGGAATTTCGACTGGCTCGATGTCGATCTGGACGGAGTCTGAGTCCACTTCCTCTCCCGCGAGCGTGGTGCCAGTCGCAGTAATGGCGGTCTTCCCCAAATCGGTATTCAGCGGAATTTCAACTGGGATGTGCCAAGGTGGGTTGCCCATAGGGGCTACAATGGCCCCGGGCTTCTGCAACCCCTCTCCCAAGATCACGACGCCTGGATATTCACCGGCGCCAACCACCGTTACGACTAATCGCTGTCCGGGTCTCACTACGTTTCCGTTCGGCGGCGAGGTGATTCGAAGATAGGGTTTAGCTTTCTGCTGAGCTAGCGCGATCGCAGCGACCCCTAGAATTACGCACACCAATGACCATCGGTTGATGATCCGAATAGGTCCCGTTGTGACTTGCGCCGATTGATTCATGGCAGCATTACGAAAGGCACGACGCACGATTGTGATAATACGCAGCTTGAAGTGGATGGAGCATTCAGAAGCTGAACTACAAGCGTCACCACATTAGGCTGAACATTTGTCTGATCATTTACCGCCAGTTCGGTAGGGCCGTTGAATCCGATCGCCGTCATCCCACCAGAGTGGACAACGTTCATCATTGTGTATGCGGTCGAAGGAGCTGTACCGTTTCCCTGGCTGGTTACCGGAACCATCGCGTCGCTGTCCCCCCCAAGAACGGTGGGCCAACCCGCGGATGAGAAGTTTTCCGCAAGAGGTCCCCCCTTCAGATCAGGTTTTGAATCTACCATGCCACGGACAGGAACGGCGTGTCCAGTCCGCTCGGATTCGATTGTGACATTTGTCCGGCGATCATGCCGGTGGGCACGGGGTAGACGCTTTCAATCCAGAGTGCCTTCGTAGATCGGTTGCCCGTGGCTGCGCTGCCTGGATCGTTTGCGCCGAATCGGCCGGCCACGCATCTAAAATAAGGTATGAGAATCGAAATCGCCGGCATGCACTGTCAGGCGTGTGTCGCGCGCGTCCGGAAGGCCTTGGAGCGGGTGGACGGCGCACGTGTCCGGGAAGTGGAGATCGGCTCGGCCCAGCTCGATCTCGATCCTTCCCGTGAAAATGAAGCGTTACAAGCCATCGAAAAGGCGGGATATCAACCCCATATTCCGGCCTGAACGCCGAGGACGACGAGAGCATAAGCACGCATGACCGAATCGGTCACCATTAACGTGGAAGGCATGGTGTGCGCGGCCTGCCAGGCTCACGTGCAGAAGGCGCTCGCCGAAACCCAGGGCGTGGCGAAAGCGGCGGTGAACCTGATGACCGGCCAGGCGCGCGTGTCGTTCGATCCGTCCGTGGTCGAACCCCGAAAATTGATCGAAGCCATTCAGGAAACCGGCTACGACGCTACGTTTCCCTCCACTGGCTTGGACGCACTCCAAGAGCAGCGGCAGCGGGAGCTCGATCAGGTCAACGAAACACGGAATCTCGCGGTGAAGGCGGGCGGGAGTTTCCTGTTAGGTATCGCGGCAATGGCCGCGCCGGAACATTGGATGCACCAATCCTCGTTCCGCTACGCGCTCGCGGCGGCGACGGCGTTCGTCATGATTTGGGCGGGCCGGGCGATTTATGAAGGCGCTTTTAAAACGGCGCTGCACGGAACGGCCGACATGAACACGCTGATCGCGCTCGGCACGAGCGTGGCGTTTCTCTATTCGCTCGGGGTGACCATCGCTCCCGGCTTCTTCGAAACGCACGGCGTGGTCCCGGAGGTCTACTACGAAGCGGCAATCCTGATCCTGGCGTTTGTCACGGCGGGCCGGGCGATGGAGGAACGCGCCAAGCGCCAGACGGCGGGCGCGCTCCACAAGTTGATCCGGCTGCAGCCCGCGACGGCCAGCGTGGTAAGTGAGGGTGTGGAACATTCGATTCCGATTGCCGCGGTGCAGCCCGGGGATGTGGTCGTGGTACGTCCTGGCGAGCGGATTCCGGTCGACGGCGAGATCACGGACGGATCCAGTTACGTCGACGAATCGATGGTGACGGGCGAGCCCGAACCAGCCGCAAAAATAGCCGGTGACGCGGTGATCGGCGGTACCGTAAACACAACCGGAAGTTTTCGTTTTCGCGCGACGGCGCTCGGCGACGCAAGCGTCCTCGCGCGCATTGTTTCTCTCATGCGCCAGGCGCAAGGCTCGCGTGCGCCCATTGAACGGCTGGCCGACCGCATCAGCGGCATCTTCGTTCCGGTGGTTCTGGCCCTTGCGACCCTTACGTTCGCCGGATGGATGTTGGCGGGAGGCGGCGCGATTCGAGCCGCAACCAGCGCAGTCGCCGTGCTCATCATCGCGTGCCCTTGCGCCATGGGGCTCGCGGTGCCTACCGCGGTCATGGTGGCGACCGGACGGGGCGCGGAGCTCGGGGTGCTTATCAAGGGCGGGGAAGCGCTCGAAAAGCTGCACACGATTGACACCATCGTCCTGGATAAAACCGGAACTCTCACCGAGGGAAAGCCTCGTGTTACGCAGGCGGCCCTGTCTGCGGACGCCGTGCGCCTGGCCGCTGCGGCAGAGCGGCCTTCCGAGCATCCGCTAGGGCGCGCCGTCGTCGCTTACGCCGAGAGCGGCGGGATCACTGTGCCGCAGACGAGCGAGTTTCGTTCCGTTACCGGGCGCGGAGTGGAGGCGCGGGTGGAAGGCCACAACGTGCTCTGCGGGAGCCGCGAATTTTTGCTCGAACAGGGCGTGAAATTCGCCCCCGATGGGTCATCCAGGGAGGGGGATTCAGCTTCAGAGCTCACGGCGCGGGGAACGGTTTTGGTTGCGATCGACAAGGTTTACGCCGGATTCTTTGCCGTCTCCGATCCTATCCGCGCGGATTCGAGCACCGCTGTCGGGGAATTTCAAAAGCTGGGACTCGACGTCGTCCTCGTCACCGGCGATCGGGAATCCACGGCGCGGGCCATCGCAAAGCAGGCGGGGATTGAGCGGGTGGTGGCCGGCGTGCTTCCGGCGGGCAAAGTGGACGAGATCCGCAGTCTTCAGCAGCACGGTCGCATTGTGGCGATGGCCGGCGACGGGATCAACGATGCTCCCGCACTCGCGCAGGCCGATGTCGGTTTCGCCATGGGGTCGGGAACGGAGATCGCCATTGAGGCCGGTGACGTTACGCTGCTCAAGTCGGGGCTGGGCGGCGTTGCGCGCGCCATTGCGCTCTCGCGCGCGACGTGGAAGGTGATGCGCCAGAATCTGGGTTGGGCGCTCGCGTATAACGTTGTCGCGATTCCCGCCGCGGCCTTCGGATTTCTCAGCCCGGTGATCGCGAGCGCGGCGATGGCCATGAGCTCCGTCAGCGTGGTGCTGAATAGCCTGCGTCTAGCCCGATTCCAAACAACGTCCCACCCAACGCTGCAAAAAGGAGAACGGGGCGCGGTCTAACGTTCACCCGGCGTTCGTGAGAAGGCTCAGAGGAAGCGCAGGCACGCGTAGAAAACCGGCAGTGTGAATAGACTCGAATCGATGCGGTCCAGCCATCCTCCGTGACCCGGCAACAAAGTTCCGCTATCTTTTACTCCGGCCCCGCGCTTGAACGCCGACTCGCACAGGTCACCGACTTGGCCCGCGATGTTTCCCGACGCCGAGACAGTCAACACCAGCCACACGGGCGCGCTCGGAATCAGGTAGTGCGCGTAGACCCAACCCGCGAGCATGGAGCCCGCGACCGATCCGGCCGAGCCCTCCCATGTTTTCGCGGGACTCACGCGCGGAGCGAGCTTATGTCTTCCGATCGCCTTCCCGGTGTAATAAGCGAAGGTATCTCCCACCCAGGCGAGCAGCATCGCCAGCATCAGCCAGTGGCGCGAAATCAGGCGAATTTCCGCCGCCGCGCGCCAGGCTCCGAAAATGTATAAGACGCCGAGCAGCAGAGCGGCGGCCGCAGGCAGCGCGTCTTTGAGCTCGGTGGAACGCAGCGCCATCGCCATGGCCCCAACTCCGATGAGGATCGCAATCAGGCCGGGTTCCGGAGCGTACAGCAAGACCGTGCCCGCCGCGACACCGATCCACGTGTCGTTACCCCCGCGAATCGCCATGGTGGCCAGGGCCAGGCGATGAAATTCCACATAAGCAAACGCGCCCACCACTACCAGCGCTCCGCGGAACGCTTCGAAGGGCGCGAACAGAATGACCCACACGAACAGCGGGATCAGTACCGCCGCCGTGGCGACGCGCCTCATTGCGCGGGGATGCCCAGCGCCTCGACCTCGGTCACCTCGGCCCTTACCGGAGTTCGCGAACTGGCAAGTCCGCCGAAGCGGCGGTCGCGCCGCTGATAATCGAGAACGGCGCGCAGGAGGTCGGCGCGCTTGAAATCCGGCCATAGCGTCGCCGTGACGTAAAGCTCCGCGTAGGCGATCTGCCACAGCAGAAAATTACTCACCCGCATCTCGCCGGAGGTGCGAATCAAAAGATCGGGGTCGGGAGTTCCAGCCGTATAGAGACGCGAGCTGATCGCCTGCTCATCGATCACCAGATCGGTGCGTCGCGCATCCTCGACCAGCGCCTTCACCGCGTCCACGATCTCGGCGCGTCCGCCATAGTTGATCGCCAGGTTCAACTGCATCCCTTTGTTGGAGGCGGTTTTCGCGATGGCGTCTTCCAGTTCTTTGCGCACCTGCGCCGGCAACTCCTCCAGCCGTCCGATGGCCATCAGTTTGATATTCCGCCGCTCGATTTCCGCGAGTTCCGTGTGCAGATAAGCCCGCAGGAGCCGCCACAGCACATCGACTTCGGTGCGCGGACGCTTCCAGTTCTCGACTGAAAACGCATACAGCGTAAGGGCTTTCAGCCCCATCTGCGTGCCGGCTTCGATCACGGTTCGCACCGGCCGCATTCCGGCTTTGTGACCGGCTACGCGCGGCAGATTGCGGCGTTTGGCCCAGCGGCCGTTGCCGTCCATGATAATGGCAATGTGCGCGGGCAGGCGGTTGGGATCAATGGCCCGCGCCAGTGCCTCCTCTTCGTCGCCCGGACGCACTGCGTCCAACAAAGCTTGCATCGCATCTACCATCGTACGAAAATTAACGCCTGAAAATTTGACGCCCTTGAAGCGTTCCGCTACCATGGGTCTGCGGGGTGGAGCAGTCTGGTAGCTCGTTGGGCTCATAACCCAAAGGTCGAAGGTTCAAATCCTTCCCCCGCAACCATCCGAAAGTGTTGCGGTCGGGCGTCCCGACATTTCACCGTACCCACCCAAAAGGTTCCATTCCCCTTCTGCGACGTAGTGACCTTTTTTCCCTTCGACTTGCGGCAGCATCCGAATTTCGGTGACGTGTTTCTTTAGTTCAGCTTTGGCCTTCTGTACGTCAACCTGGAGAAGCTGACGGATGCCGCCAAGCTGCCCGGTCACAAACTGGCGGATGCGCCCGATCTCAGCGGAGACCGAATCAGGCTCGGCACCGAGGAGTTGCCGAGTGATTTCGTCCAGTTCTTGTTGTCGGCGGTTTATGGCCGCAACGAGAGTTGGGTTGTTGTTGCAAGCGATCAAATTTGAAACCGCCGCTTCGAGTTCTTGTTTGATCTCCTCCGAACGTTGGCGCATTCGTCCGATCTTGTTGTCCAGACCAGCAAGCGACGACTGCAACTGGCGCTCGAATTCCTGTACGGCGAAGTCGATTGCTTCGGGCTGCAAGACAGCACGCTGTAGTTCGGCAAAAAGCCGTTCTGCAAGAACGTCGGCAAGTTCCTTCACATTGTTCGAGCACGCACCCCGGTTGAAGTTTTGCGGACAACCATACCGGGGACGGTTGTGCTTGCCACGCCCGGAAACAATGATGAGATTGGCTCCGCATGTTCCGCACTTCATGAAACCAGTGAGGAGATTGGGACTGGTGAAGGCTCGGGGAGCGAGTCCTGGTTTGTTGCCGAAGTTGTAGTGCTCCTGCACGAATACAATTCGCTCCTGCACATCATCCCAAAGTTGTTGATCGATGATCCGCAATTCCGGTTTGTCGAACACCATCCATTCCGATCTTGGGCGCTCACGTCGAACTCGCTTATTCGTGCCCGGTCTCTTCACGAACTTCGAGCGGTTCCAAATCCGGCGTCCGATGTAGAGTTCGTTGCGTAGCATTTCACGGATTGCGTTGTGGCACCACGTTGCATCGGTTTTCCCTTTTCGTTTTCGTGGAGGCGGGATGTGTTCTTGGTTAAAAGTCTTGGTGATTCCTTTGAGCGAACCACCGCTTGCCGCCATCTCAAAGATGCGCCGGACAATGGCTGCTTCGGTCTGATTGATTTCCAGACGAACCTTGCCATCGGTTGCTCGTATGGCGTCGTATCCGAAGCAACGGCCTCCGGTATGCTCCCCATTCAGAACTTTTCCCTCAAGACCTCGATGCGTCTTCTTCGCCAGTTCCTTGATGTACAAGGAGTCCACCAAGCCGTGAACGGTGAATAGCACGTCGGCCTCATCGTTCTGAGTGTCGATGCCCTGCGAAACTGAAACGACCCGAATCCCAAGAAATTTCAGCCGCTCGTTGAACTGCATCGAATCTCCGAGATTGCGAAACAGTCGGCTCGTGTCGTCCATGAGCAGGATCTCAAAGGGACGAGGAGAACTCGAAACCGCCTTCTCCAGTCTCTTCAGTCCGGGTCTGTCGTTACCAGCACCAGAAACCGCCTCGTCAATGTAGACGTGTGGCTCTAGCATGTCCAGGCCCTTCTGATCCGCATATTCCCGGCACTTTCGGAGTTGATCATCAATCGACGCAGGACTCTGGCGGTCGCTGGAATAACGAGCGTAGATTGCACACCGCACTGTCATTGAACACGCTCAGCAGGTAGACGCCGAGACTTCATTTCACACCGCCATTGTGTGTTGCACGCCCGTTGCGAATGTGGCGCTTGGTGTCGGCCACAGCCTGAGCAATATGGGTTCGCAGGGCACCGGGCGACCGAAGCTCGTTGGTGCTCGATGCGGCCAGGATCATCTTTGTGTGGTCGAGCACATTTTCTTCGATGGCCTCAAGGCGTTCATTGGGCTATTCTAGTGGGGCACGATGCAAGAGCACGTCCTGTACTGCGTTGCAAACTTGCTGCAAACTGTCGGATTCGATTGTGTGTCGGAGGTCTCGTCTGATTGTGATGACATCTTTCCTCGGTGTGGTCTTCGCTTTTCGTTGTTCCATGTACTTCCTCTCCATGTGCGGCTTCTGAATCTTCGTGGCCGGAAGAGTTCTCGATGAAGCCTCATGGAGTATGTAGAATCTTCCTTGTTCCAGTTGTCCACGTTGACTTGACGGATTTCAAAACGGGAGGACTGCGCTTGCCCCCTCGGCTGACACAAACAGTTAAGACACAGTTGGCCGTTCGATGAAAAGTTCTCGACCGGCAAGACGACATTACAGCATACTGGTGCCCGGCTGGTGAAGCGGAGGCGGGCCATGCTGGAGAGCAACCCGCCAAGGAATAGCCAGCCGGAAACTCATCCAGACGATGAGCGGGGGCGTCGGCCACAGGGCTGGCGCCTCCATCGGATGGAAAGATTTCCCGATGCCTCAGAAAACTCATCAAGCGATGCGCCGCGCAGCGGCCTCCTTGTGATTGCGTTCGAACTCGGCTGGCGGCAGATAGCCGAGTGCCGAATGCAGCCGCTTTTGGTTGTAGACCTTTTCGAGGAACTCGCGGATCAGCGAGCGAGCCTCGGCAAGGTCGCGGTATTCGTTGCGGAGCACCTCCTCGTACTTGAGCGTCTTCATGAACGACTCGCAGGCCGCGTTGTCCCACGGATTGCCCTTGCGCGACATGCTGATTTCGATGCCGTTCGCTTTGGAGTAACTCCGTGTAGTCGTTGCTGGCGTACTGGGAGCCGCGATCGGAGTGATGGACCAGCCCGGCTCCGACGGCGCGGCGAGATAACGCCATGCGCAGCGCGGTCAGCGTGAGCGAATCCTCCATCGTGCGATCCAGCGCCCAGCCGATCACGCGGCGTGAAAAGCGTCCAGGATCACCGCCAGGAAGACGAACTCGTCGCGCAGCCGGATGTAGGTGATATCGGCCCGCCACAGTTGATCCGTGCCCGTCAGGATCATGTTCCGCGCCAGGTTCGGATAGACCCTGCGGGTGTGGTTGGAATCGGTGGTGGCGACGAACTTCCGCTTGCGCACGCACAGCAGGTTGTCCTCGCGCATGAGCCGGTAAACGCGTTTCGGATTCACCTGCCAACCGGGTAATCGGAGGGAATCGAATGCAACACGAAAACGAACGCTACTACACGTCGCCGGAACTGGCCGCAACTTACAAGGTCACGAGGAACAAGCAATTTGGAACTGGATCAGACAGGGGCGCATCAAGGCGATCCGGCTCGGGACCAATTACCGAATCAGCGAATCGGAGTGGAGGAAGTTCCTGGACACGGAACAGACTCGATAAACACGAAAATGGCCCGTCTCGCATTGGAAGTGCGGACGGGCCGGGAAAGGAAAATGAAATCTGAACATACTTATACAACACCAATAAAGAAGAAGCACTGGAACAACCTTTGGCATTGCGCCGAAGGCGAGAAGTGGAAACAGCTGTGGAACGGCACCTACGGCGATGACTCGACCACGATCACCCAGGTGGAGTACATCATCTGCTGCTACTGCTGGCGCAAGCGGCTGACCGAAGACGAGATCGTGAAAGTCGTTTCGGCGTGGTGGCAGAAACACGGCATCAACGGCAACTTCTATCACCTGCGCCATTACACGATTCCGAAGTCTTACAAATTTGTAGAACCCTACCTCCACATCATTGAAGAGAAGTACGTCGAGCGCCGCCGCATCGAGCAGGCCAAACGCAGAGCGAGACGAAAAGCTGAACAATTGGCACTCGGGCTTCGACAAGACCGCACCGCCACTCGGATCGTGGAGTTCGTCGGAGGCACCGAGATTGTAGCCGCCGAACAAGTTTGTGCGGCGCTGGAAATTTCAGTGGTTGTGGCACGACGCCAACTGGCACGGCTGGCGAAGAACGGCACCTTGCAACGAGTTGGGCGTGGCCGCTATGCAGCGCAGGTGGTGAGCCATGAATAGGATTGAGTCCGTGATCCTGGCCCACCTGCTCTGTGATGCAAAATATGCCGAGGCCGTCTTGCCCTACATGGAGCCGAGCTTTTTTCACGACCGTGCGGAGCGACATCTGTTCACCGGAATTCAAGAATCTTTTGGCAAGTACGCATCGTGCCCGTCCCGACAAGCACTTCTCATCTACCTAAATCAGGAATGCCGAGAGGTCTGCGACGATGCGACCGACGTGCTCAATGAACTTCAGCCCGAGCAACACGTCAGTTTCGATTGGCTCATGGCACAAACGGAGCAGTTTATCGCCAAGAAGATTGAGCACAACTTCATTCTCGATGTGATACATAGACTGGACAACGGCAAGCCATCTCCATCGCCAGATGAATATGCCAAGGCGATCAACTTTTCATTTTCAGATTGCAAAACGCAGTGCCACGACTTCTTCGAGGATTGCGAACTGCTGTACCAACACATGACCGACGAAAATGAGCGATTTCCGTTCGATCTTGAAGAACTCAATCGCCTCACCAATGGCGGTGTTTCGAGAAAAACGTTGAACGTGATCCTTGCGCCGACGAATGTGGGAAAGTCGCTGATGCTCTGCCATCTGGCTTCGATGTACATGCGTCGAGGCCGCAAGGTTCTTTACATCACGCTGGAAATGAGCGACAAGACAACGGCGCAGCGAGTCACGGCCAACATGCTCGACCGGGACATGAACTCCTTGGCATCAATGGCACCCGAAGAGTTCTCGTCCACCATTACGGCGTTGCGAGATCGTTGCCCAGGCGATCTTGTGATCCGAGAATTCCCGGCGCTGTCTGTGACCACCACGAATTTTCGGGCGCTCCTTGCCGATCTGAAACGCACCAGGACATTCGTACCGGACGTGGTGATCGTGGACTACCTGAACCTTTGCGGCTCTGCGTCTCTTCGCAAATCCTCGAAGGCCGACTTGTACCAGACGGTTGGAACCATTGCTGCCGAACTCCGTGGATTCGCTACCGAACAGAACGTGGTCTTGTGGACTGCCACCCAAACAAATCGTAGTGGCTTCAAATCTGCCGAATTGGAACTGGAACACACAAGTGAATCTTACGCCGTGAACAGCAATGCAGACCTGATCCTTGGACTCAGCCAGGACGAGAATATTCCCAACGCTCGGATCATAAAGCTGCTGAAGAACCGCAACGACGGGATATCCGGGTCGAAAAAGGCAGTCGTCGGCGTGGAATGCGGTCGCATGAAGCTATACAATTTCGATCCGGCGACGCAGGTGAAGGCGGCGATCACGGATATGCCCAAGCCAAACCGATATTTCGCTGCCGCCAAGGTGAACGCCAGGAGGCCGAAGTTCGCCGTCGAAGACGAAAATGTGGCCGAAGCGGTATAGCGCCAGCCGTTGCGCCGGATGCGAATGAACCACCGCATCCGGTTTCAGATATGCGGATTCAACCACCAATCCTGAAAAGCGCAGATTCCGGCGAAATCGGTATGCACATCAGGAGGGAGCGATGGTTCCAACATCCTCGACCGCACGGAACAGTTAAACGCAGAGGCGATGTACGCCATCTACGACAAGAAGACCCTCGGCTCCGAATCGCTCGAATACGATGACGGCGAGGAATTCTTGGATCTGAACGAGGCCGAAGAAATTTTGCGACAGCTTCGAGCAGACAACCCGGCAGAATACGACCGCATCGCCAATCTGCGAGACGGTATCCGCACAGCCAGGACGACATCATCAAAGGGCATGTACGTCTTCTGTCAGGCAGGGCGTTACCAGCAACTCTTCTTGCTCGATGAGAAGGGAGAAGTTGCCTCACGAGATGTGCCGAAGGTGCTCGGTGTCGTGAAGTGTACTCCTGAAGAGCCGGGGAAGACCCTGCCAGATGGATACAACGCCGCAGTCATGAAGGTGAAGCGAATTTTCGATGAAGAAGTGAAACAGCGGCAGTCAGAACGGCAGCACACCTTGTCGCTCACGCTCGGGCAGCGATACGTCATGCGGGAATTGAGCGTTCTATTTCGGGCTTCGGAGGACGAGGACCAGAAAGGCCAGATCACGCTTCTCGAAAAGGCGTTTCGTAGTCCGCTAACTAGGGCGCTCCAACCGATCAAAACAACCTCCTCCGCGAAAAAGCGCCGTGACCTGACGGTGAAGGAAGCGCATGATTTGGTGAAGGCGTTCCAAAGGGATCATGGCGAGGACGGTTACGGCCTCGACGATTATGAAGTCAAGGACTATCCGGGTTTTCATTTTTTCCAGGCAGTGCCCGATCCGCCGAGTGGCCGCATTCATTATCCGGTTGATCTCAGGACTGGTGAGGTCTGGGATGAGGCCTCCTGTGAGAAGTTGACTTCGCTTCGCTGAAGAAGTTGCAGAACGCAGTCCGCAACCATATCGGCCTGACCGCTGATGAGTACCGGAAAATTGGACGGCCGGGTCCATTTTGCGAACGGTGAACCGTTCAGGCAGTGAGACCTTCAACCGGGTCCCGTCAATGCTACCTTGAACGGCGGGGGTTTGCAACGCTCCGACTACACTCACGCCGCAACCAAGTTTCAATCCCCATTTCATCGTCCACAACGGTACACTCAAGCTATGAGCGCCACTCGGTATGTCCATTGGCAGGACCATGGCATGTGGCTTGGCTATTTCGAGGAGTTCCCGGACTACCTGACGCAGGGGGAAACGCTTGAGGAACTCCAAGGGAATCTGCGGGACCTCTACAAGGACCTGACCAATGGAGAGGTTCCCGGAATTCGACGCGTGGCCGAATTGCCCGTGGGATGAAGCGCACGACCTGATTCGCAAACTCGAAGAAGCGGGCTGCCAGTTCGTTCGTCACGGCGGGAATCACGACTGGTACCGAAATCCGAAGACCGGCATTCTCAGCCGGTGCCCCGTCATCGGGAGATCAACGAGTTTCTGGCAAAGCACATCCTGAAGAAACTCGCGAATTGAACGAGCGCCGACCATAAAGAAAACGCTCGGTGGATCGGTTCCAAGATTGTTCTGGATCGGTTCCCAGATTGTCGTGGATATGTTCCATGACCTGAAGATCGCGTATCCTAAGGCCGGCGCGAAACGCCGGCGGGAATTGGAATCGATCCGCAAGCTCCTGAAGAAGCAAGTCCTGAAGAAGTAGGATCCGATCATGGCATCATCTTCCACCACGGATGTCTCCCCCTTCATCGGACTCACCGCCGGCGAAGCCCGAAGGCGCCTGGAAGAGTCCGGTCCAAACGCGGTACCCGATGCGGCTTTGCATCCATTACGGAGGGCCTTGACGAAGTTCTGGGCGCCTGTTCCATGGATGCTTGAGGCTTCGATCGTGCTGGAGATTGTCCTCGGCAAGTACGTCGAGGCCGGGATTATCGCGGCTCTTCTGGCGTTCAACGCGGCTCTCGGGTTCTTCCAGGAAGGGCGCGCACAGGCGACTCTTGCCGCACTGAAGTCGCGGCTTGCGCTGAGTGCTTCGGTCAAGCGCGACAATGTCTGGATCACCGTGCCCTCCACCCAACTGGTGGTTGGGGACATCGTAAAACTATCGCTCGGCGCCGTGGTGGCCGCCGACGCGCGCCTGACCGGGGGATCGGTGCTGCTCGATCAATCCATGCTCACCGGCGAATCCGTTCCCATCGAAGCCGGCGCCGGGTTCGAAACGTATGCAGGCGCGCTGGTCCGGCGCGGCGAAGCGGTCGCGGAGGTCACGGCGACCGGAGCGCGAACGAAGTTTGGACGTACAGCGGAGCTGGTCCGCACCGCGCACGTCGAAAGCTCGCAACAGAAGGCGGTTCTGGGCGTGGTGCGGAATCTCGCGATGGTCAACGGCGTCATCATCGCGATGCTGGTGGGGTATGCCTATGCTCTCAAGATGCCGGGTAGCGAGATCATCCCGCTGGTCCTTACCGGCATTCTGGCGTCGATCCCGGTGGCATTGCCTGCAACGTTCACCCTTGCCGCGGCGCTCGGCGCGCGGGCGCTCGCGAAGTTAGACGTTCTTCCCACCAGGCTCTCCGCAGTGGATGAAGCGGCAAGCATTGATGTGTTGTGCGCGGACAAGACCGGGACGCTGACGCAAAATGCGCTGACGGTGACGGCGGTCCATGCGATGCCCGGCTTCGATGAAGCGCACGTTTTGGGAGTGGCTGCGCTGGCAAGTTCGGACGGCGGTCAAGATCCGGTCGATGGCGCAATCCGGGCCGCCGCCGCCAAGAAAGCAGCCGCGGATCTACCGAAGTTGACCAAGTTCGTACCATTCGATCCGGGGACGAAGATGTCGGAGGCGACGCTCGCGGGACCAGGCGGCGCTCCAGTTCGCGCGGTCAAAGGAGCCTTTGCAGCGGTTGCAGGTTTGACGCAGGCAGGGCCGGATGCAGCCAAGGCCGCGAACGGACTCGAAGCTCAGGGCTTCCGGGTTCTAGCCGTCGCCATTGGTCCACCCACGGCTCTGAAACTTGCCGGCATCGTTGCTCTTAGCGATCCGCCCCGGCCGGACTCCGCCGCGTTGACTACGGAACTGCACACGTTAGGAGTGCGCATGGTTATGGTGACAGGCGATGCCCCCGCGACGGCAGCCATCGTGGCTCATGCTGTAGGCCTTGATGGGAAGATCTGCCCACCTGGACCCATCCCCGCGGATGTGCGCCCCGAGGAGTTTGCGGTTTTCGCCGGCATCCTTCCCGAAGGAAAGTACGACCTGGTGAAGGCATACCAGAAGAGCGGCCGCATCGTCGGCATGTGCGGCGATGGAGCCAACGATGCGCCGGCGCTTCGTCAAGCCCAGATGGGAATCGCCGTGTCCACGGCGACCGACGTTGCCAAGTCGGCAGCCGGCCTGGTGCTAACCAAACCAGGGCTCGGCGGCATCGTGGCTTCGGTGAAAGAAGGGCGCGTGACGTTTCAGCGCATCTTCACTTATACGCTGAACTCAGCTACCAAAAAAGTTGTGCAGGTGCTGTTTCTGGCGGTTGGTCTGGTCCTGACCGGACACGCGATCCTGACTCCGATGTTGATGGTGATTATCATGCTCACGGGCGACCTTCTCGGGATGTCCTTGACGACGGACAATGTGCATCCGTCCCCGAAGCCCAATGCCTGGCAAACCGGGAGATTGACGATCGCGGGCGTCTTCATGGGAATCTCCGAGCTGCTCTTTTGCACTGCCGTTCTCACCGTCGCCAAATTCCGCCTGGGTTTTGGAATCGAAGCGTTGCGGACCGTGGCCTTCGTGGCCATCGTGTTCGGCAATCAAGCAACCACCTATACGAATCGCGCGCGCCAGCATATCTGGTCCTCTTGTCCAAGCCGATGGCTCATCGCTTCGTCGGCGGCGGATGTGCTGATCGCCTCGGCACTGGCGATCCGCGGAATCGCCATGGCTCCTCTTCCCCTATTCGTGGTAGCAGCGATACTCGCAACGGCGGCGGCCTTCGCTTTCATCGTCGACGTTGGCAAGGTACCCCTGTTCCGCCGTCTCCAGATCGCTTAGAGACATCCATGTATTCCAGCGGCTGCACACAATGACCGCAGCGAGTGGCCACAAAAGATGGAATCCCCCTATCGGCATGACGCGCTGTTAAGGTTCTACGGATATACGTTGTAGTGTCCGGGAGGAAAAGGAAGCCCAGCACCGGCAGCAGCGGCCCACCATGAAATTGGCGCTGTAGATACGTAGATCCACATCAACACGAGTGCGATGCGGGAAAGAACAGAATGACGAACAGGGGCGTCGCTATTTCGTAGCGTCGTCAGCCGGCGCAGTTGCCAGGGCCTTAGCAGCGGTTTTTTCTCGCGCGTGCGTTTTTTCCAACGCCTGCAGCGACACCTGATGCGCCTGCTGGGAATGCTCTAGAGCCTGCCGGGTGAGTTCGTGCCCCGTCAGGTGATCTTGTTTTTCGTGGTGCTCCGCGGCGGCACGATGAGCGTGCCCGGCAAGGTCGTGAAGTTCAGCAGCTCTGCGATGTGAATCCTGCATGCTTGCTCCGTTTACGAAAGGGTTTCGATCCGTCCCGATTTGTTATGAGCCTCTTTGGCGAGCTCGTAGGCTCGATTCGAATAGTCGAGGGCTCGCTGCGAATGCCAGTTTGCCGTATCGTTAGCGCCCTTCTCATTGTGCTCGGCGGCAGTGCGGTGCTCGTGGGCCGCTAGCTTATGAAGCTCGGCAGCTTGGCGGTGAAGTTCGTGCATCACCCTAGATTAACAGCATTGTATACTCGACTTGACATGAATACTGAGGACCTCGAAAAGCGGTTACGCGATAAGGAGCGGGAACTTCAATCCGGTCTCGCCGAACTGCAAAGCGAAGCGCGCGCTTCAGGAGAAGCGGAGGTCAGGGATGCCACGGACGACGCTACGTCCTCGGAAGAGACCTCGGAATCTTTGGCGGAAGGCGCCATAGTGTCGGAGACGCTGGAACAGGTGCGCGACGCTCTGCACCGTCTCGAAGACGGCAGCTATGGTACGTGCGTTGTGTGTGGACGCCGGATTGAACCGGCGCGGCTGGAGGCGGTTCCCTGGACGCCATACTGCCTGGAAGATCAGAAGAAACAGAACCGCAAGCAGCGTTCTTAAACCGCGTTTCACCGCGATCCCAAAAGAGTGCCCCGTGCCCGCCGTAATCGCCATGGCCAGCTCTGGAATGCAACCTTACTGAGAGGCGCGATCTCTTTCAACGGAATGCGATTCATCTGTCTCAATCACATCCTTCGCCGAGACCAACTTCTGAATCTCCTTCAACAGTGCGGCGACTAAGGCGACTACGAGGGGACCCAGAAGAATTCCCAGAACGCCAAATGCGTACGTGCCACCGATGGCCGCCAGCGCGATAAGCATCGGGTGCTGTTTGTCGCGGGCACCGACCACGAATGGCCGCAGCACGTTGTCGATAGAGCCGACGACCAGCACGCCCCACAAGCCCAGAAGCAGCGCTTTCCAATAAGAGCCCATCAGTGCAAACGCGACTACGACCGGAACCCAGACCAGCGGGCTCCCCACGACCGGAATGATGGAGGCCATTCCTCCGATCGCGCCCAACAATATAGGAGACCGGACGCCTACAAACCAGAAACCCAGGCCGAGCAAGAGTCCCTGGCCGAAAGCAACGGCCAACACGCCGTTCACATTCGCCACGACCGAGTCATGCACGGTCGCCAAGAGGCTGGAGGTGACCGGCGGATCGAGCGGAGCCAGAGCCGCCAGCCGGCTGATCCATTCTTCGCCATGCCGGAGCAGGAAATAAAGAAAGATGGTCGTGAGCAGCCCCGTGATCAAAACGGATGTTATGCCGCCAACCGCGACGCCGACGTTGTTTCGCAGGAAGCCGGTGACCGTCCTCATATCATCGAGGAGCTCTGTCCGAATCGCATCGGAGTTAAGAGGCAGGCGCGTGGCCAACGCGTCGACAACCCGATCGGCTGTATGGGTGACAAGAGCCGGCCAGCCGCCTTCCTCGAGAGAACGCCGGCTGAGCCCGTCGTAAGTAGCCGTCAATTCCTCAGCCAAAGCGAAGCCGGTAAAGCCGAGGATGATTCCCAGAACAAACACGGTCGCGAAGGTGGTGAGGAATGTGGCCAATCCGAGCCGATGGACTCGGCGGCCGAGCCATTTGTTCGCCGGGTTGATCACAATGGCAAGAATCGAAGCCAGCAGGAACGGGGTCAGGAACGGCCACGCAACCCGTAACAGGCCGGGCAAGAGCGCTGCCAGCAGGAGCGCGAGGAAGATCAAAGGTCCTCGCTTCGAAATACGGCTAGAGCTGAAAAATGGGCTCATTCGCTGATTTCCACCGTCCCTCCATCCGCACTAGCAACTCCGAATCCATCCCACGCGGTTAGGCTCGAATGGGGCGTCGGTCATTATAAAACCTGAGCACAGTCGGCACTGTCGCTGTCATCGAGTTTAGAGCGTTTCTTGACGGTCGATCCTAAAGGTGTTCTGCTCACCCCTCCCAGAGCGAAACGCTGGCGCAACCTTTTTGTGCTGATTCTCTTGGGGCTTGGGGTGTACTTTTTCCTGCCTCAGTTCGCCAGAATCGAGCACGCCTTTCAGCTCGTGTCGACGCTGAAGATTCCACTCGTCGTACTCTCCATGGGCGCGCAAGTTCTGAGCTATCTCGGCAGTGGGTATCTGTTGAGGACAGTGGTGAAGCTGGCGGCCAAACCGATCTCGCTGGTCGACGGGGCGCTCCTCACGGCCGGGGCGAATAGCATCGCCACCGGGCTGCGTTGGCACTCGAAACGTTTCATTCGACCGAAGTTCCAAAAACAAGCGTAGGCCGGCAATCTGACTCGTTGCAGTTTGGACGTGCCGGCAATGGCTGCGCCGGATCACTCCGATGAATAAAGACGTGGACCGAACGGCGGGATGGGAGCGCTGCCGGCGGCTTCGATCTTAGCGCTGTCCGCTATTTCGTCCGTCCAGACTCTAAAGCTCTCCAGAATATTCGGACCGAACGTCGTCGCGATCGCCACATCGGCCGCATCACGGCCTCGCGCAATCAGCACCCGGCCGATGCGGGGCACGTTGTTGCGGGCATCGAACGTGTGCCATGCGCCGCCGAGGTAGACTTCAAACCACGCGGCGAAATCCATGACGCCATACGGCGGAAGCGTCCCCATGTCTCCAAGATAGCCCGTGCAGTATCGTGCGGGAATGTTCATGCAGCGGCAGAATGCGATGGCCAGGTGAGCATAATCCCGGCAGACTCCTTTGCGCTCGTTGAAAGCCTCCCAAGCGGTCTTGGTAGGCCGGGCATCCGCGTAATTAAAGACGATATGGTTATGGACATAATCGCAGATAGCCTGTACCCGCGACCATCCCGGAGAGGTGTGGAGAACAGGTTCCACGCAACCTGTGATAGTAGATCCGTCTCGCAGTAACGGCTGCCGAGCAGAAAAACCAGAGTGTCTTCAGGCAGATCTCTTACGTCATGCTGCGGGGCGGAAGGGACCACCGCGTCCAGTTCGCCGGTAACGTTTACGATCGCGTTCGCGCTCAGTCGAATCCGGCCAGCGGGCGCCACGATTCGGCTGCACCAGTTCCCGTAGATATCGCGATGGGCCGTGATCGGTACGGGCGGGTCTGTGGTCAGGCGATCGGGAACGACGATATCCGCGGCGTGCGAATAGTGGACGTTCACCATCAGAATCATCGGCGTCTGTTGGGAAAACTGGTAGACAATCTCATAGCCGACCTGAATCTGCATGCTGCGTTTCCTTTGCTGAATTCACATTCCACCCGGTGGTCCCCGGCCGATTCTAGGGCGCCTTAATCTGCCGAGGGCCATCCATTACCGAATCTCGTCCTCCACAATATTAGCGGAACCCGCCGAGCGGGTATGCGAGGAGGATAAAGATTGTCACACTGGGACGCGGTTCAATTCCCTTCCGTATTCGAGGGCAGCACTTATCGGCTGGTGCGTTCAGGCGACTCCCGATGCAGCGCCCTTTCAAACTTTCTCGCGGCCGGCGGGGTTTTGAAGTCGCCAGTCAGGATTTCACGGTTCGTTGTCTCGCGGCCGTAGAGTTCCTTGTTGGTTTCCCCATCCGGACGAAGCGTCGCGCCGTCCAGCGAGATACCCGCGAATAGCCCGCGCGAACGGGAATACGAGAGCATTTCCGCCCGCATCACGGCGTCCGTCTGAGCGCCGGCATCGCGGCCAACCGGGCCGGCAGCCGCTGTTGCCTCTCCGCCGATCGTAAATTTATCGGACAAGAGATGCTTCATTCCGCCGTCGTTCATCACGAGTAACACAACATCCGTCTCCGAAGCGCCAATCTGAAATCCGACGCTTCCGCCTTCCACTCGCATCGCGGCCGGAGCGCTCCAGCCCGAGCCACCGGGCCGGCGGCACACCGCGAACCCGCGGCCATACTTTGCGCCGAAAATGAATCCGGCCTTTTTCATGCCCGGAATGACAACCACGCAGTGCGCCTTATCGAGCAGATCTTGGGGGATACCTTTGTCGGAAGCCTTCATCATATCGGTCAGCGTGTCGGCCGAGGCGTTCAGCCTGTCGTCGACCTTGATTTCTCGTCCGCCGCGAAGGCGGCGTAGTCACGGAACCGGCGATTGCCAGAACCCAGACACCATGTCTTAAATTGATTCTCATAACGGTTCATCCCTTCCTCTTTCGTTTTGAAGCCAGGATTCCGGTCGGTCGCTCTCGCTCAGAACTTCCGGCCGACACGGGCCCACAGCCGCTTCTGAAGATGCACGCCTTTGGCCATTCCAACCGGGCGCGGCATCTGTTTTACAGTTACGACCACCCAAATCGCTCCACACGATCCCGCCGAGGCGTGGTAACAACGTTCTGTCCGCCGGCGACAGGACCCTTCGCGGGAAATCCGCCGCAGCGAGCGAGCGGTGCGTCCACAACCGGGCAATTTCGCCCGACGGAAAAGCAAACTGAGTGATCCCAAACCCTATCTCGCTGCAAACGGATAGGGTTCTCATGGAATTCTGCTTGCCCACCGTGACCAAATATGGTCGCCCAGGGGCTGCTAGAATTGGACGCAACCCCCGGCTCGAGGAAGGAGACGTTTGGCTTCCCAACCACAGAGCGGCCAATGGCTGCTGGATACCGGCCTGAAGCAGCTTGAACTGCTGTTCCGGGCGATTGTGTACCCGCCTGCGGAACCGATCCTCATCGCGGATAATGATCGCACGTACCGGGACGCAAGTTGCGGCGCGGGCAGGCTGTTCGGCGTTCCACAGAAACAGACTCATCGGCCGCAGACTTGACGATTTTGCAGAGCCCGGCTTCAGGCCTCGGATCGACCAGCTCTGGAGGGCCTTTCTGCAACGCGGCGAACAGCAGGGCACGTTCCGGCTGGTCGGTTCCGACGGCGCCGTGCGAGAGGTCGAGTACACAGCGAAGGGAAACGCGCTCCCCGGGCGTCACGTACTGGCTCTGCGCGACAAATCCAAAAAAGTTCCGGACACGGCCAAAACTGGCGAAGACCCGGCATGGGTGCAGGACTACGCGCTTTTCCTGTTCGACGCCGATGGACAGGTTGCCGGCTGGTATTCCGGAGCAGAGCGCATTTACGGTTACCTCAGCCGGGAAATTGTCGGCCGGCCTCTATCGTGCCTTTATCCGGGCGCGGATGCTCAAGCCGTCAAGCTAAAGGAGGAGTTGAAAAGGGCGGCGGCTCAGGGGCATTTCGGGAACGAAGGCTGGCACATAAAGAAAGACGGGTCGCGATTTTGGGCGAACGTGCTTACGATGGCGCTCCGGGGCGAGAACGGGGAGTTGCAGGGCTTTGCGAGAGTGGTACGCGACTTCAGCAACCGTCGCCAGGCGGAAGAGAAGTTGCGGCGTGGCGGCGTGCTCCGGCTCCTGAGCCGGGAACGCGCGAAGGAGTCGACCATTGCCGGCGTCGTTTCCGGCGAGTTCGACCAAATTACCGACGCGAATGACGCCTTCCTTCAGATGGTCGGCTATGGCCGCGAAGACCTGGTTGCAGGCAGCCTGTACTGGCCGGATCTCACTCCCGCGGAATACCTGCCTTTGGATGAGGAAGCCCATGAAGAGGGCATGCGGTACGGCGCCTGCACGCCCTTCGAGAAGGAATACATTCGCAAAGACGGAACGAGAGTCTGCGTCCTGGTGGCCCTCGCCGTATTGAACCTCTCACCGTTTCGCTGGATGACCATTGTGCAAGTCCTCGACGGAGCCAAGGGAGCGGAGACGGTTGAGGATGACGCCACGGTTGACAGCTTTGAGGAGATTGTCGGCAGAAGCGCGGCTCTGAAGCGGGTTTTGGGACAGGTTGAAACCGTTGCTCCCACCGATGCGACCGTGCTGATCCTGGGCGAAACCGGTACGGGAAAAGAGTTGATCGCGCGCGCCGATTCACAGACTGAGTCCGCGCAGGAGCCTTCCTTTCATCACGTCTGAACTGTGCCGCCATTCCCACCGGGTTACTCGAAAGCGAATTGTTCGGCTATGAGCGAGGCGCATTCACCGGCGCTTTATCGCAGAAGATCGGCCGGTTTGAGTTGGCGCAACAAGGGCACTCTGTTTCTGGATGAGGTGGGCGACATCCCGTTGGATCTGCAACCCAAATTGCTGCGGGCCTTGCAGGAGAAGGCGTTTGAGAGGTTGGGCGGCACCAGGACCATCCCCATCGACGTCCGGCTGGTGGCGGCGACCAACCGCAATCTGACGCAGATGATGGGCGATAAGCTTTTTCGCAGCGATCTCTACTACCGGCTGAAGGTGTTCCCGATCACGACACCTCCGTTGCGCGATCACTCCGAGGACATACCGGCTCTCGCCGGAATACTTCGTCCGGAAGTACGCCGCGGGAAATGGGTAAGGCACAGTTGAAACGATTCCGCCGGACACGATGCGCAGCTTTGGTGAGTTGGCCCTGGCCCGGGAACGTGCGCGAGCTCGAGAACTTCATCGAAAGGTCGGTCATCCTTTCGCGGGGCTCCAGGCTGCGCGCTCCCCTGGCGGAACTGCGGGCCGAAGCAGTGGAAACCGCCGGTGGCACGCTCGCAGACATCGAGCGTGAATATATCATCCGCGTTTTCCGGGAAACCGGTGGCGTGGTCAGCGCCGCGGCCGCCCGTCTCGGGGTGCCGCGGACGACCTTGAACGCCATGATGAAGAAACTGGGGATCTCCCGTCACGATCTCTGATTTTTGTGGACCGGCGGGAGTTCCCCGGCAATCGAGCAATCCTGCGCAGCACCAACATCCGATTTCATCTTCCGCCCTCCCAGTGTGTGTCCGGGAGAACCTAAGGAAGCCGGCGACCAAAGGCATCTACTTCACGCCGCGCTGCCCTGTGTCAGAGCTCTGCGCGGCGGGCTCTACTACGGTTTCAACCCGGCCCTGTTCGAGCAATCGCTGCACTTCCAAGTCACTCACCTGGCGGAAATCCTCATACCACTCACCAACCGCCCGGAATGGTTCAGGAGTGGCCAGACACACGAGCTCGTTGGCCTCCTCCCTGAGAAGTGTGCAGGCCTGGGCCGGCCCAACCGGCACGGCTATGATCATCTGGCCCGGCTTGAGGGCGCGCACATAATGGGCCGCCACCAGCATGGTCGATCCCGTGGCGAATCCGTCGTCGACCAGCACAACCACCCGGCCGCGCAGATCCGGAGCGGGCCGGCCGCCGCGATAGAGCTTCTCGCGACGTTCGAGTTCGGCCCTTCCCCTCGCCATCGCGGCACGGATGTCCTCGCGGGAAAGCCGAAGCTCCGCGATCAATTCTTCGCTCAGCACCTGTGCGGAGCCGCCGGCGATGGCGCCGACCGCGAGTTCGGGTTGCCAAGGAACGCCCAGTTTCCGCACGACCACCACATCGAGCGGTGCATGCAAAACCTTCGCGACTTCCCGCGCAACCGGAACGCCGCCGCGAGGCAGCGCCAACACGATGACGTTCGCCGGCAGCTTATGTTTGGCGAGTTCCGCGCCGAGCAAGCGCCCTGCCTCGACTCGATCTAAGAACGGAAGCTGCATCATTGCATATTCTCCTTTCGCCAGGCTGCGCGCCTCTTATCGTCTGAGATGAGCGGTGAACCATTCAGCGGCTAGCCTCGCAACCTCCGGGGGGCCGCTTCTCCTTCGAGTGACCGAAGCGCAATTCGGGTGCCAGCTTCCGTGTCGATTTTCCCTTGGTTTCCTGTCGGGCATCCCGCGGCATCTGCCGCAAATTCCGGGAACTGGGTCATTTCACACAGGAGGCATCTGGTCCAATCAACGAAATGGCGTTCCGGACCGGCGGGGGGATGCTTTACGGATGCTCAGATGCCAAGAGTGAAATACGCACCTCTGCTCGGAGGGGAGCTTGGCTTCACGGGCGATTCATTCCATCGGGCTCTCTACCGGCGTGCATGCTGGCATAGTGGATGCCGGACAGAATGCGCGACTGTCGATTTATTTCGACGGCTTCCATGGTCCGCGGCGCGCGCAGGAAACTCATAGCCCAACGGTCCTCGGGCTGGCGTCCGTTTCAGCGTGCCAAACAGGGCGTGGGATCCCAACCGGTGGCTCCCGGAACCTGCTTCCAGTTGTAGGTCCGTATGAACGGCTGCGTGAGGTAGGTGGGATCGTCGACGAACTGCGTCATCACTAGGTAAGCGTCGCCCTGCTCCCCGCTGACGCGGTTGAAATGCTCGGTGAGAACCGCTTTGTCGCTGTACGGGACGCCGTTCTTGCGAATATAACCTGGCAGCATGTTGGTCGTCGTGACCCGCAGAGTCCCGGTCGGCGGAGGTCCGGCGGGTCCGCGGCGGCCCAATGCGGGCACCAAGGTGTCGCCCGTGAAAAGCAGGACATTGCCTGGTGCGACCCATACCGCGCGCGAAGAACCCTGCCAGCTCGCGGGACCCTTATCGGCGGGAGCCGCGGAAAAAGAGAACGTGCGCGATTGCGAACCCGTATCGAAGTCCGCCTTGAGAGTGTTGTCGTCGGTCCACACGATGTGCATCCGGCCGGGCCGTTGCGTGATACCGACGGCTCCATACGCCCTGCAGGCTTTCCCCTCGGACTCGTCTTTCACCGGATCCCACGCGAGCGCTATCTTGCGCGCCTCCGCGTTGAGCGGAAGGTAGGGGATGTCCCCTTTTTGCGGCGTCACCCTGAAGCGCCATTCGTCCACCACCATGGACATCCAATACCCCGTGACATCGATCGGCGCGACCGACTTCGCCGTTCGGGGCGGCGCCGCGCCCTGCTGCCCAAAACTCGCGGGGATCGCGATCCAGAAACCCGCGATCGCTATGAGCGTACTGTGAAGTGCCTTCCGATGCATTTCCGTCGTCCCCTACTTCTTCTGCTGCGGCGGACTGGTCAAACTCTTATAAACCGCCTCCACGAATTGATCCGGCGTCCACTTCGGATTCCGTCCGAAGCGCGGATCCCAATCCTCCGTGGGCCGCGCCGCTTTCACCTGCTCGAGCGTTTTCCCTTTGCCGATCGCATCCTGAACGCGATCCCGCACGATGGTAACCATGTCGCGGTAATAGGCAAGGTCGGCCGTATCGCCGACGCGTCCGTGCCCCGGCACGATAAACGTCCCGCCTTCTGAGCGAAACTCCGGCGTGACGATATCGAGCATCCGATTCAATCCGGCGAGCACCCCCTGCACGCTCCCGCCCTTGGCGAGATCAATGGGCGGATAGCCGGCGAAGGTGAAAATATCGCCGGACACCAGAACGTCCGCCGTACGGAAATAGATGATGCTGTCGCCGTCGGTGATTGCGTTCGGGATGTGATACATCACCACGCCTTCGCCGTTGAAATAATGGCTCAGCTTCATGACGTTGCCATAATAGGATTCGGTGGGCAACCCGCGCGAGGGCATGCCGCCGTCGCTCAACCGCTGGAGAACGTTTTCGTGCGAAAGAATGGCCGCGCCCTCCGTGACGTCACCCAGATCGCCCGTGACGTTCCCGCCGGTGAAGGTCTTCCCCGCGGCGGCAATTTGAGGATTCCCGCCCGTATGCTCCGGCAGGGCGCTGGTGTTCAGCAGGAAGCGAATCGGCTTCGGAGGCCGGACTCCGGCCAGCACGTTACCCGATCCGCCGCTTGAAAAACGCGTGACCGGCTGCATGAATTTATTCAATTCCACCGTCAGCCCCTGTACTGCCTGCAGAACTTTAGGCGCATTCACGGCGAGTCCGGAGTCTACCATCAGGACGCCTTCGGATCCGGCCGAGATCACGATGTTCGAACCCGCGCCCCCAATCAGATAAATGTTGTCGCGGATCGGTACGACTTCAATATTGCCGTCGGCGGAATCGTTCAGCGGATTTCCCTGCTGCGCGACGGCCACAAAGGCGGCACTCAACATCGCCAGGCCCACCGCGATGGCACGCTTCCCGCGCACCCGTCTCGTGTTCACGCTAGAGCTCCCGTGTGTGGATTGCAGTCGAAAAAGCACGTTATTTTGCGCCGGCCGTTGGCGCCGGGTTCGAGGCTGTCTTGGGCGCACCGGAATTCGCTTCCTTCAGAATCTTCTTCGCGAGTTCCGGATGCATGCTTGCCGAGCCGCCGCCCGCGGCTTCCTGCGGAACCTTGTACTTCTGCCCCCATTCGGAAAGAAACGGATTCTGACCGGGAAGATAGTGTGGAACAACTCCCGACGGACGATCCACTTCTTCGATCACCGTGCACGGATAGGGCGGGATGCGCATGGGCAATTGCAGCCGGTATTCGCTTGCACGGATCATCGGCTCGGTCAGATACAGAGGGTCGTTCGCAATGGTCACCCAGGTAAGGATATCGCCGCGCCGTAACCAATATTGTGTCAGCGTGGCTTCGTCGCTCGAAGGCACTCCGTTGCGGCGATAGTAATCTTCCTTCAGGTGGGTTGTGGTGATCTTCAGCATGTCCCCGACGAATTCTGCGGTCGAAAATCCGCCCCACGTGTGAGGCGCGTATTTGGAAGGCCGCGCGCGTCCATCCATGTAATACGGGTTGTCGATGGAGCGCAGCCACTCGGCGTGAAACGCGATAATTTCCCGCGAATCCGGATCCACATCCTTCCAGATGCGCACCTGCGACGGACCTCGTGAAATATACATTGCACCGTGCGGGCGGCACTGCCACTCGGGCAGAGTGTACAAAGACGCGTTCCAGGCTTGCGCCCGAAGCATCCCCGCGTGGGACATCGGAATCCCCACAAATTCCCCGGTATAAGGATTCCCGGTGTTGTCTTCGTCCTGCACCGGCGCCCATTCGCCCGAAAAATCCATTTGTGCGAACAGAGGAACGGCGAGCAGGAGGCCCGCGGCGAGCGCCGCACAGCGGATTGCCCGGGTTACGCCAACCTGATTTGCACCAAAACGATCATTCATGCAAGGATCCTCACTCGACGGCAGTGGGTCTGACCCATTGCTTCCTCGAACATCTGATCGTATCAAAACTATCGGGAGTGGCGCGTCCCTAACAATATACGGCCCGCGGCGCGTCAGCTCGCCCACCGGCGTCCCGCTTCCAAGAACCCGCTGAACCTGATATATTGACCCCCATGCGACGAAAAATGTTGGTATACGTTCCCGCCGCGATTCTCGCGCTGATGATCGCGGCCGTGGCCTATACACAGAACCAGGCCAAGCAGCCCCCGCAACTGAAAATCAACAAAATCAAGGACGACCTTTACGAGATTGAAGGCGACGGCGGCAACGTGGCGGTGTACGTCACCAACGAAGGTCTCATCCTGATCGACGACAAGTTCGACTACGACCACGACGCGATCATGGAAAAGATCAAAAGCGTCACTGATCAGCCGATTAAATATGTGATCAGCACGCACTATCACGCCGATCATAGCGGCGGCAATGCCAAGATGTATCAGACCGGCGCGGAGATCATTTCCACGACGCAATCGCATAAGAACATCGCGGAGCACAAGCAATCGAACGCGCCTCCGGGAGTGGTTCCGGCTCGCGTCACTTTCAATCAGGAAACGACGGTTTATCTGGGGGGTAAAGAAGTCACCGCGCGTTTTGTGGGGCGCGGCCACACCAATGGAGATGCGGTCGTCTACTTCCCGGCCCTCAAGGTTTTGCATACCGGCGATCTGATGGCCGGCGACACGCCGTTGATCGATTATCCGGGAGGCGGAAGCTTGGTTGAATGGCCGAAAACACTGGACGCGGCGATGCAGTTCGATTTCGATACCGTCATTCCCGGCCATGGCCCTGTCACCACGAAAGCCAGTCTGATGGCCTATCGCGAAAACGTGGAGAAGGAGCGCAAGCGCGTCGCCGCCCTGATCCATTCGCACAAAAGTGAAGACGAGATCGGCAAGGTGATGATGGCTGAGTTTCACTGGATGCCCAACAGCCTGCAGATGCAGTGGAGCCTGCCGGGCTTCAAAACCGAATTCAAGTAATAACCGCGTGGCCGCCCTGCAGAACGGTAGATTCTGCCGTAAGATAACTTGAGGGGTTGAACCCATAACGTTCGCGTCTGATAGGACGAGGAACCAAGAGGAAGCAAGAGGAGCGATTGATGAAGGTAACACGAAGGATTCATAGGGGAGCAGTTGCGTGCCTGGCGACCGCCCTGCCGTTCGGCGGCTTGATTTTCGCGCAAGCGCCGAATCAGTTGATGTCCGAGCAGGCTTTCAAAAACATCCAGGTGCTGAAAGGCATCCCGGTCGATGAATTCATGGGGACCATGGGACTTTTTTCCGCCGCGTTAAATGTCTGCTGCGGCGACTGCCACGTGGGCGCCGGCGGTTCGGACCCGCAGTGGGAGCTGGACGACAAGCCCGAAAAGAAGGTCGCCCGCCGCATGGTGACCATGGTCAACAATATTAACAAGCAGAATTTCGGCGGGGCTCAGATGGTTACCTGCTGGACCTGCCACCATGGCAGCGAATTCCCCTCCACCACCCCTCCCATCGATTCTATTTATAGCGATCCTTCGATTGTGCCGCCTGACGTTCTGCCGGCCGCTCCCGCAAGCGCCGGAGTTCCGACCGCGGAGCAGATTCTCGACAAGTATATTCAAGCCCTCGGCGGAGCGGCGAATCTCGCCAAGCTCACCAGCTATACCGAGAAAGGCACCAGCCATTTGTTCGGCGAAGCCGCGGACGATCCGGTTGAGATTTACGCGAAGGCGCCGAATCATCTGGCCACGGTGGTTCACCAGCGTGGAGGCGATCTGGCGAGAACGTACGACGGGAAAGATGCGTGGGTCATGCTGCCCCTCACCGTGACGTCCGAGTATCAGCTGCATGCCGGCGCGCTTTTGGGAGCGACGCTCGACGCGCAGTTGGCCTTCCCCGGCGGCTTGAAGAATATGTTCAAGAACTGGAAGGTCGGGTTCCCCACCACTCTGAACGGCCGCGACGTCTCCGTCATTCAGGGAAGCGGCCCGGGCTTTCTCGCGACGTTCTATTTCGACAAACAAACCGGACTGCTCACGCGCATGATTCGCACCGCGATCTCCGCGGTCGGCCGTGTTCCGACGCAGATCGATTATCTGGAGTATCGCCAGGTGGCCGGCGTGCAGATGCCGTGGAAGTGGAACTTCGGCTGGGTCAGCGGCCGCGAGGAGTACCAGTTGACGGAAATTGTTCCGAACGCTCCGGTCGATGAATCGAAGTTCGCGAGACCGATTCCGAAAGCGAAGCCGGCGCAGTAGTCGAAAACACCCTATAAGGGGCGAATAAGAAAAGGGCGGACGCATAAAGCGTCTGCCCTTTTTCAGTTTCAGGCACGCGGGGGAAACCAGTTCGTTCACGCAACCCACTGCATCGGCCCCCGTTAACGCGGCTTCGAACGCCCGAGGCCGCCTTCGAGGCAAGCCCATCCGATCGAGCGATATCCGGATCAGTGCCGGGGGACCAGTGTCAGAGGATTGCGGATTACTTCGCGTCCGGGAGCGCGAACACAAAGAGCCCGTTTCCATTGCCCGGATGATGTACGTCGCCCACGATCACGCCGGGCACCTGGCGAGGACTTCCTCCGCCCAATCCGGCCGAAACGGCAATGTACTGTTTGCCGCCCACGGTGAACGTCACCGGGAAACCTTGCACCGAAGTTGGCAGCCGGGTCTGCCACACGATCTTGCCGGTCTTCACGTCGACGGCTTTGAATACGCGATCCAGATCTCCAACGAAAGCGAGCCCGCCGCCGGTCGAAAGCACAGCCGTCAGAAACGGGGCGCGCTGTTCGAGCTTCCACTTCTCGGCCATCGTGTTCACGTCGTAGGCGGCCAGTTTGCCGACGTTGCCATTCGATCCCGGCATTTCGTAAAAGCGCCGGTTCGCCGACGTCCCGCCCGATCCCTCCACCGGTTCGCTCTTGCGCCCGTACATTTCCATGCAGCTCTGGCTTAGCGGAATAATCAGCTCATTGTTGGGCTGGTTGTAACTCATCGCCTGCCAGTTGTGTCCGCCTTCGGTCGAAGGGCACGCCTGCACCCACGTCTCCGGCTGCTGCTCGACAATTTCATTGCGATAATGCACCTCGCCGGTTTTCTTGTCGATGCTCTCGAACACGTTCTGAAAGAGAGTCTGCTTGTAATCCAGGAATTTGCCTGATTTACGGTCGAGCTTCCACAAAATGCCCGCCTTGCCGATGGTGAACAGCAGATTCTGCCCGCCCGAATCCACCAGCACGCGTTCGTAGACTTCGTCCAGGTCGAGCGATTCGCCCGGCACATGCTGGAAGTACCAGGCGAGCGATCCATCTTTTGGCCTCAGTGCGAGCGTCGAAGTCGTGTACAGAGCCGCCGCATTGGTGCCGCGGATCGCGCGCATCCATGGTTTGGCCTGCGCCACGCCCCAGTAGGTCAAATCGAGCGTGGGATCGTAGCTGCCCGTGATCCACGTATCGCCCCCCGCGCGCAGCAGGTTCGGAAGCGTGCCCCAGGTTTCGCCCTCTTTCGTCCCCACGCGCGCCACGGTCTCGAATTTCCATAACTGCTTGCCCGTCTCGGCGTCGTAGGCGCTCAAATAACAACCGGTTTCCTTGTACCGGTCGCACCCGCCCATGCCCTGAATCACGATGCCGTCGACGATCAGCGGACCGCTCGTGTTGCTGTACCCTTTTGCCGTATCGGCGATGCGCGTCTCCCACCCCACCTTGCCGGTCTTCGCATCGAGCGCCACCAACCTAACGTCCGTGGTCGCAATGTAGACTTTGTCGCCCCACAATCCGAGGCTGCGGATCGCGCCCAATCCGCCCGATTGCTCCGGTCCCAGGCGATTTTCCCAAATCAGTTCGCCCGTCTTCGCGTCAAGCGCCTGCACAATGTTGCCGGTGTTCGCCAGAAACATCACGCCGTCGTGCACCATGGGCGTGGGCTCATTCGCGCCGTAATCCGACATTCCCCAAGACCACACCAGTTGCAGATTTTTTACGTTCGCGGTGTTGATCTGATTCAACGGACTAAAATTCGAAGCGTTGTAGGTGCGGCGGATCATCAGCCAGTCCGCCGGGTCGGCGTTGCGGAGCATCGCGCCGGTGACCGGCGTATAGTTCTTGACCGTTCCCGTGACCAGGAGTCCGTGCGGACCTCCCGACGGCGCCGCTGCTTGCCCGCCCGCGCCCAGAGAGATGGCTGGCTTGCCGTTGCCTTTCGAGCGAATCACGAACGCGGTATCCGCCGCGAGCGCCTGGGCACCGGGCGCTACGCCATTCGCGGCCAGCACGAACGCCGCAGCGTTCAAAGCGTCCGGTTCGGCCAGGCGATTGTTCCCTGGAGGCATCGAGTTTTGGATATAGAGCACCAGTTCGCGCGAAGAGCGCGTCCCCCACGCGGCCATGAAATTCGAGCCCGAAAGCTGCGGTGCCTCGCTTCCTCCAAGATCGACGCCGTGGCACGTGGCGCACCGCGCGCCGTAGAGCGCGCGTCCAGCCTCTGCCTGCTGCGTGGTCTGCGCGAACAATCCGGTGCTCGCGCTCAGCGCCACTGCGCACACCGCTAGTGCGATCGTTGCGACGTTTTTCGCAAGTTCCGTGGCGATGTCCGTCCCTCTATCGCTCAAAATCTTTTTCATAGGTCTTATGCTCATGTGTCGCTCTCTCATAAAGCTGCGCTTACGGCAGCAGCCAGCCCCACAGATTGCCGGCCGGAGCCTTTTCGCTGTGAATCTGCACGTACCACTTGCCCTTATGCAAATTTTCGATCTGCTCCGGCGTCAGATCGAAGGTGCCCGATATCTCGCCGCTCGCCGCTTTGCTGACCGTGAGATTCAGGAGCGGCGCTCCGCGTACGCCCGGCGCTGTTCCTTGATGAATGTGAGCTGCCGTCGCCGGGCTCTTCAGTCCCGTAAACATGCCCGAAATCGTAAATTTATTCCCCGCGAGGGTCGCCGTCACCGATCCTTCGCCCGCAATCACCGACTTCATGGCCGCATCCATCGCCACCGGCGCGAGGCGAACCTTATAGACTTCCGCGCCCTGCATCGCCGCCAGAGCCAATGTGAAGAACGTAACTCCGCTGAACGCCGCCCTTGCGACGGCGATCCTCCGCTGGTTCATGCGAGCCTCCTTCAGGCAATGATTATGATAACCGAGCGAGTGCCGCCCGGTCGCGCTCGTCAGAATCCCACGTCGGCCTTGAACTGCACGCGATTTCCCGCGGTCGAAACATCCCCCGGGATCTGCGCGATCGCCATCAGGCCTTGGAGCGCGTCATGGAGTTCTTTCGCGCTTTCCTCCGTGGGAGACGTTCCCGCGGCGCTCACATGCAACTTCTGATCGGCGGTCGCGTAGAACTCGCCGCTCTGGAGCAGCGCGAATACTTTCCGCAGATTCACCAGGTTGCCCGGCAGGTCCAGATCCACGGGTCCGCCTGCGTACGCGCCCCACAATTCGGCTTCCAGAGGAATCTCCGCCAGCAGCGCCGCGAAGCGCTCCGGAGCATCGTGCATGAGCGGCCGCGCATCCACTAAAGCCCTGAGCGCGGGAGCCGGACCGATCGCAGTGGTGGACGAATTAAAGAAGAGCATCGCGTCCTGCTCATTGCCCACCATGGAGAGGCCTTTGTAGTCGAACCTTCCCCCCGCGGCGCCATACCGGCTCACGTCGGGAGCCATCAACTCGTTGGCGAATTTCCCCCGGCCCAGCAGGATTCCTCCGCGGCCATTCGAAACGAACAAAACCTGCCATAGCGATTTTTCCGGATCAATCCCTGTAATTTCGACGAATCGCCGTACGGCGCGCTGCTGAGCGAGAATCCTGAACGCCGGATGCTTGGCGAGAAGATCCACGCGCATTCCCGCGAGCACCGTCGTATCCGGCGGGATCAGAGGCGCGAGCCCCGGATCGATGAACACGCGCTTCGGCGTGCTCGAACATCCGGCCAAGGCCGCCGCGAGCAGTGCCACCGCGATGGCCCCTACAACCGCGTTAGTTCTTCGCTGCAATCTTTTCGACCGCCCTCATCACCCGCAGCATGTTTCCGCCGTAAATCTTGCGGATTTCCGCCGCCGAGTAGCCTTTTTCGAGCAACGCCCGCGTCAGGTTCGGATATTTCGAAACGTCCTCGAGACCCGTGGGCGTGCACTCGATGCCATCGTAATCGCTGCCGATCCCCAGGACGTCGATGCCGGCGATCGCGCGGATATGGTCGATATGCGCGACGACATCCGCCAGCGTCGCGTGCGGCGGCTTTTCGGTGGTGAGAAAGGCGCAGTTGAAATTCACCTGAATGACGCCGCCTTTCTTCGCCAGCGCGAGAATCATTTCGTCGGTCATGTTGCGCGGCACATTCGCCAAAGCGCGCGCCGAAGAATGCGACGCGATCAGCGGCGCCCGGCTCACCTCGAGCGCGTCCCAGAAGGTCTTATCCGCCACGTGCGAGATATCCACCATCATGCCGAGACGGTTCATCTCGCGCACGACGCTCTTGCCAAAATCGGTCAATCCGTTGTGATGCGCCACGTCGGGCTTATCCACATCGCCCGAGGAATCCGCCCAATGATTCGTATTGGCGTGGGTGAGCGTCATGTAGCGCACGTCGTGGCGATAAAACTCGCCCAACTTGTCGAGGCTGTCCTCGATCGCATGGCCGCCCTCCAGCCCGATCAGCGCCGCGATCTTGCCCTGCTTGTGCGCGGCTGCAATCCCCGCGGCCGTGGTCGCCAGGGCGAAATCGTGGGGATAGCGCTTCACCAAATCCTGGTGAATGGAGTCGACAAACTTCATCCCGCGCGCGTAGGCTCCGTTGTCGGCATATTTCGCCGCCACGTAGCTCACGAAGAAGACTCCGCCCACCCCGCCCTGCTTCAGCCTCGGAAGATCGGTGTGAGCTTTCGGAGAGCTGGGTCCGATATCGAACGGCGTTTCGCGATCGTCCCCGGCAATTTCGTTGGGAACGTCGTTGTGGGTATCGATCAGAAGCGCGGATTTATGCACGCGCTGCACTTCGGCGTCCGAGATGATTCGTTGGGTGGATTGCGCCATGAGAAGACCGGAGCACAGCCCGGAGCACAAAAGGACGAGCGCGAGCCTCATTTCTTCACCACTGTACCAGCCCGTCCAAACCCGGCGAAATGGGCCGGCGGCGCGATCGGGAATTAGGCCCAACGAGCGTGGATTAATTCTTCAGCTCACGGACCACCATGGCGGCAACATCATCCAAACTGAGCGCTTGGACCAAACCCTCGGGTCCCCAGGCTTGCGCCTCGATATCGCCGTTTGCGAAAAAGTGAACCTCGTAGTGCGTCGTGGGGCTGACCACGGCGACGATCACCGCACTGCGGACACAGTGCAAGGTGAATTGAATATCGGCATCCTGCAGCTTCGAGGTAAATCCGAGTAGCCGTTCCAAACTGTTCGTTGGGCTGTCCACTATTTTGCGTCCCTCCAATTCTCTCCAACACCCACATCGACAACCAGCGGAACTTCTAGCCGCGCGACCGTTTCCATTTCCGATTTCACCATCGCGCGCATCTCCTCCACTTCCGCAGGCGGAGCTTCCAGCACCAGTTCATCGTGCACCTGCAAAAGCAGCCGCGTTTGACGCCCGCGCAGTTTGTGATCGATCCGGATCATGGCGAGCTTGATCAAATCCGCCGCGGTTCCCTGCAGCGGCGTGTTGACCGCCGTGCGTTCGGCGAACCCGCGCGCATTCGGATTGCGGCTGTCCATGTCGGGGATGGGCCGCTGCCGCCCGTGCAGCGTCTTCGCGACCCCCGTGCGGCGCACTTCCGCGATGGTCGCGTCGAGAAAGCGCCGCACTCCGGCGTAGCGCGTAAAATAAGCGCGGATATATTGCTCGGCCTCTTTGCGGTCCACGCCGATCGACTGCGCTAAACCGAAGGGTGTTTGTCCGTACACGATTCCGAAATTCACGGCCTTCGCGTTGCGCCGTTGCTCGGCCGTAACCAGGAGCGGCGGAACGCCGAAAACTTCCGCCGCCGTCCGCGTATGGATGTCCTCGCCGTTGCGGAACGCCTCCGTCAGCACCGGGTCATGCGACATGTGCGCCAGCAGCCGAAGTTCGATTTGCGAATAATCCGCGACAATCAGATTCCAGCCCTCGCGCGGTACGAACGCCGCGCGAATCTCGCGTCCCAATTCCGTGCGGATCGGGAATGTTTTGCAGGTTCGGATTGGACGAGGAAAGACGTCCCGTCGCCGCGCCGGTTTGATTGAACGTGGAATGCACCCGGCCCGTTGCCGGATCGATCAGCGCCGGAAGCGCATCCGCGTAAGTCCCCTTGAGCTTGGCGACCTGGCGGAATTCCAGCACCTTCCCGGCAACCGGATAATCCACCGCAAGCAGTTCCAGAACGTCCGCCGCCGTCGAGATCGCCTTGCCTTTCGCGCCTTTTCCCGGCGCGGGCAAGCCCATGTCCTCAAACAGAACTTTCCCCAGTTGTTGCGGCGAATTGATATTAAACGTGCGCCCGCTAATCTCGTAGATCTCCGCCGATAATCTCGCGATTTCCGCGTCCATGTGCCCGCTCAAGCGCCGCAGTTGACCGGGGTCCACGCGGATGCCCAGCGTTTCCATACGCGCGAGCACGCCCACCAGCGGCAAATCGATGGTTTCGTAAAGCTCCGCGAGCCCCATCGCCTCCACCTGCGGGCGAAGCCTGCCATGCAGTTGCAGAATCGCATCGGCGCGCGCCGCAAGCTCCGTATTCACGCGCCCGCCCAGATATTTTTCCGACAGCGAATCGAGGCCGCAGCCGCCAGGATCGGCGTTCAGGAGAAAGCCGTAGAGCATGACATCATGACGCAGGTTCGGCAGTTCGCCGAAGCGATGGATCAAGGCTTTTGCGTCGTGCGCGATCAGTTCCGGCCATTCCGCCAGACTCTTCGGAAGCGCGCCGGGAGATCGGGAATCGTCCCCACAACGAGCATGCGGGCTTCGTGCGCGCGCGCCGCGAGCGCAAGAGTCGTCTCCGACATCACCTCTTCGACGGCCAGCGCAACCGGACCCGACGCGGGGAGCCACGCCTCCAGTTCCGCAACCGACAGAAGCGCGCGATAATCCTGGTGCACCGCCGGCGCGGCCTCCACGGCCGCGGGCATCTCCCGTAACAGCCGGTGAAACTCCAACGTCCGGTACAATTCGCGGAGCGCGGCCGCATCGGGCTCGCACGCGACCAGCGACTCCCGCTCGAACGGCAGCGGGACATCCACGTGAATGGTCGCGAGCTTCTTGCTCAACAGGATCAGATCGCGATTGTTTTGCAGGCTCTCGCGATACATCTTGCGTTCCACTTCCGCGGCATGTTCGAGCGCTCCTTCGACGGATCCGAAGCGCGCGATCAGATCCTTGGCCCCCTTGTCGCCGATTCCCGGCGCGCCGGGAATGTTGTCGATCGAGTCGCCCTTGAGCGCGAGCAGGTCGGCAACCTGATCGGGCCGCACGCCCATGAACTTCTCCGTCTCCGCGGCATCGTACACGAAGTCGTCCTTCATGGGATTCAGCATCGTGACGTGATCGTTCACCAGTTGCAGCATGTCCTTGTCGCTCGAAACAATCACGACGTCCATGCCGTGCTTCGTTTGCCCGGCGCGCGATGGTGCCGATGACATCATCGGCCTCGAATCCCGGAAATTCCAGCATCGGCACGCGCATCGCCTCCAGCGTTTTGCGAATCCACGGGATCTGATCCAGAAGGTCCGGAGGCGTCTCCGTGCGATTCGCCTTGTACGCCGCGAAGGCCTCGTCGCGAAAGGTCGGTCCCAGACTTTCGAACACCGCGGCCAGATAGTCGGGCTTGTGCGCTTCGCGCAGCCGCCGGACCATATTGTGAAAGATATAGACCGCCTCTGTCTGAATTCCGGTCGACGTACGCATGGGCGGCGCGCCCGTGCGCGCTCGCGCGTGATAGGCGCGAAAAATAAACCCGAAAGAATCGATCAAATAGAGGCGCGGCACTCACCCATGGTAAGGCGTTTCCCTTGGGAAGCGAGAGAGGGCCTCGGCGAACTGAAAGCCGGCGTTTCGAAGCCATGATTGGAAAATGGTCATCAGCAGCGGGCCACTCGATATCCTTCGCCCGTTCGCGCGCTATCCTGAACGGTAATTGGGTGAAGACGTTCCGAGCGCGAACTGAGGATTTTCTTGAAGGCGTTGTCCAATCTTGCGTTGGTCTGGTGCGCATTTGCGTGTCTGCGCGTTCCCGCGGTCGCGCAAGCGCCGACGCTTCGGTTGGACGTGGTCATCCTCGATGCGCTGGGAAATCCGGTCATCGGCGCGCGAGTCGAAGTCGCCGACGCGGACCGATCGAGCGTGATCGAAGGGGAAACCGACGAACTCGGCCACATCCTCTTCGCCGGCCTGAAGCCGGGCGTTCACGACGTCACGGCGCAACAAAACGGTTTTGAGACTGCCTCCAAAACCGGTTTGAACATGAGCGGTCCGTTCCTGAGCCTGACGCTCACCATGAAACCGCTCGTCACCAGATCGGACGTGGTCGAAGTCCGGGGCACCGTCGCCGAGGTGGAGACCAACTCGTCGGTTCCGAACGTTCTTCCCTCGGAAGCCGCTCGCGAGCTTCCCGGCCGGCCCGCAACCGTCTCCGACGTTCTTCCGCTGACGCCTGGCGTCTTTCGCGAACCCGGGGGCGCGCTCGTGCTTTCCTCGAGCCCCGAGAGCCGCAGCGCCTTGATCGTCAACTCCGCCGACGTGACCGATCCCGCGACCGGGCAATTCGGAGTGACGATTCCAATCGACAGCGTCGAGGTGATCAACGTATTTCAGACCGCTTATCTGGCCGAGTATGGACGCTTCACTGCTGGTCTGGTTTCGGTCGAGACGCGTCGCGGCGGAGACAAATGGAAGTGGGATCTCAGCGACCCCCTGCCCGAGTTCCGCATCCGGAGTTATCAGCTGCGCGGCTTGAAGGACGCGACGCCCCGCCTGAGTTTTTCCGGCCCCCTGCTGGCCAACAAGCTCTTCTTCTCGGAGGGCTTTGAATATGTGCTGCGCAAGATCGAGGTCTACACCCTGCCTTTCCCGTTCAATCAAAAAATAATACAGGGCTGGAACTCCTTTTCACAATTCGACTGGGTGCAATCGAACCGTCATCTGATTACCGCGACCATTCATCTTGCGCCGCAACAATACGCATCGCCTAATCTGGATTTCTTCAACCCGCGGGAGACCACGCCCGATACTTCGAGCCACAACTACACCGGCACGCTGATCGATCATTTGACCCTGGGGCGCGGGCTGCTCGAAAGCCGCTTTTCCGTCACCCGCTTCGATGGCGCAACTTGGGGGCTAGGGCCGTCCGATCTCGTAATCAGCCCGACGGGCAACTCCGGCGACTATTTCGCCGACCAGAACCGCGATGCCTCGCGCATCAGCGGCGCCATGACCTACGCGCTCGCTCCCATCCAAAAGGCCGGATCGCATCAGCTCAAATTCGGCGGCTATTTTGCGAGCAGCGAAGACACCGGCAATATCCAGGAACGTCCCATCGACATTGTCAACCTCGCAGGAACCCTGCTGGAGAATATTTCCTTTCGCCGGGTCGGCTCTTTCGATGTGTCCGATTTTGAGCAATCGTATTTTGCGCAGGATCACTGGATTCTGACGCCGCGCCTCGCCGTCGATGCCGGAATACGCACCGAGTCGCAGCAGATTTCCGAATCGCTGCGCGTCGCTCCGCGTTTCGGATTTTCATGGACCCTTCCGGGCCCGACGCAGACCTCCCTGCGTGGCGGATACGGACTATTTTTCGATCGCGTGCCGCTGAACGTTTACGCCTTCAACCGCTATCCGGACCGCGTGATCACAGACTATGCTCCGGACGGGACGATCACCGAAGGTCCGATTCTATATCTCAATACCCTGGGCCAGGATCGCGTCCGCAGGCCCTTCGTCTCCCAGGACCCCGTCGACGGTAATTTCTCCCCCGAAAGCCGGATCTGGAGCGTGCAATTGGAGCAGCCGTTCACCAGGCTCCTGAAGCTCCGCGCGACGTATCTGCGCAACGACTCCGATGGCCTGGTGGTAATGAACCAGGTCGCGCCGGACGCGACGAACACCGGCGCTTACCTGCTCGAAGGTTCGGGTGTATCGCACTATCGCCAGTTTGACCTCACCGCCCAGCTTCGTCTGCGTGAAGACCGTCTACTGTTCTTCTCCTACGTGCACAGTCTCGCCGCCGGCGATCTTAACGATTTCGGCCAGTTTCTTGGCACGTTGACCGCTCCGGTCATCCGTCCGAATCAATACGGCACGCTCAGCACGAACGTCCCCAACCGGATTCTCGTATGGGGCGTCGCGAAGCTCCCCAGCAAATTCCAGGCCGCTCCGACGATCGAATACCGGACCGGTCTGCCCTACAGCAACCTGACCGCGCTCCAGCAGTATGACGGCGTCCCGAATAGTAATCGCTTCCCGTCCTTCATTTCGGTCGATCTGCGCGTTTCCCGCGATTTCCAGGTGACGCCCAAATACGCGGTGCGGCCCTCCATCACCGGATTCAATCTGACCAATCACCTGAATCCGGAAGTGATTCACAACAACGTCGCCGATCCCGCGTTTGGATATTTCTTCGGCCATAGGGGACGCCGCTTCACGGTGGATTTCGATTTTATTTTTTGAGGCCGTCTTTCAAGGGGAGGCGTTCGCGGAAAGTTAAGCCTGCGCGTTCGAAGGACGAACGAAGAGGCGAGCGTTTCCCGGAAGGTCAGGGAAATACAAGCCAGCGCCGCCGCGGAAATCGCAGGCGGTGTTTGATGTCCGGCCAGAACTCCGTCAGAAGATTTGTAACCACGTCGTTGCCAAGTTGCAGGCCGTAGCGTTCAATGCCTTCCGACGCCGACCGCATATCCGTGTAATACAACGTCGCGAGCGCAACGAATCCCGCATTGCCGGCGATCTCGGAGATATTGAAGCCGTTGTGGCCGTCGTCCTTGCGCGTCACGAAAATACGCGATGCGGCGTACATAGCGCGGTGCCGGATCGTGCCGCTTCCCAGACGAAAGTATCGGGGATCTTCGTGCAATACGCTCGGCAGGATCGCCTCCGTCACGTAGCTGCCGATGATCTGGTCGCCGAGCGCGCGCCCGTAGGCTTCGCCAAATCCGGTCATCCCGCCATTGTGGCTGAAGCCTCCGGCAGCCACCTGCGACTCCAGCGCGAAGCCCGCCAGCATAAAGTAATTCGGCCAATCAAAGCTATCATTGCGCGCGATGTTGAATTTCTCGGAAACCGTGAGAGGCTGGTAGGTGCTCAGGGTTTGGTCGGCCCGATAGTTGGGGATGATCCCGAAAAGCCGTTTCGATATCGGATCGGACGTGATCGTACTGGGCGTGGCCTGCTTTTCTGCCGGGGTGGCCGCGATGTCGGATTCTGCTTCTACGGCCGGCGCAACTGCATTGGAGCCCACGGAGTCCGCGGTGAATTCTATCGTAGCCGGTTGCTCCGCCGACGGCAGCTCTGCCTCTGCGAGCAGCGTTTTTTGCGTGAACTGCGCGATTTGGGCGATCTGGCCAAATGCGCCCGGCCCGGACGCGAACAATCCGAGGACGCAGACGACGGCGAACGGACGGGCAAAGGACGCGGGAGCGGAGGCCGTTCTATTCATGCGCACGTTCTAGGGTTCAAGGTCTTTCTCATACGAGCGCGGAGCATTCGCGGCGCGTACAGTATCTGTTTAGACGGTGAGTACCCCGCGGATGGCTACACGGTCGCATAAATATTTACAAGCAAATCGTGCGGCTCTCTCAATTCTTCGGCCGGGTGGTCCCATGAAAACAGGAGGCGCTTCCCTTAGGTGGATCCGAAACGACTCCGTCTCACGTCCAGGCAGTAGGAAAGATTACTTCAGGAAATAGTGTGTTTGATCGCCGCTTTGCGTAGTGTGGACGTAGGGCGTTGATTCGGCGAAGTGCCCTGTTTTGCCTCGAAACGATTCTCGCCCCGCAGCCATTCCGAGAGCGGCCGGCAACCGATCCGGATCTGCGCGCGACGGAGCATGGAACTGAGGAACCGGACCTCCGCCAGAAGATTTCTCTCCGGACATCCGCGAGCCTCCCGCTTCAGCGTCACGTCCCGATTTGTAACCCACAGCAATCCCCATTTCGTTGGGAGATCTTTCACCTGGATCACCTCGGCGGGACACAAATAGTAGCGCCTCTGACCCATCCCGGCGCGCGGATTTTTTCGCACCTTCTTCCCGGCGTCCTTCAGGAAATCCGAGCGCGTCAGCTTGCACTCAATCAGGACCGAGCCCGCCTCGGGAGCCCACCCGATCACATCGGGATTTTCATCGGCCGCCGTGGCAAACTCGTAAAACACAACGGAGCACTTCCGGCTCAGCCAGCGCACTCCGGTCGCTACTAAAGTCGCATGCTGCACGTAGCAATCTTCTCAAACATTATACAGTTCGAATGTTCTAGCGAGATTCTTCCCGCGCGGCGTGTTTTAGAGTGAGGAGATGGCGAACCGTACCGAACCGAAGACCGTCGGCCAGTGGATTCGCTATCTCGCGGTCGCCATCATCGCTCTCTGGCTGGTGGTTTGGATGCTGCGCATTTCAGGAATCAACATCTTCTAAACGGGCCGCCGGCTTTCTAACGGGACGCCGCAGAGCTGGAGTCGGAAGAAGAGCTGGAGTCGGAAGCTGAGGACGCATTCTCCGCGAGCGTTAGCCATCCGTCGAGCACCGTGCGCGCGAGCCGCTCCGAATCCACAGCATGCGGGTCGATCGGTGCGGCCAGATCTTCAACATCCCCGCAATTGACCGGCTGCGCCGACCAGTCGACGATCATTTCGGGTTTGATTTCCGGATGAAATTGCACACCGTAAACGTTTCTCCCGTAACGGAATGCCTGATGCCGGCAGTTCGAGGAGTACGCGAGCCATTCGGCGCCGCGCGGAATGTCGAACGTCTCGCCGTGCCAGTGGAAAAACGTGCTCGGAGAAGGGAAATCTCCCAGGACAGGGTCGTCCTTGGCCGCCTCCGTGAAAGAAACAGGCGCCCATCCGATTTCTTTCACCTCGTTTTTGTACACCCGCGCGCCCAGTGCCTTCGCGATCAACTGCGCTCCCAGACAGATGCCGAGCGCCGGCAGGTCGGCGGCGATCGCATTCTCGAGGAGACCGAGCTCTGCTTCAAGCCCAGGGTCGCGATCGTTCGCCGACTGCGGGCCGCCCATGATAATGACTCCGCCATAACCTTCGAGCGTCAGCGGCTGCCCTAAATCCTTGTACTCAAAGGGGACGCCTTTTGCCGTAAGGCGGTCCGCGAAGTGTCCCAGATGTTCGAACGGCTCGTGGCGCAGGACCAGGATCTTCTTCATTTGCCTTCCAGATTAACAACTTAGGGTGACGACCGTAGATGGCACAACTTTTGCTCCCATCCGGACGATAGAGCTACTAGGACGCGTCTATAATCGGAGAGAGGTACGGTTTGGTAAATCGGATTCTGATCGCCGACGACAGCATCGTATCCAGGCACCTGCTGGATGCGACCCTGCGCAAGTGGGGCTATGAAGTCGTGGTCGCCTGCGATGGAAATGAAGCCTGGAACATTCTACAGTCCGATGATGCTCCGACCATAGCCATTCTGGACTGGGTGATGCCTGGGATGACTGGTCCGGAGGTATGCCGCCGGACGCGTGCGAATGCGAAAGAAAAGGATATTTACACCTATATCCTTCTGCTGACGTCGAAAAGCCAGCGCGAGGATCTGATTGAGGGCATGGAGTCCGGCGCCGACGACTACCTCACCAAACCGTTTGATCAACACGAGTTGAAGGTGCGCCTGCGGCCCGGATTGCGCATCGTCGAACTGCAGCGCGAATTGATCACAGCGCGTGAGGAGCTGCGCGAGCAGGCCACTAAGGACTTCCTGACGCGCATTTGGAACCGTTCGTCGATCCTCGATATTCTGGATCGCGAGCTCGATCGCGGTCGGCGCGACCAGCAGCCGCTCGGCGTGATTCTCGCCGATCTGGATCATTTTAAGGCGGTGAACGACAACTACGGACATTTCGGGGGAGACGCCGTGTTGCGCGAATTCGTACGCCGGATGTCCGCTTCCATGCGCCCCTACGACGCCGTGGGCCGTTACGGAGGCGAGGAGTTCCTGGTCGTGCTGCCGGGTTGCGACGACGCAGCGACCCGCAAGCAGGCCGAGCGCATGCGCGCCGCGCTCGCCGACGAATCCATGGCTTTTAACGAGGAATCGCGCACGATCACGTGCAGCTTTGGCGCGACCTCGGCGGTCCCCGGTATGGACGTGACCGCGGAGTCCTTGATCCGCCTGGCCGACGATGCTCTGTACCGCGCCAAGCGCCAGGGCCGGAATCGCGTGGTCTTCATCCCCTCTTCGGAAATTCCGAAGGCTCCCGTGGAAAATGGCGGGCCTTCGGCGCAACCCGCCGAGAAACTGATAAACTGAAGGTCCCCGACGAGAAGGGGACCAGGAAGTCACGATTCCAGAATTAAATTGGAACGACGCGGCGAAGGGGAACGGCAGCGTTCCCCTTCTCGCTTTTTAGACGACCTGTTGTAGAGGACCTTTTTTGGAGTAACGAGAAGAGCGCGTTCCAGACGCGCCCTGTGCCACACTTAGGGACAATGCACGCGACGAGGATCGTCACTTTTCTTCTGGGCGGCTGGATTTTCTGCACGCTCGGCGTGGATGCCGCCGCCTATTTAAACCTGAAGCTGCCGCAAGTCGTGATGGCTGATCCGCTGCAGCCCACTCAGAAGCACTATGCCGACTTCGCAGCCGCGGACGAGGCTTTGCTGCTGCGCCATTTTGCCGCCGAGGGGAACCGCTTCTTTTTCGCTCATTGGGAGCGCGTGGAACTCGTGCTGGGTTTAGCGCTGATCCCGTTGGCCTATATTGCCACCGACCGCAAACTCATCCCCACTCTCCTCGCGAGCTTCCTGCTGATCATCGTGGCGTTCCAATACTTCGCGGTGACGCCCGAACTCGCCTTTCGAGGCCGCGAAGCGGATTTTCCTCCCGGCAGAGGGAACTTCCGAGTCGAACAGCGGGTATGGCTGCTGGAAGAAATTTACGTGGGAACCGAGTCTGCTCTCGTGGTCGTCGCCGGGGTACTCACCTTCTATGTAGCGTCCTACAAATCGCGGCGGCGGTTTCGTGCGGGAGATCCCGTGGTTCCGCTGGAGGATATCGCGAGGCGCAGGGCTTAAGAAGATGATGCGAACGCGTTAGACCACGCCTCGGACGCGCATCGCTTCATCGATCAATGCGATCAACTGCTGGCGGGTAACTTCGAATTTTTCGTTGCCCTCGGGGACATCCTCGGCGGCCAAAGGATTTCCGGGCTCGAACTGGTTCGGCACCCGAACGCCATAGCGTCCTCTCGATGCGAAAAGCTTGACGATCTCCCCGCGCGGCAGCAACTTCGCTCCACCCAGCATCTCGGCCACCAGGGTGATGCGGGCCAGATGCTCCACGGTTTCCATGCGGGCAAACGCGCGCTCCAGATCTTCCGCGTAAGTCACCGCCCCGTGATTGGCCAGCAGGATCGCGTTGTACTTGGGAATGAAGGGGAGCATTCCTTCGACCAGCGCGGGTGTCCCCGGAAGTCCGTAATCGGCCAGCGGCACGGACCCGAACGCGACAATCAGCTCCGGCAGAATTCCCTGATTGAGAGCCTTTCCCGCAACCGCGAATCCGGTGGCCGTGGGGGGATGCGCGTGCACCACGGCTTGAATATCGGGGCGATCCTGATAGACGGCCACATGCATGTGCATCTCGGTGGTGCGCTCGCGCTCACCACTCAGCTTGTTGCCCGCGAGATCGCAGATGATCAGGTCCTCGGGATGCATCGCACCCTTGTTTACGCCCGTCGGCGTGGCGAGGATTCTTTCGGCGTCCAGGCGCACGCTGAGGTTCCCGTCGGTCGCCGCGATCCAACCACGGTCATACATCATCCGACCCGTGTGGACGATTTCCGCGCGATGCTGTTGCTCACTTTTGAGCATGTGTAGGTATTCTAGCAGGAGAATAATCAGCCGGGTCCCGGGACTTCCGGGGATGGAGATCCCGCGCAGTGCACGGCATATCCGTCAAGAAATGTCCCGGAAAAGACCACGGTGGGGAACGCTCGCCGGCGGTTCGCGGGAGGCTTTTCGGGTAGATTCGCGGGGTGTCCCCGCTCTCCCTTCGCGGGTAAGATGCATGTTCCGCGTTGAGGATCGTTACAATGGGGCGTGGATAACCGCCGGATGTGCCCGAACTGCCGGGCCTTTATAACAACCAGTGACAAGATCTGCCCCTATTGCGATTTCAAACAAGGTCCCCGGGCCGTCGAGCGCAGCGCACCCGCGGACGTTTTCGGCGGCCTGATTCCTCACGCCCGCTTCACGACCGTCGTGATTCTTCTGATCAACACCGGCTTGTACATCGCCATGGCGATTCATTCCCTGCAAGCGACCGCAGGCGGCAGCGTGATGAATCTGGACCTCTACACGTTGGCCGAGTTCGGGGCCAAATACGGGCCTCTCATCCGGAGCGGGGAATATTGGCGTCTGATCACGGCCGGGTTTCTGCACGGCGGCGTGCTGCACATCCTGATGAACTCCTGGGTGCTGTTCGATCTGGGCGTGCAGGTGGAGGAAAGCTACGGAACCAGCCGCTATGTCTTCATCTATGTCTTCACGACGATCACCGGATTTTATGCGAGTTATTTGTGGTCTCCGACGCTTTCGATCGGATCCTCGGCGGGCATTTTCGGATTGATTGGCGCGATGATCGCCATGGGCTTCCGGGAGCGCTCGGCGTACGGAGCCGCGGTGCGGAGTCTGTATATGCGCTGGGCCGTCTACGGCTTGCTCTTGGGCCTGCTGCCCTTGTTTGCTGTCGATAACGCCGCCCACATCGGCGGCCTGACCGGCGGATTCATCGTGGGATACCTGGCCGGCACGCCCCGTCTCACCGGATCTTCGGAAGGGATCTGGAGGATTCTCGCGGGGGTTGCGGTCGGCGCGACGATGGTTGCTTTCGGCTTCATGTTCAAGGGAATGATGGCGGCTGCGAACAGTCTGTGACGGCCTTATCCCGCGGCGGCCATCGATCGCGGGCGAAGCGAAACCTCGGTTGCCATCCCTCTGCGGGCGATGCCTCTGGTCTCCATCCCTCTTTTTTCGAAAGCCGGGCTGTCCGTGGTTGCCCTCCGCACGCCGGCTTCCATCAACGTTCCAGCGCTCGGTGAAACTTCCGCCTCCCGTGCGGCGTTCCGGTACGATTTCGCGAAGGGCGAGCTCATCGGCGCGCAGGCTGTGTGAGGATAAATCTGGTGGAACAATTGGACCACGGCCTTGGTGCGCAATCCCTTGCACACGGCTGCCAGCGACGCGGCGGCGTCTTCGGTACAACGCTTACAGCTGAGTCCGACTTCCCGGCAAATCCCAGGTACCTGCTCGCGGTCCGTGTTCATAATGTATGACTGATTATGCCCGGGGCCGTAGTACGAGCCAAGGGTAATGAGGTGGGTTTTGAGAGACTCCTTTGGGGGTATCGACTACCCCCATGGGTTTTCCCTCAAGCGCGGAAGCCCCTCCATCGCTTCCTCCGCTATATTGGGGAACGTATGGACGAAAAACAGTTGCGCGCGCTGCTCGACCAGGTACGTTCCGGCGCCACCGGCATCGACGCCGCGCTGGAGCGCTTGCGCCACATGCCGTTCGAGGACCTGGGCTTCGCCAAGGTGGACCATCATCGAGCTCTGCGCCATGGCATGCCGGAGGTAATTTTCGGCAAGGGCAAAACCGCGGACCAGATTTCCTCCATCGCCCGCGCACTGCTGGGCCAGGCTCAAAATATTCTGATTACCCGAGCCGAGCCGGGTGTGGCCGCCCGGCTGACCTCCGAGCATTCCGACGGCGAATATTTTCCGGCGTCCGGAGCGCTGCGCTTCTGGCGCGACCGAACCATGCAGGGGAAGGGGAAAATCGCGGTCGTGTGCGCCGGCACCAGCGATCTGCCCGTGGCGGAAGAAGCGCAGGTGACCGCCGAAGTCATGGGCAATGAGGTGCTGACCCTGCACGACGTGGGCGTCGCGGGCATACATCGCCTGATGAATAATCGCGACCGCTTAACGGAGGCTCGTGTCGTGATTGTGTGCGCGGGCATGGAGGGCGCGCTGCCCAGCGTGGTCGGCGGTCTGGTGAACGTCCCCGTGATCGCCGTGCCCACAAGCGTAGGCTACGGCGCAAGCTTCCAGGGTTTAGCCGCGCTGCTCGGGATGCTCAACAGTTGTGCGAGCAACGTGACGGTGGTCAATATCGACAACGGATTTGGCGCCGGCTACGCCGCCAGTCTTATGAACCGCCTCTAGTGGCATGTCGCCGAGAAATCGTTAGCACGGCTCGTGGCGCACGCACTCATGCGTGCTGTGTCGAGACTCTTCTCGACACCTGTGCCACTGGGTGAACCGCCTGTAGGCCGCTCGTCGTAGGAAGCCGCAGGAAGCCGGGAAGCACTTTAATACGTGGCTTGCAGTGCCTTCACTCCCACCTCTTCGGCCCACACGTAGAAACTGAACAGCGGCGGAGAGTCGTGCTCGCGCCAGCGGTGCATCTTCCATTCGACCCGCAAATACCGGATGTTTCCATGCCGGGAGAGGTCGAGCGTAAGGGAATACGTGCCGCAGAAGGATTTTCGCGGAAAGACCGCGAGCGGAGTCCATTGCTGCCCGTCGGAGGATCCGCAGACGTGCACACCCAGGCTTTCGCGTTCCAGGATACGGGTAATGCCCAAGGTGAGCAGAACACGCTGCCCGTGGGCTGGATCTACGGCCACATGGTCCCCGTGTCCGTCTTCAGAGGCGATTTTCTCCGGGAGGAGATACGCAGGCATCATACACAGCCTCCATCACCCGGCCAACTGTCTCAGGCGGTTTTTCGCCTCCTCAAGCGTCTCATATTTTTTGCAGAAACAGAAGCGCACATTTTGCGCGCCCGAGCCCGGCTCCCGAAAGAAGCAGGACCCCGGAACGGCCACTACTCCGGCCCGTTCGGCCATGTGCGCTATAAACGTGACATCGTCGGCGAAACCGAAGCCGGAGATATCGGTCATGATGTAATACGCGCCTTGCGGAGAATAGCAGCGGAAGCCCGCGTCGGCGAGCGCGGCGAGCATGATATCGCGCTTTTTCTGATATTCGCGGGCGAGCGTGGCATAGAAATCCGGAGGCATCGAAAGCGCCGTGACGCCCGCGGCCTGCAGCGGTGCGGCCGCGGCCACCGTAAGAAAATCGTGGATCTTGCGGATGGAATCGCTGAGGTCCGGGCTCGCCAGCACCCACCCGACGCGCCAGCCCGTGACGGTATAGGTTTTACTCAGGCTGCTGATGAGCACGGTGCGATCCCGCATACCCGGCAGCGTCATGATCGGGATGTGCACGGCTCCGTCAAAAATGATGTGCTCGTAAATTTCGTCGGTAATGGCGAGCGCGTCGAACTCCTGGCACACCACGGCGATCTGTTCGAGCTCGCTGCGCGTAAAGACGCGGCCCGTCGGATTGTTCGGCGTGTTCAGAATAATCGCTTTGGTGCGCGGCGAAAAGGCCTGCCGGAGCTCGTCGGGATCGAAGGTCCAGTTCGGGCCATGCAGTTTCACGAGCTTCAGCTTCGCTCCGCAAAAAATGGAATCGGGGCCGTAATTCTCGTAGAACGGCTCAAAGGCGACCACTTCGTCGCCCGGGTCGAGGATCGCCATCATGGTGGCGATCATGCACTCCGTGGCCCCGCAGCATACCGTGACTTCGCGCTCCGGATCGAATTCGAGCCCGTAGAAGGTGCGATATTTCGCGGCGATCGCCTCGCGCAAAGGCTTCGCGCCCCACGTAATCGGATATTGATTGATGTTGCGCTGAATCGCGTCGCACGCCGCATCCTTTATTTCGGCGGGCGCCTCGAAATCGGGAAAGCCTTGCGCCAGGTTGATCGCCTTGTAGCGGTGCGCGACGCGCGACATTTCGCGAATCACGCTCTCGGTCATGGCTCCCGCACGCCCGCTCCGGAAACGCGGCCGCGATACCGGAGGCGCGGGCAGATCGAAAAGAGTTTCTTTCGTGATTTTCGCTTGCGTGAGGCCGGCCGCCCGCGGTTCGTGGCTGATTCCCATTCTCTTAGGATAACTTCGGGCGGGAGCCGCGTATTGGAAACCGCGAGGTTCGCGGCTTACTTACTTTACGGCCTCGTTACTTTACAGTCTTGACCACGCGCGGCGTTGTTGCCGCCACGGTCTTTACTGCGGCCTTGATGGGCTCCGGCGTCGCCGCGGGCGTCGCGTAAATCCGGCGGTACAGATCGGCATTGCGGAGCACGATCTGCACATAATTGCGGGTCTCGCGGAACGGGATCGATTCCACGAACTCGGCGGGCTCGCGAAATTCAGCCCACGTGAGCCAGCTTTTCGCGCGCGCCGGGCCGGCGTTGTAGCCGGCGAGCGTGGCTTCCCATTTTCCTTCGAAACTGTCCGCGATCGAGCGCAAATAATAAGCTCCCAGAAGCAGATTCACCGCGGGCTGAAACAGGCGCGCCGTGGTGAAGGGCTTCACCTGCAGGCGGCGGCTGAGTTCGCGTCCGGTTCCCGGAAGCACCTGCGTCAGGCCCCGCGCGTTTGAAGGACTGACCGCTTTCGGATCAAATTCGGATTCCTGGCGAGCGAGCGCGGCCAGCAGAAACGGATCCAGATTTTGTTGCCGCGCGGAACGCTCGAAATCCGCGCGGTAGGGCAACGGGAATGCGAGGCGCCAGAAATCGGCGGGCGCCGACTCGAGCGGATAGTACAGATAATCGCTCGCGTAGCGCTTCAAATCGCGCAAAGCCTGCGGAAAAGCGTCCTGGTGGCTCGCCTCGACGGCCATTTCGAGCGCGATCACATGCGGCTGATCTTCGTTCTGCGCGGCGTAGCGCAGTTCGACCTCCGCCCAATCGTCCAGACCCGCGGCGCCCAGCATCCGGGCCCGCTCCACCCGCGCATTCGCAATCGCGTTGGCCTGAAAATCGCGAGCTCTCGCGCGGGAAGGAAACGCGATCGTGCGCAGGAATTCTTCGGCCGCCGATTGTTGGCCGGTATTCGGCTCGCTGGTATTCGGAGAATGCGCGGCGGCCAGGCGCGTCGTGGGCGCGCTCGACGCCATCGCCGTCAGACGTTCGCGCGCGAGGGGCGTGTAGTAGTGGTTGGGGTACTCGCGCACGATCTCGCCGTAATACACGCGAGCCGAAACCGGATCGCCGGAACTTTCCGCGATGCGCGCTAAAAAGTACAGCGCCGCCGGAGCGTTGTCGGAAGCCGGGAACGCGCTCAAATGGGCGCGCAGGTATTCGGCGGAATCGTCGGCGCGCCGCATATAGTGAGCCCAGGTCACCTTCCAATGGCACTCCGCCGCGCGCGGATCGCTCGGAAACGATTCGTAGCAGGCTCGATACAAGGGCTCATAATTGGCCGGCTGATTATCCACCAGATACAGGTTGGCCAGCGCCCACAACGACTCGAGCCGCCATCGCGATGTGGGGTAATTCTGCGCCAGCCGGTCGGCGATCTGGTTCATCACCGCGCGATCGTCGCGGCGGCGCGCGCACAGGAGCAGATAATGGAGGCGTTCTGCGTCCGCTTCGCCCGGGTCGAGCGTGAGCCCTTCCAGGTAGATCTGCGCCGCGGCCGTTTGCTTTCGTTCATAATCGGCGACGCCCATCTCCACGCGCGCGCGGTCGCGCTCCGCTCCGCCGAGCTCGCCAATCAGGCCGGCCAGTTCCTTGCGAGCTTTTTCCGCCTGCCCCAGCTCCACAAGCTTCAACGCCCGCCCCAGCATCACGTTGCCCATCGCCGGGGGGTAACGGTCTCCCAGTTGCGCGCGGAGCTTTGCGAGATCGGATTCCGCTTGCGCCGCCTCGCTCGCGCCCGGATACCCGTAGTACACGTGCTGATCGTAGACCGCCGCGAGAACCGCGTCGTTATCGGCGGCATAGGCGGTCGCGAGCGCGAGATCGCCCTGCGGCTGCGGAAGCTTGTCGTAGTATTTGCGCAGCACTTCCACCGCGTCGTGCGTGTGCCCCGTCTGCAGATCGGCGCGAGACGCGAGCAGAGCGGCCCGCCAGAGTAACGGCGAAGGCGGCCACTGGGCCCATACCGGCGCGAGCGTCGCGGGCACACTTGCGAAGGATTGCGCATCGAATTCGGCCGAGCCTCGCAGCCACGCGATGTAATCGGCCAGCTTGGGAAGCTTTGGGGAAACCGCTTTGAGTGTGGCTACGCCGCTGCCGCTTTCCTTGCCCTGCAGTTGCGCGACGGCGGTTTTTAGTTCGGTCAGAGCGGGGGATTTTGTTTCGACAGGATCAACCGGAGCGGCCAGCGACACCACCGCGCTCGCGGCGACCAGCGCAGTCCCCCCGAACACCGGCCACAGCCGGCGCATACACTGCCATCGGCCCGACATGACCAAAACACATTGTCTCACTTCTGTCATTGGGGTGGTTTCCCGGCTCCGGGAGCCGAGTACAGAATCGCGGGTAAAACGCCGAAGGAAAAATGATGAACGGAAAAACCATCGCGTGTGTTTCCGCAGGAACCGTTTGGGCGATCGGGACCGCCCTTGCGGTCGATCTGCCGGAGCTGAGGGAAGGTTTGTGGGCGGTCCATACGCAGACCATCGGCACTCAGATTATCGGCGGTTCCGGGAATAATGAGAAGAGCGAAGCCACATTCACTCTGTGCCGCAGTCACGCGTATGACCAGGGCGTGCGCGCGAGCGCGAGAGGCATGAAGGGCTGCGCGACCGTGAGCGAGAATCTGATGCCAGGAAAATATTCGAGCGAAACCCGGTGCACGGTTCCCAACACGAACTCGGTCGTCGAAAGCAAAGGGATCACCACCTTTCAAAGCGACACTTCCACCCATACCGAGAGTCACGCGACCTACAATCCTCCGGTGGCGGGCATCGGCGAGCGAACCACGATCATGGATCAGAAGTATGTGGGTACTTGCCCGGCCGGAATGCAGCCCGGCGACCGCACCAATCCCGATGGAAGCATCGCGCGCATAAGTAAGCGCTAGCTCGCGCACATTTCGCTACTCTTCCGCGCTTGAATCGGCACGGCTCCCGGCGCCAGGTCCGCTCTCCCATCGCTCCACGAAGCCGAGCATTTTCTCGGCCGCCTGGTGCAGGGTTCCGCCAATCAGGCAGCCCAGAATGACCTCCGTGCCGCGGAAGAGACCGGTCCTGTACAAGGGTTCGGCCGGCGCCGCGGTCAGAAGGACGATTGCGCAGGTCCACATGCTCACGCGCATTGCAGGGAGCCGGTGCACGATGGCGGCGCAGAGGGCCACCGACAGGACCACTTGCGCCATGGTGCGGAGGGCGAAGTACGAAGCAACCTGGTGCACGCTCAACGCCACGGCCACGCCGAGGATCGTCCCCGCGATGCGCCGGCCGGTGAACGTCCACGTTTCCGTCAGTTGCTCCTGCGAAACCACGATCGCCGAAATCAGCGCCCAGATCGGATAGGAGAGGTGCGCAGCCTCGGCCGCCCCATACGCGAGCGCGGCGGAGAAGGAGCAGCGGATCACGAACGCGCTGCGGCGAAGCCATTCGTGCCTGGCAGTCATGCGGGCCACACTTACGTTATCGTTCGCGCCCGGTTTCCTCGTAATCTTTTGCGCGGACGCGTTATCCTGGAGCTTACCCCCAAGGACAGGACAAATGGAACAGGAAGTTGTTGAAGCCGAAGGCCATCTGATCGACTCCCATGTCATGGAGCAGATCTTTGACACCGTAGTCGAATACGGCGGGCGCTTCGAAGTGGAGCAGTTTCGCATCGGACGCACCAACGCCGACGATTCGTATCTGCGGCTCAAAGTGGAAACCGACAACGACGCGGAGATGCAGTTGCTCCTGCTGCGCCTGCTCGAGCTTGGCTGCGCGCCCGCCGAGCCGGGCGACGCGGTCCTCTCTCCGGTGGAGCGGGATTGCTGTGCGCCCGAGGATTTTTATTCCACGACCAATCACAAGACGCTGGTGCGCTACAAGGGCCATTGGATGGAGGTGGCCAATCAGCGCATGGACGCCATGATCGTCGTCGAAGGCGCGCACAGCGGAAGACGCACCGCGGCGTGCCGGCGTCTGCGCGATCTCAAGAAGGGCGACCAGGTCGTGGTGGGGATGAGCGGCATCCGCGTGGTGCCCGAATCGAAGGAGCGCGACCGGCTTTCCTTCGCGTTCATGAGCAACGGCGTTTCCTCGGAACGGCAGGTGGAGTCGGCCGTGCGCCAGGTGGCCGGTCTGATTCGCGCGGCCCGCGAGGCCGGACAAAAAATCATCGTCGTTGCCGGACCGGTTGTGATTCACACGGGCGGGGCGGGCGCCATGGCGAAGCTCATTCACGGAGGGTGGGTGCAGGCGGTGCTCGCCGGGAACGCGCTCGGGGTGCACGATATCGAGGCCGCGCTGCTCGGCACCTCGCTCGGCGTGCGGCAGAGCGACGGGCGTCAGGAAGAGCACGGGCATCGCAACCACATGCGCGCCATCAACGCCATTTATCACGCCGGGGGCATCGCCAAGGCCGTCGAATCCGGCAAGCTTACAAGCGGCGTCATGTATGAATGCGTAAAGGCCGGCATTCCTTTCGTGCTTGCCGGAAGTCTGCGCGACGACGGGCCTTTGCCCGACACCATCACGGACATGAATCGCGCCCAGGACGCCTATGCGGAGCAGTTGAAGGGCGCGGGCGTGGTGCTGTGTCTGGGCTCCATGTTGCATTCGATCGCCACCGGCAATATGCTTCCAAGCTGGGTGAAGCTGGTGTGTGTGGATATCAATCCCGCGGTGGCGACCAAGGTGAGCGATCGAGGCACGGGCCAGGCGGTTGGCGTGGTCACCGATGTCGGGTTGTTTCTCGATCTGCTCGCGAAAAGCCTGGAGGCCGCCTAGTGTTCCATCCGTCTCTACTGCGCCTGTCATCCCAACTACGCCAGTCATCCCAACTTCGCCTGTCCTCCCTACTACGCCTGTCATCCCCACTGCGCCCGTCATCCCGAGCGAAGTCGAGGGACCTGCTTTTCACCCGACCGGGCCCCGGTTCGAAAATGGGGGCAGCCGCTTGAAGCGCCAATACTCCGATGAACACGCCGAGGCCGGCGTCCATGCCGATCTGCCGGAAATCGAATGTTGGCCGAACCAATACCCGACCGGCTACGAGATCGAAATCGAGATGCCGGAGTTCACGTCCGTGTGCCCGAAAACTGGGCTTCCCGATCACGGAACGCTCGTTCTGCGGTACGTCCCGGATAAGCTGTGCCTGGAGCTGAAGTCCCTGAAAATGTATACACTTGCGTATCGCAACCTGGGCATTTTTCAGGAAAACGTGGTCAACCGTATGCTCCAGGACGTCGTCAAGGCGGCCAAACCATGGAACGCAACCGTGTTTGGCGATTTCATGCCGCGCGGCGGCGTCCACACCAGAGTCACGGCGGACTACACCAGACCTCGCGGCAAACGCAAACAGGTCTCACAAGCTCGTTAGGACGTTGATAATTAGGCCCTTGACACCGAGTAATACTCCCCCTATACTACCGTAAACATAAAGTTTGGGCGATTCCAAAAGTCACAGGAGATTGGTGGGGTTGCATTCGCGCCAATTTGCCTTCTTTATGACATAGGGAGATGACGAATGATCAAGATCCTATTGGCCGGCGCCCTCTGCACAGCGGCTTTTGCCGGAGTGGTCGTCACTCCCAACTTTTACGCGACTGTGGTCGGCGGCGACAACTCCGGCTCCCTTGTTGGGACGTTTTCCGGCGAGATTCAATCTGTTCATGCCCCCGGCGAGTTCCCCGGACCAATTTATATAACCGGGTTCAACTGGCGGGCGGTTCCAGGTACGGGACCTGTCACCGTCACGTTTACGGGGAGCGTCTATCTGTCCAACAGCCCCAACTGGCCCAACTCGATTGGAGGCCACACGCTGTTGAGCACGACGTTCGCCAACAACATCGGGACAAATAACACGCTCGTGTTGACCGCGAGCGCCCTGGCCATCACCGATCCTGCGTGTGCTGTTTCCGGGGCCACCCCATGCGCATTCGGAACGAATTTCGTGTTTACGACGCCGTTTTATTACGTCCCCGCGAACGGACCCCTGCTGACCGATATAAAGGTCACGAGCTTTGTTGGGACGGGCGGCGAATGGGACGTCGCCGATTGCGCGCCCAGCTGCACCGACAACGGAGTTTCCGGAACGCCGCTTGGAGCTACTACGGGAACTCTCAATAATAGCGACAACGTCACGCAATTCACGTACACGACGACGCCGCCCGCGACGCCGGTTCCCCCGTCCATCCTGCTCACGTTGGCAGGATTAGCGTGCGTCGGCTTTTACATGGGCCGCCGCGGCATGAAACTCGCCTAGGAAGATTCTTCCGCGCCTTTGACTGAGCCGCGACTGTAAAGGAGCGGTACACAATAGCAGCTTGCCCGGGTGACCCTCCAAAATTAGGAACGTTACCGAACCGCGACTGTGAAGGAGCGGTACACGATAGCAGCTTGCCCGGGTGACCCTCCAAAATTAGGAACGTTACCGAGCCGCGACTGTGAAGGAGCGGTGGGTTACAACAAGTCGCCGAGGTAAACTTCCATTGGCTCTCCCTGTCCCGAGACCACGTATTTGATAGCGTCCCGGACGTCCTCGTCCTTCCATAGCCATCGCGTGCTTCCATGACGAGCCCATCGCTTGCGATCCGGCTCATCGCTCCCGATACGATTCAAAGCGCGACTAGCATACGACTTGAAGGCGTTCATGACCATCTCGGGGCGAACATCCGCTTCTAGGACTACATGAACGTGGTTGGTTCGCACGTGCACCGCGTGGAGGCGCCAGTTCCGATGCACACAAACTTCGCGCAGAGCAGCGAGTACCGTCGCCCTGTTGTCGGTATCGAGGCGATAGGGCGCTTGGTCCATCTGTTGGCGTTTTATCGCTACGCGTTGTGGATTGCCTTCCGCCAGTCGACTTCCGGGCATATTGTGATGCCGGTCCACGGAACCGGATTCGTCGCCATGCAGGCGCGCCCCGTAACAAGCGAAAGTAACGAAATACCTCATGGCTCTCGCCGCCACCGCTCAACTTAACGTTTCACTGCCTTTGGCCTACAGGCTCGCCGTTACCGCTCCTTCACAGTCGCGGCTCGGCCTTACGTTTCACTGCGCAAGACTCTGGTTGTTACGCGAGGCTTCTCCGAATCTATCACTTTCGTGTCGCGCACCCTTTTGCCTCCAGCCCTTCTCCTGCCCGGCAATCTATGTTAGCCTCGCACTCAGCGAGGCTTTCCATGCGTATACGATTCGCAGGCTTGGTTCTAACAGGGGTCCTCGGCGTTTCCGGTGCATACGCCGCCGATGTTTCCTCTGACCCCTCTACTCGTCCGGTCACCTTCAACCGCGACATTCTTCCCATCCTCCAGGAGCATTGCCAGACCTGCCATCGTCCCGGCGAAGTCGGCCCCATGGCGCTGCTGACCTACGAAGGCACTCGCCCCTGGGCCAAAGCCATGAAAGCCGCGGTGCTTTCGCGCAAAATGCCGCCGTGGTTCGCCGATCCGAAATACGGCCACTTCTCCAACGATCGCAGCTTGAGCGAATCCGAAATCAACACGCTGACCGCGTGGGCCGACACCGGAGCCGTGGAAGGCGACGCGAAGGACAAGCCCGCGCCGGTGCAATGGGTGGACGGTTGGAACATCCCCAAGCCCGACCTTATCGTCGAGATGCCCCACGAGATCGACGTGCCGGCGAAGGGGACGGTCGAGTACACCTACATCATCGTGCCGACCGGTTTTACAAAGGATACCTGGGTGGAACAAATGGAGATGCGCCCCAGCAACCGCGCCGTGGTGCACCACGCGAATATCTACATCCGGCGTCCGAATTCGCCGTGGCTCCGCCAGTATCCGGTGGGCGTGGCGTTTGTTCCGGAGGAACAAAAAACCAGTTCCTCGGCCGGAGCTCCCCTCGCCGACGAGAACGTCGCCGGCTACGTTCCCGGCAAACAGACGGTGGTTTTGTCGCCAGGCAAAGCCAAGCTGATTCCGGCGGGTGCGGACATCGTTTTTCAGATGCATTACACGGCGAACGGCACGGCCACGAAGGATCGAACCAAGTTCGGCATGGTGCTGGCGAAGCAGGCGCCGCAGATGCGCGTCGCGCGTATTTACGCGGCCAATAATCGATTCGTCATTCCTCCGGGCGCGGCGGATTATCGGGTGGAAGCGTCGACTACGCTCAAGGAAGACACTACGCTTGTTTCCCTGAAGCCGCATATGCACCTGCGCGGAAAATGGATGGAGTTCCGCGCGGTGTATCCCAACGGCGAGAAGGAAGTGCTGCTGAATGTGCCGCATTACGACTTCAACTGGCAGCTGGAGTTCATGCTGGCCGAGCCCAAGGCTCTGCCGAAGGGCACGCGGCTCGAAATGTCGTGCGGCTTCGATAATTCGGTGAATAATAAATCGAATCCCGATCCGTCGAAGGAAGTCCGCTGGGGCGATCAGAGCTGGGAAGAGATGGCCATCGCGTATTTCGAGGTGGGGTTCAATCCCAAGCTGGATATCCCGAATCTGTTCCCGGCAGGAAAGAAGCAGTTGGAATAGTCACTGGTTCACAGGCGAAAAGCAGATCCCTCGACTTCGCTCGGGATGACGCGCCTGTGCAGTGTGGGGAAGCGGACTCCGGAGACATGCGGCTGGCGGCCCGCGCCTCATCACCCATCAGCTTGTAAGCTAGAAGAATCCTTCACACATGATCCGCATCGCCAACGCGCAGGGCTTTTGGGGAGATTCGCTCGAGGCGCCGCTCGAACAACTGCGCGGCGGCCCGATCGACTATCTGACGCTCGACTATCTGGCCGAGGTCACCATGTCGATCCTGCAAAAGCAATTCTCGCGCGACCCGCATGCTGGATATGCGCGCGATTTTGTTCACATGATCGAGCGGGGAGCAAAAGAAATCGTCACTCGCGGCGTGAAGGTGGTGGCGAATGCGGGCGGCGTGAATCCGGAAACGTGCGCGGAGGCGGTAGCGGCGGCTCTTGAGCGCGCGGGTTATGCCGGATCGCTGAAAATCGGAATCGTAACCGGAGACAATATATTGGGCCGTCTCGCGGACTTCACCGCTCGCGGCGCCTCGCGCGAAGATTTGTCCCTTCGCAACATGGACACGGGCGAGCCGCTTGCATCCATCCTTCCGCGTGTTCGCAGCGCGAATGTATATCTGGGCGCATTTCCCATCGCCCAGGCGCTCGACCGGGGCGCACAGATTGTGGTGACGGGACGGTGCTCGGATATCGCGCTCTCGCTTGGTCCGGAGATCCACGAATTCGGTTGGAAGGCGGACGATTGGGACCTGCTTGCGGCGGGAGCGGCCGGCGGCCACCTGATCGAGTGTGGGGCGCAGGTGACGGGCGGAAATTGCCAGGTGGATTGGGAGACGATTCCGGATCTGGCTTCGATCGGGTACCCGATTCTGGAAGCCGAACCCGACGGGCGCTTCGCGATCACCAAACATCCGGGAACGGGCGGCCGGGTGAGCGTGGCGGGCGTTACCGAACAGTTGGTTTATGAGATTGGAGATCCGCGCGCTTATATCACGCCGGACGTGATCGCGGATTTTACTTCGATCCAGTTGCAGCAGGCGGGCGCGGATCGCGTGCAGTTCTGGGGGATTCGAGGGAAGCCGGCTACTGAATTCTACAAAGTTTCGATCAGCTATGCGGCGGGATTCAAGGCCGTCGGCACCATGACCTACGGCTGGCCGGACGCGTACCGGAAAGCGCGCGCGGCGGACGGCATTCTACGCACGCGGCTCGAACGGCTCGGGCTGCGGTTCGATTCGATTCATAGTGAATTCGTGGGCGCGAATGCGTGTCATGGAGAGACGCTCTCCGGAGAGCCATCGCCCGATCTGGCGGAGGTGACGCTGCGCGTAGGAGTGCGGGGCTCCGATCCGGCACCGCTGGAACGTTTCACGCGCGAGTTCGCTCCGCTCGCGCTGAACGGACCTCCGGTGGTGACGTATCCTTCGGGAGGCAAAGCGAAAGTCGAAGAAATTGTGGCGTACTGGCCGGCGCTGATTCCGAAGTGCGAGGTCCAGGCAAACATCAGCATCATCGAAGCTTGAAGATGGGAGGCCGGAAGATGGCGCGGATCGAGTTGCGTGCGATCGCGCACGCGCGGAGCGGCGACAAAGGCGATGACGCCAACATCGGACTGATCGCGCTCAAGCCGGAGTATTATTCGCTTCTGCTGGAGCATGTGACCGCCGCGCGCGTGAAAGATCACTTTCGCGAGTTGTGTCGAGGTCCGGTGGAGCGCTACGAGCTTCCGAATCTTCACGCGCTGAATTTTGTACTCCACGCGGCGCTCGACGGCGGAGGTACGGTGTCGTTGCGCACCGACGCGCAAGGGAAAACTCTGAGCGCGGCGTTGCTCAGGATGGAGATCGACGTTTAGCAGGGTGCTGAAAAAGGCCATTCTGCTACCGCGCCCTCGCGGTCGCGGCTCGGTAAATCCCTGCAACGCGACCGGCTGGAACATATCTCCGGCGCACGCGATCACGTCCCAAATTCAACCTGGATCCAAAGCGTAACTTTTTATCGGCACTGGGCTTGCGATACACCAGCGAGCCAAAGGCGCACGCGAGGCGCTCGCGCGCGTCCTATCCTGCGAGCGGAAGGACTCGGATCACATGAGCATCGATCTGGCACAGACGCCGACATTGCAGGCCGTGGCGACCGGAGATGAACGCCGCCTGGTGGAAGATCTTGAACAGCGCGTGGAGGCGGCGGTGCGACAGGCACTCTCGCAGCCGGGGGTTCAGGCGGCGGAGGAAAACGAACGCACGGCGGCGGAGCGCCTTGCGAAACTCGTCCGGGCGGAGCGCGCTTTGAACGAGCAGGCGCGCCAGATCGCGGAGCGGACGGCGATCGCGCGGGAAGCGGCGCTCGATGGTCTGATCGAATCGGCCGCCGCCGAAAAGCCGGACTACAAGGCTTTCACGGAACTATTGGCGCTCGAGCATCGAGGGCGTTCGGTGAGCCGGACGCTGGAGCGTCTGGTGGAGATTCGCTTACCGCTCGGGCGGATCGCGCATCTCCGCGAGGAATCGCACGCGGCGATGGTGCGCGCAAAGGCGCTCGAACAGATCGCCGGCGAACGCGCCGAGAAGCTTCTAGGCCAGCTGCGCGAGGCCGTGACGGAGGAAGTCGTGTTACCGGTGGATCTGTCGAAAGGCGTCTCCGGCGCGCTGGTGGCGCAGGCAGCCGAACACCGCCGGAGGGGAGTAGCGATTTCCGAAAACGCCGATCACATGGAGAAACTTTACGGAAAGCGAGTCTGACGAGGAAAAGAATATGAACTCGAAATTCGACGAACTGGTGCAAGGGCTGAAGCAACCGCAGCTCGAGGAATTGCGGCGATCGGTGGCGGCGGAATTGGACGAGAGGCGCGCCGAGAAGGCGATTCAAATGGAAGATATCCATCCGCGGATGTCGGGCGACGCGAAAGCCCTTGCGATGGAGGAAATCTCGCGGGTGCTGCGCGGAGGAGACAACCATGCGTGATCTGCAGAAATACTGGCAGGACATTCGCGCGCTGACGGCGACCCTACCGGCCTTCGTGTGGCTGGTGAGCGTAGAGGATCCCAGGCGCGGCATGCGGGGAGGACGGCTGACGGAAGCAGGAGCGGAAACGGCCGCGAAGCTGCTGCTGGCGAATTCGCACCGGCGCGCGACCGGCGAAGAGATTGAGGCTCATCGCGCCGAGCAAGCGGCCACGCAGCGCGCGGCGTTCCACCACAGACTGCGGATGAAAGGAATCGCGGTGGTGCCCATGGCCGAGGAATGACTCGCGATTTGCGCTAGCCGGCGAGGAATTTCAAAGCGCGGTCGATGTAGTGCTTCATCTCGCCGCGCTTCACCACGGCGTCCAGGAATCCGTGTTCGAGCAGGAATTCGCTGCGCTGGAAGCCATTCGGGAGTTTCTGGCGGATGGTCTGTTCGATGACGCGGGGGCCGGCGAAGCCGATCAGCGCGCCGGGTTCGGCGATATTCAAATCGCCAAGCATCGCGAAACTGGCCGTGACGCCGCCGGTGGTGGGATCGGTCAGAACGCTGATGTACGGAACTTTGGCATCGTCCAGGCGCGCGAGCGCGGCGGAGATCTTGGCCATCTGCATCAGGCTGACGGCGCCTTCCTGCATGCGGGCTCCACCGGAGGCGGAAACCACAAGGAGGGGGGCGCGCTTCTCGATCGAGCGCTCGATGGCGCGGGTGATTTTCTCGCCGACGACCGCGCCCATACTTCCGCCGACGAATTTCAGCTCCATGGCGCAGATGTTCACGGGACGGCCCATGAGCGTACCGCTGCCGGATAAAAGAGCATCCGATAAAGAAGTCTGGCGCTGCACGGAGGCGAGGCGCTCGGAATATTTGCGCGCATCGGTGAAGTGGAGAGGATCGGTGGAGGTGAGGCCCTTGTCCATCTCCTCATAGCGGCCGTCGTCGAACAGCAAGGCCAGGCGCGCACGCGCGTCGATACGGAAGTGGTGCTCGCACTGCGGGCAAACTTCGTTGTTATCCTCGAGCGCTTTTTTCCAGATGATCTGGCCGCAGCTTTCGCACTTCAGCCACAGGCCTTCGGTGCGGACGCGCTTTTCGCCCTCACTGGAACTCTCTTCGACACCCGGTTTCTGCCGCGAAAACCACGCCATGGACTCTCTCTACTGTAGCGGATCGGAGATGCGGTAGGCAGAAAGCGCGTCACCAAGCGAGTGTCATGGAGACAAGAGGGCGAGACAAGAGGGCGAGAGAAAAACGCTACCGGAAATCCCACACGTGCGCGGCGAAATGTTTACGGCGCACGAAACCCATGCGCTCGTAGAGACGCAGGGCGCCTGCATTGGCATCGGTCACGGTGAGGCTTGCGGAAGCGCAACCGTGGGCCGCAAACGACAACAACGACCGCCGCAGGAGATCGCCGCCCAAGCCAGCGCCGCGGTGCGAAGGGGCGACGCACAACTGCGTCACATGGCCGGCCTCGCGTGACACCAAGCTCGCGAGCGAAATCCCGCACAGCGCCCCGGTGGAAACATCGAAGGCGGAAAAGGAGGCCGGGGGGAAGAACACGCCGCAGCCGGGAAATTCCACGATGTTCGAAAGGAAGCGGCGCGCGCCCGCAGGCGAGCGGTATTGATCGTTGATCTCGCTGTCAATATGCCCGCGATAGGCGAGAGCCACGAGTTTCGCGGAATCGTCAAAATGGGATTCGCGCCAGGGCTGAAAGCGGATCTCCTTGCGCTCCGGCGACAGCAACGCCGCCGGGTTGCTCAGGGTGAACTCCAAAAACCAGCGCGGTTGCACGGTGAGCCAGCGGGTGAAGGGGAGCTGGCGTCCGGGGGAGCCGCTCAACATCATAAGTTGCGCTTCGGTGCGCCGCACTCCGGGCAAGCGCCACAGCTCGCTCAGGATCGCGTCGATCAGGGCGTCTTCGCGGGCCGGGGTGCGGTAACGCTCGAGCACGTAAAGATCTCCGATGAGGCCTTTATGCTCTTCGCGGACATAATACGCGTAGCCGATGACGTTGGAACCATCGAGGAGAGCGAAGCCGCTCAGAGCCTGCATGCGGGTGTAGCGGCGGACCAGCTCGGAGGAGGAGGATAGATCCCAGGCGAGCCCGGTGCGCCACGCGACGGCCTCTTCGGTGAGGACGGGCTCCAGGTCCTCGGCCGAAATGCGTCGCAATTCGACCACTCGCGATTCCGGCCATTCGGGCAGCGCGGCCATCACCGCCATTATGACAGGACGGGCAAGTGCGGGTGGCAGCGGGCATGCCGAAAATCGAAGGCGGGCTCCTCGTCAACGAAGAAGGGGAGGCATGGGAGCCTCCCCTTTTGCAAATTGAAATACGGCAGCGCCGTTCCCTCTTCGCGCTAACCTTTGCCGAGGGTTTTCAGCATATCGGTGTAGGGCACGACGCGGCCGTGGAGCGGGGCGATGGTGGTGATATCGAGCTTCAGGCGCTGGATGTTGTCGTAGAGCTCATTCCCGAAGGTCAGTGCGAGCGGAGGCTGCGGAGGACCTCCGTTGGGAGGGCCGGGGGTAAAGAGGTCGGCCTCGATCAAGACCTTTTGCTTGGGCAGATAGCCGATCATCATGTCGCCATTGTGATCGTTGTTGGTGGTGAGGTAGAGGTCGAGGGTCTGCGATCCGTCGGTGATCTCGTATTTATCCTTCACCGTGATAAAGGTCGGCTTCTTTGGGTTCTTCGAGAGCTTGTCGGGCTCCAGGGTGTGCGGATTCTTCCAAGCCTGCTCGTAGAAGGCTTTGTTCTGCTCGTTGGTGATGATCGGGATGCCTTCGGCGACGACGGCGCGCAGGCCGCCGGAGTGATCGTAATGATGATGGGTGTTGACCACGTACTTGATCGGCTTATTGGGCACGAGCCTCCGGGCTTCCGCGAGCACGGCTTCCGCGCGCTCCTCGGTCAGGGGAGTCTCGACGACCACGATGTAATCCTTGAACTCGACGACGACGCTATGATGTGTTCCTCCGCCGAGCCACCAGGCGCCGTTGCCGAGATCCACCGTTTCTACCTTCACGGGAGGAATCTTGGCCTGACGCACGGCGTCCGGAATCGCGGGCGCGAAGGGTCCGGGATTTGCCTTGACGTCGGTTACGGTCAGATCAAACAGCGGATGGCCGCCCTGGTCCTGGACGATCTTGGTGGGGAACTTCAGGGCGCCGAATTCCTTGTAATCCGTATAGAGCGTCTCGACCAGCATGTCGCCGAGAACGGGATTGGGAATCCAGGTATCCACTTTCGTCACCATGCCGCGGTCGTCAATCGTGCCGACGATCTTGTATTTTCCGAGCGCGGTGAACGTCACCTGCGTTCCGCCCTTAGCTTTCTTCATGGTGGCGTTGCCTTCGAGCGCGCCCTTCAAAAATCCCTGGGGCGTCAGCCAGATTTGGAGCTGGCGCTCGTCGGCCGCCGCGGGCGCGGGCTGGGGCTGCGGGCCCGGCTGATTCCAGGCGTACGCTCCGCTCACAATGTTCACCTGTTTCTGTTCGCCGCCGAAGGGAGCGCCGCCGCCCTTCGATGGCGGCGTGTCCGGAACGCGGGTGAGCTCCTCGCGCGAAGACTTATTAGAGAAATCGATCGTCCGGCTATACGCCGTGATGGTCGTCTCGGGCCAGGGAGCATTCGGAAGATGGTTTTGTCCGAGCGCGGAAACGTGGCCGGTCCCGGAGAACTGAAGCGAATTCAAATTTGTCGCGCCCATGGCAATCGAGGATTTCTGCAGCAGGGCATTGGCGTCCTGGGCGAGCGCCATATTCGCGGCGAGCCCAGCGAGCATTACAGCCGTCAAAAAGCTCTGTCTCATAAACACTCCTTACGGAAATGCAACCGGAACGCGCGTGCGTTCGCATTTTTTCGAATGATTCAGGCAGCCCTACGCTCCACGACGATGCGGGGCCAAACGATCAACGACAAGCTATCAACGATACGATACCAGACTATGAGGAATTCTACTTGGCCCGCATCATTTGCTTAATGCCGGCGCAGGCCTGGCGTGTGCGCTGCGGGTTCTCGATCAAGGAAAAGCGCACGTAGCCTTCGCCCAGAGGACCGAATCCGATGCCCGGCGAGACGGCGACCAGCGCCTTTTCGATGAGCATTTTCGAAAACTCCAGGGAACCCAATGCGCGAAACCGCTCCGGAATGGGCGCCCACAGGAACATGGTTCCGCGCGGTTTTTCGACGGGCCATCCGGCCTTGCAGAGTCCTTCGACCAGCACGTCCCGGCGCTTCTGATAATTCGCGCAGATCTTGCGGGTGTCCTCCTCGCATTCGCGCAGGGCGATGATCGCGGCAATTTGCAGGGGCTGGAAGACGCCGTAATCGAGATAGCTCTTGATGCGCGCGAGCGCGGCGATCATTTTCGGATTGCCCAGGCAGAAGCCGATGCGCCAGCCCGCCATGTTGTAACTCTTCGACATGGAAAAGATTTCGACAGCTACGTCCTTGGCCCCTTCCACTTCGAGGATGCTGGGAGGTTTATAGCCATCGAAGCCCAGGTCGGCGTAGGCGAAATCATGAATCACCATGGTGCCGTGGAGGCGCGCGAGCCGGACGATTTCTTTCATGAAGTCGAGATCCACACACATGGTTGTCGGATTGTGCGGGAACGAAATCAGAATCATGCGCGGCGGACGCGCGGATTTACGATATACGTCTTCGAGCGCGTTCAGGAATGTTCCCGGATCGGGCATCGGGAGCGTGCAGGCCTGGCCCTCGGCCATGATCACACCGTATTGATGGATGGGATAGCAGGGATTGGGAGACGCCACGACATCTCCCGGCCCGATCACGGCGAACAGAAGGTGGGCGAGCGCGTCTTTTGCGCCAATGGTGACGATCGCTTCCTTTTCGGAGTCCAGCGTGACACCGTAGTTGCGTTTATAGCGTTTGACGATTTCGTCGCGCAGATGCGGAATGCCCTTGGACATCGAATAGCGATGATTGCGCGGGTTGCGCGCGGCCTCCACCAGTTTGTTCACGATGGCGCGGGGCGTAGCGCCGTCCGGATTTCCCATACCCATATCAATTACGTCGTTCTGGGCGGCTCGCGCCTGAGCCTTCAGCTCATTGATCACGGCGAACACGTAGGGCGGGAGTTTGCTGATCCGGTAGAAATCGGAAGTAGGTTGCATCACGGCTATTTTACTCCGAACGGAGGTTCGCAGGAGGTATCTTTCGCTATATATTTGCCATTTTAAAAGCGTTTTATCGTTAAAAGAAGCGAACAAACAGAGAAACATTGCATTTTTAAATGGACGGTGTAGAGTGAGATCGGTGTTTGGAAAATGGCCCTTCGTGATCGCGCTGCTGTCGCTTATGGTGGTGTCGTCGCTGAGCGCGCAGGTCGTTTTCAGCCGCCGCGTCTACCAGGAACAGGGACGCAGTTACCAGCAGATCTGGACCTGGAATCCCGCGACCGGTGCGCTGAAGGCGATCACTCGATCGCCTCGCAATCACTATCTTCCAGCGTGTAAGAACGGCAAATTCACATTCGTTTCGCCTGAGCCGTATGAGGAAAATTCCAAGCTGTGGAGCTTTGATCCTAAGACGGGGGAGGAGCACGCGCTCGGCCCTGCGCCCGAAGCGCCGAGCGGCGAAACAAAGCCGCGGAACGGATGTCCGCGGTTTGCGAAGGCGGGGAACTTTGAAGCGTGCAGTAACGAGGAAGAGTTAACGGTGTCGCGCGCGGGCAAGGTGGTTGGTCATTTCAATATTGAGACGGTCGAGTGCCCCGATCGCCAGGGGACAATCGGGAAGTGCGACACGCCGATTCTGTACCTGGGATGGTCGCCGGACGGGAAATGGCTGGCGGTGGGCGAACTTGGACTGAATACCAACAGTTCGGCTCCGCAATTTGACTACTACGTGGTCGAGGCCGCTACGATGACGCTTACCAAGGTGGGAAGCGCCCGGCAGGATGACATTCTGTGGGCTCCGGGGCGCGATGAACTTCTCTATGTGACGCCAAGAGATCTTGCGGCGTTGCCTGGTGCTGGGCACGAACGCAACGTGTGGGTCCAAAATTTGATGTTGTTCGATCCCGCGAGCGGCAAGCGTACTGCGATTACTTCAGGCGTGACCAATAACCTGGACGCGTCGGTGTGCAGTCGCTGAGCGGGGTTTGTATTTCCGCGCACCGGGCCTATCATAATAAGTGGCCACGAACGCGAAGCGGGCACTCACCGAGGACTTATGAAATCTTTCTTTCTGGTAACGGCGATGACGGGCGCACTCGCGCTCGCGGGATATGGGCAGGCTTTGAAAGCGGAGGCGCAGCCGAACCCATCGGCGGCGAATAGTTTGCAGGCAAGCTGGTCGGTCGCGGCCGACGGCAGCCCTCTGCTGAGCTGGATCGAAACGCAGCCATCGGGGCGCTACACGCTGAAGTATGCGGTGCGCAAAGGCGGGCAGTGGTCCGAGGCGAAGACCGTCGCCGCGAATCGGAAAGTGTTCCGGCATGCCGCGGAACTGCCCGAAGTGATCGCGCTCGCGGACGGAACTCTGTTCGCGCATTGGATCGAAACGCCGGGGGACGATCCGGACGCGGAGTTCCTGTACGTATCGGCGTCGAAGGATGGAGTGAAGTGGACCACGCCGATTCTGGCGCACAAGGATCGCAGCATGGTGCAGCATGGGCTGGCATCGGTGGTCGCGAGCGGCGATCACGAAGCGTCCGTGATCTGGCTCGAGGCGCTGAAGGGCGAAGACGGGCCGGTTTCGATGAAGCGCACGATCGTCAATTCGGACGGCCAGATTGTGAAGGAAGAAAGCATCGATAACGATGTGTGCGCATGCTGCCCGACTTCGATTGTGAAAACGGCGAAGGGTCTGCTCATCGCGTATCGCGATCATACGCCCGGGGACATCCGCGACATCGCTACGATCCGTTTCGAGAACGGGAAGTGGACGGCGTCGAAGAATCTGAATCCGGATAACTGGAAGATCAACGCCTGCCCGACGAACGCGGCCGCGGCTGCGGCGAAGGGCGATCGCGTGGCGATTTCGTGGTGGACGGGCGCGGGGACGATGCCGCACGTGCAGATGGTCTTTTCCACGGACGACGGCGCGACCTTCAGCAAGCCGGTGATGGTGAGCACGGGACATTCGTTCGGATATACGTCGATCGCGCTGGACGATCAGGGTGGAGCGTACGTTTCGTGGCTCGAGCGAAGCGCCAATGGCGCGAAGATCCTGGTGCGCGAGATCTCGAGCGCGGGCGTCGCGGGCCCGGTGGTACAGGTTGCCGAAGGCGGACGCAGCACGCTGGGTTATCCGAGGATCGTGCACGCGGGCAATGAGACGCTGGTCGCGTGGGCGGGCGGCGGAGCGAAGATCCAGACCGCGAAGCTGACGAAGTAGCGGTTAGCCGCATCCGCTAAGCAGTTGCTCCTATTTTTCTTTCGTAGAACAGCGGGTCCCTCGACTTCGCTCGGGATGACGATGCTGGAGGAGGGTTCGGGATGAGAGTTGCGCGTCTGATCTTCGCGAGCTCGATCGCTCTGGCGCTGGCTCCGTCCGCTCCGGCACAGGATGCAAAAGCGAACCCCACCAAGACTCGTGACGGCGAGTGGCCGATGTACAATCGCGATCTCGCGGGCACGCGCTATTCGCCGCTGAAGCAGATCAATACGGGGAACGTCACGAGGCTCGAAAAAGTGTGGAGTTTCCGTTTTCGCACGGAGGAAGAACGCAAAATTCTGCGTGCGAATCTCGGGGCTTTTTCGGAAGTGACGCCGATCGTCGTAGGCGGTGTGATGTACATCACGACGGGGCATCGCGTGGTCGCGCTGGAGCCCGAGACGGGCAAGGAACTGTGGACCTATACTTCGAAATTTCCAGTATCGAAGCGGGGCGTGGCGTATTGGCCGGGCGATCAGGAAACCGCGCCCCGGCTGCTCGCGACGACCGGTTCGAAAATGATCGCCCTGAATCCCAAAACGGGTACTTTGGTTCCCGGATTCGGCGATGAAGGCGTGGTCGAGATGACGGTGCCCTACGATTCGCCGCCCACGATCTTTAAAGGGATGGCGATTGTCGGCGCGAATAACGGAGAGGCGCCCATCGGGCCGCCGGGAGACACGCGCGCCTATGACGCCCGCACGGGGAAGAAGCTCTGGAATTTCCATACTGTTCCGCAGCCGGGTGAGGTGGGTCACGAAACGTGGAAGGACGACGGCTGGAAGAATCGCGCGGGCGTGAACACGTGGGGATTTACGATGACCGTGGACGCGGAACGCGGGCTGGTTTATATGCCGCTCGGCGGGCCTTCGGCGAACTATTGGGGGGGCGACCGCAAGGGCGACAATCTTTTCGGCAACTCGGTTGTGGCCCTCGACGCGATGACGGGAAAACTGAAGTGGTATTTCCAGGCGATTCATCACGACTTGTGGGATTACGATCTGCCTCCGGCCCCTGGCCTGGTCGACGTGGTGCAGAACGGAAAAAGGATTCCGGCACTCGCGCAAGTAGGGAAGCTCGGCTACATGTTCATTCTCGATCGAGTCACCGGCAAGCCGATTTTCGGCGTGGAGGAGCGTCCCGTCCCGAAAAGTGAAGTGCCGGGAGAAGAGTCTTCGCCCACGCAGCCGATTCCGCTGAAGCCGCCCGAGATGTCGAGCCACCATTTCACGATGGCCGACGTGGTCACTGCCGAAGACACCACGCCCGAGCACGCGGCGGCCTGCCAGGACGTGATCGAGCGCAGCGGCGGGATCGTCAACAACGGCCCGTACACGACGTATCCGTATCGCGCTCCGGGAACGCCTCCAAAGAGCGCGGTGCTGTATCCGGGCAATATCGGATCGTCAAATTGGGGAGGGACGGCGACGGATCCGAAGCTCGGATATATTTTCGTGAACACGCAGGAGCCTGGGTCCATCGGATGGATCGAGAAAATGAAGGACGGTGCGGAGACTCCCTACGATAAGAACAGTATTTTCGGAGGCGGGCCGCCGCCGCGGTTCGAAGCCGTGGTGCTCGATAAGCGCGGCCTGGTCGATCGCGATAAGACGTGGCCCTGCCGCAAACCACCATGGGGAAATCTGACGGCGGTGAACGCGAGCACGGGAGAATTCGCGTGGCGCGTGACGCTGGGCGTTACCGATGAACTGCCGGAGGGCAAGAAGAACACCGGACGCTACAACCTCGGCGGACCGATCGTGACCGCGGGCGGACTGGTCTTCATCGGCGCGACCAATGATCATCGCTTCCGCGCCTTCGATTCGAAGACGGGGAAAGAGCTGTGGGTCACGCGGCTCGACTACAGCGCGGTGTCGGTTCCGATGACCTACCTGGGCAAAGACGGGAAGCAATACGTGGCGATTGCGGAAGGCGGAGGCCAAGCAATCGGGGGCGGGGACGACAACAATAACGAGTCGCTGGTGGTGTTCCGATTGCCGTAAATTTAAGATCACAAGCTCGCAATGATCCGATCCCGCCCGATTTGTTTGTGAGTGGCTACCGTTCGCAGCAGCGCGTTAAACGTTCCAAGTCGGAGGGGATTGTGCGCAGGAACGGCAATCCTTTGGTGGGACGGCTCACCCGTCTCCAAGATGATATGACTTCCTATTTGGTGGACCTTCCGGTAACCCCATTGCCGGCAGAGCACTTCCACAAAGTGGACACCGGAAACGTCGCGCGGCAGCTTCACGCGACCGAGACAACCTCATCCCGCACCAAGTGGAGTCGTATCTTGGCCGGAGCCGGACGATCGAAATAAAACGCCGCTACCGCCTCAACGACGTTCTTGCGCAGTTCGTCCCAATTGTCTCCCTGCGTGAAGATGTTCTCAGTCAGGCACTCGGCGCAGTACCCGCCATCGACCTCCTGAGTCACATCGAACACCACTTCGGAAGCGATCTCCGCCATAAGTTCCATGATACCCGTGCAGGAATTGTTGCGCGCGCGTGGCAGTTAACGGGACGCCAAGTGGAATGGAGCGAAAGCCGAGATAAATCCGACTTTCTGGACCCACGAGGCGCGCCGCTGGTCGGCGGCGGCAAAAAAACTAGCCGCCGTCTGTCGCCGATTTTCTAACCCGATTTTCTACCATATCTCCCGACATGACCCCTTCCCCCACGTCAACCGATGAACCGACGCGCAGAGCAGAAACGGGAACAGCTCCGAAAAAGATTGTTTCCTGGGTCGTTTCTTGGTTGTGCTTCTAATGGCGAATTCGCTTGCTCCGTCGCTGCGCGCCCACCGCGCGGATCTCGGTAGCGGGGAGCCATCATCCGCAGTGCCGCACGTGCAATCATAGAATTTGTCCGGCAAGAATCCTCTTCTCCCCATTTTCCTGATCGTCGCCGTGGACGTCCTCGGCTTGACGCTGATGATCCCGCTGCTCCCGTTCTATGCCGAGCGGCTCGGCGCGACGCCCACGGTCGCGGGCTGGCTGGTCGGTGTGTACGCGATGTTTCAGCTCATCTCCGGCCCTCTGCTGGGGCGGCTTTCCGATCACATGGGCCGCAAGCCGCTGCTGATCGTCAGCCAGATCGGCACGTTCATAGGATTCCTGATTACGGCGAACGCGAACGTTCTGTGGCTGGTCTTCGTGGGTCGCATTATCGACGGCGCCACGGCAGGAAATTTATCGCTCGCGCAGGCTTATATCTCCGACGTCACGAAGCCTGAGGATCGGGCGAAATCGTTCGGGATCATCGGCATCGCGTTCGGTCTGGGATTTCTGATCGGCCCGGCTATTTCGGGTTTCCTCGCGGGATACGATTACCGCTATCCCATGTACGCAGCGGCGCTTTTGTCATTCACGAGCATCATGGCGACCACGTTCCTGCTGCCTTCGGTCGAGGTGAGCCAAAGAGCCCGCGAGGAGCGTGGCGGCGCAGGCCCCGCGGCTCCCGGTGGACGCCGCGTGTCCATCGTGCAATGGGGCGAATACGCGAAATATTTCCGCCAGCCGGTGCTTTCGACGCTGTTAGTGGAATTCTTGTGCTTCGCGTTTTCTTTCGCGATGTTTGTTGCGGGTCTTCCTCTCTTCGCCGAGCGCCGTTTCACCTGGCACGGCCGTCCGTTCGGACCGGAGCAGACCGGATACGCGTGGGCGTGGGCCGGATTTCTCGGCATCCTTCTGCAGGGGCCGGGTCTCGGGCGGATGGTCAAACGCTTCGGCGAACGCGCGTTGAACCGCGTGGGCTTCGCGGCGTACGCCATCGGATATCTGATGATGGCCTTCGCCCATTCCATCCCGATGCTGATCGCGACGATCACCGTGCTCGCGATCGGCGGATTGGTGCGGCCCACACTCACCAGCATGATCACACACGCCGCGCCGCGCAGCGAACAGGGCAGCGTTCTGGGATTGAACCAATCACTGACATCGATTTCGCAGATTGCCGCGCCTCCGCTCGGCGGTTTGTTGATCACCCATCATTTTTTGGCCTCGTGGGCGATTACCGCGGCGTGCGTGGCCGCTTGCGGATTGACGCTGGCATCGGGGAAGCCAAGCGGGAATGCTGGCGTGCCCTCAGGCGGGGCACTACCCCCAAGTGTAGAAATCGATACTTAGTACCTATAGTCCTCTACCCTGCGCGGTCGATTGTATGCTCCTAAGGAAATGGTGTGACCCTGATCAAGGTATTTGCCTGTGAAGCGCAGCCTATCGTACTGGAAGGATTGGCGCGGGTTCTAGAGTCGGCGGGCGATTTTGTGCTGATCGGATCGACGTCCGCCTTGAACGACGCGCTGGATGCTGTTCGGGAACAGCACCCCGACGTCCTTTTGGCCGACCAGACCGGCGGTCTCAAAGTCGTTTTTCAATTTCTTTCCGACGTAAAGAGCACGTGGCCACAGTGCCAGCCAATCCTGTGGGTAAACGACATGGCGGAAATCGACTGTTTCCGGGCCCTGCAATTGGGAGCTCGCGGGATTTTGAAGAAAACCGCGGCGATTTCCTCGGTTCTCGACTGCCTGCGAGCAGTGCACAGGGGCGATGTGTGGATCGAGAGTTCGCTCTCGGAACACCCGCTCGGGGCGATGGACCGGCGCACCTCGCCGCGGTTGACGCCGCGCGAACGCGAAATCGTTCATCACATCTGCGTGGGCTTGAAGAATAAGGAAATCGGAGAGGCGCTGGCCATTACGCCGGGGACCGTGAAGGTCCACTTGATGCACATTTTCGAGAAGACCGGTGTGAAGGATCGCTTCGAGCTTGCGGTGCATGGACGCCGGTTGCTGGGGCTTGACCGGTCTCACGACGTGGCCCGCATCGAGCGCGTTCCGGCAGCCGAAAGCACGCTCGTCTGATTTGTTCACGGCCGGGCGCTGGGATCTCCTCTCACCAGCAGCCCGGTCCTCTCCTCTGGTCTTCTCTCCTCTCGTCTTTGTCTCCTCTTTTCCCCCTTTCATCCTCCTGATCCACCGTCAGGCCGCGCCGAAGCTCTATGATCAGCGGCTATAATCAGCGGCATGAAGCGCGCGATTTTCACGGCCCTGATGGTTTTCTTCGCGCCGGGTTTGTTCGCTCAGACGAACTTCGTTCCCGTGAATCCCGCGGCGCTCGCCGCGCGTCACTGGCGCGAGCAGCATGAGCGCGCCATTCTCGACGAGTTCGTCGAACTGCTCGCCATCCCCAACGTCTCAAGTGACAAACCGGGGATTCAGCGCAACGCGGACGCTCTGGTGAAGATGCTCGCAAAGCGCGGCGTGCCGGCGAGGCTGATGACGTCCGAGGGCGCGAATCCCGTGGTTTTCGGAGAAATCAAAACGCCGGGCGCGTTCCGGACGATCGTTTTCTACGCGCATTACGACGGACAGCCGCTTGATCCGAAAGAATGGGCGACGCCTCCGTTCTCTCCCACACTGCGCAACGGAATGCTCGAAAAGGACGGTCAGGTTGTGCCTTTGCCGTCCGCCGGCGCGCACATCGATCCCGAATGGCGGATCTACGCACGCGGCGCGGCAGACGACAAGGCTCCGATCCTGGCGATGCTGACCGGGCTAGACGCGCTGCGGGCAGCGGGCACGAAACTGGAATCCAACATCAAGTTCGTTTTCGAGGGCGAAGAGGAGGCCAACAGCATCCACCTCGAGAAAATTTTGACTGCGAATCGCGATTTGTTTGCGGGCGACGTGTGGCTGATGTGCGACGGTCCTCTATATCAGACTCGCCAGCAGTTGATCACCTTCGGCGCGCGGGGCATGGCGGGGATCAACATTACAGTTTATGGTCCGCGCGGGGAGCTACACAGCGGTCATTATGGCAACTGGGCGCCGAATCCAGCGATGGAACTCGCGAAGCTGCTCGCGTCCATGAAAGATGATAACGGCCGTGTGCAAATCGAAGGCTTCTACGATGGCATCGCGCCGTTGAGTGCTACCGAACGGCAGGCCGTAGCCGAGGCCCCGGACGTAGATGCAGAGTTGAAACGGGAGTTCTGGCTGGGATCGACGGAAGGCGCGCCCGCCAAGCTTACCGAACTGATCACGCTTCCCTCGTTGAACATCCGCGGCATGGCGAGCTCGCGTATCGGCGCCCAGGCGTCCAACGTGATTCCCGCGACGGCCACCGCGAGCATCGACATGCGGCTGGTGAAGGGGATGGATCCCGACAAGACGGTCGAACGCGCGATCGAGCACATCCGCAAAAAGGGATTTTATGTGGTGGTGGATGGGGAACCGTCGCCCGAAGTGAGAATGTCGCACGCCAAAGTAGCGCGCGTCGACATCAGGGGCAGGGAACCGGCGATTCGTACCTCGATGGATCTTCCGATCTCGCAGGAAGTGATCCACGTGGTGGAAAGCGCGCGCGGGACGACGGTGAAGCTCCCCAACATGGGCGGCGGCCTGCCGCTCGACGCGATCGAGCGCCCGCTCCACGTTCCCATGATCGTGATTTCGATAGGCAATCATGACAATAATCAGCACAGCTACAACGAGAATCTGCGTCTCCAGAACCTGTGGGACGGAATCGAGCTGATGGCGGCGCTACTCGCCATGTAAGTTCAGAGAAATAGCTAAAGTCGGGGTCTTTTCCGGGCGAAGTATAGGGGAGAGCATGACTCCCCAGGAAACCATCTCCGCAGCAGGCGCATCTGCGCCGGCCGCTTCGAAAGCGCGCAAGAAACAGACGATGGACGGGTTATTACGGAACCCGTGGGCGCGCGCGTTCGTCCCCTCGCTCTCCGATCTGTTCTTTCTCGCCGTCATGTGCTGGCTGTTCATGGGAGCGGCGGGGTGGTCGGCGCTGCTCGCCGACGCGGACGTAGGCTGGCACATCCGCACTGGCGAGTACATTTTGCGGCATCATGCCGTTCCGCACCAGGATCTCTATTCCTTTTCGAAACCGGGTGCGCCGTGGTTTGCCTGGGAATGGTTGAGCGACGTGATCGATGCCGCGCTGTTTCGTATGGCGGGATTGAAGGGCGTGGTCCTTGCTGCCGGCGTGACGATTGCGCTTTTCGCCACGACGCTGATCCGCCGGATCACGCGCATCGGGGTGAACCTCTTTGTAGCGATGTTGATCGCGCTGCTAGGCGTGGGATCGGCATCCATGCACTTCCTGGCCCGGCCCCATATTTTTACACTCTTGCTTCTGTCCGTTTCTCTGTGGCTGATCGAGACGGACCGGGATGGGTCGGCGCCGGTTCGGCGGATCTTCTGGCTCGTTCCGATCACCTTGGTCTGGACCAATCTGCACGGTGGATTTCTGGGAATCGTCGCGGTGCTCGGTCTGACGGCGGTGGGCACGGCTATCGAAGAATTCATCGCGGTTCGTGAAAAATCGGGTAAGCTACCGCTGGTTGCGGCGCTGTGGGAGGGCCACTGGTCAAAGGCCGGGCGCTACTTTGCTCTCACGGCGGCGTGCGCGGCCGTTTCGCTGGTGAATCCCTACGGATGGGGATTGCACCAGCACATCGTTACCTATCTGCGTTCGGACTGGATCCGCAACGTGATTCAGGAGTTCCAATCTCCCACGTTCCGCGGCGAGAACATGCTGCAGTTCGAAGGGCTGCTGTTCACCGGTTTGATCGCCGCGGGCGCGCTGCTGCGCCGCAAACGGGTGACCGAGGGTTTGTGGATCTTGTTTTTCGCGTATTTATCGCTTTCCAGCGTCCGGCACGTGCCCGTCTTTGTGGCGGTGACTCTGCCGTTGATTGCCGCCGAAGCGGCCTCATGGTGGCAGGCGCTTACCGCGACCGCGCCAAAGAACTCGCTGCGCGGAATTCTGAATCAGATGGCTGCGGATTCGATCGCGGGATTCCGGCGCTCGAGCGTCTGGCCGGCGCTGTTCGTGGCGGCGCTGATTCTGATCGGCAAACCCATCCGCTGGCCCACGGACTTTCCCGCACAAACGTTTCCGGTGAAGATGATCCGCGCGCATGAGGAGCAAATCGTACGGTCCCGTGTGCTCACCACGGATCAGTGGGGCGACTACCTGATTTATCTGAATCCCGAACGGCAAAAGGTCTTCGTCGACGGGCGCAGCGATTTCTACGGTCCCGAGGTGGGCAATGAGTATATTCACTTAGTCAACGGGGCGTGGGACTGGAGCCAGGTAATGGCGAAGTACCACTTCGATCTTGCGCTCTTGCCGGTCGAGTTGCCGCTGGTTGCGTTGCTCAAACAGCGTCCGGAATGGCGCGTGGTGGAGGACGACGGAAAACATATCCTGTTCGTTCTCCGCGCTCACTCCGGTCGCGATCGTGCCCGTTCCGTTACGAATAATGAGGACCGGGTGGAGGCGCGGGTGGGATGGGGAGAGCCCGTCCCGTGACGAACGTTCTACGCAGTACTGGGCTGCTGTGGCCTAGGGCTAATGAAAACAACCGATCCGGTCGAAAGAGGTAAAAGGAGCAGCTTCCCATCATGAAGATGAACGCCAGCCCCCGCAGAGGTGCGGGACGACAGGGTTCGTCGGGTAGTATCCCCCATCTGCCGATGGAGTGGATGGACCCGATGAGCTGGCGGCTGCCTTCGGGGAAGGCTCTGGCGGAATTCGCGCTGCAGGCGGGGTTTCTCGCGCCGCTGATTTTAAACGGCCCGAGGCTAAAGAAGAATAAAGCGTCTCTCGACGAAAGGCCGGTGAAGCTGGCCGAGACTTCGATGGGGCGTGAGGAGGTGCCGGATCGTACCGGCACGTTTCGCGGGCAAAGATGAGCATGCAAGTGTGGATCGCGATCGCGGTGGGAGTGGCGGCGACGGTGGATGATCTGGCGCGGAGGCACATCGCGAACTGGATTCCGGCGGCGGCTCTTGCAGGCGGGCTCGGATGGCAGGTGGGCCGGGCGGGGTGGCATGGGCTGGTGACGGCGCTCGGCGGCATGGCACTGGGGTTCTGTGTGTTTCTGGTTTTCTTTCTAAAGGGTGGCATGGGCGCGGGGGACATCAAGCTCATGGCTGGATTTGGCGCGTTGCTCGGGGCCGAACGCCTGATGGTAGCGGCATTGTTGACGGCTGCGATCGGCGGATTGGTAGCGGTAGGAGCGATCGCCTGGCAGGGTTTGGAGAAGGGCTACAGAAATAGGTTCGGGACATCGGTTGAAGGGAAGGGCGTCGCGCTGACGCCCGCGGAACAGGAACGCAGGGCTTCGATACCCTACGCACCGGCCATCACGCTGGGCGTATGGCTGGCGCTCGTTCCCAAGGGTTGAAGGGGCGCGAATTTTTGAGCGCGGCGCGGGCGACCGGCCGCAGTGGAGGACACAGGTATGGATCGCAGGTTTATGACGGTTTTGGGCGTCAGCTTGGTTTTCGCGCTGGTGGTTTCAGCGGTGTTTTACCAGATGACGGCGCGGTCGGGCACGGCCCGAAGAGTCGAAGCCACTGACCAAAAGGATCTGGTGGTCACGACGCGCCCGCTGGGCGTGGGCGTGATGGTCAAGCCGGCCGACGTGAAGGTGATCAAGGTCGCCACCTCGGCGTTCCCCAAGGGGGGATTCTCGAAGATCGAGGACGTCCTCGACCGGCCTGTGATCTCGAACATGCTGCTCGAGGAAGCGGTGCTCGACGGGCGGCTTGCGGCGAAGGGCAGCGGGCTGGGACTCGCGCCGACGATCCCGGTGGGGATGCGGGCGGTTACGGTGCGCGTCAACGATGTCGCGAACGTTGCCGGATTCGTGTTGCCGGGCATGAAGGTGGACGTGCTGGTGACCGGCCACCCGCCCAACGGAGACAGCGGCGACATGACCACGACGGTGCTGCAGAACATGCTCATTCTCTCCTCCGGCACAACCATGCAGGCGGATGCGCGCGGGCAGGCGATTCAGTCTCCTTCGGTGACGATGCTCGCAACGCCGGATCAGGCCGAGCTCCTGACGCTCGCCGGCAACGACGGCAAAATCCAATTGGTGCTGCGCAACTCGAGCGACCAGGGCATGGAGAAGACCAACGGACGTCTGGTGTCGGAACTCTATGGCGCCCGTAAGCCGGTAAAACCGGATCCGGCGCCCGTGGCCCCGCGGCCGGCGCCCGCGCCGAAGCCGGTGCAGGTCGCCGTGCAGGCCGCGCCTCCGCCGCCTCCGCCGCCCGTTGCGCCGCCTCCTCCGCCGCCCGACCAGGTGGTGATGATTCGCGGGACGCAGAGAACGGTCGAGATCATTCCGAGCAGGTCGAACTAGTCGGACGGAGAGTAAAAATGGAGCCAAAAAAAATGCAGACGATCGCAACCGGTGCGGCGCGGAGATGGATGTGGGTGAGCGTGGCGGCTGCCGTGTGCGCCGCGGGAGCCTTCGGCCAGGGGGCTGAGGACTTGCGTCTCACGGTGGGGAAGAGTATCGTGATCGACTACCCCTCCGAGATCCGTCAGATCTCGACCAGCAACCCCGACATCATCGACGCGAGCCCGGTCACGACCAAAGAAATCCTGATGCACGGCAAGGGGCTCGGCAGCGCCACCATGATCGTATGGAGCCGCGCGGGCGACCGCACGTTTTATAACGTCACGGTGGATTTAAACCTCGATCCGCTGCGCAAGATCCTGCACGACACGCTTCCGAACGAAGCCGTGAATCCCGATAGCACGCGTGACACCGTCACGCTGAACGGCCGTGTTTCAAGCCGCGAGATCGGCGATCGTGTGGTCGCGCTCGCGACCACCTTCGGCAAGACCGTTGTAAACAATATGCAGGTCGCGCCGCCTCCCATCGATAAACAGATCCTGCTACGGGTGCGCTTCGCTGAGTTGGACCGGCAGAAGGAAGAGCAGTACGGGATCACGCTGGTGGGTGTCGCGGGACAGACCATCGGGTCGACCAGCACGGGGCAGTTCGGCTCGACGCAGCTCTCGGGCTCGGCGACCCCAGGAGAGCCCATCACCTACACGATTCCGCAGGCTCTTACGGCCTTCGCGTTCGACGCCAAGTTAAATCTGGGCGCCTTCCTGAAAGCTCTGCAGAGTAACAACATTCTGCAAATCCTGGCCGAGCCGAATCTGGTGACCACCAACGGCAAGGAAGCCTACTTTCTGGTGGGCGGCGAATTCCCGGTGCCTATTTTGCAGGGCGGCTCGAACTCGGGCGCGGTGACCATTCAGTTCCGCGAATTCGGTATCCGTCTGCGTTTCACTCCGAATTTGACCATGAACAACACCGTCAAGCTGCACCTGGCGCAGGAGGTCTCGACCATCGACACCGCCAACGGCGTCACGGTCAACGGCTTCGCCATTCCGGCCTTGTCCACGCGCCGCGCCGAGACCGACGTCGAACTGGGCGAAGGCCAGAGCTTCGTAGTGGCCGGCTTGCTCGACAATCGCGAAACCGACGCTTTCACCAAGATTCCGATCCTGAGCAGTCTGCCTATCCTGGGGAATCTGTTCAAGACGAAGGACGAAAACAAGACGCGCACCGAATTGGTGCTCATCGTGACTCCGGAGGTTACGCAACCGCTCGGGCCGAACGACCCGAAACCGGAAATCACGTTCCCGCGGAATTTCCTGGTGCGCCTGCAGCCCAACGAAATCCAACCGCCGGCGAAGGATAAGAGCGCGAAGAAGAACTAGGGACAGGCGGAGGCCGGGCGGCGGTGGGCCCGGCTCAGATCGAGCCAGTGTGCAGAACGAAACCCAAATTACGGCCCTGCTGATCTCGCCCCACCGGGGGCTCGCGCAGGAGTTGATCGCGAGTCTTCCGGAAACGCGCGGGTTTCAAATCCTGGCGGATCTGAAGAATTACCCGCCCGCGCACACCCTCGAGATCCGGGTCCGGCAGTTGAAGCCCGAAGTCGTGCTGCTCGATCTCGCGACCGATCTTTCGGTCGCGCTCGAACTAACCCAGTTTTTGACCGGGCTCACGCCCCCCGTGCATGTCGTGGGACTGCATACCAAAAGCGACTCCCAGGCGATCCTCCAATCCCTCCGCACGGGAGCGACCGAGTTTCTGGCGGCGCCGTTCGACGCGGCGACGCAGCGCGAGGCGATTGCGCGGTTGCGGCGCTTATGCGTGCCCGAAAAAGTGACCGCTCCGGAAGGCGGGCACGTGGTTACGTTTTCGAGCTCGAAGCCGGGCTCGGGAGCGTCCACGCTCGCCACGCAAACGGCGTTTTGTCTGCAGCGAACGACGGGCAAGCGCATTCTCCTCGTCGACCTCGATCTGACCGGCGGCACCATCGCATTTTATTTGAAGCTGAGCCACACCTACTCGGTGGTCGACGCGCTGCAACATGCGGAACATTTGGACAGCGGATTATGGGCTTCGCTCGTCACCAATCACGGGGGCCTCGATATTCTGTCTTCGCCCGCGGCGCCCTATGCGGATCTGGTGGATCCCAATCGCATGCGGGTTTTGATCGAATATGCCCGCCATCAGTACGACTGGATCATCCTCGATACGCCCACCATTTTCATGCAGAGCAGCCTCATGGCGATCTCCGAAGCGGAACGGGCTTTCGTCGTGACCACCTCCGACCTGCCGAGCCTGCACCTGACGCGCAAAGCCATGACCATGATCGACCACGTGGGCTTCCCGAAGGAGCGTTTTCAGGTTTTGATGAACCGCGTCGATAAACGGGACGGTCTGGGCATCGCCAACATGGAGAAGCTGTTCAACTGTCCGGTTTTCGCCAATCTCCCGGACGATTACTTCTCGCTGCATCGCGTGGTGACGCTCGGCCAGCCGCTCGGGGCCGAAGGCGAATTGGGCAAGGCGATTGAAGCCGTCGCCCTGCGGATGTGCGGTGCACCGGCCGGCAAGAAAACCACCATCGGCGTCCGGGAAATGAAGCCGGTCATGTCGGGAGCGTGAGGAGATCCGGAGCCTAAGGAATTCATCAGGGATTTATGTTCACTCCAATTGAAACTGCCACCAAACCCGGCCCCCAGGTTTCCTGGGAACAGCGGCTGCTGCGCAACGCCGGCCGCCAGCGTACCAGCCTGAAGCCCGAATACCAGGAACTCAAGTTCACGCTGCACCGCAAGCTCGTGGACAAGATCAACCTGGAGGCGCTCGCCACCATTGACAACCAGCGCGTCCGCAGCGAAGTCCGCCAAGCGGTGATTCAGCTGATCGACGCCGAGCCGACGCTGCTCAGCTCGCTTGAAAAACAGCAGATCAGCGACGAGGTTCTCGACGAGGTTTTTGGCCTTGGGCCGCTCGAGCCGCTGCTGACCGATCCCACCATTTCCGATATTCTGGTCAACACCTACAAGCAGGTATACGTCGAACGCCGCGGCTTGCTCGAGCTGACCAACGTGACCTTCCGCGACGACCAACACCTGCTGCGGATCATCGACAAGATCGTCAGCCAGGTGGGCCGCCGCATCGACGAATCCACGCCCATGGTGGACGCCCGCCTGAGCGACGGATCGCGCGTCAATGCCATCATCGGCCCGCTCGCGGTCGACGGACCCATCCTCTCGATCCGCCGTTTTTCGACCGATAAGCTGATGCCTCCGGATCTGGTGGACCGCAAGGCCCTCACCCAGGGCATGATGGAGCTGCTCGAGGCGGCCGTCAAGGCGCGCCTGAACATCATCATCGCCGGCGGAACCGGCTCCGGTAAGACCACGCTGCTCAACGCGCTCTCGGCGTTCATCAACGGCAAAGAGCGCATCGTGACCATTGAAGACGCGGCCGAATTGCAGCTGAAACAGCCGCACGTGGTGCGTCTCGAAACCCGGCCGGCGAACCTCGAGGGCAACGGCGCGGTGCGCCAGCGCGAGCTGCTGGTCAACAGCTTACGTATGCGGCCCGACCGGATCGTCGTCGGCGAAGTCCGTGGCGAGGAAGCGCTCGACATGTTGCAGGCCATGAACACGGGCCACGACGGGTCGCTGACCACGGTCCACGCGAATGCGCCCGCGCGACGCGGTCTCGCGTCTCGAAGTCATGGTTTCTCTCGCCAACTCCAACATGCAGCTCGTCTCGATCCGGCAGCAGATCGCGAGCGCCGTGCATTTGCTGGTGCAGGCGGCGCGCTTGAGCGACGGCTCGCGCCGCGTGGTTTCGATCACCGAAGTGACCGGCATGGAAGGCGAAGTCGTGACCCTGCAGGATCTGTTCGTCTTCGAGCGCCGCGGTCTCGATCCCGACGGCAAAGTGGTGGGACGGTTCGCCGCCACGGGTATCCGCCCCAAATTTTACGAGAAGCTGCTCAGCGCCGGAATCCGTCTCCGGCCGGACCTGTTCGAGGAAGTCCTGGAGGTTTGAGGTTTGGTATGAATTTCCTTTTGATCGTATTCGCCATCTGGGCCGTGGCCATGGTCGCGTGGTTCATGGTTTCGAAGTATTTCCAGTCGAACGACCTGACGCGCGTCAAAGCGCGTCTGCTCGGCAACACCAAGATCGAAAAGGTGAAGAAGGACGGAGCCGCCCGCCACGGAGTCCTGACCCAGACTACCTCGAAAGAAAACAACTTCGCCCAGGTGTTGGTGGAGAAATACCAGCTCGGTCCGAAGCTGGGGTTGTTTCTGGAGCAGGCGGGGCTCACCTGGTCCCCGGCCCGTTTCATTCATTTGACGATTGTCGCGACCGGCGCCGGTCTCGTGGTGACCTGGCTCTTTCTTCCTTTGCCGGCGTTCACAATACCGGTCGTGGGCGCGTTGACCGGCAGTATCCCCTTCCTCCGGGTCTACCGGAAGCGCAAGGCGCGGCTCAAGAAATTCGAGGAAATCTTCCCGGACGCGCTCGAATTCGTGGCGCGTTCGATGCGCGCCGGACACGCCTTTTCGGTGTCGCTCGAAATGATTCACCGGGAATTTCCGGAGCCCGTGGCGAGCGAATTCCGCCGCACCTTCGAGGAACACAACCTGGGGCTGCCGATTGAAACCGCTTTGCAAAAACTGGCCAAGCGGGTTCCCTCGCTGGACGTTCATTTCTTCGTTTCGGCGGTCTTGCTGCAGAAGCGCACCGGCGGCAACCTGGCCGAAATTCTGGACAAGCTCGCCTATGTGATTCGCGAGCGCTTCAAGCTTCGCGGCCGCATCCGGGCAGTGAGCGCCCACGGCAAGATGACGGCAACCGCGCTCTCCTGTATCCCGATCGGAGTCGCGGTCCTGATGTTCTACACCAATCCGGATTATGTGAAATTCTTTTTCACCGACGACGTGGGCCAAATGATGCTCGGGGCCGCGGTCGCGCTGCAGTTGATCGGCTACATGATCATGAAGAACATCGTCAATATCGAGGTATAAAATCATGCCCTTCCTGCTTACCCTTTTGGTGTTTTTCGGCGTGGCGGTCGCCGTAGCCGTTTTCGGCATGAAGATTTACGTCCGTCCCAAGGAAGCGATCGAGCGTGTGGTGGGCGGCATTGAACAGCACGTCGAAAGCATGCCGGAGCATCCCAGTCTGGCCTTCCACGAGATCATCAAGAAGCTCGGTTCGGTGGTCCCGCAATCGCCCAAGGATGTGACGGTCATGCAGCGGCGCCTCATCCGCGCCGGCATGCGTGGCGAGAATTCGCTCAAACTTCTGTACGGAGCAAAGGCCATTCTGGGAGTCCTGCTGCCCTTGCTCACGGCCGCTTTTGTGGTCGGGACTTCGACGGATGCGGCCAACAAGCTGATCGCCATTTTGGTTGCGACCGCCGTCGGTTTCTTCGGACCGAACGAGTACGTGCGCCGCAAGGCGGTGCATCGCCAGAAAGAGATCGCCCGCGGACTGCCGAACGCGCTCGATTTGATGGTCGTCTGCGTGGAAAGCGGTTTGGGACTCGATCAGGCCATTCTGCAGGTGGCCAAGGAGCTGGACGCCGCGCACCCCGAAATCTCGCAGGAGTTCGGCATCGTCAACCTGGAGCTCAAAGCCGGCAAGCGCCGCGTCGAGGCGTTGCGCAATCTCGCCGAGCGCACCGGCGTCGACGATCTGAAGAAACTCGTCGCCGTGCTGATTCAGGCGGACCGGTTCGGCACGGGAGTGGCGCAGAGTTTGCGCGCGCACGCCGATTTCATGCGCGTGCAAGCACGGCAGGTGGCCGAGGAAAAAGCGGCCAAACTGGGCGTCAAACTGATCTTCCCGATCTTCTTTTGCATTCTGCCGAGCTTGTTTGTGGTGACGGTCGGACCGGTAGCCATGCGAATCGTCCGCGAGCTTATTCCCATGATGAATAACATTTAGTACTTCTCTAAAGGTCAGTGCTAGAAAAGCCGAAATCACAACTGTCGAGGAAAGGAGAGAACGATGGACACTTCCACTGTTAGAACCGTTTGCGCGGTGCTGGCGATCCTGTTTATCGGGGTCATCGTGTTGCGGCGCAAGAAGAACGCCGAATAACGCGCGGCGAAAAGGCCTTGCCGGGAGGCGTGAGCCGGTGGCGGAGCGCGCTTTCCGGAGCAGGATGTATTCACCGGAACTTTCCGGAGCAGTACGAGGAGGAAGCGGACCGGGGACGGAGCATTTCCCTGGACCGTGGCGAGGAATCGGAGTGAATCATGGTGGTTAGATTGAGGCGTGTTGGATTCAGGCGTATCGGATGGACGAAGCTCGTAGCGGCTGCGGCGTTGCTGACGTCCCTCGCGTCGGCGGCGACCTTCGGGACCGTCGTGCCCGTGCACGGGGCGGTCGCCGATATCGCGGTGGATGCCAAAGATGGACTGCTGTTCGCCGCCAATTTCAGCGCCTACCGCGTCGAAGTCATCAACATCGCCAACCGCACGCTGGTGACGAACATTCCCGTGACCTCGCCGCCCAGCGCCGTGGCCGTTTCGCCCGATAATCACTACCTGGTCATTGGCCTCTATCAGACTCCCGTCAGTTCCATCCTGGGCGGATTTCAACCCGACACAGGCGGGCTCGACGTATTTGACCTGACTACGGGCTCGATCATCCAGCGGATCAGTCTGCCGAGCCCGGTACTTGCTGTGGCCTTTGGCGGCGACGGCCAGGCGCTCGTGATTTCGCGCACGCCCACCGCGGGAGGGCCGAATATTCTTCTGCTCAATCCCTACACCGGGACGATAGCCCCGCTTGCGACCATCACAATGTTCAGCCGGGTGCTGCCGCAGAATCCAACGGCGGGGGAAACCAACCTACTGACGGCCGTGGCCCCGTCCCAGATCATACAGACCGCCGCGGCGACTTCCTTCGACGGCAGCACCATCATGATTCTGGGCGCTACCGAAGTGGACGACTCGGCCACCTCGAAGAACTCCGTGTCCCTGCGCTACGACGTGGCCTCGCAAACGTTCAATACCCTTTTCCTCGAATCCACGCCACCTATGGGTCCGCGCGCGATCGCCATGGACGCGACAGGCACGAACGTGGTTCGCGGATGGACGCTCGACAAGTATGTTCCGAGTGCGACCTGCTTGACGGATCCGCCCGACCCGAACTCCCCGGCCGGCATGGGACCGTGCAGTTTTGCCCAATTTCCCGCCGTCAACGGCGCGTTCAATCTGGGTGGGCACGCCTGGGACGTCGCGCGGAACTTGATCTACTCTCAAATTCCCGCCCCCGACGAAGGCTATGTCCTCAACATTATGGATACGGACAACCTGACGGTGCGGGAGCGTTTGCAGATTTCCGAAAACCTGTCGGGTAAGGCTCTGATGTCGGCTGACATGAACACGATGTATGCGACCTCGATCAGCGGCGTTACCTTTTTCCGATCGGACAACTGCCGCAGACTCCGCAAGTGGCCGCTCAGCAGGAGGACCTTCTTTTCGCCGACACCGGAAACGGGTGCACCGCTTCGTTGTGGACACAGACGCTGACGATCAATAGCCTGGGCTCAGCTCCAGCGGATTTCACGCTGTCGCTGCCCACGGGAACCACGGGCGTGACCTTATCGCAGACCGCCGGCACCACGCCTGCGCAGGTGCAGGTGACCATCGATCCGATCGCGTTTCAGACTGCGAAGGGAACGACGACGATTCCCTTGACTATTACCTCGAATGCCGCCGTGAATCTGCCGCCGGCCGTGCGCCTGCTGGTGAATATGCGTGGCGCGACCCAGGTAGGGACGATCTTTGACGTGCCTGGCACAATTGTTGACCTGCTGGCAGATCCTGCGCGCGCCCGGCTCTACTTGCTGCGTCAGGACAAGAATCAGGTTCAGGTCTACGACATGGCGACGCTTACGCAACTGGCGGTCATGCGAACCGGCAACACGCCGACCCAGATGGCTCTCAGCCTGGACGGCCAATATCTTCTGGTGGGCAACGACAATTCAATGCTGGTGAACGTTCTGGACCTGAATGCGCTCGCTCCGTCGGCCCCCATCCTGTTCCCCTATGGACACTATCCGCGAGCCGTCGGCGTGAGCAATACCGACACATTTGCGCTGATTCGCAACGCGGGCCTGACTGTTCCGGTGAGCGGAGCCGTGCCCACTGCTGTGATCGACCGCGTTGACTTTACGAATCGGGTCGCCTACACTCCCGAGACTCTCGACGGCGCGACGAACCCGGCCATCAATTCGAATAATCTGACTACCTTCGACGGCGTGATCGCTCCTTCGGGCGACGGCCTATACCTAGTCTTGTCGCTCTCCGACAGCACTGTCGCCGAATACGACGCGACAGCCGACACGTGGGTGGCCTCGCGCCAGGACTTCCCGAGCATGGCCGGCGCCTACGGCGCGCTCAATGATGGCCTGTGGATGGCGGGCAACAATCTTTTGGACGCGGCGCTGGTGCCGGTCGGAACGGCCTTTCCATTGACCGACGGGACGCCTTCGGGGGTTGCCCCCTTCATGGGGATCGGCGTGCGGAGCAGCGCGACGGCGCCCACGGACCCGGGCCTGCTTCAGCTGATTAATACGCAGACACTTGGTGAATTCGATGCCACGCTCATCGCGGAGGCGCCGGTTACGAAAGCCATTCTGCAGACCGGAGCGACCGGGCAGATCGGGCAGACGATTCTCTCCTTCACCCGATCCCTAGCCGTATCTCCGGATCAGTCCGCCCTCTATGCGCTCACGGTTTCGGGACTCACCGTCGTTCGCGGAACCTTTTACGTGCCCGCGACCAGGCCGGTCATTTCCTCGATTGTCAGCACGGCGGACGACGTGTCGCCGGCTGCCACCGGCGGTCTCATCTCAATCTTTGGAACCAATCTCAGCCGGGCCGGCCAAGGGTCCTCCGGATTCCCACTCACCACTTCGCTCGCAAGCGCTTGCGTAACCGCCAACGGGGAAGCGTTGCCGCTGTACTATGTTTCTCCCGGATTGATCAACGCCCAGGTGCCCTATGACATCGGCGGAAGCGCCGCGATTCAAATTCACAGCCCGGCCGGAGTCAGCGATCCGTTCTCGCTGACGGTGCAATCTGTGGCTCCTGCCGTCTTCCAGAACACCACGGCAAGCCCGGGGAATTCGATTCCCTTTATCACCCGGCAAGCCAACGGATTGCTCGTCACGCCTTCGAATCCGGTTCATCGCGGCGACACGCTGAAGATTTATCTCACCGGCATGGGACAGACCACGCCGCCCGCTACCGCGGGTGTGGCTACGCCGGCAATGCCCGAAGAAGTCGTGAACCTAATTCCCTCCGTGACCATCGGAGGAGCGGGCGCGGGCGTCATCGACGCCAGTCTGACACCGGGAGAGGCCGGCGTGTATCAGGTTCTGGTCTCGGTGCCCATGAATGCACCGATCGGCCTCAGCATCCCGTTCACCATCTCGCAGGGCGGAGGCTCGCAAACGAGTCAAGTTCGAGTCGTACCGTAAGCCGTGTACCGGAAAAAACGAACAGACGGATAGAAAGAGATCATGGACAAAAATCTTATTCGAGTATGGCTCGCGGCGGCAGTACTGGCTTTCGCGCCAGCCGCCGTCGCGCAGCGGTGGGAATTCGGCGGCGGCGCGGGAGGCAGCTTCTATCCCGCGAACACCATCACCAACGGTTCGGCGAGCGCGAGCATCGACGGACAGACCAGCATCGCGGGCGGCTTATGGCTCGCCAACAACGTGAGCAGCCATTGGGGCGGAGAAGCGCGCATCGATTATTCGCGCGGCGATCTGCAACTCTCAAGCGGCGGAACCCAAGCGTCGTTCAACTCGGAAGCCTATGCTTTGCATTACGACTTCCAATGGTATCCGGTCCGGTCCGAATCGCGCGTGCGGCCCTACGTTGCCGTGGGCGGCGGAATCAAGTACTACCGCGGTATCGGAAATCAGGTGGAGTTCCAGCCGCTGAGCCAGTTCGCGCTGCTCACCCAGACAAGTCAGCTCAAGCCACTGCTGAGCGTGGGCGCCGGCGTGAAATTCCGCGTCACCGATCATTTTGGCGTGCGCGTCGAAGTGCACGATTATTTGACCACCTTCCCCAACGATGTGGTTGCTCCCAACGTGAATTCGAAGATCAGCGGTTGGATGCAGGACATCGTTCCGATGGTCGGCCTCAGTTATTTGTTTTAGAGGGCGAAGGCGACGGAGGAGACGCACCGTGTACTTTGACGCGACTCCAGGAAACATGACCACGCTTCTTGTCGTGGCGCTCGCCGTATTCGCCATGGCATTCCTCCTCAGAGGGCACTACACCAGCAATCTGCCGTTGCTGTTCTACGCGGCGGCACTCACGATCAACGCGATGACGGACCGCAGCGTGAACATGTGGGTGATGTATGTCGGTTTGGCCCTGGCGCTCATCCTGCGCTTCGAATTTATGGGAGCGGGCTTCACCAAGTTCATCGCGATCCTCACCAGTTCGGCGATAGGCCTCGCCGCGTTCGCCTACCTGGATCAGATTTTCGGCAGCGGCACCATGCTGTCCTAAGAGCGCCGGCACGCGAGTCGGCGTGCCGTCAGCGCCCGGCCGCCTGAAGCAGTTCCCTTAACCCACGGGCGGATCGAAGGTCCCGATGGAGAACAGGGACATCTCGTCTTCGGGAGGAATGGTGGGTTCGCGTTCCACCTTGAGGTGGCGATAGCGGCCGGCGTAGAACAGGAGCGGCGCGAGATCGTCGCGAACTTCGAAGAAATCCACGTGGCCGAGGAAGAGCGTGTGATCGCCTGCCGGATGCACGTCGGTCACGCGGGCCACGAAATGCGCCACCGCACCGTCGATGACCGGAACGTCGTGCTTATCGAGAAAAGGGATGTGCAGACCCTCCACGGCACGGCCCGCGAAATGATTACTCAGCGGCTCCTGATTGTCTGCGAGCACGCTGACGCCGAAGTAGCGAGTCACCGGGAGAATCAGGTTCATGGCCGCGCGATTGTCCACGGAGACGAGAATCAACGGGGGATGCAGCGAAACGGAAACGAAGGAATTCGCGGTCATCCCATGCGTGCGCTCGGCGTCGCGCGTGGTGATAATGGTCACGCCGCTCGCGAAACGCCCCAGCGCGTGGCGATATTGGCGGACATCGAAGGCCGCGCGCACGGCCCCCTGCGCCGGAGGTGGGACGGTCTTTTCCTCGCCCGCGCGCCCCTGGACCGACGGTTCACGGTTCGATGGCCCGCTCAGGGAAACTTTATCCACACCAGTTCTGCTTCCACAACGTGTCGCATGCACGGGTTCTCCCGATCGACGAGCATAGCAGTCCCATTGCTGTCGCGATAAAACCCGCTGTTCCTATTTTCGAACAGACGCCAAACCCGCCGCTCGGGGCCCCGGCGCACGGTGCGCCTTTACGGGCGGCCAACCTTTTTCATCACCAGACTTACATCATCGGGATTGATCAGATCCGGCACCGTCCAGCCATCCAGGTCGTACTCGGCCATGCAGCTCTCGGCGAAGCCCTTGTATTTCGCCGCGTTGCCCATCATCTCCGCCACCATTACCACTTCCGTTCGGATGTTCTCGTGGTTGCCGAAGTAGTTGCGCTCATAAAGATTGTGGCGGCTCCCGAACTCCGTGCCCACGGCGTCCCACATGAGCTTCATCAGCTTCACGCGCTCCTCCGCGCTATAGCCATTTGAGCCGCGGACGTACGGGTCGAGCATCTTCCGCACTTCGGGAACGCGGAAATCGTTGGCGTGCGAGGGCAGATAGATCAGCGCGCTCGCGAGAACGTTCTCGATGATCTCCTTCAGCCTGGTCCAGGCGATGTTCGACGCCACACGGTAGGCCAGCCCGTATTCCAGATTCGGCAAAACGTACCCTGGCGTCCACGGCGTCACCGTCCGCGCCATCGCGTCGGTCAGCCCCCAGAACAGATTGCGCCAGGCGAGCACTTCTCCCACCTGCGCCTGCACGCCCCGGAAATCCTTTGCGCCCGTCGCTTCCACCGACTTCAGCAGGAGCCCCGCGATGAAATCCAGCTTCACCGCCATGCGGGTGCATCCGTGAAACATGAAGCGCGGCAGGAAACCCGAGCGCGGAAAGAAATGATTCACCTTGTCGATATCTCCGTAGGCGAACACATTCTCGTACGGCACCAGTACTTTGTCGAAGACGATGATCGAATCGTTTTCATCCAGCCGGCTCGATAACGGATAGTCGAAGGGACTGCCCGTAGCGGTGGCTGCAAACTCGTACGACGGCCGGCAAAACAGCTTCACGCCCGGAGAATCCGTCGGCACGATGCATACAAAGGCGAAATCTTTGGTCTTGATGGGCAGCAGGCCGTTGTTGGCGATGAAGTTATAGTGCGTCAGCGTCGACGTGGTCGCCACCACCTTGGCCCCGCTGACGATCAGACCCGCGTCAGTTTCCTTCTCGACGTGCATGTACACGTCGCGCACTTCCTCAAGCTGCTTGTTGCGATCCACGGGTGGATTTACGATCGCATGATTGACGAAGGTGACCTCCTCCACCACCTTCTTGTACCAGCGTCGCGCGTTGCCATCGTAGGGATGATAAAAATCCGGATTCCCGCCGAGCGTCGCGAGAAACGCGGCTTTATAATCCGGGCTCCGCCCCATGAATCCATAGGTGACACGGGCCCATTCCGCGATCGCGTCGCGCGAGCCCACCATCTCCTCCACGTTGCGCGGCGCCTTAAAAAACTTCTGCGTGAAGCTCCCGTTGCCGGTCTCGGTCGGCGCGCACAGAACGTCGTGATGTTTCTCGTCGTGCAGTGCATCGTACAAACGCGCCAGCATCCGCACCGTGTTGCGGAACGCGGGATGCGTCGTAACGTCCTTCACCCGCTCCCCGTAAATCCAGATCTCGCGCCCGTCGCGAAGGCTCTCGATATATTCCTTGCCCGTGTATGGCTTCGACCGATACACCGGCAGGCCTCCCGGCTCCGGTCCCGCACCCCGCGACGCTTCGTTCGTCAACATCCTCTTTCTCCTCGAACTTCCTGATGATTGAGTTCTCGCTGCTTGAATGAGTTCTTCTTGAAGAAGTTCTTAATGATACTAAGAAACCTGAATAAACCGCTCCCCGAACCGCGACCTGCCGCTCGAAAGTCCGCACCCGTGCCCTTCGCCTTCGAGGAGCTCCTGAATACAGGCTATCCACTTAGCCCCGTGAAGGCTTGCAGAAACGCCGCTCGTTGAACAGGATCATGACCTCGCGCGGTAGAACAGACTCCACGCGGAGCCGGTTCCCCCGCCGGTGAAATCTGGGCCCCTCAGCCGTAATGGGCCGGTTTTAAATGGATTTCGAGAGTCATAAATCTGTTCAAGACAACAGGAATGTGCAAGCCTCCCTGGCATCACTTGGGCTACAGTTCGACGGGATTGGGATTTTTGCCGGGGCCGGGGAAGGTTGCGTAGTGGTTTAAGAGACCGCTGCGGACGCGCTGTTTCAGTGCCGTGGAATCGCCGCTATCGTGATGGATGGCGGTGTGTGCGCGCCAACTTTCTCTCATAAGCAGGAGCGGTAAGCACAGACAGCTTTCAAGTTGTTTACTGGCGATTCTCCACGCACTGCCCCGAGATGTTCGAGAACCCCCCACGTTGGGGGCAGGAGGGTGGTCCGCATGAAGAAGCAGCAGCTGGTTTATGCACGCTTGCTCGCAGGCGTCGTTTTGTTGGCCGCGTCCGCTGGTGTGAACCGGCTCAACGCGCAAGCCACCGGAACCATCGTGGGCACGATAACGGATATGTCCGGCGCCGCGGTGCCAGGCGCTGCGGTCCAGGTCAAAAACAGCGGCACGGGCGTCACCCAGAACACCACGGCCGACGCTCAGGGGCGTTATCGCGTGCCCGAGTTGATCATCGGGACCTATGAATTGCAGGCCTCGAAGGCGGGATTCTCCACGGTCAATCGCCCTGGGGTGACGCTGACCGTCGGAGCCGAGCCGGTGGTTGACTTCGCCCTTCCCGTCGGCCAGCAGACTCAAACCGTGACGGTGTCGGGCGAAGTTTCGCAGGTGGAAACGCAATCCACCGCCGTCGGCGCTTTGGTGGAATCGAAACAGATCAGCGAAATTCCCCTGAATGGACGTAATTTTACGCAGCTTCTGGTTTTGGCGCCCGGCGTGACGCAGATTCCATTGGGCGCGGCCGGCGCTGGCAGCACGTTTTATGGAAATGGCGTCAAGTATTCGATCGCGGGTGGACGTCCTTCCGGGCAGGCCTATCTGCTCGACGATCAGGACATGACCAACTTCTGGAATAACGGCCCGGGCGCAGGCGGATTGGGCACGGCTCTGGGCGTCGAAGCAATCGCCGAATTCCAGACGCTGACCAACACCTATAGCACGCAGTTCGGCGGCGCCGGCGCGGTAATCAACGCGTCCTCGAAATCGGGCACGAACGGCTTCCACGGCACGCTCTACGAGTTCATTCGCAATAACAAGCTCGAAGACCGCAACTTCTTCGATCTGCAAACCGGCGCGCCGCCGTATCACCAGAATCAGTTTGGCGCGAGCATCGGCGGCCCGATCAAGAAGGACAAACTGTTTTTCTTTGGCAACTACGAAGGTTTCTGGAAGTCGCAGACTTCGACGGCGCTCGCCACGGTTCCGGATGCGTGCGCGCATCAGTTCCTGAGCACCGTCAGCGCGAGCGGCGCTTGCGGGGCTCCCATCGTTCAGAACGCAAACCCACAGGTAGCGGCGGCAATTCAAAATACGATGGCCCTTTATCCGCTGCCGAATTACACGGCGGAGTTGCTCTCGGGCGGCAACCCGAGCGAAACCGGTCTGGCGGCGACGCTGGAGCCCGTGACGGGACATGAGAATTACGTTCTGGGCCGGATCGATTACAACCTTAGCGACAAGGATTCGCTGTTTGGCCGTTACGTCGCGGATTACGCGACGCGCGTAGCTTACAACGTGTCTAACGTCCCTCTGTGGCCGGAAACGGACATTACGCGCGACAACTTTATTTCCCTCGAGGAACGCCGCGTGATTTCTCCGACGTTAGTGAACCTGCTTCACTTCGGCTTCTCGCGGACCTTCGAGACGGCGAACGTTACGGGATCGCCGACGGTGGCCAACGGAGTGGTCACGCCGGGAACGATTACGAGCTCGGGTGTTCACCCGCTGCAGTTCTTCGGAACTTCGGCAGGCCGCGAAGATGGCAACATCGCGACATTTTCGGGCATCTCCGCCATTGGAGGGTCCACTACGCTGCCGTTCTATCTGGTTCCGAACAAGTTCCAGTATGGCGACGACGTCATCTGGACGCATGGCGCACACAGCGTGAAGGTCGGCATGACGGCGACGCAGTTGCGCGAAAACACGTGGGCGCCGTTTGAGGTGGGCGGCGTGTGGACATTCACGAACATCGGGACATTCCTGGCCGGCACGCCGGCGCAGGTCGTTAGTCAGCTTTCCGATTCGCAATATCCGCAAGCGGACGCCACGAAGGATTATCGCTACTGGGTATTCTCGCCCTATATTGACGATCAGTGGAAAATATCGAAGAAACTCACGATGAACATCGGCTTGCGGTATTCACCGGAAACGGAAATCGGCGAGGTCCGCCACGTGCAGTTACAACTCTTGAATCCACCGTACGGCACGACGTGGACGCCGGAAAATACCAGCACGGCGACGAATCCTTCGCTCAAGAACTGGGATCCGCGCCTCGGTTTGGCGTTCGATCCGTTCTCGGATCATAAGACTTCGATCCGCGCGGGCTTCGGTATGTTCCATAGCGTGATTTACTCGCGCGACTTGAACAACTGGCTGCAGCCGCCGTTCATCATCGCTACACAAACCAGCGCGCAGGGCGTGCAATACCTGGGTACATGCGCGACGAGTTGCTCGCCCATCACGACGCCGATTGCGCCGGGTGTCATTCCGACCAACGGTCTGGTGAACCCGCCGAACTCAAACTATTGGTATGTCAACGACACTCCGTACATTATTCAGTACAACCTGAACATTCAACGCGAAATCGCGCCGAACACGGTGGCCAGCATCGGCTACGTCGGCTCGCATGCGACGCACCTCTTCATGCAGCTCGACTTCAACCCACCGACCCCCAGCTCCGTTGTCGGCGGCGTGGGGCAAGGCTTCTGTACGCCGAACGCGGCTGCGACGTCCTGCGCCACCAATCCACGCTTGAATCCGGAATGGGGCGCCTTGGTGTTCGCCAATACGATTGGTTCCTCGAACTACAACGGTTTGCAGACCAGCCTGAACCGCCGGTTCTCGAACAACTGGCAGTTGCAGGCGTCGTATGTGTATTCGAAATCGATCGACGATACGTCCGGGACTTATGGTCTGGACGGCGGCGGTCTGGGCGCGGCGGCCACCAATCCGACGTGCCTTTCGTGCGACCGGGGGCTTTCCAATTTCGACCGGCGGAACAATTTCCGGTTGAGCGGAATCTACTCGGTCCCGAACGTCGCCAAGGGCTTTGTGGGCCAGGTAGTGAATGGCTGGCAGGTGACCGGCGTGTATACGTATCTTTCGGGCGCGCCGCTGACTCCGATCTCGATCGCCAACCGGGTGTTCACCGGAAGTGGATCGCCGACGGGACGTCCGAACGAAGTGGCGGGTTGCGATTTGGTCCCCGCGCAGCAGACGATTTACGATTGGTTCAACACCAGTTGCTTCAGCATCCAGCAGGCGGGGACTTATGGAGATGCTGGGCGCTACACCATCATCGGGCCGAATCTGTGGGGACTGGATGATTCTCTGAGCAAGAGCTGGTCCGTGCCGAAAATCTCCGAACAGTTCCGTATTCAGTTCCGTGCGGAGGCGTTCAACATCATGAACCATCCGACGTTCCAGAACCCGAACAACACGGTGTTCGCGGGCGCCATTCCGGGCTCCACCCCGCTCGCGGCACAAGCTCCGGGTGTCGCAGTGAACGCCAGCGCGGGACGCATCACGGCTGTGAACAGCCAGCCACGGCAGGTGCAGCTCGGGTTGAAGATCGTTTTCTAGGTGGTTTCGAGCCTTAGGTAGTTTCGACCGCCAGCGGCCGCCAGCGGCCCGCTTTTCTCTTGGAGAGTTGCGCTTCTGGCCATGGCCGCGCGCCTTTACCGCCAGCGCACGCCGAATGCCCCATAAGGTGAGGAGAATTCCGGTGCATGCGATTCCGGCGCAGACGATAACCTCCATCGCGCCTGCGGCAGCCGCTGAAACAAATGGTTTTGATCCCAAAGTCCGACCCCGCGCTGAACGGCATTCAACTTGCTCCCTTAGAGGTGTACGGCGAGAAGCCGGGAGGAACAAAGATGGGAGTTATGAACGGGAGCATTTACATCCATTTGCCCGAAAACGATTCGGCATTTGTGTGCACGACTCAACTTGGCGGAATGTTTGGGGCTCCTCGCCGATTCCCCTTGAAATCTGATATTGCGTCCGACATCCCGTCCGGAGAAGTTCGTGAAGGAGCGAAGGCCCGGGAAGAACTTCAGCCCCTTCGGAAGCAAACGCCACAGGGACGGAAACGTGAGAACCTGCAGGAGCCGGACGCCGGTTTAGACGAATCCCAATGTTAGGCGAGTAACGTAGGTGCGCCGGAACGTCGAACCGGCGGCAAGAAATTTGGGCGCGCTTACGACATCTTGAGCAATACGGCCGTGATATTATCCGGGCCTCCGCGATCCTTCGCCAGTGCAATCAGGCGCTGGCATTTTTCTTCCAGCGAACTCGATGTTGCCAGAGCGGCGGTTAGATCCGCTTCCGGCACTACTCCGTGGAGCCCGTCGCTGCACAGCAACACCAGCATGCCCGGCTTCGGCTCGAGTCGATACGAGTGCACGCGAAGCTGATCCGATACGCCGATGGCCATGGTCAGAACATGACGCATCGGATGGGTTTTGAGGGTGGCCTCGTCGAGTCCCAGACGGCGTCCCACTTCGTTCACCCAGGTCTGATCCTCGGTCACCGGGAGCAGTTCTCCACCGGCAAAAGTGTAGACACGGCTATCACCGACGCTCGCCACGAATATCTCGCTGCCGTTATCCAGGGCGGCTACGAGAGTGGTTCCCATGCCGTCCAGTTCGGGATCTTTTTCCGCGGCCATCGCGACGCGTTGGTTGGCCTCGGCGAACGCGGACTGCAACGCCGCCGGGGCGCGCGGAGGCGGGGTAATCTCGATCACGTGCCGCACGGTTTCCACCGCCATGCGGGAAGCGTGTTCGCCGGCCTGGGCGCCCCCCATGCCATCGGCCACCACGTATAGGCCAAGGGACGGCGCCACCAGATAACAGTCTTCATTGTTGCTGCGGACGCAGCCCGGGTCAGACGCGCCGTAAGACTCGATCATGAATCCTCGATTATAGCGAGGTCCGCGCCACGGATTTAGCGTATACTCACCTACTCTCGTTATGAGGGAGCCTATTTTCGGAAGCCATATCCTGGCTCAAGGATGAGACGCGAGAACCGCTTTCAGTTCCAGATACGCGCGTTCTTCGTAGTTCGTCTTGAGCCGCTCCAGATTCTCCAGCCGCGCATCGCCAGGGTGCGAGCCCTGGTGCTTCAAACACATTCCCAGCAGGAGCGTTGCGAACTGATCATCGGGCTGCCGGTCGAGCACCGCGCGAAACCGTTCCGCCGCGGCGCCGAAGTCGCCCTTCTGCCATAGCGCGTAGCCGACATTGAAGTGATACACCGGATCGCCCGGATCTCCTTCCAGCGCTTTGCGGAATGCATCCAATGCCTGCGGCAATCCGCGGCGGCTCTCGGCCGCTCCCAGGTCATTCCATACTTCGGAGAGCGGAACCACATCCGCCACGCTTTGGAAGGCTTTCTGCGCCCCGCTGAAATCGCCCGATTGATACAATGCCAGCCCCAGCAGGAAACTCGCGTCGCGATAGTGCTGATCGCCGGGCATGATCTTGGCGAGCCATTCGGCCGCCTGGCGATATTCCTTACGCCGGTAGTGGATCTCGCCGAGTTCATAATTGGGATGCGCATAGCGAGGATCCAGCCGCGACGCCTGGAGAAAGAAGCTCTCCTTGCGGTCGGCCGGCGCGATCAGCCCACGCACGTAATTCTCTTCCGCGTCCAGCCGGACCTGCGGACGAAGCGTCCGGTACTCCGATTCCGGAGGCGCCAACCGCGGGGCGATCGACGCCAGCGTCTTCCAGATCAGGTGAGCCTCCAGCGTGGCGAGGTCGTCCAGGCTCCCGGTCTCCACGAACTCCGGACCTTCCCGCAGCCTCTGCCGGTCATAAATGCGCGCGGCAATCGTCAGCGATCCTGCTCGCGCTCCGCCCCCGGCATTGGGCTTCCACTCGAAACTTCCGTACACCACCAGTTCGGCGTCCAGCGCCTCCCCAACCTTGATCACCGAAGCCGCGGTCAGCAAAGCCCGAGGATGCAGGTTCAGTTGCCGGTACGCGGTGTTGGTTTCTTCGCGCGCCACCGTCAGTACGCCGCGCGCCGCCATCGAATCGCGCAGCGTTTCCGCGATGCTCTCGCCGATCCAATCGAGATTCGACACAGCCGGCGCCGGATCTTGGGATTCCCGCAGATTTGAGACCGGCGGATTTGAAAACGGATTCGACTCGGCACCGGCCGCGGTCCGCGCCGTTCGATTCGCAAAAGGCAGAATCGCGGCGGTCTGGCCTGACGCGATGTTCGCGACAATCCAACCGAGCAGGGAAGTCGCGCATGCGGCTCGCCGGAACATCTCGTTCCAGTGTAGCGCTCCGGGGCCAAACTCTCATCCCGCGGCGGCCCGGACCAGTTCGGCTGCGTCGGCTTGCGTCGTGAGCTCGTCCCCGAAGCCCGGGAGCCACCGCATTTCCGGGTCGCGCCGAAACCAGGTGAGTTGGCGTTTGGCGTACTGGCGGGTCTGCGCTTGGGTCAACTCGATCGCCTGCTCAAGCGGCAGCTTCCCGCGGACGTACAAAAGTGCTTGTCTGTATCCCAGCGCTTCGAACGGCTTCTCCTCGCCCGTCGCCCCTTTTTCCAGCAGCTTCTGAACTTCATCCACGATCGTCGACGGACCCTCCCCCCCCGACGCGCCGTGAAACATCGTGCCTTGAAACATGAGGCGGGCGCGACGATCCAAGCGCTCGTACAGGAAACGTCGATCCGGATTTAAACCGATCTTCAGCGCCGCATATCCCACCAGCGGATCGGCCGTTGTCCGCGGAGGGAGCGAAGCTCCTGTCGTTAAGCGGATTTCAAGCGCGCGAGTCAGCTTCTGTACGTCGTTTGCGTGGATTCGGGAGGCCGCCTCCGGATCAAGGCGCGCGAGCAGACGATGCAGCTTTCCCGGCGCGCGAACCTCCTTGGCCGCGAGCCGGACCCGTAGAGCCGCGTCCCGTTCCGGCAGCGCGGGCAAACCTTCGAGGAGAGCGCTCACATAGAATCCCGTGCCTCCCACCAAGATAGGGAGCCGTCCACGGTTGGAGATTTCTCGTAAAATCGCGCGCGCGGCGCGTGCGAACTCACCGGCGGAGTAACCTTCCCGCGGCTCCAGCACGTCGAACAAGTGATGGGGAATTCCACGACGCTCGGCGATTGGAGTTTTGGCGGTGCCGATATCGAATCCCCGGTACAGTTGTAGCGAGTCGGAGTTCACGATTTCGCCTTGAAAACGCACGGCAAGTTCGATGGCCAGTGCGCTCTTACCCGAACCGGTTGGGCCCGCGACAACCACTAGGGGCATTTTTTCGGAGGCCACGCGTGTTCCCTATCCTAGCGAACTCGGACGAGCCTCTCGGTGTTCGCAATGCGGGCGGGTATACTATAAATGAAGTTGAGCCGGCCGCGTGGTGTGCGGCCTCCGGGAAGGGATCGATGGCAAAAGCTGTCCTGCTAGCGGTATTTGGAAGCGCCTGCTTGTGGGGGCAGGCTCAGCCTGCGGCCAACGGGTCCGCGGGCGTTCCTGTGGACCACGCCTCGGCCTATTATCACTACGCGTTAGCGCACATGTACGCGGAAATGGCCGGCACCTACCGGAATCGGGCCGACTATGTGAACTCGGCGATTGAGAACTATAAAGAGGCCATCAAGGCCGATCCGACCGCGTCCGCATTGAGCGAAGAGCTTTCCGACGTATACGTGCAGACGGGACGCCTGCGCGAAGGTCAAGCCGACGCCGAGGATGCGCTCAAGAAGAATCCCAACGATCTGACTGCGCACCGTCTGCTCGCCCGCATCTACACGCGGCTGATTGGCGACGGGCAGAAGGTCGACGAGAGCATGCTGCGCCGCGCGATGGACGAGTATAAGAAGATCACGGTTCTCGCGCCGCGCGACGTGGAGGCGTTCCTCATGCTCGGACGCCTGGAAAAAGCCTCCGACGATTCGGTGGAGGCCGAAAAGGCCTACAAGAGCGCCCTCGCGATCGACCCCACCAATGAAGACGCGCTCACCGGTCTCGCGCTCGTGTATAGCGATCTGGGAGATAACGCGAAGGCCGCGCAGTTGCTGAAAACCCTGGCCGATAGCAACCCATCGCCCCGCGCCCTGCAAGCCCTGGCCGCGGCCTACGAGCAGATGCGCGATTTCAAAATGGCCGCGCAGGTATTGCGGCAGGAGTTAGGTCTCAATCCCGCCAACGAGCGCGACGTGCAACGCGCCCTGGCCCAGGACCTGACACTCGCGATGGAGTTCGACGAAGCTCTGGCCGTCTATAACGAGATGGTCGCCGACGATCCCGACGATGCTAATTCCTTTCTGAGAATGTCGCAGATCTATCGCGAGCGCCGCGAATTCGCGAAAGCCCGCGAGGCCAGCGATAAGGCGAAAGCGCTCGAGCCCAATTCGATCGAGGTCCGCTATAACGAGGTCAGCATCCTCGAAGCCGAGGACCGCGTTCCCGAGGCCGCCCAGTTGTTGAAAGACATTCTGCTGACGACGACCAAGCGTTCTTACAGCCAGAGCGAAAAGGCCAGCCGCGTGGCCCTGCTCGAGCGCTTGGGAGCTCTGTATCGCTCGATCGATCAGACCGAACCCGCCGTCGATGCCTATCGCCAGATGGCGGACGTCGATAGCTCCGTCGCCCCGCGCGCCTCCGCCCAGATCATAGATACCTACCGCGGCGGCAAGGAATTCGCCAAAGCGCAACAGGAAGCAGATACGGCCGGCCGGAAATGGCCGGACGATCGCACCCTCCGCGTGGTGCGCGATACGCTCCTCGCCGAGTTGGGCAAGGTCGACGAAGCTTCGTCCGACTTAAAGAAACTGTTCGACGGCAAGAACGATCGCTCCACCTATGTGGCGCTCGCCGATGTCTACGAAAAAGGACGCAAGTTCGACGATATGGCGAAGGCCCTCGATGCCGCCGAGAAGCTCTCGGACACTGACGACGACAAGAGCGCGATTTGGTTTATGCGGGGCGCGATGTATGAACGCTTGAATCGCGTCGACAAAGCCGAAGTCGAGTTTCGCAAAGTCCTCAAGGTCGACCCGGATAACGCGGGGGCCATGAACTACATCGGCTACATGCTCGCGGACCGCAACCAGCGTTTGCAGGAGGCTCTCGCCATCATTTTGCAGGCTCTCGAACGCGAGCCCGGCAACGGAGCTTATTTGGATAGCGTCGGTTGGGCCTATTACAAACTCGGCCGGTATGAGGAAGCCGAAAAGAGCCTGCGTCGCGCGGTCGACAAGACCCCCCGCGACCCTACCGTTCACGATCACCTCGCCGAGGCCCTGATGAAGGAAGGGAAGATCGGGGAAGCGGTGGCGCAGTGGCAGATTTCGCTCAAGGAGTGGGACACGAGTTCGCCCGCCGAGATGCGCCCCGAAGAGGTCGCTGGCGTGAAGACGAAGCTCGAAACCGCTAAACTGCGGCTCGCGCGCGAGACGCCCCCGGCGGCCAAGAACTGACGGAATCGCCGTCCCCGTTGCGGCGCGCCCGAGTCGCGCTGTTACACTATACGAAAGATATTCAAAAGGAGTCCGCTTCGTTTATGCCTCGTTTCTTGCTGTCGCCCGCTCTGGCAGTGTGTGCCGCTGGGCTGATGCTCCCCGCGCAGGCCCCCGCCCAGGCCCCCGCCCCCTTGAAGCTCTCGATTATCAATATGCAGCGCGCGGTGCTCGGGACGGACGAGATTAAGAAAGCCTCGGCCGATATGCAGGCGAAGTTTAAGCCCCGCCAGGACCAGCTCGAAAAGCTGCAACGGGAATTGGCGACCATTCAGGCGCAGTTGCAAGGCTCGCAGATGACCCCCGCCCAGCAGGCCGATGTCACCGCGGAAGGGCAGCGCAAGCAGCGGGAAGCCCAGCGGATCAGCGAGGACCTGCAGGCCGACGTGGAACGGGAGCGCAACGAAATTCTGCAGCGCGCGAGCCAGCGCATGGGCGAGGTCGTAAAGAAATTAGCCGAGGATAAGGGGCTCGATGTGGTCGTCGACACCACCACCACGGTCTTCTTCAAGCCGGCGCTTGAAGTCACCGAGGAAGCGGTCGCGGCCTACAACAAAACCTATCCTGCGAAGTAGAGCGGTGTGCCCGGCCAAGCGTGGCGCGTGGCCCGGGCGGCTGTTCCGAGGAATCACATGGCGGGTTTTTTGGATGAATACGGGGTTGCCGACGCCCGGCGCGAGCGCACGATCAAGCAGGTTGTGATCGGAGTCGTGATTGTCCTGATCGTCGGCTTGAGCGCTTTCTTCTTCTTTCGCAACCGGTCCGAGGAACGCGTCGTGGACCGGTTTCTGGACACCCTTCGCAGCAAAAATTATCAGGAAGCCTATGCGATGTGGGGATGCACCGCGGAGAAGCCTTGCCCTTACTATTCGCCCGAGCGCTTCACGGAGGATTGGGGACCCTCCGGAAATTACAAGAATCCCGAACAGATGAAGATCGAGCACGTGGACGCCTGTGACGCCGGCGTTGTCTTCGACCTCGCTTATCCGGGCCAAAATGACCAGGGCCTGTGGGTCGACCGCTCGACGAAAGTTCTCAGCTACGCGCCGTGGCCTCGTTGTCCCGGGCCGCACCTGCAGGTGATCGAGTATCTGCAGTCCCGCTTCGGAGGCGGGTCGAAGTAGTTTCCAGCCGCCCGAAACCTACCGGCCTGCTTTTTCCGCAGCCCGCTTTTCCTCGGCCCGCGCTCCGCTCAAATTGTTGGCCATCCCGTAGTTTCCTTCGTGGCACGCGAATTCGTAGATCTCGCCCTCCGCCGGACCCATTACAAGTTCCGCGCCCCACGGCTTGGACCACGTATGCGCATCGTCCACCGTGAACTGATACACGATGGTCGCCGGTCCCGTGCGCGTGAAGCGCTCGACCACATGCAGCGCGTCACTCGAGCCGTGGAACGGCGTCTTGTCCGTGAAATTCGTTGTATCTACCACCAGCGTTTCCCCCTCCCACCGTCCGCGGGAATCGCCGCGCCACTGGCGGATCGACGCAGGTAGATGGGCCCTGCCGTCCGTCGGAATGTTGCGCGCATCATGATACATCTCGTTCAGAATCCCGACGTATCCGGGACCCTGCACGATTTCCATGTTGTTGTTGTACATCGGCGGCAGCATCGGAGGACCCTCCACCGCGCCGTAGATGATGCATCGCTCCATCAGACTCCGATTCTCCGCGGCATCGAATTCGTGTCCCTTCGCCGCTGCCGCGCGCTCCGCATTGCGCTTCACCGCTTCCGGGGTCAGGGGAGGAACGCGCCCTTCCGGACCGACAATCAGCGACGTGCGCAAATTCGGCGCGAATTTCGCCTGCATCGCATCCATGCCGAACTGGCTGAAATCGTAATGGGCCTCTGGCTGGGCGTTGCGCTCGCCCAGATATCCCTTCTTGCTTACTTCCTCGAATTCCTGCTCCGTGTAGAATTCCTTCGCGCCGAGCTCCTTAGGCCGCTCGAGCGGCTTGTTCGTCGCATTGGTCCACGTTCCCTGCAGATCGGGATGGCCGTCGGCCGTGCGCGGCGCGGTCCACTTTGTGGCGGACGACTTCGTGGATGCGGACGGCGTCGTGGAAATGGCCGGAGATTTCGCCGTGACCGGCGCTTGTCCCGCCATCGAAACGCACGCCGCCAGACCTCCGAATAACCTCCAACGCCATGCGAATCGCTTCATTGACCGCTCTCTTTCATCCTCGCCGTTACGGTCCGGCTTTCTTGCGGAGATGCCCATACATCAGCTCCTCGACGAACTCCACGCACTTGAACTCCAGTAATTGCGCATTCTTTTCCAGATGCCGGTAGAGAGGCATGCTGATCTTCCACGGCCGGGAAAACGTTTTCGGATCCTCGATCTGCGCCTCATAGGCGAGCGCGTCCGCCGAAATCGGCGTGTACCGCTCGGTCACGTGCAGCGCATCGCTGTGGAAATCCCCCGCGCGATCGAACCACGTATCTTCGTTGAAGTTGGTGACGTCAATCACCAGCGTGTCGCCGTCCCAATGTCCCGTCGACCACCCCATCCAGAAGTGATCCGGCGCCTTCGTCGGCTTGCCCATATTCACGACCCGCGCCGCGCTCGCGTATTCGTACGAAAACAGAATACGATTCCCGCCCTGCACGATCTGAAACGGAAACGGCATATACGTTGCGCGCGGGATGCCCGGCAAGTAGCACTTAACCTCCGGGTCGAGCTTCACCCAGTTCGCCGCGTTTTCCTTCTTCTTGGCAGCGGCCTCGGGCAAATAAGGAATCTCGCCGCCCTCCACAACTCCGATGCCCGCCGGCGTCGCGTCCACCGCGCCCAGCGCCACAATCGGACCTCCGTGCGCCGCGTGCCCTTGCAAATCCCAATTGGCCGTATTCATCGCCTGCCAGATGCCGTTGAGATCGGGATGCCCATCTGCCGCGCGGGGAGCCTTGTAAGCCGCCGCGGGGGTTTGCGCCCATGCTCCAAAAGGACAGGCGAGGGCCAGCACAACCAGTGGTAGAGAGCAGGCTGGAAGATAACTCGTTCGCGGCACCATCCGATGCTATCCCCGCCCGTTAAGGGTGTCAAGGATTGGCCGCTACGATTGGCGATTACCCCAAAGAACGAATTTTCCAGCAACCCGTGGCCGCAGGCGGAATATTGCCCAGGGGTCCAACTCCCTGATTAAATTGTGTTAGGATCAGCGCACCGCCGGAACGGCCGAGCGATGGTGTGCATCCCACGAGCAGGACGCCCGATTAGATAGAAGTAACGTCCGAAAATGGAATAACGGAGGAAATATGAATGTAAAGGTACTTGGAATGACTGTTTTGGCCGCAGCCGCTTTGCTTGCGCCCGCGGCGATCCACGCGCAGGGGCGTCATCCCCGCTATCTTCACGCCCGTACCGATCTGCGAACCGCGCAGTTTTTGGCGCGTGTGCGCGAAGAACCGAATGTTACCCGGCACCTCGAGGCCGCTGCCGTCGAAATAGAGGCCGCCGTTCGTGAGATCGACCGCGCCGCTGTACTCGACGCGAGGGACATTGAGGACCATCCGCGCATCGATGCGAATCTGGCCCGCCGGGATCGCTTCCGTAAGATCGTCGAACTGTTGCGGAGCGCGCGCGCCGACATCGAGCACGAGGAAGACAACCCGCGCGCACGCGAGTGGCGCAACGCCGCTTTCCGGCATATCGATGAGGCGCTCAATTCCGTGCACCGCGCCGCCACCGAAGCGAGGATTGATCACGAACTCGGTTTCTAAGGGCGTCTGAGTTCACGAGGTTTAAGTTCGTTCCAAGGGCGCTGAAGCCAGTGTGCTTCAGCGCTCTTTTCTTCGCAGGACAGCGCCCGCAGCTCGCCCGCACTGTCGCTTCCTCCCGAGTATTTCCCCAAGCGCTAGGTGTTAATCAGTAGAGGGCTTCGGTTTAACCTGAGGCCTTTTTGCGTTAAAGTATTACAAGCAGCCAAAAAGCAAAGAGGTGTTGTTATGATTCGCGTCCTCTTCCGCGTCTTTTCATATGTGTTTAGTTTGGGATTGGCCGCGGGCGTAGCCGTCGCCCAACAGGCTGCGGCAGTCCAGACCGCCCAGAATTCGGACGTGCAACAGCAGGCTCCGCCTGTGGGCAAGCTGTTCTTGGTAGATACCGGCACACATATTCCTCTTAGCCTCATTAATAGCGTCAGCACGAAAAACGCTGTGGCGGGCGATCGCGTTTATCTCGAGACTGTTTTCCCGGTGCTGGTGGACGGGCGGATTGTGATCCCACCCGGGAGCTACGTCGCGGGAACCATCACCGAGATCAAACGCCCTGGCCGGGTCAAGGGACGCGGCGAGTTTCACCTGCGGTTCGAGTCGCTCACTCTTCCGAACGGCGCCACCCGTGATTTCCGGGCCCACGTCACCGGCCTCGATGGTCGTGCAAGTGAGGAGCTCGACCATAAGGAAGGCACCATCCGCAGCGAAGGCAATAAGACCGGCGATGTGCGCGCCATCGGCGAGACTGCGGCGGCCGGAGCGAGCATCGGCGCGCTCGCCGGAGGCATCAGTGGCGCTCCTGGGATGGGTGCGGCTATCGGTGCCGGCGCCGGTGCGGCCGTCGCGCTCGGAGCGGTCATGTTCACACGCGGTCCTGACGCCGTTCTCGCGAAAGGAACGACCATCGAAATGATTCTCGATCGCCAGGTGCGGTTTTCCGAGGACGAGCTGGACTTCACGAACGCTCTCCCGCGCCGCTCCGCGAGCGATGGCGGCGGACCCCTGCCGAGCAAACGGAATCAGCCCACCCCGTATCGCCGCTTCCCCCTCTAATCGAAACATTAGAAAAGCTTTCCTTTCCCGCTAAAGTTCCGCGCGAAGACTACCGAACTGTTAGTTTGCGGGCACTTTATCGTGACACCTGTTGCTACCACCATGACTTCCACCAACGGGCGTAAAACCGCGGGGACCGTGCCCGGTTTCACCATGTTGGGCGTCCCGGTCCGTCTGCATTTCACCTTTATCCTGCTGGTTCTATTTCTTTTTGTGACGCTGCTCGGCAGCGCCCACTCGGCCGGAAATTATGCGTTGTTTCTCGTCGGGAGCCTGGTCAGCGTCCTCCTGCATGAGGTCGGACATGCATTCGTCGCCGCGCGTTTCGGCATCCGCACGGTGGAGATCGTGATGTTCCCGATCGGGGGCCTGTCGCGGATGGAACGGCCGCTTGGTCCAACCGCCGAAGTATGGGTCTCGCTCGCCGGACCGGTGGTGAACTTGTTGCTCGCCGCAGGCATTTTTGCCTACTTGGTGGGAACCCATCAGGCGACTCCCGTGAGCGTTCAGGATCTGATGCGTCCGAGCGATAAGAGCGTACTGGCGCTGCTGCTTTACGGCAACGTTATGCTCGCCGTCTTTAACTTGCTTCCGGCTTTCCCCATGGACGGCGGCCGCCTGCTCCGCGCCCTGCTTTCCTACGTGCGCACTCCCGAGGAGGCCACGCGCATCGCCGCCTGGATGGGACGCATGCTCGCCATGGGCATGGGCCTCTACGGCTTGGTCGACAAGCAATTCCTTTTGGTCTTCTTCGCCCTGTTTATTTATCTCGGCGCAGCCCAGGAAAGCGTGGCGGCGCTCGGCCGCACTTTGACCAGCGGCATCCCCGTGCGTGCGGCCATGATCACAGAGTTCCATACGCTCGAACACGGCAATACCATCCGCGACGCGGCCAATCTCCTGCTCTCTACCTCCCAGCAGGATTTTCCGATTCTTCACAGCGGCAAGGTGGTCGGTTTACTAGGAAGAAATCTGCTGCTTCGTGCCATCGCCCAGGAAGGCCCGGAGGCATACGTGGCGGGCGTGATGGATCGCGAATTTCTCTCGCTGACCTCCGACGACGATCTGGCCGAAGTGCTGCCCCAGATGGCGCAAGCCGGCCGCTGCGCCCTGGTCATGGACAATGACAAGCTCCTCGGCCTGCTTACGACCGATAATCTGTCAGAATTTTTGCTGCTCCGGCGTTTCGGTATGGAGCCCGTCATTTAACGGCCCCCATCCCTTGTCAGAAAAGCTGGCGAAACACCCCGTAGCCCCAAACCCCAGCCAGCACGATCGTCATGCCCAGGGTCGCGAATCCGAAAACCCGCGTGATCGGATCGAGCTTATGCACCCGAATCATGATTTGCCGCTGCTCCTCGGCCATCCTGGACTCGCCGGCGCTGAGATAGATCGTGTCTTCCTCTTTTGCTCCGACGACCGCCCGGTAAACGAAAAGCAAAACGTAAACGATCGTGACTGCCAGCCAGATCACGAGCGTAATTTGAAGCGGAGAATACGTCATGGACACCCTCCTTCGAAACACCTGTTCCGTCATGCTTGAATACGCTAACGGAGCCCGGGTGTCAAGGGTGCGCTGTCAAGGTACGAGCGACGCCCCTCTTAAAAATGCAGTCATCCCGAGCGAAGTCGAGGCCTGCCGTTCGATCCGAGCGCCGGGCCATCGCCGCTCAGGTGCCCGTTCCCGGGTGACGTCCTCACCGCCGCGCGGAGCGAGCCTCGTCCGCGTCAATTTCGCGCAGGAGCTCCTGTGCGTTACTCAAGGTTGGCTCCAGGTACAGCGCCATGCGGGCTTCCTGCTTGGCTTGCTCGAATTGGCCTACCACGCACAAGGCGATCGCGAAATTAGAATGCACCATCGCATCGTGCGGGAACAATGAAGCGGCCTCGGTGAACTCCGGAAGCGCTTCCGCGTTGCGCCCGGTGCGCAGGTACTCCACTCCGAGAAGAGCATGCGCGTAAGGAATCACTTCGGCCATTTTGGCCATGCCCTCGCGCACCGTGGCGATCGCGTGAGCATGATCGCCTTTTTGCGCGAAACGATAGGCTGTGATCAGGATCCGCCGCGCTTTCCCGCTGAGCGGATGCCGCAATTCCTCGACCGACACCTTGGGTTGCCCCGCGGAAACGGCGTTCGCGCGGTTCGGGAAGGCCGAATCGAAGTCCGTTTCGACGCCTTCGTGGAACCTGGAATGATCGAATACCGCGTCGAACTCATCGGCGTGCCATCCGTGGATCGGTGTGGTTCCAGACCACTGGCCAAAGAGCGAGAAACTCGTGGACGCAAAAATGAAAAATGACGCGGTTAAGAATCTTCGTCCAAGAGAGCGGCGGGCCGCGCAGAGCACCCAACTCCGCGAGCTCGATAGACAACTGTGATTACACATATTTCCTCCGTTCAAAATTCAATGCAGTTCAGCGGGCAGACGGCCGCTGACTCTGGCCGGCGCGGGGACGGCTACTTTCGGGCGCGCTCCTGCGTGGAAGCGAGCCTCGTCTTACAAGGCCCAAAGACTAGCGACGACTACGTCTCTGGCGCTGCGGATTATCTCGCGATGACGGGGCGGGACCGTTCTGACGACTCAGTCGGGCCTGTTCTGACGGCTCAGTCGGGGCCTGCGCGGGAAAAACTTCCTGGCAACATCAGAATACCCGAGGATCTCTTCGGCGTCCAATCGAGAATCTTTATGTGCCTGATATAAGGCGGGAAATAATGATTTTATCGGCGTAATTCGGACGCAATCTCAAGCGCCGCCTGGCGCGCCTCGCCGATCGCCCCGATCGGGAAACTGATCGCGCCGACGCGCGGGTGGCCCCCGCCGCCGTAACGCTCACAGATCGTTGCCAGATTGTACTTCAGCGGTTCCTTCACCCAGGGGTTCGAACCGACTGATACCTTGGTGCGGAAACTCGACGTGCTCACGGAAACCGTATACGTCGATTGCGGGTGCAGATAGTACGGAATGAACTTGTTGTAGCCTTCCAGATCGTATCCCACCAGGTCAAAATACACGACTCCATCCTCGAACCGCGCCTGCTGGCGAATGATGTCGATCGAGCGCAGATGGCGCTCGTACAGCGGCTTGATAAATGAGCTGGATGCCGGGATCCGCGGCAATCTCCTCGAGCCCTTGATGGCGCATCATGCGAATAATCTTCTGCACCGTCTCGGAGCCGCTGCTGCCCTCGATCACAAGCGTAAGACGCGTGGCGGCCGAGCGCAGTTCAACCGCTTCTTGCGGATCTTTGTACTGCGCCCCGTCGATAATGTCGGCCCATTCCACCAGTTCCCTCAAATCCTCGGGATCGTAGCCGAATTTTTCCCGGGCCGTTGTGGCGATGTACATGGTGCAGGAACGGAAGGTGGGGTCGAACATCTTCCGCCCGCTGGTGTCCTGGCGGAAGTGGGCTGCGTCTTCGGGAGACAGAAAGGCGCTTTGATGATGATCGAACCACCAGGTAAGGCGCGGATCGGGAGAGTACTTGAAATCGACAATGGCATTGACGTCGCCGTCGAACAGTTCCGGCTCGAACAATTGCGACGCCTTGTGCGCCATGCCGGTGTAACAGAATTCGGCGCCTGGATAGAACTGATCCCCGGCCAGACGGCTGAAAAAGGCGGCCGAAGCCGCTCCGTCGAAACAATGATCGTGATAAAGAATTCGAACCCGCATGGGAGGTCTGGAAAACCTGCTAGTGTCTCGCAAACCCGGGGTATAACGCAAGTGCGGGTTTTAAGGGCCGGGCGAGCCGCCGGCTCACCCGGAAGGGGCACGGAAAATTATTTCTTCTTCGCGGGAGCTCCACCGGACCGCACCACGATGAGAATGCACGTGTCGCCATTCTCTCCGGACGCATAACGCACCGTCACCCGGCTGCCTGCGCGTGCACGCCCTTCCATCTTGGTATCCGGCGTCACCACGAAACGGTGCTGCTCCTTTTTCCCGAGTACCGTGCGTGAGACGACCAGCGTCGTTTCCGTCGTCTCCACCACCGATCCCGAATAAAAGGCGTCCGGTTTTGTGGCCTGGGCGGGTGCGCCCCCGTCTTCGGAATTCTGCGCGGCCGCGGCCGGAGAGCCGGCCAGGCATGATGCCACCAAAAGCGCCGCAATAGAGCCAAACCGAGACACTGTTCTCAGGATACTTGAAGTTTCGGCCAGCGCCGTGACGGCTGAATGAAAATTGCTTAACGCGAGCAAGGGCGGCCCGCGGGATCGGGAGGAATCGCCCGACACCGTGAGCTAAAGCACGAGGACCGGATGATAAACCAGCGGAAGCTTTGCTTCTCCCACCGCGATCAACTCGCCGTGCGCAGATACGGCTTTCACATAGCGGGCTTCTCCATGCCCGGTATGAAACGGCGAGATCCGGAAATCGCGGCCGTTGCGGATCTGACCGATGGTGACCAGATCCACCGGCTCGGATGGAAACTCCGGAAGCAGTTCGACGGCCGGAATCAGAGCGCTTGCGAGTCGATCTTCAGCCGCGAGCGCGGTCAATTGATCGATGGTCCGGGCCTGCTCGATGTGGAAATCGCCAGAGGAAAGACGCCGCAGGTCCCGCAGGAAAGCTCCACATCCCATGGCTTGTCCCGCGTCGTGTGCGATGCTCCGCACGTACGTTCCAGACGAGCAATGCACGCGCACACGAGCCTCGCAACCCTCGTTTGTTCCGGGTCCACCGACGGATAGAATCGCAAACTCTTCCACTTTCACGCGTACCGCCGCCAACTCAACCGGCTGCTTCTTGCGCGCCAATTCATAGGCTGGCCGTCCGCCGATCTTCTTTGCGGAAATCGCGGGAGGCGTTTGCAGGATCTCGCCGCGAAACGGCTCGAGCAGCCGGTCGAGCGCCTCGCGATCGAGCGTCACGGCGACCTCCGGCGAAGTCGGCTCGCCGTCGGCATCGTAGCTGTCGGTGGAGTACCCGAAGTGAATCACACCCTCATACAGCTTGTCGTCCCGCGTGAAAAATTGCGCTAGGCGCGTTGCCCGTCCAAGAACCAGCGGCAACACGCCCGTGGCGGAAGGATCGAGTGTGCCCAGATGCCCGATCTTGCGCATCCCTGCGAGCCGGCGCATCTTGCCCACCACGTCGTGCGACGTCCAGCCGCTCGGTTTATCGACTACGATGACGCCGTCCAAAAATATTCCCTTTCCTCGTCATTTTGCGAACCATCATTTCCCCAGAATCTGCTTGGCGATCGTCAGCCGCTGCATGTTGCTGGTGCCTTCATAAATCCGGCCGATTTTCGCGTCGCGATATAGTTTCTCCACCGGGTAATCTTTCGTAAATCCCGCGCCGCCGAAGATTTCCACGGCCTTCGATGCCACGCGCTCGGCGATCTCCGACGCAAAGTATTTCGCCATCGCCGCTTCCGTCACGAATGGCTTCCCCGCATCGCGTAAGCGGGCGGCGTTATAGGTCAACAGGCGGGCTGCTTCCACCTCGGTTGCCATTTCCGCCAGATCGAACTGCACGCCCTGAAAACCGGCGATGGCCTGGCCGAATTGCCGCCGCTCCTTGGCGTAGGCCAGGGCGTGCGTGAGCGCGCCTTGCGCGAGACCAGTCATCTGCGCGCCGATCCCGATGCGCCCCTCGTTCAGCGTCTGGATCGCGATCTTATATCCTTTGCCGATCTCGCCCAGCACGTTCGCGGCGGGCACCGCGCAATCGTCAAATATCAGCTCGCAGGTTGAGGAGGCGCGGATGCCGAGCTTGTCCTCCTTCTTGCCGATGTGGAAGCCCGGGAAATTGCGTTCGAGGAGGAACGCGGTGATGCCCCGGTAGCCGGCCGCGGGATCCACCGTCGCGAAGACGATAAACAAGCCGGCCTCGGCTGCATTGGTGATCCACAACTTGCGCCCGGTGAGTCGGTATTCGCCGGTGCTCGAGGCTACGGCACGCGTCGTGAGCGCGAACGCATCCGAACCCGAGCCCGCCTCCGAGAGCGCATACGACGCGACCGTATCGCGGGCCAGGCGCGGAAGGAACCGGTTCTTCTGATCTTCCGTGCCCCAGCGCTGCAGCAAGTTGGTGCACAAAGTATTCTGCACGTCCACGATGACGGCGGCGGAGGGATCCACGCGCGCCAGCTCCTCAATCGCCAGAATGGACAGAAAAAAATCGCCGCCCTGTCCACCGTATTCTTCGGGGACGTCAATGCCCATCAGCCCGAGGCCGAATAGTTCCTGCAGCAAATCCTGGCGAAAGACGCCGCTTTCGTCCATGGCGCGGGCGTGCGGAGCCAGCTTTTCACGCGCGAAGCGCCGGACCGTGGCCTGAAAAAGGCGCTCCTCTTCGCTGAGTTCCGTCAGGGCGGGCATGCCCGATTGTAGAATGAACGCAAAGGCCCGCGACCATTCCATGAATGAGCTTTCCCGTACGTCGATTCTTCAGGGTTTGCACGCGGCCCTCCGCGCGCGGAAGATTTCCTCCCGCGAGTTGGTGAAGGAGGCGCTCGGAAAAATCGCCCAGTGGAATTCTCGTCTGAATGCCTTCCTCACTGTGACGGAGGATCTTGCTCTTGCCCAGGCGGATGCGCTCGACCGCGAACTGAAGGAAGGAAAGGACCGCGGAATCCTGCACGGCATTCCGATCGCACACAAAGATCTGGTGCGGACGCGCGGCGTAAGGACCACGGGAGGCTCCAAAATCTTTGCCGGATACGTGCCCACGCGCGATGCGGCGGTGGCTCGCATCCTGATGGACGCGGGAGCGATTTCCATTGGTAAGACGGGATTGCACGAGCTGGCCTACGGGATCACGTCGGACAATCCGCACTACGGCGCGATCCACAATCCGTGGGATCTGTCGCGGATTCCCGGCGGATCCAGCGGAGGGTCGGCAGCGGCCGTAGCGGCCGGGATCGTTCCATTTGCCACGGGGACCGATACCGGCGGATCGATCCGCGTGCCCGCCGCGTTGTGCGGCATCGTGGGATTCAAGCCGACGTTTGGACGAATCAGCACGACAGGCGTTCTACCTCTGGGCGCGACGTTGGATCACCTCGGACCGATGACCAGGACCGTGCGCGACGCGGCGATCGCCTTCCAGGCCATGGCCGGCACCCCGAGGACCGCGACGGCGGTGGAGAGCATGGTGGGAAGATTTGTACCGCCTGAAAACCTTACCTTGCGCGGCGTGCGCGTCGGCGTGCCGCTCAATTATTATTTCGAGCGCGTAGATCCGGAGGTGAAAATCGCGGTAACGAAAGCGATCGACAAAGCGGCGCTCCAAGGCGCGGTCATCGTCGAACTCAAAGTCCCCGACATGATCGCCCTGACGCGGGCCGGAGCGGTCTGTCTGTTGGCGGAAGCCGCGTCGGCGCTGCGCCCCTATCTCGATCGTCGCGGCGATTTTGGAGAAGACGTCCTGGAGCGCCTGGATCAGGGACGGGCGATTCTGGCGATCGACTATCTGGACGCATTGCGGGTACGCCGCCGGGCGGGCAGGGAATTCGGGAAGTTGTGGCAGAACGTCGATTGCCTGTTTACTCCCTCCACGCCCATGACCGCTCCGCCGATCGGCGCGAAAGCCGTGACGTTCGATGGCCAAGAGGAAGAAGTGCGCAGCGCGGGCACACGCTTCACGCGCGGGATGAACGCCCTGGGGCTACCTGCGATCTCGATACCCTGCGGATTCTCGCGATCCGGCTTGCCGATCGGATTGCAGATCATCGCCGGGCGCGATCGCGACGATTTCGTCTTGCAAACCGCGGCCGCCATGGAGGATGCGCTGGAACTCACCGGGCGCTTGCCCGTGATTCCCTGAGCCAAACGCACGAAGCCTTCGCGGGCGAGTGTGAGTCGCGTTTACTGTTGCAGAACCGTGAACCGGCTGATCGAGTAGCCGAGAGCCCCGCCCACAAACACGTCCGAGCCCCAATGAGAGGAAAGCGTCAAGCGGGAAAATCCGATCAGCGCGGCCGTACCGTAGGCCACATACGGCACCCATTTGTGGTTTCCGTAGCGCCGCGCCACCACGGTGGCAATCGAGAACGCTGCGATCGTATGGCCGGAAGGAAAACTGCCGCGGCCCTGAATGCCGCCTTTCCCGTCGAACCAGGAATCCGAAAAATTACCGTTGGCGGCGAGATCCATGGGCCGCTGGCGGCGATCGATGTCTTTCAGAATCGTCGTGAGTATTTCAGAATCGATCACGGCTTCGCCGGCGAGCAGGGCGGTCGACGTCATTTTCGAATCGTTGGCCACCCACCCCGCGGCATACAGAGCGAAGGGCGATATCCAAAGGCCAAGTTGCGTATTCCGGCTTGTGAAGATGCCGTTGAACGTATTGAACATCGATGCGTTGCGAAAAAAATGTCCGGTCTTCGGATCAAGTGCCACCAAGGTGGCGGTGGTCGCGAGAACCGCCGCCGTAGGAATCCAGTACCGTTTGTCCTTCAACTTCCGCGGCGCGAGCCAAATGGCGCGTTGATCCTGCTCGAGGTTTCCCGCGAGCTTCAGCCACGAGACAGGACGCTCGAACGACGCGGGCGTCGTAAGCTGCGTGAGGATATCCGATGGATCGTCCGCCGGGTCTGCATTTTTAGGGGCGTCGCCGGCCTCCGGCTCACGAACGGAAGAAGCATCCTGCGCGGCAGAAGCCTCGGGCGATTGCGCCGCGCTGGACGCGGACGCCAGCGTGGCAGCGGATGACGGCGCGGCAAGAGAGGCGTCAGACGACGCCGGACGCTCGCCCGGATTCGGCTCTTGTGCCGACATACACAGCGAGCATGCGAGTAAGGAAAACGCCAGTCGCATGGAGTTTCGACGCACCCAACGTCAAACAGTTGCTTATTTAGGGATGATAAACCATTGCAGCCTCCGAAAGTTCTCGCAAAATCCGGGGAGCTGTCCGGTAGGTCGGAGAAGCCGCGATGCGGCGCTTTTCGCGCTCCGTCAAATCACGGATCGGCTTCGATTGCGAAGTGAATCCGAGATGCGCGTAAAACCAGAAAGCCCCGGATGCAATCGCCTCCTCGTTTTCATGGCCCAATTGATAAGGATCCACCGTGAATGTCCCTACTTTGAACCGCTGGTGGAACAGCGTCAACAAACGCGCGTAGAGCCAGGCCGTCTCGCCTTGACGAAACGTGTAATACAGATTGAAGCCCACTTCCATGACGCCCTTCACCCACATACTTTCGAAGTAGCCCGCCGGGACGCCGTTCTTGAAATACATGCCCGCGCAGTATTGGCGATCGCGCAAGCGCCAGCGGGGCGCCACACCACAGAAAAAAAGATCCATGCCGCGCCCCAGGCCCGCGTGATAAACATGCGCCGCATCCGGGTATTCAAATCCGTACAGTTCGCGGTACCGTACTGCGGAAGCGTCGACGATCACGCCGAGGATATGCTCCGCGCGGGTGCGAGCAACTCGCGTCACGCGAATGGGAGCAGAGGCCAGTTCCGCCGGCAAGGAAACGTCGTGGCGTCCGAGCAAGGGGGCGTCGTGGCAAAAGATCGAACGGCGGGGAATGCGCGCGCGCGAACGCGAGGCGGCCGAGTCGCCGAGCTCCCATCGCACCGGGATTTCCAGCAGGTCGTAGACCTCCGGCCGAACCCGCTCGAGCAGCCAGCGGAGATTTCCTCCGGCCGATTCATAGCGCTTGCGCCAGTCGGCATGCCTTCCCACGGCCCAATCCTCGCGAGCTTCGGGAATCAGCTTGGCGAGAACCGGGGCGAGACGATCGGAATGCGCGTACTGGTCCCAGTCAATGAAAAGATCGCCGCGCGCTTTGTCAATGCGGCGTTGGTCTTTTTTGGGTTGGGCGAGCCCTGTGGCGGCGTGTCTTCGGGCCAAGGACCGCGCGAAAACGTAGCTGAAGTTCGTGGTCAATCCCGTTCCGGCGATGCCGGAAATCTCCGCGTATTCAAACTCCTTGAGCTCGGCCGGGGAAAATCCGCGCAGCCGGCGCGCGTAACCGAAAAGGATCTGATCGCACATTCGCGCGACGCTCGCGCTGTGAGGATAGGCGCGCAGAAATAGCAGCGTTTCGTGCAGACGGATCAGTTCGTCAGTGGACGCGAATCGTAAATGGCGTACGCGTTTGAGAAGAGCTTCGGTGTGCGCGGCAGCGCCGCTCGTTCCATAGAGCGTCTTGCACTGCTCAAGCTCAGCCAAGGTCTTCGCGGCTCGCGACATCCGCCCAGTTTAGCGTGATATGCCGGAATGCTACAGTGGAAGACAATGCGGAAAACCAGCGACCCGGCGGAGCTTGCGGCGATCTCCAAGAGCATGCGCCGCGAGGTCATCCAAATGATTACGGAGGCCAAGTCCGGACATCCGGGCGGATCGCTTTCGGCAGTGGAAACGATCGTGACGTTGTATTTCGACGCACTGAATCACGATCCCGCGCGTCCCTCGTGGGAAGGCCGCGACCGGTTCATTCTCTCGAAAGGCCATGCGGCTCCGATTTTGTATGCGGTGATGGCCCAATGCGGCTACTGCGATTGGAACCAATTGAGGACTTTGCGCAAGCTGGGGTCGCCCTACCAGGGGCATCCCGACGTGCGTTTTCTGCCGGCTCTCGAGGCCTCCACCGGTTCTCTCGGCCAGGGGTTATCGCTCGCCGTCGGCATGGGGCTCGCGGCGAAGCTTGACGCCGCCGCGTGGCGGACCTACGTGATGCTGGGCGACGGGGAAGTTCAGGAAGGCCAGATTTGGGAAGCGGCCATGTTCGCGGGCTTTCACAAAGTGGATAACATCGTCGCGATTGTGGACCATAATCGCATCCAGCTCGACGGATTTGTGAAGGACATTATGGAAATTGAGCCGCTTGCCGAAAAGTTTCGCAGCTTCGGCTGGCACGCCATCGAATTGGACGGTCACAATATTCCCGCGTTGCAGAGCGCGTTCCAGGAGGCCGAGGGCGTGAAGGGACAACCCACGGTGATCGTCGCCAAGACCGTCAAAGGGAAGGGCGTTTCGTTCATGGAAAACAATCCGAAGTATCATGGCGTGGCGCCCACCGTTCAGGAATGCGCCGCGGCATTGGCGGAATTAGCGTAGGAGACGAACTCCCGGATCATGCCCACGAAAACAAAATTCGAGTTGAAAATGGGCCTCGCCACGCGTGAGGCGTTCGGCAAGGCGCTGGTGGAGTTGGGACGCCGCAACCCGGCGATCGTCGCGTTGGATGCCGATCTGTCGAAATCCACCTACACGGCCGGCTTCGCCGCTGAATTTCCCGAGCGTTTCTTCGAATGCGGCATCGCCGAGGCGAACATGGTGGGAATCGCCGCAGGACTTGCGAGCGCTGGAAAAATTCCCTTTGCGTCGAGCTTTTCGGCATTCGTGATAAACAAAGGGTTCGAGCAATTGCGCGTCACCGCGGCCTATCCCAACGTGAACGTGAAGATTGTGGGGACGCATAGCGGAATCTCGATCGGCGAAGACGGTCCGTCGCAGATGAGCCTGGAGGATCTGGCGCTTGCCTGCGCGCTGCCCGGGTTTACCGTCATTTCTCCCGCCGACGAAGTCTCGATGCACGCCTTGATCGAGCGCGCCGCCGAGCACGTGGGTCCGATGTTCGTGCGCGCCGGGCGGCTGAAGGTTCCCGTGATTTACGATGGCGGGCAGACGTTCACCATCGGCAAATCCATCGAGCTAATCGGGGGATCCGACGTCACCCTCATCGCTCACGGGCTGCTGGTGGCGGAGGCGATTCGCGCGTCCGAGGCTCTGGAAGCGGAAGGTCTTTCCGCCCGCGTAATCGATATGCACACGATCAAGCCTTTGGATACCGAGGCGATCGCGCGGGCCGCGCGCGAAACAGGCGCGATCGTCGTGGCGGAAGAACACCTCGCGGACGGGGGCCTGGGCGTGCGAGTCGCGCAGGCGGTGAGCTTAACGCATCCGGTTCCCATGGAGTTCGTGGGTCTCAAAAGCTACGCGGAATCCGGCGCGCCCGATGAGCTGCTCGATAAGTACGGGATGCGCGCGGCCAACGTCGTGGCGGCCGCAAAACGCGCGATAGGTCGCAAGCGTTAGGGTGCCGAATCGCAAAAAACCTGCGGTGGCCCAGGCAAAAACTGTGGCCCGGGCGAAAAATGTCCGGCGGGCTGCCAGCGGAGGTGTAAAAAAATCCACGGCCGAGGAGTTGGCGGAGGCGTGCGTGCTTGCCCGTTCGGTCATGTCGCGCGCGAGCCGCGTGCTGCATGACGAGATCGGCTCGCTCCTGGCGGTGGCCGGGCTGCGCTTGCAGCTCCTGCAAATGGATTATCCGGAAGCGTCGGAGAACGCCGGGGAGCTGGCGGAGGCGCTCGACGGGGCCATGCGTCATGTGCGTGCGCTCACGCGGGAATTGGATCCTTCGCCGGTCGCCCGCACAGGCTTGAAAAACTCGCTGATCGATCTGGCGAACCGGTATCGCGAGGGCTATGGCGTGGAGGCCGAAGTCCGCTACTCGGCCACGGCCACGGTCACGGCGGAGATCGCCGGGCCGCTCTATCTGGCCGCCGCCGATGCGGTGAGCGTGGCCGCTTTCACCAGCGGCGTCACACGCATCGTGATTGCGGCCAGCGGCTCGCGTTCGCTGATCGTGCGCGTGTCTTTTGACGGCAATCCGCGCGGGGTTGCCGCGAAGCTTGGCGCCGCGGAATTGCTGGCGCGGCATGCGGGTCTGCGCTTCGAGACCGCGACGGGAAAAGGTACAATTGTGACGATTCGTTATGCCTAGCGACGTTCTGCTCGTCGATGATCACAAGATCATGCGAGACGGCATTCGCGCGATCCTCGGCCGCGACGCGGAATTTCGCGTAGTAGGCGAGGCCGATAATGGAGCCGATGCGCTCCTGTTCGTCAAACAGCATCATCCCGACCTGGTGCTGATGGACATTGGCCTGCCGGGATTGAACGGCGTGGAGACAACGGCCGAAATCCTGCGCCATCACCCCGCTTGCAAGATCGTGATTCTTTCGATGTACGACGACGAGAACTCCGTGGTGGGCGCGATTCGATCCGGGGCTCGCGGATTCGTTCTCAAAAAAGTTTCCGACAACGATCTCCTCGAAGCTCTGCGGGCGGTAGCGCGAGGCGGCGCTTATTTAAGTCCTCAGGTATCGGATCGTTTGCTGACGCGGATCCAGAAGGGCGATTTAGAGGCCAAGCCGGCCCAGGCGGCGCTCGACATACTGTCCCCGCGCGAGGTGCAAGTGCTGCGCCTGGTGGCCGAAGGGAAAACCAGCAAGGAAATCGCGGTGTTGCTCGACTTAAAAGAGCAAACGGTTCGCAGTTATCGCAAGACCATGATGAAAAAGCTCGGCGTGAATAATGTGGCGGGCCTCACGCAACTGGCGCTTTCGACCGGGCTCACCCAGTTCGGTCCCGGCGATGGCGCGTCCCACCGCGCGGGTTCCGATGGTTGAGCGATGAGCGAATTCATCGCGCGGCAATCGCCGTGGGGCCCGATCCTGATCGTGGACGCTCACGTCCACCTTTTCTCGCAGCGGTTCTTCGAAATCCTGGCGGCGCAGCAGCCCGGTCTCACCCTCGACGCGATTCGCCAAAAGCTGGACTGGCAGTTTCCCGCGTCCGACCCGGCGGAGCTTGCCAATCAATGGGCGCGCGAGTTGGATCGCCATGGAGTTCACGGCGCGGCGCTGATTGCGAGCGTCCCCGGCGATGAGTCCTCCGTGATCGCTGCCGCCCGCGCTCATCCGGATCGCTTCTCGACGTTTGCCATGGTGAATCCGAAAGCGCCCGCTTGGAATCCTGAAACGCTTGCCGGTATTCAGGTGGCCTGCCTGTTCCCGGCCATGCACGGATATTCGATGCAGGACGCCGTCGTGCAGCCGGTTTTCGAATGGGCGGCGCAAGGCAAGCGGGCCGTGTTTGTACATTGCGGAGCGCTGCGCGTGGGCGTCCGCGAAAAGCTCGGGATGCGGGCGGCGTTCGATCTGCGCTTCTCGAATCCCATTGATCTGCACGCGGTCGCACTGCGCTTCCCGCGGGTGCCGGTGATCGTTCCGCACTTCGGGGCGGGATTTTTTCGCGAGACGCTGATGCTCGCCGATCTATGCTCCAACGTGTTTTTAGATACATCGAGCTCCAATCGATGGATGCGGTATGAGGAACTCGATTTACGGCAAGTCTTCCGGCGCGCGCTCGACATAGCCGGGCCAAAACGCCTGCTCTTCGGAACGGATTCATCTTTCTTTCCAAGAGGCTGGCACTACCAAATCTTTGAAGAGCAGGCCACGGCGCTGTACGAATTGGGCGTGAGCGCCTCCGACGCACGCGGAATTTTTGCCGAAAATCTTCTGAGAATATTGGCGCACTCAGCCAACGTTTAGTATGTGCTAGCAGGATTAATCCGACCTATTCGAGAACCCTTTCTCTACCCGGTATCGCCGGCCCCGCGTACCGCCGTTTTGGTCGACTGGTTTCGTCAGACAATATTTCCTCCAGCGCTGCGTCCTCCCGCGCTCATGATTCCAGCCGTGCTTCGTTTGGCCAAATTCGCCGCGCTGTTTCCAGCGCAGAACGTACGAATCTTTCCGCAAGGGTGGGGCGAGGAGGCCGCGCATTTTGAACCCTCCGCGATCGCGGCGACGATCGACCAAATCCGCGTGTTAGGCTGGGTCCTGATTCCGTCGCTGACCCACGCTCTGGTCGTTCTCGAGCGCCCCGGTTCGCCCCGGTTGACCGAGCAGGATCGGAACGCGTTTTGGCGGGCGTTTCGGGTTCCGATCTTCGAGCAGATCATCGGACCTTCGGGACAATTGTTGGCCGGCGAATGTGAAGCGCATAGCGGGTTGCACATCGAAGGGTCCGGGTTGCATTTGACGCGGTCCATGGTGGATACCAGTGCATGTCCGTGCGGCCGTAAAACCGCGCGTTTCGGAGTTCCCCAGGCCGCGCTCGTCGAACGCCGGGCGGCGGCGTACGCACGTTGACGCGCAGACGGACGATATAATGCGGTCAGTCCTGCTTGTGCGAGCGTGGCGGAACTGGCAGACGCACTGGATTTAGGTTCCAGCGGCCGCAAGGCCATGGGAGTTCGACCCTCCCCGTTCGCACCATGTTTTTAAAAAGACCTGCGGAAACGTTCGAAGCCGAGGCCGTTTTCCGCCTGGCAGGGAACGGTTCGGGTACACTTGCGCACGAGCAGCAATCCGTGCGACAATCGATTTGTAGTTTCGCAGTTCCCTGATTTGGCATCTTTCGATAGTCCGGCCATACCGCCCTTGTCCGATCCTGCCCCGATTCATTGCTCTGCAACTCAGAAAGTAAAATGAAATGAAAAATATTTTTGTAGGAAACCTCAGTTTCCAATCGTCCGAAGACACACTCCGATCCCTGTTCGAACAGCATGGGGCCGTGGAAAGGGTCAGCATTGCGACCGACCGCGAGACGGGACAGGCCCGCGGATTCGGATTCGTCGAAATGAGCCAAAACGCGGAAGGGGACCGGGCGATTGCGGCTTTGAACGGCATGGAGCTGGATGGCCGGGCGCTGAACGTCAATGAAGCGCGTCCCAAGAGCCGAACGGAGCTCGGGAGGCGGATATGGCGGAGGCCGCCGTAACAACCGCTACTGATTTTTTGGAATCGTTACCGAAAGAGCGGCAATGCCGCTCTTTCCAAACCCGGGGCTATGGGGCGTCTCTCGCACTGCTCGATTTGGTCTGCGGCGCCCGGGAACACAGAATTTTTGAAAGGATGAATTTCATTTGCCAAAAGAAGACGCAATCGAAGTAATGGGCAAGGTGGTCGAGAAGTTCAAGGCGGGAATGTTCTCGATCGAGCTCGACGCCGGCCGCACGGTTCTTGCAACCATGGCCGGAAGACTCCGCCGCAACCGTATCAAAATTATGAACGGCGATAAAGTTTCCCTGGAACTTTCGCCCTACGATCTGACCAAGGGCCGCATTACCTATCGGCACAAGTAGTTCGCGCCGGGGCTTATTCTTTTCAGGCGGGCAGGAATGCTCGCGAAGGCGCTTGCCCAAGCGCCGCGTATGGCTCATACTCCCAGCATGAGTCTCAAAAGTGCCTCTCTCCTCGCGCTGATCGGCACCCTCCTGGTGACGATTCTACTCGTGTGGAACCTGATCAATAGTTTCTTAAACGTAACTCGCGGTCTCGTCCCGGCCGCGATTTTGTTTTCATCCCTTCTCTACGCCTTCGGAGCTTTCTCCGTGACGGTTTTCTTCTTCGTCTTTCATAAAACGCAGTCGTAAGCTCGCTTTCATAAAGCGCAGCCGTAAGCTCTGTTCCACGGCGCGCCGGCGGACGCGGGCGCTTTCCGCCGCAGCACCGGCGTGATAGAGTCTGTGAAGGAGAAAACGCTGCCATGCATCGTCCAAAAATCTACTTTCTTTGCGGCTGCCGGCTGCGCCGTCTTTGCGACCCTTGCGTTCGCGCAGGCTCCAGCGCCCGCACCGTTTGTAACTCATCAGTTGAAGCCCAATGTGTACTGGATCGAAGGCGGCGGTGGAAACAGCGGAGTCATCGTGGGCGCGAAGAGCGTGATCGTGATTGACGCCAAGACCACCCCAGCGGGTGGGAAAGAACTGCTGGACGACATCGCGAAGATTACGCCAAAACCGGTGACCACCGTCATCCTCACGCACAGCGACGGCGATCACGTCAACGGGCTCGCATCCTTCCCCATGGGAATTACGATCATTGCCCACGAGAACAACAAGAAGGAGCAGGAAGCCGCGCTGGCCGCGGGTGGGCGTGGCGCGCCGCCTGCCGGACACCTTCCGACAAGAGTGGTCACCAAGAACAAAGAGAGTCTCAAAATCGACGGCGAAAAGCTGGAGCTGTTCCACTGGGCGAACGCGCACACCAGCGGCGATCTGGTGGTCTATCTCCCCGCCGAAAAGATCGTTTTCACCGGGGACATCATCGCCACGCAAATGCCCGATCCGCTGATTCACGCCGAAAAGAACGGGTCGTCCGAGGGTTGGATCACGACCACCAAGGGGATTGTGGCTCTGAACGCCGATACGTTCATTCCGGGCCACGGAATGGTTCAGACGAAAAACGACATTCAGGCGCGTCTGACACACACCGAGGAGAAGCGCGCAAAGATCAAAGAACTGGTGGCCCAGGGCAAATCGCTCGAAGAGGTGAGGGCCGCTGTGGGCGATCCGCCGCCGGCTGCTCCGGGCGGACGCGGGCCGAATTTCCCGAGCTTCACGGAAGTTGTCTACAAGGAATTCTCGAAGAAGTCCTGATCGCGGAGCTTGCCCGCCGCGCCGGATGTTCCGGCGTGCCAAGCAAACAGGAGGACCGGTGGAATGAATCGCGTATTCTTAGTGACGGCGTTGTCCGCAATGGCCGGACTCGCCTGGTTCCCGGGGCATATCCATGCCCAGCAGGCGAACGCACCGGCGCCGAAATTGAGTGCCGACCCGTACGCGAATAATCCCGATGCGGGGAAGCTGGCGTTTCCACTGGCGGCTCCCGCCGGAACCGACAGCGGGGCCATGAAGACAGCGCTTCCGGGCGCGGTGAATGTGGGTCCTTTCGACATGAACGGATGGAAGTACGGTCCGGCATGGAATCCTCCGCCGAATGCGAAAATCTGGAATCCGGTGAAGCTCAAAATGATGCAGGGCGGGAAGGTGACCGGGGGCACGCTGTTCGCGGCTTCCGATCCGTCCACCTATTGCGCGATGGCCAACGCCGGTTACGATTTCATCTGGACCGAGATGCAACACAACGCGCGCGACTGGGACAGCGTCGCCCGGATGTGGCGCACGTGCCCGTATGCGAAAGCCGTGCCGGGCGTTCGCGTGGCTTACACGGATGAACGCGAGATCCAGCATGCCGCCGACGCGGGCGCTCTGGTGATCGTGGTGCCCACCGTCGACACCGTCGAGGAGGCGATCGCGGCCCGTGATTGGGCGTTCTATCCGCCACTCGGAAAACGCAGCAACGGCGGCGGCCAGGCGTTCGAGAGCGCCATGTGGGGCGGCGTTCCCGGCGGCTATCGCCAGACCATCAACGACAACATGGTGCTGATCCTGATGATCGAGACGCTTGAGGGAATCAAGAATGCGGCGGAGATCGCCAAGATTCCGGGTGTCACAGCGGTTTTTGCAGCCAGCGGCGACCTTGGAAACTTCTCCGGCTACGCGCAGGGCACGCCCGATTATGAGCGCCTGATCAACGCGGTCCACGACGCGGCCATCGGGGCGGGGAAACGCCTGTGCGGCCCGCTCTCGTGGCGCGACCGTCCGGACTTTACGTGTTTTCAGGCCGGGAGCGAAACCGCCGCGATCGCGCGCGGCGCAGCCGCGGAGCTCGGGCCGTTGGCGAATACGCAGCCGAAGGTCGAAGTCGGACCGCTCGCCGAGCCGGTGAAGCATTAGCTCGGCTCCGCTGATCAAACATAGACTACATCGGCTTTGCCGGACCAACGCACTCGCATACGCAACTTCAGCTTCCTCTTCTTGACAGGAACCGGAGCAGTTCGACAAACTGGACGTTCTCAAGGTTTTCCAACCCGCGGAGTGGAACATGAATCAGAACAGGCCGGCAGCATTGGTCACAGGTGCGGCAACAGGCATCGGCCGGGCTGCCGCGGTCGCGCTTGCTGCCGCCGGATTCGACATCGCCATCAACTACAGCCGGAGCGAAGATGCAGCCGGAGAGACCGCTCGGCAGGCGCAAGCGAAGGGCGCGCGCACGCTGCTGGTGAAATGCGACGTGAGCGACGACGCCGGCGTGCGGCAAATGCTGACGGAAGTGGAGCGTGAATTTCGCCGCCTGGATGCTCTGGTCAATAACGCCGGCACCACGACAACGGTCAAACCAAACGATTTCGAAGGCCTGACCACCGAGGAATGGGATCGCGTGTTCGCGGTCAACGTTCGCGGACTCTTTCAGGTAACGCGCGCCGCCGCCCCTCTGCTGAAGGCGGGGAAGGGCAGTGTGGTCAATACGGCGAGCATCGTCGGCCTGCGTCCCGGTCCGCAGCCTCTGCCCTATGCGGCAAGCAAGGCGGCGGTAGTCAGCCTGACGAAACTTCTGGCGTTGAATCTCGCCCCGGACGTGCGCGTGAATGCCGTGGCGCCGGGATGGATGGAAGGCGACTGGATGGAGCGGATGCTCAAAGATCGCTATGAAGATCTGATGGCACGCCGCGCCAAGAGCACCCCGCTGCGCCGGGTTGCGACTGCCGAAGATGTGGCCGAAGTCATCGTCAACCTGATCACCAGCAACCGCTTCGTCAATGGTGAGGTGATCGTCATCGATGGCGGCTTTGCCGCGACGACTTAGAGCCGCCGAGGAGAAGACACGCGCCATGCTTTCGGGAGTTGTTCCATTTCCGCCTGACTATGCCGCGCGGTATCGCGCCAAAGGCTACTGGCGCGATCAGTCGCTCGCCCAGGAGTTCGATGTGGTCTTCAAGCGATATGGCGAGCGCGTGGCGGTGATCGACGGCGAGCGATCCATCACGTTTGCCGCGCTGGACCGGCTCTCCAGCAATCTGGCTCTCAATCTTCTCGACGTGGGGTTGCAGCCATTGGACCGGGTGGTGGTTCAGCTCCCCAATGTGGCCGAGTTCGTGGTTCTCTATTTTGCGCTCCAAAAGATCGGTTGTATTCCCATCGCCGCATTGGCGACGCACCGGTACGCCGAGATCAGTCAATTCGTCGCGCTTTCGGGCGCCACTACATGCGTCATTCCCGCCCCGCACCGGGACTTCGACTACGCCCTGATGATCGATCGCATCCGGCGCGAAAATCCGGCGCTGAAATATGGGATTATTTTGGATTCCGCGCGCCCAGGATTCTCTTCTCTGGGGGAAATGATCGAAACGCCCGCGCGCCTGCCCGCTTCCGCTCTGGCTGAAATCCACATCGATCCGAGCGACCCGGCGATTTTTCAACTTTCCGGCGGGACCACCGGAATCCCCAAGCTGATCCCGCGCACCCACAACGACTACGCGTACAATTCCAAAGCCGCCGCGAGCGTGTGCGCGGTGGAAGACGAATCGACGCTGTTGTTGGTGCTGCCGATCGCCCACAATCTTCCGCTTGCCTGCCCGGGAATCCAGGGCTTCTTTTTTCACGGCGCCAAAGTGGTGGTCAGCGCCAGCACGCGGCCCGAGGATATGTGCGCGCTGATCGAAAAGCATCGGGTCACGCATCTTAAAGTTGTCCCCGCGCTGTTGATCCGGTTGCTCAATGACCCGGCGGTTCACAGGCGCGATCTATCCTCGCTCAAGATGATTCAGAGCGGCGGGCAGCGATTGCAGCCGGAGGTTCGGCTGCTCTCCCGTAAACTGATTCCGAGCGCATTCGTGCAGGAGAATTTTGGGATGAGCGAGGGCCTGATCATGTTCGTTCGCCTCGACGATCCTGAAGACGTCAAGCTCGAGACCGTAGGATGGCCGGTATGCCCCGACGACGAGGTGAAGCTTCTGGATGAAGACGAGCTCGAGGTTCCGCGCGGCGAGGTCGGCGAGCTGTGCTGCCGTGGTCCGTACACCTTGCGCGGCTATTACGGAGTTCCCGAATACAACCAGAAGGTTTTTACCGCGGACGGATTCTACAAATCGGGCGACCTACTGCGGCAGCATCCCTCCGGTAGTTACGTCGTGGAAGGACGCAAAAAAGATCTGATCAACCGGGGCGGCGAGAAAATCAGCGCGGAAGAGGTGGAGAATTTGATCCTTTCCCATCCGTCAGTCAAAAATGTCGCCTGCATCCCGGTGCCGGACGATGCGCTTGGTGAGCGCATGTGCGCCTGCGTGATCCTGCGCGACCGGGCGAGTCTCTCTTTTGACGAATTAAAACAATTTCTGCTCGCGAAAGAGATCGCGAAGTTTAAAATTCCGGAGCGTCTGGAGATTCTGCCCGATTTTCCTCTTTCCACCTTCGGGAAAGTTTCTAAAAAGAAGCTGGCGGAAATGGTGGCTGCATCATGAGGTTCGCCGGGTGAGAATCATCGATCTGCATTGCTATCCGAACACCAAAGAATGGATCGCGTGCCAGCAGCCCTACGTGGACGCTCTCGCCAAATACTGGAATCGTTCGTGGACCGCGAAAAGCGAGGAAGAGGTAGTCCGGGATTTCGCGGATGGCGGAGTGGAAGCTGTGCTGGTGGCGCTGGACCTGGAGACGACGGTGAAAACGCCGCCCTGCTCGAACGATTTCGTCGTGGGCATGCAGAACCGTCACAAGGATCGCATTATCCAGTCGTGGGGTGCGGTAGATCCGTTCAAAGGCGAGTCCGCCATTCGGGAAGCCCAACGCGCGGTGCGGGAACTCGGAATGTTGGGGTTCCACTTTCATCCGATCATGGGACACTTTGCGGTTAACGACAGGCGATTTTATCCGCTCTTCGAAGCCATCAATGAGTTAAAAGTTCCGGTGATGATCGACGTGGGCACAACTGGCATGGGCGCGGGCATGCCCGGGGGGATGGGCGCGAAGTTGCGGCACGCGCATCCTTCGGCGATCGACGAGCTCGCCGCGGATTTCCCCGATTTGACGATCATCGCCGCCCATCCGGGCTGGCCCTGGGTAGACGAGATGACGGCAGTCGCGCTGCATAAGGGGAACGTTTACTGGGAGCTGTCAGGCTGGGCTCCGAAGTATTTTGCTCCCCAGTTGAAAGTGGATATTCGAAGCCGCCTGAAAGACAAAGTCATGTTCGGCAGCGACTACCCAAGTTTGCCTTACGAGCGAATTTTCCGGGAATGGAAAGATCTCGGATATGCGGATGATATTTACGAGCGGCTCTTTCATCAGAATGCCGAGCGCGTTCTCGGGCTGTGAGCGGGCGCGCATCACACGATAGCGATTTCCGGATCCCGCGCAAACAGAATTGCCAGAGCCCCCAGGAGAGCGGCGACGGCGATCGCCGCGAATAGGCCGAGGGAACCCGGAGCCGCCTGCTGAATCAAACCGGTGGCGAAGGGCCCCAGGATGCCCCCAAGCCGGCCCACCCCCAGCATCATGCCCACGCCGGTCCCCCTGACCTCCGTCTCATAAATGGACGCCGTGAAATTATTCAGCACATTCTGTGCTCCCAAAATACAGAATCCGGCGAGACCGACGCATACGAAATTCAGGATGTGGTTGTTGACGGCTGCGAGCGTGGCGAGTGAGATCGCTCCGCCCACCCACCAGATCGCCATCACGATGCGCGGCTTGTGGGAATGATCGGCAATCGAGCCACAGAGCAGGGAGCCCACGAAGGCCATGGCCTGGATGAGCGCCCCGAATCCGAAGCTTGCGGCAAACGTTTCCCCACGCTGGATCATGACCGTGGGGACCCAGCCGGTAAGGCCGAAAATCGCGAACAATACGCAGAAGGCCGCCGCCCATACGGCGAGTGTTCTTGCGCGATAGCGACGCGAGAGGAGAAGGGAAAGGAGGCGACTTCATCGCTCGGTTCCGGAAATTCGAATTGCGCGCCCGGCGCGTTGTAGCGAGCTACGTTCGCGGGCTGGAGGCGCGAAAGCACCTTTGCGATATCTTTCGCCGCGCCGCGCATGGCCAGGTACGCGAGCGATTCCGGAAGCACGGCATGACAAATCAGAACGAGCGCGACGGAGAGCGAGGCAACGTAGTACAGCGCCCGCCAGCCAAATACGGGTGTGAGATAAATGCCGATCAGGGAGGCCACGACGCCTCCGGCTCCGAAGCCCAACGCCCAGCCCCACAGCGCAAACATATTACGTAAACGGCGCGGCGCATATTCGTTCATATACGTCACGCCGACCGGAAGAAGCGCGCCGAGACCCAAACCCGTCAGGAGCCGCAAGCTGCAAAACGCAGCAAACGAGTTCGCGAAAGCCGCCGTCGCGAAGCTGAAGAGCGTGGCGATCCATAGGGCGCCGATCAGTGTGGCGCGGCGTCCATAGCGGTCTGAAAACTTTCCTTGCACGAACGAACCGATCATGAAGCCGATCAACCCGCTCGAAACCAAGAAGCCGGCCTGACCCGCCGTCAGACGCCAGGGTTTCATCACGTAGTGAATCACATAGGCCGCATTGAAAGTGTCGTAGCCGTCGAAGAAAACGGCCAAGCCGATCAGGACGCCGATGAGCCCGTGATAGCGTCCCAACGGCGCAGCGGCGATTTCTTCGCGTACGTCGATTCTCATGAGCGATGAAGATTCTCGGGTCCGATCCCCCGGCACAGAAGGTGAGTATACCTGTTCCCGCGGCGGTTCCCGCGAGACTATCGCCCGAGGAACACGGGCTTGCGCTTTTCTCGAAACGCGAGGCGTCCTTCACGGTAGTCCGCGCTATCGAAACATTGTTTGACCAACGCTTCCGCCGCGGCCAGGTCTTGCGACGGGGGATCCTTCATAAGCTCCTGGATGATTCGCTTCGCCGCGTACACCGTCAGCGGGGCGTTGTGCGCGATGGACTGCACCATCTCCTGGACGTAGGTTTCGACTTCGGCGTCGGGAACCACACGATTGACCAGGCCCATTTGCAGCGCCTCAGCCGAGGCGAACTGGCGTGCGGTCAGCAGAATTTCGAGAGCGAACTGCGGGCCGACCAGCGCCATCAATCTCCGCAGCGTGGACGCTCCATAGCCCAGTCCCAGTTTCGCCGCGGGAATTGCGAACTTCGAAGTCTCTCCACAGATTCGCAGGTCGCAGCAGGCCGCGATGTTTAGTCCCCCGCCGATGCAATATCCGTGGATCTTCGCAATGGTCGGCTTGGGATGGCCGGAAAGCGCCGCCCAGAATCGCTCGAGCGAAGCATCGTAGACCATGGCCGCTTTGGCGTCGGATCGCACGGCGTCGAACTCGGAAATGTCGGCTCCGGAAGCGAAGGACTTGTGCCCGGATCCCGTTAATACGACGACGCGCACGGATGGGTCGTCCCTAAGCCGCTCCAATGCGGACGCCGCATCCTGCCACATCTGCAGCGATACGGAGTTATGGCGCTCGGGATTATGAAACGTGATCGTGGCAACCGCATTCTCGATCGCGGTAAGAATCGAACCGCTCATTTGCATTCCTTTCTCACCCACAATCGTCAGAGGACGCCCCGTTCGCGAAGGCCCGCGATGTTCTCCCGCGTGTACCCGAGCGACTCCAGGATTTGATCCGTATGTTCGCCATGCTCCGGTGGCCGGAGGCGAACGGCGCTTCCCGCGTTCGACAGACGAAACGGCTGCCCAACCAGCCGCAGAGGTTGAAAATACGGGGAGGCAATCTCCTCCACCATCCCCAAATGCTGCACCTGCGGATCGGCGAAGACTTGATCAATCGTGTGGATGGGGCCGGCGGGAACACCTGCCTCATTCAGCACGTTCAGCCAATGCGCCGAGCCCGCGGAGGCGAGCAAACGATTGATCGCGGCGTTGACTTCCTCACGATGCTCCGACCGGGATTTAGGAGTGGAGAACGCCCGATTCTGAAGCAGTTCGGGTCCACCGAGCGCGTGGCACAGTCTTTCCCACATCGCGTCCCCGCTCGCGGCGATATTGATGCAACCGTCGGCGGTTTTGAAAACGCCGGTGGGAATGTTCGTGGGATGATTGTTGCCCGCCTGCTCCGGCACTTCTCCGTCATCCAGCCAGCGCGTCGCTTGAAAATCGAGCATAAAAACCTGCGCCTGCAATAAGGATGTCGTCACCCACTGACCTTTTCCGGTTCGCTCGCGATCGAACAGCGCAAGCAGAATCCCCTGGGCGCAGAGGATACCGGCGCTCAGATCCGCCAAGGGTATTCCCACGCGAACGGGTCCCTGCCCGGGCAGTCCGGTGATGGACATCAAACCGCCCATGCCCTGCACGACCTGATCGAAGCCGGGACGCGTCCGGTAAGGGCCGTCCTCCCCAAAGCCGGAAATGCTGGCGTAGATGATGCGGGGATTCACCTCCCTGAGAGCCGGATAATCCACGCCCAGGCGCGTTTTCACGTCGGGCCGGAAATTCTCGACAACGACGTCGGCGGTCTCAGCCAGGCGCTTAAAAATACCGAGCCCTTCCTCACTTTTCAGATTGAGCGTGCAGCTTCGCTTATTTCTTTGCAGATTCTGGAAATCGGAACTCCCGCGTTCATCCCCGAACAGACCGGCGTCGGCGTCGCCAGGCGATTCGATCTTGATGACGTCGGCGCCCCAATCGGCGAGCTGACGCACGGCCGTGGGCCCGGAGCGCACACGGCTCAGGTCCAGGACGCGGATGGAGGAAAGAGGTTGCCGCACGATGCTCGTCCCGAACGGTGCCGGGCGTTCGAAACCAGAGTATCGCAAGCGAGTGCGAAAGAGGTCTGGCGGAGATACGATCGGCGCTATGATCGAACAGATCTATATGGTCAACGCTAAAGAGAAACTTGTGTCGCCGCCGCGCCCGAGCAAAACCGCGCGATCGTTCTTTAAAAGTTCCGGCATATGCGCCGCATTGCTTGTGTGTGCGCTGGCGCCGGCCTGCGCGCAGAACGCGCCCCCCGGCAAGGGAGTTCCGGTTTACAAAGTCGATCCCTTTTGGCCGAAGCCGCTGCCTCACCAATGGAGCATGCAACAGATTGTCGATATTTCCGTGGATCGAAACGACCACGTCTGGATGATCAATCGTGCCGATCCACGTCCTGACGAAATGGGAGCGTCCACCACACCGCCCCGCGCGGATTGCTGCCGGCTTGGGCCGGAGATCATTGAGCTTGACCCGAACGGAAACGTGCTTAAGGGATGGGGCGGCAAGGACACCGTGCCTGGCTGGCCGGGCCGCTTGCAGAGCTTCGTGGTCGATCGCGCGGGCAACGTGTGGATCTCAGGAACTGATCCGGGCGATAGCATCATCAAGCTCAGCACAGACGGCAAGCTTCTGTGGGACTTCGGGCATCGCTGGCCCAAAGGCAAGGAAGTGAAGCAGGACAATCAGAACACCGAGATCCTTCCCGGAATCGAGGACTTCGACCTGGATGAAGACGGGCGCGAGATTTTTATCGCCGACGGCTCCCGCAACAAGCGTGTCCTCGTGTACGACATGGACACCGGCGCCTTCAAGCGTGGATGGGGTGGGCACGGCGTTCCTTTGAAGGAGATCGACAACGATCCGACGCCTCCTTACGATCTTTCGGGGCCGCCGCCGGATCAAAAAGCCTTCGCGCCGGCGATTCACTGCATCCATCTATCCAAGGACGGATTGGTCTACGTGTGCGAACGCGGCAGCGATCGTATTCAGGTTTTTACGAAGCAGGGACAATTCGTGACCGCGTACTTCGTGCATCCCTCCACGCAGGCTCGCGGCCCGAACTGCGGCGGGCCGTTCAACGCAGCCAGCGGACCTTGCGGAACGGTTTACAACCTGACGTTCTCTCACGATCCGGCACAGAAATATCTGCTGGTGGCCGATGGGACGAACAATACGGTTTGGATTCTCGACCGGAAAAACGGGACCGTCGCGGGCTCCTTCGGAGGCGCGGGCCGCTACGCGGGCCAGCTCCATTGGATCGATACCATCGGCATCGATTCAAAAGGGAACGTTTACACGGGAGAAGTAGAGGACGGCAAGCGCATCCAGAAGTTCGTGCTGCAGAAGTAGAGGAAACCGATTTTCAAGGCTGTGCCTTTAGCACTTCATCCAATTTGCTCATCATCATCTCCTGCCAGTGCGGATCGTCGCCGTAGCCTTCGTGAATCCACTGCAGCTTCCCTGCGGAATCCAGGAACCAGGTCTGCGGAATGAAAACCACCGACAGGTACGCATCCACCATATCGTTCGCCGGAATGGCGGGGAATGTGAATTTGTTGTCGGCCATGTATCGCGCTGCCTTGGCCGGGTCTTCGTCCACATTGAAGCTGGTTACGACAACATCCGCGCGATCCCGCAACTTCTCGTAGAGCTTCTGCAACTCGCTCAGTTCCGCGCGGCAAGGTACGCACCACGTAGCCCACAGATTGATGATGACCACCTTGCCTCGCACGTCCGCGAGCGTCCATGGCTTTCCGTCCATCGAGCGGAGCGTGAACTCGGGCAGAGGCTTGCGCGGCCGAACCCACCGGATTTCGACGGCTTCTTCGGCCTTCTGAGAGGCGGACCGCGAAGCTAATTCGGGCGCCTTCTTCATCACCAGATCGCGATCTTTCAAAGCCACGCGATTGGAGGGATCGATGGCGAGCGCCCGATCAAACTGCTCCAGCGCTTCCGCGAGTTTTTGCTGCCGCAGATAAACCTCGCCCCATTCGTCGCGAACTTCCGCGTCCTGCGGAAACTCTTTGCTTACCTGCTCGAATTTCTCCACCGCTTCGTCGTAGCGAGCCGCCCGGAAGAGCGCACGCGCCAGGTTGTAACGCGCGTTGGTGTAATCCGCGCGCAGTTGAATCGCCGCACGGAATTGCTCGATCGCCTCGGTGTTGCGGCCCAAAGCAACCAGCGCCGACCCCAACATATTGCGCGCTTCCGCATGATCCGGGCGGATGCCGACCGCGGTTTGTAGCATCGCCAGCGCCTCCGCCGGGTCCAGCCGCGCGAGTCGTACCGCGCCTAGTTGAAAATGCGCCGCGAAATCGTCTGGATATTTTTCCAGCCGATGCCGCAGAAGGGCTTCCTCCAAGAGCATGCGCCGGTCGCTTTTATCGGCGGGCGAATCCCGTCGCGGCAAGACCTGGAGCCATAGGTGTCCCATTTCGTCGGTTGCTTGATTTCCGCCCTCGACCCGTTTCGAAGGCCGATTCGGGTTTCGCGGATTCGTTCGCGAGTTGTCGTAGTGATAGCGCATGGAAATGACCGAGCCCTTGGGCAGAAACACGGGCTCGCGATAATGGTACGCGGCCTGCCAGTTGGGGTCCCAGTCCGGAATTCGGATCAACCATTTGCGTTGTCCGTTGGGAAGCGTCGCGTAGCCTTCGAGCAGGCGTCCCAGATAATGCGCGTGCGGATAAACCGCCAGAACATCCACGTCGAGCGGGAGACGAAAATCGTCCGTCACGACGAAATCCTGAGCATCCGGCGGAATATCGAGGGCGCCGTCGTGCTCCAGCTGAACCAGCATAGGGAAACGTTCCGGAGGCTTGTCCGTAAAGTAGAGGCCGATCGAAGGACGCACCTGTTCGGGCTTGCCGGTGGGTTGAAGGTGAGCGTTGAGAACCAGATCACTCCCGGGATCCAGCCTCCATGCAAATCCGTCGGGCTCGACGAACGGCGTGCCGCCCGGCTTCCAGAATAAGAAATGACCGTCGTCGGGTTCGGATGTCGTGCGATCAATCGCCACATCCATGCCGGGGAAACCTTCGCCCTCCGCGATCTCCTGCCGGCGCGCGGAGCGGGCTCGATCCACATACAGATTCGCGTGATGCACAAGCCGCTTGTCGCCGGGACGGATTTCAATTGCGCGAACGTAACGCGTGGTCAGAACGCCTGCCGGGATGATGAAGTTCCAGTACACGTCGGGGCCGGAAGCGGGCAACCGGTAGGCCGCCTGCGCTTCGACAACCAGGTCCGGCGTCCCCAATTGCCAGCCTTCCGTAAAACCCGGAGGCGGCGGTGTCCCTTCGCCTTCGGGCGCGCCCTGCGCGACCCATTCGGCGATCAGGCGTATCTGCGCATCGCTCAGCCGCCGTTCGTCCGCGAAGTTCCCAAAGCCGGATTGGGGAGCCCACGGAGGCATATAGCGGCGGCGAGTCACATCCGCAATCTGGCGGGCGTGGCTCTTTACGTCCGAATAACGGAGAAGGGAAAACGGTCCGGCTTCTCCAGGGCGATGACAGGGTGAGCAGTTTTGATACACGATGGGCGCGATGTCGTGTGCGAAGGTCACATGCGGCAGCGCGCCCTGCGCGGACTTTGCGGGCGCGGGCGAAACGTGGCCGGAATCCGCCTGCGGAGCCGCGGCCGCGAGCAAAGGGAACGCTACTGCCATCGCGAAAGCCCTCTTACGGATCGGAAGGCTGATCGGGCAACTTCCTCGGGTCCTGCAGCCTCCTGGCATTGGGCTACTGGACATCGGCTAGCCAACATCCGACGGCACGAGTCTCGGCATGCGCGGGCGGCCTTCCCACCAACACCGCCGAGATCGCGTCCTCCAAATCGTGCGTCAGTGCGGCGGGCCTCGCCTTGCCCGGGCTGATCCACTGGTCGTCAATGCGGCCGTGATAAACGAGCCGTCCCGATGCGTCGAACACCGCCGCCTCCGGTGCGATCGTCACCTTGGCGCGCTTTACGAGTTCATGCCGGGGATCGCGCAAGGCGGTTCCCGGAAAGGAATACTGCGACAAATGCTCCCGAATGCTTTGGACGGTGGCCGCCGGATCGGCATAAACCATCCAGAACTCGGCCCCTTGCGCGGCGAATTTCTGCGAAAGCCGCTGCAATTCCGGCGCGGAGCGGTTCGTAATCGGGCAATCCGTACGCACAAACACGAAAACCTGGGCGCGTGCGGGTCCGCCGTGAGCAGGTGCGGCAAACGGATCTCGCGCCACGCCTTCGGTGTCGAGGAAGGTGTTCGGAGCGCCTGCAAATACCGGGATTGCCGCGGCGCCGAGTGCGACGGCAAGAAAAGCTGCGAGCGCGGCCGCGGACCTCATAACTCGTAGCCTACAATGACGGGACGGACCAGGCAACCCGTGCGGCTGCGACGGGGCCGTTGGGACGCGACGGGCGTCCGAGTGCTTATTTAAGAAGCCCCCCCAGCGGGAGGTTCTTACAACCCAGTGCCGCCTGCGCTGCTCGTGACGAAACTGGCCAACAAGCTTTGGATCTGGGTGCTATTCGAGCCGGCGCTTGTGTTGGAGCTGGAGCTCAGAATGGCGAAGAGCGCATTCTCAGAGGAATTGCCGCCTTCTCCGGGTTGGGGCGAAAGGAGGCTGCTAAACAGATTCGCAGGATTCTGCGCATTCAGCGAACTCAGTAGGCCCGCGAAGGCGGCAGCATCCGTGCTCCCCGATGTGGCCGAAGCTGGAGATACAGTGCTCGCCGCCGTCGTGGCGCCGGTCGTTGCCGTGCTCGCCGTCGTTGTGGTCGTCGCCGTGCTCGCCGCAGAGGATGCGTCGTTGTCTCCCCCTCCGAAGTGATGGCCATGATGATGCCCGGTCTGTGCGGTTCCCTGGCTTGATTGCGGGTTCAGAACTGCAAGATTGCCGGTGTCGGCCGCGGTCAGAAAATTCGCGGCAAGATTGTTCAAAAACGCCGCGGCCTGCGGGTTGGTCTGCTGCGCCGCGGCTGCCTGAAGCTGCGAAGCGCCGTTGGTCAGAACCTGTGCGAACTCGGTGGGATTGGAACTCTGTAATTGTTGCAATTGACTGAACAGTTGGCTGGCCTGCGAGAAGTTCACCTGATCCGTGTTGTTGGAGGAGGGGGTTGTGGTGGAGGCGGCCGACGCTTCCGAGATTCCCGATGTCCCGGTCGTTCCCGATAGAGACTGAATCTCCGCCAAAAGTGAGCTGTCGAGCGTGTTTAATGTGCTGGCGATGGAAGCCATCTGAAAACTCCTTATTCGCGGCTGCTTGGCCACAGGCGCTGATCGTCGCGGGATGATCGCCTGTTACTGCGCCTCTGAAGAACTTATCGGGCCGCTGATCCTCATGCGGATAGGGACTAAGGCATGATTTGTTGGGGCTTATGGATCGTTCCGAGAGGTCTAGATCACGGCCTATTTACGCCAACTTCTCGCTTGGAACAGATCCGCGCGGACAACGCGGGGAAGATTCTTCTTTAGCCGGATGACCTAAACTGGGTTTGATGAATCGACTTGGATCGTGCGGGCACCCGTTGCTCCTCGCTGGTTCCATTCTCCTGTTCGCTGGCTTTCATCCGGCATGGGCGCAGCAGGTCGCTTTATCGCTCAGCTCCGGCGTCGCGCAGCCGGGATCGAGCGTCGCACTCACCGCATCGCTCACCGCCACCGGCGGCGCGAAACCAACCGCGATTCAATGGACCATGAGCTACGCGGCCGGCGTGACCGGCGTGGCGGTGGTCGCCCGCCAGAAGTCCGTTCAGTGCGCGAGCAAAAGCGGTTCGACTGTGTGCGCTCTCTATGGCATCGATCCGAATAAAGTACTGGCCGACGGTGCCGTGGCGGCGGTCACGATTACGGTCTCCGCGACGAACAAGAGCACTTTCCTGCCGATTACGCTCAACGGAATTGTGACGTCCGATTCACGAGGGCATTCCATTCCCTCGGTGGGCACAGGCGGGATCGTCACCGTTGTCCCTCCGCGACCCTAGCGCGCGTATTCGTCGTTGCGCCTTCCTCGACCTTGCCTGAGCGGGCAAAGTGGGCAGGCCCTCGGCCTGGGCTTTCTCTCACGCAGCCGGCTCCCTTCCGGCCCCAGAAATGGCGAAAGCTAAGAGCCGTCGCGCAGCTCGGCGAGCTGCCCCACAGCGGCTTAACCCGACGGTCAAAAACGGTATAGACTAGGTGTTCCCATGAAAAAGCTTATTCTCCTGCTCCTGTTCACCCTACCACTGGCGGCCGAGGACCTCAGCTGCTTTAAGGTCCACGACATGTGGGCCAACGATCCCGATCACTATGGCGTTGAATGGACCAATTCGTGCCGCTTTGAGCTTCCCGCGATATACGTGGCCGTCGAGTTTTGGGACGGTGCGAAGCGACTGGGCGCCGGGGTATGGTCGCTGTACTACCCCGGACGGCGGCATAAATTCGACGCGTGGACTTCGCCGGTGGACCTTCCCCGGGGGGTGCGCATACTCGTAAAAACGATCACTCGGGATGCGGCGATCCTGGAAAGAAAATGAAGGCGCCCGGGCGATCCCCGGATGCAATCAAAGGAACTGTGTGAACGTTTCCCGGCCCACCCATTTGGACAGAATCGCTGCCACAGGCGTTGCTGTTGGAGGAATTTTCGGCCTCGCAGGCACATTTGTCGGCCAACCGGCGGTTCGCCAGGAATTTTGGGCCCTCGACGGCGTGGGCCTGATCGTGGCCACATCCCTGCTGGCAGTGAAATATTTTCGCAAAGGCGAGGATTGCGTGGCGGCGGGATTTCTCGTATTCGTCGCGGCGGAAGCGTTGGTGTTGTCGGACACGGCGGCGGGATTGGCGGCGACCGTGCCCTCATTCGGAGCAGGCGTTGCACTGTGGTCGGCCGCCCTGCTCATGACCAGCCTGCCAAAGGTGTTTCCGATCTGGAGCCGCCTGTCCGGCATCGTCGCCGCCATTCTCTTCGCGGCTACCGCCGGCCGGATCTTTTGGGGAGAGCAGCTGTTACCCACCCAGGCGCCGCTTCCCTCCGCCGGCTACCCGTTCCTGGTGCTTACTTTTGTGGGATGGATTGTTCGGTCACTCAAGTCGGCTTAGGCATCAGACCACTCGCAACAGCTTCTTGGCGCGAATTTCCCAAATTGCCATCGAAAGGAAACTAGCTTCCGCAAGCTCGTTCCAGGCCCGACCAGCTGCCTGAGCCAGTTCTACGTCATCAGGGTAAAGGACTGTGAGTTCAGCAGTGCACTGAGCGATGCTCATGAAGCTGGTGTAATAAGCTTCGCCTACCACGTCAGCCTGATAGCTTTTTCGTATCTCGGAATCCTTTATCATGCGTCGGTCAGGAAAACGCTTGTCCATAACGTTCTTCAAGAGGTTCGCTTGCGGCAAGCTGTGCGAGAAAGAGCACAGGTCGGTGTACTTCGCGTAAAGACGTTCCAGCATTCGCTTCTTTTCCGGTGAGGATTTGATCTTCTGGATCGCCTTCCCGGGTGTCGGAAAGGGGCGGATTGCTCTTTCCCTCACCCCAAGAGGCAGTGTGATGCCGAGCTCTTCTTTATCAACCGTGTGGAAATGATCGGGATTAATGCCGAACAGGTTACCCAGGTTGATAAGGCGCCGCAGGTCGACTTCGTGCAATGGTCCAAACTTGGGGAGAAGTTTCGTTTCCTCGCGGATGGTGAGATGTTTGACGTATTGCTTTCGCCAGTGGTCTTGAACATAGGTGGTCACATAGCTTGGGTCTTCCAGCATCAGGCAGAATGCATAGAGGCCTTCCAACTGAACGCGCGCTAGTAATAACGCATCAACGCTCTCCGAATCAATTGGCCCTTCGAAGTCAAGCATGCGACGAATTCCGCGCTGAGTCGCGAGCATAGAGCGAAAGATATCGCCCATTTGATCACGTTGCATTTGCGTATAGGTACCGCTGGGCATCTTTAGTGCGTCAGTCGCCCGTAGCAAACAGACGTTTGCGATCCGGTCGAACTCCTTCGCGTCTCGGCGCTGTTGCAAATCGATATCGTGCTGGAAAACGTGAAGATAATCTTTGACGCGCAGACGCATAAACCAATATTAGAGCCTGGAAAAAGGGGAAACGAATCGCGGAGACGCTTAAGTCTTACGAGCCGTCTGAAATTGGGCAGAGAAAGTATCTGCGAATGGGCACCCGGGTCAGGGCAGTTCTGGGCTGCTCTATCTCTAACCAAGCTATTGGTGCGGATGAGAGGACTTGAACCTCCACTCCCTTGCGAGAACTAGAACCTGAATCTAGCGCGTCTGCCAATTCCGCCACATCCGCATTGATGGTGGGTCTTTCCATTTTCCCGGACGCGGGACCGGGTGTCAAATATTTGCAACAATTTTCGTACGGCCCGGAATCGAAAGGGGAACCAGTGCACGGCTTTGTTGAGCGAGGATGTTCCCGATTTAAGGCGTGCCGCGGAAGCTGAGGATCATCCGCATGACCAGCCTCTCGATCTGATCCGCTACCGCCCGATACACCGTTTCGCTTTTGCCGATCGGATCCTCCACCGGCCAATGAAACACCTGGGCGCCGGGGAGGGAGATGGGGAGGCCACTCATATTCACTAGAATGTCGTGGTGCTCGTGGGCCACCAGTTCCATCCCTTTCGGAAAATGATCGTCCACGTTCAGGTTGTGCTCGGCGAGCACCTTTTTCGTCAAAGGCGAAATCAGCGTGGCCGGATGCAGGCCCGCGCTGTGCACTTCGAGCACATCCGACCCGTAGGCGCGCGCAAATGCTTCCGCCATTTGGCTGCGACAGGAGTTGCCGACGCACACGAAGAGCACCCGCTTCTTGGCTGCCCCCGAAGATACGCCCGCGGAATGGGAGCGCGGATTTGCACTGTCCCCGGCCGGCTTCCGTTCGCGCGGCCCCAGCATCCGGTGGCGTCCGCCCCTCAGGCGGCTCCGTGCGTCGTGGGAATCGCCCCCGTCCGGTACCATTCCAGGGTTCTCTCCAATCCTTGCTCGATCGTGAATCGCGGAGCATGCCCCAGCTCGCTCGTCGCGGCGCTCGTATCCGCCATGGAATGGCGCACGTCGCCTTCGCGGGGAGGGCCAAACAGCGGGTCGATCCGCACGCCTTCAATCTTCTGCAGCAGGCTCCAGACCTGATTCAGCGTAAAGCGGCCGCCATTGCCGGCGTTATACATTTTCCCCGCGACGCCGGACGGCGCAACCGCCGCTTTGATGCACAAAGCCGCGACGTCCTCCACGTAGGTGAAATCGCGGGATTGCTCGCCGTCTCCGAAAATGGTGGGCGCCGTGCGCGCGAGCAGATGCTTCATGAACAGGCTGAGCACACCCGAATAAGGGCTCGAAGGATCCTGCCGCGGTCCGTACACGTTGAAGAATCGCAGCGAAACGGTCTCCAACCCGAAACACGAATAAAACACGGAAGCGTAGTGCTCGCCGAGAAGCTTCTGCACCGCGTACGGCGATTTCGGCATGGGAAGCATGGTCTCCACCTTGGGCAGCGTTTCGCTGTCTCCGTAGGCCGAGGACGAAGCGGCGTAGACCAGCCTGCGCACGCCGCCGTGCACGGCCGCCTGCAGGACGTTAAAAGTCCCGTCGGCGTTCACTTCGTGCGAGAGCCGCGGCTCGTGAATCGAACGCGGCACGGAAGGAATCGCGGCCAGGTGGAATACCGTATCGGCGCCGCGCAGGATCGGCTTCAAATCGTCGGCATCGCGGATATCCACGTGATGCAGGCGCACCTGCTTGCGGACTTGCGTCAGGTTGCTTTCATGCCCGGTGAGCAGATTGTCGACGATCTCCACCTCGCCGAGGTCCTGTTCCACAAGGCTTCGAACCAGGGCCGAGCCGATGAACCCCGCTCCCCCCGTAACCACGAACTTGGGCATTGATCCTAGTTTAGCTAGATTTGCCGCTTGGCCACGGCTACTAAGGACAGCCCTCCCCAGGGAAGCAGGCCGTCCACGCGCCGCCAGAACCACACTGTCTTATCGAAGAGCTTGAGTCCCACTCGATGAATGCGCTTGCGTTTGAGCAGCTTCCCGAAAAACCACCAGGAAAGCGCGCCGATTTTATTCACCTGATAAATTTTCTGGATTTCAAAGCCCGCCGCTCCCAGGAGTTGTGCCAGTTCCACTTCCGAGAATCGCCGCCGGTTGCCCATCGCCTCGTCCAGCGGACCAAAAAGATTCTTGCCTTGTGGGACCAGCACGATCAGGTTTCCGTTCGGCGCGAGGCAATCGCCGAGCAGAGTCAGCACGGTCTGCGGGTCGTCCACCAGTTCCAGCAGGTTGATGCACAGCGCGCTGTCAAATAGATGCCGCAGGGGCGCGTAATCGGTGGGATTCGCCGGATTTAATTCGCACACCACCACGTTTGGAGTCCGCAGGAAGCGGTTGTACAGCGCGTGTAAATAGAGCGGGTCGGCCTCCGCCGCGACGTATTCGAGCTTGCGGCCCATCAGGCGGCCTGTGAAATTGCCCAGGCCCGCGCCGATTTCGAGCACGGTGTCGCCCAGGTGGGGCCGCACGATGCGCGTCACCCAGCTTACGTATTGCGGCGTGCCCGTAAGATTATTGAGCATGCCGCGGCCGTAGCTCGGCTCGTAGAGATCGTCGACGAGCCAGAAATAAAAGATCACTCCGAGTGCCTTGATCCCGTCCTTCCAGCCGATTTTCTTGCCTTCCTCGTAAGTCCGGCCATGGTAGCTGATCGGAACCTCGTAGACGCGCAACTTGCGCTTGGCGCACTTCATCGTGATTTCCGGCTCGAATCCGAAACGATCCGAGCGCACCGGAATACTCTTGAGGAGATCCGTACGGAACACTTTGTAACAGGTCTCCATGTCCGTCACGTTCAGATTGCTGAACATGTTGGAGAGCAAGGTCAGGCCTTTGTTCAACATCGAATGCCAGAAAGGCAGCACGCGCGTCTGCACACCGGCCATGTAGCGCGACCCGAACACCGCGTCCGCGTGACCGTCGAGAAGCGGCCGCAAAAGTTTGATGTAATCGGCGGGATCGTACTCCAGGTCCGCGTCCTGCACCAGGCAGAAGTCGCCGCGCGCGTTCTGGATCGCGCTGCGAACCGCTGCGCCTTTCCCCTGATTGACCTCATGGCGGAACAGACGGATGCGCGAATCGTTGGCCGCCAGGCGCTCCAGGATCGCACTGGTACCATCGGTCGAGCAGTCATCGACGATCACCAGCTCGCGGTCCATGTCTTCCGGTAAAGGTGCCGCAAGCACCAGCGACAAACTTTTTTCCACCACAGAACGTTCGTTATAGACGGGAATCAGGATCGAGAGAAACACTGCCGACCAGTATAATTGGGATTGACCCTCAAACTCATATGACACCATCAACACCGCTGTTGGAGAGCCACGCCCCGAATCTGAAGTTGCGCGCCCGAGGTAAGGTTCGCGACGTGTACGACGACGGCGAACGACTGCTGATCGTCGCCACGGACCGGATTTCCGCGTTCGACTACATTTTGCCCACGGGCATCCCCGATAAGGGGCGTGTGCTGACCCAGATGACCCTTTTCTGGCTCGAGCTTCTGCGCTCTCTTGTACCGAATCATTTCCTGAGCGCCGATACGAGCGGGCTCCCGCCCGAGTTTGAAGGGCGTTCCATGTGGGTGCATCGCGCCGAAATGTTCGATGTGGAATGCGTCGCTCGCGGCTATCTTGCGGGCTCGGGCTGGAAGGAATACCAGAAGACCGGGAAGGTCTGCGGAATCGCGCTGCCTCCGGGTCTGAAGGAAAGCGACCGCCTCCCGGAGCCGATCTTCACCCCCGCCACCAAGGAAAGCTCGGGTCACGATATCAACATTTCGTTTGAGGAAACGGTTGATCGCATCGGTGTGGAATCCGCAACCAAGCTGCGCGACCTGACGTTGAAGATTTACTCCACAGCCGCGGACTATGCGAGAAATCGCGGCATGATCATCGCCGATACGAAATTCGAATTTGGCCTGGTTGGCGGCGTGATCACGCTCGCCGACGAGGTCCTGACCCCCGATTCTTCGCGCTTCTGGCCGAGCGATACCTATAAGCCGGGCGGCCCGCAGCCTTCCTACGATAAGCAATACGTCCGCGATTATCTGGAATCCATTCACTGGAACAAACTGCCGCCCGCTCCTCCGTTGCCGGAAGAAGTGGCGCTTCGCACCAGCGAAAAGTACAAGGAGGCCTACCGGGAGCTCACGGGACGATCGCTGTGACGCTGCTCGATTTCCTGATCGCCATTGTCCTGGCCATGTCCGTCGTCGCGGGCTTCGTGGCCGGATTTGCGCGCGTCGGAATCGGGATCGTGGCGTTGGTGTGCGGCGTCTTGTTTGGATTCTGGTTTTACGGAGTGCCGGCCGCCTGGGTGCATCAGTGGGTACATTCGACGGCCGCCTCCAATCTGATCGCTTTTTTCCTGATCCTTTTCGGATGTCTCACGGCGGGGGCGTTGCTCGCCAAATTGGTCGCGATTTTTTTCCGTTGGACCGGCCTCTCGTGGCTTGACCGGCTGATGGGCGCGATGTTCGGGCTGGTGCGCGGCGCGTTGATCGTGGTCACGGCCGTGGCGGTGCTGATGGCCTTCGTGCCCCGGCCGTTGCCGAACTGGATGGTGCATTCGATTACCCTCCCGTACGCTGTCGACGCGTCTCACGTCATTTCGCAAGCGGCGCCGGCGGGGATCACCAATGCCTTCCGCGATTCGCTGCTCGAGATTCGCAAGGCGTGGATGGATCAGGTGCGCACCGCGCGCAAGGAACTGGAACCCGGACGCCGCCCGCCGGACAAAGACAAGGGGAAGCCCGAAAAGGATAAAGATTCCGGGAAAAAGGGGAAAGCGTGACCCGCCGCGAGCTTCTGATTTTTGACCTCGACGGCACACTGATCGATTCAAAGCGCGATTTGACCGATTCCGTCAACGCCACGCGCGCATGGAAGCATCTTCCTCCGCTTCCCGATGACATCGTTTCAGCCTATGTTGGCAATGGCGCGGCGATGCTGATCCGCCGCGCGCTCCCTCATCTTACCGACGAGGAACACTCCGAGGCGCACAAATTTTTCCTGCAATATTACCGGGATCATATGCTGGACGCGACCGCGCTCTATCCCGGCGTGCGGGAGGCGCTCGATCGTTTGCACGCCGCCTCCGTCAACATGGCGATTCTTACGAACAAGCCCGTCAAATTCAGCGTGCGCCTCATCGCGGGCCTGAAATTGGAGGAGCATTTTTTTCGGATTTACGGTGGGAACAGCTTTGAGGAAAAGAAGCCCCACCCGGTAGGCATCGAGAAACTGATCGAGGAGTCGAACGCCGACCGCGGCCTCACCATTATGGTCGGCGACAGCGCGGTCGACGTAAACACGGCGCGCAACGCGGGCGTCCAGGCATGCGGCGTTGCGTGGGGATTTCAGCCGGAGACCTTCGAGCACGCGCCTCCGGATTTCGTCATCGGCGATCTCAATGAACTCGCTCAGATGATTCTCGGGGCCTGATGTTCACATAATGACCGCTGGCGGAGCGGGATCCTCGGGCTTACCCGCATTCGCAAAGGGCAACCGGACCATCAGGAAACCCAGAATCACCAGCACCACGAATCCCGCCAGATAGGATGGCTCCGCAAAAATCTGGGGGATCTTGATATCGCGGAAGCGGAAGGTCGCAAACAGCAAACCGGTAAGCGCCTCGCCCGCGATCAGACCGCTCGCGATCAGAACGCCGACGCTTTCCGTGCGCGTCTTTTGCGCTTCGTTATGCCCAGCCTTTGTCCCGAGCCAATTGCCCAGGCCCCGCACCATGCCGCCCAGGAAAATCGCGAATGTGGTGGGTAGCGGCAAATACATTCCGACCGCAACCAGCATCGGGCTCCTGACCTTCAACAGGATCATCGCCACGCCGAACAAAGCGCCCGCAACCACCAGCGGCCACGCCATTTCGCCGCCGACAATTCCTTGCGCGAGCGCCGCCATCAGGCCCGCCTGCGGCGCGGGAAGCGCGCGGTCGCCAAAGCCCGTGCCCCCGGCCTTGATGTTCGCCACGTGCAGAATATAGAGCGGGAAGTACATCACCAGACTCGCCAGCACCACGGCGATCAGCTCGACGATCTGAATGGTGCGCGGCGTACCTCCCAGAATGTATCCGGCTTTGAAATCCTGCAGGAGTTCACCGGCCACCGCGGAAGAAACGCACACCACTGCGGCCACTCCCAGCACTACGGCAACGCCCTTCGCGCCCGAAACTCCCAGAGCGACCATCAGAAGCGCCGCAATAATGAGCGTCGAGAGCGTAAGCCCCGAAATCGGATTGTTCGAGGAGCCGATCATACCCACCAGGTTTCCCGAGACCGTCGCGAAAATGAATCCCACGAGTAACATCACTACGGCCGCAACCGTCCCCGCCACCACGTTGCCCGAAAAGTAGATATACAGCGCGATCATCAGTGCAAACGTGACGCCGATCATCGCGAACACAGTCTTAGAAGACATGTACCGCTCGGTACGCGCCAGCGATTCCATTGGGGGAGTGCCGTGCCGCAGCTCGCCGAACGCGCGTCCCAGGCTGGACGTCAGATTGCGGCGCATGCGGAATAATGTGTATGCCGCGCCCACCATCATTCCGCCGACCGCGATCGGCCGGACAATGTAGCGCCACACCGCGGCCGCCTGCGCGGCCCAGCCATCCTCGATGGGGCCTGCGGGGATATATTGCCGCAAAGCCGGCCCCAGAAAATACATCAGCAAAGGAACCAGCACGCCCCACGCGATCACGCCGCCCGAGAATTGGAGCGCGGCCAGTTCCGGGCCGATGACGTAGCCCACGCCCAGGTAAGCCGGACTCACGGTGGGGGCCGAAGCCATGGAAACCGCGCCCGTCTGAATGACGTTGCGGCTTCCGAGCGGCCCCAGCCTTACAAAACTCTTGCCCAATTCACCGATGCGAAAGAAAAAATCCTTATCCACCGCGTACAATTTCAGTTCGCCGAGCGCCTGGATGACCACCGCCAATCCGAGGTTCCAGAATAAGTAGCGCGCCGACTCCGCGCCGCGCCTTCCCGCCTTGTGGATCTCGGAAGCCGCTACCGACTCCGGAAACGGCAGTCCCGGGTCTTCCACTAAACTTCGCCGGACCAAGGAGACGAATAATACGCCCAGAATGCCGCCCACCGTCATCAGCGCGGTCGATTTCCAATACGCCTGCGACGGATCGAAAGACGTCCACGAGCCCGCGATCAGAAACGCGGGCAAGGTGAAGATCGCTCCCGCGGCCACCGATTCCCCGATCGAGCCCGCGGTGCGCGCCAGGTTCTCCTCGAGCACCGTGCCCTTCCACAAACGCAGCACGGCCATCCCAATGACCGCGGCCGGATACGTCGCCGCGATCGTCATGCCCGCGCGCAGGCCCAGATACGCGTTCGCCGCGCCCAGGATCACCGTCATCACCAGACCCAGGAGAACCGCGCGCAGCGTGAATTCTTTCATCACCACGCCCTGCGGGACGAACGGGCGGTGTTTGTTAGGTTCGGGATCCGTAGGTTGGCTCATGAGAATCTCAATCCCGCGATCATAGCATCCGGCTCGCGGCAGGAGCAGCGTTTCGGCGCGCCCCCAGCGGTCGTAAAGTTACAATGGGGATGCCGATGCCGGTTTCACCCCCTCCCGCCGTGTGCCTGCTCAGTGGCGGATTGGATTCCTCCACCTGCCTCGCGCTCGCCCGCCGCGAGTATCAATGCTATGCCTTGTCCTTCGATTACGGCCAACGGCATCGCGTCGAATTAGCGGCCGCGGCACGCGTGGCTCAGGCGCTGGGAGCACGGGAACATCGCATCGCGCATATTGACTTGCGCGTGTTCGGGGGCAGCGCCCTCACCAGCGACGGACTCGCGGTCCCTAAACACCGCTCTGCGGAACAGATGGGCGATGGTATTCCGATCACCTATGTTCCCGCGCGCAACACCATTTTCCTTTCCTACGCGCTCGCCTGGGCGGAGGTTCTCGAATCCTCCGATATTTTCATCGGCGTCAACGCCATCGACTATTCCGGCTACCCGGACTGCCGTCCCGAATTCATCAGCGCCTTCGAGCATATGGCGAACCTCGCGACCAAGGCCGGCGTCGAAGGGCGCACTCGAATTCAGATTCACACTCCTCTGAGTAAGCTCAGCAAGGCGGGGATCGTGAAGCTGGCCGCGGAGCTGGGGGTCGATTTCGCCCTTACCCACAGTTGTTATGATCCTTCGCCGGACGGAACGGCGTGCGGACAGTGCGACTCATGCCTGCTGCGGAAAAAGGGCTTTGAGGAAGCGGGCGTGCGCGATCCGCTCGCGTAAGCGTCTATTACGCGTCATGAAAATTTCCGAAGTTTTCTATTCCATCCAGGGCGAGGGGCTGCTGGCCGGTGTTCCCACAGTCTTCATCCGCACAAGCGGCTGCAATCTTCGCTGCACCTGGTGCGACACGCCGTACACTTCCTGGAATCCCGACGGAGCGGAGCGTTCCATCGAAGATCTTCTCGCCGAAGTGCAACGCCACCCCTCCACGCACGTAGTGGTGACGGGCGGTGAGCCGATGCTCACCGAAGAAGTCGTCACCCTAACGAAACGTCTCCGGGAACATAACTTCCATGTGACGATCGAGACCGCGGGTACGATCTATCAGCCCGTTACCTGCGACCTGATGAGCATCAGCCCCAAGCTTGCGAACTCCACGCCGCATCAGCGGGAAGAGGGGCGCTGGGCGGCACAGCACGAGCGCGTGCGCTATCGGCCGGATGTGCTGAAGCGTCTGATCTCGGAAAATCCGTATCAGTTGAAGTTCGTCATCTGCACGCCTGAGGATCTTCAGGAAGTGAATCGAATGGTCGCCGAGATCGGTGCGGATCGGCAACGCGTGATCCTGATGCCGGAAGGCATCGATCAACAGACCATTCAGGACCGCGCGCGGTGGCTGGTCGATGTTTGCAAATCCGAAAACTTCAGATACGGTCCGCGTCTGCACATCGACATTTACGGGAACGAGCGCGGCGTCTAACGCCCGATCTTCGTCCGCGTCGGCTAGGCGCTTACGGTCTGCTGGGACATGCGCCGCTTCATCTCTTCGGGCGACACGTCTTCCACGTGCGTGGCGACGTACCATTCATTGCCGAACGGATCGCGAATCGATCCATTGCGATCGCCGTAAAACTGGGTCTTCGGCTCCTGAATCGAGGTTCCGCCCGCTTTCACGGACTGTTGGTAGGTTGCGTCGACGTCGGGAACATACAGATAGAGCGTGGTGCGCTGACCCGCCCCTCCGTTTCGCGGCTGGCCCAGCATGATCATTGAGTCGCCGATTTGCATTTCCGCGTGCGCAACCCGCCCGTCCGGTCCCGGCATCCTGTACAGCTCCTTTGCGGAAAACGCATTGGTTAGAAATTCCATCAGCTTCGCGGCGTCGGAAACGATCAGATACGGCGTCACGGAATGGTAGCCTTTGGGAATTGGATTGGGCATGAACGTAGCCTCCTACCGCGCATTGTAGACGAACTTCAGCTTTTTTTCGACGCCTTTTTGCATGCATCTTTTGCCGGTGCGCTTTTTGCCAATGCCTTTTTAGCGATGGTCCCAAGCGGAATGGAATCGAGCTTGCTTACATCAAACCACCGCTGCCCAAGCGCTTTTCGTCCCTTTGGTGCTCCTGCTTCGCCCACCGCCTTCCGAACCGTAAAAACATAACGCCGATGAGTAATCGTGTGCGCGAACGTCCCCAATACGCCGCCACGTCGAGAGCCGGGAAACGGCTCCGGCAATTCCCAGAATCCTTTTACTCTGGGACTCGGCGTGAGTAAAATCTTTCCGCCTTTCCGGATCACCAGCAACGTTTTCACGAGCCTTTCCGTCTGGGGCCTGTCTTTCCTGCGTGGGATTTCGCTTTGCGTTCCTGCCGCGCGGGCCTCGCAATACAACGCCAGCGGACATTCTCCGCACCGGGGTTCCTTCGGGAGACACACCAGCGCCCCTAATTCCATAACGGCCTGATTCCAGCGTGCGGGATCGCGCCGGTCGAGCAAACCATCGGCCAGGATCTGAACATCAGCGGAGGCGTCGTTCACAAGGCGGGTGAGCACCCGGCGAACGTTGCCATCGACGACCGCGTGCGGCAGATCGAAGGAAATGCTGGCGATCGCCGCCGCTGTATACACGCCCACGCCCGGCAGCTCTCGAATCGCTTCGTGCGACGCGGGGAAGGCGCCCGCCGCCACGATCTGCTGCGCGGCTTTCTGTAAATTCCGTGCGCGTGAGTAGTAGCCCAGCCCGCTCCACAGCGTCAGCACCTCTATTTCGGACGCGCTTGCGAGAGCCGTCGGATCCGGGAAACGCGCGAGAAAACGCTCGTAATACGGGAGGGCGGCCGCCACCCGCGTTTGCTGCAGCATGATTTCAGAGATCCAGATGGCGTACGGATCGCGGGTCCGGCGCCACGGCAGGTCGCGCTTGGCGCCCTCATACCAGCGCGTGAGCGAGCGGCGGAGGGATAAGACGTTCAACTCTCTATACTAGAAGATGGCGGTCCGTGTCTCATCTCCCTGGGCGTGACTATGTGGCGTCCCGATCCGAGAGAGGAGCGCGAGGATCGGTCTCTGCGTCCTATGAGCGACAGCATCTCCATTCGCGGCGCCCGCGTGCACAATCTGAAAAACGTGTCGCTCGATATTCCGCATGAGAAGCTCACCGTTTTGACGGGCGTTTCCGGGTCCGGAAAATCGTCGCTCGCCTTCGACACGATTTACGCGGAGGGCCAGCGGCGCTACGTGGAGTCGCTCTCGGCCTACGCCCGCCAGTTTCTCGAGCGCATGGAGAAACCCGACGTTGACGAGATCACCGGCATCTCGCCGCCCATCGCCATCCGCCAGAAGAACACCACGCGCAATCCGCGCTCTACGGTCGCCACGACCACGGAATTGTACGATTTTCTGCGGCTGCTGTGGGCTCGCGCCGGCCGCACATTCTGCCCGAACGGACACGGCCAGATCGCGCGGGATAACGTGGATAGCGTCGCCGCGAAGATGCTCGCCCAGCCCGAGGGATCGCGCTGGTACGCGCTGTTTCCGCTGCCCGCCGAAAGTTCTCCGGACGCGCTCCGCGAGCGCCTGTTCGACCTTCGGAAAAAAGGGTTTTCGCGTCTCTTTCAGGACGGCCGCGTTTTTGAATTCTCTACCCCCGAGTCTTTGCTCGACGTCGATTTCGCGAAGCCCGTGTTCGCCCTGGTCGACCGCCTCTCTCTCTCCCCCGGGAGCCGCCAGCGCATCGTCGATACCGTGGAAATCTGCTACCGCGAGGGCGGGGAAGCGATTTTCGAGCCGGCCGCGGGCCCCGATTCTCCGCTCGTCCCGCTACGCTTCAACGAAAAATTCAGTTGTAAGGTGTGCGGCCTCGAATTCCAGGATCCGGAGCCGTCGCTGTTCAGCTTTAACAGTCCGGTGGGCGCCTGCCGGCGTTGCCAGGGCTTCGGCAACACCATCGATTATGACCTTGATTTAGTCGTTCCGGATCGCTCCCTGTCGATCGGAGACGGCGCCGTCGATCCGTGGACCAAGCCCCAATATTCGTGGTATTACGGCCACGAGTTCGTCCCGAAAGCGCGCGGAAAAGTTCGCTTGAATGTGCCGTTCTATCAGCTTCGCGAAAAGGAAGTAGACTTCGTGCGCGACCACGTGCGGCGCTTCTTCAAAGAAGTCGAGACGAAAAAATACAAAGTCCACGTGCGCGTATTCATGAGCCGTTATCGCGGGTACACCACGTGCCCCGAATGCGGCGGCTCGCGCCTGCGCCCGGAAGCGCTTTACCTACGGGTCGGCGGGGCGACCCTCGCCGAACTCGTAAAGATGAATATCGCCGAGGCCCGCGACTTCTTTCATGGCCTCGAACTCTCGCCGGAGGAAACCGCCATCGCCGAAAAAGTACTGGTCGAAATCCAGCAGCGTCTCACCTTCCTCAATGATGTCGGCCTGGAGTACCTTACGCTCGACCGCCAGTCCGCGACCCTTTCCGGAGGCGAAGCCCAGCGCATCCAGCTCGCGACGTGCCTCGGCTCGCGTCTTGTGGGCGCCACCTACGTTCTCGACGAGCCCTCCATCGGCCTTCACAGCCGCGATACGGGACGCCTGATCCGGATCCTCGAAGAACTGCGCGATCTCGGCAATACGATTCTCGTCGTCGAGCATGATCCCGACGTCATGCGCGCGGCCGATCACATCGTGGACCTCGGGCCCGGCGCGGGCGAGCACGGCGGACGCATCGTTTTCGAAGGACCGTTCGCGAAGCTCCTGGACGGCAGCGTAAACACGCTGACCTCACGCTACCTGCGGGGCGACCTCACGACCTGGCATGGGACCACGCGCCGCCGCCCCAACCCGAAGCGTGCCGTACGTTTCTTTGGAGCACAGGCCCACAATCTCAAAGGCATCGATGTGACGATTCCCTTGCACCTGATGGTCGCTGTAACCGGTGTCTCCGGTTCCGGGAAATCAACGCTCGTTCACGACGTCATCTATCAAAATCTGGTTCGCCAGTTGAATCGCGATCCCGCTGCGGAGATGGGCGAGGAATGGGGCATTGCGCCTGAAAAGCTGACCTGCCATAAGGTGGAAAACGCCCAGCTTCTGACTTCCGTCGTGCTGGTGGACCAGTCGCCGGTCGGTCGCACGCCGCGCTCGAATCCGGTCACTTACATCAAAGCGTTCGATCTGATTCGCGAACTGTTCGCCAAAACTCCGGAGGCCGATCGCCGCGGCTATACGGCCGGGCATTTCTCCTTCAACATCCCCGGGGGCCGCTGCGAGACCTGCCAGGGCGACGGCACCGTCACCGTCGAAATGCAGTTCCTCGCCGACGTCGAACTGGTGTGCGAGGAATGCCACGGCACGCGCTACAAGCCGAGCGTCCTCGATGTCCGCTATCATGGCCTGAACATTCATGAGGTGCTTCAGTTGACGGTGAAGGAGGCCATCTCATTTTTCTCCTCCGCTCCGAAGCTCGCGGACCGTTTGAAAGTTCTCGACGACGTGGGGCTCGGGTACCTGCGCCTGGGACAATCCGCGACGACTCTTTCGGGCGGAGAAGCCCAGCGCGTAAAGCTGGCGGCGCATCTGACGCAAGCGGCAAGCGAAGGGACCTTGTATATCTTCGACGAACCCACCACGGGTTTGCATTTTGACGACATCGCCAAGCTCCTGACTGCCTTCGAGCGGCTCCTGCGCGCGGGCGGAAGCATCCTGGTGATTGAGCACAATCTGGATGTGATTCGCAGCGCGGATTGGGTCATCGACCTTGGCCCGGAGGGCGGCGCCGCGGGCGGAAGGATCGTTGCCGAGGGAACTCCGGAGCAGATTGCCGAGTCCCCCGGCTCCTATACAGGCGAGTATTTGAGAAAGGAGCTGCATGCCGGCCACTCCGCACGTTGAGAAACATTTCGAATCGTCCGCTCTGGTGCGCGACATCGTGATCGGTATGGCGGATGGCCTCACCGTTCCCTTCGCGCTCGCCGCGGGACTTTCCGGCGCCATCGCCGCTTCGCGCTTGGTGGTGGTCGCGGGATTTGCGGAAATCGCGGCCGGGTCCATCGCCATGGGGCTCGGCGGATATCTCGCCGCGCGCGGGGACGCCGACCACTACGCGAGCGAGCTGCATCGCGAGCAGCGTGAAATCGTGGAGCGCACCGAGGACGAGCGGCGCGAGGTCATGGAAATTCTGGAATCCTACGGCATCAGCCGCGAGCACAGCGCTCCCATCGTCGCCGCGTTTGAAAAGAATCCGAAAACCTGGGTGGATTGGATGATGCGCTTCGAACTGGGCCTGGAGGAGCCGGATCCGCGGCGGGCTATGAATAGCGCCATCACCATCGCTCTTTCCTACATCGTCGGCGGAATGATTCCGCTCGCGCCCTATATCGTGTTCGCGCAGACCCAAACCGCGCTCGCGTATTCCACCGCCGCGACGGTGATCGCGCTCGCCGTCTTCGGCTATGGCAAGGGATATTTCACCGGCGCTCCGAAGCTGCGCAGCGCCGTCCGCACCACCGTGATCGGAGGCCTTGCCGCCGCGGCCGCCTACGGGATCGCGCGCCTGATCCGTCCTTAGCAGGAAAAGGCTATTATGCTATCGCTCCCTCGCGGTCGCCGCTCGGTAAATGCTTGCGAGCACGCGAGCACGTTTCTGAGCCGCGCGCGCCAGCAAGCGGATTTGGGCCTTACAGCATCCTGTTAGAGGAACGTTTGTTACTGGATTCTTGTCCGCGCCTGTCCTGAAGGACCTGGCCGGAAGCGATTTTTTATTTCATCCGCGATGGGGCTTGTGTAATAGGGGTTGATTAATGGCCCGCGGGGCAACTCTTCTTGCAATTCGATCGGGTCGTCTTGCATTGCTTGTGTCCCAGCCTGCCGATGGCCCGTTGAGTGCAGAAGTTGTAGGTAACATCGCAGGAGCTCTTGCATTGCGCCTGGTGGCTCGGCGCGGCCGTGAGCGTCAGCGCCATCAGGATCAGAATCGCCGCCGCCAGATACGATCGCATATTCTTAACTTCCCTCCGTCTCGGAAACGAACTTTTCCACCGCCATCCAGTAAATGGCCGGCTTCCCATGCCGGTCGCTCTGGAACAGCAGCGCCTGGCTGTTGGGCGTGAACATCGGCGCGACCATCCGAGGGTCGCTCGCTTTATGTTCGGCCAAAGTGAACTCGCGCTTTACAGTCCGGGCCAAAAGTAACACGTAGGGAGAAGCCTTACTTCCGCTTGCGCCCGCGAAGACGCTGGCATCGGTATTGGAAAAAAACGCCGCAAATTGGCTGGTTTTGGCGAGTTGCAGGTCGCTTCCGGCCTCCGGCGCAAACTCGCGGATTTCCGTCAGTTTCTTCACGTCCGGCGGACGGCTCAGGTAAATCAGAGAGTGGCCGTCCGTGGTCCATTGGCATTGCGGCACCTCGCCTTCGGCGAGCGCCAGCTGCTTCGGTTCGCCATTTTCGAACTCGGCGAGCCACCGTGCCGTTCCCACCCGGTACAGGGCCGCGGCGTGTTTGGGACGGATGAGCGGATCGCCGATCTCATCCATTTGCTCCACCAGCGTCCGCGCCGTTCCGCGTAACAGGTCGACGAACCGCAGGCGATATCCGGTCGCGCTCTTCTCGACGAACACCGCCGCGCGGCCGTCGTCGGCGTAACCCACACCCGCGATCTTTTCGAAACCATCCGGCGTTCGATACACTTCGCGCATCTTGCCGCTCGCGAAGTTCGATTCCACGAGCCTCGGTCCATCGAAATGCCAGAATCCTTTCTCTCCGGCCTGAAAGCTCAACGACTGCGGCTCGAGCGCCCCCGCCTCGGTGAGTTGCCGCGACTCGAACGTCCGCAGATCCATCCGGTAGGCCTCCCACCGGCCGGTCATGTCGGAAGCATAGAGCATCGCACGGGAGGTGAGAGGCCGCGTGCCGCCGGAGGGCACAAGCGCGTTGTATTGCGGATCGGTCACGCGCACCACCACGAATTCCGTCGCCGGATCAAGATACTTGACCGCGACCGAAGGTACGGCGCGCCCGCGAAAGGCGCCCTCCGCCGCGAAACTCCTGGTTGCGGCCGCACCCAGGCAAGCAAGAAAACAGCGGCGTGAGCCCACGGCGCGGCGTAGATCGCCCGGCATCCGCAGCCAGTTCTCGTTTCGCACGATTTGATTGTAAATCTTTAGTTTCCCTGAACTCACTTAGATTCGACTCGGGCGAATCGGCAGCTTGCCATTCACAGCCGCATGCGCCATTCTGTTTTTAGACAACCTGAAAGACGGGCCGGATATTTTTTGTCGGAGGACGTAAATGAATCCAGTCTGTGCGACCGCGAAGGCGTCGGTTTTGTATTCTGGTCTGCTCGCGGCCGTGCTCGCGGCTCAGCTTGCTCCGGGCGCTTGGGCGCAGAATCTCGCGCCCGATTCGCGTGGGAGTCGCATCCACACGAACGGCGTAGCGGCTGACACTCCGCAAGCGCAACCGGACGCGACCTGCAGTTATGCGCTGAATTACAGCGGTGAGACTTTCTCGGCCCTGGGAGGCAGCGGCACAGTTGCCATCACTACGAGCTCCGGTTGCTCCTGGACCGTCAGTGGACTGCCTCCCTGGATCAATCTCACCGGCCTAGCCTCGGGGACCGGCAGCAACAGCGTAAGCTTCATCGTTCTCACGAACACGGGCCCGGATCAATCCGCATCGTTCACCATCGCGGGGCAGACATTCACAGTGCAACAGGAGTCGGCTTCGATTACTGGGTTGAGTTTCGTAGGGTCCATCCCGCATTTAGCCGCGGCGGATGGTTGGAATACCACCTTCACTCTGGTCAACAAGTCTGCCGCATCCGTGCAGGCGCGCACCAGCTTCTTCGGCGATAACGGGGTGCCTCTTGGACTTCCCCTGACCTTTCCGCAGCAGTCTCCCGCAATTCCCGTTCTGGGCCCAACGCTCGATCAAACCCTGGCTCCGAACGCCTCGTGGCTCGTGGAAGCATCCGGCCCGGACACCGCGTCGCTTTTGCAGGGGAACGCCCAATTGTTCGCCACGGGTGCCACGTCCTCCGGGAGCGCGGTCGATGGATTCGCCATCTTCCACTACAATCCTTCCCTACAGGAAGCCGTGGTGCCGCTCGAGACCCGCAACGCGCCCTTTTTTGTGCTGGCCTTTGACAACACCAATTCGGTGATCACAGGCGTGGCCGTGACAAATCTGGGAGCCGGATTCGCGAGCATCCCCATTGTCGTCCGCGACGATACGGGCAGAATTATTCTCACCGGGGACTCGATCGGCCTGAACGGCGGCGGACACCTGTCTTTTCAGCTCCCGCAGGAGTATCCCGCGACCGCGAATGTGCGCGGAACCGTCGAGTTCGATACGCCCGACGGAGCGCAGATCAGCGTCCTCGGCATTCGTTTTACCCCGCCTGGAACGCTCACCACGATCCCGGCTCTGGTGACCTCGAATAGTGGAGGACTGCTGGCGCATATTGCCGTGGGAGCGGGCTGGCAGACGACGTTCGTGCTGGTGAACACAGGAACCACCAGCGGCGGAGCCAATCTGACGTTCTATGACGACAACGGAAATCCTCTTTTTCTTCCCCTCACATCGCCCGATAGCAGCGCCGGTCTTCCCACCACGGCCTCGTCGTTCGCGCCTAGCATCGCCGGCGGAGCGTCGCTCTGGCTCCAGACCTCCGGGAGTCTCGCGAGCTCGCTGGTTACTGGTTCCGCGCAGCTTTCGGTCACCGGCAGTATCCAGGGATTCGCCATCTTTCGCTACAGTCCCAACGGGCAGGAAGCGGTGGTCCCCTTGGAAACCCGCAACGCGAGCTCCTACCTGCTGGCGTACGATAACACCGGCGGAACGACCACGGGAATCGCGATCAGCGTCGCTTCGTCGCAATTCACGACCTTCCCCTTGATCCTGCGCGATGACAACGGAATTCCCATCGGATACAGCCCGCTTACACTGCCGCCCAACGGCCACACTAGGTTTATCCTGGGGGATGAATTTCCCGGCACGGCGAATATCAGAGGCACCGTCGAATTCGATACGCCTGCCGGAGCTCAAATCAGCGTGCTTGGGATCCGCACCCCTCCGGCATTGACATTTACAACCCTTCCGGCGCTCGCAAATTGAAGGATCGACGCCGGACGACGATCGGGCTTCCTGCGCACGCGCGATACGCCGACGCGGAAGAGAAAAGTGAGTGGGACTGCGAGTTGGACCTCTGATTTGCGATTCGGGATTAAAAGGGAAGGAAAAAGTTAGAAGGGCAGGTCGGACTGTACGTGTTGCATAACCGCGGAGCGCGTCAGATACGGATACGGATTCACCGGGCTTCCGCCCAGCCGTACTTCAAAGTGCAGGTGCGGCGACGTTACGCGTCCGCTCGCGCCCGAATATCCGAGAATATCACCCCGGCGGATTTCCTGGCCGGTGACGACTTCAAACTTTGAAAGATGCGCGTAGCGCGTCGTCATTCCGCCGCCGTGATCGATGATCACCATACGCCCGTAGCCCGAAAAGAATTCGGAAAAAGCCACAATGCCATCGGCCGCGGCGTGCACTGGCGTGCCCATCGATGCGGAAATATCCACGCCCGTATGCATCGCGCCCTCGCCTGAGAACGGATCTTCGCGCTCGCCATACCGGCTCAGCAAACGCCCATTGACCGGCCACATGGTCGGAACCACGTCTTTCTGCCAGCTTCGCGCGTAGATGTGGTTGACGCGTGAGAAATTCGCCGACTTCAGGAAGTTGTATTCCTCAATCGACTCGCGATAACTCGGCACCAGCGGGCCTTCTTCGGCAATCGTGTCCGCGCCTTCGAGGCTGCGCTTCATTCCGAGGGCGACGCTGACTTCGCTCGCCATCAACTGCAGCGAAGCTAATTGTTCCTGCTTTTCGTTGTTCTCGCGCTGCAGATCCTGGTAGCGGCTCCGGAGGGTATTCACTTCCTGGCGCAGGGAGTTATAGTTCGCCACTTTCCAGCTCATGCGAAGATAACTCGAAACCATCCCGAACAGTGAAATAGAACCGAAAAGTGCAAGGCCGAGAGTTACATACAAGGCTTGGTGGGGGATGTGAATGCGGCGCAGACGTCCGTGCAGAGAATGAGCGAGCACGACGACGAAATATTGTTGCTTCATGTTCTATCAGCAGGCTCACCCGAGCAATTGGGCATGCCCATGAACGGACTCTGGAGGATCTCCAGACACCAATCCGACGGACACCCTTCTGTCAGATTGATTAACGAACCGTCATGTTACCTAATTTGGTCGCTTCTGTCAAGGAAATTCGAGTCAAAATGACCCCGCGGTGAGGCAAAAAGTCTCGCTATCACACAGTTTTCATTACACTTACCGAAATGAATCGGCTGCGATAATACGTCTGTAACTTATTGATTACAAATCTTACGACCTCACTACAATCGAAGTTCGGCCGAAACTTCGTCTTTCTTCAGTCCCATCTCCATGGGGTACGGAACTATTGACAATCCGTCCGGCCTTGCTCATACTCGCGTCCAGGATCTGGGACACCGCTCAATGTCTATGCAACCCAACGATTCGGCCCCGCTGCCGAGCTCTTTCAGGAAGGCCGGCTCAAGCGCCGACTCAAGCAGCGCCAGACGGGGGACGGCGATCTCAAGGCGACTTTTCGTCGGGCTCGCGGCGGGTGCATCCGCTGCCTGGTCTCAATCGTCTTCTTCTTCCTCTTCTTCGGGCGCGGGAAGGTTCATAACCGTTGATGGAAACCGGATTTGGGTCGAGGAACGGGGCCGCGGCATCCCGATCGTCATGAGCGCGGGCGGTCAGAACCGAGTGGAGACGCTGCGTCCTTTGGCCGAGAAGCTGTCCGCCAAATACCGCGTGATTACTTGGGATCGCGCCAATATGGGCCGTTCCGACGTGGTTTTTGAGGGAGCCCGCGACGTCGATCTGTGGACCGATCAACAGGCCGGCCTGATGACCCAGCTTGCGGCGCGGCCCGCCTATCTGATTGGCGCCTCCTCGGGAGGCCGGACGGCATACACCATGGCTCTGCGGTACCCCGATTACTGCCGCGGGTTGTTCACTTATCTGACGACCGGCGGGGGCACGATCGGCGAGAGTCTCGCGAAGCAATATTACTTCGATTATGCCGATCTCGCGGAAAAGAGCGGGATGGCCGCGGTCGCCAAGACGCCGTTCTGGGCCGAGCGGATTGCCCTCAATCCGGCCAACGAGCAAAAGCTCCTGTCGATGGATCCGCAGGAGTTCGCCCGGGTGATGCGCCGTTTCGGAAAAGCCATGCGATCGAGCGACGTGGTGATCGGCATTACCGCCGACGAGCTTCGTCAGATCAAGGCCAACGGAACGCCCGTCGCGATCATCCAGGGTTGCCCGGAAGCCCCGCAGCATCGCCGCGACCGTTCCGAGTTGTACGCCCAACTCACCGGTGCGACCCTTATCCCGACTCCCGAACACTACTGTATAGAAGGGACCACCGAAGCCACCTTCGACAAACAAATCCTGCATCCCGAAGTGCCCGAATCGAAGCCCTTCCGCGCCTACGAGATGGTGTCCGCGGCCCCCGGGCTCATCGACGATTTCATTACCAAGACTGAGGCTCGTTATAAGATGCTCGGGCTGGGCCCCGACACGACCAGCTTCACGCCGAAGAAGGGCGCCGGCAACGTCGGCCCGGCGTATCCGTAAACGCTTTCGCAGTTGGTATTGAATGCTGCTCCGTTTCCAACAGTGAAAACGTGACATCAAGAACGACGGCCTATGGAAGCGTTATTCTTGCGACCGGGGTCGTTTTATCGGCCGCCTTCAACGCTTACCTAATCCGCACCGATGTCGGCGGCACCGCGCTCTGGAACGCCCGGGAGGCGTATTTCTTCATCGGCCTCGACACCGTCGGACGCCACGTCAAATGGATCCAATATCCATTCCTGGTCGCAGGGGAAGTGCTTGGCGACATCGAGCCACCGGACGACGGCCTCGTTTCGCTATTCGTCCTCCGAGTCACGCCGGACGGCGTGGAACGCCACATCCTAAAACATCGTGATCGGCGACCCGGCAGCGGCCCTGGTATGTTTACGCCACTAGAGGGCCGGATCTGGCTTAACTACCCGTCGATCGGTGGTCTCTGCTGGTGGGCTGGTGACCACTTTGAGCGCGCGACCCCGGAGGAACTGAAAAAGCTGGGCGGATTGAGCAGCCTCGACAATCAGTCTTACGTGGATAAAAACGGGTGGTCGAAGAGCGGCGTGTGGAATGGACACATTGGCTGGATGAAAATGGGTAACGGCGTCGAACTATTGGCCGGAGGGACGTCTCCCCGCGATTCTCTTACGATTGAAATGCGTAAACCTGGCCGCGAGCCGACCACTATTTTTAGCCTTAGTGTCAGTGCCGGACTAGTTAGCGGGAGCGAATACAGGCGTGCCTTCCGCGACGACCCCAAGTGAAAAACCGAGCCGCTGATTCAGCGGTAGAATTGGGTTATGGGCACCCAGCCTGACGAGTCCATCGACGAACCCCGCTTGGACCGTACGCAATTCTCCGTCGTGGGTCTGACCGCTCCCGACGACTCGCTTGCTCACTGGCTATCCCGTCCCGTCGAGGAGCGTCTGCGGGCACTCGAACGACTGCGTAGGATTTCCCATGGCCATACCGTCGCTACCGGACGACTTCAAAGAGTTGTTGAAGTTGTTCAACTCAAACGGCGTTGAATACCTGCTCATTGGCGGCTACGCCGTAAACATCTACGGACATGTCAGGACCACCAACGATCTCGATCTTTGGGTAAACATCAGTCCGGATAACGCCGCCAGGATCGATCGGGCGCTTCGCAAGTTCGGATTCGCCGCGGCGGGGCTGCACTCCGAACTGTTTCTCACTGCAGATAACATAGTTCGCATGGGAGTGCCTCCTGTCCGTATCGAGATCCTGACCTCTATTTCCGGCGTTGAGTTTGCAACATGCTATGCCGAGAGACAAATGATTCAGGCTGATGAAATTGAAGTTCCCGTGATCAGCCTGGCTCGTCTGCGCGAAAATAAGGCGGCCACCGGCAGGATGAAGGACCTAGCGGATTTAGAAGGCTTGCCGGAGTAGGTGCGTTTAGGGCCAAACTGAAGAGGCCGCCGCCCCCGTCATCAACAGGCCACTTGCAACGAAACTTTAACCTGGGCGGGAAGTTCGCTATACTGGGCTTGTCCTTTTGTTTTCACCAGCGCATTCCGCCAAGCGGAATGCCAGGAGGTCCCCAAGCGTGAAGCGAGCCGGCTCCGACGAATCCCTCCGTTGTTCGTTTTGTCATAAGAGTCAGGACGTTGTTGGTAAGCTGATCTCCTCCCCCTCGGATTATCCGCGCGCCTATATTTGCGATGAGTGCATCGCCGTTTGCAATTCGATCCTCGAAGATGATCGGCATGATCAAACCGGTGCAGCTCCCCATAAACTTCCCAAGCCTCTGGAGTTAAAGGAATATTTGGATCAGTATGTGATTGGGCAGGAGGCCACGAAAAAGAAGCTCGCGGTCGCCGTCTACAACCACTACAAGCGCATTCAGATGAACCGTCAGCGCGTGGGCGACGTGGAACTATCCAAGTCCAACATCCTGCTGATCGGCCCGACCGGGACGGGGAAAACCTTGCTCGCCCAGACGTTGGCGCGCATTCTGGATGTTCCCTTCGCCATCGTCGACGCCACCACTCTTACCGAGGCCGGCTACGTCGGCGAGGACGTCGAAAACATTATTCTCCGCTTGCTCCAGAATGCCGATTGGGATGTCCAGCGCGCGCAGCAGGGCATCATCTACATCGATGAGATCGACAAGATCGGGCGCAAGGACGAGAATCCCTCCATCACACGTGATGTTTCCGGGGAAGGCGTGCAGCAGGCGCTTCTGAAGATTCTCGAAGGGACCATCGCTAATGTTCCGCCGCAAGGGGGCCGAAAGCATCCACATCAGGAGTTTACGCCCATCGATACGACCAACATCCTGTTTATCTGCGGGGGGGCCTTTATCGGGCTGGAAAAGACTATCCAGCGGCGCATCGGCACGCGCACGATCGGCTTCTCGAATCAGGATGAAGTCGCCGAGACCAAACGGCGTTCGGGTTCCTCGGGCCGCCGGGATATGTCGATTCTGGAGAATGTCCAGCCCATGGATCTGATCAAGGGAGGCTTCATTCCGGAATTTATCGGACGCCTTCCGGTGGTCGCCGTGCTTGAGGACTTAAGCAAAGACGCGCTGGTGCAGATTCTCACCAAGCCGAAGAACGCCATTATTCGTCAGTATCAGAAGTTATTCGAGTTTGAGAACGTCCGGCTGCGGTTTAACGATGAAGCCCTCGAGGCGATCGCGCAGCTGGCCATGGAGCGGAAAGTGGGAGCCCGGGGCCTGCGCATGATTCTCGAGGAGTTGATGCTCGATCTCATGTACTACCTGCCTACCTACAAGAAAGTCCGCGAGTTCGTGGTTACCAAGGAAATGGTGCTTTCCCAGAAGATCAACGTGAGTCTTCTGGAGAAGGCCGGATAAGAAGAGACGAGGGACGAGAGGCCTCGCTTCAAGCGGCTCAAAAGCGGCCGTTTGGCTCCTGGCATTTGGTCCGCGACCCCTAAAAATGCTTACCTCGAAAGAAAAATCCGATTCGCGGCGTTTGCCGATGATGCCCATCCGGGACGTAGTCATTTTTCCGCACATGATGACTCCGTTTGTGGTGGGCCGCGAGTCGAGCGTGCGCGCGCTTGAAGAAGCGCTCGCCGGTGATAAGAAGATTTTCCTCGCCACGCAGCACGATGCGAGCGTGGATGAACCGCGTCCCGACGAGATTTTTGCGGTGGGGACGATGGCCAACATTGTCCAGAGCCTCAAGCAATCCGACGGCAATATCAAGGTGCTGGTGGAGGGCGTCGAGCGCGGCAAAATCCTTTCTGTCACGGAAGATGAAGGCTACTTCAAGGCCACCATCAAAACCTTCAGCTATAAAATCGAAACGGGTCCGCAGCTCGACGCGCTGATCACTCGCGTCACGGGTCTTTTCGAGCAGTACGCGAAGATCAGCCAGAACGTCAACTACGACACGATCGTCGCGGCGGTTCGCGGCGACGATCCCGGAAAGCTCGCCGATACGGTGGGCGCGAATCTTCCGTTGGCGATCGAGGAAAAGCAGGAGCTGCTCGAGATCTTCGATCCGGTGGACCGGCTGACGCGCGTCGCCGAGATGCTCGACATCGAGATCGAGAAGCTCAGCGTCGACCGCACGATTCAGGGCCGCGTGAAGCGCCAGATGGAGAAGGCGCAAAAAGAGTATTACCTGAACGAGAAAATCAAGGCGATCCAGAAGGAGCTGGGCCGCGGCGAAAAGAGCGAGTTCGACGAGCTGAAGAAAAAGATCGACGCGGCCGGCATGACCAAGGACGCGCAAGAGAAGGCCATGGCGGAGTTGAAGCGCCTGGAACAGATGCCGCCGATGTCGGCCGAATCCACAGTCTCGCGGAATTACCTGGACTGGCTTCTGGCCGTGCCGTGGAGCAAGAAATCGAAGGAAATTCGCGACCTGAAGCACGCGCAGGAGGTGCTCGAATCCGATCATTACGGGCTCGAGAAAATCAAGGAACGCATTCTGGAGTTTTTGGCGGTGCGCCGCCTGGTGAAGGATCCCAAGGGCTCCATTCTGTGTTTCGTCGGACCTCCGGGCGTAGGGAAAACCTCGCTGGGGATGTCGATCGCCAAGGCCACGGGCCGTAAGTTTGTGCGCCTGTCGCTCGGCGGCGTGCGTGATGAGGCGGAAGTGCGCGGCCATCGCCGGACGTACATCGGGGCGCTGCCCGGCCAGGTGATCCAGATGATGAAGAAGGCCGGAGTGCGCAATCCGGTATTCATGCTGGATGAAATCGACAAAATGTCCACGGATTTCCGCGGAGATCCATCGGCGGCGCTGCTCGAAGTGCTGGATCCGGAACAGAATTACATGTTCATGGATCACTACCTGGACGTGGAATACGATTTGAGCCAGGTGTTCTTTATCGCTACGGCGAATGTGCTGCACACCATTCCTCCGGCTCTCCAGGACCGCATGGAAGTGATCCGCCTTTCGGGCTACACCGAGCTCGAAAAGATGGAGATCGCCAAGCGCTTCCTGGTTCCCAAGCAGACCAGCGGTACGGGTCTGAACGCAGAACGCGTGGAATTCGAAGAGGGCGGCCTGCGCGAGTTGATCCTGCATTACACGCGCGAGGCGGGTGTTCGCAACCTGGAGCGCGAGATCGGCAACGTGTGCCGCAAGATCGCACGGTCGGTGGTAAATGCCATGCCCGGCGATTCGGCGGGCAAGTCCAAGAGTTCGAAGAAAAAAGTTTCGACTGCCCCCAAGGTGACGGTCACTTCCGAGAAGGTCGTGGAACTGCTTGGTCCTCAGAAGTTTCGCGAGCAGGTCCAGGACAAAAAGAACGAAGTTGGCGCTACGCTCGGATTGGCCTGGACGGAAGTGGGCGGCTCGATGCTGACCACGGAAGCGGCCATCATGGAGGGCCGCGGACGATTGACCCTCACCGGGAAGCTGGGGGACGTGATGCAGGAGTCGGCGCAGGCGGCCATGAGTTACGTGAGAAGCCGTTCGCACGCGCTCGGTCTGCCGCGCGATTTTTACCGGCACATGGATATTCACTTGCATGTTCCGGAAGGCGCGATTCCGAAAGACGGGCCTTCGGCGGGCATCACCATTGCGACCAGCATCATGAGTGCGCTTACCAGCGTTCCGGTGCGCGCCGATATCGCCATGACGGGCGAGATTACAGTGCGCGGCCGGGTTCTGCCGATAGGCGGTTTGAAGGAGAAGCTGCTTGCGGCGCACCGGCACGGCATTCGGGAAGTGATTCTGCCGAAGGAAAATGAACGGGATCTGCCGGACATCCCGGAGAATATCCGGAACGAAATGAAGCTGCGTTTCGTGGAATCGATGGATGAGGTGCTGAAGATGGCGCTTGAGACGGAGCTCGAGATTGCGCCTATTTCGGCCATGCTGACAGCGGCGGAAATCGTGGCGCGCTCGCGGGAAGAGAAAGTTACACATTAGCGAACGGGCGGGAATGCCAGTTTTCGAGGAGCGGATGTCGGGTGGGCGGCGTGCGGTCCTGAAGTGTCAGATGCGCGGGTGCGCGTGAGCGGGAGACGGGCCGGGCGCTTGACCCACAACGATGCCGGCTAGGTTTATAATAAGTGCAGCCAAGCCGGAGCAGTTCCCCCCGGAGGGCGACCCCGAAGTAGCGTTCTTAGGCCGCAGTAATGTTGGCAAATCCAGTTTGATAAATGTTTTGACGGGGAGTGACGGGGTGGCCCGCACGAGCGCCCGGCCCGGTTGCACCCAGATGGTCAATTTCTACGAGGTCGAAGGAGGCTACCGCTTCGTCGATCTTCCCGGTTATGGATACGCGAGAGTCCCCGCGCGGATCACACGGGAGTGGAAAGAGCTGATCGAGCGGTACCTGTTCGATCGAGGCGCCCTGCGGTTCGCGTTGCTGGTGCTGGATGCGCGCCGCGGATGGATGGAAAAAGATCTTGAGCTGAAAGAGTGGCTCGAAGCGCACGGGCGGCCTTTCGCGGTGGTCGCCACGAAAATGGATAAGTTGAAAACGCAGAAAGAACGGCACCAGAGCCGCCGCTCGCTCCGCGAACTTTACGCGGGTGAAATTCTGGAATGCTCGGCCACCACGGGCCGAGGAGTGAGGGAAATTTGGCAAGCGATTTCGAAAATCAAGACCAGACAGTAACCCCTTCGAGCACCGAGGCGGCCAGCGCCGAATTGCAGAAGGCAGCAGGTTCCGAGCACGCCAAGACGGCGCGACACCGGCAGACGCCTAAATCCACCGACGCCCGATCGGCCGAAGGCCGGACGCCGGAAGCAAAATCCGGCGAGGGCAAGCCCGCGGAAGCCAAACCGACGGAAAGCAAGCCGGCCGAAGGGAAAGCGGCGGAAGCGCCGGAAGCTTCACGCGCGCCAGCGGCCGCGACGCCGGGCGGATCCGCATCCACGGACGAAGCGGGGGCGGTTCCGGCTCAGAGCGAAGGCGTCCCGGGTGAGGACAGCAGCGCCTCGCAGGGCCAGCCGCAGCCCTCCGGCCGCATGTTTGACAGCCGGCGAAGGGCGAATCAGCAGGGCCAGAATCGCGGGAGCGCCCTCGACCTGGTCGAGCTGAAGGACATGAGCATTCAGAAGCTCAACCAGATCGCGAAAGATCTGGGTGTCCAGGGGTTCGCCGGATTGCGCAAACAGGAACTGATTTTCAAGATCCTGCAAGTGCAGGCCGAGAAGAGCGGACTGATTTTCTCCGAAGGCGTCCTCGAATGCCTTCCCGACGGGTTTGGCTTTCTGCGCGCGCCCGAGTACAACTACCTGCCAGGGCCCGACGACGTGTACGTATCGCCCTCGCAGATCCGGCGCTTCGACCTGCGCACCGGCGACACCGTCAGCGGCCAGATCCGGCCGCCCAAGGAAGGCGAACGCTACTTCGCGCTGATCAAAGTCGATGCGATCAACTTCGAGCCGCCCGAGGAAGCGCGGAACAAGATTTTCTTCGACAACCTGACGCCGTTGTATCCGCAACAACGGCTGAAGATGGAGACCGTGCGCGACAATTATCCGGGCCGGGTCCTGGATCTGATGACGCCCATCGGCAAGGGCCAGCGCGGCCTGATCGTCGCCGCGCCGCGCACCGGCAAAACCATGCTGTTGCAGTCGATCGCGAACTCGATTACGACCAATCATCCGGAAGTGACTTTGATTGTCCTGCTGATCGACGAACGGCCGGAGGAAGTCACCGACATGCAGCGTTCGGTGAAGGGTGAAGTGATCAGTTCCACCTTCGATGAGCCCGCCGCTCGGCACGTGCAGGTCGCCGAGATGGTGATCGAAAAGGCCAAACGACTGGTGGAGCACCGCAAGGACGTGGTGATCCTGCTCGATTCCATAACGCGACTGGCGCGGGCTTATAACACGGTCGTTCCTCCCTCCGGAAAGGTTCTCTCCGGCGGCGTCGATTCGAATGCGCTGCAGCGGCCGAAGCGGTTTTTCGGAGCGGCGCGCAATATCGAAGAAGGCGGATCGCTGACCATCGTCGCCTCCGCGCTGATCGATACAGGAAGCCGTATGGACGACGTGATTTTCGAGGAATTCAAAGGCACGGGCAACATGGAAGTCCATCTGGATCGCAAGCTGATGGACAAGCGTGTGTTCCCAGCCATCGACATCACGAAATCCGGCACGCGCAAGGAAGAGCTTCTGGTCCCGCGCGAAGAACTCAACCGGGTCTTCATTCTGCGCCGTGTGCTGAATCCTTTGTCGCCGGTGGAGAGCATGGAACTGTTGCTCGACAAGCTCTCGAAAACGCAATCGAACTCGCAATTCCTGTCGTCGATGAGCGGCTAATTGGAAGAATCAGAATTTCACGGATCGGGTCGTCTTCCGCAGTTCCGCGGCTGCGCCTGAACCAATTCTTAATGCAAGAATCGGGACGATTCTCAGTTAAAGAATCAGGCCGATTCTGTCGACGAAACAGGTGTGGCGGGTTTACTCAGTCCCAATCCTGCGGGCGATAGCCTGTCCGCTCCCCCGGCTGTTCCCGAGGCCGCTCCCGATGGTATAACGGAGCCCGGCCAAGCTTCCAGCGCAGCCTCGCTGCGGCGGTTTTCTCCCAGCCTGATTGCGCTGATCTTCACGCTCTCCACTGCCCTGTTCCTGACGTGGTTCATGGCGTTTCGATTCGTCCTGAGCAATGATGAAGGAATCTTTCTCGAAGGCGCGCTGCGCATTCTTCACGGGCAGGTTCCCTATCGCGACTTCTTTTTGCTGATGGGCCCGGGCACATTCTGGTTGCAAGCGCTGGCGCTGAAGACCCTGGGCGTCACGCTCGCGGCCTCGCGCGCTACCACCGTCTTCGATATATCGGTGTTAACAGGCTGCGTGGTGTGGCTGATCGCGCGCCACGTCGGTACGCTCTCCGCGCTGTGGTTCGGCTGGCTGTTCGTCGTTTTCGAAACGTGTGATCCCGTGGTCTTGCTCCCAAACCACCGCTGGGACAGTGCCGCGTTCGCGATGCTGGCGATCACGATTCTCGCGGGCCTGCAGCCCGGAAGTGCAGATCCGGCTTCGAGCCGCATGGGGAACCCAATCCTCAGATGGATGATCGCTCTTCTCGCGGGGGCCTGCGCGGGATGCGCGGCGTGGATCACTCCCACGACCGCCCTCATCGGGTTCGCGCTGATCGTATGGATGGTCTTCGAGGATCGCGTGCACCTCGTCCCGTTCGTGGCCGGCGTTTCCCTCGTGACTCTCGCGTGTGCGGGAGTGCTCGCCTCCCAGCATGCGCTCCGGCCCATGATCGACCACATGCTGTGGAGCAGCCGGAATTACGGAGCAGTGAACCATATGTATTACGGATCGCGGGTCGGGGGTTATGCCTGGCTATTCCAACACGCCTCCGGCACGGAACTGTTTACCGTGGTCCTTTTAGTCCTCACGTTGTCTTTGCCGGCTTTTTTGCCGCCGCTCGGATTGGCGTGCTTCTGGCCGGATCGCGGAGATCGGCAGTTTCGTCTTCTCGCCGCCGGCGGATTTGCTTTCGTCGCGTCGACGTACCCGCGCATGGACGTTCCGCACTTAGTGTACGCAGTTCCGGTGTTCTACGTTCTGCTTGCGCGTGGGGCGTCCCGTCTCAAAATGCAGGGATTCGCGAAGTGGGGCGCGGTGGCCATCTCGATCCTGGCCGCGATCTTTCTGTACTACGGAATTTCGCTGCGCTCGAGTGAAGTGGTTCTCCATACCCGCGTGGGCACGATCCGGGCCTCGGGCGATGACGTCGGCCTGATTCAGCAGATTGGTCAGCAAGTGGCCCCGCACGACTCCTTTTTCTCATTCCCCTATTCGCCGATGGGTTATTTCCTCACGCTCGGCGAAAATCCCACGCGCTATTCCTACCTCCAGCCAGGCATGATGGACGACGCGGACGAATCGGCGGCTCTCGAGGAATTGAAGGCCCACCCGCCGCACCGGGTTTTCTACGAAGATCTTTCCGCAAGGGAGATTCTGGTGATCTGGCCGGCCACCGATCCGGCACGGCTGAAGCTCCACAAGATTGAGGACTACCTGGCCACGCACTATCGGGTTCACGCGGCGATTCCTTACCACGGCGGCGCGTTTGCAATTCTTGAGCCGCGCGATTGAAGAGCATCCTCCCGCCCCTTGCGGTCGTGTAAAGTCGCCCTCCCAGTCTGTCGATGGCAGAGTCAGTGGATTCTCGCGATCAGGAACGGAATCGAGGCGGCCTCACGGAGACAGAACGGCCCGATCTGGAGGCTCCGGAAGAAGCCCTCGAGACGCGGTCTCTGGATGAAGCTGCCAGTCCGCCGCTGCCGCTACCGAGCCCAAGCGTTTCTCCAGCGGACCCCGAGGAGAGCGTACTCACCAGCTTTGTAGCCCACACCCGTTACGACCGGACCTTCGAAAGCTTGCGAAGGCGCGATCTGGCCGACAGCAAAGGCACGGAGTTTTTAGCGTTCCGCAAGTCCCTGCATCCGAATTTCGCGAAAATCTGGATGGATATCGGCGCGGGCTTCGTACCGCTTTTCGTCATCCCCATCTTGCTCGCGCAAGTCGAGCGGAAGGGTGCCCTCGCGGCGGCGGTACTTGCTTTGCCCGCGGCGGTCATGATCGGGTTTGTCGTTGCGTATATTAACCTCTTTTTCCACGAGGCTGCCCACTACAACATCGCGAAGAACCGGTGGTGGAACGATTTTCTGGCGAACCTCGTGATTGGAATTCTGATGGGGCAGGACATCCGGCAATACCGGATTGTCCATTTTCAGCACCATCGCTACCTCGGCACGACGAGGGACACGGAACGAAGCTACTTCGAGGCCCTGACTCCGCGCTTCATCTTCGAATCGCTTACGGGAATCCGGGTGCTGAAAACCGTCCTTCTACGGCAGCGGGTTTCGCGTGCCGCGGCTTCGGAAGGAAGCGAATCCGTGCAGACGAGCATGATCAATGCTCAGCTCCTCCTGGGTCTGGCGCTCCATGGCACCGTGCTCGCGGTTCTGCTCGTTTCGCACCGGTGGCTCACCGCGTTGAGCTGGATCATCGGCGTAGGCCTTGTGTATCCGTTCTTCAACGCACTGCGCAATTTACTGGAGCATCGGGGCGAGAACGCGCGCGCGGATGTGGACTATTCGACCCGTGATCATGGAAGTTACAACCGTCTGTTCGGGGATGGGCTCTTTGCAGCCACCTTCGGCGGAGCCGGATTCAATCGTCACCTTCTGCATCATTGGGAGCCTCAAATTTCATACACCTGTCTGGACCGGCTCGAACGCTACCTGCTCGACACGAAAGCCGCCGAGCCCCTCGAGCGCCACCAAACATCCTACGCCAGCACCTTTCGCGCCTTATACGTGAGCCACCGCCGTGAATAGCACGATGCCCACGTGCCTTGCCTGTGGGTCGAACGGCAGCGTTTGGTGGGCCAATGCGACCGATGGAGAGTACTTCACCACGCGTGAACAGTTCGGCTATTTTCGCTGTGAATCGTGCGGGGTTCTGTTCATCGATCCAGTACCCCGCGACCAGTTGGCTGAAATCTATCCACAGAATTACTATTCTTTTTGCAGCCCGGCAGACTCCCTGGTGCAGCGGCTCAAGCGCAAGCTCGATCAGCGTCTCTTCCGGCGTCTCTTGAAAGAGCTGCCTGGAAACACCCTGAGCCTGCTGGACGTGGGGGGGGGCGCGGGCTGGGAGCTGAACTGGATACGCGAGCTCGATCCGCGCATCCGGTTTACGCAGGTGGTGGACATCGATCCCGGCGCCGAGGCCACCGCGCGCGCGAATGGACACGAATACTTTTGCGGGCGGGCGGAAGAGCTCGCGACCGAACGGCGCTTCGATCTGATTCTGATGCTCAACCTGATCGAACACGTGGAAGATCCGCGTTCCGTGCTAGCGAAAATGCGAGGTCTTCTCACTCCACACGGACGCATCCTATTAAAGACTCCCAATACCGATAGTCTTGATGCGCGCCTGTTTCGCCACCGAAATTGGGCCGGGTATCACTGCCCGCGGCACTGGGTTCTGTTCACGCGCGAAAGCCTGGTCGCGTTGGCCGGAAAGGTCGGATTGCGCGTGGACGATTTTCACTATACGCAGGGCGCGCCCTTTTGGGCCGCGAGCATTCTCTATCGTCTGCACCTTCACGGGATGGCGTCGCTCGGCAAAGACCGGCCCGCCTGGTACCACCCGCTGTTCGGAGTTCTCAGCGCGTTGTCGGCGACCTTCGATTTTCTACGAATGCCCTTCAGCAAGCCTTCGCAAATGTTCGTGACGCTCAAGCTGTGAACGTTACGGAGCGGTCACGTCGTAAAGCGCCGGGGGCGTGGACGCGCCGATGGGGGCCACGTGATATCCCGCCGCGATTAGCTGTCCGGGTAAATAGTCTTTTGGCGTTACCGAGGATAACGCGGCGAGCACGAAGTGCCGGTGGGCCTGAAGAAGCGTCTCATAGGGCATAATGTGCAGCCCGGTACAGCGGCTGAGCGCCGTCATGAGCAACGGATCGGAGTCGGTTCCGAAATAGCGCAAGTACAGGTCGCGGCTGACGGGGAACACGATGCGTTCACGAAGTTGGGGCGCGCCGTAATAAGAAAGTTCCATGAACACGTGAGGATCGGCGATAACCAGCGTGTCCGATCCGGCGGGCAGGGAGATCAGTTCGCGGCGCAGCACTTCGGTATCCGCACTCAAAGAGAGTCTGGTGCGAAAGGTATTCGCTTCGCGCAGGGTAATGAGCGCTAAGACCATGACGAGCGAGGTCACACCCACCAAAGCCGCGCCGCGCGCCGCCTTCGAAAGCAGCGCCGAGACGAAAATCGCGATGGCGGGCATGACCCACAGAACATAGCGGTCCACGAAAGCATGCGTCGTATAGATCGACAAAGCCACAACGCATAACGGCAGACAGGCAAACGCGCCCAGGGAGATCCACTCCGGCCGGGTCAGGCTTCGTGACTCGGTACTCCACGCGCCTGAAATCGGACGAAATAATGCGAGCGCGAGCAGAGGCAGAGGGAGCAGTTCCCAAAAAACGAAATGATTGTACCAGGGCAGAATGCGGCTCCATGCCGCGCGGGCGTGATAATGCGCCTGGAACTGTTTGGTTGCTTCTATAAAAGGGTAATGCAAGGCGAGCATAAGGGCGACCGGCACCACCATCGCCAGGAATAGGGGAAAATCGAATTTCCCCGACCGCCGGTATCGTACCCATTCGGCCAAAAGCAAGGGAACAAAAAAGAACAGCGCGTAGTAGTGCAAGGCAGTCATGAGCGCGAGACACAAGGCAAGGAGAGGGAGAAAGACGGCTCTCGATTTGCCTTCTGTCGCATACTGCCAACACAACAAGGCGCCCGCCGCGGCGCAAAGAATCAGGCCGTAACCGCGGCCCTCGGTCGCGTACATTTCGCACGCCTGGCACGCCGACAGGGCGGCAATCCAGGCATAGAGGGCCGGCATCCGGCGCCGGCAGAATGCCAACAACAGGAGGAACATCCCGCAATAGCCCAGTGTGGAGGGCAGGCGAACCGCGAGCGATTCATTCCGCACCACCGGCAGGATTTCGTGGACCACGATGGCATACAGGGGAGGAGCCGCATCGCAGCCCTGGAGCGTCGCCTTGACGATCTCTTCCGGGCCTGCCTGCCTGGCCATGTGGATCGTGTCGAGCTCGTCGTACCACATCTTGATCCGCAGGTCCTTCACGATGCTCACACCGAGAAATAACAGGGTAAAAAGCGCCGCGAAAAGCCAGAAGTGTGCAGCCCACACGGTCTCGATTGCGTCGGCGGCTCGAACGATCGCGGGGCGCTTCCTTTGTGGAGAGAGAGTCATTTCCTAACGCACTCTTCCCGTATCTTCTGTGGGAGGCTGGGCGAGGCTTGGCATAGCTTGACATATAAAAATCGGCATTTCGAAAGGGGAACATTAGCGGTCGCCCGAGGCATTTTCCTTACATGCGCGCACCGCGGTCGTATAATTTATGCAGGCATGCCTACGGCCCACAAGCGCGCGATCCGCAAAGGGCTCCGCCCCGCGGCGGACGACTAGAAAACACGCATGGGCCGCATCCGGGTTCTTTCCGATACCGTCGCCAATAAAATCGCCGCGGGTGAAGTGGTGGAACGTCCGGCAAGCGTCGTCAAGGAACTCCTCGAAAACGCCCTGGACGCGGGAGCGAGTCATTTCCGGCTCGAGGTGGAAGCCGGCGGACGCCGTCTGATCCGGCTCTCCGATAACGGCATCGGCATGATGCGCGATGATGCTCTGCTCGCTTTCGAGCGTCATGCCACCAGCAAGCTGAGCGACGTAAAAGACCTGCTCTCGATCGCGACGCTGGGTTTTCGCGGGGAGGCGCTGCCGTCGATCGCTTCCGTGTCGCGTCTCACGCTCGAAACACGCGCGCGTGAAGAGACCGTCGGAACGGTGGTGGAAATCGCCGGCGGCAAGCTTCTCAAATGCGAAGACGCGGCGCTGGTGTCGGGCGGCCATCCTGACGGTTCGCGATCTCTTCTACAACGTCCCGGCGCGTAAGAAATTCCTGCGCTCGGACCAGACCGAGATGGCGCACATCGCCTCGCTCGTGACGCACTACAGCCTGGCGCATCCCGCCAAGAGCTTCGAGCTCCGGCATAATGCGGTCGAACTTCTCAACGTGACTCCCGTCGCGAGCCTTCGCGAACGGGTTTTTCAGGTCTTCGGAAGCCAGGCGATCGAGGATCTGGTCGACTTGGGGGATCATACGCGCGAGGCCCCCGCTCTCCCCGAAGAGAAGGAATCTTCCGGCGCGGGACCCGGCCGCTTTCGGCTGCGCGGATTCGTGAGCGGCCCGCAGGTGCAAAAACTGAATCGCAACTCGATCTATCTTTTTGTGAACGGCCGCCTGATTCGCGATCGCCTTCTGCTGCACGCGCTTTCCTCCGCCTACCACAACTTGATTCCGCCGGCTTGTTACCCGTTTGCGCTGCTGTTTCTCGAATGCGAAGCCGAAGAAGTCGACGTGAACGTGCATCCTTCGAAAACGGAAGTGCGTTTCCGGCACGGATCGGCGGTCCACGATTTTGTGCGCGATACAATTCGGGAGGTCCTCATCGGCCGCCGGCCTGCGGCGCGCGTTCCTTCTCCAGCGCAACCCGCCGCCGAGCTGCCCTATTCGGAATTTACGCAGCGGTTGCAGGACATGGCTTACACCGCGGACGGAACGCTTCCCGTGAATCCAGCCGTGGAGGCTGGTATCGCGGGGCCGGCGGTGCTGCCCGAATTCACCTTGCGCCGTCCGCCTTCGCCTCTGCCGCGTTTTGACTTCACCGAATCCGCCGCGCCGGCGCGCGTGGGGCCCTCCGTGTTTCAAAAGGAGCGCGATGAAACCACGGCCGCGAAGATAACGCACGTTCCGGACACACACGGCGACGTGTTCCCCACCTCGCTTGAAGCCACGTCTGCGGGTGATATGAGCGTGGACGCGGAGGTCAGCCTGGACGCTCTCGGCGACCTTCGTCCGCTGGGGCAGATTCACGACAGCTTTATCATCGCCGCGGGACGCGATGGCCTGTGGATCATCGACCAGCACGTGGCGCATGAACGCATTCTGTTTGAGAAAGTACTCGCGACACGCGGTCGCGGGACCCCCGAAACGCAAGGCTTGCTGTTGCCACTGGTAATTCAGTTCAGCGCCGCGCAGCACATCGAATACGCCCGCATCGCGCGACGAGTTAAATTCAATGGGTTTCGACACCGAGCCTTTCGGCAACCGCACCATCGCCGTGAAATCCACCCCGGCCGGCATCGGAGCCGACGATATTGAGAAAGTCATCTTCGAAATTCTCGAAATCGCGGAACGCGAGCTGCGGCAAAGCTTCTGTTGCCGATCTGCGCCGCGCCATCGCCGCCTCGATCGCCTGCCGCGCGGCCATCAAAATTAACACGCGGCTCGAACCCGCTAAAATGGAATGGCTTTTGCGCGAGCTGGCAGCCACGTCCTCGCCGATGAGCTGTCCGCATGGACGTCCGATCGCGCTGCGCTATCCGACTCGCGATATTTTGAAGAATTTTCACCGCATATGAATCGATACCTTTTCGTGATGGTGGGAGCGGCCGCGGGCGGTGTGGCGCGCTACGCCGTCGGCACAGCGGTCATGCAGCGCTTCCCGATTCGTTTCCCGCTTGGCACCCTCGTCGTAAACGTTACAGGATGCTTTCTCATCGGCTTTCTGATGGCATGGTTCACCGAGCGGGGCGAACCGCATCCCGGTGCGCGCCTACTGCTGGTGACCGGAGTGCTCGGCGGCTACACGACGTTTTCCAGTTTCGGCTGGGAGAGTTTTCAGGCGATCGAATCCGAAATTATTGGATCGGTCTGGGCAACATCGTCGGCAGCGTGGTGGCCGGGTATGCCGCGGTGTGGTGCGGGGCGTGGTTGGCGCGCCGCTACGGAAGAAACGATGACGAACCTGCGACCCTTCGAAAAAAGTCATCATCTACGTCAACGAGGATGCCAAGTTTCAGCATCATCTTCTGTATCAAGCCGTGATGAAATTCCTTCTCGATCGCGGCGCTCCCGGGGCCAGCGCGATTCGCTGTCTGGAAGGATTCGGCTCGCACCGTCAACTCCACACGCCGAAGCTCGAAGCGCTCGCCGAACATCTTCCGATCCGAATCGAATTCATCGACACAGCGGAACGCGTGGATGCGCTTCTGCCCGAACTCGCCGCCATGGTGACCGACGGATTGATCTCCGTTCAGGACGCCTGGGTCGTCGCCAAAGACGGCGCTTGAACGGCGAGTGACGCGCCCGAGTTGTATGAGAGAAAAAATCGTAGTCGTCGGCGGAGGCATCGTGGGTCTGGCCGCTGCCTGGCGCATCGGTCAGCGTTTCCCGGACGCGCATGTAACGGTACTCGAAAAAGAAACCGAGCGTCGGCCGCCATCAGAGCAGCCACAATTCCGGCGTTCTCCACGCCGGCCTCTATTACAAGCCTGGATCGCGCAAAGCGCGGCTGGCCGTGCGCGGCATCCGCCAGATGATCGCCTTTTGCCAGCGAGCATTCGATCGCGCACGAAGTGTGCGGAAAAGTCGTCGTCGCAGTCAGTCGAGCGAGGAGATTCCGCGGCTCGGAAGGCCTGTTCGAACGCGGGACCGCCAACGGTTTACACGGATTGCGAGTGGCTCTCCGGCGAAGAGCTTCGCGAGATCGAGCCGCACGCCGCGGGCGTCGCCGCCGTGCGGGTTCCCGAAGAAGGCATCGCGGATTATCCGGCCGTGTGCCGTGCTCTGGTCGGAGGAGATCGCACGCGCAGGGCGGGGAAGTGATCACCGGAGCGGAAGTCCGCGCGACTTCGTCGCGACGGGAACGTCGTGGTGCATCGAGACCGACGCCGGCGCAATATTCCGCGTCGCGCATCGTCACTTGTGCCGGGTTGCTATGCCGATCGGGTCGCAGCGCATGACGCGGGCGCGCCCGCGAGATAAGCATCGTGCCGTTTCGCGGCGAATATTTCGAGATCCGGCGCAGACCGCCAGAACCTGGTTCGCAATCTGATTTATCCGGTGCCGGATCCGAACTTTCCGTTTCTCGGCGTCCATTTCACGCGCATGATTCACGGCGGAATCGAAGCAGGGCCCGAACGCGGTGCTCGCGTTTTCCCGCGAAGGATATACGAAGAGCGACATCCGCGTGGGCGATCTCGCGGATGCTCTGGCGTTCTCGGGATTGCGAAATTTCTTGTGCCGTTATTCGTCCATGTGCTGGATGGAACTGCGGCGATCCTTCAGCAAGGAACTTTTCTGCGCGACGTTGCAAAGGTTGGTCCCGGAGATTCAGCCGGACGATCTGGTTCCCGGCGGCGCGGGCGTACGCGCGATGGCGATGGCGCCCGATGGTTCGCTGATCGAAGATTTTCACTTGTCGAAGGTCCCGGCGAATTGCACGTCGTGAACGCGCCGAGCCCCGGGGCGACGGCGTCGCTGGCGATCGGCGAAGAGATCGCCGAGGCTCTGGCGAATCAAGACTAAAACGTTTCGGCGTTTGGTCGCTGATAGAAAACGACTATTTTTCGTGCTGCAGCGCTTCTTGCAATTTTGAAGCGAAGGGCGAGGCTGGGGGCACGGGGCGAAGTGGGCTTTGCCGCGATGGGAGCCGGCGAGCTCGTATCGGCTCCGTCTTGCGAAGGAGGAACCGCAGTCGAATGATTCGAACCGCCGGGCTCGGCGGCGGGCGGAGGCTCCAGATAGCGCCGCTTCTTCAGCACGCTGCGTTCGAGCGGCGCGATGTAGCGCCGTCCACACGCCGTCGATCTGGCGATCCTTTTCGATCGAGCGCGCGCATGCACTCCATCTTCGCGTCCATGGTATCGAGCTGATGCAGCAGCATCGCTTCGAGGAAAACCGGCACCTTGGGCGATCCGAACTCCAGCGACCCGTGGTGGCTCAGAATCATGTGCAGCAGCAGATCGCGCATCGCGGGCGGGAATCCGGGAACCTCGCGAATGGCGTCCTCCACCATGCGCATGCCGATCGAGATGTGTCCCAGCAATTGGCCGGCGCGTGCTGTAGCCCGAGGCTGCGCGCGTAGTGCAGCTCGGTGATTTTCCCGATATCGTGCAGGATCACGCCGGCCAGCAGCAGATCGAAATCGATATCGGCATAATGCGCGGCCGTGAATTTCGCCAGATGGCACAGCGAAAGCACGTGCTCGATCAGGCCGCCGATAAAGCTATGATGCACGGATTTGGCGGCGGGCGCGGTGCGGAACGCGAGCGCGACGGCGTCATCGGCGAAGATCGCGCTCGAGCAGCGCCTTCAGATGCGGGTCGGTCATCGGACGCGATCCACTGGCGCAGCTCCGCGAACATCTCGTTGCGGTCGCGGCGCGAGGCCGGCAGGAAATCGGCGATATCGACTTCCGACAGCGGCACCGGCTGCAGCTTGTGAATCGTGAGCTGCGGCCGGTTCTGGAAAACCTGCAGCATGCCCTTGACGCGGACGAAATCGTCCTTTTCGAACGTGCCCAGCACTTCCTGCGCGTTGTCCCACATCTTGGCGTCCACGTCGCCGGTGCGATCGGCGAGCGTGAGCGAAAGATACGGCTCGCCCGTTTTCTTCTGGCGAACGTCTTTGTTCTGGACCAGGAACACCCCGTGGACCGGCTGGCTCGGGACGAGTTCCGAGATGTAAGGCGATTTCATTTTTCGTGAGGAGCGAACGTCCTAGTGCGGAGGACGACGTCCCGGTCTGCTGCGCGGTCGTTCCCGGGATCGGCATGAAGCCGAGCAGGCGCTTGTGGCGGATGCGCGATGCGACTTCTTCCTTCGTCACGGTCTCCGGCTTGATCTCGGCCGGGTCCACCCAGGCCGTGTTCTTGCCGGGCGCCGCGCCCGTATCCTCGAATCCCGGTTTGATCTCCAGAAACGCATCCATGCGCAGCTGGGTCAGGAATTTTCGCATTTCAGGCTGCATGCGCGGCTGATACAGCTTTGCGCGAATGTCGTTCTCCGCTTCCTCGAACGAGGCCAGACCGGCCTTCGGATGCTCCTCGACTTTCAAAATCAGAAATCCGTTGCCGATGTTGATCGGGTCGGTGACAAAGCCGCGCGGCTGGTCCCACACCGACTTTTCGATATCCGGCGCGCAGCTTCCCCTTTTCGTAAGCGCCGATGTCGCCGCCCTGCTGCGCCGTGGCCGAGTCCGAATTGGCCTGCGCCAGTATCCTCGAATTTTTCGCCCTTCTTGGCGCGCGCCGAAAGATCCTTGGCCTTCTTCTCGGCCGACGGCCACGGCGGCCGCATCCTTGCCTTCGGTGGAAACCAGCAGCTCGCGCAGGAACACCCGCTCCTCGCGCTGGAATTCGTCCTTATGCGCGTTGTAGTAGGCTTCTCGAGCTCTTCCTTCTTGAAGTTGATTTTGCCGCTGACTTCCTGGCGGATCACGCGGTTCGTCAGCATCTGATTTTTGAGCTCGCTCTTGTAATCCTCGTACGGCATGCCGGTCTCCTGGCGGACGAACTCCTGAAATTTCTCGGGATCCGCGATTTTCGAGCTGCGCTGGATATCGGCCAGTTGCTTGTTCACGTCGGTATCGACGTTAATCGTGAGTTCTTTGGCGCGGGAAATCATCAACAGCTGATCGATCTTGTCGCGCAGAATGTTCTTTTCCGCAGCGCGGTTTCCTCGTTGAGGCGCGCGATGGAGACGCCTTGCTGCTGCCGCATGGAGTTCTCGATCTTCTTGCGGCTACGCTCGTAATCGTTCCGGGTGATGATATCGCCGTTTACTTTGGCGATGATTTCGTCCACCACGGTGATCTCCGCACCATACGCCACGCAGGCGGTGAAAATTCCGCTCAGAAAGAGGTAACGCCGCATAGAGTGATTATAACGTCTTGAGCCCTCTACGTTCATCGCCCGGCGTCTTTCAATTCCGGCGCGCCAGGAGCGAGCCGCGCCAGGGCTTCCCGCAGGAAGTGCACCACCGATCCCGTTCCATCCCCTCCCGGGAGCGGCAGTTTGAGCACGCCCGCCGGTGTAAATTGCGCGCCTTCCACATTGGAGACGAGCGCCATCAGGCGCTCAGGATCGGCCTTCGACCCGGGATGGAACTTGATGCTCGCCGAAGCGCCCCGCCGGTCGATCGCTTCGATTTCCAGGCTTTCGGCCTGCGCTTTGAGCAGAGCAAACTCCACCAGCGTATTCAGCGCCTCGGGCGCGGGGCCGTATCGATCGGCCAATTCCGCGCGAACTTTCTCGGCCTGGCCGGCGTCCTTCGCGTCGGCGATCCGCTTATAGGCGCGCAGGCGTTGCTGCTCGTCGGCGATGTAGCCGGAAGGGATTCGAATGTCCAGCCCCAGATTCAGCGCCGAGTGCACTTCGAGCGGCGCTTCTTCGCCTTTGAGTTCATGCACCGCCTCATCGAGCAGCCGCAAATACGTGTCGAAGCCCACAGCCGCGATGTGGCCGTGCTGTTCGCCTCCCAGCATGTTGCCCGCGCCGCGCAATTCCAGATCAAGCGCGGCAATTTTGAAACCCGCGCCCAGGTCCGAGAACTCCCGCAGCGCAGCCAGGCGCTTGCGCGCGATCTCGCTCAGCTCCGTGTCCGCGGGCACCAATAGATATGCGTAGGCCCGCCGGTTCGACCGCCCCACACGGCCCCGCAGTTGGTACAGCTCCGAGAGCCCGTGGCGCTCCGCATTCTCGACGAGCATGGTGTTCGCCAGCGGGATATCCAGCCCGTTTTCGACGATCGTCGTGGAGACGAACACGTCGTATTCGTGGCGCATGAAGCCGAGCAGCACGCGCTCGAGCTCCTTCTCGTCCATCTGCCCATGGCCGACCCCAATGCGTGCGCTGGGGACCAGCTCCTGCAGCATTGCGGCACGCGAAAAAATAGAGTCCACGCGATTATGAATGAAATAAACCTGGCCTCCGCGGCCCGAGTTCCTGTTCGATCGCGGCCCGAATCAATTCCGGATCGAATTTTGCCACCACGGTCTGAATCGCCAGGCGATCCTTGGGCGGCGTCTCGATCACGCTCATATCGCGGATTCCGAGCATCGACATGTGGAGCGTGCGCGGAATGGGAGTCGCGCTCATCGCCAGCGCATGCACGTTATGCCGCAATTGTTTTAAACGTTCCTTGTGGCGGACGCCAAAACGTTGTTCTTCATCGACGATCATCAATCCCAGGTCCCGGAACACCACGTCCTTCGAGATCAACCGGTGCGTGCCGATCGCCACGTCGATCTTACCGTCCGCCAGGTCTTCGAGCGCCTGCGGAATTTCCTTTTTATTGCGCATCCGCGAAAACATTTCGATGCGCACGGGAAACGCCGCGAAACGCCGCTTGAACGTTTCAAAGTGTTGGAAAGCGAGAACCGTGGTCGGCGCAAGCACGGCGACTTGTTTTCCGTCGCCCAGGGCCTTGAAGGCCGCCCGCATCGCGACCTCCGTCTTCCCGAATCCCACATCGCCGCACAGAAGACGATCCATGGGATGACCGACTTCGAGATCGCGCTTGATCTCTTTGATGGCCGATAGCTGATCCTTCGTTTCGGTGTACTCGAAAGCGTCTTCGAATTCACGCTGCCAGTTGGAATCGCGGGAGAACGCGAACGCTTCCGCCGCCCGGCGCTGCGCGTACAGCTTGAGGAGTTCGTCGGCCATATCGCGCATCTTCGCTTTGACGCGCGTCTTTCTCTGGGTCCACGTGGCCCCGCCCAGCCGATCGAGGGGCGGACCACTCTCCCCGCCTCCCCGATATTTCTCGACCAGATCCAGGCGTGTGAGCGGAACATAAAGCTTGGCGTCGCCCGCGTATTCGAGCAACATGAAATCGCCCTTCTGCTCGCCCTGCGCGATTTCCCGTAGCCCCAGGAATCTTCCCACTCCGTGCGTCGTGTGGACCAGATAATCGCCCGGCTTCAGGTCCGCGAGATCGGCCGCGAAGGCGGAATGGCGGTTTTGCGAGATCGCTGGTTCGGCAACCAGCGCCGAAGGATCGAAGAGATCTTCGCACCCGATAAAGGCGATGGAGGCGTCCGGGAAGACAACGCCGCGCCGGACCATGCCTTTAATCAGATAGGTGCTGGCCACCGGCCCGGCCATATAGGCGCGATCGGCGAGATAGGACGACGCCGCCTCGTTCGCTGCGAGTCCCAACTGGAAGGGCACTCCGTATTCGTTGAGGATGTCCGCCAGTCGTTCCAACTCGCCGTTGGACGGCGCAAAGAAAGCGACGCGATAGCCTCTCTCGACCATGGTTTTGGTCTCGGCGACGGCCATCTGCATACTGCCGTGAAATGCGAGCGAAGGGCGCGTTGCGATGTGGGGCGTGTGAGGATCGAGATCCAGTTGCCGCAAACGCACCTCTTCCCGTCCGCGCACGCGTTCCTCGAATTCTTCCCAATGCAGGAAGGTCGCCTCCGCCAGCGGTCGCGTTTCCTCCTGCTGTGCAAGCCTCTTCCACAAACGGTCCGAAGCCGCGCGAATTTGCTCCGGTTCGTCGACGATCAACAGAACCGGCAGGCCGTTCCCGGCTTCCGCGAAATCCGCGAGGGTCCGTTCCCGCGGATCGTCGAGCGCCGCCTCGAATTCCCAACCCGGGTATTCCTGTCCGGTCCGGGGTTGCTCCGTTAACGGCAGGACCATCGCCTCGGTGACCTTCATCACGGACCGTTGCGTATCCACCTCGAACCGCCGGATGGATTCGATCTCGTCGCCGAAGAACTCGATGCGCAGAGGGCGCGCGTTTTCGGCCGCGTACACATCCAAAATTCCGCCGCGAATCGAATATTCGCCCGTCATTTCGACGGGTTCGCGGCGGGTGTAGCCGATCGATTGCAGATGCTGCTCGATCATCTCGAGCGGCATCTCCTCGCCCGCGCGCAGTTCGATGGCGAGGCGCTTGTAGTAGCTTGCCGGATGCGTTCGCAGCAGCGCGGAGCCCGCCGGCGCGATCGTCACCGGCGCTTTGCCTGACGCCATGCGCCATAACCCGATGGCCCTCTGCTCCATAATTTCCGTGTGCGGAGAAAGCTTTTGTCCGGGGAGTACGTCGAGCGCGGGAATTAATTGCGGACGTCCCAATTCAGGCCGCGAAATCAGCAGATCGAAAAACGACGACGCATATTCCGCCATCGCCTCCGCGCTCTGATTGCCGTCGGTGATCACCAGCAGCGGCCGCTCCGTGAGTTGCCACAGCAGGATGATGTACAGCGCCTTGGCCGTGGGCGTCAGGCCGGCGAGCGATAGCGTCGGCCCTTCATGGCGCACCAGCCTGCCGACAATTTCCTGCAAGGCCGGCTGACGGCTCAACGCGTGAAAAAGATCACGAACCGCGGGATGTGTCACGAGGCGAACCGGTTACACTCTGCGGGCAAGCAGTTCCTTCTCGATGTTGGTGGTCGAGAACCCCGGTTCGAGCGCCAGGGCCATGACTTTGCCGCCGGCCGCTTCCACCTCTTCGCGCCCGGCAATGAAATGCGCCCAGTCCGCGCCTTTCACCAGAACATCGGGCAGGACAGCGGCGATCAGCTCGCGGGGCGTGTCCTCGTCAAAAAACGTGACCGCGTCCACCGCAGCGAGCGCGAGCGCCATGCGGGCACGTTCGTTTTCGTCGATCAGCGGACGGCTCGGGCCCTTCAAGCGTGCGACACTCGCGTCCGTGTTTAACGCCAGAATCAGAATCTGTCCCAGACTTCGGGCGCGCTCGAGCAGACGCACGTGGCCGGGATGCAGGATGTCATAACAGCCGTTGGTGAATACCACAGTTTTGCCTTCGGCGCGCCAGCGTGCCCGCGCCTCCACCAATTCCGGGCGTGAATAAAAAATCCCCATGGATATTCTCTATTGTATGCGTCATCCCGATCCCGGATTCCGGCACCTGCCGGCTGGATCGAATCAGCGTGCAGCAAGGGAACGTGCCGGATGATCTCGGCGCTACCCCAGCCGCGGAGCAACTGCCGTCAATAGCTTGATCATCGTCTCGCGCACCTGTGCGCCCACCGCCAGCACTTCCTCGTGCATCAGTTTCTGCGGCAGAACTCCCGCCGCCATATTCGTGACGCACGAAATTCCCAGCACCTGCAACCCCGCGTGGGCCGCTGCGATCGCCTCGAGCGCCGTCGACATGCCTACAAGATCCGCGCCCATCGCGCGCAAATACCGGATCTCGGCGGGAGTTTCGTAGCTCGGGCCAAGCAGCGCCGCATAAACGCCTTCCTTCAGCTTCACGCCGGATGTTGCGGCTGCCTGCTGCGCGATGTCGCGATAACGCGCCGAGTAAATTTCCGTCATATCCGGGAAACGCGGGCCGATGGCTGGATCGTTCGGACCGGTCAGAGGATTTGCGCCCGTCAGATTGATGTGATCGGAAATCAACACCAGATCTCCGGGACGATACGAAAGGTTGATGCCGCCCGCCGCGTTGGTCAGGATCACGCTTTTTACGCCGCGGCGAGCGAGCTCCCGAATTCCGAAAACCACTTGTGCGGGCGAATAGCCCTCGTAGAGATGCGCCCGCCCCGCGAGTACGATGACATCCCGGCCCCCGACGCGGCCCCCGACTAGCCGCCCCGCGTGGCCCTCGGCGGTCGAAAGCGGCCACCCTGCGATTTCCGCGAAGGGAGTCGCGACGGCGTTCTCGACGGTCTCCGCGAAGGCTCCCAGCCCGCTGCCCAGTACGATTCCGACAGGAGTGTTATCCATACTTCTTCACAGAAGCATGCCCGCGATGCACGCTGACATAAAATTCGCCATCGTGCCGGCGGCCATGGCTTTTAGTCCGAGCCGCGCCAGATCCGAGCGGCGCGTAGGAGCGAGCGCTCCAATCCCGCCTACCTGCATCGCCACCGAACTGAGATTGGCGAAGCCGCATAATGCGAACGTCGCAATGACGAAGGATTTGTGATCCAGCATCCCAGCGATCTTTCCCAAATCTACATATGCCACGAATTCGTTCAAAATGAGTCGCGTGCCGAGCAGGTTGCCCACGGCGACGCTGTCGCTCCACCGCACGCCCATCAGCCACGCCACCGGCGCGAAAATGCGCCCCAGGATTTCCTGCATGGTCGGCGGCAGCCAGCCGAATCCGTTCACGGTATGGATGGCTCCCAGGATTCCGTTCATCATCGCGATCAGCGCCAGAAACGCGATCAGCATCGCGCCGACGTTCAGCGCAAGCTGCAAACCGTCGGAGGCTCCGCGCGCCGCCGCATCGATCAAGTTCACGCCGGGCTTCTCGACCTCGATTTTGACACTGCCCGCCGTCGCCGGCTTGCCGGTCTCCGGCATCAGAATTTTGGCCAGCATCAATGTCGCCGGGGCCGTCATGATGACAGCCGTCAGCAGATGTTGAAACTCCACATGCGCGATCAGGACATAAGCGGCCATTACGGATCCGGAGATATGCGCCATGCCGCTCGTCATCACGGTGAACAATTCGCTCTGCGTCAAGCCGGCCAGAAAAGGCCGGATGGTGAGCGGCGCTTCAGTCTGCCCCATGAAGATGCTGGCCGCCACGTTCATGGATTCGGCGCCGCTGGTTCCCATCACGCGCTGCATAACCACCGCCATAGCTCTCACAAACAGCTGCATGATGCCCAGGTAGTAAAGGATCGCGAAAAACGAAGCGATGAAAATAATAATAGGCAAAACCTGGAACGCGAAGATCACACCGAACTGATCATTCGCGGCCCCAAGTTTGTCTCCGAATAGGAAGCGGCTGCCCTCCGCCGAATATTCGATCAGGTGATTGACGCCCCTCCCGATAACCTGAAATAACACTCCGAAATTTGTTTTGAGCACCAGGAAGGCGAAGCCGAACTGCAGGCCGAGGCCCCACAAAATCACCCGCGGCCGGATCGCGCCGCGATTATTCGAAAACAGATAGGCCACCGCCAAAATCGCCGTCAGGCCAAGCAGGCCGGTGAACCGTCCCATGGACGAACCCGATCAGCCCACCACTTCGAGGATCAGTTCGCGGGCTTCGGGCGCCGCGCCCGAAATACGGAAGGCATCTTCCACAAGCTGCGCGGCTTCGTCCACGTTGTCTTCGCGGGTGTAATACAAGCGGCACAACACCCCGCCCGCATCCACCTTTTGGCCCACCTTGACTTCCAGAATCACGCCCACCGCCGGATCGATCGCGTCCTCCTTCATGTCGCGTCCCGCGCCGATCATGGCGGACGCCTGTCCGATGTACTCGGCGTCGATGGCGCTGATATAGCCCGCTCGCGGAGAACTGATTTCCCGCGCGCCGGTCGCGTTCGGGAGCAACTCGAAACGATCGAGCACCGCCGCGTTGCCGCCCTGGGCCGCGATCACTTCCTTCAGCTTGCGGTAGCCCGAGCCATCGAGCAGTTTCTTCTGCGCAACTTCACGCGCTTCCTCGAGCGTGGCCGTGATCTTGCCCAGATGGATCATGCGCGCGGCAAGTTCCAGCGATAGGCGCGTAAGATCCGCCGGCCCCGCGTTCTGCAGCGTCTGGGAAACCTCCATGACTTCCAGAGCATTGCCGATGGCATAGCCCAGAGGCTGATTCATATCGGTAATCAGCGCCTGCACGCGCTTATCCATGCGGCGGCCGATGCCCACCATCATTTGCGCCAGGCGGCGCGCATCCACCTGGCGCTTCATGAACGCCCCGGCGCCCACTTTCACGTCCAGCACCAGCGCGTCGAGACCCACCGCCAGTTTCTTCGACATGATCGACGAGGCGATCAGCGGAATCGATTCCACGGTCGCGGTGGCATCGCGGAGGGCGTATAGTTTCGCGTCCGCCGGAGCGATCTCCGCCGTCTGCCCGATAAAGGCGAGCTTGTGCGCCGCTAATTGCGCGCGAAATTCATCGATGTTCAGATTGGTGCGGAAACCCGGAATGGATTCGAGCTTATCGAGCGTGCCGCCGGTGTGGCCGAGCGCGCGTCCGGAGATCATCGGCACCACGACGCCGGCCGCCGCCGCGAGCGGCGATGCGATCAGGCTGGTCTTATCGCCGACGCCGCCGGTCGAGTGCTTGTCCACCTTCACGCCCGGGACCGAAGACAGATCCACCTTTTCCCCGGAAGTCAGCATCCGGTCTGTCAGAGTGCTGACCTCGCGGTCCGTCATCCCCGCAAAAAATACGGCCATCAGAAACGCCGAAGCCTGATAATCCGGAATGGTACCGTTGGTGTAACCGTCCACGATGAAGGCGATTTCCTCGGCCGATAGTTCCTCGCCGTTACGCTTGCGGTGAATCAAGTCAACTGTGCGCATTAACTAATGAGCGTAGCATCTTCGTTAACTCCATGTAAAGGAACCCTGTTATTCGCCTTACGCAAAGCTCGCAAGTGGATCGCGAGTACGGCAGCGCGATCAGGAAACCGGCGTCGTGACGCGCCGGCCGTAGTCCAGCGTGCTGATGATCACTAAGAGCGCGCCGGCGTATTCCAATCCCACCACCGCCGCGTGCACCGGAATTCCATCCAATTCGCCGACCCTGAAACAGATGAACAGGATCTGCGCAAACGTGCTCGCCTTCCCCCAAACCGAGGGCGGAAAATTGCGGCGCTGTTTAAGGAAATAGAATCCGGCGGCCGCCAGCAGAATCAGAACGTCGCGTCCCAGTACCAGGAAGGCGAGCCAGGGATCCATCAAATGCGCCAGGAGCAAAGTGACGAACATCCCGCTTAAGAGAAGCTTGTCCGCGATCGGGTCGAGATACGCTCCTAATCGCGAGGTAATCGAGAAGTGCCGTGCAAGAAACCCATCCGCTATATCGGTGAGGCCGATGGCGATGAACAGCCAGATCACCGGCGTGTAGTCACGCTGCCACGTCAGCCAGAAAAGATAGGGAGTGGTCGCGATACGCGCGGCTGTCAGCAGGTTCGGGATGTGCCTCATGCGACGGAAAGCGCGCTATGAAACCCAGCTTAGTACACTCGAGGACTTCTGCGATCCTCTTACCGTAAAAGTGATGAGTTCACGCGCAAACTAGGAGACGAGAGCGTGCGCGACGCGCGTCGCGAGCTGGTCGAAGCTGATCACTTCATACAGCGTCGGGTCCGACATGATCCGGTTCACCAAGGCGAAGTGCATGGCGTGGCCGGCGCGTTCCGCGATCACGTGGCCCAGCAGTGGTTTGCCGATCAGCGCCAGATCGCCGATCAGATCGAGGGCCTTATGGCGGCAGCATTCGTCCGGAAAACGCAAGCCGCCCGGATTGAGGATGGAGGAGTGGTTGAAGCACACCGCGTTATCGAGCGAGGCTCCGCGAATCAGCCCCATGTTGCGCATTTGCCCCAGTTCATATTCAAAACCGAAGGTGCGCGCCGGCGCGATGTTGTCCGCGTAATGATCCGGAGTCACTTCCGTCTCCAGCACCTGGCGGCCTACGAGTGGATGTTGAAAATAGACGTCGCAGGTCAACAGAAAGCGGTCCGACGGAAGAATCGTAATCCGCTTGCCGCCTCCTTCCACCGATACCGGGCGGCGAATTCGAAGGAAGCGCTTGCGGCGCCGATATTCCTTGACTCCCGCTTCATTGATCAAATTGACGAACGGCAGGCTGCTGCCGTCCAAAATCGGAACTTCCAGGTTGTCGATCTCCACGAAAGCGTTATCGATTCCCATGCTGTAAAAAGTGCTGAGCAGATGTTCGGTCGTGGAGATCAGCACTCCCTGACGCATCAGGCTGGTGGCGTAACTGACTTTTTGAACGTAGCGCCAGCTCGCGGGGATCAGGAAACGGTCCAGATCGGTGCGGACGAAAACGATGCCAGTGGAGGGGGGGGCGGGAACGATCCGAATCCGTACTGGAACCCCCGAGTGCAGGCCAACTCCCGACGCCTCGACGGGCCGTTGGACCGTGGTTTCAAATCGCAAGAAGGGGCCTCCCGCACATCAAACGTTAATAACCTTCCATGTTATCAAACGCGGCCCGGGCCGAGGTCGGTTACATCAAAGAAATAAAAAGAGTTGTTGGTGGATTCGTGTGTCGTCAGAGACACGCAAAAAGACCGTTGCTGTGGTAAACATACAACACTCGTGAATGGTCCGGCACCGATTTGAGCCGATCTTTGGCTGATCGCTTAAGGCCCATTACTACCAGCCATCGGCAACGATCGGCGTGATCGAGGTGAAGGTGGTGTCCGTCGCACGCAGGCCGAGGACGTTCATGTAATAGCTTCCGGTGAAAACGATGAATCCGCGAACTCCGTTGAGTTGAGGATACCGATCGGTCAGCATAAAAGACGTATGTCCCGATCCTGGAAGACTGAAAACGTCCGCGAGGATTCGATTCCCGTTTAAATCATAAACGGTTACCGTTACCGAAAGCGCCGTCGGGAGCCACGCGTTCGCGATGGCCACGCCGGTGACCGAGTTCGTGTGATCGAAAGGGAGCCCGAACTGGTAATCTTGACCCGTATCCAGGGGACAGGAAGCTTCGACGAATCCTGAGGAGAGAACGATCCCGAAGACGGCGCTGCCCGCGATCGTATTGTTGGTCACGAGCAAGGCCCATCCTTCGAGAACCGCCGTCCCACCTCCGTTGGTTTGGATGATCGCCGATGCGTTCGCGCTGAGCGTGCCCGCGAGCACCGAGGCTGCGCTGCCAGCCGTCGTCGACAACGTCAGCGGATTTCCGTTGTCATCGTAGAAATAAAGTGTGTAGGGCGCAGCCGATCCGTCCAGGTTCACCAGCGTGATGGTGGTCCTGGTTCCACCGCCGTCCACAACCTGGGACAAAGCGCCGCCTCCGGCATAAACAATGTCGGCCGCCCGCGCCGGGGCCAATCCTAAAAGGAAGCAAACCAGCGCCGGGGCCGCTTCGAGCGCCCATAAGAATTGTCGGAACATCTGCCCTCCAGAGACCATATCGGCTCGGGAGAGCGGACCGCGAAAGTCTAGTCCAGGGGAATCAGCGCAGGCTTTTCTTCAGTGGGTTCAGAGCCGCACACTCGGCAAAGCTCATTCGCTAATTTCCGCACACGTAATAGCCGGCCGAGTCGTAGCCGCCGTTGCAGGGGACCAGTGGCGTGATGGACGTGAACGTCGTGCCGGCGTTATTCGCGCGAAGACCAAGCGTCTTCACCGCGTAAGGATTGCCGGTTGGGTCTCTCGAAACGATCACCATTGTGCCGGTCATCCCGGAGACCTGCGGAAACTGGTTGTTCAGCATGAAGGCCGTGTGCTGACCATAGGGCAATGTATAGGTAGTGGAGTAAAAATTGTTGCCGCTCTGATCATAGAATGCGATCGCCAGATTGGCGGTTTGCGGACCGTCTTCCTGGTACAGCCCGTCTCCTATAGAATTGGCGAGCGCCAAGCCAACCGCGGCGGTCGTCGAATCAAACGGGATGCCGATGATGTAGTCGAAACCAGTGTCCAGCGGGCAGGACGCTTCCGCGAGCGGTGAACTCGCGAGCGGCAGTCCAAAGACCGCGGAGCCCGCGACCGTGTTATTGGTCACCAGAACGGCGTAGCCCTGCGCAATGGTGCTGGCTCCGCCATTGGTCCGGATGATCGTCGATCCACCCACCGGCAATTGGCCTGACAATACGCTCGCCGTGCCCGCCGTCGTGGTGAGCGTAAGGGCCGACCCGTTATCGGCGTAAAAATAGAGGTTATAGTTCGCGGCAACGGTGTCCAAATTAATCAGAGTAATGATCGAGTACGTCCCTCCCCCATCCACGATCTGGGCGAGAGTGCCGCCCCCGGGGTAAACCTCGTCGGACGCGAACGCAGGCGCCGCGATCAGCAACGCGGCGACAACTCCAAACGCAACTGTGAACCGGTGAAACATTTTTCCTCCACTAACGTTCGAGACGCAATTTACGCGATAAGGTTGCTCCCGATCTCAAAAAGATCGCCAAATACCGGCTGGCATGGCATATTCCGGCTACGTCTTTCCTCGATTCACTCGGGAACCGGCGCGGCGGCGCGGTGTGAGGGAGCGCAACTTCCTCCGCGCACTTGTGTTGCTGGGTAGCTGATTACTTCCCGCCGCCGCAATGTCCGCCCGGGCAACGATTGTTTTCCTCGCAGACGTACTCCACCATGCCGCTCTTCTCCCATTCGGGGCGGGCGCGAATCTTGAATTCCTGCGACCATGGACCCACGAAGATTTTGGGATCGTCGATGGTGAGGTTGTAGGAAAGCGTCTTCGGATCCTGATACTTGATGCGCTCGATGGTGCGCAGCGCGTCGGAATGCATGCGATATTCCTTGTTGTTCGTGTAGAAATAATCGTCAAGCGACCAGCGCTTAAATCCAGTTGTCTCGATCACCAGCGTGTCGCCTTCCCAGTGGCCCACGGGATCGCCATAAAACGTGGGTTCCATGTCCTCGCGGTGCTTGCGACCGTCGAGAGGGATCACCCGGGTCATGCGCTGAAACTCATGCACCATCACCAGGTTGTCTTTGTTCTGGAAGAACTGCATCGCATAAGCCGAAAGGATTCCGGAGGGAAAACCGGCAGGCATGCAAAAATCACGCGGTTCATCGTGCCGCGGATCGCCGTTACGCGGCTCAAGGAAGGCTTCGCCGCCTGGTTTGAGCGGCGCGAAAAACTTGCGATCGAACACCGTCGCCGAACAGTGGCATTGCTCGCCGTCGGACTTGGGCCATTCGTAGAAGCCGGTAAAGTCGGGCTTCCCGTCGGCGGTTCGGGGAATGCCCGCGGGCGAAGCGCTGGCCGTGTTCTTGTTCTGAGCCGCGTTCTTGCTGGTGGCGTTCTGATTGGTCGCGTTCTGGTTGTTTTGGGCCGCGGCAGGAACGGCGAGAAGCGCTACGTTTGCCAGTACCACGGCAGCGATCGAGAAGGGCGCGAGGCTTTTGGACGTTTTCATTTGCTTTCCTCCCGGCAAACCTTTCGTGAACTATTTCTTGTCGTCGTCGGGCCTGCGATCCTCATTGCCCGCCGTGAAAACCATGCGCCCATCGGCAAACGTCACGCGCGCCCCGTTCCCGTTGTTGGAGCCATCCTTGGCGTGGAAGCCTTCCACGGTGATGACCATCCCGGGCTGAATCGAGCTGCGCATAATGCCGCGCCGCATCAACTGTCCCGGAGCGCCTCCGGAGAAGCCCCAATTGGTTACCGTGCCGTCGGCATTCTTCACATCCACGTAAAACCAGATATGCGGATTCTGCCATTCCACCTTGGTCACCGTGCCCATAACTTTTAAAGGTTTGGTGGAATCGAACTCCGCGCTGAAGGAGTGGTGCGCCTGAACGCCGGTCGCTAAGCCGGCAATCAACAAAGGAATCGCGAAAAGGCTTTTCATGAGCTTGACCTTCTTCACTGTGAATATCTTCAAGGTGCTGGCCATGGATCAGAGGTTACACGCGAGTATAACCTGCTTTATTCTCTCAAACTTTGCGGGAAACGGGGAGGGTGGCGGGGACGGACGGAGGCGACCACAATCGTCGGTTGCGCCGCTTGTTTCTTTCGCCGCTTGTTTCTTTTAGTTCCCGCCCTGGGCCTTTTGATTTCAGACCGAAGCAGAAGCGCCGTTCACCATGGATCGGACGTCCGAGACGATTTGCGTGAGTCCGTCCGTCTGCGAGCTCAACTGCTGGCCGGCGGCCGCCAGTTCTTCCGCGCTGGCCGCCGAGTTCTGCGTGATTCGTTCGATCTCGCGCACGGAGTTCGAGATCTGCTCGATCCCCTTGGCCTGCTCCTCGCTGCCGCGGCTCACCTCATCCACCAGCGTGCGAACTTCAGCAGCCGCCTCCGTGATCGAACGGATGACCTCGGCCACCGTATTTACCTTTTCGACCCCACCGCTCGAAACGGCGATCGACTCTTCGATCAACGCCGCGGTGTCCTTGGCGGCCTGAGCGCTGCGCTGCGCGAGACTTCGAACCTCGTCCGCCACCACGGCAAAGCCGGCCCCCGCTTCGCCCGCGCGAGCGGCTTCCACGGCTGCGTTCAATGCCAGCAGGTTGGTCTGAAATGCGATCTCGTCAATCACCCGGATGATCTTCGCGATTTTTCCGCTCGACGCGCCAATGCTTCCCATGGCGGCCACCATTTCCACAAGAGATTGGTTGGCCTTTTCCACGCGGGCGTTGACCAAGGACATCACCTCGGTGGATCGTTTGGAGTGCTGCGCGTTCCGCCGGGTCATGGAAGAGGCCTGTTCCGCGGCCGCCGAGGTTTCCTCCAGAAGCGCGGCCTGTTCGGTTGTTCCTTGCGCCAGCGTATGACTCGCCTTCGAAACCTGGGAGGCGACCTCGGCCCCTTCGGTCGCTGCTTCGGTCACCTCCTGTACCGCGCGGCGGAGGGTGCCAGCGATGCCGCGGATGGTGCCAAAGGCGACCACCACAAAAACAGCCAGCGACAGCGCGCCGCCGGCGCCAAAAATCCACAGGCTGTTTGCGATGGCAGCTCTTTCTTTGGCCGTGTGCCGCCCGATTGCCGCGACGATCTTATCGATGAGATCGGTCGGCGCGCGATCCTGCCCTTTCACCTGGCCGTCGGCGAGCGCCTGGGCGTTTCCGCCAGACTTCACGAACGCGTCCAGGGCCGCATCATATTTCGTTTGCATGACTGCGTGCGCTGCAATGAACTGATCGAGAAGCCCGGAAGCCTCCGGGTCCCGGATGGCGGAACGCAATTCGAGCGCCAGCGCGCGCACAAGATCGGAGTCCTTATGGAAAGCGTCCGCATAATTCTTGCGAGCGTCCGTGGCGCGTCCGCGCAAGAGCAAATCCTTCCACTCCTGCACCTGTTTCTTGAAGGTCACCTGCATCACGCGCACGCGATCCTGACTCGCGAGGTCCTGATCCAGCAGATTTTCGTACGCGCCCACAACCCCCTCAAGCCGCAGAAAGAGAAAGCCGCTGCCGCCTGCGCCTCCCACTACGCTCAGCGCAAGAATCGCCCAGATTTTGGAGACGATCGACCAATTCCGCACCTTGTGGTTATCGGCTACGGAAACGGGTTCGTGAGGGATATTCCCAAGCGCCTGTCGGGCAGGGGACGAGCAGTCGCGAAGCTGAGCCGTTGTTCGATCCGAGGGAACCGGCCCTGCCGCTACTTCAAATCGTTCCGGTACACCACTCCGCCCTTCATCACGAACTTCACGCGCTCGGTCTCCGTGACATCCGCGAGCGGATCTCCCGAGACCGCGACCAGATCCGCAAAGCGTCCTTTTTCCACGATGCCGACATTTTTCCCAAGATCGAAATTTAAGCTTTCCGCGGCGTGCAGCGTCGCCATTTGCAGCGCCTGCGCGGGCGTCATTCCCCACTTGACGTAGTAGGCGAATTGAAACGCCTGCGCGCCGTGGCCCGCCATGTAAGCTCCGCTGCCGAAAACTTGCGTGAAGCCCTCGCGCACCAGCCGCTTGAAGCTCAGCTCGGTGAGACTCAGACGCGTATACTTTCCTCCGGAGGACTTCAGGTCTTTTTCCTCGAGCTCGCCGATCAGGTCCCACAAGGTTTGCATGACGGGTCGAATCGTGCCGTCCGGAAGAGGCACTTTCAATAGACGAATGGTCTCGTCGTCGAGACCGGGCGCTCCCGTCACGCCGACCGTCAGGTGCATCGGCATATCCACGCCCGCCGCGATACAGTTACGCAATCCTTCGCCCCCGTAGGCGTGGCAGGCGACCTTCAACCCTCGCCGATGCGCCTCGTCCACCAGCGCCTGATTCTCTTCGAGCGTAAGAGACGGGACATTGATCATGGTGCCGTCCGGCTTGAACGCACCGCCGCCGGTTGGATAACCGCTGCCTTCGTAATCTTCCGTTTCGTAAACCTTGATCCAATCCACGCCGTAGTGCGAGCGTTCCCGCACCGCCGCGCGCGCGAGCCACGGCGAGTTCACGTCGGCCTCGAGCTGGAAGGAAGGAATCCCTGGGCCATGCCCAAAGGGCACGACCATCGAAGGCGCGGGGTAATAATTCGCGGCGCGCGGCGCAAGCTGCGGTCCGGAAACCTGCAGGCGCGGCCCCGGAATCTGACCTTTGTTAATCGCGTCGCGCAGCTCCACCGTGCCGTAGCTATATTGCGAGCCCATGTCCTGCAAAGTCGTGAACCCGGCGTGCATATCTTTTAGCGCATAATGCAGTCCGACCAGCGTCGTGCGGCTCTCGTTTGGTTCCGGGTCCTGCATAAGGTGAACGTGGCGGTCAATCAACCCGGGCATTACCGTTGCCCGGCTCAGGTCGATGACGCGTGCGCCTTGCGGAATCTGGACGCTCGCCGCGGGACCTACGTCCGTGATCCGGTCGCCCTTGATGACGACGATCTGGTTGGCCAGATTTTTTCCGGAGCGCGCGTCGAACAGACGCCCCGCGCGGATCGCCACGCCTTCGGGCGGCGGCGCCTGCATCTCCATGCGCGACGGATTAAACGGCGGCGCTTCCGGACGAGGGCTCTGTGCGCGCAGCACACCTGTGGAAGCCAGACTCGCGAGCAGAAAAATGCCGAAAGACGTTCGCATAGTGAATCCTCCCTGAAAATGCCCGCGAGTGCGGGCCGTTGCCAGTATATCGTGCGAGACGGCCGGCGCCGGGTTCCGGGCGCGTCTATTCTTTTGGTTTCGGCGGATACTTCTCGATGGATTTCCGCACCATGTCCTCGAGCTTCGGCTCGATTTTATTGGGGTCGTCCTTCTCTTCTCTCGCAATGCCGCGCCACACGAGCGACCGCGTCGAAGGATCGCGCAGATCGAGGACCAGCGTTCCTTCGGCGTACGGCACGCGCACGATCCGCGTCCCCCAGCCGCGCCAGCCCGCCGGATACGCTTCGGTTTCGAGTTTCCGGGCCGTGCCCAGCCGGTAGCGGACATTCAGATCGGAAGTATCGGTCCGCGATTTTTGAAGCCCCCGTTTCGTGAGCTCCCGGGCGATGTCGGCGTCCAGACGTTTGCGGACCAGTTCGCTGTTGAGCGCTTCGTTCCTGCTGTTCAACTCGCCCGAGCGAATCAGGAACGTGTGGTATTTCGAGAAGTCAACGGTGGCGTCGAACTCGACGGTGATCTTCTGCGCGAATGCGCACGGAGCGAGCAAAAGAACGGCAGGCAGCCATCTCATCACAGGCAATGTAACACACGTCCGTCTTTACCAATGCGCGAGATCCCGGACAGCCTGCCCCAGGCGCTTGCTCGCGATGAACTCCTGGCCGTTATCGAGCGTAACCAGCCACCGCTGGCTGCTGAGGACGCTCATCTTTCTGACATGCTCTACATTGATGAGTGCGCTGCGATGGATGCGGCGGAAGCTCGAGGCGGCCAGTCGCTCTTCCAGGGCCCGGAGCGTTTGCGTGGCTAAATATTTCCGCTTGGCCGTGATAATGTGCACCAGGTCGCCCTCGGCCTGAAACGCGAGGATCTCGTCGGCTCGCAGCAGGAAATACTCGTCGCCCGCACGGCCTACAATTTTGCGGTGGGGCGCGCCCGAGTGGGGATCGGGCAGCTCCTGCATTGCCGCGATCTTCTCGAGCGCCTGCCTCGCGCTCATGCGCCGCGCGCGCTCCACGGCCTCCGCCAGCCGCTCGCGCCCCACCGGCTTCAGAAGGTAGTCGATGGCCCCGGCTTCGAAGGCCTGAATGGCAAACTGATCGTAGGCGGTGACGATCACGATGACCGGCGCCTGGGCCATGTGCTTCAGGCGGCGCACGACTTCGAACCCGCCCATCCCGGGCATCTGCAGATCGAGAAGCACCAGATCGGGAGCGCGCTGCGCGATGAAATCGAGCGCCAGGGGTCCATCTTCCGCTTCGCCCGCGATTTCGACGTCCGCGATCGATTCCAATTCTTCGCGCAGAATCTGACGCGCGATCGGCTCGTCGTCGACGATCAGAATCTTTAGCAGCGCCTCGCGCGGGGGAACTGCCCCGATGGCCGCCGGGGACGCCGCGACGGGCCCCGAGAGGGCGGGCACGGATCGTTCGCTGACCGGGGCACGCATACCGATCAGGATCTCAGACGCTCACCGCCGCCGCAACGGAGCGCCGCATGGGGATCGAAAAACTGACTTCCGTCGTCTCGTTTTCGGCGGTCACGCGGATCTCGGCGTCCTCCCCGTAGCACAGCGTCAGACGGCGCTGGACGTTCGCTAGCCCGATGCCGGAGCCGATCGTCGAGGAATCCGAGCGCGGTTTTTTTGTCTGCGCATCAGCCGCCGCCGGATCCCACGCTCTTCCGCCGCTCGAATTCGAGACGCTCACCGCGAGACGTTCCTCGCGGGCCTCGATCCGCAAATGCACGAAACCTTCGCCGGAGCGCGCGGCGACGCCGTGTTTCACCGCGTTTTCCACCAGCGGTTGAATGGACAGCACGGGAATTCCGGCGGCCAGCGCGTCCGGATCCGCTTCCACGCGCGTGCGCAACTTCGGTCCCAGCCGCAACTGTTCGATCTCAAGATACGCGCGCACGATTCTGAGCTCTTCGGCTACCTGGATAAACGTGCGGTCCGATTGAAGAAAGTAGCGGAAGATATCGGCAAGGTTCAGAACCAGACGGCGCGCTTCGGCGTTCTGGCGCGAGATGGTTCCATACAGAGTGTTGAGCGAGTTGAATAAAAAGTGCGGATTGATCTGCGATTGCAGCGCGCGCAGCTCGGCCCGTGCCACCAGTTGCTGCATCTGCTCCCCGCGCTTTTGCTCCACGTGCTCCACCGCGGCTGCGGCCAGACGGCTCAGGACCGCGAAATCCTCGCTCAGGTAGCGCCGCCCGCCCGTGCGCGGACCCAGCAGAAGGATTTGCGTGTCCCCTCGGGCAAACGTCAGCGGAACCACGGCCTGCACCCAGGCGGGAAGTTTCCACGCCGGGGGATGCAATACCGCGGACGGAGCCGTTGGCACGGGCGGACCGGATGCTCCCGGCGCCTCGCCCGCCGCGGGCCGGCGATCCCACGCGTACCGGCCGGCATGCAGGAATCCCGCGATGGTCGCGGCGGCATGGGCCAGGTAAGCGGCTTCGTTCTCCTCGTGAGAATCGAGCGCGGATTTGCCGGAGGGATTGCGTAGTTCCTCCAGGGGCGCTTCCACGTTGGAACGCAGGAACAGCGCGCTGGTCACGAGCCGCTGCGCGCGATTCCGGATATAGACGAAACCCGTCAGCAACAGGCAGCCTGCCACGAAAAGCACGCCCATATCGAACGGATGCTGGAGGTGCTCCGCGAGTTCCTGCGATTGGAGCGCACGCACGCACAGTAGCAGCGCAGCCGCGCTCAACGTGGCGTTCACAATGAAGCGCAGGAACGTGTCCATCAAAAGGAAGCGATAGTCCTGCAGCAATACCAGGAGCGCGAGCGGAAGCCCCGCGTGGTGCACCGCGATTTCCCCTTCCCACATGCGCCCGCTCGCCGCCGAACCGAAATGGACAAATGAAATCGCGAACAAAAACAGGCTCATCGCGCCCGCCAGACGCTTGCCGGCCGCGGGATTGTGCGCCCGTAAATCGACCGCGACGGAGATCACCGTCAGCGCCCCGAAACCGACCGTCACCAACAGCAGAGCCGCCGAATGGAAATGCGCCGAGCCGGTCCGCAGATCGGCCACGTGCAGTCCGATCGCGATCACACTGAGCACATATCCGGCGATCCATAGGAAGCGCTGGAGCGCGCCGAGCGAAATGTGGAGCAGCACCGCCGGCAGCAGGCTCAGCGCCGAAAAACTGATGGTCGTGATGATGTCGGTGGCCCCGTCATCCCCGTCCCCGCGCGCGAGCGCGATCAGCGATCCGGCGTTCCACAGCATCGCGAGGCCCGCGGCCAGCGCCGGCAGGATGCTCCTTTGCTCGCGGGTGCGCCGCCAGCTGACCACGAAAAGATAAAAAAGGATTCCGAAAATGAGGGCGCCCGCGCAATGCCCAATGGTATTCACCAGAACGGGGCCGTGGATGAGCCGGTCGGGCATGGCTGCTCTCACCATATCGAATTTCGCGCCCGTTCGCGCGTTCTCGCACTAGGTTCGCCGCGATTGTCGGCTGGTACCGCGGTCAGGCCGTCGCTTCTCTTGCCCCGGTCTGCTTCAGGCAGCGGTCGATCCACTGCCTGGTCAGTTTTTCCTGCACACCGTTCTGCGAGAGCCGCGTGCGCAGCACGCTCCAATCCACTTCATCGAGCGGCTGGTCCTGGTTGAAGCAGGAGAACACCACCGTCTCTTCGCCGGTCATCGGATCCTTGTGGAGCTGCAAACACTGCGCGCAGATCTCCTTCATCATGCATTGCATCGGCGAATTGATGCTGCCGATGGCTTTGTGAGCCGGGCTTCAGATACGGCGCCAGCACCCTATGCCGCGCGCGCTGCGACCGCGCCCATCATTCCATCCGAGCCGATCGCCACCAGGCGATCCACCGCGCTCAAGCGGAATCTCGGCCGTCGCCCAGATCGCCGCGCGCATAGGCCGACCATGGCCGCCACGATATTTCCGACGAAGGCCTTGTCCTGCGCGCGGCCGGGCGTGAATCCGGGAGCTTCGTCGCAGCACCAGACGACCACGTCGGCCGCTTTTTCGATCTCCTCGACCTTATAGCGGTCGATCGATCTTCTTGTAGCCGGCGAAGTAAATGGTGCGCGAACCCTGCGCGCGCAACTGCTGGCCGATCGAGAACAGCACGGCGTTGCCCAGCCCTCCGCCCACCAGCAGCACCGTCTCTTGCGCGGGCGTTTCGGTGGGCGTCCCAGTCGGTCCCATCAGGATCACCGGCTCGCCCGGCTTCGAGCAGCGCGCACAGATCGGACGAGCCGCCCATTTCAAGCACGATGGTCGAGAGCAGACCCTTGTTCGCGATCCACCGAAGCGCCGGTCAGCGCGAGGCCTTCCATCGCCAGACAGTCTCCGGCGGCTTGTCCGTTTTTGCCGCCGTTCACGTGCGGGCGCGAGCGATTCGAAATTCTGCAGGCGATAGAATTGTCCCGGCTTGAAACGCGCGCGCGGCCACGCGGAGCTTGCACCACCACTTCCACGATGTTGGGCGTCAGGCGAACCACTTCCTGCACGGACCGCGCGCAGTTCGTCGTTAAGCGTTTCGAGCAGCGCTGCGCGGCGCGGACCGCTGCGGAGGCCGCGCTGCGAAAGCATGCGCGTGACCACCGGATGGCCCTGCTTCGCGCTGGCCATGGCCTTCACGACGTTGCCCGCGAAGGACGGATGCAGGTCGCCGAAGAAGCTGATGCCGCGGCCATCCGGGCGCAGCGACATCAGCACGCGCGACGTCTTCGGTTTCGCAACCGTCTCCGGCTTGACGGCGTCGCCTTCTTCGTCGACGGCCTGGAACCACTTGCCGTCGAGCGAACACATTGTTCGGATCCTCGCGCGCCGAGCACGGTATTGGGCTGCGTTCCCGCCGCGACCAGAATCGATCGCGCCGGCAAGCGCACCGGCTCGCCGGTCTCCGACATCTTTTGTGGCGGGATCGAAGGCATGCTTCTTCAGATGCAGCGCCGCCGCGTGGCCATACGCGTCCACTTCAACCGCTTCGGGCGACAGACATTCGGCGAAGCGGATGCCTTCCTCGAGCGCCTTGGACACTTCCTCGTGATTCAGCGTATAGCTGGGCGCGTCGATCAACCGACGCCGGTACGCGATGGTGACGCCGCCCCAGGAATTCAACAGCGCGATCAGGTTCGGTTCGCGGCCTTCGCGCGCGGCCGCGGCGCGTTCGGCGCGAATGGCCGGCGCGTGCGCGATGAACTCGTCGGCGGCGTCGTTATCTTCCGCGCTCCAGCCTTCGCGCACCGTCGGCTGCGCCTTTTTCGGCCGACCAGAGTTTCGTAGCGCTCCAGGAACTTTTCCACCTGCACGACGTAGTACGCCAGCGATTCGGTGGCCGTATCGATCGCCGTCAGTCCGCCGCCGATGACCACGATCGGCATGCGCAACTGCAGATTCGCGATGGACTCGGCTTCGCCGCGCCGGTCAACTGCAGCGCCATCAGGAAATCGGACGCCTGCCGCACGCCGCGCGCGAGCCCGTTCTTCATGGGAATCACGGTCGGACGGCCCGCGCCGGCGCACAGCGCCACGTGATCGAATCCCAGCTCGAACGCGTCGTCGACGGTGAGCGTGCCGCCGAAGCGCACGCCGCCGAACATGCGAAATTCGTCGCGGCGCTCGAGCAGCAGGCGGATGACCTTCAAGAAATTCTTGTTCCAGCGAACCGTGATGCCGTACTCGGCCACGCCGCCGAAGCCCGCCATCACGCGGTCGTCGAGCGATTCGTAAATTTCGTTCACGTCGCGGATCGGGCGGAACTGGACGCGTTGCCCGTGCGGCGTGACGCCGGAGATATCCTCCGGCAGCGGCTCGATCTTCAAGCCGTCGACCGCCGCGACGGTGTGGCCGTCGTTCATCAAGATGATGCGACAGCGTGAAGCCGGCCGGGCCGAGACCCACCACCAGAACTTTGTATCCCGATGCCGGCGCGCGGCACGGGACGCGACGAAATTCAGCGGATTCCAGCGCGTCAGCAGGCTGTAGATTTCAAAGCCCCAGGGCAGCTCCAGAACGTCCTTCAGCGTGCGCGTTTCCACCTGCGGGATGTCCACGGGTTCCTGCTTCTGGAACACGCAGGCCTTCATGCAGTCGTTGCAGATGCGATGGCCGGTGCCGGCGGCCATGGGATTGTCGATGGTGGTGATGGCCAGCGCGCCGATCGAATAGCCGTTCTGCTTGACCAGGTTCATCTCGGAGATTTTTTCGTCGAGCGGGCAACCCGCGAGCGTCACTCCGAAGACGCTGTTCTTGAACTCGCCGGTTTTTTCCTTGAGGCCGGTGGAGCAGCTGTCCTTGCCCTGGTTGTGGCACTTGATGCAGTAGTTCGCCTGATCGAGCGCCTGCGTCAGATCCATGCCCGCGTCGGTGAGCTTGAAGCCTTCGCGATGCCGCCAATGATGCTCCGGCAGAACGAATTCGTCGGTGCCGTTGACGGTGCACCGTCTCGACCGGAACCAGGTGCTGCATATCGAGCTTGTGCGGCACTTTGAACAGAACGCCGTGCTGATGTTTGTCGCGCCCGGCCGGAGAGAGCGCCGCCCAAGCGCGTATTGCGCGGCGGCCTTCAGCGGCGCGGCATGTTCGGCTTCCGCTTCGAGCCAGCGCGAGACGTGCTCACGTAAGCTCGCCTCGGTGAGCGGCTCATTCATCCAGCGATTCGAGTTCGGCTTCGAGAGCCGCGCCGTTGAGCGCCTCGGCCTGTTCCGCGGTCGCTCCGCTGATCGCCTTCTTCTGCACGAAGCGCCGCTTCAGCGCGTAGACCGGCGCGAGCGCTCCGTGCCGCTTCTGCAGTGCGGCCACTTCGGCCGTGATGCCGAACAGCTCGCCGATAAAATCCTCGACGTATGGAGCCGCTTCCACCACCAGTTCCGATTGCTGCTTGCGCGTCAAAGCATCCGGGTTCGAGCGTGCCTCTGCCAGCCGCGCCGCGAGCGCCGGAGCCGCGGCCGTCAAATGTCCCAGGAACTCGGCGTCCAGGCGAGCGAGCGCCGGCCCATCATAAAGGTCCTCGAAAGAAAACCCGAAGGCGAGCGCAAGGGGCTCGGAATCAATCGATACTGGTCGTGTGCTTGACATTAAAAGAAGCTCGTCATGGAGAAAGAAAGCTCGTCAAGGAGCGGTTAACCCCAATCATATCATACCGGTGACGAATCACCCAAATTTCCATCGAAATGAACGTATTTGGCGGTAGAACGGTGCTCCGTTCTGTTAAACGGTCGGGTCAGGTCGTTCGGAACGGTCCGGTTCATTGCATTTCCGTGAAAAAAGCCCTCGCCGCATCCGCCACGCTGCGATGATCCAGGTCCACAGCGGCATTCAAATTCCGCAACTTATCCCGCGTAAACTTCCCGGACAACTCCGCGAGCGCACCCGCCAATTGCGGTTCCGCCATCAGGAGATCCTCGCGCACCACCAGACAGAGTTCTTCGCTGGTGAAGAATTTGCGGTCATCCGGCAGGACTTTCCAATTTTTGGAACGAAGTGCGCCGTCGGTATCGTGGGTCACGATCATGGTGAGCGCTCCTTCTTGCAAATTCTGGTACAAGGCCGCGTTTTCCACCGATCGCATGGGGATGCTCATGGGCAGATGATATTGCGTCAGTGCGGGCATGGCGTCGGATTTCTGCTGGAATTCGTAACTATAGCCAAGCTTCCAGCCATCAGTAAGTTGCGCCGCGTCACTGAGGTTCGATACCTGCCCGGCGCGGGGATCCGACGCTCGGATCACGCCCACGTAAGAAGCATCCGCGCCCAGCGGACCGATCAGCCGGGCGTGTGCAATCCGGGCCATTTCGCCTTTGGCGCGCTCAAAAACCTGATTCGCGTCGTTCGAGGGCTGCTCCTTGAGGACTTCGGCCACAATCGTGCCTGTATATTCGGGGTAGATGGTGATTTCTCCACTTTGCAGGCCCTGGTACGCGAGGAGCGTGCCCCCTATGTTTGGTCTCCGCGTCACGTGAATTCCTAGCCGCTTTTCCAAATGTTGTGCGATGATTTCTCCCACCACGGACTGTTCCGTGGTGTTCTGAGATCCGATTACTACCTGGGGGGCAGCGTGGCGGCAGGCGGTCGGGATGATAACGAAGCAGGCGGCGAGAAAAGCCCTTGCGGCCCCAGCCAAACCTCGTGGGATCATTCGGTTCCAGGATAGCGCGAACGACCGGACGCGTGCCGTTTGTTATTCTATAGAAGCCAAAATTGGCGTGGTCATCGGGGTGTTTTCATTCAATGTCCTTTGAGGTTCGTCCGCTAAGAGAGTTTCTGGTCAAGCCCGCGTTGCCGGCCGCCTTGGATCGCCTGCCGGAGCTGGGCTTGAACCTGATGTGGAGCTGGAACCACGGTGTGCGGGCCATTTTCCGCCGGCTGGACCCGGTGGCATGGAAAGACAGCGGCCACAATCCGGTGGTCATGCTGGGGAGGGTTTCCCAGGCCTCGCTCGAACGCGCCGCCGCCGACCCGCGCTTTCTCGCGCTGTACCGGCGCGCCTGCGACATTCTCGATGCGTATCTCGCGCTCGAAGCCCGCGTCGAACATGCTGGTCGCCTACTTCTCGATGGAGTACGGGCTGCTCGATTGCATGCCGATTTATTCGGGCGGGTTGGGCGTGCTCTCCGGAGATCACCTGAAAGCTTCGAGCGACGCCATGGTGCCGCTCGTGGGCGTGGGCCTCGCCTATCAGAACGGCTACTTCCAGCAATCGCTCGATCCCGACGGCTGGCAGCAGGAACGCACGCCGGTCAACGATTTTTACTCCTTGCCGATGAGCGCCGTCATGAACCCGGACGGCAGCGAGATGGTGGTGAGCGTTCCCGTCGGCGACACGGAAATTTTCGTGAAGGTGTGGCGCATCGACGTGGGACGCGTGCATCTTTATCTGCTCGACACGAATGTTCCGCAGAACACGTCGCCGGAGTTTCGCGAAACCACGCATCAGCTGTATGGCGGCGATCTGCATACCCGCATCCGCCAGGAAATCGTGCTCGGCATCGGCGGACTGCGCGTGCTCGAAGCAGTTGGGCCTGAAGCCGACCGTGTTTCACATGAACGAGGGGCATTCGGCGTTTCTGGCGATGGAGAGAATTCGCGTATTGATGGCGGAGCAGGGCCTGTCCTTCGAAGAAGCGTTGTACGCCTCGCGCGGCAGCAACGTATTCACGACGCATACCTCGGTGCCGGCGGGGATCGACACGTTCGATCCGGCCATGATGCGCGATTATTTCGAGGACTACTGCCGCGCGCGCCGGCATTCCTCTCGAAAAGTTTCTGGCATCTCGGGACGCCGCGGAGGCGCCGAACGCGCAGCGAGCCCTTTTCAATATGGCGATCAGCGCCATTCAGACCTCGGCTTTCCGCAACGCGGTGAGCCGGCTGCACCGGCGCGTCTCGCAGGAAATGTGGGATGGCCTGTGGCCCAACCTGCCGGTGTGGGAAGTTCCGATCACATCCATCACCAACGGCGTGCATCTGACCAGCTGGATCAACGGAGACCTGGCGAACCTGTACGATCAATATCTGCAGCCGGACTGGCGCGAGGGGCATGCCGAACCGGAGATGTGGAACCAGACCGCCGACATTCCCGTCTCGGAGTTATGGGAGGCCCATCGGCGCCGCAAACGCCGCCTGGTGGCCTTCGTGCGGGAACGGACCGTCGCGGCGGCGATGAACCGCAACGCGCCCGCCGCCGGAGATCGAACGCGCCAAGGAAGTACTGGATCCCGATAGTTCTCACGATCGGCTTTGCCCGGCGCTTTGCCACTTATAAACGCGCCACGCTGGTGTTTCGGGATCTGGCGCGGCTGAAAAAGATTCTGACCAGCGAAAAAATGCCGGTGCAGATTGTCATCGCCGGGAAAGCTCATCCCCGCGATGTCCCCGGGAAAACGCTGATCCGCGAAATCGTGCATCATTCGCGTGATCCGGAACTCGCCGGGCGCGTGGTTTTTGTTGAGGATTACGGGATCGAGGTCGCGGGCGAGCTGGTGCAGGGCGTGGACCTGTGGCTGAACACGCCCCGGCGCGGCGAAGAAGCTTGCGGAACCAGCGGCATGAAGGCCGGCATCAACGGCGTCCTGAATCTCAGCATCCTCGACGGGTGGTTCGATGAAGCCGCCGACAATTCCGGAGGCTGGGCCATCGGCGATCGCGAGCCCTATTCGCTGGATCGCGACGACGCGCACGCCGCGGCCATCTATTCGCTGCTCGAGAATGAGATCGTGCCGCTCTTTTATGAAGCGCGCGAACATGGAGTCCCCATGCGCTGGATGCGCCGGGTGCGGCAATGCCTGCGCTACATCAGCGCGTATTTCAACTGCCAGCGCATGATCGGCGAATACAACTCGGAATTCTACGAACCGGCTCACCGGAAATGGGAGGAGACCGCTCGCGACCGCTTCGCCCTGGCGCGGGAATACGCGGCGTGGGCCCGGGAAACGGAACGCCGCTGGCCGGGCGTGGCGTTCGTGCGAGGGACCTCGGCGGCTCTTCCGGCGGTGCTGAGCGGAGCCACCATTCCGCTGCGCGCCGGCCTCGATCTGGCGGGGCTGTCGCCGCGGGACGTGCGCGTCGAGGCGGTCGTCGGTAAGATCGGCCCGCGCGGAGAACTGGTGGATACCCAGGTACTGACGCTCGATCCCCTGGAACAACATGGAACCGAATATTTGTTTGGAAGGGATTTCGCCCCCACCGACACGGGGCGGCTGGGTTTCGCGGTGCGCGTGGCCCCGAATCACACCGAGGACCCCTTGAACCGGCCTACCAACACCCCGTTTAAGTGGATGAATCGGGCGGAATCGTGAAACGGCGGGGTTCCCGGGCTAAAGAGATCAGGGTGGGTAACCGATTCATCATGCTTAGGGACCGGGAAAAAAAGATTTTACTGGATTCGGCGAACATTCCGTGGTAGATAGTGTTTAGACGCCTCGCGGGTGTTTCCCCTTGCTGGATCGGACCGCATACGAGACGGCCCGCGGATTTCCGTTGAGAACACTTTGAATCTCCGGCTTTGCGGAAGGGTTGAAGAAAGGCGCCAAGAGCGCTCTGTCCGATCCCGCGGCATTCCTTACCGGCGCCGCAGCTTGATATCCGCGTCTCAGTTGACATTTCCCTAGGCCCGCAGCGTCACGCAAAGGAGCAAGGCCCGCTAATTCTATGGACGGCGATACCAAGTACCGGCAGCGCGGTTATCACGATTCCGACCGCGAACGTTCCGACCATCAAGGCCATGAGGGAGGACGGCGCGACGAGCGCCCCCGCCCGCAAGGACCCCGGCCTCCCATCGACGTGACCGGCCCGCGCCTGCCGAGGCTCGTGCAGTCCGTCACCGCCTCGCGCTGTTTCAATTGCGCGACGGCCCTTGCTCCCGATATCGATTTCCGGGGCGCGTGCCCCAAGTGCGGCGCCGCGCTCCACTGCTGTAAACAGTGCACGTATTTTGAGCCGTCCACGCGCTTTCAATGCCTGAAGCCCATCCCCGTGCGAATTTTTCCGAAGGACCAATCGAACGAATGCGCGCTGTTCAAGCCGCGCGTTACGGTGGCGCGCGATTCCGCCGGGGCCCCGCCTCCCTCGATGCAGCCGCCCTCGAACGGCGCTTCCCTGCACGCGCCGGTACCGCGCGATGCGAGCGACGCCCGCGCGGCCTTCGATAATCTTTTTAAGAAACTGTAACGAACTTGCGCGGAGAAATTCCGCGTCCCGTGAGAATCCCTTCGCCAGGCATCTAGGATCCAGCGAGCGCCAGCGCTCCCCACAAAACGCTATTCTCCCCCAGTTCCGCCGGTACCAGATCCACACGCGCTTTCGACCAATCGGTCATATGACGCCCCAGGGCTCGCCGCAGGGGAATAAACAACCGGTCCCCCGCTTTCGCGATGCCTCCGCCGATGACAATGCGTCCGGGATTCAGCAGCATGATCGCCGCCTTCAGCCCCAGCGCAAGATCCTCCACGTAACGGTCCACGAACGCGGGATCAGCGAAGAGCTCCGCCGGAGGTTTTCCGTAATCGCGCTCGAGCCATAAGCCGCAGCACATTCGCTCCAGGCATCCGCGCGCGCCGCACAGGCATTCTGGACCGTCCGGGCGGATGGTCAGATGGCCGATTTCTCCGGCGTAGGAATCGGGACCGCGCAGCAGCCGGTTGCCTTCGAGAACAATTCCGCCTCCGATCCCGGTCGACAGCGTCATATAGAACAGCGGCCGGTAGTTTTGGCCCGCTCGCGCCCGGCCGGCGCCAAACACGGCTTCCCCGAGCGCTCCCGCATTCGCGTCGTTATCCATCACCACGGGAACTTTCAGAATTTCACGCAGACGCTCGACCAGCGGAAAATCCCGCCAGCCCCCGACGTGCGTGGAGAGCGCGACGCTCTGGCGGGCGAAATCGACGGGGCCGCCGAAGCCTACGCCGCATCGATCGAAAGCACTCTCGCGCCTCCACGCGTCGGCGATCGCGGCAATCTGCGCCAGCATCCATTCGGGACCGCCCGCGCGATCCGTCATCCGGATTTCACGCGCCCGTAACCGCGGGGGGCCGGCGTTCGCCTCGGGGCTCGTGAACCGGGCGACGGCCAGCTTGGTGCCACCAATATCGATGGCGATCGTATTCATTTTGTATGCGCGATCTTAATGGCCCCGTCCGGAAAACCCAGTATCAAAAAGCCCGATCAGAGAACCCGCTCAGAAAACCCGATTAGAAAACCCTGTTAGAAAACAATGTCCCGATCAGATCCTCGTGAGCCCGGAAGTTCGGCACCACAAAGTCGGCCCCCACACCGATCAGGCGCTGCCGCTTCCAATCGTCCACCTCGGCGCACTCCGGCTCTTTGGTCGCTACTCCCACCGTGACGCCGCCCACGAGTTTCGGTCTCCTCGATTTCCACGTAGCCGTCGCCGAAGCCGACGATTTCCTCGCCGCGCACATCGGTGCCCGATAGAATGCTCTGGATCAGGATTTTTTTCGAGAAGCTGTAATCGTCCCTCGCGCCAAAAACGCCTCCGTCGAAGTACGGGGCGACGCCGAGTAGCCGGGCCTCTTCGCGCATGTAAATTTCATCGGTGCCACTCGCCAGATACATCTTCAGTCCCCGCTCGCGCAGGGCTTCGAGCATGGCGCGCGCGCCCGGGACCATGTACACCTCGGGAGCCACCTTTTCCTGCTTCAGATCTTCGATGCGCCCCACGATCCGCTCCCACAAACGATCCAGGTACATCTTTTTGTATTGCAGAGGCTCAAGCGCCGTGCCGCCGCGCGCGGAAACCAGCGCGGCGAAATCCATCATCTGGTAGATCGTTTCCTTGCCCGTGGTGCGCCACACCATTTCGCGGATCAGCAGATCGAGCTCCGCTTCGGTCTCGCCGCTCTTCAGATCCATCAGGATCTCCACCATCATCGGCGCCATCACATCGATCCACCCGGAGCGAATGGTTGAAATGGTTCCGTCGAAGTCGAATAGCGCCACGCGCGCCTGAGCCGCCGTCGCCTCCGGCCGGACGCGTTCGATCTGTGCTCCTGACTGCACTCCGGACTGTACCCCGGAATCCACCATTTTTTTCGTCAAAGCCAATATTCCCATTTCCCGGCGGCGATCACGTAGGCGCTCAGCGCCAGGTTCGCCACCGCGTGCGATAAAATCAGATCCCCCAGACTGCGGGTGCGGACCATCCAAACGTTAAACAAAATCCCCGCGGCCAGGCCCACGTCCCAATACGGACCGTGCTCTGAGGCGAACAACACGGCGACCGTCCAGAACGCGACCGGCGCGTAGGTTCCGAGCGGGACCTTCTCGAACTCCGGGTTGATCAACCAGCGCATCAGCCACGCGCGCCAGAACAACTCTTCGACGATCGGCACGATGACCACCGCCCGCACGCCGCGCAAACCGAGCACCAGCGGATCGGCGAGCGCCGCCGGTTTGAGCGAGGTCGCAATCTTCCCGGTGAGGGCATTTTCAAACAGCATCGAATGCCGGTAGGCGGGAAACAGCAGATCCGGCAGAATCCACAGCGCGAAGATCGCGACTCCCAGCGCCGCGGACCCCGCCCAGTTTAGCACGCGGAAATCGAGAACCGGCCGGGCCACCGAGAGCAGCACGGCGCTCATGACCACGAGGCGCACAATTTCGTCCGTCCGCGCCGGGAGCGGCCACACCGAATGCAGCGCGAGGAATCCCGCGAACACCGCGAACGGAACAATGTAAGGTGCGCTGGAGGACCGGGCCAAGAGAGAAATCCGGTCAGTTGGCGGCGATGAGGTCGCGGAGCTTTCCGGCTTCATCCTTGGATGGATTGTTCTTCATCGCCATCTCGAACTCCCGCTTGGCCGACGGCCGGTCGCCCTTCTGCAGCAGCGCCATGCCGTAGTGATAGTGGAAGGACGGATTCGCCGGATCCTTATCCACCAGCTCCTTGAACATCCGGATGGCGTCGTCGCTCAAATTTTTCTTGATGTAAATCCATCCCAGCGTGTCTTTCACGTTTTCCGAATCGGGCAGCTTCTGGCGCGCGCGTTGCGCCATGGTCAGCGCTTCGTCCAGATCCACGCCCTCTTCCGCCTTAATGAAGGCCAGATTGTTGAGCGCGATGGGATGGTCCGGCTGAATCCTCAAGATTTGCTCGTAAATCGGCTTGGCCTGCTCCCGGCGTCCCGTGCCGTCCATCAATAATCCCAACTGCAAAAGCGGTTGCGTATCGGTGGGCGCCGCCTGGCTGGCGCGGCGGAACGTCTCGATCGCGGAATTGATGTCGCCTTTCCGGCGTTCGGTCTCCGCCATCCGGCTGAGCAAATCGGCGGATTTCGGATCGGCCTGCAGAAGAGCCGCGTAAATCTTGAGCGCGTCGTCGTAATGCAAATCGCGCACGTACAGATTCGCGAGCGCGAGCTTCATATCGCGCCGGTCCGGCTCTTTTTCGGAAGCCTTCTGCAGAATCTGAATCGCCTCCGGCATCTTGTTCTGGCCGACCTGCGTTTCGACGACCCCCACCAGGCCGCGGATGTCCTTGGGATTGTTTTTGTACAGGTCGCTGAAGACCTGCTCGGCTTGCTTATAATCCTTGGCCTGCCAGGCCATGTAGCCGATCTGATAGCGCGCGTCCGGATTGTCGGGAGCGATTTTGTTCAGGATGACCAGCTCATCGCGAGCCTTATCACGCTCTCCGATTCCGATCAGAGCGCTCGAACGCACCAGGTGCGCCTGCACGTCCCCGTTGCTCATGGCGATGATTTCATCGGCTTCCTTGAGGGCCCGCGCCGGATCGCCCTTCGTGAGATAAACCTTCGCCAGCATCTCGCGCGCAACGATGAAATCGGGACGGATCTTGATGGCCGCCTCAAGCTGCATGCGCGCCTGCTCGGCGTCGCCCTGAGCGATCAGCGCGCGCGCCAGGCTGTAGCGCAGCAGATGATTGTCGGGCGTTTTGGCGACCAGCGACTGCAGGTCGTTGGAAGCCTGTTTGATCTGACCCGCGTTGCCGGTCTGCAGCAGCAGAGCCGCTCGCATCGCGACCGCATCGCTGTCCTTGGGGTTCTGCGCCAGCAACGTATCGAGCAACCGGCTCGCATCCTGATTCTGGCCGATGGTCGCCAGCAATTCGACCAGACGCTTTTGGTAAGCGACCTTGTCCTGGGGCTCGCTCTTCGCGCCGGCTTCATACTGAATCCGGGCGCGATCGTATTCCCGCGCGCGAAAGAAGAAGAAATCTCCCGCCAGCAGATGCCCTCCGGGAAACCGTTTTTCGTCGGTCAGTTGCTGCAGGGCCGCATCCATTTCGTCCAGCCGCTTGCTCGCGTAATAGTGCGCCACCAGTTGCAGGAGATAGTTCTGCTGCGTCGGATTCGCTTCCACTTTCTGTTTTAAAAGTTGCTCCCCCTCCGCAATCCGGTTGGTGGTCATGTACTGCGCGTACAGCAGATCGTACATCTGGCCGAACGTTTTATCGCGCCCGATCACGTCGCGCGCCAGCTTTTCGGCATCCGCCCCGCGCCCTCCAAGAGCGAGCGCTTGAAACAGTGGCAACGCCAGGTCGGTCTTGTTGTTGATCTTGTAGGCCGTCGAAAGTTCGTTCGTGGCGGTCGGCAGATCCTTGTCGAGCAAGGCGAGCTGCCCAAGCAGGCGATGCCCTTCATACGAGTTGGGATTGGCCTGCAGCAGCTTCTGCGCCAGCTCGCGCGCCTCCATGCGCATGTCTTTGGAGTGCTGCGCGTCCTGGGACGAGGCGATCAGAAAGATTTCCGCCAGTCTGTTGATCGCGTCCGTGTTCGTCGGCTGCAATTCGATGGCCCGGCGCAGCGCCCTTGCGGCGTCGCCGAAGGCCAGAAGATTGATTTCGGTCAAGCCCAGGCGGTAATAGGCTTCTCCCGATTTCATGTCCTTCTGTAAGGCGCGCCGGTACATAATGGACGCTTCCTTATACTTGGCCTTCTCGAAAAATTTGTTGCCGTTGTTGACGTAGCGCTGCGCCTGCGCCTTCGGATCCAGACTGCAGGACGCGATGCATAAGGCCAAACCCAGCAGGGCCACGAACTTGCGGTAATTCATAGTCTTGTTCACTTCACCATAACCGTACGCACGTTGCAACGGACGCTCGAAAAACCGGTCTTCGGAAAAACTCCCTGGCTCCTGGCGCACGAAAACCCGCCGATTTGTTTGAAACACCACCCCCGGCGATCTCGTTCGCGTCCCTTTATTGTAATTTATCGGTACGTAAAAAAAAGACCTTGCCGCGGAGAGGGGAACTCGAACGCCGGGCATTTGCGGGCATAACGCAGCCCTGCGCGCGTCGCGAATCTCTTCAAGGATTGGGACAATCCTCCCGTGCGGACGGTATTCCGGCGCAGCTCAGGTTCGATAGACTAGGGGACGAGTGCCACTTACCAGAGCATTTCGTAGCGGACGCCGGTTGCTCATCGTGGGCTTTGGCGCTCTGCTCGTGCTGATTTTCGTCGCGGGCGTCGATGCCCTCGCAGTGCTCCGCCAGGTTCGCACCAGCGAAACCGGGATTCGCGACGCCTATTTGCGGCGCGATTCCTTGATGGAGGATATCCGGACGTGCATTTATCAATCCTCCACGATTGAGCGCGATTACTTCCTGGCGACGACCGGCGCGGAGGCGAGCCGCGAGTTTGAACGCTGGCGCGACCTGCGCGTGAAAAGCGACGGCGTAATGCAGGCCTACTCGTCGCAGACCGATGCGTCCGATGTTCGCGTGTTTCAAACTTTAAAAACCGAATTGGATTCCTATTGGCAGCTCCAGTCGGCCATCTTCCGTCACCCGCCGTCGTTTAAGAAGGATAGTTCCTACGACTCCGAAGAAATGCGAGACCGCCGCCGCAGCATGCTCGCCGTAGTGGATCGCCTGGACGATCTTCACGCCCAGCATCTGCTCGCCGACGACGCAAAGCTGAGCGCCACCTTCGACGGTCTGCGGGCGCGGCTGTTTGGGGTTCTCGCCGCCTGCATTCTGATGGGTGTCCTATTGGCGGGATTTACGCTCCGCCGCACGCTTCGGCTGGAAGACGAAATCGAGACCCGCTATCTGGAAGGGGTCCGCGCGCGCCAGGAAGCGCAGGATCTTTCCGCGCGCCTTCTCTCCGCCCAGGAGCAGGAACGCCGGGCCATTTCGAGAGAATTGCACGATGAAGTCGGCCAGTCGCTGTCGGCTCTTTTAATGGAAGCGGGCCACGCCGCGGCCAGCGTTCCGACGGCCGCCGCCGAAGTGCGCCGCCACGTCGACTCCATCAAGAAGCTGGCCGAGGCCAGCGTGCAGGTGATCCGCAATATGACCTTGCTGCTCAGGCCCTCGATGCTCGACGACTTCGGTCTGGTGCCGGCCCTCGAATGGCAGGCGCGCGAGGTTTCCAAGCGCACCGGGCTTCTGGTGCTGGTGAACGCCGAAGAAAGCGCGAGCGAGCTCCCGGAGGAGCATAAAACCTGTATCTATCGCGTGGTTCAGGAGGCGCTCAACAATTGCGCGCGCCATAGCCACGCGCAGCGCGTCAAAGTGGAAGTGCGTCTGGAGGATTCGCGTATCTTTCTTCTGGTGAATGATGACGGCGATGGCTTCGACGCCAAGCGGATTCGCGGTTTGGGCCTCGCCGGTATGGCCGAGCGCGTGCATCACCTGGGCGGCGCATTTCATGTTCATTCGCGTCCCGGCATGGGGACGCGCCTGGAGGCCGAGCTTCCTCTCGCCACTCCGACGATTCAGTAGACCGACGTTGCTAAGACGGGAAACCAATATACCCATGGCCGCAATTCGCATCCTTCTGGCCGACGATCACGTCGTCATGCGCAACGGACTCCGCCTGTTGCTCGAGCGCCAGCCCGACCTTGAAGTCATCGGGGAGGCGGCCGACGGCCGCGAAGCCGTGGATATGGCCGCGGCCGGAAAGCCCAACGTCGTCGTCATGGATGTCGCCATGCCGCACCTCAACGGCGTCGAGGCCACGCGCCAGATCGTCACCCGCAACCCCGAAACCTCCGTCGTCATTCTCAGCATGCATAGCGACGAAAGCTACGTGCTGCGCTCCCTCAAAGCCGGCGCGCAGGCGTATTTGCTTAAGGACTCCGCCGAGTCCGACCTCATTTCCGCGATTTACGCGGTCACCAGTGGGAAATCGTTCTTTAGTCCCGGCGTGCGCAAAATTCTGAAAGAGGATTACGTCTACCAGCTCGCCCGGTTGGGCGCCGAGGATAGCTACGAGCTCCTCACCCCGCGCGAGCGCGAGGTCCTGCAGCTTGCGGCCGAAGGCAAGAGCAACAAAGAAATCGCCGCGCTCCTGAACCTCAGCCTGTATACGGTCGAAACGCATCGCACACACGTCCTCCAGAAATTGAACCTGCATAGCGTCCCGGAACTGGTGCTGTACGCCGTTCGTAAGGGGATCATCAGCTGAGCGAAAAGAGCAACGGACGAACCCTCGAAGACTCCTCGAAACTCTTCGAATCCTAGTCCCCGGTCGTTTTCCCGTTGCTTTCGGCCAAACGCTTCGAGTAAAGTTGGAATCTGAACGGAGGCGACGAGATGGCTTTCTGTGCGAATTGCGGTGCCGAGGTGCAGGGACGGTTTTGCGCGAAATGCGGATCGCCGGTTGGAGCCGGAGCAGGTCCCTCCGCAAGCGCGCCACCCCCTCCGCCCCCGCCGCAGCAACCTCCGCAAAGCTACGTTCCTCCGCAGCAGGGTTATACGCAGCAGGGTTATACCCAACAAGGCTACGGACAGCAGCAACAAGGCTACACCGCACCGCCACCCGTAGCGCAGGCCTCCGGACTCACCGATAATATGGCCGCGGCGCTCTGCTACCTGCTCGGCTTGCTCACCGGCATTCTGTTTCTGTTCCTCGCTCCCTACAATCAGAACCGCCTGATCCGCTTCCACGCTTTTCAGTCCATATTTTTGAACTTGGCCTTGTGGGCAGCCATGATCGTAGTGGTGATTTTCACCACCATCCTGCATTTGATCCCGTTTGTCGGGGTGATGATCAGCGCGGTGCTCTATCCGATCCTTGGGCTCGGCTTCTTCGTGTTGTGGCTCGTGCTGATGTACAAGGCCTACAACGGCGAGCGTTGGGTGCTCCCGGTGATCGGCCCGCTCGCGGAAAAACAAGCATAGCCTGAGGACCAGCGACGTTCTCGGAAAAGCGAGAGCGGCCCGAACAAACCGCAGCCTCCGGCGCCCCGCGCGCGTCCAACCTGAGTACTTGTACGATTGAGAGTGGAGCAAGCGTGCGAATACCCCGTTTTCTGCCCTGGGCCGCGTTGTCTTTCATCGCCGGTGTGTCCTCCGCCCAAACCCCGGCGGGAGATCCCGCGCTCGAGGCGTCTCTTCTGCCCAAGGTCGACGTTCTCGATTTTTTCGGGCTGGGCAAAATTCCCGAGACCCGCATTCGAAAAGTTCTTGGCTTTAAGGAGGGCGATCCGTTCCCGCGTTCCAAAGGCGACGTGGAGGAGCGGCTCGACGCCCAATCCGACGTAGTCGAATCGCACCTCGAAGCGGTTTGCTGCGATCAGGGAAAATCCGTTCTGTACGTCGGCATCGAAGAAAAAGGCGCCATCCACTTCGATCTGCGGGAGCCTCCCGAGGGCGACGTGGATCTCCCCAAGGGAATCCTTTCCGGGTATCGCGATTTTCTCGAAGCCTATGCTTCGGCCGCACGGCGCAACGATCTGGCCGAGGACTTGACTCATGGTCACTCCTTGATGGCAGATCCTCTGGCGCGCGAAATACAACTGAAGTTTTTCGACCTTGCCAAAGCCAATCAGGACACGCTGCGCAACGTGCTGCGCAACTCCTCCGACGACGAACAGCGCGCCGCCGCCGTCTATGTGCTCACCTACGCGCCCGACAAACGCCTGATCATCGACGATCTGCAATTCGCCTTGCGGGATCCCGATCCCGACGTCCGCGCAAACGGCGTTCGCGGACTGATGGCCATTGCCGTGTACGCCCGTCTCAATCCCGATTTCGGCATCCGCATCGAGCCCACCTGGTTCGTCGAAATGCTGAATTCGGTTTCCTGGTCGGATCGCCACCACGCGCTCGACGCCTTGCAGATTCTGACCGACAAACGCGATCCCGCCACCATGACGCTGCTGCGCGAGCGCGCTCTGCCCGCGCTTGTCGAAATGTCCCGCTGGAAGACGCTCGCCCATGCGCTGCCGGCCTTCATGTTGACCGGCCGCCTTACGCAGTTGACCGACCAGCAGATTCAGGATGCCTGGACCCGGGGCGACCTCGATTCGGTCATCGCCGCCGCGAACGTCCGGAAAAAGCGGTAAACAACGGCCGCATAAACAGCCTCGCGGTTGACTGTGCCCTGGCGGCCCGATATCATTCTCCTCCAGGAGTCCTCATGAACCGAGTCATCATGAACCGGGCATTTATGAAGCGAAGCTGGGGTGGCGTGAGTTTATTCGCGGGATTTGCGGCGCTCGCCGCCGTCGCTCCGCTCTCGGCTCATCATTCTTTTGCCGCTGAATTCGACCAGAACAAGACCGTCACGCTGCGGGGCGCCGTCACCAAGCTCGAATGGACCAATCCGCATATCTGGTTATATTTGGACGCCCAGGAAGCCAAGGACGAAAAGACCGCCGCCGCGCGCTGGCAATGCGAGGGAGGCGCGCCCAATACGCTTACGCGCAACGGCTGGAGCAAGGAATCGCTCAAGCCCGGCGATCAGGTGGTCATCGAAGGCTTTCTCGCCAAGGACGGTTCCAAAACATGCAATATGCGCTCTGTGAAATTCCCGGACGGCCGCAGCGTATTCGCCGGCAGCTCCGCGCCCGAGACGGCCGACAAATAGGAACCATCGTGAGGCTCGCCACCCGCGCTTTATTTTTCGCTCTGCCTGTTCTCGCCGCGGCCCAGCAGGCCTATCAGCCGCCTGCCGGCCCCACTCCGCGCACACCCTCCGGGAAGGTCGATTTCAGCGGCGTCTGGGAACGGCCGTATGTTCCCGACATGACCAAGGACGGCCGCAATCAGAAGGGGCTCGCCGAACTCCCGTTCACTCCGTGGGGCGAGGCCGAGTGGAAACACTACGACGCGTCGCAAGGCGATTACGCGGGCGCCTGCCTGCCCTTCGGCATGACCCGCTCGGTCAATGCGCCCGAGCCCATTCAGATCATGCAGAGTCCCACCTATTTCACGTTTCTCTTCGAAGTGAACAACATATTCGTTGTAGTTCCCATCGACGGACGTCCCCATCGCAAGGCTGAACCAACGTGGTATGGCGATTCCATCGGCCACTGGGACGGCGACACGCTCGTGATCGAAACCGCGAATTTCAACGCCAAGACGAAGCTGGATACCGTCGGCCATCCGCTCAGCGAGCAACTACGCGTCACGCAACGCTATACGCGCACGGATCTGGGACACATCGCCTTTGAGATGACCATCGACGATCCCAAAACCTACACGAAGCCCTGGAAAAATACCCGCACGTTCACTCTGCGTCCAGATTGGGAAATGATGGAATACTCCTGCGAGGAGAATAACAAGAGCCTGTGGGAAGGCCGCATCAAGGCCCCTAAATTCTGACGGATTCCGTCCATCCGCCCAAAGCCCGCACGTCTTTTTAAAGGTCGTAGGTTAAACGATGTCTATTCGTTCCGCCGGCTGGCGGATAGCATCGTTACTCCGGACAGGTCATCCCGAGCGCAGTCGAGGGACCTGTTGTCCTTCCGCTCGTTCGCATTCTCATCCGCCAGCGTCTGCAGAAGGCCGCCGGAGATCCGCTGGTACAATGCCGCGCTCCACGAATTCATTCAGGCGCCGATGCGCAATCATCATTTCTTTGCGCGCCACCGACAAGTTCTGCGATGCGGCCCGGATCCGTTGCGCCCCGACCGAACGCCCGGGAATCTCGCGCATTATGGAGTCGAACGCTTCTAAGGCAGCCCCTACCCGGGACGTCGCCTCCACGATTCGCCGGACCAGAATCGCAGTGACCTCGACAATCGCAGCGACTTCAGCGGCGCCGGCCTGCCTCCGCTCCGCACCGTAGATCTCGGTCTCCGCATCGCATTGCGCGCCGCGTGCCATCTGCTTCCCAAAAGCGAGTGTAAAGCGATCGCATCCGGGCTTCAATCCCGTAGAGCGGGTACTACTGGCCCTTGGCTTCGTTGCGTTGATTCTCGATTCGCTCCGGACCCGACGCGGTCTGCTTCTCCGTGGACGGGGGTTTACGCTCACCCCTGGTCCCGAGGCACCTGACGCAGATCGGCCTATCCCCAAAAATCAGTTGGGTTTCGACTTTGCAATAGGTGCATTGCGCCATTCGGATCGACCTCTCGCTAAGAGCTTAGCGGGGAACGCAGGGTACTTGTAACCGGGAAAACCACCTGCTCCCCGAAACCGCCACCAATCTAATGTTACGAATAGTATCCCTCAAACGGATCGCCGGATGCACTCCTTTCTCGAGCCGCCTGGGCGCGTCGCGCCCGCGGCCGGTTCGTCCGCCCGTCCGGCTGGGCGCTGGGTGCGCCCGTACAGCATTGACACCCGCCCCTCGAATTGGCTAATCTAGATAGCTGAACGTCAAGCACGGAGAAGGTCTGTCTACATGAAAACCGTAATTCCCTCGGGTGTTGCCATCGAACGCAAATGGCATCTGATCGACGCCCAGGACGCCATCCTCGGAAGGCTGGCCAGCAACGCTGCTAACATATTGATGGGGAAGCATAAGGCGATCTATACCCCGTTTATCGATACCGGCGATCATGTGATCGTCGTGAACGCGGAAAAGGTGCGGCTCACCGGCCGCAAGGAAGAACAGAAGATCTACCGCAACCACTCCGGCTATCCGGGCGGATTGCGGGAGGTGAGCGCCCGCAAGGTGCGCGCGACGCGTCCCGTCCGCTTGGTGGAGGACGCAATTCAGGGCATGCTGCCGAAGAATAAGCTCGGAAAGCAGATGTACCGGAAGCTCCAGGTTTACGCGGGTCCCAAGCACCCGCACGACGCGCAACAGCCCGTGGCGCTTGCGCTTCGGTAGAGGGAAGGATATTCAGTGGCATTAGTGCAACATCTTGGTACCGGCCGCCGCAAACGTGCGGTGGCGCGTGTGTTTCTGCGTCCGGGCAATGGAAAGATCACGGTCAACGGGCGGGAATTCGAAAATTATTTTCCGAGCCCCGCCGCGCGCGCCGTCATCCGGCAGCCGCTGCTCGCCACGGAAACGGCCGACAAGTTCGACATCCTGATCAATGCCGATGGCGGCGGCCCTCTGGGCCAGGCCGGCGCGGCCAAGTTGGGCATTGCGCGCGCGCTTCTCGAGTTCAATATCGAGTTGCGCGGGAAGCTGAAGGAGCTTGGCTTTCTGACGCGCGACGCGCGCGAGCATGAGCGCAAGAAGTACGGGCAGAAGGGCGCTCGCAAACGCTTCCAGTTCTCGAAGCGCTAGGCGGATCCCGCCGCGGCTTTGTTCGAGCGGCGCTTACGCACCTTGACATCTTAGGTCGCGGGGGACGCGAACGTTTTTCGAACGCGGGGCACGAATGTTTTTTGGGCGGAGCTGATGGTCCGCCCGCCATCCCTTGATCCGGACCGCAAATTCCGCTTTGGGCCGCGGACCGGATTCTAACTTACCTCGCCGGGACACGGGCGGGCGGCCGCCTGAACCACTGCCGCCTGACGCACGAAGTGCGGCGATCGCCAATGAAGGCAAGGAGGAAATTTGCCCTCGATTAGTATGAAAGAATTGCTCGAAGCCGGCGTTCACTTCGGGCACCAGACCAAGCGCTGGAATCCCAAGATGAAAGAATACATCTTCGGAGAACGTAACGGCATTTACATCATCGACCTGCAGAAAACGCTGAAGCTCTTCAAGGACGCCATGCGGTTTGTGCAGGATATGGCCGCGCAGGGAAAAATCGTCCTGTTTGTCGGCACCAAGCGCCAGGCCCAGGAAGCCATCGCCGAAGAAGCCGTCCGCTGTTCGCAGTTTTACGTGAACCAGCGCTGGCTCGGCGGTCTGCTCACCAACATGACCACGGTCCAGAAATCCATCAAGCGTCTGAAGGAACTGGACGCCATGGCGGAAGAGGGCTGGGAAGGCCGCGTCAAGAAGGAAATCATCCGCCTCGATCGGGAGCGCAAGCATCTGAACCAGAATCTGGCGGGGATCAAGGACATGAACGGGCTGCCCGACGTGCTCTTCGTCGTCGATTCCAGCAAGGAAGCGATCGCCGTCGAGGAAGCGCGCAAACTGGGCATTCCGGTGGTCGCCGTGGTCGATACCAATTGCGATCCGGACAAAGTGGATTACGTCATCCCCGGCAACGACGACGCTCTCCGCGCCATCCGCCTGTTCACCAATAAAATCGCCGACGCCGTCTACGAAGGCCGCCAGCTCGCGACCGAGCAGGACTTCGCGGCCTCGCAGCGGAAAGTCGAGGAAGGCTCCGGCGAGGAAACTCCCGTCGAAGAGATTCCCGAATACGCGCAGTACGTCGATCCGAAGTACGCGGAACAGCTCATGTCGGAATCGCTGGTCGAAGATCCGCTGCCGTCGATGTCCCAGACGCGCAAGGGTCCAGCGGCCGAACCCGGCGTCACGGAAGTTTCCGTGCAGAACGTTTAACCCTCCGGGCCCCGCGTTCTCAACTGGCTCATGTGAAGGGGTTTTGTCGACACGTGCCGGTGAACGTGGACCCCGGCGGAAAGTGTGCATCGAAGTTCACGAGCCAGGCGCTTGGGCCCGGCGTCCAAGCGAGGCGTCAGGCGGACGCCTTCGCGAAACACGCGCCCGGCGTTTTGGAAGCTGGCGTTTTAGGAAAAGGACTCTATGGAGATCAGTGCAGGTTTAGTCAAGCAGCTCCGCGATAAAACCGGAGCCGGGATGATGGAGTGCAAAAAAGCGCTCGTTGAGGCCAAGGGCGATCTGGACGCCGCCGAAGTGGTGCTGCGCAAGGCGGGCATCGCTTCGGCGGCCAAAAAATCCACGCGCACCACCAAGCAGGGCGTCATCGGCAGCTACATTCATGCCGGCGCGCAGATCGGCGTGCTGATCGAAGTCAATTGCGAATCCGATTTCGTCGCGCGCACCGAGGATTTTCAGAATCTGGTGCACGATCTGTCCATGCAGATCGCCGCCGCCGATCCGCAGTTCGTGCGGCGTGAGGAAGTCACCGAAGCCGCGCTCGCCAAGGAACGCGACATCGCCCGTTCCCGCGCCATCGCCGACGGCAAACCGGAAAAGATCCTGGACAAGATCGTCGAAGGCCGCCTCGCCAAATTCTACGAAGAGGTGTGCCTGCTGGAACAGCCCTTCATCAAGGAAAACACCATCTCGATCGCTGAGCTCATCAAGAGCAAGATCGCTAAACTCGGTGAAAATATCTCCGTGGCGCGGTTCGTCCGCTTCAAAGTGGGCGACACCGGCCTAGTCGACGAGACTGCCGCGGAAAACGCTTAACAACGCAGACAGCAACGGGAGACGAGAGCAAGGTCCATGCGCGGAGCGAGAGAAAACGCGAGAGAAATCGCATGAGCACGGCGGAGCCCGCGCACGTGCCACAGCCTCGCTATCGGCGTCTTCTGCTGAAAGTCAGCGGAGAAGTTCTCGCCGGAGCGGGCGCCTTCGGCGTTGATCCGGCCCGCGTCGACGGACTTGCTGACGAGATCGCCGAGGTGGCGCGCAAGGGCGTCGAGATCGGACTCGTGGTCGGCGGCGGCAATTTCTTTCGCGGCGTCGCCGCTGCCGCCGAGCACATGGATCGCGTCACTGCCGATCACATGGGCATGCTCGCCACGGTGATCAACGCGCTCGCGCTCCAGGACGCTCTCGAAAAAAAACGGGTTCCCACCCGCGTCATGACCGCCATCGCCATGCCCCAGGTCGCCGAGCCCTATATCCGCCGCCGTGCGATCCGCCATTTGGAAAAGGGCCGCATTGTGATCTTTGCCGGCGGGACATCGAACCCTTATTTCTCCACCGATACCGCGGCCACGTTGCGGGGACTCGAAATCCACGCGGAAATCGTTGCCAAGGCAACCAGCGTCGATGGCGTGTACGACCAGGATCCCCGCAAGTTTTCCGGCGCCGTCCGCTTCCCGTCGATCGGTTATTCCGAAGTCCTCTCGCGGGACCTGCGGGTGATGGACGCCTCCGCCGTGGCCATGTGCCGCGACAATAAGCTCCCCATCGTCGTCTTCAACCTGACGGTGCGTGGAAATATAATGCGTATGGCGATGGGCGAACCGATCGGCACGCTTATCTCCTGAGAGACCGAGATCATGAAACCAGAATCACAGCCAGCCAGTACGAATAGTTTTCAGAGCGTTTCGGAGATTGAACAGAATGCGCGGACGCGTATGGATAAAGTTCTGTCGGATCTCCAGCATGCCATCGCTGGAATCCGCACCGGACGCGCCTCCGTCGCGGTCTTCGACGGACTGAAAGTGGATTATTATGGCACTCCCACGCCGATTAATCAGCTCGCCAACCTCCACGTCCCCGAGCCCACGCTGATCACCATTCAGCCCTGGGATGTTTCCCAGATCGGCGCGATCGAAAAAGCCATCCGCGGCTCCGACCTCGGTCTCAATCCCGCGAACGATGGAAAAGTGATTCGCGTTCCCATCCCCGCGCTCACCGAGGAGCGCCGCAAGGAAATCGTGAAGCGCCTGCATCACGTCGTCGAGGATCATCGCGTCGCCGCCCGCAACATCCGGCGCGACGCCAACGAGCATCTCAAGAAACTGCTCAAGGACAAGCTCATCAGCGAGGACGACGAACGCAAATCGCTCGACGATATTCAGAAGATGACCGACGCGCACATCGGCAAGCTCGATGAGGCCGCGAAGGCCAAGGAAAAAGACATCCTCAACGTGAAGTAGGGTAGGCTGGGAGTATGACAACCCTGCTCGAAAGGGCGCTGGAAAAGGTCGGCGCGCTGCCGCAAGACGAGCAAGATGCTATCGCGTCGCAGATCCTGGAAACGCTCGCGGAAGAAGACGGCTGGAAACAGCGCTTCGCTGCAAAACGAGAAAAGTTGCGGGCGTTGGCGGCCGAGGCGCTTCGACAGGATGCCCGCGGCGAGACGCGTCCTCTTGACGATTTGCTTTAGCGAAAAAATTGGCGATTAGCGGCGAATATGACGGTAGATGCCTCCGCCAGCTATGTTCGAGTCAGGAACCACGCCGCGATTCCGGGAGCTCTTCGCTGAGTTGCCTGCCGATGTCCAGCTTCAGGCCAAACGAGCGTACCGTACCTTTCAAACCAACCCCGCCCACCCCGGCTTGCAGTTCAAGAAGCTCGAAGGCCAGGATCGGATATATTCGGCGCGGATCGGCCTGGGTTACCGCGCAGTCGGTATTGTGAAAGCGGCTCGCGTCGTCTGGTTCTGGATCGGCAACCATTCCGACTTTGACCGGGTGTTCGGAGGCTAGCGCCCGCAGCGAGCCTCGTTTCGAATCCGCGGACATGAGGTTCTATTCTCCGCATCACCCAGAACGGAAGCCGGATGGTGAACGTGGTCGACGATCGCTAACGCCAACCAGACGTTGACGTCAGCCAAGTAGCTCATCGAAATCGAAATTCGTTAAATTGAGTTCCTTGCCGTGACTAGGCCGGATGAGGGGGAGCTTCACGGGACGGGATTTTGGGGAAGATTTCGGTCCACTCACCTCGCGCTCGACGGCTTGAACGATCAGGTCTTTAAGACTGGATCCCCGCAGCGCCGCAACCGCTTTGGTGCGGCGGTACAACGCATCTGGCATGTCGATGGTCGTCCGCATAAAAGCATATTAGCATAAGACGACTCGCCGGACGCTGGAAGGCGTTCGGAATTCGGATCCGGAGCAAACGCATGCGTCTACGTCACCCTGAGGAATGTTCGTGGGAGGCGGAGGCACACGAACATCGCCGGAAACGTGCTGATCTCCCCCGTAGCGAATGCGTAGATCGTATGGTCACTGATTCCAGATTCCCGTGGGAGCTGCCCAGAGTAAATGGTGACCTTCCTCCTCATCCGCACATCATGTCCATCGCCGAATGGGAAGCCTTAATCGCAAAGGCTAAGCAGGAAGACCCCGAAGCCGAGTGGGAGGTCGCAGGGTGCTTCGAGGATGGGTGCAAAAACAGGAAAGGGAAGATCCTCGCTAGACGTTCCGCGAAGAAAGCGGGAGTGTGGCTCCGTAGGGCTGCGGAGCACGGTTGTGCATCTGCTCAATGCAACTTAGGTGTCCTGCTCGGCGACGCGGACCGCGCCGATGGAGATCCAAGAGAGGCAATCCTGTGGCTAAAGAGAGCCCTCCGCGGAGGAGTAAGTTGCGCTGCCCTAAACATCGCGATCACCTACCGGCAAGACGGCGATTTCAGAAAGGCGGTCCATTGGTTCCGCAAGAGCGTCACATCCGGCGGCGATGACGACGCGCTCATACAGCTTGGAATCCATTACTACTGGGGAGTAGGAGTCCGAAAGGACCCCGTCGCCGCAGTGCGCTGTTTTCGGAAAGCCGCGGTGGGAACGGACATTTGCGAAGCCAGTAGAGACGACGCCTTCTTCTACCTCGGAATTGCGTATCTCGAGGGGAAGGGTGTGAGGGCGTCAATCGCTACCGCTCGAAAACTGTTCCAGCGCGCGAATTTGGACAACGACCATCCTGCGGCGGGCGGCGCTCTGCGGGAATTGACTATTTCACGATCGTCGTCGTATCGGCTGCGACGGTCACCATCTTGGTCACCGTGTTCTGCCCGTTCACCGGCACGATCTTGATTTCATACGTTCCCGGAGGAATCGCCAGCTTTTGGCCCGGATTGCTGAACTCGTCCACGTGTCCCACGAAGTGATCGTTGAGGTAGACCGCGGCAAAATGATCCGGGTTCTCCGTGCGCACGTACGCAAACGGCGGCTTCGGCACAGGGAGCGCCGTCATGGTTTCCGTCACCACCAGCTTCTTGCCGGCCACGATCGTAATCTTTTTCTCGATGTCCTGATAGCGCGGGTCCACCAGCTTCAAATCGTGCTCGCCCGCGGGCAGCTCGTACGTCTGGCCGACCTTGAAATTCGCGGCCGGTCCGAGATACTTGCCATCGACGAATACTCCCGCTCGGCCAGGATTCACTTCGGTTTTCAATTTTCCGGTGTCCGCGGCAAAGCAGGTCACCGAGAGCACGGCCAGGATTGTGAGATAGCGCATTTTTTTTCCGATCGCGAATGCGGCGCCTTTGGGACGGCAGGCGAACCACACTTGCCTGTTGATCTAATTACTGCAGGTGCGTTCTCAAGTATACCCCGCCTCTTCGGAGATCGTCATACCGCCGAGCCAGGATTGTCCGAAATTTTACGTGAACGAAATTCTGATCGGCGTCCGTTCCTGTTCCTCCAGGACGCGCCCGTGATCCTTCTCCCGGGCCGCTGCTACTCTGGACAGTATGAGGCTCCGATCTTTCGTCCTGTCTTTGCTCCTGCTTTTCGGCCTTCTGCCGCCCTCCCCGCTCGCGGCCCAATCCTTGAAAGAGTTCGAAAAGAAGGTCACCGATTTCACCCTCCCCAACGGACTTCATTTTCTGGTGATCGAGCGCCACGAAGCCCCCGTCGTCTCTTTTCACACCTACGTGAACGTCGGCTCCGTCGACGATCCCGGCGGCTTGACCGGCCTCGCGCACATGTTCGAGCACATGGCCTTCAAAGGAACCCCCACCATCGGCACGAAAAACTGGCCGGAGGAAAAGAAAGCCCTCGATGCCGTGGACGCGGCCTACACGCGTCTCGACGAAGAGAGAAGCAAGGGCCGGCTCGCCGATCCCGCGAAGCTCCAGAAACTGGAGGCCGAAGTGGAGAAGGATATCGATACGGCCGAGAGCTTCGTCGAGCCCAACGAGTACGACCGCGTCGTCGAATCCAACGGCGGCCTGGATATGAACGCCGGGACCGGCGAGGATTCCACGGACTATTTCTACAGTTTTCCTTCCAATCGAACGGAGCTGTGGTTTCTGCTCGAATCCTCGCGCTTTCTGCATCCCGTTTTTCGCGAGTTTTATAAGGAGCGCGACGTCGTGCGCGAGGAACGCCGCATGCGCGTCGAATCGAGCCCCCAGGGCAAACTCGTCGAAGCGCTGGTCGCCGAGGCCTTCTTCGCCCATCCCTATCGCAACATGCCGGGCGGCTGGGCGAGCGATATCGACCACTTCCGCCGCCCCGATGCCGAACGCTTCTACAGCCAGTTTTACGTCCCCGCCAACATCACCATCGGCATCGCCGGCGACGTCAACCCGCGCGAGGCGCGCCGCATGGCCGAAAAATATTTCGGCCGCCTCCCCAAGCGTCCCCTCCCCATCCTCAAGCTCACCGAGGAGCCCGTCCAGGAAGGCGAGCACCGCGTGGCCGTTTTGTCGCCCGCCCAGCCGTTCCTGATCATCGCCTATAAGCGGCCCGATCAATATTCGAAGGACGACGCCGCGCTCGACGTATTAAGTGAAATCCTTTCCGGCGGACGCACGTCTGCCGTGTATAAGGACATGGTGCGCGATAAGCAGATCGCCCTTGGCGCGGGCGCTCAGTCGACCTTCCCCGGCGGCAAATATCCCTCCTTGTTTCTGTTCTTCGTCGCTCCCTCCACCGGCCACTCCGTCGACGAGAACGAGAAAGAAGTGTACGCTCTGGTCGAGCAGGCGAAAAAAGAAAAGCCCGACGCCGCGTCCCTCCAGCGTGTGAAAACCAAACTCCGCGCGGAGCTGATTCGTAAGCTCGCGAGCAACTCCGGCCTCGCCTCGGAAATGTGCACCTACGCCGCCAACTTTGGCGATTGGCGCAAGCTCTTCACTCAGCTCGAGGAGTACGACAAAGTCACCGCGGAGGACGTGCAAAGGGTCGCGCAGACCTATTTGATTCCGGATCACCGCACCGTCGCCTATACCTTTGCTCCGCCCGCCGGAGCCCGTCCCGCCAATGCCCCTGAAGGAGGTCAGCAATGATTCTCCGAAGCGCAAACATAATTCGTCATAGAGCCGTCGTCCTCACGCTTGTCTTCAGCGCCGCAGCCGCATGGTCCCAGACCCCAGCGCCTTCCGGCCCCGCCAAAACGGCGCCTCCTGCGTCCGCGATTCCCTCCTATCAGGAGCTCAAATATCCGCCTTTGCCGCAGGTCAAAATTCCGCAGCCCGCCACGTTCACTCTCTCGAACGGAATGCGCGTCTACCTTCTCGAGGACCACGAGCTTCCGGTCATCGACGGCTTCGCCCTGGTGAAGACCGGAAATCTGTTCGATCCGCCCAATAAACACGGCCTCGGCGAGATCACCGCGGATGTGATGCGCTCCGGCGGAACGCACGCCAAAACCGGCGATCAGCTCGACGAGGAACTCGAAAACGTCGCCGCCTCGGTCGAAAGCAATCTTGCCGAGACCAGCGCCACAGTGAGCTTCGCGGCGCTCAAGGAAACCATCGATCCGGTCCTGGAAACGTTCAAAGGCGTGCTCACCGAGCCCGAATTCCGGCAGGATAAAATCGATCTGCTCATCGCCCAGGTGCGCAGCGGAATCGCCCGCCGCAATGACGACGCGCAGGCTATCGCCGAACGCGAACTCACCGCCATTCTGTACGGCCGCACCACGCCCTACGGCTGGCAGGTGGAATATGCGGACCTCGATCGCATCCATCGCGAGGATCTCGTGCAGTTCTACCGCCGCTATTACTTTCCGAAAAACGTGATGCTCGCCGTGTACGGCGATTTTTCCACCAGCGAAATGAAGGACAAGCTCGAGCGGATCTTCGGCGATTGGAAAGTAGAGCAACCCGCTGTGCCGCCGTTTCCGGAGGTCACCGCTAAACCCGATCCCGGCATTTTCCTCGGCGAAAAATCCGACGTCACCCAGACGTTCTTCGCCATCGGCCAGCTCGGCGGCATGTTGCGCGATCCCGATTATCCGGCCCTCGAAGTCGCCTCCGATATTCTCGGCAGCGGATTCACCAGCCGCCTGATGACGCAAATCCGCACTCGCCTGGGCTACGCCTACTCGATCGGCGCGGGATGGGACGCAAGCTACAATCATCCCGGAACCTTTCGCATCGTGGGCAGCACCAAGTCCATGACCACCACCGCGACCATCAAAGCGGCGCGCGCCGAAGTGGAGAAGATGCGCACCACGGAGGTGACCGAACAGGAATTGAAAATCGCCAAGGATACCGTGCTGAACAGCTTCGTGTTTTTCTTCGATAGCCCTCTGAAGACCTTGAACCGCCTGGTCATGTACGACTACTTTGGCTATCCCAAGGATTTCCTGTTCGAATATCAGAAGAAAATCGCCGCCGTCACCCGCGCCGACGTGCTGCGCGTCTTCAAGGAACATGTGCGCCCGGAAGATCTCACGATCGTCGCCGTCGGCAATCCTCAGGATTTTGGCGAACCCTTGACCTCGGCCGGAAAGGTGCAGAAACTGGACCTCACCATTCCGGGAGCTCCGGGACCTCCGGACGGAGCCGGGAAATGAACCGGGAGATGAATCAGTGCCCGTTGCGCGGGGCGAACCGCCGCTCGCTGGAAATCGTTTTGTTCTCCGCGGCGCTCTCCGTCTCTGCGCTCTGCGCGCAATCGGACCGCGCGACGGGTCCCGTCGCCGGACCCATTCTGAATCCCGGGGGCTCCGCGTCCAAAGTGCCCGCGGCCGCAATCCCCAGCGATCTGCGAGCGCGGAAGGTGATCGACGACGCCATCGCCGCTCTCGGCGGCGACAAGTTTCTCACCATGGAGGACCGCGTCGAATCCGGCCGTGCCTATTCGTTCTACAACGACCGTCTCAGCGGCCTGTCCATCGCGAAGATCTACACCCGCTACATCACCGTTGCCGAAGGCCGCACAGGACAGGACCTGGGCGTTCGCGAGCGGCAGGCATTCGGCAAAAACGAGGACGCCGCCACCGTTTTTCGCGAGGACCGAGCCGCCTCCGTGAACTGGCGCGGCGCCAAGGAACTCCCCGACGATCAGTTCGACCGCTATCGCGATTCCACGCTGCGCAGCATTCTCTATATCCTGCGCGTCCGTTTGCATGAGCCCGGTTTGCTGTTCGAATCGCGCGGCGCCGACGTGGTGGATCATCTGCCGGTGGACGTCATCGATGTCAGCGATTCGGAAAACCGCGTTGTCACGGTTTACTTTCACCAATCGACCAAACTCCCCATGAAGCAGAAGTTCACGTGGCGCGATCCAAAAACGCACGAGCCGACCGAAGAGGTCACCTCCTACGCGCGCTACCGCGAAACCGACGGCATTCAGTGGCCACAGGAGATCACCCGCGAACGCAACGGCGAAAAGGTGTATCAGATCTTCGCTGAATCCGTGGCCTTCAATCAGAACGTGACCGACGACTTATTCGATACCACCGCTCCCACCACTAAAACCACCAAGCGCAAGTAGCCTCGGCCGATCTCCGCGCGCGGTTCAGAAACATGCTCGCGTGTTTGCAAAGCATTTACCGAGCCGCGACCGCGAGGGAGCGATAGCATCATGGCCTCTTTAGCACCCTGCTAAGCGTGCGCGTGCAATGGGCCTCCGTTTTGCTGCATCATAGAAGCTGATGGATCCTGCGGTCCACAATTTCTTCACGCCCCACCCGAACTTCGACGACGGCATCAATCGCGCGATCTGCCAGTCTGAAATCGAAGGCGGCGTAAACGTGAACGAGCTCGCCGTGGGCGCGCTTCTCGACGTGGAAACGCAGTATCACACTTACCGCGTGGAATATCAGGGCGCCGGCGAAATGACCATCTGCGGGCATCCCAAATTTTGCCCCGATCCCGTGCGCGTCTATCTTGCCGGCTCCACCTGGGGCACGCCCATGATCAAGATCCGTTTCATCGGGCGGGGAATGAAGATGGAATTCGTCCATCCGACGCTCGGCGTGATTCAGACGTCCAAGGTCCGCGACGTCCGCACCGTCCCTCCGGATCTCGATGGAGAAACGCGGAACCGTCAGGCGGCCTAGCGCTCGTTTCTCCCCGCATTCTTTCTCGTCAGGAGCACGTTTCCGAGCCGCGCGCGCCAGCAAGCGAATTTGGGCTTTTTCAGCACCCCGCTAAAAGGAGCCCGGCCGTGGACTTCAGTGCGTCATCGCGTAGACCACGCTGTTGACTGTGATGCGGATCGCCAGATCGCTCATATGTTCCGGATAGGCCGGCGAGTCCGCGAACTCCCACGCATCGCCCATGTCGGAGTTGAACGAAATTCCCACCATCACCCGGCCTTTATCGTCGTAAATGCCCCGCCAGTGCGCGCCTTTGCCGCCCGTGCGGCAGAACTTGCAGCCATCCCGCAGGTGATCCGCGCCCACCACCTGCGGGCGGTCGTCGATGTCGAAGACCGTGTGGAAGTAAGCGTCCTCGTTCGGCATTTCGAGGATCGGGCGATCCGGAAACGCGAACCGGATGCGATGCTCGAACTCGTTCCATTCCTCGTTGCCGTGAAAATCGTCGGCCATGAAAAAGCCGCCGCGCGAGAGGAATTCGCGGAGCTTGGCGCCTTCTTTTTCCGTCATCCCCCACTCGCCCACCTGCACCGCGTAAATCCACGGCCAGTTGAACACTTCATCGTCGTCCAGGTTGATCACCTGTTCCACCGACCGTGCATCCACGCGCGAAAGCCGCCGGATGGCGCGCGCGAAGTGCCGGTCGGCGCGCGGATAATCCTGCGTCCATAAAGACGCGCCCAGCCGATAATCCCCGGTATAGCGCCCCGTGCTGCTGTATCCGTCGAGCGGGCCCGGCGGATACATGATGCGCGCGAAGGCCCACTCCCCGGGCACCTTGTAATCGGGCGGCGTCGGGAAATTGTTGTATTCCACCGCCGGATATTCGCGCCACGGCTTCTGAAACGCGTAGAGCGTTCCGAAGAACAGCAGCACGCTTCCGAGCGCAGCCAGAATCCCGCGGAGATTCACCGTTCGGCCTCTCTGTCACCGAGAATAACACCTCGCGACGCGTGTTTTCGCCCGAGCGCACCAGGGGAGAAGAGTTCCAGCTACGATAAAATTATGCAGGCCGCGACCGTCAAAACGATGGCCCGCGAATGCGGTTTCGAGCTGGCCGGGATTGCCGCCGCCGAGCCGCTTCCCGGAGATTTCGCGCGCTACCAGTCCTGGGTCGAAGCCGGCATGGCCGGTAGAATGGGCTATCTCACCGACCGTCGCGCCGGTCTGCGTGGCGATCCGCGCAATCTCTTACCCGGAGCGCGCTCCATCATCTGCGTGGGAAAACTGTATAACACCGGTGGATCCGCCGCCCCCGATGGTCACGCCTCGATCGCCCGCTACGCCCGCGGTCCCGATTATCACGACGTCCTGCGCGCATCGCTCGAGCAATTGGCGAACAAGCTTCTCGCCCTCGAACCGTTCGAATGGAAAGCGTGCGTCGATACCGCGCCGCTCCTCGAACGCAGCTACGCCCGCGAGGCCGGCCTCGGCTGGATCGGACGGAATCAATGCCTGATCAATGAGCCGCGGGGTTCCTGGTTCTTCCTCGGCGAGCTGCTTACTACGCTTGCCATCGCTCCCGATTCTCCTCCGCCCGATCGCTGCGGTACCTGCTCGCGCTGTATTGACGCTTGTCCCACGCAGGCGTTGGTTCCGGCGTCGCCAGATGGAAACGCCTCAAGTGAATGGACGCTCGATGCGCGCCGCTGCATTGCCTACTTGAATATCGAGCTCAAGGGATCGATTCCGGAGGAACACCGGCCTCTTTTCGGCGCGAACATTTTCGGCTGCGATATCTGCCAGGATGTATGCCCCTGGAACAGCCGCGCGCCGGAAACCGCCGACCCCGGCTTCGAAGCCTCACCCGACGCCTTGGCTCCTCCGCTCGAAGCTCTCGCGTATCTGACCGAACAGGAATTTCTGGACCGCTATCGCCACACACCTGTAACCCGTCCGAAGTACGATGGTTTTTTGAGGAACGTTACCGTCGCCATGGGAGCCCTGGGTCACGCACGCTTTCGCGAGCCGCTCGAGCACCTCGCGCAGAGCGCGAATCCGCTGATTGGCGAGCACGCCCGCTGGGCCCTCGAACGTTTGGAGCGCCGTGTTCAAGGTCGTCTTCAAGGTGACGACCCAAATCAAGGTGATGACGACAATCCGGGACACCCGGATACGGAGGCGCTGGGCGCATGCCTCGAAATCTCGCACTCCTGACGGCCCCGCTCGCCCTCTGCGTGCTTCTCGCGCCGCTGCCCGCGCATGCGGAGGATCCCTCCGTCGCGGCCGGTTTTCAGCACTTTTATAATCTCGAATACGACGAGGCTCTCGCCGTTTTCCGCGCCAACGCGGCGCACAACCCCAATTCTCCGGACGCCCTCAATCACGTCGCCCAGACCATCCTGTACCGCGAAATGTTCCGCACCGGGGCGCTCGAAACCCAGATGGTGACCGGCAACAATCCCTTCCTGCGGCGCTCGGAAATGAAAATCAGCGCCGCCGACGAAAAGGAATTTCTCGATTCCCTCAGCCGCGCCATCGCGCTCTCCGAATCCCGCCTCCAGCAAAAACCGGACGATGTTGCCGCGCTCTACGCCCAGGGCGTCAGCTACGGCCTGCGGTCCAATTATCATTTTTTGGTTCACAAGGCCTGGATCGACGCTCTACGCGACGCCACCACCGCGCGCCGCGCGCACAATCGCGTGACCGAGCTCGACCCCTCCCAGACCGACGCGCGCCTCATGCAGGGCGTCTACGACTACGTCATCGGGAGCCTCCCTCCTTTGTGGAGAACCCTCGGGTTCCTCGCCGGTTACGTCGGGGATCGCAACCGCGGAATCGATACCCTGCGCACCGTGGCCGAAAAAGGCAACGCCAATCGAATCGACGCCGCCGTCATCCTGTGCGCCATCCTGCGGCGCGAGCACCGTCCTCAGGAAACCGTGCCCTATATTCTCGACCTGATTGAAAAATTCCCGCGCAATTATCTTTTGCAGCTCGAACTGGTCCAGATGTATGGCGAGTTCGGACAAAAAGATAAGGCCCTCGCCGTCATCTCGAAGGTGGACCAGTTGAAGCGCGCCCGCGCCACCGGCTACGATCGCGTTCCCGAGGAAACCATTCTTTATACGCGCGGCAATCTGCTGTTCTGGTACAACGACCTCGACCACGCGCTCGCCGACATTCGCGCGGTCACGCAAAAATCGAATGTCATTGATTTAAACACCGGCGTGTACGCGTGGCTGCGCCTCGGCCAGATTTATGATCTGCAGGGCAATCGCAAGGAAGCGGTCCGCGCCTACCAGCAGACCATGGTTTTCGCGCCGGGTTCGGACGCCGCGAACGAGGCGCAGAACTACGCGCTCACCCGCTATAAGCGCCAGGCTGACCGCGGCCAGTAGTTACGGCTCGGTCACCTTGCGCTGGACCTGCAGCGCCCGTTTCCGCCCCGTCACCACGATCTCCCCCTCGTATTTCAGACGTCCGTTCACCGCCAGATTCATGGGCCGTTCGGTCGGGTAATCGAACAGCAGAACGTCTCCCGCCTGCAGCTCGAGCAGCGCTTCCACCCCCAGCTTCGGCCCCTCCAGACGCGCGTCCAGCGTCACGAGCGACGGCCGGATCAGGCGCAGCATGCGCGTGTGTTCATCCCCCGTCGCCTCCGTCTTGCGAACGCTCCACTGCTGGTCGAACTTCTGGCGCAGCATCTTGACGATGATCGAGGGGATGCCGATGTTCATCATCCCGGCCGCTTCGCCGATGCGCACCTCCATGCTGATCGCCACCACAGCTTCGTTCGGCGCCAGAATCTGCAGCAGCTGCGGCTCGGTCTCGTGCGCCTCGATCGAAAACTGAATGCTCGCCACCGCGCCCCAGGCCGTGCGCAGGTCGTTCAGAATAATGCGCAGCAGTCCTTCGAGAATGCTCTGCTCGATCTCGGTGACCTCGCGTTCGATTTTTACCGTCTTGCCCGAGCCTCCCAGCAGCATTTCCAGAATCGGAAAAACCAGCGTGGGATTGATTTCGAGCGCCGCGTTGCCGTCGTACGGTTTCATTCCGAGCGCGATCAGGCTCGTGGGCGAAGGGAGAATCTGCGTGAACTCCTGAAAGGAGAGTTGCTCCACGGAAACCAGATTCACCGCGACGTAGGCCCGCAGATACGCCGAAAGGCTCGACGCCAGATTGCGCGCGAAGTTCTCGTGTAGTAAATGGATCGCCCGCAGTTGATCCTTGGCAATCCGGTCGGGACGCCGGAAATCGTATACCTGCGCTTTTTTGGAAGGGTCGTCATCGTCATCGTGGACTTTCTTGAAAACGTTGTCGATTTCCTGCTGCGTGAGAACACGATCGGGCATGTTCCTTGTTCGGCCCCTTTACCCTCCGCGAGCAGACCGGATCTTTCCGACCACAAAATGTACGCCCCAAAATCGAACACGTTAAACTTGAAGCCAGGTGGAACGCTTTCTCGTCAAGAACTTCGGATGCCGCGCCTCGCAGGCCGATGGCGCCGCCATCGAGGCGGGACTTTCCGCGCACGGCCTCGCCCGCGCGGGAGATCCCTCTGCCGCCGATCTGATCGTGCTGAATACCTGCACCGTCACTGCCACGGCGGACGACGAGGTGCGCCAGACCGTGCGCCGCATGCATCGCGAGCATCCCGCCGCGCGCATCCTGGTCACCGGCTGCTACGCCCAGCGCGCGCCCGAGGAGATCGCCTCGCTCGCCGGAGTTTCTTGGGTCGTCGGGAATTCGCACAAAGCGGAGATCCCGCGTTTGATCACCGGCGGCGTTCCCCACAGAGATCCCCGGGACCCGCGGGTGGACGCTCCCTATCATGGTCAGATTGCAGTCGGCGATATCTTCGCGCAAACCGATTTTCTTTCCGCGCCCATCGCCGAGGACGCCGGCGATCGCACCCGTCCCAATCTCAAAATCCAGGACGGTTGCAATAACCGCTGTTCGTTCTGCATCATCCCTTACGTGCGCGGGCGCAGCCGCAGCGCACCCGCTGATCGCGTGGTGGAGCAGGTGCGCGCGCTCGCCGCGAATTATCGCGAGGTGGTCCTCAGCGGCATCAACCTCGGCCGCTGGGGCCGCGATTTTTCGGATCATCTTAAAAACCGTTCGCGCCTGGCCGATCTCCTTCGCCGTGTGCTCACGGAAACCGCGGTCGAGCGCCTGCGCCTCAGCTCGGTCGAGCCCATGGATTTCTCCGACGATCTGCTCGAGCTCATGGCCGCGTCTCCGCGCATCGCTCGCCACGTCCACGCACCTCTGCAATCGGGTTCCGATACCGTGCTTCGCCGCATGCATCGAAAATACCGCCCCCGCCATTATGCCGATCGCATCGCGAAAGCGCGTGCGGCCATGCCCGATTGTGCCGTGGGCGCCGACGTCATGACCGGATTCCCCGGCGAGACCGACCGCGAGTTCGAGGAGAATTGCTCGTTTATCGAAAGCCTCCCGTTTACCTACCTTCACGTCTTCACATATTCGGAGCGCCCCGGAACGCCCGCGGCGGAATCGCTCGCGCAGGTTCCCATCCGCGTCCGGCGCGACCGGACGCACACTCTGCGAGCCTTGGCCGCGCGAAAAAATCTGGACTTCCGGCGCTCCCTGCTCGGAGCGACCCTCTCGGTCGTGACGCTCGACAACGGCGCCGCGCTCAGTAGCAATTTTGTGAAGGTCGCGCTCGCGAAACCACGCGAGGCCAATCTCCTTACGGAGATCCGCGTCGGCGGACTCACCTCGGACGGCGTGTGCGAAGCAGCTCTGCTCCCTATCCTCGGTTGATTTCGATGGCTGGCTGACCGCTATCGGCTGATCGCGGTCGCCGCTCCCGCGCCCGCCGCGGGTAAACTCCGTCGAGGGACCCGCTGCTAAAAATCCCCGTCATCCCGAGCGCAAGCCGAAGGACCTGCTGTTAAAAATCCCCGTCATCCCGAGCTTGTCGAGGGACCTGCTGTTTGCCTTTCACCCCAATCCCATTGCCTCGATCCCTCGCCCGCTCAATCGCTTGTCGCATTCATTGCACCGCTGAGACGCACTCCATCCCTTATGTTCTAGGCAAGGAGTTGATGCGCTCTGTCATCGGAGGGCTCAACCGGCCAAGTACGGTTTTCTAGATAAACCGGGGCGGGCCTTTGCGCGATGAACGTTGCTGGTACACGTCCAGCCCCGGCCCGCGGGTCATCGACGGCCTCGCTTCGTTCGAGTAAAACACGGACTCTCAGCCGAGAGAGATATCAAACGGTATGTGGGGGCGCCCCCGCGCTACGTGTGTCTGCACAAATCGAAACAGGTGTGCCCCGAAAAGGTGTGCCCCGAAAAAGGCGTGCCTCGACAAAGGCATGCTTCGAAATGCATGCCTGGAAACAGGATTCTGAAAACGCGCCGCGGAGATTTCGGCCACCGGCCGTTACTCGAGCGCGAAGGCGTTCAGCCCGCTGCTGACGATCACCACATACTGCTTGCCGTTCTTGCCTAGGTACGTCATCGGGTTGGTGTGACCCTCGGTATCAAGCTTGGTCTCCCATAGCAGCTTCCCCGTCTTGGTCTCGAACGCCCGAAAGCGCGCGTCAATCGTACCCGCGATGAACGTCAGCCCGCCCGCTGTCGTGATCGGCCCGCCCTGCCCGAACGAACCCGTCTTGTGGACGCCCGCCGCTTCCATTTCATCGCTCGTTCCCAACGGGATTCTCCAGGCGATTTCGCCCGTGTTCGCGTTCACCGCCATCAGTTCCGCCCACGGAGGCTGCTGGCACGGGAGTTGTTTTGCGGGATCCCAGAAACGCGCGTTCACGGTTCCCGCGCCCAGAGGGCTCACCCTCCGGTAGGCGACCTGGTCGTTGTCCGGACGCTTGTCCAGACGTCCCATCCCCGCGACGTTGCGCGTATTCACGACCACGTATCCCAGGCGCGGGTCCACCGCGACGCCCCCGTAATTCGGGCCGCCCTGCTGCCCCGGAAAAATCACCCGATACTCTTTGCTGCTATACGGCGTGTAGGAGCCGTAGCTGTGCACGCCGCCGATTTTTTCCACCAGCTCCCGGCAGAATTTTTCGTGCTCCGGCTCGCCCTTGAAAACTTCATCGGCGCGCATGCCCTGGCGCGTCAGCGGAGGCGGTTTCAGCGGGAACGGCTGCGTGGGCCAGCTTTCCTCGCCCGGCACGTCGCTCTTCGGAACCGCACGCTCCTCCGCGCCATACACCGATTTTCCGGTCTCGCGCTCCAGGAAAAACATCAGCCCGGGTTTCGAAACCGCAACCACCACCGGGATCTTTTTCCCGTCGTGCGTCAGATCCATCAGCGTGGGCGCCGCCTCCGCGTCGTAGTCCCACATGTCGTGATGCGTCAGTTGGAAATACCAGCGCACCTTGCCGGTCGTCGCATCCAGCGCGACGATGGAGGACGAATATAAATTCTGCCCGTGGCGCGCGCCTCCGTAATACTGCGCCGCCGGCTGCCCGATCGGCAGGAAGATCAAGCCGCGCTGCTCGTCCACCGTCGCCGCGCCCCAGTTCGCGGGCGATCCCGCCTTGATCCAGTTGTCCTTGGGCCAGGTTTCGTAGCCCGGCTCCCCGGGATGCGGAATCGTGTGAAACGTCCAGTTCAACTTGCCGGTGCGAAGATCCCACGAGCGCACATCCATCGCGGGACCGTCCGGATCATCCTCTTTGCCCTGCGCGCCGGTGATGATTGAATTGCGATAAATCGCTCCCGGCGAGGCCATGTGATACGGCGCGTCCGGAAAATGATCCTCTACGCCCTGTTTCAGATTCACCATGCCCTCGTTGCCGAAGCCCGGCACCAGCTTCCCGGTCTTGGCATTCAGCTCGATCAGTTTGCCGTCGTTGGTGCCCGCGAGGATCGAAGCCGGATGATCCCGGTCGCCCGCCCAATAGCTGACGCCTCGCAGCGGCGCTCCCACGCTGCCGAGCTCGTACTTCCAGATTTCCTTGCCCGTCTCGGGTTCCAGCGCGACGATCGTCCGCTTCATCGTGGGCGAGTACAGAATGCCCCCCACCATGATCGGCACCGCTTCGGTCGAGGTCAGCAGTCGCGTCGCGTTATCCATGCTCACGGCCTTGGGATCGATCCCGTACGCCCAGGCCGGCTTCAGCCGCTTCACATTCCCCACGTTCACCTGCGCGAGCGGCGAATGGCGCTGGCCCAACGCGTCCTTCCCGTAGCCCGGCCAGTCTTCCTGCGCGAAAACGGGACCGAAAATCGCCGGCGTCAGACATACCAGCCACAACAGCGCGGACCACAGAACATTCGATCGTTTCATGCTTTCTCCCGTGCGTGGAGCAACAGACTACTTTACATCGTTTCTGAAGAGGAATCGGGTTTCGAAAGACGGTACAGATTTTCTGGCAATTCGGGATTCTGCCGCGCGATTCCGGATTTGCAGCTATGGAACCGCATGCGTCCAAATGTACGGTCTCGTTATTTGGCGAGCGCCGGTAACGTGGTGAACGTAAGTGTGGGGGGACTTCGGATTCCCAATACGCTGATCGTCGTTCCCGTCGGCGCGTCGAACTCCATCGTGCCCCGGATATTCGCTGTGTTCGCATTGAAAGCAGTGAGCAGGAAGGATGTGTGTCCGTTGGCGGCTAGCGAGATGGTTCCGCCTGACGGGATGTTGCCCGCGTCGTCCCTTATCGTTACCGGGACGTTGATTCCCACCGGCGACGCGTTGGCCACCGCGATTCCAGTGGCCGTGCCCTCCGTGTTGTCGAAAGCGATCAGGTACGAGGCCGCGGCGCGAGTCTCTAGCGGCACGACGGCTTCCTGACCATTTGGATTGTACCGGAAGATGGCATAGCCGCTGATATTGCCCGTCGTCGTCAATTGTGCCGAGCCCGAAAGCAAAGTGCTGGGGATTGGTCCCGAGCTCAGTACCCATAAGGATGCGCCAGCGGGGATTGTCTGCGTTACCGAGGACATGGTCGCCGCCGCGCCCGTTTGAAGAAACGTCAGCGGCAATGCGAGCGGGGTCCCATCGTCACCGAAAAAATTCAAAGTCGCATTCGCGTCCGCCGTGCCCGTGTTTACCAGCGCGAATGTCGTCTGCCAGCCGGCGCCTGAGGCAAGGTGCGCCATGGCGCCCCCGTTTGTGCCGACGTTCGCGAACGTCGGAATCGAGGTCAGCGTTCCTGGCGGCGTGTAGCGAATTCCAAGCGCGGCGATTTGTGCGCTGTTGCTCGTTCCGAAGCCCGGCGTGTCGAATTCGATGGTGCCTCTTATCCCGGCGGTCACCGGGAACTCTGTGGAGAGCACGAACGACGTGTGACCGTAAGAGTTTAAAGTCGGGAGAACACCAGAATAAATTTGCTGTCCCGTATCGTCGCGGATCGTCACCGGAACGTTTGGCGAGGCAAAGGATATGTTGTTAAGCGCAACACCCGTCTGGACGCCATTCGTGTTATCGAAAGGAAGCAGGAACGAGGGCGCGGTCCGCGTCTCGAGCGGCACCACTGCCTCCTGTTGCGTGGGGTCGTAATGAAAAATCGCAAATCCACCGACGGAGGTTCCTCCTCCCGCCAGGAGTTGCGCGGATCCTTCCAGATACGGCACGTCGGCGGGTCCCGATGCTGAAACAATCAGCGACGCGTTGGCCGGAATGGTCTGCTGTACCCCTGGCTCGTTCTGCGGGCTTGCGGGCGGGAGCTGCGGAAACGTCAGCGGCAAACCGAGCGACCCTCCGGAATCGTTGAAAAAGTCGATTTCGGTCGGCGCCGGATTCGAACCTTCGTTGACCATTGTGAAGGTGGTGGTCCAGCCTCCTTCGGCAGCCAGGTGCGGCATCGAGCCGGCAAAGATCGGGCCGGTGTCCTGGGAAATCGTATAGGCATTCCCGGCGATCGCAAGCGTGGCGGTGCGAGCGGAGGATGTTGTATTCGGAGATACCGAGTACGTTACGTTGCCATTGCCGATTCCACTAGCGCCGCTAAGGATCGTAACCCAAGGCGGCGTGCCCAAAACACTCCAGGCACAGCCCGTGCCGGCGGTCACCCGCACGGGAAGGCTGTTCCCGCCACTCGGAGGGAAGGAATCGAAACTCGGGCTGATCGTGTCCGTGCATGAGCCTTGTGTGATTTGGATGGAAAAGGCCTGGGCGGCGGACGTCACTCCCAGACTGTCCTGTACGGTCACGTCGAAATTGTACAGTCCGAAAATCGTGGGCGTACCGCTGATCTCGCCCGTCGAGGAATTGAGCGCCAGACTGGCAGGAAGTGTACCCTCGCCTGCGACTGTCCAATTCGCGTATGGCGGCATCCCCCCGCTCGCGATTAAGGACGCAGCATACGCCGACCCTACAACGCCCATTGGCAGTTGCGCTCCCGAAATCGTTGGACCGGGCGGCGCAGTAGCGACGGAGGCTCGCGCAATCTTATTCGCTTCATCCTCAGAGAACCAAAGTGCGCCATCCGGTCCCAGAGCAATGCCGAAAGGAAGACCCCCTAGTGTCGGTATGGGGTACTCGGTGAACGTTCCAGAAGGAGTGACCCGCCCGATTTGATTGGCGCCGGGCTCGGTGAACCATAGCGCTCCATCCGGGCCCGTCACGATGTAGTAGGGTTGGCTATTGGCCGTCGGAGTCGGATACTCTGTGATCACACCGGCCGTCGTAATCCGGCCGATTTTGTCGCCATTTTCCTCGGTAAACCAGATCGCTCCATCAGGCCCAACCGTGATCCCGGAAGGAGAGGCAAGGCCGACGGAATTGAATTCATTGATTACACCGCCGGTGGTAATTCGTCCAATCGCGCCGGGGGTGCTCACCGAATTCTCCGTGAACCACATCGCGCCGTCCGGTCCCGCGACGATGGCCCAGGGGTTTCTTCTACTAAGCAAATAATATTCTGTAATCACCCCAGCCGTGGTGATCCTTCCGATCTTGTTTTCGTAGTTCTCGGTAAACCACAGCGCACCGTCCGGTCCCGCGGCGATGCCGGTGGGGCTGCCAATTAGAGTAGGGATTGCGTACTCGGTAACCACTCCAGCCGTTGTGATCCTGCCGATCTTGTCGCCATTGTATTCAACGAACCATAACGCGCCATCCGGCCCAGCCGCGATGGTAAAGGGGTGGCTTGAGGCCGTCGGAACGGGATATTCGCTAAAGACGCCGGCTGTGGAAATCCTGCCGATTTTATTGCCGCCAGATTCTACAAACCACAGCGCCCCGTCCGGCCCTGCAGCGATTCCGCCGGGGAAGCTCGCAGCTGTGGGGATCGCATACTCGGTGAAGGTTGGCGCTTGGGCCCATGACACGTTGAAGCACGCGAAAATACCCAGGAATAGTTTCGTTGAACGTCGCATTCGAGCGAAGATTTGATTATAAACGCTCGAAATCTAATGCCTCAACCGGATAAGTCATCCGGCTCTGGCGACATCGCGTGTTCGATTGTCGCAAGGCTTCTACAAAACCCCCGCTGCTCTCAGCACCAGCGCGACCGCCCCGCCGATCGCCGCCACACCGAGCGCGCCAAGCGCAATCAATCCGCCCTGCGTGCGCAGCGGCGCGGGAAGCTTCTGGAGCCACGGGGGTAGATCTTCCACGGCTCGAAGATCTCCCGGAATCTTCTCCCGCGGCGTAGGTTTCTCGAATACCGCGTTTTCGGCCCGTGTCTCTTTCGCCCTCCCGGCTTCGCGCTTCTCGGCTTTCGCGGATGGCGCAGGCTGGACCGGCATCTTCCAGGACGCCTCGAGAATCGTCTCGAGCTGGCCGCAGACCGCCGCCAGGCCCTGCGGCCTCTGCCCCGGAGCTTTCGCTACGCAGCGCGAAATCAAATCGATCACGAGCGGCGGGACCTGCGCCTGTTCCAGTTGTTCCACCGGGAGTGGGCGGTACAGAATCTCGTCGAACACTTTTTCCAGCCGGTCGCCGCCCACGGGCTTTTCGCCAGTCAGCAGCTCGTAGAACACCACGCCGTAGGCGTACACGTCGGCCTGGGACGTCGCGGGCTTTCCCAGAACCTGTTCCGGCGACATGTAAAACGGCGTTCCCAGCGTGGTCCCGGCGCGGGTCAGCGCGGCGTCCTCGGTTTTCGCGATTCCGAAATCCATCAGCGTCAGCCGCCCGTCGCGGTCGATGTTGATATTTTCGGGCTTGATGTCCCGATGCACGATTTTCTTCGAGTGAATGTATTCGATGGCGCGCGCCAGTTGCAAGGCCAGTTTGATCTTCCGGCGGAAATCGCCCACGCGGTCGCCCTTCAGGGCCGCGCGCAGGCTTTCGCCCTCCAGAAATTCCATCACCATGAACGGACGCCCCTCGTCCTGGCCGAAATCGTAAACCGCAATTACGTTTTCGTGGCTTACGTGCGAGGCGATGCGGGCTTCCTGCAGAAATCGAGCGGTCGCGTCGAGATCGGCGCTCGCCGCCTCCGTGAGGATCTTGACCGCCACCCTGCGTCCGAGAACCGCATCTCTGGCCCGGTAGACCCGGGACATGCCCCCGCCCAGAAACGCTTCGATCTCATATTTCCCGATGCGCGCAGGATGCTCCATCCGTGACACATCCAGTGTAGACCCGGGGCGGACGCCCGCGCGTGGAAAACTCGAATGTGGCTCGCCGGCGGACAACTCGCCTCCTGCGGCTTCAGAGCTCCAGTTGGTCGCGCAGGATCATTTCTCCCGCGTAGAAATTCTGGCTCACGAACAGACGCCCCACCTGCGCCGCGAACACCAGCCAGCCGTCCTTTTTGCTCAGCTCCACGGTTCGCGGAAACAGATACACCACCGTCGCTTTTTCGGCGCTGTCGCGCAGAATCTCCACGCGCGTGGGCTTGAAATCCTTTTTATTGTTGCGCCGGATGTAGGCGACGTCCTTGAGCTCGTTTGCCTGATTCCATTTCTTCTGCATCGGAATATCGTAGACCGCGATCGCATAATAATCGCCGTTGCCGATCGGAACGTCCGTCTCGCCCACCTTCTTCTCCGCCGTGCGGATCGCAAGCGAGCTCTCCCAGCGAATCATCACCGCGTCCACCGGCGGCTTGGCATGCGCCCGCCGGATGGCCGCGGCCGCTCTCTCGGAGCCGCCGAACAGCCCGAGCAGCGCCTCCCATCCCACGCCGTGGCCTTCGGTCGCCTGCCAGTCTCCGCTCTCGCGCCGTTCGTCCACACTCAAATCGCGCAGCCACACGGGCGTCGCGAATTTCACCCACGGCGAATTCGCCAGGACATCTTTCGATTCGTCCTCGGACCATTTCTCCACGGGCTTGTTTTGCCAGGATGGGATCGAAGGCTTTGGCGCGTTCTGCGCGTTGGGCTTGGGCGCGTTTTGTGCGCCCGGCTTCGCCGGGTCCTGCGCGCGCGAAGGCTGCACAACCCACAACAAGCCGAGCGCGAACACCGCGGCGGCCCCAAACGCCCCGAACTTGAGCGACCGATGCATAAGAGTCACAAGCTCCCTTTTTCCGAAAAATGAGGCTACAAGGTGTAAATTGCTGCTGGGGGACTCGTCGCGGCGTCCCTCCAAATTATCCCTCAATCTTCAGACGCGGGCAGGGAACCCGCCGTTCCAGCTTCGCGGCTTTCGCGTCCCGCGGCGTGAGTGAGCCCCCGGTTTTCGTGAGCCTTTAGTGATGATGTTGCGCTTCGCGGCGCGTCTCCGCGTGCAGCGGCGCCGTGCAATGCTCATCGGCGTGTTCGCAGCGCATGTGCTCGAACTGCACCGTGGTGTGGCGAATCTCGAAGCGGTCGCACAAAATCTGGTTGATGCTTCTGAGGATCGCGTCGCTCGCCGAAGGCGGCATATCGTCGATTAGCACGTGACAGCTGAGCGCGCGCGACTCGGAGCCGAGATTCCAGATGTGCAGATCGTGGACATCGATGACGCCCTCGATGCCGCCCAATTCCCGGGTCACATCGCGCAGCCGCAAACCTTTCGGCAGCCCTTCGAGCAGGATATTCAGCGAATCCCGAATGATGCCCCAGGCCGTCCATAAAATCCCCAGCCCGATGACGATCGAGAGCACCGGATCGATGGCCTGCCAGCCGGTAAATCGCATCACGATGGCTCCGCCGATAATGGCGACACAGGCCGCCGCGTCGCCCGCCATGTGAATCCACGCCGCCCGCACATTCAAATCGTGATGATGATCGCCGTGCCCGCCGAGCGCCCGCACGATCCATAAATTCAGGATCAGGGCAACGGAGGCCACCACGATCATCGTGATCTCGCCCACCGGCTCCGGATGAAGGATCCTCTGGTAGCTTTCGTAAAACAGCACCAGCGCCAGGACCCCCAGCATCAGCGCGTTGACGAACGCCGCGAGCACCCCCGCGCGCTGATATCCGAACGTTTTGACATGGTCGCCGGGCCGCGCCTCCCAGTAAACCCCGCAGGCCGCAAGCAACAGCGCGAACGCGTCCGTGAAGTTATGCCCCGCGTCGGAAAGCAGCGCGAGGCTATGCGCGCGCATCCCCGCCGCCGCCTCGATCACCACGAATCCCAGCGTGAGCGCGAGCGCAACCGACAACACCCTCGTCTTATGGTGCGAGTGGTTATGCGAATGCGTATGCGCCATCTACCTTCATCGTACAACCATTGGCTGGAGTTTATGCTCCCGAAAACCCGGCCCTAAAACCTGAGGCCGCCCTCTAAGGTGATTTTCCGGTCATGATAATTCAGCCCCGGACGATAAGGCGCGGGCAGGCATTCGTATAGCTTGCCGGATCGCGATTGGCCGCCTCCCCCAAGGTCATCGTTTAAAGACGGCGCCTGAAAAGGGCGTTTACAACGGCCCGAAGGCCGTTTTGACGAAGGGGGGATGCCATGAACTCGTTCGATCTCGCGGATGTGCTTGCGGAATATTCACGGGCCGTGCGGCTTGCGCTGATTGCGCTCGAAAGCCTCCACGGCCTGCCAGGAATCGATCCGCAGAAGATCCTCTGCCTGATGCAGTCGTTTCGCCGGTCGCACGCCGAAATCGCGGGGTATCTGGCCGCGCTCATCCAGGCGGCCTCGGCGGCGGAAAGCCGGCCGGCGGGAGAGTTTCGTGCCCGCGCCGCGGGAAGCGACGGCGGCTGATCTCTTAAACGAAAATCTTCAAAAGAGAGTATTCTGCGCCCCGCCGCGCATTCTCTTGGGAACTTTGAAATATTCAAACGCGCGCTCGGTTCCAATCCTCCCCCGCGGCGTGCGATCCAGAAATCCGAGCTGCATGAGATACGGCTCGTACACTTCCTCGATGGTCCCCTGTTCCTCGTCGATCGCGGCGGAGATCGTCCCCAGCCCCACTGGCCCACCGCCATATTTTTCGAGCACCGTCAGCATGATCTTCTGATCGATCTCGTCGAGGCCGTGGCGATCCACCTCCAGCAGATCGAGCGCCCTCAGCGCGACCTCCAGATCGATATGGCCGTCGGCGCGCACCTGCGCATAGTCCCGCACGCGCCGTAATAGCCGGTTGGCGATGCGCGGCGTTCCACGGCTCCGCCGCGCAATTTCTTCCGCGCCGGCCTGGTCGATCTCGATCTCGAGCAGGCGCGCCGAACGCCGCACGATATCGGTGAGCTCGGCGGCGCTGTACGGATTCAACCGCAGCACCAGCCCGAAGCGCCCGCGCAAAGGAGCGCTGATGATCCCCTGGCGCGTGGTCGCGCCGATCGCGGTGAAGCGTTTGATGTCCATCGCGACGGTGCGCGCGCCGGGCCCCGTGCCGATCACGATATCCATGCGGAAATCCTCGAGCGCGGAATAAATCATTTCCTCGACGTCCGGCTGCAGACGATGAATCTCGTCGATGAAAAAAACTTCGCGCTCCTGCAGATTGCTCAGGATTCCCACCAGGTCGAGCTTCTTCTGCAGTACAGGACCGGAAGTCTGCTGAATGTTGACGCCCAGTTCCGCGGCAATAATGCCGGCGAGCGTCGTCTTCCCCAATCCGGGCGGGCCGTAGAGCAGAACGTGATCCATGGCCTCGCCGCGCTTGCGAGCCGCTTCAATGGCGATCGCGAGATTCTCTTTGATGTTCGCCTGGCCCGCGAAGTCGTCCAGGCGCGAGGGCCGCAGGGCAGCCTCAAACTGCCTCTCGTCTTCCTTGAGCGACGCGGAAACAATGCCCTGATCACGCATGAAGTTTCAGTGTACTGCACGCCTCGCAGTATGCCCGCGTGTTTGCTTGACGACGTTCACTTGACCAGCTTCAGCGCCCGCCGGAACAGCGCGTCGAAGCCGTTCGACTCCGTGGCCGATCGCGCCTTCCCCACCGCTGCTTCGCCCGACGCCCGGGTCGCGCCGAAATTCATGAGCGCGGAGATGACGTCCTCCTCGGTCGCCTCGAACGCCGATTTCGGCGGCGCGGCGTCGACGGGCGTCCGGAGCCCTGCGAAGTCGAGCTTGTCGCGCAGCTCCAGCACCATGCGCTCGGCGGTCTTTTTGCCGATGCCGGGAATCCGCACGAGCTGCTCGATTGCGCCCGAACGGATGGCCGCGGCCAGGTCGGAGGCCGTCATTCCGCCCATCGCCTTGACAGCGACGCTCGGGCCGATGCCCGAAACCGAGATCAGCTTTTCGAACAGCGTCTTATCCACGGCTGCTTGAAATCCGAACAGCGAAATGGCGTCTTCGCGCACATGCGTGTGCACGTGCAGCTGCACGGGCGAGCCGACATCCGGGAGCGAGGAGAAGGCCGATACGGGAATGGCCAGTTCGTAGCCGACGCCTTGCACGTCGACGATGACGGCGTTCGGATGTTTCTCAAGAAGAGTGCCGCGCAGATGGGCGATCATGAAACCAAAGGATACTCTAGCGCACAGCTTGCGTCGTGCGCGGTTCAGAGAAAAGAGCGCACAGCTTGCGTTGTGCGCGGTTCAGAGAAAAGAGCGCACAGCTTGCGTTGTGCGCGGTTAAAGAAAAGAGCGCACAGCTTGCGTTGTGCGCGGTTAAAGAAAAGAGCGCACAGCTTGCGTCGTGCGCGGTTAGAGAAAAGAGCGCACAGCTTGCGTCGTGCGCGGTAAAAAAGGACGAATGCGGCGGCGATTTTTTGTGGACGAAGTGCGCAACGGACGCGCGGAGATTTCCGGCGACGACGCCCAGCACCTTACCCGCGTCCTGCGCGTCGAAGCCGGCGAGAAGTACGAGATCTCCGACAATCGGAACGTGTATCTGGCGGAAGTCGCCGCCGCGCGCAAATCCCAGGTGATCTTTCAGACTCTTTCGAAGCTCGATGCGCTCGAGCCGCCCGTGCAGTTGATCCTATGCGCTTCGCTCATCAAGTTCGACCATTTCGAATGGATGGTCGAAAAGGCCACGGAGCTGGGCGTCGCGCGCGTGATCCCGGTCCTCTCCGTGCGCACGGAGCGTGGGCTCGAAAAAGCCGCGCACAAGCGTGTGGAGCGCTGGCGGCGTATTGGACTGGAAGCGAGCCAGCAATCGCGCAGGGCCCATCTCCCGGTGATCGAAGAGCCGTCCCGCTGGGCCGCCGCTTTATGCGTGGACGCCCGGCATCGCTACGCGCTCGATGAGAATCCGGAAGCCCGGCCGCTCGCGGCCGCGGTTCCCCACGCACGCGCCTCAAGCGACACGGTTGCCCTTCTCGTCGGCCCCGAAGGCGGCTGGACGGAGGAGGAGCGCGCCGGTTTCAGCGCCGCCGGCTGGACGCCGGTTTCTCTCGGACCCACGATCCTGAGAGCCGAAACCGCGGCCATCGCGGGCCTGGCCATCGTCGGCGCCGCGTGGCTCGCGAATGGAAGGTAGAGCGCGGCTGTTACACTTACGAGCGGCTGTTACACTAACGAATTGATCCACCGTCTGGTCGTCGAAAACCTCAAACACAGGCCCGTCCGAACCGTGCTCAGCGCCGTCGCCATCGGCGTGCAGGTCACCATGATCCTGACGCTGGTCGGCGTGAGCAACGGCGTGCTCGGCGATATTGCCCAGCGCTCGCGGGGCACCGGCGCCGATATTTTCGTGCGTCCTCCCGGCAGTTCCGTGCTCGCGTTTTCGGGCAACATGCCGCAGGGTGTGGTGGGCGTGATCCGCAAGGAACCGCACGTCGCGCTCGCGACCGGCGTCCTGGTGCAATCGATCGGCAACTTCGATTCGATTACCGGCGTGAATCTCGACGAGTTCAACGCCATGAGCGGCGGCCTTCACTATCTGGCGGGAGGTCCTTTTACCCGTCCCGACGATCTGATCATCGACGACATTTACGCGAACGCGCATCACCTGAAACCCGGCGACACGCTGGATCTCGGATTGAAGTGGCGCATTTCGGGCGTCGTTGAATCGGGAAAACTTTCCCATCTTTTCGCGCCGCTTGCATCACTCCAGGAAAAATATTCAGCCACCGACAAGATCAGCATGGCGTACGTCAAGCTGGATAACCCTGAGAATACCGGCGCCGTGATCATGGAGCTCCAGGCGCGTCTGGACGATTATCGAATCTATTCCGTCGATCAGTTCGTCTCGCTCGTCTCGGTGGACAGCATTCCGATATTGAAGCGCTTCACCAGCGTCGTCATCGGACTGGCGGTGATCGTCGGGTTTCTGGTGGTGTTTCTTTCCATGTACACTGCTGTGCTCGAGCGTACCCGCGAGATCGGGATTTTGAAAGCGCTGGGCGCATCGCCCGGCTACATTATGTCGATCCTGATGCGGGAAACGCTGGTGCTCGCGGCGACCGGCGCCATCGCCGGCATCCTGATGAGCTATGGAACCCGCTGGATCATGCAGGTTTTCGTGCCCACCATGCCCATGCTGATCGTCCCCGCGTGGTGGCCGTGGGCCGCGCTGATCGCCTTGACCGGATCGCTGATCGGCGCGATTTATCCGGGATTGAAGGCCTCCCGCCAGGATGCGATCGAGGCGCTCGCTTATGATTGACGCTCTCCCTTTCCTGTGCTCATGATCGAAATTCGCGATCTCACCAAGATCTATCACGCGGGCGAAGTGGACGTGCACGCCTTACGCGGCGTGAATCTGTCCGTCCGAAGCGGCGAGTTTGTTGCCGTGATCGGGCCGAGCGGCTCCGGCAAGTCGACACTTTTTCATATTCTGGGCGGGCTCACGCCGCCGACCGGCGGGACGGTGCACATCGGCGGCCGCAACCTCACCGCGATGTCCGACGCCGAGCGCACCGACCTGCGCAAAACCACCGTCGGTTTCGTCTTCCAGAAGTACAATCTTCTGCCCACCCTGAGCGCGGCCGACAATATCGAAATCGCCCGCGATATCGCGGGAAAAGCGGACGCGCCGCCGGACGCGCAGTTCGAAAACATCCTCGATCTGCTGGGCATCCGCTCGCGTCTGCATCATAAGCCGCGCGCCCTTTCGGGCGGCGAACAACAGCGCGTGGCCATCGCGCGCGCCGTGGTCAACCGGCCGGCCATTCTGCTCGCCGACGAACCGACCGGGAATCTGGATACGGAGAACTCGGCCATCGTGCTCGGCCTGCTGCGCGATTTGAACACGCGGCTGGGGCAGACCATCCTCATGATCACCCACAACCCGGAAGCGGCCGCCTACGCGGACCGCATCGTCAGTATGCGCGACGGCCGGATCGTGGATTAGCGAGCAACGCGCGATATTCCTTCCCGGGCCGCGGGCCGATTGACAAGTGACAATATGCACTGTACGGTGTATCCTGGTGATCAGAAGCTTCAAGCATCGGGCCCTCAAGCGGCTTTACGAGCGAGGCGACAGGAGCGGAATACAGCCTGATTTGCGGGATATCGTGCAGGAAATTGTCACTGTCCTTGACGAAGCGGTCACCCTGCAAGCACTTAACCTCCCGGCGTATCATCTTCACCCATTGAAGGGCGATTTGCGAGGTTTTTGGTCGGTGACCGTGCGGGCCAACTGGCGCATCATTTTCCGTTTCGAAGGAACGGACGCGTTTGACGTTGCATTGATCGACTACCACTAAGGAGAAAAAACATGCCTATGAAAAACCCTGCCCATCCCGGCCGAATCGTGAAGAGTGCGTGCCTGGAGGCCTTGGGTCTTTCCGTGACCGAAGGGGCGAAGATTCTCGGCGTCACCCGGCAGGCTCTCAACAACGTCGTCAACGGCAAATCCGGTATCAGCCCGGAGATGGCGATCCGGCTCACGAAAGCGTTCGGCAGCACGCCGGACACGTGGTTGCGGATGCAGGTCGCCTACGATCTGGCCGCCGCGCTGAAGAACGGGAGCAAAATCAAAGTACGACGCCAGCACTTTCCGCAAGAATTGCAGTTGCGCTGATGGCTGGCCGCTGCGCTTCCCGCGGTCACCGATATCCCGTTAGCGGCGATTATAATCGACTTGTGAGCACCAGGACGCTGATCTCGGTCGCCGCCTTCGACCGGCTGCTTGAGCCGGACGAGCTTCGCTATGAACTCGACGAGGGAGAGCTGATCGAGATGGTCCGTCCCCGCTACGATCCACATAATCGAATTGTCATGGCGCTTACGCGGGCCCTGCTCGCGTACATCGATAAGAATCCTATTGGCGAGGTCCTCAGCACGGATAATTTATTTGTTCTTGGGCCCACGACCAAACGCGCTCCGGATCTGGCGTTTCTGACAAATGAGCGAATGAAGCAAATCCAGCCGGGGAAGGATATCGAGGGCGCGCCGGATCTCGCGATCGAAGTTCTTTCGCCTTCCGACAAACCAGCCGCGATGCGCCGCAAGGTCAAACAATATTTCGCTGCGGGATCGAAAGCCGTGTGGCTGGTGTATCCGGAGACGCGTGAAGTTCAAGTCTGGGAATCGGAGGCCGGTCCCGCGCGAGTGTTGGGAGATCGGGATGTGATCGAGGCTCCTGGAGTGTTGCCGGGGTTCTTGGTGAAGATCAGCGGTCTTTTCTGAAAGTCACGGGACCCGCTCGAATTTGTCGTTACAGGTCCAATAAGGTTCGCTATCCGGGATTCTTGAGAGTATTGTTAGCGCTTCGCCGTCCAGCTTCGTGATTGAAATATAGTCCCCGTGGTTTCTGTTTATGTTTGCCGCGCGGGGATAGTTGGCCGCGACGTATTTCGCGAGGCTCGGTCCGAACGAATCGCAAAATTCAAGCGCACCGGAACTCACTTTATATCTTTCGATGATCCCTTTGTGCTCATGAGCGAGGGCGAGGAACTGATAGAGTCCGGCGGTCAGGGTTTTTGCTTGCATGGGCTGTTCCCCCCTCGCCTTTGCGACGTCACTCGTGACATAGTACGCGCCGTTGCTTTCGCCGAACTGCATGATGTCGCCAATGCCGTAACCGTGATCTCGCGTCTGATTTGGATTCGCGGCGATCCTCCTCCAGTTGCCCAAGAGCCGGCTGTCGGTGCCAGCATTGTCCCAGTAGGCTCCGAAATCGTCGACCGGAATGCAAGAAACAAGGGGAAGAGTGGCGAGAACGAGCAACAGCTTCTTCATTTGATTCGGCACCCCGGGGCATCTCCCGCCTCAGGTACCCGTTTCATCGGCAGTTTTGCCCCTGCTCTTTACAGATTCAGGTTTAGGCGTACTTCGCTTCGACCTACATATACTCCGGCACTTCGATCCCCAACACTCCCAGCGTCCGCTCGAGCTGCGAGCGGAAATAATCCCTCATCCATGGTGGGGGAACTTTTCTCTCCGGATCCGGCTCGTCGAGCAACGCCGGTTCGTTCCGCCCCGCCCCGTCGTTAGGGTTAGCATGAAGGGAGGGTAAGAAACATGGCGACTCTCGATTGGTCACAATGCCCGGCGGTGGAGAGCATTCCCGGCAGGGTGAGCGGCGGATGGGTGTTTAAGGACACACGAATGCCCGTTGCCACTGTCTTTGAAAACCTCGAAGATATGAGCGTCGAGGAAGTGATGGAACAATTCGACGTGACGCGGGAGCAAATCGAAGCGGTGCTGGAGTTTGTCGCACAGAGCCTGAAGACCGCTCCCGAAGCCGCGCCGGCCCCGGCCTCCGCGGCCAAGACTCCCGTGGATGCTCATTCTTTTTGACCACGGAACGCCATGGGGCCTTGCCCGCGCGCTTACGGGGCACACGGTGATTACGGCGAAAGCCAGAGGCTGGGACCGGTTTAACAACGGCGATTTGCTGAAGGCGGCGGAGGAAGCGGCGTTCGACCTGTTTCTCACAACCGACCAAGGAATTCGCTATCAGCAGAACCTCGCCGGGCGCAAGATTGCAATCGTGGTCTTGGGCGGCAGCACGAAATGGTCCCGAGTAAAACTGCATCTGGACCAGATCGCGGCGACCGTTGGCGCGGCCACACCCGGCAGCTACCAAGAAGTAGATGTATCCTTCCCGTAAACCTCGCCCTACATATACTCCGGTACTTCGATTCCCAACACTCCCAGCGTCCGCTCCAGCTGAGAGCGGAAGTAATCCGTCATCCACAACAGGAACGTTTTTCGCTCCGCGTCGGGCTCGTCGAGTACGTGGAACTTCTGATAAAACCCACTAAACGCCTGCGCGAGCTGGAACCCGAAGCGGGCCACGTGCGACGGTTCGCCGCTCGAGACCGCGCGCTCGATCGCCGAGCCGGCTTTGGATGCCACAAGCAGCGCCTGCCAGCAATCTTCGTCCTGAAGCTGACGTGCCATGGCTTCGGGCGTGAGCGACGTCTTGAAATCAGGAAGCGCGTCGCCGCGCTCGGCGAGCTTCCCTAGAATCCTGCGGGCGCGCACTGCCGCGTACTGCACATAGGGGCCGGTTTCGCCTTCGAACGCGAGCGCCTCGCCGAAATCGAAAGCGATCACCGAATTGCGCGTGTACTTCAGCATGAAATAACGCAAGGCCGCGATGGCGATGTGCGTGGCGGCACGTTTACGGGATTCTTCGGGTTCTTCGGCGTGCCGCGACGTTACTTCTTCCAGCGCTTTCTCAATCAGCTTGTCGATGAGATCATCCGCCTTCACGCCGAGGCCCTTGCGCCCGGAGACTTCCACATAGGGACGGCGCTTGTCTTCCTCGGATAGCTCGATGCCCATCTCCACGCAGGTGCGCGGCGAAAGTGCGACCATCTCGTAGGAAAAGTGAATGCTGTTCTCGGCTTGCCGTTCGTAACCCAGCGCACGCAGCCCCGCGACCACCACGTCTTGAAGATACGACTGGCGCGAATCGATCACGTTATACACGCGCGTTCCCGCGCCGAAGTGCGGAGCGGGCGTCTTCTGCGGCTCATCCGTGGACATCCACACTTCGTGACCCTGCGGGTACACGTGCCACGGCCGATAGTAAAAATCCTTGCCGAGCAAGCCGAACTTCCACAACTGATAGGCGATGTCCTTGCCGACGTAGGTGACGGTGCCGTTGGAGCGCACGATCACTTTACTGTCGTGATTTGTATCCGCCGAGTCCTCCGTGCCGTCGGTCTCGCTTTCGTACGCTGCTTCGTCGGTTTTCATGTTCGATGTTCGAAATGCCGATCCCGGCATCACCCAGCAGCCTTGATTTTTGCCTTCCGTTTCCAGGTAAATGGCCTTGCGCTCCTTGAGCTGTTCGAAGGCCGTGGCCCAGAACCGCAGATGCAGGATTTCACTTTCGCGCGGCAGCACATCGTAGACGATGTTGAGCCTCCACATGGTCGCCAGATGCGCCTTCACAATGGCGTCCGCCACCACGTGTCCGATCTCAGCGTCCTGTTCCGCTCCGTGTTCAATCGCCTGCAGCATCTCGCGCCGCCACGCGAGCGCTTCCGGATGCTCGGCGTAATACGAAGAAATGCGCGCGTACAGATCCCAGCACAGATAATCGAACCGCGTGGTTTCGGTGAGCCGCCGGACTTCGGCAAGCGTCGTATGCTCCAGATGCTTGAACCCGACCACCACGTCCGCCACCTGAACGCCCGTATTGTCGATGTAATTCTGCACTTCCACGTTCTCGCCGATGGCGCGCAGCATGCGCACAAAGGTGTCGCCCAGAATGGCGTTGCGGAGATGACCGATATGGGCGGCTTTGTTGGGATTGATGTTGGTGTGCTCGACGATTATTTTTTCCGCGTCGACGGACATACCGTCCGTCTCACGAACCCCCGCAAATTCCGCGCCCCGCAATAGTTCCGCCCCGAAAAATCCGCGATCCAGGCGCACGTTGATGTACCCGTTGCCCGCGATCTCGAGCTTCGCCACGCCCTCGATCTTCCCGGCCGCTTCCACCAGTTCGGCGGCGATCGCCCGGGGAGGCTTTTTCAGCTGCCGCGCGAGCTGAAAGGCCGCCGGAACCGCGATCTCCCCGAACGAGGTCTGCTTGGGTTGTTCCGTCTGCACCGGAATCTGCTGGCCGTACAGGGACGCCACCTGCAGGGCGAAGGCTTCGCCGATTCTTTTCTCCAGAATGTGAAACATGAAAGAACCAGTATGCCAGCAGCCACGTGCCCCCGCTCCATCGCCGCCGTTCTTTCTCCCCGGGGACTTTCACTGGGACGAAGCGGATTCCGCCGTCCGCAAAGGCCCCGACCACCCGTAACCCATTGATCCGGTGCATAAAATTTTTATATGCGGAACGCGTCCAGCGGGCTCCCGGAACGTCTCGAAATGGGCCAGGCGCTATGGTAAGCTAGGGGAAAGCCCAGAAACCAGGGCCCGGTCAAACTGCAACGTTGGGCCGAGTTTGTACGTCATATCTAGGCGTGGTAGTTTATCTGACGGGAGAGCGCCAGTGCCGGAGCACGAAGTAGTTAACATCCCCGAACTCGAGAAACCGCCGATCGCACCCATCGCGAGCGCACCCATCGCAGATGATCCGGATATTCACCTGCAGCATCTTCTGACGCCGGCCGGACTCGATGCGCCCTGGTATAAGACGGTCTTTACTGCGATCAAGGAACTGATTCACCCGCCTGTACTTCCGCCCCTCGAAATTACTTCCAAGCCGGTCCCGATCGAGGAGCTGTCGATCTACGGCGGCAATGAGACCAAGGCCGGCATCGGCTCGGTTTTGATTCACGTGGGCGTGGTCGCGCTGCTTCTCTTTCTGGGATCTCTGAAGCCGGTGCAGCAGCTTGCGAAACAAACCGCGACGCTGATCATGCCGGACCTCAGCCCCTACATGGCGACGCCCAAGAAAGCGCAGTCCGGAGGCGGCGGTGGGGGCGGTGCGCGCATGCCGCTCGACGCGAGCAAGGGCAAGCTCCCGAAGCCCATGCCGAAGCAGTTTACTCCGCCGACGGCCACTCCTCCGCCTGATCCGAAGCTGCCTGTGCCCGCTTCGATCGTCGCGCCGGATGATATTCCGAACATCGTCGCGAACAACATGGGCGATCCGCTGAGCAAGCTCGGCATTCCCTCGAACGGCACGGGAATCGGCGGCGGCATCGGAAGCGGAATTGGCACTGGCGTCGGACCCGGACGTGGAGCCGGTTTCGGGCCGGGCTCGGGCGGCGGATTCGGCGGCGGGGCGTATCGGATTGGAGGCGGCGTCACCGCTCCCAGCATCCTCAGCAAGGTTGAGCCCGAATATTCCGAAGAAGCGCGCAAGGCCAAGTGGCAGGGAACGGTGGTGCTATCGCTGGTCGTCGACGACCAGGGACGCCCGCAGGGTTTGAAGGTCGTGCGCTCGCTCGGTTTAGGCCTGGATCAGAAGGCCATCGAGGCCGTCGAAAAATGGCGTTTCCGTCCGGGTATGAAAGACGGCAAGGCCGTGCCGGTGATGGCGACCATCGAAGTCAACTTCCGGCTCCTGTAAGACACATCATTCCCTGAGCACCCCGCCGCGGGCAAATCCGGTCGCGTCATCCGGAGCCCACGTTTAGCCGACCGTCATACCGAGCGCAAGCCGAGGGACCTGCTCTTTTAGATCCCGAGCCCGCACCTCGCGCAACGGACGGATCCTCGCGCAACCAACGCATCAGAGTAGTACGCTCTAGATAGCGCACAGCACGCGTGTGCGAGCGGAAGCCTGAGCGCCCGAACGATTCCGGTTCGTTGTGCGCGTTTGAGAAAGGAACCATGTCCATCGTTCCGATGCGCCGCCGCGGTTCTGAATTTCGGGTCGCCTGGATTGTCGCTGCGGGGATCGTCGCGCTGCTGTTCGGGCGCAGCCTGTGCAGCCTGTTTATCGATTACTTGTGGTGGCAGGAGATGGGCCAGGTGGGCACCTGGCTGCGCATGGCGGCGTATCATTACGCGCCGGCCGCGGGCGCGTGGCTCGTCGTCTTCATTGTCCTGTTGATCGCGCATGCGCGCGGCCTGAAGCACGCGGGAACCAGGCTCGGCGAAAATCCTCTCTACGCCCGCCTCAGCACGCTGGTGCTTGCGATCCTCGCCTGGATGATTTCCGCTGCCACTGTGGATGGCTGGACCCTCGCGCGCTACGCCGGTGGAGCGCACGCGGCGGCGGGCACGGCAACCTGGATCGATCCCGTCTTCGGGCGTCCCCTGGCGTTTTACTTTTTCGAGCTGCCTTTTTACGACATGCTGGTGACCTTCGCCGCCGTAACCGCTTTTGCGGGCGGAGCGCTGTATTACCTGACCGCGCGCGGCTGGCAATTGAAGCGCGACATGCCCCACTTCGGCGCGGGCCACGAGATCGACCTGCGCGACGTGTTCAGCATGGGACCGCTTGAAGCCGGGACCGTCCGCGTTCTGGGCGCGCTGTTTCTGGTGGCCGTCGCCGCGGAGTTCTGGCTCGGACGCTACGCGATGCTGCTCAGCGATCACGGCAATTTGATGGTGGGCGTCGATTACGTGCAGCAGAATCTGGGATTGCCTCTGCAGACGGCCAAGACCGGATTCGCGATCCTCGCGGCCGCCCTCGTCCTGCTGCGGCGGCCTAAGCTCGCCCTCGCCTGCGCAGCCATTATCATTGTGGATTGGGTCGTCCCGCCGCTCGTATCCAATTTGTATGTCCGGCCCAATGAGCTGACTCTCGAAAAACCGTACATCGAACGCCACCTGGAGGCGACCCGCGCGGCGTACGGGCTCGACCATCACGCCCGCGACATCGATTTTCAGGCGCACAAGGAAGGGCGCATCGATTTCGCCGCCAATAAGAATCTGCTCGATAACGTACGCCTGTGGGACTGGCGCGCGTTTCACGATACGCTCAGCCAGATTCAGCCGCTGCGGCCCTATACCTACGCCGATACCGACGTGGACCGGTATCAGATCGAGGGACGCCTGCGGCAGACGCTGCTTGCGCCGCGCGAGCTTGATCTGAATCAACTGGGCGACGCGCGCAACCGCTGGATCAATCGCAGCCTGACGTTTACCCACGGCTATGGCTTTGTTCTCGCCGAGGCGAATCGTATCAGCGAAAACGGCCTGCCCGATCTTCTGGTCAAGGACGCTCCCGCAATTGTGACCGTCAAGGGATTGAAGGTCACGCGGCCGGAGATCTATTACGGCGAGACCGGCGGCGATCCGGTCTTCGTGCGCACCATGCAGCCGGAGTTTAACTATCCTTCGGGATCAAGCGAGGTCAACACCCGCTACGACGGCAAGGGCGGGTTCCGGATCGAAGGCTTCGGCACGCGCCTCCTCGCCGCAATCTCCGAGGGCGATTGGAACATCGTGCTCACCGGCGCGCTCTCGCCGGACACGCGCATGATGATCCGCCGCAAGCTGGACGAGCGCCTGACAGAGCTCGCGCCCTTCCTCGGCTGGGACGCGGACCCTTACATGGTACTGACCGACGAGGGCCGCCTGGTATGGATCGTCGACGGCTATCTGACGAGCGAATCGCATCCCTATTCGCGCGACGTGACCATGGAGGGACTCGGCCGCTTCAACTACATCCGCAATTCGGTGAAAGCCACCGTCGACGCCTATGACGGCAGCATCCATCTGTATGTCTTCGACACCGAGGATCCGCTGGTGCGCGCCTACCAGAATCTGTTCCCGGAGCTGTTCTCGCCCGCCTCGGCCATGCCGGCCGGACTGCGCGCGCATACCCGCGCGCCGGAATCCCTGTTCCTCGCGCAGTCTGAGATCTACCGCACCTACCACATGCGCGATCCCGAATCTTATTACAATCGGGCCGACCTGTGGGACATCGCCACGTATACGACCGGGCAGGGAGGCCAGCCGCTCGCCACCCCGCCGACCTACATGATCGCGAAGCTCCCCGGCGAGAAAGAGCCCGAGTTTCTGCTGACCATCCCCTTTACCCCGCGCGCCAAACAAAACCTGATCGGGATGATGGTAGCCCGCTGTGACGGGGAACATCTGGGCGAGATCGTGTATCTGCAGCTCCCCAAGCAGGAAGTGATTTCGGGGCCCCTGCAGGTGGAGGCGCTGATCAATCAGGACCAGACCATTTCGAAGGATCTGACGTTGTGGAATCAGCAGGGCTCGCAGGTCCTGCGCAGCCAGGTCCTGACGCTGCCCGTGGATCAGACTTTTTTGTACGTCGCGCCGATCTACATTCAGGCGGCGCAGGCGCGTATGCCGCAGCTCAAAAAAATCGCGCTGGTGCAAGGCAACACGCTGATTTACGCCGATACCTACGATGAAGCGCTCGCGCGGCTTGAGGCCGCCCAAGGCGATAAGACGCCATCCTCGCCCGGTTCCTTAACGAGTAGCGGATCGAGCGGGGGAACGAGTGGGGCTTTAGCGGGTGCCGCTTCGGCGGTTTCTACGTCGGCTGCCGCGGGCGCGACGCCTCGGCCCGGAGCCTCCGATCCGCGCATCGGCGACATCCGTATGCATCTCGAGCGCTACCGCGAACTTTCCTCCCAGGGAAAGTGGGCCGAAGCGGGCAAGGAGCTCGAGGCCATCGAAGGGGAAGTCCGCAAATAGCAGGTCGTTCCGATCCCGCTACGGGCAAACTCCGTCGAGGGAACCACGTTCTCCGTGCATGTCATCCCGAGCGAAGTCGAGGGACCTGCTTTTCCTTCGCGTTAGGGCAGCGCTGAACAGCAGGTCCCTCGACGTTGCTCGGGATGACGCCGCTGGGGCGCGCGGCCCCGCCCGGCCGGCTCTTCCCGGCGGCGTGCGACATTTTCTGCGCCTAATGTTTTTTTCCTGAGAAAAGTTCGGGCGTCCGCGCACTAATTAGCAATTGCACCGAAGTCCTCCGACCGACAATAAGCGTTCTCTCTAAGAGCGCCGCGCATGCACCGGCTCTCTGAGGGAGAACGCTTATTTTCCTGCTCCGGCTCTCTCGAGCGTAGTAAGCATAACTTTCCCTCTTTCGATCCGCTTCTTCCCAAGGTTCCGATGGCATACTGGTGACGTGAAGGTCAAAGAGCTGGCCCTGTGGCTCGATGCCCCGTGGGAGGGGGACGGCAACCTCGAACTGCGCCGGGTTGCGTCGGTCGATGAGGCTGGACCCGACGATCTTTCCTTCGTCTCCCGCGCGAACGCGGTAAAGGTCGCGAACGCCTCGGCCGCCGGATGCCTGGTGGTCCCCGAAAATTTCCCCAACGAGCCGCCGCCCGACGGGTCGCTTGGGTTGCTTGGGAACCGAGCCCTTTCCTACGAAACGCCGGACGGGAAGCCCCAGCGCACCGTCATCCGGGTTCGCGATCCGCGGGCGGCCATCGCGCGCGCGATCTCCAAGCTCCACCCGCGCATCGAACCGCCCACCGGGATTCATCCCACCGCGGTGCTGGGACCGGGCGCCATCGCCGGCCCAGGCTGCAGCATCGCGGCTCATGCCGTCCTCGGCGCGGGCGTGCACGTGGGCGCGGGAACCATCATCCGGCCGGGCGCCGTTCTGGGCGATTACGTGCACGTCGGCGAACACTGCGTTATCCATGCGAACGTGACCATCTACCGCGAGGTCACCATCGGGCACCACGTGATTCTGCACGCCGGCTGCGTGATCGGCGCCGACGGCTTCGGCTACGTCCTCTCCGGCGGGGTCTACGAAAATTTTCCGCAGATTGGCCGGGTGGAAATCGGCGATTACGTCGAGATCGGGGCGAACTCCTGCGTGGACCGCGCGGCTCTCGGGGTGACCTCCATTGGGACCGGCACGAAGCTCGACAATATGGTGCACATCGGCCATAACTGCCGGATCGGAATGCATGTGGTGATCGCGGCGCAGACCGGGCTTTCGGGCGGCGTGGTGGTGGAAGACTACGCGGTGATCGGCGGACAGGTGGGCATCGGCGATAAGGCCCGCATCGAGACGCGCGCGGTGCTCGGATCGGGCAGCGGCGTGCTAACCTCCAAGATCGTGCGCTCGGGGCAGGTTGTCTGGGGCACCCCGGCGCGCCCCCTGAAGGAATATTTGGGACAACTTGCCGCGCTCGGGAGGATGTCGCGAAAGCGGAAAACTGCCGAATAATCTCCTGGAAGCCTGCCCGGGGGCTCTCCCGGAAGAAAAATCTCTTGTGTTTAGAATAACTTTTAAGGTATTCTGGGCTAGTTCCAGTACTTTTTGAGACATTTTATCCGGCGGATGTTTTAGGGTTTAGGCCGGGAGGGCGTCCGGGCATCGAAAGGCCGGGGACGGCCATTGAGTGGTACCCACTCGGTTTGCGTTTTGCCGGAGTGGACAATTGAAGCTTTTCCGAGGAGAAGAACTTGGTACGCAAACTATTTGTATTCGCGCTTTTTGGCTCGCTCGCGCTAGCCCAGAACCTGGTGCAAAATCCGGGATTTGAAACCGGCAGCTTCGCCCCCTGGGTCGCCCAAAACTGGGAAGTCGAAATGTCGGACTCCGGCGTTACCGCGCATACCGGCGCCTTTTATTCCGATACGGGCTGCGTGGGTGGGACCTGCATCGCGCCGGCACCTGCCGCCTCCCCCGCTGCGTGGTTTTATCAGGATCTGGCCACGACGGCGAGCACGCAGTACACCCTGACTTTTTATTTCGCCTCGGGTGAGATTGAGGAATCGGGCGACCAGGCCGAGCTCCAGGTCCTGTGGGGACCGACGGCCACTCAGCTCACGACGGGCGGCCCGGGTTTGTGCACCGGCAGTTGCGTGTACGACAACACCACTATCGGCAATACGAATTACGTCAAAGTCACCGTTGGTCCGCTGACCGCGACATCGGCTTCCACCCGGCTCGAGTTTCTCGGCCGCCAGGATCCGGCGCAGATGGGCATCGACGACGTGTGCGTCGCCACGGTGGGCACGGCCAACACCGTTTGCAACGCGGTAGCGCCGCCGGCCACTCCCATTCCGCCGGCCATTTGGCTCACGATGCTCGGCCTTGCGTGCATCGGGTTTTATGTCGGACGCGGCCGTCTCGCGACGGTCTAAGTCTCTCTCCAGGTAGTCCGCTTTGGCGATGCGCCGGATTCCACTCGCGGGGTCCGGCGCATTTTCGTGTGTGGACACATCGTTTCGCAGCTTCGAGAGCAGGCATTTAGTGGCGTACGCGCTCGTGCGTCCTGTGTCGATACTCTTCTCGACACGCCGGTGTGGATTGAAAGCAAGCGCCCAGGCCTCGGAACGAGTGCCGACGCGGCACGCATGAGTGCGTGCGCCACAACCAGGCCATAAGAACGAACTCGCTGCTAGAGGCCCCTAGTTCTGGCGCGCGATCACTTGGCTGAGCGTATCGGCGTAGGAGGCGATGCCCTTGTAGAGCGCCTCGGCGATCTTCTGGCGGTGTTCCGGCTTGCGCAACAGCGCTTCGTCGCTCGCGTTGCTGAGGAATCCGATTTCGGCGAGCACGCTCGGCATATTCGCGCCGATAAGAACGACGAAGGGGGCTTTCTTGACGCCGCGGTTCTTGGCCGCGTCGTTGGTATGGGTGGAAAGCACGGAGAGCGAAGATTGCAGGCGCGCGGCGAGCTCGTGCGATTCGTCGATCTTGTCGCGCAGCGCGATCTTCTGCAGCACATCCTGCAGGTCGTGGATTCCTAGTTCGGAGCCCGCGTTTTCCCGCGCGGCCAGATCCATGGCGGACTTCGACGTCGTGAAGTTGAGGATGTAGGTTTCGACGCCGGCCGCCGCGCGGTAGGAAGACGAATTCGCGTGGATGGAAAGGAACAGGTCGGCCTTGCGTTCGTTGGCGATGCGGGTGCGCTCTTCGAGACCCACGTAGGTATCGTCGGAGCGCGTGAGGATCACCTCGCTCGTCATGCGCTCCTGAATCAGCAGGGCCAAGCGGCGCGAGACATCGAGCACCAGATCTTTTTCGAAATATCCGGAGGGGCCGTGCGTGCCGACGTCATGCCCGCCGTGCCCGGGATCGATCACCACGCGGCCGAGCTTCAATCCCAGCGCGCGCGTGAGAGAACGATCTTCCATCGTTCCGCGCTTGGCCGGCAGGACCTCTTCGACACGCATCCGGGAGACGGGAGGCTCGGCGCCGAGCGGTTCGGGAGGCAGCGCGTCTTCAGTCTTGTCAGCAGCCGGTGTCCTGTCGGCAGCCGAAGTCTTTGAATCAGCAGCCGGGGTCCGGGAAACGGGCGCGATCGTCTTCGCGAGAGAACTTGGGGCAAGCGGATTCGGGACCGGATTTTCGGGGACGCTATCGCTGAGAGGCGCGATGACGACGGGTTTCTCCACGGTCCGCGCCGAGGCCACATCGGCCGGCGAAGAACGCGTCGTGGTCTTGGACGGCGGGTCGCCAGCATGGGAAGCGGGCGCCGTGGAGGCATCGCGAGACGCGAACGTTTTCGCGGCAGCCGGAGCCTTGTCGGCAAGAGTGGGTTTATCGGCACGCGCGGTTGCCGCACCGGAGCTTCGCGTGGCATCCGCGGCTCTTACGTCGGCGGCTTTCAGGTCCGATGCTTTTACGTCCCCAGTTTTTAGATCAATTGTTTTTCCGTCGGGAATCGTTGCGCCGCCGGTCTTGCTCTCGAGCGTCTTGCTTTCCAGGGTCTTCGGAGCTTTTGAATCCGGGGATCTCACTTCGATCATCAGACGTTCGGGATTGGTGAGCAGGGAGGTGCTTGCGTTCGCGGTCTGTTGCAGATCGACCACCACCCGGGTGACGCCGGGCTGCGTCTGGGCTACGCGAATCTGCTTGACGATCGCATCGTCCACATGGATGATTTGCATGATGCGCCCGGCCATCTCAGGGGTCGCGCCAAAAAGATCGAAGTACAGCCGGTCGGGGTTGGTGAGGCGTTCGTACTTGAAACGGAATTCGGAAGACGCCTCGATCGCGATCCGGGTCGCGTCTCCCAGCGACCAGAAGCGCACAGCGGTGACCTTGGCCGTGGCGGCGTCGGACGCGTTGTCGGCCGGGCTCCCCATCGCATGGGCGACGAGCAGCACGCTCAGCAGCGGCGCAAGGCCGCTACTGCGTTCGCGGCACGGTTTGGAGATGCAGCCTGCCATCCGAATCTATAAACTGCTCCACTTTCGTTTGCGGTTCCCGCGCTTCGGGCTCCGGCACACCCGCGGCCGGAGGATTCCCGGCTCCGGTGGACTTCGCGGCGGATTCTCTTTCCGAAGCCGCGGCCGCGTGCGCCGCGCGATACCGTTCGCCCACGCGCTCCACGTAGTTCTGCGTTTCGGGGTACGGCGGTACCTCGCTATACTTGGCAACCGCCGATGGTCCCGCGTTGTAGGCCGCGAGCGCCAGACGGTCGTCGTGGTAGAGCGACTGCAGGTACTTCAGATACTTCACGCCGGCTTCGATATTCTCCACCGGATCGAAGCTGTTCACCACGCCGAGCATGCGGGAGGTGGAAGGCATCAGCTGCATCAGCCCCTCCGCGCCTTTATTCGAAACCGCGTAGAGATTGTAATTGCTCTCCACCTGGATGACGGAGTGCACCAGGAGCGGATCCACCTGGTGGGCGCGGGCGCTTTGTTCCACTAGCTCATTGATGCGCGCCGGCGGCGGAGCGATGGGCCGCGCGGCGGCTTTGAGCGTTGGCCGGGCGCTTGCAGGCGATCCGGACATCACGCGAATCAGCTTCCCGGTGCGCGGGTCGACACGAATGGTGGAAACCGTATGGCCGGAGGACGCCTGTGCCGCATGCGAGGAGGACGACAGGAGCGACGACGCCGCGGCCGGTTCAACCACTGTCCCGACGATAGGTTCGGCTGCGCGCATGGGGGAGGCGGCCAGCATAGCGAATACGGCTAAACAACAAATATACACCGTTTTGTTTAAATACACCAGGCTCGTCCGTTCGCTAATTGCTACCATCTTCTCATGGAAAGCCCCTTCCTCCGCAAAGCGGTACGCGAGGCGGCCGGCCAAAACCTCCCGGGCGCGGCCGAGTCGCGGGGCTGGTGTGTTGGCGTCCGCCGCGATGTGTTGAGCGGCGTCCGTGGCGTCCGGCCTGGCGTTCCGCGTTCCAACCTCGCGGGACGGTGTGAGATCCTGAATAACCATTTTAAAATGCATAACTTAGAAGCTTACTTGCGGCCCGCGGAGCTTAGCCGGCCGGTCTCGACCCGGACACCCCAGGCCGTATCTCAGGAAACTTCCCGATGAGCGACCACTATATTGAGTTCCGCAATGTTTATAAGACGTTCGATTACCCGGTTTTAGTCGACGTCAATTTTTACGTGGATGCGGGCCAGACGCTCGCCATTATCGGGCGCAGCGGCGTCGGCAAGTCGGTCAGCCTGGGACACATCATGGGGTTCATCAAGCCGGACAAGGGGAATGTTTTCGTTTGCTACCAGGACATCACGAACTTTACCGAAGCGGAAATGCGCCCGATTCGCAAACGCGTAACGATGGTGTTCCAGTCCGGGGCGCTGTTCGATTCGCTGACGGTGGGCGAAAACATTCTGTTTTCGCTCGAGCTGCGCGACGACTACAACGCCCAGAACAAAGAGGACGTGACCGAAGGCCTGCTGAGCATGGTGGACCTTCTCGAGACCAAGGACCTTTATCCGCACGATCTTTCGACCGGCCAGCGCCGCGCCGTGGCCATCGCCCGGGCCCTGGCTTTTCAGCCCGAGTGTATTTTGTATGACGAGCCCACCACCATGGTCGATCCGATTATGAGCGAGCAGGTCGGCGACCTGATGCTAAAGCTCAAGACCCAACTGCGGCTCACGAGCGTGGTGGTGACGCACGACCTGGACCTGATGCGCAAGGTCGCCGACCGCGTGATGGTGCTGTACGAAGGCCATGCCATTTATTTCGGTCCCGTTTCGGAGCTCGCGCAATCGCCGCATCCGCACATTCAGGAATTTCTGGCTATGGATCGCATCTAGTAAAAAAGTGAAAACGTGGACAGACCGCTCTGTCCACGCTCAAGCTCGAACCTGAAACCATAAATTTACGGAACGGGGCGGAGTAGTCTGTCCCCTTTTTTCCACGTCGGGCGATGACTTGGGTCTAAAAAACGCATGGTGCGCTCCGTCTGCTCCTGATTCTGGTCCACCGGCCACGAAAGCTCGCCCACTCATGCGAAAGTTGTCGGCGATTCGGGACTCCTGTGGTAAACATGTGCGAGCCCCCGTGCTCCTGTATGCTCCTCCGGACGCTGATCGTCGATGATGAACCGGTCGCCCGCAAGGTGTTGCGCGAGGATTTGGAATTCATTGAGGACGTGGAGGTGATCGCGGAGGCTGAGGATGGGCCGTCCGCGCTGCGCAAGATCTCTGAACTGAAGCCCGATCTGGTATTGCTCGATCTGCATATGCCGGCGATGAGTGGGCTCGATGTGGTCCGCCGGATAGAGCGGGGCCCTGTGCCGGTGATCATTGTCGTCACAGCGTTCGACCAATATGCTTTACAGGCATTCGAGGCCGGGGCCGTCGACTATCTGCTGAAACCCGTCGGCCAGCAGAGACTCGCGGAAGCGGTGGAGAAGGCGAGACGTGTTTCCGGGCTGGAGGCGGCGGAAAAGCTGACGCGGCTTCAGGAGATTGCCGATCCCGTCTCGCCCTCCCGGCCCAAAAAAGTGATCGGCAAATTGGACGACGAATATTTTCTCTTGAGCGCCGACGACATTCTGGCCTTTCAAGCCGAGGGCAACATCGTTTGGATCATCACCAGCCAAGGGAAATATTTCGCGACGCAGACGCTTACCGCTCTCGAGCAGCGGCTCACGAATGCGAATTTCAGACGCATTCACCGCAACGCTCTGGTGAACGTCGACAAGGTGCACAAGATCAGCGCGCTGAGCAGCCAGCGATGGCTCATCACGCTCAGCAACAACCAGCAGTTTGTCGCCAGTAAGAGGCAGGCGCGGAACATCCGGGAGATTATGAGCGAGTGAGCGCAAGATCGCCAGGCCGCGTCGTTCAGCGAATTCGTTACTATGCCCGAATTGTGGCGCACGCACTCATGCGTGCCGCGTCAGGCACTCGTGCCGACGCCCGGGCTCCTGTTTTCAATCCCACAACAGGTGTCGAGAAGAGTCTCGACACAGCACGCATAGTGCGTGCGCCACGAGCTGTGATAACGATTTCTCGGCGACATGCCACTAGCGTTATCAGATCAAACTTGCACCCTCGCTATCGAATCAAACGTGCACCTGCGTTATCCCCCCTAGAGTAATCCGCTCATTTGGCAAAGTGACCCGTCCACAGGCAAAACAGGCCGTCCGTCAAATTGTTCTAGTGGCGCTCAGAAAGTCCCACCACAATCTGAGAATGATCAAGCTTCCTCTCGGGTATCTCGCGTGCATATTTCTGGTATTGGGCTGTGTTTCAAGTTTTGGACAATCGTCGTCGGGAAATATTCGTGGCGCGGTTCTGGATTCTTCCGGGGCGACGATCGCGGGCGCGACCGTTGAAATCCAGAATCCGGTCTCGCATTACCAGCAAAGCGTCAAAGCCAACGGGCAAGGCGCGTTTCAGTTCGCGAACATTCCGTACAACAATTACCATTTGACCGCCAACGCTTCGGGATTTCAAAGCGCGCAGCAGGACGTGGACGTGCGCTCGGCGGTGCCGCTCGACGTGAAGATCACTCTGCAGGTGGGTGTCGCGACGACCAGCGTGACAGTGGAGAGCTCCGCGGATCTGGTCGAGACAGATTCGACGACGCATACGGACGTGGATCGCAATCTGTTCGACAAGCTGCCGCTCGAAAGTCAATCGTCCTCGCTGAGTTCACTCGTGACGCTGGCGTCTCCCGGAGTGGCCGCCGATTCCAACGGCCTGTTTCATGGTCTCGGCGATCACGCGTCCAATTCGTTTTCGATCGACGGCCAGCCGATCAGCGACCAGCAGAGCAAGGTGTTTTCGAATCAGCTTCCGTCCGATGCGGTGCAGTCCATGGAAGTGATCGAGGGCGCGCCGCCGGCTGAATATGGGGACAAAACCAGCCTCGTGATCGTAGTGACGACCCGGTCGGGACTCGGGCAAACCGAACCGCATGGCGAGATCACTGGGTCGTTCGGCAGTTTCGGGACGGCGAACGGCGGCGCCAACCTGGCGTACGGCGGCGAGAAGCTGGGGAAATTTCATTTCCTTGAGCGGACTGGACACCAGCCGGTTTCTGGACGGGCCGGAGTTCACCGTGATGCACGATCACGGGAATCAGGAGAATATCTTCGACCGGGTGGATTTGAAGGTTTCCTCGAAGGACACCATCAACCTGAATTTCGGACTTCACGCGAAGCTGGTTCCAGACTCCGAATTCGTTACGACTCGCAGAACGCGACGGCGTGGACGGGGCCGGTCTGCGCTAACTATCTGAGTTTCTCGACGGCATGCAATGGCCTGGGTCCCGAACGGCCAGGTTGTGGGCAGCACGGATCAGGTATCGAAGATCAGGACGTTCAACATCGCGCCGTCCTGGACACGCGTGATCAACGCGAATACGGTGTTCACGTTCGGCGGCTTTCGCCCGGCAGGATCAATTCAACTACTATCCGAGCGCCGATCCGTTCGCGGACCTCATTCCGGATCTGCAAACCACCACGATCGGCCAGAATCGCAGGCTGACCAACCTGGGGCTGCGCACCAGCCTGTCGATTGTGAAAGGGAGGCACAACATCAAAATCGGCGCCACCTACCAGGACACGATTCTGACGGAGACCGACACGTTCGGGATCGTCGATCCGACGTTTAACGCGGTTTGCCTGAATGCGGACGGAAGTCGCGAATACCGATCCGACGCTCATGAATCCCGCGAATTGCGGCGCGGGACTGGCGAATCCCGGCTATCGATCCGCTGCTGGCCTGCTACGACCTGACGCGTACCGGACCGCTTCCCGCGTCCGACGGCTGTCCGAACCGCCAGGAGCGCCCAGTACACCTTCAACGGGCACGCCAATATCCGCGAGCTGGCCCTCTATATTCAGGACACCATCAACCTGAAGAACTGGACGTTCAACCTGGGCTTGCGCGGAGACATGTATAACGGCATCACCAGCGCGAATCAGGTAGAGCCGCGGCTTGGGATTGCTTACAACATCAAGCCGACCGGCACGGTCTTGCAAGTTTCCTATGCCCGGACGCTGGAGACGCCGTTCAACGAGAACCTGGTGCTGGCGAGTCTGGGATGCAACGATCCCGTGGTCAACGACATCATGGCGACGATTCAGGGCTATCCTTGCATCACGTCGCCGCTGACTCCCGGATTTCGCAATGAATTCCACGCCGGCTTCCAGCAGGCCTTCGGACGGTTTCTGGTGATCAGCGGCGAATACATCTGGAAGTACACGCACAATGCGTACGACTTCAGCGTGCTGGCCAACACGCCGATCACCTATCCGATCGAATGGGCGCAGTTCCAAGATCCCCGGCTATGCCGTCCGCGCGAGCGTTCCGAACTTCCACGGCTTCACGGCTTTCGTCGTGATGTCCAGCGTGGCGGCCCGTTTCTTCGGCCCGCAGGTTACGCGGAATCGGGACCACGCCGACAAGCTTCGGCGCGGGCGGCGTATTCCGCATCGACCACGACGAGAATTTCAATGCGACCACTCACCTGCAATATCAAATCGGTAAGCGGGGCCCATGGATAGGGTTCAACTGGCGCTACGATAGCGGCCTGGTCGCGGGTCCTGCGCCGTGCGCGGGAGGAAATTGCTTCAACGGTCCGAACGGGACGGATTCCATCGTGGACGTCTCCAATCTGACGCCGGATCAGCAGTTCGAAGCCGGTCTGTACTGCGGCACGACGTGCATGCGACGCCGACCACTCCGATCAGCCCAGACGGCCTGTGCCCCGCTTCGCAGTACGGCTCGTCGCTCCTGAAGATTCCGGCGGCGGGCACTGAAAATGACGATCACAATCCGCCGCGCATCGCCTCGCGCAACCTGTTCGACATCGCCATCGGGCACGACAACATCTTTCACGGCGACCGCTATAAATGGAGCGCCCGCTTCTCGGTGATCAACCTGGCGAACACGGAAGCGCTGTACAATTTCCTCTCGACCTTCAGCGGAACGCATTATGTGACGCCACGGGCGATCACGGGCACGATCGGGTTCCACTTTTAGCCGCGGTCCGGAAAAGGGGACAGACCGCTCTGTCCACGCCCAAAATCGAACGTGAAATCGTAAATTTACGGGACGGGACAGAGTCGTCTGTCCCCTTTTTCAACACGGGTCTAAAAAGGCAAGTTTCAAGCCCGCGACGCGGTACAATGGGACTGCGGATCGTCAGGTTCGGATCGATCCGCAAAATCCCCAGGAAGCAGCTTTCACGTTGATCTCTGTAAATAACCTTTCCATGCGCTATGGATCCCGCGTCCTGTTCGACGAGGTCACCACCACGTTCCAGCAGGGACGCCGGTACGCGATCACCGGCCCGAACGGCGCGGGGAAATCCACCTTCATGAAGATTCTGACCGGGGAAATCGAGCCCACCAAGGGCACCGTCACGCGGCCGCAAGAAGATCGGCATCCTGCGCCAGGATCAGTTCGCCTTCGATGAGTATCGCGTGCTCGATACGGTGATCATGGGCAACGCGCCGTTATGGGAGGCGCTGCAGGAGCGCGAGAAGTTCTACGCCAACGCGAGCGACTGGACGGATGAGGACGGCATGCGCGTGGGCGAGCTCGAAGGCATCGTCGGCGATCAGGGCGGTTATACGGCGGAGGCGGACGCGGCTATTTTGCTGCAAGGTCTGGACATCCCGATGAAGCCTTGCATGAGCGCAAGATGTCGGAACTGCAAGGCGGCGAGAAGGTGCGGGTGCTGCTGGCGCAGGCGCTGTTCAGCAATGCCACCGTGCTGCTGCTCGACGAGCCGACCAACAACCTGGATCTTGGACTCGGTGCACTGGCTGCAGCAGTATCTGCTGGCCTACACCGGCTGCCTGATCGTCATCTCGCACGACCGGCATTTTCTGAACGAAATCTGCACCCACACCGCCGACATCGATTACCAGAGCATCATCACCTATACCGGCGCCTACGACGACATGGTGCTGGCGAAGACCCAGATCCGCGCGCGGGTCGAAGCCGGCAACGCGCAGCGCGAGAAAAAGATCGAGCAGTTGAACGAGTTTATCGCCCGCTTTCGCGGCCGGTACGCGATCCTCGCAGGTCACTTCCCGCAAGAAGGAAGTGGAGCGGCTCCAGACCTCCGAGCTTGCGAGATCCAATATTCAGCGCCCCTATATCCGCTTTCAGAACGAGCGTCCCTCGGGACGCCATCCGCTCGAAATCAAGGGGCTCTCGAAGTCGTACGGCGAGCTAGACCGTGATCCGGAATTTCAGCGCGTCGATCGCCCGCGGGGAAAAGATCGCGCTGCTCGGCCGCAACGGGGCGGGGAAGACCACGATGCTCCGCTCGCTGCTGCGGAATGCGACCGGTTACGTCGACGCGCCGGAGAGGGACTTCCCGGTGGACGGCGGAGTGGTTACCTGGGGGCACGAAGTGACGGTGGGATATTTTTCGCAGGATCACAAGGAATCCATTCAACCGGGCACCACGCTGATCGAATGGCTGCATGAGTTCGAACCGATCCGCCGGCCAGCAGGAGCTGCGCGGTCTGCTGGGGCAGATGCTGTTCAGCGGCGAGGACGCGACCAAGCGCACCGAAAATCTCTCCGGTGGGGAAGCGGCGCGTCTGATCTTTTGCCGTTTGATGCTGCAGAAGCCCAATTTCCTGATGCTGGATGAGCCGACGAATCACCTGGACCTGGAATCGATCAACGCGCTGAACATTGCTTTGCAGAAGTACGATGGCACGGTGCTGCTGGTCACGCATGACCACGACCTGGTGGAAGAGGTCGCCACGAGGATCTGGCACTTTGAACGCCGCGAGGTAGAGGATTTCAAGGGTCCCTACACCGAATATTTGTCGGTTTCCTCAAAAGAAAAGACGCCGGCCTGAAGGGTGCGTGGCGCCGACGCTGAAAAGCAGATCCCTCGACGCTGCTCGGGATGACCTGCGCTGCGCGGCGGGCTCGGAATGACAAAGGCATGGGACCGCGTTCCTTCATTCGGAATGGCGACACTCTCAAATTTCCTTGACGCCCTGCCGATAGACCGCGCATGGGCGAGGAAGTCTGGTTCCAGCTCGGCAATCTGAAAATCGGGCCGCTGCAGGCCGTGATTTTCGCATGGGCGCTGGTCATCCTGATCGTCATTCTGAAGCTCAGCCGGATGTACTGGAGCCGCAGGCTCAGGCAATGGGCGGAGGGCCAGCACCTCGAGCTCGTGAGCTTCCGCCGGGGAAGGTTTTATGAAGGGCCTTCGGCCTGGAGGCGCAGCCGGAACCAAAGTCTGTTCCGCGTGATCACTCGGGATGGAAGCGGGCTGGAACGCACCTGCTGGATGCTGTTCGGCACGTATTGGGGATTCACCTGGAACCAGCCGCTGACTCAGGTAACCTGGATCGACGACGACGCGTAAGCGATTCCTCTCTCGCTTTCATGCGCGATCCCGCGGGCATTGCCCCGGAGTCTCAGAGAGTTGCCATCGAGTCTCGAAGAATCGGATACGATGAGAAGCTGAGATCGGGCACGGCGATCGGCCGTCGAGGAAAGAGTGGAGTCAGCGCCACGACAGTTCCGGAGCAAGGCAGCTCCGGGTGGAAATCGCGCAACGTTGCGTAGGAAGGCATTGCGCACAAAGATGCTCAAGGGCTTCTTCGCCACGTTGCTCGCCACCGTTTCTCTCTGTGCCATGTTCTTTGCGATCACCGCCTTTTTTGCGACGGCGGCTTTCGCGCAGATGAATACCGCGGAAATCAGCGGGATCGTGAAAGATCCGGCGGGCGGCGGGATTGCGGATGCTACGGTGCTCGCGGTGAACGCGGCGACCCGGTTAACGTTCAAGGCTTCCACGGCGGCGGGCGGCGCCTACCTGTTGACGCAGCTTCCGGTGGGCGATTACTCGCTGACGGTCAACGCGCCCTCCTTCCGCCAGGCGGTTTCAGCAACCTTCCCGCTGCACGCGGGCGATCGCGTGCGCCAGGATTTCGAGCTGGCCGTGGGACAGCGCACCGACGTGGTGATCGTCGAAGCAACGCCGGGGCTGGTGCAGACGGAATCCGCCGAAATCAAGGACGTGATCGCGAATCAGCAGATCATGGACCTGCCTCTGAAGGACCGGGAGTTTCTGCAATTGGCGCTGATGAGCGCCGGAGTGGTGAATCCTCCGGGAGGAACGCGTGGAGACTCCCTGCAGCAGACCGGAAAGCTGGTGAACATTCTGGGGCAGCGCACCGGGCACAACCTTTTTCTGCTGGATGGCGTGAGCGTCACCGATGAATATTTCAACAACGTCGTCCTGAGCCCGCCGCCGGAGGCGATCGAGGAGTTCAATATCGCGAAGACAAATTACACGGCGGAATTCGGCGGGAAATCAGGCGGCGTGGTGAACGTGGTCACGCAATCGGGGACGAATCACGTTCATGGATCGCTGTACGAGTTCCTGAGGAACGATGTTTTCGACGCGAAGAATTTCTTTTCCCTGGCCGGCCAGCCCACCCCTCCGTTTCAGGAGAATCAATTCGGCGGCGCGGTGGGCGGACCCATCGTAAAAGACAGGACCTTCTTCTTCCTGGATTACGACGGCGTCCGGATCGACAAGTCGCTGTCCCATATTTTCAGCGTCCCGACCGCGGCCGAGCGCGCCGGAATATTCGGGACGACGATTCTGAATCCCGCGACGGGCACGCCGTTTTCCGGCAATATCATCAACGTTCCGTTGAATCCCGCCGCGGCGGCGCTGCTCGCGAGGGTTCCGCTTCCGAATCTCCCGGGCACCGCCAATAATCTGCTGGCGGTGGATAAACAGACCAACGACAACAATCAGGTCGACGCGCGCCTGGATCATCAATTCTCAATGAGCGACAACGCGTATGCCCGGGCTTCGGTTTTCGACGCGAGCGAAGTGGATCCTTTCGGCTCGAGCGTTTTGAACGAGGCGCTTCTGCCGGGCTTCGGGCGCACGCTCGGCACGCGTTCGGTCAATTTGTCGGTGAGCGAGACGCACGCCTTTTCGCCGCGCGCGCTGAATGAATTCCGCTTCGGCTGGCTAGGCGTCGCCGGAGGACAGGGGAACCCGAACGCGGGCAATCCGTACGCGAGCCAGAACGGCCTGCTGGGGACAACCGCAAATCCGGCGGACATGGGCTTTCCGCAGGTTTCGCTCAGCAACGCGTTTACGACCATGGGCGACGCGACCGGTTTCACCACGCGACGCGATCGCGATTTCGAACTGTACGACAACGCCACGCTGCAGCGTGGCGCGCACACGATGCAGGTGGGCGCCTATTTTTTTCATCTCAATTTCAACCCTTCCTATCCGAATGACGCCCGCGGCGTGTACACCTATAGCGGCGCCTACACAGGCAATCCGCTCGCGGACTTCCTGTTGGGATATCCTTCGCAGGCGCAGGTGGGAATCGGGGAGGGCGCGGAAAACGCGCGCACCAGCTGGGCGCATGTTTATGCCGAGGACGCCTGGAGGGTGACGTCCAGCCTGAAGCTCGACCTGGGGCTGCGCTACGAATTCAATCAGAACCTGGCGGCCCGGACGAATCAGACCTCGGACGTCGATCTTTCCGCGCCGGGCGGCCCCGCCTTTATCGTCGCGGGGAATCCGGCCAACCTGTCGCCCGTGGCGAGCACGCTTGCGTCGCTGAGTCCGATTCCGGTGATATCGGCGGCAAGCGCGGGATGGAATGACAGCCTGCTGACGCCGAAAAACCTGCGTCTGTCTCCGCGCTTCGGACTTGCGTGGAGCATCCCCCATACGCGCCAGACGGTGATCCGCGCGGGTTTCGGGATTTACACCAACCAGGCGGCCTATAGCGTTCTGCAGAACCTGGCCGAGAACATTCCGTTTTTCCTGATCAAAACGGTGAGCAACACGGCGGGAACACCGGCCTACACCACGCAGAATATTCTGTCGTTCAGCCCGACGGGCGCGGTCGGCGCGAACAGCGTCAACCACAATTTCGCGATTGAGTACAACGAAGTATGGAACCTGGCGGTGCAAAGGGAGATCGCCTCGAATACAACGCTTTCGGCGGAATACGAAGGATCGAGAACCGTGCACGCCGATAGCTCCACCGCGCTGAATGTCCCGATGACCTTTGGCGGCCCAAGGCCTTATCCGCAATTAAGCGCGTTCACGACGATTCGCTGGGATGGATGGGCCACCTTCGATGCGCTCACGCTGAAGGCGACGCGCCGTTTCGCCAAGGGGCTATCGTTCGATTCGAGCTTCACGTGGTCCAAATCGATGGACGACGCGTCGGACACCGGCACTACCAACGCGGAATACAATCTTCCGCAAAATGTGTACGCTCCGGCGCTCGAAAAAGGCCTTTCCAGTTTCGATCATCGAGCGCGCGCGACCGCCAGTCTTCTGTATGCGCTTCCATTCGCGAAGGCGAGCAAGGGCTGGATGCATCGGCTGGCGGCGGATTGGCGCGCGAGCGGGATCCTGATTCTGCAAAGCGGACCCCCGTTTACGGTGAACCTCTCGTCGGCCGCGGGCCAGGACGTGGCGCACATCGGCCTGGTCAACGGGAATAACCTGGAGCGTCCCGACCTGGTGGCGAATCCGAACGCCGGTCCGCAGACGCCCTCGGAATGGTTCGATACGGCGGCGTTTGTGCTGCCGGCGCAAAATACGTTCGGCAACTCCGGGAGAAACGTGGTTACAGGACCGGGTCTTGCCGATCTGGAATTCTCGCTACAGAAAGAAGCGGTCCTGCGCGAGGGTCTGAGACTCCAGTTCCGCTGCGACGTGTATAACGTTTTCAATCACCCGAATTTCGATCTGCCGGGGCGGATTTTTGGAGCTTCGAACTTCGGCGTGATTTCGAGCGCGGAAGATCCGCGGGAATTTCAATTCGCCTTGAAGCTTCTGTTCTGAGGCTTCTGTCCTGAGAGCCTTCAATTCGCGATCGCGCGGTAGACGTCGGTGAGGTGTTGCGCGGCCAGTTTCCAGTCGAGCTCCAGAGCCCGGGCCCTGCTCTGGGCTCCCATTTCCTCCCGCAATTGCGCGTCTTCGGCCAGGCGGGCGATCGCGTCCGCCATTGCCGCGGCGTCTCGAGGGGGAACCGTAATCGCGCAGCCGGGCGTGACGTAGTCCCGTGTTCCGCCAACGTCGGTCGCGACGACGGGCAATCCGCAAGCAAGCCCTTCGAGCAGGGCATTGTTCGCGGTCGCGTCGATCAAGGGAAGGACGAAGATATCGGACTGGTGATACAGCCTGAGGAGTTCCGCGTCGGAAACGCGGCTGACCACCAGGAGATTCTCCAGGCCGCGCACGGGCGCTCCCTGCTCGGGGGTGGTCAGCACGAGGAAACACACGCGCGGATGGGAGCGGGCGAGGCGCCGAGCGACTTCCGCCAGAGTGTCGTAATCCCGCAGCCATTGGCCCACGCAGAGACAGTAAATGCGATCGCTCGCGTGCAGACGGGCGGGATAGAAGAACGCGGTGTCCACGGCGTGGCGGACCAGGAAAACCTTGCTCGGATCGCCCAAAAGCGATGCCAAATAATCGGCCTGGCCGGCACAGAGGGCGATCGCGGCGTCGACCTTTTGAAAAAGCTGCTTGCGGTGGACAATCTTTTCGAGAACCGAGGGCGGCTGGTGATAGGTGACGACGATCTTGCTCTTTTTACGGCGCACGAGCGGCGCGAGGGCGGAGAGATAGCGATAAGTGTCCTCGCCGTAAAGGATGTGGTAAATTTCGTTGCTCCCGAGCAGCAGCTTCCCGGCCGTCGCGATCTCCAGGCTCAAGGAATGTTCGTTGTACCAATCGAGCCCGGCCCGCGCGAGGAGACGCTTCCGCAGAGGGCGAAGCAGGGGCACGGGGTCCGCCGCGCATGGAAGACGTTCCACCGGAATCAGTTCGCGCAGGAAACGTTCGATTTGCGCGTAGCCGGAAGCGGCGGCGTGGTTTGCGATGCGCGAGTAGACGAGATTAACCTTCATGTCTTCCCGGTGCATAACACCTCATGCATACGACCAGCGTGCATACAATCAGCGCCTTACCATCAACCGCGCGTGAAGCTCAAGGCGCGGCGCAGCAAAGTACGCGAATCCTCCTCCATGCCGTTCTCGCGCTTCAGCCGTTCGTACAGAGAAGCTCGGGGGAACCGCGCATTTGTGTCGCGGCGTCCGCGCCTCCACAGCTCATGCCAAAAATGAACCGCGCGGGTCCGCTCGGGGAACCGCCCGGAAAAATTGGGATCGAGGATCGATTCCCAGTCGGGGGGATCGAGGGGACAAAAGACATCGGGCGGCTGCACCCATTGCTGTAGCGAGTACGCGCCGATGCCGGCTGCGATCAGGCCCGGCCCCGCCTCGCCCCATTGGATGTTATGCGGATCGAGCGCCTCGAGCTTCTCGACCGCGGCGCGCAGATAAGGCGCTCCGGGCGGAGACTTGATGACGCAACTGGCGGGATGCGGCCCTTGGGGTGACACCTCGCTTGCGAAAACGTACTCCTGTGGGAACGCGAACGGCTCGAGGCACACCACGTCCAGATCCACCCACCAGCCGCCGCGGTCGAGCAGCAACCGGAAACGGAAATAGTCGGAAAGCAGTGCGTGCCTTCCCTTAATGCCCTCCCGCGATAAAAACGAACGCGGAAGGATTTCGCTCGCGTCGCGAAGGGTGACCCCGTCGGGCACGCCGGAGCAGTCTCCATACGTGTACAGGTGGTACGAATGACCATGGTTCAGGAAAGATCGAATGGAAAGCTGTTCGAGCTTCGACAATCGATCACCGATCCATAGGCCTTGTACCGGCGGGTGTAACATTCTCCTCCCCTTGGTGTCTTTCGAAATTGCTCGCTACGGGGAGCATTGGCGCGGCACGCTTCGCGGTGTCTCGCGTTCATCGATATAGTGAGGACGAAGCCGGGCGCGAAGCAGTTACGTGAGAAAGCAACAGCAACGCAAGAATGTAATCACCAATATAATACGGATGCGTCTTCGCGCGAAACCGTGAAAGAGCGAACCGAATCAGCCGCGCCTGCGGCGAAATGTCGCTTTTTTCGGGGCGAAATGCCGCGTTTGATGGCCTTGCGGAGCGACCGCGCGCGTCGGCGCGGAGGCGCGCGTCTCGGCGGAGGAAACTTCGCGTGTCAATCCCGCCGGGACGGGACGCGGTGTTAATTGGAGGTCGAGGAGCCGCTCGATCTTGCGGATTTCTCCGCGCTCGCCTCGCGTGCTGAAGGTGGACGCCGTGCCACGCAATCCGGCGCGGCCGGTCCGGCCCACGCGATGGATAAAATCTTCGGGCACCTGGGGCAGATCGTAATTGATCACGTGCGCGATTCCTTCGACGTGCACGCCGCGCGCCGCGACGTCCGTGGCCACCAGGACGCGAAAGTCGCCGTCCTGAAATCCGCGCAGTGCGTTGTTGCGCTGGGATTGCGTGCGATTACCATGAATCGCCGTGGCGTTCGATCCGCCGCGCGTCAATTTTTTCGCCAGCCGGTCCGCTCCGTGTTTGGTGCGCGCGAACACCAGAAACGTGCCGTCGTCCTCCTGGAGCATTTTCTCGAGAAGCCCGAGTTTGCGGTCCTGATCGACTTCGTACACATGCAGTTCGATATGCTCCGCGGGCTTGGTGGGAGAGCCGGCCGTGATGCGCACGGGATTCTTGAGGTAACCCTGGATCAGATGCGCCACCGACGATTCGATGGTGGCCGAACAGAAGATCGTGGTGCGGTCCGCGGGCAATGTTCCCAGGATCCGCCGGATGGTCGGAAGGAAGCCCATATCGAGCATGCGGTCCGCTTCATCCAGAATGAGTGTTTGGGTTGTGCCCAGCTTCAGGAGCTTGCGTTCCAGGAAATCCGCGAGCCGTCCGGGCGTGGCGATCACGACCTGCGCTCCTTTGTGGACCGCGTGCAGCTGGTTTTGTTCGCTCATACCGCCGACGACGATGGCGGCGCGAAGGCCCGTGCCAGCTGCGAGTTTCGAGAAACTCTCGCCGATCTGGATCGCGAGCTCCCGCGTGGGGCTCAGAATCAGCGCGCGGATTCCCGGCATTGCGCCCTGTTGGAGCAACCGGTCGAGCAGCGGCAGTAAGAAGGCCAGCGTTTTCCCGGTTCCGGTCTGCGCGGTGATCACGACGTCGTTTCCGGCGAGCTGCGGCGGGATGGATAAGGCCTGTACTGGCGTGGGCTCGACGAAACCGTGTTTCGCGAGGTTGGTTTGCAGGACAGGAGAAAGCGGTAGTTCAAGAAATGTTTTCATGCTTGGTTTGTTCAGAAATGTTTATTTTGAGAAAGGAATCAGCGGGCCAGAGAGGACGGTAAAGAACAGGAAAGGCGCGGGATGACTTCCAATACATTTCGAGTGTACCACGTTTGGAGAGCGTCCGCGGAATCCACTAAATTGGGCGTTTTTGCTATAATAAACCTTAGAATGAAAAAAGAACATGCTCCGCTTCCTTCATTTACCTTTAAACGGGCCAAACCGGACGGCCTGATTCAGGTTCTGAACGAAGGTTCCTACCTCATGGCCGAGTATAGTGAGCGCACGGGCGTCGTCAAATGGCAGCGCGTGGTGGTCACCGCGCAACGGGAAAAGATCGAGAAGTGGTTGGGCACGCACTACCCCATGCAGGCGTAGCCGAGGCACGCTAAGCTCGCATCGCGAGCGCCCTAAAAGCGTCCGCGTCCAACCTCAACCCGCACGTCCGAGATCGCCGGCCCGCGAGGGGCGTCAGCCTGTTGCGTGACTGGCTCGCACCCGCTGCAGGACTCCGGCGGCGGCTCGCCCCGCATGAAACAATCGCACCACTGCGTCATCTCCCTGACGAGTGGGAACCGCAACGCCGAGAGCGTCCGGAATCCGTAAGCCGCTGATCGCGGCATGGGTAGCCTGCGCCCTGGTTGTGGCGTTCGCCGCCGTATGGACGCGTGCGATCCCAGGCGAATCCCTCATTGCTCTCTTCGCGCAAAAAGACACCCGGATTCAGGAGCACATCTGGTCGATCGACATCGTCGCGATCCGCCACATGCTGCGCTTTCAGTTCGCCGCGTGGGCGCTGATCGTGGCGCTGGCGTTGACCTGGCGTTGGTCCTCGGAGGACGTCCGGACGTATCTGCGTCCTAGAATTTTTCAATGGTCGATGGGAGCGGCGTGTTCCTGCGGGCTTTTCCTGCTGCTGGTGCGCGCGGCGAGCGAGCGGACGTGGTACCCCATCGACCTGTTGATGACGAACCCTTCGTCGGTCCCGATCTTCGGCCAGCGGCTTTTGTTCGTCTGGCTCGCCGATGCGGCGAAGGCGATCGATCCCTCGCTCTCCACCGTCAACGCGTATTACCTTTCGCAGATTCCGGCGGTTCTTTTAACGGTATGGATGATGGGGCGCTGGACGGAGTTGTACGCCGGCCGGTCCCTGCGCTGGGCCGGGCAGGTACTGACCGTGCTGATGCTCGCGATGACGTTCGACTATTACACGTTTTACGACGTCGCGGTCGTGTTCTTCTTCACCGCGGGACTTTATCTATTGCGGCAGCGCCACTACACGGCATTTGTCGCTGTGCTGGCCGTCGGGACCCTGAATCATGAAAATATTTCCCTTCTGATCGTGGTCGCGCTCCTCGAAACAGCTCGCAGGCCCAAACTGTGTGCCGCCGTGTGCGGAGCCGCGTCCGGGGCCTATTTCACGGTTCGCGCGATGCAGCAACATTTCATGCCCTTCGATCGGCACGTCGATTGGCGCTTGTGGAGCAACTTGTATTACCCGCTGTTCGGTCCGAAGATCATCGCCGGCGCGGCCGCCAGTCTGTTCTTCTGGTGGATTGCCGCCGCCGTTTCCTGGCGCTCCGGCGATGTATTCCTGAAGCGCGCCACCATTCTGTTTCCCCTGTTGCTCGGAGTGACGTATCTATTCGGACAATTTCAGGAGCCGCGGCAGTTCGATGCCTTTCTTCCTGTGGTCGTCGGATTCCTGGTCTCGCGGGCAGCGGCGGCTTTTCGGAATTCTTCTCCCCGGCTGGTTGCGGTAAGTGAAGAAATCCTCGCGGGATCCTCCGCTCCCTGAGATTTATGCCCGCTCAGCCTGCCTCTCATTGAGTTCACGCCGGCGAATTGTGGGCTCCTCTGGATCGCGTCGCGAAACAGGGCTTGCTTCGCCCGGGTCTAACGGTGGGAACAAAGCGGACGAAGTGCGAAAAAGGGAACATTCCTGCCGAAGTCCAGAAAAAACGCTCGAGATGCACAACACCCGTTTGTTCCGGATGGAAGAAAAAGGAAAGGAGACGACTATGCGAAGCCATCTGAAAATGTGGATCCCGGTGACCGCGGTGCTGTTTTTGCCGGTGGCCGGCGCTCAAGTTCAGGATACTATCCGGGCGCACGTCGACCATAGCTTCATGATCGGGGACACGACTCTGCCCGCGGGCGATTATACGTTCCGCAACGTACAGAAAGAAGATCATGAGGTGATGACCGCGACCGACACGAACGATCGCAGTCATGCGGTGGATTTCATCGTTCGTCCGACCATCGCAGACCACACGCCGCGGCATTCCGAGCTGGTGTTTCACCGCTATGGAAACACCGAGTTTCTGGCCAAAATTTTCGAGGGCGGATCTCGAAACGGAATGGAAGTGACGGAAACCGGTAAACAGGAAGCGCAGTACGCGAAACAACAACGCGCGAGCGAGCACACCGAGGAACAGAAGCAGTAAATGCGCAGTCTGGCGGACCCATCCCCGCACGGATTTCTCCGTTAGAGAATTTTAGGCTCCTGCGCTCACTATCGACCAGAGACGCATCGACGATCCACCAAAATCGATCTGTTCGCGCAAGTACTGGATAGACGGGAGCATTCGGGCTGACAAGGGCTCGGATGCTCCTTGTTCTGGCCGCGGGCTCGCTTCGTTTTCCCGCGATTACATCTCCTGGCGATTACATTTCTCTGCGATTCTCAAGGGATTTCGAAATCGTCACTTCGTCGGAGAATTCCAGATCGCTCCCCACCGGGATCCCCATGGCGATCCGCGTCACTCGCAGCCCCAATGGCTTGAGCAGGCGCGATAAATAGACGGCGGTCGCCTCGCCTTCGACCGTAGGATTCGTTGCGAGAATAATTTCGCGGGTTTCGCCGCGCCCGATCCGATCGAGCAGACCTTTGATCTTCAATTGCTCGGGACCGATGCCGCGCAACGGAGAAATCGATCCGCTGAGCACATGATAAAGCCCGTGGAAGGTGCGCGTGGTTTCGATAGGGAGAATATTGTGGGATTCTTCGACCACGCAGATCTGCGCACGGTCGCGGTGCGGGTCGCGGCAGTAGGGACAGAGCTCGGCGTCGCTAATGTTGTTGCATTCGGCGCACAGTCCCAGGCTATCCTTCACTTCGAGGAGCGCCTCGGCGAGGCGCGAGGCATCTTCGCGCGAGGAGCGCAGGACGTGAAACGCGAGCCGCTGCGCGGACTTTTGTCCGACGCCAGGGAGCCGGCGGAATTCGTCGATCAAACGTTGGAGAGGGGCGGCAAAGTCCATTTTTTGGCGCGCACGACGCTCGCTACGCGGTCATTTTATAGCGAGCACAATTTTGTGAGTTCGTTTCTCTCGCGGGGGGCGGAACCGGATGTTCTAGAACATTCCCGGAGGCAGGCCCAGGCCGCCCAGCATTCCGGCCATTTTGGACTTGGTCGCGTCGTCCACGTGTTTCGTCGCATCGTTACAGGCGGCGAGGACCAGATCCTGCAGCATCTCGACGTCGCCCGCGACCTCGGGATCGATCTTGACGCCGGTAATATTTTTGTGGCCGTCCATTTTGACGGTGACCATGCCGCCGCCGGCGCTGCCTTCCACGCGAATCAGCGCGATTTCCTCCTGCATCTTCTGCTGCATCTTCTGCGCCTGCTGCATCATGGCCTGCATGTTTCCGGGCATCTTCATACGTAAATCCATTGTCACACCAGAGCGGGATTGTGGGTGGGAGGGTTTGACGACCGGCCGCCGATGGTCCACGCCCAGCACAAGCGAGGGTCATCCCGAGCGAAGTCGAGGGATCTGCTTTTTGCGTTTCGAGCGAACCAACGACCGCCAGCGGACGAAGGTAGATTGGTATTCTAACGAAGACCGGAACGTTAATGATCCACGTCAAGAGCATTTTTGCAGGGCTCACTACCGTCGTAGTGTTCATAATATTGTCTGTGGCCATTTCCGTCTTAAGGGTCCTGCTAACGGTTGACCATCGAAGCTGGGACTTCTCGCCATCCGGGCTCGCCGATGCGATGTCCTTTTTGCAGGTCACGCTAACTGGCGGCTATTGGGGATGGGATTTCTCGTTATCCGGGGTTCTTCCGATCCTTCTCGCCTTCGCGGCAGGCTTCTACTGGCAGTTTCGACGAACCATCCGCCGAAGCACGTCGCCACACTGAGCAGGCAGTCTGACTCTTTCTAGCAGTACCATCAGCAGGTCCCTCGACTTCGCTCGGGATGACGGGTGAGGAGCTACTACCAAGGAGAAGCCAACTAAATTGTTTACGAGCGATCCTTCAAGTTGCGCACGGTCCGCACCTGGCTATCCGGAAACATCTCGCGGAAGCGCTGGACCTCGGGATTCTCGAGCGCGCGGGAAGTCGCTTCTTCGTCAGAGGGCGCGGCGGCGGACGCGGAACGCGGCGCGACAGAAGCTTGCGGCGCGGCCGGTTCGCCGATTTTTACTTTGATGGTCAGGGAACGTCCAGCCACCTGATTTACGGCGGCCTGCAGATCCTGCGGCTTCAAAAACATCTGATCCGATTTCAAAGCCACGATGACAAGTTCGTTCCCGGATTCGACGATCTCGGATCGTTCCACGGCGTCGGCGCTGTTGGTATTGCGCGACTCGATCAAAGCGGCGTGCAGCCGCGAGCGGAAATCGTTGCCGGTGAGAGGAGACGCTAATGGTGCGGCCGATTGATCCCGGGCGCCTGATCGCGCGGCGGCGCGGGCGGCGTGGAAGAAGGGACAAAAGGCGGCGCGCCTGACGTGTGCGGTTCATGGGATAGTCCGCGCGGTTCAGAAAATGATTTGTGCGGTTCAGGCCTCTGCGGTTCAATAGACGACTTGCGCGGTTCAAGGGCCGAGCCAGTAGATGACCTGCGCGGTTGGACGGAGGAATTCACGGCGTCGCTCGTAGCGCGCGGCGAACCAGGGGCCGTGCCCGCTTGCGCTCCCGCGGGCAGAGCGGCCAGCGCTTCTTCGATCGATTGCAGACGCCCGGCGTGGAGCATGCGCAGCAAACCCATTTCCAGGTGGAAGCGCGGCTGCAGCGAACTTTGCAGATCGCGGAACAGATCCAGCGCCAATTGCAGATAGCGCGTCAAATCCTCTTCGCTGAAAGGCGCGGCCGCCTGCGCCATGCGCTGTTGTTCGCGAGGGCGAAGCTGCAATCAGCCGGGTTGGGCCGGCGGCGACGCTCGCGGCTACGCGGGTCACGAGAAGATTGCGGAAATAGCGCGCGAGCTCGCGCGAAAAATGCTGCAGGCTGCGGCCGTTCGACTCGAGCTCCGCCACGATTTCGAAGAGACCCGGAGAATCGTTCGCCGCGAGCGCCGTGGCCACGCGGTCGAGCGAGTCGAGCGAGAACATGCCGAGCAGGGCGCGGACTTCCTCCGCTTTCAACGTATTTCCGCAGCACGCGATGGCCTGATCGAGCGCGGAAAGCGAATCGCGGACGCTGCCCTCGCCCGCCTGCGCGAGCACGCTCAGTACTTCCTGCGTCGGCCGTGATGCCCTCCTGCTCGGCGATCCATTCCATGCGGGCCATCAGCTCGCCAAAATCCACGGAGCGAAAACTGAACTGCTGGCAGCGCGATTGAATCGTCGCGGGAATCTTGTGCGCCTCGGTGGTGCACAGGATAAAGACCACCCATTCAGGCGGCTCTTCGAGCGTCTTCAGAAGCGCGTTAAACGCCTCGCTCGTGATCTGATGGGCCTCGTCGACGATGAAGATTTTATAGCGGTCGCGCGCGGGACGGAAGCGGACGCTTTCCCGCAGCTCGCGCATTTCATTGATGCCGCGGTTGGAGGCGGCGTCGATCTCGATCACATCGATGGCCGAGCCCGAGGCGATTTCCGTGCAGCTCGCGCAGATTCCGCAAGGCGTGGCCGTCGGTCCCTGGATGCAATTCAGACAGCGCGCAAAAATGCGGGCGACTGTCGTCTTTCCGGTCCCGCGCTGCCCCGAGAAGATATAGCCGTGGGCGATCCTCCTCTGGGCGATGGCGTTTTCGAGGGTGGTTTTAACGTGTTCCTGGCTGATCAGCTCGCCAAATACCTGGGGGCGATACTTGCGGGCGATGACCTGGTACATTGCGGGGCGTTCGTTCGGTGGCGCACCATGCAAGCGCGGGGCGCTTATGCCAGACCCCGGGTGATCCGCGGCACACGGGTTAAACCACTACCGTTGCTTCCTTCCGGACCTGGCGGGGTTTGCAGCCACACGTTGCACGAAGCCCGGAGCCTGACAACTCCCTATGCTAGCAAATGCCGGCTCCGAACCCTAACATTCGGGCGAAACCTCGCTCGAAGAAACTTAGTTCGAAACGTTAGCGGCTCGGACGGAGCAGCGAAGTGCGGAGGCGTCAGCTCATTGACGTCCAATTCGCCGCTCTTGTCCTGATCCAGGCGGTCGAATTCGGCTTCCATGAACATCATGAACTCCTGCTTGGAAACTTTGCCGTTCTTGTCCTTGTCCATGATTTGGAGCAAGCGCTTTGCTTCCTTCTCGCCCTTCGCGAGGCTCGTAGGGGAAGGGGGATCGATCACGGCGGCGGCGCTTCCAACCCACGGTCCGGCCGCGAGCATCGCGGCGGCTAATCCGATGAATGCGAATTCTGTTAAACATGATTGCTAATCTCTCCCTTTTTCGGGTATCCCGGTAATTTATGAGATCCGGGAACTTTCGTCCTAAGTATACAATAACTTTTGCCAGTCGATCCAGAAAATGTATTGGACATGCGGACGGGCCTGGTGACTGATCTCCTCTGGATTCCCCTAGCCTCTAGACATTAGAGAGTTTCCGCACTCCTAGCGTACTTATCTTCAGATGAAAATCGTGATCGTGGACGATTCGTCCGCAGACCGGAGGCTATACCGGCTCTTGCTTGCGGAAGAATACGGAGCGAGCCTGGAGTTCCGCGAGGCCCCGGACGCTCGGCGCGGCCTGAAGTTATGCGATCCGCTGCCGGATTGCCTGCTGCTTGATTCAGAGCTTCCGGACATGCACGGCGTGGAGTTTTTGAGGCGCCTCAGTCGCGGGCATCCTCCTGATTTACTGAGATTTGCCGTCATTATCCTGACCGAAGCGGGCACCGAACAGGAGGCTGCCGAGTCCATGCGGGCGGGGGCCCAGGATTATCTGGTGAAAGACCGGATTACCTCCGAAAGCTTGCGGCTTGCGATCGACAAGGCGATCGGGAAGATCGGCCTGCTCAAGGACTTACAGGCCGAGCGGGATCGTCTGGCGGAGCTCCTGGCGGAAAAGGACGCGCTGCTCGAGGAAGTCCATCACCGGGTAAAAAACAATTTGCAGGTAATCGCGAGTCTGCTGCGGCTGCAAGCCGAGGCTATCGGTGACCGGGATTTGAGTGCGGCCCTTCAGGAGAGCCAAAACCGCGTGGAGTCGATGGCGCTCATTCATGAGCAGTTGTACCAGACGCGCAATCTGCGGGAGGTGGATCTGGCGGTGCACGCGTCGCTGGTTGCGAATCAGCTGATGAACGCGTACGGAGTGGACCCGCGCGGGTGCGTTGCAGCCTGCGGGTCGAGGAATTAAGAGTGGGCGTGGACCGGGCGATTCCCGCGGCCCTGATTCTGAACGAACTGCTATCGAACTCCTTAAAACACGCCTACGCGGACGGCCGGGCGGGGACGATTGAAGTGACCGGCGGATCCGGCGCGACGGCAAGATCGTGATCGAGGTGCGCGACGACGGACCAGGGCTGCCTCCGGGCGCGCAGGCGGAACCGTCGCGGACGCTGGGCCTTCACATCGTACGAATTTTGACCCGGCAGTTGCGCGGAAGTTTCATGATCGAAAGCGGAGCGGGCACCCTCTGCCGGCTCACGATACCGGGAGAAGGACGAACTCATGCAAGCAGCGAAGCAAAACGCGAGACCCTACGGAGTGATGCCGCTCGGAGCGAGGTCCTATAACGTTCTGGTGGCGGAGGACGAAGGGCTGATCGCGCGGGACATTGCACAGCGCCTGGAAGCTCTCGGCCACAAGGTATCGGCGATCGTGAGCACCGGAGAAGAAGCTGTGGAGAGCGCGCCCGGGGCGGACGTGGTGCTGATGGACATCCGCCTGGACGGGCCATGGACGGGATCGAGGCCGCGCAAACGATCCGACGGTCGTCATCAGATTCCCGTGATTTTTCTGACGGCGCACGCGGACCGTCCCACGCTTGAGCGCGCCAAGATGGCCCAGCCGTTCGGTTACATCGTGAAGCCGGTGGCTCCGGCCGCGCTGCACACAACGATTGAAATCACGGTGTACAAGAGCGCCGTGGAGCGAGAGCTCGCGGATCGGGAAGCGTGGCTCGCGGCGGTGCTCGAGGCTTCTCCGGAAGCGGTCGCGGTGGCGAGCGCGGAGGGACTCATCCGCACGCTCAATCCCGCGGCCGAGGCGCTGACCGGGTGGGCCGCGGCCGATGCGGAGCGCCAGCCGCTCGCGAAAATCATCCCGCTGGTAACGGAGGGCGCCGGCCCGGTGGAGGTGCCGATTGCGCTCGCGATGCTGCGTGACGCCGCGGTGCCGCTGGGGCGCAAGACGCATCTGATCGCGCGCGGCGGCGGGAGCGTCCCGGTTGAGGGATCGGTGGCGCCGGTTCGTTCCGGAGAGAAAGCGATCGGGGCGGTGGTCAGCTTTCGGGACATTAGCGAGCGGCGGTGGGAGGAGGAGCGAACCGGGCAGGTGCAGCAGGTGGAAGTCGCCGCGCGGCTTGCGTCCGGGATCGCCGAGGAGTACAAGAATCTGCTGGCCCTGATTCGCGCACAAACCGAGCGGCTGCTCGATTCGTTCGGGGACTACGCGCCGGCGCGGCATCCGGCCGAGGAGATCCGCGAGGCCGTGGCGGCGGCCGAGCAAATCACGCGAAGGCTTGCGGGATTCGCCAAGCGCCACACCACGCATCCGCAGGTATTGAGCCCAAACGGGGTTTTGCGCCGCATGAACAAGCTGCTCGAAAGGGTCGCGGGGGACGGCGTGAAGTTGACGACACGGCTCGGCGCGCAGGCCGGCAGGATCCTGGCGGACGAAGGGCAGATCGAACAGCTCCTGATGAACGTGATCGTTCACGCGGGACGCTTATGCCCGGCGGGCGGCGAGGTTCGCGTGGAGACGGAACAGGTGGGGCGGGAGGTGGAAGGCGCTCCCGGAGGGTATGTGCGGATTGCGGTCGGGCATCCTGTGAGCGCGCCGGATGCGAACGTGCGGTTCGATTCGGCTTCCGCCGAGGAAAGTCTGGCGCTCCTTCTGGTCCAGAGCATTGTGAGCGAGGCGAACGGGTTTCTTTCGTCGCACCGCACCGCGGAGGGGAGAGCGTGTCTCGAGATCCTGTTCCCGCGCTGCGCGGAGCCGGACGCGCCGTCCGAGCGAAACCCGGGTCCTGCGATGCAGACCATCCTTTTCGTGGAAGCTCGCGACGCCGTGCGGGCGGAGCTGCATAAGTTTTTTGAAACGAATGGCTTTAACTTGCTGGAGGCGGCGGACGCGAGCGAGGCGATCGCGCTTGCGGAGGTCCTCGAAGGGCCGCTCGATTTGTTGATTGCCTCCGCCGGTGAGACCGCGCAGATCCACCAGGCATGGCGCGAGCTGCGTCCCGGGTTGCCGACGCTGAGCATTGTGGAGGGAGCGGAGAAAAACCCAGGAGAAGTGCGGCGTTCGTATACGCAAGCCCTTCTCCTCGCGAGAGTTCGAGCGCTTCTGAAGCGCGACGGCCTGGAGAATTTAAGCACTGCGGCGGGAACTCTCTAGCGGGTCGCTGAAAAGGCCCAAATTCGCGAAAAGGCCCAAATTCGCTTGCTGGGGCGCGCGGCTCAGAAACGCGCTCGCGTGTTTGCAAGCATCGTGTGCGGCAAACAGAGATTTAGAGCACGGTCTCACGCGTCAGGAATCACGTTCGGAGAGAACGGTCACGAATCACGCGGGGAGAACGATCACGAATAACGATCGGACGCTCACAAAAAACGACCCGGTGCCGTAACAACGAACGAGGGCTCATAATAAACGATCGGCCGCCGATAAGGACCGATCGAAAGATAGAGCAAGAACGATCGAGCGCCGAAGAACGAGCCCGGGCCAACGGAAAAAAACCGGTCACGTCATAAAAAAGCGATTAAACGCAAAAAAACCGAGTTGAGGCGCGACAAAAAGGGCTTGTGAAGAGTCTAAGTAGTGAGTGGTCGGGCTTGCGCCCGAACGCCAACGGGCAAAGCGGCAGGAGTCTCACACCCTGGACGCACCGCCGCCTGCCCGTACAAAGCGCCGTTTAAGTATTCGCCCCCAGGCGTGTTTTCCCTGTGCAAGTTTTTCCTGATATGCAAGTTTTTCGCACGGCCTGTTTGACGCGCGCTGTTTTTCCATACACGCGCATAGAAAGCCGCGCGCGATGCGCCGGGATGGACGCGGTTCCGGCGGATCGGGCACAATGAGTACTTATGGCGCAGGCGTCGAGGTTCCGGATTGGGGTGGTGCAGACGAGCTGCGCTCCAGACCCCAACGAAAATCTGGCAAAAACCGCATGGCGCATTCGCGAAGCCGCAGCGAAGGGCGCGCAGATCGTATGCCTCGAAGAACTGTTCCGCTCGCGCTATTTCTGCCGCTCGGAGGATCACGCGATGTTCGCGCTGGCGGAGCCGATTCCGGGGCCGTCGACGCAACAACTGGGCGCGCTTGCGCGGGAGCTGCGCATCGTGATCGTGGCGTCGCTGTTCGAGCGCCGGGCCGCGGGGCTCTATCACAACACGGCGGCGATCCTCGGCACGGACGGCGAAATCGTGGGGATCTACCGCAAAATGCATATTCCCGATGATCCGCTCTATTACGAAAAATTCTACTTCACGCCGGGCGATCTCGGTTTTGTGAACTTCGACACGCCCTCCGGGCGCATTGGCGTGCTGGTGTGCTGGGATCAGTGGTATCCGGAGGCAGCGCGCCTCACGGCGCTGGCGGGCGCGAATGTTCTCTTTTATCCAACGGCGATCGGGTGGCATCCGGGCGAGAAGGCTCAATTCGGAGCCGCGCAGCGCGACGCGTGGATCACGATCCAGCGCAGCCACGCGATCGCCAACGGGGTGTATGTTGCGGCGGCGAATCGCGTGGGGTTCGAAGGGCCGGCCCAAGCCGGGGGCGAGGACACGGGGATCGAGTTCTGGGGCTCCTCCTTCATCTGCGATCCTTTCGGGCAAGTGATCGCGCAGGCGTCGGCCGATCAGGAAGAAATTCTGGTGGCCGAATGCGATCCCGCGAAGGTCGACGAAACGCGGCGGCACTGGCCTTTCCTTCGCGACCGCCGCATTGACGCGTATAGCCCCATCCTGAGCCGATGGCGCGATCAATAACTTCTTCTAAAAACCGGGCGACGCCGCGCGGGCTGGGCTTCCGCATGCCGGCCGAATGGGAGCCGCACGAAGCGACGTGGATCGCCTGGCCCCATGAGAAATCCGATTGGCCGGGGAAGTTCGCGCCGATTCCATGGATCTACGGCGAGATTGTCCGCCACCTGACGCGTGTGGAGCGCGTGCGCATTCTGGTGGATGGTCCCGACACGGAGCGGGCGGCGCGGCGCGTTCTGAAAAAGACCCACGCCGACATGGCCGCCGTCGATTTCCATCATCATCCGACCAACCGAAGCTGGACACGCGACTTCTGCCCGATCTTCGTCACGAGCGGCGCCGGTGAAGTCGCGATCACGGACTGGGAATTTAACGGCTGGGCGAAGTACGGCAACTACGAGCTCGACAACGCGGTTCCCGGAGCCCTTGCGACAGAGCTTCGGCTGCGGCGTTTCCGGACGGGGCTGGTTTTGGAAGGCGGCAGCATCGACGGGAACGGAGCAGGGAAGCTGTTGACGACCGAAGAATGTCTGCTCAGCGACGTGCAGGCCCGCAACCCCGGCTTATCCCGGCGCGGGATCGAGAAGGCGCTGGCCGATACGCTCGGCGCGACCGAGGTGATCTGGCTGGGGCGCGGGATCGAAGGCGACGACACGCACGGACACGTGGATGACATTGCGAGATTCACGTCGCGCGACACGGTTGTCGCCGCCGTCGAGCCGGATCGAACGAGCGCGAATCATGAGCCTCTACGCGACAATCTCGGGCGTCTGCGCGCGCGGGGAGATTTAAAAGTGGTCCCGCTGCCGTGCCCGGAGCCGGTCTATTTCGCGGGTCAGCTGCTGCCGGCGAGCTACGCGAATTTCTATATCGCGAACCGGATGGTGCTTGCGCCGGTGTTCGGAGATCCGCAGGATCGCGTGGCCTTGAATACGCTCGCGCGGCTGTTTCCGGATCGTGAAGTGATCGGGATCTATTGCCGGGATTTAGTGTTGGGATTGGGCACGCTGCACTGCATGACGCAGCAGCAGCCGGTGATGGCGCAACAGTAGCCGGAGTGGTGTGGTCGTCGCTTAAAACGGGTCAGCCTGATGTGTCCCTTTTTCAACGGCGAAAAATGAGGCAGACCGATCTGTCCCCTTTTGAGAACTTTCGAAATCTCCGAGCACTCTGTTACAGAAGTGCCCCGGAACTTGCGCACAATCGAGCCTGGCGTCGCGTATCACGTGACGCAGCGTGGCGTGGACCGCCAGAAGGTCTTCTTCAGCGACGGGGATCGCCGCACCTACCTCAGCCTGGTCGGGGAGAACCTGGCCGACGCAGGCGTCTCGGTTCTTGCCTATTGTTTGGTGACAAATCACGTCCACTGGGTCGTGGTCCCTGACCGGGAGGACGCTTTGGCGGTCCTGTTTCGCCGCGTCCACGGGCGGTATGCCCAATATGTCAACGCTCGGCGCGCGCGAACCGGGCATCTCTGGCAGAATCGCTATTTTTCCTGTGCGGTTGCCCGCGGGCATCTGTGGAGCGCGGTTCGCTACGTGGAGTTGAACGCGGTACGAGCCGGGATCGTGAAGGATCCGGGGAGCTATCGCTGGTCCAGTGCGGCGGCTCACTTGACCGGGCCCGAAGGGGTCGAGCTGGCTCTTCCCTTGGATTGGAAAATATGGAGGGAGGCGGGTGGTGCAGGTGGCTGGGCGGAGTTACTCGGCGATCGGGAACATCTGGCAGAGGTGGTTGAACTGCGAAGATGCACCTATTCGGGAAAACCCTATGGATCGCAAGAATTCGTCGAGGGGATGGAGGCAAAATTTGGGCGGCTTTGGCGCACCCGCGGCCGTCCCCGCAAATCGGATTCGGAAAAGGGGACAGAGCGCTCCGCCTCTTTTTCAGCTTCGTGAAAAGGGAAAGATCAGGCTGACCCGTTTTCCGGCGCGTAATTGGTCTGGCGGCTTTTGACCGCGTGAACGATGAGCGCGAGGTCGAACAGAAGCACGACAGTGCTCAAAACAGCATTAAGCAAAAGAATGTCAAGCCGTTCATGAAGGCGGTAGGCACGCAACGCGGGCACGACACTCCGAAAATAGAAAGCGCTCAACGCGATGGCCGCAACCCAGACTAGCCAATCAAAGCTACATCGCTGAATCTGCGCCGGAACCTCTCGCAAGCGTCTCGTTCGCGCGGTGTCCCACGCGAGCGCGGCGTCGCACCAAAGAACCAACGGGGGAGCGAGAATAAACGCCATATCTGGCAGTGGGAGATCTCTCGTCCAAACTGTCTCTCGGAAGAAGACAACGCTGAGCAGACCCGTCCATATTGTCGTCAAAAGAGCGCCAACCCACATGAGCCATCTCCCCGGATTACGCGAGCGAGGCTGAACAATCGCTCCCAGGATGAGAGCTCCCGCGCCGATCGGATCTGCCGCGCCAAGCAATCCGGCCGCAGCCAATAAGAAACCGATGCAGACAATTAATTTTCGCGTTTTGGAGGATACAGGACCGGGCTGAAGGCTTGCCCCATCAATCCCGAATTTGCCGGGCGAGAGATGAGACCTTTCTGCGTCCTCACCCTCGGCGCTATTCATTTAACTCAGAAAATGAAGTTCAACCCGCCGCGGAGGGCTCGGGGAGAGCCGGTCAGTACGCTATGCGCGGGCCCGAGCGGAATATAGCCCTGGGCGAGCAGATTGCGGAGCTCGGCGGTGAGCTCCATGCGCCAGGGCAGATTCCAGGGGAGCGGTTGGCGGATATAGACATTCGCTCCCACGTCCTGATTCACCTGCTGCGTGACGAACAAGTGATCCGGAAGCAGCGCGCGCGGGTCGGTCCATCCATAGTCCGCGGTGAAATGGGTTCCGGTCACCGGGAGAACCACGGAAGCGCGGAAGGTAGCCCAGGCGACCTGCCTTTCGACGATTTCGGGGCGCATGCTTGCCGCCTGATCGGACGATCCCGAAGCGCCGAGCGCGCCGGTGCGTCCCACGGCGGCGGCCAGCTCCGCATGATCGCCGATTCTCTGTTTCATCCCGGCGTCGATGCCGGTGCGCGCGAAGGATCCGACGTTGAAGATGCTGCTGTTGGAATTCAGGTCCGGCATCAGGTCGCCGGCCGGGACGCCGGTGCCGGGTGAGGACAGCATGAAGGCGGCGTTGGTCACCGATTCGTGATACACGCCAACGGTCCAGGTGCGGGTGCTCTCGACGCGCTCGTAGCCCATCTCGAAATTCTGTGTGCGCGCGACCACTGCGTGGTCGTTGAGCAGAGAAACCCGCGGCACAAGCGCGAGCGCGGCCAGATCCTGATCGAGCGCTCCTGATTTTTCGTCGTCGCGAACGAGCAACTCCGCCGGAGGCGCGCCCGAACTAAAAGCCACGCGCAGACGTCCCTGCGGGCCGTTCCCGAAGCTGGCGCGCGCGAACGGGCTTCCGTAGTTCAGGTGATCGAGGAAGGAAACGGACTCGTAATCGAATCCATAGTCCAAGCGGACTCCGTCGGCGACCTCGATTGAATCGAGGAAGGCGGTCGACATGGTGCGCAGCGGCGGCGTTCCGTCGGCGCCCACGGTAATGCCGGAGGGCCCGCGCGGCGCCATATACAACTGGTGGAGCGTGACGACGACTTCGGGATTCGATCCATCGGCGATCACCCGGGAGTAGCTGGTGCGCAGCCCCGCGCCCGGCGTCGTGAAATTGTTGCCCGAATAGCCCATGTTGCCGCTGAGCTGAACGCGGCCCGATCCGGCAAGCGAAGTGGCCAGGGCGAACGCGGTTCCCAGATCCTCTCCCGCGCCCTGAATAAAGGATTGACCGTCGCCGGCGGAAAGCTTCACCATGCCGGTGGTATTCGAAAACGAAGACGCGATGGTGCGGGTGGAGGAGGAGACCGCGTCGGGCAGGAAGCGCAGCACCGGCCGCGTCGATTGAGAAGTGCGCAGAACCCATTTCCAGTCATCCGTCATGAGGGTCCCGCGGGCCTGCCCGGGAGGAGCGAAGATCACGGTGCTGAGCACGGTGGCGAGGCTGATGTCGAGGCGGTTGTCGGAGCTGGGGAGCACGGAAATGTTGCGGCGCTCGGCGGGCGCGAAGCTCGCAAGCAGCACGCGCAGCGAATAGATGTCGGGAACCAGGGAATCGAATCCGAAGCGGCCCTGCTCGTTGGTCAAGGCGTGCCGGACCAGTTGATCGTAGCGGTTATAAAGATAAACGGTCGCGCCCATTTGCGCGACGCCGGTGGCATTGTGCACTGTGCCGAGGATCTGGCCGGAGAAAGAATCGGGCGAGGCAGCGTTCGCGGCGCCCGCAGACAAGAGTGCCCCGATGAATCCCGCTGCGATCCATATTGAGGATCGCGTTGAGGGCCGCGTCATCCGGAGCGGAGGCATCCGCAGGTGCATGTGCTCAAAATCCGGCTCCTTGGCCGGCTGCCGACCTTATTATAACCCTGCCCGCACGGACCGCGGGAAACGCGAACCGCTACGTGACGGTAAACGTCGCGGAAGGCGTCAGGGTCTGGTTGCGCTTCTTGTCCACCACCTTCAACTTCAAGGTGTACTGCCCGGGGGTGAGCTCCGACAGAGGGAGCAACTTCTCCACGATGATCTGCGCGGCTGCGCCGGGGCTCGAGTTGATATCCTCGCTGTACTCGAAAACCTTCTCGTTCGAACCGGTTTTCACGATCTCGTAATCGATGGTGCCTTCCGGCTTGCGGGTCTTTTCGTCCGCCTCGAAATTATAAAGCTGCAGGTAGATCCCGAGCTTCTCGGTGTGGCTGAAGGTGTCGCCAACGCGCGGGCGGACCTTCGATGTCCCGATGACGAACTGCCCGGTTCCGATGCTGCGCGTGGGGACCTTTTCGATCAGGTCCGCCAGGATCAGAGAGCTTTGGCTGAGCTTGTCATCCTCGAGCCGCGGCACATCGAGAGCCAGCTCATAGTTGGTCGTATTCCCGCCGACGACGTCCTTGGCCGCGATGTTCAGGCGGTAGCGGCCGGGCTGCAGCGGGATCACCTTCTGATAAATCGACTGCCCCTGGACGGCCTGCTGCAAAAGATCGGTGGGGACGTCCACGCTCACGGTGTCCTCAAACCAGTTCACCGGCCTCCGCGTCAGGGAGGTGATGCGCCCATACAGATTGACAGTCGCCGTGGAGACGCCTTCCTTCTGTTTAAACTGCAGATCCTTGCGCTCGAACTGAACGGTCACGTTGGTAAGTACCGAGGATCCCGGTGATCGGGATGAAATCCGCGCGGACCTTCATCGGCAGCAGGTTGTACTTGATATTCGAATTGATGGCGGCTTCCAGGTCCTTGAATTTCACCGAGGGCGGCGCCTGAAGCTTGGCCAGCCGCTCGATGCGCGTGAATTCGTTCATGCTCTCCGGAAGCGGCTGCGTTCCAGTGCCCAGGTGCGTACCGTCGGTGCGCTGGAAGCGCTGGGTCTTATCGCACTGGCCCATTTGTTCGCACATGGTGAGGCCGGCGCCGGGGACCATCAGCAGGGCGTCCTTTTCGGAGGGGTCCGTGGTGAGGTGAAACTCGCCGGTCATCGTCGTATCGACGAATTCGATTTCGACGTTGGTGCCGATGCCGTCGATGTAGCGGTAGCGCCATTGTTCATAGGGGTACATCGAGGTGGTGCCGCCGCCTTCCTGAATGGAGCGTTCCTCGGTTCCGCCGTTATGCTGATCTCTTTCGTCGGGCGCGCCGTACTTGATGTAGATCATGCCCCGATCGCTCTTCCAGCCGGGGATGCCCGAGGCGAAATTGTCGTTTGCGTAGGCGATGCGCCGGTAGTGCTCTTCGCGATATTCGTTTTCCTCGGTATCGGGACTGGGATCGCGGCGCAGCCAGAACTGTTCGATGAACTGCTCGCGCTCTTCGTCGGATTGGAGCGCCTTGAACGCCTTTTTTTCTTCGTCCGTGATAATGTAGACGACGTCTTCGTCCAGCCACTTCTTGAAAGGCGTCTCCAGTTCCTTGCGCAATTTATCCTGCTGCTTCTTGCGCTGTTTGTCGGTCATGGGCTTGGAGATCGTGGGCGCCTGGCCATCCTTTTTAGGGGAAGGGGCGCTGTCCTGGCCGAAGGAGGGAATCACCAAAGACAGGGACATGACCGCAAAAACGAGCGAGTACTTAAGCCGCATAGCTGGATACACCTGCTGACGATTCTACTCTTATGCCGGGACGACAGCAATGGGGAGGGGGTTGCGAGGTTTTTCGAGGATCGATCGTTTTGGACCAAAATCCGCACTGGAGCCGTACCCCTATCGTGATATACTGATGCTTACGCCTTGGTCCCGGCGCGAGACGGGCGGCCGCGGACTTTAACTCCTTCCGGGTTGCTCTTGCTTGCGGTTTCGTATGCTTGTAGCGGGATTTTGTGGCGGCGCGGACAGGTGGCCGAGTGGTTAATGGCAGCAGACTGTAAATCTGCCGCTCCTTGCGAGCTACGGAGGTTCGAATCCTCCCCTGTCCACCAGAGATTTTTGAAGGGTTTTGTTCAGCCGTTGTAGCTCAGCTGGTAGAGCGTCCGTGATCGGAAGGTCACCGTCGATGTTCTCCGCGGGGTGAGCGGTTTTAAGGTTTGCCGTTGTAGCTCAGCTGGTAGAGCGCGTCCTTGGTAAGGACGAGGTCACCGGTTCAATCCCGGTCAACGGCTCCAGAGTTCAGAGGGTCGCGTAAGCGCGGCGCTGGTAGAGCGTCCGCTACGGAAGGTCACCGGTTCAATCCCGGTCAACGGCTCCAGTTTTGAAGTACTTTCTGTACGTGCTTCGAAGCGTTCCGAGTGGGAAGCATTATGTCGGAATCGCGTCGGACGTTGCGAAGCGTCTGGTCGAGCACAATACCAGAAATGGACGGTGGACGAGCGCCTTCAAGCCGTGGGAGCTGGTCACAACCGAAGAGTATCCGGATCGATCTTCCGCAGCGCGGCGAGAGCGGTTCGTAAAGAGCGCAGCCGGAGTGGCGGCTCGGAAGGAATTGTATGGCGAAGGAAAAATTTGATCGCAGCAAGCCGCACTGCAACGTAGGGACGATCGGGCACATCGATCACGGCAAGACGACGTTGACGGCGGCGATCACGCAGACGCTGGCGAAGAACAATCCGAAGGTGCAGTTCCGGAGCTTCGATTCGATCGACAACGCGCCGGAAGAGAAGGCTCGTGGAATCACGATCGCGGCGGCGCACGTCGAATACGAGACCAAGAACCGGCACTACGCGCACGTGGATTGCCCGGGTCACGCGGATTACATCAAGAACATGATCACGGGCGCGGCGCAGATGGATGGGGCAATCCTTGTCGTGGCCGCGACCGACGGCCCGATGCCGCAGACGCGCGAGCATATTCTGCTGGCCCGCCAGGTCGGCGTGCCGTACATTGTCGTCGCGCTGAACAAGGTCGATATGGTGGACGATCCGGAGCTGCTCGAGCTCGTCGAGCTCGAAGTTCGCGAGCTGTTGACCAGCTACGGCTTCCCGGGCAACGATCTTCCGGTGGTGAAGGTTTCCGCGCTCGGCGCTCTGAACAAAGAAGAGAAGTGGGAAAAGTCGGTGGAAGAGCTGATGGAGGCGGTGGACAAGTATGTTCCGCAGCCGAAGCGCGAAAAAGACAAGCCGTTCCTGATGCCGATCGAAGATATTTTCTCGATTCAGGGCCGCGGCACGGTGGTGACGGGCCGTATCGAACAGGGCGTGTGCAAGGTCGGCGAGGAAATGGAAATCGTCGGGTTCCGCGATACGCGCAAGACGGTTGTTACCGGCGTTGAGATGTTCAAGAAGCTGCTCGACACGGGCGAGGCGGGCGATAACGTCGGCCTGCTGCTGCGCGGAATTGAAAAGAACGACGTGGAGCGCGGGCAGGTGATCGCGAAGCCGGGCTCGATCAAGCCGCACAAGAAGTTCAAGGGCGAAGTGTACGTGTTGAGCAAGGATGAAGGCGGGCGTCACACGCCGTTTTTCAAGGGCTATCGTCCGCAGTTTTACTTCCGGACCACGGACGTGACGGGCGTCGCCGAGCTGCCGGAAGGCATGGAGATGGTGATGCCGGGCGATAACGTGCAGCTGGTGATCGACCTGATTACGCCGATCGCCATGGATAAAGGCCTGCGGTTCGCGATTCGCGAGGGCGGACGCACGGTCGGCGCGGGAACCGTTTCGGAAATCATCGAATAAGAGGACAGGGGCCAGAGGCCAGGGGCCAGCCCGGCGAACGCAAGAGCTCCCGAAGCAAGGATTCAGCAACAACTAGGAGAAGAAATTATGGCGCGCGAAAACATCACATTTCAATGCACCGAGTGCAAACGTAAGAACTACACGGGCACGAAGAACAAGAAGACCACGACCGAGCGGATCGAATTGAAGAAATTCTGTCCGTTCTGCCGTAAGCACCATCCGCACAAAGAGATTAAGTAAGGCCGGCTTGCGGGCAGGAGCGCCGGGCAGTCCAGGTTGAATTTCGGTTACACTGGATTGGCTGGCTACTGGCCCCGAGCCGCTGGCCGCTCACTTAAAGGGGCATAGGCTAACGGTAAACCAGCGGTCTCCAAAACCGCCTTTGGGGGTTCGAATCCCTCTGCCCCTGCCATCGTTTCCGGCGGTTGCGGCGCGAGGGCTGTGGACGATGGCGCGACGGCCCGGAGCGGCGTTGGAGAGACAAGAGTAATTGTATGAGCCGAAGAGTACACAGCGTGATGAAGGGTGCGGCCGCATGGCCGGCACGAGTGAAGGATTATTTCGAGGAACTGCAGCTCGAAATGAAGCGCGTCACGTGGCCGAGCTGGCCGCAGGTGCGCGCCACGACCGGCGTGGTGATCTTCGCGGTATTCGCATTCGCGGCCTACTTCGCGGTGGTGGATACGCTGGTGGATCGCGGGATCCAGAAGCTGTTCGATACGTTTACCAAGTAGTGACAGTGACCGCCATGCCCGAAGACATAACTCCCGAAGAACACGACGGCGGCGAGAGCCTGCCGGAGACGCAGGCGGCCGTAGAACACGCCGCGCCGAAGCAAGCGGCCGAGGAACAGGCCGCGCCCAAGAACTGGTACATCATCCACGCCTACTCGGGATTTGAGAATAAGGTCGCGGAATCGCTGCGGACGCGTGCGGAAGCCTTCGGGTTCGCCGGCGACATCGGCCAGATTCTGATTCCGACCGAGGAAGTGGTGGAACTGCGCGCCGGGAAGAAGATCACCAGCAAGCGGCTGCTTTATCCGGGCTACGTGCTGGTGGAAATGGAAATGAACGACGAGCTGTGGCATGCCGTAAAGGCCACGCCGCGCGTCACCGGTTTCGTGGGCGGCGGCGATAAGCCGGTGCCGCTTTCGGCCGATGAAGTGAACTCGGTTCTGTACCGCCAGCAGGATTCGGGCAAACGCGTGCGCCTGAAGCTGACCTTCGAAAAGAACGAGACGGTGCGCATCGTGGACGGGCCGTTCAACAGCTTTTCGGGCAAAGTGGACGAGGTCAATCCGGAGCGCAATACGTTGCGCGTGATGGTGACGATCTTCGGCCGCTCGACGCCCGTGGAACTCGACTTCTTGCAGGTGGAAAAGGTTTAACGAATTTAAGGCGCGGACGCGCCTAAGAAATATAAGGCGCCGCATGCGCCTAGGACAGGAATTGAGCGATGGCAAAGAAAGTAACTGGTTCCGTAAAGCTGCAGATCCCGGCCGGCAAGGCCACGCCCGCGCCTCCCGTAGGCACGGCGCTCGGCCCGCAGGGCGTCAACATCATGGAGTTCTGTAAGGCGTTCAACGCCAAGACCTCCGCCAAGGATCAGGAGGGCCTGATCATTCCGGTAGTGATCACGATCTTCTCGGACCGGTCGTTCACGTTTATCACCAAGACGCCGCCGGTGCCGGTGCTGATCAAACGCGCCGTGGGCATCGCCAAGGGATCGGCCGAGCCCAATAAGAATCGCGTGGGCAAGATCACGATCAAGCAGGTGGAAGAGATCGCCAAGATCAAGATGCCCGATCTGAACTGTTTCACGGTGGAAGCCGCTATGAACTCGGTGAAGGGCACCGCGAGATCGATGGGCGTGGACGTCGTCTAGTTCGAGCAGGGTTTCGTTGGCAATTTCGTTGGCGGGGATTCTTGCGAAATCCGAAATCCGGGCGTGACCTACTTCGCCGACTCGATGGTCTTGATCTCGCGCTTCAGCAGTCCATTTACGAGCTCGTCGAGCGAGACGCCCTTGTTCTCCGCCCGCTCCGCCAGAACCCTTCCAACCTCTACGTCCAGGTACACCGGTAGCCGGAGCTCCGCACCGGCGCGATAAAACTTGCCGCGCTCGGCTTTGCCGAAGTCATATTCCGGTTTCATAAAAGCTCCTGGTATGCCCGAATCTCTTGACGCGTCGGCCGCCGAGCCGATATCAAACGAATGCGCGCCGTGTTGGAACTCAGCTGTTCAAACGTGTGAACGATCAACACGTGCCGACCGGATCGTTCTTTCCCTAGGGTAATCCACCGGGCCTCTTGTTCGCTGTGGTCCGCGTCCGGGATTGTCAGCTTAGGGGGTCCTGGAACACTTCCGCGGCTTTCGCAAAATCGACGCGATGCTTTCTGAGATTTGCAGCCGGCAACGCGAGCGCCGGAAGGAATCGATCTCTGATTCGACCGGCAGGATGGTAAGTGGGCGTCATGAGTAGTAGAATCTCTCGATAGCGGCACCGCGTGGATCGGGTACCGGCCTTATGGACCACTCGGGGAGACGACCGTGAGAACTCTTCTGGCGCTAACTTTTCTTTGCTCGATATCTAGTGTCTACGCCGCGCCGCAGACTCCGCCCGCGGTCAACGTCCCGCAACAACGTTGCGAGGATCTGACGCGGCTCAATCTTCCACGCATCACGGTGCGATCGGCGACCGTGATTCCCGCCGGTGCGTTTCGTCTGCCGAACGCGCGCCCCGATGCCGCGGCCTTCAACGTCCCGCAGTTCTGCCGGGTGATTGCGGTGGTCCAGCCGGAGCTGGACTTCGAGATCTGGCTGCCGGAGCGGTGGAATCGTAAGTATGAAGCCGTCGGCAACGGAGGACTGGCTGGAACGTTTCCGTTCAACGCCATGGTGGATCCGCTCGAGCGCGGCTACGCGATCTCCGGTACCAACACGGGGCATGTGAACGCCAACGGCGGCGACGCGACATGGGCCTTGGGCCATATGGATCGCATCATCAACTACGGCCAGCGCGGCGTGCACGAGATGGCCCTGGCGAGCAAGGCGCTGGTGCAATCGTATTACGGCGCGGCGCCGGCACATTCCTATTTCAACGGCTGCTCCTACGGCGGCAAGCAGGCCATGACCGAAGTGCAGCGGTATCCGGAAGATTTCGATGGGGTGATCGCGGGCGATCCGGCCAACTGGACGACGCGGCATCAGACGGGCAGCCATATGTGGGTGACGCAGGCCCTGGAAGGAGACGGCTGGCTTCCGGCTGTGAAGATCCAGGTGCTCGCCGACGCGGTGAACGCCGCCTGCGACGCGCTCGACGGAATTCGCGATGGAGTCCTCAACGATCCCCGGCGCTGCCACTTTGATCCGGTCACGATCGAATGCAAGAGCGGGGACGGGACGAATTGCCTCACGGGTGCGCAGGTGGAAGCGGTGAAGAAGATCTGGGCCGGTCCAAGAGATGCGTCGGGCCAGGTGCTTTATCCGGGTCTCGAGCCGGGAGGGGAAGCGGGCCCGACGGGATGGCTGCAGTGGGTGACCGGCAAAGCGCCCGGCGAGGGCGGTCACACGGGGCTGGGACTGCCCTTTATGAAGTACATCGTGTATGAAAATCCGGACTGGGATTTTCACAACTTCCATTACACGGCGCCGGCGGGTTTGGAGAGCGACGTGGAATATGTGGAGGACAAGGTCGGCCGCATCTTCGATGCGATCGATCCGGATCTGCGCCCCTTCCGCGCGCACGGCGGAAAGTTGATCCAGTATCACGGCTGGTCGGATCCCGATATTCCGCCGATGAACAGCGTCAACTACTACGAGAGCGTGGTCCGCGCGGTGGGCGGCGTCCGGCCCGGCGCGCTGCGCGACACGAAAGATTTTTACCGGCTGTTCATGGTTCCCGGAATGCAGCATTGCCAGGGAGGGCCGGGGACTTCGCGCTTCGATGTGCTCTCGGCTTTGGAGCAGTGGACCGAGCAGAGCAAGGCGCCCGATCAGATTCAGGCGGCTCACATGACCAATGGCCAGGTGGATCGCACGCGTCCCCTGTGCGCCTATCCAATGGAAGCGAAATACAAAGGTTCGGGCTCGACCGACGACGCCGCGAACTTCACCTGCGCGCTGCCCTAACTCGTTTGAGGCACGGCGTTGTCAAGCCGAATCCCGTTTTACAATCCCGTCGAGACTCGATGTATACTTTGTCCAATGGGGATTTTACTAGGGGTGTTGGCGGTACTGGTTACCGGTGCACTCCTTTATTCGTTGTTATCGGTGCTCGCGGCCCTGCGATATTTGGCCGAGCACACTCCTTCCCCTGCGAGCGTACACGAACCGATCAGTGTCCTGAAGCCTCTCTCGGGGCTCGATCAGGGCCTGGAAGAGAATCTCCGCGGTTATTTTGAACAGGATTATTGCGGCTTTGGGACGGCGTCCGGTCCCGCATTCGAGCTGATTTTCGCGGTGCGGGACGAAGCGGATGCCTCCGTGCCGCTGGTGAGGCGGTTGTGTGCGGAATTTCCACAGGTTGCGTCGCGTCTGATCCTAACGGGGGAACCTCCCTACCTGCACGCGAAAGTGTACAGTCTGGCCCGCATGATGGCGGAGGCGCGCCACGATCTGGTGGTGATGGCCGACAGCGACGTCCGCGTTTCACGCGACTTTCTGGGGCGCGTTGCCGCGGAGTTCGCGGACGGAAAGGTGGCGCTCGCCACGTGTCCGTATCGGGCGATCTCAGGCTCCAGCATGTGGTCCCGCATGGAAGCCGAGGGCATGAACACGACCTTCTGGCAAGGTGCGCTGACGGCGCGGCTGGTGGAAGGGATGGCCTTCGCGGTTGGCCCGACGACCGTGGCGCGCCGGAAATTCATCCAGGAAACGGGCGGCCTGGAAAGCCTGAAAGATTTCATGGCCGAGGATTTTGAACTCGGGCGGCGCATGGCCGCCGACGGCTATCGTGTCATCCTTTCGTCGTATGTGGTGGAACACCGGATCGGCAGCGAAACCACGAGCCAGAATTTCCGGCACCGCATCCGCTGGGCGCGGACGGGACGCCGGTCGCGGCCCTCGGGATACATCGGGCAGATTTTTACGTACCCGCTACCGCTCGCTCTGCTGCTGTGGGCGATCGCGCCTTTCGCGTGGTGGCCCGTGATTTTGGCGGCCCTCGCGGTGCGGGCCATGTCGGCCTGGGTGACGGCGAAAGTCGTTCTGCGCGCGCGCATCAACTGGCTCCTGCTGCCGGCGGAAGACGTGGTGGGATTCGCGTTCTGGATCGCGGGATTTTTCGGAAACTCGATCACCTGGCGCGGCCGCAAGTACAGGCTGGACCGGGTCGGCCGGGCGATTGCCTAGGGCACGCCTGTGTTTTTGCGCGATCGTTTAAGGCAGCATCGCGTCTTCTTGCGCCGATTCGGCCCATAAAATAGCCCGTAAAAATAGCCCTGTTGTATTCCTGCGAATAATCCGGGCACGGGGGCACTAGTGGTTAATGGCCCTGTCGCGAACCCGATCCGCCGCCGTGTACGGCATCGAAGCGCATTTCATCGATGTCGAGGTGGATATGTACCCCAGCTCGCAGAGGGATTTTATTACGGTGGGAATGCCGGACACGGCGGTTCGGGAAAGCCGCGAGCGCATCAAGTCGGCGCTGATGAACTCCGGGTTCGGATATCCCAGCAAGTCCGTGACAATTAACCTCGCGCCCGCGAACGTACGCAAGGAGGGAGCGGGGTTCGACCTGCCGATGGCGCTGGGCATCCTGGGAGCGATGGGGGCGGTGGCGCTTCCCGAAGACTACCTTTTCGTGGGGGAGTTGTCGCTTGACGGCACGCTGCGGCCGGTGCGGGGGACGCTTTCGATCGCGGTGGCAGCGCAGAAATCGGGACTCAAGATTCTGGTGGTTCCACTGGACAACGGCGCCGAGGCGGCGATCGCCGGAGGGGTGCAGGTGTACGCGCTGCAGCATCTGGCGGAAGTGGTCAACTTCCTGCGGGATCAAACTAAATTTTCGCCCCAGCCGCGCACCCCGGCCGACGCGGGGCAGGCCGGATCGCCCCTTCCGGACTATACGCCGGATTTCAAGGACGTGCGCGGGCAGACGACGGCGAAGCGCGCGCTGGAAGTGGCCGCGGCGGGCGCGCACAACGTGTTGATGATCGGGCCTCCGGGATCGGGCAAAACCATGCTGGCGAAGAGATTCCCCAGCATTTTGCCGCCGCTGACCTTCGAGGAGGCGATCGAAACCACGCAGATTCACAGCGTGGCCGGAGCTCTCCCGAAAGGCATCGGGTTGCTGACGACGCGCCCGTTCCGGTCTCCGCACCATACGATTTCAGAAGCGGGACTGGTGGGCGGCGGCGTGGGCGTGCCCCGGCCCGGAGAAGTCAGCCTGGCGCATCACGGGGTTTTGTTCCTGGATGAGATGCCGGAATTCCAACGCAATGTGCTCGAGTTGTTGCGCCAGCCGATTGAGGACCGCTCGGTGACCATCGCCCGGAGTATGATGACGCTGGTGTTTCCGGCGAGCTTCGTCATGCTGGGGTCCATGAATCCCTGCCCATGCGGATTTCACGGCGATCCCACGCGGGAATGCCACTGCACGGGGGCGATCATTCAACGCTACCTGGCCAGACTCAGCGGTCCGCTGATCGATCGCATTGACCTGCATATCGAGGTTCCGGCGGTCGCCTATCAGGAGTTGCGAAATAAAGACGGAGGGGTCTCCTCGGCTGAAATGCGGGAGCGCGTTTGCGCGGCCCGGGCGATCCAGCAGCGGCGCGGTTTCTACAACGCGATGATCCCGTCGAGCGAGCTGCCGAAGCTCTGCGAACTCGATAGCGCCGGCGAACGCACATTGGAGATGGCGGTGCGCCGGATGGGACTGAGCGCCCGGGCGCATGATCGCATCCTGAAAGTGGCGCGCACGATCGCCGATCTGGACAACGCCGGGCGCATCAGCGCGAAATATCTCGCAGAGGCCGTACAGTACCGGAGTCTGGATCGGAATTACTGGCAGTAGGGGCGAGTGCGATCGAAAAGCCGAGGGGGATTGAAAGAAAGACAAGCTGTACCGCTGGGTGCGATCGGAGAATTCGTCTGGGTAACCGGGTCCTATGCGGCGTGGCTGACCGGGGTGTTGAGATTTCCCTAAGTGGTTATCGCTAAAAGAGTTGCGTGCCATAGGAAGATGCACGTAACACCATGCCCCCGGGATACGTTTAAGATAGTATTGTGAGGTTCACCCTTGGCACGGTGCTTACGGGCACTTTCCTGCTTTTTTCCCCCGCTTTTCTGAGTGCGCAAACTGCTGTGGAAACGGTCGATTCTTCCGCCGCTCAGCCCAGCCCGACGGCTCCAGCCGGATCTTCGGCTGCGGAGCTTCCGGCGCCCACCGACATTCAAGCCGTCACTACGCCGGCCGAACAGCATATCGACAAGCGTATTTTCGGGGTCCTTCCCAACTACCGGACCGCGAATGGAGAGGCGCCTTTCCAGCCCATCACCGCCAAGCAAAAGATGACGATCGCGGCCAAGGACTCCTTTGATTACCCGGTGTATTTCCTTTCGGGAGCGTTCGCGGCGTTATATCAGCTCGACGACCAGAATCCTTCCTACGGACAAGGCTTGAAGGGATACGCCAGGCGCTTGGGTTCCGCGTACGGGGATCAGGCGATCGGGAACCTGATGGCGGAAGGGATCATGCCGTCGCTGTTTCACGAAGATCCGCGCTATTTCCGGATCGGGCCGGGCGCTGGTTATACCAAGAAATATCGGGCACTCTACGCTCTGCGCGGCGTGATGGTGGCCAAGAACGATCACGGAAACTGGACGTTCAACGCGGCGGAGTGGGTGGGAAATGCTACCGCCGTCGCGATTTCCAATCTGTATTATCCAAGCGACACGCGCGACGCGGCGGATAACACGGAAAAACTGCTGGTCGCGGTGGCTACGGATGCGTTCTCGAATGTCCTGAAGGAATTCTGGCCGGACATTAAACAGAAGCTGTTCAAGCACAAGCAGCAGTAACCCGCAGCCCGGGACGCGGTCAAGATCGGTCTCCGCCGCCGTCACTCTGATACAATCCGATTCGATGAGCATCCCAGGGTTGTACGAGCCGGGCGCTGCGTTTGCCGCCCGAGCTCATGTGAACGGTATCGAAGAGTACCGGGAACTTTACCGACGCGCGCGTCAGGATCCGGAAGCGTTTTGGGGCGAGATCGCCGAAAGCGAGATCCACTGGTTTGAGAAATGGTCCCACGTTTTGGATTGGGACCCTCCCTTCGCGCAATGGTTTGTAGGCGCGAAGACCAACGTCTCCTACAATTGCCTGGACCGGCATTGCCAGTCTCATCGTAAAAATAAAGTCGCGATCCAATGGGAAGGCGAGCCGGGCGAGCAGCGCGCCATCACCTATCAGGAACTGCTGCGGCTGGTCTCGCGGTTTGCCAACGTATTGAAGGCGCGCGGTTACAAGGCCGGGGACCGCGCGATCCTCTACATGCCCATGATTCCGGAGCTCGCGATCGCGATGCTCGCGTGCGCGCGGCTGGGGATCACGCATAGCGTCGTTTTTGGCGGATTTTCGGCGGAGGCGCTGAAGGCGCGCATTCTGGATTTGGGCGCGACGCTCGTGATCACTGCCGACGGAGGGTTCCGGAGGGGCAAGGAAGTAAAGCTCAAAGCCCCTGTGGATGAAGCGGTCGCCGGATGTCCGGGGGTGCGCGACGTGATCGTGTATCAGCGCACGGGTTCGGAGACGCCGATGCAGGCGGGACGCGATTCGTGGTGGCACGAGCTCGATGCGGAGCTTCAGGGCCCGGACGCCGAGAACTGCCCGGCCGTTCCGCTCGACAGCGAGCATCCTTTATTCGTGCTGTACACCTCCGGGACGACCGGCAAGCCGAAGGGCATTCTGCACACCACCGGCGGTTATCTTACGCAGGCGACCGCGTCGATGAAATGGGTCTTCGATCTGCGGGACGAGGACACGTACTGGTGCTCGGCCGATATCGGGTGGGTGACCGGGCACAGCTACATCGTCTACGGGCCACTCTCGGCGGGAGCGACGACGCTGATTTACGAAGGGCGCGCCGGATTATCCGCAGTTCGACCGGTGGTGGCGCATCATCGAAAAATACCGGGTCAATATTTTTTACACCTCGCCCACGGCGATGCGCGCCTTAATCCGGCAGGGTGATCATTGGCCGGAAGCGCACGATCTTTCGAGCCTGCGCCTGCTTGGCTCGGTGGGCGAGCCGATCAATCCGGCGGCGTGGGAATGGTATCACCGGGTGATCGGCAAAGGGCCGCTGTCCCATTGTCGATACATGGTGGCAGACGGAGACGGGCGAGCATCATGATCGCGCCGATGCCGGGCGCGGTGGCGCTGAAACCGGGTTCGGCCACGCTGCCGATGCCGGGCGTGATTCCCGACATCGTGGATTTTCACGGCTATCCGCTCGAACCGGACCATGAAGGATTTCTGATCCTGCGCCGGCCGTGGCCAGGCATGGTGCGCACGATCTGGGGCGATTCGGAGCGGTTCAAAGAACAGTATTGGAGCCGGGTTCCGGGAGCGTACTTCACGGGTGACGCCGCGCGCTGCGATCCCGACGGATATTACTGGATTCTCGGCCGCGTGGACGACGTCATGAACGTCAGCGGGCACCGGCTGAGCACCATGGAAGTGGAATCGGCGCTGGTGCATCATCCGGCGGTGGCGGAAGCGGCGGTGGTCGGCAAGCCGCACGAAATCACGGGCCAGGCGGTGTGCTGCTTTGTGACGTTGAAGAAGGGCGATTACGATCACGAGAAGCTGGGCAAGGAACTGCGACAGTGGGTGGCGCACGAAATCGGAGCGTTCGCGCGGCCCGAGGAAATACGGTTCACCGATTCGCTCCCCAAGACCCGCAGCGGGAAAATTATGCGGCGCCTATTGCGCGAGCTGGTCACGAACAACACCGTTGCCGGCGACGTCACGACGCTGGAAGACATGGGCGTGGTGACGAAACTCGCTGCCCAACACGACGAAGATTAGGACCAACGGCCCTTAAACGCCGTAAACATGTTCCGGTCCAGGTAGCAGCCGGTTCGAGTGGGAAGTTGCGATTGCTCGGGTCGGATCCGCGCCGCCCCGTGCTTCTGTTTGCCGCCCGTCAACAGCAGGTCCCTCGACTTCGCTCGGGATGACATCCCTGGTGTCCGGGATGACACTCCATGTAATTGTCTTTAGGAACTGCCAGCGCCCGACGATTCAATCACGGCATAATATCAAACGTGGGTTTTTACGAGCGCTACGAACTGCTGGAGCTTGACCGCGACGACGGGGTCAAAACCTTTCAAGCGCGCGAAGTCGCGACCGGACGCCCGGTGAAGGTGCATCTTTTCGCCGCGCCGGCGGCACCGTATCAGGCGCACCTGCTCGCGAAGATCGACCAGCTGCCGGAGCCTGAGCGCGGGCGCATTCTGGATCGCGGCAATCATCTGGGCACGCGCTTCGTGGTGACCGACCGCCTGGCAGATCACGCGGGGTTGTTCGAATGGATCAGCGCGAGTCTGAAGGGAAAGACGCCGGCGGCGGGCGAAGAGCGGGCGTTTCGCGAGGGCTCGGTGAAGGGACAGGCCACGCCGCTCGCGGCGACGCCTCCACGGATCAACATCGTGGTGCCAGCTCCCTCGGCGCCAACTCCCCCGGTTCCGATCCCGTCGATTCCAAACCCCTCGGGACCGGTTGCCGCCGGACCTGTTGCGGCCCGTTCGGTCGCGCCTCAGGATAGTGAACTGAACCGGGAGTTTGCGAGTTTATTCAACACCGCGGAGCGGCCGGTTTTCAAGGCGCGAGCGGAAGCTCCCCCGCGGCCGGCCGGTGCGGCGCTCAATCCTTCCTCCGCGGGGAACGCGTCGTCTGGATGGAGCGTTCCCTCTCCTGCGAGCTCTGCCGGAAACGCGCGTTCAGCAGGACCTCAGGAAACGCGCCCGGGCGCCGTTCCGCGCGCGGCGGTATCGAACCTCGACACGACCAAGATCCTGCTGGTAGCCGCGATTGCCGCGGTCGGCATTCTGGCGCTCGCGATGGTGCTGATGCTGCTTCGCCGCCACTAAAGGCCGCGATCTCCGCTCCGGGTCAGCGCTCCGGCTCGATCGCGTAATAGCCTTTGCGGGCCTGCACGCGATAGTCTTTGTTCCCGGCTCTCAGATCGACCTTGTGATAGGAACCGTCCTTTTTCGGATTGGGCGGCGTGTAGGTGATGACGTACTGGGAGCGCATCTCTTCCTGGATCTCACGGAAGATGTCGTCGAGTGTCAGACGGTTGCTGACGGGAAAGACCTGGCCGCCCGTTTCGGTGGACATGCGGCGGAGTTCGCTTTCTCCGCCCCCGCCTCCGAAACCGCCCCCGAATCCTCCGCCGAAGCCATACGCCGCGCGGTCCACATAGTAGATGCTATAGATGATCGTGTCGGCTTTTTGCGCGGCCTCGATCGACTTGTCGCGTGAAATTTTGCTGCCGGTATCGACGCCGTCGGTAATCACGACGATCGCTTTGCGCCCGACCTCCGTCCGGAGGCGGTCGTTCGAGGCAAGATAAACGGCATCGTAGAGGATCGTGCCCGCCTGGTTTTGCATGGTCGGAACGGGGCCGGGCTGCAGCCCTCCGATCGGCACGCTGAGGCGCAATTGATTGAGAGCCTCCCGCAGGAGGCGCGGGGAATTCGTGGCGTCCTGCAGGAGTTCGGCCTCGGCGCCAAACTGAATCAGAAAAGCTTCGTCCTTCGGGCGGAGAACCTTGGAGAAGAACTGGTCGGCGGCGCGGCGTTCGATGTCCATCAACCGCTCCTGGCTCTTACTGGTGTCCACCAGAAGACCAATGGTCAGCGGTAGGTCGGATTCGCGGGTGAAATTCTTGATGACCTGTTCTTTGCCATCTTCGAAGATTTTGAAGTCGGATTTTTCTAAATTCCCGACCAGCGCGCCGCTCTTGTTCCGAACCGACGCAAGGATGTTGACGAGATCGACATCCACCTTGATCACGGGCTCGCTATCCTGCGCGCCTGCGAAACCGGCCAGGGTCACGAGCAGCGCCCCGGAGATCACACTTTGAGCGGGAGTTCGCATAATTACAATGTAGGATGTTTCCCTTTCCGGTGTAGTTACATCCAAAAGTGTGCTCGGGCCGGCCCGGGAAACGGTCCGGGAAGGGTAGGAAGATCGAAAAATATGAAAAAGGCGCTTGCTCACCTCAGGAAGGCCGATCCGGTCCTGGCCTCGATCATCGAACGTGTGGGGCCGTATGGGATGGAGTATCGGGAGCCGGGGTTCCAGACGCTGGTGCGGTCGATCGTGTATCAGCAATTGAGCGGGAAGGCCGCGATGACGATTTTCAATCGGGTGCTCGCGGCGGCTCGCGGCAAGCGCACGGAGGAAGCGCCGCTAACACCCGAAGCGATCCTAAAGCTGCGGCCGCAGAAGATGCGCACGCTCGGCCTTTCGCAGCAGAAGGTGGCTTACATTCGCGAACTGGCGCGCATGACGCGCGACGGCGACGTTCAATTCGAGACGCTCGCGAAGCTGGAGGACGCGGAAGTGGTGGCCCATTTGACGCGCGTGAAAGGCGTGGGCGTGTGGACCGTCCACATGTTCCTGATGTTCGCACTGCGCCGTCCCGACGTGTTGCCGGTGGGGGATCTGGGCGTCCGCATGGCGATGAAAAAAGCGTACGGGCTGGCGGAACTGCCCACGCCAGCGGAGATGCAGAAGATCGCAGCCGCGTGGAGTCCGTGGAGCTCGGTTGCGAGTTGGTATATGTGGCGGAGCCTGGAAAATCAGGGGGCGATGTAGGCGCCGCAGCGCGCTCGGATGAAAGCGCGTATATACTTGGTCCGTATATAAGGAGGAAGCTCGCGTCATGCTGCAAACTGGATCGGTAAAGTGTTGTCTCGCGGCCGGCGTTTTCTTATTGGGTTCAGTTGCGTATGCGCAAGCGCCCACGACGGCGAAGAAGGTGATCGACGGAGGAGTCAGCCCCATTCGGCTGATCGATCGCGCGGAAGTGCGGGTGATTCGAACCGAAATCCAGCCGTACACGACCCGTGCCGTTCACACGCACGACGACGTCAAATTTCATTTGTTCCTGCCGCTCACGCCGGGGCTCGAACTGACAATCGGATCGGATAAGCCGGTGATGACGGAGCCGGGGCAGGCGTATTTCATCACGAAGAGCACGCCTCACACGTTCCGAAATACGACCGGGGTGCTCGCGATGACGTACGAAGTTTTCGTCAAGGACGGGTCGGTGCCGGCGGCGATGGACGGACGCAAGCCTATCGATCTCGCACAGGTATTGGCGACGGTCGCGGGTGGGAATAGATAGCACCGGAGCCGCAACTTGGATCTCGACGAAATTGTGACGAGCCTCGACGCCCGCAAGCAGCGGGCTACGTATGGCGCCGTTGCGGGCATTGTCGGAGGTCTCGCACGCGGCCTGATGAGCGGCAGACCTCCAAGTCATAAATATTCCTGGGTGGTCGCGCGGCGCAATTCGCGGAAAACTGGAGCGGTGCGCGGATCGCCGACGGGTTACACCCGAGCCCAGATCCATCCCGATTGCCTTTGGCAGATCCACAATGATTCCGACAATATCATCGAGGACACTGACGCACTGATCCGATGGCTAAAAAGCTGAGATGAAGGATCAATACTTCGGGGACGTCAACGATTTCCGTAAATACGCGCTGCTTCGCACATTAGTGAATCCAGATCGCTTGCGCCTCGGAGTTTGTTGGATGCTGACCGATCAGGACGGCAGGACAGACGGTAAGCTTCTTAGCTACCTGGGCCAGCCCTCGAAGTATCGCCAATACGATCCGGAACTTTTTGAGTGGCTCAAGCAGGTCGTCGAGGTCGAACGAGACCGCCGAACCGCTCGGATAGAGACTTCGGATCTTTTCCGCTCGGTCTCCTTCCAGTCCAGTGTCCTAGCAGACGACAAAACCGGGCGAAACAAGTATTTTCTTGAATGCTCCGCTCGATTTACCGGCTGCGATCTGGTATTCTTCGATCCCGACAACGGTCTCGAGATTAAGAGCGCGCGGATTGGGCGGAAGGGGTCTCGCAAATACTTGTTTTGGGACGAGGCGAGCGATGCCTTTGGGGCTGGTGCATCGATCTTAATCTACCAACACTTCGCGCGCAAAGAACGCGAGACTTATGCGCGCCAGTTGAGCGATGAACTCCGCGAGAGAACTCGCGCTGCTTCGGTGTTCACTTTCCAGACTCCCCACGTGCTGTTTCTGTTGGCATCGCAGGAGCGCCACTCAAACCATTTCCACGCACGACTCGCCGCGATTCAATCTGAATGGGATCCGAAACAAATTCGGGCGCGCGAGCATCTGCACTCAACCGCGGCCACGCTCTAGGTCAATCGATTCCGCAGAATTTCGCGAGCCGCATTGTGGCCGGGAGCGCCCATGACGCCGCCTCCGGGATGCGCGCCGGAGCCGCATAAATACAGCCCTCGAACCGGCATCCGGTAGCGCGCCCAGCCTGCGAGCGGGCGCATGACAAACATCTGATCGAGCGCCATCTCGCCGTGGAAGATATTGCCGCCGGTGAGGCCGAAACGGCGCTCCAGATCGAGCGGGGTGAGCGTCTGGCGCTCCACCACGATTTCGCGGATGTTCGGGCAATATTCTTCGATCACGTCGAGAACGCGCTCCGCGTAGGGTTCGCGCTCGGCATCCCAATCGGAATCTTGCAACGAATAGGGGGCGTACTGGAGGAAGATGCCCATGATGTGACGGCCTTCGGGGGCGAGTGAAGGGTCATACATCGTAGGGATGGTCATCTCGATGAGAGGGGAGCGCGAAGGACGGCCGTATTTCGCATCGTCCCAGGCGCGTTCCACGTACTCGATTGAGGGACAAATGTGCATAGTGGCTTTGTGCTGGGGAGCCGCTGCTCCATGGGAAGGCAACGCGCGGAACTCGGGCAGTCCGCGGAGCGCGAGATTCATTTTGAGCGAGGTTCCTTCGGTGCGGAAGGTGCGGATCCCGTCGAGAAATTCGGGCGGAAGGTCAGCCGGGCTCAGCAGATGGAGGAACGTCCGCTTGGGATCGAGATTGCTGGCAACGACGCCCGCGTTGATTTCTTCCCCGGATTGCAACACGACTCCGCTCGCGCGTCCGTCCGATACCAGAATTTTTTCGACCGGCGCGTTCACGCGAATTTCGACGCCCCGGCTGCGCGCGGAAGCGGCCATGGCTTCGGAAACCGCGCCCATGCCGCCGCGCACGAAGCCCCACAAACCGCGCACCCCGCCGACGCCGCCCATGCAGTGATGCAGCAAAATGTAGGCGGTGCCGGGCGAGCGCGGTCCGCCGTTCGCGCCGATCACGCCATCGGTAGCGAGCGTCACTTTCACTTCTTCCGATTCGAACCAGGCATCCAGAAAATCCGCGGCGCTTTGGGTGAAGACCTTCACCAGACCGGCGATTTCGGGACGCGGGAGGCCGAGCATGCGGCCTGCGAGCTTCAGATAATCGGCAAGGGCACCGAGTCCGCGGGGAGGGAATTCGGGCGGAGCGGTCAGCAGCATGGATTCCACGACGGCCGCGAGCTTTTCGAGATGGGCCTCATAGCGCGGATATGCTTCGGCGTCCTTGACGGAAAATTTCGCGATTTCCGCGAGCGTCCGCGCGCGGTCCTGCCACATGAACAGATGCCGGCCGTCGGGAAAAGGCGAGAAGAAGGCGGGGTCTTTCGCGTCGACACGATAGCCGAAGCGTTCGAGTTCCAGATCGCGGACGACTTTCTCCTGCAAGAGGCTCGCAAGATACGCGGCCGTCGATACGCGGTAGCCGGGCCAGACCGGTTCGGTGACGGCGCAGCCGCCGACCCTTTCGCGCGCTTCAAGGACTAGCACGCGGCGTCCGGCGCGGGCAAGATAGGCCGCGCACACGAGTCCGTTATGGCCCCCGCCGACAACAATGACGTCGAACTTTTGGGGCACGAGCTTCATGATACCGGTCTCAGTGAGACGCGAAACAGGCGCGGCGATCTCTCTGGATCCAAGCGGAACCAGATTTGCACGCTCGGCCCGTGCGCAGGTTCAATCCCGCAGGCTCTCGCCCGCTTGGGCGCGATATATAATCCAATTGAGTGGATCTCTACGCCGAAATCGTGCGTCTCCGCAAAGCCGGGCAGAAATGCGCGGTGGCGACCATCGTGCAGGTCAACGGCTCCATCCCGAGCTACGAGAGCGCCAAGATGCTGGTGCGCGAGGATGGTTCGATCGTGGGCACGGTGGGCGGCGGGTGCGTGGAGGGCGAGGTGTGGACCGCGGCGCGGGAGGTCATCGACACCGAAAAACCCCGTCATTTGACGTTCAGTCTGGGGCAGGATGCGGCCTACGACAACGGCTTGATCTGCGGAGGCCAGTTGGACATTTTCATCGAGCCCGTGACGCCCGAGCCGCGCGCGTTTATCTTCGGCGGCGGGCACGTTTCGAAGAGCATTTCGAAAGTCGCGAACATCGCGGGGTTCGCCACGGTGGTGATCGACGATCGCGAGGCATTCGCGAATGCGGAACGGTTCCCGGAAGCCGAAGAAACTTTTGCGGACGAGTACGAAACGGTTTTCCCGAAGCTGACGGTGAGCTCGTCGAGCTATATTGTGATCGTCACGCGCGGGCATCGCGACGACATGCGCGTGCTGCGCTGGGCGGTGAGCACGCCGGCGCGCTATATCGCCATGATCGGCTCCAAGCGCAAGACTATTTCGGTGGTCAAAGAACTCGAAAAGGAAGGCATTCCGCGCGAGGCCTTCGAGAAAGTGTTCGCGCCCATGGGCCTGGACATCGGCGCGGAAACGCCGGAAGAGATCGCCGTTTCGGTGGTGGCGGAAATGATCGCGGTGCGGCGCGCGCCCGAAGCGGACTGGCGCCAGCTCGCAAAATCGATCTTCGCGCACGACGCGCTGAAAGCTCTGTTGAAGTGATCGCGGGCGTGATTCTGGCTGCCGGCGCGTCTCGCCGGATGGGCAGCCCGAAGGCCCTCCTCGAGTATCGCGGAGAAACATTCGTGGCGCGCTTGGCGCGGGTTCTCTCGGAGGTCTGCGATCCGGTGATTGTGGTGCTGGGATATCAGGCGGATGCGATTCGTCCAGTGATCGAACGCTTCGCGGCTGGCCGGCCCACGATTGGGGAACGGGCTGGCGAACGGGTCCGGTTAGTGATCAATCCTGCGCCCGAGCGCGGGCAACTCAGCTCCCTGCAGACCGCACTGGCGGAGCTTCCGGGAGCGGCCGAAGGGTTTATGTTTGTTCCCGTGGATTGTCCCGCGGCGGAACCGGAAACGGTCGCGCGCGTGGCCCAGGCTTTTCGTCAACGCGCGGAAGGAATCCACTTCGTAGTTCCGGAATACCACGGCAAACACGGGCATCCGGTGTGCGCTTCACCGGAGATCGCCGCGGAGCTTCTGGCGCTTCCCGCGACGGCCCAAGCCCGCGACGTGGTTCATCGGCATGTCCCGGACACTTTGTATCTGGATGTAGAGGACCCCGGTATTCTGACCGATATCGACGATCCGGAGCGCTATCGGCGGCTTGCCGGAACGGATCAGCGCGTGAGCGTGCCTGAAGCGTGAACCCGAAAATGATCGATGAAGCGCCGCGGACGCAAGTTGTCGGAGCGAAGACGCGGCCCCGGCTTAAACGCGCGTTGATCGCGGCGGGCATTGCCGTCGTCATCGCGGGAGGGCTCGCTCCGTTCCTGCCGCTACCCTTTTTACGTCCCAGCATCGAAGGGGCGCTCGCCCGTCGATTGGGGCGGCGCGTCGATATCGAAGAAGTCTCCCTCAGCCTGTTCGGAGGACCTGGATTCTCGTTGTCCGGAGTAACGATTCACGAAGATCCTCGTGCCGGAATCGAGCCGTTCGCCTATGCCCAAACGGTGGATGCCCGCGTGGATCTGCTCGGGCTGCTCGCGGGACGGCGCGGATTTTCAAGCCTGCGGCTAGCCGACGCGACGCTCAACCTGGTCCGCACGCGTGCGGGCGAATGGAATCTTGCCTATCTTCTGAATGCCCGATTGTCGGATGCGCCGTCGTTGCATCTGCGCGGAGCGCGGGTGAATTTGAAGTTCGACCAGACGAAATCCGTCCTGTACTTCGATGATGCGGACGTGGATATTTCGCCCGGCGATCAAGGATCGCTGGACGTGCGCTTTTCGGGGTCGCCCGCGCGTACGGATCGTCCCGCGCAAAATTTCGGGCATCTTTTTGTGCGCGCGGCGTGGATTCCGGCGTCGGCCGACCGGCCTCTGAACGTGCGAGTGGACCTGGAGCCGAGCTCGCTCGACGGGCTCGCGAAGTTGTTTGGACGCAGCTGGTTCGATCTGCAGGGGCAGGTTTCCTTCAGCGCGCAGCTCGCCGGAAAGCCCGCGCAAATGGTGCTTGCGGGCGAAGCGCAACTGGACGAAGGCCGCCGCTCCGATTTTCTTCCGAGCCGCGACGGCAAGTGGAGCGTGCCTTATCGCGGAACGCTGGACCTGCTGGCCGAGAAGCTGGATTTGGAGAGCGTCGCGGAGGGGGCTGCGCCTCTCGCGGTGCGGGTGGAAGGCCGCGATCTTTTGACCTCGCCTCAGTGGCAGGCGTCGGCGGAGTTCAACGAGGCGCCGCTCGCGGTGGCAGTCGACGCCGCGCGCAGGCTTGGAGCGCCCTTCCCGCCGAAACTCTCGGCCGAAGGAACGGTTTCCGGCACAGTGCTCTATGCAGAGGATCGTGGGCTGAGCGGGGACCTCTCGGTCGGCGAAGCGGTGCTCGCGATGCCGGACGCGCCGGCGCTTCGCTTCGCGAGCGTTCCCGTTACGCTGGCCGACGAGACCGTCAATGTGGGCCCCACCGTCGCGTCCGTGGCATCGAGCGGCGCGGGTGAAAAGACGGCTGAGAAATCCGCAGAGAGTCAAAGCCTGCAAGTGGAGGCGAGCTACAAATTAGACGGCTCTGGAGAATCCAATCTCAAGATCTCGACGCGCGGTCTGGATCTGGCGAGTCTGCGCGCGTTCGCTCTGGCGCCAATCTTTCCACCATCGGGGAGCGATCCGCCCGCGGAGGAACGTGCGATTTCCGGTCCTTTGAAAGCCATCTGGCGAGGTTCGCTGCGCTATCAGCGTTCAGACCCGGGAGCGGGCGCGTGGAGCGGTGATTATTCCGTTGAGAACGCGCGCGTCCCAGTAGACGGCATCGCCGATCCGGTTCGGGTTCTGTCGGCCAACATTAGCGCGGGGCCGGGACGTTTAGCGCTGACGAAGATCAGGGCGAAGGTGGGTGAGATCGCAGTGAGCGGCGAATATCGCTGGGATTCTAAGGACGCCGCGCCCGCCGGGGAGGAGTCCAAAGCTCCCCGGGCCGGAAAAATCAAACTGCAGATCGAAGCGGCGAACGCCGCGGAACTCGATCGTCTGTTCAGGCCGACGCTGGTGCGCGGCGGAGGATTCATCGAACGCACACTGCGGCTCGGAGGGTCCTCACCCGTTCCGGATTGGCTCGCTCAGCGCAAGATGGAAGGGACGGTCGCGATTACGGCGTTGAGCGCGGGAGACCACAGGCTGGCGATCGATCTTGCGCCGTTCGTCTGGGATGGAACTTCGGTGCACTTTGCCGGTGTGACCGGGCGTTTACTCGATGCGGACCCCGAAGTCGCCGCGCCCGGGGCTGCGGTTTTCAAGGGCGATGCGAACATCGATTTGTCAGAAGGGGCGCCGCGGTATCGTTTCACAGGGAAGGCCGGAGGGGTTCCTTACAAGGGCGGCCGGCTGGATTTCGAAGGCCGTGTGGATGCCGCCGGGGACGGGATTGCGCTGCTCGCGAGTTTGCGCGCGGAGGGCGACTTGAGCGGACGGTCGATCGCCTTTTCGCCGGATACGGATTTCCGCACGGTCAGCGCCCATTTTCAAGCGTCCGTACAAGGAACTTCGACGCAGGATGCTTCGTGGCGATGGAAGTTCACGGATCTTGAAGTGACGCAGGGTTCGGAGATCTATCTCGGCGAGGGTGCGGCGCAGGCCGACGGGAAAATCGTGCTCAATCTGAGCAATCGCGGCAAGCAGGTGCGCTATACCGGCTCTCTGGTCAGTCTCGCCGCGCAACCGTAGTTCATAGCCGGAGCCGGACCCGCGAATCCCGGAAATGTTTGATGTATACTCCGGAGAGCCTTGTCAGGTCTCGTCCGGCAAGGCTGGAGGCCTCTCGTGCATTCAAACACCAAACCGTTTCTTCTAGCGGCTTTCGTTGCGGCTGCCGCGATTTCGGGATCCGCCGCATCGGTGACCGGCAACGTCAAAGGACCGGACGGCAAGCCCGTGATGGGCGTTTTCGTGGTCGCCGAGAATACGCAGAACAAGATGACCGTGACGGTCCTTTCGGACACGCAGGGCCGCTACCATATCAATAATCTTCCGTCCGCAACTTATTCGATGCAGGTCACGGCGGTGGGATATAAGGGCGCGCCGCACAATGGAGTTCAGCTGGCGGCGAATGGAAAAGCGTCCTTCGATTTTGCGCTCCAGACCGCGCCCGTGCGGTGGAGCGATCTGAACACGTATCAGGGAACGCAGCTTCTGCCGAAGACCGACAAGCACGATCTCTCGAAACGTTACAAAGAACCTTTCTTCTCCGGATGCATGATCTCCTGCCATTCCTTCCAGCACCGCATGGCGGCGGGCACGCGCAACGAACAGGGCTGGACCACCGCGGTGAAGTATATGCGCGATTCGATCATGGGCGGCGAGGGCGGCGCGACTTTTAGCGATGAAAAGGTCGCCGACTACGCCCAGTTCCTGACCGCGTTGTTCGGCCCGAATTCGTCGAAGGGTCCGGACATGGATGCCTACCAGAAACTGGTGCGTCCGGTGGACCCCAAAGGCCTGAACATCGCTTACGTTGAATACGACTTCCAGCCGGACAAAGGGCAGGGGCCGTGGAGCGCCGTGGAAGATAAGGACGGCATGATGTGGATTCCCTACTACGGGCGCGGCAACCAGGTGGTGAAGTTGAATCCGGACACGGCCGAGCTCACGCGCTTCCGCCTGCCGTTTAACGAGACCGCGGGGATCCACTCGGCGGTTCCGGCCGACGACGGGAGCGTATGGTTCACCGAAGCGGCCTTGGGAAGGCTGGGGCGGCTGGATCCGAAGACCGGAAAGATCGAAGAATTTCAAAATCCTCCGGATGAGCAAGGACGCCGCAACGGCACGCATACCGTGCGCTATGACGTGGCCAGCGGACGGGCATGGTCGAGTGGCGGGCGCGCGATTTCGATGCTGGATTACAACACCAAGCAGTGGGCGCACTTCGACCTGGGCGGCACCTACGGGAACGTGGCCGGGCACAACGGAGACGAGTGGTTCACTTCGTTTCGCGACAACGGGCCGATCGGCCGCGTGTCCAAGGACCTGAAACTCTCCAAATTCCAGCCGCCGACCGACGGCAAGCCGCAACGTCTGCAGGTGGACGAGAACAATATCGTATGGTTCACCGAGCGCGTGGGGAACAAGATCGGGCGCTTCGATCCGGAGACCGAAAGTTTCAAGGAATATGATTTACCGGGACCGCAGGCGAGCCCGTATGCGATCTATATCGACAAGGACCACATGATCTGGTACTCGTCGCACGAGCAGGACACGCTGAATCGTCTCGATCCGAAAACCGGCGCGGTGATCGAATATCCGTATCCGCACTCCGAGGTTTCCATGCGCGAGATGTTCATGGATCACAAGGGGCGCATCTGGTATGCGAGCTCGGTGAATAACAAGGTCGGGTATTGGTACATCAATAACTAACGATTTCGACGCCGAAGTCCTCGTGCCGCGCTGGCCTGCCGATCGGATACATCCCGATCGGTACGCTGATCATCATGCGGCAATTCTGGCGCGAGCCGGGCGAGCTACTCAATCAATCCGAGCTCGCGAAGCTCCGCTTCGGGCTGCGGCTCGTCATAGTGCGAAACGATGCCTTTGACGCGGCCGTTCACGATAAATGCGCCGTAGGGAGGATAGTTAAACACGAACAGCTTCCGCATTTGCTCTGTGTCGTTGGAAACCTTGGCGACGAACTTTGTGTCGTGCAGGAAGCCTTCCGCCCATTGCGGCTGCTGCGTGGGGAAACTGATCACCGTCACGTCGCTCTTCCACTTATACGTGGACATGTGCTTCGCGGCGTCTTCGCAGTGGCTGCACTGCGGATCGAAGAACCATAGGAAAATACGGCCCTGGTGCAGATTGTAAGGTTTGCCGTCGACCGTGATGGTCTCCGGAACCTGAATGCCGCTCTGATGCACCATGTTGTAGCCCAGGCTCGCACCGGAAACCACGGCCACGGTCGCGAGCGTGGCGATCGGCAGCCGCATGCCGAAGGGTTTTCGGGACAGGAACAACGCGGCGAGAGCGGCCACCAGCATCGCGGCGTCTTCTGCGAAAAAGGCGGGATTTACGGCCCGCTTCAGCCACGGGAAACAACTGCAATCCTTGCCGACCAGCGCCTGGTAGCGATACCCGATGTAGCCCATGAAAATCACGAGCAACGCGCTGATGATGAGAGCGCCCCAGCGGCGGTACCGCGGGATCAGGATCAGAATTCCCGCGAAGGTCTCGACGATTCCCAGCACGAAGATCAGAGGCAGGCTGCCCCAGGAAGGCACCTGCAATTGTTCGAACATCTGCTGGACTTGATACGGGATCGTGATTTTCCCGACTCCCGCGCCGATGAAGATGATCGCCACCAGGACCGCGGCGATGTGGCTGACGATGCTCTTCCAGGCGGGCATTTCAAACGTGGATTCCTGCAGGCCTGCGGTGTGGGAAGCGCTCATAGGTCTTATCTTAGCTCCTTAAGCATTTTAACTTCTTAGGCATTTTAGCCGGAATCTCCTCATGCGTGGCAGAATAAACCCTAGTGCTCCTCCGCGCCATTTTCCGACATGTCCGTTGGACGCTCTCTGTCCGGAAAGGTCGCGCTTAGTGCCTGGGAAAGATTCGGGCCCCCGCGCGTCGGGCCCGAGCGCGTCAGTCCCAACCAAGGGGTGCGCGTTCCGCCGGCTGCGGGTTCCGGCCTCAAGCGCGAACCTAGGTCCGGGCTTCGACGCGCTCGGTCTCGCGCTGGGCCTCTACCTGGAATGCCGCTTTCGGCCTTCGGAGCGGCTATCGATCAGGTCGCGGGGCGGGACGTGGAGGCGATCTCGACCGGCGAGGATAACCTGATCTGGCAGACCGCGCTCAAGGTGGCAAGCGACGTGGGGCGGCCGATGCTGCCGGTGGAATTGGAGATCGACAACGGGATTCCGCTTGGCAAGGGACTTGGCTCGAGCGCCGCGGCGCTCACGGCGGGAGTGGTGATCGCAGACGAGGTGCTCGGGTTGCGCTGGCCTCCGCAACGCGTATTGGATGAAGCCGCCCGCATCGAAGGGCATCCGGATAACGTGGCGGCGTGCGTGCTGGGATCGATGGTCGCAAGCGCGGTGGATGCGTCGGGGGTGGCGCATGCGGTGAGGCTCGAGTTGCATGCGCGCTATGCCGTCGCTGTTGTGGTCCCCGATTTTGTTTTGCCGACGGTGGAAGCACGGCGTGTGCTCCCGGAAACGTATTCCCGCGCCGACACGATCTTCAACGTTCAGCGCAGCGCGCTTCTGATTACCGCGCTCGCCACCGGCGCGACCAGCGCGTTTCCCACTGCTCTCGAGGACCGGCTGCATCAGCCGTATCGCGCGGCGCTGGTGCCTGGGCTCGAAGAAATCACGAAATTGCGGGCGCCGGGGTTGCTCGGATGCGCGCTCAGCGGCGCGGGACCGTCGATCCTGGTTTTCTACGAACGCGGCCAGGAGAAAGTGTGCGAACTGGTTCGCCAGGCGTTCGCGGCGCGCGGTCACGCATCTGAAATCATGTGGACGGAATTAGCCGCGGACGGATATTTATTAACGTAGAACGCGAAACGTCCGTCCTCAATCCGCATCTAAACTGAGCTCATGCCCACCAACCGCCTGGCCGGCGAAAAAAGTCCCTACCTGCTGCAGCACGCGCACAACCCCGTGGACTGGTATCCCTGGGGCGATGAAGCGTTTCAAAAAGCCCGCGCGGAGAACAAAGCGATTTTCCTTTCGATCGGCTATGCCACCTGTCACTGGTGCCACGTCATGGAGCGGGAATCGTTCGAGAACGAGGCTGTTGCCAAGATCCTGAACGAAAATTTCGTTTCGATCAAAGTGGACCGCGAAGAGCGTCCGGACGTCGACCGGGTCTACATGTTATTCGTTCAGGCGTCGACGGGCCAGGGGGGCTGGCCCATGTCCGTGTGGCTGACTCCGGAGCGCCAGCCGTTTTTTGGCGGAACGTATTTTCCGCCGGACGCGCGCTTTGGCCGCCCCGGATTTGCCGCGATCCTGCAGGGACTCGCGCAGGCGTGGAAGACCGATCGCGAACGGGTGGAGAAATCCGGAGCGCAGGTTCTCGAGCAACTCGGCGAGTATACGCGCTTCGATTCACGCGGCCAGCTTCCGGGGCCCGGGACGATCGACAAGGCTTTTCAAATTTTCCGCCGGAGCTTCGATCCGGAGCACGCCGGATTCGGGCGCGCGCCGAAGTTTCCGCGGCCCAGCGTATTCAACTTTCTGCTGCGTTATTACGCGGCGACCGGCAACAGCGAAGCGCTCGAGATGGTCGCCGAGACGCTGCGCGCCATGTCCAAAGGCGGCATGCACGATCAGATCGGCGGGGGTTTCCATCGGTATTCGGTCGACGAGCGCTGGTTCGTGCCGCACTTCGAGAAGATGCTGTACGACCAGGCGCAACTCGCGATTTCGTGCCTGGAAGTTTTTCAGATCACCCGCGAGGAAGAATTCGCGGCCATCGCGCGCGACATTTTTACCTACGTCCTGCGGGATCTCACGGACCCGGGCGGCGGATTCTACTGTGCCGAAGACGCCGATAGCGCGGCCGATTTCGCGAATCCGCACGACAAGAGCGAGGGCGCGTTTTACATCTGGAGCAGCGAAGAACTGACCGCGATCCTGGGACCAGCGGCGTTTCCGAGCTTCGCCGATCGATACGGGGTGCGGGAAAGCGGCAACGTCGATGAGGACCCGCAAGGCGAATTCATCGGCCGCAATATTCTTTACGAGGCGAAGACCATCGACGAGACGGCTGCGCGCGGCGGTCTCGCCGTCGATGACGTGCGCGCGATGCTGCGGGAATCCGTAGCGAAGCTTCTCGCCGTCCGCTCGAAGCGTCCCCGTCCGCTGCGCGACGACAAGATTCTCGCGTCCTGGAACGGACTCATGATTTCCGCCTTCGCCAAGGGGGCGCAGGTTCTCAACGAGCCGGTTTACGCTCAAGCGGCGCGATCCGCGGCCGATTTTCTGAAGGCCACGCTGTGGGATCCGGACCGGCGCATTCTGCGGCGGCGCTTTCGCGAGGGCGAAGCCGCCGTCGACGGGTTCCTGGATGACTATGCGTTTTGCGGACTCGCGCTCCTGGACCTGTACGAGACAACTTTCGGAGCCGCGGATTTTCAGTGGGCCGTGGAACTGACGGAGCGCGCCATGGCCTTGTTCCAGGACGAGAAAGAGGGCGGATTCTTTGCGACCGCGTCGACGGGAGATCTGGTCCTGCGCCTGAAGGACGACTACGACGGCGCCGAGCCTTCCGGCAATTCCGCAATGGCGCTGCTGCTTGCGCGCCTCAGCCGTATGACGGGACGTGAGGATTTTCGTGTCGCCGCCGAGCGCACTCTGCAGGCCTTCGCCCTCCGCATGGAAGAGGGCGCGGCTGGGGTGCCCCAGATGCTGGTTGCGCTGCAATTCTTGGAAGCGCCTCCTCGAGAGATTGTATTGGCGGGAGCGGTCGCAGGGCCACAGGCGGTGGGTGCCGAAGATGACCCGCTGCTCGTGGTAATCCGGAAGCGATTCCTGCCGCAGGCGATCGTGATGCGGGCGGAGGAAACCGGGCGGACGCTGACCGCGATCGACGGCAAACCGAGCGCCTACGTATGCGAGAATTTTGCATGTAAACTCCCGGTCACAACCGGGCACGATTTGGAGCGACTGCTAAAATGACGACTATGGAAAGACCTGGAGCAACTACTCTGAGAGGTAACCCGTTCACTCTGCTTGGGCCGGAGCTGAAAGTGGGCGACAAAGCCCCGGATTTTGAGGCCATCGACAACGGTTTAAAACCCGTTACGCTCGCGACGACCGGCAATGGCGTTCGCATTTTTAGCGTCGTACCCTCGCTCGATACGCCGGTTTGCGACGCCCAGACCAAGCGCTTTAATGAGGAGGCTGGGAAACTGCCTGACCTTTCTATCTATAGCTTTAGCATGGACTTACCGTTCGCGCAGAAGCGCTGGTGCGGGGCCTTCGGCGTGGATCACGTCAAGATGGTTTCGGACCATAAGACCGGCTCTTTCGGCGAGCACTACGGAGCGCTGATTAAAGAGTTGAGAATTCATAGCAGAGCCATCTTTGTGGTGGATAAAAATAACGTGATTCAGCACGCCGAGTATGTCAAGGAAGTCGGCGAGCATCCCGACTACGAGGCGGCTCTCGCGGCCGCGAAACGGCTAGCCGCTTAGCCCGGAATTACCCCATTTTGCGGGGGGCCCAATGCCACCGGCTAGGGGAATTTTCAGTACGGAAGTACCAGAAAGAAAACACTTGCAGGGCCTTCTGTACTATGGTAGATTGGCACTGTAGCACCAGATCGCTTTAGAATTTCCAGTCGGAGGAAATGAAAATGAAGGCCTCTTTTAGAGTTTTGACGGTCCTCGCCGCAATGGCTGGCGCGACCTCGCTTGTCTCCGCAAGTACGATTGTGGACCCGATTTACTCGCCGTCGCTGAATCCCACCAATACGTTCGGAACGCCGCAATTCTCGGGCGGGCAGACGACCGCGGTGGTCGAATCGCTGTCCTCCCTGGCTTCCTATCTGGTGCCGGGCTACAGCATCAGTTTCAATGCCGTCGGCGAGGTCTGCTACTCTCCTTCGCAGCAGGGTTGCACCAGTTCTAGCACGGCGGGTGAGACCAGCGTCTCCGCCATCTCGAATCCGATCATCGGCGGTTTCGTCGGTTCGGGCGGTCTCGGCGGCGGATTCCTCGGATCGTTCACGCTTACCGGGCCGCAGCAAACGGCCGTCCTGACTGACTGGACCTCGCTTGTGTCCAACACCTTCATCGTTACCTCCACCGGCACCGGTCCTCTCGTGATTCCGACCGGCGCGACCGGTGTTGTGTTCGTGTTCCTCGACGACCTTTACGGGGATAACAGCGACGCCTCCGGCACGTTGAATGTCGACGCGACCTTCAATAGCCCGTCGTCGGCTCCCGAGCCGGCTACCTACGGGATGATGATCGCTGGTCTCGGCGCGCTGGTTGCCTTCAAGCGTTATCGCCGCAGCTAAGCAGCATTTCGGTTTCACGGTACGGGCCGGGGATTGGTTCCCCGGCCCGTAGTGTTTTTATCGGCCCTCATCTTGCCGTAAAGCTCAAGAAAGCGTTCGACGTAGGTCTCCTCCGAGGACGTCTCCAGCGCGGTTTGCCTTCCGCGGCGGCCCATAACTTCGCAGCGGTCGCGACTCTGGAACATACTCAGCAGAGCCGCGGCGAGTTGATCCGCGCGATTGGGCTCGACGAGCGTTCCATTCTCGCCTTCCGTGACGATCTCGGGCAGACCTCCAACCCGCGATGCGACCACCGCCGTCCCGCGCATCAAGGATTCCACCGCGACGAGAGTGTAATTCTCGGCGCATACCGACGGCACCACCGTGACCCATGCCCCGGCGGCCGTCTCTTCCATCCGGGGATGCGGTACATGCCCCAGAAACTCCACACCTGCCACTCGTTTCTTCTCTAGCAAGGGACGATCGGGACCTTCTCCCGCGATAATCAGGCGCGCGGACGGAATGCGCCGCGCTACTTCGTCCCAGGCATCGAGCAGCACATCGATCCCTTTTTCCTTGACGAGCCTGCCGCAGAAAAGCGCGGTCGGCGGGTCGGCGAGAGGTGGGCGCGCCGGGCGAACCGGGACGCCGTTGCGAATAATGGTCGCCCGCGGGAGTCCAGCGGACTGAAGGGCGCGCCGCACGTAGTCACTGGCGGTCACGAATTCCGTAAACACGCCGCTCCAGCGCCGCCACAGGCGCATCTGGGCCATCGCCAGGGTCCAGTCCGGGAAGGACAAGCAGCCGGCCTGGAGGCATGCCCGGCCCGCAGGTTGGGTGCAAATGGAGCGATCCGGCAGAAGTTTCGGACCGGTGGGACAAATCGGCCGCAGCCAATGGACGTGATACACGCTGGGAGTGTTCCGAAGCAGTGGTAGGATCAACGGCGAGAGTTCGAGGAGGAACATGCTGACGTGAACGACGTCGGGCTGGAAGTCGCGGAGGACCTGGCGAAGCTTGAGCCACGCGGAAGGATTCGCCGTTTCGAGGAGCAGCTGGCCACGGCCGATTGTTCCGAAACAGACATGGTCGGCGAGAATCGGAAGATCCGAAGGGCGGGCGGAGCTCGATAACAATTCCGCCTGATGCCCGCGCTTCCGCAATCCATCCCGCAAGGAGAGGGTCGCCAGCTCGGCTCCTCCATGGGCGCTGCCGAAGTCGCACAGAAAGAGCACTTTCATGGCTGCAGACGAAAGAAAGAACCCGGCCGGGCCGGTCCCGCGAATCCCCGCACGGTCCTCGGCTTCCGCGACGATTTTTTGCGGCCGCTCCGGGCGAGGATCATTACAACAGCATACCCCGCCATTTGCGTGATAATGACTGATACGCAATGACGCTCGATTCGCTCTATCAGGAGAATGCGAGACTCCGGAAGGCGCTCGATGGCCTGACCACACGTTCCGCCGCGTCCGAGCGGGGTATCGACGTCGTCGTCACGGTAAACGAGATCAACGACCGGCACGGCACCGGACCTCTTGTGCAAAGAGTGTTATCCGGACGGCGGCGCGTGCTTTCCATTCGCGCGCGCAGCGACTACGGATACCAGGTATTCGGGGATTGGAGCGGAATTCTTTCGCACAAGCACAAATCCGCGCAGCAGGTGCGTGAGCAATTGCAAGATCTGCTCGAGGGCCGCCGCGTGGAGCGCGTGCTGTGCGTCCCGTATCAGGCCGATGAACTGCTCACAGCGATCGCCCTGCACGAGCTGTGTCAGGCCCCCGTGTGCACCTGGATCATGGACGACCAGAACGTCGCTACGCGCCTCATCCCGGACGATATCATGCGGGAGGCTCTTCAGAAATCCTCGCTGCGGCTCGCGACGCATCCTGAACTCTCGGACGCCTACGCCCGCAAGTTTGGATTGCCGTTCCACATCCTTCCGGCGGTCGCGCCGGAGCATCTGCTCGCGTCCGGAAAAACGAACTTGCCGGCCGCCGCGTTTGGTCCGCGTGCTGTCCTGGTGGGTAGCATTTGGGATCAGGTGTGGTTCGACCGATTGTGTGCGACGGTGGAGGGAAGCGGCCTCGCGATCGACTGGTTCGGGAATTATCGCTCCTTGTGGGTGCGCTTTCGGGAAGAAGCCCTGGCGCGGGCGGACATCCGTCCCCAGGGAGTGGTCCCCGAAGACCGGCTGGCCGAAGAACTGCGGAGGGCTTCTTTCGCGATCGTGCCGGTGAGTCCGCTGGATGGCTCGGATTCGAACCAGGGGATTGCCCGGCTGAGTCTCCCGGGACGCATTCTGTTTATCGCGGCGTGTGCGAACACCCCGGTCCTGATCGTGGGCAGCCCGGAAACGTGCGGCGCGCGATTCGTCAAGCACTTCGGAATCGGCGAGGTGATTCCCTACAACCGGGAAAGTTTTCTTTCCGCGAGCGCGCGCCTCGCCGATCCGCAAACGCAAGCCACGATGCGGGCCAACGCGGCGCGCATCGGGCCCGCGCTTTCCGATGCCGGTGTATCGAAGTGGCTGCTCGAATCCACGCTGGCCGGCGGTCCAGTCGATCGCCGGTTTGAAGATCTCTTCGCGGGTTCTTCCTCACCGGTTTCAGAAGCAGCGAAGGAACGGGGCCGCTGAGATGGCTTTCGTCGATGGAGTCAAGCGGATCCTCAGGATGTGCGGGCACGCGTTCACCTCAACCGTGCACGACCGGCTGGACACCATGGAACAACGCCAGGCGGAGACCGACAACGTGCTCCTGCGCGCGTCCATCCGCTTGGCAGAGGAGGTTCGCCGGAGCGGCCGTTACGAAGTGCTGGCTTCGGAGGATCCGCAGACCTTCCATCCGGCGCTCGCCTTGCTGCGTTATTTGTTCCCGATGGTTCCGGCGCAGGGCGCGCGCGTGATCGGGGAATGCCAGCGCGACATCGATTGGAAAGAGCAGCTAGGGGCGATCGGATATTGCGTTCGGGACCCGGTGGAGGGGGAGTTGGGTGTGGTGCGGGCGTGTGGGCCGCTCGACGCGATACTGCCGGAAGTGCAAAATTTGCGCTCTGCGTTAGTTGTTGCGGATCTTGAAGCGGCGGGTCGCGGGCAGGCGATGAAAACGATGGGCTACTACTGGTACATTGTTCTGGAGCAGCCTTCGGGAACGGGCGAAGCGGCGCGGTTTTACACGAATTATCCGGTCATCCTTCCGCAATGGCACGGCACCACGATCTTTTTTCGCGAGCATGCGACATTCTTGTCCGCTTTGCAGTGGTGCCAGGCGGTCCTCCGAGAGGTTTATTTCGGCCCGGCCGAGGAAAGCAAGTAGCTGGAACCCGGTGCGAAGGCTCGGGTTTTGCGCGTCTTTGCCCATTCTCGCGCGTCCGCGTCATTTTCGTGCGTCTGCGCACAGGGGAAGACGGTGATCTCGATTTTTATGTGCCGCTTTGCAGCGGGCTGCTAGTAGAATAAAGATTCCGGATGCCTCCGTACTTTCTTCGGCTCGCCTATGTTTGCGAATTTTTTTTGGTGCTGATCGCCGTGCTCATGGGCTGGAGCCAGATCGGCGGCCAAACACACCTGGACATCATGCCGTGGTACGACATCCTGGTTTTGAGCGTCTCGCTGGCGCTGGTCGCGGTCCTGGGGACCGTCGCGGCGGTGAAGCATGAGAAAGCCTGGAATTCGAAGAGCATTACCTGCCTGATCGCCGCCCTTCTGATTGCTTCGGCGATGGCCGCGGTGACGTACTATTATCACCTGCACGAAGATGACGACGACGACAATGCCCGCGGCGGGAGCCAAGCGGTGGTGCTGCAGGGGCCGGCGGGAAGGGCCGTATGAGCGAGACGCGATTCGGGGCCTGGACGGCCCCCGAGAGCAACGTGGTGGCAGTCGAGTATTCGCTCGTGGTCATCGAAGAAATCCGCCAGGCGGTCACCGAGGGATTCCAGCGCTTCGCGCGCGGAGGCATTGAAGTCGGCGGAGTTCTGTACGGCACTTACGAAGGGAAAACGGCGCGGATTCTCGCGGTGCGGGAAATTGCCTGCGAGCACGCCCACGGTCCTTCGTTTGTCCTTTCCCATAAGGATCGCTCTGCGCTTTCCGATCAATTGGAGCGCGACCGCAAGGACGTACGGCTCGAAGGATTTCAAGCCTTGGGATTCTACGTTTCGCACACCCGCAGCGACATCGTCCTGCAGCCCGGGGATCAGGAAACGTACGAAGCGTTTTTTTCGGAATTGTGGCAAGTCGTGCTGGTGGTGCGGCCCGGCCGCGCGGGCGCGATGCGCGCGGGTTTTTTTGTGCGGGAAGCCGATGGCACCGTCAAGACCGACCACAGCTATCTGGACTTCAATTTTCCCGAGCGGGTTGCCATTCCGCCGCTCCTCCCGGAGCGTCCGTCCGCCGATCGCGGTGCCGCGCGTCGTGCTGCGGCGGACTCTTCGGCGCCAGACACCGCCGTGCCCGACCGAGCTTCGTCTGATCGGCCTGGGCCTGAAAGGTCTGGGCCTGATCGATCTGGACCCGAGCGCGCCCCGATCGACAAGCGCCCATCGGCGTTCGAGCGTCTCGGCCTCCCGGCGTATGAACCCTCCGGATTCGAGCCTGCTGAAGCGTCCTTCGCGGAGCGCGGCAGCGGATATGCGGCGCAATCGCCGGAACTCGCGACGGAATTCGCGACGGACACCCCTCAGGATTCTTCCGAGCCGCCGGTGCGGTCTCCCGGCTTCACTCCGGCGCCCGAGCCAAAATCGAATTGGCCGCGATGGTTGCTTTCCGCCGCGGTCGTGCTGGCCGTTGGGGTTCTGGGCATTGCGGGCTTGCGCTATTTCGGCGGCCAATCGTATCTGGGCGCACGTGCTCCGGCGGAGCCGATTTCGTTAGCCGTGTTCGAGCATGAGGGCGGGCATGCGGGCCAGTTGCGCATCGAATGGAACCATAACGCCGCTCCGATTCGCAATGCGGCCATGGGCACGCTTGATATTTCCGACGGCAAAGACGTGCGGACGCTGATGCTCAGCAAAGAGGATCTGCTGCGCGGCAGCTTCACGTACGCCCGTCACAGCGGTGACGTTCAGGTTCGCCTGGAGGTACAGAATGCGGGCGGCGAGAAAACGCAGGAAGCCTCGCGTTTCCTGGGCGCGGCTGTGACCGCGGTGGATGAGCCGGCGGCCGATCCCAAAGCCGATGTAAGCGCGAAGCCAGCGGCTGACCCGGCTGAGGTGAGTGCCGTTCAGAAAGAGCGCGACGCTTTCCAGCAGGAAGTCATGCGCCTCCGCCGGGAAAACGCCGCCCAGGTCCTGCGCAATCAGCAACTGGAGCGCACGCTCACGATCCTCCGCCTGCGGCTCGGCATCGCCACGCCCGGCGACGCGGCGAACCCTTCCCAAACCGCCGCGCCGAGCCCCGTTCAGCAGTAGCACCGGTTTTCGCGCGAGGGCTCTTTGCCGGCACTGCCGGGAGGGGGATAATGGCAGTAGTGAGTGTCGCGTCCGTTCTCCTCAAGCTCCGCCGGTCGCTTGATGAACTCCGGCGAAGTGAAAACCAGCTCACGCTCGCTCTGAGCCTTGTCATCGGCGCTCTGGTGGGGCTGGTCACAGTTGCTTTTATCCTTCTGACCGGACGCTTGTCGGCGCGTATGTATCCGGCGGGCGGCGCCGGATGGCTGCGCATCCTGGTGCCGACCCTCGGCTCGCTGATCACGGGATATCTGTTGTGGCGGTTTTTCCCACTGGCGCGAGGAAGCGGAATTCCGCAGACCAAGGCCGCGCTGTTCATCGAGGATGGAAACATTTCGATGCGCACGGTCCTGGGCAAGTTCCTGTGCTGCTCGGCCTCGCTCGCGAGCGGCATCGCGCTCGGGCGCGAAGGTCCTTCGGTGCACGTGGGGGCCGGGCTCGCTTCGGCGATCGGACGCAATGCGGGCTTGAGCAAGGAACAGGTAAAGGCGCTGGTGCCGATTGGTTGTTCGGCGGCGCTGGCCGCGGCCTTCAATACCCCCATCGCCGCCGTTTTATTTTCGCTCGAAGAGATCATGGGCGATTTGCACGCCACGGTTCTCGGCACAGCGGTGCTGAGTTCGGCCACATCGTGGATGGTGCTGCATTTGGTTTTGGGCGATGAGCCGCTCTTTCACGTTTCCGGATACCGTCTGCTGAATCCCTGGGAATTCGCGGTGTACGCCGTGCTTGGCGTCGTGGGCGGTTTGGGCTCGGTCGCCTTCGTCAAGCTTCTCCTGCGTCTGCGGTTGGTGTTCGCGCGGCTGCCCCGGAAGACCGCATGGTTTCAGCCGGTCGCGGGAGGTCTGACGGTTGGCTTGATCGGGTATTTCGTTCCCGAGGTGATGGGTGTGGGCTACAACTACGTGGACAAGATCCTCAACGGAGACGTGGTGATCCAAACCGTCGTCATGCTGGCGGTGCTGAAGATTTTCGCTACCGCGATGTGTTATTCGTCCGGCAACGCGGGCGGAATTTTCGGCCCGAGCCTGTTCATGGGAGCGATGATGGGAGCCGCTGTGGGGGGCGTCGCGCATGCGCTTTTCCCGGGATCCACTGCCGGTCCGGGCGCCTACGCGCTGGTCGGGATGGGAACCGCTTTCGCCGGAATCGTGCGCACCCCGTTGACCTCGGTGATCATGATCTTTGAGGTGACGCGGGATTATACGATCATCGTGCCGCTTGATGATCTCCAATCTGATTGCATATTTTATTTCCTACAAGCTGCAGAAAGAACCGATCTACGAAGCCCTGGCGCACCAGGAAGGGTTGCATCTGCCGGGCGCGGAGGCGCGCACACCCTCAAAATCCCGTGTGTCGAGCGTCATGCGCGTCGCGCCGCCACCGCTTGTTCCGGAGGCGACCGTCGCCGAGGCTCTGGAACAGATGGCCGGGGGAACGGTTCCGGCGTGGCCCGTGGCGAACTTTGACGGATTGATCGGCATGATTCGCCGGGATGATCTGGAAGCGGCGGTTTCGGATGGATCGAGCAGCACTCCGCTCTCGGAGATTCTTCCACCGTTCGACGCATCGAATTTCCCGCACGTTCACAGCGACCATGGTTTGCATATGGCGCTGGACCGGATTGGCGCGAGCGGATTGCAGGCGCTCCCTGTCGTCAGCCGGGGCAACATTCGCGAACTGCTTGGGATCGTCGTACTCGACGACATCCTGCGCGCTTATGGCGTCGGTCCGGTTCCCGCCGGTGGCTCGAACGGGAGCAGAGAGCGGACCTCCGAGCGGTCGCTGATGGAGGAGGACGATTAGTCATGCCGCCGCCGGCCGCCACTCCATTTTCGAAGCCCTCCCTGCTGCGCACGCTCGCGCTGGTCCTGGCGGCAATCCTCCTGCTCTCTTTCCTGGACACATACCTCGCCAGGAGGGAGCGCTCCGAAGGGCTGATTGAAGCGCAGCGTTCCTACGACCAGGGCATGCGCCTGCTCAAAGAGGGAAGGACGGATCAGGCCGCGGATCAGTTCCGGACCGCGCTCGCCACGGCGCGCGACAATCCCGAATATCAGCTCGCACTGGCCGAGGCTCTGATGAATTCGGGCCGCTATTCCGAGGCCGAAGACGAACTCACCGGCCTGCTCGCAGAGGACGGCACGGCGGGAGCTCCGAATCTCGCGATGGCCCGCGTGCTGGTCAAGGAAGGCCGTATCGAAGAAGCGCTCTCCTACTACCATCGCGCGATCTACGGTCAATGGAAACAAAACGCCCTGGGTCATCGCGTGGATATCCGCTTCGAGCTGATCGACCTGCTGGTTTCAAGGAATGAAAAGGAGGGGCTGCTCGCCGAACTCCTGCCGCTTCAGGGCGAAGCGCCGAATGATCCAGCGACGAAGAGGAAGCTCGCCGCGTTATTTATTTCCGCAGGCTCTCCGGCGCGCGGAGCAGACCTGTATCGCGAGCTCCTGGCCGCCGACCCTCAAGACGCCGATGCCTACGGCGGGCTCGGCGACGCGGAATTTGCGGGCGGCAGCTATCGTATGGCTTTGGCTCACTACCAGGCTGCCCTTCGGCTTCGTCCGGGGACCGCTCATGCCCGCCAGCGCGCGGAGGTGTGCCGTCAGGTGCTGGCGCTCGATCCGACCGAGAGGGCCCTCAGCACCGATGAGCAGTACGCGCGCAGTCTGAAGCTTCTGGATTTAGTAACCGCCGATGTTCGGCACTGCACGGGAGCTTCGCCTGCAATGCAGGACATGCTGAAGCGGGCCGGTGAGGCACGGAATCAACATATGTCCGCCGCAGGGAAACGCGCGGCGCTCGAGAAGAATCTGGATTTCCTCGAAAAACTGTGGCAGGCACGAAAAGCCGAATGCAGGAGCGAAGCGGCGCCCGAAGAGAGTCTGTCGCTGGTGTTGAATCGGTTAGCGCAATAAGCGCTCGCGCACGGTGCGCGTTTACTTGGCCTGCTTGGCGATGACCAGGTCCTTGATTTTATCGTACGTGGCTTGCGGAACAATCTTCTTCGAAACCAGCTGATCTTTCCTCTGATAGGGGCGGCCGGCTACGATCTTCTTCGAATATGCATCGCCGATGCCGGGCAAAGCCTTCAGTTGATCGACCGTGGCACTGTTCAGGTCCAGGAGATCTCCGGACTTCGGTGCGGGAGTGGTGGCCGCTTTCGGCGCGTCCTTCGCCTGCGCGTGAAGAGGCGTGACGGAGAAAGAGGTCATCAGGAGGACGGCCAGCAACGCTAGAAAAGTTAGTTTGCGCATCGGATTTAGAGTAGCATCTTCACGATTTCTCTCGCGCCCGCTCGTAGGAGCTGGGTGTTTTGCTTGACTTCGCAGTCCCGCGGAATTACGGTAAACAATTCAGGAGGAAATCGCCTGTGACGCGGATATCTGAGCTTGGTAACACGATCTCGAGGAAGCGCGAAGCCACAACCCATATGACCCGCCGCGCCGCCATCGGCCGTTTGGCGGGAGCGGGCCTGGGCTTTGCGGCGATTGCCAGGGCACAGAATCAGGTGCCGACGTGGAAGACCGAAATGCGCGAGCTCGCGCCCGGCGTTTTTGCCTACATTCAGGGCGGCGGCCCGGGACAAATGAACCAGGGGGTCTCGAATGGCGGAGTCATCGTGGGCGAGAACAGCGTCCTTGTGATTGACTCCCTGGGCGCGCCGATTCAGACCAAGAATTTTATCGCCGCGATTCGTCGCGTCGCGCCCAACAAGCCGATGAGCCGTATCGTGATCTCGCACCATCATGGAGATCACATCATGGGACTGCCTTTTTTCCCGCAGCCCGTGGAGATCGTGTGCCACGAATATTGCCGTAAGGAAATGCTGGCGACGACGTTCCCCACGCCCACCTGGGAAAAACGCGACGGCTGGGCCGAGGGCGGGGAACCACGCAAAATTATTCCGCCGACAACGACCATCGACGATCGCACGACGTATTACTACGGCAATACGGAAGTGCAGCTGCTGACCCTGGCCCCGTCGCACACTTATGGAGATATCGCCGTATACCTGCCGCAGCATAAGATTCTGTTCGCTGCCGACATCGGATTCTTTTACGTCGCGCCCTTCTGCCACAACGCTCACCCCACCAAGTGGATGGATCATGTCGATCAAATCCTCGGCATGGACGTAGGGACCATCATCCCGGGCCACGGGCCTTTGGGCGGCAAGAAGGACCTCGCCGAGATGAGCGAGTATATCGCCGTATTTAAGGCCGAAGCCCGCAAGCGCTACGACGCTGGTTTAAGCCCGGGAAAAGCCGCCGCCGATATCAAGCTCGGCCGCTTCGACGCGTGGATCGGGGCGGAGGATCGGCTGGTCATGAATACCGTCCGCTTCTATCACGAGTTTGCGGGGACGCTGAAGCCGGAAGCAGACACCGAAGGGATGCGCGTCGCGGGTGTGGAGTTCAAAGCCGCGCGAGGGATTAAGAACTAGAATTGTCTAGAAGGGCGAGTCTCTTTTTCTCTCATGGCTCTGCTGGCAAAGGTCAAGTCTTGGTGGACGGCCCGACGGCCCAAAGACCTTTCGAAGTGTTTGAGGGTCGATTGGGACAGCGAATCGGTGAGTGTTCGAGTAATGGACAGGCTAGCCGACGACTGGAACCAAGATTTTAAGTGGGCCGATATCACCAGGGTCTGCTTCAGCGATGGCGGAATATCTATGTCTGATGTCGTGCTGTTAGAACTTCGCGGCCCGGCTTTCTTGGCCGAACTCGTCGAACGTGGACTATTTCCGCGTGAGGTGTTCAACAAGGCAATCAGTTCCAGTTGTTGGCCGCATGCGGACGGCTGGCGGCTTTCTCCTCGCGACCCGGCCCGCCACGGAACACACCTTAGCGATACGCGTCTTTGCGGTTGCGGACGCGGATAATCTCGATGGAATCGTCGCCACCATTTCGGAAGGTGATACGCCAGTTGCTGACTCGCAGTCGGTAGCGCGGTGGGGTGAATCCGCGGAGTTGCTTGACGTCCCCTACGTCGGTTTCCACAAACCGCGCCAGACCTCTGAGTATGTTGTAGGCAGTCTCGCGATCAATTGCCCGTAAGTCTGCGCGAGCCTCGTCTGACCAATGAATACGATTGCCCATTCTAAGCTGGGTTCGACGTGAGGATTACTTTTTTTCAACCGAATTACTTTCGGCCATCCTGTGGAAGTCCTCCATGGTGAGACCGAACTCACGCAGGATCTCTTCGTGAGGGATGCCTTCGCCGCGTTCAAGCGAAGCGACACCAGCATCGATAGCCGCAGCTTCCTCAGGTGTAAGCGGCTCGTCGTCGATGGGCGCCAAAGCCAGAGAGCGGTCTAGGGGGGAGAGCATGCTTTCCAACAGCCCACGCACGGCCGCGAGCTGATCCTCAGGCAGCCGATCGAGATAAGCGTGAGCTATCTCGCGTTCCTGCGTGTGATTGGATTCCATGGGGTTTCCGCGATTTCCAGATCGGCTCACTGCCAGTATAGCTCCGGCAACGGCAACGCCGCGCTTCCGCTATTTCCGCGCATCTGATATCGTAGAAAGTTGGGTTCGGGCGGGTTCGGGGAGAGCTCCGGTCGAGACTCCTAAGTTCTTTCAATCTAAGAGGTTTGTCATGTCAGGCCATTCGAAGTGGGCAACGATTAAGCACAAAAAGGGCGCCGCCGACGCCAAGCGCGGGAAGATCTTCACGCGTATTATCAAGGAAATCATGATTGCCGCGCGCAGCGGCGGCGATCCCGCCGCCAATCCCCGCCTGCGCACCGCTATCGTCGCGGCCAAGGCTGAGAGTATGCCGGCTGACAACATCAAGCGCGCCATCATGCGCGGGACTGGTGAACTGGAAGGCGGCCAGATCGAGGAAGTCATGTATGAAGGCTACGGACCAGGCGGAGCGGCAGTCCTGGTATCCGTGGCAACCGACAACCGGAACCGGACGGTGAGTGAAATCCGCCACATGTTCTCCAAAAACGGCGGGAACATGGGCGCAGAGGGCAGCGTCGCCTGGATGTTCGAGCGCAAGAGCCAGATCGTGATCGACGCGGAGAAAGCTCCCGCCGAGGACGATCTGATGGCGCTGGTGCTTGACGTCGGCGCCGAGGATTTGCGTCGTGAAGGAGATAATTGGGAAGTCATCTCCGCTCCCGAAAACCACGTCACGGTGCTCGAAGCGATTCAGAAGGCAGGAATTCCCACGGAATCGGCTGAAATCGCCATGATTCCGAAGAATCTGACGAAACTGGAAGGCAAGAACGCTTCCGGCATGCTGCGGCTCAGCGAAGCGCTCGAGGAACACGATGACGTGCAGAACGTGTACTCGAACTTCGATATCGACGAGAAGGAACTGGAGTCCTTGGCGTAGTCGTTCGGCTGGCCCAGCTGCATCGAGTTTGCAGCCGATGGTGTCCGGCAAGGCGGGGAAACGGCGCGGTCACTCATGAAGGTATTGGGCGTCGATTGCGGGACCGAGCGCACCGGATGGGGCGTCATCGAAAGCGATGGCCGCCGGCACCGGGTGGTGGCGCACGGCGTCATCACGTTGTGCGTGCGGGATCCGCTGCCGGGCCGTCTGGCCGCCATCTCCGCTGCCCTGCGGGCGCTTCTGGAGGCCCACGCTCCCGAATGCGCCGCCGTGGAGGAAGTCTTCTTTTCGCAAAATGTGAAGACCGCCCTGAAACTCGCCCACGTGCGCGGGGTCGCGCTGGCCGGTGCTGGCTGAGGCGGGATTGACCGTGGGCGAATATTCGCCGCTCTCGGTGAAAACCAGCGTGGTGGGCTATGGCCGCGCTGAAAAACATCAGGTTCAGTTGATGGTGCGCACGCTGACGGGGCTCGGCGGAGGCCATCGAATCCGAAGATGCGGCGGATGCGCTGGCGGTGGCCATCTGTCACGCGACGACGCTCCGTCATCCTGAAGTGATGCGTCCTGGAACAACGCTTCCCGGGGCAGACACGCGAGAGGCAGGTTTTCGAATCAAAACTCCCGCAGCGGCGAGGCTCGTCCGATGAGATGGCTGCTCCTTCTAACTCGGGCGGGCTGGCGCATGCCGCCGATGTTCCGCGCGTCGTCTTCAGCAAGTCTTTCCCCGGATCGGCGCCCGCGTACTTCGCGATCACCATCGCGCCGGACGGCGCGACCACCTATAACGAAAGCGAAGATCCCGACAACGAGGAAAAAATTCATCTCGATTCCGCGATGGTGAAACAGGCCTTCGAACTGGCGGACCGTCTGGATCATTTCAGGCGTCCCCTGGAATCCGGCTTGAAGATCGCGAACATGGGTATGAAAACGCTGCGGTGGGAGCAGGGCGGGGAGAGCAGCGAATCGAAATATAACTATTCGACCGTCGAAGACGCTAAGGCGCTCACCGATCTGTTCGAGCGCGTCGGCGAGAGCACGCGCATGCTGCTCGACTTGCGCCGCGCCCTGAAACATGATCGGTTAGGAGTGAACGACGCGGTACTGCGCGTCATGGCGGCGTGGAATGACCGGAGGCTGGCGGGACAGGACGATTTTTTGCCGCTGCTCGATCAGGTGGCGAATAACGAGGTTTACATCCATATGGCCAGGGAAAGGGCAGCACGCATCGCCGACGCGATCCGCGCGTCGCATTAGAGCTCGGCATGGAACTACGACGACGATGAAATTCTTTACGCGACTGCCTACCTTCGTTGCCGTTTCGTTCGCTGCGCTTCCGTTTCTGCTGCTGCCGGCGGTCCTATCCGCGCAGGCGCCCGCGGCCGGAGCCGACGCTGAGCGCCAGCAGATAAACCAGTTGATCGTGGAAGCCAATCACAGTCCCGTCGATATCATTGCCGCGCTCGAAAAGTATGTGCGCACGCATCCTCAAACGGCGCTGCGCCCGGAAATCGAGCAGCTTCTGGCGAAGCAGGCAGTGGAGGCGCAGGACAGCCGCAGAACGATTCTGTATGGCGTTCCAACGCTTGCCAAGACGCCCAACGATGCGCAATTGCTCGATCGCGTCACGGCCAGTCTGTTGAACGTCGGCGGCCGCGACAACGCGCAGAAGGCCCTCAACTTCGCCCGCCAGTTCGAGGACTATATCGTCCACATCCCGGTGCCCACCGGCGCCGATGCGGTGCGCAACCAGGAGGACCACGATCGCGCTTTGGAACGCTCGCTGCTCTATCAGGCACGGGCGTTCGAAACTCTGGGTTCGTATGACGACGCCCGCATCAAGGCGGAGCTCGCCTTCCGCGCTTATCCGGAAGCCGCCTCGGCGCGCGAATGGGCCGAGGCGCTGGAACATGCCGGACGCCACGAAGAAGCGGTCCAGCAAATGGCTGTCGCGTTCTCGATTCCGGATGCCCGGGTCACCGAGGAAGATCGCACGACCGATCGAAGGGTGCTGGGCGAATGGTATAGAAAGCTGCATGATGGCTCGGAGGCGGGTCTCGGCGATCTCGCGCTGAACGCCTACGACCGGAATAACGCACTGCTCGAGAAGCGTCGCAAGGAGCTTTACGCGCTCGATCCCAACTACGGCTTGAACGATCCCGCGAAGTTTGTTCTGGACGGCCTCGACGGCAATCGTCTGCCGCTTGCAAGTCTCAAAGGGAAGGTCCTTATCCTCGATTTCTGGGCCACCTGGTGCGGCCCGTGCCGCGCGCAGCATCCTCTCTACGAAGTCGTGCGCAAGCGATTCGAGGACCGCAACGACGTGGTCTTTCTCTCGGTGGACGCCGACGACGAGCGCAACGTGGTGGCGCCCTTCCTCGAAACCCAGGGATGGAGCCGGGCGGTGTATTTTGAGACGGGCCTCGCGCGCCTTTTGCAGGTGGCAAATATCCCGACCACCATTCTCCTCGATAAAGAAGGCCATCTCGCGCGCCGCATGAACGGGTTTTTGCCGGATCGCTTTGTCGATCAACTGACCGAGCATATTCGCGACATCCTTGCGGGGCCGGAAGCGAACCAGGCTCCCGTGGCGGCAACGGAGACGCACGGGGCGGATGAGCACGCGCCTGCCTCACGGATTCCGATCCCGCAAACCTCACAAGGCCAGACCGTCGGCGGTCCGATTCAATAGAGCCCGTGCCATCCCTTCCGCGGCGGTTTCAAAGGATTGTCTGGATTGTGCTCGACAGCGTCGGCGCCGGCGAAATGCCGGATGCCGCGGCTTACGGCGACGTGGGCAGTGATACGCTCGGGAACCTCGCCCGCGCACGACCTCTTCATCTTCCCAACTTATGCCGCTGGGGGTTGGCGAATCTTAAGCCGCTCACCGGTCTCACACCCGCGGCTGAGCCATTGGCTGCCTACGGCCGGTGCGCGCTCGCTTCGCCCGGAAAGGACACGACCACGGGGCACTGGGAAATGGCCGGAATCCACCTAACCAAACCGTTTCCGCTGTTCCCCGCCGGTTTCCCTCCCGAGATCATGCGGGAGTTCGAGCGCCGCGTTGGACGCCACACGCTCGGGAACAAAGCCGCGTCCGGCACCGAGATCATCAAGGAACTGGGCGAGGAGCACATGCGCACCGGTTCGCCCATCGTTTATACGTCCGCCGATTCCGTGTTTCAGATCGCGGCGCACGAGGACATCATTCCTCTGTTCGAGTTGTACAAGATGTGTGAAATCGCTCGCGAGATTCTGCGCGGGCCGTACGAGGTGGGCCGCGTTATCGCCCGTCCTTTCGAAGGCGTCCCCGGCGCGTTCAAGCGCACGGCCAACCGCCACGATTATGCGGTCCCCCCGCCCAAGGGTATGCTGCTCGATCAGCTGCACGCCGCCGGCGTCACCGTTTCCAGCGTGGGCAAGATCTTCGACGTATTTTTAGGAAGAGGAATCGGCGATCACGAGAGAACCGTGAGCAACGCGGACGGAATGGCGAAGACGCTGGCCATGATGGACGCGCAGGAGGATGGCCTCATCTTCGTCAATTTAGTCGATTTCGATCAGCTTTACGGTCACCGGAACGATGTGGAAGGCTATGCCAAGGCGCTTGAAGAAGTCGATCTGTGGCTGCCAAGTCTCGAACAGCATCTCAGCCCGGCCGACCTCGCCATCCTCACCGCGGACCACGGATGCGACCCGACCACTCCCTCCACTGATCACAGCCGTGAATACGTACCGCTGCTCGCCTACGGACCGTCTGCACGGCACGGAGTGAACCTGGGGACGCGGAGTACGCTCTCGGATATCGGTCAGACGGTGGCGGAGAACTTCGGAACGAAGATTGTGACGGGGACCAGTTTTCTCGGCGAAATTGCCGGCTAGCCGCCCCGGACAAGAATGCTTACGGCTTCGCTGGCTCGCACTTGCCCGTGCACACGGTTTCGTAAAGCTGAATCGGAGCGCCTAACTGCGTTGTATCCGCGAGCGTAGGACGCCGCACGCTCAATGTTTCCTTGACGCTGCCGTCGCCGCCGGGTGTGCGCACAATAAGCTGTTGCTCCCGGATCTTCTGTCCGCCTTCCTCCGTGCGCGTTTGGCCGAGCGAATTGGAATCGTAGATGTTCCGCTCCACGGTTTCCTTGCCATCCTTCGCGACGATGGTCGTGCTGGTTTCCGAATTCAAGAGCGCCATGTGGCCGGCATAATCGGTTTCGTAATTGGCAACTTTGGCGTCCGTCCGGTCCCCTGTCTTTTGCGATTCCGCCAGGGTGCGACGCTTTTCCACGAAATCACCGCTGGTGGATTTCAGGTAGACCGTCTCTTCCTCGCGCTTGAGCTTCGGGTCCTCGGACTTCACGAGCTTATGCTGCTCGACGTTCTCGAATCCGCCGTTGGCGGAAGGCCGTGCGATCGTTACGTCGGTTGCGGTAGCTCCCGGCCCGGTCGGCCGCGTTTCGATCGAGCGGCGCTCGGATTCCTGCAGGACGCCGTTCGTATCGCTCCGATATACCGTCGCTTGCGCGGAGGTGCCGCCGCCGGGCATTTTCCGCTCGGTTGTGACGACGCGCTCGGTTGAGATCAACTGGCCCGTGGCGCTGAATTTCCGGTCAAACGTTTCGGTGACCTTCTCGGTCGCCGTCTGGCTGAGGACGCGCGTTTCGGTCTGTTCCTTGGGAACCAGGTGTCCGTTGATGGACTCGCTCAACTCGGTCTTTTCGCCGTCCTTCGCGCTCGTGACCGAGTAATCATCCACGCGGCGGCCGTTGATATCGACGTTCGATAACGTGGTGACGGATTGCGCCGCCAGCGCGGCCGGAACCAGGATGAGGAGGCGGTACTTCACACTTTCAGCCTAAGCGCAACGTCGCGGGTCCTGCAATAATGCGAAGACCTTAGAAGCACCGGCAAAAAAAGGTGTAACTGTAGGAATATCAGTATTTGCAGGGCGTTTTCCCCGCGTACCGGCGACCCCACGTTACAATGGTCAAAAGGTGAAGACGTTTTACATCGAGACGTTCGGCTGCCAGATGAACGCCCACGACTCCGAAAAAGTCGTCGGCACGCTTCTCAGCGAAGGGTACAGCCAGGTCCCCACGCCCGAGGAAGCCGAACTGGTGTTCTACAACACCTGCAGCATTCGCGACAAGGCCGAGCAGAAGGTCTTCCATCGCCTGGATCAGTTCAAGGCCCAGTTCAAGAAATCGGAGGGAAACGGCAAGAAGTTCGCCGTGCTGGGCTGCGTGGCCCAGCAGGAAGGCGAGAAGATTTTCGAAAAGGCTCCGCACGTCAGCATGGTGTGCGGTTCGGCCAGCTACAACCAGCTCCCGCAAATGCTGGTGCAACTCGAAGCCGGGAACCGCCGCGTCACGGGACTAAGCCTGGATACGCGAACTGACGTTCGAAACGCCGCTCACGCGCCGCGACAATCCGCATCGCGCCTACATCACGATCATCGAAGGTTGCGACAAATCCTGCGCCTATTGCGTGGTGCCTTTCACGCGAGGGCCGGAGCGCAGCCGCACGAGCGCATCGGTGATCGCCGAAGCCCGCGAGCTCGCCCGGATAGGCCGCACCGAAATTCAGCTGCTCGGCCAAAACGTGAACAGCTATCGCGATCCTTCCGCGCCCGGGTGGGATTTCGCAAAGCTTCTCGACGAGGTGGGCCGCGTCCCCGGGATCCGCCGCGTGCGCTTTACCACTTCGCATCCGCGCGATTTCGTGAAGCCCATCGTGGACGCCATCGACACGAATCCGGCGTTGTGCAATCACGTGCATCTGCCGGTGCAGTCCGGATCGACGCGCATCCTCGAAGCCATGCAGCGGCTCTACACGCGCGAGGAATACCTGCGGAGGATTGCCTGGATGAAGGCCGCGCAGCCGGCCCATCGCGATCACCACCGACATCATCGTCGGCTTCCCGGGCGAGACCGAAGCGGACTTCGAAGCGACACTCGGTCTGCTCGAAGAGGTCGGCTACGATTCGATCTTCAGTTTCAAGTATTCGCGCCGGCCCGAATACCGCGGCGCTTGCTCTTGCCGATCAGATTCCCGAGGAAGAGAAGACCCGGCGGCTCGCGATCGTTCAGGAACGCCAGCGCGCGATTCAGGTCGCAGAACGCCGCCTACGTCGGCAGCGTGGAAGAGTGCATGGTGGAGGGATTCAACAAGGCCACCGGGCAGTGGATGGGGCGGACCTCGCAGCACAAGACGCTGAATTTTCTGCGTGCCGGCGCGGCCGACTTGAACGGCCAGTACGTGCAAGTCCGCGTGACGCGTGCCGGGCCCAATTCGTTGGCCGGAGAATGTGTACAGTGAAAAGCGAAGGGAGCGCCAGATGGAAGTCGAAATGAAAATCCGCGGTCTGATGGTGGACCCGGTGACCAACATGCCGATCGTCGTGCTGAAGGACGTCAACGGCAACGCCATTCTGCCCATCTGGGTGGGCGTTTACGAAGCCAACGCCATCGCGCTCGAAATTGAAAAGGTGGCCACGCCCCGTCCGATGACTCACGATCTGATCCGCAATCTGTTGTTCGGTCTGGAAGCGGGCGTGAAGAAGGTCGTGGTCAGCGACCTGAAGGACGATACGTTTTTCGCCGTGATCTGGCTGGAGCGGAACGGCGAGATGGTCATCGGTGGGATTCGCGCCCGAGCGACGCTCTGGCCATCGCGCTGCGTCTGGATTGTCCCATATACGTCGAGGAGACGGTCCTCAAGACCTCCAAGGCCGTCGCCGCGGTTGTCCGAAGCCGGCAACAACGAGGAACTGCGCCGATGGCTCGAGGACCTCAACGATGAGGATCTCGGCCGCTACAAGATGTAATTCACCCAGGCGAACCTTTCCGCACGGAATCGCGACCGTGAGCGAGCGGAACTGAGCCCATGCGTGAGCCTGGGGCTTAAAATCTTAACTGTGTAAGCCCCAAGCTGACGCATGGGGCTCAAGAACATGGCGGGGAAGTTGTGATCGAGCCACCTGAAAACAAATCGGGGCCGACGGATTGCCAGCCCCGATCGAACCTCTGAAATATCTGACGAGGCTACTGCTTTTTCTTGGTTGCCGCGCCGGGCTTACGCACCGGAGCCGGGCCCTTGCCGGTCCAGCCTTCCACATCGGCGGGATCCACTTCAAACGTGAGCATGTAGGGATCCTTACTCGATTCCTTTAGCGTGCCGCTGAAGGAAATTTCTCCGCCCGGGTCCATCATGCCCGGCAGCGGCTCGGTCAGCTTGATCGTGACATCGGCCGCGTCACCGCCAACCGCAAGAGTCAATTCTTTCGGCTTCGTGGCGGGCGTCGTCGAAACAAGCTTGCCTTTAAACTTGGTAAAGCCGAGATTACTGGGCGGCAATCCGACGTCCTTATAATTGGACTCAAAGAGCTCAGATCCCTTCTCGCCAGTCAAGTTTGCCTTGGTCTCGTTCCAGAACGCCAGCATTGGATTTGCCGCAGCCGCTTCCTTGCGTTTTTCTTCCTCTTCTTGCGCGATGACGACCGTGCTCTTGATCGTGAATCCGTCCGGCGGCATCGCCGAGGCCTTGGCCTGCATCTTGAGCTGGTCGAGGCCCATGGCGGAACCATGGAACGTCGTATAGGCCTTGGTGAGGAAGGCATCGATCTGCTTGCGCGTCGCGGCGTCCAGCGCGCCAGGGCCGTCGTAGGTGGCGGCGCGGGCGTATTCGAATAAAGCTTCCGGCATCTTGTCCGGATGATCCTTCTGCTGCGCCAGCAGGTTCCCGGCCAGCATATAGGCGGCCTGCGCGTTTGTCGGATCCATTTTTTCCGTGTTGATGAGCTCGGCCTCGGCCTTGGGAACGTCCTTCTCAATCACCATGTCGCGCGCGATGGTGAATTGCGCGAACTTCTGCATGGTGGGCTTCGCCGCGTTCCACTGTTCGTCGGTAGTGCCTTGCGGCTTCTTGTCCGGGGCGTAAATTTTATCGAGATTGGCCTCGACGTAGTGGGCCGTCTTCTCGACGGTGTCCAGATCGGATTTATTCTGCGGCGTCAGAGTCGCTTTGGGATCGGCGGGGACCAGCGTCAACCCATATCCCACGATCTCGGTGAGCGACGTCAGGTCGTTGGGGTCGGACTTCAGGATCTCTGTCGCCGTGTCGAACGCGGCGCGATGGTTCATCATCTGTTGATACGTCACCAGGTAGATCTTGAGCCGCACGTCGGCGTATTCGCTCTGCGGATACTGGCTCTTCCACTTCTCCAGATTTTGCAGGCGCGAGGCCGGTGCATTGTCCTTCGTGATCGCGTCGTACAGATCGTATTCCGCGCGATCCTTCCAGTTCTTCTGCGCTGGGGCCGGGGCCTGGGCACTCGCCGTCAGCACCAACGTCACCAACATAATGGTTGAAATGAGGGTCTTTTTTAGCACCACGAACCTCCGCTAGCGACTCTAATCCGTTTGCTCTTCTTTGTCACGCTCACGCCGTTCCGCGTGTCACTCTTGCTCACTGCGAATCCGCCTTGCTCATTGCGAATCCGCGAACTCACGCCCGCGCCTTACGTATCCATGCTCGTCTTGGGGATTGCACTCTGCGAAGTATATCCGAATCAAACGCATAGCTGCAAGCACCTGGCAGCCCTCTTCCCGATCCCCTTCGGGCCTCCGGCCGCGCGTTCCAGGGCTACACAGGCCTGATCGTCTTAGCCTACACCGAAAGGACACCATCGCGCCACAATCGGCGGCTCCCCGCTAATTCGTTAGACGCCGGCGGGCACAATTCGTTCCGCGCGCGGCCCCGCTGGTGGCCTGCCGCGGGTTATCCTGTGCCTACATGCGCAGGCTCGATCTGGCCGTGATGGCCGCCTACCTCGCGGGCATTACCTGGTTTGGCGCGCGCTTTCGCACATCGCAGCATTCCTTGCGCGATTACTTTCTGGGCGGCCGCACCATACCCTGGTGGGCCATCGCCCTTTCGATCGTGTCGGCCGAAACCAGCACACTCACCGTGATCGGGACTCCGGTTCTTGCGTTTCAGGGCGACTTCGGATTCCTGCAACTGGTGCTCGGATACCTGCTCGCGCGCGTGGTGATCGCCACCGTGTTTCTCCCCGCGTATTTCGCGGGGAGAGATGTACACGGCGTACGAATTGATCCTCCGGCGCTTCGGGAAGCGCCTCCGGCGTCTCAGCGGCCCTGGCGTTTCTGATCCTGCGGGCTCTGGCGGAAGGCGTGCGCGTATTCGCGATTTCCATCGTCGATCTCGGTCATTCTGGGAGCCGGGGAAACGGCCTCCATCATCGTGATCCTGTGCCTCACCCTCTTCTACACCTATGAGGGCGGCCTCGCGGCGGTGATCTGGACCGACGTCGTGCAAATGTTTCTCTACGTCTTCGGCGCAGGGCTGAGCCTGTTCCTTTTATTGCGCCAGATTCCCGGCGGTTGGGACGCACGTGGCCGCCGTCGCCGGTCCGCTCGGCAAACTGCGCGTGTTCGATTTCCGGCTCGCCCCGCCCGCCATTTTCTTTTCCCGCACCTACAGCTTCTGGGCCGGCATGATCGGCGGATGCTTCCTGACCACCGCGAGCCACGGCACCGAACAGTTGATGGTGCAGCGTCTGCTCGCGGCCCGTACGCGCACGCAGAGCCAGATCGCGTTGTTTTCAAGCTGGATCGTCATTTTCGCTCAATTTGTTTTGTTTCTCGTGATCGGGGTCTGTCTGTTCGTGCTCTACCGGGAGCGGGGAACGCCCGCGCCCGCGGTGATCGATCGCCTGTATCCGCTCTTCATCTGGCAGAGTCTGCCAACGGGCGTGGCCGGACTTGTCATGGCCGCGATCCTCGCCGCATCCATGTCCAATCTCAGCGCGGCGCTGAATGCTCTCGCCTCCACCACCGTCCTCGACCTGATCCGGCCTCTGTACGAGTCGCGGGAACAGTCCGGTGGTGCACCGACCAGCGATGCTGTGTGGCTCAAGCGTTCGCGTCATGTAACGGTCGGTTGGGGAGTCGTACTCGCGGGCGTAGCGCTCCTCGCGCGGAATTGGGGCGGCGTGCTGCAGGCAGGTCTGTCGATCGCCTCCGTCGTTTACGGAGCGCTCCTCGGCGTTTTTCTGCTCGGTCTCCTGACCAAACGCGTCAGAGAAACGGACGCCATGATTGGAATGATTGCCGGACTCCTGGCGATCCTGTACGTCCGTTTCGCGACCTCCATCGCGTTTACGTGGTATGTCGTCATCGGCTCGGCCGTGACATTCTTCGTGGGTCTGGCGATGTCCGTCATGCATCCCGCCGAACAGGATGCGAGGTAGCTGATGCCTCTTGAGGAAGGACGGGAAAGCGCCGGGTCCAACGATCCACAAGACGCCGGACCCGTCGATCCACAAGCCGCGGATTCCAAGGCCACCGAGATGATGCCGCACGCCCGCCGCCTGCGGAGAACGCTCGGGCTGTGGCCGGCCATGACCATCGTGATCGGCACGATCATCGGCAGCGGCATTTTCCTGGTTCCCTCGGACATGGTCAAGGCGGTAGGGTCGCCGGCCATGGTCTTCGCTGTATGGATTTTTGGCGGAGTGCTGACGCTCTTAGGGGCCCTCAGCTACGCGGAGCTCGCCGCGGCCATGCCCGAATCCGGGGGCGAATACGTTTATCTGACACGCGCCTACGGGCCTGTGTTCGGATTCTTTTACGGCTGGACGCAGACGGTACTGGGCAAGTGCGCCTCGATCGCCGCGCTCGGAGCGGCGCTGGTCATCTACCTTGCCGATTTTTTCCCGGGGTTGGACGGCGTGTGGGTGCACACCTCGCTGCCCATCGGGCCGGGAGGAAAGCCCTTCGAAATTCTCTATGGACAGCTTGCCGCGATGGGCTTCATTCTGCTGCTGACCGCGATCAATTATGCCGGAACCCGGATCGGCGGCGCGGTGCAGGTCGGCGGTACGTTTTTAAAAATGGCTCTGATCGTCGCGATCATCGTCATCGGTCTCGGATCGCACGCTGGCAGTAGCGCAAACTTCGCGGTGGCGACGCACGCCGATCCGGGAGGCGCGGCCGGATTCTTCGCCGCGCTCGTCGCCGCCTTGTGGGCCTATGACGGCTGGAACAACGGCCCCATGGTGGGCGCGGAGATTCAGCGGCCCGAAAAGAATTTGCCGCGTGCGCTCATCGGCGGAACTCTTTTTGTGATGGCGACGTATCTGCTCACAAATCTCGCGTATTTCTACGTTCTCGGCGGGGCACGGGTTGCCGCAACCAATCGCGTGGCGACGGAGGTCATGCGCGCGGCCTGGGGACCTTCCGGGGGCTCGATCGTCACCATCGCGGCCTTTACCTCGATTTTCGCCGCGTTGAACGGGGTGATCCTTTCGGGAGCGCGCGTGCCTTTTGCCATGGCGCGCGGCGGCTATTTCTTTGCCTGGGCCGGGCGTGTCGATCCAAGATTCGGAACTCCAACGGGCGGACTGCTTTTTCTGGGACTCTTCTCCTCTCTCCTGTTGCTCAGCGGACGCTTCCAGGAACTCGCCCGCATGGTGATCTTCGGGAACTGGATCTTCTATGCCATGACCGCATTTGCAGTGATCGCTTTACGCCGCCGTGAACCCAACCTCCCCAGGCCCTACCGCGTACTTGGCTATCCGCTGGTACCCTTGGCCTTCGTGATCGTTGCCGTCGGACTATTATGGTCCACTTTGCTGACATATCCCCGCGAATCAGGCCTTGGATTGGCGCTCATTGCCGCCGGATTACCGTTCTATCTACGCTGGAACAAAGCGGTCCAGCGAGAGCGGGCGGGCTCGGCCGGACCAGGGTGAGGCCTCTTCCCCAACGAAATTTAACTCCGGGTCCATGGGCCCTATTTTGTTCCGATATCGGAACAAACCGCTTGAATCGCCGAACTTTTGGATGTAAACTCGAAACTGCAATTGCGAACGAAGTCAATTTTTTGTTCTGCAATCGGAACGCAGTCGGTGACACTGGTTTCTAATTCAGCCCTACTGTTCAAACTGGAGAATAATCGCGATGGATGTACTAAAAATGTTGGCGGATTTACGCCAGGAACGCGAGCAAATTGAAGAAGCGATTGTCACGTTGGAGCGTTTGGCGGAAGGGCGCGGACGTCGCCGTGGCCGGCCGCCAGCCTGGATGTCGGCCTTGAAGCGCCGGGGCCGCCCACCGGGAAGCAAAAACAAGTCGAAGGAAACGGCCGCAGCCGCCTGAGCTTATTCGATTTGCCGGGCGGGCGAAGCGGTCGTGTTGAGCCCGCCTTTTCAACAAACCCGTTTCGGGAGAGGTTCTAAGCCGATCGGCTTCGTGCGCCAAGCTTCGCGGATGCGGTTGGAGGCGCGCGGGGCCGGGCGTGAACCTACAGCCGGTCGTCCCCGATTCCTTCGCAGACTCCGGCTCCGCTGAAGGCGGTTCTAAGGGTGGAACGCCAGCACGAATCCGTCGAAGTTTCCTGGATTGTCTTGCTTCAGCGCCTGCCCTGCCGGGAAGATATCCGCCGTCGCCCAACCCACCAGGTATAGAACTCCATTCGAGTCGACGTCGACGCCCGAAACCAGCTGGCTGCCCAAGCCGGTCACGTAGCTTGCGTAAACCACGCCGTTTAAGCCTTTGGTGGGATCGATCTGGGCGACGAAGCCATCGATGCCGCCTCCCGCGGAAACAGGATTCAGCGCGGGGGTCGAACCCAGGGGCAGATTCGGCGAGAGCGAGTAGCCCACCAGGTAGTAAAGTCCGTTTGCATCGCGCGTGCCGCCATAGGCGACTTCGGCGAAGGAGCCTCCGTAGTACGTGCTGTAAGTCAGTCCCGACTGTCCCGCAGCTGCCGAAGGATTAACGATCGCCAGAAAAGCTGCGGCAAATCCGTTGAGCGAGGTTTGGAAGGCGTTCTGGGTAACTGGCAGATCCGGGGACAACGTATAGCCTACGAGCGCGATGTTCCCTGCCGGGTCCACGATGACGCTGCTGACCGAGTCGTACCCCGAACCGCCCAGGAACGTACCGTAGAGCACCTGCATGGTCTGCAGGTTCAGTTTGATCGCGAATCCGTCGCCCGACTGATCGTAAGCCGATTGCACGGCGTTCGCGGTCACCGGAAAATCCGGCGATCCGGTTTCGCCAGCCACGTACACGAGGCCGGCGCCATCCACCGTGATTGCATTCGCCACGTCGTCGGCCGAGCCGGGCAGATAGGTGCCCGCGAGCAACTGGGCGGTGCCGCTCTGGGTCGGATCGAGCTCGGCGACAAAAATCTCGGTGCCTCCGAGCGGCGTCGACTCGATCGCGCCGCCGGTCGTAGGGAAATTGGTCGAGGTCGTCGACCCTGCGATGTACAGATGCCCGTTCAGAAGTGCGAGCCCGGCCACGTTATCGACCAGCGTTCCACCGATGTAGGTGCCATAGGTAAGGATCGCCTGGTTCGTATCGAAGCCCGCGATGAACGTGCTCGTCTGGCCCGGCAGAGCGGTCGCGTACGCGTTCGTGGAAGTGGGGAGATCGGTCGATTGGGTGGAACCCGTGATGTAAACGATCCCGGCGTTGTTCACAGCGATGCCCTGAACCACTTCATTCAGCGATCCGCCGTAGTAGGTGGAGAACGGCACGAAATTTCCATCCGGCGCAAACGGGTTGATCTTCATCACCCAGGCGTCTTGCCCGCCCGCGTTGCCGAGATAGGCGTAGGACCCTTGGATGTAGAAGTCCGGGGCCTGCGTGTTGCCGGCCACGTAAATGACACCCTGCGCATCATGCGTCACTGACGTCGCAATGCTCGCGCCCGACGGTCCGAAAAAATATTGCGTGTAGTAAATGACCGGATCGATCACGAGCTTCGCGGAATGATCGTATTTGCCGAGAGCCAGGCTCACCGTGCCATCCCGCGCGACTCGATAGGAACCCTGCACGGCGCGGCGTTCGCCGCTCGCGAGGATCTGATAAATGACCGGCGCATATTGCAACAGCCCGTCCTGATCCAATCCGCCTTGCTTCTCGGCGCTCCCGGATTCGGCTCCGTCGATCTGTAAATCGCCGGATTCATTTATGCGCGGTGTGACGCGCCGAGTTCCCGCATCGAACCGCAAACGGATGCGCGACGGATCGGCGCCCGGCGCGACTTCAAAGTCATATTCGAGTTGCGTTCCCTTCCCGTAGTACACCAGATCAATGCCCGGGTAAATCGCCGGGCGGCGGAGACGCTGGTAGCCGGTGACGTTGCCGCGATAGGCGGCCGTGTAGTAACTCGTGGGGGCTGCGAACGCGCGATCCGGTTGATACGTTGCGTCGGGGTTCGCTCCTTCCATCCGGATTCGCATGATTTGCCGGCGTGTGCGTACCAGCGCGCCGTCCGCCGTAAAGGCATACGCAGCCTCCGGCCCTCGCGCCACCCACGCGACCGGTTCGGAAGCGCGAACTTGTCCGTGATTGGCCTCGAAGCGCAGCGGGACGTGAGATAGCAACTCCGCGGAGGATAGCAGCTCCGCGGGCGTCGCCGCCGCAAGATACGCGGGGAACGCAAAAACGAAAAGGAAAAGACCGGTGAAGCGCATGAATGAGTGTGGACGCGGCTCAACGCACATCGGGTTACAGCTTTTTATAACTCCCAAGACTTCTATGCCCCTTATCTAACCTGCAATTCGCCCCACGGCCTTGCAATTCGCCCCACGGCACAAACTGCCGCGTCCGTCGCGCGGCTAATTCAAATAATACGTCCGGTATAACGTGTCCCGCTGTTTGGGGATGAAACCGGCGTCGCGAATCAGCCGGCGCAGCTCTTCCTCGGTGGCGCGATAATGCGTGCCCGCGGCGCTCACCACGTTCTCTTCGATCATCACGCTGCCGACGTCGTTGCCCCCGAAGCGCAGCCCCAACTGGCACGTCTTCAGCCCCGGCGTCACCCATGAAGACTGTATATTCTCGATATTTTCGAAGTACAGGCGCGACAGCGCCAGCATCTTGAGATATTCGACGGCCGTCGCCTCTTCCTTGACGAAGCGTCCGAGCGACGTATACTCGCGCTGAAAAGCCCACGGAATAAACGCCGTGAACCCGCCCGTGTCTTCCTGAATCCGGCGCACGATATCGAAGTGGTTCAAGCGCTGCTCGATCGTTTCGCCGGTCCCGTACATCATGGTCGCGGTGGTGCGCAGGCCCACCTGATGACAGGTGCGATGCACGTCGATCCATTCCTGCGTCGTGCACTTCAAGCGGCTGATGCGCTGCCGGACGTCGTCGTCCAGAATTTCCGCGCCGCCGCCGGGCAGGGAATCGAGCCCCGCGTCTCTCAGGCGCGCGAGCGTGTCATACAGGCTCAGCCCGCTGACTTTGGCGATGTTCGCGATCTCCGGCGCCGAAAAGCAATGGCACCAGATGTCATAGCGCTGTTTGATGGAGCGCAGGAGATCCTCGTACCATTCGATTTTCAATTCCGGGTGCAGGCCGCCCTGCATGAGAATTCCCGTGCCCCCCAACCCGATGGTCTCTTCGATTTTGGCGAAGATCACGTCCTTCGGATGCAGGTAACCTTCGGCATGTCCCATGGGCCGGTAGAAGGCGCAGAAACTGCAGAATTCAGTGCAAAAATTGGTGTAGTTGATGTTGCGATCGATGATGTAGGTGGCTACGCCATCCGGATGCAGCTTCCGGCGCACGCTGTCGGCGGCCATCCCGATCCCCACCAAATCGTTGCTGCGAAACAGATCCAGCGCCTCGGCTCGGGTCATCATGCTCGAACGCCTCCCGGAATTTCGACGGCGGGAAGGCCACCTGAAAGGCCATCGCTTCCCTTCGTGAGCTCCACGCCCGCGACGGTCACGCGGTCCAGGGCCGTCGCGCGTTTCAGATACTCGGCCATGCCTTGCGCGTGCCGCGGACCGAATTCAAAATCGATGTGCTCGGTCAGATAGCGATGGACCAAGCGCTCGTCGAGCTTTCGCGCGGCCGCTTCTTGGGGCACGATCTCCCGAATCCGTTTCAGTCCATAGCGGCAGGAAGCCGCCAGAGCCTCGCCATAGGGCTCGCGAACGGAATCTTTTCTGCCCGCCCACACCGCAAAAACCATGGGTAGCCCGGTCAGCGAAGTCCACTCCGCGCCGAGGTCGAGCGTCTCAAAAGGCAGCGTCGCCGGGTCCACGTGGAGCGCGGCATCCCCGATCAGCAGAGCGGCATCGGCCGTAGCGAGCATCGTCGCGAGTTCCGGCGGCTCGGAAAACACGCGCGGCTCGGCTCCGAACCTCTCGGCGAGTAGAATTCGCGCCAGCATCACCGAAGTCCGCGATCCCGCATCGGTCGCCAGCGTTTTGATTTCGCGGAAAGGCACCTTCGAAATCAAGAGGATGCTGCGCACCGCGCCCACCGACGAAATGCCAAAGCCCGGGAAATAATCCAGTTTCTGGCGCGCCGTCTCGATGACCGGCACGATTCCGAGATCGGCCTCGCGTGAGGCCAGCTCGTCCGCACAGCGCGAAGGAATCGCAAATTTAAGGTCGAACACGGCTTGTAACGCCGGGTCATGCAGCAATCCCCAGACGAGCGGCGTAGTGTTCAGATAACTGACGGCGCACACGCGCGGTTTAGGAAATGAATCCGGCTGTTTAGGACATGAATCCTGATGTTGCGGGTGTGAATCGGAAGAAACCAAGCCCTTAGTTTAACAGTTTCAAGGCCTCGAACTTCAATGCCTCGAACCGGAAACGGAATCCCGGGACCGGGGCCGCGAGCGCGGCAAATCATGAATTTAACGTGCTACTTGCGGCGGTGGGAGCGGATGACCAGCACCACGCCGCCGAGCAGCGTCAAGGCGCTCCCCATGGTGGCCGGGTCAATCTCGGGTGCCTGCGGCTGAGCCGCCGACGCGATTGCCGCGGATCCGATTACCAGCAAGCACATACCGAAGAGTTTTCGCATCGCTTCTCCAAACAAACTTGCCGGAATTTGTATTTTGTCTCCGGCTTGAAACAGTATACAAAAACGGGCGGGACATACGAATAAGGCTTTCGCCTTAGGAAAAAGGGGACAGACCGCTCTGTCCACGCTCAAGCTCGAACGTGAAATCATAATTTACGGGACGGGAAAGAGTAGTCTGTCCCCTTTTTCCCCTTATCAGGAGGGACCGTGAAAATCGCGATTGCAGGCGGAGGAATCGGCGGAATGACGCTCGCCCTGGCTCTCCATGACGCCGGAATCGAAAATGTGGAGATTTACGAATCAGACCCGCGCATTTCGGAGCTGGGCGTCGGCATCAACGTGCTGCCGCACGCCGTCCGGGAACTGACCGAGCTGGGGCTTGGAGAGCAGCTCGCCGCGGTTGCCATCCCCACCGCGGAAATTGTTTATTATTCCAGCCGCGGCCAACGCATCTGGGGCGAGCCGCGCGGTCTGGCGGCCGGTTACAAGTGGCCGCAGTTTTCCATCCATCGCGGCCAGTTGCTCGGCATCCTCCATAGCGCCGTCGCGGAACGGCTGGGCCTCGACTGCGTCCGAACGGGTCATCATCTGGCATCTTTCGGGGAGACCGAGGCGACCCAAGGACCCTCGCGCGCGTGGGCTGAGTTCGTGGATCGCACCGATGGCGCGCGCAGAGCACGCGTGGAAGCGGATCTGCTGGTCGGCTGCGACGGGGTTCATTCCGCGGTCCGCCAGTCGCTCTATCCGAGTGAGGGCCCTCCCCGGTGGAACGGCATCACCATGTGGCGCGGCGTGACCGAAGGCAAGCCGTTCCTGGGCGGGAGGAGCATGGTGATGGCCGGCCACTTCCAACGCCGTGTCGTCTTCTATCCAATTTCGAAACAGCACGAAGATCGTGGCTCGGTCCTCATCAATTGGGTCGCGGAATTGAAGACGGCTGCCGGTCAGGCCATGCCGCGGCAAGACTGGCAGCATACCGCGCGCAAAGAGGACGCCGCCCGCCCGTTCGAAAATTTTACGTTCGATTTTTTAAATATTCCCGCGATGATTCGCGCTGCGGACGCGGTTTACCAATATCCCATGGTGGATCGCGATCCGCTTCCCTCCTGGAACGGCCTTGATCCCGCGCTGCATCGCGGACCGGTCACGCTGCTCGGCGACGCGGCCCATCCCATGTATCCGGTCGGTTCGAACGGGGCGTCACAGGCGATCCTTGACGCGCGGGTGCTGGCGCGCGAACTGGCGACGCGCGGGTCGATCGCCGAGGCTCTCGCGGCTTACGATGCGGAGCGCCGGCCCGCGACCGCGGCGATTGTCGCCGCCAATCGGCTCGTCGGCCCGGAGAAATGCATGGAGATCGTCGAGGAGCGGGCGCCCGGCGGATTCACCAATCTGGAGGAAATCGTCAGCACCGCGGAACTGGAGGAAATTTCGCGCGCGTACAAATTAACGGCCGGCTTCGATCCGGAGACCCTGAACTCCCGCGCTTCTTTCTCCGTTCGATCCTCATCCTCGCGATCCTCCTGAAATGCGCCGCCACGCCGAGCAAGGGGCGGTCGTCCGCACGATTGCGCATCTCCGGCGGTCGGAATGGGTCTTGTGCACGTATCTGGCGTATGCCGCGATCCTTTCCGCGGCGGTGCCTATTCCTCGCACGGCCCGCGTGGAAATCCTCGAATTGAATCTTGGGCTACTGCTCTTGTACACGCTTTTGGTTTTCCGCGATACGACGGAGCCCGGCGATCCGCTCGGTTTCGTGCGGGATTGGCTGCCTTTATTGGTGGCGTTGCTCGCGTATCACGAGATGGGATGGTTCGCCCTGCCGCACACGGCGCATTCTCTGGAGGCAAGCTGGGTGATTTGGGATCGTGCGCTTCTTCGGAGCATCCTGCGGCCTGTCATCGAATCCTTGGGGCCCTTGCTGCCAAACATTCTCGAGGCGGCCTACCTGCTGGTCTACGCGCTCGCGCCTTTTTCCGTGGCCCTGCTCTATGCGTACCGGCACCGCGATCGTGTAGACCGGTTCTTGTTTCTGTTTTTGCTGGGAGTCCTGCTGTGTTACGGCCAGTTTCCCTTCTGGCCGTCGGATCCGCCACGCGCCGTTTTCCCCACCGAAGACTTGCCCCGCTACATTACCCTGTTTCGCCGCTGGAATCTGTGGCTATTGGGCAAGCAGGGAATTCACACGAGTGTTTTTCCAAGCGGTCATGTGGCGGCCGCGTTTTCCGCAGCTGCGGGCATGTGGCTTTATCTGCCGGAACACAAATGGGTAGCGCGCTCTCTTCTCGCCGCAGCCATATTGATTGGGATCGCTACCATCTATGGGCGCTACCACTACTCCGCGGATGTATGCGCGGGGCTCGCGATGACCGGTCTGGCCATTGTGGTCGCGCGCTTTCTTGATCGACACGGAGAAGAGTCCCGTTAGGACGCGCGGGCTGGCCGAGCGGCTCACCTTCCTTCGCGGGAAATTTGCAAGTGCGCTGGGTGGAGATGAGTGGAATCGGCCGGCTTGTCAACTCAGCGTACTTTCAATGCCGGATAAACCAGTCGTTCCTATCGCCCTTCGCGACCTTCTCTCCACGGTCTAGTCCGTGAATACCCAGGGCCTACTCCCGTGAATCGTGCCGGCGTGAATCATGCGGAGCCGCGTTACCTCGACGCCGACCCGAGCGCCTTCTCTTTGCGGGCGGTTTTAGACGGAAGAACCCGCCAGGTGCGTGACACGCGCAGCACAAGCGCGTTTACTTATGCATTCTCAATACCATCCCGTCTGAGTTACGCATTCGCAAGGATATAGTTGCGGTACGGTGTAACAGCGTTCCACAAGTAAGCCTCTCTTTTCATAGTTGCGGAGCATCGCATTGAGCCGGGATCGAGCCGGCCTCGCGATTGTGAAAAGGGTGCCGCTTCCGCCGAAGGACCGCAAAAGGTTAAGAATGGCCGAGGACAAAGAAAAAGGAATTCGATCCCCGAGTGCGAGTCCCGGTGGTTCTTCGAACGGACATGCGTCTCACACGGAAAACGGCAACATCCCGCAACCCGCGGGCCCCGCGTGGCGGGCGCCGATATCCGGGACCTACGTCTACCAGCAGTCGGCCGTGCAGGTGGAACGAGAGAGGCACGAAGCGGAAGCGGAAGCCGCGCACGAGGACCACGGCGACCCCCCCGGCGATGACGGCAAAAAGCCGCGCCGCCGGCGATGGCTATGGATTTTAGCAGCCGTACTCGCGATCATCGCAATCTTTTTCATTTACCGATTCGTCACCGAGAAATCCGCGGCGGCGAAAGGAGCCGCGGCCGCTCAACAGCAGCAGGCGGGAGCGGCGATCACTGTCGGCCAAGCCAAAACAGGCAACATCAACATCTACGTGGACGCTTTAGGTACGGTGACGCCCGTCTATACGGTCACGCTCTACAGCCAGATCACAGGGCAGGTCGTGGCGGTGCATTATCGCGAAGGCCAGATCGTCAACAAGGGTGATCCGCTCGTCGAGATCGACGCTCGTCCCTACGAGAGCCAGCTTACGCAGGTGGAAGGCACGCTCGAACACGATCAGGGCCTTCTGGCGCAAGCCCGCATGGACCTGGCGCGGTATCAGACGGCATTCGCGAGAAACGCCGTCGCCCGCCAGCAACTGGAGGATCAGGCGCAGCTGGTCGTGCAATATCAGGGAACCGTGAAGGCGGATCAGGGCAACGTGGATTACGATCGCGTGCAGCTTTCCTACTGCCATATCGTCGCGCCCATTACCGGACGCGTGGGGCTGCGGCTGGTGGATCCGGGAAACACGGTATTCGCGGGAAGCGCCTCGACGCTTGTGGTCATCACACAACTGCAGCCGATTACGGTTGTCTTCAATGTTTCCGAAGACGACCTGCAGGCGGTGAACGCCCAACTCCGCGCGGGACGCACGCTCCAGGTGGATGCGTTCGACCGCGCTTACGACAAGCTCCTCGAATCCGGCACGCTTACGTCCGTGGACAATCAGGTGGACACGACCACGGGCACGATCAAGTTCCGCGCGGAGTTCCCGAACAAGACCTTTTCGCTTTATCCGAACCAGTTCGTCAATGCGCGAATGCTGGTGAATACGCTCCGCAACGTTACGCTGGTTCCCTCGGCGGCCGTGCAGCATAACGGAACGAACGCATTCGTATATCTGGTCAACGCCAACGATACGGTTTCGGTGCAGCAGGTCAAAACGCTGACCTCGAACGATCAGCAAACGGCCGTGCAGGGAGTGAATTCCGGGGCGAAGGTTGCGATCAGCGGGTTCGACCGGCTGGAGAGCGGCGTGAAGGTCTCCTACCCCGGCGAGCCAAGCGCGCCTGCTCAGGCCAACGGAACACAGAAAAACGGGGCGCAGAAAAACGGGGCGCCGAAAACTCCCGCTCAGAATGCGAACCAGCCCGCGAATTCGACTCAGAAAAACAATCAGGGCCATAAAAGCAACGGGTCCACCGGGGGCGGCACCGCTCCATGAACCCTTCGCGGCTCTTCATTCTTCGCCCGGTGGCGACGGCGCTCCTGATGGCGGCGCTGTTTCTTGCCGGTGGCGTGGCGTATTTTCAACTCCCGGTTTCCGCCCTTCCGGAGGTGGATTATCCGATCATTCAGGTGCTCACCTACTATCCGGGGGCGAGCCCCGATGTCGTGGCCTCCGCCGTGACCGCGCCCCTCGAGCGGCAGTTCGGAGAAGTGGCGGGGCTCAGCCAGATGACGTCGACGAGCGCGGGCGGAGTGTCCGTGATCGTAATGCAGTTCCAGCTCAGTCTGGACATCGATGTCGCCGAGCAGGAGGTGCAGGCAGCGATCAACGCGGCGCAAAGCTTTCTGCCGGCCAATCTCCCGACGCCTCCGATCTACAGCAAATCGAATCCGGCCGACGCGCCGGTGCTGACACTCGCGCTCACGTCGAATGAGATGGCGCTTTCCCAGGTGGAAGATCTCGCGGATACGCGGTTTGCCCCAAAAATTTCCCAGATCACCGGGGTCGGTCTGGTCAGTATTTCAGGCGGCCAGAAACCCGCGGTCCGCATCCAGGTGAATCCCACGTCGCTTTCGGCCTACGGAATCAATTTCGAAGACCTGCGGAACTCGCTTGCCGGCAACAGTCTCAATTCCGCGAAAGGAAACTTTGACGGGGAGTCGCAGGACTTCACCATCAATGCGAACGACCAGCTGCTGACGAGCACCGACTATAAGTCCGTCGTCGTAGCGTATCGCAACGGGGCTCCGGTGATGCTCACCGACGTCGCGCGGATCGTGGACGGAGTGGAGAACAGCAAACTCGCCGCTTGGGTGAACTACACTCCCGCGGTGATTCTGAACATCCAGCGGCAACCCGGAGCGAATACGATTACGGTTGTCGAGAGCATCGAAAAACTGCTGCCGCAGCTGGAGAGCACGCTGCCGAAGGCCGTTCACGTGCAAATTGTGACCGACCGCACCACCGTGATTCGCGCCTCGGTGAAAGACGTCGAGTTCGAGTTGCTTCTCACCATCGGGCTGGTGGTGATGGTGATTTTTCTCTTCCTGCGCAGCCTATCCGCCACGATCATTCCGAGCATCGCCGTCCCGCTTTCGCTGGTGGGCACTTTCGGCGTGATGTATCTGGCGGGATACAGCCTGAATAACCTCACCATGATGGCGCTGACCATCTCGACGGGATTCGTCGTGGATGACGCCATCGTCATGATCGAAAACATCACCCGCTATATCGAGGAGCAGGAAACTCCTCTCGAGGCGGCGTTAAAGGGGGCGGCGCAGATCGGTTTTACGATTCTCTCCCTCACCGTGTCGTTGATTGCGGTTTTAATTCCGCTATTGTTCATGGGAGATATCGCGGGGCGGCTGTTCCGGCAGTTCGCCGTCACGCTTGCGGTGACGATCGTGCTTTCCGCGTTCGTCTCTCTCACCCTTACGCCGATGATGTCCGCGCGGCTGCTGCGATACAAGCCGCCGGAACAGCAAGGCCGTTTCTATAAAGTGTCCGAGCACGCCTTCGAGAGGATCATCGCGTTCTATGGACGTACGCTGAAATTCGTGCTGCGCTATCAGACGATTACTTTGATGGTGGCGGTGGTCACGCTGGTGCTGACGGCGGTCCTTTACATCACCATCCCGAAGGGCTTCTTCCCGACGCAGGACACGGGCATCATTCAGGGGATCTCCCAAGCGTCCGCCACGACTTCGTTTCCGGCGATGACCTCCATGCAGCAGGAACTCGCGAAGGTACTCCTGGGCGATCCCGCGGTACAGAGTATTTCGTCGTTTATCGGAGCCGATGGGACGAACACGACGTTAAACAGCGGCCGCATCCAGATCAATCTCAAGCCGCTCGATCAGCGCGGCATTTCCGCGACCAAGGTGATTGCCAGGCTGGGCCCCAAACTCGCGAAGGTGCAAGGCATCCGGCTGTACATGCAGCCGGTGCAGGACCTGACCGTGGACGACCGGGTCAGCCGGACGGAATATCAGTACACGCTGGAAGATCCGAATCAGGAAGAGCTGGACGGGGTGGTGCATGATCTTATGTCCAAGCTCAGCGGCCTCGCCGAATTGGCGGACGTCGCCACGGACCAGCAACCGGGAGGGTTGGCGGCATCCATGTTTATCGACCGCGCCACGGCCTCGCGCTTCGGCATCACGCCGGCGACCATCGACAACACGCTCTATGACGCTTTTGGACAGCGTCAGATCAATACACTCTACACGCAACTGAACCAATATCACGTCATCTTAGAAACGGACCCGCGATTTCAGCTCGGTCCACAAAAGCTGAACGACATCTACATCCAGTCGTCCACGACGGGTAGTTCCGCCACGCCGGTGTCGAATACCGCGGGATCTTCGTCGGGTGCGGGATCCGGGGCGGCGCCGTCACCCGGCAACGCGCTGCTCGCTCCTTCAACCGCGAGTGTTTCCTCACCCACGGCGTCCACCTCCGCTCTCGCGTCCGGAAACACCCTTGGACCCTCGGCTGCTTCGAGCGTGTCTTCCACCTCCGCCTTGTCGCACACATCCACCGCGACATCGAGCGCCAGCGTTTTGTCGACCACGAGCACGACCGGTAACATTTCATCGAGCGCGAACACGTCGTTGAGCGGGACGACACGTCCGGCTTCGACGGGCGCAGCGGCGGGAGGATCGTCCGGCGGAGGCGGTGGAGGCGGCGGCAGCAGTGCCGGCGCCGCGTTCAACCAGACCCCCGTTCCGCTCAGCGCATTCACGCATGTGCAGACCCAAAGCGAGGCGCTCGCGATCGCGCACCAGGGGCAATTTCCGGCGGTCACGATCTCATTTAATCTGGGCGACGGATATTCGCTGGGCCAGGCGATCGAGGCGATGAACAAAGTGATCGCGCAGGCGAAGCTGCCGGCGAGCGTAATCGCCAACTATCAAGGAACCGCAGCCGCTTTCGCGGGCTCGCTCTCGAACGAAGGGTTGTTGATCTTAGCGGCGCTGGTCACTGTTTACATTGTGCTGGGCGTTCTCTACGAAAGCTTCGTCCATCCCATTACGATTCTTTCGACCCTGCCCTCGGCGGGCGTCGGCGCGCTGCTGGCGCTCGACCTGTTTCACCTGGACCTGGACATTGTCGCGATCATCGGCATCATTCTGCTGATCGGGATCGTGAAAAAGAACGGAATCATGATGGTCGATTTCGCGCTCGAAGCCGAGCGGAACCACGGCAAGCAGGCGACCGATGCGATCTATGAGGCGTCGCTTCTGCGTTTCCGGCCGATCATGATGACGACCATGGCGGCGCTGCTCAGCGGAATTCCGCTGGCCTTCGGCACGGGCATTGGCTCGGAACTGCGGAAACCGCTCGGCGTCGCGATGGTGGGCGGCCTGCTGTTCAGCCAGGTCCTCACGTTGTACACCACCCCGGTCATCTACATCTTCTTTGACAACCTGGGAACGCGGTTCGCGCATTGGCGCGAGGGCCGGGCGAGCGTGCCCCAGCCGCAAACGGAGCCGGCATGAACCCGTCGCGTCTGTTCATCCAGCGTCCGGTCGCGACAACGCTGCTCACGGTCGCGGTGGCGCTCGCGGGGACGCTCGCCTTCTTTGTGCTGCCCGTTTCTCCGCTACCGCAAGTCGATTTCCCCACGATTACCGTGGCGGCGTCGCTGCCGGGCGGCAGTCCGGACATCATGGCGTCTTCCATCGCCACGCCGCTTGAACGTCAGTTCGGTCACATCGCGGGCGTCACGGAGATGACTTCCTCGAGCGTACTGGGCACAACGAACGTCACATTACAGTTTGACTTGAGCCGCGACATAAACGGCGCGGCCAGAGACGTGGAGGCCGGGATCAACGCGGCTCGCACGTACCTGCCGGCGAATCTGCCCGCGAATCCGACGTATCGCAAAGTGAATCCCGCCGACGCGCCGATCCTCCTGCTCGGATTGCAGTCGGATGTTTACGACGTTCCGGAACTTTACGACGAAGCCTCCACGGTGATCGAGCAGCGCATTTCACAAATCGCGGGGGTGGGAGAGGTGCTGGTGGTGGGAGCTTCACTGCCCGCCGTGCGCGTCGAGTTGAATCCCAATCAGCTGGCGAGCTACGGAATCAGTCTGCCCGCGGTGCAGCAAGTTGTGGCGGGACAGAATTCGAACCTGGCGAAGGGCCAATTCCAAAACGGCAGCGGCGCGGCGGATATTATCGCGAACGACCAGATCGGAAAGGCCGCCGATTACCGGACGCTGGTGGTCGGGACCCACAACGGGGGAGTGATCCGCCTTCAGGACGTGGCCGACGTGATCGATTCGCAGCAATCGGTGCGGCAGGGCGGTTTCCTGAACGGCAAGCCGTCGGTGGACATGCTGGTGTTCAGGCAGCCGGGAGCGAACATCATCACGACGGTGGACGCGGTGAAAGCGGCGATTCCATCGCTGCAGGCGACCATCAAACGCGGCCAGCATCTGGTCACGATTCTCGACCGGACCGTGACGATTCGCGCCTCCGTGACCGATATTGAGCGGACGCTGTTCATTTCCGTGCTGCTGGTGATTGGCGTGGTGTTCGTGTTTCTGCGCAACGGCCGGGCTACGTTCATTCCCGCGGTGGCGGTTCCGGTTTCGTTGATCGGCACGTGCGCCATCATGTATCTTTTCGGGTTTACTCTGGACAATTTGTCGCTGATGGCGCTGGCGATCGCGAGCGGTTTCGTTGTGGATGACGCGATCGTGGTGATGGAAAATATCACCCGCCACCTGGAAGAAGGCATGGCGCCGATGGAGGCCGCTTTGTGCGGGGCGAAAGAGATCGGCTTCACGGTGTTTTCGATCAGCGTGTCTCTGATCGCCGTGTTTATTCCGCTTTTGATGATGGGCGGAATCATCGGGCGCCTGTTTCGAGAGTTCGCGATCACGCTTTCGAGCGCAATTGTGGTGTCGATGGTGATCTCGCTCACGACCACTCCGATGATGTGCTCGCGGGTTCTGATTCCGGACCGGGAGATCAAACACGGCAGGATGTACGTGTGGAGCGAGCACATGTTCAACGGCGTGCTGGGCGGCTACCGGCGCAGCCTGAACTGGACGCTGGATCATCCCGCGCTGATCCTGGTGATCTTCGTGATCACGCTCGCGTTGAACGTCTTCCTGATCGCCAAAGTTCCCAAGGGGTTTTTCCCGCAGCAGGACACGGGCGCCGTGCAGGGTGGAATGCAGGGGCCGCAGGATACATCTTTCCACGCGATGGAAAACGCCGTAAAACAATCGGTGGACATCATCAAAGCGGACCCCGGCGTGGAGAATGTCATGGGCTTCACCGGCGGGCAGGGCGCGACGAACACGGCGAACGAGTTCATCGCCCTGAAGCCTCTGAATGAGCGCAAGGCGAGCGCGACCCAGATCATCAACCGGCTACGGCCAAAACTGGCGCGCATCGCGGGAGCCGCGACGTTTCTGCAAGCCGTCCAGGATATCCGCATCGGCGGCAGGCAAGCGAACGCCGCCTATCAATACACGCTGCAGGCCGAGACCTCTCAAGATCTTCAGAAGTACGGTCCGCTGCTTCTCGCGGAATTGCGTCACGCGCCGGGATTTCAGGACGTGAATACGGATCAGCAGAATAATGGCCTGCAGGCTCTTCTGGATTACGACCGCCCGACCGCGGCGCGCCTCGGCATCACGCCCGAATTGCTGGACAACACGCTGTACGACGCGTTCGGTCAGGCCGAGGTGTCCAGAATCTACACGCAACTGAATCAGTACTTCGTGGTGATGGAAGTGGCGCCGCAGTATTGGCAGTCGCCGGACGGGCTGAAGCACACGTACGTGATCCCCAATCCAGGCGGAGGCCCGATCCCTCTCGACTCCGTCCTGAAATATGCTCCTTCCACATCGCCTCTGGCGGTGAATCACACGGGACTGTTTCCTTCCGTCACTGTTTCGTTCAACCTCGCTCCCGGCGTTTCGCTCGGGCAGGCCACGCGGGAAATTCAAACGCTTCAAGAGAAACTCGGGATGCCGCACAGCATCCACGGCCAGTTTGCGGGCACATTAGAGGCGTTCCAGGAGTCGCTGACCTCGGAACCTTATTTGATTGCGACCGCGATTCTTGCCGTATATATCGTGCTGGGCATTCTCTATGAAAGTCTGGTTCACCCGATCACCATCCTCTCGACTCTTCCGCCGGCGAGCGTGGGGGCCATCCTAGCGCTCTTTCTGACGAAATCCGAACTGGACGTCATGTCGATTATCGGGATCATTCTGCTTATCGGGATCGTCAAGAAGAATGCCATCATGATGATCGATTTCGCGATCAGCGCGGAGCGCGACCAGGGCAAGAACACACGAGACTCGATTTTCGAAGCCTCCACGCTGCGCTTTCGTCCGATCCTGATGACGACGATGGCCGCGCTGTTCGGCGCCGTCCCGCTCGCCCTGGGGACGGGTATGGGGTCGGAGCTTCGGCGGCCGCTGGGGATTTCGATCATCGGGGGCTTGATTGTCAGCCAGATCCTGACGCTTTACACCACTCCCGTAATTTATCTGTTCATGGACACGTTGCGCCTGAAATTCCAGGGGCGGAAACGCCTCGCGATGCTCAGGCCCAAGGAGGCCATTGGATGAGGCTTGAAACTCAAGAAATCCGCACGCCCACGAAGGGTCTGGCGCGGCTGCTGATCTGCGCGGTGATCGCGATGACGCTTGCCAGCTGCAACGTCGGCCCGAAATATTCGGCACCGGCCACGCCGGCTCCTCCGGCATTCAAAGAGGGCGCTCCCCAGGCCTACAAGTCGGCGCTACCTGGCGCGTGGCAACCCGCCAACCCGCACGATGCCGAGCTGAAAGGCAAATGGTGGGAGATGTTTCACGAGCCGGAGCTGAACGCGCTTGAAGAGCAGCTGAATATCGACAATCAGAACATCGCGCAGTATCTGGAAAACTTCATGGCTGCGCGCGCTCAGGTGAGCGAAGCGCGAGCGGGCTTTTTCCCCACCGTGAGCGCGAATCCCGCGATCACGAAAAGCGGGACGGCGGCCACGGCGGTCCCGGTTTCCGCGCCTGGAGCCACTGGTCCAGCGGCGGGCTCCACCGCCGGAACCAGCATCACGGGGATCTCTTTGCCGCTCGATATCTCCTGGGCACCGGACTTATGGGGACGCGTGAGAAACACAGTTCGCCAATATCAATACAACGCTCAGGTCAGCGCGGCGGATTTGGAGAACGAGAGACTGACCGAGCAGGCGAGCCTTGCTCAGTATTATTTCGAACTGCGCGGACAGGATTCCCTGGAAGCGGTCGCGAGCCGACTGGTCGATGCGTACCGCCAATATCTGGAAGTGACTCGCGCGCTCGTCGATACCGGCATTGACGATCCAACAGCGGTGGCCTCCGCGGAGGCCTCGCTCGCCAGCGCGCAAGAAGCGGAAATCGGAATCGCCACGAATCGGGCTCTCTATGAACACGCGATCGCGACGCTGATCGGCAAGCCCGCGTCGAGCTTCGAAATGCCGGTGAAAGAACTCTCCACGCCGGTTCCGGCGATCCCCGTGGGGGTGCCTTCTCAATTACTGGAACGGCGGCCGGATATCGCCGCCGCGGAAAGGACCATGGCAGCGGGGAATGCGCTGATCGGAGTAGAGAAAACGGCTTACTATCCGACGCTGAACTTGACCGGGGCGAGCGGTCTGGAGGCGTCAGGTCTGGCGAAGCTGTTCTCGCTGCCGGCGCTCTTCTGGTCACTGGGCGCGTCGGCAACCGAGACGATCTTCGATGGGGGTCTGCGCAAAGCGACCGTCGCCCAATACACCGCTCAATACAATGCGGACGCTGCGGCCTATCAGCAAACGGTGCTGACGGCCTTCCAACAAGTGGAGGACTATCTGGCGACTCTGCGAGTGGTTTCCCAGCAGGCCACGCGTCAACAAGAGGCGGTGGAGGCTTCCCAAAGATATGTAACTCTCGAGACCGCGAGGTATGACACCGGCATCGATCCTTATATCGATCTGGTTGTGGCCCAGCTCACGCTGCTGAACAATCAGCAGACCCAGGTTAGTGTGCACGCAAATGAGATGATAGCAGCGGTGGAACTGGTGCAGGCTCTGGGCGGCGGTTGGAACAAGGCGGACCTTCCGGAGCCATCGACGCTGACCGGGAAGGACGCGGCCAAGGAACAGGCGGCCGCGATCTCCGAGCGCCAGTAAACCAGAAGGAGGGGAAACGCTGTGCGATCGCAGGTGACTCTCGGGAGTATTCACGGGATTAAGATCGGGCTGCACTATAGCTGGTTTCTTATCGCGCTGCTGATTGTGTTTTCGCTCTCCTCGCAGTTTCACGCGAGTAATCCGGCCTGGGGCGACGGGGTTATTCTCGCGATGGCGCTGGGAACCGCGCTGTTGTTTTTCGTTTCGCTCCTGCTTCACGAGCTGGCTCATTCGCTGGTGGCGACCGCCAACCAGCTTCCGGTAAAAGAGATCACGCTGTTCGCTTTGGGCGGCGTTTCCCAGATCGAGAAAAACCCGCTGAGCCCGCAAGTCGAATTTTGGATGGCGCTGGTTGGGCCGCTGACGAGCGCGGTGATCGGTGGCCTTTGCCTGGCGCTCGCGCGTGTAGTGGGAAATCCTGCGGCCGATCCGTGGACGGCGATGCTGCTGTGGCTCGGTTACATCAATCTCACCCTGGCTGCCTTCAACATGATTCCGGGATATCCTCTCGACGGTGGGCGGGTTCTGCGGGCGCTCCTGTGGTGGAAAACGGGCAACGCGGACCGCTCGGCCCAATCGGCCGCGAAAGCCGGCCAGGTGGTGGCATACGCGTTTATCGCCTACGGTATTTTCAGGTTTTTTCAAGGCGCGGGGATCGGAGGGCTGTGGATCACGTTCATCGGATGGTTTCTGCTGCAGGCGGCGCGCGAAAGTTATCTGCGGGTGGGACTGGCGCACGCGGTTGACGGCGTGCGGGTGGCGGATGTCATGACGAGGGATTGTCCCACGGTGCAAGGCTGGTTGAATCTCCAAAACTTTGTGGAGCAGGAGCTCCTTCGGACCGGGCGGCGCTGTTTCTTCGTGGTGGATAAAGAAGGCGAAATCACGGGGCTGATTACTCCGCACGAGATCAAGCAGATCGACCGCGCGAAGTGGCCGTTTACCACGGTTCACGACATCATGCGTCCCCTGGACGACCTTCGCGCGGTAACGCCGGAGACGACCTTGAGCAGCGCGCTCGAATCGATGAGCCGCTACGATCTGAACCAGCTTCCGGTCATCTCCAACCGTCATCTGGAAGGAGTGCTGTCGCGAGCGGAGGTTTTAGGATATCTGCAAACTCATGCGGAGCTGCGCAGTTGAGCGTTTCTAGCCCGCGGCGGTTACGTTGCCGCGCAAGAGCGCGGGTGGGTTGTGCCAGTGGCGGCCGTCCCTGGTGAGCAATTCATCCGCATCTTCCGGACCCCAAGTGCCGGCGGTATAATTCGGGAACTCCTGCGGCTCCAGAGCTCCCCAAACATTCAGGATGGGAGCGACCACGCCCCAGGCAGCTTCCACCATGTCGGTACGCTGGAAAAGAGTGGCGTCTCCGAGCATGCAATCGTAGATCAATCGTTCATACCCGGTCTGCGGCGTGGCGTTGAAATAATCGCTGTAGTTGAAAGACATGTCCACTCCGCCGAGGCGCAGGACGGGGCCGGGGATTTTCGCTCCAAAGTTCAGGGAGATCCCTTCGTCCGGCTGCAGGTGCAGCACCAGGCGATTCGGTTCGAGCTTCGCCACCGCGGTCTTGCGAAACAGCACGAACGGAGCCCGTTTGAACTGGACCACGATTTCCGTGACGCGCTTCTTCAGGCGCTTCCCGGTACGGACATAAAAAGGAACGTCCGCCCAGCGCCAATTGTCGATGAAGAACTTCAATGCCATGTATGTTTCGATGCGCGATTGCGGATTCACCATTGGCTCCTGGCGATATCCCAGGACGCCCCCGTGCTGAGGTCCGTATTGCCCGCGCACCGCGCGCAACAGAACATCGCGATCGTGAAAGGGCTGGATCGCCTTGAGGATCTCGGCCTGTTTGTCGCGCACGACATCTGCGTCAAAGGACACCGGCGGCTCCATGGCGGTCAGGCAGATGAGCTGGAACAGGTGATTCGGCAGCATGTCGCGCAAAGCACCCGCCGCTTCGTAATATCCGCCGCGCAGTTCCACGCCGACCTCCTCGGCCGCGGTGATCTGGATGTGATCGATGAAATTACGGTTCCACACCGGCTCAAAGATTCCGTTCGAAAAACGAAACGCCAGGATGTTCTGCACGGTTTCCTTGCCGAGGTAATGATCAATGCGATAGATCTGATGTTCGTCGAGCACCTTCTTGATGCCCACATTCAAAGCGCGGGCGGAGTCGAAATCGCGGCCGAAGGGTTTCTCGATGACTACCCGGCGCCACTGGCCGTGTTCCTCGCTGGTCAGTCCGGCGCTGCCCAATTGCTGAATACAAGTGGCAAACAGGCCCGGGTTGGTGGCGAGATAGTAGAAATAGTTGCCCTTGGTGCCGTGCTCCTGGTCGGCTTCGGCGAGCACAGCCTTCAGTTTTTGATAAACGGCGGAGTCCGCGAAATCGCCGTGGACGTAATACAGTCTCCGGGAAAACCAATGCCACAGTTCCGGATCGATCTCGCCGGTCGCAAACTTCTTGACGTCCTCGCTGCATTTGTCCCGGAACTCTTCGGTGCTCATCTCGGGAAGCGCGAAGCCGATCAGAGCGAAATCTCTTGCGAGCAAATTATCTTTCGCCAGATTGTAGAGGGCGGGGATGAGCTTGCGTTTGGTGAGGTCGCCCGAGGCGCCGAAGATCACCATGGCGCACGCGTCGCCGGGATGTCCAGCCACAGTGTCCGAGGCAGTGGGCGAAGCAATTTCTCGTTCCGTCATATAAGCTTCTACTTTCCCGCCGCCTTTTCCTGATGTCCGCCGAACTGGTAGCGCATCGCCGAAAGGATTCTGTTTGCGAAATCGCCTTCGCCGCGCGACGTGAATCGCTCATAGAGGGCCGCGCTCAGTACCGGCGCCGGTACGGATTCGTCGATGGCGGCCTGCAGAGTCCACCGTCCTTCGCCCGAATCGGATACGCGGCCGGAAAACTTTTCGAGCGAGGGCTGCTCAAACAAGGAAATCGCGGTTAAATCCAGGAGCCACGAGGCGACCACACTTCCGCGCCGCCACACTTCGGCGACGTCAGCCAATTTGAAATCGTACTGATAGTGTTCGGGATGGCGGAGCGGCGCGGTCTCGGCGTCCACTTCCCGGTGTGCATTGCCCGCGTTGGCCTTCTGTAAGATATTCAAGCCTTCGGCGTAGGCCGCCATCATGCCGTATTCAATTCCGTTGTGAACCATTTTCACGAAGTGTCCGGCGCCGGACGGCCCGCAGTGGAGATAACCGTGCTCGGCGGTCCCACTTGCTGTTTCGCGGCCCGGGGTGCGTTCGATGTTTCCGATCCCAGGCGCAAGCGTTTCGAAAATCGGGTTCAGATGCTTCACGACCTCGAGCTCGCCGCCGATCATCTGGCAGTATCCGCGCTCGAGTCCGAAAACGCCGCCGCTGGTTCCCACGTCGACATAATGCAAACCGCGCGCGTGGAGCTCCTTTTCCCGCCGGATGTCGTCGATGTAGTAGGAGTTGCCGCCGTCGATGACGATGTCGTCTTTCTGTAATCGTGGAAGAAGCTGTGCCAGCATGCCGTCCACGACTCCAGCCGGAACCATCAGCCATATGGCACGCGGGGCCATCAACTTTTTCACAAAGTCATCGAGCGAAGGGCATCCGATCGCGCCGTCCTCGACGCACCTGGCGATGCTCGCCGGGCTCATGTCGAAAACTACGCATTCATGTCCGCCGCGAATGAGTCTGCGGACCATATTGGCGCCCATCCTCCCGAGGCCAATCATCCCGAGTTGCATTGTGCCCGATTCTCCTTACAATCAGCTCTATTCACACCTGTGGCGCGCCAGATCCATCAACGTCGCCTGGGTTCCCGAGGTCTCCGGTCCATGGCGAGCCGCGTCTTTCGCGTCCGGTGTCTCTAAGCGAACGTACTTTCCATCTTCCTGCAGCAACCAGGCCTGGCGGCGATCCTTCAGGCAGATATCGAGAACCTCCCACAATCTCTCCCTGGCCTCCTTCGCAACCACCGGCGCGACCACTTCGACACGCTTGGAGAGATTGCGATACATCCAGTCGGCGGACCCGATGTAGAATTCCCCCTGAACGGGATCTTCGTGTCCGGCCGCGAAGTGAAAAATGCGCGAGTGTTCCAGAAACCGTCCGATGATGGAGCGAACGCGGATCCCTTCGCTGCGGCCCGGCACGCCCGGACGCAGGCAGCAAAACCCTCGCACGATCAGTTCGACGGAAACTCCCGCGACGGATGCGTCGCAAAGGGCGTCGATGATTTCCGGATCTTCCAGTTGATTCATCTTGGCGACGATTCGCGCCGGCCTGTCCGCTTTGCGATTCGCGATTTCCCTGTGAATCAGCTCGAGCAGACGCTGCCGCATGGTGACCGGAGCGACCAGGAGTTCAGAACACGCCGGCGCTTGAGAATGTCCCGTCAGATAGTGGAACAGGTTGACGACATCCTGTGTGATGGCGGGATCGCAGGTAAACAATCCGACATCGGCATAGAGATGAGCGGTGCGCGCGTGATAATTTCCGGTGCCGATGTGGACGTAGCTGCGCAGTCCGGAAGCTTCCTTGCGGACCACCAACGCCAGTTTCGCGTGGGTCTTCAGCCCCAGCATGCCGAAAGTGACATGAGCTCCGGCGCGTTCGAGCTCCGCGGCCCAATGCAGATTCCGTTCTTCGTCGAAGCGAGCCTTGATCTCGATCACGCAGGCGACTTGTTTGCCGCTCTCGGCGGCCTTGACCAGCGATTGCACGAACGGAGTATCATCGCCGATGCGGTATGCCGTCATCTTAACAGCTACCGTTTGCGGATCCGTGGCGGCGGAGGCGATGAATTCCTCAACACTATCCTCAAAACTTTCGTAAGGGTGGTGCACCAGAACGTCGCCGGTTCGGATCGCCGCAAAGATATCCGTGCTGTTCTCGAGGGCGGGTGGAGGAAGCGGCGTCCACGCGGGATCCCGCAACGCGGGAACGGGAAGTCCGGCGATCTGGAACAAGGAAGTGTAGTCTAATTCGCCGGGCGATTCATAGACGTCCTCGGCGGAGAGCTGAAACCGGTCTTGCAGCATGGACCGGATGGCGCGGTCCGCCCCTGCCGCGAATTCCAGTCTCACCACCGGTTCATAGCGGCGCTGCCTGACCTGCTCGGTAACCAAGTCGCGGAGAGCCTCATCTGATTCGTCGTCGATTTCCACCTCCGCATCGCGCGTTAACCGGAACATGGTGGTCCCTGTCAGTCGCATACCGCGATACAGCTTGTGCACATTACCGCGGATGACCTCGTAAAGCGGTACGAAAGCCTTTTGTGCCGCGGGTACCCCGCTTTCGAGTGCGATCCACTGCTTCAGAACGGAGGGGACTTTGACGCGGGCGTAGGACGTGGTTGCTTTTTGTGGATCTTCCAGAACAAACGCGAGCGAAGTAGAGAGATTGGAGAGGAACGGGAAGGGGTGCGCCGGATCAAAGACCAGCGGAGTGAGGGCCGGAGAGACTTCCGAGTCGAAGAAAGCAGCCGCCTCGGACTGTTGGGCGGCCGTTAAATCATCCCATTTCAGAAGTTGGATTCCTTGGTTTTTCAGTTGCGGGACGATCGTGTCGCGAAAACATTCGGCCTGCCGCTCGAGACAATGCAGGATTCTCGCCCTCACGTTCCCGAGCAACTCGACCCGCTCCGCGGCGGATGACTTGCGCAGCACGGCAACCCTTTTCATGAAGAACTCGTCGAGATTCGAGTTCACGATCGCGAGGAATTTGGCTCTCTCGAGTAAGGGCGTGCGTTCGTCGAGCGCTTCCGCCAGGACACGTTCGTTGAAGTCCAGCCAGCCTAAATCCCGATCGATCCAGACATCGTGAAGAGTCGGGGAAACTTCCCGGTTCAGGACGCCTTCATCGCCGATCGAAACCATGGAAGGCATAGCACTCATCGTATCGCTCCTTACAAGGGGACTGTTTTTGCCAGAGCTTGAAAACACGCGTCTGGCAACGTGAACTCCGAACCTGCAGCCTCGCGGGTTTGAGTGAACGGTTGCGAAATAGAATTCCAGCGAACCGCTCGTGGCCGTCACAGCATGCTGCGAATCCGGGCGGCGCCAAGTTACGAATCAGTTTACCGGTACGACAATGACAGAATGATGAATCGCCGGGAGAGGGGAGGAGGGAAAATCATTTTCGGGCTGCTTGTGATATTCTCAGGCGCGAAGGCCTTCGCGACAGGAGATCCGCGGCGGTGAGGCAAACCGATAAGACGGCAGATCAGGAGGAGACGAGATGAGATTTCACAGGGTGAGCTTACGATGCGTCGCCACGGGCATCCTGGCGCTGGGCGGCGTGGCTGTCGCTCAAACCGTGCCCGAGCAGTTCGTTGTCAGCGGCAAAAACGCCGAAAAGATCATGGATTTCACCACCATCAATCTGGCCACGGCCGAACGCATCGCGAACGTCTGCGAGAAAGCGGCTGCCGACCAGGGCGTGCAGATCAGCATCATGGTGCTGGATAACGATGGCAACCAGGTCTACATGGATCGCATGGACGGCCAAGGCTATCTCAATATCATCACCGCCGACATGAAGGCCCGGACGGCATTGATGCTGCGTTCGCCGAGTAAGAACGTGATGAACGGGGCGATTCAGGATCCCACGCGCGAATTGCAATACATTCAGCTCAACGAGTTTCCCAACTCCGGCGGGCTTCCGATCGTAGTCAACAAGCAGATGATCGGCGCGGTCGGCGTGGGTGGTTCCGCACCGCATCCTCCGGTGTGGAGCGACGAGATTTGCGCGCACAAAGCCCTCATGGAGGTGATCGGAGCGTCGGTTCCACCGCTGGTCGAAGACCTTCCGCCGCGCCAGAATCCCAATCCGGGAGGTGCGCCGGTACCGCGCTTCGCCGCGGCAACGCCTCCTAAATCGGTCCTTGCCCCGGAGTTTGTCGTGGGAGGCAAAGGCACCGGAAACATTTTTGACGGCAATCAGATTTCGCTCGCGACCGCGAAGAAGATCGCTCGTGTGTGCCGCGATTGGGCGGCTTCCAAGGGCGGCACCATGTCTCTCTACATCCTTGACAACGCCGGTGAGTTCGTACACATGGAACGCATGGATGGCCAGGTGTTTAACAACATCCGCACGGCGCTGCTGAAGGCGCAAACGTCGCTGAAAACGCGCCAACCCACTTCCATCATTGCGGCGCAGCTCAAAAACAATCCCGGCGGTATTCCGCGGTCGACGACGTATTTCAATCTCTTCTCGAACGCCGGCGGCATCCCGATTGTGGTCGACGGACAAATGATCGGAGCCATCGGCGTCGGCGGCGGAGCGGGCAGCGGCGGCGATGAGAATTGCGCCATCGAAGGTCTCAAGGCGGCGTTCGGCGATCACGTCACGCTACCGGTTTACCCGGCTGCGGCGGCGCGTTGAAGCAGCGCGGGGTCCGTTCGCGACAACAAAAGCGAGCTCAAACCACACTGCTGGCGGGTAGTAATCGCTCGCGGCGCCTACGCGCGAGCGATCAGTCTGGCGAGCGCCGCGTGAAGTCCGAACGGCACCTCGATGTAACCGATTCCACGGCCCGCGATCATCACTCCGGTCCATAACAGGAGCGATAGGCCAGCGGCTACTTTTGCCTGCCGCGGAATCTCTTTCGCCTGATCCAAATCGGCCGCCCGATTGTAGACCTTCGGGCGAAACACAAGCGCGTGGACGGCCACCAGGATCAGAAGAATTACTTTCGCGCGAAAGAAAGCGTTGTAGTAGTACTCTTCGGCCTTGGAGCCGAACAAGAGAAAGCCGCACGTAAGCGCGCACAAAAAGCCGATGCGTTTGGGCCAGCGCAATTGATCCACAACGTCGGAGACGGGACGGTCCGGCATCACCCAGCCAAGCAGCCGCAGATCGGTCACGACGATCATTCCGCCGAACACGGATATGGCCGCCAAGTGGAGCGCCAGGATAGCCGCATACAGATACGACGCAAGCCGGATATAAGTAAACAAGTCGGTCGCCTGAAGCCAGATGGCAGCTGACAGAAGCATGATCAGGCTCCGTGAAAATGATTCCACAACGTGAAGAGATCGGTGTAATGCGTGTTGCCAATGGCCCTGAGGTATCCGATCCCCCGGCCCGCGATCAGGATGCCTGCCCATAACAGGAGCGACAGGCCCGCGGCCAACTTCGCGCGCGCCGGCACCCGCGGCGCCGCATCCAGTTCCGCGGCTTTGTTGTACACGCTTCCGCGAAAGATCATCGCGTGCACGGCCACCAGGAGGAACAGCAGAATCTTCACTCGAAAAAAGGTGTTGAAGTAATACTCCTCGGCCTTGGAAAAAAACAACGAGACGCCGCACGTGGCAGCGAAAACGAAGCCGATCCGTTTGGGCCACCGCAGTTGATCCACGACATCGGCGATGGGATAGCCTCGCATGGCCCATCCCAGCAGACGCAGATCCGTGACCACGATCATCGCTCCGAACAACGCCATCGCCACCAGGTGAAGTGCGAGCACGATCGGATAGCCGTCGGAGGAGCCGCGTAGATCCGAAAACGGGCTGATGTTCTCAATCCACTGTGCGAAAGATAAGAGCATATTCGAGCGTCTTCGAAACTACAGCCCTTCCGTGATAAACGCGATAAAGATCCCGCCGAATATGATCGCAATCCATAGAGCGAGCGAGAGCAACGCTACCACTTTTGCCGCGCCCGGGCCGACGTCGGCTTGCACAACTTTCCGATGAATCGTGTAGTTGAAGACAATCGCCGCCACCAGACACGCCATTTTGATGAGAAATGACCAGTTCAGGTAGTACATGTCAGGGTCCGACGAATACAGTCCCAGGCCGGAGAAAATCGCGGTCAGCAAGCCCCCCAGCATCCACGGTGCAGTGGCCTTCGAAATTTGCGCGGGAGTCTCATGCCTCATTCCCCAATTGAGAAGGCGGAAATCCACCAGCGCGGTGGTGCCGATCGCGATAATGAATCCCGCAATATGGAAGCACTCCAGGACGGGGAAAATGAGCGGAGACGAATTTAAGGGGTTTTCAGCGAGCAACATTCGGCGATCTCTCTCCTCAGGACCGAACGCCAGAAATTGCAGCGGGCGCGATCGCGGGATGTAGATAAGAACCCAACGGATGTTAACACAAATCGACCGCGCTCGGCCTTAGCGGTAGGGAAGTGGGTGGGCCGGGATCACCGCAGCAATGCTAGCGTCCGGGACGCCCGCCGCGGGCCATTCGGTCGAATTTCAGTCCATCAGAAGGCCGAAGGATGGTCTTTAAGTGGAGCCGGTGTTGGCTCGCATCGCGACCTGGTGCGCCTGTGATGATGACATGGTCGCCCGGCTGAAACGTGTCCGGAACAACTCCAATGCGGCTCAGCCGTCCCGATCCGAACCATTCCGCCGCCCACTTGGTCACGGTTCCATGCTCGTCCGTTGTTTCCACGTCCACGAAGGAGTGCGGATTGCGATACAGAAACGCGGAGATCTTGCCGTCGACCGTAACGGTCTGCTCTTCTGAATATTCTGCGGCAAAGGAATGATGGCCGAACGCCGGCACGGCAGCCGTAAACGCTCCCGCCAACCCCACCATCAGAAAAAGTGGCACGAGTTTCATGAAGGACTCCTCGTACCACTTTTCCATTGCCGGACGCCGATTGCAACGGCGGTCCGCTACTGCTGCGTCGCGGCGCCCTGCGAGGAGAGCGGACTGCCGAGAAGATCTCCCGAAACCACCAATTCAACGCGACGGTTCTGCTGTCGGCCGGCCGCCGTCTTGTTATCCGCAACGGGGCGGGTCTTCCCGAAGCCCTGCGCTGTTACCGAACCCGAATTCAGACCCTCGCCGATCAGGTAGTTTCGCACGGAGTCGGCTCGATTTTGCGACAGCTTCATGTTGTACTCGTCGGGACCCACACTGTCCGTGTGGCCTTCGATCACGATATTCAGACCAGGGTGCGCCAGAATGATGCCCGAGATCTTTGCCAGTTTTTCACGAGCACCCGGCTTCAGCGAATACTGAGCGGTGTCGAACAGCACATCGGACATGTTCACGATCAGTCCGCGCGCCGTCTCTCGAGTCTGCAAAATCTGATTGAACTGGACCAGCAACTGCTGCCGGAGTTCGGCCTGTTCTTGTTGCGCCCGAGTAGCTGCGTCGCGAGCCTGATTCGCTTCGGCCTCCAGCTTTTGCTGCTGCTCCAAAGCATCCTGGCGGGCGCGATCTGCTTCCAGCTTCGCGAGCTGTGCCTGCTGCCGGTCATTGTTCGCCTGCTGCGTAGCAGCCAGCGCTTCGGCCTTGGCCTGCTCGGCAGCCGCGCGATCCGCCTCGGCTTCGGCCTGCGCCTGCGCCCGCGCCAGGTCCGCCGCAACCCGGTCCGCTTCGGCCCGTACGCGTTGTGCGTCGGCTATGGCTCTCTCCTGGTCGGCTTGCGCGCGTGCAACCGCCTCCTGATCGGCATGCGCTTTGGCCACGGCTTCACGATCCGCGGCGGCTTGCCGCTCCTGCGCCAGCGCTTCTTCGCGCTGGGCGCGGATCGCGATCACGCGCGCATCCTCCGCCCGAAGGACGGCTTCGCGGGCCATGGTGATCGCCGGCTTTTGACCGGGTTTCTGGTCCTGATTCCGCTGGGCCCAAGAGAGCGAGTCCAGCGCCTTCTGATAGCTATCCGCGGCATATTTGTCTGCCCCGGCAGTTTGCGCCAACATGACCGGCGTTTTTGGCCTCGAAGAGTTCGAAAGGATTCTTCTTGTCCACTTGCACCGCGACGAATCCCCTCGCTTTCCCTTCACTCGTATACAAGCCGCGCGGCAAAAGTTCGTACTTTGCGTCGACGGTTTCAATCACTCCGCGCGTATCGGGGCGCACCACGTTTTCGCAGGACGACCACGTCGCTCGGCTGCGTGACGGCGTAGTACGGCTCAGCCGTCACGATCATGCCGAAGGTTTGAATTTCGCTCGTCGTCTTGATCGCGCTGTTCGATCCCTGGCCGTAATGATCGAGCGTCAGCTCGCCCATATTTACCGGGCGGCCGTCGGGAGAAATCGCCCATAAAACATAGGTCAGATATTCCGGGCCGAAACTGCTCGGAGGAGCAAAGTTCTTGAACTCCGCGGAAACGCGAATCACTCCGCGAATGCTCTCTACCGTCGCGGATCCGCTTGCGCCAGCCATCAGCGGGGTCGCTTCAAAGTCGATTTTGGTTGACCCGCCGCGATGCAGATAATTCACCGCAGCCGTGGATCGCGAGACCACTTGAATGCGGAAAATCGGCGTGGGCATCCCCGGTTCAGCTTGGGGTGTATCTGGGCTGGCGGGTTGCGCAGGATTCGGCTCCTGGGCGTAAGCCAGGAAGCTCACTGTGAAAACCGTTATCGCGAGTTTCGTGAAGCGTTTCATAAGATCGGTAACGCACGTATCCGGCCACTCGCACGCCCGGTAACTCACCCGGTAATCCAGAGAAGATACGGAAACGGTCAAAATCCTTTCAGCGGAAAAAAATACCGAGCCGTGCCGGGAAGAGTGCGAGGACTTTACTTTATCGTGGGGGAAACGCGATTCTTGAATGGTCGACCAGAGAGGATTCTTGAGGCAAACCGCTGAAGGTTCCTCATCGCATAAAGCATGGAACCGACGCCTTCCTCCATGCCGGTGGCTTCCGCCGGAACCGCGATACCGGCCACGCTGGGCCGGCCCGGCGCTGGACCGTTCTGGCTGGCGGTCCTGCTCACCGGCGTCGGAACGGGGGTCGCCGCAGCCGCTCTCACGCGCCTGCTCGAAGTCGTTCAGCGCGTCGTGTGGAGAGGGTCCGGCACGAACGTCCTCGACGCCGCGCAACATGCCGATGCATGGCGTCACATTCTCGTTTTGCTCGGCGCGGGACTCCTGACCGGCGTCGGCCAGATTGCTCTCAAGCGACTCTCTAGTGGAAACGGGATCGACACAACAGCCGCGATCTGGTTCCACGCGGGAAGAATGCCCGTGTGGCGGACGTTCGGCAGCGCGGTGCTCTCGGTGATCATTGTCGGCATGGGTGCCTCCCTAGGCCGGGAAGGAGCGCCCAAACAAGCCGGAGCCGTATTTGCGAATCTTTTTTCAGATGGAGCGCGCCTGTCCGACGAGCAGCGCCGCCTGCTGGTCGCTTGTGGAGCGGGGGCGGGGATGGCCGCGGCCTATGGCGTGCCGCTTGGGGGTGCGCTCTTTTCGCTTGAGGTCATGCGAGGGATGCTTGCACTGCGCTATGTGCTGCCCGCTCTTTTCACTTCGCTGATTGCGACCGCTGTTTCCTGGATCGTGCTTCCCGATGCGCCCACGTACCTGATTCCGTCCTTCCCGAATTCCCTGGCGGCGATGGCGTTCGCGCTGGTGGCCGGGCCCATCGCTGGACTGGTATCGGTCGGTTACGTTCGCGGGATCACGTGGGCCGACCGGCATAAGCCGCCAGGTTGGCGTCGAATGGTCGCGCCGGTCCTGGGCCTGGGCGCGCTCGGCGTCGTATCCATTTGGTTCCCGCAGTTGCTCGGCAACGGCAGAGATGTTTCGCAACTCGCCTTCGCCGGCCAGCTTGCTCCCGGGCTGCTCCTCGCACTGCTGATCTTGAAGCCGGCCGCAACCATCACGTGCGTCCGTACCGGGGCCCCGGGAGGATTGTTCACGCCATCCCTTACCGTGGGCGCAATGCTCGGCGGCGTGCTGGGATTTTCGTGGAACTGGCTTTTGCCGGGAGTGCCTTCGGGATTGTGCGCGCTGCTCGGAGCCGCGGCCGTCCTCGGGGCCACCACCCAAGGCCCCATCTCTACGGTCGTCCTCATGATGGAATTGACCGGCCGGGACCGCTCGTTCATCCTTCCGTTGATTTTGGCCGTGGCGGGCGCGACCCTCATCGCGCGGACAATTGAACTTCGCTCGATTTATGACGCCCGCCTGACGGACGAAGAAGTCGAAGCCCGCAGGACGGCACGGGAACTGCCGCCCCGCTCCGGGTAGTTGGACGCCTTACAGGCGGCCGGCGGCTTTTTTCTGCGCTTTCTTCTCCCGGCGCGGCAGGCGGGATTTATTTTTGGGAAGCAGTTTCCCCACTTTTGTCGATTTCGTGGCAGGCTTGGGCGCGGCGGCGGGAGCCTCGGCTACGGCCGCGGGCGGAGCTGCCTCTTTTTTCTTAGCTTCTTTTTTGATGGTCTCTTGCTTGCCCGTCTCTTGATTATCCGGCGTTTCTTTTTGTTTGGCCAATGGAAGCGATCCTCTTCTCAACTGTACCGTGCTTTCTTCTCGATCGTCGCGCGCGAGCCGCCGTTTTAAGGCGCCTGCAGAAGACCAGCCTTCGCGCATTCCTCAGCTACCGTCAGATATCGTCTCACGCTATCCCGGCCAACCACATATGGATTGGCATCGCCCGGCTTGCGCTTCGCAAGTTCCGCCAACTTCGACTCCGATCCGTCATAAACAGTGTGGTTGGAAATCAACACGTCCGCTCCAGCCGCATCCGCGATGTCGCGGAAACGCTCCGCCGAACTGCTATAAGCTTCAAACCAGAAGCTGTTCGGCCGCTCCTGCGTGATATAGAGTCCCGGAGAGCGGAGCCAGTTAAAAGCCGTGCCGCCCCATTCGGCGACCATATGCGGTTGGCCGCCGTCCTTCACCGGAATGAGCGTGGAGATCGTCCCGAGCGTGTGTCCCGGCGTCAAATACAGCGTCAAGGTGGTATCGCCGAGCGTGAGTTTTTGACCATCGGTCGCCACCATGTCGCGTTTCGGCTTCGGCCACGCGCCTTTGTCACGTTCCATCAGGTCCCAGTCCGCGGCCGATGCGATGACGTGGGCGCCGAAATGATCCTGCAGATAGCGCGCGCCGCCCGCGTGGTCGATGTGGCCGTGGCTCAGCAGCACGATTTTGATCTGCGCCGGGTCTAGCCCCAGCTTTTTGAGACCTCCGGCGACCTCATCTTCGACGGAATAATCCCATAGCGCGTCTACGAGGATGATGCCCGCCGACGTCGTTACAGCCCAGGCCGAATACTCGGTCTGGCCGACGAAATACAGATTGTCGAAGACCTTCGCCGGTTCCGCGTGCCACTCGGAGCGCGCGGGAGGGCCGGGCGTTGCCGCGGGTCGTGCATCGCGGGTCGGCGTGCACACGGAGTTGAACAACCCGGTATGTTCGCCGCGCGCCGCACTCCTGGCGATAGCCACATGAGCCTCGGCGGTTTCAGGCGTTTGCCCGCAGACCCCCATCGCCCCGAAACTGACCGCAAGCGAAAATCCTACAATTGATGCGTGCCTCATGAGCCTCCTCCATTTCCGTTCCTGGCGAATTTCTTAGGCGCTTAGGGACTTCCAATTCTGGATCAGATGTTCCGCCGTGCGCCACGCTAAAGCCTGCGCGGTGAGCGTCGGATTGCGCGCGCCGCTTGTCCCCATGACAGAGGCGCCGAGAAAGCCGAGGTTGGGAACTTCGTGCGAGAAAGCCCACCGGTCGGCAACGTTCGTGTCCGGATCGTCGCCCATGCGCGTTCCGCCGTAGGCGTGGGTGGTCAGCGCCGGCACGCCGGGGTCAGCGGCCTCGGTCGCTACAGCGCCGGCTTCTCGAAACCACTGCTCCATCTTCTTTTGCGCGTACCGCACGGCCCGCGTTTCGTTCTGCTTGGGACCACCTGTGGTGATCCGGCAAACCGCGTCGCCGAACGGATCGAGAACGTTGGGATCGAGGTCGAGATAACAGCTTTCATACGGGAAGGTGGATGTCTGCAGATAAGTGTTGGCGACGCGGGCGGCATTCTCGCGCGCAAACTTTTTCCACGCCGATCCCCATCCCGGAGCCTTCCCGTAAGTATCCATCGCCGCGGCTTCGATCGGGTGACGTTCCATGCGCACGTGCAGGCTGGTACCCCCGATAAAACCAGCCCCCGAATGATCGTAAACGTCGTCCGCAAAATCGTCCACCGTGATGCCCTGTGCGGGAAGTCCGTACCAGATATTCACGTCGAACGGGAACAGACCAGTGACGGCGCCGGTCTGATAGTGCGCGAAAAAATGTTTTCCCACCTGCCCATGCCGGTTCGACAGGCCGTTCGGATAGGCCCGCGATTTCGAAAGAAGGAGCAGACGCGAGTTTTCGTAGGTGTAGCCGGCCAACAGCACCACCTTGGCTGGTTGAAAAAACTCCTCGCCGTTGCGTACGTAATTCACTCCGGTCATCCGGCCGTTCGCCCCGACGGCTAACCGTGTCACACGCGCCAGATCCGCAATCGCAAGGTTTTTGGTCTTCACCGCCGCCGGGATCGTGGTGACCGCGGTCGAACCCTTCGCGTTCACGTGACACCCTCCCGTGCCGCAGAAGCCATGGTACGCGCACCCGGGGCGGCCCTCGCGAACCTGCGTGTTGATCGCAGCGGGCGGATGGAAAGGATGCCAGCCCAAGCGTCTGGCCGCTTCCGCCATGTGATCCAGAAATTCGGTGCTGTGCAGAGGCGGCATGGGATATTCGCGCCGGCGGGGTCCTTCGAAAATATTTCCGCGCGGATCGATTTTGCCTCCGATGTTGCCGGCCTTTCCCGAAATTCCCACTTCCCACTCCACGCGGTCGTAGAAGGGCTCCAGTTCATCGTAGGTGATCGGCCAGTCTTCAAGCGTCGAGCCATCGGGTATGGACCCTGCCCCATAGCGCCGGATCGCTTCGGAGCGCGTCCGGAAGTCCCAGGGCTTCAGCCTCCAGCTCTGCGCCCAATAGTGAATGGAGGTTCCCCCGATCGCGTTCATCATCGGATGCTGTGGGCCTTGCCGCGCGGTTTCCGAAGCGTTCGATCGAATGGTGGGAATCTCGCGCTGAGCTTTCGGCGCCGAGGTCACCAGCCGCCGAATGTTGTTGTGTACTTCATCCGCGCGATAGTCTCGCGGACCCATCCACGTTCCGGCCTCGATTCCCGCGACCTGGAGCCCGGCGCGAGCCAGAGGAAGCACGGCCACCCCGCCGGCCGCGCCCAGTCCGACCACGGCCACGTCCACCGGTTTTAGCTCGGTAGCCATAACTCTCGATTGTAGTCTCGTTGTGCATCGGCCAGCGCAAGCTCTCCTACTATAGAGAAATGGATCTCAATAAGGCAGTGGTTTTGATTACCGGCGGTTCCAGCGGGATTGGCCGCGCCGCCGCTCAGGTGCTCGCCCGCGCGGGAGCCCGCGTTGCGATTACCGGCCGCGATCCCGAGCGTCTGCAGGAGGCCGCACGCTCCCTGGGCGTCGTCGGCATCCAGGCGGATGTTTCAAACGAGGCCGACGTCTTGCGCACGTTTCGTGAGGTGAAGGAAAAGTTCGGCGATCTGGACGTTTTGATTAACAACGCCGGCATCGGCGTACTGAAGGAGCTTACCGAAATGGATCGCGCGAGCTTCGATGCCGTCTTCGCCACCAACGTCACCGGCGTCATGCTGATGTCGCGCGAGGCGGCGCGGCTGTTCAAGGAGCGCAAGCGCGGTAATTTGATCAATATCGCTTCCACCGCGGCCCTGCGCGGCGCGGCCAAAGGCACGGCCTACTATGGAAGCAAATTCGCCTTGCGCGGTATGACCGAATGCTGGCGCGCCGAACTCCGCAAATATAACGTGCGCGTGTTCCTCGTCAATCCGAGTGAGGTGATCACCGATTTCGCCCGCAAGGCGGGCTTTCCGCAAAAGGATCATCCCAGTAAGCTCCAGAGCGAAGACATCGCGCATATGATCAAGGCCGCTCTCGAAATGAATGACCGCGGTTTCACTCCGGAGCTAACGGTGTTCGCGACCAATCCAACCGACTAAATCCATTTCTTCTTTCCTCGCGCGCCAATCGAGTCCTGCTTGTTGTAAGATGAGCCGTTGCGCGGATCGAATCGCAGAACAGCGTTGTGACCTTAAGAATTGCTGAAGAACAGAATGCCGAAGGAGGATTCATGATTTACACCAGGAGTGCGCGGAACCGGGCGTTCGCGGTGTTGGGCGGCGCCGCGTTGTTGTTCCTCGGCGTTGCGAGCTTCTACGTCTCGGTGGATGCACAGGAGTCAGCGGCGCCGAAATTCAAGTTCGATCCTTCCTGGCCGAAGCCCCTGCCGAATAAATGGAAAATCGGCGGCGTGACCGGACTCGCGGTCGACAAGGACGACAACGTATGGGCCTACGACCGCCCGAACGATTTGACGGACATCGAACTGGAGGCGGAACTCACACCGCCCATTGCCGATTGCTGCGTGCGCCCTCCGTCGATGATCCACTTCGATAAGAACGGAGATGTCATCGGGTCGTTCGATGCTCCGCAAGGCCACGGCATGGCGATCGACACCAAGGGATTCGCCTACCTGGGCCTTGAGACCGTGAAAAAGTACGACACGAAAACCGGCCAATGGGTCGCCGATGTCCCGCGTGCGCCCGATAAGCTCCCGGGTGGCGGAGGCGGGGATGCCGTGGTCAAAGATCGCGCTCCCGGTAAGGGCAGCATGGGTCCCGTGTTCGGATTTCTTCCCGGCGGACGGCAGCGCCCCGACCCCGCGGCGCAGGCTGCGAGAACCGCCGCGATCGCGGCCTTTCACGCCAAGTATCCGCCGACCACGCCGATGATCGTCGGAGGCCTCGAGGAGATTCGCCTGGACGAGCCGGCTCACGAGCTTTATGCGGCCGACAATTATTTGGGCGGTCGCGTCATGGTTTTTGACCTGGATACGTTCAAGTTCAAACGCGGCTGGGGTGCCTACGGACACACGCTCTCCGAAATGACCATGGACGACAAGGATCGCGCCTACACGCCCGGCGGACCCATGCCCAAGGAATTCCGCGGTCACCTCACGCTGAATATTTCCAACGACGGATTTCTTTATGCGGCCGATCGGATGGCCAATCGCATCCAGGTTTTCACGAAGGACGGCAAATACGTAAAGGAGTTTATTCTCGCGCCCATGACGGGTGTCGGAGGTTCGACCGGCGGCGTCATGTTCTCGCCCGATAAGAAACAGAAGTTTCTGTACATTTCGGACCTGACGAATAACCACATCTGGTTCCTGAACCGCGAAGACGGAAAAGTGGTCGGACAAATGGGCAGCATGGGACAAAACGGCGGCCAGTTCTTTGGCCTGCACATGGAAGCGGTCGACTCCAAAGGCAATATCTACACCGGCGAAGTCTTTGCCGGCGAACGCGTCCAACGTTTCGTCCCCGTCAAATAACGGTTAGCCGGAAGAGGTCTGGTTCGTTCCGCGGGCCCTCTTCGCAACAGTTCTAAACTGGTGGAAGGGGTCCTTTGCGCACGGATTCGGAGCTACCGTTGAAGCCGGTTATCGGAATTGATCTGGGTACGACGAATTGCGCCCTGGCCTCGACCCACGGGGACGCCGTCGAGCAATTCGCCATACCGCAATTGGTGAATCCCGGGGAAACGCGGCCGGAGCCTCTGCTGCCGTCCTTCCTGTTCCTCGATCCCGCTGGCCCGATTGTTGGCGTGCTCGCGCAGAAGCTTGGGCTCGAGAATGCCGGCCGTCTGGTTTCTTCCGCGAAATCCTGGCTCTCGCACGCGGGCGTCGATCGCGAAGCCGCCATTCTGCCGCCGAATGCGCCTGAGGGCGTGGACAAAGTTTCCCCCGTGGAGGCCTCGCGCCGTTATCTGGATCATCTGCGCACCGCCTGGGACGAAACCCATCCCGGCGAACCATTCGACGCCCACCAGGTGTTGGTCACCGTTCCGGCGTCCTTCGATGAAGTGGCGCGCGAATTGACACTGAAAGCCGCGGAACAGGCAGGCTACCGCGGTGTGATCCTGCTCGAGGAGCCGCAGGCGGCTTTCTACGCCTGGATCGAGCGCAATCCCGACTGGCGCGACTCGGTGACGGTCGGCGATTTAATTCTCGTGATCGACATCGGCGGAGGCACTACCGATTTCACCCTCATCGCGGTGCAGGATCAGGGCGGGGAAGTTGCCCTCGAACGCATCGCGGTCGGCGATCACATTCTTCTCGGGTGGCGACAATATTGATGCCGCGCTCGCGCATCATCTCGCGCAAACTTTGCCCCGGAAACTGGATGCGATCCAATTTCACGGGCTGTGGCAGCATTGCCGCACCGCGAAGGAGAATCTGTTGTCCGAAGGCGCGAAGGCGGCCGATCAACCGATCACCGTCCTCGGCCGCGGGACCGGCCTGGTCGGAGGAACGTCAAGACCAAACTAAAGTTCGACGATTTGCGGCGCATTCTCCTCGACGGATTTCTGCCCGTCGTGCCCCTCGATGCATCGCCCGAAGGCAGCCCTGCTTCGCTTTCCGAATTCGGTCTGCCGTTCGCCTCCGATGCCGCCATTACGCGTCATCTCGCGCATTTCCTGCATCGCCATTCAGCGCGGCCCACGCATGTTCTTTTTAACGGCGGCGTGTTGCGGGCTGCCTTGGTTCGTGAACGGATTCTGGAAGTGTTGAATCAGTGGCTGCCGCGTCCGGTGACGCCCCTGGTTGCGGATGATCTCATGCAAGCGGTGGCGCGCGGCGCCGCGCACTACGGTCTCGCGCGGCAAGGCAAGGGTGTGCGCGTGCGCGGCGGCGTGCCGCGTAGCTACTACATCGGCATTGAGACCGCCATGCCCGCGGTTCCGGGAATGAAACCTCCCTTGAAAGCTCTCACCGTCGTGCCCTTCGGCATGGAGGAGGGCGGCGGCCATCAGATCAAGAATCGGAAATTCGCGTTGCGCATCGGCGAACGGGCGCGCTTCCGCCTGTTTCAATCGACCGGTCGTAAGCAGGACGCCGCGGGAGAGATGCTCGACGAAATCGCGCCGGAAATGGAAGAGATGACGCCCGTCGAGATCACTCTTCCCGGCAGCCCCGGCGAGACCGTTCCCGTGACGCTGGAGAGTCTGGTGACCGAGACCGGCATGCTGGAGCTGTGGTTCGTGGCAAGCGACGCGCGCCGCTGGAAGCTTGAATTTAGCGTTCGACCGCGCCGCACGCCCGCGTAAGCCCGTCGTTCCATCGAAGGGCTTCTATCGAAGATCTTCTATCGAAGCCGCCCTCAATCCAGGTTCACGCGCCCCGAGTAACCGGTCATTTCGAGATACCCTGTTCCAGAGATCCGCTGGCCAAGCCGCGTCGCATTTACGTCGATCGCGCCTTCCCAATAAGTGCCGCCGGATCGCGCGCTCCCCACCAGTTCTTGTTGCGCAAGCGGCGTGCGAATCGTCGCCCGGAAGCCCAGCGACGGCACTTCGACGACCCACTCAATCGGATATTTTCCGTGCGTAGCCGCGCTGGTCCAGACCTTTCCCGGCGTGAGTTTGAAGCCGCCCGCGCTCAAATGCGTGGCCCGGCCTGCTCGATCGATAAAAGTCCCGGCTGAATACGGATCCGCCGATTCGTCCGCGTGGCGCAGGCGAAAGAGCATGAACTCGGTCTGATCTTCCATCTGCAGGCTGAACCAGTCCCACCCTGTCTGATCGCCTTCCAATTGGTGGCTGAAGAACTCGTGGTCCATCCACGTCAGGCCAGTCACGAAAAATTGCTTCCCGTCCAGAACAACTTCCCCTCGGGTTTCCAGACGCGTGAAGGAAATATAGTGGGATGCCTTGCCCAGCCCTTTTGCCTTCTGGCTCACTCCATTCTCTCCATGGATCACCGGTGGCTTAGCGGATCGCAACGCCAGCTTGAAGGAGAAGCGTTCGGTCACGGCCTGCAATGTTTGTGACGCTCCCCCCGGAAGCTGCGGGTCGAGCGTCCACTGCGTCTCCCAGTTCCCGTTCCAGATACGAGCTCGTGCAAGGTCCGCGCCGGCGATCCCCGCGCCCGCACGATTCAGCCGCTCTGTGTGAAAAAATTGGCCGCCGTTGATATCGCTCAACGCCAGGTGCGCCATCCACACATCATGCACGTCCCAGACACTTTCGGAATCGTGAGAATCCGGCGTTCGATCGGCGCCTTGCCTGAAAAAGGTCAGCTCGAATCCAAAACGGCGGCCTTCCGAGGTACGCAAGTTTCCCGTGTAATACCACCATTCCGTCCGAAACTCGGGATGATTGAAATGGTCGCGCGGAAATTCGAAATGATAATTTGGCAGAGCCACGCGATACGATTCCCCGGTCGCAGCGGCCCGCGCGGAACGCGACAGCGCCGCGCTACCCAGAAGAAATAGAAATCCTCTTCTATTCCTCATGAATCACCTCAATCGGCACCAGACGCGTCGCGATTCGTGCAGGATACAGTCCCGAGAGAATCGTCGCGATGTAAACCACGGCCAGCGCGCCCGGCAACACCGCCGCGGGCCAGTGGAACTGGATGGTCCACCCGAACGATTGCTTGTTGATCACGTAGATCAACAGCAGGGAAAGCACAACGCCCAATGCGATGCCCGCTACATTCGCCACCGCGCCCAGCAATCCCGCCTCAAACAAGATGATGCGCCGGATCTGATCATTCGCAGCTCCGAAAAAACGCAGCAATCCGAACTCGCGCCGCCGGTCGATCACCAGCGCGAGCAATGCACTCCCCACGCCCGTCACCGCGACAAAAACGGCCAGCGCTTCGAGCACATACGTGATGGCGAACGTGCGGTCAAAAACTTTGATTCCCTGATCCCGGATCGTCCGATTCCGGACCACTGCCACACGGCGTCCCGCGAGTACTTGCTCGACCGCGCGTTCTCCTTCGTCGAGCGAAACGCCGGGTTTCAAATATACGGCTACGTTGCTCGGATCGTTCCCCGGAAGGTACTTGAACAAAGTCCCGCGATCCATCAGCAGAAGACCACGTTCGCTCGAATAATCGTAGTAGATGTCCAGCACGCGGAAAGCCCCCACTCTTCCTCCCAGCCTGAGCTGAAGAATGTCCCCCGCCTTGGTGTGATGCTTATTGGCGAACGGTTCGCTCACGATCACCGCATCTTTTCCAATGAGTTCACGAAACACTGCTTCCGCTGGCGCGCCCGACAAGAAAGAACGTTTTCTCCGGCGTCCCGTGACCGCCGCATCCATGCCCCCGAGCGTTGCCGGAAGCCCTTCATAACGGATTTCGTAGGTGCGCAGTTGATCGATTGCATCCACTTCCGGAAGCTTCGCGAGCGCCTCCGGGATTTCCGCCGACATGGTCGGATGGCGATCCGCGCCCGCCGGCACCGCGGGACTGAGAAACAGATCCGCCTGCAGAATATCGCCCATCCACACAATCACGGTCTCCCGGAAACTTCCCACCATGATGCCGACCGCGGTGAGGACCGCGATCGCCGTGGAGAGCGCGCCCACCAGCACGGAGGTTCGCCGCAGAGATCCTGCAAGGCTCCGGGTCGCGAGCAGTGCTTCCACCCCGAAGATGCGCCGGATGAGATCACCGGTCAGCGCTGTCAAACCGGAGACCAGCGCGGGCATCAACAGTGCCGATGCGACAATCGCGAGCACCGCGCATGCATATCCGTAGATTGGCTTACCGTTTACCGCGTCTTGCCGCGAGGCCGCCCACGCGAAACAGGCGAGAATGACCGCTGCCGCCGCTGTCTGCCAGCGATGCACATGCGCCTGATAGTCGCGCCGTCCCCTGGCCATGGCTTCGACCGGCGCGACCCTCGATGCCTCGAGCGCGGGTCCCAGAGCAGAGATGAGAGCAATGCCGATTCCGGTCGCGACCGCCCACGCCGCCGTGTCCCACGGAAGCGCGATCGGAGCCGGACGGCTGGTGAAATACAGCGAGGCCACGGTGGAGGCCACCAGTTTGACGGCGCCTTCGGCCATAACGCGCCCCAGAATCACTCCTGCCACGCCCCCCAGGAAACCGATGCAACCAGCCTCGCCGAGAAATCCCGCAAGAATTCCGTAACGCGATGTTCCGAGCGCCCGCAGAATTCCGATTTCGAACCGCCGGCGGACCACCGAAACGGAAATCGTGTTGTAAATCAGAAACGCGCCCACCGCGAGCGAAACATAGCTCAGTACCCGCAGGTTCCAGCGGAAAGCCTCAAGCATCCGCCGATTTTCGTTCGTCTGCGCCCCCTGCGGCGCGATGGTCACCCCGGGAGGTAGCTCCCGGCGAAGGAGCGTCTCCCATTCCTCCACTCCACGCGTGCCCGGTGCTTCCATCAAAATTCGGTCGAGCTTTCCGCCCCGGCGAAAGATCCGCGTCGCGGGAGCCAGATCCATGAGAATTGCGTCGCCGTTCTGCGCATCGAGCAAACCGCGAACCGTGAAGTCCGTCGCCGTGTCGTTGGTGAACAATCGAATGCGATCGCCTGCCTTGTACCCGAGTCCGGAGCTGAGCCATACGGAATCTTCCAGCCGAGGATCCGAAGCCGTGCGGGATTCCTGCTTTTCGGAGGCTTGCTCCAGCGCTCCTTCCGACAGCAGATCGCCGCCAATCACCGGGATCGTGCGCTTCACGGGGCCGGCGATCGTCCCGTAGTCTTCGATCCTCGGATGCAGCTTCAGCGGGTAAGGAGCCGTGGCCAGACGCGCGAAAACCTCCGGCGGAATTCCGCCCGCAGCTGTCACCTCTAGATTCGACTTACCGGTCAGCGTTTGCAGAGACGATTGAAAAGAGCCGGCGGCGGCCTGCCCCGCAAGTTCGATCGCCACCACCGCGGCTACGCCTAAGGCCACCGCCAGCACCGTCAGCGCCGTGCGCAGGCGTTCCCGCCGCAAAGGCCGGACGATCAAACGATAAAACAATGCAAAGATCGCCATCGATTTCAGCGCTCTCGCGTGAGCTCTTGTGCCTGGCTCACGCTCTGTACCCGGCCGTCCTGCATGCGCACGATCGTATCCACGGCGCCGATCGCCTCGGCGCTGTGCGTCGCCATCACGACCGTCGTTTTTGTTTCATCCGCCGTGCGACGGAGCAGGCCCAGAATCATTTCGCTGGTCGCGCTATCCAAATTGCCCGTCGGCTCGTCCGCCAGCAGGAGAGAAGGCCCATTCGCCAGCGCTCTGGCGATGGCGACCCGCTGCATCTGTCCGCCGGAAAGCTGAAACGGCATCCGTGCCGCAAACTCCTCCATCTCAACCCAACGCAGTCTTTCGGTCGCGGCGGCGCGCGCGTTGGGCCGTCCGGCCAGCATCAGCGGGAGCTCCACGTTTTCGATCACGGACAGAGTCGCGAGCAATTGAAAACTCTGAAAAACGAATCCGACTTTGTCCCTGCGTATTTTCGTCAAGGCCGCTTCACCGAGCGTCGAGGTGCCGATTCCGTCCAGCCAAACCGTTCCGGACGTGGGAAAATCCATGGCGCCGGCCAAGTTGAGGAGCGTGGATTTCCCGCATCCGCTGCGTCCCACGAGCGCGACGAATTCCCCCGCTTGAAATTCCAGATTCACGTCGTGCAAAGCGGCCACGGGACTTCCTTCCGTGATGTAGTCCTTGCTCACGTGCTCCAGGCGCAGGGTTCCCATGCCCTCAGTCTCCCAGAACCAGGTCCGCCGCCGCTCGACTTCAAAGCGGCAAAAGCCTGACTACAAACTAGTAATCGCCGCCGGTCCAGCGTTACCAGACCTTTTCGAAAACTACAAATCCCCGCGCGGGAATCACGACGTTGATCACGCCGCCGTGCACGGACAAGGTCTTGCCGCCGTTTCCAACGTTGTTCCCGCCGTAGATGGCGGCGTCGCTACTGAAGATTTCCTGCCACCCGCCGTCGGGTAGACGCCATGGGTCCGTCCAGATCACATACCCGTGATCGAAAGGCGCATCATTCAGGCTGGCCACAACCAGCAGTTGCTGGTTGGGAAAGGTTCGCGTGAAGGCGATCACGCGGTTGTCGTTATGCCGGTAGATGACATCGAGCATGCGCGACCGCGCCGCGGGTTTCGCCGTAATCAGACCGATCAGGTCCTGATAATAACGAAAAAGAAATTTCCCTTCGTCTGTACGCTGCCCGATCAGGTCCTCCTTATTCAGGAAGAAATCGTTATACCGGAAGAACTTCGCGGCTCCAATCTCCTCGCCCATCAGAAACATGGGAGTTCCTGCGGAAAGCGCGGAGAGTGCGAAACAAAGGCGGCTGCGGTCCTCGGCGTACTTCCTGGTCGCACCCGTAAGCGGCGCGCCGTTCACCGCCGTCACGATCGTTCGCTCGGTGTTCGGGTCGTTCCCGGCTTCGTCGTGGTTTTCGTGATAGACAATCTTGCTATCCTGCGTCGCCAGCAGCGCTCCGGTGAAATAATCCAGATTCAGCGGTTCCGTGCCTCCGAAGCCGGCGATCTTCAGGAGCCGCGCGTAGTTATCGCCATAATTTCCGTCACCGACCAAATGGTGATAAAAATCCGAGTACCATACCGCGTCAAATCCCATTCCACCTTGATCGAGCCCTTGGGTCATCGCGCTCCACCCGCTATGGTCCTCGGCGATCAGAAATGCGGACGGATTCACGGTCTTCACGGTCCGGGCGAGCTCGCGCAGAAACTTGATTCCGTAGAGATTCGCCGCCGCGATGGTCTCTCCGGTCGCATTCAGCGTGTTGTTTTGGTGAATGGCGTCGGTCAGGTCCACGCGCAGCCCATCGATGTGAAAGTCATCCAGGAGCGCGGCCGCGCTGCTCGTGAACATCTGACGCACGTTCTCTTCGCTGAATCGCGGCGTATATCCGGTCGACAGATTATTCAAATACCCGCCGAGGATGTTTCCGGGATAGTCGGTTGGCAGCCCCTGATACCAGTACCACACGTTATCTTGAGGTGCGATTCTGGGGTCCGAATCGTATCCCCACTCCGACCGCTCGTTATCGGAAGTCGCGAAATGGTTGTACGCCACGTCCAAAATCACGGCGATGCCGCGCTGATGGCACGCCCGCACGAAATGCTTCAGTTGATTCGCCCCGCCCGCGCTGGTTTGCAGGCAGAAGAACAAGGATGTCCCGTAGCCCCACTGTAAATCGCCATCGAATTCCAGAACCGGCAAAAGTTCCACAGCATTCACGCCCAGGTCGCTAAGGGCATCGACAAATGTCATGGCGTCGGCGAAAGTTCCCGCGGATGTCGACGGATATCCCAAGGAGCCCACGTGAAGCTCGTAGATCACCAGGTTCCTGATATCCTGCGGCGGCATCCTTCCGGCGGTGTATTCGTTGGCCCAGAATTGCTCCTCCGGAATCGTCGTTCGCTTCTCGATCCCGGTGTCGTTGAAATCGTTGGTCAATCGATCCGGGTCGGACACCACCGAACAACTCACAATCCCGTCCAGATCCATGTAGGAGCCCAAGTAGTGCGCGCCGAACGGATTGTCTACTCCCCGGCCCACCTGGTTGCGGGAGAAAATGTCGACTTTATAAGCGGGCGTGCCTTGCTCGTTGGTAACCCGGAACATATACAGGCGATGCAGGTAATTGTCGTAGTTGGCAAGGATCGGCGTCTGCGTGATATCGCTCTCCCAGACCCCGCCGCCGACCGGCACCAGCGGGATCACCGGCGCAGCGGGATCCACTCCCGTGCCGTCATCAGCTATGTAGCCGCCCGGGATTCCCTGGGACGGATCGAAAAGCCCGAATACCACCTCGACGTTTTTCGCGTGCGGCGCCCACACGGCGAATCGGATCGACGGGCTGGACGATCCCTGCTCGAAAAATTTCTGCGCTCCCAAGCGGCGTCCCGTCACGAACCAGTATTCCTGCCGCACCTCCTCCCGCGTGAGGATAAAGCTGCGAAAACGCTGGGTGGAATTTTCGTCCGGCACCTCCGTGACCACCACCCAGGTATTGGGGGCGCCCACGATATCGGCGGTCACGCCCCACTGGAACGTTTTTCCTACCTCACTCGCGTCGAACAAAATACTCGCGCTGAACGCATCGCAGCCGGTTTCACCCTGCAAGGCCGTCATCGGCACGCTGGACCATGAATCGGAGAAGCGCCCCGCGCCATCCCAGCTTCCCGAGAGCCGGACATTGCGGAAAACACGCCGTTTCAGGCCGCTATGAAATGTAAACGTGACTGCGACATGCGCCACTGGAATCCTCCTGGTTGCGAGCGACCGCCTGAGCATGAGGATCGCACAAGGCGCACTGCCAACTAAACTTCATCGGACCAAAGCCGGACACCCCTTAGACCGCGCGGAAAAGGCTCTCCGCAAACGGCCATTCCTGGTCGATCCATTGCGCTTCGCACCGGAAACCCGCATTCTCCGCCATGCGGCTCACGTCACCCAGGGAATATTTATGGCTGTTCTCGGTCCAAATCGTTTCGTCCTCGGCGAAGCCTACCGTGAAATCCGCAGCGTGGATCGCGACGGTCTGCCGGCGCATGGAGCGCAGGTGCATCTCCACGCTATTGGTTTCCCGGTTGAACTTCGCGAGATGCTCGAACGCCCCAAGTTCGAAGTCGCCGCCCAGCTCGCGATTGATACGGGCGAGCAGATTCAAATTGAAGGCCGCGGTAACTCCCAGGGGATCGTCGTAGGCGCGCAGAAGCTGCTCGACCGGTTTGTCCAGATCGGTCCCAAGGAGCAGGGCGTCTCCAGCTTGCAGGATCCCGCGGATGTCGCCGAGGAAATCTCCGTCGGCGGGATGGCTGAAGTTCCCGATCGTACTGCCAAGAAAAAGCACCAGAATGCGCTGTCCGTTCTCCCGCCGCGCGGCCACTTCGAGAAGCCCGTCGATATACTCCCTCTCCAAGCCTACGATTCCCACGGACTCGATATCGGACAGTTCGCGCCGGCATACCGCGAGCGCGGCGCGCGAGATCTCGATGGGAAAATAAAATGTCCGGCGGCGCCGGGAGATCGCTTCGAGAATCCAACGCGTTTTCGTGCCGCTGCCGCTTCCCAATTCGCACACTGCGACGTCGCCGGGGATTCGCTGCGCGATTTCCTGCGCGTGTCCCCGCAGGAGCCGCTCGTCCGCCCGCGTCAGTCCGTACTCGGCGAGCTCCGTGATGGCCTCAAAAAGCTTCGAGCCTAACGGGTCGTACAGATATTTGGAAGGCAGCTCTTTCTGACCCCGCCGGAGCAGGCCCGAGCGGATATCGGCCGCGAAATCGTGAACCGTACTCGCGTGCATTGCGTTGGTGAGCATGATGTTCTCTCCTCACATTCCGGCACAGCGGAATCCGGCGTAGACGTATTGGTAATGCGGTTGGAACCAATTGCGAAAAGAGCGCCGCAGCATAGAACGATCGGTGCGCGGGGATCCGCCCTTCATCACGGAATGCACTCCGTCGAAAAAGTTCGCGGAATAACCCTCGTAAAACGGGAATGCCCGGAATCCCGGGAAAGGTGCGAATAGGCTCGACGTCCATTCCCATCCATTGGCCAACAATCCCTCCACAGCGAACCCGCTCGCTCCCGAAGGAAACGCGTTCACCGGCAGCGGATCCCAGCGCCATGCGTCAAAATATCCGCGCCGATCCTCGGGCGGCTCGTCACCCCACGGGAAATCCCGTTCACGCCGCGCGCCGCGCGCAGGTGCTGCAGGCGCCCCGTACGCCGCCCGATGCCACTGTGCCTCTGTCGGCAGCGTCTTTCCAGCCCAATTGGCGTAGGCCTTGGCCTCCGCATGACTCACATAAACCGGCCAATCGAGCGGCAGTGGGATCTCTTCGAACATCCCTCGATACATCCACGCTCCGTTGGCCGTCTGGGACCAGAAAAGCGGGTGCGTGATTCCCTGCGCGTTGATCCATTCCCAATCCGCCTGGCTCCATAAAGCACGGTGCCGGTATCCACCGGCCTTCAGGAATATAAGATACTCGCCGTTGGTCACTTTGTAGCGATCCATGGTGAAGGCCGGCACGTCAAGCGTCGTGGCTTCGAATTCGTTGTCCCATCCGAACTCCTGGGAATCGCGGGGCAATCCGAGGGTCGCCGCGCCCTCGGGAATTTCGATCATTTCCGGGCGCGGACCGGCCGCAGGCGGCACGCTCGCCTGATGCTGCGCCGCCTTTTTGTCGTACGGCAGTTGGTGCAATATGTACGCCAGCGTCTCGGCATGCATCAGGCGATGCTCGATCGCCACGTTTAAGAGAACGCCCGCGGATTCGTTTCCACTCCATTCCTGGAAACTCCGGTTCGCAAGCGCCGCGTCGAGAGTTTTTCGAACTCGGTCTCCGTAAGCCCGTACCTGTGGTTCGGAAGGCCAGTCGCCGGGTTGATCGGAGGGCAATCCTCCGTCCACCGGATCGATTCCGAACGCGAACAGGCGATCGAGAGGCGGATCGAACGCCTTCCCACTCGTAATCCGCGGATGCAGCAGGTTCCAGTCGAAAGCCTCCAGGTGTCCAAGATAAAAAATGATCCGGTGCCTTTCCGGGATCGGCCGTTCATAGAGCGATCCCGGCCGGACCAGATCGAACAGCCTGTCGGTTTGCCGGCGCGCCTCCGCGAGCCGCTCCCAAAATGTGTTCCGGGTTGCCGCTTCCTTCGATCCTATTAACGATGTGGCGTGCACGAATGCCTCCGATTAGGCGGAAAGTGGTTGGAGTTCGCCGAGCATTGTGGGAAGCAGCTCGGAAACGGTCGGGTGAATGTGCATGGCCCTTTGGAGGACCGTATAAGGCGCCTTGGCGTACATCAAGTCGAGGATGCAATGAACCACCTCATCGCATCCCGTCCCGAGCAGAGAAGCGCCCAGGATCTGGTGCGATTCCGCATCCACCAATATTTTCAGGAAGCCCTGCGTTTCGCCCTTTTCCACGGCGCGTCCCACCTTTGTCATGGGCCGCTTGCCGATCAGGGCGTGGGGATGGGTCCTGCGCACCTCGGCCTCCGTCATTCCGGCCCGGCCGAGCGGAGGATCGATGAACAGGCCGTAGGTTTGAATCCGGTCACTCACGCGCCGAGGATCGCCGTCCAGAAGATTGGCGGCGGCAATTTCGTAGTCATTGTAGGAGGTGTGCGTGAACGCGCCTTTTCCGTTGCAATCGCCCAGCGCCCACACGCCCGGGACATTGGTGCGCAGTTGATCGTCCACCTGAATGTATCCATGCGCATCGGTCTGAATCCCGGCTTTCTCCAGACCGAGATCATCTGTGTTGGGACGCCGTCCCACCGCGAGCAACAGGTGTGAAGCGAGTAGTTCCACGGCCTGCCCCTCGCAGCTCGCGGTAACGGCGATATCGTCTCCGCGCTTTGCGAACCGCGTGCATTTCGCGCCAATGCGGATCGCGATCCCTTCCGTTTCGAAAATTTCCCGGATCGCCGTGGAGACGTCTTCGTCCTCGCGATGGATTAACCGTGGGCCTGCTTCGAGAATCGTGACTTCACTTCCAAATCGCCGGAACATCTGACCGAATTCCAAGCCTATATAGCTGCCCCCCACGATCACGAGATGGCGCGGGAGGCTTTCCAGGCGCAAAAGGGAGCTGTTAGTTAGGAAGGGAACATCCGCGACTCCGGGAATCCGTGGCACCACGGCGCGGCCACCGACGTTGATAAAAATGCGCCCGGCCGTCAGGCGGTCGTTACCGACCTGCACTTCCCGCGGCGAGACGAAACTCCCGTGGCCCTGATAGACGGTGCAATGGGCCATATTTTTCAGCGAAGTTTCCACTGCGGTGTTGGACTCCCCTGAAATCTGATCCTTGCGCGCCTTCACTTGTTTCATGTCCACGCGGACCGGGCCGGCGCTCACGCCGAAGTCCGCAGCCCGCCGGGCCAGGTGAGCCGCGTAGGCGCTCGCCACCATCGCTTTCGTGGGGATGCATCCGGTATTGACGCAGGTTCCTCCGAACAGACCACGTTCGAGGATCGCGACGTTCATGCCGGCCGCTGTCAGGCGCTCCGCGAGAGGGGGGCCGGCCTGCCCGGTTCCAATGATGATCGCGTCGAAGGTTCGGTTCATGAGGGAGGCGAATCGATTGTTCGCGACACTGAGGGTTACGATGGACTCGGCGAAACGGATTTCGCGGTGTTTGTTCCCGCGCCCCTTCCACGGCGCGGGGTGATCACGGCCAGATCTCCGATCGTCTCCTTCACGACCGGGCCGCCGGCTTGAAATTCGTAGCGCTTTAACATCCACAGCTCCGGAATGATTTCGCCGATCAGGCGGCCGTGGCAAAACAGGCGCACGACGGCGCTCTCCGAAACAACGATTCCCACCGCGCCCGTCGCGGAACTGATGTGGGCCGCCGCGATGTGGCGGCTCCCGAGCCCCAGGGGAAGGTCGATGGCCGTCGCCGCCGCGTCCAGATAACGGCACGCCGCGACTACCACTCCGTCCGCGCTCACCACGAAAGCGCCATCCAGTTGCGCCAATTCCTTCAAGGTTCCGCGCAGATTGGGATCGTCAATGTGGCGCGCGCTCTCCGGATGGCCCGCGAGCGGATTGAGAATCAGGGAGCGCGATTTTGCGAGCACCGCATCCGCGTCGCCGAGCGTGAATAACGTACCGATGCGGCGGCCTTCGCGTCCTTCGCGGGCGATCTCGACGGCCAGCTCGATCAGCGATTCCACGATCGCCGGATCGAAGTCCGTCACCTGGCACAAAATGCTTTCGAACATCAGTGCACACTCCCCACCAAAAGCTCCCCGCGCAAGGAACCGCCGCAGGCTGGTGTCAAATCCTATGCAAAGTCGAGTTCCATCTCATCCACGTAGCACCAGCCCCAATCCTCGCCAGGTTCCTCGGAGCGCATAATCGGGTGCTTGGTGTGATGAAAATGTTTGGTCGCGTGCTTGTTCTTGGAGGAGTCGCAGCAACCCACGTGACCGCAGATCATGCACAGGCGAAGGTGCACCCACGTATCGCCCATTTTCAGGCATTCTTCGCAACCGCGGGTGTGCGGCTTTACATCAGGTTGAATTTGACTGAGGTGGCTGCACTCTTGCATTTCCGCGATTCCTTTCCTTTAGCCTTCAGAGAGCGAACGCCGCCCCGCCGTTACAGCGGCATTTTACCGCGCGGAAGATCCAATAAAAGCCGTCGCCGGCGGTCGTCCGCCACAATGGCGGCCTCATTCCGGTTTCAAAAGCCGCAGAAAGCTTGCAAGGCGCAGCGGGCGGCTCCGTGCACATCATCTCACAAAAACCTCCACAAAAGACCCCACAAAAAACACTACCAAGACGCCCACAATTTCCGGACCTCGTTTCAACAGATGCGCGGGTCACGGCATCCGATTCCTTTTATCAGGCTGAAACTTTTGGCGCCGTCGAGTCTTCTAATATGGTTCCGAACAATCTCGTTTTAAAGTGGAGGGAATCCATGTCTTTACGCCCCGTGAAGCGCCTGATCCAGTCCAAACCGACCATTGAAGGGGCGGGCGTGCATCTGCGCCGGGCCTTCGGATTTGGCAAAACATCCGACTTCGATCCATTTCTCCTGCTCGATGATTTCCGCAATGACGTCCCGGAGGATTACCTGGCGGGATTCCCATGGCACCCGCATCGCGGGATCGAAACCATCACCTACGTTCTCGCCGGGACCGTTGAGCACGGCGATAGCATGGGGAACCGGGGCGTGATCAGCACAGGCGATATCCAATGGATGACCGCCGGCAGCGGGATCATTCACCAGGAAATGCCCAAGGGCGACGACGCCGGTAGGATGCATGGGTTCCAGTTATGGGCCAACCTGCCCGCTGCGCTCAAAATGACGGCCCCGCGCTATCAGGGAATCGCGGCGGACGATGTTACGCGGGTCACGGATGACGACGGCACGCACGTCCGCATCGTGTGCGGGACGTTTTGGGGCAAAAAAGGTCCTGTCGACGGGATCGCGGCGGATCCGATCTACCTCGACGTGTCGGTGCCTCCGGGCCGGACGAAGACGCTGCCGGTGGAGACCTCGCATCATTCTTTCGCTTACGTTTTTGCGGGAAGCGGAAAATTCTGCAACGCGTCGGAGCCTCTGGCGGTGCCCACCGAGTCGGTCGGATGGGCCGACACCAGACCGCCTTCGGAGGCAGGGGACCGGTCGCTGGTTTTATTCGATAGCGGCGACGAGGTCGTGGTGCACGCGGGAGAAGATGGAATCCGTTTTCTGCTGGTCTCGGGAAAGCCTCTGCAGGAGCCGGTAGCGTGGTACGGGCCCATTGTCATGAACACCCAGCGGCAGCTCCAGGAGGCTTTTCAGGAACTGGAGAAGGGCACGTTTTTGCAGACGGCGAAATGATCTTATGGGTAGGAGCTCCTCCGCGGGGGGAAAGCTCCCGGGCCTATTGCTTCGCCGGTTTTGAAGCTGCGTCGACAATCGCGTTGAGCGCGGGAATATCCTTCAACGGCGGCGCGTTGCTCTTGAAGCTTCGAATGTAGGCATAAATATCTTTCGCCTGCTTGTCGGGCAGCGTGTTCTCGGCGAAATTCGGCATATACGTGGACTTGTTTTCCGGCGCGAGATTGGCGCGGGCGCGCAGGAACGTAATGAATTCCTGCTCCGTCCCGAGATGGCCCCAAATTCCCACAAACGCGCGTTGTCCCGTTTCCCCGTTGTAGCCGTGGCACGCGTAGCAACTGTAGGCGAAGTACAGCCCCTTGCCGGCCGCCGCGTCGCCTGTCACCGGACTCGTCGGGGGAGGGTTGTTGGGAAGCGGTCCTGGGCGTCCGCCGCCGCGCCCCTGGGCGTTTAGACCCGAAGTGGAAGCAAGCGCCATCACCAGCGCAGTCGCGTGAACGGCGATCTTAAATTGTTGGTTGATTTTCACGTCGGGCTCCTTAGCGCGGCTGCGTGATGACGTCGATCATGTAAGGTTCGCCGCGTTTCACGGAATCGACGCCGCGCTTCAGCGCCGCCGATAGCTTGGTGGGATCGGTCAGCGGACCTTCGCCCGCCATGCCGTAGCCGGCCGCCATCTTGGCGTAATCGATATAGGGATCGCGCAGGGTGCTCCCGATGTGCGCGCGATCCGTGCCGCGTCCGCGAACGCCCGCCATGTAGACGACGTACATGAACTCCTGATGCCAGGCGCGATTGTTATGCATGATGGTCAGCAGCGGAAGCTGATGATGCGCGGCCGACCACAGCACGCCGGGCGCATAATTGAGATCGCCGTCGCACTGGATGTTCACCACGAACCGGCCACGCTTCTTGGCGGCGAGAGCCGCCCCCACCGAAGCGGGCGCTCCATAGCCCATACCGCCCGCTCCTTGCCCGCCCAGGCAGCTATAGGGCTTGTTGTGATCCCAGAGCTGGACGTTGTGGCCGCCCGAAAAACCGGTGGGCGACGCCAGGCACCAATCCTCATTCATAATTAACGGCCACAGTTCCGCGTATATGCGGGCCGTGCTGACGGGACTCCCGTCCCATCCCGCGCGCTTGCTGTCCACCGCGGCCTTCACCGCTTCGTAGTGTGCGCGCTGATTCGCTTCGGCGTTCTTCGCCGTGCGATCGGCCACCAGTCGCTTCCGATCCGCGGTCATTTGCCGCTTCACTTCTTCGATGATGGCCGGCAGGCTTGCTTCGGCGTCCACAGAAAACGGGGGTGCGGCGTTGGCGCGGGGCTTGGCCGGAACATCCGGATCGATGCCGCCGAACCGGATTTTCGTGGAATCGCGCTCCGGGACGATGGTCGGCAGATCCGGACCAACCAGCGCTGCCTGCGCGCCGTCGGCTTCGAGACCGAGCGTGTAGTCGTACGCGGTGCTCGCGCCGGGTCCACAGAGCGGGTGACGTTGGGGAAAGCTCATGGGGCCGTTCGCCGCCCGCGTGCTGGTGGACGCGCCCACCAGTTCCGCCAGTTGCACCGCGAGTTCCACGCCCTGGGGCGTCCGCAGCCGCCCCACCGCGATGCGCGGATTCTGCGCCTCGACCAGACCTTTGGCGATCGCGCGCGCGTTGGTCGCATCGATCGTCGGAAATTGGGGCGCCTTGTACACGGGCATCTGCGCGTTGGGAGCGTTCATTTTCTGAAGCTCGGAATCCATCACCACCAGGGTCGGCGCCATGGGAGGCGTAATCGCTTCGTTGTAGGCCCGATAAATGGCCGCGATGGCCTCGTCGAGCGTTTTCGGCTGCGCGTCCCATTTCGTGAAGCTGCGGCACATTCCCGCCATATCGAGCGCGGTGTGCGCGGGGATATCGCCGCGGTCGTTGCCCGCGACCATCACGATGGGCACGCGATCGTAATACGCGTTAAAGATCGCCATCGACGCGTGCTGAATCCCAATGGTCCCGTGCAGCAGCGCGAGCATCGGTTTGCCCTGGGCCTTGGCGTAACCGTGCGCCATGGCGACCGCCGATTCCTCGTGCAGCGCCGTAATGAATTCCGGTTTCTCGTTCGGCGACGGGCCCATGTTGATGATGGATTCCTGAAGGCCTTCGAAGGTCGATCCCGGATTCGCAGCCACGTATTCGAGACCCAGATTCCGAAACGCCTGCACCATCAGATCCGAGCCCGGACGCGTGACGGCTCGCACCACGGGGCCGGGCCGCACGTTGCCGGCGTCGCGCGCAAGCTGCTCGGGAGTGGGCGGAAGGGCGACCCCGGTAGGGTCTCGCTGCGAATAGGGCGCGGGAGCAGTTTGCGTTCCCTGGGCTTGCGCTTCGACGAGTGCGGGAGTCGCGGTGGTTGCGAGCGCCGCCGCCCCTGCGGCATTTCTTAAAAAGCCACGACGGTCGAGTGATGGTTTCTTGGATTTGCTCACAGGTATCTCCTTACGGACGTTCAAATAGGGACGTTCAAATTGAATCAGGCGTCCGCGCCCTCAGTCAACGTTACACCAAACCGGACCCAAAGGCATCCGGTACGCGAGATGCCGTAAGGGAATCGCACGGGCCGATCGGGGCGCGCAAATGTGATAGCGTTGTAGTCCGAAATCCGCTCGCCGGAACGAAGCCTTGAGCGTCCGGCTTCCGCGTGAGGCACGCGGGTGCGCGAAGGAGGACGAAATCCATGAGGATCACGACGAAGCTACCGGCAGACAGGACAACAGAGACGCGCCGTTGGCGCGCGCCGTTTCTGGGAATTTGTTGCGGACTGGCGCTGATGGCGTTCTCGACCGCCGTCCTCCACGCCAAAAAGAAGGACCCGAAAACATCCGCGAATAGCGCCGCGCAGGCGCTGGACGCACAGGGCGCGCCGATGTTCAAAGTAGATCCCTTCTGGCCGAAACCGCTGCCCAATCGCTGGAGCATGCAGCAGGTGACGGGATTATCGGTGGAGGATAAGACGGGGCACGTGTGGTTTCTGAATCGTGCCGCGGCCGCCGACGGGGATGAGATCGGCGGAGACGGTAATCCGCCGCGGATCGATTGCTGCGTCCGCGGGCCCGAGGCCATCGAGCTCGACCAGGCGGGGAACGTGGTGCATGCGTGGGGAGGCCCGGGTTACATTCCGGAATGGCCCACCAATCTGCAGACGATTATTGCCGATCGCGACGGCAACATCTGGATCAGCGGAACGGCTCCGCAGGATAGCATCTTGAAATTCACGCGCGAGGGGAAGCTCCTATGGGATTTTGGCCATCGCCCGCCCAAAGACGTCCAGCTCAAGGAGAATAACCAGGAGACCGGCTATGTGGTGAACAAAGGGCGCTTCAATCTGGACCAGGACGCCCGTGAGATGTACATCATCAACTACAAGCGGGTGCTGGTCTACGACATGGACACCGGAGCGTACAAACGCGGATGGGGCGGCCACGGAATGCCGCTCAGCGAGGTCTCGAACGATCCGATTCCGCCATATAAATGGACCGGCGCACCGCCTCCCGAGGAGAAAAATTTCGTTCCCGATCTGCACTTCGTGGAGTTCGATAAAGACGGGCTGGTGTACGTCGGGGAGCGCGGGCAAGACCGGATTTCGATCTACACGAAGCAAGGCAAATGGGTAAAGGATTACTACGTCGCGCCGAACACTCCGTCGCGCGGTCCGGAGTGCGGCGGGCTGCCTCCCAACACCAAGATGCCTCCGTGCGGGACCACTTACAAAATGGTTTTTTCGAAGGACCCGCAGCAAAAATACATGTACGTCGCGGACGGAACGAATAACCGGGTATGGATTCTGGACCACGCGACCGGAAAGACCCTGGGGTCATTCGGCGGCAATGGTAAGTACGCGGGCCAGTTTCATTGGATCAACGCGATTGGAACGGATGCCCAGGGAAACATCTACACGGGCGAGGTCGAGCAGGCCAAGCGAATCCAGAAATTCATGCCGGTCCCCGCCGCCAACGTTCGCTAGGCGCGCTGGCACCGGGGGGCGGTCCGATCACGCGGGGGCAACAGCTCTTCCGATTTCGCTGTCGCCACCGTCCGCCGTTGGCATCGCTGCTCCAAAATTAGAGCGGCCACCGCGGCTGCCGTTACAAAAAAAGTTGCAAGGATCTGAAAGTTGCAAGGACCGGAAAGTTGCAAGGATCTGTGGCCTACCGGTCCGCATCTGCGCCGCCCGCGTGTTTCGATTTCTTTTTCTCGAGAACGTTTTTTACCCTCTCTCCGACCCTCCACCATCCCTGTAGATCCCCGGGCTTGATGATGTAGTCGGCGACGTTCTCGTGCTCTCCGGCCCGGGCGGCCAGCCTGGCATCCGTCATTCCGCTCAGGACAATTACCGGGACGCTCTTCAGCGTTTCGGTCTCTTTCAAAGCCGCTATCAGGGTGTTCAAATCCAACCCGGGGACGATCAAGTCTGTGATGATCAGGTCCGGAATGGTCGTGGTCCGAGACAGAAACTGCAACGCCTCTGGTCCATCCGGGATTTCCCGGAGCTCAAACAGGAGGCCCGTTTTCGTCAGACCCATGCGCAGCAGCGTCATGTCGCTGGGGCTGTCTTCGATTACCGCGATCGAATAAATCGTGCTCACCCGCTAACCCATTCCCCGTTCTAATTTTTTATTATCAATCCCTTGAAACCTCCTGATGGAGTCGCGGACCCGGCGGCGGGGATACTTGTGACAACAGGTTACCCTATGACGTAGCGTTTCTGGTATGGGGTAGATCCCTAAAAATGATCGGGAGAAACGGAAGGATCACCGCTTGCTCTCCGCCTGCTTCGGGCGTGCTCAAGGACTCACAATCTCGTTTTGAATCGCGTAGCGCACCAGGTCCGTCAGCGAGTGAAAGTTCAGTTTCGCCATGATTTTAGCGCGGTGGTTTTCCACCGTCTTCACGCTCACGGCGATTTGGGCTGCGATCTCCTTGTTGGCGCGGCCTTCGGCCAGCAGTTGCAGAATTTCGCGTTCACGGGAAGTGAGGTTCCCGGCGGAATTGTTCGGATTCTCGCCGGAATCGAACGCGTTTTTTTGACAGTCCAGCACTACGTTCGAAACCGAGGCGGTGAAAAAGAGCCGTCCGTCGGCGATCGACTCCACCGCGGTGACGAGATCCCGGCCGGCGTCGGTTTTGAGCATGTACCCGCGCGCCCCGGAGGACAACATGCGCCGGACCAGCCGCTCGGAATCGTGAGCCGAAAGAATGAGCACCTTGACGCCGGGCACTCTTTCCATGATGCGGGGCGTCGCTTCGAGTCCGTTGAGTTCGGGCATGCTGATATCCATCAGGACGATGTCCGGCTGCAGGCGGAGGGCCTCGGCCAGCGCTTCCCGTCCGGTGGAGGCCTCGCCGCAGACTGTCCAGCCTTCGCGGCGTTCGAGAATCACACGCAGCCCCTCACGGACAATCTCATGATCGTCGGCGATTAAGATGCGCAACGGCTCAGACACGCGGGATCCTCGGCAGGCTCACGCGAATCGCGGTGCGTCCCGGCCGGCTTTCAATCGTTAAGGAACCGCCTACTTGACCGGCGCGTTCCCGCATTCCCAACAATCCCACGCCCAATTTTCGATGGCCGCCTTTTTTTCCAGAGAGGGCCGGGTCAAACCCCTTCCCGTCGTCCGTAATTTCCAATTCAATCGTACCCATGGAGATATCCAGGCGAACGCCCGCGGTCGAGCTTTCGGCATGGCGATGCACGTTGCCGAGCGCCTCTTGGGTGATCCGGAACAGCGCGGTCTCCGCTTCCGGCGAAAGTCGCCCCAGATCTTCCGGGATCGCGATCTCCACCGGGATGCCGCTTCGCTCTGAGAAGCCGTCGATCCACGAGCGCAGCGCCGGCCCGAGCCCCAGTTCGTCGAGAACCGGGGGATGCAGCAAGTATGACATCGTACGCAGCTCCTTTACACATTGTTCGGTCAGGCTTGCCGTCCTGGCAAGCAAGCGCCGTTCCGCGTCAAGGTTACGCATCGACGGCGATTCCTTGAGCATGGCGAGATTCATGAGCGCCGCGGCGAGCACCTGAACGGAGCCGTCATGCAATTCGCGCGCAATGCGCCGGCGTTCTTCGTCCTGTAAACGCAATAACTGTCCGGAAAGCTCATGCAGAATCTCATTGGCGCGGGAGAGCTCCTGGGCGGCCCGCCGCTCGGCGGTCACGTCGCGCACCGTGAGCACCGCGCTGATCAGTTCTCCGGAAGCGGCACGCACCGGAGTACTCCCGCAACTTCCGATCCACATCTCGTTGGTATGGGCGTTGCGCTTATGCGTTTCCACATTTGAGAAAGCCTCGCCGCGAATCGCGCGCGCCAGCGGACGCTGCGCCTTCGGCAGGCCGTGATCAAAGGAATCCGAAGCGTCCACGGCACGAAACAGGTCGTCGGCGTGGAGTGGGCCAGGATCACCGGAGTCGAAGCCGTACATTCGTTTCGCCACGCGGTTCATCAGCAGAATGGTGCCGTCCGGCGCGGCTATGATGACGCCTTCGTGCAGATTCTGGACGACCGCCTCCAGCCGATCTCTCTCGATCGCGGTCCTTTCCTCCCGTTCCTGTTCCCTCCGCTTGGTGACATCCTGATTGATGCCGCACGCCCGGACGGGCCCCAGGGCGTCGCGTTCGACGATCCGGCCGTGCGTCAGGATCCAGCGCCATTCGCCCGACTGGTGGCGCATGCGATATTCCACGCGAAACGGATGGGTTTCGTTCTTGCAGTGCGCCTCCCACGTTGCCACCACCGTGGGCCAATCCTCCGGATGAGTGTGCTCCTCCCAAAACGCCTTGTGGTGCGTCACACCATCGTCGTAACCCAGCATTCTGGCCCAGCGCGGGTCGCGGATTACGTCGCCGCTGCGAAGGTTCCAATCCCACGTCGATAGTCCCGCGCCTTCCACGGCGAGGGCCATGTGCCGCTCGCTTTCAATCAGCGCCTGTTCGGCGACGACGCGTTCATGGATATCCTCGGTCGCGCCATACCACCGGACGATCACTCCCTTCTCATCCCGTTGCGGCTGCGCCCTGGATTGGCAGTAGCGGTATTCCCCGTCCCGGTGCCGCAGCCGATGGATCACGCGCAGGGGTTCGCCGGTCGCGATCGCATGCGTCCAACTCGCCGCCGTCCGTTCCCGATCGTCGGGGTGGAAGGCCTCGAGCCAGTCCATGCCGGCCGGCACCCGGACATTTTCGCCGGTGTAGTCCGCCCACAGCGGATCCCGCTCGATGGTCGTGCCATCCGGGTTCGTTACCCAGGGAATCTGCGTGCTCAACTCGACCGTGTTCTTGTACATCTCGCGGCTGAGAAGAAGAGCTTCCTCCGCTTCCCGGCGCTTGCTGATGTCCTGATGGATGCCCGCGATTCGCAGGGGAGATCCATCGGCGGCACGTTCGTAAACTTTTCCGCGGGCCAGAATCCAGATCCACCGGCCATCGCGGTGACGCAGTCGGTATTCACATTCGTACATCGCCTGCGCGCCGCTCAAGTGAGCGTGCAACGCCTCAAAAACCTTGGGCCGGTCTTCGGGGTGTATACGGCTTTCCCAGGTCTTTATATCGGGCGCCAACTCGTCGACCGCGTAGCCCAGCATTTCGGTCCACTGCGCGCTGTACGTTGTTTCGCCGGTCTGCCAGTTGCCGTCCCAGGTAAGCAGAACCGATCCGTGCAGCACTTCGTCACGGGAAGGGCGGTGCGCCTTAAAGCCGCCCACTGTTTTCTGATCGGGGGAGGGATCGACGGGATCGACGGGTTCCATCATCTTGCCTCTTTTCCGCTTTTCGCCTGTCTTCGGCTTCGTGCCTGCCTTCTGCTTCTCATTTACCCGGCTTATCGGCGTCGAATCGAATTGTGCCGAGTTTCCCGGGATCGCCTGGAAGATCCTCGTTTCCGGGCGGGAACTTATTGATCTTGAGGATATAGGCGAGGATCGCGGCGTTTTCTTCCGGGCTCAACTGACCCGGGCGGTCCGCCGGCATGGAGGTCCGCATCTTCTCGAAAAGGTCGCCGACGGTCATGCCGTTCCAGTTGGAGGTGAACTCGCCTCCGGCGAGCGGCGGAATCTGTCCGCGCCCCTCCAATGTTTTCCCGTGGCAGGACGCACAGTCCGCTCCATAGCCCGCTTCGCCGCGCCCGGCCTGAGCGCTTGAATAAACCCCGTCCCACACGGACCGGGCTTTTTCCTGCGCGACGAGATTCGCCAATCCCAGAACGAAAATCGTCCATCTTCGTAACAGCCGAATCCCCATATAGATTCGATAATATACAAAAGCAGCCGGTTCTCAAGCGGAACCTGCTTTAGGAGGAACCATGCCGCTTTCCCAGATGCCGTTTTCCCGGAGGATTTTCAGAGGCCGAACGCTCGTCGCCGCAGTTTTTGTGGCCGCGATCTCCGCTCCCGCTCTGATTGCCGCTCCCACGTGCGACGCCGATAACGGCGCCATCATGCTTCCCCAAGGGTTTTGCGCCCTGGTGGCCGCGGACAATCTCGGTACCGCGCGGCATCTGGTGGTCGCCCCCAATGGCGACGTCTACGTCGCATTGCAGGACACCGGGGAGAAGGGTGGCGTCGCGGCGCTTCGCGACACGAATGGCGACGGGAAATTCGAGGTGAAGGAGCATTTCGGGCAGGGCAGCGTCACCGGAATCGCTCTGCACAGCGGCTATCTTTATCTGGCGGGTCCCAACACCGTGGTGCGCTATAAGATGACGCCCGGACAGTTGAAGCCTTCGGGCGAACCGGAAACGGTGGTCGCCGGGCTGCCCGGCGTTCGCCAACACGGCGACAAAGGCATCACCTTCGATGACAAGGGCTCTCTGTACGTCAACGTCGGCGCCCCTTCGAACGCCTGCCAGACCAAGGATCGCACGGCGCAATCGCAGGGGCAGGACCCGTGTCCGATTCTTGAACACAACGGCGGCATCTGGAAATTCGATGCGAACAAGCTGGGACAGAAACAGGAAGACGGCATGCGCTTCGCCACAGGACTTCGCCAGATGCCGGCAATCGCCTGGCATGACGGGGCTGTCTATATCGCAATGAACAACCGGGATCAGCTCGACGTAATGTGGCCCGGGAAGTTCACCGCGCAGGAGAATGCCGAGCGTCCCGCCGAGCCTCTGTACCGCGCGGTTGCGGGATCGAACTTCGGCTGGCCCTATTGTTTCTGGGACTACGGGCAGAAGAAGTTTTTTATGAATCCCGAATACGGCGGCGATGGCAAGACGACCGGACGCTGCGGCGATTTCACGCCGCCGGTGACTGCTTTCCCGGCGCACTGGGCCCCGGTTGACCTCATGTTCTATACGGCCAGCAAGCTGTTTCCCAGTCACTACAATGGCGGTGCGTTCATCGCGTTTCACGGCTCCTGGAACCGCTTGCCGCTCGAGCAGGCCGGCTACAACATCACGTTTCAGCCGTTCGCCGGCGGGAAGCCTTCCGGAAATTTTGAGGTTTTCGCCAGCGGCTTCACCGCGAAGTCCCCGCTCATGAATCCGAACGATGCCGCTGCCCGGCCGGATGGCGTAGCCGAGGGTCCGGATGGATCGCTGTACATCTCCGATAGCCAGAAAGGCAAGATCTGGCGGGTGCTCTATCGCGGCGGGAAATAATCCCGTGCACGGCGCGTGAGCCGGTCGCGCTCGCGAGCTCGCGGAGGTAAACTACGGCTATCGTGGAGCCTTACAAAACGAGGTCAATCGGCGCGTGCGTGCTTCTGCTGTGTGCCGGATGTGCGGCCGCCTTTGCGCAGAATGCCTCCGAACCGTTTCCGCCCGCGGCGAACGTCAAGCCTGCGGCTAACGTTAAGGAGTTGATGCTCGACCTCATCCATCCTTCTTCCAATGACATTTTGCTGACCATCTACCGCGGCGGACCGCAGGACGATAAGGATTGGGCCGCCGTCCGGCGCGGCGCCGTGACCCTGGCGGAATCCGGCAATCTGCTGATGATGCGCGGGCGCGCCCGGGATCAGGGCGATTGGATGAAGGACGCGAAGCTACTGGTGGATGTTGGAAACGCGGCCTACAAAGCCGCGCAGGCCAAGGACGGGACTGCGCTCGCCGCGCTCGCGGCGTCGATCGACGCCTCCTGCACCACATGCCATAAGCAATACCGCCCGAACGTGTTTCCGAAGAGCGGCCCGGCGGGAGCCGGCGAGGGAGGTTCGAAATGAGTTATTCGCGCCGCGATTTTCTGAGAGCCGCCGGCTCCGGCGTGGTTCTCACGACTATTGCCGGAGAAGCGCTCCACGCGGCTCCCACCGCTCTTCCCTCTGGTCCCCGGTCCTTTGCGAGCGAGAAAGCTTCGTTCATTGTGAACGGCACAACGTATTCCGCCGAATACGAGGCGCGGACAACGTTGTGGGAAGTAATCGCCATGAAGTTGGGGCTGACCGGAACGAACCGGAGCTGCAATCGCGCAAGCTGCGGCGCCTGCAGCGTCCTGGTGGACGGAGTGCCTCTCTATTCCTGCCACACGCTTGCCACCGAAGCGGTAGGCCGGAAGATCGTCACCATCGAAGGCGTAGGCACGGAAAAGAATTTGCATCCGTTGCAGAGCATCGGACATATGCGCGTCGCCGCCGACTGCGGCTTCTGCACGGCCGGATGGGTGGTGACGGCGAAGGGACTGCTCGATAAGAATCTCAATCCGACTGAGGATCAGGTGAAAGCGGCGCTCGCAGGCCACATTTGCCGTTGCGCAGCTTATCCCCACATCATCCGCACGGTGATCGATTCGGCGGCCGTGTTGCGCGGCAGCAAGGAGCCGATCCGGCCAGAACTTGAAAACGTCGTGCATATCAAAATGCCGATGGTGCGGGACTATTCGACGAGCGGCGGGCACGATGCGGGCGACGAGGTGATCGAGGGCCCCAGCGGGACGGTCACCAGGAAGTGGCAGGGTTATCCCCCCGAAAATCTCAAGGTCCTCGGCACACCGTTGCCGCCGCTGCCCGAAGTTTCCGTTCCGCGCTTTCTCGGCAAGGCGATGTATGCGAATCGGGTGTGGTTCCCGGATCTCTTGTACGTCCGTTTCCTCACCAGCCCGCATCCGCACGCCTACGTGAAAGACATCGACACGTCCGCCGCGGAAAAGATGCCGGGCGTGAAGCACATCCTTACATACAAGAATGCTCCGGCTCTCCAACGTGCTAATGTCGCACGCGGGCGCATCCTCCCGGAGCCCTTGCCGCGCGAGTTGAATCTGCAAGGCGAGCCGGTAGCGATCGTAGCCGCGGAAACCGAGGATCTCGCGCAGGATGCCGCCGACGCCATCCGTGTGCAGTATGACGTCCTGCCCTTCGCATCGCTGCTCAAAGACAGCATGGCGGCCGACGCTCCCGATCTGGGCCACGGGAAGGGGAATCTCATTCGCCAATCGTTTTCGCCCCAAGACATTCCGGGCGCAACCTGGGCGAGCCAGCGCGGCGATATCGCGCAGGGATTCGCCGAGTCCGAGGTCATCCAGGAGTTTACGTACCGCTTCACCGGCGGCGTGTCCGTTCCCATGCAGCCGAGCGGCAGCGTCGCCAAATGGGACGGCGACAAGCTCACGGTGTGGGCCATGGGGCAGGGAATTTATCCCGTGCGCGCATCGCTCGCTCAGGCGCTGGGAATCGATGTCAAACAGGTTCGCATCATCAATAAATGGAACGGTTCCACGTTCGGCGCGGCCCGCATGGCAGCCGAGCGATTCTACCCGATGATCGCCCACCTGGCCAAAATCACCGGCCGTCCCGTCAAGATCATGCTGCCGAAGGACCAGGAGTTGGCACAGCTGCAGATTAAGCCGGAGACGATCACGAAGTTCAAGGTCGGGACCACGAAGGCAGGGCGCATGGTCGCCCTGGAGCATGAAGTTTATGTCAGTTGCGGCGACCTGGATTTCGGCGTCCACGCGGATGGTCCCGGCAACGCCTTCAACCAACTGGAACTGTACATGGCTCAGGTTCCCAACTGGCATTCGACCTGGTGCGCGTATCGCACCAACGCGCCTCGCCCCGGTCCGTCGCGCAGCCATATTCAACAGGAAACCAAGTGGTCCTGGGAGAACCTGATCGACGAACTGGCGGATCGTTTCGGAATCGATCCGCTCGAGTACCGCATGATGCACATGACGCAGTTGACGCCCGGGGAAAAACGTTATCCGTACGAAACCATGCCAACCGTGGAGGTGCTGCGCGAAGGCGCCAAGGTTTTTGGCTGGGATAAACGGAACCCGGTGGCGGGTGGCAATGAGGGCCGCTTTAAACGCGGATTCGGCTTGGGGATGTCGCAGCATCACGGCGGGAACATGGGCTATCACGAAGGCGAGCCCGCCTACGCGAAACTTGCGGCGGAGCCCGGCGCGAATATTTTCAGCAGCGATCTGGATGTGACCGCCGACGGCCTGGTGACCATGAAGATCGCTCTTCCCGATAGCGGCTCGAACGCCGCCACGGCGCTCGCGGCGCTGGTCGCGGAGATGCTCGGATTCACAACGCGGGATCACATCCGCCTGGTGTGGGGTGATTCGGATATCGCGCCGCTCAGCGACGAATGGTTCGGAGGGCGCACCATTACCCTGCAGGGAGCGGCGCTTGGCTTCGCAGCGGACAAAATGCGCAAGGATCTGCTTGCTCGCGCGTCCGCGGTCTTGACGGTCGATCCGGCCAAACTTCAGATTCGCGACGGCGTGATTTCTTCGAGCGAAAATCCAAAGATCGCGACTACGTTTTCCGCGCTCGCAGCGGCCAACCATGGCCTGATCCGGCACACAGGCCGGGGAACTACGGGAGGAGAACGAACCGCGTTAAATAAGGGCGTCGGCGCATGCTTCGCCGAAGTGGAGGTCGACACCTGGACCGGGAACTGGCGCTTCGTTCGGGCGGTCTACACGCACGACACCGGCCTGGTCATCAATCCGCTGGTTTCCGAAGCGGACATGGTGGGGTCGCTGGTCGAGAGCACCCAGGTAGCCACCGATCCGATCCCATGGGACAAGGAGTTCCCCGGCACGCGCCATTACAGCGTCGGATACCTGTCCTATCGGCTTCCCACCATCATGGACATTCCGAAGTCCACGCAGGTGTACATCGACAGCCTGGAGCCGCGCTGGTTTTACGGAATTAAGAGCTTCAGCGAGACCAGTATCGGCTGCGTGCCGGGCGCGATTTCGAACGCGATTTACAACGCCTGTGGGGTGCGGATCCGGGAACATCCGATTACGCGCGAGAAGATCATGGCCGGATTATCGGCGAAACGCGCGGAACGGAAACGTGTGGCGGGCATGCCGGAGACGCCGGGGAGGGATGCATGAAAAAGGTTTCCATCTACCGGCCGTCCACCGTCGGCGAGGCGATCGAGATCCTGTCGGAGCACGGATCGAAAGCGGCGGTTTATGCCGGCGGGACCGATTTGCTGATCCGCCTGAAGAACCGTCTGGAGCAGGCCCCCACCTATCTGGTCGATATCAAGAAAATCGATCACCTCCGGTACATTCGGGAAGACGCCGCGGGAGGCGTCGAGATCGGCGCGGCTACCAAGCTCTCGGAATTGGCGGACTCCGCGCTTTTGCAGGAAAAGTATCCGATGCTCGTCGAGGCGGTGGATAAAATCTCGTCGCCCGAGCTGCGCAACGCCTCCACCCTGGGAGGCGACCTGCTGCAGGAAGTATGGTGCCAGTATCTGCGCGGAGGATATTCGTGTTGGAGGAACGGCGGCTACCTGTGCTACGGAGCCATCGGCGATAACAGCTACTATCACTCGGCCATGGGCGGGCGCTTGTGTTACGCGGTTTATCCCGGGGACGCCGCGACTGCACTGATTCCCTTCGACGCGCGCGCGAAGCTCGCAACTCCGCAAGGGGAGAAAGAGCTCTCGATCGAACACCTGGTGCCGGGCGACATGATGGTGGACGGCAAAATCCAGTCCCACGTCGTACGCTATAACGAGATTTTGACCTCGGTGATCCTGCCTCCGCCGAAGCCCGGGCTGCGGGCGTCCTTTGAAAAACTCCGGCCGCGCGGAGTGTGGGACTTTGCCATGGCCTCGCTCGCGATCAGCGTGCAGCTTCGCGGCAAGACGATTGAAGATTCGCGCGTAGTGTTCGGGGGAATCTCCGGAAAGCCGTACCGGGAAACGAGCGTCGAAGCGTTTCTGAACGGTAAACTTCTGAGCGAGGAGTTAGGCGAACAGGCTGTTTCCGTGGCGCTCGCGAACGCCGCGCCGTTGAAATACAACGCCACCAAGATCGACATGGCGAAGGGTCTCCTCGCCTCCGGCCTCGCCCGCTTGAACGCCTAGCCGCATGGAGAAGATCCGGGCCCTGTTGCTGGAGCCGGTGGGATGTCTGGCGGAGTTTCCTCCCGAACCGTTTCATGAGATCGCCGTGCGGTTCTGGGGGCGAAAAGGAAAGAGCAGTCCTTCCGCGAGCCGGAACTACTGGCATTTGCTCAATTTGATGGAATCCTCCGGAGCGCTCCTGACCGAAGCTCAGGTGGAAGCGATCGAGGCACTGGAATGCGCCGCGGTTGCGGGCTCCAGCCTGTACGAGGACGTGCGCTCCGTATTTGCGGAACTGAAGCCGATGGGCATTCGCATTTGCATCGCGACGTCGCTCTCGCGCGAAGCGGCTACGCGTTTCCTCGTGCGCAACTCGCTCGCGGAATTCTGTGATGGAGTGACGACGCGCGACGACGCAGGCGGGGTAAAGTCGGTCCCGCTTCTCGAAGCCATGCGCGCCGGGCAACTCTCCCGCGCCGGGACGATCTATCTTACCGATACGGTCGAGGGCATCAAAGCCGGACGCAGCGCGGACGTCGATCCGATCCTGATCATGAATGATCCGGACGAAGCGCAAAAGCTCGCCACTCACAATCCCGCGGGCGGCATCGTTTCCCTGCACGAACTCCCGGATTTTATCCGCCTGCTCGCCGCGCGGAACGCAGGCTGAAGAAACGATCGGGTCGAGTCGCCGGGTCCTCCAAATTCTGCTGAAGGCCTTCCAAGTTATGCTTAAGAAATGACACGGACCCCTTTGCCGAACCCGCGACGCGGTTTGCTTGTGACCACCCTCGCCGTGATCTGCGCGCTGAGCAGCCCGGCGGCCACGAAAGACCGGGCGGAGGATGAGATCAGGCAGAGCGCGCAGGTATCGAACACGCAACGCCTCGATTTTCAGACCGGCGGTACCGTCACGATCAAAAACTCGACGGGCGAGCTTACTGTGGAAGCCTGGGACCAGCCCGCGGTGGAGATCACGACCACCAAATCAACGAAAGAGGAGTACGCTGCGTCCGGCCGTGAGAAGGCCGCTCGCGAGTTGGACCGCGTAAAAATCTCAGCGGAGCGTAAGGGCGCTGAACTCGTGATCACCACGGACTTTCCTAAGAATGTGCTCCCGCCCTTCTCTCCTTTTGGGCGAGCCACCAGTTTCAACCTGAACTACATGGTGAAAGTTCCGCGCGATTCCAAACTTGTCATCGAGCATAATATCGGCGAAGTGCATGTGGATGGCGTCGCCGGGGACGTGCACGCGACGGCCCTGCAAGGTTTGATTTTCATGCACCTTCCCGAGCAAGCCCGGTATTCGATCGACGCGAAGAGCGGAATCGGAACCGTGAAATCAGACTTCGCGGGCTCCACCGAACCGCGGCTGTTCGGTCAGGCATTCGTCCAGTCCACCGGCCCTCACAAACTGTACCTGCGCATCCGGTTCGGCGACATTATCCTTTTCAAGACGGAAACGCCGCAACTGCCCGATTCCGTCAAGCCGTAGACGCATCTATTCCGCCGTTGGCCGGCTCGGAGGAACTCGCCCCTTCGCTATCTTGCTGAAGTATTACAAGGTCTGCCCGGCCGGCGCTATGGCGTATCAGTTGCTTTGTTTTCGGCCAGTGATCGGATTCCGAACGCGTTCATGATTCTCCGTCGGACCCAGCTTCTTCTCGCGGTTCTCCTTTTCGCAGCGACCCTGTCTTCCTGTTTTGTTCGCAGGCGGGTGGTCACGCTCCCCGGAAACCCGCCGACCGCGCCGCTCCTCACGGCAAATAAGGACGAGTTGATGGCGCGAGTCCACGGCATCGCCGACCGGCTCCAGTCTTTCAGCATGCGAATGAATATGTCGCCTTCGATCGGCAGCGTGTACGCGGGCGAAGTGAAGGATTACGCCACGCTCGGCGGGTACATTTTGTTTCAGAAACGCAACGATATTCGAGTGTTGGCGCAGGACCCTGTGATGTCTAACACCGTCTTCGACATGGTTTCCACGGGCCCCGACTTCCGGGTATTTATCCCCAGCAAGAATCGATTCATTGAAGGAAAGAACGACGCGCCCGCGGAGTCGAAGAACCAGCTCGAAAACCTGCGGCCGGAGGCTTTTCTGACGTCCCTGATCATCGAGCCGCCCGATCCAAACCAGGATTTAACGCTCCTTGAGGAGGATACGAGCGAACGCGAATCCGCGTATATTCTCCTGATCATCCGGCGAGATGCCGCAGTACCGTGGCTCGCCCGAACGCTTCATTTTGACCGCAAGACGCTCAACATCTACCGCCAAAAAACGTACGACACCTCTGGCAACGTCCTCGGCGACACGCGCTATTCCGACTGGATGCCTTATGACGGGATACCGTTTCCCTCAAACATCGATATCAAGCGGCCGCAGGACCACTATGAAGTCACGATCGAAGTGGTCAGTATGAAGGAGAATCCGCCCGATTTGACGCCCGAGAAGTTCATCCTTAATCAACCTTCCGGCACGGAATTGCAGCAGATTTCGCACCAGTGATTTCCCGCGCGGAGCATGAGGGAAGCTTCAACCAGGGCACTCGCTGCGACTCGCCACCGGGAACTGCACGATCTTTGGTACCGGCCCCCGCAAGGGCTTCAAGACCTCCCGAAGGGATTCAAGAAGAGACCAGCCCGTAAAATGTTCCACTGCAGAAATTGGCGTTACCGCACGACCCGTAAAAAGCGGAATCCTGGCTGGCCAGAATAAGCACCGGACTCGTCGTAGGTGCGGGAATCCGAAATTGCGGAAGCGCGTTCCCGCGTGACCGGCCGTCAACCCTTGGGCGTCCGTCCTGCGCCCACCGTTATCTTGCTGAAAATACTAAGGCGTGACCGCTCTGCGAGGCTTTCCACCTTCCTGGAACGAACCCGATTCAGGCCGTAACAAGAATTTGGGCGCACGCGTTTTCCCGGCATTTCGGCAGAGTGTACCGGTGGCAGTCGGCGTGCAGCCAAAGCCGCGAAAGAGTCGGACTTTCAGACGCGGGGGCCGCGTCTGCGCTTTTTGCTAGGAAGCATTCGGAGTCGCCGAATGTGTGTGGGGGAACAATGGCTGACTCGCCCGCTGCCGCGCACCAGCCTGCCGCTGCGTTAGTGCTGGATGCCCACATTAAAAGCTCCCTGTCGACGATCCGCTCCTTGGGACGCCGGGGGATTCCCGTGATCGCCGGCTCGCATCGGCCGTCCGCCATGGGCTTCTATTCGCGCTACGCACGCGAGCGTTTTTTGTATCCTTCGCCTCTCGACGACCGCGCCGCGTTTGCGGCGAGAGTGAGAGAGATCGCCAATAGAGCCGGAAATCCGGTCCTTTTCGCCTTCAGCGACTCGACTCTTCTTCCCCTCGTTCCATCCAAGCGCGCCAGGATCAATCGCGCCGCGCCGGCCTGGAACTGCCTGCTTCCGTCCTCGCTCGATTGTTTCGATGTCGCTTTTGACAAAGGACGGACCCTGAAGCTTGCCGACTCAGTGGGGATCGAAGGGCCGGCGACGTATGCGGAGCCTAGCGCGGAATGGCTGCCTGATTTTTTGGAGCGTAACCGTTTTCCTCTAGTGGTTAAGCCTCGCCGAAGCGTGTATTGGAATTGTGCCGGAAACCCGGATCGCGGAGTTCAAGTCACGGCTACGTTCGCCACTTCGGCGGAGGATTTGAAGACCAAATGCGCGGCGCTCTTAGCGCAAACTGGAGAATTTCCCCTGGTTCAGGAATGTGTGTCCGGAGAGGAAGCGAGCGTCCAGTTCCTTTGCGATCATGGCGAGATAATAGGCGCCTGCGCGAACCGCCGGCTTCGGTCCATCAACCCGACGGGCGGTCCCGGGGCGCTGAAGGAAACCATTCCGCTTTCCTACGGCGGCATGGCGGAGCGTGGCCACCGCCTGGCCTCCGTGCTGAACTGGACCGGCCCGATGATGGTGGAATTTAAAATCGATCGGCACAGCGGCGTTCCCAAGCTCATGGAAATCAACGGGCGCTTCTGGGGATCGCTGCCGCTCGCGATCTTCGCCGGCGTCGACTTTCCATACTTGTATTACCGGCTCGCCCAGGGCGACCCGGTCGAAGCCGTGGACAGCTATCGCGAAGTGGTTTCGCGCCATTTCGTGGGCGATCTGCACAACCTCTTCTCGGTGTGGTTCAAGCGTGACCCGCTGCGCGCGGGCGCTTTCCCAACGCGGGTGCAAGCCCTTCACGATTTCCTGATCCTGCCTCGCGGATGTAAGTCTGACGTGTTGGATCGCCTCGATATCCTGCCGGCCGTTGCCGAGATGATCGATACGGGCGCGGGGATCTTTTCGCGCTCGGGGCTTTTCTCCCGGTCCACGCCGGCGGCCGAGCCCGGGAGAGCCAGGGACGCGGCACGAAGCGAGGGTCAGGTTCTCGGCAAGAAGCAGAAATCCTTCGGGTGACCCGAACGCGAGGAGCGTGCCACGAGCTTATCCCGGAATCACAATCTCCTCGGGGCGGAGATCGATCGAGCTTTTCGGGCTGCGCGTCACGAACTCCACCAGCCCTTCGGCGAGTTTTTTCCCGACGTTGATGCGGTACGGGATTCCAATTAGATCCGCGTCCTTGAACTTCACGCCCGGACGGACATCGCGATCGTCGAGCAGCGCGTCGACGCCCCGGTGAAGCAGGCCCTCGTAGATGGTTTGCGCCGCGTCCAAACGATCCGTGTGAACCGGCGTGACGATCACGGTAAACGGCGCGATCAACGGAGGCAGCACGATGCCGTCGGCGTCCGAGCCGTGCTCCACGGCCACTTCGAGCGCGCTTTCAGCGTCGCGAACCACGCGCGCGGCGTGAAATGTCAGCGGGCCGAGGTCCACGCCGCTCGCGGAAACGCAGCGATCGCCTTCCGCGGCTAACCGTAAATCGAAAAACTCCGCCGCGAAGTCCTCGCCGGGAGTCACGTTCCGCAAATGATACTCGCTGCGGTTCGCTCCACAGATCATATTGCGGCGGCCTCGCAGGCTTTCGTCCGCCAGGATGCGAATCGGGGTTCCGCCGGCCCGGTCCGCGAACAGCGGCCCTAGCGAACCCGGCTCAGCGCCGAAATTTGCGCGGACTTCCTCGACCGTCGCGGGCCGGACGTCCGCCGTTCCGGTGACGGCGGCCAGTTTGCAGTTCGCTCAACTGATGATCTCCGCGCAGCAGCACCAGCACGGGATTCCCTCCCGCGACCGTGACCACGCTTTTGATCTGCGACGTGGCAGGGAGACCGGTAAACGCGGCGATCTGCGCGATCGTTTTGACGCCCGGCGTATGAAACTCCGCCGGCCCCGAGCCGCACTCGGGATCGGGAGATTCGGGCGGCTGCGCGCCGCTGACCGCCCAGCCGAGAAGTTCGGCGTAGTTCGGGCCTCGCACCAGAACGTCTTCTCCGGAAGGCGATTCGACGACCAGTTCGCCCGCCGTCCGCGATCGGTCGCCCGCGCGCAGGCACGTGACTCCGCACTCCGCGAGCACCCGTCCCAGATCGCCCACCGCCCGGATTTTCGCGAGCGTGCGCTGCCCGAGGAACAGATATTCCTGGCCGCGCTTGTACCCGGCGCGCACCAGGGGCGGGTGCGTATCCTCGCGCAGGGTCTGAATGGAAACCTGGCTCCAGCGCATATTTCCTTCGATGGGTCTCTGTAGTTTACTGTGCTATCATCCGCGCCATGAAGCAAGCCGCGCTGTCTTCAACACTGCTCTTTGCCGTGCTCACCCCGGCGTTGGTCGGACAAACATCGCCGGACCCGGCCTCGATCGACGATTTTTTCCGCGATTTTACTGCGCAGTGGGTGCGCGGCAATCCCAATCTTGCGACCAGCGCGCGTTACTTCAGCGGCGAGGAACAGGATCGCCTGGAGCGCGAACTGACGCCGGAGACCAATGCCTACCAACGCGAGCGCATCCGCCTGGCGCGGCAAGGTCTCGTGGAGCTCTCCAAATTCGATCCTTCCAAGCTATCCGACGCGCAACGCCTCTCCGCCGATGTGCTGCGATGGCAACTGGAGACGATCATTGGCGAGGAGCCGTATCTCGATTATTCGTTCGCGCTCGAACAAATGAACGGCGTCGAATATCCGCCTGGTGGAGACCATGACAGTCCGTCATCCGGTTCTCACGGAGAGAGACGCGGAGAACTATCTCGCGGCGTTGACGGAAGTGAGCGCGCGCATGGAAGAAGCCATCGCCGAATCGCGCCGGCAGGCCGCGAAGGGATTCGTCCCGCCTGCATTCATTGTGGCCGCGACCATCAAACAAATGCAGGGCTTCATCGACGGAGCACCGGCGCAGAATCCTTTTGTCGCGGCCTACGCGCAGAAGCTCGCGGGGATCGCCTCGCTTCCGGATCCGCGGCGCGCGGCGCTCGCTGCGCAGGCGGAAAAGATCACGGCCGAAAAGATCTATCCCGCCTGGAAGAAGGCGATCGCATGGCTTGAAGCCGAGCAGAAGCGCGCGGGCGCGGACGCGGGGTTATGGCGCTTTCAGGGCGGTTCCGAAGCCTACGCCTATTACCTGCATCGCTACACCACGACCGGTCTTTCGGCCGATCAAATTCATCAGATCGGTCTCGACCAGGTGGCGCGCATCGAAACCCAGATGGACGGGCTCCTGCGGCGTCTGGGCCGCACCGCGGGACCGGTGAAGGAACGGATTGCGAAGCTTGCCGAAGACATGCGCTATCCCGAGCCCGCGTCGGAGGCGAGCCGCGCGCAGATCATGCAGGACATCGAGAAAATCCTGCGCGACGCGGAGGTGCGTTCCGCGCTTCTGTTCGACACGCGTCCGAAATCGCCGGTGGTGGCGCGTCCGTTCCCCAGCTTTCGCGAGGCCAACGCTGCCGCGAATTACAATGTCCCCGCGCCCGACGGATCGCGGCCGGGAACGTTTCAATTTCCCCGGCGGCCGGAAATGATGACGCGCTTTGGGCTGCGCAGTATCGTCTATCACGAAACAGTTCCCGGCCATCATTTTCAGATCGCGCTGGAAGTGGAGATCAAGGATCTGCCGCGTTTCCGCCAAATTCGCGCGTTTCGGCGGCATCTCCGCGTTCACCGAAGGGCTGGGGGCTTTATGCCGAACGGCTCGCCGCGGAATCAGGATGGTACGGACGACGATATCGAGGGACTTCTGGGTCAGCTCAACTACGAATTATTCCGCGCGCGGCGGTTGGTCGTAGATACCGGAATCCACGCCAAGAAATGGACCCGCCAGCAGGCGATCGACTACGGGATTGAAGCGAGTGAGGTGGAGCGCTACGTCGTTTTCCCGGGCCAGGCGTGCTCGTACATGATCGGCGAGTTGAAGATTGCTCGAGCTGCGCGACAAAGCGCGCAAGGCGCTGGGCGATAAATTTTCACTGCGCGAGTTTCACAATGTCGTGTTTCGAACGGGCACCGTTCCTCTGGACATCCTGGAGCGCCAGATGGACGCCTGGATCCGCTCGCAAGGCGGGAAGGTTTAACGTCGCATCCGGTCGCGACACGGATGAGCGTCGACTTCGTTGGAGGCTGTCCACCATTCCGATGATCTCGCCGTTCCGGTTACAAAAAAGTTCACGCGGTCAGCCGCGCGCCGCAACCTTTCCTGCGGCTACTGGGGCGGCCGCAGGGCGCACATCGCGCAGAATGGCCTGCCACGGAGAATATCCGCGGCCGGCCGAATACGCGTCTTCCTCGAACTGAATCGCCACATCCACACGCCCCCCCGGCGCGAGCTCACCCACGCGCTCCGCGAAATTCCAGGCCTTCGCGCGCAGGAGCCCGGTGCGCGAACCCGGAGGCCGGAAGCGCAGGAACAGATGTTTCTCTTTCTTGATATCGGGAGCGGCGGCCACCTCGAGATCGCGCGCGAGAAACGTAGGAGCGGCGTTGCCAAACCCGAACGGAGCGAGATTCAGGACGTCCGCCACCGCGGCATCGTTCATCTCGGCGAAGCTGACTTCGGCGTCGATGTCGAGGGTTGCCTCGAAATCCGCGGCCGTCAGACGCTCCCCGGCGTAAGCCCGAAAGCGGTCTCGAAATTCCTCAATGTGGGCCGCGTCGAGTGTGACGCCCGCGGCCTGGCGATGGCCCCCGAACTTCGTAAAAAGATCGGGCATCGCTTCGAGCGCGTCAAGCAAATGAAAGGCGCGAATGCTGCGTCCCGATCCGTGGGCGACGCCGTTGTCGATGCCGAGTACGAAAGCGGGCCGGTGAAAGCGTTCCACCACACGGCTGGCCACAATCCCCACCACTCCCCGGTGCCAGCCTTCGGCCGCGAACACCAGCGCAGGGTCGCGATCGGTCACCGGTTCGGCGACGCATTGTTCCAGAATCGCGCGCACGATTTCCGCCTCGGTCTGCTGGCGAGCCGAATTCAGTTCGTGGAGCTGCCCGGCGATCGTGCGGGCGCGCGCGGCATCCGTGGTGGTAAAAAGATCGAGCACGTCGCGGGCGCTGGCCATGCGTCCGGCGGCGTTAATGCGCGGCGCGATCTGAAACGCCACCTGGCGCGCGCTGGGAGCCGTTCCCTCGGCGAACCCCGCCACGTCGAGCAGGGCGCGCAGTCCAATATTTTTCACGCGCCGCAAGCCATCGAGTCCGCGCTTCACGATCACGCGATTCTCACCCGTCAGAGGAACCACGTCGGCTACGGTGGCAATCGCCGCGAGCTTCATCAGCGATTCGAGAATGCGCTCCCGGCGCGCCGGTTCCCAGGCGAGAGAGACCATCAGAGCAGCCGCGAGCTTCAACGCGACAGCCGCACCGCACAGGTTCTTCTCCGGATATGTACAGTCCGGGCGGTTGGGATTCAGCACCGCGAGCGCGGGAGGCAGTTCCGCTTCGGGAAGGTGGTGATCGGTGACAATCACGTCGATCCCGAGCGCGGAAGCGTGGCGGACCACGTCGTTGGCGCGGATACCGGTATCCACGCTGACAATCAGTTTCACCCCGTGCGCGGCGGCTTCCTCCACCACTTCGCTCTTCATCCCATAGCCGTCCAGAATTCGGTGCGGCACGTGACAAACGGCCTGGCCGCCCACCAGATCGATCGCGGTCTTCAGAATCACGAGCGCGCTCGTTCCATCTACATCGTAGTCGCCGTAGAGCAGGATGCTTTCGCGTTCGGTGACCGCCGACGCGAGCCTTTTGGCCGCGACCGGCATGCCGGCAAGCAGGTAAGGATCGTGAAGATCGGCCGCCGAAGGCGCGAGGAACCGGCGCGCACGAGTGGGATCGCCGTAACCGCGGCTGTGCAAAACGCGCGCGGCCAATTCTGAGATTCCGAGCTCGGCAGCGAGCGCGGCGACCTCGCTTGGAGCACCCTGATTGCTGACGACCCACTTCAATGGACTGGAATCCTCCGTCGTATTTTTCGCGTCGGCGTCATCCCCAACGCGATCGTACACGTCTTAGAACAATGCGCGCCGTTTATATGCGAATGCCTTTGCGCCATGGTCGTCACATCCTTCAATTACGTGTAACCTGAGGCTAGCAGACGGGCATCCCTTTAGAGAATGAACTTTTTCAAGCTTACAGTGCTTGCGGCAGCTCTGGCGCTGGGGGCGCGGGGCCAAAGCGGCACCGTGAAGTCTGACGGCCAGCCGATTCCCGGCGCAACCGTGCGCGCCACGCAGGGCGATCGCGTTCTGACCACCCTGACCGACGCGAACGGCGCGTTCACCATCGACAATATGGGGCCGGGAATGTGGACGATCGACGTTACGATGTTCGGATTCGACGCCGGGCATAAGGAGATTCAGATCGGAACGTCACCGGTGAAAATCGATCTCACTTTACAGCTGCGGGAATTCCGAGGCGGTTTCGGGCGCGGATTCGGAGGGGAAGGTGGCGGAGGTCGCGGTGCGGGCGGTCAATTCGGCGGCGGCCAAGGCGGAGGTTTTGGCCGCGGAGGGGGATTCGGCCGCGGCGGCGGAAATGCCGGAGGAGGAAACAGCGCGGCAGGCGCTCCGAACGGCGCGGGAGCAGCTTCGAACAACGCAGGGAACACTTCACCGACCGGCGCAGGGAACGGGACCGGAGCCAATCGAAATCCCAACGCGGGCGCGGCGGCGGGGTCGTTCGATCAGGATGCCCTGGCTGCCTCGGCCGCCGAGGCGCAGGCCGCGGTGCAAAGCGGCGGAGACACGGCTGCGGCGATCCCTCAGGTGGCGGCGCAAGGCGCGAACGAGTCGTTCCTGGTGAACGGCAGCATCAGCAACGGTTTGAATACACAAGCCGGCGATTTCGCGCCCGGCGGCGGCGGACAGTTCGGCCCCGGCGGATTTAATGCCGCCACGTCGGGCGGAGCGGCTGTTCCCGGGGTCGCGCAAGCCAATGGAGCAAACGGCGCGGCCGGGCAAGGTGGCCCTCCCGGCGCGGGCGGCGGATTCGCGGGCGGTGGTTTCGGGGGCGGCGGGCGCGGAGGCGGTGGTTTCGGAGGCGGCGGATTTGGCGGCGGACGCGGAGGACGAGGGCCTGGCGGACGCGGCGGCAACGGGAACTTCATCGGCAACCGGCGCAACGCGGGACGTTCGCAAATCCGCGGATCTTTCTTTTACACGCTGGGAAATTCCGCGTTCGATGCCGCTCCCTTCTCGCTCAACGGGCAGGGAAATACGAAAGCGGCGTTCGCCCAGAATCGATTCGGATTCAACGTCGGCGGCCCGCTCGAAATACCGAAATTGCTCAAACTCGAGAACACTTTTTTCTTCATCAATTACACCGGCAACCTTCAGAAGGTGGGGCAAGACCTGACCGGAACGGTGCCAACCCTCGCCGAACGAGGGGGCGATTTCTCGGCGGTGAACTCGATCCTTTATATGCCCTCTCCGCTACAGTTTCCGAGCGCGCCCGCGGGATGCACCAGCCTGACTCCCACGCCGTTCGCGAACAATCAGATTCCGTCCTACTGCGTCAGCTCGATCGCGGAGGGATTGCTCCACTACATTCCCTTGCCGAACCAGCCGGGCACAATCAACAATTACCGCTACATCACCGCGACGCCCAGCAACACGCAGGCGCTCAATATGCGCGTGCTGCAGACGCTTTCGCGCAAGGATCAAATGTCGTTCGTCGTGAACTGGCAACACAGCGATGCGCTCAACCCGCAATTGTTCGGCTTCACCGATACCACCCAAGGGAATGGCATCAACGCGAGCACCAATTGGCGCCATACGATTGTTCCCGGCATGTTCAACAACATCGTCGGCACCTTCAACCGCAACGCGAACACAACCACGCCGTACTTCGCGAACGGCCCCAACGTAGCCGCGGAGCTGGGCATCCAGGGAACTTCGTTGAACCCGCTGAACTACGGTCCGCCGAACCTGAGCTTTACGAATTTCGGTGGCCTTACCGATGGCAGTCCTTCGCAGAGCGCCATTTATAATTTCGGATTCACCGACACGCTTCAATGGCGCAAGGGAAAACATAACTGGAGCTTCGGAGGCGGCTATTCGCGCTACTTCAACAACACCGTGACCGACGCGAACGGCCGCGGGACCTTCACGTTCAGCGGGCTGACCACCAGCCTTCTGAATGCGAACGGCCAAGTGACCCCCGGCACCGGTTTCGATTTCGCGGATTTTCTGCTCGGCGCGCCCGACGCGAATTCCATCCGCTACGGCAGTTCCAATACCTATTTCCGCAGCGATTCCTATAACATGTTTGCCCAGGACGATTGGCGCATGCTCCCGAACCTGACGCTGAACCTGGGGCTGCGCTACGAATTCTTTTCGCCGTGGCACGAAAAATACGGTCGCATCGCGAATCTGGATATCGCATCCGGGTTTACGGCCGTGTCCGTGGTGACGCCGGGAGAAACGGGACTTTATTCGGGGATGACGTATCCGAACGGATTGATCAAACCGGATCGCAACAATTTCGCGCCGCGTACGGGACTGGCCTGGAAGCCCACAGTTAAGAGTCCAATCGTGGTGCGGGTGGGCTACGGATGGTATTACAATCCCAGCACCTACAATAAATTCGAGAGCGTCCTTTCCGCCCAGCCTCCTTTTGCGGACTCGACCACCGTGACCACCAGTCTCGCGAACCCCCTGACGCTCGCCACCGGCCTGACCGTCACGCCGGCGGGCAAAACGATTCTCAATACTTACGCGGTGGATCCGAACTACCGCGACATGTACGCGCAGTCCTGGACGGTCAGCGTGCAATCGAACCTGCCGGGTTCGCTCGTAGGGGAGCTCGCGTATCTGGGCACAAAAGGCACGCGGCTCGACGTGCAGGTGCAGCCGAACCAAGCCCCGCCCGGATCGCCGCTGACTTCCGAGCAACGCTTAGCGATCGGAAACGCCACGGGGTTTACCTACGACGAGCCGGTGGGCAATTCCATTTATAACGCTCTGCAGGCGCGCTTGAACCGACGCTTCCGGCGGGGACTTTCCTTTACGACCCTCTATACGTATTCGAAAGCGATTGACGATTCCTCGACCCTGGGCGGCGCGGGCAACACGGTCGCTCAGAATTTTTACGATATCAGTGCGGAGCGTGGGCTCTCGAGTTTCGATCGCCGGCACGTCTTCGCGCCCACCTTTATCTGGCAGCCGCCGGTGGAGGGGAATTCGGTCCTGGCGAATCGCGGATGGATCACCAACGCACTCAAGGACTGGACCATTACCGCGACTGGGACGTTCGAGACCGGCACACCGCTCACGGCGCGGGTTCTTGGCAATCTCTCGGATACGGCGGGCACAGGCAACGTCGGCAGCGGACGCGCCGAGGCTACGGGTCTGCCGGTCGAAAGCGGATCGGGATTTTTTAATCTGGCCGCGTTTACCATTCCGGCCGCAGGCACCTACGGCGACGCGGGACGCAATACGATTCCCGGTCCGGGGACGATTTCGCTGAATCTCTCGCTGCAGCGTACCATTCCGCTCACCGAACGCATGCGTTTGCAGCTGCGAGTCGATACGACCAACGTCACAAATCACGTCAACTATACGGCGATCGGCACGGTGGTGAATTCGCTCACCTACGGCGTTCCCACGGCCGCGAGCGGGATGCGAAACATCACGTTTACGGCGAGGTTTAATTTCTGAGGTCTAACTTTTCAGGTCCAATCTTTGAGGTCGAGCTTCTCATGCTAACGAACTGGTTTTCCCGCGGCACCCAGCGCCGCATGATTCGTTTTTCGGCCGGGATGCTGGGGCTGGCCGCGGCTGCGCTCATCGCGCAGGATACCTTCGTGGTGGATACCAAGCTGGTGGTCGTGAACGTCACAGTGAAGGACAAGGCCGGCAAGCTTGTGACGAATCTCAAGCGGGACGATTTCCAGATCTTCGAAGATGGCGTGCCGCAAAGAATCTCGGTTTTCGATCGCCAGGAGCTGACCACGGAGCCGATGGCTCCGCTGTCCTTCGCCGGGCGTCCGCAGACTCTGGAGGAGCGCAACGCGGCTGCCCCGGCGACGGCGCCCGCGGGAGCCTCCGTAACCGCCGCCCTCGAGCGCGATCCCAAACGGTATCAAAACAAGCGTCTCATCGGGCTGTTCTTCGACCTGAGCTCCATGGACGTGCTGGAGCAGGCGCGCGCCGAGGATGCGGCCATCAAATTTTTGCAGTCGCAGATGACCGCGGCCGACATGGTCTCGATCATGACGTTCTCGAGCAAATTTAAAACGGTCGTCGATTTTACCGACGATCGCGAGAGCCTGATCGCGGTGCTGCGCAAGTTTGCGACCGGCGAAGGGGCGGACCTCGCGGGCCTCGCCTCGACGAGCGCCGACGAGGGCGACGATAGCGGCTCCTTTGCGGCCGACGATACGGAGTTCAACATTTTCAACACGGACCGGAAGCTCACGGCGCTGGAGGACGCGGCGCGGAAGCTTTCCGTCTTCCCGGAAAAAAAGGCTCTGATTTATTTTTCGAGCGGCGTCAATAAAACCGGCATTGAGAATCAATCGCAGCTGAAGGCGACGATCAACGCGGCCGTGCGCTCGAACGTGTCGTTTTATCCGGTGGACGCGCGTGGGCTGGTCGCGCTGATTCCGGGAGGGGACGCCACGACGGCTTCGCCGCGCGGCACGGGAATCCTGACGGGAACCAAACAGGCGAGCCTGCGTACGAATTTCAACGATTCGCAGGAGACGCTCTACACCCTGGCCGAGGATACAGGGGGAAAAGCGCTTCTCGACGTAAACGATCTGACGCTGGGCATCCGGCAAGCCCAGGAGGATATTCGCAGCTATTACACGATCGGATACTATTCCTCGAACGCGGCGGAAGACGGAAAATACCGCAGGATCAAGGTCCAGTTGGCGCCTTCCTCGCCGCTCGCGAAGGAAGCCAAGCTCGATTACCGCAATGGATACTACGGATCGAAGACCTTTGCCAAGTTCACGTCGAGCGATAAGGAGCGGCAGCTTGAAGAAGCGCTGACGCTCGGCGATCCGGTCAGCGAGCTCCCGCTGGCGCTCGAGGTGGATTATTTCCGGGTGGCGAAGGACCGCTATTTCGTTCCCATTTCCGTGAAACTTCCGGGATCGGCCGTGAGCTTCGCGACGAAAAACGGAAAGGAATCCACGGCGCTCGATTTCATCGGCCAGGTGCGCGATGCGAACGGAAAGCTGGTAGGCGGCGTGCGCGATCAGATCACCGTGAAGCTGACTACCGCGGACGCCGAGAAGCTGGACCAGCGCCATCTGCAGTACGACACCGGGCTCACACTCTCGCCCGGCAATTACTCGCTGCTGTTTCTCGCGCGCGAGGATCAGACCGGAAAGATGGGGACTTTCGAAACCAAGTTCACGGTGCCCGACCTGAATGCCGGCAAATCCGTGCGCTTGAGCTCGGTGATCCTTAGCAATCAGAAGGAAGCGGTCAGCGCCGCCGTGGGCGCGGCCGACAATAATAAAAAACTGATCGCGAATCATCCGCTGGTGCAGGACGGGCAGAAAACCGTGCCCAGCATCACGCGTGTTTTCCGCAAGGATCAAACTCTGTACGTCTACTTTGAAGTCTACGATCCCGGCGTCGATCCCGATCGCAAAACGCCGGATATGATCGCGAGCCTCGAATTGGTGCAGGGCGCGCGCAAGGCTTTCGTCTCGCAACCCGCGCGCGTCACCAAGCTCGGGACCACGCGGCCCGGGGTGGTGGCCTTCAACTTTCAGGTCCCTCTCACGCGGCTGGCCGCAGGCGAATACACTTCGCAGGTGGACGTGATTGACGAACTCGGAAAAAAGTTTGCGTTCCCACGCAATACGCTGGTGGTGTTACCGGACGCCAAAGTATCGCCCTAAACAGGACGCCCCGAGTTAGTGCGGGATTTCCTTCCCTAGGATCTCGTTCGGGATTGTCTCAAGAAATGCCGCACGGTCCGCCGGCGACATCCCGGAGTTGCGGCGAATGTCTTCACGCGTCGTCAACAGGCGGCGGTAGCGTCCGAAATATTCTTCGATATCTCCGCCGTATTGAAAGCTGTACATGATGTCGGCGAAGACGCGTGTATGGTTCAATCCCAGCGCGTGGCCGGTTTCGTGGAGGCACGTCAAGTACACGATCGCGTCACGCAACAGCCGGTCTCCTTGACCCGGAGGCTCGGCAAGCACGTGAATTTCCGCGCCGCGCCGGCCGCGCACCGCGATCGGTTCGGTTTCGCCGTACAGGCCGCCGTCCTTCTGCGCCCATACCAGGCGGATGAGCGCCGTTGCACGATCCTTGCTTTCGATCAGCCGCAAACGGCCGTCCGATGCGCTCTCCCAGGCCGCGAACGCCCACCGTGCCAAATCGACGTCCGCCGGCGCGCACGCCGCCGAGCTCACCACGGAACACGGCTCGATCCAATAAGAAATGTCGGCCGCCCTCGCGGAGCTCATTGACGCCGCTGCTACTGCCGCTGCGGCCAGTGCGCCGAGCAATACCTTCCCGAGGGTGGTGCGCTCCGCGGCCGTCCGCGCGCGGCTACTACGGTTTGGTGGAGAGTTTTTCATCCCGAAGCGCCTTGAGCACTGTTTCCATCTCCGCGATCCGTCGCGAGAGTTCATTGATTTTATCGCCTTCAGGATCGGGAAGATTGCCATGTTCGAGCGGCTCGAATTCCTGATCGTCGCCCACGATCCGCCCCGGGACGCCCACCACGGTTGAGTGATCCGGCACGGGATGCACCACCACGCTCCCCGCGCCGATTTTGACGTGATCTCCAATGCGGATGTTCCCCAGGATTGCAGCGCCGGTGCCGACCACCACTCCGTTCCCCAGCGTCGGATGGCGCTTTCCCGTATCTTTGCCAGTGCCGCCGAGCGTGACGCCCTGGTAAATCAGCACGTCCTCGCCGATCTCGCTGGTTTCTCCGATCACCACGCCCATGCCGTGATCGATGAAGAAGCGCCGCCCGATGCGCGCGCCCGGGTGAATCTCAATGCCCGTCCAGGTACGGGAAAACTGCGAGATCACGCGTGCCAGCGTAAACCAGCCGTCCCCGTAAAGACGATGCGCCAGACGGTGCAGCAGCACCGCGTGGAAACCCGGATAACACAGGAAAATCTCCAGGACGCTGCGCGCCGCCGGGTCGCGCCGGAATATGGTGTCGATCTGCTCGCGTATGTGGCCCACGATCGTATGCCGGGCGGCCTGGTTTGCCACCCCTGCGCCGGCGACCCCTTGGGTTACGAGGGATCTCATTTTTATTCATTATCGCCGGATTGCCGGCTCGCGAAGGCATCGGGCCCGGCGCGGTTGTATTATCCTAAAAAACGTGCGTGCTCCCGTCCTCCTCTTTGCGGCCGTTCTGGCCGGATGCTCGTCCGCTCCCGGGCCCGGCGCGGGGGCGAATAAAGCGACCAGCGCTCCTCTGGCCGTCACTTCCGTTATCTCCGGTAAAAATCCTCTGGCGAAATATCTCGAAATCGCCGGCTTTCGTGTGTCCGAAGGCGGTGCCGGGAAACTCACGGTGAAATTCGCGGTCATCAATCACTCCGACGCCGATATCGGGGACCTCGTGATGAAGGTGAAACTCACGACCACCGCCGCCAAACCCGAGGATCCTCCCATCACCGTGTTCGATGCCAAGGTTCCGCCGCTGGGGCCCCTCGAAGTGAAGGATGCGACCGGCACCGCGACCACCAAGCTCCGGGTCTACGAGTTGCCGGACTGGCAATTTTTGAAAGCCGAAGCCGAGATCACTTCGCCCGCGCCGTGAGCGCCGCGTAATCTCCGGACGGGTGTTCTGTTACCCTATTAAAAAAGATGACCGAAAACGTTCGACGCTTTCAAGCCGGACCTGATCCGTTCGGGCGCACCTTCGATGTCGAGTTCCGGTGGCTGCAGAACGGCATCTCCATCCGCCACGCCGACACGATTGACGTGAAATACGTGCTTCGCACGGAAGGCGAGGAGCCGCAGGAAAGAGTCATTGCGCTGCCCCACGCCGATTTGCTCGCGCTCTCCGCGAAGAGCGGACATCCCCTGACCGATCCATGGTGCATGCTGCTTGCGACCCGCCACCTGAAGCACATGGTGGAATCCGGCGAGGACCTGGAGAAAACGATCGTCACCGTCGCCCCCGCCGAACTCGATCGCGCCGCTGGCATTCCGCAGCCCGTTTAGAGCTGGCGCGCGCCTACTCACCGCCTTACATATTTGCGCTTCTTTGTTTTATACACTTCCGGCTGTATAGCAAGCCGATTGAAAATGTGATAATTTTCTCGGTAATAGTATTTGTAGTACCGGTGGACCTAAACCACTGGCTATCAGGTACTAAGGTGATTTTGTCGGAGGAAAATGCTTAAAGTTTGCGGCGCAGCCAGCCGATTCTCTGATGAAGTCCACGTGTTGCTTACGAACGTTTCTTGTTCGCGGGTTGCGTGAGCGCTGTCGGTGGTCAAATATATTCTTTGCGGAGGCACTGAAAGATGAGATTGCTTGGCTTGATGACTGTGCTGTTGGGGTTGGGTACGACGTTAATGGCGGGTATCACGGCGCCCGAAATTGACGGTTCCACCGGTGCGGCGGCACTGACGCTGCTCGCGGGCGGTGTTCTGGTGCTGCGCGGGCGCCGTAAGAAGTAGATTTGGGGGTGCGCGGGCCCGGTGCATCCGGGCCCGTGTCCCGAATCCGGATCGAGCATTTGTAGATCGAGCCCCGGTGCGGCGCTGGTGCCAAAAGCCTAATGCGCTGTGGCCGCCTGGGGCGGTAATCTTTCCGTGGCCGCTGCCGACCAATTTCCCTCCATCCTGCCGGCCGACCGGGCGCCTTTCACAGGTTCCTTCCATCCGCGCGGCTTGTTGTCCCGCATCCTCTACCTCGCCCTTCTGTTCACAGCGGAACTCCTGGTTCTCTCCGTAATCCTCGACAACGGCTCGCTCACGGGCGCGCCCGGACTCGCCGGATTCATCCACGATTGGGGGGCCTCCTCAGTCCGCGCCATTGTAGCCGTGTGCGCTCTCTACGCCACCTTCCTTTGGCTAAAGCATCGGCCGGAGCTCGAACGAATCTCACGCGAGCTCGAAGAAAGTCCCTTTGCGTGGCGGTTTCTGCTTTTGCATGGGCTTTCCATGACTGCCTTCGCGGGCCTCTCGTCGCGGCTGTATGCTTCGCAGTTCTCTCTTTCGGGGACCCATGCGACTGGCTACGCCCGCGGCATGGACGGGCTCGCCGCCGTATGGATCGTGGCGGGATGCGCGGGAATCGCATGCGGCGTGTTGACTTTCTTGCCCTGGAATCGATGGCGCGGGCTTCTTGCGACCGGTGGTCCCTTGTGGATCTACGCTTCATTCGCGATTGTGGCTGCGTCGGTCGTCGGGAGCCTCAGCAGGCATCTATGGCTGCCGGCGAGCCGGGTTACGTTCGGCATGGTCCGGTTGTTGTTGCAGCCCTTTGTAGCTGGAGTGTTTGTCAATCCCGCGCGGTTGCAATTAGGGACGCCCCGATTCCACGTCATCGTGGCGCCGGAATGTTCCGGACTCGAAGGCGCCGGATTAATTCTCGCGTTTGGCTTCGTATGGCTGGTTCTGTTTCACCGCGAGTGCCGTTTTCCGCAATCGCTTGTACTGCTCCCGGCCGGCGTGGTCGTGCTGTTTTTTCTGAATGCCGTGCGCATTGCCGCGCTCATTCTGATCGGCGACGCGGGCGCGAGGCAGATCGCCGCGGGAGGATTTCATTCGCAGGCCGGCTGGATTCTTTTTAACGTTGTCGCGGCCGGATTTTGCGTAACGATTCGGAGCGTGTCTTGGTTTACGGCGCCTGGGTTTACGGCGCCTGGGTTTACCGCGCCTGGACTGACGGCCGCGCCGATCGACCCCGCGGAATTTAGCGCCATCGGACTTTCCAGCAGCCCGCTCGCGGGCGTGGGATTCGTCGATGAAAATGCCGTGCTGGGCCGGGCCCCCGGCGGGTTCTCTGCGGCCGACAATCCGACGGCTGCGTACCTGGTTCCATTTCTCGCGATTCTGGGCGCAGGCATGCTCGCGACGGCCGCATCCGCGGGCTTCGAATGGCTCTATCCGCTGCGCCTCGTAGCTGCCGGCGCGGCTCTATGGGTTTTTCGAAAACACTATGCGAGCCTGACCTGGCGGATATCGTGGCGAGGTCCCGTTTTAGGCGTATTGGTATTCGCGGCGTGGATTGGTCTCGACCGCCTCGCCGGCGGATCAGCTCGCGAGCATGGAACTCCTCAAGCACTGCTTGCGGCATCTCCGGCGCTCCGCATAGCCTGGATTGCGTTACGCGCGGCCGCCGCCATCACGACGGTTCCGCTCGCCGAAGAACTCGCCTTTCGCGGATATCTGATGCGGCGGCTGGTATCGGCCGGTTTTGAATGTATTTCTCAGCAACGCGTGACCTGGTTCGCGCTCGGGTTGTCGTCGGTGGTGTTCGGCGTATTGCATGGCGGTCTGTGGATCGCAGGGATCTTTGCCGGTGTAATTTTCGGGCTCGCGTGGAAATGGCGCGGCAGCATGGGCGACGCGGTCGTGGCGCACGCCTCGGCGAACGCTTTCCTCGCGGCCTACGTTCTGCTCTACGGACAATGGCATTTATGGTGACCGGATTCGCGTTGCTCCAGATTCCGTGGCAGAAGGTCCCGTGGCAGGAGATTGAATCCTGGCAGAAGCTCGAGGCGCGTTCCTATTGGATTCTTCTCGTGGCCAGTTTTCTGGCGGTGGCGCTGGCCGAATCCTGGCGGCCTAAGTTTGCCCTTCGAGTTGCGCCCGAACGGCGCTGGAGCCGGCATGGCATCCTGATGCTGCTCTACAGCGCGGTGTGGATGGCGATTTATCGCGTGGGGCCGGTGGTGCTCGCCTTGCGATTCCAGAACAGCCGCTTCGGTCTTCTGAATAAGCCCGCTTGGCCCTATGCGCTGCGCTTCGTGCTCGCGATTGTAGCGCTGGATTTCGTGCGCTTCGCCACGCACTGGACCGAACACCACGTAGCGTGGCTGTGGCGGATGCACATGGTCCATCACTCGGATCCGGACTTCGACGTGTCCACCGGCTTTCGAGCGCATCCTCTGGAGGTCATCTACATGCAAGGAGCTATCCTCGCGGCTGTGGCTGTGCTCGCGCCGCCGGTCGCGGCCGTGCTCGCGGTAGAACTGCTGACCTGCCTCGAAAGCTCCTTCTCCCACGCGAATGTGATCCTGCCGCGGCGGATCGAAACGACCTTGCGCGCCGTGATCGTGACGCCGGACATGCACCGCATCCATCATTCGATCGAGGCGCGCGAGCAGTGCCGTAACCTCGGAGACGTGTTCCCCTGGTGGGATCGCTTGTTCGGAACTTATCTGGCTCACCCGGCGGCCGGCGATGACCGGATCATTGTGGGACTCGAAGGAGTGGACCCGGCCCGCAGCGTGGATTTTTCATTCATGCTGGCCGAGCCGTTCCTGCCGGAACCTTCGGCGGCTCTGCCGCGCGAGCAGCCGGACCCAAAGCAGACTTCTTTGAAGCAGACTTCTTTGAAAGAGCCCAGCGCGGCGCTCTAGCGTGCCGCTACCGGGACCCTACGTTCCCTTGAGCACTTCCGCGATTTCCCGTTCGGGGATCGCGCCTTCGCGGATAATTTTCCAGTAAGGCTCCGTGACGTCGATGGTGGTCGCGCCGCTGCCGGATATATGCCCGGCGTCGAGCACTAAATCGATGCGCCCGTCCATCGTCCCGAAAACGTCGATGCCGTTTGCGCAGGTGGGCTGGCCGGAGATATTCGCGCTCGTCGCAATCAACGGCTGAGACAGCCGTTCGATCAGGGCGGTCGCGACTTTGGAGAGCGATTGCCGCATGGCGACCCGTCCCGTATTTCCGGTGACTTTCAGCGGAACGCGCGAAGACGCGGGGGCGATGATGGTCAGCGGTCCCGGCCAGAACTTCCGGGCCAGGCGATAGAATCGGGCCGGGAGTTCCTTCCCGAGTTCTTCGGCCATCACAATATCGCCCACCAGCAGAGGCAGGGAGCGTTGCGCCTCACGGCCCTTGGCGGCAAACACGCGTCCGACCGCGTGCAGATTCAAGGGGTCCGCGACCAGAATGTAGAGCGCGTCGCTCGGTATGGCCACGACTTCGCCGCGACGGATCGCGGCGGCGGCGCGCTCGACCGCGAGCGACCCCGGTTTTTCGGCGTCAATTTCGATGAGATCCGTTGCCACGTGTGTGCGGGAAAGTCGGGCTGCATCGTTTGTTACGAATCGCCCAGCCTTTCAGTAGAGCACGTTTTGATTTCCCGCGGCCTCCTTGTCAGTTTAGTGGCATTCGCAACCGGCGCGTCGTTTATCAATCTCGCGACGGTCAATCTCGCGACGATCAATCCCGCGAGCCGATCGCCCCCGCCACTTGCACGGCCATCTCGTAGCGGCCGAACGGGGCGCTGAGCTGCACGCCCGCGGTGATGGGACGTACCGCCTGCACCATTTCCTGGGCGATGGCGACGCCCTCTGCCCGCGCCGCCTCCGCGCTTTCGGCCGCCCGCATGCGTTCCATATAATTCTCCGGGACGGCCACTCGCAGCTCATGCACCATAAATTCAGCATTGCGGAAACTGGTCAGGGGCCAGATTCCGGCGATCACCGGGAGCCTGAAAGACTCTGTGCGCTTCAAGAACGCTTCGAGCGAGGCGAGGTCAAAAACCGGCTGCGTTACGATGTAATCGGCGCCCGCTTCCACCTTTTTTTCGACTCGCCGTAATTCGTCATCCAGATTCAGCGAGCCCGGGTTGGCGCCCATGCCGATCAGCAGCGCGGTCTGCGAGCCCATCGAATTTCCGCCGAGGTCCAGCCCCTGATTGAGGTGATGGGCAATGGTGATCAGGCCGATCGAGTCCACGTCGAAGACCGCTGTCGCATCCGGATAGGTCCCCATGCGCGGCGGATCGCCGGTGATGCAGATTAGATTACGGATTCCCGCGGCGTGCGCGCCGAGCAGCTCGCTCTGGATGCCCAGGATGTTGCGGTCGCGGCAGCAGAAATGCAAAACCGCTTCGATTTCGGCATGGCGCTGAATCAACTGGCAGGTGACCTGTGCGCTCATGCGCGCGCTGGCGCGGGGACCGTCCGGCACATTGATCACGTCGATGCCGGCCTCCCGGCATAGCTTCGCGCCCTCGATCTCCTTGGTCGCATCGACGCCGCGGGGCGGCAGGATCTCCACGAACGCAACGAAACGTCCGGCGGCCAGCTTGGCCCCGAGCGCGCTTCGCTCGCCAACCGGAACGGGCGCCAGTGTCTTCGCCGGCTGCCGCTCGGCGTTATCCGAAATGGCCAGGGCCGCGCGATGGTGCGGTTGCATGCTGCGCACTTCGCGTCGAATTTCCTTGATGTGTTCGGGCGTGGTGCCGCAGCATCCGCCCACGATTTTGACGCCTTCCTGCAGGAAACGGCGCGCGTACTGCGCCATGTATTCCGAAGAACAAAGGTACAGGGCTGCGCCCCTCCACCGTCACCGGCAGTCCCGCGTTGGGCATGGCGCTCAGAGGCTTGTTCGTGAACGCCCGCATGTTTTCGATGGTTTCGAGAGTGACGCGAGGTCCCGACGAGCAGTTCAATCCGATCACATCGACCGGCCATTCATCCAAAGCTCGCGTGAACGTTTCCGTGGAACTGCCGTCCTGCAGACTTCCGTCGTCTTCAATGGACACCTGCGCGATCAGAACGAGCTCGTCACCCGCGGCCTCGCGCGCCGCCAGAATAGCCTCGCGCAGCT